>NZ_MUXN01000001.1:0-247629 GCF_001995215.1 Amycolatopsis azurea DSM 43854
GGACGGCCCCGCACCCAGCGTATCGCGGGGGTAGGACGTTTCCGGCCGATCGCGGGCCGGGAGGGGCCGGTTGTCCACAACGGGGTTCCGCTGTGGACAACCGGCCCGAAGGCTCCCGAAGCACTGAAGCCTCCGAAGCGCCGAGGGTCGCGAACACGCCGAAGGTCAGCGGAGTCCGACGGCCCGTAGCGCGAAGTACACCTCGATCGCCGTCTGTTTGATCGTCTCGGCGATCACCAGCGACCCGTGGCCCGCGTCGAAACGGTAGAACTCGAACGGGATCTCGCGCTTCGCGAGCCTGCCGAGGTAGTTCTCGACCTGCCGGATCGGGCAGCGCGGGTCGTTGTCCCCGGCGAGCACCAGCACCGGTGCCGTCACGGCCTCGACGTAGGTGATCGGCGAGCATTCCCGGTACACCGCCGGCACCGTCTCCGGCGAACCGCCGAACAGCGCCCTGTCGAACGAGCGCAGCTGCTCCATCTCGTCCTCGTACGCGGCGACGTAGTCCGCGACGGGCACTCCCGCGACCCCCGCCGCCCACCGCGCGGGCTGGGTGCCCAGCGCCAGCAGGCTCAGGTAGCCGCCCCACGAAGCGCCGTTCACCACGCACTTCTCCGGATCCGCGAGTCCACTTTGGACGGCCCAGTCGTGCACGGCGGCGACGTCTTCGAGTTCGGTCAGACCGGGGCGGCCTTCGATGGCGTCGCGCCAGGCCGAGCCGTAGCCGGTCGAGCCGCGGTAATTGACCTCGACGACGGCGAAACCGGCGTCGAGCCAGACCGCGCGGTACGCGGAGAACCGGTCCTCGTCCGCCGAATGCGGCCCGCCGTGCAGGGAGAAGACCGTCGGAAGCGGGCCTTCGGGCGCGTCGGCCGGGCGCGAGACCAGCGCGTGGATCTGCCCGCCGATCCCGTCGACGAACGCGTCGGTGACGGGCGCGGACTCCGGCGCCCGCTCGCCCGGCGGTTCGAGGAGGACCGAGTCGGCGCCGTCCGCGGTCCGCGCGCGCACCGCCGTCGGCCGCGCGGCACTGGACCACGAGTACTCGACGGTGCCGTCGGGCCGCACCCCGGCGCCGCCGATCCGGCCGGGCGGAGTGTCCAAAGAGGACAGCTCGCCGCTCGTGAGGTCGTACCGGTGAAGGGAACTGCGGCCCTGGTGGAAGTGAACGACCAGCAGCGCCCGCGCGTCCGGGTACCAGCCCGCGACCACTTCGCCGGGCAGATCGAGTTCGATCTCCCGCTCGGTGTCCGCGGCGGTGTCCCAGATCAGCAGTTCCTCGCGGCCGCGCCGCTCGTGCAGCACCAGCAACCGCTGGTCGCCCGCGACCGGTGAGAACTCCAGCGCGCCGAGGCCCTTGCCTTCACCGTCCCACTTGTCGGCAACCGTGGTGAAGCCGTTTGTCGACAGAACGCGCAGTGCGGGGTGTCGCGAATCACCGTGCTCGGAGTGGGAGATCGCGAGCAGCGACTCGTCGCGGGAAAGCGAGGCGATCCCGGCGTCGTCCTCGTGCCGGTAGAAGCTCGTGGTCTCGCCGCCGATGTGGGCGAAGAGTTCGCTGCCGTCGTCGGTCGAGACGCCGACCGCGATCACGCGGGTGCCGATCTCGAGCCCGGCGGGGTAGCCGTCGTGGACGTCCGGCACCGCGCGTTCGGCGGCGGCCCCCGGCGCGAACGGTTCGCGGACCCAGGAACCGAACTCGTCGCCGTCGGTGTCGTTGAACCACCAGATCCAGCGCCCGTCGGGCGACGGTGTGGCGTGCATCGTGCCGTTGGGGCGGTCGGTGACGCGGCGGTGCTCGCCGGTCGAGCGGTCCCAGGAGTAGACCTCCCAGACGCCGCTGGCGTTGGAGACGTAGACGTTCGCGTCCGGGGCGTCGATGGCCCACTCGGGGACCGAGATGCGCGGCGCGTGGAAGCGGGCCCGCCACTTGGCCTCGGCTTCGGCGTCTTCGAACAGGCGGTCCGGGACCGCCGCGGACGGATATTCATTGCCTGGCTGCGTGCTCACCCCTCGATCCTGCCACCCCGGAGCCGTACTGTGTGCGGGGTGCTGGAGGGAAACGCGCCGCGCGCCGCGGTGTCCGCGCGGTCAGCGCGCCAGGCGGTCGAACGGGCCGTGTTCGCGCAACCGCTGTTCGGACCGGGGATGGGGTTCGTCGACGTCGGCTGCGGGCCGGGTTCGATCACCCTCGGTATCGACAACGGGCACAGAAAGTCCACAGTGGACTTTCTGGTGGCGGACGCGTGTGCCTTGCCGTTCGCCGAGGCGTCCGTGGACGTGGTCTTCGCACATGACGTCTTCGAGCATCTTCGGGAGCCAGGTGCCGCGCTGGCGGAGCTCCGGCGGGTGCTCAAGCCGGGCGGCGCGCTCGCACTGTCCACATCGGACTGGAGCCGGGCGCGGCTGCGGCCGAAGACGGCGAACGTCGATGCCGCCCTTCGCGGGCACTATCTGTTGTGCCGTCGTGCGGGTGGCGACCCGTTCGCCGGGCGCTCGATCTCCGCCGCGGTCACCGCCGCGGGTTTCACTGACGTGCGAACGAAAACCCGCTACCGCGCGGACGTGACGTACCGGGCGCTGGCGACGTACGTGGAGGCGCGTCTGGTGACGGCGCTGGAGACCGCGACGACCCCGGACCGGGATCAGCTCGCTTCGGCCGCCCGCTCGGCGTGGTCTTGGGCGCGGTCGGGGGACGGGGATTTCGCGCAGTGCTGGACCGAGCTTCTCGCGACTCGCTGACTGGGGCTCGCCTCGCGTGTCCCCAATGCCACATTCGTGTCGCTCAGTGTCCCCAATGTGGCATTGGGGACACGTGCCCGGGTTTGTCCACACGCGCCCGCCGTTGTGGACAACCAGCCCCGTCGCCCCCACTTTCCTGCTGTTCCGACGCCCCTGGCCGATACGCTGGACCCGGGGTCGCCCCCCTGGGAGTGGCGGGGGCTGCGCGGGGGCGCTTTCGCGGGGTGGAGGGGCGAGGGGATCGTGGTCGGGTTCGGGTTCGGGTTCGGGTGTGACGCAAGTAGGCCCCGCTCGCATCAGCTGCGAGCGGGGCCTACTTGATCTAGCGTCGGGGTGGCGGGATTCGAACCCACGACCTCCTCGACCCGAACGAGGCACGCTACCAAGCTGCGCCACACCCCGGATACTTCTTAGCGGGTCGAGGAGAAGTTTAGCGGACGGTGTTTCGGGCTTTGCGGGGGGCTGCTTTCCGGTGGTTCTCGCTGGTCGTCCCCCGTGGGACGAGGGTCAGCAGGCTCGCCTCGGGCGGGCACGCGAAGCGGGCCGGTGCGTACGGCGACGTGCCAAGACCGGCGGAGACGTGCAGCCACATCTGGGCGCCCCAACGGGACGCGCCGCGGGCACGGGTGCGGTCGAGCTCGCAGTTGGTGACGAGGGCGCCGTAGCCGGGGACGCGGAGCTGCCCGCCGTGGGTGTGCCCCGCGAGGACGAGGTCGTAGCCGTCACCGGCGAACTCGTCGAGGACACGGGGCTCCGGGGAGTGGGTGACGCCGATGCGGACGGCCGCGCCGGTGTCGGCCGGGCCGGCGATGTCGGCGTAGCGGTCGCGGCGGAGGTGGGCGTCGTCGACGCCGGCGGTGAACACGTACTGGTCGGCGACCTCGATGGTGCGGCGGACGTGCGTGAGGTCGTCCCAGCCGTGTTCGACGAAGGCCGCGCGCAGGTCGCGCCAGGGCAGGTGCTCGCCGTGGATCCGCTTCTTCTTGCCCTTCGGCATGAGGTAGCGCGCGGGGTTCTTCGGCTTCGGTGCGTAGTAGTCGTTGCTGCCGAAGATGAACACGCCGGGCCGGTCGAGCAGGGGGCCGAGCGCGCGCAGCACGGACGGCACGGCCTGGTGATGTGACAGGTTGTCACCGGTGTTGACGACGAGATCCGGTTCGAGCTCGTCGAGCGCGGCTACCCAGCGTTGCTTGCTCACGTGACCGGGAAGCATGTGCAGATCCGAGATGTGGAGGATCGTGAAGGGTTTCGCCCCTGCGGCGAGGACCGGAAGCTCCGCGGTCCGGAGCGTCCACCGGCGCCTTTCGATACCGACTGCGTAACCGAGGGTCGCGGCTCCCAGAGCGACGGTTCCCACGGCCAAGCGCCGCACCGTCGCCCCCGACGTACTGTTGTTACTCAGCGTGCTCACGATGTCCAGTTTACGTGCTCGTCGGTGGTGATCGTCCGCCCCCATTCCGGCGAAGCCTGAGAATCGCTTGAATGGCCTCTTTCGCTCGCTGTAAGTAGTCGGAGTCGGGTGGCGCACTCGCTGGCCGCGAACGCGCCAACCCGTGTTCCCCTCAACGCCGCTCAACAGTTACACAATGCGAGATGCTGTTGACTATGGGTAGTTTCGGCTGTTGAGGGAGGGAAGCCGGCCACGAAAACGAAGTCAGCGTCCGCCGCCCATGTACTTCGGGTCCGGCTGCGGCAACGGCAGCGCTTCCTGGCCTTCGAGGATCTTCGACATCGCCCCGAACCAGGTCTGCGCCGGCGTCTTCCCGCCCCACATGTTTTCGCAGCCGCGGGTGGACACGTTGCCCGGGCCGAGGTAGCAGAGACCGCCACTTCCACCCTTCGGACGGAACACCATCGCCGCGCCCGCGAGCTGCGGAGTGGCCCCGAGGTACGACCCGGCGCCGTTGCTCTGGGTGGTCCCGGTCTTGCCGATCACCGGCCGGTTCCACCTGGCGCCGTTCGCGGCACCGAACGACGTGCCGCCGGGCGCGCTGTCCCTGCTCATTCCGACCGCGAGAGTGTTGGCGAGGCCTTCGGGCACCACCTGCTCGCAGGCGGCTTCCTTGACAGGAACCGGCTTTCCGTCCCGGTCGGTGACACCTGAGAGGGGAGTCGGCGGGCACCAGACGCCGCCGCTCATGATCGTGGCGCCGACGTTCGCCAGTTCCAGCCCGGACAGCGGGCTCACGCCGAGGGTGAACGCACCGGATCCGTTCCAGCCCGGCCTCGGCCCGTACGCCTGGAGCTGATTGATGTTGACGCCGTCGTCCTTGGAGTTCGGGTCGACGGTGCCACCGCCGCGGTTGCTGGCCATGGTGTCGCGCATGCCGAGCTTGCGCGCCATTTCCACGACCGGGCCGGTGCTCCCGAGCCGGTCCTCCAGGGCCACGAACGCCGTGTTCGGCGAGGTCGCCAGCGCCTGCTGCATCGACATGGCGCCACCGGCGGGGTTGTAGTCGCCCGCGTTGCCGACGCAGTACCAGTTGCCGCCTGGCCCGGCAGGGGGCCGGGGAGCCACGGGGCACTTCTTCGGACCACCGGCGAACACGTTGGAGACGTAGAGATCGGGCACCGGGAGCGAACTGTTGATCCCGGCCACGCCGGCTTCCAATGCCGCGGCGCTGGTGAAGACCTTGTACGCCGAGCCCGCGCCCGCGGTGTTGTAGACGCCGGAAGGCAACGCGAACGTCGTCTGGCCCTGGTCTTCGTGCAGCCCGTAGTCACGGTTCGCCGCGAGCGCCACGACTTCGTGCCGCTGCTTGCCCGGCTTCACCAGTGAGAGCGTGTTCGCGACGTTGTCCTGGGTCTTCTTGACCTGGGCTTCGGCCGACATCTTGGCCTCGTGGTTCGCCCGTTCGTCCAAAGTGGTCTTGATCTGGTAGCCGCCGGTGTAGAGATCGTCCTTCGTCATGCCGTTCTTGAGGAGGTAGTCCTCGACGTACTGGCAGAAGAAACCGTTTTCCGTCCCGGCGCCGACGCAGTTCGACGCGGGTTTCTGCGGACCGCCTTCGACGACGCCGAGCGGCTCGGCCTTGAACCGGTCCGCGTCCGCCTTCGCGAGCTTCTTGTTGTCGACCATGCGGTCCAGCACCAGGTTCCGACGTTCGGTCGCCTTCGCCGGACTCTTCCACGGGTCGTTGACGGCGGGGTTGTTCACCAGACCGGCCAGCAGCGCGGCCTGCGGCACCGTGAGCTTCTCGACGGGCGTGTTGAAGTACGCGTTCGCGGCCGCGCCGACGCCGAAGATCTCACGCGAGAACTCGACGACGTTCAGGTAGCCGGTCAGGATCTGCATCTTGTTCAGCTTGGTTTCCAGCTGGATCGCGATCCGGGCTTCCTTCAGCTTCCGGGCGACCGACTGCTCCTGTGCGCGCTTCTGGCCCGGCTTGTCGTCCCGGTAGACGACGTTGATCAAGTAGTTCTTGACGTACTGCTGGGTCAGCGTCGACGCGCCCTGCGTGTCCCCGCCGGTGGTGTTGCTGACCGCCGCGCGCAGCGTGCCCTTCCAGTCCACCCCGTTGTGCTCGTAGAAGCGCTTGTCCTCGACCGAGATCAGCGCCCACTTCATGGCGTCGTTGATCTGCGTCTCGTTGGTGGGGATGCGGTACTGCTTGTACAGCGTCGCGATCTGCTTGCCGGTGTTGTCGGTGATCGTCGTCACCAGGGGCGGCGGAATGTCCGCGAGATCCGAAGATGTCTTGTCGACGGTCTCGCTCGCCTGGTTGGAGAGAACGCCCGCGGCACCCGCCACCGGGAACAACATCCCCGCGACCAGCACCCCAGCGAGCACACACAGGCCAATGAGCTTCAGCAGACCGTCCGTTTTGCGCACGCGGACCAGGGTACGCGGATCCCGTTAGCCCACCGTGACGTCACCTAGCTGTCGGTGGGGATTTGGTCACGAAACCGACCCCATGGAGTGACAGCTGGTAGTCGGAGGCATTCTAGGGCTTGGCGGAGGGAACCGAGGGCCCTTACAGTCCGTCAACGTCTCACGTATGAAAAAGCCGACAGACGGGTGAGTGCGAGCGGCAGTCGCATTCGACCGAACGGAGGCACCCGGCACCGGGGAGGTGCCGGCTCAACCGACGTGAGCACACAGGGAGACACGCTCATGGGGGCAGGAGCGCAGGCTTTTCGTCCCCCCGTGGTGTGTCGAACACCAGGGTAGGGAGCTGGGGGTATGGAAACCAACCAGTCGAGCTGGCGAGTCAATGCGTCGTGCCGCGACACCGATCCGGACGGCTTGTTCGTCCGGGGGGCGGAACAGAACCGGGCCAAGGCGGTCTGCCTCGGATGCCCGGTCAGGACGGAATGCCTCGCCGAGGCGCTCGATGGCCGGATCAACTTCGGCATCTGGGGAGGTATGACCGAACGGGAACGGCGGGCGCTGCTGAGGCGGCGGCCGGACGTTTCAAGCTGGGCGGACCTGCTCGAAGCGGCGAAGCGCAGTTTCACCGGGATCGACGAAGAGGAAGACGTACGCGTCCGAGTCTCGTGATCTTCATTCCGTGAAGGGCCCCTTCCCTGAGTCCAAGGTAGGGAAGAGGTCCTTCACGGAAGGATCAGGACTGGGTGGCTAGGCGTGTGCCGATGTCGCGCAGGCCTTCGAGATCGTGCACGTCACTGGGGAGCGCGGGCACCCGCACCAGCGGGACCTCGGGATGCGCCCGCGTGAACCTGGCGAGCAGCCGCGTCTCCCGATCGGCCAGCGCGACCCGGTCCGCGTGCAGGCGTAGGACGGCTTCGGCCAGCGGAGCGCTGGTCTCGCCCTTCGCCAGCTGTTCGGCGGCCGCGATGGCTTCGGCGCTGGACAGCGGGGCGAGCACCGGATGCGTCCGGTTCGCGACCAGCCCGGCCAGCGGCATGCTCTCTTCCGAAAGCCGCTCCACGAAGTAGGACGCCTCGCGCAGCGCGTCCGGCTCCGGCGCGGCGACCACGAGGAACGACGTCCCGCCGGACCGCAGCAGCTCGGAGGTCTTGCGCGCGCGTTCGCGGAAGCCGCCGAACATGCTGTCGAAGGCCTGCATGAACGCCGAAGCGTCGGTCAGCAACTGGCCGCCGATGATCGTCGAGACGGCCTTCGCGAACATCGAGAACCCGGCGTTGACGACCTTGCGCAGACCCCAGCCGCCCGCCTTGGCCGGACCGGTGAGCAGCCGGATCATCCTGCCGTCGAGCGCGCTCGAAAGCCGTGTCGGCGCGTCGAGGAAGTCCAGCGCGGACCGGCTCGGCGGCGTGTCGACGATGATCAGATCCCATTCGTCGGTGGCCGCGAGCTGCCCCAGCTTCTCCATCGCCATGTACTCCTGCGTGCCGGAGAACGACGTGGAAATGGTCTGGTAGAAGGGGTTCTGCAAGAGCTGTTCGGCGCGCTCCGGGCCGGCGTGCACCCGCACCATGTCGTCGAAGGTGCGGCGCATGTCGAGCATCATCGCCCAGAGTTCGCCCTTGGGCTCGAAGCCTTCGACCTGCACCTGCTTCGGGTGATTGCCCAGTTCGCGCAGGCCGAGCGCCTGCGCCAGCCGCCGGGCCGGGTCGATGGTGAGCACCACCGTCTGCCGTCCGCGTTCGGCCGCGCGCAACGCCAACGCCGCCGCGGTGGTCGTCTTGCCGACGCCGCCGGACCCGCAGCAGACGATGACCCGGCTCTCCGGATCGTCGATCAGCTTGTCGATCTCCAGGATGTCGTCCGGCATCAGCGCACCCCCTGCTCGGTCAGCGCTTCGGCGAGGTCGTAGAGCGCCGCGACGTCGACGCCGTCGGTCAGGTCCGGCAGTTCGAGGCCGGGAAGATCCGCTTCGGACAGTTGCTCGCGGGCGCGTTGTTCGGCGGCGACCCGGACGGCATGCTCGACGGTCTCTTCGACCAGCGCGTCGAGGGTGCTGTCGGGCAGGTTCAGCCCGGCCGACGCGAGCCCGGCGCGGACCCGTGAGGCGTCGACACGGCCGTCGGCCGCGGCCGTCACCGAACGGGCGGGCAGCCGCGGCGGGCGGACCCGGTTGACCAGGACCGCGCCGGGGCGCAGATCCGCGCCGTCGAGTTCGGCGACCGCTTCGACGGTCTCCCGCACCGGCATCTCTTCCAGCAGCGTGACCAGGTGGACGGCGGTCTCACCGGAGTGCAGCAGCCGGACGACGCCGTCGGCCTGGCCGCGGATCGGGCCGGTCTTGGCGAGATCGGTCAGCGCCTTGGTGACGTCGAGGAACTTCACGACCCGGCCGGTGGGCGGCGAGTCGACGACGACGGCGTCATAGGTGTGGCGGCCGTCCGATTCGGTGCGGCCGACGCATTCCTTGATCTTCCCGGTGAGCAGGACGTCGCGCAGACCCGGCGCGAGCGTGGTGGCGAACTCGATCGCGCCCATCCGCCGCAGCGTGCGCCCCGCGAAGCCCAGGTTGTAGAACATCTCGAAGTATTCGAGCAGCGCGGCCTCGACGTCGATGTGCAGCGCGCGCAGCTCACCGCCGCCGGGGACGGCCGCGATGCGCTGCTCGGCGTACGGCAGCGGCTCGGTGTCGAAGAGCTGGGCGATGCCCTGGCGGCCTTCGACCTCGATCAGCAGGACACGGCGCCCGCCCTTGGCGAGCGCGAGGCCCAGGGAGGCGGCGAGCGTGGTCTTGCCCGTCCCGCCCTTACCGGTGACGAAATGCAGCCTGGCTCTCGCGAGTTCGTCGGTCCAGCCGGCAAGGGGAGTGCTCACCGGTCCCACCCTAATTGAGTGGTCAGCTTGCCAGCATCATGACGCCGAGCGCGGCCGCGACCACGGCGACGATGACCCAGGTCAGGACGCCGGGCAGGACCGTGAGCATCACCACACCGAGCAGCAGGAGCACCACGAAGGCCACCGCGCCGGTGATCGCGACCGCTCCCGAGCTGTTCCGGCGGTCCCGGGCCTTGGCCATCAGGACCAGCACCAGCGGCAGCCCGGCCGCGGCGAGCAGGACGGTCGCGACCACACGCCAGGTCTCCACGGGACCTCACGTTAGCGGAGCGGTCAGCTCCCGATCGGGGTCGCGGGCACGCACGGCACCGGCTTCGCGTGCGCCGGGTCGAGCGCGTTGAGGACGTGACCGGCCGCGTTGCGGTCGGCGGCGACCCCGGCGTGCTCCGCCAGGTCCAGCAGGCAGCCGTCCTGCAGGACGATGTTCTTCACGTTCGGCCCCTTCCCGAGCCCGCTCGTGTACGGGACGACGGCTTCGTCGTAGCGGGTCAGGATGTTCGTGTACGTCACACCCGGCTGGAAGACGCCGTTGCCGGAGCGCAGGTTCGTGAGGAATTCGGAACCGCGCAGGAACTGGCGGCACGAGCCGCAGACCGGGTCGAGGATCCCGTTGATCCCGGGCGCCAGGCCCAGCGCGCTCGCGAGCGCGTACAGCTGCGAAGCGCCGAACAGCGTCGTGCCGTCCCAAAGCGGGGTGAGGCTCACGTACTTGTCCACTTTGGACGCTCCGCCGAGGAACTTCACGTAATAGGAAGGCATCAGCGTGCCCTCGGAATGCCCGAGGATGTCCACCTTGGACGCGCCGGTCGCGCCGAGCACCTTGTCGACGAACGCCGAGAGTTCCTTCGCGCTCTGTTCCATCGGCAGGAGTCCGCCGGGCTGATAGATCGGCAGCGGCTCGCCGGGGACCCCGTAGGTCAGGGAGAAGACGCAGTACCCGTTGTTCTTGAGCAAGGGGCTGTACGTCTGCCAGTTCACCGTCTGGTTGGCGCCGAGGCCGTGGGTGAGCACGACCGGGTTCGGATGCGCGGCACTCGGACGGCAGCCGAAGTCGTTCGCGCCGGGCGGCGGGCCGCCGGGGTTCGCCGCCTGCGCGGGCAGCGCCGCCGCGAGAGTCCACGGAACGGGAAGCTTCTCGTCGGCGTTCGCCGGTGAAACGCAGATCAGGGCAAGGGCCGCGGCCAGGAAGGCGACGGCGAGGGACTTCGTTGTCCGCATGTCAACGTCCTATCTACTCCCGAGTAGGTGTGAAGTGAAACACATCGACGGGAAATCGGCGAGCCGGTCACGAGAGGGTTTGCCGCATGTGTGTCGGGCGCCCTTGCCGGTTTGGCTACGCTCCCGGGCATGAGCGCCACCAAGTGGGAGTACGCGACCGTCCCCCTGTTGATCCACGCCACCAAGCAGATCCTCGACCAGTGGGGCGAGGACGGCTGGGAGCTTGTCACCGTGCTCCCGAACCCGACCGGCGAGCAGCACGTCGCCTACCTCAAACGAGCCAAGAACTGAGGGATTGAAGCCATGACCTGGACCGATCGACTCGCCGAGCTCGGTATCGAACTGCCCGGCGTCGCCGCACCGCTGGCGGCCTACGTGCCCGCCGTCCGCACCGGTTCGTACGTCTACACGTCCGGGCAGCTGCCCTTCGTGAAGGGCGAGCTCGAAGCGACCGGCAAGGTTGGCGCCGAGGTCAGCCCCGAAGAGGCGAAGCAGTACGCGCGGACGTCGATCCTCAACGCCCTCGCCGCGGTCGACTCGGTCGTCGGGCTCGACAACATCGCGCGCGTGGTCAAGGTCGTCGGGTTCGTGGCGTCCGCGGAGGGCTTCACCGGTCAGCCCGCGGTGATCAACGGCGCGTCCGAGCTGCTCGGGGAGATCTTCGGCGAGGCGGGCATCCACGCCCGGTCGGCCGTCGGGGTCGCCGAGCTGCCGATCGGGGCGCCGGTCGAGATCGAACTGATCGTGGAGGTGAAGTAGATGGATCCGGACATCGAGAAGTCCTCGCACGAACTCCTGCTCCGGCTGGCGGGACGCCTGCCGGACCAGCTCCTGTGGCGGTTCCGCGACTGGCTGGGCGAGGGCGCGATGGGCACGCTCGCGCGGACCCTGCCCCGGTCTTTGCTTAAGCACAGGATCGACCTGGACCAAACCGAGTATCGCCTGCTAGTCGCCGGGCTCATTCCTCACGGGGCCGACTGGCATCAGGTGAGTTCCACCCTGGGGGTAGACGACGTCACCGAGACCAGGTACACATTCACGCAGAGTGCGCCCGAATGGGTGAACTCCGTCGACTCTGTGTCCGTATTGATCCACGCGACGTTGCGGGGGCGGCCGGATGTGGGTGAAGTGCGGCAAAGCTGGCGACACCTCGGTGTGGTCGGCGAGGGTGGGGCGAAACGAGTCCTCCTGGTCACGGCGACGAACGGGCTGCCGAGGCTGACCGGCGAACTGCAGCGCGTCCTGCGCGTGCTGGGTGACGAGGAGCCCGGCGTCGAGGTTCTCCCGCCGAGCATCGACCTCACCGGCTATCACCGCACCGCGCTCGCCAGCTCCGAACTGGTCTGTGTGGGCGCGGTGGACACCGGAAGTCGGCTGGTCGCCGCTTAACGCTCGCACCACCAGGCGAGCCGGGAGGGAGCAGAGCAATGGTGGAGGTCCACGACGGCCCGCCCATGGACGGGTTCTCGGTGCCCCTGCGCCTGCACAACCTGTTACTGGCCCTGGCGGGTCGAATCGACGACAGTGCTTTGACCGAAGCGCGTGAGCTGATCGCGCGTGCGCACATCGACGAAGCGGTGGAGCTCACCACCGGGACCCTGATCGCGGGGAAGATCCCGGTGAGCTCGTCCGAGCAGCGCGAGCTCGCGCTCGTCCTCGAAATGAGCCGGTCCGACGCCACCCTGGCGAACGACCTGCTCGTCGAGGAGGACGAGTCGGTGCTCACGCACCGGTTCACCGGCGAGAACCAGCCGGAATTCGGCCTCGCCGAGGCGCTCGACCGCACCCTGCAGGTGCTGCCGGACGTCCGGTCGGTGCACGCGGTGTGGCGGAACACACCCGCCGGCAGCGTGCCCGGCGCGCTGCCGCAGCGCGTGGTCCTGGTCGAGATCGGGCCCGAGGGCAATCCGCCCGCGGTCGCGTTCCGGGTGGACACCGCGCTTCGCCGCGCGGGCATCCGCTCGGTCGTCGAGGTCGCGGGACCGGGTGTCGCGCGGTCCGCGTACCACCAGGCCGCGTCGTCGGCCGCCAGCCCGGTCTGGGTCACCGGGAGCACCCACACCAGTGACTACCGGTCCGAGCCGATGACCCCGCCGCCCGCTCCCGCCCCGGCTTCCGAGCCGTCCAAGGAGCAGCCGAGCAGGCACGGGCTGCGGCCGGTGGGCAGCGGCGGCCACGAACCGGTCGAGCCGATCGCGCCGGTGGTGCCGATCGTGCAGCAGGCGCCCGCGCCGGCCGCGCCGTCGCCGTCTTCGGCCGTGTCTTCGGCGGAGCAGGCACCGCCGCGCAAGTCGCGGGCGGAGACCCGTGCCGAGCGCACGGCCGACCTGACCCCGGCCGAAGTGGCGCAGCTGCGCCAGGCGCTCAAGGAGGACCCGGAAAAGGGCCGTGAGATCGCCTCGGGCAAGCCGAGCATGCACGAGGTCGTCGAGCTGCCCGCTCTCGACCTCGACGACCCCAGCCTGAGCGAGCGCGACCGCGCCCTTCTGCGCGAGCTGCACGCCGAGCTCGCCGAACGGGAGCGCGCCGAAGCGGCGAAGATCCGGCTGAACGGTGCTTCGCGCAGCAGCGGTTCGAGCTGGTCCTAGCAATTCCTGCGCATTTCGTCCTCTGGATGCGGTGGTTGCACGCGCAACTACCGCATCCAGAGGACTAATTGCGATGTTAGGTTGCGGGTGTGGCTGAAGAACTGACATTCGACATCCCGGTGGGGGCCGGGGTGGGCACCCGCGCCAACGCCGACGGCGAGCCGGTGACGCCCAAGGACGCGGCGACCGTGATCCTCCTCCGCGACGGCGCGCAAGGCGTCGAGGTGTTCCTGCAGCACCGGGTGAAGGGCATGCCGTTCGCGGGTGGGATGACCGTCTTCCCCGGCGGCGGCGTGGATTCCCGCGATGTCGACGCCTCGGTGAGCTGGGCGGGCCCGGAGCCCGCCTGGTGGGCGGAACGCTTCGGCTGCGGGGAATCGCTCGCCCGCGCCCTGGTGTGCGCGGCCGTGCGGGAGACGTTCGAGGAGTCCGGGGTGCTGCTCGCGAGCATCGGGGACGCCGTCGTCACCGACACGACGCCCTACCAGGAAGCCCGCGAGAAGCTGGTTTCCCGTGAACTCTCCCTCGCCGCGTTCCTCGAAGCGAACGGCCTGACGCTGCGCGCGGATCTCCTGCACCCGTGGGCGAACTGGCTCACCCCGCCGCAGGAACCGCGCCGCTACGACACCTGCTTCTTCGTCGCCGTCCTGCCCGAGGGGCAGGAGGCGGACAGCGCCACCTCCGAGGCCGTCAGCACCGGCTGGCAGCGACCGGAAGAGGCCATCGCCGACGCCAAGGAAGGGCGCCGCATGCTCATGCCACCGACCTGGATCACCCTCGCCGAACTGGGCGAGTTCGGCTCGGCCGCCGCGGCGCAGGCCGTCGAACGCGAGATCGTGAAGATCATGCCGACGCTGGTGCGCGAGGGCGACAAGGTCCGCGTCGTCATGGACCCGGCATGAGCGCCCCCGCGTACGGCGTGCTGCGCCGGGTGACGCCGACGGCTTCCGTGCTGCTGGAGCACAACCCGTCCTCGATGACGTTGGAGGGCACCAATTCCTGGGTGCTGCGCGGGCCGGGCGCGTCCGGTTCCGTGGTCGTCGACCCCGGTCACGAGGACGTCGAGCACCTGACCCTGCTGGCGGAAACCGGCGACGTCGAGCTGATCGTCCTGACCCACCATCACCCGGACCACGCCGAGGGCGCGCCCTGGTTCGCCGAGCGGACCGGTGCTCCGGTGCGGGCGTTCGACGAGTCGCTCTGCGCCGGCGGGAAGTCCCTTGTGGACGGTGAGGTGATCGAGGCGGCCGGGTTGCGGCTCTCGGTGCTGCACACGCCGGGGCACACCGGCGACTCGATCTGCCTGGTGTCCGACGGGCAGATCCTGACCGGTGACACCATCCTCGGCCGAGGCACCACCGTGCTGCACGACCTCGGCGACTACCTGCGCTCGCTGCGCAAACTCATCGCACTGCCCGAGGGCACCACCGGCCTGCCCGGGCACGGCCCGGAACTGCCCGACCTCGCCGCGACCGCGCGCGAGTACCTGGCGCACCGGGAAGAACGGCTGGATCAGGTGCGTTCGGCACTGAAGGAACTCGGTGCGGACGCCACCCCGCGCCAGGTCGTCGAGGTCGTCTACGCCGACGTCGACAAGGCCTTGTGGGCGCCCGCCGAGTGGAGTGTGCAGGCACAGTTGGACTACCTGAGGTCGGAGGACGGCGAATGAGTGACGTCGAGGTCGAGTTCTACTGGCGCCCCGGATGCGGGTTCTGCGCCGCGCTGGAGCGGCCGCTGTCGAAGAGCGGCTTCAAGGTCAAGCGGGTCAACATCTGGGAGGACCCGGAGGCCGCCGCGCGGGTGCGCTCGGTGGCGGACGGCAACGAGGTCGTCCCGACGGTTTTCGTGGGCTCGACGGCGATGGTGAACCCTTCGTTCGGCGAGATCGAAGCCGCCGTGAAGGCCGCTTCCGTCTGACCTCTCGTGAGTGGCCAGGACGGTTCCTTCACGGACTGGTGTTAGTCAGCGATCAGCGTGGTGAAGTCCTCGAAGCGTTGCGAAAGCCACTTTCGCAACCTTCAACGTTGTGAAAGTGGCTTTCGCGACACGGCGCCGTCTCAGCGTGGGAGCATCGGCATCACGTAATACGTCAGTTCCACGTCGCCCGGCTCCACCGCGCGGATGACGCAGGCCCGCATCCCGGGCTGGATGTCGAGCCGTACCCGTTCCCCGGCGAATCCCTGCAACGCGTCCAGCAGGTAGCGCGCCTGGAACGAGGGCGACGTCCGGCCGCCGGAGACCTCGGCCTTCAGTGTCTCCTCGGCCTCCCCGGTGTCCTGCTTGGAACTGGCCAGGCGCAGCTGCGAGTCGCCGACCTCCAGCGTCAGCACCCGCCGCTCGTCCGCGTAGACGCCCACCCGGCGCACCGCGGCGGCCAGCGCGTCGGCGGAGACCTCGACCGTCGTGTCCACTGTGGACGACTCGATCAGCTTCTCGGACAGGAATCCCGCGTCGAGCACGGCGGTGGTGACGGTGACGCCCGCCCAGCTCAGCCCGAACCTGGTCCCGTCTCCGTGCAGGCCGACGGTGCCGCGTGCCTGTTTCGCCGTCTCGGCGAGCAGGCCGGCCGGGACGAGCGCGTCGATCGGCTCGCCTTCGGCGCGCAGCGGAAGCGTGGCCACGGCCATCCGGTACCTGTCGGACGCCGTCAGCCGCAGCTCGCGGCTGAAGCTCTGCACCCGGACGCCGGTGAACATCGGAAGCGCGTCGTCCTTGGCCGCCGTGCCCGCGACCGTCCGCAGCGCCGTCGCCAGCGCGGCACCGTCCACTTCGGACACCTTGGGTGGCATCTCCTGGAGCCGCAGTTCGCGGCTCAGCAACGGCAGCGCGAACCGGCCGCCTTCCACTCGCACGGCCAGCCGCGATCCCTCGACGACCAGGCGCACCAGGTCGTCTTCGAGCATGCGCAACGTCTCCGCGAGCGGACCGGCCGGGACGAGGACCTCGCCGTCGGTGTGCACGACGGCGTCACAGGTCAGGCGGACCGCTCGTTCGCTGTCGTTGCCGCCGACGGTCAGGCCGTCCCGTCCGGCGCGCAGGAGCAGGCCGGACCGGGCCGAGAGCAGCCGTGCGGCGGCGGAAACGGCGGACGAGAGGGAGCGGGTGGCGGCAGTCAGGTCCATGCCCGCAAGCTAGCGGGCGGCACCGACAAGTTCGGGGGCTTCGGCGACGGCTCCGGACGGCTGAGGCCGGAAGGTGCCGCGCAGCAGCCACACCACCGCGGCGAGTGCGAACCCGACGGCGCCGGCGGCGAGGAAGGCCGCTTCGTGCCCCGCGTGCTCGACGAGGTAACCGCTGATCGACTGCCCGAACGCGAGGCCGAGGGTCACCGCGGTGAGCACCCAGCCGAACGCCTCGGCCGCCGTGCCCTTCGGCGCGGCGATCTCGATGGCCGCCGAATGCGTCGTCGACTGCGGCGTGATGAGCGCGCCCGCGGCGAGCATGGCGAGCGCGAGGCCCCAGAGCGACCCCGGCAGCGCGAGCAGCGCCACCAGCGCGCCGAACCCGGCCAGCAGCACCGGCAGCCGCAGGCCCATCTGACGCGGCCACGGCCGCAGGCTGTACGCGACCCCGAACGCGACCGAGCTGACCGACCAGGCCGACAGCAGCAGCCCGCCGATCGAGGTGTTCCCCGCCTCGGTGGCGGCCGCCGGGACGGCGACCTCGACGAACCCGATCACGGCACCGAAGCCCAGCGCGGCGAGCGCGAGCGTGCGCATCCCGGGGCTGGCCAGCGCGCCGAGCAGCTTCCCGCCCGACGACGGCGCCGGTCCCCAGGCCCGCACGGTCGGGCTCAGCGCGAACAGCACCGCGCCCGCGATCATCGTCAGCGAGCCGGTCACGATGCCGGTGCCCGCCCACGGCGCGGCGATCAGCAGCCCGGCGAACCCGGGACCGAGGATGAAGAAGACCTCCATGCTGATCGCTTCGTAGGAGAAGGCGGCGTTCCGCGTCGGCCCGGCGGGCAGCAGCCGTGTCCACAGCGCCCGCGAGGCCGAACCGACCATCGGTTCCGTGATGCCGGTGCCGAAGGCGAGCGGGACCAGGACGAGCGTCGGCGCGTGCGCCTCGATCGCGAACACCAGCCCGGTCATCGCCAGCGCGAAGAGCACCGTGGTGACCAGCAGCGGCCGCGTCGGGCCGAAGCGGTCGATGAGCCGCCCCTGCACGACCGCCCCGACGGAGACACCCACCAGCGACCCGGCCGAAACCAGTCCGGCCGAGGCGAAGGAGCCCGTCTCACGCTGGACGTAGAGCAGCGCGGAGATGCCGATCATCGCGATCGGCAGGCGGGCGAGCAGGGACGCGATGACCGCCCCGCGAGATCCGGGCGCGGTCAGCGCGGCCTTGTAGTCGGCGAGGGAAGTGCGGTGGCTCTCGGCGGAAGCGGACACAGACTGGGACACGCGTACCAGTATGAACTACTTTGGTACGCGAGTACCAGATCTGCGGCGGTAAGGTTTGTCACCCCTGGGTTTCGGGTACTAGCGTCCTTGAAGTGCGCAAGTTCGTCACGATCAGGTAACAGTCAGTCGATTTTGAGTCGTTCGGGGCAACAAATCGACGCAGATGGCGTCCTTGAGAGTGAAAGAACTTGTATCCACGGCCGACGGCCGTGGATGGTTGTACGACAAAACACAAAATCTCCAGCTCCCTCCGGCGTACGGGTCGGGGCCTTGTTCCGGAGGGCGGGGAGCGCGGATCGTCGGGGGATGGTCCGCGCACAGCGAAGAGCCGGTGCGCCACGTCGGGGGTGGCGCCCGGCTCTTTGCCTGCCCGCGCGCTGACGGAAACATTTCGCAGGGCGCAGCCATGCGAAATGCTTCCGTCAGCGCGAAGGGCGCCCCGCAAAATGTTTCCGTGGGCCTTCGGCCCGAAAAGAGGCGCGCGGGGTGAAGTCTCCCCATCGCGCTGACGCGCTTCCGGGGAGACGGTCCGCCGGTCACCTTGTCGGGCGCGTCGGGTGCCTGGTGGGCGCGGTTCGTCCTCTGGATGCGGTGGTTGAAAGCACAACTGCCGCAAGTAGAGGACTACTTGCGGCAGTTGCGGTGAAAGATCTAGCGGGCGCGGCGGGCCAGGCGCTCCGGGTCCAGGATCAGGACGCTCTTGCCTTCGAGCCGCAGCCAGCCGCGGTGCGCGAAGTCGGCGAGGGCCTTGTTGACGGTCTCGCGCGAAGCGCCGACGTACTGGGCGATCTCTTCCTGCGTCAGGTCGTGCGTGACCCGCAGCAGACCGGCTTCCTGGCTGCCGAAACGCTGCGCGAGCTGCAGCAGCGCACGCGCCACGCGGCCCGGGACGTCGGTGAAGATCAGCTCGGCGACCATGTTGTTCGTCCGGCGCAGCCTACGGGCGACCACGCGCAGTAACTGCTCCGCGATCTCCGGGCGGGTGGAGATCCACTGCCGCAGCGCCGGGCGGTCCATCGTCACCGCGCGGACCTCGGTCACGGTCGTCGCGCTGGACGTCCGCGGGCCCGGGTCGAAAATGGACAGTTCGCCGAACATGTCGGACGGGCCGAAGATGCCGAGCAGGTTCTCGCGGCCGTCGGGAGACTTGCGGCCGATCTTCACCTTGCCGGACTGGATGATGTAAAGCTTGTCGCCGGGTTCACCCTCGTTGAAGATGACATGCCCGCGAGGGAACTCCACGGATTCCAAGGTCTGTGCCAGCGCCTCGGCGGCTGCCGGCTCAACACCCTGGAAAATGCCCGCTCGGGCCAGGGTTTCGTCCACCTCGGGTGCCTCCTCATCGAGATACGACGTCGATCCTCATCGGTCGAGGATCGTGTCGTCGATCACTTTTCGCGTCAGTCTAGGTCGTGCGCGCGAGTTCGCTCGTCGGCACGCCGCAGGCGCGCGCGGGCCGTGAACGATCTCGCTCGAACGTGGAGCCTAACTCCGCACGCGTCGCGCGCGAAGCCTGGCCGCCTTCCCGCCCAGCCTGCGCAGCCGGAACAGCTCGAGCGCGCGCCCGATGCCGTGCCCGTAGAGGGCCCTGACCTCGTTGGGCTGAGCCTGCTCGAGGAACTCCTCGACTTCGTTCTCCTGCACGGCGACGTGCTTGAGCCTGGTCTCCACGCGCTCCATGAACAGCGCGAAGAACATGATCACCAAGGGGACGAGGATGACGAACCAGACTGTCATGAGCCCTGCCCTGGGAATTCCGAAAGTTTGTGCATTACTCCAGATCCTCGCTCATGGCGTCCTCGATCGAAGCGCCGAGGTGGTGCTCTGGCGTGTCGGGCGACGACCGGCGGGTGCTCCCACTGGCTCGTCCGATGGCGCCCGTAGGCTATCGGGGTGCCTCCTGCCCTCACCAATGCCCCCCGTGCGGGGGGTAAGGGTGAAAGCCGGCTCGCATTGGTGAGACGCGCCAGGCGGATGAAGCGTTGCCTCGACGACGAGTTCCCGGACGCCCACTGTGAGCTTGACTTCACCACTCCGCTCGAATTGCTGGTCGCGGTCGTGCTTTCGGCACAGACCACCGACGTCCGCGTGAATCAGGTCACGCCCGCGCTCTTCGCGCGCTACCGGACCGCGGCGGACTACGCCGGCGCCGATCGCGCCGAACTCGAGGAGTACCTCCGGCCGACGGGCTTCTTCCGCGCCAAGGCGAACTCCGTGCTCGGCCTGGGTGCCGCGCTGGTGGAACGCTACGACGGCGAGGTGCCCGGCAAGCTGAAGGACCTCGTCACGCTGCCCGGTGTCGGCCGCAAGACGGCCAACGTCGTGCTCGGCGACGCCTTCGGGGTCCCCGGGATCACCGTCGACACCCACTTCGGCCGCCTGGTCCGCCGCTGGGGCTGGACCGAGGAGGAAGACCCGGTCAAGGTCGAGCACGCCGTCGGCGAGCTGATCCCGCGCAAGGAGTGGACGCTCCTGTCGCACCGGACGATCTTCCACGGCCGCCGCGTCTGCCATGCCCGCAAACCCGCCTGTGGCGCCTGTCCGCTGGCCAAGATGTGCCCCTCGTACGGAACCGGCCCGACGGGGTTCGAAGAGGCCGCGAAGCTGGTCAAGGGCGAAGAACGCGACCACATCCTCGAGCTGGCGGCGCGCCGGTGACGAGAGTCACCAAGATCGCCCTCGGTGCCGCCGTGCTGGTGGTGGCCCTGATCGTCGCGCTGCTCACCACCCGTGACGGCCAGGCGCCGGCCAAGACGTCGGGGGACCTCACGGCCGCCCGCGCGAAGGCCGCGCTCGCGCCCTGCCCGCCGCCCGGGCCGGGTGAGGTCGCGAAACTGCGCGGGGTCGACGTCGAATGCCTCGGCGACGGCTCCCGGGTCGACCTCGCCAAAGTGCTTTCGGGCGGTCCCGTGCTGGTCAACCTGTGGGCGTCGTGGTGCGGGCCGTGCCGGGCCGAGCTGCCGCTGCTCCAGGAGTACGCCGCGCTGCCGGGTGCCGCGCGCGTGCTCCTCGTCCAGGTCGCGAGCTCCGGCGCCGACGGGCTGGCGCTGCTGTCCGAACTGGGGGTCCGGCTGCCGTCCGTGTTCGACGGTGACGGGCAGTCGGGGCCGGCGCGGACGGCACTAAAGGTCCCTTCCTCTCTTCCGGCGACGTACCTGGTCACGGCGGCGGGCGACGTCCGGCTCATCGAGAACCCACGCGTCTTCCTGAACACTGACCAGGTGCGCGCAGCTGTGGAAGGGACACCATGACCGGCCCTCTCGTGGACCCGGAGGACGTTCCCGCCTGGCTGCAGCCGCTCGTCAAGATCAGCGGCGAAGTCGGCGCGGACACCTTCAGCCGGTTCAGCGTGCCCGCGGACGCGAGCTACCGGTCCGCGTCGGTCCTGATGCTCTTCGGTGAAGGCCCGCAGGGGCCGGACGTCCTCCTCCAGCGCCGCGCCGACACCCTCGGCTCGCACGCCGGTCAGGTCTCGTTCCCCGGCGGCGGCGCCGAGCCCGGCGACGACGGCCCGGTCGGGACAGCGTTGCGGGAGGCGGAGGAAGAGACCGGCGTCGTGCCCTCCGGGGTGCAGCCGGTGGCGATCTTCCCCGAACTGTTCGTGCCGGTTTCCGGATTCGCCGTGACGCCGGTGCTCGCCCACTGGCGGACGCCGTCCCCGGTGCACGCCGTCGACCCCGGCGAGACGGCGGCGGTGGCCAGGGTGCCGGTCGCCGAGCTCACCGACCCGGTCAACCGGTTCCAGGTCGTGCGCAAGGGATACGACTGGAAGGGGCCCGCGTTCGACGTGAGCGGGATGTTCGTCTGGGGCTTCACGGGCGGTCTGCTGGCGATGACGCTGTCGCTCGGCGGCTTCGAACGGGACTGGGACCACGGCGACGTCCGGGACCTTGACGTAGCGTTGGCCGAACATCAGGCGCGGGTCGACGGGCGGCAAGTGCCGGAGAAGGAGTAGGCGCCGGTGAACTGGGTTGACGTACTGGTGATCCTGCTCGCGCTGCTGGCGGGCGTGTCCGGCGCGTTCCAGGGGGTGATCATCGCCCTGCCGTCACTGGTCGGGGTGGTGCTGGGCGCGCTGGCGGGGATCAAGATCGCGCCGTTGGTCGTCGAACTCTTCGAGCATCCGGCGGCGAAGGTCGCCTTCGCGGTGGCGACCGTGGTGTTCCTGGTCGCGCTCGGCGAGACCCTC
The DNA here is from genome assembly GCF_001995215.1 of Amycolatopsis azurea DSM 43854. Lineage (GTDB taxonomy): Bacteria > Actinomycetota > Actinomycetes > Mycobacteriales > Pseudonocardiaceae > Amycolatopsis > Amycolatopsis azurea. The sequence continues at coordinate 21,868 of NZ_MUXN01000001.1, forward strand.
GGCGTGTGGGCCGGGCGGAAACTGCGCCAGAAGATCAACCCTGACAAGCTTTCCGGCGTCGACAAGACCCTCGGCGCGGTGGTGCAGGCCGCCGTCGTGTTCGTGGTCGCGTGGCTGATCGCGACGCCGCTCACGGCCGTCTCGGGAGTGCCTGGGCTGGCGAAGTCGATCAACGGCTCGGTGGTGCTCGGCGGCGTCAACGACGTCATGCCGGAAGCGGCGCAGGGCTTTCCGAGCGAACTGCGCAAACTGCTGGACAAGTCGGGCTTCCCGTCCATTGTGGACCCGTTCCAGAAGCCGAACGTCGAGGACACCAGCCCGCCGGACACCGCGCTGCAGGCGAGCGCGATCGTCAAGCAGGTGCACGGCAGCGTCGTGAAGATCCGCGGCAACGCGACCAAGTGCTCACGGGCGCTGGAGGGCAGCGGATTCGTCATCGCGCCGCAGCGCGTGATGACGAACGCGCACGTCGTCGCGGGGACCGACGAGGTCGCCATCGAGTCGACCTCGGGCAAGTTCCCGGCGCGGGTCGTCTACTTCGATCCCGAAGCCGACGTCGCCGTGCTCGCGGTGCCGAGGCTGCAGGCGCCGGTGCTCCCGTTCACACCGAAGGTCGCGCGGGCGGGCGACAACGCGATCGTGCTCGGCTACCCGCTCGACGGCCCGTACACCGCTTCGCCCGCCAGAGTGCGCGGCCGGATCAACCTGCGCGGACCGGACATCTACGAGTCCAACACCGTGCAGCGCGACGTGTTCACCGTGCGCGGGCAGGTCCGCAGCGGTAACTCGGGCGGGCCGATGATCAACCCCGACGGCGAGGTCATCGGGGTCGTCTTCGGCGCGGCCGTCGAGGATCCGGAGACCGGCTTCACGCTGACCTCCGAGCAGGTGCGGCCGGTGGTGGACACGGCTCCGTCGCTGAGCGCGAACACGTCGACCGGTCGCTGCGCGAATTAGCCTCGTGAGTGGTAGGGCTGGTTAGAACCGTCCTTACCACTCACGAGGAAGTCCGGCCCTCGCGCCACGAGGCCACCGTTTCGTCCACGTCCAGCGGGCGGGCCCGCAGCACCGGACCGCCCGCCGGACGCCGGTGCTCCTCGCGGATCCGTTCGTTCAGGTCCTCGACGATCTCCCGCACCCGAGCCTCCCGGCGTACGCGGGCCAGCCGCGCCGGCAGGTCTTCGAGCTCCTTCGCGATCGCCAGTGAAGGCGGCAGCAGGGCCGAAACGTCGTGCCCCTCCGTGCGGACCTTGTTCACCACCCAGGCCAGGGCCGTGTCCTTGCCGTCGTTCTTCGGCAGCGGCTTCCCCGCGCCGGGAAGGTCGTCGAACTCGCCCTTCGCCGCCGCGGCGCTGATCTGCCGATCCACCCAGGACTCGAACGACACTCCCGTCGGTTTGCGCTCGGTCATGCCTCCAAGATACGGAGAAACTCCACCAGCGCGGCCGACGTGCGGTCCGGGGCCTCCAGATGCGGGAAGTGGCCGATGCCGGGCCAGCGTTCGAGCCGGGCGTCCGGGGCCCAGCGTCGTGACGCCGCCGCGGTCTCGGGCAGGACGCACCGGTCTTCCTCGCCGTGCAGTTGCAGCACCCGGGGAGCGAAGCGGCCTCGCAGCGCTTCGCTGAACCGCCGGCCTTCGCCGCGGAACTGCGCGCGGAACGCCCAGCGGTAGTACTCCAGCGCGCTGTGCGGCACGCCAGGTACGAGCATCGCCTGCCGGAACGCCCGGACGGCTTCCTCGAAGTCCGGCGTGTCCGTCCACTGTGGACCGGCCCAGTCGCGGAACAGCTCTTCGACGGCGAGCGCGTCGTCCTTGACCAGCCATTTTTCCGGCGCCATGGGTACCTGGAAGCGGAACAGATGTCCCGACGCCCTCAGCTGTCCCGGCCGTTTGACGGCGGTGCGCAACGCCAGCGGGTGCGCGCCGCCCAGCACCGTCACCGAGGAGACCAGCCGGGGGTGCAGCGCGCCGACCGTCCACGCGAGCATGCCGCCCCAGGCATGTCCGGCGAGATGGGCCTTGCGCGCGCCGAGTGACTTGATCAGCCCGCCGACGTCGCCCGCGAGAGTCCAGGCGTCGTAGCCGCGCGGGGGTTTGTCCGAGTCGCCGTAGCCGCGCAGATCCACCGCGACCGCGCGGAAACCGGCGTCGGCGAGCGCTGTCAGCTGGTGGTGCCAGGTCCACCAGAACTCGGCGAACCCGTGCAGCAGCACGACGAGCGGTCCGTCGCCGAGTTCGGCGACGTGCAGCCGGATGCCGTTCGCCGAGACGTCACGATGGGTCCACGGACCGTCGATCCGGACGATCGACGGATCCGGCGTCGCCTGCACTCAGTCTTGGTCTTCGGCGCCGTGCCGCGGTTTGAAGGCGGCGGCGGTGTCCTTGAAGCTGTTGATCGTGCGCTCCGGCGCCTTGATCTTCTTCACCTTGCGGTAGCCGAGGAAGCCCGCGACGGCCGTCGTGACGAGCATCAGCCCGAACACGATCGCGAACGCCGCCCAGCGCATCAGCCACTCCGACAGCAGCTCGCCGAGGAAGAAAAAGAAGAAGAACGAGCTGTACAGCCCGACGACCAGCGCGACCAGGAAGAAGATGGCGCCCTTGAGGCCCTTCTTCGCCTCCGCGACGACCTCGGACTTGGCCAGCTCGACCTCGGCGCGGATCAGCGTCGAGACGTGCTGGGTGGCATCGCCGACGAGTTTCCCGAGGGACTGCTCGCTCGCTACCACGTCGTCATCGCTCGACAGGGGGAGGTAGGGCACGGCCCCCACGCCGTCGGGGCCGGTACGTTCGTGCTTGGGGCTGCTCACACCGGCCATCGTGCCACGTGCCCTCACCCCGGGCGCGGCGGACCGGGGAGTGTCGCGCTAGAGATCCTCTCGCGCGTGCACGCGACTGCGGTGCAGCAGCATCGCGGCCGCCGTCAGCGACGCGATGCCCGAGGCGATCAGCACCGCCGCCTTCGCCAGTTCGACGGCTTCCCCGTCGAGCGCGAGGTCGGCGATCAGCAGGCTCACCGTGAACCCGACGCCGCCGAGCATCGACAGCGCGCCGATGTCACGCCAGCCCATGCCCCGGGGTTTCTCCGCGAGCTTGAACTTCACCGCGAGCAGGCTGGCGCCGAAGATCCCGATCAGCTTCCCGCCGACCAGCCCGACCAGCACGGCCAGCGGCAACGCCGTGGTGAACACCGCGCCGAGCGACTCGCCGTCCACTTTGATCCCGGCCGCGAACAGCGCGAACAACGGCACCGCCACCGCGGCCGACCACGGCTGCAGCCGGTGTTCGAGCCGGATCGCGGGCGAATGCTCCTCGCCCTCGTCGGCGCGGACCCGGGTCAGCAGGCCGAGCGCGACGCCGGCGATGGTGGCGTGGATACCCGCCGAGTGCACCGCGACCCATGTGATCAGCGCCAGCGGAACGTAGATCCAGGCGCTGCGGACGCGGCGGTGCTGCAAGTAGGCGTACAGCGCGAGAGCGGCGAGGGCGATGCCTGCGGCGACGAGGTCGAACTTCGCGGTGAACAGGATCGCGATGACGAGGATCGCGCCGAGGTCGTCGACCACCGCCAGCGAGAGCAGGAAGACCCGGGCGCTGCTCGGCAGGTTCGACGCGGTCAGCGCGAGGACGCCGAGCGCGAACGCGATGTCCGTCGCGACCGGGATGGCCCACGCGCGCTCGATGCCCGGCGTTCCCCAGCCGACCCAGAGCGCGACCAGCGCCGGGACGATCATGCCGCCGATCGCGGCGACCACCGGCAGGATCGCCTGCTTGAACCGGGAGAGTTCGCCGACCACGAGTTCGCGTTTGAGTTCGAGCCCCGCGACGAAGAAGAACAGCGCGAGCAGGCCGTCCTTCGCCCAGTCGCCGATCGTCAGATTCAGGTGGAGGAATTCGGGGCCGAGCCGGAAATCGCGGATCGCGCGGTAAATGTCGTCGATGGGCGAATTCGCCCACAGGAGGGCTATCGCGGTGGCACCGAGCAGGATCAGCCCGCCGGTGGTCTCAGTGCGGAGATAGCGGGCGAAGTCGGCGACGACGGCTTTCGCGGGACGGTTGGGGCCGGACACGGCATCCTCCGGTTTTCGGCAACACGAATACTGTTGCCGACCAGGCTTCCCGGCGCACCTTGACATTATTTTAGCGCCTGGAGCTGCGGATTTCTCCCGTTCATGACGGCGACCACAAGATCCATCCGGATGTCGGTGTCAGTTCCACATGCTGGACTTCTAGCATGTGAGCGGAAAACGACAACGATGTCTTCGATAAGGACGGCATGGTGAGTACCTCTACCGAGGTCCAGCAAGACACGAGGTTCTTCGGGCACCCACGAGGGCTGGCGAACCTCTTCGGCGTCGAGATGTGGGAGCGGTTCTCGTACTACGGGATGCTCGGCATCCTCCCGATCTACCTCTACTACGAAGTCAGTCAGGGCGGCCTCGCGCTGCCGAAGGCCTCCGCGCTCGGCATCGTCGGCGCGTACGGCGGCATGGTCTACCTGTCGGCGGTGATCGGCGCCTGGGTCGCGGACCGCGTGCTCGGCTCCGAACGGACGCTGTTCTACAGCGCGATCCTGATCATGATCGGCCACATCAGCCTGGCCGTGCTGCCGGGATTGGCGGGCATCGGTGTCGGCCTCGCGTGCGTGGCCATCGGCAGCGGCGGGCTGAAGTCCAACGCCACCACCATCGTCGGGACGCTGTACGCGAAGGGCGACGAGCGTCGCGACGGTGGTTTCACGATCTTCTACATGGGAATCAACCTCGGCGGTTTCGTCGGGCCGCTGCTGACCGGGCTCGCGCAGAGCGAGATCGGTTTCCACGTCGGCTTCGGGCTCGCCGCGTTCGGTATGGCGCTCGGCCTGATCCAGTACACGATCGGCCGCAAGAACCTCGGCGAGAAGGCGAGCGAGATCCCGAACCCGCTGCCCGCCTCGCGGCGTCCGCTGGTCTTCGGCGGCACCGCCGTGGGCGTCGCGGCGATCGTGCTGCTCGTGGTGTTCGGCGTGATCAACCCGGCGAACCTGGTCGACGTCGTCGTCTGGGCCGTCGCGATCATCTCGGTGATCTACTTCGTGGTGATCATCACCAGCAAGAAGATCACCTCCGACGAACGCAGCCGGGTGTACTCGTTCATCCCGATGTTCATCGCGAGCGCCGCGTTCTTCTCGCTGTACCAGCAGCAGTTCACCGTCGTCGCGGCCTACACCGACGAACGGCTGAACCGGACGATCTTCGGCTGGGAGATGCCGGTCGCGTGGGTCAACTCGATCAACCCGGTCTTCATCATCCTGTTCGCGCCGGTGATCGCCGCGATCTGGACGAAACTCGGTTCGCGGCAGCCGTCCTCACCGGTCAAGTTCGTGCTCGGCACGGTCACCATGGGCGTGGCGTTCCTGCTGTTCCTCCCGATGGTCGGCAGCGGCAAGAACGCCAGCCCGCTGCTCGCGCTGGCGGGCATCCTGTTCGTGTTCACCATGGCGGAGCTGATGCTTTCGCCGGTCGGCCTCTCGCTGTCGACGAAACTCGCGCCGGAGGCCTTCCGGACGCAGATGGTGGCGCTGAACTTCCTGTCCATCTCGCTCGGCACGGCGATGTCCGGGAAGCTCGCCGAGTACTACACGGTGGACGACGAAGCGCCGTACTTCAGCATCGTCGGCGGTGTGGCCGTCGTGGTCGGTGTGGCGCTCCTGGTGGCGACGCCGATGATCCGCAAGCTGATGAAGGGCGTTCACTGACGCTCTTCTTCCCGCGCCGCCGGGCGACCCCCGGAGGTGCTGAAAGGGCCCTTCATCGCGTAGCACGCGGTGAAGGGCCCTTTCGCTACCCGACGGTCGTCCCGAACAGCACGCCGACGTAGTACGTCACCAGCATCGTCAGCGCGCCCACACCGACGTTTCGCGCGATCGCGCGGCCGACGCGGGCGTCGCCGAGTTTCGCGCTGACGAACCCGGTCAGCGCCAGTCCGACCACGACCGCCGACGCACACGCCCAGACCCGCGCCGAGGTCGATGTCCACACGATCGACAGCAGCGGCAGCAGCGCGCCGACGGTGAACGCCACCAGCGAGGCCCAGGCCGCCTGCCACGGGCTGGTCAGATTGTCCGGATCGATGCCGAGTTCGGCCTCCGCGTGCGCCTGCAGCGCGTCCTTTTCGGTCAGTTCGCGGGCCACCTGCGCGGCGAGTTCCGGGGAAAGGCCCTTCGCCTCGTAGATTTCCGCGAGTTCCCGTTCTTCGGCTTCGGGCATCTCTTTCAGTTCGCGCTTTTCCAGCCGCAACTGCGCGCGTTCGGTGTCGCGCTGTGTGCTCACCGAGACGTATTCGCCGCCCGCCATGGAAAGCGCGCCGGCGACCAGTCCCGCGATTCCCGCGGTCGCGATCGCGGTGGAGTCGGTGGTCGCGCCCGCGACACCGACCACGATGCCCGCCACCGACACGATCCCGTCGTTGGCGCCGAGGACCCCGGCGCGCAGCCAGTTCAGTTTGCCGCTCAGATCCGCGTGCGGTTCGTAGGGATGTCCGGTCGACACGGTTTCGGTCACCCTTTCAGTGAAACACGGAGAACGGGAATCGGCGAGAGGAAACCTTTTCGGTCAATGCAGGCAATCCTTATTGACTATTGCCTTACCTAAGTCCTCGGATAGGTTGCCGGACATGACCGAGGTGGTGATCCTGATCGGGCTCCAGGCGTCCGGGAAGACGACGTTCTTCCGGCGGGAGTTCGCGGATACGCACGTCCACCTCAGCAAGGACCACTTCCCGAACGCCAAGCAGCGGCAACGCCGCCAGCTGCGGATGCTGGACGAGGCGCTCGAGGACGGCCGTTCGGTGGTCGTGGACAACACCAACCCGTCGCCCGAGGAGTGGACGCCGCTGATCGAGGTCGCGAGGCGGCACGGCGCGCGCGTCGTCGGGTACTGGTTCCCGCCGGATCTCGAAGGTTCGCAAGAGCGCAACGCGCGCCGGGACCGGAAAACCCGGGTGCCCGACGTCGGTCTGTATGCGACTCTCAAGCGGCTGCGGCGACCGGCCGCGGAGGACGGTTTCGACGAGCTGTACACCGTCGGTTTCGACGGTGAAGGCGGGTTCGCGGTGGAACGGGGTGACCATGGACGCCGGTGATTTCGAGGCGCGGCAACGGGAACGCGAGTGGTTCCACGGCCTGACCGTGCCCCCGGGCTCCTGGACGGTGCTCCGCGTCGACGGCCGGGGCTTTTCCAAGTTCACCGAAGCCCGGTTCGAGAAACCGTTCGACCCCCGCTTCGCCGAGTGCATGGCCGAGGCGGCGAGCGCCCTGCTGACGGAGTTCGCTTCGCCTTACGTGTACACGGAAAGCGACGAGATCTCGCTCCTGCTCCCGCCCTCCGCCGAGTTGTTCGGCCGGGGCGTGGAGAAGCTCGTGTCGATCTCCGCGGGGGTCGCGTCGGCCGCGTTCACCCACGCGGCCGGGGTGCCCGCGCACTTCGACGGCCGGGTCTGGCTCGGCACGACGGCGGACGACGTCGTCGACTACTTCTCCTGGCGCCAGGCGGACGCGGCCCGCTGCGCGCTCAACGGCTGGTGCTACTGGATCCTGCGCAAGGCGGGGAAGTCGGCGAGCGAGGCCGGGGCGGCTCTCGAAGGCGCGGGCGTCTCCGAGAAGAACGAACTGCTTTTCGCGCACGGCGTCAACTTCGCCGAAGTCCCCGCCTGGCAGCGGCGCGGCGTCGGGCTGTACTGGGAATCCTTCGAGCGCACCGGTTTCGACCCGGTGCGCGGGATCGAGGTCTCCGCGACCCGCCGCCGCGTCCGCGTCGATCGGGAGTTGCCGATGAAGGCCGAGTACCGTGCCTTCCTCGGTGGACTGCTCTAGCCGATCGGTTCCGGCAGCCGTCGCACGGCGTAGGCGAGTTCGATCGTCTCGCCGGTCGCCGGGTCGCCCAGTTCCACGCGCCAGGAGTCGGCGAACTGGTCGACGCCGTGCACCATCGGGATGGTGCCCGAGATCAGCACGGTGCCCGGGGCGTACAGGTCGCGTTCGCGCAGCACGTCCAGCCAGTACGACGGCGGCAGCAGCTCCGCGAGCTTCCCTTGCTGGATCAGGGTTTCCCCCGCCCAGGCGGACAGCGTGAGGTCGTCGAGCCGGTCCTGGACGTCGACGAGCCGCCAGGCCTTGGCGGCGAGGACGTCGGGGCCGGCGTTCTTGCTCCACGCGACGCCGTGCGCTTCGAGCGCGCGGTCGGTGTGGTCGCAGGCGGCGGTCAGGAGGACGTCCTCGGGCGCGGGTCCGGTGATGACGATGGCCCACTCGGCCTCGCCGGAGGTCTTCTCGTGCTGCACCGGGACCTCTTCGGTCTGGCTCGCCAGGTACGGCGCGACCGGGTAGAGCGCCGGGATCACCGAAGGCGCGGGGACGCCGAGTTCGGCCAGTTCGGCCACGTGGGCGGCGACGTCCTCCTGGCTGCGACCGGCGTATCCGGCGTTCAGCAGCGTGTGGACCTCGGTCCGCCGCTCCTGGCCGTCGGGAAGGGTGAAACGCAGCTCAGGCATCTGTCCTCCGAGATTGGGGGTTGCGCATACAGCTTGTATACAAGGAGTATATCCGCAATTCAACCCCTCCCGGCGGGGTTGCGGACCTACTGCGGACGGATGTGGACATGACCTCACCAGCCGGTGACCGGCGCTCGTTGCACAAGGCCTTCGCGGCCAGCCTCTCGGGAACCGCGCTCGAGTGGTACGACTTCGCGGCCTACTCGGTGGCGGCCGCGACGATCTTCGGGCACCTCTTCTTCCCGTCGGAAGACCAGCTCGCGAGCACGATGGCGGCGTTCTCCACCTACGCCGTCGGTTACCTCGCCCGGCCGCTCGGCGGGTTCCTCTTCGGCCGCCTCGGCGACGTGCTCGGCCGCAAGCGCATCCTGGTCATGACCCTCGTGCTCACCGGCGTCGCGACGTTCCTCATCGGTGTCCTGCCCACGTACGAGAACATCGGCGGCTTCGCGGCCGTCCTGCTCGTGGCGCTGCGGTTCGTTCAGGGGGTCGGCATCGGCGGCGAATGGGGCGGCGCCGTCCTGCTGTCGAGCGAGTTCGGGGATCCGGGCAAACGCGGGTTCTGGGCGTCGGCCGCGCAGATCGGCCCGCCCGCGGGCAACCTGCTCGCCAACGGTGTCCTCGCCGTCCTCGCCGCGCTGCTCACCGAGGACCAGTTCAACAGCTGGGGCTGGCGGATCGCGTTCCTGCTGTCAGGCGCGCTGGTCGGGTTCGGCCTGTGGATCCGGCTCAAGCTGGAGGAGACGCCGGTCTTCAAGAAGATCCAGGAGCGCGGCGAGCGTTCGTCGGCGCCGATCTCGGAGGTCTTCCGCACCGAACGCCGCGCGCTCGTCGCGGCCGTGCTGATCCGGGTCTGCCCGGACGTCCTCTACGCGCTGTTCACCGTCTTCGTCCTCACGTACGTCACCACGCACACCGACCTGTCGCGCGGCGCCGGGCTGGCCGCGGTGATGATCGGTTCGGCGTTCCAGCTGGTGCTGATGCCGCTGTTCGGCGCGCTGTCGGACCGGGTCTCGCGGCGCAAGCTGTACCTGGTCGCGACCATCGCCGCCGGGATCTGGCCGTTCGTGTTCTTCCCGATGATCAGCGGCGGCTCGTTCGCGATGCTGGCGATCGGGATCGTGCTCGCGCTGGTCATCCACGCCGCGCTCTACGGGCCGCAGGCCGCGCTCGTCACCGAGCAGTTCTCGCCGCGCCTGCGCTACACCGGCAGCTCGCTGGCGTACACCCTCGCCGGGGTCATCGGCGGGGCGCCCGCGCCGCTGCTGTTCACGGCGCTGCTCGCCGGCTTCGACACCTGGGTGTCGATCGGCGTCTACTTGCTCGCGACCGCGGTGGTGAGCATCATCGGTGTCGTGCTCGCCCGCGACCCGGACCGCGAAGAGGAGGCCGCGGCCATGGAGCCCGCGCGATGACCTGGCAGCGAATGTCCACAGTGGAGGGTCTCCCGCTACTCGGCGGACAGGGCCGGTTCCGGACGCTCGCGACGGCGGAAGGCGGCCTGGCGTACGAGATCTTCTATCCGGCGGGCGTCGCTTCTCCCGTGCACAGCCACGATCACGACAGCATCGTGTACCTGCACACGGGTTCGCTGCGCGGCACGCTCGACGGCAGGGAAGTGACGCTGGAGGCGGGCGGCACGATCGTCCACCCGCGCGGCGTCCCGCACAGTGTCGAGGCCATTGTGGACAGTCAGTGGGTCGAGTTCAAGACGCCGCTGCCCGCGCGGCCACCGATCGCGGAATGAAAAAACCGGGGCGGGCACTGAAGTTTCCAGCGTCCGCCCCGGTCGGGAGGAAAGTCTCAGGCGTCCAGCTCGGCCAGCGCCAGCTTCGCCTTCTCCAGCTCCGCTTCGAGCTGGGCCACCTTAGCGGCCTGCAGTTCGCGAGCGGCGTTGATGACCTCGTCGATCGGGCCCGACAGGTCCGCGTGCAGCTCCTTGGCGGCACGGGACACGGCGGCGGCCGGGATCTCCAGGCCCTTCGCGACCCACTTGGCGCCGTTCTTGAGCTCGGCCTGCCACTCGCCGTCGGCGGTGCCGGTGACGGTGAGGGTCAGCTCGACGGTGCGGGTCTTCTTCGCGGTGGTGGCGACCTTCGGACGGCCACGCTTGGGCTTGGGGGACTCGGCCGTGTTCTCTTCGGCGGGGGTTTCCGAAGTCCCGGAAGCCTCGGGGGCCTCGGTCTTGGCCTCGGTGGACTCCGAGGTGGTCTCCGCCTGCGGCGTCGAGTCGACGGGCGCTTCGGTAGCCGCTTCTTCGGACACGGCGTCAGTGCGTGTCAAGGCATCCACGGTCATCGTCGGTGTCGTCTCCTTGCCCGGGTATGGGGTGGTACCCGGCACATCCTAGAACAGGCGTTCGAGTAGGGCGAACCGGGGTGTGGTAGGCGTGTCGGGTGACGGGAAAGGGGTGTTCAGGACGAAAAGTGTCCTGAACACCCCTTTCGCGACATTCTCGAGGGACTACTCCTCGGACTTGCCGGACTTCAGGCCCGAAGAGATCAGGTCCATCACCGACGAGTCGGCCAGCGTGGTGACGTCGCCGACCTGGCGGTTCTCGGCGACGTCGCGCAGCAGGCGGCGCATGATCTTGCCGGACCGCGTCTTCGGCAGCTCCTGCACGACCAGGATCTGCCGCGGCTTCGCGATCGGCCCGATCTCCTTGGCGACGTGGTTGCGCAGCTCCTGCACGGCCGCGTCGCCGCCATCCACCGCGTTGCCGCGCAGGATGACGAACGCGACGATGCCCTGGCCGGTGGTCGGGTCGGTCGCGCCGACGACGGCGGCCTCGGCGACCGTCGGGTGCGAGACCAGCGCGGACTCGACCTCGGTGGTCGAGATGCGGTGCCCGGACACGTTCATCACGTCGTCGACCCGGCCCAGCAGCCAGACGTCGCCGTCGGCGTCGTACTTCGCGCCGTCACCGGCGAAGTAGAAGCCCTGGTCGGCGAACCGCGACCAGTAGGTGTCGCGGAACCGCTCCTCGTCGCCCCAGATGCCGCGCAGCATCCCCGGCCACGGCTTGTCGAGCACCAGGTAGCCGCCGCCACCCTTGCCGACCTCGACACCCTGGTCGTCGACGACCTTCGCCGAGATGCCCGGCAGCGCCTTCTGCGCGGAGCCCGGCTTCGTGGCGGTGACGCCCGGCAGCGGCGAGATCATGATGCCGCCGGTCTCGGTCTGCCACCAGGTGTCGACGATCGGCGCCGAGTTCGCGCCGACGTTCTCGCGGTACCAGATCCACGCCTCGGGGTTGATCGGCTCGCCGACGCTGCCGAGCACGCGCAGCGAGGAGAGGTCGTACTTCTCCGGGATCTCGTTGCCCCACTTCATGAACGTGCGGATCAACGTCGGCGCGGTGTAGTAGATGGAGACCTTGTGCTGCTGCACGATCTCCCAGTGGCGGCCCTCGTGCGGGGTGTTCGGCGTGCCTTCGTAGACGACCTGCGTCGTCCGGTTCGCCAGCGGCCCGTACACGATGTACGTGTGCCCGGTGATCCAGCCGATGTCGGCGGTGCACCAGTAGACGTCTTCGCCGGCCTTGTGGTCGAAGACGTTGTGATGCGTGTACGCCGCCTGGGTCAGGTATCCGCCGGAGGTGTGCAGGATGCCCTTCGGCTTACCGGTGGTGCCGGAGGTGTAGAGGATGAAGAGCGGGTGCTCGGAGTCGAACGCCTGCGGCGCGTGCTCCGCGGACTGGCCGTCGACCAGTTCGTGCCACCAGAGGTCGCGGCCCTCGGTGATCGGCACCTCTTCGCCGGTGCGGCGGACGACGATGACCTTCTCGACCGATTCGGCGCCTTCGAGCGCTTCGTCGACATTGACCTTCATCGGCGCGGCCTTGCCGCGGCGGTACTGGCCGTCGGTGGTGATGACGATCCGCGCCGCCTGGTCGTCCACGCGGGATCGCAGCGCTGTCGGGGAAAAACCACCGAAGACGACACTGTGCAGAACACCGATGCGGGCGCACGCGAGCATCGCGAAGATCGCTTCGGGCACCATCGGCATCTGGATGGCGACGCGGTCTCCCGCGGTGAGGCCGAGGGACTCGAAGGCGTTCGCCGCCTTGGAAACCTCGTCCTTCAGCTGCGCGTAGGTGATGTCACGGTTGTCGCCGGGCTCGCCGACCCAGTGGATGGCGACCTGGTCGCCGTGCCCGCCGTCGACGTGGCGGTCGACACAGTTGTAGGCGACGTTCAGCTTCCCGCCCACGAACCACTTCGCCACCGGCGCATTGGTCCAGTCCAGTACTTGCGACCACTTCGTTTCCCAGTGCAGGCGCTCGGCCTGCTTGGCCCAGAACGCTTCCCGGTCTGCGTCGGCTTCGGCGTAGAAGTCGGCGGTGGCATTCGCTTGCGCGCTGAAAGCCTCACTCGGGGGGAAGGTCCTGCTCTCCGTGAGCAAATTGTCCAGCGCCGGCGACTGCTCGGTCATGGTGCGATGCCTCCTGTGTTTCGCGTGTCTTCACGCCCGTTGGCACGCTATCGACGTTACGACGCGAAGTAAAAGGTTGCATCGCGGTTGCGGACCGCATTCACACGCTTGAGGACAAAGCGGTACGGACCGCGGGCCATTCTGGTCCGGTCACCGAGTAGACAACGGTGTCACGGACGGTTCCGTCGGGCCGGACGCGATGCGCGCGCAGCACGCCTTCCCGTTGCGCGCCGAGGCGTTCGATCGCCTTCTGTGACTTCAGGTTGTGGATGTCGGTCTCCCATGACACACGGTTCGCGCCGAGGTCGTCGAAAGCGTGGCGCAGCAACAGGAGTTTCGACTCGCGGTTGAGCCCGGTCCGCTGCCAGGCGGAACCGATCCAGGTGTAGCCAAGGGAAATGATCTTGTGGTGCGCGTCCATCGCGTAGAACGACGTCGTGCCCGCGACCTCGCCGGTGCGCGCGTCGAGCTGCGCCCAGGCGCGGCGGCCGGGGTCGGCGAGGATGCCGTCGACCATGGCTTCGGCGGCGGCGAGGTCCGACGGCTGCCGGAGGCTGAGCCAGGTCCAGATCGCCGGGTCGGAGCCGGCCTCGAACAGGCCTTTGGCGTGGTCACGGGTGAGGGGTTCGAGGCGGACGCGTTCGCCGGTCAAGGTCGCATGGGTGTTCCAGTCGGTCACGATCTTGACGGTACGGACGGCAATGGCCTTGCTGGATAGCCAGTTTCGAAGCATTCGAGAAGGCCACTGGGGCGTTGCCTATGCTCGCGGGAACGATCGACGAAGGCGAGGCAGCATGGCCGAGGAGCGGGAAGAACTCACCTGGGAGTTGTTCGGGACGGCCAGCAGAGAGCTGGCGCAGGCCGTCGCCGACGACGGCTTCGAGCCGGACCTGATCCTGTCGATCGCGCGCGGCGGGCTGTTCGTCGCCGGTGCCCTCGGCTACGCGCTGGACGTCAAGAACCTGCACGTCATGAACGTCGAGTTCTATACCGGTGTGGACCAGCGCCTCGACCTGCCCGTGATGTTGCCGCCGGTGCCGAACGTCGTCGACCTGACGAAGAAGAAGGTGCTCGTCGCCGACGACGTCGCGGACACCGGCGCGACCCTGAAGCTGGTTCGCGACTTCTGTGCCGACCACGTCGCCGAGGTGCGCTGCGCCGTCGTCTACGAGAAGCCGCGCTCCGAGGTCAAATGCGAGTACGTGTGGAAGCACACGGACCGGTGGATCAACTTCCCGTGGTCGGTGCAGGCGCCGGTCGTGCGCCGCGAGGGTCAGGTGCTGGACGCGTGACGGATCCGCTGAAGCCGCTGCTGGACCTCGAAGGGGTCGCGGCGGCCGCGAAATCGGCCCAGGACGCGGTGTTCGCCGTCCACCGGCTGCCCGCCAACCTGCGCGGCGGCGCGGCGACGGCCGCCGAGGCGTCCGTGCGGTCGGCGCGGGCGTCGGCCGGGATCGAGGGCGCGGCGCCCGAACTGCCGGAATCCGGCGAGGTGACCGATCCGGTGCTGGCAGGCGCGCTGCGTGTCGCGGAAGCCTTGGAGGGCTTGCTCCCGACCTGGCGGCGGGCGCCGTTGCAGGCGTTGGCGCGCTTGCACGTTCTCGCCGCGTCGGACCTGGTGACGGACCTCGACGCGCTCGGGCGGCCGCGGTCGTCCGGCGACGTCGGCCCGCGGCTGGAGCTGCTGGCGCAACTGGTCACCGGCGCGACGTCGGTGCCGGGTCCGGTGCTGACCGCCGTCGTGCACGGAGAACTGTTGGCGCTGAAGCCTTTCGGCTCCGCGGACGGTGTCGTCGCGAGGGCGGCGGCGCGGCTTTCGGCGGTGGCGACGGGGCTCGATCCGAAGGCGCTGACGGTGCCGGAGGTCGCGTACTTCCGGCGGGTGCCGAAGTACATCGAGGCCGCTTCATCCTTCGCCGGCGGGACGCCCGACGGCGTCCGCGCTTGGCTGCTCTTCTCCTGCGAAGCCTTCGAGGCCGGTGCCCGCGAGGCGAAGTCCATCTCGGACGCCGCCGGCTGACCTCCCGCGTTTCGTCCTCTGAATGCGGTCCTTGCGTGTGCAACTACCGCATTCAGAGGACGAAATGCGAAAATGGGGTGAGCCCACATGGGATCTTGAGTAGGTGTGGTGCCTGACCACATGGTCTAAGCGCGCCCGGCGACCTAACGTCGTCCGGCATGAGTGGTGCGTATCACAGCGATCTGGCCGGTAAGTCCGCGCTGGTCACGGGCGCGGCGAGCGGGATCGGCCTGGCCTGCGCCGAAGCGTTGGCGCTGGCCGGGGCCAAGGTCCACCTCGTCGACATCGACGACGCCGTCGAGAAGGCGGCGGCCGACGTCAACGGCATCGCGCACGTCGCCGACCTCACCGACGACCGGGCCATCGAGACCCTTCCGGCCGAGGTCGACATCCTCGTCAACAACGCCGGCTTCCAGCACATCGCACCGATCCACGAGTTCCCGCCGGAGACGTTCACCCGCATCCAGGCGCTCATGGTCACCGCGCCGTTCCTGCTGATCCGCCGCGTGCTGCCGTGGATGTACGACCGCGGCCGCGGTCGCGTGATCAACATGTCCAGCGTCCACGGTCTCCGCGCGAGCCCGTTCAAATCCGCGTACGTCACCGCGAAGCACGCGCTCGAAGGACTCTCGAAGGTCACCGCGCTCGAAGGCGCGGAGCACGGGGTGACCAGCAACTGCGTCAACCCCGGCTACGTCCGGACCCCGCTGGTCACCGGCCAGCTCCAGGCGCAGGCCGAAGAACACGGGCTCGAACGCGACGCCGTCATCGAACAGGTCCTGCTGCGCCGGTCGGCGATCAAGCGGCTCATCGAACCCGAAGACGTCGCCGCGTGCGTGCTCTGGCTCTCCGGAGACCACGCCGCCCATGTCACCGGCACCTCGATCCCCCTCGACGGCGGCTGGACCGCCGCGTGAACCCCTCCTCGGAAAGGATGTCCCCGGTGACCGCGCAGAACCGTGGCTCGATCGCGAAAGTCGTCAGCGCCAGCCTGATCGGAACGACGATCGAGTGGTACGACTTCTTCCTCTACACCTCCGCCGCGGCGCTGGTGTTCGGCAAATTGTTCTTCCCCACCAACGATCCGCTGACCGGTACGCTGCTCGCGTTCCTGACCTACGCCGTCGGCTTCCTCGCGCGGCCGATCGGCGGGCTGGTGTTCGGGCACTTCGGCGACCGGGTCGGCCGCAAGAAGCTGCTGGTGCTGAGCCTGCTGCTGATGGGCGGTTCGACCTGCCTGATGGGTGTCCTCCCGACGTACGCCACCGTCGGCGTCCTGGCGCCGATTCTGCTGACGTTGCTGCGGCTGGTTCAGGGTTTCGCGCTCGGCGGCGAGTGGGGCGGCGCGGTGCTGATCGTCTCCGAACACGGCGACGACAAGCGGCGCGGGTTCTGGGCATCGTGGCCGCAATGCGGTGCGCCCGGCGGGAACCTGCTCGCGACGGCGGTTTTGGCGATCCTCGCCGCGACGCAGTCGGACGAGGCGTTCCTCAGCTGGGGCTGGCGGATCCCGTTCCTGCTTTCCGGTATCCTCGTGGTGATCGGGCTGTGGATCCGGCTCGCGGTCAGTGAATCCCCGGTGTTCCTCGCCGCGCAGAAGAAGAACGACACGGCCACGCACGCCCCCGTCGTCGAGGTGTTCCGCAAGAGCTGGCGCGCGGTGCTGATCACGATCGGTTCGCGGATGGCGGAGAACGTCTCCTACTACGTGATCACCGCGTTCATTCTCGTTTACGTCACCACCGGGCTGAGCCTGCCGAAATCGGTGGGACTCAACGCGGTGCTCATCGGTTCCGCCGTGCATTTCGTGACGATTCCCTTGTGGGGAATTCTTTCCGATCGGATCGGCCGCCGTCCCGTTTACCTGTTCGGCGCGATCGGCATGGCGGTGTGGAGTTTCGCGTTCTTCGCGATGCTCGACACGAAGAATTCCGGTGTCATCATTCTCGCGGCGACCGTCGGGCTGGTGCTGCACGGCGCGATGTACGGCCCGCAGGCCGCGTTCTTCTCCGAACAGTTCCCGACGCGGGTGCGCTACACCGGACTTTCGGTCGGCGGCCAGCTGTCGTCGATCGCGGCCGGTGCGGTGGCGCCGCTCATCGCGGTCGCGCTGTTCAAGGAGTTCGGCAGCACGGTCCCGGTCTCGCTCTACGTCGTCGCGATGTGCGCGCTGACCGTGATCGCGCTGCTCGCCGCGCGGGAGACCAAGGGCGAGTCCCTGCACTCCGAAGTTCTCGCGGAGCGCAGTCACGTGTCAGCATGACCGTTGTGGACAGTGCTGAGACGGCGAGGTCGTTGCGCCGGCTGCTCGAGCTGCTCGCCTCCGGGGCGGGCAGCGAGCAGCTGGCGCACGTCCCCGTCGATCCGAAGGCCACCGAGCTGGCGCTGCGGATCCGGGACACCGTCGCCGAGCACCGGCGGCGGGAGGCGGAGCTGGCCGCGTTGTTCGACACCGCCAGCGATCTGGCCCGGCTGGACGATCCGGACGCCGTCCTCCGGTCGATCGTGCGGCGGGCGCGGGCGCTGCTCGGCGTGGACGTCTCGTACCTCAGCCTGAAGAACGAGGCCGAGGGCAACACCTACGTCCGGGTCACCGACGGTTCGGTTTCCGCGCTGTTCCAGGACATCGTGCTGGGCATGGGCGAAGGGCTCGGCGGACTGGTCGCGCAGACCGCGCGGCCGTACGCGACGGCGGACTACTTCAACGACGAGCGGTTCCACCACACCTCGTCGATCGACACCGGGGTGCTCGACGAGGGGCTGACCGCGATCCTCGGGGTGCCGCTGGCGATCGGCAGCAAGGTCATCGGGGTGCTGTTCGCCTCGGACCGGGCGGCGCGGGAGTTCAGCGCGGAGGAGGTCGCGCTGCTGTCGTCGCTGGCCGACCACGCGGCGATCGCGCTGGACAACGCGCATCTGCTGGACGAGACGCGCCGCGCGGTCGCCGAGCTGAACGACGCCAACGCGACGATCAGCGCGCACAACGACGCGATGCGCCGCGCCGAAGACGCGCACGATCGGCTGATGGATCTCGTGCTGCGCGGCGGTGACCTGGCCGAGGTCGCCGCCGCCGTCGCGGACGTGCTCGGCGGCGCCATCGCCGTCTACGACGCCGAAGGTGTCGTCCTGGCCCGGACCGACGGGGAGCTGAGCCTCTCGCGCGCGGCGGTGTCGGCGTCCCGGACGAGCGGGCGGGCGGTGTCCACTGAGGACGGTTGGCTGTGCGCGGTCCAGGCGGGGCAGGAGTTCCTCGGCAGTCTCGTGCTGGGCGGCGGCCGGTCGCTCGGCGAGGCGGACCGGAGGCTGTTCGAGCGGGCGGGCGTGGTCACCGCGGTCCTGCTCATGCAACGGCGGTCCGTCGCGCGTGCCGAGGACGAGGTACGCGGGGAGCTGCTGTCGGATCTGCTCACCGCGCCCGGCCGGAATCCCGCCGCCTTGCTGGCGCGAGGACGGCGACTCGGAGTCGATTTGTCGATATCGCACGCGGTGCTGATCGCGCGTTCCGACGACGTCTCACGGCGACGGCTGGCCGCGGCGGCCGCCCGGCACGCGGCCCTGGTCGGTGTGCACGCGGACGAGGTCGTCCTGCTGGTCCGGGGAACGGACGCCGGCGCGCTCGCGAGATCTGTCGCCGCCGAACTCGGGTCCACAATGGACTGTCCGGTGACGGTGGGCGCGGCGGGTCCGGCCGCCTCGCCGCGCGAACTGGCCGTGGCGCACGCCGAGGCCGCGCGGTGCGTCGCGTCGCTACTGGCGCTGGGCCGGGTGGGCGAAGGCGCGAGCACGGCCGACCTCGGCTTCGTCGGGCTGCTCCTCGGCGAGCACGCCGATCTCGGCGCGTACGTGACGGCCACGATCGGGCCGGTGCTCGACTACGACGAACGCCGCGGCACGGATCTGATCGGCACCCTCCGCGCGTATTTCGCCTGTGGCGGCAACCTGACGAAGGCGAAGGATCAGCTTCACGTGCACGTCAACACCGTCGTGCAGCGGCTGGACCGCATCGCGTCACTGCTGGGCGAACACTGGCAGGCGCCCGAGCGCGCGCTGGAACTCCAGCTCGCGCTCAGGCTGCACCGCCTCACCAATGACCGAAACGGATGACCTCCTCGAATTCGCGGCGAGCGATCTTGGTCGCCGAAGAACCGGGCGACGGGCCGATTTCGGCGCCGTGCCCGAGCGCGACGACGCCGATCGGGTCGTGATCCTCGGGCACGCCGAACTCGCTGTGGAGACGCTCCACGCTTTCCGGCGCGAGCCCGAAGAACACCGCGCCGAGATCCTCGTCTACGGCCGTCTGGAGGATCAGCAGCGCCGCCATCCCGGTGTCGACGTCCCAATACGGCACGCGCCACCACGAGTCGTCACCTTCGGCGAAACCCTTGTCCGGCTTGGCGTAGCGGTCGAGGTAGGCGTTCTTGACCGAAAGCGGCACGATCGCGACCGGTGCCGTGGTCACGGTTTCCGGTGCCCAGCTCGCCCCGAACTCCCAGAACTTCGCGAGTTCTTCGCCGGTGAGGACGAGAAACCCTTGTCCCTGTGAGAAACCGGCCGAGGGACCCTTCAGCGCGTTACGCAGGATGCGCTGAAGGCTCGCCTCGGCGACGGGCTCGTCGGTGAACTTCCGGACCATGCGACGGCGTCGTACGACGTCCTGGAATTCCATGCGATCAGCTTAGTGCGCAACCGGTCGCCAGGTCGCCGTCTCCACGGGGGATGGTCGCGGAGGCGGGTGGGCGAACGCCGTCGAGCCAGCCTTCGAGAGCGGTGAAGGCCGTCCGGAAACATGGGCCGATAGGACGCAGCTTGCCGGGAAAGGCGTCGTACAACCCGTCGACGTGGTTGCCGTCGACGATCCGGTAATAGCGCTGTAGCCCGGCGCGGCCCTGATCGGCGATCATCCGCTGGTAGACGTCGGAATCGCGGGTGATCGGGAGGAGGGTGTCGAGGGTGCCGTGCAGGGTGATCAGCGGTTTGCCGATCCGGCCGGTCAGCGAGATCCGTTCGACCGCACGGTGCACCGACGGCGGACGGGTGGCGTAGTCGTAGCCGGTCCCGGTGAACGACGGATCGAATTCGGCTTGGTAGATCCGTTGGGTCAGCCCCCAGTAGACGTCGTTGTGGTACTGCCAGAGGAATTCCGATCCCGGCGCGAACCCGGCGTCGAGAATCTGGCGGTGGGCTTGTGCCGAACCGGCGACGTAAGCGGGGTAGGCCTCGATCGCGGGCGGCAGGAACGTGAACAGGTTCGGCCCGTCCTCGTGCCAGAGCGTGCCCTCCCAGTCGATGCCGCCGTCGTAGAGCCACGGCCGGTTCTCCAGCTGCCAGCGGACGAGGTAGCCGCCGTTCGACATCCCGGCCGCGAGGGTGCGGCTCGGCAGGCGTCCGTAGCGGTGCGCCACGGCGGCCTTCGCGGCGATGGTCAGCTGCGTGACCCGCGAATTCCACTCGGCGAGCGCGTCGCCGGGGCGCCGTCCGTCGGTGTGGAAGTCAGCGCCGGTGTTGCCCTTGTCGGTCGCGGCGAACGCGTAGCCGGCGGCGAGGACCTGGTCGCCGATCGCGCGGTCGTTCGCGTACTGGCGGCGCACGCCGGGGGAGCCGGAGATCACGAGGCCGCCGTTCCAGCGGTCGGGCAGCCGCAACACGAACTGCGCGTCGTGGTTCCAGCCGTGCGCGGTGTTGGCCGTCGAGGTGTCCGGGAAATAGCCGTCGATCTGGATGCCGGGAACACCTTGGGGGGCGGGGAGGCCTGCCGAGGTCAGCCCGGCCCAGTCGGCCTGGACCGTATGCCCGGTGACCAGTGTTCCGGTGGTCGTCAGATCGTCCAAACAGGACAGTTCTTGCTCGGCGGCGCCGGGAACGCGCACGTTCCCGCAACCGCTCGCCGCCTGGGCGGGCGTGGCCAGGGCCAGCATCATCGCGAGGACCAGAATGAGCCGCATCGGCCGACGGTAAGCGCGGTTTTCGCGCACTGGTATCCGGCGCGACCACATAAAACGGGCCGTCGCTGTGGTGGTCGTCCACGTGGGAACCGGGCGTCGGCGGTTTTAGCCTGAGGTGATGCGAAAACTCCTCATCGGCGCGGTGGTTTCGGCATTGGTCCTCTTCCTTTCTACTCCGGCGCAGGCGGCGACGATCCGTCCGGTGACCGGGTTCGGGAGCAATCCCGGTGCTTTGCAGATGTACGAATACGTTCCCGACGAGCTGCCGTCCGGACGTCCGGCGGTGGTGGTGCTGCACGGCTGCACCCAGGACGCCGCCGGCTACGCGAACGGCTCCGGCTGGGTCGAGCTCGCGGACAAGCTGCGGTTCAAACTCGTGCTGCCGCAACAGGTTTCGGCGAACAACTTCAACAAATGCTTCAACTGGTTCCAGCTGGGCGACAGCAAACGCGGGTCCGGGGAAGCCGAATCGATCGCGCAGATGGCGCGGTATTCGGCAGGGAGCCGCACGTACGTGACCGGCCTGTCCGCGGGTGGCGCGATGACCTCGGTGATGCTGGCGGCGTATCCGGACCTGTTCTCGGGCGGCGGTGTCGTGGCGGGGCTGCCCTACGCCTGCGCGACCTCGATGATCGACGCGTACTCCTGCATGAATCCCGGCAAGGATCTGACGCCGAGGCAGTGGGGTGACAAGGTGCGGGCCGCGAGTACGGGCGCGCGTTCGCCGGTCAGTGTCTGGCACGGGACCGCGGATTACACGGTCGCCCCGATGAACCTGCGCGAGCTTTCCGAGCAGTGGACGGACGTCGGCGCCGCCGTCGACACGCACTCCGTCAGCGGGATGGGGCACGGTCAGCCGATCGCGCCCGGGTCCGGTTGCGGGAAGGCGGGACCGTATCTGCTCGACGTCGGCGTCTGCGCCGCGGCGGAACTCGCGGCGAAATGGCGGCTAGCTGAGGACGGCGTCCAGTAAGCCGGGGAACCGCTTGTGGACGTCCTCGGTCCGTAGTTCGACCCAGCGGGTCCGGCCCTCGACGAACGTCGTCGTGAGGCCGGCCTCGCGCAGCACCTTCCAGTGGTGGGAAAGCGTCGGCGCGCTGATCTCGACGTCGTACTCGGTGATGGCGCAGCTTCGCGGCGAAGGGTTGCTACGCAGGGCGCGGATGAGCTCCAGGCGCACCGGGTCCGCCAGCGCTTGGAGCACCGGCACGATCTCGATCTCCTCGGTCGCCGGCTGCGGCAGCGTGGTGCTCACTTCGCTCCAAACTATTTGACAGTCATCGAATAGTCCGGCCACTATACCTCCCATGACGATTCGACGATCATCAAATGATCGGCTCGGCCTGGGGGCTCTGCTGGTACTCGCCGTCGGGACGTTCACCGTCGGCACCGACGGGTTCGTCCTGAACGGGCTGCTGCCCACCATCGCCGCCGACCTGCGCGTTTCCGAAGCCGTCGCAGGGCAGCTGACCACGGTCTTCGCGGTGACCTACGCGATCTCTTCGCCGCTCATCGCGGCCTTCACCGGACGGCTCGATCGGCGCTGGGTGCTCGGCGCGGGGATGGTGCTGTTCACGATCGGCATGGCCGGTCAGGCGATCGGCGAGTCCTTCGCCGTGGTCGCCGTCGCTCGCGTGCTGGCCGCCCTGGGCGCCGCCGCGTTCCAGTCCAACGCCTACGTCCTCGCCGGGGCGCTGGCCTCCGACGAGCGCCGCGGCCGTGCGCTGGCCACGGTGTCCAACGGGATGAGTGTGTCGATGGTGCTCGGCGTGCCGATCGGGGTACTCGCCGGGAACTGGTTCGGCTGGCGCGCGGTGATGTGGGGGATCGGCGCGGTGGCGCTGGTCGTGATGCTGCTCGTGCCGCTGCTGCCGGGGCTTCGGATGCCGACGGTGACCCTGCGCGACAGGCTCGCCGTCGTCGTGCGGCCGCCGATCGCGCGCGTGCTCGGCGTCAGCGTTCTCGGCACCGCCGCTGCCTTCGCGGCCTTCGTGTACCTGCCGGTGCTCGTGGCGCCGGTGGCGGCGGGCGCGATGATCTCGTGGCTGCTCGTCGGTTTCGGGATCGGGCAGATCGCGGGCAACGCCTTCGCGGGCCGGGCCACCGACTCGCTCGGCCCCGCGCGCGTCCGGTCGATCTCGCTCATCGGCACGGTCGCGACGTTCGCGCTGCTGGACGTCGCCGTGCTGAGCCTGCCCGGCGCGCTGGTCCTCGCGCTGGCTTCGGGGGTGTTCGGCGGGATGCTGATGGTGCCGCAGCAGCATCGGCTGTTCTCGCTGGCGCCTGACGCGCCGACGGTCGCCTTGGGACTCAACGGGTCCGCGATCTACGGCGGTGGCGCCCTCGGTGCCGCGCTGGGCGGCATCGTCCTGTCCTCGGCGGGCGTCTGGTGGGTCGGTCCCGTTGCCGCCTTCGTCGCCCTACTCGCCTTCGCGCTTTCGGTCCCTTCGCGCGCTCCGGTGGCTCAGTCCGCCTGACTGAGAGTGTCCCCAATGTGGCATTGGGGACACTCAGCGTCTCCAATGCCACATTGGGGGCAGCGGGTCGGCAACGAACACGTATCCCGGGCAACGTGATAGCAAAGGTCCCTTGCTCTCTTCCCGCAGGTCAGGGGCTACTTCGCGGGCAGCCGGGCCGACCAGCGCTCCTCGATGCGCGCGAAGCGCCATACGAGGAGCGCGAAGAGCCACGTAAGCACGAAGAGCGCTACGACCGCGTAGCCGACGTAGTCCAGGCTCAGCGAGCCGATCGCCGCGAGCGGTCCGGTCGTGATGCCGAACCGTTCGGTGACGATCGAGATCACCTCGATCGTCCCGATGAGCAGCGCGACCGCGACGGAAAGCGCCGTCACCGTCAGGTTGTAGTAGATCTTCCGCACCGGCTTCGCGAAGGCCCAGCCGTACGCGTAGTTCATGAAGCAGCCGTCGGCGGTGTCGAACAGCGTCATCCCCGCGGCGAACAGGATCGGCAGCACCAGGATCGCGTACCAGGGCAGGGAGAACGCGGCCGCGCCACCGGCGAGCACCAGCAGGCTGATCTCGGTCGCGGTGTCGAAGCCGAGCCCGAACAGCACGCCGATCGGGTAGATGTGCCAAGGCTTCCGCACCGCCTTGGTGGCGCCGCGCAGCAGGCGGTTCATGAACCCGCGGTTGTCGAGCTGCCGCTCCAGCGCCGCCTCGTCGAACTCGCCCCGCCGCATCCGCCGGAACACCTTCACGATGCCCACCAGCACCACGAGGTTCATGATCCCGATGAGGTACAGGAACACCGCCGAAACGGACGTCCCGATCAGCCCGGTCGCTTCGTGCAACGCCGACGTGTCGTCCTCGACGGCGCCGGCGAGCGCGCGGACGCCGAGCGACAGCAACAGGCACAGCACGAAAACGATCGTCGAGTGTCCCAGCGAGAACCAGAAACCGACCGACAGCGGCCGTTGCCCGTCGGCCATCAGCTTGCGGGTGGTGTTGTCGATCGCGGCGATGTGGTCCGCGTCGAACGCGTGCCGCATCCCGAGCACGAAGGCCGTCACGCCGAGGCCGACCCCGAACACGCCCGTGGCGCCGAGCTCGTATTGGCGCGGCGCCACGAAAAGCGTCAGGACCCCCCAGCCCACGACATTGAGGAACAGGATGAATCCGGCCATCCCGGCGACGGACACCCGTTCGCGTCGCGTGAGCGCGAGGCGTCGGGATGAACGGGGTTGCCCGCCGGTGCTCATCTGATCTTTCAGCTCGCGCGCACCCGCAGGGAGTCGAGAGCCTTCCGTACATGGCCATCGCTGGCCGTCAGCGCCTTCGCCGCGCTCGCGACGTCCTCGCCGGACAACAGATGGACCAGCGCCACCTTGAGGTCGCCGTCGGCCTCGGTGAGCGCGTCAGAGCAGTCCGCCATGCTCATCCCCGTGGCCTCGCGCAGGATCCGGATGGTCCGCCCGCGCAGCTTCGCGTTGGTCGCGCGCATGCTGACCATCAGGTTCGAGTACGTGCGGCCGAGCTTGATCATCGTCGCCGTGGAGAACGCGGTGAGGATGATCTTCTGCGCCGTGCCCGCCTTCATCCGCGTCGACCCGGCGATCGCCTCGGGGCCGGTGTCCACCGCGATGAGGACATCGACACCGGGCGGCGTCACCGCGGCCGGATTGCCCGAGACCAGCGCGGTCCGGGCACCGCGACGGCTGGCCGCGGCCAGCGCGCCGAGCACGTAGGGCGTCCGGCCGGAAGCCGTCAGCCCGAGCACGAAGTCACCGGGCGCGACGGTGTCCGCCACTTCGGCGGCTCCTGCCTTCGCGTTGTCCTCGGCGTCTTCGACGGCTTGACGCAGAGCGCGCGCGCCGCCCGCGTGATGCGCGATGAACCAGTCGGAGGGCACGTTGAACGTGGGCACGAGCTCCGCCGCGTCCAACGTCGCCAGCCTGCCGGAGGTACCGGCGCCGAAGTAGTGCACGCGGTGGCCCGACCGCAGCGCCTCCACGGCGAAGTCGACCGCCCGGGCCACCTGCGGCAAGACCGCGGCGACGGCTTCGGGGACCCTGCGGTCCTCGGCGTTGATCGCGCCGAGGATGCCCATGGTCGACATCAGGTCGATGTCGGTCGTCCGTGGATTTCGCTGTTCGGTTGGCGAATCGACGTGCACCACCTGGCGTGGGACGGTCATCATGCGCCTCACTTTTTCGCTCATTTGCCGGTTTCCCGCGGCCGCCGCCTGCCGTCGGGCCGTACGCCCAGCCGGTGCGAGCCAACCGCGTCCCTGGTCGCGTCGAGTGCGTTGACCGACGCGTCCATGTGCCGCTGCGCGACACCGATGAACAGGCAGTCGATGACGGTCAGCTGCGCGATGCGACTGGCGGTCGCACCGGAACGGAACGTCGTCTCCCGCGCGGCCGTGGTCAGCACGTGGTCGGCGACCTCGGTGATCGGCGAACGCGGGAAGTTCGTCACGGCGACGGTGATCGCGCCGTGCTCACGGGCCACACGCAGCGCCTCGACGGTGTCCGTGGTCGCGCCCGTGTGGGAGATGCCGATCGCGACGTCTCCGGGGCTCAGCACGGCGGCCGAGGTCAGCATGATGTGCGTGTCCGACCAGGCGAAGCTGACCCGTCCGATGCGGTGCAGCTTCTGCTGGAGATCCGCGGCCACGAACGCGCTCGCGCCCACGCCGTAGACGTCCACGCGGCCCGCGCCCGCCACGATGTCGATCACGCGCTGTAGCGACGGGACGTCGAGCTGGTCGGCGGTCTCCTCCACGGCACGCGCGTCCGCGAAGCTGACCTTGCCGATGACCGCGGCCAGGTCGTCCTCCGGCCCGATCTCGCCACCGAGGTTCCGGCTCGACCGCGCTTCGGACCGAGCGGTGTCGGCCGCCAGGGCGATCCTGAGCTGCGGGTATCCACCGACGCCGACCGCCTTGCAGAACCGCGTGACGGTGGTCTCGCTGGTGTTGGCCGCGAGCGCGACCTCGGTGATGCTGCGCCGCGCGACCTGCGCGGGGTCGTCCAGGACGACCTTCGCGACGCGCTGCTCGGCCCGGGCGAGCCCGGGCAGGAGGGAGCGAATCCGGACCAGCGGGCTCGCGTCAGCGTCCCGTGTCGGCTGCGCCGGCACGGCCTCGGACGGTGCGGCCGCGATTACGGAATCGGTATCGCCCACCGTGGGAAAGTTACTAACCGTTGGCATCTGCGACAAGGCTACCCACACCCTTCGGGAAGATCGCAACCTATCCGTGTCTGCGGATTCGATTTGCGATTAATCGTTGACCAGAAAGTCGCTAACCAGGTCGAGGCCGTTAACGAGGTCGAGCTAACGACTTGGCAACTTAGTGTCGCGACGCAAGGGGCTGTGTCCCGGTCAGCGGGGCAGTACGGTCAGCGCAATGCAGCGGCCCGGTTACCTAGTGCTCAACTTCCATCCGGTAGCGACGAAAGGAGGGGGATTATGCTCACTGTCCAGCAGTATGCGGCCCCGTTCAGTGACTTTCACACTGTCCAAAGAAATTCCGCGTCCCGTGTAACGAGCGTCGGTCGTGTAACGCCAGCGCAGGGTGATTTGTGAGCTTTGTGACACCTCGGCGGCGGCCCTCCACCAAGCCCGATGGCCGTGCCCGCCGAGGCCGGATAGGTCCCCGGCGGGGGCGCCAGGCCCGCTGGCACGCACAGTAATCGTTTTCCAGGTGGCGCCGCCGTCGGTACTTGTTTCCAGGAAGAGCGAATCCGACGGTCCCTCGGTGTCGACGAAGGTGTCGAAGGAGACCTTCAGCGGGCCTCCGCGAGTCTGTAACGGCGGCGACGTGAGCGTGGCCGTGGAGACGTCCCCTGCGCCGCTGAACCACGCGTCGCGCCCATGGGCCGGGCGGACGGCCATCGCCTTCGCGAGCGAACTCGCCCACGTCTCCCTGGCGAGGTTGATCGAGCCCCAGTTCCGCGTCGGATGCACGCGGTTGGTGAGCAGGATCGCGAACGACCGCGACAGCGGGTCGATCACCAGCGAGGTCCCGGTGAACCCGGTGTGGCCGGCGGTCGAGGGCGCCGACAGCGCGCCCATGTACCAGGGCTGGTCGAGCTCGAAACCGAGTCCGTGGGCGTTGTCGGGGAACTTGTGGTTGTAGTTCGTCAGCATCGCCCGCACGGTCTCCGGGCGCAGGATCCGGTGACCGCGGTACGCGCCGCCGTTGAGGATCGTCTGCGCCAGCACGGCCATGTCCGAGGCCGTGGAGAACACGCCCGCGTGCCCGGCGACGCCGCCCAGCGACCAGGCGTTCTCGTCGTGGACTTCCCCGCGTACGAGACCTCGCGGCGGCTTCACGGCGTACTCGGTCGCCGCGACCCTGGCGAGTTTCGACGCCGGCGGGTTGTACCCGGTGTCGGCCAGGCCGAGCGGACCGGCGACGCGGTCCTGGACGACCTTGTCCAGCGGCGCCCCGGCCAGTTTCTCGACCAGGAAGCCGAGCGTCAGCAGGTTGATGTCGGAGTAGAGGTACGTGCTGCCCGGCGGGTTCTTCAGCGGACTGTCGAGAACGGCCTTCCGGCGCGACGGGATGTCCGGGTAGCCCTCCCACAGGGACGGGAGCGGCGTCGCGGCGAAACCCGAGACGTGGGTGAGCAGTTGCTGAACGGTGACGGCCTCCTTGCCGTTCACCCCGAACTCCGGCAGATACCGCACCACCGGCGCCGAGATGTCCAGCTCGCCCTTCTCGGCCAGCTGCATCACCGCGATGGAGGTGAACAGCTTCGAGATCGAGGCCATGTCGAAGATGGTGTCCGCGCGCATCGGCACCTGCTGCTCCGGCGGCAGTTCGGTGCCGTTCGCGTCGGCGTAACGGACGGCACCGCCGACGGCCTGGCGCTCGACGACCACGCCGTCGTGCGCGAGCAGGCCGACCGCGCCGGAGAAGTGCGGATGCCCGGTGGCGTCCGGCTTCGTCCAGCTCTCGACGAACCGTTCGGCCGCCTTGATCGGCTCCGGGTCGAGACCGACGTCGGCGGGCGCGCCGTCACGCAGGACGGTGGACGCGGGCGCGAAGCCTCCGCGCGGCTTGTCGAACCGGCCCGCCGCGCGGTCTTCCTGCTGTCCGGTACCCGGAATCGCCTGTGCTCCCGCCGTCGACAGCGTGGTCGCCGCGACCAGCACGGAGACGGCCGCGATCACGATCTTCCTAGCACGGTGCCGACGCGGCTTTGCGCGCGACCGCGATCGCATCGCCAGGGCGTACGTTGGCATCGGCGGTGCGGTACCCGGTGCGGACGCCCTGCCGCTGCGATAGCGGGGCCTGCCGGCCAACACGCGCTCTTGGGTCTCGTCGGGCGCGGCGTCTTGCGTTCCCATCGCTCCGCTCCCCTCAGTGATAGATGAGATGGCGACGGCGTTTCCGGTCGAATTCGGCCAGTTCGGCCTGCCAGGACCCGACTATCTCGTCCGCCCCGGCGCCTTTGTCGATCATCGTGCGCAGCCTGTCGGAGCCCGAGAGTTTGTCGAGGAAATTGTCGGGCCGCCACTTGAACTTGTCCGGATGCACCTGTTTCGCGGTGACGAACATGGTGACCGCGGTGCGGATGGCGTCGAACGCCCGCGCGTCCGTGATCGTCACCTGCACACCGCCGCAGGGCTCGTTGACGAACTTGCCGAACGTCGGCACGAAGTACGTCTCGCGGAACTTCACGCCGGGAAGCCCGAGTTCGCCGAGCTTCTCGCGCCAGCGCCAATCGAGGCCCGGCGCGCCGATGATCTCGAACGGCCTCGTGGTGCCGCGGCCTTCGGAGAACACGGTGCCCTCGAACATCCCGGTGCCGGGATAGACGAGCGCGGTGTCCGGCGTCGGCATGTTCGGGCTCGGCGGGACCCAGGTCAGCCCGGTGCGGGCGAAGAGCTGATCACGCCGCCAGTCGCGCACCTCGACGATTTCGAGCTTGCCCGGCGTGACGCCCTCGGCGGGAAGGAACTCCGCCGCGAAGAACCGCGCGAGCTCGCCGACGGTCATGCCGTGCTGCTGCGCGATCGGCTTCCGGCCGACACCCGAGGCGTACGCCGGGTCCAGCATCGGCCCGGCGGCCTTGCCGCCCAGCGGGTTCGGCCGGTCCAGCACGACGACCGCCGCGCCGGCCTTCGCCGCCGCGACCATCGCCGTGTAGAGCGACCAGATATAGGTGTAGAACCGCGCGCCGACGTCGGCGATGTCGAAGACGATGGTGTCGACGCCCGCCTTCGTGAACATCCCGGCGAGCTTCGTCGCGTCGACGCCGTACGCGTCGTACACCGGCACGCCGGTGCGCGGGTCGGTGTAGTCGCCCTCGGAGCCGCCCGCCTGCGCGCTGCCGCGGAAGCCGTGTTCCGGCCCGAACGCGGCGAGCGGCCGGACCCCGGCGGCGACCATCGAGTCGACGATGTGGTCGCCGCTCGCCAGGACCCCGGTCGGATTCGACAGCACGCCGAGCTTGCGCCCGGCCAGCGCCGCCCAGCCGCGGGCGGCGAGCACGTCCGCTCCGGTGCGGGTGAGCGGGGGACCTTTGCTCTCGCTTTCCGGCTGGGCCCCCGCGACCGAGGACCCGGCCGTCAGCGCGGGGACCGCGAGCGCGCCGGTGGCGAGGAAGTGGCGGCGGTTGAGGTTCACCAGGTCAGCCCGTGGCCGAACGGGTACTTCACGGTGCCCACGTCCTTGCCGGCGGGGACGTCCACCGGCAGCTTGCCCTGCGGCTTCACCTTGCCGAGGATCACCTTCGCCAGCGCCTCGAGCGACGGCGTGATGTAGCCGTACGTCGCGAGCCAGGTCTTGACCGGGTTCTCGTAACCGGCGTCGTAGGGGATCTGGGCGGCGACCGCGACCACGGGCTTCCCGGTGTCGGTCAGCGCCTGCAACAGCTTGCCCTGCAACGGATACGTGCCGACGTTGTTGGTCAGCACCACGACCAGGTCGACGTACTTCGCCGCCGCGACGGCCTGCGCGATCTGCGCGTCGGTCGGCGTCTGGCCGGTCTGGAGCGCGGTCGCCTGCGTTCCGTGCGCGGTGAGTTTCGAGGCCAGCGCGGTCGTCGTGCTGACGCCCCAGCCGGTCACGAGGGTCTTCGCGGGCTGCTGCGCGAGCGGCAGGACGCCGCCGTCGTTGCGGATCGCGGTGACCGACCGGTCGGCGATGCCCTGCGCGGTCGCGAGGTTGGCCGGGACGCCGACCTTCGACATCACCTTGGCCGGGTCGACGAACGGCGAGGTCAGGATGCCCCGGTTCAGCTTGAGCTTGAGCACCCGCAGGACGCTCTCGTCGATCCGCTTCTCGGTCAGCTCACCCTTGCGGACCGCGTCGAGCACCGAGTTGATCGCCAGGTCGAGGTTCACCGGCATGAGCAGCTGGTCGATACCGGCCTTGAGCGCCAGCACCGGGATCTCCGCGTCGGTGTGCAGTTCGCGCACGGCGTCCATGGAGAGCGAGTCGGTGACGACGACACCGCGATAGCCCAGCTCGCCGCGCAGTTTGCCGGTGAGGATCGGCTTCGACAGCGTCGCGGGCTCGCCCGACGGGTCGAGGCTGGGGAACTGGATGTGCGCGCTCATGATCGAGTCGATGCCCGCGCTGATGGCGGCCTTGAACGGCGGGACGTCGGTCTCGCGCCAGCTGGCCTCGCTCCGGTCGATCCGCGGCAGTTCGAGGTGACTGTCCGTGGCCGCGTCGCCGTGGCCGGGGAAGTGCTTCGCGGCGGCGGAAACCGTTTCCGTCCGTCGCCCGGAGTCCTGGAAGCCCTTGACCTGGGCCCCGACGAACTGACTCGCCAGATCCGGGCGGCCGGAGAAGGAACGGACGCCGATCACCGGGTTCGCCGGGTTCGAGTTCACGTCCGCGTCGGGGGCGAAGTCCTGGTTGATGCCGACCGCGCGCAGTTCGTGCCCGAGGATCCGGGCGGCCTCCTGCGCGGCCTTGGTGTCCCGGCCCGCCGAGATCGCCATCGCGTTCGGCAGCTCGGTGGCGGGGGCACCCATGCGGGTGACCGTGCCGCCCTCCTGGTCGGTCGCGATCTGCAACGGGATGCGGGCGCCGCTGCGGATCGCGGCCCGCTGGAGCCCGTTCGACAGCTTGGCGACCTGGACCGGGTCGTCGAAGTTGTCGCGGCTGTCGTTGTTGAAGTAGATGACGCCGCCCAGGTGGTACTTCTCGATCACCTGCGCCGGGGTGTCCACTCCGAAGTCGGCCTTGTTCTTGGCGTTGACCTCGTCGGCGGACTTCCCGTTCACCCACGTGACGAACAGCTGGCCGACCTTCTGCTCCAGGGTGAGACCGCGCAGCGTCCGCTGGGCCTCCACGTCCGCGGTCACCGGCTGAGCGGTGGCCGGGACACCGGCTGCGACTCCAGCGGCAAGGGTGAGCAGACCCGCGAGGGGCACGGCGAGCGCATGGATCCTCCGATGACGGGCGTGCGCGATTCGGGTCGTCACCTCAAGCCTCCCAGATTCGTGCCTGACTCACAGGTGGAAAGAAGTCCACCTGGAAGCACTGATATCCGGAAGCTACCCACGAGCACTTTGCTTGTCCATCGGCCACCCGCACGAACGGTCCGTTCATACACAAAGGGACGCGAAGGGGCCTGTCACGCTTGAAAACAGGGACAAAACACTGGCGGCGCCCGTCGGCAAGAAGCCGGCGGGCGCCGCCAGTCAGTGCGGACCACTCGGGCGACCAAGCGTGCAACTCTGGTCGTACCTTCATGGACTCGGCGTCCGGCGTCCCGGTACGCAGTCCCTAGACGACGAGCCTCCCGCGGCGCGCTGCGCGTGGGTACCCGGTGTCCGCACACGGAGATTCGCCGGGGTGGAACAGGCTTCTCTTCTACCTGTTCCCTGGCCGACCGAACGTCCGCACCTACTTTCTACGCCGTGAGCCGGGTCACTTCAAGTGCGCAGACGGGTGCACCGGTACAGAGGCTCGATCTAGTGACACGGGTACGCTGGGCGACGGACAATTCGCCGTCCTGGCTGCGGAAACCGGCTCCGTACCGCCGTCCGGGTACGCGTTCAGCGGGTGCGTTTGCGCCGGTTGAAGCCGTACCAGGTGGCCCCCGCGGCGACGGCGCCGAGCGCGACCAGGCCCGCCGACCGGGCCGGGATCCGGGTCCGCAGTGACATCGGGTGCTCGAAGGTCAGGATCTCCCAGCCCTGTTCGGTCGCGTGCTTGCGCAGGACGCGGTCGGGGTTGACCGCGTGCGGCCGTCCGACGACCTCGAGGAGCGGGATGTCGGTGCTCGAATCGGTGTACGCGTGGCACTGGGTGAGGTCGTAGCCGTACGTGGCCGCGAGTTCCTTCGCGGCGATGGCCTTGTTCTCGCCGTAGCAATAGAAATCGACTTCGCCCGAGTATCGGCCGTCCACGATCTGCATCCGCGTGGCCACGCTGCGCGTCGCGCCGAGCATCTCGGCGACCGG
Organism: Amycolatopsis azurea DSM 43854; assembly: GCF_001995215.1. GTDB lineage: Bacteria > Actinomycetota > Actinomycetes > Mycobacteriales > Pseudonocardiaceae > Amycolatopsis > Amycolatopsis azurea. The sequence continues at coordinate 54,688 of NZ_MUXN01000001.1, forward strand.
GGCGACGACCTCCTCGCCGGTCGCCGACAGCACCACGACGTCGTGACCGTCCGCCCGGTGCGCGGAGATCAGTTCCGCGGCCTCCGCGTAGACGAGCGGGTCGACGACGTCGTGCAGCGTCTCGCGGACGATCGCGGACACCTGCGCGACGTCCCATCCGGCGCACAGCGCGGAAACCTCGGCGCGCATCCGCTCGGTTTTCGCCGCGTCCGCGCCCGCGAGGGAGAACACGAGCTGGGCGTACGCGCTGCGAAGCGCGGCCCGGCGGTTGATCAGGCCTTCGCGCAGAAGAGGTTTGCTGAAGGCCAGCGCGCTCGAGGACGCGATGATCGTCTTGTCGAGATCGAAGAACGCCGCGACCGGGCTCGGTGTCGTGCTGGGTTGGGCCACCCGCCAAGGATAGGAGAGGCCGGACGGCGGCGCGCCCGTTGGTCGACCACGATCGGGATACGGCGGTGGAAAATTCACGACCGCGTGCCCGCTCCGGCGCGTCGTGCCGTTATCGAATTGTGGGTACGGTCCTCGCCCGCAACGGGCAGGTATCGGAGTTACAGTGAGATTGTCCGGTGTCGAACCGGACCCAGGTTCAGTCCGACCCCCCGGGGCTGAACCCTCAGGCGGCCCTCGTCCCTCCCCCCTGGCGAGGGCCGCCCTTTATTTTCCCGCACTGCCAATGGTTCGGACCTCGTGGTGGGCGGAAAACTCGGTGGGACAAGGCCGAATCGGCCGATGTTCGTAAACTTTCTTTTCTCTCAACGCTTTTCGGGCACCGATCGGCCGGAAGGCCGGGCGCGGGCGTCCGGCCGGGAAAGCCGGGAAGTATGCCGGAAAGGTCTGACGGAAACCACGGGAAACCGGTTTCTCGGGGACGGGTTGTCCACAACACCCCGGTTGTCCACAGGCGGGGCGGGATGGCGTTGTGCGCGGACGGATACGGCGCGACCGTGGAGACACAGCCCGAGACCGACCGAATCCCCGGGGGAGTCATGACCGAACAACATCCGCTCGTCGTCGCCGGAGACGACATCCTGCTCGACGAGATCCTGCGTGTGGCGGCGGCCGCGGGCTGCGAGGTGGAACGCGCACCCGATCTGGACGCCGCCCGCGGGAGATGGGCCAGGGCGCCCCTCGTGGTGCTCGACGAAGAAGCCGCGAGCGCGCCGAACCGCCTGCTGCGGCGGAACAAGGTCCTGCTCGTCTGCAAGGGCGCGCCGACACCGGCGACCTGGGAGCGCGCGTTCAACACCGGCTCGGAGAAGGTCCTTTCGCTGCCGGACGAGGAAGGCGACCTCATCGGTGAGTTCGCCGACGTCGTCGACGGGCCCGCGCGTGACGACGGCGTCGTCATCGGGGTCATCGGCGGCCGGGGCGGGGCCGGCGCCTCCGTGCTGGCGGCCGCCGTCGCGTACCGGGCGGAGAAGTCAGGTGGCGGCGGGCTGCTCGTCGACTGCGATCCGCTCGGCGGCGGGGTCGACGTCCTCCTCGCCGCGGAACGCGATCGCGGGCCGCGCTGGCCGGAACTCGACCTCGGCGGCAGGGTGACCATGACGGCGTTGAGCGAAGCCCTGCCACGGAAGAGATACACGACCGGATCACTGTCCTTTGTGTCCTACGGACGGGAAGGACCCGGCCCCGGACCGGACGCGATCGAAGGCGTGCTGTGCGCCGGTCGCCGGGCGGGCCGGACGGTCGTGTGCGATCTGCCGAGGTATTTCGGCATGGAAACGTCCACCGTGATCGGGCTGGCCGATCTGATCGTGGTCGTCGTCCCCGCGGAACTCCGCGCCTGCGCGGCGGCGAAACAGGTCCTCGCCAGGCTCGAGCCCCACGCGGCCCGGATCGGCGTCGCGGTCCGCAGGCCGTCGCCGTCGGGGCTGGGCCCGCGAGAGATCGCCGACGCCGTCGGCGCGCCGCTCATCACGTCGATGGGCCGCGAACGGTTCTTGCCGGCGGCTCTCGACCGCGGTGAGTTCACGCCGCGGCGTCGCGGGCATCTCGCCACGGCCGCCGCCGAAGTCCTCGCCGCCGCGCGCGGAAATCTCACCGGCGCCTCGCGATGACCGAGGAACTGGTCGAGCGGGTCCGGCGGCGGCTGGCCGCGTCGGGCGCCCCGACGGATCCGGTGAGCGTGGCGCGGGCGGTCCGCGCCGAAGCCGGTGGCGCGCTCGGTCAGGAGGCGGTCCTCGGAGCGGTCCGGCAGGCCCGTGACGAGTTCGTCGGCGCCGGTCCGCTCGCGCCGCTCCTCGGGAAACCCGGTGTCACCGACGTTCTCGTCACCGCCCCGGACGAGGTCTGGGTCGACACCGGGGAAGGTCCTGAGAAGACAGGCGTTCGCTTCGCCGACGAGGAATCCGTCCGTAGGCTGGCCCAGCGGCTCGCCCTCGCCGGAGGGCGGCGGCTGGACGACGCGCAACCGTTCGCCGACTGCTGGCTGCCGGGTGTGGGGCCGCAGGGCCGGGTCCGGCTGCACGCGGCGCTCCCGCCGCTCGCGCCCGCCGGGACCGCCCTCTCGCTCCGGGTCCTCCGGCCCGCCACCCACGATCTCGCCGAACTCCGGCTGCGCGGGGTTTTCGGCACCAGCGGCGCGGACCTGCTCGATTCGATCATCCGGAACCGGCTCGCGTTCCTGGTGTCCGGTGGCACCGGGACCGGCAAGACGACGCTGCTGTCCGCGCTGCTCGGCGCGGTACCGCCGCGCGAACGCATCGTCTGTGTCGAAGACGCCGGCGAACTGAAACCGGACCATCCGCAGTTCGTCAGCCTGGTCACCCGTCCGGCCAACGTCGAAGGGGCGGGTGAGATCGGGCTCGGCGAACTGGTGCGGCAGGCGCTGCGCATGCGTCCGGACCGCATCGTCGTCGGCGAGGCGCGTGGCGGTGAGGTCATCGCCTTGCTCAACGCCATGAACACCGGGCACGACGGCGGAGCCTGCACCCTGCACGCCAATTCGGCGGCGGAGGTCCCGGCGCGGATGGAGGCGCTGGCCGCGCTCGGCGGGCTCAAACGGGACGCGCTGCACAGCCAGCTGGCGGCGGCGGTGCGGGTGGTCCTGCACATGCGCCGCCTGCCGAGCGGGATCCGGCGGCTGGACGAGGTCGGCGTCCTCCGGTCGTTCCGGGGCGAGGCCAAGGTCGTCCCGGTCTGGAGCAAGGGCGACTGGATCGGCGACGAGACACCCTTCGAGGAGATGGCGGCATGAACCCCTGGTCGCTCCTCTTCTCCGGCGCGGGGCTGGCCTGCTGGCCGAGGACGGCGGTGCGCCTGCCGCTCACCTGGCGGCTGCCGAAGGCCGCTCGCGCGTACTGGTGGCCGCTGCTCGCATTGCTCGTCTTGCCGTTCCTCGGGATCGGCTGGGCCGTGGCGACGCTGGTGCTCACCTCGACCGTCCGTCAGGAGCACCGGTGGCGGGCACGGGCGAAGGCGGCGCTGGCCGAAGCCGAACTCACCGCGTCCGTACTGCGGGCGATGATCAGCGAACTCCGGGCGGGCGCCCATCCGGTGGCGGCGGCCGAGGCCGTGGCGGAAGCGGTTCCCGCCGCGTCCGGGCGGCTGCGCGGGCTCATCGCGGCCGCCCGGCTCGGTGGCGGGACGGCCGATCCGGACGCGCCACCGGCGCTGGTGAACGCGTGGGAGCTCGCGGGCCGGTTCGGGCTCCCGATGGCCGGCGTGCTCGATGCCGCGCGGCGGGACGCCGAGGCCGAGGCCGGCTTCCGGCGTCGTCTCAAGGCGAAGATGGCCGGACCCCGGGCGAGCGCCGCGGTTCTCGCCGTCCTCCCGCTGGTGTGCCTGCCGCTCGGCGAGGTGATGGGGGCGAGCCCGCTCGGTGTCCTCACCGGGACCGGTGCCGGCCAGTCGCTGCTCGTCGTGGGAAGCGGCCTGATCTGGGCGGGAACGGCCTGGTGCCGGGCACTCACCGGACGGACGGCGTCGTGCTGACCGGAGTGGCGTTGATCCTGCTGGGCGGTGCCGTCTTCTGCCGGCCACGTGGCGGCCTAGGAGCCGTCGCGCGGCCTGGGCGTCTCCTCACCCGGCTTCGAGGGCGGGCGGCACAAGACACAGGCGGCTCCGAACTTCTCCGGTCGGCGGCCACCCTCGATCTTCTGGCCGCTTGCCTGGCGGGCGGGCTGCCGGTCCCCGTCGCACTGGAAGCGGTCGTCCCGACGGCGTCACCGAAGACCGCGGTGGCCCTGCGGTCCGTCTCGTCGCACCTCGCCTTGGGCGTCGGACCGGCCGAGGCCTGGGCGCCGGTTCGTGACCGGCCAGGCCTGACCGAACTGTCCGTCGCCGCCGTCCGTACGGCGAGAGCGGGCACCGCACTCGCGGAGCACGCGAAAGACCTCGCGCGACGGCTGCGCGAATCGCTCTCCGCCGAAGCCGAGGAACGCGCTGAACGGGCCGGAGTGCTGCTGGCGGCGCCGATCGGCCTGTGCTTCCTCCCCGCGTTCCTCTGCCTCGGTGTCCTGCCCGTCGTGCTCGGCCTCGTCGGCCGTCTCGACGGCATCCTCTGAAACGAAAGGCGTCCTCCCATGCGCAAGCTCCCCACCTTCCGCGAAGACGACGGAATGACGACCGTCGAGTACGCCATCGGCACCCTGGCCGCCGCCGCGCTGGCCGCTGTCCTCTATCTGATCGTCACCAGTGACGCCGTCGTCGCCGGGCTCACCGCGCTCGTCGAGCGGGCCCTGTCGGTGAAGTTCTGATGCCGCGCGACGACCGTGGATCCGTCACGGTGGAGGCCGCGCTCGGCATCGGTGCGCTGACCTTCGTCTCGGCCCTGTTGCTCGCCGGGATCGGCGTCGCCGCCGATCAGCTCCGCTGCACCGACGCGGCCCGCGAGGCGGCCCGGCTCCTGGCCCGGGGCCAGCCCGCCCGCGCCGAACAGGCGGTGCGGGAGATCGCGCCGCCCGGCGCGCGGCTGGACGTCGTCCGCGAAGGCGACGCCATCACCGCGGGCGTCGAGGCCGACCCGGTGGCCGGGCTGCTGCCGGGCATCCGGCTGCGCTCTCACGCTTTCGCGATCGCAGAGCCGGGTGGCGGGCCGTGAACGCCGACGATCGCGGCGTCGCGACCGCGTGGACCGCTTCGATCGTGGCCGTCCTGATCTGCGCCGCGGCGTCCGTCTTCTGGATCGGCGCCGCCGTCACGACCCGGCACCGCACCGAGGCCGCCGCCGATCTGGCGGCGCTCGCCGCCGCTTCGCACGCGACGAGCGGGCCCGGCGCGGCCTGCGACCGGGCGCGGCAGGTCGCCGTCCGCATGTCGGTCACCCTGCTGACCTGCCGGTGGGAGCGGGGCGATGCCCTGGTCGAGGTGCGGTCCGAGCCGTCGGGCCACTGGGCGTCCGCCGGGCGGGCGGAGGCACGGGCCAGGGCGGGCCCGGTCGACCGGCCACCGTGACGGGCGTCGCACGGTGAACGGTCGACCGGCGGTGACCGGCCGGTAGTACGCGTGAGTAACCGTCAGGCGCGAGCAGCGGTCGTTGACGCGCGGCGAGCGGTCGCGGTCATGATCAGCGCTCCGCCGAACGGTCGTGTGCCGTTGGCCGTGAGCACGGTCACAAGGGCAAGGATGCCCAGCTCGGCTGCGACGAACGGCTCCGAAGTGGTCGGGCACGCCCGTTAATCGGACGTCCGGCATTCAGTCCGTCCTGTCGGACTACCGCGCGTTCATCGCTAAGTAACGGCCGGTTGTCGCGTGAGGTCTTCTCCCGATGTGCAACTTGCCGTTTATTGAGATGTGCGCCACCTCGAGAAGGTCGCCGGGTGGCAGCGGCAAGACACAGGACAGAGTTGACCTGAGGCAGGGACAGTAATGTTGGACGCGAATTGGCCGGACAGCTGGCGGGGCGCCTTCCGCATCGAGATGCGGGCGGAGGCGATCGGCCTCGCGTGGCGTGGCTGGCCGGTGCTCCCCGGTGCGGAGCCCGCCGCGATCACCGCGGAAGGTGACGACCTCACCTGGCGGCGTCCCGTCCCCGCCCAGGACAACTGGCGTGAGCTGACCGAGGCCCACCCGCACGACGTGGCCACCTGGTTCGGCGACGACACGCACAGCCTGCTCGTGGCCACCGGCACCGTGCTGGACGCCATCGAGGTCGACGACGAACTCGGCAAGGCCGCCGCCCGTCTGCTGCGCGCCTCCGGCCACCCGGCCCCGATCGTCGCGATGCCGAACGGCCGCTGGCTGTTCCTCACCACCGCCGCCGCGAGTATCCCCCGCGAGCTGGCCGAGCAGGCCTCGATCCAGTGGCACGGCGCGAACGACTACATCCCGCTGCCCCCGTCGCCGTTCCAGCACGGTGTCGTGCACTGGCGGGTCAAGCCCGAGGTCTGGGGCTGGCAGCTGCCCGAGGCCGCCGAGGTGCACGACGTGCTCGTCCGTGCGCTGGCCGGTGACCAGGCCGCCGCCCCCGTGGCGCGCCTGACCACCGCCGCCTGATCGACCCACCAGCTCAACCCACAATTTCAGAACCCCGATAAACCCTTAGTGGCCTTACTGGGACCCGTGTTGACGCAACGCCCCGAGCACGGTGTCCAGAACGGCCACGGCCCCCGCCTTGTCCAGCGGATCGTTGCCGTTCCCGCACTTCGGCGACTGGACGCAGGACGGGCAGCCGGCCGGGCACTCGCAGGAAACGATCGCCTCCCGCGTTGCGGCCAGCCAAGGGACAATTGCGGCAAACCCGCGATCGGCGAATCCCGCACCCCCGGGATGGCCATCGTGCACGAACACCGTCGCCTCCCCGGTGTCCTCGTGCCACGCGGTAGACACCCCGCCAATGTCCCAGCGGTCGCAAGTAGCGAACAGCGGTAGCAGGCCGATCGCCGCGTGCTCGGCGGCATGCAGGGCACCGGGGACGCGCGCCGGATCCAATCCGGCGCCCGTCCCCGGTGCTCCGCCAAGTTCCTCGGTCCCCACCCTGGAGCCTCCGGTCCCCACCGGCTCCAGAACTTCGGTCCCCACCCGATGGCCCCCGGTCCCCGCCACGCCATCGGAAGGCAGGCCATCGGAAGAACCGAGCAGCTCCGCCGAGATCGTGTACCAGACGGCGCGGGTGTGCAGGCTCTGCTCCGGCAGGTCCAGCGGAGTCTGGTCCAGCACCTCACCCGACGGCCGTCTCCGCAAGTAGCCGACGACTTGCGAACTCACCGAAACCTCGCCGAGGTTCACCGTGATCCCGCCGTGCACCCTGGTCTCTTCGGTGCGCAGCACACTGATGTCGACGATCTCGCGCGGTGACGTGCTCCAGTCCGGATCCTCCGCGTGCACCAGGGCGAGCCCCGTCTCCAGATCGAGTTCGTCGACCACATAGGACGAACCCTGGTGCAGGTACACCGCACCGGGATGCACCGCGTAGCAGGCGGAACCCGGGTCGACCGTGCCGAGCATCCGCCCGGAATCGGCCTCCACCACGGCGATCTGCTCGCCGCCGGAACCGCGGATGCCGACCTCGGAGTGCGGCCGGTCGCGCGAAGTCCAGTACCAGCCGCTCGTGCGGCGACGGATGATCTTCTCCTTGACCAGATCCGCGAGCACCGCACGCGCCGCGTCGCCGCCGAAGGCCGCGACCTCCGGTTCGGTCAGCGGGAGTTCGGCGATGGCGCAGGCCAGCTGCGGACCCAGCACATACGGGTTCGACGGATCGAGGACGGCGGCTTCCACCGGCCTGTCCAGGATCGCGGCCGGATGGTGCACGAGATAGGTGTCCAGCGGATCGTCGCGGGCCACGAAGACGACCAGCGCCGCGTCTCCCGCGCGCCCGGCCCGGCCCGCCTGCTGCCAGAACGACGCGAGCGTTCCCGGATAACCGGCCAGCACCACCGCGTCCAGCCCGGCGATGTCGACGCCGAGTTCGAGTGCGTTCGTCGTCGCCACACCGAGCAGCCGCCCGGACAGCAACGCCGCTTCGAGGGCACGACGCTCCTCCGGCAGATACCCGGAGCGGTACGCGGCGACCGATTCCGCCAGCGAACCGTCCACTTCGGACAGAATCCGCCGCGCGCCGAGCGCCGTCAGCTCCGCGCCGCGCCGGGACCGGACGAACGCCAGCGAGCGCGCGCCCTCGATGACCAGTTCGGCGAGGATCCGGGAAGCCTCGGCGCCCGCCGATCGCCGCACCGGCGCCCCGTTCTCGCCCGAAATCTCCGACAGCAGCGGGGGCTCCCACAACGCGACCGTGCGGGAGCCGCGCGGCGAAGCGTCCTCGGTGACCGGGACACATTCCTGCCCGGTGAGCTTCGACGCGAACGCCGCCGGGTCCGCGGTCGTCGCCGACGCGAGAACGAAGACCGGCGAAGCGCCGTAGTACGCCGCGACCCTCCGCAGCCTGCGCAACAGCAGCGCGACGTGGGAGCCGAAGACGCCGCGGTAACTGTGGCATTCGTCGACCACGACGAACGAGAGCCGCCGGAAGAACCGGGACCAGCGCGAGTGCGACGAGAGGATCCCGCGATGCAGCATGTCCGGGTTCGTGAACACCCAGTTCGCGTGTGCGCGGACCCAGTCCCGCTCCTCCAGCGGGGTGTCGCCGTCGTACGACGCCGGCCGCGCTTTCTTGATGTCCAAAGAGGACACGGACCGCAGCTGGTCGGCGCCGAGCGCCTTGGTCGGGGAAAGGTAGAGCGCCGAAGCCCGCTCGTCCTCGACCAGAGCCGAAAGCACCGGCAGCTGGTACGCGAGCGACTTGCCCGACGCTGTCCCGGTGGAGATCACGACGTGCTCGCCCTCGCGCGCCAGCGACGCGGCTTCGGCCTGATGCCGCCACGGAGCCTTGACGCCGCTCGCCTTCAGTGCTTCGACCACTCCGTCCGCCGCCCACTCCGGCCAATCCACCGAATCCGCCTGCCGCGCGGGCAGCTCGGCCACATGGGTGACCGGGTACAGCGAAGCCGGGATTCCCGCCGTCGCGCGGTCGAGAAGCCGCCGTCCCTTACCGGATTCCGCCGTGCCGTCCACCTTCGGAACCTTGGCACAGCGCACCGACAAGAACGGACCGCCGCCGGAGGAGAACGAACGCCGGAACAGGCCCCCGGATGATCGATACAGTGATCAGACTCACAAGGTTACGGAACGTGCGGTGGCAGGGACGGCTTGCCGCCCGCCATCCCACTACCAATACACTCCCGCAATCCACACCGTCTGTGGCGAGCGTCATGTGAGACGTACCTTGCAGTGCGACTAGCGTGACATTCGGCTCAGATCCCATGCCAACGTCGGCACGCCGGTTCCATCGGCGGATCGTCGTTGGCCAACGGCGACGTCTCCAGGAGGACGAATGTCCCGGCAGTTCCTCGCGGCGGGCGAAATCACGCTCACCGGAGGTGGTTACACCATTGTCGGTGTAATCGCCGTGGTCGCCCTTGCCGCACTGGTCATCGGCTACGTGCTGCTCAAGGAGGTGCTGGCCGCGGGCCAGGGCACCACCAAGATGCAGGACATCGCGAAGGCAGTGCAGGAAGGCGCGGCTGCCTATCTGAAACGGCAGCGCAACACCCTCGTGATCTTCGGGGGAATCGTGTTCTTGCTGCTCTTCGCCTTGCCGGCCGATGACTGGAACGAAAAGATCGGCAGGTCGATCTTCTTCCTGGTCGGCGCGGGGTTCTCCTTCGCGATCGGCTACCTCGGCATGTGGCTGGCGACGCAGGCGAACCTGCGCGTCGCGGCCGCGTCGCGGGAGGAAGGCGGTCGCGAGAAGGCGATGCGCCTGGCCTTCCGCACCGGTGGCGTCGTCGGCATGATCACCGTCGGTCTGGGTCTCTTCGGTGCCGCGGTGGTCGTCCTCGTCTACACGGGACAGGCCCCGAAGGTGTTGGAGGGCTTCGGTTTCGGTGCCGCGCTGATCGCGATGTTCATGCGTGTCGGCGGCGGTATCTTCACGAAGGCCGCCGACGTCGGCGCGGACCTGGTCGGCAAGGTCGAGCAGGGCATCCCCGAGGACGACCCGCGCAACGCGGCCACCATCGCCGACAACGTCGGTGACAACGTGGGCGACTGCGCCGGGATGGCGGCGGACCTCTTCGAGTCGTACGCGGTCATGCTCGTGGCGGCGCTGATCCTGGGCAGCACCGCGTTCGGCGTGCACGGCCTGATCTTCCCGCTCATCGTTCCCGCCATCGGCGTGATCACCGCGGTCATCGGTGTCTACATCACCAAGGCCAAGGCGGGCGAAGGCGGTCTGGTCACGATCAACCGCTCGTTCTACATCTCCGCCGGTATTTCCGCGGTGCTCTCGACGATCGCGGCCTTCGTCTACCTGCCCGGTTCGTTCTCCGAGCTGACCAGCGGGGCCACGAGCGAGCCCGGCAGCCCGGCGCTCATCGCGACCATCTCGGTCATCATCGGCATCGTGCTCGCGGCGATCATCCTCAAGCTCACCGGGTACTACACCGGCACCGAGCACAAGCCGGTGAAGGAAGTCGGCAAGTCGTCGGAAACCGGTGCGGCCACGGTGATCCTGGCCGGTATCTCGGTCGGGTTCGAATCCGCCGTGTACACCGCGCTGGTCATCGGCGCGGCCGTCTTCGGCGCGTACCTGCTCGGTGGCGGCGTCGCGCTGTTCGCCGTGGCGCTGGCCGGTACCGGTCTTCTCACCACCGTCGGTGTCATCGTCGCGATGGACACCTTCGGCCCGATTTCGGACAACGCGCAGGGCATCGCGGAGATGTCGGGCGACGTCGACGAAGACGCGGCGCAGATCCTCACGGAGCTCGACGCGGTCGGCAACACCACCAAGGCCATCACCAAGGGCATCGCGATCGCCACGGCGGTCCTCGCGGCGACGGCGCTGTTCGGTTCCTACCAGGACGCGATCAGCAAGGCGCTGAAGTCGATCCCGGAAGCGGCCGAGGCGAGCATGTCGACGCTGAACTTCTTCGTGAACACGGTGGTCAGCCCGAACACCCTCGTCGGCGTGATCGTCGGCGCGGCGGTCGTGTTCCTGTTCTCCGGTCTCGCGGTCAACGCGGTGTCCCGTGCCGCCGGCGCGGTCGTCTACGAAGTGCGCCGCCAGTTCCGCGACATCCCGGGGATCATGGAGGGCACCACCCGTCCCGAGTACGGCCGGGTCGTCGACATCGTCACGCGTGACTCGCTGCGTGAGCTGACCACACCCGGTCTGCTCGCGGTCTTCGCGCCCATCGCCGTCGGTTTCGGCCTCGGCACCGGCGCGCTCGCCGGCTACCTGGCGGGCGCGATCGCGAGCGGCACCCTGATGGCGATCTTCCTCGCCAACTCCGGTGGCGCCTGGGACAACGCGAAGAAGCTCGTGGAGGACGGCAGTCACGGCGGCAAGGGTTCGGACGCGCACGAGGCCACCATCATCGGTGACACCGTGGGTGACCCGTTCAAGGACACCGCCGGTCCCGCGATCAACCCGCTGATCAAGGTGATGAACCTGGTGTCGGTGCTGATCGCCCCGGCGATCGTGCAGTTCTCGATCGGTGCGGACGCCAACGTCGGCGTGCGGATCGCGATCTCGCTGGTCGCGGTCGCGATCATCGTCGCGGCGATCGTCGTTTCCAAGCGCCGCGAGTCGGTTCTCTCCGACACGCCCGCGGAAGCGAAGGCGTGACACCGTAAAAGCAGTACCCGCCGGGCCCGCCATCTTTCCGTGGCGGGCCCGGTGCCGTGTCCGGGCAGGCTAATCTCTGCCCGTCACGCCGATCCTGATCCGGGGAGCCCGCCATGAGGCGTTCGTTCATCTTGTTCGCCGCCGCATTCCTGCTGGCGGGCTGTAATGGCGCCGAGCCGGCGGCCGTCGCGCCTTCTTCTTCTCTTCCTCCTTCTTCCGCTCCCACGGCCGGTGGTTCTTGGATGGACGGCTTCTGCGGCTCGCTGATCGACTTCGCCAAGATCGGCGACTTCAAGATGCCCGACGTCGAGCAGGGTGACGTCGCCGGCGCGCGGAAGGCGATGGACGAGGCCTTCGGGGTGTTCGCGCCCGGTTTCGACAACGCCGTCACCGGCCTGAAAGGGCTCGGGCAGGCGCCGAGCGCGGAAGCCGAGAACGCGCGCAAAAGCATCGTCGACGCGCTGACACCGATCCGGGACCAGGTCGTCGCCGCGAAGGCGAAACTGGACGCCGCGCCGAAAGACGACAAGACGGCCGCGGCGGAAGCGGCGGTCAGTTTCCAGCGGATCGGATCCGACATCAACGACATGCCCGACCCGTTCCAGCAGCTGGAAACGAACGCTTCGCTGAAAACTCTGGCCGCACAGGCCCCGAACTGCAAGAAGCTGCCCTCCTGACCATTCTTTTCGCGGTGTTGATCGCCCGGCGATTTGCATTGCCTCCCGGTATCGGTACCGTCGGGGGCCAGCTGGGAAGTCGTCGAGGTCGGGAGGTGTTTTCGTGCGGCCGCGGTTCACCGTCCTTGCCGCGCTAGCAACAGGTATCGGGCTCGGCCTCGCCGGGTGCGGGCAGCAGCCCGCGGTGACTTCCCAAGCCAGACAAGAAGGTCTCGCGACGGTCAGCGCGTCGGAGGCCGACCCCGCCTCCGCCTGGGCGGAGGGATACTGCGACGCGGCGGGTGGCCTCGTCCGGACGCTGGCGACCCTGCCCAGCGTCGACCCGAGCACGCCGCAGCAGGCCTCCCGGACGTCCGGTGACCTGATGGCTTCGGTGTCCGAAGGGCTGAAGCGCACTTCCGCCGCGCTCGCGAGCCTCGGTCCGGCTCCGGTCGCCGGCGGGGACGCCTCGCGAACGTCCGCCGTCGCGCAGCTCGACGGCATCCGCGCCCGCGCCGACGACGTCCGTCGCCGTCTCGACTCCTCAGCCGACTCCGAGACGACGAAAACGGCGCTTCGCGACGCGAGGACGTCCCTCGACGAACTCGACCGCCTCGACCTTCTCAGGGGCCTTAACGACGTGCCTGAGCTCGCTTCGGCCAGCAGCCGGATCCCGGTCTGCCAGGATTTGGTCAAACAACCGCGCTGAGTCACCGGCTCATCACTGGCCATGAGTCGAACTTGTGTTCTATTCTGTCCGAGTGGACGGGACGATCTCGCTCTTCTCGGCGGAGGCGAGCGGGCCGGGGCTCGCCGACCTCGCCGGAGTGCTGTGCGGGCCCGGGCGGATGGCGGGCTTCGGGCGGACGGCGGCAAGGCTGTCCGCCGTGGTCGACGAGCCTTGGCGGGCGGGTGCCCTCGCCAGGGAATGCCGTCGGCGGGGCGTCCAGGCGCAGGTCTCGGCCGCCGAATGCGGGCGGCCGCTGGTGCGGACGCCGTTCCGGGTCGATCTGCTGCCGCTGGAGCAGCGCTGGACCCGTGGTGAAGAGAAGGTCCTCCCGGACGGGTTCCGGCTCGACGGGGCGATGCTGAGGATGTGGGCACTGGCGGCCGGCGTTCCCCAGGGCAACGGCTACCTGCTCGCGCTCGATCCGGAGGCGCCGGAGACGTATGAACGGCTGATCACGGCGCTGGCCCAGCTGGGCGTGCCAGCGAAGGTGCAGAAAGGTGAGGAAGCGCTGCTCCGGGTCACCGGACGCCGGCGGCTCGCGCACGTCCTGGAGCTGATCGGGGACGCGCCCGCCGGTGCGGAGCCCGCTTGGCCCAGCTTGGTCCCGGTGGTGCGCGCCGTCTGAATACCTGCTGGGTCCGTCACGTCGTCTACCGCTGGACGTGGTCGCTGCGGCTTTGATCAGCGCGGCGCAGGTTGTGAAAGCCACTTTCGCAACGGTGAAGGTTGTGAAAGTGGCTTTCGCATCACGACCACCCCGTCCAGTGGTCCTGGCGGCATCGAGTGTCGCGAAAGCCACTTTCGGGACACTGGACGTCCTGAAAGTGGCTTTCGCGACACTGCGGCTGCGGACTCGCGTAACGGGACGGACGGCACGCGTGATCAGACGGACGACACGCGTGACTGGCTGGACGACACGCTCGCCGCGGCGGCCCACCGCGTGTCGTCCGCCCCGTCACGCATGTCGTCCACGCAATCACCTGTGTCGTCCATCTGATCACGCGAGACAGCACGACTGGAGGTACTGAGACACGGTCGGCTCCGACCTGAGCCGCCGCTCGCGACCAGGCGATGGTCAGGGCTTGGGCGCCTTGCAATCCGGGTTCGAAAGGTTCAGTTCACTGTGGGAGAGGCAGGGGGTCAGCTGGTAGGTCTGTTCCCCGTAGTTGATGCCCTTCCGCACGGTCACCTTCCCGGCGGCGTCGACCTCGCACGGGTTGTTCATCGTGCACCGCTGGCCGCTTTCGTTGCCGGTGTTGTTGACGCCGACGACCTTGCCGGTCGAGGTCTCGATGATCGGCGACCCCGAGGTCCCGCCGATCGTCTTGCACGCCGGGGTGTACCGGATCGAGTCCTTCCACACCCAGTTCGCCTCGTGCAGCTCGTGGACGAAGCCGTCGATGTTGCAGGAGTAGATCTTCTTCCAGTACCCGGAGACGACGTCCATCGCGACGCCCGCCGACGGACGGGTCGGCGAGAGCGTCAGCGGGGCGATACCGTAGCTCGACTGGATCTTGGCGTAGCTGGTGTTGAGCTGGTAGAGCGAGACGTCCGTGTCGGTCATCGTCGCGTAGAGCAGCTTCTTCGCCTTGAGCGTGCCCAGCGACGAGCGGCCGTCCCTGGACAGCAGGCTGAAGGTCCGTGACGAAGGCTGGTTCACGATTACTTCTCCCGGGTCCGGGAAACCTTCTTGCAGGCAATGGCCGTTGGAGAGGACGAGGGCCGGGTCGTCGAGGCTCGCCTCGGGCGGTTTGACCACCGACCCGGAGCAGTTCGACAACGCCACGGTGCCGGCGAAGGTGGTCGTCGCCGCCTCGGCCGGGGCGGCCCCGACCAGGGCGGATGCGGTCAGCATGGCGAACAGGGTGCCGAGGAGTCGTCGGGTCACGTGGAGTCCTTTCGGGTCGGCGTGGATATCAAGTGAAGCGTTGGCGGAAGGGAGCCACCACCGTCGAACGGAGGGTGTTCACCCCGTCACGCGGTACCCCAGGCGGACGTGTCCGACATCACGTGCTAGGTGTTGAAAGGAAACATCGACGAGGTCAGCGGC
Source organism: Amycolatopsis azurea DSM 43854 (assembly GCF_001995215.1). Classification (GTDB taxonomy): domain Bacteria; phylum Actinomycetota; class Actinomycetes; order Mycobacteriales; family Pseudonocardiaceae; genus Amycolatopsis; species Amycolatopsis azurea. The sequence goes on from NZ_MUXN01000001.1 coordinate 69,693, forward strand.
GATGCGCTGGACACACGATCGGCGGCGTGTTGCGCCACCTAGCCGGGGTCCGGACGGTGCGAGCGTGCACACTGACGGGTCGAGAGGCGGCGCGAAGGCGCCGAAGATGAGCGGAGAGCAGGACAGCGTGGCAGGAGCACGGACGAAGAAGACCGCGGCGTCGGACGACGGCGCCGGCCGTCGTCGGCTGGTGATCGTCGAGTCGCCGACCAAGGCCCGCAAGATCGCCCCGTACCTCGGCGGTAACTACGTCGTGGAGTCCTCGGTCGGGCACATCCGCGACCTTCCCCGCGGCGCGGCCGACGTGCCCGCCCAGTACAAGGGCGAGTCGTGGGCGCGGCTGGGGGTCGACGTCGACAACGACTTCAAGGCGCTTTACGTCGTGACACCGGACAAGAAGTCCAAGGTCACCGAGCTGAAGGGCCTGCTGAAGGACGTCGACGAGCTCTACCTCGCCACGGACCCCGACCGCGAGGGCGAGGCCATCGCGTGGCATCTGCTGGAGACCCTCAAGCCGAAGGTCCCGGTGCGCCGGATGGTCTTCCACGAGGTCACCGAGCAGGCGATCCGCGCCGCGGCCGACAGCACCCGCGAGCTCGACGGCGACCTGGTCGACGCGCAGGAGACCCGCCGCATCCTGGACCGGCTCTACGGCTACGAGGTCTCGCCCGTGCTGTGGAAGAAGGTCATGCCGAAGCTCTCGGCGGGCCGCGTGCAGTCCGTGGCGACCCGGATCGTGGTCGAGCGGGAGCGCGAGCGCATGCGCTTCACCTCCGCGTCGTACTGGGACATCTCGGCGACGATGGACGCCGGGGCCGAGGCCTCGCCGCGTAACTTCCCGGCCAGGATGATCGCCGTCGACGGCGCGCGCCTGGCCACCGGCCGGGACTTCGGGTCGGACGGGCGGCTCAAAGCGTCGAACAACGAGATCCGCGTGCTGGCCGAGGCCGACGCGGTCCGGCTGGCCGAGGCGCTGAAGAACCGCGACTTCAAGGTCGCGAGCGTCGAGGAGAAGCCGTACACGCGCAAGCCGTACGCGCCCTTCATGACCTCGACCCTGCAGCAGGAGGCGGGCCGCAAGCTGCGGTTCACCTCCGAGCGCACCATGCGGATCGCGCAGAAGCTGTACGAGAACGGTTACATCACTTATATGCGTACCGACTCCACGACGCTGTCGGAGTCGGCGATCTCCGCGGCGCGCAGCCAGGCGACGCAGCTGTACGGCAAGGAATACGTCTCGCCGTCGCCGCGCCAGTACACCCGCAAGGTGAAGAACGCGCAGGAAGCCCACGAGGCGATCCGTCCCTCGGGCGAGGTCTTCCGCACGCCGGGCCAGGTCGCGAAGGATCTGGACACCGACGAGTACCGCCTCTACGAGATGATCTGGCAGCGCACGATCGCGTCGCAGATGGCGGACGCGAAGGGCACCACGATGTCGGTGCGCATCGTCGGCACCGCCACCAGCGGCGAAGAGGTCACCTTCGCCTCTTCGGGGCGCACGATCACCTTCGCCGGGTTCCTCAAGGCGTACGTCGAGGCCGTCGACACCGAGAGCGGCGGCGAAGCGGACGACAAGCAGAGCCGTCTCCCGCAGCTGGTCAAGGACCAGGCGCTGACCGCGACCGACCTGAGCCCGGACGGGCACACCACGTCGCCGCCGGCGCGCTACTCGGAGCCGAGCCTGGTCAGCAAGCTCGAAGAGCTGGGCATCGGCCGCCCGTCGACGTACGCGTCGATCATCAAGACCATCCAGGACCGCGGCTACGTGTGGAAGAAGGGTTCCGCGCTGGTGCCCTCCTGGGTCGCGTTCGCCGTGATCGGGCTGATGGAGCGGCACTTCGAGCGGCTGGTCGACTACGACTTCACCGCCGGCATGGAGGACGAGCTCGACCGCATCGCCGCCGGTGACGAGCACCGGACGCAGTGGCTGTCGAAGTTCTACTTCGGCGGTGACATGGGCGTCGACGGTTCCGTCGGCAGGCTGGGCGGTTTGAAGAAACTGGTCGGCTCGGGCGTCGAGGACATCGACGCCCGCGAGATCAACTCGATTCCGCTGTTCAGCGACGCCGACGGCCACACCGTCGTCGTGCGCGTCGGCCGCTACGGCCCGTACCTCGAGCGTGAGGTCGACGGGACGTCGCAGCGGGCGAACCTGCCCGAGGACCTGCCGCCGGACGAGCTGACCCCGGCCATCGCGGAGAAGCTTTTCGCGACGCCGCAGGAAGGCCGCGTGCTCGGCAAGGACCCGGTCAGCGGGCACGAGATCGTGGCGAAGGAAGGCCGCTTCGGCCCGTACGTCACCGAGCTGCTTCCCGAGCCGGAGCCCCTGCCCGAAGGCGCGACAGCCGCGCAGAAGAAGGCCGCCAAGGCGAAGCAGCCGAAGCCGCGTACGGGGTCGCTGTTCAAGTCGATGTCCATCGAGACGATGAACCTCGAAGACGCGCTGAAGCTGCTTTCGCTGCCGCGCGTGGTCGGCAAGGACCCGGAATCCGGCGACGAGATCACCGCGCAGAACGGGCGCTACGGGCCGTACCTGAAGAAGGGCACGGACTCGCGTTCGCTCACGACCGAGGACCAGCTGTTCTCGATCACGCTCGAAGAGGCGCTGAAGATCTACTCGGAGCCGAAGCAGCGTGGCCGGTCCGCGACCGCGAAGCCGCCGCTCAAGGAACTGGGCGACGACCCGGTGTCCGGTAAGCCGATGGTGGTCAAGGACGGGCGCTTCGGTCCGTACGTGACCGACGGCGAGTACAACGCGACGCTGCGGAAGTCGGACAGCATCGAGGAGCTGACCGCCGAGCGCGGTGCCGAACTCCTGGCGGAGAAGCGCGCGAAGGGCCCCGCGCCCAAGCGCAAGGCTCCGGCGCGGAAGCCGGCGGCGTCGAAGACCGCGGCCACCAAGACGACCGCGGCCAAGAAGACCGCCGCGACCAAGACGACGGCCGCGAAGACGACCGCGGCGAAGAAGCCTGCGACGCGTTCGACGGCGACGAAGACGAAGTAACGCCACGAAGGGCCCTTTCCTCACGAGTTCCGCGAGGAAAGGGCCCTTCATGGCGTCCGGGTCCGGTCAGGAACGCAGACCGGCCCAGAAGCCGCACCGGTGATCGGTGTCGTGATCGGTCGGCCGGATCGCGTCCGGGGCGAGCGACAGCACGGCGTTCGAATCCCACCGCGGCGAACCGGCCGCGTTCGGATCACCCGTGTGCATGAAGGTGGTCCAGTACGCGATCATCTGCTCGGACAAGCGTTTCTGCTCCGGGCGCAGCGGCAGTTCCTGGCCGTGGAGCTCGAAGAGGTAGGCCAGGTCGAGCGCGTGCGCCGCGCCGTGCGGCAGGCCCGGCGCCTCGATCCCGTTGACGTTGGGCGCGTTCTTGTCGTCGAACTCGTAGGCGTACACGGGAGTCCGCCTCGACAGCAGCCGGTTCCCCTCGGTGGTCGGGCACGCCCAGGAGCGGTCGGTGGTGACCGTCGCCCACGCCATGGCGGGCGATTCGTAGTCCCGCGACGGATACTTCGCGCCGACCTCGTCCGCGTGCTCGGCGAAGGTCGCGCGCAGGAATCCCTGGTAGCGCTCCTCGGTGATCGGCTTGTACAGGGCGACGCCCGCGATGAACGACCGCATCTCGTCGTGCGTGCCGCCCGAGATCACCGGCACCCGGTGAAAAGCGCCCAGCCGCAGCGCTTTCGCGGGATCGAGCGGCAGCAACGGGGTGCCGTACGTCAGATGGTTGGAGAACGTCTGCGTGTGCTTCATCAGGTCCGCGGCGGGAAGACGGCGGAGGCAGCCGATGGTGTCCGGGCCCGTGCAGCCGTGGCTCGCGGCCGCCGCGACGCCGTCCGCTTCCGTCTGGGACAACGGGGAGTACGGCGTCTGCGCGGGCAGGTCCGGAACCAGGCCGCCGTTCGGCCAGTCCAGCAGACAGGAGCCGGACATGATCGCGGCCTTGCCGATGAGCCCGGCCGACGCGGGCGACGTGAGCAGTGCGCAGGTGCTCATCCCGCCCGAGGACTGCCCCGCCACGGTCACGTTCCGCGGGTCGCCGCCGAACGACGCGATGTTGCGCTGGGTCCAGCGCAGTGCGGAAATCTGGTCCGCCAGGCCGAAATCGCCGGATCCGGCGAGCCCCGGAAGCCCGAAGTAGCCGAAGACGCCGAGGCGGTAGTTCGCCGTCACCACGACGACGTCGCCCTGGTCCGCCAGGCGTTGCGCGCCGTAGTGGCTGCCCGCGTCCATCGTGTAGCCGCCGCCGTGCAGCCAGACCATCACCGGCAGCTTGCGGTTCCCCGCGTCGCGCGGCGCGGTGACGTTGAGGAAGAGACAGTCTTCGTCGCCGCCGGTGGCCTGAGGGCAGACGTTCCCCGGTTTCGTCGCGTCGGCGACGCCCTTCCACGGTTCCGGTGGCCTCGGCGGTTTCCAGCGATGCTCGCCGACGGGCGGCGCCGCGTACCTGATGCCGCTGAACGTCCGGGCCGGTCCGGACTCCGCGCCGCGGACGGCGCCCGCGTCGGTGCGCACGACGAGCGGATCCGCGGGCGCGACGATCGTGAGAAGGCCGGTCAGGAGAGCCAGCAGGAGATGCATGAGAGGTCCTTTCAGTGATCGGCGAGACGGCGCCACAGGCCGACACGGCGGAAGTAGAGGTGTTGCAGGACCTGAACGGCGACGAAGGTGACGACGTACAACGCGGTGCCGAGAGCGGGCACGGCGTCGACCGGGAGGACGTACGCCATCAGGACCCGCCCGGCGGCGTCGGCGAGCAGGGCGACGCCCCACAGGACGGTCGCGACCCGCCAAGCGCGCCGGAACCACGCGTGCCGTGGCCAGAGGTCGTCCCATTCGGTGATGCGCAGGGTGTCCGCGAACCGGCTCTTCGCGACCATGGAGCGCCCCATGCCGAACGCGAGCGGCCTGGAGAACAACAGCGAAACCAGGAAACCGGCGCCGATCACCCCGGTGACCCAGCCGGCTTTCGCCAGCATGAACCGGGGACTGCCGGTCACGAACGAGACGCCGACGCTCACCGCGAAGATCGCCAGCACGAAGATCGCGAGGGTGTCGATCGAACGCCGCCGGATCGCCCGGTACAGCACGAAGACCACGGTCGGCAGCGCGCAGAGAGCGAGCGCGGGCAGGGCTTCGAGGCCGAAACCCCGCAGCACGTAATAGCCGGCGAGCGGCACAACGATTTCGAGGAGCACCACGCCCCACTGGCGGATCGCGGTACTCACGTCGGCCGCCGGGTCGCGAGGTCGAAGAGGGTCACCAGCTCTTCGGCGTACGCGGTCAGATCCATCGTCGGTTCGCCGGCGAGCAGGAACACCGGCCCCTCCACCGAGCGGCGGACGGTCGTCGCCATCACCCGGACGTCGAACTCGCGGAACTCGCCGCTTTCCTGGCCCCAGCGCAGGATGCGTTCCACCGGTTCGAGCGCCGCCCGCTCGCTCGCCGCGTCGAAGTCGAGCGCGCCGCCGAGGAAGATGTTCAGCAGGGCCCGCATCCGGGTCGGTTGCGCGGCGGCGAATTCGAGGTTCGCCTCGAGGTAGGTCCGCAGCGCCGCGCCCGCGGACGACGGCTCGCTCATCCGCTCCGCCATGAACGCGCCGATCTCGCGGAAGACGTCTTCGAGGACCGTACGGACCAGTTCCTCCTTGTTCGCGAAGTGGTACGAGATCAGCCCGGTGCTCGACAACTTCGCCTCCTTCGCGATCTGAGCGAACGACGCCTTGGCGTAGCCGAGGCTCGCGATCGTCTCGATGGCCGCGGCCACGATCTGTGCGCGTCGCGCACTCTCGGTGAACGTCTTCGCTTTTGCTTGCATGAGCAAAAAATAGCTCAGCCGAGCAAATCTGTCGACCGGCGACCGCTCACCGACCGCTCGCAGACCCACCTCACCCGTTCGAACAAAAGTTCTAAAAATTGTCGGTACCAGGGTGTTCAATGGTCAGGTGAGCATTTCAACGACCGCTGTCTTCGACGTCATCGACGAGGTCATCGCCCCGCTGGCCGCCGAGGTTCCGGAGCGTCCCTCGGTGATGGAGTTCTACGACCCGGAACTCGCCGTGCCGCCGGTGCTGGCCGACGAGGAGCCGACTCCAGGGCTCACCCTGGCCGAGGAGGTGGAGCAGTACACCCGGTTCGTGAGCGGGATGGCGACCATCGGGCTGGCCCCCGGCGGCGAGGTCACGCCCGAGGCCGTCGGGCTGTATCGCGCGCTGCGCGGCGGGTTCATCCGCGGTGTGGTGACCGGGGTCTTCCCGTCGCGCGAGGAGCCGTGGGAGGTCCGGTTCTTCGGCGACGAGGACTACACCACGGTGCTGAACAAGCTCGGCAAACGAGCGCGGCTGCGGTCCGGTTTCCTCAGCGCGCTGCCGGGCTGGGTGTTCGACGGGCTGCCCGACCATCCGCCGGGGCCGGGCGAGACCGTGCGCATCGAGACGGACGCGGACGGGCTGATCCCGCTGAAGGCCCGGGAGGCCGTCGAGGTGATCCGCGAGGGTGCTTCGCGGCCGCGTCACGGCACGGTCCTCGTCGATCTCGCGGTGCGGAACTCCATCCTCGCCGAGTACCCGCACGGCGCCTTCGGCCTGGTGGACAACGACCTCGGCCGGTACCAGTTCAGCGCGGCGATGAACGGCGACGGCCGCTGGACGCTCACCTGGGGCCCGGCCACCCGGTCGATGGCCGAGCAATGGATCGTGAAGGCGGTGCAGAACCATGCGTGAACCGGCGACGGTGAAGGAACTGATGAGGCGCGCCGCCGAGCCGGTGCTGCGCGCGGTGCCCGAGCGCCGGAGCGTGTACCTGGGCTACGACCCGGAGATCACCGACGACGAGATCCGGCGGCTGTGCCCGTCCTACGACGAGCCGGGGGATCTCGTCACCCAGGCCGAGCGGTACGCGGCCAAGGCGGCGATGCTCGAAGAGGCCGGGCTGATGGAAAACGGCGAGATCCATCCCGCCGCGGTCCGGATGCACGGGGTGATGCTGCGGGGTTCGGTGCGAGGCGTCCTCACCGGCGTCTTCGCCTCCGCGCCCCGCTCGGTGCGGGTCGATTGCTACGGCGACGGGCAGCAGGCCGTCGTCTGGCGGATGCGGTCGGGGCGGCGGACCACGTTCAGCCTCAGCGACTTCGGCGAGCTGGGCGCCCGCGTCTTCGGCGGGCTCCCGCACGTCCCCGCCGGCGAGACGGAGCCGATGCGCATCAGGATCGACGGGCACGGCGTGCCGTTACCCGGTCAGGACGAGGAGGTCGGCCTGGTCGTGGACACGCTCGGCCGTCCCCGCACCGGGACGGCGATCCTCGATCTGGTCGCCTTCGGCGGGCTGAACGCCGAGTACCCGGACTACGGATTCGTGATCGTCGACAACGATTTGGGGAGGTTCGTGTTGTACGCGGCCCCTTCCGAAGGGTGGCTGATGTTCGGTGGAATGGACCGCCGGGCATTGGCGGGCTGGCTGCACGAGGCGGTGGACCTGAGCCGGACGTAGCCGCTGGGACGAGGGGGCGGAATGGATCTGGATCGGCGGGCGGCCGACGCGTGGTTCCGGCGGCGCGGGTTGCCGATGGTCATCCACCGGCGGAGGCGTGGAGCGGGCATGTTGCGCCGCTCCACGCCCGGCCTGGTGTTCCTGTGCCTGCTCGACCTTTTGCTGTCCGGGCTGCTGAGACTGCTCGACGTCCCCCAGGACGTGCTCGACGCCCGGATGCGCGACAACGGCTTGGCCTACGCGCTCGGCACGCTGACGCTGACGCTCGCCGTGATCGTCGTGCCGATCGTGGGCGGCCGCCTGATGGCCAAGCTGCTCCGGGTACTGCATCGCACCCGCGTGCGGCTGGCCGTGATGGCGGCGACCTACGTTTTCTGGGTGGTGGTGCTGCCGGTCGGTGAGCGTCTCACCGGGCTGGTCCCGTGGGAGGACCCGCTGTGGAGGGCCGTGCTCACGAACCTCGCCGCCGTGGTGGTGCTGACGCTGCTGGTCCGGACCGGGATCGGCTCGATCCTGAGCTGGGCGGCGCAGAGCGCGGTCGCGCAGGTCCGGGCCATCGGGACGCTCGCGTCACGCGCGTTGCCCCTGCTCCTGCTGGTGGTCATGTTCAGTTTCTTCACCGCGGAGTTGTGGCAGGCGGTCGAGCGGCTGAGCCCGGGGCGGCTGTGGCTGGTCGTCGGGTTCTTGACCGTCATCGGCGCGTTGTTCATGGCTTCGATGCTGTCCGACGAGGTGAAGGAGGCGAAGTCCTGGACGCTCGCGCCCGGCACCAGCGCTCTGCGCGGCACGCCGTTCCAAGACGGCACGCCCGTCCCGGAGCGCCGGGCACTGTCGAGGTCGGAGCGGTCGAACATCGCCTTGGTGCTGTTCTTCGCCCAGGCGGTGCAGATCGTGGCGTTCGGCGTGCTGGTGTTCGCCTTCTTCATCGTGTTCGGGGTGCTGATCCTCCGGCCGGAGGTCGTGACGGAATTCGCCGGCAGGCAATCCGCGCCAGGGACACTGCTGGGTGTCCCTCTTCCGGTGAGTTCGGCGCTCGTGAACGTCTCCCTTTTCCTCGCCGTTTTCTCCGGTTTGTACTTCGCCGCGTCGACGGCGACGGATGCCCGTTACCGGCGTTCTTTCTTCGAACCCTTGCTCGAAGACGTGAAGATCAGTCTCGCGGCGCGTGACATTTATCTGGCCCATTGGGCGGATGTGCGGCGGGCCGAGGTGGTTACCCTTGAAGCAGAGGACATTCCGTAGTGAGGTGGTCACCATGAGCGGGAAGGGCGGAACCCCCTTCTTCGATGCCCCCGACTTCGTGAAAGGCGATGGCATTCAGGCAGATCCTCCGGCCGACACTTTCGCCGATCCCCTGTCCGGGCTGGTCACGACCGGCACGGCGGCGCAGGCGAATCCGTCGGCGGACGCCGACGAGGTCCGCGTGCAGGTGCCGGGACCGGTCCAGCACGACCCCGAAGTGGTGAGCAAGATGGTCAACGCGGCCATGCTCGCCGACGATCGGCCCACCGATGGCCAGGGTCCCGAGCAGACCGTGGACCAGCCGCCCGCCAAGATCGTCAGCACGGTGGGTGAGCAAGGCGCTGCGCCGATCGGGATCCTGCCCCAGCAACGCACTTGGCCGTCGAGGCCGTCCCAGCTGATCCGTCAGCCTCGCCGGGTGAAGCAGGAAGAGCCGGTCGAGGTCGACGAAGAGGCCGAGGTCGAAGTGCAGCGTGCCAAGCGATCGATGCAGATGCCGCGGATCGGAAAACCGTCGTCGAACACCGCCGGGGTGATGATCGCGATCGCCCTGATGGTCGTCTTCGCGGTTCTCGCCATCCAGCTGCTGGCCAGCCTGTTCAGTAGCATCGCGGGGATCTTCGGGTAACCCGTCCGGCGGTAGCGCCGGACGGGGCCGTCCGCCCCCACATCACCCATCGGGCTACCCTGGCCATACGGTCGGGGGACTCGGCGTTGACCCGGGTCGCTCCCGGCGTCGCGTGACTAGTGGGGTGGGCGTATCAGCGAGGGCGTGCAGTCGGTGCCCGAAACGGGCACCGGTGGTCCGGCGGGACGAGACGCTTCCACCATGCACCGCGTGCGGCGGGTGCTGGCGATCAAGCCGTTCCGCCGGATCTGGGGTGTCTCGTATCTGTGCAGTGTCGCGGACTGGCTGAACCTGCTGACGCTGACCGGTCTGGTCACCAAACTGACCGACAACTACGCCGCGCAGAACTTCGCGTTCGTCGGGGTCGTGCTGACCTCGCTGCTGCCGGGGCTGCTGTTCGCCCCGCTCGGCGGTCTGCTCGCCGACCGGTTCGACCGGCGCAAGGTGATGGTGCTCTGCGACCTCGGCCGGTGCGGTTTCCTGCTGTCGATCGCGTTCGTCGGCACCCCGTGGTGGGTGTTCGTCGGGAACTTCCTGGTCGGCTGCTGCTCGATGATGTGGATCCCGTCGAAGGACGCGGCGGTGCCGAACCTGCTGCGCCGCCCGGACCAGGTCGAGACGGCCAACCAGCTCGGCATGGTGATGACCTACGGCCTCGCGGTGATCACCGCGGCCGGGGCGAACGCCGTGCTCACCGGCAGCAACACCACGTTCCACTTCTTCCAGGGTGACGCCCAGCTCGGCATCGCGAAGGTCGCCGTCGTCATCACCGGTCTGCTGTACCTGACCAGCGCGATCGTGATCGCCACCCGGATCCCCGAGCTCTCGCTGCGCAATGTCCACGCGGTGGAGAAGCCCAAGGTCAAGGCCGCGGACGAGGAGAAGTTCGGCTTCCGGCAGATGATCGCCGACGGCGCCCGCTTCGTGCGGACGACGCCGATGGTGCGCGGGCTGATGATCGGCGCTTTCGGCGCTTTCGCCGCCGGTGGCGCGGTGATCGGTTCGGCCAAGCCGTACTCGTCCAGCCTGCTCGCCGGTGACGCGGCGTTCAACCTGCTCGTGCTCGCCGTCTTCCTCGGGCTGGCCACCGGGATGGCGGTGGCCCCGAAGCTCGCCCGGCGGCTCGCGCACGACCGGCTGTTCGGCATCTCGATCGTCGCCGCGGGTCTGTGTCTCGTCGTCGTCGCCCTGTCGCCGCATCTCGCCGTCTCGCTGGTCGCTGTCGCCGCTGTCGGGGTCTGGGCCGGGACGGCGTTCCTGACCGGTGTCACGATCATCGGTTCGCGGATCGAGGACTCCATCCGCGGCCGGATCAACGCGATCTACCAGTCGCTGATGAAGATCGTGCTGTTCGGCTCGACGGTGCTGGTGCCGGTGCTGATCAGCGCGGTCCAGACGACCGAGGTCGAGCTGTGGGGCGGCACGATCACGATCGACGGCACGCGGCCGGTGATGATCGGCGGCGGTGTTCTCGCGCTGCTCTCCGGCATCTTCGCGTACCGGCAGATGGACGACCGGCGGGCCGAGCCGATCCTGGCCGACCTCCGCAACGCCCTGCGCCGCAGCCCGCGCCGCGTGAACGGGCTGCTGATCGCGCTCGAAGGCACGCGGGCGATCAACACCGAGAAGCAGGCCGAGCGGCTGGCCGAATGGCTGCGCGGGGGTACGCGTCCGGTCGTCCTCGCGGCCGACCCGGCGCTGGACGACCAGCGGCTCGCGAAGCTCGTCTCCGGCGCTTCGCTGTCCGGTGCGCGGGCGCAGGCGCTGGCCGCCGCCGCGGTGCGGGCGGACATCGTCGAACGGGACATCCAGCCCGCGCTCGACGCCGGTTCCGTCGTCGTGATGGAGCGGTTCGTGGATTCGCCGCTGGCGCATCTGTCGGCGGTCGCGGGGCTGGACAGCCAGGAACTCGAAGGGCTCGCGGACTGGGCGACCGGCCGGTTGCGGCCCGACATCACCGTGCTGCTCGACGCCGATCCCGGCACGGTGATGCGGAAGTCGGAGTCGCTGGACGCGCAGTGGCGGGTGCAGCATCTGCTGTCGGAGATGGCCGCCGCGGACCCGGAGCGGTACGTGGTGGTCGACGCGGAAGGCACCGAGGAAGAAGTGAGCGACCGGGTGCGGACCGCGGTCCGCGCGGTGCTCGTCGGCAGGCTCGCCGGGATCGCTCCGGCGGAGGAGAAGGTCGAAGCGAGATGACGGAAGCCCCTGTGCTGATCGGTGTCTGGAAGCAGCTCGTCGGCCAGGAGCCCGCCGCGCGCACCCTTTCTTCGGCGTCGGCGGCGGCCGCGAGGATCATCGAGAACCAGCCTGTCGCGCCCGGGGCGATGACCCACGCCTGGCTGGTCACCGGTCCGCCCGGGTCGGGGCGCTCGACCGCCGCGCGGGTTTTCGCGGCGGCGTTGCAGTGCAGCACCGGGACCGGCTGCGGGGAATGCCCCGGCTGCCGGACCGTGGTCGCCGGCACGCACGCCGACGTCAAGCTCGTCGCGCCGGAAGGCCTTTCGATCTCCGTCGCCGAAATGCGTTCGCTGGTCCAGGCCGCCGCGCGCCGTCCGACCACCGGGCGGTGGCAGGTGGTGATCATCGAGGACGCCGACAGGCTGACCGAAGGCGCTTCGAACGCGCTGCTGAAGGCCGTCGAGGAGCCGCCGGACCGCACGGTGTTCCTGTTGTGCGCGCCGTCCGATCATCCGGACGACGTCTCGGTGACGATCCGCTCGCGGTGCCGTCTGGTCACGCTGCGGACGCCGCCCGCCGAGGCGATCGCGCAGGTGCTCGTGGAACGGGACGGCATCGATCCCGAACGGGCGCAGTGGGCCGCGTCGGTCTCGAGTGGACATGTGGGCCGCGCGCGGCGGCTCGCCACCGACGAGGCGGCCCGGCAGCGGCGGGCGACGGTGCTGCGGATCCCGCTGGGCCTGCGGCGTCCGTCCGATGTGTTCACCTGTGCCGATCAGCTGATCAGCGCGGCCGAGGCGGACGCGGGCGAGGAGAGCAAGGTCCGCGACGAGGCCGAACGTTCCGAACTCCGCACCGCGATGGGCGGCGACGGCGTCGGGAAGGGTGTCGCCGGGGCGAAACGAGCCGCCGAAGCCGCGGTGAAGCAGCTCGAGAAGCGCCAGAAGTCACGCGCGACCCGTACGCAGCGGGACACGCTCGATCTCGCGCTGGTGGACCTGGCCGCGTTCTACCGGGACGTGCTGGTGACCGCGAGCGGCGCGGCGGGCGCGACACTGAACCACCCGGATCACGCGTCGGAAATCTCGCAGGCCGCCTCCGCCTGGGCACCCGACTCGATCCTGCGGCGGCTCGAAGCCGTCCTGGAATGCCGCGAGGCCATCGACCTGAACGTGAAGCCGAGGATCGCCGTCGAAGCCATGGTCACCACCCTCCGCCAAGGCTGACCCCCGCCCCCTCCACCACCCTCGACCACACCCCGAATCGCCCTACCCCAGCCCCCCGCCCGTCCCAGGGGGGCGACCCCGAGTCCAGTTTACCGGGGTTGGGGGTGGAAAAGTGCTGGTCGGGGGAGTTGTCCACAGGTGGGGGTGGTTGTGGACAAGTGCTGTGGGTAAGTGAAGCGGCTTCGGGTTTGGCGTGATGTCCCCAATGCCACATTGGAGACACTCAGCGTCCCCAATGTGGCATTGGGGACATCACGAGCGCCCGGCGAGGCGGGGCGAAGCGGCGGGAGCGGGCGGAAGCGGGCGGAAGCGGGCGAAGCAGCGGGAGCGGGCGGGAGCGGGCCGAAGCAGGCGAGGCGGGCAAGAAAAGCGAAGGGGACCTCCACCGCGAAGCGGCGAAGGTCCCCATAAGCCTCAGGCGGTCAGAGTACGAACGGGCCTCTCACGCGGGGGCTAGGCGTGAAAGGACCGTTCATCACCCTCCTCGCCCCGTCTCAGTCCTCCGAGCGCGGCCGCGGCGAGGGCTTGAATCCCGGCGAGCCAGGAGAATTCTTCCGGACAGGGACCGGAACCACCGTGAGCCGGCGCCGTCCCGGCATGGCCGCCACGAGCACCACGCCGATCAGCAGCATCGCGGTACCCGACCAGAACATGGGCACGGTGTCGTAGGCGGCGTTGGTGTAAGCCAGGTTCTTGACCGGCCCCTTCGGTGCCGCGCCACCGTTGTTGCCCGCGGGCGGTGGGGTCGCCGTACCGCATTCGACCCCGCCCGCCGGCGCGTGCGCACGGGCGATCTGCTCACCGAGCGAGATCTGCGCCAGCGACGACGGCAGGTTCTTCGCGGCGTCCGGCGGCAGGGCCTTCTGCAGGGCGGTCGTCGGCAGGATCTGCAGGTCCAGCAGCCGCGCCGAGGCACCCAGCTGGAAACCCTTGAACGGCGTGGTCGTGTCGCTCGACTTCTGGTTCAGTCCGGCGATCGACAGCTTCAGCACCCCGAGGTCGAGGGTGAGCCCGTTCCCGGCCTCGCCGCCCGGGAGTTGCTTGGTGGCGCCGTCGAGCATTTCGACGAGCCCGCCGACGACCGGCACGTTCTTCAGTTGATCGAAGCCCGGCACCTGTTTGAGCGAAGGCAGCGGGATGCCGATCGGAATGTCCTTGGTCGGATTGTTCGCGTCGAGGGTGAACAGCACCTTGTCGCCGCGGACGATCTGCAGCACCGGCGCGCTGTACTCGACCTTCGACGTCTTCTTGTCGCCGGTCGAGGTGACGCGCAGCGTGGGCTGGCTGGCGACCTTGATCGTCAGCCCGAGCGGCGTGCCCTTCAGCAGCTCGATGCTGGCCGCCTGCAGCGTCGACGTCGATTCGACGGCCTTGTTCTTGGAGCCGGGGATATCGACCAGTCGCACGACCGAACGCGACGACAGCGTGTTCGGCAGGCTCAGCACCGCGCCCTTGCCGTCGGCACTGGTGCTGTTCCCCGAAAGCAGGCCGCCCAGGCTCGCCAGCGGACCCGGAAGCGCCTTGAGTCCGGCCGCGAGCTGGTCCGACGCCTGGGTCAGCTGGTCGGCGCCCGGGATGTTCGGGATGGTCGGCAGCAGCGCGAGGTTCGCGATCGACGTGCTCGAGTCGGCGATCGTACCGACGCACGGCCCGAGCGTCGGGCTCCAGCGCGCGTGCGCCTCGCCGTTCAGCAGGCCGAGGTTGAACAGCGGGTTCTTCGGCGCGTTGAGGCCGCCGCTGATCGGCTTCGGGTTGTCCGGCAACGCGGTCTGCACGAGGCTGCCCGGCGTCTGCGGCGCGTTGCCCGCGGCGGACAGGCCGAACGGCGAAGACTGCGCGATCGACTTCTCGTAGTTCAGGTAGGCCTCGGAGTTGGCCTGCGCGCTGGAAAGCCCCATCCCGGCTTCGAGCGCGGACTGCTTCGGCAGCAGCTTGTCCGCTCCGGGCAGGATCGCGCTCGTCGGCACCGCGTTGGGCAGCAGCCGCAGCACGCCGAGCGCCGCCCCCGCGTCACCGACCGCCCTGCCCAGCGGCTGCGGTCCGATCGGGGCCGACATCGGCGGCTGTCCCGGATTGGCCGGATCGGGGATCGGCGTGGTCGGGATGTCCTGGGCGAGCGCCGGGGCCGCGGTCAGCAGAAGCAGGGCCGCGGCGGCCGGAAGTGCCAGCACACGGGGCAGTCGTTGCCGCATGAACAGGTCCTCCAGTGGGGATGGGCCGATCTTGGGGGACTGAGACCGGCGTCATAGGACCCTAACGACGGTGGCCGGAGAAGGTGACGTTCAACCGCTCCGCTACACTGGTTCCCGTCGCCGGGTGAGAGCCCGGCGTCTGCCGCCTTAGCTCAGTCGGCCAGAGCGATTCACTCGTAATGAATAGGTCAGGGGTTCGATTCCCCTAGGCGGCTCCGCAGGTCAGGGCCCCATTCGGAACACTCCGGATGGGGCTCTGACGCATTTCCGGGCAGGTGGCGAACGCGCCGCGAAAGTTCACCCGTTGGTGTCACCCCTTGAGGAACATCCGCGACAGCGAAGTGCCCACGCCGGTGAGGTGATCGACGAGCGTGTCCGCGTCCGCGTCGAGCAGGCCGGAGCGCCACGCGAGCATGATCTCCACGAAGCCGCCGATCCCCAGCAGGACGTTGACCCGGAACTCCAGCCCGTCCACGTCCGGCTTCAGATGCGGCCGCGCCAGTTCGATCAGCAGGCCGGTGGTTTCCTGGACGGTCTGCCGCCGCAGCTGCTCCAGGACGGCGCTGCCCGCGTGGTCGCCGAAGAGGATCTGCGCCCGCGCCGGCTCTTCCTGTACGTGGTGCACGACGACGTCGACGGCGGCGCGGAGCTGGTCCAAGGCCGGTTGCTCGATCCGGGAGGCGACGGCGTCGAGGACCATCCGCAGGGTCTCGTCGCGGACCTGTTCCCAAGCCGTGGCGAGCAACGCGTCGCGGTTGGCGAAGCTCTCGTAGAAGTACCGGTCGGTCAGGTTCGCCCGCGCGCAGACGCCCCGCATGGTGACCGCCGCCCAGCCCTGTTCCTGCCAGATGTCGAGGGCGGCGCCCAGCAGGGCGAGCCGCCGTTCGGCTCGGCGTTCGTCGGCGGTCTTGCCGCTGTAGCGGCGGGACGCGGTCACCCTTCCATCTTGACAGCAGGTGCCGTCAGATTCATTCTGAGGGCATGCGACCGCAGAATGGCCTGCGACCCGGTTTGGCCGCCGCGCTGACGTCCGCCTTCGTCCGGCCGATCGCCAACGCGATTCCGGCGAACCGGGCCGGAATCGCGTTCTCCCGAGCCTTCATCGCGAGCAGTCTGTGGCTGGCTTCGCCGCCGTTGAAGGGAAGCCGCGTCGAGCCGGGCATCCGCGGCGAGTGGGTTCGCGCTCCCGAAGTGACCGAAGGCAACGCTGTCGTCCTGTACATCCACGGCAGCGGTTACGCGCTCTGCTCGGCGCGCACGCATCGCGGGCTGACCACGCGGGTTTCCGACGGCACCGGGCTGCCGGTCTTCGCCTGCGAGTACCGGCTCGCGCCCCGGCATCGCTTCCCGAACGCCGCCGACGACGTCCGCGCGGCCTACGACAGGCTCCTCGACCAGGGATATCGCCGGATTCTCGTCGCGGGCGACTCCGCTGGCGGGCATCTCGCGGTCGATCTCGCGGCGCAGCTGATCCGGGAACGGAAAGAACCTCCTGCCGCGCTCGCGCTGTTCTCGCCGCTGTTCGACGTGACGTTTTCGCTGGCCGCCCAAAGAGAACGCATGAGCCCGGACCCGATGATCTCCGCCGCCGCGGCCGCGCGGCTGGTCGGTCTGTACACAGTGGACGCCGACCTCGGCTCGACGCGGCTGCGGTTCGCCTTCGACGACGTCAAGGGCTTCCCGCCGACGATCATCCAGGCGGGCGGTCTCGAAATGCTGGCCGCGGACGCCATCGAACTGGCCAGGGCACTGCGCCGCACGGGGGTGCACTGCGAACTGGACGTGGTCCCCGGCCAGATGCACGTCTTCCAGGCACTGACCCGTTTCATCCCCGAAGCGGGACCGGCGATGGAGCGGGCTTGCCGCTTCCTCACCGAAAATCTCCCGGCGATCGTGAGGGCGGCATGACGAAACGGACCCATGGCGCGCACGCCGTCGTCACCGGCGCGGGCAGCGGGATCGGGCGGGCGATCGCGGCCGAACTCGTCCGCCGCGGCAGCCGCGTCGTCTGCGCCGACATCGACCTCGAAGCCGCCGAGGAAACCGCGAAGATGCTCGAGAACGCGGTCACCGTCGCCTGTGACGTGTCCACTGTGGACGAAGTCGCCGAACTGGCGAACCAGGCGCGGTCGTGGCTCGGTCGCGAGCCGGACCTCGTCGTCAACAACGCCGGGATCGGCGCCGGCGGCAAACCCGTCGGGGAGAGCCCGCTGTCCGATTGGCACCGCACCCTCGGCGTGAACCTCTGGGGCGTGATCCACGGCTGCCACACCTTCGTCCCCGCCATGCGGGCGGTCAGGGCGGGCGGCGTCATCAACGTCGCCTCGGCCGCCGGCTTCACCGCCGCGCCGAGAATGGCCGCCTACAACGTGAGCAAGGCCGGGGTCGTCAGCCTTTCCGAGACACTGGCCGCCGAGTTGTCCGGCACCGGCGTCGCGGTCACCGTGCTGTGCCCGACCTTCGTCCGCACCAACATCTTCGACGGCGAACTCATCGACGCGGAGGCGCGTGGCCTCGCGCGGAAGGTCTCCGATCTCGTCGGGTTCTCCGCCGAGAAGGTCGCGAAGATGACGCTCGACGCCCACGATCGCGGACGCCTCTACGTCGTGCCGCAGCCCGACGCTCAGCTTCTGTGGCACGCCAAGCGGTTCGTGCCCGTCCCGTACACGCGGATCGCCGGTCTGCTCGGCCGGTTCCTGCCCGCCGAAAAGGAGAAGTGATGGCCTACGACTTCGCCGCGATGCTCCAGACCATCAAGGACAAGCAGTGGTCGCTGGCCGACATCGACTGGGACGCGCCCGGCGCCGAGACGATGACCGACGAGCTCCGCGCCAAGATGCGGCCCTTCATGGCCGATCTCGTGTGGATCGAACACGTCGGCGCCCGCGGGTTCGCGTCGCTCGCCAAGAAGGCGCCGACGCCGGTGATCCAGGAGATCTACCGGTACTTCCACGCCGAGGAACAGAAGCACGCCAACGCGGAACTCGCGCTGATGAAACGCTGGGGCATGCTCGACGAGCACGGTTCGATGCCCGAGCCGAACATCAACGTCAAGCTCGCGATCAAGGTCCTCGACGACTACGGCGACACGCTGCCGCTGACGGCGCTCGCCACGCTCATCCCGCTGCTGGAGTGCGCGCTGGACGGCGCCCTGGTGAAGTTCCTGCTGGACGAGGTCTCCGATCCGGTGTGCCACCAGGTGTTCCGGCACATCAACTCCGACGAGGCCCGGCACATCACGGCCGACTTCGAGGTCCTCGAACTGATCGGCGCCGGCTCCACCACCAAGCTGATCACCGAATCCGTCGGCTCGCTCAAACCGCAGATCGTGCTCGGCCTGATCGTGGTGTTCGTCCCGCTGATCAACAAGATGCGGGACAACATCGTCGCGATGGGCCTGCCGGAGAAGAAGCTGTACAACGCGGTGAAACGGTTCTCCACCATCGGCGGCCGCGGCGAGTTCACCAAACGCATCCCCGCGTACCACGTGCTCAAGGCGCAGGCGGCGATGATCGTCGACCGGTCACACGTCTACCACCGGCTGCTCGCCGACCCGATGGTGAAGGTGACCCGCCTGATCCCCTCGCGGCTGCTGGGCAAGCCGCAGTCGTGGACCGAGGAGATCACCCACGAACCGGTCGCGTCATGAGGCTGGGCGACTTCCAGGGAGAGGTGCTGCGCGGCACCGAATGGTTCGGCCACGACTTCGCCGGGCAGCGGGTCGCGGTCGTCGCGCCCGGCCGCGAGGCGGCGCAGATCGTGCCCGAGGTGGCGGCCACCGCGCGGTCGGTCAAGGTGTTCCAGGAGGAACCGGACTGGGTGGTGCCGATGCCGGTGCCAGGGCCGAACGTCCTCGGCATCGCCGTCGCCCGCGTTTTCCTGCGCTGGCAGGTGAAAGACCCCTGGATCCGCAGGCTGCTGACGCCGGACCGCCGGTTCGGTTCGCGGAAGACCGCGTCCGGGCTCGGCTACTACGGCGCGCTGCGGCGGCCGGGCTGCAAGCTCATCACCTGGCCGGTCTACGCCTTCGCGCCCCACGGAATCCGCACTGCCGAAGGGATCGAGCACCAGGCCGACGTCGTCGTGCTCGGCGCCAGTTCGCTTTTCGCCACGGAAGGACTTCCCGCATGACGCCGGACCACGAGATCGCGATCATCGGCGGGGGCTTCTCCGGCATCGGGGCCGCGATCCTGCTCGACAAGGCCGGTTTCGGCGATTTCCTCGTGCTGGAGGAGGGTGACGGCGTCGGCGGCGCCTGGCACTGGAACACCTATCCCGGTGTCGCCGTCGACATCCCGTCGTTCAGCTACCAGTTCTCGTTCGAGCAGATCTCCGGCTGGTCGCGGGTCTACGCGCCCGGCCGCGAACTGAAGGCCTACGCCGACTACTGCGTCGACAAATACGACATCCGCCGCCGCACCCGCCTCGGCAGCAAGGTCGTCTCCGCGACCTTCGACGACGAAAAGCACTTGTGGCGTCTCGAAACCGCCGACGGCTGGTCGATGACGGCACGGTTCGTCGTCGGCGCCACCGGCGTGCTCACCCAGCCGAAGCCGCCGGACATCGACGGGCTCGACGGCTTCCGCGGCACGGTCATGCACACCGCGCGCTGGGACCACGGCGTCGACCTGGGCGGCAAACGCGTCGCCGTCGTCGGGACCGGGGCCTCGGCGGTCCAGGTGATCCCGTCCATCGCGCCGGAAGCCGGACATCTCACGGTGTTCCAGCGCACGCCGATCTGGTGCCTGCCCAAACCGGACGCCGCCCTGCCGCGACCGGCGCGGCTAGCGCTGCGACGGCTGCCGGGCGCGAAGCTGGTGTCCCGCTTGGCCAGTCAGGCACTCGTCGAACTGACTTTCCCGCTGGCCGCGCACTTCCACAACCTCCTGCCGACCGCGGGCGCGGGCGAGCGGATCGGGCTCGCGCATCTGCGCCGCGCGGTCAAGGATCCCGAGACCCGCGAAAAGCTCACTCCGCGTTACGCGCTGGGCTGCAAGCGGCCGAGTTTCTCGAACGAATACCTCCAGACGTTCAACCGCGAGAACGTCACGCTGGAGACCACGGGCATCGATACGATCACCGAGTCCGGTGTCCGCACCGCTGACGGCGTTGAGCACCCTGTCGATGTCCTGGTGCTCGCGACCGGGTTCAAGGTGTTCGAGAAGGGCAACATGCCCGCGTTCACCGTCCGCGGGACGGACGGCGCCGACCTGGAGAAGTTCTGGGAGGAGAATCGGTTCCAGGCCTATCAGGGCGTCAGCGTGCCCGGTTTCCCGAACCTGTTCACCATTCTCGGTCCCTACGGCTACAACGGTTCCTCGTACTTCAACCTGATCGAGACGCAGACCGCGCACATCGTCCGGTGCCTGCGCAACGCGCGCAAGACCGGCGCGACGCGGGTGGAGGTCACCAGCGAGGCCAACGACCGGTATTTCCGGAGCATGCTCGACCGGCGCAAGCATCAGGTGTTCTTCCAGGACAGCTGCTCACTGGCCAACAGCTACTACTTCGACGTGAACGGGGACGTGCCGTTCCGGGCGTCGCCGACGCTGGAAACGATGGTGACGAGCCGGTTCTTCGACCTCGACGACTACGCCTTCGCGGACGCCCGATGAACACTCGCTGAAGTCCGCCGTCCCGGGCCGGGAGGAGCCGTAGGTTCGATTCCCCGAACCTGGAGGCTGGTCTTGGAAGGCTTTCCCTGGGACGTCCTGCTGGCGGTGGTCGGGATCGCCGTCCCGGCCGTCGCTTTCCTGTGGGAGTTCGTGCTCGTCGGCCGCAAACGGCTCGGCTACCGCGTGCAGATGGACACCCCGACGGCGTCCGGGCGCGGGTTCGCGCCGACGGCCGACGCGCTGGCGCAGCTGCAGCACGAGAACGGCGAGCGGCTCGTCGACCCGTCGTTCGTACTGCTGCGCATCGAGAACAGCGGCACCACCGACATCGACACCGACGATTACGCGGTCAACGAGAACGACCGCGTCGGTATCCGCGTGAAGTTCCCCGGCCGGACCGTGGCCGGGATGGTGGTGACCGAGCTCAGCTCGCCGCATCTGCACGAATGCTTCGGCGACGACTCCGGTTTCGGCGCGCGGGACGAGAATCCGGAACGTCCGGCGGGGGTCATCGACCTGCCGCGGGTGCCGCTGAACCGCGGCGCGCACTACAAGATCCTCGCCGTCCTCGACCGGATCCCCAATGGCACCCCCGAGGATTTCGACGATCCTCAGGTCATCGGCGAGATCAAGGGCGGCAGCCTCCGGGAGACCAAGAGCCGCACCGGACCGACCACCTCGGTGATGGCGCTGATCCTGTTCCTCGTGGTGATCAGCATCTTCCAGCTGACCAGGTCGCTGGTCTTCGACGACAAGCCGCCGCCGCTGGACTGCGCGGCCGGGAAGCTGACGATCACCGGATCGACGGCTTTCGCGCCGGTGCTGAAGGAAGCGACGGCCTCGTACGCGAAGACGTGCCCGGGCGCGTCGTTCACTTTCGACAGCCGGGGGAGCGCGGAAGGGCTCGGCAGTCTGAACCAGGCCGCGAACGACGGCGTGCTGGCGTTCTCCGACGGCGCCAAGGGGGAGGGCTTCCCTCAGCTGCTGCCGCGTCCGGTCGCCTTCTCGCTGTTCACACTGGTGGTCAACAAGGAAGCCGGCGTACAGGATCTGTCGCTCGCGCAGATCCGCGACGTCTACGACGGCAAGATCGCGAACTGGAAGGAGATCGGCGGCAAGGACCAGCCGGTCCGGCTCGTCGACCGCCATTCCGACTCCGGGACGCGGCGGACGTTCGAGGGCCAGATCCTGGCGGGCAAGCGGGAACCCGGCGACAACTCCGACGACTGCCTCAAGCAGGCGCCGGGCGCCCAGCCGGGCGTGGTGCGCTGCGCGAAGCCGTCCACGAACGACGTCCTCGAAGCCGTCTCGCGCGTGCCGGGCGCGCTGGGTTACAGCGAACTGGGCGCCGCCACGAAACGCGAGGACGTGCTGCCGGTCCGGATCGACGGCCACCAGGCGACCCTGGAGGGCGCGATCCACGCGGCGTACCCGTTCTGGGAGACCGAGTACGCGTACACGTACGGCGAGCCGAAGGCCGACTCGCTCGTCGCGAGCTTCCTGCGATACCTGACCAACCAGGTCGGCAAGGACGTCGTCCGGTCCCACGGGCACCGGCCGTGCGCGGAACTGGTGAATCCGGTCCTCTGCCGTCCGGGTACCTGAGGGCGATTCGTGTTCTATTGAGGGGTAAGGCAAATGTGGCGTGTTCCTTCGCTCGCCCGCCCGCCGGCCTCGGGTGTTGCGAAAGCCACTTTCGTAACGTTGAAGGTTGTGAAAGTGGCTTTCGCAACGCTCGGGGACTCCGCCGCCCACGAGGACGGATGACCCGGGGTGAAGGGGACTTTCCGCTCATGCGATGAGGGGAAAGTCCCCTTCACCACGCTGGTCGCCACCGAACGCCGGTCCGTGAAGGCCTCCTTGAGGGACCCAGAGTCCCTCAAGGAGGCCTTCACGGACTTGGCACCTGACAGGACACCTTCGCCTTTCTGCGACGTCTGATGTCCGAGAACTGGGCGACACGGTGCGGCCCGCTCTCGCAACCAGGCCCGCTCGAATGGCCCCTCACGATCCCTGAAGTACGTGAAGGCCCCCTTCATGTACTTCAAGCGAGTACATGAAGGGGGCCTTCACGGAACGGAACGGAACGATGGGTCAGGCAGGCGGCTTCAGGGTGACGACGGTGGCGCTGGTCTCGCCGCGCGGCGTCCGGTACTTGATCTCGTCGCCCTCCTTGGCGCCCACGAGCGCGAGACCGAGCGGGCTGTCCGAGGTGACCGTGAACGCGTCGGCGTCCTCGCCCGGGATCGTGACGATGTGGAGCTCTTCCTCGTCGCCGTCGGCGTACCTGATGGTGACGGAGGTGCCGTCGGGGAGCAGGCCCTTGCTGTCGCGCCCGCCGTGCTCCAGTTTCGCCGCGACGTCGGCGATGCGCCGGTCGAGGTAGGCGGCGGCCTCCGCGCGGTCCAGCACCTCGGCCTGATCGGCCGCGTCGCCGGTCCGCTCCTGCTCGCCGATCCTCGGCGCCATCGCCTCGCGCTGCGCTCGCAGATCGGCGAGTTCCTTCTCCAGCTGCCGTCGTGCGGCCGGGCTGAACCCGTTGTCCCCTGAGGTCACCATGCCGCGCATTGTCCGCTACGGATCGATCGCTAGCCACCTAGATTTTTCACCCGCTGTGATCGGCCAGGACGGTTGCCCTAAGCTTCAGGGCTCCCGTCCTGACTACTTGGTGTAAGGAACTTCGTGACCGCCGTTCCCGGCCGCAGCGCGCGGCTCTCCCCCAATCAGCTGCAAAAACAGGAGCAGATCGTCGAAGCGGCGCGTGTCGTGCTCGCCAGGGACGGGCTCGCGGGCTGCACCGTGCGTGCGATCGCGGACGCCGGGCCGCTCACGAAGAGTGCGATTCATTACTACTTCGCGGACATCGACGTCCTGATCGATCGCGCGATGGCGGCGCACATCACAACGTTCACGGCGGATTTGCGCAAAATTTCGGAGAAACACGATCACCCGGACGAGCGGCTGTTCGCGGCGCTGGAGGCCTTCCTCGCCGAGTTCTCCGGCCGCCCGAACGCGGCCTTCCTCTGGTTCGAGTACTGGATCGCCGCGGGCCGCGCGCAGCACCCGCAGGCCATCGACGTCATGCTGACGTCGATCACCGAACTGCTCGCGGAGCTGCTCGCCCCGCTCGACGTGGAAGACCCCCGCGCGCGGGCTCGCGCGCTGCTGTCCTACCTGCTCGGCGCGATCGTCCAGCAGCGTGTCCGGCGTCGGCCGTTCGCCGCACTGCGCGGCGACATCGAAGCGCTCTGCTTCGCGAACTACGGCTAGCAATACGCATTAGATCCGTACCGTTACGGATTGTTCGGTCTCCCGGCTGCGGCCATGGTGGGGTTCCCCTTCCCTGCCCCAGAGCTAGGAGACGACGATGCGCATAAGACGGTGCATGGCCGTGGCGATAGCGGCCGTCGCGGCGTTCACCATCCCGGTCGCCGCGAGTCCGGCGACCGCCGACCAGCAGGCCGAAGACGCGCAGGTCCAGATCTACGAGGTCTTCGGCACCGGCACGTCACAGCAGCGCACCCAGATCTCCCGGCTGGGCGTCGACGTCCTCGGCACCTCCGGCTCCACGACCACGGTGATCGGCGAAGCGCGTGACGCGGCGAAGATCCGCTCGCTCGGCTTCCGCGTCGAGCAGCGCGGCGTCGTCGACAGGTCGGAGAAGGTCGGCACGAACGCGATCAACGACTTCCCGCCCGCGGACTCCGGCTACCACAACTACGCCGAGGTCACCACGGAACTGCGCAACGTGCAGGCGAACTACGGCTCGATCGCGAAGCTGAGCAGCGTCGGCAACTCCTACCAGGGCCGCGCGCTGAACATGCTCAAGATCAGCGACAACGTCGGCACCGACGAGAACGAGCCCGAGGTCATGTTCACGTGCAACCAGCACGCGCGCGAGCACCTCACCACCGAGATGTGCCTGCGGATCGTGAACCGGTTCACCCAGGGCTACGCCTCCGACCCGGCGATCAAGCGGTTCGTCGACAGCACCGAGATCTACGTGATCCCCAACGTCAACCCCGACGGCTCCGAGTACGACATCTCCGGCGGCAGCTACAAGTACTGGCGCAAGAACCGCCAGGGCAACGGCACCGACCCCAACCGGAACTGGGGCTACAACTGGGGCTGCTGCGGCGGTTCCTCGGGCTCGACGAGCAGCGAGACCTACCGCGGCCCGTCGGCGTTCTCCGCCCCGGAGACCAAGGCCGTGTCCAACTTCGTGAACTCGCGCAAGATCGGCGGCGTCCAGCAGATCAAGGCGAGCATCGACTTCCACACCTATTCGGAGCTCGTCCTGTGGCCGTTCGGCTTCACGTACAACGACACCGCGCCGGGTATGACGCAGGCCGAAGCGCAGCGTTTCCAGACGCTGGGCAGGCAGCTGGCGGCGACCAACGGCTACACGCCGCAGCAGTCGAGCGACCTGTACATCACGGACGGGACGATCGACGACTGGATGTGGGGCACCCACAAGATCCTGAGCTTCACCTTCGAGATGTACCCGCGGGGTTCCAACCCCGGTTTCTACCCGCCCGACGAGGTGATCGTCCGGGAGACCACGCGTAACGACAAGGCCGTGGACATCCTGCTGAACACCGCCATCGGCTGAGCGACGTTCCGTGAAGGCCTCCTTGAGGGACTCTGGATCTCTCAAGGAGGCCTTCACGGACTTTGCGCATAGGGTGCGGGGCATGCCGATGTTCGAATTCGAGGGGCACCGCCCCCAGGTGGATCCCGAAGCGTGGATCGCCCCCACCGCCACCCTGATCGGCGACGTCGTCGTCGAAAAGGGCGCTTCCGTCTGGTACGGCGCCGTGCTGCGCGCCGACTTCGGGAAGATCCTCATCCGCGAAGGCGCCAACATCCAGGACAACTCGGTCATCCACGTCAACGGCGGCGTGACCGAGGTCGGCAGGAACGTCACCGTCGGGCACCAGTGCCTCGTGCACGACTGCACGATCGGCGAGCAGGCGCTCATCGGGAACGGCTCGACCGTGCTCGACAAGGCCCAGATCGGCGCGAAGGCCCTGGTCGCGGCCGGCGCCACGGTGACACCCGGAATGGTCATCCCGCCGGAGACCGTCGCCATGGGCAGCCCGGCGAAGAAGCACGTCCCGCTCGACGGCACCGCCCGCGGCTGGGTCGAGCACAACGCGGTGATCTACCAGGAACTGGCGCGACGGCACGCGGAAAGCGTCAAGCCGATCGATTGACTCTTAAGTGACTGGAGACCCTCCGCACGCGGAGAGCCGGTCCACCGGCGTGCACTAGGCTCCGGGGGCACCAGCGACTGGCGCATTTGAGGTGGAGCACCACCGGGAAGCGAATTCGGGCCGGCACCGCGCGCCTGGGTGAAGGCCACTCCTGAGCGGGAGTACGCCATGACACACCAGCCAGCACTTTCCGCGCTCGCCGCCGCCGATCCGGAGATCGCGGGGTTCGTCGAGGACGAGGCGAAGCGGCAGCACGACAAGATCCGCTTGATCGCGTCCGAGAACTACGTCTCCCAGGCCGTCCTGGAGGCGACCGGCACCGTCCTCACCAACAAGTACTCCGAGGGCTACGCCGGCAAGCGGTACTACGAGGGCCAGCAGCTCATCGACCAGGTCGAGAACCTGGCCATCGAGCGCGCGAAGGCCGTCTTCGGCGCCGACCACGCCAACGTCCAGCCGTACTCCGGTTCCCCGGCGAACCTGGCGGTGTACCTCGCTTTCGCGAAGCCGGGCGACACCGTCCTCGGCATGGCGCTGCCGGACGGCGGTCACCTCACGCACGGCTGGGGCGTGTCCGCGACCGGCAAATGGTTCACCCCGGTCCGTTACGGCGTCCGCAAGGAGACCGGCCGCGTCGACCTCGACCAGGTCCGCGAACTCGCGCTGAAGCACCGGCCGAAGCTGATCTTCGCGGGCGGCACCGCGATCCCGCGCACCATCGACTTCCCGGCGTTCGCGGAGATCGCCCGCGAGGTCGACGCCGTCCTGGTCGCCGACATCGCGCACATCGCCGGACTGGTCGCCGGTGGCGCGCATCCGTCGCCGGTCGGGCACGCCCAGGTCATCACCACGACCACGCACAAGACCCTGCGCGGCCCGCGTGGCGCGATGATCCTCTCCGACGCCGACCACGCGAAGGCCGTCGACAAGGCGGTCTTCCCCGGTTTGCAGGGCGGTCCGCACAACCACACGACCGCCGCGATCGCCGTCGCGCTGGGCGAGGCTCAGAAGCCGGAGTTCGCCGAGTACGCGCACACGATCGTCGCCAACGCCCGCGCCTTGGCCGAAGCGCTGGTCGAGCGCGGCTACGACCTCGTGTCCGGCGGCACGGACAACCACCTGCTGCTGATCGACCTGACGAACAAGAACGTGCCGGGCAAGCCCGCCGCGCAGGCGCTGGACCGCGCGGGCATCGAACTGAACTACAACACCGTGCCGTTCGACCCGCGCAAGCCGTTCGACCCGTCCGGCATCCGGCTCGGCACCTCCGCGATCACCACCCGCGGGCTCAAGCCGGAGCACCAGGTGCAGGTGGCGGACTGGATCGACCGCACGATCACCGCGGCGGCGGGCGAGGAACAGTCCGCTTTGGACACCATCGCCGCCGAGATCCGCGAGTTCCTGGCGCCGTTCCCGATCCCGGGCTACTCGGCCTAGTCCAGCGGGGGGCTGAAGGACGCCATACCCGCATAAGACGCAGCGAAGGGGCCCTTCACCGCATGTCATGCGGTGAAGGGCCCCTTCAGCCCTGCGAGCGAAACTAGTGAGCCGCGGGACCGTCGACGGCTTCCTTGGCCAGCCTGTCGGTCTCACGCTCGTACGAACGCTTGATCTCGGCCTCGGCGTCGGTACGCCCGACCCAGGTCGAACCTTCGACGCTCTTGCCCGGCTCCAGGTCCTTGTACACCTCGAAGAAGTGCTGGATCTCGAGCTTGTGGAACTCGTTCAGGTGGTGGATGTCGCGCAGGTGCTCGAGGCGCGGGTCGTTCGTCGGGACCGCGAGGACCTTGTCGTCCGGGCCCTTCTCGTCGGTCATCCGGAACATGCCGATCGCGCGGCAGCGGATCAGGCAGCCCGGGAAGGTCGGCTCCTGGACGAGCACCAGCACGTCGAGCGGGTCGCCGTCCTGGCCGAGGGTGTCGTCGATGAACCCGTAGTCGGCGGGGTACTGGGTGGCGGTGAACAGGGTCCGGTCGAGTTTGATCCGACCGGTCTTGTGGTCCACCTCGTACTTGTTGCGCTCCCCCTTGGGGATTTCGATAGTGACGTCGAATTCCACGCCGGCCTCGCTGCTCTCGTCTTTGGTACGCCCCGCCTCGCGGACGGCTCACCGAAATCATCGTCTTGTCTTCACTAGTGTGGACCACGGGGGCTCGGGCGGTCGCATCGATGTGGTCGTATGTGAGCTTGGCCCCTTCCCCGGACGGTGGATGAAGGAGCGTTACGTGCCGGAAAACGATGTCCCGCGGTGGCCGTCGGACGACAAGGACACCTCATCCGCCGAGCCCAAGGGCACGAAGGGGGCGGGCGAGGCCACCGTCTGGCTGCCGATGTCGGGACTGGCGAACGGCAAGACCGAAGAGCTGGCAGTGCCGAAGGTCACACCCGAAAGTGATTCCTGGTTCCAGCCGGTCGTCGAGGTCGACGAAGAACCGGACGTCGCGGACACCCCCTCGCCGAAGTGGTCCGCCTTCGAGCCGGTGACGCCGGTCGAGCCGGCCGAGACAGCCGAACCCGAGCGGCCCGAAGCCCCGAAGACCGTCTTCGTCCAGCCCGTCCAGCCGCGGCAAACGGACGAACCGGATTGGGATCAGTTCGACCAGGGCGCCGCGGCACCCACGCGTGACCACGAACTGGCGAGACCCGAGCCTCAGCGCCAGGAACCGCCGCAGAGCTTCCCGCAGGATCCGCCGCGCCGTCCCGAGCAGAACCGGGTCGAGCCGCCGCCTCCCGCGCCGGTCCCGTCCGCGACCATGCACGCGCGTCCGGTCCGCATCGAGCCCGCCGAAGAGCGCTTCGACTCCGAAGCGACCGTCGGGATCCAGCGGCCCGAGCCGCCGTCCCAGGAACCCCCGGCCGACGAGGCCGCGGCGGCACCCGCGCCGAAGCCGAAGCGCAAGCGCAAGGCCCTGCTGATCACGACCCTGGTCGTCGTCCTGCTGCTGGCCGGGATGGGTGGCGCCGCCGCGATGCCGAAGGTGTCGAACCGGTTCGGCCTGCCCTGGGCGCCGAACGCGCCGAAGGGCGACATCCCCAAGCCCGCCGGTGTCACGCGCGTCCTGCACGGGCCGGACATCAACGGCGCCGGGCCGACGAAGGAAGGGCTCGCGGCCGCGCTGTCCGGCCCCGCCGGCGCCCCGGACCTCGGCACGCTCACCGGCACCGTCGTGGACGCGTCGACCGGCGACGTCCTCTGGGACAAGAACTCCGGCACCCCGCTGACCCCGGCCTCGACCACGAAGATCCTCGTCGTGGCCGCCGCCTTGCTGTCGATGGACCACGGGACGCAGTTCTCCACGAAGGTCGTCCAGGGCGCCGACCCCGGCACGGCCATCCTCGTCGCGGGCGGCGACCCGTCGCTGACCTCGCTGCCGCTGGGCACCGACTCGCCGCTGTACCCGGGAGCCGCGCACGTCGACGACCTCGTCGCCCAGGTCAAGAAGGCGAGCGGCGGCAAGATCACCAAGGTCCTGCTGGACATCAGCCTGTTCAAGGGCCCGACGTCCGCGAAGGGCTGGGACCCGGAGGACACCGCCGCCGGGAACACCTACATGGCGCCGGTCCTCCCCGTGATGGCCGACGGCGGCCGCAACGACCCGAAGAACGACCACGCGCCCCGCGTCGCGAACCCCGCCGCCGCGCTGACCCAGAAGATCGCCGGGAAGCTCGAAGCCCAGGCAGGCGGCACGACGACGGCGCCGAAGGACGCGAAGGTGCTCGGCGAGGTCAAGTCGCAGCCGCTCACCGAGTTCGCCAACTCGCTGCTCCAGCTTTCGGACAACCTGATGGCCGACGTCCTCGCCCGCCAGCTCGCGCTCGCGAAGGGCGCCGAAGCGTCCTTCGTCGGCGGCGCGACCGCGACGATGGACGTGCTCAAGCAGGCCGGCTTCGACCTGACCGGCGTCCAGATCAACGACGGCAGCGGACTGTCCGACCAGAACAAGATCCCGGCCAAGGTGCTCAGCGAGATCCTCGCGGTCGCGGCGGCGCCGGACGGCAAGGATCCGAGGACGGCCAAACTGCGGCCCCTGCTGGCGGGTCTTCCCGTCGCGGGCGGCAGCGGGACGCTGGAGAAGCGCTACGGCGACCCGGCTTCGTCGGCGGGCCGCGGCTGGGTGCGCGGCAAGACCGGGACGCTGTCCGGCGTGAACACCCTGGCGGGCGTGGTGCTGGACACCGACGGCCGGATGCTGGTGTTCGCGCTGATGTCGTCCGGTTCGGACCAGAACAAGGGCCGGGCCGCGCTCGACGTCGTCGCGGCGACCCTGCACAAGTGCGGCTGTCGCTGAATCCGGTGAGCGACCGGAATCGGAGCGTGAGGAAGTCAGGGCGGAATTCGGCCTTCCAGCGGGTAGCGTCGTAAGAGTGACTGAGGAAGCGCCGACCAAGACACGTTCGATGGTCGACTGGTCCCTGGCCGCCACGACGGGCGCACTCCTGGTGCGTGGCGGTCCGGTCGTCGACCGCGAAGAGGCCGACGCGGCCGTCGCCGAGCTACGCGACCTGACCAGCGAGGCCGAGGGGCATGTCCGCGAGCTGACCGGGCTCGGCCTCGATCTGCCGCTGCTGCCCGCCGAAGTCGTCGACAGGCCAGGCTGGGTCCGCTCGGCCGCCGCGGGACTCGACGCGCTCACCGGCCGCGCGCTGCCGGAGGCCCAAGGCGGGCCGCTGGCGCCCGTGCTGGCCGGTGGCGCCGGTGTCCAGACCGGTCTGGTGCTCGCGTTCCTGGCTTCCCGCGTACTCGGCCAGTACGACCCGTTCGGTGGGCCGGAACGCCAGGGACAGCTCGTGCTCGTCGCGCCGAACGTGGTCGCCGCCCAGCGCGCGATGGACGTGCCGGGGCACGACTTCCGGCTCTGGGTCTGCCTGCACGAATGCACCCACCGGTTGCAGTTCACCGCCGTCACCTGGCTGCGCGACTACTTCGCCGACGAGGTCGAGCGCCTGATCGGCGGGCTCGCCGGACGGGACGCGGACGGGCTGAGCGATCTGGTCGGCCGCCTGCCGGACACCATCAAGCAGATCGGCAAGGGCAAGGCGGGCGGCGCCGGTCTCGCCGAACTCCTCCAGTCGCCGAGCGAACGCGCGGTGTTCGACCGGCTGCTCGCCCTCTCCACCCTGCTGGAGGGGCACGCGGACTTCGTGATGGACGCCGTCGGGCCGCGGGTCGTGCCGAGTGTCGACCTGATCCGGTCGCGGTTCACCGCCCGGCGCAAGGGCGGCGGCCTGATCGACCGCGTGCTGCGCAGCCTGCTCGGTGTCGACGCGAAGATGCGCCAGTACGAGCAGGGCGCGAAGTTCACGAAACACGTCGTCGAGGCTGTCGGCATGGACGGTTTCAACGCCGTCTGGACATCGCCGAACACGCTGCCGACCCGCGCTGAGATCACCGATCCGGCGGCCTGGGTGCGGCGACTGCACGGGTGAACGGACCGGATCCGGCGATCGCGGCCGTCCGCACGGCCGTGCGGGACTTCCTGGCCGTTTCGGGGAAACCCGGCGAGCTGTGCGTCGCCGTCTCCGGCGGCGCGGACTCGCTCGCGCTGGCCGAAGCGGCCGCGTTCACCGGCACCCGCGCGGGCCTGACGGTGCGGGCGCTCGTCGTCGACCACGGCCTCCAGGACGGCTCCGCCGAAACCGCCGCCCGCGCCGCGGACACCGCACGGGAGCTGGGCGTCCACAGCGCCGAGGTCCTGAAGGTGCGGGTCGAGGGCGCGGGCGGACCGGAAGCCGCGGCCCGCCGGGCCCGCTACCGAGCCCTGCGTTCCGCGCTCGGAGACGGGCACGGCGTCGTCCTGCTCGGCCACACCCTCGACGACCAGGCCGAAACCGTCCTGCTCGGCCTCGGCCGGGGTTCGGGACCGCGG
The DNA here is from genome assembly GCF_001995215.1 of Amycolatopsis azurea DSM 43854. Classification (GTDB taxonomy): domain Bacteria; phylum Actinomycetota; class Actinomycetes; order Mycobacteriales; family Pseudonocardiaceae; genus Amycolatopsis; species Amycolatopsis azurea. The sequence continues at coordinate 101,352 of NZ_MUXN01000001.1, forward strand.
TCGCTGGCCGGGATGCGGCCGCACGACCCGCCGTGGGGACGGCCGCTGCTCGGCGTCACCCGCGCCACCACCCGGAAGGCCTGCCGGGCGCTCGGCGTCGACCCCTGGCAGGACCCGCACAACGAGGACCCGCGGTTCACGCGTGTCCGGTTACGGACGGAAGTACTGCCCCTTCTGGAGGATGTGCTGGCCGGTGGTGTCGCGGCCTCGCTCGCCCGCACGGCGGCGCAACTGCGCGAGGACACCGAGGCGTTGGACACACTCGCGGACGCCGTCCACCTGCGTGCCTTCATCGAGGAAGGGCTCGACGTCGCGGTGCTCGCGACCGAACCGCCCGCGCTGCGACGGCGCGTCCTCCGCAGGTGGCTGCTGGACTCCGGGGTCCGCGAACTCACCGACGCCCATCTGCGTTCGGTCGACGCGCTGGTGGGGAACTGGCGGGGTCAGGGCGGCGTCTGGCTACCCGGCGACTTGGTGGCCGCGCGGGCGCATGGCAGGCTCTTGCTCGAAGCACCCCAGTCCACCACCTAGAGGGGAACGTCCCGTGTACGAAGGCGAGATCGCCTCCGTGCTCGTCACCGAGCAGCAGATCAACGAAAAGATCGCCGAGCTGGCCGCGAAGGTCGCCGCGGACTACCCGGCCGACGGCCCCGGCGCCGGGCAGGGAGACCTCCTGCTCGTCGGCGTGCTCAAAGGCGCGGTGATGTTCATGACGGACTTCGCCAGGGCGCTCCCTCTTCCATCCCAGCTCGAGTTCATGGCGGTCTCCTCCTACGGCTCGGCGACGTCGTCGTCCGGCGTGGTGCGGATCCTCAAGGACCTCGACCGCGACATCGCCGGCCGCGACGTCCTCATCGTCGAGGACATCGTCGACTCCGGGCTCACGCTGTCCTGGCTGTTGAAGAACCTGGCGAGCCGCAACCCGGCCTCGCTCGAGGTCGTCTCGCTCCTGCGCAAGCCGGAGGCGGTCAAGGTCGATGTACCGGTCAAGTACATCGGGTTCGACATTCCCAACGAATTCGTAGTGGGATACGGCCTGGACTACGCGGAGCGTTACCGGGACCTGCCTTACATCGGCACGCTGGATCCGCACGTCTACACGTCCTGAGAACCGCTTGCCCGCTCATGGCGGAATACGGAACCCTGAGCGCGGTGAACGCGTCATAGGCAGCGATCACGTGCGTTAACCTATGCGAAGACCTTCGCCACGAATCCGTCGTGGCCTGGCCCGGGGGAAACGGAGAGAGCTCAGATGGGGAACAGCAGCTTGGCGGACGCGAACGCGTTCAAGAACGCCGCGGCCCAGGGCCAGGTCGGGATCGACCCGGACGCGGCCCAGACCGCACTGAACAAGATCCGGACCGGCAAGGACGCCGTCGAGGCGCTGCTCCACGGCGCCGGCGACCTCGGGCAGGCGCCGAAGCTGGGCAACAACCCGGTCGGCAACGCCATCGCCGCGAAGGTCGCGAACCGCGCCGACGGCGGTGGTGACTCGTACACCGCCGCCCTCCAGAACCTTTACCAGCAGTACGAGGCGGCCGAGTCCGGCATCGTCACCGCGATGGCCCGTTACCACGAGATCGACCAGGCCGCGGCCGAGCCGTTCCGGAACGTCTGAGGGGGAGTCAGAAAGCCATGCCACCGAAGCACAGCGCCGACTCTTACGGCGAGAGCAACACCAGCAGCGCGAGCAGCAGCGGCACCCCGGTCCAGCTCGGCGACAACTCGCAGGCCGCGGGCATCGTCTCGAGCGCCCGGGGCCGGTCGGACGGGTTCGACATCGGCGCCGACCGCGCCATCACGAACCCGCCGAACTGGGAGAGCGCGCCGAGCAGTCAGGACCTGTGGAACCAGGCCAACATCGGCAACGACCCCAGCACCGCGACGGCGATCGGCCAGTCGTGGACCTCGCACAGCAGCAAGCTGAGCCAGGCGTCGAACGACCTCTACAACGCGATCTCCGAACTGGGCGCCGCCTGGATCGGCCAGGGCGCGGCGAGCGCCCAGGGTTCGCTGGTGGCCATCGCGAACTCGGGTTCGCAGGCCTCCGAGGCCGCGAGCACCATGGCGGACAGGCTGCAGAAGCAGGCCGACGCGGCCACCAAGGTCAAGCTGATGCCGAAGCCGACCAACTACACCCCTGAAGGCGCGATGGGCCAGGCCCTCGCCGCGGGACCGGTCGGCATGATCACCGACCAGAAGCCCCTCGCCGACCAGGACAAGGAAGTGCGGGCGGAGCAGGCCAGGTTCCTCGAGGCCTACACCAAGGAGATGAGCGAGGTCGACAGCTCGACCCCGAGCTTCGGCCCCGAATCCCTCGGCATGAAGCCGACGGCCACGCACAACAGCGTCGGGTTCAGCGGTGTCGGCAACGTCGGTGGCGGCGGCCTCAACTCCGGTGCCGTCTCCGGCACCCCGGTCTTCGCCGGCACGCACGGCTACGGCGGCGCGCAGGGCGGCCCCACGGCCGCTCCGATCCACGCCGGTCCGGACTCGGGCGTGTTCTCGCAGGCCGGCTACAACCCCGCCACCGGGAACGCCCCGGTTTCGGGCGTCGCGCCGGGTGCCGGTGTCGCGTCCGGTGCCGGTGCCCCGATCGCCCCGCACGCCCCCGCGGCGAGCGGTGGCAACGGGCTCGGCCAGGCGCTCACCGCGGCCGGTCTCGGCGGCGGCCTCGGCTACGCCGGTGCCAAGGCGCTCGGACAGGGCAACAAGTCCGGCTCCAAGGACACCGACAGCACCGACGCCGCGGCGACGGACAACGCCGCGCCCGCGCAGAGCGCAGCGTCCCAGGCCGTGCCGCAGCAGGGCATCGTGTCCTCCAGCGGCACCATCGGTGGCGGCCCCACCCCGCCGATGCAGGGCATGGGCGGCGGCATGGGCATGGGCGCCCACGGTGCGCAGGCCGAGCAGGAAGAGGAGCACACGCACGCGTCGTTCCTCATCGAGCCGGACCCGGACGACGCCTTCGGCGCCAACGAGGCGACCCCGCCGCCGGTCATCGGTGCCTGGACCGAAGACGACGATCGCTAGAGCGGTTTTCACCGGGCGCGCGGCCGAATCGGCCGCGCGCCCGCTGACTTGTACGAGCCTGTCGGCGGAGCTGAAGTCGGATGTCGAAAAGCGACCACGCGTGAACCCGCCCCGGCCGAAGGCCCCGCTATCGCGGTGGCAGGACGCCTTGTCCGCAGTCGTGAGGTAGATGACCAGGCAGCGTCCTGCCGACGCCGATCGCGGACGCGGGTTCACCAACAGACACTAGGGGCTTGTATGGCGAACGGTGAGCTGTTCACCGGGGTCGAGCTGGACTTCCTGTGGGAGAGCGCGAACGCCGGCGAGCTGCCGTATCCGCTGCGGCTCCGTTCGCACGGGGCGACCATGGACGAACGCGGCGCGCTGCGGACGCAGACGCTCCAGTCGCTGTACCAGCGCCGTCTCGCCGACGAGCGCGGGCGTCCCGAACCCCACATCGAAGACTATTTCGGCGTTCTCGCACTGCCGGAACTGAGCCTGGACTGCGTCCAGCTCAACAACCCCAACACCGAACCGCTGCTCGCGGTCGCGTCGCTGCTCGGTGGCCAAGGCCTCCTGACGGTGCAGGACCAGCGCGGTTTCCACTTCCATCCGATCGCCCCGGACGGCCTCGCGAGCGCGATCGTCTCCCTCCTGCCGCCGGGTTCGCGCGGTACGGAGAAGTCGATCACCCTCCCGCTGGACGGGCTCGTCGGCGCCTCGGGCGCGGACTTCCTCCAGCGCCGTCAGCCGCAGGTCGACGGCTCGGCGACGTCCGACGAGGACCGAAAAGCCCTCTCGCGGCTCCAGGCGCAGCCGCGGCTTCGCGGTGGCCAGTTCGGCGCCAACGCGCGCAGCAAACACGGCACGCGGAGCCGGTCTTCGGTGCTGAGCTGGTTCGACACGCAGTCCGGCCGGTACTTCACCCAAGCCACCCGCGGCTCCGACGGCCGGGACTGGATCAGCATCGCGCCCGCGGATCCGGCGACGCTGCGGCAGCGGCTCACGGAAATGCTGGGAAAGATCGCGGCTGACGTATCTGTCGCGCGCTGACCCCGGCTCTCGAACGTCACTTCCCGCATCCGGCCGACGACTGTCGTACCCCTTCGCTATCGTGAACCGTCTGGGTGTCCCGAGGCCCAGAAGCCAAGGTGCCGGGAGGGCACGAAGCAATGCATCAGGAACATTTCACGCCGTTGGCGTTCGACTTCCTCTGGGAGTCCGCCGAGCTCGGCGACCTGCCGTACCCGCTGCGCGTGCGTTCCCACGGCGCGACCGAACTCGAGCGCCGGGCGCTGCGCCAGCGCGTCGACGGCGAACTCCAGGCCCGCGGCCTCCGCGACGGCCGGGGACGGCTCGAGCGGAGGATCGAGGACTGGCTGTACCTCCTCGCCCGCGGCTCGCTGACCATCGACGCGCTGCACATCCCCGAGTTCCAGGCCCCGACGATCGCCGTGCTCGGCGCCACCGACGGCCGTGACGGCGTGATCGCCATCCAGGACCAGTCCGGGATCTGGCTGCGCGAGGCGCCCGCCGACGGGCTCCCCACCGCGGTCGTCGACCTGCTGCCCCCGGGGCAGCGCGGCTCGGAGGCGTCCATCACGCTGCCGATCGACGACGCCCGCCGTACCGAGCCGATCCGCGGCGCGATCAACCCGACGAAGCAGGCCGAGGAACCCGAAGCGGCGAAGACCCGCCGCAAGGAGAAGTCCCGCGTCTCACTCAGTGAACGCGTCACCGCGGATCCGCGCGAGGCGTTCGGCAAGCTCACCGGCCAGCCGCGGCTGCGCGGCGGTCAGCTCGCCGCGAACAGCCGGTCCCACGTGGGCGCCAAGCAGCGGTCGCGGGTCCTCGGCTGGTTCGACACCGCCAGCGGCCGCTACCTCAGCACGTCGCAGGCCGGGCCGGACGGACGCGAATGGGTCACCGTCTCGCCCGCCGACGTCAAGACACTCCGCATGCGACTCGGCGAAATGGCCGCCGGTGTGGCGGTCGACACACGTTAGGGCGGCCGTCGCGTTCACGCTCCGGGAACCCTCGCGCGGCGTCCGCCGTTGACGTCCGAGAGGCTCACCACCCTCGTCCTTCCAGGCGGGCGGTATCCTGAGGGGCGGGTGTCGGAGCACCATGGGTCGTCAAGATCGTGATGGCGGGTATCACAGGAGCCGCCCAACCAGGAAGGGTCGAGGCCACCAGGGCCGAGTCGTATGAACCGGAAGAGCGTGCTCAGGAACCCAGTGCTCTGGATTCTCGCGGCGGTACTGGCGTTTCTCGCATACAACACGATCTTCGACAGTGATCGTGGCTACACCCAGGTGCCGATCTCGGTCGCGAACCAGCAGATCACCGCGAACAACGTCAAGGAAGCCTCGCAAGAGGACAAGGAGCAGCAGGTCAAGCTGCTGCTGAACAAGAAGATCGAGGTCGACGGCCAGCAGGTCGACCAGATCATCGCGCAGTACCCGGCGAACGTCGCGGGCACCATCTACGGCCAGCTCATCGGCCTCAAGAGCGGTGACAACCCGGTCAAGTTCACCACCAAGGTCACCCAGCAGAACGTCCTCACCCAGATCCTGATCTTCGCCATTCCGCTGGCGCTGGTGCTGGGCCTGCTGATGTGGATGATGAACAACGCCCAGGGCGGCGGGAACCGCGTCCTCAACTTCGGCAAGTCGAAGGCCAAGCAGCTCAACAAGGACATGCCCAAGACGACCTTCGGGGACGTCGCGGGCGCCGACGAGGCCGTCGAAGAGCTGTACGAGATCAAGGACTTCCTGCAGAACCCGGCGCGCTACCAGGCACTCGGCGCGAAGATCCCCAAGGGCGTCCTGCTCTACGGGCCGCCCGGTACCGGTAAGACGCTGCTCGCGCGAGCCGTCGCCGGCGAGGCGGGCGTGCCGTTCTACACGATCTCCGGTTCCGACTTCGTCGAGATGTTCGTCGGTGTCGGTGCCTCGCGGGTCCGCGACCTGTTCGAGCAGGCCAAGCAGAACGCGCCCTGCATCATCTTCGTCGACGAGATCGACGCGGTCGGCCGCCAGCGCGGCGCCGGCCTCGGCGGCGGTCACGACGAACGCGAGCAGACGCTGAACCAGCTCCTCGTCGAGATGGACGGCTTCGACGCGCGCGGCGGCATCATCCTGATCGCCGCGACCAACCGTCCCGACATCCTCGACCCGGCGCTCCTGCGTCCCGGCCGGTTCGACCGCCAGATCCCGGTGTCCGCACCGGACATGCGCGGCCGCAAGGCGATCCTCGAGGTGCACGCCAAGGGCAAGCCGATCGCGCAGGGCACCGACCTGAGCAGCCTCGCCAAGCGGACCGTCGGCATGTCCGGCGCCGACCTGGCGAACGTGCTCAACGAGGCCGCGCTGCTCACCGCCCGCCAGAACGGGCACGTCATCACCGACGCCGCGCTGGAGGAGTCGGTCGACCGCGTCGTCGGCGGCCCCGCCCGCAAGAGCCGGATCATCTCCGAGAAGGAGAAGAAGATCACGGCCTACCACGAGGGCGGGCACGCGCTCGCCGCGTGGGCGATGCCGGACATCGAACCGGTCTACAAGCTGACGATCCTGCCGCGCGGGCGCACCGGCGGTCACGCCCTGCTCGTCCCGGAGGACGACAAGGAGTTGATGACCCGTTCGGAGATGATCGGGCGCCTGGTCTTCGCGATGGGCGGCCGCACCGCGGAGGAGCTCGTCTTCCACGAGCCCACCACCGGTGCCTCCTCCGACATCGAGCAGGCGACCAAGATCGCCCGCGCGATGGTCACCGAATACGGCATGAGCGCCCGGCTCGGCGCGGTCAAGTACGGCCAGGAGCAGGGCGACCCGTTCCTCGGCCGCTCGGCGGGCCGCCAGGCGGACTACTCGCTGGAGGTCGCGCACGAGATCGACGAGGAGGTGCGCAAGCTCATCGAGACCGCGCACACCGAGGCGTGGCACGTGCTGAGCACCTACCGTGACGTGCTGGACGAGCTGGTCATCGAGCTCCTCGAAAAGGAGACGCTGACCCGCAAGGACCTCGAGCGGATCTTCGCGACCGTCGAGAAGCGCCCGCACATCACCATCTTCAACGAGTTCGGCGACCGCAAGCCGTCCGACAAGCCGCCGATCAAGACCCCCGGCGAGCTGGCGATGGAACGCGGCGAGCCGTGGCCGCCGCCGGAGGAGAAGAAGGAGCAGCGGGTGCTCCAGCCGGCGCCGACCCCGGTCGGCACCGCGCAGGGTGGCGGCGACCTTCCCGGTGGCCCGCCGTACGCGGCCCCGGTCCCGCCGCCGGACCCGAACGCGAACCCGTACGCTCCGCCGCAGCCGGGCGCCTACCCCAACGGGGGCCGCCCGAACGGTGGGCCGAACGGCACCGGCCACTGGCCCCAGGCATATGGTGGGCAGCAGCCGGGCGGACCGGCAGGTGGTTACCAGGGTGGGCCCGTCGGCGGCCCGCCGAACTACGGGGCTCCTCCCGGATGGACCCCGGCGACTCAGCCGGGCGGCCAGCCGAACCAGCCCTGGCGTCCCGCCGAAGACCGCCCGCGTGACAGCTGGTCCCCTGACCAGCCCGGCGGTCAGCAGGACGAAGGACAGCAACGGCGTGACGACGGACAGGACGACACCAAGCGGTAACGGCGCCGGCCCGGTCTTCGACCAGGATCGGGCCGAGAAAGCCGTACGCGAACTCCTGCTCGCCTGTGGTGAGGACCCGGACCGGGACGGTCTCTTGGAGACCCCGGCCCGGGTCGCTCGCGCTTACCGGGAAATGTTCGCCGGGCTCTACACCGAACCGGACCACGTCCTGGACCGCACGTTCGACGAGGCGCACGAAGAACTCGTCCTCGTGACGGACATCCCGATGTTTTCGGTATGTGAACACCACTTGGTCCCCTTCCACGGTGTCGCCCACGTCGGCTACATCCCGAACGGTCACGGCAAGGTCACCGGCCTGTCCAAACTGGCCCGCCTCGTCGACCTCTACGCCAAGCGCCCCCAGGTCCAGGAGCGGCTCACCTCCCAGGTCGCCGACGCGCTCATGCGCAAACTCGCGCCCCGGGGCGCGATCGTCGTGGTCGAGGCCGAGCACCTCTGCATGGCCATGCGCGGTATCCGCAAACCCGGCGCCCGGACGACGACGTCGGCCGTGCGCGGGCTGCTGCAGTCTTCGGCGTCCTCGCGGGCGGAGGCGCTGGACCTGATCAAGGGCCGCCGATGACCGCCCTGCCCCGGCCGGGCCGGTGCGCGGTGATGGGCATCCTCAACGTCACGCCCGATTCCTTTTCGGACGGTGGCCGCTATCTCGACGTCGACCAGGCGCTGGAGCACGCGCACGAGATGTGGGCGCGCGGCGCGGACCTGATCGACGTCGGCGGGGAGTCGACGCGGCCGGGGGCGTCCCGGGTGGACGCCGACACCGAGAACTCCCGGATCATGCCGGTGATCCGCTCGCTCGCCGCCGACGGTGTCGCGATGTCGGTGGACACCACGCGCGCCGAGGTCGCCCTCGCGGCCGTCGAGGCGGGCGCGTCCGTGATCAACGATGTCTCCGGTGGGCTGGCCGACCCGAACATGGCGAAGGTCGCCGCCGAGACCGGGGTCCCGTATGTGCTGATGCACTGGCGCGGGCACAGCAAGGACATGAACGCGCTGGCGTCCTATGAGGACGTCGTCGCCGACGTGCGCGCCGAACTACTGTCCCGAGTGGATGAAGCGGTCGCCGACGGTGTCGACACCGGCGCGATCGTGCTCGACCCGGGGCTCGGGTTCGCGAAGAACGCCGAACACGACTGGGCGCTGTTGAACGGCCTGGATTCCTTCCTGTCACTGGGTTTCCCGGTTCTCGTCGGCGCCTCGCGCAAACGGTTCCTCGGACGCCTCTTGTCCGGAGAGGACGGGAAACCAGCCCCGCCGGACGGTCGTGAGAACGCGACCGCGGCCGTGTCCGCGCTCGCCGCCGCGGCCGGCGCGTGGGGGGTCCGGGTGCACGAGGTCGGCGCGAGTATCGACGCCGTGACCGTCGCGGCGGCTTGGCGGAAGGGGAGTCCCGGTGTCTGACCGGATCACGTTGACCGGCTTGAGGGTCTTCGGCAGGCACGGGGTCTTCGACCACGAAAAGCGCGACGGGCAGGAGTTCGTCGTCGACATCGTGGCGTGGCTGGACCTCGGCCCGGCCGCCGCGTCCGACGACCTGACCAAGACGCTGCACTACGGCGAACTCGCCGAACTCGCCGCCGGGATCGTGGCGGGCGAGCCGTACGACCTCATCGAGAGTGTCGCCGGGAAGATCGCCGACGAGGTGCTGCGCGACGAGCGGCTGACCGCCGTCGAGGTGACGGTGCACAAGCCGTCCGCGCCGATCCCGCTGAACTTCGACGACGTCGCCGTCACGGTGCGGCGGGAGCGATGAGCCGCGCGCTGCTTTCGCTCGGGTCGAACCTGGGGGACCGGCTCGCGTTCCTTCAGTCGGCCGTCGACGCCATGCGCCCGGCGGTCGTCGCGGTGTCGTCGGTGTACGAGACGAAGGCGTGGGGTGTTGAGGACCAGCCGGACTTCCTCAACGCTGTCGTCCTCGTCGACGACCCGGCGCGCGATCACTGGGACTGGCTGCGCACCGGGCAGGCCGCCGAGCAGGCCGCCGGACGCGTGCGCGAGGTCCGGTGGGGACCGCGCACGCTGGATGTCGACATAGTGACCGTGGCCGGGGTCCGCTCCGACGACCCCCAGTTGCTGCTTCCCCATCCCGGCACGCCGGAGCGGGCGAGCGTGCTGATCCCCTGGCTGGAGATCGAGCCCGCCGCGGTGCTCCCCGGCCACGGTCGGATCGCCGACCTCGTCGCCGCCCGCCCCGCTTCGGACCGCGACTCCGTCCGGCTGACGTCTTTCCCCCTCGCCTGACCCCAGCCCCACGTTTCGTCCTCTGAACGCGGTAGTTCGTACCGCCAACTACCGCATCCAGAGGACGAAATGCGCGAAGGGCCAGGGCGATACCAAAGGTCCCTTGCTACCCCAGTGCGGAGCGGAGGGCGGCGACGACCCACTCGGCCTGCGGCATCTGCGTGGGGAACGACGGCCAGCCGTTCATCTTCCCGAGCAGCATCCAGTACCGCTCGGCCTTCGGGTCGGTGCTGATCGCCATCCCGTCGGCCAGTCGCTTCCGCCAGGCCGGGTCGGCCGGGTCCCGCCCGTTCCGCGAAGACTGCGTGAAGATCGTCTCCGCCAGTTCCCGGCCTTCGGGCGAGTCCGGCGGGATACCGGCTTCAAGCGCTTCGCTCGCCTTCGCGCTCCACGCCATCCACAGCTCTTGCTGCTGCGAGCCGAAGTCCGCCCCGTCCTGCTTCCGCAGCTGCGAGTGCCACTCGCTCATCCGCCGGATCGACGCGCGGAACTCCTCGTCCTGCACGAGCTCGGCGAACTCGATCCACGCCTCCAGCTGCTCGGGCGTCGGGTCGTCGGGCAGTTCCGGTTTCGCCGAGATCATCCGCTCGTAGAACTGCGGATCCAGTTCGAGCCCTTCGACCATGTCCGCCCAGAACTCGTCGAGCAAGCGTTTGCGGTCCTCGTCCGACATCGACGCGAGTTTGTTCATCAGTTCGACCTCCTCCAGTGGTGAGTCCCGTTTGGCCACCGCTCGCAGGACCGCGCGGCGCAGTTCCAGCCGCCGGATCTGCTCGTCCAGGGCGGCGACGTGCTGGACCGCGAGGTCCCCGATGGTCGCTTCCCTGGTCAGCGCCCGCTCCACGTCCGCGAGTCCCAGGCCGAGCTCTCGCAGCGTCCGGACCAGCTCCAGGCGCGCCATCGCGGTGGCGTCGTAGAGGCGGTAGCCGGAATCGGTGCGGTCGGTCGGCGGCAGGAGCCCTTCGTCGGAGTAGAAGCGGATGGTCTTCACCGGCAGGCCGGTTCGTTTGGCCAGCTCCCCGATGGTGAAGACCGCTGCGGTGCCCATGTGTTTCATCGTCGACTCTCCAGTTGGTGGAGAGTCAAGCCTGCCAGGTAGCGTTGGACCATGCACTTCACCCGGCCCCGTGAGCTGGCGGTGGCCGGCCTCCTGGGATTGGTCCTGGCCTATCTCGTCTTCCAGGTCGCGTACGGATCCATCCCCGCGCTCCCGCTCTTCGCCGGGATCACGTTGCTCGTCCTCGCGCTCTGCGAGGTCGTGCTCGCCTTCATCATCCGTTCGCGGATCAAGGAGGGGCGGGTGCTGTCCGCGATCTCCGTCGCCCGATCGGTGGCCCTCGCGAAGGCCTCTTCTCTCGCCGGATCCGCCATGACGGGGGTCTGGCTGGCGGCTTTCGCGTATCTTTTTCCGCGACGTGACGAACTCCTCGCGGCGGCCGGTGATCTCCGTTCGGCGACGGTGGGGATCGTCAGCTCGGTGGCGCTGGTAGCTGCGGCTTTGTGGCTCGAACACTGCTGCCGGACCCCTGAGGGCAGTGATCGGGACCGCGATCCCGAGCCGACCGGTTAACGCTCGAGAGCCACCGCTCGAAGTACCGACTAGGTCTCGTTCGGATTACTAGAAGGTACGGTGTTGGGCATGACCGGGGTGGGTGACGACTCGCGCGGCCGCCTTGCGGGTAGGCCGTGGCTTGTCGTCGGCTTGGTTCTCGCCGTCGGCGCGACTCTCGCATTGGTGCTTTCCGACGACCTCCGCTACTTGCGGCTGGGGATCGTCGCGGCGCTGTGGGCCGCCTTGATCGGTGCGTTCCTGGCAGTCCGCTACCGGAAGCACGTTTCCCACAGCGAGGACGCCGTCGCCGAGGCGCAGGCCGTCTACGAGCTGGAACTGGAACGCGAGATCGCCGCCCGCCGCGAGTTCGAGCTGGAGATGGAAGCGGAGAACCGGCAGGCCGCCGAGACCCGCTCCCATGACGAGCTCGAAGCGCTCAGAGCCGAGGTGAGCGCCTTGCGTGAAAGCCTCCAGTCGCTCTTCGGCGGCGAAGTCCTTCTCGAACGCGTCGCGCTCACCGCGCAGGCAACCCGGATGCGGTCCCTCGACAACAAGCAGCTCATGAGCGCGGGGGCCGAGAACGGCAACGGCAAACCCCAGCTGATGGCGGCCAAGAGCACCACGATCGACGTCGACGAGCGTGAACGCGAACGCGAGCGCCCGACCGAGATGATCGACCGCGTCCTCGAACCCGCGGCCGCCCGCGCCGGGACCCCGCCCGCCGCCCGCCGCAAACCGGCGAACGGCCAGGTCAACGGCGTCAACGGCGTTAATGGTGTCAACGGCACCGGCGGCTACGGCCAGAGCAATCAGGTCCAGCGGCCGAAACCGGCCGACGAATCGACTCGCCGCAGTATGCGCAAGGCGGACGCCCGCGCTTCCAAGGCGGCTGAAGCCCTCGCCGCCGAGGCCGCCCGTCGCGAGCGGCTCGAAATGTCCACCCCCGGTATGTCGCCCGCCGAGATCTCCCGGCCGATGCCGAGGGTCGATGACCGGCGCAAGACCCCGCCGCCGGTGACCCCCGCCGAGGTGTCCCGCCCGTCCATGCCGGGTGTCTCGCGCGCCGAGGTCTCGCAGCCGTCGATGCCCACCGTCGCCCGGCAGCCCCAACGCCCTGAAACACAGCGCCCCGAACCGCGTCCGGAGCCCCAGCGCGCCGAACCGGCCCGCCGCCCGCAGCAGGCTTCGCTGCAGCAGCGGCTCGACGCGGGCACCGTGCAGCGTCCGCCCGCCACGCGGCCGGAGGAACCGACCCGCACGCAGACGCCGCCGGTGAAGCCCGCCGCGCAGGCGAAGCCGGTCAAGAAGGTCGAGCCGGACCGTCCCCGCCCGAACCGTGAGCTCGGCCTGACCCGGCCGGGTATGAAGCCGGTGGAGCGTTCCCGTCCGGCCGGTGGCACGCCGGCGCCCGCGAACAAGCCCGCCGCGCAGGAGCCGATGGAGGCCACCGGCGAGTGGAAGCCGTCGTGGACGCAGGAGCGCCCGGTCTCCGACCTGAGCGCCGCGTTCCCCCGGAAGGACGACTTCCAGGACCGGCTGCGGCCCACGCCGCCGCCCCAGCCCAAGCCTCAGCCCCAGCAGTCGGCTTCCCTGCCGAGGCCGGACCCGCGCCCCGAACCGAGGCCGGAACCGCGTCGCGACCCGGAGCCGCCGACCCCGCTGTCGATACCGGTCGTGTCGGAGCCCGTTCGCCGGGCCGAGCCCGTGCGGCGCCCGGAGCCCGAGCCGGTGCGCCGTCCGGCCGCAGAGGCGCCGTCGCGGCACAGTTCGCCCGTCGAGGAGCCGCCCGCGGTCAACCCGACGCTGCCCGAAGAGATCCGCATGACGCAGAACGGCGGCGGACGCCGTCGCCGGGCGTCGGAGGACTCCTCGGTCTCGCTCACTCCGGCCCCGAGCGTCCCCGAGCCCACCGGAGGCGGCCGTCGCCGCCGTCCGGACGGCGAACCCCCGGCTTGGCAGAACGGCGCCGAGCCGGGCGGCCGCCACGGCGGCAGGCGGGCGAAGCCGGAGGAAGACGAGGCGCCGTCCCGCAACGGGTCTTCGCACAGCCATTCCGAGACTCCCGCGGCGGGCTCGCACGCGTCCGGCCGGTCGGTGATGGACCTGCTCGCCGCCAACGGCGCGAACGAGTCCACCCCGCGGCGCAGGCGGCGTGCCGAAGACTGAGCCCGTACCGACGGTAGGGTGACCCGCTGTGAGCGAGCCTTCCTCCCCGGCGCCCGGTCCCGACCGGGCCCGCCGGTCCCGGTCGATCACCGTGCTGCTGCCGGTGCTCGGGCTGATCGCCGTCGCGCTCTGCGGGCTGTTCGTCTTCGGCACGGTGACCGAGAAGGTCGGCCTGCCCGCGGTGACGATCGGCGTGCTCGCGGCGCTCGTCCCGGTCGCCGTGGTGGTCACCGCGTTCCTGTGGGTCGACCGCTGGGAACCGGAACCGCCGAAGCTCCTGCTGCTGTCGTTCGTCTGGGGCGCGTGCGTCGCGACGATCATCGCGCTACTGCTCAACAGCGGCGCCGAAGCCGTCGGTGACCTGCTGCTCGGCAGCGGCGGAGGCGGCAAGATCAGCGGCCTGGTCTCCGCGCCGCTGGTCGAGGAGGCCGCGAAGGCCGCTTTCATCCTGCTGCTCTGGTGGCGCCGCCCGGCCGAGTTCGACGGCGTCGTGGACGGCATCGTCTACGCCGGGTTCACCGCCGCGGGCTTCGCGTTCACCGAGAACATCTATTACTTCGGCCGCGCCTTCGCCGAGCACGGATTCGGCGACGGCACGAGCGCGGGTGTGCTCGCGGCCTTCTTCCTCCGCGGCGTGCTTTCGCCGTTCACGCATCCGCTGTTCGCCGTGATGACCGGGATCGGGCTCGGGGTCGCCGCGAGCACCAAGGTCCGCTCGCTGCGGATCCTGGCGCCGATCGGCGGCTACATCGTCGCCGTGCTGCTGCACGCCCTGTGGAACGGCGCCGCGCTGCTCGGCGGCGCCAAGACCTTCCTGAACGTCTATTTCCTGATCATGGTGCCGCTGTTCATCGGGGTCTTCTCGGTGGTGGTCATGCAGCGCCGCCGGGAGCAGCGGATCGTCGCGGCGGCGCTGCCGATGATGGTCGACGCGCGCTGGATCGCCCCCTCCGAGGTCGCGTTGCTGGCCAGCCTGTCCGGACGGCGGTCGTGGCGGAAACAGGCGCGGAAGCAGTCGGGCCGGGAAGCGGCGAAGGCCGTCGGCCGGTACCAGGCCAGCGTGACCGAGCTCGCGTTCCTGCGGCGCGGCCGGAAGCTCACCGACGAGGCGAAACAGCGGCAGCGTGAGCTGCTCCAGGTGCTGAAGACGTCGCGGGCCGAGGCCGTCCGGCTGGCCGACGGCGCACCGCGCGGGTGACCACTGTCAGGTGAAGCTGGTCACGAGGGCCGTTTCAGACGCGTGCCGGAGGGTTACCCTCGCGCCGTCGTCTGGTACCCGCGATTGCCGAGCGGGACTGGAACGAGTTGAGGAGTTTCGACCATGAGCGTCCACTGGCGCACGCCATGATGAGGCCCGCTCGCCTGGCCGTCGGCGTCGTTTCCGCCGGCCGGGTCGGCAGCGTCGTCGGCGCCGCCCTCAGCAGGGCCGGCCATACGGTCGTCGCGGCTTCGGGCCTTTCCAGCGCTTCGGTACGCCGGGCGGAGCAACTGCTTCCCGACGTGCCTCTCCTGCCGCCCGACGAAGTCGCCCGCCGCGCCGATCTCGTCCTGCTGGCCCTGCCCGACGACGCGCTCGCCGGGATGGTGCGCGGTTTCGTCGCCACCGGTTCGCTGCGCCCGGGACAGATCGTCGTGCACACTTCCGGGGCACACGGCATCGACGTCCTCGCGCCCGCCGCCGAGGCCGGGGCACTGCCGCTGGCCCTGCATCCCGTGATGACCTTCACCGGCCGCGCCGAAGACCTCGACAGGCTGGCCGCGTGCAGCGTCGGCGTCACCGCCGCTGAGGGTGACGAAGCCGCGTGGAACGTCGGTGAGGCGCTGACCGTGGAGATGGGCGCGGAGCCCGTCCGGGTCCCTGACGAAGCGCGAGCGCTCTATCACGCGGCGTTGGCGCATGGCGCGAACCACCTGATGACACTGGTCGCCGACTGCGCGGAACTGTTGCGGGAGGCGGGAATCGCCCAGCCCGAACGCGTGGTGGCTCCGTTGTTGTCGGCGGCATTGGATAATGTTCTGCGACACGGGGACCGGGCGCTGACCGGGCCGGTGGCCCGTGGTGATCTCGGCACCGTGCGCAAGCACCTCACGGTGCTGGCCGAACGTGGCCCCGACATCGTCCCGAGCTATCGCGCGCTGGCCAAGCGCACGCTGGCGCGCGGCGACGCCGCCGGGCTCTTGGACTCCTCGGCCGCCGCCGAGCTCACCGAACTCCTCAGTGATCCAGCCGATCCCGCAGATCCCGCCGAAGGGCAGCAAAAGCAGTGACCACACCGAAATTCGCCCGAGGCACGCTGCACACCTTCCAGCCGCCGGAGCAGGTCAGCCAGGTGACGCGCGCCCTGCACGGGGTCGGCCGCAAGGTCGCGCTGGTGCCCACGATGGGCGCCCTGCACGCGGGACACCGCGAGCTGATCCGCCGGGCGAAGCGGCTGCCGAACACCGTCGTCGCGACGTCGATCTTCGTGAATCCCTTGCAGTTCGGGGAGGGCGAGGACTTCGAGGCGTACCCGCGTCCGCTGGACAAGGACCTCGAAGTACTGAAGGAGGACGGCGTCGAACTGGGCTTCCTGCCCAAGGCGTCGGATCTTTACCCCGAGGGCGCCGCCGTCACGGTGCACCCGGGCGAGCTCGGCGACGAGCTGGAGGGAGCGGTGCGGCCGGGGCATTTCGCCGGCGTGCTCACCGTGGTGGCGAAACTGTTCAACATCGTGCGGCCGGACTACGCCTTCTTCGGGGAGAAGGACTACCAGCAGCTGGTGCTGATCAAGAAGATGGTGCGTGACCTGAACTTCGAAACCCGCGTCATCGGGGTGCCGACGGTCCGGGAACGCGACGGGCTGGCGTTGTCCTCGCGCAACGTCTACCTGACCCCTGAACAGCGCGAGGACGCGATCGTGTTGTCGGCGGCACTCACCGCGGGTGCCTTCGTCGGGCGCGACGGCGCGGAAGCCGTGCTGGCGACCGCCAGGCAGACCCTCGCCGCGCGGCCCGCGGTCGAGATCGACTATCTGGAATTGAGGGGAACCGACCTCGGGCCCGCGCCCGTCGACGGTGAAGCGCGGTTGCTGATCGCGGCCCGGGTGGGGAGTACCCGGCTGATCGACAACGTCGGTGTGGTGCTCGGCGCGGCCGCGGACCATCCGGAACACGCGCTGGACGCAGGGGAATAGGGAGAGTCCACGATGTACCGCACCATGCTGAAATCGAAGATTCACCGGGCGACGGTCACCCAGGCCGATCTCCACTACGTCGGGTCGGTGACCGTCGACGAGGACCTGATGGACGCGGCGGATCTGCTGCCGGGCGAACAGGTGTCCATTGTGGACGTCACCAACGGCGCGCGGCTCGAGACCTACGTGATCGCCGGCGAGCGCGGCAGCGGGGTGCTCGGCATCAACGGCGCCGCGGCGCATCTGGTGCACCCGGGCGACCTGGTGATCCTGATTTCGTACGCGCAGATGGAGAACGCCGAGGCGGCCGCGTTCCGGCCGCGGGTCGTCTTCGTCGACGCGGACAACCGGATCGTCGAGAAGGGCGTCAACCCCGGGCACGCGCCGGAGGGTTCCGGGCTGATGAGCGGCACCGTGACGCTGGCCGACGACGACACGATGACCTTCCCGGTCGCCGAAACCGCCGACGCACGCCGTCTCGACGCGCTACTGCACGCCGAAAGCTGAGTCCTTGCTGCTCACGGTCGACGTCGGCAACACCAATATCGTTCTGGGGCTGTACTCCGGCCGGGAGCTGGTCGGTGACTGGCGTATGCGCACCGACGCGCGGATCACCGCCGACGAGCTCGCGCTGACCATGCGCGGGCTCCTCGGACGGCACGCCGACGCGGTGACCGGGATCAGCGCGCTGTCGACGGTTCCCGCCGTGCTGCGCGAACTTCGCGTGATGCTTTCGCGGTATTACGCCAAACTGCCGAAGATCGTCATCGAGCCGGGAGTGCGCACCGGCGTGCCGCTCCTGGTCGACAACCCCAAGGAGGTGGGCGCGGACAGGCTGGTGAACACCCTGGCCGCGCACCATCTGCACCCTGCCAGCGCCTGTGTGGTGGTGGATTTCGGCACTTCGACCAATGTGGACGCCATCTCCGCCAAGGGCGAGTTCCTCGGCGGCGCGTTCGCGCCCGGTATCGAGATCTCGGTCGACGCCCTGGCCGCGCGGGCCGCGGCGCTGCGCAAGGTGGAACTCGCGCCGCCGCGGTCGGTGATCGGGAAGAACACCGTGGAATGCCTGCAATCCGGCATCCTCTACGGCTTCGCGGGCCAGGTCGACGGCCTGGTGAAGCGGATCGAACGCGAGCTCTCCCCGGGCGGGACCGATCCGGTCGCGGTGATCGCGACCGGCGGCCTGGCGCCGCTGGTGCTGGAGGAGTCCGAGACCATCACCGAGCACGTGCCGGATCTGACGCTGCTGGGCCTGCGGCTGGTCTACGAACGAAACCACCGCAATTAGTCCTCTGAATGCGGTCCTTGCACACGCAAGGACCGCATCCAGAGGACTAATTGCGGTGGGTTCAGCGGCGTGAGGCGACCATCAGCACCCGGCGCTCACATAGTCCTTGGGGTGGGGCGGGGCGGGTTGTGAAAGCCACTTTCGCAACCTTCAACGTTGCGAAAGTGGCTTTCACANNGTGAAAGCCACTTTCGCAACCTTCAACGTTGCGAAAGTGGCTTTCACAACACCCGCCGGCCCAACCACCGCATCCAGAGGACTAATTGCGGCGGGGTCAGCGGAGCGAAGCGACGATCAGTACCCGACGCGTCATCAGATCCTGGTTCCGCAGCGTCTGTTCGAAGCTTGTGCACAGCCTGTCCGGATCATCCCCCGATTCGGCCGCCAGATCCGCCACACGCTCCAGTGACAGCTCCATGGTCCGCCGCTGCCGCTCCCGCCAATCCGGCGTCACCTCGTAGGAGAGGACGTCGAATCCGGCTTCCTCCAGCAGCGGCCGGTGGTCGGCCACCTGCGGCGGCCGGTTCACCGGCTGTCCTTCGAAGTCCCAGGTCGTGACGAGCAGCCGTCCGCCGGGAGCCAGGATCCGGGCGAACTCCGCGCAGGCGCGAGGCTTGTCCGGGGCGAACAGCAGCGCGTCGATGCTCATCACCGCCTCGAAGGAGGCGTCGTCCAGTCCGGTGTCCTCGAAGCTGCCGACGCGGAATCCGGCAGGCTCGACGTCCATGCTCTCCGCGCGACGCCGGGCCGAAGCCAGCGCGGTCTCCGCGATGTCGACGCCGGTGAGCGTCGCGCGGGTGTGCGCGGCGACCCACAGCCCCGGCCCGCCCCTGCCGCAGCCGATGTCGGCCAGGCGCCCGCCCGGTGCGAGCCGTGCCTCGCGGGCGATGTGGTGCAGGTCGGACCGGGTCACGAAGCTGTAGGTGTCCAGTTCGGCCGGGTACTCGTCGCCGTACACCTCGGCCCAGATCCGCGCGGACACCGCGGAGGCGGGCGCGCGGAACGTCGCCGTGAACGCCGCCTTCCAGTCGGTCAACGTTTACCCGCCCGGAAGACCGTGGTGGTGATCGGCAGGTCGAATTCGCCGGAGGCGGTTTCCGGGTTCCGGTCGAGGAATTCCCGGGCCGCGCGAAGTTTGGCTTCGCGTTCCTCCGCCGTGGCCACCAGCATGTGTGAATGCGTGGCGAGAGTCGCCACCAGGGTTTCGGCCGTCCTGGGTTGTTTGTGACCGAAAGTCTTCTTCTCGAACGGCGCGAAAGCCTCGTGTTCCGGAAGCGATTCGTAGTCGCTGAGCCAGCGCCTGCTCATGGAGGTCTTGATCAGCTTGTTCAACTCGGCCAACCAGCCCGCCGATTCGTCGTCGTGGTTCCACAGCGCGGCAACGACTCCGCCCGGTTTCAGCACCCTGGCCATCTCCGGATAGGCCCGGTCGAGGTCGAACCAGTGGACGGCCTGGCCGACGACCACGGCGTCCACCGACCCGTCCGGCAGCGGGATCGCTTCGGCCGTCCCGATGAGCGGGGTCACGGCGGGCAGCGTCTTGATGAGTTCTTCCAGCATTTCGGCGTCCGGTTCCACCGCGGTGACCGCGACGCCCAGCGCGAGCAGGCCCTCGCTGACCTTGCCGGTTCCCGCGGCGAGGTCGAGGACCCGTTCCGGTGTTCCCTTCGCGCCGGCCAGCCCCCAGGCCAGTGCCTTTTCCGGATAGTCGGGCCGGTGCGCGGCATAGGCGGCGGCCTCCGCGCCGAACGAGGCGGCGCGGCGTGCGTGCAGTTCGGGTTCGATGCCGGGAGTGGATGAGTTCACGTGATCCAGGTTAATGGAGAGAAAACCCACCGGCCCGGACGTGGAAAAGGTAATCCGGTTGGCGTAGGGAAGCGGTGGGTTCGTACGCTGTGCGCATGACTGAAATCCCCGCATCCGAGGGCGTGAGCCCCGACGAAGACCTGCCGGAACAGATGCGGGTGCGCCGGGACAAGCGCGACCGGATAATCGCGGAGGGTATCGATCCGTATCCGGTCGAGGTGCCTCGGACGCACTCGCTGGCCGAAGTGCGCGAGAAGCATTCCGGCCTTCCTGTCGACACGGCCACCGGCGAGACCGTCGGCATCACCGGCCGGGTCATGTACATGCGCAATACCGGCAAACTGTGTTTCGCGAGCCTCCGTGAAGGCGACGGCACCGAGTTGCAGGCGATGCTCAGCCTCGCGAAGGTCGGCGAGGACGCTCTCGCGGCGTGGAAGTCCGATGTCGATCTCGGTGATCACGTATTCGTCCAGGGCGAGGTCATCACCTCCAAGCGCGGTGAGCTTTCCGTGATGGCCGACTCATGGCGGATCACGTCGAAAGCATTGCGTCCGTTGCCCGTGGCGCACAAAGACCTGGCCGAGGAAACGCGGATCCGGCAGCGTTATGTCGATCTGATCGTGCGTCCCAAGGCGCGGGACGTGGTCCGTACCCGTGCCGGTGTGCTGCGTTCCCTGCGTGACTCGTTTCACGGCCGGGGATTCCTCGAGGTCGAGACCCCGATGCTGCAAACGCTGCACGGCGGCGCCGCGGCGCGCCCATTCGTCACACATTCGAATGCCTTCGACCTCGATCTGTACCTGAGGATCGCTCCGGAGCTCTACCTCAAGCGTTGCGTGGTCGGCGGTATCGAGAAGGTCTTCGAGATCAACCGGAACTTCCGGAACGAGGGCAGCGACTCGTCCCACTCGCCCGAGTTCGCCATGCTCGAGTACTACGAAGCGTATGCGACCTATGACTCCAACGCGGTGATGACGCGTCAGCTCATCCAGGAGGCGGCGCAGAACGTTCTCGGTACTCAGGTGGTCACTCTCGCCGACGGTTCGGAGTACGACCTGTCCGGCGAGTGGACCACGCTCGGAATGTACGAGTCGTTGTCCGAGGCGTTGTCGGAAGAGGTCACTCCCGAGACATCGGCGGACAAGCTCCGTTCCTATGCCGAAGCGCGAGAGCTGGAGCTCGACCCAAAGTTAGGCCACGGCAAAATCATCGAAGAACTTTGGGAACATCTCGTCGGCGATCATCTCCACGAACCTACTTTTGTCCGTGATTTTCCGGTCGAGACATCCCCGCTGACCAGGCAACACCGCAGCAAGCCGGGGGTGGCCGAGAAGTGGGATCTGTACGTGCGCGGATTCGAACTGGCCACCGGATACTCCGAGCTGGTCGATCCCGTGGTAGAGCGTCAGCGTCTGGTGGAACAGGCTCGGCTGGGTGCGCAGGGTGATAGTGAGGCCATGAACCTCGATGAGGATTTCCTCCGTGCGCTGGAGTACGGAATGCCGCCGAGCGGTGGTGTCGGAATGGGGATCGACCGGTTGCTGATGGCGCTGACCGGCCTTGGTATCCGGGAGACCATCCTGTTCCCGCTCGTCCGACCCGAATAACCCGTCCGCGTGACAGATACCTCGATCGTTCTCGTAAACAAGATTTGCGTTATGTCTCGGTAGCGGGTATTAATGTCGCTAGACAAAGTCTTCTGTCCGGGGCATGCCCCGTACCAGATCATTCGTGTAAGCCCCCAGCAGGAGGAAACAGATGGCACAGAAGGTGCTCGTCTCGCTCGTCGACGACCTCGACGGCACTGAGGCGGAAGAGACCGTCGAGTTCGGTTTGGACGGTGTGAGCTACCAGATCGACCTTTCCGCGGAAAACGCGGAAGAGCTTCGCGACGCGCTCGCCCAGTATGTGGAGCACGCCCGTCGCGCGGGTGGCCGTAAGCGCACCGCCATTCGTCCGGTCGCCGGCGTGAAGGCCGCCGCCCGCCCCGCGACCGTGGACCGCGAGCAGAACCAGGCCATTCGCGCCTGGGCCCGCAAGAACGGCTTCCAGGTTTCCGACCGCGGACGTATCCCGTCCGAGGTCGTGGAGGCCTACCACAAGAAGAACTGAGGTCTTTCAGACCTGACGGCCGCCGGGAAACTTTTCCCGGCGGCTTTCTTGTTCTTGTACACGGTTCAAGCGAGCGTACTCCGTGGGCGCCCATCCGGTCACGGAGCGGAAATCCCGGATGAAGTGCGCTTGGTCGCTATAGCCCAGCGTGAACGCCAGTTTCGCGTAGTCCGGCCGTTCCTCGGCTGCGATCCGTGCCGCCGCTTCGTTCAATCGGTATACCTGAATCGCCCATTTGGGGGCGGCGCCGACGTGGTCGGCGAACAGTCGTTGCAGGCTCCGCTGAGACAGGCCCGTCCGGCTTGACAGCTCGCCGACCCGGGTAATGGCCGGTTCGGCGGCGATTGTTTCCACCGCTTCGATGGCCGTCCTGGCCGCGTCGGTGAGCACCGGCTGTTTCGCCAGGAGCAGTTCCTCCACCGCCCGGATCATTTCGAAGTCGCCCGTCGCATTCCGTACCGATTCCGTCACCGGTCCGGTGCCGGGGAAGAGATCGGCGAGCGGAACGGAACCGCCGGAGATCATCGTGACCGGACCGGTGAGGAATGCCCGGAAAGCCCCCGGCCGGAATCGCACGCCGATACCGTGGTCCTTCCCGGCGACGACGTAGCGGAAAGGTCGTTTCCCCGGACCGAAGGCGCCCGCCACGTCGCTGAAGAACGTGACGTTGACCGCGAGATTGGGCAGGACCACCTGTTCATGGGGGCCGCGGCCGGTCAGATCCCAGCGCAGCACCCAGTGATGGTCGACGAACGGCCGCAGCTCCGGCGACGGCCGGTGGCGGACGAGCTCGAACGCCGCGCTCGCCTCTCGCGCATTGACGATCCCCGCCGGGATCCGGTGCCCGCTCACCGGATCAACCTAATCGTGTCGCGTTTCTTCAAGACAGCACACCGGTTCCCGTGAGCTCATGCCCTCATGGCCGAACACGCTGCCCTGATCGCCCCCGCCGCCGCGGAATTCGCCGGAATCCTGCGCGGGATCGGCGAGGCCGAACTCACCGCCCGCACCCCGTGCGCCGAGTACGACGTCCGCGCGCTGCTGAACCACCTTCTCTACTGGGGTCCCTGGCTCGAAGCCGCCGGACGCAAGGCGCCGCCGCCCGAAGTGGCCACTGGCGAAGCGGAAGCGGGTCTCGTCGGCGCCGAGTGGCTCGACGCGGCCGAGCGGCAGACCGCCCGGCTCGTGGAAGTCTTCGGGGCACCCGAAGCTTGGCAAGGCATGACGGCGCTCGGCACGGCGGAGATGCCCGCCTCGTTCGTCGGTGACATGGTGCTCGGCGAGTTCGTCCTCCACGGCTGGGATCTCGCTCGCGCGATCGGCCGCACCGTCGACGTCGCGCCCGAAGCGGCTGAGGCCGTGTACGACTCCGCCGTCGCGATGGGCGAGCAGGCGCGCTCTATGAAGGTGTACGGCGAAGAAGTGACTGTTGCGGAAGGCGCAACGACGTTCGAACGCGCTTTGGGCGCGACGGGACGGAATCCCGCCTGGACCGCTTAACGGATTCGCGGACAGCCGCCGCATTCCGATTCCGCGGGCAGCAGATAGGAGTAACAGCAGCTTTCGCGGTTTCTCGTCCACTCGCGGCGTCCGTCGGCTCCCGTGGCCAGCGTCAGCTTCGACGCCGACGTCAGCGGCGGGAACCGCGATTCGAGGACCAGCGCGGCGTCCGCGACCCCGGCGCCCTCGGCCTCCGGGGTCCCGCCCAGCAGTCCCGCCGACCACAGCGCGTTGTCGAGCGCGTCCGTGGCCGCCGCCCACAGCTGCCGCCGCCCGAGCCTCGTCAGCGGCCCGTAGACGTCGATGAACCGGCTCGCGTGCGCGACGAACCTGCCTCGCAGCACGGTCGCCAGCGCCCGCTCGTCAGGGACGACGACGGCCTCCGGGCGCGCCGAGCCCGGGTCGGTCGGCAAGCAGTGGAAGCCGCCGCCGAGGACGGCGACGGAGCCGGGATGCGGCCGGTCGGCGCCGATCCGGAACGCCAGCGCGGACGGCGCCAGCGACGGGACGCGACGGGCGTGGTGCAGCAGCGTCGCGCCGGCGAACGCCGGGACGTGCAGGTACCAGGACAGGATCCAGCTCGCCGGGATTCGCTCGGGGATGCCGGGCGCTTCCGGGTACGTCTCCGCCAGCCAGCCGCCGAGCCGCTCCCGCCAGCGCACGAGACGGGCCGGTTCGCCGAGCAGATCGGCACAACTGACCCAGTCCGGCTCGCCCTCCGGCACCTCGCCGCGGATCCGGGCGTCCCCGGGAAGCCGTGAGAGGGAGGCTCGGAGCCCGTCTCCGGGTGACGCGAGCACACGGGGATGCGACACGCCGTCCTCCCGTCATTAGGTACGCCTAACCTTACATACGATCCGTGACTACTCCGGACGGGTGTCCATCCACTGGGCGGACTCGCGTTCGCGGACCGTGTTCGCGCTCAGCGGACAACGCGCATCCGGCGGAATCCGGGCACGCGTTCGCACGTTGTGCTTGACGTAAAGGTGCAGGGCAACCGGAAGATGAAAGAGCGCACGGCCGGAGAACGGCCAGGGCGCGAACGGGCCGCAATCAGCCGTAGTGGTACGCCAGCGCGACCGCATGGCTACTAGAGTGGTCTCACGGTGCTGAATCCATCGCGGTGAAAGCACGATGGAAACGGGCCGCCGTCGCAGCAGTCGAGGGAGTGCACATGTTTGAGAGGTTCACCGACCGCGCGAGGCGGGTGGTCGTCCTGGCCCAAGAAGAGGCCAGGATGCTCAACCACAACTACATCGGCACCGAGCACATCCTCCTGGGTCTGATCCACGAGGGTGAAGGTGTCGCCGCCAAGGCGCTGGAATCGCTGGGCATCGCGCTGGAGGGCGTCCGCCAGCAGGTCGAGGAGATCATCGGCCAGGGGCAGCAGGCCCCGAGCGGGCACATCCCCTTCACCCCGCGGGCCAAGAAGGTGCTGGAGCTGTCGCTGCGCGAAGCGCTGCAGCTCGGCCACAACTACATCGGCACCGAGCACATCCTGCTCGGGCTGATCCGCGAAGGAGAAGGCGTCGCCGCGCAGGTGCTCGTCAAGCTCGGCGCGGACCTCAACCGGGTGCGTCAGCAGGTCCTGCAGCTGCTGTCGGGCTACCAGGGTGGCAAGGAGTCGACCGAGACCGGCTCCGGACGCGGTGAAGGCACCCCGTCGTCGTCGCTGGTGCTCGACCAGTTCGGCCGCAACCTGACCGTCCAGGCCCGCGAAGGCAAGCTCGACCCGGTCATCGGCCGCGGCAAGGAGATCGAGCGGGTCATGCAGGTGCTGTCGCGGCGCAC
Organism: Amycolatopsis azurea DSM 43854; assembly: GCF_001995215.1. Classification (GTDB taxonomy): domain Bacteria; phylum Actinomycetota; class Actinomycetes; order Mycobacteriales; family Pseudonocardiaceae; genus Amycolatopsis; species Amycolatopsis azurea. The sequence continues at coordinate 126,642 of NZ_MUXN01000001.1, forward strand.
CAAGAACAACCCGGTCCTGATCGGTGAGCCCGGCGTCGGCAAGACCGCCGTCGTCGAAGGGCTCGCGCAGAACATCGTCAAGGGCGAGGTCCCGGAGACGCTGAAGGACAAGCAGCTCTACACCCTCGACCTCGGCTCCCTGGTCGCCGGTTCCCGGTACCGCGGTGACTTCGAAGAGCGCCTCAAGAAGGTGCTCAAGGAGATCAAGACCCGCGGCGACATCATCCTGTTCATCGACGAGCTGCACACGCTCGTCGGCGCGGGTGCCGCCGAGGGCGCGATCGACGCCGCCTCCATCCTGAAGCCGATGCTGGCCCGTGGTGAGCTGCAGACGATCGGCGCGACCACCCTCGAGGAGTACCGCAAGTACATCGAGAAGGACGCCGCGCTGGAGCGCCGCTTCCAGCCGATCCAGGTCGGCGAGCCGTCGCTCGAGCACACGATCGAGATCCTCAAGGGTCTTCGCGACCGGTACGAGGCGCACCACCGCGTCTCGATCACCGACGGCGCGCTGGTGCAGGCGGCCACCCTGGCGGACCGCTACATCAACGACCGGTTCCTCCCGGACAAGGCGATCGACCTGATCGACGAGGCCGGCGCCCGGATGCGCATCCGCCGCATGACCGCGCCGCCGGACCTGCGCGAGTTCGACGAGAAGATCGCCGACGTGCGCCGGGACAAGGAGTCCGCGATAGACGCGCAGGACTTCGAGCGCGCCGCCCGCCTCCGTGACGAGGAGAAGACCCTCCTCGGCCAGAAGGGCGAGCGGGAGAAGCAGTGGAAGGACGGCGACCTCGACGTCGTCGCCGAGGTCGACGAGGAGCAGATCGCCGAGGTCCTCGCCAACTGGACCGGCATCCCGGTGTTCAAGCTCACCGAGGAGGAGACCACGCGTCTGCTCCGCATGGAGGACGAGCTGCACAAGCGGATCATCGGCCAGGAGGACGCGGTCAAGGCCGTCTCCCAGGCGATCCGCCGTACCCGCGCCGGTCTGAAGGACCCGAAGCGCCCCTCCGGCTCGTTCATCTTCGCCGGTCCGTCCGGTGTCGGTAAGACCGAGCTGTCCAAGGCGCTGGCGGCGTTCCTCTTCGGCGAGGACGACGCGCTCATCCAGATCGACATGGGCGAGTTCCACGACCGCTACACCGCTTCGCGGCTCTTCGGTGCCCCTCCGGGCTACGTCGGCTACGAAGAGGGCGGCCAGCTGACCGAGAAGGTGCGACGCAAGCCGTTCTCGGTGGTGCTGTTCGACGAGATCGAGAAGGCCCACCAGGAGATCTACAACACGCTCCTGCAGGTCCTCGAAGACGGTCGTCTCACCGACGGCCAGGGTCGTACGGTCGACTTCAAGAACACCGTGCTCATCTTCACCTCGAACCTGGGTACCTCGGACATCTCCAAGTCCGTCTCGCTCGGGTTCTCGTCCGGCGGTGACAGCACCAACCGGTACGAGAAGATGAAGCAAAAGGTCAACGAGGAAATGAAGAAGCATTTCCGGCCCGAGTTCCTGAACCGGATCGACGACATCATCGTCTTCCACCAGCTGACCAAGGAACAGATCATCGAGATGGTCGATCTGATGATCGCCCGGGTCGAGACGCAGCTCAAGGCCAAGGACATGGAGCTCGAGCTCACGCCCAAGGCCAAGTCGCTGCTCGCCAAGCGCGGCTTCGACCCGGTGCTGGGCGCGCGGCCGCTGCGTCGCACGATCCAGCGCGAGATCGAGGACCAGCTGTCGGAGAAGATCCTGTTCGGCGAGGTCCAGGCCGGGCAGATCATCCTGGTCGACGTCGAAGGCTGGAACGACGAAGAGGGCGAGAAGGACGACAAGGCGCACTTCGTCTTCCGCGGCGAAGCCCGTCCCTCGTCGGTCCCGGACGCCCCGCCGGTCAGCATCGGCGCCGGCTCGACCGAAGAGAACGGTGAAGCCGAGGGCGAGTAAGGCTCTCTGGTTCTGAAAGTGCCCGTCGCGGGTTCGCCGCGGCGGGCACTTTCGCGCTCCGGGGTCGTGTCGTCCGTCTGATCACGCGAGTTACGCCTCCAATCACGCGAGTTCGCCTTCTGATCACGCGAGTTCGCCTTTTCGGCACGGATGGCCTGCGGGCGTGGATGGACGACACGTGTGATCAGAGGCGCGACACGCGTGCTTGGACGGACGACACGCGTGCTTGGACGGACGACACGCGTGCTTGGAGGCGCGACTCGCGTGATCGGGGGACGTGAGCGCGCTTTCGTGGGAACTCTGGCCTTCGGGCCCCGGTAGATATAAGGTCTACATTATGGTCGGCTGATGACGTGGGAGATCGAACTTCACGACGAAGTGGATCGCTGGTTCACGGCGCTGTGCCGGGAAGAGCCGTGTACGGCCGACAGGGTCGAAGAGGCGATCGACATGCTCGCTCGTGAAGGACCGCAGCTCGGGCGGCCACTGGTGGATCGGATCAGTGGCTCGCGCAGGCACCACTTGAAAGAGTTGCGTCCGGCGTCGGCGGGGCGGTCCGAGATCAGGATCTTGTTCGTCTTCGATCCGGTCAGGAAGGCCGTGCTGCTGGTGGCCGGTGACAAGGCCGGAAACTGGAAACGGTGGTACGACATCAACATCCCGATCGCGGAGGAGCGATACCGGCGGCATCTGGACGCGTTGGAGGAAGGCTGAAATGGGTCGGTCCTGGAAAGAGGTCAAGGCGGAAAAGCTCGCTGCGGATCTGGCCGCGGGCCGCGACGTCGAAGCAGTGCGGGCAGAGGCGCGAGAAGCCACGCAAGCCTATGTTCTCGGTTTTCGCCTGTCGGAACTTCGCGAAGATGTCGGGCTGAGCCAGACCGAGGTCGCCAAGCGGATGGGCGTGAGCCAGCCGCGGATCAGCCAGCTCGAGCAGGGCGATCCGAGCCAGATGGAATTGGACACGCTTCGCAGGTACATCGTCGCCTTGGGCGGCCGGATGCGGGTGGTGGCCGATTTCGACGATCACGACGTCACCATTTCCACCGCTGTCTGACCCGTCCCGGTCCCGCGATGATCGCGTGAGACGATGCCCTCGGGTCCGGGAGGGGGTCAGGTGGACGTTCTGGCGATCGATTTCGGTACCTCCAGCACGGTGGGGGTGCTTTCGATCCACGGCAGGGGGACGCAGGTCGTCGAGATCGACGGGTCGGTGACGATGTCGTCCGCGATCTACGTCGACAAGGACGGCACCGTCTTCGTCGGCCGCGACGCCGAACGCCGGGCCAGACTGGATCCGAGCCGGTTCGAGGCGAACCCGAAGCGGCGCATCGACGAGGGCGCGCTCCAGCTCGGTGACGTCACGCTCCCCATCGCCGACGCCTTCGCCGCGGTCCTGCGCCGCGTCGGCGAAGAGGCCGAGCTGCTCCTGCAGCGCCCGCCCGCGCAGGTGCGCATTTCCCATCCCGCGGGCTGGGGCCCGGATCGCAAGCAGATCCTCCACGAGGCCGCGCTCAAGGCCGGATTCGGGACGACGGTGCTCATCCCCGAGCCGGTCGCCGCCGCCGCGCACTACGCCTCCCTGAACAACGGTCACCGGCCGCCCGGTCCGATCGCGGTCTACGACCTCGGGGCGGGCACGTTCGACTGCGCTGTCGTCGGTGTCAGCGCCCAGGGGTTCGCCGTGCTCGCCGAGGACGGCCTGCCCGATCTCGGCAGTCTCGACATCGACCAGGCGCTGCTGGTGCACATCGGCCGCGAGGTGTCGCATTCCGAACCCGCGCGGTGGCAACGGATCCTGCGCCCGCAGTCGGTCAGCGACCGCCGCACCCGCCGGTCGTTGCTGCAGGATGTCCGTGACGCCAAGGAAAGCCTGTCCCGGCACCAGCAGACCGAGATCCCGATGCCGGAGCCGTTCGGCGACGTGCGGGTGACGCGGATGGAGCTGGAGGCGCTCGTCCGGCCGAGTTTCCTGCGCAGTGGCGAGCTCCTGGCCGCCACGATCCATCGCGCCGGACTGTCCCCGGACCGGCTCGGCGGCGTCTACCTCGTCGGCGGGCCGAGCCGGATGCCGCTGCTGGCCAGCCTGCTGGCGAACCAGCTCAGGATCGCGCCGACGACGCAGGACCAGCCTGAGACGGCGGTCGCGTTCGGGCTGCACCACGTGCCCGCGGGCGGCGAGGACTCCCAGCTGACCGTGCCCGCTTTCGCGCCGGTCTCACCGCCGGTGCGGCAGCCGCCCGTCCACCAGCCGCCCGTCCAGCAGCAGCAGCCGCCACCCCCGGCGAGGCGCCCGCAGCCGCCGCGCTGGACACCGCCCACGCCGCCTCCGCCGCCGGGCCGGAACTGGCAGCGACCCACGACGTACGGCGTCATCGTGGTCGCCCTCGCGGCGATCGTGACGACGATCGTCCTGCTCGGCGGCGGCAAGGACGAGCCCGTGGCCGCGCAGGTCCCAGCAGTGCCGAAGCCGGCTTGCGATCAGCCGGGGCCGAAGGATGCGCAGGGGTTCACGGACTGTCTCCGCCGGATCGCCGCCGTCATCCCGCAGCGCGACGACTGCCACGACGCGCCGGACGCGGCCGCCACGGTGGGTGCGGCGGTCGCGGTCACCTGTGTGTTCCAGGACGACAAGGCGTCGAACGCGATCAACTACTACCAAGGTGTCCCGATGACCGGTCTGGAGGCCGGAGTCCGGGCGCAGATGACCAAGGGCAAGCCCGTGGAGGGCACCTGGGCCGCAGACGGGCTGCGAGGGCGCTACCTGGCGGGCGTCGGCAAGCGAAGCGGCATCGTGCTTTTCGGGACCGAAGACGCGCCCTTGACCGCGATGCTCGTCTCGACCCGCAGCGACGGCAGCGCACGGACGACCGCGGAGATGGTCGAGTTCTTCACCGCGCAGCTCAAGCCCTGATCAGTGCAGGCTGCCCGCCGGGGTCGAGAGGTCCTCGGTCACCGTGAGCGCGGTGTCCACGATGATCTCCAGCGCCTCCGCCGCGCGATGCGTGGCCAGGCTCGGCGCCGTCGTCCGCGCGGCCTGCTCCGGCGTGTAGGGAATGTGCACGAAACCGCCGCGCACGCCGGGAAAATCGTTGTCCAGCAAGTGCATCAGCCCGTAGAAGACCTGATTGCACACGTACGTCCCGGCGGTGTGCGAGACCGACGCGGGAAGTCCCGCGTTCTTGATCCCCGCGACACTCGCCTTCACCGGCAGTGTCGTGAAGTAGGCGTTGGGCCCGCCGGGGATCACCGGGACGTCGACGGGCTGTGAGCCCGCGTTGTCCGGGATGCGGGCGTCGATCAGGTTGATCGCGACCCGTTCCGGGGTGACGTCGGCGCGGCCGCCCGCCTGTCCGACGCAGATCACCAGGTCCGGGCGGTATTCGTCGATCGCGTCGCGCAAGGTGACCAGCGAGCGCGAGAACACGCACGGCAGTTCGACGGCCACCGTGTCGTGCCGCCGGCCGGTGAGCAGGGAAACCGCCTGCCACGACGGGTTCACCCGCTCACCGCCGAACGGTTCGAAGCCGGTGAGGAGCACAGACGTCATGCCCCTCACCCTAACGTGTGACGCCCGCTAGGCAGCCGGCTTGAGGTCCCCGGGATAGAGGAACTCGGGCGCCGGCTTGGTGTTGCCGTAGAACCACGCGTCGAAGAAGCCCTGGAGGTTCTTGTGCGCGATGCGCTCGGCGAACTTCTGGAACTCCGGCAGGCTCGCGTTGCCGTCGCGATGCAGGGCGGGCCACGTCCTCAGGATGCGGTCGAACGGCGCCGCGCCGATGTAGTTCTTCAGCGCGTGCAGCGCCACCGGGCCCTTCGAGTACACGTAGGTGAACTCGTTGCCGGGGCCCATGTCGTAGAGCTTCCCGGCCCAGAACCGGTCCGTCGCCTTCTGCACGGCGGTCAGGTAGCGCGCCTTCAGGTCCTGGCCCGTCTTCGCCTCGGACCACATCCACTCCGCGTACGAGGCGAAGCATTCGTTGAGGCAGACGTCCTTCCACTTGTCGACGGCGACCGAGTCACCCCACCACTGGTGGGCGTTCTCGTGCACGATCGTCGGCACGTTGCCCGCCGCGCCCGAGTAGATCGGCCTGCTCAGCGTCTCCAGCGAGAACCCGATCGGCTCGGCGAGGAAGATGCCGCCCGCCGCGTCCACCGGGTACCGCCCGAACTTCGACGCCAGGAAGTCGATGATCTCCGGCAGCCGCGCCTCGGCCTGCTTGGTCGCGGCCGGGGTGCCGGGGGCGTAGGCGTTGACGACCGGGGTGCCGTCGGACAGCTTCGTCCGCTCGAACTCCCACTTGTCGATCGCGACCGTCGTCATGTACGGCACGGCGGGGGTCTCTTCGGCCCAGGAGTAGGTGGTGTCCTTGCCGTTCTTGACCTGCCCGCGCTCGACGCCGTTCGAGATCACGCTCCATTCCGAGGGAACGGTGATCGCGAGGTGGAAGGTCGCCTTGTCGCGCGGGGTGTCGTTGACCGGGTACCAGGTCGTCGCGGATTTCGGCTCGCCCGCGACGAAAGCGCCGCCGGATTTCGCGTACTGCCAGCCGTTCGCGCCCAGCGACGGATCCTCGATCGGCTGCGGGGAGCCGTGGTAGGCGATCTCGGCGGCGAACCGCTCGTGGTTCCGCAGCGGACGGGCCGGGGTGATGACCAGCTCGTGGTCACCGGTCCGCGTGAAGGTCGCCTTCCGCCCGTTGACCTTGACCGAGTCGACGGTGAGCCCGTGCAGGTCGAGGTTGAACGAGCTCAGCGACTGCGTCGTCCGGCCGGTGATCGTCGCCAGGCCGGTGAGCTGTTTGGTGGCGGGCTCGTAGCCGACTTTCAGGTTGTAGTCGGCGACGTCGTAGCCGCCGTTGCCGTCCTGCGGGTAGTAGCTGTCGCCCGCGCCGTCGGCGCCGGGTTTGCCGGTGTCGGCGAGGGCGGTCCCGCCGCCGAGGACACTCGCGGCCAGGACGGCGGCGATGACCGCCGCGCTCCGGTACCTCATTCACGCTCCCAGTCGATCGGCTGTCATTTGGCCCCGAACCTAACGCCGTGACCTCGGTCGTCCGCCCGGAAAGCTCCTTCGTGCCCGGAAAATCCCGCCTTCCGTCGCCTGGAAGAGCTACGGGACCCGGCCGCGCGCTTCGAGAGACACAGCCTGGTCGGGGTATTGAGTGGCGCCTTCTGGAAAGCTGGGGGCGTGCGTGTGACGCTGCTGGGCCCGGTCGGAGCGGAGGCCGGTGACGGCATCCCGGTCGACATCGGCGGTGCCCGCCTCCGCATGCTCTTGGCCAGGCTCGCGCTGGAGCCCGGCCGCGCCGTCCCGGCGGCGGCCCTCATCGACGGTCTCTGGGGCGCGGAACCGCCTGCCGACGCCGCGAACGCGCTGCAATCCCTGGTCTCGCGGTTGCGCAAGGTCCTGCGCGCCGACGACGTCGCCCTCGACTCGGGGCCGGGCGGCTACCGGCTGGACGTCGCCCGCGAGGACGTCGACGCGTGCCGCTTCGAGCGGCTGGCCGCCGAGGGCCGCGCGGAACTGGCGGCGGGCCGGGACGCCGGTGCGGCCGTGATCCTCGCCGAAGCGCTCGGACTCTGGCGTGGTCAGGCGCTGTCCGATGTCCTCGACGCCCCCTTCGCGCAGGCGCCCGCGACTCGGCTGGAGGACCTGCGCCTCGAAGCCGCCGAAGACCGCTTCGAGGCCGAGATCCGGCTCGGCGGGCACGACCGGGTCCTGGCCGATCTCAAGGAGGCGGCCGCGCGGCACCCGCTGCGCGAACGGCTCGCCGGGCTGTGGATCCGGGCGTTGTGCGCGGCGGACCGGCAGTCCGACGCCCTCGCCTTCTACGAGGAGGTCCGGGCGGCGCTGGCCGACGAACTGGGCGTCGATCCCTCGGCCGAACTCCAGGAGATCCACCTCTCCGCACTGCGCGGCGAACTCGGCCCACCACCCGCGGCGGCCGATCACCTCCCGGTGCGGCTGACCAGCTTCGTCGGCCGTGACGACGAGCTGAAACTGATCGCCGAACTCCTCGCCGGCGCGCGGCTGGTGACGCTCGTCGGGCCCGGCGGCGCGGGGAAGACGCGGCTGGCCACCGAGGTCGCGACGCGGCACCCGGCGCATACGCGCGGACGCGTCTGGTTCGTGCCGCTCGCCGGTGTCCGCGACCCTGGTGACCTGCCCGGCGCGGTCTTCGCCGCGCTGGAGCTGTGGGACCTCGGCCTCTCGCACAGTGGCGACCCGATGCGGCGGCCGGTGGAGGCGCTGGTCCGGGTCGTGGAGACGCTCGGCGCCGGCGAATCGGTGCTGGTGCTGGACAACTGCGAGCATCTGGTCGACGCGGCCGCGGAGCTGGCGAACACCCTGCTGCGCCGCGTGCCGACCCTGCGGATCCTCGCGACGAGCCGCGAGGCGCTGGCCATCGACGGCGAGACGCTGTGCCCGCTCGGCCCGTTGTCCGTGCCGGAAGGGAAGCCGACGGTCCCGCAGGCCGCCGAGGCGGGCGCGATCCGGCTGTTCGTCGACCGGGCGGCGGCCGTGCGGCCGGACTTCGTCCTCGACGAGTCCACTGTGGACGACGTCGCGCAGATCTGCCGACGGCTGGACGGGATGCCGTTGGCGCTGGAACTGGCCGCCGCACGGCTGCGGTCGATGACCGTCGCGCAGATCTCGCGGCGCCTCGACGACCGCTTCCGCCTGCTGACCTCCGGCAGCCGGACGGCTTTGCCGAGGCAGCGCACACTGCGCGCCGTCGTCGAGTGGAGCTGGGATCTCCTGGACGACGCCGAACGCGTCCTGGCGAGACGGCTTTCGGTTTTCGGGGCGGGTGCCGAGGTCGAAGCGGTCGAAAGCGTCTGCGCCGGGGACGGCCTGCCCGCCGAAGACGTCATGTACGTCCTCGGCTCGCTCGTCGAGAAGTCCATTGTGGACGCGACGGCCGGTGATCACGGCGAGCCGCGCTACCGCATGCTGGAGACCATCCGGGCGTACGGGGCGGAGCGTCTCGACGAGGCCGAAGAACGGCCACGGCTGACGAAGGCGTATCACCGCTACTACGCCGAACTCGCCGAGCGGCTGGAGCCGTTGCTGCGGACGAGGGACCAGCTCACGGCCATCTCGCGGTACGACGCCGAGCACGGCAACATCGTGACGGCGCTCCGTCAGGCCATCGACGCGGGTGACGCGGAGATGGCGATGCACCTGTTCGGCAGCACTTTCTGGTACTGGCTGATCAAGGGCGACAGCGGTCGGGTCGAGTCCTTCGTCGCCGAGGTGCTCACTTTCGGCGACCGCCTGGACGAGGACTTCGCGGCCGCGTTCGTGGCGATGCGCGAGATCACCACGATGATCCCCGGGGTCGGCGACCCCGAAGTCGTGCGGGAACTCATCGAAGAATGCGTGCGGACGAACGCGCACACCAGGTTCACCGGGCTGGCCATCGGCCTGCCCATGCTGGCCTTCTTCAGCCAGGACAAGGAACTCGCGCACCGCGAGGTGGAAAGGGCGCTGGCGAACCCTGACCCGTGGGCGAGGTCCGCGGGAGCCTGGGCGCAGAGCTTCATCCTCACCGACGACGGCGACACCGAAGGGGCCGAACGGGCCAGGGACAGGGCTTACGAAGGATTCCTCGCCATCGGAGACCGCTGGGGCACCGCGATGGCGGTGGGCATGAAGGCGAGCGACATCTCGATGTCCGGCGATCACGAGACCGCGCTCGCGCTGTACCGGCAGGGGCTCGCCCTCGCGCTCGAACTGGGTTCGCAGGACGACGTGATCCAGCAGCGCTGGCGGCTCGCGACGGAGTACGCGCGGGCCGGTGACATCGAAACGGGCCTGCGCGAGATAGGCGACGCCGAACGCTACGCGGTCGACACCGGCAACGACCAGCTCGCGGTGATGGTGCTGGTGGGCAAGGCCGACCTGTTCAGCCGCGCCGGCCGGATCGACGAGGCGCGGGCGGTCGCCGCCCGGTTCCGTGAGCTGATGGCCACCGTGCCGATGCCGGGCATGTTCGGCGAGGAGTTCGGCGGGTACATCGACACGGAGGTGGCGCTGGCCGCCGGGGATCTGGCCGGGGCCGAGCGTGGCGCCGCGATCGTCGTGAAGTCCACCGCGGACCGGGGCGACATGCCCGATCTCGGGCGGATCGTCGAGGTCTGCGGCCTGATCCGGTTCCGGCAGGGACGGCCCGAGCCCGCGGTCCGGCTGCTCGGCGCGGCGAAACTCCTCAGGGGCAGGCTGGATCTCGGCGAGCCCGGCATCCGGGCGTTGATCGACAGCCTCCGCGCGCACTTCGGCGAGGAGCGCTACGAGGAGCTGCTCGCACAGGACGCCGGGAGTTCCCGGCCCGAGCTGGTCGCCTGGATCAGCCAGGAAATGGGCGCGTGAAGAAGGGCCCCTCGCCTCGGATGAGGCAAGGAGCCCTTCACGCGCGTTCCCCCTGACCCCCGTCAGACGCGCTTCCGGTAAGCCCAAGTGGCGAGCGGGAAGAAGACCGCGATCGCGGCCGCCATCCAGATCAGCGAGCCGGTCAGCGGGCCGGCGATCGGCCCGCCGTTCATCAACCCGCGCAGGACGTCGGACATCTGCGTCACCGGGCTGATGTCGGCCCACGCCTTCAGCCAGCCGGGCATCGTGCTCGTCCCCACGAACACGTTGCTGCCGAAGGTCAGCGGCATCAGCACCACGAACATCAGGCCCTGCACCGCGCCGGGGCTCTTCAGCAGCATCCCGACGAACACCGAGGCCCAGCAGAACGACAGCGCGAACGCGATCACCAGCACGATCGCCAGCGCGAACTCCGCCGGTCCGGTCTGGATCCGGTAGCCCATGATCGTCGCGACGACCATCAGGACGACGAGGCACACCACGTACCGCACGATGTCGGCCAGCACGGCGCCGATCAGTGGTGCGGACCGCGCGATCGGCATCGCGCGGAACCGGTCGAACACGCCCTTGGTGACGTCGGTGTTGAGCTGGACGCCGACGGTCATGCTGGCCTGCAGGATGTTGAACACCATGATGCCGGGCACGATCATCTGGAGGTAGCCCTCGGTGCTGCCCATGATCGCGCCACCGAACAGGTAGACGAACATGACCAGGAAGATGATCGGCGCGAGCGTGACGTCGGCCAGCTGCTCCGGGTTCTTGCGGATCTTCAGGACGCCGCGCCAGGCAAGGGAAAGCCCGTGCTGAACGCTGCTGGAGAGTGAAACGCGCCGTGGTGGTGCGGGCGCGGCGATGGTCGTCATACCAGGCTCCCTTCCGGAGTCGTGTCCTTTGTGGACTGAGTGTTCTTGCCGGTCAGCGCGAGGAACACCTCGTCGAGGCTGGGCAGCCGCAGCGCCAGCTCGTCCGCGGTGATCCCGGCTTCGTCCAGCTTGCGGACCAGAGTGGACAGCAGGACCGGGTCGGCGACGGGCGCGGTGAGCAGCCCGGTGTCGTCGTCCCGGTTCGGCCGGACCCCGGTGAGGCCGGCCAGGATGCGCTCGACGGCGTCGAGGTCGGCGAGCGCGGTCGGCCGGACCTGCAGCGTCTGGCCGCCGGTCCGCCGCTTGAGCTCGTCGGCCCGCCCGTTCGCCACGACGTGCCCGTGGTCGAACACGGTGATCGTGTCGGCCAGCTGGTCGGCCTCCTCCAGGTACTGCGTGGTGAGCAGCACCGTGGTCCCGTCCGCGACCAGCGTCCGGACCACGGCCCAGACCTCGTTGCGGGCGTGCGGGTCGAGGCCGGTGGTCGGCTCGTCCAGGTACAGCACCTTGGGACGGCCGACGAGGCTCGCGGCGAGGTCGAGCCGCCGCCGCATGCCGCCCGAGTAGGTCTTGATCGCGCGGCCGGCGGCGTCGGTCAGCTCGAACCGCTCCAGCAGATCGGCCGCGCGCTTCTTCGCGTCCGCCCTCGAGAACTCCAGCAGCCTGCCGATCAGGACCAGGTTCTCCGTACCGGAGAGGTCCTCGTCGACCGACGCGTACTGCCCGGTCAGCCCGATCATGCCGCGGACCGCCATCGGGTTCTTGACGACGTCGTACCCGAAGACGCTCGCGTGGCCGCGGTCCGGCCGGATCAAGGTGGCCAGGATCCGGACGGCGGTCGTCTTCCCCGCGCCGTTCGGCCCCAGCACCCCGACCACCTTGCCCGCCGGGACCTCCAGATCGACCCCGTCGAGCGCCTTCGTCTCCCCATAGTGTTTGACCAGGCCCTCGGCCCTGATCGCGTGAGTCATCGTTTCCTCCTGTGGATCTCGCCCCGCGGACAAAGGTGCACCCCTGGCCTGGCAGACCGCGCACAGCGCGCTGGCAGCGGCTGATACGTGCTGGTAGACGCGGTGTGAGGAGGTTGTGAAGGTCTTGTGGAGACCGCCGTCACAGCGTCCGTGATCGGCATACTCGACGTCATGGTGATCGAAGAACGGGTCCGTCCCGCGGCGCGTCGGGGTTCCGGGCGGAAGCTGGTCAGCGGGCTGCTCGTCGCGGCGGTCGTGCCGTTCGCGGTGCTGACGGCGATGCGGCTGGTGGGTTACGACGGCAACACGTACACGATCGCCGCGCTCGCGCTGACGCCCTACGCGGGGATCGCGACCCTCGTGCTCGGCGTCCTCGCGCTGGGGCTCCGCCGCTGGTGGACCGCGGCCGTCGCACTGGTGCTGACCTGCACGATCGCCGCGCTGGTGCTGCCCCGCGCGTTCGGAGGTGAGCAGAAGGCGCTCGGCGGCAAGCACGTCCGCGTCCTCGCGTCGAACATGCTCGGCGGGCAGGCGGATCCGGCCAGGATCGTCGGCTACGTGAAGGAACACCAGGTCGACGTCCTGAGCCTGACCGAGATGACACCCGAGGCGATCACCGGGCTCGACCGGGCCGGGCTGTTCCAGCTTCTGCCGTACCACGTGCTGCACCCGGCGGAGTGGGCGTCGGGCTCCGGACTGGTGTCGAAGTACCCGCTCACGCCCCTGAAGCTCAGCGGCGACTCGGACTACAAGCAGCCGAGCGCGAGCATCGACCTCGGCGACGGCGTCCGGATCGAGGTCGTCGCGGTCCATCCGGCGGCGCCGATGTGGGACCGGCACGCGTGGGTCGACGAGGCCAAGGACCTGCCCTACGCCGACGCCGAGCACGACATCCGGATCCTGGCGGGCGACTTCAACGCCAGCTTCGATCACTCGCTCTTCCGTGAGCTGCTGACCAGGGGATACGTGGACGCCGCCGATCAGCTGGGGAAGGCGCTGCAAGGCACCTGGACGAACGGGGCGGTGCCGCCGGTGCCGATCGACCACGTGCTGGCGGACAAGCGGACGGCCATCGCGGACTTCAAGGTGCTGGAGACGCCCGGCAGCGATCACGACGCGGTATACGCGGAAATCGTCCTGCCCGGAAAGTGACCTTCCGCTGGCAGGCTTCTCGCGCATGAGGAAGCTCTGGGGAGTTCTCGCGTTGTCGCTGCTCACTGGCTGCGTTCCGGGAAACCTGCCGCCGAGTGAAGCGAAGAGCGCGCTGGGCTTCGTCGCCCAGCCCGGTGCCGGGCGGACCTTCCTCCAGCGGGACCCGGTCGACGAGGTCGAGCGGCTGTTCCAGCCGGGGCCCGACCGGAAACCGGTGGCGCTGGCCGACACGGGCCGGAACCTGATCGGCGTCGGCGTCCGGGAGTTCCCCGGTGAAAACCGGTCGGAGCCGATCGCGTGGGTGCTCGGGGGCCGCGAGCGCGAGATCGTGCTGCCCCAGGACAGACCGGGCTACTGGGCGCCGACCGCGATCGCGGCCGACGGCGATCAGGTCCTCGTGGCCGGTGCCCTCGGCGGAGACGTGCGGGTGTGGGCCTCCGGCGACGCGGGCGCGACCTGGACGGTGTCTCAGGTTCAGGTTCGGGCGAGCGACATGTGGTTCTCCACCGTGCTCCGGACGGAAGGGAAATGGCTGCTGGCCGGGGGTTCCGCGGCCGGCGCGCTGGTCGTGACCGGCGCGCCCGGCGCCTGGGAGACCGCGTCCATCGGGGACGGCCGGATCCTCGGCGGGACGGCGGACAAGGCCGGCCGGGCGGTGCTGTTCGGGGACCGTACCGAGTGGAACCGGTCCCAGACCTCGAACCGGTCGTGCTCGGTGGTGTGGGTTCCCGGCGGCGGTGGCTGGCAGCGGGGCGAGCTGGGCTGCCCGGCCGAGCGGATCACCACCGCGGAGACCCAAGAGGACGGACGGGTGGTTCTGGCGAGCAGCCGCGACCTGTGGGTCCGGCCTTAGGCCAGCAGCGCGTCCAGTGCCTTGAGTGTTTCGAGGCTGTTGCTCGCGAGCGAGACACCGCGCCCGTGCCGGATCCCCGGCTCGCGCGGGTTGATCCGGACCAGCGCGCCGGTCGCGGCGCTGGCCAGCTCCGAGTAGCGCCGCACCGTCGGCACCGCCTGCCCGGCGCCGAGTTCCACGACCACGAGGTCGCGATGCCGGCGGCGCCACGCGGTCAGCTCGTCGAGCTGCGCCTGACTGCGCTGCCCGAGCCAGTCGTAGTCGCCGAACATCAGGATGTTGGGCCGGGCGAGGCCGCCGCAGCGCGGGCACGACGGCAGCGGCGCCAGCGCGCGCATCGTGTCCTCGTCGATCGGGACCTCGACGTCGACGGCGGGCCAGATCTCGCCGGTACACCGGTCGAGGCACTGGAGATGGTGGATGGACCCGTGCGCTTCGGCGACGTGCGGGTACGCCGCCTTCTGGAACTGTCCGTCCACATTGGACGTGAACGTCCGGACGCCGCCGGGTTTGCGCGCTCCCCAGGAAAGCAGGAGCCGGAACCCCTCGTGCGGGACCGTCGCGCGGTACAGCGCGAGCCGGTGCCCGTAGAAACCCCAGGCGAGCTCGGGATCTTCGGCGAAATGACGCGGGTCGGCGAGTTCGACGAAGCTGATGCCCAGCCGCTCGTAGGGCGGATACGCCTTCCAGAAACCCTCGTCGCCCCGGAAATCGGGCAGGCCGGAGTCGACGCCCATCCCGGCGCCGGCGCAGACGAGCAGCGCGCCGGCGCCGTCGATCAGTTCCGCGGCTCGTTCGAGCTCACTCACCCGGCTTCGAAGCCTGGACGACCTCGAATTCCAGCAGGTTCGCGCCGCTGGAGACCGGCTTCGCGCGCTCGCCCGCGTGCGCCTCACGCGCCGGGCCGGACGCCCACGCCTGATAGGCCTCTTCGGACTCCCACTTCGTGTAGACGAAGTAGCGGCTTTCGCCGGAGACCGGGCGGAGCAGTTCGAAGCCGAGGAAACCGGGCTGGTTGTCGACGGCGTGCAGCCGCGCGGCGAACCGCTTCTCCAGCTCGGGGCCTGCGCCTTCGGGGACCTCGATCGCGTTGATCTTCACGACAGCCATGCCGTCCACCCTACGGTGAAACTCTTTTGCGCCGCGATGTGATGCGTGGGACCTTCCCAGGGATGGCTGACACGAAGATCCTCATCTCCGGAGCGAGCGTGGCCGGCCCGGCCCTGGCCTTCTGGCTCACCCGGTACGGCTTCGAAGTGACCGTCGTGGAGCGCGCGCCTTCGCTGCGCCCCGGCGGCCAGGCCGTCGATCTGCGCGGAACGGCCAAGGAGGTCGTCCGGCGGATGGGCCTGGCCGAACGGATCCGCGAGGCGTGCACGGACACGAAGGGCGAGACCCTCGTCGACCGGAAGAACCGCACGAAGGCCACCATCCGGGCCGACGACTTCGACGGAGACGGCGTCGTCGCCGAGATCGAGATCCTCCGCGGCGACCTGACCGAGGTGCTGTACGAGGCGACCAAGGAGCGGACGGAGTACGTCTTCGGCGACCGGATCACCGCGCTGGACGAGCGGGCCGACGGCGTCGACGTCACCTTCGCGAGTGGTGCGCGGAGGACGTTCGACATGGTCATCGGGGCGGACGGGCTGCATTCGGGAGTGCGGGCGCTGGCCTTCGGCGAGGAGTCCCGACACGTCCGGCACCTGGGCTCGTACCTGGCGTTCTTCACCGTGCCGAACCGGCTCGGCCTGCGGAACTGGGCGATCGGCTACGACGACGTCGGCCGGTCCGCCGGGATCCGCGGCATCCGCGACGGCGACGAGGCGATGGCCTACTTCGGGTTCGCTTCGGAGAAGGTCGACTACGACTATCGCGACGTCGAAGCGCAGAAGGAGCTGGTCCGGGGCTTCGCTGCCGGGATGGAATGGGAGGCGCCCTGGCTGCTGGAACGGCTGGACGACGCCCCCGACTTCTATTTCGACTCGTGCGCGCAGGTGATCATGGAGTCGTGGTCGCGCGGCCGGATCGGGCTGCTGGGCGACGCCGCCTTCTGCCCTTCACCGCTCTCGGGGCAGGGGACGAGCCTGGCGTTCGTCGGCGCGTACGTCCTCGCCGGGGAACTCGCGGCCGGCCTCGACACGGGGCTCAAGCGCTACGAAGCGGTCATGCGCGAGTTCGTCGAGAAGACGCAGGAGATGGGGCGGGACAACGCGGCGTCGATCTTCGCGAAGTCGCGGGCCGCGCTGCGGATGCGGTACCTGATGATGCGGTTGATGCGGCTCAAGCCGGTCGCCGCGCTGGCGTCGCGGAAGATGCGGGACGTGGTGAACGGCATCGACCTGCCGGACTACCCCACGCCGCAATTAGCCGACTAAACGCGCCGGTCTCGGACCCCTCGAGTGGGTCGTGAGTGGCAACTGCCGGCTTCGAGTGTTGTGAAAGCCACTTTCACAACTGCCGCATTTCGTCTGCTAAATGCGCTGGTCTCAGCCGCGGAGGGTGCCCGGCAGGAGTTCGGCGTCCGGCGGGATCGTCGTGCCGTGGAACCACGCGTCGAAGAACGGCCGCAGGTTCTGCTCCGAAAGCTTGATGGTGAACGCCTCGAAATCCGCCCACGACGCGTTGGCGTTCCGGTGCGCCGCCGGCCATTCCTTCAGCAGCCGCGCGAAAGCGCCTTCGCCGATCTTCCGCCGCAGCGCGTGGATGGCCAGGATCCCCTTGTCGTAGACGCCGTGGAATTCCTGCCCGGCCCCCATGCCGACCAGTTTCGGCGTCCAGAAATCCGGGCTGTTCCGCATGATCTCGAGCGCGGCGCGGTAGCGGTCGTCGAGGTTCTCGTCGTCCCGCGATTCCTGCCACAGCCATTGCGCGTAGGACGCGAGACATTCGTTGAGACAGATGTCGGACCACGAATTCAGCGTCACCGAATCGCCGAACCACTGGTGTGCGGTTTCGTGCACGACGGTGATCAGGTCGGCCCATTTCGCGTACGTCGGCCTGGTCTGCGTCTCCAGCGAGAAGTGGATGTCCTCGTCGAGGTAGATCCCGCCGGCCGCGTCCACCGGGTACGGCCCGAACTTCGAGGTCAGGAAGCCGATGATCTCCGGCAGCCGCCTGCCGGTGTCGCGCCGGTCCTCCGCGCCCGGCGCGTACGCGTTCACCAGCGGCGTCCCGTCCGGGAGCGCCATCCGGTCGACGGTGAACTTGTCGATCGCCACCGTGGTCAGATACGGCGCCACCGGCGTTCGCTCCTGCCAGGACGTCGTGGACCAGCCGTTCGCCGAGGTCTTCTGGATCTCGCGGCCGTTCGAGATGACGGTCCAGCCGTCCGGCACCCGGGCGGTGAGGGTGAACATCGCCTTGTCGCGCGGGGTTTCGTTGACCGGGTACCAGAACGACGCCGAATGCGGCTCGCCGACGATGAACGCGCCGCCGTCCTTCGACTTTTGCCAGCCGTTCTCGCTGCCGCCCGCCTTGGGGGTCACCGACGGGTCGCCGCCGTAGAGGACCTTCGTGTGGAAGGTGGTCCCGTTCCGGATCGGCTCGGCGGGCGTCACCACCAGCTCGAAGTCGCCTTCGCGGGCGAACTTGGCCGGTTTCCCGTCCACTTCGACGGAGTGGACGGTCAGGCCGCGTAAGTCCAAGTTGTACCGATCGAGGTCCTGGGTCGCTTTCGCGATCACCGTGGTGTCGCCGTCGAGACGCCCTTTCGCGGGGTCATAGGTGATCCCGACCTGGTATTCGACGGCGTCGTAGCCGCCGTTTCCGTCCATCGGGTAGTACGGGTCGCCCGCGCCCGAAGCGCCCGGCGCCGGGTTCATCGGCGGCGGCGGAGGGGGCGCCGCCGGGGGAGGATCGGCACTGCACCCGATAATCAGGGCGCAGACGACCCCCAGGACCAGACCGGCGGCGGGGACACGGCTGCGCATGGAGGGGAGCTTAGTGGTGATTCAGCGCGACGGGTTGATCACTTTCGGCGGTGACGGACCGCCGATCGTCCTCCTGCACGGCCTGATGGGCAGGGCGACGACGTGGTGGCGGGTCGCGCGAAGGCTCGAACCGTACGGGCGTGTCCACGGCCTCGACGCGCGTGGTCACGGCCGTGGGCCACGCGGCGGGCCCTGGCGCACCGAACGGTTCGCCGACGACGTCGCCGAGGTGCTGCGGACCTTCGGCGAACCCGCGATCCTGATCGGACATTCCATGGGCGGCCTGCACGCGTGGGTGACCGCGGCCACGCATCCCGGACTGGTCCGCGCCGTGGTCTGCGAGGACTTCGCGCCGGACCAGCGCGGCCGGACCGTGGACACCTGGCGCGGCTACTTCGACTCCTGGCCGGTCCCGTTCCGCTCCCTGGCCCACGTGCGTGAATTCTTCGGCGACACCGGCGACTACTTCATCGAATGCGTCGAGGAACGGGAAGACGGTTACCACCTGATCGCGTCGCTATCCGATCTGTACGAGATCGCGGCGGAATGGGGGCGGCGGGATTTCTGGGAGTTCGTCGAGCGCGTCAAATGCCCGTTGCTCGCCATCGAAGGCGAGCGGACGGCGATGCCGCCCGGCCAGCAGGCCGAGCTGGCCGCGCGCGTGCCCGGCGGCCTCGGACGGCACATCGTCGTCCAAGGCGCCGGGCACGTGGTGCACGACGAAGCGCCGGAGACCTACCTCGGTGCCGTCGAGGCGTTTCTCTCCGACGTCCTCGGTCAGCCCTTCTTCAGCTGAGCGTCGATCCAGGCGCGCAGCTTCGTCTCACCCGGGTAGCCGATGTTCCGCGCGGACGGGAGTTCGGCGGAGTTGCGGACACCGACCAGCGTCGGCAGGTACCGGATGTTGTACTTCGTGGACAGGTCCTTGCTCTGGTCGACGTCGACCTCGCCGAGCAGGAACTTGCCGCCGTACTCGCCGGCGAGCCGTTCGATCACCGGCTTCATCTGACGGCACGGCGGGCACCAGGTCGCGCCGAAGTCCATGATGACCAGCTTCTGCTTCGAGATGTTCATGACCTCGGCGTAGTTGCCCGAGGTCACCGTCATCACGTTCTCGGCCGCCGGCGACGGTGCGGCCGAGGCCGCGCCGTTGCCGAAACCGGTGATCAGCGCCAGCACACCGGCCAGCACGCAGACGATCCGTTTGGTCTTGGACAAGACGATCTCCTTCGCGGGGAAGTCCACTCAGGACGAAGACTGGGTCGGCAGTCCGCCGCCGACCCAGTCTTCGATGCCTTCGCGGTACTTGCGGACGTTCGTGTATCCGAGCTCCAGCAGGCGCCGTCCGACGAATTCACTGTTGCGGCACGGCGTGTTCGCGCAATAGACGACGATCTCGGCGGTCTTGTCCGGAAGCACCGTCGGTGCCAGGTGATCGGTGAATTCGGCGGCCTGTTCGTACGGGAACCCCGGAATGTTGCGTGCTTCGGGAAGATGTTCCTTTTCGAAATAGGCGACCGGCATCGTGTCGACCACGACCACCGTGCCGGCCTCCATTCGGGAGAGCAGTTCCGTACGAGTGATCAACGGCAGCATGGTGCCCCTTCTCAGACGACCTCGATTGACGATTCCCATCGTCGGCCGTCTCCCGGGACACGCTCTAGTGCCGCACGTCCATGCCGAAGCGTTATCCGGCGGCCAGCCTGCCGTGGCGGTGCAGCCAGGCATGGTACGGCGCCGTCCGTTCGGCCAGCCGCCAGTAGCCCGCCGTGGCCTCGTCGGCGAGTTCCGCGACGCCGGGCGCGCACGGGCCGTCCTCCCGCCAGGCGAGCACGTGCCGCACGCACATCGGCGCCCCCGCCAGCGGCCGGATGGACAGGCCGTCCGACGGTGGCCGGGTCGGCTGGACGAGCCCGACGCCGTGCCCGCCGCTGACCAGGTCTTCCCGCGCGGTGTCGATGTCGACGTCGTGAGTGATCCTGGGGTCGAAACCGTGCGCCAGACACATTTCGCGGAACACCACGCGGCAACCGTCGCCGCCGCTCGACACGATCCAGTCCTCCCCGGCCAGTTCGGCGAGTTCGATCTCCTCTTCGCCGGCGAGCGGGTGTTCCGCGGGGACCGCGACGAACGACGGTTCCTCGACCAGGGTCAGGGTCCGCACCTCCGGCGGCACCGGGAGGCCGCGGCGGCCGCAGATCATGATCAGCGCGAGGTCGATGCCCCGGTTCGCGACCTGGGCGAGCAGTCGCGTGCGTGAGGTGTCGGCGCGGGTGCGAAACGGTTCCCCGGGTCTCAGATCGCGCAGCCCGGCGAGCAGCGAACCCGTGATGGCGCTGTCGTTCCAGCCGATCCTCATCGATTCGCCCGTCTCGGGCTCCTGACGGTGGAAGTCGTGCTCCAGTTCGTCGAAGGTGAGCACGATCGCCTTGGCGCGCCGCAGGATCAGGGCGCCGAGTTCGGTGGGCCGCACCCCGTGCTGGTCGCGGTGGAACAGCGAGCCGCCGACCATCCGCTCGATCCGGCGCAACTGGTGGCTGAGCGCCGGCTGCCCGAGCCCCAATCCGGCGGCGGCACGGTTGAGGCTTCCGGAGGCAGCGATCTCACAAATCACGCGAAGATGCCGAACCTGAATCTCCATGACTTCGTATACCGCGCCCCGCCGTTGTCCGGCACCTCCGAAGGTCGCGCCGCTTTCACCGTTGTGGCGCACATACGAAAGATTTTCGAATTCCTATAACGCGATGACAACCACGGTCGGCAATACCGGTGGTCACTCGCCGTGGCTACCTTCGGTCGACGCCTCTTCTCCCCGCATTATCCGCGAATCAGGAGCCGTCTTGCTACGACCACTGCCGCTCACGGAGCATTGCGCTGACCCACTGGCGCGAGCCGAGCACGTCTGCATCGGCATCAGTCCGTTCAACAGCTATTTCACGGTGGACCGGATCGCCGATCTCGCCCGCTGGGCCATGTCGGCATTCACCGGTTTTCATTTCTTCGTCCCGGACGGTCCGTCCGCGTTCACCCTCGAGGCGCTCGGTTACGATCCGATCCGCGCCGCGCAGAAGGCGCAGCGGCAGGGCAACTACACGCGCAACAAGATCGTCCGCGCGCTGCAGCAGGTCTGCCCTTCGGATCCGCACACGCTGATCCTGGACGCCACGGTGCTCGAAACCGATCCCGCGTATCTCGGCCTGCTTTCCGAGGCGCACCTGCGCTTCGCCCTGGACCCGGAGTTCGCCGAACACTGTCTCGGCGCCACGGGCTGGGTGCTGGACCGGCGGCTGCCCGAAGGCCAGCACCCCACGCGTGACCAGCTGCGCAGCGCGGTCCGGTACTTCCTGGCCGAGTTGCCGATGTTCGTCGGCACCGTCGCCGTGGCGGGCGTCGGCAGTTCCGTGTTCGCCTATCACCAGCGGGTCCCGTTCCTCGAACGGCTCTACCGCGGCGAACTCTCGTGGCGGCCGCTGCCGGGTCAAGGCTTCGTCGTCCTCGAACAGGCCGTCCCGGAACAAGCCGTAGCGGAACGGGCGGAGTGAGGCGTGGAACACGACGACTTCTCCCTGCGCCGGGTACCCGCCGAACGCCGCTACTCGTGGGTTTCCGTCGCGCTGCAACGGTTCGGGCAGGTTTCCTCGTTCCACCAGTTCCTGCTGGGCGCCGTCCTCGGCTTCGGCATGACCTTCTGGGACGCGGTCCTCGCCATCACCATCGGCTCGGTGCTGCTGGAGATCATCACCATCCTGATGGGCATCGCCGGCACCCGGGAGGGGCTGTCGACGTCGGTGCTCGCGCGCTGGGCCGGCTTCGGCACCGGCGGATCCTCGCTGGTCGGGCTCCTCATGACGCTGAGCCTCGCAGGCTGGTTCGGGGTGCAGAACGACGTGTTCGCCCACGGCCTCCACTCCTTGATGGGCGGCCCGCCGGTGTGGGTGTGGGCGCTCGCGGGCGGCGCGCTGGTCACCGCGATCGTCGTGTTCGGCTTCCACGCGATGGCCTGGACGGCGTACCTCACGGTGCCCGCCTTCCTCGCGCTGGCGGGGTACTCGATCATCTCCGCGCTCGGCGGCCATTCGCTGTCCGCGTTGACGACCGAACCGCCGCCGGGGCCGTCGATGTCCCTGGCGCAGGGCACCACACTGGTGGCGGGCGCGTTCATCATGGGCGCGATCATGACCCCGGACATGACCCGCTACAACCGGACCGCGTCCGACGTCGTGAAGCAGACCCTGGTCAGCGTCACCCTCGGCCAGTACCTGATCGGCCTGATCGGCGTGCTGCTCGCGCACGCGGCGAAAAGCGCCGACGTGGTCGGCATCATCACGTCGTCGTCCGGGGTGCTCGGCACGCTGATCCTGGTCACCGCGATCCTGAAGATCAACGACTGGAACCTCTACTCGTCCTCGCTCGGGCTGGTGAACACCGTGCAGGTGCTGCTGTCCCGGCGGCTGGACCGCACCACCGCGACCCTTTTGCTCGGCGGACTCGGGACGGTTCTTTCGGCGATCGGAATTCTCGATCACTTCACCACTTTCCTGACCTGGGTCGGTGTGCTCACGCCGCCGGTGGCGGGAGTGGTGATCGCCGAGTACTACGTGGTGCGGCGCTGGAAACCGGACTTGGAGAGCACCCGCGCGTCCGGCGAACTGCCGTCGAATTGCCCGGCCTGGGTTCCGGCCGCGCTGATCTGCTGGGCTGCCGGGGCCGCGGTGGGAATCTGGCTGCCGTGGGGAATAGCCACGGTTAACTCCGTTCTCGGTGCTTTTCTCCTGTATATTCTTATCGGCAGACGGACCACGACCGCGGCGGTTCCCGCGGTGATGACTTCTTCCGGCGGGTCGAAAACCCGTTCGTGACAAAGGAGTTCGACGTCGTACAGCTGGATGTCCACCACCTGAGGGTGATCCGGGCGATCGCGGACACGGGAAGCCTTTCCCGTGCCGCGATCGCTCTCGGTGTCACCCAGCCCGCGGTGTCCGCACAACTCAAACGGCTCGAGAACATGCTGGGCTACCAGCTGTTCGACCGGAGCGAGGGCAGTGCCAAACCGACGCCGATGGGCGAACTCTTGCTGCGCCGGACCGCCGCTTTGCTGCCACAGCTGGACAAACTGCTCGAAGACATCGAGCAACGCGTCTGTCCCAGCGGCCCGCCCGACGTCGTCCGGGTGGTGGCGGTGGCCAGCGCGCTGGTCGCGTATCTGCCGTCGCTGGTGACCCGGCTCTGGCCGGAGGTCTCCGAGGTGCAGGTCGTGCACGACGACCATCCCGAGCGGCTGCTGCCACTGCTCGCCCAGCGGCGCGCGGAAGTGGGGCTGGTCAAGGACTATCCGGGCTACGAGCTCGAAATCCCGGCGAGCGTGGACACCGCGGTGGTCGCGACCGAGCCGACCTTCGTCCTGCTGCCGAAAGACCATCCGCTGGCGAGCCGGGAAAGCATCGACCTGCGAGAGCTGCGGGACGAATCGTGGGTGATGGTGTCCGACTCCTCGGCGGCCACGTTCACGAAGTACTTCGCCGACACCTGCGCGCGGCACGGCTTCAGCCCGACGGTCACTCATCAGGTGACTTCGCAGCAGGTGGCGCTCTTGGTGGTCAAGGCCGGCGCGATCGGCCTGTCGCAGCCGATCTGCGATCCGTGCGACGACGGCATCGTGACCCGGCCGCTGCGCGGGGGTGTGTTGCCGCGCAGGCACATTCTGGCCTGGAACCGGGAGACCTTCGTGGCGGGGCGGCAGGACGAGCTGATCTCCGCCGTCGTCGAGACGTACTGGGCCGAGGCGAGGACCGCTCCGGTCTATGCCGCCTACCTGGACAGGACCCGTGAGCGGTAAGGACGGTTCTAACCGTCCTTACCGCTCACGACCCCTCGACCCAGTGCCGCCCGGCGCCCAGTGTTGCGAAAGTGGCTTTCACAACGCCCTCCTGCCGGGACGCCACGTGTGATCAGACGGACGACACGCGTGACTGAATGGACGACACGAGCCCGGCCGGGGCCTGACGCGAGTCGTCCGTCCGATCACGCGTGTCGTCCATCCCGTCACGCGTGTCGTCCATCCAGTCACGCGAGATCGCCGGTTACCGCCCGGGGTAGAGGAGCGCGTCCGGCGGCCGGACCGTGCCGTCCAGCCACGCGGCGTTGAACTCGCCGAGGTCGCGCTGCGTCATCGCGGAGACGTAGAGCTCGAAGTCGTGCCAGTTCTGGTTCCCCTGCGGGTTGATCGCCGGGAAGCCCGCCATGATCTGGAAGAACGCGTCGTCACCGATCAGCCGCCGCAGCGCGTGCACCATCAGCACCGCCTTGGTGGTGGGCGCGAATTCGGCGCCCTTGCCCGGATCGGTGAGCTTGGGCGCCCAGAAAGCCGCGTCGTCGCCCACCTTGGTCACCGTGTCGCGATATCGACGGTCCAGGTCGACGCCGTTCTTCGCCTCGTCCCACAGCCACACCGCGTACTGCGCGACGGACTCGGGCATCAGCGTGTCGCGCCACATCTTGCCGCTCAACCCGGCTCCCCACCATTGGTACGCGGTGGCGTACACCAGATCGGCGACGGTCGCCGTGCGGCCGTACACCGGCCGGGTCTGGGCGCCGTGCGTGTAGCCGAGGGAGCGGTCGAGGAACAGCCCGCCCGCCGCCGACTGCGGATAGTCGCCGAACTTCCCGGTGAGGAACTCCAGCACCTCCGGCAGTTTCCCGCCGATCTTGCGCTTGTCGACGGCGCACGGGTGGTAGGCGTTGATCGCGGTCCGGCCACCGGGAAGCGTGATCCGCTCGACCTCCCAGCGCCCGATGCCGAGCATCGCGGTGCTCGGCGCGAGGGCGGTTTCCTCGGACCAGGTGACGGTGTGCCGTCCGGCGCCCGCCGGCACGTCGGAGACCTGGAAACCGTTGCCCATCACGGAGAACTCGTCCAGGACGGTGACGGAGACGCGCAAGGTCGCCTTGTCGACTTCGGTGCCGTTGACGGGGAACCAGGTCATCGCCGACCGCGGCTGGCCGGTGGCCACGGCGGAATCACCGGCGGTGGCCAGCCAGCCGACCCGGCCCCGCGCCGTGGTGAGCGGCTCCGGCCGCCCGTCGTAACCGACCACCACGGTGAACCGCTGACCCGACGCCAGCGGGGTCTTCGGGGTGATCACCAGCTCGTGTTCGCCCACCCGCCGGAACGTCGCGGCGACTCCGTCGACGGAGACCGAGCGCACGGTGAGACCGCGCAGGTCGAGGTCGAACCGGCTCAGGTCCTGGGTGGCCGTCGCGGTGATCGTCGCCTTGCCGCTCAACAGCATCGCGTACGGCGCGTAGTCCAGCGCGAGCGAGTACTTGTCGACGTCGTAGCCGCCGTTGCCGTCCTTCGGGTAGTAGGTATCGGGGCCGAGGACGGTGCCGTCGGGCGAGACGTGCACGTACCCGTCGCTGCCGGGTGCCGGCGCCGCCGTCGAAGCCTGGCAGGTGCCGATCATCGTGGTGGCGAGCAACGCGGTGCACAGTGGCTCCTGCCACCGAATCCGCACGGTCATGAACGGGCCTTCTCTCTACGGGGGAGGATGCCCGGCCATCGTGCGTACGCCCGCGCCGCGCGCGGCAGTGTCAGCCGGTCATGCCGCGGGGTTATCCGGGCCGATAACGCGGTGGCATGACCGCCGGGGACTATCCGCGCCGGGGCGGGGAAGAGATCGTCGAGGCATGCTGCCCTTCCCGGCGCTGTTCGCGCTGACGACGACGGTCTTCCTCGGCTGCCTCACCGAAGTGCTGCCCGCCGGGCTGCTGCTGGGCATGTCCGCGGATCTGGGTGTTTCCCCGTCGGTGACCGGGCAGCTGGTGACGGTCTACGCCATCACCACCGCGCTCACCGCCATCCCGCTCACCACCGCGACCCTTCGGGTGCCGCGCAAACGCTTGCTCCTCGCGCTGATCACCGGCTTCCTGGTCACCAACCTGGTGATCGCGGTGTCCTCGTCGTACCCGCTGATCCTCGCCACGCGGGTCGTTTCCGGGGCGCTGACCGGGGTGATGTGGTCGCTCGTCGCCGGATACGCGATGCGCCTCGCCCCGCCGGGACTCACCGGACGCGCGCTGGCCGTGGCCATGTCCGGTACCCCGATCGGCTTCGCGCTCGGCGTCCCGGCCGGGACCGCGCTCGGCGAACTGGCGGGCTGGCGCTGGGCGTTCGCCGTGATGGCGCTGATCACCGTGCCGCTGCTGGTGTGGGTGTTCGTCGCGGTGCCCGCCGTGCCCGCGGACCCGTCGGGGCACACCCGGCCGCGGGCCGCGTCGAGACTGCCCGGGATGCGTCCCGTGCTGGCGACGGTGGCGCTGTTCTCGTTGGGGCACAACGTGGCTTACACCTACATCGGCCCGGTGCTCGTGGGCCTCGACGCGGCTTCGATGCTGGGCACGGCGCTGCTGATGTTCGGCTGTGCCGCGGTCGGCGGGCTGCTGGCCGTCGGCTCCGCGCTCGACCGGCATCCGCGCGCCGTCCTGGTGTCCTGCACCGCCCTGACCGCCGCCGGAATCGTCCTGACAGGACTCAGCGACGGCCTCCACGGTCTGGTACTGGCCGCCGCCTGCCTGTGGGGACTGGCGTTCGGCGGCGCGCCGACGGCGTTCCAGGCGGTCACCGCGCTGATCGCGGGCCCCACCGCCGACGCCGCCCAGTCGCTCACGATCGCGGCCTGGAACGGCGCCGTCGCCGGTGGAGCCCTCGTCGGCGGCTTGCTGCTTCCGCTGGGGACATCCCTGCTCCCTTGGTGCGCCGCCCTTCTGGTCCTCTCGCCCTTGCTGTTCAGCCGGCGAGTCGTGCTTTCAGTGCCCGCAGATCAGTGCCCGACCCGACGATGAGCGGCCAGACGTCGGAGCCGAGGAACCCGGTCTCGTCGGTCGCCATGGTCGCACCACAGGCGTCGCGTTCCAGTCCGTTCCGTGCCGCCACCGCGGCGACGGCGTCCTTTGTGGACTGGCCGAACACGCCATCGACGGGAACGGCGAAACCGCGTCCCCGCAGGAGCTCCTGGGCCACCCGCACCCTCGGCCCGGCGTCGCCGGGCTTGAGCAGCGGCCACTCCGGTAGATCGGCCTTCGGCGAAGCGGAACCCAGGAGTTTCCCGACCGCGGTGCGCAGCTCCGGAAGCCGGTTGTACAGCACGGTCCCCGGGCATTCGGTCGAGTTGAAGTCCCGGTGCCCCTTGATGAATTCCGGCGAGATCCCGTACTGCGAAGCGATGTACGCGACCATCTTCACCAGCGAGTCCCAGAGCGCGGGCGTGACGTCTTCCTTGCTGTAGAGACCCTCGTTCTCGATCCCGATGCAGGTGCTGTTGTTGTTGCCCACGTTGGCGCCCAGCACGTGCTGCTTGCCGCCGCGCAGGATCTCCAGGCTGCGATGCCGCCCCTCGGTGATGTGCCCGCCGCGGCTGTTCGTGAACTGCTGGCCGCTGTCCACCCAGCCCCGGGTGTCCATGTGGAAATTCTGGATCGAGCGCGACGCCCAGTAGGCGTGTTCGAGTGTGTAGTCGGTGACGTTTCCCGGATCGACCGTGTGGTGCACGACGATGTACGTCGGTTTGTGGTCCTGCACCTCGATCGCCCCGTTCGGCGGCCGGGCACCCCAGGCAGCCGTGTCGTGGATCGTCGGTTCCTGCACTGCCCCAGGCGCCGCGACTGCGGCGGAAACTGTCGTCGTCCCCAGTAGCCCGACGGCGCTTACCGTCAGGCCGCCCTTGAGCGCGGTACGTCGGTCGAAGTCGGCCACGGGCGTAACTCCCATCATGCGCGTTGGCCGGAAAACTAACCCGCCATCGCGCCGATGACAACCATTGACCAACTTTTGTCGTAATGCGTTAGTGTTCGCCGGGGAGTGCGAACAGACCGTCCCCGGTCTGTTCGAGCAGGCCGTCGACCAGCAGGGAGTCGAGGCACCGGTCGCGCTGCCCGGATTCGTGCCAGACGAGATCGAGCCGCGCCTTCTCGACCGGGCCTTCGCTGCCGCGCAGGACGTCGAGCAGTAGTCCTCGCACCTGGCGATCGGTGCCGGCGAATTTCTGGACCTGTTTCGCGGGACCGGCGTAGGCGGGTTTGCCCGCGCGCTGCCAGGCGCAGTCGTCGTAGATCGGGCAGTCCGCGCAGCGTGGCGAGCGAGCGGTGCAGACGAGCGCGCCCAGTTCCATCAGCGCGGCCGAGAGTTTCGCGGCGGGCGCGTCGGCGGGCGGCAGCAGCGCCTCGACGTCGGCCATGTCGCGGGTGTTCGACGGCGGCCCGGCGTCACCCGCGCCGTGCACCGCCCTGGCCACCACGCGCCGGACGTTCGTGTCCACCACCGGCGCCCGCTTGCCGTAGGCGAAGGCCGCGACCGCGCGCGCGGTGTACGCGCCGATGCCCGGCAACGCGAGCAGAGTGTCCACATCGGACGGTACGACGTCGCCGTGTTCCGCGGCGATGACGGCCGCCGCGGCGTGCAGCCGCAACGCGCGCCGCGGGTAGCCGAGCTTGCCCCAGGCGCGCACGACCTCGCCCTGTGAAGACGCCGCCAGCGCCGACGGGACCGGCCAGCGCGCCATCCATTCCAGCCAGATCGGCTGGACGCGCGCGACCGGCGTCTGCTGCAACATGATCTCGCTGACCAGCACGCCCCAGGCGGTGCATTCCGGCTCACGCCAGGGCAGGTCGCGCCCGACTTCGTCGAACCATCCGGTCAGTACATCCGCGTCGACGCCCACCCGGTCAGCTTAGGGAAGCGGATTACGCGATCTCCGTGAGGTGGCCCGTCTTCACGTCGTAGACGAAGCCGCGCACGTTGTCGGTGTGCGGCAGGAAGTCACTGCGCCGGACGCGCTGCACCGACCGGCGCACGCTGTCCTCGACCTCGCGGAACGCCTCGACGGCCCACGTCGGACGCAGTCCGGAGGCCTCTTCGAGTTCGTCCTTGAAGTCGTCCTCGGTCACCATCGAAAGACCGCATTCGGTGTGCTGGACGATCAGCACCTCACGCGTGCCCAGTTTCCGCTGGCTCAGCGCGAGCGAGCGGATCATGTCGTCGGTGACGACGCCGCCGGCGTTGCGTAGGACGTGGGACTCACCCTGCAGCAGGCCGAAGATCTCGAACACCCGGATCCGGGCGTCCATGCAGGTCAGCACCGCCACCTGGAGTGATGGCCTCGGGGACGAACGGTCACCAGGAGTGACGTCGCCGAGCTCCTGGTTTCGCTTGAGAAGTACGTCTATGGAGGTCACGTGACCATTTGAACGGACACACCCCGTGAGAGCAACGCTTTACGGGGTACGTCACGGACCGAACCAGCGCTCCTCGGCCGTCCGGGGCGGCGCGGAGGTGCGGCCGACCCGCAGTTCCGTCTGCAGGGTGATGACCTTCGGCCCGACCCGGTCGGCGGAGCTGAGCAGCAGCTTGCCCGCCGCCTTGCCCTTTTCGAGCACCGGCTGGTGGACCGTGGTGAGCCCGGAGCGTTCGGCCTCGGTGATGCCGTCGAACCCGGTGACCGTCAGATCCTGCGGTACGCGCAGCCCGCGGCGTTCCGCCTCGGCCAGTGCGCCGAGGGCGAGAATGTCCGAAGTGCAGATCACGGCGGTGACCTGCGGATACGCGTCGAGCAGCTGGCGCGCGGCGGACGCGCCGTCGTCGACGGTGTGGTCGAAGCGCTCGACCACCGGCACCGTCGCCCAGTCGACCCCGGCCGCCGAGAACGCGGCGGCCAGCGCCTCCAGCCGGATCCGCTGGACGTGGAAGTGCGCGGCGCTCTGCCGCTGGATGGAGACGAAGTCGTCGTTGCGCTCGCGGGCCAGCCGCATGCACAGCACGCCGATCTGCCGGTGCCCCAGGGAGATGAGGTGTTCGGCCATGGCGGTGACCGCGGCCGCGTCGTCGGGGCCGACCCGGTCGACGCCGTCCACACGGGGCTGGTCGACGATCACCGTCGGCACCGGGCGCTCCAGCACGGCGCCCAGATGCGGGTCGTCGTCGGGCACCGAATAGACGACGAAACCGTCGACGCCGGCGCGGTGCACGGCCGCGACGTCCTCGCGGCCCGGGCTCGCCGGGACCAGGTGCAGGCCGACGCCCGCGTCCTCGCACGCCAGCGCGAGCCCCTCGAGCACGCCGACGGCTGCCGGATCGCGGAAAGCGTAGGAGAGGTTTTCGGTGAGCAAAAGACCGACAGCGCCGGCCTTGCGCGTCCGCAGTGATCGGGCGACCGGGTCCGGGCCCGGATAACCGAGGCGCCGCGCGGTCTCGAGAACACGACGGCGCAGCTCAGGGGACAGCTGGTCGGGTCGGTTGTAGGCGTTGGAGACGGTGGTCCTCGACACACCGAGCTCTGCGGCCAACGACGCCAGTGTCGCCTGCCTCCTGGTGCGGATAGGACGGCCCATCCGCAAACCGTAACGGTTCAGAACGTTTTGCAGAAGCATCACCCGACGTGTGGCAGGTCTCGATTCAGAGTGACCCTGGGTACAGCTCGGACCAGGACAGCGGGTTCTGTCAGCCGTATGGGGTACAGTTGAATCTGACAACGGTTTCCATTACCCGGCATCTGGGACACCTGGCCTGGGCATCCGCAGGAGTGCAGTAAATGAATTCCCGCCGTACTAAGAGTGTTTTCGCGGCCGTGTCGGCCTTGGCCGTCCTCGCGCTCGGCGCGACGGCTTGCGCGTCGAGCGACAAGGCGTCCGCGGGTTCCGGTTCGCAGAACGCCTCCGCCGCGGACCCGGGCGGCGAGAAGATCAAGGTCGTCGCCTCGACCGACGTCTGGGGCAGCGTCGTGACCGCCGTCGGCGGCGACAAGGTAGAGGTCACCTCGATCATCCACGACCCCTCGGCCGACCCGCACTCCTACGAGACCACCGCGAGCGACGCCATCGCCGCGAAGAACGCGAAGCTGACGCTGTCCAACGGCGGCGGCTACGACGAGTTCTTCTCGAAGCTCGCCGACCAGGCCTCCGGCGCGCAGAAACTGGTCGCCGTCGACATCGCCGCGACCGGCAACGAGAACGAGCACGTCTGGTACAGCCTGCCCGGCGTCGAGAAGATCGCCGACCAGGTCGCCGCGAAGCTCGGCGAGATCCAGCCCGCGTCGAAGGACGCCTTCACCGCCAACGCGACCGCGTTCAAGGGCAAGACCCAGGAGCTGCTGACGAAGGTCTCCGGGCTGGGCGCCTCGGGCGGCAAGGTCGTCGCCACCGAACCCGTCGCGCACTACCTCCTGGAAAGCGCCAAGGTCACCGACTCGACCCCGCCCGCCTTCGCCGCGGCCGTCGAAGCCGAGCAGGACGTGCCCGCCGCCGCGCTCAACCAGGTCAAGCAGCTGATCTCCGGCAAGCAGGTCAAGGCCCTGATCAACAACGCGCAGACCACCACCCCGGTCACCCAGCAGGTCGTCGGCGACGCCAAGACCGCCGGGATCGCGGTCGTCGACGTCACCGAAACGCTTCCCCAGGGTGTGACCGACTACATTGCATGGATGACCAAGGCAGTCGACGGGCTGGCGGGAGCGCTGAAGTAGTGAGCTCCGTACCTGCCGAAGCGCGCCCCGCGGTCCGTGTCCGCGGGGCGAGCCTCGCGTTCGGCACCAGGACCCTCTGGTCCGGGCTCGACCTCGACGTCGAGCCCGGCGAGTTCCTCGCGATCCTCGGGCCGAACGGTTCCGGGAAGAGCAGCCTGCTCAAGGTGCTGCTCGGCCAGCAGGGACTGCCGGAGGGCACGGTCGAGATCGCGGGGCGGCGCCCCGGTGGGCAGAACCGGCGGATCGGCTACATCCCGCAGCAGCGCGCCCTCGACGAGGGCCTGACGATGCGCGGGGTGGACCTGGTCGGCCTCGGCCTGGACGGGCACCGGTGGGGCACCGGGCTGTTCGGGATTTCGAAACGACGTCAGCTGGTGGCGCGGGCGATCGAGGCCGTCGGCGCCCAGGCGTACGCGAAACGGCCGGTGGGGCGGCTTTCCGGCGGCGAGCAGCAGCGGCTCCGCGTCGCGCAGTCGCTGGTCGGCGACCCCGCGGTCTTGCTGTGCGACGAGCCACTGCTCTCCCTCGACCTCGCCCACCAGCGCGCGGTCAGTGAGCTGATCGACGAGCGGCGGCGGTCCGCCGAGACCGCCGTCCTGTTCGTCACCCACGAGATCAACCCGATCCTGTCCTATGTGGACAGGGTGCTGTATCTGGTGAACGGCCAGTTCCGGGTCGGCAAGCCGGACGAGGTGATGAACTCGGAGACGCTGTCCGAGCTGTACGGCACGCGGATCGAGGTGCTCAAGGTCGGCGGGCAGATCCACGTCGCCGGGGCGCAGAGCGCGCTGTGCGAGGACGAACCCCACCACATCGACGAACAGGTTTCGTAAGACCGTGGACAAGATGTTCGATTTCGCCCTGACCGGCGAACTTCTCGGCCTCGACTTCGTACAGACCGCGCTGCTCGCGGCCGCCGTCCTCGGCCTGGTCGCGGGCGTGCTCGGCCCGCTGGTGGTCATGCGGCGGATGTCGTTCGCCGTGCACGGCACCGCCGAACTGGCCTTCACCGGCGCGGCGGGCGCGCTGCTGCTCGGTGTCGGCGTCGAACTCGGCGGTCTCGCGGGCGCGGTCATCGCCGCCCTGCTGATCGGGATCCTCGGCGGCCGGGAGTCCGAACGCGACTCCGTCATCGGCGTGATCCTCGCCTTCGGCCTCGGCATGGGCGTCCTGCTGCTGTCGTTCTACGAAGGCCGCAGCGCCAACAAGTTCGGCATCCTCGTCGGGCAGATCATCACCATCGACTCGACCAACCTGAACCTGCTCCTCGGCGCCTCGGTCGTCGTGCTGGTGGTGCTCGCGGTGATCTACCGGCCGCTGCTGTTCGCCACGGTCGACCCCGCGGTCGCGGCGGCGCGTGGTGTCCCGGTTCGGCTGCTTTCGCTGATCTTCGCGGTGCTGGTCGGGATTTCGAGCGCGCTCGGCGTGCAGATCGTCGGCGCGCTGCTGGTCGTCTCGCTGATGGTGACCCCGGCCGCGGCGGCCGCGCGGGTCACGGCGAGCCCGTGGAAGGCGACCGTGCTGTCGATCGTGTTCGCGGAGACCGCGGCGCTCGGCGGGATCATCCTGTCGCTCGCGCCCGGGAAGCCGGTGAGCGCGTTCGTCACGGCGATCTCGTTCGTGATCTACCTGGTCTGCCGCCTCATCGCGTGGCTGCGCGGCCGGAGTTCGCGGGTCCGCGTCGAGCCGACGGCGACCGCGCAACCCGCCGTGCGCTAGCGGATCGGGTGCTCGGCGAGCGCCTTCTTGACCGCTTCGAGGAAACCGGGGTCGATGAACGCGAGCTGACCGCCGGCCACACTGCGTTCCACGGCTTCGAGGACCACGACGTTCGCGTTCACGAAAGCGTCGACGGCCTCGGCCTGCGACGTCTTCTGGGTGAAGTGCGCCAGCATCGTCAGGTTCGTGAACGCGCCCGAGAGATACCGCGAAGACGCCTTCGTGAACGAGTCGCCGTAGATCAGGATCTTCTCGTCCACGGTCCCGATCAGCGGGCTCGCCGTGCGGTACACCGGCTTGTCGATGTCGCCGTTCGGCTCTCCCGCGCGCTCGACCACGCCGTCCGGGCGAAGGCTGTAGAGCGTGTTCGTCTTCGTGCCCTGCTTGCTGATCAGCGGGGGCAGGTCCGCGACGGTGTCGTACTGGCCGACAGGCACGCTCACCCAGGTCCGCGTGACACCCGGTTTGATCGCGTTCGCGATGGCGCGCGTCATCACCAGCGCGCCTTCGTCGGCCCAGTGGGTGTCGTTGGGCGGGTAGACCGGCCGCTGCACCCGGCCCTCGGAAGCGCGCAGCTCGGGACGCAGGTCGATCGCGCGGGCGTCCTTGAGCATCCGGTGCCAGGTGACCGCCTCGGCCGAACGCGAGCAGTCCTTGCCGGGGTAGGTGTCGGGCAGGAACTGCGGCACCATCGTCGACTTGTCCGGCGCGACGACGAACTCGAACCGCCGCCCGGACTGCTCGACCGCGCGCCGCAGCTCGTTGATCTTGTCGATCGTCTCGGGCAGCGGACGGGACGGATCGCATTTCGCGTCGGCGTCGTAGCCGTAGTACAGCCAGCCGTCACGACCCTGGACGACGCGGCGGTAGCCGGACGCGGCGTTCGGCGTCGGACCCTGGGTGGGCGCGGTCTTGGACGGCGTGGGCGCCGGCGGCGCGGGGATCGGGCCCGCCTGCTGCTGCGGTGGCGGCTGATCGAGCGGGGCGCCCTCGCCGAAGACGCCGCGGCTGATCGCGTCGGCGGCGGCGATCGCGCCGGGCCGGAACGACAGCTGGTCGATGGCCCAGGCTGGCATGTCGGTGAAGAAGCCCCAGCCCTTGTCCAGACCGGGGAAGCTCGCGAGCTTGTGGTTCTCGATCTCGCCCGGCCGCACGCCGAACACCCACAGCAGGGCCGGGGTGGTGAAGAACAGCAACGCGCTGATCAGCGCGGTCAGCTGCCTGCCACCGTGGCGGGGACGGTGCAACGCGTGCTCACGCGGAAGCCACGCCTCGTGGACGGCTGGCAGCTGCTGGGGTTCGGACGCCACCCCTCCACCGTAATCACCCCGTGTCTCCCGCATGTGAGAACGCCTCACTTCCGCCCACCGGATCGCGTTTAGCCCGCTAAACGCAGGTCGGCGCGCACTTGCGTTTAGCCCCCTAATCGCGATCCGGCGTCAGTGGAGCATGAGAAGGACCTGGAGCTCCCCGACCAGGAAGCCGATGAGCCCGCCCACCGCGATGAGCTTCCACTCGTCCTGCCGGAACGCCGGGCGCAGCAGTCCCTCGAACTCCAGCGGCGTCAGCCCGAGCATCCGCCGCTCGACGATCTTCGCGACGTCCATCGCCTCGGTCAGGTAGCCCTCGGCGTGGCGGATCGTCGGCGGCAGCCGTTCCAGGGCCTTCCGCGCGGCCGCCTGCTTGATCTCCTGCAGCCGCTGCCCGCCGACGGCCATCGCGACCATCGGTTTCGCGACGCTCGCCTGTTCGTCGACGGCGTGGGCCACGAGCCGCTCGACCAGCGCGTACAGCCGATCCGACCGCGGCCCGCGCAGGACGGCGTCGAGCAGGTTCGGCACGGTCAGGATCTCGTTCGCGATCATCTCGCCGTACTGGTGCGCGACCTCGGCCCGCCGCCGCTGGAACTTGCCCTGGAGGATCACCCGGCCGACCCGCACCGGCTCGCGCGGCACGAAGATCAGCTTGATCGCCAGCCAGTCGGTGAGCAGCCCGATGCAGCCGCCGAAGATCGGCAGCACCCACGGCTCCTTCGTCACCGCCCAGACGATCGCCTGCACGACGCCGAGCCCGAAGCCGAAGTAGATCCCCGTGCGCGCGATGAACGCCATCTCCGGCCGCGACGTCTCGCGGATCAGCCGGACGAGCAGCTTCTTGTCCCTGGTGAGCCGCTGCACGGTCATGTGCTGGAAGTCGAGCACCTCGTCGAGGTTCTCGGTCATCTCCGCCATGAACTCGCGCACCAGCCGCGGCGTCGACGCCTGGACCTGCTTGATCAGCAGCTCCTGCGCCATCGTCGGCATGACCTCCCAGAGCCTGGGATGGTGCTTTTCGAGCACTTCGCGGGCGACCTCGTCCACGGCCCGCAACAGCGGCTGCTCGATCTCGCGCGTGATGATCGCCGGGTCGATCCGGCGGAAGACCTCTTTGACGTCCAGCAGGTTCGACGTCAGCAACTCGGTCGCGACGGCGGCCATCCGCCCGCCGTGCTTGGGCACCACGCCCTGCCAGCCGAGGAACGGTTTGATCCCGACGAAGTCGAGCGGCTTGAACATCATCTCGATGGCGACGCGTTTGGTGACGTAGCCGATCAGCGCGGCGACGAACGGGATCGCGGCGTACAGCCACCAGTGCCGCGCGAGGTCGTCGAGGACAGCGTCCACACGACCTCCTCGCTCGAACCCCGGGGATGGGAAACCGTATCGGTTGACCGTCAGTGAAGCAGCAGAAGCACCTGAAGTTCACCGACGAGGCCGCCGATCACCGCGCCGACGGCGATCAGCTTCCACTCGTCCTGCCGGAACGCCGGACGCAGCAACTGCTCGAATTCGAGCGGGTTCAGCCGTCGCATTCTGTCCACAATGGTGTTCCGGACGTCGAGCGCGTTGACGGCGTAACCCTCGGCGTGCCGGATCGTCTCCGGGATCCGTGCCGCCGCCTTCGCCGCCGCGGTCTGCTTCATCTCCTGGAACTTCCTGCTCCCGACGGCGAGCGCGACGAACGGCTTCACGACGCTCGCCTGCGCGTCGATGGTCCGCTGCACCTCACGGGTGATCATCGTGAACAGCTTGTCCGATTTCGGCCCGCTCAGCACGGCCTCTAGGAGGTTCGGGATGGTGATGATCTCGCGCGCGATCATGTCGCCGTAGTCGGCGGAGACCTGGTCTTTCCGTTTCTGGAACACGCCTTGCCAGGTGTAGAACCCGAAGAACCGTTTCGGCTCGCGCGGCAGGAAGATCATCTTCAGGGCGATCCAGTCGGTGAACCAGCCGATGCCGATACCGAACAGCGGCAGCACGATCGGCGATTTCGTCAGCGCCCACACGAGCAGCTGCACACAGCCGAGCGAGAACCCGAACACGATCCCCGACCGCGCGATGAACCGCATCTCCGGTCGCGAGATGTCGCGGATCAGCCGGTTCAGCAAGGCTTTGTCGCGCACGAGGTTCGTCACGACCATGTGCTTGAGGTCGAGCACGTCCTCGATGTTCTCCGCGATCTCGCCCATGATCTTCGTGATCGCGCGCGGCGCCTCGGCCTGCACTCGTTTGAGCAGCAGTTGCTGGGCGGTGTTCGGCAGTACTTCCCAGAGTCTGGGCTGGTACTGCTCCATCACCTCGCGGGTGACGTCCTCGACGATCCGCAGCAGCGGTTGCTCGATCTCCTTCGCGACCTGCGCCGGGTCGAGCCTGGCGAAGATCTCCTTCGGGTCGACGAGGTTGTTCGTCAGCATCTCGGTGGCGGTGGCCGCCATCCGCTCGGCGTTCGCCGGCAGCACCCCCTGCCAGCCGAGGAACGGTTTGACACCGACGAATTCCAGCGGCTTGAACATCATCTCGATGGCGACGCGTTTGGTGACGTAGCCGATCAGCGCGGCGATGAACGGCATGCTGACGTACACCGGCCAGTGCTCGCCGAGGTCGGCGATGACGGCGTCCACTCGCAGCCCCTCCCGCGTCTCGCTTGAGGGGAACCTAGTCGCAGGTCCTCAATGGAGGAGGAGCAGGACCTGAAGTTCACCCACGAGCCCGCCGATCACCGCGCCGACGGCGATCAGCTTCCATTCGTCCTGCTGGAACGCGGGACGCAGGATCCCCTCGAACTCGAGCGGGGTCAGCTGCTGCATCTTCGTGACGATGGTGTTGCGGACGTCGAGCGCGTCGGTGGCGTAGCTCTCCACGTGTTTCACCGTTTCGGGGAGATACGCGATCGCCTTCTCCGCCGCGGCCTTCTTCATCTCCTGGTACTGCACGCCGCCGACGGTGAGCGCCACCAACGGTTTCGCGATGCTCGCCTGCGCGTCGATGGTCCGCTGCACCTCGCGGGTGATCATCGCGAACAGCTTGTCCGACTTGGGCCCGGTGAGCACGGCCTCCATCACGTTCCGCACGGTGAGGACCTCGTCCGCGATCAGCGCGCCGTAGTCCTTGGCGACCGCCTTGCGGCGTTTCTGGAACATGCC
Source organism: Amycolatopsis azurea DSM 43854 (assembly GCF_001995215.1). GTDB lineage: Bacteria > Actinomycetota > Actinomycetes > Mycobacteriales > Pseudonocardiaceae > Amycolatopsis > Amycolatopsis azurea. The sequence goes on from NZ_MUXN01000001.1 coordinate 164,415, forward strand.
CTGCCAGCTGAAGAACAGGAACCGGCGGGGCTCACGCGGGTAGAAGATCATCTTCAGGGCCAGCCAGTCCGTGACGAACCCTGTGACGAAACCGAAGACCGGCATGATCAACGGCTGTTTCGTCAACGCCCACGCGACGAACTGGACCAGGCCGATCACGAAGCCGAACCAGATGCCGGACCGGGCGATGAAGCGGAGTTCCGGGGTCGCGACCTCCTTGATCAGGCGGCAGGTCAGCGATTTGTCCCGGACCATCGCGTTGATCAGCATCTCGTTGACGTCGAGGACCTCGTCGATGTTCGTCGACACCTCGCGCATCAGCCGCGCGACGACCTTCGGCGCCTGCGCGCGGACCTGGTCGACCAGCATCCGCTGCGCCCGCGTCGGCAGCAGCTCCCACAGCCGGGGCTGGTACTGCTCCATCACCTCGCGGGTGACGTCCTCGACGGCCTTGAGGAGCGGCTCTTCGAGTTCCTTGACCACCTCGTCGGGATCGAGCCGGGAGAAGATCTCCTGCGGATCGACGAGGTTCTTGGTGAGCAGGTCGACGGCGGTGGTCGCCATCCGGCGCGAGTTGGCCGGGATGACCCCCTGCCAGCCGAGGAACGGCTTGATCCCGACGAACTCCAGCGGCCGGAACATCATCTCGATGGCGACGCGTTTCGTGATGTAGCCGATGAGCGCCGCGATGAAGGGCATCGTGGCGTAGACGTGCCAATGCTCGCGGATGTCTTCGAGGATCGCCGAGATGTCCAACCGGTCCTCCTCTGCTTACCACCTGTCAACAATGCAGGATGCCATGTGACCGGCCCACCGCACGCCGAGTGCAGCCGTTTGGCGGTACTGCCTGACGGGCCCAAGCTCATTAAGGTGTCCGCCATGGTCGCTCCTGAGAAGACGGCGCCTCAGGCGCCCTCAGCGAAATCGTCCCAGTTCGCGGGCGCTGTCCGCGGTTACGACAAGCGTCAGGTCGACGAGCGGCTCGCCGAGCTGTCGACCGAACTCAAGCAGGCCTCACGCAACCGCGACGAGGCCGTGGCAACCGCCGGTGAACTCACCAAGGCGCTCGGCCACGCCCAGAAGGAACTGGACGAGACCAAGGCCGCCCTCGTGCGGATGAGTGCGAGCCCGTCCGGCGCCGGCGCGATGGCCGAACGCGTCCGCATGATGATGCAGCTCGCCGAAGAGGAGATCGCCGACCTCAAGGCCGCCGCGGAGGCCGACGCCAAGTCGACTCGGACCGAAGCGGACAAGTACGCCCACGAGACGCAGCGCGCGACCGAAAAAGCGGCCAAGGACGCGCAGGCCGAGCGGGAGAAGCTGCTCGCGGACGCCAAAGCCGAGATCGAGCGGCTGAACTCCGAGGCGGCGCAGAAGCGCAAGGAACTGGACATGGAGAGCGTCCGGACCCGCGCCGCCGCGGACAAGAAGGCCGAGGAGGCTTCGGCCGCCCGTCGTGCGGAAGCGGAGAAGGCGTCCGCGGACAAGATCGCGGAAGCCGACCGGGTCTCGGCGGACAAACGCGCCGAAGCCGAGCGGATCTCCGCGGAGAAGATCGCCAAGTCGGAGAAGTCTTCGGCGGAGGACATCGCCGCGAAGCAGGAGCAGGTCGCGGAGGCTCTCACCGACACGAAGACTCAGCAGGCCGAGGCTCAGCAGGCCCGGAAGCTCGCGCTGGAACTCCGGTCGAAGGTCGCCGATCGGCTTTCCGCCACGGACGTCGCCGTCCAGGAGGCCATCCGGCTGTTGGCTCCCGCGCCCGACGCTGGTCCTGTTGCCGGTCCTGATGCCGGGGCGGCCAAACCGGAAGCGGCCAAACCGGAGGCCGCGCCGAAGCCGGCTCCTACCAAGTCCAACGGCCCACGTCCTTCCTGATCTCTCGGTCTTGATCTCTCAACGCCGGACGACGGCGAACAGCTCGTCGTCGATCCAGCCCCTGGTGTGCAGCTCGGTGCAGAACCGCAGGTAGGACTCGGTGAGCGCGGCACTTTCGCGCTCGTCGGGTTCGACCAGCGTTCCCCTGCCGAGCCCTTCGGACGCCTCGCCGAGCCCTCCCGGCAAGACCCCCGCCGCGGCGAGCAGAGCGGCGCCGTACCCCGTTTCGGCCTGCGGTGACACTCGCAGACCGAGACCGGTGACGGTCGCCCTGATCCGCGTCCACAAAGGACTCTTGCTGCCGCCGCCCGCCGCCAGGAGCGGTTCGGTGATCGTGACGCCGAGCCGGCGCAGATGGTCCAGTGCCAGCCGCTCGAGGAACGCGACCCCCTCCAGCCTGGCCCGGTGCAGTTCCACCTCGTCGGCTTCGCCGGACACGAAACCCGCGGCGTCCGCGTTGGCGAACGGGAAACGTTCGCCTTTGCGACGCAACGGATACGCGATCACCTTCGCCGGCCCCAGCGCGGCCGCCGCCGCGTCGAGTTCGGGAAGGTTCCGTTGCCCGGCGACGGCCTCGCCGCCGGTGTTCGACGCGCCACCGGGCAGCCACCAGCCGTCCGGATGGCGATGGCTGTACACCGCCCCTGTCGGATCCGGCACGAGTTCTTCGGTGACCCCTTTGAGCACGTACGTCGTGCCGAGGATCCCGACGAAGCTCCCAGGGGTGACCGCCCCGGCCGCGAGCTGGCCCGCGCAGCCGTCGGTCATCCCTGCCACGACCGCGCAGCCCACCGGGAGCCCGGCGATCGGCTCGGCCACCGTGCCCAGCACGGTGGCCGGCGCGACCACCGCCGGGAGCAGGGCCTCAGGCACCGCCAAGGCCTCGAAGACCTCGTGTGACCATTCGCGGGCGAGCGGGTCGTACCCGCTCTTCAAGGCGTGCGACCAGTCGCTCGCCACTTGTCCGCCGGTGAGCTTCGCGGCGATCAGATCGGGTGTGTGCCGGACCCCGGCGACGTCGGGGACGTGCTCGGACAGCCAGGCGATCCGGCCGAGCGCGGCCGTGGCGGACACGCCGAAACCGAGTCGCCGCCAGCGATCCTCGCCGAGTTCGGTGGCCTTGCGGTTGAGCTCCGCTCCGCGCCTGTCGTCGTACATCAGCGCGGGCGTGACCGGCTCACCCGAGGTGTCGACCCCGACGATCGTCCCCGACGTCGCGGCGACGGCCACTGCGGCGACCTCGCCGCCCCTGCCCGGCAGCTCGCCGGTGACCTTCGCCAGCACCGTCTTCACCGCGGGCCACCAGGACCCGGCGTCCTGCTCGCTGTGCCCGCGTTCGTCGCGGACCGGTGCGGGCAGTGGCTCGGCAGCCAAAGCGAGGACGGTGCCGCCGCGTACCGCGAGGGCACGGACCCCCGCGGTGGCGACGTCGATGCCGATCGTGACGGGTTGGTTCACGTGGTGACGACCTTCTCTCCGACTTCCTGCAGGCTTTTGTCCTCTTCGATCGCCTTCGCCGTCTCTTCGGGCAACTTCAGGTAGCGCACCATGACCGCCGCCACCAGGTACAGCGCGGCGAAGACGATCACCACGCCGGCCGCGCCCAGCGGACCCAGGAACACACTGACGATCGCCGGCCCGACGAACGCCGCCGCGCCCGCGCCCAGGTTCAGCAGGGCCATCGCGCCGCCCTTGTTCTCCGGGGCGAGCGAGGGGAGCAGCGCCGAGATCGGCACGAATCCGGCGAGCGTGGCGCCGTACAGCGCGCCGACGAGCAGGGCGAGCCAGTAGTACTCGGCGCCCATCGCGACCGGGACGAAGTAGAGCAACAGGATCGAGATCGCGCAGCCGATCGCGCCGAACCAGAAGATCGTGGTGCGCCAGCCGATCCGGTCGCTCAGTACGCCGAAGATCAGGTTGAAGAAGATGTTCGTGCCGTAGATGACCGAGACCAGCAGCAGCCAGCGGCTCTCCCCGAATCCGATGCCCTCGATGAAGATCGTCGGGAAGAACACGAGCATGCCGAACTCGGGCGCGGTGTTGATGACACGGACGAGCATCCCGACGCCGACGCGGGGTTTCTTCCACGCGATCGACACGCTGGAGACCAGGCTCTGCACCGGTTTCACGTCCGGCGGCGCGAGCCGGGTGTACCCCGTCCGCTGCCGGACCCCGAAGATCGCCAGCAACCCGCCGAGCGCGAGCAGCGCCACCGACGCCCAGAGCGTGCCGTACTGGCCCAGCACCGGGTTCGTGAAGCTCGCGACCAGCGCGCCCAGCGTCGGAAGCCCGCCGGTGAAGGCGAAGTAGAACCAGCCCACGGCCGCGCCGAGCCTGGCGACCGGCGCCACCGCGGTGATCCAGACCAGGAAACCGAACGCGAACATCGGGTAGCCGAACCCGCGGAGACCGTAGAACACCAGCATCAGCGGGTAGTTCTCACCGGATACCGCGATCGCGAGGAACAGCACGTCGAACGTCAGCCAGATGGCCAGGCCGATCATCATCACGCGACGCGGGCCCCAGAGGTCCGACAGCGCGCCCGACAGCCACGAAGCCAGCATCACGGCGACGCCGTACACCGTGATCACGTACGAGGCCTTGATCTCCGTGCCCGCTCCGTTGTCCGCCATGAACGGCGCGATGAAGCCCGACTCGACCCCGTCGCCGATCATGAACAGCAGCAGCCCGGCGTAGCCGAGGAACAGCGGGGCGGGCAGGCCCCAGCGGTTCAATACACGGGCGAACCCGCTCCCGGATCGCGATAACGGCGGTGTTACCTGGTTCATGCACGCCTCCATGACGTCGTGTTCAGCGTATCATGGATCGTGTTAACTTAACTTTCAAGATGTTACATCGATGGGTTTTCGTGTTAGCCTCGCGCGCTTGGACGGGGCTGGGTTGGTCGTGAGTGGCGATTCGGGTTTGAGCCAAGCGTGTCGTCCGGCCAGTCACGCGTGTCGTCCGTCTGATCACACGTGCCGTCCACTCGGTCACACGAAAGCCCGGCTCGGCACGACCAACCCAGCCCGCCGTTCATCGCTGCCTCGGCCGCTTGCGGTACATGAAGGCCCCCTTCCTTGCGCTAGACGCAAGGAAGGGGGCCTTCATGTACTCGGGCTCGTGCCTCAGGCTTCCGCGATGTCCACTTCCACCTGGCTCCGCATCTCCTCGGCCAGGTGGTCCTCGACCCCGTCGTCGACGATCAGCACGTCGAAATCGCTCAGCGGCGCCAGCCGGTGCAGCGCCGCGCGTTCGGTCTTGCTGTGGTCCATCAGCAGCACCTTCGTCCGGGCGCTGGCCAGCATCGCGCGCTTCAGCATCACGATCTCCGGCTCCTGGTGGAAGGTCATCCGCGTGTTCATCGCCGAGGTCGAAACGAAGGTCGCGTCGACGGTGATCCGTTCGATCGCTTCGAGGCTCTGCATGCCGAGGAACGAGTCGTGAGTCGCCGAGTAGTCGCCGCCGATGCAGATGAGCCGCAGGTCGGGAACGCCTTTGAGGAGTTCGATGGCGCCGAGGTAGTTCGTCGCGACGGTCAGCGGTGTGACGCGGTGCAGCATCTTCGCCAGCGCGAGCGCGCTCGTGGAGTCGTCGAGCAGGATCGACATCCCCGGTTCGACGCGCGCGAGCGCGTGCGCGGCGATCGCCGCCTTCTCCTCCGAATGCACGTTCATCCGGTAGTCGGCGTTGCTTTCGAACACCGTCGACGGCATGGCCGAGACGCCGCCCCGGTACTTCCGCAGCAGGCCCTGCCTGGCCAGTTCGTCGACGTCCCGGTGCACGGTCATGGTGCTGACACCGGTGAGTTCCACCAGGTCGGAGATGGTGGCGGAGCCGGACGCGAAGACGTGTTCGGTGATCTGCCGCTGCCGCGTGTTACGAGAGTGTGCGCTCGCACCGGCCGTCTTCTCATCGCTCATGGGGTTCAGTATCGCGTGCGGGCCGGCTGATTGAGGCGCAGCAGGCCGGTGCGTGCGCCGTCGATCGCGATCTCGGTGACGGCCGCGTTGTCCAGTCGCGGGAACACCGTCCGATAGGTCTCGACCGGGATTCCGAGCAGTGCGCACAAGGTCAGCCTGATCAGGGTGTTGTGCGCGACGACAAGCACCGTCTCGCCCGGCGCCTCGGCGGCGATCCCGCGCAGGGCCTTCGCGCCGCGGGCGGCCGCGTCCGCTGGAGGCTCCGAGCCGGGGAAGGCGCCGGTCACGGGATCGGCGAGAAACCTCGTGACCGCATCGGGATCCGTCGCCGCCAGCTCGTCCCTGGTGCGGCCCTCCATTAGTCCGAAGTGGACTTCACGCAGTTCGTCGACCACTCGAAGCGGCAGGAACAGCGCCTCGGCCGACGGCTCCGCGGTGCGACGTGCCCGGCTCTGCGGCGAGCAGAACACGGCCGTCGGCCCGGCCGCCGCGGCGAACCCGGCGAGCTCGTCCGCCTGCCTGAGTCCCTCCTCGGTCAGCGCGACGTCGCTGCTGCCCGCGTACCTGTTCTCGGCATGCCATTCGGTCTGGCCGTGCCGAGCCAACAACAACCGTGTGACCACGGGGTCCCTCCTCGAAGCTTGCTCAGATCACATCATCGATGTTAATTTAACAGCATCGATGTGAAAGGAGACGCCGGATGGCACTCGCCGCGGTGGTGTTCGACCTGGACGGTGTCCTCGTCGACAGTGAACACCTCTGGGAGGAGAACTGGGTGGCGTACGCCGCCCGGCACCGGACCGAGTGGACCGCTGAGGACACCGCGTCCGTACAGGGGATGAGCGCGCCCGAATGGGCCGCTTACCTCGCGAAGCGGTCCGGCACCCCGGAAAGCGCGGCCGAGGTCGAGCGTGCCGTGGTGGACGGCATGATCGCCGCGATCGAGGCGGGAGAGGCGCCCCTGCTGCCGGGCGCCGGCGAAATGGTCCGCGAGGTGAGCGCGAAGGTGCCGGTCGCGCTGGCGTCGTCGGCCGCCCGCCGCGTGATCGACGCGGTCCTGGACAAGCACGGTCTCACCGGTGAGTTCAGCGCGACCGTTTCCAGTGCCGAGGTCGCCAGGGGCAAACCGAGTCCGGACGTCTACCTCGAGGCGGCCGCCAGGCTCGGCCGGTCCGGAGAGGAATGCCTCGGCGTCGAAGACTCCAGCAACGGCATCCGCGCCGCCGCCGCGGCCGGGCTCACCGTGATCGCGCTGCCGAACCCGGTGTACCCGCCGAAGCCGGACGCGCTCGAACTGGCCGCCGCGGTCGCGGAGAACAATGACGACGTGCGCCGCAAGCTGCTCGCCTACTTGTCCGGTGAGTTCGCGGAGGCGAGCGGGCGATGACGGTCCTGGGTGCCGCGGAGACGTTCAAACGCGACTGGCTGGACGGGTTCGTCACCGCCTACGGGCGTTCGGTGCGCAAGGTTCCCGGCGCCTATGGCGTGCTGCGCCGGGAAGAGACCGAGCGCAAGGTCGCGGTGGTGATCGGCGGTGGCTGCGGGCACTATCCCGCGTTCGCCGGACTGGTCGGTCCCGGCCTCGCCGACGGTGCGGTGGTGGGCGACGTGTTCACCAGCCCGAGCGCCGAGCAGGTCTACCGCACGGCGCGGGCGGCGGAGAGCGGTGCTGGAGTGCTCTTCGGCTACGGCAACTATCAGGGCGACGTCCTGCACTTCGGGCTCGCCGCGCGCAGGCTGGCGGCCGAGGGCGTCGAGAGCCGCACCATCCTGGTCACCGACGACATCGCCAGCGGTCCCGCCGACGCACCGGAACGGCGTCGCGGGGTCGCGGGCGACTTCCTGGTCTTCAAGGTCGCGGGCGCCGCCGCCGAACGCGGTGACGACCTGGCCGCCGTGCACGCGCTCGCGGAGAAGGCGAACGCGAACACCCGGACGTTCGGGGTGGCCTTCGGCGGCTGCACTTTGCCCGGTGCGTCCGCCCCGCTGTTCACCGTCGGCGAGAGCGAGATGGAACTGGGGCTCGGCATCCACGGCGAGCCCGGCGTGCGCACCGCCGGCAGGCTGAGTGCCCGGGAACTGGCCGACGAACTGGTCGACGGCCTCCTGCCGGAACTGCCGGAGGGCGACGGCCGCGTCGTGGTCCTGCTGAACGGGCTGGGCCGCACCAAATACGAAGAGATGTTCGCGACCTACACCCGGGTGCACGAACGGCTCGCCGAGGCGGGGCTCAGCCCGCTGCACACCGAGGTCGGCGAATTCGTCACGTCGCTCGACATGGCCGGTGTCTCGCTGTCGATCCTGGTGCTCGACGACGAACTCGCCGAGCTCTACGCCGCACCTTGCGACACCCCGGGCTACCGGAGCACCGGCGCCGAACTGGCCCAGGTGCCGCTGGAGTCCACAGTGGACTCACTGCTGGCGGAGACCGAGCCGGGGCAAGGCATCGTGGACCGCGCGCTGACGGCGGCTCTGCACGTCATCGAAGCCAACGAAGCCGAACTCGGCAGGTTGGACGCGGTCGCCGCCGACGGTGACCACGGCCTGGGCATGACCAGGGGAATGCGAGCCGCGGTGGCCGCCGCGAGGCGTGCCGGGGATTCGCTGTCCACCGCGCTTCTGGCGGCGGGGACGGCCTTCGCCGACGCGGCGGGCGGCGCGTCCGGGGCGCTGTACGGAGTCCTGCTGGCCGAAACCGGCGCCGGAGTCCAGGGCCGGTCCGGCGACGAGGTCACCGCGGAAGTCCTCGCGGACGCCGTCGACGGCGCCGTGACGGCGTTCGTCGAACTGGGCAAGGCCGAGCCCGGTGAGAAGACCATGCTCGACGCCATCGAGCCGTTCCGGCTGGCGTTGCGCGAACAGGCCGAGGCGGGCGCCGACGTCCCGCAGGCCTGGCAGAAGGCGGCCCAGGTCGCGGTGAGCGCGGCCGAGGCCACGGCGGACCTGCTGCCCGCCAAGGGACGGGCGGCGCGGTTGGCACAGCGGAGCAAAGGGCACCCCGATCCCGGGGCCACCTCGTTCGCGCTGCTCGTCACCGCGGTCGGCCAGGCGCTGGGAAAGGAAGACTGAATGCGGATCGTGGTGGCGGCGGACAACGCCGGGGTGGCGCTCAAGGACCAGCTGCGTGACCTGCTCCTCGCCGACGACAGGGTGGACGAGGTCACCGACCTCGGCGTGGCCGACGGATCGGACGACAAGGCGTACCCGTTGCTCGGACTCGCGGCGGCGGAGACGATCGCGCGGGGCGAGGCGGATCGCGGCGTCCTGGTCTGCGGCACCGGGATCGGCATGGCCATCTCGGCGAACAAGGTCCCCGGTGTCCGGGCCACGGTCGCGCACGACTCGTACTCGGCCGAGCGTTCGGTCAAGTCGAACGACTGCCAGGTGATCACCTTCGGTGCGCGGGCGATCGGCCCGGAACTGGCGAAGAAGATCGTCGCCGAATGGGTCGGCTACCGCTTCGACCCGGCCTCGGCCAGCGCGAGCAAGGTCGCGCACATCACCGAATACGAGCAAGCTCACTGAACATGCCCCCATCCGGGCACGGAGAGAGGACGCAGAGTTGCGGATACTCGCTGCGGGAGACCATTTCGTCGGCACCGACCTGCTGGCCGACGCCGTCCGTGCCGAGATCGGCGCCGGGCACGAGTTCTCGGAACTGACGTTGCCGTGGCCGGTGGAGCCGTTCGGCCCGGTCGCGAACGTGCACGAGGCCAGCGGCACCGAGGAGCAGGTGATCGAGGCGCTGGCCGGCGCCGAGGTCGCGGTGACCCAGATGGCGCCCTTCACCAAACAGGTGTTCGCGGCCGCGCCGGGCCTCAAGCTCGTGTCGGTGTGCCGGGGAGGTCCGGTCAACGTCGACCTCGCCGCGGCCACCGAGGCCGGTGTCGCGGTGACCTACGCACCCGGTCGCAACGCCGGCGCCGCCGCCGAATTCGCGGTCGGGATGATCCTGGCCGCGATGCGCCGGATCTCGACCTCGTCGGCCGAACTGCTGGGCGGGACCTGGCGCGGCGACTACTACGCCTACGACCAGACCGGTCTCGAACTCGACGGGACCACCGTCGGACTGGTCGGCTACGGCGCGATCGGTGCGCGAGTGGCCAAGGTGCTCGTCGCGTTCGGCGCGAAGGTGCTGGTCGCGGACCCGTTCGCCGACCCCGCCCGGATCGCCGCCGACGGTGCGGAGCTCGTCGAGCTGGACGATCTGCTGCGCCGCAGTTTCGTGGTGAGCCTGCACGCCCGGCTCACCGAAGAGACCCGCCACCTGATCGACGCCGACAAGCTCGCGCTGCTGCCGCAGGGTGCCGTGTTGGTCAACACCGCGCGCGGTGGCCTCCTGGACTACTCCCCGCTGCCGGAGGCACTGCGCTCGGGACGGCTCGGCGCGCTCGCGCTCGACGTGTACGACGTCGAGCCGCCGCCCGCGGACTGGGCCTTGCGGGACGCGCCGAACGTGATCGCGACCCCGCATCTCGCCGGAGCCAGCAGGCAGACCGCGGAGCGGGCGGCGAGCATCGTCGCCGCCGAGGTCGGCCGGTACGCCCGCGGGGAGGCACTCGCGAACCTGGCGAATCCCGAGGTTCCGCGGCCATGATCATCGGCGTCGACATCGGCACGTCACTGACCAAGGCGGTCGTCTTCGACAAGGCCGGGATGTCCGTGGCGAGCGCGTGCACCACGTCCGAGGTGCACCACCTGCCGGGCGGGCTGGTCGAACAAGACCTCGACCAGGTGCTCGGCACCGTGGCGACGGTGGTGCGCGAGGTCGCCGCCGGACTCGACGGTCCGGTCACCGCGCTGGCGCTCACCGGTCAGGGCGATGGACTGTGGCTGCGCGACGAAGCCGGAGAGGCCGTGCGTCCCGCGATCTCCTGGCTCGACGGGCGGGCGAACTCGCTGCTGGCCGAGTGGCAGGCCGCCGGAGTGACCAGAGAAGTGTTCCGCCGGACCGCGTCGGGCATGTTCCCGGGCAGCGCCGCCGCGATCATGTCCTTTTTGGACATTCGTGAACCGGATTCGCTCGACAAGGCGGCGGTGGCGGGCTACTGCGTCGACGCGGTACTTCAACGACTGACCGGCGAGATCACCGTCGACGCGTCGGACGCATCCCTGCCGTTCCTGAACCCGGCCACCCGCCACTACGACGAAGACGCCATCGCGGCCGTCGGTCTCTCCCATCGCCGAAACCTCTTCGCGGAGCCGGCGGCGCCGAAGACCGTGTTCCGCTTGGACGAGCGCGGGGCCGCGCTACTCGGTCTTCCCGTCGGGCTGCCGGTCACGGCGGGGCCGTTCGATCTGCCCGCGAGTGCCATCGGCGCCGGTGTGCGACGGGCGGGTGACGGCATCCTCACCGCCGGGACCACGCTCGCCTGCCAGGTCCTGACGGATTCGGCGGTGTTCGATCCGGAGGGCGAGCCCGCGGGGATGTTCCTCTGCACCCCGGAAGAAGGCGAGTTCCTGCGGGCGATGCCCGCGATGGTCGGCACCGCGGGAATCGACTGGGTGTGCCGTCTGTTCGGTATCGCGGTCGAGGAGATCGGCGCTCTGCTCGACGCGAGCGAACCGGGCGCGGGTGGCGTTCGCGCGCTGCCGTTCCTCTCCGCGTCGGGTGAGCGAGCGCCGTTCGTCGACGCCTCGGCGAGGGCTCAGTTCTCCGGACTGAGCCTGGAGAGCGAACGTGGTGACGTCGTCCGCGCGCTGTGCGAGTCGATCGCGTACGCGGCAAAGCACTGCTTCGACGCGGCCGGGCTCACCGGCACGTTGTACGCCTGTGGCGGCGGAGTCCGCTCACTCGAGTGGACCCGCATCTTCGCCGACGTTCTCGGGCGGCCCATCGTGATCCCCGGTGATCCCGGGGTCGGCGCCCGGGGAGCGGTGATCGTCGCGGCGGACGCGCTCGGTGAACCGGTCGACAGGGAACTGTGGGCGGAGAGCGCCCGCGTCGTCGAGGTCCGCCCCGAGAACGTAAGTTTCTACGAGCAGGGCTACGCCGACTACCAGGCCTCACTGGCCGCGGCTCGTGGACTGTGGAGGTTGTAAGGGTGATCCTGGCCAAAGAACGCCTGGCGGTCTGCGAATTCGCTCGTCGGATGACCGCCGACGGACTCGTGGTCGGCACGTCCGGGAACGTCTCCGCGAGGCAAGGCGAGCTGATCGCGGTGACTCCGACCGGGGTCGACTACGCCGGGCTGCGGCCGGAGGACGTACCGGTGGTCCGCCTCGACGGCGAGATCGTCGAGGGCTCCCTCAAACCCACCAGCGAACTCCCGATGCACCTCACGGTGTACCGGCAGGGGGCGGATCCGGACGGCAAGGCGATCTCGGCCGTGGTGCACACGCATTCCGTGCACGCCACGGCCGTCTCCACTCTCGTCACCGAGGTGCCGCCGATCCACTACATGCTCGCCGCGATCGGCCCGACAGCCCGCGTCGCGCCCTACGCGACGTACGGCACCGAAGAACTCGCCAAAGCCATGCTGGAGGCCTTGGAGGGCCGCCGAGGCTGCCTGCTGGCCAACCACGGCACCACCACCTTCGGCGACAGTCTCGGCGCCGCGTACAGCCGGGCACAGCAGCTCGAATGGGTCTGTCAGGTCTGGCTGACGGCACGGGCGGCGGGAACACCGAATCTGCTCCCGCCCACCGAGATCGAGCACGTCGTGGAGAAACTCCGCGGCTACGGACAACGCTGAGACACCGACGACTAGGAGGCCGCGGGCTCGGCTTCGAAGTCCGTGACGTCCACGGCGTGCACCGCGTCGAGGAGTTCGACGACCGTCGGATCGTCGACGGCTTCCTTGATGCACTGCCACAACTGAAGATTCGCCAACGCCCACCGGGAGTAGTTCTCCGCGGCCTTGGGGTTGTAGAAGTAATAGCCGCTGTCGTGGACGTCGCGTTGTTCGCCGACGATCTTGTGCGCCAGTTCGCGGAGGCTCAACCCGTTCTCCCGCAGATAACGGTGGGCGAGTACGACGGGCGTCACCGGCAATGCCTTGAACAGCGTGTCGGCGTCGCTCAAGGCCTGTGCCTCGAGCGAGATGTGCCGGCCCCTGGTGGCCATTTCGGCTTCGTCGACGAGTTCGTCGATCCACCGGGCGACGGTCTCCTCGACCCCGCATTCCCGCAGGATGTCCATCCGGAGGTCTCGCCCGGCGGCCGCGGGGGAGTTCCGGAGCACGATGTAGTTCACGTCGTGCACCAGTGCCGCCACCTCGACGACGGTGCGATCCGCACCGTTGTGCTCGGCGAACCCCGCGGCCTTGGCCCGGACGAAACTCACGTGGTGCCAGCCGTGGAACTGTAGTTTGTCCGCATAGCGCCAGCACAGTTGCCGGACACGATGCTCGACGGCGTCGATGGTCTGGGAAGGAATCGTGCTCTTTCGCGCGCGCATACACCTCTCCGATCCCGTTTACAGACGGGTGGAGTAATGGTATGCGCCTTCGACGGCGGTGTGTAGTTAGATGCGGCCTGCCAGGTCCCCCAATCGGACCTCCACCGGAACGTGACGGTGCCCTATTCCGGTCTTCGGGTCATAGGAAAGACTGAACTCGCTTACAGGGCGTGATTTCACCAAAAACGTCATAGTCCCTTCGGTGGCTTCGGGAATCCGATGGAACTCGTCCGCGTACATGACGCCTACCGACCCCGTCTGACACAGCGTGCTACGTCGTAACCGAACTGATGTGATCAATCCGGAGAGTTGGTCGCGCAGGGTCGAATACCGTTCGTGGACGTAGTTGCCACGGAGGATCGTGGTGCAGAAGTGATATCTGTGGTTGTGCACGGAATCGGCGTAGCCCTCACGCCAGTCTTCGGGTGCCTTGTACTCGTGCAACCAGACCGAGAAGGGGTCGGTCGGGGAATCGAGCAGGCACCAGGCGAAATGGGTGGTGGTCTCCCGGGACCGTTCGAGTACCGCGCTCGCCTCGTCCGGGCTCAGCGAATCCAGATGCCGGCGGAGATCGTCGCGCAGGCCGGGTCTGCACGTCCAGTCACGGAAGATCTCGTCGACGATCTGCCAGTGCTGCGCCAGCGGCAGGTCCGTGGTCCGGAGCAGCGCGGAGAGCCGGGTGAGGGGGGACAAGCGAGTGAGCAACTTCAGCTCCTCAAATCTAGTGCTCTGCGACGCCGAGAGGTCAGGGGTTCAACTCGGCGAGTTTGGTGAACTCCTTCCGGAAGGCGTGGAATTTCCCTTCCAGCTCCAGGAAGTTTTCTTCGGACAGTGGGGATCCGGTGATCTTTTCGTACAGGGCGAGGAAATCGGCCCTCGTCGTGGTGGCGGAGATGCGGAAGTGTCGTCCGGAACGGGACTGGGACACGCGCAGGAACTCGGAGCGTTCCTTGTTGTACAGAAAGGAACCTTCGCTGAACCGCAGCGTTCGCGGATACAGCGTGGTCGCTCCGCGGATGTCGCTGTACAAGGTCACCCAAACGCTCTCGTCGAACACTTCGAGCCGGTCCAGCGGTGGGTCGGCGACGACGGTGATGTCCACCAGCGAGCAGCGGACGCGGGCCAGGAACAGCCCGACCAGGCCGATGCTGATCTCGTCGTCGAGCCTGGCTTGGATCGTCTCGTAGTCCATTCCCGCTTCTTCGCTGCGAAGGAGATAGCGCGCCCTGCCACTGATGGCGCCCTCGTCGCGCGGGTCGGCGATGACCACGCGAAGCTCTCTTTCGGTGCGGGACAACAGCAAACGGGCCGCGGCGTGCCTGCCGGAGAACCCGCGGAAGAAGTAGTGCCGGGTCACGTCGAGGTCCTCGGTCAGGATCCGGTTGAACATCGGATCCGGTTCGGTGGTCGCCTCGAAGACGTGGGTGGGAAAGAATTCCTTGTTGAGCGACCGGTATTCGGCGCTGAGCGCTTCCAGCGCGCGGCGGCTTTCCTCGATCACCGGGGTCACCATCGCGCGTTGTGACGCGGTGGCCGTGATCAGGGTCTGGCCGAAGCCGACCACCGCGGAGATCAGGGTGCCGGTGCCCAGTGAAGTGAGCAGTGTCTTTCCGGCACCGGGGTCCATCTTGCTGGAGATCCACAGGCTGAGGCCCGCCACGACGACCAGTACGGTGAGCAGCAGGCTCGTCCTGGTCCAGAAGATCTCTTGCAGTGGGGTACGGCGGAGCCGGTCGGCTTCCGCGGGCACGGGGTTCACCTCCTTGATCCGCACCCGAACGGACGAACGCATTGCGTATCTGTTCGAGTGCGGGGAGTTACTCTACGCGCATCGTGACAATGCCGAAATAAGAAATTCGGGGGAAAGGTACCAACAGCGAACGTAACGCACGGCTATACCTTATTCGGTGCCGGGGTTTTCCTGGAACACGGTAAAACCGCTCACGGAGAGTGCGGAAGTATCCCTTCGTACCAAGCGGGTCCGGGCGTCGCCGACGACAGTGATGCGACGACGGCCGAAGACGGTGCGGTGTACACGACGGGGAAGTCGATCTCGCCCCTGGCGGGGTCCAGTGTCCACGCGAGTCGTTCATCATCGAGGCAAAAGTGGGCGTCCGCACCGTTTTTGTTGCCTCTCGAGTCGAGTCGGATCCACCGGCCGAGGCCGGCGAGGTACACGCCGTTGAGCCCGTGCAGGACGCCGATCCGCTGATAGCAGAACCCGGCCGGGATGCCTTGGCTGCGCAGCAAAGCGGCCAGCAGATGCGACTTCGCATAGCAGAGGCCGACCCGCTCGCTGAGGACTTCCGAGGCCATAAGAGTGACCCGGGGATCGGCGGCGTCCACCGTATGGGCGATCTCGTCGCGCACGAAGTGAAACATCGAACGAATCACGTCGACTTCGGTGCCGCCGGTCGGTGACAGTCCGTCAGCGGTTTCGCGGATCAGCGGATGATCGTGATCGATCACCGCGTCGGCGACGAGATAATCTTCGAGCCGTTCGGATTCGATCTTCAGCGGGATTTTCACGCGGCACCGGCCAGTACGGTGTCGACGGCTTGTTCGAGGAATTCCGGATCGGCTTCGCCGCCGCGCAGCAGCAGCCGGAACCAGATCGCCCCCGCGAGCAGATCCATCACCAGGACCGGATCGACGTCGTCGCGCAGCTCGCCCCGCGCGACCGCTCGCTCGAAGATCGGTTCCTCTCGTGTCATGCGATCGGCGAAGAAACTCCGGGCGACCTCGCCGAGTTCCGGACGGCGTGGCCCGGCGGTGAGCGTCGCGATCACGGCGGGCGAGGTGCGCTCCGAGGTGAGCAGCCGGAGGATGTGGGTCGCCACGGCGAGAAGATCGCCGCGCAGGCTGCCGGTGTCCGGGACTTCGAGCGCGAACAGTCCCGAATCGCGCAGCGCCGCCGCCAGGAGCGCGTCCTTCGACGGCCACCACCGGTACAGGGTCGTCTTGTTGACACCGGACCGGGCCGCGACCGCCTCGATGGCGAGCCTGTCGTAGCCGTGCTCGGCCAGTAGTTCGAGAGTGGCGGCGAAGATCGCCTCGGCCTTGCGCGGGCCGGTCTGCGTGCTCACGGCCAGAGAATACAACGCACCGTTGCGTTGCGTCGAAAGTGGAGGTAATTTGCAACGCAACGGTGCGTTGCATTCTGGAGGTAGTCCATGGTCCCCGTCGTCTTCGTCCACGGCATCCGGCTCAGCGGTGCCGCCTGGTCCGAGCAACTCGACCTGCTGGGCCCTCCCGCGAAAGCGGTCGATCTTCCCGGCCACGGCAGCCGCCGCGGCGAGCGCTTCACCCTGAAGGGCGCGGTGGACGCCGTCGTCGACGCCATCGACGAGCCCGCTCTGGTCGTCGGGCACTCTCTCGGCGGGTACGTCGCGACGGCCGCGGCCGCGCGGCACCCGGAAAGCGTGGCCGGGCTCGTCGTCGCGGGCTCCACCTACCTGCCGGACAGGGCGCTGGAGGGTCTCTTCAGGCTCGCACACAGGATCCTGATGCGGCTTCCGGATCGCGGCGAAGGGCTCAGCCGCCGCCAGTTCCGGACCGTGCTGCCGCGGAAGGTCGCCGAGGCCGTGCTCGGCGGTGGCATCGCGACCGAGGTGATCCCGGACGTCGCCAAGGCCCTCGCCGGCTTCGACGTGCTCGCGGAACTCGGCGGCTATCCGGGCCCGGCCTGGCTGATCAACGGCTCACGCGACCACTTCCGCCGCCACGAACGCCGCTTCCTCGACGCCTGCGCCGACGGCAGGCTGATCAATGTTCCCAAGGCGGGTCACTACCTGCCGATGACGCGCGGCGAGGAATTCGCTCAGCTGGTGCTCGACGCGGCCCGCAGCCTGTCGATCTCGGGCACCGGTAAACCAGGGGCGTCCGGCGGTGTTGTTCGCTAAGCTGATCGCCATGTGTTCTGTCATCCACACCTGGCAGGCCTTTCGCCTGCGGTCGACGCGCTGACCCTGGTGCCGGCTCTCGCCGACGTCAAGGTCCTCGTCCACCGTTCACCAAGGGATGACAAGGAACTTCACTATGCGCGCACTTTCGCGCCCCATTTTCGTCTTCGTTCACGGCGGCTCCAGTAACGCACGGGCATGGGGCCCGTTGCAGAACGAACTGGCTCTGCTCGGGTACCGCTCGCACGCCGTGGACCTGCCCGGTCACGGCGACCGTGCGGACAGCCCGTCCGCCTACTACCGGCAACCCCAGGATCTCGCGGCACTGGCGGCCGCGCCTTCCCCACTGCGCGGGGTCACGTTGCAGGACAACGTGAAGCACGTGGTGGACACCCTGCGACTGCTTGCCGACGGGGGACCGCTCGTCCTGGTGGGCAACAGTCTCGGAGGGTTGACGATCAGTGCCGTCGCCAATGCCGCGCCGGAACTTCTCGACCGTGTCGTATACCTCTCCGCACTCTGTCTCAGTGACCCGGCCATGCTCACCGAGCCATGGGACGTGGTCGACGACAACCTGCTGGACGACCTGGCGGCGCGGATCACCGTGCCGGACGTGGACGAACCCGGTGTGGCCCGGCTGAACTGGCGCGGCGCCCACGGCGACCCGGCGTTGTTCGCCGAGTTGAAGGCCGCCATCATGGCCGACTCGACCGACCACCAGTTCCGGCTGCTGCTTGACTCCCTGGACCCGGATGAGAGCTACACGGTGCTCGAACCGGGGGCGTTGGTTCAGGCTGACGGATGGGGGCGTGTCCCGCACACCTACGTGCGCCTCGCCTCGGATCGCAGCATCACCCCGGCGGTCCAGGACTACATGATCCGCAAGGCCGACGAGTTGACGCCGGACAACCCGTTCGAGGTGCACACCCTGGCCTCGTCACACGTCGGCTACTTCAGTAGGCCGCGGGACTTCGCCGACCTGCTGACAGGTCTCGTCTGAGTTGGTGCCCTGGCGCCCTCCCGGCGCCAGGGCACTACCGCGAGCTAGCCGACCGGGAACATCGAACCGCCGGTCGAGGTGAACTGGGTGTCCAGCCGGACCGGACCGTGGTGGGGAGCCAAGACGATCGAAGCGTACGGGCTGGCGGACACGCCGTCCCCGTAGTTGGTGCTCAGGTGCGCGCTGACGTGGACGTTCCGGTCGGCGGGGACCTCGAACGTGATCGCACCCCACGAGACCACGTACTGCCTGCCGTCGATGCTCACGAAAGGCACGTAGATCCTTGCCAACGTGCCGAACGGGCGTATCTCGACGGTGAGCAGGCGGCGCGGGCCGTCGTGGTTGTCGACGTAGGGGATCACCCCGGGCCGGCTGGCCAGATCGCTCATTCGCGGGCTCCCTCAGAACTGGTAGTAGAGGAACGGGCTGAACGTGCCGGTCGCGATCAGGATGGCCGCGTACACCAGCCCGACGGTCATCACGCCGATCCGCAGCGCCGTCGCCGGGCGGCTGCGTGACGACTCCAGCAGCGGCCCGGTCACCGGATGCGCGGGCAGGAACACGATCGCCAGCGCGCACAGCAGGATGAGCAGCCGCTGGTTGGTCACCGCGCTTTCGACGACGTCGGTGAGGCCGGTGAAGTCCGGCAGCACCATGTGCCCGATCATGCCGAGCGCGTGCGGCAGGTCCTTGGCGCGGAAGAACACCCAGCCGAACACCACCAGCACGAGCGTCAGCACGCGGCGGCCGATGCGGGCGACCTGGGTCTTCGGCGTGACGTCGTAGCCGAAGGCGCGTTCCACGATCAGCAGCGCGCCGTGGTAGATGCCCCAGATCAGGAACGTCCACTGCGCGCCGTGCCAGAACCCGGTCAGCACGAACACGATGCACAGGTTCCGGTACGTGTGCCCGGCGCCGGTCCGGTTGCCGCCCAGCGGGATGTAGACGTAGTCGCGGAACCAGCGCGACAGCGACATGTGCCAGCGCCGCCAGAACTCGGTGATGGTCACCGACGAATACGGCCGCGCGAAGTTCTCCGGGAGCCGGAAGCCGAGCATCCGCCCGAGCCCGATCGCCATGTCGGAGTACCCGGAGAAGTCGAAGAACAGCTGAAGCGTGTACCCGATCGCGCCGAGCCAGGCGATCGCGAAGGTCATCTGGTCCGATGGCGTGTTGAAGCAGGCGTCCACCATCGGGCTGAGCGAGTCCGCGATGATCGTCTTCTTGCACAGCCCGAGCGCGAAGCGCGGGAAGCCGGCGGCGATGTCGTCGAGGCGGTGCGACCGCTGCTGCGGCAGCTGGTCGGCGATCTCGCGGTACCGCACGATCGGCCCGGCCACCAGCTGCGGGAACATCGCGATGTACGCGGCGAACGACACCGGGTTGCGCAGCGCGCGGCGTTCACCGCGGTAGATGTCCACCACGTACGAGATGTGGTGGAACGTGTAGAACGAGATGCCGATCGGGATGACCAGGTCGGCGACCGGGAAGCCGCCGCCGAACCAATGCGTCACGGCCGCGATCTGCTGCGTCGCGAAGCCCGCGTACTTCCAGATCAGCAGCATGCCGACGTTGAGGCCGATGACCCCGAGCAGCAGCCGCTTGCGCCGCTTGTTCTGCAGGTCCCACGCGTTCGGCTCCAGCGCGGGCCCGGCCAGGAAGTTGACCACCATGCAGCCGAGCAGGACCAGCGTGTACGGCCCGGCGCCGGTGGCGTAGAAGACCAGGCTGCCGACCGCGACGATGCCGTTCCGCCAGCTGCGCGGGCACAGCAGCACGGCGAGCAGTACCGCCGGCATGAAGTACCACAGGAACAGTGGCGAAATGAACGACATCGGTGCGGGGTCCCCCAGGGCGGTTACGCGTTATCCGCTGGTGACCTTAGCCTGCGAGCCCCGCCCGGTGTCGATGAACTACGTGTGACGAAGTGCGGGGTCAGACACGTCCCGCGATACGGCGGCGGCGCGCCACCTCGGCCAGCAGCACCCCGGCGGCGACCGAGGCGTTGAGCGACTCGACACCGGCGGACATCGGGATCGACACGGTCGCGTCGCAGGTCTCGCGCACGAGCCGGGACAGGCCGCGGCCCTCCGAGCCGAGCACGATGACCAGCGGGTCCGCCGCGAGGTCCAGTTCGTCGATGTCGACCGAGCCGTCCGCGTCGAGGCCGACGACCATCAGGCCGTCGTCCTTCCACGCCTTCAGCTGACGGGTCAGGTTGGTCGCGACGGCGATCGGCAGCTTGGCGGCGGTACCGGCGGAGGTCCGCCACGCGACCGCGGTCATGCCCGCGCTGCGCCGCTCCGGCAGCAGGACGCCCTGCGCGCCGAACGCGGCGGCCGACCGGATCACCGCGCCGAGGTTGCGCGGGTCGGTGACGCCGTCGAGCGCGACGAACAGCGGGGTCTGGCCCGAGTCCTTCGCCACCGACATCAGGTCGCGCGGGTCGGCGTAGACGAACGGCGGGACCTGCAGCCCGAGGCCCTGGTGCATGGCCCGGTTGGTCTTGCGGTCGAGCTCCTCGCGCGGGATCTCCAGGATCGAGATGCCCTTGTCGCCGGCGAGCCGGACGGCCTCGTTGACGCGGTCGTCGATCTCGATGTTGATCGCGACGTACAGCGCGGTGGCCGGGACGTCGGCGCGCAGCGCCTCGACCACCGGGTTGCGCCCGGCGATCAGCTCCGGCTTGTCGGCCTTCTTCTGCCGGGCCTGTTCCTTGCGGTCACGCGCGTTCGAGATCCGGTACGCCTTGTGCCCGGGCCGGTCTTCGGCCTTGGGCGTCGGGCCCTTGCCTTCGAGGCCCTTCCGGCGCTGGCCGCCGGAGCCGACGACCTGACCCTTCTTCGTGCCGGGCTTGCGAATAGCGCCCTGGCGCCGGGAGTTGCCTGCCATGAGTGAGAATCCTTGAGCTAGAAACCGAGTAAGTGTCAGACGTCCTTGACGGTCCACTGTGGACCGTTCGGGGTGTCTTCCACCACGATGCCCGCCTGCTGGAGGCGGTCACGCGCGGCGTCCGCACGGGCGAAGTCCTTCTCGGCGCGGGCCTGCTGCCGTTCGGTGAGCAGCCCTTCCACGAGATCGGACAGCGCCTGCCGGGTGGGCGTCTCATTGCCGCCCGCCTCGGACCAGCGCGCGGAGAGCGGGTCGAGGCCGAGCACGTCGGTCATCGCGCGCACGGAGGCGGCGATTTCGAGTGCCTTGGAATTGTCGGCCGCGTCGAGGGCCGCGTTACCGTCGCGGACCGTGTTGTGCAGCACTGCGAACGCCTGCGGGGTGGCCAGGTCGTCGTCGAGGGCGGCGGCGAATCCGGCCGGGACCTCGCCGATCCGCACCTCGCCCGCGATGCCCGCCGTGCGCCGGAGGAACTGCTCGATCCTCCGGTAGCCCTGTGCGGCCTCGGTGAGCGCTCCGTCGGAGTACTCGATCGTCGACCGGTAATGCGGCTGGACCAGGTAATACCGCAGTTCGGGCGCCCGGTAGTTCTTGATCATCTCCGGGATCGACACCGTGTTGCCCAGCGATTTCGACATCTTTTCGCCGGACATGGTCACCCACGCGTTGTGCAGCCAGAATCGCGCGAACGGATCGCCCGCCGCGTTGGACTGGGCGCGCTCGTTCTCGTGGTGCGGGAACACCAGGTCGACGCCGCCGCCGTGGATGTCGAACTCCGCGCCGAGGTACGCCGTCGCCATCGCCGAGCATTCGAGATGCCAGCCGGGACGACCGGAGCCCCACGGCGTCGGCCACGACGGCTCGCCCGGCTTCGCGCTCTTCCACAGCGTGAAGTCGCGCGGGTCGCGCTTGCCCTCGCCGAGGCTCTCGCCCTGCTGGACCTCGTCGAGCTTCTGGCCGGACAGATCGCCGTAGCCGTCGAACGCCTTGACCGAGAAGTACACGTCGCCGCCCGAGGCGTACGCGTGGCCGCCGTCGATCAGCCGTTGCATCAGCTCGACCATCTGCGTCACGTGGCCCGTCGCCCGCGGGGCGATCGAAGGCGGCAAGCAGCCCAGCGACTCGTACGCCGACTCGAAGGCGCGCTCGTGCGTGGCCGCCCACTCCCACCAGGGACGATCCGCCGCGGCGGCCTTGGTGAGGATCTTGTCGTCGATGTCGGTGACGTTGCGGACCATCAGCACGTCGAGTCCACTGTGGACGAGCCAGCGACGGAGGACGTCGTAGTTCAGCGCGCCGCGGACGTGGCCGATATGCGGGATGCCCTGCACGGTGGCACCACACACGTACATGGACGCCGTTCCGCTACGGGCAGGATGGAACTCCCGCACGCTTCGGGTCGCGGTGTCATAGAGGTGTAGTGCCACCCTAAAAGGGTACGGGGTCGGCGTGAGCGGTGTCGCAGTGACCGTATTACAGCAGGTTATGGGTACGCAGGGCGCTCAGCAGGGCATCTGGCCGCTCGGTCGTCGGCAGCGGCTCTACCAGCGCGAACGCGCAGCCGATCTCGCGTGCGGCGCCGTCGGCCTCCTCGCTGTCGCCGACCATCAGCGTCTCCGCCGGGTCGACGCCGAGCCGCTCGATCGCGGTGCGGAAGATCTCCGGCTCCGGCTTCACCGCTCCGACCTCGAACGACAGAATGAACTCGTCGACGAAGGCGTCCCAGCCCCGGATGCCGAAGGCCGGCCGGATGTCGAAGGCGATGTTGCTCAGCACCCCGAGCTTCACGCCTTTGCCCGAGACTCCCTTGAGGACGGCTTCGGTGTCCGGGTACGGCGTCCACTGGGTGGGATCGATCAGCCGGTTGTAGAGCGCGACGGCCTGGTCGGCGTGCGGCACCCCGGACTGCTTGAGGACCTCGAGGTACACCTTGCGGTGGAGCACCGGGTCGCGGTCGCGGTTGTGCCAGGCGTGCAGGTGTTCCTCGTCGAGATCGACGACCTGGCCGACCGGCGCGGTCATCCGGCGCATCAGTTCGGTCTGGGCTTCGAGGTCGAGGCTTTCGCCGTCGTGGTCGGTGAGATCGGCGAGCCAGGTCTCGTCCTGCTCGAGCCGGAAGACCGTGCCGGAGAAGTCGAACAACACAGCGCGAAAGGTCACGTGGTCCACATTAGCCACGATCGGGGGGTTCTCGCCTCTCTCCGCGTGTGAGATGAAAGGTCCTTTCCCGGCGGGTTTCGCGGGGAAAGGACCTTTCGCGGAACGGGTCAGGCGGCGTTGCCGGTGATCTTGGTGGGCGTGACGCGGACCAGCACGCGGACGACCTCCGCCGGCTCGTCCGGGTAGTCCTTGCCGAGGTACTTGTGCGAGAGCTCGTTGATCAGCTCGCGCCCGCCCTCGTCGGTCATCTCCACGGTCCCGCGGATCTCGACGTAGTTGTACGGGTTCTCCTGCTCGAAGACCGAGACGGACACCCGCGGGTCCCTGGCCATGTTCCGCTCCTTGAGACGGCCGCGGACGGTCGCGAAGATCAGCGTGTCGCCGTCCCGCTTCGCCCACAGCACGGACGTCTGCGCGGAGCCGTCGGCGTTGATGGTCGCGAGGACCGGGAAGTTGTTGCCGTCGAGGAGTTTCTTGGTCGCGTCGTTGAAGGTCACACCCATGTCCGAATCCTAATCGGCCTGATCAACGAACGTTCCCGGCGATCCGATCGACCCGCAGGCGGACGATCACCCGTTCGACCTCCGGGCCCTCCGGCGGGGCGTCCTTGCCGAGGTACTTGTGGCTGAGCGTCTTCGGCAACGTCTTTCCGGGATCCGGGGTGATCGTGACCGTGCCGCGCAGTTGCGTGTGCCGGTACGGGTTCTCCGCGTCGGTGATCGACACGCTCGCGCGAGGATCGCGACGGAGGTTTCGCACCTTCAACCTGTCTTCGGTGGCGCTGAAGACCAGATCGCCGTCGTCGAGGCCCACCCAGATGACCGAGGTCTGCGGGCCGCCGTCGGCGTCCAGTGTGGCCACGGTCGCGAAGTTCTTGCCGTCCACCAGTTCGCGGACCGGTTCGGGAAGTGTGACTGCCATGACAGCCCGAACCGGCTCCCGGCCCGGGCTATTCCTGTGACGGCAGCAGCAACGCCGTCGCGAACGCCGCGATGCCCTCGCCGCGTCCGGTCAGGCCGAGCCCGTCGGTCGTCGTCCCGGAGACGCTCACCGGTCCGCCGACAGCCTCGCTCAGCACCTTCTGCGCCTCTTCGCGGCGCTTGCCGACGCGCGGCGCGTTGCCCACGATCTGAACGGTCGCGTTCCCGACGGTCCAGCCGCCCGCCTCGACCAGGCGCCGTGCTTCCGCGAGGAACTCGACACCGTGCTTGCCCGCCCAGCGCGGATCGCCCGTGCCGAACACCGCGCCGAGATCGCCGAGCCCGGCCGCGGACAGCAGCGCGTCGCACAACGCGTGCGCCGCGACGTCGCCGTCGGAATGGCCCGCGCACCCGTCGACGCCGGGCCAGAGGAGACCGGCGATCCAGCACTCGCGGCCCGCCTCGATCGGATGGACGTCGACGCCGTTGCCGATCCTCAAAGCACATCCTCTTTTCCTGCCACTGCGATCGCTTCCGCGAGCGTCAGTTCGAACGAAGTGGTGACGCGCATCGCGTCGGGGTGCCCGGCGATGGTGTGCGCGCCGTCCAGAGACGGTTTATCGGCATACGAGAGAAAAGTCTCACGGGTGAAGCCGAGCGGGGTTTGCGCCGTACGCAGGTGTGCGCGGTCTTCGGTTCCGGTGATCACCTTCGCCGCATCGGTCACCTTCACGGTGTCCGCCATCGGCAGTACGGGAACCACGAAAGACGAACCCGCACGGACCGCGTCCGCGACGGCACGGACCGTGTCCGCGGGAGTGAAAGCGCGCAAGGCGTCGTGCACGAGGAAGACCGGATTCCCGGCGATTTCCCTTTCGACGGTGTCGAATGCGTGTTTGAGTGACCGCCCGGGTACTATCCGGCATCGCCGATCGGAACCGCTGTTCTCCAAGCCGCCGAGAGCGGCCGAAAACAAATCAGCACACCGCTCGGGGGCCGCCACGACCACCAGATCGAGATCCGGCAGAGCGAGCAGCCCCCGCACAGTGTGCGTGAGTAGAGCTTCACCATTGACCGGCGCGAGAGCGAGCTCCGCGTCGGAGGCATGGTGTCGAACGACAGTGACGAACACGATTGTGCTCATATGGACGGTGCTCATATGTGCGCGATCGT
Source organism: Amycolatopsis azurea DSM 43854 (assembly GCF_001995215.1). GTDB lineage: Bacteria > Actinomycetota > Actinomycetes > Mycobacteriales > Pseudonocardiaceae > Amycolatopsis > Amycolatopsis azurea. The sequence goes on from NZ_MUXN01000001.1 coordinate 189,659, forward strand.
AGTGGTATCCCGCGCAGCCTCACCTGGCGTGGGAGATCCGCCGGTTCAGACTGCCGCGGTTTCCAGAACTTCGTCGAGGAGGACTTCAGCCTTGTCCTCGTCGGTGCCCTCCGCGAGCGCGAGCTCGCTGACCAGAATTTGCCGCGCCTTCGCCAGCATGCGTTTCTCGCCGGCTGAAAGTCCGCGGTCCTTCTCTCGCCGCCAGAGGTCGCGCACCACTTCAGCCACCTTGTTCACATCGCCGGAGGCGAGCTTCTCGAGGTTGGCCTTGTACCGACGAGACCAGTTGGTGGGCTCTTCGGTGTGCGGAGCACGCAGAACGTCGAAAACCTTGTCCAGTCCTTCTTGCCCGACGACATCACGAACACCGACGATCTCGGCGTTGTCAGCGGGCACGCGAACCGTAAGATCCCCTTGCGCGACTTTGAGGACGAGGTACTTCTTCTCCTCGCCCTTGATCACGCGGGTCTCGATGGCTTCGATGAGTGCGGCACCGTGGTGCGGGTAGACGACGGTCTCTCCGACCTTGAAAACCATGTGTCCTCTGCCCCTTTCGCTGAATTCATCTTAGCACGTGCCGACGAGGCCCACCTAGCGGCCCGCGATCGTCGTCGCAGGTCAGCGGCCTGACGGTGGTCCGCCCGGGGGTTGACAAACCCAATTCGCCCGTGCTCATGCAGGTGAGAAGCGAACGTTTTCCAAATCCTTTGTGGACGGTTGATCTTGGGCACGTCACCGCATTGGTGGCGTGTCAACACGCACCGGGTTCTCCGCCCGCGAAGCCGCCCGGCTAGTCTTCGCGGTGAAGAGGCCGTGAGATGGAAGGACTCCGACGTGAGGCTGCAGAATCGTCGCGTGTTCGGCGCAGGTGTGCTGGCGCTCGGCGCCGCGCTCGTGCTCGCCGGCTGCGGTGCTGGTCAGATCACCCAGACCGACTCGCAGCAGCCCGCGGTCAACGGGACGTACGCGCAGGCTAAGGAGCTGGTGCTGCGGAACGCCGCGCTCCAGTTCCCGACCGAAGGCCAGGCGTACCCGGCCGGTGCCGCCGTGCCGCTGACGCTGACCATCGTGAACCAGGGCAAGCAGGACGACGAGCTCGTCTCCGTCTCCTCCGAGGCCGCCACCGGTGACGCCAAGATCACCGGCGCCAAGACCGTCGTCGCGAGCCACGCTCTCGTGATCGGCCCGTCCGACTCGGTCGAGTCGACGAAGGAGGCCGCTCCGACGAGCGCCCCCTCGTCCGCGCCGCCGTCTTCGGGTACCCCGTCTTCCTCGGGCGCTCCTTCGAGCAGCCAGTCCGGCGCCCCGTCGTCGTCGGAGGTCGCCGGGACGGTCACGCCGTCCGCCGGCCCGGAGTCGTCCGCCGCGCCGGGCGAGGTCGGCAAGGCCACGATCGTGCTGCAGGGCCTGAAGCAGCCGGTGTGGGCGGGTCAGACGATCAAGGTCACCTTCGTCTTCAAGAACTCCGGCTCGGTCACGCTGGAACTGCCGGTCGCCGCGCCGTCGCACCCGGGCAGCCGGGCCCCGGCGCCGGAGAAGCCCAAGGCCGAGGGCGGCGGGCACTAAGCTTCCATAGACGGGCTGAAGGGGCCCTTCACCGCATGCGATGCGGTGAAGGGCCCCTTCGCTGCGTCCGATGCGGGGAAAGTTCCCTTCGGCAGGGCTGCCGGGGTTTGTCGGTGGTGGCCGCTAGCCTCGCGGAGTGGTCAAGAAAGGCAGTACCTACCGCTGCGGCGAGTGCGGGTACGAGGCGCCGAAGTGGGTCGGGCGCTGCCCCGAATGTCAGGCGTGGGGAACCCTCGAAGAACGCGGCGACGCCCGCCCCGCGATAGCCAGGGTCGCCGCCGGCGCGCCCAGCGCTCCCGCGCGCCCGATCGGCCAGGTCGACGTCGAGACGGCGCGGGCCAAGCCCACCGGAGTCTCCGAACTGGACCGGGTGCTCGGCGGCGGGTTCGTGCCGGGCGCGGTCATCCTGCTCGCCGGGGAGCCCGGTGTCGGCAAATCGACCCTCCTGCTGGAGGTCGCCTATCAATGGGCGGCCACCGCGGGCCGCGCGCTGTACGTCACCGGCGAGGAGTCGGCTGGGCAGGTGCGCCTGCGCGCCGAACGCACCGGCAACGTCCACGACGAGATGTTCCTCGCGGCCGAGAGCGACCTGTCCGCGATCCTCGGCCACGTCGACGCGGTCAAACCGGGTGTGCTGATCGTCGACTCGGTCCAGACCATGGCCTCGCCGCAGGTGGAGGGCGCGCCGGGCGGGGTCACCCAGGTCCGCGCGGTCACCTCCGGGCTGGTCGCGCTGGCCAAGGAACGCGGGCTGCCGATCGTGCTGGTCGGTCACGTCACGAAGGACGGCTCGGTCGCCGGGCCGCGCGTGCTGGAGCACCTGGTCGACGTCGTCCTCCAGTTCGAAGGCGACAAGCATTCGACGCTGCGGATGCTGCGCGGGATCAAGAACCGCTTCGGCGCCGCCGACGAGATCGGCTGCTTCGAACTCGTCGAAGAGGGCATCGTCGGCGTGCCCGACCCGTCGGGCCTGTTCCTCAGTCACACCTCCGAGCCGGTCGCGGGCACCGCCGTCACGGTGACCATGGAGGGCAAGCGCCCGCTGCTGGGCGAGGTCCAGGCGCTGGTTTCGGCGACCCAGTCACCGCAGCCCCGGCGCGCGGTGAGCGGTCTCGATTCGGCGCGAGTGGCGATGGTGCTGGCCGTGGTCGAGAAGCGGGCGAACATCAAGGTCGGGGACAAGGACGTCTACGTCGCGACCGTCGGCGGCATGAAGATCACCGAACCCGGCATCGACCTCGCGGTCGTGCTGGCCCTGATCTCGTCCGCCAGGGACACCCCGCTCTCACCCAAGCTCGTCGCGATGGGCGAGGTCGGGCTGTCGGGCGAGGTCCGGCGGGTACCGAGCGTCGGGCGGCGGCTCGCGGAGGCCGCCCGGCTCGGCTTCACCTACGCGCTGGTGCCGCCGGACTCCGGCAAGATCCCGCCGGGCATCCGGGTGCTGGAGGTCGGCGACGTCGGAAGCGCGCTCAACGCCGCCAAGCACGCGCGTTAGGGCCCTTCTCGGTCGGTGACCTGGGTGGTCACCGTCGTGTCGAACAGCGTCAGCCCCGGGAAGTCGGGGTCGGTCCGGTTCCGGGCGGCGCCGTAGCTCGTGAGGTGTGCTGTGGCCAGGTCCACGACGAATGTCTTGATCTGGTCCGGCTCCCGCACCGAGAACGAGATGGCCGGACGGCGGTCGGGGGTGATCACGTTCGTCTCGACCGTGATCCCCGGGACCTTCGCGAGCGCCTTGCACAGTGCCACTCGAAGATCGCCGTAGCCGTGCGACGAACGCAGGACGCTGAGTGCCATGCGGAACATCTCGGGCGCAGTGTTCGCCTCGCCGTCCGGGTTGTCGCCGCGCAGCCGTTCGAGCAGCTTCGCCGGGTCGGTGGGAAGCGCGTCGAGGAATTCCTTGTCCAGAATCATCCAGCTGGTCCCCGTAGGGTTGTCCCGTTGGGTCGAGACAGGTGCTTCCGGCGGCGAACTCGTCGTGGTCGAACTCGGCTTGGGCGGGGCTTCCGAGGTCGAAGCCGGTCCACCCACCGGCGGCGGGTGGGCGCCTTCCCAACCGGTGACGACCTCCGCGCCGGGGATCAGGTCGCCTGCTGACCTGGCCGTCTCGTAGTCACCCTTGATCCAGCGGACCTCGCCGGTCCTCCTGAACCGCGTCATGTGCCGGAGGGACCAGTCCGAGGGCAACCATCGCTCGTGGATCTCGTGCGTCTGGTAGATCACCCCGCTCTTCTTGCCGATCCGCGTCGTCCAGACCGACTCGGTGGAGAGCCAGTACTGCCTGCCCGCCAAGGGGAGATCGGAGCTGTGGAGGTCCTTGAGCACGTCATCGGCCGGGGCGAGTGTCACGGGGGCGGCCGGGGCCGGGCCGTTGTCGCCGGTGAAGACGTTCGTCGCCACGATCCCGCCGCCGGACACCAGCGCCGCGGCGGCCGCGGCCGCGATCCATCGCCACGCGGCCGGGCGTTTTTTTACCGGTGGAGCCGTCGCCGGGAGGAGGTCGTCCTCGACCTCGCCCGCCGCGCGCAGGAGCGCGGCCCTTGCCCGGGACAGTTCGTCCTGCCGGGTTTCCGGTCCGGAATGGAGGTCGGCGAGGGCCTCGTCGAGTTCGGCTTCGGACCACACCTTCCTGATGCTATCGCCGTGCACTTTCGCCCTCCTCCTGATGCCTCGAATCGTCCTTTGTGGACTCTGTGGTGATCTCCGGTGCGTTGGCGCGCAACCATCTTCTGATCCGGTGTAGCCGGGATCTGACGGTTCCGGCCGGGATCCCCAGCGCCTCGGCCACCTCGCCGGGATCCAGGCCCGCCCAGGAGACCAGGAGCAGGGTGTCGCGGTCCGCGACGCTCAGTTCGGCCAGCGCGCCCGCCAGCTGGGCCGCGCGGGACTGCGCGTCGACCCGTTCGACGACGCGGCCGTCGTGCCCGGCCGAGACCACCTGGTCGGCGGCCGCGAGCCGGGCCGTCGCGCTGAGCGCGCGGGTCTCGGTGCGGACGTGGTGGCGGAGCAGGTTGGTCGCGATGCCGTAGAGCCACGCCCGCGCCGTCCCGGCGTCCGGGCGGTACGTCTCCCGCCGCCGGAGTGCCACGAGGAACGTCTCGGCGACGAGGTCGTGCGCGGTCTCGGTGCCGACGCGGCGCGCGAGGTAGCGCTGGAGCGGGGCCGCGTGGGCGTCGAAGAGCATGCCGAAGACGGGCGCGGGGTCGGGTCCGCCGAGATCCGGTCTGTCCGGCCCGCGCGAGCCGGCCTGCTCGTGATCGTCTTTCATCACCTGCACGATCTCTATTGGCCGAAGACGCCCGGTGCGTTCATTGGATCCTACTTTCGTCGTGGGCCGATCGGGGAAGACGCAGGTCGAGATCAAGACAAAAGCGGCCGGACGGGCAATTCTGTTCAGTATTCACCATTGAAAAGTGAAACTGGGGAAGGATTACCATGCGTCGACTCAGGACCGCGGTCGTCGCCGCGCTGGCGGTGTCCGCACTGATCACCGCTCCGGCGGTGGCCGTCGCTCAATCCGAGAACGTAGTACCCGCGCCCGACTTCGTGAAGTCGATGGCGCCACCCGCCAAGGTCGAAGGGGTCCGGGCGGCCGCCGAACTCAACATCCAGTACCAGATCCAGGAGACCGGGTACTGGTGCGGCCCGGCCGCCACCCGGATCGCCATCTCCGCCAAGAACGGCAACCCGCCGAGCCAGCAGCAGCTCGCGAACGAGCTCCCGACCACCACCAACGGCACCGACTGGATCGGCCAGGTCACCCGCGTCCTCAACGCCCACATCGGCGGCGGCTGGTACGAGACCAAGGAGATGCCGAACGACCCGCCGACCCAGGCGCAGCGTGACCTTCTCTGGCGCGACATCGTGCTGGACGTCGACAAGGGCTACGCGCTCGTCGCGAACATCGTCGCCCCGGCGAACAACCACCCGCCGGGCTACCCGAACTACACCATCTACCACTACTTCACGATCATCGGCTACAACAGCGACAACATGACCGTGAAGATCGCCGACCCGGCCAACTTCGGCGGCAACCAGATCTACTGGCTCACCTTCAACCAGCTCGCCACGCTGATCCCGCCGAAGGGCTACTCGGCCTGATCCGCTTCGCGTTTAGTCCTCTGCTTGCGGTCCTTGCACGCGCAAGGACCGCAAGCAGAGGACGAAACGCGTGAGTTGTACGAATCTTGTACAAATGATCGAGAAGCTGGCGGGCATGCGCATCAAGACGCTCGGTCTGCTGGCCGCCTCGCTGCTGGCGCTGGTCGCCACGCCGGCCCAGGCAGCCGACGGCAACCCCCTCGAGAAGACCAACGGCTTCTACGTCGACCCGAACTCCAACCCCGCGGTCTGGGTGAAGGACCACCCGGGCGGCACCGCCGACAAGATCAAGGCCGCCATCTCCACGAAGGCGGGCGCGCGCTGGTTCGGCAACTGGAGCGGCGACGTCAAGAAGGCCGTCGACGGCTACACCTACGCCGCCGACGTCGCCGACAAGCTGCCGATCCTGGTCGCCTACAACATCCCCGGCCGCGACTGCGGCGGTCACTCCGGTGGCGGCGCGGGCAGCCCGGAGGCGTACCGCACCTGGATCTCGAACTTCGCCGACGGCATCGGCGGCAAGCCCGCGGTCGTCGTCATCGAGCCGGACGCGCTCGCGCAGGTCGACTGCCTGCCCACCGGTGAGCGTCAGACCCGCCTCGACCTGCTCAAGTACGCCGCCGAGCAGTTCGCCGCCAAGGCCCCGAACACCTGGGCGTACATGGACGGCGGCAACTCGACCTGGATCCCCGCCGCCACCATGGCCGACCGGCTCAACGCCGTCGGGGTGAAGTCGATCCGCGGTCTCGCGATCAACGTGTCGAACTACAAGACCACCACCGACTCGGCGAACTACGGCAAGGCGGTCAGCGCCGCGCTGTCGAGCAAGTACGGCTACACCAAGCCGTTCGTCATCGACACGAGCCGCAACGGCAACGGCCCCAAGGGTTCCGAGTGGTGCAACCCGGCCGGTCGCAAGCTCGGGACGCCCTCGCAGACCGGTGGCGGCGCCGAGATGCTGCTGTGGGTCAAGGTGCCCGGTGACTCCGACGGCAAGTGCGGGATCGCGCCGAACGTCGAAGCCGGTCAGTTCAGCTCCGATCTGGCCCTGCGCCTGATCAGCGGGACCTGACCCGCCCCAGGCCCGTCGCGCCGGCTGTTCGTCTGTGACTTTCGTTCTCCCGAGAAGGCGAAGGCCACGACCCCTTGGACAGCAGCCGGCGCGACGCCTCCACGACAGCGAAGGGGCCCTTCATCGCATGCGATGCGGTGAAGGGCCCCTTCGGTGCGGCCCCGAGAGGTCGCGGTGTCGCGAAAGGCACTTTCGGGACGTCAGACGTCGCGAAAGTGGCTTTCACGGCATGCGGTGGTGCCGGTAGAGGGGGTGCTGGGGAGTCAGAGGCCGGCCGGGTCGCGTTGTGAAAGCCACTTTCGCAACCTTGACCGTTGTGAAAGCCACTTTCGCAACACTTGAGACCGCCGGACCGGCGCGACGCCCCCGCCACACTCCGCCACGCGTGAAGGCCCCCTTGCTCGCGTCAGGCGCGAGCAAGGGGGCCTTCCTGTACTTCTCTACTGAGCGAGCAGGTTCGCGCAGCGGATCAGCCCGATGTGCGAGTACGCCTGCGGGTGGTTGCCCAGCGAGCGCTCCGCGATCGGGTCGTACTGCTCGGGCAGCAGGCCGGTCGGGCCCGCGGCGTCGACGATCTGCGTGAACAGTTCCTCGGCCTCGGTGCGCCGCCCGGTGAGCAGGTACGCCTCGATGAGCCAGGCCGCGCAGATGTGGAAACCGCCCTCGCCACCGGGAAGGCCGTCGTCGCGGCGGTACCGGTACACGGTGGACCCGCTGCGCAGTTCCGCCTCGATCGCGGTCACCGTCGACTGGAAACGCGGGTCGGCCGGATCGATCAGCCCGGTCAGCCCGACGAACAGCGACGCGGCGTCGAGGTCCGTCCCGTCGTAGGCGGTGGTGAAGGCCTGGACCTCTTCGTTCCAGCCCTTCTCCAGCACGTCGGCGGCGATCTCGTCCCGCAGCGACGGCCACGCGCCCGGCACCGCCCGGCCGTAGACGTCGCCGAGCTTGATCGCCCTGTCGATGGTCACCCAGCACATCACCCGCGAGTACACCCGGTGGCGCGGCACGTGCCGCTCCTCCCAGATGCCGTGGTCCGGCTCGTTCCAGCGCCGCGTGACGGCCTCGGCCATCGCGCGCACCAGCTGCCAGTCCTCGTCGCGCAGCTCGCCGCGCGCCTCCGCCAGCGTCTGCACGAGTTCGACGACCGGGCCGAAGACGTCCAGCTGCACCTGGTGGTTCGCCAGGTTGCCGACGCGGACCGGCCGCGAACCGGCGTACCCGGGCAGCGATTCGATGACCGCTTCGGCGCCGATCACGCTGCCCGCCAAGGTGTACAGCGGGTGCAGCCGTTCCGGACCGGCCAAAGTGGACAGCACGCCGTGCAGCCAGCGGAGGTAGCCCTCCGCCTCCTCGGTCGAGCCGAGGTGGACCAGCTCGCGCACGGTCATGGCCGCGTCACGGATCCAGCAGTACCGGTAGTCCCAGTTGCGGACGCCGCCGATCTCCTCCGGCAGCGACGACGTCGCCGCCGCGAGCACGCCGCCGGTGTCGGTGTTGACCAGCCCGCGCAGCGTCAGCGCCGAGCGGCCGACTAGGTCGGTCTGGACGCTGGGCAGTTTGAGCGTCTGCGCCCAGGTGCTCCAGTAGTCGCCCGCCCGGGAGCGTCGCTCCACTTCGGACAGTTCGTGCGCGCCGAGATCCGAGGTGCCGCAACGGAGTTCGAGCACCACCGGGTTCTCCGGGGTGGGCGTGACGAGCGCCGACGCGGTGTCGTTCATGCCGTCGGAGGTGATCTCCCACTGCACGCCGGGCGAGCGCAGCGCGAACGGTTCCGAGGTGCCCTGCACCAGGATGCCGTCGCCCTCGGCGACCAGTTTCACCGGCACGCCACCGAATTCGGGCCGCGGCGCGAACACGATCTCCGCCGCCGTCTCGCCCGAGATCACCCGGACGAGATCCGTGCGGTGCGCGGGGCTCTCCGGTTCGAGGTAGTCGGTGACGAGCAGCCGGGACCAGCGGGTCTCGACCGTCATCGTGTTCGGCAGATAGCGCTGCCCGAGCGGCAGGCCGTTGCGGTGCGGCTTGATCGAGAAGTGTCCCGCGCCGGCGCCGCCGAGCAGGTCCGCGAACACCGCGGGCGCGTCGGGGCCGGGGTGGCACAGCCAGGTCAGCCGGGCGTCCGGCGTGACGAGCGCGACCGAACGTTCGTTGGCCAGCAGGGAAAGCCGCTCGATCGGCGGCGCCTGCTCGCCGTAGAGCCAGTTGCGCCGCTCTTCGAGCAGGAAGGCGAGCGCCATCGCGACGTCGACGGTGTCCGGGACCCGGTACTGCGCGAGGCTTTCGCCCTCGCCGACCTTCACCCCGAGGTCCGGACCGGAGATCCGGGCGAACGCCTTCTCGTCGGTGACGTCGTCGCCGAGGAAGATCGCCGCGGTCGCGCCGACCTGGTGGCGCAGGGTGTCCAGCGCGCGGCCCTTGTCCGTCTGGACGACCGCGAGCTCGACGACCTCCTTGCCGTCGGTCGTGGACACGCCCTCCCACTTCGAAGGTCCATTGTGGACATCGCGCAGGACCCGGCGGCCCGCCTCGTGCTCGGCACGACGGACGTGCACCGCGATGCTCGCGGGCTTGACCTCGAGCGAGACACCCGGCACGTCGAGCACCAGGTTCTCGAGCTCGGCCTCGAGCCGTCTGTGGAGCTCGCGGGCCTTGTCGTCGAGAGCGTGGATGAAGCCGATGTCGAACTCGGACCCGTGGCTGCCGACGAGGTTCACCTCGGCCGGGAGACGGGACAGGGTGGCGAGATCGCGCAACGCGCGGCCGGAGATGACCGCGGTGGTCGTCTCGTGCAGGCCGGCCAGCGACCTGAGTGCGCCTACCGATTCGGGCAGCGGCCGGGCTTCGTCCGGGTTGGCCGTGATCGGAGCCAGCGTGCCGTCGTAGTCGCAGGCGACCAGCAGCCGCGGCGTGCGGGCGACCTGAACGATCGCTCGCCGCAGCTCGGCGGGCAGTGCCTCGGCGGTCAACGATTCTCCTCGAGAGCTATGCGGGGTATGGGGGAAGTCTCAGTCGGCCGGTTCGGCACCGAGCGCCTGGAGGAACGAGCGCGCCCAGCGGTCGACGTCGTGCGTGAGGACTTGGCGACGCATGGCGCGCATACGGCGGCGGCCCTCTGCGGGGTCGAGCGTAATGGCTGTCTCCAAGGCGTTCTTCACCCCGTCCAGATCATGTGGGTTGACCAGTAGCGCACTGGTCAGCTCCGCCGCGGCGCCGGCGAACTCCGAAAGCACGAGCGAGCCGCCGAGATCGTGGCGGCAGGCGACGTACTCCTTGCAGACGAGGTTCATCCCGTCACGCAGGGGGGTCACCACCATGACATCGGCCGCCGAAAAGAACGCGGCCAGTTCGGTCCGGTTCACGGACTGGTGCAGATAATGCACGACCGGGTGACCCACGCGGGCGAATTCACCGTTGATTCTTCCGACCATCTGCTCGATGTCGCCGCGCATTCGCTGGTAGTGCTCGACGCGCTCGCGGCTCGGCGTGGCCAGCTGGACGAACGTGACGTCCTCCGGACGGACGCGGCCCTCGTGCAGCAACTCGTGCAACGCCTGCAACCGCAGGTCGATGCCCTTGGTGTAATCGAGCCTGTCGACGCCGAGCAGGACCTTCTTCGGATTGCCCAGGTCACGCCGCAGCTGGGCGGCGCGTTCGGCGACACCCTTGGTCTTGGCGAGTTTGTCGAGGCCGATGGCGTCGATGGAGATCGGGAACGCGCCGACCCGGACCGTGCGGTCGCCGACCTGCATCAGGCCGGGGCGGGTGCGGATGCCGACCGCGCCGCGGCTGGACTCGAGACCGGCCAGCTGCCGCGCCAGCCAGAGGAAGTTCTGCGCGCCACCCGGCCGGTGGAACCCGACGAGGTCGGCGCCGACCAGGCCGCGGACGATCTCGGTCCGCCACGGCATCTGCATGAACAACTCGACCGGGGGAAACGGGATGTGCAGGAAGAACCCGATCCGGAGATCCGGGCGCAGTTCGCGGAGCATCGCCGGGACCAGCTGAAGCTGGTAGTCCTGGATCCACACGGTCGCGCCCTCGGCGGCGACCTGCGCGCTCGCCTCGGCGAAGCGCTTGTTCACCCGGACGTAGGACTCCCACCAGCTCCGGTCGAACACCGGCCGCGCCACCACGTCGTGGTACAGCGGCCAGAGCGTCGCGTTGGAGAAGCCTTCGTAGTAGTCGCGGACGTCGTCCGAGGTCAGGGAGACCGGGTGCAGGACCAGACCGTCGTCGTCGAATTCCTCGACTTCGACGTCGGGCACACCCGGCCACCCGACCCAGGCGCCCTTGCGGGACCGGAGGAACGGTTCGAGCGCCGACACCAGGCCACCGGGGCTCGCCGTCCAGCGCCTGCTCCCGTCGGCGGTCCGTTCGAGGTCCACCGGAAGCCGGTTCGCCACCACCACGAAATCCGCGGAGGCCGTTCTGCTCGTCTCGGCCATTGCTTCGTCCACCAGCCGCTCCCTCAAACTCGCGGGTCGCTGCCCTAAGGGGAAACCCTATCGCGCGAGGAGGTCGCGGCCGGTCGCCGAGCGATCACTCCAAGCGTCGTTCGGCGGGTTCCATCGGACCCGCCATCCGCGGTCCGGCGAATTTGCGTTCGAGCCTCCCGAGGCCCGTGCGCACCGGTTGCGCGAGGTATTCGCCGAGTACCACACCCGCGGCCAGGGCAAGCCCGATCGCGACCGCGGTCATGAGCGTCGAGATGTTGCCTCCGGGCTCGACACCCAATTGGTATAGACCACGATAGGTGGAGAGACCGGGGAGCAGGGGCGTGATGCCGGACACAGCCACCACGAGCGGCGTCACCTTGAGCCGCCTGGCGAGCACGCCGCCGCAGAAACCGACCAGCGTGGCGGCGATCGCCGACGAGCTCACGCCTTCGAAGCCGGTCACCATCAAGGCGCCGTAGACCGCGCCGCCGACCGCGCCCGCCGCTCCCGCGACGATCATCGCGCGCATCGTCGAATACGAGGCGAACGCGAAGCAGGCCGAAGCGCCGATGCTGCCGATGATGATGATCGGCAGGTCCTGCGGCGTGGAGGAGACGACCTCGGGCAGCGGGGTGAGCGGCATCTTGATCAGCTTCGCGATCTTCAGGGCGAGGACGACGCCCGCGATCAGCCCGGCACTCATCAGCGCGGTTTCCATCGTGCGCCCGGCCGCCGTGACGTAGTAGCCGGTGATGGCGTCCTGCACGGCCGAAACCGTGGAAAGCCCGGACAACAGCACGGTGACGGCCGCGGCGACGACCAGCGTGGGTTTGTCCGTGGTGAGCAGGCCGCTGCTGACTATCGCCATCGCGGACAGGGTCGCGACCAGGCCGCCGATCACCTGCTGGAAGAAGAACGGCAGCGCGTAGCGGTTCAGGAAGCGGCCGAGCCGGTCGATGACGGCGCTGATCACCATCGCGACCAGCGCGACGTCGATGCTGCCGCCGAGGATCAGGGTGATGAACCCGGCCAGCCCGCCCCAGGCGGCCGTGGCCACCCAGCGGGGGTACGGGTGCGGCGCGGTGGTGATCCGCTGGAGTTCCTGCTGGGCCTCTTCGGCCCCGATGTTCCCGCGCACGATCCGTCGGACCAGCGTCTCCGTCTGGGTGAGCCGCGTGTAGTCGAGGCTGCGTGAGCGGACCACGCGCAGCGCCGTCACCGGCGCCATGTCGGTGCCGCGGTGGCAGGTCACCGTGATCGACGTGAAGATCACGTCGACCTCGCAGTGCGGGAGACCGAGCGCGGAGGTCAGCGCGATGATCGTCGCCGTGACGTCGGAGGCGCCGGCGCCGCTGGACATCTGGACCTCGCCGATGCGCAGGACGAGATCCAGGACGAAGTTGACCGTCGTGTCGTCGGGCGGCTTCGGGCCCATCGTCTCTTCGCCGTCGACGGCGGGCTGCTCGGCCGTCGGGGCTTCGAGGATCTGCCAGGCGCGCCGGCGCAGGAGGTTCGGCCGGTGCGACCGAGCCTGGTGGATCGATCGCTCTCCGTCACGTTGGCGCGGCGCTTCCAGCAGCCATTCGCCACGTTCGGGTGTTTCGTCCTGGTTCTTTCCGACACCGCGTTCGCCGCGCTGGGCCCTCTTGGTGTGCTCGTTGATCTTCATGATCGATCCACCTCCTCACTCTTGGTTCGAGGGACTTTCCCGAGGACCATCGGGGCCGGCGCCCCGACTGTTGCAGGAAACCCGAAGTGGCGTCCGCCACGTCCGGGGAAGATCATCGCGACGTCGTCGATCTGCGGCACACTGCAGGGCATGGCGTCCTCTGTGAGCAGGCGATCCATCCTTCGCGCGGCCGGTGTCACCGCAGCCGGTACAGCGGCGACATTCACCCTTTCGGGGGCATCGAGCGGGGCGGGGACCCCGGTTTTCGGGCACGGCGTCGCCTCGGGTGACCCGATGCCCGATTCGGTGCTCCTCTGGACCCGGGTCACGCCCTCGGCCGAGGCCGTTCCGGGATCCGGAAAAGGCCTGGCGGTCGACGTCCGGTGGGAGGTGGCGAAGGACGCCGGATTCGCGGACGTCGTCGCTCGCGGTCACCTCCGGACCGGACCGGAACGCGACCACACGGTGAAGGTGACGGCCGGCGGGCTGTGCCCGTCGGCCGCGTATTGGTACCGGTTCACGTCCCAAGGGGCGGTCTCGCCGACCGGGCGCACGCGGACGGCGCCTGCGCACGACGACGACGTCGCGAGGCTGCGGTTCGGCGTGGTCTCGTGTGCGAACTGGGCTGTCGGTCACTTCGCCCCCTACGGCTATCTGTCCGGCCGCGACGATCTGGACGCCTTCATTCACCTGGGTGACTACCTCTACGAGGGAAATCCCAACCCTGCTGGTGATCTTCGGCCCTCGGTACCGCCCAACGAGTTGATCACCCTCGCGGATTACCGGCAACGTCACGCGATGTACAAGACCGACGAGCGGCTGCGGCGGCTGCACGCCCGGCATCCGATGATCGCCACCTGGGACGACCACGAGGCGGCCGACAACGCCTGGTCCGGCGGCTCGCCGTCACACGCCCCGGCGACCGAGGGCGGCTGGCTCGACCGGATGCGGGCGGCGCATCAGGCGTACTTCGAATGGATGCCCGTGCGGCATCGCGGTGACCGGCTGTACCGGCGGCTGAAGTTCGGGAAGCTGGCCGACCTCACCATGCTGGACCTGCGGACTTACCGGACCCAGCAGCCGGGTCCGGGTCCGGCTGCGGCCTCCGGGGAGGGCACGATCCTCGGCGACGAGCAGCGGCGATGGTTCCTTGAGGGCCTGGCGCGCGGGACGGCGTCGTGGAACCTGATCGGGAATTCGGTGATGGTCACGCCGATCAAGATTCCCGCGCTGCCCAGCCGCGAAAAACTCGCGCTGGACGGCCTGCTCGACGGCCAGCCGACCACGGTGAACACGGACCAGTGGGACGGCTACACCGCCGACCGCCGCCAGGTCCTCGACACCATCGCCGCGCAAGGGCGGGGCAACACGGTGTTCCTGACCGGCGACGTCCACTCGTCCTGGGCGAACGACGTGCCGCGGGACGGGACGAGCGTCGCGGTGGAGTTCGTCTGCCCGTCGGTCACCTCCGACAACATCGACGAACAGCTCGGCGTCCCGCCGCGGACCGGCTCGCTCAAGGTCGAGGCGGCGCTCCGCGCGCTGAACCCGCACGTGCGCTTCGTGGAACTCGACTCGCACGGCCCCTGCGTCCTCGAAGTGACCCCGGACGCCGTCCGGATGAACTGGCACTACGTCGCCGACCGCCGAGACCCGGCGACCGCCGTGACGTTCGCGCACGCCTTCCGGACGGTGGCAGGGGAGCCCTGGGTGCGGCCTGCGGACGGCTGAGGGGGCGCCGATATACTGGGCTCGCCCGGGCTGCCCTGGGCAAGGCCGCTATAGCTCAGCTGGTAGAGCATCTGTCTTGTAAACAGAAGGTCAGGGGTTCGAGCCCCCTTGGCGGCTCAAGATCAAAATAGCCTTTGACCTGCTGATATGACATGAAATGCGATCAGGATTCATGTTCGGTTTGGGCTGGTTGGGCTCCGTTTCGTCTCCGTTTTCACTGCTGTGCCGAAGTCTGCGTGCACTGGGGCGTCGAGTCGGGTGATGACTTCATTCGGTTCGTCGGGATCTGTCGGTTTTGAGGTTTCTGCTCAGGGGCTGGACGTGCGGTCCCCCGCCGTTGCCAGCGTTCCCTTCGGTGCGTCGCCGCCGTAACGCAGGCTGCCTTGAGGGTCGTCGTCTGACCGCGTCTCTGTCGGGACCAGCCTTCGTTGCCGTGTGGCTGGAACAGCGGTTCGACGGAGAACCCGAGGTGGCGCCGCCTGGGGGCGTCGCCAGGTGTCCGCCGGACGTGAACTGCTACGGCCTCCTCTTGATCCCTTCTGTCTGTTTCGAGGCAATTCGCTCCCATGCTCGAATCGGGCCAGTCGATAGACATAGTGCAGCGTCTCGCGTTGTGTCGGCGACTTGTCGAAGTTGTAGACGTCGGCGTCGTCGTCCGGAAACGCGCTTAACAGTCCGGCATAGCGCCGGAGCGGTCTGCCGCTGCGGCAGGGGTAAGCCCGCGCGCGGCGCAGTGGGGCCGGCGGACCGTTTTGTGGGTCGTCCGAGCTTTCAGGTGGTCTCCATGTCTTCACTCGATGGCACCGGCGATCCTCAGGTCGGAGGCCCGGTCGCAGCTAGCTGTTGTCCTTTGTGGATGCCTAAGGCGGTGTTCGGTGCTGCTGCTCACTGCGTGAGCTTCAGGCGCTCCTTGGTGGCAACTTTGCGCGACTCGACTTCGGAGGACGTGTCTCCGACGCGCTGCCCAGACCCGCGGCGCAGTTGTTATTTTGCAACCATTTACCGTATTAAGTGGAAGGCTTTTCAGATCACTGGTGGATATCGCTATGAGCGAAAGTCATTGTTTTAGGTCTAAAGTGTCAGTTGGACTGTCTGCTGTGCGCTGAGGGGTGCAGTGTGGACGGTAGGCGGCAGGGGTGGTTAATTTGGATGCAGATGTCGCGGTGAGATCCGGACTGCTCGGACACGAGGACTTGATTGAGGATCGAGAACTCACTGATGCCAACGAGGATCGGTTCGAGCATCAGCGCATAGCCGATCAACTTGTCGAGCTCGCGACGAGCGTGGAGGCTCCGACGAACATCGCTTTATACGGTCCTTGGGGTTCGGGGAAGTCTGGTATCGCGAATCTCGTGAAAGGTAAGCTTCAGCAGGTTAAAGGGGTGCGGTTTATTCGTTTCGACGCGTTCAAGTACGCGGAAAATCCCCTACGTCGGAACTTCGTGACAGCCGCGGCGAAAGAGCTCGGTGTGACCGATGCGAAGTATCATGAAGACTTGTACTCGGGTCGTACCCGCACCGACATTCGTGTCCCTGCCACGAGTATCCGGAAGCTTGTCGAGGTTTTCGCCATACTGCTTGTCGTCATGGTAGCCCTTATCGTGGGCGCCATTGCCGTCATCGCCCTGTTCCAGGCCGGTCCTTTCGGTGAGAACTTCGCTAAAATGTCCGGCACCGCCGTCACGGCTGGACTGGTGCCTGCGACGCTCCTGTCGGGGTTGATCGCACTAGTCGGCAAGAACCTCGCGGCCGAACGCAGCCTGTCCAAGCCGGACAGCGACGAGCAGTTCGAAGCTCTCCTCGCCGATCTGGTGAAGGACTCGAAAGCGGACCGTGTGGTGATCTTCGTCGACGAGCTCGATCGATGCAGCTCGGAAGATGTAGTCGCCACGTTGGATGCCGTGCGAACCTTCCTCGGAACCAACCAGTGTGTCTTCATAGTTGCAGCTGATCAGCAGGTACTCGAAGAGGCCCTGTCACGGAAATCGCAGCAACCCACCCCCGTGACGGCACACAATCCCTACTACAGCACCGGAAGCGCCTACCTCGACAAGGTCTTCCAGTACCAGATCAGCCTGCCCGCCCTGCTTGCTCCCAATATCGGCGAGTTCGCCCTGAACCTGGTGCAGACTCGTGAGTCCGGCGTCTGGAAGGAACTGACCAACCTTCCGCTCGTCATCTCAGTCCTGATTCCCAGCCACGTGACCAGCCCGCGCCGGGTGAAGCACCTGCTCAACACGTTCGCCCTGACCTACCGGCTCGCCGAGGATCGACACCGGACCGGGCATCTCCACGAGAACCCCGTGCAGTCGGCGACCGCGCTGGCGAAACTGGTGTGCCTTCGAGTGGAGTTCCCCCTGTTCGGCCGGGACCTGATCATCGACCCAGACCTTCCCTCGCATGTGCTGGAGTTACAGGATTCCAGATCCCTGCCGGAGAACCTCGCCCCTGACGTGAAAGAGCTCGCCCAGGGTTACAACAAGCCGGAGGCCAAGCTAGCGCCGCTGATGGTCGGGGAGGGTGACGAAAACGGCGAAGGCGTGGATGGTGCCGGAGACAAACGGGTCACTGACACCCGTCATACCCATCATCGCCAGCTGCTCAACTACCTGCGGCGGACGCGCACCGTCGAGGGGCCGTCCCGCGATCTTGTATTCCTGCGGAGCGAGGAGAGTCTGTTCGGTCTCGAGACCGCGTCCGCGAAGCGGCTCGTGGCGTCCGCCGAGGATGGTGACACCAAGGCGGTTGTGGATACGGTCGGCGCGGAGGACGTGCCTCAGGACCAGTGTGACGCCGCGTTGCGCTATCTCACGACGCGTATGCGTCATTCCTTCGGTGTCGCGGAGCAGAATATCGCCAGCGTCCTCGTCGACCTGGTCAAACAGCGGCCTGACCTGTCATACCAGATCGTGGCAGACGAGGTCCTCGCCTCGATCTCCAACCTCGCACAGTCCGGCACCGACATCTTGACGGCGAGCAACGCTTCGGGTGCCTGGCATCTGGCGCTGTGCGCGACAGGCGACACGGACAGGCTTCGACGGCGGATCATCCAGATCGCCCGAGATGATAAGGACGCGGATGCCCAGTTCATCCTGCAGGAGCCACGGGCCGCAGCCGCCGATGGCGCGGGTACCAGCGCACTTCTGGTCCGTGGTTTGTGCAGCCCGGACCGCGAGACGACACTCGCGACGCTTCGCGCATTGGACGCCTCCGCCAGGCTTGAGTTGTTGCGGCTTGTCCGGACGTTGCCGAGTCTGCTGGCCGAGGCGCTGAACACCCCGCCTGACACGGAACCAGCCCAACCCGCCACTGCTGCCGCCCCCGCGACTACGGCTTCCACTGCGACCGCAGTGCCTCAGCCGGTCGAATCCAAGCAGGCGACAGTCGCAAAGCAGGCCATTGAAAGCCTCGCAGTTCTGGCTCACGACCTGCGCAGTGACGACCCAAACTCGGCCTACGCGATCGTGGAGCTGGTTCTCGCCATCGATAACCAGTACGGACGCACGCAGATCGACAAGATCATCTCTGACCTGCCACCCACATCGGACAGTGATTTGGCCGGACAGATACTCCGTTCGGTTGAGCTCCGTTCCGTGAAGGCATGGCCCCGATGGTTGGCGGCGATCACTCCCGGCTGCCGCGTCACCGACGCCGATCAGCTCTGGGCAAGACTCGTCACCACGCTGTGGAACAGCGCCACGAGCAAACAGTCACCAGGCGTCGCCGACGTCGAGCGCGCCGCATCGGCACTGCTCACCCAGATCGAGCCGCTACCTCAAGCTCGGCCCGACATCACCGATGAGGTCGTGAAGACCGTCGGAGAAACGGTCGAGACCAACTCCGATGCGGCCTCAAGGCAGCCCGCCGTCATTGCCGCGCACGTGCTGGCTGCACACGGATTCGTGGACGCCACATTGTTGACCACAACCTTGATGGACTCGTTGACGAAGACCCTACGCGCTGACATCGCCGAGGACGACCGCGGAGACGCCCTGAGGTTGTACCTCTTCGAGACCGTTCCGGAAGTGTTCAAGAACGAGGTCGAGCGAGACGGCGCCACCACGCCGGCGATCGACTTGATGACCGCCCTGACCGAAGAACACTGGATGACGCGTTTCGGCCGCGTGCACCTCCTGCTCCGGTCACTGGACCACGCCGGACAACATCTGCCCGCGTTTTCCCTGCTGCTGCCCACTGCCGACACAATGACGACATTGGCCGACGAGCTCGTAGACCGCTCCGCGGAGCCGCTGGCCTCCTGGCTGCGGCTCGCGATGGTCACTCCAGCCGACGCCCGGGCGTTACTCTCGACCGCAGCCGGGACACCGCTCCTAACACCGGACGTCGTGGCGGCTTTCAAGCAGATCACCGCCGGCTGGAACGACGAAGAGCACCTCGAGTTCGTTCGGGCATTTGTGGGCAAGCCTGAGTCATCGATACCGGACACGAAGATAATCACCGCGATCGACCTCACCGGAGCGAACGAAGGCGGTGTCGTCGAAACACTGGTCGAGCGATACAACGCGAGCACAAACAACTCCATGCGCATCGCGGTGCTGAACTTATGGGCGGCCGCCTCGATCAGGAAGGATCCCGAACGAGTCGAGCTTTTCAAGCAAGTAGCGATCGTCATGCTGGAGCTGAGGTCCAACGGCAGCCCCAACGCCGAAGCGATCAAAGCTGTCTTCCGCGTCATGCCACAGATCGGGCCCCCGCCGAGAAAAGTACGCAGCGCCTTCAACACCGCAGCACAACGAGCGGTCGACGGTAAAAAAGATCTGGAAAATGCTGCTCTTCAAGGCCTCAAACCGCTGGGGTACGCGACGAAATTGGCTGGCCGCTTCACCGCCCGCCAAGTGATTGACTTCACCAAGTAATGTCAGAGTAGGCGGAATGCCGACGACTTCACGTCGGACTCGATGCCCATGTTCATATGGCGTACCTGTATAGGTTGGGTGCTAGCGCCGACCGCCGGTGTCTATGGCGCGTTGCAGGTCCAGCAGCGCGCCGTGGTGATGGTTTCGCGCTCCCGTCCAAGTAGAACCTCGTCGAGATAGGCTGGCGTTGATTCGACTCCCGCAGATGCCGCCACGGGGTTCATACTGGTGCCATTGTCGAGTTGCCAGGTTCGATGGACGGTGGAGATCTGGGTGCGCTACGCGCCACGTTAACCACCACCAGGCCCGGCGCGGGACGACGTAGCCTATTCATTCGTCTCGGCCCGTTCGGTCTGCGAACGGGGCCGACCGCTGGTGGCGATCAGGTGTTGATCTGATAGTAAAGCCCGTAACGTGTCTCGAACTCGACGATGCTCAATCGAGGGTACAGCCGCAATCGATCGGACGCGTGTTCGCGACGCAGGCGATCGACGACGCCTTCAACGAGATCACCGATTTTCCGCAGGTTGACTAAGGTTTCGTGGCCTTGGATGACGCTGTAGTCGATTGGCCATTGTTCCTGCGGGAACGAGATCAGCGGTGTGTGCTCGTCGTGGGCAAGCCTGAAGAGATGGGTTCGCTCTGGATGTCCGGACGGACTCGCCAGCGAGTAGTCGTGCGCCAGCGAGCATCGCAGCGCGTATAGAGCTTCGATGGAAGCCGAGTCAAGACTGGTGAAGCAAGTAAGGGCCTGATGGATGGCCGGACGCGTCTGGTCGATCGAAAAGTCGATGAGCGTGAAGGTCTTGCCTACCTGGTCAAGCAGCACCAGGTAGGCCGTTGCTCCCAGCCACAACGTTGCGCTTAGCCCCACTAGCCTTCCCGAGGCGTCTCGACCGGCTGCGTGCCGGGCGTCTTGAAGGAGGGCATTGAAACTCGAGCGGTACTGTCGGCCGTTCACAGCCGGTACATCAACCAGATGTCTGGTGATGGCCGCACGCGTTTTGTCATCCAGAGGCTGCGCCGTGGCGTCTGTACTCACAAAGGTTCCTTTCTGCTCCAGGTAGAGCGGAGCTGAACAGAACAGCATACGAGCACGACGCTAGCCGTTCTTGGAGCCGCAGCTCGGTGAACCGGCGGTGAAACTTCGGGTCCGTCGCTCGTTCGGTCAGCATCGCCGTGACGGTGAACAGGGTGTCGTTGCTATAGTGGTGCCGTCTGGTCAAGGCGCGTACCACGGCGCGATCGAGAAGGCCGGACCGACGCGTGAGCCGGCGGAGCGCGGGGAGATCCCATGTCCCGTTCAGGATGTCTCCGTCGGCGGCCAGGTAGAGCGGAACGGGGGCCGAACGCCCTCCACGGCCAAGGTGGTGCCCCGAATTGTCACCGCGGGTGCGGTTCGACTACTGTTAGTGCCGAGTCAAGGCGCGTACGTTCTCCGTCGCTGTCACCGCCGCCCACGTCGGCTTGGTGACGATGTCGACCAAAGGGCCCTGCGGTCCCGCGTAGAAGTTGTTGAACACCTCATGTCCGTACGGGTCTCGTCACGGCAGGGTGTGCGTGGGAAGCCCTGCGGGAACAGGCGACGATTATGCCCAAGAACGGCCACTCCGCGCGACGCCAGGACGTGCACCACCTGGTTCTACTCGCGGATCTCTCATACAGCGAAGCCTCTAAACGCCTGGCGGGAGTCGGCGATACTGACCTCGCGGACGAGGCGCGTCGCATCGTTGAGGAACTTCATCAAGCCGCTCGTGAACGCGCGATGAAGACCGGCCAGTCTGTGCGGTCGGCCAAGGAAAGCGTGCTGCTTGACCGCGAACTGCTCCCCGGCGACAACGCCTTCCCTTGTCAGCATGCCGATGACAGTGCCTGGTCCCTCCTGCATGGTGTCCACGTGAGGTGCGAACGTCACTGTGGCGACCTTGCCAGGTCTTTGACCGGACTTGTCCTTACTCCTGTGGCCGGCCAGCCTGACTACCGGTTGCGCATTGCCTTGACCGCGTCGGCCCGCGGTCGGAAACCCGGGGAGGTTGTGACCTTGGATATGCGCCGGTGGAACATCGACCCGAGCCCCGGCCAACTAGAGGCCACGATGTCGCGGCGGACGCGCTGCACCGCGGGGCGACCGATATACGCGGAACAGAGCCTGCCGGTCGAGATCCTTGCTCCGGTCCCTGAACTACGTCGCCGGCGACTGCTCCCGGCACTTGGCCAGGCGCCAATCGCGACTCTGCGATCGAGTTCAGGGCGGTCGGCGCCTCTCTACGCTACGGCTGACGCTGTCCCTATCCAGGCGGCGTCGCCGCGGCAGGCCAAGGCTATCCAACGTTCGCGAACGTGCTCGACCTGTAATGCAATTTCGCCTGAACCGTTCCGCACGGCTCGCGACGGCCACTACTACTGCGATGCGCATCTCGACGCCGCTGTCGAACGTGTGAAGCGAGCCGAACAAGCCCGGGGCCGCGCGGTGAGTGCCGTTTGGGCTCGACATGTCCTCGACGACCCGGAGACCGTGCTGGTCGTGTTGTTGGACGTGCGTCGCGAGGACTTGGTAGTCCGTGTCGAGGACGTTCGCGGCGCCGTCATTCTCGACCAGCGCCTCGCCGCTGCGGACATCCCCGAGTTAACGTATGACCCGGAGATGGACGCGCAACACAACCTGCCGGCGTGGGCTAGTGAGCCGGCCGCCCAGGGCGTTGTTGGGCGGCGACGCCTGCTGCTGGTGGATCACGGCGCGGACGAGCGGTTCGCCAGGGTACTCAAGCTGGCCAGCGGTGATGTCTTCTCGCGGGTTTCGCTGCTTCCGCGGGAGGGGGACGCGGTGCGAAATCGCTACAGGATCTGGTCAGGTGAAAGCGAACCACCTCACGGCACGAACCGTTATTACCGCATGTTCGGGCCGGAACACGTACGGTCGCCACTGACTCCGCGGCGACGAGGCAAGGACTTTTCGGAGCCGACTGCGGACAAGGTGGTGGCGGAGATGCGCGCCATGCTCTCGGCAATGGCTGCAACTCCGCTGGACGAGGATGAGCTTGCCGAAGCGGAACGCTACCTGAGGGCCGAGTTCATGCCTGTGAACAGCAGCTTGATTCGGTATTCGCGGGCCCTTCATGCCGCTGATCTGATGCGCGTCTTTGGGAGAAAAGACTAGGAAGGGCTTCACGTCTAGCGGAAGCCTTGGTGTGCTTTCGCTAGACGTGGAGCTCCGGGACGTGTTCGAGGGCCTCAGAGTTGATCACAAGCTCGTGCCGCCGCATGGGTCAAACCTTCGCGCCATCATGAAGGTGTCCGGGGGCGACACGGGAATACGCCACCTCACGTCCGTACTGTTCAGGCTGTGACGTCCGCGGAACGACTCCTCCACACTTTCTGAGGTAAAGCGCTAGCACGCCGCGCCCGTCGGTGGAGGACTTGTGTTCGACCAGGCGAACTCGCGGCGATCCCTCGCCTCAGGACTCGTTGTCGCTTTGACGCATAGCGCGGTGGGCCATCTGTTCGCGAAACCGGCAAATTTTGTCGCTGGTTGTCGATAACGTGACGAGGTGACTACTGAGAGCCGAAACGAGGGTGCTGGATCCGCACCGCGCCGTGCGGGCGCGGCTTGGTCGGAGACGGACACCGCGACGCTGCTGGACGGGCTCCGGCGCGGTGTCGGGCTTGAAGCGCTGGCAGGGACGTTGCAGCGCACTCCCGGTGCGCTGCAGGCGCGGTGCAAGGTCTTGCTGCCGTCGCATCTTCGCCCGGCGTTGCGCGCTGATGCTGAGGCGGTGTTGCGCCGGCAGTTAGCGGTCGACCCAAATTTCGCTGCCGCCACGAGCCCGAGCCAAACATCAGGCCGACGCGGGAGTCGTGTCCGTGACGCCACGGTGTCACCTGTGTCGTTGAGTGGCGAACAGCGGCGGATGATTGACGCGGTGCGGTCGGGGCAGGATGTGATCGTCGATGCGACGGTGGGATCGGGCAAGACCACGGCGATTCAGGCGCTGTGCACCGAAGTGGGCCGGGACCGGCGGGTGCTGTATCTGACCTACAGCAAGCTGTTGAAAGCCGATGCACAACGCCGTGTGAAACACGCGAAAGTGCAGAACTACCACGGCATCGTGTATCCCTCGTTGATCAAGGCGGGAATCAAGTGCGGTCTTGATGAATCCATCAGACGGTTCAACGCGGCGTTCACCAGCCTCTCTGCACAGTTCCCCAGGTTTGACCTGCTCGTGGTCGATGAGTACCAGGACATCAACGAGGAGTACGCGCAGCTGCTGCGCAACATCAAGTCATTGAACCCGTCCATGCAGACCGTATTGGTCGGTGACCTGGCTCAGAAAGTGCACTCGAACACCACGCTGGACGTGCAGCGGTTCACCAGAGAGATCACCCGGCAAGCCGAACTGATGCCCTTCACGCAGTCCTTCCGTGCCGGTCAGGAACTCGGCGCGCTGCTCAGCGAGGCATGGAACAAGCCGGTGATGGGCGCCAATCCCGCCCAGACGATTCGGTACGTCTCCTACAACGAGGCGCTCGACTTCATGAGAGCGAAGAATCCCGGCGACCTCCTGTGCCTGGGGAGACGCAACGGCCAGATGGCCGAGGCCTTGAATCACCTGGAACGCCATCATGGTGACGTCTTCAACAAGGAAACCGTCTACGCCTCCATTCGTGACAGCGACACCTCGGTGACCTACAGCGACGACACCGCGGTGTTCACGACGTTCGACTCCAGCAAGGGGCTCGAACGACCAGCGAGCGTGGTGTTCGACTACGACGAAGACATGTGGGACATGCGCTGCAGCTTTCCGAACGTGGACACAACCGTCATGCGCAACGTGTTCCTGGTGGCAGCTTCCCGCGGGAAGCACGAAGTCGTCTTCGTACGATCAGGAAATGCTCAGCGGCAACCCAAGAGTATCGGCTTCATCCCTGTGCAGCGGTTCACGCAACTTGCGGCTGATGAACAACCTAAATACGACAAACCGATGCTGGCATCGGACTGCTTCGACTTCACATACGCGGAGAACCTCCAGGCCTGTGTCGACCTGCTCGACAGGCGACGCCTCGACGATGGCGCGGGCGAGGAGATCAACATCGACCGCGTCGACGGGTTGATCGACCTTTCTCCCGTGGTGGGGCACTACCAGGAAGCAGTGTTCTTCGACAGGTACAACCCCACCCTCGAGGTGATACTGAACCCCAAACCGATCGCGAAGCAGCTGAGTGGCAAGCTGACCGAGGACCCCTGGCACAACTCGCTGCTGCTGACCGCCGTCGACACAGACCAGATGCGCTACGCGGAACAGGTTACCCGGAAAGTCAGCGGCGACGTTCGCGACGCACTGACCAGACGACTGGCGACACAGCTTCCCCGCGACTGCGCGGCGCAGGTGCCGATGGACCTGTCCGGCACGGCTGTCGCATCGCCGGTAGCGACACCGATCACGTTCGTGGGTGTCGCCGACGCCGTGCACGACGGCCAGGTCTTCGAGCTCAAGTTTGTCTCCGAACTCGACCGTCCCATGTTCCTCCAGTTGGCGCTCTACCTTGTCATGAGCGGCCACCAAACGGGGGTGCTATGGAACACGCGCACCGACGAACGCTGGGCGGTGCAAGTGCCGGACCGCGAAAGGTTCATGCACGCCGTCATCTTGTGCGTTACCAAACAGCACTACCGGGCGTTCCAGGCAACAGAGCGACAACCGGAACAACCAGAACAGGGCGGTAGGCTCCGCAAGATCGCGGGTGGCTTGTTCGGCCGCTCGCGACGGGATGGACGGCCTCTCGGCTGAAGTACAGCGACTATCGGGACAGACCGTTGATCAACTTGATCCGTACTGGAACCCGCGATGCGCGAGCGCCCGCCAGGCCCTCGCGCCCAGCGGCCCGAAAGGACAGTCAGGCCGCCGCTGTGTCAGCCACTTCCCGAGCCGGGCGAATTCGGCTCAGCTGCAAGAGGCTGAAGCCGAACAGCAGGACGCCGAGCGGAACGTGGACCGCCGACACGTGCGCGATGCCGAGAAATACCTGCGCCAGCGTGAGTCCGAGGAAGACGACGGCGGGCAGGATCGGCTTGGGTGAGGCGCCGCCCGGTCGCCACACGAGGATCGCGGTGACCACGTGCAGCATCGCCACGACGAACAGCGTGTAGGCCGTGGCGCTGTGCAGTGTGTGGCCGTTCGGCACGGTCAGCAGGAGACCGGCGGTGATCGGGGTGAGGAAGACGGCGACGGTCTGCACGGCGATCGCGATGCGCAGGGGGATCGGCATGTGAAGCTCCTTCTGTGATCGTGTCACCACTTCGACGAGGGAGCCGCCGGAAAGGTGACAGCGAACAACGAGGACCAAACCGCAGCGGTATCGAAGACCGCCCACGGGCACGGGAGTCCAGCGGAAGGTCTAGCGGGGCCGGGTCGACTCCCCCGCCCACGCCAGGTAGGCGGCCGAGCCGCGGACCAGCTCGACGGCAGTCACTTCGGGCTTGTCCCACGGATGCTGCTCGATGCGTGCGCTTCCAATCACTTTCAAATGGGTCCGACCTGGTCGCCCAGTTCGGCCTCGTCGGGCCGCATCGCGGAGGACTGCGTGACCTCCCTTACTCGAACCAGTTCATCGTTCGGCGGCGCCGCTTGACCTCGTCACTCGGTGGCAGACAAGAAACGATTGATCGTCTTCCAGATGGAATCATGCGGCGCATCGTGATCTTCGAGGTTTCCCAGCGTTTTGATGCCCTCGATGATTCGCGCCACCCGCGCGCGCTGGTCCGGATGGTCGAGCCAGTACTGGGCCGGGTTCTTGAGGACTGCCTCGAACAAGTCGCCAGGGTAGTAGTCGCCCTCCGCCAGAGGATCGGCTTCGAGCTTGGTCAGTGCCAAGGGGGTGAGTACTTCGACGCCTTCCTGTTGACCCAACAGCAAACGCAAGTCTTCGACGTCCAGCGTGCCGACAGGCTTGCGCCTGAGCTCGTGTGCGGTCGCGACAAGGCGAGTCGCGTCGGCGGGAGCATCGCCCCAGTAGCTGTTTTCGATCTGCTCCAGCGACGATGCTTCCGGTGAACTCGGGGTGGGCACAGGTTCTCTCTCTTTGGTCGTCGTCCGGCCACGTCTTACCGGTCCCATAGCCGGCCGACACGCTGAACAGTGTAGTCAAGGATTTTACTGGCTTCGGACAACTCGGCTTCAATGCCAGGGCGATCTTCGGCGCTGAGTCGTGAGTCGCCGAGTTGGCGTTTGAGACGATTGATCTGGTTCACCAAGCCCTTTTGAGCGTTGCTCACTTCGTCGACGTGGTCCCACGGCTGGCCACTGGATTTCCGGGCCACGACCTCGCCGTTCAACTCCCGTTTGGCGCCATCGAGGTCCTTCTCTGTGAGGTGTTCTTTCATGCGATCGGTTTTGGTGGGCTTGGACGGGCTCGTCCTCGCCTTCACCGGGGTGGCTTTGTCATCCGTCATGGCGTGCTTGGCAAGGTCACCCACCGCGCCGACGACCATGGTGCCGCCCACGGCCATGCCTGCGGCCGAAACGGCATTCAACGGTACGCCGGCGACAGCGCCGATGCCCGTCGCGTCCAAGGCGATGCCCAGGCCTTCGCCTGCCGCGCTGATGTAGGTCAGGCCCGCGCCCGCGGCGGCGAGCGCCACGTCAGCCGGGTTGTTCAGCATCGCGTTCCCGAACGAAGCCAAGGCGTTCACCGCGTGCCCGCCCATGTCCGCGAGAAAGTTGCCCGCATCGTCCAGCCAGCTCGACGATTGCGGCGCACCCTCGGCTTCCCCGTTGAGAAAGCCGCTCACACTGGTGCCCGCGCTATCGAGCTGGGCTCGCGCGGCGTTCAGGATGTCACGAGCCGCTTGGCGACCTGCCTCGCCAGGGTCGGAGAAGGGCGGTATCGGCTGCTGGTTCTCCGCCGCGGCCTTCGCGGCTGCCTCATGCTCGGCCTTCGCTCGTTGACTGACCTGCTGTGCCCTGTCCCATGCCGCGATCGCCTCACGGGCCTGCCCCTGGGCCCATTGCAGGGTGCCGGCGAAGCCGACGACAAGCTCATTCGCCCGGTGCAGCGCATCGGCAGCATCGAACCATTTGTTCGGCTCGTAGCTGAACTTCTCGTGGAAGGCCTGGCCGGCAGGGCCTTCCCAAGCCCCTGTGTCGATGGCGCGCAACCCCTCGGCCGCCGCGGCGGCCGAATCACCGCGGCTCTTCAATACCCGGGCATTTTCGTGGATCGCCTCGGGTTTCCCCGGAATCAGTGCCGTAGGGTCGGAGCTCTCCCCGAGTTCAGTCATCCTCGACCACGTGCTCAGCCGGATCGCTGGTGAGGGTCTTGGCCGCGGCTTCATCGACAGCCCGGTACGCGGCGACCGCTTTGGTCAGTACCTCGCCGATTGAATCGGCGTCATCGGTCAGTGTGTCAAGGCCGTCACTCCAGCGGACGCAGAAATTCATCAACGCGTCATGTATGCCGTTATGTCCGTACTGTGCCGAATCTCCGCATAAGTCACGCAGCTCGAAATTCGACTGATCGTCCACACTTTTCGTGATTCCGGACGCGGCCTCCTCGAGCTTGCCGACATCGACGTGAAAACCCGGTCCATCCATCGCGGATCCCGTCCCCTCGGCCACGGTCGACACTGACATGGTCCCCGAGGACCGGTCGCGGGGCAATCGCCGATATGGAGTGGACTTGCTTCAAAGGGAACAACGAAAGGCCTGGCAATGGATTACTTCAAGGCCGTGTCATATCCGGCCGGAGATCAACGAACGCCGACGTCGAGCAAAGTGCTGAGTAGCTCCTCGGGCGTTTCGAGCTGCGGCAGGCGGCCGCTCCGGGGAAGCGCGGTGAACGTCGACGCCGGGATGGCCGCGGCAAAGGCCTTGCCGTACTCCAGATCGGCGACGTGGTCGCTCTCGCCCCAGACGACGTGGACGGGCAGATCGAGGCCGTTCAGCCGATCGGGCAACGTCGGGTCCTCCATGGCCGGACCGGTGTACCCGATCAGCGCGCGGATGTCCGGGCTCGGGCCGGTGGCGCCCGCCGGCGGCACGGGGGCCTTGCTCGGGTCGTGATACGAGTGCGCCAGGAGTTCGGCGCGGGAAAGGCGGCTGACATCGGTCAGCGGGTGGTTCGGCACGACGACGCCGATTCCGTTCACGATCACCGCGCCGCTGACGCGAGGGCTGCCCAGCAGGGCGATTTCGGCGGCGAGCCAGCCGCCGAAGGAGTTGCCGAGCACGGTGACATCCACGAGGTCGAGCTGGTCCAGCATCGCGACGTAGGTCTCGGCCAAGGCGCGGACATCGGTGAGTTCGACGGCTTTCGGTGTGCCGCCGAAGCCGGGGTGGGTGGGCAGCAGCACTCGGGAGGACGTGCGTTCGGCGAGCAGGTCGGCGAAGCCGGTCATCGTCGCGACGCCGCCTCCGCCGTGCAGGAGCAGGAACGGGCGGGCGCCGCCGCGGTCTTGGAACGTGATTTCGGCCGGGCCGACTCGCAGGGTGTGAGGCATCGGGACCTTCTCTCGTCGCATCTATCTAAGGAACCTTAGATAAGTATCCTTAGGTAAGCAAGCTGTCTTGGGGAGGTAGGCTGCCGGACATGAGTCACCGCCCCGCCGACGTCGCCCTGGCCGTGAAGCGCCTGCAACATCGCCACCACCGCGCTCTGACCCAGGCGCTGACACCGCTGGGGATCTCGTTGGTGCAGTGGGACACGTTGCGGCATCTGCATCGTGTGCCGGAGGCGTCGCTGCACGACCTCGCGATGCTGACCTTCCAGACCGACCAGTCCTTCGGGTCGCTGGCCTCGCGGATGGTCGACCGCGGGCTGATCGAACGCGTTCCGGGGCCGGGGCGGGCCGTGCGCCACCGGCTCACCGGCGAAGGCGAGCGGCTGCGGGCCGCTGGTCAGAGCCTTGTCGACGGTGTCGTCGAGGCCTCGTTCGGGTCGTTGTCGGCCGCTCAGGTCGATCAACTGGGTGAGTTGCTGGACGTCGTCCTGCGCTGAACTTGACATGCAGCCATCGGGCTGCCTAATCTACAAAGGCAGCCAAGAGGCTGCATATCGGGGAGAGCGACATGGACGAGGTGTTCAAGGCGCTGGCCGACGCCAGCCGCCGCAGGTTGCTCGACGACCTGAACGCCCGCAACGGGCAGACCCTGCGCGAGCTGTGTGCGGGGCTGGAAATGGCGCGGCAGTCGGTCAGCAAGCATCTGGCCGTGCTGGAGGCCGCCAATCTGGTGACCACGGTGTGGCGTGGCCGCGAGAAGTTGCACTACGTGAACGCGGAGCCGATCAACGCGATCGCCGAGCGCTGGATCGACCGGTACCACCAGGGCCGGGTCGACGCGCTCGCCGATCTCAAGCACGCATTGGAGCAGGAACCCATGGGTACCAACGAATTCGTCTACACCAGCTACATCAGGACGACGCCCGAGCGGCTCTGGAAGGCGTTGACCGATCCGGTCTTCACCAAGCGGTACTGGGGCTGCGAGTTCACTTCGGACTGGAAGCCCGGGTCGACGATGGCCTGGGACCAGCTCGGCGTGCGGCTGGAGGACGCCGAGCAGGTCGTGCTCGAATCCGACCCGTACCGGCGGCTGTCCTACACGTGGCACACCTTCACCCCGGAGTTCGGCAAGTCGGTCGGGCTCGACGACGACGTGTCGGCGAAGCTCCAGGCCGAGTCGCGGTCGAAGGTGACGTTCGACCTCGAACCCGTCGGCGACACGGTGAAGCTCACCGTGGTCCACGACGGTTTCGACGAGGGCAGCACGGCGCTGGAGATGGTCAAGGGCGGCTGGCCGTCGATCCTGTCGAGCCTCAAGACGCTGCTCGAGACCGGCGAGCCGCTGTCCGAACCCGCGTAACCAGGTCGACCGCGCCGCCTTGATCGGGCACGATCTCCCATGTGCCCCTGGAGATCGCCTGTGACGAGTCCGGGTCCGAGGGCGAGAAACTGATCGGCGGGCAGACGGACGTCTTCGCGCACGCGGGGGTCCGGCTGAGCGTCGAAGAGGCCGCGGGCTGCCTGACGGAACTGCGGCGCAGGATCCGCTCGCCGGCGGTCGAGTACAAGGCGAACCATCTGCTCCGCACGAAACACCGCCGGGTCCTCGAATGGTTCCTCGGCCCGCGCGGTCCGGTCCACGGTCGTGCGCACGTACACCTCGTGGACAAGAAACTGCTGCTGGCGAACGAGCTCCGCGCGCTCCTCGGTCCGGAGGCCCGGCCGGACGACGCGACCCTGGCCGCGTTCAACGACGTGTTGCGGACCCGCAATCGCCGGGATCCGGCGGCGGGGTCGTTCTTCGCGATGGCCGCGGACACGATCGCCGGGGACACTGCGGAGCTGCGGGCGAGGGTCGCCGAGGTGCGCGAGGCCAAGGTCCTCGATCCGCTCGTGCCCGCGATCCTCCGCGCCGTCGCGTACTGGAGCGCGGGCGGGGAGCAGGTCTTCCTCGTCCACGACGAACAACCGTCGCTCAAGGGAGAACGGCTCGCCCGGATCGAATCGAGCCCGGGGCTGGCCGGGCTGAAATTCGTGGATTCGCGAACGGATCCGCGGGTGCAGGTCGCCGATTTCCTGGTCGGCGTCGCGCGGCGCATCGCCGAGGACGAATTGAACGGAAACGGTGACGAGGTATTGACCGCATTGCTCGCACCGTATGTCGACCCGGCGTCGCTCTGGGACTGATTCACCCTTTGGCACACCGAATCGCTCGGGTGGCCGTAGCCCCGCGCGGCGGCGGGCTGGAAACGTCGAGACGTATCCGACGCCGGCCCGGGAGGCAATCGCAGATGCAGGCTTTCATCTTGCCCGAGTTCTACGTGCCGCATCCGGCCAGGATGAATCCGCACCTCGAAGCGGCGCGGGCGCACAGTATGGCTTGGGCGAGGAAGATGGGCATGCTCGATTCGCCGGCTCCGTCCGGTGACGTCGTCTGGACCGAGCAGGCGCTGGCGAAAATGGATTACGCGCTGCTCTGCGCGCACACCCATCCGGACTGTGACAGGCCGTCCCTCGATCTGGTCACGGATTGGTACGTGTGGGTGTTCTTCTTCGACGACGATTTCCTGGCGCAATTCAAATACACGCGGAACACCGAGGGCGCGAAGGCTTATCTGGACCGGCTGGAACTGTTCATGACCGGGCCCGGGGAAACGTCGCCGGAACCGGGGAATCCCGCCGAAGCCGGGCTCAAGGACCTTTGGGCGCGCACCATTCCTTCGATGTCGGAAGCCTGGCGACGGCGTTTCGTCACCAGCACGCACAATCTGATGGTCGAATCGCTCTGGGAACTGGACAACATCGACCGCGGCCGGATCGCGAACCCCATCGAGTACATCCAGATGCGCCGTCGCGTCGGCGGGGCACCGTGGTCGGCGAACCTGATCGAGTACGCCGTCGGCGCCGAAGTGCCGGACAGGATCGCGGCGACCAGGCCGATGGAGGTGCTGCGCGACACCTTCGCCGACGCCGTCCACCTGCGCAACGATCTCTTTTCCTACCAACGTGAAGTACGTGAGGAAGGCGAGAACTCCAACGCCGTCCTCGTCTTCGAGAAGTTCCTCGACCGTTCGACGCAGGACGCCGCCGAGCTCACCAACGACCTGCTGACGTCGCGGTTGCAGCAGTTCGAGAACACCGCGCTCGTCGAGGTGCCCGCGTTGCTGGCCGAGTACGACGTCTCGCTGTCCGAGCAGGTCGCGGTCGGCCTGTACGTCAAGGGCCTGCAGGACTGGCAGTCCGGCGGTCACGAATGGCACCGGCGGTCGAGCCGGTACATGAAAGAGGGCACCGAGTCGCCGCGGCTTTCCCCGAACCGGCTGGGGCTGGTCCAGCGGATCCGGCAGCAGGCGCCCGCGCCGTTCGCGAAGGTGGGACCGCTGCCGCTGCCGGAATTCCGGATGCCCTACCCCGTTCGCACCAGTCCGCACCTCGCCGCCGCCCGCGAGTACGCGCCGGGATGGGCGCGGGAAAGGGGGATGTTCGAGGAGGGGATCTGGGACGAACGCCTGTTCCGCGGCATCGACCTGGCGTACTGCGCCGCGATGATCGACGCGGACGCGGACTTCGAGCGGTTGAAACTGTCGACCGATTGGCTCACCTGGGGCACCTACGCCGACGACTATTTCCCGCTGGTGTTCGGGACGAAGCGCGACCCAGTGGCCGCGAAGCTGTGCAATGACCGCCTTTCCCTCTTCATGCCGCTCGACGGCGAGCCGGTGCCCGAGCCCGCCGGTCCGATCGAGCGGGGGCTCGTGGACCTGTGGAACCGCACCGCCGGACCGCTGACCCCGTACGCGCGGGCCGGGCTCCGGCGGGCGATCGAGAGCATGACCGCGAGCTGGGTCTGGGAGGTGGCGAACCGGGCGCAGAACCGTGTCCCCGACCCGGTCGACTACGTGGAGATGCGACGGCGGACGTTCGGGTCGGACCTGACGAAGAGCCTCGCCCTCCTGGAACTCGGCGATGTCGTGCCGCCGGAGCTGTTCCAGAACCGTGTGCTGTTCGAGCTCGACACCGCCGCCCAGGACTGCGCGGCCTTCGCCAACGACCTGTTCTCCTACCAAAAGGAGATCGAGTACGAGGGCGAGACGCACAACCTCGTCCACGTCGCCGAGCGGTTCCTCGCCGTGGACCGGATCGAGGCCCGCGACATCACCGCCCGGCTGATGAACGCGCGGATGGACCAGTTCGAGCAACTCGCCGACGAGGACCTGCCGCGGATGTGCGACGACCTCGGGCTCGACGACGAGGTCCGCGCGGTCGTCACGAGGTACGCGGATCACCTGAAGGACTGGATGGCCGGAATCCTGGAATGGCACCGGAAGTGCGCGCGATACACGCCGGAGGAACTGGAGCGCGCCCGCACTCCCGAGCCGCCGTCGTTCTCCCTGGAGCCGAGTGGGCTCGGGATGTCGGCGTGGCGGATCGGGAGCGGGGCGCGCTGAGCAGCGGCCTAGAAAGCCGTCAGGGTGATCTTCGCGGTCTTCGGGTCGCCATCGTGCACCAGCGACTCGAAGTGCCCGACGTCGTCGAACGCGAAGCCGTACGCCTTCCCGTCGACCATCTGCTCGTGCACGATCCGCGAGTAGTGGTCGGTCACCGGCTGCTTGTAGAACGGGCCCGCGTCGTAGGTCGGCTGCGTGTGGAGGGTGCCGAGGGTCGACCGGTGCAGCGCCGCGCACAGCGTCCGCGCGATCGGGCCGACGACCTGGTCGTTCGGTGCCTGAAGCCGCCCATCGCAGTTGAAGACGTCGCGGGTGCTCGGCTTGCTGAACGACGCCACCTCGGCGCCCGACGTGTTCGTGAACCGCATGACGTCGTCCCCGCCGGTCTTGCCGGTGAACTTCTTGCCGGGTTCGGCCTCGAACGGGACCACGGTCAACGGCGTCGACTTGTAGGTGTTCCAGGCGCTCGTGACGTAGCCGTCGAGGTAGCTCCCGCTGAACTTGCCGGTGTCGAGCCCCTTGCCCGGCGCGAGGACCCGCAGGTCGTTGTACACCAGGTTCGAGAACCCGGACTGTCCCTTGACACCGTTGAAGATGTTCGCCCGGCCGCCCGGCTTGAGGCGTCCCGCTTCCTTGTTCGCACCGGCGCCGTTGGTCAGCCCGACGGCGTGCGGCACGCTGAACATGTCCACCTGAGAGCTGTTGATGAACAGCCCGCCGTTGTCGTAGGTGAATTCGCTCCAGTCGAACAGGATGTTCCGGTTCGGGTCGCCGTCGGCCCACGGCGCCGGCTGCACCAGGCCGTCCGGGGTCAGGAAGAACTTGATCTTCTGCCCGAACGACATGTAGACGCGGCCCGAAAGCATCCGCGGGATCTTCAGCGTGGTCGAACCACCGTTGCCGGGGCCCGCGATCGAGACGTCGGGCGCGGGGCTCGGCGGGTTCGCGCCCGGCGGCCACGCGGTGAAGGCACCGCCTGCGTTGACGTAGCCGAGCTTGCCGGTGTTGAGGTTCGTGCCCAGCACGTAGAGGTGGACCGCGTCCGAGCGGCCCGAATTGTTGGTGACGGTCAGCGGCAGCGGATCGGGGCCGGCGGCGACGGCGGTGGGCGCCGAAAGCGCCGAAACCCCGGTGACCAGGGGGAGGGTGACCGCCAACGCGGTCAAAACGCGCCGGACTTTCCTACGGATGCGCACAGTTGTCTCCTCGGCGGAATCCCGCCGCGGAACGCGAACGCGCCGCGGCGATGCTTGCGGATGTCGGCCGGGGGCGCGTTCCCGGCCTGGACGTGACCTTGGCGAGGGGTCTCAGCACGGGAAGTTACGTCCCGGCCGACAACGTGTCCAGACCACTGGTGGGAATCTGTCCGATTTCTTGCCCGTATGGACACTTCGTGACGGACCTTCGTGATTGAGGTGGCCGGATTTCTCGACTACCGTTGTCCGCGTTCCGTCCTGGACCCCGGCGGCCGGGTTTTTTCATCCGTGGGGAGCGGGGCATGGACGGCGACGGGTTTCCGGTGCGAAGAACCGGCGGTGGTGAGACGTGGATTTCCCCTGCCTGCTGGGACGACTTGGCCATGGCGGCGGCCGACGGCGCGCCGCACGGCATGGACGACCTCATGGCCGCCCTCGTGCCGTGGGCGCGGCAGTACGCCGAAGCCCGCCTCGGCGGCCGTGACCTCACCTATCTCGAACCGGCGGACGTCGCGCAGGAGATCTGCCTCGCGGTCTTCGTCGCGGTCCCCGGTTACGGCCTGCGCGGCGGGTCCTTCCTGTTCCTCATGCGCGCGATCGCGGCGAACAAGGTCGCCGACGTCTACCGGAAGGCGGCGCGGAACAAGCAGGTGCTGACCGGTGAACTCCCCGAGCGCCCCGCGGTGGCCGCGGAAGAACCGGAGCAGCGCGCGCTGCGGACCGATCTCGGGGTCCGGCTCGGCAGGCTGATGCGGATGTTGCCGGTGTCCCACCGGGAAGTGCTGGGAATGCGGGTGATCGGCGAACTGACGTCGAACGAGACCGCGGCGGCGCTCGGGACCACGTCGTCACGCGTGCGGGTGACCAAACACCGGGCTATCAGCAGGCTGCGCGCCTGCGCTCAGCGCCAGGACGCTTTCAGCTGAATACGGACCAGCAGCCGGAGTAAAGGATTCTCCCGCTTGGCCCGGGTCTCGAGAATGCGAACGCACATGGCCCCTCCAGAGTTCGCCGACGAGCGCCGTCACCGAGGGCCAGAGCGAGCGGTCGCGGGTTCCACCCTAGGCGCGGAACGGGGACCGGGAACCGGCTGAACGGCCGATCGGCGATCGGGTGAGCCGTTCCGACGATCACCGCTCCGCTTTTCGGGCTACCGCATTGGTGCCAAAGAAGTCGTTGTGGTCATGGCGAAGGGGCGCGAGCGTGCGACAATGAACGACGGCCCGGCCGAGCTGGCCGCGCTGTTCGCCCTGGCCCCGGCGGGCTCGTCCGATGCCGGACAAAGCCGGAAGGCACACCATGAGGCCACAGCGGCTCGATCGCATAGCACGTATCTGGGAAAAACTGCGTTCCGTCGCGTCGGAAACCGATTCGGTGGTGACCGTCGAACATGTCTGTGTCGTTTGCGGTGACGTGCTCGAAGCCGCCGGTGCCGGGCTCACGCTGGCCACGCACGGCGGTGACGTCGAGCCGGTCTTCGCCACCGACGAACGCAGCCGGGAATTGGAGGATCTGCAATTCACTTTCGGCGAAGGACCTGCGTTGGAGGTGCTTCACGGCGGTATGCTCGTCGTCGTTACCGATGTGACCAGTTCGGAGGCGACACTTCGCTGGCCGATGTTCACGCCAGAGGCGATCGACCGAGGCGTGAAATCGATCATCGCGGTGCCGATTCAGGCCGGTGCGATCAAAATGGGCGTTGTCGACTGCTATCGCGAGCTCGCCGGATTCCCTTCCAAGGAGGGCCAGGCGGAAGCGCTCGTCTGCGCCGAAACCGCGATCGCGCTCGCCGTCGCCGACACCGGGAGGCCTGGGCTGGCCGAACTGATCGATCTCGAATTCACCGAGCACCGTGCCCAGGTCCATCAGGCGACGGGCATCGTGTCGGTTCAGCTCGACGTCGGGCTTCCGGAAGCGTTCGCCCGTCTGCGTGCCCACGCCTACGCCAGCGATCGGAAGCTCAACGAGGTCGCGAGAGACGTGGTGCTACGCCGGTTAACGTTCCGGCCCGACGCTTGACGGGACGTGTGCCGAAGGAGATCCAAGAACGATGACCGATCCGGCGACCGGCTTGCGGGAAACCTTCGTACAGCTGGCGGACACTCTTGTGGACGATTTCGATCTCATCGAGTTCCTCGACCAGCTCGTGCTCCGGTGTGTCGAACTGCTCGGCGTCTGCACCGCCGGGCTGTTGCTCGCCGACGCGCGCGGCACGCTCACCATGGCGGCCGCGTCCGACGAACCGACCCGGCTGCTCGAGTTGTTCCAGTTGCAGAACTCCGAGGGACCCTGCCTGGACTGCTACCGGAATGTCGAACCGGTGGTCTGCCCGGATCTGGTGCGTGCGCGCGGAAGATGGCCGAAGTTCACGCGAGAGGCGGAGGACGCGGGATTCCGTTCCGTCTACGCCTTGCCGATGCGGCTGCGGGAGGAGGTGATCGGCGCGCTGAACCTGTTCGGCAGCCGGCCCGCCCTGCTCGACGACGACGGGGTGCGCCTGGGGCAGGCGCTCGCGGACGTCGCCACGATCGGCATCCTGCACAACCGTCTGTTGCAGCGGCAGGAAACAATCACCGCGCAGCTGCAGACCGCGTTGAACAGCAGGGTGGTCATCGAGCAGGCGAAGGGTGTGCTCGCCGAACGTCTCCGGATTTCGGTGGACGAAGCGTTCGGCGTACTGCGCGCCCACGCGCGGAGCAACAACCTCAGGATCCTCGTCGTCGCGACCGGGATCATAGACCGCACAGTGGAAATCCCGCGCTGAACGATACCGCTTCGGCGCTTGTCCGCCCTCCGGCGATACCCAAAACTGGGTGGGTGTTCTCCCTGGAACAGCTGGTGAGTTTCGTCGCGGTGGCCGAGGAACTGCACTACGGCCGGGCGGCGGAGCGGCTCTCGATGACCCAGCCGCCGTTGAGCAGGCGGATCCAGTTGCTGGAGCGCGAACTGGGCGTCGAGCTTTTCGACCGTACGCACCGCACGGTCAGGCTGACTCCCGCCGGGCGGGTTTTTCTCGCCGAGGCAAGGAAAATACTGCGTTCGTCGCAAGAGGCGACGCTGTATGTCCGAAGGGCGAAGAAGGGTGAGGTCGGCGCGGTCACGCTCGGGTTCACCGCCACGGCGGCGTATTCCTACCTCGAACGCGTCCTCGCCGCGGCGAACGCCGAAGTGCCCGGCATCGATCTGGTGCTGCGGGAAATGGTGACCGCGGCGCAGGTGGAGGAGCTGCTGGCCGGCGGGGTCGACCTCGGCATGGTCCGGCCGCCGGTGACCGGTGGCGACATCGTGACCCTGCCGCTGTGGCGGGAACCGCTCCTGGCGGCGTTGCCGTCGGCGCATCCTTTGGCACGGCGCAAGAAGAATCCCGACGTCCGCGACTTCGACGGCGAGCGGTTCATCATGTACTCGCCGTCGGAGTGCCGGTATTTCCACGATGTGCTGGTCGCGGTCTTCCGGACGGCCCGGGTGCTGCCGGACTACACGCAGTACGCCAGTCAGGCGCATACCGTTCTCGCGCTGGTCAAGGCGGACCTCGGGGTCGCGCTGGTGCCCGCCGCGGCCGCCGCGCTGCGGTTCGAGGGTGTCGTGCTCCGTCCGGTGGACGGGGTCGAGAGCCGTCCGGTGGAACTCGAACTGATGTGGCGGCGGGGCAACGACAATCCGGCGCTCGGCGCGTTGCTCACCGTCATCGGCAATCTGGCGCGGCGGGCCCGTCAGTCCACTGTGGACTGAGCGGGCCAGGCGTCGCCCCATTCGGCGTCGCGGGCGTCGCGGTAGGCCGTGCCATGCCGTTTGGTGACGATCGCTTCGGTGAGCCCGGAGCCGGCGCACAGGGACAGGCTGACCATGCCCTTGCGTTTGGCCGGATGCCGCAGGATCCGGCTCCCGGCCCGTTCCGGCACCGTGCGCGAGGCGACGACGTAGGAGAACTTCTCGTCCTCGAAGCCGAGCGTCCCGGACTTGAGCTGGCGGTGCAGGCCCGTACGCGGGAGCCGCGCGGAGAAGTGACACCAGTCCTTGCCGCGAGGGATCGGGCAGGCGCCTTCGTGCGGACAGGGCGCGACCAGGGAGAGGCCGAGCTCGACGAGCCGGTCCCGCGCTTCGACGATCCGTTCGTAGCCGGCGGGTGTGCCGGGCTCGATCAGCACCAGCATCCCGGCCTTCGCCGACAGCCAGTGGACGACGTCGGCCCGGCGGGCCTCGGGCAACTCTCCCAGGACATAGGAGAGGGTCACCAGATCGGCGTCCGGCGCCGGGGCGGCCGGGTCGATCAGGCCGCGCCGCCAGGTCGAGGTCCGGACCGCCCGCTCGGCGGCGCTGCCCGCGAGCCGCCGTCCCAGCTCGATCGCGCCCGGGACCTGCTCGACGACGGTGCTCTCCTCCAGCGACGGCCAGACGCCGGCCGCCGCCCAGATCGCGGCCCCGGTCCCGCCGCCGATGTCGATCTGCGTGCGCGGAGCGAACCCGGGGGTACGGAGAGCGGCTTCGGCGAGAACGGCGTGTACGGCCGCGTAGGTGGCAGGCATCCGGTAGCCCGCGTACGCCGCGATGTCGGCCTCGGAGGCGAGGATGGGCGCGCTCGCGGGGGAGTTTTCGCGGTAGCGCGTGCTGAGCCGCTCGACGGACTGGGTCAGCCTGTTCTGCGGATACCTGCCCAGCTCCTCGTCGAGGGCTGAGCGGAGGGTTTCGGGGAGAGCGGACACGGCTCAGGATTCTTCCACGGGTGGTTGACCTGGGGTTTTCCGGCTGCTCGAATATTCGCGGAAAAAACTTCTGGGAGCGTGTCGAAACCGGGGGAGCCCGTTCGACGCGTAGATGTGGCAGGGACGAGCCCCGCCGGGAACGGAGACTTCAGATGCGGTTCATGGTGATCGTCAAGAGCGATGAGAAGACCGACGTGGCCGGCGCGCAGCCGAGCGCCGAGGACCTCCAGGAGATGGGGAAGTTCAACGAGGAACTGGTGAAGGCCGGCGTCATGCTCGCGGGTGAAGGTCTGCTCCCGAGCGCCCAGGGCTTCCGTATCCAGTACTCCGGCGACACCGAGGCCAGGGTCGTCGACGGTCCCTTCGCCGAGAGCAAGGAACTCATCGCGGGTTTCTGGATCCTGCAGGTCAAGGACCGGGCTGAGGTCGTCGAGTGGATGAAGCGCGCGCCGTTCCGCGAGGGGGAGATCGAGATCCGCCAGATCGCCGAGATGGAGGACTTCGACAACGCCACCCCGGAGATCGTCGAGCACGAGAAGAAGCTGCGGGAACAGGCCGAGGCCAACTAGTGGTTGCGGTCGTCGCGCCGACGAGGTTGATTGGTCGGCGTGACGGCTACAGCAGACCCTCGTTCGGCGATCGACGCGGTGTGGCGGATCGAATCGGCCCGCCTCATCGCCGGCCTCGCGCGGATGACGCGCGACGTCGGACTCGCGGAGGAGCTGGCGCAGGACGCGCTGGTCGCCGCGCTCGAACAGTGGCCTGAGTCGGGCGTCCCGAGGAATCCGGGAGCCTGGCTCATGACCACGGCCAAACGCCGGGCCGTCGACACCTTCCGGCGCAACGAGCGGTACGAGAAGAAGCTCGGCGAGATCGGCCGCGAGCAGGAGACCGAGGAGGAGCCCGACTTCACCGCGGGCCTCGACGACCACATCGAGGACGATCTGCTGAGGCTGGTGTTCACCGCCTGCCACCCGGTGCTTTCGACCGAGGCCAGGGTGGCGCTGACGCTGAAGATGATCGGCGGGCTGCAGACCCACGAGATCGCGCGGGCGTTCCTCGCCAAGGAAACCGCCATCGCGCAGCGGATCGTCCGGGCGAAGAAGACGCTCGGCGACGCCAAGGTGCCGTTCGAGGTGCCTGAGGGCGAGGACCGGGTCGCGCGCCTCTCGTCGGTGCTCGAAGTCATCTACCTGATCTTCAACGAGGGGTATTCGGCGACAGCGGGCGAGGACTGGATGCGGCCGGCGTTGTGCGAGGAGGCGCTGCGGCTCGGCCGGATCCTGGCCGGGCTCATGCCGAAGGAACCCGAGGTGCACGGGCTCGTCGCGCTGATGGAGATCCAGGCCTCGCGGTCCGCCGCGCGCGTCGGGCCGAACGGCGAACCCGTGCTGCTGATGGACCAGGACCGGACCAAATGGAACCGGCTCCTGATCGGCCGCGGCCTCGCCGCACTGGAACTCGCCGAGTCGCTCACCGGCGGGGCCTTCGGGGTGTACGCGGCACAGGCCGCGATCGCCGCCTGCCACGCGCGGGCGCGGACGGGCGAGGAGACCGACTGGGGACGCATCGCCGTCCTGTACGAAGGGCTCGGGAAGCTGAACCCGTCGCCGGTGATCGAACTGAACCGCGCGGTGGCGCTGTCGATGGCCGTCGGGCCGGAGGCGGGGCTGGAGGTCGTCGACAAGCTGACGTCGGAGCCCGCGCTGAAGGCGTATCACCTGCTGCCGAGCGTGCGAGGCGACTTCCTGGCGAAGCTCGGCCGCCTCGACGAGGCCCGCGCCGAGTTCGAGCGCGCGGCGGAGATGACCGGGAACGACCGGGAGCGCACCCTGCTGCTGAACCGCGCGGCGGAGTGCACCCCCTGACCTCCCGCGTTTCGTCCTCTGAATGCGGTAGTTCGTAGCGCGAACCACCGCATTCAGAGGACGAAACGCGTCAGGCGGGGGCCGGGCGCAGGGCGGTCAGGGCGCGGTGCTGCCCCAGCCGGACGGCCTGCACGGAGCAGCCGAGCGCGATCGCGGTGTCCTCGGCGGAAAGCCCGACGAGCGACCGCAGCACCATGATCTCGCGCTGCTGCCCCGGCAGCCCCGAAAGCGGGTTCGGCAGTTCGGCGGCGGTCCGGTGGAAGTCGTCGACCAGGCCGTGCGTCACGTCGTAGGCGAGCGTGAGCAGCGCGGGCGCCCGGGCGGCGCCCGCGATGATCTCCCGGCAACTGTTCTTCGCGACCGCGTCGGCGGCGTCGTAGCTGCCCGAGCGCCGTCCGATCCGCGCCCGGCAGTAGCGCACGACCAAGACGCGGACGGCGTCGACGATCTTCGAACCAGTCTCCATCCGCCCGCCGGCCTCCTCCGACCGCCGCGAACCGTGTCCTTGCATCGGCTCCCTCTCCCACCTTTCAGATGAGCACGGCCGAAGGGGAGGGAGGTACGGTCTTTTTGCCCACACGGGCCCGGTTCAGGCCTCGATGAAGACGATCCGCTCGGGTTCGATCGTCAGGCTGACCGTCTGCCGCTTCACGCTCACCAGGGTCTCGAATTCGGTGGCGTGCCCGTCCGGGACGGTGAACAGGCGGTCGTTGCGGGAATCGAGGAAGTCGGAGAAACCGGTCAGCGAGACCCCGCCGGTCTCGTCGAGCGCGAGGTAGTCGACGAGCCTGCGGAACAGTTTCGGCAGGATCACCAGTTCGTCGGCGAGCTGCCGTCGGGACGAGAGCTTGAAACCGGAGTTCGTGACGTCGTCCGGCCACAGTCCGAGCCCGTCCTGGCGCGCTTGGGCGGCCGCTTCCGCCAAGGCGTCACGGAGATCCGGGTAAAGCAGTGAATAGAACGTCGGATAGACGAGTCCGTCCGCGATCTGCCGGTAGTTCGCCGAGTTCTTCAGCGTTTTGACGTCGAGATGGACCTTCGAAAGGTCCGCCGACCGGCCCGGCCGTTGCCCGGGAAAGGCGAACGCCACCGCTCGTCCGTATTTGTCGGCGAATCGCGTCAGTATGTGACCCGGTACCTTGATCGGGGTCGACGAAGTGACCGTTCCCCGGTCGTTCCGTTCGACGGTTTTGAAACCGAGGACCTTCAGCAGGTTCGCGGCCGCGGCGTCGGCGAATTCCGCGGGCTGGTGCCACATCCCGCCGGTTCCCCTGGCCTGGTAGTGCGTTTCGAGCGCGTCGATGGCGTCGAGCCGCAACTGCATCCCGCCCCGTGAATTGAGCCGGACCTTCAGGCCCGCCTTCTTGGTCGCCTGGGGATCTTCGGGATAGAACCGCACCGAATCGCCGTCCGGTGAGGCTCCGACAAGCTGGAAAGTTCCTTTGATCAGCGTCATGGGCATGAGGACAACGGTAGTTCTCATTCCGGTGAACGAACCAGGTGTTCATCCATCCAGAGCAGTCGCCGGTTAAGATCGGATGACCACTGTGGACATTCTCGGAGATCTTCCAATGATTGGCGTGGAATGATCACTTCGGGGATGCTGGCCGGATGATGGACTTCTCCTATCGCTGGCGTGACCCGGTCACCGACGACGAGATGTCCGATCTCGTCCGTTCGCACGGCGGGCAGCCCGTGCCCGGCTGGTGGAATTCCATCCGGCGGTACAGCCTCGGCTGGGTCACCGCCCGCGACTTCGCCGGGACGCTGGTCGGCTTCGTGAACGTGGCCTGGGACGGCGGGGACCACGCGTTCCTGCTCGACACGAAGACCCGCGGGACCCATCAGCGCCGGGGCATCGCGACGGCCGTCGTCTCCCTGGCCGTGACTCACGCGCGGGCGGCGGGCTGCGAATGGCTGCACGTCGACTTCGTGCCGGGACTGCGTTCGTTCTACTTCGACGCTTGCGGTTTCTCCCCGACCGAAGCGGGCCTCATCCGGCTCACGGGCTCGGGATCATGAAGCTCAGCACGGTCGCCTGAAGCAGCGAGATCACCCCGACCACGGCGGTCAGCACGACCGACCACAGGAATGTCTGCCGCAGCAGCGCGCCCTCCTGCCCGGACTGCCCGATCGCGGTGGCGCCGATGGACAGGTTCTGCGGCGAGATCATCTTGCCCATCACCCCGCCGGAGGTGTTCGTGGCACCGGCGAGGATCGGGTCGACGTGCAGCTGCTGCGCCGAGATCACCTGCATCGGCCCGAAGAGACTGTTCGTCGACGCGTCCGATCCGGTGAGGAAGACGCCCAGCCAGCCGATGTAGGCGGAGAACAACGGGAACAGCACGCCGGTGGTCGCCAGCGC
Organism: Amycolatopsis azurea DSM 43854; assembly: GCF_001995215.1. Classification (GTDB taxonomy): domain Bacteria; phylum Actinomycetota; class Actinomycetes; order Mycobacteriales; family Pseudonocardiaceae; genus Amycolatopsis; species Amycolatopsis azurea. The sequence goes on from NZ_MUXN01000001.1 coordinate 233,184, forward strand.
GAGACCGAGGGTCTGCGTCGCGCCCGAGTAGTTCATGACGAACGCGATCGCGAGGATCATGAAGATCGTCGCCAGCGCCCAGCGCATCTGGTGCAGGGTCCGGCGATAGGTGGCCAGCAGCAGCCGGGGTTTCGCGCCCATCGCGAAACCCGCCACGACCGCCGCGATCAGGGCGACGGTTCCGGGTGAGTAAAGGAAGTCGACGGTCAGCGTCGCCGCGTACGGCGTGTCCTTCGGGGTGATCGGCGCGTGCTGGACGACCTCCTTGTGCAACCCCGGCCACGCGAACACCCAGTCGGCCTTGTGCAGCAGTTTCGTCAGGTCCAGCCAGTCCGGAAGGTTCTTGAAGATCGTGCCGATCCGGGAAAGGAAGATCGCCGCGATCAGGACGACGTACGGCGCCCACGCGTACAGCGCGCCACGTTCGGCCTTCGCCGCTCCGAGACTCGCTCCGGCCGTCACCGGTTCTTCGCCGTCGAAACGCCAAACCGTCGACGGCTGCCAGAACCGGGTCAGGATCCACAGCGACGCCATGGCCGCGAGCGCGGCGACGACGTCGACGAGGCTCGGGCTGATGAAGTTCGAGGTGACGAACTGCATGACCGCGAACGACAGCCCGGCCGTCAGGACCGCGGGCCAGACCTCGACCATCCGCTTCCAGCCCGCGAGGACCACGATCAGGAATCCGGGGACGATCAGCGCCAGCAACGGGAGCTGGCGACCGACCATCGACGAGAACAGATCGGTCGCCTGCTCCTGTTTCATGCCGAGGATCGGCGCGGTCAGCCTGCCCAGCACGATCAACGGGTTGCCGAGGCCGCCGAACGCGACCGGCGCGGTGTTCGCCAGCAGCGCCAGCACGACCGCCTTCACCGGCGGGAAGCCGAGCGCGGCCATCATCGCCGCGGTGATCGCGATCGGCGAGCCGCCGCCCGCGATCCCTTCCAGCAGCGCGCCGAACCCGAACGCGATCAGCAGCGCCTGGAGCCGGCGGTCCTCGCTGAACCCGGCGAGGACCGCCTTGATGCTGTCGAACCGTCCGGTCGCGACGGTGACGTTGTGGAAGTACACGGCGTGGAACGCGATCCAGGCCACCGACCACACCCCGAACACCAGCCCCATGGCCGCGGAGTCGAAGGCGAGCCCGGCGGGCATGCGGTACAGCAGCGTCGCGACCAGCAGCGCGGTGATCAGCGCCAGCGCGGCCGAGAGACGCGCCGACCGGCGCAGGACGCCCAGTGCCACCAGCAGCACGATGATCGGGAGCGCGGCGAGCGCCGCGGACGGCCACAGGCCGCCCGCCGGCTGGTAGTCCTGGATCCAGCCCACTTCAGCCCCTTTGCGCGCGGACGTAACCCAGGCGCAGCGACAGCGCGGCGGCGGTCCCGGCCACCGTCGCGCCCAGTTCGTCGGTCCGGCGGAGCACGCGTCCGGCGGGGCCCGCGATGCTGATCGCGGCGATCGGCCGTCCGGTGTGGTCGCGGACGGCCGCGGCGACACAGCCCACGTCCGGTTCGTTCTCGACGTCGTCGACGGCCCAGCCGCGGCGGCTCGTCCTGGCCAGGTCGTCGAGCAGCCGGGCCGGATCGTTGATCGTCTTGAGCGTGAGGCTGTCGAGCTTCATCCGGCGGATGCGTTCGACCCGGTCCTGTTCGGGCAATGCCGCCAGCCACGCCTTGCCCAGCGACGTCGCGTGCTGCGGACGGCGGGTGCCGAGGCGGCAGGCCAGGGTGACGGCGTTGGCGCTGCGTTCGGTGGCGACGTAGACCATCGTGTCGTTGTCCGGGACCGCGAGATACGTCGTCTCACCGCTGCGCTCGGCGAGCGACGCGAGATAGCGCGGCGCGCAGCGGTGGAGATCGGTCGCCGCCATCGCGCGGGCGCCGAGTTCGACCAGCCGGGTGCCGAGCCGGACGCGGCCGGTGGCGCGATCGGCTTCGAGGTATTCGAGATTCTTGAGGGTGCCGACGATGCGGTACGCGGCGCTCCGGGAGAGACCCAGTTGCCTGGCGATCGCGTTGGTGGAAATCTCCTGGTTCTGGCCGACGTGCTCGAGAACCGCGAGTCCGCGCTCGAGAGTGCCACTGGAATCCAGGCCGCGTGGTGTGCCCACTTCGCCCTCCGTTGGACCGGGGTACCGATGACCGGCACCTGTTTCCGTTAAGCGGATTCGGACGTTAACAGCTCCGCCGACCCTTGGGAAGGTTTCTTAACAAACTGTCGACCGGACAAGTTTTCCCAGCTCGGGGGCTTCCGGTCAAGATCACCGGTTTGGACCAATCCTTTCGGCGGTTCCGATTCGGCGTATGACTTCAGGGGTCATTTTTCTGTTCACGGATATGAAAGGACCCCCGCCGGAAAATCGCGGCGAGGGTCTTGTCCGGAGTCCGTTTCTAACGCACCGAGAGGTTCCCGACCGCTCGGACGACCGCCGTGCAGCGGTTTTCGACGTAGGCCAAACCGCCTTCTTCGGCGATCCGGCGGGACTCGGCGGAGACGATGCCCTGTTGAAGCCAGAGCGCCTTCGCGCCGATCGCGACGGCCTGTTCGGCGATCGGCGGAGTGTCCGCGGCCGGGCGGAAGACGTCGACGAGGTCGACCGGCTCCGGGATGTCGGTGAGCGAGCGGTAGACCTTCTCGCCCAGCAGCTCGTCGGCCGAAGGATGGACGGGGATGATCCGGAAGCCGTGCTCCCGCAGCACGGCGGCGACCCCGTGCGAGGCCTTGGCCGGATCGCGGCTCAGCCCCACGACGGCGATCGTCTTCGATCCGGCGAGGATCTCGGTGGCGCGATCGGTCATACCGGGTGCAACCGCGCCGGATCCCGGGTAATTCCTAGAGCTTCCACAGCCGGAGGCCGCGGACCCGGTACACCGGCCAGACGACGTGCCAGGCGCGGCGCCGCAGGAAGACCGCGGAACACGTCAGGACGCTGCGCGCGGACGTCGTCGCGACGTCGTGGCGGTCCGGCCAGATCCCGCCGTGCCGACCGGCGGCGATCCGGAAGACGTTGACCAGACCGCGGCCCTGCATGTCGAATTTCGCGCCGGTGTCACCGGAATCCGGGGTGAGGGAGGCGATCTCCGGGCCGAACGCGGCCGCGGGCGCGGGCCCCGCGTCGGCGGGGAGGTCACCGACGGTCGCCGAGATCGCCTTGCCGTAGAGGCGGCGGCTGTAGCGCGTGAGCAGCAGCCGTTCCCACAGCGGCAGGACACGGCGGTGCCTGAGCAGCGCCGAACACTCCGCGTGCCCGATGGCGAAGATGTCGGTCAGCTCGTCGTAGGCGTTGTGCGCGGCGGGTTCGTTGAGGTGCACCCGGACCTCGTACCGGATGCGCGCGGTGAGCTCGTCGAGCTCCTCGCGGCGGTCGATCCTGGTCTTCGCCCGTGAGAGCGTCCAATCGGACATGGGAAGCAGGCTAGGTGATGATCGGGGCCGTGCGAGACCCTTTCGGCCTAATCTCTGGTCGTACCGGCCAGTGGAACGGGCGTCTTGTGCGGGCCCGGGTGACGGGGCAGAGTTCGGCTGTCGGAAGGAGCCCATGGACGCCAGCACGCTGCAGGAGGCCGCGGCCGCGCTGCTCAGCGCGTACGAGACCGGTAAGCCGATCGCGCCCCTGATCGAGACCTATCCCGCCGCGACGCTGGAGGACGCGTACCGCATCCAGCAGCGGCTCGTCCACCATTGGGCCGACCGCGGCGACGGCGTGCGCGGGCACAAGGTCGGCCTCGCGTCCGCCGCCATGCAGCGGCAGATGGGCGTCGACCAGCCCGACTACGGGCACCTGACCGCTTCGATGTTCCATCTCGAACACCAGCCGATCCCGATCGGCGGCTTCCTCCAGCCGAAGATCGAACCGGAGATCGGGTTCGTCCTCGGCTCTCGGCTGCGCGGCCCCGGTGTCACGGTGGCGGACGCGCTGCGGGCGGTGGACTTCGTCGTCCCGGCGCTGGAGATCGTCGATTCCCGTATCCAGGACTGGAAGATCAGCATCGTCGACACCATCGCGGACAACGCGTCTTCGGGCGGTGTCGTCCTCGGCAGCAGGCCGACCGCGATCGGTGACCTCGACCTGCGGCTGGTGGGCTGCGTCCTGCACCAGAACGGTGAGATCGCGGCGACCGGCGCCGGTGGCGCGGTGCTCGGTTCGCCGGTGAACGCGCTGGTGTGGCTCGCGAACACGGTCGGGCCGCTCGGGGTCGCGCTCGAACCGGGGCACGTCGTGCTGCCGGGTTCGATGACGCGCGCGATCCCGGTGAGCCCCGGCGACACGGTCGTCGCGACGATGGCGGGGCTCGGCAGTGTCACCGCGAAGTTCTCCGGGGAGGAGCGGCCGTGAGCCTTGATGTGCGTGAGGCGGCGGAAGCGCTGCTGTCCGGGGAAGAACGCGATCCGCTGACCGACGCGTGGCCCGCTTTGGACGTCGAAACCGCGTACGCGATCCAGGACGAGGCGCTCCGGATCCGGCAGGAACGTGGCGAGACGCTGATCGGCGTCAAGCTGGGCTTGACCTCGCGGGCGAAGCAGAAACGGATGGGCATCGACTCGCCGTTGCTCGCTTGGCTGACCGACGCGATGGTGCTTCCCGCCGGTGTCCCGGTTCCCACGCTGATCCATCCGCGTGCCGAACCGGAGCTGGTTTTCGTCATGGGACAACGACTTTCGGGTCCCGGCGTGACCTCGGCGACGGCGCTGGCCGCGGTCGAGCGCGTCCACGGCGGCGTCGAGATCATCGACAGCCGGTACCGGGACTACCGCTTCTCCCTGCCGGACGCCGTGGCGGACAACGGTTCTTCCGCGTACTTCACGCTCGGCCCGGTGGGCGCCGAGCCGTCCTCGCTGGACCTTTCGCTGGAGGCGGCGCTGCTGGAGGTCGACGGCGCCATCGTCGACACCGCCACCGGGGCGGCCGTGCAAGGACATCCGGCGGAAGCGCTGGCGCTGGCGGCCAACGCCCTCGGGGCCCGCGGGCTCGCGCTGGAACAGGGCTGGATCGTGCTCACCGGCGGGATGACCGACGCCGTCGACGTACGCCCGGGTTCACGGGTGGCGGCGCATTTCTCGCATCTGGGCTCGATCACGCTCGCCGGGTCTTGACGGACCGGTGCTCGGCGGTGATCTACGAGGTCCCCGAAGCGTTGCGAAAGCCACTTTCACAACCTTCAACGTTGCGAAAGTGGCTTTCGCAACACCCGAGATCGGGGTGCGGGCGAGCGACTGCTGACCTTAAGTCCTTTGTGGATAGTGCGGCGAGGCGCGGTCGGCCGTCTCCAGCAGACCGCGCGTGAGCCGCGGCCAGATCGCGCGCGGGAGGTCGTGTCCCATACCGGGGACGACGTCCAATGTGGACTCCCGCAGCGCCCGGGCCGTCGCCCGGCCACCGGAAACGTGCACGAGCGGATCCTTCGAACCGTGCACGACGAGGGCGGGAACCTGGAGTTTCCGCAACGCGCGGGAACGATCCCCGCTCGACATGATCGCCGCCAGTTGCCGCGCTGTCCCGCCAGGGTTGACGCCGCGGTCGTAGGACCGTTCCGCGCGCTCGCGCATCCGGGCCTCGTCGAAGGGATAGCCCGGCGAGCCGATGACGCGGAACGTGCGCACCAGGGAATCGACGTACTCCTCACGGCCGCGCGGAGGAGCCGAAAGCAGCATCGCCAGCGCCTTGGCGCTCGGCCGCCCGACGAACCGGTTACCGGTGGTCGACATGATCGACGTCAGCGACCGCACCCGCGACGGGTACTCGATGGCCAGTGTCTGCGCGACCATCCCGCCCATCGACGCGCCCACGACGTGCGCGCTCTCGACGCCGAGCCGGGTCAGCAGCCCGGCGGCGTCGCCCGCCATGTCCGCCAGGGAGTACGGCGCCGTGCGCAGGGCGTACGCGAGCGGGAGGTTCACCCGCCCGGTCATCCGGCTGGACCGGCCGGCGTCGCGGTTGTCGTAGCGGATGACGAAGAACCCCTCGGCCGCGAGGTGCTCGCAGAGTTCGTCGTCCCACCAGATCATCTGCGAGGCCAGGCCCATGATCATCAGCAACGGCCTGCCGTCCGGCGAGCCGAACGTCTCGTGGCACAACTCGATGCCGTTCACCGTGGCGATCGTCTCGGGCATTCCGACAGTGTGACTACTCACCGCGATACGCGCGAGCCTGGATCTCGTAAAGCTCGTGGTAGAGGCCTCCTTCCTCGATGAGTTCGGCGTGCGTGCCCTGTTCGATCAGCCGTCCCTTCTCCAGCACGAGGATCCGGTCCGCGGAGCGGATGTTGGCCAGCCGGTGGGTGACCAGGATCGTCGTGCGCCTGCCCGCCCCGGAGACGCTCGCGTGCCGCAGCCCGGCGAAGACCCGCGCCTCGGCCTTCGCGTCGAGCGCGGCCGTCGGCTCGTCGGCGACCAGGACGGCGGCGTCGCGGTAGATCCCGCGGGCGATCCCCATCCGCTGCCACTGCCCGCCCGAGATGTCCTGCCCGTCGTCGAACTTCTTGGACAGCACCGTTTTCTCTTTGGCAGGCAAGGACTCGATCACCTCGTCGGCGCCGGAGGAGGTGATCGCGTCGAGCCAGGCGACGCGGTCCGGATCCTCGCGGCCGAGCCTGCCGACGGTCACGTTGTGCTCCGCGGTCATCGGCCATTCGGCAGGATCCTGGGCGATCACGGCGATGTTCGTGTGCACCGACTCGTGGTCGGCGCCCGCGAGATCGACGTCGTCCCAGTACACCTTTCCCTCCGAGGGCGGATAGAGCCCGGTGAGCAGTTTGCCCAGCGTGGTCTTGCCCGAACCGTTCTCGCCGACGAGGGCGACCACCTCGCCGCGCCGGATGGTCAGCGAAACCTCGCGCAGCGCGGCGGTTTCCTGGCCGGGATAGGTGAACGTGACGTTGTCCAGCCGGATCTCCGCCGGATCCGGCGGGGCGGCGATCCCGTCCTTCAGCGGGCCGCGTTTCTCGGATTCCACGAGCAGCTTGTGGAAGAAGGCGATGTAGAACGACTCCTCGTACAGGGAGTTCACCGCGTGCATCGTGATGGACAGCGAGTTCGACGCCGACCGCATGGCGAGCGCCGCCGTCCCGGCGAGGGCGAGTTCCATCTGCCCGCTGTAGAGCAGGACGCCGAGCACGAGGTACGCGACGGCGGTGCCCACCCCGGCCGCCGCGCGACCGGTCAGCCGGACCAGATTGCTGCGATGCGCGAGCCGGACCTCCTCGTGCATCAAGCTTTCGGTGATCCGCCGGTACTCGCCGAGCAACGGTTCCTGCAGGGTGAGCGCGTGCCGTTCGAGGGCGAATTCGCGGTACGTGGCGACTTCCTCGACGATCCCCTTCCGGATGTGCCGTCCGACTGTGTCGAGATAGTGCCGGTAGTTCAGCCGCGCGACCTTGGCCGCCGCCCAGCCGTCGGCCGCCGCGGCGAGCAACAGCACCGGCGCGAGCCACGGGTTGAGCAGGCCCGCCGCCACCAGCGCGGCGATCAGCGAGATCAGCGCCGACGTCAGATCCGCGAGCCAGCGCAGGCTCATCTCGATCGAGCGGACGCCGTACCGCGCGCCCTGCCTGGCCAGCTCCCGGAAATCGGCGTCCTCGAAGGCCAGCAGCCGGACCCGGACCATCGCGGCGGTGACCTCGTCGCCCGCCGCGGTCACGATCCGCGGCCGGAGCGCGCCCTCGACCGCGGCCACGGCCGTGTCGAGCAGCGCGCGCAACGCGTACGTGCCGACGACGATCATCAAGGCGGGCAACGATTCCAGCACTCTGTCCGGCGTCGGCCCGCTTTCCAGCAGTGCGATGAACACGTTCGCCGTCGCCAGCAGGCCGAACGCGGTGACACAACCGGAAAGGACGTGGACGACGCCGGCGAGCAGGGTCAGCCGCGGCGACGTCCGCCAGGCCAGCCGCAGCACGATGGCCACGGCCGACGGGAGCGCGCGGATGGCCTTCGCCATCCCCGCCTCGGCCACGGTCTCGTCGACCGCGGCCCATTCGGGCATCTTCAGGTTCTCGACCCCGATCAGGGGCACGGGCGCTTCGGGCACTCCTTCTTCTCTACGCGCCCCCACCGACAATTCCGAGAGCCGATGGGGCGGCGGTGACGCGTCGGCCGGGTGGGTCGTGAGTGGCAAGTGTCGTTCTAACCCCACTTGCCACTCACGACCACCTGTGCCGACGCCTCACCGCAGCACTCTTCAGCTCCCGCCCACGATGCGTTACGCTCTCGCTAGAGCGATCTATCAAGTCGCAAGGGGGCGAACATGGAAGCTCTGCGAAACCAAGGGCTCACCGCGTTACGGCTGATCCTGGCCTTCACACTGCTGTCCACCACGCTGCACTACGCGCACAACGTGATCAGAGCGGCGGACTACCCGCAGATCGAGGGGATCCCGGTCGGTGTCGCCGCGACCCTGGTCGCCATCGTGTACTTCGTCCTGACCGCGATCGGCCTGGCCGGCTACCGCGACTACCTGCGCGGACGCTACTGGCGGGCGCTCGTGCTCCTGATGGTCTTCTCGCTGTCGGGACTGGCGAGCCTTGGGCACTTCCTGACCGGGGTGCCGCAGATCCCGGCGTTCTGGTTCGTCACGATCTTCACCGACGGTGCCTCGGCGCTGCTTCTGTGGGGCTTCGTGATCTGGGCGTCGGCGAAGCTCAACCGGGTGCCCACGCCCGCCTAGCCGCCGTACGTGATGTGGTGGGGCGCGGCGACCTTGTTGATCTTCACCGGATCGATCGCGCCCTCGGTGAACACGGCCGGACCCGCCTCGAACAGGTCCTCCAGGTAGTGCTCCCAGCCGCCGGGGGAGGAGATCTGGAGGACCCGGGGCGGCTCGGAGACGCGGCGCAGAGCGTGCGGCACCCCGCGTGGCAGCAGGACGAACGTGCCCTTGGTCGCGACGTGGCTCTCGTCGTCGAAGTCGATGCCGAGTTCGCCTTCGAGGACGTAGATGCACTCGTCGGCCTCGTGGTGCACGTGCCGCGGGATGTCCATGGCCAGGGTGACCTCCAGCAACGAGAACCTCGTCTCGGTGTCCTCGGTCATCGCCTTGACGCTGAACGCGGGCGGCAGCTTTACCCGGCCGGGCCGGGCCTCGCCGGGTTCGAGCAGCAGAAAACGGTCCTTCGACATGCTATGCTCTCCTTCATTCGGAAGCGGATTCCGTTTCCACTTAATCGGGAGGGAGACAGGTTGTCAGCCAAGCCGCGAGCGGACGCGGAGCGCAATCGAGCACGGGTGACGGAGGCCGCGCGGGCGCTGTTCGCCGAACGCGGGGACGACGTGCAGATGCCGGAGATCGCCCGCGCGGCCGGCGTCGGCGTCGGGACCGTGTATCGGCATTTCCCCGACCGTCAGGCGCTGGTCGAAGCGGCCGCGGAACATCGGTTCGCGGAGATCGAGGAGTACGCCCGGGAGTACTGCTTCGGCGAGGATTCCGGCCTGGAGCGCTACTTCCGGTACGTCGGCGAGCTGCTGTCCCGCGACCGGGGCCTCACCGCGGCCATCGATTCGGCGCGCGGACGGCCCGGGAGTGAGCCGCGCGGCACCGCCCGCGGGCGCCTCGAAAGGGTGGTCGCCGAGGTCATCGCCCACGATCAGGCGGCGGGACTCGTCCGGCTGGACTGCACCGTCGCCGACGTCTATCTGCTGGTCGGCGCGCTTTCGTCGGTCATTCGCGCGGGTTCCGATTGGGTTCGTTTCCTCGACCTGACGCTTTCCGCACTCCGTGACCAACTTTCTACATAACATTGACGGTAGTCAGTGCAATGTAGACAATTGATCAGGTGACGCGGACCACACCGGTGACGTTCGAACGTCATCCCAGCGGCTACCGGCACTGGAAACTGTCCACCGACGGCGACGTCGCGTGGCTCGAACTCGACGTCGCCGCGGACGGCGGGCTCGTACCGGGTTACGAGCTCAAGCTCAACTCGTACGACCTCGGCGTCGACATCGAGTTGTACGACGCGACGCAGCGGCTGCGGTTCGAGCACCCCGAAGTCCGCGTGGTCATCGTGACCAGCGCGAAGGACAACGTCTTCTGCGCCGGGGCGAACATCCGGATGCTCGCGTCGTCGTCGCACGAGTGGAAGGTGAACTTCTGCAAGTTCACCAACGAGACCCGCAACGCCATGGAAGACGCCACCGCGCATTCCGGGCAGCTCTACGTCGCCGCGGTCAACGGCACGTGCGCCGGCGGCGGCTACGAGATCGCGCTCGCCTGCGACAAGATCTTGCTGGTCGACGACAACTCCTCGACCGTCGCGCTGCCGGAGGTCCCGCTCCTCGGCGTCCTCCCCGGTACCGGCGGGCTCACCCGGGTGGTCGACAAACGCGGCGTGCGGCGGGACCTCGCCGACGTCTTTGCCACCCGCCCCGACGGGGTCAAGGGCCGGACCGCCGTCGACTGGCGGCTCGTCGACGAACTCGTGCCGCGCAAGGGTTTCCGCGACGCCGTGCTGGCCAGGGCGAAGGAACTCGCTCGGACGACCGAGCGGCTCGACGGCGAAGGCGTCCGGCTCGCGCCGCTGAAGCATCGCTATGTCGACGTCGTCCTGGGCGAGACCGAAGCGACCATCACCGTCAAGGGGCCCGAAGACGACGACGGCTGGCTACTGGACGTCACCCGGGAGCTGGACGACACGATCCTCCGCCTGCGCACCAACGAACCCGGGCTCGGCACCTGGGTGCTCCGCGCCGAGGGTGATCCCGCGAAGGTCCTGGAGCACGAACGCGCCGTTTTCGACGTGAAAGACTGTCTGAGCAACGAAATCGTCCACTACTTCAAACGGACGCTGAAACGCCTGGACGTCACCAGCCGCAGCTTGATCGCCCTCGTCGAGCCCGGCGGCTGCTTCGCCGGGCTCCTGCTGGAAATCGCGCTCGCCGCCGACCGGCAGTACATCTTGGACGGTCCCCCGGTCGACGACGAAGACAGTGAAGAACGTGCGTCGATCACGTTGTCCGAAGCCAACTTCGGCCGCTTCCCGATGGGCAACGGCCTCACTCGTCTCGAGTCCCGGTTCTTCGGCGACCCCGGGCACGTCACGAAGCTGGCGGAACGACGCGGTCAAGCGCTGAGCCCGGCGGAGGCGAACGAACTCGGCCTGGTCACCGACGCCCCGGACGACCTCGACTGGGAGGACGAGATCCGGATCGCGCTGGAAGGCCGGGCTTCGCTCAGCCCGGACGCCCTGACCGGCATGGAGGCGAACCACCGGTTCGTCGGCCCCGAAACGACGGAAAGCAAGATCTTCGGCAGGCTCGCGGCCTGGCAGAACTGGATCTTCACTCGTCCGAACGCATCCGGTCCCGAAGGCGCGCTGCGTCGCTACGGTACTGGTCAGAAGGCCGTCTTCGACAGGAAGCGGGTTTGAAAAGACCATGCCCACCAAGATCGATTACGACGCCAAGATCCCCAACAACGTCGATCTCTCCGGGGACCGGCGGCTCCAGCGGGCGCTGGAGGGCTGGCAGCCGAAGTTCCTGGACTGGTGGGGCGAAATGGGTCCCACGCTGCGGACCCAGGGCGTCTACCTGCGCACCGCGGTCAGCGTCGGCCGGGACGGCTGGGCGCATTTCGGCCACGTCAACGTGCCCGACTACCGCTGGGGGATCTTCCTCGCGGAGCCCGGCCCGGACCGCGTCATCGGTTTCGGCGAGCACAAGGGCGAGCCCGCCTGGCAGCAGGTCCCCGGCGAATACCGCGCCGACCTGCAACGGCTCATCGTCATCCAGGGCGACACCGAACCCGCGTCGGTCGAGCAGCAGAAACTGCTGGGGCTCACCGCGCCGAGCCTCTACGACCTGCGGAACCTGTTCCAGGTCAACGTCGAAGAAGGCCGCCATCTGTGGGCGATGGTGTATCTGCTGCACGCCTACTTCGGCCGGGAAGGCCGCGACGAGGCGGAAGGTCTCCTGCTCCGGAATTCCGGAAGTCCGGACGCCCCGCGCATCCTCGGCGCCTTCAATGAGGAGACCGCGGATTGGCTCGCGTTCTACATGTTCACCTATTTCACCGATCGCGATGGCAAATACCAGCTCGGCACCCTCAAGGAAAGCGGCTTCGACCCGCTTTCCCGCACTTGCGAATTCATGCTCAAGGAAGAGGCGCACCACATGTTCGTCGGCACCACGGGGGTCGACCGGGTGGTCACCCGCAGTGCCGAACTGATCCGCGAACACGACACCTTCGACATCGCCGGGCACGGCGGGATCCCCCTGGACGTGATCCAGCGCTACCTCAACTTCCACTACACCGTCTCCCTCGACCTGTTCGGCAGCGAGACCTCGACCAACGCCGCGAACTACTACACCGCCGGGCTGAAAGGCCGCTGGCAGGAGCCCCGCCGCAAGGACGACCACCGGCTCACCGACGCCGCCGGAACGCTGTCCCGGCCGAGGGCCGACGGCACCTGGGAGAGCGAGGAACACCAGGCAATCCTGCTGCTGAACCTCGACCTGCGGGAGGAGTACCGCGCCGACTGCCAGACCGGGGTCAACCGCTGGAACAAGATCCTGGACGAGGCAGGCATCGACTTCCGATTCGTCCTCCCGCACCCTGGATTCAATCGCGAAGTCGGCATAAACTCCGGCCACCATGTGACGCCCGACGGCACGGTTGTCGACGAGCGGACCTGGCTGGCCGGCAAACGCAAGTGGCTGCCCACTCCCGAAGACCTGACCTTCGTCCGATCGCTGATGCACCCGGTGTACGAGCGAGGAAAGATCGCGAGCTGGGTGGCACCGCCACGCCAGGGCATCAATGGGAAACCGTTCGATTACGAATACGTTTACCTGAGCTGAGCCGATAGAAGGTGCGCCCGTGACCGCTGCTGCTACCGGGTTCAACGCGACGAGCTACCTGCTCGACAGGCATCCGGCGGAAGGGCTTTCGGCGAAGAACGCCGTCGTTTCCCCCAGGCGAAGTCTCACGTATGCGGAGCTCGCGGCCGAAACCCGCAGGGTCGCGGCCGGGCTGAAGGCGATCGGCGTCCGGCCCGAGGAGCGGGTCCTGTTCTGCATGGTCGACGACGTCGAGCTGCTCACCGGCATCCTCGGCGCGATGCTGGCCGGAGCGGTCGCCGTCCCGGTGTCCACCATGGTCACCGGGATGGACCTCGGCAAGGTGCTGGCCGATTCGCGGGCCAGGGTGCTGTGCGTCTCCGGCGAGTTCTCCGCGCAGGCGGCGATCGCGCTGGGCCTGGCGCCGGAGGTCACCGACGTCGTGCTGGACAGGGCCAAGGCGGCCGAGCTGCCGTCCGGCGTCCGCGCGCATCAGTGGAGCGATCTGTCCACAATGGACGACAGCGGTTTCGAACCGGCGCCGACCTGGGAGGATTCGCCCGCGCTCTGGCTGTACACCTCGGGGACGACGGGGAAGCCGAAGGGCGCGATGCACCGGCACGCGGGCATCCGCGCGGTCTGCGAGACGTATGCGCGCGGCGTGCTGGACGTCGGGCCGAACGACCGTTTCCTTTCCGTTCCGAAACTGTTCTTCGCCTACGGCTTGGGGAATTCGGCGTTCTTCCCGCTCGTGTCTGGCGGGACGGCGCTGCTCGAACCGGCGAGGCCGACCCCGGGACTGATCGCCGCCAGGGTCCGCGCGGAGCGGCCGACGTTGTTCTTCGCCGTCCCGACCTTCTACGCGGCGCTGCTCGCCAGTGACATCCCCGACGACACGTTCGCCTCGGTACGCCAAGCGATTTCGGCGGGGGAACCGCTGGCGGCCTCGCTGTACGAACGGTTTCGCGACCGGTTCGGCGTCGAGATCCTCGACGGGATCGGCTCGACGGAGGCGCTGCACGTCTTCCTGTCCAACCGGCCGCATCAGGTGCGCCCCGGCAGTACCGGGGTCCCGGTGCCCGGTTACGAGGTCGCGCTGCGCGACGAGCACGGCGACCCGGTGCCGGACGGGCAGCCCGGCGAGCTGTTCGTCGCCGGGCCGTCGATCGCGACCGGGTATTGGGCGCGGTACGAGACGACGAAGCAGGTCTTCCAAGGGGAATGGTTGCGGACGGGCGACAGTTTCGTGCGCAACGAGGACGGCAGCTACACCTGTCTCGGGCGGTTCAACGACATGCTGAAACCGGGCGGGATCTGGGTTTCGCCCGCCGAGGTCGAGGACAGGCTGCTCCAGCATCCGGCGGTCGCCGAGGTCGCGGTCGTGGCCGCCTTCGACGCCGACGGCATCGAGAAGCCCGTCGCGTGCGTGGTCGGCGTGCCCGGCCACCGGCTGGACGCGGACGAGCTGATCGCCTTCTGCCGGTCCGGGCTGGCGTCGTTCAAACGGCCGCGGGGCATCGTCGAGCTGGGCGAACTGCCGAAGACGGCGACCGGGAAGATCCGGCGCAACGTCATCCGGGAACTGGTGCGGGACCTGTACGAGGTCCAGGCCTATCAGCCGGACCCGGCCTCGCCCCTGCCCGGCTGACGTCCACCCGATCACGCGTGTCGTCCA
>NZ_MUXN01000001.1:247671-480933 GCF_001995215.1 Amycolatopsis azurea DSM 43854
GTGTCGTCCAGCTGATCACGCGAGTTGCGCCTCCAAGCACGCGAGTTCGCCGAAACCGCACTCCGGGCCGGCGTGACCGGATGGACGACTCGCGTGATCAGACGGACGACACGCGTGCTTGAACGGCGAACTCGCGTGCTTGAAGGCGTAACTCAAGCGCCGTTGACGGTCCGTAAGGTGCGCATGGCCTCGGCGAGGCCGGAAGCGTCGTCCCCGAGCGGGGCCAGGACGATGCGCCGCAGGATCTCCGCGCACGCCTCCCGCGCCCGCTCCGCGACGTCGAGACCGTGCTCGGTGAGCGCCGCGAACGTGACGCGCCGGTCGTCCGGGCTGGGCACGCGGCAGATCAGGTCGGCGGCGACGAGCCGGTCCGCGACCTTGGTGAACCCGCCGCTGGACAACGCCGCCTCGACCGCGAGCCGCGTCATCGGCATCCGGTGTTCCGGTGAGCGCACGAGCCTGATCAGGATGTCGAACGACGCCGGCGCCAGGCCGAACCGTTCGGCGATCTCGCCCATCAGCTTGTTCTGCGTGGCCAGGTAGCCCTCGATCACCAGGCCCCACCAGGTGACCACTTCGTCGTCGTTCGGTTCCTCCGGTTTCGCCACAGTCACGCGAGCGAGGGTACACCAAGAACTCTTCCTGGAATATATCTTGCGCGCGAGAGGTTATCGGGTTAGCTTGATTTCACCGGCTACCGGAGGAGGGGCACCATGTCGATCAAGACCTCGGGCCTGCACCACGTCACCGCCATCGGTGGCGATCCCCAGCGCAACGTGGATTTCTACACCCGGGCCCTCGGCTTGCGGTTGGTGAAGACCACCGTCAACTTCGACGACCCCGGCACCTTTCATCTCTACTACGGCGACGAGCACGGCAAGCCCGGCTCGCTGATGACCTTCTTCCCGTGGCGGGACGCGCCGAAGGGCCGGCACGGCACCGGACAGGCGACCACGACGTCGTTCTCCGTGCCGGAAACCTCCCTCGGCTGGTGGAAGCGGCACCTCGCCGAGAACCGGGTCGAGACGAGCCAGATCCGCAACTCCGACGGCGAGGAGACGCTCACCTTCGCCGATCCGGACGGCTTGAAGCTCGCCCTCGTCGCCCATCCGCAGGGGGACCCGCGCGACCCGTGGGACACGAAACTCGTCCCCGCCGAGCACGCGATCCGCGGCCTGCACTCCGTCACGCTCTCGGTGTCCAAAGAGGACGCCACCGCCGGGATGCTGACCGACGGGCTCGGCCTGACCTTCGTGAACCAGGAGGGCAACCGCCTGCGGTTCTCCGCCGGTGAAGGCGGGCCGGGCGCGCTCGTCGACGTCCTCGTGACGCCGGACGCCCCGCGCGGGCTGGTGGCGGCGGGCACCGTGCACCACGTCGCCTGGCGCGCGCCGGACGAGGCGACCCAGGCCGCGTGGCGCGACGAACTGATCGACGACGGCGTGAACGTGACGTCCATTTTGGACCGTCAGTACTTCCGTTCGATCTACTTCCGTGAGCCGGGCGGCACCCTGCTCGAAGTCGCGACCGACGAACCCGGGTTCGCGATCGACGAGCCGCTGCTCGAACTCGGCCGCGCGCTGAAGCTGCCGCCGTGGCTGGAGCCCAAGCGCGAGGACATCGAGGCGATGCTGCCGAAGCTGGACCTCCCGAGCGAGAACAACCCGCGATGAGCGCTCTCGAACACAAATACGTCGAAGGATCGCCGGACGAGCCGGTGCTGCTGCTCCTGCACGGCACCGGCGGCGGGCCGGACGATCTCGTGCCGCTCGCCCGTCAGCTGAGCCCGGATTCGGCGCTGCTCGCGCCGGCCGGACCGGTGTCGGAACACGGTGCGGCGCGGTGGTTCCGGCGGCTCAGAGAGGGCGTTTTCGACCACGAGGACGTCGTCTTCCGCGCCGGCCAGCTGGCCGACTTCGTGGTCTCCTCGCGCGAGGAGTACGGCCTCGGCGACAGGCGGCTGGTGGCCATCGGGTTCTCCAACGGCGCCAACATCGCCGCCGCGGTGACCCTGCTCCGCCCGGACGCCGTCCGGGAGGCCGCGTTGTTCGCGGCGATGTCGCCGCTCCCGGAGCCGCCGCGGAACGACCTGTCCGGCACCCGGGTCTTCCTGTCGAACGGCGAACACGATCCGATGGCGCCGCTGGCGTCGGCCGAGACGCTCGTCCGTGACCTGCGCGAACGCGACGCGGACGTCGTCGCGCACCGGCATCCCGGCGGGCATCAGGTGACCGGCAACGGTTTGGTAGCGGCCGCGGGGTGGCTCAACCCGGCACGGGGAGAGCAAAGCACGCGAACGTAAAATCGTCCGATGACTAACGGGGACCTCGTCCGCGCCCAGGCCCTGCTCGAAAAGGTCCTCCTCGCGGACGGGCACAACGATCTGCCATGGGAGCTGCGGGTCACGACCGGGCCGGATCCGGTCGAGGCCGTCGCGGGCACGGATCTCACGGTCCGCCAGCCGCATCTGCACACCGACTTCCCGAAGCTCGCCGAAGGCAGGCTCGGGATGCAGTTCTGGTCCGTCTACGTGCCCTGCCAGTTCGAGGGGCACAGCGCGGTGACGGCGGTGCTCGAACAGATCGAGATCGTGCACCAGATGGCCGAGCGCTACCCCGATCGCCTGGCCCTCGTGGACACCGCCGACGAGGCCGAGGCCGCCTTCCGCGACGGCAAGATCGCGTCGCTGCTGGGTGCCGAGGGCGGTCACAGCATCGCCGAATCCCTTGGCGTGCTGAGGATCCTGCGCCGCCTCGGCGTCCGCTACATGACGCTGACGCACAACTACAACACCACCTGGGCCGACTCCGGCACCGACGAACCCGCGCACAACGGGCTCACGGACTTCGGCCGTGACGTCGTCCGCGAGATGAACAAGATCGGCATGCTGGTCGACCTCTCGCACGTCGCGCCGAGCACGATGCGCGACGCGCTGGAGGTCAGCTCCGCGCCGGTGATCTTCAGCCACTCCTCGTGCGTCGCGGTCAACGACCACGCTCGCAACATCCCCGACGACGTCCTGGAAACCCTCGCCGCCAAGGACGGCGTCGCGATGGTGACGTTCGTGCCGGGCTTCATCTCGCCGAAGGTCTCCGAGTGGGACGACCAGCTGCGTCAGGACATGGAAGCCGCCGGCCGGGACTACCGGAACATCGACCAGCGCACGAAGTTCACCGAGGAGCGCGGCGGCCCCGAGAAGCCGAAGGCCTCCATCGGCGACGTCGTCGCGCACATCGAGCACGCGCGCGAAGTGGCCGGAGTCGACCACATCGGTCTCGGCGGGGACTACGACGGAGTCGCGACGCTGCCCGAAGGCCTCGAAGACGTTTCGAAGTATCCGGTGCTGTTCGCCGCGCTCCTGGAACGCGGCTGGAGCGAAGAGGATTGCGCGAAGCTGGCCGGGAAGAACACCTTGCGCGTGCTGCGCGCGGCGGACGAGGTCACCCGTTCGGACGCTTGAGGGCGCGGGCGCGCGCACTTCGGCGGACACTGTCCTGCATGACGCAGCCGCAGGAGGGTGCCGCCGGGGTTCCGGTCGAGCCCGCTACACCGCCTGAAACCGGCGGTGCGCGCCACAGCGGGAAATTCCAGGCGGGCCCGAAGCTCAAACGGACCAGGGTGAGCGGCACGTGGATCGCCGTCATCGTGGCGCTGATCGTGCTGGTGTTCCTGCTCGTGTTCATCCTGCAGAACCAGGACACGGCGACCGTCCACTTCCTGGGCATGTCCGGCAGCATGCCGCTGGCCGTCGCGATGCTGTTCTCCGTGATCGCCGGCGGCGCGCTGGTCGCGCTCGTCGGCGGGGCCCGGATCCTGCAATTGCGCAAGCAGGCCAAGAAGTCCCGGCATCAGCTGCGCTGAAGGGCGCCGCGCCGGAACTCGCTCGGGTTGACGCCGCGCACGCGTTTGAACGCCGCGCTGAACCCGAAGGGGTCGGAGTAGCCCACGGTGCGGGCGATGTCCGAGATCGTCGCGGATTCCTCGCCGGTCAGCAGATCCGCCGCGAGGGTCATCCGCCAGCGGGTGAGATAGGTCAGCGGCGGTTCGCCGACCAGGTCGGCGAACCGCTTGGCCAGCGTCGACCGCGAGACCCCGGTCCGCCCGGCCAGCGCGCCGACCGTCCACGGCGCCGCCGGTTCCGCGTGCAGCAGGCGCAGCGCGTCGCCGACCACCGGATCCCGCTGGGCCGCCCACCACGCCGGGGGCTCGCCGCCGGGCCGGTCGAACCATTCGCGCAGGGAGCAGACCAGCATCCAGTCCAGCAGCCGGTCTAGAACCACTTGCTGACCCGGCGCGTCGATGGCGACCTCGGCGGCGAGGTGGTCCAGCACGGGATCGCCCGCGCCCCCGGCGTCCACCCGCAGCACCACGGGTAGCGCGTCCAGCAGCGGGCGGCCGATCTCGCCGCGCACCGGGTACGCGCCGACGATCAAGGTCGTCTCGCCGCCGGGGTCGTCGACCCAGCCGAGCCGATGCCTGGTCCCGCCCAGTTCGGGCGTCGCGCAGGCCTCACCACACACGATCGGCTCGGCGGAAGTGTCGACTTCGTCGACGAAAGTGAACGTCGCCGGGCCGCGCACGATGATCGTCTCGCCCGCGCGAAGCAGTTCGGGCCGGCCGTCCTCCGGCACGATCCAGCCCGCGCCGGTGAGCACGGCGCACAGGGTCAGCGGCGCGCCGTCCACGAAGTGCAGTGACCAGGGCGGGGACAGCGTCGAACTGCCGAACAGCGAACCGTGGGAGCGCACCCCGCGGATCAGGTCACTGAAGACGTCCACGGGGCGAGGCTAGACGAATACACAGGCGATCCGGCTTTTCGCCTATGGGCACGTCCAAGCCGGCCGGGTTGAATCGAGCCCATGCTGACCGCCGAAGATCTTGAGTTTCTCCGCCGCCCCCTGCACGGATTCCTGACCGTGGCCGACGGTCCGGTTCGGCCGGTGTGGTTCGAAGCCGCCGACGACGGCGCCATCCAGCTGTTCACGCCGAGCGACTCGCCCAAGGTGCGGAAGCTGAACGCCGATCCCCGCGCCTCGATCGTCGTCGCCGCACCGGTGGGCGAGCGCGAACGCTGGGTTTCGGTCGCCGGGAGCGCCGCGGTGGAGCCCGACGGGGCGCACGAGCTGGCCGCCCGCCTCGCCGAGCGCTATTGGGACCTCGAAGACCCGGCCCACGCCGGTGAACTCGCCGGGATCCAGACCCTGGACCTCGTCCGGCTCGTCATCCGGCCGGAGAAGGTGAGCCGCTACTCGATGTGATGATCGACGTCATCCCGAGCACGGCCGCGCAAACGTTTTCGTCGCCCTTGGCGGTGACCCGGTCCCGGTCCGCCGGATTCCGGGTGCACAGCCGCCAGAACGTGTCCGCGTCCGTCGTCACCGAGGCCAAAGGTGCCCGTGACGTCGGCGCGACGCGGTCGATCGCCCAGCCGTCCGCGGTCCGCTGCGCCGTCCACTTCCCGCCGCCCTGGCCGGTGACGGTGTAGGAGACCTGCCGTCCCGTCCGCGTTTCGATGTCACGCAGGGTGTGCGGCAGCGCCCGCATGAAGGTGTCGATCACCGGCCCGCGGAACTCGCTTTCGTCGAGCATTCGCGCCCCGACGGCCTCTCGGATCTGCTGCTGGTGCACCCAGAACTCGGTGTACTCGCGGGCGACGTCGAGCCAGACCGGCGCCGGTTCGTCACCGGCCCAGCTCACCGGCTCGCCGACGGCGTCGAGGTCGGCGCGGCCGAACATCTCCGCGATCTGCGAGGTGCTGTCCACCAGCATCGCGAACAGCACTTCGGGGGACAGCCGGCGGCACGCGACCACCCATTCGTCGTTGATCCGGTCGATGAAGTCGCCGAACCGTTCGCCCTCGCGCGGCGCCGTCGTCCGGTAGTCGTCGCGGTCGCGGGACAGCCTGCCGAGTTTGTCGCCCAGGATGTGGGCGGCGAGATCGTGCACCGTCCAGCCCGTGCACGCCGTCGGCGCGGCCCACCGCTGGGCGTCCAGCCCGGTGAGGACGTCCATCAAGGCCTGTTCCTCCCGCGCGAACAACGGGAGGACGTCGATCGGCGGACCCCAGCGCGTGAAGCTCATGGTGACCATCCAAACACCCAGGTCCATCACATTCTCGGCCGTTCGGCCTACTCGCAGGTAGCATCAGCGCGAACGCGAGGGGAGTGTCCGTGAGCAACGATCGACCCGCCGGTGACGAC
Organism: Amycolatopsis azurea DSM 43854; assembly: GCF_001995215.1. GTDB lineage: Bacteria > Actinomycetota > Actinomycetes > Mycobacteriales > Pseudonocardiaceae > Amycolatopsis > Amycolatopsis azurea. The sequence continues at coordinate 253,872 of NZ_MUXN01000001.1, forward strand.
CTGGCCGCTTTCGCCAAACGCGCGGGGCAGCTGGCGGGCTGGGCCGCCCGCACCGGATTCGAGTTCACCCGCAAGCTCCCCGGCGTCGAACTCGCCGAACAGATCGTCAAACAGGGCGAGCGGCAGCTGCTCTCGGAGCTGCGCCGCCGTCTCGACGAGGTCGACGACCCGTACCACGCCGCGCTCACCGCCGCGTCCGCGATGAACCGCCCCGACACCAACGGCGCGCGCCCGGTCGAAGCGACCATCACCCTCGTGCACACGCGCGCCCAGCTCGAACCGCTCCGCGCGGCGATGGCCGAACTGCTCAACCACTCGATCGGCTTCGGCCGCGAGCGGGCGCGCGAGTACCTCTACGCGATCATCCTGCGGCAATTGACGCCGGACGAGGCCCGCATCCTTTCCGCGCTCTCCGACGGCTCGCCGTTCCCCGCGGTCGACGTCGCCGAGCGGACGAACCTCGGCGGCGCCGGGCGGTTCGTGCTGCGCAACGCCTCCACCGTCGGCAAGGCCGCCGGGGTCTCGCTGCCCGACCAGGTGCCCGGCTACCTGACCCGGCTGATCGGGCTCGGCCTGGTCGAGCTGGACGAAGAGGTGCCCGCGCTGGAGACGCAGTACGAGATCCTGCTGACCGACGAGACCGTCCGTGAGGCGGAGAAGTCGGTCAAGCGGGCCAAGTTCGTGAAGCGCACGGTCCATATTTCCCGCCTCGGCGCCCAGTTCTGGCAGGCCTGCGACCCGAGCGCCGGCTGACCCCGGCATGGGCGCGTTCCTCGACGGCATCCTCGCCGACTTCGCCCAGCACTGGCCGATCTACGTCTCCATCCCGGTCGTCGCCGCCCTGATCGGCTACACCACCAAACTCGTCGCGATCCGGATGATGTTCCAGCCGGTCGAGTTCATCGGCATCAAACCCTTCCTCGGCTGGCAGGGCATCGTGCCCAAGCGCGCCGCGCGGATGGCGAGCATCGCCTGCGACACGATGACCGAACAGCTGATCAAACCGGCGGAGGTCGTCGCCCGGCTCGATCCGCAGAGAATCGCGCGGGAGATCGAAAAACCGCTCCAGGCCGCCGTCGAGGACATCGTGCGCGACGTCGCGGCCCACTACCAGCCGGGGCTGTGGGAATCGCTGCCGGTGGGGATGCAGCGGCTGGTGATCCAGCGCGTCCAGGCCGAGACGCCGAAGATGGTCGCGGCCGTGCTGGAACTGATCAAGTCCGATGTGGACAGTGTGTTCGACCTCAAGGGCATGGTGGTCACCGCACTGGTCAAGGACAAACGGCTGCTGAACCGGATCTTCCAGGAGGCGGGCGACAAGGAGTTCAAGTTCATCGCCCGCTCCGGCATCTTCTTCGGCGGGCTGATCGGCGTGATCCAGATGATCGCGTGGGTGCTGTTCAAATTCCCGTTGATCATGCCGCTGTTCGGGCTCTTCACCGGCTGGTTCACCGACTGGCTGGCGCTGCGCATGATCTTCTATCCGATCGAGGAGCGCCGGTACTTCGGCGTGCGCTGGCAGGGCCTGTTCCTGAAGCGGCGCGGCGAGGTCGCGGAGGCGTACGGCGCGCTGATCGCGAAGGAGATCATCACCCCGCACAACGTGATCGAGGCGGTGCTGCACGGACCGCTGTCGGACCGGGTGCTCGGGCTCATCCAGCGTCAGCTCGACGAACAGCTCGGGCGCCGCGTCGGCGTCGGGAAACCGCTGGTGGTGTTCGCCGTCGGCAGCAGGCGGTATCAGGACATGAAGCTGAACATCGCCGAGAAGATCATGGACAAGCTGCCCGAGACCATGCGGTACATCGAGGACTACGCCAACGACGCGATGGACATCCGGAACGTGCTGGTGACCAAGATGAAGGAGCTGTCACCGCGCGAGTTCGAAGGCCTGCTGCGGCCGGCTTTCCAGCAGGACGAATGGATCCTGATCGCGACCGGCGCCGTCCTCGGCTTCGCCGTCGGTGAGGCCCAAGTCCTCCTGCTGGAGCACTTCGCCGCCTGACACCCCGGCTCCCCTACCGCGTTTCGTCCTCTGGATGCGGTAGTTCGCTTGCTCAACTACCGCAATTCGTCAGCTACTTGCGGCCTTCCCTCGCCCGCCGGGCCTGGCGGCGATGTCGCGAAAGCCACTTTCGCAACCTTCAAGGTTGCGAAAGTGGCTCTCCCCGCCCGACGCCCCGCCCGACGTCCCGCCCGACGTCCCGCTTGGCGCTCCAGCCGGATGAAATTGCCCTTACGGGTGAACGAATTTCGGCACCAACGGCGGTACACCGGTTCCACCGTCCGGTCTACAGTGCTCGTGCACTGAGCCTTGGGGAGGGCGCACATGGCCGACGCGGGGAGCCCGTGGCCGCAGGAGATCCGGCTGGCGATGACCATGGTGGGCGGGGCGAGCCTCGCGGTCTGGATGGGCGGGGTCGCCACCGAGACCTCGCATCTGCTTCAAGCGTCGAGAGCGCCGGAATCCGAAGGGCCGTACCGCGCCCTGCTCGACCTGCTCAACGCCACCGTTTCGCTCGACGTGCTCACCGGCACGAGCGCGGGCGGCATCAACGCGGCGTGCCTCGGGCTGGCGGAGGCGTTCCGGTCGAGTCCGCAGGTGCTGCGCGACACGTGGATCAGCACGGGATCGCTCGACAACCTGATCCGCGATCCCGGTGAGAAGGAACCGCGCTCGCTGCTCGACGGCGACAAAGTCCTGCTGGGAGACCTGAAGGACGCGTTGCACCGGATCACCGACAAGGCGACGGTGAAACCCGACTGTCCCGACATCACCGTGCTGCTCACCGGCACGATGATCGACGGCGAGACGACCAGGTTCGACGACGCGCTCGGGAACCTGGTGCGGGACACCGAACATCGCCTGCTCTTCCGCTTCGATGGTCCGTTATGGACGGACGACGTGGTCGGTCCGCTCGCGCTCGCGGCGCGGTCCACCGCGTCGTTCCCCGGCGCGTTCGAACTCTCCCGGATGCCGATCGGCGAGAAGACCGGGCCGTTGCATCCGGACATGGCCAAGTACACCGACGTCTCGCGGTCGCATTGGCTCACCGACGGCGGCGTGCTGTTGAACAAGCCGTTGCGCCCGGCGCTGCGGGAGATCTTCGAACGACAGTCGCATTCGGACGTCCGGCGCCTGCTGCTGTACGTGGTGCCGACGGCGGAACGCGAAGCCGAGCGGGTCGCGGTCGACCCCGAGCGGCCGCCGCTGCTGGGCAGCGCGATGAGCAAGGTCGTCGGCACCGTGCTGAGCCAGACGATCAGCGCCGAACTCGAAGACCTGACCCGGCACAACGACGCCGTCGTCCGGACCAGGGGAACCCGCGTTTCCCTTGCCGCGATGGGGGTTCGGGGCGGCCCGGAGACACTGGTCGACCAGCGGCTGATGAACGACTACCGCGACAGGCGGGTCCAGGAGGACGCCACCGCGCTGGTCCGCGAGGCGACCCGCAGGCTTTCACTGTCCGATGTGGAGGATCAGGGCCGCCAGTGGGCGTCCGGTACGGCGGCACAGCTGCGCGCGGCCGCGGCGGCGGGCCTGCGTGACGGCCTGCCCGCCGAGCCGCCGAAGGACACCTGCGAACTCGACGACCTGATCGCCTTCCGCACCACCGCGCTCGACGATTCGGTCGCGACCGGCCTGCAGCTGGTGAACGCGGGCTTCCGGCTCGACCCGTCGCCGGAGCGGGCGACCCAGCTCAACCAGTGCCGCGTGCTGCTGCACGAGGCCAGGCACAAGGCCGCCCGGGGCGACCGGATCGCGGCCTGGGTCAACCAGCAGGATCCGCCCAAGTCCGAGGACACGCTGGCGGCCTGGATCGAGGGGCTCGCCAAGAAGTGGGCCGAGCTGGGCCGGTCGGACACGCTCAAGGAGGCGTGGCCGCTCGTGATCGCCGCGCTCCGGCAGGCGACGCCGATCCTTTTGCCGCTGGCGCAAGGGAAACCCGAGACCGAAGCCGCCGACACGGTCAGCACGCTGCTGGCGTGGACCGGGCTGACGTCCGACGGCAAGAGTGCGGGCGATCCCATCGTCAGCTCGCGTCTGGTGCGCCTGCACATCGCGACCCGGGGGCTGCTGGCGCAACCGCCGTCGGTCGACCAGCGCGTCGACCTCGTCCAGGTGAGCGCGGATTCCCGGACGCTGCTGGACATGAAGCGACGCCGTTCGTGGACCAAGCTCACCGGTATGCAGGCCGACTACTTCGGCGCCTTCTACAAGGCGTCCTGGCGCGCCAACGACTGGATGTGGGGCCGGGTCGACGGCGCGGGCTGGCTGGTCCAGTGCCTGCTCGACCCGAAACGCCTGCGGCTGCTGCGCGACGTCGTCGGACGGGAGGCGTTCCGGACGCGGGTGCGAGACACCTTCACGAAGATCGGCTGGCGCCGTCCCGGTACGGAAGACGGGCTGGCGCAAGAGGAAGCGGACGCGCTGTGTGCGCAACTGGCCGAGGAGCTGGCTTTCCTCGGGCTCGACGGCGAACTCGCCGACGTGGAAGGCGAAGCCGCGCTCCCGATCAGCATGCCGGTGACGGCGATGGTGCTCGCGCGGGTCCGGCAGCTGGAGATCGCGCGCGAGGAACTGCCCTGCGTCGGCCTCCACAGCGGACACGACGCGAAAAAGGCCAAGGGGAACGGGAGACCGTCGGAACGGTTCAGGAAACTCCTCGAGAACGAGCCGGAAACCGACGAGCAGACCCAGCGCGCGTTCCAGGCCTGCCAGGTCTCCGGCGAGCGGTTCGAACACGAACGCGGGACCATGCTGTTGACGAAGACGCTGGTCAAGGCGGGTGCCGCCGGGCTCAACGCGGCCGCGGGGGCCACGCGGATGCCGAAAACGGTCCAGCCCGCCGCGACCTTCGCCCAGGCGGCCGGGCGCAGCGCCTGGTGGATCACCCGCGGCGCGGCCACCCTGCCGTCGCCGTGGAACGTGCTCGCCGCGCTGATCACCGTGCTGGCCGGGTTCGTCATCGGCGGACAGGGCGGCCCGGTCCTGCAGTGGGTCGGTGTCCCGGTGGCCGCGGGCGCCCTCGTGTTCCTGGCGGTCAGCCTGATGACGTTGCGCAAGACGTGGCGCATGGTGCTCACGGTGCTGGCCGTGCTGGTGGGAGCGGCCCTGCTGTTCGCCGCGTTCCTGCCCCCGGTCCGTGACCCGCTGTTCGGCTTGCTCGGCGACGTCGTCGCGGGCTGGCGGCGCGGCGAGGCGCCGGTCTGGTGGCTGGTCGTCTGCCTGCTGCTCCTGTTGCCCGCTGTCTGGACGCCGCTCGGCTCGATCACCCGTCGCAGGCGGAGTCGTAAATAGCGGAATCGGGCCGCGAATCGCGCCCTGACCCTGCGACGAAGTGGCAACGGTTGGTATCGTCACATCCAGTGAGACCGTCTCCAAGCGGCCTTACCCACAAGCGCTGCGCTTCAAACGTTACCGTTACCTTTGTCACGTGTGTTTCGGGGTTGTTGCAGGTAGCCGCGTTGCCGCCGCCGCGCTGATCTGACCGCGCCCGAATCCTCCGGTACGTTTCTTGGACATGTCCGGAAAGCACTTGATCGAAAACCCGACCAAGGCAGACGGTGCCGCGCTCTGGAGAATCGCCCGCGATTCGAAGAAGCTCGATCTCAATACGCCTTACGCCTATATGCTGTGGTGCCACGATTTCGCCGACACCTCGGTCGTCGCGAAAGTCGACGGCGAGCCGGTCGGCTTCGTGATCGGGTATCGGAAGCAGGACACCGGCTTCGTCTGGCAGGTCGCGGTCGACGCGTCCCAGCGCGGAAAAGGCCTGGCCGGGGCACTGCTCGACGAGCTGTTCGACCAGCTCGTCGCCCAGGGGGTCCGCTACCTCGAAACCACGATCACTCCGGACAACGAGGCTTCGATCCGGTTGTTCGCCTCGTTCGCCAAGCGATGGGACGCCACCTTGGAGCGCCAGGATCTGTTCTCCGCGACGGATTTCCCGGCCGAGGAAGGAACGCATGAGCAGGAGGACCTGTACCGAATCGGTCCGCTCGGCAACAACTAGGACGTAAAACCGGGGATCCCAGGGAGAAAGAAAACGTGATGAGTATTTTCGAGGAACTCGAATCCGAAGTACGCAGTTACAGCCGTGGCTGGCCCGTGGTGTTCGACCGGGCCCAGGGAAGCTACCTGTACGACGAAGACGGCAAGGCCTATCTCGACTTCTTCGCCGGCGCCGGCGCGCTCAACTACGGGCACAACAACCCGGCGCTCAAGCGGGCCCTGATCGACTACATCGCCCGTGACGGCGTCACCCACGCGCTCGACATGTTCACCGTGGCCAAGCGGGACTTCCTCCAGACGTTCAAGGAGAAGATCCTCCAGCCGCGCGACCTCGACTACAAGGTCGTGTTCCCCGGCCCCGGTGGCGCGAACGCGGTCGAGGCCGCGCTGAAGCTCGCGCGCAAGGTGACCGGCAAGGAATCGGTCATCAACTTCACCAACGCCTTCCACGGGATGACGCTGGGCGCCCTTTCGGTGACCGGCAACTCCATGAAGCGCGGCGGCGCGGGCGTCCCGCTGGTGCACGCCACGCCGATGCCGTACGACAACTACTTCGACGGCTCCATCCCGGACTTCCTCTACTTCGAGAAGCTCCTCGAAGACTCCGGCAGCGGCCTGAACGAGCCCGCCGCCGTCATCGTCGAGGGCGTCCAGGGCGAGGGCGGCATCAACGCCGCGCGCATCGAATGGCTCAAGGCGCTGGACGACCTGTGCAAGAAGCACGGCATCCTGCTGATCCTCGACGACGTCCAGATGGGCTGCGGCCGCACCGGCCCCTTCTTCAGCTTCGAGGACGCGGGCATCAAACCCGACATCGTCTGCCTGTCGAAGTCCATCGGCGGCTACGGCATCCCGATGGCGCTGACGCTGATCCGCCCCGACCTCGACGTCTGGGAGCCGGGTGAGCACAACGGCACCTTCCGCGGCATCAGCCCGGCGTTCGTCACCGCGACCGAGGCGCTGCGCGTCTACTGGAGCGACGACGAGCTGGAGAAGTCGACCAAGGCCAAGGGCGAGCGCATCGCCGCCGCCTTCCAAGGCATCGTCGAGGCTTACCCGGACGCGAACCTGTTCGCGAAGGGCCGCGGCCTGGCCCGCGGCATCGAGTTCGCCAACGGCGACCTCGCGGGCAAGGTCTGCGCCGCCGCGTTCGAGCGCGGACTGCTCATGGAGACCTCCGGCCCCGACGGCGAGGTCATGAAGGTGCTCCCGCCGCTCACCCTGACCGAGGACGAGCTCACGAAGGGCCTGTCGATCATCGACGAGGCCGTCGCCACCGTCCTCAGCTGACCCGAACCGACCGCCCTCAACCAAGAACGAGAAGGAGTTTTCCGTTGCTTGTCAGAACACTCGACGAGGTCACCGATACCGACGCCGACATCAAGACCCCGAACTGGCGAAGCAAGCGCATCGTGCTCGCCAAGGAAGGCGTCGGGTTCTCGGTGCACGAGACCACGCTCTACGCCGGGACGGTCAACGACTTCTGGTACGCGAACCACATCGAAGCGGTCTTCATCACCTCCGGTGAGGGAGAGCTCGAAAACACCGCGACCGGCGAGGTCTTCCAGCTGAAGCCGGGCACGTTGTACCTGCTCAACGACCACGACAAGCACCAGGTCCGGCCCCGGACCGAGATCAAGTGCGTCTGTGTGTTCAACCCGCCCGTCACCGGCCGTGAGGTCCACGACGAGAACGGCGTGTACCCGCTCGTCACCGAACCCTAGGAATCGCTCGAGGAGGCGACCGCTTTGACGCTGACCGACACCCGAGTCGACGACAGTTACCCGACCCGCATCACGGGTAAGCCCGAACACCTGCCCAGGACGCACCCCACCGTCTGGGGCAACGAGGCCGATGGACCGCTCGACGCGGCCACCCTCGCCAACCACGAGGCCCGTGGTTACACCGTCGTCGACCAGTTGTTGTCGCCTGGCGAGATCCAGACGTACTGGCAGGAACTCGTGCGGATGTCGTCGGGGGACCACCGCGACGACGAGCGCGTCATCACCGAAGCCAAGACCGGTGAAGTCCGCTCCATCTTCGACGTCCACGAGACCAGCGAACTGATCGCGGAGCTCGTCCGCGACCCACGCGTGCTCGACCGGGCACGGCAGATCCTCGGCTCCGAGGTGTACATCCACCAGAGCCGCGTGAACTACATGCCCGGCTTCAAGGGCACCGGGTTCTACTGGCACTCGGACTTCGAGACCTGGCACGCCGAAGACGGCATGCCGTCGCCGCGGGCGGTCAGCTGCTCCATCGCGCTCACCGACAACTACCCGTTCAACGGCGGGCTGATGGTGATGCCGGGGTCGCAGCGGACCTTCGTCCAATGCGCCGGGGAAACCCCGGAAGACAACTACAAGAGTTCACTGAAAGAGCAGCGGGTCGGTGTCCCGAGTGAGGAAGACATCACCAAACTCGCCGCCGAAAACGGAATCGATCAATTCACCGGACAAGCCGGTTCCGCGCTCTGGTTCGATTCGAATGTGATGCACGGTTCTTCGAACAACATCACGCCGTACCCGAGGTCGAACATCTTCGTCGTGTTCAACAGCGTCGAGAACGCGTTGCAGGAGCCGTTCTCGGCGATCGAACGCCGCCCCGCGTTCATCGCCGGCCGCGACTCGACCCCGCTGACACGCTGACGAAACCGCAGGTAGCGAAGGCCATACCGGGGCGCCTGTAGCCACCAGTGTGCGCCCTGTTACGTTGTCGCCACGTGAGCGGGCCAGTGGGCTCGCTCACGTAGGTGTTGTCGACGGTCGAACGGGTTCTTCGCTCGGGGTGAGCCCACCCGGACGGACGTGGACGCCGATGTCCGGTGTGGGTCGCGCCCCCAGGCGGCCCAAATCGGACATCCCCCGGCTCCGTGCCATCAGATCGGGACTGATGGCACGGAGCCTTATTTTTTCCGCGCGCTGACGAAGACGTTTCGCAGGGCGCCCGATCGTGGGCGGGCGGCGGTTGAGAGGTAAGGGCGCCCTACAAAACGTCTTCGTGGGCCTTCGGCCCGAAAAGAGGCGCGCGGGGTGAAGTCTCCCCGTCGCGCTGACGCGCTTCCGGGGAGACAGTCCGCCGGTTCCAGGCCAAAGCAGCGATCGCCGGCGTGTGAAGGCCCCCTTCCCTCGGAAACTCGCCCTTCGCGGCGAGGGAACGCACCCCGACCAAGCTGGATCAATTCGCGGGGTCGGTTGTGTCCTGCTATGTCTCTCTTTCCCCGTGTTTTCTGGTTGGCGGCGTCTTCGCGCGGTAGGTTGGCTACTCCGGTAAGGGGAGAGATCGGAGGAGGGGTGCTTGCCATGGGCGAAAACGGTTCCCCTGCCCGTTTCCAGCTCCTCGGTCCCGTGCGGCTCCTCGACGGCGAGCGGCCCGTCCCCGTCGGCGGTCCCGGCGTTCGCGGCCTGCTCGCGCTGCTGGCCCTGAAAGTCAACAAGGTCGTCGCGCTCGACGAGATCATCGACGCGCTCTGGGGGCACGACCCGCCGGCCACCGCCCGCACGATCGTCCACGGCAACGTCTCCCACCTGCGGCGCGTGCTCCGCGACATCCAGGGCGACCATCCGCGCGGCGCCCGGATCCTCACCGCGCCGCCCGGCTACCAGCTCACCGTCGAACCCGCCCGGATCGACGTCCACCGCGCCCGCGCGCTGCTGGAACAGTCCTCGACCGAGGACCCGGAGAAGGCGTCCGAGCTGCTCGCCGAGGCCCTCGCGCTCTGGCAGGGACCCGCGCTGGCCGGAGTGCCGGGTTCCGTCCGCGCCCCCGAACTGGAGGACCTGCGGCTCGCCGTCCACGGCGCCAGGGTCGACGCGGACCTCGAACTCGGCAGGCACGCGGAACTCATCGTCGAACTCAGCCCGATGGTCCGGTCGAATCCGCTCGCCGAGCGCACGGCCGGGCAGCTCATGCGCGCGCTGTATCACGCCGGGCGCCGCGGCGACGCGCTCGAGCTCTACCGCACGGTGTCGAGGGCGACCCTGCGGACCCTCGGCGTCGAACCCGGCGCGGACCTGCGCTGGCTGCACGAACGCGTCCTGAACGACGACCTGCCGGTCAAGGTCGTCGAGGACGCGAAGGCCGATACGGCGCCCGTGCAGCAGCTGCCGCCCGCCGTGCCGAACCTCGCCGGACGCGAGGCCGATCTGGCCTGGCTCGACGTCCTCGCCGAGCGGGCCGAAGCGGGCGAGACCGCCGTCGGCGTGGTCACCGGGACCGCCGGGATCGGCAAGAGCAGCCTCGTAGTCTGGTGGGCGCACCGCGCCGCCCGCCGTTTCCCCGACGGCATCCTTTTCGCCTCGCTGCGCGGTTTCGACCCGCATCACCCGCCGCTGGAGCCCGCCGACCTGCTCGCCCAGTTCCTGCTCGGGCTCGGCGTCCCCGCCGAGGGCGTCCCGGAGCAGGTCCACGAACGCGTCGCGCTCTACCGCTCGATGATCGCCGGCCGCCGGATGCTGGTGATCCTCGACAACGCCCGCTCCGCCGAACAGGTCCGGCCGTTGCTGCCGCCCGGTTCGCGGTCGATGACGCTGGTGACCAGCCGGTCGCGGCTCGACGGGCTCGCCGTGTCCAACGCGGCCAAACTGCGCGTCCTCGGCACGCTCGCGCCCGGCGACGCCGTCCGGCTGATCGAGGAACTCGCCGGGCCCGCCGGTTTCGACCTCAACCACGCGCTCGCCCGGCTCTGCGGGTATCTCCCGCTGGCGCTGCGGATCGCGGGGGCCCGGCTCGCCGCGAGCGCGCAGTGGTCCGCGCAGGACCTGGTCGACGAACTCGGCAACGAACGCACCAGGCTGGCCGCGCTCGACGTCGAGGGGCCGGACGACGGGGTCCGCGCCGCGTTCGACGTCTCGTTCCGCGGGCTGCCGTCCGACGTCGCGAACACGTTCCTGCGGCATGGCGTCGTCCCGGTCGTCTCGGCCGGATCCCATCTGACGGCCGCGATCGGCGGGATCACCGTCGCCGAGGCACGGCGGCATCTGCGGGTGCTCACGGCGCACAACCTGCTCTCCGAAACCGGCCGCGACTCCTTCGTACCGCACGACCTCGTCCGCCTGTTCCTGCGTGAGCTGGCCGAGAACGAGCTCGACGAGAAAGACCGGCAGGACGTGCTGACCCGGTCCGTGCGGTACTACCAGTCCGTCGCGGACCGGGCCCGGCGGAAGATGCTGCGGATCGTCGATCCCCTCGACTTCACCGGCGAGCTGACCGACGCGCAGGCACCGCCGCTGAACTCCTTCACCGAGGCGCAGGACTGGTTCACCGCGGAATGGGAGAACCTCGTCGAAGTCCTCGAAGCGGCCCGTGCGGGAGGGCGCCACGACGACGTCTGGCAGCTGGCCAGGGTCGCGCACACCTACCGCGCGGTGTACCCGCTGCTGGACGACTGGACGCGGCTGGTCGAGATCGGACTGGCGGCCGCGGAGGCATCGGGCGACGTCCTCGGCCAATGCTGGATGCTGATCTCCCGCTGCGCCATCGCCCTCACCTTCGAACTCCCGCAGGGCTGTCTCGCCGACGCCGAACGCGCGCTGGAACTCGCGAGCGCGATCGGCGACAACCGGCTGATGGTCTCGGCGAACATCCACCTCGGCTCCGCGCTGACCCTGCTGGAACGGTACGACGACGCCATCGGGACGCTGCGGCGGGCGATCGAAGAGACGGAACTGACCGGCGATCTCGAACTGCGCGGCCAAGCGCTCAACAACTGCGCGGAGGCCGAAAAACGGTCCGGGCGGTTCATCGAGGCGATCGGGCACCAGGTCGCCTCGCTGGAGATCGACCGGACCCTCGGCGACGAAAGCTACGTCGTCGTCTCGCTGAACAACCTGGCCGAGCTGAGCATGCGGATCGGCGAACTCGCCGCCGCCGAACGGTACGTCTGGGAAGCCGTCGACCTGACGATCAGCAGGCGGTTCGTCCTCCAGGAAGGCGTGCTGCGGCTGACGCTGGGCAGGGTGCTGCGGGCCGGGTCGGATGTGGACGGTGCCCGCGAGCAGTTCGCGCTCGCGTTGAAAATCCTGGCCGACGCGAATCCGAAGCTCGCCGCGCTGGTCCGTGCGGAACTGTCGGGCCTCGGCGAAGGTCCGTGAGTGATCCTTAGCGGATTCTTAGTGGCCTCGCCGCACACGCGCGTAGGGTCCCGTTCAGCGTCGATCGAGCCCTAGGGGAGGGGCATGCGATAAGGATCGGCGCTCGGGCGGCCCCTTCGGGTGCCGTCTGAAGAGCCGCCAGGAGCGGCTCGTGGCGGTCCGGCCGGTGGAGGTGGGGGCGATACCGGCCGGCCGCCAGGCGGGTAATCCGCCTTTCGTCCTCTGAATGCGGTAGTTGCCCGCGCAAGTACCGCATTCAGAGGACGAAACGTGTCGGAGATCAGCCGGTGCTCGCGGTGCACAGGGCGATGGTCTGGCCCTTGTTCTCCGCCACCTTCTGGCCGTTGACCAGGATCGTGCACGCGATCTGGTTGCTGACCGACGCGTTCCTGGTGTCCGCGGTGACGGTGAGCAGGTAGTCGCCCGAGTTGAACGACGCCGTCCCGCGCCATTCGTCGGTGCTGGCCGGGGTCGTCTCGCTCCGCTGGTCGTTGAGCGAACCGAACCGGACGGTCGCGCCGCCGGACGCGCTGACGACGAACTCGACGGTGTGCTTGTCCCCGGCGACCGCCGGGATGTGCAGTCCCGACTGACCGGTAGCGAAGAAGTTGGTGTAGACCAGTAACCCGCTCGCGGCCAGCAAACCGGCGACGGAAAGCGCGAGTCCCGCGATCCCCATTCCCTTCTTGTCTGCTTCGCCCTTCTTGATTTTGGTAAGACCGATCACGGAAAGAACCAATCCGGTCACGGCGAGCGGCCAAGCGGCTACCCCGGCGACCGGGACGAAGGCGACCCCGAGCGCTGCCAGTCCGACCAGGAAACCGGCGATGACCAGGCCGTTCTTGGGCTTTCGATGACGGGTTCCGTGGGTGGCGAACCCCGGGCCGTAGCGGGTCGCCGGCGGGTGCGGGAGTGGTGGATCGGTCGGCATACGTGCCCTTTCGGAGGCTTCCGTCCGAAGACGTTAACCCATCGTTCGGGGCAATGGCCGAAATTGTTACCTGCCGGAAAAAGTCATCATTCCACGATGATCAAGCGGTCATCGATATTTTCTGACGAGAAATGTGGTATCACCAAATATCGGAAACCCGATCACTGATCGAACAGGCTGACTTCCGGGGTGATCTCCAGCAGTTCGTGCACCGGGCGGCCGCGGCGGCCGTCGATGGTCGTCGTCCGCACGACACGCAGCCGCGCGGTCACCGGCCGGTCCAGGTTCTCCTTGATCTCGTCGAGCAGATCCGGCGCGACCGCGCCCTGGATCGTGCCGCCCGATTCGCGTTCGAGATAGAAGATCCGGCGCCGGGTGCGGACGCCGTCCAGCCTGCCGCTGACCGTCTCGTAGCCGACGGCCTCCCGTGACTCGCGCAGGCTCCCGGACAGGATCCGGGCCTGCTCGGTGGTCATGCTGCGGGTCAGATCGTCGCCGGCGGTCGGGGTCAGCGCCATGCCGATCCCGGCGTGCTTGCTGACAGCGTTGACGATGTCGCTGACCGCGTTGCGGACGGTGTCGCGCTGCAGCAGTACCGCGTCCAGCGCGCCGTCGTCGGAACCGTTGGCGGGCAGGAAGTCGCACAGTTCCTTGACCGCGCGTTCGGACAGCGACTCGATCCCGTCGTGGATGAGCGCGTCGTCGAGCGCCGGTTCGGGGAAGCCGAAGAAGATCGCGTTGCCCGCCTGGCCGCGCTGGATCAGCGGGGCCTTCTCCCGGTCCGCTGGCTGGACGAAGGTCACCTCGCCCGACGGGTTCCGGATGATGTGCCCGATCTTGGCCGTCGCGTCCTGCAGCGCGCGGCTGATGTCCGAGAAGGTGTACGCGTCGAGATGCGACTCACCGATCACGGACACGCGAAGCAGCGGAGAGCGCGACGTCCGCTCGAACTTCGCGTACGCGGCCATCGCCGAAGCGCGGGCGAGGTCGTCGAGCCAGGTGCCGCCGGGGATCTCGTCGGCGATGCGCCGGAATTCGTTCCTCACCAGATCACTTCCGGAATCCCCCTGCCACCGGCAGCCCACACTTCTTCCCAGATCTCCTCGTCGCCGGGGCGGCAGAGGAAGCCGTCGAGCATGCCGCCGACGGGCTGGACCTGGTCCAGGTACATGGCGGGCTGGCCGACGATGACCCCGCGCAGCGTCAGCAGCCCGTACAGCGCCGAGCGGCCCGCGTCGTCGAGCCGTTTCAGCGCGCCCCATTCGTCCGGGATCAGCACCACGTCGAGCCCGAGCGGCGTGTGCGGGGTCCTGGCGGTCAGATCGCCGCCGATCCACGCGCGGCCGGTCGGCATGATCCGCCGGGCGACCCCCAGGTAGCTGTTCAGCGCGCTGAACAGGATCTCCCGGTCGTTCTGATGCGGCGCGTCGAAGACCAGCCGCTCGTAGACGTCGGCGAGATCGGCGGGATGGCGGCCCGGAGGCAGCAGGTTGTGCGGCGTCCAATAGGGGAGCGCCAAATCGGAGCCTCCTTCGTGTGCCGGAGCTCCCGAACGAAGAAACGTACCCGGCGTCACGCTCACAGTGCGTAGCCGAATTTACCAGGCGAGTGTCAGCCGCCCTGCCCCGGCCGGTGCTCGGCCGCTCGCCCGGCCGGTGGCCAGTCCTCGTCGCTGGGCCAGACCGGTTCGGGTTCGTGGCCGCCCTCGCCGTTCCGGCCCGCCGGTTCCGGTTCGTCCGGGTGGTAGGCCCGCACCGGCTCCGGGTGCAGCTGACCCTCGCGGTGGCCTTCCGCCTCCTGGTCGTACGGCTCGTCGTCGTCCTGGATCCGCGCGGGCGGGAGGAACTGTGTCTGCTCGGTGGAGAGCAGCTCGGGCACCGGCTCGGGCTCGGGTTCGGCGTGGACGGCGCGTTCCGGCTCGCGGACGGCGGGCTCGGGCTCGGTGTGCTCACGTCGTTCGCCGCGCATCATCAGCCAGGTGACCCCACAGCCGAGGGCGAAGGAGATGAGCAGCCAGAGCCAGATCTGCCCGAAGAGCCAGAGCATTCAGCCATCACCTCTGTTCTGCCGTGATGTCGACGCGGCGGCCCTCGCCGCTCGCGCCGTCGGAGGTCCTGCGTTGAGTGGAGTACGCCTGGTCGCGCTTGACCCCGTTGCGCTCCAGCAGCCGCTCCACCGTCAACGCCCGGTTCAGGGAGAGCTTCTTGTCCGAACCGGTCGCCACCGTTCCGGTGATCCGGAACCGCAGTTCGCGCGGCGCGTCCGTCAGCAGCTTCGCGATCTCCAGCGCGCCGCGCTCGCCGTCCGCGGTGAGGTCGGTCGTGTCCGGTTCGAAGGTGATCGGCGTGGCGGCCAGCAGGCGGTCGATCTCGGCCTGGAAACCGGCCTTGTCCGCCGGCTTGGCCGGAGTCGTGGGGCTCGGCGGGCTCGGCGGAGCGGGCGGCGGGCTCGACGGCTCGCCGCTGGTCGTCACCGGACCGGCCGGCGGGGCGGTGTCGCCGGAGATCTCGACCGTGCGGACCCCGTCGATCCGCTGGATGGCGTCCATCGCCTGCGCGGCCTTGTCGGGCGGGAAGCCGGTGAGGTTCGCGTCACGGCCGGAGAAGGTCACCTCGCCGCCGGTGACGCCGACGTCGGCGAGCGCGTCCTTCGCGCGCGCCGCCAGGGCGGCCTCGATGTCGTCCGAGGTCGACCAGACGGAGATCGCCGTCAAGGCGAGCGTGACCAGCAGCGCTGTAGGCAGCAAGCGGCTCCAGCGTGTACCGGGCATGAAGGGACTGTAAGCCGCGTACGGCGCGGGTGCACCGGACGATCAGGACATAACCCGGTCGGGTGACGTCCAGAGAAGGCCGAAGGGGCCCTTCCCCGCTTTGGATGCGGTGAAGGGCCCCTTCGTGGCGCCTGATGAGGGAAAGTCCCCTTCAGCTCGCGTGGTGGTGGATCTCCCGCAGGTCCTTGGCCGGGAGCGCGACGCCCGCCGGCTCGATCTGCTCCAGCGGGAGCAGCGGCGCGAGCTCGGGGCGCTTCGGGGACAGGCCGTCGCCCATGGACTCGCCCTTGAGCTGACGCCGGATCCACGGCAGCAGATGCGCCTTCGTCCACTCGAGGTCGGAGCGGCGCGACGTGATCCAGGTACTCGGCTGCTCGGACGCCGGCCACGGCTCGCGCCAGTCGTCGGCGACCGGGACGCCGAGGACCTCGGCCGCGCGCAGCGCGATCCGCCGGTGGGCCTCGGGGGTGAAGTGCAGCCTGTCGTCGCTCCAGGCCCGGCGGTCGTGCAGCGGGGCCATCGCCCACATGTCGACCATCTTGGCGCCGTGCCGGTCGGCGATCGCCCACAGATGCGCGTTGTAGATGCCGACCTTCCCCCGAAGGACGTGCATCACGGACAGGTACTTGGTGTCCGGGCCGTTGAAGATCAGCACCGGGATCCCGGCCTCGCGCAGCTTGGCGACCCCCGCCTCCAGCCGCGCGGCGACGGCGTCCACGTCCGCGCCGGGCACGATGATGTCGTTCCCGCCCGCGCACAGCGTGACCAGGTCGGGCTTGACCGCGAGCGCGATGGGCAGCTGCTCTTCGAGGATCTCGTCGAGCATCTTCCCCCGGAGGGCGAGGTTCGCGTACTGGAAATCGGGCCTGCCTTCGGCCAGGATCTCCGCGAGCCTGTCCGCCCAGCCCCTGAAGGTGCCGTCGGGCAGATCATCGTTGAGCCCTTCGGTGAAGCTGTCACCGATCGCCACATAGCTGTCGAATCCGTACACGTTGGGTCCCCTTCCGTCCGTGTGCCCCCGGTTGGTACTTGTACACCACAACTAACAGCTGAGAGCGCCCCTGCAATCCCGCCTGACCGAAACCCGTGGTTCAGCCCGTTGACACAGTCTCTTATTTTGTCGGACGTCCATGCATCTCCATTACCCGGATGACACTCCTGGACTGCGGAGATTCACCTCAAGTAGGCGTGAAACGGACACGGTATGTGGCGAACGTCTCCCCGCCCGGGTGTCCGGGGTCATGGATCCGGCAGGCTGTAAGGGTGACCTCACGACCCCCGCGCGAGTCGCTCGCCCAGATCCTCGGCGGGCGGCGTGGCGCCATCGACGCGAGCATCCCGCCCGCGGCCTTCGTCCTCGGCTGGCTGATCGCCGGCCAGTCGATCGCCTGGGGGGCCGGTGTGGCCATCGGGGTGGCGGTGCTGCTCGGCGGGTTCCGGGTCGCGCGCGGCGACAAGGCCCGCGCGGTCGTGGTGAGCCTCGCCGCGGTGATCGCCGCCGCGCTGATCGCGCTGCACACCGGCCGCGCCGAGGACTTCTTCCTCATCCAGCTGCTGTCCAATGTGGCCAGCGCGCTGCTGTGGGCGGCCAGCATCGTGGTCCGGTGGCCGTTGCTCGGCGTCGTGGTCGGCCTCGTCATCGGGCAGAAGACCCGCTGGCGCCGCGATCCCGCGCTGCTGCGCGCGTATTCGCGGGCGAGCTGGGTGTGGGTCTTCCTGCAGTACACGCTGCGCGTGGTCGTGTACGGCTCGCTGTGGTGGAGCGGGCAGGTGGTCGCGCTCGGCGTCGCGCGGACGGTGCTCTCCTGGCCGCTGGTCGCCGTGACGGTCGCCGTGAGCGGCTGGGTGCTGTACCGCACGCTGCCCCCGGAACATCCCGGTCTGCGGGTCGTGGAGGAGAACGGGGACCCCTCGGATCCGGCGCCCGACGGGCTACCCAGGACATAAGGCGGCCCCCGGCGAGGGGGGAGGGTCCGGGGGCCGGGTCCTACGGTACCCGGAGTTCGGCCCCCGAGTCGATGGTTTGGGCTTTTAGGGCGCGTTTTTGGTGTTTTCCGCTGCGGACACCGGCCGTGGGGCCCCTTCTCCGTAGGCGTCGACGGCCGCGAGCCACGCTGCCCCGAGGACACCGTCGGTGCTGGTCAGGGCTTCGAGCCCGGAGAGTGCGGCGCGGACTTTCGCCCCGACCGGGCCCTCCGGCGACAACACGCTGCCCACCAGGACGATCGGCGTGGTCTCGCCGGGATCCCGCGCGGCCATGACGTTCGTCACCAGATGGGCCGCCGCGCGGGTGGTGATCCCGTCCGCCGCCGGGTCGCCCGCGCGGTCGGCCTCGCTGACGAGCGGGGCGAACCTGGCGAGCCGGATCGGCGCCTCGGAGTTGGCGCTCGTGATGAGCGCGCGCCACAGCGTGGCCCGAGGTGTGGCGCGGTCGCCCGAGTCCGCTGAGTCCACTGCGGACGGACCGAGCGCTTCGGCGAGCACGGCGCGCGCGAGCGGTCCGGGTTCGCCGCCGAGGCTCAGAACATCCAATGTGGAGCGAACGGCTTCGCGGCCCAGCCAGTACGCCGAACCTTCGTCACCCAGCAACCAGCCGTAGCCGCCCGCGGTGGAAACCATGCGCCGCCCCCGGACCCGCCCGGCGATCGACCCGGTGCCCGCCACGAGGACCGAACCGTCCGGCGCCGAAGTGGCCGACGCGTAGGCGACCTCGGCGTCGGGGACCGTCCGCACCGGACTGATCCCCAAGCCCTTCCAAGCGGTTTCGAAGATCTCCGCGATCGCCGGGTCGCTCAGCTTGCTGACCCCCGCCATGCCGACGACGCACGCCGCCGTCGCGGCCGGGTCCAGCCCGCCCAGCGCTTCGGTGATCGCGCTCGCGATCCGCGCCGCCGCTTCCGACGGCGGATGGGAGTTGGGGTTCGCCCCGCCCGCGCGCCCGGCGCCGAGCACGACGCCGGAGGCGTCGACCGCGATCGCTCGCGTCGACGTGCCTCCGGCGTCCACACCGATGACGTGGGTCACCGGGTCTTGGTCACCTTGAGCAGCCCGCGGGGGCTGTCCGGGTCACCGCCGCGCGCCAGCGAAAGGCCGAGCGCGATCCGCTGGATGGGCAGGATCTCCAGGATCGGCGCGACCTCTTCGGCGGACGGCGCGACACCGATCCGCAGCGCCGCGGGGACGTCGGCCGAAGCCGAGCCGACCGCGAGCACGTCCGCGCCGCGCTTGCCGACGGCCTCGAGGACCTCCTGCATCGCGCCGACGCCGTGTCCCTGGCTCGTCACGGCGAGCACCGCGGTCTCGCCGTCGACCGCCGCGACCGGGCCGTGCAACAGGTCCGCGCCGCTGTACGCGCGGGCCGCGAGGTAGCTGGTTTCGGCCAGTTTCAAAGAACCTTCCAGCGCCGAGGCGTAGGAGTAGCCGCGGCCGGTGGTGAGCACCCGGTCGACGAAGCGGTAGCGGTCCACCGCGCGCTGGACGCCTTCGTCCGCGCCGTCGAGGGTCTGCTGCGCGAGTTCGCCCAGCTTCTCCGCGTCCTCGCCCTTGCCGCCGCGGACCGCGTCGATCAGCAGGTAAAGGGAGAGCAAGGTGGCCGAGTACGTCTTCGTGGCGGCCACGGCCTTTTCCAGCCCCGCGCCGATGTCGACGCCGAGCTCGGCGGCGGCGCGCAGCGGCGATTCCGGGGTGTTGGTGACCGAGACGGTCAGCGCTCCCTGGCGACGCGCGGTTTCGGTGACCTCGATGAGATCCGGCGAACCGCCGCTTTGGCTTACTGTGATGAAGAGAACGTCCCGCAGATCGGGACGGGCGCCGTACAAAGTCGCGGTGGAGGGCGAGACGAGACCGCAGGGGAGACCGAGGAGTACTTCGATCAGGTACTTCGCATACAGGGCGGCGTGGTCGCTGGAGCCGCGGGCGGCGAGCAGTGCGAACCTGGGCGGGCGCTTGGAGATGGCTTCGGCCACCTCGGCGATTTCGGCCTGTCGCTCCACGATTCCTGCCAGAATGGCGGGTTGCTGGGAGATCTCCGCGGCCATGTGCTCGCCGGGGCGCTGTTCGGTCATCTCGTTCCCTTCCACCGGGACGTACTTCGTCCCCCGAGTAGGTCTAGACCAATGCTAGCCCGAATGGACGTTTGTGGTGAAGGGTACGTTTCCTAGCGGGGACGGTGCGCGTTCGAGTGGGAAGGCTTAGGGAGTCGGTCATGTTGGAGACAACCACCGCGAGTGAGGCGGGCGCTACGGCTGGGATGCGCGGTCAGCGCGAACCCAAGTACTGGGCGCTGAAACAGCATCTGCTCGATCTGCTCGACGCGTTGCCGCCCGGGTCGCCGATTCCGACGGAGCGGGCGCTCGCGGGAGAATTCACCGTTTCGCGCACCACGGTCCGCCAGGCGCTCGCCGACCTCACCGCCGAGGGCAGGCTCCACCGCGTGCAGGGCAAGGGCACCTTCGCCGCCGAGCCGAAACTCGCGCAGCGCCTCCAGCTGTCGTCCTACACCGAGGACATGCGCAAGCAGGGCCTCAAGCCGTCGTCCAAGCTCCTGGAGATCGACGAACTCCCGGTCGAAGCCGACCTGGCGAAACTTCTCGGAATCCGCGTCGGAGCGAAGATTCTTCGCCTTCGCCGTCTCCGGCTGGCCGATTCACAGCCGATGGCACTGGAGACCACGCACCTCCCGCTCGGCCGCTTCCGCGGTTTGCGCAAACACGTTTCCGCAGGTGGTTCGCTGTACGCCGTGCTGAGGGAGCACTACGGCGTCGAGCTGGAAAGGGCCGAGGAAACGATCGAGACCGCGCTCGCCGGACCGCACGAGGCGGAGATGCTCGGCGCCGACGTCGGAATGCCGATGTTGCTCCTTTCGAGGCATTCTTTCGCCACCGACGGAAAACCGGTCGAGTTCGCGCGCGCGATCTACCGGGGAGACCGTTACAAATTCGTCACTACGCTACTTCCCTGACGAGTCAGGTAATTCCGGGAAAGATCGCTTTCCCGGAAAACCCGCCGATTTCGCGGTGGCCCGGCACCGTCCGCCGTGCTTCAGTCGTCCCATGACTGACACGGCGGCGGGAATCCGCTGGGGGACGCCGGTGGCGCGCGGAGTGCTCGCGACGACCATCGTGGGCTCGGGCATGGCGATGCTCGACGGGACGATCGTCAACGTCGCGCTGCCGAGGA
Organism: Amycolatopsis azurea DSM 43854; assembly: GCF_001995215.1. Classification (GTDB taxonomy): domain Bacteria; phylum Actinomycetota; class Actinomycetes; order Mycobacteriales; family Pseudonocardiaceae; genus Amycolatopsis; species Amycolatopsis azurea. The sequence goes on from NZ_MUXN01000001.1 coordinate 274,859, forward strand.
TCGGCGAAGAACTCGGAGCGTCCGTCGCGGGCCTGCAATGGATCCTCGACGGCTACCTGCTCGCGCTCGCCGCGCTGATCCTCGTCGCCGGTTCGCTCGGCGACCGCTACGGCCGCCGCCGGATGTTCGTCGTCGGCGTCATCTGGTTCGGGGTCGCGTCCGGGCTGTGCGCCGCCGCGACGACGACCGAGATGCTCGTCGCGACCCGGATCCTCCAAGGGATCGGGGGAGCTTTGCTCACGCCCGGCTCGCTCGCCATCCTCCAAGCGTCCTTCGCCCACGACGACCGGGCCCGCGCGATCGGCGCGTGGTCCGGGCTCGGCGGGATCGCGGCGGCCATCGGCCCGCTGCTCGGCGGCGTCCTGGTGCAGGTGTGGTCCTGGCGCCTCGCGTTCCTGATCAACCTGCCGCTGGCCGCCGTCTGCGTCCTGCTGGCCCGCCGGTACGTGCCCGAGTCCCGCGACGAGGAGGCGACCGGGCATCCGGACTTCACCGCGGCCGCCGTCGGCGCGATCGGCCTCGCGGGGCTCACCGGCGCGCTCGTCGAGGCGCCCGGACGCGGCATCGGCGACGTCGTCGTCCTGGTGGCCATCGTGCTCGGCGTCGCGGGGCTGGGGGCGTTCCTGGTGATCCAGCACCGCTCGGCCGATCCGCTGGTGCCGCCGAAACTGTTCCGCGACCGGACGTTCAGCCTCGCCAACGCGCTGACCTTCGTCGTCTACGCGGCGCTCGGCGGCGTGATGATGCTGATGGTCATGCAACTCCAGGTGTCGCTGGGCTATTCGCCGACCGCGGCCGGGCTCGCCGGGCTGCCGATCACCGTCATCATGCTGCTGTTCTCCGGCCGGTCGGGCGCGCTCGCGCAGCGGATCGGGCCGCGCGCGCAACTGGTCGTGGGCCCGATCCTGGTCGGCGTCGGCATGCTTCTGCTGATGCGGGTCGGGCCGGGCTCGTCGTACCTCGGCTCGGTGCTGCCCGCGGTCGTCGTCTTCGGCGCCGGGCTGGCGACGGTCGTCGCGCCGGTGACCGCGACGGTGCTCGCCGCCGCGCCGGACCGGTACGCCGGCGTCGCCTCCGGGGTCAACAACGCCATCGCCCGGTCCGGCGGCCTGCTCGCGATCGCCGTGCTGCCCGCCGTCGCCGGGCTCTCCGGCGCCGCCTACACCGACCCGGTCGCGCTGACCGCGGGCTGGCGGACGGCGTTGCTGGTGTGCGCGGCGCTGGCGATCGGCGGCGGGCTGATCGCGCTCGGCATCCACAACGGTGTCCTCGACACGGCTGCTTCCCCCGAAGCCGAGGACGAGTCACCGCACCCGGGTGAATGCCTCCACTGCGGGGTCGACTCGCCACCGACGCACGTCCGCCCCGCCGGTCACGCGTGATCCGGCTTCAAGCACGCGAGTTACGGCTAACCCACCGGTTCAGGCCAGCAGGCCGGCCAGCGTCGCCGGGTCCATGTTCCCGCCCGAAACGACCGAAACGACCTTTCCCGGCGGCAGCGCGCCGCGGTGGGAGAGGAACGCGGCGGTCGCGGTGGCCCCGCTCGGTTCGGCGATCAGGCGGGCGCGGTGCGCCAGTGTCCGGACGGCGTCCCGGATCTCCTCCTCGGAGACCGTGATGACGTCGTCGAGCACCGCCTGAAGGTGGGCGAAGGTCAGGTCCGACGGCTGGGCGCGCAGGCCGTCCGCGCTGGTGCGGGCCCGCAGGTCCATCGGCCATTCGATCCGCCTGCCCGCGCGCAGGCCCTCGGCGGTGTCGGCCGCGAGTTCGGGCTCGACGCCGATGACCTTCGCGCCGGGGAGCAGCGCCTTGATCGCCGCGCCGACGCCCGAGGCCAGCCCGCCGCCGCTGAGCGGCACGAGCACGACACCGGCGTCCGGCAGGTCCTCGGCGATCTCCAGGCCGACGGTGCCCTGTCCGGCGATGACGTCGCGGTGGTCGAACGGCGGGATGAACGTGAGGCCCCGTTCTTCGGCGACGGCGAGCGCGGTGGACTCCTGGCGGTCGATCGGGACCTCGATGACCTCGGCGCCGAGCGCCTTGGTGGCTTCGACCTTGGCGCGCGGCGCGACGTCCGGGACGATGATCGTCGCGGGGATCCCGAAGCGCTTCGCCGAGTAGGCGACCGCTTGCGCGTGGTTGCCACTGGAGAACGCGCAGACGCCGCGAGCGCGCCGATCCTCGTCCAGCGCGGCGATCGCGTTGTAGGCGCCGCGCACCTTGAAAGCGCCGATCGGCTGAAGGCTTTCCGGTTTGAGCCACAACGGCGCCCAAGACTGTTCCAGTAACGGTGTGCGCACCGCGGCGCCTTTGACACGGCTCGCCGCGTCGCGGATCTCCTCGATCGAAACCAGGTCCATACGCCCGATTATGTCAAGGAGTTGTGAACCATGGACAGTCCTTTTTGGACAGACGGCGTGGCGCTCCTCACGTGCGGACAACGAAGGGAGCATCCCGCGCGCCTTATTCGTTAGGACTGGGTGAAGACCGACTAGCTTGCAGAACGGGATCATGACCAAGGAGACCTCCGAAAAGGACGCCGGGAAGACCGAAAAGACGGAGAAGCAGGGCAGGATCGTCCAGGTGACGGCGGCCGCGATGGCCGCGATCACCGCGGCGTTGCTGGGTTCCACGCTGGGTGTGGCGGGAACGGTGGCGGGCGCCGGGCTGGCGAGCGTGATCACCACGCTCGGCGGCGAGCTGTACCTGCGTTCGCTCCAGCGGACGAAGGACGCGGCGCTCAAGGCGGGGATGGTGCTGACCGTTCCCGGCCGCCGCAAGGTGCTCGACCCGTCGGAGCAGGAGACCGTCCGGCTCACCCCGGCGGAGGAGGAAGAGCCGTCCGGGCGGAAGTTCAAACCGCGCTGGGCGGTGATCGCCGGGGTCAGCGTGGTGGCGTTCGTGGTGGCGCTCGTCGCGATCACCGGTTTCGAGGGCGCGACCGGGAAGACCTTCGGCGGCGGGACCGGCACGACCCTCGGGAAGATCGTCGGCGGCGGGCAGGACCAGGAGCGGCAGGACAAGCACGACACCCCGCCCGCGACGTCTCCTTCGGAGACCCAGGGCGACCGGCCCGAGACGACGCCGTCGACCACGCCGACCCCCACGACGACGCCGACCGCGCCCACGACCACCCAGGCGCCCCCGACGACGCCGTCCACGACGCCTTCGACGTCTCAGGCGCCCTCGACGACCCCCTCGGCCCCGGCCCAGGCCTCCGGCACCCCGGCCCCCTGACCCCTCGTGAGTGGCGATTCGGGTTATTGAGGGGTAGGGCAAACGTGTCCTGCCGGGTGGCACGCGGGACTGTGTGGATTTCTGCGCGTCCAACGCACCAAAATCCACACAGTTGGAGTTGCTCCCAGGGGGCAACTCCACGTGACTGGCTGGACGACGCGCACTCGTCAGGGGAGGGCGGAGCGAAGCGTGCGAGCGGCCGCTTCGGGGTCTTCGGCCTCGGTGATCGCCCGGACGACGACGATCCGCGACGCGCCCGCGTCCAGTACCTCGGGCAGCCGACCGGCGTCGATCCCGCCGATCGCGAACCACGGTCGCGACGTGCCGAACGCCGCCGTCGAGCGCACCAGGTCGAGCCCGGGAGCCGATCGTCCCGGCTTCGTCGGCGTCGGCCAGCACGGGCCGGTGCAGAAGTAGTCCACGCCGGGTTCTTCGGCGGCGGCCTTGGCCTGTTCGGCCGAATGGGTGGATCGGCCGATCACCACGTCGTCGCCGAGGATCTCCCGCGCCAGCGGCACCGGGATGTCGTCCTGGCCCAGGTGCAGCACGTGCGCGCCGACGGCCAGCGCGACGTCCGCGCGGTCGTTCACCGCCAGCAGCTTGCCGTGCCTCTCGCACGCCTCCGCCAGCACTTCCAGCGCGGCGATCTCGTGTTTCGCCTCGATCGGGGCGCCGCCGGTCTTGTCCCGCAGCTGGATGATGTCGACGCCGCCCGCCAGCGCCGCGTCGGCGAACGCGGCGAGATCGCCGCGGGCGGACCGGGCGTCGGTGCAGAGGTACAGGCGGGCGTTCGCGAGCCGTGCGCGGATCCGCGGATCAGACAGGGTGGGCATGGCGGCGACGGTACCCGCGCGCTACGGTGGGGTGGTCCGCACGGGAGCCCGAGGACGGGCTGAGAGGGAGCCGAAACCGCTCCGACCGTGGAACCTGATCCGGGTCATGCCGGCGCAGGGAGCGTGATTGTCATGAGAGAACTTTCGGTTGTCGGCGGCGGGGTCATCGGCCTCTCCGTCGCTTGGCGCGCGGCCGCGCGCGGCCATCACGTCACCGTGTACGACCCCGAGCCGGGCCGCGGCGCGTCGTGGCTCGCGGGCGGGATGCTCGCGCCGGTCACCGAAGCCTGGCCCGGCGAGGAGGACGTCCTCACCCTCGGCGAGGCGTCGCTGCGGCGCTGGCCGGATTTCGCCCGTGACCTGGCCGAAGAGGGTGTCGACCCGGGTCTTTCGCCGCACGGCACGCTCGTCGTCGCGCTGGACAGCGCCGACTCGGGCAACCTCGAAATGCTCGCCGCGTACCTCGCCGAATTGGGCCGCGAGGTCGAGCGGCTGACCGGCCGTGAGGTCCGGCGCGCCGAACCCGGTCTCGCCGGGTCCGTCCGAAGTGGACTGCTGGTGCCCGGCGATCTGGCCGTGGACAACAGAAGGCTGCTGCGATCGCTCGAACACGCCTGCGGACGGCACGGCGTCGAGTTCCGCCGCGAGACCGTCACGGACCTCGACGGACTGGGTGACGTCGTCCTCGCCGCCGGCGCCTGGACCGGACGCCTGCATCCCGCGCTCGCGGACGCCGTCCGCCCGCTGAAAGGCGAGATCCTCCGCCTGCGGCCGCGCCGGGGCTGCCTGCCGTCGCCGACGAGGACCGTCCGCGCGATGGTCGAGGGCCGCCCGATCTACCTCGTCCCGCGTGACGACGGCGGGCTGGTGCTCGGCGCGACCCAGTACGAGGCCGGTTTCGACGAGACCGTCACCGTCCGGGGTGTCCGTGAGCTGCTCGAAGGCGCGGAGCGCGTCTTCCCGGGCATCACCGAGTACGAACTCGTCGAGACCGCCGCAGGGCTTCGCGCGGCGAGTGTCGACACGATGCCCTTCATCGGTGAGCTGGGCGGAGGCGTCTTCGCCGCTACGGGCCACCATCGCAACGGTCTCCTGATGGCCCCGGTCACCGCGGACGCCGCGGTCGCCTGGCTGGACGGCGGACCGTTGCCGGACGAGGTCGCGGCGGCCGCGCCGTCGCGGCGCAGCGAGGAGCGGGTGTGATGGAGATCCAGGTCAACGGCCAGTGGCGCGAGTTCCCCGACGGGACCACCGTCGAGGGCGTGCTCGAAGCGCTCGGCACGGCGACGAAGGGCGTCGCGGTCGCGGTGGACGGCGTCGTCGTCCGGCGCGGCGAATGGCCGGAAGCCGTGGTGCGCAAGGGCGCCAGCGTCGACATCCTCACCGCTGTGCAAGGAGGCTGAAAATGGACGGCGACCACCTCGTCATCGGCGAGCACAAGCTCTCATCGCGGCTGATCATCGGCACCGGGGGCGCGTCGAACCTCGCCGTACTGGAACGCGCGCTCGTCGCGTCGGGCACGGAGCTGACCACCGTCGCGATGCGCAAGGCCGACGCCGAAGGCGGTTCCGGCGTGCTCGAACTGCTTCGGCGGCTCGGCATCCGGCTGCTGCCCAACACGGCGGGCTGCCGGACGGCCGCCGAAGCGGTCCTCACCGCCCGGCTCGCTCGCGAAGCACTCGAAACCGACCTCATCAAGCTGGAGGTCCACGCGGACGACCGCACGCTGCTGCCGGACCCGTTCGAGACCGTCGAAGCGGCCGAAGAGCTCTCCGCGGACGGCTTCACCGTGCTCGCCTACACCAACGACGACCCGGTGCTGGCCCTTCGGCTGGAGGAGGCGGGTTGCGCGGCCGTGATGCCGCTCGGCGCGCCCATCGGCACCGGCCTCGGCATCCGGAACCCGCACAACATCGAGCTGATCGTGTCGCGCGCCGGGGTCCCGGTGATCCTCGACGCCGGTATCGGCACGGCGTCCGACGCGACGCTGGCGATGGAGCTCGGCTGCGACGCCGTCCTGCTCTCGACCGCCGTCACCAGGGCCGCGGATCCAGAGCGGATGGCGTCGGCGATGCGTGCCGCCGTCACCGCCGGACGGCTGGCCGCCGGCGCGGGCAGGATCCCCCAGCGGTTCTGGGCGCACGCTTCGAGTCCGCCTCGATAACCCTTTTGTACGGTTCACGGCCTTAACCGGGAGTACGCAGGGGGAGCCCGTATGGTTGACGGCACTCTCCGGCGGCGCACCCGTCGCCGTGTACCCAGAGGAGCCAGTGGTGACCACGTCAGCGGTCCAGGATGTTTCGGGCAGGTTGTTCCTGGCGGTGGGCCGATTGTCACGGTCACTGCGGCAGGCGGGCGTGCCCGGACCGGGCCACGGTGCGATCTCCGCGCTCGCGACGCTCGTGAACTACGGACAGCTCCGTCTGGGTGATCTCGCGGCGAAGGAAGGCGTCGCCGCGGCCACCATGTCGAGGATCGTCGCTTCGCTCGTCGAAGCGGGCTACGTCAGCCGTGAATCGGATCCGATCGACAGGCGTGCTTGGCTCGCGAAGGCCACCGAAGAGGGCGAGCGGCTGGTTTCCGGTGTCCGGTCGACGCGCGTCCGCGAACTGGGTACGCGCCTCGACCGGCTGACCCCGGAGCACCAGGCGGCGCTCGCGGCGGCTCTTCCCGCTCTCGAAGCGCTCATCGCGGACGAAGACCGCTAGGCGTTCTGGCGTAGCTCCGCGACCTCGGCACGAAGGGCGCGGAGCTCGTCCAGGATCTCCGTGTTCGCCTGAGCCTGGGCTTCTGTCTGCTTCGCCTCTTCCTCGCGGATGTCCTGGCGAAGCTCGTCCTCCATCCCGCTGACCACGACGGCGATGAAGAGGTTCAGCACCGCGAAGCTGGACACGAGGATGTAGACCACGAAGAACACCCATGCCAAGGGCGCTTCCTTCATGATCTCTTTCGCGATGTCCGGCCACGCTTCACCGGTCATCACCTGGAACAGCGTGAACAACGAGGTGCCGAGGTCGCCGAAGTTGTCCGGCGAGATCACGCCGAACAGCTTCGTCGCCATCACGCCCGCGACGAAGATGATCAGCGCGAGCAGCGCGGCGATCGACGCCATCCCGGGGATCGCCGTGAGCAGCCCGGAAACGACCTTCCGCATCGACGGCACGACGGAGATCAGCCGCAGCACGCGCAGGACCCGCAACGCCCGCAGGACCGCGAACGGGCCGGTCGTCGGGATCACCGCGATACCGATGACGAGCAGGTCGAAGATGTTCCACGGGTCACGGAAGAACTTCGTGCGGTAGGCGTACAGCTTCGCGCAGAGTTCGAGCACGAAGATCGTGAGCGCGATGTAGTCGACCGTGTGCAGGAGTCTCCCGTACTCCGCGAGCATTCTCGTCGACGTCTCAAGGCCGAGTGTGATGGCGTTGAAGACGATCACCGCGATGATGAAGTTCTGGAAGCGGCGGTCTTCGACGACCCTGGCCACCGTTTCGCGTCCGGTCACGGCACAGATCGTAACCGGACGGCTTCTCAATGCTCCGGCGCAAGCCGCCAAAACGCCGAAACCGGACCGACCTTCGCGCCCATGGGGTAGGCGTTTTCGACCGCGTGTGAGACGAACCACTTGCCGTAGCGGGCCGCTTCCACGACGGACATCCCCTTCGCGAGACCGGCCGTCAGCGCCGACGCCATGGTGTCCCCGGCGCCGTGCGTGTGCTGCGTCGCGTACCGCTCGCCCGGCAGTTCGACGAACGTGGAGCCGTCGAAGAGCACGTCCACGCATTCCGGGTCGGAGACGAGATGGCCGCTCTTCACGAGCACGTACTTCGGCCCGAGCCGGTGCAGGACGACCGCCGCCTGGTGCATCTGCTCGCGGGTGGTCACGGTCATGCCGGTCAGCAGGCGGACCTCGTCGAGGTTCGGCGTGAGGACGGTCGCGCGCGGCAGGAGCTCGTCGCGCAGCGCCACCAGGCCGGCCTCGTCGAACAGCGGATGCCCGTGCATCGACGCCGCGACCGGGTCGACCACGAACGGCACCTTGGCGTCGCGGCCGATCTCGGCCTTGTCACAGGCCGCGGCGACGGCGTGGATGATCTCGGCCGAGGCGAGCATGCCGGTCTTGGCCGCGTTGACGCCCATGTCGGCGGCGACGGCCTCGATCTGCCCGGCGACGATGGCCGCCGGGATGTCGGTGCGGTCGTGCACGCCGAGGGTGTTCTGGACGGTCACGGCGGTGACCGCGACCAGGCCGTGCACGCCACAGGTGAGGAACGTGCGCAGGTCCGCCTGGAGGCCGGCGGCGCCACCGGAGTCGGAGCCTGCGATGGTCAGCGCCGACGGCGGGCTCGGGTTCTCGCTCATGAGTTCATTTTCCCGACTGGTCCTTTTGGTTCAACAGGGGTTCGGCCGCACCCGATCACGGTGGCACAGTGTGTGAGCCAAGGCACTTCCCGCGTGCGAAAGGGCTCGGATGAAACTCGTCCCCGCGGTATCCCTCGTCGGCGTGATCTTGGCGGCTTCGCTGTCCGGAACGGTCGCGAACGCCGACGCCGCCAAGGTCTCCCACGTGACAACGGTCGGCGTCCACAACACCTACGAGACCGGTGCCTACGACTACCTGGCGCGCTCGCTGGACGCCGGTACCTCGCTGATCGAACTCGACGTCTGGCCGAACATCATCACTCGCGAGTGGAAAGTGAGTCACTCGAACCCGTTGGGGAACAACAACAACTGCGTCGCGGCGAGTACGCCGTCGCAGTTGTACTCCGGTGGGCGGAACAAGAACCTCGAACACTGCCTCGATGACATCCGCGTCTGGCTGGGCGCGCATCCGGACAGCAAACCGGTCACGCTCAAACTGGAGATGAAGACCGGGTTCGCCGACAACCGCGGCCTCGGCCCGGACGAACTCGACGCGTCCATCCGGGCACATCTGGGCAGTACGGTGTTCCGGCCGGCGGACCTGCTCGGCGGGTACGCGACGCTCGACGACGCGGCCAAAGCGGACAACTGGCCGTCCCTGGACGCGCTGCGGGGCAAGGTGATCATCGAGATCATCCCCGGCACGGTCGAAGAGGGAAATCCGACGGACACGCTCAAGACCGACGTCGAGTACGGGCGATATCTGCGGTCGCTCAAGGACGCGGGCCGCGTCGGCGAGGTGCAGATCTTCCCGACGGTGCACGGCGCGGCACCCGGCGACCCGCGCACGAAGTACGCCGACGCCGGGCTGCGGCCGTGGTTCGTGGTCTTCGACGGCGACGCCACCGCGTTCCTGACGCAGACCGGGCCCGGCTGGTACGACGACAACCACTACTACGTGGTGATGACCGACGCGCACAACGTCGCGCCGGCCATCGACTCCCGTGCCCCCACGGTGGACCAGGCGAGCGCGCGAGCGGCCCTGCTGGCGAAGAACCACGCTTCGGTGCTGACCTCGGATTGGACGGGGCTGACCACCGTGCTGCCGCAGGTACTTCCGCGCGGCTAGCTCCACGACCGCGTTTAGTCCTCTGGATGCGGTTCTTGCGTGTGCAACTACAGCATCCAGAGGACTAAACGCGTGGGGTCAGACGGTCAGGACGAGCTTCCCGGTGACACGGCCGCCTTCGCCGACTTCGTGCGCCTTGGCGACGTCCGCCAGCGGGAAGGTCTGCTCGACGTGGACGCGCAGTTCGCCCTTCTCGATCAGTTCGGTCAGCGCCAGCAGGCCGAGCTGATCGGGTTCGGCGAGCATCCCCGACGTCCGCACGCCGAGCGTTCCGGCCTTGGCGGCGACGGCCTCGCTCACGCCACCGGGGACCGCGATGAGCAGCCCGCCCGGCTTGACCGCGTCCAGCCAGCGCAGGTCGCTTTCCTCGCCGACCAGCCCGAACACGACGTCCACGCCGGACGCCGTCGCGGTCTCGTCGCGGTAGTCGATCGGCTCGTCGACGCCGAGTTCGCGGAGGAAGTCGTGCTTCCCGGCGCTCGCCGTGCCGAGGACGTACGCGCCGCGCGCCTTCGCCACCTGGACGGCGAGGTGCCCGACACCGCCCGCGGCCGCGTCGATCAGCACGCGCTGTCCTGGCCGGAGGTCGGCGATGTCCACCAGGCCCTGCCACGCGGTGAGCCCGGCGAGCGGCAGCCCGGCGGCCTGTTCGTGGCTCAGCCCGGCGGGTTTGCGCACGAACTGGCGGGCGGGCGCGGTCACGTATTCGCCGTAACCACCGGCCTGCCGGGGGAACCACGGGAAGCCGAGGACCTCGTCGCCGACGGTGAAGCGCGTCGTGCCGACGCCGAGTTCCTCCACGACCCCGGACACGTCCCAGCCGAGGACGAAGGGCGGCTCGCCCATGAACACGCCGTAGGCCCGGGTCTTCCAGTCGACCGGGTTGATCCCGGCGGCGCGCACCCGCACGAGCACCTCGGTCGGGCCGGGGGCCGGACGGTCGGTCTCGGTCACCTCCAGCACTTCAGGGCCACCAAGCCGCTGCTGGGTCACGACGCGCATCGAAAGCTCCTCCGTTGTTGGTGCTTTCCATGATCGGCCGCTTGGTCACTTCTCGCTAGAAGGCACTTAAAGGTAAACTAGGTACCTGATGGAAACTACCTGTGAAGTGCCGGAATCGCCGTGGGACATCTATCTGCGGAACTGTCCGTGCCGCGACGTCCTCGATCTGCTCGCCAACAAGTGGACCGCGCTGGTGCTCGGCGCGCTGTCCCGGCGGCCGCACCGGTTCGGTGAACTGCGCCGCGCGGTCGGCGGGATCAGCCAGAAGATGCTGACCCAGAACCTGCGCGCCCTCGAACGCGACGGCCTGGTCACGCGCACGGTCTTCCCGACCACGCCGCCGACCGTCGAGTACGCGCTGACCGAGCGCGGTTCGAGCGCGAGCACGCTGCTCATGGCGGTCAGTGAATGGTCGGTCGCCAACTTCGACGGGATCCTCGAATCCCGGAAGGGCTACGACTCGCGGGTGATGGAGCCCGTCGGCTGAAGTCCTTCACGGGGGCACGCGGACTTCATCGGGAAGACAGTTCGGCGCACTAACTTGACGAACAATTGGTTCGAACAAGTTATCTGGAGGCTTTCGTGCGCAGAACGCTTTCCCTCCTGTCGGCCTTGGTGGCCGTCGCCGGGCTGACGTCCGGTGTGGCCGCCGCGGCGGCCAAAACGCCGAAGGTGCTGGTCATCGGCCTGGACGGCGCCCGGTTCGACAAGCTGATGGCCGCCGACACCCCCAACGTCCACGCGCTGGTGCAGCGCGGCTATGCCTCGCGCAGTTCCCTGTACGGCAGCGGGATGGCGCCGACGGTCAGCGGCCCCGGCTGGTCCACGATCCTCACCGGCGTCTGGCCGGACAAGCACAAGGTGAAGGAGAACTCCTTCGCCGGCAACGACCTCGCCTCGCATCCGAGCTGGCTCGCCCGTGCCGAAACCGCGAACCCGGCGCTCGACACCTACGCGGCCGTCGACTGGACGCCGATCGGCGACAAGATCCTGCGCACCGGCCAGGACCGCAAGTTCGTCCAGAACGGTGACAGCGCGGGCTACGAGAAGACCGATGAGCAGGTCGCCGTCGACGCGGAGAAGCATCTCAAGCAGGACAAGGCCGACGCGTCTTTCGTCTACTTCGGACAGACAGACGAAGCCGGTCACGGCCATGGCGCGGATTCCGCCCAGTACGAAGCCTCGCTGCGGACCGACGACGCACTGATCGGCCGCCTGCTCGCCGCCGTCGACGCGCGCGCGAACCGCGCCGGTGAAGACTGGCTGATCATGATCTCCGCCGACCACGGCCACACGGCGTCCGGCGGTCACGGCGGCGACAGCCCCGAGGAGCGGATGACGTTCGTGATCGCCGCGGGCGGCGCCGTCCCGGCCGGAACCCCCGCCGTGGCACCGAAGATCGTCGACATCGCGCCGACGGTGCTGCGCCATCTGGGTGTCGCGGCCCCGGCGGTCTACGACGGCTACCCGCTCGGCGCCGCGCCCGCGGACGTCTTCGACACGGCAACTTTGAAGCCCCGGCAGGACGAAACCGGTGTCCCGGCGGGAGTCCTCGGCTGGACGCACGACGCACCGGGCGGCTGGACCGTGCGCAACGCCGCCGGGATGCCCGCGGGCGTGACGGAGTGGCAGGGCTGGGCCTTCACGACCGACGACTTCTGGACCCGCACCGCCCCCGGCCAGCAGCGTGAGGCGAACGCGCGGGCCCGTGGCGTCTTCGCGGTCGCGGACCCGGACGAGTGGGACGACAAGGGCTCACCCTCGTCGCGCGGTACCTTCGATTCCTCGCTTGTCTCACCGGGTCTCGACGTCTCCGGTAAGTCCACTGTGGACGTCTCGTTCGTGTCGCACTACCGGCAGGAGGGGACGCAGCGGGGTGCGCTGACGGCGTCGTTCGACGGCGGGCCGGAGCAGAACGTGCTGGCCTACGGGCCGGAATCGGGGACGGCCAACAAGGGCGGTGACGTGCTTTCGGTACCGACGTCGGCTTCGGTGAAGGTACCCGCGGGGGCTCGTTCGGTGAAGCTGACCTGGCGGCTCTACGCGGCGGGCAACAACTGGTACTGGGCGGTGGACGCTCCCCGCCTCACCACCCGCTGACCCGGCACTGGAGTGGTCCGTGAAGGCCTCCTTGAGGGACTCTGGGTCCCTCAAGGAGGCCTTCACGGACTTACGACAGTCGCCAGAAGGGCGAAACCGGGCCAACGCCCGCGCCCAGCGGATAAGACTCGGCCACGCACCGCTCGATGAACCGTTTCCCCTCGGCGACCGCCGTCGGCACGTCGGCCCCCTTCGCCAGCGAAGACGTGATCGCCGAAGCCATCGTGTCCCCGCCGCCGTGCGTGTTCCGCGTGTCGAACCGCGGCCCGCTCAGCTCCACCCAGGAACCGCCGTCGGACAACAGGTCCACGCAATCCTGAGTCGCGTCGAGATGCCCGCCCTTCACCAGCACCCACTCCGAACCGAACTCCAGCAGCGCTTCCGCCGCCTCCCGCTGGGTCGCGGGCCCGGTCACCTCGACGCCGGTCAGCAGTCGAACCTCGTCGAGGTTCGGCGTGATCAGCGTGGCGCGCGGGAACAACTCGGTGCGGATCGCCTCCAGCGCCTCCTCGCGCAGCAGCGCGTGCCCGGTCATCGACGCGGCGACGGGGTCCACGACGAACGGCGTACCCGACGAACGTCCGATGTGGACCTCGTCGAGCGTCTTGGCGACGGCGTTGATGATCTCGGCCGTCGCGAGCATCCCGGTCTTCGCCGCGTCGACGCCCATGTCCCCGGCGACGGCCTTGATCTGGCCGGTGACGACGTCGACCGGGATCTCGCTGAAACCCTGCACGCCCAGCGAGTTCTGCACGGTGACCGCGGTGAGCGCGACCATCCCGTGCACCCCGTTGGCGAAGAAGGTCCGCAGATCGGCCTGGATGCCCGCACCACCGCCGGAATCCGATCCGGCGATGGTGAGGGCGGTCCGGGGCGTTTCGGTCACGGATTGACCACCGGCAGGTACACCTTGTTGCCCTGCTCGGCGAACTCGGTCGACTTCTCCGACATGCCCGCCTCGATCGCCTCCACAGTGGACAGTCCGTGTTCCTCGGCGTACTTGCGGACGTCCTGGGTGATGCGCATCGAGCAGAACTTCGGCCCGCACATCGAGCAGAAGTGCGCCGTCTTCGCCGGTTCCGCGGGCAGGGTCTCGTCGTGGTACGCGCGGGCGGTGTCCGGGTCCAGCGACAGGTTGAACTGGTCGTTCCAGCGGAACTCGAAGCGGGCCTTGGAAAGCTCGTCGTCCCACTCCTGCGCGTACTGGTGCCCCTTGGCGAGGTCGGCGGCGTGCGCGGCGATCTTGTAGGTGATGACGCCGGTCTTGACGTCGTCGCGGTTCGGCAGGCCCAGGTGCTCCTTCGGCGTGACGTAGCACAGCATCGCCGTGCCGTACCAGCCGATCTGCGCCGCGCCGATGGCCGAGGTGATGTGGTCGTACGCCGGCGCGATGTCGGTCGCGAGCGGGCCGAGGGTGTAGAACGGCGCCTCGCCGGTCAGCTTCTCCTCGAGTTCGACGTTCTCCTTGATCTTGTGCATCGGCACGTGGCCGGGGCCCTCGATCATCACCTGGACGTCGTGCTCGCGGGCGATGTGCGTGAGCTCGCCGAGCGTCTCCAGTTCGGCGAACTGCGCGCGGTCGTTCGCGTCGGCGATCGAGCCGGGGCGCAGGCCGTCACCGAGGGAGAACGTGACGTCGTACTCGCGCAGGATCTCGCAGAGTTCCGCGAAATTGGTGTACAGGAAGGATTCCTTGTGGTGCGCGAGGCACCACGCCGCCATGATCGAGCCGCCGCGCGAGACGATGCCGGTGACCCGGCGCGCGGTCAGCGGGATGTAGCGCAGCAGCACCCCGGCGTGCACGGTGACGTAGTCGACACCCTGTTCGCACTGCTCGATGATCGTGTCGCGGTAGACCTCCCACGACAGCTTTTCCGGCTCCCCGTTGACCTTTTCCAGCGCCTGGTAGATCGGCACGGTGCCGACCGGGACCGGCGAGTTGCGGATGATCCACTCGCGTGTCTCGTGGATCCGCTTGCCGGTGGAGAGGTCCATGATCGTGTCGGCGCCCCAGCGGGTGGCCCACACCATCTTGTCGACCTCTTCCTCCACCGAGGACCAGACGGCCGAGTTGCCCATGTTGGCGTTGATCTTCACCAGGAAGTTCTTGCCGATGATCATCGGCTCGGTCTCCGGGTGCCTGCGGTTGGCGGGGATCACCGCGCGACCGCGCGCGACCTCGTCCCGCACGAATTCCGGCGAGCAGCGCTCGCGTGCCGCGACGTACTCCATCTCGCGGGTGATGACGCCCTGTTTCGCCCAGCCCAGCTGGGTGTTGTGCTCACGACCGTCGGCCCAGCCGGCGCGCAGCCGGTGCAGTCCACTGTGGACGTCGATCTGCGCGTCGTCGTCGGTGTACGGGCCGGAAGTGTCGTAAACGTCGAAATGCTCGCCGTTCGAAAGATCGATCCGCCTCGCGGGGACCCGGAGACCGGATTCCGTCCGGTGGTAGACCTTCCGCGAACCGGTGATCGGTCCGGTGGTGACGGTCGGCGTGATGGCAGACTCGTTCTCAAGAGTCGTCAACGACGTTCACTCCCTACGCCGGCATTACCCGGTCAGGTTCATGCGGTCGGCGGCGCCGGGTCTTCTGGAAAGACACCAGCCGCCCTCTCAGCCCGCCATGGCGCGAGCTCCCGCGGTTGTTTGGTTGTGCCCCGACCATGCCACGCCGGGGCCGCCGCAATCAACCCGCCCTGAGGTGAACCACCTGGAGACAAGTCGACAGCGTTAGCGGTTCACCGGTTTGGAGCATGTGCGAGCGGGGGATTCACGACAGAATCCCGGAGGTTCTGCACCGTTACAGAAGTCTGGGGTGAAGATGCGAAAACTCATGCTCCCGGCACTGGCAGGAGTGCTGATCGCGGGGCTGGTCCCGGCGGTGGCCGCGGCCCAGGGCGGTGAGGCGCCCGGTGCGCCCGGCGCCCATCCGAGCTGGCTCCCGGCGGACAAGACCGGCTTCGGCACCGCCCGCGAAAGGGCGAGCAACGTCTGGTTCACGCTCCAAAGCGGCCGGATGTCCGAGGTCTACTACCCGGATCTGTCGACGCCGAGCGTCCGGGCGCTCGACCTCGTCGTCACGGACGGGAAGAGCTTCGCCACCGTCGATTCGTCGGCGAAGGCGCAGCAGGTGCGCCGCGCCGAAGGCCTCACCTACGAGCAGACGATCACCGACGACCAGCGCCGCTGGAAGCTCCGCAAGACCTACGTCACCGACCCGGCGCGCGCGAGTGTGCTGATCGACGTCGACTTCGTATCGCTGACCGGCCGCCCGTACCAGGTGTACGCGGTCGCGGATCCCGATCTCACCAACGAGGGTTCCGACGATTCCGCGCGCACCGACGGCACGAGCGCGGTGTCCTCCGACGCGAAGACGGCGGCCGCGCTGACCGCGGAACCGGCGTTCTCACGGACTTCCGTGGGCTACTCGGGTTCCTCCGACGGCCTCACCCAGCTGACGAAATCCTTCACGCTCAAGGATTACGCGACCGCGGCCAAGGGCAACGTGCTGATCACCGGGCAGACCTCCGCCGACGGTGTGCGCTCGCGGGACTTCACACTTTCGCTCGGCATGGGCCCGAAGGACTCCGGCGCGCTCACGAACGCGAAAGCCTCGCTGCGACGCGGATTCGCCGACGTCGCCCGCGCGTACGACCGCGGTTGGAAGCAGTACCTCCGTCAGGTGAAGGACGCGCCGTCGTCGCTCAAGACCAAGCAGGAACGGGACCTCTACCAGGCGTCCGTGCTCATGCTCGCGGCGAGCGAGGACAAGATCCACCGGGGTGCGCTCATCGCGTCGCCGAGCATGCCGTGGCGGTTCGGGAACAACGACCCGGAATGGTCGCCGTCGGGTACGTATCACCTGGTCTGGCCGCGTGATCTCTATCAGATCGCGACCGGCCTGCTCGCCGCCGGCGATCGCGACGCCGCCGACCGGTCGGTCGACTACATGTTCGGCACGCAGCAGCTGCCGGACGGGCATCTGCCGCAGAACAGCCACGTCGACGGCACGCCGTACTGGACGTCCATCCAGCTCGACGAGACCGCGCTGCCGATCGTGCTCGCGCAGCAGCTCGGCCGCACCGATGGCAAAACCTGGCAGGGTGTGCGCAAGGCCGCGGAATTCCTGTTGTCCTACAAGGCGGAAAACGGGCACTCGTCGCCGTACAGCCAGCAGGAACGCTGGGAGGAACAGGACGGCTACTCGCCCTCGACGATCGCGGCCGTCATCGCCGGGCTGGTCTGCGCGGCGGATCTCGCCGAGGCGAACGGCGCCGCCGCCGACGCGAAGCGCTACCTCGACACCGCCGACGCGTTTAAAGCGCGACTCGCCCGCTGGACGGTGACCACGAACGGTCCGCTGTCGAAGGATCCGTACTTCGTCCGGCTGACCAAGGACGGCGACGCGAACAACGGCACGAAGTACAACCTCGGCAATTCCAGCGTGACCATGGACCAGCGTGCCGTGACCGACGCCGGTTTCCTCGAACTGGTGCGGCTGGGTATCTACCGGGCCGACGATCCGGTGATCAGGAACAGCATCAAGGTCACCGACGCCGACATCGCGTTCACCACTCCGACGGGGCAGTTCTGGCACCGCTACACGAAGGACGGGTACGGCGAGAAGGCCGACGGCTCACCCTGGGACTACACGTTCCCGGCCGAAAGCCGGACCACTTACGGGCGACTGTGGCCGCTGCTCGCGGGTGAACGCGGCGAGTACGACCTGGCCGCCGGTGACCGGGGTACGGCCGCGAAGCGGCTTCGCGACCTGGGTCGCGTCAGCAGCTCCGGGGACACCATGCCGGAGCAGGTCTGGGACGAGAACGCGCCTTCGGGGCAGACGGGCTTCCCTGCGGGCACTCCGACGGCGTCCGCGACACCGCTGGCCTGGACGCACGCCCAGTACCTGCGGCTGGCCTGGTCGGTGGAGGCCGGGAAGGTGATCGAGCAGCCCCGGGTGGTGAGGTGTCACTTCTTGGGCTGCTAGGCGTTTGCCTCGTGTCCTCTGGCGGGGGCTGAAGGGGCCCTTCGCCGCATGTCATGAGGTGAAGGGGCCCTTCACCGCGTCAGATGAGGTGAAGGGCCCCTTCGGCTGCCTTCAGTCGTCGGCGGGCTCGGGCTGCGCCTCCGGCAGCCAGGAGTTGCCCGGAACGCCCCACTTGTTCGCCTTGAGCATCTTCTTCGCCGCGCGGGCGTGGCGCCCGACCAGCCGGTCGAGGTAGATGAAGCCGTCCAGGTGATCGGTCTCGTGCTGGAGGCAGCGCGCGAGGTAGCCGGTGCCTTCGACCTCGATCGGATTCCCGTCGACGTCGAAGCCGGTGACCTTCGCCCACGAAGCGCGTCCGGTCGGGTACGACTCGCCGGGAGCCGACAGGCAGCCTTCCCAATCGTCGTCCGGATCCGGCATCGTCTCCGGGATCTCCGACGTCTCGAGCTTCGGGTTCACCACGACGCCCTTGTGGCGCGTGCCCTCGTCGTCGGGGCAGTCGTAGACGAACACGCGCTGGTCGAGGCCGATCTGGTTGGCCGCGAGGCCGACCCCTTCGGCGGCGTACATGGTCTCGAACATGTCGTCGACGAGAGTGCGCAGCTTGGCGTCGAACTCGGTGATCTCCCGAGTCGGGTTGTGCAGCACGGGCTCGCCGGCGATCACGATGGGATGGACGGTCACGCGCGCAGTTTAGTCGGACCCTTCTGGTACACCCTTACCCATGACGCGCCGACGCCGATACCGAGGCCGGGCGTTGGTTCCGTGGTCTAATGGCGCCGCGGAATGACAAGCCTGTGGTTTCACGCCGCCGAGCACTGACCTGATTGCGAGGAGTCGGATGGACGCCGCGGAGTCGATGGCCGAGCCCGACCAGCCGTCCCCGTCGGAGACCGTGAACGGCCTCAGCGAGCGCGAGCTCGACATGCTCGCGTTCGAACGTCAGTGGTGGAAGTACGCCGGCGCGAAAGAACAGGCCATCCGCGAACGCTTCTCGATGTCGTCGACTCGCTACTACCAATTGCTGAACCGGCTGCTCGAGAAGACCGAAGCCATGCAGGCCGACCCGATGCTGGTGAAGCGCCTGCGAAAGACGCGAGCGGCCCGGCAGCGCAATCGCGCGGCCCGGCGACTGGGGATCGATCTCTCATGAGTCTGTTTTCGGGTCTGTCCCGGCCGATGAAGGCCGCCGGACTGGCCTTGGTCGGTGTCGCCGTGATCGCCGCCGTGATCGGCGGGATCACCCTGACCAGCGGTGGCGGTGATTCGGACACCGCCACGCCGCCCGGTACGACGCCCACGACGTCGGACGGCGCGACCCCGCCTTCGTCCCAGCCGTCGGGCACACCTCCGGCCAGTTCGCCGCCCGCCTCTTCGGCGCCGCCGTCGAGCGCGCCCGCGAGCTCCGCGCCCCCGGCGAGCCAGCCGGGGCAGACCGGGCAGCCCGGTCCTGGACAGCCGGGTGGTGACCAGCAGGCGTCACACAAGTGGGTGACGGTGCGCGTCTACAACAACAGCCTGATCCAGGGCCTCGCCGAGCGGGCCGCGAACGACTTCCGCGCTTCCGGCTG
This sequence comes from Amycolatopsis azurea DSM 43854, assembly GCF_001995215.1. Lineage (GTDB taxonomy): Bacteria > Actinomycetota > Actinomycetes > Mycobacteriales > Pseudonocardiaceae > Amycolatopsis > Amycolatopsis azurea. The sequence goes on from NZ_MUXN01000001.1 coordinate 294,083, forward strand.
GAACGTCACCGAGGTCGGCCCCCACCAGGGCAAGCTCCCGAAGTCCGCGGCCTACTTCCGGCCGGGCACCGACGAGGAGGCCGCGGCGAAGGCACTGGCGCTGGAGTTCGGCATCGAGGCCCAGCCGAGGTTCGAAGGCATTCAAAACGCCGCTCCCGGCGTGATCGTGATCCTCACCAAGGACTACGACGAAAACGACAAGAGCGGCGGCTCCTAGCCGCAGTACATGAAGGCCCCCTTCCTTGCTGGAAGGGGGCCTTCATGTATCTCAGACCTGGTTCTGCGCGTAGGCCTCCAGAGCCGCCAGCTGGGCCGGGTCGAGCGAAGGCCGCACGGTCTTGGCCGCCTTCGCCAGGTGCGCGGCGGTGACCTCCTTGGCCTCCAGCGACTCCCGCATCGCGGTCAGCGCGGCCTCCCGGATCAGCGCCGCGCAGTCCGCCGCCGAGTAACCGTCCAAAGTGGCCGCATACGCCGCGAGGTCCACATCGGACGCGAGCGGCGTGTTCTTGGCGCTGGCGGCCAGGATCGCCTCACGCGCGTGCGCGTCCGGCGGCGGGACGTAGACGCGGCGCTCCAGCCGTCCCGGCCGCAGCAGGGCCGGATCGACCAGCTCCGGCCGGTTCGTCGCGCCGAGGACGACGACCTCGCGCATCGGCTCGACCCCGTCCAGTTCGGTGAGCAGGGCCGCGACGACCCGGTCCGACACGCCGGAGTCCGAGGACTGGCCGCGGCGCGGGGCGAGCGCGTCGATCTCGTCGAGGAAGATCAGCGACGGCGCGGCCTCGGCGGCGCGGCGGAAGAGTTCCCGCACCGCGCGCTCGGACTCGCCGACCCATTTGTCCATCAGTTCGGCGCCCTTGACCGCGAAGACGTTCAGCGCGCCGGTGCCCGCGAGGGCACGGACCAGGAACGTCTTGCCGCCGCCGGGCGGCCCGTACAGCAGCACCCCGCGCGGCGGATCGACACCGAGGCGGGCGAACGAATCCGGGTAGCGCAGCGGCCACAGCACCGCCTCGGTGAGCGACTGCTTGACGTCGATCATGTTGCCGACGTCGTCGAGGGTGAGCCCGCCGGTGGCCAGATTGTCCGAAGTGGACATCGAGATGGGGCGGACGGTGGTCAGCGCGTCGAGCAGGTCCTGCTGGGAGATCCGCGGCTCGTCGACGTCACGCTGCCGCAACGCGGCGCGGAGGGCGGCGTCGCGGCGGAGCGCGATCAGGTCGGCGGCCACGAAGCCCGGGGTGCGTTCGGCGATCGGACCGACGTCGACACCGGCCTCCAGCGGGGCTTCGCGCAGGAGCACGCGCAGCAGTTCCGTGCGGGTCTTCGAGTCCGGCAGCGGCAGGCCCAGTTCGCGGTCGAGCAGGTCGGCGGCGCGCAGCCGCGGATCGGCCGACTCGGCGCGCCCGGTGGTGGCGACGACGGCGAAGCCCTTGCTGCGCAAGGCCTTGCGCAGGTCGTCGAGGACGACCGTCGCGAGCGGCGGCGGCTGAGAGGCGGGCAGCAGCGCGTCGATGTCGGTGATCATCAGGACGGCGGGGTCTTCGTCGCGGGTGGCCTGCTCGATCGCCTCGCGCAGCCGCGCGGCGGCCACGTTCGGGTCGAGGACGGCGATGTTCGGCGCCGCGAGCGTCACCACCCGCACCTTCTCGGCCTGCGCCACGGCGCGGACCAGCGTCGCCTTGCCGACGCCTTCCGGGCCGGACAGCAGGACGCCGAGATGCGCCGACGTCCCGAGTTTGGCCAGCAGTTCCGGGCGGTGGAAGGCCAGGTCGAACCACTCGGCGAGTTTGCGCGCGGCCGATTCGGATCCGGCGAGATCCGACAGCGGCGGCACGGACTCCTCGGCGACCTCCTCGATCTGCTCGTCCTCGACGATCTCGGCGTCGATGAAATCCTCGTGCGGGGTGGCGGGCGTGCTGCGGACCAGCGTCGTCCCGGCCCTGGCCGGAGCGGCGGCGGGCTCGGTCTCGCCGGTGCGGGCGCCGCCGCGCCAGCTGACCACAGTGGACGGTCCGACGGCGACCGGCCCCGACGGCTCGGTGGCGGTGACGGTGAGCAGCTCGTTCGTCCACGTCATGCCGATGGCGCGGGAAAGCTGGCCGCGGACGGCGGGGACGTCGGAGCCCGGCGCGGGCGCGAGATCCTGGGGGAGCAGGGAAACGGCGTCGCCGACGGTCAGCACCTTGCCGATCAGGGCGAGCCGCAGGGTGTGCGGGGAGAGCGACACGCTCGCGATCCGCGAGCCCGCCACGGTGACCGTCTTCGCGGCGGACACCTCCGCCGGCGCGACGACCACCTCCGAGCCCTCGGTCACGCCGAGGTTCGACATCGTGACGTCGTCGACGAGGATCACGCCCGGCACCCCCTCCGCGTCCGACGGGGCGGCCAGCGCCGAGCTGACCCGCGCGCCGGTGACGCGGACCGCGTCCCAGGCCATCAGGCCGAGCGCGTCGAGGACTTCGGGATGCAGCCGGACGACGCCGCGGCGGGAGTCCAGGACGGACGGGGTGTGCCGGACGGTCAGCGTGATCTGGGGTGCGCTCACCCCGCCACCCTATCTACGCGGACCGTTCCCAGCGGTCGAAGGACAGGATCTCGCGGGCGGGTCGCCGGGCACCCGGGGAGAAGTCGCGCTGGGTCGTGTACGCGACGGCGAGCAGGCTGATCTGCGTGACGTCGGCGGGGATCCCGAGCAGCTCCGCGACTTCGGCCTCGCGCGCGGGCAGGTGGTACGCGCACATCGAGCTGCCGAGCCCCTTCGAGCGCAGCGCGAGCTGGAAGCTCCAGATCCCCGGGTACACCGAGCCGTAGTAACCGTTCTGGACGACGGGGTCCTCCGGCGGGCGGCCGATCATGCAGGGGATCGCGAGAGCCGGGACGCGCCCGAGGTTGTCGACGAGGTGGCGGGCCGACCGCATGACGGCCTCGGTCGTGAGGTGGCCGTACTTCGCCATGGTCGGGATCGCCTCGGCACGGACGATCTTCGCGATCTCCGTGCGCAGCCCCGGGTCGCGGACGATCACCCAGCGCTGGGCGTCGAGCAGCATGCCCGCGGCCGGTGCCTGCTGCGCGACGCGGACGCAGTCTTCGAGCAGCCCTTCTTCGACCGGCCGGTCGAGGTCGAGTTTGCGGCGGACGGAGCGGGTGGTGGTGAGCAGAGTTTCGGTGTCCATGACATCCCTCCAGGTGACTTACGACGTAAGCATACGATGTAAGCACTTACGGCGTAAGGGGGTGCGGGTAAAGTGGGACACATGGCGCTGAGCAGGGAGAAGGTGCTCGACGCCGCGTTGCGGCTGGCGGGCGAGCACGGACTGGCCGGACTTTCGATGCGGAAACTGGCCGCCGACGTCGGCGTGGAGGCGATGTCGCTCTACAACCACGTCGCGAACAAGGGGGACCTGCTCGACGGGCTGACCGCGCGGGTCTTCGAGAGCGTGCCGCTGCCCGGCCCCGGGCCCTGGGACGAGCGGCTCCGGGCGCTCACCCATGGCCTGTACACGGCGTTTTCGAGGCATCCGGTGGTGGTGCGGGCGCTGGCGACCGACGCGGCGAATCCGCGTTCGGCCGGCGCGCTGAAGTTCATCGACGCGATGTTCGCGGCGCTGCTGGACGCCGGGCTGGACGAGCGTGGCGCCGCGCGGGGCTACCGGTCGCTGATCGGGCTGGTGTTCGGCGCCGTGCTGACCGAGACGGTGGGACTCTCCGGGGTGGCGGACGCTTCGGACCTGGAGCGGGCCGAGCCGGTGGTGGCGTGGTTCCAGCGGTCGGTGACGGCGGACGGGCTGCCTTCGCTGCACCGGGCACTGCCGTCACTGCTGGACGGTGACTGCTTGCAGGACTTCGAGTTCCAGCTGGACCTGGTGATCGGCGGTCTGCGCGCCTCGGTGGGCTGAGCTTCGGGGCGCGCGCTCCTGGGTGCGTTGCGAAAGCCACGTTCGCAACCTTCAAGGTTGCGAACGTGGCTTTCGCAACGTCCCGGACCCGGCGAGTGGGCGAGCGATATTCGCGTTTGTCCCCAGGTTGTCCACAGGGCCACCTCTTTGTGGACAACTCCCGCTCCCCGCCCCTGTTTCCCCAGGTCCCGTCCGGGGGGCCCGATACGCTGGGCGCGGGGCCGTCCCCCAGGGACGGGCGGGGGGCTGGGGGTGGGCAGTCAGCTGGAGAACAGCGGGGGATCAGGCGGGGATCAGCGCTTTCGGAGGCCGATTCGCCGCCATGAGCGGCGCCGCGGGCCCCGGGTGTTGTCCCGGTCCTTGTCGGTGAGGGTGCGCGGAGCGCGCGCGACGTGCTGTTCGCCCCGTTGCAGCCGGACGCGCTGGGCGGCACCGGCCACCACGCGCCGCAGCGGCGGGCGCAGGCCCAGCCGTCGGCGGCTCGAAGAACGCCGGATCGCGCGCCGTTCCCGCGGCGGCGCCATCCACGCCTCCGGATGCTTGGCCAGCCAGCGTTGCCGGTACACCGAGTACGGGATGTGCGCCAGGTACAGCACCAGCGCGATCGCCAGCGCCACCAACGGGAACTGGATGATCGCGGCGGCCAGCAGGCCCACCCCGACCAGCAGCGGCGCGATCGCCTTCGGCGGCGCCTTCACCGTCTTCAGCGAAAGCGTCGGGATCCGGCTGATCAGCAGCGCGGCGACGGCGATCGTCCACACCCACACCGTGTACTGATGCGACCACCAGCCCTGCCCGAACTGCAGCTCCAGGATCAGCGGCAGCATCGCCAGCAGACCACCGGCGGGCGCGGGCACACCCACGAAGAACTCGCCCGCGTACGGCGGCTGCTCCGTGTCCTCGATCAGCGTGTTGAACCGCGCCAGCCGCAGGATCATGCAGACCGCGAAGATCAGCGACGCCACCCAGCCGATCCGCTCGCCCTCGGCGTGCCACACGTACAGCACCAACGCGGGCGCGACACCGAACGAGATGCCATCGGACAGCGAGTCGAGCTCCTGCCCCATCTTCGACGTCGCGTCCAGCAGCCGCGCGATCCGGCCGTCGAGACTGTCGAGCACCGCGGCGATCCCGATCGACGCGATCGCCATCGGATAGTTGCCGATCAGCGCGAACTGCACCGACGACAGACCGGCGCACAGAGCGAGCACCGTGATGGCGTTCGGCAGCAGCCGGACACCGGGAGTGGTCACGCGGACCATGGATCAGCCTTCCGGGTGCGGCGCCGTGGGCAGCTCGGCGATCGGGGTCTCGCCGCCGATCGTGCGCTGGCCCTTCGAGACGAGAACCTTGCTGCCCGGCGGCAGATAAAGGTCGACTCGCGAGCCGAAGCGGATGATGCCGTACGTCGCGCCGACGACGGCCTTGTCACCCTCGCGGATCTCACAGAGGATGCGCCGCGCCACCAGGCCGGCGATCTGCACCACGACGAGCTCGTGACCGTCTTCGGTGCGCATGAGCACGGAGTTGCGCTCGTTGTCCTCGCTCGCCTTGTCCAGGTCCGCGGACAGGAACTTCCCGGGCCGGTACGCGACCCGTTCGATCACACCCGACGCCGGGATCCGCTGGACGTGCACGTCGAACACCGACAGGAACACGCTCACCCGCATCCGCGGTTCGGCGGGCAGCCCCAGCTCGGGCGGCGGCACGGCCTCCTCGATCAGCGACACCAGACCGTCCGCCGACGCGACCGCGAGGCCCGGCTTTGCGGGCGGGACGCGCTTGGGCTCACGGAAGAAAGCGGCCGTGGCGGCCGTCGCGAGCGCGCCGACGACACCGAGGCGCTTGGAGAACCTCCGCAGCACCAGCGTCGCGGCGAGACCGCCGAACACGAACGGCCTGCCGGCCGGGTGCATCGGCGGAACGGTCTCGCGGGCCAGCTTCACGGCGTGCGCGAGGGGATTACCAGTGGCTTCCGGCCGGTTGCCGCTCATTGGTCGGGTTCACCGCAGTTCGTGTCGGGGGGTCGGGACAGGAAGAGCACCACGCTACCGCCCTGTCCGGGGCCGGGCCGTGGCCTCCCCCGGAAGGGTTTCCCCGGCCCGGGTGGGAGGCACCACATCCCGGTAACGGAAGGTGGAAATAAGCGATAACTCTAGGTGATTGATGCCGATCGCCGACCTTGAGGACCCGCGAATGCCCGCCAGCCCGGACCCCGCAGGCGAGCGACTCGCTGAGCTGTTCCGAGCCTGGAAGAGGGACATTTCGGCGGCGCCCATGCCGACACTGGTCGACCCCGTCCGCGCCGTCTCGCTCATCGCCGAGGCGCGAGCGTCCGGATGCATATGCCCCCCGACGGCACATGCACCCGGACGCGGCCGCTGGAACTGAGCGAACGTCCCACACTAGTGCGCCGAACGCTGATGATCACCGGTCGCGAGTAAACCGTTACCAACGGTTACCCCACTGGTCACCGGCGATAAGAGTCGTTCCGGTTGGAGCCCTGTACCAGCCGCAGCAGGGCGAGCAGCACGATCGAGCCGAGAATGGCGACACCGAAGCTGGGGAAGTCGAATTCGAAGGACCGTTCGGTGCCCGTCGCGAGCCGGTAGATGAAACCGCCCAGCGCCGCGCCGAGCACGCCGACCAGGATGCTGAACAGGCAGCCGCCCCGCCTGCCCGGGCCGCCCACCACGATGTTGGCCAGCCACCCGGCGATGGCGCCGAACACGATCCACGAGAAGAAACCCATACCCCGAGATTACCGACGCGGATGGAGTAGCGCACAACGACACTTGTACAAGAATTCTTGTGCAAGTACTGTTGTGCGTCATGGCCGACCGTGAAGTCCACGAAGTCCACGACTCGAAGGTGCTCGCCGCGATGTCCCACCCGCTGCGGCGCCGCCTGCTCGACGTCCTCCGCCTCGACGGTCCGAGCACGGCGTCCGTGCTCGCCGAGCGGACCGGGCAGGCGGTGGGGAACGTCAGCCATCACCTGAAGGTGCTGGCCGCCAGCGATCTGGTCGAAGAGGCACCGGAGCTCGCCCGGGACCGGCGCGAGCGCTGGTGGCGCCGCGTGGGCTACGCGGTTTCCTGGTCGCCGTCGGACTTCCCCGACGACCCGGTCGCGGCCGCCGCCGAATCCCTCGCCCTCGAACGTCAGGTTTCCATGGCGCGCCAATGGTTCGCCGAACGCGAGACCTACCCCGAGGAGTGGCATCGCGCCGCCTTCGCCACCGACAGCTGGGCGAAGATGTCCGTCGCCGAACTGGCCGAACTCGAACAGAAGGTCCACGAGCTGATCAAGTCCTACAGCGGCCGTGAGATCCCCGACGACGGCCAGGAACGCCGTCCCGTCTTCATCTCCACCCGCGCCGTCCCGGCCCGGCCGTGAGCGTCCGCGAACGCGGCGGATTGCTGCGCTCCAGGGATTTCCGGCTGCTGTGGACCGGCGAGACGACCAGTGTGCTCGGCAGTTCGATCGCCGTCGTCGCGCTGCCGCTCGTCGCGGTGGTCACCTTGCAGGCGAGCACTTTCGCGGTCGGGCTGCTGACCGCGGCCGCCTGGCTGCCCTGGCTGCTGATCGGCCTGCCCGCCGGCGCCTGGGTCGACCGGTGGCCGAAACGGCCGGTGATGCTGGCGTGCAACACCTTCTCCATGTTGGTGTTCCTGAGCGTTCCGGTCGCCGCGTGGTCCGGCCTGCTCACGATGACCCAGTTGCTCGTCGTCGCTTTGGCCGGCGGCACCGCGAAGGTCTTCTTCAACGTGGCCTACCGCGCGTACCTGCCTTCGCTGGTCGACAAGGAGCAACTCCAGGAAGCCAACGAGAAATTGCAGGGCAGCGAATCCGCCGCGCAGATCGGCGGACCCGGCCTCGCCGGTCTGCTGGCGCAGGGCTTCGGCGCGGTCACCGGAGTGCTCGCCGACGCCGTCAGTTTCGGGATCTCGGTGCTGTGCCTGCGATCCATCCGGTACCGCGAGCCCGCCCGCCCGGCCAAGGCGCGTTCGCGGCTGCGGGACGAGATCCGCGACGGCCTCACTTTCGTCGTCCACGACCGGTACTTGCGCGTCTTCGCGGTCTTCGGCGCGGTCTCGAACGTCGCGCTCATGGGCTACCAGTCGATCGAGGTCGTGTTCCTCGCCCGCGACCTCGGCGTGGGGCCGGGTGCCGTCGGGCTGGTGCTCGCCCTCGTCGGCGCGGGGGGCGTCTTCGGCGCCGCGTTGTCGGGCAAACTCGCCGCGCGGATCGGCACCGCGCGCGCTTTCGTGCTCTGCGAGGGTTTCGGAGCGTTGATGATGTTGCTGGGGCCGCTGGCGAACGGCGGCTGGGGGCTTGCCTACTTCGTCGTGGCCGGGTTCGCGCTCAGCGCCGGGGTCGTCGGCTCGAACGTCCTCAACGCCACCTTCAAACAGCGCTACGTCCCGGCGGCGATGTTCGGCCGGGTCACCGCGAGCATGTCCGTGCTGAGCTTCGGCGCGATCGCGCTGGGCGGCCTGCTCGGCGGGCTCCTCGGGGAGCTCGCCGGAGTGCGGCAGACGCTGGGCCTGATGGCCGGGCTCGAAGTCGTCGCCGTCTTCGCCCTGCTGTTCACGCCGATCGGCCGCTGCCGCGACTTCCCCGCGGATCGCGTTTAGCCCGCTAAACGCGATCCGCGGGGCCGGGAAGTCAGAGGAGCAGGACAGTCACTTCGTCGCCCTGCTCCACCGAGTCGACGTCCTCCGGCAGCACGATCAGGCAGTTCGCCTGCGTGAACGAAGCCAGCAGATGCGATCCCGGCCCGCCGCGCGGTCCGACTATCCCGGTGACCTCGCCCTCGGAATGCGTGTAGAAGCCCCTCCGGAACTGACGCCGCCCGGCGGGGGACTTCATCGCCTCGGTCAGCCGGGCCCGCACCTTCTGCCGGTCGACACCCGTGTGCCCCATCGCCGCGAGCAACGCCGGCCGCAGGAACGCTTCGAACGAGACGAGCACGCTCACCGGGTTCCCCGGCAGCGTCACCACCGGCACGCCGTTCCACCGTCCGCAGCCCTGCGGCCCGCCCGGCTGCATCGCGATCTTCCGGAACTCCACGCCCTGTCCGGTCAGCGCGTCCTTCACCACTTCGTACGCGCCCGCGCTGACCCCGCCCGAGGTCACCAGCAGATCGACGTCCGCCAGCCGCGGCTCGATCACCGCGCGGAACTCGGCCACGTCGTCGACGACACTGCGCACGACGTCGGCCTCGCAGCCGAGCGAGCGGATCGCGGACGCCAGCATGATGCTGTTCGACTCGTAGATCTGCCCGTGCCGCAAGGGTTCCGGCGCGTCGACGAGTTCGGTCCCGGTGGACACGACGAGCACTTTCAGCGGCTTGTACACGGGGACCTCGGCGAGCCCGACGGCCGCCGCGAGCCCCAGTTGCGCCGGGCCCAGCACCGTCCCCGCCGAGAGCGCCACCGTGCCCTCGACGACGTCTTCGCCTCGACGCCGGATGTGCGCGCCCGGGACAGCCGTCCTGAGAATCCGGACGTCCGTCACGCCACCGTCCGTGTGCTCCACCATCACCACCGCGTCGGCGCCGGGCGGCAACGGGGCGCCGGTCATGATCCGGTGAGCGGTACCCGGCTCCAGCTTCGCGATCTCGATCCGGCCCGCGGGGATGTCGTCGGCGACCGGCAACGTCACCGGAGTTTCGGCGATGTCCTCGGCGCGGACGGCGTACCCGTCCATCGCGGAGTTGTCGAACGGCGGCAGCGAAACCCCCGCGAGGACGTCCTCGGCCAGGACGAGCCCGGCGGCGGAGGCGAGCGGGAGGCGGAGGACTGGGGCGTTTCCGAGCAGGCCGGTGACGGTCTCACGGTGGGCGTCGACGGAGATCACCGGACCATCCTCCCGCCTCGGGCCCCGCATGCAAGACTCTGCGCGTCACAACGAACCACCCGGGGAGAAGAAGACATGCAGGTTCAGATCCGTCACCAGCCGTCGTTCGCGGTGGCGAGGCTCATGCTGGCGCCCGGTGAACCGGCGCAGGTGGAGTCCGGCGCGATGATGGCGACGAGCTACGGCGTGCAGGTCCAGTCCCAGGCGCAGGGCGGCATCATGAAGGGCCTCGGCCGCGCCTTCCTCTCCGGTGAGTCCTTCTTCATCTCCACCTACACCGCCCCGCAGAACGGCGGCTGGGTCGACGTCGCCGCGAACCTGCCGGGCGACATGCAGGTCATCAACCTCGACGGCCGCACCGGCTGGTGCGTCACCCGCGGCTCCTGGCTCGCGTCCTCCCACAGCGTGCAGACCGAGACCAAATGGGGCGGGCTCAAGAACCTCGTCGGCGGCGAGGGCGGCTTCCTCACCCACGCGACGGGACAGGGCCCGCTGGTCGTGGCCTGCTACGGCGCGCTGGAGACGGTCACCCTCCAGCAGGGCGAGGTGATCACCATCGACACCGGGCACGTCGTCGCGTTCGCCGACACCGTCCAGTACCAGATCCGCAAGGTCGCCACGGGCGTCATCCAGTCGATGAAGAGCGGTGAAGGCCTCGTCTTCGACTTCGCCGGGCCGGGCCAGCTGCTCACCCAGACCCGCAACCCGTCGGCGCTGTCCGCCTGGGTGATCGCCCAGGTCCCCTCCCGCTGAGCGCATGCGCGTCCAGACGAGGCACACCCCGAACTTCGGGGTCGCACGCGTGCTGCTGTCCCCCGGCGAGGCCGTCCAGGCCGCCGGGGACACCATGCTGGCCAGCAGCTTCGGCATCACCGAAACCGTGCCCGCGCGCGGCGGTTCCCGGGCGGGCAAGGCCGCGCCCTCGGTGTTCAACGCGCCCGAGGGCGGCGGCTGGATCGACTTCGCGCCGCTGACCGCCGGAGACGTCTACCCGCTGGAGTTCACCGGCGGCGCGGGCTGGTGCGTGAGCCGGGACGCGATCCTCGCCCGGCCGGCGACCATCCGGCAGGACCCCGGCTGGGCGCCGCTGCAGAAGCTCTTCGGCGCGGATTCCGGCTTCCTGGAGCACTACAGCGGGAGCGGCCCGCTCGTGCTGGCCGCGCAGGGCCCTGTCGACGCCTTCGAGCTCACCGCGGGCGAACTCGTCACCGTGCGGCCGGACTTCCTGCTGGCGTATCCGGACACCGTGCAGTGCCGTCTCCGCGCGGTGGACCAGTCCGGTCCGCAGTCGGTCCGCACCGGCGAAGGGCTCGCCCTGGACTTCGCAGGCCCAGGACGCGTCCTCGTGCAAGCGCGCAATAGGCGTCTTTCTCGCGGGTGACCTTGGGACGAATTGAGCATTGCCGCCGCCGGTAATTCGGGTAGCGTGAACTGCACTTCAAACCGCCGTCCGGGGCAGACAGGGGTGGCGGGTCCCGTGCTGAGGGAGGGCGCCGTGGCAGTCGGCACCGTCAAGTGGTTCAACTCGGAGAAGGGCTACGGATTCATCGAATCCACTGAGGGGCCCGACGTCTTCGTCCACTACTCGGCCATTCAGGCCGATGGATTCCGGACGCTCGACGAGGGCGATCGCGTGGAATTCGAAGTCCAGTCCGGCCGTGACGGGCGGAGTCAGGCGGCGGACGTACGCAAGGTCTCGTAGAGGACTTCGGGCGACCCCCGGCGGCTTCGGGAACTGGCGCGTTAGGCTGCGCTGCGTGACAGGCGATGAGTCGGGGGACCTGACCGGTCGCCGGCTGGGCAACTACCGCATCGACGGTGTGCTCGGCAAGGGCGGCATGAGCGTGACCTACAAGGCCACGGACGTGCGGCTCGGACGCAAGGTGGCACTGAAGGTCATCGGTGATCACCTCGGGGCCGACGCCGAGTTCCGCGAACGCTTCGTCGACGAGGCGCGGAACACGTCCGCGATCGACCATGCCAACGTCGTGCCCTTGTACGACTTCGGCGAGCTCGAAGGCATGCTCTACATCGCCATGCGGATGGTCGACGGCGGGGACCTCGCCGGGCTGATCTCCGGTGGACCGATCGCGCCCGCCCGCGCGCTGACCATGCTCGACCAGGTCGCCGACGCGCTCGACACCCTGCACAACCGGGGTCTCGTGCATCTCGACGTCAAACCGGCGAACGTCCTGGTCACCAGCAAGGAGACCTCCCGCGAGCACGTCTACGTCGCCGACTTCGGCCTGACCCGCCGCGGCGCCACCGGGCACCGGACCCGCGGCGGCGACTTCCTCGGCTCGCCGACGTACGCGGCCCCCGAGCACCTGCGCGGTGAGCCGCTCGACGGCCGCACCGACCAGTACGCGCTCACCTGTGTCCTCTACGCCTGCCTGACCGGCAGCCCGCCCTTCAAGGGCGACGTGCAGACCGTCATCAAGGGGCATCTGAACGGCGAGCCCCCGGCCATCTCGCGGATCGTCGGCCTCCCGGCGGGCATCGACGAGGTCGTCCGGAAGGGAATGGCGAAGAATCCCGCCGATCGCTACCCGAACTGTGTTGAGATGATCGCGGCCGCCAGGCGTGCCCTGGGGCCGCTGGCGACTTCGACCGAGCCCCCGGGCCCGCCAGGGCAGGCGGCGGCCGCGACCGTCCAGCAGGCGGTACCGCAGCAAGCGCCACGGCAGAACACGCCGCCACAGGGAGAGGGGGGCCCCGTGCACCCGTACGGAGGACAGCAGCCCGGCTACGGCCAGCAGGGACCCGGACCGCAGGGTCTCCCGCCGCAAGGCCCGCCGCCCGGTTACGGCCCGCCGCCCCAGCAGGGCGGTTTCCAGCAGGGTGGCTACCAGCAAGGACCGCCCCCGGGCTACGGCCCGCCGCCGCAACAGGGCGGCTTCCAGCAGCAGGGCGGATTCCAGCAGGGCCCGCCGCCGGGTTACGGCCCGCCGCCCCAGCAGCAGGGCGGCTTCCAGCAGCAGCCCAAGAAGGGCGGCGGCGCCAAGTGGATCTGGATCATCGTCGGCGTCCTCGTGGTCGCGGGCGCGATCGTCGCCGCGATCTTCATCTTCGGTGATTCGAACAGCGGCAACGGCCCGCAGACCACCGCGCCGAACATCCCGGTCGGTCCCGGCAACTCGCAGTCGCAGGCTCCGGGGTCGTCGGCCAAGGCTCCGCCGACGTCGATCTCGATCAAGCCGAGCAACTGAACTGATCGAAGCCGGCAGGTGTCGGTGGGCTCGGCCACAAGGTCTTCGGAGGGCGCCCGCGCCCGACGGAGACTTCATCCGCGCGCCGTCCTTCGGGCCGGAGGCCCACTCAAACCTGATGGGCGGGCCCTGTCACGCTTCCGGCTGTCAAGACTCGGAGCCGCCCGTCCGGCAGGTTTGGGTCAGCGCGCGGCATAGACACTGACCTGCGGTTCTTGCACTCGACCCTGGAGAGTGCTAAACACGGCATTGGCACTCGACGCCGTCGAGTGCCAGGCAGGCGGTCACCGACCGCCCGCCTGAAGGTCGGGACGGTGAGGCCGCACCCTTGAACGGGTGGGTCGTCCGTCGCGGGCACCGAGCCTGGCCGAGGAAGAGTCCTGCTGCCGCCGCTGACCACAGCGCGGCGGTGGCGCCCAATACCGGAGGACCACACCGCAATGGCCAAACTGATCGCGTTCGACGAGGACGCCCGCCGCGGTCTCGAGCGCGGCTTGAACACCCTCGCCGAAGCCGTCAAGGTGACCCTCGGCCCGCGGGGCCGGAACGTCGTGCTCGAAAAGAAGTGGGGCGCGCCGACGATCACCAACGACGGTGTCTCCATCGCCAAGGAGATCGAGCTCGAGGACCCGTGGGAGAAGATCGGGGCCGAGCTCGTCAAGGAAGTTGCCAAGAAGACCGACGACGTCGCGGGTGACGGCACCACCACCGCCACCGTGCTCGCCCAGGCTCTCGTCCGCGAGGGTCTGCGCAACGTCGCCGCCGGGGCCGACCCGATCAGCCTGAAGCGCGGCATCGAGGCGGCCGTCGAGGCCATCACCGAGCAGCTGCACAAGGCCGCCGTCCAGATCGAGACCAAGGAGCAGATCGCCGCCACCGCGTCGATCTCCGCCGCGGACCGCACCATCGGCGAGCTCATCGCCGAGGCGCTGGACAAGGTCGGCAAGGAAGGCGTCGTCACCGTCGAGGAGAGCAACACCTTCGGGCTCGAGCTCGAGCTCACCGAGGGCATGCGCTTCGACAAGGGCTACATCTCCGGTTACTTCGTGACCGACCCGGAGCGTCAGGAAGCCGAGCTCGAGGACCCGTACGTCCTGCTCTTCGGTTCCAAGATCTCCACCGTCAAGGACGTCCTGCCGCTGCTGGAGAAGGTCATCCAGTCCGGCAAGCCGCTGCTGATCATCGCCGAGGACGTCGAGGGCGAGGCTCTGGCCACCCTGATCGTCAACAAGATGCGTGGCACCTTCAAGTCCGTCGCCGTCAAGGCCCCGGGCTTCGGTGACCGCCGCAAGGCGATCCTGCAGGACATCGCGATCCTGACCGGTGGCCAGGTCATCTCCGAGGACGTCGGCCTCAAGCTGGAGAACGCGGACCTTTCCCTGCTGGGCAAGGCGCGCAAGGCCGTCATCACCAAGGACGAGACCACCATCGTCGAGGGTGCGGGCGACGCCGACCAGATCCAGGGTCGCGTCAACCAGATCCGCGCCGAGATCGACAACTCGGACTCGGACTACGACCGCGAGAAGCTCCAGGAGCGTCTGGCGAAGCTGGCCGGCGGCGTGGCCGTCATCAAGGCCGGTGCCGCCACCGAGGTCGAGCTGAAGGAGCGCAAGCACCGCATCGAGGACGCGGTGCGCAACGCCAAGGCCGCCGTCGAAGAGGGCATCGTCGCCGGTGGTGGCGTCGCTCTCATCCAGGCCGCCGAGGCCGCCTTCGCCGGTCTGAAGCTCGAGGGCGACGAGGCCACTGGTGCCAACATCGTCAAGGTCGCCGTCGAGGCGCCGCTCAAGCAGATCGCGATCAACGCCGGCCTCGAAGGCGGCGTCGTGGCGGAGAAGGTCAAGTCCCTCCCGCAGGGTCACGGCCTCAACGCCGCCACCGGTGTCTACGAGGACCTGCTCGCCGCCGGCGTGCCGGACCCCACGAAGGTCACCCGCTCCGCGCTGCAGAACGCCGCTTCCATCGCGGCGCTGTTCCTGACCACCGAAGCCGTCGTGGCGGACAAGCCGGAGAAGGCCTCGGCCGCTCCCGCCGACCCGTCCGGTGGCATGGGCGGCATGGACTTCTGAGTTCGAGCCCGTAACACCGGAAAGCCCGGACGCGCCTCGCGCGTCCGGGCTTTTCCTTTGCCCGGAGGGTGGTGTGGGCGCGGGCCAAGTCCGTGAAGGCCTCCTTGAGGGACTCTGGGTCCCTCAAGGAGGCCTTCACGGACTAGCACTGGGGCGGGGGCCCGGAGGTGTTGCGAAAGCCACTTTCGCAACGTTGAAGGTTGCGAAAGTGGCTTTCGCAACACCGGGGCCGACGTAGGACGAGCGACTTGAACACGCCACCTTTGCCTTACCCCGCAACAGAACGGCCAGAAACACTCACGACCCCCGCTGGGCCTAGCCGTCTATCTGGTACTCCTCGCCGTCCTTCTTCCGGTCCTTCTCGTACGGGTTGAGGGAGTTCGGCTCTTCGGGCTTCCGCGGTTCGAGGCCGCTCCGGTCGGTGCCCTCGGCCTCCTTGCCCGGATCTTCCCGTTCCGTGGTCTCCGGGTTGGGGTCGATCCTGCCCCGGTTCTTGGCGATCCCCTCGTTCTTCCAGTCCTTGAGGAGTTCCTGGAGGATCGCCTTCTTTTCGGCGTCGGTGTTCGCGTAGGCCTCGGCGGCCTTCATGACCTGTTCGCCCGCCAGCAGGAACCGCGCGCAGGCTGTCCTCATGAACTGTTCGAGGGCGTCACGGATCTCCAGGGTCGTGTCGTCACCCGTGCACGTCGCCCAGTCACGGCCGGAGAGGTGCCGGTCGGCCGCGTCCGCCGCCATGAGTGTCCGCAGTTGCGCCGAATAGGACTCGGCCGCGTCGAAACAGGCTTTCGCGATGTCCATGACGAACTTGAGGTCGACCTCGAACCGTCGTTTTTCGGGCCTGCCCGTCGCGGAGTTCGCGGTGAGGTCGTAGAGCTCCAGGTTGAAGCTGTGTACCTCGGCGATCGCCCGCTGCAGCCGGGTCACGTCCGCGGTGAAGTCCTCTTCGAGGGTGTCCAGCGCGACGTGCTGCTCGTGGAGCGAGGTGTCCAGCCCCTGCAAGATGTCCTGGAGGCTCATGGCGTTGCGCGTCTCGGTCATCTCCTGGGCGATGCCGCCGAGGTAGCCGAGCAGGCCGAGGGCGGTACCGATCGGCGACATGACCTTGCCGAGCTCCTTCGAAAGGCTCGTGACCACCCCGAGGGTCGATCGCACGCGATCGAGGGTGTCCATCTTGTCGCCCAGATCGAAGGTCTTGACGGTGATCTTCTCGTCGAGTTTCGGGGTGGCCCAGGATATGCAGCGGATGATGTTGCGGCGAGTCGCCTCGATGGTCGTGGCACGGGTGGAGTACAGGGTCGCCAGGCTGGCGAGCACGAGCGACTGGTTCTGCAGGGTCGGTGCCACGGAGGCGAAGAACCCGGCTTTGAAGGTCGCGGCGGCCAGTCCGGTCCATCCGGTGAACCACAGCTGTTCCTCACCAGTCCGGCCTGCCAGCCACTGGACGTTCTCGACGACCTCGCGCTGTCCGAGCAGGCTGGTCACGTTCCGTTCCGTGTCCTCGAAGCCCAGGTTGCCCGCGACCTTGAGGTAGGTGTCGTGGGCGGCCTCGAGCTTCGCGAGGTCGGGTCCTTCCAGTTGCGGGACGAACTTGGCGACCTCCTGCCGCCGGTTCCAGGCCAGCCGCTCGATCTGCGCCAGGTTCCGTTCGACATGGCACTCGATGTCGTTCCCGGTCTGGGGGTTGTGCCCGTCGCAGTGGACCTCCCGGAAGCTGCCGTTCATGCCGTCCTCGACCCACGTGAGGAACCCGCAGAAGTCCTCGGAGCCCGACAGATGCCCGTACGCCTCCGGGGGCCACTGCCAGGCCCAGGATTCCGTCGAGCACGGCACGGCGGGCGAAAGGTGGATCATGGCGTCGACGGCGTCTTCCATCCAGCGCTTGGTGAGCGCCTTGTGGAAGTCGTTCAGTGCTTCTTCCAGCATCCTCTTGTATTCGCTGAGGCTGAGGTACTTGCCGGCCATGGAGGCCCCCGCTTCCCGCTCCCTGTGACAAAGTCGAGGGAAGTGTAACGACGAAAGCGGGATCGCGCGCCCGAACCCGGAAACACGAAAGGCCCGGACATCCCCATGTCCGGGCCTTTCGTGCATCCCCCTGCCCCCTGGGCGGACGCCGCGTCCCCTGCGCGCGGCGTCCGCCCTCGATCAGGATTCGCCCGGCTGCTCCGGAGTCAGGAGCCAAGCGGCGGCGTAGAGCGGGATCGCGAATCCGGCGGTGAAGAAGACGCCCGCCACGAGGGCGATGCGCAGGATCGCGGCGTCGACGCCGAGGTAGGCGGCCCAGCCGCCGGCGACGCCCGCGAGCATCTTGTCGGTCCGGCTGCGGTAGAGCTTCTTGGTGGCCTGGGGGGTGTACACGCTGTTCGTCATGGCTCAATGTTCGCCCGGGACCGACCCTTGGCACATCGGGGAACGGCCCTGGGACGACCCTGGAATCCGACCCTGAGAGACCCGAAAACCGGATGACCGGCGGGTGTCGTCGCCGGTATGACTTCTCGGGTGAAACACGACAGCCCCGAATTCGCCGCCATCGCCGAGCAGGGCACGATCCTGCGCTGCCAGGTCGGGTCCGGGCTGCACGGCACCGCCGTGCTCGGCCAGGACGACCGGGACGAACTCGGCATCTGCGTCGAGCCGCCGAGCCACGTGATCGGCCTGAAGCGGTTCGAGCAGTACATCTTCCGCACGCAGCCGGAAGGCGTCCGGTCCGGTCCCGGCGACCTCGACCTGACCGTCTACTCGCTGCGCAAGTGGCTGCGCCTGGCGCTCAACGGGAACCCGACCGTCCTGCTGCCGTTGTTCGTGCCGGAGACCGAGATCGTCGCGATCGACGAGCTCGGCGCCGAACTGCGCGAGAACGCGCACCGGATCGTCTCGCGCGTCGCGGGCCTGCGGTTCCTCGGCTACTCCCGCGCCCAGCGCGAGCGGATGCTGGGGCTGCGGGGCAAGGCGGGCAGGCAGGAGCTGATCGAGAAATACGGCTTCGACACGAAGTTCGCCATGCACATGGTGCGCCTCGGCGTGCAGGGCGTGGAGCTGCTGGAGACCGGGCGGATCACGCTCCCGGTGCCGGAACCGTGGCTGGGCTGGCTTCGTGACCTGCGGCAGGGCAGGAAGACCCGTGACGAAGCGCTGGAGGCGGCCGAGTCCCTCGAACACCGGCTCGACGAGCTGGTGCGCGGGGCGTCGCCGCTGCCGGAGGAGCCGGACACCGGCTGGGTCGACGCTTGGCTCGTGCAGGCCTACCTGAGGGCGTGGAAGATGCCTTGATGACGATCAAGGCGAAAGCGCTCACGTTCGGGATCGCGGTGCTGACCGTGCTGGGAATCGGCACGGCCAGCGCCGCGCCCGAAGACAACGGCGCGCGGAGCAGGCTCGACGTCGTCCAGACGCGCGGCGAGATCCGCGTTTGCTCGACGGGGGACTACCGCCCGTTCACCTATCGGGACGCCGGCGGCGCGTGGAGCGGGATCGACATCGATCTCGCGGGCGACCTCGCCCGGCGGCTCGGCGTCCGGCTCCAACTGGTCCAGACCACCTGGAAGACGATCGCCGACGACGTCGGGCGGAAGTGCGACCTCGCGATGGGCGGGGTGTCGGTGACACTGGACCGGGCGAAGAAGGGTTTCTACACCGTCCCCTACCTTCGGGACGGCAAGACACCGATCACCTTGTGCGAGAACGAAAAACGGTTCCAGACGCTGGAGCAGATCGATCAGCCCGGCGTCCGCGCGATCGTGAATCCGGGCGGTACCAACGAACAGTTCGCCGACGCCAACCTCCGGCGGGCGACCATCGTGCGGCATTCGGACAACAACACGATCTTCGCCGAGATCATCGCGGGCCGCGCCGATCTGATGATCACCGACGCGACCGAAACCCGTTGGCAGGCAAAGCAGAACCCGCGGCTGTGCGCGGTCCATCCCGACGAGCCGTTCACCTTCTCGGAGAAGGCGTACCTGCTGCCGCGCGACGTCGTGTTCAAGGAATGGGCCGACCAGTGGCTGCACCTCGCGCTGAACGACGGCACCTACGCGCGGATCGCGAAACCGTGGCTCGGCTGAAATCGGTTTGAACCACTTTCGTTATCCGGCCGTATCCCTGGATGTGGGTGAGGAGGAACCAGACCGGAGGAGACACGGATGATGAAAAGCGCCGGGAAACACCGCAAGCGGGCGACGATCGGCGTCGCGTCCGTCCTCGGGGTGGCCGCGATCGCCGCGGCGATGTTCGCGGTCAGCACTCCGGACGGACAGGCCGCGGAAAACTGTCAGGGACTGGACACCGCCCTCCGGAACAACCTCAACTTCATCGCCGGTCAGCAGGCGAAACCGGACGCCCTTTCCGCTGCGCGGATCGCGAACCGGCAGGCCGTCGTCGACCTCATCCAGCAGCGCCGCCAGGCCGCCGGTTGCGCCGGGGACGTGCAGGCCGATGGCGGGAAGCAGGAACAGAACCAGGCCGCCGACGAGGCGGAGAAGGCCGCCGAAAAGGACGCCGGGATGGACGACGCCATGGCGGGTGAGGACGAGGCGGCCATGCAGGAGGACGCGGCCGCCGGGCAGGAGGACGCCGCCGCGGGCGGGGACGGCGAGGTCGTCTGCCAGGGCTCCACGGTGACGCTGTCCGGCGAGGGCGGCGCGCCCGCCGCGTCCAGCGGCGAGTTCCCCGAGGGCACCAAGCTGAAGGTGACGAACCTGGACAACGACAAGTCCACGACCGTCGAGGTCACCGGCACTTCCGGCAGTTGCGCGCTGCTGAACAACGCGGCCTTCGAACAGGTCCGCGAACCCGGGAAATTCCTGATCCGCCGGGCCACCATCGAGCGGGTCGGCTGAGACACCCGCACCGGATCGGGGAAGGCGCGAACAGATCCGGTGCGGCGGCGGCACGAGTCCTCCCGGTCCCCTCGGCCGGGAGGGCTCGTGGTCGTTTGTATCTCGCTTGTACGCCCTTTCGGGACGCTTCTCGCGAAACGCCGAGAAAGGACATCCGATGAGATTCAGACGAGCGGTCACCGCGGCCGCCACCGCCTTGCTGGGCATGGCCGGACTCGCGATCACCGCGACGTCGGCCGAAGCCGCCGTCGGGCCCCGTCCCAACTTCCAGCTTCCGTTCCCCTGCAACCAGGTGTGGAACGGCGACAACGACAACTCCAGCGCGCACAAGGCGTACGAAATCGACTTCAACCGCGGCAGCTCCGCGGGGGCGGACCTGGGCGACACCGTCGTCGCGGCGGCCGCGGGCAAGGTCGTCATCTCGGCGCACCAGGGGTCGGACAACGGGTTCGGCAACCTGGTGAAGATCGACCACGGTGGGGGATGGTCGACCTACTACGCACACCTGAAGGTCCGCTCGGTCGGGCTCAACGCGCAGGTCGCGCAGGGGCAGAAGATCGGCGAGGTCGGCAACACCTCCAAGCCGGGCAACAACATCAGCCCGCATCTGCACTACGAGGTCCGCACCAACGACTCCTCATGGCCGAGCAACATCAAGCCCGCGTACTTCAACGGCGTGAAGTTCGGCTACCCCAACGCCAACGTGACCTCCAAGAACACCTGTAGCGGCAACGGGAATCCCAACCCGTACGACGCCGTCGAGGTGTGCGGCGACGGCTACAAGGTGATCGATTCGCAGGCACTCGGCAGCGCCGCGACCACGTACCTGCTGTACAACAGCACGAACAAGAACAACTGCGTCACCACCATCAAGGCCACTTCGGTCGGGGCTGCCAGCGCGGTTTCCGCCTTCCTCGAAGTGGAAGGCGCGGCAAGGAAGACCGACTCCGGCAGCTTCGAGTACTACGCGGGTCCGGTGAGCGCGGCCGCCGGCGCGAAGTGCGTCAGGTGGGGCGGCTCGGCGGGGTCCTCCAGCTACGAATCCCCGCTGGAACACTGCGGCTGATCCCGTCTCGCTTGCCATGAAGGTCCTTTCCTCGCGAAATCCGCGAGGAAAGGACCTTTTCACGGCGTCGGGAGGTGGGTGCGGACGCGGGTGAAGCGGTCTTCCCAAGCGGCCCGGACGTCCGGATCGGCGGCGTGATCGGCGAACACGTCAGGCGCGGGAGCCCGCCGCGGCACCGGCAGACGTCCGTCCACAGGGGACAGTGATTCAGTGCAGACGTCTCCTGTCAGCAAGGACATCGTGCCCAGCCCGCAGGCGAAGTCCAAGGTGGGCAGTGCGCCCGCGAGAGCCAGTCCGGCGGCGAGCCCGACGCTCGTTTCAACGGCGGAGGACACCACGCACGGCAGGCCGCAGGCTTCCGCGACCTCCAGTGCGCGCCGGACCCCGCCCAGCGGCGCGACCTTCAGCACCGCGATGTCGGCGGCTCCCGCCACGGCCACCTTGAGCGGATCTTCGGCCCGGCGGATCGATTCGTCCGCGGCGATCCGCACGCCGACCCGGCGCCGGACATCGGCCAGTTCTTCGATCGACGGGCACGGCTGCTCGACGTATTCGAGCCCGCCCGCCGCGCGGTCCAGTTCGCCGATGGCCTTGACCGCGGTGTCCACGTCCCAGGCCATGTTCGCGTCGACGCGGACCGCGCCGCCCGAGCCCAACGCCGCCCGCACCGCCTCCACCCGCGCGCAGTCCTCGGCGAGGCTCGTCCGCGGGTCGGCGACCTTGACCTTCGCCGTCCGGCAGCCCGACGCGGACACGAGTTCGTACGCCTTCTCCGGGGACACCACCGGGACGGTCGCGTTCACCTCGACGCTGTCCCGTACCGGCGACGGCCACCCG
Source organism: Amycolatopsis azurea DSM 43854 (assembly GCF_001995215.1). Taxonomy (GTDB): domain Bacteria; phylum Actinomycetota; class Actinomycetes; order Mycobacteriales; family Pseudonocardiaceae; genus Amycolatopsis; species Amycolatopsis azurea. The sequence goes on from NZ_MUXN01000001.1 coordinate 315,860, forward strand.
CGTTCGCTCGCCTCCAGCGCGGACGCGAGCCACGGCGCGCTTTCGGCGTCCGAGTAGTCGGAGAACGGGCAGAATTCGCCCCAGCCCGCTTCACCGCGGATCAGCAGTCCTTCACGGACCGTGATGCCGCGGAACCGTGTGCGCAGGGGGATCGAGTAGACGTCCATCGGCACCGATCATGCCACCGGTGGAATCGCGTGCCGTTTCACCCGATTCCGGACAGAATGAGCGGCGTGGCACTCGACTTTCGCGTGCTGGGACCCACCGAGGTCACGGCGGACGGGCTGCCGGTGCCCTTGGGCGGCAGCAGGCCGCTCATCGTGCTGGCGGGCTTGCTGCTGCGCGCGAACACGGTCGTGTCGGTCGAGGAGCTGGGCCGCTGGCTGTGGCCGGACGACCGGCGGCGGTCCAAAGGCGCCTTGCAGACCTACGTCCTGCGGGTCCGCCGCGCGCTCGGCGACGAGGTCGTCCTTCGCACCGAACGTGGCGGCTACCTGCTCGAACTCGACGAGAGCCTGCTCGACCTCGCCCGTTTCCGGGCGCTCGCCTCGGCGGGAGCCGAAGCCGCGAGGGACGGCGACCTGCGCCAGGCCGCCGATCGGTTCGCCGCCGCGCTGGCCGAATGGCGCGGTCCGGCGCTCCAGAACGTCCACTCCGAAGCGCTGCTTCGGGACGAAGCCGACCAGCTGGGCGAAGAGCGGCTGCGCGCCCGCGAACAGTGGGCGGACGCGCTCATCACCCTCGGCGACCACGCCACCGTCATCCCCGAGCTGACCAGGCTGTGCCGCGAGAATCCGCTCCGGGAGCGGCTGCACGAGCAGCTCATGCTCGCGCTCTACCGATCCGGCAGGCAGGCTGAGGCGTTGAACGTCTACCGCCGGATCGGCGCGGTGCTGGCCGAAGAACTCGGCCTGGACCCCGGAGCCTCGTTGCAGCGGGCGCACCAGGCGATCCTGACCGGCGAAGAGACCGTCGAGACCACATTGGACTCCGAGCTGACGCGGTACCGGCTCGGCAGCGAACCGCTGATCCCGCGTCAGCTTCCCGCCGACCTCCGGGTGTTCTCCGGCCGTCAGCGCGATCTCAAGGCATTGCACGGGCTCGTCCCGGAGGCGCTGGACACCGAGCGGTCGACGTCCATCGCGTCGATCGAGGGCATGGGCGGCATCGGCAAGACGACCCTCGCCGTCCATTTCGCGCACGAGGTCGGCGAGCGCTTCCCGGGCGGGCAGGTGTACCTCAACCTGCGCGGATACGGTCCAGGAGAGCCCGTCGAGGCCGCCACCGCGCTCGAGACCATGCTCGTTTCCGTCGGCGTCCCCGCCGACCGGATCCCCGCCGACGTCGACGGGCGTGCGGCCACCTGGCGCAGCCACAGCGCAGGCCGCCGGATGCTGATCCTGCTCGACAACGCCGCGAGCACCGAGCAGATCCGCCCGCTGCTGCCCGGCCCCGGCTGCCTGGTGCTGGTGACCAGCCGGTGGCAGCTACAGGCGCTCGTCGCGACCCACGGCGCCCGGCGGGTCGCGCTGGAGGAACTGCCGGAAGAGGACGCGATCGCGCTCGTCGCCTCGACGATCGGGCTGGACCGGGTCACCGAGGATCCCGAGGCCACCGAACGGTTCGTCCGGTACTGCGGCGGGCTGCCGCTGGCCATCCGGATCCTCGCGGTGCGGGCGGCGCAGTTCCCGGATCTCCCGCTGAGTGAGTTCGTCCGGCTGCTGGAAGCCGAACAGGACAGGCTGGGTTCGTTCGACCTCGCCGACGGCGACGAGACGAACATCCGGGCCGTCTTCTCGTACTCGTACCGGGCGCTCGACGAACGGGCCGCGCGGATGCTGCGGCTGCTCGGCCTGCCCACCGGCGGCGACTTCAGCGTGCCCGCGGCCGCGGCGGTGGCCGGGGTCGACATCGCCGAGGCGCACGCGGACCTGGTGAAGCTGGCTTCCGCGCACCTGATCGCGCGGTCCAGACCAGGCAGGTATCAGTTCCACGACCTCATCCGCGCGTACGCGGCCGAACTCTCGGCCAAGGTCGACGGGCCCGAGGCGCGGACGGGAGTGCTGGACAGGCTGCTCCACGCGTCGCTGGCGTCCGCGCTGAACGCGTCGAGACTCTTGCGTTCGGACCGGCACTACCGGCTCGTCGAACCGGAGCGGTTCGACGGCGCGGGACTGAAGTTCGGGCACTACGAACAGGCGCTGGACTGGTTCGACGAGGAGGCGGGAAACCTCATCGCCGCGGTGAACGTCGCCTACCGGGAGCGGCGGTACCGGGAGTGCTGGCAGCTGGCGTGGCTGCTCCAGTCGTACTTCATCGTGCGGGCCCGGCTGGAGGACTGGCGTTCGGTGTTCGGCGTGGCGCTCCGCGCGGCCCGCGATCTGGGGGACCGCTCGGGCGAGGCCGCCATCCTCAGTGGACTCGGCGTGGCCTGCGGAGTCGCCCGCCAGTACGACGAAAGCATCGTCTACCTCAAGCAGGTCGTCGAGCTGCAACGGCAGGTCGGGGACCGGCAGGGGGAAGCGCGGGCGCTCTACAACCTCACGCTGGCCAGCCAGGACCCCGACACGGGTTGGGAGTACGGGACGCGCGCGTTGCGGCTCATCCGGGAGTCCAACGTCGGCTCCGGCATGGAGGCCAGCGCGTTGCAGGCCCTCGGCGACATCTGCACCCAGGCCGGCCGCTTCGAGCAGGCGCTCGGCTTCGCCGACCAGGCACTGGCGCTGGAAACGCACGCGCTCCCCGACGAAGCCCGCTTCACCTTGCACACCAAGGGAACCGCGCTGGTCGGGCTCGGCCGCCACGACGAAGGCATCGCCTGTATGAAGCGGGCCGTCGAGATGTTCTTCGCCCACGGCGAGCTCTACGAGGCGGCCGACGTGCTGGCCCAGCTCGGCGGAATCCATCTGCGGTTCGGCGATCCCTCGTCGGCGCGGGACTGCTGGCTGCGTTCGGTGCGGGTGCTGACCGAACTCGCGCATCCGGACGCCGAGGACGTCCGGACGAAGCTCGCGTCGCTCGTCGGTGAAACGGTGAAGCGGTGAAGCGGTCAAAGCCGAGCAGACGTGAGTGAGGCACGGGCGCCCGGCGTGCCGACCCCCAGTCGCAGCACGCGAGTACGCCCGTGACCTCGCGCGCTACTTAACAGGACACCGCTCACTGTGCGCTGACTGTGCAGCTCGCGCGGTTCAGGACAGGAGCGCGATGCCGTGCTCGCGGAACAGCGCGAGGCTGTCGGGTTCGGCGAAGCTCGGATGCCGTACTTCGGCGGCGTGCCGGAGCTTCCGGCGCGAACGCCCGCTCACGCCCACGAGAACCGCCACCGGCGGGTCTGGACCAGGCTGGAGGCGAACTCGCGCAGATTGCCCGGCTGACCGGCGAACGACGGCAGACAGAACGACCGGTGCTCGGCGGCGACGGTGAGCGCCCGGCCCTGGGTGCGCGGCGGCGCGGCCACCGACAGCTCCATCGAGTCGAAGCCCAGCACCGTGAGCGTGGCGCCGAAGCGGTCTTCCCAGCTGCGCAGGACCGCGGACAGCTCGTGGACCTGATCGGTCGCCTTGATCATGCCGGTCCAGCCGAGGATCGCCGGGATGTCGGCGGGCCGCTCGGTCTGCACCAGCGCGAGCCGGTGCTGCCCGCGCGCGGCCAGGACCGACCCGGTGTTGCCCGCCTCCGCCAGCGGATCCGCCCGGCGCGACGGACGCCGCGCGAGGCCGGGGAACTTCGCGCCGAACGGGCGCAGGCAGGCGCCGTCACAGCACGACGTGTCCCACCAGCGGGCCAGCACCTCGCCCGGGTCCACCGAGGAGATCCGGTGGTCGGCGGGGGCGAGCCTGCCGCGGTCGTCGATCCAGTCCTCGCCGTTGGCCGCGAACCGCTGGTCGTGCGGGATCAGCACCGGCCACAGCCCGGAGCGGTCGAACTCGGCGACGCAGCCGGTGTAGCGCTCCGGCCTGGCCAACGGCAGGTCGGAAACCCAGATCCGGCCATGCCAGCGGCCGGGAGGCAAGGTCTGGACGGGCGGCGTACCCGGGCGGAACGGTGCGATCGTCATCGGCTTCCCCTCGAACTGGTGTTCGGTCAACTCTACCCGAACACTAGTTCGAAGCACCGACAGTTTTCGATACCCCGTTTGCGGGATCTCGTGGCTGTCGCCCCATCCGCCCCTGGTGTCACATCGGCCCCGGCGGCACCGTCCACAGTGGACGCACTGTGGCGGCGCCGAAGCGTTGCGAAAGCCACTTTCGCAACGTTGAAGGTTGCGAAAGTGGCTTTCGCAACATGTTCGCCGGGGTGTCGCACAGGTCCAGGTGGTCGTGAGCTGGGTTCTGTCCGTGAAGGCCTCCTTGAGGGACCCAGAGTCCCTCAAGGAGGCCTTCACGGAACCGGCGATCGCCACGGTCGCCCCACATGCGCCAGCAGCCGCAAGAAGGCCGCGCGTGAAGGCCCTCGGTCACGTCCTGCCGAGTACATGAAGGCCCCCTTCCTTGCGATAGGCGCAAGGAAGGGGGCCTTCATGTACTTCAGGCGAGTGGGGGGCCGCGTGGGCTACATGGGGCGCAGCAGGTCGTCCGCGTCCACGATCCGGTACGCGTAGCCCTGTTCGGCCAGGAACCGCTGCCGGTGCGCCGCGTACTCCGTGTCGACGGTGTCCCGCGAGACGACCGAGTAGAAGTGCGCCTGCCGTCCGTCGCCCTTGGGCCGCAGCAGCCGCCCGAGCCGCTGGGCCTCCTCCTGCCGCGAGCCGAACGTCCCGGAGATCTGGATCGCGACCGAGGCCTCCGGCAGGTCGATCGAGAAGTTGGCGACCTTCGAGACGACCAGCGTCCTGATCTCACCGCGCCGGAACGCGTCGAACAGCTCCTCGCGTTCCTTGTTCCGCGTCGCGCCCTGGATCACCGGCGCGTCCAGTTCGTCGCCGATCATCTCCAGCTGGTCGAGGTAGGCCCCGATGACCAGGGTCGGCTCGCCCGGATGCCGGTCCACCAGGGATTTGATCACCTTGGTCTTGGTGTCCGCGGTCGCCGCCAGCTTGTACCGCTCCTCGGCCTCGGCCGTCGCGTACGCGAGCCTCTCGGCGTCCGTCAGCGTCACCCGGACCTCGGTGCATTCCGCCGGCGCGATCCAGCCCTGCGCTTCGATGTCACGCCACGGGACGTCGTACCGCTTCGGGCCGATCAGGGAGAACACGTCGCCTTCGCGGCCGTCCTCGCGCACCAGGGTCGCGGTCAGCCCCAGCCGCCGCCGTGACTGCAGGTCGGCGGTCATCCGGAACACCGGCGCGGGCAGCAAGTGGACCTCGTCGTAGACGACCAGGCCCCAGTCCCGCGAGTCGAACAGGTCGAGATGCCTGTACTCGCCCTTGGTCTTGCGCGTGACCACCTGATACGTCGCGATGGTGACCGGCCGGATCTCCTTCTTCTCCCCGGAGTACTCGCCGATCTCCTCCTCGGTGAGCGAGGTCCGCGCGATCAGCTCCCGCTTCCACTGCCTGCCCGCGACGGTGTTCGTCACCAGGATCAGCGTCGTCGCCTTCGCGTGCGCCATGGCCGCGGCGCCGACGAGGGTTTTGCCCGCGCCGCACGGCAGCACGACGACGCCGGACCCGCCCGCCCAGAACGCCTCCGCGGCCTTGCGCTGGTAGTCGCGCAGTTCCCAGTTGGTCTCGGCGAGGTCGATCGGGTGCGCCTCACCGTCGACGTAACCGGCGAGGTCCTCCGCGGGCCAGCCGACCTTCAGCAGCGCCTGCTTGAGCCGTCCGCGTTCGGACGGGTGCACGATGACGGTGTCCTCGTCGATCCGCGCGCCCAGCATCGGGCTGATCTTCTTGTGCCGCAGGATCTCCTCCAGCACCGCGCGGTCGATGGTCGACATGACCAGGCCGTGTGCCGGGTGGTTGGCGATCTGGAGCCGCCCGAACCGGCCCATCGTGTCCACGATGTCGATGAGCAGCGGCTGGGGCACGGGGAACCGCGAGTACGTCGTCAGCGCGTCGACGACCTGTTCGGCGTCGTGGCCCGCCGCACGGGCGTTCCACAACGCCAGCGGCGTGATCCGGTAGGTGTGGACGTGCTCGGGCGCGCGTTCCAGCTCGGCGAACGGCGCGATGGCGATCCGCGCGTCGTCGGCCTGGCTGTTGTCGACCTCGAGCAGGACGGTCTTGTCGGACTGGACGATCAGCGGGCCATCGGTCACGCCCTCCTTTATACGTTCCGGCCACACCGGCACCCGCCGCGGCACCGCTGGTGGAAGGATGTGCGGCAGGTGAGGAGGAGGGGACCTTGACGACTACACCGACCGGCGGGACGCCCGAGTACGACCCGTTCAACGCGCCCGCGCCGATGCCCGCGATGCCGGAGGTGGGGCCGCCGACGCCGTTCCCGAAGCCGGCGCCGCTGAGCGTCCTGGCCAGAGTGTCGATCGTGCTGGGCGTCGTCGCCGCGCTGGGCGTGGGGAGCCTGGTCGCCTGGGGGATCTCGCAGTCGGGCAAGTTCGCCACGGTCGAGGCGGGGAAATGCCTGTACCTGACCGACGAGGCGGGCGGCGGCCAGAGTTACACGACCACCAGCTGCTCCTCGAACCGCGCGACCTTCCGCATCGACGACGTGCGCCCCGGCTCGGCCGCGTGCCGCGACTCGGACTACGTCCAGTTCGAGCTGTACGGGAGTTCTTCCAGGAAGAGGGCCGAAAAGACGCTCTGCCTCGCGTTGAACGTCGACAGCGGGGACTGCCTGCGCGACGTCGTGCACGAGACGCGGATCGCGAAGGTCCGCTGCACCGACATCAGCGCGGAGGCGCGGGCGATCGTGAGGCTGGGGCCGTCGGAGGACGCCTGCCAGTCGGACGACACCGAGCTGCACTACACCGGGCCGCCCGAGCGCACGGTGTGTCTCAGGCCGACCGGGGAGAACATCTAAGAGCGCGGCACCATCGACTGGACGTCGAGGCGGGCGCCGATCATGCCGGAGTTGTGCATCAGGTCGGCGACCCGCTGCAGCCGGATGCCGTTGAGCGACACCGGGTAGGTCCCGAGCGAGATCAGTGACGCCGTGGTCCGGTCGATGTCGGAGAACGACGGCAGCGCGTCGCGGACGACGACCGGGTCGGCGGCCCGCACCTGTGCCTCGCCGAGGACTTCCCGGAAGACCGCGAGCGTGCGGGCGTTGCCCTGGCCGAAGCTCCCGGTCGAAACGTAGGAGGACATCGGGAAGTCCAGCGTCGCGCCGCGCGCGCCGTCGGCGAGGATGCTCGCGCCGAGTTCCTTCTCGGCCCTGGTGATGTACGGCTCGACCATCCACGCGGCGTCGACCTCGCCCGCCTGGAGCGCCTGCGGCATCCGGTCGAACGGATTCTGCTTGAACTGAATCTTGTTCACGTCCACCCCCGCGGTGCCGAGGACCGAGCGGGCCGCGAGCACGCCGACGTCGTCGAGCATGTTCACCGCGATCTTCGGCGACTTCTTGAGCGTCGGCTCGGTGTACTCGGAGCCGGGGAGTGTGACGAGCGCCATGGTGTTGCGGCCGGCGGTGTACGCCTCGCCCTGCAGCTGCAACGCCGTCCCGGCCGCGGCGGCGCGGAAGATGGAGACGTCGCTGGCGAACGCCAGGTCGATCTCGCCCGCGGAGAGCTTGCCGATCGCCTGGTCGGCGGGGACGTCGACGAGGGTCACGGAAAGGCCGGCGGCGGTGAACTTCCCCTCGGCGACGGCGACCCTCAAGGGCGCCGTGTCGATGGGGCTTCCGACGCCGATCCGTAGTTCCGTCCGTTCGAGTGGCGCGTCGGTGCTTGCGTCACCGCCGGAAAACACTCCGCAACCGGCCGTCGCCAGCAGAGCCGCTACCAGCGGAATCGTCAAGACGCGCATCTTCGCCACCGCTCACCTACCGAGAGAATGTGCTCCTCCTTCTGGATCGTATGGTCCGGGCCCCATACGATCGCGTGCGGGAGACGCCGGATTGCGCGGCTTTCGATCGTTCTCGAACCTTGTTACTCTACAGTAGGTTCGGGCTCTCGTCCCCGATGTCAGCCATGGGAAAGGGTCCCGTGGTGGGAAAAGGAAACCAGGTGGCCCGTCGCGACAAGCGTCCCCGTGGGGGCGACGCGGCGGAACGGCACCCTCGCGTCGGTGGCCGCTGGCGGCTGCGGAACTGGCACCTGCGTACCAAACTCTTCGTGGTACTCCTGATTCCCGCGCTCGCGGTGGTCGCCCTCGTCGGGCTCCGGGTCAACTCGGATCTGCGGGATGCCCGGCAGCTGGCCGAATTCGCGACCCGCGGCCGGGTCGACAGCACCGTCGCCGAGGCCGTGCACCAGCTGCAGCGCGAGCGGGACCTCACCGTTCGGTTCGTCGCGGGCAACCGCAAGGGCGACGTGTCCGAATTGACCGAGCAGCGCAAGCGGGTCGACGAGGCCATCGGCACGTTCGACCGCACGCTCGGCGAGAGCAAGAGCAGGCTCGGCGACAAGGCCGCGACCAGCCTCCAGCTGACCAGCGACAGGCTGCGCGTGCTGACCGGGCTCAGGTTTTCCGCGGAACACTCGGCATTTCCCGCCGACGCGGTGCTGCGTTCCTACAGCGAACTGATCTCCGGCCTGCTCGACATCAGCGATTCCACCGCCGCCGACGTGTCCGACCCGGATCTGGGGAAGCTCCGGCTCGCGGGCAACGCGCTCGCGCGGGTCAAGGACCAGATGTCGGTCAAGCGCGCGATCCTGGCCGCCGCGCTCGCCCAGGGCGGCCTCAACCGGGACCGGACCCGCGCGCTGCTCGGCGCCGAGGCCGAACTCGCCGCCGCCCGCAACGACTACCGCACCTTCGCGACGCCCGAACAGCAGCGGATGTACGACGACACGGTGATCGGCCTGATCGTCGACATCGGCAACGACATGGTGGAGTCGGCGCTCATCCGCGCCGAGAACGACCAAGGGCTCGGCGGGCTGGACGCGAACCAGTGGGACACCTCCGCCACCTACACGGTCAATCTGGCCCACCAGGTGCAGCAGGCGCTGCTCGTGCAGCTGCAAGAACGTACGGACACCCTTGCGGCACAAGCGAGAACGTCCGCGATCTGGGACGGCGGCATCGTGCTCGGCGTCCTCGTGGTCGCCGGTGTGCTCTCCGTGATCATCGCGCGTTCGCTGCTGCGGCCGCTGCGGATCCTGCGCCGCAGCGCGCTCCAGGTCGCCGAGCACCAGCTCCCGGCGGCCGTCGAAGGACTGCTGAGCGATCCCGAGCCGCAGCCGGAGAACCTGCGGCGACGGCTGGCTGTCGCGCCGGTCCCGGTGTTCAGCCGCGAGGAACTCGGCCAGGTGGCGCGGGCGTTCGACGCGGTCCACGGCGAGGCCGTCCGGCTCGCCGGGGAACAGGCCATGCTGCGGGAGAACATCAACGCGATGTTCGTGAACCTGTCGCAGCGGAGCCAGGATCTCGTCGAGCGCCAGCTTTCCGTGCTCGACCGCATGGAGGCCGACGAACAGGATCCCGACACGCTCGCCGGGCTCTTCGAACTCGACCACCTCGCGACGCGGATGCGGCGCAACAGCGAGAACCTGCTGGTGCTTTCGGGAACGGACGTCGTCCGCGAGGACGGCGGTGCCGTCGTCGCCGACGAGATCATCGGCGCCGCGCTGTCGGAGGTCGAGCACTACCAGCGCATCGAACTCGGTGCGGCGCCGCGGATCGCGGTCCGCGGCGAGGCGGTCAACGACCTCGTGCACGTGGTCTCCGAGCTGCTGGAGAACGCGACCCGCTACTCGGACCAGAGCACGATGGTGCAGGTCGAGGGGCACGAGACCGACCGCGGCGAATGGCAGATCGAGATCACCGACCACGGCGCCGGGATGCCGCAGGCGGAGATCGACCGGACCAACACGCGGCTGGCGAACCCGCCGGACGTCGACGTCGAGGTCTCGCGGCGGATGGGCCTGTTCGTGGTCGCGACGCTGGCCGTCCGCCATCGCATCGACGTCCGGCTGCGGTCGGCCGACGGCGGCGGGATCACCGCGGTGGTCGTCGTGCCCGCCGGGCTCATCGTCGAAGCGCCCCGGCCCGCCCCGATGCCGGAACCCCCGCCCGTCGCCGCCGCGCCCGAGCCGGAACCCGAACCGCCGCTGGAAGTCCCGCCGCTGCCCGAACCGGAGGAGGGCGCCGACGAGTCGCGGTTCGCGCCCGTGCTGGATCCCGGGCCGCTGCGCCGCGCGCCCGTCGTCGAGCGGGAGACCCAGCCGGAGTGGCCTTCGGCGGACGACGACGCCGTCACCCACCTCGAACTGGACTCGCCGACCGAGCGGATGCCCAAATACCAGAGCGTGCTTTCGCAGTGGTTCGACCACGGCGGCCCGCGCGAAGGGCCTTCGCCCACCGAGCCCGGCCCGCCGTCGTTGCCGTCGTTCGAACCGGTGAAGGAGGCGGAAGCGTCGGCGGAGAAGGCCGCGAGCGAGGCACCCGCGACGGATCCGGACGAGCCGACCGAGCCGACGCTGAAGCCCCTGGAGCCGAAGCCGGTGGAGTCCGAGGCTGTGGAGTCCAAGGAGAAGGCGCCGGAGCCCGGGCCGGAGCCCGCCTGGCCGACGTCCGCCGAGCTGGAACAGGAGGACGGGGCGGAGGAGACCTGGCCGGTACTGCCCGCCGTCGTCCCCGAAGCCCGATCGCAGGACGACAGGCCGGAGAAGCCGCGAGGGGAGAGGCCGATACTCTCACTTTCCCCCGAAGCGGTCCGCGAACGGATGACCAGCCTGCAAGGCGGATTCCGGCGCGGTCGCCACGCCAGGGGTGACGACAACCCCTCGGATTGAGCGAATTGGAAGGTCCATGAGCCCGAAAACCGGCCTGCTGGAAGTGATCGCGCTGACCGCGGCGGACGCGGAGCGCGCACAGGAAGGCGGGGCCGATCGCCTCGAACTGGTCAGCGACATGGCCAGCGACGGTCTTTCGCCGTCGGTCGGGACGCTGCTCGAGGTGCTCGCCGCCACCGATCTCCCGGTACGGGTCATGGTGCGCGACAACATGTCCTTCGCCGCCGGAGACCTCGACGGGCTGCGTGCGGACGCCGTGCGGCTGCTCGACGCGGGCGCGCGGGAGTTCGTCTTCGGCTTCCTGGATCTGGACAGCGAAATCGACGTCGACGCCTGCGAGACGCTGGTCAAGGAGCTCGACGGTCTGCCGTGGACGTTCCACCGGGCCATCGACCGCGCGCGGGACCCGTTGCGCGCCTACGACCAGCTGGCCGCGCTCGGCTGCGACACGGTGCTCGCGGCCGGGCATCCGCACGGCGTGGCGCACGGTCTCTCGGTCCTGCAGCGGCTCGCCCGGCGCGAAGACGGGCCCCAGCTGCTGGTCGGCGGTGGCCTGCGGGCGCAGCAGGTGCATCTGCTGCGGGCGGGCGGGGTGCGCGCCTTCCACGTCGGCAGCGCGGTCCGGCCCGGCGGCTGGGAGTCCGATGTGGACGTCGCCGCCGTCCGCGAATGGGCCGCCCTGGTCAAGGAGTAAGCCGGGAACACCGGGTCAGGTCCAGACCACACACGGTGATATGAGGTTGCATCTTCAACTATCGCCGTCCGACCAGATACCGTGTGCGCCATGGCTACCCGCACCGTACGTGACGCGACCAGGGAACTGCTGCGCGAACTGGGCCTGACCACGGTTTTCGGCAATCCCGGTACGACCGAGATCGCCTTCCTCACGGAATGGCCGGACGACTTCACCTACGTGCTCGCGCTCCACGAGGCGTCCGTCGTCGCGATGGCCGACGGGTACGCCCGCGCCGCGCGACGGCCGGCGCTGGTGAACCTGCATTCCGCGGGCGGCGTCGGCCACGCGCTCGGGCACATCTTCACCGCCTACCGCAACAACGCCCCGCTGATCATCCTGGCGGGCCAGCAGACCAGGTCGCTGCTGCCGGACGACCCCTTCCTCGGCGCCGTCGAGGCGACGAACTTCCCCAAGCCGTACGTGAAGTGGAGCTGCGAGCCCGCCAGGGCCGAGGACGTCCCGGCGGCGCTGGCGCGGGCGTATCACATGGCGACGCAGGCGCCGATGGGTCCGGTGTTCGTCTCCGTGCCCGTGGACGACTGGGACGTCGAGACCTCGAAGCCGATCGTCTCCCGGCCGGCGATCCGCGGCTTCGCGCCCGACCCGTCCGCTGTGGACGAACTGGTGTCCGCCTTGGACGCCGCGGAGAACCCGGCGATCGTGGTCGGCCCCGGCATCGACGGCGAGGGCGCCGTACCGGACGTCGTCGCGCTGGCCGAGAAGGTGGGCGCCGGGGTCTGGGCGCCGCCGATGGGCGCGCGCTGCTCCTTCCCCGAAGACCACCCGCAGTTCTTCGGTTTCCTTCAGCCGGAACGGAAAATGCTCGCGAGCGCGCTGGTCGAGCACGACCTCGTGGTCGTCATCGGCGCCCCGGCGTTCACCTACCACGTGTACCGGGGCGAGTCGGAGACCGCGCTGCCGCCGCTGTTCCTGATCAGCGACGACGAGCAGATCCTCGCCAGGGCCGCCGAGGGCACCGGTATCCGGGCGACGCCGAAGCTCGCGATCCGCGCCCTGCTGGACCGGGCCGCGCCGCGTCAGACGCCGAAACCCCGCACCCGGCTGGAAAAGCCCGCCGCGGCCACGCCGATCACGCCCGGCTTCGCCTACGCCACGATCGCGGAAGTCCTGCCGGATGACGCGATCGTCGTCGAAGAGACGCCGAGCCACCGCAACGAACTGCACGACCACCTGCCGATCAGGTCCACTGACACCGGCTTCCTCACCGTCGCCAGCGGGACCCTGGGCTACGGTCTCCCGGCCGCCGTCGGTGCGGCGCTGGGCCGCCCGGAGCGCAAGGTCGTCGCCATCCTGGGCGACGGGTCGAGCATGTACTGCGTCCAGGCACTGTGGACGGCGGCGCAGCACAACCTGCCGGTGACGTTCGTGATCTTCGACAACTCGGAGTACGCCGCCGTGCGCATCCTCGGTGAGGCGGCCGGTGGCGAGAAGGTGCCGGGCGTCGACCTCGGCGGCATCGATTTCCCCGCGCTGGCGAAGAGCCTCGGCCTGGGAACTTCGGTCGTCGAGAAGGCGGAGGACCTCAAGCCGACGCTGGAAGCCGCGCTGCCGGACGAGCGCCCGCATCTGGTGCACGTCCGCATCGACGCGAACCCGCGCACGCTCTACTGAGCCTCGGGAAGTACATGAAGGCCCCCTTCCTTGCGCCTATCGCAAGGAAGGGGGCCTTCATGTACTTGTGAATCAGCTCTTGGCGCGGGCTTCGGTGGAGGCCTCGGCGGCGTCGGCGGCGGCTTCCTGCTGCGCCAGCTCGTACTCGGCCGCGTCCGAAGCGGCGGTGACGGCTTCAGGCGCACCACCGTGCAGCAGCCGCGCGACCTCGCCGCGCAGCGTCACGAACTCGGCGGACTCGCGCGTGGTGATCTGGTCCCGCTCCGCGGGCAGCCCGACCGGCAGGTCCGCGACGATCGTGGCGGGCGACTTCGACAGCACGAGCACCCGGTCCGACAGGTACACGCTTTCGTCGATGTCGTGCGTGACCACGAGAATCGTGCTCCCGTTCTCGCGCTGAACGCGCCGGGTCAGGTCCTCGAGTTCGAACCGCGTCTGCGCGTCGACCGACGCGAACGGCTCGTCCATCAGCAGCAGGGCGGGCCGGCTGGCCAGGGCGCGCGCGATCGACACACGCTGCTGCATACCGCCCGAGAGCTGCCACGGGAACTTCGAGCCGACCCCGGACAGCCCGACGGACTCCAGCGAGTCCCGCGCCCGCGTACGGCGCTCCGAGCGGCTCAAGTTACGCCACCGCAAGGGGAACTCGACGTTCTTCTCGACCGAGAGCCACGGGAACAGCGAGCGGCTGTAGTCCTGGAACACCACGGCGAGGTCGTCGGGCACGCCGGAGGAGATGGCTTCGCCGTGCAGGCTGACCCGGCCGGACGTCGGCTTGATCAGCCCGGCGATGCAGCGCAGCAGCGTCGACTTGCCGCAGCCCGACGGGCCCACGATGCTCGCGAGCTGTCCCGCTTCGACGGTGAACGACAGGTCGTTGACCGCGACGTGCGCCTTTTCTCCCGCGCCGTACCGGTGGTTCAGCCCGGAGACTTCGAGCATGGTTGACATCTTGCTGACCCTTCGTGTCCTTGAGGCGAAGCCGCGACCGCGATCGACGTCGGCAGGGCGCTCGTTCGTGACGCTTGTCGAGTTGTGCGGTCCGGCGCCCTGCCACCGCGATAGCGGGGCCTGCGGCCGGGGCGGCTTCGCGCCTATGGTCGTTTTCCGCTGCATCCCTCTGCTCCGCCGATCAGCGAGAAAGAACTAGATACGGCCGTTGCGGGTGGGCTGCCAGCGGAGCACTCTCTGCTCCACCGCCAGGAAGGCCGCGTTGAACCCGAAGCCGAGGATCCCGAGCAGGACCAGCCACGACCACATGAGCGGGAAGTCGAACGCCTGCTGGGCGTCCATCAGGGACCGGCCGATGCCGTTGTAGGAGCCGACCAGCTCCGAGATCACCATCAGCAGCAGGGAGATCGAGAGGCTCAGCCGCAGGCCCGCGAAGATCTTCGGCCCGGCGGCGGGCAGCACGATCGAGCGCACCCAGTACGACCGCGGCGTCCGGAACGACTTCGCGGTGTCGATCTTCACCTGGTCCACCGACCGGACGCCGTCCACGGTGTTGAGCAGCACCGGCCAGATCGCGCCGAAGATGATCGACCCGGTCTGCATCCCCGGCCCGAGTCCGAAGAGGACGATGAACACCGGGATCAGCGCGGGCGGCGGAACCGAGCGGAAGAACGCGAAAAGCGGTCCGACGTAGTCCATCCCGTGCTTCGACCGTCCCAAGGCGACACCCAGCGCGACGCCGAGGACGCCGGCCAGCAGCCAGCCGCCGAGCGTCCGGCCGAGGCTCGGCAGGACGTTGTCGAACACGGTGTCGGTCAGGAACAGCTGCGAGGCCGGACCGGTGAACCACAGCTTCGCCGAGGCGGACACGATTTCGGTCGGCGGCGGGAAGAACGGGCTTTCGGCGAGCCGGGTCGCGAGCTCCCAGAGCCCGAGCAGGGCGAAGAACAGCAGCCAGTTGCGGACCAGGATGCCGAGGCCCCGGCCCACGCGCCTGCCGACGCGGCTGGTCAGCGTGAGGGTCGTCACGAGACCGCCTCCCGGTCGACCGTGCTCCAGCGGAACGCCCGCCTGCCGATCATTTCGAGTCCGCCGTTGATGAGGAAGCCGAGCGCGCCGACCACCACGGTGCCGGCGAGCACGAGGTCGAACCGGGTGGAACCGGTGCTGGCCTGCATGATGAAGTTGCCGATGCCGAGTTTGGCGCCCGCCAGGAACTCGGTACTGACCACCGCGATCAGCGCGATGTTGGCGGACAGCCGGACACCGGTGAACACGAACGGCGCGGTGTGCGGCAGCGCCACCGACGTCAGCGTCCGGAATTTGCCGGTGCCGCAGGCCTTCGCGGTCTCCAGCAGTACGGGGTCGATCTCGCCGAGGGCGTAGATCGTGTTGAACATGATGGGCCACAACGACGCGTACACGGCCAGCGTGATCTTCGCTTCGGGGCCGCCGCCGATCAGCAGGAGCACCAGCGGGATCAGCGCCACGGCGGGGATCGGCCGCAGGAACTCGACGATCACCGCGGTCGCGGTGCGCAGACCGGGGATGCTGCCCAGCAGCAGACCGGCGGGCACGGCGACCGCGACGGCGATCAGCAGCGCGATCGCCCACGCGAGGAACGTGGCGATCAGATCCCGGATGAACTGCGTCTCCCCGAACTGTTCGACGATCGTCACGAGGACGACGGACGGCGGGGGGAGGAACTCTTTACGGACCAGGCCGGCCTGGACGATCACTTCCCACAGGAGGAAGAAACCGGCCAGACCGGCCAGGGCACGGAGAAGTCGTGGCACCTTTACCTTTATCCAGCTTGAGGGGCGAGCATCGGGGCGGCGTCGAGCTTGGCCGTCAGCACGCCGGTCTGCAGCAACAGGTCCGGCACGCGCTGCAGGCGGCGCGGGTCCAGCGTTGACCCGAACGTCGGCAGCGTGAGCAGTGACGCGGTTTCGGCGTCGACCTTGGCGTACTTGACGATCAGCGGTTCGATCTTGGAACGGTCGGCCGAGTCGCGCACGGCCTTGGTCAGCGCACGCTGGAAAGCGGCGAGCGTCTTGGGGTTCTTGTCCACGAAGGACCCGAGCGCGCCGAAGCCCGCCAGGGGGAAGTCCTGCGTGGCGCCGGTCGCGATGTCGACGACCGGGGTCGCGCCGACTACCTTGGAGGCCTGGGTCAGGAACGGCTCGGGCAGGTAGCCCGCGTCGACCTGGCCCGACGAGAGCGCGGCGGCGATGTTCGGCAGCGCCATCGGCACCCACTGGACCTTGCTGGTGTCGACACCGTGGTCCTTCATCACCGAGACGGTGAGCAGGTGGGACGCGGTGTTCTTGTCGGTGATCGCGATCTTCTTGCCCGCGAGGTCGTTGATCGTCTTGACCGACGAGTTCGGCACCGTGACGACCGCGTTGCTCTTGGGGCTCGCGGAGACGGCGTCGGCGACGAGCCGGATGTCGGCCGCGCCCTTGCTCTTCGCGACGAAGAACGGCATGTAGGTGGAGAAGGCGATGTCGACCTCGCCACCGATCATCTTGGTCATCGACTGCTGACCACTGGGCGCGTCGACCGCTTCGACCTCCAGGCCTTCGGCCTTGAAGTACCCGCCTTCCTGCGCGAGCCGCAGCGGGGCGAGGTCGACGACCGGCAGCACGGCCACCTTGATCTTCGCCTTCTCCACGGCACCGTCACCGCCGGACGCCTTGGACGTGTCCTCGCCGCCGAGGGCGCCACAGGCGCCCAACGTGGCCAGCATGAGCGCGCTCAAGGCGACGCCGACGGCACTCCGGCCTCTACGTGCACCACTCCTGCTCATGGCGTTTCGAAACAAAGCCAGCTCCTCGGAAACAATGAATCACCGTTGGGGTTTTTTCATCCGTGTCGTGGCTTCATTTCGCCAGGCACGCGGTCACCTTAGAGATTTGCCCACCTGCTCACAATGGGTGTCGTGAGCGGGTGATCATTTTAGGCCATTCGCCCGATACCATGATCACCCGCTTGGACAATATTACTTTCAGTGATCGAATTCCGCGTGGAACGGCTATTCGGAGTAACCGCGGGTCATCAACTGGTGGCCTGGGCCGCGATCATCGGGCCGACGTCGATCTTGGTCGGGATCGCGCCCATCTGCAGGAGCAGATCCGGCACCCGCTGGATGCGGCGCGGGTCCAGGGTGGACTGGAAGGTCAGCAGCGTGGTCAGCGCGGCGGTGTCCTGGTCGATCCTGGCGTACTTGACCAGCAGCGGCTCGATCTTGGAGCGGTCCGCCGCGTCGCGGGTGGCCTTCTGCATGGCGCGCTGGAAGGCGGCCACGGTCTTCGGGTTCTCCGAGACGAACTTGCCGAGCGAGCCGTAGCCCGCGGTGGGGAAGTCCTGGGTGGCGCCGGTGGCGGTGTCCACGACCGGGACGGTGCCCGCCTGCTTGGCGGTCTGCGTGATGAACGGTTCGGTCAGGAAGCCGGCGTCGATGTCGCCGTTCTTGAGCGCGGCGCCGATGTTCGGCAGCTGGATCGGCACCCACTGGACCTTGCTGGTGTCGACGCCGTGGTCCTTCATGACCGATTTGGACAGCGTGTCGGACACGGTGTTCGGCGCGGTGATGCCGATCTTCTTGCCTGCCAGGTCGCTGACGCTCTTCACCGACGACGTCGGCAGCGTGACCAGCATCGTGCTCTTGGGACCGGCGGAGGAGGCGTCCGCGACCAGCTTGATGTCGGCGGTGTTCTTGCTCATCGCGATGAAGAACGGCGTGTAGCTCGCGTACGCGATGTCGACTTCGCCGCTGATCAGCTTGGTCAGCGAGATCTGGCCGGTGCCGGCCTCGATCGCCTCGACCTCGAGGCCTTCGTTCTTGAAGTAGCCGCCGTCCTGGGCGAGACGCAGGGGCGCGAGGTCGATGGTCGACATCACGGCGACCTTGATCTTCGACTTCTCGAGGTTCCCGGAGCCGCCGGAGGAGGACGACTCGTCCCCGCCGAGCAGGCCGCAGCCACCGACCGACGTCGTGACGACGGCCGCCATCGCGAGCGCGATCGCCCCGCGCCGTCCCAGACGGGCGCTCAAGGCCTTCTTCGAAAGCAAGTGGTGCTCCTGATCGAGGGAAGGTCACGTGATGACGTGGCCTGGTACGGAATTCGGAAGTGACTCTTTGTCCGGAGTCACGGGCCCACTGTAGAGAACGGACAACGCTCTCACAATGGGTGGTCATCCCATGATCCCAAGTGGTAACCATCACCCGAACAGGCTGTTTGTCAGAAGTGAACACAACTCGGCGTGTTCGTGCCGGGGACTTGTTGACGACTTGGCGCGGACAGGTCAAGACCCGTCCGGTGTCTTCTTGGAGGTCTTGTCCAAAGGGTTACATCTGGGCCTACCGTTCGCTACCCTCATGCACCGGTAGTGAGGTGTGGACCACTGATGTAGTGAAAGAGAGTGCCTTGGATGGCCGAACGCTCTGGACCTTTCCCGAGGTGCAAGGCACTCTGTGTTGAACAAGAACCCGGTGTTGAACACTTCGGACACGTCCGTGCTTCACTGGTGCGCGCCCGTGCACTGGCGGGTTAGGCCGAACAGACCAATGACGCAAGGCGGGAATTCGGCCAAGTGCACTTGAGAGACCGCGTCAAAGACGACTTACTCATTCCGCGGAGTGAGCACTCGCGTCCCGCGTCCGCCTGCCCGACGGCAGGAGAGTGCGGGTAGTGGTCTCCGACAACCGGCCCAGACAGCAGCAGTACGGCCAGTACGAGAACGGCATGTCCAAAATGGGCTTTCCCGGCCCGGATGAAGATGATGGTGGTGCGGCGGTGCCGAACGAAGACACCGCGGGGGTGGGAGGGGCCCCTGCGCGGGAAACCGGAGACGGTCCTGGCGGGAAGGCCGGGTCGTTCCTGGGCCTGCGTAACTGGCGACTGCGATCCAAGCTCGCGGCCGTCCTGATCATTCCAACGCTGACCGCGCTCGCGCTCGGCACGCTGCGCGTGATCGACGACAGCGGTGAGGCCGCCCGGTTCCAGGACACGGCCGATCAGGTCGCCTTCGCCGACAAGATCACACTCGTGGTCCACGAGCTGCAGAGCGAACGCGCGCTCGCCGTCGCCTTGAAGGCTTCGAACGACACGTCGCGCCAGAACGGTCTCGACGCGCAGATCGCCAAGGTCGACCGCGCCATCGACGACCTGCGGGCTTCGGCGAACCAGATCAACCCGGACGACCAGGACACGCGGGATCGCTACGCGCGCGGTCTGCAGCGGCTCGACGGCCTGCGCCCGCTGCGCGGCGCGATGAACACGTCGCTGCTGAGCGACACCCCGGTCCTGATCGCCTACTCCGGCATCCTCGACTCGCTGGTCCAGCTCGGCCGCGAGGTGACCACCGCGGTGGCGAACCGCGACGTGCTCCGGCTCGGCGTCACCGTGCAGGCCATCAGTGAGAGCAAGGAGTTCATCGCCCGCGGTGACGCGGCGCTGCTGATCGCCTCCTTCCGCTCCTCGTTCCCCGGCGACCTGTTCGACCAGGCCCGCTCGGCGGTCGCGAGCGGCGACGCCTCGACGGCGGCCTTCCTCGCGAACGCCAGCCCCGAGCAGCGTCAGCTCTACTCGGACACCTTCTCCGGTCCCGAGGTCGACGACCGCCGCCGGATCACCACGATGGCGTTCTCGCTGTACCAGCAGAACCAGACGCCGTCGATCGACAACGTCGCGCTCGGCAACGACAGCCGGGTCGCGCTGGACAAGCTGCGCGCGGTCGAGACCAACCTGCTCGGCCAGCTGCGGGCCCAGGCCGACGAACTGGCCACCCAGGCGATCAACTCCGCCTGGATCGGCGGCGCGATCGTGCTGCTCGCCCTGCTCGCGGCGCTGTTCCTGATGCTCGTCATCGCCCGCCTGATGCTGCGCCCGCTGCGGGTGCTGCGGAAGACGGCGCTCGACGTCGCCTACACACGGCTGCCGGAAACCGTGCAAGCGATCCTGGACGACCCGGACCCGGTCAACGCCTCGAAGCGGTCGGTCGAGCCGGTGCCCGTCACTTCGCGTGACGAGATCGGTGAAGTGGCGCGCTCGTTCGACGTCGTCCACGAACAGGCCGTCAAGATGGCCGCCGAACAGGCCCTCCTGCGCGAGAACGTCAACGGCATCTTCGTGAACCTGTCCCGCCGGTCGCAGCGGCTGGTGGAACGCCAGCTCGGCGTCATCGACCGGCTGGAAGCCGACGAGCAGGACCCGGACCACTTGGCCAGCCTGTTCGAACTCGACCACCTCGCCACGCGGCTGCGCCGCAACGGTGAAAGCCTCTTGGTGCTCTCGGGCGCCGGTCTCGCGAAGTCGGTGCCCAAGCCGGTGCCCGCCGCCGACGTCATCGGCGCCGCGGTCTCGGAGATCGAGCAGTACGCCCGGATCGAGATCGGGATCGTCCCCGAGGTCGCCGTCCAGGGCCTGACGATCCACGACCTCGTGCACGTGCTCGCGGAACTGCTCGACAACGCCACCTACTTCTCCGAGCCGGAGACGAAGGTGACCGTCCGCGCGGTGATCACCCGCAAGAAGGCGCTCGCCATCCAGGTCACCGACCACGGTGTCGGCATGACCGACGAGCGGCTCGCCGAGGTCAACCAGCGGCTGGCCGACCCGCCGGACCTGGACGTCTCGGTGACCCGGCGAATGGGCCTGTACGTGGTCGCGCGCCTGGCGCGCCGCCACGGCATCGAGGTCCGGCTCCGGGAGAACGAGGACATCGAGGGCGGCGTGATCGCGCGGGTCGTCGTGCCCGCCGAACTGCTCACGCAGATGCGGCCCGGCGCGCGGAACACCCCGCCCCCGCCGAACCGTTCGGAAACCTCGATGCCGTCGATGCCGTCGGTCTCCGAGATGTCGAGCTCGCTGCCCAGCGTCCCCGCCTCCGACCGCGGCCTGGAGATGACCCCGCCGCCGCCGTCGAAGCCGCCGGCGCCGCAGCCGGTCGCGCAGCAGGGCGGGCTCGTCCCGCTCGACCAGCCGATCAGTCTCGACGACCTGGTGGCGGGCAAGAACGCGGCGGGGCCGTTCCTCAGCCCCGCGGCCCCCGCCGAGGAGACCCCGGCGTGGCCGACGGCGGACGACTTCCCGCCGTCGAACGGCGACGGCGCCTCCAGCGGTACGGACACCCAGTTCGCGCCGCTCGTGCTGCCGAAGCGGGAGCCGAAGTACGTCCCGGTGACCCCCGAGCCGCAGAGGCAGCCTGAGGAGCCCGAGGACACCGGCAAGTCGGCGCTCGAGGACGACGTGCCCACCCGGCGGCTGCCGATCTACCAGTCGGTGCTCTCCCGCTGGTTCAGCGAAGGCGACGAGGCCGGGGCCGACACCCCGACCACCTACACCGAGCCGGTCGAGGTCGAGTCCGACGTCCCCGAGCAGACCCGCAACGGCGCCGAAGAGGCTGATTCGGCCGTCGAGGACGCACCCGAAGAGGCCTTGCCCACTCGGACGCCGCAGAGTGTTCCGCCGGAGACGGTGCTCCAGGACAATGGCTGGCGCAGCGCGTCGGACGACGGCTGGCAAGCGGCACAGGTCCTGTACGAAGATCGGAACGACGAGATCACCCCGGCGGGCCTGCCCAAACGGGTGCCGAACCAGTACCTCGTCCCCGGTTCGATCGGCGGGAACGAGCCGAAGAAGGAAGACTCGTTTGCCGACAAGACCTCCGGAATGCCGGGAACGGGCGCGATCGCCCGCTCGGCGACGGCGGCCCGTAGTCGGATGGCAAGCTTCCAACAGGGCTACAAGTCGGGACGGCACGCGTTGAAGGAACGCCCGCTCGATGCGCTGGATGACAACGGCGTTCCGGTGACTGGCAGGGGTGCGGGTTCCCCTGCCGATGACAGCAGTAAGGAGTGACAGTGACACGGGCGGGTGCGATGCAGCCGGGTGGTCCGGCGCAGCCTGGCGGCCAGGCGCAGGGTAAAGGACACACGAGCAGCTTTGCCTGGCTGATCACGGATTTCGTGCACCGGGTCCCGGGCGCGGCGCATGCCGTGGTGGTGTCGGCGGACGGTTTGCTGCTGGCCTCCTCGAAGGGGCTCCCCAAGGACAGGGCGGATCAGCTGGCCGCGGTCGCGTCGGGGCTCACCAGCCTCGCGCGCGGTGCGGCCAAGGTGTTCGAAGGCGGCACGGTCGCGCAGACGGTGGTCGAGATGGCCAATGGCTTCCTCTTCCTGATGTCGGTGTCCGACGGTTCCTGCCTGGCGGTCCTCGGATCGCCGGAGAGTGACATCGGCCTGGTCGTCTACGAGATGACCTTGCTGGTGGAACGGGTGGGGCAACAGCTGACACCGGAGATGCGCGCGCAGCTGCAGGGCGCGTCGGTCCGCCGCTGAGCGACCGGGAACCGAGGAGAATGCCGTGGACGACGGGCGCTTGAGGGGCGATGGCCGGCTCGGTGACGACTTCAACGGCGGGTGGTCGGAACGTGACGACGGCCGGGAGGACTGGACGTCCTTCCGGGACCGGGTCGACCGCGAATGGCGATCGCGCCGGGCACAAGGGTCGGACAACGACCCCGTGAACCCGGACGAAGCCTCCCGCTGGCTGACCGATTCGAACGCGGGACAGGGACCCGCCGATTTCAGCGTCTCGGACTACCGGGAACGCCTCCTCGGCGGCCCCGGGGCGGAACTGTTCGGTGGTGGCAGTGGTCCGCTCTACGACTCGGGCGAGTTCGCCCGGTTCTCCTTCGACAAGGAAGAGGAACGGAGGGCGGCCGCGGCCGCCGCCGACCCGCTCGCCGCGGCACTGCCGCAGCAGGCGCAGAACGAGTTCGTCGACGAGCAGTACACCACCGACGTCGAATCCTCCGGACTGGTCCGGCCGTACTTCCGCACGCGGGGCCGGACCAAGCCGACGTACGACCTTGCCATCGAGGCGTTGATCTCGACCAGCGAACAGGGACGGGTACTCGACCGGGTACGCGTCCCCGAACACCGGTCGATCTGCGACCTTTGCCTGGACACCCGGTCCGTCGCCGAAGTCGCGGCGCTGCTGCGCCTGCCGCTCGGCGTGGTCCGGGTGCTGATCGGAGACGTGGCCGGCCTCGGCCTGGTCCTGGTGCACACTGCCAGCCAGAACGTGGGTGACCGGCCCAGTATCGAGTTCATGGAGAGGGTGCTCAGTGGGCTTCGGAGAATTTGACTCCGACGCGAATGCGCCGCAGGTGACCGGACCGACTTCGTCGGCCAAGATCGTGGTCGCTGGCGGATTCGGCTCGGGGAAGACCACGTTGGTCGGGGCGGTATCGGAGATCGATCCGCTGACCACCGAGGCCATGATGACCGAGGCCAGTACCGGCGTCGACGACAATTCGGCCACCCCGAACAAGTCGACGACGACCGTGGCCATGGACTTCGGCCGGATTTCGCTGGACTCGGACCTGGTGCTGTACGTGTTCGGTACGCCGGGCCAGCACCGGTTCTGGTTCATGTGGGACGACCTCGCGGTCGGCGCCATCGGTGCCGTCGTGCTGGTCGACACGCGGCGGCTCGCCGACGCGTTCCCGTCGATCGACTTCTTCGAGAACCGGAAGCTGCCGTACGTCGTGGCGATCAACTGCTTCGACCGGCTGCTGCACCACCAGATCGAGGACGTCCGGCACGCGCTGACGATCTCGCCGTCCGTGCCGATCATGGCGTGTGACGCCCGGGAACGTGAGTCCGCCAAGCAGGTGTTGATCTCGGTCGTGCAGCACGCCATCGCACACGATTCGGCGTTGCGCGCGGGGTAGAACACAGACGAAAGCCCGGAGCGGATGCGGCCGTTGGAGTGAACTCGGCAGGCTTCACCCGCTTCGGGGAGTGGTGCCACCTGCCGGATTGAACGCGGGGCGATCCCTTTCGCACGATCCGGTGTCAGCAGCCCCCGATCGGGTGGACGAAACGTCGGTGACCTGCGTGGACACCGATTCACACCTGGTCGCAGCGGGCCACCACGGGGTGACCCACGAATGCGTGGTTCGCCATGTGTCGACGCGGTGAGCGGCTGGACGTTCACATTCGGTTAACGCGAGCGGCAGGGTGGCGGGCTCGACACGATCGGCGGGACGAATACGCTGGGTGGAGGCGTCTTCGGGCTCGGCCGTACCGGATCGGTGCTGGTCTGTGCTGGTCACCGGGAGACGCCCGGACCACGCCGCCCAGGTGGTCTTGACGCAGCGAGGAGGGACTTGTGACGGCATCCGGGCAGCAGAGCTCGTTCGGCTGGCTCATCACGGATTTCGCGCGCCGGGTTCCCGGTGCGGCGCACGCCGTGCTGGTCTCCGCGGACGGGCTTCTCCTCGCGCCGTCGGACGGGCTGCCGCAGGAGCGCGCCGAACAGCTGTCCGCGGTCGCCTCCGGTCTGATCAGCCTCACCGCCGGTGCGGCGCGCTGCTTCGACGCGGGCGGAGTCAACCAGACCGTCGTCGAGATGGAGCGCGGGTACCTCTTCCTCATGTCGGTCGCCGACGGCTCGTCACTCGCCGTCCTGGCCGCGCCGACCTGTGACATCGGCACCGTGGCCTACGAGATGACCCTGCTCGTCGAGCGGGTCGGGCAGCAGATCACCCCCGAGCTGCGGGCGCAGCTGCAGGGCGGCGTACGTGGGTAGCCGCCGATGAAGATCACCGGATTCACCGAACCGGACCCCGCCGGCTGGGACTCCCTCTACCAGGGCACCGAGCGTGAGGCTTTCGATTCGCCGAGCCGGTTCGAGCTGAGCTCGATCAGCACGGTCATGCCGCGCCGCGCGGCCAAGCCACCGGAGCCGGTCCCGACGCCTCCGCTGCCCGCGTCGATGCCTTCGCCGATCCGCCAGTCGCCGCCGCCCTCCAGGACGGAAAGCGCCGCCGCGCCCGCTTCGGTCTACCTGCCGTCTTCGGGCTCCCGGGTCCGGCCCTACACGCGCACCGGCGGCCGCACCCGTACCGCGCACGACCTGGCGCTGGAGGCGCTGGTGTCGACCAGCGAGGACGGCCGCCGGTACCGCGGCGTGCGGACTCCCGAGCACCGGCAGATCTGCGACCTCTGCCTGGACACCCGGTCGATCGCGGAGATCGCCGCGCACCTGCGGCTGCCGCTGGGCGTCGTGAAGGTGCTCGTCGGCGACATGGCGGACGCGAACCTGGTGCTGATCCACCAGACGGAGCTGATCATGGGCGACTCCTCCTCGCGCGCCTTCATGGAGCGGGTGCTTCAAGGCCTCCGGGCCCTTTAGGTTTCGCGCGTTTCGTCCTCTAAATGCGCTTTCGGCCGCTCTCGCGCTCTCGTGCTTTCGTGCGGTGTCCCCAATGCCACATTGGAGACGCTCAGCGTCTCCAATGTGGCATTGGGGACGTCAAGCAGTTGCTCCGGTGCAAGTCGTCCTCAAGGTGACTACTTTGAGGTGGCTTGCCGGCACTTTCGGTAGCAGACTGGGTCGCTTTCTCGATAGAACCACGGTCGTCCGTGAACGGGATCTCAGGGGGACGCCGGTCGTCCTGATCTGCGTTAACCTGGTCGAGGAGTAGCCGGTGGGGTACTGGAGAAAGCGTCCTAGGAAGGATCTGGAAGCTGTTCTGGAGCACTTCCATCGGGCAGGATGGAGGATCCTGGACCCGCCGACCTACTACACCGTCCGCTGTCCTTGCGGGCAGCACCAGCGCTGGATCCACCTGACTCCGAGCGGTGCCAACTACGGAAAGAACGCGGTGTCCTGGCTGCTGCGTCAACCTTGCTACGAGATCGAGGGGGGTTCCTGATGGGTGTGACGGTCCACGCGCACTGGGTGTTCATCGCCGACGGCGATGGTGATCTCTTCGGCTATGGCGACAAGGTGATGCGAGCGCTGCTCGAACAAGAACGCTGCCTCGACGGTTTCGTGGACAGCGCGGTCTCCGCGGATGCGGGGCGAGCGGTCATGGAGATCGAGGCCGACGTGTCCGGCGACGATCTCTCACACGCCATCGCGAAAGCTCATGCCGCCGTTCGGTCCGCTTTGCACTCGGCCGGGATCGGGACGCCGGACTGGCCGACACACGGCGAAGCCATGTCGATGGTGCTGAAGGACCTCCGTACCGAACAACTCGTCTAGCTCCCACATCCAGAGGACGAAATGCGTGCGGAGGTCAGTCTTCGACGAGGGCGGCCGAGGTGATCCGGTGCAGCGGGTACCGCTCGTTGTCGGTCCCTTCGAGGACCCCGCCGCCGACCCGCCTCGGCCGCACCACCCGCTGGCTCGCCGTCCCGCGTGAGTCGACGAACCCGATCCACACCTCGCGGCGTTCCATGGTCGCCTGGGACAGCAACGCCAGCGTCGCGGACGTGTCCCCGGCGCCGCCTCCCTGTGGCGCGCGCACCGTCTCGCCGCGGCGACGAGCCGAAGCGGCGTCACCGGCCCGGACGTGCGCGACGATCTTGCCGACCTGGTCGTCCGTCAGACCGGCAGGCTCGCCAGGGGCCCGACGCGCGGCACGCGCCTTCGCGGGCAGGCGACGTCCAGACGGCCTGATGTCCATGACGCGTCCGTCGGGTCCTTCGGCGGCCGGAGCGAACCCGGCGGCGCGAAGGGCGTCGAGGACTTCGGCGAGCGGGTACGCGCTGATGAGCACCGTCGGCGCGATCATGCGCAAGCCGTACTCGGTCGCGACAGGGCTGCCCATGACCTCCGCGAGCAGCGACGCGTCGTCACAGCGCAGGAACGACTCGGCGGCCCCGCCGCGCAGCCGCCCGTGCCGTCGGGCGACGTCGTCGATCAGGTAGCTCAGCGACTGGGGTACCGGCGTCGCCGACTTCGCCGCGAACAGCTGGTGCAGTTCACCCGCGGTCCGCCCGGTGTCGAGCGCGCGCCGCACGGAGGTCTCGGTGATCCGGTAGACGGTCGCGTGCCCGGCCGATTCGATGTCGGCCACGGCGGTCATCTCGGCCGCGAGGTCGGCTTCCAGCGGTCCCGGCGCGACCACGGTCAGGTCGGCCTGGACCAGGACGTGGTCCACCGGACGCGGCAGCGCGTCCAGGATCGCCTCGACAGCGCCGGGCCGGTCCTCGGCCAGCAGCGCCCGCGTCGCCGTGGTCAGCCCGCCGAGCCCGAGCAGGCCGAGCGCGGCCCCTTCGGCCATCGTCCAGCGCACGGTCTCGTCCCGCAGCCGCCCGCCCCTTCGCGGCGCGCGCCAGGCGAGCGCGGCGACCAGCTCTTCGGTGCTCTTCACCCCGGCGCCTTCGGGCAGCGCGGCCAGGGCGAGCAGGATCCGCCGCCGCGACGTGGGCGCCAGCGGGCGGCGCAGATCCTCCGAAAGCGGCGCGATCGGCTTGTCCTTCGCGTCCCGCCCGCCGGCGAGGCCGGGCAGCCGGGGCAGTTCGAGCCAGGCCTGCGCGACCGTCATCCAGCGCTGCGCGGTCGGCGACGCGAGCCATGAATCCGTGAGCGTCGTCGGCACCCATTCCGGCGAGGTCGCCTCGCTGTCGGCCACCAGCCCGGCGCCGACGGCGATCTCCGCCAGCAGGGTCACCCGCGTCTCGTCGACGTCGAGATCCTTGGCGAGCTTCTTCAGCTCGCGGACTCCGAGCCCACCGGACTTCAGCACCGGCGGCGGTGTCTCCGACCACGAGCGAAGCATGGTTTCGGTCTGGCGCAAGAACTCCATCGCCTCGCCCGCCGCCGTCGAGTCCACTGTGGACCGCTGATGCGGATGAACGGGGAGTTCCGGTTCGCGCAGCGACGCCGGGTCGAACACCGACCCGCCGCGCAGGGCGATCCCGATCTCGCGCGGCAGCTCGACGGTCTGATCGTCCCGGCGCAGCAGCAGTCCCCGGGCGAGCAGTCGCTGGACCGGATTCTGCGCCCGCTCCAGCGGGACCTCGGCCGACGCGTCGCGGGTGCGGCCGATCGGCGGTCCGGCGGCCAGCGTCGTCAGCAGGGCTCGCTCGTCCTCGCCGACCTCCGCGAGCGCGGCCTCGATGTCCGTTCCGGCGAGCGAGGGCGACGACGATCCCAGCCCGGCGGGGAAGGGGCCGAGCGCGTCACGGGCCGACGGCGGGACGCGCAGCGCGTCGTCCTCACCCCAGACCAGCGCGCGCGTGCGCAGCAGGGCCAGCGCCTCGCCGATCTCGGTGCCGGTGAGCCGCGCGACCTCGGCGGCGGTGACCGGGCCGGTGTCCGCTCCGGCGAGCAGCAGCGCGTCGAGCACGGCGAGGGTGAAGGTGTCGAGGTCTTCGCAGGCGCGCGCGACGGAACCCGGCGTGCCGGCCCGGGTGGCGAGCACGATGGTGTCGGACGGGGGTGGCGTGGACAGGTCGCGACGCGTGCGCAGCAGTGCGGCGAGGGCGTCGTCGGACTCCTGGCGCAGCCAGTCCGCCAGGGAGGGCGCGGGCATAGAGGACCAGGATACCGGGCGGGTGCAGGTCCGGCAGTCACGTTCGGGCAGACTGTCCCTTGAGAACGGCTTGACCATGCTCGGGAGGACGTTGTGGCGAAGGGCGAGAACAAGAAGCGCGCGGGGATCGACCCGACGTGGCCAGGTGAGGACGGGGAGCACCCCGTCACCGAGCTCGCATCGGATCGGCAGGGCGCACTGTCCCCGTTCGGCGACGTGACCTTCCCGCTCGAGGCGGTGCCCTACGTGCACCCCGAGACCGAGATCAACCGGTAGAAAGCTACTGGCCTGGCCTGCCGAGGGCGCTCAGCGCCCGAACAGGCCCTCTCGCGCGCCTCTTTCGGGCCGAAGGCCCACGGAAATCCGATGAAGGGGCGCCCTCTTCGGGCTGGTGAGGCTGGTTCGGGCTGCCCCTTCGGCGGCTTTCCGTCAGCGCGCGAGTTACTCGCCAGTTACCCCCTGCGAGGGTTCGTGGCGGTCGTCACGGGAGTAGGTTTTCGATCGACCTATTCGAGCGTTCCTCAGCGGGGGTAGTGCCATGCCGGTTCCCGGTCCCGGATATTCGATCACCGTCCGGGTGGAGGCCCCCGCGTCGTCCACCGCGGCGGGTGACCTGACCACCGCCGTCGGCCGGGTCGGCGGCGTGCTGACCGCGTTCGACGTCGTCGAGTCGCACCCCGACTCGATCGTCGTCGACATCAGCGCCAACGCCCTGTCGGAGAACCACGCGCAGGACATCACGCAGACGCTGGACTCGATGCCGGGCGTCCGCGTCCGCAAGGTCTCCGACCGGACGTTCCTGATCCACCTCGGCGGCAAGATCGAGGTCAGCCCCAAGGTCGCGCTCCGTAACCGTGACGACCTCTCCCGCGCGTACACGCCGGGTGTCGCCCGCGTCTGCCAGGCGATCGCCGCGAACCCCGAGGACGCGCGCCGCCTGACCATCAAGCGCAACACCGTCGCGGTGCTTACCGACGGTTCCGCGGTCCTCGGGCTGGGCAACATCGGCCCGGCCGCCGCGCTCCCGGTGATGGAGGGCAAGGCGGCGCTGTTCAAGAAGTTCGCCGACGTCGACGCGTGGCCGGTCTGCCTGGACACCCAGGACACCGAAGAGATCATCATGATCGCGAAGGCGCTCGCGCCGGTCTACGCGGGCATCAACCTCGAGGACATCGCCGCGCCGCGCTGCTTCGAGATCGAGAAGCGCCTGCGTGAGCAGCTCGACATCCCGGTGTTCCACGACGACCAGCACGGCACCGCGATCGTCGTCGTCGCCGCGCTGCGCAACGCCCTGCGCGTGGTCGGGAAGAACATCGAAGACTGCAAGATCGTCGTCAGCGGCGTCGGCGCGGCGGGTTCGGCGATCATCCGCCTGCTGCTGCGCAAGAACCCGGGCGACATCGTGGCCGCCGACATCGACGGCATCGTGCACTCCGCGCGCGGCAACCTCGACGACAACCTGACCTGGATCGCCGAGCACACCAACAAGGAGCAGCAGGCGGGCACGCTGCACGAGGCGCTCGTCGGCGCCGACGTGTTCATCGGCGTCTCCGCGCCGAACCTGTTCGGGGCCGAGCAGGTCGCGACCATGAAGTCCGACGCCGTCGTGTTCGCGCTGGCCAACCCGGACCCGGAGATCGACCCCCTCGAAGCGGGCAAGCACGCCGCCGTGGTCGCCACCGGCCGCAGCGACTTCCCGAACCAGATCAACAACGTGCTCGCGTTCCCCGGCGTCTTCCGCGGCCTGCTCGACGCGCAGGCGCACCACATCGACGACTCGATGCTGCTCGCGGCGGCCGACGCCATCGCGGACGTCGTGGACAACGGCAAGCTGAACGCCTCGTTCATCGTGCCGAGCGTCTTCGACAACGCTGTCGCCCCGGCGGTCGCCGAGGCCGTCAAGAAGGCCGCCAAGGCTGTGAAATCTGCCGAGCGCTGACGAAAACCCGCCGAAGGGGCGTCGGGGCGCGATAGCAAAGGTCCCTTGCTCCATTCGGCGGCATCCGTCATCACTGAGGCCGATCCGCGGGCCGACCTCAGGGTGACGACTCCGCACACGCCCCGCTCCTAGGCTCGATTTCGACCAAGAAGTCGATCATGACGGGGGTTGGGGATGAATCGCTCTGTCCTGAGCAGGATCGGGACACTCACGGCCGCGGCGGCCACTTTGGCGGTACTCGTACCGGCAACGGCGTCCGCTGCGGCTTCACCGGTGAAGTGGGGGCCGTGTCCGGAGGACGCGGCCGCGCCAGGGCTGACGTGCACCACCTTGAAGGTCCCGCTCGACTACCGGAACCCGGGCGGGAAGACCATCGACATCGCCGTTTCGAAGCTCGCGAGCACCAAGCCCGCGAAGCGGCGCGGCATCATGCTGACGAACCCGGGCGGACCCGGCGGCCCGGGACTGTCCATGCCCGCCGAACTGCGGGCCGCGGGCATGCCGGCGAGCGTGCTCGACGCGTACGACGTCATCGGGTTCGATCCGCGCGGGATCGCCCGCAGCACGCCGGTCACCTGCGACCTCACGCCCGCGCAGGCGGCCAGCAACGTCCCGCCATACGCACGGGACGCCGCGGCGGTGGCGGAACGGGCGAAGACCGTGGCGGTCGTCGCGAAGCAGTGCGGTGAATCGAAGACCGCCGCGAACCTGCCGTACATCACCTCGGCCAACACGGCCCGCGACATGGACCGCATCCGCGAAGCCCTCGGTGAGAAGAAGCTCTCGTACTACGGCGTCTCGTACGGCAGCTACCTCGGCGCCGTGTACTCGACGCTGTTCCCGCAGAACACCGATCGCGTCGTGCTCGACAGCGTGGTCGGGCCGGGCGGCCTCGACCCGACAGGATCGCGACGGCTGGCGGAGGGCTTCCAGGACCGGTTCCCGGACTTCGCGAAGTGGGCCGCGGCGCGGCACGCGAGCTACGGCCTGGGCCGGACTCCGCAGCAGGTGACGGCGAAGTTCTACGAACTCGCCGACAAACTCGACACCGGCGTCGTTCCGGGTGTGGACGGCGCGGCCTTCCGGGCGGGCACGTTCGGCGCGCTGTACTCGACCAGTTCCTTCCCGGTGCTGGCGCAGCAGTGGCAGGCGCTCGACGGCGAAGGCGTCATGAAGCAGACAGCGCAGACCCGGCAGATCGACGTGGCGCAGATCCTCGCCGCGCAGCTGCACGTGGTGTGCAACGACGTGAACTGGCCTGAGAAGGTCGAGACCTACCAGCGCACTGTCGAGAAGGACCGGGTGAAGTACCCGATGTTCGGCGCGGCCGCGGCGAACATCTGGGCGTGCGCCTACTGGCCGTCCGAGCCGATCGAGCCGCAGGTGCGGATCGGCGACCGGGGTCCGTCGAACATCCTGATGGTGCAGAACCTGCGTGACCCGGCGACGCCGCTCGGCGGGGCCAAGGAGATGCGGCGCGCGCTCGGCGACCGGGCGCGGATGGTGTCGGTCGACGACGGCGGGCACGGGGTCTGGCTGGGCTCGGAGAACGCTTGCGGCAACAACGCCGTCAACCGGTTCCTCGTGGACGGCAAGCGTCCCGCGCACGACACGGCCTGCGCCGCGGACAACGGCGGGTACTTCGGCTCGATGTCGCCGGAGCAGCGCCAGGAACGCGAGAAGGCGCTCGACGAGGTTCGCTCGAAGCAGCGAGTCTTCTGAGGACTAGCCTGCTGGGCGTGAGTGAACTCAGCCACGTCGACCATACGGGCGCCGCCCGTATGGTCGACGTTTCCGGCAAGACGCCCACCGCCCGCACCGCGCTGGCGGGCGGCACCGTGCACACCACGGCCGAGGTGCTCGGCCTGCTGGCGACGGACGGGCTACCCAAGGGCGATGCCCTCGCGACCGCCCGGATCGCGGGCATCATGGGCGCGAAGAAGGTGCCCGAGCTGATCCCGCTCTGCCACCAGATCGCGTTGTCCGGGGTGAAGGTCGAGTTCGCCCTCGACGAGACCGCCGTCCACATCACCGCGACGGCGAAGACGAACGACCGCACCGGCGTCGAGATGGAGGCGCTGACCGCCGTCGCCGTCGCCGGGCTGACCCTGCACGACATGATCAAGGCCGTCGATCCGGCGGCGACCCTCGACGACGTCCGCCTCATCCGCAAGGACGGCGGCAAGACCGGGACCTGGGAGCGGCCGTGAACCGGGTCGCGAGGGTGATCGTGGCGTCGAATCGCGCCGCGAAGGGCGTCTACGAGGACACGACCGGTCCGGTCATCACGGCCTGGCTGACCGAACGGGGCTGGGACGTGCCTGAGCCCGTGGTCGTCGAGGACGGGGAACCGGTCGGCGAGGCCCTGCGGGCCGCCGTCGCGGCCCGAGTCCAGGTGATCGTGACCACCGGCGGCACCGGCATCTCGCCGACGGACCGCACCCCGGACGTCACGCGCGCCGTCCTCGACTACGAACTCCCCGGCGTCGCGGACGCGATCCGGGCCGCCGGACTGCCCAAGGTGCCCACGGCCGTGCTCTCGCGCGGGGTCGCCGGTGTCGCCGGACGGACCCTGGTGGTGAACCTGCCCGGCTCGCGCGGCGGCGTGAAGGACGGCCTGGGCGTACTGGACGGGATCCTCGACCACGCCGTCGACCAGCTGGCGGGCGGCGACCACCCACGGGAGGCACAGCAGTGAGCGTTCGGGTCGCACGGACCGCGGTGGTCGACGAGCCGCTTTCGGTCGAGGAGCACGCCCGGCTGGTGGACGACGCGGCCGCGGGCGCCGTCGTCACCTTCGGCGGGGTCGTGCGGGACCACGACGGCGGGCGATCGGTGGAACGGCTCGCCTACGAAGGCCACCCCAGCGCTTCGGAGGTGCTCGCGGAGGTCGTCGCGGACCTCTCAGGGAAGTGGACCGGGGTGCGTGCGGTCGCGGTGAGCCACCGGCTGGGCGCGCTGGCCATCGGGGACGTCGCGCTGGCGTGCGCCGTGGCCGCCGAGCATCGAGGCCAGGCGTTCGCCGCCTGCTCGGAGCTGGTCGACGAGGTCAAGGCGCGGCTGCCGGTGTGGAAGCACCAGCACTTCACCGACGGCAGCGACGAGTGGGTCAACTCGCCGTAGCGAGCCTGCGGACCGCTTCGGACGTTGCGAAAGCCACTTTCGCAACCTTCAAGGTTGCGGAAGTGGCTTTCGCAACACCGCCGACTCACCAGAGCGCGCCGGGCAAGGGGGCGCGAGGGGGTCCGACCACCTGTACCGAGCTGGGCCGCTACGCGTGGCCGGCCGGACGACGCGTGTGATCCGACGGACGACACGTGTGACTGGATGGACGACACGCGCACACGACAAAGCCCCACCGCCGGGGGAATGGCGCGGTGGGGCCTTGTCAGCCGTGACGTGGCCACGCGGGGAATCCCGCGGGCATCACGGCTCACTGGTGCTCAAGAGCTCACTTGGTGGCGAGCTTCTGACCGACGACGATGAAGTCGGCGTTCGGCACGAATTCCTTGTTCAGGTCCTGCAGCTTCTGGAAGCCACCCTGGACGTTGAACTTGGAAGCGATCTTGGACAGCGTGTCGCCCGCCACGACGGTGTAGTCACCGGCCGGGTTGGAGTTGGCGACATTGGCGGCCGGCGCCTGGACCGGAGCCTGCTGCTTCTGGACCGGGGCGGTCGACTTCTTCGGGGTCACCTTCTTGGTGGCCTTCGGGGCGCTCGACTTGGCCTTGGCGGGGCTGGCGGAGCCGCCCTTCTTGCCACAGTTCGGCCACGCGCCGATGCCCTGGCCCTGGAGGACCCGCTCGGCGACGGCGATCTGCTGCTCACGCGAAGCGCCGTGCGCGCTGCCGGTGCCACCGTAGGCGCGCCAGGTGCTCTGCGAGAACTGCAGACCACCGTAGTAGCCGTTACCGGTGTTGGTGCTCCAGTTTCCGCTGCTCTCGCACTGCGCGATGGCGTCCCAGTTGGTCGCCGACGCGGGGGTCGCGGCGATTGCGAGGGGAGCGCCGACCGCGACGCCCGCGATGGCGACGCGAGCGATGTGGCGGGTAGCGGCGGACATCTTGCGGTGCTTGCCTCGGTACGACATGTGAGTAAATCTCGCTCCCTGCGCCTACGAGTCTGTGCTGAGGGAAGACCCAGGGGTCTGGCCGGCCGTCTCAGGCCGGCTGACTTCGCCTGACGCACGCCGCGTCGGCTCGGTCCCCTCGTCCCTGTCCGGAAATGCTTTCGCTCGGGGTTGGGTCCGGGAATCCGTTGGACAGGGCTAGGCGCTACGGGTTCCCGGTGTTGCGTGGTCGGTCGGGGCCAACCGAAAAGCGACGGTACGTAACGAACGGCCCGAGCGGAAATTATTCGAGCTGTGACCTACATCACAGTAACAGCACGCAACCCATAACGATTCGACTGTTTATGCAGGTCAGCGGGCCGTTACCGGACCGTTTCCTGGCCGAGATAATTCACGGATCGTGAGGCTTGCATCACGTGGATTAAGGGCTGACTGGCCCATTCGTGCGCCTTCGCGCGCGAATGGGCCGCGCACTTTAGCGAGCCCTCAAGAAGTTCGCCAGCCCTGACAGGTCATCCGTATTCAGGTGGTCGACTCCGGCGGCGGCCAGTACCTTCCAAAGCGCCTCCCGTGCAGGTCCAGGCGCATCCGGCGTCGCCCAGAAACGGACCCGCTGACCCGCCTTGTGCGCCCGTTCGACGATTTCGCGCAGCTTCGCGCGCTCGGCCGCCGGGAATTCACCGGCGCCGGTCCAGGTGAACAGCTCGCTCCAGGAGTCGGAGACCGGCGGGGTCACCTTGGGGTCCGAGCCGATGCCGAGGTCGTTCTCGTCCTTGACGCGGCCGTCGTAGAAGGCGAGCCGGAACTTCTGCCCGAGCATCACGTCCTTGGGGCGCCCGCCGGAGATCACCGCGGTGACGGCCCGCTTCTGGACGTGTCCGAACGCGTACAGAGAGAAGAGGAAGGAGTAGCGAGGGTTGTACAGCCGCTTCTCCAGGGCCGCGTAGGTGCTGTTCGCGTCCCCCTTGACGTCGATCAGCAGCTGGAACTGCGTTGATGGCTCCTCGGCGGGAAAGCGTGCCTCGGAGCGGGCTTTCTGCCGGTAGACGCCGCCGTGGTTGGCGAGGACGCGCTTGCGCAGCGGCTCCAGGTAGAGCGACTCCAGGGTGCGGTCGGGGCGGGTGTCGGCGAGGTCGTGCGCCACCAGCAACTGCCCGTCCACCAGGTAGATGTCGGCCTCGACACTGGTGAAGCCCTGGTCGAGCGCGTCCTGGAGCGGACGCGTGTGCTCGTAGTCGTTGTGGCTGTGCGCCTGCGGCAACGGCCGGACGCCACGTTCGTGGGCGGAGGCCGGGGCGGTCGCCAGGCTCGTGGCGGCGACCGCGGCGAGCAGCGCGGCGAGGATACGGCGGGGAGTGATCACTGGCGCATCCTCGGCGGCTTCGGCGTCCGGACGGTGAACTCGAAACGGCGAGCAAGGGACCTTTGCTATCACTTTCGCGATTCGCGCAGGTCAGCGCAGGTCAGCCGCCCGCGAACGGGGGCAGGACGTCCAGTTCGGCCGCGTCGGTCAGCGGCCGCGTGAGATCCCGCACCGCGACGCCGTCCAAGAGATAGGAGACCGCGTCGAGCAGCTTCGCCAGCTTCTCCGGGTGGAGTTCGCGAAGGTGGGCGACGGCGTCGGCGACGCGGGCGCCGTCCGGCAGGGTCACCTTCTCCTCGTCGAAGCCCACGGCCGCGCGGGCCGACGCGAAGTACCGCACCACGATGGTCACCATGTCAGCCGCCGATCGCGCTCATGGGCCGGATCGGCTGCGCGAAGCCGGCCTCGTTGATCTCGTGCCCGGCGAGCTTGCCCCACATGGTCGCCCGCCAGGCGTCCGCCACCTCTTCTTCGCGCGCGCCCGCGCGCACGAGGGCGCGGAGGTCGGTCTCGTCGTTGCTGAACAGGCACGAGCGCACCGCGCCGTCCGCGGTCAGCCTCGTCCGCTCGCAGGCGCCGCAGAACGGCCGCGTCACCGACGCGATCACGCCGACGTCGCCGGGGCCGCCGTCGACCAGCCAGCGTTCGGCGGGTGCCCCGCCCCGCGCGGCGGGGAACGGCGACAGCGAGAACTCCTCGCCGAGCATGCCGAGGATCTCCTCGGCGGTGATCATGTCGCGCCGGTTCCAGCCGTGCTGCGCGTCCAGCGGCATCTGTTCGATGAACCGCAGGTGGTAGCCCTCGGCGAGGCAGAACTTCAGCAGCGGCACGGCCTGGTCCTCGTTCAGCCCGCGCATCAGCACCGCGTTGACCTTCACCGGGTCCAGCCCGGCCTCACGCGCGGCGGCCATGCCGGCCAGCACGTGCGACAGCCTGTCGCGGCGCGTGATCGTCTCGAACAGCGCGCGGTCGACGGTGTCCAGCGAGACGTTGATCCGGTCCAGCCCGGCGTCGGCGAGCGACTTCGCGCGCTTCGCGAGCCCGATCCCGTTGGTGGTCATGGAAAGCCGCGGCCGCGGTTCGAGCGCCGCGATCCGTTCGACGATCTTCTCCAGGCCCTGGCGCAGCAGCGGCTCGCCGCCGGTGAGCCGGATGTCGGTGATCCCGAGCCGTTCGACGGCGATCCGCAGCAGGAGCACGAGTTCGTCGTCGGTCAGCACGTCCGCGCTCGGCATCCACTCCAGCCCTTCGGCGGGCATGCAGTAGGTACAGCGCAGATTGCACTTGTCGGTGAGCGACACCCGGAGGTCGGTCGCCACGCGGCCGAAGGTGTCGATCAGAGCGGGGTTGTCCGGCCTGGGCACGCTGGGGCGGCCGCGTGTACCGGGGACACGGGGAAACCCGAGATCGACTGCTGTCATTGTCACCAGACTAACCCCGAAGCGGGCGAAAGCCGACTGTCTAGAATCGCTTTCGCAGCGAATCGGTTTCTTCCCGAAGGGTTTTCCGGATGGCGAAATATCCGCTTTCGGCGGAGGAATTGGCCCGGTTCGCCCACCTCGGCAGGGAAACCAGCACCTTGACCGTGCTCCGGCACGCCAGGATCGCCGAGCGGATGGGGCTGTCGGCCACCGATCACAAGGTGCTCGAACTCGTCGGTCAGGCGCCGGGACCGTTGACAGCGGGCAGGATCGCGGAACTGACCGGGCTGTCGACCGGGGCTGTGACCGGCGTCATGGACAGGCTGGAGAAGGCGGCTCTCGCCCGCCGTGTCCGCGACACCGCCGACCGCCGGAAAGTCCTGATAGAGGTCGTTCCCGGTGCCATGGACCGCCACGCGCCGCTCTTCGAATCCGCGTACACGAACATGAAGACGGTCCTTGAGGAGTTCTCTCCCGGGGAACGGAAAGTGCTCGAACGTTTCCAGAGCGCGTTGCTCGATGGCCTCCGCGACGAACTCCCCGGCAATTCCTCCCGCACATAGCTTTTCCGCATCTGCGGAAGTAACCTCCCAAGCATGCCGCAATTTCGGTTGTCTGAGGCCGCTCGTCTGCTCGGCGTCAGCGACGACACCGTCCGCCGCTGGGTGCGCGCGGGCCAGTTGACCGCGTTCGACGACTCGGCGGGCCGCAAGGTCGTCGACGGCGCCGAACTCGCCGCGTTCGCCAAGGCGCAGGCGGAACAGCCCGAGGATCCGTCGAACGTCGGCCGCTCCGCGCGCAACCGGTTCGTCGGCCTGGTCACCGAGGTCGTCACGGACAAGGTGATGGCACAGGTCGAACTGCAATGCGGCCCGCATCGCGTGGTCTCTCTGATGAGCGCCGAAGCCGTCCGTGAACTCGGGCTGCGGCCCGGGGTGCTCGCGGTCGCCGTCGTCAAGGCGACCACCGTCGTGATCGAAACCCCGGAAGGAAGCCGATGAGGAGACTCGTCCCCGCCTTGTTCGCGCTGGCACTGGCCGCGACGGCCTGCGGTTCGGAGCAGCCCGCCGCCCAGCAGGCGGAGGCCAAGACGCTGACCGTATTCGCGGCGGCGTCGCTGACCGAGTCCTTCGGGGCGCTGGGCAAGCAGTTCGAGGCGCAGCACGCCGGGGTGACGGTGAAGTTCAGCTTCGAGGGCTCCTCGGCGCTGGTCCAGAAGCTGACCCAGGGAGCGAAAGCGGACGTGTTCGCCTCCGCCGATCAGGCCAATATGGACAAGGCCACCAAGGGCGAGGTGATCGACGGGCAGCCGTCGGTGTTCGCCACCAACCGGCTCGCCATCGCGGTCGGCAAGGGCAACCCCAAGGGCGTCAAGGGGCTGGCGGATCTCGCGAAGGACGGGCTGACCGTGGTCGTCTGCGCGCCGCAGGTGCCGTGCGGTTCGGCGACGAAGAAGGTCCAGCAGGCGTCCGGGGTCACGCTCAAGCCCGCGAGCGAGGAGCAGGACGTCAAGTCGGTGCTCGCGAAGGTGCAGTCGGGCGACGCCGACGCCGGACTGGTCTACGTCACCGACGCGACGTCCGCGGCCGCGAAGGTGGACAAAGTGGACTTCCCCGAGGCGGCGGGCGCGATCAACGACTACCCGATCGCGGTGGTGAAGGACGCTCCCCAGGCGGCTCTCGCGAAGCAGTTCACCGACTTCATCCTCAGCGCCGAAGGCAAGAAGGAACTGGCGAAGGTCGGTTTTGGCGCGCCCTGATCCCGCACTTCGTCCTCTGGACGCGGTAGATGCACACGCAACTACCGCGTTCAGAGGACGAAATGCGGGGGGTGGGGTGCCGTGGGTGCTCTGGCCGCCGGCGATCTGCGCGCTGGCGCTGGTGGTGCTGCCGGTCGTCGGCCTGCTGGTGCGCTCGGACCTGAGCCGCTTCCCGGGCCTCATCACCTCGACGTCCTCGCTGAACGCGCTCAAGCTCTCGCTGATCACCGCCGGACTGTCCACTGTGGCCTGCGTGCTGCTCGGCGTCCCGCTCGCCGTGGTGCTCGCGCGGTCGGGGGCGCGCGGCGTCCGCGTGCTGCGCGCCGTGGTGCTGCTGCCGCTGGTCCTGCCGCCGGTGGTCGGCGGGCTGGCGTTGCTGTACCTGCTGGGCCGCAAGGGTTTCCTGGGCGTCCTGGTGACCGCGCTGACCGGTGAGCAGGTGCCGTTCACCACGGCCGCGGTGGTCGTCGCGCAGACGTTCGTCGCGATGCCGTTCCTCGTGGTCAGCCTCGAAGGGGCCCTCCGCGGTGCCGGTGACCGGTACGAACGGGTCGCGTCGACGCTGGGCGCCAAGCCGTGGACGGTGTTCCGCCGGGTCACGTTGCCGCTGCTGCTGCCCGCGCTCGGTTCGGGCATCGTGCTGAGCTTCGCGCGGGCGCTGGGCGAATTCGGCGCGACGATCACCTTCGCCGGCAGTCTCGAAGGCGTCACCCGGACGCTGCCGCTGGAGGTCTACACCCAGGCCGAGGTCGACGTCGACAGCGCCGTGGCGCTCGCGTTGCTGCTCATCCTGGTCGCCGTCGCGGTGATCGCGCTCGCCCGGCCTCGCGCGCTCGAAGGGGTCCGGTCGTGACCCTTTCGGCGGAGATCGCCCTCCGGCGGGGCGAGTTCACCCTGGACGTCGGGTTCGAAGTCCCCGACGGCGGCGTCCTCGCCCTGCTCGGGCCGAACGGTTCGGGGAAGTCCAGTGTGCTCGGTTGCCTGGCCGGCCTGCTCCGGCCCGACCGCGCACGGATCACTTTGGACGGCCGCGGCCTGGCGGGCCTGCCGCCGCACGCGCGCGGGATCGGCTTACTCTCCCAGGACGCCCTGCTCTTCCCGCATCTGTCCGCTTTGGACAACGTCGCCTTCGCGCCGCGCTCGACCGGCGCCGGGCGCGCCGAGGCGAAGAAGCGCGCACGCGAGTGGCTGACCGAAGTGGACGCGCTCGAACTGGGCGGACGTCGGCCCGCGCAGCTCTCCGGCGGGCAGGCGCAGCGGGTCGCGATCGCGCGGGCCCTGGCTGCCGAGCCGGGGCTTCTGCTGCTCGACGAGCCCTTCGCCGCTCTCGACATCGACGCGGCGCCGGCCATCCGCGGCCTGCTTCGGCGGGTATTGCGGGGAGGGCCGCCGACCGTGCTGGTCACCCACGACCCGCTCGACGCGCTGGCGCTGGCCGATCACGTCGCCGTCCTCGACGGCGGCCGGATCGTCGAACGCGGCGAAACCCGCAAGGTCCTGTCCGCGCCGCGCACGGCGTTCACCGCGCGGATCGCCGGGCTGAACCTGGTGCCCGGAACCGCCGTCGAAGGCGGTTTGCGCACGTCAGGCGGACAGCTGGCCGGAATCCCGGCTGAGGACGTCGTCGAGGGCGAAGCGGCTGTCGCCGTCTTCCCGCCCAGCGCCGTCGCTGTGTACCTGAAGGACGGTGAGCACCGGGGCAGTCCGCGCAACACCGTCGAGGGATTCGTCGACGCGCTCGAACCCCACGGACCGGTGATCCGCGTCCG
The DNA here is from genome assembly GCF_001995215.1 of Amycolatopsis azurea DSM 43854. GTDB lineage: Bacteria > Actinomycetota > Actinomycetes > Mycobacteriales > Pseudonocardiaceae > Amycolatopsis > Amycolatopsis azurea. Next base: position 356,639 of record NZ_MUXN01000001.1, read on the forward strand.
GTCCCGCGGCGACGACTGGGCGGCGGGCCTCGCCGCCGACCTGACCCCGGCCGCGGTCGCCGAACTGGCGCTCGAACCCGGGACACCGGTCAATCTTTCGGTCAAGGCGGCCTCTGTGGCTGTTCACGCGGTCGCCGAACATTAGGGTGGGGTCCATGAACGAGCGCCGTTGGACCTACCTCAGCGACATGGATGGCGTGCTGGTGCAGGAGGAGCACCTCGTGCCCGGCGCGGACGAGTTCCTCAAGGAGCTGCGCGCCAACGACATCGGCTTCCTGGTGCTGACCAACAACTCGATCTACACCCCGCGTGACCTGCGGGCGAGGCTCGAGCGGACCGGTCTCGACATCCCCGAGGAGGCCATCTGGACCTCCGCGCTGGCGACCGCGAAGTTCCTCGCGTCGCAGCGGCCGAACGGCTCGGCGTTCGTGATCGGCGAGGCCGGGCTCACCACGGCGCTGCACGAGGTCGGCTACGTGCTGACCGAACGCGACCCGGACTACGTCGTCCTCGGCGAGACGCGCACGTACAGCTTCAGCGCGATAACCCGCGCGATCAGGCTGATCGAGGGCGGCGCGAAGTTCATCGCCACCAACCCCGACGCCACCGGCCCGAGCATGGAGGGTTCCATGCCCGCCACCGGTTCGGTCGCCGCGCTGATCGAGAAGGCGACCGGCCGTTCGCCGTACTACGTCGGCAAGCCGAACCCGCTGATGATGCGCTCCGCGCTGCGGCGGCTCGGCGCGCATTCGGAGTCGACGCTGATGATCGGCGACCGGATGGACACCGACGTCCACTCGGGAATCGAGGCCGGATTGCAGACGATCCTGGTGCTGACCGGCATCTCCAGCAGGGAGAGCGCCGAGCACTACCCGTACCGGCCGACCATGATCATCGACTCGATCGCCGATCTGGTGGGGCGGACCGGCGACCCGTTCGGCGAAGGCTGAGCGAGTCGGCGGCGGACGGAGGGATTATCGTCACAGAGATGCACGACGATCAGCCCGCGTCACCGACCTACGTGGTCGGTGACGTGCACGGACACCGGGACGAGCTGGCGGAGGCGCTCCGGGAGAAGGGGCTGCTCGACTCCGACGACGACTGGGCCGGTGGTGAAGCGACCCTCTGGTTCCTCGGCGACTTCGTCGACCGTGGCCCCGACGGTGTCGGCGTCATCGACCTGGTGATGCGGCTGGAACGGCAGGCCGCCACGGCGGGCGGGCACTGCGGGACACTCCTGGGCAACCACGAGATCCTGCTGCTCGGGATGTACCACTTCGGCGACACGGAGGTGCCGTCCGACTTCGGGCCGCGCAGTTTCGCCCGCAGCTGGGAGATCAACGGCGGGCTGCTCGAAGACCAGGACAGGCTCACCCCGCAGCACATCGAATGGCTGACCTCGCGCCCGATGCTGACGCTCGCCGCGGACCACCTGCTGATGCACTCGGACACGCTCGAGTACCTCGGCTGGGGCGAGGACATCGACGAGATCAACGCACGCGGCCGCGAGATCCTCGAAGGCAGTGACATCGAGTCCTGGTGGGACGTGTGGCGGCGGATGACCACGCGCTACGCCTTCCGCGGCCCCGAAGGCGCCGATGTCGCGCAGCAGCTCATGGACCGGCTCGGCGGCGAGCGGATCGTGCACGGGCACAGCGTCATCGCCGACCAGCTCGGGATCCACCCCGCGCAGATCGAGGGGCCGTACCTCTACGCGGGCGGGAAGGCGCTGGGGATCGACGGCGGTCTGTTCGTCGGCGGTCCCTGCCTGATCATCCCGCTGCCGTGGGAGCCCGAAGACTGAGACCTAGGGGATCTCGACGATCTCCTTGCCGAGCGGCATCAGCGAGACCGGGATCATCTTGAAGTTCGCCACGCCCAGCGGGATCCCGATGATCGTGATGCACAGCGCGACCCCGGTCAGCACGTGCCCGATCGCGAGCCACAGCCCGGCGAAAATGAACCAGATGACGTTGCCGATCGTCGACGCGGCCCCGGCGTCGCGCCGGTCCACCACGGTGCGGCCGAACGGCCAGAGCGCGTAGGCCGCGATCCGGAACGACGCCAGCCCGAACGGGATGGTGACGATCAGGATGCAGCAGATGACGCCGGCGACGATGTAGCCGAGTGCCATCCACAGGCCGCACAGCACGAGCCAGATGACGTTCAGGATCAGGCGCATCAGACGTGCAACTCCCCACTGGCCACGGTGACCGCCTGCCCGGAAAGCAGGACGCGGTCACCTTCGAGACTCATGCGCACGATGCCACCGCGTGCCGAGGCCTGCTCGCCGACGAGCTCGTGCCGGCCGAGGCGCGCGGCCCAGTACGGCGCGAGGACGCAGTGCGCGGACCCGGTGACCGGGTCTTCGTCGATACCGACGCCCGGCGCGAAGAACCGCGTGACGAAGTCGATCCCCTCGACGTCGCCCGGGGCGGTGACCATCAGCCGTCCGGTCCAGTGCGCGCGCAGCGCGGCCAGGTCCGGCGCGAGCGAGCGCACCAAGGCGGCGTCGTCCACCACCGCGAAGAGGTTCTGGAGGCTGCGCCCGACGTACTCGAAGGAGACGCCCGGCAGGATCGACGACAGGTCGTCGTCCGACTCGCGTGGCGGATCCGATGGGAAGTCCATCGACACCCAGCCGTCTTCGGCGCGGCAGCGCAACTCGCCGCTTCTCGTCGTGAAGGTCTGCTCTCCGCCGAGGACGTGCGTGGTCGCCAGCGTCGCGTGCCCGCACAGGTCGACCTCGGTCTCCGGCGTGAACCATCGAAGCGACTTCGGCCCTTCACTGTCGACGCTGTCGACCTCGACGAAGGCCGTCTCGGCGTGCTTCAGCTCGGCCGCGACGGACTGCATCCAGTCCGCGTCGCCCGGCGAGTCCAGCAGCACGACGCCGGCGGAGTTACCGGCGAAGGCCTCGGAGGTGAAGGCATCGACGATGTAGAGGCGCATGCCTTCGACGATATCGGGCCCGGCGAGACCCGGCCTCCGGGTTTCCCCCGAGGTGGCGCGGGTCTCCACTTGCAGGTGGCCGCGGTCAAGTCGACATGTAGCCACGAGTCATTGAGCGGCTGCCGTGGACTATCGCGGGCTGTGCATGACCTGTTTGAGTGAACGAGTCCTGCGGTGCCGACTGGTCCTTTTCAAGGACGGTCCCACTGTTGAACAACGAGTCATCGAATAATGAGTGCCAGCAGAGCGATATGGACACTTCGACGCGCACTGGAGCGGTCGCACTTCTCGTCGGCCCGGGGCAAGGTCGGCCGGTAGCGCTGTCCGAGGTAGGCGGATCAGCTTCCGAAGTGTGGAGAAACGGTATATACGGTTCTTTCCGGGTTTGCGGACCTAGGTCTGTCGGTGGAGGGCTTGAGTGCCGGATTCCCTGCATTCTCGACTGCCGGTATAGCGTTGGGGTTGTTTCGATGACCAAGTGCTCATATCGGCGCTGAAGTATCTTTCGTAGTCTTGGACGGGGCCAAGAGTATCCTTGGCTCAACCAGCGAAAACATGGCTATTCCTTTCTTCTTGCCATCTTGGTATTGAGAGTGGTGAACCAGGGACTCGTGGGTTCTCGCTCCAAGAGCACGATCTCCAATGAGACCTGCCTTGCGGCTCGAAATCTCATTGTCGGGCTCGCGGTTGCGAGACTCTGTCGATGGTTTCGCACCTGGCCAATGGAGGAACTGGTATCGATGCCGCCAGGCCTGCTGATCGGGTACTGTGCGCTACATCGTCGGCGTTATGGCGACGGCGATCGGCTGTTTGCAGGAATAGATCATTAATGCTAACCGTGCCGCCCCCTCGGTACCGAGCAATCCGCAGCCGTAAGACCGTCGTGCGGCAGTATCTGCCGTGCCGGGCCTATCATCGCTCTGAGTGTCCGTTCTTGCGGAGAGTTAGCCAATATGGCGGAAAGTTGTGAGTAACTCGCTGGTCTCAACCTCTGCGCGCTACGCTGTTTGACCAGTGCCCGCCATGAGACCTGGAAGAGATCAGTTTGAGAGAAGGTGCCTGATTGACTGGGATGAGGCAGTCACGCGGCGCGAAAATATGTGAAGAATTTTGGAACTTCCCCCAGAGGTGGTCGGCCGGGCATCGTCGATCGAGATGTGTCGCAGCCAGGCCAGGTGCTTCCCGGGACCGCGCACGTGCGGATGAACGTGATGGCTGTCCTCGCCTCATCGCGGGCAACGACGTGGGAATTTCTTCGGATCGAATTCGGTGCTTCGTGTCGGTTGAGTGCATCGGTGACGATCTCGATCGGGTGCCGGTCGCGTATCTGGTCTGAGGTTCTATAAAGGGAGTCGCCGTGCGAATATCACCCTGGAACGCCTTCAGGTTCTTCGCCACGCTTATCTCTGCCGTACTGCTGGGCATCTGGGTGAATATTCTTTCAGACAAACTCGAAGATCATGGCTTGTGGGGATCTGTTCAAGAGCTCAGGGCGGGCAACCTGTTGCTTGTCGGAGGATCCATCGCTCTTGTTGGAAGTGAATACCTTACGCGAAGGAGGCGGGCAGTGGAGGCTGAGCGGTTCGAACGACGGTTGGAAGTTCTGCGACAACGGCAGCGACGCCTTCTGAAAAGCACTCTACGGATCGTTTGTGAGCTGGTGTCGAAGGCTCTGAATATCTCCTGTAATGCCCGTTACTTCGAGGCTGTGGAGAAAGATCAGATTACCTATATTCAGCAAGATCGCGACCTGGCCATCTTGAATATCTCGATGCCTCGGGAGTTTGGCTTTACGCGGGTTTCCGTGGATACGCCGCATATTGTCAGCGGAAAGTCTTATCGTGAGCGGCGTCCAATTTACGAAGACCTGCCTGAAGACCATCACAAGCTTTACGATACCCGCGTTGCTCAAATGATCGAGCCGCGCCAGCGCTGGGTTTTGTCCTGTCCGGTCCTCAAGCTCGACCCGGAGACCAACAGGCACAACGAGGAGGATTCGCCTCATGGGGTGATCGTATTCTATGGGGTCGACGATGTTCCTGAGCTGGAAAAAGAGTCGAGAATTGAGTTCTGCCTCGAGTGCGCGCAGCAATTCGCGGATCAAATGTCGCAGATTATGAATATGCTCACCTTGACTGAAGAGATGGTAGTTGGCCATGACTCGACTTGAGCGCCGGTTCCCCAGTTCGGTATGTGTACGCATAACCCGACGGTGCAATGCGGTCTGCTCCTTCTGTCAAGCTCCGAATACAAGTCATGTCGAGCTGTCTTCGGAAGATCTTGAAGGTATCGCTATCGCGCTGAAGGTGAGAGGGGTTCGATCTCTGAAATTGTCGGGCGGTGAACCGACGATGCGAAGTGATCTGGCCCATATAATCGATACTATCGGATCGGTTTTGCCGAAGGTGGTAGTCGTTACAAATGGAATAAGTCTGAGTTCGGAAGTGGTTGCCGCCGCCCGTGACGTTGGCGCTGAATTCAAATTCAGTGTGCATCGCCCTGATTCATCGAACGATGACGTTTACCGGGTGAAGTCTTTCGGGAAGATTCTCGAGAGCATGGAAGCCTGTAGTAAGAGTCGGATCAGATTCTCTATTCATACGGTCGTCACGTCGAGTACGGTTGACTTGATGGGTCCCATGGCTGCGTTTGCGCTTTCATGTGGAGCCCGAAAGATCAGCTTCTTGCCTGTGGTTCCACGAGGTAGAGCTGTGAAAGGGGAGGAAAATTCAATCGGCGAAGACAGCTTGCGGGCTGTTCGTGCCGATGTGGCCCTGCTGGCCGATGATTTCAAAGGGCGGCTGGATGTCAGATGTGTAGACTTCTGGAGTCGTGAATACTGGGTTATCGAGAACGATGGCACGCTGTGGATCGAGAGATCCAGTGAAAAGCTTGACGAAAGAGTCTGTGGACTAAGCGAACTTCTGGCACCTTGACTTCGAGGATCACATGCTGGTCCTCCCTATTCGGAAAGTGAGAAGTATCTTGAAGAGTTCTGGTTTCGAAAACGAAGTCGGCCGGTGTATCGAGCTGGCCGAAAAGGCGTCTCGTGCAGGAAATTATGCACTGGGCGCACTTGTGGTGCTGAATGGAGAAATCCTGGCAGAGTCGGGAAGCAGCTTGATCGGCGATAATGATGATCCCAGTGCGCATCCCGAGATGATTGTGGTGCGGCACGCGGCCAGACGGATGAAATCTCGTTATCTCGAGGGTGCATATCTTGTGAGCACGCTGGAGCCTTGCCCTATGTGCACGTCGGTTGCCATCTGGGCAAAGATGTCGGGCGTCGTGTTCGGTGCCACGCAGATGGATGCGATTCAATGGGCGGCCGAGCATCCTGACGATGTCTTCACCTGGCGGCAGATCGAAATTCCCGTGCGGCGTGTGGTTACTATGGGGACACCGCGTCTTGAGGTTTACGAGGAAGTGCGACGCAAAGAATGCAAGGCCTTATTTTCGCTCAATGAAAATTCAGCCGTCGATGCCGAATCCTCGGGCTGCTCTGTCGCCGGCGGTGGTCAGGGCTGAGTCCGGCCTCGCCCGGCCTCCGGGTTTCCCCTGAGGTGGCGCGGGTCTCCACTTGCAGGTGGCCGCGGTCACGCCGCGTTCCTAGACTCGACGCGTCGCTACCGCCGAACGCAGGAGTCTCCATGTCCGACGCCCCCGCTTTACCGAGCTACGCATCGGGAATCTCGGACACCCCGCTGCTGGGGGACACCATCGGCGACAACTTCGATCGCACCGTCGCCGCCTTCGGCGACCGGGACGCGCTCGTCGACCGCGCGGCCGGGAAACGCTGGACCTACGCCGAACTCGCCGCCGACGTGAACGCGTTCGCGCTGGGCCTGCTGGACCTCGGCATCGCGAAGGGCGACCGCGTCGGCATCTGGTCGCCGAACCGCTGGGAATGGACCTGTGTCCAGTACGGATGCGCGAAGATCGGCGCGATCCTGGTCAACATCAACCCGGCGTACCGTTCGCACGAGCTCGAGTACGTGCTGAACCAGGCCGGGATCAAGCTCATCGTGGCCGCGAACTCGTTCAAGACCTCGGACTACGCGGGCATGATCGCCGAGGCGGGCCCGAAATGCCCGGCGCTGGAACACGTCGTGCTGCTGGACAGCCCCGCTTGGCCGTCGGTACTGGAGATCGGCGGCAAGGCCGACCCGGCGCGGCTCGCCCAGCGGCAGAGTGAGCTTTCCGCGGACGATCCGATCAACATCCAGTACACGTCCGGCACCACGGGTTTCCCCAAGGGCGCCACGCTGTCCCACCACAACATTCTCAACAACGGCTACTTCGTCGGCGAACTCTGCAACTACACCGAAGCCGACAAGGTGTGCATCCCCGTGCCCTTCTACCACTGCTTCGGCATGGTGATGGGCAATCTCGCGGCGACGACGCACGGCGCGTGCATGGTCATCCCGGCGCCCGCGTTCGAACCGAAGGCCACCCTCGAAGCCGTCGCGGCGGAGAAATGCACTTCCCTGTACGGGGTTCCGACGATGTTCATCGCCGAACTGGCCGACCCGGACTTCGCCTCCCACGACCTTTCCTCGCTGCGCACCGGGATCATGGCGGGCTCGCCCTGTCCGGTCGAGGTGATGAAGCAGGTCATCGACCGGATGGGCATGGCGGAGGTGTCGATCTGTTACGGCATGACCGAGACCTCGCCGGTGTCCACCCAGACCCGCGCGGACGATTCGGTGGAGCGGCGGGTGTCGACGGTCGGGCGGGTCGGGCCGCATCTGGAGGTCAAGGTCGTCGATCCGGAGACCGGGCTGACCGTGCCGCGCGGTGAGCCGGGCGAGTTCTGCACCCGCGGCTATTCGGTGATGCTCGGCTACTGGGAGCAGGCCGACAAGACGGCCGAGGCGATCGACGCGGCGCGGTGGATGCACACCGGCGACCTCGCGATCATGGACGCCGACGGCTACGTCAACATCACCGGCCGGATCAAGGACATGGTCATCCGCGGCGGGGAGAACCTGTACCCGCGCGAGATCGAGGAGTTCCTCTACACCCATCCGGACATCCTCGACGCGCAGGTCATCGGCGTCCCGGACGACAAGTACGGCGAGGAACTGATGGCGTGGGTCCGCATGCGCGAGGGCGCGGCGCCGCTGACCGCCGAAGCGGTGCGGGAGTTCTGCGAGGGGAAGCTGGCGCGCTACAAGATCCCGCGTTACGTCCACGTCGTCGAGGAGTTCCCGATGACGGTGACCGGCAAGGTGCGCAAGGTCGAGATGCGGGAGCGGTCGATCAGCATCCTCGGCCTGGAGGCGGCGGACGCCACGAAGCACGCCTGACAAGTTGACACTTCGAGGCAACCTGTCACACATGTAGGGCGTGTCCCCTTAGCGGCAGAAAGTTCCCGCAGAGCGCGGGGCGATGGGGAGCCGTGTAGGGGAACCATGTTCGTGAAACGGGGAAAACGCCTGATCACCATGGCCGTAGTGGCCGTGGCCCTTCCGCTGTCCCTGCCCGCGGTGGCGACCGCGGCGGCGGGACCGATCGAACTCGGCGTCATGCCCGGTACCGAGGACACGTCGGTGACGGCGATCGGTGACCGTGGGCAGCTCATCGGGGAGTCCTGCGCCAACGGACCGCACTCGCACTCGTGCGTCGCGGTGAAATGGGACAAGGCCGGCCGGGTCACCCAGCTGCAGCCTCTGCCCGGCGGGTTCGCGGTGGCGAAAGCGGTCAACGCGAGCGGGGTGATCGCCGGCTTGTCGAATCTGCGGGCCGTGCTCTGGTCCACGGACGGTTCGATCACCCAGCTGCCCGCGCCGCCGGGCGGCTCGGCCTCGGAAGCGAACGGGATCAGCTCGACCGGCATCGTCGTCGGCACGGGTTCGACGAGCGACGGCCGTCGACGCGGGTTGCGCTGGGACTCGGCCGGGAACGTCTCGGTGCTCGCCGCGCCGCCTCTGGCGGGGCACTACTCCGCGACCGCGATCAGCCGGGACGGCCGGTTCGTCGCCGGGCAGCTCCAGGCGGACGACGGCAGCTTCCGGGTCCTGCGCTGGGACGCCACCGGCGCGGTCACCGTGTTCGGCCCGGACGGCGAACTCAGCTGGTTCAAGGAGCTGAACGCCTCCGGCGAGATCGTCGGCCGGACGACGATCAACGGCCGGTACGCGGCGGTGAAGTGGACCGCGGACGGCCGCATGATCGAACTCGGCTGGATCAACTCGTACGCCACGGATGTGCTGGCCCTCAACGGATCCGGGGTCTCGGTCGGCATGGGCTACGTCGACTCCCCGAACGGATCCCTCTACTCGCCCGTGCGCTGGGCCGCCGACGGCACGATGACCTCGCTCTCCACCACCGGCACCGGCGGCAACGCCATGGACATCGACGGGCAGGGCCGCGTCGTCGGCATCGCGGGCAACGCCGTGCTCTGGGACGCGAACGGCGTGCGGACCGACCTCGGAACGCTTCCGGGTGGCGGGTACAGCCGGGCGGAGCTGATCGGCCTGGACGGGACGATCGCGGGCGGCGCGGTCACCGCGGGCGGTGACTGGCACGCCGTCTATTGGCCCGCGAGGTATTGAGGGGTAAGGCAAAGGTGGCGTGGTCAGCCGCCCGCCCGCACGCCGACCTCGGGTGTTGCGAAAGCCACTTCCGCAACGTTGAAGGTTGCGAAAGTGGCTTTCGCAACGCTTCCGAGCCTTCGCCCCGCTGATCGCCACCGAACACCGGTCCGTGAAGGCCTCCTTGAGGGACCCAGAGTCCCTCAAGGAGGCCTTCACAGCACGTCAGGCCGCGGAGTTGGCGGCGACCGCGGCGATCGCCTTCGCGTCTTCCTCGCCGAAGGTCTCTTCGAGGTTCTCGGGCGAATAGTCGAGGTCGATCTGCTCCACCGGCATCCCGCGCGCGGACTCGATCGCGCCGAGGCGCCGCTGCGCCCGGTCCGCCGCGTACTGGATGATCTCCTGCGGATCGTTGTCGAACGGGATCTCCTCGAACTGGTCCTGCACCCACTGGATCATGTTGAGCGCGTGCGGAAGCAGCTCGCCCATCCGCTGCTGCACCGCGTCCCACAGCGAGTCGTCCGCGGCGACGTGACGGCGGCAGGTGAAGGTGCCCCAGGCCATGTGACGGCGTTCGTCGTCGCCGATGCGGCGGATCAGTTCCTGCATGCCCGGCAGGATGTCGTGCTGCGTGCAGATCAGCTGCCAGGTGTAGTACCCGGTCAGCGCGAGACTGCCTTCGATGACGTGGTTGTAGGTGACGCTCGCGCGGATCTGGTTGAGCGGACTGGGATCCGCCTCCAGCGCGCGCAAAGACTGCGGCAGCTCCTCGTAGAAAAGCTTGCGGTAGTGCGGATTCTCCGCGACATAGGGATGCAGGTCCGTGGTCAGCCCGACGGCGTCCATCCAGCGGCGGAACACCTCGGTGTGCTTGGCCTCTTCGAAACAGAACTGCGTCAGGTACATCTCGTCGCCGAAGCGCCCGGTCGCGGACATCGCCCGCATGAACGGCTGGATGTCCTCGGTGACCGCCTCTTCGCCCGCGATGAACTGCGCCACCAGATACGTCGTCGACCGCTGCTGTTCCGGGTTGAGGGTGTCCCAGCCCTCACGTTCACGGGAGAAGTCGATGTCGGCGGGGTTCCAGAACTTCTTGTTGCCCTTGGCGAACAGCCGCAGCGGGAACGAGTCCCAGTTCAGCCCGCCCTCGCGTAACGAGGAGAACCCGGTCCGCAGCTCGGGAAGCGTGTCGGTCATGAGATCCCCTTCGAATCGGTGGTCAGCGCCCCGATGGACGGCGCCAGCACGGCGACGACGGAGGCCGCCGCCTCGTCGGCCGAATGCGTCGGCATGACGAGATGGGACAGGGAAAGCCGGACGACGGTCTCCGCCAGCAGCGCGGCCGATTCCGGGGAGAGCGACGGCTCGAACTCGCGGTACTGCCCGGCCGCGACCTCGGTGGCCGCGGTCAGGATCGGTTCGCCCTTGGTGGTGAGCAGCGGCAGGAGGTCCTCGCCCGCTCCCGTGCCCAACGCGGCGGCGACCAGACGGTTCTCCCGCGCGTGCTCGATCGTGTAGACGACGGCCTCGCGGATGCCGTCGAGCAGGTGCCGCGCGTCCTGGACGCGCAGCCGGATGCCTTCCAGGAACTCCGACGTCGTCCGGAGGACCACGGCCTCGGCGAGCGAGGCCTTGTTGCCGAACTCGTTGTAGACGGTCTGCCTGCTCACCCCGGCGCGCGCGGCGACGTCCGCCATCCGCAGTGCCGTGAAGCCGTGTTCGGTGAGCAGTTCGGTGGCCGCGTCGAGCAGTGCCTCCCGCAGAGAGGCTTTGGTCCGGTCGGAGAAGCTCGTGATCTCGCCCACATTCCCAGCTTGACACAGATCGTGTCCATGTCAACGGCGTTGACGGGAACCTGGCCTGTGTAAATCAGTCGCCCGCGGCGGCTAACGTGGCCGGTGTGGGCATCACCGTGGGGTTCGACCTCGACATGACACTGATCGATCCGCGGCCGGGCATGGTCGCGGTCATGAACGCGCTCGGCGCGGAATCCGGCCTGCCGCTGGACGGCGAGTTCTTCGCGGCCAACCTCGGCCCGCCCCTCGACGACAGCCTGCGCGGCTTCGGGGCGCCGGAGGAGCGCATCCCCGAGCTGGTGACGCGGTTCCGCGCGATGTACCCGGAGACGGTCGTCCCGGTGACGGTCGCGCTGCCCGGGGCGGCCGAAGCGCTGCACGCGGTCCGCGAGGCGGGCGGGCGCACCGTCGTCGTCACCGGCAAGTACGGGCCCAACGCGAAACTCCACCTGGACGCCCTCGGCTTCGAGGTCGACGTCCTGGTCGGCGAGCTGTGGTCGACAGAGAAGGCCGCCGCGCTCACCGAGCACGGCGCCGGTGTCTACGTCGGGGACCACGTCGGCGACGTCCGCGGCGCGCTGGCCGCCGGCGCGGTGCCCGTCGGGGTCACGACGGGCCCGTGCACCAAGGACGAGCTGCTCGCGGAGGGAGCCGAGGTGGTGTTCGACTCGCTGGCCGAGTTCCCCGCGTGGTTCAGCTCTTTCGACGGGCTTCGCGCACCAGGGCGATCAAGCCGAGAGCCAGACCCAGCGGAGTGACGACGCCCGCCGCGGCGGACAGCCACACCGGAAGATTCTCCAGCCCGGCGGCGAACATCACGAAAACCGCTGTGACGGCGATCATGCCCAGCGCGAAAAGGCCGATGCCCACGCGCATGAGGATCGGTTTCCGGGGCTTTTCGGGGACGGCCACAGCGGCCTCCTTAACTGCGGTCTCCATGAACCAGAGGGTATCCGCCGGTATCCGCTTCTCCACAGGGCATGTGTCGAGATACGCTTATGGGACGCGCGCCCTGGGTACGCCCCCGGGCGCGTTCGTCGTGAGCGGGACAGCAAAGGATTGGTGAGGAAAGTGCCGACCGGCAAGGTCAAGTGGTACGACGCGGAGAAGGGTTTCGGTTTCGTCACCCAGGATGGGGGCGCCGACGTCTACATCCGTAAAGCCGCGCTGCCGCAGGGCGTCGAAGGGCTCAAGGCGGGCCAGCGCCTCGAGTTCGGTGTCGCCGACGGCCGCCGCGGCCCGCAAGCGCTCTCCGTCCGGCTGCTGGACCCGCCGCCCTCGGTCGCCGAGGCGCGCCGTCGTCCCGCCGAGGAGCTGCACGGGCTCATCGAGGACATGATCAAGCTGCTGGAGCTCAAGGTGCAGCCGGATCTGCGGCGCAACCGCTACCCGGACCGCAAGCACACCAAGCAGATCGCCGAGATCATGCGCGCCGTCGCCCGGGACCTCGATCCCTGATCGGCCGCGCGGTCCTGACAGCATCAAGGCCCCTTTGCTCACGCCAGGCGTGAGCAAAGGGGCCTTGCTGCGGTTCAGGCGGCCGGTGCCTCGACCTGCAGCGACCAGATCGCCGTCGTGACCGCTTCGGCGTCCTCGGGACGTCCGGTCTGGCTGATCACCGAAGCCTGCGCGACCTCGACGACGAGGATCTGGTCGTCGGGTTTCGGCGTCGTCACGGTGTAGGCGAACCGGTCGAGCGACGTGATGATGTCCTGCTTGAGTTCCTGCGGCTCGCCCTGGCCGTTCACGTACTGCACCGTGACCTTCCACGGCGTTTCCGCGATCGCGCTCGGCACCGAGATCTGCACCGGCTTCCCCGGCCGGACCCGCAGCTTGCCCGCGGAGTCGGGCCTGGTGGTGCACTGGGCGCTCTTGATGTCGCACGACGCCAGCGGGGCGACGTTCACCGCCTTCCCGTCGGCGAAGAAGGTCACCTCTTCGGGGCCGGGGGCCGAGCAACCGGCCACCACGAAACCACCCGCCGCGAGCAGGGCCAAAATACGAAGTCGCCGCATACGGTGCAGATTACGAGCCCGGCCGCCACCGGGAGTCACCGGCCTCCGAGGGGATGGGCGATTCGCTGGTCGGCTCCGGGCGCAGCGGCCGGTCGCCGCCGAGGCCCGGGACGAGCGAGGTGCCGCGCCGGACCATGAACGTCTGCGTGAACCCGACGGCAAGCAGGATCGACAGCACCAGGAACCCGATCCAGTACGTCGGCGGCAGCAGCAGGCCGACGGCGCCGCCGAAGCACCAGGCCATCTGCAGCACGGTCTCGGACCGGCCGAACGCCGACGCGCGCGACTCCTCCGGGAGGTCTTCCTGGATGACGGCGTCGAGGCTGATCTTCGCCAGCGCGCTCGCGGTCGCGCCGACGAGCGCGACGATCGCGGCCGTCGCCAGCCCGGCCGCCACGGTCGCGATGATCGACATACCGAGGCAGGCCCCGACGCAGGCCAGGATCACCTGATCCGGTTTGCCGAAGTGCAGCCGCGAACCCAGCGCGTTCCCGAGGAAACCGCCCGCCCCGGCCGCGGCGCCGATGACACCGAGCAGCAGCAGCTGGTTGAACGGGCTCTGCCCGCTGCCCTCGGTCTGCGCCTTCACCGCGAACGCGGAGAACATCATCAGGAACCCGGTCAGCACCCGGACGGACCCGTTGCCCCACAGCGAGACGACGATGTGCCGTCCCATCGGCTGACGCTGCTTCTTGACCCGCCGCTCCGGATGCGCGGACAGCGACGCGGGCACCTCGCCCTCGGTCACCTCGACCCAGGCCGGGATCCGCATCGACTGCACCGCGGCCGCGATACAGATCGCCACGGTGAACCACAGCGCGCCCTGCGAACCCCACAACGCGTTGAACCCGCTGGCCAGCGCGCCGAACGCGCCGGCGGCGACCAGGCCGAACACGGTGAGCCGGGCGTTCGTCTTCGACAGCGTGATCTCGGGTGGCAGCACCCGCGGCGTCACCGCCGACTTGAGCACGGTGAACGACTTCGACAGCACCATCATGCCGAGCGCCGCCGGGTACAGGAGCCAGTCGTCGAAGTGCAGCGCCATCACGACGGCCATCAGCGCCTGCCCCGCCGAGGACACGCACATCGCGAGCCTGCGGCCGCGCTGGATCTTGTCCAGCGCCGGGCCGATCACCGGCGCGACCAGCGCGAACGGGGCGATCGTGATGAGCAGGTAGAGCGCGACCTTGCCCTTGCTCTCCCCGCTGGTGGCGGCGAAGAACAGCGTGTTGGCCAGCGCGATCGCCATCGCGGCGTCGCTGGCGTAGTTCAGCATCACCGCGTACGTCAGCGAGGTCAGGCCCGATTTGTCGGCGCCGTCCGCCTTCGTCGCGCGCTGGAAGGCGCCGACGGCCTGCCCGGTGAGCTGACGGCTGCGCATCGCCGCGACCCGGGTGACCGTGATCTTCTTCGGCATCTTCGGCAGGGAGCCCGCTCGCGGCGGGACCGCGGTCGTCGGGTTCTCGTGCGGGGGCTCCGGCACTTCACGTGGCTCGCCCGCGTAGCCGCCGGTGTCGTAGTGGTCGTACTCGCCGCTGCCCGGCGGATGCTCGTCGTAGAACCCGCCAGGACGACGCCGGACGGGTTCGGTCTGCCGCTGCGCGGGATCCGGGTACGGCCGCGCGCCCCGGGGAGGCGTGTGCGGTGGCCGGGGCGGCGGCTGGTGGTGCCCCATCGGGATCGCGCCGGTCCGCGCTTCGTCGGCGGTCGGCCCGGCCGGATACGGCTGGTGCTGGTACTGGGGCTGAGGACGGGCCGCACGCGGCGGGGGCGGCGGCACCGGCTGCTGGTCGACCCGGGTGGGCGGCGGCGCGGACCAGCTGCGCGCCTGCGGGGCGCCGGGCTCCGGTGTCCACTTGCGCTTGCTCTTGCGGCCGCGCTCCTTGCCCGACCGGCCGGAACGCGTGCCGTCGGGTCCAGAGTTCGAGCCGAAGATTCCCACCAGCCAATCCTGCCTTACGCGGGGGTCGCTTCGCGCGTTCACCACTGCTTTCTAGGAGTTCGGGACGAACTTCACCCGGAACATCTTGGGCCAGAGCTTGCCGGTGATCAGGAATTCGCCGGTCCCGGGCACCGCCGCGATGCCGTTGAGGACGTCGGCGGAACCCCGTTCCCCGGGCGTGAGGAGCCCCGACGCGTCGATCTCGCCGGTGACCCGCCCGGTCGCGGCGTCGATCCGCAGGATCCGGTCGGTCTGCCAGACGTTCGCGTACACCGAGTCCCCGACGCATTCCAGCTCGTTCAGCTGGTCACGCCCGACATCGACGCTGCCCGTCGGCGCGAAGGACACGGGATCGCGGAAGGTCAGCCTCGACGAGCCGTCGCTCATCACCAGCCTGCCGTTCTGGTGGCACAGGCCCCAGCCCTCGCCGGTGTAGGTCACGCGCCTGCGCTCGGCCAGTGTCTTGGCGTCGCGTTCGATCGCGACGCCGTCCTGCCAGGTGATCTGCCAGGCCGTCGGCCCGAGCACGGTGATGCCCTCGCCGAAGAGTCCCGGCAGCTCCTGCCGGACCGACGGCGCCGCACCCGCGGGCCCGGCCCGCATCGACGACTTCCCGACCAGGCCGGTTCCCTCGTACAGCGTCTCGCCGGAGAACTCGAGGCCCTGGGTGAAGGCGCCCGGATCGTGGGGCAGTTCCGAGAGGACCTGCACCTTCAGTTTCTCCGGAGCGGGCGGCGCGGCGTCGCTCCCCGGCGCGGCGGCGCAGCCACCGAGGACGGCGGCCAGCAGGAGCGAGGTGGTCATCAGCGTGCGCACGCGGACAGCCTGACACGGACCGCGATATCGCGTGCGGCAGAATGGGGGCATGACCCTGCTGTTGACCCTGGACGACGGCTCTATCCAGCGCAAACTCGCCGAGGCGGTCGATCAGGCCCGCGCGGCGGTGCTGGAGGACGCCGGTGCCGAACAGGTCGGCGCGCACGTCGGCGTGGACCGGGAGGACGCGGTTTCCGCGAGCCACCTGTTCGAGGCGACCGTGACGGGGTATCGCGGCTGGCGCTGGTCGGTGACGGTCGCGCTCGCCGGTGAGGACGAGCCGGTCACGGTCAGCGAGGTCGTGCTCATCCCAGGTCCGGACGCGCGGGTCGCGCCGGCGTGGGTGCCGTGGGACCGCCGCGTCCAGGCGGGCGACCTCGGCGTCGGCGACATCTTCCCGGTGGAGAAGGACGACCCCCGGCTCGCCCCGGCGTACCTGGAGTCCGACGACCCCGCGGTCGAAGCGGTCGCCAAGGAGACCGGCCTCGGCCGGGTCCACGTGCTGTCCCGGCACGGCAGGCTCGACGCCGCCGCCCGCTGGCACGGCGGCGAGTTCGGCCCGCGTTCGGACATGGCGCGCAGCGCGCCGGACGTCTGCGGGAGCTGCGGGTTCTTCGTGTCGCTCGCGGGGTCGCTCAGCGCGGCCTTCGGCGCGTGCACCAACGACATCTCCCCGGCGGACGGCCACGTCGTCGACATCGAGTACGGCTGCGGCGCGCACTCCGAGATCGAGGTCGAGGTGACCTCGTCGGTGCCGGTGGCGGAACTGGTCTACGACGACTCGCTGATGGACTTCGAGCCCGCGCCCGAGGCGCCCGCCGAGCCCGTCGCGGCTGAGCCCGCCGCTGCCGAGACCGCCGCGCCCGAGGCCGAGGTCGCTGAAGCCGTTGCGGCCGAGCCCGCGGAAGCCACGGTCGTCGACGAGTCCGAGGCCCCGGTCGCCGAGGTGCCCGAGACCGCCGAGGTCCAGCCGGAGGTCGAGCCGGAGGTCGAGCCCGAGGCCGCCGCCCCGGCCGTCGAGCAGGTAGCCGCCGAGACCGAGCCGGAAACCGTCGTCGAAGCGCAGGCCGAAGCCGAAAGCGCCAGTGAGCACTGACCCGTTCGGGACCGAGCGGCTCCGCGCCGCCGTCCTGCGAGCGTGGGCGGATTCGCCGACGCGGTTCACCGAGGACACCAACACCGAGAACGATCTGCGCGTCGGTGGTTACCGGGACCGGTTGTTCGTCGAGCTGGCGCAGAACGCCGCCGACGCCGCCTTGGCCGCCGGTGAGCGTGGCAGGCTCCGTGTGTCCGTTGTGGACGGTGAGCTGAGGTTCGCGAACACCGGCGCGCCGCTGGACGCCCGGGGCGTCGAATCCCTTGCCTCGCTTCGTGCTTCCGGCAAGGGCGAGGAGACCGTCGGCCGGTTCGGCGTCGGGTTCGCCGCGGTGCTCACGGTTTCCGCCGAACCGCGGATCGTCTCGGCGACCGGTGGGGTCGCGTTCTCCGCGGAACGCACGCGGACCGAGGCCGGCCGCACCGGCGACGTCCCCGTGCTCCGGCTTCCGTGGCCGGTCGGGGACGGCGAACCTCCCGTACCCGAAGGGTTCACCACCGAGGTCCGGCTTCCGCTGCGCGAAGGCGTCGACGTCCCCGCGCTGCTGGCGGACCTGAAGAACGACATCGGCGACCTCCTGCTCACGCTGTCCTGGCTGGAGAGCATCGAGGTCGAGGGCGGCGCCTGGCGCCGTACGGACGTCGGCGACGGCGTCGTCGAACTCTCGTCGCCGGACGGTTCCGCCGAGCACTGGCAGGTCCATCGCGGCGACGTCGTCTGGGCGGTTCCGTTGGACGCGTCCGGTTCGCCGCGGCCGCTTGCGGACGACGTCCTGCACGCGCCGACGCCCACCGACGACGAGCTTTCCCTGCCCGCGCGGCTGATCGCGACGTTGCCGATCGAGCCGTCCCGTCGTCGCGCGCTGCCGGGGCCGGACCTGACGGCGGCGCTGAAGAACGCCGCACGCGAGTACGTCGCTCTCGTTTGTTCCTTGCCCGCCAAGGAACGTCTGACGCTCGTGCCCGGAGCGACCTTCCCGCGTTCCACTGTGGACGGAACGCTGCGGGAAGCCATCCTCGAAAACCTCGCCGACCTTCCCTGGCTTCCCGCGCAAGCAGGTGACGACTTGCCGGGACGTCAGGCGCGTGTCCTGTCGGTGGACGTGCCGGGGCTCGCGCCGCTGCTGGCCGATCTCGTTCCCGGGCTGATTTCACTGTCCGGTGTGGACCTTCGCGTGGTCGGCGCGCAGTCGCTTTCGCCCGCCGAGGCCATCGAACTGCTGACCGGCGCCCAGCGAGAACCGGCCTGGTGGCGGTCGCTGTACGACGTGCTGCTCCCGGCACTCGAAGCGCACGACCTCGCCAAGGACGACCTCGGCGCCTTGCCGGTACCGATGTCGGACGGCCGCACCTTGCCCGGCGTGCGCGACGCGTTGCTCGTCGGCGGCTCGGCGGAGCTGCTCGAACTTCTGTCCGATGTGGACATCATCGGCCTGCGGCTCGTGCATCCGGCCGCGGCGCACCCGCTGCTGGAACGCTTGGGTGCCAAGCACGCCGAGGCGGGCGACCTGCTCGAAGCCGACGCGCTGAGCGCCGCCGTCGAGCGCAGTGTCGAAGACGTCCGGTCCGGTTTGGACGGTATGGCGCTCGCGGGCGCGGTGCTCCGCCTGATCGCCGAGGTCGGCGACGAAGCCCCGGAATGGGCGGGCGCGCTGGCGCTGCCGAGCGAGGACGGCTGGCGGCGCGCGGACGAACTCGTCCTGCCCACGTCACCGCTGGGCGACATCTTCGACCCCGAGGTGTTCGAGGAAGACGGCGCCTTGTCCGTGCTGGACGAGGAATTCGCCGAAGACTGGCCGGTCGCCACGCTCGTCGCGGTCGGTGTTCTCGATTCGTTCGCGATCATCACCGACGACGAACCGCTGGAGCCCGAGCACGGCCTGCCCGACGAGCACGACTGGTGGGACTCGCGGGAGCGGCCGCCGTCGCGGGTGCTCGCCGTGCGGGACCTCGACCTCGTCGGCGACGACGCCTGGCCGGAGGCGCTGCGCCTGCTCGCGGCCCGTCCTGAAACCTGGCGCGCCCTCACCGAGCCCGGCGGGCACACCGGCTGGTGGCTCGCGCGGTACGCGCTGCTGGACGGGCACGTGCCGCTCGATTGGCGCATGCCGGAAGCGGCCACGCTGGCCGGGCTTTACGACGTCGTCCCGGATTCGGGGCTGGGCAAGGAGATCCTGCTCGCCGCCGGTGTCCGGACGGAGCTGGGAACGGACGCCGAAGACGTCGAAGACCTCTTGGACCGGCTGGGTGATCCCGAGCGCAAGGTGAGCCCGGGCCTCGCTTCCCGCGCGCACGCGGCGCTCGCCGAGTACACAGTGGACGTTCCGGTACCGGATCGCGTCCGGGCCGCGGACGGTTCGGCCGTCGACGCCCGCGACGCCGTCGTGCTCGACGTGCCGTGGTTCGCCGCCGTGCTGACGCCGGAACGGATGGTCGTCGCGGCGAGCGGTGCCGCCTCGCTGGCGGAGCTGCTGGACCTGCCGGTGGCGAGCGGTCTCGACGCCAAGGTCACCGAAGACGGCGAGTACGTGCCGTGGACGGAGCTGTCCGCGCTTCGGATGGCGGCCGATCAGCTGGGCGTCGAACTGCCCGAAGGCGGAGTGCTGCTGCACGAGGCGCTGACGGTGACCTTCGAGGACGCGGAGCACGAAGTCGCCTGGTGGTCCGACGGCAGGCTGCACGCCGCCGACACCCCGGAAGGACTCGGGCGCGCCTTCGCCTGGGCCACGGACCGCTGGGCCGACCGCCACATCCTCACCGCGCTGCTCGAAGACCCCTCACCCTCGGCGCTCCTGAACTGACGCGTTTCGTCACCTAATTGCGATGTGTGCGCTCCGCGAGCATCGCAAGTAGGTGACTGATCGTGGGGAACCCAGTGGCGCTGAATGCGGGAGCTCGTTGAGAGGTAAGGCAAAGGTGTCGTGTTGCCGCACTCACCCGCGCTCCGGCTTCCGGTGTCGCGAAAGCCACTTTCGAGGCATCAGACGTCCCGAAAGTGGCTTTCGCGACACCGGGCGGCCCCGGGGAGGCCGGTGGGAGGCGTTGCGAAAGCCACTTTCACAACACTGAAGGTTGCGAAAGTGGCTTTCGCAACATCCCCAAGAGGCCACCTACCCCCGGCGGCGGGCACCTCACAGGGACGAAGCGCGGGAAACCCAGAGGCGCTGAACGCGAGAGCTCAGAGGCGTTGGGCGCTCTTCGAGCCGCGCCGGGCGGCGGCGCGCTGCCAAGCGATGATCGCGAGGCCGATGAAGCCGAGCACGAGGCCGGAGAACGCCGTCTGCACCCAGATGCCGTCGGTCACAAAGAACAGGACCACGGTCGCGACGGCCCAGAGCGCGGTACCTACGATCACGACCGGCGTCAGGTCGGTCAGCCGCTTCGGCAGCTCCGGCGTTGGCCGCAATGAACCGTTTACTTCCCCGGAATTGATCGATTCGCCCACGTGGGGAAGGGTACCCGGCAACGGGCGAAGGGTGGTACGCGATGGCGGAGCAGCGCACCCGGTCCACACTGGACCGGTTCTTCAAGATCAGCGAGCGCGGCTCGACACCGGGGCGGGAGATCCGCGGCGGCGTCGTCACGTTCTTCACGATGGCCTACATCGTCGTGCTCAACCCGCTGATCATCGGCAGCTTCTCCGCCGACGACGCCGGCGCGCACAAGGACGTCCTCGGCAACATCCTGCCCGTACCGCAGGTCGCGGCGGTGACCGCGCTGGTCGCCGGGGTGCTGACCATCGTCATGGGGCTGGTCGCGAACTACCCGTTCGCCATCGCCACCGGACTGGGCATCAACAGCCTGATCGCGGTCACCTTCGCCTCGCAGATGAGCTGGCCCGAGGCGATGGGCCTGGTGGTGATCGAGGGCCTGGTCATCGTCCTGCTGGTCTTCGCCGGGATCCGGACCGCGGTGTTCAACGCCGTGCCCGCCCCGCTCAAATCGGCCATCGCCGTCGGCATCGGCCTGTTCATCTGCCTGATCGGCCTGGTCGACGCCGGATTCGTCCGCCGCGTCCCGGACGACGCGAAGACGACCGTGCCGGTCGGGCTCGGCATCGACGGCTCGATCGCGTCGTGGCCGACGCTGGTGTTCGTCGTCGGCCTGCTGGTCACCGGCATCCTGGTGGCGAAGCGGGTCAAGGGCGCGATCCTGATCGGCGTCCTCGCCTCGACCGTGCTGGCGATCGTCGTCGAGGCGATCACCAAGGTCGGCCCGTCGAAGGGCGTCAACCCGCTGGGCTGGAACCTCGGCTACCCGGCGCTGCCGGATCAGGTCCTCGGCCTGCCGGACCTGTCGCTCGTCGGTGAAGTCTCCTTCGGCGCCTGGACGCGGTTGCCGATCATCACCGTCGTGCTGCTGGTGTTCACGCTGGTGCTGGCGGACTTCTTCGACACCATGGGCTCGATGACCGGGCTGGCCAAGGAGGGCGGCCTCCTCCCGGAGGACGGCAAGCTGCCGAACGTCGGCAAGGCGTTGTTCGTCGACGGCACCGCCGCGGTGGCGGGTGGTTTCGCGTCGTCGAGTTCGAACACCGTCTTCGTCGAATCCGCGTCCGGGATCGCCGAGGGCGCCAGGACCGGGCTCGCGAACGTCGTCACCGGCGTGCTCTTCATCGCGGCCATGTTCCTGACGCCGCTCTATCAGGTGGTCCCGGTCGAGGCCGCCGCCCCGGCGCTGGTCGTCGTCGGCGCGCTGATGATGAGCCAGGTCAAGGAGATCGACTTCGCCGACTTCACCGTGGCCTTGCCCGCGTTCCTGACCATCGTGGTCATGCCGTTCACCTACTCGATCGCGAACGGCATCGGTGCCGGCTTCGTCAGTTACGTCGTGCTCCGCGCGGTGTCCGGCAAGGCCAAGGGCATCCACCCGCTGATGTGGGCCATCGCGGCGATGTTCGTGGCCTACTTCGCGGTCGGCCCGATCCAAGCGGCGTTCAACTGACCAGCGGTTATGTCACCCGTGGGCGATCTCACGGGCCGATGATCCGATCGTGAGGTATGCTAACTATATGTCCGGAGACACGCACGAGCGCTCATTGGCGAGCCGCCTGCGTCTCGCGGTGGTGCGGCTCAATCGACGGCTCAGGGCCCAGCGTGCCGGTGACGGCATCTCGCTGACCCAGGTTTCCGCGTTGTCGACGCTGCACAAATGCGGCGCGCTGACCCCTGGCCAGCTCGCCGCGAAGGAAGGCGTCCAGCCGCCCTCGATGACGAGGGTGATCGCCGCGCTCGAAGAGATGGGTTACGTCGAGCGCAGGCCGCATCCGACGGACGGCCGCCAGGCCATCGTCGAGTTGTCCGGCCGCGGCCGGGCCTACGTGGTCGAACAGATCACCGCGCGGGAGATCTGGCTGGACAAGCAATTGGCGGAGTTGAGCGCCGAGGAACGTGAAGTGCTCTCTCGCGCCGCCGAGATCATCGACAGGATGGCGGGGAACTAACAGCGGTGACGACCACGGGTAACGAAACAGAGTGTCCTTCCAAGACCACCGTTACCCGGGAACCCGCTCCGCCCCCGCCCCCGCCCGCGCGCGAGAAGCCGCGCGGGAGCATGTTCTCCTCGCTGAAGGTCCGTAACTACCGGCTCTTCTTCACCGGCCAGGTCATCTCGAACATCGGCACCTGGATGCAGCGCATCGCGCAGGACTGGCTGGTGTTCACCCTCAGCGGCAACGACCCGATCGCGCTCGGCGTCGCGGTCGCGCTCCAGTTCGCGCCGACGCTGTTCCTCTCGCTGTGGGCCGGGGTGCTGGCCGACCGGGTCGACAAGCGGCGGCTGCTGATCGGCATCCAGATCGCCGTGCTGGCGCAGGCGATCGTCCTCGGCGCGCTCGATCTGAGCGGGATCGCGGCGCTCTGGCACGTCTACCTCCTCTGCTTCACGCTGGGCTGCACCGCTTCGCTGGAAGTGCCCGCGCGGCAGTCGTTCGTCGCCGAGATGGTCGGCCGGGACAAGGTCACCAACGCCGTCGCGCTCAACTCCTCGATCTTCAACATGGCCCGCATCGTCGGCCCGGCCATCGCGGGTTTCGCGATCACCTGGGTCGGTACCGGCTGGCTGTTCATGGCGAACGCGGTGAGCACGGGCGCCGTCATCGCCGCGCTGGTGATGATGAACCCGGACAAGCTCTTCCGCGGTCCGGCCATCCCGCGCGAGAAGGGGCAGCTCGTCGAAGGGCTGCGCTACGTCCGGCGGCGCAGCGACCTGATGACCGTGATGGTGCTGGTGTTCTTCGTGAGCACATTCGGCATCACGTACTTCACCTCGCTGCCGATCGTCGCCGCGAACGTCTTCCACACCAACGCCGACGGCTACGGCCTGCTGTCGACGCTGGTCGCCGTCGGCACCTTCACCGGCGCGCTGATGTCGGCCCGCCGCAACACCCGCGGCGGTCCCCGCGTGCGGCTGCTGCTGGTCTCGGCTTTCCTGCTCGGCGCGTTCGAGGTGATCACCGCGTTCATGCCGACGTACCTGACCTTCGGCCTCGCGCTGATCCCGCTCGGCTTCGCCACGATCACCTTCCTGAACACGGCGAACGCGCTGGTGCAGACCGCGGTCAGCCCGGAGATGCGCGGCCGCGTGATGGGCCTGTACGTGCTGGTGCTGATCGGCGGCAATCCCATCGGCGGTCCGATGACCGGCTGGATGGCCGACGCCTTCGGTGGCCGCTCGCCGTTCTACATCGGCGGCGCGATCTCGGCGCTCGCCGCGGTAGCCTGCGCTGTCGTGCTGATCCGGCGCGGCGGGGTGAGCTTGCCGGTGCGGCGGTTCGGGAACGGGCTGCGCGTGCTGAAGAGGGAGCGAGTGTGAACAGACTCGGTGTCGAACCGCCGGTGACGCGGTGGAACGACGGTGGGGCCCGGTCCCTGGACTGGACGATCGACGGCGTCGCGCTGCGCGATCTGGTTCCCACACAGCATCAGACGCCGTTGTTCCTGGACGGCAACGGATGGCGCGAGGCCGCAGTCGCGACGCTGTCACGGCTGCTGGGCGACCTGCCGGGCGATTTCGACGACGGCCGGGTCGCGTTGGTGTTCTGCCCACGGTGCGGTGATCTCGGCTGCGGGGCCTACAGCGTCGAGGTCGTCTTCGGCGACGACGTGGTCGAGTGGCGGACTTTCGGCTGGCAGACGGACTACGAGCCCTTCGAGGACTCCGAGGAGTACAAGTTCACCGGCGCTCGTTTCGAGCGGAAGGCGTACGAGACCCTCCTTCGGGATCTGCTGTCGAACTACCGCGCCTAGCGCCCGAGCAGCGGCGGCACCATCTTCTCGGCGAGTGCCTGGAGATCGCCGGTGCCCTTGAACTTCAGCGTCTTCCCGTCCGGATCGTCGGTGAGCTGCACGATGACGCCCCGCTCGTCGACCTGGGCGGGCAGCCCGGCGATGGTCGTGGTCGGGGAGACGACCGCGGAATACTCGCTGTAGTCCGCGGTCACGCCGTTCAGTACGCACGAGGCGAAGAAGGTCGGTTTCGCCTTGTCAGCGGGGACGCCGAGCGCGCGGCCGAGTTCTCCGCACAGCAGCCAGGACATCACCGGGAGCGGTTTGTCCTTGAGCGGCCCGGCTTCGACCTGTTGCGGCGCGATCTCGCCGTCCTCGCCGATTTTCGGCAACGACGGACCGGGCGGCATCGCGCCCGCGATCAACGCTTCGGCGAGTGCCCTCGCCTTGCTCTCGGTCTCGGGGGTGTCGATGGTCCTGCCACGGAAGGAGACGAGCAGCACCGGCGAGGCGCCGTTGTGCGGCGCGACTTCGACGAGTTCGACGCTCAGCCTGGTGCCGTCCTTGTCGGCGGCGATGAGCGCGAGCTTGCCCGCGACGGTGGTCTTGACGGGCGCGCCCCGGCTCGTGTCCTCGGGCAGCGCGGGGATCATCTGCGCGCTGACGTCGAGCTGCGTGGTGACCGCGTGACAGGCCCTGCCCGCCTCCCGGAGCGTGCGGTCGCCGAGGATCTCCTCCCAGCGCCGCTCCGGGATCGCCTGGCACAGCACCTGCGCGGCGGTTTCGTCCGTCAGCGCGGCCACCATCTCACCCGTCGGCATCGGGACCGGCCGGAGCGCGTTCTCGGGCTTGGACGGCCAGACCTCGGGGAGTTTGGCTTCCGCGCCGGTGTCGTCCTTGTTCAGCAGGGTGATCGCGACGAAGATGCCCACGCCGAACATCAGCAGGACACTGGTCAGCGCGCAGCCCGCCCAGATCCACATCGGACGGTCGGTCCTGCGGGCGATGGCGCGGTAGTCGTTCGGGGTGGCCACGAGGTGAAGCTAGCTCCTCGGAGGCCCGCTGTCCGGCGAAACGCCAACCCGATGGGTGGATCCGGAGGGTGGGCCCGCGAGAGGGGTTGCGGTAGACTTCGGACAGCGCTGGTTAGTAAACCGGTGAAGTGGACCCGGCAGCCTTCCGGACGGTGGGTGGGCCGGGTTTCGCGTATCCGGACCATACGGTCCTGACCTCTTCCACCATTTCCCTCGCCCGCGCCTTCCACTGGCCGCCACGCTGCCAGCACCAGGCCAGAGCGTCCGGAACGGCGAGCAGAGGCTCTTCGAACGCGCGTAGATGCCGGTATTCGAGGACGTCGTGACACCCGTGCTGCCGGACTGCTCGATAGAGCGTCTTCCGGTCCAGTTCCACGATCGACTCGTCGCTCTCCAGGACGAGCATGCGCGCCCCGGCACTCGCGAGATCCTCGATCAGTACATCAAGGCAGGCCTCGCGCTGACGACGTCGGTGATGCGCGGACGCGTCGTAGATTCTCGCCACCGGCCCGAGATCGGCGATGGTGTCGAGAATGCGCTTCCGGCGCCCGTCGCTTTCATGAGTGAAGTGCAGACGGCGTTGCCCCGGCAGTACCAGACTTCGCATGGCGCGCCGGGCCGACGTGAGGTCGCCGGAGAGCAGGGCGGCGGCCGTCACCAAGTAGCCGCCTTCCTTGCTCTCGTCGACGAACACGTGGCTGGTCATCAGGTCATTGTTCCGGAGAGGACCGACAAGAAGATCATCGGCCGAGTGTGACGTCCTTGCGCACAGGCAAAAGCCGACGGCCGGCCCCTCTCGCGGGGGAGCACGAAGGATCGCCAGAGGGAGCCGATCCGAAGAGCGTCCGACGATGCTTCAAGACATGACCAGCACAGCGTTCCGAAGCGTTCCTGGAGTGCCCCGGTGGGCGAAGTGGTCGGCCCACACCGTCGCCCTGGTGAACATCCCGTCCGGCGTTTGGCGACTCGGGCTCGCCGTCGGGATCCCGTTCGGGCTGGCGCAGTCCGAAATGGACGCGATGAAGACGCCCGGATGGGGATCGCTCTACCTGGTGTTCCTCGCGGTGTTCTCCGAAGCCGTGGCTTTCCTCGCCCTCGGCCTCATCCAGCCGTGGGGCGAGACCTGGCCGCGCTGGATCCCCTTCGTGGGCGGCAAAACCGTCTCGGCACGCAAAGTCGTGGTGGTCTCCTCGCTCGGAGTCCTGGCCACGACGATCTACGCCGCGCTGTTCGTCTACACGACTTTCAACGCCGACATGGCGGGTGAGCCCTGGGCGGACTGGCTGATCGCCGCCGTCTACCTGCCCCTGCTGTCTTGGGGACCGCTGCTCGCCGTCGTGACGTGGCACTACCACCGGCGCCGTGGTCAGGTGTCGTGAGTGGTAAGTGTCGTTCTAACGTCACTTACCACTCACGACCCCCTTGACCGACTACGGCGCGGCACCTTGGTCGCCCGCGTTACCGCGGTAACCGCTGGTGCACGGGGACGACCTCCAAGTCCGTGAAGGCCTCCTTGAGGGACCCTGGGTCCCTCAAGGAGGCCTTCACGGACCGGACCTACGACCCACCGCAGCCAGAACCCAGTAGGTAGCTGAGACCCGGTTGGCTCTAACGACCCGAATCACTCACGAGCCCAGCAGCGGCCGCACCACCTTCTCCGCCAGTTCCCGCAGAACCGCCTTCGTGCCGCCGCTCCACGAGAACTTCAGCCCCTGCCCGGAACCGTTGTCCGTCAGCAGAACGCTCAGCTCCCCGGAGCTCTCCGAGGCGGGACGGCCGGCCACCGGGTCGCCACGGAGCTCAGAACGGACAGCGGTGTTCTCGACCCGAACGGATGACGTCGTGCACTTCCCGTCGCTGTACGGCTCCGCGGCTCCTGCGGGAAGCCCCATCGCCCGCTCGAGCTGCGTGCACAACTTCCACGAGATCTCCGGAAGCGGAGCGTCGACGATCCCCGCGCCCGGTTCGACGGCCTTCCGTTCGATGACGTCCCGCTTGTCGGCGGCGGGCAGCTTCGGACCGGGAGCGAAAGCGCCGTCGAGGACCGACTCGGTCAGCCCGAGCAGCAGGCCTTCGCTCTGGTCCTGCCGCGGCGGGACCCGCGTCCAGCTGGTCTCGAGCCGGAGCACACGCGCGTCGGCGAGCTTGACCTCCACAAGGGACGGTGAGCTGCCCACGACGACCGTCGCCGGGTGTCCGGCGATGCTCACCTCTTTGCGAGTGCCCAGCCCGATCGAGTCGGCCACACCGGTCCGGTTCAAGGTGATCCGCACCCAGCTGTCCAGGCCGACGGCATGGCAGGACTCGCCGTTCTCCACCTCACGTGCGACGTCGCCACCCATCAGCCGCTTCCAGCGCTCCTCCGGGGTCGCCTGGCAGAGCACTTGGGCGGTGGTCTCCTTCGGCAGCGCCAGCAGGAACTCGCCGGACGGCATCGGCACGGGGCGCAGCGGGCGGCCGTTCGCCGTCGGCCACTCCTTCGGCAGTTCCTTCGGCCCGAGTCCCTCTTCGTAGGTGGGGACCTTCGCCATGCACCCGGCGCAGAGCCCGGCGATCAAGAACGCCACTAAACCTTTGACACCCCATGTGGTCACGCGCGCACGCTAACCCAAAAGCGCCGGTCAGGGACGCGGAACGATCACTTCCACCTGGACGTGGGAGGCGGCTCCAACGCCTCCCGCAGCTCGCCGCCCACCGCGTCCGCGATGTCTTCGACGGTCCACGCGTCCCGTTCGAGGACCGGATCCTTGATCGCGGTCTGCCGGAGGACGCAGAGGAGGTCGCCGCGGAACCGCAGGATCTGCCCGGTGACGCCCGCCGAAAGATCGCTGAGCAGGTACGTCACCAGCGGGGCCACCCGGTCCGGCGTGTGCTCCGGGGTCTGGACGACGCTCGGGTCCTTCCAGGCCATCCGCGTCCAGGCCACCGGCGCGATCGCGTTGACCCGGATGCCGTGTTCGGCCAGGTCGGCCGCCCAGGAGGCGGTCATGGAGGCGACGGCGCCTTTCGAGGCCGAGTACGCGGCCGCGCGCCGCTGGCCGATCATCGAGCCGGAGCCCACGTTCACGATCACGCCGCCGCCGCGCTCGCACATCACCCCGGCCGCCGCGGTCCCGCAGAACAGCGTGCCCAGCACGTTGACCTCGACCACTTCGCGCATCCGGACCGGGTCGTCCGCCCACGGGTCGGCGCGGTAGTTGACGCCGGCGTTGTTGACCAGGCCGTCGAGCGTGCCGAACTCGGTGACGCACTGATCGATCAGCGCGGCGGCCGAGCCGGCTTCGGCGACCGAGTGTCCATGGGCGACGGCGCGTCCGCCGAGCGACCGGATCTCCCCGGCGACTTCCCGCGCGAGGTCGCCGTCCACGTCGTTCACGACGACGGCGGCCCCGTGCGAAGCTGCGTGATGGGCGAAAGCCCTGCCCAGACCCTGTCCGGCGCCGGTGATCACCACGGCTTTACCGCTCAGATGACTCATGGGATCCAGTGTGCCGTCACTCGTAAGGGTGAGATCGGCGTCTCTCAGGCGAACCTCTTGCCCGAGCAGATGAGGTTAGGCTAACCTCATACATGTCCGCTTCGTGGTGGGAGCGGCAGTCAGTTCGGGAACGGACGAAGCCCCGCAACCGGGTCACCCCCGGAGGCGGGGCTTCGTTCATTCCGGGGGTTCATGGTCGATGACCTCGTCGATCCGGTCAAGGCCGTCCCGGCACTCGGGTGAGTTCGATCCCGAACTCCTTCCGGTAGGCGTCCAGGATCTCCTGAGCACCCGAAAGCCTGGTCTCCTCGCGGACGCCGTGGGTCGTGACGATCAGCCTGTCACCCGCGAGCGTGACCCGGCCGTGGCCGCCCGGCAGTGAACAGGTCGGCCCCTGCGTGAAATGCGAGTCCGGCGACGTCGCCTGCCAGAACGCCGTCGGGACGAACTCGTCCAGCGCCCGCGTCCGCGGTTCGATCCGGTACTGGGGCTTGCCGTCCAGGAGGACGTCGATGTCACCGTGGGGCGCGTCGAGGATCAGGAACTCGCCGTCCGGGTCGGCCTGCGCCTCGGTGGCGGACAGCCGCAGCGGGAACCGGCTGAACCGGCCGAAGCCGACGTCGGCCAGCCAAGGTTCGTCCAGTTCGACGCGCACGAGGGCGTGGTCGAAGGGCGGTCCGAGGGTGCCGTCCGGCCGGAACACCTTCGCGGCCTTCAGGCTGACGTCGAAACCCAGCTCCCGCAGCAAGGCGGCGAAGAGCCCGTTGAGCTCGTAACAGAAACCGCCACGCCGCCGCCGCACGATCTTGTCGAACAGCGCCTCGGTGTCCAGGACGATCGGTTCGCCGAGGTGGATGCTCAGATTCTCGAACGGCACCACCGCGAGGTGGCGCTCCTGTAGCACTCTCAGCGCGGTGACGTCCGCGGTGGCGGGGTGGTCCAGCCCGAGGCGATCGAGATATGCGGCGACGTCCATGCGACCACCTTGACACTTCGACTTCGCTGGAGGTCAAGAACGGAAAAGGGGCCCTCCCGATAAGGAAGAGCCCCGATTCGTGGCGGGAGGTCAGCCGAGCAGCAGGCCGTTGCCACCGGCGACGGCGTTGTCGAACCGCTTGGAGATCTCGGCCCAGTTGAAGATGTTCCACAGGGCCTCGACGTACTTCGGCTTCACGTTCTTGTAGTCCAGGTAGAACGCGTGCTCCCAGACGTCGACCAGCAGGATCGGCGTGGTCGGCAGGACCAGGTTGTTGTGGTGGTCGCGCAGCTGCTGGGTGATCAGCGTCTTGCCGATCGGGTCCCAGGAGAGGGCGGCCCAGCCGTTGCCCTGGATGGTGGTGGCGACCGCGGTGAACTGCGCCTTGAACTTGTCGAAGGAGCCGAACGCCTCGTCGATCGCGGCGGCCAGCTCGCCGGTCGGCTTGTCGCCGCCTTCCGGGGAGAGGATCTTCCACCACACGACGTGGTTGGCGTGCCCGGCGAGGTGGAACGCCAGCGTGGTCTGCAGGCCGACGATGTCACCGAAGTTGCCGGCCTCGCGGGCCTCGGCGAGCTTGTCGAGCGTGTCGTTCGCGCCCTTGACGTAGGTCGCGTGGTGCTTGCTGTGGTGCAGCTCGTTGATCTCGCCCGAGATGTGCGGCGCCAGGGCGCTGTAGTCATAGTCGAGATCGGGGAGCACGTAGCGGGCCATCGGCCCTCCTTCTGTCTTCGACACGAGTTTCCAAGGACGAACTTAGTCGTCTTCACCCGTTTGCGGCGACCGGGGGCGCCGCGTTTCTCCCCAGGTGGAACGACTCGTTCTTACCGGCAGTACCCGGTGGGGCCACTGCCTGAAACCCACCCTGCTAGCTCCAGTTAGCTGGAGGTCAAGGCGATGTGACGGCGGTCATCGAAGGAGGGCCGATGGCACTTTCGGCTCAGGAGAAGGAAACCGGGATGAAGACGTCCGAGTTCCGGTCGTTCGAGGCGAAGTGATCGCGGCGCGAGATGATCGCGCACGTCACCGAAGGGTTCGAGCAGTCGAGGCCGTTGTTGACCTCGGCGATGCGGATCTGCGTGGTGAAGGTGCCGTTCGCGGCGATCGGCGAGGAGCCGCCGGGGAAATTGGTGACCCAGGCGGACGGGCCGACGCCGGTCCCGCCCTGGCCGTCGCCGCCCGCGCACGGGCTCGGTTTGGTGCCGTAGCTGTAGTCCTCGGGCACGGCGCACAGTGCGACGTAGTAACCCTCCGCGGAGTTGAAACCGCTGCCCGTGACGGTGATGGTCTCGCCGGCTGCGGCGAGTCCGGTGGCATTGGAGGCGGAGAGGGTCTTGCCGTTGTGGGTCGCACTGCCCGGCGCGGCCGAGGCGGGGGCCGCGAGCGCGGTGACGGCCGCGGTCGCGGCGGTCGTGACCAGTGCGGCGCGGAGCAGGACCGATCTCTTCGACATGGGAAGTTCCCTTCGATCACAAGGAGGTCACAGCCTTAGGCAAGGCTTACCTATCAAGGAGTGAATATGGTTAGCCTTACCTAATGTTGTCAAGGGGGTTGCTGCCCACGATCGCCGTGCTCCTCGTCATCGTTGTCAGCAGTTGCTCGTCACCGCCGTCGGCGAACACGAAAGCGGCCGGAACCGGTGCCGACCTGCGACCGCTTTCGCAGGTCACGCCCTTGCCGGAGCCGAAAACCCACGCCGGTCCGAGCACCGCGAGGCTCGCGCAAGCGGACATCACCGGCGGGGAACCGGAGGTCCAGCACCTCCCGGCGGCGATCACCGACCACCAGGGCACGCCGGTCACGGTGACCGACACCAGCCGGATCCTCGCCTTCGACATGTCCGGCACGCTCGCCGCGACCGTGTTCGGCCTCGGCCTCGGCGGCAACGTCGTCGGCCGCGACGTCTCCACCGGCTTCCCGTCGGCCGCGCGGCTGCCGCTGGTCACCGTGAACGGCCACCGGCTCAACGCCGAAGCGATCCTCGCGCTGCGCCCGACCGTGGTGATCACCGACACGACACTGGGCCCCTGGGACGTCGTGCTGCAGCTGCGCGCGTCCGGCGTGCCCGTGGTCGTCGTCGACGCGAAACGCTCGATGGAGAACGTCGGCGACCTCGTCCGCCAGGTCGCCGCCGCGCTGGGCGTGCCCGAAGCGGGCGAGAAGCTCGCCACCAGGCTCGCGGCCGACGTCGACGCCAAGAAGGCGGAGATCGCGAGGCTCGTTCCCGCAGATCCGGCCCGCAAACTCCGCGTCGTGTTCCTGTACATGCGCGGGCAGGCGGGTGTGTATCACCTGTTCGGTAAGGGATCCGGCGCCGATTCGCTGATCGGCGCGCTCGGCGCGGTCGACGTCGCCACCGAGGCGGGGATCGAGGGGATGCACCCGGTCAACCCGGAGGCGCTGGCCAAGGCCAAACCCGACGTGATCCTCATGATGACCAAGGGGCTCGAATCCGTCGGCGGGGTCGACGGCGCGCTCCAGGTGCCCGGGGTGGCGCAGACCCCCGCCGGGCAGCACCGCCGCATCGTCGACATGGCGGACTCGCAGATCCTGAGCTTCGGACCGCTGACGGCCGGGGTGCTCGACGCGCTGGCGCGGGCCCTCTACGCCCCGGACGCCGCCGGATGAACCGCGGGTTCAAGGTGACCGCCGTGTTCGCGGTGCTCATCGCCGGTGTCGTCGCGATCTCGCTCGTCTCCGCGGGCAGCGGGCAGTTCGGCATCCCGCTGTCGCAGGTCTTCGATTCGGTACTGGACCGGCTCGGGCTCACGGAAACGCGGCTCGACCCGTTCGCCGAGGGCGCGCTGTGGCAGGTCCGGTTCCCGCGCGTGGTGATGACGTTGCTGGTCGGCGGGGTGCTCGGGGTCTGCGGCGCGGTGATGCAGGGCGTGTTCGGCAACCCGCTCGCCGAACCGGCCGTGGTCGGTGTCTCGTCCGGCGCTGCCGTCGGCGCGAGTCTGTCCATTGTGGCCGGTTGGACGTTCTTCGGCGCTTTCACCACACCGGCCTTGGGTTTCGCCGGCGGGCTCGTCACGACGCTGCTGGTCTACGTGCTTTCGCGATCGCGCGGGCGCTCCGAGGTGGTCACGCTGATCCTGACCGGTGTCGCGGTCAACGCGGTCACGATGGCGATCATCTCGTTCCTGATGTTCTCCGCCGACCAGGCCGCCCGCGAGCAGATCGTGTTCTGGCAACTGGGATCGCTGGCCGGTTCGCGCTGGCCGTACGTCGTGACCGTGCTGCCGCTGGTCGCCGTCGGGGTCGCCGGGTCGATCGCGCTGTCCCGGAAACTCGACCTCCTCGCGCTCGGCGAACGACAGGCCCGGCATCTCGGCGTGGACGTCGAGAAACTGCGGCTCGGCGCGGTCGTGATCGTCGCGCTGATGGCGGCGGCGGCCGTTTCGTATTCGGGGATCATCGGGTTCGTCGGGCTGATCGTGCCGCACGGGCTGCGGATGCTGCTCGGCCCCGGGCACCGCGTGCTGATCCCGGCGAGCCTCTTCGGTGGCGCGCTGCTGCTCGCCGCGGCGGATCTCGGCGCCAGAACCCTGTTCACCTACGCGGATCTGCCGATCGGCATGCTGACCGCGCTCGTCGGCGGGCCGTTCTTCTTCTGGCTCCTGCTGCGCACCCGGCGGCGTTCGGGAGGGTGGGCGTGAAGTTCTTCTCCCGGCGTGACAACGCCTTGCCGAAACTCGCCGAACACGGTGCCGAGCTCGATCGCGTCTCCTATGCGGTCGACGGTAAAACCTTGCTCCGTGAGGTCTCTCTGCGGGTGCACGCCGGTGAGGTCCTCGCGGTCGTCGGCCCGAACGGCGCGGGCAAGTCCACCACGCTCGGCGTGCTCGCCGGGGATCTCCGGCCGGATTCGGGGCGTGTCCTCGTCGCGGGGAGGGAGCTGGGCGGCTGGAGCGGGATCGAACTCGCGCGGTTGCGGGCGGTCCTGCCGCAGCAGAACACCGTGACCTTCCCGTTCACCGTCGACGAGGTCGTCCGGATGGGCCGGACCCCTTGGGAGGGAACGGAAGCCGAGGACTTCGACGAGACCGAGATCGCGGCCGCGCTGAAGGCGACGGGAATGACCGAGTTCGCCGGTCGCCGGTTCACCACGTTGTCCGGCGGCGAACAGGCGCGGGCCGCGCTCTCGCGAGTGCTCGCCCAGCGGGCGGGAGTCCTGCTCCTCGACGAACCGACAGCGGCCCTGGATCTCCGGCACAGCGAAGAGATCCTGACGCTCGCGACAGCGCGGGCCGAGGCGGGGGACGCTGTCCTCGTCGTCCTGCACGATCTCGGCCTCGCCGCCGCGTACGCGGACCGGGTCGCGGTGCTGTCGGAAGGGGAACTCGCCGCCGAGGGCACGCCCGCCGAAGTGCTGACGGAGTCGCTGCTCAGCGAGGTCTACCGGCATCCCGTGGAAGTCCTCACCCATCCCCGCACCGGGAAACCGATCGTCCTGCCCCACCGAGCGGCCGAGGAGCGCCGATGAAACAGCTGTCCAGAGTGGCCGTCGCAGCCGGGCTGCTCATGATCGCCGCACCCTCGCCCGCCTCCGCGGCGGGCGCGGACGTGACCTTCTCGCCGGGTTCCGCGGACCCGGACTACGCGACTTCGTTGCAGGTCAAGGGAACCGGATTCCAGTCCGTGCCGAAGGGGTACGGCGGGATCTACCTGTTGTTCGGCTGGGTCGCCGACGGCGCGTGGCAGCCGAGCCAGGGCGGCGCCGCGGGCGAGACGTATCGGTACGTCAAGGACAAGGAGACCAAGGACAACAACGGTTTCCAGCGATTCCTCGCCTTTCCCGGCAGCGACACCGCGTCCGCGGCCAACGGCGAGCTTGCCGCGAACGGGACATGGTCGGCGAAACTCGTGATCCCGGGCGCGCGGTTCAAAGCCGCCGACCGGACCGGGAAGGTCGTCGACGTCGACTGCCTCAAGGTCCGATGTGGACTGATCACGGTCGGCGCGCACGGCGTGGTCAACGCGAACAACGAGACCTTCACCCCGGTGACGTTCGCCGTGCCCAACGCACCCACGACGCAGGCCGTCGCACCGCCACCCCCGCCGACTTCGTCGGCGCCGCCGCTCTCCTCCAGCGCGGCGCCGGCGTCCTCTTCGGCGTCACCTGTGTCCACTGTGGATTCAACGCCCGCGGCGACTCCGGCTCCGACCGTGCAGCCTGCCGCGCAGAGCGGGGAATCCGGTTCGTGGTGGTGGATCGCCGTCGTGGCGGGCGTGGTGCTGATCGCCGCGCTCGCCGTCCCCCTGATCCGGGCCCGCAAGCGGACCCGAAACGCGGAAGGTGAATGAATTGTCCTTGCGAAGATGGGGCGCCGCGCTGGCCGGTGCGGCGCTGGTGGCCGGAATCGCCGTCACCCCGGCGATCGCCGCCGATCCGTTCACCCCGAAGGTGACCGTGACCCCGGGCACCGGGCTCGATCCGGCCGGCACGAAGATCGTCGTCAAGGGCACCGGATTCGATCCTGCCGCCAACGACGGAAAGGGCTTCGGCCTGCGCGTGGGCCCGGCCAAGGCCGACGTCCGCGACCGCACCGGTAAGGACTTCCAGGTCAGTCGCGTGATCAAGAAGGACGCCGTCGGCACCCAGATCCCGCTTGGACAAGACGGGAGCTGGGAGTACTCGGTCACGGTCAAGGCCGAGTACGTCGCGAGTGGCACGACCTACAGCGCCAAGACGCAGCCGTTCAGCGTCTTCGTCTTCGGCTGGGACACCCCGGCGCTCACCTGGGACAGCACGACGCCGCTGAAGTTCACCGGGATCGGCGACCCGGACCCCGGGCCGGGTGACACCGCGGCCGGTCTGGGCTGGGGGATCAGGTATGCCTGGCGGAACTACATCACCAGGGGCGGCGGCACGGTGACGCCGTCGAACGGCGCGACCCTGGATTCCTCGGCGCCGAACGTCGAGCCGTTCCCGTACAAATGGAAGTACGGATCGTCCACAGGGGACTCCGGCAAGGGTTCGGTCTCGTACACCGGTCAGGTCAAGTACACGTTCGAAGCACATATGATCTGGGACTTCACCCTCGCCGACCCGCGGATCACCATCGCGGGCGACGGCACCGGGAAGCTCACCGCGAAGATCGGGTATTCCTTCTACGGGACCAAGACCGCTCCCGAAAAGACGCGGGCGCTGTCCGACGTCGTCTTCGCCGACCTCAAGCTGAAGGCGCCGCGTCAGGTGGGGGACGACGTCGTCGTCGACATCGAGTCGGCGAGCCTGACCAAGGAGGGTGCGGGCGCGTTCGCCGGGTTCTACAACGAGGGCGAAGTCCTCGACGCGGGTCGGATCGCCTTCCCGGGCAAGAGCGGCCCCGCGCCCACGTCCGGCCAGCCCACTTCGGTGCCCACTTCGACACCGACGAGTTCGGTTCCGGCCACTACGACGTCTTCGGCGTGCGTGCTCACGCCGGATTCCGCGAAGCAGGGAAACCTGTTGTGGGGCTTCAAACAGAGCTTCCGCCGCTACGTCGCGATCGGCTCGGGCACGGCGATCACCGCTTCGGACGGTGTCGAGATCACCGACATCGACAAGATCGACGGGACGGGTCCGCCGAGCGGGGCCTACCGGTGGGGCTTCGACAACGCTCAGTACAAGTCGGCGACCGAGTTCACCACGCAGTTCCGGGGCAAGGTGACCTTCACCTATCCGAGCCACTCCTTCGAGTTGTCGATCGGACGGCCGAAAGTGGTCGTGGCGCAGGGGAAGGGCAAGCTCTATGCCGACGTGGAACTGAAGACGACCAGCGGGGCGCCGTCGCCACCCATCAGCCAGCCGGGCGTCGAACTCGCCGCGCTGGACCTCGCGGCGGCGAAGACCACCGAGGGTGCGGGGGTGCTGAGCGTCGCCGGGGTCAAGGTCACCCTGGGCAACGCGGAGGCGTTCGCGAAGTTCTACAAGGTCGGGGAGGTGCTCGACGAGGCGACGGTGACACTCGGTGCCTCGTGCGCGAACCTGCCTGGCGGTTCCGGGCCCGGTGCGGGTCCCGGCTCAGGCTCCGGCTCGGACGATCTGGTGCCGGACGTGAAGTACCGGCCGGACTCGGCGCTGGCCTCGACCGGTGTCGAGAGCGGCGTCTGGCTGCTGGGCGGTCTGGTGCTGCTGGGTGTGGGTCTGGCGCTGGTGCTGGTGGTCAGGCGCAGGACGGCGTAGCGGTCGTGAGTGGTAAGTGTCGTTCTAACGACACTTACCACTCACGACCACCCGCACCGACGCCTCGCGAGGTCAAGCGGCCCGGTACGCGTCCAGTTCGCTCGCCAGCTCGTCGAACACCGCGATGTTGCATTCGAAGGCCACGATCGCCTCCTCGATCAGCCGCGCGCGTTCGTCCTCGCTCCACGGCGCCGAGTTCAGCTGTGCGCGGTAGTCGTCCCGGAACTTGGGCGCGCTGCCCAGCTGGTCGAAGTGGTAGAACAGCGACCCCGCCTCGCGCACCTCGTACTTGCGCTCCAGCAGCCGTCGGATGACTTGGCCGCCGGCGATGTCGCCCAGGTAGCGGGTGTAGTGGTGCGCGACGAACCCGCCGGACCAGTCCGACGCCTCGGCCACGCGCCGTGCGTAACGCTCCGTCGATGGCAGCGGCCGGACGGTCTCACGCCAGTCCGGGCCGACGAGGTGTTCGAGGTCGCGTTCGAGGCTCGGCACCCGCCGCAGTTCCTCGAAGACGAACTTGCCCGCCACCGGGTCGTTCACCAGCTTGTCGGCGGCGCGCTCGATGGCCTGGTAGATGAAGTAGTACTGGATGGCCAGCCGGGTGTACCCCTCGAGCGAGAGCTCGCCGCCGAGCAGCGCGTTCATGTACTCGGAGTGATTGGCCCGCTCGTGGGCGGCCATGGTGGAGGCGCGCAGGTTCGCGGAGAACGGCCCGGATTCGACGTCGGTGGTCACCGGCATGGACACAGCCTCCAAAGCATCGATCTGACATGCTGTCAGAAAGAGCGTAAGGCACAACCCCGAGTTAGGCTACCCTAATCTTCACGATTCTCGGTCATGCCGACCGCTCTGAGCACGAATCGGACCGCTCCTTCGATCGCGTCGTCCAGTCGTTCGGGTGGCACGTCGACGACCTGACGGCTGCCCAGTGCGGCGGTGATCATCGGGATCAGCACGTCCGGGTCCTCTTCCGGCACCCCTTCGGCGAGGATCTCCCGCAGCTGGCCGGTGATGGGATCGGCGTGCGCGCTGATCCGCCGGTACGCGGCGGGCGCCAGCGCCGACGCGAGCGCCGTCCCCGGCGGCAAGTGGTACTCCGCCAGCACCCGCAGCTGCAGCCGGACGAACGTCGAAAGCTTCGCGACCGGGGTGTCGGCGGTCGCGACGGCCGCGGTCAGCCGTTCGACGTACCGCGTCGCCTCGTCCTCGACGAAGGCGACCAGCAGGCTCTCCTTGTCGGGGAAGTGGTTGTACATCGCCGTCCGGCCGAGACCGGCTTCGGCCGCGACCCCCGCGAGCGTGACCGCGTCGAATCCGCGCTCGTACAGCTGCCCGCGCAGGACGTCGAACACCCTGCTGCGGACCTCGCGCCGGTGCTCCTCCAGCGACCGGCCGATGATCTTGGGCACGAGCCACCTCCCTGGGAGGAAACCTTAGGCCTCCAGCGGCCAGGTGTGCACCGGAGTGTCGGTGGCCGACAGCTCCAGGTACCGCCCGAGCATCCGGTTCAGCGCGGTCTCCCGCTCGGCGCCGCGCTCCTCCATGCGCAGGACGAACTCGCGCTGCCACGCCGCACCGGTCCGCCTGGTGAGACAGCGCTGCTCGATGACGCCCAGATAGCGCTCTCTCGCCGCATCCGAAACATCCGATCGGCGTAATCCCTCGTGCGCCAGCGGCAACAGGACCCGCAGCACCAGCTCGTCCGGCGGGATCCAGCCGATGCCCGGCCAGTACAGCTGCGCGTCGAAACCCCGGCGCGCGCCCGCGTACATGTTCTCCTCGGCCGCCTGGAACGACATCTGTGTCCACACTGGACGGTCGGCCTCGGCCAGCGCCCGCTGGGCGCCGTAGAAGAAGGCCGCGTTCGCGACCATGTCGACGACGGTCGGGCCCGAGGGCAGGACGCGGTTCTCCACCCGCAGATGCGGCATGCCGTCGACGACGTCGTAGACCGGCCGGTTCCAGCGCCAGACCGTGCCGTTGTGCATCCGCAGTTCGGTGAGCTTCGGGGCCTGGCCGGAGTCGAGCGCTTCGATCGGGTCCTCCCGGTCGGTCTCGGGCAGCAGACCGGGGAAGTACCGGACGTTCTCTTCGAACAGGTCGAAGATCGACGTGATCCACCGCTCGCCGAACCACACCCTCGGCCGCACGCCCTGGTTCTTCAGTTCTTCCGGCCGGGTGTCCGTGGCCTGCAGGAACAGCGGGATCCGCGTCTCGTGCCAGAGTGTCTTGCCGAGCAGGAACGGCGAATTCGCGCCGACCGCGATCTGGACCCCGGCCAGCGCCTGCGCCGCGTTCCAATGCGCCGCGAACTCCTCCGGCGCGACCTGGAGATGGAGCTGGACGGAGGTGCAGGCGGCCTCGGGAAGGATCGATTCGGAGTAACTGCGCAGACGCTCGGGTTGTCTGCCGGGAAGCGGCGCGCCCTCCATCGAAAGCACCGTGCGCTCACCGCGCGCGGCGAAGATCCGGTCGTTGAGCAGCGAATACCGGGCGTTGTTGGTGAGCCACTTCTGGTCGAAGTGCTCGTGCCGCAGCGTCGGGAGGATGCCGATCATCGCCAGCGAGGCGCCGGATTCCTCGGCCGTGCGGGCGGCCGCGCCCAGGTACGCGCGGAGATCTTCCTCCAGCTGGAGCGCGGACTCGCCGGCCAGCGGCCGCGGCGGCACGTTGAGCTCCAGGTTGTGCTGGCCGAGTTCGGTGGTGAACGACGGATCGTTCAACGCCTCGAGCACCGTCGTGTTCGTCATCGACGGACGCAGCTCGGCGTCCACGAGATTGAGTTCGACTTCCAGCCCGATGTTCTTGCGAGGGAAGGAAAAGCTCCCGTCGGTGAGCATTCTGGCCAGGGTGTCGAGACAGCGCTGGACCTTTCGGCGGTACCGTCCGCGATCTTGCGGTTGACAGGGGTCCGCCGAAAGATTCTTACCCATGTTCGTCGAGCTCCTCATTGGCCACGCTCCGCGGGATCCAGGCGGGACTGCCAGGCGGCCCAACGGTTTCACGCATCGCCGTCGCCCGGCTAGCGGCCAAACTGGTGCTCTCTGTCACTAGGGGTTAACTTACAGCAAAAAACCTCCATTCGTACTACCTGGTCCTGGACGTTCGGACGCAAAGGGTGCGCGGCAGGCGGATGACACACTCTCCTGGTGGCTCAACTGATCACCATCGACGACTCCGGCGACCCGCGGCTCGACGATTTCCGCGACTTGTCCACAGCCGATCGGCGACCCGATAGGCCGGGTGGGCGTGGCTTCGTGATCGCCGAAGGCACCGTCGTCGTCGAACGCCTGCTCAAATCCCGCTATCCGGTCCGTGCCCTGCTCGGAGTGGAACGGCGATTCCGTGAACTGGGCGACGACCTGGACGGCATCGACGTCCCCGGCTACGTGACCTCGGCCGAGACGATGGCCGACGCGGTCGGATTCCACCTGAATCGCGGGATCCTCGCCGTCGCGGACCGGCCCGTCCCGCCGCCGACGGTCGAAAGCGTCATCGACGGCGCGCGGGTGCTCGCGATCCTCGAAGGCGTCGGTGACCACGAGAATCTCGGCTCGCTGTTCCGCAACGCGGCCGCGCTCGGCGTCGACGGGGTCCTGCTGGGCGCCGGCTGTTCGGACCCGTTGTACCGGCGCAGCGTCCGCGTTTCGATGGGGCATGTGCTGCGCGTCCCGTTCGCCACGTTCGGCTCCTGGCCCGATGACCTGGAACTGCTGCGGGAACGCGGTTTCCGTATCGCGGCCCTCACTCCTCGTGCGGATTCCGTTTCGCTGCGCCAGTTACGGGATCAAACTCCGGAGAAGGTCGCGTTGATGCTGGGTGCGGAAGGCCCCGGCCTGACCGGCGAGGCCATCGCCGCCGCGGATGTCGCGGTGCGGATCCCGATGCCGGAAGGCGTCGATTCGCTGAATGTCGCCACGGCGGGCGCGATCGCGTTCTACGAGACGCGTCCACCGCTATCGTGAGCACCCGAGCGATCACGAGGAGAACCCATGGAATTGCGGATCCGTGAGGGACGCGCGGTGCTGGCCGGGCCGGGCGGCGAAAGCGCGCGCGAGGTGGACCCGCACTCACTCGCGATCGGTTCGGACCTCGCCCAGGCGCTGCACGAATGGGCGCGTGTCGCGTCGGTCGTCGGCGACTCCGGCACCGAAGCCGTTTCCGTGGTCTCCCAGCGAGGCCGTCAGCTCGCCCAGCGGGTCGCCGCCACGATGGGCACCTCGGTCCGGTTCGTCGACCCCGTCTCCGGCGAAGGCGTCATCGTCGACCCGCCCACGCCCGCACCCCGCAGTCAACTCGCGCGCCGTCTCTTCGGCACGCCGGACCCCGCCGGGGAACCGACGCCGTGGCTGACCGGGCTGACCATCTCCGCGTTCGTCGCGGCCGTGGTCGTCGTGGCGATGCTGGCACTGGCGAACACCCTCGCGCGCGAGACCAACGGCTGGCTCGCGCTGCTCGCGTCCGCCGTCGTGACCGCCGGGATCACCCCGTCGCTGTGGCTCGCGCGGCGGGTGCCGATCGTGCGGTGGGCGTCGTTCGGCGCGGCCGCGGGGATCGTGATCGCGTGGATCGGCGTGCTGATCGTCGTCTTCTAGAGATCGAAAACGGTGTCGGCCGGCTCGTCGTGCTCCACCTCCGCCGGTGCCGGACGTTTCGGCCGGGGCGCGGGATCACCGGTCAGCGCCCGGTGAATCGTCGCGGTGATGACCGCGCCGAGCGCGCCCGCGCCCACGCTCATCGCCTTGTCGGTGAGCCGGACCTCGCCGATCACCCCGCCGGGGCCGACGGTCACCGTCACCGCCTCGTCGGGCGACGTCACCTCCGTCACCCCGCCCGACGCGGCAAGCCCGGCCAGCGCTTTGACGTTCTCGGCTTTGCGCGCTTCGATCTCGCGCAACTGCCAGCGCATTTCCTCGATCAGCTGGGGGTTGCTGAGTTCCGCCATGCTCATTTCTCCGTGTCGGCTGGACGAAGGCTGTGTGCCAGGCGAGCGGTCGCGTCCGCGATCGCGGGCCAGGCCGTCATGGAGTCGGCGGTCACCGCGAGGATCACCAAACCTTCGTCACCGGGCAGTGGAATCTGGTACTCGGCTCTGACCTTGAGACGGACCACCTCGGCCGCTTGCCCTGTGACCTCGGGCGGCAGGCGGAATTCGCCGACCTCGATCGCCGCCAGCGCCGGACCGATCGGAAGCCGCACCGGACGGGCGTCCGCCCGCGGATGATTCCGGCGGTAGACGTCCAGCAACGCGGCCGTCGCCACGTCGCGGTCCACTGTCGACCGTTCTCGCCGGGCAGCGGACCAGGAGACGGTCCCCAGCGTCAGCGTGGCGATGGATTCCGGCCCCTCACCGACAGCGAACCTTCCGTACAACCGGATGCCGTTGTTCTTCAGATAAGGGGTCAGCGACAGCAGGTGATCACTGAACTGCTCGGCACTCGTCCCGGTGGCGGCGCCTACCTTCTGCCCGACCGCCGTCGCGATCCCGGCGTTGGCTTCGTCGTCGTTCGTCACGGGCATGCCGATGAAGCCGGGCGGCAGGTCCAGGAGCAGACCTGTTTCGGTCGAGGTCATCGATCAGCTCCAAGCCTTGTCTTCCGCGCGTTCGCGTCGCCGTTCGGGCTTTTCGTCCGCCTCGATCCCGGCTTCGGTGGCGTTGGCCACCGCGACCGCACCCCACAGGGCGGGCATCCCGGTGAAGATCGAACTCGCCGCCATGGCGGCTTGGCCCGCGTCCTTCGGCCACCAGTAGTTCTTGAAGTCGTCGATCGGTCCTTCGAAGCCGATACCCGCGAGCTCGGTGCCTGCGTCGGTCTGAGCCTGCGCGCCGACCAAGCCGAGACCGACGGGCTTGATCCAGGGACTGTTCGGGAACATGGCGCCGAGCGCGGAAGTGGTCACGCCCGCCACGTCGAACGCGAGCGTCTCCAGTGAGACGTCGGCGCCTGCCGCAGCGGCGGTGAGGTGCCCCGCGGTCGCGACGACCCCGAGGCCGGTTCCCACGGCCGAGACGACCTCGCCGACAGGCGGTGGAATGAACTCCCCGGCCAGCCCGAGGACGTTTCCGGCGTCTCCCACGACGTCGGAGACTTTCGACAGCACCTCGGCGTGGTCCTGGACGAAATCCCAGGCCGCGTCCACGGCGTCGGCGGTCGCGTTCACGAGCTCGGTGACGACCCCGGTGACCGCGTCGACGACGTCGTCCAGCAGATCGGGCTCGTCGGGG
This sequence comes from Amycolatopsis azurea DSM 43854, assembly GCF_001995215.1. Lineage (GTDB taxonomy): Bacteria > Actinomycetota > Actinomycetes > Mycobacteriales > Pseudonocardiaceae > Amycolatopsis > Amycolatopsis azurea. The sequence goes on from NZ_MUXN01000001.1 coordinate 399,902, forward strand.
GCGAGTTCCTTCGCCTTCCGGAGCAGATCCGCGACACGCACGGCGGCCGAAGTGTGCTGTTCGAGCAGGTTCTTCGCGGTCTCCTGGATCTCCGTGCAGGCGTCGATGGCCGCTTGAAGCTGCCTCCCGGCGTTGTCCAGAAGGCTCTGAGCGATCTGCAAGGACTGCTGGTCGGTGAAGGTCCGGTTCGTCAGCGCGAAGTCGGGGTTGGCGCGAGCCTGCTCGGCGGCTCGGGCAGCGGCCTTGGCCCGCTGTTCCAGATCGGCCGCTTGACGTTGCATCTCGCCTAGGTCATGAGCCCAGCCTTCGAGCGCATACGCTGCTTGTGCCATCGAGCGGGCCGCGCCGTCGAGGTACTCGGGCAGCGGCCCCAACCGCCGGGCGAAGGCCTCGCTGGCCTCGCCGGTCCAGATTCCCTGCTTCGTGACGATCTGGCGCAGCATGGTGTCGGCCTCCGCGAGGTCGCGGCTGACCGTGCGGTACTTCCCGGCCAGATCACCGACGCCTCCGACGTCGCCGGGAGCCGGGTCGAAGCCCAGCGCGGGGTACTGGTTCCCGGTCACCGGCCACCTCCGAGGATGTCCGTGATGCCACCGGTGTAGCCGCCGCCGACCGGACCGCCGTCGTCGAGCGGAAAACGCGGTGACAGGTCGGGGCCACCCCGGCCATCGGGTTCCGGCGTGCCACCGGCTGACGGGCCGTCGGCCGGATCGGGAATCAGCTCCGCGAGCTTGTTCAGGCCGCCGCCGAACTCTTCTTCCATCTTCTGGTACTTCTGCTGGGCCGTTTTCAGCCTTGCGGTGACGCCTTCCGCGGCTTCACCCAGCCTTCCGATACCGAATTCCCAGGCCTCTTCGAAGTCCATTCCGGATTTCGCGAGATCCTCGTTGCCCAGTGCTCCCCACGCGCCGCCGCCCGAGAGTTTCTTGTTCGCGTCCGCCATCCGGTCGGCGCCGGTTTCCAGATCGCCGATGAGTTTCCCCAGTTCGGCGATCTTCACCGTGTACCCGGCCATGCCACCCTCCCCTGTGGATCGCTTTCGAAAGCTTAGGGCCGCCCGATCGCCCCGGGGTCTGACGATCGCCCGTTCGTGAGCGTTCCCCGGACGAAGACGATTTCGCTCTGCCACTCGTATTTGTGCCGGATCCAAGAGGTGTGGAAGTAGCCGAAACCGGCGGCCATCTGCGCGACGAGCTCCGGGTCGAGCCCGTAGGCGATGGAGTTGACCTGTACCGCCGGATCACCGGCGGCGAACCGGTTCGCGAGCCAGCCTGCCCGGGTGGAACGCGGCACCAGGTAATTCCAGAGCGCGCCGGCCACGATCGTGGGAAGCAGCAGCACGGCGCCGAGGTAGAACAACCATTCGTGCGGGGTCAGGTTGCCGATGAGGATGAGGGCACAACAGAGCAGGCCGGCGACCAAGCCGGTGAACAGAGGGAAGTTCGGCGAGCCGGGGTGGAAGCCGGATCGGTGGGCGGGAGGGGCGGCGGGGTCACGCCGCACCAGGAGAAGCCGGTCGGCACTGGTCACGAGTTCCCGCGTGACGACCATGCCGTCCTGCTGGACGAGTTCGGCGACAAACCGGCGGGCCAGGTTCACGTCCCGAAGACTGAGCCAAGCCTCGTTCTTGCCGCGGATCCGTTTGAGCAGGCGGCGTTGCGCGGCCGGATCCGGGTTCGGCTGCCAGACGTCGAAGAGCCGTCCTGGAAAGCTGTCCGGCGCGAACTGGAAACTCAGGACATTCGGATCCGGGGGAGGGATTTCGACATACCGCCGGTCGGCCGCCATTTGCCGGATCACCTGCGGATCCATCACCCATTCGGTGGGCGAGACGTGCACGAGAGGGCGGCCGTCGAAATGCAGATACCGCAACGCGCCCAGCCTGCACGCCCAGTCGACGCCCAGAGAGACCGGCTGAATGCCGTTTTGCGACAGGTACACCGACGATCACCCTCCCCGGCGCCGAGGGTAACCGAGTCAGACGCGTTTGGAGAACTTCAGGATCGGCCCGCCCGCCTGTGTCGCGGTCTGCGCGTAAAGCACGTAACCGTGATACCCGGCGATCTGCGTGACCAGTTCCGGCGAGATCTGATAGGACCGCAGCGCGAATTCCACGTGCTGGCTGCCGTCGAATTCCCGCGCGAGCCAGCCGACGCGGGCGGTGCGCGGGAAGAGACTGGTGGTGAAAGCGGCCGGGATGGCGCCGATGAAAGCCGCCAAGAACAGCAGCGAGGACACCGGGTTCTCGAATTGGTCCGGCGCGCCGACGATCATCGCCGCGATGGCGAGGAGCAGGAAGACCGTGACCGGCGCGATGTAGTTCAGCCAGGCATAGCGGAACCGGACCCCGACCGGGGCGGGCAACGGAAGCCACGGTGCCGACGGATCGCGGCTGAGCAGGAGGATCCGGTCGTTCCGGTCGCTGAAGTCCGCCGCGACACGCAGGCCTTCCGACCCGGCGACTTCCGCGACTCGCCGGGCGGAGAGGTTCGCGTGCTTGAGGCTGATCCAGACCCGGTCCGAACCGCTGAGATGGTTGAGCAGCCAGCGTTCCCGGTCCTTGTCCGGCCGGTCAGGGCCGTCGAACGCGGGCGGCTGCGAGAATTGCCGCGGCGCGAACTGGAAACTCAGGCAGCCCTGGAACATCGACGGGATCTCCACGTAGCCGCGGTCGTGGGCGATCCCGCGGAGACTCGCCGGGTCGATCTGCCATTGCATCGGCGACACGTGGGCGTACGGCGTCCCGGTGAACACCTCGGAACGCAACCGGACCGCGCGGGTGTACCAATCCTGCATGAACATCCCCCCGGCACGAGGATACTGAGATCCATGGCCGGTGACCCGCTCGTTTCACTCAGACGGCTCTGCCTCGCGCTGCCGGAAGCCACCGAGCGTCTCAGTCACGGCGAGCCGGCGTGGTTCGTGCGCGGCAAGAAGACGTTCGTCAAGTACGCCGACCACCACCATCAAGACGACAAGGTCGCCTTCTGGTGCCCGGCGCCGCCCGGCGCGCAGGAGGAACTGGTGGGCGCCGAGCCGGAGCGATTCTTCCGGCCGCCGTACGTCGGGCACAGCGGCTGGATCGGGGTCCGGCTGGACGTCGACGTCGACTGGGCCGAGATCGAGCGGATCGTCACCGACGCCTATTGCCTCGTGGCGCCGAAGTACCTGATCGCGCAGGTCCCCGGACGCACGTAATGGCCCCTCCACCGGAAGGGGCCATTACGTGCGAAGTCAACCTCGTTGCGATCGGACGCCCAGTAGGACGTCTTCCCAGGATGGAACGATGGGGTGGTTCTTCTTCCCCTTCGCCCGTGGGGCGGGTTCGGCCACTTCCTCCGGCTCGTCAGCCGGGAGTGGTGGCTCGACGTCTTCGTCGGGCTCCGCGATCGGCGCGTCGATCACCTTCGCGACCGGCTCGTCCGGAGCGGAATCCAAAGTGGGCTGGACGGCCGGTTCCTTGGCGGGGTCCAGCGCCCTGACCGTGCGCGGGGCGCGGTAAGCGTTGGGGTTGAGCAGGACTTCGGCGTTCTCGTCGAGTGCCTGCACGGTGCCGCCGTGCGCGCCGGGAGCGAACGCCCAGTGCGCGCGGTTGTCCGAGCGGCCGGCCTTCCAGCTCAGCACGACGACCCACTTGCCGTCGTCGCCGCGCCAGGAGTCCCAGGTCGCCTGGCTGTAGTCGTGGCCGCGCTGCCCGAAGGAGTGCGCGACGACCTCGCCGAGGGTCTGCACGTCGGGGCCGTCTTCGCGGATCGGGTGCGCGCGCTGGGCCAGTTCGGCGGTGCGGGATCGTTCGAGCAGGACGGGGTACGCGAACCGCTCGACCCGCTGCACGGTCACGCCGGCGCTGCTCGCGACCTGCTCCACGGACTCACCGGCCCGGATTCGTGCCTGGATCTCGCGTGGCCGCATTTGGCTCTCCAACTCGATTTCGATCTGGCCGAGGCGGGTGATGTCACCCCTCGCCGCCGCTCGCAGCCTCTCATCCGCGGGGAGCAGGAAGCGCGTGCGGCTCGCCGGGTCTTCGCACACGATGGACTTACCGTCCTCGTGCAGCCCGACCACCCGTAGCGCTCGCATTCTCGCCTCCCCGATTCTTCACCTTTGTGGGTGTCCACGTTAAAACGGCGCGTCGCCTTGACGTGTGAGGCGCGCCGATGTCATGTGTCCTGCTCACTATTTTGTTCATGACCGCAAGTGCATTCTGTCGGAGCAGTGCACGGCCCGCCGCGTGACGCGCTGGACACACACAGTCACGATCGGGGGAATCTAGGGCAGCCGGATCCGGACGACCAGTCCGCCGCCGCGTCCGCCCGGTTCCGCGCCCGCGGCGCCGCCGTGCGCCTGGGCGATGGACCGGACGATCGACAGCCCGAGCCCGGCGTTGCGCGAGTCGCCGGTCCGGTCGCCGGAAAGCCGCCGGAACGGCTCGAACAGCGCGGGCACGGCGTCGAGCGGCACCTGTGGGCCGGTGTTGCGCACCACCAGCGCCGGATCGCCGCCGATGTCGACGTGGACCCAGCCGCCCTTGCGGTTGTAGGTGATGGCGTTGTGCACGAGGTTCGTGATCAGCCGTTCCAGCAGCACGGGGTCGCCGGACACCGTGCGCGGCCGCAGCCGCGACTCCACCGTGACGCCCGCTTCCTCGGCCATCGCCGACGCCGACCGGATCACCGTCGCCGCGACCTCGTCCAGCCGGACGGGACCGCGCGTGGCGAGACCGCGATCGCTGCGGGCGAGCACGAGCAGGCCCTCGATCATCCGTTCGCTGCGTTCGTTGGTGTAGAGCAGATGCTCGCCGAGTTTCCGGACCTCGGGGCTGACGTCGGGGTCGGCCATCGCCACCTCGACCAGCGTGCGCTGCACGGCCAGCGGGGTCCGCAGTTCGTGGGAGGCGTTGGCGACGAAGCGTTTCTGGCTGTCGAACGACACGGCGAGCCGGTCGAGCATGCCGTCGAAGGTGTCGGCGAGTTCCTTGAGTTCGTCGTCGGGACCGTCGAGGTCGATCCGCCGGTCGAGGTTCTCGACCTCGAGTTTCCGTGCGGTCGAGGTGATCGCGTGCAGCGGCCGCAGCACCCGGCTCGCCATCAGCCAGCCGAACAGCACCGCGAGCGCGCCGGCGATCGCCAGCGCCACCAGCGATTGCCACAGCAGGGTCGAAAGGACGTCCGAGCGGTATTCGGTGATCGAGGTCGCGACCAGCTGGACCGCTTCGGCGCGCTGCGCGGGCAGGACGGTCGCCGTGTCCATCGGATACGTCTGGGCGCGCTGGATCGCGACGCCGGCGGTGCTGTCGGTCGCGAACGCCGCCGAATCCGGCAGCTTCGAGCTCACCAGCAGGTAGTTGACGATCAGCAACGCGAGCCCGACGACCAGGAACGCCCCGCCGTAGAGCGCCGTCAGCTTGGTGCGCAGGGAAATCCGGAGCGGTTTCACGGCCCGAACCGGTAACCGGCGCCGGGCACGGTCTCGATCAGCGGCGGATCGCCGAGTTTGCGCCGCAACGTCATCATCGCCACCCGGACGGCGTTCGTGAACGGGTCGGCGTGCTCGTCCCACGCCTTCTCCAGCAGTTCTTCCGCGCTGACCACGGTTCCTTCGGCGCGCATGAGCACCTCCAGTACCGCGAATTCCTTGGGGGACAAGGGAAGGAACCGGCCGTCACGCGACGCCTGGTGCCGGGGCAGGTCGAGGACGACACCGCCGCGTTCCAGCACCGGCGGCAGCGCCGGCCGCGCGCGCCGCGACAGCGCCTGGACCCGCGCGACGAGTTCGGCGAACGCGAACGGTTTCGTCAGGTAGTCGTCGGCGCCGAGGCCGAGCCCGGCGACCCGGTCGTCGACGTCGGCGGCGGCCGTCAGCATCAGGACCCGCGCCTCGCCGCCGGTCCTGATCACCGCGGCGCAGACCTGGTCGCCGTGCACAACGGGAAGGTCCCTGTCGAGCACGACGACGTCGTAGCCGTGCACCCCCACCCGGTCCAGGGCCTGGCCGCCGTCGTAGCAGACGTCGACGGCCATGGAGAACCGTCGCAGGCCCTCGGCGATCGTGTCCGCCAGGAGCCGCTCGTCTTCCACCACCAGCACTCGCACCGGGTCAGTCTGCCCCGGATGGGGGTAAGCGCGGGATAAGCGCGGATCAGCCGACCCACCGGGCCCACGGCGGATCGGCGGGCTGGTGCTGTTGTGAAAGCCACTTTCGCAACCTTCAACGTTGCGAAAGTGGCTTTCGCAACACGCTCCGATGGGGTTGATCGCCTGGCGGGAAGCGGGCCGGGTCTCGTGGGCCACTCGCGAGACTTGGCAGGACTCTCGGTGCCGCGAAAGCCACTTTCAGGACATCAGGTGTCCCGAAAGTGGCTCTCGCGACACCGCCGCCGGCGGCGTGGATCAGCCAGCCGGGTGGCGTCGAAACCGGAACTCACGTGTTTGAAGCCGTAACTCGCGTGCTTGGGGCCGTAACTCACGTGATCCGGCTGGAAGCACGTGAGTTACGTCTGGAAACACGCGAGTTACGGCTTCAAGCACGCGACATCACCGGCGACGGTGGGCGTGGCTCAGCCGGCGGGGTGGAGCTGCCGCGCCGGGATCACCTGCTGAGGTGTGTTCGGGCTGGACCACAGCAGTTTCATCGACGCCTCACCGCCGCGTTCGGTCTGTTCGAGCCGGATCGCGTACGACTTCCCGGCAACCAGGTCCAGAGTCGCTTTGTCGACACTTGGCCCGTGCGGGGTGGTGTTGTCGATCAGGAGTTTCCCGTCGACCCACAGCCGCACGGTGTCGTCCGAGACCGTGGTGAACGTGTACTTCCCGGTGTCCCGCGCGGTGACCCGGCCGCTCCATCGCGACGAGAAGGACTCCGCCGGGATCTTCGCGTCGGGCGATCCGGTGAACTTCCAGTTGTGGTTCACGCCCGGTTCGATCCGGCGCACCGTCGGCGTCCCGGTGAAGTCCGCGTTCGGCCAGTACTCGGCGGTCAGCCCGGTCCCGCGTCCGGCGGGTGCCTGCGGCAGCGGGTCGACGCTCAGTTCGATGACGGTCGCGACATCGTTCGTCCGGCCGCCCGACGGCATGAGTTTCACGCTCCCGGAGGTCTGCTCGACCTTCACGCGCTGCCCGCTCCCGAGCACTCGCGCGTCGCGGACCCGGAAGGGCGCCAACGCGTCGAGCGTCAGCGAACCGCCCGAAGCGGGCCAATCGAACACCGACGCGTAGAGCTTGTCGCCGCGCCTGCTGACGACGCCCCATTGAGGTTCTGAGACGAGACCCGGCGCGCCCGCTCCGTAGACGGCGGAGGACTGCCTGGCCGTCCGCAGCCACTGTCCCATCTGCTTCAGCCGGTCGACGGATTCCTGCGGAACTCGGCCAAGGCGATCGGGTCCGACGTTGAGCAGGAAATTGCCGCCGCGCCCGGCGATCGAGAGCAGTTTCCTGGTCAGATCCGCCGAGGACTTCCAGTTGTGGTCCCATTCGGCGTAGCCCCAGCTGCCGTTGAGGGTCATGCACGATTCCCACAGCTGCCCGTCGACCGGCTTGTCCGGGATCTCCTGTTCGGGGGTTCCCGTGTCGCCGTCGACCACCCGGCGTTTGCCGACGCGGTTGTTGACCACAATGGACGGATCCAGGCTGCGGACGTACGCCTCCAGCTCCTCGCCGTCCCTTTCGGTCCACGGGTTGTTGGGCCGGTCGGTGCTCCATTCGCCGTCGAACCACAGCACCGCCGGGTGATAGTCGTCGACGAGTTCCTTGAGCTGGGCGTACATCCGCTCCTTGTACTTCGGGAACGTCGCCGGATCCGGGAAGTCCGGGTCGTGCCAATCCCAGATCGAGTAGTAGAAGCCGAGTTTGACGTCTCGCGCGGCCGTCGCGCGTTTCAGTTCGGCGAGGATGTCGCGGTTCTTGTCGAACGCCGAATGATCGCGAAGGTTGAACTTGTTGACCTTCGTCGGCCACATCGCGTAGCCCTCGTGGTGCTTCGACGTGATCACCACGTACTTCTGCCCGGCGTCCTTCGCCGTCTGCGCGATGGCGTTCGCGTCGAAGCCGGACGGGTTGAACTTCGCGGCCATCCGCTCGTATTCGGCGCGCGGGATCTGACAGTTCCGCTGGATCCATTCGGCGTCCTGGCAAACGCTTCCATCAGGGCGGACGTACTTCCCCTGCAGCTGGGAGTACGCGCCGAAATGGATGAACTGGCCGAACCGGTCGTCGCGCCACCAGCGCGTCCGGTCGGCGGTGAACGGGTCGTCGTAGGCGTGGTCCGACGGGAGTGGCGCGGCCTCCGTGACGGCGGGCAGGACGCCCAGTGCGGTGGTCGCGATGACGAGGGCCGCCAGGGCCCGGAGTGGCTTGCGGCGATTCATGCACTCCTCCTCGCTGAGGTGTGGTCGCCAGGGACTCTAAGAAGCCAGAGATCCGATGTGAACCTCCGAAAGGTTCGTCGGGACGCTAGTTCACCCGTAAAGAGGCTAGATACATCCGATCTCTGTTCCGCTGGTTGGGACCGTAAGCACGGCATAAGCGACTTCGCTTACCGCGCCGGAATCGCCGTCTCCGTAGAAATCGGGTCGCCAAGACGACCGAAGGAGCAGCGATGCGGAAACGACCGATGGCGGCACTGATCGCCGGAGCGGTCTTCGCGCTGGTGGCCGGCTGCGGCGGTGGCGGGGACGGCGGCGACAAGGTCGCCTCGATCTCCTCGCCGCCGGCCGCCGGCGCCGGTGACGGGCAGCAGCAGGCCGACAACGTGTCCGACGAGGACAAGAGGCGCAACTTCGCGAAGTGCATGCGCGAGCACGGCGTCAACATGCCGGAGCCCAAGAGGGACGCCAACGGCCAGGACACGGTCACCTTCGAGGCGACCGAAATGCCCGACGAGAACAAGATGAAGGCCGCGGACGAGGCGTGCCGCAAGCTGCTGCCGAACGGTGGCGAGATCAAGCCGCCGTCACCGGAAGAGCTCGACAAGATGCGCAAGGAAGCGAAGTGCATGCGCGACCACGGCATCGACTTCCCGGACCCCGACCCTGGCAAGGGCGGCGCCATCGCGCTGGGCGACGCGGGCGGTGACCCGAAGAAGTTCGAGGAAGCGGCGAAGGCCTGTGGTCTCGGCATGACCATGAGGGCGGCCCCGGCGAAATGAGCGAACACGAAGGACCCGGCGGCGCTCGGCGTTCGCGCCGGGCGCGCTGGTTCATCATCGCGGCGGTCCTCGCCGTCGTGGTCGGGACGACGTCGGTGGTCGTGCTGACCAGGGTCACGTCGGAGGCCCAGCAGGTCGGACAGGCGCCTCCGCCGGTCGAGACCGCGAAGGTGGAGAAGACCGACCTGCAGGAGGAAGAGGAGGCGAACGGAAAGCTGGGCTACGGCGAGGAAAGCTCGCTCTCCGGCCGGAAACAGGGCACCATCACGTCCCTTCCGGACGCGGGCGCCGTGCTCACCCGCGGCAAGTCGGTGTACGGCGTCGACGCCAAACCGGTCCCGCTGTTCTACGGCACGCTGCCGTTCTTCCGTGACCTCGCGGACGGGGCCACGGACGGCCCGGACGTCAAGCAGCTGGAAGAGAACCTGAAGGCGCTCGGTTTCGGCGGTTTCGGCACGCCCGACAAGAAGTTCACCTCGGCCACCGCCGCCGCGCTCAAGAAGTGGCAGAAGTCGCTGGGGGTCGAGCAGACCGGCACGTTCGGGCAGGGCGACGTCGTCCTCGCGGCGGGCGAGATCCGGGTTTCGCAGCTCGCCGCGCAACTCGGCGGCCCCGGCGGCGGCGACCTGCTGAAGTACACCGGCACCGAGCGGATCGTCGAGGTCAAACTCGACGCCGCCAAGCAGGCCATCGCCAAGGAGGGGGACAAGGTCGGGGTCGACATCACCGGCGGCAAGACGACGAACGGCGTGATCACCGGCGTCGGCAAGGTCGCGGAGAACGGCAAGGACGGCGCCGGGCAGGACGACGGCAAGCCGAAGATCAAGGTCAGGATCAAGCTGGACGATCCGGCCGCGGCGGGGTCGCTCGATTCGACGCCGGTCTCGGTGCGGTTCACCAAGGAAGTCCACAGTGGAGTGCTGGCGGTCCCGGTCGGCGCGCTGCTCGCGCTCGCCGAGGGCGGCTACGCCGTCGAGGTCGACGAAGGCGGCAAACGGCGGCTCGTCGCGGTGAAGACCGGCCTGTTCTCCGGCGGCCGTGTCGAGATCACCGGCACCGGCCTCACCGCCGGGATGCGGGTGGTGACGACGTCATGACCCCGGTGCTGGCCGTGCGCAACGCCTCGCGCACCTATCCCGGCGGCGTGCGCGCCCTGCACGAAGTGACACTGTCCATCGAGGACAGGGAGATGGTCGCGATCCTCGGGCCGTCCGGCTCCGGGAAGTCGACGCTCCTGCAGCTGATGGGCACGCTCGACCGGCCGACCAGCGGCGTCATCGAACTGCGCGGGCACGACGTCGCGAAACTGCCCGACCGCAAGCTTTCCGCGTTGCGGTCGCGGTGGATCGGCTTCGTGTTCCAGCAGTTCTTCCTCAGCGAGGGGGTGAGCGCGGTCGACAACGTCGCCACGGGGCTGCTGTACGCGGGGGTGCCGCGGCGGAAACGCCACGAGCGGGCGCTGGCGGCGCTCGACCGGGTCGGCCTCGCGCATCGTGCGGGGCATTTCCCGAACGAGCTCTCCGGCGGGGAACGGCAGCGGGTGGCGATCGCGCGGGCGGTCGTCAACTCGCCGTCGATCCTGCTGGCCGACGAGCCGACCGGGAACCTCGACACGGGCAACGGCGCGGCGATCCTCAACCTGCTCGCCACGTTGAGTTCGCAGGGGACGACGGTCGTGATCATCACGCACGACCGCGAGATCGCGGCGGGCATCCCGCGGCGGATCGAGCTGCGGGACGGCCGGATCCGGCTCGACACCGGGACGGGGGTGCTGGTGTGAGCGCACCGGTGCTCGACAAGACGCCGGATCCGGCCCGGCTCGGCCCGCGTGACGTGCTGAACCTCGGCGCGCACGGGATGCGGACGCGGCCGATGCGCGCGGTGCTGTCCGCGCTCGGCATCGGGATCGGGATCGCCGCGATGGTGGCGGTGCTCGCGATCCCGGCGTCGGGAGCGAAGGCGCTGCAAGACCAGCTGGCCGCGCTCGGCACCAACCTGCTTTCGGCGGGGCCGGGCAAGACGATGTTCGGTGGCGACGCGACCCTGCCCGACAGCGCGGTGCCGATGGCGAAGCGGATCGCCCCGGTGACGGCGGCGTCCGCGACCGGCTCGACCGACGCGTCCGTCCGGCGGAGCGACAAGATCGCCAAGGACGAGACATCCGGCTTGTCTGTTTTCGCGGCGACGCCGGATCTGCTCGACGTCATCGGCGGTTCCCTTCGCGACGGGCAGTTCCTCCGGGACGCGACCCGCGACTACCCGGTCGTCGTGCTGGGTTCGGTCGCGGCCGCGCGGCTCGGGATCGACCACGTCGACCAGGCCCACCCGCCGCAGGTGTTCCTCGACGGGAAGTGGTTCACCGTGGCCGGGATCCTCGGGCCGACGCCGCTGGCGCCCGAGATCGAGCGGTCGGTGCTGGTCGGCTGGGACGCGGCGAAGCGGCTCCTCGGCTTCAAGGGGCACCCGACCAACGTGTACGTCCGGGCGAAGGACGCGCAGGTCGAGAACGTCCGTTCGGTGCTCGCGCACACGATGAACCCGGAGGCGCCGAACGAGGTCGAGGTGCGTCGTCCGTCGGAAGCCTTGGAGGCGCAGAAGCTGACCGAGAACACCTACAGCGCGCTGTTCCTCGGGCTCGGCGGGGTGGCGTTGCTGGTCGGCGGCGTCGGGGTGGCCAACACGATGGTGATCTCGGTGCTCGAGCGGCGCCGGGAGATCGGTCTCCGACGTGCGCTCGGCGCGACGAAACGGCAGGTGAGAGGCCAGTTCTTGGCCGAGTCGGTGCTGTTGTCCGGGCTCGGCGGGATCGCCGGGGTGCTGGTCGGTGTCCTCGTGACGTCCGGGTATGCGCTGAGCCAGGGGTGGCCCGCGGTGCTTCCGGTCGGCGCCTTGCTCGGCGGGGTCGGCGTCTCGGCACTGGTCGGTGCCGTCGCCGGCGCCTACCCGGCGATGCGCGCCGCCCGGCTCCCGCCCACCCAGGCCCTCGCCTAGCTCGCGTTTCGTCCTCTGGATGCGGTAGTTCGCGTTGCCAACTACCGCATCCAGAGGACCAACTGCGTGGTGGCGGTGGGTAATCTCGCCGGGTGCTGGTGGGATTGTCGGGGCGGAAACTCGCGGGGGCGCTGATCGCGCTGGAAGTCGTCGTAGTCGGCGTGCTGTTCACCATGAAGGTGTTCGACGGCCAGGACCTCGAGGTCTACGTCGGTGGTTCCCGGCTGCTCCTCGGCTCGGGCGACCTGTACGGCACGTGGGTCCAGACGCACGGTGGCTGGCTGCCCTTCACCTACACGCCGTTCGCGGCGGCGGTGTTCGTACCCGGCACGCTGCTGTCCACGGCGGTCGCGACGAAGCTGGTCGGGCTCGCGTCGATCATCGCGGGCGGGATCGTCGTGTACCTCTTCGTCGCGACCCTCAACGGCTCGCTCACCGACCGCGCCGACGTCCGCGGCCGCGCCATCGCCGTCCTGGCGGCGATCGGGGCGCAGGCCGCCGGCGGGATCATGGAACCGGTCCGGTCGACGCTCGGTTTCGGCCAGATCAACACCCTGCTGATGCTGATGGTCGTGGCCGACGCCCTCCTGCCGGGCCGCGCCCGCACGAAGGGACTGCTGATCGGCGTCGCCGCGGCGATCAAGCTGACCCCGGCGTTCTTCATCCTGTTCTTCTTGTTCCGCAAGGACTTCTGCTCCGCGGCCCGGGTCGTGGCGGGGTTCCTGGGCGCGGGCCTGCTGATGTTCCTGGTCGCGCCCGGAGCGTCGGCGAAGTTCTGGACGAACGTCCTCTTCGACACCAGCCGCATCGGCGACCGCGGGTACGTCGGCAACCAGTCGCTGCGCGGGATGCTCGCGCGGTTCGGGTTCGGCCCGGCGGAAGAGATCGTATGGGTGCTGGCCGCGGTCCTGGTGGTCGCGCTGACCGCGTTCGTGATCGTGCGCGTCGCGGAACCGGTGTTCGCGCTGACCGCCTGCGCGATCGGCGGCCTGCTGGTCTCGCCGGTGACCTGGACGCATCACTGGATCTGGTGCGTGCCGATCCTCGTGCTGCTGGTGTGGACGCGGTCGGTGGTTTCCTACGCGCTCGCGGTCGTCACGGCGGCGCTGTTCGTGGTCGCGCCGATGTGGCTCGCCCCGCGCCCCGCCGGGAGCTTCGGCTGGTGGCTGGCGACGGAATCCTTTGTGCTGTACGGCCTTCTGCTGCTCCTGCTGGCCGCTGTCTTCTCCAAGTACGTGAAGGCCCCCTTCATTGCGTCTAGCGCAATGAAGGGGGCCTTCACGGAAAGCTAGCTCAGCCCAGGCGCTCGACGACGTACTCGATGCTTTGGGTCAGCTTCGTGATGTCGTCCGGGTCGATGGCCGGGAACAGGCCGACGCGCAGCTGGTTGCGGCCCAGCTTCCGGTACGGCTCGGTGTCGACGATCCCGTTGGCGCGCAGCACCTTCGCCACCGCGGCGGCGTCCACCTCGTCGGCGAAGTCGATGGTGCCGACGACCTGCGAACGCAGCGACGGGTCGCTGACGAACGGCGTCGTGTACGAGGTCTTTTCGGCCCACTCGTACAGCCGGGTCGACGAGTCGCGCGTGCGCGCGGTCGTCCACTCCAGGCCACCGTTCGAGTTCATCCACTCGATCTGGTCGGCCAGCAGGAACAGCGTCGACACCGCCGGGGTGTTGTACGTCTGGTCCTTGCGGGAGTTGTCGAGCGCGGTGGTCAGCGACAGGAACTCGGGGATCCAGCGGTCGCTCGCGCCGATCTCGCCGATGCGCTCGACCGCGGCGGGCGAGGCCAGCGCGATCCAGAGGCCACCGTCGGAGGCGAAGGACTTCTGGGGCGCGAAGTAGTAGACGTCGAAGTCCTCGGCCTTGACCGGCAGGCCGCCCGCGCCGGAGGTGGCGTCGATGGCGACGAGCGCGCCGTCGCTGCCTTCGGGGCGGCGGACCGGCACCGCGACACCGGTCGACGTCTCGTTGTGGGCCCAGCCGACCAGGTCGGCACCGGCCTCGTAGGCGATCTCGGGCGCGCTGCCCGGGTCGGACTTGACGACGATCGGGTCGGCGAGGAACGGGGCGCCCTTGGTCACCGTGGCGAACTTCGAGGAGAACTCGCCGTAGGTGAAGTGCTGCGAACGTTCCCGCACGAGCCCGAACGCGGCGGCGTCCCAGAATGCGGTCGTCCCGCCGTTGCCGAGGACCACTTCGTAGCCTTCGGGCAGGGAGAACAATTCGGACAGACCCGCACGCACGCGGCCGACGAGGGACTTCACCGGCTTCTGACGGTGCGAGGTGCCGAGGTAGGTGGCACCGGATTTCGCCAGGTTGGCGAGCTGCTCGTCACGGACCTTGGACGGTCCGCAGCCGAAGCGGCCATCGGCAGGCTTCAGGTCCGCGGGGAGGGTCAACTCAGGTGCGTCGGTCATGTGCCCAGTCTCTCAGGTCGGGATGACCCTGCTGACAGTCGGTGCCGAGTGTCCGGTATATGGGAATCGGGATCACGCTCCCGCTCTCGCCGACCGGCGGGTAGCTTCTCGCGTCATGGCGACAGTGCACGAACGATTCCCCCTGGCCCCTGAGGCGTTGTGGCAGGCCCTTCAGAGCGGGGTCACCGCGGTCAAGGGGAAGAACCCCTACTACGACGCGGCCGCGGGCTACGTCACCTTCTCGACCAGCATGGGCCTGTTCAGCTACGGGCAGACGGTCACGGTGAAGGTCGAGCGGACGGCGGAGGGCTCGGGGCTGGCGATCCAGACCAGCCTGAAGTTCGGTTTCGTCGACTGGGGCGAGGGCAAGCGCATCGCCCGCAAGTTCATCGCGGCGGTGGGGACGGCCGTCGGGCACACCCCGGCTGCCTGATGCCCGATCCGTGGGGCCCGAGGTGGGGCTTCCTGTTCCTGTACTTCGTCGGGCTCACCGCCAACTGGATCTTCCGCGACTGGGACGACACGGCCACCATCGGCGCGATCGTCGGTTTCGTGGCGACGCTCGTGCTCGTCTTCGCCCCCGGTCTGCCGCATTGGGTGCACGGAGACTTCCCGGGGGAGATTTCTTCGCCGCGGATCCGCCAATGGTCGGCGGCGCTGCGGTTCACGATCCGACGTCGTCGAGGCGTTCTCGACGTCGTGTTCGGACCGTGGACGCGGGCCACCGCCGCGCTGGACCCGGACGCGGACACCGTGCGTGGGTGGGCCGTCGTCGGCGGCCACCCGGCGAAGTTCGTCATTGAGGACTGCCCGGACGAACTCGCCGAGTCCCTGCGCGGACGGCGCCGGATGTGGGTCGTCGGCGACGCCCGCTACGGCGATGCCCTGGTGTGCGCGGACGGCGGTCGCGAGTTCACGACCGCCGCCTTCCGCTTCCGCTAGCGCCAGCCGTCGGGGTCGACGCCGCCCGGGATGGGCGCGGCCGGGTCGAACGGCGTCCGCGAGAAGATGAACGTCGCGAGGTCGAGGTGGTTCGGCTTCCCCGCCGAGTCCCGCCCGACCCGCAGCGTTTCGCCCGCGTAGTAGGCGTCGAGGCCGACCCAGGTGTCTTCGCCGACCGGCGCGAATCGCGAGGCGCGGCCCGCACCGTCGGAAGGCGCCAGAGAGAACAGGCCGTCCGGGAGCAGCCGCAGGTGGTACGGCGTCGGGCCCCAGTGCCACAGCCCGGTCAGTTCCAGCAGCTTCGGGTCCACAGTGGACGGAAGCCATTCCGCGGGCATCGACGGCTCGTGCTGCTCGGTCAGGTTCATCAGGTCGAGGCACAGCTGCGTGATGCCGACGCCCGCCGTCGAGTTCGTCAGCACCAGCGCGCCGATGCGCGCGTCGGCGTCGATCAGCGAACAGGCGAGGAAGCCCGGCATCGACCCGGTGTGCCCGGCCAGCCGCCTGCCCTCCGTGCGGACCAGCATGACGCCGAGGCCGAAGCCGGTGGTCCAGGTGTCGCCGTCGTCCACGGTGACCATCTCGCGCATCTCCGCGACGGTCCGCTCGCTCAGCACGCCGCCGGTGTGGCCGCCGAGGAACGCCGTCCAGCGGGCGAGGTCGGTGATCGTCGACCACAGCTGTCCGGCCGGTGCCATCGCACCCGCGTCCGGCGACGGCTCCGGCATGAGGAGGTCGGCGAAGGGGTGCACGGCGAACCCGTTCGCGTGCGCGCCTTCCGGATGCGGCGAGGTCCGGGTCATGCCGAGCGGGCCGAGGATCTCGGCGCGGACGACGTCGAGCCACGACTGCCCGCGGTGCCGGGCGACCAGCTCGCCGAGTACGCCGTAACCGACGTTGCTGTAGTGGAACTTGCTGCCCGGCCGCAGCCGCGTCGCGCCGTCCTTGAGACTCTCGACGAGCGCGTCCCAGTCGGCGCCCACCGTGCGCTCCCACCAGGAACCCGGCGATTCCGCGGTCAGGCCCGAGGTGTGCGAGAGCAGCTGCGCGATGGTGGCCGAGCCGAACGCGGTGCCCGGCAGGTGCCGTTCGAGCGGGTCGTTGAGGTCGAGCTTGCCTTCGTCGCGCAGGCGCATGACGGCCGTCGCGACGAGTGTCTTGGTGATCGATCCGAGCCGGTACTGCGTGTCGGCGCCCGGTGCCGCGCCGTCGACGCGACCGCGCCCTCCGGACCAGACGAGTTCTCCGTCGCGGACGACGGCGGCGACGATGGACGGGGCGCGGCACGAGGATTGCTCGTGCGCGAGGCGGCGTAGCAGCGCCAATTCGGTGGTGGCAAGCATGAGACGCATTGTGCCTACCCGAGCAGCCCCAGTCGCATAGCGGTGGTCACAGCCGCCGTGCGGTCCGAAACGTCCAGTTTCCCGAACGTCCGGAGCAGGTGGGTCTTGACCGTCGCCTCGCTGATGTGGAGCGTCCGGCCGATGTCGGCGTTCGTGCTGCCCTGCGCCACCAGGCGCAACACCTCGATCTCGCGCGCCGACAACGGCGACGCCGTCGGGTTGCGCACCCGGTTCACCAGCTTCCCGGCGACCGAGGGCGCCAAGACCGTCTCGCCGCGTGACGCCGCCCTGATCGCGCCGGCCAGCTCCGTCCGCGAAGCGTCCTTCAGCAGGTAGCCGGAAGCTCCCGCCTCGACAGCGCGCAGGATGTCCGCGTCCGTCTCGTAGGTGGTGAGCACGACGACCCGCTGTCCCGGCCGGTCCGCGAGGATCTTCCGGGTCGCGCCGACGCCGTCGAGACCGGGCATCCGCAGATCCATCAGGATCACGTCCGGCTGCTTGACCCGGCTCAGCGCCACGGCTTCGTCGCCGGAACCCGCTTCCCCGATGACGCTCAGGTCCGGTTCGGCCTCCAGCATGCCGCGCAGGCCTTCCCGCACCACGGGGTGATCGTCGACCAGCATGATCGTGATCACGCGGGCACCTCCAGTTCCAGCGTCGTCCCCGCACCGGGTTCGCTCGTACACGTCACGATGCCACCGACCTGATCCGCCCGCCCCCGCATCCCCGCCAGGCCGAAGCCGCCGGTGGGCGCGGCGGGGTCGAATCCGGTGCCGTCGTCGGTCACGCCGAGCCGGACACGTCCGTCCACAACGGACAGCCGGAGCGAGACCCGAGTGGCGCGGGAATGCTTGCGGATGTTGCTCAGCGCCTCCTGCGCCCCGCGCAGCAGGACGACCTCGGTGGCCATCGGCAGCGCGGGCAGCGGGCCGTCGACCTCGACCGTCGCCGCGATCCCGGCCTCCTCGGTCAGCCGTTCGGCCTGCCGCCGCAACGCCTCCTCCAGTGAGCCGGAGGCGAGTGCCGACGGCCCCTGCGCCGCGACCATCGCCCGCGCCTCGGCCAGGTTCTCCCGCGCCGTCCGCGCTGCCAGCTCCAGGTGACGCCGGGCCGCCGTCGGATCGGTGTCCATTTCGGACTCGATGGCCTGGGTGAGCGTGACGATGCTGGTGAACCCCTGGGCGAGCGTGTCGTGGATCTCGCGGGCCATGCGCTCGCGTTCGGCGGCCGTCCCCGCCTCCCGGGAGAGCCGGGAAACCTCCGCCTGACTGGCTTTCAGCTGCTCGATCAGCGCGGCCCGGCCCTTGCTCTGTTCGATGATCTGCGTGGTGTAGCGCCCGGCCAGCAGACTGAAGATGATCAGGATCGCCGTCATCGGCACCAGGATCCGCAGCGCGGGCTGATCGAGGCCGCCCCGGACGATCGACGACAGCGGACCCAGCAGGACCGCGAGCGTGGTGAGGATCGACGCCGTCTTCGTCGACAGCGTCATGTAGAGCACCGGGCAGGCGAAGAACAGGATGAAACTCGAGGTGGTGGTGGCGAAGGTGGCCGCCGTCAGCAGGAGCATCAGGACCCCGACGAACAGCCACGGGGTGTCCTCGTAGTCCGGGCCTTTGATGAGGCCGCGGCCCCGGACCAGGTAGGTGACACCGACGCCGACCAGGCACAGGATCGCGATCGTCTTGTCGGTGGCGGCGTCGTCCCCGATGAGGATCAGAGCCGTCGTGGCGACGAAGGTGATCCCGAAGAGGACCTCCCAGAGCCAGAACAGCCGCTCCCAGGCGTTCACTTGCCGTCGTTCGACCAGCGGAACGTCAGCTTCGCCAGCAGCAGCCCCGCCACGCACCACGCCGTCAGCACCAGTGCCACCATCGGAAGTTCCCATGTCCCCGCCATTTCCTGTGTCGCCGCTTCGGCCGGCAGGAACACCGAGCGGAAGCCCTGGCAGATCCACTTCACCGGGAAGAAGGAGGCGATGGTGACCATAACCTTCGGCAGGTTGCTGATCGGTGTGACGAACACACCGGAGATGAACTGGAGCGCGATGTAGATCAGGTTGGTCACCGCGACCGCGCCGCTGACCGACTTCGTCACCGAGCTGAGCGCGATGCCCAGGAGCGTGCAGCTGGTGACGCCGAGCAGGAAGACCCACAGCGCGGTCAGCAGCTTCATCGGGTCGGTGGGCAGCTCCAGGTCGAACAGCAGGGTGCCGACGATCGACATCAGCACCACCTGGGCGATGCTGGTGAAGCCGACCAGGATGATCTTGCCGAGGAAGTAGGACGCGGCGGGCATCGGCGTGCCGCGCAGGCGTTTGAGCGCGCCGGCCTCACGGTCCGACGCGAGGCCGATGCCGATGCTGGTGAACGACGTCGACACGATGCCGGACCCGATCATGCCCGCCGCGAGCACCTGACCGGTCGTGATCGCCATGCCGGGCATCGAGGAGTTCAGCATCGAACCGAGCAGGACCATCAGCAGGGACGGGAAGGCGAAGGTGAAGATCACCTGCTCCCGGATGCGGAAGAACTGCTTGATTTCGGCGGAGCCCCGGATGAGGCCGAGCGAAAGGGTTCCGGGGAGTTTGCCCGGGTGGGTCAGCGTCGTCATCGGGCTTCTCCGATCAGGTCGAGGTAGGTCTCTTCGAGGGTGGGCCGGTGGACGGTCAGCTCCGAGGGTTCGCGGCCGTCGGCGGAGAGCTCGCGGATGAGCTTGGCCGGGAAGTGGGTGCGTTCCTGGTGACTGCCGCGCTCGTCGGCCCAGCGGACGGTGGCCTCGGCGGTCGCCCGGCCGCCCAGCGTCTGCGGCGTCCCCTCGGCGACGATCGCGCCGCGCGTGATGACGGCGACGCGGTCCGCCAGCGCTTCGGCCTCGTCGAGGTAGTGCGTGGTGAGCAGGATCGTGGTGCCTTCGTGGGCGAGGCTCCGGATCAGGTCCCAGAACTGGCGCCGAGCCGCCGGGTCGAACCCGGTCGTGGGCTCGTCGAGGAAGACCAGCTCGGGCCGCCCGATGATCCCGAGCGCGACGTCGACGCGACGCCGTTGCCCACCGGAAAGGCTTTTGACGCGGGCGCCCGCCTTCTCGGTCAGGCCGACCTTCTCGATCACTTCTTCGGCGTCACGCGGATTCTGGTAGTAACGGGCGTAGTGCCGGACCGTCTCGGCGACGGTGAGCTCGGCGGCGTCGTTGGCCGTCTGCAGCACGATCCCCAGCCGCGCGCGCCAAGCCCGTCCCGCGGTCCCCGGGTCCTCGCCGAGGACGCGGACGTCGCCGGACGTCCGCTCGCGGTGGCCCTCCAGGATCTCGACCGTCGTCGTCTTGCCGGCGCCGTTGGGCCCGAGCAGCGCGAACACCTCGCCCTGTTCGATGTCGAGGTCGATGCCCCCGACGGCCGTGTGGCCCGGGTACTCCTTGCGCAGGCCACGCACTTCCACTGCGGTTTTCATACGTCGATCGTGCTTCGGCGGGCGGGTGTCCCGGGACGTCCGCAGGACTGAACCCGGCTGTCAACCGATCGATGGACACCGGCGTCACCCCTCCCGCGTTTCGTCCTCTGGATGCGGTACTTGCACGCGCAACTACCGCATCCAGAGGACGAAACGCGTTATGCACAGGGGTGGGAAGTTGTGGACAAGTGAGCCGAAGGTGATCTTGGTGTCGAGGTGGTGACGGCAGCGGATGTCATCGTCGGGTCGTGCCCAGAAACCAGTACGCGACGACTTGCGAGTTCTCCGGCCCGTTCGTGGGCAGCCGCGCCGTCAGCGAAGGCGACCTGACACGGGCCCAGCTCCGCTCGGGACCGTACAACCGGCTCTTCCAGGATGTCTATGTCCCGGTAGGCATACCGCGAGATCACGAACTGCGCTGCAAGGCCGCGCTGCTCGTCGCACCCGAGGGCGCGGTTCTGACGGGATGTTCGGCCGCGACGGTGCGCGGGTTCCCGTTCTCGCTCGAAAACGACCCGGTCGAGTTCGTGGTGCCCGAGGCGAGGGGCTTCCACAGCCTGAGCGGAACGCACTTCCGCCGGACGAGACTTCTCGGCCAGGACTTCGAACCATGGCGGGACGGTCTCATCGCGACTCCGTCGCGCATGACCATGGACATCTTGACCGACACCCGGCTTCGACGCTCCTTTCCCCGTGTCGTCGGATTTCTCGACATGCTGCTCCACGCCGGATTCATCGACGGCGCGACGCTCGACGCGTACCTGCGACCAAGACACGACAACGGCATCGTCCGGGCGCGGCAGGCCTTGGCGTTCTCGGACGGGCGAGCGGAGTCCATCCCGGAGTCGGAGGTGAGAGTGTGGCTGAGGCTCGGCGACATCGAGGCGGAACCGCAGGTCGAGGTCTTCGACGGGACCCGGTTCCTCGGCAGGCTCGATCTCGCGATCCGCGAGGCCAAGCTCGCCATCGAATATGACGGTGCCTGGCATCTCGAAGGCGAACAACCACGTCTGGACGCGCGCCGGCGAGCGTTGATCGAGGCTGAGGGCTGGGAGTTCGTCGTCATTGCCAAGGAGGAGCTCTATACGGATCCCCGCGCGATGGTGCGCCGGGTGCGGGCGGCTCTCAACTCTCGCGTTTAGTCCTCTGGATGCGGTCCTTGCACGCGCAACTACCGCATCCAGAGGACGAAATGCGAGGCCTTAGGGAGTGAGCAGGGTCCGGACGGCGGTTTCGAGGGACGGCAGGAGGGCAGCCGGGTCGGTGGAGGTGAGCATCCGGTTCGCGAAGCCGTCGGACAGGGCGAGGACGGCGTCGGCCAGGTCGGAGGCCGCGAGGTCGTCGCGGACATCGCCTGACGACTGTGCCTTCGCGATGTACTGAGCGGTGATCTCCGCCAGTTCGTCGTAGCCGGTGCGGATGAACTCGGCCCACGACGGCAGGACGGCGGCGCGGGCGGTGAAGGCGTTGATGACGATCACCTCCGCGCGACGCTGCTCGTCCAGCGGCATCGCCTCGACGAGCAGTCGCAGCAGCAGGTCCAACAGGTTCCCGGACTGGTCGAGGGTGTTCCAGCGCTGTTCCAGGAACTCGCTCGTCATGTCGAGGGCGAAGCGGAACAGATCTTCCTTGGTGGAGAAGTACTTCTGCACCGCGCCGCCGGAGACGCCCGCCTCCGCGGCGACCGAGCGCACGCTCACGGCCTCGACGCCTTCGCGCGCGACGATCCGCAGGAGGGCGCCGGCGATCTCCCGGCGGCGTTCGGTCCGGTCCACGATCTTCGGCACCGCCGCATCTTCCTCTCCGTCGACTCGGTCGGTGCAGGTGGTCGTGAGTGGCGATTCGTGTTCTAACCCGAATCGCCACTCACGACCGCCTGGACCCACCCGCCAAGTCTCCTTGCTCGCTCACCCTTTTTAGAATACAGTCGTATCCGAAACGGGGGAGGTTTCTGGGGTGGACGAAGTCGCACAGAAAAAGCGGGCGGAGGAGAATCAGCTCGCCGCCGCGCTGACCAAGGGGCCGGCGGAGGTCCTCGATTTCCTCCTGCCGTTGTGGGTGGGGAGCCAGCTCGGCGCGTCGGCCGCCGAGGTCGGGGCGTTGACGGCGCTGGAGACGCTGGTGTCGTTCGTGGTCCGGCCGATCGCGGGTTCGCTGGCGGACCGGTTCGACCGGGGCCGGATAGCGGCCGTCGGCGCAGTCCTCTATGGACTGTCCTTTGTGGTCTTCGCCGCGACACCGGGGATCGGGGTCGCGTACCTGGCGGCCGTTCTCGGCGGCGCGGGTGGCGCGCTGTTCTGGGTCGCGTTGCGGGCCCGCGTGGGGGAGGGCCTCGCGAGGGACGACGGCGCGTTCAGCAAGCTGTTCGCGGCCGAGGGCGGCGGCACGTGGATCGCGTTCGTGGTCGCGCTGACCGCGATCTCCTGGATCGACTACCGGGGCGTGTTCTGGCTCGGCGCGGCCGCCTGCGTGGTGGCCGCGGTGGTCTTGCTGAACGCGAAATCCGCGCCGGTCCGCGAGAAAGGCGCGCCGCGACTGCTGCAACTGGGCAGACGGATGCGCCCGATGCTCGCGCTCGTCGCGTTGACCGCGATGGCCGAGGCCGGGGTCGCCCTGCTGCTCCTGATGCACCTGCAACGCGGGCATCGGCTGGAACTCGGCGAGATCGCCGCGGTGTTCATTCCCGGCTTCATCGTGTACAGCCTGCTGCCGGACTACCTGCACGGCTTCGTCCGCAAGGTCGGCCGGACGCGGGTGCTCTCACTGGCGATGGTGGCGAGCGCGATCTTCGCCGCCGGTCTGTCGTTCGCGCCGAGCCCGGTGGTGCTCGCGATCATGTGGGTCCTGTCGGCGGCGGCGTTCGCGGCGGCCATCCCGGTGGAGCAGGCGGTGGTCGCCGAGGCGGCCGGGCTGAGCCTCGGCCGGGCCATGGGGATCTACGAGAGCGCGACGCTACTCGGAGCGACGGCCGGGGCCTTCCTGGCGGGGCAGCTCTACGGCTCGGACACCGGCTGGCGCGTCGCCTGCTTCGGCGCGGCGGCGCTCTTGATCTTCGGATCGTTCGTGGTCCGTGGCGCCGTACGGCGTGTCGGAGTTGCGGAGTTTCCCGTGGAACACCGAAAAACGGTGTCACAAAAGGAAAACCCGGCTCCCCGCATGATCGAGGAGAGTCCACAAGAGGCCGAATCGGTGACGGACGGGGCGAACAAGCGGGCGAACCCGCTCCGGAACTGGACGGTCCATGTCGCGGTGTACGTCCTCGCGCAGGCGGCGCTCGCGATGGCCGGTCACAGCTGGCCCGTCGAAGCCTTGTTCGGCGAGGCGCACGAGGCCGGCTGGTACTGGAACTGGAGTGGTCACTGGCTGTTGAACCTCGGCCGGATCTGGACCTTCGTCCTGGTGATCGACACCGTGTGGACGATCGGCCGCGCGGTGCTGAAGAAACGGCCTTATTGACAGGTTGTCTAACATGACAATATGTCTCATACGTGGGTGACGGCCAGCGACGGTGTCCGCCTCTCGGTCCGGGTGACCGGTGTCGACGACGCGCCCACGGTGGTGCTCGTCCACGGTTACCCGGACAACGGCTCCATGTGGGACGGCATCGCCGCCCTGCTGGAACGTCGCTACCGGGTCGTCGTCTACGACGTCCGGGGCGCGGGCCGCTCGGACAAGCCTTCGGGACGCGGGTCCTACAAACTGGACCGGTTGTCCGAAGACCTCGCCGCGGTCGTCGACGAGGTCCAGCCCGAGGGCAAGGTCCACCTGCTCGCGCACGACTGGGGCTCCATCCAGACCTGGCATTCGGTCACCGGCGAGAGGCTGCGCGGACGGCTCGCGTCGTTCACGTCGATCTCCGGGCCGAGCCTCGATCACGCGGGCGCGTGGTTCCGCGCGCAGGTGCGCCCGAGCCCGAAACGGCTCAAGAACGCGCTCGTCCAGGGAGCGCACTCGACCTACATCCTCGGCTTCCAGATCCCCCTGATCCCGCAGCTGCTGTGGCGCACCGGGGCGATGGGCGCGCTGATCGGCCGGATGGACCCGGCGGCCGCCGCGCCGTCCACTTCGGACGGCCTGTACGGGCTCAACCTGTACCGCGCCAACATGTTCACCCGCCTCTCCCGGCCGAGGCCGCGTAACGCCGAGATCCCGGTGCAGGTGCTCGCGCCCACCGGCGACAAGTTCGTCACCACACCGCTGCAGACCGAGATCGGGCGCTGGGCGCCGGACCTCCGCGTCCGCCGGATCGTCGGCACGCACTGGGTGGTCCGCGAGAAGCCCCAGGTGATCGCCGACGCCACCGCCGAGCTGATCGACCACGTCGAAGGCGGTGAAGAGAGCCGCGCGCTCAAACAAGCCCGCACGGGCGGGTTCGCGCACAAGCTCATCCTGATCACCGGCGCGGGCAGCGGGATCGGCCGCGCGACGGCGCTCGCGTTCGCGGACCGGGGTGCCGACCTCGTCATCACCGACATCAACGGCTCCGCCGCCGCGGACACCGCGAAACTCCTGCGGGACAAGGGCGCCACCGTCGGCGAGTACACAGTGGACTCCTCCGACGCCGAAGCGGTCGAGAAGTTCGCCCAGCAGGTCAAGGAGGAGTTCGGCGTCCCGGACATCGTCGTCAACAACGCGGGGATCGGCCTGTCCGGCCCGTTCCTCGACACGACGGTCAAGGACTGGGAACGCCTCATCGACGTGAACCTGTGGGGCGTCATCCACGGCTGCCGCGTCTTCGCCGAGCAGATGCGCGAGCGGGCCGAAGGCGGCCAGATCGTCAACGTCGCCTCGGCGGCCGCCTATCTGCCGTCGAAGATCCTTTCCGCCTACGCCACCACGAAATCCGCCGTGCTCACCCTGAGCGTGTGCCTGCGGGCCGAGCTCGCCGCCGAGAACATCGGTGTGACCGCGATCTGCCCCGGCATCGTGAACACCAACATCACCAGCACCACCCGGTTCGTCGGCGTCGACGACGTCGAGCAGAAACGGCGCCAGAAGTCGAGCAGCAAGCTGTACGCGAAACGCGGTTTCGGTCCGGAGCGGGTCGCGCGCGACATCCTGCGCGCGGTCGAGAAGGACAAGGCGATCCAGCCGTCGACCCCGGAGGCGAAGGCCGCGCTCGTCCTCTCCCGGCTCACCCCCGGCCTGCTGCGGGCCGCGGCGAAGCTGGACGTCACCCCGTGACCTCCGCCAGACGTCCTCGCCGGATGTCGCCAGAAGCGCGCCGGGACGACCTGATCCGCGCCGCGCTGGACCTGTTCGGCTCCCGCGCGCCCGAACTCGTCACGGTGGACGACATCATCGCCCGCGCCGAGGTCTCGCGGCCGCTGTTCTACCGGTACTTCTCGAGCCTGCGGGAACTCCAGGTCGAGGCGCTGAAGACGGTCACCGAAGGGCTCATCGACGGCCTGGCCGGACTGGAGGAGGGCCCGCCCGAAACCCGGCTGC
Source organism: Amycolatopsis azurea DSM 43854 (assembly GCF_001995215.1). Classification (GTDB taxonomy): domain Bacteria; phylum Actinomycetota; class Actinomycetes; order Mycobacteriales; family Pseudonocardiaceae; genus Amycolatopsis; species Amycolatopsis azurea. The sequence goes on from NZ_MUXN01000001.1 coordinate 425,637, forward strand.
GGGCCGCCGTCCGCGGGCTGATCGACGTCGCCGACCATTACCGCGCGGGGTATGTCGCGTTGCTGCGCAGCGGTTCGGTGATCGCGACCTCGGAGACGGACGCGGCGATCGACGAGGTCCGCAACCGTGCCGTCGAGCTCATCCTCGGCGCGCTGGGCGTGCCGGAGCCGCCACCGATGCTCCTGCTGACCTTGCGCTGCTGGACCGCCGTGGTCGAGGGCGCGCTGCTGAGCTGGCTTCAGGAACGGGCGGTGCCGCGCGAGGTGCTCGACGGCTGGCTGGTCGACCAGCTGACGGCCATGCTCTCGGCGACCGCGCGTCACGATTCTTCGGTCCCGCAAATGCGGTGAAAGGTCCTTTCCCCGCGGAATTCGCGGGGAAAGGACCTTTCACGACGCGTTTCAGGACTGCTTGGCGACCAGGTCCCAGCCTTCGACGTCCTCCGGCTTGCGCGGCTCCGGCCCGACGTACTTGGCCGAGGGCCGCACGAGGCGCCCGGTCTTCTTCTGCTCCAGGATGTGCGCGGCCCAGCCGGCGGTGCGCGCCGAGCTGAACATCGCGGGCATCATGTGCGGCGGAACCTGGGCGAAGTCCAGGATCACGGCCGCCCAGAACTCGACGTTGGTCTCGATCGGGTGATCCGGACGCCGTTCGCGCAGCTCCTTCAGTGCCACCTGCTCCAGCTCCGCGGCCGCCTCGTAGCGCGACGCGCCGAGCTCCTGGCAGGTGCGGCGCAGCACGCGCGCCCGTGGGTCCTCCGCGCGGTAAACGCGGTGCCCGAAGCCCATCATCCGTTCCTTGCGGTCCAGGATGCCCTTGACCAGGCCGACCGCGTCACCGGTCTTCTCGACCTCTTCGATCATCGGCAGCACCCGCGCCGGCGCGCCGCCGTGCAGCGGACCGGACATGGCGCCGATCGCGCCGGACAGCGCCGCGGCGACGTCGGCGCCGGTCGAGGCGATGACCCGGGCGGTGAAGGTCGAGGCGTTGAGACCGTGTTCGGCGGCCGAGACCCAGTAGGCGTCGATGGCCTTGACGTGGGCGGGGTCGGGCTCGCCGCGCCAGCGGACCATGAACCGCTCGGTGATCGAAGCGGCCTCGTCGACCCGGGTCTGGGGGACGGCGGGCTGCCCGATGCCGCGCGCGGACTGGGCGACGTAGGAAAGCGCCATCACCGAGGCGCGGGCCAGCTGGTCGCGGGCCTCGTCGTCGCTGATGTCGAGCAGCGGCCGGTAACCCCAGATGGGGGCGAGCATGGCCAGTGCGGCCTGGACGTCGACCCGGACGTCACCGGTGTGCACCGGCAGCGGGAACGGCTCGGCGGGCGGTAGCCCGTGGCCGAACCGGCTGTCGACGAGAAGGCCCCAGACGTCACCGAAGGTCACCTTGCCGGCGAGATCCTCGATGTCGACACCGCGATAGCGCAGCGCGCCACCGTCACGGTCGGGCTCGGCGATTTCGGTCTTGAAGGCGACCACGCCCTCGAGACCGGGTCGGAAACCGTCGTCGACCTGGTCGGACGGTTGATTGGTGCTGATCGTGGAGGTACTCACTGTGGTGAAACCTTTCGATGCGCATTCCCCGGCTTTGTGTTCATGCGTGGACGGGACATACGCGGCGAAGGCGCGCCTCATCGCACGGATGGACAAACTTTGCTCCACGTCGGGTCCAGGGGCAATCGAAAGATGTGGTGGTTTCGGTCACGATTACGAGAACGATTCAGTGAAAACGGCCTTCGTACGCGAAGAGTTACGGCGACGTTCACTTTGCGTGTACCGGTCGCCGAGGTAAATCCTGTGTTTCGAGAACCGGCGCCGGGCGGTTTCCGGTGATACACCTTTCTCATGCACCTGAGCCCCCAGGAGCGGGACAAACTGCTCATCCACGTCGCGGCGGACGTAGCTCGCAAACGCCTGGAACGCGGGGTCCTGCTGAACTACCCCGAGGCGGTCGCGCTGATCACCGACCACGTCCTCGAAGGCGCCCGTGACGGCCGGACGGTGAGCGAGCTCGTGGCGAGCGGGCGTTCCGTCCTCTCGCGGGCGCAGGTGCAGGACGGTATCCCGGAAATGGTGGATTCCGTGCAGGTCGAAGCCACTTTCCCGGACGGCACGAAGCTCGTCACCGTGCACGGTCCGATCGTCTAGGAAGGCCGCCAGTGCGACCAGGAGAGATCATCACCGGCGACGGACCGATCGAGCTGAATCCCGGCAGGCCGCGGGTCCGGCTGCTCGTGCGGAACCTCGGCGACCGGCCCGTCCAGGTGGGTTCGCACTACCATTTCGCGGCGGTCAATCCCGGACTCGAATTCGACCGCGAGGCCGCGCGGGGGCATCGGCTCGACGTGCCGGCGGGAACTTCGGTGCGATTCGAGCCGGGCGTCGAACGCGAAGTCGACCTCGTCCCGCTGGCCGGGAACCGCACGGTGCCCGGATTGCGCAAGGAGTCCTGATGCCGTCGATCGATCGCGAGCGGTACGCCGAACTTTTCGGCCCGACGACCGGCGACAGAATCCGCCTCGCGGACACGGATCTGCTCATCGAAGTCACCGAAGACCGCAGCATGGGGCCGTCCGGCAGCGGCGACGAGGTGCTGTTCGGCGGCGGCAAGGTGATCCGCGAATCCATGGGCCAGGGGATGGCGACCCGGGCCGAAGGCGCGCCCGACCTGATCATCACCGGCGTGGTGATCCTGGACCACTGGGGGATCGTCAAGGCCGACGTCGGGGTCCGCGACGGCCGGATCGTCGGCATCGGCAAGGCGGGCAACCCGGACACGATGGACGGCGTGGACCCGGCGCTGGTCGTCGGCCCGTCCACGGAAGTGCTGTCCGGCAACGGGAAGATCCTGACCGCGGGCGGGATCGACTGCCACGTCCACTTCATCTGCCCGCAGCTGACCGGCACCGCGCTGGCGTCCGGGCTGACCACGCTGGTCGGCGGCGGGACCGGGCCGGTCGAGGGCAGCAAGGCCACCACCGTCACGCCCGGCGCCTGGAATCTCGGCCGGATGCTGCGCGCGATGGACGGCCAGCCGGTCAACGTCCTGTTGCTGGGCAAGGGGAACACCGTGCGGCACGAGGCGCTGCGCGAGCAGCTCGCCGCCGGCGCGGGCGGGTTCAAACTGCACGAGGACTGGGGCAGCACCCCGGCGGCGATCGACGCCTGTCTCACCGTGGCCGACGAATCCGGTGTCCAGGTGGCGATCCACACCGACACGCTGAACGAGGCCGGGTTCCTGGAGTCCACTGTGGACGCCATCGGGGGCCGCTCGATCAACGCGTACCACACCGAAGGCGCGGGCGGCGGGCACGCGCCGGACATCATCCAGGTCGCCGGGCTGCCCAACATCCTGCCGTCGTCGACGAACCCGACGCGCCCGCACACCGCGAACACCCTCGACGAGCACCTGGACATGCTCGTCGTCTGCCATCACCTGAACCCGTCCGTGCCCGAGGACCTGGCGTTCGCCGAAAGCCGGATCCGGCCGACGACCATCGCGGCCGAGGACGTCCTGCACGACCTCGGCGCGATCTCCATGATGAGCTCGGATGCGCAGGCGATGGGCCGGATCGGCGAGGTGATCATCCGGACCTGGCAGACCGCGCACGTGATGAAACGGCGGCGCGGCGCCTTGCCGGGCGACGGTGCCGCCGACAATTTGCGGGCTCGTCGCTATGTCGCCAAATACACCATCAACCCGGCGATCGCGCACGGGATGGACCGCGAGATCGGCTCGGTGGAGGTCGGGAAACTCGCGGATCTCGTGCTGTGGGAACCGAAGTTCTTCGGTGTCCGGCCGCATGTCGTGCTCAAGGGCGGCTTCCCCGCGTGGGCGGCGATGGGCGACGCGAACGCGTCCATCCCGACGCCGCAGCCGGTGCTGGCGCGGCCGATGTTCGGCGCCGACCCGGCGGTCGCGGCCGCGAGCAGCTTCCACTTCGTCGCACCGGAAGCCATCGAGAACGGGGTGGCGGAACGGTTCGGCATCGCGCGTGAGCTCGTGCCGATCGCGAACACCCGCTCCCGCGGCAAGGCCGACATGGTGCTCAACGACGCCACGCCGGACATCCGGGTGGAGCCGGACAGTTTCGCCGTGCACGTCGACGGTGAGCTGATCGAGCCTCGCCCGGTGACCGAACTGCCCATGGCGCAACGGTACTTCTTGTTCTGATGGATCTTTCCGCGGTCATCTTGGCCGACTCCAGGTTCCCCGGGGGCGGGCACGTCCATTCGGGCGGGCTCGAAGAGGCCGTCACCCGGAAGCTGATCACCCACGAACGCGATCTGCCGGGGTTCCTCTCCGGACGTCTGCGGACGGCGGGTGCGCTGGCAGCGGTGTTCGCCGCGGCGTCCGCGCACGCGGCCGCGCGGGGAGTCCGAAATGGACACTGGCGGCGGCTCGACCTCGAACTCGACGCCAGGACACCGTCGCTCGCGCAGCGGGAGGCGTCCCGCGCGCAAGGGCGGGGGACGGCGAGGGCGGGCAAGGCGGCGTGGCCGTCGCCGATGCTTTCCGGTCTGCTGAAGGAAACCCCGCGCCCGCATCATCCGGTGATCGTCGGCGCGCTGATCGGGGTGCCCTTCGACGCGGCGATGGCTGTCGCGTACCTGGCGATCAGCGGTCCGGCGAGCGCGGCGGTGCGGCTGCTCGGGCTCGACCCGTTCGCCGTCAACGGCGTCGTGGCCCGTCTCGCGGAAGAAGTCCGGGAGGTTTCCCTGCGCGCGGCCGAGGTCGCGGGGGACGACCCGGCGGAACTCCCGGCGCCGGGATCTCCGGCGCTCGATCTGTTCGCCGAGGCACACGCCCGGCACCACAAGGAAGAGGTGCGTCTCTTTGCCAGTTGAGCACGGTCACGGACATGGTCACGTCCACCCGGTCAACTTCGACCCGACCGCCGCCGAACCCGATCATTACGACCAGGCGCCGACCACGGGTCGCGCGTACCGGATCGGCATCGGCGGACCGGTGGGCAGCGGGAAGACCGCGCTCACCGCGGCGCTCTGCCGGGCGCTGGGCGACGAGGTGAACCTCGCCGTCGTCACCAACGACATCTACACCACCGAGGACGCCGACTTCCTGCGCAAGGCCGGGGTGCTCGACCCGGAGCGGATCGAGGCCGTGCAGACCGGCGCGTGCCCGCACACCGCGATCCGCGACGACATCACCGCGAACCTCGACGCGGTCGAACGGCTTGAGGACCGGTTCCCCGGGCTGGACCTGGTGATCATCGAAAGTGGCGGGGACAACCTCACCGCGGTGTTCAGCCGGGGGCTCGCCGACAGCCAGGTCTTCGTGGTCGACGTCGCGGGCGGTGACAAGGTGCCGCGCAAGGGCGGGCCGGGTGTGACGACGGCGGATCTGCTGGTGATCAACAAGATCGACATCGCGCACCTGGTCAATGCGGACATGGACGTGATGACCTCGGACGCGCACCGGATGCGCGGCGAGCTTCCGGTGATCACGCAGTCCCTTGTGGACACCCCGAACGCGCCCGCGGTCGCGGACTGGGTCCGCTCACTGCTCCCGGTCACCGCGGGGTGAAGGCGCACGCGCGGCTGACCGCCTGCTTCGAGGGCGGCCGGACCGTTCTGCGTGAGCTGCGCTCGATGGCGCCGCTCACGCTGCTCCCCAAGCGGGGCACCGGTGCGACGGCGGTGGTGCACCTGGTCAACTCGGCGACGTCACCCTTGGGCGGCGACGAGCTGAAGCTGACCATCCGCGTCGGCCCCGGTGCTTCGCTACGCCTTTCCGGGGTCGCGGCGACCATCGCGCTCCCCGGGTTGCACGGCGAGGGCAGTTCGTCCATTGTGGACGTCGAGGTGGCTGGAGGTGGCTCGCTGGAGTACCTGCCGGAGCCGACCGTCGTGACCGCCCGGGCCCGGCACTCTGCCGTGCTTCGGGCCGCTTTGGCGGAGGACGCCTTTCTGCACACGCGGGAGGTGCTCGTACTCGGCCGGGCGGGCGAGCGGCCCGGGTCTCTGGTGACCACGCAGCACGTGACGCGAGGCGAAGTCCCGGTGTTGCGGCAGACGCTGGAGATCGGGGATTCCACTTTGGACTCCAGCCTCGCGCATCTGGCCGGGCGGCGGGTGTTGGCGACCGATCTGGTCGTCGGCGGCCCTTCGGTCCCTGAAGCCTCCGGCGAGTGGTGGTCCCGCACGTCACTGGCGGCAGGTGGGACACTCACGACGTCGCTGGCGCCCGATGCCGTGACCGCGCTCAAAGTGTTCGAAAGTCCGTGAAGGCCTCCTTCGCTACCCTGAAGGTAGTGAAGGAGGCCTTCACGGACTTGGGGGAGTTGTGGGTGCGCTGCGGATTTCCCTGCCTGGTTACCCGCTGAGCGTCGTCGCCCACACGGCGGCGGGGCCGTTGTATGTGCTCTCTACCTATGGGGAACCGTTGGAGCGACGCCGGATGCTCTTGGCCGTCGACCTGGCGGGGAAGGTGCTCTGGTCGCGCGAATTCGACGGCGACAGGCAGGGGCCCCTGTACCGGACTGCCCATAGGAAGCACCTACGCGTCTCCGAGTCGGGCACGGTGTTCCTGATCGACGGCGACGCCCTCCTCGGCGTCACCGGCGCGGGCGAGGCCGAATCCGGGATCCCGATGGAGCATGGGCCGGACGAGGTGCCGGGGGCGTTCACCCTGCTGCGAGAAGGGTTCTGCACCACCTGGACGACGGCGCCGCCACGGCATCACGATATTCGCGTCGACGTTCGGGACCATTCGGGAGCCGTTGCCTGGTCGACGCGGATCCCGACCGAACCGCTGGGCTACCGGGGACCGCCGGGCATGGAAGAGGACTTCATGCCTTTCGAGCCCGCCATGCCCTTCGAGTTCGAGCCGTCGAGGCATGATCCGCTGTTGGTGGCGGGCCACCGGATCATGACCGGATTCTTCGACGTGAGCACCGGGCAGTCGCTGTCCTACCTGCTCGACCGGTACTCCGGCCGTCTGGTTCACCGGATACCGGTGGCGGGCGGTCAGTACGCCGCGATCGCGGGGCCGGGCGAGTTCCTGGCCGGAGACAGGGGTTTCGGCCTGCTCGGGACGGCGCGCTACGACGAATCGGGGATCGAGGTCGTCCGCTGGGACAGCGAGGGGCCATTGCTCGTCGGTCCGGACGGTGCCATCAGGTGTGTCGAGAGCGGGAATCCGGTAGGGCCGCTGCGGTTTCGCGAGCTGAACGCGGACGGTTCGACCATCGACGGGCCCGTGCTTTCGAGGAGCTTCCCCGCGCGGGCCGCGCTCGACGTCTCGGGGGCAGTCGTCTTCGCGCAGGACAAGGCACTGCGCGCCATCTACGCCGATTCGCGCGAGCGGGTGCTGTGCGAAACATCGGAGGAGATCGATTCTCACGGCCGGATCCTCCTGCTGGAGGACGGGCTGGTGGCTTTCAGTACCCCGCGGGAGCTGATACTCGCCGAAACCGATCTCGGGCCCTTGCCGTCCACCGGCTGGGTCTGCGGCGACGGCAACCTGCGCGCCAATCCGTCCTCGAAAGTCCGTGAAGGCCTCCTTGAGGGACCCAGAGTCCCTCAAGGAGGCCTTCACGGACCGACTCCCCGTCAGAACTTGGTGCCCAGCCAGGTCATCGCGACCGGGCCGCCCGCCGAGACGCCGCCGATGTGTTCCAGCAGCGGGAATTCCTGCCAGGTGACGTCGGCGCCGAGGGCGCGGTAGCGGTCGCGCAGGCCCTTGCCGACCGACAGCGGGATCAGTTCGTCGAGCGAAGCGTGGTACAGGTAGACCGGCGCGCCAGGTTTGGTCTTGCCCGCCAGGTTCTCGCCCAGCCGGGCCTGCCAGCGCGGGTCCGACGAAACGTTCGGCACGGTCGTGAAGTCGTTGAGCCGGGCGAAAGGCGCGGCCGCGCCGAGTTCGACCACGCACGCTTCCTTGACCTTCGCGACGGCATTCTCGCCCTTCGCGTTGAGCACGTCGTTGAAAGGCAGTTCCGGGTACGCGGTCGCGTAGCCGACAGCGGCGCCGAGCACGAGACCGAACGCCGGTCCGCCGTCGTTGAACTTCAGGACCGCGTTCAGATCCGCCGGGACGCCGCCTTCCGCGACGCCGACCAGGTTGACGTCGGGAGCGTAGGACGGTTGCAGTTCGCCGGCGAACGCCGCGGCCTGACCTCCTTGTGAGTAGCCGAAAACGCCCACCGGACCGCTCTTCGACAGCCCGGCTTCGGGAACCCGGGAGGCGGCGCGGGCGGCGTCGAGGACGGCCCGGCCTTCCGACTGGCCGACGGCGTAGGTGTGCGTGCCCGGAGTGCCGAGGCCTTCGTAGTCGGTCACGACGACCGCCCAGCCACGCGAAAGCGCTTGGCTCATCAGGAGGACTTCGTTCTCGGACCCGTTCGTCAGCCGGGTCGACGGCGCGCAGCGGTCGCCGAGGCCGTGGGTGCCGACGGCGTAGCTGACCAGCGGGCGCGGGCCTTTCGTCCACGGGGTGGGCGGGACCAGCAGGATGCCCGACACCGTGTTCGGCTTCCCGGTGGCGGATGTGGAGCGGTAGTTGAGTTTCCAGGCCTTCGCCGGGGCGGTGGCGATGACCGGTTTGTAGTCGACCAGGTCCCCGGGCGCGCTCGGCGCGGCTTGCGCGGCGGGCGCGCCGATCAGGGTGGCTGCGAGGGCTGAGACCAGAACTGTCCGAAGCACCGTTGCCTCCAGTTTGGTAATCGAGATTTTCGCAATGTAGGCGGTGTTGGTAGCATCTGGCAATCCCTGTTACCGAATCGGGGGAGGACGAGTGGCCCGCACGTACGGCGGGGTCGCACCGGAGCAGCGGCGCGCCGAACGGCGTGAACGCCTGCTCATGGCGGCCCTGGACCTGTTCACCTCGACGGGCTACCGGCAGGCGAAGATCACCGAGTTGTGTACCCGCGCCGGCGTCTCCACTCGAAACTTCTACGAGGAGTTCGAGAGCAAGGAGAAGGTGCTGCTGACCCTGCACGAGCGCATCAACGCGCTCGCGCTGGAGCACGTCACCGGCACGCTGGAACGGCTGGGGGACGCCGACGCGGTCACCCGGATCGGGACGCTGCTGGACGTCTTCGTCGGCACGGTGACCTCGGATCCGCGGATGCCGCGGCTGAACTACGTCGAGGCGGTCGGCGTCAGCGCCGCTTTGGAGGCGCAGCACCAGGAATGGGTCGACCGGTGGGCCGCGTTCATCGAAGCCGAGGCCCGGCACGCCGCCGCGCACGGGGTGGCGCCGGACCGCGACTACCACCTGACGGCGATCGCGCTCGTCGGCGCGGCGACCGGGCTGCTGCGCGAGTGGCAGGCGCATACGCCGCCGTTGCCGGTCGCCGACGTCGCCGCCGAACTCCGGGCCCTGATGCTCGCCGCGATCACCCGCCCCGCCTGACGCTCCGCGTTTCGTCCTCTGAACGCGTTCCTTGCACACGCAAGTACCGCATCCAGAGGACGAAACGCGTCAGGAGGCGGCGGACGCCCGCCGGAAGGTGTTGTGCAGCACCGCGAGCAGCGCGTCCCGCACCGAAAGCCGCTGCCGCGCGTCGAACGTGATCAGCGGGACGTCCTCGCTCACCGCGAGCGCCCAGCGCACGTCCTCGAGATCGTGCTTGAGGGAGCCGTCGAAGACGTTCACCCCGACCACGAACGGCAGCCCGGCCTTCTCGAAGTAGTCGACCGCCGGATAGCAGTCGTCGAGCCGCCGGGTGTCGACGATGACGAGCGCGCCCAGCGCGCCCAGCACGAGGTCGTGCCACATGAACCCGAACCGGTCCTGCCCGGGCGTGCCGAAGAGGTACAGCTTCACCTCTTCGTCGATGGTGATGCAGCCGAAGTCCAGCGCCACCGTGGTGGTGGTCTTCGACGGCACCTCCCCGCCCGTTCCGTCGACGGCCGCGCCCGCCGAGGTCATGGCGGCCTCGGTGGTCAGCGGTTTGATCTCCGAGATCGCGCCGACGGTGGTCGTCTTGCCGACCCCGAACCCGCCGGCGATGACGATCTTGACCGGTGTCGGCGGCCTGGCCGACACCGGTTCAGCGAATTGCTTCGAGTCCACGAATGACCCTTTCGATCATGCCGAGGTCCTGGGTGAAGGCTCCGGCAGGGCGACGCAGCACGACGTAACCGAGCGCGGCCAGATCCGCCACGAGCACCCTGGCCACGCCGATGTGCAGGCCGAGCATCGCCGCGACTTCGGCGACTGATTTCGTTTCCCGGCAAAGGGAAACGATCTCCCGTCGTTCGAAGGTCAGCCTCGCTTGTGACGCGGCGCCGAGCCTGCTCGTGAGCACCTGTGCCTCGATTTCGAGCGTGCCGTCCACCGGCTGCGCGCGGCCGGCGGTGAGCAGATACGGGCGCAGCGGTGAGATGCCCTGTTCGGCGCCTCTTGGCTGTGGTACCTGATCGTCGCTCATTCCCTTTTCCCCTCGTCAGTTCAGCTGCCGACGCTCTTCTTGAGTTCCTCGATCAGCGCGGGGGTGAGCACCTCGGTGGCCCGATTGGCGAACATCGCCATCTCGTAGGCGATCGTGCCGAGGCTTGCCTGCTTGGTGGCGAGCACGCCGAGCGAACAACCGATGCTGATCGTGCAGACCAGCAGGTAGCCCTGCTCCAGCTCGATGATGATCTTGTCGGGCGACCCGAGCGGGTGGCTCTCGGAGACGCCGTGCGCCAGACCGAGCATCGCCGAGCAGATCGCGGCCAGCCGGTCGGCGTTGGCGCGTTCCAGTTCGGACGACATCGCGATCAGCAGGCCGTCGGCCGAGACGGCGATCGCGCCCATCGCGCTCGCCGTGTTCTGTGCGAAGCGCGTCACCAACCAGTTGAAGTTCCGGGCTTCGACGCTGACTCCGGTCGTCATCTCTTGCTCTTCTCTCTCTGTTCCATCTCCGGGTTGACGGCTTTCTCCAACCCGTCACTGAAGGCGTCGAACGCGGCACGCTCGGCCTCGGGGTCACGCATGCCCTTGGGCTTGGTGGTGTTCAGGGCCGCCCGCGCGGTCTGGTGCCGCGCGGCCGGTCCTTTCGCCAGCCCCGGCGCCAGCTGGGCGCCGGGGACCCGCCGGGTGAGACCGCCGCGCGAGGCGGCGGGCACCGGTGTCGGGGTCGGCATCGGCATGGGCATCGGGTTGCCCGCCGGCGGGCTCACCGGGGGCGGAGGTGCTTGCGGCGGTACGGCTTCCCGGGGAGAAGACGTCGTGGCCTTCGCGAGTCCGGCCTCGAACCCGTCGAAGGCCGCTTTGGCCGCTTCTGGATCATGCCTGGACTTCTGTCGCGACGGCGCGTCGGGGGCACCGGGAAGCTGCGCGCCCTTGACCCGCCGCCGAAGCCCGCCGCGGGTCTCCCCGGAATCGGCGGTCAGCGTCGGCTTGGGGGCTTCGTAGGCGGGCACCGGCGTGAGCGAGGGCACGGGCGGCGTGGGTTCCGGCATCGGCATCGGCTCCGGGATCTCCCCGTCGGTCTTGCGGAACCAGCGGAAGTCCCGGGGAGGCAGACCGTCGCGCGGGATCATCCCGGCGATCGCCAGTGTCGGCGGCTCGTGTCCGGCCGCCTCGGCCGGCTTCCCGGGCTGCGGCTGTGGTTGCGGCCGCGGCGATCGCGGCTGTGGCTCGGGTTCGTCGCCCGGTTCCGCGGTCGGCCACGCCGGCGGCGCCGGGACGGACTTCGGCACGGGCGCCCGGTAGGTCAGCAGATCCGACGGGACGGTGATCCGCGCGGTGATGCCCGCGCCGGGTTCGGTCTCGGTCAGCTCGACCTTGAGCCCGTGCCGCCGCGCGAGCCGTCCGACCACGAACAGCCCGAGCACACTGGTCGGCGCGAGTTCGAGCCGTTCGCGCTCGACCAGCCGCCGGTTCTCCTCGGCGAGCTTTTCGCCGGTCATGCCGATGCCCTGGTCCACGATGACGATCAGGCAGGAGCCGTCGGGCAGGATCTTCGTGCCGACGTCCACAAAGGACTCGGGCGGGGAGAACGACGTCGCGTTCTCCAGCAGCTCCGCGAAGATCAGCACCAGATCCGAACCGAACGGCGACGACAGCAGGAGGTCGCCCATCGAACCGAGCCGCACCCGCTGGTAGTCCTCGATCTCCGCGAGCGCCGAACGCAGCGCCGTCGACAGCTCGATCGGCCCGGAAATCCTTGCCTCGTCGCGGTTTCCCGAAACGACGAGCAGGTTGTCCGCGTTCCGGCGCAGACGGGTGGAGAGGTGGTCGAGCCGGTAGAGGCTCGCCAGCAGGGCGACGTCCTGTTCGTTGCGCTCCAGTTCGTCGACCAGCGCCAGCTGCCTGCCGACCAGGTTCTGCGTCCGCTTCGCGACGTTGGCGAACATGAGGCCGACGTTGCGCCGCGTGACGGCCTGCCGTTCCACCAGTTCGGCCGCGGTGGACTGGACCCGGTTGAACGCCTCGGCCAGCTTGCCGAGTTCGTCCTGGGAGGACACGTCGATGGTGGCCAGGCGCGGCGCGAGTTCTTCGGCCTGCTCGGTGTCGGTGACGCGCACCAGTTCGGTGCTGGCGAGGTCCGCGACCGACGTCGCCGCCTTGGTCAGCTTCCGCAGCGGATCCGCGATCGACCGGCTGACCGCGATCGCGAGACCACCGACCAGCAGGAACAGTACACCGGCGCCGATACCGATCGTCCACGCCAGGTTCTGCGCGGCGTCCGCACGCGCGGTCGCGGCGTCGGTGATGCCGGTGGTGACCGCGTCCTGGGCCAGCCGTCGCTGATTCGACTGGGCGTCGACGGCGCCGAGGATGTCCGGCAGCAGGTTCTGCACGGCCTGAGGGCCGCGAGCTTCCGCGATCTTGCCTTCCAGCGAGTCGACCCGGCGGCCCGTCTCGCCCTGCTCGACCGCGACGACCTGCGTGGCCTGGGTGACGTCGGCCTGCTGCACGAACCGTTCGAGGAACAGCGACGACTGCTGCTTGGCATCTGCCAGCACCGGCTCACCTGAGTCGGGAGTGACCAGCACGATGATCAACGCCATACCGCGCAACGAGTTCTCCTCGTTCGCGCGCAGCAGCGCGTCGAGCGCGGTCAGCTGCCGGGTGCCCTCCGCGTCACTGGTCTGCTGCGGGACCAGGCGGAGCGAGTTGATGACCGAGTCGATCACCGCGTGATAGGTCCGCGCCACGCTGTCGAGCGAGGCGGCGCGCCGGAGCGCGTTCTCCCGGATCTCGTTCAGCGACCCGATCCGTACCAGCGCCGCCGCGAGTTCCTCCGGCGCGTCGGACGGCAGCTGCGCGCGAACCTGGTTCACCGTGTCCGCGACGACGCCCTGCTGCTTCAGCATCGCCGAACTGCTCGCCGACGAAGACGCGATGTAGTGCGCCGTCAGCAGCCGTTCCCGTTGCAGTTCCCACGCCAGCGTGCCGAGGGCGCGGGCCTGTGACGCGACGTCGGCGGTGGTGCGGGCGGACCGGGCGTCGTCGACTTCACCGGCGACGTAAGGCACCGACACCAGGACCACGGCGGTCAGCGGCAACATCAGGAGCAGGTTGAGCTTGCCCCGGATGCCGAGTCTGCCGAGCAACCCGGAACGCGGGGTGCGTTCCGGCCGGGTCTTCCCGTGCCTCATGGTCACCTTTCTTCTCGGCTCCGCCCGAGATGTCCGCGGTGCTGTTCCCGGACGAGATCTTCGATGGACGCGCGCAGCGCGACGAACTCCGGCGCGCGTTTGACCGCGAGCTCGCGGTCTTCGGGCAGGTCGACCGCGATGTCGGCGGCCACCCGGCCCGGATCCGAGGCCAGCACCACGACCCGCCTTCCGAGGAAGACGGCCTCTTCGACGTCGTGGGTCACCATCAGCACCGTGGTGCCGGTGTCGGTCCAGATCCGGCGGATCAGGACCTGCATGTCCTCCTTGGTCTGGACGTCCAGCGCGCCGAAAGGTTCGTCCAGCAGCAGCACGTCCGGCTCGCCAGCCAGCGCCCGCGCGATCGCGACCCGCTGCTTCTGCCCGCCGGAAAGCTGTTTGGGCAACGACTTCCGCAGCTGCGCGAGGCCGGTCTCTTCGAGATACCAGTCGACGCGGCGCGTGCGTTCCGCCTTGTCGAGGCTGAGCAGTTCCAGTCCGAACGCGACATTGCTCTCCACCGTGCGCCACGGGTAGAGCGCGCCGTGCTGGAACACCAGGCCGCGCTCCGGGCCCGGCCCGGTCACGGCGTCGCCGTCGAGGGTGATGAGACCTTCGGACGGTTCGGTCAGCCCGGCGATCAGCGAGAGCAGGGTCGACTTTCCGGACCCGCTCGCGCCGACCACGCAGACGAAGTCGCCACGCGCGATCTCGAGGTCGATCCCGTCGAGCGCGCGGGTGGTCTTGCCGCGGACGGTGTAGTCCTTGGCGACGGCTTTCAGCTGGAGCGTCATGCCGCCCACTTCCCGACGTGAGCCCGCAGGAGCCGCAGCGCGATGTCGATGACCAGTCCGAGCAGGCCGATCACGATCAGCAGCGCGAAGATCCGGTCGGTCTGGGTGAACCGCTGCGCCCGCATGATCCGCAGGCCGAGCCCGGCGGTGGCGTTGATCAGTTCGGCGACCACCACGAAGTTCCACGCGGCCGCGGCGTTGACGCGGGTCGCGTCGATCATGCCGGGCAGCGCGTGCGGGACGATCACCTTGCGCAGCACCTCACCGCGCCGCGCGCCGAGCGTGTACGACACGTCGATCAGCGAACGCGGCACCCCGCGCACGGCGTCGGCGGTCATCAGCGTGTTGAAGAAGACCGTGCCGAGGAACAGGACCGCGACCTTCGACGGTTCGCCGAGGCCGAGCCAGATCATCAGCAGCGGGATGAACGCGCTCGCCGGCAGGTAGCGCAGCATCGCGATGACCGGTTCGAACAGCGCCAGTCCCGCGTTGAACGTCCCCATCACGATGCCGAGCGGGATCGAGACGAGGACCGCGAGCCCGAAGCCGAGCAGCACCCGCTGGGTGGTGGCCCAGAGGTCGCTGAACAGTTCGCCGGACTTGATCATCTCCAGCAGCGCGTCGAACACCGCGACCGGTGTCGGCAGGAACAGGGGCTTGATGGTGCCCAGCGCGTTCAGCGTCACCCAGATCAGCAGCGGGATCGCGAACGAGGCCACCGCCAGCGTCCACCGCCAGCCGGCGGGGATCGGTGTCCGGAGCGAGAACAGCGGGGACGCGTTCGGCTTGAGACCCGCCCGGCGGGGCAGCGGCGACCAGTCCGGCCGCGCGCCGCCCTTCCGGCTGTCCTCCTGTGCTTCGGCGAGCCGCTGCTCGTCGTCGAGACGCCGCGCTTCGGCCTCGTCAGCGGCGTCCGTCCGCTGAGAGGCCTGCTTCGCCGCGTCCGTGGTGCTCACTTCACCGCCTTGACGTACTGGTCGTCGAACAGCGCGTCGAAGTTGGGCCGGTTCTGGGCGAGACCGTTGGAAAGGATGAAGTCGACGATCTTGCCCGCCTGGAAGTTGAGGTGGGCGGGTGTGACGCCGGGGGTGAAGGCGTCGAGGTTCTGCTGCTTGGTGAAGATCGTGGTGCCCGCGTCGTAGGTCTTGTACTCGTCGATGGACACGGCGCCGCGTTTGGCCATGATCTTCACGGCCTCTTCCCGGTTCTGCTTGATCCAGTCGATCGTCTCGAACCAGGTGTTCACCAGCGCCTGGACCTCCTTCTTGCGCTCCTTCGACATCTGCTCGGAGACGACCAGGTGGTCCGGGATGGCACCGGGGAACTCGGCGGACGTCGCGATCGCGCGGCTGCCGGGGCGTTCGAGCGCCTTCGTGGTGAAGGGGGCGAAGGCGGCGACGGCGTCGACCTGCTCGCCGACGAAGGCTGCCGCGGCGGCGTCGGTCAGCAGCGGGACCAGCTCGACGTCCTTTTCGGTCAGCTTCGCCTCTTGCAGCGCGAGCAGCAGGAGGTAGTGGTCGACGGTGCCCTGCTCGACGGCGATCTTCTTGCCCTTGAGGCCGGCGACGTCGGCGATCCCCTGGCGGGCGATGATCTTGTCGTTGCCGGTCGAGTTGTCGTTGACCAGGACGACCGACAGCTTCGCGCCACCGCTGACCGACGCGAGGGTGTCGTTCAGGGTCTGGCTGTTGGCGTCGATCGCGCCGGAGGAGAGTGCGTTGATGCTCTCGGTGTAGCTGTCGAACCACTTCAGGTCGACGGTCACGCCGTTCTTCTCGAAGAGGCCCTTCTCCTGGGCCACCGCCCACGGGAACCAGCCCGGCCAGGCGCTGTAACCGATGGTGACCTTGGTGCCGGAGGCGGCCGTGCTGTCGGAACAGGCCGAAAGGGCGGTCACGCCTGCGAGCGAAATGGCGCACAACAACGCCGTCATGAGACGACGGGAACGGGAAATCACAACGCACTCCTGGGGAAGGGGAGTAACTCGGGCGTGGAAAGTTCCGGCGGGTCGAGCGCAGGACTGATCGACCGGTGTCGAGCTCCTCGCGGAAGCCCGGCCGGCAATAGCGGACGGATCAGCCGCACACCCGGCTGTCCCATCCAAAACCTCTGAACACTCTGGATAGAGGTGATCACCCCGTTGCTCTCGGCGGCGATCCTATCGAGTGGCGCAAGGTCTACCTAGTGTGATCGTCGGCTCTTGCCTGATTTGCTGTCACATTCTGCTAAATCCGGCCGTTCGCCCCAAGGTGCAGAGTCTCGGCAGGTGGACAACCCTGGCCTGGGCGGCGTACGTCCATCGGGTGGCGGGTGAAAACTTCGCCCGTCTTCCGGGAGGGAGCAGAGGATGAAATTTCGTGCGGCCGCGTTGTGCGTCGCGGGGGCGGCGATCGTGTCCACCTTGGCCGGAGCGGGGCAGGCGAACGCGACCAGACCGTCCAGTCTGGTCTTGAGCCCGAACACCGTCGTCGCAGGTGGGACGGTCACCGCGGACATCTATTGCCTGCGCCCGTCGGGTGCGGGCGAGCTCGCGGCGACGCTCACCGCGGACGGTCTCGCCGCGCCGATTCCCTTGCGGGTGGTGGGTGACGGCGGCACCGGCGGCATCGGTGTCGCGCTCCGGGGCGACGGTCCAGTGGGGACGGTGCCGGGCCGGTACACGGCGTCGTACGACTGCTGGGGCTGGATTGTCCGCGCGGAGTTCACTGTCACGAACTGACAAGCCGGGCGTGAGACGGGAAGGCCGGTTTCGGGACGAATTGCCGTCCCGGGACCGGCCTTCTGACACATCTCGCCCGGATGTGTCGCGGAGGTTTCCCCGCCGGGTAATTTCTGTCAATCGACAGAATTAACGGGACGCTCCGCCGGGCATCCTCGCGGAGCCGGGCGTGAATGGTCGAAAGAATTGTTCTCGGTCGCCGGAATGGTCGGCGAAGAAAAGAGGAAAGCGAAGGGTTCCGGTCGACGGGCGATTCCTTGTCGATCTGTGCGGACCGGGTCTGTCCAGGCAATTCCCGCGCCGGGTATCGGCGGGCGGGTCCGGCCTCTCGGTGGTGAGTGCGATTCCGCGGGGCGCCGGGGCGATTCGGAACAAAGCGGCGACCGGACCCGGCGGGCGGACGCCTCGCCCTGTATCGATCAGGGCCCGGCAGGTAACCGGGAGGTAACGGCTTGCGGTCCAGCGGTTACACACAGATGATCGGCAGGGGGTGGCGGGTGTCACCGTTCAGTGGGTTTCGCCGCCGCCTTCTAGGCAATACCGTCGGCGGCAAAGCCGAAATTAGGGCCCCGACCGGGTACGGAGGTTTGGCGGATGATGCCGGAGATCAAGGAAGGCGCTGCCGACAACGGCGACGCCGTCGTTCGCCTGCCCGGGATGCGGGTGGCCTACGAAGGGGCCGCCTTCGACGAGTCCGCGCTGGCGGAGACCTGGACCGCCCAGCTGCAGGACTGGTTGAACCAGGCCGTCTCCGCCGGGGTCGCCGAACCGAACGCGATGGTGCTCGCCACGGCGGATCCGGAGGGCAGGCCGTCCTCCCGGACCGTCCTGTGCAAGGGCCTCGACGAACGCGGCGTCGTGTTCTACACGAACTACACGTCGACCAAGAGCCACGACCTCACCGCGACGCGCTACGCGTCGATCACCTTCCCGTGGTACGCCCTGCAACGCCAGGTCCACGTGCGCGGCGAGGTGGAGAAGGTCAACGTCGCCGAGACCGCCGAGTACTGGGCCTCCCGGCCGCGAGGATCGCAGCTCGGGGCCTGGGCCTCGCCGCAGTCCCGTGTCGTCGACGGCCGCCGCGCCCTCGAGACCGCGCTTCACGGCATCGAGCGCCGCTTCGCCGACGTCGAGAACATCCCGTTCCCGCCGCACTGGGGCGGCTGGCGCATCCGGCCGGACGTCGTCGAGTTCTGGCAGGGCCGCGAGGACCGCATGCACGACAGGCTCCGCTACGTCCGCACCGATGACGGCTGGCAGGTGGAGCGCGTCGCGCCGTAATTTTTAGCCAGCGCGCTTACGAAAAGCGCGCCGAAGGGGCGCCGGGCCGTACCCAACTCGCGTTGGGAGCGGAGGGCGCCCCTTCATCGCGTTTTCGTGGGCCTTCGGCCCAAAAGAGGGCGCGCGGCGGTGAAGTCTCCCGTCGCGCTGACGCGCTTCCGGGAGACGCGTCGGGTCACGGAGACTGTGGCGCGACAGCGTCGGGTGACCACCGCGCCCGTCGCGTAGGTGGGGGCTGAAGGGGACTTTCGCCGCATCTCATGTGGTGAAGGGGCCCTTCGTCACGTCTGACGCGGGGAAGGGGGCCTTCACGCGCCACCGGGTGACATAAATCGCGCGCGGTTGGTTAGTTAGCGCGGCTAAGCTGTCGGGTTGTGAGTGATGACGTGGGGGTTGAACAGCGCAAAGGTGTCCGCAAGCTGTTCGGCTCGATCGTCGTGGACACCCGGCCGCTCAAGATCCCCGCGTTCCGCCGCCTCTGGCTGTCCACCGCGGTCACCGCCATCGGCAGCCAGCTCACCGCCGTCGCCGTCCCCAAACAGGTCTTCGACCTCACCGGTTCGTCGGCGTACGTCGGCCTGACCGGCCTGGTCGCCCTGATCCCGCTGCTCGTCTTCGGCCTCTGGGGCGGCGCCATCGCGGACGCCGTCGACCGCCGCAAACTCCTGCTGATCACCAACGTCGGCGTCACCGTCACTTCGGCGGTCCTGTGGTTCCAGGCGTTCGTGAACATCGGCTCCGTCTGGCTCGTCTTGGCCCTGCTCGCGGTCAACCAGGCGTTCTTCGCGGTCAACATGCCGACCCGCAGCGCCGTCGTCGCCCGGCTGGTGCCGGACAGCCTGATCGCGCCCGCGACCGCGCTGAGCAGCACGATGGCCACCTTCGGCGCGGTCTTCGGCCCGCTGCTCGCCGGTTCGCTGATCCCTGTCCTCGGCCTCTCGACGCTCTACCTGATCGACGTCGTCGCGCTGACCCTGACCCTGATCGCGGTCTGGAAACTGCCCCCGATCCCGCCGCTCGGCGAGATCGCGCGGCGGGCCGGGATCCGCGACATCATCGACGGCTTCAAGTACCTGGCGACGCAGAAGATCCTGTTGGCGTCCTTCCTCGTCGACATCATCGCGATGGTCGCGGGCATGCCGCGGGCGCTGATCCCGGAGATGGCGGAGCGCACCTTCGGCGACCCGCCCGGTGGCGGACCGGCGCTGGGCTGGCTGTACGCCGCGCTCCCGGCGGGCGCGATGCTGATCGGCCTCTTCTCCGGCTGGCTGACCAGGATCGGCAAACAGGGTGCCGGCGTGATCGTCTCGGTCTGTGTCTGGGGCGCCGCCATCGTCGGGTTCGGGCTCGCGAACTCGCTGTGGCTCGCGGTCTTCTTCATGGCGCTCGCCGGGGCCGCCGACATGGTCAGCGCGATCTACCGGATGTCGATCCTGCAAGTCGCCACCACGGACGAGATGCGCGGACGACTCCAGGGCGTGTTCACCGTCGTCGTCGCGGGCGGCCCGCGGATCGCCGACCTCACCCACGGCTGGGCAGCCGCCGGAGTCGGCACCGCGGCCGCCGCTTCCGGCGGCGGGGTGCTGGTCATCGTGCTGGTCGTCGGCGCCGCGCTGCTGATCCCGTCCTTCTGGCGGTACCGGGCCCCGGTGGACTGATTCGCCGGGGCTATCGTCGGGCCCATGCGTATTTCACGGGCGATCGTCCTGTTCGCCGCTGTCATCGCGACCCTTTCCGCCTGCTCTTCCGGGGACGGGAAATCGGACAACGCGGCCAAGCCGTCGAGCCAGGCTCCCGCTCCGTCCTCCTCCGCCGCGCCGAGCTCTTCGGCCGCTCCCACCGGCGGTGCCGGGTCGAAGGAGCCGTGCGCGCTGCTGCCCGCCGAGGCCGTGTCGAAGGCGATCAACGTCCAGGGCGTGACGTCCGCGCCGGGCCCGGTCCAGGACAACGCCGCCAACGGCGGCAAGGCCAAGAGCTGCGTCTACTCGGCTGCCGGCAAGCAGGTCGGCGCTCTCGCCGTGACCCGCTTCGAGGGCAACAAGATCAAGCCCGCCGAGATGGTCACGGCGCTGAAGAAGGCGAAGCCGGGCTCGAAGGACGTCGCCGGTGTCGGCGAGGGCGCCATCTACTACGTCGACGAGAACAAGACCGCGACGCTGGCGGCCGCCGAACTCGTGGACAACGTCCCGGTACTGGTCAACTACACCGGACCGGCGAAGATGACGCAGGAGATGATGGTCCCGCTGGTGAAGACCGCGGTCGACGCGAACTGACCGGAATACCCAGAATCGCCCATCGTCAACCCGTGACGAAGAACTGACCAAATCGGACTGTCGGCCACAGACGTGATGCGGCACACTCTTGCCGCATGGCGGACACGACGACAACGGAACAGGCCGGTCCAGCCGGTCAGCCGAGCCTCAAACGGGTCATGGGTTCCAAGCTCCTGCTGTTCTTCGTGGTGGGGGACATCATCGGGACGGGCGTCTACGCGCTCACCGGGCAAGTGGCGGGACGGGTGGGCGGCGCGCTGTGGCTGCCGTTCCTGATCGCCTTCGTGGTCGCGATCATGACCGCGTTCAGCTACCTGGAACTGGTCGGCAAGTACCCGCAGGCCGCGGGTGCGGCGCTCTACACGCACAAGGCGTTCAAGATCCGCTTCCTCACCTTCATGGTGGCGTTCGCGGTGATGTGTTCGGGGATCACCTCGGCCTCGTCCGCGGCGAAGGCCTTCGGCGACACCTATCTCGCCGAGTTCATCACCGCGCCGATGCCGCTGGTGGCGATCCTGTTCGTGATCGGCCTCGCGCTGATCAACTTCCGCGGGGTCTCCGAATCGGTGAAGACCAACGTGGTGCTGACCTGCATCGAGATCGGCGGCCTGCTGATCATCATCGGCGTCGGCGTGTGGGCGGTGCTCAACGGCAACGGGGACGCCTCGCGGCTGGTCGAGTTCGACACCGAGAACCAGACGATGCTGGTGGCGATCACCTCGGCGACGTCGCTGGCGTTCTTCGCGATGGTCGGTTTCGAGGACTCGGTCAACATGGCCGAGGAGTGCAAGGACCCGATCCGGATCTTCCCGAAGGCGATGCTGTGGGGCATGGTCATCGCCGCGACCATCTACATCCTGGTCTCCGTGACCTCTTCGCTGCTGGTACCCGCCGACGACCTGGAAGCGGCCAAGAGCAGCGCGCTGCTGAAGGTGCTCGACGTCGGGGCGCCCGGTTTCCCGCGCGAAGTGTTCTCCGCGATCGGTCTCTTCGCGGTCATCAACTCGGCGCTGATCAACATGCTGATGGCCAGCCGTCTGCTCTACGGCATGGCGAACCAGCGGATCATCCCGAAGCAGCTGGGCACCGTGCACCCGTTCCGTCGCAGCCCGTGGGTGGCGATCGTGTTCACCAGCGTCATCGCTATCGGCCTCGTGTCCTTTGTGGACATCAGCGTGCTCGGCGGGACGACGGCGTTGCTGCTGCTGGCCGTCTTCGCCATCGTCAACGTCGCGGTGCTGTTCCTGCGCAAGGAAAAGTCGGCGCACAAGCATTTCCGCGCGCCGACGATCGTCCCGGTGCTGGCCGCGATCTTCTGCCTCTACCTGGTGACCCCGTTGTCCGGGCGGCCCGCGCGCGACTACAAGGTCGCCGCGATCCTGCTCGGCGTCGGTGTCGTGCTGTGGGGGATCAACTGGCTCGTCATGCGGGCCACGCACAGCGAAGAGGACCGGCAGCCCATCGAGCCGCCGGTCGGCTGAGGGCGTCAGTCCCGTTTGAGGGCCTGGTATTCCACCGGGCTGTGGGCCGAGAACACGGTGACCTCGTCGGCGTGTTCTCGGCTCAGCTCCCGCAGCCGCTCGACGTTCTCCAGGCGCGGTTTGCGCAGCGTCTGCACCATGTTCTGGAACGCGGTCATCCCCGGCGGGCAGTGCGGCTTCACCGGATCCATCTGACCGTGGAAGAAGTACGCGTCGCCCGCGTGCAGCAGCCAGCCGTCGCCGGTGTCGACGGCCACCCCGGTGTGCCCCTTGGTGTGTCCCGCGAGCGGCACCAGCAAGATCTCCGGCGGCAGGCCCTTGAGTTCGCGGACGGCCTGGAAGCCGAACCATTCGTCCCCGGCCTCGTCGTACGTGCTCCACAGTGGACGGTGGGCGAACTGGTTGGCGCGGAAACGGAACTTCTCGCTCGCGTTCGCGGGCGACGTCGCCGCGTCGTGCTCGGCGGTGCGGACGTGCACGACGGCGTTCGGGAAGTCCGCGAGCCCGCCCGCGTGGTCGACGTCGAGGTGGGTGCAGACGATGTGCCGCACGTCCTCCGGCTTGTGGCCGAGCGCCTCGACCTGGTGGGCCGCCGTCTCCACCTCGACCGGCTTCGCGCCGACCATCAGCGTGAACGGCGTGCCGAGCCACGCGCCGGGATTCGCGACGCCCTTGCGGCCGAACCCGGTGTCCACCAGCACGAGCCCGTCACCGGTCTCGATCAGCAGGCAGTGCGCCACCAGCTCCGAGCGGCGCAGCAGGCCCGGCTGACCGTCGAGGAACCTGCCTCCCGGCGCCCGCATCGTGCCGCAGTTCAGATGGTGGACCTTCATAGCCTGCTCCTCTGGCTGAGCCGTTCGAATGCGGTGGCGTCGTGCGCGGCGAAGACCGTCACCTCGTCACCGTTGTTACTGACAAGTTCGCGCAGCCGGCGCTGGTTGTCCAGTCGTGCCGTTTTCTCCGTCTGCATGTACGACTCGAAGAAGCCGAGTGCGAACGGGATGTGCGGCTTTTCCGCCAGTTCGCCGCCGTGGAAGACGGCGTCACCGGCGTTGAGGAGCCATCCGTCGCCCGTGTCGACCGCGATACCGGCGTGCCCGCGGGTGTGCCCGGCGAGGGGGATGATCAGCACGTCCGGGACCCCTTCGAGTTCGCGGACGGCGTCGAAACCGAACCACGGCTCGCCGTCGGCGCGGTAGGACTTCCAGATCGGGCCGTGGCTGAACTGGACCTTCCGGTAACGGCTCGCCTCCTTGCGATCGATCGGCTTCTCCAGCGCCTGGAGCTCACGGGCGTGGACGTGGACCCGTGCCCCGGGGAAGTCGACGAGCCCGCCCGCGTGATCGAGGTCGAGGTGGGTGAGCACGATGTCGCGCACGTCGGCCGGGTCGAAGCCGAGCTTGCGGATCTGCGTGGTGGCGCTGAGGTCGTCGTCGCTGTCGGGGTGGACCAGCCGGACGAACCCGGCGCCGAGCCATTCGATCGGCCGGGTGACGGTCGGCGTGCCGACGCCGGTCTCGATGAGCACGAGCCCGGTGTCGGTCTCCAGCAGAAGGCAGTGGCAGATCAGTTCCGCGCGGCGGAAGAGGCCGGGCTTGCCGTCGACGAGTTTGCCGCCGATCGGCCGCATGGTGCCGCAGTTGAGATGGTGGACGCGCATCAGGACAGCTCCCGTTCGATCGTGGTGGTCAGATGAGGGGCGATCGCGCGCAGCGGCGCGGTGTCGTGCAACGTCTTGGCCAGCAGAAGCCCGCCCTCGATCGAGGCGAGGACGACGGTGGCCAGGTGGTCTGCTTTTCCGGCGTCCAGCTCGTTCAGCGCTTCGGCGATGAGGGTGTGCCAGGAGGTATAGCCGTCGGCGCAGGCCTTGCGGATCTCCTCGCTGTCGCCCGACGCGTCGAGCGCGACCGTCGCGAGCGGGCAACCGCGCTGGAAATCCGACTCCTCCAGTGAAGTCGCGAGCGCGTCGATGACGTTCCCGATGCCGGTGACGACGTCGGGCGAGCCCGCGACGATCGTGCGCAGCTGGTCGCAGAGCCGGTCGGCGGACTGGCGGATGGCCTCGGCGGCGAGTTGCTCCTTGCCGCCGGGGAAGTGGAAGTAGAGCGATCCCTTGGGCGCGCCGACGGCGGCGACGAGCTGGTTGAGACCGGTGGCGTGGTAACCCTGCTGGTGGAAGAGCTCGGCGGCGGAGTCGAGCATGCGCTGCCGGGTGTCGGTGCGGCGGACCATGCGGCCGACTGTAGCTCAAACTATGACGACCGGTCTAGTAAGCTCGGTTTGGCGGGAGGAGATGTCCCCAATGTGGCATTGGGGACATCACGACTCGTAAGGGCTAGACGCCGATCGCGGACGCTGAACCGCCGAACTGTTGCCGCAGTTCGCGTTTGAGCAGTTTCCCGGACGCGTTCTTCGGCAGTTCGCCGACGAAATGCACCGACTTCGGCACCTTGTGCGCGGCCAGCGACTTCTTGGCGAACTCGATCAGCTCCGCTTCCTCGACGGTCTCCTTCGCCACGACCACCGCGGCGATCGCCTCGATACAGCGTTCGTGCGGCAGGCCGACGACGGCGACCTCGGCGACGGCGGGATGCGCGTACAGCGCGTCCTCCATCTCGCGTGACGCGACGAGCACACCGCCGGTGTTGACGACGTCCTTGATCCGGTCGACGACGAACAGGTAGCCCTCTTCGTCCTGGCGCACCAGGTCGCCGGAGTGGAACCAGCCACCGGCGAACGCCTCCACCGACTCCTCGGGCTTGCCCCAATAACCGGTGCACAGCTGGGGCGAGCGGTACACGACCTCCCCGAGTTCGCCCGGCGGGAGGTCGTTCAGCTCGGCGTCCACCACGCGCGTCTCGACGAAAGGAACTGCTTGTCACTGCCGGAATCCGGTCGCGCGTCATGCTCTTCGGGGCGCAGGACTGTCGCAAGTGGACCGATCTCGGACTGCCCGAAGCAGTTGTGGAAACCGACGCCCGGCAACGCGAGCGCAGCCCCCGCAGTACCGGAACCGGCATGATCGACGCGCCGTAGTACGCCTTGGTGAGACCGCGCAGATCCGCGTCCGCGAGGCCGGGATGGTTCGCCAGCCCCACCCAGACGGTCGGCGGGAAGAACAGGGAAGTGACGCCCTGGCGCGGGATCCGCGCGAGGATGTCGCCGAGATCGGGCGCCTCGACGAGATGGTTCGTCGCGCCGACGGCCAGCCCCGGCATGAGGAACACGTGCATCTGCGCCGAGCGGTACAGCGGCAGCGCGTGCAGCGGCACGTCGCGGTCGCTCAGGTCGAGCGCGGCGACGCAGGACGAGTATTCGTGCACCAGCGCGCGATGGGTGAGCATCGACGACGGTTTCGTCCAGCGCCCAGCCGAGAATGTCCGAAGTGGACGTATGATCGGAAGTCACGTGCTCGGCCCCAGCGCGGGGTCGACGAAGGCAGCGGCCGGTTCGGACTGCGTGAGCAAGTACTCGAGTTCTTCGCCGCGCGCGTTGAAGTTCACCGGCACGTGCACCAGTCCGGCCCGCGCGCTCCGCTCCAGGACGCGACCGACGGTGCTGGGGTAGCCGGGAACGGTCATCGCGGCGGTCTCCTTCGTCCGGGCGTGGCGTTCCCACAGTAACCTCGTCGGCATGGCCAATCCCACCGGAGAACAGTTCGAGATCACCCGTGGCAACGCGCGCGCCGTCGTCACCGAGATCGGTGCCGGCTTGCGCGCGTTCGAGGTCGGCGGGGTGCCGTACGTCGAGGCGTTCGCCGAGGACGAGAAGCCGCCGAAGGGTGCCGGGCAGGTGCTGCTGCCCTGGCCGAACCGCACCAAGGGCGGCCAGTGGGTTTACCAGGGGGAGAAGCAGCAACTCGCGATCACCGAAGAGGCACGCGGCAACGCGATCCACGGCCTGACCCGGCACGAGGAGTGGGAGCTGCTGGAGCACGCGGAGTCGTCGATCACCCTGGCCGTCGACGTCCCGGCGCAGGAGGGCTGGCCGGTGCCGCTGCGCGCGACGATCACCTACGAGATCTCGCCGCGCGAGCTGGTCGTCACGCACGAGATCCGCAACGAGGGCGAGAGCCCGATCGGCGTCGGGCTCGGCACGCACCCGTACTTCCGCGTCGGTGACGCGCCCACCGACGAGCTGACCCTGACACTGCCCGCGAGCCGGGTCCGGCCGTACCTCGGCGACGAGCAGATGCCGTACGCCGAGGAACAGGACGTCGAAGGGACCGAGTACGACTTCCGGTCCGGCAAGCTGCTCGAAGGCGTCGACCTCGACACGGCGTTCGGTGGGCTGAGCGTCGCCGAGGACGGCAACCACCACTACGTCCTTTCGCACGGGGAGCGGGAGCTGGTGGTCTGGGCCGGGCCGGACTTCCACTGGGCGCAGGTGTTCACGCCGGACGACCTGGTCGGCCGCGGCCGGGCGGTGGCGATCGAGCCGATGACCTGCCCCGCCGACGCGCTCAACACCGGCACCGACCTGATCGAGCTGGAGCCCGCGTCCTCGTGGACCGGGAGCTGGGGAATCCGGGTGCGCTGATGGCATCACCGTCGCCGCCTCTCCGGCTCGGGCCCGTGGACGCGGGTGAGGTGCTCACGCTGCAGCGCGCGGCGTACGTCCCGGAGGCTCGGGCGCACGAGAACATCGACCTCCCGCCGCTGCTGGAGACCTTCGAACAGACCAAGGAGGCCCTGGGCGATCCCGCGTGTTTCGCCTGGGGCGTCAGGGAATCCGGACGCTTGGTGGCGAGTGTCCGGATCGTCGTGGACGGCGGCGCCGGTCTCGTCGGCAGGCTCATCGTGGCCCCGGACAGACAGGGGCACGGGCTCGGCAGTTCGTTGCTGCTCGCCGCCGAAGCGGCCATGCCGCCGTCGGTGATCGTGTTCCGGCTGTTCACCGGGGAGCGCAGTGCCGGTCCGCTGCGGATGTACCGGAAACTCGGCTACGTCGAGACGCACCGGACGCCCGAGGAGCACTACGAACTCGTCCACTTCGAAAAGCCCCGCGTGCGGACGGGCGGCCCAGTTCGTTAGCGTGTCAAAGTATGTCTGACAAAGCACAGGTCAAGGCCATCGTCGGTGGTTACGTCGTCCCGGTCGACGGTGAACCCATCGACGGTGGCACGGTCCTCATCGAGAACGGAAAGATCGTCGCGGTCGGCACGGATGCCGACGTCGACGTCCCTGACGACGCCGAACTGATCGACGCCGCGGGCAGCTGGGTGCTGCCCGGGTTCATCGATGCGCACGCCCACCTCGGCGTCCACGAGGACGGCGAAGGCTGGTCGGGCAACGACACCAACGAGATGACCGACCCCAACGGCGCGCGGTTCCGGGCGATCGACGGCATCGACCCGTACGAGCCCGGCTTCGACGACGCGCTCGCGGGCGGCGTCACCAGCGTCGTCATCAAACCCGGTTCGGGGAACCCCATCGGCGGGCAGACGATCGGCGTCAAGACCTGGGGCCGGACCGTGCTCGACATGATCTTCGCCGAGGGTGTCAGCGTGAAGAGCGCGCTCGGCGAGAACCCGAAGCGGGTGTACGGCGAGAAGAAGCAGACGCCGTCGACCAGGCTCGGCGTCGCGTCGACCATCCGCGACGCGTTCACCGCCGCGCGCAACTACGCCGCCCAGCGCGACCACGCCGCCGGTGAGGGCAAGCCGTTCGACGTCGACCTGACCAAGGAGACCCTGGCCAAGGTCCTCGACGGCGAGCTGTACTGGGACCAGCACGTCCACCGCGCCGACGACATGGTCACCGCGATCCGGCTGGCCGACGAGTTCGGCTACAAACTGGTGATCAACCACGGCACGGAAGGGCATCTGATCGCGGACCTGCTCGCCGAGCGGGACGTGCCGGTGATCCTCGGCCCGCTGTTCACCACCAAGTCCAAAGTGGAGCTGCGCAACCGCACCCTGCGCGCGCCCGGCATCCTCGCCAGGGCCGGTGTGCGGATCGCGATCACCACGGACCACCCGGTCGTGCCGATCAACTTCCTGGTCTACCAGGCCGCGCTTTCGGTGAAGGACGGCCTCGACCCGGAGACCGCGCTGAAGGCGCTGACCGTCAACCCGGCCGCGATGCTGGGACTCGACGACCAGGTCGGCGCGCTGAAGCCGGGCCTCGACGCCGACGTGGCCATCTGGTCGGGTGATCCGCTGGACGTGATGAACCGGGCGATGCGGGTGTTCGTGCGCGGCCGCGAGGTCTACCACTTCGACGAGGAGACCGGGGTCGGCGTCACCGAGGAGCGCCGTTACCGCGAGGGCTGAGTTCGCTCTTGCCAGGGGCGAGTGACCTGTGCTCTCATGTGTTACATATGGGGAGGGTGTGTAACACATGAAGCGCTGGGTCTTCGTCCTGGTCGTCGGGATCGGGTTCTTGGTCGTCACCTTGCTGTTCTCGCGCGAGGATCCGAATCTCATCAAATGCGGCGGCAGGATCATGTCGCCCGGGGACATCTGCGAGACCACGAAGAACGGCCGCAGCACCGGCGAGGACACCTACGCCGAGATGAAGGCCGCGGCCGAATCGCGGGCCGAGACGTTCCGGAATCACGGTCTCTGGATGGCCGGGGTCGGCGTCGCGCTGACCGGCTTGGGCACGACGATGCTCATTCGCGGAAAGCGACGCAAGGCGCGTGAGCTCGTCGCCGCCGGGCAGAACGCGGGGCCGGGATTCCCGCAGCAGCAGGCATTCCAGCCGCAGGGATACCAGCAGCAGGGATCTCCGCAGCCGCACGTCGCGCAGGCTGTCCCGCAGTACCCGCCGGGACAGCCTGGGCCTCAGTGGCAGCCCGGGCCGTCGCAGCAGTCGTATCCGCCTCAGGCCGGATGGCCGCACCAGCCGCAACAGCCGCCGCCGGGTGGTCCGCCGCAACAGTTCGGGCCGCAGGGGTACTGAGGCAGGCCGCGACCGGACTCGCATGACGTGAAAGCCACTTTCGCAACCTTCAACGTTGCGAAAGTGGCTTTCGCATCATGTGCTCGGCGCGGAGAGTCAGCCCTTCCGGAGTTCTCGCGCGATCACCATGCGCTGGATCTGGTTCGTGCCCTCGAAGATCTGCGGCACCTTCGCCTCCCGCATGTACCGCTCCACCGGGAAGTCCTTGGTGTAGCCGGCGCCGCCGAGGACCTGCACGGCGTCGGTGGTCACCTTCATCGCGCCGTCGGTCGCGACGAGCTTCGCGATCGACGCCTGCCGCTGGAACGGCAGCCCGCGGTCGCGGCGGCGGGCTGCGTCGAGGTACATCGCGCGCGACGTCTCGACGGTGGCGGCCATGTCGGCCAGCAGGAACTCCAGGCCCTGGAACTCGATGATCGGCCGCCCGAACTGCGTGCGGCCCTTCGCGTACTCCAGAGCCTCGTCCAGCGCGGCCTGCGCGAGCCCGACGGCGCAGGCGGCGATGCCCAGCCGTCCGGAGCTGAGCGACGACAGCGCGATCTTCAGTCCCTGGCCCTCCTCACCGATCCGCCGCTCGGCGTCGACGGTGGCGTCTTCGAACATCAGCTGCGCGGTGGTCGACCCGGTGAGACCCATTTTCCGCTCGGGCGGCGCGGCCGAGAGGCCCGGCGTCGCCGCGTCAACGAGCAGGCAGCTGATGCCCTGGCCGCCTTCGTCGCTGGTGCGCACCATGGTCGTGTAGAAGTCGGCCTCACCCGCATGGGTGATCCACGCCTTCGTGCCGTTCACGACGTACCGGTCGCCGTCGAGCCGCGCGCGGGTCGAGAGAGCCGCCGCGTCGGAGCCGGCGTGGGTCTCCGAGAGCGCGTACGCGCCCAGCAGGTCACCCTCCAGCATCCCGGGCAGCCAGCGGTCGCGCTGCTCGTCGGTGCCGTGGTGCGCCAGCGCGAAGCAGGACATCGTGTGCACCGAGAGCCCGACGCCGACCGACATCCACGCGGCCGCGATCTCCTCGAGAACCTGCAGGTAGACCTCGTACGGCAGTTCGCCGCCGCCCCAGCGCTCCGCGTACGGCAGCCCGAGCAGCCCGGCCTGGCCGAGCAGTCTGAACTGTTCGCGCGGGAAGTGCGCGGTCTCTTCGTACTTGCTCGCGATCGGGGTGAGTTCTTCGCGGGCGATCTCCTTGGCCAGATCGATCAGATCCCGGGCCTCGGTGCTGGGCAGCAGACGGTCCGCCGGCATGATTCCTCCGAGCTGAACTGTACTCAAAACAGTACTGTGGGCTGATTCAGCGTACAGTAGATGGCGCTGGGGGTACACCGTCCGCGTAAGGGATAGTGATCCGATGACCGAGAGCAGGACCCCGCGCCGTCAGCCCACCGCGCGCCAGCGAGCACTGCTCTCGGAACTCGAAGCGCTGTTCCTCGCCGAAGGGTTCTCCCAGTTCACGCTGGACGACCTCGCCGCCAGGCTCCACTGCTCGAAGTCGACGCTCTACGCGCTCGCGCCCAGCAAGGAGCAGCTCGCGGTCAAGGTCGTCGCCCACTTTTTCAAGGGCGCGGCCGAGCTCCTGGAGGAGCGGATCGCCGGTATCGACGACGCCCGCAAGGTCCTCGGGGAGTACCTCGCCGGGATCTCCGAATACCTGAATCGCGCCTCGGCCGCATTCATGACCGACATCGCCGAATTCGCGCCGGCGCGGGACGCGTATCAGCTCAACAGCCGTGCCGCCGCCCAGCGGATCCGGTCGTTCATCGACCGCGGCGTCACCGACGGTGTTTTCCGCGAGGTGCACGCGCGGCTGATCGCGGAAATGGCGGGCTTGATCATCGAGGGAATCCAGACCGGCGTGGTCGGTCAGCGGGCCGGGGTGACCGACGCCGAAGCCTTCACCGCTTTGTCGGAACTTCTCCTTGGCGGAATCGCGACAAAAAATGTCCTGAACTGACAATCATGGTGGTGTCACCGCTTTCTCGGCTAGCATCGCGCCCGTGATCGTGGTGGGTGGAGAGGCGCTGGTCGACCTCGTTCCTGGTGAACCGTTGGATTCCACTGTGGACGGTGGGTTGCGCGCGCTGCTGCCCCGGATGGGTGGTGGTCCCTACAACGTCGCGCTCGCCGCCGCGCGGCTCGGCGTCCCGGCGGGCTTCCTCTCGCGCGTCTCGAACGACCGTTTCGGGGTCGCGCTGGTGGACCGGCTGCACGCCTCCGGCGTCGACACCGCCTTGCTGCAGCGGGGAAACGAGCCGACCACGCTCGCCGTCGTCGCGCTCGACGAAAAGGGTTCCGCGCAGTACACCTTCTACACCGAGGGCACCGCGGACAGGCTCGTCGGCGACCCCGGCCCGCTGCCGGAGAATGTGACGGCGCTCTCGCTCGGCACCCTCGGCATGGTCCTGGAGCCGGGCGCGAGCACGTACGAAACCGTGTTGCGCCGCGAATCCGCCCGCGGCGTGCTGACCGTCGTCGACCCGAACATCCGCGCGGCGCTGATCGCCGACCCCGCCGCGTACCGGGCGCGGTTCGAGTCCTGGCTGCCGCACATCCGCCTGCTGAAGATCTCCGACGACGACACGGAATGGCTCGCCGAAGGCGCCGATCCGGTCGACGCGGCAAAGGTCTGGACCTCTAAGGGAGTCGACGCCGTCGTGCTCACCCGGGGCGCACAGGGGTTGTCCGTCATCACACGGGCGGGGGAAATCGCGCAGGTCCCGTCACGCCGAGTCGCCGTCGTCGACACGATCGGCGCGGGGGACACCGTGCAGGGCGCCCTGCTGGCGTGGCTGTACTCGAACGGGGTGCGCGACGTGTCCACTCTCGACGCCGGTGGCTGGCGTACGGCGCTCGAATTCGCGGCGAAAGCGGCGTCGATCACGGTCTCGAGGAGTGGCGCGGAACCGCCGACGGCCGAAGATATGGCTTCCGCCGTGTGAACCTGGTCCCAAAGGGGCTGTTGTGAGCAACTCACCCGCTGCGCGTTGACCCCATTCTCGACTAGCGTGGAGGGGAATTCATACCCCAGCGGGGCGGTGTGCAGCGAGGCCATGGGTCACGCGCGTGAAAGAGGGCGTACCTGTGGAACCTACAGGCGCCGCCGGCCCGTGCTGAACGTGAGAGGGACTTACATGTCCGACGCGACGACGGCTGCGGGGCAGTCCGGCGAGACCGCGACGCTGCGCCTGCCCAATGGCGAGCACGAGTTCAAGGTGATCCACCCGGTGGAGGGTGCGCCTGGGATCGAGCTGGGGAAGCTGCTGGCGACGACCGGGTACATCACCCACGACCCGGGGTTCGTGAACACCGGTGCCGCGTCGTCGGCCATCACCTACATCGACGGTGACGCCGGCATCCTGCGCTACCGCGGGTACCCGATCGAGCAGCTGGCCGAGAAGTCGACCTTCATCGAGGTCTCGTACCTGCTGATCTACGGCGAGCTGCCCACCCAGGCG
Organism: Amycolatopsis azurea DSM 43854; assembly: GCF_001995215.1. Taxonomy (GTDB): domain Bacteria; phylum Actinomycetota; class Actinomycetes; order Mycobacteriales; family Pseudonocardiaceae; genus Amycolatopsis; species Amycolatopsis azurea. Next base: position 458,092 of record NZ_MUXN01000001.1, read on the forward strand.
CAGCTGTCCGAGTTCACCGAGAAGATCCAGCGCCACACCCTGCTGCACGAAGACCTCAAGGCCTTCTTCAGCGGCTTCCCGCGCGACGCGCACCCGATGCCGGTGCTCTCCAGCGCGGTATCGGCGCTGTCGACCTTCTACCAGGACTCGCTCAACCCGTTCGACGAAGCGAACGTGGAGCTGTCCACCATCCGCCTGCTGGCCAAGGTCCCGACCCTGGCCGCGTACGCGTACAAGAAGTCCGTCGGCCAGCCGCTGCTGTACCCGGACAACTCGCTCGGCCTGGTCGAGAACTTCCTGCGGATGACCTTCGGCTTCCCGGCCGAGCCCTACGAGGTCGACCCGGACGTCGCCAAGGCGCTCGACCTGCTGTTCATCCTGCACGCCGACCACGAGCAGAACTGCTCGACCTCGACCGTGCGCCTCGTCGGCTCCTCCGAGGCGAACCTGTTCGCCTCGATCTCGGCCGGCATCAACGCCCTGTTCGGCCCGCTGCACGGTGGCGCCAACAGCGCGGTCCTGGACATGCTCGAGGGCATCCAGGCCGAGGGCGGCGACGTCGCGAACTTCGTCCAGCGGGTGAAGAACAAGGAAAAGGGTGTCCGCCTGATGGGCTTCGGGCACCGGGTCTACAAGAACTACGACCCGCGCGCGAAGATCATCAAGAACACCGCGGACGACATCCTCTCCAAGCTCAAGGGCGGCGACCAGCTGCTCGACATCGCGAAGAAGCTGGAAGAGACCGCGCTCTCGGACGACTACTTCATCGAGCGGAAGCTGTACCCGAACGTCGACTTCTACACCGGTCTGATCTACCGGGCGCTCGGCTTCCCGACGAAGTACTTCACCGTGCTGTTCGCGCTGGGCCGCCTGCCGGGCTGGATCGCGCACTGGCGCGAGATGATCCAGGACCCGGCCACCAAGATCGGCCGCCCGCGGCAGATCTACACCGGCTCCGCCGAGCGGAACTACGCGCCGATCTCGGAGCGCTGAGCCGCCTTCCCGCGAACGCGCTGAAAGGGGCCTTTCGCAGCAGGATCCTGCTGTGAAAGGCCCCTTCGTCTCATCCGGGTGAGTGACGGAAGGTCACCAGGTGCAGACCATTTCCCAGCCCCCTCTTTCCAGGTGGATGTCCGCGCAGGCCTGTAGCTCGCCGCGGTTGCCGTAGTACAGGTTCGTCACCTGATAGCCCTGGCTGTTGGTGAACTTGAACGAACCCGGCACGAAGCCCTTGTCGTAGTAGGGCTTGTACGCCAGCTTGATGGAGTCCCCGTAAGTGGCTTCGTCCCCGACGTTGGCGCCGTTGACGGCGCCCTGGTAGGTCAACCTGCTCTCGCCGTCCCATGCGCATCTGATCAGCGAGATCCGCGCCTGTTTCCCGTTCCCGTTTCCGTACAGGAAATTCCGGCTCGCCTCCGTCTGGCAGTCGTCGGCCGCGGCCGTCCCGGACATCGCGACGGTCAGGCCCACCGCCGAGACGACGGCCAGCAGAACGGACATGGTTTTCGAACGTACGCGCATTCATTTCCCCCTCGTCGAACCTGATGGAGCTGTCCTGCCGACCTTAAGTGCCGGACAGACCCACCGTGGCCGAATCGGCGAACAAGCCCGCCCGAGTAGCGGTCAGCGGGACAGTGACTACGCTCTGGCCTGTGACGAAAGAAGCCCCCGTAGTGCTGTGGTTCCGCCGCGACCTCCGCCTCGGCGACCACGCCGCCCTGCTGGAAGCCTCGAAGCACAGCAAGCACGTCCTCGCGCTGTACGTCCTCGACGACGCGCTCCTCAAGCCCTCCGGTGCCCCGCGCGTCGCGTTCCTGCACGGCTGTCTGAAGGCGCTGGACGACCAGCTCGGCGGACGGCTGATGCTCGTCAAGGGCGACCCGGTCGAAGAGGTCGTCAAGGCCGCCCGCGCGATCGGCGCCGCGGCGGTGCACGTCAGCTCGGACACCGGCCCGTATGGCCGCCGCCGCGACCAAGAGGTCAAGAAGGCGTTGGCGGAACACGACATCGCCTGGACCGAGACCGGTTCCTCGTACGCGATCACCCCCGGCCGGATCACCAAACCGGACGGCGACCCCTATCGCGTGTTCACCCCGTTCTACCGCGCGTGGGTGCGCCACGGCTGGCCGCGTCCCGCGGACACCGGTGCGTCCATAGTGGACTGGGTGGAGCCGCCGCGGTCGGTCAAGCTCCCGAAGTCCCCTTCGCTCAAGGGAATGGAGCTGCCGGAGCCCGGCGAGAAGGCGGCGCTGGACCGCTGGCACGAGTTCCTGGACGGCGACCTCGAGACCTACGACGAGGACCGCGACCGTCCGGATCGTCCCGGTACGACAAGGCTTTCGCCGTATCTGCGCTGGGGCTGCGTCCATCCGCGCACGCTGCTGGCGGACCTCGCCGGGAACGAAGGATCCGGCGCGAAGTCGCTGCGCGGTGAGTTCGCCTGGCGCGAGTTCCACGCCGACGTCCTGTGGCACCGTCCCGAAACCGCGCGCAAGAACTACGATTCCCGCTTCGACGCCATGGAACACGAGAGTGACGACGAGGCTTTCAAGCGGTGGTGCGAAGGACGAACCGGCTTCCCGATCGTCGACGCCGGGATGCGGCAGCTGCTCGCCGAGGGCTGGATGCACAACCGCGTCCGGATGATCGTGGCGAGTTTCCTGGTGAAGGATCTGCACCTGCCCTGGTGGCTCGGCGCGCGGTACTTCATGAACCATCTGGTCGACGGCGATCTCGCGTCGAACCAGCTGAACTGGCAGTGGGTCGCCGGCAGCGGCACCGACGCGGCGCCGTACTTCCGGATCTTCAATCCGACCACGCAGGGGGAGAAGTTCGACCCGTCGGGCGAGTACGTCCGCCGCTACGTCCCCGAACTCCGTTCCGTGCAAGGGAAAGCGGTGCACAAACCGCAGGGCGTCAAGGACTACCCGGCGCCGATGGTCGACCACGCCCACGAACGCCAGGTCGCCCTGGAGCGCTACGCCGCCATCAAAGGGACCTGAACGCGCGTGAAGGCCCCCTTCCCTCGGCTGGTCATTCAAAACCGTGGCAGTGGGAAGGGGGCCTTCACGCGCGAAGCGATCAGCCCTTCAGGGCCTCGGACAGCTTGATCCGGCTGCCCACCCGCAGGACGCTGTTCTGGTAGATCCGCGCGCCCAGCCAGGTGAACAGGGCGATGGCGCCCATGGTCAGGCCCAGCGACAGCGCGATCTCCCAAACCTCGACGGTCCCGGCCGCTATCCGCGCGGGCATCAGCACCGGGGAAAGCAGCGGCACCAGGGAAAGCACCTTGGTCCCGGTGCCCTCCGGTGACTGCGCCAGCAGGTTGAACCCGACGACGAAACCGAGGATCAGCACGATGTTGACCGGCCCGATGACCGACTGGGTGTCCTCCTGCCGGGAGACCAGCGAGCCCATCGCGCCGTAGACGGTGGCGTACAGCAGGAACCCGAGCAGGTACCAGACCACACCCCACAGCAGCGCGCCCGTCGCGACCCCGGACAGCGTCAGCACGTTGGTCGCCGAGGCGACGAGCAACCCGGCGCCGCCGATGATCACCAGCTGCGTCAGCCCGACCAGGCCGAGCCCGATCACCTTGCCCAGCAACAGATGCCACGGCCGGACGGTGGACAGCAGGATCTCGACGACCCGGCTGGACTTCTCCTCGACCACGCCCTGGGCGACCAGCGTCCCGTAGGTCACGATGCTCATGTACAGCAGCACCGCCACGATCAGCCCGATCACCATCCGCTGGGACTTCTCCGGATCCGGCGGCTTGATCGAGTCGACCTCGACCTGCGTCTGCCCGACCGTGCGCATCACCTCGTCGGGGGACTTCTGGGCCTCGGAGAGGATGCCGTTCAGCACTTCCTGCTGGGACACGCCGTTCAGCACGGTGCGCAGCTTGGTGCCCAGTTCGGCCTTGACGAGCACCTTCAGCTCGGTGGCGTTGCCGGACAGCAACGCGTCGAGGTCGCCGTTCTCGACCTGGGTCCGGCCCTGCGCCGGATCGGCGACGGTGACGGTCTCGATCTTCTCGCCGATCGCCGCGCCCGCCTTCTCGAGCTGCTGCGCGATCCCGGCGGTCTGCCCGGTGAGCCCGATCTTGCTCTTGTCCTGGCTGTCGGCCAGCGTGGACTGCAGCAGGACGTAACCCATCAGCATGACCAGCAGGACGGCGGTGCCGATCACGAAGGACCGGGTGCGCAGCCGGGTGTTCAGTTCACGTTTGGCGATGAGCCAGACCGCGCGCCATGAGGAGACGGTGTTCATGCGGAAACTCCCTGTGCGGCGGGCTTCTCGGCGACGGCGTCGCGGAACAGCTCGGTCAGCGAACGCCTGCGCTTGGTGAATTCGGTGACCGGGCCGGTGGCCAGTGCCGCGGCGAGCACGGCCTGGTCGTCGGCTCCAGCTTCGAGTTCGAGGGTCGTCGTCGGGCCGTTCTGCACGACCGACCGGACACCGGGAACGGCCGAAGCCCAGCCAGGGGTGGCGCCGGGCGCGGTGACGACGAGGCCGTTGCCCGCGTCGGCGGTCAGCTCGCCGACGGTGCCGGAAGCGACCATCCGTCCACTTCGGATGATGCCGACCCGGTCACACAGCCGCTCGACCAGATCCAGCTGGTGACTGGAGAACACCACTGGCACACCGGTCGCGGCCTTTTCGCGCAGCACCCCGCTCATCACGTCCACGGCCAGCGGGTCGAGACCGGAGAACGGCTCGTCCAGCACGAGGACACGCGGATCGTGCACCAGCGCGGCCGCGAGCTGCACGCGCTGCTGGTTGCCGAGGCTCAGCTTCTGGACCTCGTCCTTGCGGCGTTCGGTCAGCCCGAGCCGGGCGATCCAGTTCTCGGCGCTGCGGTGGGCGTCGTTGGCCGACATCCCGTGCAGTTCGGCGAGGTAGACCAGCTGCTCCAGCACCTTCATCTTCGGGTACAGGCCGCGTTCCTCCGGCATGTACCCGATATGCGTGCGGGTCTCGTGGGTGATCGGCGCGCCGCCGAGGCGCACCTGGCCGGAGTCGGCCGCCAGCACCCCGAGGACGATCCGCATCGTGGTGGTCTTGCCCGCGCCGTTGCTGCCGACGAACCCGAACAGCTCCCCGGGCTGGACCTCGAAGCTCACCTCGTCCAGCGCGACCTTCGCGCCGTACTTCTTGGAGATCCGGTCGATCTCCAGCTTCCCCTCGCTCATTTCCACTTCCCCTCCTCGAGATACCGCACGAGCGCCGTGATCCCCCGATGGACGCCGGAAACCGTGCGGTTGCGCTGGATCAAGCCGTCCAGCTTGACGTTGCTCACCACCGAAGTGGCCCGGTAAACCAATACGGCCCTCGCCGCGCCGACGAACACCCCGCTCGCCACCAAAGCGACGGCGATCACTCCGATCGACACCTTGTGGCGCCGCTTGTCCCCGGTCATGCCGGAATCCCCTCGTCGACGTCTGCGAAGTCTTCGGGATCGTCGTCCGGCAGCTTCCAGGCGAGCCAGAGCGCCGGCAGCGACGTACCGAAGACGAACAACGCCGCTGTCATCGAAGAAAGCAAGGAGCCGGAATCCGGCTGCCCGGCCGCGTAGAGCCCGTACGCGAGGTCCACCAGCATCAGCAGGCAGATCCCCTGGAACGCCGCGTAGTGCGCGCGGTTGCGCAGCAGCAGTTCGCGCTCGTCGAGGTCCTTCGCCGCCGAGCCGGGTCTGCCGACGGAGCGGCGCAACACGGCCGCGGCGCCGACGCACAGGCACAACCCGGGGCCCATCATGCCGACGGCGAACCACAACGTCGGCTCGCGCAGCAACGCGGCTCCGGCGATGACCACGAGGTGGCCGATCACCGCGGCGACGGCGAGCCGCCGCCGGTCCGAGCGGGTCCTGGTGACGGTCATGCCGGAATCTCCTCGTCGAAATCTTCCGGATCGTCGTCCGGCAGCGACCAGCCCAGGATGACACCGGAGAACGTGGTGCCGGCGACCAGCAGCGCGCAGCCCATCATCGCGCCGCGCGCGCCGCCGTCCTCGGTGCCGGAGACGATCAGGCCGTAGAACACCCCGATGATCATCAGTGCGACCAGGAGCTGGTAGCTGATGAACGTGGCTCGGTGGCGCCATTCCCGCTCGCGCTCGTCGAGCCGGGCGGAGAACCCGTTGCTCATCTTGCCGGTCAGGATCCGCAACAGGTAGTGCGCGCCGCCCGCCACGATGCTGCCGCCGAACCAGCACACGAAGAAGACCACTTCGGGCGCCCTGTGGAACAGGGCGGCGCCGGTGATCAGGACCAGGTTGCCCGCCACCACGAACACGCTCAACGTCCGCCGCCGTTTCCTCGTGCGCCAGGTCGGGAGCCGGAGAGCGCGTTTGCGTTCCAGCTCTTCCCAACGCTCCTGCTGGCGCTCCCAGTACGTCGCGAGACGGCCTCGCCCTTCGCTCATGTTCCCCCCTCCCGGTAGACCTGAGTGGACAGTGGCGTGAACGGTTCGCGGCTGAACACGGCCTCGACCGGGAGGTCGAACACCGCGCAGATGCGAAACGCCAGGTCGAGGCTCGGGTAGTGGTCGCCCCGTTCGAGCGCGCCGATGGTCTGCGGGTTGACCTCGACCGCCGTCGCGAGGGCGGCCCTGCTCAGTCCGCGCTCGGCCCGGAGCACGGGAAGCCGGTTGTAGATCGGCAGCTCTTTGCCGCGTCTGACCGGGCTCATAGAACATACTGTTGCAAAAACCCAACGACTCGTCAAGTTGAGGGCGCGCTTCACCGCATCCAGAGGACTAAATCCACCGGTGTGGCTGGCGGTCGAGTGTGGAGGATTCGGGACGTTGAACGTCCTGAATCCTCCACGGACGGGCCCTGTTTCGTCTTGCCGCCGAGTGGAGCTTGTGCTGGATGGCGGTGTGGTCGACGGGGGAAGATTCCGGCCGTCCAACGTCCGGAATCTTCCCCCGTCAGGGTGGCTGCCACGGGGCATGACAGACACGACCTTGATCAACGGAAGATCGGGGACGTTGAGTGTCCCGGATCTTCCGTTGATCAAGATCTGCGACCGGATGTACTCGCGCAACCACCACCTCGCGCAGGTCAGGCATCGGTAAGCAAATACCGGTTCTCCTTCGCTACCTTCAGGGTAGGCAAGGAGGCCTTCACGGACCTCGTGGCGAGATGCCGGAGGTCGAGCATGTCGCGAAAGCCACTTTCGCGACGTCTGGTGTCCCGAAAGTGGCTTTCGCGACATCCGGCGACGGGGTCGGGCGGGCGCGCTTCACCGCATCCAGAGGACTAAACGCGCTCAGGCGAGGCCGGCGAGCGACTTGTCGACGAGCTCCTGGACGCGGGCGCGGGCGGCCTCCGCCTCGGGGACGACCAGGCCGAGCCGGGTGCGGCGCTCCAGGACGTCCTCGACGTCGAGCGCGCCCTCGTGCCGCACGGCCCAGACGACTTCGGCCGCGCTGATCTCGGTTCCGCCGAACAGCGGCAGCCCCAGTTCCGGATCGACCTCGCCGAGCGCGGCGACCCGCGGCGCCTCGGTGCCGTACTTCGCGACCAGCCGGGCCGGAGCATCCACAGTGGACAGACGGTGGCGTGGGGGCGCGCCGAGCAAGGGGAGCCGGGACGTGGTCGACGGCCCGGCGTGGAGCCCGGACCGCGTCAGCGCCGCGTCGACGGCGTCCTCGGCCATCTTCCGGTACGTCGTCAGCTTGCCGCCGACGATGGTGAGCACACCGTCGGCGCCGGTCACCACCGCGTGCTTGCGCGAAAGGTCCGCGCTGCGTCCGCCGCCGCCTTCGACCAGCGGCCGCAGCCCGGCGAACGAGCCCGCGACGTCGGCGCGGGTCAGTGGGCGGGTGAACGCCTTCGACGCCACGTCGAGCAGGAAGTCCACATCGGACTCCGGCACGGACGGCACGCGCGGGACCGGGCCGTCGGTCGGTTCGTCGGTGACGCCGACGAACACTCGGCCGTCGGGTTGCGGCAGCAGGAAGACGAACCGGTTGTTCTCGCCGGGGACGGGCACGTTGACCGACGTCGCGCCGATCCGTGCCGCCCCCGAAGCCAGGATGAGATGGGAACCGCGGGACGGCCGCAGCCGCACCGATTCCGCCAGCTCGCCCGCCCAGACGCCCGTCGCGTTGATCACCTGACGGGCACGGATCTCGATCTCCTGCCCGGTGAGCCGGTCCCGCGCCAGCACCGAATCCGCGTCGAGCCGGAGGGCTTCGACCCGCGTGAGGATCTTCGCGCCGCGTGACGCCGCCGTGCGCGCCAGGCTCACCACGAGCCGCGCGTCGTCGGTCAGCGCGCCGTCGTAGGCCAGCAGCGCGCCGCGCAGGCCTTGGGGCGACAGGCCGGGCGCGAGCGCCAGCGCCTCCGCGGCCGGGATCGACCTGGGCCTGGGCAGCACGGCCGCCGGGGTCCTGGCCGCGCGGCGGAGCCCGTCACCGGCGACGAGGCCGGTCATGATGAACGCCTGCTGACCACGGGAGGTCTCGGGGTACAGCGGGAACAGCTGCGGGATCGCCCTGGTGAGGTGCGGGGCGGTGCGGGTCATCAGGATCCCGCGTTCGACGGCGCTTTCGTGCGCCAGCGCCACATCGCCCTTGGCGAGGTAGCGGAGCCCGCCGTGGACCAGCTTGCTCGACCAGCGCGACGTCCCGTACGCCAGGTCGTACGCCTCGATCAGCGCCACCGAGAGCCCGCGCGCGGCCGCGTCCAGCGCGATTCCCGCGCCGGTGACACCGCCGCCGACCACGACCAGGTCGACCCGCTCGCCGCCGGCCAGCGACGCGAGCTCGCGCTCACGTCGCAGAGCGTTGAGCGAGCCGGGCGTCACGGTCGCAACGCCGCGTCGAGCACCTGGGCGAACTCCGTCATCAACGCCTTCTCGTTCACGTCCGCGGTGGCGGGGCGGAACGAGAACGTGAAGGACTGGATGAGCAGCAGCAGGGTGCGCGCCTGTGAAGGCAGGTCGCCCTTGCGGATCGAGCCGTCCTCGTGGCCGCCCTGCAGCAGGTGCAGGATCACGCCCTCGGCGAAGCGCTGGGTCTTCCCGAGCCGCTCGACGATGTAGGGCAGGACCAGTTCGGGGTCGAGGTCCAGCAGCGTGCGGAACAGCGGGTCGCCCGACAGCGCGACGACGGCGGCGACGGAACTCTGGACGAGCTTCTCGCGGAAGTGGGCCGGTTCGACCTCGGGTTCGGCCGCGCCTTGCAGCAGACCGCCGAATTCACGGGTCATGAGGGTCGCGAGCACACTGCGCACATCCGGGAAACGGCGATAGACGGTCATCCGGCTGACCTTCGCCGTCCGCGCTATCTCGGCGAGCGTGGTCCGGCGCACGCCGACGGCGAGCACGCACTTCTTCGCCGCGTCGAGCAGAACGTCGTCGGACACGCGTGTCGAGGCCTGGCGGGATCGGGTATCCGCCAGTGCCGAAACGCCTGTTTCCGCAGGTGAGTGACGTTTTACGTCCATATGTAACACTGTAGTCGTGACCGAGCTTATTGACCACCGGTTAAGACGATCCTGGACGCCCGAGGCGGGTGACGCGGCCCACCTTCCGGCGAAGGCCCTGCGGTGGCTCGTCCAGCGTATCGGCCCGCTGGGCTCCGCGGCGCCCTTCGCACCCGATTCGGCGCTGTCCGTTCCCGAACCGCTGCTGGGCGAACAGCCGAAGCGAGACCTCGAGGAGCTCGTCGGCGCCGGACACGTTCTGGTGACGCCGGGGGAGCGGCTCGCGCGGGCGAGCGGGCTGTCCTATCTGGACTTGGTACGGCGCCGCGGGTTCGGTGATTTTCCGGTACCGGACGCCGTCGTCCTGCCGGGGAATCCCGACGAAGTCCAGTCGGTGCTGGAAATCTGCGCCCGGCACGACGTCGGCGTCGTCCCGTTCGGCGGCGGGACGTCGGTGGTCGGCGGGGTCGCGGCGCTGCGCGGGGACAAGAGCGCGGTGATCGCGCTCGACCTCACCAGGCTCGGCGAACTGGTCTCCGTCGACCCCGTCTCGCGGATCGCGGTCCTGCAGGCGGGGGTCACCGGCCCGGAGGCCGACCGGCTGCTCGCCGGGCACGGCTTCACCCTCGGGCACGTGCCCCAGTCCTACGAACGCGCCACGATCGGAGGGTTCGCCGCGACCCGGTCCGCCGGTCAGGCCTCGTCGGGTTACGGCCGGTTCGAGGACATGGTCAAGGGCGTCCGGCTCGCGACCCCGCGCGGTGAGTGGAAACTCGGCGTCGCGCCCGCGTCGGCCGCGGGACCCGACCTGCGCCACCTCGCCGTCGGCAGTGAGGGCGCGCTCGGTGTGATCACCGAGGTCGCCCTCCGCGTCCGCCCGGTGCCGGAGGTCCGCCGTTACGAGGGCTACGTCCTCGACGGCTGGGAAAACGGCACCGCGGCGATCCGCGAGCTCGCCCAGCGGCACGTGCTCGCCGACGTCACGCGACTGTCCGATGTGGACGAGAGCGAGGTTTCGCTGGCACTCAACGACAACTGGAAGACCAAGGCGCTGCGCCGGTATCTCAAGGCACGCGGGGTCCAAGCGCCTTGCCTGCTGATCGTCGGCTGGGAAGGCGCGTCGAAACACGAGGTCTCCCGGCGCCGTAAGGAAACGACCCGAGTGCTGGAGCCGTACGGCGCCGTCCGCATCGGCGCCGCGCTCGGCGAATCCTGGCGCCGCGGCCGGTTCTCCGGGCCCCGGCAGCGGGACGCGTTGATGGACAACGGCGTCTGCGTCGAAACCCTGGAAACCGCCGCGTACTGGGCGGAACTGAGCGACCTGCGCGACGCCGTCCGCGCCGCGCTCACCGCCACCCTCGGCAGGGCCGTCATCATGTGCCACGTTTCGCACGCCTACGAAACGGGCGCGTCGCTGTACTTCACCGTGCTCACCGCGCGCGACGAGGCCGACCCGATCGGCCAGTGGCAGCGCGCGAAGGCGGCGGCGTCGGAGGCGATCACCGGGATCGGCACCATCTCGCACCACCACGCCATCGGCGCCGATCACGCGCGCTATCTGCCGTCGGAGATCGGCGAGATCGGCGTCGAAGTGTTGCGGGCGGCGAAAAAGGTCGTCGATCCGGCCGGGATCCTCAATCCCGGGAAGCTTCTCTGACCAGTGTCCCGGCTTCGACCAGCGTGCAGTCCAGGCCGTGCGTCTCGGCGGGGATCCCTTGCAGCGCCGCGGCCCGGCGCTGTTCGAGGTCGGCGACGCGGATGTGCCTGCCGTCCACCAGGATCGGCAGACGGATGTCCGCGGCGCCGACGTAGGCCACCACGTCGTCGAGCACGGTGCCGTCGTCGAGGGTGATGGCCGGGGCGGTCAGCCGCACCAGGCGGTAGCGCTGCCCGTTGCCCTCGCATTCGTTGAGCACGGCGAGCTGGTCGGGGGTCGCGAACCAGACGGCGTGCTCCTCGACGACCCCCGGGGCGGAGGCGAGCGTGGCAGGCCGCTGCCCGTCCCGGAACCGCAGGCCGGACGCCCAGACCGCGGCCAGGTCGGTGCAGCGCGCATGGCAGACGACGACAGGGCCCCGCAGGCCCATGTTCTCCCGCAGCCAGGTGATCTTCGACGGGCACGCGTTCGAGCCGTAGGCGAGCACGGCCTGGCGTTCGCGCCAGCCTTCCGGCGCAGTGTCGAGACTGTGCCCGGCGCCGTCGAAGTGGACGAACGAATGGCCCGGCCGCGCTCCCGGGTACGGGTCGGCGGGGAAGTCGGCGTCGGTGAAGAGTTTCACCACGTCACCACACTGCGGAGGACGTCCCCGTCGTGCATGCGCCCGAAGGCCTGCTCGACGCCGTCGAGGGCGATCCGCTCGGTGACGAATTTGTCGAGCGGGAGCCTGCCCTGGAGGTAGAGGTCGATCAGCATCGGGAAATCGCGTGAGGGCAGGCAATCGCCGTACCACGAGGACTTCAGCGAGCCGCCGCGCGCGAAGAAGTCGATCAGCGGCAGCTCCAGCCGCATGTCCGGGGTCGGGACGCCGACGAGCACGACCGTGCCCGCCAGATCGCGGCCGTAGAACGCCTGCCGCCACGTTTCGGGCCTGCCGACCGCGTCGATGACGACGTCCGCGCCGAACGAATCGGTGAACTCCTGGATCGCCTCGACGACCTGGTCTTCGCTCAGCCCCTTGCTGTTCAGTGTGTGGGTGGCGCCGAAGTCCTTGGCCCAGGCGAGTTTCCGGTCGTCGGTGTCGATGGCGACGATGGTCTTCGCGCCGGCCAGGTTCGCACCGGCGATGGCCGCGTCACCGACGCCGCCGCAGCCGATGACCGCGACGGAATCGCCGCGGCTCACCGCGCCGGTGTTCAGCGCCGCGCCGAGCCCGGCCATCACCCCGCAGCCGAGCAGCCCGGCGACGGCGGGTTCGGCGGCGGGGTCGACCTTCGTGCACTGTCCACTGTGGACGAGCGTATTTTCGAGGAACGCCCCGACGCCGAGCGCCGGGGACAGGGCGGTGCCGTCGGCCAGCGTCATCGGCCGGGCGGCGTTGAACGTCGAGAAGCAGTACCAGGGCCTGCCCCGGCGACAGGCCCGGCAGGTGCCGCAGACCGCGCGCCAGTTCAGGATCACGTAGTCGCCCGGTTCCAGATCCGTGACCCCGTCGCCGACCGCCGCCACGAATCCCGCGGCCTCGTGGCCGAGCAGGAACGGGAACGCGTCGTTGATCCCGCCCTCGCGGTAGTGGAGATCCGTATGGCAGACGCCGCATGCCTTGACCGAGACGACGGCCTCGCCGGGCCCGGGATCGGGCACCGTCACGGACTCCAGTGAGACCGGTTCACCCTTGGCGCGGGAAACGACGCCCTGGACCTCGTACGGCATACCCACCTCCGAGTAGTCGACTCCGTAGCTTGCCACGGAATCCACTCCGGCCGCGAGATCCGCTCGGGTGGGGAAACGATTCAGTTGGGGGTGATGATGTACGCGACCCCGCCCGGGCCGCTGGAGACCCCGCCGGTGGTGTTGTACCGCTTGGTGCGCTGCCAGATCGTCTCGAACTGGTGTCGTTTGTAGACGTTCCGGACCCGGTCGTTGCTGCTGGCGGCCGGGTCGTTCGCGATCACGTCACCGTCCTTCGTGAAGCCGACGACGACCATGATGTGCCCGGCGGTGCCGTAGCCCGCGCCGTCGAGTTCCTCGGCCTTGAACGACTGCGACGTGATCACCGGGATGCCGCGCGCGATGTACTTCTCGAGTTCGTTCAAGGAGTGCAAACGGGTGATGTGCCCACGCAGTCCGAGTGAAGCGGCGTACGCGGTGTTGAACGGCCAGTTGCCGGTTCCGTCGTAGGCGTAGTCGAACGTGTAGCGGGCCGCGTACGCGACGGTCGGATCGACGTAACCCTCCGGAATCCACGCCATGTCCTCGGGCTTGGGCCGTTTGCCCCAGTACTCGGCCACCATTTCGGTGGAAGTCGGGCTGCACCAGTTCTCGCCGCCGCCCCCGTACTCCGGGAACTGTCCTTTGTGGAGGTTCTGGGCGTACGCGGGAACCTTGAGTTCGATCCCGGTGGCGCGGCCCGGTTTCGTCGCCTTGACCTCGAACCGGTCCGGGACCAGCGACGTCATGGCGCCGGCCGACGTCACCGACGGTGTGACGCGGGAACCGGCTTCGCGGTACAGGCTCACCCGAAGCTGATACGACCGGAGCGCGACACCCGCCTTCATCACCAGCGTGTCGACGTCGACCGCGGCGTTGGCGTCGCTCTGGCCGTCGACGCTGGTGCGCTTGATGTCGGCGTCTCCGCTGGCCCAGCGGCCCATGACGTACCAGGCTGTTTCGGTGCCCGACGAAGTACGGCCCTTCGCCTCGACCTTGATCCAGGTCTTGGCCGGTGTCTTCGCGTTCCACGACGCGACCAGCTGGGAGGCGTCGAAGCCCTGCGTGTGGCTCCTCGACGTCCATTGGCCGTATTCGTAGGTCTTCGTGGTGCCGAGCACGGGTTCGGTGTGCTCGATGGTGCCGATCGGGCGATCGATGCGCAGCGCGCCGTGATCGAGGCCGAGCCCCTCCAGCCTGCCGTCACGGAAACCGTGGTGACCGGACCATTCGTGGTAGTCGATCGACTCGTCGTCGCCACGGCCGGGGCCCGCCTCCGCCGTCTGTGCCGTCACCGCTGTCAGCGTAGCGATCGTCAGCAGCGTGACCAGGCCTCGTATGCGCATCGCGGCTCCATCCCTCGAATCCACCCAGTAGGGAAGGGATTTTCGCTGTTCGCGCGAGGTATGTAAACAGTTGCCCGAGTCTGTGTCGCTTTCGCGACCAGGCGGCCCAAGCTCATGCCAACGGGTGGGTCAGCAGCAGCTCCGTGTTCTGGTCCTGGGCGGTGCCGACGGCGCCGAGGGAAGCGTGGATGTCGTTGTACGAGAACTCCCGGTACAGCGACGCAAGCGCTTGCGTCGAGGTGTCCGAGTACGAAGCCTCGTACGGCGCCTCCGCCTCGATCAGGGTCGTGAACAGCGAAAGCGTGCCGTCGGCGTTGTCGGCGACCTCGATGATCCGCGCGTGCTGCGGAAAGTCGATGTGCGACGCGGTGTTGATCTCCCAGAAGCCCTGCTTCGCCGTCTTGCCGGGGTGCGGGGTGATCTTGTTGTGGTGCGTGTGCCCGTTGACCCACGCCAGCACGTTCGGGAACCGGTTCAGCAGCGAGACGAACGTGTCGCCGTTGAGTCGCGGCTCCAGCGGGTGCCGCGCGTCCGGGAGGATGTTGCCCATGGTGTCGCTCGTGTGGTGGCTGAACAGGATGAACAGCTCGTCCGTCACGTTCTGCGTGACCTTGCGGCCGAAGAAGTCGTAGTACGTCGAGCTGTTGCGCTTGAGCGTGTTCTCCACCCAGGTGAACTGCCCGAGCCCGATCGACCCGTCGGCCAGCCCGGCCATCGTCGTGGTGTCGAGGCTGATGCCGACGACGCCCGGCGCGATGCGGAAGGTGTAGTACACGTTCCGCCCGTCGGCGTTGTTCCCGCCGAACCCGTGGCCGACCGGACCGGGGCCGGTGTTGGCGGTGTCGAGGTGGTGCTGGACGAACTCCGCGGTGCTGAACGGCCGCCGTCGCTCGTCCGGGGTGATCTCGCGGATCGTGCCCGAACCGCCGAACAGCTCCGTGATGGGGACGCCCGAACCGGAACCGATCGCCTTGGCGAGCTTCCGCGACGTCGTCTCGTCCTTGCCGATCACCTTGAACCGGCCGGTGTACCAGGCGTCCATCACGGGCAGGTCCGGCACGGTGCCGACGATGCTGTCGTCGTGGTTGCCGAAGGTGCAGAACCACGGGACGTCGAGACCGGGCGAGGTGAAGGTGCTCGTCGCCGCGCCGAGCAGGCCCGGCAGCTGCGGGAAGCCCTTCTTCGTGTACGCGTCGTCCAGCGGCTTGCCGGGGTTCCAGTAGTGCGAGGACCCGGACGTCTGGACGCCTTCGTGCGTGTTCGGGTCACCCGAGGTCGGGTTCACCGTGCCGCCGTTGAGCACCTTGAGGAACCATTCGAGCTCGATCAGCTCGTGGTTGTCGGTGTTGTCGCCGGTGGTGACCATGAAGTCGATCGCCCGTCCGGTGAACGGGCCCGCCTTCAGGCTGTTCACCCGCTCCACCAGCGCCGTCGTCGCGACCGGGCCGAGCGTCTCCTGCGGCCGGTGCGCCGAGCCGACGAACGGGTGCAGGTACTCGAACCGCGCCGGGCTCTCGGCGTCGGTGAAGTGCAGGTCGGTGAACTGCGCGAACGAGGCCATCGCGCGGCGGCGGTCGTCGCGGCCGGACTTCGGCGCGGCGAGCTCGCCACGGACGACGAGCGGCCAGCCGGGGCCCGCGGTCAGCCGCGTGTAGCCCGGTCCGCTCTTCAGCGGGGCGGCCGCGGATTCCAGCGTGGTGCCGGCGGTCCTCGTCGCGCGGGTCGTGGTGAGCGCGAGCGCGCGGTCGAGCGCGTTGGCGGTCGGCGTGCACAGCAGCAGGCCGACGCCGGCGGCGCCTGCCGTGGCGAAGGTGCGCCTGGAGATGTCGGACATGGCGGTGCCCCTACTCGTCGCGGGTGGGTGTCGCGGACGGACGATGCCGGAAGACGTTAGCCGTGGGGTGAACTCCGGAAAAGGGTAATGCGAAGATTTGTCACGTTCGGCCGAATACGAAGGAATCAAGGCGGCTCTGGTTACGCTGGCCGCTTGTCGTACGAGGAGGTGGCTCCGATGGGTGCTTCGGCTTGGTCGGTCCGCGGCCGGTTCGACGGCGATCCGGAAGTGGCGCTGGACGCGATGAAGGCGCGGGTCTTCGCGGAGGGTGACTACCTCTGGGAAGAGGACGAACTCGGCCGCCCGGACTCGGTCGACGAGCTTTACGAGGTCGAGAGTGTCCAGGAGTCCGGGACCCACTCAGTGCTCGACGTCCACGAGTTCATCAGCGCGACCGGCGAGGACGACTTCGGCACGATCCGGCCCTTGACCGACGCCGAACTCCTCGCCGCGTTCGGTACCGAGGAGCCGTCCGTCGAGGGCTTCGACGAGCTCGACAAGGCGGGACGGCTGCCGTACGAACGCCGCCCGCGCTGGAGCGCGAACTGCGCGCTGCTCTACGAGAACGACGTCGCCGTGGAGCTGGCGATCTGGGGCGTTTCCGGTGACTAGCGCCTGGCTCTCTTGAGGGAACGGGGGCGTGTCTGATCACGGGCCGAATCGGTACTCAAGACCGGCGGAGCCGGGCTGCCAGGCCGTCCAGGATCACTTCGACGCCCAGGTCGAACAGATCTTCGCTGCTCTGGGCCGCGAAAGCCGGGCCGAGCCTGCTCACGTGGGGATAGGCCGCGAGCCGCGCGAGGAAGCCTTCGTCCGGCTTCCGCGCCGGGAGGGTTTCCACCGAAGCGAGCACGTGTGCCGTGAGCAACCGCGAGATCCCCGCGGTGTCCTCTTCGGAGAACCCCGCCTCCAGCAGGATTCGCGCGGTCGTTTCGATATGGCCCAGCCGATGAGGCCCGGTCGGCGGGCGTTCGCGCAGCAGGGCGGCCGCGTCCCGGTGGCGCAGCAGCAGGGCGCGGAACTGGCGGAGCCCGCTCGCGAGCTGTTCGCGCCACGGCAGGTCGCGGTCGATCTCGAACGCGTCGGCGCAGATCGCTTCGGCGACGAGATCGAGCAGTTCGGCCTTGTCTTTGACGTGCCAGTACAGCGTCGGTGAGCTGACGCCGAGCTTCGCCGCCAGGCGCCGGGTGCTCAGCTCCGCGAGACCGGTTTCGTCGAGCAGCTCGACGGCGGCCTCGGTGATCTTGGCGAGGTCCAGCGAGCCTTTGCGTGCCACCCGAGGACTCTATCAGTGATAGATTTGTCTCTATCACTGATAGAGAACGGGGGAAGTGATGCTCTGGACACCGAAGATCCGCCTGGTCACGGTGCTGTGCTCGATCGTTTTCGTGCTCGGGACGGCGCTCCAGAACTACGCGATCATCGATCTGGACCTGATCGAAGCGAGCATGCGGCTCAAGGGCGCGGACACCGCCGAGTCGCCCACCTACCTCGGCGCGTTGCGGCTGGTGGGCGACGTCTTCATCGTCGGCAACGCGCTGGGACTGCTGGTCTGGTTCCGCTGGCGCTGGCTTTTTTGGCCGGTGCTCGCCTTCAACGTCGGTCAGGCGTTCGGCGTGTTCGTCGTGCCGTTCGAGGTGCACCGCGCCGCGATTGACGAACACGGCTGGCCGGGTGTACTTCCGTCGCTGGTCACCGACGGCGGCGCGGTGATCCTGTCGATCGCGTTGATCGTCGCGTACGTCCGCTCGCGGCGGCTCACGCGGACAGGCGACCCAGTTCGGCTTTGACGGCCTCGACCGCTTTCTTCGTCTCGGCGGCGGGGTCGGCGCCGTCGCGGGCGATGCGGCCCAGCGCGTCGACGAGCGCGGCGTTCGCCGAAGGTGTCCACAGTGGACCGGCGGCACGGCCGTTCTCCCGGACCAGCTTCGCGGCGTCGCCCGCCGTGTCGACCTTGTCGAGCACGCTCAGCCGCGCGGGCAGGTGGAACCCGAACCTGGTGGCGAACTCCTGCTGGAAATCGGTGCGTTCCAGCCAGAGCCACTTGACGAAGTCCTTGGCGGCGTTGGGGTTCAGGCTCTTGGCGTGCACCATCGAGCTCAGGCCGCCGACCGGCACGGACGGCGCGCCCGACGCGTCGAGCCGGGGGAAGGCCAGGACGCCGAAGTCGTCTTTCACGGTGTCCTGGATCTTCGGCAGGTTCCACAGCCAGGTCCACTGCATGGCGGCGAGCCCGTCGATGAACGGGACCGGGTCCGGCCAGTCCGTCGAAGCGCCCAGCAGCAGCGAACCGTTGAGTTCGTGGAGTTTCGCGAACGCCGTGGCGGCACGCGGATCGTCGAAGCCGACGGATTTGCCGTCCTTGACGTAGTCGAGCCCGGCCGACCACAGCAGCGGTCCGGCGAGCGCCGCCGCGCCCGCGTCGTTGCCGGCGAACAGTCCTTTGACGCCGTCCTTGGAGAGTTTTCTCGCCGCGTCGACGAGTTCGTCGAGCGTCTGCGGCGGCTTGACCCCGGCCTCTTGCAGGAAGCTCTTGCGGTAGAAGAGAACCTGGGTGTCGAGTGCCTGCGGGATGCCGTAGAGCTTGCCGTCGACGGTCTGCGCCGCGAGCACCGAGGCGTTGAAATCGCCGCGCACGGGCCCGACGACGTCGTCGAGCGGAACGAGCAGGCCCTGCCGGACACGGTCGACGGTGACCTGGCCTTCGAAGACGTCCGGGACCGGGCCCGCCGTCAGCGCGGCGTTCAGTTTCGTCTCGTAGTCGTCGGGATTCCACTGCACCGCGACCTTGGACTTCTGGTACGCGGCCGCGTAGCGCGTGACGGCTTCCTGGACACCGGCTTCGGGATACGGGTGGTACCACTGGGCGAGGTCCACCGGCTTCGGTTTCGGCCTGGTCACCCCGGCGGAGTACGCCGTCGAGGGCGGCGGGTTTCCTGTTTGGACACTGTTCGACCCGCAGGCTGAAAGCACGGCCGTCCCCGCCATGGCCAGGAACGCGCGCCTGCTTGTCTTACGCACCAACAAACCCTTCGCCGAACGCCGTGAAGGCCTCCTTGAGGGACCCAGGGTCCCTCAAGGAGGCCTTCACGGAAGGCTAGGCGCGCGGGAGATTAACCCGTTAGAGCTGACTGATGTCGAGTTTGCCTTCGGAGTGGAACGCCCGCAGCCGCTTCTTGTCGAACTTGCCGACGCTGGTCTTGGGGACTTCGTCCACAAAGGTCCAGTTCTCCGGAAGCTGCCACTTCGCGACCTTGTCGGACAGGAATTCGCGCAGCTCTTCGGCCGTGACGCTCTGGCCTTCCCGGAGCACGACGGCGACCAGCGGGCGCTCGTCCCACTTCTCGTCGGGGATGCCGACCACGGCCGCCTCGGCCACCGCGGGGTGGGCCATCACCTGGTTCTCCAGGTCCACCGAAGAGATCCACTCGCCGCCGGACTTGATGACGTCCTTCGCGCGGTCGGTCAGCGTGAGGTAGCCGTCCGGGCTGATCTTGCCGACGTCGCCGGTGCGCAGCCAGCCGTCGTGGAACTTCTCCGGATCGGGCTCGTCACCACTCGTGCCGCTGTAGTACGACGCCGCGATCCACGGCCCCTGCACTTCGAGTTCGCCGACGCTTTCGTTGTCCCACGGCAGTTCTTCGCCGTTGTCGCCGATCAGCCGGGCGCTGACCGACGCCGGGAACCGGCCCTGGGTGTAGCGGTACTCCCACGCCTTCTCGCCGGTCGCGGCGGCGGGCGGACGCGCGACGCTGCCCAGCGGCGACGTCTCGGTCATGCCCCAGGCGTGCAGGATCGGCACGTCGTAGCGGTCCTCGAACGCGTGCATCAGCGACGGCGGCGCGGCCGACCCGCCGACGACGACCTCGCGCAGATGCGAGATGTCCTGCGGGTTCGCGTCGAGGTGGGAGAGCAGGCCCTGCCAGATCGTCGGGACGGCGCCGGCGAAGGTCGGCTTCTCGGCGTCGAGCATCTGGGCGATGGGGGCGGGCTGGAGGAACCGGTCCGGCATGAGCAGCGACGCGCCGACCATCAGTGCCGCGTACGGCATGCCCCAGGCCATCGCGTGGAACATCGGGACGATCGCGAGGGCCTTGTCGTGCTGGGCCAGCCGCATGCTGTCGGTCATCGTGACCTGCATCGAGTGCAGCCAGATCGACCGGTGGGAGTACGCGACGCCCTTGGGGTCACCCGTGGTGCCCGAGGTGTAACACATCGCGGCGGCCGAACGCTCGTCCACCTCGGGCCAGTCGAAGGTGTCCGGCTGGCCGGCCAGCAGCTCGTCGTAGGAGTGCACCTGGACGCCGTCGGGCGCCTGGAGGGCCGAGGCGTCGCCGTTGGCCACGATGACGTGACGCACGGTCTTCAGCTCGGGCAGCTGCTTGGCCAGCAGCGGGATGAGCGTGCCGTCGACGATGACGACCTGGTCCTCGGCGTGGTTGGCGACGAAGACCAGCTGCTCCGGGAACAGCCGGATGTTCAGCGTGTGCAGCACCGCGCCCATGGCGGGGATGGCCAGGTACGCGGCCATGTGCTCGGCGTTGTTCCACATGAACGTGCCGACGCGCTGGTCACCGGTGATACCCAGGCTTCGGAGGGCGTTCGCGAGCTTCGCGGCGTGTTTGCCGAGCTCACCGTAGGTCTCGCGGCGGGCTTCTGAACCGGTCCAGGTGATGACTTCGCTCTCGGAGTGCACCGTGGTGCCGTGGCGGAGCAGCCTGCCCAGTGACAGCTGTCCGTCCTGCATCGTGCTCAACATCGCGTACTCCCGTGGTGCTCGTTCTCCGGTGAACTGGGGTTGGGCCGACTCTAATGCGGGACGGGTGAACTGGTCAGTAACGTCGCAGGCAACCGTTCGGTCACGGTGTCGCGCTAACGGGTGTTCGCCGGTTCGGGTCAAGATCATCAATAATTCGTGTTTTTCCTACCATGAAACGAAAAATGGCTAACAGTGCGAAGTCTTCGCATCGCTCATAAGGGTGATGAACGCCATTGAATCGCCGCCCGAACGGCGTGTTTCCGCAGGCTGGGGTGGGTTGCCCGTGGCGTGGTCGAGGGGTAATAAGTGCGTGTCGGTTTCACGGCCGAGGAACGGGTGGCGTTTACTGGAGCCGTGGTACAGAGACGGCTGGCCAGCGCTTGCTCTTGCAAGCATGGTTAAAGGCCGTCGGCCGCGAAAGCGGAGACCTGAGATGAAAGGACTACTACGTTGGCTCTGCCCACGTTGACTCCGGAGCAGCGCGCCGATGCCCTCGCCAAGGCGGCTGAGGCTCGCAAAGCGCGCTCCGAGCTGCTTGCGTCGATCAAGTCCGGCAAGGAGAGCATCGACAAGGTGCTCAAGCAGGCCAAGGAGAACAAGACCATCGGCAAGACGAAGGTCACGCAGCTGCTGAAGGCCGTGCCCGGCCTGGGCGCGGTCAAGGTCGCCGCCCTGCTGGAGCAGGCCGGGATCGACCCCGACCGGCGTGCCGCCGGCCTGGGCGAGCGGCAGCGCGAGGCCCTCCTCGAGGCGCTGAAGTAACGCTTCCGCCCAGGTCACGGGCTGTCCGGGGGAAGGTGTTGCCTGAGAGGCTGTTGCCCGGGCAACACTTTCCCCTGGTCTCAGCCGGAGCCTGGGACGCTGGTGGGGTGACGACCAGTACCGCACCGGCGACACCGGCAGACCTGGCCGCCCGCTACGAGCGGGGCGACTTCCTCCTGGCCACGGCACGGCACGCGCTCCTCGCGAGCGGGGCCGCGGCCACCGCGACCGACACCGATCCGGCGCGGCTGTCCCGGGCGCTCCCCGGGCTGTTCACCGACACCGGCGCGCCGATCGCGGTCGGAGTCCTGCCCTTCGACACCAGCGAGGGCACTTCCACACCTGGTCACCTGGTCCTGCCTCGCACGGTGCACCGCGCGTCTTCCGAACGCGGGGCCGTGCCGCCGCGCACCGCCCTTCCGCAGCCGGTCAAGGTCACTTCCGTGCCCGAACCGGAGGCGCATCTCGCCGCCGTCCGCGCGGCCGTCTCGGCGCTGAGCGACCGGGACCTGCGTAAGGTCGTCCTAGCCCGCGCCCTCGACCTCGATTTCGCCGCCGCCGTCCCGGTCGCGGACGTCGTCCGGAACCTGGCGAACGGGAATCCCCGGCACACCACCTACGCCGCGCAACTGCCCGGCGGGCGCACGCTGGTCGGCGCCACCCCCGAACTCCTGCTGTCCCGCAGCGGTGGAGCCGTGCTGTCCCGGCCGCATGCCGGGTCGATGCCCCGGTCGGCGGACCCGGCGATCGACAAGGCCAACGGTGAGGCGCTCCTGGCGTCCGAAAAGGACCACGTCGAACACGCCGTCGTGGTGGAGTCCGTCGTCGAGATCCTGCGGCCCTTCTGCCGCACCCTCGACGTCCGCGGCCCCGAACTGGTCTCGACGCCGGCGATCTGGCATCTCTCGACCACCGTCACCGGCGAGCTGATCGACCATGACGTCACCGCGCTGGACCTCGCGGCCGCGCTGCACCCGACTCCCGCGATCTGCGGAACGCCGACGGACGCCGCGCGCTCCCTGGTCGGGGAGCTGGAGCCGTTCGACCGTGAGTACTACGCGGGCGCCGTCGGCTGGGTCGACGCGGCCGGAGACGGCGAATGGGCCGTCGGGATCCGGTGCGCGGAGATCGCCGACACCTCCATGCGGCTGTACGCCGGCGGCGGCATCGTGCCCGCGTCCGACCCGCAGACCGAACTGGACGAGACGTCGGCGAAGTTCCGCACCCTGCTGGCCGCGATGGGCCTGGAGATCTGACGCGTTTCGTCCTCTGGATGCGGTACTTGCACGCGCAACTACCGCGGCCGCCTCGCGCTCGATGTCCCCAATGCCACGTTGGG
>NZ_MUXN01000001.1:480952-523329 GCF_001995215.1 Amycolatopsis azurea DSM 43854
CCCAACGTGGCATTGGGGACATGAAGCATCCGTGCCCGGGAGACGAAACGCGAGGGGTCAGAGGGTCACGAAGTCTTCGGTGACCGAGATGTCGTCCGAAGTGATCAGCGCGACGGCCGCCCGGTAGCCCTCGGCCGCTTTCAGGTCCGCGAGCCGGGTCCGTGCCGGGTCGAGTGCCTCGTGGCTCGACCGGACCAGCCGGGCCTGCTCGTCGTACCCGGAGAACGTGATGCTCTGCAGCGGGATCTTGAGGCCCTTCCCGGTGGCCTTCATGACGGCTTCCTTGCGCGTCCAGTACGTGAAGAACGCCGTCGCGCGCTGCTCGGCGGACAGCCCGGAGATCGCGGCCTGCTCGGCCGGGGTCAGCGCGTACTCCATGAGCGAGTCTTCGGCCCGCCTGGTGGCCGTCTCGACGTCGAGGCCGACCGCGGTCCCGGCGGTGGCCGCGACGCCGATGAGGTCGCCGGAATGCGAGATCGACAGCATCAGCGCCGCCCCCGGGACCCGGGGTCGGCCGTGCGGTTTGCCGCAGTCTTCGCAGGTCGCGTCGAAGCTCACGTCCTCGACTGCGAGACCGAGGCGCTCGGCGGCGACGGTCTTCGCCAGCACCCGGCCGGTCAGGAACCGGCGTTTGTCGATGTCCTGACGGTAGTTCTCGTACCGGCCCTGTTCGAGCTCGTCGAGCAGGGCCAGGAACCGGGGTTCAGCGGGCAGGGGCGCCGACCAGCGGACCGCACATTCGATCACGTCTCCTTCATACCCGATTCCGCACTGGCATCCTTCGAGTTTTCGTCGAGCAGCGTCGCCTCGTCGAACGGTGACTCGCCGTTCAGGGTCCGGTCCAGCTGCTCCCGGTCGATCTCGTTGGTCCAAGTGCCGATCAGGACGGTCGCGACGGCGTTGCCCGCGAAGTTCGTCAGCGCGCGGGCCTCGGACATGAACCGGTCGATGCCGACGATGAACCCGACCCCGTCCACCAGCTCCGGCCGGTGCGAGGACAGCCCGCCCGCCAGCGTCGCGAGCCCCGCGCCGGTGACCCCGGCCGCGCCCTTCGACGCGATGATCATGAACACCAGCAACGAGATCTGCTCGCCGATGGTCAGCGGTTTGTCGAGTGCGTCGGCGATGAAGATGGACGCCATGGTCAGGTAGATCGCGGTGCCGTCGAGGTTGAACGAGTACCCGGTCGGCACGGTGATGCCCACCACCGGCTTGGAGACGCCCGCGTGCTCCATCTTCGCGATCAGCCGCGGCAGCGCCGACTCCGAGGACGACGTCGAGAGGATCAGCAGGAACTCGCGGCCGAGGTACTTCAGCAGCTTGAAGATGCTGACCCTGGCGAACAGGCCGACGATCAGCCCGAGCACCACGAACACGAACAGCCCGCAGGTGATGTAGAAGCCGATCATGATCACCGCGAGGCTCTGGAGCGCCTTCCAGCCGGTCGCGCCGACGACGGCGGCGATCGCGCCGAACGCGCCGATCGGGGCCGCCCACATGATCATCGCCAGGATCCGGAACACGAGCCGCTGGATGTGCTCGATGCCGCGGCGGATCGGCTCGCCCTTCGTGCCCAGTTTCTGCAGCGCGAACCCGGCGAGCAGCGCGACCAGCAGCGTCTGCAGCACCTCGCCCTCGGTGAACGCCGAGACCAGCGTCTTCGGGATGATCCCGAGCAGGAACTCGACGGTGCCCTCGCTCTTGGCGATCTGTTCCTGGCCCTTTTCGGCGATCTCGGGGGTCAGGTGCAGGCCCGAGCCGGGCTGCAGGATGTTGCCGACGATCAGGCCGATGACCAGCGCGACCGTCGACATCACCAGGAAGTAGCCGATCGCGAGCCCGCCGACGCGGCCGACCTTCGCGGCCTTCGCCACCGAGCCGACGCCGAGCGCGATCGTGCAGAAGATGATCGGCGAGATCATCATCTTGATCAGGTTCACGAACCCGGTCCCGAGCGGCTTCAGTTCCTTGCCGACCTCGGGGAACAGGATGCCGACCGCGATGCCGAGCGCCACCGCCGCGATGACGGCGATGTAGAGGTAATGGGTCCGGTCCCGCTTCGCCGCGGGTGCCTGGGTGCTCATGGGTGCCCTTCGACGAGACGGGAACAGGTTGCGAAAACTTATGACAGTTTCTCGGCGAACGACAACCGAAGCGGTACGCTGAGCTAAGCGAGCGCTTAGTCAATGCCGAAGAGGAGCGGGCTGACCATGGATTTCTCTCTCAGCGTCGAGGAACGCGAGGTGCGCGACTGGGTCCGCACGTTCGTCCAGCGGGACCTGATGCCGCGCGAGCAGGAGGTGCTGCGCCGCGAACGCGCCGGGCAGCCGGGGCTCACCGGTGAGGAGCTGCGCGAGCTGCAGCTCAAGGCGAAGGAGTCCGGCTTCTGGGGCGTGCAGACGCCGGAGGAGTACGGCGGCATGGGCCTGTCCGCGGTGATGACCGCGCTGCTGGAGGCCGAACTCGGCCGCACGTTCGTGCCGTTCCGCTTCGGCGGCGCCGCGGACAACATCCTCTACTACGCCAACGACGAGCAGAAGGAGCGCTACCTGCTCCCGACGATCTCGGGCGAACGCAAGTCGTGCTTCGCGATCACCGAACCCGGCGCGGGCTCGGACGCCAAGGCCATCCGGACCTCCGCCCGCAAGGACGGCACCGACTGGGTCATCAACGGCGAGAAGACCTTCATCACCGGCGGCAACGAGGCCGACTTCGTGATGGTCTTCGCGATCACCGACCCCGAGAAGGGCGCGAACGGCGGCGTCACCTGCTTCCTCGTCGACCGCGACGCGGGCTGGAAGTCCGAATACATCGACACCATGGGCGAATGGGGTCCGGCGGCGCTGGTCTTCGAGGACGTCCGCGTGCCCGAGACACAGATCCTCGGCGAACTCGGCCACGGATTCGACCTGGCCATGCAGTGGATCGGCGCCGGCCGCTACCTGCTGCCCGCCCGCGCGATCGGCTCCTGCGAACGGCTGATCTCGATGGCCATCGAGCACGCCAACACGCGGGAGACGTTCGGGCAGAAGATCGCCGAGCGCCAGGCCATCCAGTGGATGATCGCGGACTCCGGCACCGAACTGGAGGCGCTGCGCTGGCTGGTGCTGCACGCCGCCTGGCAGGTCGACCAGAAGCTGGACTCGCGGCACGCCCAGTCGATGGCGAAGCTGTACGGCGGCGTGAAGGCGAACGAGATCGTCGACCGCGTCCTGCAGATCCACGGCGGAATGGGCTACACGCGGGAACTGCCGGTCGAGCGGTGGTACCGCGAACTGCGGCTGCTGCGGATCTACGAGGGCACCGACGAGATCCAGCGCCGGACCATCGCGCGCAACCTGCTCAAGGGGCACGTCAAGGTCGGCGGCACCCTGGGCTGAGGCCTGGCAGAGCGACGAAGGGGCCTTTCCCGGCGTTGTCCGCCCGGAAAGGCCCCTTCATCGTCGGCTCTAGTCTTCCTTCTGGTTCCGCATCGCGATCGGGACCCCGGCCAGGTCCTCCTCGTTGCAGAGAAGCTTCACGTCGTAGTACGGCGAACCCTTGCGGTCGTCGTAGTCGAGATGGACGGCCAGCACATCGACCGGTTCCCCGAGCCACTCCTGAGCCTGGCGTAGCCATGTCGCGCACCGTTCGAGGGCCGTGGGCAGGTCGTCGTCGCGGAAGCCCACCGGGCGGTAGGGGACGTCCTGCACCTGATCACGGGGGTTCGAAGGCACCGGCAACGCCGGCGAGAGACCCGAGTCGTCCAGTTCGAGTTGGATCGTTTGCTCAGTCACCCTTCGAGCGTCCCCCAGAGAAGCCGTCTGAGCAAGGCGTACAAGCCTAAAGTCGCCGCTAAACGGGCACTCGCCACACTCCCGAGACCACTTCACGGCAGTTTTGCAACGCGGTGACGTCGAGATGACGTTCACAGGCGAGCGCGCGCAGCGCCAGTTCCGCGTAATGCGAGGCCAGCTGATCAAGGGTGAGCGGTCCGCTCGGCGAATACCAGCGCGCGACCCCGCTGCACATCTCCACCAGTGCGAGCCGGGTGACCGAAGGCTGCCCGGTATGGAAGACGCCGGCCGCGACACCGTCTTCGATGGCGTCCGCCCAGAGCTTTTCGTAGGCGTCGCGCAGCCCCACCACGCCCGCCCTGGCGGCGGGGGTGAGCGCGTGCACCTCGTTGTCCACCACGCGGGTGTCGTCCGGCTGGATGGCGTGCGCGAGGACATGCAGCGCCACCAGGGATCCGAGCCGGGACACGGGATCGGTGAGCCCGGCGGTCGCTCGCTCGGCCGCGTCGAGCAGCCGCCGCAGCGATTCGTTCATGATGGCCACCAGGAGATCCTCTTTGGTGCCCATGTAGTGGTAGAGGCTGGCGGACGAAAGCTCCGCCTCCTGCGCCAGATCCCGGATCCCGGTGCCGTGGAAACCTTTGGCGGCGAACAGTTTCACCGCCGCCTGCCGGACTCTTTCCTTGGTGTTCAGAGCCATGATTCGGTGGTCCTGTCCCAAGATCCGGCGCGGAGGTCTTCCGCTTTCTTCAGCTCGCCTTTGGCGACCCGTTCCGACGGTGTCATCGGCAGTTCCGCCGCGAAAGCCCAGAACCGCGGAATCTTGAAATAGGCCAGTTTCGCCGCGCAGAACTCCGCCAGTTCGGCCGGTTCGCAGCGGTGGCCCTCGTTTTCGTCGAGGACGAGGTACGCCTTGACCTCCTCGCCGCGGATCTCGTCCGGCACCGCGACGACGGCGGCGAGCTTGACCGCCGGATGCAGCTGCAGTGCCCGCTCGACCTCGTCGGCGGAGATGTTCTCGCCGCTGCGCCGGATCATGTCCTTGGTGCGGCCCACGTAGTACACGCGGCCCTGGTCGTCCATTGTGGCCAGATCGCCGGTGTGGAACCAGCCGCCGTCGAACGCGCGCCTGGTCGCTTCGACGTCGTCGTGGTAGCCGTGCATCAGGCCGACCCCGCGGATCAGCAGCTCGCCGGTTTCCCCGCGTGGCAGCGGTTTCCCGGCCGCGTCCGCGATCATCACCTCACGCGTGGGGGCGGGCCTGCCGAGGCAGCCGGTGCCGACGGTCTCTTCGTGATCCGCCGGGTACATCCGGATGTCGCCACCGGTCTCGGTCATGCCGAAGGCCTCGTACCACGGCGCGCCCCAGCGCGCTTCGAGCGCGGCGTGCAGGTCACGCGGGATGGCCGACGCGCAGATCGCGCGGACCTGATGTGCCTTGTCCAGCTCGCTTTCCGGCTGGCGCAGCAGGAGGGTGGGCATCAGGCCGAGGCAGTAGAACCAGGTGACGCCGTGCTCGCGGATCTTCGCCCAGAACGTGGACGGGTGGAAGCGGTCGAGCACCACCAGCGTCGCGCCGCCCGCGAGGCCCAGCGCGACGTTCCACTGTGGATCGATGTAGTGGAACGGCTGCGCGGTCAGGATGACGTCGTCCGCGCCGACGGCGGGGAAATCCGTCGCCAGGCTGATCGCCAGCGTCGTCCAGTACCGGTTCGGCAGCACGCAGCCCTTGGGGGCGCCCGTGGTGCCGGAGGTGTACTGGATGTTGATCGGGCGTTCGGCCTCGCTTCCGAAAGCCGGGGTGCCGCCGGGGTCGGTGAGTTCGCCCGGCGTGAGCACGCGTTCCAGCGAGGTCTCCGGTGCGATCTTGGTCAGCAGCTCCAGGAATTCTTCGGCCGCGACGGCGAACCTGGCGCCGGAATGCCGGAGCACGTGGGCGCCGTCGAATTCGCGGTACCCGGTGTTGACCGGGACGAGCACGCCGCCGATCTTGGCCAGTGCCAGCCACAGCAACGGGAATTCGGGCTGGTTGCGCAGCATCACCGCGACCCGGTCGCCCGGCTGGACGCCGAGGTCCAGCAGCGCGCGGGCGAACTCCGTGCTGCGCGCGTCGACTTCGGCGAACGTGAAGCTCTCACCGGTGGAGTCGAAGATCCACGCCGTCTTGTCCGGCCAGAGCGAGGCGGCCCTGGTGGTCAGCCCGAGGAGGGTGTCGATCCCGGCGAGCGAGGTCATGTCCGGCTCCGGAAGGCCTCGGCCGACGCGGCGACCTCGGCGGAGTGCTCGGTGATCAGCGCGTGGCTGACCTCCAGTTCGAGCGCGGCGTCGAGCGAGCTGTCGATGCCGGAATCGAGGGCGCGTTTGGCCATCGTGGCCGCGGCCGCCGGATGGGCGGCGATCTTGGCCGCCCAGGCGAGCGCGGTGTCCATCAGGTCGTCGACGGGCAGGGCGGCGTTGACCAGGCCGAGTTCGTGCGCCTCGGCGCCGCTCACGCGTTCGCCGAGCAGTAGGAGTTCCTTGGCCTTCAGCGGGCCGACCAGCAGCGGCAGCAGCCGGGACGCGGCGCCCGTGACGCTCAGCCCGAGCGAGACCTCGGGGAAGGCGAAGACCGCGTCGTCGGCGGCGAGGATCAGGTCGCAGCCCATCGCGAACTCGGCGCCCGCGCCGATCGCGTAGCCGTGGACCGCGGCGATGACAGGCTGGCGGAGGCCGCGAAGGCGGCGTGTCACGTCCTGTAGCCGGTCGAGCCTCGGGCGTGAATCACCCTCCGGGGTGGGCTCCTTGAGGTCGTGACCGGCGCAGAACGCGCGGCCCCGGCCCGCGAGCACGACGGCGCGCGCGTCCGACTTGGCGGCCGCGTCCAGGGCCTCCAGCAGGTCGTCGACCAGTTCGGCGACCACCGCGTTGAGCCGTTCGGGGCGGTTCAGCCAGATCACTGCGATGCCGTCGTCGAGTGCGTAGTCCACGGTGCTCATGACGCCGAGCCTAGACGACCGATCGATCGATCGATAGGGTCGAATCCATGCGGGTCGACACGGTTTACGAGAACGCCCGGTTCCTCACTGGCACGGGGGAATCCGTAGCGCTGGCGGCACTGAACGGCCGAATTGTGGCGTTGGGCCATGACGCGGCCGCGCTTTCCGCGAAGAAGCGCGTCGACCTCGGCGGTTCGGTGGTGGTGCCCGGTTTCCACGACGCGCACAACCACATGGCCTGGTTCGGCATGGCGCTCGACGACGTCGCGCTGTCGGACTGCCGCAGCGTCGAGGAGGTTTACGACGCCGTCGCGCGGCGCGCGGCCGAGATCCCGCCGGGCGGTTGGATCATCGGCAGCGGCTACGACCAGAACAAGCTCGTGGGCGGCCATCCGACGCGGCAGGGGCTCGACCGCGCCGCCCCCGGGCATCTCGTGCGGCTCAAGCACACGTCCGGGCACATGACCGTGGTCAACTCCGCCGTCCTTGAGCGGCTGGACCTGGGGAACGTGCCGGTGGGCGGTGACGTCGTCCGCGATGAGGACGGCTCACCGACCGGCCTGCTGCGGGAGCAGGCCCAGCTCCTGCTGCGGCCGCTGACCTATCCGACGCCGGTCGAGCGGGTCGTCCGCGGGCTGGACAGGGCGAGCGAGCGCTACCTGGCCGAGGGCATCACGAGCGTCCAGGAGGCCGGGATCGGCGGGGGCCTCGTGGGGGAGACCCCCGCCGAACTGGCCGCGTACCAGGTCGCGCGTGATCGCGGGGTGCTGCGCGTGCGGAGCACGGTGATGGTCGCGGCGAGTGTGCTCCACGACCTCGACGCCGGGGCGGGCTTCGGACTCGACCTGGGGATGCGCACCGGCTTCGGCGACGAATGGCTGCGGATCGGCGCGATGAAGCTGTTCGCCGACGGCTCGCTGATCGGCCGGACCTGCGCGATGCACGAGCCGTTCGCGGGCGAACCGGACAACGTCGGCTACTTCCAGGTGCCCGAGGACGAGATCGCGAGGACGATCGCCGCCGCGCACCAGGCCGGCTGGCAGATCGCGACGCACGCCATCGGCGACCGCGCGATCACCGTCGTCCTCGACGCCTACGAGGCCGCGCTGAAGGCCACCCCACGCCCCGATCACCGGCACCGCATCGAGCACTGCGCGGTGCTGCGGCCCGAGGAGCTGAAGCGGCTGGCGTCGCTGGGGCTGATCGCGTCACCGCAGGGCCGGTTCGTCAACGAGATCGGCGACGGGATGCGTGCCGCGCTCGGCCCCGAGCGCGAGCCGTGGTGCTACCGGCTCAAGAGCCTGCTCGACGCGGGATGCGTGCTCCCCGCCAGCTCCGACCGCCCGGTCGTCGAAGGCGCGCCGCTGCTCGCGCTGGCCGACATGGTGCGGCGGAAGACCGCGTCCGGGGTCGTGCTGGGTCCCGATGAGCGGCTCACGCCCACCGAAGCCTTGCGCGCGTACACCTACGGTTCCGCGTACGCCGCTTTCGCCGAGAAGGACCTGGGCACGCTGGAGATCGGCAAGCTCGCGGACTTCGCCGTCCTCTCGGCCGACCCGACCGACGAGTCCACTTTGGATGCGATCCACGTCGTCGCCACCGCCGTCGGCGGCGACCTCGTCTACGAACGGAGCGGAGACTGATGCCGGTACGGGACGCCGTCGCGGACGACATCGAGGAGATCTGCGCGCTCATCGAGGAGCACGCGGTCTACGAGGACAAACACGATCTGAAGCTGGACCGCCGGGAGATGGCCGGGTTCCTCTTCGGACCCGATCCGAAGGCGTGGGTGGTGCTCGCCACCCCGCCGGACGAACCGGGCAAGGTGGCGGGCTTCGCTTTCTGCAGCTGGAACTTCTCCACCTGGGAGGCCAGGCCGGGGATCTGGCTCGACGACCTCTTCGTGCGCCCGGAACACCGCCGGTACGGCCTCGGGCGCGAGCTGCTCGACGAGCTGAGCGCGCGGACTCCCGGGCGGGTCGAATGGGACATGCAGGAGGGCAACGAGAAGGGCGAGGCGTTCTACGCCCAGCTCGGCGCCGACCCCGTCCCCGGCTGGATCCGGTACCGCTGGCGACCGCACGCTGGGTGAGCCGCGGCCAAGCGGCAAGCCGTAAACTCGCACCCATGGGTGAAGGGGCGAACCGCAGGTCGTCGTCGGTGGAGGACTACGTCCGGGTGATCTACGGGCTGGTGGAGCGCGGTGAGGCCGTCACCAACACGTCACTGGCCGGACGGCTGGAGGTCAGCCCGTCCTCGGCGTCCGGCATGGTCACCAAGCTGTCGCAGCTGGGGCTGGTCGCGCACGTCCCGTACCGCGGGATCGAACTGACCACCGAGGGCAGGCAGCTCGCCCGTTCGGTGCTCCGGCGCCACCGGCTGATCGAGACGTACCTCGTGTCCGAACTCGGCTACACCTGGGACGAGGTGCACGCCGAGGCCGACGCGCTCGAACACGCGGTGTCGGACAGGCTCGTCGAGCGGATCGCGGCGAAGCTCGGCAACCCGGTCCGCGACCCGCACGGCGACCCGATCCCCGCGCCCGACGGCAGCGTCGAGGAGATGCCGATGCGCATCCTCGACGACCTCCCGCCCGGCGCGGTCGGCGAGATCGTCCGCGTCTGGGACACCGACCCGGAACTCCTGCGCTACCTCACCGAGCACTCGATCGGCCTCGGCGAACGGATCGAGGTCGTCGAGCGCCAGCCGTTCGGCGGCCCGATGGTGGTCAAGGTCGGCTCGCCGCCGGACGCGGCGACGCACGCCATCGGCAAGGAGATCGCGCAGGCACTGTCGGTCGCGCTGCGCTGACCCGCGACCGGCGTGCCTCGCGTGTCCACTGTGGACACCTACCGGACGGACGGCACGCGTGGTGGGAATTTTCCCTACGTCTCTGCATAATTCGAATTCCGCGCAGGTCACCCACATGCCGTGCGGATGAGTGATCTAAGGCCCTTCCGATCATGTGTTCCCGCGCCTAGGCTGCGCTATTCCGGGTGGCTAAGCGAGCGTGCGAAGGCGATGACGATGACCGGTCAGCGGACACACACCATCGACCGGGGGGTGGCGGAAGGACGTGAACTCAGGCGGCTGCTGGAGACCGGGCCGTTCGCGGACGCCCTCAGGGCGGCGATCAGGGCGAGGGGTCTCGGTCTCGACCGGATCCGGTACCGGCTGCGAGGGCGGGGGTGCTCGGTCAGTCTCGCGACACTGAGCCACTGGCAGTCCGGCCGCTGCCGTCCGGAACGGCCGGAATCCCTGCTGGTACTGAAGAATCTCGAGGAGATACTCGGGGTTCCACCGGAGTCGTTGTCGCGGCTTCTCGGGCCGCCACGCGGACGGGCGGCCCGGTGTACGGTGCCCGGCGAGGGCCTGGTGACGCAGCGAGGCCGGGACACGGGAACGTAGAGGAGAGCCGGTGCGGGCGGTCGTCTTCGAGGAGTTCGGCGTACTGCCCGAGGTGCGCGAGGTGCCGGATCCGGTCGCGCCGCCGGGCGGGGTGGTGATCGCCGTCGAGGCGACCGGGGTGTGTCGCAGCGACTGGCACTCCTGGCAGGGGCACGACACGTCGGTGACGCTGCCGCACGTCGCCGGGCACGAGCTCGCCGGCCGGATCGCGTCGCTCGGCGAGGGCGTCCGCGGCTGGTCGGCGGGTGACCGGGTGACGGTGCCGTTCGTCTGCGCGTGCGGCACCTGTGCCCAGTGCGCGGCGGGTGACCAGCAGATCTGCGACCGCGAGTTCCAGCCGGGCGCGACCCACTGGGGCTCGTTCGCCGAGTACGTCGCTCTCGAGAACGCCGAGGTCAACCTCGTGGCGCTGCCGGACTCGCTGTCCTCGGCCGAGGCGGCGGCGCTGGGCTGCCGGTTCGGGACGGCGTTCCGGGCGGTGCTGCGCCAAGGCGGGGTCCGGCCCGGTCAGCAGGTCGCGGTCCACGGCTGCGGTGGCGTCGGTGCCTCGGCGATCCTGCTGGCGGTCGCGGCCGGCGCGTCGGTCGTCGCGGTGGATCCGTCTCCGCGGGCCAGGGCGCTGGCGACGCGGATGGGGGCCGCCCTGGTCGTCGATCCGTCCACGTTCGAAGGCCACGAGGCCGTCGCTCTGCACGTCCGGGAGCTGACCGGCGGCGGCGCGCACGTCTCCCTCGACTGCCTCGGCTCGCCGTCCACCTGCGCGGCGTCGATCGGCAGCCTCCGGAAGCGGGGACGGCACGTCCAGGCCGGGCTGATGCCGCCCGCGCAGGGCATCGCGCCGATCCCGATGCACCGGGTGATCGGCGGGGAACTGGAGATCGTCGGCATCCACGGGCTGCAAGCGCACGAGTACCCCGAGATGCTGCGGGTGGTGGAGACCGCCGGAATCGACCTGGAGGCCATGATCGGCAAGCGCGTCGGCCTCGACGACGTCCCGGCGGTGCTGGCGGCGATGAACGACCCTGTCCCGGCCCAGGCCGGGGTGACGGTGGTCGAACTCGCGCGGTAACCGGGTGCACGCATTGTGGTCAACCCGCCGATCGGACTAATCCGAAAGGTGGTTTCTCCCGGCCGGTTGTGGAAGGTTTCTTCGCTGTGACAGTCAGGGCTGCTCCGTCCCGTCCGCGGTTGGCCGAGCGCGTGCTGCGACGGTTCGCCGCGGCCGGTGTCCTCGTGCGGGGCCACCGGAT
The DNA here is from genome assembly GCF_001995215.1 of Amycolatopsis azurea DSM 43854. Taxonomy (GTDB): domain Bacteria; phylum Actinomycetota; class Actinomycetes; order Mycobacteriales; family Pseudonocardiaceae; genus Amycolatopsis; species Amycolatopsis azurea. Next base: position 492,362 of record NZ_MUXN01000001.1, read on the forward strand.
CATCGGCGCGCGCCCTGGCAAACTCGACCCGTGGACGCGCTGATCCCTCGCCCGCGCGCCGAAGTCGCGCCCGGTGCCGTGCATGTGCCCGACTGGCTCGACCTCGACGCGCAACGCCGCCTGGTCGAAGCCTGCCGAAGCTGGCGTGGTTACCGGCGGACGCGGCTGCCGAACGGCGGCGTCATGTCGGTGCGGACGGTCTGTCTCGGCTGGCACTGGTACCCGTACCGGTACTCGAAGGTGACCGACGACGGCTCGCCGGTGCTCCCGTTCCCTTCGTGGCTGGGCGATCTCGGTCGGCGGGCCGTTCTCGACGCCTATGGGTCTTCGTCGTACGAGCCGGACATCGCGCTGGTGAACTTCTACGACTCCGCCGCGAAGATGGGGATGCACCAAGACAAGGACGAGGCCTCGCTGGAGCCCGTCGTGTCGCTGAGCCTCGGGGACGCGTGCGTCTTCCGGTTCGGGAACACGTCGGATCGCGGGCGGCCGTACACGGATGTCGATCTGCGGTCGGGGGATCTGTTCGTGTTCGGCGGGGAGTCGCGGCTGGCCTTCCACGGGGTGCCGCGGGTGTCGCCGGGGACCGCGGATCCCGAGCTGGGGTTGGCGGGGCGGTTGAACATCACGCTGCGGGTCTCGGGATTTCCACGCAATTAGCCGACCGAATGCGTTACGGAACAGGCCCTCAGACGAGCCGGAACCGCACTTGCTGCCCCGGCCGCACCTGGGCGGCCAGATCCAGATCCGCTTCCTCCACGACCGCGATCACCGGATAGCCCCCGGTCACCGGATGGTCGGCGAGGAACAGGATCGGCTGCCCCGAAGGAGGAACCTGCACCGCGCCGGGCACGGCGGCCTCGGGCGGCAGCTCGCCGTCCCGAGCCCGCGACAGCACGGGCCCATCGAGTCGTACGCCCACCCGATCGACATCGGCGGTGGCGGCATAACCAGAGGAGACCAAAGTGGACAGTGCTTCGGGAACGAACCACGGGACCCGGGGGCCCGGGGTGACCCGCAGGACCGGCACGTCGGCCAAGGGGGCACGAGGAGCGAGATCCACGCCGGGGTGGGCCAGTATCGGCCGCCCGACCGGCAAGGTCATCCCGGCGGACAGCGCGGGCGGGCCGAGCTTGCCGAGGGTGTCCGTCGCCCGCGCGCCCAGTACAGGAGAGACGTCGATGCCGCCACGAACCGCGACGTAGCACCGCAAACCTCGGGAGGCCGTGCCGAGAACGAGTTCGTCGCCGGGGTCCACCGAGATCGGCGAGTCGGGGCCCGCCGCCCGTGCGCCGACGGTGATCGAGCACGGCGCGCCGGTGACGGCGACGGTCGCCGGGGCGGAGAACCGCAGGACGAGGCCGCCCAGCACGCACTCCAGGGCGGCGTGGCCCTCGGGGTTCCCGACCAGCCGGTTCGCCAGCCGCAGCGAACCGCGGTCGGCGGCACCGGACCGGCCGACGCCGATCGCGGCCAGGCCGGGGCGCCCGAGGTCCTGCACGGTGGCGAAGACCCCGGGACGGACCACTTCGATCTTCGCGGTCATGAAGTGAACCGGATCCGCGTACCCGGCGCGAGGAGGTTCGGCGGGTCGCGTTCGACGTCCCACACCGGCAGCGCGGTCCGCCCGATCAGCTGCCAGCCGCCGGGCGAGACGTTCGGGTACACCGCCGTGTACTCGCCCGCGATCGCGACCGACCCGGCGGGCACCCGGGTGCGCGGGCTCGTCCGGCGCGGCAGGTGCAGCGCGGGGTCGAGTCCGGTCAGGTAGGCGAAACCCGGGGCGAAGCCGCAGAACGCCGACACATAGGTCCCGTCCTCGTGCCGCCGGACGACCGCTTCCGCCGACATGCCGGTGGCCGCGGCGACGTCGGCCAGGTCCGGACCGTCGTAGCGCACCGGCACGACGATCTCGGCGGCTTCGCGCGGCGCGACGTCCACTGTGGACCGATCGAGGACGTCGCCGGCGAGCCGGTCGTGATGGGTCCGGCCCGGGTCGAACCGGATGAGCAGGGTCCGCGCGGCCGGAACCAGTTCGACGACGCCGTCCGGCGGGTCCTGCGTCAGTGACGCGTGCAGCCCGAGCACCTCCGACGAGTCGTCGAAGTCGACCATGGCCGCACGCGCCCCGTAGGGCAGCACCCGCATCACGCGGCCCCGAGGAAGGATCCGATGTGGACACCGGACGCGCTGAGCCCCGCGCGGATCCGCCGCGCCAGTTCGACGGCGCCGGGTGTGTCACCGTGCACGCACAGCGAATGCGGCCGCAGGGCCAGTTCCGTTCCGTCGACGGCGACGACCTTGCCGGTGGCCGCCATCGCGACCGCCCGCTCGGCCACCTCGTCGGCGTCGTGGAGCACGGCACCCGGCAGTTTCCGGGAGACCAGAAGGCCTTCAGGCGTGTAGGCGCGGTCCGCGAACGCCTCGGCGTACGCGGGGAACCCGGCTTTTTCGGCTTGCCCGGCCATTTCCGACCCCGGCGGGCACAGCAGCGCGAGCTCGGGGTGGAACCGCCGGATGCCCTCGACCACGGCGCCCGCCTGCTCCGGATCCACCGCGGCCGTGTTGTACAGCGCCCCGTGCGGTTTGACGTACCGCACCCGTGTCCCCGCCGCGCGGGCGAACGCGTCGAGCGCGCCGATCTGGTAGAGCACGTCGTCGGCCAGGTCGGCGGGGGCGACGTCCATCGCCCGCCGCCCGAAGCCCGCCAGGTCCCGGTAGGCGACGTGGGCGCCGATGACGACGCCCCGCTCCGCCGCGCGTTCGCAGACGCGCCGCATCACCGACGGGTCACCGGCGTGGAAACCGCACGCGACGTTCGCGCTGGTGACGATGTCGAGCATGGCGTCGTCGTCGCCCATCTTCCAGGCGCCGAAACCTTCACCGAGGTCGCTGTTGAGATCGATGCCGTTGAGATCCATCAGGCCACCCTGAACTCACTGTCGAGTTTGTCGGTCACGAACATGTAGCCCGGCGCGTGCGTGATCGCGAACGGCGGCCGCGAGGCCATCAGCGCCGCCTGCGGGGTCACGCCGCACGCCCAGAACACCGGTACGTCACCGGGTTTCGCGTCGACCGGGTCCCCGAAATCGGGCTTGCCGAGATCAGTGATGCCGAGCGCGGCGGGGTCGCCGATGTGCACGGGAGCGCCGTGCACGGCGGGCATCCCGCGGGTGACGCGCACGGCGTCGTCGATGCGGCATTCGGGGATCTGCCGCATCGAGACCACCATCGGCCCGTGCAGCCGCCCGGCCGGGACGCATTCGCGGTCCGTCACGTACATCGCCACGTTGCGGCCCTGGTCGACGTGCCGCAGCGGGATGCCTTCCGCGGCCAGCGCGGCTTCGAAGGTGAAGCTGCACCCGATCGAGAACGCGACCATGTCGCTGCGCCACAACCCGCTCGCGTCCGGGATCTCGCCGGACAGCGCGCCGTTCTGCCAGACGCGGTAGCGCGGCAGGTCGGTGCGCAGGTCCGCGCCGGGCGCCAGCCGCGTCGACAGGTCGCCGGGATCGCTGACGTCGAGCACCGGGCAGGGCTGTGGGTTCCGCTGGCAGAACAGCAGGACGTCGTAGGCCCAGTCCTCGGGGACGGCGATCAGGTTGGTCTGGGTGAACCCGTTCGCCCAGCCGGTGGTCGGGCGGGCCGTGCCCGCGCGGAACAGGGCGCGGGCCTCGCCGGGGGACAACGTCGCCGGTTCGTCGAAAGTGGTCATCGCGGTGCCTCCTCTTCCGATTGTCGTCACAGGAGTTCGCGGCCGCGAGTCTCGGGCAGGCCGAGCAGCGCCAGCACGGCGATGCCGTAGCCGACCGCGCCGAACACCATCGCGCCGCCGGCGCCGAGGAAACCGACCACGGCGGGGAAGGTCGCGCCGATGGCCCGGCCGAGGTTGTAGGTGAAGCCCTGGCCGGTCCCGCGCAGCGCCGACGGGTACAGCTCCGCGAGGAACGCCCCGAACCCGCTGAAGATCGCGGACATCGAGAACCCGAGCGGGAAGCCGAGGAACAGCACGAGCGTGTTCGCGCCCGCCGGGATCTGCGTGTAGGCGACGATGAGGCCCGCGGACAGCACCGAGAACAGCAGGAACGTTTTCTTGCGGCCCAAGAGATCCGTGAGATAGCCGCCGGTGACGTAGCCGATGAAGGCGCCGGAGATCAGGAACGCGAGATAGCCGCCGGTCCCGATGACGGTGAGGCCACGGGTGGTCTTCAGGTAGCTCGGCAGCCAGGTCGCGAGCGTGTAGTAGCCGCCCTGGACACCGGTGGCGAGCAGCGCGGCGAAGAACGTCGTGCGCAGCAGGTCCGGCTTGAAGATGCCCGCGAGCGAACCGCGTTCCTTCTTGGTGGCGCGGGCCGCTTCCGCGACGGGCGCGTCCTGGACGTTGCGGCGGACCCACAGCACCAGCAGCGCGGGGATGACGCCGGTCCAGAACATGACGCGCCAGGCGATGTCCGGGCTGAACAGACTGAAGACCACGGTGTAGACGACGACCGACAGCGCCCAGCCGACCGCCCACGCGCTCTGCACGAAGGCGACCGTCCGGCCGCGGTACTTCGCCTGCGAGTACTCCGCCACCAGCGCGGCACCGGCGGCCCACTCGCCACCGAAACCGAGACCCTGCAGGGCGCGGAAGATCAGGAGTGTCTCGAAGTTCGGCGCGAACCCGCAGAGCACGGTGAAGACCGTGTACATCGCGATGGTGATCTGGAGGGTGCGCACGCGGCCGATGCGGTCGGCGAGCACTCCCGCGCCGATGCCGCCGATCGCGGAGACGACGAGCGTCGTCGTGCCGAGCAGGCCGGCCTCGCCGCCGGAGAGGCCGTAGTAGGCGGTGATCGCGGCCAGGCCCAGAGGCAGGGTCTGGTAGTCGAACGAGTCGAGCCCGTACCCGCCGAACGCGCCGACGAAGGCCCGGCGGCCTCGCGAACCGAGCGTGCGGAACCAGGCGAAGGGGCGTGTGTCTTCGGTAGTGGCTGTCGCGTTCATCGGCACCTCCAGAGGGTGAATCTGATCGTGGCACGGGTCACATGGATAGCCACTGTAGGTATTGTTCAACAATTCCACAAGAGGATCCCTGGCTTGACCTCTTGTGCATAGGTAGGATCGGTCACGTGACGATCGCGGAGGGTGGTCCTGGATCGGTGCGAGGACTCGAAGCGGACCGGGACATGATCAGCCGCACCAGCACCGCCGAGCGGGTCGCGGGTGTTCTCCGCACGCGCATCGCGGAAGGCTTCTTCCTGCCCGGCGTGCGGCTCTCGGAGCACGACATCGGCTCGGCGCTCGGCGTCTCCCGCAACACGCTGCGCGAGGCGTTCCGGCTGCTCACGCACGAACGGCTGCTCACCCACGAGCTCAACCGCGGCGTCTTCGTGCGGATGCTCTCCGTCGAGGACGTCGTCGACCTCTACAAGGTGCGCAAGGTCGTCGAGTGCTCCGCGGTGCGGGCGGTGACGGAGAAGCCGCCGGCGTTCGCCAAACTCGCGCGGATGGTCGAGGACGGCAGGCTCGCCGAACGGAGTGAGCGCTGGCAGGACCTCGGCACCGCGAACATCCGGTTCCATTCGGTGATCGCGGAACTCAGCGGCAGCGAGCGGATCGACGAGCTGATGCGCGGCATACTGGCCGAACTACGGCTGGTCTTCCACATGATGGCCGACCCGCGGCGCTTCCACGAGCCTTATCTCAAGCGCAACGCGGAGATCCTCGAACGCCTGGAGATCGGCGACGGCATGGGCGCCGAGAAGCTGCTCGCGCAGTACCTCACCGACGCCGAAACCCAGCTCGTCGAGGCCTACGCCGAACGCGCCCAATGACGCGTTTCGTCCTCTGAACGCTGTAGTCGGCGATACGAACTACCGCATCCAGAGGACTGAATGCCGTAGTCCGTAGTCCGGACTACCTGTGTCGGCGAGGGTTGATCGCGACTCGCTATCCACAAGGGACACTCCGAGTCGCGCGGGTGCCCGGTTGTCGGGGCGTGCGAGCGACTGAACACGCCACCTTTGCCTTACACCTGCCTTGCGGCCCGATAGAACCCGAATAGCCCACTCGCGAACACCTTGGACCAGAGCGCTCCGGTGCCGCATGCCTGGACACGCGCACCGACCCGGCACGACCGCGCGAAGTGCGCGAACCGGGCGCTGTCATTCCAGGAGCTGTGTCTTCTGTGGACAGTCGCGGGCATGTCGCGAAAGCTGTCCTCGCGACATGCCCGGACCCAGGAGTGGAGGCGCGTCATTGTCGCGCCGACTTGACTCGCATTCAGAGGACGAAACGCGTGGGGTGCCTACGGCGTGGTCCACTTCTGGTTCGCGCCACCGCCGCAGGTCCAGATCTGGAGCCTGGTCCCGTTCGCCGAGCTGTTCCCGGTGGCGTCGAGACATTTGTTCGCCTGCGGGTTCACGATGTCGCGCGCGCCGCTGATCGCCCACTTCTGCGCGCCGGATCCGTTGCAGCCCCACAGTTGCACGGCCGTGCCGTCCGCGGTGCCGCCGCCGGAGACGTCCAGGCACTTGCCCAGCGCGCGGATCGTGCCGTCGCTCCCGATGGTCCAGTTCTGCGCGGCGTTGCCGTTGCAGTCGGTGATCTGGATCGGGGTGCCGTCGGCGCTGTTCGCGGCGGCGACGTCGACGCATTTGCCGCCGATGCCGGTGATCCGCCCGGTCTTCCCGGCGGTGTCGCTGGAGTTGACGTGCACGTAGTCGACGACGAGACGCTGCGGGAAGACGGTGCTGGAGTTCGGGTCACCCGGCCAGTAACCGCCGACGGCGAGGTTCAGGATCAGGTAGAAGGGGTGGTCGAAGACCCAGCGATTGCCGTTGAGGTCGGCGGGGGTGCGGGTCTGGTAGAGGTTCCCGTCCACGTACCACTTGATCTGGTTCGGCGCCCAGTCGACGGCGTAGGTGTGGAAGTCGTCGGAGAAGTTCGGGCCGTTGTAACCCGCGCCGATGCCGCCCGCGCCGGAGTAGCCGGGGCCGTGGATGGTGCCGTGCACCGTGTTCGGCTCGAAGCCGACGTTCTCCATGATGTCGATCTCGCCGCTGTTGGGCCAGCCGACGTTGCCGATGTCGGCGCCGAGCATCCAGAACGCGGGCCACATCCCCTGGCCGCGCGGCAGTTTCATCCGCGCTTCGAACCGGCCGTAGGTCTGGGTGAACTGACCCTGCGTGGACAGCCGGGCCGAGGTGTACTCGCAGCGCCCGTACCAGCAGTTGTAGTTGCCCGGGTTCTCCTTCTTGGCGGTGATGACGAGGTTGCCCTGGCCGTCGAGCGCCGCGTTGTTCGTGCCGGACGTGTACCACTGCCGCTCGTGGTTGTTCACGTTGTCGCCGGTCTCGAAATGCCACTTCGAGCCGTCGATCCCGGCGCCGGCGGGACCGTTGAAGTCGTCGGTGAACGTCGCGGCCATGACCGCGGCGTCGGAGACCGGGGCGGCGGAAGCGGGGGCTTGAGCCGTGGCCGGGAGTGAGCCGAGCAGGACGCCGGCGGCTAGAAGCGCGGCCCAGCGAAAGCGGGAGGAGATGGACATCGTTGTCGCCTCTCTGACCGTTGGGGACCCCGCGCGGGAGGGGACGCGGGCGAACGGAAGGCGCACGGCGGAACCACTTTGTTGCGCCTGACAACAAAGTATGCATGGTCTTTACCACCGCGACAAGGTGTCCGGTGACCTATTCTTCAAACCTCGAATTAAGGCTCAGGCGGCCGTCCCGCGCTTGGACCCGGCCGTCCGCGGGTCCGCGCCCTGGTCCAGCAGGGCGGCGACCGGGAGGGTGGCGGCTCCTATGGCGACGGCATCCGGCCCGAGCTGTCCGAGTTCGAGCTCGGTCTGGTCGAACACGTGCGCGAGCGCGTGCTCGCCCGCCACGCGCCGGATCTCGGGCAGGTACTCCTCGCCGAGCGCGAGCCCGGCCCAGCCGCCCAGCACGATCCGCTCCGGGTTGAACAGGTTGATCAGGTTGCCGATCCCGGCGCCGAGGTAACCCGCCGTCTCCTCCAGCACCTTGGCCGCGGCCTTGGACTTGCCCGCCGACTCCAGCAGTGCGGCGAACTGCGTCTGCTCGTCCTCGTCCGGCGCGGTCTTTCCCCCGCGCGCCTTGCGATAGCGGGCGAGAACGCCCTCCGCGCCGACGTAGGACTCCAGGCAGCCACGCGATCCGCAGCGGCATTCCTGCCCGCCGTAGACGATCGTCGTGTGGCCCCATTCGCCCGCGCTGCTGGTGGAACCCCGGTAGGTGGTGCCGTCGGTGACCACGGCCGCGCCGACCCCGGACCCGATCAGGACGATCACCGCGTGTCGCGCGCCGCGACCGGCGCCGAACCACATTTCGCCCTGGCCCTGGGTTTTCGCGCCGTTGTCGACGAACAGCGGCAGCCCGACACCCTCCGCGCGCAGGAGATCGGTCAGCGGGACCTCTTTCCAGCCGATGGTGGGCGCGTGCACGCGGAGCGCCCTGCCCTGTTCGACGCCGCCCTGTTCGACGGTGCCGGGAACGCCGACGCCGACGCCGAGCACGGTCGCTTCGTCGATCCCGGATTCCGTGATCACCTCCCGGATCCCGGACGCCACCTGCGTGACGGCGGCGGCCGCGTCCGGCCGGGGCGAGGCCAGGGGGTGTTCGACGGTGGCGAGCCGGTTCATCGCGAGGTCGAACAGTTCGACCTTCACCCCGGTCTCGCCGATGTCGACGCCGGCGACATGGCCGTACGCCGGGTCGACGCGGAGCAGGACACGTGGCCTGCCGCCGTCGGATTCGACCAGCCCGGCTTCGGTGATGAGGCGTTCTTCGCCGAGTTCGGCGGTCACGTTGCTGACCGTCGCGGCGCTCAATCCGGTCAGACCGCTCAATTCGTGGCGGCTGAGAGGGCCGTCGAAGTAGAGTTTCGACAGCAGGAGGGAACGGTTGTGCCGCCGCAGGTCACGGACGGTGGTGCGCTTGGCAGGCATGCGGATACCCATCTTATGGCGGCGGACCTTTCCAGGATGCCCCACGACCTTAGCCTCCGCCATGTATTAACTGGTGAAATAAGGCGGCGAGCCGGGAGGAAGGGGGGTCATGACCGGGGAGGACGACCTCATCGGCACCCTGCCGTCCGGCTTCCGGTGGGGGGTCGGCAGCTCGGCCCACCAGATCGAAGGCGCGGTCGCCGAAGACGGACGAACACCGTCCATTTGGGACACGTACGCCCAGTCGTCGTGGTCGGTCGACAACGGTGACACCGGCGAGATCGCCTGCGACCACTACCACCGGATGCCCGCCGACGTCGCGCTGGTGAAGGAACTCGGCGTCGACACCTACCGCTTCTCCGTGTCCTGGTCCCGGGTGCAGCCGCGCGGGCGCGGCGGCGTCAACCCCGCCGGGATCGCGTTCTACGACAGGCTCGTCGACGAACTGCTCAACAACGGCATCGATCCGTGGCTGACGCTCTACCACTGGGATCTGCCGCAGCACCTCGAAGACGCGGGTGGCTGGCCCGCGCGTGACACGGCTGTCCGGTTCGCGGATTACGCGATGCTCGTGTTCGAGCGGTTGAGCGACCGCGTCCGCCACTGGACCACGCTGAGCGAGCCGTGGTGCACCGCCATGCACGGATACGTCCACGGGGTGATGGCGCCCGGCCGACGGGACCCGGCGGCCGGGATGGCGGCGGCGCATCACCTGCTGCTCGGCCACGGCCTCGCCGTGCGGCGGATGCGGGAACTCGCGCCGTCCGGGACGAAGTTCGGCATCACGCTCAACCTGAGCACCGCCGATCCGGCCACCCCCAGTGAGGCCGACCGCGAGGCCGCGCGGTTCGAGGACGGGCTCGGGACGCGGTTCTACCTCGACGCGCTCGTGCACGGCCGGTATCCGGAGGACGTCCTCGAGACCCTCGCGCGGCAGGGCATCCGGCTGCCGTCCGAGCCGTGGGACCCGTCGATCATCGCCGCGCCGCTCGACTTCCTCGGCGTCGACTACTACTTCGGCTCGCGGTACTCCGGGGTGGAGGAGAACGGGAACGCGGTGGAGCATTTCGGGATGCCCGCGTTCCGCAAGGTCCCGTTCGGGGCGCCGTCGACGGTGCTGGGGTGGGAGATCCTGCCGCACAAGCTCACCGAACTGCTGGTCCGGATCAGCCGGGATTATCCCGGTTTGCCGCTTTACGTCACCGAAAACGGCGCCGCGTTCGCCGACGTCCCCGACGAGACCGGATTCGTCCGCGACGACGACCGCGCCGCGTACCTGTCCGCGCACATCGCCGCGACCGCCGCCGCGCGGCGGGCGGGCGCGGACGTCCGCGGCTACTTCGCCTGGTCCTTTTTGGACAGTTTCGAATGGTCCTACGGGTACGCCAAACGGCTCGGCCTGGTCCGGGTCGACCGCGAGACACAGGCGCGGACGATCAAGCAGAGCGGGCTGGCCTACCGCGACATCGTCGAGCGGGTCAAGAAGTCAGCGAACGGGCGATGATCGTCCGCTGCACCTCGGACGCGCCCTCGTAGATCCGCGGCGCCCGGACCTCGCGGTAGAGGTGTTCGAGCAGGTGCCCGCGCCGCAGCGCCCGCGCCCCGTGGATCTGCACGGCCGAGTCGACGACGTACTGGGCCGTCTCGGTGGCGAACAGTTTCGCCATCGCGGCGCGGCCGGCGAGGTTCCGCTCGCCCGCGTCGTAGGCGGCGGCCGCGGCGTAGACGAGCAGGCGCGACGCCTCGGTGCGGGTCGCCATCTCGGCGAGGGTGTGCGCCACGGTCTGCTGCCGCAGTAACGGTCCGCCGAACGCGATCCGGGACTGAGCGTGGGCGACGGCGGCGTCGAGCGCGGCCTGCGCCATCCCGACGGCGAACGCGCCGACGCTCGGCCGGAACAGGTCCAGTGTCCGCATGGCGACGCCGAAACCGCGGTCCTGCTCGCCGAGCAGCTCCTCCCGCTCGACCCGGACGCCGTCGAACACCAGGGTGCCGATCGGATGCGGGCTGACCAGGTCGAGATGCTCGCCCGAAAGCCCGGCGCGGTCGGCTGGGACGACGAAGGCGGAGACCCCGCGCGAGCCCGCTTCCTTGGTGGTCCGGGCGAAAACGCTGTAGAAGTCGGCCTCGGGGGCGTTGGAGATCCACATCTTCTCGCCGGTCAGGCGCCAGCCGTCGCCGTCGGGCTCGGCGGAGAGTTCCAGCGCCGCCGCGTCCGATCCCGCGTTCGGTTCGGTGAGCGCGAAAGCGGCGACGGCGTCACCGGCGGCCACGGCGGGCACCCACTTCGAGACCTGCGAGTCCTGTCCGGATTGCAGGACCGGATACGTGCCGAGCCCCTGCAGCGCCAGCGCCGTCTCGGCTTCGGTGCTCTGGCTGGCGAGGGATTCCCGCAGGATGCAGAGATCCGTCGCGGCGGCCTCCCGGCTCGGGCTGCCGCTCTCGACGCCGGGGAAGAGCCGGGAGAGCAGGCCGAGCGCGCCCATTTCCTTGAGCAGCGGCCGGTTCACCTCGCCCTCGGTGCCGGATTCGGCCAGCGGGCGGAGTTTCTCGGCGCCCAGCAGCCGGACCTCGGCGGCGAAGGCCTGCTGTTCCGGGCTCAGTGCGAAGGCGGTCATCGGTCGCTCCCAGGTCGCCAGCGGGCGTGCGCGGTACCGGGTTCCCCCGAGCGCAGCAGTTCCAGCCGTGGTTTCGGCCCGTCGGTGCGGCCGCCCTGTGGCTTCCGGCTGCCCGCCGCGAACTGCTTCGGCCACGGCATCGGATAGCCCTGTTCGGCGGCGGCGTGCAGTGTCCACTGTGGATCGTAAAGGTGGGTCCGGCCGAGCGCGCAGAGATCCGCGCGGCCCGCCAGGATCAGCGAGTTGACGTCGTCGTAGGAGGAGATCGCGCCGACGGCGATCACCGCGATCCCGTACTCGCGCCCGATCTCGTTGCGGATCCTGTCCGCGTACGGCGTCTGGTAGCTGCGGCCGTACTCGGGCTTCTCCTCGCTGACGACCTGGCCGGTCGAGACGTCGATGCCGTCCGCGCCGTGCTCGGCGAACGCGCGGGCGATCTCGACGGCCTCGTCGACGTCGATCCCGCCTTCGTGCCAGTCGGTCGCGGAGATGCGGACCGTCATCGGCCGGTCCTTGGGCCACGCGGCGCGGACGGCGTCGAAGACTTCGAGCGGGAAACGCAGCCGGTTCTCCAGGGAGCCGCCGTAGGAGTCGGTGCGCCGGTTGGTCAGCGGTGACAGGAACGAAGACAGCAGGTAGCCGTGCGCGCAGTGGAGTTCGAGCAGATCGAACCCGGCGCGCGCGGCGGCACCGGCGGACCGCGCGAACTGCTCGCGGATCTCGGCCAGCTCGGGAACGGTCAGTTCGCGCGGGGTCTGGTTCGCTTCGGCGTACGGAAGCGCGGACGGGGCACAGATCTCCCAGTTGCCCTCCGGCAACGGCTGGTCGATGCCGTCCCACATGAGTTTCGTCGAGCCCTTGCGCCCGGAATGACCGAGCTGGACGCCGATCCGCGCGGGCGTGTGACCGTGGACGAAGTCGGTGACCCTGGCCCAGGCCCGTTCCTGTTCGCCGGTGTACAGGCCGCCGCAACCCGGGGTGATCCGGCCGGACTCGGAGACGCAGACCATCTCCGTCATCACCAGCCCGGCGCCGCCGAGTGCCTTGCCGCCCAGGTGCACCAGGTGGAAATCGGTCGGGACGCCGTCCTCGGCGGAGTACATGTCCATCGGCGAGACGACGATCCGGTTCGCCAGGTCCAGGTTCCCGATCCGGAACGGCTGGAACATCGGCGGCCGGACCTCACCATCCACAGTGGACGCCAACCAGCCGTCCAGCTCGGCGGTGAACTCGGGATCGCGCAGCCGGAGGTTGTCGTAGGTGACGCGGCGGCTTCGGGTGAGGATGTTGAACGCGAACTGCGCCGGGTCCTGATGGGTGTACTGACCCATGTTCTCGAACCATTCCAGGCTCGCCTGGGCGGCGCGCTGGGTCGAGGTGACGACGGGGCGGCGTTCGGCTTCGTACGCCTCCAGCGCACTGTCCATATCGGACTGTTCGTGCAGGCAGGCGGCGAGCGCGAGCGCGTCCTCCATGGCGAGTTTCGTGCCGGAACCGATGGAGAAGTGCGCGGTGTGCGCGGCGTCGCCGAGCAGGACGACGTTCTCGTGCCGCCAGCTCGCGCAGCGCACGGTCGCGAACGCGGTCCACTTCGAGTTGTTGGCGAACACCTGGTGCTCGCCGAGGACGTCCGCGCAGAGTTCGCGGATGACCTCGATCGACTTCTCGTCGCTCTCACCCGGCGCGAGCGAGGTCGCGGCGATGTCGCCGAACGCGCGCTGCCAGACGTCCTCGTGCAGTTCGAGGATGAACGTGCTCGCCTTGTCGCTGTACGGGTAGCCGTGGATCTGCATGATCCCGTGCGGGGTTTCGAGGACGTGGAACTTGAAGGCGTCGAAGACGAGATCCGTGCCGAGCCAGATGTACTTGCAGCGACGGGTCTGCAGGGACGGCCGGAAACTCCCGGCGAGGGCGTTCCGGGTCGGCGAGTTGACGCCGTCCGCCGCGACGACGAGGTCGTACTCGGCGCTCGCTTCGGCCGCGCTCGGCGCCTCGGTGTGGAAACGCACGTCGACGCCGAGTTCCGCGCAGCGTTCCTGGAGGATGCCGAGCAGCCGTTTGCGGCTCATCGCGGCGAACCCGTGCCCGCCCGAGGTGTGCACCGTGCCGCGGAAGTGGACGTCGATGTCGTCCCAGCGCGCGAACTCCCGCCGCATGGCCGCGTGGATCACCGGATCGGCGTGCTCGATCCCGCCGAGGGTCTCGTCGGAGAACACCACCCCGAACCCGAAGGTGTCGTCGGGCGCGTTGCGCTCCCAGACGGTGATCTCGTGATCGGGATGGAGCTGTTTCGCCAGCGTGGCGAAGTAGAGCCCCGCCGGGCCGCCGCCTAACACCGCGATACGCACGTCGCTCAGGGTATGTCGCGGTATGTACGACCGTCAACGATACGGGATATGCTGACCCGTATGGAGCGCATCAACCCACCCGGGCTCGGCCGCCCCTCCGGCTTTTCGCACGCCGTCGCGGCGACCGGACGGTTCGTCTTCCTCGCCGGTCAGACGGCGTTGGACGAGGAGAACCGCATCGTCGGCGACGGCGTGGTCGAGCAGTTCGAACGCGCGCTGTCCAACCTGCTCACCGCGTTGCGCGCGGCGGGCGGGGAGCCGTCGGACCTGTGCAGCGTGACCATCTACATCGTCGACATGGACGACTACAAGGCCCACGCGCGCGAGATCGGCGCGGTGTGGAAGCGGCTGGCCGGGAGCGAGTACCCGGCGATGGCCGGGATCGGCGTCAGCCGGCTCTGGGACGTCGAAGCCCTGGTGGAAGTGCAGGGCTTCGCGGTGGTTTAGATAGCGGGTTGTCGAGGTGTTGGGGCAAACGTTGGCTTCAGTGGCCTTCACTATGTCCCCAATGCCACATTGGAGACGCTCAGTGTCCCCAATGTGGCATTGGGGACATCAGTCCTGAGTGCCACGGCCTCGACTCCTGCGACCCACGACTCGGCCAGGGCTGAAGGTCTCCTTCGCCACGGCAGACGCAACGAAGGGCCCCTTCACCCGCTGCCCGAATACGCCATGGCCGCCTTAATCCTCAAATAGAGCGTGGTTCAGGGCAGCGTGCGCGAGACGTGCGCGGCCGCGGCCTCGCCCAGCCGCGAGTGCAGGGTGAAGAACAGGTCCGCGGCCCGGATCCCGGCCCAGCCGGACGGCAGCAGTTCGGCGGGCAGGCCCGGGTCGAGGTAGGGCAGGCGCCGCCAGTCGGTCAGCACCCGGACGTAGTCGGCGAACGCCTCGGCCTCGTCGGTGGTCTTGCGCCGCTGCCAGCGCCGGAGCGCGGCCGCGTGCTCGTCGAGGAACGCGGTGTAGAGCGTTTCCAGCTGGTCGAGGTCCCACCAGTCGCGGATCTTCTCCCGCACGTCGCCGAACGCGAGGTACTCGGCTTGGAAGAGATCGGCGTACCCCTCCAGTTCGAGCCGTCGCAGCATGTCGGAGGTCGCGTCGCGCAGATGCGCCGGCGCGATCCAGACGCCGGACGACGCGGTCCCGAAACCGAGCCGGGCGAGCTGAGTGCGAAGAACGTGCCGTTTGTGCCGTTCGGCCTCCGGGACGGAGAACACCGCGAGCAGCCAGCCGTCGCCGGGCGTGGCGCGGTCGCGGCGGAAGATCCGCTCGTCGCCTTCGCGCAGGATCGCCAGCGCGGTCTCGGAAAGCTCGTATCCGGCCGCCCCGTTCCGGCGTACCGCGGAAAGGATCCCGCGCCGCTTCAGCCGGGAAATGGACGAGCGGACGGCCGGCTCCTCGACGTCCACGCCGGCCAGTAGGTCGATCAGGGAGCGGACCGAAAGCCAGCCGCCCTCACCGCGTGAGTAGAGGCCGTACACGGTCACGATCAACTGGCGCGGTTGCGCCGTTCGCCCCGCGCCGTCGACTTCGGTTGTCTCCGACACGGCCGTCACCCGGTCACCATAACAACGACGGCGGGCCGACGTTTCGGTCGTGACCGAAGCGTTCCGCACTTAGCGTCACGGTATGGAGAATCCGCTGACCGAAGCCCCTGTCCCGCCGGTGCCGCGGGACGTCGAGCCGGGTGGTGTCCGGTGGCTGCGGGCGAACGTCGCCCGGTTCAGCCGTCCGGAGGACCACGCCCGCCGGAGGGCACTCGTGCTCGCCGAACTCGCGCCGATGGACTCTTTGCGTGAGAAGGCTTTCGCGCTCGCCCGGGAATTGCGGGACGAGCCGGTGGAACGGATCCTGTGGACGGTTCCGGTGGCCGTTCTGGCGGGCGAACTCGGGTTACCGGACGTTTCGCGCGACATCGCGACGGTTTCCGCCGCCTATCACCCGCATACCGAAGTCGGGTCCGGTGCCGAGGAAGCCGTGCGGCGGCTGATCGAGGCCTGCGGTGGCGACCTCGACGAGCGGACGGCCGCGCGGATCGGGCTCCTGGTGCAGGCCTGTGCCGCGACGGCGACGTTGCTCGGCAAGGCATTGACCGCTCACCGGCCCGGTGAAGACATCGCGGATCTGCTCGACCGGGTCCTGCGCGAGGACCCTCCGGTCCGGGTCACCAGGCGGTGGATCAACGGTGCCGTGGTCGAGGTGGACCTGACGGAACGGCCGTTCGGAGCAGGGCCCAGGAAATGTCCGGGAGAGGCGCACGCGTTGGGGGTGGCCAAGGGAATTCTCGACGCCCTCCTGTGCTAAGAATTACCCCGGCAATCCGGAACTGGGGAGATTTTCGATGCTGTATTTCAATGGTCTATTCGGCGTTCTCACCCTCGGCCTGTGGATCTTCTGCATCGTCGACGTGATCACCACGGACGAGGGATCGTGCCGCAACCTGCCCAAGACGATGTGGCTGCTGCTGGTACTGATCGTGCCGCTGGTCGGCTCGATCGTCTGGCTGGTCGCCGGTCGCCCGCAGCACGCCGCCCGTGCCCCGCGCGGCCGCTACGAGCGCGAGTCCCCGGCGTTCCCGGAGTACGACCGGCCCGGCCGCTTCGCCGCGACGAGCGTCGAAGACGACGAGGAGTTCCTCCGGAAGTGCAGGGAGCGCGCGGAAGCTCAGCGCCGCAAGGCCCGCGAGACCGACTAGCCTCGGCAGCGGGAGATCGACACTGGAGGAACAGATGTCCGAAATGCTCGACTGGAACAAGAACATCATCAAGGAGTTCCGCGAGAACGAGGGGAAGGTGGGCGGTCCGTTCGAGGGCGGCGCCCTGCTTCTGCTCACCACCATCGGGGCGAAGAGCGGCGAGCCGCGCACCTCGCCGCTCGCCTTCATGGAGGAGGACGGCAGGTACGTCGTCGCCGCGTCTTACGCCGGGTCGGACAAGAACCCGGCCTGGTACCACAACATCGTGGCGAACCCGAAGGTCACCATCGAGGTCGGCACGGAGAAGTTCGAAGCGACCGCGACGGTCGTGCTCGAAGACCGCGCCGAGCGTGACCGTCTTTTCGCCAAACTGGTCAGCGTCATGCCCGGCTTCGCCGACTACGAGAAGAAGACCGATCGGGTGATCCCGGTCGTCACGATCTCGCGCTGAGTCAGCTGGGAGGTCAGCGCGCGCCGCTGGGAGCCTCGACCGCGGTCGGCGTCTTGAGTTCGGCTTCGGCCGCACGCAGCGCCTTGCGTTCCTGGCGGCGCGCGATCAGCTTCTTGCCGGCGAGGATCATCGGCTGCTCCACCCAGCGGTGGATCAGGTCCGCGATCCCGAGCCCGACGGCGAACACGGTCAGCGCGCTGATCATCCGGTGCTCGCCCAGCGGCGGGATCGCCTCGACGACGGCGAAGTGCACCGGGCCTTGCAGCAGGTAGAGCGAGTACGAGCGCTCACCGACGAACCGCATCGCCTTCGTCGCCAGCAGCCAGCGCAGCGGCCCCGGCGACACCAGCACGACCAGCAGCATCGCCGAGAGCAGGCCGTAGGCGATCAGCAGGCCCAGGTGGGTGACGGTCCCCCTCCACAGGCTCTCCATGTTGACGTGCAGCACGGCGAACGCGCCGAACACCGGGATCGCGGCGAGCGGGTGGGTCAGCGGTTTGATCACCGCGTAGGACCGGCGGTAGTGCATCGCGACCGCCAGCACGCAGCCGATCAGCAGGATCGCGTAGTGCACCGTCGAGCGGTAGATCGGCACCTGCGGCCCGTCGAGCACCCAGCCGCCGGTGACCCCGATCAGCCCGGCCATCAGCGCGAACGCGGCGAACGCCAGCGCGAGCTTGCGCCAGGCCGCGGCCAGGCCGACGGCGCCCGCGACCACCAGCAGGAACGGCCAGAACAGGTAGAACTTCTCCTCGATGCCCAGCGTCCACGAGCCGCTGAAGAAGTTGTCCGGGCCGTTCGCCGTGCTTTCGGGCAGGAACTCGTTGAAGAAGGTCAGGTAGTACTTCAGCGCGTGCGGGAAGTCGCGGGTGAAGAACTCGCCGCGCAGCCACACGAAGACCACGATCCCGCCGAGGATCACCAGGTACGGCGGCAGGATCCGGAACACCCGGCGCAGGTAGAACGCCGAAAGCGAGATCCGGCCGGTCCGGTCCTGCTCACGCAGCAGCAGCGTCGTGATCAGGAAACCGGACAGCACGAAGAAGATGTAGACACCGACCCAGCCGGACAGCCAGCTCCACTTCGGACCCGCGAAGTGGAAGAGGATGACGATGGTGGCCGCGATCGCGCGCAGCCCGTCGAGCGCGGGGAACCGACGCATGGCGAGGAACTCGTCATGGTCCAAAGTGCGCACAGTGCCCCCTAATGGCGGTATCGGCCCGGAAGTATACGGGTGCCGTTCACTGCGCCTTCGCCCCGGATGGAGGCCTCCGAACAGCGGAATTCGGAGATCACCCGGCGTCAGGCGCCGGTTCGACGTTATGCGTCAGCCGGAACCGGTTCGCCGGGTCGACGGCCGCCTTGACCTCGGCGAGACGCCGCAGATCGCCCGGGGAGTACACCTTGGACGCTTCTTCGGCCGCGCCGCTTTCGCCGTAGACGAAGGTCAGCAGTTTGCCGGTCGACTTGGGCTTCAGCGCGTCGAACAGCTTCCCGTGGGCGGAGTTGATCTCGGCGATCGAGGCATCGTCCACTACGGACAGTGCGCGCACGGTGAAGGCGGCATCACGGTCCCAGCCGACCCCGGGGTGCTCCGGCGGCTCGGACAGCGCGCCGCCGAGCAGGTCCAGCAGGACGACGGTCGGCACCGGGGCGTCCGGTCCGGCGTGGTCGAGGATCGCGTCGAGCATCGTGTCGTCGAGTTCGGACACGGTGACGTTGTCGGCGCGGTAGCCGTGCGGGAACGGCGGCTCGTTCGCGATCTTGCCCGATTCGGTGAACGGGATCTCGGCGAGCGTGTCGCCCAGCGGTTCGGCGGCGGCTCGCAGCGGGGCGACCAGGCGTTCGCCTTCGGCCGCGTCGCCGAGGTAGGCGATCCGGATCTGCGCGACGTGCTGCCCGCGCAGCGGCTCGGGCACCATCGGCAGGTCCGGCATCGGGACCATGCCCAGCGACGACGTCATCTCACGCGGCATCTCCGCCGCCCAGTCGCGCCAGGCGCGCAGCACCGTCGCCAGCGATCCGGTGCCGAACTGGAGGCTCCCGCCGTACAACCGGGTGACCGGGACGAGCCGGAATTCGAGCGCGGTGACGATCCCGAAGTTGTCGCGGCCGCCGCGCAGCGCCCAGAACAGGTCCTGTTCGGTGTCCGGGGTGGCCCGGCGGAGTTCGCCGTCGGCGGTCACGACCTCGATCGCGGTCACCTGGTCGGCGGCCAGGCCGTACTTGCGGCCGAGCAGGCTGAAGCCGCCGCCGAGGGTGTAGCCGACGACGCCGACACCGGGGAAGGAGCCGCTCAGCGGCGCCAGCCCGTGCTCGGCCGCGGCTTCGATGACCGCACCCCAGCGCACGCCCGCGTCGACCCGTGCGATGCCGTCGTCGATCCGGATCCCGGTCATGTGGTGCGTGGTGACGAGGACGCCGCCCTCGAAGGGGACGCCGACGCCGTGCCCGGTCGAGTGCACGGCGATCGGGAGGTCGTGCTCGGCGGCGTAGCGGACGGCCTCGACGACGTCGGCGGCCGAAGCGGCGGCCATGATGACGTCGGGACGGCGGGAAACGGCGGTCTGGAAGCCGGCGAGTTCCTGGTCGTATCCGGCGTCGCCGGAGCGGAGCAGTGTGGTCATGACACCAGCGTGGGCTCGATCCAGCCAGAAGTCCAAGATCTAGTTTGTATGCCAACTAGAATCATCGGTTATGGAACTGCGTCAGCTCGAATACTTCGTCGCGGTGGCCGACGAGGCGAACTTCACCCGCGCCGCCGAACGGCTGCACGTCGCGCAGCCCGGGGTCAGCGCCCAGATCCGCCGTCTCGAACGCGAACTCGGGCAGCCGCTGCTCGACCGGTCGGCCAGGGCGGTGCGGCTGACCGAGGTGGGTGCCGCCGCGCTCCCGCACGCGCGGGCCGCGCTCGCCGCCGTCGCCGGGGTGCGGCAGGCGGTCGACGATCTCACCGGGCTGGTCCGCGGCCAGGTCGCGATGGGCATGGTGTCTTCTCGTGGCCCGGTCAACCTGCCGGATCTGCTCGCCCGCTTCCACGAACGCCACCCCGCCGTCGACATCACGCTCGCCGAGGCCACCTCCGACCTCCTGCTCGCGGGTGTCGCCGACGGCCGGTTCGACATCGCCCTCATCGGGGTCTCCGGCGAACCGCCGCCGGGGATCGGCCTCGAAGTCGTCCTCGACGAGCCGCTCGTCGCCATCTCCGGTCCGGAGGACCCGCTCACCGCGCACGCCACGATCACGCTGTCGGAACTGGAGAGCCGTTCGCTGGTCAGCCTGCCGAAGGGCACCGGCATGCGGGCGATCGTCGACGCGGCCTTCCTCGCCGACAGCGCCCAGCCGCGGGTGACGCTGGAAGCGGGCGACCCGAACGTCGTCGCCGAACTGGTCGGGCGCGGCCTCGGCGTCGCCGTGGTGCCGATGTCGCTTGCGACGCACTACACGGAACTGCACGCCATGGAGATCACGCGACCGGCCGGGCTGCGGGCGAAACTGGCGCTGGCCTGGCGGACGGAGGGGCCGGTCAGCCCCGCCGCCCGCGTGTTCATCAGTCAGGCGCGGGCGCTGCTCGGGTTGTGAGTTTCCACAGCGACGTCACTTCCCGCGCGCGGGCGTCGTGCAGCGGATCGCCCGGATCCGCGGCCTTGGGATGCCTCGGCCGGATGTCCTCCCTGTCCCGGACTTCGAGACCGGAACGCTCGAACGCCCGCAGGAGTTCTTCGCGTGTCCGCAGGCCCAGCAGTTCGGCGAGGTCGGACAGGATCAGCCAAGATTCCCCGCCGGGGGTGAGATGCCGGGGCAGCCGGTCCAGGAAGGCGTTGAGCATCCGGCTTCCCGGGTCGTAGACGGCGCGTTCGAGCGGGGTGTGCGCCCGGGCGGGCAGCCAGGGGGGATTGCAGACGACCAGCGGCGCGCGACCCGGCGGGAACAGGTCCGCCTCCAGGGCTTCGAGTCCTCGGAACCCGAGACGCCCGAAGTTGTCGCGGGCGCAGGCGATGGCGCGCGGCTCGTTGTCCGTCGCCACCACGCGTTCGACGCCGCGATGGGCGAGGACAGCGGCGAGCACGCCGGTCCCGGTGCCGATGTCGAACGCCAGTTCCGTTGTGGGCAAAGGAGTTCTCGCCACCAGATCGACGTACTCGCCGCGGACGGGGGAGAAGACCCCGTGGTGAGGGTGGATCTTCGCGCCGAGCGCCGGGATCTCGACGCCTTTCGCCCGCCATTCGTGCGCGCCGACGACACCGAGCAGTTCGCGCAGTGACACCAGCGACGCGGTTTCGGAGGGGCCGTAGACCTCGGTGCAGGCCAGCCGGACGTCCGGCCCGCGGCGCAGTGGCAGGACGTGCCCGGGATCCAGCGGAACCAGCAGCCTGCCGAGGATCCGCGCTCGGCGTGCCTGATGGTTCCGCTGGTCCGGAAAAGGTTTCCCGGTCGCCGTCCCGCAGCGGCGGGACATCGCGGCGAGGAGGTTCCGCGCGTTCGGGAAGTCGCCGTGCCAGGCGAGACCGGTGCCGGCCGCGGCGAGCCGGAACGCCTCGTCGGCGGTGGTCCCGTCGCCGACGGCGGCGACGGTTCGAGGCGGCTTGGTGCCGACGGTGGTCAGCCAGCGCCGACCACCGTCCATTATGGACAGGGGGTTCATGGTTTCCGTTCCTGGATCCGCCCACGGCGAAGAGACCCCGCGGGCGTTGCTCGTCGGGGGACAAGGTCAGGAACGGCGGCTAGTGGACCGCCGCGGCATGAACCGGTGTCGACACGGACCCGAGTTTACCGGAACTCGGCGGCGTGTTCGGCCGCCCAGACCTCGAAGTCCAGCCCTGGCCTGCCGGTGACGTCCTGGACGGTCGAGGTGACCGGGCCCGGTTCGGCCACCAGGTCCCGCATCCCGGTCAGCATGGTGTCGACGACGAAGTCCGGCATCTTCGTGAGCAGGGCGGCCCGCGCTTCCTCGTGCGGGATCTCCTCCCAGCGCGCGGGACGGCCCGCGGCCTCGCCGATGATCCGGACCTGCTCGATCTGCGTCATCGCCCGGGTGCCGGTGAGCGCGTACTTCGCCCCCGCGTGCCCGTCGCCGGTCAGCGCCTCGACGGCCACCGCGGCCATGTCCTTCTCGTGGATCAGCGGCATCGACGCCTCGCCGTACGCGCCGCGGACGACGCCGTCCGCGCGGATCGACGGCGCCCAGCCGAGAGTGTTGGCCGCGAACCCGTGCGGCCGCAGGAAAGTCCACTCCAGGCCCGTGGTCTCGATCGCCTCCTCGACCGTGCGGTGCCAAGCTCCGATGGCGTTCACCTGCTCTGTCAAAGAATCGTCGACGGCGCCCGAAGAAAGGAACACCACCCGCTTCACCCGCTCCCCGAGCAGCGAAACGGTGGGCGCCAGCGCCTCGGCGGATCCGGCGAGCATCAGGAACACCGTGTCGACGCCGTCGAGTGCCGACGCGATCGTCCCCGGATCCGTCAGGTCGCCGCGGACGCCGTCCGGCGGCGGATTCCGGCTCAGCGGCCGGACCGGGACGTCCCGCGCCCGCAACTGGGTGACCACTTGCGATCCGACGTTGCCCGTCGCGCCGGCGACCAGGATCGGCTTCATGCCGCCACCCCCGCCGTCTTCGTCGCGGAAAGGACCGGGCGGTACCGCTTGACCGACCCGCCCGACATCCCCGGGTAGGTCTGCACCTTCTTCCACACGTCCGTGGTGCCGATGCCGTCGGCACCGGGTGCCGCGAGCGCGGCGAGGTGCGCCTCGACGCTGGTCCATTCCGCGTAGTTCAGCACCCGGGTCCCGTCGGCGCTCACGTGGAAGTAGCCCGAGATCCCGCCTTCCGGTCGCGCGGGTTCGGAGGCCATCGCCTCGAAGACGAGGTCGATCCAGTCTCGTTGCCGTCGTTCGTCGGGGCCTTCGAACTCGACCGAGACGACCACGAGGCAGCCGGGTGTGCCTTCGCCGCGCTGTCCGCGATAGAGGCGGTAGACGGGCGCGCCGTCCGAGCCCCGGATGGCGTCTTCGCTGGTCCACTGCTCGTAGGTGAAGGCGCCGTCGTGGTCGATGCCCTCGTACGCGGTGAAGGAGACGAGCCCTTCGTGCTCGGCGAGCGCCGCCCGCGCCGCGTCGGCGTCCGGCCATTCCCGCGCCACCACGACCGTCTCATCGTCCGGTGTCGGCCAGTGTCCCTTGTGGATGGTCATTTCGGAGGTCCCCTGTGCTGTCATGCCTCCAGCATGAAACTTAAACAAGGGTTTAAGTCAAGCTAGGATGGCGGGCATGTCCGAACTGCCGTCCGAACTCACCATCGGGGAGCTGTCGCGGCGCAGCGGGGTCGCCACCTCCGCCCTGCGGTTCTACGAGCGCCAAGGCCTCATCAGCAGCAGGCGGACCAGCGGGAACCAACGCCGGTACCCGCGTGCCGCGCTCCGGCTGGTCGCCTTCATCCGCGCGTCGCACCACCTCGGGATCCCGCTGGAGGTGATCGGCATGGTGCTCGACTACCTGCCCGAGGGCGCGGAGCCGGATCGCGCGTTCTGGCAGCGCGCCTCCGCCTGCTGGAGCGCGGAACTCAACAAACGCATCGAACAGCTGGAGTGCATGCGCGACCGGTTCACCGAATGCATCGGCTGCGGCTGCCTGTCCTTCGAACAGTGCGTGCTGGTCAATCCCGGTGACGTCCTCGCGGCGAAGGGACCTGGCCCGGCGCGGCTGATCACGGACTGACGACGGCCAGTTTCCGTTCCAGCAACCGGCGTTCGGCGCTGTTCTCCGCCAGCCGGATCGCCGTTTCGTACGCCCGCGCCGATTCGGCCGAGCGGCCCAGCCGGTGCAGCAGATCGGCCCGGATGGCGTGGTACAGGTGGTATTCCGCCAGCTCCAGGCCGTCGATCAGGTCGAGCGCGGCGGCCGGGCCGTCCACCTCGGCCACCGCCACGGCGCGGTTGAGCGCGACGATCGGTGTCGGGTTCGCGTCCAGCAGCAGGTCGTACAGCTGGACGATCTGCGACCAGTCGGTGCCGCTCGCTTCGGCGGCGTCGCTGTGGACGGCGTTGATCGCCGCCTGGATCTGGTACGGCCCCGGCTGGTTCCGTCGCAGACAGGCGCGGACCATCGCCTGCCCTTCGGTGATCAGCTTCCGGTCCCACCGTGACCGGTCCTGGTCCGCCAGCAGGACGACGTCGCCGTCCGCGCCGGTGCGGGCGGCGCGACGGGACTCGGTGAGCAGCATCAGCGCCAGCAGCCCGGTGGCCTCCGGTTCGTCGGGCATGAGATCGGTCAGCAGCCTGCCGAGCCGGATCGCCTCGGCGCACAGGTCTTCCCGGACCAGCCGTTCGCCCGAACTGGCTGTGTATCCCTCGTTGAACACGAGGTAGATCACGGCGAGCACCGATCGCAGCCTGTCCGGCAGGTCGGCGTCCTCCGGGACGCGGTACGGGATCCCCGCGTCGCGGATCTTGCCCTTCGCCCGGACCAGCCGTTGCGCCATCGTCGTTTCGGGGACGAAGAACGCGTGCGCGATCTCGCCGGTGGTCAGCCCGCCCAGCAGTTTCAGCGTCAGCGCGACCTGCGTGGTGAGGGCGAGCGCCGGATGACAGCAGGTGAAGATCAGCCGCAGGCGGTCGTCGCGCACCGGGCCCTCCTCCGCTGGTTCGTTGTCGGCGTTGAGCAGTGCGGCCTGGGCGTGTTTGTCGTCGCGCGCGGCTTCCCGGCGCAATTTGTCGATGCCCTTGTTGCGGGCGGTCGTGATGATCCAGCCGGCCGGGCTCGGTGGAGGGCCGCTGGACGGCCATCGGTCCACCGCCTCGGCGAAGGCGTCCTGGACCGCGTCTTCGGCTACGTCGATGCTGCCGAAGACGCGGACCAGCACGGATACCGCACGGCCGTATTCCTCGGTGAAGACCCGGCCGATGTCTTCAGTGGTCAGGGCACGCACGAGGGGTCTTCGACGCCCTGGAACGGCCGGACCTCGACGGGCAGATAGGTGATCTCGGCGACCCGGCGGGCCCAGTCGAGCGCGGCGTCCAGATCCGGCACCTCCACGATGGTGAAGCCGCCGAGGTGCTCCTTACCCTCGAGGTACGGGCCGTCCGTCGTCGCGATCTCGCCGTTCTCGCCTGCTCGCAGCACGGTCGCCGTGGTCGGCGGGTGCAGGCCGGCGGCGAACACCCAGACGCCCGCGGTCTTCATCTCGTCGTTGAGCGCCTGGATCTTGCGCGTCACCGGTTCGAGGAACTCCGGCGGCGGGACGGGGCCGTCGGGGTGGTAGAGGCTTATCAGGTACTGGGTCATGTCGTCCTCCTCGTTCGTGCGGTCTTTCACTCCCTATACGAAGGGCGTCCCGCCGATTCGACACTGGCGGCGATCTTTCCCGTTTTTTTCTTTCTTCGCACATCGGCGCAGGTCAAACGGATGACGGCGGACCGGTCAAGGTGCAGCCGGGACGGGACAGGTCGATCCGCGACCCCCTGGCCAGGCAGGCGGAGATCCGATGGACCTGCTGGCCGTAACCGCGGCCCTGAACCGCGGTCACGGTCCCGTCGCGGCCGACCTCGCACGGATTGTCCTCGGTGCAGCGCCCGCCGTCACGGTTGTGGGTGTTGTTGATCCCGGCGATCGTGCGAGCGTCGGGGGTCAGCAGTGCCGAGCCGGAGTAGCCGGGCCCGCTCACGCAGGTGTCGCTCGGGGCGTAGCGGACCGCGTCGTCCTGCTGGTACCCGGCCTCTCGCAGGTGCGGCACCACGGCCTCCACCGTGCACTTCGGGCGGCTGCTGGAGTAGGACAGGAGGAGCCGGTCGCCCGCGCGCATCGGAGTCGTCGCCAGCCGGAAGACCTTCGCTCCCTCCCTGGCCAGCTGCGCGTAGGTCTTGTCCAGCCGGTACAGCGCGACGTCGGTGCCGGTCATCGTCGCGTAGACCAGCCGGGTGGCCCGGGCGCTGGTCTTCGGGTAGCCGTCCCGGCCGGCGATGGTGACCGGCCGGGCCAGGTCGGCGGGCCGGTCGACCAGGGCCGTTCCCGGTGCGGGCCGCCCGCTCGGCACGCAGTGGCCGTTGGTCAGCACCAGCGCCGGGTCTCCGGGACGCGAGGTGGCGGAGCGCACCACGGCGCCCTTGCAGTCGCCCACCGAGGCCGTGCCCTCCACGTTCGGGACCGGGGTGTCCGGCGGGACGTCGGTGCCGGTCACGATTCCGTTGAGCCAGGCGGAGTTCTTCGCGACATCCGTGTACATGTCGGGGAAGTCGGCGCCCCTGATGCCGGGGCCGATGACCGTCCCGGCCAGTGCCCAGCCATCGCCGGAACGGATCAGCGCGGGGCCTCCGGAGTCCGTCGTCCCCGGTCCGACGGGAGGTTCGGCGCGGCCGACGCACAACGGCAAGGTGTGCCCGTCGTCGTCCCAGCACCGATCGAGCGGCACGACTTCGGTGTCCGCTTCACGCAGCTTGCCGGGAAAGCACTTCGTGTCCTTGAAGTCGTCGCAGGAGGTTCCGGCCGCGCCCCAGCCGAGGATGCGGACCGGGGTGCCGTCGGCGGGAGTGGCCTCGGCGAGCTTGACGGGTTTGGCCCGCACCGGGGTGCGCAGGTGCAACAGTGCGATGTCTTCGCCAGGAGGGTCGTACGTGTTGTGGCGCCGGTAGAACTTGTCGATGTCGGTCACCTCGCCCCCGGAAGTGGTGTCCAGTGAGCCGACCCGGACCTTCCAGCCGCGGGGGACCCCGGCCGTCGAGCCGGTCGGGGTGTTGGCGCAATGGCCCGCGGTGACCGCCCACTGGGGAGCGATGAGCACCGCTCCGCACCGGTGCCCGTCCGGGCGGGGCGAGTCGTACTGGAGCGAGACCATGAACGAATACGGCCGGGTGGACTCGGTGCCGCCGATGACGGCCGACGCGGGGACCGCGCCCGCCATCGTCGCGGCCAGCGCGAGCCCGGTCGGCAACGCGAGTGATCGGAATCGGATACGCATGGGGATCACGGTGGCCGGTCCGTGTCCGCGGAACGCGATCAACGGGTAACGGTTCCGTGCGCGGCTCGTCCCTGCCTGGTACTGCCGGACCCAGGTCGAACAGGCCGTGCCACCTCTCCGCGTGAGCCGGTTACCTGGACTTCAGAACGCGAGTCCACGGAGGAGAGACAAATGACGAACACTTCGGCACCGCACTCGGGCAGGGTCGCCGTCATCACCGGCGCGTCCAGCGGGATCGGCGAGGCGACCGCGCGGCGGCTCGCCGCCTCCGGTGCGGCGGTCGCGCTCATCGCGCGCCGCGCGGACCGGCTGGAGACGCTCGCCAAGGAGATCGACCAGGACGGCGGTACCGCGCTCGTGCTCGCGGCCGACGTCGCCGACGCCGGGGCGATGCGCGCCGCGGCGGCCGAGGTCGAGGCGAAACTGGGCCGGGCGGACCTGCTGTTCAACAACGCCGGCGTGATGCTGGCCGCGCCGATCGACGAACTCGCGACCGGCGACTGGCAGCGCATGATCGACGTCAACATGACGGGCCTGATGAACGCGATCGGCGCGTTCATGCCGCATCTGGTCGCTTCGGCGGCCGAAAAGGGCGTCGCGGACCTGGTGAACACGTCGTCCATCGGCGCGCAGGCGATCTTCCCGTCGTTCGGCGTCTACGTCGCTTCGAAGGCGTTCGTGACGCACCTGTCGAAGAACCTTCGCGCCGACCTCGGCCCGAAGAACGTGCGGGTCGCGGCGATCGAGCCCGGCCTGGTCGAGACCGAGCTGCAAGGTCACGTCACCGACGCGGGCGCGCTGGAATGGCTGGACGGCGTGCGCGAAACGGTGAACTGGCTGAAGCCGGGGGACATCGCCGAGACCGTGGCGTTCCTGACCTCGCTCCCGGCCCGGGTGAACCTCCAGCAGGTCACCGTCATGCCCACCTCGCAGGTCTGATCAGGGGACGGCGGGGAACAGGATCCGGGCGATCGCGCGGGCGGCGGTGTCCGGATCCTCGAGGTGCTCGGTGCGCAGCGCGCCCGTCAGCCACAGGTTCGCGAAGCCGTGCATCAGCGACCACGCGGCGACCCCCGCCATCTCGTCGTCGCTGACCGACGACGCGCCGCTGGTCAGCAGGAGCCCCGCGCGATCACGGGCCGCTGTCAGCGCCTCGTCGTCCTCGCGGTGGAGTTCGGGGCGGAACATCACCTCGAAATGCGCGCGATGCTCGATCGCGAACCGCACGTAGGCCACCCCGACCTCGACGAAGTCCCGGTCGCCCTCGGCGGCGAGCGCGTCCGCGAGCAGGTCGAACCCCTCGGCGGCCAGCGCGGTGAGCACCCCGGCCTTGTCACCGAAATGGTGCACCGGCCCGGCGTGCGAGACCCCCGCGCGCCGGGCGAGGTCGCGGAGGCTGATCCCGGCCGGACCGTGTTCGGTGACGGCCGCGACGGCGGCGTCGAGCACGGCCCGGCGGAGGTCGCCGTGGTGGTACGGACTCATGAACTCGAATCTAGTCATTGACAAGATGGCCTGCAAGCGCGCATCTTGTCAGTGGAAAGTTTCGCTGCTCGGAGGGCATGTCATGGATCCCGGTCTGGTACCCGTACTGATGCTGGTCGCTGTCACGGCGACCTTGTTCCTGCTGGGCGCCTTCGGCGTCCAACGGCTGAAGCCCTGGCCGGTGGCCGTGCGCGGCGGCGTCGCGGCGCTGTTCGTCACGACCGGGCTCGCGCATTTCATCGGCATGCGCGAGGAACTGGTCGCGATGGTGCCGCCCGCGTTGCCCGCACCTGGGCTGCTGGTCACGATCACCGGCGTCCTCGAACTGGCCGGCGCCGCAGGGGTGCTGTGGTCGCGCACGGCGCCGTGGGCGGCCGGCGGCTTGACCCTCCTGCTGCTGGGGATGTTCCCGGCGAACGTCTACAAGGCGCTGCACGGGCCGGTGGACTCGGTGATGGACGAACTGGTGCCGCGCAGCCTGATGCAGGTGGTCTTCCTGGCCGCGACCGGATCGCTGGTGGTGTATTACGCGCGAGTGTCGAACGGACCCTTTGCCCAAAGGAGACCTTAAGTCTTTCCCAAGTCCGGGGTCCGTTCCCGGTAATGGCCCTATTCTCTGAGAATGAAGATCTCATTGTGGATCGGATTCTGTGGGCTGTGCATCCTCGCCGGGCACATGCTTCTCGGTGCTGTCGGTGTCGTACTGCTGATGAGCTGCCTCCCGGCGGGACGCGATCACGAATCCGGTGACAGAACAGGGAAAACGCCCGCGCGGCTGGCCTGAGGAAATCGTCAGCCCAAGGTGCTCGCGAAAGCGAGCGCGCCCAGAACCGGAACAGCGACGGCCGTGAGCAGAACCGATCGGCGGCTCGGTTTGGGACTTTCCAGTAATGCGCGAACACCGGCCGGAAGCAACGCGACACAAAGTCCGGCGGTGCCGATGATCGACACGATTTCGGTGCCCTTCAACACGCCGAGCGGCAGAAGCCCCATCGTCGCCAGTCCGATCGACTGGACGACACCGAGCGCTTTCGAGCGGTACGCGGCGAAGGCGAGCGCGTACCAGCCGAACATGATGGTGAACGACAGGAAACTGAACAGGTGCAGGTCCTGGTACGACTCGCTGACGACGCTCTCGGCGAACCCGGCGCCGCGTCGTTCGGCGAGTCCCAGCGCGGCCTGGTCGACGCCGGCGTGGAAGGTTCGCTCGAAGAGTCCAATAAGGACTGAAACTCCCGCCCACGCGGCCAGTGCCGGCCTGGTCCGGCCGATCTTCGTGGCGAGCGCGACGATCGCGGGCCACAGCAGGACGTTGCCCGCCAGGAAACACGTGTACGCGGCCGTCATCAGCGCCGGATGAGCGCTCATCGCCTTCAGCTGGTCGGGGAAGAAGAAGTTGAACTGGGACCGCAGGAGCGTTCCGGTGAGCAGCAGGATCGGGCCGAGGATCATCGAGACCGCGGCGACGCGGCGGCCGGGGAAGACGTGGTCGGTGTTCATGCCGACGAGCCTGCCGATCGCGGGGGCGGCACGGATCGGCTCACGGTCTGTACTTCCGGCTCAGCCCGTGGGCGGACTCCGGTTCGAGGGCTAAGCCTTGCCGTTGCCGTTTTTCGGCGATGGACCGTGGAACAGTGGTGGGGTGGGCGATGAACGCCGCGGATCGAAAGATCCAAATCGGGCCGGCTCGACTGAAGCGAGTCATCGTCATTTTACGGCAGCGGGACTCAAGGGAGTGGCGGTTTCTCGGCGGCCATATGGCTGCCGTGCCGCCGGGCGCGGCTACTGCTTCTCTGTGGCTAAAGGGCCGAAGACGAAGTCGGTTCACGTTGGTCGAGCTGTTGCCGGTTTTCGGCGATGGGGCTCAGAACGGTGGCGGTTCCTCCTCGATGCTTCGTGGGCGGGGTTGGTGGAGCGGTGGTGGGGTGCTGTCATAGGTCTGGCCGGTGGGGGTGGTGATGGTGAGGGTGCCGTCGGACTCAAGCTGGTAGGTCCAGCCGGGTTCGTCTTTGAGCCGGTGGTCTCGTCGGCAGAGGGCGACGAGGTCGTCGGCGTTGGTGTGGCCGCCGTGTTGCCAGGGCAGCGAATGGTCGAGGTCGCAGGCTTGCGCGACACGATGACAGCCGGGTCTTCGGCATTCGCGGTCCCGGACCCGGACGAACTCGCCGAGACCCGCGGTGGGGCGGTATCTTTCGCGGCCGAGGTCGAGGACCTGTCCGGAGAGCGGGTCGGTGATGATCCGGCGCAGCACCGTGTTCGGGCCGGTGGCGATGTGCCGGGCGAGGGTGGCGGGAAGGTGGCCGTGTCCGGCTAGTTCGGCCGGGTCGTTGTTGAGGCCGAGGTAGGTGTCGAGGTCCAGGTACAGGAACACTTCGGTGCGTTCGCTCGTGCCGCCGGTGCCGCCGAGCAGGAGGTCGAGTGCGATGTCGGCGCGGAGCTGGTCGAGGGTGCGGGTTTCGTCTCTGGTTTTGAGTGTTC
>NZ_MUXN01000010.1 GCF_001995215.1 Amycolatopsis azurea DSM 43854
GCAACAACCAGTTGAGACCGCCGCGCTTTCCCCGCATCACATGCGGGGAAAGCGCCCTTCAGCTCTCTAGGCTTGCCGGTCGAACACCCGCGTGAGGAAGCTCGCGACGTGCTTGTGCGAGCGCGGCGAGGCGGGCAGGTCCGTGTACAGGCCGTAGAAACCGTGGATCTGCCCCGAGTACCGCGTCATCTCCACCTGTGCCCCCGCGTCGGTCAGGCGACGCGCGAACTCCTCGCCTTCGTCTCGCAGGACGTCGTACTCGGCCGTCAGCACCAGCGCCGGCGGGAGCCCGGTGAGATCCTCGGCCCGCAGCGGCAGCAGGTACGGATCGTTCAGCTGCGCCGGGTCCGACACATACTGCTCGAAGAAGAACCGCATCGCCCCGGCCGTCATGCCGTAGCCCTCGGCGTAGTCCACATAGGACCGGAAACCGTCGTCCGGATGCCCGTAGACCGGGCAGATCAGCACCTGCGCGGCCAGCGGCGGGCCTCCCCGATCGCGGGACATCATCGAGATCACCGTGGCCAGGTTGCCGCCCGCGCTCTCCCCGCCGATCGCGATGCGCCCCGCGTCGACGGCCTCCCCGGCACCGCCCGCGGCGAGCCATTCGACGACGGCATAGCAGTCGTCCGGGGCCGCCGGGTACGGATGCTCGGGCGCGAGCCGGTAGTCCACCGCGACGACGGCGACCTTGGCCGCGTTGCACACCGCCCGCGAGGCGACCTCGTTCTCGTCGATCGAGCCGATCGTCCAGCCGCCGCCGTGGATCCAGACGAACGCCGGGACCGGCGTGGCGACGTCGGGCAGGTAGATCCGCACGCGCACCCCGGAGGGCAGGACGTGATCGGTGACCGAGGCGACCTCTTCGACCGAATCGGGACGTCGCCACGAAGCGGCGAAAGCGGCACGCAGCTCGGGAGCCGTCAACGGCCCGGCAGGTGCCTCCGCCGGGGCGCTGCGGGCCAGGAGTTCCTTGACCGCGGGATCGAGAGTCACGGTCACACCGCTTCCGCGACGAGCACCCGCGGGCTGCCCGGCAGCGCGAGCCGGTCGGTGACCCGCCAGCCCGCGTCGGTCAGCCATTCCCGGACCTCGGCCTCCGGATAGACGACCGTCCCGTCGATCACCAGGTACTCCCCCGCGTGCAGCGCGTCGATCGGCCGCTGGACCGCGTCGTCGTCGAGGAAGAAGTCGAGCAGCAGCAGGGTGGCCCCCGGCGCCGCGGCCGAGCGGGCGTTACGCAGGATCTCCGCGTTCTGCTTCGCGTCGAAGCGATGGACGACGTGGTTGACCATCAGCAGGTCGAACTCGCCTTCGGGGCGTGCGGTGGGCGTCTCCGCCCCGACGACGGTCGCCCGGTCGGCGAGCCCCGCCAGGGCCGCCGCGGTGGTGACCGACTCGGTGAAGCCCGGGTCGAAGACGAAGGTCGTGTGCAGTTCCTCGTTGGCCTTCATGGCTTCGACCGCGAACGCGCTCGAAAGCCCGCCGAGGTCGAGAAGCTTTCGATGGGAGCCGAAATCGAACGCGCCGGCCAGCATCTTGGCGTGCAGGGCGTTGTAGGTCATCACGCCGGACATGAAAGTGCCCCAGCGCGCGTCGTCCATCTCCAGTTTGCCCGGTTCGCCGGTGTCGGCCGTGTGACCGAACTGCAACCAATGCGGGTAGCTGATCGAGTCCAGGAAGGTCAGGAACGGCGCCAGGTCCAGCTCCCCGCCGCCGAGGTACTCCGCCGCGTCGGCGGCCAGTTCGTACCGTCCGTCCACACGGGACAGCAGGCCGAGCGATGACATGGCGTCACCGAGAATCCTGGTGATCTTCTCCGGTTTCCCGGTCTTTCCCGCCAGCTCCGCGGCCGTCAGCGGCCCGTCGGCGAGTGCGGTGAACAGGCCGATCCGGCTCGCCGCGAAGAGTTGCTTGGCCGCCATGTAGCCCACGGCGATGTCCACGATCCGCTCGGGACCGGCAGTCTTGGTCGACCCGCTCACGGGTGCCCTCCTTAGCTCGTTTCGGCCGAGAGTCTACAGACGTAGACAAAAGAATCCAGTGCAAGTTTTCGCCCACCACCAGGAAAAACCTGCCGGATATCAACTTCCTACATTCGTAGAATATACCCATTGACAGCACCCGCGCCCAGTGTCAACATGCGTAGAACTACCCCCGCCGGAGGCCCGTTCCCCGGCTGTGCGGTCCGCTTCGGGCGGGCACGGGAAAGGGGATTCATGACCCTGCTCGAATTACGAGAACTGACCGTCGGCGTGATCGCCGACGAAACCGAACGCGAACTGGTGCGCGAACTTTCGTTCGACCTCGAACAAGGCCGGACACTCTGCGTGGTCGGCGAATCCGGCAGCGGTAAAACGGTGACGGCCTTGTCGATCATCCGGTTGCTGGAGTTCGTCGCGCCGGTGTTCACCCGCGGTGAGATCACCGTCGACGGCGTGGACCTCACGCGCCTGTCCGCCGACGAGATGCGCTCCTACCGCGGCCCGCGGATCGGGATGATCTTCCAGGAGGCACTGGATTCGCTGAACCCGAGTCAACGGGTCGGCAAGCAGCTGATCGAGGCCTACCGCAAGCCCGGTTCCCTGCCGCGTCAGGCCGCGCGCAAGGGCACGCCGTTGCACCGCGAGGCCGAGGCGAAGGCCCGTGGCCTGTTGAAGGAGGTCGGCCTCACCGACACCGACCGGGTGCTTTCCCTGTACCCGCACCAGATGTCGGGCGGGATGCAGCAGCGCGTGATGATCGCGCTGGCGCTGATGGCCGATCCGAGCCTGCTGATCGCCGACGAGCCCACCACGGCCCTGGACGTGACCACGCAGGCGGAGATCCTCACCTTGTTCGACCGCGTCCGCCGCGACCACGGCACCGCGTGCGTCTTCATCACGCACGACATGGGTGTCGCCGCGCAGGTGGCCGACCGGATCGCCGTGATGTACCGCGGCGAACTGGTCGAACTCGGATCCAAAGAGGACATTCTGCACGCACCGAAGCATCCCTACACCAAGGCGTTGCTCGACTGCGTCCCGAAGCTCGGGGTGAGCAGGCGCGACGGCTTCCCCACCATCTCCGAAGCACTGCTCGAAGCCGCGATGAACGGCGACTCCGCCGTCGCGACCGAGACCAGGACGCTCGACCGCGCCAAGGCGGAGAACGCCGGCGAGGGCACCGCGCTCGTCATCGACTCGGTGTCCAAAGTGTACGGACGCCGGGGCCGGTTCTCGCTGAGCCGCGAGCCCGAGGTGCACGCGGTCAAGGACGTCTCGCTGGAGATCGCGCCCGGCGAGTTCTTCGGCCTGGTCGGGGAATCCGGTTCGGGCAAGACCACGCTCGGCCGCCTGGTGAGCGCGCTGGAGACGCCGACCGACGGCACCATCGCGTTCGGGGAGCACCGCTGCACGCCGACCGGGCTCGACGGCGACGAACGCGCTTTCCGCCGCCGCGCGCAGCTCATCTTCCAGGATCCGCAGAGTTCGCTCGATCCCCGGCACTCCGCCGCCCGGATCATCGCCGAACCGCTGCGGGAGCTCACCGGCCTCCGCGGCGCCGAACTGGACCGCCGGGTCACCGAGCTGATCGACGAGGTCGGTCTCCCCTCGGACACGGCGAAGAAGCTGCCCTCGCAGCTGTCCGGCGGGCAGCGTCAACGCGTCTCGATCGCCAGGGCGATCGCCGCGGAACCCGACCTCATCGTCGCCGACGAGCCCACCTCCGCGCTCGACGTCTCGGTGCAGGGCCAGGTGATGAACCTGCTGCTCGAACTGCGGCGCACCCGCGCGCTCAGTTTCCTGTTCATCACGCACAACCTCAGCCTCGTGCTCTCGGTCGCCGACCGCGTCGGCGTGATGTACCGGGGCGAACTGATCGAAATCGGCGACCCGGACGAGATCCGGCTCCACGCCCGGCACGAGTACACCCGCCGCCTCCTCGCGGCGAACCCCGAACTGCCCGCCCACCCCCACACTGGAGTGCGGAACCCATGAGACGAACCCTGACCTCGGCCGCTCTCGGCCTGGCGACCGTCCTGCTGCTCAGCTCGTGCATGGGAGGGCAGGCGGGCGGCGGCGCCGCGGACGGGCCGCCGAAGCCCGGCGGCAACCTCAACGTCGCCGTGCCCACCGACCCGCAGTCACTCGACATGGTCGCGAACCCCGGCCAGGTGACCGCGCACATCGGCAACATGATGTACGAGAAGCTGTTCGAGGTGGACCGGAACTTCACCTCCCGGCCCATGCTGGTCGACGACTACACCACCAGCCCGGACAGGCTCACCTACACCTTCAAGCTGCGCCAGGGCGTCACCTTCCACGACGGCAACCCGCTGACGTCCGAGGACGTCGTGGCGAGCCTGAAGCGGTGGCAGCAGGTCCACCGCACCGGTCAGCTGGTCACCCCGGACATCGAGGCGATCACGCCGACCGACCCAGCGACGGTGACCATCAAGCTCAAGCAGCCGCGGTACCCGCTGATCAACGAGCTCGCCGGCGCGGGCACGGAAATCTACGAGGCGAAGAACATCGCCGGGGCCGCGCCCACCGGTTTCGCCCAGGACAAGGCGATCGGGACCGGGCCGTACAAGCTGAAGAGCTGGGACATCGGCCGTGAACTGGTGCTGGAGCGCTACACCGGCTACAAGTCCCGGTCCGAAGAGGACTGGGGCGGTCAGGCCGGTGCCAAGCACGCGTACCTGGACACCGTGACCTACAAGGTGGTCTCCGACCAGGACGCGCTGATCAACGGCCTGCAGACCGGGCAGTGGGACCACATCATGCCCACGAACGACCAGTACGAGACGCTGCGCAACAACCCGGCCGTGGTCGTGCACAACCTGCCCGGTGGCAACGACAACGTCGTGATCCCGAACTTCAACACCGGTTCGAAGTTCGCCGACCCCCGGGCCCGTGAGGCACTGAACCTGATCCTGGACAAGCCCGCGATCAACGCGGCCACCGGTGGCAGCAAGGACCTCACCCTGGAGACCGGCGCCTTCGCCTCACCGGACAACAAGCAGTTCTATTCCACCGCGGGCGAAGAGGTCTACAAGAAGCACGATCCGGAGAAGGCCAAGCAGTTGCTGGCCGAGGCTGGGATCACCGCCGGCGCGACGATCCGGATCGTCACCACGAACTCGTACCCGGAGTTCGGCAAGTGGGCCGTACTGATCCAGGACAGCCTGTCGAAGATCGGCATCAACACCAAGATCGACACCTTCGACTTCGCCACCATGCTCGGCACGCTGACCAAGGAGCCGGGTGGCTGGGACATCACCACGCTGTTCTTCGACTCGGCGCTGACCTCGCCCGCGCAGATGCCCGCGCTCACCCTGGGCACGCTGAACGGTTCGGCCTCGCCCGAGCTGGACGGGCTGATGGCGGAGTACAACGCCTCGACGACGCCTGAGCAGGCGAAAGCGGTGGTGGACAAGCTCCAGGCGTTCACCTGGAAGCAGCTGTCGGTGATCACCCTGAGCCAGTCCAGGCTGTACGCGGCCTACTCCCCCAAGCTCAAGGGCTACGGCGACTTCTACCGCGTCTTCTGGAACACCTGGCTGGCGTCATGACCGGTCTGCTGCTGCGCAGGCTGCGCGATCTGGTGATCATCCTGGTGATCGTCGGGACGATGATGTTCTTCGTCATCCGGCTGATCCCCGGCGACCCGGCGCAGGCCATCCTCGGCCCGACCGCGCGACCGTCCGATGTGGACGCCCTGCGGGAGAGCATGGGGCTGAACGGCCCCTTGTGGGAGCAGTACCTCACCTGGGCCGGGAACGTGCTGCACGGTGACTTCGGCACGTCGATCACTTATCACGCACCGGTGCTCGGCGTGGTCGCCGACCACATCCTGCCGACGCTGACCCTGGCCGTGCTGTCCACGGTGATCAGCTTCTTCCTGTCGGTCGCGATCACCTCGTGGCAGGCGGTGTCGCCGCGCAACCCGGTGGCACGAGCGCTGGACCGGCTTTCCGCGCTCGGCATGGCGATGCCGGACTTCTGGATCTCGCTGATGCTCGTCCTGGTGTTCTCGGTGACGCTGCGCTGGTTCCCGTCGAGTGGCTACGAGAACCTGTTCACCGATCCGGCGACGGCGGTGCCCGCGCTGGTGCTGCCACTGACCGTGCTGGTCATCGGACAGACCGCGTTGTTCGTGCTCACCCTGCGGGAAAGCCTGCTCGGTGAGCTGCCCCTGGCGTATCTGCGCACCGCGCGGGTCAAGGGGCTGTCCGAGCGGCAGGTCATGACCAAGCACGTCCTGCCGAACGCGCTCATGCCGCTGATCACCCAGCTGGGCAGCAATTTCGCCATGCTGGTCGGCGGGATCGTGATCATCGAGTCCATCTTCGTCGTGCCCGGGCTGGGCCATCTGCTGATGGGCGCGGTGTCCACTCGCGACTTCCCGTTGATCCAGGGTGTGACGCTGTTCGTCGCGGTGCTGTTCGTGGTGGTCAACCTGCTGGTGGACCTGTCGTACGCGCTGCTCGACCCGAAGGTGCGTGTCTCGTGAGCGTGGCACTGGTGGAAAAGACGTCCTCGGTGCGGGCGAAGCCCCCGGCCGGGCGGGCGGCCAAGGTGTTCCGGCGCAACCGGATGCTGGTGATCACCACCGCCATCCTGGCGCTGATCGTCCTGGTCGTGGTCGTCCTGCCGTTCTTCCTGCCGAGCGTCAGCGCGACCGACCCGGTGAACCGGCTGCTGCCGCCGTCCGGCGAGCATCTCCTCGGCACCGACTCGTTCGGCCGTGACGTACTCGCCCGGCTGGTCTCCGGCGGACGGGCGTCGCTCGGGCTGTCCGCCCTGATCACCCTGTGCGCGGCCTTCACCGGTCTGGTGATCGGGCTGATCAGCGGGTTCTTCCGGGCGGCCGACGCGGTGCTGATGCGGGTGATGGACGCCTGGATGTCGTTCCCGGCGATCATCCTCGCGATGGCGCTGGCGATCTCGCTCGGCGCGAGCATCTGGACCGAACTGATCGCGCTGACGGTGATCTTCACCCCGTTCACCGCCCGCGTCATCCGCAGCCGCGTGCTCGGCATCGCCGGCCGCGCCTACATCGGCGCGGCCAGGGTGTCGGGGATGAGCAAGGGGAAGATCCTCGTCGTGCACGTGTTCCCGAACGTGCTGCCGCTGGCGCTGGTGCAGGTCGTGATCCTGTCCGCGGCGGCGATGCTGGTCGACGGTGCGATGAGCTTCCTCGGCCTCGGCATCGCTCCCCCGACCCCGACCTGGGGCAACATGATCGCCGAAGGTCGGTCGTACCTGGTGCAGGCGCCCTGGCTGGTGATCGCGCCCGGCGTGACGATCATGGTGTGCGTGTTCCTGCTGAACCTCATCGGATCGTCGCTGCGGATCGCCGTCGACGCCCGCGCGCGGACGCTGAGCGAGATGCAGCGCCTGCGCACCCGCCGTCCCTCCGGCAGCTGAGAAAGGATTCCGTTGTCTGCCACTACTTCCTTGGCCGTGCGCCGCTTCGCTCCCGAAACCGTCTCGGGACCGCCTGTGCTGCTGGTGCACGGATTCGCCTCCGACGGGCACACCGACTGGATCACGACGGGCTGGCCCGCCGCGCTCACCGCGGCGGGTCGTGAGGTCCTCGTGCCCGATCTGCCGGCACATGGCTCCAGCCCGGCTCCCTCGGGCTCGCTGGGTGCCGCCGCGATCACCGCCGAGCTGTCCGGGCTCGTCATCGGTCTGTCCGAAGTGGACGTCGTCGGGTACTCGCTCGGCGCCCGGCTGTCCTGGGAACTGCCCGCGCAGGCCCCCGTCCGGCGGCTCGTGCTGGCGGGAGTGAGCCCGTTCGAGCCGTTCGGCGCCGTCGACGTCGCGGCCGCGCTGGCGTTCGCCGAGGGCGGCAAGGCGCCGTCGGATCCGCTGACGGGGATGATCGCGCACATGATCACCACGCCGGGGCGGAATCCCGTCGCGCTCGCCCGGTGCATCGAGGACCTGCGCGCGGAGCCTTTCGCGCCTGTCGCCGGTGCCGTCGAGGTGCCGACCCGGTTCGTGGCCGGAGTCGACGACCCGGTGAGCCAGGGCATCGAGACGTTGGTCGAACTGGTGCCGGGGGCGGATCTCGTGCGGGTGCCCGGGGACCACGGTGGGGCGTTGCGGAGCGCGGAATTCAAGGCCGCGGTTCTGGATTTCCTCGCCTGAGGCTGAAGGGAGCTTTCCCCGCATGTCATGCGAGGAAAGCTCCCTTCACCGCGTGAGATGCGGGGAAAGTCCCCTTCAGCCCTCAGAAAGTCCCGTCGGCGGCGACGGACCGGTCCAGCCAGAGATCCTCCAGAGCCGCCCGGACCTCCGCGCCGCGAGAAGCGGCCAGCGCGACGGCGCCCAGGTTGTCCTCCAGCTGCGCCATCCGGCTCACCCCGAACAGCACGTTCGCCACCGGACCGTAGGCGAGACAGAACGCGATCGCCAGCTGCGAAGCACTCACCCCGAAGTCCCCTGCCACGGCGGCGACTCGCGAGGCGCCGTCCCGGATCGACTCCCGGATCCCACCCATGTCCGCGCCGATCTTCCGTTCCGGGGTCTTGCCGAGCAGCACACCGCCCTCGAAGATGTCCGACGCCTGCAAAGTCAGCCGACCCGACTCGAAATGCTTGCCGTAGAACGGGCCTTCCGCCATGGAACGCCGCGCGACGCTGTACTTCAGCTGAGCGAAGGCCGGCTCCGGAAGCCCTTCGGCGGCGGCGAACTCCAGCGCCCGGTCGAGATCCGGCGCCTGCCAGTTGTTGACGCCCCAGACGTCGAACCTGCCGAGGCGGATCTGTTCGGCGACCTCGGTGACGATCCGCGGGATGTCCGGCCGTTCGAAGTAGTCGCCGACGACGACGGCTTCCGCGCGGTCGACGCCGACGCGGTCGAACGAGGTCGCGAGCTGCTCGGCGAAACCGGTGTTCGGGTAGTCCCAGAGCCAGAGTTTCCCGCACAGCTGGTATTCGTCACGCTTGATCCCGGCCGCGCGGACGGCCTCGCCGAAGATGAGGTCCGTGCGCGACTGTTCGGAATGCGGCCCCATGTTGTAGTGGGCGACGTCGAACAGCGTGACGCGAGCGTCGATCGCGTGCCGGATCAGGCGCACCGCGTCGTCGAACTCCATGCGGTCCCAGGTGTTCCAGGATCCCAGGCTCAGCGCCGAAGTGGCGAAGCCCAGTCCGTTCTGCTTCTCGTGCACGAGTTTTCCTTTCTCTGGCAACAGAAACCAGTTTTAGTCTACGATCGTAGAATGAACAAGAGACTCATCGTGGTGACCGGCGGTGCCAGCGGCATCGGCCGAGGAGTCGCCGAAGCCTTCCAGTCCGCGGGCGACCGCGTGGTCATCGCCGACGTCGACGCGCGCGCGGCCCACGAACTGGCCGGTGAACTCGGCGCGGAGCACGTGGAACTCGACATCTCCGACCCGGGTTCGGTCGACGCGGCACTGACGCTGATCACCGAACGGTTCGGCGCGGTGGACGTCCTGGTCAACAACGCCGGCCTCGCCGGGGGCGGCGGACCGTTGGTGGGACTGGACATCGGCGTCTTCGACCTGTGCATGCGGGTGAATTTCCGCGGCACCTTCCTGATGACGCGCGCGGTCGGCGCGCACATGCTGGCGGCCGGGACCCGGGGTGCCATCGTCAACATCACCTCCATCGGCGCCCGGCAGCCGACCCCCGGGCTCGGCCATTACGAGGCCACCAAGGCCGCGGTCGAGGCGCTCACCCGCTCGGCCGCCCTCGAACTGGCGCCGCACGGCATCCGGGTCAACGCCGTCGCCCCCGGCCCGGTGCTGACCCCGATGACCGCGGGTTTCGCGTCGGACACCGCGGCCCGCGCGGCGTGGGAGGCGAGGATTCCCTTGGGAACCATCGCCTCCGTCGCCGACGTGGTGCCGTCAGTCCTGTTCCTCGCCTCCGCCGACGCCGGCCATCTCACCGGGGTGAGCCTCCAGGTCGACGGCGGGCAACTGCTCACCTGAGTACACGACGCGGCCGCCGGACACGGTGAGTTCGACACCGACGTCCGGCAGGTCCGCGAACCCGACCTCGAGCGGATTCGCCGCCAGCACACAGAAGTCGGCGACGCGGCCCACGGTCAGCGAGCCCTTCCACTCCGCGGCGCCGTCCTGTTCGGCGGCCGCGACCGTGTAACAACGCAGCAGCCGGG
This sequence comes from Amycolatopsis azurea DSM 43854, assembly GCF_001995215.1. GTDB lineage: Bacteria > Actinomycetota > Actinomycetes > Mycobacteriales > Pseudonocardiaceae > Amycolatopsis > Amycolatopsis azurea. The sequence continues at coordinate 10,143 of NZ_MUXN01000010.1, forward strand.
CCATCAGCCCGGAGTCCTTTTCGGACGCTTCCAGCATCCCGGCGGCCGCGGCGACGTGCACCCGCCAGTCCGGGGTGACCACCGGCGCGTCACTGCTCAAGGTCAGCGGGACGCCCGAGTCCAGCATCTCCGCCAGCGGCCAAGCGCGGGCACCGACCTCGGCGCCGAGCGCGTCCGCCAGCATTCCCCGCATCGCCACCGCGATCGCGGGCTGCGTGGTCAGGCCGACCCCCACCGCGGCCATCCGCGCCAACTGCTCCGCCGTGACCAGATCCCCGTGGACCAGGTGATCGCCCCGGCGAAGCGACCCGAGCGCGGCCTCGATACTGCGGTCACCCGTGGCGTGCACGGCGACCACCATTCCCGCGTCGTGGGCGAGCCGGATCATCTCGGCGAGGTTGCCCGCGCGATCCGGGTCGTCGTCACCGTCGACGAGGAGCGCGCCGTGCGAACCGTCGGCGTAGCAATGATGCGTCCAAGCGGACCGCATCGGCGGGATTCCGTCCGCGAAGATCTTCACGCCGGGCACGGTGAGCCACAAAGGATCCGCGTCCGGTGACGGTGTCGCCAGCCCATTCCGGAACCCCTCCAGCGAACTCGCGCCGTCGAGCAGACCGAACAGCCGCAGCGCGGTCACCCTCGCGCGCAGAAGTCCTTCCGCGGCCAGCGACGCGTACTCCTCCAGCACCTCGGCGCCGAAGCAGCCCGTCTCACCCGGGCCCAGGCCGGGCTCGGTGTAGCTCGTGATGCCGAGCGACGCGCACAGATCGCCCGCGCGCAGGATCGCGGCCCGTCGTTCGGCGGCGTTCCGCACGGTTTTCTCTTCTCCTCCGGTGAATCCGGCGCCACCGATGAGCGTGTGCGGCCAGCGGGCACCCAGCCAGGTCGCGTGCAGGTGGGCGTCGTTGATGCCGGGAAGAACGGTTCTCCCCGCCAGGTCGATCACCTCGGTCTCCGGGCCGATGTGGTCCAAAGCGACGTCGCCGACGGCGACGATCCGGTCGTCGCGCACGGCCATCGCCTGCACGACGGTGCCCGCCGGGTCGAAGGTGAGCACGGGGCCGCCGCGAACCACGAGTGAAGCGGGGCGAATACGTTGCGACGGCATGGTTCCTCCAGGATCTGGACTTTTTCTCCTACGACTGTAGACTAAAAAGATGGTCAACAGAACCGAAGCGGCGGTGCTCACCGAACACGGCTCCGCGCTCACCTTGCGGGAACTACCGCTGCCGGAAGAGCCGGAACCAGGCGCCGCGCTGGTCCGGATCACCTGCACCACCTTGTGCGGCACCGACGTGCACATCTGGTCCGGCCAGATGACCTTCCCCGGCATGCTCCCGATGGTGCTGGGCCACGAAATGGTCGGCGAGGTGGTGGCCGTCGGACCGGGCACCACCGACACCCTCGGCCGGGCGATCGCCGAGGGCGACCGCATCGGCTGGTCCGAGTCGACCTGCGGAAAGTGTTACGGCTGCACGATCTTGCGCGAACCGGTCGCCTGCGAGAAGCGCGGATACGGCTTCCTCCAGCGTTCCGACGTCTTCCCGTACGCCACCGGCGGTCTCGTCCGGTACTGCTACGTGACACCCGGCGCGGCCAAGCTCCTCCTGCCCGACGACGTCAAGGACACCTGGGCCTCGATGTCGGGCTGCGCGGGAAAGACCGTGCTGCGGGCCGTTTCCCGGTCCGGCGGGATCCGTCCCGGTGCGACGGTCGTCGTCCAGGGCGCCGGCGCACTGGGCGTGTTCGCCACCGCCGTCGCCCGGATCTCCGGCGCGGGCGACGTGATCACCATCGGCGGCCCCGCCGACCGGCTGGAGACCGCGGAGCGTTTCGGGGCGACGGCGACGATCCCGGTCGACGGCACCGTCGAAGACCGCGTCGAACGCGTCAAGGAACTCACCGGCGGCCGCGGCGCCGACCACGTCTTCGACTTCGCCGGCGGGCCGACCATCGGTGAGGAGGCCGTGGCCTTCGCCGCCCAGCGCGGCACGATCGCCATCGTGGGCTCCACCGGCCCCATGCCCTCCCCCGTCGCACTCGGCACGGTGATGGGCAAGGAACTCACGGTCGTCGGGTCGCTCAACGGCGACATCGCCGACTACCACCGCTCGGTGGACTTCTTCCGCACGTTCGCCGATCGGCTGCCCTGGGACGACCTGTTCAGCGCGCCCGTCGGGCTTTCCGAAGCGTCCAAGAGCGTCGAGTCGATGTCGCGGCTCGGCGAGCTCAAAGCCGTCATCGATCCCCGCCTTCCCTAGGAGACCTTGAATGTCCGTCATCCCGCAGCGCCGCATCGGCCGCGACGGCCCGCTCACCGGCGTGCTCTCGCTCGGCTCCTGGCACACCTACGACCGGATGGACTTCCGCGAGGCGGTGAACCTCGTCCGCACGGCCGTCGATTCCGGAATCACGCTCTTCGACGTCGGCGTCTACGGATTCCCCGGCGCCACCCCGGTCTACACCGACGTGTTGTTCTCCGCCATGGTCCGCGCGGCGGGGCTCCGACGGGAGGACTACCTGCTCTCGGCCAAGCTCTGGCTGGAGGGCTACCCGGAGCACAACCTCCGCGACCAACTGGACAACGCGTTGTTCCGCGCGGGCGTCGAGCACGCGGATCTGGTGGTGCTGGGCGATCTCCGGCGCGACGACACCGATCTGCACCGCCTGGTGCTGGATCTGAACGAACTCCGCGAGGCCGGGCTCATCCGGCACTGGGGCGTGAACAACTGGTCGGCGACCACGATCCAGGCCCTGCACGACTTCGCCGCGGCGGAAAACGTACCCGGCCCCGCCATCGCGCAGCTGAAGTACAGCGTCGCCCGCCGGTCCATTCCGGACGGTGAGCCGTTCAAGAAGGTGTTCGGCGAACTCGGCGTGACGCTCCAGTCTTCGGACATCTTCGAAGGCGGCGTCCTGCTGGGCAAGAACAGCGGCGCCCGCCAAGTCGGCCGCGACCCGGGCGACATCCGGGAGCGCATCGCCGCCTCCGCCCCGGAACTGGCGAAGATCGCGACCGAACTCGGTGCGACGCCCGCCCAGCTGTGCCTGGCCTTCACCCTCACCCACCCGGCCAACACGACCACGCTCTTCGGCGCGACCAGCACCGAGCAGCTGAAGGACAACCTGGGCGCCGTCGACCTCGTCGAGCGCGTCGGCGCGGAAGAACTCCGCGCCCTCGTCGAGCCGCACTGGGCGGACCGGGACATCGTCGACCCGGAGGGACCGTGACGGCCTTCGACCCCGAACTCGCCGAGGCGCTGAAGGACCTGCCGTCCGGGCCGCCGTTGAGTGCCGAGTCGCTGGCGGGGATGCGGCAGGCCATGGCCGAGATGAACCTGAGCTGTGCCGAGGCGATCGGCGACCGGGATCTCGTGTGGGAGGACCGCGAGGTCCCCGGCACCGACGTGGTCGTCACCGTCGTCAAACCCCGGGACGCCCGGGGCGCGCCGGGGTTCTACAACATCCACGGCGGTGGCATGGTGCTGGACAACCGGTTCGCCGACCTGCCGCGGATGGTCGCGATGGTCGAGGAATTCGGTTTTGTCGCGGTGACCGTGGACTACCGGCTCGCTCCCGAACATTCGCATCCGGCACCGCTGGAAGACTGCTACGCGGGCCTGACCTGGATGGTCGAGAACGCCGCCGAACTCGGCTTCGACCCCGCCAGGCTGATCGTCGGCGGCGGTAGCGCGGGTGGTGGGCTCAGCGCGGGAATCGCCCTGCTGGCCCGGGATCGCGGCGGACCGGCGCTGGCTGGTCAGCTGCTGCTGTGCCCGATGATCGACAGCCGCAACGACTCACCGTCCACAATGGAGTTCGCCGAACGCGGCGTGTGGGGCCGGGAAGCGAACGAGTTCGGCTGGCGATCCCTCCTGAACGGCCAGACGTCGCCGTACGCGGTCCCGTCGACCGCGGAGGATCTCACCGGGCTCCCGCCCGCCTTCATCGAGGTCGGCGCGGCCGAGATCTTCCGTGACGAGGACGTCGACTACGCGCGGCGCCTCTGGCAGGCGGGCGTGCCCACCGAACTGCACGTCTGGGCGGGCGCGTATCACGGTTTCGACCGGTTCGCCCCGGACAGCGAGGTGGCCCGGGCGGCGCGCGCCACCCGGGCCTCCTGGCTGCGCCGCACTATCGGCCGAGCATGAACCGAGCGGCCTGCTCGCCGACCAGCACCGCCGGCGCGTTGGTGTTGCCCGTGGTTACCCGCGGCAGCACCGACGCGTCGGCGACGCGGAGCCCGCTCAGCCCGTGAACCGCGAGCTCCGGGCCGACCACGGAGTCGGCGTCGGTGCCCATCCGGCAGGTCCCGACCTGGTGGTGATAGGTGATGGCGGTCCGCCGGACGTACTCACGGACGTCGGTGTCGGGCCCAGGGTAGAGCTCGCGGGCACCCCAGTCCTCGGCCAGCGCCGCCGCCCGGCCGATCTCCCGGCACTGCTCCACCGACGCGACCAGGCTCTCGAAGTCGGCCGGGTCCTCCAGCGCGGCGAGGTCGATCAGCGGCTCGTCGAGCGGGCTCGGTCCCGAAAGCCGCAGACTCCCCCGACTGCGCGGCGTGACCATGCCCGCCATCAGCGAGAACCCGGTCTCCGGACCGGTCATCCACTCCTCGTACATCGGCACGCTGAAGTGGATCGGCTGGGTGTCCGGCACCGCCAGCCCGGGACGGCTGCGCCAGAACAGATGCGTCTGCGTGACCGAGCGGCCGGGCGCGGGCGGGTCGACCTGACGACGGTCGGTCGCGAAGATGACCGGCGACAGCAGATGGTCGTGCAGGTTCTTGCCGACCCCTGGCAGTTCGGCGACGACGTCGATGCCGTGCACTTCCAGTTCGTCGACCGGGCCGACACCGCTGCGCAGCAGGATCGCCGGTGACGCCAGCGCGCCCGCGGCGAGCACGACCTCGTCGGCGAACACCTTCCGCAGTTCGCCGTCGACCTCGGCGAGCACGCCGGTCACCTTGTCGCCCTCGATGAGCAACCGGTGCACGAGCGCTCCCGTGTGGACGGTCATCCGCTCGGCGGCGGGCTGCCCGTAGGCGAGCCACGTGTTGAGCCGTTTGCCGCCCCGGGTGGTCACGCGCTGCACCGAGACACCGTCGAGCTCGTCGCCGTTGTAGTCCGGGTTGAACGGCAGGCCGATCTGCACGGCAGCATCCACAATGGACTGCTGGATCGGGTGCAGCGGCTCGTTCGGCACGACGTCGAGCAGATCCTTTTCGATCCGTTCGAACACCGGGCGCACGTCGTCCCACCGCCAGCCGGGCAGATCCCAGCCGTCGTAGTCGGCGGGGGCGCCGCGCACCCAGATCATCGCGTTCAGCGAATGCGACCCGCCGAGCACCTTGCCGCGCGGCAGATGCAACCGCCGGTTCGCCGCGTGCGGCTGCGGCACGGTGTAGTAGTCCCAGTCCTCCGGGCCGTGCCACAGCTCCCCCGCCCGCGAAGGGTCGTGGATGGCCGGGTTGGTGTCCGGCCCGCCCGCTTCGAGCAGGGTGACCCATGCCCCGGAGTCGGCCAGTCTCCTGGCGACCACCGAACCGGCCGAACCCGCTCCCACCACGATGACGTCCATGCCCTCCACCCTCGCAAGGCTCGACGAGGTCCGGCGGATTCGGTTCGCTGGCCGACAATCGGCGTGCCCTGGCGGGCAAGACCGGGGGCCTCCCGGCGCCCGATACTCGATCACACACCGGTCGAGGAGGAGCTAGCCATGGCCACACGCCTGTTCATCGACGGACAGTGGACCGCCGCCGGAGGCGGGTCGCTGCCGACGTACGATCCGGCCACGGGCCAGGTGATCGAGGAGGTCGGGACCGCGTCGGCCGCCGACGTGGACGCCGCCGTCGGTGCCGCCCGTAAGGCACTGAACGACCCCGCCTGGGCGGGACTGCTGCCGGTCCAGCGGGCCGCGCTGCTGTTCAAACTGGCGGCGCTGGTCGACGAGCACCACGAGGAGCTCGCCGCGCTCGAAACGCGGGACCAGGGCCAGCCGATCGGGATCTCGCGCCAGGTCAGCGTCACCGGCGCGGCCGAGCACCTGCGGTACTTCGCGGGCTGGGTGACCAAGATCCAGGGCACCACCAACCCGGTGTCCTTCCCGGACACGCTGCACTACACCCGCCGCGAGCCGGTCGGGGTGAACGCGCTGATCACGCCGTGGAACTTCCCGCTCATGATCCTGGTGTGGAAGCTGGCGCCCGCGCTGGCCACCGGCAACACCGTGGTGATCAAGCCCAGCGAGGTCACGCCGCTGACCAGCATCCGGCTGGTCGAGCTGGTGGAACAGGCCGGGTTCCCGGCGGGGGTGGTCAACCTGGTCACCGGCGACGGCTCGGTGGGCGCGCTGCTGAGCGGGCACGGCGACGTCGACCACCTGTCCTACACCGGGTCGACCGCGGTCGGGAAGCTGATCACGGCCGCCAGCGCGGAGTCGAACCTCAAACGGCTCACCCTCGAACTGGGCGGCAAGGCGCCCAGCATCATCGCCGGGGACGCCGACATCGACGCCGCCGTGGCCGGCAACCTCGCGGGCGCGACGCTGAACAGCGGGCAGGTCTGTGCCGCGTACACCCGGTTCTTCGTGGACCGCAAGCGCGAACAGGAGTTCGTCGCGAAGCTGGCGGCCGGGCTGGAAGGGCTCAAGCTCGGACCGGGTCTGGACGAATCCACCCAGCTCGGGCCCCTGGTGTCCGCGAAGCACCGCGAGCACGTGGACTTCCTCGTCTCGACCGGTCGAGAACAGGGCGCGGACCTCGTCACCGGCGGCCAGACCCTCGACCGCGACGGCTACTTCTACCAGCCGACCCTGTTCGCCGGTGTCGCCGACGACATGACGATCATGCGCGAAGAGATCTTCGGCCCTGTCCTCGCCGTCACCGCGTACGACGATCAGGACGAGCTGCTGGCCCGCGCGAACGACACCGAATACGGGCTCGCGGCCACCGTGTGGACCCGCGATCTCGGCGTCGCGCAGCGGTTCGCCAACGGCATCCGGGCGGGCGCGGTGTTCGTCAACATGCCGCCGATCCCGGACATGGCCGCGCCGTGGGGCGGGTACAAGGCGTCGGGCTGGGGCCGCGAGATGGGACCGTGGGCCATCGACGCGTACACCGAGATCAAATCAGTCTGGCTGCACTACTCGTGACCACTGGCGACGCGGTGAACTCGACCCCGAAGAGCAAGTCGCAGATCGCCTACCACTGGATCAAGGCGCGGATCGACGACGGCACCTTCTCCCCCGGCTACCGGCTGGTGTTCGGGCAGATCGCGCAGGAACTCGGGGTCAGCACCGTGCCCGTCCGCGAGGCGGTCCGGCGGCTGGAGGCCGAAGGGCTGGTGACCTACGAGCACAACATCGGCGCGCAGGTCGCGATGGTCGACGAGAGCGACTACCAGCACACCATGCAGACGCTCGCACTGGTCGAGGGCTACGCCGCCGCGCTGGCGGCGCCGTCCTTGCCCGGCGAGGTGCTCGACGAGGCCAAAGGACTCAACGCCGAGCTGACCGCCTGCCTGGACAACTTCGAGCCGTCGCGGTTCACCGCGCTGAACCGCGACTTCCACCGCGTCCTGTTCGGCACCTGCCCCAATCCGCAGGTGCTCGACCTGGTCAACCGCGGCTGGAACCGGCTGGCCGGGCTGCGCACGTCGACGTTCAGCTTCGTCCCCGGCCGGGCGCACGAATCCGTGCAGGAGCACCAGAAGATCCTCGATCTGTTCGACCGGAACGCGCCTGCCGGGGAGATCGAACTGGCCGTGCGCGAACACCGGCTGACCACCTTGGAGACGTTCCTGGCCTGGCGGCACCCCTAGTCCGGTCCTAGGACGGCACGGTCTCCGGCGGCGGGAACGCGTAGAAACGCACCGACAGTTCCTTCTCGTCCGCCGCCGGACGCCGTCGACGTCGGCAGTACCGCGTGATCAGTTCGCGGTACTCCGCGTCCAGTTCACGGAACTCCTCCTCGGTCAGCCGGGTCGAGGTCCGCTGGGCCGTCGACCACGGACCGAACTCGTCGCGGTGCGCCGCCGCCCACGACAGCAGCGCGACCTCGTTCGCGTACTTCGCGTCGAGGAACGCGGCGACCCGCTCGCGGTCCGCGCCGTCGTAGTCGTCCGGCCTCGGCTCACGCAGGTCCTGCGGGATCGAGTTCCAGGTCCCTTTCCGGTCCCTGCGCACGAAACCGTTGTCCTGCAAGGTTTTCAGGCATTCGGCGGCTTCGGCTCGCGCAAGGCCGGTCCGGCCTGCGATCTCCTCGGCGCTCGCGGGAAGCTCCCTCGTCACCCGCTGGTATCGAGGGTCCTCGCGCAACGCGATGTCGCGCAAGGTCACCGATCGTTTCGGCAGCGCGCTGCTCAGCAGCCGCCTCGCGGCGAGTGCCAGCAGGACAGCGACCGGGATCTCGACGAACACGGCGAGCGCGACACTCGCCCACCGTTCGGCCGACGTCCAGCCGAGCATGACGTCGAACCACGCGTCGCAGCACAACATCGCGGCCGTCGCCGACAGCAGCGGCACGGCAGCACGGCGGCGTCGCAACCCGAGCCACGCCCCGGCCGCGAAGGAAAGCAGGAGGGCGACGTCGAATCCGACCCAGGCCGCGCGCCACTGGCCGGTGTCGTACCGGTCGGGCAGCGTGTGCGCGAGGTAGACCGTCCAGGGCACGAGCAAGACCGCCGCGCCGGCGAGCAGCGTCAGCAGCATTCGTCGGATCATGATCACGACGTTAGGAGTGGGGCGGTCCTCAGGACATCCGGGCTTTTCCCTGGTCCTGCCTCAGGGTCCGCCGACCGGACCAACTTGGGCGAAACGCGCACGCCGCCGCGTCCCACCTGGTCAGAATCGGTCCATGCGATCGAAAACGCTCGTCCTCGCCGCGATCGTCGCTCTGTCGGCCGGGCTCGCCGGGCCGGCCACCGCCGTCGCCGCGGGCCCACGCCTGGAGGATCCCCGGCCCTGCGCGCACGACGCGCGCTTCACCTGCTCGACGTTGACCGTGCCGCTCGACCATCGCGGCCGCACACCCGGCACGCTGAAACTCCAGGTCGCCACCGCGAACAACGCGGACGCGCCGAAGGGTGTGCTGCTGTTCCTCACCGGTGGCCCGGGACAACCCGGCGTCCCGTTCAGCGCCAGGCTGTCCGACCGGATGCCGGAGGTGTTCAAGGACCACCGGCTGGTGATGATCGACCAGCGCGGCACCGGCGCGAACGCGCTCGACTGCCCCGAACTGCAGGCCCAGGTCGGCAGTTCCGACATCGAACCGCCGACCCGCGAGGCGGTGACCGGCTGCGCCGCCGCGCTCGGCGACAAGGCCCGGTTCCACAGTAGCGATGCGACGGTCGCCGACCTCGATCTGCTCCGCCGCGCCCTCGGAGTACGGAAAATGGTGGTGGACGGGGTTTCCTACGGTTCGTTCACCGCGGCGCGGTACGCGATCGCCCATCCGCGGAACGTCTCGAAGGTGATCCTCGATTCGGTGGTCCCCCACCACGCGACAGTCGATCAGTCGCTGTACCTCGCAGGATTGAAGGCGACCGCGCGGGTGCTGCGCGATGCCTGTGCCAAGCCACCCGCGTGCGGCTCCGATCCGGCCGAGGACCTCGCGTGGCTGGTCCGGAACCGTGACACCGCGGCCGGGGTCGCGCTGTTCGACATGATCGTCACCTACGAGTTCGTCGACCCGACCTATCGGGACCCGTCGGCACTGGGGACCGACCTGATCACCGCGCTCCGTGCCGCGCGCGGCGGCGACACCGCGAAACTCGACTCACTGCTGCGAAATCTCGCTTCCGGCGGAGATCCGCTCGCCTCGTTCAGCTCAGGCCTGCACGCGGCGACCCTGTGCTCCGACATGCGCTTCCCCTGGGGCGACGCCGGAACACCGGGCTTCCTCCGCGAGCCACGGGTGAAACTGGCCGAGAAACGCCTGAGCGCGCGGGACACGTGGCCGTTCAGCCCGGCCGTCGCGACCGGCGTGGGGTTCGTCCGGACCTGCCTGCCTTGGCCCGTCGTGCCGCCGAATTCGAACCCGGCCGGGAAGCTCCCGGACGTCCCGGTGCTGCTGCTCAACGGCGACCGCGACCTGTCGACGCCGATGGAGTGGGCGTACGAGGAAGCGAAGGTGGCGCCGCAGGGGAAGGTCGTGATCGTCGAGGGGGCGGCGCATTCGATTCAGAACCGGGAGCCGGGTGAGGCCGGGAGGAAGGCCGTGGCGGAGTTCCTCGCCGGATGAGGCGTCCGGTCTCGTGAGCGGTGAGGACTCGTGTGATCAGACAGCGAACTCACGTGATCAGACGCGGAACTCGCGTGATTGGAGGCGGAACTCGCGTGATTGCACGGCGAACTCACGTGATCAGGCGGACGACACGTGTGTTCGGAGGGACGGCTCTCGCGTGGCTGAGTCGTGCCGCGAGTTGTCCGTCCGGACACGCGAGACAGCCGGACGGTTTCGATACCGGCGCTTGCTCACATCGGCGGACGTGAAGGTCTAGTTTCCTCGGCTGAGCCGAGCGAAGGGGTCCTTCACGCGCAGCCGCCGTGGCTGCTGGGGTATCCGGGGCGAACGTGGCGATCCGCGAGTCCGTGAAGGCCTCCTTCCCTACCTTCAGGGTAGGCAAGGAGGCCTTCACGGACCGGACTCGCGACCGACCGCAGCCGGAATCCAGTAGGCGTCTGGTCTCGTGAGTGGTGAGAACGGTTCTAGCGGACTCGTATTTACTTACCCATTGGTGTGGCCGGCAGTCGCGTGTGGAGGTTTTGGGACGTTGAACGCCCGGAATCTTCCCCCGTCACCTCGTCTGCCACCGGACGTGACCGGCACGGCCTTGATCAACGGAGGATCGGGGACGGTGAGCGTCCCGGATCCTCCGTTGATCAAGATCCGAAGCTGGGCGACATCGTCGAGCCCGGCGACCGCCGAACCGCCACCCTCGCGCAGATCAGGCGTGGGTAGGTAAACACCGGTCCGCTCTAACCGTCCTCACCACTCACGAGGCTTGAGTCTCCACCCACTGGAGGCTTTACCGTCACTCCCATGACGATCAAGGTCCTCGACACCTACCCCGCGATGCGCGAGATCCTGCGCGCGCCGCTGGCGGACCGCGCCGCCCTGTTCAAGGCGATGGCCGAACCCGCCGCCGGCATGTACCGCTACTTCCCCGGCGAGGTCGACCTCGTCGCGATGCACACGATGAGTTCCGGTTTCCCGCTCGACCGCGACGAAGAACGCTGCCTCGAAGCGCTCGAAGCCCTGCATGAGGCCGACGCCTGGAACCGCATCCAGCGGGCGCTCGACGACGCCCTCGCCGTGCAGCTCGCGGCGACGCCCGGGCTCGCGGTGCCGGACATCACCGTCCTCACCGTGCTGGGTGATCCCGGCGACGCGCACTTCATGGGCCCGAACCTGGGGATGACCGCGAACGGCAGCGTGTCCGGCTACATCCACCTCAACTTCTGGCCGTATCCGGAGAACCTGGCGCGGCTGGAGGCCACGGCGGTCCACGAGCTGAACCACAACCTCCGCTACAGCCCCGGCGGGGTGATCTGGGATCCGGCGACGGTCACCGTCGGCGAGCAGATCGTGTCCGAAGGGCTGGCCGACGCGTTCGCCCGCCAGTTGTACGGCGACGAACTCGGGTACGCCCGCATCGGCGTGCCGCAGCTGGACGACGACGCGGTGTTCGCGAAGGTCGTCTCCGGGCTGGAGATCACCGGCATGCAGAACTTCACCGCCTGGGTGCACGGCGACGAGACCGCCGCCCGCTACGGCGGCACTCCCGTCGGCCTGCCGACCGGCGCCGGGTACGCGGCCGGCAACCGCCTCGTCGACGCCTACCTGGCGGCGACGGGACGCACCGCCGCGGAGGCCCTGCTGGCGGACCGCCGCGACGTCATCGACACCGCGCTCGCCTGGAATCGTGCACCGAACACCCCGACGACCTAGATACTCGCGGTTGGCCCGACCAGAACCGAACGAGTGAACAGGAGCGGGTATGACCGACGATGTGGCCGGCCAGGTGATCAAGGCCGAGCAGGATCGGATCCGATGTCTCCTCGACGTGGATCGCGAAACCTACGACCGCTTGCACGCCGAGGAGTACCGGTTGTGCAGCCCGACCGGCACCGTGTGGACGAAGGCCGAATACCTCGAACTCCTCACCACCGGGCGGGTCGCCTACCGGGAACTGGAGCTGATCGGCGACGTCGACGCCATCGTCGGCACCGACGTCGTCGTCCTCCGCTACCGGTGCGTCATCGAACTCACCGTCGACGGCGCGGACATCCCGCGGCACGACGCCTGGCACACCGACGTCTACACCGATGCCGGCGGCACGTGGCGTTGTGCCTGGTCACAAGCCACCGGCATCATGGACCTTCCGTCGACCTAGGATTCGCGACGCCTCGACCGGATCGTGAGGGCCACCAGCGCGCCACCGAGCAGCAGCAGGAAACCGCCGGTGACCAGCAGACCGCGGATCTCGCTGCCGGTCGAGGCCAGCGGTCCGCTGTCGGTCGGCCCGCCCCCCGGAGTGGTCGCGCCCGGCTGACCCGGTGTCGTGTACGTGGTCACTCCGGGTCCCGGTGTCGTGCTCGACGAACTGCTCGTGGTCGGCGCGCTGCTGCTGGACGACGCGTTGCTCGAACTGGTCGGACTCGACGAGGTAGTGGCACTGCTGCTCGACGAGGTACTGCTCGAGGACGTCGGGCTGGACGAAGAGCTGCTTGACGTGCTGCTGCTCGACGTGGTGCTCGTCTGGCTCGACGACGTGGTCGACGTCGGCGTGGTGGAGGTCGACGTTGTCGAGGTCGGCGAGCTGGACGTCGAAGTCGGCGAGGTCGAGCTGCTGGTCGTGGTCGAACTGCTGCTCGTCGGCGAGCTGCTCGTCGTGGTCGGGCTCGTCGAGCTGGACGACGAGGACGACGAGGACGACGTGGAGGTCGAGGTCGAACTGCTCGGCGTCGTGGTCGGCGTGCTGCCGCATTCGGGCAGGTCGCCGGTGAACGGGTAGGCGTGGAACTCCTGCCCGCCACCACCGGCGGCCTCGGAGCTATGCACCAGCGAACCCGTGGTGAAGAAGCGGCCGTTCATGCCGGACGCGGTGACGGTCGCGGTGCTGCCCGGCTCGCCGATCAGCACGCTGCCCTGGAACTGGGCGCCACCGGCGATCTTCACCTTGGTGGCGTCCGGGAAGTTCCACAGGAGCCGTTCCCGCAGTTTGTTCAGCGGGTCCTGGTCGTTCAGGTCACCCGTGTAGGTGTTGATCGTCCGGGCGGCCCCCACCATGTTGACCAGGATCGTCGCCCCGGCCGGGATGCCCTCGAATTCGATCCCCTGCATACCGCCGGTGCCGCCGGTCAGGTCGAAGTCGACGTTGAACACCTGCAGCGCGGCTTTCCCGTCCCCGGTGAACAGGGTGCGGTAGCCCTGGTTGACCGCGGTGCCGGTGGCCGGCCGCGGCGTGGTGCCTTCCCTGGCGTAGCACTTGCTCGCCACCTGAAGATCCTCGCGCAGGCCCACGTAGGGTTTCGCCGCGTCGGGGTCTTTTTCGAGCGTGCCGACCACCGTCCCGGTGACGGTTCCCGCGTGCCGGACGACGCCGCCGTCGGCGAGCAGCCGCTGGTCCGCCGCGACGCTGACATCGCCACCGGTGGTCAGGAAATCGGCGCCGTCCGGCGGCGGGACCCGTGATCCGACACCGGCGATACCGACGTTGTAGATGGCGGAGGCGCCCTCACGTTTCGCCATGTCGAAATTGCCGAGGACGACGACTCGTCCTTCGGCTTCCGCCGCCGCTTCGCGTACCTGGAATTCGCCGCCGACGTAAACATTGATGCCGTTGTCCCGGCCGGCGTAGTCCTCGTTGTTCACCGGCGGGTATGTGCCGGGGCAGGCGGAACCCACGCACGGTCCCAGTCCGCCCGGCAAAGGGGCGGCGACCGCGCCGTCGGCGACCACGAGGGTGGCCACGCACACCGCAGCGGCGGCACCGGCAGAAATGGAGGCGAATCGCCTTGCACGCATGAGGGCGATTCTCATGCCCATCGACCGGATGAACACAATCGGAATCCGGAAATACCCCCGTCCGGGTGGTTTCAGGTCCAGCTCCACCGAATTCCGTATTGCCCGGGAAGCGGGTCGAGGGTGATGAACTGAAAAGTGGAGTTCCCCTGGTCGAAGGTCATCTCTCCGCGTTCTTCCGGTGGTGTGGCGCAGCGCGACTGGAAGAACGCGGCGCATCGCCGTGGCAGACAGTCCGGATCGAACGCGATGCTCAACGCCAGTTCCCTCGCGGGCCGGAAGATGGCCATCTGAGCGTGCTTCCCGGTCTGCCCCGGCGGGAACCGGACGCCGAACGCCACGAAAGCCAGCTCTCCCGCGGCCAGGGTCCGATCCAGCGTGAATTCGAAGGCGCAGGTGGACGACGGGACGTCGGCGCGGAACCGCGAAATACGGCAGCCCTCGGTGAACAGCACCACCGGTTCCCTGGTGAGACTGGAGCAGCGGTTCACGAACAGGAACCGGGAAGTGCCGTCGTGATCGGCGCGGATCAGGCGACGGACCCGCATCGACTCTTCGCGACCGTCGCCGTCGACACGGAACGACACGTATTGCGAGATCCGGTGTGGAGTGTCGAGATCCTCCGGGGTCGCGTCCACTTTGGCCAACGCGCGCGCGAACGTCTCCGGATGGCGCCATACCTGGTCGTAGGCCACAGATCGGAGGTGCACCTTGCCGCGCGGCCGCCGCGGTCCCAGCAGGCCGGTGAACGTTTCGGGCCGCTGACCGAGAATCGCCTCCAGTGCGGTGACGGCCGCGAGCGAACTGGCCCGCTCGGGCCGGTTCTCGCCGTTCTGCCAGTAACTGAGCGCGCTGATGCTGACCGGCGTCTCCCTGGCGCGCAGACGACGGCTGATCTCGTTGAGACTCAGCCCGCTGCGCTCGATCGCGGCGCGCAGAGCGGCTCCGAATTCCGCCGGAACGGTGCTCGTCATGAAGGCGAAGCGTACTGCCCGAAACGCCCGACTTTCGTCGGGTGAAACCTGGTCCGTTCAGAGTTGTCCAGCGTCCAGAACGGCTTTTCGTTGACGACGGCCCGGCCGTGATTAGGGTCGGAAGAATCCTGGAATTCCCTGCATATTCCCGAATTGATCGTCGTCCCTGCATAGCCGGAAGAGGATTCCCATGTGCTCAGCGACAAGACAGCGGCGATGGCGCCACCGGACGCTCGCCGTCGCGACCTCCGCTCTGGCGACCGGAGCCTTCCTGGTCGCCGCCCAGCCACAGGCGGGCGAAGCCGCGCCGCCCGCCGTTCCCGAAGTGGCCGATCAGGTTCCGCAACTGGTCGAGTCCGGTGTCACCGACGGCCCTGTGTCGGTGTCCGCTCAGGCCGCCTCACCCCGGTCCGTATGCGCCGCCGGCGCGCAGTGGTTGCGGGTCCGGTTCACCGAACTTTCGTTGCGCGGCAACGACTCCGTGACGCTGACCGGCAGCCGCGCCGGCTCGTTCACCCTCACCGCCCAGCACTGGCCGGGCAAGGCCTTCCACACCCGCGCCTTCGAGGGCGACTGCGTGCGGGTCTCGACGGCGCTGTCCGACCCCGCCAGCCGGTTCGCCATCGACTCCTACCAGGCGGGTGCCCGGCCGCTCGCCGAGGCGACCACGACCGTCGCGGCGGTCGGCGACGTCTGCGGGTCTTCGTGCAACCAGACCGCCCCGCTGATCAAGAACATGAACCCGCAGGCGCTGATCCTCGCCGGGGACAACGCCTACGACTCGGGCTCGCTGTCCGAATACAAGAGCAAGTTCGACCCGTACTACGGCCAGTTCCGGTCCATCACCTATCCGACACCGGGCAATCACGAGTACAACACCTCCGGCGCCTCGGGCTACTTCGACTACTTCGGCAGGCAGGCCGGTGAACGAGGCAAGGGCTACTACAGCTTCGACGTCGGCGACTGGCATTTCGTGGCGCTCAACTCGAACATCACCCACAGCAGCGGTTCGACGCAGGTGACCTGGCTCAAGAACGACCTCGCGGCGAGCACCAAGCCGTGCACGGCCGCGTTCTTCCACCACCCTCGTTTCAGCCGCGGCACCCACGGTGACGACACCGGGGTGAACCCGTTCTTCCAGACGCTCTACGACGCGAAAGCGGACCTGGTCGTCGTCGGCCACGACCACAACTACCAGCGGTTCGCGCCGTCGCGGCCCGATGGGACACGCGACGACGTCAACGGTGTCCGCCAGCTGCTGATCGGCACCGGCGGCCGCGGTTACTACAACTTCGACCAGTCGTCGGCCGCCGTGCAGGAAAAGGGCAACACCAACACCTTCGGCGTGAGCAGGCTGACGCTGACCGCGTCCGACTACCGCAGCGACTTCGTGCCGGTGTCGGGCCGGACCTTCACCGACACGACAAGCGGCAAATGCAAGAAGGGTGTTTCCTCCCCCGCGTTCTCCATCGGCACCAGCCCCTCGACGGTGTCGATGAAGCCGGGCGGGACGGCATCGGTCTCGGTGACCGTCGGCAGCAGCGGCGGCTTCACGTCGGCGACCGCCCTGTCGGTGTCGGGCCTGCCCGCGGGGGTGGCCGGCACGCTCTCACCGTCGTCGGTCACCCCACCCGCCAACGGCACCGCGACGGCGACGCTGACCTTGTCGGCGTCGGCGTCCGCGAACGGATCGGCGACGGCCACGGTCACCGGGACCTCCGGCTCGGTCAGCAGGACGGCGAACGTGGCGGTCAGCGTCGGCTCGGGCGGCGGTGAGGCGTTCGCCGACGACTTCGAGACCGACAAGGGCTGGCAGGTCAACGCGGCCGCGGCGGACACCGCCACCTCGGGCAGCTGGGAACGCGGCGATCCCGAGCAGACCACGTCGACCTACAGCAACCAGATCAAGCAGCGCGGCGACACGACCAGCGGCGCGAACTGCCTGGTCACCGGGCGGCTGGCCGGGTCCGAGTACGGCGCCAACGACCTCGACGGCGGCGTGTCGTCGATGACCTCACCGGCGTTCACCGTGCCCGCGGGCGGGAAGCTGACGTTCTCCTACACCTTCGCGCACGGCGACAACGCGACCTCCGCCGACTACCTGCGGCTCCGCGTGCTCGACGGCACCACGCCGACGACGGTGTTCGAGAAGCTCGGCTCCGCGGCCGAGGTCGCGGGTGCCTGGCAGAGCGGCACAGCGGACCTGGCGTCGTTCGCCGGGCGGAGCGTGCGGCTGGTGGTCGAGGCAGCCGACGCGAGCACCGCGTCGCTGTGGGAGTCCGCGGTCGACGACGTTCGCGTCACCGCGTAGCGCGGGAAGGCCGGACATGTACCTCTCCAGTGTTCGCTCCTCTGACGCCGCCCGGCCCGCTGGCCGCGCGAAGCACGCCGTACCCGCCACCGTGCTCGGCCTGGGCGTGGTCAGCCTGATCACGGACATGTCCGCCGAAATGGTCACGGCCGTCCTCCCGATGTACCTCGTCTACGGGCTCGGCGTCGGCTATCTGCAGCTGGGCGCGATCGACGGGCTCTACACGGGCGCGACGGCGCTGCTGAGACTGGCGGGCGGCTGGTTCGCCGACCGCCTCGGCCGCCCGAAGGCCGTGGCCCTGGTGGGCTACGGCCTTTCGGCGGCGACCAAACTCGCCTTCCCCGTCGCCGGGTCCTCGCTCGGCGCGATCGGCCTGGTGATCGGCGCCGACCGTGCGGGCAAGGGCATCCGCACCGCGCCCCGGGACGCGATGATCACCCTCGCCACGCCTGCCGACGGCCTGGGCCGCGCGTTCGGTGTCCATCGCGCGATGGACACCGCCGGCGCGCTGCTCGGGCCGATCATCGCCTTCGGCCTGCTGACCGTCCTCGTCGGCGACTATCCGGCGGTGTTCGGGGTGAGCTTCTGCCTCGCCGTGATCGCGGTGATCGTGCTGGCGGTGTTCGTCCGCACCCCCGCCGGGACGGTCGAGCGGTCGCGGGTCCGGCTGCGGGAAGGTCTCGCCCTGCTGCGCCGGCCCGGTCTCCGCGGCACGTGCCTGGCCGCGGCGTCGCTCGGCGTCTGCACGGTCGGCGACATGTTCCTGTTCGTGGGCGTGCAGCAGTCCTCCGGGCTGCCGCCGGCAGCGCTTCCCCTGCTACCGCTGGCGACGGCGCTCGCGTTCATGGCCCTGGCGTCGCCGATCGGACGTCTCGCCGACCGTGCCGGACGGTGGAAGGTGTTCCTCGGCGGCCACGTCGTGCTGCTCGCCGCGTACGTGGTTCTGGCCGTTTCCGCGAGCGGCTGGCTCGTCGCGGCGGTCGTCCTGACCGCGCACGGCGTGTTCTACGCCTGCACGGACGGCGTCCTGATGGCACACGCCTCGCCGCTGGTCCCGGAGTCGTTGCGGGCCACCGGGCTGGCTTTCGTCCAAACAGGACAGTCGCTCGCCAGGGCGGCGGGCGCGGTTCTGTTCGGCGCGCTGGCGGCGGGGACGGCGTTGCGGCCCGCGTTCGCGGTCTTCGCCGTGGTGCTGCTGGTGTCGGTCCTGGCCGGAACGAGGGTGAAATGAAACGGACGTGGGCGGGAATCGCCGCCGTGGTGGTCACCGTGGTGGCCGGGGCGGTCTTCGTCGGCCTCCGCTCCGGCGACGCGATCGCGGAACAACAGCTGGACCTGGCCCATGGCGGGATGCTGTACGTGGACGAGTCGGGCCGGGTCCGGCAGGACGACCGCGTCGGGCCGTCCTGTCAGCGCGTCGACGTCGCGGCGGGGACGCTGGCGTGCCTGCGCGCGACGGCGATCCCCGACCAGGCCGAGCTGGTCGTCACGAAACCCGGGGCCGAACCGCGGCTGATCTCCGAATGGGGAACGCCGTCGCGGGTCCGGGTGTCGCCGTCCGGGCGGCTGGTGGGCTGGACGGTGTTCCGAGCCGGTGACTCCTATCTGGGCGGGGTCGGCACGTTCTCCACGACCGCCGGGATCTTCGATCTGGACACCGGAAACCACTTCGGCTCCCTTGAGGACTTCGCGCTCATCGTGGACGGAAAGCCGTACACGGGACAGGATCTGAACTACTGGGGCGTGACCTTCGCCCGGGACGACTTGACGTTCTACGCCACCGCCAGATCGGCGGGCGGCACGTGGCTGGTGCGGGGCGATCTCCGGAGCCGGACGCTGACCGCGCTGCGGCGCAACGTCGAATGCCCGTCGCTCTCGCCGGACGGTACCCGCGTGGCCTACAAGTTCCGGGACGGCGACCGGTGGCGGCTACACGTACTGTCCCTCGTGGACGGCCACGACGTCCCGCTCGCCGACCCGGCGCATCTGGACGACCAGCCACAGTGGCTGGACGACCGGACCGTCGCCTACGGCCGGGACAAGGCGATCCACGCGGTGCCCGCCGACGGGACCGGCGCGCCCGTCCTGGTCCGCCCGGCCGCCTCATCCCCCGCGGTGGTGCGGTGACCGTTCGCCTGCTTGACTGCTGCCCGTGCCGTCAGATCGTGAGCCCTCCGTCGAAGCGGAGTTCCTGACGGTCGTCGGCCGGTTCGCCGGCCCGGCACGGGGCGCGGGACTGCTGGTGATCAGCGTTTTCGGCGTGCTCGCGACGCCGTCGGGCGCACTCCCGCTCGCCTTCGGACTGCTGGCGCTGGCGCTGGCCACCGCGGTGGCCGAACTCTTGTCCGGCAAGAGCGGCAGGGGCAGGCCGGTGGCCTTCGCGCTGACGCTGACGCGCGCGGCGGCGATCTGCGGCACCCAGTTCCTGACCGCACCCGAAGCGGGCGAACTGAACCAGTGGGCACTGAACGTCCTCACCATCACCGCGATCACCCTTCAGTGGGAATGGCCACCGAAGATCACCGTGCCCGCCGTCGCCGTCCTGCTGGCGATCGAGGTGGTGCCGCTCGGTTTCGAGGACAGCTTCTCGGTGGTTCTGCGGGTGCTGCTCGAAGCCGGTCTCGCGCGGGGCGCGTTCCTCCTGCTGGCACGCACGACGCGCCGGATCGACACTCTCCGCGAGCGCGGGGCCCGGCTGGCACGTGAGGAATCCCTTGCCGTGGAACGACGACGGCAGGAACGGGAGTATCTGGCCGTCCTGCACGACACGGCGGCGGCCACCTTCCTCACGGTGGCCCAGCGCGGGGAAACGACGAACCCGGCCGAGGTCGCCGGATACGCCCGCCGCGATCTCGCCATCCTCACCGGAGAATCCGGTCCCGGCAGCGTGGTCGACCTCGAGACCTCGTTGCGCGGCGTCCTCGCGCAGAGCCCGGTGAAGGTCGAGACGCGGTGGTCGCCGATCGCGCCGATCCCGGCGTCCGCGGCCCTCGCCCTGGTCCGTGCCGTACGTGAGGCGCTGACGAACATCGACAGGCACGCCGGCGTCGGCGAGGCCCGGCTGACGGTGAAGGACGGCGTCCGGGTGACCGTCCGGGACGAAGGCCGCGGTTTCGACCCGGCGGCGACCCCGGCGCAGCGGCGAGGCGTCCGCGGTTCGCTCGTCGAGCGCATGGCCGCGGCGGGCGGCCGGGCCGAGGTGACCTCCGCGCCGGGCGCGGGGACCACGGTGGAGCTGGTGTGGCCCCATGAATGAGACCGCGGACCGGGTGCTGGGCGGCTGCCGGATCGCGGTCCTGCTCGCGACGGCGGTGGTCCAGGTCGGGCTCAGCCTGGTCCGGCTGGACGACACCGCGAGCCGGATCGCGTTCGCCGCGCTCGCCGTCGTGCTCGTCGTCGCGGCGTGGTGGGTGCTGCGCTGGAAGCCGGTCCCGTGGCCGGTCGCGCTCCCGGGGACGGTGGTCGTCCTCGCCGCGGCGGCGACCGCTGCCTGGGCGATGCCCCCGGATCAGCTGTTCGGCGACGGGGGCTGGGCGTCCGGCCTCGCGGGCTGGCATCTGCTGGTGCTGCTCCTGGATCGGCCCGTGCTCGCGATGGCCGCGCTCGTCTTCCACATGACGCTCACCTTCCTCCGGCAGATCGGTTCCGCGCCCACCGATCGCGGCGAGATCGGCAGCGCGGTGATCGTCGGGCTCAGCGTGCTCGCCTTCCAGGCCGCGACGCTGACGCTGATCAGGGTCGTCAACCGGAGGGCGGGCGAAGCCGCGGAAGCGTCGGCCGAACGGGACCGGCAGGCGCACAGCAAGGCTCTCGCCGAACAACGGGAAGCCGACCAGCGGAGCCGGTTCGCGGGTCAGCTCGGCGCCACCCTGCCGCTGCTCGCCGGACTGGCCGACCACACCCTGGACCCGCGTGACGACGAGGTCCGGCGACGATGCGCGCTCGCCGCGACGCAGTTGCGGCGGCTGTTCGCGGAGAACGACGACGTCCCGGATCCGCTGGTGCACGAGGTTTCGGCGTGTGTCGATCTCGCCGAACGGCGGGGCCTGACGGTGACGCTGGCGGTCAGTGGAGAGGCGGCGCCCGTCCCGACGGACGTCCGCCGCGAGCTGACCGGCCCGCTGATGACCGCGCTGGTCGCCGCCCGGTCCCAGGCCAGGGTCAGCGTCCTGCGGACCGGCGACGAGATCCGGGTCGCGGCGATCACCGACGGTGAACCCGCGGAACCACCGAACGGATCAGGCGCCGTCGACGTCGAATGGCACGCACTCGGAGAACGATCCTGGATGGAGGCGAAATGGCGTTCGCGACCGAACTGACCGCGGTGGTCGTCGACGATCATCCGGCCGTGCGGGCCGGGGTCGTGCACTGGCTGTCCTCGGGCACCCCGCCGGTCACCGTCGTGGCCGAGGGCGAGGACGTGCGGGCCGCCTGGATCGGCGAGGGCGCGCAGGCCGACGTCGTCATCCTCGACCTGCACCTCAACAGCACCACCCCGGCGATGGGCGACCTGCGACGGCTCACCGAAGCGGGTCGCCGCGTCATCGTCTACTCGATGCGGGCCGACGACGAGACCGTCCTGCAGTGCCTCGAACTCGGCGCGCTCAGCTATCTCACCAAGGCCGAAGGCGCGGAACACCTCCTCGAAGCCGTTCGCGCGGCGGCGGCCGACCGGTCGTACACCCCGCCGTCGCTGGCGGGCGCGCTCGCCGGGGACCGCTCGGAGCGGCGTCCCGCCCTCTCCGCGCGGGAGACCGAGGTGCTCATCGAGTGGTTCCAGTCCGAATCGAAGGACTTCGTCGCGCACCGGCTGGGGATCTCGCCGAACACGGTCAACTCGCACCTCGAACGGATCCGGGTCAAGTACGCCCAGATCGGCCGCGAGGCGCCCACCAAGGCGGCGCTCGTCGCGCGGGCGATCCAGGACGGGCTGATCGGCGTGAGTGATTTGTGATCGTTTGTGGTGCGAACGGGCCACAGCGTCGAACCTTTTCGGCGATTACCTTGCGTACCCTGCGCTCGATGGACGGCGGCGGCAAGGGCACCAAGGCGTCAAGGCGTGACCTTCAGTGACGGTGCCGGCTACCAGGACAAGCCGGTCATCCGGAGGAAATGACCCCGGCTGGGCTGATCAGCGCAACCGATTCGTGATCGTCTGTGGTGCGAACGGCCCACACCGTCGTACTCCGTTGTCGACTACGGTGCGTGGCGAGCACGCCGGAGCCGATTCGGCGGGGAGTCCGAGGAGATCCATGAAGTTCCACCGCATCGCCCTGTCCGCCATCGGCTGCGCCGCCGTGCTGCTGCTTTCCGCGTGCGGCGGCAAGGAGGAGGCGGGCAGCCCGGCTCCCGCCCCCGCGCCCGCTCCGTCGTCGTCGGCCCCCGCCTCCTCGCCCGCGACCAGCGGCACCGTCCCGGTCTCGAACGCCGACGCCACCGCGCCGGGCAGCGAACTGAAGGTCGGCGACCGCGCCGTCGTCCCGTTCAAGTACGGCAACGACAAGGCCGGCACCATCGCGATCACCGTCAAGGCGATCGAACTGGGCGCGAAGGAAGACCTCGCCGCGTACGGCGACAAGGCCAAGGGCATGCTCCCGGTGTACATCCGGATCTCGGTGGAGAATGTCGGCGGCACGGACCTCACCTACAGCTCGGTGCGGCTGCGCGCGGTGGGCCCGGACGGCAAGGGCACCGGCGTGATCATCACCGGCGAGACCCCGAAGTGCCAGTCCGAGACCGCGAAGAAGGACTTCAAGACCGTCGGCGCGACGTTCGAGACCTGTGGGCTCCAGGCCGTCAAGGAAGGCAACGACGTCGGCGGCGCGACCTTCAGCGACGGTGACGGCTACAAGGACAAGCCGATCCTCTGGAAGAAGTAGTCTCTGCGCGTTTCGAGTACGTGAAGGCCCCCTTCCTTGCGCCTGGGTACAGGAAGGGGGCCTTCACGTACTTCTCTGGCACGGACCTCACGACCACCCCGCCGGCCTCGGTTCCGGCGCCCTTTGCGCACTTGAGGTGACACTGCGCGGTGCGTGGATTCAGGGACGATGAGTGTCCTGACTCCACACAGCGAAAGCTGCGGCACCGTCGATTCTCCCTGGCCACGCTGCGGGGTCCGGTACCCGTGCGTACCGTTGACCGGGTGGTTCACGTGCATCGGACGATCACAGTCCGCACCCCCGCCCAGACCGTCGTCGACTACTTGAAGGACTTCGCGCACGCGGAGGCGTGGGACCCCGGCACCGTGTCCTGCACCCGGTCCGACACCGGCCCGATCGTCGTCGGGGCCCAGTGGCACAACGTGTCCGAGTTCCGCGGCAAGAAGACCGAACTCACCTACCGCCTCGACCGGCTCGAACCGGGACGGGTCGTGTTCGTCGGCGACAACAAGACCGCCACGTCCACCGACGACCTGACGGTGAGCGAAGAAAACGGCACGACGACCATCAGCTACCACGCCACCATCGAGTTCCACGGACTGGCGAAACTCGCGGATCCCTTCTTGAAGCGGCAGTTCGAGAAGATGGGCGACGAGCTGGTCCCGGAGATGAAGAAGGCCCTCGAAGCGCTCTAGCTCACGTGATGCGGCGTGATCAGAGACGGAACTCGCGTGCTTGAAGCCGCACACTCGAGTTCCGGCTCCAAGCACGCGAGTCACGGGCCCAAGCACGCGAGTTCCGGCTCTGAGCACGCGAGTCACGTCTCTGATCACGCGAGTGGCGCTAGAGAGCGCCGGCCTTCCGAGGGGCGCTGAGACGTCGCACGGCATTCGCGCACGCGAGGGACTCCAGCAACGGCACGGTCCGTTCCCAGCCGAGGCAGGCGTCCGTGATGCTCAGGTCGCGCCGGGGCGGCGTGGACCCGACGTCCTGCCTGCCGTCGGCGAGGTACGACTCGATCATCACCCCGGCCAGCGCGTCGTTGCCCGCCGAGATCTGATCGGCCAGATCCGCGACGACCACGGGCTGCCGGTTGTGGTCCTTGCCGCTGTTGCCGTGCGAGGCGTCGACGACGAGCCGGTGCGGCAGGCCGGCGGTGGTCAGCGCGTCGAGGGCGTCCGCGACGGCGTGGGCGTGATGGTTCGGTTTCGGGCCGCCGCGCAGGACGAGGTGGGCGTCTGGATTCCCGGTGCTGCGCTGGATCCGTGGCCGCCCGTCCGCCGCGGCGCCGGGGAACACGTGCGGCAGCGCGGCCGCCCGGACAGCGGCGACGGCCGTGTCCAGCCGCCCGGAGACGCAGTTCTTCATGCCGATCGGCATCGGCAGCCACGACGCCAGGTGCCGGTGCGGCTGGCTGGCGACGGTCCGCGCGCCGATCGCTCCCCAGCTGATGGTGTCGGCGAAGTAGGGCGCCAGGAACGGGTCGACGAATTCGTACGCCAGCGGCAGCCCGGTCGCGGCGGTGTCGGCCAGGAACCGCCGTCCGATGCGGATGCCGGACGCGAGATCGCCCTTGCCGTCCAGGGTGGGGTCGGGCACCAGGCCGGTCCAGCCCGCGATCGTCCGCGGTTTCTCCAGATAGGCGCGCAGGACGACGACGAGGTCGTCGGCGAAGCGCCCGGACGCCTCGGCGAGCCGCTGCGCGTATTCGAGCGCCCCGTCGGTGTCGTGCACCGAACACGGGCCCACGACGACGAGCAGCCGGGAGTCGCGCCGGGCGAGGACGTCCGCGACGGTTTCGCGGTGCCGGGCGATCTCGTCCGGCACGACGTCGCTCATGGCCACCTCGGCCGGGCTGGGCAGGGTGTCCTGGTCAGGCATCCGCGTGACCTTTCTTCTTGTCGGGGGCGGCCACCCCGGCCCGGGGCAGCCGCGTCGCACCGGCGACCGCCACCACGGCGAGGCCGAGAACACACCAGAACGCGTCGGCGAAGGCCGCGGCGACGTCCGGGCCGCGAGCGGCCAGCCGTGCCTGCAGCACCACGGCCAGCACCGCGGTGCCGATCGAGCCGCCGAGCGTGTTGAGCAGGTTCAGCGCCCCGGCCGCGCGAGGCAGCCGGGCGGGTTCGACCCGGCGGTAGACGATCGTCATCACCGGCGCGCCGATCAGCGCCGTGCCGAAACCGCGCAGCAGCAGGGAGACCACGATCGCCCAGTCCGGGAGGCCCGCGCCGAGCTGGGTGAAGGGCGCGGTGCCGAGGGCGACCAGCCCGATCCCGCTCAGCACCAGGGTGCGCGGCGAGATCCGGTCGACGAGCCGGTTCACCAGGACCGATCCGGCCGCCGCGCCGATGCCCTGGGGCACCAGCAGCAGGCCGGTGTCCCAAGTGGACAGTCCGGCGCCGCGTTGGAGATACAGCGGGAGCAGGAACATCGTGCCGAACACGGATGCTCCGAGCAGCACCAGCGCGAGCGCGGCGACTCCGAACGGCGGTTGGGTGAACAGTCTCGGGTCGAGCAGCGGCACTTCGGCCCGCAGGCCGTGCCGGATGAAGGCCGCGAGCATCACGACACCCAGGGCGACCGCGATCCCGGCGACCACCGGTGTCCCCTGATCGAACCAGGTCAGCCCGAACACCAGCACCGCGAGTCCGGGAGAAAGCAGCAGCGCGCCACGGAAGTCGAACCGGTCGCCCCGGCCGCCGGATTCGCCTGCCGGGACCCAGCGCCGCGCCAGGATCACCGCCACCACACCGACCGGGAGGTTGACGTAGAACAGCCACGGCCAGTCGGCGACGGCGAGGATCGTGCCGCTCGCCAGCGGGCCGAGCACCGGAGACAGCAGTGGCACAAGACCGACGACGCTGATCACGCGGCCGATGCGATCCGGTCCGGCGGCGCGCGCCAGCAGCGCTTGCCCGGTCGGCGGCAGCAGACCGCCCGCGAGTCCTTGCAGGACACGGAAGGCGATGAGCGCGGGCAGGGTCGGCGCCAGCGCGCACAGCAGGGACGCCAGCAGGAACACGGCGACGGCGGTGAGCCAGACGCGGCGGCCGCCGAACCGGTCGGCGAGCCAGCCGGACGCGGGCACGGCGGTGACCACGGCCAGCAGGTACGCCGTGGTCACCCATTGGACGCCGGTGACCGGTGCGCCGAACTCCTCGGCGAGGGTGTCCACGCCGACCGAGACGATCGTGCTGTCCAGCGTCGCCATGAAGGTGCCGAGCACCAGCACGGCCGCCGTGCGCCACAGCGCGGCGTCGATCGGGCGCGCGGTCACCGCTGCCCCACGAACCCGGCAGCGTCGCCGTCCAGCCAGGACGGCAGTTCCCGGAGGAACCGGACGAGGTCGTCGGCCAACGGCTGAGCCTCCCCCGCGTAGAGGACGCCTTCCCAGCCGTCCTCGCCCGGGACGACGGTGACGCTCACGGGGTGGTGCGTCCGTTCGCGGAACCTCGTCCCGGTGACGGTCAGGCCGGGCGCGGGCTCGCGCAGCTTCGCCGGATCCACCGGGTAGTTCTCGAACACCAGCAGGCTGTCGAACAGCCGCCTACGCCCGGCGAGCGACGCGAGTTCGGGCAGGCCCATCCGGTGGTGCCCGGCCATCGCCTGCTGCCGTGCTTGCAGGTCCGCGAGGGTCTCGGCGACCGTCCCGGTGAACCGGGCGCGGACCGGGACGCTGTTGGCCAGCAGGCCGATGATCTCCTCGACACCGTCCACATCGGACGAACGGTTCGAGGTCATCACGCCGAAGCTGACGTCCGGACGTCCGGCGTGGTTCGCGAGCACGGCCGCCCAGGCGCCCTGTAGAAGGGTGTTGACGGTGAGCCCGCGTGCCGCGCCCAGCCGGGTCAGTTCCGCGACCAGCCGACCGTCCACAGTGAACAGAGCGGGTTCGGGCGCACCGCCCGTGCGCGGCAGGTGGTCGCCCTCGGGCAGGCCATCGAGTTCCGCTCGCCAGGCCCGGACGTCGGCGGAGTGATCGGCCGCGGCGAGCAGGCGGGTGTACCGGGTCGGCGGCACCGGCTCCGGCAGCGGTTTCCCCGCGTACAGCGCGAACAGCTCACCGAGGATGCGCGGCGCGGACCAGCCGTCGGACAGCAGATGGTGGCTGGTCAGCACGAGGGTCTGACGGCCGGGCCCGTGCCGCAGCACGGTGACGCGCCACAGCGGCCCGTTCGCCAGGTCGAACGGCTCCGCGAGTTCCTCGTCCAGCGCGGTGTCCACTTCGGACACGTCCGGCACTTCACGGACGCGGAAACCCGCTCGCGGTTCCGCGGGAATGACCTGGACCTCGTGCGACGGCGGGAACACCGCACCCAGGTTCGGCTGCCGTCGCACCAGCGCGGCCGCCGCCGTCCGCAGCGCCTCGACGTCGAGGTCACCGGACAGCGTGAACGCCGCCTGCACCGGATACGGATCTTCTTCCGCGGTCCGGGATTCGCGCAGGATCACCTCCTGCAACGGCGTCAGCGGCAGGACCTCGCCGGGCCCCGGCACGTCGGCGGCGAGTTCGTCCAGCGCGCGGCGGAAATGCTCGCCCAGCACGACGACCTCGTCCTCGGTGAACAGTGCGGACGGCCAGGTGAAGCGGACGCCGAGCGTGCCGCCGTCGGGGACCATCGCGTTCACCGTCAGCGCGTACGGCAGCGGCATCTCCGCGCCGCCACCCGAACCGAGCGGATCGGCGTCCGGCGGCCGCTGCCACGGGGTCTCCGTGACCGGTGGCGCGGGGAACCGGCCGAGGTAGTTCCACGCGATCTCGGGCCGTGGGCCCGGAGCACCGAGGATTCCGTGGCCGAGGCCGTCTCCCGCCGCGCGCAGGTGGTCACGGACGGCCCTCAACGCGTCCGGCAGCGGCCCGGTGGGCGGGGCGATCCGCGCCGGATGCACGGCGGTGAACCAGCCCGCGGTCTGCGCCAGGTCGACAGTGCCCGCGAAGTCCGGGCTGTGTCCCGGCCTCCCGTGGCTCTCGACGGCGACGAGCAGATCGGCCTCCGTCCCCCGCCAGGCGGCGACCGCGCGGGCGAGCGCGGTCAGCAGCACGGTGTCCGGGCCGGTGCGGTACGCCGTGGGCAGGGCGGTGAGCACGGCGCGCGTGGTGTCCGCGCCGACGTCGATCCGGTGGTGCCGCGCGGTCGCCACGGTGTCGCGCGCCGGATCGAGCCGGGTGCGGCCGAGCGGGGTCACCGGCGCGGCGGCGATTCCCTGCCAGTACGGCGTTTCGTCCTCTCGATGCGGAGCGGCGGTGCGCAGCGATCGCGCCCAGCCCAGGAACGACTGCCCGCGCCGGGGCAGGGTGTTGCCGTGGAAGGTCTGTTCGACGTCGTCGAGCAGCACCCGCCAGGTCACCGCGTCGGCGATCAGGTGGTGTGCCACCAGCAGCAACCGTCCCGGCCGCTCTTCGCCCGCGTCCATCAGCACCGCTTGCAGCAATGGCCCGGTCCGCGGGTCCATCCGTGCCACGATCTGCTCGACCTGGGCGTCCAGCGCGGCGCGCGGATCGCCGGAAACCTGGACGGTGGTGAGCACGTCGGCGCTGGTCACAGCCCCGACGTCCGGGACGCGCAGCGCGTCCTCGACCAAGTGCGCGCGCAGGACGTCATGGCGGGCGAGGACGGCGTCGAGCACCGAACGCCAGCGAGGCTCGTCGTCCGCCGAAGGCACACAGATCTCGACCCACTGGCAGAACCCGTCGGCCGCCTTTCCCGCGCGCAGCAGCAGATCGCGCATGATCGGCGTGAGCGGCGCGTCCCCGACGACGTGGGCTTCCTCGGACCGTTCGGGTTCGCCGCACCGCGCGGCGATCCCGGCGACCGTGCCGCCTTCGAAGACGTCACGCGCGGTCAGGTGCAACCCTTCGCGGCGAGCGCGGGACACCACTCGCAGCGAGGCGATGCTGTCCCCGCCCGCGTCCAGGAAACCGTCGTCCAGACCGACGTCAGGACCGAGCAGTTCGCGGACCACGCGCAGCAGCACGGCTTCCGCCGGGGTGGCGGGTTCGCGTCCGCCGTCGGCGCGGGCCTCCGGCGCGGGCAGTGCGGCCCGGTCCAGTTTGCCGCTCGGGCCGAGCGGCAGCCGGTCCAGCGCGACGAAAGCGGTCGGCACCATGTACGCGGGCAGTTCGGCGGCGAGGTACTCGCGCAGCGCGGCCGGCTCGGGTTCCGCGCCGTCCACGGGGACGACGTACGCGACCAGCCGGTCCTCGCGGACGATCACCGCGGACGCGCGGACGTCGTCGTGCGCGGTCAGCGCGGTCTCGATCTCGCCCAGTTCGATCCGGAACCCGCGCAGTTTGACCTGGTGATCGGCGCGGCCGAGGAAGACGATCTGCCCGTCCGGACGCCAGCGCACCAGGTCGCCGGTGCGATACATCCTCTCCCCCGGCGGCCCGAACGGATCGGCCACGAACCGTTCGGCGGTCAGCGCGGCCCGGCCGACATAGCCCTGAGCGAGCTTCGGCCCGGCCAGATACAGCTCGCCGGTGACGTTCGTGCCGACCGGGAGCAGACCGCCGTCGAGCACGTACGCGCGGACCTCCGGGTCCGGGCGGCCGATCGGCAGCGGCCCGGGGTCGGCCGGGTCGTAGTGCCAGGTGACCGAGTTGATCGTGACCTCGGTCGGGCCGTAGGCGTTGAACAGCGCCCGCCGGTTTCCCCAGCGCCGCGCCAGTTCCGGGTCGAGCCGTTCGGCGCCGACGACGAAGAACACGTCCGGGTCGACGGTCGCGTCGTCGGGCATCGCGGACAGGAACGACGGCAGCAGGTTGAGCCCGGTGACCTGGTGTTCGGCGGCGTAGGCCAGCAGGTCGTCGCCGGAGACCCGCACCTCCTCCGGCGCGATCACCGAGGTCCCGCCGGACAGCAGCGGCAGCATGAACTGCCAGAAGGCGACGTCGAAACTCGTCGAGGCGAAATGCAGGTACCGCTCGGCGGCCCCGATCCCGACGATGTCCTCTTGCAGCGCGATCAGGCTCGGGACGCCGCGATGCGGCACCGCCACGCCCTTGGGTTTGCCGGTGGTTCCGGAGGTGTAGATGACGTAGGCGAGCGCGTCCTCGCCGAGCCGGACCGCCGGATCAGTGTCCTCAGTGGACAGATGATCCGGATGGATCACCGGAAGATCCTCGACGTCCGATGTGGACACGGCGGCGGCGGGCTTGATGTCGCCGAGCATGTACGCCAGCCGGTCGGCCGGGTAGTCGGGATCCATCGGGACGTGGACCGCCCCCGCCTTGACGACGCCGAACAACGCGACGACGAGGTCGACGTCGCGGCGCAGCAGGACCGCGACCGGGTCCTGCGGCTTCACCCCGGCCTCGATCAGGCTGTTCGCGAGCCGGTTGGCACGGCGGTCCAGTTCGGCGTAGGTGAGACTCCGGTCGCGGCACACGACGGCTTCGGCGTCCGGGGTCTCGCGGACCCAGCGGCCGAACTCCTCCAGCATGCCGCCGCGTTCACGGCGGGGTTCCGGCCCTTCCCCGAGGCGCAGCATGGCGCGTTCTTCGTCGGCGTCGAGCGCGCGCAGCCGGGAGACCGGTCGCGCCGGATCCGCGACGATCTCGTGCAGAACGGCCCGCAGCCAGCGGCCGTAGGACTCGGCCTCGTCGCGGGTGAAGGCCTGCGGCTGGTAGCCCAGGCCGACGGTGAACTCGTCGCCCGGCAGCACGATCACCGTGAGCGGGTAGTGCGTGGCGTCGGTGATGTCGACCCCGACGAGGTCGAGGCCGGGCGCCAGGGTGGTGCGGGCGCGGCTGGAGAGCGGGAAGTTCTCCATCACCAGCATCGTGTCGAACAGGTCGCCGACGCCGGCCGCGCGCTGGATGTCCGGCAGCCCGGTGTGATGGTGATCGGAGAGCCGGACGCTTTCGGTGTGCACGCGCTCCAGCACGGTGACCGCGGTGTCGGCGGCGTCGAACCGCACCCGCACCGGGATCGTGCTGCCGAGCTGACCGATCATGCGCTCGACGCCGGGGACGTCGGCCGGGCGCCCGGAAACCGGGCAGCCGAACACGACGTCGCGGCGGCCGGTCAGCCTGGCGAGCAGGACTCCCCAAGCGGTCTGGAACACCGTGGTCGGGGTGATGCCGCGTTCGCGGGCGAAGACACGCAGCCGCTCGCTGAATTCCCCGCCCAGTTCCACGATGACGCGCTCCGGACGCTCCACAGTGGACTCCAGGCTCGCCGGTGCGAGCCGGGTGCCCTCGTCGAGTCCGGCCAGCGCCTCGCGCCACGCCTCCAGGGCCGCGTCCGGGTCACGTTCGCCGAGCACCCGGTGGTACTCCGAAAGCGGCGGGGCGACCGGGACCGCCGGACCTCCGCCGAGTTCGGCGTAAGTGGCGAGCAGGCTGCGGCCGACCAGCGGCATCGACCAGCCGTCCAGCAGCGCGTGATGGTTGGTGAGCACCAGGCGGTGCTCGTCCGGCCCGAGGGTCAGCAGCAGGAACCGGATCAGCGGCGGGGTCGCCGGGTCGAAGGGGCGAGCCAGTTCGGCGCGGCACTCGGCGGCGACTTCTTCCGGTGAGGCGCTCGCGAATCGCCAGTCCAGCGTGACGTCGGCGGGCACGACCTGGACGACCTCGCCCGCGTCGGTGGTGTGCAGGTGGACACGCAGCGCGGGATGCCGGCGCAGCACCTCCGCCGCGGCCTCGCGCATGCGGCCGGCGTCGAGCGCGCCGCTGAGCAGGGTGACGGCCTGCACCACGTAGACGTCGGTGTCTTCGGTGCCGCGTGCCAGGGTGTGGAACGAAAGCCCGGTCTGCAACGGGGTCGCGGGCAGGACGTCCTCGACGCGGCCCAGTCGTTCGAGCGCGTCGATGTCGGCCTGGTCGAGGCCGACCAGCGGCAGGTCCGACGGCGTGAGACCGCCGCCGTCCGGGCCGATCCGGGCGGCGTGCGCGGCCAGGGCCTCCAGCGCTTTTGCCCAGGATTCCTGGAGTGCCTCGACGCTTTCGGCGTCGAGCACCCCGCCGGCCGCTGTCCATTCGACGGCGAGCCGGGGACTGCCGCCTTCACGGACGAAGCAGTTCAGCGCCAGGACCTGTTCCAGCGACTTCGCGTCCGGTTCGGTGACCGCGAACGGGTCCTCCTCCGGCAGCCGCCAGCCCGTCCCGGGCAGCGCCGCGAACCGGCCGAGGTAGTTCAGGACGACGTCCGGCGGCGGGACCGCGGCGAGTTCGTCGCGGGTGAGCGGGTCGAGGTAGCGCAGGACGCCGAAGCCGACACCATCCGGCACCGCGCGTTTGGCCTCCTTGGCGGCCCGCAGCAGCTTCCCTGCCGCGTCGCCGCCCGCGAGCGCGCTGGCGAAGTCGGTGGTCGCGGCCACCGCGGCGGCGGGTACGCGCAGCGGATGCTCGGCGGTGAACCAGCCGACGGTGCGCGACAGGTCCAGGCCGTCCTGATCCCGGCCGTGTCCTTCGAGGGACACGGTTTCGGCCTCGACCGGAGCGTCGCGCCACGACCGGAGGGCGAGCACGAGCGCGGCGAGCAGGACGTCGTCCGGTCCGGCACGGTAGGCCGCGGGCAGGCTGTCGAGCACCGCTTCGGTCTGTTCCGGTGAAGCGAGGGTGACCGAACGCCGGGCGGTCGCGACCGTGTCGGCGGTCCGGTCGAGCGGCCGGTGGCCGAGACGCGGGCCGTCGAGGGCGACGCGCCAGTGGTCGAGTTCGCCGCGCCGGGCGCCGGAAGTCCCTTGCTCGGCAAGGAGAAGCGCGTGCTGTCGCCACGACGTCCCGGTGGGTTCGAGCGGTTCACCGGCGCAAGCGGCGCGCAGGTCCGGCAGGAGGACGCGCCAGGAAACACCGTCGACAGCCAGGTGATGGATCAAGATCACGAGGTGGTCGGGCAGCAGCGCGACCCGGAGCACGCCGGCCCGGAGGTCGAGCGACGCCGCGAGGTCCGCCGCGACTTCGACCGGGTCACCGGTCGTCTCGATCACGACGTCGGACGCCTTCACGGCCCCGCGTTCACGGACCCGCATTTCGTCCTCTAAATGCAGGCGCAGGACGTCGTGGTGGTCCAGCAGCGTTTGGACGCCTTCGATCAGCAGGTGGGGCGGAAGGTCCTCGTCGAGCCGGATCGCGGTCCACTGCGTGTATCCCGCGACCGTCGCGACGTCCGGGTGCGGGTCGAGCAGGGCACGGACGATCGGCGGGGCGGGCACCTCGCCGATGGGTTCGTCCGGCGACTCCACCGGACCGCCGATCTCCGCGCTCGCCGCGGCGAGCGCCTCGAAACTGCGGCGGGCCAGCAGGTCACGCGGCCGCAGGTCGAGACCGTGCGCGCGGAGCCTGCTGCTGACGCTGATCGCGGTGATGCTGTCACCGCCCAGCGCGAAGAAGTCGTCGTCCACGGCGACCTCGTCGACGCCGATCACCTCGGCGATCGTCGCGCACAGCAGCCGTTCGCGGTCGGTGGCCGCGGCGCGGCCGGCCGCCGCGCGCGGGGCGGGCAACGCGACGCGGTCGATCTTCCCGTTGGAGGTCAACGGAAGCGCGTCGAGGACGACCACCGCGGCGGGCACGAGATGCTCCGGCACTCGCCCGGCGAGTTCGGCGCGGACGTCGTCCGGGACGACTTCGCCGACGACGTAGCCGACGAGCCGCGGTCCCCGTACGGCGGCGGCGGCCGCGCGCACCCCGGGAACGGCGGCCAATGCGGCCTCGACCTCGCCGAGTTCGACGCGGTGGCCGCGCACCTTCACCTGACCGTCGCGGCGGCCCAGGTACTCCAGCCCGCGGCCGGACACCCAGCGCACGAGGTCCCCGGTGCGGTACATCCGGTCGCCGGGCGCGCCGAACGGATCGGCGACGAACCGCTCGGCGGTGGCGCCGGGACGTCCGAGGTAGCCGCGCGCCAGATGCGGTCCGGCGAGGTACAGCTCGCCGGGAGATCCCGCGGGCGCCGGGCGCAACGCGGCGTCGAGCACTCGGACGGCCGTTCCTGGCACGGCGGTCCCGATGGTCGGTTCCCCGTCGTCCAGCCAGGATCCGGCACCGTCCACAGTGGCCTCGGTCGGGCCGTACATGTTCCGGGCCCGGACACCGGACTCCGCGACCTTCCGCCATAGCGCGGGCGGAGTCGCCTCGCCGCCGAGGACGAGCAGCGCGGGCCGGTCCGGACCGTCGAGCAGTCCAGCCTCGATCAGGGGCGCGGCCATCGACGGCGTGGTGTCGACGACGTCGATCCGGTCGCGGGCGAACGCGGCCAGCAGCTCGTCGGCGTCGCGGGCGACGTCGGTGCCGTAGACGTGGAGTTCGTGCCCGAACAGCAGCCACATCAGCTGGTCGAGCGCGGAGTCGAAGGCGAACGAGTAGGTGTGCGCGACCCGCAGCCGCCTGCCCGCGGCGCGTTCGGTCTCGGCGACCGTGGTCGCGCGGTGATGGCGCAGCAGCGTGGCCAGCCCGCCGACCCGGCCGAGGACGCCCTTGGGGCGGCCGGTCGAACCGGAGGTGAAGATGACGTACGCGAGGTGTTCCGGGTGGCGCTGGATATCCAGCGGCGATGAGTCCAGTGTGGACAGATCCGTTTCGCCGAGGAGCAACTGCGGCCCCGGCACGATCTCCGGGTCGTGGGCGACGGTGAGGACCGCGCCCGCTTCGGCGGCGAGTTCCCGCAACCGTTCGACGGGATGGGCGAGGTCCAGCGGCAGGAACGCGGCCCCCGCGTCGAGCACTGCCAGCAGAACGACGACGAGATCCGCCGACCGCGGCAAAGCCAGCGCGACGACGTCATCGGCCCCGATGCCGCGAGCCCGCAACGCCCGCGCGAGCCGGTGCACACGCGTGACGAGTTCTCCGCCGGTCAGCCGTTCGTCACCGGACACCAGAGCGGCCTGTCCGGGATCGAGCCGAGCGAGAAGTTCAGGTACGTCAAGGAGTTCGCCGTCCGGAGCCGGAGTGGACCACGCCGCCAAGAGTGTGTCCCGTTCCCCCGCCGGGACGAGATCCGCGCCGCCGACGACCGGGCCGTCCGGTTCGGTCAGCGCGGTGATCAGGCAGCGCAGCGCGGTCAGCTTGGCGTCGACGGCTGCTTGGTCATGGGTCCGCGCGTCGACCTCGAAACCGAGCAGCAGCCCGCCGTCGGACGTCGGGAGCACGGACAGGCCCATGTCCTCGGGCGGTCCGCCCGCGACGTTGCGCATGGTGCCGTGCGAACCCGCGAAGTCGAGCTTCAGGTCGAACGCCTTGAGGTTGATGCCGCGGCCGTGCAGCAGCGCCCCGGCGCCGGGCACCGCGAGATCCTGCGGCAGGTCCTCGCCGCGATAGCGCTGATGCGCGCGCATCTCCTTCAACGCGCCCGCGACCCGCGCGGTCAGCCCGGTCCCCGAGTCCTCCGGGAGCACCGTGACCCGCAGTGGCAGCACGTTGACCGCCATCGCCGGGGTCCGCAGCGCGGCGCCTTCGCGGCACATCAACGGCATCGCGAAGACGACGTCGGTCCAGCCGAGCACGCGGTGCAGGAAGGCGGCGTAGCAGGCGATCAGCGCGTCGCCCCAGGTCGTCCCAGCGCGTTTGCCCAGCTCACGCAGGCGTGCCAAGTCCGAAGCGGGCAGCACCGACCGCGCGGTCACCGTGGTCTCCGGAGGGCCCGACGCGCTGCCGCCGTCGTCGAGATCCGGCAACGGCGTGAACCGTTCGCGCCAGTACTCGCGATCCCGCTCGAACCGTTCGCTCTCACGGTATTCGCGATCGGCCTCGACGAGATCGGCGAACCGGGCGAACGTCGAGGGCGGCACGTCCTTCCCTGTCACAGCGGCGGTGTAGCGGGCCGCTGTCCTGCGAGCGAGCATGGCCGCGGTGTAGCCGTCGAACACCAAGTGGTGCCCGAGCTGGGTGAACCACACCCGCGACTCCGAAAGCCGCAGCACGAGGTGGGCGAACAACGGCCGGTCCACCATGCCCCGGCACGCCTCGGCGACCCGTCGGCGTTCAGCGTCCACCCGCGCGTGCGCCGCGGTCTCCGGATCGGCCTCACCACGCAGGTCGACGACGTCCGGTAGCGGCATCTCGTCGTCCGACACGACCTGACGCGGACCGTCAGGCGTCTCGAAGATCCGCAGCCGCAGACTGTCCGCCTCTTCGGCGGTCGCCCGAATGGCTTCCGCGAGCACGACGAGGTCGACAGGCTGGTCTCCCGCGATCTCGATGACGTCACCGACGACGTAGTAGGGCGAGTCGGGCTCCAGGCGCTGCGCGGTCCAGATCCCGAGCTGGGCTCCGGTGAGGGTCAGCATGAGGGCACCACCATCGGGGTTCCGGTCACCGGGTCGGGCACGACGACACTGGGGAGATCGAAGACCTCCTTCATCAGCTCCGCGTCGACGATGTCGGCGGGCGCGCCTTCGGCGACGATCCGGCCTTCCCGCAACGCGACGAGGTGGTCGGCGTAACGGCAGGCCTGGTTGATGTCGTGCAGGACGGCGATCACCGTGCGGCCCTCGTCGCGCAGCCGTGCCAGCAGGTTCAGCAGCTGGTACTGGTGCGCGATGTCGAGGAACGACGTCGGTTCGTCGAGCAGCAGGTACGGCGTCTTCTGCGCCAGCACCAGCGCCACCCACACGCGCTGACGCTGTCCGCCGGAGAGTTCCTGCACCGGCCGGTCGGCCAGCCCCGCCACCCCGGCCGCGGTCATCGCCTCGATCACCGCGCGTTCGTCCTCTTCGGACCACGACGCGAACAGCGACTGGTGCGGGAACCGGCCGCGTGCGACCAGTTGCCGGACGCGGACGTCCTCCGGCGCGACCGGATCCTGCGGCAGGAAACCGAGTTCTCGAGCCAAAGCCTTGCCGTGGAAGGAACCGACGGCCTTGCCGTCGAGCCGCACCTCACCGCTCGCCGGGTTCAACAGCCGGACGAACGCGCGCAGCAAGGTGGACTTGCCGCACGCGTTCGGTCCGACGACGGCGGTGAACGCGCGGTCGGGCACGTCGAGGCTCAGCCGGGTCGACACGATCCGGTCGCCGTAGCGCAGGGTCAGCTCCCGCGCGGTCAAGCGGGCACTCATGTGCGCCGTACCTCCTTGGTGAGCAGCCAGATCAGGTAGCCGCCGCCGATCACGGTGCTGACCACACCGACCGGCAGCGATTCCGGCGCGAGCAACATCTGGGCGGCCAGGTCGGCGCCGGTCAGCAGCACGGCGCCGGTGAGGGCGGCGGGCAGCAGGCCGATGCCGGGTGTGCGGGCCAGCCGCCGCCCGATCTGCGGGGCCGCCAGCGCGATGAACGCGATCGGCCCGGCGACGGCGGTGACCGTGGCGGTGCAGCCGACCCCGATCAGCACCAGGACCAGCCGCAGCCGGTCCCAGCGGACACCGGTGGTGACCGCCAGTTCGCCGCCGAGCGCGGCCTGGTGCAACGCGGGTGCCCGGGTGAACAGCACGGCGAACAGCACCGCGAGCACCCCGAACGGGATGGCGACGTCGTCCCAGCCGACCCCGTTGAGGGAACCGGCGTTCCAGCCGACCGCCGCGATCGCGATCTCGAGCTCGGCGCGCAGCACGATCCACGAGTTGAGCGCCATCAGCATCGCGTTGATCGCGATGCCGATGACGATCAGCCGCAGGCCGGAAAGTCCGCCACCGAGCGACAGCGCGTACACGACGGCCGCCGTGATCACCCCGCCCAGCACCGAACCGATCGTCAGCTGGGTCGACGTCCCCGAAAGCACGGTGATCGCGAACAGCGCGCCGGTGTAGGCGCCGGCGTCGAGGCCGATCACGTCCGGGCTGCCGAGCGGATTACGGGTGATGCTCTGGAAGATCGCGCCCGCCAGGCCGAGCGCGGCACCGAAGACCAGTCCGGCCAGCACCCGCGGCAGGCGCCATTCCCGGATGACGACGCCGGGGCCGCCGCCGGAACCGGTGAGCGCGGCGAACACGCGGGCGGGACTCGCCCACGCCGCGCCGTAGCAGAGCCCGAGCAGCGTCAGCCCGGCGATGACCACGAGCATCGCGACGAGGAACCAGAGGGTGCGGCGTTCGATCCGGGCGGAGAACCGCCCGCGCCGCACGACGAGTGTGCTCGCTTCTTTCACGGTGTTCACAGCGGCGCCGCCCCGTATTTGCGGACGGCCCAGATCAGCACCGGGCCGCCGAGGAACGCGGTCACGATCGCGACCGGGACCTCGCCGGTCGGCAGCAGGACCCGGGAGCCGACGTCCGCGGCCAGCATCAGGACCGGGCCGAGCAGCGCGGCGTACGCGATCAGCCACGGGATCGACGCGCCCGCCACCCGCCGGGCCAGATGCGGCACGATCAGCCCGACGAACAGGATCGGCCCGGCCAGCGCGGTCGCCGCGCCCGCCATCAGCGTGATCAACAGCAGGGTGATCGCCCGGACGCGCGCGACGTTCGCGCCGAGTGTGTGCGCGACCGTCTCACCGAGCGCGATGGCGTTGAGCTGACGGCTCACCGCGAACGCGCCCAGCAGGGACAGGCCGATGACGATCAGCGGGACCGTGGTCGGTGCCTGCTCGCGGCCCGCGAGCGAACCCACCGACCAGAACCGGTAGACGTCGAAGGTGTCCGGGAACAGCAGCCGCAGGCCGAGGGTGAGGCCCAGCAGCACCGCGCTCAGCGCGGTCCCGGCGAGCACCAGCCGCAACGGCGACCGGCTGCCGACGGCGTACACCAGCGTCGAGGCGCCGACGGCGCCCACCACGGCCAGGCCCAGTTCGGCGGGCGCCGACGCGGCGAGACCGAACGACGACCCCACCGCGATGGCGAACCCGGCCCCGGCGGTCACGCCGAGCACACCGGGTTCGGCCAGTGCGTTGCGCGACAGGGCCTGCACGAGCACCCCGCCGACGGCGAGCGCAGCGCCGACCCCGATCGCGAGTACCGCCCTCGGCATGCGGATGTCCAGGACCACGGCCCGGTCACTCGGATTCCCGTCGCCCAGCAGGGCGCGCACGACCTCGCCGGGGGCGATGGCGTGCGCGCCGATGCCGACGCTCAGCACGGCGACCACGACGAGCCCGAGCAGTGCGGCGCCGAGCAGCGCGGACCGCCCGGTGGTGGTCACTTCTGCAGCAGCGGCGCGAACGCCTGGTCGACGGCGTCCAAAGTGGACGTCGCGGCCCGGTAGGTGGCGGCCTCGGTGTAGCGGAAGGGGTAGACCTTGCCCGCCTTCACCGCGGGGAGTTCCTTCCACAGCGGCGAGTCGAGGACGTACTTGACCGGCGCGGGCACGGAACCGTCGGCGCTGACCGAGTAGGTGATCGCGTCGGCCTCGGCGAACGCGGTCGGCAGCTCTTCGATCGACGGGTACTCGCTGACGTCCTTGGAGCCGCCGCCCTTGACCTTCACCTGGCCGTAGTAGGTGGCGCCGATGTCCTGGGCGATGTTGGTGCCCCAGGAACCGTTGAACTCACGCTGGAAGTTGCCCTTGGCGACCTCGCCGTACGCTCCGACGTGACCCAGTTTCAGCTGCGGCACCACGGACTTGTACTTCTCGGCCAGTCCCTTGGCCTTCGTCTCGTACGCGGTCTTGAGCGCGTCGAATCCGGAGGCCGCGCCGGCGGCGTCGGCCTGCTTGCGGGAGAGGTCACGCCACATCGACGGCACCGACGGGCCGATCGCCACGACCGGGGCGATCGCTTCGAGCCGCTTGATGTCGATGTCGGCGAGCACCGGCTTCGGCACGCCGATGACGATGAGGTCCGGATCCGCCTGCGCGATCGCCTCGTAGTTCGTCTCCGACGCCGCCTCGCCCGCGACCTTCGCCAGCTCGTCGTACTTCTTGCGCTCCTGCTCGTTGAACAGCGGGATGCCGCGCTTCCAGCTGGAGACCCCGACCAGCGGCGCGCCGGCTTCGAGCAGCGCGGGCACGGCGTACCCGGTGGCGATGACCCGCTTCGGCGAAACCGGGATGGTGATCTGGCCGTTGTCGGCCGCGAACACCCGCGTCTGGCCGCCTTCGGCCGCCTTGCCGTCTTCGCCGGAGCCACAGGCGGTGGCCGCGGTCGCGACCGTCAACGCGAGCGCGAGCGCTCCGGTGAGCCGGCGAGTTCTAGTGGTGCGCATGGGTTTTCCTCGTTTTTCTTCTGCGTGGGGATCAGTGGTCGTGCTCGTCGTCGAAGTCGGCGACCCCGCGTTTCCAGTACCCGGTCACGTCGTGGTCGTCCTTGCCGAGCCCGAGGTCGTTCTTGAGCCAGCGGCGCAGCGGTTTGATCTGCCCCGCCTCCCCCGCGACCCAGGCGTAGAGCCGTTCCCCGGCGGGGACCTCGATCGTCTGGACCGCGCGAGCGAGTACGTCCGAGGCGCCCGGCGCGACGTCGCCCCGGTGCAGCCAGTGCACCTCGACGTCCTCGGGCGCGGACAGCTCGATCTCCTCGCTCGCGTCGGTGACCTCGATGAACGCCCAGCCCGCGGCGGTGCGCGGCAGTTCTTCGAGCCAGCGTGCGATCGCGGGCAGCGCGGTGAGGTCACCGGCGAGCAGGTAGCGGTCGTAGGTGTGCGGCACGATCAGCCCGCCGGGCGGACCGGCGACGTGCACCGGCGTGCCGGGGGTGGCCTTCTCGGCCCAGCCGGAACCGAGTCCGCCCTCGTGCAGCGCGACGTCGAGGTCGAGTTCGCCGGAAGCCGGGTCGTACCGGCGGACGGTGTACTCGCGCGACGTCGGCGACGGCTTCGGCCAGCGCAGCATGTCGCCGTCCTGCACCGGCAGCCGCGGCTCGGCGTCCAGTTCGGGGAACAGGAGCTTGACGTGCTCGTCGGGCGAATGCGCCTCGAAGCCCGCCGTCCCGGGTCCGCCGAGCGTGACGCGGAGCAGGCCGGAACCGATCATCCCGGTGCGCACGACTTCGGCCTGCCGGACGCGGATCGGGTACGGGACCTTCTCCGCGTGCGCGCCCTCGCGGACTTCGGCGATGCGTTCGAGGTGCCGGTGACGGTGGTCGGCGCGGCTCACGCGGCGCTCCCGGTGAGGACCTGGGTCCAGTGGCCGAGGGTCGGCAGCTCGGCGAGGTCGGCGAACTCCAGGTTGTCCGCGCCTTGGGTACGCCACTGCTCGACCAGGCCCATGATCCGCATCGAGTCGAGGCCGAGGTCAGTGAGGTCGGTGTCCGGCTTCAGCTCGGACGGGTCGCAGCCGAGCAGTTCGGCGACGTCGGCGTGGATCTTCTCGACAGTGAGGCTCATTTACTGTGCTCCGGCGTGGATCGGGGCCAGCGCGGTGATCGCGGCGGCCGTGGTGGTCAGGGCGCCGCAGCGCTGGGCGACGTACTCGCAGGCCTGGTCGTGGCGTTCGCGGGAGAAGTCCGCGACCGCGTCACCGACCAGGAACGGCTGGACGTCGCGCATGAACGCCTCGACGGCGGTGGCCTGGCAGCCGATGTGCGCGTACACGCCGGTGATCAGCAGCTGGTCACGGCCCGCTTCGGCGAGCTGTTCGGTGAAGGTGCTGCGCTGGAACGCGCTGTAGCGCCACTTCGTCAGCACGGTGTCGCCCGGTTTCGGGGCGAGCTCGTCCACGACGTCGGCGGCCGCCGGATCGTCGTCGATGACCGCGCCGATGCCGTCGCCCCAGAACTCGGTGAGCAGGCCCCGGTCTTCGGCGGCCTGGTGACCGGGCTGCGCGGTGTAGAACACCGGGACACCGGCCGCGCGGGCGGCGTCGGCCAGCGCGGCGATGTTCGCGACCATCTCCGGGATCGGGGATCCCTCGTACGGCGCGAGGAAATACCGCTGCGCGTCGTGCACCAGCAGCGCGGCCCGGGCGGGATCGGGTTTCCAGCCGACCCGTCCGGCGGGCAGTTCGGCCTCCGTCGGCAGGGCGTACGGCTGGATCTTGGGCAGTGACACGTTCACTTCTCCTTCGCCAGGGCGGCCAGCGCCACCCGCAGCTCGCGTTTGCTGGTCTTGCCGACACCGGTCACGGGGAACTCCGGCACCACCTGGACCAGGTCGGGCACCTTGAACGCCGCCACGCCGCGCTCACGGACGAACCGGCGCAGCTCCGCCGGGGCGGGCTCCGCACCCGCGGCGGGAACCACGTAGGCGCAGGTGCGCTCGCCCAGGTACGGGTCCGGCACCGCGACGACGGCGGCGTCGAGCACGCCGGGGTGGGCCATCAGGTGGTTCTCGACCTCTTCCGCGGCCACCTTTTCGCCGCCGCGGTTGATCTGCTCCTTGGCCCGGCCGACCACTTCCAGATGTCCCGACGGGTGTTGCCGCACGAGGTCTCCCGTGCGGTAGAAGCCGTCTTCGGTGAACGCGGTCTTGTTGTGCTCGACGGCGCGGTAGTAGCCGCGGATCGTGTACGGCCCGCGGGTCAGCAGCGCGCCGATCTCGCCCGGCGCGACGACGTCGTCCGAAGTGGACAGTGGATCGTCCGGGTTCACGACGCGGATCTCGTCGTCCGGCGAGATCGGCCGTCCCTGGGTGGCGAGGACGTACTCGTCCGGATCGTCGAGCCGGGTGTAGCAGACCAGGCCTTCGGCCATACCGAACACCTGCTGCAGGCGGCAGCCCAGCGCGGGACCGATCTTCTCGGCCAGTTCACGGGCGCACTTGGCGCCACCGACCAGCAGGACGTCCAAAGTGGACAGATCGCGGGTGGTCCTCGCGGCCGCCTGCGCCCACGCGGCGGCCAGTGGCGGCACGAGCCCGGTGATCGTCACGCCCTCGGCCTCGATCAGCCGGAAGGCGGTGTCGGCGTCGGGACGCGGCGCGAACACCGTGGCCGCGCCCGCGTGCAGGGCACCGAGCAGGCCGGGCGAGCTGAGCGGGAAGTTGTGCGCCGCGGGAAGTGCCGCCAGGTACACGCTTTCCGGGCGCAGGCCGCAGATCCGGGCGCTTTCCCGGACGCTGTAGAGGTAGTCGTCGTGCGTGCGCGGGATCAGCTTGGGCAGGCCGGTGCTGCCGCCGGACAGCTGGAGGAACGCGACACCGGCGGGATCCGGATCCGGCAGGGCGCGCGGGGTCGCCGCTTCGAGCACGGCGAATTCCTCCGTGCCGACGACGAAGACGTTCCGCACCGACGGGATTTCGGCCGCGACGGAACGCGCCATCCCCTCGTGGTCGAACCGTTCGTGCTCGCCGACGGTCAGGATCGCCGCGGCCTCGCTCTGTTCGGCGAAGTGCCGCAATTCGCTGGCCCGGTGCGCGGGCAAGGCGAACACCGGCAGCGCCCCGGCGCGCCACAGTCCGAAGACGACGGACGCGAACTCGGGCACGTTCGGCAGCTGCACGACGACCCGGTCACCGGCCTGGATCCCGGCTCCGGCGAACCCGGCGGCGAGCCGATGCGCTCGCTCGTCGAGTTCGGCGAAGGTCCAGCGCGCGGTCTCGCCGATCACGGCGGGTCGTTCGGCGTAGGCCTCGGCGAGACTGGTCAGCAACTTGCCGAAGGTCTGGCCGCGCCAGTGTCCCGAAGCCCGGTAGCGCGCGGCGGTTTCCGGCGACCAGGGCACGTGGTCCGGGTTCACGCCACTCCCTCCAGACCGAGCGCCCGCAGCATGGTGCCGAACTTCGCGCCGGTCTCGGCGAGTTCGGCGGCCGGGTCGGAACCCGCGACCACTCCCGCGCCGGCGAACAGCCGCACGGTCCGGTCGCGGACCTCGGCGCAGCGGATGGTGACGACCCATTCGCCGTCACCGTCCTGGTCGGTCCAGCCGACGAGACCCGCGTAGTAGCCGCGATCCTCGGGTTCGAGGGCGGCGATGGTGTCGCGGGCGAGTCCGGTCGGGACGCCGCAGACGGCGGGTGTCGGATGCAGCGCTTCGGCCAGCCCGAGCGCGGACGAACCGGCGTCGCCCGCGTCGGCGAGCCGTCCGCTGATCCTGGTCGAGAGGTGCCACATCGTGGGCGTGCCGATCACCTCGGGTTCGGCGGGGACGTCGAGGTCGACGCAGAACCGGCCCAGCACCTCGGCCACCTGCGCGGCGACGTGGGCGTGTTCGTCACGGTCCTTTTCGGATGCCAGCAGATCGCTGATCCGGCGGGCGTTCTCGGCGTCGTCGGCCACCCGCGGCCGCGATCCGGCGAGCGGGTTGGCCATGACGATCCGCCCGCGGCGGGAGACCAGCAGTTCCGGGCTCGCCCCGACCAGGGTGCGCGGCGCGGGATCCCCGGGCGCGCTGACGTCGACGGCGAAGGCGTGGGCCGCCGGGTCGGCGTGGACGAGACGAGCCAGCAAGCGCGGCACGGCGACGGGATCGCCGCCGGTGACGTCGAGGCAGCGGGCCAGCACGATCTTGCGCAGGTCACCGTCACGGATCTCGTCCAGCGCCCTGGCGACGGCGGTGGTGTAGACCTCCGGCGCGGGC
Organism: Amycolatopsis azurea DSM 43854; assembly: GCF_001995215.1. Lineage (GTDB taxonomy): Bacteria > Actinomycetota > Actinomycetes > Mycobacteriales > Pseudonocardiaceae > Amycolatopsis > Amycolatopsis azurea. Next base: position 54,598 of record NZ_MUXN01000010.1, read on the forward strand.
CGCGGCGAGACCGACCAGCCCCCGCCCCCGAGCGGCGCCACCGGACCACTCGCTCGCGGCGGACCGGCCCGGCGCACCACGGCGGGCACCACCAGGCTGCTCGGGGCGTCGGGCCGGAACCCGATCGCCCCGGCCACCACGGGTTCGGCCACTCCGGCGACCAGTGCGGCGTCGAGGACTTCGGCGGCGGCACGGGCACGCCCGCCCGGCGCCGCGTGGACCGGGGAGTACACCCCGTCGGCGAGCAGCGATCCTCGAGCGGACGAGTAGTAGAACGATCCGGGCAGGTACGCCGCCAGCAGATCGGCCGCCTGATGGACCGGCCTTGGTCGGGCCGGTGCAGGTGAGGACACGACAGGATTCCCTTTCGCAAATACTACTGACCAGGCAGACACTCTTGGTGCGTCGCAGTGCCTTTTCACCGGCGCGGAACGCGACCCCCCGGACGCGGCGGACACAACTTTCGGTTAGCCTAACCTAATCATACGGACCCGAAAAGTCTTCGTTGCGTCATCGAGATCACCCGCGAAGCGTGGCGCCGCCGTCGACGTAGAGGTTCTGCATCGTGATGTGCCGCGCCCGCTCGGAGGCGAGAAACAGGACCGCGTCGGCGATGTCGGCCGGTTCGGCTATCCGGCCCAGCGGTATACCGACGCGGTATTGCTCCTGATTTCCCGCGATGACAAGGTCCGCGCCGTTCTCGTCCGTCCACAGTAGACGTTGCATGTCGGTGTCGGTGGAACCGGGCGAGACGATGTTGCAGCGAATTCCGGAGCCGGCGAGTTCGAGACCGAGACAGCGGGTCAGCATCGTCGCCGCTGCCTTCGAAGCGGCGTATGCGGCCATCCCGGTACGCGGGACGCCCGCGGCGTTCGAGCCGACCGTCACCAGCACGCCGCTCCGGCGGGGCAGCATCCGGCGGGAGATCTCGCGGAGCACGGTGAAGACGCCGGTGGAGTTGACCGCGAAGGTCGCCGCCCAGTCCTCGTCGCTCGTCTCGCAGACCGATCCCGGTTTCAGCACGCCCGCGACGGACACCCCGATCCCGATCGGCCCCAGTTCGCGTTCGACCTCGTCGACCACCCGGGCCACGGCCGCGGGCTCCCCGACGTCCGCGACGTACGAGGTCACCCCGTCCCGGGACGGCATTTCCGCCAGGTCCACCGCCGCCACGATCGCGCCTGCCTCGGCCAATCCGTCCACCACGGCCGCGCCGATCCCGCGCGCGCCTCCGGTTACGAGCGCGACCCTGCCCTCGATCCCTTCCACGCCAAACCACCTCGTCCCATTTGCTTAGCCTTGCCTAAGCTAGCGGGCGAATCCGGACAAAGCGAGGGACCGACACCGGTGATTCGGGCCACTCCCGGGAAAGCGGAGGTGAGGCGTCGGTCGGGGTGGTCGTGAGTGGTAAGTGCCGTTAGAACGGCACTTACCACTCACGACCACCCCGACCCACTCCTAGCCGGGCAGGGGGCACGACAGCGGACCGCGGACGGTTCCTTCGCCTCGCAAGGTGACCTGCGGGCTTCCGCCGAGCGAGTCCCTGGCGGTGCAGACGATCTGGTCGACCGCCCGCGCCGAGAGCCTGGCGACGGCGATCGAGAGGGTCACCGTGACGCCGTTCGGCGCGGCCGTCTGGTCGAGAACCGTGGTGCCGAAAGGGACTTCGCTGGTGTAGCGCCGGCCCTGTTCGCTCTCGTCCGGTCCGGCGGCGAGCAGGTCGATGGGGTTCGACGGAGCCAGTTCGCCCGCCAGCGGGCGCAGGACCCGGACCGGCTGGCCGCCGGACAGGAAGTAGAGCACCGCGCCGTTGGCCGGGCCGACCGGCGCGGGCGCGCCGGGGATCACGGCGCTGGGCCGGACACCGCAGCCCGCGACCACCGCAACCGTCAGGAGCAGCACGAGCAAGGTCTTCTTCATGCCGTTCCTCCTTGACGTGGCAGGCGAAGCGTGAACACCGCGCCACCGTCCGCGCCGTTCGCGGCGATGAGGGTTCCCCCGTGCAGACGCGCGTTCTCCCAGGCGATCGCGAGCCCGAGACCGCTGCCGCCGGAGCGTGCCCTGGCCGAATCCGCCTTGTAGAACCGGTCGAACACGTGCGGCAGCACCTCGGGCGCCAGCCCTGGTCCGCGATCCGTGACCTCCAGCGTGATCCACTCCCCTGCCTCGGAAAGTCGGAGCGAGACCGGCTTTTCCCCGTGCCGCAACGCGTTGCCGACCAGGTTCGCCACGATGACGTCGAGCCGTCGCGGATCGAGTGCGGCGAAGATCCCGGTGGGCAGCTCGCGCTCCACCTCGTCCGGCCAGCCGCGGATGCGCAGGCTCGCGGTGATCACCTCGGCGACGTCGACCTCTTCCGGCGCGAGGGCGGCGGCTCCGGCGTCGAACCGGGACACCTCAATGAGGTCGTTCACCAGCCGCGTCAGGTTGTGCGTCTCTTCGATGGTCATCCGCGCCGCGCGGCCGGCGTCCCCGGAAAGCCGCGGCGACTCCTGTTCGAGCACGTCCGCGACCGCCGTCATCGCGGCCAGAGGAGTGCGCAGTTCGTGCGAGACGTCGGCGACGAACCGCCGCGCGTCGGCTTCCATCCGCTTCAGTTCGTCGACGTGGCGTTCCAGCGCCCCGGCCGTCTCGTTGAACGTCCGCGCCACTCCGGCCAGTTCGTCCGTCCCGCGGACGTTGATCCGGGCCCGCAGATCACCCGCCCCCAGCCGCTGCGCCGCGTCACCCAGTTCCCGGACCGGCCTCAGGACGCCGCGCGCGGCCACGAGCGCCAGCCCGATGGCGAACACGAGCGCCAACCCGCCGATCAGCCAGGCCCGAGTGGCGAGTTCGTCGATGCTCCGCGCCTCCGGGATCATGGTGCGGGCGATGTAGGCCTCGATGCCCGAAGCCCGCTCCTGCCCACCCGGAAGCTTCACGGTGAACCTGGTGCCCACCACCAGCATCGGCGTGCCGCCGGAGTCGACCCGTTGCCAGGCGACGTTCCCCGACTGGACCTCCGCGCGAAGTTCCGGCGAGATCAGCGATCGGAGCTGCTGGTTGCCGCTCGACTGGTTTTCGTACAGGACCAGCGAACTCAAGTCGCGGTCGCTCAGTTCGCCGCTGATCCGGCCCAGCGTCCCGTCCCCCGGCGGCAGCGGGCCGAGCGGGTACAGGGCGGTGGCCTTGTCGACCAGGACGCGGGCGGTCGCGTCCTGCGCCTGCTGGAGGATCACGGTGCGGGCCTGGACGTAGTTGCCGCCGGCGACCGTGGCCGCGGTGATCACGACCAGCAGGCTGAACGCCAGCAGCAGCCGGGTCCGCAGACCGCCAAGCTTCACAGCGGCCCGAAACGGTAGCCGAACCCGCGGACCGTCTGGACGTAGACCGGGGCGGACGAATCGTCCTCGATCTTCGCGCGCAACCGCTGCACGCAGGCGTCGACGACCCGGGAATCGCCGAAATAGCCGTGCTCCCACACACTTTCCAGCAGATACTGGCGGCTGAGCACCCGGCCCGGCACCTGCGTGAGTTCCAGCAGCAGCCGCAGTTCGGTCGGGGCGAGGGCGACGGGCTTGCCGCCCTTGGTCACCGTCAGCGCCGCGCGGTCGACGCCGAGGTCTCCGTGCCGCTCGATCTCGGCCGGCACGGGGACCGGGGACGACGGCTGCCCGGTGCGCCGCAGGACAGCGCGGATCCGGGCCTCCAGCACCTGCGCCCTGGCGGGTTTGACCACGTAGTCGTCCGCGCCCGCGGCGAGCCCGGCGACCACGTCGATGTCCTCGTTGCGCGCGGTGAGCATGATGATCGGCAGATCACCGGCGGCCCGGATCCGGCGGCAGACCTCGAATCCGTCCAGTCCGGGCAGCATCAGGTCCAGCACGACGATGTCCGGCGGCCGCGACGCGAGCCTGGCCAGTCCCTCCTCGCCGGTGGCCACCGCGTCGACCGCGTGGCCGCGTCCGCCCAGCGCCATGCTCAGCCCGTCCCGCACGGCTTGGTCGTCTTCGATGAGCAGCACCCTGGGCATGCCGACGACTATCGCAGCGCCGGACGGAATCCGCTCGTCCATGACACGCCATCGTGCCCGCCCCGTTTCCGCGGAACGTCCACGGAACGTCTTCGTTCTGTCACGACGTGACCCGTGCGGAACGGTGACATTTTCGTCGGCGTCCGCGCACGCCGTCACGATCGGCCTCGGACAAGCGGCGTCGATTGTGGAGTGCATGAAGGAGATCGTTTACGCGGCGCTCACCCGCGTCCTGGCGGTGTTGCTGCTGATCCCGGCGTGGCTGCGGTCGCCCGGCGAGGCCCGGCGGCTGGCCTGCGGGTGGGCGCTGGCGCTGCGGTTCCCGGCCGAGGACCTCGCCGGGCTCACCGGCGGGACCCTGGCCGCGTTCACCGCCGCCAGGACAGAGGCGTTCTGGCGGCACCGCACGCTGCTCGGCGTCACCTCGGGACACCGCGACGCCGCCGAACAGCACCGGCTGTTCCTCACCGAGACCGGGAAACGCGTCCTGCCGCCGCAGGATTCCGCGCATGTCCGCGGTACCGCGCTGGACGTCCGGCCGCGCGAAGGCGCGCAATGGCTGGAAGACCATGGCGCCCGCTTCGCGCTGTACCGGATCTACGACAACGAATGGTGGCACTTCGAGTACCGGCCCGGCGAGGCCCCGCCCGCACGGCTGCCGCACCCCGGCTGGAAGGCGGGTGTCACGCGGTGACGGTCACCCTCGGGGCCAGCGCCGCCAGGAAGTCGGCCGCGTCGAAGACCTCTCCCGCCGAGACGACCCCGGTCGCCTTGGTCCGCCCGTCGAGCACCCGCTGGACGGCCTCCACCACCAGCGGTGCCGTGATCGCGTAGATGTCCTGCCCCTGCGCGACGACCCGCCGTTCCTCGCCACCGGACCGCACGACGACGTCGACCACGAACGTCTGCGCGGACGGGCCGTCCGCGGGCGGCGCCGGCGTTTCGGGCGTCACGACCTCGCGGGCCGCGTTCGTGGTCATGTACGTGACCACTTCGGGGATGGCGAGATGGCTCGGGACGGTGACGACGTCGGCCATCGAGAACTCGCCGAGCACGGCACGGGTCCCCAGCGGCGCGGGGAAATCCCAGTCCGACTCCGGCAGCGCGTCGTCGCGGTGTTCGATCCGGCCGCCGGAGAACCGGATCCGCTTCCCGTTCCGCCGATCCCGGGAGACCTTGCCCGCCGCGCGGGTCCCCTCCGTCGGGTGCCAGCTGCTCAGCCCGTAGGCGATGTGCGCTTCGTCGGCGGACGTCCAGTCGCCCAGGGCGGCGGTGACCATCAGGTCGCCAAGACCGCCGAAGAACGCCATCGCCGGGATCACCGTCGCGCCCGCCGCCTTGTCGCCGAACCGCGCGAAGGTGTCCATGTTCGCTTCGAGTTCCGCGGCCACATCCAGGTACGGGACGCCCGCCCGCAGCGCCGCTTCGATCACGGGTGCGGCGGTGTCGGCGAAGGGCCCGGCGGCGTTGATCACCGCGTCCGCGCCCTCGAAAGCGCGATCGAGCGAGGCCGGATCGTCGACCGACCCCTGCCGGATCTCCAGGTCCGGCCAGGGCAGAGCCCGGAGTTTCGCCTCGTCGCGGCCCACGGCCAGCACGCCGAAGCCTCGCTCGCGCAACTCCTCCACCACGAACCGCCCGGTGTGCCCGTAAGCCCCGAACACCGCGACGTCGTACGTACCCATGGGGTTCTCCCTGTCTTCGACCGATCCACTGTGGACCATCCTGGCTACGGGATCCGCCGTCCGACAGTGTCCGGAACGACATCATGCGTACACTTTCGGACATGACCACGGTCGCGCTCGCCGCCACGGACGGGATGCTCCAGTTCGAACTGGCCATCGCCCAGGAAGTCTTCGGCTCGCCCCTGCCGGGTTTCGGTTCCTGGTACGAACTCAGCGTCTGCGGTCCGGCCCCGGTGAAGGTCGGCCGGTTCCTCCTCGAACCGGATCACGGGCTCGACCGGCTCGCGCGCGCCGACACGGTCATCGTCCCCGGCTGGGCCGACATCGACATCGATCCGCCAGCCGACCTCGTCGACGCCGTCCGCGCCGCCCACGAAGCGGGCGCGCGGGTCGCGTCCCTCTGCACGGGCGCGTTCGTGCTGGCGGCCGCCGGTCTGCTCGACGGCCGCCGCGCCACGACGCACTGGGCGCACACCGACGTCCTCTCCGCCCGGCATCCCCTGGTGGAGGTCGATCCGGACGTCCTCTACGTCGACAACGGCAGCGTGCTCACCTCGGCGGGCAAGGCCGCCGCGATGGATCTGTGCCTGCATCTGGTCCGCGCCGACCACGGCTCGGCGGTCGCGAACACCGTCGCCCGCCGCCTGGTCGTCCCGCCGCACCGCGCGGGCGGGCAGGCCCAGTTCGTCACCGCCCCGGTGCCCGAGCAGGACGACCATCCGCTCGGCGGCCTGCTCCCCTGGATCACCGAACGGCTGGACCGGCCGCTCACCGTCGAGGACCTCGCCCGGCACGCCAACATGAGCTCTCGCAACCTGGCCCGGCACTTCCGGACTGCGACCGGGACCACCCCGCTGCGCTGGCTGCTGAACCAGCGCATCCGCCGCGCGCAGGAGCTCCTGGAGCGCACCGAAGACAGCGTCGACCTGATCGCGGAGGCCACCGGGATGGGCACCGCCGCCACCCTGCGGCGGCATTTCAACCGGACCGTCGGGGTGCCGCCGGACAGCTACCGCCGCACCTTCCGGACGGCTAAGGGATCTTTGCCGTGACCAGGTTCGCGACGGCCGCCATCCCGGCCTCGTTCGGGTGGTACGGCACGCGTCCTTGCGCGGTCGAGTACCGCTCCATCCAGGGAACGGCCGCGCAGCCGTCGTGGTTCGCGCTGGCGGCCGCCGCCGGGACCAGCGTGGCTCGCTCCTCGCGGGCCGCCCGCAGGGTCGCCGCCGCGAGCCGGTCCGCGACCTCGTTTTCAAAGGTCAGCTGCTCGGGGGTGAGCGGAACGCCGTCACAGGCGGGCCGGGTGCGCGGGACGATGGTCAGGTAGTCGACGACCAGGACCCGGGCCCGCGGCGCGCGCTGATGGACTGCCGCGATGACGGCACCGATCTTCTCGTGAACGGTGCTGAGCGCCGCGCGGACGGCGTTCCGGTCGACCTGGCCACAGTTCGTGCCGCCGGTGTTCTGGCAGCCGTAGGTGAACAGGCTGCCGACGTAGCCGACGTCGTTTCCGCCGATGGTGACCGTCACGAGCTTGGTGTCCGGCGTGACGGCCTCGATCTGCGGTGGCTGCCCGGCCTGCCCGGTGGTGAGGATGTTCGCGGTGGTCGCGCCGCCGCAGGTGACGTCGGTGAGGGCGAGCCCGCGTCTCGCGGCGACGAGGCTCGCGTAGTTCTTCGTCGAACGCCCGCAGGTGGCCGGGGTTCCCGGCTGCTGCGGCGGGATTCCCGGTCCCGCCGCGAACGAACTGCCCATCGCGACATAACGAGCTGATTCGTCGGCTTGGGCGGGTGGAGCGATCAGAAGGGCGAGCGTGACCGCGACGAGTGTTCGCTTGAGCATTTCGAACCCCTTATCTCACGAAGGAAACCGGTTCCGATCCCGCGATGCCGTCGATGGCACCGAGGCCCAGCAGATCTTCGGGGCGTGGCTTCAGCTTTCCGGCGAGAGCGGGGATCCCTCCGGGCCCCCGCTTGAGGATCCTGGCCGCCAGTTCCGGGGCGATCACGGAGAAACAGGCGTCGGGGGTGAGCCAGATCCGGTCCGCCGAACAGAACGCGAGCGCGCCGCCCGAACCTCCTTCCCCGATCACCAGCGTCGTGATCGGCACGCCCGCGGCCGCGACCGTGCCGAACAGTTCGGCGATGGCGTTTCCGGCCCCGGCCGTCTCCGCGGCCGGATCGGCGGCCGCGCCCGGGGTGTCGACGAGTGTCAGCACCGGCAGTCCCAGCCGATCGGCGAGGCGGATCAGGCGGGTCGCCGTCCGGAAACCGCCTGGTGTGGTGGCGGTCCCGGACTGCGCCGCGTAGGCGACAGACCGCCCGGCACGGTTCCCGATTCCACAAAGGACACCATCGTCGGTACCGCCCCGGAGGCTGGCACGGGTGTCGAAGTAATCGTCGAGATAGGCGCCCGCGCGAGGCCGGTCCGCCGACCGGGCGCGCTGGACCGCGTGCCAGCCGTCCCGCGCGGAGTCGAGCGCGCCGAGAGCCCTGGGCAGATCCGCCGGGCGGTTCCGGGCGCCGCCGGTCAGGAGACCGAGCCACGCCTCCAGCCGTTCGTCGAGCACGTCCTCGGTCACCAGCTCGTCGACATATCCGGCCGCGTACTGGTTTTCCGCCGTGTACGCGGGATCGTCGGCGTACCGCTCCTCCCGCACCCGGCGCCCGGCGAACCCCACCTGGGCGCCGGGAACGGCGAGCACGACGTCGGCGTCCGCGCCGAGGGACGCCCACACGCCGCCGGTCGTGGGATGCCGCGCGACGGCGATGTGCGGCAGCCCTTCTTCGCGCAGCAGCGCCAAACCTCGGGCGATCCGCTGAAGTTGTCGCAGGGCGGGAACACCCTCCTGCATCCGGGTCCCGCCCGTGGACAGCAACGAGACGACGGGCAAGCGGAGCTTGCGGGCCTGATCGAGTGCCTCCCCGATCAGGGCGCCGGTCCCGGTGCCGACCGAGCCGCCGAGGAAGCCGAACTCGAACCGGATCACCACGGCCTCGTGGACGCCGAACTTCGCGCGTTCGCAGACGACCGCCTCGTCCGTGCCCGCGCGTTCCCTCGCTCCCGCCAGGGAGGCGGTGTAACCGTCCCAGCCGAGCGGGTCAGCCATGGAGCGCCCGCTTGAGGACCTTGCCCATCTCGTTGCGGGGCAAAGCTTCCAGATAGTGGACCACCCGCGGCCGCTTGTGCGGCGACAGTAATCCGGCGACGTGGTCGGCGAGTTCGTCCGCCGTCGGCTTGACCTCGGCTGGGACGATCCAGGCGACGATGCGCTCGCCGAGGTCGTCGTCCGGCTCCCCGGTGACGGCCGCCTCGGCCACCCCGGGGTGCTCCAGGAGCGCGTTCTCGATCTCGCCCGCGCCGATCTTGTAGCCGCCGCTCTTGATCAGGTCGGTGGCCCGGCGGCCCACGATCCGCACGTAACCGTCGGCGTCGCGGACCGCCATGTCGCCGGTCCGGAACCAGCCGTCGCGCAGGGCGGCTTCCGTGGCGTCCGGCCGGTTCAGGTAGCCGAGGAACAGGTTCGGGCCGCGGACCTCGATCTCCCCCACCGAGTCCTCGGCCAGGGGCTCTCCGGCGTCGTCGACCAGCCGCAGTTCGACGCCGGGCACCGGCGGGCCGACCGCGCCGGGCCGCCGGTCCCCCGTGGCGCGGACACCGCAGTTCATCAGCGTCTCGGTCATGCCGTAGCGCTCGACGACCTGCTGCCCGGTCGCGGCGGAGATCCGCTGGTGATCGGTCGCGGGCAGCGCCGCGGATCCCGAAACGAGCAGCCGCGCCGCGCCCACCCCGGCGGCCAGCGCGGGATCGGCCTCGCAGTCGGCCGCCAGCCGGTGGTACATCGTCGGGACGCCGAAGAGCATCGTGCCCTCCCCGGCGAGTTCCTTCGCGGCCGCTTCGCTGGAGAACCGCCCGAGGTGGTGCAGTGAACCGCCCCGCCGCAGCGGGCCGACCACGCCCAGGATCAGGCCGTGCACGTGGAAGAGCGGCAGTGCGTGGACGAGGACGTCGGCGTCGGTCCAGCCCCAGATCTCCGCGAGCGCGTCGAGGTTCGACGCGACCGCGCGACGCGGGAGCAGGACACCCTTGGGCGGCCCGGTGGTCCCGGAGGTGTAGACGACGAAAGCCGGGGTCTCCGGATCCGGTTCTTCTCCGGGCCACGGTGTGCCTGAGGCGTCAAGAACGATGTCACCCCGCGACACCGCCCCGAGTTCCGCCGGCAGCGCCGCGTCCGGTTCGGCCAGCACCAGATCGGGCGCGCTGTCGGCGACGATATGCGCCAGTTCGCGCGATCCGGCCTTGGGGTTGATCGGCACCACCGGGACACCGGCGGACAGCGCGGCGACGATCGCGACGCACGTCCGCAGCGTCGGCGTCGCCCACACCGCGACCCGTGTCCGGCCCGCCAGCCCGGCGGCGATCGGGCCTGTGACGGACGCGAGTTCGCCGTAGGTCAGGGATTCGGCGCCGAACCGCAGGGCGACGCGGTCGTTTCCGGCAGTCAGTCCGGGCAGCATGGATCTCCTCCTCAGCCCCAGTTGGGCACGACGAACACGAGCCAGGCGATCAGCGGCACGACGGCCACCACGAGCGCCCCGTAGACGAGAAGCTGTTTGAAGAACTTGTCGCGGTCGACGTCCTTCGCGTTGGCGAGGACGAGCGCGCCGTTGGTGGAGAACGGGCTGACGTCCACCATCGTCGCCGAGACCGCGAGCGCGGCGATCATGCCGACCGGGCCGATCGTGCCCTGCGCCAGGAACGGCACGGCGAGCGGGATGAGCGCGCCCATCAGGCCGACCGAGGACGCGAAGGCGGACACGACGCCGCCGATGTAGCAGAGCAGAAGTGCCGCGAGCGGGGGGATCCCCACGGTGGTGACGGCGTTGCCGACGTAGTCGATGGTGCCGATCTCCTTCAGCACGGCCACGTAGGTCAGCACACCGCAGATCAGCAGGACGGTCGGCCAGGTGATCTCGGAGACGGCGGACCGGCTGGTCTTCGGCCACGCGACGCTCAGCAGGACGGCGACGGTGATCGCGGTCAGGCCCGGGTCGAGGTCGAACACCAGGGTGCCGACGACGAGCGCGACCAGGCCGGTCAGCGTCACGATCTTGGGCCCGTCCAAGGGAATGCGCTGCTCGTGCGGCAACGGTTCCTCGTCGGTCTCCGCACCGGCGGCGCCCGCCGTGACGAGCTGGCGGCGCCGCAGTTTGGTGCCGCCGAGGACGACGAAGAGGACGCCCGCGATGGCGAGGTTCATGCCCAGGCTCGCGAAGAACAGCGTCACGGGGCTGCCCGCGATGTGGTTGCGCTCGACGATCCCGTTGACGATCGAGCCGTAGACGCTGATCGGCGAGAATCCGCCGCCCTGCGCTCCGTGCACCACCATCGCGCCCATGAGCAGCGGGCTGATCTGGTAGCGGGCGGCGAATCCGAGGGCGATCGGCGCGACGATCGCGCAGGCCGCCGGGCTCACCGCGCCGATCGCGGTCAGCGCGCCGGTGACCACGAACATCACCCACGGGATGAGCGCGATCCGGCCGCCGACCAGCCGGACGGCCGCGGCCACCAGCCAGTCGGTGGTGCCGTTGGCCCTGGCGATGGCGAACAGGTAGGTGACCCCCACCAGCACGACGAAGATGTCGCCGGGGAAGCCGGCGAAGATGCCGTCGGTGTCCAGGCCACCGGCGAGGGTGCCGACGAGGAACGCGCCGGCGAAGGCGAGCGCCCCCATGTTGATCGAGCGGGTCGTGGCGAGGGCGAAGATCACCACGAGGACGAGGATCGAGATCAGCTGGGCGGACATGACCGTCCTCCTTGACGGCGGGTCCCTGGCCCCCGTGGGCGATCCGGTGGCTCAGTGGACTAGTGGCTGAGCCACTTTCCCTGTGACGGCGACCACCTGTCAACCCATGAGTGGTAAATTGGCTGAGCCACTTGTCCAGTGTCAGCGAAGGGGATCGCGTGCCGGAGGCGTTGAGCCGGTTGAACCGGGCGAAGCTCTACGAGCAGGTCGTCGAGCGGATCAAGGCGCACGTCGAAGAGTCCGGCCTGCACGCGGGCGACAAGCTCCCGAGCGAACGCGATCTCGCCGAGCGGCTCGGGGTCAGCCGCGCGTCGATCAAGCAGGCGATCGTCGTGCTGGAGGTCCAGGGGCTGCTCGAATCCCGTCATGGCGGGGGCACCTACCTGCGCAACGACCACCTCGACGTCGAACCGGTCGACGAACTCGTGGCCCGCCGCCGCCGGCTTCCGGAAGTACTCGAAGCCCGCGAGGCGATGGAGACCAAGCTCGCGGAACTGGCCGCGCTGCGCCGATCCGACGCCGATCTCACCGCGATCGACGCCGCGCTCGCGTACATGGCGGGCGAGATCGCCGACGGCGGGCACGGCGCCGAAGGTGACCGCCGGTTCCACGAAGCGATCACCGCCGCCGCGAACAACAGCCTCCTCGCCGAGTTCATGCGCTCGATCGACGCCCAGATCGCGGAAAGCCGCACCGAATCGCTGCGGCAGCCCGGACGGCCGTCCCGATCGCTGGGCCAGCACCAGAAGATCGCCGACGCCATCCGCGACGGCGATCCGAAAGCGGCCGCGAACGCGATGCGACGGCATGTCCAGACCGTCAGCAAGGTCCGGCTGCTGACCTGGGACCCGCAGGAGGACTAAAGGGCCTTCCCGAGCCGCCGCAGTCCTTCGGCGATCTTCTCCGGCGCGTGCGTGGCGAAGGAGAGCCGCAGCGCCGACCGGTCCGGCTCCCCCACCTGGAACGCCGAGCCGGGCACGAAGGCGACGTCATGGCGCAACGCCTCGGGAAGCAACCGGTCCGTGTCCGCGCCGCCGGGAAGGGTGACCCAGACGAACATCCCGCCGTCCGGATCGGTCCAAGTCGTGCCTGGCGGCGTGATCGCGGGCAGTTCGGCCAGCATCGCGTCCCGGCGCACGCGGTAGGTCGCGCACAGTGTCCGCACGTGCGCGTCGAGATCCGCGGCGGCCAGATACTCGGCCGCGGCCGCCTGGTCGACCGTCGAGGTGTGCAAGTCGTTGGCCTGCTTGAGGATCGCGACGCGGCGCAGGAGTTCGCTCGGCGCGCGAAGCCAGCCCAGCCGCATGCCCGGGGCGATCACCTTCGAGAAGCTGCCCAGATAGATGGCGCGGCCGGCGAGTTCCGGACGGGCGGACATCGGTTCTTCGCGTTCCCCGCGATACCGCAGCTCGTGATACGGATCGTCCTCCACGAGCCAGAACCCGTGACGTGCGATCACTTCCGCGAGCGTACGACGTCGCCCGGGGCTGATCGTGCGGCCGGACGGATTCGAGAACGTCGGGACGAGATACAGCAGCGCGGGTCGTTCCCTGGCCGCGATCTCTTCCAGCGCGACCGGGTCGATCCCTTCCGCGTCACCGGGAACGGGCACGATCCGCGCCTCGGCGAGCTGGAAGCACTGCAACGCGGACAAATACACCGGCTCCTCCACCAGCACGGTGGCGCCGGGATCGAGCAACGCGGTGCTCAGCAGCTGCAAACCCTGCTGTGACCCCGTGGTGACCAGCAGATCGTCCACAGTGGTCGGAAGACCGCGATCGGACAACCGCTCCGCGAGCAGCTCACGCAGTCGCGGATTCCCTTCGGTGGGCGAGTATTGCAGCGCGCGACGGCCGGACTCGCCGTCGAGCGCGCGGTCGAAGGCGGCGCGGAGGCCGTCCACATCGAACAGTTCCGGCGCGGGCATACCACCGGCGAAGGAGATCACGCCCGGGCGGGCGGTGAGCGCGAGCAGGTCGCGCACGGGAGAACTGGTGACGCCGTCCATACGACGGGCAAGAGGAAGAGACATGGAAGCTCCTCGGGAGAAACGTGCGGCCCCAGTGCAGCAGCCGGGGATCTTCCCGTGCGAGCAAGCAACTACCGCCACGATAGCAGTTCGCGCCTGCCCTAGGCTGGTGTCGTGCCTCTCGTGGAAATCACCTACTCCCCCGAACTTTCCGAAGCCAAGCTGCGCGAGCTGGGTTCGGTCCTGCCGCATCTCGTGTCCGTCGCGGTGGAATGCCCCGAGGAGCCCTACGACGGCGACCTTCAACCAGGCGACGTCGAGCTGCGCTTCCGGCAGCCGGGACCGTTCGACCGCTTCGGGCTGGACCTGCTGGTCGAGGTCCGGTCGAAGTGGTTCCCGAGCCGGGCGGACAACCGCCAGGAACGCGTGGACCTGCTACGCACGAGCATCGAATCGGCGACCGGGATCGATGACGTCGGCGTGTATCTCTCACTGCCCGTCGCCGCGTGGTCGCAGTCGGACTAAAGCTCCCCGAAGACATGGCGCCGCACGAACGGGCTCCGGAACTTCCCGTCCGGATCCAGTTCGTCGGCCAGCGCCCGGAAATCGGCCAGCTTCGGATAGTCCGCGGCGCGGTGGAAGAGCTTCCCCCAGTGCGGGCGGACCCCGAAGGGCGCCAAGCGTTCTTCCATGACGGGCAGCAGCGCGCGGACGGCGTCTTCGTCCGGCTGCCAGGTGAAATGCAGCGCCAGCCGGTCACCGCCGTGGAACGGGCTCAGCCACAGTTCGTCCCCCGCGACCGTGCGGATCTCCGAGACGAGCAGCACGGGCGCGAGCCGGTGCCCGATGCCGCGCAGGGCCTCCATCGCGGCCACCGCGTGCCTGATGGGCACGAAGTACTCGGTCTGGAGTTCGTTCCCGACGCTGGGCGTGAAGTCCAGGCGGAAATGCGGGATCCGTTCGTGCCACGGCCCCGGGACCCCGAGCTGCCGCGTGCAGTTGTCCGCCGGAATCCCCGCCGCGTGGGCCGGATGGCGTGGCGCGTCCGCCGCTTTCGCGCCGAAGAAGTCCGCGCCCGGCTGTCCTGATCCCTTGACCCAGACCTGGTCGATCGTGTCGCGGGCCCAGTTCGTGAACAGGCTGACGCTGTAGCCCGCGGCCTGGATCTCCTCGAAATGCTCGTACGCCGACTCCCAGGGCAGGCCGTCGAAGACGTCCTGACGGAGTTCGAAGGACGGCACCAGGTCGAGAGTCAGCCGGGTCACCACGCCCAGCGCGCCGAGACCGACGACCACGCCGTCGTGCCTCTCGTAGGTCCGCAGGTCGCCGTCCGCGGTGACCAGCTCCAAACCGGAAACGGCCGACGCGAGGCTCTGGTTGCGCCGCCCGGAGCCGTGGGTCGCCGTCGCGACGGTGCCCGCCACCGTGCAATGAGGCAGCGACGCGAGGTTGGCCAGCGCGAACCCGGCCTCGTACACCTGGACGGCGACGTCGCCGTACCGCGCGGCCGCCGGCACCGTGACCGTCGCGGCCTCCGCGTCGAGTTCGGTCTCGACGTCGAGCGCGGACAGATCGAGTTGGACACCACTAGGACAGTCCGCGATGTCGTTGAAGCAATGCCCGCTGCCGAGCGCCTTGACCGCGCTCGCCCCGGCGACCGCCTCCCGCACCTGCTCGATCGTGCGCGGACGGAGGAGCCGTTCCGCGGTGAAGGTCCGATTGCCCGCCCAGTTCGTCTCGCGCACCAGCCCCAGCTTAGATTGCCGAAGTCGGCTTCACACGGAGGAGGATTCCCCTGACGGGCATTCCCGGCGAGATGGTGTCCATCGCGCTCCTGCTGGTCGTCCTGGCCTTCGCGGTGATCCGGCCACGCGGCCTGCCGGAGGCGGTCGCCGCCGTGCCCGCCGCCGGGATCGTGCTGGCGGCCGGGGCGATCTCGTTCCCCGACGCCCTCGACGAGGTGGCCAGGCTCGCCCCGGTCGTCGGATTCCTCGCCGCGGTGCTCGTGCTGGCCAAGCTGTGCGACGACGAAGGCCTGTTCCAGGCGGCCGGGACGCTCATGGCCCGGTTCAGCCGGGGCAAGCCGCGACGGCTGCTGCCCGCCGTGTTCGTGGTCGCCGCGGCGGTCACCGTGGTGCTCAGCCTGGACGCCACCGTCGTCCTGCTGACGCCGGTCGTGTTCGCGACCGCCGCGCGGATGGGCGCCCGGGCCAAGCCGCACGCCTACGCCTGCACGCATCTGGCGAACTCGGCGTCGTTGCTGCTGCCGGTGTCCAATCTGACCAACCTGCTCGCCGTGGCCGCGACCGGGATCTCGTTCCTCCGGTTCACCGCGCTGATGACCTTGCCGTGGCTCGCGGCCGTGCTCACCGAGTATCTGGTGTTCCGCCGGTTCTTCGCCGCCGACCTGGCGGCCCGGCCCCGCGGCGGGCAAGCGGTCCCGGCCGGGAAGGTCCCGGCGTTCGTCCTGGTCGTGCTCGGCCTGACGCTGGCCGGGTTCGTGGTCACGTCGCTGCTGGACGTCAGTCCCGCGTGGGCCGCGTTCGCCGGTGCCGCCGTCCTCGCCTGCCGGGCCCTCGCGCAGCGCCGGACCTCCCCCGCCGCGATCGTCCGGTCGGCGAGCATCCCGTTCCTCGCGTTCGTCCTCGCCTTGGCGATCGTGGTCCGCGCCGTGGTCGACAACGGGCTGGACGAGGCGCTCAGCCACCTGGTGCCGACCTCCAGCTCGTTCCTCGCCCTGCTCGGCGCCGCCGCGGTGGCGGCCGTGCTGGCCAACCTGATCAACAACCTGCCCGCGGTGCTCGTACTGCTGCCGTTGGCCACCGCGGGCGGAACCCCGGTGGTGCTGGCCGTGCTGATCGGGGTCAACCTCGGGCCGAACCTGACCTACGTCGGCTCCCTGGCGACGCTGCTGTGGCGGCGGATCCTGCACCGGCACGACGCCCGGCCCGATCTGGGCGAGTTCACCCGGCTCGGGCTGCTGACCGTTCCGGCGTCCATCGTGCTCGCCGTCGCCGGGCTGTGGCTCGGACTCGCCCTGACTTCCACTCAGTGAGAAGCTGGGCGTATGCCCGGCAACCTGTCCACACCCGGCGCCGGTGTCGTCTCGCGGGCGTTCGCACTGCTCGGCGCCTTCGACGTCGACCACCGCGAGCTGTCGCTGACCGAGCTCGCGAGCCGAGCCGGTCTCCCACTGCCCACCGCTCACCGGCTCGCGCGCGAACTCGTGGGCCTGGGCGCGCTGGAGCGGCGCGAGGACCACTACGCCATCGGCAGGCGGCTGTGGGATCTCGGGCTGCTCGCCCCCGTCCAGTTCGAACTCCGGCAGGTCGCCGCACCCTTCCTCCAGGATCTCTACGGTGCTACCGGGGCCACCGTGCATCTCGGCGAGCGGGACGGCGGCAAGGTGCTCTACCTCGACCGGCTCTCCGGGAACGCGTCCGTGCCGGTGGTCAGCCGGATCGGCGGGCGGCTGCCGCTGCACGCCACCGGCGTCGGGAAGGTGCTGTTGGCCTGGGCTCCGGAGGACGTCCAGCGGCAGGTGCTCGCGTCGCTGACCCGCGTCACTCCGTACACCGTCACGCAGCCCGGACGGCTGCGCGAGCAGCTGCGGCGCGTCCGCCGGGAGGGTTACGCGCAGACCGTCGAGGAGATGAGCCAGGGCGCCTGCTCGGTCGCCGTCCCGATCCGGGCGTCCCCCGCCGGTGACGTCGTCGCCGCGCTCGGCCTGGTCGTCCCGGACCTGAGCCGGGGCCGGGCAAGGCTGGTCTCCGCCCTCCAGGTGGCTGCCGCCGGGATCGGCCGCAGCCTTCGGGTTTCACTGAGTGAAAGCGAACGCTAGGAGTTCGGCGGAGGCGCGGCCAGACTCCGGTCATGCGAACCCCAGTCGCCATCGTCGGCGCCGGCCCGGCCGGACTGCTCCTGTCGCATCTGCTCGATCTGGCAGGGGTCGAATCGGTGATCGTGGAGACCCGCTCGCGGGAGTACGTCGAAGCGCGGATCCGCGCGGGCATCCTCGAACAGTCCACAGTGGACCTCCTCCGCGAAACGGGCCTCGCCGACCGGCTCGACCGCGAGGGCGACGAGCATCGCGGCATCTATCTGCAATGGCCGGAGGAACGGCATCATCTCGACTTCGTGGACCTGGTCGGGCGGAGCGTCACCGTTTACGGCCAGACCGAGGTGACCAAGGACCTCGGCAAGGCGCGGGCGGCGGCCGGGCAGCAGATCCACTACAAGGTCACCGACACCGCCGTGCACGACATCGAGACCGACAAGCCCTACGTCACCTTCACCGGCCCGGACGGTACATCGCAGCGCCTGGACGCTGACGTCGTCGTCGGCTGCGACGGCTCCTTCGGCCCCTGCCGGACCGCGATCCCCGACGCCGCGAAGCAGACCTGGGAACGCACCTACCCGTACTCGTGGCTCGGCGTCCTCGCCGACGTCGCCCCGTCGACCGACGAGCTCATCTACGCCTGGCACCCTGACGGCTTCGCCATGCACTCGATGCGCTCGGCCACCGTCAGCCGCCTGTACCTGCAAGTGCCCAACGGCACCGACATCGGCACGTGGTCCGACGATCGGATCTGGGAAGCGCTCGCCACCCGGCTCGGCCACGGCCAAGGCGGCTGGACGCTCACGCCCGGCCCGATCACCGACAAGAGCGTGCTGCCCATGCGCAGTTTCGTGCAGCAGCCCATGCGGCACGGGCGCCTGTTCCTCGCCGGCGACGCCGCCCACATCGTGCCGCCCACCGGCGCCAAGGGCCTCAACCTCGCCGTCGCCGACGTCGCCCTCCTCGCACCCGCCCTGGCCTCTTTGTTGCGGGACAAGGACTCCACGCTGGCCGACGCCTACTCCGACACCGCACTACGCCGGGTCTGGCGATGCACGCACTTCTCGTGGTGGATGACCACGATGCTGCACCAGTCGGGCGATCCTTTCGACCGGCAGCTGCAGCTCTCGCAGTTGCAGTGGCTGGCGCGGAGCGAGGCGGGCAGGGCTGGGTTGGCGGAGAACTACGCGGGCCTGCCCATCGGGTTCTGATCCGGCTTGGCTTCAGCGACGCGGATCGGCCAGCAGCACCACTCGATCAACCGTTGGATCGAACCCGAGGTTCGCATGGGCTTGGCTTCCGCCTTCCGGCAGCATCAGAACCGGCTTACCCAGCTTTCGCCCGATCTCGGCGAGGAATCCGCAGAGTTTGTCGACGCCGGCCTGTCCCTGTAATTCTCGCAAGTCGACGTCGAAGTCGATCTCCTCTGCCGACATGAGACGGAAGATCACAAGCATTTCCGGAACCGGGAAGACATGGAGCTCCCCCACTTCGCCATCTTCCAGGCGCGCGAGCGCTTCAGCCGCCGAAGGCAAAGGCGGCGTCGTGTCGGCCTGACGGAACTCCCACTGCCAACCACGCGCCTTGACCAGATCGAACACCGTCTGCCAGTCCTCCGCGGAGGCGTTCGGGACGATCACGTCGGGAAGAGTGCCCATCAAATCAGGGTCGAAGAAGCTCTTGACCTCGTCCCAGTGAAGATCCGACATGCGGCCATCGTGCCTGGTTTCCGAGGCGGTCGCAGCCGAATTGTGTCGGCTCTAAGCTCGGCTCGCGGCGCTCGAAGACCTCAAGGGTCTGGATACAGGTGGTGCGCGCCAGCCAGTGCCGCATCCACCAAGCCCGCCGATCGCTCCAGCCGAACGCGTACGAGGCCAACTCACCCTGTGGTCCGATGAACTCTCCGAACGCACGCCGATCCAATCCCGTGACAGCGTCCGTCGGCACCTCGACCAGCGCACCCTCAAGCACCTGAATGTCCACGCCCGCAAGATAGCCGATCAAGAATCCTGGGTCCTCAGGCGAACCTCGTCGCCGATTTTCGGCAACGGCTCAGGACGGCAACACCTTCGGCAGAGAGTCGTGTGTCTCTGGAGCCGGCTGTCTCAGAAAGTGAGGGCCTCGGCGGGCATCACGAGGCGCTGAGCGAGTGCCTCGTCATGACGGGCGATCTCCCGTAACAGCGCCTCGATCGACAGCTTGTTCGCCCGGCGCAGTTCGTGATCGTCCGTCGTACTCGCGCGCGCCCGCATGAGCTCGTCGAGCAGTTCGGACGGGAGTTTGTCCGCGTCCCGGCCATGATGCGGATTGAGACCATGACGGACGCAGGCCAGCGCGATGATCTGGTCACGCACACCGTCGAGCATCATCAAGGCCTGCCAGCCACGACCCCGCGCGATCGCGGAGCGCGCGTGCAACCCGTACAGCCACCCCATCCCGGCGAGATGATCAGGGTCGAGGGGCGCCGGGTTCGTCGGCGTGTTCGCCGTCCCGAACACGAGCTTGAATCCTGGCTCGGTCGCCCTGAACCGATCGGCGGGCCAGAACGAAATATCGATCTGCAACGAGTCGGCCAAGAGAAACACCCGGTAAAGGACACCTCTGGCCAGGACGTCGAGATGATGCGCCACTTCGAACTCGTCATAGAGCCGGGCGGTCCAGCGGGCGCTGACGTCTCCCGGCTCCGCCGCGGACCCGATACGCAGTGCCAGATCGATATCCGACCAGGCGTCCTCACGTCCTGTCGCCGCGGAGCCGACCAACGCCGCCGCGCTCACCTCGGCATCATCACGCGCCCACGAAAGAAGAGCGTCACGGACCGCCGTCCTCTGCGTGATCGAAACATGCGACCGACCCTAGGACATCCGCGGCCGGACATTCGTTGCGACTTCGCGCCGCTTCACGCAATGGAATCTGGCGCCATGTTCCGCTACGTAAACTCGTGGCGAGCCCTTTCAGGTAAAGAGGTAGCCATGCCTGCAAGCGGACGACGACACGACTCGGGCAGTGGGGACACGTGGCTCGGTGATGCGTGGACCGACGTCTCTTGCTACTCACCACTGGCTTGGCCTCCTACACCGACTCGAAGGATCTCTTGTTCAACGGCACCTTGGGCGTTCTCACTGGGTCCGCTCTCGTGGCGTTGCTCAGCCTCAAGGGCACGCTGAAAAAGATCGCCAAGGACGGAACAGCCCCGGCCGATATCAGAGGACACGTCAATACCGGCGTCTGGATACGCGCTCCGTTCGCGCTGCTGGCCGCCGGGTTGACCGCTATGCCGGACGGTCGAGCCGCACACATCGTCGTCGGCGTCTACTGGGGCACGGTCACAGCTGGTTTTGTCGAATCACACACGGTCCTTGGAGGTGACGCCTGCCGCCGTCCTCGCTTGCGCCCTCACCTACCTCGTCGTTCTACTCGCTACCTTGACCGCTCGGCGCGTGCGTAACCACTGACGGGCCTGCAAGCCCCGAAGCACCTGAGCGAACCTCGTCGCCGCTTTTCGGCAACGGCTCAGAACGGCAGCACCTCCGGCCGGGGTTCGTGCAGGGGCGGCGGCGTGCTGGTGTGGGTCTGGCCGGTGGGTGTGGTGACGGTGAGGCTGCCATCGGGGTCGAGGCGGTAGATCCAGCCGGGTTCGTCCTTCAAGCGGTGGTCACGACGACAGTAGGTGACGAGGTCGGCCACGTTCGTTTCGCCTTGGAACTGCCACGGGATCGAGTGGTCGAGTTCGCAGGTGTGGGCGGCGCGGGTGCAGCCGGGTCTTCGGCACTCGCGGTCTCGCACCCGGAC
Organism: Amycolatopsis azurea DSM 43854; assembly: GCF_001995215.1. GTDB lineage: Bacteria > Actinomycetota > Actinomycetes > Mycobacteriales > Pseudonocardiaceae > Amycolatopsis > Amycolatopsis azurea. The sequence goes on from NZ_MUXN01000010.1 coordinate 75,700, forward strand.
GAACTCGGCCGTTGCCGCGTCGGGGCGATAGCGCGTTCTGCCCAGATCCTGGACCTGGCCGCTGAGCGGATCGGTGATGATGCGCCGGAGCACGGTGTCCGCCCCGGAGGCGATGTGACGCCCCAGTCCGGCCGGGAGGTAGCCGTGCCCGGCCATCTTCACGGGATCGTCGTTCAGCCCCAGATACGTGGCGAGGTCCATGTACAGGAACACCTCGGTGCGTTCGGAGACACCACCCTGCCCGCCGAGGAGCAGGTCCAGCGCGATGTCGGCGCGCAGTTGGTCCATGGTCCGCGTGTCGCCCTGGTTGCGAAGGGCCCGGGCTTCCCGGTGGATTCGTTGATAGGCGGCGGTGACCTTCTCGACAGGGCCGTCCCTTACCTCGATCGAGGCGACTCCGGTCTCGCCTTGGGCCAGGGACAATCGGCGACCTTCCCTGCACTCGGCCGCCCGTCTCTCGGCACCGGATCGATCGGTCCGCATAGCCACGTAGCTCGCCGCCTTGCGGACCTGTTCGCTGTTCTTGCCCGGCAGCCGGGATTCCAGCACCGCATCCGCCGTCAAGGAGTCCTCATCGGACAGCCAGGCGGTCGCCTCGGCCACTTTCTGCGCGGCGAATCCGCTCACCTTGCCGCGGTCCATCAACGACAACGTCCGCGGCAATCGTGAGGTCAGCGCCACGCCGGTCGCCACGAGAGAACCGACGAAAGCGTCCACAAAAGACAGTTCCAGCGCCACTTCCTGTACGACACTGCCCACACCGCCCCGCACCTCACTCAATCGCGACAGCGCCCGGTAGCGCACAGCCTCAAGCCGCGCGAGCGCGACACCGACTTCCTTCGCGACGAGCAAGGATTCCTTGCCATCCAAGGATTCCACTAAAGCATTGATCTCCTCCAAACGATCCGGGTCGGTCAGTTCCTCGAGAAGAGCCGAGAGTTCGGCTTGAGAAGTAGCCATGCGACGAAGCTACAACCGACCACCGACAGAAACGGATCAAGCCAGACTGAGCCGGCGTTCCCGATGCGCCGTCATGTACACCGGCGTGTTCACGACCCCGCACCCGCGATACCCGCCGATCCGTTGCACCACCTCGAAAAACACCCGCGAGCCGACCAGTTCGGTGAAGAAGTGCAGGAACTCTCCGGACGGGTCGCGGTCGTACAGCACCGAGTTCTCCCGCAGCTCCGCGGCGAAGGGCAGATCGAACCGGGCGTCGAGATCGTCGTAGTAGTTCCCCGGAATCTCCAGCAAAGGCGCACCATTTTCCCGCAGAGTACGCGCGACGGCGAGAGCGTCTTCGCACGCGAAGGCGACATGCTGGGGCGAAGGCACTCCCGGCGCCCACTCCCCTCGCCGCACCAGGGCGCTGTCCAGCGTCAGCCGGACGTCCTGATCGCCGACCGCCCGGCTGCGCACGAGACCGAACGGCGCCGCGAACTCGGCGACGGCTTCGGGCGACAAGCCCAGTACCGACCGATAGAACAGCGTCGCCTCGTCGAAGTGGTCGAAAGGTTGTGTCAAGGCGACGTGATCGATGCCGGTTATCCCCGATCCGGCCGAAGACGCTCCGGAGGGAACGAAGTCGCGCAGCCACTCGTCGTTGCCACAGAAGAAGATCTCGGTTCCGTCCGGCGCGGCGACAGCGGCGAGATCCGCCTCTCCCGGACAGTGTTCCCGAGGCAGTACGGGCGCGAGCAACGCCTCCGCGCGCCGAGCCGATCCCCTCGGATCCGCGCTCACCAGGCCGAGTGCGCTGATCGAACCTTCCTCGGCCGCCGAGTTCACCAGCAACCGCGCGGCCCCCTGCTGCCACAGTTGGACCGGCTTCGAGCGATGCGTTCCGATGTGCGTGAAGCCGAGATCCGCGAGCACCGCGCCCGAGACGCCGAGTTCGGCGAAAGCGTGCCCATCCAACCGTGGAGCCGCAGGAACATCAAGGGTGCCAACGGATTCACGCAAGGCCAGCAGGGATCGCATGGCGTCGACGGCCGCCGGCCCCGGATCCGCCTGCCGGAAGACGTCGTTGAAGACCTCCAGCGAAAGCGGTCCTTGATAACCCGCCGCCAGCACATGCCCGGTGAACGCGGCCAGATCGAACGCGCCCTGCCCGGGAAAGAGCCGGTGATGCCTGCTCCAGTGCAGTACGTCCATGTCCAGCAAGGGCGCGTCGGCCAGTTGCAGGAAGAAGATCTTTTCCCCCGGGATCGTCCGGATGGCGCGGGGATCACTGCGTCGCGACAGGATGTGGAAGCTGTCGAGGCAGACTCCCAGGGCCGGGTGGTCGGCCCGCCGGACGATGCGCCACGCGTGCTCGTAGGTGTTCACGAACCGGCCCCACGCGAGCGCTTCGTAGGCGACGCGGATACCGCGCTCCCCCGCCAGTTCGGCCAGTTCGCGCAGCTGCTCGGCGGCGAGATCGTCGTCGTCGTCGACGGCGTCGGGCGAGACCGACGAACAGACCAGGACGGTGTCCGCCCCGAGTTCGGCCATGAGGTCGAACTTCCGCCGCGCCCGGCGGAGATTCGCCCGGAGCACGTCGGGCGGCACCGCCTCGAAGTCGCGGAAGGGCTGGTAGAGGTCGATCGTGAGCCCGAGGTCGGCGCAGAGCCGCCGGATCTCCGACGGCGACCGCCGTGACGCGATCAGGTCGTTCTCGAAGATCTCGACACCGCCGAAGCCCGCCGCGGCGGCCGCGCCGAGTTTGTCCTCGAGGGTGCCGGAGAGGCAGACGGTCGCGATGGCGGTGTCACCGGACATGTGCGGGTTTCCCTTCCAGCGCTTCGAAATGCCGGAGCATCCGGTCCGCGTCCGGTTCCGCGCCGGTGAACAGGCGGAACGAGTCCGCCGCCTGGAAGACCACCATCCCGCCGCCGTGCAGCGTCCGGCAGCCGCGCTCCCTCGCCTGCTTCAGCAGCGCGGTCTCCAGCGGCCGGTACACGATGTCGGCCACCCACATTCCCGGGCGCAACGCCTCGGCGGTAACGGGCGATCCCGGATACGCGGCCATCCCGGTCGGGGTGGCGTGCACGAGCCCGTCGGCGGTCCGCAAGTCTTCCAGCGAACCGGAAAGCGCCCGATCGTCGCCGAAACGCCTGCGCAGAGCGGTCACCAGGGTTCCGGCACGGGCGACGTCGACGTCGTGGACGATCAGCCGTCCGGTCCCCAGCGAAAGCAGGGCGTGGGCCACGGCCGCGCCCGCCCCGCCCGCGCCGAGGAGGACGACCGTGTCCATGTCGGCGTCCGGCAGGCCCTGGGTGAGATTGCGGGCGAAGCCGGTCGCGTCCGTGTTGTGCCCGGTCGCGAGCCCGCCGCGGAACACCACCGTGTTGACCGCGCCGAGCGCCGCGGCGTCCGGCGCGAGCTCGTCGAGATACGGCAGCACCCGCTGCTTCACCGGATGCGTGACGTTGAGGCCGTCGAAGCCTGCGGTCCGCGCGACGGCCAGCACGTCCCCGATCGGCATCCTCAGCACGTCGAGGTCGAGCCGCCGGTAGAGATAGCGCAACCCGAGTTCGTCGGCTTCCCGTTCGTGCAGCGCCGGGCTCAGCGACGGCCCGATGCCGGTGCCGACCAGGCCGATGAGGTAGCTGGTCACCAAGACCCTCCGAGGATTAATGTACGAACTAGTGAGTTCACTGTAGCGCGATCGAGCCGGGGCGAGAAGGGCTGCGCTAGAGTTGGGGCCCCACCAGCGGTTCGAAGGGAGTCAGGTGGCCGCACCGTCGTCCGAGGTCGAGCGCCAGCGCGACAAGGAACGCACCCGCGCCGAAATCCTCGCGGTGGCCACCAGGGAGTTCGCCGACAAGGGGTACGCCGGCGCGAGGGTCGACGAGATCGCCGCTCGCACGAGCACCACGAAGCGGATGATCTACTACTACTTCGGCGGCAAGGAACAGCTCTACGTCGCAGCGCTGGAGCGGGCGTACGCCACCATCCGCACCCTCGAACAGGATCTGGACGTCGATCACCTCGAACCCGAGGACGCGATCCGCCAGCTGGCCGAGCTCACCTTCGACCATCACGAGGCGAACCCGGACTTCATCCGCCTCGTGAGCATCGAGAACATCCACCACGGTGAGCACATCGCGCGGTCCGAAGCCTTGTCCGGCATGGCGAACCCGGCCCTCGACGTGCTCACCCGCATCCTCGACCGCGGCCGCGAGGCCGGCCGGTTCCGCGCCGACGTCGACGCGCTCGACGTGCACATGGTGATCAGCTCGTTCTGCGTGTTCCGCCTCGCGAACCGCCACACCTTCTCCGCGATCTTCGGTCGCGACATGCTCGACCCCGCGCGCCGCGCCCACTACCGCCTGATGCTGGGCGACCTGGTGATCGAGTACCTGACGGCCTGAACTCCCGGCTCTTGACAACCGGGACACCGTCTCGCACGCTGTATTAACTAACTAGATCGTACATAAACTCAATCGTACAGAAATTCAGGAGTGTCGACGTGGCCTCTCCCTCCCCTGTCACGCAAGGCATGCCCCGCAAGGCCGCACTGGCCGCCTGGATCGGCAGCGCCTTGGAGTACTACGACTTCTTCATCTACGGAACCGCCGCCGCACTGGTGTTCAACAAGGTCTTCTTCCCGTCCTCCTCCCCCGCCGCCGGAACCCTGCTCGCGCTCGCGACCTTCGGCGTCGGATACCTGGCCCGCCCGGTCGGCGCGTTCGTGCTCGGACACATCGGAGACCGGCTGGGGCGCAAGAAGGTCCTGGTGTTCACGCTGCTGCTGATGGGCGCCACGACATTCCTCGTCGGCTGCCTGCCGACCTACGCTTCCGTCGGCGTGCTCGCGCCGATCCTTCTGGTGATTCTCCGCCTGCTGCAAGGACTTTCGGCCGCCGGCGAACAGGCGGGCGCCAACTCGATGTCGATGGAGCACGCGCCACCCCACCGGCGCGGCTACTACACGAGCTTCACCCTCAGCGGGACACAGGCGGGCCAGATCCTCGCCACCGCCGTCTTCCTGCCGATCGCCGCGCTCCCCCAGGACCAGCTGCTCACCTGGGGCTGGCGGATCCCGTTCTGGTGCAGTGCCGTCGTGGTGATCGTCGGCTTCGTGATCCGCCGCAAGATCGACGAGACCCCGGTGTTCGAAAAGAACAAGTCCGACGTCGCCAAGCTACCGGTCGCCGTACTGTTCCGGACGCACTGGAAGGACGTGCTCCGCGTCATCGCGGCGGCCACGATCGCCTCCGTCAGCACGATCTTCACCGTCTACGCACTGAGCTACGCGGTCAACACGGTCGGACTGGAGCGCGGGCCGATCCTGTGGGTCGGCGTACTGGCCAACGTCGCCGCGCTGCTCGCGATCCCTTTCCTGGCCGGGCTTTCCGACCGGATCGGCCGCAAACCGGTGTTCATCGCGGGCTGCCTCGCCTGCGGTGTGCTGATCTTCCCGTACCTGTGGTCCATTTCGGACGGTTCCTACCCGCTGATCTTCACCGTCGGCATCCTGCTGTTCGGCGTCGCCTACAGCGCCGTCAACGGGGTGTGGCCGTCGTTCTACGGCGAGATGTTCAGCGCCAAGGTCCGTCTGTCGGGGATGGCGATCGGCACCCAGATCGGGTTCGCCATCGCCGGATTCGCCCCGAGCGTCGTCGCCGCGATCGGTTCGGGGAAAGAGGACTGGCTCGGCGTCGCCGTCTTCACCGCCGCGGTCTGCCTGCTCAGCGCCGCGGCCGCGCTCACCGCGCGCGAAACCCACGATGTCCCGACCGAGGAACTAGGTCAGAATCCCGGCCAGCCTCGCGACAGGAACGCGAACGCGGCGTCCAGCGCGGCGGCGGGATCCGGCTCGACTCCGGCCAAGTCCGGGATCTCCAGGACGTAGCGGGCCAGCAACCGCACCGAGAAACCGTCTTGCCCGCTCTGTTCGGCGATGACCTCCGTGAGCGCGTCCTCGCAGCCCGTCCACAATGTCCTGGCGTAGGCGCGCAGCGCCGGGGTGGCGACCACCAGGTCCGCGACACGGCGAGACAGCGGATCGGGATCCGGGTCGAACGGGCCGCGAGTCGCGAGGAAGTCCCGCAACGCCCGCAAGATCGAAACGCCCTCGGCCCGGGTGCGGACCGCGGCGGCCAAAGCCGCCTCGCGTTCGTGCCCGTGGCCGAGAACGAGCGCCTCCTTGCCACCCGGGAAGTGCGCGAACAGCGTGGACACCGCCGTGTCCGCGGCGTCCGCGATCTCCGCGACGGTGACGTCGTCGAAGCCCCGCTCCAGGAACAGCTCCCGCGCCGCCCCCGACAGGGCCTGACGGGTCGCCGCCTTCTTACGTTCGCGCCTGCCCTGCTCCATGCGAGCCACCTTACATCGAAGTCAATTCGAAATCGAAGTCGGTGTATCTTCGAAGTGACTTCGACTTTGAGAGGCACGACATGACCCACTGGGACGTCCACCACCTGCCGCGCGCCGACGGCAAGACCTTCCTGGTCACCGGCGGCAACGCGGGGATCGGCTACTTCGCCGCCGAACAACTCGCCGGGACCGGCGCCACCGTGCTCCTCGGCAGCCGGGACGCCGCCAAGGCCGAGGCCGCGATGGCGTCGATCCGGTCGCTGGTCCCGGAGGCGAAACTCGGGCACCTGAGGCTCGATCTTTCCGATCTCCCGTCCATCAAGTCCTCTGTGGACGATTTGGACATCGAACGGCTCGACGCCGTCGTCTGCAACGCGGGCGTGCTCCTGGAGGACCAGCCGAGGCGCGAGACCGCCGACGGGCACGAGCTGACGTTCGCCACCAACCACCTCGGGCATTTCGTCCTGGTTCACCATCTGATGCCCCTGCTCGAAGCGGCGGACGCCGGCCGCGTCGTCACCACGGGCAGCTTCGTGGGCAAGTCGGCGGAACTCGACCTGGACGACCTTCAGAGCAAGCGGGATTACCAGCCCAAACGCACCTACGCGCGCTCGAAGCTGGCGCAGATGCTGTTCGCCTTCGAGCTCGACAGGCGACTGCGCGCGGCCGGGAGCACGGTGCTGAGCATTGTCGACCATCCCGGCGGAGCGCTCGACTCCCTCACCCCGTCGCGTCCGGTGCACGCGGCGCCGGACGGACGGAAGTTCCCCGCCGGGCTTCTGTTGCAGGGCAAGGAAGCCGGGGCTTGGCCCGCCGTACGGGCCGCGCTCGACCCCGCCGTCCGCGGCGGCGAGATGTACGGACCCCGGATGTTCGGACTGCGCGGGGAACCCCGGCGGGAACCGGTCCGCGGAAAGCTCGCCGACACCGAGCTCGCCGCCCGGGTGTGGGCGGCGAGCGTCGGCCTCACCGGCGTCGAGGTCACACGGTGACGTCGGTGGATTCCGGTTGGGACCGGCGACGGGACCGCAGGCCCAGCAGCAGGTCGATCACCAGGAACGCCAGCAGGCTGATGCCGAACAGCGGCACGAACCAGCCGATCGCGGCGGCGAGGACGACGAGCCCCGCCACCAGCGCGGGTGGCGCCTTCCGCCACTGACCGCGCGGGATCGGCCGTCCGAAGGTCAGCCCGGTGGCCCGGGTCGGCCTGCGCTGCCACCACATCCGGTAGCCGAGCACGACCATCGTGACCAGACCGGCGCCGAGCAGGAGCAGCGCGATCTGGTTGGGCCAGCCGAAGAGCACGCCCATGTGCGCGTCGATCCCCCAGCGGGCGAGCTTCGCCATCAGCGGGTAGTCGGCGAACCGCACCTCGCCCAGGATCTGCCCGGTGGTCCCGTCGACCGCGACGGTGTCGACCTGCGTCGGCCAGCCGCGCTCGACCTCCGCCACCTGCCAGGGAGCGCCGGGTTTGGCGGGCAGCCCGATCTCCACCGAGGCCGCGTCGATCCCGGCGGCTCGGGCCGAGGCCAGCATCGCGTCGACGCTCTCGGGCCGCGCGGGTGCCGGGGTGGGCGCTTCCCCGTGGCCCGCGTGCCCGGCGTGTTCGTCCCCACCGGTCACCTTCAACGCCGGGGTGGCCCAGCCCAGGGATTCACGCAGGGCGGAGACGTTCTCGCCCGCGTACGCCGACCACGTCAGCCCGGTCGCGGACAGGAACAACGCGCCGAGCAGCACCCACAGGCCGACGGATCCGTGACGGCGCACGGTCTTTCCTCGCGCCGACTCCGCCTTTTCGGCACGGCGGGTCCGGCGGCGGCTCACCCACAGCACGAGACCGCCCAGCGCGACCACCCACAGCCACGACGCGGCGAGTTCGCTGTAGAGCCGTCCCGGCTCGCCGAGCAGCAGGGTGCGGTGCAGCTGATCGAGGGTGGTCCGGAGCGGCAGGGCGCCGCTCGAGCCGTACGCGACGAGGTCGCCGCGCACCTGCGCGGTGGCCGGGTCGACGAAGACGGCGCGTCGCTCGGACTCGCCGAGCCCGTCCTCGGTGAACAGCACGCGGGTCGTGTCACCCGGTTCGGGCGCGGGGCGGACGGCGACCAGGTCACCGCCGGGATGGGCCGCTTGCGCCGCCTTGACCTGGTCGGCGAGCGAGGCCTGGTTCAGCCCGACGGGTGCCCGTAGCTGGTCGGAGTAGATCCAAGACTCCATCTGCGGTGTCGCCGCGTAGAGGACGCCGGTGAGGGCGGCGATGAGGACGAACGGTCCGACGAGAACGCCGGCGTAGAAGTGGAGCCGGAGGAACAGCCCGCGCCAGCCGGACGCGCGTGGCGGGCTCGAGGTCGGTTCGGTTTGCGTTGCCATGGGGGAACTCCTGAGGCGTCGGTGGGGAGGCGTGCGCCTGTGCCGCGCGCCGGGATGGTCACGGCGCACGTGCTGGGCCCTGCCGCGACACGGGTCTCGGCAGGGTTGCGGGGATTCAGGCGAACGACACCGGCGGGCCGCGCCGCGAAACGACGTCTCGCAGGAGCGCCTCGGTCGCGGGGAACTTCACCGCGAGCGGGACGCGGATCCGCAGCGGTGCCGTCGCGGGCCGCGGCGTGAGGCGGCGCGGGAGGACCGAGGCGATCAGCGACAGGAGGGCGAACAGGACGCGCTCGGCGCCGGCGAGGACCGCGACCACCACGAGGGTCGCGACGCCGTGCCCGGCCGCCATGGGCAGCCCATTGCCCGGGGCGTCCGCATGGTGGGAGTGCGACTCCCAGGTCAGGAAGGTGAGGGAGGCGTGCATCGCCGCTTGGCCGCCCGCCACCAGGCAGAGGATGGCGAGTGGTCCGCGTCGCCGTCCCGCGAACGCGTAGGCCACCCAGCTCAGCAGCGCGACGAGCAGGACGACCACCCCGAGATCGGGGACGCGCCCGCTGGTACTGACGTGGGCGCCGGTCGCCAAGATACCGGTCAGGACCCCGACTACCCCACCACGAAGGCGCCTGGCGGGGCCTCGGGTCGGGGTCGTCGTGCGCACGGGAGGCAGAGTAGAGCGCGATCGGCGTTCTGTCGCGGGTCAGAAGAAGGGATTCGGGTTGAAGTACCACAAGAGCCTGCCGTTCGTCCGGCTCTGGACCGGCAACACCGCCTCCGGGCTGGCGACCTGGGCGCTGCCGTTCATCCTCGGCCTGGCGGTGCTCGAACGGTCGCTTTCCGCCGTGGACCTCGGCGTCGTCCTGGCCGCGCGCACCGCGGGTTTCCTCGTGGCCGTCCCGGTGGCCGGGGTCCTCGCCGACCGGCACTCCCGCCGCGGGGTCGTGCTCTGGGCCGGTCTCATCGCGGGTCTCGCGACGCCGGTGATCGCGGTCGGCATGGGCCGGTCCGTGCTGCTGACGGCCGCCGCGGCCGCCGTCGTCGGCGTCGGGCAGGGCGCGTGCCGCCCGGCGTTCCAGGCACTGACCGCCGAGGTCATCCCCGAGGACCGGCGACAGCAGGCCAACGCCGCGATGACGCTGGCCGTGCGGGTGACGACGCTGGTCGCGCCCGGGCTCACCGCGTTGCTCTCGCAGGTCGCCTCGACCCAGGCCCTGGTGATCGGCACCGGCGTGCTGTGGCTGGGCACGGCGCTGATCCCGCCGCGAGGCTCGTTCGCTCTGGCGCCCGCCACCGAGAGGACCCGTTTCTTCGGCGAGTTCGCCGACGGCCTCCGCGAAGCCCGTCGTCACCCGTGGTTCCTGGCCGGGCTCGGCGCGCTGACCGCCGTGATCGCGACCGGCTACTCGGCCACCGGTGTCGTGCTGCCACTGGTCAGCCGCGACCGCTACGACACCGAAGCCGTCTTGGCGGGCGGGCTCACCGCGTACACACTCGGCGCGCTCACGGGCGCCGTCGTCATCGCGCGCTGGCGTCCGAAGCGGCAGGGCTGGGCCGCGCTGATCGGACTCGGCTTCTACGGCTTCGCGCCCCTGAGCCTGCTGTTCCCGGTGCACCCGGCGCTGGTCATCGCCGCCTACGCCGTCGCGGGGCTGGGCATCGAACTGTTCAACGTCCCGTGGTTCACCGCGACCCAGCGGGAGGTCGAACCGGGGAAGCTCGCCCGCGTGTCCTCTTTGGACTTCCTGTTCTCCTATGGCCTGGCACCCGCCGGGCTGGCGTTCATCGCGCCCGCGATCGACGGGTTCGGGGCGGCGCCGGTCCTGGCGGTGTGCGCGGTCGTCTGTTTCGCCGCACCGGCGGCCGCGGCGCTCGTTCCTTCTTCGCGCGACTTTCGGATCACCGCACCGATCAAGAGTGTCTAGTTCTTGCGCTCGCTTGCGGTAAAGTTTCACCCATGACGCGTCGTCTTGCCGAAGTCGCCCGTAAGGTCGGGGTCAGTGAAGCCACGGTCAGCCGGGTGCTCAACGGCCGGTCCGGGGTTTCCGCCAGTACCCGGGCCGCCGTCCTCACCGCGCTGGACGTGATGGGCTACGAACGGCCGACCCAGTTGCGCGGCGACCGCGCCCGCCTGGTCGGCCTTGTCCTCCCCGAACTCCAGAACCCCATCTTCCCCGCACTGGCCGAGATCATGGGCAACGCCCTCGCCCAGCAGGGTTTCACCCCGGTGCTGTGCACGCGGACAGCGGGCGGCGTCTCCGAGGCGGAGTACGTCGAACTGCTGCTCCAGCAACAGGTTTCCGGCGTGGTGTTCGCCGGCGGGCTGTACGCCCAGGCCGACGCGGTGCACTCCCACTACCACCACCTCGCCGAGCGCCGCCTGCCCACGGTGCTGATCAACGCCGCCGTCGACCACCTCGGGCTGCCGCAGATCTCGTGCGACGACGCGGTCGCCGTCGAGCAGGTCGTCGGACATCTGAGCTCGCTCGGGCACGAGAAGATCGGCCTCGTCCTCGGCCCGACCGATCACGTGCCGTCCCAGCGCAAACTCGAGGCGTTCCGCGCCTATGCGGGGAAACTCGGGCTCCCGGTCCTGGACGAGCTCGTCGAGCACGGCATGTTCTCCATCGAAGGCGGGCACGCGGCCGCGGCCCGGCTCTACCCGCGCGGAGCGACGGCCGTCCTGTGCGCGAGCGATCTTCTGGCCCTCGGCGCGATCCGTGCCGCACGGCGACAGGGACTGTCGGTGCCGGACGACATCTCGGTGGTCGGCTACGACGACTCGGCACTGATGAACTGCACCGACCCGCCGCTCACCACGACCCGCCAGCCGATCGAGGCGATGGGCCGCGCCGTGGTGGAACTGCTGGTCAAGCGCATAAACGGCGGCGAAGTGGCGGCCGAGGAGCTGCTGTTCGCGCCCGAACTCGTCGTCCGGGGCTCCACCGCCCGCCGCACTTAGCACCTACTCGCGAGCCGCAAGTCCGTGAAGGCCTCCTTGAGGGACCCAGAGTCCCTCAAGGAGGCCTTCACGGATTTCAGGGACACCGTCGAAGCGGAGACTGTCGCGAAGTTGCAAGTTCTCATCCAGTTATTGCGTTGATCCGGGCCTTCACTTTAGAGTGACCGCAATCACGTGACAGCCGTCGCGATCCCGAGATGAGGCTTGAAGATGAGCAGCACTTGGTCCCCCACCGTGCGCCGCCGGATGTTCTGCCTGCTCCTCGCGGGCGGACTCACCCTGGGGGTGACCGCCTGCGGTTCCGATTCCGGCGACAGCACCGGAACCGGAGGCAAGGTCAAGATCACGGTCACCGGTCAGCCGCCGACCAGCCAGCCGTTCGAGCGCAGCGTGTTCGACGCCGACGTCAAGGAGTTCGAGGAGACCCACCCGGACATCGACATCGAGCCGCACGAAGGGTTCATGGACCCGAAGACGTTCTCCGCGAAGCTCGCCGGCGGGCAGCTGGAAGACGTCTACTACGTCTACTTCACCGACCCGGCGCAGATCATTTCGCGCCGTCAGGCAGCCGACATCACCGAAGCGGCGAAGAGCCTGAAGAATTTCAACGACATCAAGCCGGAACTTCTGGACAACTTCCGGAGCGCCGACGGCAGGCTCTACGGCCTGCCGACGATGAACTACAGCCTGGGCCTGCTCTACAGCCGTCCGCTGTTCCAGAAGGCCGGGCTGGATCCCAACAAACCGCCGCAGACCTGGGACGAGGTCCGCGAGGCCGCTAAGAAGATCGCCGCGCTGGGCAACGGCACCGTCGGGTACGCCGACTACAGCAAGAACAACCAGGGCGGCTGGCATCTGACCGGCTGGCTCTACTCCATGGGCAGTGAGGTCGCCCGCAAGGACGGCGACAAATGGGTCGCCGCCTTCGACAACGACAAGGCCAAGGCCGCCCTGAACCAACTGCGCGCCATGCGGTGGGACGACGACACCATGGGCAGCAAGCAGTTGCTGGAAGCGCAGGACGTCCAGCGGATGATGGGCGCGGGCCAGCTCGGCATGTACATGGCCGCCCCGGACAACGTCCCGGTACTGGTCAAGCAGTTCAACGGCAAGTACGAGGACTACGGCGTCGCCGGGATGCCGGGCGGCCAGGGCACGCTGCTGGGCGGCGAGGGCTACATGATCAACCCCAAGGCCTCGCCGGAGAAGATCAAGGCGGGCCTGGAATGGGTCCGCTGGAAGTACCTCAACCCGGAGCGTTTCGAGAAGCACGTCCAGCAGTACGTCGACGGCAAGCAGCCGGTCGGCCTGCCGGCCGAGCCGACGCCGGACATCTGGCAGGGCGCCGTCCGCGATCAGCAGCTCGCGGTCAAGGCCAAGCACGCCAACGTTCCCGCCGAGAACTTCCAGTCCTATGTGGACACCGGTTCGCGGATCAAGGGCAGCATCGAACCGCCGAACGCGCAGCAGGTGTACGCCATCCTCGACAGCGTGATGCAGGCGGTGCTCACCGACCGGAACGCGAACATCGATCAGCAGCTGTCGTCGGCGGAGTCGAAGGTCAACGGTGTCCTCGCCCAGGTCAAGTAGCGTCCTCGACTGGCCCGCGGCGAAGTCGTCGCGGGCCGGTCGCCCGGTCGCGTCCGCGGCCGACCGCCGCCGGACCCGTTTTCGCCGCAAGCTCAAGGAGAACGTCACCGCGTACGGGCTGCTGTGCGCCGCGCTCGTGGTGTTCGCGCTGTTCTCCTGGTACCCGATCGTGCGCGGAGTACTGCTGAGCTTCCAGCAGGTCGACTTCGTCAACCCGCCGACGTGGGTCGGATTCGACAACTTCACCCGCCTGTTCGAAGACCCGCTGTTCGGTGTCGCCTGGCGCAACACGCTGCTGTTCACCGGGCTCGCGCTGGTCTTCGGGTTCGTGGTGCCGTTCCTGACCGCGGTACTGCTCAACGAACTCCGGCACGCGAAGGCGTTCTTCCGGCTCGCCGTCTACCTGCCGGTGATGCTGCCGCCGGTGGTCACCGCGCTGATGTGGAAGTGGTTCTACGACCCGGGCGCCGGGCTGTTCAACTCCGCACTCGGCGCCGTCGGACTGCCCGGCGGCCAGTGGCTCGACTCGAGCGACACCTCCATGCTGTCTCTGGTGTTCGTCTCCACCTGGGCGAACATGGGCAGCACCACGCTGATCTACCTCGCCGCGCTCGGCACGATCCCCGGTGAGCTGTACGAAGCCGCGGAACTCGACGGCGCCGGGCTGTGGAAGCGGCTGCTCCACGTCACGCTGCCGCAGACGCGGTTCGTGCTGCTGGTGCTCCTGCTGCTGCAGGTCGTCGCGACGATGCAGGTGTTCACCGAGCCGTACGTGATGACCGGCGGCGGACCGGACGACTCCACCGTCACCGTGCTCCTGCTGCTGTACCGCTACGCCTTCGTCTACAACGACTTCGGTTCGGCCAGCGCGTTGAGCCTGTTGCTGTTCGTCGCGCTCGGGGTGTTCTCCGCGCTGTACGTGCGCCTGACCCGGAAGGCGGATCAGTCATGAGGACACTCGTCTCCCCCAGCACGCTCCGCAGTCCCGGCGGGAAGATCGGGTACGCCGTCATCTTCGGCTGCACCCTGCTCCTGTTCGTCATCGCGTTCCTGTTCCCGCTGTACTGGGCGGTGACCGGCGCGATGAAGTCACCGCAGGAGCTGGCGCAGACGCCGGCGACGTTCATTCCGGACGAATGGCATCCGGAGACCTTCGCCGACGCGTGGGACCAGCTGAGTCTCGGCAAGTACTTCCTCAACACGATCGTCGTCGCCGGTGGCGCCTGGCTCGCCCAGCTGGCCATCGACGTCCCCGCGGCGTTCGCGTTGTCGAAGCTGCGGCCGAGATTCGGCAACATCGTGCTGGGGCTGATGCTGGCGACGCTGATGCTGCCCGCCACGGCGCTGCTGGTGCCGACCTACGTGACGATCACCGATCTGCCGCTGCTGAACGTCAACCTGATCAACTCACCGGCGGCGGTCTGGCTGCCCGCCGCCGCGAACGCGTTCAACATCTATCTGCTGAAACGGTTCTTCGACCAGATCCCGGACGAGCTGATCGAAGCCGCGCGGCTCGACGGCGCCGGGCCGGTGCGCACGCTGTGGCGGATCATCCTGCCGATCTCGCGGCCGATCCTGGCCGTGGTCTCGATCCTCGCGGTGGTGGCCGCGTGGAAGGACTTCATCTGGCCGCTGCTGGTGTTCCCGGACACCGAGAAGCAGACGCTGTCGGTGATGCTGCAACGCGTCGCCATCGACATGCCGCTGAACGTGCTGGTCGCCGGCATGGTGCTGGCCAGCCTGCCGATGGTGGCGCTGTTCCTGGCGTTCCAGCGGCACATCCTGGCCGGCCTCACCGCGGGCGGCCTCAAAGGCTGATTTCCGCCGCTTTCGGGGTTTCCACAAACGATTGGGAGGGCATTTCCGTGACCGCATTGGGGCAGTCCGCCGGATGGTGGCGGAGCGCGGCGATCTACCAGGTCTACCTCCGCAGTTTCGCGGACGGGAACGGGGACGGCGTCGGCGATCTCGCCGGGGTCCGCGCGCGGCTGGACTACCTGGCCGAACTGGGGATCGACGCGATCTGGTTCACCCCGTGGTACCCGTCGCCGATGGACGACGGCGGCTACGACGTCGCCGACTTCCGGGAGATCGACCCGCTCTTCGGCACGCTCGCCGAGGCGGAGGAGCTGATCGCCGCCGCCCACGCGAAGGGCATCCGCGTGATCATCGACATCGTGCCGAACCACTGCTCCGACGAGCACCAGTGGTTCAAGGACGCGCTCGCGTCGGAGCCGGGATCGCCCGAGCGGCAACGGTTCTGGTTCAGACCGGGTCAGGGGCCGGAAGGTTCCGAACCGCCGAACAACTGGAAGTCGCGCTTCGGCGGGTCCGCGTGGACGCGGGTCCCGGACGGCGAGTGGTACCTGCACCTCTACAGCTCGCGGCAGCCGGACTTCAACTGGGACAACCAGGACATCCGCGCGGATTTCGAGGACGTGCTGCGGTTCTGGTTCGACCGCGGGGTCGACGGTTTCCGCATCGACGTCGCCGATGGGCTGGTGAAGGATCCGCGGCTGCCCGACGTCGACCCCGGTGACGAGACGCCGTTCTCCGATCAGGAGGGGCTGCACGAGATCTACCGGTCGTGGCGCAAGATCGCCGACAGCTACCCGGGTGACCGGGTGCTGGTCGGCGAGATGTGGCTGCCGGACATGTCACGGGCCGCGCGATATCTCCGCCGGGACGAGCTGCACGCGGCGTTCAACTTCGATTTCCTGGTGTGCCCCTGGGATTCCGCGCGTTTCCGGGACGTCATCGAGCGGACGCTGATGGCGCACGACGAGGTCGACGCGCCCGCGGCCTGGGTCCTGTCGAACCACGACGTCACCCGGCACGTGACCCGGTACGGACGTGCGGGCGACACCGGTTTCGCGTTCGCCGACCGGTTGCACGGCACCCCGGTCGACCGGGAACTGGGCACTCGCCGGGCCCGGGCGGCTGCGCTGCTGACCATGGCGCTGCCCGGTGGATTGTATGTCTACCAAGGGGAAGAGCTCGGCCTGTGGGAGATCGAGGACATCCCCGGCGACCTCCGCCAGGATCCGGTGTGGGCCCGCACGAACGGCGCCGATCCCGGCCGTGACGGCTGCCGGGTCCCGCTCCCCTGGTCCGGTGACGCCCCGCCGTTCGGTTTCGGCACCGGGGGAACGTGGCTGCCCCAGCCCGCGGAATGGCGTTCGAGCACGGCGGAGTCCCAGGCGGCCGAACCGGCGTCGATGCTCCGGCTCTACCGCGCCGGTCTGCGCCTGCGGGACGAGCTTCCCGCGCTCGGCCCCGGTGGTCTGGAGTGGCTGTCGCTGGGCGACGGCGTGCTCGCGTTCACGCGTGAGCCGGGGTTCACCTTCGTGCTGAACTTCTCGGACGCGCCGGTGCCGCTGCCGCCGCATCGCGAGGTGCTCATGTCCAGTGGCGCGATCGAGGACGAGCTCCCGACGGACACGGCGGTGTGGCTGCGCACCTGATCAGCGGCCGGTCGTGACCCGGCTGATCCGGCCGCGCATCCGTGCGCGGCCTGCCGGGTCACGCCACCGGAGGTGCCTGTCGAGCACTTCGCGGAGCACGCCGCCGAGGACGAGGCCGTCCGTGGCGGCTTCGACACAGGGATGTTCACGGAGCCAGTCGAACAGCTCCGAAGACCGCCCTCCCGGCAGCACCGACCGGAGGAGGTCTTCGGTGGTGTGCTCCGCTTCCGCGCACACGTACAACGCCCAGCGATGTGCTTCCGACGGCGGATTCCCGGCCAGATGCCGGTAAACCGTGTCGACCACGTAGCGTGCCGCGTCCGATCGTGGTGACCTGCTGACCTCGGCGGCCAGGGAGAGCGCGAACGGATTGCCCGCCGCGAAGTCCACAATGGACGCCCGGAGCCCCGGCTCGACATCGCGCGCTTCGAGCAGCGCAGCGGACTCGTCGTCGCTCAAGGCTTCGAGCCTCCGGAGCCTGATCCGGCCCGACCACGCCGGGTCGACCAGCAGCGCGGCGTCCGGATCCCGCCGTCCCGCGATGACGACGGTGGCGTCTTCGGGCAGGCGTCGGAGGACGTCGGCCGGATCGTCGAGGTCTTCGAACGCGTCGACCAGCCGCACCGGCTTGCGCAGGGCGGCCGCGTCGTCGGCGAACTTCCGCAGGAGTGTCGACTTCCCGATGCCGGGAGCGCCGGTGAAGAACAGCACCTCGACGCCTTTGGCCGGATCCCTGGTCAACAGCCGCCGGAACTCGGCGCGTTCGCGCTCGCGGCCGACGAACAGCGCGTCCGGTGCGCGGAGAACAGGTGTCCGCTCCTCCTCGGCTCGAAGCACCTTCTCGTGCAAGGCCCGCAGTTTCGGCCCCGGCCGGACACCGAGTTCTTCGTCGAAGAGGTCGTGGATCGCCCGGTAGAGCTCCAACGCCTCGGCCCGGCGCCCGCCCCGGTGGAGGGCGAGCAGGTAGATCTCGTACAGCGGTTCTTCGAGGCGGTTCCGCTCGATCAGCGCGGGGACCTCGGCCATCACCTCGTCGTGTTCCCCGAGCTCAAGACGCAGCCGGAGCAGCTCCTGGGTGGCGGTCAGCTTCAGCCGCTCCAGCCGTGAGCGCTCATGCTCGGCGGCTTCGCCGGGGACACCGGCCAGCGCCGTCCCGGTCCAGAGGCCGAGCGCCCGCTCCAGCAGTTTCGCCGCGACGTCGGCGGTGTTCGCCTGGCGCGCGCTCTCGATCAGCCCGGCGAACTCGACCGCGTCCACCTCGAAGGGGTCCGGGTCGAGCTGGTAGCCGCCGGACCGCGAGGTGATCGCCGATCCCAGTCCCTGCAAGGAAAGAAGCCGCCGGAGGCGGGAGATGTAGGTGCGGATGACGGCCTCGCCGGTCACCGGCGCCCGCTCGCCCCAGAGGCCGTCGATCAGCTCACCGGTCCGGACGAAACTGCCCGCGTTGGCCAGCAACAGCATCAGGACGGCCTGCTGTTGCGGCGAGCCGAGGTCCAGCCGGGTGCCGCCGCTGGTGAAACCGGGCGGGCCGAGCACGGTGAAGCGGTACCGGACTTCCTGCGGCAGGGGCGACATGAGCCGAAAGGTAGGCGGGCTCCGGCGGCCGCCGCGACCGTCGGACGACGTCGTCGGCGTACGTCGTCCACGCGTGACGTACACGAATGACGTCGTCCGACGGGCGCCGAGGTCCCGGCCGGATTCCTACGGTTGCGGCATGTCTGAAACCACGTACACCGCCGTCGCCACTTCGACCGCGGAAGGCCGCAACGGCGGCCGGGCGACCTCCGACGACGGCGCGCTCGACGTCGGCCTCGCCGTTCCGAAGGCTTTCGGTGGCGCCGGCGACGGCACGAACCCCGAGCAACTGTTCGCCGCGGGCTGGGCGTCCTGCTTCGTCGGCGCCGTCCGCCGCGTCGCGGGTGCCAAGAAGGTGCCGCTGAACGACCTCGCGGTCGTCGCCGAGGTGACGCTGCACCACGACACCGACGCGGGCGAGTTCCACCTGAGCGCCGCGCTGCACCTGGAGGCGACCGGCATCGACCAGGCCACCGCCGACGAACTGGTGCGGGGCGCCCACCAGGTGTGCCCGTACTCCAAGGCGACGCGGGGGAACGTGGAGGTCACGTTGGACGCGACGGTGGCGTAAAGAGAGGAGGTCGTGAGTGATTCGCGTCGTTCTAACGAGGCGCAACGCAGAGGTGTCCTGTCGGGTGCCAAGTCCGTGAAGGCCTCCTTGAGGGACTCTGGGTCCCTCAAGGAGGCCTTCACGGACCGGTGCTCGACGGCGAGAAGCGGGCTGAAGGGGACTTTCCTCTCAACTCATGAGCGGAAAGCCCCCTTCGCCTAGGTCTTGCGGTCTTCAGAAGTGGCGGAGATTCGAAGGTGTCGCGAAAGCCACTTTCAGGGCATCTGACGTCCTGAAAGTGGCTTTCGCGACACCCGAGGTCAGCATGTGGGCGAGCGAAGCAACACGCCACCTTTGCCTTACCCCTCACTAACGGCCCAAATCACTCACGACATCTTTCAACTCGGCCCGAGAACTCACCCCGAGTTTCGGGAAGATCCGGTGCAGATGCGTCCCCACGGTCCGGTGGGAGAGGTAGAGCCGCTGCCCGATCTCCCGGTTCGTCAGTCCCTCGGCGGCCAGTTGCACGATGCTCAGCTCGTGCGGCGTCAGCTTGTCGCGCGCGTCGGGGCCGCGGTTGGGGCTGGACTCCCCCGCGCTCCGCAGTTCACGACGCGCGCGTTCGGCCCACGCGGTCATGCCGAGCGCGTCGAAGGTCTCCCGCGCGGTGCGCAGATGCGCCCGCGAGTCGACGGCGCGCCGCTGTCGTCGCAGCCATTCGCCGTAGGCCAGGTGCAGCCGCCCGCGTTCGGCGGGCCACCCGTCCAGCTCTGCTCCCAAGGCGGTCTCGAAGAGTTCGTCGCTCGGGTCGAGCACCGCGCGGGCGTAGCGCAGTCCGATGTGCAGAGCGGGCGCCGGGGTCGACAGGGCCAGCTTCTCCATCTCCGCGACGATCTCCCGCAGCGCCTCGACCTGGCCCGCTCGGATCGCGACCTCGGTGAGGTCCGCGACGAAGTAGACGCGCAGCGCCAGCTGAAAGGCGGGATCGGCGGGGTCGAACAAGCGCCGCAGATCGGCGAACGCGTCGTCGAAGCGGCCTTCGCTCGACGCCGTGATGCCCCTGGCCAGCTGCACCGTCGCCAGTACCGGCCGGGCACCGGCGGCGAGCCCGGTCCGTTCGGCCTCGTCGGCCAGTGCCTTGGACTGTTTGTGCTCGCCCCGCAGCGCGGCGATCTCGGCCTGGACGGCGGTGGCGAGGCCGTACATGAACGGCTGCCCGGTCTCCTTGGCGAACTTGGCCGCTTCCGCCGCGACCGGTACGGCGGCGGCCAGGTCCCCGAGCCGGACCCGGCTCCACGCCTGGACGGCCAGCGCCCGCGGCAGCAAGCCGAGCCTGCCTTGCGCACGCAGCCCCGGCGCCGCGGCCGCGGAGAACCGGGCGGCCAGATCGACCGCGCCGACCTGCAATGACGCGCTGCCGAGAAAACGGTCGACCTCGGGATCGGCTCCGGTGGTGGCGGCGAGTCCGCGCAGCTCGCCGAGCACGGACTCCGCTCGTTCGAACGGCGCCACGTAGGCGGCGACGGCGACCAGACGCGGGTCCGAGTTCTCGACCGGCAGACCGTCCGCGACGGCCAGCAGCGTCCGCCGCGCCTCCGCGCCGGGTTCGGCCCAGAAGCAGCGCATGGCGGCACCCCACAGGACGCGCATCGCCGGATCCGGCTGCCCCTCCTCCGCGACCGACTCGGCCAGCCGCGCGAGTTCGCCGACCCGGGACAGATCCTCGCGGACGCCGTCCTCGAAACCGCTGAGCAGCCAGCTCGCCGTCGATCGCTGTCGTGGCGTGAGTTCTCTCGCGCGCGCGTCCCGGACGAGCCGTTCCGCCGTCTCGCGGCCGCCGGATTCGACGGCCTGCTCGGCCGCGCGCAGCAACCGGTCCGCCCGCCGTTCCGGATCGGCGCTCAACCGGGCCGCCTGCTCCAGCGCGGCGACGGCGGCCGCCGTCCCGCCACGGTGCCGCGCCCGGTCGGCGGCGTTCTCCAGTGCGCGCGCCACCTCCTCGTCGGCACCGGTCGCCGCGGCCGCCTGCTGCCAGGCCCGTCGATCCGGCTGCTCGCGGAGGATCTCGGCGAGCGCCCGGTGAGCACGGCGCCGGTCTTCGAGCGGCACCGACGCGGGGATCGCCGAACGCATCAGCGGATGCCGGAAGAAGACCGTCCGGGGTTCGAGGTCGATCAACCGGGCCTCGACCGCGGGCGCCAGTGCCGACGGCTGGACGTCTTCGCCCAGCAGCTCGCTCGCCGCCGCGAGTGTCTCGGTGAGCGAGCCGGTCTCATTGAGCGCGGCCACCAGCAACGTCGTCCGCACCGGCTCCGGCAGGGCGGTGAACCGGGCACCGAACGTGCGCTCCAGCCGTTCGGTGAGCGGCAGCACGGGATCGGGCGCCTCGGTCACGGCCGACGGCAGTTCGGTCAGGGCCAGCGGATTCCCGGCGGCCTCGGCCAGCAGACGGGACCGGACCGGGGAGGTGAGCCCGGGGGCGACGGAGTCGAGCAGCTCGGCGGCCACGTCGCCGGGCAGGCGTTCGAGGTCCATTGAGGACAGTCCCGCGTCCCGCAGCGGCGACGGCTCCCCGTCCCGGAGCGTCGCGATCAGGACGATCGGCTCCGTGTCGATCCGCCTGGCCACGAACGCGAGGACGTCGGCGCTCTCGCGGTCCATCCAGTGGACGTCCTCGGCGACGATCAGCAACGGCTTGACCGCGGCCTCCTCCGAAAGGAGCGTCAGCGCGGCGAGACCGACGAAATACGGGTTGGGCTCCGCCGACTCGGCGAGCCCCAGCGCCGCCCAGAGCGCGGAACGCTGCGGCGCGGGCAGCGTGTCCGCACCGGCCCGCACCGGGTGCAGCAGCTGGTGCAGGGCCGCGTAGGCGAAATTCCGCTCCGCCTCGACGGCGGTCGTGCGCAGCACCCGCAGGCCGCCGACCGTCGCCGCGGCCACGGCCTCCGCCACGACGGCGGACTTGCCGATACCGGGCTCCCCCTGGACGAGGACCCCGGCGCAGCCGTCGGCGGGCCCGTCGACGAGCTCGCTCAGGTCCTTCAGCTCGGCTTCCCGTCCGAAAAGCGGCATGGTGCGGCATTCCTCCCCTGGGCCGGATGGCCCAGTCCGACGATACCCAAACGGTCTGGTTTGGACTTCCCGGCGGCGTCCACAGGATGTAGACGGCGTGTCAACACGCCCGGCCTAGCTTCGGTCCCATGCACAAGGCTTCCCGGCCCGGGCTGTTCTTTCGCATAACCGACAAAGGAAAGTGATGAGACGCAAGAAGATGTTCCTGGCGGCGGCGCCGTTGGCGGCCTTGCTGCCGCTGGTGCTGACCTCGGTCACGCAGTCGGCTCCCGCCGAGGCGGCGACGTCGTCGTGCGCGGCGGTCCCCGTGCCGGCGCCCTCGGGCGCGCGGATCGAATCGGTCGAGGCGGCGCAGAAGCCGGGCGGGACCGTCACGTTCCCGCCGTCCCCGTTCGGGACGCCCGCCCCGATCACCGACGTGCCGGCCTACTGCGAAATCACCGTCACGCTGACCCACGGGAAGGCGGGCGACCACGTCAAGGTCGCCGTCGCGCTCCCGCGGACCGGGTGGACGGGCAGGCTCCAGGCGGTCGGCGGCAGCGCCTACACCGCCGGTGACTTCGGCGCCCCGCTCGTCCAGGCGGTCAAGGACGGCTACAGCGGCGTGACGACCGACGCCGGTGTCCCCCTGACCTTCCTCGACACCTCGTGGGCACTCACTCCCCAGGGCGAGATCGACAAGCCGCTGGTGACGAACTTCGCGACCCGGTCCGTGCACGAGGCCGCCGTCATCGGCAAGGACGTGACCCAGAAGTTCTATCAGCGGGCCGTCGGCTACTCGTACTGGAACGGCTGCTCGACCGGTGGCCGTCAGGGCTACTCGGAAGCGCAGCGGTACCCGGAGGACTTCGACGGCGTCCTGGCGAACGCGCCCGCCGTGCACTGGGCGGAGTTCGCGGTCGCGACCCTCTGGCCGCGCGTCGTGATGAACCAGGAGAAGACCTTCCCCTCGACCTGTGTCTTCACCGCGTTCCAGCAGGCCGCGATCAAGGCCTGCGACGGCCGGGACGGGGTCACCAACGGCATCGTGGACCGGCCGGACGAATGCAGCTACGACCCTCGCTCCCTCATCGGCACGAAGGTGCTCTGCGAGGGCAAGGAGGTCACCGTCACGGCGGCGGACGCCGAGGTCGTGCGCAAGATCTGGGCCGGGCCGACCGACGAGTACGGGCGACGGCTCTGGGCGGGTCTCCCCAAGGGCGCGGACTTCGGCCCGGTGACGACGGCTCCCGGGTTCCCTGTGGCCACGGGCTGGGTGAAGACCTTCTTGAAGAAGCAGCCCGGCTTCGACACCGAGAAGCTCACCTATCGCCAGTTCGCCGACCTGTTCCGCCAGTCGGTGCGGGAGTACGACGACGTCATCGGCACCTCCGACCCCGATCTGTCGGACTTCCGCCGCGCGGGCGGCAAGCTGATCACCTTCGTCGGCAGCGACGACCAGCTGATCCCGCCGGGCGGCACCCTCCAGTACCGCCGCGAGGTGGAGCGGGAGATGGGCGGCCCGAGGCGGGTCGACGACTTCTACCGGTTGTTCCTCGCCCCGGGTGTCGCGCACTGCTTCGGCGGCGCGGGCGCCGCGCCGACGAACGCGCTGGGCGCGCTCGTCGACTGGGTCGAACACGGCAAGGCACCGGCGACCCTGCCGGCGGCGAACGCGGACAAGACCCTGACCCGCGATCTCTGCCCGTATCCGCAGGTGTCGCGTTACCGCGGCCACGGTGATCCCGCGGTGGCCACGAGCTACCGCTGCACTGCTCACTGAGGTCCACCACACCCGTGCCCGTCGTGCCGCCGCCCCCTCCGGCACGACGGGCACTTCCTCACACTGTGAGAACTTCCGGGCTTACCTTTGCCCAACCCGTCAAAAGTACGGTATTCACAACGAGGGACATCGCGGCGGAGCAATTCGGACACCGGCGAAGACACCGTTCCCGGTGACCGAAACTCTTTGCACCGCAACGGAATCACC
The DNA here is from genome assembly GCF_001995215.1 of Amycolatopsis azurea DSM 43854. GTDB lineage: Bacteria > Actinomycetota > Actinomycetes > Mycobacteriales > Pseudonocardiaceae > Amycolatopsis > Amycolatopsis azurea. The sequence goes on from NZ_MUXN01000010.1 coordinate 99,549, forward strand.
ACGCCAGACCGTCATATCACCCCGCGTTCGAGCCGGGCGATATGACCCAAATGGTATGTACCAGTCGGGTAAGACGCCTCGTACGGTCGGGAACACATCTCCCCTCCCCCGCCCGTTTCCGAGGAAAGCGTCGACATGAACAGAAAGATCCTCGCCGCCACAGCCGCGGCCATAACCGGGGCAGGCCTGCTCACCGCCATCGCGCTCACCCCCAGCGCGAGTGCCGGTCAGGAAGCCACCTCGGGAGACCAGGCCCAGTCCGAAATGCTGGCCGCGCTGGCCCGCGACCTCAAGATCAGCCCCGAGCAGGCCAAGCTCCGGCTCGCGAGCGAACAGCGCGCCGCGGTCGCCGACAACACACTGAAGAGGCAGCTCGGCACGTCGTACGCCGGATCGTGGCTGGACGCCTCCGGGACCACGCTCACCGTGGCGGTCACCGACGCCGCCCAGGCCGACCTGGTGCGCGCAGCCGGCGCGACCCCGAAGACCGTCGCCCGCAGCGCCGCCGACCTCGACGCGGCGAAGCTGCGGCTGGACGCCAAGTCCACCAAGGCGCCGAAGACCGTGCCCGGCTGGTACACCGACATCGTCACCAACTCCGTCGTCGTGCTGGCCAACGCCGGCAGCGAGGCCGCCGCGAAGTCCTGGGCCGCTGAGTCCGGCGTGCGGGCCGACCTGCTCCGGATCGAGGCCAGCACCGAACAGCCGCGCGCGCTGATCGACATCATCGGCGGCAACGCCTACACCTTCGGCTCGGGCCGCTGCTCCATCGGCTTCGCGGTCGACGGTGGCTTCGTGACCGCGGGCCACTGCGGCACCACCGGAACCCGCACTTCGAACCCGAGCGGGTCCGTCGCCGGTTCGAGCTTCCCCGGCAACGACTACGCCTGGGTCCGCGCCGACGCGGGCAACACCCCGCGCGCGCTGGTCAACCGTTACCCGGGCACCGTGCCGGTGGCCGGTTCGACCGAAGCGGCGCTCAACTCCTCGGTCTGCCGTTCCGGCTCCACCACGGGCTGGCACTGCGGCACCATCCTGCAGAAGAACGCCTCGGTCACCTACCCCGAAGGCACCATCACCGGTCTGACCCGGACCAACGCCTGCGCCGAACCCGGCGACTCCGGCGGTTCGTGGATCAGCGGCGACCAGGCGCAGGGCGTCACCTCCGGTGGCTCCGGCAACTGCACCTCCGGCGGCACGACCTACTTCCAGCCGATCTCGGAGATCCTGAGCGTCTACAACCTGCGTCTGACCGTCAGCGGTGGCGGGCCGACCAGCACCAGCCAGCCGACGACGACCACCACCCCGACCGGGCCGACGACGTCGAACCCGCCGGGCGGCACCTGGGCGCCGTACACGTACTACGGCTCCGGCGCGACCGCCAGCTACGGCGGCAGCAACTACCGCGTGATCCAGCCGCACACCTCCATGCCCGGCTGGGAACCGCCGAACGTGCCCGCGCTTTGGGAACTCGCCTGACCTGGACCGCCCCCGGTGACCTCACCTCGCCGGGGGCGGTTCCCTCCCCTGACGACGGCGCGCTGACCTCGGATCTCGAATCCCTCGTCCCGCGCGCCAGCCGCGGCGACCCCGCGGCCACGAACGAGTTGATGTGCCTCGTCCAGCCGGTCGTCGAGGACTATTGCCGGAGCCGGATGGGTGGGACGGACGTGCGCGTGGTCGCCGCGGAGGACGTCGCGCAGGAGACCTGCCTCGCGGTCCTCGCCACCCTTCCGACGGCCCGGGCGACCGGCGGTTCCTTCCTCACCGCCGTCCTCCGGATCGCCGCCAGGAAGGTCGCCGCCGCCTTCCGGTGGCGGGCGCGGGACAGATCCGAGCCCACCCCCGATCCGCCCGACCGCGCGACCTCCGAGATCGACGAACCCGAGTGGCACGCCCTCGCCGCCGACGGTCATGAACGGTTGAGACGATTGATGACCGCACTGCCCGACATCCAGCAGGAGATCCTCCGGCTGCGGATCACCGTCGGCATGTCGGCCCCCGAGACCGGCGCGGTCCTGCGGGTGAGCCCCGGCATGGTCCGGGTCGCCCAGCACCGCGCCCTGAACAAACTCCGCACGATCATCAGCGAGGACGACCTGTGATCAGCCCCCTCATCGGCCCCGCGGACGGCCATACTTGGCCGGTGGAAATCGATGTCCGGCACCTGCGCCTCCTCGACGCGATCGCGTCGGCGGGCAGCATCGCGAAGGCCGCGACCGCGCTGGGGCTCTCCCAGCCCGCGCTGAGCGCGCAGCTCCACCGGGTCGAGCGGGCGCTGGAGCGGACCGTGTTCGAACGAGACCGGAACGGCGTGCGGCCCACCGCGCTGGGCGAGGTGCTCCTGAACCACGCGCGAAGGGTACTGGCCGCGGCGGACGAACTCGACCAGGCCATCCGCCGGTTCCATCGTGCCCCGTCCGAGGGCCTGCTCCGGATCGGCGCGCTCCCCACGGTCTTCGCCGAGACGTTGAGCGGCGTGGTCGCCGCGGCCGCTCCCGGTCGTCCGATCGAGCTGCTCGCGATGACCAGCAGGACCGCGTTGTTCTCCGCGCTTCTCGATGGCACGGTGGAACTGGCGCTGTACGTGGACCATCCCGGCCAGGAGATCGTTCCGCCGGACGGCGTCCACATGCTTCCCGTCGGGACGGAACCCGTCTTCGTGATCGTGTCCTCGAAGCATCCGGTCGCCGGGCGCGGCGAGGTGTCACTGGCGGAACTCGTCGATTCGACCTGGCTCGCGGTGGCGAGCGGGGACGACGAGTTCCACGATCACCTGACGGACGAGTGCGCCCGGGCAGGCCTTGGCACGATCACCGTGCAGGAGCTGGAACCGATGGTGCTGCGGCAGACCGTCCGGCGCGATGCCCGCGCGGTGGCGCTGGCCCAGTCCCTCGATTCCGGTTCGACGATGCCGGGTTCGGTGGTGGCCCTGCGGGGCGTGCCGCTGAGGACGCGGCATGTCCTGCTGTGGCGCGACGGATCGCCGGTCGACGTCTCCGCCGTCCGAAGTGGACTGGTGCAGGCGATCACCGAGCTGGCCGCCATCCGGCATCGACTTCCCGAGTGGGCGGCGGCCAACCCGGGCTGGCTAGGCACCTGACCTGGCCTCCTCGAAGGAGTCCACAGTGGTCGTCCATTGTGGATTGTCAGCGAGCCAGGAGCGATACAGGTCCGGGGTCTCCATCACGGCGTGTTGCGCCTGCACGAGTTCTTCCCACAACACCCGGACGGCGTCTCCGGCCAACGGCCCGCGCTCGTGCCAGTACAGCCGGGTGGTCATGCGCAACGGGTTGCCGCGCAACGGAATGATCGCGATCCCGCCGCGGTGGCGGGCCGCGGGCACCATCGGCAGGACTGCCTCGCCCAGCTCGCACAGCTGAGCGCAGACGCTCGGTGGCAGAGTACGGATCTCGGGCGTGAACCCGGCCGTCCGGCACACGTCGGAGACGTAGCCGGTGAACTCGGTGTCGGCGAGGTCCGCGGTGTCGGCGACGCTCAGCCAGCGTTCACCGGCGAGCTCCTCCAACCCGACCTCGGCGCGGCCGGCGAGCCGGTGATGCTCGGCGACCGCCACGAACAACGGTTCCACCGCGACCGTCGCCCTCCCGACATCCGGCGGCGGAGTATGGACGTAGCCAGGGAAGTCGACCACGACGAGCACTTCGAGCCGATGGTCGGCGAGCAGGTCCAGCGCCGCCGGGACGCTCAGCGCGCCCCGGACCTCGACCCCGGTGGACAGCACCCGCGGCACGGCCACCGCGAGATTCCCCACCAGCTGGCCGGGGATCCCGCAGATCCGGACTGGATCGGGCAGCGTGCCGTACCGGTTCTTGTCCAAGGCGGACTCGAGCCGGGCGAGTTCGTCCAGCACGGCGCGGGCGTGGGCCACGACCAGCTCGCCCAGCGGCGTGATCCGGGCGCCATGCCGGTCCCGGTGGAACAGCGGGCCGCACGCGACGCGTTCCGCCCGGCGCAGGCTTTCGGTGACGGTGGGCTGGGTCAGGCCGAGAGCGGCCGCGGCGGCGGACAGTGTCCCCGTCTCGGCGATGGCGCGGACCACCCGCAACTGCCGGAACCCCAGTTCCATAGACGAACGCTATACAAAGCCGGGAGTTCTCCGGAAGCCCTGGCGCGGCGAAAGTAATTCCCGCAAATCCCCTTCAACGTCGAGGAGGACTCCACATGAGACTGCGTACCCTGCTGCGCGTCGCCCTGATCCCGCTGGTCGCGGGCGCGGCGGCGCTGTCCGTGTCTTCGCCGGTGGCGGCACAGGAACCCGGACAGGTGGGCCCGGCCATCGTCGGCGGCGGACAGGCGTCCGGCGACTTCCCGTGGATCGCTTCGCTCCAGGCCAATGGCCGCCACGGCTGCGGCGGATCCCTGATCGCTTCGCAGTGGGTGGTGACCGCGGCGCACTGCATCCCCCAGCAACAGGGCCTGCAGCTGCGCATCGGCTCGAAGACCTGGCAATACGGAGGAACCCTCGCCTCGGCCTCGCGCATGATCAAGCACCCCCGCTACAGCGGACAGGCCGGACCGAACGACATCGCGCTGATCCGGCTCTCCCAGCCCGTGCAGAACACCCCGATCCAGATCGCGAGCACCTCGCCCGCGTCCGGGACCGGGGTCACGCTGTACGGCTGGGGCCAGACCTGCCCGCAGCGTGGTTGTGAGCAGCAGCCTCCCGCGAACCTGAAGCAGCTCAACACCCGCATCGATCCGGACAGCCGCTGCCAGACCATTCAGGGTTCCACCGAACTGTGCGTGGCCAGCACGACCTCCCAGACCGCCTGCTACGGCGACTCCGGCGGACCGCTGGTCGTCCAGGGCACGCTGGCCGGTGCGACCAGCCGCGCCGGGCACCAGAGTTCGACGTGCGGTACCGGCGACACCATCTACACCGACGTCACCGCGCACCGTCAGTGGATCGCCTCGGTCACCGGGGGCTGATCTTCACGGTGCGGTGACCGGTGAACCGCACCGTGAAGGGGAGCCGGGTGGGTGCGTCGCAGGGACGCCCACCCGGTTCCCGTCCGTTCACCGCTGGATGCAGTCGAGCCCCAGCCCGAACCCGGTCATCACGTACTGGCAGATATGGGTCGCGTGGACTTCGTCGGTCTCCAGGCACCCCACCGGGACGCCCAAGAGGTCGACGGCGCACGACGCGTAGAACTTGTTGGGGCTGCCGGGCACCGGATCCGCCGAAGCCGGTGCCGCGGCGACGGCGCCCGCGGAGACCAAGAGCGTGAAGGTGGCCGCCACAGCGGCGAGACGTGACTTCATCGTGCTCTCCCTTGCTTCCGCCCCCTGCTCGATGTCTCTGATATTCCCCGGATCACGCCGGTTCACCTGGTGATCACCGGAAAGTGTCACGACGACGTACAGCGATGACGTCGTCCGACGGGCGCCGCGGTCCCGAAGCCGGTCCTAGCGTGAGGTCCATGCCCGCTCTTGGGAAGTTCGCCGTCACCTCCGCCCTGTTCACCGCCGTCCTGGCGGCCGCCGCGTGCAGCGCTCCCCCGCCCGCGCCACCGGCGGCCGCCGCTCCTGCCGCCGTCGCCGCCGGCGACTGGTCGCCCGCTCCCGTGGTGCCGTTGCCGTCGCAGCCGCCGCCCTCGCTGGTCGTGGACGCGCCGTTGCCCGAACAACTCGCGATGGGCCTGGTCGTACTGCGGTACCGGGCGGAGAACCTCCGGATCGTGCCGGTGTACGGCCCGGCCGCCCTCGACGTCTCGCCCCGGATCGGCCACATCCACGTGACCGTCGACGACGCCGCCTGGCACTGGGCGGACGGCAGCGGAGAGCCGCTCATCATCCAGTCACTGCCGGCGGGTCCGCACAAGGTGTGGATCGGCCTGGCCGACCCGACGCACAAGATCCTCGACGAGAAGACGGTCAGCTTCGTCGTCCCCGTCCAAAGTGGACACCACTGAGATGACGCCCTTCACCGTCACCCTGACCCCGCGCCGGGCCGGACCGGGCCGCGCGTCAGCGGTACGGAACTGGTGACCGTCGCCGTTTCGCGGCAACACCTCCGGCCGCCCCTCGACGACAGTGGAGGCATGACGGGAAAGCCACTTTCGCAACCTTCAACGTTGCGAAAGTGGCTTTCACAACGCCATCCCCGCCCGACTCGCCGAAGCCGAGCGGTATAGGACGTTATACACGCCGGTTTCCCAATGTCGCATTCGAGACGCTGAGCGTCCCTGATGCGACATCGGGGACGTCCAGGCGGCGCCTACGCCGGGCCGAGGAACTCCCCCACCACCGCCGCGAACTCCTCCGGTCTGGCGGAGTGCACCCGATGTCCCGCATCCTCGACGGTCACCAGACGGCAGTCCGGGATCAGCCCCCGCATCCGCTCCAGCGATTCGAGCGTGACGTGACTCGACGGCCCACCGCCGACCAGCAGGGTCGGCGCGGTGATCGCGGCGAGCCGCTCCCACCAGCCGGGGTCGGGCGTGCGGAGTTCGGCCATGATCGGGTCGATCAGCCGCCAGTCGAACGGCAGCGGCTCGGACGGCTCCTGCGCGGGCGCCAACGGCTCCGAAGACACGAGAGGAGGCGGCGGGGTGTCCTCGACGACCAGCCGCCGCACGCGTCCGGGCAGGCGCTGGGCGAGCAGCACGGCGACCCGGCCGCCCATCGAATGCCCGACGAGATCCACCTCGTCGTCGAGGAGTTCGGCGACGGCGTCGGCCATCGTCTCGAGTGAGTACTTCTCCGCGTGAGCGCTGTCGCCGTGTCCCGGCAGGTCGACGGCAAGGACACGGCGGTCCAGCCGGGACGCGAAAGCGTCCCAAGTGCCGGATTTGCTGCCGAGGGCGTGCAGCAGGACCACGGGGACCCCGGTCCGGGGGCCGGTCTCTCGAAAGGCGAGGGTCACCCCGTCAGGTTAGGCCCGCAGGTGGGCCCGGTCCGGCGCGACGGCGTACCGGAGCGGCTCCCCGAGCACGAACCGCCGCAGCTCCGCCGCCACCAGCTCGCCCATCCGCGCACGCTCGGCGCCCAGCGCGCCGGCCAGATGCGGGGTGAGCACCACGTTCGGCAGCGTGTAGAGCGGCGAGTCCGGTTCCGGCGGTTCCGGCCAGGTGACGTCCAGGATCGCCGTGAGATCCGGGCGCTCGGTCAGCACGGGGATCACCGACGGCTCGTCGACCACGGCGCCGCGGGCGGTGTTGATCAGGGTCGCGCCGATTCCCATCCTGGCCACCAGCTCGCCGTTCACCAGGCCTTCGGTCTCGGGGAGCAGCGGCGCGTGCAGGCTGACCACGGGACAGGTGGCGAACAGCTCGTCGAGCCCCACCAGCCGCACACCCAGGCTCTCGGCGGTAGCCGCGTCGACGACGGGGTCGCTCGCCAGGACTTCCACGTCGAAACCGCGCAAATGCGACGCGACGAGAGCACCGATCTCGCCCAGGCCGAGCAGGCCGACCCGGGACCGGTACGCTCCGGCGACCCTCGGATCCGGCGGGTAGGCCTTCCGCTCGCGGATCTCGCGGGAGATCCGGTGCACCTGCTTCAGTCCCAAAAGGACCTGGGCCAGGGTGAACTCGGCGACCGGGACGGCGTTCGCGGCCGCGGCGGACACGATCGGCAGCTCGCGCGCCCAGAACTCGGGGGTGGTCAGCGGCCGCACCGAGCCGGCGGCCACGAGCACGGCGCACAGGTCCGGCGCGTGTCCCAAGAGGACGGAGTCCAGCACCGGGGCACCCCAGCCGGACAGCAGGATTTCGACGCCTACCAGGGCCGACGGATCCTCCGCCAGCCGCTCCCGCGTGAGCGGCTCACGCAGGTCGACCAGCGTTCCGATCTCCTTCAGCACCGCCTCGGGGTAAACGTCGTCGCGGCGGCGTTCCTCCATCACGAGAAGCGCTGTCGGGCGGTGTTGCAGCTCGGTCATCCCTACCTCCGTCGGCGACCATACATCGGATGCCTGACCCGGTCCACGCGCGGCGAGTCCCACGCAGAGGCAAACCCTGCCGATTGAAATTCGTAATCATCGGACCATTGACCGGACTACGGGAAAGCGCTTACCGTCCCCTCCGGAGTAGACAGCGTGGTCCACAGTGAACAGGAGAAGCGATGCGGAAATCGCGGTGGATCGGCGTGGGACTCACTGTCTCAGCGCTGGTCCTTTCGGGCTGCTCGGCAGGTCCCGCCGGAACGAACGTCGCGCAGGACACCAAGGCACCCTTGGAACTGTGGACCCGGACGACGCCCGGCGGCGCCGGTGAGCAGGCCACCAAGCGGCTCGCGGAAGCCTTCGAGAAGGCCACGGGATTCAAGGTGCAGGTCACCGCGATCTTCGACGACTTCGAGACGAAGCTCGCGCAGCGCGCCGCCCAGCGCGACCTGCCGGACATCGTGATGAACGACGTCACGCAGGTCGGCACGCTGAAGAGCCAGGGTCTCGTGCGCGAGATCGAACAGGGCAAGATCAAGCACGCCTCGGAACTCACCGAGCAGGCGCTGAAGTCGAACCAGATGCCGGACGGCAAGCTGTACGGCCTGCCTTACAGCGCACAGGCTTCGGCGCTGCTGATCCGCAAGGACTGGCGCGAGAAGCTCGGCAAGAGCGTCCCGCAGAACTGGGCCGAGCTGGCCGACCTCGCCAAGGCCTTCACCACCGGCGACCCCGACGGCAACGGGAAGAACGACACCGCGGGACTGACCGCGACGCTGTCGACCAAGCGGGGTTACGCCTCCTGGTACTTCTCCAACTTCCTGTGGGCCGGTGGCGGCGACTTCATCACCGAAGCCGGTGGCGGCAAGTACAAGCCGTCGATGAGCACGCCCGAATCCGTGGCGGCGGTGCAGTGGTTCCGCGACCTCGGCTGCAAGGACAACGTGATCCAGCCCGGTTCGGTCACCATGCCGACCCCGGCGACCAACGAGACCTTCGAAGCGGGCAAGGCCGGGATGTACGTCGTCGGCCCGTACCTGTTGCCGCGCTTCGACAAGTCGCTCGGCAAGGACAAGTACGAGGTCGTCCCGATGCCGCAGGGCACCAAGAACGCGGACGTCCTCGCCGAGGGCCTGTCGATCTACATGATGGCCGGTTCGCCGAACCAGGCCGGGCAGGACGCCTTCGGTGACTTCGCGATCTCGGCCGACGGCCAGAAGATCGGCATGGAAGGCGACTCGGCCTTCATCGTGCAGCTGCCGGTGAACAAGAACGTCGACATCGCCCAGGTCCGCCCGGACCCGCGCTGGAAGACCTACGCCGACATCTACGCCAAGTCCGGCCACTACGCGCCGTCCATCCCGAACTGGACGCCGGTCCGCCAGGACACCGCCGACACCGTCAGCGCACTCGTCGCCGACTGCAAGCTCGACACCAAGGCGGAACTGTCCAAACTCGACACGAAGCTCACCGCGACCTTGCAGCAACAGGGGATCAGCGCGTCATGACCGTAGATCACGCCAAGCCGGCGGCCGTCGGCGCGGACCGTCCCGCCGTCGAGCGGACGCCCGCGCCGAAGGCCCGCAGGCGCAGCGACCGCGACGGGAAGTGGTGGACGCCGTGGCTGTTCCTGGCCCCCGCCCTGATCCTGTTCGTGTACTTCAAGTTCATCCCGATGATCACCGCGGTGACGATGTCCTTCCAGGACGTCCAGCCGTACCTGGGCAACCAGTGGGTCGGCGGGGAGAACTACAGCACCGTCCTCGGTGACGAGGCGTTCCACTCCGCGATCTGGCACACCGTCGTGATCGCGATCGGCCAGACGGTCGGGTCGATGGTCATCGGCCTCGCGCTCGCCCTGCTGATGGAGGGCCAGAGCAAGCGGCTGAAGTTCCTGCGGTCGGCGGCGTTCCTGCCGGTGGTCGTGCCGATCGCGGTGGTCGCCGAACTCTGGCGGATCATGTACCACCCGACCGGGGACGGGATGCTGAACTCCATCCTCGGCCTGGTCGGGCTGGGCCCGTCGGGCTTCATCAACGATCCCGACACGTCGATGGTCTCGGTCATCGTCACCGGCATCTGGCGCGGCGCGCCATACGACATGATGATCTTCCTCGCGGGCCTGGCCGGGATCGACCGCGGGCTCTACGAAGCGGCCACTGTGGACGGTGCCTCGCGCTGGCGCAAGATCCTCCACGTGACGCTGCCGGGTCTGCGGTCGGTGTTCTCGATCCTGTTCGTCCTCGCGGCGATCCGCGGCCTGCGGGTGTTCACCGAGGTGTTCCTGCTGACCAACGGCGGGCCGAACGGCTCGACCGAGGTGGCGATGACCCTGATCTACAAACTCGGCCTGGAACAGAACCGGCTGGGCGTCGGCGCGGCGGGAGCGGTCCTGCTGTTCCTCGCGACGCTCGTGCTGACGCTGTTCGTCCAGGTGCTCCGACGGAGGCGAGACGCATGACCGCGGCCAACGATTCGGCACTCGGCCTCGACGCCGTCAAGTCGCCGGGCGGACGGATCCTGAAGTACGCCGTGTACGCCCTGGTGCTGGCGGTGTTCGCCGGCCCGCTGCTGGCGCTGCTGGTCAGCGCGTTCAGCGACGTGTCCGACCCGACGGCGCTGAGCGTCGTCCCGTCGAAGCCCACCCTGGGCAACTTCGGCATCGCGTTCGACCACGGCGTCGGGCTGTACCTGCTGAACTCCTTCCTGGTGGTCGGTTTCGGCCTGCTGCTGCAGGTCGTCATCTCGGTGCTGGCCGGATACGCGCTGGCACGCAAGAAGTTCCGCTTCATGACCTTCGTGCTGGTCGCGATCCTGGCGACGCTGATGCTGCCGGAGGAGATCCTCGCGATCCCGCTGTCGCTGATCCTGTCCGACCTTCCCGTGGTGCACCTCAACCTGATCGGCAGCCTCGCCGGGATGATCGTGCCGCTCGGCGCGTGGGCGTTCTCGATCCTGGTGATGACCGAGTTCATGAAGGACGTCCCCCGCGAACTCGAAGAGGCGGCCCGCATCGACGGCGCCGGGGACCTGCGGATCTTCGCGCAGATCATCCTGCCGATGTGCAAGCCCGCGCTCGGCGTGATCGGTGTCTTCGGCTTCACGATGATCTGGGATCAGTACCTGCTGCCGATGCTGGTCTCGTCCGACGCCTCGACCTACACGCTGCCGCTGGCCCTGCGCACTCTGCGCATCGACGCGGACGTGACGCCCGGCGTGATCATGGCGGCGTCGCTGCTGGCGCTGCTGCCCTCGGTCGCCGCGTTCCTGTTCTTCCAGCGTTCGTTCGTCCGCGGCCTGGCCTCGGGCGCGCTGAAGGGCTGACCCACCATTTTCCAAGGAGCGATCCTGAAGTGAGTTCCACCGCCTGGTTCACCCACGACCGGTTCGGGATGTTCGTCCACTGGGGACTGTATTCCCTGGCCGCCCGGCACGAATGGGTGCAGAACCGCGAAAAGCTGACCGACGAGCAGTACCGGGTCTACTTCGACCACTTCGAACCGGACAAGTACGACCCGCGTTCCTGGGCGCGGGCCGCGAAGGACGCGGGCATGACCTACGTCGTGCTCACCACCAAGCACCACGACGGTTTCTGCCTGTGGGACAGCGATCTCACCGACTTCAAGGTGACGAACACCCCCTACGGCGAGGATCTGCTCGAACCGTTCGTCGACGCGTGCCGCGAAGAAGGTTTGAAGGTCGGCTTCTACCACTCGCTGATCGACTGGCACCACCCCGCGTTCCCCGTCGACGGCACCCACCCCCGCCGCGACGACCAGGAGTACATCGCGGCGCACCAGTACGCCGACATCGCCGAGTACCAGCTGTACCTGCACGGCCAGGTCCGCGAGCTGCTCACCCGCTTCGGCACGATCGACTACCTGTTCTTCGACTTCTCCTACAAGGGCCGCAAGGAATGGTGGGGCGGCAAGGGCCCGGACGACTGGGACTCCCCCGGTCTGCTCAAGCTGGTCCGCGAACTCCAGCCCGGCATCCTGGTCAACGACCGCACCGGCGTCCCCGGCGACTTCATCACCCCGGAGCAGTACCAGCCGTCCGGGCCGATGACCCGCGACGGCGTCCCGGTGGTGTGGGAGGCGTGCCAGACCCTCAACGGCAGCTGGGGTTACGACCGCGACAACCTCGACTACAAGAGCCCCGAACTGCTCATCCGGATGCTGGTCGACGGCGTGTCCAAGGACGGGAACCTGCTGCTCAACGTCGGGCCGAACGGCCGGGGCGAGATCGACCCGCGGGCGCTCGAAGTGCTCGCCGAGCTCGGCCGCTGGATGGACCGGCACGAACGCTCCGTCCGCGGTTGCGGTCCCGCCGAATTCACCGCGCCCGCCGACGGCCGCTACACCCAGCGCGGGGACCGGCTCTACCTGCATCTCTTCAGCTGGCCGATGAACCACGTCCACCTGCCCGGGCTCGCCGGACGGGTGCGCTACGCCCAGTTGCTCGACGACGCCTCGGAAATCCGGGTGGTGCACACGGATCCCGGGCAGACCGCGCAGAACACCCAGATGGGCGGGCAGCCGGAAGGCACGCTCACCCTCAAGCTCCCCATCCGGAAACCGGACACCCCGGTCCCGGTGATCGAGTTGTTCCTCACCAGCCCCGCCGCCGCGGAAACCCTCCCCACCGATTGAGCTCGGAGGCATCATGGATCGCAGAAGGTTCCTCACCGGCGCCACTCTCGGCGCCGCGCTGGTCACCGTCCCCTGGGTCACCGCCGGAACGGCGTCGGCCAAGCCGCAAGGGCTGTGCGCGCTGAACGTCAGCTCGCTGACCGAACTGCAGAACGCCATCAACTCGGCCACCGCCGGTGCCGTCATCACCCTGAACAACGGCACCTACACCGTGCCCACGGGCAAGCCGATCAGCATCAAGGGCAGGCGCGGCACCAAGGACCAGCCGATCACCATCGTCGCCCAGTCCACCGGCGGGGTGACCCTGAACGGTGAGCAGAGCTTCGTCTTCGACGACTCGACCGGCGTCACGATCAGCGGATTCAATCTCCGGCAGAGCACCACGCTGGAGATCCCGCCGAACTGTTCCCGGATCCGCCTGACCCGCAACGATCTCCAGTTCGCCGACATCACGGACCTGCACTGGGTGATGGTCCGCGCCGACTACAGCAAGATCGACCGCAACCACTTCCACCACAAGACGACGCTCGGCGTCATGCTCTGCATCGAGGGTGCGGACGAAGACAAGATGGCGGTGGGCGTCCACGTCCTGCGGAACTACTTCTCCGACCACACCTTCGCCGGCGACAACGGCGGCGAGCCGATCCGGCTCGGCGTCAGCCCGCGCGCGCTGAGCACCGCCGGCGCCACGGTGGAGTACAACCTGTTCGAACGCGCCAACGGCGACCCGGAGGCGATCTCGGTCAAGTCGTCGGGCAACTTCATCCGCAACAACACCATCCGGAACAGCCTGGGCGGCATCGTCCTGCGCCACGGGAACAAGACCGTCGTCGAATCCAACTTCATCCTCGGCGGCAAGGAAGGCATCCGGATCTACGGCAACGACCACAAGATCCTCAACAACTACGTCGCCGGACTGTCCAGCAACGCGCTGGTCGTCGGCAGCGGCTCCGTCCGGGACCACTTCCCGGGCGAATCGAAGGAATCGCGGCGCGGCAACGACGCGGCGGACCGCGTGCTGATCGCGCACAACACGCTGCTGAACAACAGCAGCACACTCTCCGGCGAGACCAAACGGACGATCGAACCGCGCGACTGCACAATCTCGGACAACCTCTTCGTCGGCGGCAACGGCGACCTGGTCGCGATGAGCACCACGGGCAACTTCACCTGGTCCGGCAACATCCTGTGGGGTTCGGGCGGGAACGGGAACATCCCGGCCGGCACCTTCCAGCGGGTGGACCCGAAGCTCGTGCAGGGCACCGACGGCGTCTCGCGGCTCGCCGCGGGCAGCCCCGCGATCGACGCGGCGACCCTGTCGCCCGCACCGGTCACGCTCGACATCGACGGTCAGGCCCGCGGCAGCCTGCGTGACGTCGGCGCCGACGAGTACTCGACGGCCGCCATCGCGAACCGGCCGCTCACCACCGCGGACGTCGGCCCCGCCGCTCCGTAGCCAGGCGGTCGACAACAGAGCCGGGCTCACGCCGGCGTCAGCCCACGCCGGCGTGAGCCCACCGCACCACCGAGGAGGAACCATGCCGCAGCGCGCCGCGGGTTCGGCCACCCTGGCCGACGTCGCCCGTGAGGCGGGAGTGTCGCTCGCGACGGCGTCGAGAGCGCTCAACGGCGGGACCAGACAGGTCAGCGGGACGCTGCGGGAATCGGTGCTCCAGGCCGCGGAACGGTTGCAGTACACGGCGAACGTGCCCGCGCAGGCGATGGCCCGCGGCCGCGGCAACGTCGTCGGGCTGCTGGTCCACGACATCGTCGACCCGTATTTCTCCTCGATCGCCTCCGGGGTCATGCGCGTGGCCGCCCGGCACGGGCTGACGGTCACCATCGCGAGCACGGAAAACCGTCCGGAGAAGGAACTCGAGTACGTCACGACATTGCGCGGGCAACGGGCGCGGGCGGTCATCCTGGCCGGGTCGCGCAACGAGGACAGCGCCCTGCAACGGAATCTGACCAAGGAACTCAAGGCGTTCGAGGCCGCCGACGGCCGGGTCGTCGTGATCGGACAGCGGAAGCTGCCCTTCGACACCGTCATGCTCGAAAACGGGCCAGGGGCGGCGGCGCTGGCCGGACGACTCGCCGGGATCGGGCATCGCGACTTCCTCGTGCTCGCCGGGCCACCCGGACTGCTGACCTCACGCGATCGCGTCCTCGGTTTCCGCGACGGCCTCGCCCGCCACGGCGTCTCCCTGCCCGCGAACCACGTCCTGCACGCGGAGTTCACCCGCGACGGCGGCTACGCGGCGATGGTGCGAGCGCTGGAAGGCGGCTTCCGGGGCTGTGTCTTCGCGGTCAACGACGTGATGGCCGTCGGCGCGATGGCCGCCTGCCGCGACCACGGCCTCGACGTGCCGGAGCACATCGCGATCGCGGGCTTCGACGACATCATCACGTTGCGCGACATAAGGCCTTCGCTGTCCACCGTGCGCGTCCCGATCGAGACGATGGGCGAACAGGCCCTCGACTTCGTGCTCGCCGACCGCGCGAGCGACCCCCGCGTCAAACCGGTCACCGGCGAGGTCGTGCTGCGGGAAAGTACTCGACCCTTGGAGGGGAAATGATCCGCCCGGGACTGTGTTCGGTGACGCTGCGGCGGCTGGACGCCGACGAGGTCGCCCGCCGTGCCGAGGAAGCCGGGCTGCAAGTGATCGAGTGGGGCGCCGACGTCCATGTGCGCCCCGGCGACGACTGGGCGGCCGAGCGTGCGTTCGAAGCCATGGCACGGCACGGGCTGACTTGCGATTCCTACGGGTCCTACTTCCGTGCCACCCCGGTGGAATCCGGGAAGTTCGGCGAGATCGCCGCCACCGCGGTCCGGCTCGGCGCGTCGCGGATCCGGGTGTGGGCGGGCAAGGCGGGCTCCGAGGACGTCGACTCCTACGAGCGTGAGCAGGTCGTCGCCGGTCTCCGCGAAGCCGCCGACGTCGCGAACGAACATGGACTGGAGGTCGCGCTGGAGTTCCACGGCGGGACCCTGACCGACACCGCCGAATCGACCGTCCGGCTGCTCGACGAGGTCGGCCGCGACAACCTCGGCACCTACTGGCAGCCCCCGCAGGATCTGCCGGACGAGCAGGCGCTGGCGGGGCTGGAGCTGGTCCTCGACCAGGTGCGCGCGGTACACGTGTTCTCGTGGTGGCCCAGCAACGAACGGCATCCGCTGACCGCCAGGACGGAGCTGTGGACGGCGGCGTTCGGGCTGCTCGCGAAGGCCGGGCGGCCGCTCGACGCGCTACTGGAGTTCGTCCCGGACAACGATCCGGACCTGATCCCCGGCGAGGCGGACTCCCTGCGCAAGCTGATCGAGGCGGGCGCGTGAAGTTCACCGAAGCCGACAGGCTGCTGTTCGCCGGCGATTCGATCACCGACTCCAGCCGCGACCGCGCCGATCCGGCGTCCTTGGGCAAGGGCTACGTCCGCCGGATCGCGGACCTCCTCGGCGACGGGCCGGAGGTGCTCAACCGGGGCGTCAACGGCAACCGGATCTACGACCTGGAAGCCCGCTGGACCACCGACGTCCTCGCGGCGCGCCCGACGGCGCTGACCGTGAAGATCGGCATCAACGACACCTGGCGGACCTTCGACCGCGGCCTGCCGAGCCCGATCGGGAAGTTCCGCGCCGCCTACACCCGGTTGCTGGCGAGTGCGCGGCAGCATCTCCCGGCCGAGTTGTACGTGATCACACCGTTCCTGCTGCCGGTGGAGCCGGAACAGCGAGAATGGGAAGGCGATCTGGCTCCCCGGATCGAAGCCGCGATCGACGTGGCCACCGAATTCGGCGCGCGGCTGATCCGCGCGGATCTGTTCATGCCGCGCGCGGCGGCCGAACACGGGGCGGCGACGCTGGCCCCGGACGGTGTCCACCCCAGCCCGCTCGGTCACCGGTTGCTCGCCGAGGCCTGGCTCGCGGCGGCCGGCGCGCCGGTCGAGGAGGTTCCGCTCCCCTAGCGGATAGAGTTGCGCCGTGAACCGGGATGCCATCATTGCCGGGCGGTACCGGCTGGAGCGCAAGGTCGGCCGGGGCGCGATGGGCGTGGTGTGGCGGGCGCGGGACGAGCGGCTCGACCGCACGGTCGCGGTCAAGCAGCTGCTGCCGGACAACTCGTCGGACGACGCCCCGTTCCGGTCGATCGTGCGCGCGATGCGGGAGGCCCGGGTCGCCGCGCGGCTCAAGCATCCGCACGCCGTCACCGTGTACGACGTCGCCGAACAGGACGGAACCCCGTTCCTGGTCATGGAGTTCCTGCCGTCGCGGCCGCTGACGGACCTCCTCGCGGACGACGGCCCGCTCCCCGCCGGCCGGGTGGCGGAGCTCGGCGCGCAGATCGCGTCGGCGCTGGCGGCGGCCCACGAGGACGGCATCCTGCACCGGGACGTCACGCCCAACAACGTCCTGATCACCGGGGACGGCGAGGCGAAGATCGCCGATTTCGGCCTGTCCCACGCCACGGGCGAAGGCACCATGACCGGCGGCGGCCTCGTCGTCGGCACTCCGGCGTTCCTCTCCCCCGAGGTCGCGGACGGCGAGGATCCCGGCTATCCGTCGGACGTGTTCTCCCTCGGTGCCACGCTCTACACGGCGCTGGAGGGCGCACCGCCGTTCGGCACCGACGGCAACCAGATCGCGCTCCTCAAACGGGTCGCCCGCGGCGAGATCACCGCGCCGCGAACGACCGGCCCGCTCACGGACGTCCTGCTGCGGCTGCTCCGGCGCGATCCCGGGGAACGGCCGGACATGGCCGAGGCCGAACGGATGCTCGCCGCCGTCGCCGACGGCCGCCCGGCGATCCTGTCCGGCACGAAACGGCTTCCCGCGCCCACTCGCCGTTCGAGGCTGCCGTTCGGCATCGCGGGTGGCGTCGTGGTGGCGGGAGGCGTGCTGGCGGGGATCCTTCTGTTCGACGACGACCCGCCCGCTCCCGTGGCGGCGCCGACCCCGCCCACCGCCCCGAAACCGGCGTGCGAAGCGCGTTACGAGGTCGCCAGCCGCTGGCCCGGCGGCTCGGAGATCCGTGTATCAGTACGGAACGCGAAGGACACCCGCCTCACCGGCTGGGAGGTCAGCTGGACCCTGCCGCCCGGAACCCGGATCGCGAACCTGTGGAACGGTTCCCTGGCGCAGGACGGCGACCGCGTACGAGTGTCCGAAGTGGACTGGAACGCGGTGCTGCCCGCGGGCGGGATAACCACGTTCGGCTTCATCGCGACCACCGGTGACGACGGCGGGGGCGCACCTGTCGCGGAATGCCGGACTTCGTGAAGGATGGCGCCATGCGGAAACTGATCTTCGGAATGAACCTGAGCCTGGACGGCTACATCTCCTCGGTCGACGGCGATCTCGGCTGGAGCGAGCCGAGTGACGAGCTGTTCCAGTGGTGGCTCGAGCAGGAGCAGGGGATCACGCTGTTCCTATACGGACGCGGGCTGTGGGAGACGATGAGTTCCTACTGGCCGACCGGTGACCAGCAGCCGGGCGCCAACGCGGCGGAGATCGAGTTCGCGCGGAACTGGCGGGACACGCCGAAGGTGGTGTTCACCTCCAAGACGCTCGACGAGGTCGACTGGAACACCCGGGTGGTGACCGGTGACGCGGTCGCCGAGATCACCCGGCTCAAGGCCGGGGAGGGCGGGCCGATGAGGGTCGGTGGTCCGAAGCTGGGTGCGGCGGCCATGCGGGCCGGGCTGGTCGACGAGTACGAGATCGTCACCCATCCGGTCCTGGTGGGCGGCGGCGCGCCGTTCTTCACCACGCTCGACAGCCGGGTGAACCTGAACCTGGTGGAGACGCGGACGTTTCCCGGCGGGGTGGTCCTCACCAGGTACGCGAAGGCCGAAGACACGCCTTAGCGAGCGGTGGATTCGCGCGCGTTCAGCCGCACCGGAACTTCGATCCGGCGCTGCTCGCCGCCCGGGGCGACGCCCTCGACGAGGTCCATCAACGCCGTGGCGGCGCGGCCACCCACCTCGCGTGGGTGCACGAACATGCCGGTCACCTGCGGTGAGGTGAGCCGGAGCGAGCCGCTGTCGACGGCGCTGCAGATCCCGAGCGCGGTGGGCACCGCGAGCTTCCGCCGCCGGGCCTCGTGCAGCACGCCCAACGCGAGGTTCTCCGACGTCGTGAACACGGCGTCCGGGCACACCGGCCGGTCGAGGAGCCTGCCCAGCGCCTCGGCCGTGCCTTCGGTGGTCGGCGGTTCGTCGATCTCGACCACCACCGGCTCCAGTCCCCGGTCCTCGGCCCAGCCGGTGTATCCCGCGACCAGGTCCGCCGCGTAGGAGCGGCCGGTGTCGGTGGTGATCATCGCCGGTCGCACGTACCCGTTGTCCGCCAAGTGATCCAGCATCAGCCGGGCGGCCGCGACGAGGTCGTTGTCGACGACGACCGGCACCGGGCACGGCGCCGCCATCGCGCGTCCGACGGTCACCAGCGGCCGGTCACGGCACCAGCCCGAAGCGAAGAACGGCTCGTCCCCACGAGGATCCACCAGGATGGCGCCGTCGACGGCGAACGCGTTGAGCCGGTCGAGGTCCGCGTCCGTCGGGGCCAGCAGCAGGGCGTACGACCGTTTCGACGCTGCCTCGGCGGCCCCGTTGAGGACTTCGAGGAAGTAGTCCGAGTTGGGCACGAGCGCGCAGGCACTGCTCGCGTCGACCGAGTTCGCGAGCTGGATCGCCAGGGTGCGAGAGCGCCGGGTGACCAGTTGCTGAGCGTGCACGCTGGCCTGGTAGCCGAGGTCGGCCGCCGCCCGCGCGACGCGCTGCCGCGTCTCCTCCGAAATCCTCCCCTGCCCGCTGAGCACGTGGGAGACGGTGGTGATCGAAACCCCCGCGGCGGCCGCGACGTCACGGATGGTCGGCGACAATCAGACCTCCACGGGCGGTCCCCAAACGCGGTTCGGCCGGTCGGTGTCCAGCCGATAGTCGGTGACGTGGGCGTCGCCCAGCCTACGGCCGAGGTCCGCCGCCGCCTCCAGTGGCCGCGCGGGATCGCGTTCCACCTCGCCCCGGCTGTTGCCGACGCCGACGACGATCCCGGCGAGGTCCTGGCGCAGGTAGCGGGTGAGTTCCTGGAACTGGGCTTCGAGCCCGAGTGTCGCGCCGCGGTAGCTCTCCTCGCAGGAGATCAGCACGGCGGCGCGTTTGTTCATCAGCCCCGGCACGACCTCGGCGGTGTGCGGCGAACTGCCGGAGGTGTAGCAGAAGAACCGGTCGAAGAACGACTTGAGCCGGCCGGTCATGCCGTACCAGTGCAGCGGTGTCGCGTAGACGATCGCGTCCGCCGGGAGCACGTGGTCGAACAGCAGCCGCTCGTAGTCGTCCGCGATCCCGCAAGCCCCGTCGGCCAGCCGGCATTCGCGACAGTCCCCCAACGGCGACTCGACGAAATCGGAGAGGCGGACGAAGCCGACCGTGTGCCCGGCTTCCTCCGCCCCTTTGCCCAGCGCCTGGGCGAGTGCCCAGGAATTGCCCTCACGACGCGGGCTCGAATCCAGCACCAAGACCTTCACGTGGTTCTCCCCGGAGAGACTGAAAAAACGCTTTTGCAGTCTCTCCGGGGAAGGTTTCACCTGTCAAGCGGCCTGGTCGGGCCGCCGGGGTCAGGCGACCTTGGCGGCGGCCGCGAGGATGACCTCCGCGACGAAGTCCGGCCGCGAGACCGACACCGCGTGCGAGGCGTCGATCCTGGTGACCTCCGAACCGGCACGCTCGGACATGAACGCCTGCGCGGCGGCGGGGATCGCGTGGTCCTGCTCGGCGATCAGCGCCCAGGACGGCACGTTCTTCCACGCCGGCTCGCCGTCGAACGGGGTGGCGAGCGCGCGTTCGGTGACCGGGCGCTGGGTGACGGCCATGACGTCGGCGGTCTCCGCGGGGACGTCGGCCGCGAACACGTCCGAGAAGTTCTCGGGCTTGATCGACAACTCGCCCTGCGAAGCCAGGACGTTCGTGGTGTCCGGGCCCAGCTTGCTTCCCTCGAACTTGCCGGACAGCTCGAACACGCTCTCCCCCGCTTCCGGCTGGAAAGCGGCGATGTAGACGAGCGCCTTGACGTTCGGCGCGGTGGTGGCCGCGCGGCTGATCACCACACCGCCGTAGGAGTGCCCGGCCAGCACCACGGGGCCGTCCACTCCGTTGACGACGTCGGCGACGTAGTCCGCGTCGGACTCGATCCCGCGCAGCGGGTTCGACGCCGCCAGCACCCGGTAGCCCTGCTCACGCAGCTTCGGGACGACGCCGTTCCAGCTGGACGAGTCGGCGAAAGCACCGTGGACCAGGACGATGGTGGGCTTCTGGTTGCTCATGATGGTTCCTTCGGAGTCAGGGAGAACGATCGGTCTTTCTGCCTGAACAATGCTCCTCCGGAACCTCTTCCGCAACGTGACGAAGGTGACCTGGTGGAATGACCGTTCTTTCTCTAGAGTTGAGAGATGCCGACTGTCGACAGGGACGTCCACCCGAAGGTCCGGCTGCTCGAGACAGCGTCACGGCTGTTCTACGCGGAGGGCATCCATGCCGTCGGCGTGGAACGCCTGGTCTCCGAAGCGGCCGTGACCAGGGCGACCTTCTACCGCCACTACCCCACCAAGGACGACCTCGTCGCCGCGTACCTGAGCACGACGAGCGAGCGGATCCGCGCGGGCGTGGGTGCGGTGACCAGTGGGAAACCCGCGCGCGAAGCACTGCTGGCCGCGCTGGGCATCATCGGTGACCGGACGCTCGACGACGACTTCCGCGGCTGCCAGTTCCTCAACGCCGCCGCCGAATACCCCGATCCCGCACACCAGGTCCGCCAGGTCATCGACGACCACCGGGACTGGTTCTTCGGCGTCCTTCGCGACCTATCGCGCGACGCGGGTCATGACGATCCCGACCACGCCGCCCGCACGCTCGTCCTGCTCCGCGACGGCGCGCTGCACGGCGGGAACCTCGACGACGCGGAAACGGTGCGCGCGACCCTGCGCCGCGCGGTCACCGACGTCGTGGACTGAGCTTCGACGCGGCCGCGTCGCGGATCCGTTTGATGCACTCCCCCGCACCGTCGTCACGGGCAGGACATCGCGTCTTCTCGACGGTCGTAACAAGTGCTACCTTCGCGGGAGGGGGCAGGCCGGACCGAGGAGCGGCGACGATGAGGCTTTCTCCCAGCGCGCACGTCGACCCTTTCTGCCGCGACCGGCTGCCGCCCGCCGAGCAGTGGCCTGAGCTCGTGTTCGACCTGCCGGAGCTGCGCTATCCCGATCGGCTCAACGCCGCGACCGCGCTGCTCGACGAAACCATCGCGCGACTGGGCCCGGACAGGCCCTGCCTGCTGTCCCCGACCCAAACGTGGACGTACGGCGAAGTCCTGGCCCGCGCGAACCGTGTCGCCAACGTCTTCGTCACCGATTTCGGTGTCGTGCCCGGTGCTCGGGTGCTGCTGCGGGGCACCAACACCCCATGGCTCGCGGTGGTGTGGCTGGCCGTGCTCAAGGCGGGCGCGGTGGCCGTCACGACCATGCCGATGCTGCGGCGGGCCGAACTCGACAAGATCGTCGGCCGCGCGAAGCCAGCACTCGCGGTCTGCGACGAACGCCTGCTGAACGAACTCCCGCCGGACCTGCCCGTCGTGTCCTACGGAACTGACCTCGCCGCCCGCGCGGAACGGCATCCGGCGACGTTCGCCGACGTCGAGACGGCGGCCGACGACGTCGCCCTGCTCGCCTTCACCTCCGGCACGACCGGATCACCGAAGGCGACCATGCACTTCCACCGCGATCTGCTCGCGATCGCCGACACGTTCTCGAGGCACGTCGTGCGGCCGACGTCGGACGATCTCTTCTGCGGAACGCCGCCGCTGGCCTTCACCTTCGGCCTCGGCGGGCTGCTGATCTTTCCTTTGCACGTCGGCGCGGCGACGCTTCTGGTAGAACGCGCCACTCCGGCGGAACTCTCCGCCATCGTCGCGGGCAAGAGCGTCACGGTCCTCTTCACCGCCCCGACCGCGTACCGGGCGATCCTGAACGCAGGCGACGGAGGGCTCCTGGCCGGAGTGCGCCGCGCGGTCTCGGCGGGCGAGTCGCTTCCCGCTCCCGTGGCCGAGCGGTACCGGGAGGTCGTCGGGCGGCCGCTGATCGACGGGCTCGGCAGCACCGAAATGCTGCACGTCTTCATCTCCGCCGCCGACGACGACGCGCGACCGGGCGCGACCGGGAAGGTCGTGCCCGGCTACCGGGCCGCCGTCGTCGACATCGACGGCTCGCCCGTTCCCGACGGAACACCCGGTTTCCTTGCCGTACAAGGCCCCACGGGCTGCCGGTACCTCGAAGACCCGCGCCAGCGCGACTACGTCCGCGACGGCTGGAACATCACCGGCGACACCTACGTCCGTGACGCGGACGGCTACTTCCGGTTCGTCGCGCGCAGCGACGACATGATCATCTCCTCGGGCTACAACATCGCCGCGCCCGAGGTCGAGGAAGTCCTGCTCGCCCATCCGGATGTCGAGGAATGCGCGGTGATCGGCACGCCGGACCCGGACCGCGGCTCGGTCGTGACGGCGTTCGTCGTACCGCGCTCCGGCGTCGAACAGGGCCCACGGTTCGCGCAGGCGCTTCAGGATCACGCGAAAGCGACCGCGGCGCCGTACAAGTACCCGCGGCGCGTCCGGTTCATCGAGGCGTTGCCACGCAACGCGAGCGGGAAGCTTCAGCGCTACTTGCTACGGGACCTGTGAGCGACGGGAAGCGGTTCACCGTGGTCGGCGCGCAGGCCGTCGAGGGAGATGCGCAGCAACCGGTTCCACATCAGCGGTCGGCACTCGTCGGTGAGCTGGACGGCGTGGCCCAAGGAGACCAGCAGGAGCAGCAGGTCTTCGGTGGTCACCCCGGGACGCAGGAGGTCCGCGGCGCCGGCACGCAGTTCTTCGATGACGAGCCGGAGCTGCTGGATACCCTCCAGATCAGGGTCTGACCAGGTCAGCGCGAAGTTCTCGACGATCACGCGGTGACGCGCGTAGCCGGTCAGAGCCTGCTCGTAGAACCCGGTGAGCGCCGCCCAGGGATCTTCGGCGCCGATCGCCGCCTGCCGGGCGGATTCCGCCCACTTCGAGAAGTCCTGGCGCAGAACCGTCCGGATGAGATCTTCCTTCTTCGGGAAATGCCGGTAGAGCGTGCCCATGCCGACCCCGCTGCGGCGGGCGATCTCGCGCACGTCCACCGCGGTTCCCTGCTCGGCCAGCACTTCGGTGGCGGCCTCGACGATCGCCTCCTGGTTGCGGATCGCGTCGGCGCGACGCCGTGGGGCGTTTTCCGGTTCAGCCACTGCCATGGGCCGACCCTACCTCCTTTGCGGAGCACTTGCTCCGTTCCGTGCTACGTTGAGGAGCAAGTGCTCCGGATAGCGAAGGGGATGCCATGTCCGACCCGTCCACGACCACCGCGAAAGACAGCTGGAACGACCGGATCATCGCCGAGTTCCGGGCGAACGCCGGATACGTCCCCTGGAGCAGCGAAGAGGACTTCGCCGCAGGGCGCCCCATCCCACCCCGGATGCCCGGATTCGACGAGCGGGGCATGCCGCTGATCCTGGTGCACCACTTCGGGGCCAAGACCGGACGCGAACGGATCAGCCCGTTGTTCTACCAGCCGGTCGGCGACGACTGGGCCGTCTTCGGAACCCATGGCGGCAGCCCGCGGCATCCGGTCTGGCACCACAATCTGATGGCGAATCCGCGGGCCACCGTCGAAGCGGGCTCGGAGACGGTGCCGGTCCTGGCCCGGCTCACACGGGGCGCGGAACGCGAGCGGCTCTGGGCGAAAGAAGTGGCGCTCGTCCCGAAGTTCGCCGAGTTCGAGGCCGCCTCGGGCAGGCAGATCCCCGTGGTCCTGCTGGAGCGGGTCCCCCGGGACTGAGCGGCTTCCGTCCGAGTTCGTCCACATCGGACGGAAGACTGCGAATCCGCAGCCAGACCTCGATCGGCAAGTCGGTCGCGCGTTGCGAAAGCCACTTTCGCAACGTTGAAGGTTGCGAAAGTGGCTTTCGCAACATGGCCGCGAACACTACCATAGCAGTTTTGATAAACTTTTTCGCGTTCGCACGTTTGTTCGATGACTGGTATTCTTGAGTCGTGTTCAGTCAACGAATCCTCGAACCGCCGCGAGAGCTGTGGCGTGCCGGTGCGCGCGAGCTCGCGCACGGCGTGGTCGAGCGCTTGTCGTTGGCACGGCAGGCGTTGGCCGAGGTCGGGCAGTTCCTGGCCGAGATCGAATCCCGGGGCCCGATGGAGTTGTTCGGGCATGGATCGACCGCGGGCTGGTTCGCCGAAACCGCCCGGATCAGCCCCGGGGAAGCGCGTGACACCGTGGCGCGGGCGATGGCGTTGAACCAGAGCCGGAATCTGGACGGCACCCCCGCACCCGCCGGCCGAGGGCGTAAAACAGCGCCATGGCGAGCACGACACCCTCTCGGGCGATCGGGGCGGTCAGGTGTTCGTCGGGCGCGTGCTGGAGGCAGCCGGGGTAGGAATGCGGCAGCCACAGCGTCGGCAGACCGAGGACGTCGGTGAACACGTGGTTCGGCAGGCCGCCGCCGAAGCTCGGCAGGATCGCGACCGGGTGCTCGGAAACCTCGTCGAGGACATCTTTCGCCCAGCCCACCCACGGGTCGTCGACCGGGGTCCGGCTGGCGACGAAGCTGGCTTCAGCGGTGACGTCGACCATCGAGAACCCTTGCGCGGCAAGGTGTTTCGTGATCGCCTCGCCCACACCGTCGACGTCGGTGCCCGCGACGTAGCGCAGTTGCAGCATCGCGCGGGCCCGGCCGGGAATGGCGTTGACCGGCCGGTCGATGTCGGCCGCGCCGAGCGAGAGGACTTCGAGGGTGTTCCAGCCGTACAACCGCTCGGCCGCGGTCAGCCCGGTGTCGCCCCAGCCCTCGTCCAGCGCCGGATCCCCCGGTGTGTCCCCGATTTCGAGGCCGGCGAGCGCCGCGCGGACGCTGTCCGGGAGTTCGGGCGGCAGGAGCGCGGGCACCTGGACGCGGCCGTGCCCGTCGACGAGACAGGCGATCGCCCCGGCGAGAGTGGTGGCGGGGTTGCGCAGGACCCCGCCCCAGTTCCCGGAGTGGTAGGCGTCGGGACGGAGGTCGACGTCGAGGGCGATCCGGACGCTGTCCCGCGCGCCGAGGAACAGCGTCGGCGTCGCCGCGTCCAGGCGCGGGCCGTCGGAGGCGATGAGGACGTCGGCGCTCAGTTTCTCCCGGTGCGCCGCGACGAACTCGTCGAGACCGGGCGAGCCGATCTCCTCCCCGGTCTCGAACAGGAACTTGAGGTTGAACCCGAGCGACCCCTTCTCGGCGAGGAGCAGCTTGAGCGCGGTCAGGTTGATCAGATGCTGTCCCTTGTTGTCCGCCGAGCCGCGGCCGTACCAGCGTTCGCCGTCGGCGGTCAGCGTCCACGGGTCCCGGCCGTCGCTCCATCGGCCCTCGTGCCCGTCGACGACGTCGGCGTGGCCGTAACAGAGGAGCGTCGGCAGCTCCGGAGACTCGATCCGGGTCCCGATCAGGAACGGGCCACCGTCCTGGTCGGGATTGGGATACGTCGTGACGGTACAGCCGAGCGCGTTCAGCGCCGGGGTCAGCACCTCGTCCAGGTATGCCTTGATGGCAACGCGACCACTCGGATGGTCACTGACGGTCGGATACCGGACGAGGTCGGAGAGCTCGGCGAAGAAGGCCCCCGAGTCGACGTGCTCCTGGGCTTTCGAGACCAGTTCTGCGGGGATTGCCACGGTGTCTCCCGATTCGCTCGCCAAGTGTCGCTGAGGAGCGTAAGGCGGTTTGCTTACACTGACCATTGCCGTTTACGGCGCCCCGCGTTCTCATCGAGGCAAACCTGCGGAGACCTGATGCGACTACTGCCGATCGCGTTGACGTACTTCCTCGAAGTCGCCCGCACCGGTTCGGTGTCCGAGGCGTCGACGGAGCTGACGGTGGCGCCCTCGGCGATCAGCCGTCAGATCGCCAAACTCGAAGCCGGGATCGGGGTACCGCTGTTCGTCCGGCATCCGCGCGGCATGGTGCCGACCGAGGCCGGGAACCGCCTGCTCGACCACGTCCGCCGCAGCGAGGCCGAATCGGCCGTCCTCGTCGACGAACTCCGCACCGGCCGCGGCCTGCACGCCCGGACCCTCACGGTCGCCTGCTCCGAAGGGTTCGCCCGCCGCGTCGTCCCCCAGGCGATCGCCGCCTTCCGCCGCGACCACGACGTCACGTTCCACATCGACGTCGTGAACAGGGAGGAAGCGACACGCCGGGTACTCGACGGCGCGGCCGATGTCGCCGTCACGTTCGCGACCGGGCCGCAGCACGGGGTGCGCGTCGAAAGCGCGGTCGTCGTCCCGGTGTACGCGATCGTCCCGCTCGCTCACCCGCTGACCAGCCGCGATTCCGTCGGGCTCGCCGAACTGTGCGAACACCCGCTCGCGCTGCCGACGCAAGGGCAGAGCCTGCGGGACCTGTTCGACATCGCCGCCCGGATCGAGAACCTCACGGCGCATCCGGTGCTCGTCTGCGACGAACTGAGCCCGAAGTACGAGTTCGTCCGGTGCGGCGGCGGGATCGCGCTCGTCGGCGGACTGGGCGACGTCGACGAGGACGCGGCCGCCGAGGGGGTCGCCTACGTGCTCCTCGACAACGCCGTGTTCCGCAAGCGCGAAGCCCAGGTGCAGACCATGGCAGGGCGGACGCTGTCCTTGGCGGCCTCACGGTTCACCGCGTTGCTGACGTCGCTCGTCCGGGCACCGGTCAGCGGATCAGCACCCCGGGATTGAGGATCCCGGCCGGGTCGAGGGCGGACTTGGCCGCGGTGAGCGCGGCCGCGAACGGATCGGGGCGCTGCCGGTCGTACCAGGGCCGGTGGTCGCGCCCGACCGCGTGGTGATGGGTGATCGTGCCGCCGTGGCCCGCGATCGCCTCGGAGACGGCGGCCTTGATCTCGTCCCATTGCGCGACCGTGCTCCCCCAGCGCCCGGCGGCGTAGATCCCGTAGTAAGGCGCGGGACCGTCGGGATAGACGTGGGTGAAGCGGCAGGTGACGACGCCGGCGCCGCCGCACACATCGTCGATCGCGGCGCGTGCCGCCGAGGTGATCGCGTCATGGAACTCGTCGAAGGCGTCCCAGGTGCAGGCGGTCTCGAAGGTCTCCACGATGAGCGACCGGCGGGCAAGGGCGTCGCGCTGGTACGGCATCCGCAGGAACGACGAACGCCACGTCGAAGCACTGTCCTGGCTGGGGGAATCCTTGCTGCGCCTGGCTTTCACCACCCCACCGTGGCCCGCGGCCAGTTCGAGCGCGCGCTCCAGCCAGGTGTCGACCGGATGATCGGCGGACTCGAATCCGATCAGGAGCAGTCCCCCGCCCACGCTGGCGCCCGCGTTGATGAAGGCCTCGGCCGGGTCGAGGAGACGGCAGTTCGACGGATGGAGCCCGGACTGCGCGATCGCGCGGGTGGCGGCGACCGCGTCTTCCTGCCGCTCGAAGGCGACCGAGGCGGTGACCTGCCAGACCGGCCGGTCCTGGAGCCGCATCCAGGCTTCGGTGATCACGCCGAGCGTGCCTTCCGAGCCGAGGAACATCCGATCCGGAGAAGGGCCGGCGCCCGATCCGGGCAGGCGCCGCGATTCGCTGATCCCGGCCGGAGTGACGACGCGCAGCGACTCGGTGAGATCGTCGATATGCGTGGCGAGCGTGGCGAAATGCCCGCCCGCGCGGGTGGCGAGCCAGCCGCCGAGCGTGGAATGGGCGAACGACTGCGGGAAGTGCCGCAGGGTCAGCCCCAGCGGGCGAAGGCGGTCTTCCAGCGCCGGCCCGAAGATCCCGGCCTGGATCCGGGCCGCGCGGCTGACCGTGTCCACTTCGAGCACGGTGTCGAGATCCGCCAGATCCATCGACACCGCCGGACCGTCGAACCGCGGCTCGATCCCGCCGACCACGGAACTGCCGCCACCGTAGGGAATCAGCGGGGTACCGGAGGACGTGCACCAGTCGAGGAGGTCGACGACGTCCTGTTCGGTGCGCGGCCGGGCGACCAGATCCGGCACGTGGTCGAGCCTGCCGAGCAGATTGCGGACGACGTCGCGGAAAGCCTTGCCCCGGGCGTGGGACAGCCTGTCGACGGGGTCCTCGCTGCACAACGCGGCAAGCGTCGAGGGAGGGCGGATCCGTGCCGCCGGGACGCCGAGCTGCGAGGGATCGGGCGGGGCGTGATCGGTGAAGTCGTGCCCGGGCAGGACACCCGCTGTGCGGGCGACCAGCGCGTCGGACTCTTCCCTGGACAGTTCGCCGTCGGTGGTGCCCCAGCCCCACCAGGACCGCTCCTCGGTCGGCATCGTCGCCTCCCTTCGATCTGACTCGCTAGTAAGTTACTTTTCGGTCAGTTTCCGTGTCAACGCAGGAGCGCAGACTCCCCCGGTTGGTCGCGAGTGGCGATCCGGGTTCCGGGTCGAAATGCAGATGTGGCGCGTCACCGGGGGCGCTGCCGGTGCGGTGCGGATGTCGCTCGGCGGCCGCCCGGTCCGTCGTGACTGGACCGGTCACGACGGACCGTGTGGATTTCGGGTCATCCAACGCACCGAAATCCACACAGTCGAGGCAGAAACCCACCTTGCGCCGGTGCCCGTTTCCTGCCGGGAGACCGCTCTGGACTGCGGCTTTCTCTCCAGGTACAGCGATGTCGTGAGTGGTAAGTGTCGTTCTAACGTCACTTACCACTCACGACCCCCTTGACCGACTACGGC
>NZ_MUXN01000011.1:0-179265 GCF_001995215.1 Amycolatopsis azurea DSM 43854
TCACCACGTAAGACACGCTCTAAGCAGGGCTCCCGTGGTGCCGAGAAACCGAACACGCATCCCGACACGGTCAGGAGCTATCTGTTCCGCGGGCGCCTGTTTCATGGATGCGGCAGGCGGATGGTCGGAGTTCCGCGTCACGAGCGGGCGTACTACTTGTGCAGGCCCAGCAACAACAATCGAGGTCGCTCGGATCGGTTCACCGAGCATGAGAAGGCGCTGTACCTCCGTGAGGATACGCTGCTGGACGCTGTCGCGAAGTTCTTCGCCGATCGAGTGTTCGGGCCCGATCGGCGGTCCGTTCTCGAAGCCGATCTGGCCGGAGTCGACGATCGTGAGGTTGTCGCACGTGACGCCGAGCGAGAACGCATTCAGCGGAGGCTCGCAGAGATTGCCAAGAAACAGGCGTCGATCCTCAAGCAAGCGCAGCAGGGTGACCCGGATGATCCGTTCACCACGGCACTGCGAGGCAGCTACAACGACCTGGCCTCCGATGAGAAGAAGCTCCGGTCGAAACTTGAGGAGCTGGACAAGGCGGACGAGGCGACAGCCCAGACGATGAGCATCGACGACTTGCAGCTCATCGATGCGCTTCCGTGTCTGGCGCTGAACCTGGCGAAGGCGCCGGAGCACTACATACGAGCGTTGTTCGAGGCAGTCCAGCTCGCGATCGTGGTTCACGACGATGGCGAGCATGCGACAATGACGATCAAACTCCCAGCAGACCAGCTGCCCGACATCGGTCAGGCGGCGGAGAGGATCTCCGAGACCATGGAACCCCTGGACGTCCCGGCGCAGCGCGCCGGTTCTGTTCGTGAGGTTCCTGTTGGTGCCCCCGGTGAGATTCGAACTCACACTGGACGGGTTTTGAATCCGTTGCCTCTGCCAGTTGGGCTACGGGGGCGGTGCCGGATGAACTTTACGGGATCCCGGGACCGCGCCTTTCGCCGGGCCCGGGAGTGTGACGACCGTCTGACGTGGTGAACGCCATCTCGCCGACTGGATCGTTCCCGGTAGGCTTCAGGTTCGCGGACAGCCCGCGAGCCGAACTGCCCGACGACCTTCAGGAGGACCCCGGTGACCGAGCAGGCTGCCGAGGCCAACGGTGCCGTCGCCGCACCCCAGCGGCGGGTGCTCGTGGCCGAAGACGAGGCCCTCATCCGTCTGGACCTCGTCGAGATGCTCCGCGAAGAGGGCTACGAGGTCGTCGGTGAGGCCGGGGATGGCGAGCAGGCCATCAACCTGGCCACCGAATTGAAGCCCGACCTGGTGATTCTCGACGTCAAGATGCCCAAGCTCGACGGTATCGAGGCCGCTTCCAAGATCACCGGCGACCGGATCGCGCCGGTCGTCATCCTGACCGCTTTCAGTCAGCGCGACCTCGTCGAGCGGGCCAGGGACGCGGGCACGATGGCGTATCTGGTCAAGCCGTTCGCCAAGCGCGACCTGGTGCCCGCCATCGAGCTGGCCGTGAGCCGGTTCGCCGAGCTCCAGGCCCTCGAGTCCGAGGTCGCGGGCCTCACCGACCGGCTCGAGACGCGGAAGGTCATCGACCGCGCCAAGGGGCTGTTGATGAGCCGTCAGGGCCTCACCGAGCCGGACGCTTTCCGCTGGATACAGCGCACCGCGATGGACCGCCGGACCACGATGAAGGCCGTGGCGGAGGCCGTCGTCGAGAGCATCGGTTGACGAAAGCCCAGGTCGAACACCTCCGTCGCCGGAGGTGTTCGTCAGCTCGGTACGGCGATGGCGATGACCTCGTCCGAGATCTTGGTACGAGTGCCCTTGACCTCTGAGAACAGTTCCTGAGTGAACGCTTGTGAGTCGGGGCGGACCAGAATCGCACGGAAACCGGGGGCGACCTGGCGGGTGTGGCCGATCGAGCCGGGGTCTCGCTGTGTCCAGCCGGAGTTCCCGAGCCGCCAGTGGCCTTCGGGAACGGTGACCGAGGTCTGTGGGCCACCGCTCGACGCGCAGCGCCACGAGGTGTAGATCATGTTCAGGACACCGTCCTTGTCGTACCAGACGTCGGGCACGGCAGACCCGTCGTCTTTCGGGTCGCCTACCGGAGGTGTTTCTTCGTGAGCGCCGGTGGCCAGGTTGAGTAAGACGACCGACGACCGGGTTTGACAGGCTCCTGCGTGGCCGGCGGAGACGTAGGCCGCAGAGCGCCCGTCGGGGGAGATGGTCGTGCCGTAGATGGCGACATTGCCTTGGGCGGTGCCGAGCGGGACCACTTGCCCACCGGCGCGGGCGAGGTACAGGTTCTCCGCGCCTCCGCCATACGCGGACACGCCGTCGGGCGCGGAGACAAGGGTATTGCCGTCTTTGCCTGCCAGTATCCGGAGCGGATATACGTTGCTGGCTTCGTCGACTTTGCGGTCGGGCAGGACGGTGACCCCGGATTTCGGCTTGGCGGTGGTGTCGGCGAGGTCGATCGTGGTCACGACGTTGTCCGCCAGCCAGCTGATCACGCCGCCGCCCGCTGCCACGGCGTCCCGGCAGCCACCGCACTGGATCACTCTCGCGGTGCCTGAACGGACGTCGATGGTGGCGATACCTGTCGGGGTCACCGCGAAAACGAAATGCCCGTCCACCGAGTACCGGACATCGTTCGCGCTGGTGAACTCGCCGGACGTCTCCGCGACCACCTTGGTCCCGCGGACGACCCCCAACCGGTTGGAGGTCACGAACGCGTAGCTCGGTTCGGGTTCCGGCGAAGTGAGACTGATCGGGGAAGCATCGGGCGAGTCCGGCACGACGAGCTTGTCGAGGACGACCTTCAGATCGTCCATCTTGTCGGCGTACGCCGCGTTGGACGTGCCCGCGAACTGGGCCAGTGCGTCCCGTTGGTCCTGGGGCAGCTGGAAACCGACCACTCTGAGGTCGAGTTCCAAGCCCTTTTCGGTCAGGTGATAGTCGATGGCCTTGCGCGCGCCGGCGGGGTCCTTCGAGCAGGCGTCGACGCCCGACGTGGTGATGACGACGATCCGGTTCCGCACCTTGCCGCTCCGGGTCAAGAGGCCACTGAAGTCGTCGATCGCGGCCATGACACCGTCGATCATGGTGGCCTTGCCCGCCGGGGACAGTGCGCTCACGGCTTGCGCCACTTCCCGCGGACTGTCGGCTATCTCGGAAGTGTCGCCGGGACTGCCGCATTCACCACCGAAGCGGCGTACGCTCAGCGCGTCGGAGTCGCCGCTGTTGCCGGCGACCGACCGCACGGCATCCGCGATCTGGGCGAGACCGTTGCCCGGGGCAGAGGTGTCGACCAGGACAACGGTCCGGTACGCGGGCGCGGAAAGGACGAAGTAGTAGACCGCCGCGCACGCTACTACGACGACCAGGGCGGTCAGCGGAATCAGCACCGCACGCTTTTTCATCGGTGTCCCCCCGGCCCGGCGGCCCGCATTTTGGCCAGAAGCGTGTTCAACGCACTGACCTCGGAGTTGTACAGGTCGGCGTCATGACGGAACGCCGTCAGTTCGGCTGTGAACGACTTGCCCGCCTTGGCGAGATCCACGAGCGCAGTCACCGCGGGTACCGCGTTCTTCTGGCGATCCCGTAGCGCCACTGTGCGGTCGGAGACCTCGACGGCGTCGGGCGTTTTCGCTCTGCTCTTGAGATTCTCGAACTCGGCGTCAGCGGAAACGGGCTTGATCGCGGCCAGCGTGCGGTCCGCGACATCGAGCCTGCCGTCGACGGCGGCCTGAGCCGCGTCGTTGAGCTGTTTGGCGACCGGGTTGAGAATGCCGACGACGTCTTGTGCTGATCGCAGGACAGGCTCCACATTGGCGATCCAATCGAGTGCCGCCTGGAGCTCCGCTGGGTCTCGGGTGAGCACCGGAGGTGCCGCGGAGGCGCTGCTCGCCAACCGGTCGAGGCTCGACTTGTCCTTGTCTCCGAGCCGGTATCCGACGAAGCGGAACTCGACCGCGAGGCCCGAGGACGCCAGCCGGTTCCGGATCTCTCGCTGGACGTAGCCGGCGTCGTCGTCGCAGGCGTCGACGCCGTTGCGGGTGACCACGACGATCCTGTTCACCTGCTTGGCGTCCCGGGAGAACGGTCCGCTGAAGTCCTCGGCCGCCTCGATCAAGCCTCGCACCAGCGTCGCCGCACCTGTCACCGGTGCGCCGCCGATCGCCTTGCCGAGGTCGTCGCGGTTGCCTGTCCCGAAAGTGACGAGCTGGGACGTGTTGCCGTCGGTTCCGCATTGACCGCCGAAAGTCCGTAACGCGACGGCGTCGTCATCTCCCGTGTTCCCGATCGCCTTCAGGAGCGAATCGCGGCTCTCCGCCACTACGGACGGGTCCGCGTCGGCCGCGGACAAGTCGATCAGGAACTCTGTCTTGTAAGTGGGATCGAATTCCGGCAGGACCCACTTCACCACCGCGGTGACCACACCGCCGACCAGGGCCACGACCACCGTGATGATGATCGCGACGCGCACCGATCGCGGCAGCGGGATACTGCGGAAAACGCCGACCCTGACCCCGCCGCGAATGTCCCTCGCCGCTTGGATCGTCGTACCGGAACCCGTGTGCGAGCCCATTGTCGGTGGCTCGGCCGTGGACGAGGGGTGAGTGTCATCGGACGGGGGATGGGCTGGAATCCCCGGTTCGTCCCGCGGCGGCGGGACGGTGTTCACGACGGTCCTGCCGCGGATGTCCCGGCCTGCCTGAACGGTCGTGCCCGAGCCGCGGTGAGACGACATCGTCGTGACCGGCGGTAGGCCTCCGGTCGGGGAACCCGGGTGCTCGTCCTCTTCAGGGCGCGTCCGCTTGAGGACAGTGGGCGCAACGGCCCAGACGAGGGCCAAGACGCCGGCGGGCCAGCTCATCGCTTCCAGCACATTGCGGACGGGGTGCTCGGCGGCCAGCATCCAGTCGAGCAAGCCCCAGTCCGCGAGCCACGCCACCAGTGCCACCGCGAGCACCACGGCCAGTCCGACCCGCCACCACCTGGTGCGCGCCATACCGCTACCCCTCACCCCGTCTGCGATCGGCCTACCGCCCGAGGTCGCCGCCGAAGCCATCTCGGTTACGCGAGACGCTCTCGACGAGGACAGGATCGCCCGAATGGCCCAGCGGGGCTTCGTTGCAAAAACCGGAAAAGTCACTTGGTCGATTCCGCTATTCGACTTTGGGTATGAATTTCACGTCCGGGTGGCTCGGTAGTGAGAATCCAGAATTCGCCCGAAGTCACACGGCGGTGTTTCGCGCTACGAGGACGAGAACGTTTTGGATGTGCCTTCGGTCGCACAGAGTCTCCAGGATTGAGCGCGGACGGAAACCGTTCGCCAAGCGCACCGAAATCCGGGGCGTAGCCGAAGCGGTTCGCCACTTTCGGCTTGGGCTCAGCTTCCCGGCCAGGCGTGATCATCCCTTTCGGCGCAACGAAGTGCTCCGGCCTCTGGTGAGTCGGAGCAGATCTCCCGCGCGGTCTTCACCTCGCGGACCCCGTTGCCGCGATGGGCGGCAGCGCACTGTCGGTATGGGCGATCCTGGTGAACTTCGCCGTCAGGGGCGCCAGTACCGGTGACATGAGTGCTTTGTCGGCTGCTCTGCGCAGCGCCAGGCCGAGCCGGGTCCGGGGGAAGGCGAACGGTTTGATCCAGCGGGGGAGTTGCTGGACGTCGTCGACGAGCGGCCGCATCCAGGCCTCGTAGGCCGCGAGGCCGGTCGGGAGCGAGCTGGATCCGGTGCCGGACAGGCTGGCGGCGAGGACGTAGCCGCTGACGAGCGCGAGCGAGGCGCCGCCGCCGCCCATCGGGGTCACGCACCAGGCCGCGTCACCGGCCAGGCACACCCGCCCGCGATACCAGGCGGGCATGCGGATCTGGGTGAGGTGGTCGAAGTAGACGTCGTCGGAGCCTTCGAATCCGTCCAGGATGCGGGGCGCTTCCCAGCCCACGCCGGAAAAGCGGTCGCGGATCCGGGCGAGCGCCTCGGTCCGGTCGAGGCGGGTCGGGTCTTCGGCCTCGGTGCAGGCGAGGATGGCGCGCGTGGTGCCGTGGTTGTCCGGCCGCAAGTGGACCTGCCGTCCGCCGGTGGTGGTGTACCAGCGCCATCGGCTGTCGTCGTCGGCGGTGCGCGGGATGGTGCCGAAGACCATGGTGATGCCCAGCGCGCGGCGGTCGACCTGACCCTCGAAAAGCAGGTCACGAGTGGTGGAGCGGACTCCTTCGGCGATGACCAGCAGATCGGCGCGCAGGACCCGTCCGGAGTTCGTGGTCACCGTGACTGCGTCAGCCTCGTCCCGGACCGCGGCGATGGGGTCGCCGTAATCGACCCCGACCTCCTCGGGCAGTTGCCGCAGGATCGTGCGGGCGAGATCGCCGCGCAGGATTTCGAGTTCGGCGGTCGCGCCGTCCGGGCCGTCGGAGGGCAGTTCCACGAGCACTTCGCCCGAGCCGTCCACGAAGACAGTGCCGGTTTCGGTGGTGTTCTGCGCTCTGACCGCCTCGGTCAGGCCCATCTTGGCGAGTACCTCGTGGCCGACGCCGCGGATGTCGACGTTCTGCCCGCCATCGCGAAACGCCGTCGCCCGCTCCAGCACGGTCACCTCCCAACCAGCGCGTCGCAGCCAGAAGGCGGCCGAGAGCCCGGCGATGCTCGCGCCGGACACCACAGCATGTCGAGTGGTCATCCGAGTTCCCCTGTCGAGAGTTTCAGAGTAGCTTTACTGCAAAGCTACTCTGCTGCAAAGGAGATCGCATGGCCGATGTCGACCCGCTGACCGAGAGCTGGACGTCGGCCCAGATCGAGGTGATGCAGCGGCTTCGAGACTGGGCTGTCGGCTTCGGTGAACTGCATCGGCATCTCGCCGTCTGGATGCGGCTGCCCGTTTCGGACGCCCATGCGCTGGGCCAGATCACGTGGGCCGCCGAAGCGGGGACGCCGCTCTCACCCGCGGAACTGTCCCGGCGGATCGCCATGACCACCGGGGCCACCACGATTCTGCTGAACCGGCTCGAGGACGCCGGTCATGTCCTGCGCAGCCGTGAGAGCAGCGACCGTCGCCGGGTCACCCTGCGTCCGACCCCGGCCGCGCGAGAACGCGCCCGCCGGTTCCTCTCCTTCGCCGGGGCCGAGATCGCGGCCACGCTCCACGCCGCCGACCCCGAGGAACTCCGCGTCGTCGCGACGTTCCTGTCGAAGATCGCCGAGGCGACGGGTGACGCCAACCGGCGTCTGGACCGCGGCTCGGCGTCCGACGACACACCTTGAACTCGGGGCCCCGGTGAAGTGATCCCAGTGACCTGTCCCGCGCTGGACTTGGGCCCGAGCGAGTGCTGCGTGGAGCGAGTGGCCCACGCGGCACTCGGGGTCAGGCGCGGCGGAAGCTGTGCACCACGAACTGGGTCTTGGCGACCTGCTTGCCCGGTCCGAGCACGAACGACGGGCCGTTGCACGAGGAGCCGTTGTACATCCGGATGCTGTAGCCGGTGCGGCTGACCGCGGAGTTGTAGTGCTTGTCCGGGTAGCAGTGGGTGTTCTTGTCGAAGTACCCGGCCGAGCTCTTCGTGCCGGTGTAGTTGATTCCCGACCACAGGCACAGGTCCGAGGTGCAACTCGGCGCGGCCATCGCGGTCGCGGGCGCGACGACCGTTCCCGCGAGGGCGATGCCGGCGGCCAGCAGGGTCGTCAGGCGATACTTGCGACTCATCGGTTTCCCTCCCTGAGCGGGCGCTTTGCCCGATTCGGCAGGAGCGTAGCGTCGGTATCGCCCGGCGAGTCGGCGTAGTTGCCCAACGGTGACCTTCCCGCGGCCGGCCGCGAGTCGTGTCCATTCAGGACCGCATAGCGATCCGCCGGATACGGCCTCCCGAGGAGACGACGACTGTTAGGGTCCGCGCCATGCGGGTTTGGTGCTTTGGCCTGGTCATGGGCGCTGGTGTGCTGCTCGGCGCGTGCGCCGGGGGCGGGTCGGGGGCCGGCCAGGTGGTGCCCGCGACGACCACGCAGGCCCCGAAGACGATGGCGACCGGCCCCTTGACGACGTCGACCTCGTCACCGCCGGAGACCCCGGTGACCACCACGACCCAGCTGACGCCGGACACGCCGCGGACCACGACTCACCGCTCCACGACGACCGCGAAGCGCCCGACCACCCCGCGCCGCACCACTCCCACCCGGAGACGCTGACGGCTTCGAAAGCCGCGCGGTGACACCCGGTGACGGAGTCTGATCATGGTGTGAAATCGCTGTGTGCCGGTCTGCCTGCCGGGGGTGGCTGACAGACTGCGGGGGTGATCGTCGGATACGTCTTCGCGCTGGTGGCGGCGCTGGCCTCGGGTGGCGGCTCGGTGCTGGAGTCGATCGGAGTCCGCCGCGCGGGTGCCTATGGAGGCAGCGCGCTCGAACTGGTGCGTCTGCGCCGCCAGTGGATCTACTTCCTGGGCATCGGCGTCGACCTGGTCGGCTTCGCCTGCGCGGCCGCCGCGTTGCAGCGGCTGCCGCTGTTCCTCGTCCAGTCGGTGCTCGCGTTCAGCGTCGGCGTGACAGCCGCGATCTCCGCGTTCCTGGGCAGCCGTTTGGCGGCGTCGGGCTGGGCCGCGCTGGGAGTCGGGGCGGTCGGCCTGGTCTTGCTGGGACTTTCGGCGCAGCCGGGACCCGCCAAGGTGCTTCCGGCGGCGTGGCGCTGGGTCCTGCCCGCGATGGCGCTGTTCGTCGGGGCGATCGCGTGGTATTTCAGGCGCTTCGACCGCCCCTGGGCAGCGCAGGTGCTCGGCTTCGCGACGGGAGTCGGCTTCAGCGTGGTCGGCGTCTCGGCACGCACCCTGAACCTGTCGACCTCGGGCTGGGGGATACTGGTGGAACCGGCCGTGTGGGCGATGATCCTCAACGGCCTGGCCGCGGCGGTCGCTTTCGCCCTGGCCTTGCAGAAGGGCGGCGCGACGGCGGTCAACGCGATCATGTTCACCACGAACACGGCGCTGTCCTCGGTCATCGGCCTGGTCTTCCTCGACGACCGCGTCCGCGACGGCTTCATCACCTTCACGATCACCGGCCTGATCCTGGCCATGTCAGGTGCGATCGTCACCGCCCACTACGCCACCCAGGCCAAGGAACCTTTGGGGGTGGCACGGACGGTCTCATGAGTGGTGGTTCGCGTACTCCGCCAGCTTTTCCAGGATCGACGCGGGGTCCGGCATCGCCGCGATCCGCGCGGCGAGGGACACGGCGGAATCGCGGTAAGCGGGATCGGTGAGCACCGTGCGGACGGCGTCGCGGATCCCGCTCAGGGTGGGGGAGCCCGGATCGGTGAGCACACCGGCTCCCGCGCCGGCGACCTGGGCGGCCATGTCGAACTGATCCGTGGCCAGCGGCGAGACCACCAGCGGCACGCCGTGCGCGAGCGAACCCAGTACGGTGCCCGAGCCCGCGTGACAGACGACGGCGTCGACGTGGGGAAGTATTCGTTGCTGCGGAAGGAAGTTCTCGATCCGCACCTCGGCGGGCTGTGCGCCGAACCGGTTTCGGTCGCCGTCCCGGCCGATCGTCGCGATGACGTCGACCTCCTCGCCGTGCAACGCGGAGATCATGGTCTCCAGCACCCCGGGCCGGGTGTTGTGCGAGGTCCCCGCCGTGACGTAGACGGTCTTGCCGTGCTGTAGTCCGTCGAAGACGTACGGGCGTTTTCCCGGCGAGGGAAGGATTCCCTCCGGGCGGATCGGCAGTCGGACCGGGTGATCCCAGGTTGTTTCCCGTGGCCGCAACGCTTCCGGCCAGATGTCCAGATACGGAACGGTTTCGTGCTCGGGGAACCGGTCGAGTCCGAAGCGCCGCACGATCGGGTCGAGCGCCTGCCACCCGCCCGCCATGATCGAGGCTGGTTTCGGCGGTCCGATGCCGTGCACCACGTACGGCAGTCCGGCGATCGCCGCCGCGGCGGGCGCGGCGAACTCGGCGGCACCCGCGACCACCAGATCGGGCCGGTGCTCCCGGATCGAGGCCAGCATGCCGTCCACTCGCGGTCCGGCCCCGGTCTCGGCCATCACGGTGACCACGTACGCCAGCTTTTCGTCCGGCGACATCACGGCGAGTTCGGCGGGCGAATACCTGCCCCAGGCCTGACGGGCCGCCGCTTCGTCGACCTGTCCGTCCACACCGATCGTCGGCAGGCCGGACGCCCGCGAGTGCTCGACAGCGCCCGGCCCGGTCGCGAACACGACGTCGTGCCCGCGATCCCGCGCCGCCACGGCCAACGGCAGCAAGGGGGCGATGTGGCTGTATCCCGCTCCGGCGGAGAAGAACAGACGCATCGCCGAAGGCTACTGCCTGGCGTCCGCGGACTCGACCGGCTTCGTCATTCGCCGTGCTTTCCGGGGGCGGCGCTGCCGGAGTACTCGCCGAGGTCGGAGACCAGTTTGGTCAGTTCGGCGTCGTTGTCGTAGCGGCGCTGGTGCAGTTCGGCGATCTTCGCGGCCATGTCCGGGTCCTCGTCGTCGGTGACATCGAAGGACGCGAACTTGTCGACCAGCGGGAGACCGACCCGGTCGGTGTTCCGGTGCGCCGGGTGGATGAGGTATTCCCAGTAGCCGTCGAGGTCTTCGAGCACGAAGACGGCGCCCCAGGTGTACTCGCCGCCGAAATCGCGCCCGACGACGAAGGACTTCACGGACGGGATGACCCGGCCCTGGTTGCGCAGGCTCTCCAACGCCTCCTCGACCTGCTCGGGCGAGGCGTCGGGGCGGAGGGTGAACCGGTTGCCGTGGTAGATCATCAGATTTCCTTTCGGTTTTTCGAAGTGGACTGGGAGCGCAGGGCGGCGAGCGCCGCTCCGGCTCCCATCGCGACGCCGGTCCAGGTGAAGGTGCCGGCGATGCCGATGGTCTGGACGAGCGGTTGGACGATCAGCGGGGAGAGGAACTGGCCGAGGAAGATCCCGGTGACCAGGCCGCTGAGCACGCGGCCGCGGTTTTCGGGCCCGGCGAACCCGGCCAGGCGCAGGTTGAGGTTGGGGACCACGAAGCCGACGCCGAGTCCGCCGACGAGGAGCCCGGCCAAGACCTGGACGACGGTGTCCGCGGTGCCGACCAGCAGCCAGCCTGCGCCCAGGAGCGCGACGCTGAGCGTGGTGATCGCGGTGGAGCTCAGCCGCCGGCGCAGGCGGGGGAAGGCCAGCGCCCCGGCGACACTGGTCAGCGTGCTCCCGGCGACGACCGCGCCGATGACGGCGGGCCCGCTTCCGAAGCCCTCCAGCAGGAACGGCAGCTGCGTCGGCGCCATGTAGAACACCAGCGTCGCGACCAGCGCCAGAACGTAGACGCCGAGGATGTGGCCGGGCAGCGCGGTTTTCCCGCCGTCGCTCGCCGGGGCCGGGACGCTCCGGCGCGGTTCGCGGAGGGAGACGATCGCGAACACCGCCACGATCGCCGAAGCCGAGTAGATCCAGAACGGCGCGTGCCAGTCCGTGGCGGCCAGCACACCGGCGAGCGGCAGGAACACGACCCCGCCCAGGCTCGCGAACGCCTGCTGCAGCCCGAGGAACGACGCGCGGCTCTGGCCGGAGAACCAGTCGGTGATCAGCGTGCTGACCGCCGTCATGATCCCGCCGACGGCGAGCCCCAGCACGGCGCGCGTGACCAGCAGCAGGTAGAGGTCGTCGACGAAGAACCCCGCCGTCCCGGAGATCGCGTACAGCACCAGGCCGGTGACGAGCAGCGGGCGACGGCCGAGGCGGTCGGCGGCGAGTCCGGAGAACGGCGCGGAGATCGCGATGGCCAGGGAGGTCACCGTCAGCGCCAGTTTGACCAGCAGACCCGCGCCCGGCGTCCCGGCGAAAACCGTCTTCATGGCGGGCAGGCTGGGCGCGATGACGGCCGCCGCCATGATCGTCAACGCCGCCGCGGCCAGCACCGTGCCGCGCGCCAGGCGGGTCGGGGGCCGGGCGGTGCCGGGCTCGGGGGCGGCTCTGTTCGTCACCTCGCCAATTTCGCAGTGGCGGGCGGTCGTTCGCGTCGGTGAAAATCGCCTAGTTTACCTTCGCGGGTATGCCGACGCCTCAGCCGCTCGTGGGCAGGACCGACGAGATCGCCGCCCTCGACCACCTGGTCGCCGCCGCCCGCCACGGTGACGGCGGCGCGCTGGTGCTCCACGGCGAGCCGGGGATCGGCAAGAGCGCCCTGCTGGACCACGTCCGGCGCGGCGCCACGGACTTCCGGGTCGTCGAGGCCTCCGGGTCGGAGTTCGAGACGGAGTTGCCGTTCGCCGCCCTGCATCAGTTGTGCGTGCCGGTGCTGGGGCATCTCGACGAACTGTCCGCCTCACACCGGGAGGCGCTCCAGGTCGCGTTCGGACTCGGGTCCGGGACGCCGGATCTGTTCCGGATCGGCCTCGCGACCCTGGACCTGCTGTCCTGTGCGGCCAGGCGAAGCCCGGTGCTGTGCGTGATCGACGACGCCCACTGGCTGGACGACGCTTCGGTGAAGGCACTGACCTTCCTCGCCCGCCGGATCACGGCCGAGCCGGTCGCGATGGTGTTCGCGGCCCGCGACGACGGCGGTCTCGACGCCCTCCCTGGCCTGGCGGTCCCTGGGCTGGGGGACGCCGACGCGCGGACGTTGCTCGCGGTGGACGGCCTCGCGACGATCGACCCGAGGGTCCGGGACCGCGTCCTCGCCGAAGCACGCGGGAACCCGCTGGCACTGCTCGAACTGCCCAAGTCCGGCGGGTTCGCGCTGCCCGACACGTCATCGTTGCCGAGCCGGATCGAGCGCGGTTTCGTGTCGAGGCTGGCCGGGCTGCCCGTCGGCGCCCGTTCGCTGCTGACGCTCGCGAGCGCGGATCCGACCGGGAATCCCGCCTTGTTGTGGGCCGCGGCGCGGGAACTGGGCGCCGAAGTCGAGGCGGGCGCGGGTGCGGCGGAGTCGTCGGGTTTGGTCGAATTCTCGACGCGGGTGCGCTTCTGCCATCCGCTCGCCCGCTCGGCCGTGTACCGGGCCGCTCCGGCCGGTGAACGCCGCCGGGCCCACCGCGCACTGGCGAGCGTGACCGATCCCGAGGCCGATCCGGACCGGCGGGTCTGGCATCTCGCGCAGGCGGGCACCGGGCCGGACGACGACCTCGCCGCCGAACTGGCCCGGTCCGCGTCCCGTGCGCAGGCACGCGGCGGAGTCGCGGCGGCCGCGGCGTTCCTGGAACGGGCGGCCGCGCTGTCGCTGGACCCCGGCGCGCGGACCGGGCACACACTCGCCGCGGTGCGGGCGAAACTCGGCGCGGGCGCCACCGACGCGGCGGCCGAGTTGCTCACGACCGTGGAGGCCCTGGACGACCGCACGCTCGCGAAGGTCGACACGCTGCGTGGTCAGATCGCCTTCGCGAGGCACACCGACGACAACGGCGCGGACTTCATGCTCCGCGCGGCACGACGCGTCGCCGCGCTGGATCCGGAGTGGTCCCGCGAATGCTTCCTGGACGCGCTGGAGGCGAGCCTGCTCGTCGGCCGGGCGAGCGGGATCATGGACACGGTGGTGCGCCAGGCGCGTTCGGCGCCGCCCGCGCCACGGCCACCGGACATCCTCGACGCGTTGATCCTGCTGACCACCGAGGGACACCGGGCGGCCGTTCCCTTGCTACAACGCGTCTTGGCCGACAGTCCGATGTGGACTCGGCGGCCCGCGCTGGCGACGATGGTCGCCGCCGAACTCTGGGACATGGGGAGCCACGCGAGGATCGTCGACTGGCTGATGGGCACCGCGCGGGAAACCGGCTCGCCGCACACCCTCCGGCTCGGCCTCGCCCAGGTCGCCATGACCGCCGTGCTCACCGGCGACCCCGGGAAGGCGATGTCGGCCATCGCCGAGGAGGAAGCGATCGCGGACGCGCTCGGTGTCCCGAGCCTCCTGTATCCGCGGTTGCACCTGACCGCGTCGCGCGGGCGCCGCGAGGAAGGGCTTGCCCTGTTCGAGAAGGCCACCTCCA
Source organism: Amycolatopsis azurea DSM 43854 (assembly GCF_001995215.1). Classification (GTDB taxonomy): domain Bacteria; phylum Actinomycetota; class Actinomycetes; order Mycobacteriales; family Pseudonocardiaceae; genus Amycolatopsis; species Amycolatopsis azurea. The sequence continues at coordinate 13,929 of NZ_MUXN01000011.1, forward strand.
GCGGTATCGGCCAGATGACCGCCAACGTCCACTGGGCGGCGGCGGTGCTGAACAACGGTCTCGCCGACTATCCGGCCGCGCTGGCCGCGGCCCGGCAGGCGACGGAACCGGGGGACCTCTTCCTCGCGGGAGTCGCGCTGCCCGAACTGGTCGAGGCCGCCGTCCGCTGCGGTGAGCGCGAATCGGCGATGTCCGCGCTGGAATCCCTGACCGAGCGCACCACTCCCAGCGGTACGCCGTGGGGACTCGGCGTCACCGCGTACGCACGAGCGCTGGTGACCGGTGCTGAAAACGACTACATGGAAGCGGTCCGGTGTCTGGCCGAGAGTCCGCTGGTCCCGTACCGGGCCAGGGCTCACCTGCTCTACGGCGAGTGGCTGCGCCGCGAAGGCAGGCGGCGGGACGCGCGTGAACACCTCCGCGCCGCCCATGAACTGTCGTCCAGCGCGGGCATGGAGGCCTTCACGCGGCGAGCCGCCGACGAACTGCGGGCCACCGGGGAGGTCGCGCGCGGCCGGTCCGCGTCCGGCCACGTCGAACTCACCCTGCAGGAGGTGCACATCGCCCGCCTGGTCGCCACCGGCGCGACGTCCAAAGAGGTCGCCGCGCGGCTCTTCCTGAGTCCGCGGACGGTGGACGCCCACCTGCGCAACATCTTCCGCAAGCTCGGGATCACCTCGCGACGGCAACTGCGGGACCTGCCGGATCCGGAGATCATCGGTACCGGACGGTAGACGGTGATCGAGCGCGGCGAACTGCTAGCTTCCGCGTCATGGTGGACGACAGCGACAGCAAGCCCTTCCGGACGCTGGTGACCGATGCCGAGAGCGGCCTGCTCCTGTTCGGCATCACGCCGCCCCGCCTGAGCACGGCTCCCGAACGGATCCGGGAGATCACCGAGGCCACCCTGGGACGCTTGGCCGACCTCGACGTGGACGGTCTGGCGCTTTACGACATCGACGACGAAAGCGACCGCAATCCGGCGGAGCGGCCGTTTCCGTACCTGCCGACCATGGATCCCGCCGCCTACCATTCGGAGTACCTCGACGGGTGGGACCGCCCCGCGATCATCTACCGGTGCGTCGGCAAATACTCCGGGGACGAACTGCGGACCTGGCTACGGACCGCGGATCCGGACCAGGTGCACGGTGTCTTCGTCGGTGCCTCCTCGAAAGGCAAGCCGGTGCTGACCAGCTTGTCCGAGGCGCAGGACCTGCGCCGGGACATCCGTCCGGAGCTGCTCCTCGGCGGCGTCGCCATCACCGAACGCCCCGAGGAGCATCTGCGGCTGGTCCGCAAGCAGGAAGCCGGCTGCGCGTACTTCATCTCGCAGGTCGTCTACAACGCGGACGCGGCGAAAAGCATGGTCTCCGACTACTTCTACGGCTGCCTGGAGAGGCGACTCACGCCGAAGCCGGTGTTCTTCACGCTCTCGGTGTGCGGGTCGATGAAGACGCTGGCGTTCCTCAAGTGGCTCGGCGTCGATGTCCCGCGCTGGCTCGAGAACTCCCTGCGCCACGCGGACGACACGCTGGCCGAATCCTACGAGCACTGTGTGGCGACCGCGCGGGACTTGGCCGCGTTCTGCCGCAAGCTCGGCATGCCGTTCGGGTTCCTCGTCGAGAGCGTGTCCATCCGCAAGGTCGAGATCGAGGCATCGGTCGCCCTCGCCGGCGAGTTGAGCCGGGTGCTCGGACGCGCCGGCCGGGTTTGACATGCTGCCGGTGTGGCACCAACGGAAACCCGGCCTGTTCAGGCGTCGACCGGTCAGGCGAGAGGGCTGGTCCTGGTGTGCCTGGCCGGCGTGCTCTGGGGCACGATCGGTCCGGCCATCCCGGTCGTCCACGACGCTTCGGGTCTCTCGCCGCTGACCATCGGCGGGTACCGTGCCTTCGTCGCCGTCGTCGTCCTGCTGATCGCCGCCGCCGCGATGCGCCGGTCGCGCGACTGCGCGCGGCTCGGACGGCGGCATTGGCGGCGCGTGACCGCGGTCGGGGTTTCGACGGCGCTCTTCCAGCTGTTCTTCTTCGTGGCCGTCCTGTGGACCGGGGTGAGCGTCACCACCGTGGTGTGTCTGGGATTCGCGCCGGTGCTGTTGCTGATCACGGGCAGTGTCCGGCGTAGCCGCCGTCCTTCCGCGGGCCAGTTCCTCACGGTCACGGTCGCGGTGACCGGGCTTCTGCTGGTCAGCGTCGTCGGCAGCCCCGGCGGCGAAGCGCCGCACCCGGTCGCGGGAGTGCTCGCCGCACTCGTGTCCGGAACCGCCTACGCGTTCTCCGCCGAAGCCGCCGCGCCGCTGTCACTGCGGCTCGACACGCTGACCATGACCACGACGACCACCTGCGTCGCCGCGATGGTCCTCGTTCCCGCCGGACTGATCGTGCCGCTGGCGAGCGGTGACGGGATCTGGACCACCGACCTCGGCTCGTGGGCGCTGATCGGCTACCTCGGGGCGGTGACGATGGCGCTCGCCTACGCGCTGCTGTTCACCGGCCTGCGGACCACACCCAGCGGCGCGGCGGTGGTGGCGACCCTGCTCGAGCCGGTCACCGCGGTCGTGATCGCCGTCGTCTTCCTGGGGGAGCGGCTGACGATGGCCGGTGTCGTGGGCGTCGTGCTGATCATGGCCGCGATCGGCAGCCTCGGGCGTAACTCGAAGGAACCGGCACCGCAGTGACACCCCGTTGGGCATGCTGGGATCGCTACCACTGCGCGCCGGGAGTGTGCGGGGTCGGGTTGAAATCGGTCCGGTTGTTGTCGCTGTCCCAGCTCAGGTAATTGCGGGAAATCGACAGACCCGGCGGTGGCGTGCTCGCGGGCTGTCCTTCCCGAAGACAAGGCGTTTCGGGCGGGGGTGCCCAGCCGGCCGTGTCGACCCGGCGGCCGGTGGTGTCGAGCAGAACCACCGCCCCGGCGCGGGTGGGAATGAGATCACCGGTGTTGCCTACCGGGATGACGTTGGTCGGATCCTGGATGCTGCCGGAGAAGTTCTGTCCTATCAGGACCAAGTACTGCCCGACCGAGTTCATCGGTTGCAGTACCAGTCCTTGGAAAAGGAACACGGTTTCGGCAGGGACGCAGCTCAACGAGTAGAACTGCAGCCTGAAGCCACTGAGGTCCACGGGAATCGTGCTGACGTTGCGCAGTTCGAGGTACTCGTCCAACGCCCCGGCCGTTCCTTGGGTGGAGACCTCGTTGATCAGCACCGTGGTCGACACCCGGGGAGTGAGATCCCGGGCGTTCGACGGGGGCGCGGTGACGAGGGACAGGGCGAGCACGCCGAGCACGCCGCTGACGAGATGGCGGATCATGGTTTCCCCTCTGTTCGCTGATTGTCGCGTTTCCCATACTGGGAGCGGGAAAAGTGGCGTACAAGGGGCCAATTCCGCTTCGCACATGTTGCGGCTTCGGGGGTGGGCCTAGAGTCGTGGCATGAGATGGCGGGCAGGGGCGGCGATTGCCGGGGCACTCGTCCTGGGCTGGGGAGAATGGGCGAACCGGCGTTGGTCTCGTGCTCTCGTGGGGCACGGTCGTGGCGTTTCCGAAGCGGTCGTGGTGCTGGGATACCGGAATCCCCAAGCGACAGCGAATATCGTCAACCGCTGGCGAGTTCGTGCCGGCCTTCGTTCTGTCACCGCCCACAGCGGGGACACGTGCGTGATCTTCAGCGGTGGCTCGACCACCGGAGGTGCTTCGGAGGCCCAGTTGATGGCCGACTACGCGAAGTCCGTGCTCGGGTTCGACGGCACTGTGCTCCTCGAAGAGCGCAGCAGGACGACATGGGAGAACGTCACGAACGTGATCCCGCTGATCGAGGACGTCGACCGCGTCAAGATCGTCTCCCAGCCGGCTCACGCGCTCAAGGCTCGCGCGTATCTGCGTCGGCAGCGTCCCGATCTCGCCAAAAGGCTCGTGCCCGCGGACGACTACCGGCTCGGCGAATGGCTGATCGTCAAGCCGCTTCTCGCTTTGTACGGGCTGTGGACGCTGCGCGGCCTCGAAGACGACGAGCGGAAGAACTCGCTTTAGGCGTTGGATGAGCAGAAATCCACACAGTTCCCGTCGGTGACAGCGGTTTGCCAGCGTCGTGTGCGGGTTCTGGCAGTGGGTGGCGGCAGCCTGCCGGTCATGACCAAGTACAGCGACAGCACGACGACAAGCCCGGCGAGCCGGGAGGCCTGGATCGCCACCTGGGGCACGGCGCAGCAGCTCGCACTACCCGCCGAATCCGGTGGAGGGCCGTGGATGCCGGACGACGCCGCGCGCCAGGCGGACGAACCGCCCGGCGCACCGACGAAGGTCGGCGCGCAGACCGTGCGCATGGTGGTGCGTGCCACCGTGGGTGGCACGGCCGTGCGCGTCGCGCTGTCGAACTCCTTCGGTCGCGCGCCGGTGCGCGTCGGCGCCGCGTGGATCGCGCGGCACGAGCGCGGCGCGGCGATCCACGGGGGCAGCGAGTGCTCACTGACCTTCGGCGGGCGCGCCGCGGTGGTGGTACCGACGGGTGGGCACATCTGCAGCGATCCCGTCGAGTACGACCTGGCCGCGCAGACGGACCTGGTCGTTTCGTTGTACATCCCCGACGAGGACGTCATTCCCACGGCACACGAGGTCGGACTGCGCACGGCGTGGCTCGCACCCGGAGACCAGACCGCGACGCGGAACCTGCGCGATGCCACCGCGTTCTCTTCGTACCTGTGGCTCACCGGAATCGACGTGACGGCACAGCCGGTGGCGTCCGCCATCGTCGTCATCGGCGATTCCATCGTCGACGGCATGGAAACCACGCCTGACGCGGACGCGTCGTGGCCTTCGTCGCTGGCGCGCCGGCTGGCCGCGAGGGAGGGCATGCCGCCGCGTGCGGTGATCAACATGGGTATCGCGGGTAACCGTGTCCTGCGTGAGGCCGACGGCATGGGCGCCAGTGCCTTGGCCCGGTTCGACCGCGACGTGGTGGCGCGGCCCGGCGTGCGCTGGATGGTGTTGTCGGAAGGGATCAACGACCTGTTCTTCGGCTTGAGGCAGGGAGTGCCGGAGAGCGAGCGGGCGACGGCGGACGACCTCATCGCGGGCTACCGCATGCTGATCGGTCGCGCGCACCTGCACGGCCTGCGTGTCATCGGCTGCACGCTGCTGCCTCTCGGCGGCGCGCCCGTGTTCACCGCGGAGCTCGAGCGTATGCGCCAGGAGGTGAACCGCTGGATCCGTGACGGCGGCGAGTTCGACGCGGTCGTCGATCTGGAGGCGGCCACCCGTGACCCGGACGCGGCCGGACCGGTGAAGATGCGCACCGAGTTCGTGTCCGATGACGGCGTCCATCCGAGCGACGCGGGCCATCAGGCCATCGCCGAGGCGTTCGACCTGGAACTGTTCCGGGAGTAGGCCCGTCCTGCCGTCGAAGCGTTGCGAGATCGCTCCAGCGGCCTGAGGATGACTGGGGCAAGTTGCCATCGCGCAGGAGAGCAGCGGAACCGAAGGAGTTTCACAGATGGCGGCACACGAAACCGAGGTCGTGATCGTCGGTGCCGGACTCGCCGGCCTCTCCGCCGGGCTTTCGTTCCACCGCGCCGGAATCTCCTGCGCCGTGCTGGAAGCCGGGGACGAGGTCGGCGGCCGGGTGCGCACCGACGTCGTCGACGGATTCCGCCTGGACCGCGGGTTCCAGATCCTCAATCCCGCCTACCCCGCGGTCCGGCGTCTCGTGGACGTCGACGCGCTGCGGCTGGGACGGTTCTGGCGCGCGGTCCGGGTCGCCGACGGAGACCGGCTCGACCTGCTCGGCAACCCGCTCGACGCACCGAAGGCCGTGCGCGGCGTCGCCGCCCGGCGCCATCTTTCGGCCAAGGATCTCGCCATGCTCGGCGCGTCGACGGTCCGCACCGCCGCAGGCCCCGCTCAGGCCATCGTCCGCGGTGAGGACCGCGCCACCCTCGACGAACTGCGCGGGGCAGGGCTGTCGGAGCGCGCGATCGACTCCGTGTTCCGCCCTTTCCTCTCCGGGGTCTTCCTGGAAGACGGTTTGTCGACCTCGTCCCGGTTCTTCCGGCTGGTATGGCGCACTTTTCTCCGGTCTGCGCCGTCCTTGCCCGCCCTCGGGATGGGGGAACTGCCCCGGCAGCTGTCCCGTTCCCTTCCCTCGGCCACCGTACGGACCGGAACGGCGGTCGAGGAGATCCGCGACGGCCGGGTGCGCACCGCCGGGGGAGACGTCTGGAAAGCGCGCGCGGTCGTGGTCGCCACGGACGGGACCACCGCCGCACGCCTCGTCCACGGTGTCCCAGAGCCGTCCTGGAATGGCGTCACAACCTGGTATTTCACGCCGCCGCGACCGCCGCTGCGCGAGCCGGTGATCGTGATCGACGCCCACGGGGGACCGATCCTCAACACCGCCGTCCTCAGTGAGGTGTGCTCCACCTACGCCCCCGAGGGCTCGAGCCTCGTCAGCGCGTCGGCGCTCACCCCGCTCGCCGAGCCGGACGTGAGGCGGGAGCTGAGCCGGATGTACCGCACCGACGCGTCGCGGTGGCCGCTGGTGGGCCGGTACGAGATTCCCCGCGCGCTCCCCGCGATGCCCGCACCGCACGACTTCCGCCGCGCGATCCGTTTCGGCGACACGACCTACGTGTGCGGGGACCACCGGGACACCAGTTCCCTGCAAGGAGCGCTCGCGTCCGGCGCCCGGGTGGCGCGAGCCGTGAGGGCCGCGCTCGCCACGTGACCTCTAGTCCGGTCCGCGCAAGGTCAGGACGACCCGGAGCACGTGCTCGACCGCGGCGGGGAACGCGGCCCCGCGTAGTTCTCCGCGGCTGGCGAGAGTGAGCCCGGCGAAATCCAGCATTCGGTCGTCGCCGAGACGCCGCACGGTCAACGTGGCCACTTCCTCGAGATCGAGGCCGGGATTGTCCAGGCGGGTCAGTGCGAATTCGATGAGCAGCTGTTCGTCCGTCACTTCACCACCTCCACGTGCTGTGAAGTCTACGTCGGACGACTCGACGGTGGTCGACCTAGGCGGGGAGGGCGGCGGGGGCGTACGCGGCCAGTCGCTCGGCGAGGTCGTGGCAGATCGGAACCGGGGAATCCCCAGTGTCGCCCATGGGTTCACTTGCGTAGGCGTCTCGCGTGAACTTGGCCACCACCCGGGGCGAAGGAAGGATCTCGGTGCCGAGGCGGTCGACCACGATCAGGTCTTCCCGGCTGTCGGTCTCGAGGGCGAGGGCCCATCCTTCGCGTTCGTTCCACACCAGTGCGACGTCGCACCCGGGATGGCCGGGCAGCGTCCGGTCCAAGGCGATGTACGCCCCGGCGGTGGGATCGAGTTGGAGGTAGTAAGCGTTTCCGCTCAGCCTCAGGTCGTCGATCACGAGCCGGACGTAACGGTGCAAACCCCGGACTGCCGCTCCGCCGAATTCCGATTCCATGCCATCGTCCCTTGTAGTCTCGTCGCGATGCGGCGCCGACTGCTTGACGCGACAACGGGAACGCCCCGCCCGAGCGCAGAATGACCACTGGTGGGGCGGTTCAAACGTCGAGTCCGGGGCCTGAGACGTAGCGGCGACGCAATTCCGCGTGACCCCGGTCGGTGAGGTCCGTGCTGTCGACGTACTGATCGATCGCACCGACCGGGGGCAGCGCCCGCACGGCCGCGTCACCGATCGTCGAGACAAGGGCGTCGGTGAACCGATAGGCGTCCAGGACCCGGAACGGCCGGTCGTGGAAGTAGCGGACCTTGACGTCCATCGGCTCGGTGAGACCGAGGTCGTTGTGCAGCCGACCGGCGATCTCGTAGGCGAGGGAAAGGTGCCGCTCCCGTTCCTGCCAGCTTTGCGCGGACAGCGCGCCGGACAGGTGCGGGGTCAGCTCCTGGGCGCAGGGCAGCGCGGCGAAGGCGGTGCCCAGCCACTTGCTGTAGGGCGGATAAACCCGGTTCATCATCAGGCACAGCTTCATCAGGTCACGGACCTGCCGAGCGGCGACCACCGCGGATCCCAGTTCGTCTCCGACTTCGCCGCAGCGGCCGACGAACGGCTCCTCCTGCGACAAGCGCATCCACTGACAAGCCAGGACGTAGCGCCAGACGTCGTCCGGGAACCAGGCGAGCAGCTTTCGGTAAGGCTCCAGCAGACCCAGCCCGTCGTGGAAGACCACGCCACCGGTCAGCTCACGCAACACCTGCGTCGGAACCGTCAGCCAGGTGGAGATCGACAGACCGTCGGCCGGGTCCGCGCCGAGTTGCTCGGTGAAGAAATCCCCCAGGTCGGTGACGTGTACCCAGTGCCGGGACGGCGCGTCCGGCGGGAAGGCGAAGCGGACCGGGTGACCACGGAATTCGACCGGCAGCTCACGATCGAGCAGGGCGTCCAGATCGTCGCGGCGGGCGAGGAAGTCCGCGCTGCCAAGGAACAATTGCATCCGCGGCCCCCAGGCGTGATCGGTGGAGCGCACTGTGTCGAAGCCTTGCACCTCCGAACCCCAGCCGATCAGCGCCGCCGAGTACGGCACCCCGTTCAGCGCGCTGTCCAGGATCGGGGCGACGACCTCGGTGTAGAACAGTCCGGCCAGCTCGAGACCGGGAATGAAGGATCGTGTCACGCGGGCCACTCTGGCAGGAGCGCACCGGGACGGGCCAGTCGATATTCAGCGCGGCGAGGGCGAGCGAAGGGCGCGGCCGATCAGTAAACTGATCTCACCTGGGGTACGGCGGCAGTGGGAGGTAGACGGTGAAGGAGGAGCAGCCCTTACCGCGATCCCTGGCCGAGAAAGTGGACTACCTGTTCCGAGAAGGCACTTGTACACCGACCACTTGCCGATCTTCAGCCCCCACTTGCCCACCGTCTTGCACGACTTCAGCGACCAGTAGTCGTCGTAGAACCTCATTCCGGCGGTCCCGGCCTGCTGGGCCGGTTCCGCCGCCACGGGCGCGGCGTTCGCCGACGCCATGCCGAGCGGTAGCGCGGCGACCGCGATCCCGGTAGCGAGTGCGGCCCTGGGGATTGCCTTCCGCATAATGGGTTCCTTCCCCTGTCGATCACGTCCGTACCTCGGACGCATGATCAGGTTGAAGGCGAGTGACCGGTCGCTGCAACACCTTTGCGTCTTGACGAAAAGGGCATTCGTGCGTCGGCCCCAGCCCTTCGGGCCACTACAGTCACGGTCATGGCGACACTCCTGACCCAGCCGGTCCAGGGCCTGGTCGGTATCGAGTACCAGCACTTCGTCATCCAGTCGCGGGGGCTTGCCGAGCCTCCGCGATTCCCGTTCGACCACCAGCACGATCTGATACTGCCGATGCGGGACGCCCTCGCGATCTTCGTCGCGGGCGACCCCGCCGCCTACGCTCTGGTCCACCTCGAAGCCTGGGACGACGAACCCGCCACCACCGCGCCGCCGCACAGCGAGACCGAAACACTGACGGTTCTGTTCACCGTCCCGGAAATCTCGGCCCAGGGCGCGATGGCGACAGCGCCCGACACCGGCACTCTCCGGCTCGCCGATCCCGGGCCTTACCGCGTCCGTGTCCACCGTTGGGGTGTCGAGGACATGAACCACCCGCGCTCAGCCACGACATGCAGATGCGCGCCGCGATACGGCATTGGGCGGCCACGGGTAGTCGTGAGTGATGAAGAGGGTTATCGGCGGTCGCCGGGTTCGTGGCGGGACGCGCGAGTTCCGAAGTCTGTCAGGTCACCCGGTGTCGTATCCGGACGAGGCTGAGCGCGACGAGAGTCCCGCTGAGCGCGAGGTAAACCAGAGTCTCCAGGATCTGGAACGTCCAAAAGCGACCGGTGGGCTGGTAGCTGACGTCGACGTGGAGGTCGTACTTCGCCAGGCACACCGCGGCGTCGCCGAACGTGCCACCCGCACCGGTTTCGGGCGGATTGGTGATGCAGGCGCTGAACTTGCCGCCGTCCATGGTCTTGCCGTCCGGGGTGCGCAGCGGGCTCGTTTCGGCGACCCAGGCGTCGGGCGCGTCCGGGACGCGCACCCCGTTGATGACCGAGCCACCGGTGATGCTGCCCAGGTTCTGGGCCTCGTTGATCGCCTCCGCGGTCATCGGCAGTCTGGCGTGCTCGGCGGGTACCAGGTTGGGCCGCACCATGGTGGCGAAGAAGAACTGGAAGACGATGAACCCGACGAGGGTGAGCGCCATCGCGGGCAGCGTCCGCTTCAGCAGCAGCCCGGCGAGGGTGCCCAAGGTGAACGCCAGCGCGGCGTACCCGAACGGTGCGATGTTCCGTGCGCCGAAGACGAAGGTGCTGAACTGGTTCTTGACCACCTCGTCGAAAGGCGCGGCCGCCCAGGTGAGCGTCGTGCCCGCCGCTCCGGTGAGGACCATGGCGGCGATGCCCACGATCAGGATCTTGGTGAGCAGCCAGCGTCGGCGGGTGACGCTTTGGTTCCACGCCAGCGTATGGGTGTTTCCCTCGAGTTCCCGCGCGATCAGCGGTGCGCCCCAGAATGTCCCGATGATCGCGGGGATCAGGGCGAGGCCCGCCGCGAGGAACAGCAGCGTGTTCTCGTAGGCGCCGCGGAACTCCGCCTTGGCCTGCGCGCAGCCGGCTTGGCCGCGACAGCCGGCCTGGAAGAGGTCGTGGCCCTCCCGGATGTCCGCGCCCAGGTACAGCAGGCAGGCGACGATCACGCCCAGCACCACCGCGCCGGACAAGGCTTGGACGCGGAACTGCCGCCAGCTCAGCCACATCATCGCCGGCTCTCCCATGCTGCGGTCTCGATGTTCATGCCAGTCCCCGTGTCCGCCGCCCTGCTCATGTACGCGAGGACGAGTTCTTCGAGCGAAACCGGCTCGACGGAGTACGGCAGCGACCCAGGCCTGGTGCCGCCGCGGATGACCGCGTGGCTGTAGTGACCGCGGTGTTCCGTCCGGATGACCTCGACGCCGGCGGGAAGCCGGTTCAGCCCGTCGCGCGGCGCGACCAGCCGGGCGTGACTCGCCAGCAGATCGCGGACGTCGCCCGCGACCTGCACCCGCGAGTCGCACAGCACGATGAGGTGGTCGCATACCTGCTCGATGTCGTCGAGCAGGTGGGACGACAGCACCGCGCTCGCGCCGAGTTCGAGCACGAACTCCATCAAGTTGCGCAGGAAACCTTTGCGAGCCAACGGATCCAGTGCGGCTGCCGGTTCGTCGAAGAGGAGCAGTTCCGGGCGCTTGGCGGCCGCGACGGTCAGTGCGAGTTGTGCGCGCTGACCACCGGACAGTCGTCCCGCCTTCTGCTTCGGATTCAGCCCTGCCTGCCGGATGCGACGTTCGGCCAGCGCCTGGTCCCAACCCGGGTTCGTCTTCGCGCCGAACGTCAGGTGCTCGGCCACGCTGAACGACCCGTACACCGGGGTGTTCTGCGCGACGAACCCGACCCTCGCCAGGTGCGCCGCACTCGCCGCCGGGCGGGATCCGAGCACGGACAACGATCCCGCCGTCGGCTCGATCAGGCCACAGGCCAGCTGCAGCAGGGTCGATTTGCCCGCTCCGTTCGGGCCGACCAGCCCGATGATCCGGCCGGCGGGGACGGTGAAATTCACATCGGCGAGTGCTTGTTCGCCGCGACGGCCGTACTTCTTGGCCAGGCCCGTCGCGTGGAAGACCGGAGGTGAGTCTGCGTGTGGCATGCCCTCATCCTGGAATTTCCCGATCTTCCCGGACATCGGCCCGAAGTACGGTTTCGCTTTCGGCGACCGTACTTGTGACCGGTTCGTCAGGTGGTGCTCGTGACGAGCCGGGTTTCCCAGGCCCATGCGGCGATCCCGACCCGGTTGCGCACGCCGAGCTTGGCCTGGATCCCGGAGACGTGGCTTTTGACCGTGCTGAGGGAGATGAACAGCTCGGCCGCGATCTCCCGGTTGGACAGACCCCGCGCGATGGTCCGCACGACCTCCACTTCGCGCCCGGACAACGATGCCGCTTTCGCGGGGTCGGCCTGCGACATCTCGCCGGTGCCGTTCAGGTGCTTGAGCAGCCTGATGGTGATCGACGGCGAAACGAGCGCCTCGCCGTTGTGGGCGGCTCGCACCGCCTCGACGAGCAGGGCGGGCCCGGCGTCCTTGAGCACGAAACCGACCGCGCCACCGCGCAGCGCACCGTAGACGTACTCGTCGAGATCGAAAGTGGTGACCACGACGATCCGCATCGGATCGGTCACCCCGGGGCCCGCCAGCGTGCGGGTGACCTGGATGCCGTCGAGCTTGGGCATTCTGACGTCCACCAGGCACACGTCCGGCCGCAGCCGCCTGGCCAGGGCGATCGCTTCCGCGCCGTCGCCGGCTTCCCCGACGACCTCGATGTCGGGCTGGTCCTCAAGGATCAGCCGCAGACCTGCGCGGATCATCGCCTGGTCGTCGGCCAGGAGGATCTTGATGGTCATCGAGGCTCCTCGCCGGGAACGGGCAACGTGGCCCGCACGGACCAGCCCTCACCCGAGGGCCGCGGACCGGCGGACAGTGTCCCGCCGAGTGTCTCGACACGTTCACGCATACCGATCAGACCGTACCCGCCGCGGTGGCGAGGCCGGGCCGAACCCGGCGGGGCGTCGTCGACGACTTCGACGGTGACCCCCTCGGCGTCGCGGCAGGCGGTCACGTCGACCGAACGGGCGTGCGGTGCGTGCCGCAGCACGTTCGTCAACGCTTCCTGGACGATCCGGTACACGGTGCTGGTGACCTCGGGCGGCCAGTCCGTCTCGTCGCCGGGAGCGGTGAGCCGGACGTTCGCGTGCTGCTTGGCGAACCGCTCGACCAGCTCACCCAGTCCTTCCGGTTCCGGCGAAGCGGGGGCCGTGTCGTCGTTGTCACGCAACAGTTCGACGACGCGGCGCATCGCCACCATGGCGTCGGAGCCCGCGGCCTCGATCTCGGCCAGCGATTCCGGGACCCTTTCCGGATTCCGCCGTGCGACGACCTGCGCGGCCTGCGCCTGGATCAGCATCCCGGTCAGATGGTGGGCCACGATGTCGTGCAGTTCCCTTGCCAGTTCCAGACGTTCGGCCCGGCGCACCCGGTCGGCGGCCGCTCGCGCCCTGCCGTCGTGCAGGCGCAGCGCCAGCCCCGCCGTGACCCCCGCCAGCCAGATCGCGGCGGCGATCGGGGGAACCGCCGACGCGGGGGTGACGGCGAGCTGGGCGGCGATCAGCAGCAGCCCGGCGCCCGCGATGGCACCGGCACGCACCGGCGCCAGTGTCCGGACCGCGGACCCGATGAGCACCGCGAGGCCCAGCGCCATGGCCGGTCCCGGTTCGGCGGGAAGACGGACGTCCGGCAGCAGGCCGACCAGGATCGTGAGCGCCGCGACGGCGAGCCCGGCGACGGCGGTCCAGGTGCGCTCGCGACGGCGTACCAGAGCGAGCCCGCACACCACGACGGCCGCGAGGGCGCCTTGAACCCAGGACGCGCCGCCCCAGCTCGCCGCGAGCGCGGCGACCTGGATCATGACCGCGACAAGGAACAGAGCGCCGAGCCCGGCGTCGGAAACGACCTTGACCCAGCGATCCGGAATGGCCACGGCGATCAGATTACCGAGTCGCCGTCGTGCGGACGGCTGATTCGTGACGTGTGGTCGATGGCCCGCATCACCGGTCCCAGCACGAGCGCGACGGCCAGCGCCGCGGTGGCCAGAAAGGTCACCGCGGCCCGGCCGTCGAGCCAGGCACCGAAGACCACCGCGACGCCGCCGAGGGCGATGCCGGCGGCCGCCCCGATCGGCAAGGTCCTGAGCGCGGAGCCGACGAGCACCGCCATGGCCAGCGCCGTGATGGGCGCGGGCTCCTGCGGCAGTGAATCCCCGGCGAGCAAAGACGCCGCGACGGCGAACGCAGTGACGGCCACTCCCGCGCCCGCGAACAAGGCCTTCTGTTTTTCGCGCGACAGAGCGAGAGCGCAGACCACCACCGAGACGACCGAGGTCAGCACCCAGGACGCGCCGCCCCAGCTGTCCATGAGCATGTACGCCGTGAAGCCGATTCCCGCGACGAACACGATGCCGAGCCCGACGTCGACCAGCATTCCCGCCGGCCGTTCCGCTGAAGTCATGTCGCCGAGGGTAGGAAGCGCGGGTGCGCGGCGAATCAGCCGAAAGTACAGGAAGGCGCGGAAAAACCGTGCTTCAGGCCGATAATCGATACCGCCGGGCGGGCGCCCGGACCTCGTGATCCGGCGCACATCACGCCGACAGTCCACATGGGACAGTCATGATCGTGGTAGAGTCCTGTCCCGGGTCATAGAGTTCTTGGGGGACTGACATGACGCCTCGTTATCGCTACATCGCACTCCTCGACTCGGATCGTCCGATCGAGAACCCGTTGCTGATCCTGCGAATCCACGGTTCTCGTGAAGAGATGTATGTGCCCTCGTACGGTTGGGAGAGGGCCGATCCGTTGTGCCGCGAATGGTTCGTGAACGTCGCGATCACCGAAGTGCGAGCACTGCGGCTGCTTCCCGATCTGTTGCCGACGGGGCCGCTCGAGGATCGCGATCCATACCCGCACGCCCTCACCCGTGACGCCGCCGAGGGCTTCGGAACGCAATGGTTCTACTACGCGATCGAGACTCCGGAGCACCCGCTCGACGACCCGCTGACCATCGTGCGGCAGCACTACCCGAGCAAATACGAGTCGTCGTTCACGCCTGGCCTCGTGTGGAAGAGCGGGCGGGTGCCCGGCAGGCGGGTGCAGATCACCAGCGAGGACCTCGACCGGCTGGAGCAGGTGCTGATCCGGCGCGCGTTCGGGGGCGCGGAAGTCCACCACTACTCGATCGTCAACCCCCTGTATCCCGACGTGGAGCACCCTGCCGCGATCGCGCGAGTGGGGCCCGAAGGAACACAACGCTTCGTCCGGGGTGACGAATGGGCCACGACCAACGTCGTTTCCGACGTCCGGTACGGCTACTGCCACGGGACCCTGGTTCCGCTCACGGAGCAGGCTGCCGCCGACCTCGTCGAGCGATGGCGGCCGCGCCCGGACAGCTCGCGGACGCGGCATTACACGTGGCTGCACGACGACGGGCAGCCGGCGGCGGTGGTGCGCGCCTGGGAAAAGGACGGCGGTCTGTACGAAGAGTCGTACCGCGACGGCCTGTGGGGTGGCCGCCGGACGAAGTGTGTCCTCGACGATCCCGCGCGACGTACCGAGATCGACCAGGCGACCGCCGAACGGCTGGGGACGATCCTGGACGGGTGGGAGAGCGGGAGCGGACCCGACGACGGGCGGTACAACTACTTCGCGATCGTCGAGGACGAGAAGGAAGATGTGTCGGCCGCGCACAGCCTCATCCGCTCCTGGGGAGGTGACAGGGGGACCACGCACGAGGAGAAGTTCAACTCCCGGATCGATCGGTGGCGGATGTGCCTGACCCTGTACGAGATCGAGACCGCACGGGATGACTCTTACGCGATCCCGATCTCCGAAGAGGTCGCGGAGAACCTGCGGAACATCCTTCTGGACCATTTCGCGGCCAGGTCCGACGGACGCGCTCCCGAGGCGCCTCGCCCGCTCGGATCGTGGCCGGGCTTCGGGAAGGTGACCCTGGCACAGGTCGACGACCGGACGCTCGACTCGCTGCGTCAGGTCGGTGACCCGGCGGCCGATGCCGCGGTCGCCGAGTTGTACGAGCTCGGCGAGGTGGACAGGGTGAACGAGCTGCTGGCCGGGTTCCCGCGCAACGGAGACGAGGTGCCGGAGGGTTTGCCGCCGCTGTTGCGCCGGTATTTCGCTGAGTCGCCCGGACTGCCGGAGTGGGCGGATCGCGAGGTGATCGAGCGTGGGCAAGGGTTGTGGGATCGCTTCGCGCCGCATCTGGCGACGGCGCTGTACGGCTACGCGCTGCCGGTCCGCTACGGCTCGGCCCCAAGGCTGCGGCACACGCGCCTGGGCATGGAATCCGCGCGGCTGCTCCGGGATGTCTTGACGGATGGCGGTCTGCTGGAACCGGGCGGACGGGGTCTGCGGACAGTGCGGAAGATCCGGCTGCTGCACGCGACGACTCGCTACCACTCGCGCTCCGGCGCGGAGGACCCGCCCGCGAACCAGGAGGACCTGGCCGCGACCGTGGGGACGTTGTCCGTATGCCTGCCGGAGGGGCTGAAGAAGCTGTGCGCCGGGCCGTCGGAACGCGACCGCGACGACTGCTTCCACATCATGTCCGTGGTGGGGCACCTGATGGGCGTCGACCGGAGGTTGCTGCCCGCGACCTATGACGAAGCGGTCACTCTGATGGACACGATCTGGCAGCGTGGCCGCACCGAGTCCACGGCGGGCAAAGAGCTCACGGCGGCGCTGGAACGGCGCTTCCACGACGCGCTGCCCCGTGAACTGGGAGGGGTTTTCACCGGTGTGGTCCGGACACTCTCCCGGGACGAACTGCCGGATCTGCTCGGGGTCGAACGGCTCGACCTCGTCGCCTGGCTCGGTTTCGGCGGCCCGATCACCGCGCTGGCAGGCCTCCCCGCCGGCTCGCTCGACGAGCACAACGTCTGGACGCGCACGCTGTCCGAAGTCGTGGGGGAGGCGCTGCTCGACGCCGACAGGGAGGACTGGACGTTGCCGGCCGGTCCCTAGTTTCCGTGCCACCGCAAGGGGTCGTCTTCCAGCGCGGAACGGTCCCAGTCGCCTAGGTTCGCGGCTGCCTCGTAGGTGGTGTGCAGGAAATCCGCGACGGTGCGGTCGGGGTCGGATGCGGCGCGGACGGCTTCGTAGGGCAGCAGGAACTGCTGGAATTCGGTGCTGTAGTAGGCGCCGTCGGGGCCGGCCGGCTGATCGGCGAACCCGTCGGGTGCGGGGTAGGCGTAGGAGTAGAAGGCGCCTTCCTCGCCGCCGCCGGGCCAGAAGCCGCAGCTGGACAGTTCCCGGGAGTAGCCCTCGACCATGACCCAGTCCCCGCAGTTGGGTGCTCCGCCGGGGTGTGGCGGCGCGGTCCGCCCGGAGAAGCGGGTGCAGGCGAGATCCATGGCTCCCCAGAAGAAATGGACGGGACTGACCTTGCCGACGAAGTGGGACCGGAACTCGCCGATCACCCGGTTCGCCTGGAGTAGCTGTCGCCAGAACAGGGTGGCCGCTTCGCCGTCGTAGGAGGCATGGGTGTGGTCTTCGGCGAAGGGGATCGCGGGCTCGACCTCGTTGGGGTGCGGCCGGATCTCGGCCTCGATCCCGAGCTGGTCGAGCAGGTCGAGGATCCGGGTGTAGAACTCGGCGACCGGCATCGGCCGGAGCGGGAGGCTCCGGGTGCCGCCGCCGCTGCTGCGGATCTCGAGCTGGTGGCCGACGAAGTCGAACTCGATCTCGAAGGCCCCCGAGCGGTGCGGGATCGTCGACGTCGTCAACCCGCGCGGGCTGACATACAGCGTCACCTGCCACCAGTGGTTGAGCAGGGGAGCGTGGGCCATGCGGATCTTGCCCACGATCTGGGTCCACATGTGCAGGGTCTCGCGGGTGGGCGTCCAGTCCGAGACCCGCAGGCTCGGCCACTTCGTCGTCGCGGGGCTGGTCATCGGCTCTCGCATCCTTCTCTCGTCAGGCGCTCGCCCTGTTTGTTGACGTGTCCACATCTACTGAGATTTTGATGACGCGTCAACATCGCTGATAGGCTCCGCCCATGGGTGAGGTGCGCTGGCTGGACGAGCGGGAGGCGCGCGCGTGGCGCGGGATGGTCAGCGTGCTGCCGCGGCTGACCGCGGTGCTGGAGCGTCAGCTGATCCAGGACGCGGGACTGTCCGCCGCGGAATACACCCTGTTGGTGCCGCTGTCGGAAGCCCCGGACGGGGTGCTGCGGGCGCGTGATCTCGGCCGGATGGTCGGCTGGGAGCGCAGCCGGATCTCCCACCAGGTCATCCGGATGGAGAAGCGTGGTCTCGTCGCCCGTGAGGAGTGCAGCGAGGACGCGCGCGGATCGATGGTCCGGCTCACCGACGCGGGACGGACGGCCATCGTCGCCGCCGCTCCCGCGCACGTCGCCGCCGTCCGGCAGTATTTCGTCGGCGCGCTCACCGACGCCGAAATCGACGTCATCGGGCCCGCGCTCGAACGAGTCCTGGAACGACTGCCCGACGACGACGGATGACACTCTCCGGTCACGGTCTCTTGTGGACAGTGCTGTCGACCGTTGGATGACGTAGGCGGCGACGGCGATCGTGGGGACGCGAGCGACTCCTCGCGGTACCGGCCGCGCTTCGGGCATATAGGGTCCAAAGTCATCTCCCTGACCAATTTCATCGGTGAGAACCGATCGAATTCGCTTATCGGTCGCGAGATCTTTATTGCGGTTCCTGCGCTAGATCGAAACTTGTTCCAACCAATTTTCACCTGTTCCCGCCAAATGGAGGAATTGTGATCCTCCTACTCCAACAGGGTGATCAATGTGCGTGATCGCAGAATGTGGGGACCGTCGTTGACAGTGTTCGCGGCGCCCGGCTAGGGTGATGAACCGCCGCAAATCGACGTACATCGAGATTCTCGATATGCGTGCGATAATTCGCATGGTTTCGTGTGCTCGCCCGCCGAAAAAGGCGGGTGCTGTCGAAATGCGCTTTCAGTTCTCATTTCCAGAACCGGCGACAGAAAAGAAGCTATCCATGTCAACTGAGATTGCCGAGCCGAGTGCCGCGGAGAGCGAGCAGTCCCCGAACGGGCAGTTGAGCTTGAGCACGGCTGCCGCGCGGAACCTGGCCACGACCACCAAGACACCGCCGCAGATGCAGGCGATTTCGTCCCGCTGGCTGCTGAAGGTCCTGCCCTGGGTACAGGTCGGCGGCGGCACGTACCGGGTCAACCGCCGGCTGAGCTACACGGCGGGCGACGGGAAGATCACCTTCGTCCAATCCGGCTCCGACGTCCGGGTCGTCCCCGCGGAACTGGCGGAGATGGCCGCACTGCGCGGTTTCGACGACGCCGAGGCCCTCGACGCGCTGGCCGGCCGGTTCGGCAGGCAGGAGTTCTCGGCGGGCGACACCCTGTTCGAGCAAGGGCAACCGGCCGACCGGATAATCCTGATCGCACACGGGAGACTCCAGCGGACCGTCACCGGCCCGTACGGCGATCCGGCGGTACTCGACGTACTGGCCGACGGTGACCACATCAGCTACCAGGCACTCGAAGCCGACCAGACCGAGTGGCCGTTCACGGTCCGGGCACTCACCGCGACCACGGTGCTCACCGCGTCCAAGCAGGCTTTCGAGCAGGTCGCCGACCAGTCCGAATCGCTGCGAGCACACGCCGAGCGGTATCGGGACGAACGTGCCCTGCCGCAGAACAGACGTGGCGAGGCCGATATCACCGTCTCGTCCGGGCATGACGGAGAGCCCGAGCTGGCCGGGACGTTCGTGGACTACGAACTCGCCCCGCGCGAGTACCAGCTCAGCGTGGCCCAGACCGTGCTCCGGGTGCACACCAGGGTGGCCGACCTGTTCAACGACCCGATGAACCAGACCGAGGAACAACTGCGGTTGACCGTCGAGGCGCTCCGCGAGCGCCAGGAAAACGAGATGATCAACAACAGGGAATTCGGCCTGCTGCACAACACAGCCTACGAACAACGTGTTCAGGCGCGCTCCGGCCCGCCGACTCCGGACGACCTCGACGAGTTGCTTTCCCGGCGCAGGAACACCCAATACCTGCTCGCCCATCCGCGCACCATCGCGGCGTTCGGCCGTGAATGCACCCGGATGGGCATCTATCCCGACTCGGTCGAGATCGGCGACGGCAGGACGATCGCGTGGCGCGGCGTTCCGCTGCTGTCGTGCAACAAGATAAAAATCGGCGCGAACGAGACTTCGCATATTCTCGCGTTGCGTACCGGCGAGGAGAATCAGGGCGTCGTCGGGCTGCACCAAGCCGGAATTCCGGATGAATACCAGCCCAGTGTGTCGGTGCGGTTCATGGGCATCACCGACCAGGCGATCATCTCGTACCTGGTGTCCGCCTACTACTCGGTCGCCGTTCTCGTGCCCGACGCGGTCGGCTTGCTGGAAAACGTGAGTGTGGCGCCTTCCGCTGGCTGAAAACCCCCTCCAGGAATCCGGGAGATGGCAGAAGATGGCTTCCTTCGAACGGCCGGGAATGTACGTGCCCTACCCGGCCCGGTGCAATCCGCAAGTGGACTCCGCGCGGGCCAACGTGAAGGCCTGGGCGGTCGAGGTCGGGATCCTGCCCTCGCGGGAGACGCCGGACGCGGCGGACGTCTGGGACGAGCGGAAGTTCGACGACATGGACTTCGCCCTGTTCGGCGCGTTGCAGTACCCCGACGCACCGGGGCCGGAGCTGGATCTGCTGGCCGAGTGGCACACCTGGATCTTCTACTACGACGACCGGTTCTTGCGGGCCTACCAGCACACGGGCGACCTGGCAGGCGCGCGGGAGCACATCGACGCGCTCCTGCGCTACATGCCGAGCACGCCGGGCGAGGCGCCACCGTCGCCCGGCAACCCGGTGGAGGCCGGTCTCGCCGACCTTTGGCCCCGGACGATCTCGACGATGTCCCCGGAGTGGTCGGCCCGGTTCGCCGGGTTGACCGGGGACATGCTGGAAGAACCGCTGCGCGAGGTCGCCAACGCGCGCGTGGACGTCGTGCCGGATCCGATCAGCTACGTCCAGCTCCGGCGCAAGACCGGCGGCGCGCTGTGGACCGCGATCCTGGCCGAACACGCGGTGGGTGTCGAGCTGCCGCACGCGGTCGAAAGCTCCCGTGCGCTGCGGGTGCTGAAGGACACGTTCGCCGACGGTATCCACCTGCGGAACGACATCTTCTCCTACGAGAAGGAAAAACTCGCCGGAGAGAAGAACGGGGTCATGGTCGTCGAGGAGTTCCTCGGCTGCACTCCGCAGCGGGCGGCCGACCTGGTCAACGAGCTGGCGACCTCCCGGATGCAGCAGTTCGAGAACGCCGCCCTGGTCGAGCTCCCGCTGCTGTTCGCGGACCTCGCCCTGCCACCGGACGTGTGCCTGGACGTCCTCGCTTACCTCCAGGGGCTGGCCGCGGGCATGGCGGGTGACTTCGAATGGGCGAAGACCACGGGCCGCTACAACGAAAACGGCGCGGCCGGGGAATCCGAGCCATCCACTGGGGACCCCGCCACCCTGGCCCGGCTGGGGATCATCCGCAGGGTGGCGGCGGTCGCTCCGCCTCCGGGGACGGTACTGCCGGACCCGGAGGCGGAGCAGGTGGATCTTCCCGATTTCCACATGCCTTACACCGGCGGGCGGAATCCGCATCTCGACACCGCGTACAGCCGGGTTCGGGACTGGGCCGCCGAAATGGGGATGCTGGGCTCGGGCGTGCCGGAGTGGGACGAGGCGGGCTTCGAGTCGGCCAATCCCGTGCGGTACGCCGCGCTGATGTTCCCGGAGGCACCAGAAGACCGGTTCGAACTGGCCGCGAAATGGATGACGGCCGTCTATTTCCTCGGTGATCTGATGGACGTCTTCGAACGTCGCCGGGATCTCGCGGGGGCCAAGGCGATGTCCGACAGGCTGGCGAAGTTCGTGCCCGTCGGCAGGCCGGGCGACCTTCCCTCACCGATCGGTCCGCTCGAGCGCGGCATCGCCGACCTGTGGCCACGCATCGCGCCGTCGATGACGGTGGACTGGCGGCGCTGGTTCTCCGCGAGCGTCACGAGAGCGTGCGAAGGCAGCTTGTGGAAGATCCTCAACGTCGTTCAGAGGCGTGTCCCCGATCCGGTCGACCACACCGAGATGCGCCGCGGGTGCGGCCTCGAGATCGTCATGGCCCTGCTCTTCTACGCGCAAGGGCTTTCCCTGCCTGCCGGGAAGACCGCCCGCGAACTGATCCGGACACTGGTCGAGTCGATCCTGGATTGGCGCGTGCTGTTCAACGACATCGTCTCCTTCTCCCGCGAGGTGGAAACGGAAGACGGCGGCATCAACAACGGCGTGCAGATCATGCGCCGGTTCCTCGGTGGCGACGTCGCACAGGCCATCGAGCTCGCCAACAGCCTGGCCACCGCCCAGCTCGGGAACTTCGAACGCGCCGTGGCCGCGGGCCTGCCCGAGGACCGGCACCAGGTTCGAGGCGTCGTCGACGCGTTCCGGACGGTGATCGCCGCTGAACTCGAGGCGCATCTCCTGGTGGTGCCGAGCAGGTACGCCACCGGCGGTACGAAGGTGGAACCGGAGACGGCGCCGTGGCGGATGGTGCCCTGGCCCACCGGCCTCGGCACGTCGGCCGCCCGGATCGGCGCGCTGGCCGGTGCCGGAGGTGAGCGGGCATGACAGGCCTCGAAAAGGCGCCCACGCCGGGCGACGAACTCGGCGCCGCCCTGTTCGATCCGACGTCCCGGGTCGACCCGTATCCCGTGTTCCACCGGCTGCGCGAGGAGGCGCCGTTCTTCCGAGGCCCGGACGGGACCTGGATTCTCAGCCGGTACGCGGACATCTCCACCGTGCTGACCGGCCCGCGGTTCGGCTACCGCGAGCCACGCGCGCTGCGCACCCGCGCGTTGCTCGTCGAGCAGGACCGCGACGGCCTGCTGACCGACCGCGACAGCGGCCTGTCGGTCAGTTCGTTCATGACGCAGAACCCACCGCAGCACACCAGGTTGCGCCGGTTCGTCGCGTCGGCCTTCACCGGCCGCGCGGTGGCCCGGCTCCGGCGCCGGATCGTCGAGCACGCCGACGCCCTGCTGGACGACATCGTGGCCGCCGGCCCGGTGGATCTCGTCGAGACCTTCGCCTATCCGCTGCCTTTCCGGATCATCTGCGAACTGCTCGGCGTCCCGCCGGAGGATCGCGCGCCGTTCCCCGAGTGGTCGCACGCGATCGCGCTCGGCATGGACCCGGACTTCCTGTTGTCCCAGGAGGAGGTCGCGCGCCGCGCCAGGGCGATGCTCGACGCGGCGGCCTACTTCCACGAGCTGGCGAAGCTACGACGGCGTCATCCGCGCGAGGATCTCGTTTCCACCCTCGTCCACGCCGAGGGCGGCGCGCTCTCGTCGGCGGAGGTGTCCTCGACCTGCATCATGTTCCTGGTCGCCGGGCACGAATCGACCGCGAGCCTCATCGCGCTCGCGAGTCACGCGCTGCTGGCCCATCCCGGGCAGCTCGACCTCCTCTACTCGGACCCGTCGCTGACGGCGAACGCCGTCGAGGAGTTCCTGCGGTACGACACACCGGGGCAGACCGTCGTCCGCACCGCGTTGACGGACACCACGATCGGCGAGGAGCCCGTGCCGGCGGGCACCAAACTGATGTCCCTGCTCGGCGCGGCCAACCGGGATCCGGAGGTCTTCCCCGATCCCGACCGGCTCGACCTGACCAGGGGAGGGAGCCGGCATCTCGGCTTCAGCCAGGGCACCCACTTCTGCCTCGGCGCCGCGCTGGCCAGGCTGGAGACGACGGTCGCGGTCCGGCGGCTGATCGACCGCACCCGCACGCTCGAACCGGCAGGCCCGGCCCGCTGGCGAGGCAACTTCTCCCTGCGCGGTCTGGCGAAGCTGCCCACCGTCCTGGCCTGAGCGGACCGGAAGTCACCTGAGCAGGAGGGGAGCCTCATGAACACCTCTGTGATGCGAGAAAGCGAGGCAACGGCCGTCCTCGACGCCGCGAGCGAACGCATCCGGCCCGCGCTGCGGGACACGGTCGCCGCGTTGCCCGGCGCGATGCGGCTGGTCAGCGGGTATCACTTCGGCTGGTGTGGACCGGACGGCGGACCCGTGGCCACGCCGACGTCCATGGGCAAGTCGCTGCGGCCCGCGCTGGTGTTCCTCGCGTCGGCCGCGGTCAGCGGGACCACGCCGGTGGTCATGGCCGACCCGGCGACCGTGCGGGCGGCGGTCGCGGTCGAGCTGGTGCACAACTTTTCGCTGATCCACGACGACGTGATCGACCGGGACGTCGTGCGACGGCACCGGCAGACGGTGTGGAAGGTCTTCGGGGTGCCCGTCGCGATCCTCGCCGGGGACGCGCTGCTCGCCCTCGCCGCACAGGTGCTCGCGCGGACCGAGCCCCCCGTGGCCACGAACGCGGTCGCGGTGTTGCACGAATCGGTCCAGCAGCTCATCGAAGGCCAGGCCGCCGACCTGGCCTTCGAAACCCGCGACGACGTCGGGCTGGCCGAATGCGTCGAGATGGCGAGCCGCAAGACCGGCGCGTTGACGGCCTGCGCGTGCGAGCTGGGCGCGCTGCTCGGCGAAGGCGATCCGGACCAGGTGCGGTGTTTGCGGGTCTTCGGGACCCACCTCGGCCTGGCCTTTCAGCTGACCGACGACCTGCTGGGGATCTGGGGCGAAGGCGCGGTGACCGGCAAACCGGACCAGGCGGATCTATGGGCACGGAAGAAGAGCCTGCCCGTCGTGGCCGCGCTGACGAGCGGTACCGCGGCCGCGGCGGAACTGGCCGAGCTGTACCGGAAACCGGAGCGGTGGGGAGGAGCCGAGGTGCTGCGGGCGCTCACCCTGATCGAGCTGGCCGGCGGGCGTGCCTGGGCGCGGGACGAGGCCGCGCGGCACGTCGGGTCCGCGGTGTCCTGCCTCGAACAGGCACACCTCGAACCCGCCACTGCGGCGAACCTCGCGGCGCTGGCCCGGCTCGCCGCCATCCGCGACCACTGAACCTCGGGAGGGCACAGTGAGCGACCGACGGAGTAACCGACCCCGGCCCACGCCGAACGCCACCGCGCTGCTGGACTCGCTCGTACCAGGGGACATCGTGGTACCCGACGCGATCATCTCGGGGCGGCGGGCCACTTCCTGCGAAGCGGCGCCCGTCATCGCCGCCACGCTCCGGCGGCGGGGGCACGCGATCCGCGGCGCCACCGTCAAGGTGGGCAGGCACCCGGGTGGCGTCCCGGTCGTGCTGCGGGCGAACCGGTGGACGGGATGGACGGGCGTCGCCGCGGCCCCCGGGGACCAGGCCGCCCTCGGCGTGTGCGACCGGATGGCGATCGAGCTGGCTCGCGCGAGGCGGGAACGGCTGGTGTGCCTCGCGGCGCCCAGGTCGTTCTGCGCCGGGGTGGAGCGGGCGATCGAGGTCGTCGAACGTGCCCTCGAACGGCGTGGCACGCCGCTGTACGTGCGCAAGCAGATCGTGCACAACGCGACCGTGATCGCCGACCTGGAACAGCTGGGTGCGGTCTTCGTCGACGAACTCGACGAGGTACCGGACGGGGCGACCGTGGTGTTCTCCGCGCACGGTGTCGCTCCCGCGGTGTGGTCCGAGGCCGCCGCGCGCGGGCTGGACGTGATCGACGCGACCTGTCCGCTGGTGGCCAAGGTGCACGCCGAGGCACGACGGTTCGTGCGGCGGGGCGACACGGTGGTGCTGATCGGCCACGGCGGGCACGAGGAGGTCGACGGCACGCTCGGCGAGGCCCCCGGCGAGATCCTGCTGGTGGAGAACGTCGCCGAGGTCGGCACGCTCGACGTCCCCGACCCCACCAGGGTCTCCTATCTGACGCAGACCACCCTCGCCGCCGACGAGACCGCCGAGGTCGTCGATGCGCTGCGACAACGCTTTCCCGCGCTGGCGGGGCCGCCGTCCGACGACATCTGCTACGCGTCGACCAACCGGCAGGACGCGTTGCGCGGCCTGGCCCGCGACGTCGACCTGGTGCTGGTGGTCGGCTCGCCGAACTCTTCGAATTCCCTGCGGCTCGTGGAACTCGCCGAGGCCGCGGGCACCCCTGCCCACCTGATCGACGACGCGACCGACATCGAACTCGGCTGGCTCGCGGACGCCGGCCGGGTCGGGTTGACGGCGGGCGCCTCGGCACCGCCGCATCTCGTCGACGGTGTCGTCGACGCGCTGCGCGGGCTCGGCCACGTCACGGTCACCGAGCATCGCGTCGCGACCGAAACCATCCGGTTCTCCCTGCCGAAGGCGGTCGGTAAGTCATGACCGCCACCGCGTCCGGCGCGCCGAGGCTGCTGAACTCGGTCCTCCGGCGGCAGCGGCTCGCCCGCATGGACAAAGGGCAACTCGACACGCTGGCCCAGGAGATCCGGGAGGTACTGCTGGAGACGGTCTGCGCGACCGGCGGCCACCTCGGGTCCAACCTCGGCGTCGTGGAGCTGACCATCGCGCTGCACCGGGTCTTCGATCCCGGGCGGGACCGGATCGTGTTCGACGTCGGGCATCAGTGCTACCCGCACAAGCTGCTCACCGGCAGGCTTTCGCGCTTCGGCCGTCTCCGCAAGGCGGGCGGGCTCTCCGGCTATCCGGCGCGCGGCGAATCGGAGACGGACGTCGTGGAGAATTCGCACGCGTCCACCGCATTGTCCTATGCCGACGGCCTCACCACCGCGTTCGCGCTCCGTGGACAAGCCGATCGGCGGGTGGTCGTCGTGATCGGCGACGGGGCGCTCACCGGCGGGATGAGCTGGGAGGCGATCAACACCATCGGCGCGGCGGCGCGCCCGATGGTGGTGGTGCTGAACGACAACGGCCGTTCCTACGCGCCGACCGTCGGCTCGATCAGCACGCACCTCCGGGCGCTGCGCGGCCACGCGGCGGGCGCCAACGTCTTCACGAACCTGGGTTTCGCCTATTTCGGGCCGGTGGACGGGCACGATGTCACCGAGATCGAGCACGCGTTCCGGCAAGCGTCCACTATGGACAGACCGGCGCTGGTGCATGTGGTGACCGTCAAGGGAAAGGGATATCCGCCCGCCGAGGCGGACGACGTCGACCACATGCACACCGTCGGGGCGCTGAACCGGGTGACCGGGACGCCCGCCACGGGGCAGGGCAGAACGTGGACCTCCGTGTTCGCGCACGAGATCCGGACGCTCGGCGCGGAGCGCCCGGACCTCGTCTGCCTCAGCGCCGCGATGATCACGCCGACCGGGCTGGCCGACTTCGCGCGCGCGTTCCCCGGCCGCGCGTTCGACGTCGGCATCGCCGAGCAGCACGCGGTGACCAGGGCCGCCGGTCTCGCCATGGGCGGTCTGCACCCGGTGGTCGCGATCTACTCGACGTTCCTCAATCGCGCTGTCGACCAGCTGCTGATGGACGTCGCGCTGCACCGCCTGCCGGTCACCTTCGTACTGGACAGGGCGGGAGTCACCGGACCGGACGGCCCGAGCCATCACGGTGTCTGGGATCTGTCGGTGCTGGGGCTGGTCCCGGGCCTGCGGGTGGCGGCGCCACGGGACCCGGCGGGCCTGCGCGCCCTGCTGCGGGAGGCGGTCTCGGTGACCGAAGGTCCCACCGCGGTCCGGTTCCCCAAGACGACCGCGTCCCACGACATCCCTGCGCGGCAACGGATCGGGCCGGTCGACGTACTCCGGTCCGCCTCGGCGGACGACGTGCTCCTCGTCGCCGTCGGTCCGCTGGCGGCACCCTGTCTCGAGGCCGCCGAGCGGCTGGGCGGCCGAGGGGTGGGGGTCACCGTCGTCGATCCCCGCTGGGTGCTGCCCGTGCCCGCCGAGCTCACCGACCTCGCCGCGCGGTACCGGCTGGTGGTCACCGTCGAGGACAACCTGGTGACCGGCGGGGTCGGCACGCATCTGCGGCAGGCGCTGGACGTCCATCCCGCGCCGCCGCCGGTGCGCGGCATCGCGATACCGCCGCGGTTTCTCGCCCACGGATCCCGCGACGGCCTGTTGCGTGAACACGGTCTCGACGCGGACGGCATCGCCGGCGCGGTGCTGCGGGCTCTCTCGTCCGGGGAGGTGGCCCCGTGATCGGCGCTCCCCGCCGGACGACCCGGCAGGTCACGATCGGCCGGGGCGCCAAGGCGGTGCGGGTCGGGGGAGACGCGCCGGTCTCCGTGCAGTCCATGACGACCACGCCGACCGCGGACACGGAGGCGACGCTGCGGCAGATCGCGGAGCTGACCGCCGCGGGCTGCCAGATCGTCCGGGTCGCGGTGCCGAGTCAGGACGACGCGGACGCGCTGCCCGTGATCGCGGCCAAGTCGCCGATTCCCGTGATCGCCGACATCCACTTCCAGCCCCGCTACGTCTTCGCCGCGATCGACGCGGGTTGTGGCGCCGTGCGGGTGAATCCCGGCAACATCAAACGGTTCGACGACAAGGTGAAGGAGATCGCCGCCGCGGCCGGTGCCGCCGAGGTACCGATCCGCATCGGCGTCAACGCCGGCTCCCTCCACCCGGCACTCCTGGCGAAGTACGGCAAGGCGACTCCGGAAGCGCTGGTGGAGTCGGCGCTGTGGGAGTGCTCGCTGTTCGAGGAACACGGTTTCCGCGACCTCAAGATCTCGGTCAAGCACCACGATCCGCTCGTCACCGTCGACGCGTACCGTCTCCTCGCTTCCCGCTGCGACTACCCGTTGCATCTCGGGGTGACCGAGGCGGGACCGGCTCTGCAGGGCACGGTCAAGTCGGCGACCGCGTTCGCCATCCTGCTCGCCGACGGGATCGGCGACACCATCAGGGCTTCGCTCTCCGCGCCGCCGGTCGAGGAAGTGAAGGTGGGCAACCAGATCCTGGCGTCCCTCGGCCTCCGGCCCCGGCAGCTGGAGATCGTCTCGTGCCCGTCGTGCGGACGGGCGCAGGTGGACGTGTACCGGCTCACGGAACAGGTCGCCGCCGCGTTCGACGGATTCCCCTATCCGCTGCGGGTCGCCGTCATGGGCTGTGTCGTCAACGGCCCCGGCGAGGCGCGGGAGGCCGATCTCGGTGTCTCGTCGGGCAACGGCAAGGGACAGATCTTCGTCCGCGGCAAGGTGGTGCGGACCGTGCCGGAGTCACAGATCGTCGAGGCGCTCTTGGAAGAAGGGGTGCGTCTCGGTGAAACGGCTAGCGCCCGCCCCCAGAGCGCCTGTCCGTGAAGGCCTCCTTGAGGGACCCAGAGTCCCTCAAGGAGGCCTTCACGGACTTGGCACCCGACAGGACACCAGGCAGCCGAGGACGAGAATGGCGAAAAAGGGACTGAGCATGCGGCAGCTCGGCTCCGCCGACGAGCGCGACCTCGACTTCGGCCTCCGGACGATCGTCGGAGGCGGCCCGCAAGCCCGACTCGACGCGTGCCGCTGGTTCCGGCTCGGGACCCGGCTGTTCACAGGTGGTGCAGGACCGCGCTGCCTTGGCGGTCGCCGCTGATCAGCCCGGCTTCCCGCAGCACGGTGGCGTGCCTGCTGGCGTTGCCGATCGAAGTGCCGGTACTGGCCGCGAGCGCGCTGGTGGTGTGCGGCGTGGACAGGACGGACAGGAAGCCGGTGCGGCCGAGTCCGCCGTCCACCGACACCACACCAGGCGCGCCGAGCCCCTGACCCGGGATCAGCGGCGCATCAGCGCGAAGACTCCCCAGCCGAGGTACTCCCGGGTGTACCGCACATAGCCGACCGGCCCGGTGGTGAGTTCCGCCCGCACCGTGGTGGCCAGCTCGTCGCCGGGATTCCGGTCGAGCCAGTGGCGGAGGTTGAGCCACTGTGCCGCCTGGTACCGGTCCCAGCTGTCCTGATCGGCCAGCATCATCTCCACGACGTCGTACCCGAGGTCGCCGAAGTGCCCGATCAGGTCCGGCAGCGTCCGGAAATCGGCTTCGCTGCCGGCGTGGCAGCCTTCTACGACGTCCTGGGTCGGTGGTGCTTTACGCCAATACGGTTCGCCGATCAGCATGAGGCCGCCTGGGCGGAGGCTACGGCTCAACAGCTCGACGGTGCCGGCGACGCCGTCTCCGATCCAGGTCGCGCCGATGCACGCGGCCAGATCGACGGGCTCGTCCGCGACGTGGCCGGAGGCATCGCCCTGAACGAAGCCGACTTGGTCGGCGACTCCGAGTTCGGCGGCGCGAGCCTGAGCCTTCGCGGTGAAGACGGTGCTGAGGTCCACTCCCGTCCCCGTGACGCGGTGGTCACGCGCCCAGGTGCACAGCATCTCGCCCGATCCGCTGGCGAGGTCGAGTGCCCGCGTGCCGGGCGTCAGCCGGAGTGCCTGGCCCAGCGCGGCGAGTTTGTCAGCGGTGAACGGGTTGTGGATGCGGTGGCTGCTTTCGCGAATGGTGAAAATGCGTGGGAGGTCCACAGTGAGGATTCCTTGCTTCGACGAGGTTCCGGAGTTCGTGGAGGGGCGGCCGCCCGCAGTCGGCCACCGCTGCTTGAACCGTCATCGAAAGCACCCCGCTCGGATCTGGTCGATCTAGGACTCGGGCAACCTAGAGCGCTCGTGAGCGCCCTGTCCACTGGTTTCGGGCCGATTGGATATATGGGTACTCTGATCAATATGCGCATCCTCTTGTCAAGTGTTCCGCAGCACGGTCACCTGCTGCCGCTGCTCCCGCTGGCGCGGGCCTTCCGGGATCGCGGTCACGACGTCGCCGTGCTGACCGCAGCCGGAATGGCCCCGGTGCTCGCGCGACAGGGTCTCGACCTGCTGGCGGCCGGACCGTTGCCGGACGTGCTGTTCGCCGAGGTCGCGCGGCGCATCGGGGCCGACCCGGCGACGAACCCCACGCCCGATTCGGTCGCCGAGTTCTTCGCGGGCACCCGTGTCGACCTGACCGCGGACGAGGCACTCGCCGTCACCGCGGAGTTCCGGCCCGACCTCGTCGTGGCGGAGCTGTGCGACTACGTGGGGCCCCTGGTCGCGGCTTCGACGGACACGCCTGTCGCGACTCTGGCCTTCGGGCCGCCGCTGCCGCCGCCGTTCACCGACGCCATGGACGCCATGGCCCGCACGAGGCACGAGGCGCGGGGGCTGCAGTGGCGGCCCAGCAGGTGGTTGCTGGACACGTGGCCGGCGTCGATGCGCGCCGAGGAGTGGCGGCAGCCGGAAGGGTGGCTGCCGTTGCGGCCCGAGGCGTTCCGGGAGCCGGGCACCGAATCGGTGAAGGCCGCTCCGTCGTCGCGGCCCCGGGTGCTGGTGACGTTCGGGACCTTCTTCAGCCAGCCGGCGCAGCTCAGCCCGCTGCTGCGCGCGCTGTCCGAACTGGACGTCGAGATCGTGGTGACACTCGGGCTCGCCGCACAGCCCGAGGAGTTCGACGTCGACCGTTCGCGGATCACTTTCGTCGGCTTCACGCCGATGGACGACCTGCTCGACGGTGCTGACGTGGTGGTGACCCACGGCGGGGCGGGCACGACGTCGGCCGCACTGTCGAAAGGCGTGCCGCTGGTCGTGCTGCCGCAGGGAGCCGACCAGTTCTTCCAAGCCGAGCGGGTGGCCGCCGCCGGTGCGGGCATCGCACTCCTCCCGCCGTCGCAGACGCCGGAAGCGACCGTGGCCGCGGTCCGCACGGTGCTGGAGGACGTGAGCGTCCGCGATTCCGTCGGGATGATCGCCAAGGAGATCGCGGCGATGCCCGCCGCGTCCGAGGTGGCGGAGACGCTGGAAGCGCGGCCATGACCAGGCCGTACCACTCGCCGCGTCGAGCGCAGGAGGCCGCCGAAACGCGGCGGGACATCCTGCGCGCGGCCACGGACTTGTTCTCCGCCAAGGGATACGCCCGGGTCACGGTCGCCGACATCGCGAAAGAGGCGGGCGTCGCGCCGCCGACGGTGTACGCGAGCGCGGGGAGCAAGTCCGAGATTCTGCACCGGATCATCAGTGAGTCGATCGCGCGGACCGACGCCGCCACCGTCGTCGAAGCCGTCCGGCGGACTGACAGCCTGGCGGCGGCGTTGACGCTGGTGGCGCACGGCACCCGGCTGGGCAACGAGAACTCTCGGCAGATCGTCGAGATCATCTTCGCGGCGTTGCCGGTGCACGAGGACGGCGAACTGCTCTGGCGGCAGAGCACGACCCCTTATCGGCAGGCGCTCACCGCGATCGCCGAAACCCTGCGGGACAAGGGTTTTCTGACTGCCGACGTCTCGCACACGACGGACGTGCTGTGGTTCTGCTTCGGTTTCAACGCCTGGCGGACCTTGGTCAAGGAGTGCGGCTGGACCTGGGACGACAGCGAGCGGTGGCTGGCGAGGCAGGCCGTCACGATCCTCGCCGGCTGAGCCGCTCAGTGTTCCCAATGTCGCATTCGAGTCGCTGAGCGTCTCGAATGCGACATTGGGAACGGCGCCGCCGAGGCCGTGCTGCCCGGTGTGGCTATGACCAGATCAACGCCCCGTCGTCGCGGATCGCGGGGTGGCCTGGTCGCGGCGGGGTTTCGGGGCCGGGGTAGCGGTCGAGGCGTTGGGCGGTGTCGGTGAGCATCGCGCCGATGGTGGCCCAATCGCTGGGGTGGGTGCCTTGTTGGGCGAACCAGTCCATCACCCAGCCGCGTTTGGGGCCTGGCCGCAGGTCGACGGCGAGGACGCCGCCATCGATGCTGCGGCAGAACGGGATCAGCGCGGTGCAGTATCCGAAGGTGACGTCGCCGGCGGAGCGGAGATGGTGCCCGCCGGGGCGGCAGCAGTCCTCGTCGGGAAAACGGCCGAGGTCGGCCCATTCTTCTCTCACTCGCGCCACCGACAGCGGCATGTGTCCCGAGGACAGGGTGAGAGCGGTGCGGTAGTCGCGGTCGTCGTCGACTCCGTCCATCAGGCTCCACCACCGCAGCAGTTCGGCCGGAAGTGGCTGCCCTAGGGCGTTTTGGGTGGCGCGGACTTCCTCGGCGGGTGCCGGGGGCCGGAGTGTGGCGGCGGTGACCG
The DNA here is from genome assembly GCF_001995215.1 of Amycolatopsis azurea DSM 43854. Lineage (GTDB taxonomy): Bacteria > Actinomycetota > Actinomycetes > Mycobacteriales > Pseudonocardiaceae > Amycolatopsis > Amycolatopsis azurea. Next base: position 46,425 of record NZ_MUXN01000011.1, read on the forward strand.
GTGAATGGACGCGCAACCAGGTCGCGATCCGTTCCCAGGCCGGGTCGATGCCGTGATCCACCGCCGCACGCTCCTTCAGATCGTTCAGCCTCCGGCACACCCGGACGGCATCGCGGTCATCCGGATTCATTGCCAGTACACGATTCCCTCGGCGTCGAATCTCGGATGCTTCTCCCGGTAGGGAATTTCGGCTCCATGTGCGGAGGCTTCGAGTCGTTCGGCGATCTCGGTGAGCAGTTCGGTCACGCTGCCCCAATGGGTCGTGTCGAAGCCGTCACCGGGCCCCATGTCCATCAGTATGCCGTGGTCTTCGCCGTCGCGGAGGTCGACGCAGAGCAGGGATCCGGTGCCGTCGCTGGCGAAGGGGACCATGGCCGAGCAGAACGGACCGCCGTCGTCGCCCGCCCGGTTCTGGTGTGTCTGGTTGGGCCCGCAGCAGGTCGGATCCGTCGCGCTCGCCGCTGAAAGCCGTTCGTATTCCTGACGGGCGCGTGTCGCCGAGAGGGGGACGAAACGGTTGGGCACCAGGGTCCCGGCCCGTCGTTCGTGCTCGGCTATGCCGTCCGTGAGCGTCCACCATTCGACGAGGTCCGCCGGGAGAGGCAGGCCCACGCTGCGCTCGAGCTCGTGGACTTTCTCCAGGGGGCCCGGAGGGCGGATCAGGTGTGCGGTCGCCGGGGCATGCGTTCGCAGCAGGTTCACGATCCGCTGCCACAGCTGGTTCACCGATGCGGTCACGAAGTCCCTCCTGATCGTCGTCGTACCGAGGTACGGGCAGTTCGCGGTCGCAGGGCCCGCGAACTGCCCGTACTGGCAGACTAGGAGAGCTGCTCGTTGTAGTCGGGCAGCTTGAAGCCCTTTTCGTAGTTGCCGCCGGTGAAGTCACCGGGACGGTTTCCCACGTTGGCGATGATGGTGTACCCGGCGGCGACGTATTCCTTGCGGCAGCGCTGTTTCGTGTCGGTCGCGTGGGACTCCGAGCTCTTGCGCACGCAGACGCGGTCCACCGGATATCCGGCGTCGGTGAGCGCCTCCTTCGCGCTGCTCGCGTCCTTGCGGAAGCTGGCCACCAGCACCGAGACACCCTTCGCCTTGGCGTGCTTGATGAAAGCGAGCACGTCCGCGGTCGGCTCGCCGGGGTTGTAGTAGGTCTCGAGGGCGGTGTTGTCGATGTCGGTGACGACGGCCAGTTTCGTGCCGCCCTTGGCGATCCGCTGGTCGAGGTAGGTCGTGCCGCCCTGCATCGCGGTGTGCACATCGGACAGCCAGGTCCGGTAGCTCGGTACCGAGCTCGCGGCCGCCGCGGGCACGTCGGACGAGTAGCTCGGCGGTACCGCGCCGGCGGAAGCCTGCGGTGCCACGACGCCGAGCACCGCGCCGGTGCATGCGGCGACGGCCAGGGCGCGGGCGGATCTGCTGTTCACTGTGGACCTTCTTTCGTCGCGGTTTTCCGTGGCACAGAAACTGTGCATTTCGAAAATAACCAGCCGACTCCGTACGGGAAACCCTCGGCGAAAGAATCCGTAAACAGGGAAAAGCTATTCCCAGGTCCAATGCAGACCGTGGATTCCGGGGGCCGCGTTCCGCCGCGACACGTGAACGGTGCGCGTGTCGTCGGGGTGTACGGTGGTCCACCCGGTGGTGCGGTTTTCGGGGGTACGGGTCCGCCAGGTTCGGCATTCGACCGGCTCCGCTCCCGCGGCGAAGGCCACCTCGCAGTGGTACTGACCCACGGGTTCCGCGATCCTGCGGTGGTGGTTCTCGGCGACCATCGTCCGCGGGTATTCCTGGACGAAGCCGATGGCCAGCCGTTCACCGCGGGCCAAGGTCCTGTCCAGCACCAATTCCGTCAGCGAGAAGCCTTCTTCGTCGAGCGTGAGCACCGTGCCGGGACGGCAACCGCTGCCCTCGACCACCACGGGTGGCGGAACGCCTGGCTTGCTTCTGGCCGCGAGGATCACCGTGCGCGTCCGGTCCTGTCCGGCCTCGACGAGTTCCCGCACCACGAGGCGGTCGGCGCACCGGTCCGGCCCTACGTGGAACGTCTCGTGCAGCTCGATCTTGCGGACCGGTTTCACCAGGCTTTCCCGGAATTCTTCCAGCAGCGGCGGCAGAAAGGCCGGATGTCCCCACGCCCGATGCCGTCGATGGATGGGCATCGCGGAACGTACCCCGCGACCTCGCGGTCGCGGGGTACCGATCAGCCTGCGCAGGGAGCCCGCCCGCACCGCGAGCACCTCTTCCAGGATCTCCACCGCCCGCAGCGATTCTTCCCGTTCCGGCACGCTTCGGCCGCTCTGCCAATGGCTCAGCGTCATGGTGCTCACCGAGGTGCCCCGGGCGCGGAGACGGTAGTGCAACTGCCGGAGGCTGAGGCCGCGGGTCTGCACCGCCATCGACAACGCACGGCAGAACGGGCCGGTCCGCAGCGCTTCGGCGAACTCGTCGGTTTGGGTCATGGCTCACCTCGACGCGACAGTCTGCGACGAAGGTCGCCGGGACGCCACCGCCTTTCGAGGGTTGACAGCGGCGTCGAACGAGGTCAGCAGAAGACTTCGTCGAGCAGCTTGACGAACCCCGGGTTGGGGTCTCCTTCGGCCGGCGCGCTCGTGACCGAGAGCTCCAGCCGCTTCTTGGTGTCCGGAGTGGTCAGCAGCTGTGAGGTGTAGCCGGGGATGCCGCCGCCGTGGCCCCAGACCTTGGTACCGCACTTCAGGGTCTGGACCTGCAGGCCGAGGCCGTATTCGGGGCTGACCGCGGTGGTCTTGACGATCTCCTGCTGCTGCGCGGGCTTGAGCAGCCTGCCAGTGGCCAGTGCCACGCCGAACGTGTCCAGGTCACGGGTGGTGGAGACGATCTCGCCTGCGGCCCACGCGACCGACGGGTTGATGCGGGTGATGTCGTTCGGCTTGCCGGCCACGGTCACGTAGCCGTGGGCGTGCGGACCCCTGATGTCGGCGTCGTCGCCGGGAACCTCGGTGCCGTCGAGGTGCAGCGGCTTCAGGATCCGCTGCTCGACCGCCTTCCCGTACGGCTTGCCGGTCAGTTTCTCCACCAGCAGGCCCGCGACCACGTAGTTGGTGTTCGAGTAGCTCCACCGGGTGCCGGGGTCGAAGTCGAGCGGCTTGTCGGTGGAGATCTTGAGCAGTTCCTGGGGCGTCCAGTGCTTGTAGCGGATCTTCTCGAACTCGTCCGGGCTGAGCGGCAACGCGTCGGTGTAGTTGTAGAGGCCGCTGGTGTGCTGCATGACCTGGCGGATCGTGATGCGGTCGTCGATCAGACCCGGCAGGTGGCGGACGACCGGCGAGTCCAGGTCGAACTCGCCTTCGCCCGCGAGCTGCAGCAGCACCGTCGACACGAACGTCTTGGTGATGCTGCCGACGCGGAACCGGCCGTTCTCCGGGACCGGGCGATTCGAATTCAGTTCCGCCTTGCCGGAGCGCGCGGAGAACCGCTGGTGGCCGTCGGTCACCCTGGCCTGCGCGCCGAGCGCTCCTCCGCTCGCGGTCATCTGGTCCAGCGCCTCCTGGACGACCTTGCGATCGGCGCCGGTGTCGGCGAGCGCGGTGCCCGTGGTGGTGATCAATCCGGCCGCCGTGAGCGCGGCCACGAGCCGGATCATCGTCGAAGGACGCAGCGATGTTCTTTGCATAATAAGATAAATCTCCCCTCAGAACCTGAATTTCTCCCCAGACGGCGGTCCGCCGCCAGACAATTCGACGCTAGCGCCCGGTGATCACCACCCGCAGTACCGGAAATCGCAACCACTCGAACAGAGCAGAACACCCGATACCGGATGATCCGTTCAGGGCGTTCCCCTACACCGTCTGCGGCGTATCAGGGCGTCCGTAGGCGCCAGAGCGCGTCGTCCCAGGGAGCTCAGCTGCCGGTCCAGTCCGGCTTCTCCTTGGCCAGGAACGAACGTACGCCGAGGGCGAAGTCGTCGCTGCCGAACACCGTCGAGACGACGTCCTCGTCCGGCACCAGGAGGCGTCGCCGCATCCGGCGGACGATCTCCTTGGCGGCCCACTGGGTCAGCGGCGCGCCTCGCCGGAGATCGGCGAGCACGCGGTCGACGGCCTCGTCCAGTTCCTCCGGTGCCACGAGTTCGGTGAGCAGGCCCGCGTTCGCGGCGGTGGCGGCGTTCAGCAAGCGCCCGCGCAGCAGCAGGTCCAGCGTCGCTCCGGGACCCACGTGCCCCATCAGCAGGGAGATCGTGTTGGCGGACAAGCAGTTCCCGAGCGTTCTGGCGATCGGCACGCCGAAGCGGGCACTGGTGTCCGCGACCCGCAGGTCGCACGCCGCCGCGAGTGCCAGGCCGCCACCCGTGCAGGCTCCGCGCACCACCGCCACCGTCGGTTTCCGGACCGCTTCCAGCCTGTCGACCACTCGCGCGATCGAGGCCTCGTAGTCGACCCCGTCCTGCCCGGTGCGGAACCCGGCGAACTGCCGGATGTCCGTGCCCGCGACGAACGCCTTGTCCCCGCCGCCCCGCAGCACGAGCACCCGGACGGCGGGATCGGCGTCGGCCCGTTCGCAGGCCGCGTGCAGCCCTTCGTACATGGCGAAGGTGAGCGCGTTGCGGGAATCGGGCCGGTTGAACGTCACGGTCAGCACGTCGTCGTCGAGTTCGGCGAGCAGATCGTCACCGGGGTCGGAGACGGGCTTCGGCGCGAACTCGGCGAGCACTTTCTCGGTGTGCTCGCCGAAATCGGGACCGGCGGTTTCCCGGCGGGTGGGGGTGCGGGAAAAACGCATGGGCGAACCGAGCTGGCGCACCTGCCCGGCGGCGGGATGCCCGGTGTCCCAGAAGAAACCGCGGTGGGTCAGGTGTTCGTCGGTGAACACCTCGGTGTGATCCGAGATCGGCGCGCAGGGCACCCCCGCCGCGACCAGCGTCGTGACCAGTTCGGCGGTGGTGCGCTCCCGGGTGGTGCGCTCGATGTCCGGGATCAGTTCACCGCGCAGTTCGAGCCGCGAGGTGCTGCTTTCGTAGCGGGGGTCGTCGTACAGGTCCTCCCGGCCGAGCGCCTTGGTGAACGCGGCCCAGGTGTTCGGCGTGATCGCGCCGACGGTGATCCAGCCATCGGCCGTCTCGACAGCCTGGTACGGCGCCTGCGACTGATGCGCGGTGCCGTGTCGTTCCCCCGGCTCGCCGGTGGCGAAGTAGTTCCCGGCCTCCCAGACCGACAGCGAGACCCCGGATTCCAGCAGGGAGACGTCCACGTGCTGGCCTTCACCGGTGCGGTCGCGATGGCGCAGCGCGGCGGTCACCGCCAAGGCGACGTACAGCCCGCACGTCAGATCGCAGATCGGCACGCCGACCTTCGCCGGTCCGGCCCCGGGCTCCCCGGTCACCGACATCAGCCCGGACCGGGCCTGCGCCATGATGTCCAGGCCGGGCTGGTCGGCCAGCGGACCGTCCTGTCCCCAGCCGGAGGCCGACGCGTAGACCAGACCGGGATTCGCGGCCAGCAGTTCGTCCGGGCCGAGACCCAGCCGCCGCATCGCGCCGGGGCGCAAGTTCTCCACCACGACGTCCGCGGCGGCGGCCAGCCGGAGGAACGCCGCCCGGCCGTCCTCGGACTTCAGATCCAGCTCGACGGCTTCCTTGTTCCGGTTGAGCCGCAGGAAGGTGCTGCTCACCCCGCCGACGAACGGGCCGGTGGCGCGGACCGGGTCGCGTGCCTCGCGCGACTCGACCTTGATCACTCTGGCGCCGAGATCGGCCAGCTGGGCCGTGGCGAACGGCGCCGCCAGGAAAACGCCGACCTCGACCACCGTGATGCCGTCGAGCGAGCCTGCCATCTTGCCTCCGGACTTTATCCGTATAGCGGAATTCGGCTATCGCTATACGAATTTTAGCCTCGGAGGGCCGGGGTGGTCGAGTCCGAAGATCAGGGGAACCGGCGGACGAACACGGGTTCGCCGTAGTGGGTGCGATCAGTGCCTTGAAAACCGCAACGGCGCCAGAAACCCTCGGCGCCGCCCGCGACCGGTACGACACTGGTCTCCAGCGACTCCCAGCCGTCGGCGCGAAGTTCGTCCACCAGGAGTTCGACGGCGCGGCTGCCGACACCGCGGCCCTGGTGGTCCGCGCCGACCATGAACCGGAGGAGGTGCGGAGTCCCGGTCTCGACCTCGACGAGCAGGACGCCGACCGGCTGGTCGTCGAGGTGGATGGCCCGCAGGAGCGCGCCCGGTTCGTAGTTGCCCTCGGCGACGGTGAAGGCCGCCGGTGCGACGAGGTGCTGCTGGTCCTCGGCCAGACGCAGCTCGCACACCGCACGGACGTTCTCGCGGGACAGCGGCTGCAGCGATACGGTCATTCCCCGACTTTATGGCACCCGCTCCGGGAACGGCCACACCCCGATCTGTCCGCATCGGACGGCTCGCGAACTCGCGACGAGTCATGTCCGGCGGGTGAGGCGGTAACGGATTCGACCGGGAACTTCGGCGACCAGGTGTGGTCTCTTTTGCCCGCCGAAATCCAGCGGTAAGGTCGGGCGAAAGCGACCGCGTCTGCAGCGGGGGCGAAATTTGCTGGACATCATCGGCCTGAGCGAAATCGACGTCGACGTCTACGATGCCTTCGCCGGCACCGGTTCGATGAACCTTGCCGAGATCCGGCGGAGAACCGGGTTGCCCAGACAGCGGCTGCTCCGGGTGCTGCGCGCGCTGGCGGAAAAAGGTTTGCTCACCAAGCTTCCCGGTCAGGCGGAGACCTATTCGGCGGTGCGGCCGGAGATCGCGCTGGAGGCGATGATCCGGCGGAAGGAGCAGGAACTCGCGAGCGCGAGGCTGATCGCCGACAGGCTGCGTGATCGGTACCAGGCGACGTCCGGTGAACGCCCGGTCGACCTCATCGAGGTGATCCACGGGAACACGCTCATCGCCGAGCGGACCGATCAGTTGCTGCGCTCGGCCGAACAGGAAGTCGACTTCGTCGACAAACCGCCTTACGCGCGGACGCCGAGTGTGCTGCATCCCGCCGAACGTGATCTTCTCGGCCGGGGTGTGCGGTTCCGTGGGGTTTACGAACGCAGCGCGCTGGAATTGCACGACCTGTCATCCGACCTGGAGGCGGGGCTCGTTCTCGGCGAGGAGGCCCGGGTGGTCACCTCGGCGCCGCTGAAGATGATCGTGGTCGACCAGCGGATCGGGCTGGTGCCGTTGCGTTCCGATCTTCCCGAGGTCGGCACGGCGCTGGTGATCCATCAGTGCGCTCTGCTCGACGCGCTCAGCGCGGTCTTCACTTTCCTTTGGCAGAGCGGGCTTCCGCTGCACCTGCCCGGCCCGGACGAACTGACGGGCGTCGCCCCTGCCGACGACGCCCGCCTGCTCGCCTTGCTCACCACCGGGCTGCCCGACCGGAGCATCGCCAAACAGCTCGGCATGAGCTACCGGACCTTCCAGCGGCGCCTTCGTGATCTCATGACCGCCCTCGGAGCGACCACCCGGTTCCAGGCCGGGCTCCAGGTCGCCACGCGGGGTTGGGTCACCTTGCCGGGAACCCAACCCGCGCGTGAGGAGGACGTCATCGAAGGCGCGGGTTCACCTTCGCCACGTCCGTGAGCGCGTAGGCCCGCTGGACCGTCTGCGTCACCGTGTTACCGGAGCTGTCCCGTGCGTCCGAGCGCAGCCAGACGAACCCGTCGGTCGCCGCGAGCTGCGGATGGGTCACCGTCACCGACCACAGACCGTTCCCAGTCGGCCGGACGGTCGCCGCCGTCCAGGTGCGCCCGCCGTCCGTCGACGCCGAGACCTTCAGCTGCGTCACCGGCCCGCCGCCGCGCGCGCCGCTGTGCGAGCCGGCGAACACATCGAAGGTGAACGGGCGCCCCGCCGGTGCACGGCTGCCGAGATCCAGCGGCAGCCGCTGGTCCAGCTGGATGAGCGGCTGGAAGGAACACGCGCTTGCCGCTTCGTAGCAGGAGAACCCGGGTGGCGGCGCGACGTCGGACCGCGCCGAGGCGAACGTCCACGACGTGTCCGTTCGCGGGGCGTTCTGGAACAGCACACCGCTCGGGGCGCCGATCTGTGCCTGGCCGGGCATCACGTCGGTCACGTCCAGCCGGTACGTGGCGGGAGTGGGCGCGAGCCGGAACACCGGGACGAGCGCGAGCGGATCGTCCGCATTGGAGCGTGGGATCTCGGTCCCGTCCCGATACAGCCGCGCCGTGGTCGCCGCGAAGTACCGCGCGTTCTCGTAGGGATTCGTGTAGTGCCCGCCCGAACCGGCACCGGCCGTTCCGTCCAGCCACTGCAGCGCGGGGACGAACAGGTCCGGGTCCTTGCCACCCCGGCACATCGAGCACAACACCGTCCAGCCGTAGGCCGTCGCCGGGTAGCGAGCTGGATGGTCGGAGGGCAGTTCCACCGACCCGCTGTGCAGTGGCGCGCGGAACCAGTACTCGTCTGGCCTCGACCGTTCGCCCGCGCGGTAGATGTTCTGCGCGTTCATGCTCAGCGCGGCCCGGCGGCCCGCCGTGTCGCTACCGGAAAGGGTGACCACCCGTTTCCAGACCAGCCGGTCATTCGCCGGGCCGGTGTACTCCGTCCAGGTGCCCGGCACGGGGATCTTCGTGCCTTGCACCGCCTGCGTCTTCCACAGGCCGGTCGGGAAGGCGTACCAGTTCTTCTGCCCGGTCAGCCCCGGCTTTTCGGCCTGATAGCTGGTTTTCGTGGTGACCAGCGACTTCTGGTCGACACGCCGGACGAGATCCTTCGACACCCCGTTCGGGTCGAGGTAACTGAGGTTGTACATCGCGTCCGGTGCCGCGCGCACCAGCAACCGCACCGAGACCGCTCCCGCGGTCCGCAGCGCCTCTCCTTCGTCCCAGCCGAGGGACAGTGTCGGCACCACCGCACTGCTGAGGCCCGGAACGCTCAACGAACCCGGTGCACCGGCGTAAGGGATCATCGCCGCCGCACCCGCTGCGGACACCGTGCGGGCCGCGTTCGCGATGCCGGTGGAGACGGCGCCCACCGGGTCCGGCGACCCGGCCTGGACCGGGATCCGCACCAGGACGGCTTTTCCGCGGACGTCGAGACCGGCGAGATCGCTCGCGCCACCCGCGCCGCCGAACACGACCGGCAGCGTTCGCTCACCGGGTGACTTCGCCGTCAACGTCGGCACGTCGTACGCGGGATTCAGCAGGTTCGAGCCCCCCGCGATCCGCATCTCGACCGCGGTCTGGGTCAGCGTCGCGCTGTCCTGCAACGAAATCGCACCGGCCGATGTGGCCGCCGCGGGGGTCACGCGCACTTCCCAGCCCGCGCTCGAGGACAACCCGGCTTCGCCCACGTAGCCGTTCACACCCGCTCCGGCGGGGATCACGCGCCGCAGCATCACCGTCCGGTCCCGCAGGTCGGTGGGAGTGGGCGTGACCAGCCCCACCGGGACGGCGCTCACCGCGTTCAGTTCGATTTCGGCCGGGCCCTTGACCGCGACTTGCGTCGTGCTCATCGCCGACCAGCGGCGCACCGCCAGCCCGCGCTCCATCACCCAGCCGAGGGCCGAATAGCGACCTGCGGGCACGAGCACCCGGCCGACCCCGTCGACCAGCCCGATCTGCTGGCTGACCTGGTCGAGGAACGGGTCGTTGCGGTTACCCGCACCGGCCGAGTCGTCGATCAGCTGGGCCGAAGCGAGCTGAGCCGGGACACCCGCCGAGTCCCGTACCCGGATCGTCACCGGGAACAGTTCCGCCGCGTTGTAAGTGCTCACGGGCGTCCGGACGGAGTTGGCCCCGTCCGGGGTCGTGGCCACCACTGCGCCGCCGTAGACGCCTGCCACCCCTTCGCTCGGGTTCACCGCGAGGTCGACGGTGGTGCTCGACTTCGGCGGGATCGACAGGTTCGTCTTCGCCAGGCGCATCCCGGTGCTCGGCTTCGTGGCGCTGTCCCATGGCTGCACGACGAGGTTCAGGTTGAGGTTCAGCGGCTGGTCCCCGGAGTTGGTGTAGGACAGCTGCCGTACGACCTGTGCCGCGCCTGTGGTCGCCCGTTCGTTACGGCCGAAGCTCGCGGCGGCGGTGCCGGTCGCCTTCTGCGCGACGGCCCGTGCGACGTCGAGGAGGCCGGATCCCTGCTCGTACCAGCGAAGGCCGACGTCCTTGGCCGTGGTGACGAGCGTGTTCTTCAGCGCCTGCCCGGTGAGCCCTGGCTGTTGCTGAAGCAGGATCGCCGCGGCGCCCGCGACGTGCGGAGTCGCCATCGAAGTACCCGACGCCGCGGTGTAGTTGTCGTCGACCGGCTCGCCCATCGTCGTGTCCGCCGCCCGGGCGGCGACGATCCCGACGCCCGGCGCGGTGATCTCCGGCTTGACCGAGGCGTCGCGCACGCGCGGGCCGCGGCTGCTGAACCAAGCGAGCTTGTTGTCCCTGTCGACCGCCCCGACGGTGAGCGCGGACGTCGCCGCGCCCGGCGTCGTGACACTTCGGTCGCCCGGCCCGGAATTCCCGGCCGCGACCACGAACAGCGTGCCGGACTTCGCCGAAAGCGTGTCGAGCTGCTCGCTCAACGGGTCGGCTCCGTCGGTGACGCCTGCTCCGAGACTGAGGTTCACGATCTTCGCACCCTGGGCGACGACCCAGTCGATCCCGGCCATGACCTGTGCGGTGTCACCCTCGCCGGAAGCGTCGAAAACCTTGGCCACCAACAGTTTCGCGTCCGGTGCGACGCCCTTGTACCGGCCGCCCGAGGCAGCGCCGGTGCCGGCGATGATCGACGCGCAGTGGGTACCGTGACCGTGGCGGTCCACGGCGTCGCCTTCTCCGCTGAAATCGGCCGAGGTGATCGTCTTGCCCGCCAGGTCGGGATGTTTCTCGTCGATCCCGGTGTCCACCACCGCGACCGTGCTCCCCTTCCCGGTCCACCCGCTGTTCCACGCCGACGGCGCACCGACCTGCGCGGTGCTCCTGTCCAGCGCCACCCGGACCTTCCTGTCCAGCCGGACCTGGGAAATCCCTTGGTTCAGCATGGGTTTCCCGCCCGGATCGAACGCGGCGAGCGAACGCCAGAACTCGCCCGCCCCCGCCTTCTTGACCTGGACGCCCACTCCGTTGGCGGTGACGAGCGGGGTGGGCCGCTGGGTCTGCGGGAGCGCCTTCGCCTTCGTGTCCAAGGATTGGACGGACAGCTCCGATCGGTCGCCGTACCGTACGATGACCGGAATCGTGGTGCTTTCCGCGTCGTCACGCTCGTCGGAGACGAGCGTGGTGACATTGAACAGCTCCCGGCCCAGTAATCCCTTGCCTACAAAGGGAAGCACGTCCGATGGATACACCATCAGGCCTTCGGACGTGGTCGTGATCTGGAACGCCGGGCTCGGCCGGTCCGGCCGCACCGCCGGTTCGACCTGTGCGGTGTCGTGTCCGGCGCCGTCTCGTTCGTAGGTCACCACATCACCGGTGAGCAAGGTGACGCGATGGACATCCGGCCGGCCGGCCACGGGAGCGGGACCGGAGACGGCGGCGTTCGCGGCGGTCGCGATCACCGGTAGAGGGGAAAGAGCGACCAGTGCGGAGGCCGCCAGAATCGCCACCGGGTGTCTGGGGTGTCTCGTCATATGAGGGGAACGGGGAAGCATCGAGCCTCACTCTCCTCGGATAGTGAGAAGCGGCCGTGGGCACGGCCGCCGCGAAGATGGAGTTTCCCGAGGATGAGGCAGGAGTTCCCGGATTGACACAATTCTCGCTGGCGGTAAGTCGCCGTTGGCGAGATCCCGCCATGGAAGGGCCCGGACCGCCGACGGCGGCCCGGGCCCGGTCGAGAGGGTCTCTCTTACTGACCCGCGCTGCGCAGCTGCAGGGAGAAGTCCTGCCGGTTGTTGTCGGTGTCGGTGCTCAGGATGTTGCGAGTGTTCGACGCGTCGAGCTGATCGGTGACGGCGCTCTCCGGGATCGCGGCCTGGCCTTCACGCGCCGGCAGGACCGCGTTGCTGAAGGCGACACCGTCGAGCTTCGTGCCGGCCTGGTTCTGCACCGTGACGCCACCGGTGACCGGGACGCCCTCGACGCCTGCCAGCGTGAACGGGATGACGTTCGTCTGGTCGGCGATGGTGCCGGAGAAGTTCTGTCCGACCAGCACCGCGTACTGACCCGGGTTGCCCTTCGGCGCCAGGACCGTGCCGGCGGGCACGGTGATCGTGTCGGTCAGGATGCCCGAAGGCGAGTAGATGCGGACCAGGTAGCCACTGATGTCCAGCGACTGGCTCGAGACGTTGCGCAGCTCGATGAACTCGTCGAGCTGACCGTTGAGGCCACGGGTCGAAACCTCGTTGACGACCACGGTGGACGAGACGAGCGGCGCGACCTCGGTGCCCTCGGTCTCGCCGGCCGCGTTCGCGACGCCGCCCGCCATACCCATCGCCAGAATCGCGAATACCGCCGAAGCGCCCAGAATTCGTCGCACGGGAGTTTCCTCTCAAGTTGATTGTCGGGGGTTTTCGTCGGACCGGAACACTTTCAACCGGCGTCGACCACTTAATTATCCGAGGATTGACGTGCTGCCGGGAAGGGGCCAGTTTTTCGGTACTTTCCCGTCGTTCGAGAATTGTCCGCCGGAGCTCGGGTGTGCTTTCCTTCGACGGCTTCTCGCGACTGCGGCGGCACGCTCGAGTTCTCGGCTGGACGTGTCCAGCACGTTGCCCAGCCATTGCCGCCAGTACGGTCCGGGGATGCGTTTTCCTCGCTCCCAGCGGGAAACCTCTTCTCGGGTGACGCTGTCGTTCCCGGAGAGGGTATGCAACTTCGCGACCAGATCACATTGTGACCAGCCTTTCGAGATTCGTTGTTCGGCCAACAGTTCGCACAGCGGGGTCGCGTCCCCGCGGTCGCTGTTCGCGGCCACGACCGCACCTTTCTTGGTACTGGCATACGGAATTGAACTCGGACTGGCTAATGGCTCAGTCGAGTGGGAGCACGCAGGTGAAGTCAGCCTTGTTGTTGTCGGTGTCGCGGCTGACGGCGTCCCTTGCCTGAGCGAAACCGGGACACGCGATGGCGGCCTGATTCTCGCGGCAGGGCGACGACGGCGCCCACCCGATGCTGTCGACCCGGGCTCCGCGCCGGTCCAGGAGTAGCTCGCCGTCGCCGACGATCGTGTCGACGACCAGCTGCTGGATGGTTCCGCCGAAGCTCTGTCCGGTGATGAGGTAGTGATCGCCGGCGGCGATCTCGCTCCCGGCGGGCAGGGAGGCCAGTTCGGCGGGCATAGCTCCGCCGGAACAAGACTGGACGGACCAGCCGCCGAGGTCGATCGTGGTGGCACTGGTGTTGTGCAGATCGATGTAGCCGGCCGGGCCGCCGAGTACCTCGTGGATCTTGACCGACGAGGCCCGGACGGTATCCGGAGCAGGGGTTCCGGCGAGCGCGATGATCAACAGCAGGGAACCTGGCATCGTCATACCTGCCACGCTAGAAAAACGATCTCGGCACCGCAGGATACGGCGGGTACTGAACCTTTTCCGGTCTTGGTACTTCCGGTACGTCGCTCACTCGCCCGGCCTAGCCCCGGTACCCGGCGAGCCGGTCCGCGGTGAACAACTCGCCGTCGGGCGAAGTGGTGTCCAGCCGTGGCAGCGGGCTGCCGCCCGGCCGGAACCGCAGTTCCCGGAAGAGGTCACGCCTGCTGCCGAAGCCCAGCTTCTGGAGGATCCGGCTGACGTAGTTCTTCACCGTCTGTGTCGCGAGGTGCAGTTCTTCGGCGATCTCGTCGTTCGACCATCGGTACAGGACCAGCGCGAGGATCTCCTCCTCCCGCCTGGTCATCAGGCTCGTGAACTGCACCGCTTCGGACACCGCCGGCGGGGTTCCGCCCGCTTGCAGGCACACCCGCTGCCCGGCGAGGGTGGATCGCACCGCCGACATCACCTGGCCGCCGCTGGCCGACTTGTGCACGAAGCTGTCCGCGCCCGCGTTCAGCGCGGTGGCGATGGCCGATGGCGAGGCGTCGCCGGCGAAGACCAGGACGGTCGCGTGGTCGAAGTGTTCCTTGACGAACTGGCAGATCGCGGTCCCGGCGGGCTCACCCCAGATCGACAGTTCGGTGATGACCATGTCGGGGTGGCGCTTTTCACACTGCCACAACGCTTCCGGCTCGCTCGCGGCTTCGGCCACGGCCTCCACCCCTGCCGAATCCCGCAACAGACTGGTGAGCGCGTATCTGATGAGGGGCTGATCGTCTACTACGAGCATGGTGACGCGGTTCATGGTTCCCCTTGGGGTATTGACGGGCGCCCGGTGTGGCCCGGGCCGTGCGTTCGGCCGGGCCGGGGCGGTGCCCGCATTCGCCGAGAACAGGGTCGCTCGCTCGGGCGATCCGTCAATCCGACCGCCGCGGCGACGTCGGTAGTCATTCTTTTCGTCGAATCCTCTTTCGTCGCGGTCCGGCATGGATCTTCTCGCTTCTCCTCGTGGGTGAGGACCCGCAATCGGGTGACACGGGAGAAAAGCCGCCACGCGAGGAGGCCGGATGTGGGCCGGACGGCGGAACGGGGATACAGATTCCGAACGTTTCGCGCCGGACACGTGGAAGGCTGACCCCGTTGTGCCGTCAAGGGCACTCGGGGAAGGATGATCCGATGGGACGTCTTCCACCGGTTCCCGGCCGGTCGCGAAGCGGCACTCGGCATATCCGTAGGCGCGCGTTCACCGTACTGGATTGGTTCCTTTCGTTGAAAAACCCCGCGTGATCGGATTGCGGTGATCCCTCGATATCGTTACCGGAAAGCCGTGTCTCCCGACCGTGCATTCACACAAGCACTTCGGCGACGCTCTCCGGCCACAGAGGACACCCGGACACGCCGCCCGTGGACGACGGTGCCGCCACCGTCTATAGGGTTCCGGCCATGAGCCAGCCGATCCAGTTCGCCGATCCCAACTTCAAGCTCGCCGTCGTCCAGGAGCTGATGTACAACCAGGACCTGCTGCCGCGGTTCACCCTGCGGGAGTACGCCGCCGAACAGGGCTTCACCTACGACGGCGGGAGCGTGGAGGCGGTGCCCGAAGCCTTGGCCTACTTCGAGGCGCTCGAGGTCCCTGCCGGGCTCGCGGAGAAGGTCACCGAGATCGAGATGGACGGCGGCAACGAGATCTATCTCGAGATCGCGCCGAACTGGGACGGCGAGGACGGAACGTTCGACGTCGACGAGTTCGCCGACGTGGCGCACTTTCCCAACCTGACGTCGATGACCCTGCTCTACACGGGCAACGAGGAGGCGCTGAAGACGTTGCGCGCTCGCGGTATCGAAGCGGACTGGCTCTGATCCGGCCGTCGCTCAACGCGGCAGCGTCACCTCGACGGTCGTTCCCACGCCGAGCGTGCTGGCGACCGTGAGCCTGCCGTCCATCGCCTCGACGAGTCCCTTGGCCAGCGGCAGGCCGAGGCCGATGCCTTGGCCGGAGTCGGCGCCGAGCCGGTCGAACGGGGTGAACAGGCGGCCGAGGTTCTCCGGCGTGATGCCGCGGCCGGTGTCGGCGATGGTGACGACCACCGCGTCCGGTTCGGTCCGGGTGGTGATCGTGACGGTCCCGTCCATCCGGTTGTAGCGCACGGCGTTCCCCGTGAGGTTGAGCAGGATCTGCTTGAGCCTGCGCTCGTCGCAGCGCACCATGATCGGCTCGCTCTCGTCGCGGAAGCGGACGCCCTCGGCGTCGGCCAGCGGTTCCAGCAGGTTCAGCACCTCGGCGACCACCGTCGGCACGTCGATGTCCGCCGGGAGCAGTGGCAGGGCGCGGGCTTCGATCCGGGCGATGTCCAGGACGTCGTCCACCATGGCGAGGATGTGCCCGGCCGCGCCGTTGATGTGTTCCAGCGCCGCCCGGCGGCGTTCCGGCGGCAGGTCGAGCGATCCGAGCAGTTCGGTGAACCCGGTGACGGCCTGCAAAGGCGTGCGGAGTTCGTGGCCGAGAGCGGCGACGAAGTCGGTCTTGGCGCGGCTGGCCTGCTCGGCGGCCTGCCGGGCGACGTCCGCCTCGTGCCTGCCCCGGCGTTCCCGTTCGGCGGCGCGGCGCTGGGTGACGTCCAGGACGTTGGCGATCAGCCGGACCGGCACGCCGTCGGGTCCGGCCACCGGCGAGACCGAGACGACCACGTCGAGCGTCCTGCCGTCGGAGTGGTGCAGCGTCGCCTCGTAGGGCGCCTCCGGGGTGCCCGCCGGGGTGAACAGGTCGGTGAGCCGGACCCCGGTCAGTTCGTGTTCCGAGCGTCCGAGTAGGTGTCGCAGCGCCTGGTTGGTCCTGGTCAGCGCCCCGTCGGGTTCGGTGATCGCCATCCCGATCGCGTTGTCGTCGAACGCCCGCCGGAACCGCTCCTCGCTGTCGGCGAGCGCGCCGAAGAGGATGTCGTGGTCGATGGCCACCGACGCGAGGTGGGTCAGCCTGTCGACCAGGTCCTGTTCGCGCGGTGTCGGCTGGTGCGGCTGTTCGTGGTACACCGCGAAGGTGCCGACCACGTTGTCCCGGCCGCGGATCGGCGTCGACCAGCAGGACCGCAGGCCGTGCGCGCCCGCGAGCTCGCGGTACCGGATCCAGCGCGGGTCGGTGGTGACGTCCTCGGCGACGATCGGTACCCCGAGGTACGCGGCCGCGCCGCAGGACCCCTCGTCCCGGCCGATGGGGAGGCCGTCGATGCTGGAGGAGTAGGCCGACGGCAGCGAGGGGGCGGCGCCATGGCGCAACGTCGCGGCTCCCGCGTCGAGCAGCAGGATCGAGCAGTGGCAGCCCGGCATGAGCCGTTCGAGGGTGGTCGCGACCTCGGTCAGCACCGCGGTCAGCGGCGCACCGCCCGCGATGCGTTCGAGGACGCCGGACTGCGCCCGCAGCAGTGCTTCGGTGTCGGAGACGGCTTCGGAAGTGGTCACGGCTCGTACCGGTATCCGACGCCTCGGACGGTCCGCACCGGACCCGGCCCGATCTTCTGGCGCAACCGGTGGACGTGTTCGGTGACGGTCGCTTCACCCTGCCACTCGGCGGCACTCGCCCAGACCCGTTCGAGCAGCTGGGCGCGCGTGAACACCTGCCGCGGGTGCGCCGCCAGGAACGCCAGCAGGTCGAACTCCTTGGCCGTCATGGTGAGCTCCTGGCCGTCGAGGAACACTTCGCGCGCGGCGTGGTCGATCCGCAGCCCGGTCGCGGTCACCGGCGAGGTGGGAGCGGCCCGGCGCAGCACCGACCGGACGCGCGCCGCCAGCTCGCCGGGGGAGAAGGGTTTGACGAGGTAGTCGTCGGCGCCGAGGTCGAGCCCGACGATCCGGTCGGTCTCGCCGCTACGGCCGGACAGCACGATCACCGGCAGCGTGGCGTGCTCGCCGCCGCGCAGGCTCCGCAGGACGTCCAGCCCGCCGACCCCGGGCAGGGCGAGGTCCAGGATGACGAGGTCCAGCCGTTCCCGTTCGATGGCTTCGAGGGCGCGCCTGCCGTCGGCCGCTTCGGTGACCCGGAACCCTTCGGCCTCCAGCTGCCAGGTGACGACCGTCCGCACCCGGGGATCGTCGTCGACGACGAGGACCAGCCGGCCGGCGGCTTCGCGACCGCCGGTGAGCGTCGCACGGGCGTCCATCGCGGGCTCCTTCGCCGATCCCGGCCGCCGCGTCGCGGCCCGGCACCCATGGTGCCTCACCTGCGGTGCGGCGGCCAGATCGGCGAGCGCTAGGCCAAGACCTTCGGCATGATCTCCTCGGTCAGCCGCTTGAGGTCGTCGAGGGTCTTCGACGTCGGCACGTCCCGGAACGGCGGCCACAGCAGCGGCATCGTCAGCCCGGCCTCCTGGTAGCGCTTGAGGATGTCCTCGATCTGCTGAGCGCTTCCGGCCAGCAGGTTCGTGCCCTTGCCCGCCGGGGTCTGGTCCATCGGCTCGTCGGTGATGACGAACCAGATCATGCTGCACATCTCGAAGCCGTCCGGGAAACCGCGACCGAGCTCGCCCAGCTCGCGCTCCATCTCGCCCTTCCAGCGCTTGATGTCCTCGGGGGTGTCCTGGATGCCGATCCAGCCCTGCAAGCCGTACTTCGCGATGCGCTTGGCCGACCGCTTCGGATCCTTCAGCCCGGAGAAGAAGATCGGCGGGGGCTGCTGGACCGGTTTGTGGCCGAAGCCCGACAGCGGGAAGTCCGCGAACTCGCCGTGGTACTCGAACAGGTCGTTGGACCAGATGCCCTGCATGATCTCGATCGTCTCGCGGACGTGGGCGTGGCGGCGCGGGAACAGGTCCGGGACGCTGGCGGCGGCGAACTCCTCGGGCATCCAGCCGGAGCCGATGCCGACGTTGAGCCTGCCGCCCGACAGGTGGTCCTGCGTGGCGAGTTCGGCCGCCAGCACGCCGGGGGAGCGGTACGGCGTGTCGATGATGCTCATCCCGATCCGGACCTTCGTCGTCTTCGCGGCGAGCCAGGGGATCAGCGTCATGCCCTGGAACCACTTGCCGCGCGAGACGACCGGCAGGGCGTTGGGCAGATCGCTCATCATGCCGAACGGGTAGGTCATCTCGGCGCGGTCGGAGGTCTCCGGGACGATGATCCGGTCGAGCGTCCAGACGGAGTCGAAGTCGAGGTCTTCGGCCAGGGCCGTGAGGTCTTCGAGCTCCTTGACGGTCACCTCGTCGCGGAAATTGGGCAGGTAGAGAGCGAGCTTCATGCGTCCGGCCTCCTCGAGACGTCGTCGTCACGCTGATCGTGCCCAGGCCGCCTCAACGTGATCACACGTGAATCTCAAATCCCGGACAACAGCGACACGCGTTGGTAGGGCCTGCCCCAGCGGGACGACGGGGGCGCGCCCGATGGTCTTCGTCCCGGCCGATCGACACGCTGGCCGTATGTCGCCTTCTTCCTCTCGCCGTGACTTCATCAAGCTGAGTGCCGCCGCGACCGCCACCGTCGGTGTGGCGTCTCTCGGTATCGCGGGCACGGCGTCCGCCGCCGAAGCACCGCGGATCACGCCGCTGCGGATTCCCACGCCCGCCGGCACTTTCGACGCTGTCGCCGCCGGGCCGCGTCATGGCCGGAAAGTGCTTCTGTTGCACGGCTTCCCCGAATTCGGCATCGAATGGGAGCATCAGTTGCGCGCGCTCGCCGCCGCCGGATACCGGGCGGTGGCGCCGGACCAGCGAGGCTACTCGCCGGGGGTACGGCCCGCCGGGATCGAGAACTATCGGCTGGACCACGCCGTCGAGGACGTCCGCGCGATGGCCGACGCGCTGGGCTGGCGCAGGTTCGATCTGGTCGGGCACGACTGGGGTGCCGCGGTCGCCTGGATCGCCGCGGCGGAGCACGCCCGCCGGGTGCGGTCGTTGACCGCTGTTTCCGTGCCGCATCTCGGTGCCTTCGCGGAGGCTTTGCGGACCGATCCCGCGCAGAAGGACGCGTCGAAGTACATGGAGTTCTTCCGGCAGCCCGCTCCGGTCCCGGAAGACTCGATTCTCTCGTCGGGCCCGCCCAAGCTGCCTGGCGTCGCACCGGAAAAGTGCGCGGAGTACTTCCGGCGGCTTTCCCGTCCCGGTGCCCTGACCGCCGCCCTGAACTGGTACCGGGCCAACGATTTCGAAGGCCACGAGCGGCGGGTCGAGGTCCCGACGCTCTTCATCGCGAGCACCAAGGACCTCATGGTCGCGCCTTCGGGTATCCAGGCGACGAAGAACTGGGTCACCGGGCCGTACCGGCTGGAAGTCCTGGAGGGGATCGGGCACAACATCCCCGAGGAAGCCGCCGAGGTCACGACCTCCTTGCTCCTGGCGCACCTCGATTCGGTGTGCGGGTAGCGAGGCCGGAAGCGTCCGGGCACGGACACGAGCCGACCCACCGCGGCATCCGGGACGTGGCTCGCGTGATCAGACACCGAACTCGCGTGATTGAAGGCGGAACTCGCGTGCTTGAAGGCGGAACTCGAGTGTGCGGTGTCTGATCACGCGAGTTCCGGGTCTGATCACGCGAGTTCGGTGCCGCGTCACTAGGGCGCCTAGTCCACTTCGGACACGACGTGCCCGCCGAGGACGGTCAGCACCGAGCGGGCGCCGAGCAACTCCCCGCCATCGGCCGTCATCGGATCCCGATCGAAGACGGCGAGGTCGGCCAGCCTGCCGGGCACCAGCGTCCCCTTACTGCTCTCGGCGTGTTCCAGCCAAGCCGGGCCGGTCGTCCACAGCCGCAACGCCTCTTCCCTGTCGAGTAGTTTCTCTTGTGAGAGCAGGGAAAACGGGTTCGGACCCGGCTCGCCGGTGAAGGTGGCGACCCCGCGCCGCCAGTCCGGTTCGGTCACCGGAGCGTCCGAGCTGTCCGCGACCACCACGCCGTGATCGAGCAGTTCGCGGGCGGGGAACGCCTCACTCCAGCGGTCCTCGCCCACGATCCGGACCATCGACGGACCGCTGAACGTCCGCATGAGCGAGCTGGTGATCACGCCGGTCCCGGTCCGGGCCAGGCGTTCGTGCACTTCGGGCGACAGGAAGGTGCCGTGGATGAGCACGTGCCGCGCGTCCGGCCACGGGTCGGCGGCCGCGGCGGCTTCGATGGCGTCGACCACGGCGTCGGCCGCGCGATCACCGGTCACGTGGACCTGCACGCGGACCCGGCGCCGCTGGGCCACGGCGATCAGTTCGTGCAGCTCACGCACCTGCTCCGGATCGCCCGACCCGGCCGTGACGAGACTCCCGTGCCCGCCGTCGGGATACGGCTGGTGCATCCACGCCGTGCAATGCGTCGGGACGCCGTCGGCGAACAGCTTGATCCCGCCGATCCGCAGCAGGTCGTCCCCGGCGCCCAGGTCCGTGCTGTCCAGCGCCCGGCTCAGGTCGGCCGCCGAAGTCGTGGGAGACGGCCAGTTCCAGTGCAGCAGCGCGGTCACCCGCGTCGTCATCCGGCCCGCCGCGTGCAGATCCCGGTAGTCCTGCCACAACCCGGGCGGGACGATCGGGTCGGTGACGCTGGTGACGCCCAGCCGGTTCAGCCGGGCCATCGTGCGCACGGTCGCGTCGAGGCGCTCGTCCCGGCTCGGTTGCGGCACCAGCGCGGCAACGAGTTCCTGCGCGCTTTCGACGAGGATCCCGGTCGGTTCCCCGGCGGCGTCGCGGACGATCTCTCCGGCTACGGGATCCGGTGTCCCCGCGGTGATCCCGGCCCGCTCCAGCGCGGCGCTGTTGACCCAGATCGAATGGGACGAGGCGTGATGCAGCACCGTGGGCCTGCTCCCGGTCACCTCGTCGAGCCACGCCCGCGACGGCTCGGCACGGCCGTCGGCGAACTCGGCGATGGTGGTCTCACGCCAGCCGCGGCCGACGATCCATTCGCCCGGCGGCGCGGCGTCCAGCGCCCGCCGGACCTCGGCGAGGCTTGCCGCGGCCGCCAGGTTCACGCAGAATTCCGGTCCTGCCAAGGCATACCAGGCGAGATGCAGATGCGCGTCGTTGATCCCCGGCAGGACGGTCCGGCCCTGGAGATCGACCGACCGCGTGCCGGGGGCGGCCGCGGCGGAGACCGTCTCGTCGTCCCCGACGGCGACCACGCGCCCGCCGGAAAGCAGGATCGCCGTGGCGTTCCTGAATCCGGCGTCGAAGGTGCGCACGAGGCCGCCGCGCAGAAGCAGATCGGAAGTCATACCGTCGTCCTTTCCGCGGCGGGGACGATCGCTTGGTGGTCCGGATGCCAGGTCACGGTCACGTCGTCGCCGGGACGGTGTTCGTGCGCCATGCCCGCGGTCAGTACCGCGCAGCCGCGGGCGCCGTCGGCGTACCGCAGCCAGACCCGGCTGTGGTCGCCGACGTAGACGATGTCGGTGACCTGGGCGCCGGCGCGCTGGTGCCCGGCAGGCACCGGTTCGGCACGGGTGTACAGCGTCAGCCGCTCCGGCCGCACGATCGTGACCTCGCCGGGCGTGAGCGACAAGGCGTTGGACTCGCCGACGAACTGCGCGACGAACAACGTTTCCGGGCGCTCGTACAGGTCCTCCGGGGTGCCGACCTGTTCGATCCGGCCCTCGTTGAACACCGCGATCCGGTCGGACAGGGTCAGCGCCTCCTGCTGGTCGTGGGTGACGAACAGGAACGTCATGCCCAGCTCGCGGTGCATCCGGGCGATCTCGCGCTGCAGCTGGTCGCGCAGCTTCTTGTCCAGCGCGCCCAGCGGCTCGTCCATCAGCAGCGCCCGGGGCTGGTAGACCACGGCGCGGGCCAGCGCGACCCGCTGCTGCTGACCGCCGGAAAGCTGGCGCGGCAACCGGTCCCGGACCGCGGACAACCCGACCAGCTCCAGCACTTCGGTGACGCGGCGCTCGATCTCCGCCTTCGGCCGTTTGCGTTGTGTGAGCCCGAAAGCGACGTTGCGGGCGACCGTCATGTGCGGGAACAGGGCGTACTGCTGGAACACCACCCCGAGGTCGCGCCGGTGCGGTTTGAGCCGGGAGATCTCCTGCCCGTCCAGGGTGATCGAACCCGCGGTGAGCGGGGTGAACCCGGCGATCATCGACAGCATCGTCGTCTTGCCCGAGCCCGACGGTCCCAGGAAGGTCATGAACTCGCCGTCGGCGATGTGCAGGGAGACGTCGTCCACGGCGGGACGCCCGATGCCGGCGTACGCCTTGGTCACGTGCGCGGTGGTGATACCGCGGTGGTCGTCAGTCATGGTGGCTCCGTCGGCGCAGGAACAGGGGCACGAACAGCAGGATCGTGGTGAACACGACGATCAGGCTCGACGCCGCGGCGATGGTGGGGTCGATCTCCAGGACGATCGACTCGTACATCTTCACCGGCAAGGTCTTGATCGCGGGCGTCTGCAGGAAGAGGGCGACCACGACCTCGTCGAAGGAGGTCGCGAACGCGAACACGAAACCCGACAGCACGCCGGGGGCGATGCCCGGCAGCACGACCTTGCGCAGTGTCGTGAGTTTCGACGCGCCGAGACTCGCCGCGGCCTTCTCCACCACCGGGTCGTACCCGGCGAGGCTCGTCTGCACGGAGGTCAGCACGAACGGCACGCCCAGCACGGCGTGCGCCAGCACGAAACCGAGCATCGTCCCGTTGAGCTGCCACCGCAGGAAAGCCCCGTAGACGGCGACTGCGACGACGATCCCCGGCAGGATCATCGGCGCCATCAGCAACTGCCGCACGACGCCCCGGCCGCGGAACCGCGCGCGGTCGAGACCGAACGCGGCCGCCACCCCGACGACGGTCGCGAGCACCGCCGCCAGCAGGCCGACCTGGACCGAGTTGGCCAGCGCGGCGAGCCACTGCTTGCTGCCGAAGAACTCGCCGTACCAGCGCCACGACCAGTCATCCGGCGGGAACTGGAACGTCGAACCGGCGCCGAAGCTCATCGGGATCACGACGAGGGTGGGCGCGACGAGCACGAACCCGACGATGACGACCCACACGCGCAGTCCCCAGCCGAGCGTCCGCTGCCGGAGCGCGGCCCTGGTGATGGACGGATCACTGGCCACGGTCGGCACCTCCCGCCGCACTGGTGCCCAGCGGCGCGGCGATCCGGCTGAGCACGGCCAGCACCACGAGCGTGACGACCAGCAGGATCGCCCCGAGCGCGCCGGCCCCGGCGAAGTCCAGCAGATCGTTGACCTGGGTGCCGATCACCTGCGCGGCCAGCGCCTGTTGCGGCGTGCCGAGCAGCGCCGGGGTGATGTAGAAGCCCAGCGACATGATGAACACCACCGACACCCCGGCGAGGACCCCGGGCATCGACAAGGGCAGGTACACCCGCAGGAAGGCGACCGGGCGGGACGCGCCGAGGCTGCCCGCGGCGTGGAGCAGGCTCCGGTCGATCCCGGTCATCGAACTGTGCAGCGGCAGCACCATGAACGGCAGCATCACCTGCACCATCGCGACGGTCACCCCGGCCACCGAGCCCAGGAGCACCACCCCGTCGACGCCGATCGCGGCGAGCGCCTTCTCGATCACGCCACCGCGTTGTTCGAGGACGTACCAGGCGAAGTTGCGGGCCATCACGCTCGTCCAGAACGGCATCAGGACCAGCAGCGTCAGCACCGTGCGGCCCCGGCGTCCGACCAGGGTCATCGCGTAGGCGTACGGGTAGGCGACGATCAGCGTGGCGACGGTGATGATCAGCGCGGTCCGCAAAGTCCGCAGCACCACGCGGATCTGGACCTCGTCCCCGAGGACGGCCAGGTAGTTGCCGACACCGAAATCGGGCTCGGTGAAGCTGCGCCACAGGATCGCGGCGAGCGGGTAGAAGAAGAACACGAGCACCACGGCCGCGGCGGGGAGCAGCAGCCAGGTCGCGGAACCGGTCCGCCGGGCGGCTCGAACGGTGGCGGTCATCCGGTCCTCCAATCCGACCACGCCTTGACGAGCGCCGTCCGGTTCGCCGCCCACCAGCGCACGTCACTGAGCACGCGCAGGTTTTCCTTTGCGTCGCCCCAGATGTCGAGCTCCCGCCCGATCGGGGTGTTCGGGCTCGGCGCGGCGGTGTTCGCCGGTCCGACGCCCGCGGCGGCCGCGAAGGCCGCCGCCTGCGCCGGTTCCGAGGCGAACCGGATCAGCCGTTTCGCTTCCTCAGCGCGCGGTGTTCCTTTGGGAACGACGAGCACGTCCCACGTCACCGGGACGGGGATGCCGGGCACCACCTTCCAGTTCGTCGCACCCGCTTTCAGCAGCGAGAACGCGCGGGCACTCACGATGAGCGCCATGTCCGCCTGTCCGCCCGCCATGCGTTGCTGCTGGTCGCCGTAGGTGCTGGTGATGGTGAGTTCCGGCCGGATCCGGTCGTACATCGACAGCGCGCGGCGAACGTCGAGCGGGTACAGCTCGTCCCGGGGGACGCCGTCGGCCAGCAGCGCCGCCTCGATCGTCCCGACGCTCGGGTCGCCGCCGTAGATGATCCGCCGCCCGGGAAACGCCCGGAGATCGAAGAAATCGGCCATTGTGGACGGTGGGCGGTCCCCGTAGGCCTTGGTGTCGTACATCAGCATCATGCCGAAGAAGGCGTCCGGCACGCCGCAGTCGGTCAGCGACCCTTTCGGGAAGCCGGCCGCCAGCGGTCCCATGTCGACGGGTTCGAGCAGGCTGCCGCAGACCGCGGCGGCCGCGGAGGCGTCGGTGTCCACGACGTCCCAGGTGACCTTGCCGGCCTCGACCATCGCCTTCAGCTTGGCGTTGCTCGACGGGCCGTCGATCGTGACCGTGGTCCCGGTCCGCTTCTCGTACGGGTCGAGCCACGCCGAACGCTGCCCCGCCTGGTACGCGCCCTGGCCGTAGGAGACGAATACGAGCGAATTCGGGCCGCCTTCGGAGATGGCGCATCCGGTGACGAAGAGCGGAACGGTCAGTGCGGCGGACAACAGCGTCGGTATCCGGCGTCTCATGGTTTCTCCGCTCAGCTCGCGGCGGCCGCGACGTGGCGGCACAGCACGTCGGCCAGGGTGTCGATCTGCTCCTCGGTGATGACCAGTGGCGGCGACAGCACGATGCTGGTGCCGGAGGCGCGGACCACGACGCCGTCCGCACGGCAGCCGGACTGCACCGACGCCGTCGGCACGCCGGTGAACTCGATGCCGAGCATCAGGCCGACACCGCGAACCTCACGCACGTGGGCCAGTGCGGTGAGCGGGTCGAGCCGTTCGCGCAGGCGGGCGCCGAGAACGCGGGCGCGCATCAGCAGGTTCTCCCGCTCGATGATGTCGATGTTCGCCAGCGCGACCGCCGCGCCGACGGGATGGCCGTTGTAGGTGAAACCGTGCAGGAACGTGGCCCCGTCGGCGAGGTCGAGCACCCGGCGGCCGATCAGCACCGCGCCCATCGGGACGTAGCCGCTGGTGATGCCCTTCGCGGTGACGATCATGTCCGGCTCGATGCCGAAGTGGTGACTGCCGAACCAGTGACCCGTCCGGCCGAAGGCGGTCACGATCTCGTCGACGATCAGCAGGATCCCGTTGCGGCGCAAGACTTCCTGCACGCGAGGCCAGTACCCGTCCGGCGGCGGCACCATCCCGCCGACGCCCAGCACCGGTTCGCCGATGAACGCGGCGATGCGGTGCGCGCCGATCTCGGCGATGCGCTGTTCCAGCTCCGCGACCAGGACGTCCGCCGCGTCCGGGCCGTACTCGATGGCGTGCGGCTTGCCGAGCCATTCCACGTCCGGCAGGAGCGGGCCGAACCCGGCGCGCAGGCCCTCGATCCCGGTCGCGGCGAGCGAAGCGCCGCCCATGCCGTGGTAGCCGCCGGTCCGGGCCAGCACCACCGTCCGTTCCGGGGAACCGGCGTGGTGGAAGGCGAGGCGGGCGAGCTTGATCGCGGTCTCGTTGCCCTCCGAACCGCCGTTGGTGAAGAACACGCGTTCCAGACCGGCGGGCGCGAGCGAGAGAAGCCGTTCGGCGAGGTGGATCGACGGAGCGTTCGAGTAGTCGCCGAAGGACGAGTAGAACTCCAGACGGCGGATCTGCTCGGCGGCGACGTCGGCGAGCTCGGCGCGGCCGTGACCGACCGGGCACTGCCACAGACCGCAGGTGCCGTCGATGTACCGGCGTCCCTCGGCGTCCCACAGCAGCGCGCCTTCGCCGCGGTCGAGGATGAGCGGTTCGGCAGGGGCGCCGATCGTGGTGTGCGGATGGATGAGGGTGCGCCGGTCGAGGGCGGCGAGTTCGATGGTGCTGGTCATGGAAGTCCTTTCTTCGCCCGGGGTGCTCAGAACCGCAGCGCCACGGCCTTGGTCTCGGTGTAGGCCTCGATTCCTTCAGCGCCGCCTTCGCGTTCCTGGCCGGAGTTCTTCTGGCCGCCGAAAGGCAGTTCCGGGCGGACCGGGGCCGGGTCGTTGACGCCGATCACGCCGAAGTCCAGCCGGTCGAGCGCCCGCCAGACGCGGCGCAGATCACTGCCGAACAGGTAGGCGGCGAGCCCGTAGTCGGTGGCGTTGGCGAGGTCGATCGCCTCGTCGTCGCCGGTGAACGTGGCGACGGCCAGCACCGGGCCGAACGTCTCCTCGTGGCTGACGAACATGTCCGCGGTGACGCCGGTCAGGACCGTGGGCCGGTAGAAGTGACCGCGCAGCGCCGGATCGCCGGACTCCCAGCGGCTTCCGCCGATCAGGACCCGGGCGCCCTTGGCCACGGCGTCGGCGACCTGGCTCTCGACCTTCGCGAGCCCGGCTTCGTCGATCAAGGGGCCGACTGTGGTGCCCTCGGCGTCTCCACGTCCGACGCGCAGCGCGGCCGTCTTCTTCTCGATCAGCGCGAGCAGGTCGTCCCGCACGCTCTCGTGGACGTAAAGCCGGTTCACCGCCGTGCAGCTTTGGCCGGCGTTGAAGAACTTCGCGGTGACGACGCCGGCGGCGGCCGCTTCGAGATCGGCGTCGGCGAAGACGATCGCGGGGGAGTGCCCGCCCATTTCGAGCGACGTGCGGCGAAGCGTGTCACCGGTCCGCCGCAGCAGGCCGAGGCCGACTTCGGTCGATCCGGTGAAGCTGACCTTGCGCAGCCTTCGGTCGGCCAGCAGGGCTTCCACGAGCTCCGCGGGCCGGGTCGTCGTCAGGGATTGGAGGACGCCCGCGGGGAGGCCGGTCGCCTGCACGATGCCGAGCAGCGCGGTGGCGATGAGCGGGGTCTGCTCGGCCGGTTTGGCGATGACCGGGCAGCCGGCGGCCAGGGCGAGCCCGACCTTGCGCAGCAGCATGCTCGCCGGGAAGTTCCACGGCGTGATCGCGAGGACCGGCCCTACCGGTGAGCGCAGCACCAGACCGGGGCCCGCCGCGGAGGCGGGAGTGACCCGGCCGTAGGCGCGCCGCCCCTCTTCCGCGGCCCACTCCAGCATCCGGGCGCCGCCCGCCAGTTCGCCCGCGGCCTCCGCGAGCGGTTTGCCGTTCTCCCGGCTCAGCAACGACGCGAGTTCGTCCCGGCGCGCGCGGATTTCCGCCGCCGCGGCGCGAAGATGACCGCTGCGGGTTTCCGGGTCGGTGTCCGCCCAGGCGCGGGCGACGGCGGCCGCGGCATCGAGCGCGGCGAGCGCGTCGGCGGGTTCCGCGTCGGCCGCCTGGCCGAGGACGTCGAGGCTCGCCGGGTCCACGACGTCGAACGTCGCCGGGGCGGAACGCCAGTGACCGTCGATCAGCAAGGTCGCGGCAGCGGTGTCGGGCATCGGAAGACCTTTCGCTCGGGATGCGCCGAGTCTGACCCTTGGGTGTTGATTAAGTCAACACCCAATTCGGTTTCGCGAGTCCCGAAAGGACAGTGTGGAACTGTTGCCTGGTAACGAAAAACAGCACCGAGACCCGATGGCACGCGTGACGCGTGTCATCGGGCCGCGGTGCCGCCTTCAGCTGTGTTTCGCCAAGATGGCGTGCAGGGCTTCGAGTGCCGGGCCGGGGTCCACGTCCGGATCCGCCACCTGATGCAGGAACATCCCGTCGAGGGCGTAGAAGACGAGTTGCGCGAACCCGTCGTCCGCGCCCAGTTCCTTGCCGACGGCGTCGAGGTATCCGCGGTAGAGCCGCCGGACCACCGGGCGCAACTCCGGGCGTCGCGCGGACTCCACAACCAGCTGGTACTGGAAGACCTGGATCTCGGCGCTGTCCTGGTATCGCTTCCGGACTTCCTCGCCGTCGGCGAACATCCCGGTGCGGGCGCCGATCAAACCGTTCTCGGCGCTCTCTTCGAGCACCCAGTCCAAAGAGGACTGAAGGAGATCGTCGATCGACGAGAAGTGGTGCTGTACCGCACCCGTGGTGCAGTCGGCCGCTCTGGCGACCGCGCGATAGGTGAGGCCGCGAAGCCCTTCCCGCGCCACGACTTCGACCGCCGCGCGCTGGAGCGCCCGCTTCATCGGCGAGGGGTCGCTCGGTTTGTCGGACCGGCTCATCCGGAACCTCCTTGTGCGAGGAGGCTACATTACAGATGTAATGTCCCGCTAGTGTCTTGGTGCCAGTCCGTGAAGGCCCCCTTGAGGGACCCAGGGTCCCTCAAGGAGTCCTTCACGGACTTTGTGATCGCCACATTCGCCTCAGGTGCATCAGTAGTCACAGCGGTGCCGCGTGAAGGCCCCCTTCACGCGGCTCAGCCGAGGAAACTCGACCTTCACGCCCTGCCGAGGTAGCTGAAGTACATGAAGGCCCCCTTCCTTGCGATAGGCGCAAGGAAGGGGGCCTTCATGTACTTCAAGAGAGAAAACGCGACCCCTAGGGCCGCAGCCGCGCGACCGCGGCCTCGTACTCCTCGACGATCCGCCGCACGATGTCGGCCGCGGGCAGGACGTCGGTCACCAGCCCGGCCGACTGACCCGCTTCGACCTTCCCGTTCTTCAGGTCGCCGTCGAGCGCGGCGTCCCTGAGCGAGGATGCCGTGAACGTTTCGCGTCGCCGTTCGAGGTCGGCCGCCGAGTTCTCGAGTTCGGTCATCCGGTCGGTGAAGTCGTTGGCCAGCGCGCGGATCAGGCCGAGATCCCGGCCGACCGTGCGCGTCGAATCGACGTCGGCGGCGACCACGGCGGCCTTGTAGTCCGGGTGGACGGTGGCTTCGGTGCTGGCGAGGAACCGGGTGCCGAACTGGGCGGCGCCCGCGCCGAGCGCGAGCATCGCGGCGAGACCGGCGCCGTCGGCGAGGCCTCCGGACGCCACGATCGGGGTGTCCGGCACCGCGGTGGCGACGGCGCGGGTGAGGATCAGCGTCGTCACCAGACCGGGCGGCGGATGCCCGCCTGCCTCGGCGCCGACCACGACGAGCCCGTCGACACCGGCGTCGACGGCCTTCTTCGCGTGCTCGGTCCCGGCGACCACGTGCAGGCAGGTCGTCCCGACGTCGTGGAAGCGGGCTAGATAGCGCCGCGGGCCGCCCTGCGACGCGATCAGGACCGGCGGCCGGCGCTCGATCAGCAGGTCGATCACCTCGTCGGCGCCCGCCCGGTACAGCGGCAGGTTCACCGCCCAGGGTGACTCGGTGCCGTCGGCCATCTCGTCGAGGGTGCGCGCCAGATCCGGCAGCCGCATCGGCCCGGCGGCGACGACGCCGAGCCCGCCCGCGTTGCTCACCGCGAGCGGCAGGGCCGAACACGACGAGGCCCACGACATCCCCGCCTGCACGATCGGCAGCTCGATGTCCAGCAGCGTGGTGACCGGGGTCGGGATCCGCCTCATCGGACGGACCCGAGCAGGGCGCGGGCGTGCTCCGCGAGCTGGTTCTTCCGTACCTTCGAACTCGCGGTCATGCCGATGCCTTCGAAGCCGTCGACGATCCGGAGATGGTGCGGCACCTTGAAACCCGCCATGTTGTCCTTCGCCCAGCGCAGGAGTTCGGCTTCGGTGACCGCGCCGGGTTCACGCAGCACGACGAACGCGAACGGGACCTCCACCAGCCGCTCGTGCGGCACCCCGACCACGGCGGCCTGCCGCACCGCGGCATGGCTGTGCAGGACGTCCTCGACGTCGGCGGGCGCGACGTTCTCGCCGCCGACGCGGATGATGTCCTTGGTACGCCCGATGAAATGGAGCCTGCCGGAGTCGTCGAGCAGGCCGATGTCCCCTGTGGACAGCCAGCCGCCGTCGTCGATCGCGGCGGCGGTCTGCGCGGGGTCGTCGAGGTAGCCCAGCATGACGTTCCAGCCGCGGACGAGGATCGCGCCCGGCGTGCCCGGCGCGCAGTCATGATCCCCGTCCAGCGCGCGGATGCGGACCTCCACCCCGGGTTCGACGGCCATCGCGCCGGAGGCCCGGAGCTCTTCGGGTTCCCACCAACAGGACTGCGCGACGTTCGGCGACGCTTCGGAAAGACCGTATCCCGCGACGCATTCGCGGGCGCCGAGTTCGTCTATCACCCGCCGGATCACCGTCGGCGACGCCGCGACCCAGGCGCCGCGCAGGTGGAGTTCCCGCGCCGCGCGGTCGGGATGGTTCAGCATCATCATCGCGATGGTGTCGTTGCCCGAAAAATGGGTGCAACGCTCTTCTTCCAGGAGGCGCAAGGCTTCCGCCGCCTCGAATTTGGCCATGGCCACCAAGGTGATGGCGTGCTGAAGGCTGGCCAGCACCGACAGGGTGCTCCCGGCGACGTGAAAGAACGGGCGGGCGCTGAGGAACCGGTCGGCGGGCCGGAACCCGAGCCGGGCGCCGGAGAAGTACGCGTCGGCGCACATGCTCCGATGCGTGAGGAGCACGCCTTTCGGCCGGGCCGTCGTGCCCGACGTGTACTGCACGAGCAGGACGTCGTCCGGTTCCGCGGTGGCGGGGACGTCGTCACCGGCGGCGGCGAGGAAGGCGGCCCAGGACGTCACCCCGTCCGGCACCTCGGCGCCCAGCACCACCACGGAGGTCAGCTCGGGCAACGCGGCACAGCGTCCGTCGGCACCGAGACCCAGCTCGCGCAGCATCGCGATGAAGTCGACACGCAGCACGCGGTCCGCGATGAAGAGCGTGGAAACCTTCGCCTTGGCGAGCATGTACCGCACTTCGGCGGCGGTGCACCGGGTATTGACGGGCACGGTGACCGCGCCGAGCGACCCGATCGCGACGAACAGCGCCACCCAGTCGGGGCCGTTGCCGAGGCAGACGCCGACGCGGTCGCCCCGCCCGACGCCGTGTGCGGCGAGCGCGGCCCTGATCCGCGTGACGTTCCCGGCGAGTTCGCCGTAGGTGACGCGGGACTCGGCGGTGACGACGGCCTCGACGTCGGGCGCGGTCAGCGCGGCGCGCTCCAGCGCCTCGTGCGCGGTGAGCGGGCAGACGGTGCGCAGGTCCATCACTCTGCCTCCTCGGGAGTCGCGGCGGCCCGGAAGCGGTCGACGCCTTCACGCCAGTCGCTCGTGCCCAGATTCTGCTCGATCGCGGCCATTTCGATGCGGATGCCGCGGTCGAGGTCGGTTTCGGCGCCGAGATCCACCGCGCGTTTGGTCAGCGCGATGGCCCCGGGTGGCGCCTTGGCGATGTCCTGGGCGGTCGCTTCCCCGACGTCCGTCAGCTCCGCCTGGGGGACGACGCGGACGACCAGCCCGAGATCGCGGGCTTTCTCGGCGCCGACGGGGCGATTGGTGAACAGCAGTTCCTTGGCGCGGCGCGGACCGATCGCCCTCGGCAGCCGCTGGGTGGCACCGATCGTGCCCCAGTGCGGCTCGGGGAAGCGGAACGTGGTGCCCTCGGCCGCGATCGCGAAATCGGCGGCGAGGGTGATCTCGCCGCCCGAGCCGACGACGGCGCCGTGCACCAGCGCGACCACCGGGCGACGGCAGGCCGCGATCGCGGCGTAGGCGGCGAACGAGGCCGCGCGACGACGACGTACCCACGACGCGTCCTTGCCGGTCCGCTCCTTGAGGTCGGCGCCGGCGCAGAAGACCGGCCCCTGCCCGGAAAGCAGGACGACACGGACCGCTTCATCGGCGTCGATCTCGTCGAACGCCTCGCGCAGCTGAAGACACAGGGGCAGGTCCACGGCGTTTCGCGCGTCGGGGCGAGCCAGCTGCACCCTCGCGATCCCGGCGGTGATGTCGAGCCGGATCCGCTCGTCCACTCAGATCACTCCTTCACGGCACAGCGCGTCGATCTCGGCCGGGCCGAAGCCCGCCTCGGCGAGCACGGTCTCGGTGTCGGCGCCCAGCAACGGCGGGCTCGCCAGATCCTGCGGCTCCGCCCCGGTTTCCCGCAGGGGCGTGCGGATCGCGGAGAAGGTGCCTTCGGTGGGATGCGGGAAGCTGCCGACGACCCCGCGCGCCCGCGCGTGCGGATCGGCCAGCGCGTCGCGGACGCCGCGTACCTCGCCCACCGGGACGTCGGCCGCACGCAGTTCCGCGACCAGCCCACCGCTTTCGCGGGCGCCGATGGCCGCGCGCAGCGCGCTCATCACCCGGTCCCGGTGGGTCACCCGTCCGGAGTTCTGCCGGAGCGTGGGATCGGAACCGAGTTCGTCGAGGCGGAGCACCCGGCACAGCGGCTCCCAGTGCTGGTCGCTGCAGCTGATGTGCACCCAGCGGCCGTCCGAGGCCTCGAAAGCCGCCGACGGGACGCGGCCGGGGTGCTGGCTGCCGGTCCGCGCCGGATCCTCGTCGAGGGCGAACAGCCGGGCGGCGTTCAGCGCGTGCAGGCTGAGCTGGACGTCCATCATCGACACGTCCAGGTGGCGGCCGCGGCCGGCGGCGCTCCGGCCCGCCAGCCCGGTCAGCGCGGCGATGACCACCCAGAGCCCCGAGGTCAGATCCGCCACCGGGACCCCGGTCTTGACCGGCGGGCCGTCCGGTTCGCCGGTCATCGCCATGATCCCGGACAGCGCCTGGAAGACGGTGTCGTAACCCTTGCGGGCGCGGTCCGGGCCGGTCTGCCCGAATCCGGTGGCGGACACGTAGACCAGGCCTTCGTTGCCCGCGGCCAGGTCCTCATAGCCGAGGCCGAGCCGGTCCATGGTGCCGGGCAGGAAGTTCTCCACGACGACGTCGGCACGGGCGGCGAGGCGGCGGGCGGCGTCGCGCCCACGCGGACTCTTCAGATCGAGGGTCACCGAGCGTTTTCCCCGGTTGACGGCGAAGAAGTAGGCGCTTTCCCCGGCGGGCAGCCGGGGTTCGAAGCCCCGGGTCTCGTCGCCGGAACCCGGCCGTTCGACCTTGATCACCGTCGCGCCCAGCTCACCGAGGATCTGCGTCGCCATCGGGGCGGCCAGCACC
The DNA here is from genome assembly GCF_001995215.1 of Amycolatopsis azurea DSM 43854. Lineage (GTDB taxonomy): Bacteria > Actinomycetota > Actinomycetes > Mycobacteriales > Pseudonocardiaceae > Amycolatopsis > Amycolatopsis azurea. Next base: position 80,007 of record NZ_MUXN01000011.1, read on the forward strand.
CGGGAGAAGTCGAGCACGGTGATGCCTTCGAGGGGCGGCGTCACGGGCGGAACCCCCGCATCAGGGCGTTCACGTCCTGGCCTGCCCGCACGGCGGCGTCGGTCGGCAGGTCGGCCACCCGGTAGAACAGGTCCTTGGCCGCGCTCAGGGCCCGGGGTTCCACCGCCGCCCAGCCGGTCGCGATCTCCAGCGCGGCGGGAAGGACGTCCTCCGCCTCGACGACCCGGTTGACCAGACCGTGTTCGAACGCCTCGGCCGCGGTGAGCAGCCTGCCGGTGCTGATCAGCTCGAAGGCGAGTTTGCGGCCCAGGTGCCGCACCAGACCCGTCATCACCAGGGCGGGGACGAGGGAGTGACGGAGTTCGGGGTAGCCGAAGCGCAGGTCGGTGCCCGCGACGACCATGTCGGCGCCGATCGCGAGGCCGGCGCCGCCGCCGACCGCCGCGCCGCGGACCGCGGTGACCACCGGGGTGCTCATCCGCTGCATCCGGGTCTGGAGCCCGGCGGTCAGCGCCGCTCGCTCCAGCACGGCGCCGGGGTTCTCCGGGGTGAGGGCGGAGAACTCGGAAAGATCCGCGCCCGCACAGAAGCCGCGGCCGTTGCCGGTCAGCACCACGGCGCGGACCCCGGGATCGGCGTCGGCGTCGTCGAGCGCGTCCCGCAAGGCCCGGGTGAGGGCGGTGTCGAGCGCGTTGAGCTTGGCGGGCCGGTTGAGGGTGAGCACCCGGACCCGGTCGTGATCCTCGGTGCGCAGGATTCCGGTCATCGTCGGCTTTCTCCTTGTGTGCGGGCGAAACCGGCTCGCGCGACCCGGCTGTGCAGCGGGCGGCCGAGCGCTTTCTCGCAGGCGGCGGAAGACTCGGCGAGGGCGTCGAGGTCCAGTCCGGTTCGGACACCCATCGCGTGGAACAGATCGACCAGGTCTTCCGTGCAGACGTTCCCGGTCAGTCCGGCGCCGTAGCCGATCGACGCCGGGTGGCCGCCGACCCCGCCCATCGCGCTGTCGAAATGGCGGCAGCCCGCGTCCAGCGCGGCCACCGCGTTGGCGATGCCCGCGCCCCGCGAGTTGTGGAAGTGCGCGATCAACGGCAGCCCGGGATGGTCCCGGCCGAGCCGCTCGAACACCGACGCCACGGTCCTCGGCGTCGCCACACCGGTGGTGTCGCCCAGGGTGACCGCGTCGGCGCCGAGGTCGGCGAACCGCGCGACGTCCTCGGCGACCCGTCCCGGGTCGACGGCGCCTTCGAACGGGCAGCCGAACGCGACCGACACCACGCCGATCAGGCGGAAACGCTTACCCGCCAAGCGGATCATCTCGGCGATCCGCTCCCATTGGGCGGCGCGGGTGGTGCGCAGATTCCGTTCGGTGTGGCTCTCGCTGGCCGAGACCAGCAGGCTCAGCTCCTGAGCCCCGGCGCCGCGATCGAGGTCGGCCAGCGCGCGGGTGACGGCGCGGGGGTTGGGGCACGTCGCCTTGAACGCCACGCCCGGCCGACGGCCGAGGGCGGCGAGCACGTCGCTCGCGTCGGCGAACGCCGGGACGCGCTCCGGGTGGCTGTAGCTCGTCGCTTCGACGCGGGTGAATCCCGCGCGGACGAACCCTTCCAGCAGGGCGACCTTCGTCGCGGTGGGGACGAACGCGGGCTCGTGCTGCAGTCCGTCCCTGGCGAAGCACTCACAAATCGTGACCCCGTCGGTCATCGAGTCACCTCCTCCGGTGACTCCAGAACTACTAGCCAACAGTTGATAATGTCAACACTTAGGGTTTCGTGTCACGCTCCCGCTCCTCCTGTTCGATCACGAGCGCGGCGTCGGCGAGCTTGTCCAGGGCGCGTTCCAGGATCTCGGTCTCGGTGGAGGTCAGGAGGCCCAGGAAGGCGGCGTCGCGTTCGTTCGCCGCGACGATGAGGCCGCGGTACACGGTGAGCCCGTCCTCGGTCAGCGCGAGGCGGGAGGTGCGGCCCGAGGCTGCCGTCCGGTTCACCAAACCGCGCTCGACCAGCTTCGCCACGACCCTGCTCATCTGCGCTTTGTCCAAGCCTGCCCGGCGGGCCAGCCGGTTGAGCGTGAGGGTCGGGTCGGCGGCGATGAGGGCGATGGCCCGCCATTCGCCGAGGCTCACGTCGAACTCCCGGCGGTAGCGCAACGCCGCCGAACGCGACAGGGCGGCCGACGTGCGGGAGAGTCGGTAGGAGAGCAGCTGGGAGATCGGGACGAGCTCGTGTCCGTCCGGCCGTTCGGTCATGCCGGGCATCCTACTCAACTAAACCCAAGTGTTGACAGTATCAACACTTGGGCGCATGCTCGCCTAGGTCGTGTCCTGTAAGTCTGTTCGATGGGCCGCCTGGGCGCGAAGACCGCGAACATGGCTTACAGGACACGGCCTAGTCCCCGCCGCCGACAAGGGAGTCGAACACCGTGGCCGATCCCAGCCCCGCCGTCGAGCAATCCGCCGTGCCGGTCGACCGCCCGGCCACCTACCGGTCGATCGCGCTGCGGATCATGCCCTTGCTCGTGATCTGCTACGTCGTCAGCTTCATCGACCGGACGAACATCGGCATCGCGCAGGAGGGCCTCAAACGCGATCTCGGCTTCGGTACCGCGGTCTACGGCCTCGGCGTGACGGTGTTCTTCGTCGGGTTCATCCTCTTCGAGGTCCCGAGCAACGCGCTGATGGCCAGGATCGGCGCGCGGAAGTCCCTGGTGCGGATCATGGCCTCCTGGGGTGTCGTGACCGTGGCGACGATGTTCGTCCAGGACGAGTACACCTTCTACGTGGCGAGGTTCCTGCTCGGTGTGGCCGAAGCGGGGTTCTTCCCCGGGGCGCTGTTCTATCTGTCCCGCTGGTTCCCGTCGGCGCGCCGGACCCGCATGACCGCGATCTTCTTCATCGGGGTGCCGGTCTCCGGGATCGCGGGTTCGGTGATCTCCGGCGGCATCATGCACGGCCTCGGCGGTGTCGGGGGACTGGCGGACTGGCAATGGCTGTTCCTCGTCGAAGGGATCCCGCCGATCCTGCTCGCCCTCGTGGTGCTGTTCTGGCTCGCCGACGAGCCCGAGCAGGTCGGCTGGCTGACTCCCGCGCAGAAGGCCGCCGTCCGCGCCGACCTGGACGCCGACCAGCGCCTGAAGGGAGGCGCGGGCGGTACTCGGACCCACGCCGGGCTTCGCGAGGCGCTGAGCGACCCCAAGGTCTGGATCCTCGGGCTGTGCGCGTGCGGCGCGTACACCCTCGCGAACGCGGTTTCCTTCTGGGCGCCCAGGATCATCGCCGACGCCGGGGTGGGCGACGTGCTGGACCTCGGCCTGTTCTCGGCCGTGCCGCCGCTGGCCGGGATCGTCGCCATGCTGATCGTGGGGCGGCATTCCGACCGGACCCTCGAACGGCGCTGGCACGCCGCCACGGCGTGGATCGTCGCTGCACTCGCGATGTTCGCGATCTCCTTTTCCCACGGCAGCGTCTTCGCGGTCGTGGTGCTGCTGGCCGTCCTGGCGGCGGCGCACTACTCGGGGCTGACGGTGTTCTACTCGATCCCGTCGATCTACCTCTCGGACCGCGCGGCCGCGACCGGTATCGCCGTCGTGACCTCGATGGGTTCCTTCGCCGCCGCCGCGTCGCCGTCGCTGCTCGGGTTCATCCAGTCCGCGACCGGGAGTCTCGCGCTCGGATTGCAGATCAGCGGCGGGATCGTGCTGCTCGCGGTGGTCGTCCTCCTCGTCGGCGTCCGCGCGGCCGATCTCAAGGAGAAAAAGTGACCGTGACGTGCCGCGAAAGCCACTTTCGCGACCTCTGATGTCCGCAAAGTGGCTTTCGCGACATGCTGCGGATGGTGTCAGTGGGACAGGGCGCGCTCGTGCAGGTGGCTGACCACCAGTCGCGCCGAGTCGAACGAGCCCGCCTGCCAGCCGGTCAGATGGCTGAGCCAGTCACCGGCGAAGTACAACCGGCCGGCGGGCTTGCCCAGCAGCCGGTACGCCGGGGTGCCGACCGGGGGAACGGCCCAGGCGCCTTCGATGTGCGGAATGAGATGCCAGGCCACCGAGAACGAGTTCGTCAGTTCGGTGCGGTGCTTCTCGCCGTGGATCTTGACGCCGTGCGCCACCGCCCGCCGCACCCGTTCGCTCGGGGAAAGATCCCCGTATTTCCTGGCATGTTCGTCGTAGAAATAGTTCACCAGTATTCCGCGCCTGCCGTGGAAACCGTGCGACGGATACCAGAAGTGTTCGACGTCCAGATCGGTTTCGGTGATCCCGCCATAGATCCGATGGTCGGTCTCCCACCACCGGCTGCGGTATTCCAGGCCGATCTTCGCGGCCGTGTCGACCTGCCACGCGCGCAGCGCGTTCTGCACGTCCGCGCCGAGATTGTGCGGGATCCTGGCCAGGATGTGCGGCGGCAGGGCCGCGACGCAGAAGTCGGCGGTGATCTGGCGCTGCTCGCCGTTCGAGTCGCGGTAGGCGACGGTGACGTCATCCGGTCCGCCGGTGATCCGGGTGACCACGTGACGCAGCCGGATGCGGTGCCCGCCGACCTCGCGGGCGAGGGCCATCGGGATCCGGTCCATGCCGCCGACCGGCTGGAACATCAGCATCGCCTGGTCGTAGTCGAATTCGAAAGAGAAGTACCGGCCGACACCGTCGGCGAACGTCTTGGAGAGCGAGGGAACCGGGCCGAGCGGTACGCCCGCCTGATCGCCTGCGCCCGGATCGACCGAGTAACCGCGTCGCGGGGTGCCGGTGTAACGCCGGCTTCCCGCCTTGCCACCGATCGCGCCCCAGTCCTGCAGGAAATCCAGCAGCCGTTCCTTGTCCGCCTTGGTGAGTTCGGCGTCCAGCGCGCGCCGGTCGGTCGCCTTGGCGAGCAGTTCACTGACGTAGCCGTACATATCCGCTTTGGCCGTCCGATAGCGAACCGGTTCCCGCATTCCGGCCGCTTCGTTGTAGATGAAAGCGTTGGCATTGGTATTGGTGAACACCTCGATCGGAACGCCGAGTTCGCGACAGTAGTCGAGGGTGACCATCCACTGCGCGATCCGGCCGGGACCGGTATTCATGTAGACGTCGTCGCTGAAGCGGGCCGTCTGCCGGTCGCCGCGAACGTCGGTCTGCGTCGTTCCCCCGCGCGCGGTGAAATTCCGCCCGCCGACCCGATCCCTCGCCTCCAGGACAGTACAGTCGTAACCTGCCTTGCCCAGCTCGTAAGCACAGGCCAAACCGGCTATTCCGCCGCCAAGGATCACCACTTTCGCCGAACTGCGTCCGGAAAGCGAGAAATCCGAACGCCGAGGCGCCCGGTACGGTGAATCCGCCTGTGCGGCCGGCGTCAATCCCAGTGCTCCCATGGTCGCGAGCAATGTGCCCGCGCCGCCGGCGACCCCCACCGCCGAAAGAAAATCCCGTCTTCGCAAACCTGGTCTTCGGTCGGAACCAGTCATCGAAAAACCGCCCCTCCAGTCTGTGTTCTTCGAATTTCGGAAACCCGCAGCGGTGAACCGCGCCCCGGTGAATCCGATTCCCCTTGCACGTCCCATTCGTGAGACCGAGTGCCACTTCGACGGTACTCCGGACTGTTTCGCGTCAACAACCCGGTAATCCGGCGGCTACGAATTCGGTGGAATGGGTCGGGCCTCGTGAGTGTTTTGGATAGTTCTCTTGATGGGCGGGTAAATGTGGCATGTCGGATGTGGCGAAGGGAGCTTTCCGCGCGTCGCATGCTGGGAAGGGCCCCTTCGTCGTCGAGCCCGGCAGCCGCAGCGAGTCGTCCCGTTAGACACGCGTGTCGTCCATCCAGACACGCGAGTCGTCCGTCCGGTCACCGGGTTGTCTTCCGCTCACGACCGGTGGGAGCGTCGCCTCCGGTAGGCGTAAAGCACTGCCGCGCCAACGATGACGAGTACCGCGCCGAGGAAGAGCATCGCCGGTGGTAGCGGGACACCGGTCGTCGCCAGGGACGACCGGCCCGCCTGAGCCGGCGGCGGCCCCTGCGCGGGCGGCGTGACGTTCGGTGCCGAGCCGGTTCCCGCCGTCCTCCCGCTCACGAGGTCACTTGTTCACCGCATCCTGAAAGTGTTTGTGGCAGCGCGATTCCCGGCTTTACGATGCCCTTGGGAGCGCTAGGGGCAGTAATGGATTTCCAGGTTCTGGGGTCGGTCACGGTGCGGACGCGCGGACAGGCGTTCGCGGTCGGTGAGCCGCGCCAGCAGCAGATTCTGGCGGTGCTGCTCCTCGATGCCGGGCGGACGGTCGGGCTCGACTCACTGGTGACCCGGGTCTGGGGCGAGTCGCCGCCCAAACAGGTCCGCCGGTCCTTGCAGGCGCACATAACGCGGATCCGGCGGATGCTCGAGCAGGCCGATCCGGGGAGCGCGTGGCTCGTGCGGGACGTCGGCGGGTACCGGCTGGACATCAGCCCCGATCAGGTCGACGTGTTCCGGTTCCGGAACGCGGTGCGGGACGAGTCCACGGACCGTGCCGCGTTGGCCGAGGCGCTCGGCCTGTGGCGCGGCGAGCCGTTGGCGGGGCTGGCCGGAGAGTGGGCCGAGCGCACCCGCCGCACCTTGAGCCAGGAACACGAGGCCGCCGTGGTGGCCTGGGCGGCGGCGGAGATCCGCGCCGGTCAGGCGGCCGCCACGGTCATCCGGCTGACCGAGCTGCTCGACGAGCATCCCTTGCACGAGGGCGCCGCGGCGGTGCTGATGCGCGCCCTGTACGCGGTGGGCCGGACGGCCGACGCCCTGGCCGTGCACGACCGGATCCGCCGGGCGCTGCGTGACGAGCTCGGTGTCGATCCCGGTCCGGAGCTGGCCGCGGTGTACGAAGCCGTGCTGCGCCACGATCTTCCGCCGGGGGAGCGGACGGTACCGGCGCAGCTGCCCGCCGCCGTCACCGAATTCACCGGCAGGGCGGACGAGATCGCCGAGCTGGACCGGCTGGCGGGCCGGGTGGGCGACGGGCCGCTGATCGTCTGCCTGACCGGGACGGCCGGGGCGGGCAAGACCGCGACTGTCGTGCACTGGGGGCATCGGGTGCGCGACCGGTTCCCGGACGGGCAGCTGTACCTGGATCTGCGCGGGTACGCGCCGGAGAAGCCGGTGTCGCCCGACGACGCGCTCGGCGCGTTCCTGACGGCGTTGCTGTCCGGCGGCGCGGAGATCCCGCTCGGGGTGACCGAACGCGCGGCCCGGTTCCGCACCGAGCTGGACGGCAGACGGATACTGGTGGTGCTGGACAACGCGGCCTCCGTCGACCAGGTCCGCCCGCTGTTGCCCGGCACCGGTGGTTGCGCCGTCGTGGTGACCAGCCGTGACGCGCTCACCGGTCTCGTGGCGCTGTACGGCGCGCACCGCGTCACCGTCGACCAGCTTCCGCTGTCCGACGCGGTCACGTTGCTCAGGCGGCTGGTCGGGCCGCGCGTGGACGCCGAACCCGAGCCTGCCGCCACGCTCGCCGAACGGTGCGTACGACTGCCGCTGACCCTGCGCCTCGCGGCCGAACTCGCCGTGTCCCGCCCCGCGGTCCCGCTTACCCGGCTGGCCGACGAACTGCGCGCGGCCCAGCGGACCCTCGACGTGCTGAGCGGCGGGGACGACCAGCACGCCGCCATCCGCGCGGTGTTCTCCTGGTCGTTGCGGCAGCTGAGTGACCAGGCCGTCGAGGCCTTCGCCTCGCTCGGTCACCACCCCGCGCCGACCTTCGACGTCCACGCGCTGGCCGCGCTCGCCGGGCAACCGCTCGAGACGGCCCGAACCCTGCTGAGCACCCTCGCCCGCGCGCATCTCGTGCAATCGGCCGGTGTCGACCGGTACCTCATGCACGATCTGCTCAAGGCCTACGCGACGGAAACAGGCGACGTCGACGAGCGTTCCGCGCTCGACCGGGTCTACGCCTACTACCTCGCCACCGTCGCCGCGGCGATGGACCGGCTCTACCCCGGCGAAGCCCACCGCAGGCCGACCGTCTCCGCCGCCGCGAGCCCGGTGCCCGCGTTCCCGGGCGCCGGCGAAGCGCGGGACTGGCTGGACGCCGAACTCGCCACGATGCCCGCCCTCGCGGCACACGCGGCGACTCAAGGCCGCCCCGAGAGCTCGGTGGCGTTGTCCCGGTTGCTGTTCCGCTATCTCGACGGGCGCAACGAGACCGTCGCCATCTACATCCACGACCACGCGCGCGTCGCCGCCCACGCCATCGGCGACCGCGCCGGCGAGGCCACCGCCCTGCACGCGCTCGGCTGCGTCCATACCCAGGCAGGCCGCGCCGACGCGGCCGTGGCGCAGCTGAGCGCGGCGGCCACGCTGTTCAAGAGGATCGGCGATCTGTCGTCGCAGGGCCGGGCCGTGGGCGCCGTGGGCATGGTCGAAGAACGCGCCGGACGCTACCGGCCGGCCATCGACCACTACACCCGGGCGCTGGCGCTGTTCCGCCACGACACCGACCTGGTGGCCCAAGCACACGTCCTGACGAGGATCGGCACCGTCCAGGCCCGCATCGGTCACGCAGCCGCGGTGGCCAACCTGGATCACGCGATGGCGCTGCACAAGCAGGCAGGCCATCCTTTCGGCCAGGCGTGGGCCAAGCTCGGACTCGCCGAGGTCGCCCTCGCCCGCGACCACCTGAGCGACGCCCTCACCCTGCACAACGAAGCCGTGGAACTGTTCCGCTCCATCGGTCACCTCGAAAGCGAAGCCTGGAGCATGGACGGCCTCGGCCGGACCCACACCCTCCGCGGCCATCCCGCCCTGGCGGCCGAACACCACCGCCGCGCCCTCGACCTGTTCGTCGCGCGCGGCGACCGCGACGGCGAAACCTGGGCGCTCAACGGACTCGGCGAAGCATGCCGCGCCGGCGGCGACCCCGCGTCCGCCCACCGGAACCACACCACGGCACTGGAACTCGCCGTCCGGATCGGCGCGCTGGAACAGGCGGCCCGCGCCCACCACGGCCTCGCCAGGGTGGCCGTGGACACGGGCGACCTTCCCACCGCGCACCGGCACTACGACAGCGCCACCGCCATCTACCGGGACCTCACGCTGTCCACCGACCTGATCCGTGAGGAACTGGCGGATCTGGGCTGAGCGTAAGGATGGCCCGGGCACCGCGGTGCCCGGGCCATCCGGCGATGCACGACCTCGTACGGGTCAGCCGTGCAGTGGTCCTCCGAACGCGAAGTAGCTCGTGAAGCCGCCGACGAAGTTGGTCTGGATCCGGCTGTAGATCCGGTTGTCGGTGCCACGCACGATGAACTGGTCGGCCACCGTCCGGATGGGTGTCGCCGTTCCGCCACTGGCGGCGGGGTTGCCGAAGGCCGTGCCGCCCAGGTCGACGTAGCCGCCGAAGCGGGTCGACCCGGGTGGACGCCGGTTCAGGTAGATCCGGAGGTTGGTGCCCCGGACGTAGAACTGGAGCCCGTTGTCCTTGGCGATCGAGACGGCGATGTCGCTGGTGGCGACGCCGCCCAGGTTGACCCAGCCGGGATTGTCGAAGTTCCAGGTGAAGACGGCGTTGCTGCCGTTCTGCCGGGCGAACACCTCGTTGCCCCGGAAGGTGAACATGGCGCCCTCGTTGGCCAGCGTCGGGTTGCCGGTCGTGAACAGGTCACCGAGCTGCGACCAGCCGCTGATCGCCCCGGTGCTGTTGTTGATGACCGTGGAGAACAGGCGGTTGACCACCCCTCGCACCACGATCCGGATGCCGATGTCGAGGCCCGGGGAAGGGACGACCGCCGCCGAAATCTCACTGGTGGCGAACTGGCCGAGATCGGCCCAGCCCTGTGGCGCGCCCTGGACGAGAAGGTTGGTGAAGACCCGGCCGGTGTCCTTGTCGCGGGCGAAGATCCGGATCGTCGGCAGCTGGGCGCCGCGAGGCGGGATCTTGACCGCGGTGATCTCGCTGGAGATCAGCAGCCCGGGAATGACCTGGAAGGGGGTCGGGAAGTTGTACGAGACGACCAGGCTGGTGATCGCCTGGTTGCCGGTGTCGCGGGCGAAGATCTGGGCGCCCTCGGGCGCGGTCACGCCGCTCGGGTCGCCGATGATCTGCTGGCCGAAGGACCGGAAGTCACCGTAGCCGTTGGTGCTGGGCGTTCCCGGGCTGTACAGGATGGAGCCGTCCAGCCCGCGGGACAGCATGAACAGCCCCGACGGGTCGATCACCGGTGTGCTGTTGAACGTGACGTCCGGGCCCAGTGGCTCCGCGTCGGCGAGGGCCGTGCCCGGTGCCGAAAGCGCGACCATCGCGGCCATGGCCACGCCTGCCAGCGCTCTGACCAGTATCCGGCGCCGGTTCGGCGGACCGGACGCGAAACCCGCGCCGCGCCCGCTGCGTATCGAGATCATGTTTCCTCCGAGATTGGTTGAGACCTCTCGGAAGCTAGATCCGCCCTCCTGCGGGAATGTTGTGGAATCGCAGTGGCGACGGCCTCAGACGTCGCGAAAGTCCGTGAAGGCCTCCTTGAGGGACTCTGGGTCCCTCAAGGAGGCCTTCACGGACTGGTGCTCATCGTCCGGAGATCCGGTCGCTAGCTGAACTCGCGCTCCGCGAGCGCGAAGGTGCCGGGATCCACGAAGGGTTTCCCGGACTCCAGCAGCCATCGCTCCAGCTCCCGCCCGGTGTCGGTGCGGAAGTGGGCGTCGCCGTCCCGGGTGACCTGCACGGTCCCGCGTTGGACGAGCGCGGTCGTCGCACCCGCGCGCACGACGAAGCCGCGATAGCCGAGATCGTTCGCGATCCGGCCGCCGGGCGCCCGTGGCAAGGACTCGAGTCTCCGCTGGAACTCGGCGGCTTCGGCGTCGCGCAGGGTCCAAGCCGGGTTCTGCATCCCTGAGAAGATGTCGAGCTCGACGGAGACGGTGTCGGCCACGGTGGTGGTCCCTCCTGACGTCGTCGTCGGTGCCGTGCCGCACGCACAGAGGACGAGCGCCAGGAGGATCCACCGGAGACCGGAATGCACGGTGATGGCGGCTCCTAGGCGACGAGGGCTGTGCTGTTGTTCTGGTAGAAGTACCCGCAGAAGTCGGTGTAGTTCCCGCGACAGCAGTTGTTGGGAGCGTATCCCCGCCCGTTGTACTGGTAAATACTGTGGCCGCAGTCATCCGTGTACTTCGCGGGCGTCCCGCCCGGTTTGTGGCCCCACCACCAGTACGGCGCGTCGGTGACGAGCCGGTAGAAGTGGTAGTCCCGGTTCGGCCAGATCACCAGCACGATCGTGAGGCCGTTGGTCTGGCAGCCGTCCTTCCAGCCGTCGGCGTAGAGACCGTTGGTCACGCCGCCGCAGGTGATCGAGGTCGCGGGCCGCCCGCCCCGCCTGCCCGGCAGCGCGAAACGCACCCCTGCCAGATGGTTGCTGGCGAAGCAGTAACAGTTGTTCCTGGTGACGTTCTCGGGTTTGTTGAACAGGTCCGCGTTCGCGGAGAAGTAGTTGGAATTGCAGTCCCACCACGTCGCGCCCTCGGTGTGCACTTCGCCCGGTTCGTTGGGCGAATGCGCTCCCTCGCCTTCGAGATCGGCGATTTCGGTGCCGTCCGTGTGACGGCTGACGAATCCGGCGGGATCGACCGCGTCGAAAGACGATTGAAGCAAGGCGACCCCGTTCGACGCGACTTCGCGCAATTCGTCGTCGACTCCCGCGTCCGGGTAGGCCGCGGAGGTCCGCAGGAGCCATTCGGCGGCCGGTTCCGTCGCGGGTTTGCTGCCGATCCGGAATTCGGTCGGGAGCGGGGTTCCCCAGGCGGACGCGCGTTCGTTCCACGGTCCGTCGTCCGTCTTGGCCAGCCGGACGAGAAGACCCCGGTAACCGAGGCTGAACTGTTCGTCGGGTGTGACCGCCGGCGACACCTGTGCCGGGTCGGCCGTGATTCTTTCGATGAGTTCCTGTTCCTCTCTTCCCGAGAGGGTCCAGGTCGGATTGGGCATACCTGAGAAGATGTCGAGTTCGACTTCGAGCACGGCTGCACCTCGCCTTTGATCGCTTCCCTTCCCCGACACCTTTCTACTCCGGCGGGAAGCGATCGAATAGGGACTTAATGCTCCACTTGCAATTTCGTGCGTGCGAAAGATTTCCCTTAAATACGCCCTATCGGGCAGGAAGGACGTGAAGTCCTTCGCGATCGGTGCTCAGGCACAAGGAACAGACCGTGCCGCCGGTCGCGCTCGCGGTCATGTCTGGTCGTTCGTAGCGCTGCCCGCAGACCACGCAGTCGTAATGGGTCCCGCTGGGATTCCCGTCTTCGTCCAGTAGCGGTTCGGCGATCCCGTCGTCGGTGCGGCGCAGGTAGAACCGGCCCCGGGTGACGATCGCCAGGGACGGTGTGAGCACGACCGCGATCCCGACCGCCACCAAGGGCGAATACGGTCGCAGGGTCTCGCCGAAGAGTCCGAAGTAGACGGAGATCGACAGGAGTGACGAAGCCAGGAAGGACACGACGCCCACCGGATTGACCGCGTAGAGCATGCCGCGGCGGAATTCCGGTTGTTTCGGGGAAAGCCCGAGGACGAACTTGTTGATCGCGATGTCGGTGGCGACCGTGACGACCCACGCCATCGCGCAGTTGGAATAGAAGCTCAGGATGGAGTTGAGGAAGCTGAACATGTCCGCTTCCATCAGGATCAGCGCGATCGCCAGGTTCACCAGCACGAACACCAGCCGCCCCGGATAACGCTTCGTGACGCGGGTGAACGAGTTGGTCCAGGCGAGGGAACCGGAATAGGCGTTCGTGACGTTGATCTTGACCTGACTGAGCACGACCAGGACCAGCGCGAGCGGGACGACCAGCCACGGCGGCATGAGTTCGGTGAACACGCCGGTGAACTGCTCGATGGGCTCCACCGCCGCGGCGGTGCCGACGGCGTCGAGGATGTAGACGGCCATGAACACGCCGATGGCCTGCTTGACCGCGCCGAACACGACCCAGCCCGGTCCGGCCATGATCATCGACGTCCACCAGGCACGCCGGTTCTCCGCGGTCCGCGGCGGCATGAACCGCAGGTAGTCGACCTGCTCGCCGATCTGTCCCATCAGCGAGAGGCACACTCCGGCGCCGAGCATGATCGCCGCGGTGCTCAGGCCGGAGCCGCTCGTCCCCTCGTGCGCCAGCCACCGCCGCACCGAATCCGGGTCCTTGACGATGAGGAAGGCCAACGGCCCGACCATCAGCAGCAGCCACAACGGGTTCGTCCAGCTTTGCAGCTTCGCCAGTGTCTTCATCCCGTAGATCACCAGCGGGATGATGGCCAGCGTGGACACGAGATAGCCCAGCCACAACGGCAGCGACAACGCGTATTTCAGGCCCTGCGCCATGATCGAGCCTTCGAGGGCGAAGAAGATGAACGTGAAGCTGGCGAAGATCACGCTGGTGACGACCGACCCGTAGTAACCGAACCCGGAGCCGCGGGTGATCAGGTCGAGGTCGATGTTGTATCGGGCCGCGTAGTAGGCCAGCGGGAATCCGGTCAGGAAGATGATGACCGCCGCGACGCCGATCGCGAGCAGCGCGTTCGGGGTCCCGTGGGTGAGACCGATGCCCGCGCCGATGGAGAAGTCCGCCATGTAGGCGATCCCGCCGAGGGCGGAGGCTCCGACCACCGCGGGGGTCCACCGTCGATAGGTCCGCGGCGCGAACCTCAGCGTGTAATCCTCGAGGGTTTCCTTCGTCGCCCCGGGCGCGCGGGCGGTCACCTCGTCAACGGCCATGATCGTCTTCTCCTCGCAGGGGGACGGGGGCGGGGAGGAAGGTACGAACGCCGCGTTTCGCGCGGCTACCGCTGCCGGTTACACGGCCGTTTCGGGGTGTAACGAAGCCCCAGGCTCACGGGTCACCAGACGATGACCCCGCCGCCGGCACCCAGCGCGCGCCCGGCCGCGATCTGGATGTTCGCCAAGCGCCACGAAATCGCTTCCACGTACCACTGGTGGTCGTGGGAGGGGTCCGTCCCGGGGACCAGCTTGTCCAGATTGGCCCGGAGGAGCTTGGTCTCCACGACGAAATCGGGCACCTGAGCGGGCATGACCGTGAGGTCGCCGCCGTCCAGGACCGGAAAGAACCGGGCACCCAGCGCGCGAGCGGCCGCCGAGCCCCACACCGTGGTGCGCCAGCTCTCGAATCCCGCGAGTTCTTCGCAGCACGCCGGAGTGTCCAGCAGCCGCGTCTTGCCCTCTTCGACCACGAACACGTGCACCGTCAAGCTCACGCCGCCACCCGATCACATCCGCCCGGCCCCGGTCCACCAGATTCGGCTCCGGATGCCGACTCGCCGGTCCGGTGATGTCATGTCACCCGTGGACCTGACCCTCGTCGTCGTGCTCGGTGTCATCAGCATCGTGCTCGTGGCCGCCTTCTCCGAGCGGCTCAACCTGGCCGCGCCGCTGAGCCTCGTGCTGGTCGGCATCGGCCTGAGTTTCCTGCCGGGCGTCCCGCATCCGGAGGTCGAACCGGAGCTGATCCTCGCCGGGGTGCTGCCCCCGCTGCTGTATTCGGCGGCGGTGAACATGCCGATGGTCGACTTCCGGCGGAACATCCGGCCGATCACCGGCCTCGCGGTCCTGCTCGTGGTGGGCTCGACCCTGGGCGCGGGCTGGCTGTTCCACTGGCTGGTGCCGGACATCGGCTGGCCCGCCGCGTTCGCGCTCGGCGCGGTCATCAGTCCCACCGACGCCGTCGCGGCGACGTCCGTGGGACGGCGGCTCGGCCTGCCTCCCCGGCTGCTGACCGTGCTCGAAGGCGAAGGGCTCGTCAACGACGCCTCCGCGCTGGTGCTGCTGCGGTCCGCCGTCGCCGCTGTCGCCGGGTCCGTGTCCGTCTGGGGAATCGTGGGGGAGTTCGCCCTCGCGGTCGTGGTGGCGGTGGCGATCGGGATCCTGGTCGGCTACGTCAACGTCCGGGTGCGCGCGTTGCTGGGCAACGCGGTGCTCAACACCGCCATCTCCTTCGTGGTCCCGTTCATCGCTTACCTGCCGGCGGAAGAGGCCGGGGCTTCCGGCGTCCTCTCCGTCGTCGTCGCCGGCCTGGTGACCGGCCACCTCGCCCCGCGGCACCTGCGCGCGACCGACCGGCTCGCCGAGACCGTCAACTGGCGCACCGTGGCCTTCCTGCTGGAGAGCGGGATGTTCCTGCTCATGGGGCTCAGCGTCAAAACCCTCGTCGACGAGGTGCACAAGGACGGTTCGAGCGCTTGGCAGGCGCTCTACATCGGCCTGGCGGCTTCGGTACTCGTCATCCTGGCGCGCATCGTCTTCGTCGGACCGCTCGTCGCGGGCCTGTACCGCGAACAACGCAAGGCCGCGCGATTCAAGCCACGCCTGGAAACGACGCAGGCGGTGTTGCGGGGCGACGAGTCCAACCCCGCCGTCACCGAACGCCTGGACAAGGCTTCACCGCGGCGGGTGGCGCATTTCCGGAAACGGCTCGACCGTGCCGCCGCCGACGTCGAGTTCCGGCTCACCGAGACCCTCGGCTGGCGTGGCGGCGTGGTGCTCGGCTGGGCGGGGATGCGCGGCGCGATCACCCTGGCGGCGGCGCAGACGCTTCCGCAGGACACGCCGGACCGCGGCCTGCTGATCCTGATCGCCTACGTGGTGGCGACCACGACGCTGCTGGTTCAGGGTTTGACGCTGCCGGCGGTCATCCGCGCGGCACGCGTGCCCGAGGAGGACCCGGGCAAGTCGCGCGCGGAGTACGTCCGCCTCATGACCGAGCTGACCGACGCGGCGAGATCCCTTTTGGACGACCCGGCCCTGGAAGACCCGGGCAACGGGCCGTTCACCGAGCGAGTCCTGGACCGGGTACGCGCCGACACCCGTATCCCGGCCGAAGGGTCGGAGAAGACCCCGGCGCCCGAACACGCCGAAAACGTGTTCCAGTACCTGCGGCTGCGGTTGCGTGTCCTCACCGAGCAGTCCGAAAGTCTCCAACGGGCCCGGTCGAGCGGCCGCTACAGCTCGGAGGCGCTGGGCCGTGCGCAGACCTCCCTCGACGTGGAGATGGCGCGCCTCGAACAACTGGCGGACCGGTAATGTACGGGTACTTGATTTGCCGCCTGCGAAGATCTTGGGGTCGAGATGAGCATGGACGAGGCCGCGCGCTTGAGTGCGGCGGTGGACAAGGTCTCGGTGGGACGGGTGTACGACTACCTGCTCGGTGGGACGCACAACTACGCCGTGGACCAGGCTTTCGCCGAGAAACAGCTCGCCGTGCTGCCGGAGATCCGCGATTTCGCGCGGGCGAACCGGGCGTTCCTCGGGCGCGCGGTGCGGTTCATGGTCGATCAGGGCATCCGGCAGTTCGTGGACATCGGCTCCGGCCTGCCGACGCAGGGCAACGTGCACGAGGTGGCCGACGAGGTGGCCCCGGGTGAATGCCGGGTCGTCTACATCGACAACGAGCCGATCGCCCGCGCGCACGCGCAGATCCTGCTCGAACAGACCGCCGACCCGAACCGGCACGCCGCGCTCGACGCCGACTTCTTCGACCAGGGCCTGCTGTGGGAACGCGTGCTGGACACCGGCCTGATCGACCGGACCCAGCCGATCGGGCTGCTGCTGGTGGCCCTGCTGCATTTCATGCCCGACGAGCAGAATCCGCACGCCACGCTCGGCTTCCATCGCGCCATGCTGCCGCCCGGCAGTTTCCTGGCGGTGTCGCACATCCACGTCGCGCCCGAGGACGTCGAGACCCAGAACGCGGGCAAGCGGGTGGCCGAGGAGTACGGGCGCCGGACCAACCACACCGCGATCATGCGGTCGCGCGAGCAGGTCGCCGAATTCTTCGGTGACCTGGAACTGGTCGACCCCGGTCTGGTGTGGCTGCCCCAGTGGCGCCCCGGCGCCGGGGACTTCGTCGACGAAGCTCCTCGTTCGCGCGGCCTGGCCGGAGTTGCGCGCACCCGCTAATTGAGTTTTCGCCCGCCGGGCGAGACGGTATGAAGGAACGATGATCAGCGGGGGAGGGGCCCGGAACCAGGCCGTCGTGCCTGCGGATCGCACCGTCCTCCCGCTGCTCGCGCTTTACGTGTGCTGGGGTTCGGCGATCCCGGCGATGAAGCTGATGGTCGAAACGATTCCGCCGATCGGCGGGGCGGCGTTGGTCTTCCTGCTGTCGGGGATCGTGCTCGCCGGTGTCGCGCGCGGCCGTCCGCGGCCCACGCGACGGCAGGTGCGGACCCTGATGATCGCCGGGGTGTTGCTGCTGGTGGGCGGGCAAGGGCTCGCCACGGTGGCGCTGACGGAGGTGACCGCCAGCCTCGGGGCGATCCTGGCCGCGGCCATTCCGCTGTGGGTGGTGCTGCTCGGCGGCCTGACCGGGGTCCGGGCGTCGGTCGCGTCGTGGATCCGTCTCGTGGCGGGGTTCGGCGGCATCGTGATCGTCGTGCTGACGGCACCGGGCAGTGCGATTGGCGGCGCGCCTTGGGCGGTCGTGGCGTTCTGTGTCGCGCCGATCCTGTGGGCGGCGGGAAGTCTTCTGACGGCGAACGTCGACAGGCCGCTGGACCGAGTGGTCGCCGGCGCGGTCCAGTTGCTCGCCGGTGGAACGGTGCTGGTCGTGGTCGCGCTGTCGCTCGGCCAGCTCGATCCGGCGCAATGGGCGGACGTCAGCTGGACGTCGGCAGGAGCAGCGGTCTTCCTTCTCGTTTTCGATTCCCTGCTCGGCTTCATGCTCTACACGCGTCTGCTGGAGACCGCGCCCGCGCCACTGGTCAGCACTTACGCCTACATCACACCGCTCGTCGGCGCCGCGATCGGTGCGACCGTGCTCGACGAGCCGCTGTGGGTCGGTGCTTTCGCTGGTGGGGCCTTGGTACTCGGCGCTGTCGCACTCGAGCTGCGGGCGCGCTGAGTCCGAGATCGTCCTGTGCGATCTGCGGGCCACCTCGATGTCGCTTAGCGTTGAAAGAAGCTTCCCTTCAACTGGTGAGGAGCTGACGACACCGACACGGAGGAACGGTCTATGACGCGGCTCGACGCGGCCACGAAGGATCCGAACAAAGGGTACGTAGCTCTTCTCGGGTGGAGCCTCAACGCTGTCGAGGCACTGGACCGGTTCGATCGGCGCTATGTCGTCGTCGCACCGGACTGGGCCGAGAAGTACTGCGTGGAACACGACATTCCTTACCTGCCATGGAATTTCGAGCGGCTCAACGACCGCTCACTGGAGATCGCCGAGACGCTGCAACGCAAAGGCGTCGACGTCGCGATCCCGCTGTTCGAGGAAACCGTGGAGTGGGCGGGGGCGATCAACGCCGTCCTGCTGGACAATCCGCGCCTGTTCGGTCAGGCCATGCTGCTGCGGGACAAATCGCTGATGAAACGCCGGGCGCAGCTCGGCGGCATCCGGGTCGGGATCTTCGAAGAGGCCCACGACCGGGACGACGTGATTCGTTTCCTCAAGCGTGTCAACCAAACCCTGCTCAAACTCGACGGCGACCCGAACGACCCGATCCATCTCAAGGCCTTCGACAAGGCGGGCTGCCTCGGGCACCGCGTCGTCCGCACGCCCGACGACGTCGACGCGATCCCGGAGGAGGAGTTCCCGGTACTGATGGAGTCGCATCTCGACGGCTGGGAATTCGCCGTCGAAGCGTGGATCCACAAAGGAAAGATCAAGTTCCTGAACATCTCCGAGTACGTCACGCTGGGCTACTCGGTGTTCGTGCCCGCCACTCCGGAGCTGGAGCGGTACCGGCCGCAGATCACCGCGCAGATCGAAAAGCTGATCAAGACCTTCGACATCGAGTTCGGCTTCGTGCACCCTGAGTACTTCGTCACCAACGACGGCGAGATGTACTTCGGCGAAGTCGCCTACCGGCCGCCGGGGTTCAAGGTGTTCGAGCTGCTGGAGCGGGCCTACGGGTTCAACGCCTACCAGGGGCTGGCGCTGGCCTTCGATCCGAAGACGACCGAGGAGGAGATCGACGCGTTCTTCCCACAGGAGGTCGAAGACGCCAGCGGGGTCGCGGGCTGCTTCGGGGTCTACCCGCGTCGTCGCGTGGTCAGTGAGCTGCGGATTCCGCCCGAAACCGAGGACCACGACTACTACGAGTCACACGATCTTTCGGCGCCGCTGGAGGAGACGGTCACCAAACGGACCGCGTTCGGTACACACTGGGGTCTGCTGTACTTCTTCGGCGACGACACCTACCGGATGCGTGACCTGCTGAAGCAACAGGAAGAACTAGACTTCTACGTCTGAGGGGCAGCCCCGCGCAGGAGACCGACCCGAGGGATGCCTTTGAAACCGACCGTCGATGTTCATGGCGCGTCCGCCACGCTGGACAAACGCGTGGCGTCGCTCGACGACGCCATCAAGGTGATGGCCGAAACCCGCGACTTCGGCAAGCACACGAAGCTGCGGCGGATCCTGGAGGCGTTGCGGCGGGTGCTGATGCAGCCGGGCGGCGCCGCGGCGGTCCAGGCCAGGGCGCGGGCCTTGGAGGAGGCGGGCCTGTTCCTGGGCACGGACTGGGCCACCCCGGAGATCCTGATCCCGGCGCTGGTCGGACCGGGTCTCCACGCGGGAGACGCGGACACCGTGGTGATGGAGGCGTGCAGCGAGCTGCGCACGCTCGCCGTCGCCCGCGGTGACTACGAGCACCCGACGCTGTCCGCCGAAGAAGCCCGCAAGTTCTTGTCCCAGGTGCTCGCGCTGAACCTGGAACTGCTGTTCGCCCCGCCCACCGAGGCGGAGCGGCGGCAAGGCCGGACCGCACAGCTGATCAGGGACCTGTTCCGGCACGTCGCCGACGAGATCGGCTACGAGAGCGTGCTGGACAAGCTGGTCGAGGAGATCTGGCGGATCCTGCGGCAGCGGCCGATCCAGGTCGAACAGGTGCAGTCGCTGATCACGCGGATCGCCGTCTACCGCGGAGACCCGGAAGGCGATCTCGGCAATGCGCCGGGGCAGGGCATCGACAGGCTGATCAGCGCGCTGTTCGGCACCACGGAGGCCTGCCGGGAGGATCCGGGCACCGAGGTCTTCCGGTCCCGGCTGGAGGCGATGGACGACGGTGGCCTGCAGTACGAGGCCACCGGGTTCGCCAGGGCGATGCACGACACCGGGCTCGTCTCGCCGTATCACGCCGAGCTGCTGCGGTTCCTGCGGCACAAGAGCGACTACCTGCTCGGGGAGGCGCTCGGTCTGTCCGAGACCGGCCGCAACAGCCTGCTGCGCCACCGCGACCTGATCCACCGGCTGATCGAGGTCGCGGTGCACACGCAGACCGCCCAGTGCATCTACGGGCTGGCACTGCTACTCGACCGCGGCATCCTCCACGCGCCGCCGATGGTGCCCGCGCTGTGGCGTCAGCTGGGGCTGGAACTGTCCGAAGCCGCGCGCGAGCGGCTGACGACGGTGTTCGGCGACGACCCGGGTCCCGAGGCGAGGCTGATCGCGGGTGTGCTGTCGATGCTGGGCCTGCCGCTGGGCGTCGGGCAGGGCGACAACCCGACGTGTCAGTCGGCTCGCGCGCTGTCGATGTGGGCCTACAACGACCCGGACTACCTGCTGCAGATCGTGGTCTGGGCGGCGCGGGACGACGAGATCGTCATGCATTTCGAAGGCCAGCCGATCTCGTCGAACGACAGCGCCGGCGGAGTCGCGAGCACCCCGCAGACGGATCTGGATCCGGTGTCGCTGCTCGTGGTGCCGCATCTGGACCGGATCTACGCCGAGATGGGGCGCCGCTGCATCGGACGGCCCGGCGATCCGCACCGCTGGGTCAACCCCGAGTTCCACGGCTGGTGGGCCGCGCGCGGGTTCCGGATCAACGTCGACGTCGAGACCGGGAACCTGATCGACCTCGACAACTTCCTGCGGCAGTTCCACGTCAGCTATCACCCGGCCTACAACGGCGGGCAGCCGCTGATCCACCCGCAGCCCGCCGGGGTCGCCGTCACCGACAGCGCGGCCCGCTATGTCGGCTGGCACGCGATCACCATCCTGCGCGTCGCCGCCGACCCGCAGGACGTCACCCGGGTGTACTTCTACAACCCGAACAACGACAGCGGACAGGACTGGGGTGACGGCGTCGTGGTGTCGACCGCGGGCAACGGCGAACGGTTCGGCGAAGCCTCGCTGCCGTTCGACCAGTTCGCTTCGCGGCTCTACATCTTCCACACCGACCCGCTCGAACACGGGGAGCCGGAAAAGGTACCGGCCGAGGACGTCACCCGGATCATCGACTACATCGAACGCAGCTGGGGCGCGAACCGGTTGCCGGGCGGCACACTCCAGGCGTCGAAGACCCCGCAGACCTAGGCTGTCCTGTACATGAAGGTCCCCTTCCTTACGCCAGGCGCAAGGAAGGGGACCTTCATGTACTTCGGCGGGTTGTGAAGGTCGCGTTCCTCGGCTGAGCCGCGTGAAGGGGTCCTTCACGCGCACCCGCTGAGGTGTGTGGGATTTCTGTGGTGTTTGGGGTTCCTGCGGCGTCACGGCTGTCCGTGAAGGCCCCCTTGAGGGACCCAGGGTCCGTGAAGGCCTCCTTCACTACCTTCAGGGTAGGCAAGGAGGCCTTCACGGACTCGGCCCGCGGTCGCGAGACGCAACAGCCTCCAGTCAGGCCGAGCACCGGGTCTCGTGAGTGGTAAGTGTCGTTAGAACGTCACTTACCACTCACGACCACCTGCACCGACACGCACCCGCACTTCCCCCTTCCGGCCCCGATTTCCCAGCTGCCGGCGGTGTCGCGAAAGCCACTTTCGGGACGTCCAGCGTCCCGAAAGTGGCTTTCGCGACATCCGAGGCAGAGGCAAGTGAGCGAGCGGGTTCGCCACTCACGAACACTCACGACCACCTGCACCGAAAACGTCAGCCGGTCACGTCCAGGTGCGCGGGCACCGGGGTCGGCTTGGGCGCCTTGCCGCCGGGCTGGGGCTTGTCGCCGCCGGGCTTGGTCGGCGGTTCCGGCTTCTCGCCCGCGGACTTGGCGCAGGTCGCCGACGCGATGTCCAGGGTCTGCGTCTTGCCGAGCAGTTTGGCCGAAACCGCTGTCACGGTAAGGGTTCCGTCGGCGTTCTTGGTCTGCTTGTTCACCGTCAGTTCGAGCAGCGAGGCCACCGGGACGGTGGTGTTCGGCGCGACCTGGTCGAGTTTGAGCGTCTTGCCGCCGACCTTCAGGTTCGCGATCGACACGGAACCCTTGCCGTCACTGCACTCGGCCTCGATCACCTCGGCGCTCAGCCCGGGAAGGGCGGCCCCGGTGGGCAGCAGGCCGAGGTTCAGGGCGAGCCCGGCGACACTGGATTCGGCGTGCCCCGGCTTCACCGCGGCGTTCAGCGCCTTCGCGCCGACCAGCGACGGCCCTTCGGACGGCAGCGCCACCGAGGCGAGGGATTCCTTGCCCGGCCCGGAAACCGAAGGCGTGCGGGGAATCTTGACCAGGCCGGACGCGGCGATGGCGTACGCGGACTCGGCGGGGGCCGCCGTCGCGGGGGTGGCGGCGAGGACCAGGCAGGCCGCGGCCGTGCAGGCGAGCACGCCGGTTGTACGTGGGGACAAGGAAATTACCTCCGTGGTTCGAATACTCAGGTGATGTGCACGACGGTGCCGAGCGGCAGTTCGACGAGGCGGTCCAGCGCCTCGCGAGTGACCCGGATGCAGCCGTCACTGGTGGCCTTGCCGACGAAACTGTTGTCGGGCCAGGTATGCAGGCCGACCGTGCCGGGGCCGCCGCCGAAGGTCTCGTGCGAATCGGAATGACTGCTCAGCGGCAACACGATCGGGCTGTAGGTGTTCACGCTCTCCTTGATCGAGGCGAGGATGAACGCGCGACCGGTGGGGGTGGGGTGCTGGGGTTTGCCGGTACCGATGGTCCACGAGCCGGTCTGTTTGCCCGCTTCGAGGATCTCCAGGCGGAATCCGGCGAGGTCCACGCGGACCTCGTAATCGTTCTGCGCCGATTCGACGGTCTCCGGGGTGGCGTGCAGCCAGCCGGTCGCGCCGTTGGGACGCGTGGGAAGCAGTACCTGCGCCCAGTCGCCCTGCCGGGCGATCACCGGGACCCAGGTCGGCGAGCCGATCTGCGTCTCCGGAAGCCGGGCGATCGGCTCGGCGCCGGGAGCGCGGTAGATCGCCGCGTCCGCCTTCGGGTGCAGTACTTCGCCGCCCGCGGGGAGTTCGTGGGCGGGATCGGCGGGCGCGGATTTCAGCTCACCGAAGGTGTTCGCCTCGGGCAGCGCGGCCAGTGCCTCGGGCGACGAGGACTGCGGGGCGACGGCGGCGGCTGCCCCGCCGCCTTCGGCCGGGGTGGATCCGCAGCCGGCCAGCACCACCAGCGCCAGTGCGAGAAGTGCGGCGGCCGCGTGCGGGCGTGCGGCACCGCAAGAGGTCTGCGATCGGGTCATTCAATGCCTGTCCATGCGCAGGGTCATTCGCAACGGGATGCGAATCCGGGACGGCTATCTCTAACAGCAAGGCGTCGCGCCGATCAATCCGCGCGATCGTTCGTCAGAGCTAATCTGCCTGCGGTTTTCCGGAGTTTCCGCAGCTCAGGGGTGCGCGCAGAGTTTCACTCGATCGAGGCGAAAGGGCGAATTCCGTAACGCTGAGAGAAACACACTCTGCGTATTTGTTCCTGCGGCCATTCGGTGGGGAATTGCCCGTGGCGCCGGGCGTGATGATCACGCGGAGTGGCCGATCCCGGCGGTCAAGGCCAAAGCGGCGGCTTCGCCCCGGGAACCGACGTCCAGCTTCCTCAGCACACCCGCGACGTGGAACTTCACCGTGCTCTCGGTGATGCCGAGCGCCGAGGCGATGGCCTTGTTGCGCTGCCCCCGCGCCACGAGCCGCAGCACTTCGAGTTCTCGGCGGTTGAGGTTGGCGAGCACGGCCTCGCCTGTCCGGTCGGACCGCGGCTCGAAGGGAAGTTCGACGGTGACGCGACTGCCCCAGCCGGGAACGGCGTCGACCTCGACGGTGGCACCGAGGGTCTTCGCACGCCCGTCGAGTTGCAGCCGGAGACCCGCGACGTCGAGGCCGCCGGATTCCTGGTCTCGGACATCGAGGTGCAGCGCGCTGTCGTCACTCGTCCAAGCGATACGGAGGCGGGCCAGATCCGGTTGGGTGGTGAACGCGAGCACCGCGGTGTACGTCATCGCGCGGGCGGCGTGGGCGACCTCGCCGGGCAGCGGACGCCCGTCTTTCGACGGCGCGACGAACTCGACTTCGGCGCCGTGATGCCGCATCACCTGACGGACTTCCCGGCGGAGCCTGCCGAACGCGGTGTGCGCCGGTTCCTCGGACAGCGCGAGATCGGTCTCGTGCGCCGACCGGAGCGCCACCAGCGCGGCGGACGCGGAGTCCGTCGCGACGAGACGGGCGCGACGGTCGTCCAGCCGGGTGGAGCGCAACGCGGTCAGGATCGTCACGAGCGCGGTCTCGTGCGCGGCGGCCATCTCCACGATCGTGCGCGCGCGTTCGCTGGACGCCGCGCGCGACTCGGCGAGGTAATCGGGGCTGGCCTGGGTGACCTGCTGGCGGATCGACGTCGCGACGATGCCGAAGATCTCCGCCAGCCGCGCGGGCTGGGGAAAGCGTTTGCGGCTGGGGCGCGGAACGAGCACCAGCAGCGTCCCGACCGGGTCGCGCACGGCCCAGACCGTTCGCGCGGCGCCGCCGAGGGCGGCCGTCAGGGTCAGGTGCCCGCCGGGTTCGACGAGTGCCTTGATCGCCTCGAGTTCGCGGAT
Organism: Amycolatopsis azurea DSM 43854; assembly: GCF_001995215.1. Taxonomy (GTDB): domain Bacteria; phylum Actinomycetota; class Actinomycetes; order Mycobacteriales; family Pseudonocardiaceae; genus Amycolatopsis; species Amycolatopsis azurea. Next base: position 104,674 of record NZ_MUXN01000011.1, read on the forward strand.
CGCGACCTTGTCGGCGATCTCCTTCGCGCCGGTGACCTTGCGCGGCCTGCCGGTACATTCGAGGGTGAAGATGACGAGTGCCTGATGCGGCCAGTCCTCGGCGAGCAGGCGTGAGAACCGGACGGCGATCTCGGCCAGCGGGCCTTCGACCACTTCGCGCAGCGCGGTCAGATCGGCGGATTCGGGCATCGCCGTCAGCGTAGCTCTTCACTCGACCTGGTCGAAAGGCCAGGTTTTCTCGACCGACGGTCAGGTCGCGGCCGCCGGTGTCCCGGTTTAGCCTCGCGTCAGGCATGCGTCACCGCGCATGTCTTCGTCGCCGAGCGGAGGAAACAGGGAATGCCACAACAGGTGCGCGGGGTGATCGCCCGGTCGAAGGGGGCGCCGGTCGAGCTGACGGAGATCGTTATCCCCGACCCGGGGCCCGGCGAGGTCGTCGTGTCGATCGCCGCCTGCGGCGTCTGCCACACCGATCTGACCTATCGCGACGGTGGCATCAACGACGAATTCCCCTTCCTGCTCGGCCACGAGGCTGCGGGGACCGTGGAAAGCGTCGGCGAGGGCGTCGACTCCGTGCGGCCCGGCGATTTCGTCGTGCTCAACTGGCGCGCGGTGTGCGGACAGTGCCGGGCTTGCAAGCGGGGGCGCCCGCAGTACTGTTTCGACACTTTCAACGCGGCACAGAAGATGACCCTGACCGACGGCACGGAGCTGACGCCGGCACTCGGCATCGGCGCGTTCGCGGACAAGACGCTCGTCCACGCCGGACAGTGCACGAAGGTCGACCCGGCGGTGGATCCCGCGGTCGCCGGCCTGCTGGGCTGCGGCGTGATGGCCGGACTCGGTGCCGCGGTCAACACCGGCGGCGTCGGCCGCGGTGATTCGGTGGCGGTCATCGGCTGCGGGGGAGTGGGCGACGCGGCGATCGCCGGCGCCCGCCTGGCCGGTGCGGGGACGATCATCGCCGTCGACCGCGACGGGCGGAAGCTGGAGTGGGCGCGGGACCTCGGCGCGACGCATACGGTCAACGCCACGGAGACCGACGCCGTCGCCGCGATCCAGGACCTGACCGGCGGCTTCGGCGCCGACGTCGTCATCGACGCGGTCGGCCGCCCCGAGACCTGGAAGCAGGCCTTCTACGCGCGCGACCTGGCGGGCACCGTGGTGCTGGTCGGCGTGCCGACACCGGACATGCGGCTGGAGATGCCGCTGCTGGACTTCTTCTCCCGCGGCGGCGCGCTGAAGTCGTCCTGGTACGGCGATTGCCTGCCGGAGCGGGACTTCCCGGTGCTGATCGACCTGCACCTGCAAGGCAGGCTGCCGCTCGACCGGTTCGTCACCGAGCGGATCGCGCTCGGTGACGTCGAGAAGGCGTTCCACACCATGCACGCGGGCGAAGTGCTGCGTTCGGTGGTGATCCTGTGAGCGGCCTGCGGATCGACCGGGTCGTCACGAACGGCGTCTTCGAACTCGACGGCGGATCGTGGGACGTCGACAACAACATCTGGCTCGTCGGGAACGACGACGAGGTCGTGATCGTCGACGCCGCGCACGACGAGCGCGCGATCACCGAGGCCGTCGGCGGCCGCCGGGTGGTCGCCGTCGTGTGCACGCACGGGCACAACGACCACGTCACCGTCGCTCCGCAACTCGGCGAGCACCTCGACGCACCGGTCCTGTTGCACCCCGGCGACCAGGAACTCTGGGAGATGACCCACCCCGGGCGCGAGTTCCGGAACGTGACGGACGGCGAGCGGATCGCCGTCGCGGGCACGGAAATCGAAGTGATCCACACCCCGGGGCACTCGCCCGGTTCGGTCTGCCTGCACCTGCCCGAGGCGAAGGCCCTGTTCTCCGGTGACACGCTGTTCGCGGGCGGGCCGGGGGCGACCGGGCGTTCGTTCTCCAGCTTCCCGACGATCATCTCGTCGATCGAGAAGCGGCTGTTCGCGCTGCCGGAGGACACCCGGGTCCACACCGGCCACGGCGACGGGACCACCATCGGCACGGAGGCGCCGCACCTGGCCGAATGGATCGCACGGGGCCACTGACTCTCGTGAGTGGTAAGTGACGTTCTAACGACACTTACCACTCACGACCCCCTGTACCGAAGCGGCGCAGGCTCGTGGTTTGCCAACCGCGGTGTCGCGAAAGCCACTTTCGCAACCTTCAACGTTGCGAAAGTGGCTTTCGCAACGCGCCCTCGCCGCCGGACAACGCTGGGTCCCGTGGGTCGTGAGTGGTAAGTGACGTTCTAACGACACTTACCACTCACGACCCCGGTGAGGCCGGTCAGGATCGCGTCCACACCGAAAAGGAAAGCCTCCGCCGATTCCCGCTCCAGCGCGGGCTCGTCCTCGACGATGCGCGCGCGGACGAGTTCGGCCCGGTTCTGTTCTTCCGCGACGAAGCCGAGTACATAGTGGACGATCGTGCGGGCGGCCCATTCGGCTTGGCGGGCGGAAAACCGCTCGGCGAACAACCGGTTCAGCGCCCGGGTCGGGGTCAGGACGTCCGGCCGGTACGCCTGCACGAACGACACGACCTCGGCGCCGTCGCGGACGCGGAGCAGCGCCGCGCGCAGGTCTTGCGCGGCGCCGCGGGGATCGGCGGGCGACGCCGGGAAGTCGGCGAGGACGCGCGCGGCGACCACGGCGAGCAGTTCCTGTTTGTTGGCGACGTGGTAGTACAGCGCGCCGGGCTGCACGCCGAGGTCCAGGGCCAGCCGCCGCATGGACAGGCTGCTCAGCCCCCGCTCGCGGAGCAGCTCGTACGCGCCGTCGACGATCTGCGTTCGCGTCACCTTCACGAGGCCATTGTGCCCGGCGCCGCGGGGCCGGCCTTGCGCGGGCCCGGACGTCCACCTAGGATTTGAAAGGTGTTCAAAACAGTGGATGACCTGGCCTCGCGTCAGCTGGCAGGCGGAGTACTCGATCGCGACGACGCCCGCGCGGTCCTGAATACGCCGGACGACGAGGTGTTCGGCCTGGTCGTCGCGGCCGGGCGGCTCCGGCGCGCGTACTTCGGGGACCGGGTCAAGGTCAACTACCTGGTGAACCTCAAGTCGGGGCTGTGCCCGGAGGACTGCACGTACTGCTCGCAGCGGCTCGGCTCGTCGGCGCAGATCCTCAAGTATTCCTGGCTTTCGGCCGAGGAGACGGTCAAGCAGGCGACGGCGGGGATCGCGGGCGGCGCGTCCCGGGTCTGCCTGGTCGCGAGCGGGCGCGGGCCGAGCGACCGCGACGTGGACCGGGTCGCGGGTGTCGTCGAGGCCGTCAAAACCGCGCATTCCGGCGTGGAAGTCTGCGCCTGCCTGGGAATTCTGAAGAACGGCCAGGCCGAGCGGCTCCGTGACGCCGGTGTCGACGCCTACAATCACAACCTCAACACGAGCGAGTCCCGGTACTCCGAGATCTGCTCGACGCACGACTACGAAGACCGCGTGGCCACCGTCGAGAAGGCCAAGCACGCGGGGCTTTCCCCTTGCTCCGGACTGATCGTGGGCATGGGGGAGAGCGACGACGAACTGATCGACGCGATCTTCGCCCTGCGGGACCTCGACAGCGACTCGATTCCCGTCAACTTCCTGATGCCCTTCGAAGGCACACCGCTGGAAGGCACCTGGGAACTGACGCCGCTGCGCTCGCTGCGGATCCTCGCGCTGGCGCGGCTCGCCTGCCCGGACAAGGAGATCCGGATGGCGGGTGGCCGCGAAATGCATCTGCGCTCGCTGCAGCCGCTCGCGTTGCAGGTGGCCAATTCCCTGTTCCTCGGGGACTATCTCACCAGCGAGGGACAGGCCGCGAAGGCCGACCTCGACATGATCGCCGACGCCGGGTTCAAGGTCCTCGGCGCCGACGAGAGTCCACATCGGACAGACGTCGCGGTCCGGGCGCGCGGCGCCGGCACGGCTGTCGCGCCCAACGCGTGAACGCCCTGCTGGAGTGGATGGCCGGCGTCGACGCGGACCGGCGTCGGGCCGGTCTGGTGCGCCGGACCGACGCCCGGCGCAACCCGGGAATCCGGGGTGGGCTACTGGATCTGGCCTCGAACGACTATCTCGGTCTCGGCGCCGACCCTCGTGTCCGCGCGGCCGCGACCCGCGCCATCGAGACCTACGGCGCCGGTGCGGGCGCGTCCCGCGTCGTGACCGGGACGACGGCGGGTCACGACGAGCTGGAGCGAGAACTGGCCCGCCTCACCGGGCAGCCGTCCTGTTTGGCGTTTTCCAGTGGCTACGCGGCCAACATCGGTCTGCTCACCGCTCTGGGTTCTCCGGACACGCTGATCGTTTCCGACGAGCACGTGCACGCGTCGCTGATCGACGGTGCCCGGCTGTCCCGTTCGCCCGTGCGGATCTGCCCGCACAACGACGTCGTCGCGCTCGAAGCACTGCTCCGGGATCGTGAGCAGACCCGGGCGGTGGTCGTCGTCGAATCGATCTACTCCGTGCTCGGGGACGCCGCCGATCTGGCGCGCGTCGCGGCGCTTTGTGCCGCCTACGACGCCCTGCTGGTCGTGGACGAGGCACACGGGATCGGCGTGGCGGGCCGGGGCAGGGGCGCGGTCCACGCCGCCGGCCTGTCCGGTTCGCCGCACGTCGTCGTGACGGCGACCCTGTCCAAGGCGCTCGGCACCCAGGGCGGAGCCGTGCTCGGACCGGCGCTGGTGCGCGAACATCTGGTCAACACCGCCCGGACGTTCATCTTCGACACCGGACTCGCGCCCGCCGCGGCCGCGGGGGCCGCCGAGGCCAGCCGGATCATCGCGGCGGAACCGGAACGAGCCGACGAACTGCACCGGATCGCGGCACTGATCGCCGGCGCCGCCGGGGTTCCGCACGCGCCCGGCGCGGTCCAGTCGATTCCCGCGGATTCCGCGGACCGGGCGGTGGCCGCCGCCGACACGTTGTTCGGCGAAGGCATCGTGGTCGGCTGCTTCCGCCCGCCCAGCGTCCCCGACGGCGTCTCCCGGCTGCGGCTCGTCGCCCGGGCGGGCGTCGATCCCGGACAGGCCGAGCGGGCGGCGCGGCTCGCGGCACGCCTGTGCCGCGCGGAAGTGCGTGCCGGGAGAGTCAGCGCAGCTGGTCCCGTCGGCGGATGAGATAGGCGGTTTCCGCGGTGTTCCCCGCCAGCTCGATGGCCTTGTCGTACGCCGCTCGCGACTCGGCGCTCCGGCCCAGCCGTCGCAGCAGATCGGCGCGGGTCACATGGAACGGGTGATAGCCGGCCAGCTTGTCGTCGAGGCGGTCGACGGCCGCCAGCGCCACCTCCGGGCCGTCGAGCTCGGCGACCGCGATGGCCCGGTTGAGGACGATGATCGGCGAGGGATCGACGCGGACGAGCTGGTCGTAGAGCGCGAGGATCTGTGACCAGTCGGTGTCCCGGATGTCGCGGGCGGAGGTGTGCACGGCGTTGATCGCGGCGAGGATCTGGTAGCGGCCCGGAGCCACTCCGGCGGCCGCGGCGGCGAGGCGTTCGCGCACCAGCCGATGCCCCTCGGCGATCAGATCCGTGTCCCAGGCGCCGCGGTCCTGCTCGTCGAGGGCGACCAGTTCGCCGTTCGCCGACACCCGGGCGGTGCGGCGGGCCTCGGTGAGCAGCATCAGCGCCAGCAGCCCGGCCACCTCGCCGTCGTCCGGCAGGAGGACGCGGATCAGGCGGGTGAGCCGGATCGCCTCGGCCGTCAGGTCGTGCCGCAGCGGATCGGTGTCGGCTCCGGTGGCCAGGTAGCCCTCGTTGAACACGAGGAAGAGGGCGGCGAGCACCCCGGACACCCGGGCAGGGAGATCCTCGGCGGACGGCACGCGATAGGGGATGCGGGCCGCCTTGATCTTGGCCTTCGCGCGGGTGATCCGCTGCCCCATGGCGCTTTCGGCCACCAGGAAGGCGCGGGCGATCTCGGGCACGGTCAGCCCGCCGACCATGCGCAGCGTCAGCGCCACGCGGGTTTCCAGCGCCAGCGCCGGGTGACAGCAGGTGAAGATCAGCCGGAGCCGGTCGTCGTCGATGACGCCGAGCGGCTCGGGCGGGTCGTCGACGTACGTCATCCGAGCCTCCTTCTGCTTGTCGTCGCGCTTGTTCTCCCGCCGGATCCGGTCGATGGCCTTGCGGTTCGCGGTGGTGGTCAGCCAGGCGCCGGGGCCGGGCGGGACGCCGTCGGACGGCCACCGCTCGACGGCGGTCGCGAAGGCCTCGGCCGCCGCTTCCTCGGCGATGTCGAGATCGCCGAAACGCCTGGTCAGCGTGGCGACCACCCGCGCCCACTCGTCGCGGTGGGCTTGGGCGATCGCCTCCTCGACGCCGGTCACAGGAATGGCCGCACCTCGATCTTCCGGTCGCAGATCTTCGACGCCTCGGTGGCGAGCTTGAGCGCCACGTCCAGGTCGGGGGCCTCCCACACCCAGACGCCGGCGAGGTACTCCTTCGACTCCACGAACGGCCCGTCGCTGAACACCGGCTGTTCGCCCCGGTTGTCGATCACCGTGGCCGAGCCGGTGTCCGCGAGCCCGCCCGCGAAGACCCAGTGGCCCTCGGCCATCAGCCGTTCGTTGAACTCGCTGATGGCGGGCTGCCGGTCGGTGCTGCCGGGATTGCTCTTGTCGTCGATCACGGAAACCAGATACCGCATCCGAAGATCCTCTCCTGTGGTGTCGGGGAAGCGTCGCATCCTCACCACGAACGCCGCCACGCCGATCCGACACCGGCGCCGGGATTTCTTTCGAGAATTCCGCGGATCGCCTGTGAAGAGGCCTACAAAGATACCCCTAGGGGGTACTTGTGCCGGAGCGGGAGCGGGCATAACTTCATCTCCGTCAGATACCCCCTAGGGGTATCAAACCTCTTGAAAGGACGGAAGTCATGGCGGAGACGACCCCGGACCCACGACGGTGGTGGGCGCTGGGACTGATCGCGCTGGCCCAGTTCATGGTCATCATGGACACCTCGATCATCGGCGTCGCCCTGCCCGCGATGCAGCGGGACCTCGGGTTCTCCCCGGGAGACCTGTCATGGGTGTTCAACGCCTACGTCGTCGCGCTCGCCGGGCTGCTCCTGCTCGGCGGACGCCTCTCGGACCTGTTCGGCGCGCGGAAGATGTTCACCGCCGGCTGGGTGGTCACCCTCGGCGGCTCCGTGGTCGCCGCGGTCGCGGGCACCGCGTGGGTCGAACTACTCGGCAGGGTCCTGCAAGGCGCGGGCGCGGCGTTGATCGCGCCGTCGGCGCTGACCCTGCTGATGATGCTGTTCGGCGCGCGTCCTCGTGAGCTGACGAAGGCGCTCGCGCTCTACGGCGCGGCCGCCCCCGCCGGTGGCACCGCAGGGGTGTTCCTCGGCGGCGTGATCACCGAATGGCTGTCGTGGCCGTGGATCTTCTGGCTCTACGTCCCGATCTCGCTCGTCGCGGTGCTCGCCACCGGCAAGCTGATGCCGCCCGCGCCCGTCCGGCGTGGTTCGGTCGACCTCGCCGGTGCCGTCGCGGTGACCGCGGGTCTCGGCCTGACCGTGTTCGGCGTCGTCCGCGCACCGGAAGCGGGCTGGGGCTCGGCGGGCACCTGGGGCGCGTTGGCGGGTGGCGTCGCGCTGCTCGCGGTGTTCGTGGCGATCCAGCGGAAGCGCGAAGTCCCGTTGGTACGGCTGGGGATCTTCCGGACGCCGAACCTCGGCGGCGCGAACCTCGCCCAGTTCCTGCTCGGCGCCGCGTGGATCCCGATGTGGTACTTCCTCAACCTGTACCTCCAGCAGGTCCTGGGTTACGGGGCTTTCGCGAGCGGGGCGGCGCTGCTGCCGATGACCGTGCTGATCGTCGTGCTGATGGTCGCCGTCGCGCCGCGGCTGATCGGCCGGTTCGGGCCGAAGAAGATGATCATCGGCGGTCTGTGGGCGCTCGCCGCGGGACTGGTGTGGCTGTCGTTCGTCAGCCCGACCGGCAACTTCGTCGTCGACGTCCTGCCCGCTTCGCTGGTCGCCGCGCTCGGCCAGGCGCTGGCGTTCATCCCGTCGCTCGGCACCGCGATCTCGAGCGCGAAACCGGAGGAAGGCGGGCTCGCGTCGGGGATCGTGAACACCTCGTACCAGATCGGTTCGGCGCTCGGTCTCGCCGCGATGACCGCGGTGGGGGTTTCGTTCGGCGCGGGACGGATCGGCGACCCGGTCGCGTTGACCGGCGGATACTCGGCCGCGTTCCTCGGGGCGGCGGGGATCGCGATCGCCGGTGGCTTCCTGGCCATGGCCACCCTGCGCACTCCGGCGCCCGAGCCGAGTGAAGCCGTCGGAGGTGACCCGGCGGTGCAGCGATGACCGGCTGTACGACCGCGTGGAGGGCGAGACCGTTCCTGGTCGGCCCTCCACGCGGCGTTTCAGTGTTCGCGGTAGCCGAGACCGGCCGAAACCTGGTGCGCCGCGCGGCCGACGACGCGGTTCAGGCCGCGCATCCGCGCGGCGGGCATGTACGGCCGTGTCGCCGAAACGCTGATGGCCCCGGCGATCGCGCCGGTGGCGTCCCGGATCGGCGCCGCGACACAGCGGATCCCCGGTTCGTTGTCCTCCAGGTCCATCGCCACCCCGGCCTCCGCGTACTCGCGCATGCGCGCCAGGAACGCGTCGAGGTCCTCCGGACGCACCCGGCCCGGCTCCACCGGCGTCTCGGCGAGGTACAGATCCCGCCATTCCGGCGCGGAGTCCAGCAGCAACGCCATCCCGACGCCGGTGCGGGTCAAGGGCATCCGGTGCCCGATCCGGGAGCGCATCTCCGCGCCCCGTGAGCCCGGCAGCTTGTCCAGGTACAGCACCGAACCCCCGTCGCGGACGGCCAGATGCACCGTGTCGCGCAGCTGCTCGGCCAGCTCCTCCAGCACCGGCCGGGCGACCACCGGCAGCGGACTGCCGTGCAGGGCCTGGAAACCCAGTTCGATCAGCGTGGGACCGAGTGCGTAGCCGTCCCGTCCGGTCCGCAGGTAACCCTCGCTGACCAGCAGCTGGACCAGCCGGTGCGCGGTGCTGCGGCCCAGTCCGGTGTGCTCGACCAGGGTGCGCAGATCGGTCGCACCGCTCGCGACCGCGCGGATCACCGCGAGGCCGCGGGCGAGGGTCTGGGTGCCGGGCGGCGCTGTCTCGGACATGCCGGAATCCTACATATAGGGACGCTGATCGCATTATCGGGAACGCGCCCGCACGATGTCGCTCGTGACGGACACCGAACCCGGCCTCATCGCCCTCGACTGGGGAACCTCCGGTCAGCGCGCCTGGCTGCTCGACGCCGAGGGGGAGATCCTCGACGCCCGCAGGGCTTCCCGCGGTCTGCTGGCGATCACCGAAGGCGTCGATCCGGGTGACAGGGCGGCCGCGTACGAGCCGGCCTTCCGCGAGATCTGCGGCGACTGGCCCGTTCTCCCGGCCATCGCGTCCGGGATGGTGGGGAGCGCTCAGGGCTGGGTCGATGCCGGGTATCGCACCGTCCCGGCGAGACTCGACTTCACCTCGCTCGTGCCCGTGCCCCATCGCGACGGCGTACTCCACGTCGTCCCCGGACTGCGGATCCCGTCCGGGGACGGCCCCGGCGACGTGATGCGCGGTGAGGAAACCCAGCTGATCGGCGTGCTCGAAGCGCTCGGCGACCCCGGCGGACCAGTCACGGTGGTGCTCCCCGGTACGCACAGCAAATGGGTCCGCGTCGAGAGCGGGATCGTGACGGATTTCGCCACCGCGATGACCGGCGAGCTGTACGGATTGCTGATCACGCAGGGCACCCTCGCCCGTACGGCCGCCGACGCGGTCCCCGACGACGCCGCCTTCTCACGAGGTTTGGCCGCCGGACGGCGCTCGCGGGGGCTCGCCACCGAGGCGTTCGGGGCCCGCCCGCTCGTGCTCGACGGCGTCCTCGAACCGGCATCGCTGCCGGACTACCTCTCGGGCGTGCTCATCGCCGACGAGGTCTCGCATCTGTTGTGTGACCCGGATTCCCGGCTGGTGTTGTGCGGTGACGGTGAACTGTGCCGCCGCTACGCCCTCGCCCTGGCCGACAGGGGAGTGGCGGCCACCGTGCTGTCCGAGGACATCGCCGCCCGGGGACTGTGGCGGATCGCGACAGCCGCCGGACTGCTCGAAGACCGTCTCGAAAGGACACTGAAGCCGTGACCGGTTTGATCGCGATCCTGCGCGGAGTGACCCCGGCCGAGGTCGTCGGCGTCGGGCGGGCGCTCGTCGACGCGGGATTCCCCGCCATCGAAGTTCCGCTGAACTCGCCGGAGCCGTTCGAGAGCGTCCGTTTGCTCGCCGACGCGTTCGGTGAGTGGTGCGAGATCGGCGCGGGCACCGTGCTCACCGCCGAAGACGTCACGCGGGCCCGGGAAGCCGGGGCGCGCATGATCGTGGCACCCAACAGCGATCCCGTGGTCATCTCCGCCGCCGTGGCCGAAGGGATGACGCCGTACCCGGGCGTGGCCACCCCCACCGAGGCGTTCGCGGCGCTCGCCGCGGGTGCCCGGCACCTCAAGCTGTTCCCCGCCGGCGCCGTCGGGATCGGGGGCATGAAGGCGTGGCGCGCGGTGCTGCCGCGCGAGGTCGAACTGCTGCCTGTCGGCGGCGTCGACGAAACGAACCTGGCGGCCTGGGCCGCCGCCGGGGCGGCCGGAGCGGGACTGGGGTCCTGTCTCTACCGGCCGGGTGACAGCGCGGACGCGGTCGCCGTCCGTGCCCGCGCACTTTCCGAGATCTGGCACCAGGGATAGGAAGACAACCATGAAGATCGTGTCAATGACGACATATCAGGTGCCGCCTCGCTGGTCGTTCCTGAAGATCGAAACCGACGCGGGCATCACCGGATGGGGCGAGCCGGTGCTGGAGGGCCGCGCCTCCTCCGTGGCGGCCACCGTCGAGGAGCTTTCCGACTACCTGATCGGCAAGGATCCCTCGCATATCGAGGATCTGTGGACGGTCCTCTACCGGGGCGGGTTCTACCGCGGCGGCGGCATCCACATGAGCGCGCTGGCCGGGATCGACCAGGCCCTGTGGGACATCAAGGGCAAGGCGCTCGGTGTGCCGGTCCACGAACTTCTCGGCGGGCGGGTGCGCGACCGGATCAAGGTGTACTCGTGGATCGGCGGCGACCGTCCCGCCGAGACCGCCCGCGCCGCGCGCGAGGTGGTGGACCGCGGGTTCAGCGCGGTGAAGATGAACGGGACCGAGGAACTGTCCTATCTGGACACCTGGGACAAGGTGGATCGCTGCGTGGCCAACGTGGACGCCGTGCGCCAGGCGGTGGGCCCGGACATCGGCATCGGGGTGGACTTCCACGGCCGCGTGCACAAGCCGATGGCCAAGGTCCTGCTGCGCGAACTGGAGCCGTTCCGGCTGATGTTCGTCGAGGAACCGGTGCTGTCCGAACACGTCGACGGCTTCGCGGAAGTCCTGCGCACCTCGCCGATCCCGATCGCGCTCGGCGAGCGGCTCTTTTCCAGGTGGGACTTCAAGGCCGTGCTGGCTTCGGGCGCTGTCGACATCATCCAGCCGGACCCGTCGCACTGCGGCGGCATCACCGAAGCGCGCAAGATCGCGCACATGGCCGAGGCCTACGACGTCGGCCTCGCCCTGCACTGCCCGCTCGGCCCGATCGCGCTGGCGGCGTGCCTGCAGATCGACGCGGGCTGCTACAACGCGACGATCCAGGAACAGAGCCTCGGCATCCACTACAACACGAGCAACGACCTGCTCGACTACGTCACGGACCCCGCGGTGTTCGCCTACGAGGACGGACAGGTCACCATCCCTCGCGGGCCCGGGCTGGGCATCGAGATCAACGAGGAGTACGTCACCGAACGCGCGGCCGAGGGACATCGCTGGCGGAATCCGGTGTGGCGGCACACCGACGGCTCGTTCGCCGAGTGGTGAGCGCCATGGCGACGTCCGTCCACCCGGGACTCACCGCGCGTCCGTCCCGGTACCGTGTGCTCATCGCGGCGATGCTGTTCATCACCGTCGTCATCAACTACCTCGACCGCTCGAACCTGTCGATCGCGATGCCCGCGATCGCCGGCGAGCTCGATCTGTCCAAAGCGGAACAGGGCCTGCTCCTGTCGGCCTTCGGCTGGACCTACGCCGCGTTGCAGCTGCCCGGCGGCTGGCTGGTCGACAAGATCCCGCCGCGGCTGCTCTACCCGGCCTGCCTGGTCCTGTGGTCGCTCGCGACGTTGTTCATGGGCGTGATCGGCGGGTTCGTGGCGCTGATCGCGTTGCGGCTGATGGTCGGTGTCTTCGAGGCGCCCGCGTATCCGATCAACAGCAAGATCGCGACCGTCTGGTTCCCGGAACGCGAACGTGCCACCGCGATCGGTTTCTACACCTCGGGCCAGTTCATCGGACTCGCGCTGCTGACGCCCGTGCTTTCCTGGTTGCAGGCGATGCTTTCGTGGCACTGGGTGTTCATCGCGACCGGACTGGTCGGCATCCTGTGGGCGGCGCTTTGGTACGCGAAGTACCGCGAGCCGCGCGACTCCCGCGCCAACGACGCCGAGGTGGAGCTGATCCGCTCCGGCGGCGGCCTGGTGGATCTGGCACGTGAACGGCCGGAGCGCGCGCGGATCACCAAGGCGGACCTGGCGACCGTGCTGGGCAGCCGGAAACTGTGGGGCATCTACTTCGGACAGTTCTGCCTCACCTCGACGCTCTGGTTCTTCCTCACCTGGTTCCCGACGTACCTCGTCGAGTACCGGGGGATGGACTACATCAAGTCCGGCTTCCTGGCGTCGCTGCCGTTCATCGCGGCGCTGGTCGGTGTGCTCGCCTCCGGTGTGCTGTCGGACTTCCTGGTCCGGCGCGGGGTTTCGCTCGGGGCGGCCCGCAAGGGGCCGATCATCGCCGGGCTGGTACTGAGCACCGTGATGGTCGGGGCCGGGTTCACCGACTCGACCGCGCTGGTCATCGTGATCCTGTCGGTGGCCTTCTTCGGCAACGGTCTCGCGTCGATCACCTGGTCGCTGGTGTCCGCGCTGGCGCCGCGGCGGCTGCTCGGACTGACCGGCGGGATGTTCAACTTCATCGGGAACCTGTCGTCGATCGCCACCCCGATCGTCATCGGCCTGATCGTCACCGACGACAGCTTCGCGCCCGGCTTCGCCTACATGACCGTGATCACGATCGCCGGGATCCTTTCTTACGTCTTCCTCGTCGGCAAGGTCGAACGCGTCACCGAACGAACCCCGGCGGTCGTGAGCGGCAAGGCCGGTTAGGACCAACCGTGTCGTCCCTCCAGTCACGAGTGTCGTCCGTCTGATCACGTGAGTTCGCCGCTCGATCACGTGCACCCGGCTTCGGATGATGCGAAAGCCACTTTCGCAACACCGCTTTCTCACCGTTCTCTTGACGGTAAGGCTGGGCGGGGCGGGCGATTCGCGTGATCAGACGGCGATCACGTGAGTTACGCCTCCAAGCACGCGAGTCACGCCTTCGGCCCGGCCAAAGAACCCGGGCGAACGCGTCGGCAGTGACCCGGTCATTCCTTGGAAAGGAAGAAATACGCGTACCGTTCGTCGAGTTCGTTCCGCGGTACCAGCCGGACCCCGCGCGGGACGAGGCCGCAGCGCCCGGCGAGTTCCCAGAAGCCGTGGATCGGGTAGGTCGTCATGTTCGCGAGGCCACGCCGGTAGGAGCGCCGCCGGGGTTTGGTGCGCCAGTCGCCGGTTTCGTACTTGATCTGGATCAGGGCGAGGCCGCCGGGCGCGAGGAGATCGTGGGCGACGCGCAGCAGTCGTTCGCCGTATTCCGGCGAGGGGATCAGCTCGAAGACGTAGAAGCACAGGAACACGTCGCAGACGCCGTCGATGTCCCCGAGCGCGGATTCCGGATTGGCGACCTCGACGGCCACCGGCTGAAAGGCCGTGTCGCAGACGCTCGCGATCTGCCTGCCGCACTCCTCGAGCGATTCGCGGGAGATGTCGACTCCGATGAACTCCTTGGCACGTGGTGCGAAACGCACCGCGTTCGCGCCGCCACCACAGCCCCACTCGACCACCCGGTCCCAGGACCGGGAGAACCCCGCCATCCGTGCCCCGGCTTCGAACAGGTCGAGGTGGTCCGCGCCGATCCGGTCCCACAGGTCGGTACCCCGGAAGGCGGGAGCCTCCCGCCAATGCGAGTCGGCGGCCCACCGGGATCCCTTCGGGCGCCGCCAGTAGTCCTGCGCGTCGGCGGCGATCGTCGAGTCGGGTTGCCGGAGGCCCGCGGTCGAAAGAGTGCGTTGTAGGAGGTCTTCCGCGGTGACGGCGAGGCGTTTTCCGTGGGCCACGGCGACTTCCCAGGGTCTTCTGCTCGTGCCGGTTCCTTCTGGCATGGGAAAGCCTTTCGCTGAAGGGACGTGGACGCGGATGCCGGTCCGAAGATCCGCGTGGTGCGATGGTTCGTCACACTTCTCTGGCGCAAGGGGCGACCGGGCCGGGAGGTAATCCCGTGCCACACAAACATCTTACGGGTTCGGTTCGCGCAGGTGACTTCGCAAAAGCCTGCCCTGGAGAGCTTTCTGTTGGGCAGTATCGTGCGCCGGGGCGAACCGCCCTAGTCACAGTGGTCGAGTGCCGACCATGGTCCATGACCGCCAGGGCTCACATTTCGTGGGGGTGCGTCGTCGGTAGGGCAGAACACCCACTACGACAAGGAGATCACGATGGACGCCCGGCTCGACTACTTCGGCAACCCGGTCGGCGGAAAGTTCATGAAGACCATCATCTCGGCAGGGCGGGCGCTGGCGGGCTCGTCCTTGCCGGTCACGATCCAGGAACTGGTGAGGATGCGCGCGAGCCAGATCAACGGCTGCGCGGTGTGCCTGGACATCCACACGAAGGAAGCCGCCGCGGCGGGTGAATCCGCCGTGCGGATCAACCTGGTCGCGGCGTGGCGGGAGGCGACGGTCTTCAGCGAGGTCGAGCGTTCCGCGCTGGAGCTGACCGAACAGGCCTGCCGGATGGCCGACGGCGGTGAGGTCACCGACGAGGCGTGGGCGAACGCCGCCCGGCATTTCGACGAGGACCAGCTCGCCGCGCTGGTCGCGGTGATCTCGCTGATCAACGCCTTCAACCGGGTGAACGCCATCGTCCGGAACCCCGCGGGCGACTACGTGGCCGGGCAGTTCGCCTGACCTCGTCCGGTGTGCCGGGCCCCGTGCCGTCCGGTGCGGGGCCCGGCTCCGACAACTTTCGGGAGAAACCATGACCATGAAAGAAAAAGCACGCAATCTGGCGGCGTTCGAACGCTTTCACGACGCGACCAACACCGGCAGTGTCCAGCTCGTCGAGAGGACGATCGACGAGGTCGTCGACCCGGAAGTGGTGTTCCACTCGCCGGTCCCGATGGACACGACAGGGGCGCGGGCGCTGAAACAAGTGTGGACGGTGCTGCTTCGCGCGTTCCCCGATCTTCGGGTCGAGGCCGAGGACGTGCTGGCCGACGGGGACAGGGTCGTCTGCCGGAACACCGTCACCGGTACCCACCAAGGTGAGTTCAGGGGTATCCCGGCGACGGGAAAGACGGTCTCCTACCGGGAGATCTTCATTTTCCGGTTCGCCGGAGGGCGGATCGTCGAGATCTGGGGCGTCGTCGACGTCCTGACCCAGCTGCGGCAACTCGGCGCTCTCGCGGCTTAGCGGTCAGGCGTCCGTCCACGGCCGGAGTTTCTCGGGGTTCCGCACACCCCAGATGCGCCGGATGCGGTCTTCGGCGACGTGGAACGCGAACACCGCGACGGTCAGCCCGGCCTGCTGGAGCACGAGGCCGGGCCGGCCGTTGACGGTCCGCTCCAGCAGTTCGTGGCCGGACGCCTTGCCCGCCACCTCCAGGAGATAGGACGCGACCTGCTCGCGGCCCTCGAAAGGATGGAGCGCGGCGCTGACGAGTCCGCCGCCGTCGCCGACAGCCTTGACATCGGGATCGAGCAGACCGATGAGCGCTTCGATGTCCCTGGCCTCCCAGGCTTTCTTGAATTCCTTGACGAGGTTCGCTTGCCGGGCGACCGGGGCAGGGGAGACCTGCGTCGCGCGGATGCGGCGGCGCGCGGAGGAGGCCAGCTGGCGGCAGGCGGCGGGGGAGCGGCCGACGATCTCCGCCACCTCGGCGAAGGGATAGCGGAAGACGTCGTGCAGCACGAACGCGACCCGCTCGGCCGGGGTCAGTGACTCGAGCACGACGAGGAACGCCATGTTGATCGACTCGTCGAGGGTGATCCGGTCGGCCGGGTCGGCGGCCGGTGGCCGTCCGGTCGTCCACGTGACCTGTCCCGGCAGCGGTTCGGGGAGCCATTCGCCGACGTAGCGTTCCCGCCTGGCGCGGGCCGAGCCGAGGAGGTCCAGGCAGATGCGGCCGGCGACCGTCGTCAGCCAGGCACCGGGGGAGTCGATCGCCGCCCGCTGGGCCGGGGACAGGGCATACCAGCGGGTGTAGGTCTCCTGCACCACGTCCTCGGCCTCGGAAAGCGATCCGACCAGGCGATACGCGATCCCGATCAGCTGACGCCGCTCACTCACGATCGCCTTCAGGCCCGGGGCGAGCGGATCGTGGGCCTGCTCGGATGGATCGGTCATGGGATTCCCGCCTCAGAGTCGCGTGCCTCGTCCCGGATACGACGAGAGAGCGCCGCCGGATGTGAGGTCATCTCACCAGGCTTGAGGACGGTTATGCCGGCACAGTGCGGGGAAAGTCCTTTCGCTTGATCTTGGCCCGGCGCCCGTCCGGATGGTGGAAGACGATGCCC
Organism: Amycolatopsis azurea DSM 43854; assembly: GCF_001995215.1. Classification (GTDB taxonomy): domain Bacteria; phylum Actinomycetota; class Actinomycetes; order Mycobacteriales; family Pseudonocardiaceae; genus Amycolatopsis; species Amycolatopsis azurea. The sequence continues at coordinate 121,405 of NZ_MUXN01000011.1, forward strand.
TCCGCCGGATGTCCGGGGGAGAACTGGCTGTCCAGTGTGGCGAGGAAGTCCCGCAGTTCGGCGTAGCTGCGCGGCGCCTCGGGCAGGGCCGGTGCCTGGAAGTTGAAGGGGATGCACCGGTGTTCGTCCAGTCCCAGGGGGTTGCCCTGGATGCGGGGACCGAGCGCCTCGCTCGGGTGCTCCCCGTCCGGCCATCCGGACACGTCGGTGTTCGCGGCCGCCGAGAGGATCCACTTGTCGTCGGCGGACTCGCTGTCGGTGTCCACGTACCAGCCGTCCACGATGCCCTGCTGCTTCTGCGCCTTGCTCGGGTTGCGCCGCTTCTCGACCCGGACCAGCTGACCGGCACGCACGGTCAACCGGATGTTGGTGCCGTCGAGCTTCTCGGTCCCCACCCCGGCGCCGTCGAAGACCCACGCGCACTCGGCGCGAGGTCTGTCGACGACGTGGAAGCGCTCATCGCGCTCGAAAAGCGTGGGGATCTTCTCCATGACGGTCTTCCCTTTCACGACGTGCCCGATGAGTTCTTCAGGGGTGATGACGCCGCTGGCCAGCCCGCCGGCGAGCGCCCGGATCAGCTCCGCCACGGGGACGTCGGCCTCGACCGCGACATGCTTGAGCGCTTTCTTCTCCTCCGGGGAGATCCAGGCGACCAGCCGCGACCAGCCCTCGGGAGGCGTCCATCGGGCCAGCTTCGCTGGGTCTTTGCGCGGCCTGCCTCGTCCTCGTACCTCATCCACGGCCGAACCGTAGCCAGCCGTGAGGACTTGTGTCAATTGGCATAACAGAAAATAGTTTCGGGGAGCGGTGAGGCGGGGTGCTTTTGTGACTGAAGTGATTGGTGGGACCGGTGAGGCGTCGGTGTCGTGTCTTGGGTGCCTACTGGATTTCGGCCGCGGTCGGTTCCCAGGCGGCAGGTCCGTGAAGGCCTCCTTCCCAACCCTGAAGGTAGGGAAGGAGGCCTTCACGGACTTTGCGGACCGCCACGTTCGCCCCAGACGCACCAACAGTCACACTGGCTGCGCGTGAAGGCCCCCTTCCCTCGGCTCAGCCGAGGAAACTCGCCCTTCGCAGGGCCCCGAGTACATGAAGGCCCCCTTCCTTGCGACAGGCTCAAGGAAGGGGGCCTTCATGTACCTCAAGCGAGCGAGGGTGCCGGTACCGAGTCACTCATGATCACCATGCCGAGCTGGGGCTTTCGGTGTCTGAGCGGACGGCACGCGTGATTGGCTGGACGACACGCTCGCCGCCTGGTCCCACCACGTGTCGTCCGTCTGATCACGTATGTCGCCCACTCGATCACCTGTGTCGTCCATCTGATCACGCGAGACTGCGCGCGACTGTAGGTACCTGAGACACGCTTGGCTCTAACCCGAATCGCCACTCACGACCACCTGTGCCGACGCCTCACCGCCGCCCTCAATCGCGTGAAGTCCGTGAAGGCCTCCTTGAGGGACCCAGAGTCCCTCAAGGAGGCCTTCACGGACCGGTGTTCGGTGGCGATCAGCGGGGTGAAGGGGGCTTTCCACTCGTGCGATGAGGGGAAAGTCCCCTTTGTCGCGGGTCTTGCGGTTCTCGTGGGCGGCGGAGTCCCCGAAGCGTTGCGAAAGCCACTTTCGCAACCTTCAACGTTGCGGAAGTGGCTTTCGCAACGCTCTCGAGGTCGGCGTACGGGCGAGCGACTGAACACGCCACCTTTGCCTTACCTCGCAACAGAACCGCGAATCGCCACTCACGAACTCGTGGACCTCAGGCGCCCGCCTCGGCGAGGATCCGGGCGACGGCCGTCTGTCCCTTGTTCCTGGCGTGGGCGAGGGGAGTGACGCCTTGTTTGTCGGCGAGGTCGACGTCCGCGCCAGCGGCGACGAGCGCCCGGACCACTTCCTGGTGGCGCGGCCCGCCGTCGCCGAGGATGACCGCCTCCAGCAGCGCGGTCCAGCCCAGGTCGTTCACGTGGTCGACGTCGATCCCGCTGTTCGCCACCAGCCGCACGTACTCGACGTGCCCGCGTTCCGAGGCGGGGATCAGCGAGACGCCGCCGAACCGGTTTGTGATGGTCAGGTCCGGCTTCGCCTTGAGCAGCACCTGTGCCATCGGGACGCTCCCGGTGACGCCGGTGACCAGCCAGGGTGTGTCGTGCCGGCCGTCGAGCGCGTTCGGGTCGGCACCCGCCTTGACCAGTACTTCGGCGATCTCGACCCGGTTTTCGGTGACGGCGACGAGCAGCGGGGTCCGGCCGTGATCGTCGCGGGTCTCCAGGTCGGCGCCGGAGTCGACGGCCTGCCGGACGAGATTCGCGTCGGCTGCGAAAAGGTGACTCACGGGGACTCCTTGGCGGGGCGGCTGGGATGCGGTGGGCGAGGACGGAGCGCTCGACGCCGGTGGGGGTGGAGCACTCGGCGCCTGCGGGGAACAGGCACCGAGCACGAGGGCGGCGAGCAGCGCCACGAGCGCCCGTCCACCGATCATCAGCGAAGTTCCCCGATGGCGCGCAGGCCCGCCGCGGCGAACTTCTCGTCGAGGTCGCCGCTGGGCGCGCCGCCGACGCCGATCCCGGCGATCGGGCCGCCGTTCACGGCGACCGGCACACCGCCGGCGAGGAAGAGCGTGCCGGGGATGTCGCGGACGGTCGGGCCGGTGCCCTGGGCGTTCTTGTTCAGCGCGGACGTCGGCTGTCCGAAGGAGACCGCGGTGAAGGCCTTCCGCTTGGCCGACTCCTCGGTCTGCGGTCCGGCGCCGTCGCCCTTGAGCAGGACCCGCACGTCACCGGACCGGTCCAGCACGGCCACGGTGACCCGCTGCCCCTCCTTCTCGGCGGCGTCCAGCGCGGCCTGGGCGGCGCGAGTGGCGGCGTCGACGCCGAGAACACTGGTCTGCACGACGGCAGGCGAGGCGGGCTGCTGCGGCTTGCGGTCCTGAGCCTGCGCCGCGCCGAGCCCGGTGGCGAGTGCGACGGTCGCGAGGCCGGCCGTCATACCCAGGACGAGGCGAGTGCGGGGGAGCTTGGCGTTCATCGGATTTCCTTTGCCGTGGAGGGGTTTTTCGTTCTCCTTCGACTCTCCCGGCTGGCCGGGCCGCGCGAATCGGGAGAGTGGACCTTGATCGGACGCCGTGCGATCGGTGCGGGCATCAACCGAACGATTGATGCGGGAGGCCCCTCCCCACCGCATACGATCATCGGCGACGAAGGGAGGACCGAGATGAAGCCGCACATCGGGTCGGCCACGCGACTGAACGCCGCCATGCACGCCGGGTTCTTCCTCCTGCTGGCCGCGTCGGTGGCCAGGTTCGTCGCGGCACACGGGCTGAGCGGCGCGACCCCGCTGATCCTCGTGCTCACCGGCGCGCTCGCGCTGGTCTACGTGGCGGGGGTGCTGAGCTGGGCGGCACTCGACCGGTGGCGTCCGGTCTGGCTGGCCGCGGTGATCGCGGTCTGGCTGGCGCTGGTGGTGGCGGCACCGAGCTTCGCCTGGTGCGCCGTGCCGTTGTTCTTCGTCTGCCTGCAGGTGCTGAGACCGAGGGTCGTGATCGCGGTGGTCGTCCTGCTGACCGTCGCGACCATCCTCGCCCAGCTGCGGATCGCGACCGAGTTCGATCCGAGCATCGTGCTCGCGCCGATCGCGGTCGCGTTGATGGCCACGATGACGTTCCTCCAGCTCGACCGGGACAAGATGGAGCTGAGGAGGGCGGTCAGCGATCTCGTGCACGCCAGGTTCGACCTCGCTCAGAGCCAGCGCCTGGCTGGGATCACCCAGGAACGTGAGCGGTTGGCGCGCGAGATCCACGACGCCCTCGCGCAGGGGCTTTCGAGTATGAGGATGCTGCTGCAAGCCGCGCAGAGGACCTGGGACACGGATCCGAAGCTGGCCAGAGGCCATGTGTCCCGCGCCGTCGAAGCGGCGGGCGACACTCTCGACGAGGCACGCCGGTTCGTCCAAGGCCTGGGGTCACCGCGTCTCGCCGACACCGATCTCGTCGAGTCCTTGAAGGATCTCGCCGAGCAGATCGGGTTCGTCGCCATGCACCGGGTGCGTTTCGAGATCAGCGGAGAGCCCTATCCGCTGCGGCCCGAGGTGGAGGCAGGTCTGCTTCGTATCGCGCAGGGCGCCCTGGCGAACGTGAGTGAACACGCCGGGGCGAAGGAAGCGGCGGTCACGCTGACCTACGTGGAAGAAGCCGTCGTCCTCGACATCCGTGACGACGGCGTCGGCTTCGACCCGGGTGCGGTGCGCGCGAGCGGCGACCGGGGGAACGGGCTGAGAATGATCAGGGAGCGGCTCGCCGAACTCGGTGGTGAGATGGTGGTCGAGAGCGCACCGGGAGAGGGCACCGCGCTCGCCGTCGCCGTGCCCACCAGGGAGGTGCGATGACCATCCGGGTACTGATCGTCGACGATCATCCGGTGGTCCGGGCGGGGATCGCCGCCCTGCTCGCCGGGGAGCCCGAATTCGAGGTGATCGGCGAATGTGCCGGCGCCGACGAAGCCGTGCTGTTCGCCGAGGCCCGGAAGCCGGACGTCGTGCTGATGGACCTCCAGCTCGGCGACGGTCCCGACGGCGTGAACGCGACCGAGCGCCTGACCGCCCTGCCGGACGCCCCGAAGGTCCTCGTGCTCACCACCTACGACGCCGAACTGGACATCACCAGGGCGGTGGCGGCGGGCGCCACCGGCTACCTGCTCAAGGCCGGGCCACCCGAGGACCTCTTCCACGGCATCCACGCGGCCGCGCGCGGGGAGACCGCGCTGGCACCTCAGGTCGCAGCCCGGCTTTTCGGGCACATGCGGGCCCCGGCGCCCGCGCTGAGCCCCCGTGAGACCGAGATCGTGCAGCTACTGGCGGAAGGCCTGATCAACCGGCAGATCGCCGCGCGACTGTTCATTTCCGAAGCGACGGTGAAGACGCACTTGGTCCACATCTACGACAAGCTCGGCGTCGACAGCCGCACCGGTGCGGTCTCCGTCGCCACGGAACGGAGGATCATCCGCAACTGACGGTGGTTCTGGTCAGGGCTTGCGGCCCACGGCGGCGACGATGCAGTTGCCCGCGGCCGGCATCGGTTCCGAACGGGGACCGGTCGGCCACCACTCGTCGTTGACCACGATGCCCGGGTCCATGAGTTCGAGGCCGACGAGCATCTCTTCGAGTTCGCTCTTGGTGCGGAAGAAGCCGCGGCTGATGCTCTGGTTCAGGATCGCCTGCACCCGGTGGGCGATGGGGCTGTGCTCGTTCTCCGGATCGAAGAAATGCGAGAACACCACGTAGGAACCGGAGGGGATCGCTTCGATGTAGGTCTGCAGGACCTGCGCCGGGGGCAGTCCTTCGGCCTCGCTGTGGTGGTGCAGCGTGGCCACGTGCATCAGGGCCAGCGGGCGGCTGAAGTCGAGCGTGGTCGTGACGACGTCGTTCTTCAGGACCTCGTCCGGCTCGAAGATGTTGGCGCCGATGAGGCGGGTCCGGTCGTTCTCTTCGAGGAGCGCGCGGCCGTGCGCGAGCACCACGGGGTCGTTGTCGACGTACACGACCTGCGCGTCGGGGTTGATCCGCTGCGCGACCTGGTGGGTGTTCTCCGCCGTGGGAAGGCCGGAGCCGCAGTCGAGGAACTGGTCGATCCCGGCCTTGCCGGCGAGGAAACGGACCGCGCGGGTCAGGAAGGCGCGGTTGCTGACCGCGATGATGTTGACCTCGGGCACGGCCTGGTTCAGCTGCGCGAGCAGTTGCCTGTCGACCTCGTAGTTGTCCTTGCCGCCGAGGGCCGCGTCGTAGGCGCGCGCCACGCTGGGCACGGTCGTGTCGATCCTGTTCGAAGGAAGATCGGCGGTCCCACGGTCTTGGCCCACGGCATACCCCACAGGTAATCAGACGGTCACTCAACGTCGAAAGGGATGCTACCAGCGAGTCGCTTCCGCTCCACGACGAGGACGCCGCGCCTACGAGGCCCGGTCACGAGCCGGACGTAATTCCAGCGTGCAGCATTTCACGCTCCCGCCGCCTTTGAGCAGTTCCGAAAGATCGGCGCCGATCGGCTCGAAACCTCGCTCTCGCAGTCGTTCGATCAGTCCCGTCGCGGCTTGCGGAAGGATGACGTGACGCCCGTCGGAGACCGCGTTCAGCCCGAAGGCCGCGGCGTCGGCGGCCGAGGCGACGACGGCGTCCGGGTACAGCTTTTCGAGCCGTCGGCGGCTGTCCTCACTGAACGCTTCCGGGAAGTACATGATCAGGTCGTCGTCCAGGACGGTCAGCGCGGTGTCCAGGTGGTAGTAGCGAGGGTCGGTCAAGGTCAGCCCGAGCACCTGGACACCGAAGAACTCCGCGGCTTCGTCGTGCGCCCGGCGGTCGGTGCGGAAGCCCGAACCCGCCAGGATCCGGGAACCCGCGACGAGGAAGTCCCCTTCGCCCTCGTTGTCCCACCCGGCTTGCCGGACGTCGCGATAACCGTGCTCGGTGAACCACTTCAGGTAAGCCGTGGATTCCGGGCGGCGGTGCCGGTGGTGGAAGCGTGCGACGAGCACCCGTCCGTTCACCACCGTGGCACCGTTGGCCGCGTACACCATGTCCGGCAGACCCGGCGCCGGATCGAGCAGGTCCACCCGGTGGCCCAGTTCGAGGTAGAGGTCGCGCAGTCCTTCCCACTGGGTGATCGCGAGCCGGGTGTCGGTGGGCTTTCCGGGATCCATCCACGGGTTGATCGAGTACTCGACGTCGAAATACGCCGGTCTGACCATGAGATAGTGCCGCATCTGTCGTCTCCCCCGAGTGTTCAGGCCGTCTGCAAGGATTTCCGGGTGCTCACCAGCCGTTTGACCAGCTGGTCGCGAATGCGGGGCGGGATGTCCGGGGCGAACCGCCGGAGGTAGCTCTCGGCGTGCACCTCGTCGTCCATCAGGAACGGCAGGTCGAAGACGACCAGTTTGCGGATGGCCAGCAACGGGACCGGCGCGCGCAGCGCCTTGAACTTCTCGTTCCACAGGCCGGGCTGGTCGCAGACCGGGTGGAACTGCCCGATCATCAGACCGTCGTTGACGAACTTGTCCTTCGCCTCGCGTTGCAGGGCGTCCAGCCCCGTCGAGTCCTGATGGTCCAGTTGCGGCAGTACGAGCAGGATCGTCAGCAGTTCCCGGTCCGCGGGCGGGATCCTGGCCGACAGCCGTTCGTACCACGAGCGCAGGCTTTCGATCGCGTCGCGGACGTCCGTCCCGCCGTTCGTCGCGGTCAGGGCTGCCAGATGAAAGAGTCCTTTGTGGAGTGACGGCTGGGTGTAGGGGCATACCGGGCCGTTTCGGCCGAGTTCCGGATGCGGGGAGACGAGGTAGCGTCCCGCCCAGGCCAGGATCTCCCGGGTGTGCGGTAGATGTTCCGCGGGTACGGCACCGCTTTCGACCTCGGCCGCCGTCCAGATGTGTACCTTGTCGTCGCCGATCATGATCCGATGCTTTGCGCGAAGGTGAAGACGCCGTCGGGGTCGACCCGTTCCTTGATTTCCTTCAGCCGCGGGTAGTTGGCGCCGTAGTAAGCGTCGCGCCAGGACTCGAGATCCGGGTCGATGAAGTTCTGGAAGGCGCCTTCGGACACGTAAGGCGACATCGCGTCAGCCAGTTCCGCCAGCCAGCGGAGGTTGGCGTCGACCACGGCGGGATTGTCGGCTTCGGCCCACGAAACGTCCATGGAGAGCAGGAAAAGCGCGTTCCGGTGGGCGAACGCGGTCTCCGTCGCGCCCACCCGGTTGATCGCGCCGCCCCAGGAGAACAGGGCCGCACCACCACCGTCCGGATTTCCGCTGCCGGGCACGCGATCGACGAACGAGAGCATCGTGGCGATCGCCTCCTCGGGCAGTGGCCGAGTGGTGGTGTTGGTCCGCACCGCGAACGCGCCCTCGGAGGTCTCGTGCAGCAGATCGTCCTTGGCCTCCCAGAAAGTCCGGTCCGCGATGTCCGCGCGGATCGGCTGGGCGACGGACAGGACGGGGTCGAGGATCTCGCGCAACTCCTTGGCGGAACCGAAATGCTGCCCGATGGCCGACACCACGCCCTTCGACTCGCCCGCCTTGCTGATACCGATCCTGGTCGCGAACTCGTCCGGCGCCCGCAGCGCGATCTCTTGCAGTACCGAGAAGACCTTCGGCGCGTCCGCGCGGTCCCACAACAGCAGGTAGCTGGCGCAGTCGGCGACCGGCCTCGCCTGGAAAGTGAAGGAGACGTTGACGCCGAAGTTCCCGCCACCACCGCCGCGGCACGCCCAGAACAGGTCGGCGTTGGTGTTCGCGTCGCAGCGCAGCACCTGCCCGTCCGCGGTCACCAGCGTGGTCTCCACGAGCGCGTCCGCGGTGAGGCCGAGTACGCGGGAGGTGGCCCCGCAGCCGCCGCCGAGGGTGAGCCCCGCGATGCCGACCGAGGCGCCGTTGCCCAGTGCGAACGCCATTTCGTGGGGCTGGACGGCGGCGTAGACGTCCGCCATCAGCGCGCCGCCCGCGACCGTCACGAGCCCGGTCGAACCATTGGCGGACACGGTGTTCATCGCGCCGAGGTCGATCACCAGGCCGGTGCCGACCGAATGTCCCGCGTAGCTGTGCCCGCCGCACCGTGCGACGACGTCGACGCCGGCATCGCGCGCCCACACGATGGCACGTCGTACGTCCTCGGTGCCGGCCACGGAAACGACGCCGCCGGGGGTGGTTCCGGCGAACCGCTTGTTGAACGGCATGGAGGCGTCGCGGAAGCCGGCCTCTCCAGGACGCCGGACGCGGCCGTCCACGGCTCGGTCGAGGCGTCGCCAGTCCGCGTCGGTCAGGCTGCGGGTCACTAGCTCACCTCGTCGAGGTAGGAGACGCCGGTCGCGGCGTGCGGGCCGTAGCGTTCCCACACCTCACGCAGCCGGAGGCGGCCGTCTTCGCCCATCTCCGGGGTGTTCACCGTGTGCCCGCAGATCACCTCACCGGTGGCGAGCACCATGGTGTACCCGAGATGCAGAGCGCCGTTTTCCCTTTGGGCGCCGGTGATCGACCCTCGTCGCACCTCGCCGCCGGCGAATTCGGCCCAGACGACGTCGCCTTCTTGCCGGTACACGGCGATCGCTTCGGCGTCACCGCCCGCTTTGCGGAATTTCCGCCCGTCGTAATCAATCACGGGACTCGGCCCGGCCTGCCTCGTGGGCGGCGAACTCGTCCGACATCGCGCGATCCCACCAGATCGCGTAGTAGGAGAAGTCCTCGTCCCGGTCATTGACGAGATGATGCTCGATCCCCGGTTTCAGGAATACGAGGTCTCCGGCCACGAACTCGTGTCGCCGGTCTCCGGCGATCACGGCGGCGCTTCCCGCCATTCCGATGAAGATCTCGTGCTCGTGATGAGCGTGGGCCACCGAGACGTCGCCAGGGCGCAGTACGCACCAAGCTCCTCGAAACGGTGCCGTCAAACCATCCCACGGATAAAGGAGCTTCATGTCCAATCCGTAGGCCCGCGTCAGGTTCTCGTGCTCCAGCTTGCGGATGTCCACGACAGCAAGGTCTTGCTCAGTCACATCCCACTCCGATCAGCGTGCATTCCCGTCCGGCGTCCGGGGCTGATCGCAGGCTATGTTCGGCCGGTTTCCCGGCGATAGGGGAACTGTTCCCGATTGCCGGTCAATCAGCCGCGGCCGAGACCGGCGTCCCGCGCCAGCACTATCGCCTGTGCGCGATCGGCCACCCCGAGTTTGCCGAAGACGGCGGAAACGCGGTTGCTGATGGTCTTCTGCGCGAGTGCGAGATCCCTGGCGATGGCCGCGTTCGACTTGCCCGCGGCGATCCGGTCGAGCACTTCCCGTTCCCTGGTGGTCAACTGGGGGAAGGGATAGGGCTCCGGGCCGAGTGTCGAGCGAAGCAGGGCGCTGAACCGGCGGGCGATCGCCTTGCCGACGATCGCCTCGCCCGCGGCCACGACCTGGACACCGCGGATGACCTGATCCAGATCGGCGCCCTTGATCAGGTATCCGCGCGCGCCCGCCTGGATCGCGGATCTGACGGCGGTGTCGTCGTCGACCGCGCTCAGCACCAGGACCCTGGTTTCCGGTGCGACGCGGGAAACTCTGCCAATCACGTCGACGGCCGCGGATTCGCCGAGCTGCGGGTCGATGATCAGGACGTCCGGCCGGTGCCGGAAGGTCTCCGCGATCGTCGCGTTCGCCGTCGCCGCCTCGCCGATGACGGCGATGCCGCTGACGGTTTCGAGCGCGGACCGGACCCGGTAGCGGACCGTCGGCTGGCTGTCGGCGAGCAGAACGGTGACCCAGGCGGGGTCGGCGTCCTTTTCGTCTCCGCCGTGGTCGGGCAGCAGGCGCGCGGTGCGCCGCTGATCACGACGTTCGGCCGGCCAGATACGTGCGGTGTTGCCGATACTTGCGTGATGATTCATTCTTCCCCCTGTGCCTGCCGCTACCGATCCTGCCTGATCGGTTCCGTTCGGTGAGGTGCGATGAGGTGAGTGCCCGGCCGTGGCGGGGATGGGATCGGCCGGTCGCGAGACCAGTCTATGTAGAAGGTGTCGAACGGAGCCATGCGACGGTTATGGACAATTGATCGCAATCAATTTTTCGCGCGGGGAGAAGTGTCCGATCAATAGGAAAGTCCAGGTCCTGGAGTGTGACCAGGGGCGATTCCGGCATTCGGGTTAGTACCCGGGAGTTAGCCTCAAAGGGTACCAGGACAAGCCCGTTCGGCCGCCGGGAGACTAGCCGCCGCGATTTCCCGGGAAAAGGGGAGATCTTCCCCGATCCCGGGAAATCCGGTGTACCGGGCGATGGCCACGGCGAGATTCCCCGGCCCGCGGGATACCAGTCCCTATCCCCGGGAAACACCGGTCCATAGTGTCGGCACTCTATTCTGGACGAACGGGGTGTATCTGTGACTGAAATACAGGTGGGTTTGCTGGCGATCGGCGCCGGACCGGCGAACCTGGCGCTCGCGGTGGCCATCGAGGAGTCCGGGAATCCGGAGCTGGCCGACCAGACGCTGCTGCTGGAGCAGAGCCCGGACATCAAGTGGCAACGGGATCTGCTGATGCCGTGGGCGCGCAGCCAGGTCTCCTTCCTCAAGGACCTGGTGACCCTGCGCAATCCGCGCAGCAGGTTCTCGTTCCTCAACTTCCTGTACGAGGAGAACCGGCTCGACGAGTTCGTCAACCTCGGCACGTTCCACCCGTTCCGCTGGGAGTTCTCCGACTATCTGCAGTGGGTCGCGCGGTCGCTGGAGAAGGTCCGCATCCGTTACGACGCCAGGGTTCAGCGCATCGAGCCCGCGCGCGACGCCGACGGGTCGATCACCGGCTGGACGGCCACTCTCGCCGGCGGGGACACGATCCATTGCCGCGATCTGGTGGTCGGTGGCGGCCGGGACGCGAACGTGCCGGACGTGTTCGCCGGTCTGCCCGCCGATCGGATCATCCACAGCGCCCAGTACCGGCGCAGGATCGCGCAACTGCCTTCGGACGCGCCGCTGCGCGCCGTCGTGGTGGGCGGGGCGCAGAGCGCGGCCGAGATGTTCATGGCACTGCACGACAATCTGCCCAACAGCACCCGGACCATGATCGTGCGTTCGGTGGGCCCGCAGAACTACCAGACCAGCAAGTTCGTCAACGAGCTGTTCTTCCCGTCGTTCGTCGACCGGTTCTACGACAGCCCGGCCGAGGTCCGGGAACAGATGCTGGACGAGATGCGCCTGACGAACTACGCCGGGGCGGCCCCGCCGTTCCTCGATCAGCTGTACACCACGCTTTATCAGCAGCGCGGCCTCGGCGGGCAGCGTTCGAAGGTGCGGACCCTGACCGAGGTGGTCGGCGCCAGGGTCGAAGACGACGAGGTCGTCCTCGACCTGCGTGACCGGACCAGTGGCAAGGTCGAACCACTGCACTGTGATCTGGTTTTGCTCGGCACCGGCTTCGACCAGCGGATGCCCGCGATGGTGCGCGATCTGGCCGACCGCGTCGGCCTGTCGGAGGTCTCGGTCAGCCGCTGCTACCGGGTCGATCTCGGCGATTCCGCTTGGGGCGCGGTATATCTGCAGGGCGTCAACGAGGCGACGCACGGCATCGCCGATTCGTTGATCAGCGTGCTGGCCCACCGTTCCCGCGACATCGTCGGCGATCTCCTCGCCCGCCGCGGCGCCGGCGAGACGAGGACCGCCTGATGAATCGGCTCGTGGTGATCTCGCCGGCACCGACGGCGAACGGCGACCTGCACCTCGGCCATCTCGCCGGCCCGTTCCTCGCCGCCGACGTCTGCGCCCGGTACGCCCGCGCGACCGGCAGGGAAGCCCTTTACGGCACCGGCATGCACTTCACCCAGAACTACATCGTCACCGCGGCCGCGCGGCTCGGCGTGGCCCCCGAGGAGCTGCGGGAACGCTCCGCGGATCAGGTACAGCGGACCTTGGCCACGATGGGCATCGAGGTCGACGGATTCGGCTGCATCGGCGACCGGTTCACCGAACTGGTCATGGACTTCTACGACCGTCTGCACGGCATGGGCGCGCTGGAGCTGCGTACCGTACGTTTCCCTTACCTGCCAAGCACCGGTGAGTACCTGATGGACGCCTACGTCACCGGCGGCTGCCCCTTCTGCCTGGCCGACGGGTACGCCGGGGTCTGCGAGAGCTGCGGGCTGCCGGTCGCTCCCGGCGACCTGATCGAGCCGCGTTCGACGTTGCGCCCGGACGAACCGCTGGAGTACCGCGAGGCGGACATCCTCGTCTTCCCGGTGGAGCGGTACCGCGCGGATCTGGAGGCGTATTTCGCCCGGATCCCGATGCGGCCCGGCATGGCCCAGCTCATCGAGTCCGCGCTGGCGGGACCACTGCCGGACTTCCCGATCACCCAGCCGACGTCGTGGGGCATCCCGGCGCCGTTCCCGGAGGTGCCGGGGCAGGTGATCTACCCGCATATGGAGGGCATGCCGTGGAGCATGTTCACCACCGCGCTGGCGGCCGAGAAACGCGGCGCGATCCTGACCTCCGACGACGAACTGTGGCACGCGGACTCCGGTTCGACCGTGGTGTACTTCCTCGGCTTGGACGCGACGTACCCGTTCGCGATCGTGGGTACGGCGATGCTCACCGCGCTCGGCGGCCACGTCCTCCCGGCGCAGTACGTCACCAACGAGTTCTATGAGCTCGCCAACGAGAAGTTCTCCACCAGCCGCGGGCACGTCGTGTCCGGCCGGGACCTGGCCGCCGAGGTGCCGCGCGACCTCATCCGCTTCCATCTCTGCGCCACCAGCCCCGAGTACCAGCGCACCGACTTCACCCACGAGGCGCTGCTCCGGGTCAGCGAGACACGGCTGACCGGACCGTGGAACCGGGTCGCGGCGGCGATCGACGCCTGGGTGGACCGCGGTCCGCTGCCGGTCTCCGAAGACGCCAGGCGGACGGCGCTGCGGATGGCCGAACGGTTCGCCGACGGGTACGAACTCCGGCGGTTCAGCCTGACGGCCGTGGCCTCGACACTGGCCGAACAGCTGGGGCGGCTCGACCGGCTGGCCGCCGCGACGACCGCCGCGACCGCGGGCGACCTCTGCCATCAGGTGGACGTGTTCCTGCGCTGTGCCGCGCCGATCCTGATCGATCTCGCCGCGGCCGCGCTGCCCGACACGACGCTGCCCGGCCAAGTGGACGCGGACGCGGTCATCCCCAAGAAGCTGCCCCGGCTGGCCGGCTGATGGCGTCGGTCGCCGTCGTCGGCGCCGGCGTGACCGGGTTGGTGACCGCGATCGGCTGCGCGCGTGCCGGTCACCGCGTCACCGTGTTCGATCTCGGCCCCATCCCGAACCCCGCGTCGGCCTCGTCCGACCAGCACCGGGCGTTGCGGGTGCTGCGCCCGGGCGACGTCGACGGCACCCGGCGGATGGCCGAGGCCCGCCGCCGCTGGCTGGAGCTGGAATCGGTGCTGCGGACGAGGATCTTCCGGCCGGTCGGTGTGGTCACCGCCGGTACCCGGGACGAAGTCGAGCAGGCGCTCGGCACCGCGCGTGAGGTCGGGCTCCCCGCTGTCGCCGTGTCGCCGGAAGCCCTGTCGCCCGTGGCGTTTCCCGCCGGGACCGGCGGAGTGCTCGACCCGGACGCCGGAGTGCTGCTGGCCGAACGGTTTCTCCGCGCGGCCGCGGAATGGCTCGCCGCGCATCCCGCGGTGGAGCTGCGGCCGCGTCGCGCCGTCGTCGACGTCGGCGATCACCGCGTGACCCTGGCCGACGGTACCGCGGCGGGCGCGGATCTCGTACTCGTCGCGACCGGACCGGGGAGCACCGAACCGGTCGAACAGTCCGTCACGCTGTATCGCCAGACCATGATCTACCTGCGCCCGCCGGAGAATCTGGCCGGATGGTGGGCGTCGGCACCCGGTGTCGGCCGGATCGGCGCCGCTCGCACGGCCTGGCTGCTGCCGCCCGGCGCGGGCACCCTGCTGAAGATCAGTTCCGACGCGGTCTGCCGAAGAGTCACGTCCACAGTGGACGATGATCGCGAGCCGTGGGCGGAACGACTGCTCGCGGAGCCGATTCTCACCGTCGCCACGGACTACACCGTCGTCGGCGTGCGGGACTGCCACTACGCGGCCGATCCCGTCGACGACGGCCCGATGCTCACCCGGATCCATCCGTCGGTGTGGACCCGCCCCGCCTGCGGCGGGTCCGGTTTCGCCGCCGCGCCGCTCGTCGCCGAGGAGATCCTCGGCGCTGTCCTGGAGGTCAGTGCGTGAACAAGGGGAGTGCATAGTGGAGTTCACGATCGTCGGCGCCGGCATGGCGGGCGCGTTCCTGGCGCTTTCGCTGGGCAGGCAAGGGCATGTGGTGACGGTGTACGACCGCAGGCCGGATCCCCGCGAGGCCGCGAGCGCGGTGACGTCCATGAACCTCGGCCTGTCCCGGCGCGGCCTGGCGGCGCTCGACAGCCTCGGACTGTCCGAAGAGGTACGACGGCTCGTCGTACCGATGCGCGGGCGGATGCTGCACAACACCGACGGCGGGCTGCGGTTTTCGGCGTACGGCGAGGGCGGCATCCTGGCGATCCAGCGCCAGGACCTGAGCGCGCTCCTGGTGGACGCGGCGAGCCGGGAACTCACCGTGCGGTTCGTGTTCGACACGCGGTGCA
This sequence comes from Amycolatopsis azurea DSM 43854, assembly GCF_001995215.1. Classification (GTDB taxonomy): domain Bacteria; phylum Actinomycetota; class Actinomycetes; order Mycobacteriales; family Pseudonocardiaceae; genus Amycolatopsis; species Amycolatopsis azurea. Next base: position 136,513 of record NZ_MUXN01000011.1, read on the forward strand.
CCGGGGTGGACCGCGACCTGCCGTCGGCGTCCTTTGTGGACCCGGACGGCCGGGCGCTCGTGGTGAAGCCGGACGTCGTGGTGGGCGCGGACGGAGCGTTCTCGGCCGTCCGTCGGGCCATGCACCACGATCAGCGCGCCGAGTTCTCGCAGAGCTACCTCGAATGGGGCTGGCGCGAACTCCACATCCCGGCGGCCGACGGCGGTGCGCATCGCATGGCCGACGACGTCTTCCATCTCTGGCCCCGCGGCGACATCATGATGTTCGCCCACCCCAACCGCGACGGCTCCTTCACCTGTTCCTGCGTCCTCCCGTTCCACGGCCCGCACGGGTTCGACTCGCTGAGAACGGAGGCGGACGTGGAATCCTTGTTCCGCACCCATTTCCCCGACGTCCTTCCGCTGGTGCCCGGCCTCGGCGAGGAGTTCCTGCGGCGGCCAACGTTCAACCTCGTCACCGTCAGCACCGCGCCGTGGACGCACGAAGGCAAGGTGGCGCTGATCGGGGACGCCTGCCACGCCGTCTACCCGTTCCTGGCGCAGGGCATGAACTCGGCCTTCGAGGACGCGCTGGAGCTGACGGACAGCCTCATCCGGCATCCGGTCAACACCACGGCGGCATTGACGCGGTACTACACGCTCCGCAAACCGAACACCGACGCGCTGGCCACCATGTCCCACCGCAACTTCGCCGAACTCCGCGACACCGTTCGTTCTCCGGCCGTCCGGCTGGAACGGGCTGTGGACTCGGTCCTGGAGCGGCTTCTCCGTCACCGGTGGATGCCGCTGCACGCCCTGGTCACCAACACCACGGTCCCTTACGCCAAGGCGCTTCAGCGGGCGACTCGGCAGCATCGAATCCTGAAGTACTCGGGTGCGGTGGTCGCGTCCGCCACTGCCGTCGCCCTGTTCCGCCGGCTCCGACGCTGACCTGAAGCGCGTGAAGGCCCCCTTCCCTCGGCTCAGTCGAGGGAAGGGGGCCTTCACGCGCAGGAAGCGGAGCTAGGCCGGGGTGACCTCGATACGGATCAGGCCCGCGGCTTTTTCGGCGCGCTGCAAGGCTTCGGCCGGGCTGTCCGCGACAGCCATCACCAGGCCCGTCCGGTCCCACGAGCTGCGCAACCCGGCGAACCGGTGGCCGGGCCCGACCATGATGTCCACCAGGCACACGCCTTCCACCTGCCGGGCCTGCTCGAGCCCGAGGACGGCGTCGATCACCCCTGGCTCCATCGGGACGAACCGGACGGCGGCACCGCCTGTCGCGCGGCGAGGCAGCTCCGGCAGCGATTCGCCGCGCATCATCGCGAAGTAGGAGTGCAGCAGTTTCATCGAGTAGGCGCGGTCGATGATCTCCATGATCCCGTCACCGGCGATGCGGCCGGCGCATTCGACCAGGTACGGCACGCCGTCGGAGACGATCCATTCGCAGTGCAGGATGCCGTCCCCGAACCCGACGGCCGCGACGACCTGACGGGTGTGCTCCGCCAGCTTCTCGGTGAGCTCGCCGGGAATGTCGGCGGGCACGACATGGGCCAGCTCCACCGGGCGCGGCCCGGGGAAAAGCTGTTTGCCGGTGACGTTGGCGAACAGCTGCCGTCCACCGCGGACGAGCATCTCGACGCTGTACTCGGGGCCGGGCACGTACCGCTCGGCCAGCATGGACAGCCGCATCGGCCGGTCGGGGACGAAGATGCCTTCGTCCTGCTCGACGCAGCTCGCCCAAGCCTGGTCGACCTCGGATGGGGCGTGGATGATCTGCGTGCCGACGGCGGCCTGCCGGTTCGCCGGTTTGAGCACCGCCGGGCCGGGATGCGCCCGCATGAACGCCAGCACGTCCGCCGGGCAGGTCACCGTGGCGCTCGCCGGATTGGGCAGCCCGGCGGCCGCGCTGACCTTCCGCAGCAACGCCTTGTCCCGCAGGATCTGCGCGGCGCCCAGGCTCGCGCCCGGCAGGCCGAAGCGTTCGGCGAGCCGGGCGGCGAACGGGGTGGCGTACTCCGTCAGCGGGATCACCGCGACCGGGTCCAGGTCGCGGTGGGTGGCGTGGAACTCGTCGGCCGAGCCGGGCCGGGCGTGCTCCCAGCCGATCAGCTCGCGGACCAGAGCGGACCCGGCGAGCTTCGTGAGCAGGTCCCGCTTCCGGATCACGTCCGGCTCTTCGACGAGGACGACCGAACCGTCGGGTTCGACGCCGGCGAGAGCCATCAGCACCGGCGTCACGAACCCGACGATCAGGACGGGTCGCTCACTCATCGGACTCGGTCTTGGGCTTGTCCACGATGCCGAGCATGAACCGCATGGAAGGCTTGGCGCCGACCAGATGCGCGCCGACCGTCTGGGTGACGCGATCCCGCGCGGTCGGGTGCATCGCCATCGTCATCGAGTCCCGGAGCCACCGGTTCATCGGATCGCCCGACCTGATGGCCGCGGTGCCGAGGATGTCACAGAGCCGCTGCACGACCCGCTTGGACATCTGGAACGCCTGCCAGCCGGTCAGCGCCGGGGCCACCCGCTCGTCGGGCGTGAGGTCGTCGAGCGTGCCGATGCCGTCGGCGGTGACCTCCCATTGCCGCTCCAGCGCCCGGTACACCCCCGCGCGGGTGGTGCTGTAGTCGGCCTCGCATTCGGCCAGCGTGATCTGGATGTGCTCGTTGTCCTTCCACGCGATGCCGCTCATCCGCCAAGGCGAGCCCTTCAGCATGTCGACCCGCTCCATGGTGAGATCGCGGACGTAGTCCAGCGCGGCCCTCGCCACACCGAGCGGGACGCCGCACATGCTGCGCTGGATCACGTCCGGCTGCACCAGCGGTCCATTGGGGACCTTCGGGTTGTCGAACGTCAGCGAGTGGTTCTCCGGCACGAACACGTCCGTGATCGTGTAGTCGCTGCTGCCGGAGCCGCACAGGCCCAGGGTGTACCAGTTGTCGACGGGCTCGATCTGGTCGCCGGGCACCATGAACAGGCGCGACTCGTGTGGGTTGCTGCCGTCCGGGCTCGCGTAGGGCTCGCCGTTCTCGAACACCATGGCCCCGGAGGCCACCCAGTCGGCGTGGGTCGAGCCGCTGCCGAAGCTCCACCGGCCGTTGAGCCGGTAGCCGCCGGGGACCCGGTCCGCGCGTCCCGTCACCGGGAGCACCCCCGCGGAGTGCATGTCGATGCTGGTGAACATCCGGCGCGCCTCGTCCTGGTCGAGGAAGTTGGCGTGCAACCCGATGTCCGAGCCGAGTTTGGCGCACCAGCCGGCGGACGCGTCGCCGTAGGAAAGCGCTTCGATCACCTCGGTCTGCTCCATCGAGGTCATCTCGGGGCCGCCCCAGTCCCGGCTGAAGCCGATCCGGAAGGCACCGGAGTCGCGCAGCATCCGGACGATGTCCTCGGGCAGGCTCCGGTTCTTCTCGATCTCTGCCGCCCGCTCCCGCAGGATCGGCGCGAGCGCCTTCGCGTTCGCGAGGATCTGCGCGCCGGTCATCGGCGCGTCGGTGCGGACGGGTTCGGTCATGGTCATGCGGAAACTCCCTCTTGTTCGTCGACGTCGAGCAGCCCGGCGGGCATCTCGAACGCGGTACCGGGTCGCGGTGGGTCCACCGGATCGGCGTCGATTCGCACCAGTGCGGCGGCCGCGTCCAGCCGCCGGCCACAGGTCTCACGGTCACCGGCCTCGCACACCACGAACGAATGCCGGGCGATGTAGCCGCCGGGCGGCAGCCGCAGGGTGGTGCCCGGCCCGATCATCGGCGACGCGACGACCAGTCCCGGCGCTTCGGCGGGGACGGTGACCTGGTGCACCAGGCAGTCGTGGTCCGGGTAGCCGAACCGGATGCCGGCGACGGCGTGCCGGGACGGGGCGATGACCGGCCGGTGCCCGGTCGCGACGGAGAACAGGATCTCGCCGGGGTCGAGACCGGTGGCCGTCCTGCCCAGGAACGGGATCAGGTCCCCGCCGAGGCGGCCGTTGATCTCGATGATCAACGGGCCGCGGCCGGTCAGCCGGACCTCGGAATGGGTGATGCCGTCCTCCACACCGAGCGCGCGGTGCGCCCGCGCCAGGACGTCCATCAGTTCGGCGTCGTGCAGCAGCGGATCGCCGGCGTCGACGACGTGCCCGACCTCCTCGAAGTAGGGCTGATCGCCGGTTTCCTTGCGGGCCACGAACATCGGCAGGTATTCGCCCTTGTACACGGCCGCGTCGACGCTGATCTCGGGCCCGGAGACGTAGCCCTCCACGATCGCGCCGCCGCCGTAGCGGCTCTGGTCGACTGTGGCCGCGCCCATGGCGACACCGAACGCGGCGTCCACTTCGGACTCGTCGGCGGCGAACACCACACCGATGCTCGCGCCCATGGCCCTCGGCTTGAGCACCACCGGATAGCCGATCCGGGCGGCCGCGGCGCGTGCCTCGGCGAGACCGGTCGTCAAGGCGTAGCCCGGCTGCAACAACCCTTCGGCGGTGAGCACGGTGCGGGTGCGGTTCTTGTCGCGGCAACCGCGGACCCCGTCCACACTCAGGCCGGGGACGCCGAGTTCGGCGGCGAGCTCACCCGCGGCGAGCACGACCGGTTCGTCCCAGCACATCAGGCCGACGATCCGGTGCCGTCCGGCGACTTCCCGGGCGGAGGCGAGCATGGCGTCCGCGTCGAACACGTCGGTGTGGACGATCTCGTCGAAGTACGCGTGCTGCCAGGTGGGTTTGAGATTGTTCAGCAGCACCAGGCCGATCCCGGCCGCGCGGGCGCACCGGTGGATCGACGAGACCAGGTATTCGCGATACAGCTTCAGTCCGCTGCCGATGACCAGCAGGACACCGTTGGCTTCGTTCATGGTCGCTCTCCCACGACTTCCGGCTGTTTCACCACGGGTGGCTGTTTGAGGCCGTAGATGTGCATCGATCCGGCGATGACGGACAGCACCGCGCAGAAACCCCAGAACCCCGGGCCGCCGAAGGTGCTCCAGAGGTACAGCCCCAGCATCGGGCCGATCGTCGCGGCCACGCCTGCCACCGTTTCCTTCGTCGCGATGTAGCGGCTTCTCAGCTGGACCGGGAAAGTGGCCGGATGCGAGGCGGTGCTCGGTCCGTGGATCATCAGCCCGGACACCGCGAGCAGGGCGCCCGCGATCACGAAGAACGGATGCTGCGCCATCATCCCGTAGAGGGCGAATCCCAGCGCGCAGACCAGATTGCCGAACAAGCCGGCGAGGTATTTCGGGATCCGGACGATGTAGGTGGTGATCTTCAGCTCACAGGTGATCAGCACGACCGAGGAGATCACCAGCACCGTGCTGTACAGCCCCACCGGATATCCGGCGTCGACGATGTTCAACGGCAGTACCGCGACCCACCCGGCGTAGATCATCATGCCGAACAGGCCCGCCACCAGGTAACAGAGGAAACGGGTGTCGCGGATCAGCGTGCTGTACACCTCGCGGGCGCTCAGGGCGGGCGCGGACTCTTCGCCGGACTCGGTCTCGTGCGGGGCCGCGCTTCGCTTGGGCAGCAACAGGAACGCCAGCAACGCCCACAGCGCCGCGGTCGTCCCGTCGAGCCAGAACAGCAGATCCCAGTTCACCTGGATGACCACGGCGGCGATCAGCGGTGCCAAGGCGGCCCCGATGTTCAGCGCGATGCGCATCATCGAAAAGGCCATGACACGGTGTTCTTCCGGCATGTACTCGGCCAGCAGCACCGCCGCCGCCGGCCGGTACGCCTGGATCGCCATCCCGGACAGCGCGACCACGGCGAGCAGCGCCGCGGGTGTTCCCTGGACCAGCGGGATCGACGCGACGAGCGGTGCGGCGCACGTCATCACCGTCACGATCGTCGCCCGGCCGCCGAAACGGTGGGTCAGCTCGCCGCCGAGCATGGCGCCGAAGAGCGCCCCCACGCTGTACGCGGCGAGGCAGACCCCGGCGAAACCCACCGAGGTGCCCCGGAAAGTCAGGTACAGGATCAGGAACGTCTGGACGAAAGCGCCCAGCTGGTTGATAAGCACGCCGCCGAGCAGGTACCTGACGGGGGCGGGGGTCGCCCGCAGCACCGCGAAGACGCCGGTTCTCGTGGCCCTGCTTGCTCGCTCAGTCACACATCCTCCATGGTCGGATCCCCGCGGTGGTGCACGAGACACACCGGCGCGGGTCCAGGCCCTTGGGAGACAAGGAATGTTGCCGACATGGCCGACCGGTGGCCCCAAGCTAGTTCGGGAGCTTTCCCGGGAGGTAGGGGAAGCTTTCCCGGCGGATGGGGAAATCGGGGCCTAGTGGAGGGGGACGAGAGTGAGCGGAGGGGAGGGCGGGAGTGAGCGGTCGGTGCAGGGGGTCGTGAGTGGTAAGTGTCGTTAGAACGCGACTTACCACTCACGACCCACGCGACCGAGCCGCGGATCTCAGCGGCGGGCTTCGATCGTCATGTCACCTCGCGTCATCGCGAGGGTCGTGTCGCGGGCGAGCGTCTCGTGCGGGAAGCCGAGGTCGATCGCGCTCACCTCGTCGAGGCGGGCCAGCTGCGACGGGGTGAAGTCGACCTCCAGCGCACCCAGGTTGTCCTCCAGCTGAGCGGGAGTACGGGCGCCGATGATCGGTGCCGTCACGCCGGGGTTCCGCAGGGTCCACGCCAGCCCGACCTGGGCGGGGGTGCGGCCGAGTTCCGCGGCGACCTCCTTCACGACGTCCACGATGGTGAAGGTCCGTTCGGTGAGCGTGCCCAGGGCGAGGTTGAAGTTCCTGCGGGTGCCGTCCTCGGCCGGGGTCATGTCGTCGCGGCTGTACTTCCCGGTGAGGACGCCACCCGCCAGTGGTGACCACGGGACGACGCCCAAGCCCAGCTCGCGCGCCATGGGGATCAGGTCGCGTTCCCCCGTGCGCTCGATCAGGTTGTACTCGATCTGCAACGCGACCAGCGGCGACCAGCCGCGCAGATCGGCGATCGCCTGCATCCGCGAAACCTCCCAGGCCGGGGTGTTGGAGATCGCGACGTACAGGAGCTTGCCCTGCCGGACCAGGTCGTCCATCCCGCGCAGGATCTCTTCGACAGGCGTCGTGAAGTCCCACAGGTGCAGGTAGAACAGGTCGATGTAGTCCGTGTTCAGCCGCCGCAGGCTGGATTCCACCGACGCGACCAGGTTCTTGCGCTGGCCACCGCCGGAATTCGGGTCACCGGGCCGGCGCAGTGTCGTGTACTTCGTGGCCAGCACGAGGCTTTCGCGGTTGTCGCGGGTGAATTCGCCCAGCAGCCGCTCGGAGCTGCCGTTCGTGTAGGTGCTGGCGGTGTCGACGAAGTTGCCGCCGCGCTCGACGTAGAGGTCGAACAGCTTGCGTGCCTCGTCCCGCTCGGCGCCCCAGCCCCATTCGGTGCCGAAGGTCGCCGCGCCCAGCGCCAGCGGGGACACCCGCAGCCCGGACCGGCCCAGCAGCCGGTAGGTGTCGAGGGTGAGCGACATCGTGTCCTCCTGTGCTCGTGTTCCGTTGTCGGAAGCGAGTCTGCGACCGTCGTGAGCAGGGGGTAAGGGAGAGAAGATCCTGGGAACACCGGTCCTACCCCGGCTGTTGGACCGATCATGACGACCCGCACCGTGGACACGACCCAGGAGCTGGCCGCGTTCCTGCGAACCCGGCGTGAACGGCTGGACCCGGACGATTTCGGCCTGCCGTCGCGCCGCCGGTCCCGGCGGACACCCGGGCTGCGCCGGGAGGAGGTCGCCGAACTGGCCGGGGTCAGCATCGACTACATCGTGCGGCTGGAACAGGCTCGCGGGCTGCGGCCCTCGGCGGACGTGGTCGAGGCGCTGGCGGGGGCGCTGCGCCTGGCCCCCGACGAACGCGCCTACCTTTTCGATCTGGCGAGGCGGCGTCCCCGCAACGCCGACAAGCTCGCGACCACCCCGGCGCCGCCGCTGGCCCGGCTGGTCGCCGATCTGTCGCCCTTGCCCGTCATGCTGATGAACCACCGCTACGACATTCTGGCCTGGAACGACGAAATGGCGCGGCTGCTGGTGGATTTCGACACCCTGCCGCCGTCCCGGCGAAATTCGATGTGGTTATGCCTCAAGCATCCGGAGATCCGCGATTTCGCTGTAGACCGTGAACGGGTCGTGCGGGAAGGAATCGCTCATCTGCGCGCCGCGTGGGCGGCGCATCCCGATGATCAGGCATTGATCGATCTCATCGCCGATTTCACCACGGACGACGAATTCGCGCGCCTGTGGGCCGAACGTGACGTCAAGGTCAAAGGGCGTGGGAGCAAGGTGATCCGGCATCCCGAGGCCGGTAGGATCGAACTGCATTTCGAAGTGCTCACGCCACTGCAGGATCAGGACCAGCGCCTGGTGATCTACCGTGCCATGGACGAGGAAAGCCAGTCCTCGCTGGACGGCCTGTTCGCACGGTGAATGTCATAACCGGGTCACGACCTGAAGCAAAACGTGTCTCATAGGCGTCGCCAAGCGTAACCATCCTCCGGCCGCCGACGACTAACGCAGGAACGGCGTGCCGGAGGGTGGTGAAAGCGCGATTCTCGACATCGGCCAGGAACGGCCACCACGATTATCGGATCGTGGCTATTCGTTCTCACGTTCCGCGAACTGCGTGGCGACGGCTCCGCCCCGGGGAGTGGCGTACCAGCCCTTCGACCGGCCGAGCCGGGTCTTGACGACCAGGCCACGCTCCATCAGTGCCTTCCCGCTGCGGCTGATCTGCGCCTCGTGCGCGCCGAGCCGGGAGCAGACGTCGGAACTGGTGATGTGCGGTTCGCCGTGTACCAGCACGAGCATCTTGGCCGCCCACGACTTCGGGTCCAGGTCGTCGGCCAGCGCCGCCTGCTCCGCCCGGTCGAGCGCGGACTGCGCCACCTCGGCCAACGCCGTCACGACGGCTTCGAGGCGCGTCGTCGCCCCGCCTGGCTGCAACCGCATCCCCGCGGCCTGGAAGGCCTGCAACGCGGAACGCAGTGACGGGATGTCCGCGAGCAGGGTGGCGTCGACCAGCCATCTGCCGACCGCCGCGGCCCAGCGGTCCACCGCCGCGTGGTCGCCGAGTACCTTTCCCTCTCCGGTCTCCTCTCGCAGCTTGGTCGCCCAAGTGTCCAAGCCCCGGGAAAGCCCCTCCGCGTCCTCGGCCGTGTTGCCGGGTGCGGGGGCCACGCCCGCCGACGTCCTGTCCAGTGCGGCTGTCGCAGTAGAGGGCATGGGCTCCCCACCTCCAGAATCAAGGAAGTGTTAAGTATGGATCCTGCCGACGCGTTCGTCAACCTGTACGACGGGCTCAGGAGTGTCCCCGGGGACAAGCTCAGCGACTGGTCCGCGGACGGGAGAGTGCGGGAGATCGAGAAAGTGGTCCGGGCCGAGGTGCGGTCGACCGGGTTCCTCGCCGAGGAGTGGATCTCCGGCTTCCCGGACGACCAGAAGGACTTCGGCGTCCTGCTCGGCCTGGACCTCGCGCTCCTCGACGCCAACGTCGACACGTGCCATCTGGGCGACAGGGCGCTCGACTACCTTCAGGTGCGGCTGGAGATGAACGGCAGGCTCAACGACGAGACCGGGGGCATCCTCGTGCCTCGCCGGACCTTCCCGCTCCGGCCGAACGTCGACCGGGAAAGTCTCGACGACTTCGTGCACCTGCTGCGTATCCCGGCGTACGTCAGCCTCAACCTCCAGCTTTCGCGAGTCGCGGCCGTCCGCGACCTGCCGCGTTCGCCGCTCAAGATCGCGCAACTGCCCTTGCTGGCCGAACCGGCCGATCTGCGCTGGGAACCGGATCATCCCGACGGCGGGTTCTACACCGTCGCGCCGGACAGCGCGCGCCTCGACGGTCGGATCGCGAAAGCGCTGGAGGTTCTCGACAAGAGCGGGGCGGTACTGGCCGTCCCTCCCGAGGGCTGCCTGGACGACAGCCTCCTCGAACGATGGCGCGAGCAGCTCAGGGCCACGCCCCGGCCCGAGGAAAGCTCGCTCACGTGGCTTCTCCTGGGAACCGGCCCGGTGTTCAGCGCCGGGCCGGCGCCGGGCAGCAACCGGCCGCCGAACCGCGCCGTTCTCGTTCATCGCAACGGCTGGGCCGAACCGATGCTCACCCAGGACAAGATGTCGGGCTTCTGCTTCACGGTGGAGAAGCAGAAGGAGTACGAGATCGAACTCGGCGGGGTCAAACGTGACGAACGCATCTCCCACGATTCGCTGATAACCGTGCTCGAGTCCCGTGCCGGGCGATTCGCTGTCCAAGTGTGCGAGGACTTCACTCGTCCGGAGCGCCACAACCATCTCATGGCGATGGGGGTCACCCACATTCTCGTACCGGTTCTCGCCGCTCCCATGTGGAAGAAGGGGTGGCAGGCGGAAGCGGGGCAGAGATTGACCGTGCACCTCGGCGCGAAAGCGGCGGTGAGCAACGGACTGGCGATCACGCGCTTCTACCGTGAGGAGAAAGAGGGGGAGAAAGGTCCTTGCGAGATCGAATACCCGGCGACCACCTTGCTGACCGCGGCCGGCCCTTCCGGCAGGCCGGACGAGTATCTGACCACCGACATCATGGTCAAGGAGTATCAGAACCCGGAAGCCGAGCGGCAGCAGGCGCTCGAGGACGCCTTGACGCCACGAGTGGCCGATTGGTAAGGCATTTTCTCGGCCTTTCCGGGATCGTCGGGAATTCTCGAACTGTCCTGTTTCCGGGTGATGCCACGACGGATGACGGCGGTTGATCCGACGACCTGGTGCGTACACGGAAAGTGTTTGGGCCGATCGCGTGATACCTCCGCCGGGTCCCGGATACGCATAGGTGATGACAACCGCCGATGGTACGTTCCATCGCGTTCGAGAAATCCGTCGAGTGATCCTTGTCCCGTGCCGGCTTCACTGATTCGAGTTCACGCGGAGTGGCGCTGTTCATCGCGGAATCTCCTGATGAGGCCCTCTGAAACAGGAAGTATTGTGTAGTGGATTTCGATGCACTGATCGCCGAACTGCGGACCCTGCGGGACAACGTCGCGGGAGTGACCGACACGGTGATAGCCGCGGTCGACGGAATACCGATCGTCGCCGACGCGGCGAGGAGTATCGATCCCGCGGAGGTGTCCGCGCTCGCCGCCGCGAATCTCGGGATCGCGCGTCAGGCCGCCGAGGTGACCGGCAAGGGCACACTCAGGCAGACCGTGGTGTTCAGCAGCGACGGTTACATGGCCGTTTACGCCATCGACCGGAGGGCACTCATGGTCATCATGGGCGACCGGCAGTTGAATGTCGGCCGCCTTCTTTTCGAATGCCGCCCGGTCATCGACCGGATCAGTTCGATCCTGGCTGCTTGACCGTCAATCGCAACGAAGAAAGTGGAGTTCGATGAACATCGAAAACGCCATGAAGGAATCCATGTCGATCGCCGGGGCCGTCGGCGTCGCGCTGGTCGACTACGAGAGCGGGATGTCACTCGGCACCAGCGGCGGCGGTGACTGGCTCAACCTGGAGGTCGCGGCGGCGGGTAACACCGATGTCGTCAGGTCGAAGCTCCGGGTGATGTCCGCGCTCGCGCTCAACGACAGTATCGAGGACATCCTCATCACGTTGCATCGCCAGTACCACCTGATCCGCCTGCTGGATTCCGTGAGTGCCAGGAGTTCCCTGTTCCTCTATCTGGTGCTGGACCGGGACCAGGCGAATCTCGCGCTGGCGCGGCACTATCTCAAGCGCATCGAGACGGAGTTGCAGGTCTGAACGCAGGCGTGGGTGCGGCGGCGACCACCCGGATCGGAGGAAGCCGACGATGACCGGAGGGGCGTCCAGCTATAGCGCACTCGTCGCCGGCTCGGCGCTCATGGGTGGTCTCGGGTCGCTGTTCCCGGCCGGGTTGAAGCTCACCGGCGATCGCCTCGAATTCGTGTTCGTCCTGCCGGACGGCCGGAACGGCAGGCACGCGACGGAACCCGAACCGTCGGACCACCCGTTCGTCGCGGTGAAGGAGCGGATCCGGCTCGGCGCCGACACCCCGGCGCCGCTGCCGCTGCCGCGGTTCTTCCTGGACACGGACAGCCGGTGGACCCGGCTTCACGTGGAGCTCACCGGTACCGCGGTCCGGGCGGTGATCGTGCTGCCGGACGAACTCACCGCGCAGTCGCTGAACGCGCCGTTCCTCGGCTGGTGGCAGGAGCAGGTCCCCGGTGCCGTGCGCCTGGCGGTGGACGAGATCGCGCGGATCCTCGCGCGGTGCCTTCACCGCGCCGGCGGGCCGGACCCGTTGATCGACCTGGAGCTGAACTACGTGCCGGACCGGAACTTCGAGGCCGTGTTCGCCCGCGCCCACGAAGCGGTCAGGCCGTTCATCGCGCCGGTGCGTCCCGCGTTCAAGATGCGCTGGCACGCGGTGACCCCGGCGCAGCGCAAGGCGTTCACCGACGACCTGATCGACGTCACCACAACGGGGTGGTGGCCTCGTCGCAGGCCGACCGCGACGATCATGGGACTGGAGGTGGAATTGCCGCCCGGGCTTTTGCTGAGGCCCCGCGCGGGCCCCGGCGCGGCGAAATGAGCGAGGCTCACCGCAGATCCGAGGCGCGCGGGCGGTGCCCCAGTGTGGCGAGTTCGACGGCCCTGGCCAGGTCGTCGGCTCCCACCACCCCGGCGAGCGCGCTGGACTCGGTGACCAGGACGAGATCACGGCCGTGCCGCAGGAAGACCCGGTTCATCAACTCGGACACGTGCGCGTCGACACCGACGACGGTGACCGCCCGGTCCTCGCGCGCCACGTCCGCGACCGTGGTCACGCGGCGGGCGTCGGCCGGAACCCGGATCAGGTCCCCGAGACTGACGACGCCGATGAGGACACCGTCGAACGACAGCACCGGGAACACCCGATCGTGACCGGTACTCGCCGCGTGCTCGGCGAAGGTGTCCACCGTCCACCAACCGGGCGCGACCGTCGGGGAGGGGTTCATGATCTCGCCCACCCGGACCCCGCCGAGCCGGTCGCGCAGCGGACCCGCGGCGAACTCGGCCTGCGCGGCGAAGATCAGGAACCAGCCGAGGAGGATGAGCCACAGACCGGCGAAACTGCCGAACAGGAGCAGTTGCGCGAGCCCCGCGAGCCCCAGGGCCGCGCCGAGGACCTGCCCGAATCGCCCCACGACGGTCCCGGCGCGGGCCCGGTCGCCGCGCCGCGACCAGACCGCCGCGCGCAGCATCCTCCCGCCGTCCAGTGGCATGGCCGGCAGCAGGTTGACCACCGCCAGCAGGAGATTGCCGACGCCGATCCACGCCAGGCCGCTGACCGGCAGGGGCGGCACGACGTCCGCGACGAGGACGGCGGCACCGAGCCCGGTCATGCCGATCAGCGCGCTGGCGATCGGGCCCGCGATCGCGATCCGGAAGTCGGCTCCCGGTGTGGCGGGTTCGTCCTCGAGTTCGGCGGCGCCGCCGAGCATCCACAGCGTGATCCTCTTGACCCCGAGACCGTGCCGCCGCGCGACCGCGACGTGTGACAACTCGTGCAGCAGCAGCGAGGTGAGGAAACCCGCGGCGGTGAGCGCGCCGGTGACCCAGTACCACCCGGGGCTCGCTCCGGGCGCGGCGCGGGGGAGTGCGGCCGAGGCGAGGAGATCGGCGATCAGGAAGAGCATCACGAGGGCCGACCAGTGGGCGCGTACGGCGATTCCTGCCCACCGGCCGAGGGGGAGGGCGGTGCAGAACATCGGATCCCTTTCCCCGGGCGCCGTTGACCGATGTTTTCGCGGGAATGGACCGGTTCCACGGTTCTCGGGGCGCGGGAGGGTGACTAGGGCCGAACAGCCTCGATCGGAGGGCCGTCCGGGGGACTAGCTTCTGGAGAGATTTTCCATGATCAGGCCGAGGGTGAAGTCGAACCGGTCGTGCCCGGTGCCCGACGTCAGCTCGGCGGCATGGCGCCGGGTGTGCGGAAACGCGTCGGCGGGCAGTGCGGCGAACCGGCGCAGCAGTTCCTCGCGGCTGACGACCCATTCCTGGTCCGGATCGTCCTGTCGTTGCCGGACCAGTGACTGCTCCAGGGCGTAGGCACTGACGTAGAGGGACAGGGCGTCGAGAGCCCAGGCGGCGGTCCGCGGTTCGACGTCGCCGGCGAGCAAGATCGCCAGCAGCCCTTCGCGCACTTTCAAGCTGTGGAGGTTGGTCGGGACCGTGCCCAGGACGGCGCGGGAGATTCCCGGATATTTCAGGTACTGGTCGCGGATCTGGGTGTAGACGTCGCGGATCTGCTCCCGCCACCGCGCCGGATCCGGCTCGGGGAGCACGATCCCGGAGTAGAGCCGTCCGACGAGCAGGTCGTCGATGTCGTCCTTGTTGACGATGTGCGCGTACAGCGACGACGGCCCGGAGCCCAGCACCGCGGCGACCCGGCGGATGGTCAGGGCGTCGTAGCCCTCGGTGGCGACGACCTGCAGGGCGGCGTCGGTGATGCGGTCGACCGTGATGGGCTTCTTGCGTGGTGGCGACGCCGCCGGGTCCTCGGCGGGCTGGGCGTGACGGGCCGCTCGGCGTTGGCGGGGATCGGAGGGCATGCCGGTCACTCTAGCTTGACACGAACTTAGTTCGCCGAGTAGAACTTAGTTCGCAGCCGACGAACTTAGTTCGTCAAGAGGTTCGGAGGTGTGTGATGCGAGTTTCAGTGGCCGGAGCCGGTCTGGGAGGTCTCGCCTTGGCGCAGGGTCTGCGCGGAGCCGGGATCGAGGCCGAGGTGTACGAGCGGGATCCCGCTATCACCGCCCGGTTCCAGGGCTACCGGCTCGTGCTGAACCAGGCGGGTTTCGAAGCGGTGCGCGGCTGCCTGCCGTCACGCTGGCATCCGCTGCTGGACGCGATCGTCGGCGACGCCTACGGCGAGCGGCTGGTCCTGGACCCGTGGCTGAACACGATCGGCGAACTCGGCCCCGGCAGGACCGGGATGGTGGTCGACCGGCACGTGCTCCGGCATCTGCTGCTGACCGGGCTCCCCGTGCGCACCGGGGCCGCGCTGACCGGGTACGAGGTCCTGGCCGACGGCAAGGTCGAAGCACGGTTCGCGGACGGCGGCCCGGTGACCGCCGACCTGCTCGTCGGGGCGGACGGGGTCGGTTCCGCCGTTCGCTCGGCGCTGTCGCCGTCGACCACTCCGACCGATACCGGCGTCCGGTTCGTCATCGGCCGTACCACGCTGACGGAGCGTTTCGCCGGACTGTCGAAGGCTTTCGGCTCGAAGATCGCCGGGGACGGGGTGAGCCTGCTGCTCGGCGCGATGCGTTTCCGCACCCCGCCGAAGGAAGCGGCCGAAGAACTGGCGCCCGAAGTGACCCTTCCGGACGTCCATGACTACGTGCGCTGGGCGATGATCCTGCCGCCGGACGGTGCGCTCGGCGCCTCGACCCCGCAGGAAGCGGCTCTGTCCAGAATGGACGGTTGGCACCCGGAACTGCGGGAGCTCGTCGAACAATCCGATCCGGACAACAGCACGCTCCTGTCCATCCGCGTGGTCGAGCCCGGCGAGCGGTGGGCGTCCGGCCCGGTCACGTTGCTCGGCGACGCGATCCACGCCACCTCCCCGACCGGCGGCAACGGGGCGAACACCGCCCTGCGCGACGCGGATCTGTTGCGCCGCAGCCTGATCGAGGCCGCGGAGGGACACCGGAGCCTCCTTGACGCCGTCGGCGACTACGAGCGGCAGATGCTCGCGTACGGTGCCGAGGCTGTGCGCCACAGCCTCGACGCTCTGCCGGCTTATGTGCCGCAAGCGAACTCGTGAGTGTTCGGCTGTTCCCAATGTCGCATTCGAGACGCTGAGCGTCTCGAATGCGACATTGGGAACTCACACGGTCGACGTCCTGGTCGACGGGCGGACTTGCGTCACGCGGTGACGAGTGACAGACCGTAGCGCTGCAAGATCTCGTTCACCGGCTGGAACCAGGTCTCGCCGCCGGAACCGCAGTTCCCCCAGCCGCCGGAGGTGACGCCCTGGGCCTGGTCACCGGTGATGAAGGAACCGCCGGAGTCGCCGGGTTCCGCGCAGACGTTGGTGCGGGTCATCTGGTGTACCGCGCCCTGCGAGTAGTTGATCGTCTCGTTGTGCCCCAGCACGGTGCCGCAGTGCCAGTGCGTCGTCGAACCGGACCGGCACACCGAGGTGCCGACGGGCGCGACCCACGATCCCCGGACCAGCGCGTCGCTCACCGTGCCCCAGCCGAGGACGACCGGCGCCGTCCACCAGCCGTTGCCGATCCGGATGAACGAGTAGTCGTTGTCGGGGAAGGAAGAACCGGCGAAGTTGCCCATCGCCGAGCCGTCCCAGCCGACGACGGAACTGCCCGTGCCGCCGCAGTGACCGGCGCTGACGAAGCCGCCTTGGACGGAGAAGCCGATCGAGCAGCGGGTGTTCCCGTTGATGTAGTACGGGTCGCCGCCGACGGTGCCCGCCGCGAACGGCTCGGCCTTCGGCGCGGTGACCACGGAGACCGGACCGGCCTTTCGGGCCCTGGCGAGGAAGTCGTCGACGTCGGAGCCGTGCGCGCCGGGTCGCAGGGCCACGACGACACTGCCGCTGCGCGGGTCGGCACGCCAGCCGCTGACGGCGGCGGGCGCGGGCCGGTCCTGGGCCGACAAGTCGATTTCCGCCTTCGCCGCGTCGAGTGCGGCGGCGCTGATCGCGACCGCGGTGGGCTCGGCACCGGCCTGCCGGACGGCGGAGGCCGCGGCGGGATCGGTGACCCCGACGACGAGTTTGCCGCGCGCAGGGTCGAACCAGGCGCCGCCGAACGCCGCGCCGGCGGCCTGCTGAGCCGCGGGCATCACGCGCGAGGCCGTCATTTCCTGGGTGAGCCGGACAGAGGCCTGCGCTGCGGTGAGGCCCAGATCCCGCTGCATGGCGGAGATCAGTTCGGGGGATGCCTGCGCGATCGGGGCGAGGGCGGCGGACGCGAGGCTCGCGGTCAGGACGGCGGCGCCGCCGAGTGCCAGGGCGATTCTTCGACGCATGGTGACTCCTCCAAGGCCGGGGGAAAGAAACACACTGCCCGCCGAGTGTGCGGCCGAGAGTTCGGAAATGGCGAGAATTGTCCGGTCTTCTGTCCGAAATTAACAAGAGTGAACGACTTCGAACGCGGGGCGCGGAGGCGAGCGCCCACGGCCGATCCGAGAGACCCTGGTGGGATGGCTGAACCGGAGAGGACACCGGACGGGCACTTCGTCGTGATCGGCGGACGGCGCTGGCGGGCGGCGGATCCGGAGATCCCGGAAGAAGCGGCCACCCGTCTGCGCGGCCTGTTGATGCGTGCCCGGAGGGACGTCGGCGCGGCGCGGCGCAACCAGGACGCCGAGGCGGAACGAGACGCCCGGTCGCGCGTGCATCTCGCCAAGGTCGGCTTGGGGGAACGTGGCACTCCCTGGTGGGAACAGGATTCCGGCGAGCGACGGCGGCGCTGGCGACAGGGACTGGAAAAGCTGTGCGGAGAGTCCGCGCGTGACCATGACGGAGCTGGCAACAATCCGGCGGGGAAATCGTCGCCTGATGACAAGAACAATCAGGGGCCGGGAGCCTGAATCGATCCGAGAAGGACTGTCTGTTGTTGGCGGGATCGGTGCGCCGTAACGTTTTTTCAGCCTTCCGTTCCTTTCCCCGAATTCCTGACCGGAGGATTCCATGCCGCGCTTTTCGTCACTGAGACCCCTTGCCCGCATCGCCGCCGCTCTCGTTTTCGCCGGAGCCGCGGTCACCTTGCCCGCCAGTACGGCTTCCGCCGCTCCGCTGCCCGGACCGGTGACCAAGAACCTGACCTTCACCTGCGAAATGCCGCTCATCGGAGCGCGCCAGGTCGCCGCCACCGTGACGGCGACCTTCCCCGGGACGGTGGCCGTCGGCTCGCCGATCGACGTCACCGGCTTTTCGGTCGCGGTCTCCCTCGACGGGGACATCGTCTCCGCGCTGAACCTGATCGGCGCGGCGACCATCGACGGGACGGCGTCCGCGAACGTCGGCGTCGACTACAACGGCACCGAACTCGGTGTCACGCTCAACGGCCTGGGCTTCCCGGCCACCGCCGTGCCGCAGGACGGTCCGCTGGGGATCGTCATCACCGGACCGATCCCCGGGCTCACCGTGAAGAAGCCCGGGTCGATCGTCTTCACCGTCGGCGGCGGCTTCACCGGGAAGGTCACGCCGAAACGGGCGGACGGGACGCCGACGGACCTCGGCACCTTCGACCTGCCGTGCGGCATGGACCCCGGCCAGGACGCCTCGCTCGCGACCGTGACCGTGAACTGACCTCCCGCGCCTGCCCTGGGTCTCGTGAGTGGTAAGTGTCGTTAGAACGTCACTTACCACTCACGACCACCTCGACCGACTGGGCACCGGTGCTTGCCCTCCTGCGGTACATGAAGGCCCCCTTCCTTGCGCCTGGCGCAAGGAAGGGGGCCTTCATGTACCTGGGTAGGTGTGAAGGTCGCGAAGCGCGTTCACGGGCTGGTCGTGAGTGGCGATTCGGGGCAGGGTCAAGGGTGTCTTGGGTACCTGCTGCCCGGTTTCGCGTGATCGGATGGACGACACGCGTGTCCAGACGGACGACTCGCGGCGAGACCCCGGCCGCGGCCGTGTCGTCCATCCGGTCACGCGTGTCGTCCGCCGGATCACACGTGCCGTCCGACCGATCACGCGAAAGCACCGACTCGGTCCGGGTGGTCGTGAGTGGCGATTCGGGTTAGAACCCGAATCGCCACTCACGACCCGGCCACCCAACGCTTCCCGGCGCGGGCCCGTCCCGGCGCGTGACCCGCGGTTCCAGTAGGTTGCGGGACATGACCGCGTCGCCGGTGGATGTTCCGGAACAGGTGCTGCGCACCTCGATCGTCGAGCGGTTGTTCGCTCGCGAAGCCGACCAGCGACCGCTTTTCACGCATCAGGACCACATCGCCGGCGTGGACGACACGGTCACCTGGGCGGAGTTCGTCATCCGCGTGCGGGTGGTCGCGGGGGCGCTGCGCGAGGTCACGCGGCCGGGTGATCGGGCCGCCGTGCTCACCGGCCAGGACCTGAGCTACCCCCTGGCGTTCTTCGGCGCGCTCGCCGCCGGGCTGGTGGCCGTGCCGTTGATGGCACCGGCCAGCGCTTCCCAGCGGGGCAGGCTCACCGGAGTGCTGGCGGACTGCGGCGCGCAGGTCTGGCTGACCTCGTCGGCCGCCGCCGCGAAAGTGCGCGAAGCCGGGACGCCCGAGCACCTGATCGTGGTCGACGAACTCTCCGGGCCGGGCGCCGACCCGCTTCCCGTCACCCCCGAAAGCCCCGCGTACTTGCAGTACACGTCCGGGTCCACACGGGAGCCCGCCGGTGCCGTGATCCCGCACCGGGCGGTTGCCGCCGCCTGCTGGCAGGCGAGTCACGCCTACGCCGTCGACGAGGGCACGACCTGCGCCGGCTGGATCCCGTTCTTCCACGACATGGGCCTGATCCAGTTGCTGTGCCTGCCGGTCTACGCGGGCGCACGGTCGGTGTTCATGTCGCCCGCCGAGTTCGTGCACCGGCCCGCCAGGTGGCTGCGACAGCTCGCCGATCACCCGGCCGTGTTCACCGCCGCGCCGAACTTCGCGTTCGACCTGGCCGTCGACGCCGCCGGTGAGGCGGGGGACGACCTCGACCTGTCCGATGTCCGAGTCGCGCTCAACGGCGCCGAGCCGGTCCAGCCGCGCACGGTCGCGCGGTTCCAGGAGGCCTTCGGCCCGCGCGGCTTCCGGCCCGAAGCCCACCGCCCGTCCTACGGCCTGGCCGAAGCCACCGTGTACGTCGCGAGCGCGGGCGAGGAAGGACCGCGGGGCGCGGTGTTCGACAGGGAGGCCCTCGCGCAGGGCCGGGCGATCGAAGTCCCCGACGGCCAGGGGCTCGTCTCGGTCGGCCGTCCCCTCGGGCAGCGGGTCCGGATAGTCCGCGACGGCGTCGCGCGACCCGACGGTCTCGTCGGGGAGATCTGGATCCACGGGCCGAACGTCGCGTCCGGGTACTGGGGCCGCGGCGATGCCGCTGCGTTCGGCGGCGAACTCGACGGCGTCGGCGGCTGGCTGCGCACCGGCGACCTCGGCGTGTTCCATCGCGGCGACCTCTACATCACCGGCAGGCTCAAGGATCTGATCGTCATCGACGGCCGCAACTTCCACCCGCAGGACATCGAGGCGGTGGCGGGCGAAGCGCATCCCGCCATCCGCCGGGACCGCGTCGCGGCATTCGGCGTGGCGGACGAAATGGGTGAAGGGGCCATGTTGGTAGCCGAATGGGCAAAGAACGCCGAAGCGGATGTCAAAGAAGTCACCCGGGTGGTATTGCGCGCGGTGTCACATGAACATGATCTGACGTTGCGATCGGTACGTATGGTTCCCTCCGGTGACCTTCCGCGCACTTCCAGTGGCAAGGTTGCGCGAGCGGCCGCGAAGGCGCGTTATAGTCGGCCCCGTGGGTGATCACCGCGCGGAGGTCGTGAAGGTCGTCAGTGAGACTTTTCGGCTTGATCCCGCCGAAATCGAGTTCGACGCACCGCTCGAAGAGCTGGGTATCGACTCCAAAGGACGGATAAAACTCCTGTCGGCGCTGGAGATCTACCACGACGTGAGGATTGATCTGGACCAGCTGGACCGGTTCACCGACATCGGGTCGGTGGCGGAAGTGCTCACCGAGGCACTCGACGGTAAGGCCGACGGATCCGACGAAAGGCGCTGAGAAGAATGAGCGGGGGCTTCACCGCGGCGACCGATGCGCTTTCATCGGCGTCGAAGGACATCGGAAAGCTGACGGAGCAGTTGCTCGAGGACAATCCCGATCTGTCGAGCACGCCCGTCAACGCGGCCGGTTTCGGTCAGGCACACGGTGACCACTCGAAGAAGTACACCGACGGTGTGGCCGCGCTGTGGGCCTCGGTCCAGGGGTACAGCAAAACGCTCGGTTCGTTCGGCACGAACCTCGGCACCGCGGGTACCACCTACGGCAAGAACGAGGACGAGACGAAGAACAAGATCACCAAGACGGGGACGCTCTAGTGGCCGACGAACTCACCTGGACCCAGGTCAAGGCCCTGCTCGACGACCCGAGCGTGCCGCCGGGCAACAAGACCGCGCTCATCGGCTCGTGGATCAAGACGCATCCGGCGCCCCCGCCCTGGGGCGGGGTCGAGGAGCCGGAGGAGATCAAGCAGAAGCGCAAGGAAGCCGAAAAGTACGCGCAGACGTACAACGCCCTTCCGTTCCTGCCCTACGACGGTGACACCAAAAAGGTCTACGACGGCGCGAAGAACGCCGGCGATCAGGCCAGCTTCACCCAGAAAGAAGAGACGAAGGCCGTCAACGAGGGCGACAAGAAGCTCGACGGCACCAAGGAACCCACGCCGGAAGGCGGCGGGACCAAGACGTCCGACGAGATCTTCGACGCCGCCGCGCCCGCGCTCAAGGTCTTCCAGACCTTCGGTTCCCTGCTGGCGAAGCTCCCGGAGGACTGCCGGGGCACCAGCCGCGCGCTCGACTTCGAGAAGGACATCAAGAAGCCGTTCGACGAGCAGCGCGGCATCAACTTCAAGAACTTCACCGACGACGCCGCGCACTTCAAGACCGGTTCGAAGACCGTCGAGAAGGCCATCGCGGACACCGGTTCCCAGCTGACCAAGTTGTACGGGACCTGGACCGGGAAGGCCGCGGACGCTTCGTCGGAGAACTACAACGAGAAGATCCTTCCCAAGGCCAAGAAACTCTCCCAGACGCTGAACACCGCGAGCGAAGCGACGCTGCACACCACCACCACGGTGTTCAAGTTGTGCAAGGAGAAGGCCGACGAGGTCATCAAGGGGTACAAGGAGATCGTCGGCAAGGCCGACTTCGCGATGGCGCAGAAGGTCGTCGCCATCGCCGCCGGTGAGAAGAGCGGCAAGGAAGACCTGGGCGCGATCGCGGGCTGGATGGACGCGAACTTCGGCTCCAATCTCGTTCAGCAGCTGAACAACGACGGCTGCTGTGACGACGACGAGTTCAAGAAGGCGGGCCAGACCCTCGCCAAGCAGTGGATCCAGAAGCAGTTCATCCCCGAGATGTGGACCGCCATCTACTTGGGATTCGAGAAGAACTGCAAGGAGACCAAGGACTTCGTCAACCAGGCCTACGACGAGCTCGACAAGGTCATGGGCAAGGTCAAGAACGAGTTCGAAGGCGCGGGCGCGGGCGGCAACGGCGGCCCGGGTGGCAATGGCGGCCCGGGTGGCACGGGCGGCGGCCCCGGCGGACCCGGCGGCCCTGGCAACGGCGGCCCGGACTTCACCGGCGGCCAAGGTGGCGGCCAAGGTGGTCAGGGCGGCGGGAACGGCGGCGGCTCGGGCACCGGCGGCGGCCCTGGCGGCGGTCCCGGTGGCGGCTCGGGGGATGGCACCGGCCCGTCGGGCCAGAAGCCCCCGCCTGTCCCGGATGTGAAGATCCCCGAGGGCGGTTCCGGTGGTGGACCCGGCGGCGGTTCCGGTCCCGGTGGCGGCTCGGGCTCCGGCCCGGGCGGCGGCGAGCAGAAGCCCCCGCCTGTCCCGGACGTGAAGATCCCCGACAGCGGCGCCGGCGGCTCCGGCCCGGGTGGCGGCGGACCCGGTGGCGGTCCCGACCCGAGCAAGGACAAGACGTCGCCCTCGGGCTCGGCTCCGCCGTCGTCTTCCGGCGACGAGCAGAAGGCCGCGGCCGAAGAGGCCAAGAAGCAGGCCGCGGCGGCCGCCGAGAACGCGAAGAAGCAGGCTTCCGAAGCGCTGAACAAGCTGGGCGACGGTCCCACCGGTGGCGACCTCGGTGGCGGCGGTTCCGGTCCCGGTGGCGGCGGACCCGGTGGTGGCGGCCCCGGCGGCGGTAACACGGACGCGGCTTCCGAAGCCAAGGCTGCGGCCGAAAAGGCCACTGAGGAGGCGAAGAAGCAGGCTTCGGAAGCGCTGAACAAGCTGGGCGACACCCCTGGCGGCGGCCCGGGCGACTCCGATTCCAAGCCTGGTGACTCCAAGGACGGCGATCCCAAGCAGGACGCCGAAAAGGCCACGGAGGAGGCGAAGAAGAAGGCCTCCGAAGAGCTCGACAAGATCGACGACAAGCTTCCGGGCAGCGAAGGCGGCGAGAAGCTGACCGATGACAAGCCCGGTGACGGCGACAAGGATGGCGACAAGGCCGAGGACGGCGAGCGCGAGACCCTCAAGGTCAAGCAGGGCGACAAGACCTTCGAGATGACCGAGCCGGACAAAGACGGCGAGATGGACATCAAGATCGGCGACGGTTCCGGGCCTGCCAAGGACTTCAAGCTCGACTGGACCGACGACGAGTCCAAGCTGGGCGACGCGCCCGGCGGCGACGACAAGAAGGACGACGTCCATCGCCCCGGGGCGGACGGCAAGATCCACATCCAGGACGGCGATGTGAAGATCACCGCCGAACGTCCCGACGGCCCGTCCGGTCCGACGGTCGTCACCGTCGACGACGGCACCGGCAAGCCGACCACGTACACCCTCGGCGAGGACAAGGACCCCTCGGACACGGACAAGGCCTCACCTGCGGCCAAGCCCCTGACCGGGACGGTCCAGCCCGATTCCCGTCCGGCGTTCACCCCGCACCACGGTGGCGGCGGAACCGTGCCCGACGGTCTCGGCGGTGGCCACATCGGCGGCGGGGATGTCGGCGGCGGTGGTGGCGGAGGCGGAGGCGGTGCCCACGGAGTCGGAGGGGCGACCGGGGTCTCGCTCGAAACCGCGGCCCCGGCGACGGGCCAGTCGCTGACCGAAGGCGTGCACACGGGCGGAGGCGGTGTGGCGCACCAGCCGCAGGCGGTGCCCGCAGGCGCCCCGTCCGCCCCGCTGAGCGGATCGTCGCCCGGCCAAGCACCCATGGGCGGGATGCCGATGGGTGGCATGGGCGCCGGTGGCGGCCAAGGCGGCGGCGACCAGGAGCGGACCAACCGCGCGTACCGGATCGAGGGCGAGGTGTTCGACCAGATCAACGAACCCACCGGGCGGATCACCGGTTCGTTGCTGGACGATGAGGACCAGCCGTCCACCCGCAGGCGGTAGTCCGAGGCAGGGGAGAAGCAGATGAGCGTCGATGAAACCTCGGCCATGAAGACGGCCCTGGACGGTCTCGTCCGCGAGCAGGCGGAGCGCCGGGGGCTGCGGGACAAGAAGGCCGACGAGATCAAGGCCAGCGCGCAGGAGGTCATGACCAAACAGGTCATGACCGCCCAGCGCTACGTCGAGCATCGGCGGGAGCTGGGGGAGCGCAAGACGAAGTCCGGCTGGAGCACCGACCGGTCCCACGCCGAACCGGGGAACGCGTCGGCGTTCGACGACGCTCCTACCTTCGACGAGCCGGCGGCTTCGTTCACCCCGGAGCCGCCCGCCCGCGCGGGGCGGGACGCGCCCCGGCGTGCTCCTCGTCGTCCGGCACCGGTGGACGACGAGGACGACGCCTTCCTCAACAACCGCTGGCGCGAGTGACGTCGCGGTCAGAAGACGAGGCCGAGCACGAGCACGATCGGGAGCGAGATCACCGAAGCCAGTGACATGGCGACGGTGTGGGTCTTGAACGTGCCTCGTGTGCTCAGCCCCAGCAGCGACTGGAACATCCAGAAGAAGTTGCTGCTGACGTGCGGGAGGAACAGCGCGCCGGAGCAGGCGGCGAGGGCGACCAGCACCACCGGGACCCCGAGCGAGCCCGCGATCGGCGCGAGGATGCCCGCCGCCGTGATCGCTGAGATCGAGATGGACCCCATCGCGATGTGCAGGACGGCGGCGATCAGCCAGACCAGCACGAGCGGTGGCAGGAAGCCCGTGCCGAACGAGCCCGCCAGCACGTCGCGCAGTCCCGACTCGCCGATCACCTCGGCGACCGAGCCGGAAAGCCCGGACAGCACGAGAATGGGCCCGGCCATCGCGAGCGCCTTGCCCACGGCGGCATTGACCTCGAGCCGGGGCAGGACACGGCGGGCCAGCAGATGCGCGAGGCCGGCGCCGATCGCCATGGCGATCACCGGCTCGGTCAGCAGCGCGACAGGCCCCAGCGGGAAGCGGAAGGCGTCGGCGAGCGCGCCGAGGGCGATCAGCGCGAGCGTCACCACCACCGGCGACACCGACAGCCAGAGCGGCAGCCGCCGGACCTCCGATGCGGGCGTGGTGTCGTCGGTCTTTTCAGGGTCGTCGGCGTCGTCGGCGTCGTCGGCCTGCTCGGTCTCCAGTTCGTCGGTCGCCGGATCCCAGCGGAGCGTCCGGCGAACCAGCACGGTGAAGACCAGTGTGGTCAGCACGGCGGTGGGCAGGCCGACGGCCAGCCCGACCAGGAACATCTCGCCGAGCGGCACGCCGAGAAGGCCCGCGACGGCCAGAGCGGCCACGCCGGGGACGACGAACACCAGCCCGACCTCGATCCCCGCGGTCAGCGCGCCGCCCATGAGCGCGACCCCACGCGGGCCCAGCCGGGAACCGAGGCGCCGGGCCAGCGGCGCGGTGAGCACCAGGACCACGTCGGAGTAGATCGACGTGAACACGGTCGACAGCGAGACCGCGAACACCATCGGTACCCGTTTCCGCCCGAAGACACCCAGCAGCCGTTCCAGGACACGGTGCAGGGTGTTCGTGGCGGTGAGCAGCGAGCCGATGACGACTCCGAAGGTGATCAGCAGGCCGATCTCGGCCATCACGGCACCGAAACCGGCGGTGAGCGCCTCGGTCGTGCCGCCTGCTCCCAGGCCCGTGGCCAGCCCCAGATAGGTGGCGCCGATCAGCAGACCGAAGATCGGGGGCGTCTTGAGCCAGGTGATCAGCACGACGATGCCCACGATGGCGATGCCGGTGTGGGCAAGGAGCCAGGCATCGGACACGGTGCCCTCCTCGGACTCGCGGCGGGCCGGCGCCGGTGCCGTCCCTCGTAGCGACCCAGTAAGCCCCTCGGACGGGTCGCCGGTCCAAGACCGGGTTGCTGGCAAGCTGATAGGTACCGGCTATCGACCACGAGGAGGTACGGAGTGGATGCCCGTCAGCTGAGGTACTTCCTGGCCGTCGTCGACGCCGGAAGCGTCCACCGGGCCGCTGAGCTGCTCTTCGTCGCCCAGCCCTCGGTTTCCCAGTCGCTGCGCGCGCTGGAGCGGGACCTGGGGAGCCTCCTGTTCCACCGGACCGGCCGGCGGCTGGTGCTGACGGCGGCGGGGCACGCGCTCGTGGCGCCCGCGCGTGAGGTCATGCGCGGGCTGGACCTCGCCCGCGCGACGGTCGAGGCGGTCGACGGTCTCCTCGGCGGGGAACTGGTCATCGCCTCGATGCCGTCGCAGTCGGTCAGTCCGCTCACGGACCTGATCGCCGCGTTCACCGTCGCCAACCCGCGCGTGCGGATCTCCGTGCGCGCGGCGAGCACCCCGGCGGACGTGGGGAAGATGCTCACGACCGGCGACGCCGAACTCGGCGTCGTGGCGGCCTCGCCGACGGCCGCGTCGCTGCCCGGTCTGGCCGCCCTGCACCTGGAGATCCAGCGTTTCGCCGTCCTCGGCCGCGACGACGCGGCACTGCCCGCCGGGGATCCGGTCCGTCCCGCCGAACTCGCCGGGGCCGCGCTCATCGTCGGCCAGCAGGGAACGGGGATGCGCGCCGTGGCCGATGGCGTGCTCCGCGAGGCCCCCGGCAGCCGGTTCGCGGTCGAGGTGGAACACCGGGAAGCCGTGCTGCCGCTGGTTCTCGCCGGCGTCGGCATCGCGGTGGTCAGCGATTCCTGGCGCGTGCTGGCGGAAGCGGCAGGTGCGGCCGTCCGGGCGCTCGACTGTCCCGATTCCCTCGTGGTGTCGTTGGTGTCCCGGCAGGGACGGCTGAGCCCGGCCGCGGCGGCGTTCCACGAGCTGGCCGCTTCTGGCTGATAGGCGCAGCCTCTCAGCGTGGCAAGAACCAGGTCTTGGACGCGGCGGTCCGGCTCGACGTCCACTGGACCCATGACCAGTTATCGCATCGCGCTCGTCCCCGGCGACGGCATCGGCACCGAGGTGCTGCCCCCGGCGCAGGCCGTGCTCGCCGCCGTCGGCAAGCGGCACGGGATCGCCTTCACCTACGACTCCTTCGACTGGTCCTGCGAGCGCTACCTCGCCGAGGGCGCGATGATGCCGTCCGACGGTCTCGACCGGATCCGGCGGCACGACGCCGTACTACTGGGCGCGGTCGGCTGGCCGGGCGTGCCGGACCACGTTTCGTTGTGGGGCCTGCTGATCCCGATCCGGCGCGGCTTCCGGCAGTACGTGAACCTGCGGCCGGTCAAGGTGCTGGACGGCGTGCCCAGCCCGCTGCGGAACGCCGGCGCCGGGGACGTCGACCTCGTGGTGGTCCGCGAGAACGTCGAGGGCGAGTACTCCGAGATCGGCGGCAGGCTCGGCCGGGGCACCGAGGACGAACTGGCCGTGCAGGAGGCGGTGTTCACCCGCAAGGGAGTCACTCGCGTCGTCGAGTACGCGTACGCGCTGGCCGGGACCCGCCGCGGTCACGTGACCTCGGCGACGAAGAGCAACGGCATCGTCCACACGATGCCGTTCTGGGACGAACTGGTGGAAGAAGCGGCGGCACGGCACCAAAACGTCCGCACGGACAAGGAGCACATCGACGCGCTCGCCGCGAAGCTCCTCCTGGCGCCCGAGCGATTCGACGTCATCGTCGGCTCCAACCTCTTCGGCGACATCCTCAGCGACCTGGCCGCCGCGGTGGCCGGGAGCATCGGCGTCGCCCCGGCGGCGAACCTCAACCCCGAACGGGAATTCCCGTCGATGTTCGAGCCGGTGCACGGCTCCGCTCCCGACATCGCCGGGCAGGGCAAGGCGAATCCGCTGGGCGCCTTGTGGTCCGCGGCCATGATGCTCGACCACTTGGGACACCCCGAAGCGAGCGAGGAGCTGCTGGCCGCCGCTTTCGGCGCGCTGGCCGAAGGTGTCAGTACCGTCGATCTCGGCGGAACGGCCGACACCGCCGAGTACACGCGTGCGGTGCTCGACCGGGTCGGCGGCTGATGCGGCAGAAGGAGAACGCCTGTGATCACCACCATCGCCCTGCTCAAGGCCCGTGAAGGGCTCAGCCGGGACGAGTTCGTCGACTACTACGAGAACCGGCACGTCCCGCTCATCCTCGGTCTCGCACCGGCGCCCGCCCTCTACACCCGCAGTTACCTGCCGGAGACCGGGGAGCGCGGCTTCCCCGCCGACTTCGACGTGATCACGCACATGAAGTTCGCCGACGAGGCCACCCGCGGCGCCTGGCTGGCCCTCGTGCTCGCCGACGGCTCCGGGGTCGCCGAGGACGAAGCCCGGTTCCTCGACCGTTCGCGGACCCGGTCGTGGACGGTCGAGGAACACTCCAGCAGCTGATCACGAGCGGCGCCAAGCGATCCCGCGATAGGTGGAGCCGTCCGGATCGAAGCCGTAGCCGATGATCACGGCGCCGCTCGCGCTGATGTGCTGGGCCATGATCGCGGTGAGACCGCGCGGCGACGGCAGCGGGAACGGCGTCGCGTCGGCGTCCCAGCGGACCGGCCGCACCGTCCCCTTGCTCACGGACTCGCCGACGACCGTCCCGGCGTCGTCGATGTCGTAACACGTGCTGGCGACGTCCGAGGGCAAGGGCCGGAGCACGGTCGGCCGTCCGTCGCGATCCCAGCGCGCGCAGGTGCCGTGCCGGTCCGGGGTCACGCCCCAGCCGATCGCGACACCGCGCCCGGTGATCCGGACGACCTGTCCGGCCGCGAACTCCGGTCCGCCGGTCAGCAGGATCGTTCCCCCGTCACGGTTCCACACGACCCCGTCGCCGAGAATGGCGCCGGAATCGGTGATCCCGCAGGCCGTCGCGCGGCGGGGCGGGGGCAGTTTGCTGATCTTCCCCGAGGGATCCCAGCGCACCGCGGTCCGGCCGCCGCCCGCGCCGTTCTTGGCCGAACCGACGACCTCGTCCAGCCCGTTCAGGTCGTGCCCCTGGGTCTCGCCGCCGCCGGGCAGGGCACCGAGTTCCACCGCCTCGCCGCCGGGTTCCCAGCGCAGCGCCCGCCAGCGGTAGCCCGGCCGCATCGCGTTCCCCAGTATCGAACCGCGCGCGTTCACCCGGCACGTCGTACCGGAGATCACGCCGAGGGGAAGCTCGAGCGCGTGCACCCGGCCGTCGGGCCGCCAGCACACCGGCCGGAGATGCTCGCCGGTGTAGAGCGCGCCCGCGATGACACCGGCGATGTTGGCGCTGACCGCGCGACCGCCGGAACAGCCGTCGAGAATCGGCAACGGCGTGGGATTCCCGTCGCGATCCCAGCGGACCGGTCGTGAACCCGACTCGCCGACGATCATCCCGGCGTCGTTCACGCAGTAGGCGCTGGTGCCCTCCCCGGCGGCGAGCGGTCGCAGGTCGACCGCCGTGAAACCGGGTCCCTCTGGCATCGGCGCCGCCTCTGGTCTGGACGGTTCGGGCACGAGTGGGCAGCCTAGTGCGAGGGGCGCGGGCGAGGGGAAAAGTGCACCGACCGGGTGACGCGGTCTCCACAAAGGACCTGGCTACGGAGTCAGCACGATCCGGCCGAACACCTCGCCGTCGTCCATCTTCCGGTGCGCCAGCACGGCTTTCTCCAACGGCAGCAGTTCGTGCACCACCGGACGCAGTCCGCCGTGGACGGCCGTCTCGAACTGCGCCGCGGTCACCGCCCGCCGGTCCGGTTCGGGGATCGAGTCCGCGCTGAAGGCCGCGACCGACAGGGACTTGCGGAACGCCGTCAGCAGCTTCGCGCCGAAGTCCGCCGGTGGCATGCCCGCGATCACGCCGACGGTCACCAGGCGGCCGTTCGGTTCGAGCCGGTCGAGGAAGGACGGCATGTCCGCACCGGCCACGATGTCGATGACGACGTCATACGCCGCGGGGCCGTCCCCGTCGCCGGAGCGGTCGAGCACGTGGGTCGCGCCCAGTTCGCGCAGACGTTCGCCGCGTTCGGCCGAGGACGTCGTCACCGCCACCGCGCTCGCGCCACCGGCCGCCGCCAGTTGCACCGTCATGATCCCGATGCTGCCCGCCGCCCCGCGCACCAGCACGGACTCGCCGGGTGCGAAATGGGCGTGCGCGAGGGCGAAATGCGCCACCATGCCGGAAGTCCCGAGGGCGACCGCCGCGTCGGCGGGTAGGTTCTCGGGCAGGGGGACGACCTTGTCGACGGGAATCGTCGTCCGCTCGACGTAACCGCCGCCTTCACCGGTGAACGCCCAGACGCGCCGCCCGGTCCAGGACGGATCGACGCCGTCGCCGACCGAGGCGACGGTGCCCGCGATCTCGTTGCCGGGAATGAACCCTTCCTGGAAACCGAAACCGGCGAGAGCGCCGCTCCGGACCACGGTGTCGACGCCGCCGACGCCGATCGCTTCCACGTCGATCAGCACTTCTCCCTCGGCGGGAACGGGCGCGGGGAGGTCGATGACGGCCAGTCCTTCGGGGGCACCGAATTTCCGGATCTCGACTGCTCGCAT
The DNA here is from genome assembly GCF_001995215.1 of Amycolatopsis azurea DSM 43854. Lineage (GTDB taxonomy): Bacteria > Actinomycetota > Actinomycetes > Mycobacteriales > Pseudonocardiaceae > Amycolatopsis > Amycolatopsis azurea. Next base: position 166,956 of record NZ_MUXN01000011.1, read on the forward strand.
TTCTGTCTCCTCGGTCTTCGATCGCTGGTCGGGCGGACGTTAACGGACGCCTGCGTCCGGTTTGGCTAAAGTGAGAGTGGTGACCGACCGTTTGACTCGGATCCCGCGCTCCGACGCCGTGGACAACCGTGAGCGCATCCTCGAAGCGGCTCGCGCGCTGTTCGCCACCGAAGGCTTGAACGTGCCGATGCGGGAAGTCGCGCGCCGCGCCGACGTCGGCCCCGCCACGCTGTACCGCCATTTCCCGACCAAGGAGATCCTGGCGACGGAGGCCTTCGCCGACCAGATGTGCCTGTGCCACGTCATCGTCGACGAGGGCCTCGCCGACCCGGATCCGTGGCGTGGTTTCTGTTCCGTGATCGAGAAGATCTGCGAACTGCACTCGCGCGACCGGGGCTTCACCGCGGCTTTCGTTTCGGCCTTCCCGAAAGCGGTCGATTTCACCTCGGGCCGCAACGACGCGCTCAAGGCGATCGCGGAGCTGGCGAGCCGGGCCAAGGACGCCGGGAAACTGCGCGCCGACTTCGTCATCGACGACCTGATCCTCATGCTCATGGCCAACAACGGCATCCACGCCGCTTCGCCCGCCGCTCAGGTCGCGGCGTCCCGGCGGTTCGCCGCGCTCGCGATCCAGTCCTTCCGGGCCGTGCCGGAACCGGCGTCGCTCCCGCCGGTGGGACGGCTGGCCCTCGTGGTGCCGGGCATGATCGTCTGACCCGCGCTGGGGCAGGGGGTCGTGAGTGATAAAGAGCGTTAGAACGACCCAAAACACTCACGACCCCGAAGCGCCCCAGGACCGGGCCGCATCGACCAGGGCCGCGACGCATTCCGCGACAGCGGGCCGGGTCTCCCCCTGGGGCTGCACGGCGTAGAGCCGGCGGTGCAGCACGGGTTCGAGCGGCGCGCACACCACGGTCGGCGGCGCGATCGTGGTCGCCATGCCCGGCACGACCGTGACCGCGCCGAGCCCGGCGACGACGGCGAACTGCGTGCCGAACCCGCTGACCGTGTGGCGCACCGTCGGTTCGATGCCGCGTTCGCGCAGGGTGTGGCGGATCCAGGCGTTCGCGAGGGTCGGGCGGGCCCAGGCGACCCAGATCTCCTCCGCCAGGTCTTCGGCGCGGATCGAGTCCGCGCCGGCCAGACGGTGCCCGGCCGGGAGCACGATCGTCGCCGCGTCGTCGCGCAGGACGGTCCAGCGGGTGCTCGGCGGCCGGGTGAGCGGCAGGTTCTCCCAGCTCTCGACGACAACGACGTCGAAGACTCCGTCGGCGAGCGCGGGAAGGGCTTCTTCCGGTTCGACCTCGTGCAGCCGCACCTCGATGCCGGGATACCGGACGGCGAGGCCGGTGAGCGCGGGCGTGATGAACGTGTGCACCCCGGACGGGATGGCGCCGAGCTCGACGACGCCGGTCGTCTCCCCGGTGAGCGAGTCGAGATCGGCGCGGGCGGCCCGGAGTTCGGCGAGGACCCGCTCCGAACGCTGCGCGAGCAGCAGCCCGGCCGGGGTGAGCCGGACACCGCGCCCGTGCCGGACGAGCAGCCCGGTGCCCGCCTCCCGCTCCAGTTTGGTCAGCTGCTGCGAGATCGCCGACGGCGTCACGTGCAGCAGCTCGGCCGCCGCGGCGAGCGAGCCCCGCCGCCACACCGCGTGCAGCATCCGCAGCCGCTCCACATTGGACAGTTCGCCACTCATTAGCCGAGCTTAACCCTCGGGGTAAGAGGATCTCGCTGGTCCTGCCCGCCTTCGTGCGATCGAATCGAAAGCATGTCCCAGCACAGAATTCTCGCCGATCCGCGGGCGCAAGGAGTCCTCGGAGCGCTCGCGATCGCCTTGTCCGCCCCGCTCGTCGCGCTGTCCGGCGTGAGCTCGACGACGGCGACGTTCTTCCGCTGCCTGTTCGCGCTGCCGATCCTCGTGCTGCTGGCCAGGACGCGGGAGCGCGGGCACCGCCCCACCCCGGCCGCACGGCGGCGGCACGTGCTGGCCGGTGTCCTGCTCGGGATCGACATGGTGCTGTGGAGCGAAGCGATCTTCTCCGTCGGGGCGGGCGTCGCCACGGCACTGGTCAACGTCCAGGTGGTCCTCGTCCCGCTGGCCGGACTGCTGTGGTTCGGCGAACGGCCGTCGCGGCTGTTCTGGCTGTCGATCCCGGTCATGCTGGCGGGGACGGCGCTGGCCGGGGGACTGGCGGACGGCGGGACCGCGGGCAGCGATCCCTGGTACGGCACCGTCATGGCGGTGCTGGCGGGCGTGGCCTACGCCGGCTACCTGATCCTGCTGCGCCGCGCCGGGACCGAAGGCGGCGGCCACACGACGATGCTCGCCACGGCGACCGCGGCCTCCGCGAGCGTGGGCGGTCTTTCGGGGCTGGCGGCGGGAACCCTCGACGTCACGCCGTCCGCTTCGTCGCTGCTGTGGCTGCTCGCGCTGGCCGTCACGGCACAGGTGTTCGGCTGGCTCCTGATCGGCAAGGCCCTGTCGGCCCTTCCGGCGAGCGGCGGGTCCGCCGTGCTCATGTTGCAACCCGCCGCCGCGATCCTGTTCGGCGCGCTCCTGCTCGGCCAGTGGCCGACGGCGCTGCAACTGGCGGGCTGTGCGCTCGTCGTCGCCACGGTGGGAGCCCTGTCGTTCCTCGGCGGCCGATCGTCAAGGCACGACGAGCACCGGCCAGTGCCCGGTCTTGATGAGCTTCGTCGCGACCGACCCCGCGAACCGGTGACCGGCCTTCTGTGACGCGCCGACCACGACCGTGTCGACCTGGCTGCGGTCGGCGGTGTCGCGGAGCGCGGTGTACGGATCGCCGAACGTCTTCAGGAAACTGACCGGCACTTCCAGCTCTTCGGCGGCCTCGCGGATCTGATCGCGGAGTTCGGCGTAGAGCTGGAGTGTCGTGTCGTGCTCCACGGTCGTCGCGACCGCCGGTCCGAGATTGGTCAGCGCCGTGCGGCAGACGACGAACGCGACGATCAGCCTGCCACTCTCACGCCGCGCCATCCCGAAGGCGAAAGCGGCGGCCCGCATCGCCGTGTCGGAGCCGTCGACCCCGGCCAGGATGGCCCGCCCCGACTGCTGCCGGGGCGGGCCGAAACGCTCCACAGTGGACTCGAAGGCCCCGGCGGCGTTCCCGTTCATCGCGGGCCTACCGCGCGACCGGGTCGGAAGCCGGGGCTTCCGTCTTCGGCTCCACGTCGAGGGTGGTACGCAGGGTGAGCGGCTTGAGGAGCAGCGCCGCGATCACGCCCACGACGCCCACCGCCGCGGAGATCAGGAAGATGTGCGCGGTCGCGTCGCCGTACACGGTGTGCACGATCGTCTGGACCTCTGGCGGCAGCGCCTTGAGGTTCAGCGCGCTGACACTGCCCGTCGACGCCTGGCCCGCCGGCACGTGCAGCGCGGTGGACAGATCGGCGGTGACCCGGTTCGCGAGCACCGCGCCCAGCACCGAGACCCCGATGGTGCCGCCGAGCGACCGGAAGAACGTGACCGAGGCGCTGGCCGCGCCCAGATCCCGCAACGGCACGGTGTTCTGCACGGCGAGCACGAGGTTCTGCATCGTCATGCCGACCCCGATACCGACGATCGCCATCGCGACGCCGACCAGCCACAGCGGCGACGCGTGGTCGACCGTGCCGAGTCCGAGGAAGCCGATCACCAGGGTGATAGTGCCCGCCACGATGTACGGCTTGATCCGCCCGGTCCGGCTGATCAGGCGCCCGGAAACGGTCGAGGACACGAGCACGCCACCCATCAGCGGGATGGTCAGCAGACCGGCTTCGGTGGGGGAGTAGCCGCGCCCGACCTGGAAGTACTGGCCGAGGAACACCGCCCCGCCGAACATCGCCATGCCGACCGCGAGGCTCGCGACGATCGCCAGCGCGGGGGTGCGCTGGGTGATGATGTGCAACGGCACGACGGGTTCGCGGACCTTCCGTTCCACCGCAAGCGCGAGCGCGAGGAGCACGACACCGCCCGCCACCATGACCGCCGTCTGCCACGACAGCCAGTCGAAGCTGTTGCCGACGAACGAGACCCAGATCAGCAGGACACTCACGCCCGCCGCGATGAGACCCGCGCCGAGGTAGTCGACCTGGACGTTCTCCCGGCGCACCGTCTCCAGCTTCAGAGTCCGCTGCAGCACGATGAACGCCGCCACCGCGATCGGCACGCCGACGAAGAAGCACCAGCGCCAGCCCAGCCACGGCACGTCGACGATCAGGCCGCCGAGCAGCGGGCCGCCGACCGTGGCGACCGCCATGACCGCGCCGAGATAACCGTTGTAGCGGCCCCGCTCGCGCGGCGGGATGATCGCCGCGATCACGACCTGGACCAGCGCCTGCAGGCCGCCGACGCCGATGCCCTGGAACGCCCTGGCGGCGATCAGCTGCCCGGTGTTCTGGCTGAACCCGCTGATCATCGAGCCGATCACGAAGATCACGATCGCGACCTGGACCAGCGTCTTCTTGTTGAACAGGTCGGCGAGCTTGCCCCAGATCGGGGTGGTGGCCGTCGCCGCCAGCAGGGTGGCCGTGACCACCCAGGTGTACTGCGTCTGCGAGCCGTTCAGCGAACCGATGATCAACGGCAGGGCGGTCGACACCACCGTCGAACTGATCATCGCCACGAGCAGCGCGAGCAGCAGCCCGGACAGCGACTCGAGCACCTGGCGGTGCCCCATCGCCCCCGACGGTGCCTCCGCCGTTCCTTCGGTCTTCATGGCGTCCTTTCAAGCGTTCGGGGCAATTATTGCTCACTGTGCAAACTTGCGCAGTGAGAACTTTATTCCCCTCGCTACGCTGTCCTGGTGGACACCCTCGACACGCTCCGCACCCGCAAGAAGGCGGCGACGCGGCAGTCGCTGCACGAGGCCGCGCTTCGCCTGGCGATGGAGCACGGCCTCGACGGCGTGACTGTCGAGGACATCGCCGACGCAGTGGGGGTGTCCCGGCGGACGTTCTCGAACTACTTCGCGAACAAGGAGGACGCGATCCTGCACGCCGACCGCGAGCGGACCGGGCTGCTGGTGTCGCTGGTCGAAGGCAGGCCGCCGACCGAAAAGCCGTGGCAGGCGCTGCGCGCGGCGTGTCAGGACCTGTACCGGGCGAACCCCGTCCCCGACCGCGAATGGGTGGCGCAGCTGAGGCTGCTGCGGCGGCATCCGTCGCTGCTCGCACGGCAGGCCGGGGACCAGTTCGCCCTCGAACGCGACCTGATCGCGGTACTGCTGAACCGGGGACACGGCCTCGACCAGGAGCTGGCGCGGCTCACCGCGGCGACGTTCCTCGCCACCCTGCGGACCGGGAACATCCTGTGGCTGGAAGGCGGGGACGACGAGCCGCTTCCCGAGGTCGTGGACAGGGTGCTGCGCCGCGTTCAGCTCCGCTGAGTGAGGGCGTAGACGCTCGACACCACCGTGGTGGCCGCCCGGACGAAGGCGGCGACGGCCGGTGACCGCGAGTCCTGCGGCCACATCACCGCGAGGGTCGTGGGCTCGACGTCGTCGACGGCCAGGTACGCGATTCCCGGCCGGTGATAGCGATCCGCGACCGAGACGGGCAGGAAACAGACGATGGTGCCCAGTTCGACCAGCTTGAGGATCTGCGTCAGGTCCGTGACAGGGCCGTGGGGCGCCGCCGCGGCGGGCGGGCCGGTCGACGGGCCCTGGTCGGCGGGGGCGCCGTCGGGCAGGAGCCTGCCTTCCAGATCCGACAGGGTCAGCCGCGACCTGGCCGCCAGCGGATCGTTCGCCGCCACCGCCACCAGCCGGGGTTCGGTCAGCAACGGTTCGAAGTCCAGGCGGCGCGCGTCGAAGGGGGAGGGGACGAGCGCCACGTCCGCCCGCCCGTCGCGAAGCTGCTGCGGCTGTTCGCCCCGGCCGCCGAGGATCAGTTCGATCGGCAGGGCACCCTCTTCGGCTTCGTAGGCTTCGACGATCTTCGGCAACAGGCCGGCGTCGTGGTCGGCCTTCAAGGCCAGCCGCAGCCGGGGATCCGGGCGACCGGCCTGCCGGGCCCGCCGTTCGGCCGCGGCGACCGCTTCGAGCGCGGTCCTCGCGTCCCGCAGGAGAACTTCGCCCGCGCTCGTGAGCGTGACCTGGCGAGTGGTGCGTTCGAACAGCCGGACGCCCAGCCGTCGTTCCAGATCTCGGATCGCCCTGGACAACGGCGGCTGCGCCATCGAAAGCCGCTCGGCCGCGCGTCCGAAGTGAAGCTCCTCCGCGACGGCCACGAAGTAGCGGAGCTGCCGCGTCTCCAGATCACTCATATCCCCAGGGTATCAATGGCGACCTAGGCGGTCCTTCAGTCCGGCGCCTCTCCTGACTTGACTGGACGACGTCGAAAACCCCCTATCACCTCGGAGTCTTCATGATCGTCGTCACCGCGCCGACCGGACAGATCGGCAGCAGCCTGCTCGGCACTCTCCTGGAAACCGGCGAGCCGATCCGCGTGATCGCCCGCGATCCCGCCCGGCTGGCCGATCACGTCCGCGAGCGTGTCGAGGTCGTCAAGGGCTCGCACAGCGACGCCGCCGTCGTCGACGAAGCCTTCGCCGGTGCCGACACCGTGTTCTGGCTGGTCGCCGCGGACCACCGCGCCGAAAGTCTCGAAGCCGCGTACCTGGACTTCACTCGTCCGGCCTGCGAGGCCATCGAGAAGCACGGCGTGACCCGTGCGGTCGGCGTCTCCGCCCTCGGCCGCGGTGTCGCGGAGAACGCCGGGTACCTGTCGGCGTCGTGGGCCATGGACGACCTGATCGCCGCCACGGGCGTGCACTACCGGGCACTGACCATGCCCACGTTCATGGACAACCTGTTGTGGCAGGCCGGATCCATCGGCAAGGACGGCGTTTTCTTCGCCCCGGTCTCGGGCGACCGCAAGGCGCCGACCTGCGCCACCCGCGACATCGCCGCGGTCGCCGCCGGGCTGCTGCTCGACCGGTCATGGGAGGGCGTGGCCGACGTGCCGGTGCTCGGCCCGGAAGACCTGTCCCAGAACGACCTCGCCGGGATCATGTCCGACGTCCTCGGGCGGCCGGTGCGCTACCAGCAGGTCTCCATGGACGCTTTCCGCGCGACGCAACGCGCGAACGGCTGGTCCGAGGCGATGGCCCAGGGCATGGTCGACATGATGCTGGCCAAGGAGGCGGGCATCGACAGCGCCGCACCGCGGACGCCGGAGGCCACCACGCCGACGACCTTCCGCCAGTGGTGCTCGGAGGTGCTCAAGCCCGCCGTCGCCGCTTAGGTACCGGCCCGGTCCGGCGGTCCGAAGGTGTGACTCGCGTGATTGGGCGGCGAACTCGCGTGATCAGACGGACGACACACTCGCGGAAGGTGCCCGCCGTGTGTCGTCCGTCCGGACACACGTGTCGTCCGTCTGATCACGCGAGTCGTCCCTCGAGTCACGCGAAACCGCCCTGACCGACCACCTGTACCGACGCGCTACTTACGCCTGGGCTGTCTCCAGGAGCAGTTTCGCCGCCACGGCGGCACCATCGGTCCGGATGGCGGCGGCCACGGCCTTCGCCCGCGCTGCGGTCTCGGGGGAGAGGGCCGTCGTGAGCGCGGCCGACAGCGACTCGACGGTCGGCGCCGGATCCTGGTGTGCCACACCGATTCCCAGTTCCGCCACGCGCGACGCCCAATACGGCTGGTCCGCGATCCGGGGGACGACCACCTGGGGCGCGCCCGCCCGCGAGGCCGTCGTCGTGGTCCCCGCGCCGCCGTGGTGCACGACGGCGGCCACGCGACGGAAAAGCGCCTGCTGGTTGACCTCGCCGACGACGAAACAATCGTCGGCGTCGTCGATCGAGGCCAGTCCCGCCCAGCCGCGCGCGAGCAGGATCCGCCGTCCCAGCGCCCGCAGGGACTCGATGCTCACCCGGGCGATGTCCTTCGGCGCGTACGCGGCCATGCTGCCGAAGCCCACGTACACCGGCGGCTCACCGGCTTCCAGGAATTTCTCGAGTTCGTCCGGGAGCGGGCGGTCGTCGGGCTGGATCCACGCTCCCGTTGGGACGATGTCGAGATCCGTCATCCCCTCCGACGGGCACAGGACCGCGTCGGCGGCCAGCCACGGACTGCCGGTGAAGACGTGGTCGCGGACGTTGTCCACCGGCGGCAGCCCGATCGCCGCGCGGTGCTCGTTGAGCGCGCCGCCGTACAGGGCGTTCACCCGTTGGGCGTCCTGCTGCCACAGCACCCTGTTGTCGGTCTCGCCCTCCGGGGACGGCGTGCCCGGCCGCAGCCCCGGGGCGAAATGCCGCGACGGCAGCCCGAAGATGTGGAAACACGCGTACACGTAAGGAATTCCCCGTTTTTCGGCCACGTCCCTCGCGCCGGCGGGCAGCAGGCCGGTCGCCAGGATCGCGTCGCAGTCCTCCGCCGCAGCGGAGAGCGTCTCGAACCGGGCGGCGACCAGCGCCGGAGCGAGCTTCAGCGCGTCTTCCCCGGTCGGCGGTTTCGGCCCGGCGACCACCGAATGCACCGTCGGGCCGAGGGGTACCAGCGGTACCCCGGCCCGCTCCAGCAACCTCACGAACTCTTCGTCCGGCGGCGCGGCCACCAGCGCTTCCGCGCCGAGTTCCCTTAATTCTTTCGCGAGCCCCACCAAGGGTTCGACATCCCCGCGAGATCCCCACGTCGTCAACAGCACACGCACTTCGCGACTCCCCGTTTCCGCAGCTTCCGGCCTTCGGCGGGCAATTCTGCGGGATGACCCGGGCCTTGCCGCAAGCCCCGGTGTCGGCTATAAGTTGAAGGGGGCGAGGAAAACCCCCTTCTCACGTCCATTTCGGACGAATCCTTCAGATCGACCGGGTTCTTCAGATCGACCCGGTGCGCAGGGCGAAGGCGACCGCGTGCGTGCGGTTGTGGAGGCCGTAGCGCGACATCACCCGATGGAGGACGTTCTTCACCGTGCTCTCCGAATAGGCGAGTTTGGCCGCGATCTCCTCGGTGCCGTGGCCGTCGGCCAGCAGCCGGAGGACTTCCCGTTCCCGGTCGGACAGGCCGGAGAGCGCGAGCCCGTTGGGCACCAGCAGGTCCTCTTGTATCCGTTCGAGCTGTGAGAGCAGGCTGCCCTGCAAACGCGGCGGCAGGGCGCCCGCCCCCTGGCTGACCGCGAGAATCGTCCGCACCAGATGCTCGCTGTCGAGGTCACGCCGCGGCAGCAACGCGGCCATGCCGCATTCGATCGCCGTCATCAGGACCTGGACCGGGAAATGATCGGTGACGATCACGCATCTCGGCGGCGACGCGAGTGCCGACGCGGCACGGATCTGGCGCAGGAAAGCGAAAACCCCGTCGCCGATCGAATCCCCGACGGTCACGATCACTTCGGCCGACCCCAGGTCGGTGTCGGCGAGTACGTCCAGCCGTTCGTCGGCGCCGAGAATGCTCGTCGTGCCGAGCCCGGCCAGGAGATCCGGGGCATGCACGGCGACTCTGACGCGATCGGTCCTCCTGGCGGTCTTCTCCCCTTGAATCAACATCGAAGTCCCTGTCCGAAGCGCTCGGAAACCCGGAAACGGGCAGCGTGAATAGTTATCGCACTACTTAGAACCTATAACGTTACAACGTTGCATGTCAACCGCGGGGGCCTCGTCTCCCACGGATGGCTGCATCACACAGGGCAAGACGCCCGAGGAGCGGAAAAGGTTCAGTGCGAAGGTGATCGAGCTCGACGACGCTGGTCAGCGCGTCGTGAGGTCGTCCAGTTCGTCCGCGATCAGCAGATCGGGGTCGAACTTCATCCCGGTGAACTGGCCGGCGAGTTCGAGCGAGAGCACGCCGTGCAGCCGCGTCCAGAAGGCGATCGCGCGGTGCAGGGTCGCGGACGGGGCCGGATCGTCGCCCGCCCAGTCGCGGTGGCCGTCCAGGTGCCTGTCGAACGGGGTTTCCGGCCTGTCCACGGTGATCGCGCGGGACGCGTCGAGCAGGACGGCCATGACCTCACGCGAGATGGCGGTGGTGTCGTCGGGCGCGTGGTAGCCGGGGACGGGTGTGCCGTAGATGAGGAAGTAGCGCTGCGGGTCGCTCCGGGCCCAGTCCCGGATGGTGACGGCGAGACCGCTCAGGTCGGCGCCCGCTTCGTACGCCGTCCGGACGGTGTCGGCGAGGCTGCGGTAGGCGTCACGGATGAGCGCGGTGATGAGGTCGTCGCGGCTGGCGAAGTACCGGTACAGGGCGGGACCGCTCATCCCGACCTGCTTGGCGATCGCGTTGAGCGACAGCGCGGGGACCCCGGCGGCGGCGATCTGCTCCCACGCGTACTGCTTGATCTCCGCGCGCACCTGGTCGCGGTAGCGCTCCCGCGGGCTCTGCCCGTCGGCGTCCGTCATCGGCCCTCCCGCTCCATCGGCCGAAGCTTAGTTGGCGCTCCGGGCGGCGAGGAACCGAAGGGGCATGATCCGTTGCACGAACCGCCCTGATCGAGCGGATCCACCGGAAGTCCCGTCGCGGCTGATCGACAATGGCCGCATGACTGGCGATGAGCTCACCTGGCTGGACGCGACGGCTCAGGCGGAACTGGTCCGCACGCGACAGGTGTCACCGCTGGAGCTGCTCGACGCGGCGATCGCGCGGATCGAGAAGCTCGACGTCGAGCTCAACGCCGTGGTCAGTACCCGGTTCGACCAGGCCCGGCGGGAAGCGGTGACGTCGCGAGGGGACGGGCCGTTCCGCGGCGTGCCGATGCTCCTGAAGGACTTCCTCTGCCACACCGCGGGCGATCCGGTGCACGGCGGCATGCGCGTGCTCCGGGACCGGGACTGGCGCGCCCCGGCGGATTCGTACCTGGCCGCGCGCCTGCGGGCCGCGGGGTTCCTGTTCTGCGGCCGGACGAACACGCCGGAGCTGGCGACCAGCATCACCACCGAACCGCTCCTGCACGGCGCGACCCGGAATCCGTGGAACCCGGCGCGGTCGCCGGGCGGGTCGAGCGGCGGGTCCGCCGCGGCGGTGGCCTCGCGCATGGTCCCCGTCGCGCACGGCAACGACATGGCGGGCTCGATCCGGATCCCGGCGGCCGCCTGCGGGCTCGTCGGGCTGAAGCCGAGCCGTGCGCGGACCAGCCTCGGACCGGAGTTCGGCGAGTACTGGGGCCAGGTCACCCACGAACACGTCCTGACCCGCTCGGTCCGGGACACGGCGGCGATCCTCGACGTCACCGCGGGCGCCGCGCCGGGGGATCCCTACAGCGCCGCGCCGCCGGACCGTCCCTATCGGACGGAGGTCGGCGCGGATCCCGGCTCGCTGCGGATCGGGTTCCGGATCACGTCCCCGGGCACCTGCGAGACCGCGCACGCGGACAGCGTCGCCGCCGTCGAGCGGACCGCCCGTCTGCTCGAATCCCTCGGCCACCACGTCACGCCCACCGCGGCCGCCGCCCTGGACGCGCCCGGGATGTTCGACACCATGCCCGCGCTGCTCGCGGCCGTCGTCACCTGGGAACTCGACGCCTGGTCCGAGCGGCTCGGCGAACGGCTGCCGTCGTCCGTGCTGGAACCGATGAACGCGATGCTCGCCGAAGCGGGCCGCTCGGTCACCGCCGCGCAATGGGTCGCCGGATCGCTCTCGTCGCAACGATGGGCCCGCGGCGTCGCGGCGCTCTGGGAGGACGAACTGGACGTCCTCCTCACCCCCACGTCCCCCGCGCCGCCCGCCGAACTCGGCTACCTCGCCCCGGACGCGAAGTCGCCCGAGGAACTGGCCGCCGGGATCGCCGTCGGCGCGGCTTTCACGGCGCCGTTCAACATCACCGGCCAGCCCGCGATCTCCCTGCCGCTGCACTGGAACGCCCAGGGACTGCCGATCGGCGTCCAGTTCGTCGCCGCACAGGACCGCGAGGACGTCCTCATCCGGCTCGCCGCCCAGCTGGAGGAGGCGGCGCCTTGGTCGGAGAGGCGTCCCATGCCGCTCTCGTAAGGGGTCGTGAGTGGCGATTCGGGTTATCGGGCCGAAAGGCAAAAGTGTCGTGCTCGATCGCTCGCGCGCCTGCCGGGACCCCTGCCCGTACGCGCTGTCCCGCCACTCATCACAGGGAAAGCCCCTCACCCACCCGGCGCGACACATTTTCCTTACCCCTCAATAGAACAGCGGGAGGGCGATGGTGTCCTGCCGGGTGCCAAGTCCGTGAAGGCCTCCTTGAGAGACCCAGAGTCCCTCAAGGAGGCCTTCACGGACCGGTGTTCGGTGGCGATCAGCGAGGTGAAGGGGGCTTTCCGCTCGTGCGATGTGGGGAAAGTCCCCTTCGTCGCGGGTCTTGCGGTCCTCGTGGGCGGCGGAGTCCCCGAAGCGTTGCGAAAGCC
>NZ_MUXN01000011.1:179306-419625 GCF_001995215.1 Amycolatopsis azurea DSM 43854
TTTCGCAACACCCGAGGTCGGCCACATTTGCCTTACCCCTCAATAGAACACGAATCGCCACTCACGACCACCTGGACCGGCGCCTCACCCGGGCAGCAGTGCCAACTCGGCCGAAGCCTGTTCCCTCCAGGCGTTGAACGACGGCGCGGTGGAGAGCTCCACGGCCAGGGTGAGGCACTCCCTGGCCTCTTCGAAGGCCCCGGCTTCCCGCCATGCCCGTCCCTCGCGGATCGCGCTGATCACCTCCAGCCCGTCGAAACCGCCTTCCCACGCGAGCCATCGGCTGGTGCGGTAGTGGCTCGCCGCTTCCCGCCATTCGGCGAGTGCACCGAGAACGTCACCGATGGCGCGCAGGGTCAGGGTCTGCAGCAGCTGGTGGAAACCGGGATACGTGTCGCTCGCCAGCCGTTCGGCGTCGGAGAGCACGGCCCGGTGCACGGCGAGCGCCTCGGCGTGCCGTCCGGCGTTGAGCAGCGCGCGCCCGTACATGTTCCGCGCCGTGGTCTGTCCGTCCCAGAACGGCAGTTCGTCCGCCAGCTCGTACCCGCGCTTCGCGAACTCGAACGCTTCGTCGCTCTCGCCGATCAGCCGCAGCACCTGGCCGAGGTAGATGGACGCCCAGGTCTGCTCGACGCGGTCACCGATCCGGACCGCGATGTCCAGCGCGCGGCGGTGCGTCATCACGGCGCCTTTGTCGTCACCGGAACAGACACTGCTGGCCCAGCCGACGAAGTTGAGCAGTTTCGCCTCGGCCCCGGCGTCGCCCAGCGCGCTCGCCGCCGCCGCGCCGAGCGAGAAGATCTCCAGCCACGGCTTCTGGGCACTGCGCCCGTCGGAATACCAGTGCAGCGCGACGGCGAGGTCGCGGACTTCCCGGTGCCAGCCCCGCCGCGCCGCCAGCCGATGCGCGGCGACCCAGTTCGTGCCTTCGACGTCCAGCCAGCGGGCGAGCTCGTCCCGCGAGCCGAACCGCCCGGTCTCCGGTGCCTTGGGATAGAACAACTTGGCCGCTTCGGTCGCCTTGTCGAGCAGGTGGGCGAGCACGATTTCCCGCGTGGCCGAATCCTCCTCCGCGTCGAACCGTTCCTCGGCGAACAGGCGGATCAGGTCGTGGAACTGGTGACGTTCCGGTTCGGCCGTCGTCTGCAGCAGGCTGGCGTCGACGAGTTCGTCGAGATGCTCGTGGACGTCGCCCTGGGAGACGCCGGAAACGACACCCGCGAGTTCGGCGCCGAAGTCGGCGCCCGGCACGGTCGCCAGCCGCCGGAACAGCCGGCGCGCGCCCGCCGAAACCGCGCGATACGAGAGGTCGAACGCCGACCGCAGCTGGAGATCGCCCACCGCGAGTGCCCGCAGCCGGGTGCTTTCGTCGCGCAGCCGGTCGGCCAGATGGGCCAGGGACCACTGCGGCCGGGTCGCGAGCCGGTTGCCCGCGATCCGGACCGCGAGCGGCAAGTACCCGCACAGCTCGACGAGTTCCCGCGCGGCGGCCGGTTCCGCGCGCACCCGGTCGGCGCCGACGATCTTGGCGAGCAGCCCGGTCGCGCCGCCGTCGGAAAGCGGTTCGAGCCCCAGCCAGCGGGCGCCTTCGAGGCCGGCGAGCGTGCGACGGCAGGTGATCAGGGTGAGACTGTCCGGCCCGGCGGCCAGCAGCGGCCGGACCTGCGCCTCGTCGGCGGCGTTGTCGAGCAGCAGCAGCACTTTCCGGTCTGCGAGCAGCATCCGCAGCAACGCCGACCGTTCGCTTTCGGCGGCGGGGACCTGCCCCGGCGCGACGTCCAGCGCGCGCAGCAGCCGATCGAGCGCGGCCCCGGCGCTCAGCGGTTCGTCGTCCATCCCGCGCAGGTCCACCGCGTAGCCGCCGTCCGGGAAATCCGGGCGCCACCGGTCCGCCGCGGTCACCGCGAGCGCGGTCTTCCCGACCCCGGCCTGCCCGACGATCGCGATCACGCCGCCACCTTCGGCGACCTTGGCGGACAGCTGCTCCAGTTCGCTTTCCCTGCCGGACAGATCCGCCAGCGGCGCGGGCAGCGCGCAGGTCGCCGCGACCTGCGCGGCCAGCGCCGGATTCCGGCGTCGTCCCTGTTTGGCGACGGTCAGGAAGAACTCCCGGTCGCGGCCGGTCAGGCCGAGCGCGTCCGCCAGCACTTCGGCGGAGCGCTGCTGGGCGGCTCGCGCGCGGCCGCGTTCCAGCTCGCGCAGGGCCCGGACGCTGATCCCCGAAGCCTCGGCCAGCCGCCCCTGTGTCCAGCCCGCGGCCCGGCGGTGTTCGAGCAACAGCTTGCCGAACACCGACCGCGTCTCAGGCGCTTCCACCGGTTCCACCGCTGTCCATTCAACCGGCAGGCTTCGGCCGAGGAAAAGCTGCCCCCTGGTTCCGCTTGTCCCGCCTTCTCCGGGGCCGGTTACCTGGAAAGCATGTCGACGACCATGACGACACCCGTCCGGCCGATGGCCAGGACCCAGGAACGCGGGGAGATCCGGGTCGCCGTGCACGCCGGTGACCCGCTCGTCCGGGCGGGCCTGCGCAGCGCGCTCGGCGACGGCCCCGGCATCATCCTGCGGGACGATCCGGAGCAGGCCGACGTCCTCGTCGCGGTCGCGGGAACCGAACCGCGCCGGATCCCGGCCGGACCGGCCCGGCTGGTGCTGGTCGCGGATCAGCCCAATCAGGCGGAACTGTGGGCCGCGGTGGAACGCGGGCTCGCCGTCGTCGTCGACCGCGCCGAGGCCACGCCCGCACGGCTGCGGCGCGCCGTCACCGACGCCCACGCGGGCCGGGGTGATCTGCCCGCCGATCAGCTCGGCAGCCTGCTGCGCGGGATTTCGCGGCTGCACAAGGAAGTTCTCGAGCCGCGCGAGCTGACCCTCAGCGGCCTTTCGCCGCGGGAGACCGAAGTGCTCCGGCTGCTCGCGGACGGCTTCGACACCGGCGAGATCGCCCGGCGGGTGGCCTACTCCGACCGGACCGTGAAGAACATCCTGCACGGTCTGCTCAGCCGGTTCGGTCTGCGCAACCGCACGCACGTCGTCGCCTACGCGCTCCGCGAAGGCCTCATCTGACGACCGCCTTCAGATGACTCCCTCACGGATCGCGTAAGCCACGGCGTGCGACCGGTTCCGCAGCCGTAGCCGGTCGGTGACGGCGTAGATGATGTTCTTCACCGTGCGTTCCGAATAGGAGAGTTCGGTGGCGATCTCACCCGTGTCGAGCCCGTCGGCCATCAGGCGCAGGACGTCGATCTCCCGCGAGGAGAGCGCGGCACCGGCGGGCCCGCTCGGCGCGAGCATCTCGCGGTGGAGCCGCTCGGCGTGTTCGGCCAGCCGGTCGAGCAGATCGGGGGGCGGGGTCGCGCTTCCCGACGCGGCGACGCGGACGCTGTCGGCCACGCGCGCGTCGGTCGCCGCGGACCTCGGCAGGATGGCGACCACCCGGCACGCCACGGCGGCCGCGAGCCCGCCCTCCTCGATCCGGTCGGTCACCAGCACGATCGGCTTGCCGAGTTCGGCGGTGACCGCACGCAACGCGGTGACCGCGTCGGGCGAAAACCGTTCGAAGGCGGCGACGACGACGTCCGTTTCTTCCCGTGTCCGGTCATCGACCACGCGCACGGCCGCCCGGGTGTCGAGGAGGTCGGCCATTCCGGCCTTCGTGATGGGGTCCAGGGCGCAGACCCTCACCCGAACTGCTTGCATGTGTTCCTCTTCTGCCGCGGACGCCATTCAGTCCACTGTGGATCTTCGGTTTGTCAAGAGCCGCAAGGACAAAAAGCGTTGCCCGCGCGAGCGCGCCGACCTCTTGTACGGTGGAGATCGGGTAGCGGCCCGCCTGGGTGACCCCCACACCCGACGGTGGGTCGCTCCCTCTTCCGCGCGGCTCGTGGCGATTCTCGCCCGCCGCGAACGGCCCGGCAACGCGTTCGGCCGTGTCCTGCTTCCCCCGCCAGCCGAGACTGGCCGAAGGGGCATCCGCTGGTCCGATGATTCGAATAAAGTGCCTTCGAGCTGTGCAAACGCCACTTTGGCGCCGCTTGGCACCACTTTGTCCTTGCAATGGCACCATCGTGGTGCCATGATGGCATCATGGATTTGACGCCCTTTGTGGACAACGTTCGCCGGGAGCTCGCCGTCGCCGCCGAGGCGGGGGGAGCCGAGGCGAGCGCTCTCGCCGAACGACTGACCGCGCCGCTCGCGTCGGCCATCCGTCTCGCGCTGCTGGACGCGTTGTCCGCCGCGTCGGACGAGATCACCCGGGACCTCGCGCCCGGTTCGGTCGAGGTCCGGCTTCGTGCCGGGGAAGCCAGCTTCGCCGTCACGCTTCCCGCGGTCGGCCAGGCCGGGCCCGGGGCGGCATCGGTGCCGGAGCCTCCGGCGCCGCCGATGCCGCCACTGCCCCCGATTCCGGACGAGGAAGGGGCCACGGCCCGCATCAACTTCCGGTTGCCGGAACAGCTCAAGGCACGAGTCGAGGAGGCCGCGGCCGCGCAGGGCCGTTCGGTCAACGCGTGGCTCGTGCGGGCCGCGTCCGCCGCGTTGCGACCGTCGGAACCGGCCACTCCGCACGGCACGCCGGGCGGCGGTCTTCCCGGCACGCAGCGGTACACCGGCTGGGTCAGCTAGGGCCTAGACCCCGCAGACCAGCACAAACACCCAACACACCACCTTTCAGGGGACAACCATGCCTTCTTTCGCCACTCCGGAACCCATCGTCGCCGACCTCGAACCGGTCGTCGGCACCGTCCGCATCGTCGCCGGGGACCGCGCCGAAACGGTCGTCGAAGTCGCTCCGATGGACGCGAACAACGACTCCGACGTCGCGGCCGCCAAGCGGACCGTCGTCGAGTTCTCCGGCGGCACGCTGACGGTCCGCGCGCCGAAGATGCGCCTGCTCGACTTCTCCCACCGGACGAGGTCGATCGACGTGACCATCGAACTGCCCGCCGGCTCCCGGGTGCAGGGGAGCACCGGCCTCGGCGATCTGACGGTGACCGGGCGGATCGGTTCGTGCAGCTACAAGTCCGGGACCGGGCACATCCGGCTCGACCACGCCGGCGAGGTGAAACTGCGCTCCGCGTCCGGGAGCATCGTCGTCGGGCACGTCGACGGCGACGCCGACATCAGCACGAGTTCCGGCCGGGTGGAGGTCGGCACGATCACGGGCACCGCGGTGGTCAAGAACTCCAACGGATCCACCACGATCGGGACGGCCGGTGACTCGATCCGCCTCCGCTCGGCCAACGGAGACATCACCGTCGACAAGGCCGAGAGCGGTGTCGAAGCCAAGACCGCCAACGGTTCCGTCCGCGTGCTCGACGCGGCCAGGGGCACGCTCACCCTCGACACGTCGATGGGGAGCATCGAGGTCGGCGTCCGCGAGGGCAGCGCGGCCTGGCTCGACGTGAACACCCGCTTCGGCCGCGTCATCAACGACATGACCGCCGCCGGCGCGCCCGGTGACACGACCGACAAGCTCGAAGTCCACGCCGGGACCGCCGTCGGCGACATCATCGTTCACCGTTCCTGATCCGCGACTTCTCACACCCCAGGGGAATCCACATGAGACACCCGGCAATCTCCGCGACCGGACTGCGCAAGTCCTACGGCGACAAGGTCGTCCTGGACGGTATCGACCTGCACGTCCCGACCGGCACCGTCTTCTCGCTGCTCGGCCCGAACGGCGCGGGCAAGACCACCACGGTCAACATCCTGTCCACTTTGGTCGGTCCGGACGCCGGTGGCGCGACCGTCGCGGGAGCCGACCTGGCCACCGATCCGGACGGCGTCCGCGCCGCCATCGGCGTCACCGGCCAGTTCTCCGCCGTCGACAACCTGCTCACCGGTGAGGAGAACCTGTTCCTCATGGCGGATCTGCACCATCTGCCACGCCGCGCGGGGCGCAAGCGTGCCGCCGAACTCCTGGAGCGGTTCGAACTGACCGACGCCGCCAAGAAGACGCCGGCCACCTTCTCGGGTGGCATGCGCCGCAAGCTCGATCTGGCGATGACGCTGATCGGCGATCCCAAGGTCATCTTCCTCGACGAACCGACCACCGGTCTCGACCCGCGCAGCCGCCGCACGATGTGGGAGATCATCCGGGACCTCGTCCACAGTGGGGTGACGATCTTCCTCACCACGCAGTACCTGGAGGAGGCCGATCAGCTCGCCGACCGCGTCGCGGTACTCGACGGCGGCCGGATCGTCGCGCTGGGCACACCCGACGAACTGAAGCGGCGCGTGCCCGGCGGGCACATGCAGCTGAAGTTCCCCGACACCATCGCGTTGCGCGACGCGACCCGTGCGCTTCGAGTGTCCACTTCGGACGAAGAGGCCCTGGTGCTCCGCGTGCCGACCGACGGCACCGTCACCGCCCTCCGCGCGGTGCTGGACCGGCTCGACGCCGAGGCGGTCGCCGTCGACAGCCTCACCGTGCACACCCCGGACCTCGACGACGTGTTCCTCAGCCTCACCGGTCACCGGACCGAAGCGACCAAGGAGATGGCCCGATGAGCACCCTGTCCCTTTCGATGCGCGACTCGGCGACCATGCTGCGCCGCAACATCCGGCACATGCAACGGTATCCGTCACTCACCATCATGCTGATCGGCCAGCCGATCGTGTTCCTGCTGCTGTTCGTCTACGTCTTCGGCGGGACGCTCGGGAACGGGCTCGGCGGTGGGGGCGGCAGAGCCGAGTACGTCGGCTACGTCACGCCCGCCATCCTGCTCGTGACCGTGTGCAGTGCCGCACTCGGCACCGCGATCTCCGTGGCGACGGACATGACCGAGGGCATCATCGCCCGGTTCCGCACGATGGCGATCAGCAAGGCCTCGGTCCTGACCGGGCACGTCATCGGCGCGTTCATCCAGACGGCGTTCGCCCTCGCCGTGGTCTTCGGGGTCACGCTGCTCGTCGGCTTCTCGCCGACGGCCGGCGTCGGCGAGTGGTTCGCCGTGGTCGGCGTGCTGTTGCTGCTGACCATCGCGCTCACCTGGCTTTCGGTGGCGCTGGGCCTGGCGGCGAAGAGCGTGGAGACGGCCAGCAACACACCTATGATCTTCATGCTGCTGCCGTTCCTCGGCAGCGGGTTCGTGCCGACGGACTCCATGCCCGCCTGGCTGCGCTGGTTCGCCGACTACCAGCCGTTCACACCGGTCATCGAGACCATCCGGGGACTGCTGCTCGGCACCCCGATCGGCGACAGCGGCTGGTTCGCGGTCGGCTGGTGCGTCGTGCTCTCGACGGTCGGGTACCTCTGGTCGAAGTCCTTGTTCGCCAAGGAACGTGACCGCTGAGCCTGAGTGAGACTGGGGGTCGCCCGGGCCGGAACCGCTTGCCCGGTTCCGGCCCGGGGCGCTTTGCGTCACGGCTCAGGGCTGATGTCCCCAATGTGGCATTGGGGACGCTGAGCGTCCCGAATGTGGCATTGGGGGCTTCGCGGGGGCCTGGCAGAGAGCCGTTTGGCACGTATGCCTTACCGCTCCAGAGAACCGAATCACCACTCACGACCACGCTCATCGACGCCTCACCGCCGCGTGACTGGTCGGACGGCACGGGTGATCAGACGGACGACACGGGTGATTGGAGGGACGACACGCTCGTGACCGGGCCTCGACGCGTGTCGAGGTCGCGAGCGCCACGCATGAGACGTTGAGCGTCCCGGGCGAGGCGCACGAGACACTCACCTCCCGGACCGACGCACGAACAGCCGAGCACGACATGGTCAGCCCTAGCCCGAATCGCCACTCACGACCCACTTGACCCGCGGGGTCAGGCCCGCTTCGTGACCCAGGCGTCGATGCCGTCCAGGAACCGGTCCACCCCGAAGCCGAGTTCGGCGGGCAGCGCCCCGTCCACGGCCTCCTTTCGTCCTGAGTGGACAGTGGCTTCCGCCGCGTGGACGGCCGCCAGCGCCGGGTAGTTCTCGGGGTCGACGAGGTCCGTCAGTGCCCGCGACAGTTCGGTTTCGGTGTGCGGGAGCCCGCCGTCGGTCTTGTACGCGCTGTCCATGTCCAGGCTGATCTGCGCCGTGCCGCGGACGACGGCGGTCAGGTGCAGGGCGGCGGCCCTCGCCTCGGCGGGGGCGAGCCCGGCTTTGAGCAGGGGGCGGAGCAGGCGGTCCATCCAGGCGAGGTGGTTGGGACCGATCGGGGAGTGGTCGAGCGGGACGCGCAGCAGCCAGGGACGTTCCCGGAAGCCCGCCCAGAGAGCGCCGACCCACCGATGGACGGCCTCGCGGAAGTCCGCCGCGTCGTCGAGTTCGGGTGGTTTCGCGGCCGCGACGTCGGCCATCACCTCCAGGAGCAGGTCCTTGCTCGCGATGTGGTTGTAGATCGACATCGTCGAGTAGCCGAGCTCGGTGGCGACCCGCTGCATGGAGAGCGCGTCCAGGCCGTCGGTGTCCGCGACCTGGATCGCGGCCCGCGCGATGCGATCCACGGTGAGCTGGGCCCGCGGCCCGCGCCTGCCGGGAGTGCGCCCCGCCCACAGCAACGCGAGGCTGCGCTGGAGATCCGGGCCCTTGTTGTCACGTGTCGCCATCTGCTCATCCTAAAACTCTGTATGACGTACATTCATGTGTATGGTGTACATAGTTTCTGAACGTCTCCTCCCGAACGGATCACCATGACCTCGTCGACCGCGCCCCGCTGGTGGCGGCGCCCCTGGATAGTGCCGTTGATGCTGGTGGCGGGCATTTTCCTGGTCTTCTCCGTGCCGCCATACCTGACCTTCGACCCGGCCCGGTCGCGGCTCGAACCGCCGCCGGGCAACGACCTCTACTACCCGATGCTCGTCGCGCACGTGCTCTTCGGCACGGTCGCCATGGTGACCGCCTGCTTCCAGGTCTGGCCCGCGTTCCGGGCCAAGTACCGGCGCGGACACCGGATCACCGGGCGGATCTACGTCTTCGCCGGAGCCCTCCCCGCCGGGGTGGTGGGGCTGTACATCGGCTGGCACACCGCAGTGGGCCCGTCCGTGCGGGTGGCCAACCTGGTCGGCTCGGTGCTGTGGATCGCGGTCACGGTCATCGGACTGCACATGGCGCGCCGGCGCCGGTTCGCCGATCACCGCCGGTGGATGTCCCGCAGCTTCGCGCTCGCGATGTCGATCGTGCTGAGCCGGGTGATCAACATCGTGGCCACGATCGCGCTGACGCCGCAGATCGACACCACCTTCGGCGGCAGCGAGGTCCTCATGAAGTACAGCGCCCTGGGCATCGGGCCCTGGTTGGGTCCGCTGCTCCTGCTGGTGCTCGCGGACTTCGTGCTGGACCGCCGCAAAGCTCCGAAGAAGCGGGCCGGTGAACCGCTCACGAGCCCAGTGCCCGACGGTCGAGATCGCGAGGCGACCGCTCGCCGGTGACCAGGCCCGGAAGAGTCCACTTCGGATGGTCAGCGGCGCGGTTCCCAGCGGAAC
This sequence comes from Amycolatopsis azurea DSM 43854, assembly GCF_001995215.1. Classification (GTDB taxonomy): domain Bacteria; phylum Actinomycetota; class Actinomycetes; order Mycobacteriales; family Pseudonocardiaceae; genus Amycolatopsis; species Amycolatopsis azurea. The sequence continues at coordinate 188,721 of NZ_MUXN01000011.1, forward strand.
ATCCGGGAAGCCAGGACGACGGCGACGAATACCCACGCCAGCGTCGGGGCGAGCAGGAGCAGCGAATCGCCGACGGCGACGCCGCCGTTCCAGGCGTTGACGGCGAGTTCGGTGGCCGAGCCCCCGGGCAGCAGCCGCTTGAGCAGCGCCAGGTCGTCGGTGCCGGAGAGGCCGACCCAGCTGGCCACGGCGATGACACCGAGGCTGACCGGCAGGGTGGTGACCTGGGCGTGCTCGGGGGAGTTGGTCAGGCCGGCGGTGGCCAGGCCGAGACCGATCATCATGGCGACGGTGGCGAGCACGGCCACCACCAGCAGGGCGACGTTCGCGGGTGTTCCGGCGACCACGCCCAGCACGATCATGATCACGGCCACCTGGACGAGTGAGATGACGGTGACGGGCAGCACGAGCCCGATCAGGATGGACGAGTCACCGGCCGCGGTGGAGCGCAGCCGCTTGAGGAACAGGTTCTGCCGTCGCGAGGCCAGCGTGGTCACCGAGCTGGTGTAGAGGCCGAACGCGCATACGGTGAACATCACGATCGCCGCGACGTAGCCGAGGCTGCCGATCTTGGCGAAGAGATCGTGCTGGTAGACGAAGAACGCGGAGATGGCGAGGGGCATCACGAAACTGGTGATCAGGACCGAGCGGTTCCGGAAGATCTGGATCAGTTCACTGCGGGCTATGGAGAGCATGGTTTGAGTCCTTTGTGGAGTGAGAGGTCTAGTCGTTGTCGATGGCGCGGAACACGTCGTCGAGCCGGGTCGGGCCCGCTTCGAGGTCCAGCAGCTCGATCGCGTTGTCCTGTGCCCACCGCAGCAGGAGGTGCAGGTCCTTCTGCAGACCGAAGGTCTCGATGACGAACTTCCCGTCGTGTTCACGCCTGCCCTGCAACGGCAGCGCGGGAGCCGAGAGCGGGAGGGTGAACCGGATCACCGCGGGCAGCGTCCGCGTCAGCTCGGAGACCGTGCCCTCCTGGTGGAAGGTCCCCCGGTGCATCAGGCCGATGCGGTCGGCGCGCTGCTGCGCCTCTTCCAGGTAATGCGTGGTGAGCACGATCGTGGAACCGTCCTCGCGCAACTTGTCGACGGCGTCCCACAGCGCGTCCCGCGATTGGATGTCCAGACCGGTCGTCGGCTCGTCGAGGAACACCAGCTCCGGCGAGCCGTACACCGCGGTCGCGAAGTCGAGCCGCCGCTTTTCGCCACCGGAAAGTTGTGACACCTTGGTGGTGGCTTTGCGGGTCAGATCCACGACGCCGAGCACGCGTTCGAGCCGGTCGGTGCGCCGGGTCAGCGCCCCGATCAGGTGGATCGACTCCTTCACCGTCAGGTCCGGTGAGAAGCCGCTCTCCTGCAACATGATGCCCATCTTGGGCCGGACGGCGGCGCGGTCCCGAGGACTCTTCCCCAGCACCCGCACCGTGCCCGAGGTCGGGTTTCGGTGTCCCTCAAGGGTTTCCAGGGTCGAGGTCTTCCCGGCCCCGTTTGTGCCGAGCAGGGCATAGAACTCGCCCCGCCCCACCTGGAAGGACAGATCCTTCACGGCATGGAAGTCGCCGTACTTCAGGTTCAACCGGTCCACGTCGATCACTGCTGTCGAAGTCATGCCTTGATCTCAACCGCTCGCGCCCGTACCGGCCAGTGCGGCCACGTCATGATGAACCCATGACGTGGTGTCACTGTTGCCGGTCGTGGCGGAGGGCCGATACTGGGACCATGTCTGATGTGGACACCGAGCCGGCACGAGGAAAGCTGCGCAGGCTCAACCTCACCATGTTCCTCCCGCTGTTCGCCGTCGCCGGGGTGATCGTGGTGGCTTCGGACGCGCGGACCTGGTGGCACGCGGTCATCTTGAGCGTGAGTGTGCTGGCGGCCGGGGTCGCCTTCGTGCGCTGGGCGTCGGGCGAGGTCATGCGGGTCGCGATCCCGTGCCTGGCCGTCACCGCGGCCGTGTGGCCGTTCTCCGTACTGGTGGTCGGCGGTGGTTCGGCGTTCTTCGGAATCCTGCTCGTGGGTTCCTTCGTCGTTCCCCAGTTGCCCCGGCACCGGATCGCTGCCGCTTTCGCGCTCCCCGCGTACGTCGCGGGGGTGGGTGCGCTGAGGCTGCTCGTCGCCCACGACGACGTCTCCGGAGAGCTGATCCGGTTCGTCTTCGTCCCCGCCGGGATCACCGCGATCGTGGTCGGCCTCATGTTCCCCAACAAGCGGTTCTACGACGTCGTCGAGGAACTCGAAGAGTCGCGCGAACGGGAGGCGGAACTCGCCGTGATCCGCGAACGCGTCCGGTTCGCCAGCGATCTCCACGACATCCAGGGCCACACGCTGCACGTGGTGAAGCTGAAGACCGCGCTCGCCAAGAAACTGGTGGACATCGACGCCGAGCGGGCCAAACAGGAACTGGGGGAGATCCACGCGCTCGTGGCCGACACGATCACCCAGACGAAGGAACTCGCCTATGCCCAGCGTGAGCTCAACCTCTCCGCCGAACTGGAGAACGCGAGGAACCTGTTCGAGGCCGCGGGGATCCGCGTGCGCGTAAACCGGGAGGCGGACGTCGACTCGGAGGCGGGCAGGCTGCTCGGCCAGGTCCTGCGCGAGACCACGACCAACATCCTGCGCCACGCGCAGGCGACCCGGGTGCGGATCACCCTGTCGGAATGGAGCATCAGCATCGTCAACGACGGCGCCCAGCGCGCACCGCTGCCGGAACTGCGCGGGCTGGCCGCGCTCGAACAACGTGTCGTCGCCGACGGCGGCGAACTGACGGTGGAACAGGAAGACGGACAGTTCGTGACGGCCGCGTCCTTCCCGGGCAGGCGTTCCGAAGTACTGGGGAAGCGATGACCACGGTGGTGCTCGCCGACGACGAAGCCCTCCTCCGCAAGGCGATGGCCGCGCTGCTCCCGCTCGAGGGCGAGATCACCGTCCTGGCGGAAGCGGAGAACGGCGAGGAGGCCGTCGAGGCCACCCTGCGGCACGAGCCCGACGTCCTCGTCATCGACCTCGAAATGCCCGGTGTGGACGGGCTCGGCGCGGTCGCGGAGATCCGCCGCACCAGGCCGAACCAGGTCATCCTCATGCTGACCCGGCACGCGAAACCCGGGGTGCTGCGCAAAGCCCTCAAACTCGGTGTCCAGGGCTTCGTCAGCAAGGCGGCCGAACCGTCGCACATCACGTCCGTCATCGCCGCCCTGCACCAGGGCAAACGCTGGATCGACCCGGACGTCTCCGCGCTCGCCGTCGTCGACGACTGCCCGCTCACCGAGCGGGAGCTGGAAGTGCTGCGGGTGACCGGCGAGGGCTACTCCGTCGCCGAGATCGCCGGCCAGCTCCACCTCGCGCAGGGCACGGTGCGGAACTACCTCTCGAACGCCATGCAGAAGACGCAGACCCAGACCCGGCACGAGGCGGCCCGGTACGCCCGCGAACACGATTGGCTTTAACGAGGGCGGATATGAGCGCGTTCACCCTGCGGTCCGAAAAGGACCAAGGTCTCGACGGCGTGCCCGTCGGCGGAACCGAGCCAATGCGGCAGCGCGGTGTCGAACTCGGCGGCCTCACCGGGCGGCAGGACCAGGTCCCGGTCGCCGACCACCAGCCTCAACCGTCCATTGAGGACGTACACCCATTCGTAGCCGCCGTGGGTCTGCGGCGTGGGTTCCGCCGGTTCGTCGCGGCCGGGGATCAGCATCTTGAACGCCTGCACGCCACCGGCGCGCCGGGTGAGCGGCAAGAAGGTCATGCCGTGGCGGTGAATCGGCCGCAGATGGATCCGCGGGTCGCCGGTGCGGGGCGCGCCGACGAGGTCGTCGAGCGGCACGCCGTGCACGCGGGCCAACGGCAGCAGCAGTTCCAGCGTGGGGCGGCGCCCGCCGCTTTCCAGCCGCGACAAGGTGCTTTCCGAGATCCCGGTCGACGCCGACAACTCGGCCAGGGTCAGGCCCCGGTGCTTGCGCAGGGCGCGTAACCGGGGGCCGACGGCGTCCAGCACCTCGTCCGTCTCGTCCATGCCGTCGATCTTGCCAGGTCGGCAAGTTTTCGTGCCAACTCGCCGTGTCCGAGGCGAAGGTGGTGACCATGAACGCGACGGAATTCTGGGACGGGCTCCACGAACGGCGATCGGCCGGAACGCCGAAGGTGAACACGAGACTGGCCGAGATCGCCGGCCCGCTGACCCCGGGCACGGCGCTCGATCTCGGCTGCGGTGGCGGGGGAGACGCGCTCTGGCTGGCAGGCCGAGGCTGGCGGGTGACCGCTGTCGACATCTCCGGCGCTGCCGTGCGCTCGCTGCGGACACGCGGCGAGCCGATCACGGCGCTCCGCGTCGACCTGGCCGAAGACTTCCCCGGCGGCACCTTCGACCTGGTGTCCGCGCTGTACTTCCACACGCCGTTCGCACTGGACCGGGCCCGCGTGCTGCGGACCGCCGCGAACGCCGTGAAACCCGGCGGACGGCTGATCGTCGTCGATCACGGCTCCGCCGCACCGTGGTCGTGGGACCAGGACGCCCGATTCCCCACTCCGCTCGAAGTGGCGGCCGGGCTCGGACTCGACCCGGCGGAATGGTCGATCGACCGTGCGGACGCCGACGAACGGGAGGCCACCGGCCCGGCGGGTGAGACCGCGACCGTCGTCGACCACATCCTGGTGCTCCGGCGGGCAGAGCGGTGAGCCGCAAACGCGACGCCGGGCCACCTTCCACCGGAGCAGGTGAGAAGGACGTGCTCGCCGGTTTCCTCGACTACCTGCGCTCCGCTGTGGTGGCCAAGGCCGACGGGGTGCCGGCGGACCTGGCACGGACCCCCGGCGTGCCCTCCGGCACGAACCTGCTGGGCCTGGTCAAGCACCTGACGCAGGTGGAACGGCACTGGCTGCTCGGGCACCACGTCGCCGACTGGAAAGCGACGTTCCATCCGGCCACCGGCGACACGACGGCGTCGATTCTCGCCGCCTACCAGGAAACCATCGACGAAGCGAACGCCGAGATCGCGTCCTGGGACGACCTCGCCGCGAAGGGGCCCCGCCGGGGATCACGGCGCTGGACGCTGACCCACCTGATCGAAGAAACCGCACGGCACGCGGGACACGCCGACATCCTGCGCGAACTGATCGACGGCGCCACCGGGCGCTGAAAGGGAGATCTCCATGTTCCACCGAGCCGCCGCGTTCGTCGCGGCCCTCGCCCTGCTGACGGCCTGCGCGTCACCGCCGTCCGCCCCGGCCTACGAGAACGTCACCCGCGGCGACCCGGCTTTCGCGCAAACGTTCCGGCACGAGTTCGCCGACGTCGACGGGGTGAAGATGCACTACGTCACCGGCGGGAAGGGAGCGCCGCTCGTCCTGCTGCACGGCTGGCCGCAGACCTGGTACGGCTGGCACCGCGTCATGCCCGCGCTGGCCGAACACTTCACGGTGTACGCGCTCGACCTTCCCGGACTCGGCGACAGCACCGGATCTCCGCCCGGCTACGACAAAGCGACCCTCGCCCGCTACGTGCACGGGCTCGTCGCCGGAAAGCTGGGCCTGCGCGACGCCCGGATCGCCGGACACGATCTCGGCGCCGCCGTCGCGTTCCAGTACGCCGCGCAGTTCCCCGGCGATATCGCCAAACTCGCCTATCTCGACCTTCCGCTACCGGGTCCCGCGCTCGACGCGACGGCCTACCGGAACCTGAGCTGGCACATCGCCTTCCACTCGCAGAAGACGGTTCCCGAAGCCGTCGTCGGCGACGACGTCCGCGAGTATCTCTCCCTGTTCTATCCCCAGGTCGCCTACTCGGGAACGGCCTTCGGCGGGCCCGGGGCGCCGCCGCCCTTCGACGACGCCGAGATCGACGAGTACGCCCGCACCTACACCAGGCCGGAGGTCCTGCACGGCGGCTTCGAGCTCTACCGCACACTCGGCCAGGACGCGGCTGCGAACGTCGGCGCGAAGCCCATCACCACGCCCACTCTGCTGATGACCGCCGAAGGACTCCTCGAACCGCAGAAGGCCACGCTGGCGCCCCGCGTCGCCGATCTCGCCCGCGCCGTCGACGTGCCGCGGGCCGGGCATTGGCTGGCCGAGGAGAATCCGGAGTTCGTGAGCGCGGAGCTGGTCGGGTTCCTGAAGTAGGTTGCCGGTGCTCGACGGTCTTGCCATGCTTCGCTCGTGTCCTCACCTTCCATGCCCACTTTGGACGTCCTCAACCGTCCCCTCCGCGAACAGTTCGACGTGTTCCTCGACGAGCATCGCCGCGTCCTCGACTCCTGCCTGGAGGGACTGACCGAGGAACAGGCGCGGCGGTCGCTCGTGCCCTCCCGGACGACCCTGCTCGGGCTCGTGAAGCACGCGACCTTCGTGGAGAAGGTGTGGTTCGACGAGGCCGTCACCTGCCGCTCGCGCGCCGAGATCGGGATCCCCGACACGCCGGACGAATCGTTCGTCCTCGACGAAGAGGACACGATCGCCTCCGTGCGGCAGGCGTACCGCGAAACCTGCGAGGCGTCACGCGAGGCGGCGTCGAACCTCGAACTGGACGACCTGGTCCGCGGCAACCGGCGCGGCCCGCTTCCGTTGCGCTGGGTGTACCTGCACATGCTGCGCGAGCTCGCCCAGCACGGCGGCCACGCGGACATCCTGCGGGAGCAGATCCTGAGCGCTTAGGCATTGGTCCGGGTGGTCTGACGGGAGACAGCGTTGTGAAAGCCACTTTCGCAACCCTCAAGGTTGCGAAAGTGGCTTTCACAACGCGTTCCGCGGGATCGCGTCCCCGGCGTGACGACCGTTCGCGGGGGCGCGCGCGAAGCAGGCAACCGGAGGTGGCGGGCAGGCGGTGGGTCGCGGTGGTCGTGAGTGGTAAGTGTCGTTCTAACGGCACTTACCACTCACGACTGTTCCCGTGTCAGGAACGGGTCAGCGTGACCCCGTAGTTGTTCGCCGCGTCCACGACGGGCTGGTAGTAGGAGTACGAGCCGGTCGCGTTGGAACCCTGGTTCCAGCCGCAGTCGTGGCCGTCGTTGGGACCGCCGGAGGTCATGCCCTGCGCGGTGTTGCCCGCGATGTAGGCGCCGCCGCTGTCCCCGCCTTCGGTGCAGACGGTCGACTTGGCCAGCCCGGTGGTGGCGACGCTTTCCCCGCTGTAGCGCACGGTCTGGTTGTAGGCGGTGATCTTGCCGCAGGTCCAGCCGGTGGTGTTGCCCGCCTTGCACAGCGTGGTGCCGACCGGGGCCTTCGAGCTGCCGGTGATGTTCACCGTGGTGCCCTTGCGGGTGTCCACGTAGCCGCGGCCGGTGTCCTCGTCGTCGATGTCCATCAGGCCCATGTCGACCGACGGGAACTCGGTGGCGACACCGCGTCCGATGTGGACGCCGTTGCGGTTCAGGATGTCCGGGTTGCCCTCGACGCAGTGCCCGGCGGTGAGCAGCACGTTGTCGCCGTCACTGGTGGTGCCGGGGAAGCCGAGCGAGCAGTTGGTGCCCGGGTCGAGGTCCATGATCTGGCCGGGGATGACATCGGCCTGGGTGGTGTTGCCGTTGGCGACACCGGTCCGGACGGCGACGCCGGGCAGCGCCGAAAGCCGCCGGACGAGGGCGCCGTCGGCACCCGGCTGCACGGTGACGACGACCTGGTCGGCCGCGAGTTCCGGACCCCACGACTGCACCTGGCCGACATCGCCGCCGATCACCTTGCCGACGGTGTCGGCCAGGGTGTTCAGCGCGTTCTCGCCGCGGGCGCCGACACGCGGCGTCAGCCCGGCCGACCGGATCGCCTGGGCGGACCCGGCGTCGGCGGCGTTCACCACGAGGGCGCCGGCGTCGTCGAAGTACGCGCCGTCGGTGTGCAGGCCCCGCGTTCTGATGCTCTCCAGCGACGAGATCAGGTTCTTCTCATGGTCCAGCTTCTGCGCGGCCTGCAGCGGGCTGACCCGGAGCTGGGCGGCGAGGGTCTCCAGCATCGTCTGGTCGTAAGCGTTGGCCGGTGCGGCGGTCGCCGGGACGGCCAAGGCACCGATTCCGGCACAGACACTCAGCAGAGTGAGCATGACGGGTCCGCGAATACGCATGCGAATTCCTTCGATAAGGAGGGAATGACGAACCGCCGGAATATGTACTAAAGGCAGGGACCGGGCGGTTCATCTCGACGTGACGCACGTTACGAGCGCGCGCCTATCCCTTCGTAGCGCCGAAAGTAGGTTCCGTGATCGCGGTACTACTTTCGTATGCGGAAAACGCGAATTGCCTGCGCTTTCAATTGCGCGGAAGTGTCATTGTCCCAAAAGTGTCAGCGTTCGTGCTGTCGAGATAGGCGTCGAGAGCGGCGGCGCCCGACAGCATCGCGCGGCCTCGGGCCGAGAGCCGGGAATGCCAGTCGCGCAAGGTCGATTCGAGCGGCACGACGCCACCGGCGGACCGGACCTGCTCGATCAGCGGTGCGATCCGCTCCAGGAGATAGCCGCCCCGCCTGAGCTGATGGGTCAGCTTGGCGTCGCGGACGTCTGCCGCGCTGTAGACGCGATAACCCGTCCGCGGATCGCGTTCGGGCCGGAGCAGGCCGGCGAGTTCCCATTTGCGCAGGGTGGCGGGCCGGACGCCGAGTTTCCGGGACAGCGGGCCGACGAACAGGTCGCCCCGCTCCTGCGGCACGGGCTCGAGGTCGCGGAGCGCGGCCGTGACGGCCTGGAGGGTGCGGCGGTCTTCGAGCAGCTGCGCGTGGCTTTCGTCGACGAGCCGCAGCGCCTCCTCGACCGCGCCCCGGTTGACCGCCGCCATGATCGACACCGCCGTCGCGTGGCCGTGTCCGGGTACCAGGGCCAGGAAGGCCCGCAAGGCTCGCGCGTGCAGTGACGTGTAGGTGCGGTAGCCGTGCGGGCTGCGTTCGGCGGCGGGGAGGATGCCGTCCGCCTCGTAGTTGCGGACGGCCTGTGTGGACAGACCGTGCTCACGCGCCAGATCGACCGGCCTCAGCCGTTCGCCGGTTCGGAGGTTGCGGCCCACTCGCCCCACGATACAAGTTTTGGGGTTTCACTGATCGCGCGAGGATTCCGCCCGCCGTTCGTACCGCGCGCGGGCCAGCCCGTATGCCGTCTCGAGCAGTTCGCGGGTGGCCGCTTCGGTCTTCGACCCCGGATTGACGATCGCCAGCCAGCCGGCGGACCCGTACACGGGATGGGCGATCACGGTGTCCTCGACGCCGGGATCGACGTCGGTTCCGGCCGCTTCCCGGGGCGCCCGGCCGAGCCGCTTGGCGAACTCCTCCTTCCCGGCGTGGATGTTGACGCGGAACGTGTCCGGCCGGTCCAGGCGCGAGGTCTCGTCGCCGGGGTAGTTCTTGGTCACGATCGTCGCGAAGGGCTGGACGTTCGTCGGGACGACGCCGTCGGGGGAGTAGTAGAAGAACGCGTCGCCCCAGCTGAGCTCCGGCCAGTCGTCGCCTGCCGAGGGGGTGAGGGCCAGGACGCCGTCGAGGCCCGCTATGAGGCCGATGATCTCTTCGGTGGTCATGTGCTCAAGCGTCGCATTAAAGTGCTTGTGGAGGGTTCGACGAGGTTTTCGTGGGAGTGATGATGGCAAGTCTCAAAACTGCGGAGATCGCGAGGCGGGCGGGATACTCCGTCCAGCAGGTGCGCAACCTGGAACGCGACGGCGTACTCCCGGCGGCGACGCGGACGGCGTCGGGCTACCGGAACTACGGGGAGATCCACCTCCGGTCCGCGCTGGCCTATCGCGCGCTCGCCGCCGGCGTAGGGCCTGTCGAGGCCAAGAAGATCGTCCAGGCCGTGCACCGGGACCCGCTCCCCGAGGTACTCGCGCTGCTCGACGCCGCCCACGCCGGGCTCGACGCCGAACGCGCGGACCTCCGAGAGACCAGGGAAGCCGTCCGGGTGATCTCCCGCGAACCGATCGAGGACGTGCGCGGCTCGGACGCGATGAGCGTTTCCGAACTCGCGTCGGCGCTCGGCGTGCGTCCCTCGACGCTGCGGCACTGGGACGCGGAACGGCTCGTCGTGCCCGACCGCGATCCGCGGGGGACGCGGCGGTACACGCCGTCGCAGGTGCGGGACGCGCGGATCGTGCACCAGCTGCGGCTGGCCGGATACCGCGTCGAGCCCCTGCGCACGCTGATGCCGGAGTTGCGGCGATCGCGGCGGCTGGAGGACGTCGCTTCCGCGCTCGCCGCCCGGGACGAGGGCATCGAGGCCCGCTCGCGGGCACTTTTCGAGGGGACCCACCACCTCTATCTCTGCTCCGCGGACGCCACTGGGTAGGCGGTAGCCGCCTGTTCTCGCACGGGCTTCAGGACCGCCACGTTCGCCCCAGGCGCACCAACAGTCACAGCGGCTGCGCGTGAAGGCCCCCTTCACGCGGCTCAGCCGAGGAAACTCGACCTTCACGCCTCGCCGGGTACATGAAGGCCCCCTTCCTAGCGCCAGGCGCAAGGAAGGGGGCCTTCATGTACCGCGGGAGGGCAAGCGCAGGTACCGAGTCGGTCCGGGCGGCCGCTCACGAGGAGATGCGTTCCCGCAGGGCCGCGAGCGCCTTGTCGGCGTGGACGTCGAACTTCAGCTCGCTCTTGATCACCGCGAGGATCTTGCGGTCGGTGCCGATCACGAAGGTGTGCCGCTTGGCGTGCAGCGGGCTGAACCGCCGCCAGACGCCGAACTGCTTCGCGACAGCACCGTCCACATCGGACAGCAACGGGTAGTCGAAGCCGTGCAGACTGGAGAATTCGCGCTGTTTGGTGACGCCGTCCGGGCTGATCCCGACGCGGTGGGCGCCGACTTCCCCGAATTCCGCGGCCATGTCGCGGAAGTGGCAGCTTTCGGCGGTGCAGCCACCGGTCATCGCGGCCGGATAGAAGAACAGCACGACAGGGCCGGTGGACAGGAAGTCCGACAGTGTGCGGTCCTTGCCGGTGTCGTCGGGCAGGGTGAAGTCCGGGGCGAGGTCTCCTTGGTCCATGTCCCACATTCGGAGCCCGGGGCGCCCCGGATTGGTCTCAGCGGGTGCAGCGCCAGAAGACCGTCGCGTCGTACGGAGACAGGACGAGCTTGTCGTACTCCTCACAGTCCTTGAATCCGGCCCGATCCGCCTGGGCCCTGGCGTCCTGGCGGGCATAGAGGAGCGCGAAGCCGAACCTGCTGGCACCGTGGCCCACGAACTCCTTGGTCTCCAGCGCGCTCGCGGAAGCCGGGGCGGCGATCATGCCCAGGACGATGACTGCGCCGAGCAGGATTTTCCTCATGACGACCACGCTAGGGCCGGATCCGCCCGCGAATCGCCCGCCGGCCGGGTGCCCCTCCGGCCTCCGATCGGCGTAGGTGCTTTCTCACGACGCGCGGGGCGGGAAACGGATATCGTCGCGGCATGTCTTCTCGCAAGGTGGGCACGCAGCGTGCTTTCGACGCCGCCGCCGCCGATTTCACCGCACTGGGGCGTCATCTGTGGGAGCCGATCGGCGCGGCCACGGTGGCGGCCGCCGGGCTCGGTGAAGGATCCCGGGTCCTCGACGCCTGCTGCGGCACCGGGGCTTCGGCGCTTCCCGCGGCGCGGGCGGTCGGGGCCGGTGGCCTGGTGGACGCGATCGATCTTTCCGGCCCGATGATCGGCGAGTTGCGCCGGCTCTCGGCGGACCTGCCGCAGTTGCGCGCGCGGGAAGCCGACGCGACGGCTTGGGAAACCGGCGGTTACGACGCCGTGTTGTCCGCGCTCGGCATTTTCTTCTTCCCCGACATGACGGCCGGGACCGAACGGCTGATCAGCCGGGCCCGTCCTGGTGGGCGGGCGGTGTTCACCATCTGGCGGGAAGGGGCCATGGTGACGGCCGGTCGTCATGCCGGGCGGGCTATGGTCGCGGTGACCGATTCCGAACCGCCGCCGGAGCGGGAGCCCGGCCTGATCGACCGGATCAACCAGGCCGGCCCGTACGCCGAATGGCTTTCCGGCCGGGGTCTGTCCGATGTGGACGTCGAGGTCAACGAACTGCGACTGACGATGACGCCCGAAGTGGCGTGGCTGGTGGTCATCGGTTCCGGCTTCCGGGGCATCGTCGACGGTCTCGAACCCGATGTCGTCGAGCGGGTCCGCGAGCGCTACCTCGAATCGTTGAGCGCCGAGGGTGTCACCGAACTCGACGCCACCACGCTGGTGGGCTCCGGCACCGTCCGCTGATCGAACGGCGTGCCGGATCCGTTCCACTGAACGGTTCGGGCATGCTGTGCCCCGCACACGAAAGTCGGGGAGGAAACGGCATGACCGAGGTACCGGAATCCGTCGTTCCGGAACGGGTGGACAGCCCGGTCCGGCAGGCGGCGCCGTCGAGCAAGGTCGGCCGGTGGCTGATGGAGCACCGCGTCCAGCCGGTGGGGCCGGAAAGCCATGAGGAGCACGCCACCCCGCAGTCGTGGTGGAAGGTCATGTGCCTCACCGGCGTGGACTACTTCTCCACTTTGTCGTATTTGCCCGGCATCGCGGCCTTGGCCGCCGGCGCGCTCTCACCGCTGGCGACGTTGCTGATCGTCGCGCTCACGCTGCTCGGCATGCTGCCGATGTACCGGCGTGTGGCGAAGGAGAGCCCGCACGGCCAGGGGTCGGTCGCGATGCTCGAAAACCTGCTGCCGTTCTGGCGCGGCAAGCTGTTCGTCCTCGTGTTGCTCGGGTTCGTGGCGACGTCGTGGATCATCACCATCACGCTGTCCTCGGCCGACGCCACGGTGCACGCGCTGGAGAACCCGCACGTGCCGTCCTTCCTGCACGGGCACGCGGTGCTGATCACGGTGATCCTGCTGCTGATCCTCGGCGGGGTGTTCCTGCTCGGGTTCAGCGAGGCGGTCGGGGTCGCGATCCCGCTGGTGGCGGTGTTCCTGCTGCTGAACGCCGTGGTCGTGGTCGCCGGGGCCGGCGAGGTGATCTCCGAGCCCGCCGCGCTCGACCGCTGGACCGACGCGCTCACCTCCGGCGGAGGCGGATTCGGCGGTGTCGTCGGACCGGCGATCCTGGCGTTCCCCTTGCTGGTGCTCGGATTGTCCGGTTTCGAGACCGGTGTGAGCATGATGCCGCTCGTCGCGGCCAAGGGCGAGAACGCCGAGCAGAAGCTGGCGAACCGGATCCGCAACACCCGCAAACTGCTCACCGTCGCCGCGCTGATCATGTCCGTGTACCTGATCGCGACCAGTTTCGTCACCACGGTCCTGATCCCGGCGGACAAGTTCAAACCGGGCGGCGAGGCGAACGGCCGGGCGCTGGCGTACCTCGCGCACGAACTGCTCGGCGAGTGGGTCGGCACCGCCTACGACATCAGCAGCATCCTGATCCTGTGGTTCGCCGGGGCGTCGGCGATGGCCGGGCTGATCAACATCGTGCCGCGGTACCTGCCCGCCTACGGGATGGCCCCGGACTGGGCCCGCGCCGTGCGTCCGGTGGTGCTCGTCTACACCGCGATCTGCATCCTCGTGACGATCATCTTCAACGCCGACGTCAACGCGCAGGCCGGGGCGTACGCCACCGGGATCCTCGCGATGATGGTGTCCGCGTCGGTCGCCGTGGCCATCTCCGCGGCGAAGAAGCGTCAGCGCAAGGCCGCGATCGCGTTCGCCGTGCTGACCCTGATCCTGATCTACGCCTTGGTGGAGAACGTCATCGAGAAGCCCGACGGTCTCACCATTTCCGCGTTCTTCATTCTCGGCATCATCGTCGTTTCGCTGGTTTCGCGGGTCAGCCGCACCACGGAACTGCGGGTGGAGCACATCGAGTTCGACGAGCCCGCTCGCCGTTTCCTCACCGACTCGATCGCTTACGACGGCGCGCTGACCATCATCGCGAACCGCCGCCAGGCCGGGGACGGCGACGAGTACCGGGCGAAGGAGGCCGAACAGCGCGGCCTGAACCCGGTGCCGGGCGCCGCCGACGTCCTGTTCCTCGAAATCGACGTCATCGACCCGTCCGGATTCAGCGACGTGCTGAAGGTCCGCGGTGTCGAGATCGAGGGTTTCCGCGTGCTCCGCGCGGAAAGCCCCGCGGTCCCGAACTCGATCGCCGCCATCCTGCTCGCCTTGCGGGACAACACCGGCGTGCGGCCCCAGTGTCATTTCGAATGGAGCGAGGGCAACCCGCTCGGGCATCTGTTCCGCTACCTGATCCTCGGGCACGGGGACACCGCCCCGGTGGTCCGGGAGATCATCCGCACCAGCGAGCGTGACCCGGCGCTGCGCCCGGGTATCCACGTCGGCTGACGCCCCGCGATCAGTCCTCTGGATGCGGTCCTTGCACACGCAACGACCGCATCCAGAGGACGAAACGCGAAGAGTTCGGTGTACAGTCGTTCACTCAAACCGGGTGAACGGCGGGAACGGGTGCGACCAGACAACGACTCCTCTGTCCGGGGCCGCGGGCAAGGCCCGTTCGGCTCCTGGCTGCTCGGTCCGCTCGATCAGGACACGGCCGTGCTGCGCCGCCGCGTCCAAGGGCTGCTCACCGGCACGCTGATCGCGACCAATGTGATCGGCGCGCTGGTCGTGGTCGGGCTGGCGGCGCTGCTCATGCCCGCTCCCGGCATGTCCGGCGATCTCGTCCGGGTGACCGCGATCGCGGTCCCCGTCTACGTGGTCTCCGCCGTCGTCGTGGGCGCGTTGTGGGGCACCCGCGGTGCGCTGCGGACGTTGCGCTGGGCGGCCGAAGGCCGGACGCCGACCGACGCCGAACGCGCCGCCAGCCTGCGGGTGCCGTTGCGCCTGACGCTGGTCCAAGCCGTGCTGTGGGGCGTCGCGACCGTCGTGTTCGGCGCGCTGGCCGCACTGGTGCAGCCGCGGGTCGTGCTGACCGAACTGCTCGTCGTCGCGTTCGCGGGAGTGGTCGTCTGCGCGATCGCCTACCTCGCGAGCGAATTCATCCTGCGGCCGTACGCGGCCTTGGCCTTGGCGGGCACCTCGCCCGCGCGGCGGCTCAGCGGCGGGGTCAACCTGCGGATGTTGCTGTTCTGGTGCCTCGGCACCGGGGTGCCAGTGGCCGGGCTGGTGGTCACGGCGATCCTGGCGTGGGTGCGCGGCGACGTGTCGACCACGAAACTCGCCGTCTCCGTGATCGTGCTGGGGCTGGTGGTGCTGTGCTTCGGCCTGCTGGTGACCGTGTTCACCGCCCGCGCCGTGGTGAACCCGATCCGGTCGGTGCAGCACGCGCTGGGCCGGGTCCGGGCCGGTGACTTCGCCGTGGAGATCCCGGTCTACGACGGCACCGAACTCGGCCTGCTGCAGGCGGGCTTCAACGGGATGGCCGCCGGTCTCGCCGAACGCGAACGTTTGCGGGATCTGTTCGGCAGGCACGTCGGCGAGGACGTCGCGAGCGAGGCGATGCGCACCACCACCGCCGAACTCGGCGGCACCGTGCGGACGGTTTCGGTGCTGTTCGTCGACCTGATCGGCTCGACCGCGCTGGCCGCGAGCCGTCCGCCCGAGGAGGTCGTCGGGCTGCTCAACCGGTTCTTCGCGGTGGTGGTCGACGAGGTCGACCACAACCACGGGCTGGTCAACAAGTTCGTCGGCGACGCCGCGCTCGCGATCTTCGGCGCGCCGGCGCGGCTGGAGGACCATGCGACCCTCGCGTTGTCCGCGGGCCGGGCGATCGCGCGCAGGCTGGCGGCGGAGGTGCCGGAATGCCCGGCCGGGATCGGCGTGGCGACCGGCGAGGTGGTCGCCGGGAACGTCGGCGACCTACGGCGGTTCGAGTACACGGTGATCGGCGATCCGGTCAACGAAGCCGCCCGGCTGACCGAACTGGCGAAGAACGTCGAAGCGCGGCTGCTCGCTTCGTGGACGGCGATCGAGTCGGCGGACGAGGCCGAAGCCGGACACTGGAAGGCGACGGAGGCCGTCACCTTGCGAGGCCGCGGCAAGCCCACCACACTCGCGACCCCGAGGACCTGAACGGTGCCGGATTCACAGTCCTTGTGAAGGGTCCGTGAATCTTGCGCGGCGGCCACGTGCCGCCGTCTGCGGACCCGGTGTTTCCTGGCTCACGAGCGCGCCTCGGATCTGTGAACGATCACAGGGGTTCCTTCGCGTCCGGTGAGGGCGTTGTCCCCGGAGCCGGCGCGGCGCACGGTTGATCTCCCCATCCCCGTGTCAAAGGAGACATCTGTGAAGAGCCTTTCGAGGGCCGTACTGGCCACCGGAGCCGCCGTCTTCGCGCTGAGCATGCTGCCCGCCACCGCCCTCGCGCAGCCCGGCGACGCCGGGGACCGCCCCACCGGCCTGATCAAGACCCAGACCCACACCCAGGTCCGCGAGGTCGCACCGGTCGCGGGGAACGCGCTCACGGTCGCGTCGACGCTCGCTTCCAAGCAGCTGAACTACACCCAGCAGGTCCAGCAGCAGAACCAGTGGTGCTGGGCCGCGGACGGTTCGAGCATCGAGCGGTCGCAGGGCGGCACCGCCACGCAGGCCCAGTTCTGCGCCGCGGGCAAGGGCACCTCGGCCGGGTACTGCCCGAACCAGGCGGCCCAGATCCCCGAGATCGTCCGCGGTTTCCGCGGCACCGGTTTCTCCGCGCAGGACGCGGGCGGGCCGATCAGCTTCAACTCGGTCGTCAGCCAGGTCGACTCCGGGATCCTGAACCTGACGGGGATCTACTGGACCTCGGGAGGCGGCCACGCCGAGGTGATCTACGGCTACGACTCGGCGAACCAGTCGATCATGGTCGGTGACCCGTGGCCGACGTACCAGCGCTACCAGACCTGGAACTACAACCAGTACCGCAGCAACGGCCAGTTCCGCTGGAACGACACCATCGTCAACATCCGGAAGGGCTGAGACGCGGTCATGAACACGATCTGCCGGAAGTTCTCCGGATGTCTCGCGGTCGCCGTCGCGACGCTGCTCCCCGCCACGCTGCCCGCTTCGGCGAGCGAGAACGTCGTCGCGCCCTCGGCCGGCGATCTCGCGGCCGCCGTGAGCGTCGCAGCGCAGCCTGACGCGATCGGGCTCGCGAGATCGAACTTCCGGCAGGTCGACCACATCGAACCGCAACGGATCACCATGGGGGAGAAGGGTTTCCCGGTCTACACCCTCAATCCCGATTTCGTCAGGGGCATCGCGGGCGCGCCGGCGGGCGTGCTGAGGTCCGTCGCCGTGACGGCCACCGCCGATTCCGGTCAGAAGGCGACCTTGCAGGCGATGCCGGAAGGCCCGGGGAAGTGGGTCGCCGCGAGCGTGTTCTCCGGGAACGACGAAGAGTCCCTGAGCGCGCGGCTCCGGCCCGGTTCGGTGCTGCTCAACGAACCCCAGATCAACGGCTGGTACGAACTGCGCCCCGACGGCGTGGTGCTGCTGCAAGCGAGCCTGCCGCAGTCGCCGGTGGGCAAGCTCCTCCCGCTTTCCGAGTACCAGCGGAACGTCCACGGTCGCTACGCCGACAAGCTGCCGGGATCCGACTACCAGCGCGACGGCGGGATCGGCTTCGCGCAGGCCGCCCCGCCCGCGGCCGTCGACACCGGCATACCTGTGTCGATCTTGGCCGGGTTGATCGCCGCCGGCGTCGCCGGGATCGGGCTCGTGCTGGTCACGGTGTGGCGGAAACGCCGTCTCACTCCCAGATGAGGTCGATCCCCGCGATCCCGACATCGAGGTCCTCGAAGTAGGCGCTGACCGTCGCACCCGGGCCGGGATGCAGCGGCTCGCTGACCACGGGAGCCAGTTCTTCGCGCTCCCGCACGGTTTTGACACAGCGGGCCGGGATCGAGGCGGGGTCGAAGCGCATCCGGAGCAGGTACGCCGACATGCGGGCCCGCACCGTCCGGTGGAAACAGGTGGCCCGGACCGAAGCGGCCAGGCGCAAGGTGAACGCGAAGGTGTGCGTTTCTCCTTCGGCCAGGCTGCGGTCGAAGAGGAGCTCGAACACCATCCCCGGTGACGTGGTGCTCCGGCGCACCCTGCCTCTCCGGCAGCCCTCGGTGGCGACGACCGTCGTGGCTTCCATGTCGGTGCCGTCTTCGTCCTGATGAGTCACCACGAAGCCGTCCGCGCCGGGCTCTCGCGCCCGCACCACCATGGTCGAGGTGATCTCCGAGGCCCGGCCTTGCCCGGTCATGGTCAGCACGTCGACGACGGTCACCACGTCGAGTTTCGCGTTTCCCACCGCGCCGGGTGATTCGCTCAGTTCGTCCATCAGCGAGCAGGTTTCGGCCCAGCTCTGCCGCAGTTCCGCCACCGAGGGTCGGCGGTCGTCGCCCCCTGACCGCCGCTGCGGGCCGATCAGCACGACCAGGCTGTCCGGCGGCAGCCCCAGCACCGCTTCGAGCGCGCGGACGACGTCGAGCGAGCGTGGCGTCGACGGATGCCGGAGCCCGCGCTGCCAGTAGCTCAAGGTCGATTCGGCCACGGGGACACCGCGTGCCGCCAGATGCGCGCGGATACGGGACAGGGAAAGCCCGCGGTGCTCCACCGCTTCGGAAAGCGCACGATGGAATGGTCCGGACCTGACCGCGTCCGGCACCGTTCGCCGTACGCTGGGCTCCTCGCGTTCCTGGTACATGGCACCCCCACCGACGCCGGGTTGGCGCAAAGCATGCGCAGTCCGGCGCCGGTCGGCAACCGTCAAAGGTCGAGAACCGGACTTTCCGCCCCGTCAGGCGAATTCGAGCCGCAGGCTTTCCATCCCGCGCAGCGTCACCTGCTTCACCCAGACCGGATCGGCCGTCCGCCGGAAGGCGCGGCCGGTACCGAGCAGCGTTTCGAACAGGGTCCGGCCTTCCAACCGCGCCAGCGGGGCGCCGAGACAGAAGTGGATGCCCTGTCCCAGCGCGAGATGCCTCGGCGAGGGACGGTCGACGTCGAAGCTGTCCGGCCGCTCGTACGCGCGCGGGTCGCGGTTGGCCGCCCCCAGCAACACGATCGCCTGAGCGCCCTCGCCGACGGACAGGCCGCCGATGGTCGTGTCCCGCAAGGCGATCCGCATGGTCAGCTGGACGGGGGAGTCGAACCGGAGCATCTCTTCGACCGCGTTCGGGACCTTCGAGTGGTCCTCGGCCAGTTTCCGGTGCTGCTCCGGGTTGTCCAGCAGGGCGAGGACCCCGTTGCCGATCAGGTTGGTCGTCGTCTCGTGCCCGGCGACCAGCAGGAGCATCGCGGTGATCACCAGCTCGCCCTCGCTGAGCCTGTCGCCCTCGTCGGACACCGAAACCAGGTCGGAGAACAGGTCGCCGGTCGGCCGCTTCCGGCGTTCCTTCGCCAGCTCACGGAAGTAGGCGACGAACTCGCGGCGGGCGGCGACGGCCGCGGCGAAGGTCTCCTTCGCGATCAGGAACGCCGGGTCGAGCGCGCGCCCCATGGCGTCCGACCAGCCCTCGAAGCGGTCGCGGTCGGCCAGCGGAACCCCGAGCAGCTCGCTGATCACGACGACCGGCAGCGGCTTCGCGACCTCGGTCATCAGGTCGAATTCGCCCATTTCGAGCGCTTTGAAGACCAGTTCCTTCGCCAGCTCTTCGACCCGCGGGGCGAGCTGTTCGACCATCCTCGGCGTGAACGCCTTGGACACCAGGCGTCGCAGCCGCGTGTGATCGGGCGGGTCGAGCGCGAGGAACGACCGGACCACCCGGCCCTGGTCGTCCACCGGCTCGTTCTCGTGCGGATCCGGCAGCACCTCCGGTTCGGAATGCCCGAACGCGGGGTTCTTCAGCAGCGCGGACGCCTCCTCGAACCCGCTCACCACGAAGAACCGGTCGGCGGCCTCGAACACCGGGCCGCGGTCGAAGACCTGACGGTAGAACGGGTACGGATCGGTCCTGGTCTCCGGCGTGAGCAGGTTCTCGAGCATGACCCCGATCCTATGCTCAGCCGGAGGTGTCCTGTGGCGAGTCGGTCGGGGTGGTCGTGAGTGGTAAGTGCCGTTCTAACGACACTTACCACTCACGACCCGCTTGACCCGTCGCGGTCCGGCGTGGTCTGGGGAGGGCGTGTCGCGAAAGCCACGTTCGCAACCTTCAACGTTGCGAACGTGGCTTTCGCAACCCGTTCTCGCCCAGTCGGAGGCGCGGAAACGCGGTGGCGGGAAGTCGCGCGTGGTGCCCCTGCCAGGCGCCCGTCCCCGAGCCTCGTGTGTCGCGAAAGCCACTTTCGCGGCACCTGGTGTCCCGAAAGTGGCTTTCGCGACACCGCCTTCTGTACCCGGGCGCGGCACAGCTCCGGCTCAGTCGCCGAGGATTTCCGCCGGTGCGGCGAAGCGGTACCCCAGTGCCCGCAACGAGTTCACCAGGTCCCGCAGGCCACCCTCGCCGAGGAACGGGTGGTAGAAGAAGCTCGCGACGTTGTCGCGGACGACGAGCGCGCTCTGGGCGTCGGCGAGCATGTCCACGGCGGTGCGGGAGGCATGCTGGTTGAACGCGACGGGTGCCACGTTGCCGATGTTCTCGGGGACGACGTTCGCGCCGTAGACGTCACGCACCGGGTACGGGAAGAACTGGCCGTACACCTGTTCCGTCGTCGCCGTGGCCGTCGACCCGCAGCGGCCGCCGGGGCAGAAACCCGCGTAGTAGCTGCCGCGGTCGTAGCGGGCCTGGAAGAGTTCGGTGGTCCGCTGGTAGTCCACGGCGGAACCGCCGTAGTGCGGGAACTCGAACATCGTCGGTTCCGGGAGGCCCACCCGCTTGAATTCCCCGAGCCCGGTCGCGATGCGGCCGTCGAACCAGCGCACCGAGTCCTCGGGCATCGGTCCGTCCATGCGCACGACGCCGTCGCCGTCGACGCTGGACTTGTAGAACTCGAAGTCGCTCGCGCTCACCCCGTCGTACGGGTTCGGGCCGTTGTCGCTTTGGTGACTGTAGCCGTGCATGACCAGCGTCGCGCCCGCCTGGACGGATTCCTTGAGCACGTCGACCAGATCCGGCGAGTCCACCAGCCGCGCGGACGTCGGCTCGCCGTCGTTGGCCCGGCCCTGGGGATCCGAGTAGTACGGGTAGACCGCGAGGGAGAACGGGATCTTCTCGCGGATGAGGAAGTCCGTGACCCGGCGGAGTTCTTCGGGTTTGGTGCGCGGGCCGACGTCTTCGAGCCGGATCAGCGCGCGGTGCCGGTTCGGCGCCTGCGGCGACAGGACACCCAGCAGGATGTCGGCCGCGGCGAGGTAGCGGTCCTGCGCTTCGGCGTACGCGTAAGGAACTTCGGCCACGTACGTCAACTGTCCTGAATGGACTGCCCAGGGTGACGGCGTGCCGCCCGGAGCGCTCGCTTCGGCCAGGATCTGGACTTTCGTCGAGTCCCGGACGTCGATCGCGACGACCCCGGTGCCCGAACGGGGATCGCGGCGCAGCGGAGTGCCCTTGTAGGTGACCGTGGTGGGGTTGTCGTCGCGGTAACCCTCCGCACGCCAGCCGGGGATGGCGCGCAGTTGCCAGATGTTGGCCCCGATCCAGACCACGGGGATCCGAGCCGCCGTGACGTCCTCGAGGAACGCCTTCGGCAGCGCCGCGTCGGAGACCGAGCCGAGATAGACGACGGCCTGGAAGTCGTTCGCCTGCCGGGCCCGGTAGTCGGCGGCGGGCTGCATCGTCCAGGCGGTGCCGCGGGAAACGAGGTTCGCGGTGAACATCGCGTACGCCTCGGCCGTCCGGACCTCTTCGGGCGGGGACGTGGTCCCGTCCTTCTTGCGTCCGTCGTCGTAGAGCACGAGGGTCTTGCGGTCCGGGTCGCCGCCGGGACCGGGCATTCCCGCCTTGGCCGCCTCGGGAAGGCGGCCGGCGAGCGGCACCGGCGTGGCGGGCGGCGAGGCCGTGACCGGATCCGCCTCGGTGACCTGGACGAGCACGACCACGGCGACGGTGACGGCGACGACCGCGACGACGGCGAGCCGAAACCAAGCGGGCAAGCGGAACCGCTGCCCGCCCTTGTCCTTCGTCATCGGGTCAGACCTCGGCCAGTTCGCTCGCGTCGGCGGGCCGGAACGGGGCGGGCAGGTCCGGGGCCAGGCCCAGCAGATACGCGAGCGCCTGCTCGGTCCGCTCGGCGGCGACGCCGTCGCCGAAGGGGTTGCCGCTGCTCATCATCCGCGTGCGCGCCGCCGGGTCGCTCAGCAGTTCCTTCGCCGTGGAGACGATCTTGTCGCGGTCGGTGCCGACGAGCAGGGCACAGCCGGCGTTCACGGCCTCCATGCGCTCGGTGACGTCACGGAGCACCAGGACCGGGACACCGAAAGTCGGGGCTTCTTCCTGGATGCCACCGGAATCGGAGAGCACGAGCGTGCTGGCGGCCAGCGTCGCGGCCAGTTCGGGATAGGGCAGGGGGCCGGTGATCAGCGCGCCCGGTGTGCCCGCCAGTTCCTCGCGGACCAGGCTCCGCACCTCCGGGTTCGGATGCGCGGGAAGCACCACCCGCAGTTCCGGATCCGCGGCCATCAGTTCCGTCACCGCGCGCAGCACTCGGCGCATCGGCTCGCCCCAGGATTCGCGGCGGTGAAGGGTGACCAGCATCAGTTTGACCGCGCCGCGGGTCGCGTTTTCGAGCAGTGTCGCCAATTCCGGGTTGTGCACCGTGGTGGATTTGTCCGTCACCGTGAGGATCGCGTCGACGACGGTGTTCCCCGCGACGAGCACGTTCTGCTCCGGCACCCCTTCGGCGCGCAGGTTCGCGGCAGCGTCGGGGGTCGGTGCCAGGTGGAGCGCGGCCGTCTGGCTCACCAGTTTCCGGTTGAGCTCCTCGGGAAACGGCGCGCCCAGGTCGAACGAGCGGAGCCCCGCTTCGAGGTGCACGACGGGGACGCGGCGCCAGAACGCGGCGAGCGCCCCGGCCAAGGTGGTCGTGGTGTCGCCCTGGACGACCACGGCGGCGGGCGGGCGCCGATCCGCTACTTCTTCGAGACCGGTGAGAAGGCCGGACAGGAGTTCCGGCTGGGAACCCGTTCGCCTGTTCAGGGTCAGGTTTTCATCCGCCGTCAAGCCGAAGGTCGCCAAGGCTTGGCCGACCATTTCCGGATGCTGCCCCGTGGCGACGACCACGGGCCGCATCCGGCCCGCGGACGTCAATGCCCTGGCCACCGGAGCGAGTTTCACGGCTTCCGGGCGGGTTCCGGCGACCAGCCAGATTTCGGGCATGACGTCGGTCTCGTTCTGTGCGTTACGCACCTGGTCCTTCTTCCGGTTCGCGCTGAGGTACGGCGTGAATTCGTCGTTGAAGTCACGAAAGAGTGGTAGGTGAGGCGAGGATCACTAGCTGATGGTCACCTTTACGGGGGATCGTCGCCCGCGAACGTTAACACAGACGGGGTACTGTACCCACCCGAAAGGCTGAATATCGCTTCCCTGGGTGACCCCGTACTCACGGTATGAAAACTGTGAGTAGATGTTTGTGGCGCCCCCTGTCCGAAGGAAAGACATGTCGATGGTGCCGGTGGGCCCGGTCAAGGTTTCCGCGCTCGGAATCGGCGCGACGATGGCAGGCGCGACGGTGAGCACCGTGCTCGCGATGGTGATCGGGACGGTCGCCTTGCTGCTCATGGCGCGTTCGCTGCACCTTCGCCTGAAGGACTGAACCACCCGCCGATGACCAATCCCGCCTTCGCCGCGACCATGACGTTGTTGCTTCTGTGGTGGCCGGCGCACAACATCCTGCTCGCGGCGTTCGCGTGGCGCACCGGACGTCCGCGCCGGTCGGCGGCCGCACGCGGCGAGGGGCTGGAGTTCTGGATCGTCATCCCGGCGCTCAACGAGGAGCGCGTGGTCGGAAACACCGTCCGAAACGCGCTTTCGCTTGGCACGGAACGAAACCCGGTGCGCGTCCTGGTCATCGACGACGGCTCGGACGACGGCACGCCGGACGTCCTCCGCGAGGTGACGGATCCGCGCCTGCACGTCCTGCGCCGCGAGCTCCCGCAGGCCCGGCAGGGCAAGGGTGAGGCGTTGAACGCCGGCTACCGCTACATCCTCCGGTTGTGCGAAGCCGAGGGAAGCGTGCCGAAGACGATCGTCGGCATCATCGACGGTGACGGCCGGGGCAGCCCCGGCATGCTGCGCGAGGTGGCCGACGTGTTCGGCGACCGCGGGGTCGGTGCCGTGCAATGCCGGGTGCGTATTCACAACCGGCGCAGCGTGCTCGCTTTGCTGCAGGATTTGGAGTTCGGCGCGGTCGCCGACGCGTCGCAAAGCCTGCGCGATCTCGCGGGCAGTGTCGGAATGGGCGGAAACGGGCAATTCTCGAGACTCGGGGTGCTGCGCCGCTTCGATCCCGCGCCGTGGTCGGACTGTCTTGTCGAGGATCTCGAACTCGGGCTGAGGCTGCACGTCGCGGGTATCCGGATGCGTTATGTGAAATCGGCCTGGGTGACCCAGCAAGGCCTCGTCGATCTGCCGAGGTTGTTACGGCAACGCACCCGATGGGCGCAGGGAAATCTGCAATGCGCGAGGCATTTGCGAAAATTGCTGGCATCGCGGCATGTGGGCAGTATCGGTCTTTTGGACTTCCTCGCCTATCTCGTGACACCGTGGTTGACGGTGCCGTTGTCCTTGGTGGTTTCCCTGTTGTTCGTGGGCACATTGGTCGCTTCCTGGTCGGGTGTCACGCTGGGCGGGTTGATCGCGCCGCCGTCGGCCTTGCCGGGCGCGGCCCTGCTCGGCGTGGTCGTGCTGCTGGTGCCCGGTCTGGTGTGGGCCGTCGTGCACCGGCTGCGGCTCGGTGAGGAACCGCTGCACCGGTGCCTGCTCGCGGGCCTCCTCTATCCGGGATTCCTGGTGCTCGGCGTGATCGCGACCTGGCGGGCGCTGTTCCGCGTGCTGGCCCGCCGCAACAGCTGGACCAAGACGGAACGCTTGAGCGAGGACGAGACCGTCCCCGCCGGAGTCGCCTGAGAAAGTGTCCGCATGACTGTCGACGCGATGATCGAAGACCTCAGGACGCTCGTCGAAATCGAGTCGCCTTCGGGTGACATCGAGGCGCTGACGGCGTCGGCCCGGGCGGTGGCCACCATCATCGAGTCCCGTCTGGGCGGGACGGCGACCCTGGTGGAAAGCGCCGCGGGGCCGCATGTCCGGTGGTCCGGCGGCGGTGAGCCCCGCGTGCTGATCCTGGGGCACCACGACACCGTGTTCCCGATCGGCACGCTGGCCCGGCGTCCGTTCGCGGTGCGCGACGGCCGGGTGACCGGCCCCGGTGTGTTCGACATGCTCGGCGGACTGGTGCAGGCGATCCACGGCCTGGCGGCGCTCGACGACCTGACCGGCGTCGAGATCCTGGTGACCGCCGACGAGGAAACGGGGTCGCACGCGTCCCGGGCGCTGATCGAGGATCGCGCCCGCGCGTGCGGCGCGGTGCTCGTGTTCGAGGGCGCGGCCGACGGCGGCGGTCTCAAGATCGGCCGCAAGGGATGCGGCACCTTCGAGGTCGTCATCACCGGCCGGGCGTCGCACGCCGGCCTCGAACCGGAGGCCGGGGTCAACGCGCTCACCGAAGCCGCGCATCAGGTGCTCGCCATCGTCGAGCTCGACCGGCCCGAGGCCGGGACCAGCGTCACGCCGACCGTCGCTTCGGCGGGAACCGCGAGCAACGTCGTGCCCGCGTCCGCGACCGTCGTGGTCGACGTCCGGGTCGAGTCCACTGAGGAGAAGGAGCGCGTCGAGGCCGGGTTCGCCGCGCTGACCCCGCGTCTCGACGGGGCGGAAATCGAGCTGCGAGGCGGGATCCACCGGCCTCCGATGCCCGAATCCGCCGCCGCGGACCTCTTCGCCGTCGCGGAACGGCTGCTGCCCGGGGTCGATGGCGCGGCCGTCGGAGGCGGGAGCGACGGAAATCTCACGGCCGCGATCGGCGTCCCGACCCTCGACGGGCTGGGCGCTGTCGGGGGTGGTGCCCACGCGGATCACGAGTACCTGCTGGTCGAGTTCATGGCGGAGCGGGCGGATCTGGTCACCGGCCTGGTTAGGTCGATCCTGACTTCGCACAACTAGCAGTTCTTGCCCGATTTCGGGCAAGAACTGGCGCTTCGAGGGCTCGATGTGCATGATGGGTCCAGTGGAGGACGCGGACATCGTCGAGCAGGTGGCCTTGTCGACGGGTCTGTCGACGGCCATCGCCGCCCGCGTGGTCGAGGACGTCCTGGCGTTCTACCGGCAGCCGGTCGAGCAGTACGTCCGGTCGAGGCACGCCCAGTTGCAGGCCGAGGGCAGGAAGAACCCCGAGATCTTCCCGCTCGTCGCCGCGGAGCTGAGCCGTCGTCTCGTCGCGCCTCCCGACCTGTCCGAGCGGCAACTGCGCCGCATCGTCTACGGCTGACGGAACGCCCGGTCTTCGCGTATCCCGTCCGTTTTCTTTGTGAGGTTGACTCGTCATGTGCGGAATCGTCGGCTACATCGGCGGCCAGAACGCCGCCCCGATCCTGATCGAGGGGCTGACGCGGCTGGAGTACCGCGGCTACGACTCCGCCGGGATCTCCGTCCTGGGCGGTAAAGGCGCCCAGGTGCACCGGATCGTCGGGCGGGTGCGGAACCTGACCGCGGCCCTGCCGAAGCGGCTCGCGGGCAAGGTCGGCATCGGGCACACCAGGTGGGCGACGCACGGCCCGGCGACCGAGGCGAACGCGCATCCGCACGTCTCCGAGGACGGCCGGATCTCCGTGGTGCACAACGGGATCATCGACAACGCCGACGCCCTGCGCGAGCAACTCGGCCAGGCCGGGGTGACGCTGACCTCCGAGACCGACACCGAGGTGCTCGCCCACCTCATCGCGAGGTCGAACGCGAAGACCCTCGAAGACGCCGTCGTCGAAGCCGTTTCCCGCGTCACCGGGACCTACGCGATCGCGGTCACCGACACCGAGCGCCCCGACCGCGTCGTGGTCGCGCGGAACGGTTCGCCGCTGATCATCGGCGTCGGCGACCGGGAGATGTTCGTGGCCAGCGACCTGTCCGCGCTGGTCCGGCACACCTCGCAGGTGGTGCACCTCGACGACGGCGAGTTCGCCAGCGTCTCGGCCACGGGCTACCGCACCTTCACCGTCGACGAGAGCGACACCGGCAAGGCCGCGACCGCGATCGACATCCAGGCCGACGACCTGGACCTCGGCGGTCACCAGCACTACATGTACAAGGAGATCCAGGAGCAGCCGGAATGCCTGGAGCGCATGATCCGGGGCAGGCTCGACGACCGGTTCGGAGTGTCCCGTTTGGACGGTCTGAACCTGACCCCGCGTGATCTGCGCGGTTTCGCGAGGGTGAAGATCCTCGGCTGCGGCTCGGCGTACTACGCGGGCCAGATCGGCGCGACCATGATCGAGGACCTGGCGCGGGTCCCGGCCGACGCGGAGGCCGCGTCCGAGTTCCGCTACCGCAACCCCATCATCGAAGCGGACACGCTCTACATCGCGGTCAGCCAGTCCGGCGAGACCGCGGACACCGCGTTCGCCGTCGAAGAGGTCAAGCGCAAGGGCGGCCGCGTGGTCGGCCTCGTCAACGTCGTCGGCTCGACGATCGCGCGGGCCTGCGACGGCGGCCTGTACCTGCACGCCGGTCCGGAGATCGCCGTCGCGTCGACCAAGGCGCTCACCAACATGGCCGTCGGCTTCGCGATGATCGCGCTGGCGCTGGGCCGGGTCCGCGATCTGTCCAACGCGGACGGACAGCGGATCGTCGCGGCGCTGCGGGCCCTGCCCGCGCAGGTCGCCGCCATCGTCGAGGCGGAGTCCCAGATCGCCGAGCACGCGAAGATCTGCGCGGACGCGCGGAGCCTGTTCTTCATCGGCCGCGTCCGGGGCTTCCCGGTGGCGCGGGAGGGCGCGCAGAAGTTCAAGGAGATCTCGTACCGCCACGCGGAGGCGTACCAGACCTCGGAACTCAAGCACGGCCCGCTCGCGCTGATCGACGAGGCGCTGCCGACGGTCGCGATCGTGCCGTCCGACGACCTCGCCGACCGCAACCTCGCCGCGATGCAGCAGATCAAGGCGCGCAAGGGACAGGTCCTGGCGATCACGCACGACACCGTGGACTTCGGCGATCTCGACGTGCCGCGGTTCGTGGTTCCGCGTTCGGAGCCGGAACTCGACCCGATCCTGCTCACGATCCCGCTGCAGCTGCTGGCCTACCACGCCGCGCTGATCCTCGGCCACGACATCGACAAGCCCCGGAACCTCGCGAAGTCCGTCACCGTGGAGTGACCCTGATCTTCTGATCCCAGGGGTTTCCCCGATGTCCCCGCCGTCCCGGGTGGACATCATGTGTGACATGAAACGAGTGATTGTCACAGCAGCAGTTGTCGCCGTCGCGGCGGCCTTCACCTCGGTGCCGGCCGCCGCGGCGTCCGACCTCGGAAAGCCCGACCCCGCCGCGTTGTCGGCGGCGATCGCGGGCCTGCCGGACAAGGAAACGACGGGCGCGCTGGTCCGGGTCACCGGCGACTCGGGGTCCTGGTCCGGCACCTCCGGGGTGTCCGACGTCCGCACGCACGCCCCGGTCCGGCCGGACGGGTTCTTCCGGATCGGCAGCACGACCAAGGTCTACACCGCGGTCATGGTGCTGCAACTGGCGCAGGAACACCGGATCGACCTCGAACAGCCGGTCCAGCGGTATCTGCCCGGGGTGCTCCCGGCGGACTATCCGCCGGTGCCGGTGCGCACCCTGCTCGACCACACCTCCGGGCTGCCGTCGGTGGACATCCCCGGTCTCTACGATCCGGAGTGGATCCTCGCGCACCGCTACGAGCACTGGAGCCCGCGCCAGGTCGTGGACACCGCGCTGCGCCACCCGATCGACTTCCGGCCCGGCACGGCGCAGAAGTACACGAACACCGCGTACGTCACCGCGGGGATGCTCGTCGAAACGGTGACGGGACAGTCCTACGCGCGCAACCTGCGCGATCGCATCACCGTCCCGCTCGGCCTCTGGCGCACCTACTACCCGGAGGACGACCCGCGCCTGCCGAACCCGGCCGCCCGCGGTTACCTGGACGTGGACGGGAAACTCGTCGACGTCACCGAGATGAACCAGTCCATCCCCGGTGCGGCCGGCGCGATCATCTCCACGGCCGAGGACCTCGGCGAGTTCATCACCGGCCTGTTCCAGGGCCGGCTGATCGGCCCCGCCATGATGCCGCGGCTGTTCGCCGTTCCCCAGGTGCCCATGTTCGACGGCAGCGGTCCGGCGAGCTACAGCCAGGGCTTGATGAAGCTGGAGCTGAACGGGATCACCGTCTGGGGGAAGACCGGCAGCCGGTACGGCTACGCGAGCGGGATCTTCGCCACCCAGAACCTGTCCAGGGTCGTGGCGTACTCGGTCAACCCGACGGTGAAGTCGCCGGACGGGCAGCCGCTCATCGTGCGGAAGATCGCGGACGCCGCGAGCAGGAGCCTCCCGAAGGAATAGCGGGTCAGTCCAGCAGGCGCCACAGGTGGTCGGCGGTCCCGTTGTCGTCGAACTGGACGACGATCGCCGAATCCGCCGTGGACATCAGGTCCACGCCGAGGACCTTGCCGGAATTGAGGTTCTGCAGCCGGAACCAGCCGTCCCCGTTGTCCAGGAAGCGCCACAGGTGGTCCGCCGTGCCGTTGTCGTCGAACTGCACGACCCGCGCCGAGTTCGCCGTCGACATCAGATCGACGCCGAGGACCTTGCCGGAGTTGCGGTTCTTGACGCGGAACCAGCCGTCGCCGTTGTCCAGCAGCCGCCACAGATGGTCCGCGGTGCCGTTGTCGTGGAACTGGACGACCTGCGCGGAGTCCGCGGTGGACATCCGGTCGACGGCGAGGAGCTTGCCGGAGTTGCGGTTCTCGATCCTGGTCCAGCCGGACCGCCAGGGCCGCGAACCGCCGGTCGTCGGGAACGACGTCACCCGCAGCCGCGCCGCGCCCATCGGGATCAGGGTGACGCGCTGGACCGGGGTGTTCACGGCGACCGGGCTGTCGGCCAGTTCGTCGATCACGTCCTGCTCGCCCGCCTGCCACCCGTCGATGCGCTGGGCGTCGGCGGTGAGCCGGACCGGGCTGTTCGCCGGGGTGAACGGGTCGAGCGGGTTCCCGCCCGTCGTGACGACGGTGAACGCGGCCTGCGGCACCAGGCCGTAGTTCCACGCCGATCCGGGTCGGACCTCGTGGACCGGCCATTGCTCGTCGCCCGCGACCCGGCTCCAGTTCTCCTGGATCGCGAGGGAGTACGTCAGTGGTCCGCGGTCGACCGAGACGGAGTCGTGGTTGCGTGCCCAGGTCCGCGTGCGGGTGGTCATCGGCAGCCGCAGGGTGACGCGGTCGCCGGTGCGCCAGACCCGGCGGACGGTTTCGTAGCGCGGGCCGCTGCTCACCGCGACCGCGCCGCCGTTGACCGACAGCGCCGGGGCCGGGCACCAGCCGGGGATCCTGACCTGGAAAGGGAATTCCGTCGGTTTCGGCAGCGAGAAGGTGAAGGTGATGGTGTCCGAGAACGGGTAGGTAGTCGCTTGGGTGACGGTCACCGAGGTGCCGCCCGCGACCTTCGCGGTCACCGTGGACGCGCCGTACAGCATCGCGCAGAGACCGCCGCCCGCCGTGGCCTGCCACATCTCCTCGACGTAGTACGGCCAGCCCATCCCGTAGTTGTGCGGGCAGCAGCGGTAATTGTCGATGCCCGGTTCGTAGGCCTGCATGGCGAAGTCGTTGTCGAACTGGCTCAACGACTTCGGCCGCCTGTCGAGCTGGATCCCGTTCGCGGACGTCACGTAGTGGATGCTCCGCCCGGCCGGGTCCAGCGCGGCCGGAAGCAGGTTGAACGCGAGTTCCTCGACGCGGTCGGCCCAGACGGGATCGCCGGTGGCCCTGGCGAGGATCTCGTGGCTCATCATGTACTCGACGATCCCGCAGGTTTCGAAGCCCTGCCTCGGGTCGTCGTAGCCGGGCCGGACGTTCTCGTCACCGGCGAAGCCGCCACCCGGGAACTGGCCGTAGCGGCCCTGGATCCGGTCGTAGTTCGCGTAGGCGCTCGCGCGGTGCGCGGGATCGCCGGAGAGGACCCAGAACTGGCCCGGTTCGCGGAAGCCCTGGGTGATGTTGACGTTGTGCCCGGTCGGCAGGTTGTCCACCCAGTTCGCCGAGTGCCGGTGGATGGTGCGGACCAGGTCGAGCAGGAACGCCTCGCCGGTGCGGTTGTAGAGCCAGTGGACGACGTCGATCGTGTCGGCCCAGCGGGTGTGCCCCCAGCCGTCGGTGTACACGGACGTCGGTTGTGCCGCCATGAACCGGAAGTACCGGCTGAGGAACGGGACGACGCGAGTGTCCTTTGTGTACTCCTCGTACGAGCGCAGCGCGTGCAGCATCGGCATGTGCGGCCACAGATCCGCGTGACCGGATTGCCGGGTGCGCAGTTCGGACGGTCCGAAGTAGCCGTCCGGGGCCTGGGTGGCGAGGACGGCGTCGATCCAGCGGCGCGTGTCGGCCAGGACGCGGGCGTCGCCGGTGACGTAGCCGAGGTCGCCGTACCCGCGCAGCCAGTACGGCACCTCCTCCCAGCCTTTCAGCGCGGGGCGTGTCCAGCCGGTGTTGTCGAACGCGAGGTAGTGCGACACCTCCTGGTATCGGCCGTTGAGCCCGTCGAGCTGTTTGCGGAGCTGGGTGGCCAGCCAGCCGCCGGCCCTCGCGGAGCCGGGTGGGAGCCGCAGCAGGGGAGCGGGCAGCAGTGGCGCCCGGTTGGCGACATAGGGCGAGACGGCGGCGGTCGCGGCTTCGGCGGTGGCCTGCGTGGCCTGGGCTCCGATGCCGGCGGCCAGACCGGTCGCGACGGTGGCTTTGAGGAAGTTGCGGCGGGGGACTGACATGGGGTTTCCCCTTTCCTGACCCGGTCCGACCAGATTTACATCGTTGATACAACGTTGTAAATCCGCCGTTCGCCGAAGGGCGGGGCCGAGGAGGTCTCCTGGTCGCGAACACTGCTCAAAAGGGCAGCCTCGCCGTCGATTCGGGCAGTGCCCGGCGAAAGTCCACCCCGGCTAATGTCCTCATTGGACAGAGCGCCGAAAGCGGCTTCGGTTTCCCGTGGGTTCCGTTGTCGGACCGGAGAGAAAGCAACTATTGTCGCCATGACCGCTCATCCGCCAGGGCAGGAGGTGACCGTTGTACGCCGAAGAGCGGCAGCGCGCCATTCTCAAGCAGGCCCGGCAGAACGGCCGTGTCGACGTGGCGACGCTCGCGGCGGCCTTCGAGATCACCAGCGAGACCGTCCGCCGCGACCTGACGGCGCTGGAGCGCAGCGGCGTGGTGCGCCGGGTGCACGGTGGCGCGATCCCGGTGGAACGGCTGGGTGTCGAGCCGGGGCTCGAAGCCCGCGACGCGGTGATGACCGCGGAAAAGGACCGAATCGCCCTGGCCGCGCTGGAGCAGGTCCCCGCCGAGGGCGCGATCCTGCTGGACGCGGGCACCACCGTGGGACGGCTCGCGCACCTGATCCCGGCCGACCGGGAACTGACCGTGGTCACCCCTTCGCTGCCCAACGCGTTCGCGCTCGCCAACCGGCCCGGCATCACGGTGATGCTGGTCGGCGGACGGCTGTGCGGGCCCACCCTGGCCTCGGTCGACAGCTGGGCGCTCAACGCCCTCAAGGACACCTACGTCGACGTCGCCTTCATCGGCACCAACGGTCTTTCCGTCGAGCGGGGGCTCACCACGCCGGACACCGCCGAGGCGATGGTGAAGCGCGCGGCCCTCGCGTCCGCGCGGCGCTCGGTGCTGCTGGCCGACCACACCAAGGTCGGCAACGACCACTTCGCCCGCTTCGGCGAGCTCGAGGACGTCGACACCCTGATCACCGACACCGGCATCGATCACCGGATGGCCGACGAGATCACCCGGACCGGCGTCAAGGTGATCGCCGTTTGAGGCGGACGGGCGAGCGGCTCGCCGGATACCTGATGACCGCGCCGTTCTACGTGCTTTTCGGCGTTTTCGGTCTCTTCCCGCTGCTCTACACGGCATGGGTGGCGCTGCACCATTGGCATCTGGTCAACGGCGACACCGGGTTCGCCGGGCTCGGCAACTTCGCCGTCCTGCTCCAGGACCCGCATTTCTACAACGCGCTCTTCAACACGGTCAGCATCTTCGTCCTGTCGACCGTTCCCCAGCTGCTGGCCGCGCTCGGGCTCGCCGCGCTGCTCGACCGCCCGTTGCGTGCGCGGACGCTGTGGCGGGCCAGCGTGCTGCTGCCCAACGTCGTCTCGGTGGTCGCGGTGGCGCTGGTGTTCAGTCAGCTCTTCGCCGAGGACTACGGCGTCGTCAACTGGGCGCTGGGCCTGGTCGGTCTCGATCCGGTGGACTGGCGATCGGACCGGTTCGCCTCGCACGTCGCGGTGAGCGCGATGGTGATGTGGCGCTGGACCGGCTACAACGCGCTGCTCTACCTCGCGGCCATGCAGTCCGTTCCGCAGGAGCGCTACGACGCCGCCATGCTCGACGGCGCCTCCCGCTGGCGGACCTTCTGGTCGATCACCGTGCCCGCGATCCGGCCGACGATCGCCTTCACCGTCGTCGTCTCGACCATCGGCGGGCTGCAGCTGTTCGCCGAACCGCAGCTGTTCGACGACTCCGGCACCGCCGGGACCGGGGGCGCCGACCGGCAGTTCCAGACGCTGGCCATGTACCTGTACGAGAAGGGTTTCGGCGAGTTCGACGCCGGATACGCGGCGGCCATCGCATGGCTGCTCTTCCTGTTCTCGGCGGGGTTCGCGCTGGTCAACTTCTCGCTCGTGCGCCGGATCCGGGGCGGTGAGTGAGGCGTGGCGGCAAGGCAAAGGACCGGATTCGTCGTCTACGGGCTGCTGCTCGCCGTCGGCATCGCGTCGATCTTCCCGCTGTACTGGTCGTTCGTGGTGTCCTCCAAGGACAATTCCGCCCTCGGCGAGACCACCCCGCCGCTGCTGCCCGGCGGCAATCTGGTCGAGAACGTGGGCAGGGTCTTCGACACGGTGGACTTCTGGCTGGCGATGCAGAACTCGCTGATCGTCGCCGGCACGGTGACCGTGTCGAACGTGCTGCTCTCCAGCATGGCCGGATTCGCGTTCGCGCGGCTGCGGTTCCCCGGCCGCGACTCGCTCTTCCTGGTCGTCATCGGCACCGCCATGGTGCCCGCCCAGCTCGGTGTCATCCCGCTGTACCTGGTGGTCGGCGAACTCGGCTGGTACGGCCGGCTGGAGGCGGTGATCGTGCCGGGGCTGGTCGGCGCGTTCAGCGTGTTCTGGATGCGGCAGGCGTGCGAGGAGGTGATCCCCGGCGAACTGCTCGACGCCGGACGCGTCGACGGCTGTTCACCGGCGCGGCTGTTCTGGAACGTCGCCCTGCCCGCCATCCGTCCCCAGGCCGCCGTGCTCGCGATGCTGACGTTCATGACCGCGTGGAACGACTTCTTCTGGCCGCTGATCGTGCTCGACCCCAACGCGCATCCGACCGTCCAGGTGGCGTTGTCGCGGCTGGCCAGCGGCTACTTCACCGACTACTCGCTGATGCTCACCGCGGCGTCGATCGGTGTGCTGCCGGTCATCGTGCTGTTCATCCTGCTGGCCAGGAAGGTGGTCGACGGTGTGATGCGGGGCGCGCCACGGGCTTGACGGCCGTGGTCGCGGCGCCGTTTTAGCGCGACTGCTTCTTCGGGGTTCTATTGAGGAGAAGAGCAAATGTGGCGGGTTCATTCGCTCGCCCGAACGCCGACCTCGAGTGTTGTGAAAGCCACTTCCGCAACGTTGAAGGTTGCGGAAGTGGCTTTCACAACGCTTCGGGGACTCCGCCGCTCACTAGGACGGATGACGCGGATGACAGGGACTCTCCGCTCGTGCGATGAGGGGAAAGTCCCCTTCACCGGGCTGATCGCTGACGAACACCGGTCCGTGAAGGCCTCCTTGAAGGACCCAGGGTCCCTCAAGGAGGCCTTCACGGACTTGGCACCGGGGCCGGAGAGCGTCGCCGTTCTCCGGCGACGACGGCGTCGACCGGATCGGCCGCAACCGCTAAAGCCCGTTGCGCGCCACCACGTCCGCGTAGAACCGCGCGCTGTCCTTGAGCACCCGCTCCTGGGTTTCGAAATCGACGTGCACGAGGCCGAACCGCTGCGTGTACCCCATGGCCCACTCGAAATTGTCCAGCAGCGACCAGGCCATGTAGCCGCGGATGTCGGCACCGCGTTCGATCGCGTCGTGCACGGCGGCGAGGTGTTCGGCGAAGTACCGCACGCGGTTCGCGTCCCGCACCCGCCCGTCGACGACCTCGTCCACGAAGGCGGCGCCGTTCTCGGCGATGACGAGCGGCAGGCCGGGGCAGTGGTCGTGGAGCCACAGCAGCAGATCGGTGAACGACTCCGGCCGCTGCTCCCAGCCGAGCGAGGTCAGGTCACCGCGGGGCGGCGTGACGTCCATCCCGCGCAGGCCGGGCAGCGGGCAGTTGCTGTCGGCCTCGGGGTCGTCGAGCGGGACGGCGCGGGCGGGGGCGTAGTAGTTGACGCCCAGGACGTCCAGCGGCTGCGCGATGATTTCCAGGTCGCCGTCGGCGATGGCCGGTTCGAGGGTGCCGAGATGCGCCAGATCCGCCAGCAGTTCGGACGGGTAGCCGCGGCCGAGCAGCGGGTCGAGGAAGAACCGGTTGTGCAGGAAGTCGAATTTGCGCGCGGCCTCACGGTGCTCGGCGTCGTCCACGTCGGTGAGCACCGGGGCGAAGTTGAGCACGATGGACACTTCCTGCTCGCCACCGTTCGCCCGCAGCGCTTGCGCGGCCTGGCCGTGCGCGAGCAGGAGGTTGTGCCCGGCGACGAGCGCCGCGCCCTCGTCCTGAAGACCCGGAGCGTGGTCGCCGTTGCCGTAGCCGATGAAGGCGGCGCAGAACGGCTCGTTGATCGTGGTCCACTGCCGGACGCGGTCGCCGAGTACTTTGTGGACGGTCAGCGCGTAGTCGGCGAACAGGCCCGCGAGATCGCGGTTGGGCCAGCCGCCTTCCTGCTGCAGCGCCTCCGGAAGGTCCCAGTGGTAGAGCGTGACCATCGGGGTGATCCCGTGCTCCAGCAACGTGTCGACGAGTCGATCGTAGAAGGCCAGCCCGCGCGGTTCGATCGTGCGGCCGTCCGGCATGACCCGCGACCACGCGACGGAGAAACGGTAGTACGGCACACCGAGTCCGCTCAGCAGCGCGACGTCCTCGCGATAACGCCGGTAGTGGTCGCAGGCCGGGTCACCGGTGGCGCCGTCGAGCACCGTGCCCGGTCGCGCGGTGAAAGTGTCCCAAATGGACGGTCCGCGCCCGTCCGCCGTCGTCGAACCCTCGATCTGGTACGCCGCCGTGGCCGTGCCCCAGCGGAACCCGGCCGGAAAACTGCGTGTCACGCCGTCCCCACTCAGTTGGCGGCCGCGGCGCGGCCTTCGGTCGAGGCCTGGCTCCAGGCCTGGTCGAGCGATTGCTTCCCTTCTTCGACACGGCCGAGCGCGTGCCCGTACACGGGCCGCACCTCGCCGTCACGCAGCCCGCGGTAGTTCGGCCGCAGGGCCTCGGCGGACGCGGCGAAGATCTTGCCGATCGGCGCGCCGCTGAAGTAGTCGCTGGTGTGGGACAGCACGGCGGGATCCTGGTAGGCGCCCAGCGCGCTCGGCAGCAGCCCGCTTTCCAGGAAGATCCGCTTCTGCTGCTCGGGCGCGGTCAGCCAGACGGCGAGGTCGTAGGCCTCCCTGCGGTGCGCGCCCTGCTTCGGGACGGTCAGGAACGACCCACCCCAGTTGCCCGCCCCGCCAGGCACCGAGGTGACGTCCCATTTGCCGGCCAGTTCCGGGCCGCCCGCCTCCTGGATCTGGGTCAGCATCCAGGCGGGACACGTGATCGCTGCGAACCGGCTCTGCTTGATGGCCACCGTCCACGGCTGCGTGAAGGTGGTGACCGCCGCCGTCTCCTTCTTCAGCGCCATCCCGCCCGCGAGGTCGAAGGCCTTGCGCACGTTCGGGTTCCGGTCGGCGATGAACGTGTCGTCCTTGGCGAAGTAGTTCTCCTGCGCCTGGTTGAGCATCGCCGTGTAGACGGTGCCCGCCGAATCGGCGAACTTGACCCCTGGCGACCGCGAGCTGAACTTCTCGCCGGTTTCGGCGAACTTGTCCCAGGTCGGCCACAGCGCGGCCACCTGGTCGCGGTCGGTCGGCAGTCCGGCGTTCGCGAACAGGTCACGGCGGTAGCAGAGGGCGAGGCTGCCCATGTCGGTCCCGAGGCCCATCACGAACTTCCCGTCGTCCGCGGTGCCCTGGTCCCATTTCCAGCTCGGCCAGTTCTCCTTCAGGCCCTGCGCGCCGAACTCGGACAGATCGCTGAACTTGTCCGTCGACTGGCGGAACTTGGGGAGGTACTGCTCCTCGATGGCCACCACGTCCGCGCCGCCGCGTCCGGCGCCGAGGCCGGTGGCCAGCTGCCGGTGGTGTGTCTCGAAGTCGGCGACCCGGCCCTCGACGGTGATCCCGGGATGCGCCTTCTCGTAGTCGTCGAAGAGTTTCTCGTAACCGAACTCGCCGAAGGTCGCGACGGTGAGCTTGATCGGCCCGCCGGGTTCGGAACCGCCGGAACAACCGGCGAGCAGCAGCACGAGGGCCGTCAACGCGGCCGGCATGCGGGTCATGGTTCTCCTCGGTCGGGCGGGGATGGTCACGGTCACGCGAGCCGTCTCGGCAGCTGATCGCCGACGGTCAGCCGCGAATCGGCGTGCAGTTTGGTCAGCACCCGGGACACCAGCGACTGCACCGTCCTCCTCGGCAGGCTCAGCTCCGCGGCGATCTCCGGATTGGACATCTTCGCCGCCACCAGCCGTGCGACCCGCAGTTCCAGCGGCGACAGCGCCCCGGCGTGCCGGGGACCCCGCTCGGCACGGCTCAGCACACCGTAGCGGCGCAGCCTGTTCTCCGCCCGGCGGATGCTCCAGGTGGCGCCGACCGGCCCGAGCACCTCGCACGCCTCGGTGAGCGAGCGGGTGGCCGCTTCGAGGTATCCGGCGCGGCCGAGCAGTTCGGCGGCGTCCTCCAGGGCGGACGCGAGTTCGATCGGGCGGCGGACCTCGCGGTAGTGGTCGGCCGCGGCCAGCACACCTTCGGGGTCGCCGTCGATCAGCGCCCGGCACCGGGCGGCGGCCGCGGTGGCCCTGGCGGGAACGGTCTCCAGGTTCGCCTCTTCGTCGCAGACGGCGAGCGCTTCCCTCGCGACGGCCTCGTTCCCAGCCGCGAGCGCGACGCGGACGACGTCGGGAAGCCATTGGTGGCGCAGCATCATCCGGGCGTAGTCGGGCTTCAGCACCGGCGCGACCAGGCGCAGCGCGTCGTCGAGCCTGCCGCGTTGTTCCGCGGCCATCGCCATCGCCGCGAGGTAGAAGTCGCAGCTTTCGCGTTCGGACGAGTTCGACGGCGAGTGCGCCTCGGCCGCCTCCAGATGGTTGCGGACGGAGACGCGTTCGTCGCGGTGTCCCGCGATGAGCGCGGCGACCCCGTGCAGCAGCAGGGCGGCGGCGCCCGGCTCGCGGACCCCGTAGAAGGTGATCGCCGGACCGTCCTCGGTGACCGAGTCCAGTTCGGCCAGCGCCTCGTCCCAGCGGCCGGTCCAGTAGTAGTGCACGGCCGCCGAGACCTGCGGACCGGTCGGCAGGCCGTGCCGCGCCGCCGTCTCGTACCCGGCGTGCAGCGTGGCGTCGGCCTCGTCGAGCCGGTCGAGGTTCTGCAAGGTGAAGAGGCGGTTGTCGAGCAGGTCGAAGCGCAGCGTCGCCAGGTCGGCCTCGTCGCCGGTGGTCTCGAGCGCGGCGTCGACCGCGGTCAGCGCCCGGTCGTGCTCACGGCGGATCGAGTGCACGAGCCACAGCGTCTGCTGCGCGTGCGCGGCGGGATACCGCTCGCCCTTCTCGACGGCCTCGGCGTGCAGGCCGCGCGCGATCCGTTCGGTCTCGCCGAGATCGTCGAGGGTGCCGCGCCGGAAGTTGGCGAGCAGCGTCCGGGTGCTGGTGCGCCACAGCTCCGGCATCGACGGGTCGTCCGCGGTGTCGGCGAGCGCCTCGATCGCGCCGGGCGTGTCGCCCCGGCGGTAACGCAGCGCGGCGAGGACGTGCCGCATCTGCGCCAGATCCGCCTTGCCTGCGACCGTCTTCACCGCCTGCTCGGCTTCGGCCTCGGGATCCTTTTCGAGCCGGAACAGCACGCGCACGAGCGCGGCGATCAGCGTCTCCCGCTGCTCGCGGGTGGGAACGGTGCTGTCGAGCGCGCCGCGCAGGAGGTCGGCCGCGATGTGGGGGGCGCGGTTGGAGACCGCGATGTGGTTGGCGGTGAGCCACTCGACCAGCCACGGGTCGTACGGCACCGGCCCCGCCGCCAGTTGCTCGGCGACCCGCTTGATCGGCGCGCCGGCGCGTGCGAGCGACTCGGCGGCGCGCCGGTGCAGCGCGGCGCGGACCGGTTCGGCGATGCCGCCGTAGAGCGCCTGCCGCTGGAACGGATGGTGGAAGGCGAGTTTGTCGCCCGCGTACTCGATCACGCCCGCGGTGGTGGCCGGTTCCAGTTCCTGAAGGACCTCCAAGGGGCTCTTGCCCGCCAGCGCGGCGAGATCCTCGACGGCGAACTCCGCGCCCAGCAGCGACGCGGTGCGCAGGATCTCGGTCGTGGCCGGGTCGAGGGTCTCCAGGGTGCGGCCCACCGCCGCGAGCAGCGACCGCGGCGCGTTCTCGGTGCCGTCGAGCGTCACCTCGGCCACGCCCGCCTTGATCCGCAGCGAGCCGGTGCGGACCAGATCGTTCGCGATTTCCCTGGCGTAGAGCGGATTCCCGGCCGCGCGCCGGACCAGCGGCCGCAGGCTGGGCCCGAGTTTCGCGGCGAGGATCACCTCGAACACGGAGGCGATCTCGTCGTCGGTCAGCACCTCGACCGGCATGAGCTCGCCGTCCCTCGCCTCGACCCCGCGACGCAGCTGGGCCAGGTCGCGGCGGCCGTGCCCGGTGCGGGTGGCGGCGACCAGCAGCAGCGGCAGCTGGCGGGTGGCGGCGGCGAGGCGCTGCCACAGCAGGACACTGGCCTCGTCGGCCCAGTGGAGGTCGTCGATCACCAGGACCAGCGGGCCGGCCGCGCAGGTCTCGTCGACCAGTGCCAGCAGTTTGTCCACAGTGGACAGGATCGGGTCGGCGGGGCCCCAGTTCCCGTGCGCGGGTTCGGCGTGCAGTTCGCCGGCGAGCTTGGCCTTGGCCGGATCCGCCGCGCCGTGGTGCACGCCGAGGCACTCCATGATCACCTGGAGCGGGAACCGTTGCTGGAGTTCGTCGGCCGCGGTCCAGGCGAGCTGGCAGCCGCGTGCCGCGGCGTTCGCCAGCCCGGCGATCAGCAGTTCCGATTTGCCGATACCGGGTTCGCCTTCGAGCCAGACCGGACGGCCGCGGCCGGCGAGCACGTCGGTGACGAAGCCGTTCAGCCGCTCGACCTGCCGGGTCCGGCCGGGCAGGCTGCCCTGGCCGCCGCGTTCGATCGCCTTGGCCACCGGCGGCGGCACGATCCGCACCGGTACCGGTTTCGATCCGGTGACAGGTTTCTCGCTGCCGTCCAGGATCCGCTGGTGCAGGTCCCTCAGGGGGGCGCCGGGCTCGACGCCGAGTTCGTCCCGCAGCACGCGCCGGGCATCGCGGTAGGCGGTCAGCGCCTCGGTCTGGCGCCCACTGGCGTGCAGGGCGCGCATGAGCGTCTCGTGCAGCGACTCCCGCAACGGGTGCTGCTGCACCAGCGCGGTCAGCTCGGCCACCAGTTCGCGATGGTCGCCGAGGCCGAGCAGCGCGGTGGCCCGCAGCTCGGTGGCGGTCAGCTGGAGTTCGGCGAGCCGGACGCGTTCGGCCTCGGCGAACGGGCCGGGTACGCCGGAATACGCCTCACCGCGCCAAAGACCGAGGGCGGCGGTGAGCCGGGCGGCCGCGCCACGCTGATCCGCGTGCGCGAGGAGCCGCCGGGCCGTGGTGGCTTCCTGTTCGAACCGGCGGACGTCGAGCGCCTCGCGGTCCAGCCGCAGCACGTAGCTCGATCCGGACGAGTGCAGCACCTCGTGCGCGTCGCCGCCCGCCTTGCGGATCGCGCCGCGCAGGCCTGAGACGTAAGTGTGGACACTGCCGGTGGCGCTCGCGGGCGCCGACTCGCCCCAGACGTCGGAGATCAGTTCGCCGAGCGAGACGGACTGGCCGCAGCGTGCCGCCAAGGTGGCGAAGACCGCGCGCTGACGGGCGGGCCCGAGCTTCAGCTCGACGTCTTCGAGCCAGGCACGAGGAGGCCCGAGCAGCTCGACGCGCAGCCCGTTGGTCACACCGGCTCCATTTCTGTCCTCACCGAAAGTGGCCGGATCACTACCGTGCCCCGCAGTTTAGGACGTGCCCGGATCAGTTCGGTTGCGCACCCCGGGCGTACTTCAAATCGCGTCGCGCTGCGGCGGCACGGCGGGACGCGTGAACGCGTGCAGCGGCGCGCACCACGGCTGCGCCGCCCCCAGGGCACGGTCGGCCTGCCAGGTGGCGGGCGTGTCCGCTTCGGGCAGCAGCAGCGCGGCGAGTTCGCCGGTCAGGCTCTGATGCTGTTCCTCGGTGAGATTCTGTTGGTGCGAAAGCAGATGGAGCAGTTCGACGGCGGGACCGGTGGACAACGCGCGGACGTTGTCGAGCAGCCATTGCGGGATCCAGCGCGCCGTCAGTTCGTCACCGACCTGGAGCAGTTGCTCGGCGACCCGGTCCGCGGGCGCGCCGGAGCCCGCCATGGTCGCGGCTATCTCCTGGTGCAGCACGGCGCGGATGGCGGGCGGGGTGTTCGCGGCGAACACCGCGCGCACCAGGGGGACCCGGAAGCGCAGGCGGTCTCCCTCGGTCTCCAGCACGCGCGCGGCGAGTGCCTCCTCGACCGCTTCGATGAGCGCCCGTAGTTCGCGGCCGGTGACGCCCGCCAGATCGGCGACCGTGAACGACGAGCCGAGCAACGCGGCGGAGGTCAGCGTTCGCTTGCACGCCACGGAAAGCGTGGCGAGATGATCTTCCACCGCGGCGGCGGCCCGGCTGTGCGGCGCGGTGCTCGGCTCGCGGCCGTCGGCGAACTCGGCGAACACCTCGGTCAGGTAGCCGGCGTTCCCGGCGGTGTACTCGGCGGCGAATCCGAGGAAGTCCTCGCCGGGATCCCTGGCCAGGGTCTCCTCGGCGAGCGCGGCGACGGCCGGGCCGTCGAACGGCGGGAGCGAGACGATCTCGCCGTCGAGCCGCGAGCGGAGGACGTCGAGCGTGCGGCGGTGGGGGAGCGGGCGGGCCGAGCCGATCAGCAGCAGCGGCAGGTGGGTGGTGAACCGGTGGAGCCGCTGCCAGGCGAGCAGGCTTTCCTCGTCGGCCCAGTGCAGATCTTCGAAGACGAGCACCCGGGGTCCGTCTTCACACAGTTCGGTGACCGTTTTGCCGAGATCCTCCAGCGCTTCGCCTCCGAGGGCGTCGGCGATGAGGCTCAGCGGGACCGCGCCGGTCAACTCGTCGGCCTCGACCCAGCGTGTGCGGCTTCTCGCCGTCGCGAGGGCTTCCGCCAGGAGCGCGGTCTTGCCGCTGCCCGCCTCGCCGTCCAGCCACATCGTCCCGCCGCGGCCTTCGTCCAGCAGGGCGGACAGGTGCTGACGGACCCGGCCCAGTTCGTACTCGCGGCCGACGAACGCGGACGGCCGTTCGGGCTGGGCCTGCGTCGGCCGGTGGTGTTCCAGCTGGTCCTGGTGGTGCAGCGTCGGATCGTCGTCCAGGACCCGCTGCCGCAGGGCCAGCAGTTCCGGGCCGGGTTCGAGGCCGGACTGCTCGATGATCGTCTCGCGGGCGCGGTCGAACGCGGCCAGCGCCTCGGCCTGCCTGCCGGACCGGAACAACGCGGTGATCAGCATGCGGTGCAGGCCTTCGCGCAACGGATGGCGTTCGACCAGCACGGCCAGTTCGCCCACGAGTTCGCGGTAGCCGCCCAGGTGCAGCGCGACCTCGGCCTGGCGTTCGAGCGCGCTCATGCGGAGTTCGTTCAGCCGGGCGCGCTGGGTCTCGGCGAACGGACCGGGGATCCCGTTCAGCGCGGAACCCCGCCACTGCCCGAGCGCGGAACGCAGCGACTCCAGTTCCCGCCGGTGCTCGCCGGCGAGCCGGTGCGCGCGGGCCCGTTCCAGCTCGGCCTCGAAGACGTGGACGTCGACCTGCTGCCTCGGCAGATCGAGGCTGTAACCGGCGCGGGTGGCGACGAGCGGTTCGCCCACCGGCTCCAGCGCGCGGCGCAGCGCGGAGACGTAGGTGTAGACGATGCCGGTGGCGCTGTCCGGGGGCCGCTCGCCCCAGACGGCGTCGATGATCTCCTTGCGGGAGACGAACCGGCCGGCGTGCAGGGCGAGCGCGGCGAAGACCGCTTGCCGCTGAGCGGGACCCAGGGCTATCTCGCCGTCGCCGTGCCGGGCGGGGGAACCGCCCAGGAGCCGCACCGTCAGCGAGGGAACCTCGTCCATGACCTGCCGCCTGTGCGTCCGACTGCCGAAGAGCGTCCTGCTCGGCGAAATCCTAGTGGCGCCGATGTGGGTTTCGCAATCAATCGGGCAGCCGCCGTGTGGGTTTTGTCCGTCTGTTATGAGACATTCTCGGGTTTTGCCAGGGTAGTTCGGTTCAGCGGTCTTCACGTCCGTGAACAGGGTCGAGGTTTGGTGCCCGTTCATGTGGTTTTCAGGGCGTGGACAGGTGAGGGACGACCGGGCAAAGCCACCCGTTCGCAGGGGCAAAGTGTCGGCTGACGCTGGTCGTGGCATGCGCGGCTCTGCATGCTGTGACAGTGAGCCAGGATCATGAACAGTTCGCCGGGGACGTCCTGCTCGGTCTCGCCCACGACGGCAGGCTGGTGCTCGACGCCGACGAGGCCGAAGCGCGCATCGCCGAGCTTCGGCGGACTCTGGCCTACGGCTACGCCCTGCTCGCCGACCCGGACTACACCGGACCCGAGGACAGGCTCCGTGACATCCTCGACGAGCTTCCCAAGTACGTGGAGGCGTTTCAGCAGGCCACGAAGTCCTTCACGCCTCGTTGAGAACTCGTGGAGAGTTCGTGAAGAGCTCCTTCGCAGACTGTGTCCCATCCGACTGGGGCCGCGGATCAAGCGGAGGGGACAGAGGTGGACACGGAAACCCGACAGATCACCGTGGCGGTGCACGCGCCCGATCCGATCACCACGGCCGGCCTGGCCAGTCAGCTGGGCACGCAGCAGGGGATCGACATCCGGGACTGGGATCAGCGCGCCGAGACCGACGTACTGGTGTTCGCCGCCGAATGGCTGACGCCTGAGACCGTGCTTTGGCTGCGAAGGCTGGCCGCCGAGGACGGCAAGCCGGTGGTGCTCGTGGTGAGCCAGATCAGCGAGGCGGAACTCGTGCCCGCGATCGAATGCCGGGTGGTGGCGGTCCTGCCGCGCTCGGCGACGACCGGTGAACGCCTGGCGCACGCGGTCCGCGCCGCGGCCACCGGCGGCGGCGTGCTCCCGCCGAGCCTGCTCGGCGAACTGCTCAAGCACGTCGAACGGCTGCAGCGCGAGGTGCTCGATCCGATGGGCGTCAACACCGCCGGGCTCACCACGCGGGAGATCGACGTGCTGCGGCTGATGGCCGAGGGCAAGGACACCGTCGAGATCGCCGGTGAACTCAGCTACTCGGAACGCAGCGTGAAGCACATCATCCAGGGCATCACCGGACGGCTGAAGCTGAAGAACCGGCCGCACGCCGTCGCCTACGCCGTACGGGCGGGCGTCATCTAGCTTTCCCGGGCGCGCGTGAAGGCCCCCTTCCCTCGGCTCAGCCGAGGGAAGGGGGCCTTCACGCGCGTTGGGGGCGATCTCGCGTGCTTGGGGGCGGATCTCGTGTGATCAGAGACGGATCTCGTGTGATCAGACGCCGCACACCCGAGTTCCGCCTCCAGTCACGCGAGTTCCGCCCCCAAGCACGTGAGATCCGTTTCTGATCACACGAGTCACGCCCCGGTGGCCGCCAGGCACGACGCGAAGGGAACCCTCCCCGTGTCCGATGCGGCGAAAGTCCCCTTCATCCCGGTT
The DNA here is from genome assembly GCF_001995215.1 of Amycolatopsis azurea DSM 43854. Classification (GTDB taxonomy): domain Bacteria; phylum Actinomycetota; class Actinomycetes; order Mycobacteriales; family Pseudonocardiaceae; genus Amycolatopsis; species Amycolatopsis azurea. The sequence goes on from NZ_MUXN01000011.1 coordinate 233,697, forward strand.
CCGCATTGACCCCAGCGGTCCGTGAAGGCCTCCTTGAGGGACCCAGAGTCCCTCAAGGAGGCCTTCACGGACTTGGCATCACGACCGCTCGCGCTCAGATCAGGCCGGACCGGATGGCTTCGGCCACCGCCTGTGCCCGGTTCCGCAGCGCCAGCCGCCGCTGCGCGTGGTGCAGGATGTTCTTGATGGTGCGCTGGGAGTAGCCCATCACCTCGCCGATCTCCGCGGTGTCCTTGCCCTCCGCGATCAGCCTCAGCACTCGGATCTCGCGGTCGTGGAACCGCGACGACCGCGCCGGGCCGCCCACCAGCCCGTCGTATCCGGCGGCCAGCAGCCCGGCCGAGGTCTCGACGGCCGACCGCGCGGCCGTGACCTCCGCGATCAGCCGTTCCGGCCGGACCGCCCGGTGCGGCAGCAGGCTGCGCACCCCGGCGGTCGCGGCCGAGCGGTGGCCGGACGGCGGGAGCGGCCCGGCGATCAGGACGCCGGGCAGGGAGCCCTGTTCCGACACCGCGAGCCGGAGCACCGGGAGTTCGTGGTCGAGCGGGTCTTCGGCGGCCACCAGCACGTCCGCGCCTCGGCCACCGGACGGGACGACGTCGAGTGCCGCGGCCTGCGTCAGCATGCCGACCAGGCCTGCCCTGGTCAGGGGGTCGGCCGTGTAGACGGCGACCCGGAGGCCGGGCGCGTTCACGAGGCGTATCGGCCGTTCAGCAGTGCCGTGGCCAGTTCGATCCGGGAGCGGTAGCCGGTCCGCGTGAACAGCAGGCTCAACCGCCCCTCCACGCTCTTCTGGCTCGTCTGCAACGCCGTCGCCAGCTGTTCGTTCGTCAGCCCTTCGCCCGCCAGGAGCGCCAGCAGGTGCTCGTTCTCGGCGACCGTCTCCTCCTGGCCGCCGGGGATCTCGATCCCGTTCTTCCGCATCAGGCCCCGCACCCGGGCGCGGTGCAGCAGCGCGTCGAGCGAGCCGAGCACCTCGTACACCTCGGTGAGCACCTTGGGATCCGTCGCGCCGTGGCGGACCAGGCGTTCGGCCGCGACCGCCAGTTCGTGCGGCTGGTCGCGTTCGCGGGCCAGCCAGAGGCATTCGGCGGCGGGCTCCTGGCCGAGGCAGGCCCGGACCAGATGACGGTGCAGCAGCACCCGGCCGGTCGGCATCGCGGCGGCGAGGTCCTCCAGCGCGTCGAGCGCCTTCTTCGCCCCCGCCCGGTCGTTCCGCCGCAACGCCAGTTCGGCGAGATCCGCCCAGGCGATGTCCGTGCCGACGGCGAGGCCGCAGGTGGCCGCGTGCAGGCGCCGGGCGGCGCGGTCGGTCTCGCCGAGCGCCATGTCGACCCGGGCCTCGGCGATGTCGAGCAGATGCGCCAGCATCGGCGCGGTGGCGCGGGCGGCGGTCAGCAGTTCCCGCGCCGCGCTGAGCCGTCCCTGTGACAGCAGGACCGACACGGTCGACAGGTGCATCGCCGCCGAGCCGGTGTCGTAACCGCGCCGGGACCGGTCGGCGACGCTGCGATGGGCGAAGTCGACGGCGCGCGAGGGTTCGCCGCGCATCGCCGCGAGCATCGACCGTTCGCTGTCGCGCAGGCCGGTCTCGGGGAACGACTCGTCGGAGAGCAGCTTTTCCGCACGTGCGCGTTCACCCAGCACCAGCAACGCGGAGACGTACGAGGTGATCTGGTCGTTCCGGTGCCGCCTCGCCGTCCTCAACGGCCACCGCTCGCGTTCGGTCAGATTCGCGCCGAACCGCGCGGAGCGGCCGGCCCAGAGTTCGGCGAGACCGCCGAAGAGTTCGCCCAGCATCGCGGAAACCGTCGACTCGGTGCGCCAGGAATCGTTCTCCGCCAGCAGTTCGGCCGCTTCCGCCCACCGGTCCAGCAGGCTCAGCGCGATCGCGCTCGACGCCACCGACCATTCCGGCGGGTTCATGGCGATCCTCGCCAGCTCGGCCGTGTTGCCGGAGTTGTGCAGCGCGCAGACGGCGATCGACTGCGCTTCCTGCGCGGCGTCGGCGGAAAGACGGTCGGGGAACTCCTCGAGCAGTTGCCGTGTCCCCGCGAGACTCTGTTCGTGGTCGCCGTTCAGATGGCACCACATCGTGTGGAGGAGGGTCACCCTCGCTCGTTGCGGCCGGTCTTCGGTCAGTTCGACGGCGGCACGCAGCCATCGCGCGCCGCGGGTGGTCTGGCCGTCGGGCAGGAACGCCGCGTTGTCGAGCAGTTCGGCGAGCGCGCGCCGCGGATCGATCAGCTTGCCCGCCTCGGCGATCCGGTCGGGAAGGTAGTACGGGGCGGACGTGTGCGCGGTCCCGTTCCACAACGCGGTGACGGCGGCCGCGGAGAACCGGCGTCGCTCGAAGGGGCCGAGTTCGGCGATCAGCGTGTAGGCCACCACCGGCACGGTGAACCGCCAGCCGCGGCCGCGGTGCAGTACCCCGTCGGCACGCAGATTCTCCAGCGTCGCAAGGGTTTCCGCGAGATCCTTGGCCAGCAGTTCGCTGATCAGCGACGGCATCGCCTCGCCGAGCGGATGCAGGACGGCGGCCGCCTTCGCGACCGCGAGCCGCTCGGGATCCAGGTGTACGGACCGCAGCGGCACCGTGGTGCCGGGGACGAGATACGCGCGCCGGTCGACGATCCGGATCGCGCCCTGCGCGCGCAGCAGGTCCAGCGCCTGGCGCAGCGCGGCGGGCACGCCCCGGCTCAGTTCGTGCAGCCGGTCCCGCAGCAACGTGCTGGGAACGGCGCCGAGTGCTTCGACGACAGCCCGCGTGATCTCCTCCGCCTTCAACGGCAGCAGGCGCATCGGATCCACCAGGCCGTCGGCCCGCAGCCGCCGTACGGTGGCGACTCTTTCGGCCGCGTCCCGGACCGGGGTGCGAGCCGTGCAGACCACCCGCGTGGACGCCCCGTCCAGGCTCCGGACCAACGCTTCCAGGACGGCGAGGGAGTCGGAACCCATCCACTGGGTGTCGTCGATCATCAGGACGTGCCGGTCGTCCGCCGCCAGGGAAGGCCACGGATTGCCACCGGGCGCGAGATCGCCGTCGGGCGTGAAGCGCACGGTCGAAACCGCCCGCCCCGAAGCGGAAAGCCGCTCGGACAGCCGGGCGAGCAGCGTGGTCCGGCCGACGCCCGCCGGCCCGGTCACCCAGACGCAGGGCGCGCCCGCGCCGGTGACACGCTCCAGGATCCGCTCGGTCACCTCGTCCACGCCTGCCATCCTGTGCCGGACAGGGTGGCCGCGAGGGCATACGTGGCGCGGTATGGCCCGTATGGACGCCGGTTCGGCCCGAAAGCCGCGAACCGGGCGCGCGTCAGGCGGCGAGCGGCCCGAAGACGAGCGTGCCCGGCGCCTCCGCGTCGTCACCCGCCCAGAACTCCAGCCACAGCGCGGCGAATTCGTCCCGCGACAGCATTCCGTCGCCGTCGGAGTCCAGCAGCGGGAACGTGGCGTCGGTGTCGGTGGGGCGGCCGTTCCAGACCTCGATCAGCTGGCGGTACTCCGCCGCGGAGATCATGCCGTCCCGGTTCTCGTCGATGGCTTCGAACATCGCGTCGGCGGTCGCGGTCACGGCTTCGGGCATGGCCGGCAGCTTGTCCACCACCAGCAGGACCTCGTCGAGGGTGACCTTGTCGTCGCGGTCGATGTCCGACGCCGCGAGCAACGTCGTCCACCAGCTCAGCATGATGCCGGTCAGGGACTGGGCGTCACCCGGTCCGCGCCGCCTGGCCCAACGGTCGGCCAGCGCCTGGAAGTCGTACTCCTGAAGGAAACCGTCGCCGTCGACGTCCATCGCGGCGAAAACCCCCGAGATCTTGCGCCGCTGCAAGTCGCTTGCCATGCGTCCGAACGATAGAACCGGGCGCGGGGGCGGGATAGCGGCCATTCAGGGCGGTGGCGCTCCACGATCGGGGGACGGCCGGTCACTCTGGATACGTGAAGGATCCGGGTGTCTCGGGCAGGATGTCGCCATGGTGGAGATCAGCTTCCTGACCGGATCCGACCGCACCCGCTGGGAAGTACTGGCCCGTGGCCACGACGCCCACGGCGGGGTCGAGCGTGGCGATGACGCCTACGAGCGGACCTGGCGGCGCCTGCTCGACGGCGGGGAGCGGGCGATCGGGATCGGCGCCCGGCTGGACGGGACCATGGTCGGGATCGCGCATTACGTCTTCCACGCGGGAATCTGGGGAAACGCGAGGTGCTATCTGGCGGACCTGTTCGTGGACGCGGAGGTCAGGCGGCGAGGCGTCGCGACAGCGATGATCGAGTGGGTGGCGCGAGACGCCGAGCGGAACGGCTTTCCCCGGCTCTATTGGAACACGCTGAGCGATTCCCCGGCCCGTGCGTTGTACGACAAGGTGGCCAAGCTGAATGACGGACTTGTCGTCTACACCTATCGGCGCGAAGCCACGGGAGATCGTGCCTCCTCCAGGAAACGCCACCAGGGATAGGGCACACCGAACAGCTTGTTGATCAGCACCGCCAGCAAGGCGATGAGGACCACACCGACCAGGACCGCGATCACCTGCGGGACGGTGTGCAGGAGACCGAGCGCGATGATCAACGTGGTGGCACCGGCGGGCGGATGAGGGATGTCCAGCGCGGCCATCGCGGCGCACGTGAGACCCAGCGCGATCGCGGCCGCCCCGATCCTGGGCCACGAGGGATGCGTCAGGTCCGGGGCGGCGGTGAGCAGTCCGGTGGCGGCGAGGCCGGTGAGCCCGGCGAGGACACCGGCCAGGTGGCCGAACACCGTGTTCCGCGGGCTCGCGCCGGGCGCCTGCGGGGTCGCGAAGACGAGGAACGCGGTGGGCCCGAGCGAAGGGAACAACAGGGGAGCGCCGGACAGGATCGCGCAGAGGCCGATGAACACGATGCAGCCGAACGAGCTCAGCGCGACGTAGGCGGCGCGGCGGGCGCGGGTCATTCCCAGCCGCGGCGCGGGTCCCGGGTACCGACGCTGCCGGGAGCGCGGCGCCGATAGACCACGTACGGGCGGAGCAGATACCGCACCGGCGCGCTGAAAGCGTGCACCAGGCGGGAAAACGGCCACAGCGCGAACAGCACCATGGCCAGCGCGGTGTGCAGCCGGTAGTCCAGCGGTGCCGACGCCATCAGTTCCGGCTGGGGATCGAGGAGCAGGATGCCGCGAATCCAGGGCGAGACGGTCTCACGGTAGTCGTATCCGCCACGGATCCCGTTGTCCACCAGCGTGTTCGCCAGTCCGGCGAGCATCACCAGCACGAGTACCACGTACATGAACTTGTCGCTGACCGACGTGGCGCCGCGCACGGCAGGCACTCGGATCCGCCGCCACAGCAGGAGACCGAGCCCGCCGATCGCGGCCAGCCCGGCGACGCTGCCCATCCCGAACGAGATCAGGTGGTAGCCGTGTTCGTCGAGCCCGGCGAACTCGGTGACGCCCTTCGGCACGAACAGGCCGAGCACGTGGCCGCCGATCACCATCAGCAGTCCGATGTGGAACACGGGGCTGGCCACCCGCAGAAGCCGGGATTCGTGGAGCTGGCTCGACCGGGTCGTCCAGCCGAACTTGTCGTGGCGGTACCGCCAGATCGTGCCGAAGACCAGCAGCGCGATCGACGCGTAGGGCGCGGCGCCCCACAACAGCAGATCCAGTCCGGAACTCATCGGCCACCTCCGGCGCCGGTGGGGAAGGGGTCGAGGCCGACCAGTTCGGCCGGAGGTTCGGCGGGCAGCGGTGCGGGGGTGGCGGGCAGGGTCGCCAGCACCGCGGTGACGGCGTCGCGATACGGGGTGTCCATAGTGGACAGGTTGCGGTGCAGGAGATCCAATGCCGGATGGAAGCGGGCGAGCACCTGCCCGGCCGCGTCGGAGCCGGCCGCGGCGGCGAACTCCAGGATCACCGGCAGGAAGTCCGGCAGTTCGTTTTCGGCGGGGGCGAATCCGTGGGTGCGGTAGAACCGGCGCAGCGCGGCCAGCGTCTCGCCACGACGACGGGTGTCTCCGTCGAGGAACCAGCTCAGGTGCAGTGTCCGGCGGGGTTTCCGGTCGAAGACCTCGATGTAGTGTGAGGCCAGCTCTCTGGGATCGCCGTTTTCGAGGTAGGCCACGGTTCGGGAAAGTTCGTCGTGGCCAGGGCCGGTGATCTCGTCGAGACAGGCGCGCAGCAGGCCGACCTTGCCGAGGACGGCTTCGTCGGGATATTGCAGGCACCATCCGGCGATCTGGCGCAGTACCGCGTGATCACGGGTGGCGGCGGGCCGGGAACGGAGGAGTTTCACCGGCTCCGCCCCCGCAGGGTCGGGAACAGCGCGTCCGGGCGGGCGCCGTCGTCCCAGCTGACCAAGTCCACTGTGGACTCCCCGCCGCCCATCCCGGGCCCGCCGTCGACGTCGAGGCTGCACTGGGTGGCGATGCCCTCCAGGTCGTGCGCCTGCCCGACGCCCGCGGTGGGGATGACATAGCGTTCGTCGTACTTGGCCAGCGCGAGCAGCCGGTGCATGGCGAAGATCTGCTCGCCGGTCAGCCCGACGGAGGCGGGGATGTCCTCGTCGGTCTCCTGCCCGAGATTCACCGCCCGCATGTAGGACCGCATCGCCGCCAGCCGTCGCAGGGATCGCCGCACCGGCACGGTGTCCCCGGCGGTGAACAGCTCGGCCAGGTACTCGACGGGGATCCGCAGGGCGTCGATGGCGCCGAACAGGTTGTCGCGGTGTTCGCCGTCGTGACCGCTGCCGCTGACCGCGTCGACCACCGGCGACAACGGCGGGATGTACCAGACCATCGGCATCGTGCGGTATTCCGGATGCAGCGGCAGTGCCAGCCGATAGTCGTGGATCAGCTGGTACACCGGCGAACGCCGCGCCGCGGTGAGCCAGTCGTGCGGAATGCCGGCCGCCTCGGCCGCGCGGATCACGGCGGGGTCGTGCGGATCGAGCAGCAGGTCGAGCTGCGCGGGATAGAGGTCGTGCTCGTCGGCGACGGACGCGGCCTCGGTGACCTTGTCGGCGTCGTAGAGCAGGACGCCGATGTAGCGCAGCCGTCCGACGCAGGTTTCCGCGCACACCGTCGGCTGCCCGGCTTCCACCCGGGGGTAGCAGAAGGTGCACTTCTCGGCCTTGCCGGTCTTGTGGTTGAAGTAGACCTTCTTGTACGGGCAGCCGGTGACGCACATCCGCCAGCCGCGGCACTGGTCCTGGTCGACCAGCACGATCCCGTCCTCCTCGCGTTTGTACATCGCGCCGGACGGGCAACTGGCCACACAGGACGGATTGAGACAGTGTTCGCAGATCCGCGGCAGGTAGAACATGAAGCTCTGCTCGAATTCGAACTTGATCTGGATTCCCAGTTCGTCGCGCAGCTTCTCGGCGATCGGGTCCTTGACGCCGTGTTCGGTGGAGCCGCCGAGGTCGTCGTCCCAGTTCGGCCCCCAGGTGGGCTGGGTGGCTTCGCCGGTGAGGGCCGACCGCGGCGCTGCGGTGGGCACGTCGTCGCCGAGCGGGGCCTCGATGAGGGTGGCGTAGTCGTAGGTCCACGGCTCGTAGTAGTCGGCGATCTCCGGGAGTTCCGGGTTGGCGAACAGCTTCGTGAGCTTGGTCAGCCGCCCGCCCGCGCGCAGGCGCAGCCTGCCCTTGGCCGCCCGCTCCCAGCCGCCCTTCCAGCGTTCCTGGTCCTCGTAGCGACGCGGATATCCTTGCCCCGGACGGGTTTCCACGTTGTTGAACCACGCGTACTCGGTACCCGTCCGGTTGGTCCAGGCCTGCTTGCAGGTCACCGAACAGGTGTGGCAGCCGATGCACTTGTCGAGGTTCATCACCATGGCCAGCTGTGCCATGACCCGCATCAGTAACGCACCTCCTGGGAACGGCGGCGGATCACGGTGACCTCGTCGCGCTGGTTGCCGGTGGGGCCCAGGTAGTTGAACCCGAAGGAAAGCTGGGCGTAGCCGCCGATGAGATGGGTGGGTTTGACCAGCAGCCGGGTCAGCGAGTTGTGCGTGCCGCCGCGTTTGCCTCCTGCCTCGCTGCGCGGCACGTTCACCGTTCGATCCTGGGCGTGGTAAAGGAAAACGGTGCCCGCCGGCATCCGATGGGAGACGATCGCGCGGGCCACCACCACACCGTTGCGGTTCACCGCCTGGATCCAGTCGTTGTCCTTCGCGCCGATGGCTTCGGCGTCGGACGGGCTCATCCAGATGCCCTGCCCGCCGCGGGAGAGCGTGAGCATGTGCAGGTTGTCCTGGTAGGTCGAATGGATCGACCATTTGCTGTGCGGGGTCAGATAGCGCACGGTGACCTCGGCCGCGTCTCCTGAGCCGCCGGTGAGGTGCTGCGAGCCCAGCGGCGGCCGGTAGACCGGCAGGGCCTCGCCGAGTTCGTGCATCCAGTCGTGGTCGAGGAAGAAGTGCTGACGACCGGTGAGGGTGTGCCACGGTTTGGCGTGTTCGACGTTGATCACGAACGCCGAGTAACGCCGTCCGCCGCTCTCGCTGCCGGACCACTCCGGACTGGTGATCACCGGCGCCGGACGCGACCGGGTGTCGGCGAAGGTGATCTTCTTGCCTTCGTGTTCGGCGGAAAGATGCGCCAGCTCGGTGCCGACCCGTTTCTCGAGTTCGCGGAAGCCTTGGGTCGCCAGCCGCCCGTTGGTGGTGCCGGACAGGGCGAGCACGGCGTCCGCGGCCTTGATGTCGGTGTCGATCAACGCCTGGCCCTGACCGGCTCCGGTCGTCGCGACGCCGTTCTTCGCGCGCAGCCAGTTCACTTCCTCGCCGACGTCGTAGGTCAGGCCCTTGCTGGTGGCGCCCAGCTTCTCCAGCAGCGGGCCGAGCGTGGCCAGTTTCGCCGCCACGGCGGGGTAATCGCGCTCGACGACGGTCAGCTTCGGCATGGTGACGCCCGGAATCGGCTCGACGTCGCCGTCGCGCCAGTCACGGACGACCCCACCCGGCTGCGCCGTCTCGCTGGGAGTGTCGTGCGTCATCGGGGTGGCGACGAGATCCTTGCGCACGCCGAGATGCCGTTCGGCGAGTTCGCTGAACCGCTTCGCGATCGTGTGGAAGGCCTCGAAATCGGTGCGGGTCTGCCACGGTGGATCGACGGCGGCGTTGAAGGAATGCACGAAGGGATGCATGTCCGTCGACGAGAGATCGTGCTTCTCGTACCAGGTCGCGGCGGGCAGCACGAGATCCGCGAACAAGGTGGTGCTGGTCATGCGGTAATCGATTGCCAGCATAAGATCCAATTTGCCGGCGGGGGCGGTGTCGTGCCATTTCACGGTTTTCGGCCGCGCGTCCGGCGGCGCCTCTTCGCCGCGCAGGTTCGCGTCGGTGCCGAGCAGATGGCGCAGGAAGTACTCGTGCCCCTTGGCCGAGGAGCCGAGCAGGTTGGACCGCCACACCGTGAGCACCCGCGGCCAGTTCCCGGGCGCGTCCGGATCCTCGGCCGCGAACCCCAGCTTGCCTTCGCGTAGTCGTGCGGTGACGTGGCGGACGGGATCGACCCCGGCTTCGTCGGCCTCGTCGACCAGGTCGAGCGGATTGCGGTCGAAGGTGGGGAACGACGGCATCCAGCCCAGCCGCGCCGACTGCGCGAGCGTGTCCGCGGCGCTCGTCCCGGCGAGTTTTCCGGGCGCCAGCGGGGAGGCCAGCTCGTCGTTGCGCAGCGCGTCGTAGCGCCATTGGCCGGTGTGCAGGTACCAGTAGGCGGTCCCGATCATCTGCCGGGCGGGCCGCATCCAGTCCATCGCGCCGGCCAGGGTCTGGTGCCCGGTCAGCGGCCGCACCTTCTCCTGTCCGACGTAGTGGGCCCAGCCGCCGCCGTTGCGGCCCTGGCAGCCGGTCATCGTGAGCAACGCGAGGAAGGACCGGTAGATGGTGTCGGAGTGGAACCAGTGGTTGGTTCCCGCGCCCATCAGGATCATGCAGCGGCCGCGGGAGGCCTCCGCGGTCTCGGCGAACTCCCTGGCGATCCGGGTGACCCGCTCGGCCGGGACCGACGTGATCTCCTGCTGCCACGCCGGGGTGCACGGTTCCGCCGGGTCGTCGTAGCCGGACGGCCACCGGCCGGGCAGGTCGCCGCGCCGGACGCCGTACTGCGCCATCAGCAGGTCGAACACGGTGGTGACCAGCCGCCCGTCCTGTTCGACGGCGGGCACTCCGCGCCGCAGGACGCCGTCCGCGTCGAAGCGCGGAAGCAGCACCTCGACGCCTTCGTGACCGGGGTCGGCGAGCAGGCTCAGCCGCGGCACGACGTCGCCGAGTTCGAGGTTCCAGCGGCCCTGGTCGTGTTCGTTCCAGCGGAAGCCGACGGAACCGTTGGGCACGACCGGTTCCCCGGTGCGGTCGTCGACCAGGACGGTCTTCCACTGGGTCTCGGCTCCTTCGTCACCGAGGTCGGCGGCGGTGAGGAACTTCGACGGGACGTACGCGCCGTCGCGTTCGGTCAGCGTGACCAGGAAGGGGAGATCGGTGAAGCGGCGGACGTAGTCGGTGAAGTACGGCACCTGCCGTTCGGCGAAGAACTCGCGGAGGATGACGTGCCCCATGGCCATCGCGAGCGCGGCGTCGGTGCCGGGATGCGGGGCCAGCCATTCGTCGGCGAACTTGGTGTTGTCGGCGTAGTCGGGGGAGACCACGACGACCTTCTGGCCCCGGTACCGTGCCTCGGCCATCCAGTGCGCGTCCGGGGTCCTGGTCACCGGGACGTTCGAGCCCCACATCATCAGGTACGCGGCGTCCCACCAGTCCGCGGATTCGGGAACGTCGGTCTGGTCGCCGAACACCTGCGGCGAAGCCACCGGCAGATCGGCGTACCAGTCGTAGAAGGAGAGCATCGGGGCGCCGATCAGCGCCATGAACCGGGAGCCGATCGCGTGCGAGACCATCGACATCGCCGGAATCGGCGAAAAGCCGGCGACCCGGTCCGGGCCGTACCGGGAAATGGCGTGCACATGCGCGGCGGCGGCGATTTCCGCTGCCTCGTCCCAGCTGACCCGGACCAATCCGCCTTTTCCGCGGGCGCGCTGATAGGCCAGTCTCTTCATCGGGTCGTCCATCACCGAAGCCCAGGCGACGACCGGATCGCCGTACTGTTTCAGCGCCTCCCGGTACATTTCGACCAGTACGCCTCGCGCATACGGAAAACGTACCCGGGTCGGGGAATAGGAATACCACGAAAAAGAGGCGCCGCGCGGGCATCCGCGCGGTTCGTACTCCGGCTTGTCGGGGCCGACGGAGGGATAATCCGGATCCTGGCTCTCCCAGGTGATGATCCCGTCGGAGACATACACGTTCCAGCGGCAGGAACCCGTGCAGTTCACGCCGTGCGTCGATGGGACGACCTTGTCGTGACTCCAGCGATCCCGGTAGAAGGCGTCGCCTTCCCGGCCTCCGGTCAGATGTACCGAGTGCAGATCCGCCGAACTCTCCGCGCGGGTCAAATAACGGCCGAGGCGCAGCAGGGCGGTGGTCGCCGCGCCTTCGATGTGGTGGTTTTCGACGCCGTTTCCGTTGGCTTTTCGTGGCGAGCGCACGCTCGCGACCTCCCGACTAAAGTCGTGAATGAGGCAGACAGCGCGAACAGGGCGTGCCTAGTCTGTCCGGGAACGTTCGCAATGCTAGCGGCACCGCGTGCCACCTGTCTTTCCTCGAAGGTGATCATGAGTATTGATCACTCGAAAAGACCAGCAAGTAAATGTAGTGGTAATGGCGAGGTAATTGCGTGAGAAACCCGATTAATCGATTCTGTCAATCGATCGAAATATGCGGTGATGCGAATTACTTCAAGTGGCGGTCTCGGTGGCGAGCGGATTCGGGGGCGGGCAAACCGGAAAACGCGGAACAAGTGACGCCGTACGCTGAACAGGGTCGAAAGCATGTATAACGGCCTACACGCGGAGGCGAACGATGACAGCCGAAATCGAGCGGGCGGCACACGCCTACTGCCCCGTCTGCAACCCGGACCCCGGCCTCGGTGACCCGGTCACCGCGCTCTGCGGGGCCACCCATCCGTTCTGGGGCCGCCGTGAGCGGCCGGTGACCAACTGCCCGGCCTGCGAGGTCGTCGTCGCGGAAACGGTCTACCCCTGTGGTCATACCGGTGGCGAGCGGTGACAGGTTGCTCGTTAAAGTCCGGGGCATTCGGGGTACTAGAGCCACGCGAGCCCTCGACGGGCCGTCGAGTACCTGGAGGTCCCCGTGTCCACCGATCAGGCCGCGCCCGCCGGCCGCGAGGTCGACGTCCTGGCCTTGGACGTGGGCGGCGACCTGGGCGAACTGGCCCGGGTCCGCGCCTGGGCGCGAGCGGAACTGGGCGACGTCACCGAAGCGGGTCTCACGGACGTGATCCTGGTACTGGACGAACTGGTGTCCAACGCCCTGCGGCACGGTGAGCGGGCCCGGCAGGTGCGCCTGCTGCGGCGGCCCGGCCGCCTGCGCATCGAGGTCGACGACGCCGGCAGGACGCCCGCGACCCCGCGCCCGCCCTCGGAGACCGGCGGCCGGGGCCTTTCCCTCATCGACGCCTGCGCCGCGGCGTGGGGCCAGGATCTCCGCGAGGACGGCAAGACCGTGTGGGCGGAACTCGACCTGACCGGTTCAAACGTGTCGGGTGACACAGCGGATCCGCCGTTTCCGGGGCGCCGCGCCGGGTAACCGGAGGGCAGCGGACAAGGAATGGAGGCCCTGATGAACGACAAAACCGAGAACAAGCTCGACGAACTCAAGGGCAAGGCCAAGGAAGCCGTCGGCAACGCCACGGACAACGAGCAGTGGCAGGCCGAAGGCAAGGCCGAGCAGGGCAAGGCCAACGTCAAGCAGGCGGGCGAGAAGATCAAGGACGCCGTGAAGGGTGTCCGGGACTGACCTCGCGATGAAAAGGGGCTCGCCTTCGGGCGGGCCCCTTTTCTACTGCGTGAGAGTGTCGCTCAACCGGGTGTACGCGGTGTCGAGCATCGCCTGCGAACGCGGGAAGTCGCGCAGCTGCCCGCGCAGGAGGTCCAGCGCCGGCAGCAGCGAACCGGCCGGAACCTGACGAGCCGTCAGGATCTCCGCGGTCCAGGTCAGGAAGCCGGTGAACAGTTCCTCGTCGCTGACGTACAGCGAAACCGCCAGGTATTCGACGATGTGGGCGATGTCCTCCGCGGCGTGCTGACGCTGGCGGAGGGTGTACTCGCGCATCGACGGGACGCGGTCTTCCAGGCCCGCCATGACGTTCTTCACCAGCCGGCTCGAAGTCCGGGAAACGAGGGTGTACTCCTGGTCGGCCAGATGCGGGAGGTCGTCGAGGGGCTGATGCCCGGCCCGGGGACGGGGCAGGGGAGAGGTCAGGAAATCCGCCGCCGCCCGTGCCTCCGGCGCCCAGGCGTCCGCCCCGAGCAGCCGCGCGTACCGGCCGTCCGGCCCGAACGCCGCGCCGCCCGCGATGACCGGGGTCGCGGCCGCCTGGCAGGCCGTGATCGTCGCGTGCGCGGCGGGCAGGCGAGTGGCCAGCGACGCCGACAGCGCCACCGTGTCAGGCCCGGTGCGGTGCAGATGCGCGACCAGATGCGGCGCGGGCACCTGCGCACCGAGGTAGTCGACGCGGAAGCCGCGTAACTTCAGCACTTCGGCCAGCAGCCGGGCGGGCATGGCGTGCCATTCGCCGTCGACGCACGCCACCGCGACGCGGCTTCGGTTCGCTCGCGGCCGGGGGAGCACGTAGCCGAGAGCGGCGAGCACCCGGTCGTTGATCGCGGTCGCGGCGTGTTCCTGCGCCACGGTGATCCGGTTCGCCGCCCATTCCAGGCCGACCTTGTGCTGCACGCCGCCGATCACGTCCAGCAGCACGCTCTCCGCGTCGATACCCGCGCCGAGCGCCGAGACCACGACGTCTCCGGCGGCGTACTCGTCCCCGGCGGTCACCGCCTGCCACAGCTGCTCGAAGTACTCGGAGGTCACGGGGTCCCAGGCCTCCGCGGGCTCCGCGGCGCGGTGATCACCAGCACCGCCATGTCGTCGTGCGGCCGCGGGCCGACCCACTGCGCGGCCAGCATCTGCACGTGTTCGGCGACCGCGTCGGCCGCCAGGTCCGCGCATTCGGACAGGGCCGTGTGCAGCCGTTCCTCACCGAACATCTCGTCGCCGAGCGGGCCGCCCTTGGCTTCCACGATGCCGTCCGTGTACATCAGGCAGCTCTCGCCGGGCGCGAGGAGGACCTCCTCCGTCGACGTCCGGATCTCGGGGAGCACGCCGATCAGGTTGCCGCCGGTGTCGACCTCTTCGACGATGCCGTCGGAGCGGACGACCAGCGGCGGCGGATGCCCGGCGCAGGTGACGCGCAGCCGCACCGCGTCGCCGTCCCGGCGGGCCGACGCCAGCGCGAGCGTGACGAACCGGCCGTCGTCGCGGCTCACCAGCGACGTGTTCAGCAGGCTGAGCAGCCGATGGTGGTCTTCGGCCATCGGCAGCAGCGCGCGCAGTGTCGTCCGGATCTTCCCGGTCAGGACGGCGGCGTCGAGCCCCTTCCCGCAGACGTCGCCGAGGACGGCCAGCGACTCGCCCCCGGCGGTGTCGACGGCGGAATGGACGTCGTAGAAGTCGCCGCCGATCCGGTCCTCGTCCTGCGCGGGCCGGTAGCGCCCGGCGAACTCGACGCCACCGAGCTGCTCCAGCCGCGGCGGGAGCAGCTCGCGCATGAGCGTCTCGCTCGTCGACGCCTGGTGGGCGAACATCCGCGCCGCCGAGATCGCGGCGCCCGCGCGGGCCGCGAACAGCCGCGCGAAGATCTCTTCCTGCTCGGTGAACGCGGCCTGGTCGCCGGTGCGCAGCAGGATCAGCGCCCCGGCGGGCACACCGTGTCCCGGCAGGGGCGTCACGACGATCGACGTCGCCGGGCCGAAGCCGGCGGGCAGGATCCACGACGGCGCGGTGCCGGGGTCGAGCCAGCGCGACGGAACCGGCGGGAAACCGCGCAGTGCCTCGTCCAGGCCCGGGAGGTCGGCGGGGTCGATCTTCAGCCTGGACAGGGTCACGGCCTCACCGCGGACGCACGATGCCGCCGGATGACCGCCCTGGACCGGCGGGGCCAGCACCACCGCTGCCCCGGCCAGGTGCTCGGCCGCCAGCCGCGCGGCGACTTCGATGCAGCGTTCGACGTTGAGCGAGCTCAGCAGCGCCGCCGAGGCATCGGTGAGGAACGCGACGCGCCGCCGTTCCCGCCGCAGCAGTTCGTGCGCGGCTTCGGCGTCGCTCTCGTCGGCCAGCCACCAGGTGACGACGCCGTCGTGCGGTACCGGGGACGCGGCCCAGGCACGGTCGCCGACGACACCGCGGACGATCCCGTCCGTGCGGGCCTCCGCCAGCCAAGCGGGCGTCCCGTGCCGCAGTGGCAGGCCGGGCCGGACCTCGGGGAACATCGCGCGGGCGGCGTCGTTGAGGTCACGCACGACGCCGTCGATGTCGACGACCAGGGCGGGTGAGGGCGCCGTCTCCCAGCTTCGCCCGGTCGAGGCCGGAGCGGCGATCACCGGCTCAGTCATCGGCGGTCCCGAGCTCGAACTCCGCCCACACCGTCTTGCCGTCCGGGCGGGCCGTCTGGCCCCACGCCGTGGTGGACAGGGCGACGAGCGTGAGCCCGTGGCCGCCGGTGCCGGTCGGCGGACCCGGCCGGGCCGGTGTGGCGGACGCCCCGTCCTCGACCTCGACGCGGAGGCTGTCCCCGGAACGCCGCAACCGGACCAGGTACGGGGCCCGCGCGTGCCGGAGCGCGTTCGAGCTGAGTTCGTCCACGACCATCACGACGTCCGCGATCGTGTCGGCGGGCAGCCCGCTCAGCGTGGTCCGCGTCCAGGCGCGCACCTCGGCGAGGCCGTTGAGGCCATCGGCCATGCCGAATTCGCTGATCCGGGTGTCCTGCCGGACCGTGGCGTCGGAAGAGGTCATGAGCGCCGGGCCAGTTCGGTGCGCGCGGCTTCGACGGTCGGATGGACCGGCATGAGGTCCTCGAGGCGCAGCAGGGTGACCGGCCGGACGACGGCGTGGACCGAGGTGGCGATGGCGAACCGGCCGTCACTCTCGCGCAGGCGCTGCGCGAGGCGGAGGAGGACCTGCAAGCAGCTCGAATCGCAGAACCGGACCTCGGTCATGTCCGCGACGGCCAGCCCGGACGACGGCGGATGCTCTTCGAGCAGTTGACGGAGCTTGGCGGACACGGCGAAATCGAACTCGCCGGTCATCGCGTACACGGTGACCTCGTCGGAGTCGTAGGTCTCCAGCGTCCACCCGTCTCCGGAAGAGCGGTGGAGGGGCCGCGCGACATCGGTCGTCATCAATGCTCCTGCTCAGGGGGCTGCCAACAAGGGCTGGCGGCTCAACCCCGATACCGGAATCTACCAGCGTGGTGCCGGGCGGACCGGTTGACCGGAAGTGTTCGTGACCGCGGCGCCGGGTGGTCGTGAGTGGTAAATGACGTTAGAACGTCATTTACCACTCACGACCACCCGGACCGATGCGGGCCCTGCGGTACCGTCCGGATCATGGAGTTCCGCGATTTCGACGGCGTCAAGGTGCGCCGCCCTTCGGTCGAGCGGGAGGACCTCGCCGTCGAACCGGCCGTGTTCGACGGCGACTTCGATTTCGACGCGGTCCAACTAGAAGGCGGCGATCAGGACGGGGTCCGCGGCGGCGGCGAGATCGCGCGTTCCCTGGTCTCGGAAGTGAGCCTGGCCAACGCCCGGCTCGACAGGCTGACGCTGTCCGACGTCGTCCTCGAAGGCGTCGACCTCTCCAACGCGGCCATCCGCGAACTCTCGGCACGACGCGTCGAAGTCCTTCGCTGTCGCGCGATCGGGCTGGGGGTGTCGATCGCGTCCGCCTCCGACCTGTACGTCGAGAACGCACGGTTCGACTATGCCTCGCTGACCGTCGAGCGGGTGAAGGGTGCGGCCGTGTTCTCCGGATGTTCGTTCCGCGAGACGGTGTTCTCCGGCGATCTGTCGCGACTGACCTTTGTGGACTGCGACTTCACCGAAACGGAATTCGCGGCGACCGGCGCGGCGGGCTGCGATCTGCGCGGTTCCCGGTTGTCCGGCGTCCGGGGCCTGCTCACTCTTCGCGGCGCGAAGATCACCGCCGAACAAGCCGTTTCGATCGCGGGGATCCTCGCGGCGGAGAGCGGATTGTCGGTCGTCGAGTGACCCCGGATCAGCCCTCGGGGTAGAAGACGAAGAGCGTGCATCCGGTCGCCGACGCGGGCACGTGCCACGAACCGGCCGGGGCGTGCAGGAAGGTCCCCGCCGGATAGTCGCGCGCGCCGTCGTTGAACGTGCCGGAGACGACGAACACCTCCTCGGAACCCGGTTCGTGGACGTCGCGGCGCGGCCACGAGGTGCCGGGATCCATCTCCAGCACGTTCGCGTGCGCGCCGTCCGTGCCTGTCCACAGTGGACGAAGCCGGATGCCGGGGAAGAGCTCGCGGACGGGGGATTCCTTGACGGACACGGAAGTGTAGCCCTCTTGGGCGAGGATCTCGGGGTGCATGAGTTCATGCTGCCGTGATCATCGGGTCGCCGGACAGTGTCCAGGAAGACATCATGGGGTACTTTCTTGCCATGCATCGCGTGACGGCCCTCGTGCGGCCGGTGCAGTCGACGTTCGAACTCGGTATAGCCGCCGAGGTCTTCGGCACGGAGCGGGCCGGGGTGCCGCGGTACTACGAATTCGACGTCTGCACGGAGAAACCCGGCCCGGTCCCGACCACCGCCGGATACGCGATGTCCGTGACACGAGGCCTTTCCGCGCTCGCGGACGCGGACACCGTGCTCATCCCGGGCTGGTCGCCGGTGGACGCGCCGTTGTCGCCTGCCGTCCGCCGGGCGCTTCTCCGCGCGCACGCCAGGGGAGCGCGCCTCGTCACGATCTGTTCCGGCGTTTTCGCGCTGGCCCGCACCGGGCTGCTCGATGGCAGGTCGGCGACCACGCACTGGGCGCGTGCCGCCCAACTGCAAGAGGAATTCCCCTGATAGACGTCGAACCGGACGTGCTCTACGTCGACCACGGCGACGTCGCCACGAGCGCCGGGGCGGGCGCGGGGATCGACCTCTGCCTGCACCTCGTCCGGCGCGACCACGGGGCCGCGCACGCCGCCCTCGTCGCCCGGCACATGGTGATGCCGCCGCATCGCGACGGCGGCCAGGCACAGTTCGTCCCGGTCCCGCCGCCCGACGACGAACTGGACGGCCTCCTCGCCTGGGCCGGCGGACGGCTCGGGACCCCGTTGTCGGTAGGCGACCTGGCCGCGCACCTCAACGTCTCACCACGCACGCTGGCCCGGCGCTTCGCCGAACGGCTCGGCACCACGCCGGGGGCGTGGCTGCTGACCCGCCGGGTGACCGAGGCACGCACCCTGCTGGAGGAGACCGGACTGCCGGTGGAGGTGATCGCGACCCGCGTCGGCCTCACCTCGGCCGTCAACCTCCGCCGACGCTTCCGCGATCAGGTCGGGACGACACCGGGCGCGTACCGGCGCGCGTTCCGGGTTTCGCCTTGAGCGGAACGGAGCACGCGGGCCCCGGCCCGATGTCACGATGAGCGTATGGCGGACATCCTCCCTTTCCACCAGAAGCGAGTCTCCACAGCGGATCGCGAACCCGAACCGCTGTGGCGTGACGTGCTGGGCCAGAGCCTGCGCGCCGCGCGGGAGGGCCAGGGTGGCCGTCTCGTCGACGTCGCGGAACGCGCCGGGATCTCGCCGCAGTACCTCTCGGAGATCGAGCGCGGCCGCAAGGAGCCGTCCAGCGAGATGATCGCCGCGGTGACCGGCGCGCTCGGGATAGACCTGGCGGACCTCCTCTTCGGTATCGCGGGCACGGTCCGGCGGGGCGGCAGCACGGGCCTCGCGGTCGGCCGCCGCCCATCCGGACCTCTGCTCATGGCCGCCTAGTTCCGGATGTCGAGCACCCGGTCCGCGAGCCCGTAGGCGACGGCGCCCGCCGCGTCGAACACACGGTCCCGGTCGGTGTCCTCCCGCAGATCCGCGACGGCACGGCCGGTGTGGGACGACAGGATCTCCTCGAGTTGCGTCCGCACCCGCACGACCTCGTCGGCCTGGAGGATGAGGTCCGGAATGGTGCCGCGGCCCTGCGCCGCGGGCTGGTGCAGCACCACGCGGGTGTGGGGCAGCACGAACCGGTGCCCGGCCTCGCCCGCGGCCAGCAGGATCGCGCCCGCCGCGACGGCCTGGCCGACGCAGGTCGTCGCCACCGGCGCCTTGATGAAGCGCATCGTGTCGTACAGCGCGAGCATCGCCGACGGGTCGCCGCCCTCGGTGTTGATGTAGAGGTTGATCTCCTGCTCCGGGTTGTCCGCCTCCAGGTAGAGCAGCTGGGTGATCAGCGCGTTCGCCACGCCGGAGTCGATCGCGGTGCCGAGGTAGATGATCCGCTCCGACAGCAGATGCGAGTAGACGTCCATGATCCGCTCGCCCGCGGGACTGCGGGAGATGACGTTGGGGATGGTGTAGGTGCTCATGCGCCGGCACCCCTTTCCGAGCCGAGGCCGAGTCTGTGGGTGCGGACGGGGACGACCTGGTCGAGGCTTTCGACGATGTGGTCGATGAAGCCGTATTCCCGCGCCTGCCCGGTGGTGAACCAGCGATCGTGGAGGGAATCGGCGAAGATCCGGTCGATGGGCTGCCCGGTGTCGTCGGCGATCAGGCCGAGCACCGTGTCCCGCGTGTAGCGCAGGTCGTCCGCCTGCACCTCCACCTCGACGGCCGAGCCGCCGATGCCCGCCGACCCCTGGTGCATCAGGATCCGCGCGTGCGGCAGGGCGAACCGTTTGCCCGGCGTGCCCGCGGAAAGCAGGAACTGCCCGGCGCTGCACGCCAGTCCCAGCGCGAGTGTGGCGACGTCGCACGGCACGAGCCGCATCACGTCGCGGATGGCCAGCATCGAAGGGACCGAACCGCCCGGCGAGTGGATCCACAACGCGATGTCCTTGCGGGGGTCCTCGCTCGCCAGTGACAGCAGCTGGGTGGTGAGCACCGTCCCGTTGTCGTCGTCGAGCGCGCCGTCGAGGACCAGCACACGCTGGCTGAAGAACCGTTCCCGTAGCCGTTGGTCGAAGAGTGGCTGTTTCTCGTTGTCGGTCATGCCCCGACGATGCCGCCGGGGTGCGGCTCTTCGCCGGTTTCTCTGCTGTGAGCGGATCAGCCCACAGCAGTGCGCCTGGCCGGGACGAACCAGACGGCGATCGTCAGGGCGGCGGCGAAGAGGAGGAGCAGGAGATCGATGGTGAAACCCGGCTGAATCGCGAGGCCGAGGTGGATCCGGTCTTCACCGATGACGGTCAGCAGACCGAACGAGATCAGTGTCAGCAGCCCGGAGACGCTGAGCATGATCTGTCCTGCCTGGACCCTGGCGAGCAGGCTCGCGCCACCCGCGACCGCGGCCACTCCGGCGAGGATCAAACCGAGGTCTCCCACCATGATCGACAAATCCGAGAAGTCGAAGAAGTAGTACGCCTGGTGCATCACCATCGCGTTCGTGAGCAGCGCGAATCCGAGCACCATCCCCGCCACCCCCGCCAGGATCGCGAACACCGACGGCGCGCTCACTCCGGGACGCGGCGGCGCGGGCAGGATCGGCACCGGGGCTTCGGCGCCGTTCGCGGCCAGCGCCAGCATCGGAATCGCGTGATCCGGCAGCATCCGCGCACTCGGCGCCTTCGCCAGCAGGCCGCGGAGGACGTCGGCGAGCGGCCCGGATGTCCGGGTGAAGGGCGGCTGCTCGTTGACGACGGCGTACAGCGTGGCCGCGACGTTCGCCCGCTGGAAGAAGGTCGCGCCCTCGGCCGCGCTGAGCAGGGTCACGCCGAGCGACCAGAGATCGGAGTGGGGAGTGCCTTCGTGCCCCGCGATCCTTTCCGGGGCAAGGAAAGCAGGGGAACCCGTCGGGTCGAGGGCCTGGGCGATCCCGAAGCCGGTCAGCCGCGCCGTGCCGTCGTCGGACACCAGGATGTTCGCGGGGCGCACGTCCCCGTGCACGACGCCCGCCGCGTGGGCGGCGGCGAGCGCGCCGAGCACCTGCCTGCCGATTTCGGCCACCAGCCGCGGCGGGAGCGGCCCGGCGGACGCCAGGTCCTCCAAGGTGCGCGCGTCCACCAGGTCCATCACGAGGAACGCCGTGCCGTCCGCGATCACGACATCGTGGACGGGCACCACCGACGGGTGGTCCACCACGACCTGGGCTTCACGCTGAAGCCGCTCCGCGAGGGCGGGTTCGTGCGCGGGCAACGGCAGTTCCCTGATCGCGACCTGACGGCCTTCCTGCCCGTCCTCGCCGCGCCACAGCACGGCCGTCCCGTCGCCACCCAGCTTCTCGAGCAGGGTGTAGCGCCCGGCGATCGTGCGCGAAACTGCCGTCACGGTGGTTCTCCTCGAATCCCGAAGTGTCTTCGAGGGGACGCTAACCAGGCAGCATGAAAAACCGATGAAATGGCCGATCGTCCATAAAGGCCGTCGGTGGCTGGATATATTCACAGTCATGCTGACCTTGGCGGCGCTGGTCGCGGACCCGGATCTCGAACTGCGGGTGGTCGTCCCCGGCCGCGACGGAGCGCTGGCCGGACAGGTGCTGTGGGTGCACAACACCGAGCTGCCCGACCCCGGGCCGTACGTGCGGGAGCACGAGGTCGTGCTGACCAACGGCCTGTGGCTCGACCGCACCGGGCCCGCGGACTTCGTCGCACGAGTGGTCCGCGCGGGAGCCGCCGGGATCATCTTCGGGCTGCGCGTGGAACAACGTGACACACCTCCGGCGCTCGCCGAGGCGTGCCGCGAAGCCGGGGTGCCGCTGCTGGAGATCTCGGTGGCGGTGCCGTTCACGGCGGTCACCCGTGCGGCGGCGGCCATCCAGGCCGCCGACCGGCAGAACGCGCTGATGTCGTTGGTGCGCCGGGGAGACGAGCTGACCTCGGCGCTTTCGAAAGGTGCGGGCGCTTCCGGGGTGCTGGAGGTCCTGCGCCGTGAGCACGAGCTGCCGCTCGCGGTCGTGGACCGGATGGGCCGGGAGCTGGCGTCCGCCGGCGCCGGGCTGGACGCCGGGCAGACGCGCGCCGCGGCGGAGGCCCTGACCCGGCGTCCGCCGCCGCTGGAGGCGGATCTCGGTGCGGGGACGCGGGCGGCGCTGTACCCGGTCGGCGCGATCGGCGACGCGGACGCCGCGCTGCTGTGCCTGCGTCCCGTCGCCGAACTGACCCGGGACGAGCGGGACGCGCTGGAGCAGACCGCCCGCTACCTCAGCCTCGAAGTGGCCCGGCATCAGGCGGTGCAGGCCATCGAGATGCGGTTCGCCGTCGAACTGCTGGACATGGTGCTCTCCGGCGCGCAGCGCGTCGCGGAGGTGCCCGGCAGGCTGCGCGCGTTCGGGGTCGACCCGGACGGGCCGCTGGCCGTGATCGCGCTGGCGTTCGCCGGTGACGACGCCACCGCGACCCTGCCGGGGATGGCGGAGGCCGTCACGGATTTCCTGCTGGCGGACGGGTTGCCCGCGGTCGTGGCGGCGGGCAGCCGGGACGTCGTGGCGGTGCTGCCCTTCCGTTCGGGGAGGCAGTCGCCCGCCGCGTTCGCGCCCCGGCTGGCGGCGGCCGTGTCGCACCGGTTCTCCGGCGGGCGCGTGGTCGTCGGGCTGGCCGATCCCGTACCCGGCGCCGCCGGACTGCGCGAGCCGTTGTCGCGCAGCCGCGAAGCCTGCCGCGTGCTCCGCGGCAGGCGGGGCGGGCCGGTGGCGGCGAGTTTCGCCGAGCTGGGCAGCTACCGGCTCCTGCTGGAGTCGCACGACGAGCAGTGGCGGCACACGTTCGCCGACGTCCTGCTCGGCCCGCTGCGCGAGCACGACCGCGTCCGCGACGGCGACCTGGAGACGACCCTGCGGGCGTTCCTCGACCACGACGGTCAGTGGGCGGCCACCGCCGCGGCCCTGTTCGTGCACGTCAACACCTTGCGCAACCGGCTGGCCAAGGTCACCGAGCTGACCGGCCGCGACGTCGGCCGCACCGCCGACCGGGTCGACCTCTTCCTGGCACTGGAAGCCGCTCAGTCCGGATAGACCGCCGGGTCGACTTCGAGACGCCGCAACGGTTCCGCGGGCAGGGCGGGGTCGGCCAGTGCCGCGGCCGCCACGTCCCGGCACCGGGCGAACCGGACGTCGCCGAGGCCCAGCCCGAACTCGACGAGCGCGCGCACCGCCTCCAGCCGTCCCGGCCTGCCCGACAGGAACGGGTGCAGGCACAGGTTGAACAGGCAGCGATACCGGCGCATCGCGTCCAGCTCCGCGCGCCACATCTCCAGCACCCGGACCGGCGAGGTGATCACCGATCCGATCTGTGGCGAGGGCAGGAACGCGTACTGCTCCCAGTCGTCGAGCGACCAGTGCACCGGAAGTTCGGCGATCCGCCCCGCCCCGGTCTCGATCAGGTAGGGCCGGTCGTCGGCCATCAGCGACGAGTCGTAGCTCAGCCCGTGTTCCGCCACCAGCGCCGGAGTGTCCCAAGTGGACTCCCAGCCCGCCGCGCGATGCCCGCTGATCTCGATGCCCTGGCTCGCGAAGACCGCCATGCCCCGTTCGAAATCGGCTCGCTGCTCGGCGGCGGTCATCGTGGTCGGCGGCCGGTGGCTGTAGGAGTGGTGGGCCACCTCGTGCCCCCGTTCCACGATCGCGGCGGCCAGGCCGGGCCGCTGTTCGGCGACCCAGCCCGGCACGAAGAACGTCGCGGGCACGGCCAGTTCGTCGAGCAGGCCGAGGATGCGCGGCACCCCGACCTTCGGCCCGTACGCCTGATGGGACATGGTCGACAGGTGGTCGGCGTAACCCCTTCCGTGCGCGAGGATCGGGGATTCCGCGTCCACGTCGAAGGTCAGGGTCGCCACCGCGGCCGCGCCGCCGTGCCAGCTTGATTCGGTCACGCTTGCCGACTCTCCCGCCAGCGGCGCGTGTTCGCCACCGTGACCGTCGGGGAGACCATCGCGCGGTCGAACTCGGCCAGGGGTTCCGCCGCGGCGACGCGGGCGGGCAGATCCGGGTTGGCCAGCGCGCCGTGCCCGATCGAAAGCACGTCGGCGTGCTCCCCGGCGAGCACCTCCCGCGCCTGGGCGAGGTCGTGCATGCCGCCGTTGGCGATCACCGGGAGGCCGGTGACCTGCCGGGCGAGGGCGGTGATGGTGCCGCCGTCGGCGAGTTTCGCCGTCTCGAGCCAGTTCCGCCCCTCGCTGGCGATGTGGAGGTAGTCCGCCCCAGCCTCGGCGACCGCGGCGAAGATCACCTCGGCGTCGTCGCGGCCACCGGGCCAGCGATAGGTGAAGTCGTTGACCTTCGTCTGCGACAGCCGCACTCCGGTCACCAGCTCCGGCACGGCCTCGGCGACGGCGGTCACGACGCGGGCGGTCAGCCGGATCCGGCCGTCGACCGGTCCGCCGTAGGAGTCGGTGCGCCGGTTGGTGTAGTCGGTGAGGAACTGGTCGAGCAGATACCCGTTGGCCGCGTGCACTTCGACGCCGTCGAACCCGGCCTCACGGGCACGCCGGGCCGCCGCGGCGAAACCGTCGACGATGCCGTCGATCTCGGCGACGGTCAGTTCCCGGGGTACGGACCACGGCCCGGAACCGCCGTACGCGGGCATCATCTCCCCGCGCGGCTGGACGGCCGAAGGGCCGACGGTGTGGCCCTGGTGCGGATTCCCTTGGGAGATCGCCCCGGCGTGCATGAGCTGCGCGATCATCCGGCCGCCCGCCGCGCGCACTCCGGCGGTGACCACGCGCCAGCCCGCGACGTGCTCGTCCCGCGCGAGGCCCGGCTGGTTGAGGTACCCCTGGCTGGCCGCCGTGTCGGGGTAGGTGCCCTCGCTGATGACGAGCCCGAACCCGCCGCGGGCGAATTCGGCGTAGTAGTCGGCCATTTCGCCGGTCGGCGTGCCGTCGGGGGCGGCCGAGACCCGGGTCATGGGGGCGACGGCGTAACGGTTGCGCAGCGCGAGACCGCCGAGCGTGGTCGGGGCCAGCGCGGGGTGGGCGTGGCCGACGGTGGTGGTCATGATCGTGATCCTCCATTGTGGATGGTTTCGATGGCGAGCGGGGAGAGCCCGGCGTCGCTGATGGACACGAGATCCTGCGGGCAGGCTGAGACCACGACGACGCAGTCCAGTTCGGCGCGCAGGGTCACCGCGTCGCCGGGGCGCGAGGACGCGGTCAGCCAGCTCAGCCGGCCGTCCTCGCCGACCGGGATGCGCATGAAGACGTTGATCGGCTGCGGGGCCGGTCCCGTGAAGCTCAGCCCGGCCTCGCCCAGCGCCTCGCGCAGGTTCGTGGCGCAGGACCGGTGATCCGGGGCGCCCAGCGCTTCGTACCGGGCCGGGTCGCAGGCCGGGATGAGCATGTCGTGCTCGCCGGGGGAGGTGTCCTCGACCAGGGTCAGGATCGGACGGCGCCGGTCGGTCACGAAGGACTCGCCGACGGCGGGGAACAGCCTGTCGTTCGCGGCGCGGGTGTGCGCGGCGCTGTGGTGCTCGGCGAGTTCCGTCCCGCTGCCGGTGAACGCGAACACGTCGCCGACCTGGCCGCCTTCGACGTCGATCACCCGGACCAGGTCGCCGGCCGCCACCCGGACGGCTTTCGCGGTCCCCGGTGGTACTTCCGTTCTGCTCATGCCTTCAGCAAACCGGTGATGACTGGCCGCTCGCCATGGAGGAGTGTCCATCATCGTGGACTCGGCCTGGAGGAATGTCCAGGATGTCGGTGGACGACACACGTGATCCAACGGACGACACGCGTGACTGAATGGACGACACGCGCGTGGCCGAGCTGGCACCGCACCCTTCCCCGAGATAGTTCAGACTTTGACCATTTTCGAGATGCCGGGTTAGTGTTCGGCGATGGAGGACGTGGACGCGGCCGGGCGGGACTTCTGGTCGTTCGTGGCGCTGGCGAACCGGCGGCTCGCGCAGGAGTACGGCTTCCGGCACCAGCTGGCGACCGAGGTGCTGCTGACCCTCAATCGCGCCTCGGACCTGGTGACCTACGACCTCGAAGCCGCGGTGCACCGGCCGCGTGGCCGGTCGTGGTCGGCGTTCCGGCTGCTGTTCGTGGTCTGGCTCGCCGGTCCGCTCGAGCCGACGAGCGCGGCCCGGCTGACCGGGATGAGCCGGGCGGCGGTGTCGAACCTGGTCAAGACGCTGGTCGCGGACGGGATGCTGCACCGGGTGCCGGACGAGCGGGACGGCCGTTCGGTGCAGCTGTCACTGACCGAGGCGGGGCACGAGGAGATGGTCTCGGTCTTCCGCGAGCACAACGAACGCGAATTCGGCTGGACGAACGCGCTGACCGAGACCGAACAGCGCATCCTCGTGATGCTGCTGGGCAAGCTGATCACGAGCCGCGCCGAGTTCGGCACCCGGAGCCGAAAGTAGCCCTTCCCGTCGCCCGGAAGACCGGACTACGCTGCCCGATGGGTAGTCAAAGTGTGAACTAAATCGGCGAGGAGGAGACCATGGTGGACGGCGGACGGATTCCCGCGCTCTTCGCCGGGCTGTGCGACGACGCCGCGGTGTTCCCACCGGGGCTGGCCCCGCTGCCGGACGCCGTCGTGGCGCACGACGACCACGTCTCCGCCTGGTACGCGGGCCTCGTCGGACCGCTGGTGGTCGCCGCCACCGCGCTCGGCGAACTCGCCGGGGTGCTCGGCGACCGGGAAGTCCCGCTGCCGGTCGCGGTGACCCTGCCCGGTGGACCCGCTCAGCTCGACGGCGTGCTCGAAGCCGTCGCCGGGCTGCCGGTGAAACTCGACGCGCTCGAGATCGCGGTCCCGGACGGGATAGGGCCGGACGAGCTGCTCGCCGCGATTTCCGCGGTCACCGCACCGGTTTTCGTCGAGATCCCGCGCGACGACCGGCGCGTCCCGCTGCTGACCGCCCTGTCCGGCACCGGCCACCGCGCGAAGTTCCGCACCGGTGGCGTCCGGGCGGACCTGTACCCGGACGAAGCCGAACTCGCGGCCGCGGTGCGGGCGGCCGTCGAAGCGGGTGTTCCGTTCAAGGCCACCGCCGGGCTGCACCACGCGCTCCGCAACACCGACCCGGAGACCGGCTTCGAACAGCACGGCTTCCTGAACCTGATGCTCGCCACCGACGCCGTCCTCACCGGTGGCGACGCGGAAGCCGCGCTCGCCGAACGGGACGGTGCCGTCGTCGCCGGACGACTGCGCGGGCTGGAGCCGGAGCGCGCCGTCGCGGCCCGCGCGGGCTTCACGTCGTTCGGCACCTGCAGCATCACCGACCCCCTGACCGAACTGGCCGGACTCGGCCTGCTCGAGGCGCCCCGAGGAGAGGCATGACCACGATCGACATCCCCGCAGGCTCGTTGTTCGGGCTCGAAAACCTGCCGTACGGCGTGTTCTCCGTCGACGGCGGTTCCCCGCGTGTCGGCGTGCGGGTCGGGGATTCCGTCCTCGACCTGGCCGCGGCGCTCGGCGACGACGTCTTCGCCGCGCCGTCGCTGAACCCGTTCATGGCGCAGGGATACGACCGCTGGGTGGAGGTCCGGGCGCGGATCCGCGACCTGGTCACCGGTGAGGTCCCCAACGGCGCGGTCCACCCCGTCGGACGGGTGACCCTGCGGCTGCCGATCGAGGTCGCGGACTACGTCGACTTCTACGCTTCCGAGCACCACGCGTCGAACGTCGGCAGGCTTTTCCGTCCGGACGCGGAACCGTTGCTGCCCAACTGGAAGCACCTCCCGGTCGGCTACCACGGCCGGTCCGGCACGGTCCTGGTCTCCGGTACGGACATCGTGCGCCCGAGTGGCCAGCGCAAGGCCCCGGCCGACGCGGCGCCGGTGTTCGGGCCCAGTGCGCGGCTGGACATCGAGGCCGAGATGGGGTTCATCGTCGGTGCCGGAACCCCGCTGAACACCCCGATCACCCCGGATGCCTTCCCCCGCCACGTTTTCGGCGCGGTCCTGCTCAACGACTGGTCGGCCCGCGACATCCAGGCGTGGGAGTACGTCCCGCTGGGCCCGCACCTCGGCAAGAGCTTCGCGACCTCGATCTCCCCTTGGGTGGTCCCGATCCTGGCGCTGGAGGCCGCGCGGATCCCGCTGCCTGGGCAGATCGATCCGCAGCCGCTGCCGTACCTGCGCGAAAGCTCGCCGTGGGGGCTCGACATCGATCTGGTCGTCGAATGGAACGGCGAGGAGGTCAGCCGCCCGCCTTTCCGCGAGATGTACTGGTCGCCTGCCCAGATGCTCGCGCACCTGACGGTCAACGGCGCGTCGTCGCGCACGGGGGATCTCTACGGCTCCGGCACGATCTCCGGACCGGAGAAGAACCAGCGTGGCGCGTTCCTCGAATTGTCCTGGGGTGGAAGGGAACCGCTCACGGTCAAGGGGGAGGAGCGCAGCTTCCTGCTGGACGGCGACGAGGTCGTGATCACCGGGACCGCGCCCGGCGCGAACGGCGCGCGGATCGGGTTCGGTGAGGTGCGGGGCCGCGTGCTGCCCGCCTGATCGTCGGTTCTGACTTAGGCGGAGGCCCCCTGGCGCGTGCGAGGGGGCTTTCCCGTACTCGTACGATCTGCGGTCGTGAACCCCTCAGTCGAGGACATGATCCGCAGTGCGGCGCGGTGGATCGAGCGGGGTGTCCGCGTCGACACCTCCGCCTTCGCACAGGACATGGGCATCTCGCGCAGCACGTTGTTCCGCCGCGTCGGGAACCGGGAAGACCTGCTCGGCGACGCTCTCCACTACCTGTCCGAGCGCACCCTGGCGGCCGCGAAACGCAGCTGGGAGCGCGAAGAGGGCGACGCGGTGCGCAACGCGGCGGGCGAACTGCGCTGTCTCGCGATCATGCGCGAGTACCGGTCGGTGCTCGCCGCGAGCGCCGGGTTCCGCCGTTTCCTCGACGACGAGCCGGTGCTGGCGATCCGGCTGCTCACCGATCCGGACGGCCGCGTCCAGCCGAGGGTGATCGCGGCGCATGTCGAGCTGCTGCGCCGCGACGTCGACGACGGCGGTTTCGTGCCCGCGGTCGGTCTGGACAGTCTCTGTTACGCGATCGTCCGGTTGGGGGAGGCGTTCCTGTATTCGGACGTCCTCGCCTCCCGGACGCCCGATCTCGACGCGGCGTCGACGTTGCTCGGCGCGCTCGTCACGGGAATACCCGGCCGCCCGCGGTAGTCGTGTCGAACATGGACTTCGGTATCGCGACCGCAGTGACAGACGAAGGAATCCGGCCGCACGTGCTGGCCGCCGCCTTGGAGGAGAAGGGCTTCGACTCCCTCTACCTCCCCGAACACTCCCACATCCCGGTCAGCAGGGAGAGCCCGTACCCCGGCGGTGAGCTGCCGCGGGGCGCCCTCCGCAACCTCGATCCGTTCGTGGCGCTCGCCGCGGCCGCGACGGTCACCTCGAAACTCCGGCTCGGCACCGCGGTCGCCCTGATGATCCAGCGCGATCTGTTCTACACGGCCAAGGAGATCGCCAGCCTCGACCTGCTCTCCGACGGGCGGGTGGTCTTCGGCGTCGGGGCGGGCTGGAACATCGAGGAGATGCGCAACCACGGTGTCGACCCGCGGACGCGGGGCGCGCTGCTGACCGAGCAACTCCAGGCGCTCAAGGCGATCTGGACCCAGGACGAGGCGGAGTTCCACGGAAAGCACGTCGACTTCGACCCGGTCTACTCCTGGCCGAAGCCGGTGCGGAAACCGCATCCGCCGATCTACGTCGCGGGCCAGGGCCCGGCCGGGCTCAAACGGCTCGCCGAGCACGCCGACGGCTGGCTGCCGCATGCCGCGACGCCGCCGGAGGAATTGCGCCGCGTCCGGTCGTGGCTCGCCGGCCAGGGCCGTGAAGACGTCCGGATCAGCGTGTTCGGCGCGCCCGCCGATCCCGATCTGCTGCGAGGTCTCGTCGAGGCCGGGGTCGACGAAGTCTCCCTCATCCTGCCGACGCTGCCCGAAGCGGAGACCTTGGAGAGTCTCGACAAACTGGCGAAGACCATCGAGCCGCTCCGCGCCTGAGGTATCCGCAGGGTCCTGTCCGTGAAGGCCTCCTTGAGGGACCCAGAGTCCCTCAAGGAGGCCTTCACGGACTTGGTCACGTCACGGGCAGGCGAGCACCGGGGCCTGCGGACGGCCGCCGCCGTGCAGGTCGCTCAGCGGAACCCTGGCCAGGCCGAGGATCGCCTGCGCGGTCGCGCGCGGGGCGGTCGCCGGGTTGAGGCCGGTGGCGTCGTAGGCGATCGCGCCGCGGTCCGCCTCGGCGCCGGTGCAGCCGGTTTGCAGCGACCGCAGGAATTCCCGCGCCTTGACCGCGGCGGCGGGACGGTGACCGGCCAGCGCTTCGGCGGCGAGACCGGTGCTGTTGGAGTTCGGCGCGTTCGTGCCGACCCCGAAGCCGCCGTTCGCGTGCTGCTTGGTGACCAGCCAGGACGTGCCTTCCTTGGCGTTCACCGCGTCACCGGTGGCGCGCAGGGCCTGCACGACCATCGCGGTCGAGTCGACGTCGCTCGCGCACGTCGCTTCGCCGAAGTTCAGCGGGAAACCGCCGTCCGCGCACTGGGTGCCCGCCAGGAACGTCACGGCCGACGCGGGCGCGCCCGCCGGAGTGCGGTCCAGCGCCAGCAGCGCGAGCGACTGCGAGAAGGCGTTGGAGTAGTCGCCGTATTCGGAGCGGTCGGAGAACCGGCCGGACGGCGTGAGCAGCGAGAGCAGGCCCGCCTTCAGGTCGACGCCGCCGAACGACGCCGGGTTCTTGCCCCGGATCTGCGCGGCGAGCAGCAGTTTGGCGTGCGCGCCCGCGTAAGCCTCGGCGCCGCTGCCGACGTAGCCGGTGGTGATCTCCGGCTTCGCCAGCCAGGTGATCGCCTTGCCCGCGTTGGTGTCGGACACGCCGGCGGCGGCGAACGCGAAGATCGCGTCGATCGTCAAGCCCTGGTCGGGGAACTTCTGGCCGCCGAAGTCGGCCTCGAACCTTTCCCCGTCGGTCAGCTGCCTGGCGAGCCAGCCCGCGGCGGCGTCCGCCTTGTTCGGGGTGGCCGCGTTCGCCACCGGGGCGGCGACCAGACCGATGCCGCACAGCACGGCGACAGCGAGGACCAAACGTCTCATGAGAACCCTTTCCCGCATTTCCTCGACAGGAGTCGGTGACACCGCGCGACGTGGGTGACCGGGCTCGCCTGGAGGGCATACCGTTGCGGGACAGCGCCGGACTCTCACCGGACTTCCCCCACGACCGCGCTGAATCGGACGACCCGAAGACTCTCATCCCGGACGGGCGCCGGGGTACCGCCGGGCGCGAGTGGCGATGTGATCCTGGCAACCGACCTGGTCAGCGGTGCCTGCCGGAGGTAATCGGGTGTTAACCTCGGCGGGCTCGACAACCGAATACCGCCGCCCGTGACGGGGAAGCCGGTCGAAATCCGGCGCTGTCGCGCAACCGTGGGCCCTCCAGCGGGGCGAGCCGGGGTACCGCACGGGCGGATGAACCAACCAGAAGTCCGAACCACTGTCGCGATAAACAGGGGTGACTGCGGCGTCCCGCGCCTGTCCTCCGTCATGCCGCAAGGAGGAGTCATGCGCCGCGGGTCTCTGGCCGCCCTGGCCTTCGCCGTCAGTGTCGGCGTCGTCGCCGCGCTGCTCACCGGGACGGCGACGGCCGCGAACGACCCTGACGCGGCGAAATCGAACTCCCGCTGGCTCGCGACGAAGCTGAGGCCGGACGGCACGCTCGAGAACCCCAACGGCGGCACACTGCCGGACCACGGCCTGATGATCGACGCGGTCTTCGCGATGTACGCGTCCGGTGACGGCGCGAAGGCCGAGCCGATCATCAAGTTCCTCGACGACCAGGGCCACGCCACCGACTACTTCACCTGGGACGGGTTCATCCCCGGCGCCGGATTCGACAACGTCATCGTCGGCGGCGCCACGGCCAAGACCCTCGTCGCCGCCGAGGTCTCCGGCCGGAACCCGCGGAACTTCGACGGGTACGACCTGGTCGCCGAGACCAAGAACGCGATCATGCGCAACGGCCCCGACAAGGGCCGGATCAGCGACTACACGAAGAAACCCGACATCACCGGCGACGTGATCAACAACGCCAACATGTTCGGCCAGTCGCTCGGCGTGATCGGGCTCGCCGCGGTGGGCGAGAACGACCAGCTCGCCATCGACAAACTGGTGAGCCAGCAGTGCTCCGAGGGCTACTTCCGGGTCATGTTCGCCTACATCCCGACGACGGAGACCGGCGACCACGTCACGCCGGACGGGCACAAGATCTCGACCTGCGACGAGGGCAAACCGTTCGACCTCTCACCGACCGACGGCGACGCCACCGGCATCGCGCTCTCGGCGATGCTGGCCGCGAAGAAGGCGGGAGCGGCCGGGCTCGACACCCCGATCGCCAAGGCCGTCTCGTGGATCAAAGCGAACCAGACCCCGGGCGGCGGCTGGGGTGGCGGTGTCGGCACCGAAGCGCCGAACACCAACAGCACCGGCATGATCCTGCAAGGGCTCGCCGACGCGGGCGGCGCGGACGCGGCGGTGGACAAGGGCGTGCGGTACCTCAAGTCCGCGCAGGCGAACGCCGCGGCCGACTCCGGCAACAGGCTCGCGGGCGACCTCGGCGCGATCGCCTACAACCCCGCTTCCTACGAGGCCGCGCGCACTTCGGGCATCAGCGGGCTCGACACCTGGATCCGCGCGAGCGCCCAGGCGTCGCTCGGGTTGTCGCAGGTCGGTTTCTACTCGCTCGCCAAGGGCGGCGGACAGCCGCCGACCAGCAGCGTCTCGGAAACACCGACCACCACCACGACCACGTCGTCGTCCGAAACGGGTTCGCCCACGAGCACCCCCACCTCGACCACGAGCGAACCGGCGACCAGCACCACGACGACGACCACGACGACCACGACGACCACGACGACGACGTCGGTGACGCCGACGCCGGGCACGTCTTCGTCGCCGTCGGCCGGCCCGCCCACGCCGAGCACGGTCACCGTGACGAGCACCCCGCCCGCGGCCAAGCCGGATCAGCCCGCTCCGAAGACCCCCGCACCGAAGACCACGAAGCCCAAGAAGACCGTCACCCCGAGGGCGTCGACCGGCGCCCGGGTCCCGCCGCCGACCGCGATCTCGACGCCGGTCGCGCTCCCGGGCACGGCCCCCGCCGCTTCCCGGCTCGGCGCGTACCTGACGAACCGGCTCGTCGGCGGCGACCACGTCGAGGTCACCGAGGACGGCAAGACCTACGTCGACTACGACGCCACCGCCGACCTGGTGCTGGCCCTGCGGGCACTGGACGAACAGCCGGACACGGTCGCTCGCGCGTCGAAGTTCCTGCTGACGCCGGAAGCCGTGCAGGCCTACGCCCATGGCGCGCCGTACGAGCAGGCTGGAGCCTCCTACGCTGAACCTCTCGCGAAGCTCGTGCTCGTCGCCGAGTTCGCGAAGGCGGACGTCGCCGGTCAGTTGCGCGCCGACCTGGTGAAGCTGCGTGACGCGGACGGCAAGTTCACCGACGTCGGGTCCTTCGCCGATGCCGACGAGACCGTCGAACGGCACGCGTGGGCGGTTCTCGCCACCGCCGCCGATCCCGGCCCCGCGGTCGAACTGCTCCTTTCGCGCCAGTGCTCCGACGGGACCTTCCCGAAACACCTCGACACCGCGCAGTGCGGCTCCGGCGACCTCGGTGCGACGGCCGCCGCGGTCACCGCGCTGGCCGCCCGCCCGCACACCGACGCCGCGCCGTCGACCAAACGGCCCGACGGCTGGACCGAGCGGCGCGTGTCGGCGTTCGTCTCGGCGGTGGGCGCGCTCGGCGTCCGGCCGACCGGCGAGGGCATGGTGACCGGTGAGGCGGGTGAACCGGACGTCGCGCTCAGCGCCGCCGTCGCCGCCGCGCGGCAGATCGCCGGCCTCGACGCGAGCGGAACCGCGCGGTCGCTGGGCAAACTGGTCCAGGCCGACGGCGGTTTCGTCAAGGGGAGCGTCGCGGCGAGCGACGGGAAGACCGACTTCCCGACGAGCCTCGCCGCCGCGCAAGGGGTCGCCGGCCGGTCTTGGCTCACCGCCGCGGATTCGCCGCTGTCGCCCGCGATCCGGCTGCCGCTCTCGGAGACGACCGTCGCCGACGCCGTCGCCGGAACACAGCTGCAAGCGGCCGCCGCCCAGCCCGCTCAGCCCACTTGGCTGATCTGGGGACTCGTCGGACTGGCCGGGATCCTGCTGGCCGCCGCGATCGCGCTCCTCTTCCTGCTTCGCCGGTTCATCAAGACAAAGGGGGCTACACCATGAGAAAACTGCTCACCGTCGCGACCGTCCTCATCGGACTGATCGGGCTTTCCGCCGCACCCGCGAACGCGGTCGACACCACCAAGGGCTACGACGGGATCTGCACCGGGAGCGACGCGCTCACCGGCACGACCGTCGTCGTCGACTTCCAGGAGCTGGACGGCAACGGCGGCACCGCCGCGCCGACGATCACCCGTTGCTCGCCCAACGCGAGCCCGGGCACCGCCCGCACCGGCATCAAGGCGTTGCAGGACGCGGGGATCGCGGTCGCCGGGACCGCCCGCTGGGGCCTCGGTTTCGTCTGCCGCCTGGAAGGCCGCCCGGCCGCGACGGAGACCATCCCGCTGTCGAGCAACCCGAACTACAAGGAGCCGTGCGTCAACACCCCGCCCGCCGGCGCGTACTGGGGTTACTGGCACGCCGACGGTTCCGGCACCACCTGGACCTACAGCAGCTACGGCGCGCTGAACCGCAACGTCGTTCCCGGCGGCTTCGAGGGCTGGTCGTTCTCACTGAACAAGTCCGCGACGACCAACCCGGTTCCCGGTGTCACGCCGAGGAACCCGGCCATCCCGTGAAAAGGCTCTTCGGAGTGGTGGCGGCGATCTTCCTGATCGCCGCCACGGCGCCGTCCGCGCACGCGGTCGATCAGAGCAAGGGGTATCCCGGGTTCTGCAAGGACGCCACCGGGGTCACCGTCGTCGTCGACTTCCAGAAACTCGGCGGCACGACCATCGTGCGCTGCAATCCCCAGACCACCCGCGGCACCGGACTGGACGCGCTGAAGGGCGCCGGTTTCCAGATCGCCGGGGTGCAGCGCTGGGGCGAGTCGTTCATCTGCCGGGTCGAGAACCGCCCGTCGGCGACCGAGAACATCCCGATCTCCGGCCGCGAGAAGTACCGCGAGCTGTGTGTCGACACGCCCCCGGCGCAGGCCTACTGGTCCTATTGGCACGCCTCGAACAACTGCGCGTGGGACTACAGCCAGTGGGGCATCAAGAACCGCGACTTCATCCCGGGCGGCTTCGAGGGCTGGTCGTTCTCCCTGAACGCCACCGCCCAGTCCAACCCGGTGCCGCGGATCTCCGCCGTACGGCCGGGCACCGAGGGCCGGCCGTGCGTGCCGCGCGAGGAGGCCAAGCCCGTCACCGACGATCCCAACGAGCGGCAGCAGCAGCGACCGCAGACGGGGAACGGACAGCAGGACGGCGACGGTCCTCAAGCGACGGAAGAAGTCCAGCCCGGGGAGGCGCCGGTCGCGGGCCCGAGTTCCGGAGCCCTGCCGCCGCCCAAGCCGCGTCCGAGCGCGTCGGCGAGGCCGAAGGCACAGGACCCGTCGCTGAACGTCGCGTTCACCGGCGGTGAGAACGCCGAGGACGTCAACGCGGCGATCGAGCGCGAGTCCGGCGCCAGCGACTGGGCGCCCTGGGCGGCCGGTGCCGCGGTGCTGGCGTTGTGCGTGGCAGGATTCCTGGTGGCACGCAGACGCAAACGCGCACAAGGAGCTTGATGACGTCCTACTTCCTGCCGCGCGACCTGCATCCGGCCGCCTGGTGGGTGTGGGCGCTGGGGCTCGCCGTCGCGGCGACCCGCACGACGAACCCGTGGCTGCTGCTGACCATCGTGGCGGTCGCGGGTTACGTCGTCGTGGCCCGGCGCAGCGAGGCGCCATGGGCGCTGGCTTTCCGGCTCTACCTGTACCTCGGCGCGTTCATCGTCTTGATCCGCGTGTTCTTCCGTGTCGTGTTCGGCGGCGCCGAGGGGTCCACGATCATCCTGCGGCTGCCCGAAATCCCGCTGCCGGAATGGGCGGCGGGTATCCGCCTCTTCGGCGACGTGTCCGCGGAATCGTTGCTGGGCGGGCTTTACGACGGGATGCGGCTGGCGACGATGGTGATCTGCCTCGGCGCGGCCAACGCGCTCGCGAACCCGAAACGGCTGCTCAAGGCGATGCCGCCGGCGTTGTACGAAGTGGGCACCGCGGTGATCGTCGCGCTGTCCGTGTTCCCGCAGCTGGCCGAAAGCGTGCTGCGGGTCCGGCGCGCCCGCAAACTGCGCGGCGGATCGGGCAAGAAGAAGGTGAAAGCCCTCCACACCGTGCTCATCCCGGTACTGGAGGACGCGCTTTCCCGTTCGCTGCAGCTCGCCGCGTCGATGGACTCGCGGGGCTACGGCCGCGCGGGACTGGTCGAAGCGCGGGCCAGGCTGATCACGGGAACGCTGATGATCGTCGGCCTGATCGGCGTCTGCGTCGGTGTTTACGCCACTTTGGACGGTTCGACGCCGCGCTATCTCGCCGCACCGGTGCTTTCCGCGGGGCTCGTTGTAGGGCTGGTCGGCTTCTGGTCGGCGGGCAAGCGGGTCCAGCGCACCCGGTACCGGCCCGACCGCTGGCATCTGCCGGAGATCGTCGTCGCCGTGAGCGGGATCGCCGTCGCGGCGCTGCTGTTCACGACGTCGGAGGTGAATCCGATGAACATGAACCCGTCGCTGATCAACCTGTCCTGGCCACCGCTTTCGTGGGGACCGCTGTTCGCGGTGCTCATCGGCGTCCTGCCCGCTTTCCTGACCCCGGTCCCCGAGCCCCCTTACGCCGCACTCGAAGAAGCAGCGCCCGGAAAAGAAGCCACCGCATGATCGAACTCGACCACGTTTCCTTCACCTACCACGGCCGCTCCGAGCCCGTGCTGTCCGATGTGACGCTGTCCATCGGTGAGGGCGAACTCGTGCTGTTCGCGGGCCAGACCGGCGCGGGCAAGTCGACGTTGCTCGGCACGATCAACGGTCTCGTCCCGCATTTCACCGGCGGCCACCTCGAAGGGACGGTCTCCGTCGACGGCGTCACGACGCGCTCCCGGCCGCCGCGCGAGTTCGCGCACCTGGTCGGCGTCGTCGGCCAGGACCCGCTCGCGGGCTTCGTCACCGACACCGTCGAGGACGAACTCGCGTACGGCATGGAACAGCTCGGCCTGAACCCACAGGTGATGCGCCGCCGGGTCGAGGAGACGCTCGACCTCCTGGGCATCGCGGAACTGCGCAGGCGCGCGTTGCGGACACT
The DNA here is from genome assembly GCF_001995215.1 of Amycolatopsis azurea DSM 43854. Lineage (GTDB taxonomy): Bacteria > Actinomycetota > Actinomycetes > Mycobacteriales > Pseudonocardiaceae > Amycolatopsis > Amycolatopsis azurea. The sequence goes on from NZ_MUXN01000011.1 coordinate 271,049, forward strand.
GTCCGGCGGGCAGCAGCAGCGGGTGGCGATCGGCTCGGTGCTGACCACCCATCCCAAGGTGCTCGTACTGGACGAACCGACGTCGGCGCTGGACCCGACCGCCGCCGAGGAAGTGCTGGCGACGCTGGCCCGGCTGGTGGAGGACCTCGGCACGACGGTCCTGATGGCCGAGCACCGGATGGAACGCGTGATCCCGTTCGCGGACCGCATGATCCACGTCCCGGGCACCGGGGGAGTGGTCGACGGAACCCCGCCGGAAGTGTTGAAGGACATGCCCATCGCGCCCCCGATCGTCCACTTGGGACGGCTGGCGGGCTGGGACCCGCTGCCGATGACGGTCCGTGATGCCCGGCGTCGCGCCTCTTCGTTGACTCTGGAGACCCCGCCCGCGCGGGACACGACCACGGGCGACGAGCTGCTGACCGCGTCCGGCGTCGTCGTGCGATACGGGCCGAAGGTCGCGGTGCGGGAGGTCGACCTGACCCTGCGCGCCGGCGAGGTGCTGGCGATGATGGGACGCAACGGTTCCGGGAAGTCGTCGCTGCTGTGGGCGGTGCAGGGTTCCGGCCCCCGGCAGGGCGGCAAGGTCACCGTCGGCGGCAAGGATCCGAAGACGCTGAGCAGCGCCGCGGCGCGGAAACTCGTCGGCATGGTGCCGCAGACCGCGAGCGATCTGCTGTATCTCCAGACCGTCGCCGCCGAATGCGAGGCCGCCGACGCGGAATCGGGAGCGGAGCCGGGGCACAGCCGCGGCCTGCTCGACAGGCTCGCGCCTGGCATCGATCCCGCGTCGCATCCGCGTGACCTTTCGGAGGGGCAGCGGCTCGCGCTCGTGCTCGCCGTGCAGTTGTCGGCCGCCCCGCGGATCATGCTGCTGGACGAGCCGACCCGCGGTCTCGACTACACCGCGAAGGCCGCGCTGGCGCAGATGATCGCGTCGCTGACCGCCGAGGGCAGGGCGGTCGTCGTGGCCACCCACGACGTCGAGTTCGTCGCGACGATCGCGCACCGCGTCCTCGTGATGGCGGAGGGGGAGGTCGTTTCGGACGGCCCGACCGGCGAGGTGCTCGGCGGCTCACCGGCGTTCGCCACCCAGGTCGCGAAGATCCTCGGGGAACCGTGGCTCACCGTCGACGAGGTTCGCTCGGCGCTGCCGCAGGAGGTCCCGTGAGCACGGCCCCCGCCGTCCGGCTGGGCCCGCGCTCGGCGACGGTGCTCGGCCTCGCGTCCCTGGCGGGACTGATGATGTTCATCTGGCCGCTCCTGGTCCGGGTCGAACCGCAGTCGATGCAGCACGGCCCGGACGCGCCGTTCGTGTTCATCGGGATCCTGCCGATCCTGATCGTCATCGTGCTGGCCGAGATGTCCGAAGGGGGCATGGATTCCAAGGCCCTCGCGATGCTCGGCGTGCTCTCGGCGGTCAACGCCGCGATGCGCCCGCTCGGTGCGGGGACCGCGGGGATCGAGACCGTGTTCTTCCTGCTGGTGCTGGCGGGCCGGGTGCTCGGGCCCGGATTCGGTTTCGTGCTGGGCTGTACGTCGCTGTTCGCTTCGGCGCTGCTGACCGCCGGGGTGGGACCGTGGCTGCCGTTCCAGATGATGTGCTCGGCGTGGATCGGGATGGGCGCGGGACTGCTTCCGCGCCGCGTCACCGGCAAGGCCGAGATCGCGATGCTGGTGGTGTACGGCGTCTTCGTCGCATACGTGTTCGGGTTCCTGATGAACCTGTGGTTCTGGCCGTTCATCACCGACGCCGAAGTGCCGTACCACGACGGGCACATCTCCTACGTTCCCGGCGCGCCGCTGCTGGAGAACCTGCACCGGTTCGCCGTCTTCACTCTGCTCACGTCGACGGCGGGCTGGGACACCGGCCGCGCGATCACCAACGCCGTGGCGATCCTGGTACTGGGGCCCGCCGTGCTCGCGACGTTGCGCCGCGCCTCGCGGAAGGCCTCCTACGGCGTGATCCCCTCGTTCACCGACGGCACGCCCCGCGTTTAGTCCTCTGGATGCGGGCGTGCCCTCGGCGTTCAGCGGCTCTTGCGGCGAAGGACGTGGTAGGCGACGGCGAACGTCACGCCCACGGCCACGATGATCGCGGCTAACACGGGATGCATGTCCTTGGAGAGGCTCTGCGCGCGTTCGGGCCCGATCGCCCAGAGCGCCAAGGGCGTGGCGTAGGCCGCGGTGAGCGCGATCGCGCCCCAGCGGAGTGCCTTCAGCCGCGCGTCGCGCAGTGTGCCGATCAGCACGAGGGCGACCGGGACGATGGCGAGCATCGCGAACTGGCCGAGGACCATGATCGGGACGGCCCAGGCCGAGATGATGACGGACCGCGGGGCGCGGCGGACGGGGGTTTCGCGGGCGAGCGGCTGAGCGGACATCGAGTTTCCTCCTGAGGTTTCGGTTTCGGTCAGCAGTGGGATTCGGCGGTGGCCTTGAGGTCCTTCAGCCAGGCTTCGAGGCCCATGCCGAGGAACTGCGTCGAGGTGGGCACGTCCGCCTCGACCTGGGCGCCGGACCAGTTCTCCTCGGTGCGGACGAGCACGCCGCCCTTGACCTCGGTGAAGTTCCAGACGTGGATCCCGTTGTCGATGCGGAGGCCCTCACCGATCGCGGGCCCGCTCCAGCGGACGCACTTGCCACGCTGGATCTGGTGGACGGTCGAGGTGATCGACAGCGTGGTGGCGGGGGTCGTGGCCGTGGCGGGCACCGGGGTGGTCCAGCGGAACCGCGAGTCCTTCCGGAGCGGGCCCCGGTCCAGGCGTTCGTTGGTCAGCACCGGCTTCTGCCAGGACGGCCAGCGCTCGACGTCGGTCTGCAAGCGCCAGATCTTGCTCAGGGGAGCGTTGATCAGGGTCTCGGTCCGGTAGTGGATCGGGGCCTTCGTGTCGATGGTCCTGCCCTGGCAGGACAGCGGAGCGGGGGCGGTGGCGGCCTGGGCGGGTGTCACCGCGCCGCCCAGCAGGCCGAGGGCCAGCGGGAGGGCGAGCGCGGCGGCTCGGGCGGCGGTGCGGCGGCGGGGCTGGTCGTCCGTCATCGTTCTGCTCCTCGGTTAGTGCTGCTTGCGATAGTTAGAAGCTATAACTACAACCGAGTGAGTGTCAATAGGGAAAGTGATAACCTCTAACCATCGAGTCCGGAAGGAGTGGTCGATGGACACGGGCAGGCAGACCTCGCGTGAGCGGTACCGGGCTCAGGTGTGCGAAGAGATCAAGCGGTACGCGTGGGAGCAGCTGGCCACGACGGGCGTGTCCGCGTTGTCCCTCAACGCGATCGCCAAACACGTGGGCATGAGCGGCCCCGCGCTGTACCGGTACTTCCCCAGCCGGGACGACCTGATCACGGACCTCATCCGCGACGCGTACCGGAGCCTCGCGGACGTCGTGTGCGCCGCCGGGCCGGGTGGCGTGTCCGCGGTCGCCCACGCGATCAGGGACTGGGCGCTGGCGGATCCGCAGCGCTACCTGTTCCTCTACGGCACACCCATCCCCGGCTACCGCGCGCCGGGCGACACCACCCGGATCTCGAACGAGATCATGACCGTGCTCGTGGAGGTCCACGCCGCTCTTCCGGAAGGCGGGTCCGTCACGCCGTTCGAGACGCATCTCGACGACCATCGCGCGTGGGCGGGCGAGCTGCCGGTGTCGTCCGCCGTCCTGTGCCGGGCCGTCACGTTCTGGACCCGGTTGCACGGCGTGCTGTCTCTCGAGCTGGCCGGGCACTTCGCCGGTATGGGGTTCGATCCCGCCGTGCTGTTCGACGCCGAACTGGACGCCCTGCCGGCCGGCGCGCGTCGCCCGTCTGTCGCAAGTCCGTGAAGGCCTCCTTGAGGGACCCAGGGTCCCTCAAGGAGGCCTTCACGGACTTCGGAGGCGAGGGCGGCGGATCGCGTCTGTCGGGCCCGGCCGGCTCGTGTGCGCTGTACCGAGCGTCAGGGCGGTACGACTCGAGCGCCACGTTCGAGACGATGAACGTCCCAAGCGTGGCGCTCGGGACGCACTCGCCCACCCGGCACGTTTGCCTTACCCCTCAAGGGAACCCGAATCGCCACTCGCGACCACCTGGACCACCCGCGCCACTGGTATTGCTCCACAAAGGACGGTTCCCGCTGAGTGGGGCATAGTGTGGTACTTTCCTGCTGTGGAGCGGGTTTCCGGTGATCGCCGTGCTAGCTTCCGGGAATGCGCGGAGGATCCAGAGTCCCCTTCAGTCGTACGCTCGCGGTGATCGCGTCGGTGCTCCTGGCTTCGCTGATCGGCCCCGGCGCCGTCGCGAACGCGGCCCCGTCGAGACATGTCTGCGAATGCGCCACCCCGTCGATAGACCGGTTGCAGCAGTGGCTCGCCTCCGGTGAGGGCACCACGGTCCCGGCGACCGGCAGCCTGCTCGTCCGCGAACGCGGCGGCTACGCGGCCAAGGTGACCTTCCTCAACGCCGAATGGCACGTGGTCGTCGTCTGGCTGGGGAACAAGTTCGAGGCGCAGGCCGATCTCACGAAATCCGCCGGTTTCTGGATGACTTACAGCGCGACCGACGACCTCTACGTGCAGCTTCGCCCGGCCTCGCACTGGAGCGGCGGCGACAAGTGGCTGACCAAGGTGCCGTCGACAGGCGGCAAAATGGTCAAGAAGTTCTTCAGCTTCGCCCCCGACGCGTGGACGACGCTGCCCGAGCTGGGTAAGCCGAACTACTCCTTCGCCTCGGCGCTCACCGAGGCCCGGGGTCTGGTCTTCGTCGGCAAGACCCCCAACAAGATCGACTTCCGTGGCCTCGCGATCGATCGCTACCAGCCGCCCTGCCTCTGACCGCTTCTCGGTTTTCACCTGTCCGGAGTGACCGCTGTCGCGCACCGTGCCCGATTTGTCCTGTACGGTGAACTTTCAGCCGCCTCCGCACGACCGATCCGAGGAGTACCCCTGATGAGCCTGTTCGACTCGCTGAAGGAAAAGGCCGCCGAGCTGCTGGGTGGTGCGGGCGACAAGGTCGGCGAACTGACCGGTGTCGACCTTTCCGGCGCCGCCGACCAGGTCACCCAGTCGGCAGGCGACCTGGCCGAGACCGGACAGGGCCTCGCCGAGAACGCCACCGCCGCGGGCCAGGGTGCCGTCGACTCGGCCACCGCGGCCGGTCAGGGCGCCGTCGACTCGGCCGGTGCCTTCGGCGACGCCGCGACCGGGCTGGCCGGCGGCGTGATCGACCCGAACGCCCGGGGCTGACCGCCCCCGGAATCCCCCGGTATCCGCGGATACCGGGGGATTCCGTCATGCCTTCATCAGGTGAGCGGATTGTCCTGATAGGCGCTCCGGTAACAGTTTCCCCCGTCGACGCAGGTCACCACGCGGACGGCGCCGACGTGGTACCCGGCGTCGTAGCTGAGGTCGCTCCACGAAGCCGTGCTTCCGCAACCGCCGCCGTTCTCGCGGTGCTTGGTCTGGTAGACCTGCCCGGTCGTCCGCTTCACCTCGAAGAAGATGAAGACCTTGTGCGCGTCGCATTTGGTGTCCCGCACCGCGACGTTGGCGGTGGTGAACCCGCTCTTGGTCCACACCCAGTTGGCGGAGCCGAAAACCCCGGTCCCGGACGCGTAGGCCTCGCCGGAAGCCGCCGAAGCGACTCCCGTGAGTCCCATCAGCGCCATCGAAGCGGCGGCTGTCACGACCCCTGCCCGTCGCAGATTCCTGACGGCGAAACTCCTCATGGTCCCCTCCTCGTGGTAGACAAAGACGACTCCGTGGGGGAGGCGTCTTGCTTCGTATTCACTTCACCGACCAGGACCTCGCACGCGTCCGCGTCGCCGCGGCACCGGATCCGCTGTGGGAAACGGTGCTGGCCTTGCAGAAACTCGTCCTGGACGGAATCCCGGTGTTCGCGCACTGGCGGCGCCGCGTACGGCGCGAGGTGCACGAACAGGGCTCGCGCGGGGCGCTTCGGTTCCTCCTGGCGCTCGCCCCGCCCGCCAGGTATTTCCCGGATTTCCTTACCCCGCCCGAATCGGCGGGTGGACTCGCCGCCGGACTGGACGCCCTGCTGGGCACGCCGGTGCGGCGCCTCGGTCACGAAATCGCGCTGCTGGAAAGAGATCGACGGCTTCCGCGGTGGACGAGCGGAGTCGTCGCGGGCGATCCCGCCGCGCTCCGCCAGGTCTCGGACGCCCTCCGTCTCGCGCACGACACACTGGTCGTACCCCAGTGGTCGGCGGTGCGGACCCGGGTCGACACCGACCGGGCGCTGCGTTCCCGCCGGGCAGGCGAGGGTGGCGCGCTCGGTCTCCTCGACTCGCTCCGCCCGGTCTTCCGGTGGGAGGCGCCGGTGCTGACCGCCCGGTACCCCATCGACCGCGATCTGTACCTGCGCGGACGCGGGCTCCGGCTCGTCCCGTCCTACTTCTGCTGGGACACCCCGGTCGCGCTCGTGGACGACGACCTGGATCCGGTCGTCGTCTTCCCGGTGTCGCACGACAGTGAAGGCACGCCGGTCTCCCGCGAACTGGCGGTCCTGCTCGGGCGGACGCGGGCGGCGGTGCTGCACGCCGTCGCGGGCTCCTGCCACGGCGGCGAACTGGCCGACAGACTGGGCATCTCCGCCACCGCGGTTTCGCGCCACACCACCGTCCTGCGTGAGGCCGGCCTGATCACCAGTTCGCGTGACGGCGCGATGGTGCTGCACGGCTTGACACCGTTGGGCGCCGCGCTCCTCGGCTGAATCTTCATGTTCTCCCCCTCGCGTACCGGGGAAAGCCTGCCCGGTGCGGACGAGCGGGACGACACTTTTGCGGCCACGCGCAAAAGCCCTGGCAGCGACGTCTATGCCTCCGGGAGTAGCCGCGAGGAGCGGATTTCGGCCTGAGAGCAGAGGTTTCCGCGAGTTGCCGCGCATAGCGTCGAGGTATGAGCAAGCGAAGGAAAGTACTCGCCGCGGGCCTCGTGATCGTGTTCCTGGCGGGCGCCGGACAACCGGTCGCGGCTTCCCCGGCACAGCGGATCGCCTGGCACGACTGCCGCACCGGGCCGGACGACGAGACGGGGCAACGGCTCGCGGCGGCCGGGGCGACCTGCGGTGAGGTCACCGTTCCGCTGGACCACGCCGATCCGGGCGGCCGGACCCTCTCGGTGGCCGTGGCGCGCCGTGCCGCGACCGGCCCCGCGCGCCGGCTGGGCACGCTGATGGTCAACACCGGCGGTCCCGGCCCGTCCCGTGACGGCGTGGCCTTGCTGGCACAAGGCCTGCCACCGGAAGTCCCGTCCGGGGCGCCGTCGCTCGCCGCGCGATACGACCTGGTCGGGATCGACCCGCGGTTCTTCGGGCTCAGCTCACCGCTGGAATGCGGCTGGCCCACCGGGCGATACCTGCACAGCGCCCAGCTGGCGAGTCCGGACCGGGCCTCCTTCGAACGCGGTGTGGCGGTCGCGCGGGAACTCGCGGCCGAATGCGCGGACCGTCGTGACCTCCTCGCACACGCGTCCACCCGCGACATCGCGCGTGACCTGGACGTCGTGCGGGCCGCCCTCGGCGAAACGAAGATCTCTTACCTTGGCTGGTCTTTCGGCAGCCATCTCGGCGCCGTCTACCGCGGGCTCTTCCCGCAGCGCGTCGAGCGGATGGTGCTCGACAGCGCCGCCGCTCCCGGAGCCGCGGGTCCCGCGCTCACCCGGGAAACCGCGCCGGCGGACGCCGCGGCGTTGCGGGACTGGGCGAAGTGGGCCGCCCGCGGTGACGGGCGCTATCACCTCGGCGCCACCGCCGACGACGTCCTGGCCACGGTCGACCGGATCGCCCGCGCCGCCGCACGCGAACCGTTCCGCGTCGGCCGTCACCGGATCGACGCGGCGATGATCCCCGGGCTGCTGCTCACCGTCGACGACAGCGACGCGTTCTACGCGGAGTTCAGCTCCCAGGTCGTCGTGCTGCGTGACGCCGCCCGCGGTCTCGCCGTCACGCCGACACCCACGCAGGAGTGGAAGCTGTCCCTGTACACCGACCCGGACGTCGAGCCGTCGTTCGGGTTCAGCGCCACGGTCGCGAACCAGTGCGCGGACCGCGCCGCGTCCCGCGATCCCGAAAGCTACTACCGGGACATCCAGGCGCACCGGGCCAGTGAGCCCCTCTTCGGCCCGCTGGCGCGGCACATCACGCCTTGCGCGTTCTGGCCCGTCCCGCCCTCGGAAGGACCCGTACCGATCGGCGACGACCGTCCCGCGCTGCTCGTGGGCGCCTTGGGGGACCCGGTCACGCCGTATGCCGGGCAGTTGGCCCTGCGCCGCGCCCTGACGGGATCGCGCCTGGTCACGCTGGACGGCGCCTTCCGGCACGGGGTCTACCTTTTCGACCCGGCGCCTTGCGTCACCGAAGCCGTCGAGTCGTACCTTCTCGGGGGAGCCCTGCCCCGGACCGACGTCACCTGCGCGCGTCACCGCTCGCCGGGACGGACCACTCCCGCTTCGTAGGCGAGCACCACCGCCTGCACCCGGTCCCGCACCCGCAGCTTGGCCAGGATGTTGCCCACGTGGGTCTTCACCGTTCCCGGCGCGACCACCAGCCGCTCCGCGATCTCGGCGTTGGACCAGCCGCGGGCCATCCCGGCCAGCACCTCCCGTTCGCGCCCGGTCAGCGTCGCCGCCGACCGGGCCGCGTCGGGGTCGAGCGGGGGCGCCAGCCGGTCCAGCAACCGGCGGGTGGTGGTGGGGGCGATCACCGCGTCCCCGGCGTGCACCGTCCGGATCGCGGCCAGCAGCTCCTCCGGGGTGGCGTCCTTGAGCAGGAAACCGCTCGCCCCGGCGCGGATCGCGGCCAGCGCGTGCTCGTCGAGGTCGTACGTCGTGAGCATGAGGACCTTCGGCGCGTCAGGCAGGGCGAGCACCCGCCGCGTGGCCTCGATGCCGTCGAGCACCGGCATCCGGACGTCCATCAGCACCAGGTCGGGGTGCAGGCGCCGGGTGTGCTCGAACGCGGCGAGACCGTCACCCGCCTCGCCGACCACGGTCAGATCCTCCTGCGACTCGATGACCATCCGGAAGCCCGCCCGGACCAGCGCCTGGTCGTCGGCCAGCAGGACACGGACCGGCGTGGTCATGGCCGGCCGTCCCGCAGGACGCCGAGCACCCGCCGCAGATCGCCCAGCGCCTGCCGGGCGCATTCGCCGATGGTGACCAGCGCCGACTTCCCGGCCTCGGGCGACGCCGCGTACCGGCCACCGTCGGCCTGCGCGATCACGACCGCGAGCGAATGGGCGACGATGTCGTGCATCTCGCGGGCGATGCGGGTCCGCTCCGCGAGGACGGCGAGCCTCGCCTGCTGTTCGCGGTGGGAAAGCCGCACCCGGCGCAAGGTCCCGGTCGCCCACGCGGCCACCACCGTGCTGGCCAGGAAGGCGCCGACGAGCAGGTGCGCGGTCGCGGACGACGGCAGCATCGGCCAGCTCAGCCCGCCCAGCACGGAACCGGCGAGGCCGATCGCGAGAGCGCAGCCGCCCGCCCGTCGTGGTCCGTAGGCCGCCGCGGCGTGCACCGCCAGCGGTACGGCGAGGTCCGCGGGCAGCGCGCCGACGTCGTCCCGGATCACGAGCCACTGGACGCCCGCGGCTCCCAGCACCAGCGCCGCGCACACCGCGGCGTCGCGCCGCCGCAAGGCGAGCGGAAGCGAAAGGAGCAGGGAAAACAGGAAATAGGCCGCTTCCGCCCGGAGGAATAGTCCTAAAAGGACGCAGCAGGCCGCGAGCGTCAGCGCGATCAGGACGTCGACCAGCGACTCGTGTCCACGCAGCCAGGAATCGAGTCGTTCACCGAGCACGTCGTCACCCTATGACCGCGGGCGCCGCCGTCACCTCGCCATGGGGGCTGAAACCGGCTACGCCCGTCGGGCTAGCCCGAACGGAGTAAGGGAGGCGAAGGTGCGGCGTCGGAAATCCCGTGTCCCGGCATCCCTCGGCACGCTAGCCTGGCGGAAACGACTTCATCTGCGGGGGAGCGGACATGGTCGGAATCTGGATAGCGCTCGGGGTCCTGCTGGTGGTGATCGGTGTCGCCGTGCTCACCGATCTGCGCGATCGGGGCAGGGGCGGGACCCGCAAGGTCATGCTGCCGGGCTGGACCTCGCGGCGTGCCGGTTACACGGAGAACGATCTCGTGCACGGGCGCTGGGTGGAGAAGTCGCCGCGTGAGCAGGACGAGGAACTTCAGCGCAGGTACAAATCGGGCGACGAGTGAGCCGGGGTTAGCCGTCAGACTGCGGATTCCTGCGCGGGATTCGGCTCTTTTCGCGGATTTCACGGGAAAAACGCTGCTGCGCCAAGGCGGTGACCCCGATCACAGTGACCTCTCGGATCGTGAGAACATGAGGCACAGGCTGCCGGATCCCGGAGGGTGAATGCTCCGCAGAATGCGTCGCTGGCTCGAATTGCTCAGTCTCGGCGGGTTGGCGGTGGTCGGCTTCGCGGTCGGAATCGCGGAACAGCTCGGCTGGCTGGACAAAGTAGCGCCGAAAGGCGTCACCACCCTGACCCTGATCATGGTCAGCGGGGTCGTCGTCGTGCTGCTCATCGAGCTGACCCCGTTGCGCGCCTTGGAAGACATCCGCGATCGCCTCGCCGGTCTCGACATCGACACCATCGCCTCGAGCCTCCGCCGTACGCATTACGGCGGGGTGGTCGAAGTGCACAAACGCTTCCCGGACGACGCGTTCGCCGCCCGCGTCGCGAAGGCCAAACAGGTGACGATCCTGAACACCTGGATCCCGAACCTCGGTCTGCTGGAACACGAACTGGAAACCGCCATCGCCGGACACCGGGCCGAAGTGCGGATCATGTTGCTGCACCCGAACTCGATGCTGGTGGGGTTGCGGGAGGCGGCGCTGGGCCGGTCCGACGGCGCGGGCAACGCCTTCGTGAGCACGGGGATCACGAACTGCCTGGAGACACTCTCGCGGCTGCACGGGCGGCTGGGGAAACGACAGGGCAACCTGAAGGTACGGGTGTTCAACTCGCAGGCCTCGGTCGCGGTGTACCGGGCCGACGGGCGCTACCTGGTCAGCATGTTCCTGCACGGCCAGCTGGCGATCCATTCGCCGCAGTTCGAGATCGAGGGCACGCACGACACCGTGCTCGGCGAGCAGATCCAGCACGAGCTCGACACGTTGTGGGACATCGGCCGCGACGTCGACCTCGGCGACTGGAACCGAAGCATCGACATGATCCGTTTCTGAGCAAAAGGTGTAGTGATGCGAGACCTTGACGAGTTCGAAGACGGCTTGATCGACGGGTTCCGGAATCACCCGACGCTGCGCGGCGTCACCGAACTCTCGCAGGAGGACCTGCAGGCCGTCCTGCTGCAGCGACGCTTCCTGTCGCTGGCCTTCACGATGGCGTACGACCTGGCGATCGACCTGCTCACCGACGAACAGTCCGTCCGGATCGCCCGCGTCATCGTCCGGGAGGAGTACCCGGACAACTCTTCGCCCGGCAGCACGCCTTCGCACCGCGAGGACCTGATGACGGACATCCTCGCCCTCGGCGTCCCGCGCGAAACGCTGGTGCGGTCCCGGCGGTCACTGGCCACGACGGCCTGCCTCGACACCACCATGGAGCTGATCTCGTCGGCGGGCGATTCGAAGCACGCCGATGTCGAACTGCTGACGATCCTGCGCTTCTGGGGCGAGGTCCTCGTCTCCGTGGAGTACGGCGAGCTGTGGCGCCGGATCGGCCCGGTCCTCGGCGACAAGTCCGTCTTCTACTACCCGCACCACGTGCACGACGCGAAATCCCGCCCGCTGGCCGCCGCGTCCCCGCTCTCGCTCACGCATTCCGATCAGCTCGGGCTGCGTCTCGTGCAGCTGCTCGACTCGGAGGAGGCGCGGGAACGGTTCCGTGAGACGGAGAAGGCCGTGGTGGCGATCAAGACGGCGTTCTACGACCAGTTCTAGGGCGTCGTGATCTGAGGACGGCTGTCCGTGAAGGCCTCCTTGCCTACCTTGAGGGTAGGAAAGGAGGCCTTCACGGATTTCAGCAGGCTGCCGGTTTCGGGGTGTTGCGAAAGCCACTTTCGCAACCTTCAACGTTGCGAAAGTGGCTTTCGCAACACCACCGCCGGGGCCTCCGGCGAAGGTGGCGAAACGACTCACTCGCCCACAAGACCGGAGAACCGGCCCAGCGTCTCCTCGCGCCCCAGCGCCTGGGTGATCGAGTGCAGGTCCGGGCTCCGGGTCGAGCCCGTGATCGCGATCCGGATGATCTGCGAAGCCTCGCGGATCGAGCCGGGGAAGCCCTCGGGGTTCTTCTTGAGTTCCTTGGCGTTCTTCGCGAAACCGTGCTTCGCGGCCACATCGCGGATCTGCTGGAACCACTCCTGGCCGTCGTCGAGCTGCTGGTAGTTCCCGACGAAGTCCCGCACGACGGCCTGGACGACCTCGCGGTCGACACCGAGGGCGGCGATCCGTTCGTCGTCGGGCCCGGCGACGGCGGCGTGCAGCTGCGGGAAGAAGAAGCCGTAGACGGCGCGGAACTCGCTCCACTTCTTCAGGTCCTTGCGCGGGTTCTCGGCACCGTCGCGTTCGACGGCGAGTGCCCGGAGCGCCAGGTCCGGCTCGGCGTCGAGGACGGCGAGCAGCGCGGGGTCGAAACGCTCCGCCCAGGTGCGGACCTCGGCGAGGATCTCGGCGCCGGACAGCGTGGCGATGTGGTCGGCCGAGATGTCGTCGAGTTTGACGAGGTCGACCAGCGGGCCCGCGACACCGCATTCGTCCAGGTTGATCGGCTCGGCGAGGGCCTGGTCGAGCGGCAGCTCCGCGAGCCGTCCGTTGGCGAGGCCGCGCAGGTAGTAGAGGACGGCCTTGGTCGGGTAGCCGGACTCGATGTAGAAGTCGACGCTCGCTTCCGGGTCCTTGCGCTTCGACAGCTTGCGCTTGCTGCCGCCCTCCTGCTTCATCAGCGGCGCGATGTGCGCGTAGGTGATCGGCTCGAAGGCGAGCGCCTCGAACAGCTGCTGGTGCACCGGCACGGACGAGATCCACTCGTCGCCGCGGATCACCAGGTTGACGCGCATGAGGTGATCGTCGACGGCGTGCGCGAAGTGGTAGGTCGGCAGCCGCGGGCTCTGGTCGGAGCTCTTGAGGATGACGACGTCGTTGCGGTTGGCCTCGGCCTCCAGCGGGCCGCGGATGGCGTCGGTGAACCGGGCGCGGGCGCCGGTGTCGTCCGGGGCGCGGAACCGCACGACGTACGGGTCGCCGGCGTCGAGCTTGGCCTGGACGTCCGCCGGGTCGGCGTCGCGCCAGATGGCCCACGAGCCGTAGTAACCGGTCGGCAGCTTCGTGGCCTGCTGGCGGGCGGTGATCGCCGCCAGCTCGTCCTTGGTGGCGAAGTCGAGGTACGCGCGGCCGAGGCGGAGCAGGTGACGGACGTAGGTCAGGTAGATCTGCTCGCGCTCGGACTGCTGGTACGGGCCGTAGTCGCCGCCGCGGTGGATGTCCTCGTCGGCGGCGAGGCCGAAGTAGGCGAAGCCGCGCTCGAACTGGTCGATGGCGCCTTCGACCTCGCGGGACCGGTCGGTGTCCTCGACGCGGACGAGGTAGCGGCCACCGCTGCGGCGGGCGACGTCCTGGTCGATGGTGGCGACGTAGACGCCGCCGATGTGGACGAACCCGGTCGGCGAGGGGCCGAAACGGGTGACCTTGGCGCCCTCGGGGAGCTCGCGGGCGGGGTAACGCTGTTCCCAGTGCTCGGGCTCGGGCAGGTCGGCGGGGAAGAGGGCGTCGATGACTGCTCGGTCCAGCATGGCGGTTCAGATCTCCCGGCGTCGTGGTGCATGGCGGTTTTCGCCACCGAAGAGCCTAACCGGTCCGGCTTCCCGGCCTGGTGAGGGTGGGTCCGAAGCCGAATCGAGACGTGCTTTTCCGTCGGTGGTCCCCGGTAAAATGGGTCTTGCCGGATATTCGGGGAGGAAATCGGTGACCACCGATAGCTCGCTTCGTGAAGAACCCCAGCTCACCATCAGACCAAAACCTTCGGCGTTCTTTCTCCGCCGTCGATTTCTCCGTGGTTTCGGGCCCGCGCTCGCCCTCGCCGTGAGCGGGCTGGTCGTCCTGCTCCTGACGGGGACGATCGTGGTGCCCTTCCAGCAGACGCTGGTCCTGCGCGGCAAGATGGGCTCCAAATCGGATCTCTTCGAGGATCCGAAGATCCAGGAAATCCTGATGCGCCATCACATCCGGGTCCATGTGACCAGGACGGGCTCACGGGACGTCGCCACGCACGACCTCAGCCAGTTCGACTTCGTGTTCCTGTCCGGCGAACCCGCCGCGGGTCTCGTCCGGCGGGCCAGGGCCGACCAGTGGACGGGCAGTGCGCGGCAGCCGTTCACCAGCCCGATCGTCCTCGCGACCTATCGTCGTTACGCGGAAACGCTGGCACGCAAGGAGATCGCCTCGAAACCGGCGGGACAGCCGGATTCGCTGTACTACACGCTGCACACCGGGAAATTCATCGAGACCATGCGGCTGGGACAGACCTGGGACTCACTGGGCGTCCGGGATTTCGGCGCGGCGAACGGGAACCGGGTGCTGGCCCAGACCTCGAACGTCTGCGATTCCAATTCGGGCGCGACGTACCTGGTCCTGCTGGCGTTCCTGGAGAACGGCCGCCAGGTACCGGTGGTCGATCCCCGCCCGGCCGGTGCACCCGCCGGCCCGCCGAACCTCTCGGCCGCGCAGGCACTGGCGAACCGGATCAAACCGCTCGTCGCCGCGCAGGGTTTCTCGTCGGCCGACCTGTCCGAGTCCTATGCGAACCTCGCCGAGGGCGACAAACCGATCGTCGTCATCTACGAGCATCAGTACCTCGCCATGCAACTGCGGGCCAAGGCGCAGAGCGGGCAACCGGACCTCGACCGGGTCCTGCTGTACCCGGAGGACAACATCCTGACGAAGCCCCAGTTTCTGGCCCTGAAGCCGGAAGCGGAACGGCTCGGCGAACTGATCACGTTCGATCCCGATCTCCAGAGGCGCGCGATGGAGCTCGGATTCGGCGTCGCGACCCCCGCCGGCAGTACGAAAAGCGCGCGGTTGTACGACTTCCTCCGCGAACAGGGGTTGACGGCTCCCGAGGTCGCGGACAACGACAGCACCACGCCGTTGCCGGACAACCTGGTGCTGGAACAGATGATCAAGACCGTCGGGGACTGCCCGTGAAGCGGCTTCTCGCGGGCTTGTGCTGTCTGCTGCTGGTGGTCGCCGCCTGCACGAGCGGCGGCGAGAAGGTGAAGCTGCGCGTGCTGGCCAGTCCCGAACTGGCGGACCTGGGGACGATCCTCGACGACCTCCGCGAGGAAACGGGAATCGAACTGGAGATGGATTTCCAGGGAACAGTCAACGAAAGCACGGCCCTGATCCCGGGCCGGGCTTCGCACGATCTCGCTTGGCTTTCCACCGACCGGTTCTTCCAGCTCGATTTCCGGCGGGCCGCGGACAAGGGGGAGCGGCCACTGGCCACGAAGACCATGATCTCCCCGGTCGTCGTCGGGCTGACCCCGGCCAAGGCGGCGGAACTGCGCCGCGGCAAGCCGGACGGGAAGCTGTCGTGGGCGGATCTGGCGGACGCGGCGGCGGGCGGTCGGTTCCGGTTCGCGATGGCGGATCCGGCCAAGTCGACCAGCGGGCTCACCTCGCTCGTCGGGGTGGCGACGGCCGCCGCCGGCACCGGGGCGGCGCTGCGGCTCGAAGACGTGAAATGCGACAAGCTGCGGGGCTTCCGCACCGGGCACACGCTCACGGCGGACACCTCGGCCGCGCTGGTCGACCGGTTCGCCGAACGCCAGGACGCCGACGCGATCATCGGCTACGAGTCCACTTTGCTCACCCTCAACGCGAGCGGCAGGCTCAAGACGCCGCTCGAACTGGTGTACCCGCGCGACGGCATCGTCCAGGCCGACTACCCGATCCTGCTGCTCGACCCGGCCAAACGGGAGGCCTACGACAAGCTCGTCTCGTGGGTCAAAAGTCCCGCGACACAGAAGAAACTGATGGACAGGACCCTCCGGCGGCCGATCACCGGCGAAGTGGGGCTCGATCCGAGACTGCCCGCGTCGATCGGGAACTCGCTGTACTTCCCCGACGATCCGGCCGTCGTGGACGAACTGCTGGAGGACTACGCCGACAAGGCACCCGGCCACGTGATCTTCGTGCTCGATTTCTCGGGTTCCATGAAGGGCGCGAGGATCGCCGCGCTCCGGGCGACATTCGCCGGGTTGAGCGGCGGTCCGGACGGCGGGTTCGACCGGTTCTACCGCGGCGAGCGGCTCACGGTCCTCCGCTTCGGCGGGAAGATACTGGGGGACAAGGAGTTCACCGTCAACGGACCCCAGGATCTCGACGCCTTGCGGGCGTTCGTCGCGGCCGAAGACTTCGACGGCAGCACGGCGGTCTGGGCGGCGCTCGGCGAGGCCTACGCGAGGGCCGGTGCCGATCGCCGGGCCGAGCCGGATCGTGCCGTCTCGATCGTGCTGATGACCGACGGGGAGAGCAACACCGGCCCCGGCATCGACGAATTCCTCCGCGCGCCTAGGGAATCCGGCGTGCACACGTACACCATCCGGTTCGGCGAGGCCGATCCCGCCGAGCTGGCCCGCGCGGCCGCGGCGACCGGCGGCCGCATGGTCGACGCGAACGCGACGTCCCTGCTCGACGCCTTCAAGGAGATCCGTGGCTGCCGATAATCTGTGGTGGGAAGTCTGGGGAATGTGGCTCGCGGTCTGGGTGCTGACCGTCGTCGCCTTCCTCGTCGCGGTGGTCGTCTTCGTCCGGCATTGGCGCCGCGCGCGATCCGACGGTGATCAGGGGATGATCCGGGGCATCGGCTTCTACCTGCACACGAAATCCGTGATGGGCCTCTACCAGCTGCATCGCTACAACGAGGCGCTGGAACAGGAGGTGGAGAAGCGGCGGAGCCGGGGTCGGCGGTTCGGGGGATCGGGTGGATTCGGTCCGCTGAAAGGGGAATCGGAACGCACCGACACCGACGAGGAGTTCCGGCGGTACATCCGCAAGGCCGAACCGATCACCGTGATCGGCATCGTGATGAAGGTGCTGGAGAAGCACCACGACATCATCTACGTCGATCTCGCGAAGCAGGAGCTGGCCCACAATCGGGCGCTGGTCAAGGAACTCGGCTGGTCCGACGGTCACGAGAGCACCCGCCAGCTCAAGACCCGGCTGCGCGGCGTCGAGGCGTTCGTCTCCGTGAAGGGCCTGTTCCGCAAGAGGTCGCAGACCGACGAAGAGACGGTTTTTTTCGCACCGTACGGAAATCCGGACGATCCTGAGCGAAGCAGGCGGATCCGGTTCACCTGTCTGACCAGCGATCTGCGGGATTCCGTGCCCTCCGGGGCGTTCCGGGCCAGGTGCCTCGGCAAGGTGGAGGACTGGGACCCCGAGACCGGTGAACTCGTGGTTCATCCCATCGCCATCTTCAAGTGACTTTTCCCGGCAGTCTGCTCCACTCGCGCCATGCGAATGACACGAGTGGAGCAGACGAAAGCCACACGTCGTCCGTGGTGCTTCGCACTGTCGGCGGGTGGGGACGAACCTGCACGATTTCGGTATCCAACACCGCAGGTTCTCAGGGAGATTCGCATGAAGAACGTCGTTTCCGACGATATCCGCAGCTTCTTCGCCGACTCCGGTGTCGACGTCACCGTGGCCGGACAGACCGAGGTCGACGTCGTCATCGATCACTTCGACAACTGGAAGAACGCCTCAAGCGGAGGCGCTTTCGGCTGCTTCACCGGCGCCTGCTGCCTCATGGCCTGAGTGGTCCGCGCAGAAGCAGCCGACGCCCTTCGTGATCCAGTCCCGGCCTTCCCATTCAGGATGGCGTTCGATCATCAGCGCTTCGACCTCCGCGGCGATCGTCTCTTCGGGGAGAGCCGAGTCTCGTCGCTTCCAGGTCTCGTCGCGCAGCAGTTCGAGGTACTCGCGGACGTCGGTCAGGATCCGGCGTCCGGAGACGTCGCCATGGCCGGGGACGACGATGTCCGGGCCGGTGGCGGCCAGCCGGCGCAGGACCTGGATCCAGCGCCGTCCGGAGACATCGGTGTCGTACGGCGGGAACCACGGGAAGATCGAGAACTGGCCCGCCTCGACCAGGTCCCCGGTGAACAGCACGCCCGCGTCGGGCACCGTCACCACCTGATCGCCTTTGCTGTGGGCGCGCCCGGTGGCCTCCAGCCGGACGACCCGCCCGCCGAGATCGAGGTCGTACGCGTCGTCGTAGATCTCGTCCGGGGCGATCAGCGTGACGCCGTCCAGTGCCCGTGCGACCGGTGTCCCGAGACCCCGGAACATGTCGAGATAGCTCGGTCCTTTGTGGACGAGGTCGCTCGCCTGCGCGCGATTGACGAGATAGGTCGCCTCGTCCGCGAAGACCTGCGCGCCGAAAGCGTGTTCGGGGTGGAAATGCGTCGTGGTCAGGTACAGCTTGCGGCCGCGGGCGTATTCGGCCGCGAAGGCGAGCACCTTCTCGGCGTTGCGAGGACCCAGCCCGGTGTCGACGACGAGCACCGAGTGTTCGCCGCCGATGATCCCGATGTTGGGGACGAGGTCGACGCCGAGATTCGGGATCACCACGAGGTCGCGGGCGATCTCACGGGCTTGCCCGGGGTCGACGGCGGGCTCGTGGGTCAGTGGTTCGAAAGGCATGACCCCACTGTCGCGCCGCGCTCCGTCCGTCGTCCAAGACCGATCTTCGAGGCCCGATACCGGCTGGGTATCATCGCTGGTGATGGAGCTTCGTCTGTTGCGCTACTTCGTGACCGTCGCCGAGGAGAGACACTTCGGCCGGGCCGCCGCGCGGCTGCACATGACCCAGCCGCCGCTGAGCCGCGCGATCCAGCAACTGGAGAACGACCTGGGGGTCGTCCTGCTGCTCCGCTCGGCCGCCGGCGTCGAACCCACCGAGGCCGGAACCACCCTGTACGCCGAGGCCCGCGCCCTCCTGGACCAGGCAGACCGCGCCCGGGCTCGCGTGACGGCGGCCGCGGGGCCCGCGACGCTCACCGTCGGCACCCTCGCCGACGGGGCGGGGGAGGCGGGCACCCGGCTGGCCGCGGCGTTCCGGCGTCGTCATCCCGAGGTCTCGATCCGGTTCCGCGAGGCGGACTTCACCGATCCCACCACCGGCCTGCGCGCCGGACTGGCCGACGTCGCGCTGACCCGGTCGCCGTTCGACGAAACCGGGATCAGCGTCCGCGTCCTGCGCTCCGACCCGGTCGGGCTGGTCCTGCGCACCGGCGACCCGCTCGCCGGTCGTGCCTCGCTCCGGCTGGCCGAGGTCGCCGACCGGCCCTGGTTCCAGTTGCCGGAGGGGACGGACCCGCTGTGGCGCGAGTACTGGAACGGGGCCGCGCCCCTCGGCGCGCGGCCCGCCGGTCCGGTGGTGCGCACGGTCAGCGAATGTCTCCAGGCCGTCCTGTGGAACGGTTCGGCCGGGATCGCGCCCCTCGGGCACACCCTCCCCGACGGGCTCACCTGGGTCCCCCTGACCGACATGCCGCCGAGCCGGCTGGTCGTCGCGTGGGTGACCGGGCAGGAGAACCCGCTGATCCGCTCGTTCGCCCGGATCGCCGTCGAAAGTCACCGGTGAGGGTGGTGTGGAACCGCCGTTTCCGGGGAATCCACCGGCATGCCGGAATCACGTTCGGAACCTGACGACGCGACCGCCGACGCCGTCGGAAAGCTGGTCGCCGCACTCGAAACGGTCGAACAGGCACGAGGGCATCTGTACGCCTTCCATCATCTGACGGGAAGCGCCGACTTCGCGCTCGACGAGGCCGCCGAGGCGCTCGAGAAGGCCGGGCACGCCGAGTGGGCCGAGCGGATCCGGACCGAGCTGATCGGGCTCAACGTGCTGCCGGAGCGGTGGACCTTCCAGCTGATCGAGGAGTACGACGACGGCTACTACGCGGCCTTCCGCGGGATGACGCGGGACGTCACCGGCGACCTGACCGGCGGACGGCGGCATCTGCACGAAGAACGCATCAAACGGCGACGGCGTACCGAAGGGCGGCCGGGACACGAGATGGGCCCGCCCAGTACCTGAGGCTCAGAAGATCGACCAGCCGGTCAAGGTGGTGAACCGGTCGAGCGCCGCGACACCCGCGACGGAGTTGCCGCGCGCGTCCAGGCACGGGCTCCACACGCAGACCGCGCACCGGCCGGGGACGATCGCGACGATGCCGCCACCGACGCCGCTCTTGCCGGGAAGCCCGACACGGTAGGCGAATTCGCCCGCCGCGTCGTAGGTGCCGCAGGTCAGCATCACCGCGTTGACCCGCTTGGCCGCGCTCAGGCCGAGCAGTCTGGTGCCGTCGTTGCGCACGCCGTGGCGGGCGAGGAACACCGCCGAGCGCGCGACGTCCGCACAGGTCATCGCGATCGAGCACTGGCGCACGTACTGGTCGAGGACCGCGGGCACCGGATGGCGCATGTTGCGGTAGGACGCCATGAAGTACGCGAGCGCGCGGTTGCGGTCGGCGTTCTCCGCCTCCGACGCGGCGACCTCGGCGTCGATCCCGATGTCCGTGCGACCGCTTTCGTCGCGGAAGAAGCGCAGCAGCTTCTCCGCCGCGTCGCCGTGGTGTGCCAGCTCGTCGGTCACCACGAGCGCGCCGGCGTTGATGAAGGGATTGCGGGGGATCCCGTCTTCGTTCTCCAGTTGCACGAGCGAGTTGAACGGGTTGCCGGACGGCTCACGCCCCACCCGCGCCCACAGGCCGTCACCGTGCGAGAGCGCCAGCGCCAGGGTGAAGACCTTCGACATGCTCTGAATGGAGAACGGCACCTCCCAGTCGCCGACCCCGTGCACCCCACCGTCCACTTCGGCCACCGCCATGCCGAACCGTCGGGGCTCGACCCTGGCCAGTGCGGGGATGTAGTCCGCGACGGCGCCGCGGCCGATCTCCGGGGCGACGTCGTCGGCGATCCGGTCCAGCAACGCTGCGAGGTCCACGCGCCGTAGCGTAGGAGGCCGCACGCGCGCGCGAAGATCGGGGTTCGCGCGTGAATTTGTCAAATCGAAAAGGGAAATTCCAGTAAAACCACCAGAGTGACGTCCCGCACACCTTAAGTCTTCCTTAGCACTGTTGGTGACCTGCCGCACACGCTCTAGCGTCTGGCAACCATGGATTCCTCGCTGCTCACCGAAAAAGGTGAAAGCTACTCAAAAGCACTGGGCAACCGCCAAGTGCAGATGATCGCCATCGGCGGCGCGATCGGCGTCGGGCTGTTCCTCGGTGCCGGTGGCAAGCTCCACCAGGTCGGGCCGTCGCTGGTCCTGTCGTACGCGCTCTGCGGTATCGCCGCGTACTTCGTGATGCGCGCCCTCGGTGAGCTCGTGCTGCACCAGCCGACTTCCGGAAGTTTCGTCACCTACGCCCGCAAGTTCATCGGACCGTGGGCGGGGTTCGTCTCCGGCTGGATGTACTGGGTGAACTGGGCGATGACCGGTATCGCGGAGATCACCGCGGTGGCGATCTACGTGCACAAGTGGCTGCCCGACGTTCCACAGTGGATCACCGCGCTGGTCGCCCTCGGCGTGCTGCTGGCGGTGAACCTGCTTTCGGTGAAGCTGTTCGGCGAGCTGGAATTCTGGTTCTCGGTGGTCAAGGTGCTGGCCATCGTGGTCTTCCTGGTCACCGCCGTCGGGCTGGTGCTCACCAGCGCCGACATCGGCGGCACCACGGCGGGCGTGCACAACCTGACCGCCCACAATGGATTCTTCCCGGCCGGCATCGGCATCGCCCTGATGACGCTCCAGGCGGTCATCTTCGCGTACTCGGCGATCGAGGTCGTCGGCATCGCCGCCGGCGAGACCAAGGACGCCCGCAAGGTGCTGCCGAAGGCGATCAACGGCGTGGTCTGGCGGATCGGCGTGTTCTACGTGGGATCCGTGCTGCTGCTGGCGATGCTGCTGCCGTGGCCGTTCTACAACGGCGGCGAGAGCCCGTTCGTCACCGTCTTCACCCGCCTCGGAATCCCGGGTATCGGCGACGTGATGAACGCGGTCGTGCTCACCGCCGCGCTGTCGAGCTGCAACTCCGGCCTCTACTCGACCGGCCGTATCCTGCGGGCACTGGCCGAAAAGGGCGAGGCGCCGAAGTTCGTGGGCAAGATGAGCAGCCGCCACGTGCCCTACGGCGGCATCCTGTTCACCTCCGCCGCTTACGTGCTGGGCGTGGTGCTCAACTACCTGGTGCCGAAGGACGCCTTCGACATCGCGATCGCGATCGCCTCGCTCGGCGTGATCACCACCTGGGCGACGCTGATCTTCTGCCAGATGCGGCTGCGCCAGGCGGCGCTGCGCGGGGAGCTGGAACGGCCGTCCTACCGGATGCCGTGGGCGCCCTACAGCGGTTGGGCGACGCTGGGCTTCCTCGCGCTGGTCGTGGTCCTGATGGGCTTCTCCGACGGTGCGGAGAAGATCGCGTTCTACTCGATCCCGGTGCTGGCCGTGGTCCTGGCCGTCGGCTGGCGGATCGTCGGGAAACGGCGGCAGCGGCACGAGGTCGGCTGACGACCCGCATTTCGTCCTCTAAATGCGATAGCGCATTTAGAGGACGAAATGCGCGGGTCAGCTCGAAGTGGGGAAGTTGAACCCCGCCGCGGACTGCGGCCATCGCGTCGTGACGACCTTCGCCCGGGTGTAGAAGTTGACGCCCGCCGGGCCGTGGATCGGGCTGTCCCCGATGAGGGAGTCCTTCCAGCCGCCGAAGGAGTAGTACGACATCGGCACCGGGATCGGCACGTTCACCCCGATCATCCCGACCTTCACCTCCCGCTGGAACCGCCGCGCGGCCTCGCCGCTGCCGGTGAAGACGGCCGTCCCGTTGCCGTACTGGTTCGCGTTGATCAGTGCGATCGCCTCGTCCAGGGTGTCCACCCGCACGATCCCGAGCACCGGACCGAAGATCTCCTCGCGGTAGGCGGACATCTCCGTGGTCACGTTGTCCAAAAGGGACGGTCCGACGAAGAAGCCGCCCTCGTGCCCGGCGACGCGCAGCTCCCGGCCGTCGACCACCACTGTCGCGCCCTGCTCCGCGCCGAGGGCGACGGAGTCGATCACCCGTCGCCGCGCGGCCTCGGTGACGACGGGGCCCATGTCGTTGCCTTCGTCGTAGCCGGGGCCGACCTTGATCTCGGCCGCCTTGCGCTCGAGGATCTCGATGAGCCCGTCACCCGCCGAACCGACGGCGACGCCGATGGAGATCGCCATGCAGCGCTGCCCGGCGGAGCCGAAAGCGGCCGCCGTGAGATGGTTCGCGGCGTATTCGAGGTCGGCGTCGGGCAGGACGACGGCGTGGTTCTTGGCCCCGCCCAGCGCCTGCACGCGTTTGCCGGTGGCCGTCCCGCATTCGTGGACGTACTTGGCGATCGGCGTGGACCCGACGAACGACACGGCGGCGATACCGGGATGCTCCAGGATCGCGTCGACGGCGACCTTGTCCCCGTTGATCACGGTGAACACGCCGTCGGGAAGTCCGGCCTCGGCGTACAACTCGGCGACCAGCCGGGACGCGGACGGGACCCGCTCGCTGGGCTTGAGCACGAACGTGTTGCCGGTCGCGATGGCGATCGGGTGCATCCACAGCGGGACCATGATCGGGAAGTTGAACGGCGTGATCCCGGCGACGACGCCGAGCGGCTGCCGGAAGTCATGCACGTCCACGTCCCGCGAGACCTGGTCGGAGAAGCCGCCCTTCAGCGCGTCGGCGATGCCGCAGGCGTACTCGACGATCTCGCGGCCGCGGACGATCTCGCCGCGCGCGTCGTCGACGACCTTGCCGTGTTCGGAGGAGATGATCCTGGCGAGTTCGTCTTCGTGTTTCACCAGCAGCTCGCGGAAGGCGAACATCACCCTGGTCCGCTGCGACAGCGACGAATCGCCCCACGACTCGAACGCCTTGCCTGCGGCGGCCACCGCCGTGTCCACATCGGACGGTTCCGCCAGGAGCACCTTCGCGCGTGCCTGCCCCGCGGCGGGGTCGTACACCGGAGCGGTACGGGTGGAGCCGGCTGTGGTCGCGGTGCCGTTGATCCAGTGGTCGATGGTCTTCACGCGTTGTCCTCCACGGGTGTTCACAGCAGTCCGACGGCCGTGTCGACGGCCTTGGCGACGTCGCCGTCGTGCGGGTAGAGCAGGGAACGGCCGACCACGAGGCCTTGCACGGTCGGCAGCGCGAGCGCGCGCTGCCAGGCGGCGAACGCGGCGTCGGGATCCTTGACCTCGCCGCCCAGCAGGACGGCGGGCAGCGTCGAGGCGGCCAGGACGCGCTCCATGTCCTGCACCACCGGGAGTTTCAGCCAGGTGTAGGCCGAAGAACGGCCGAGCGCGGAGGCGATGGTGATGGAGCGGATCACGGCCTCGGGGGAGAGGTCGTTGCGCAGGCGCCCGTCGACCCAGTCCGCGACGAACGGCTCGACCATCGCGATCAGTTTCCGGTCGGCGAGGTCGTTGACCGCCTTCGCGGTGTTCTCCAGGACGCTCGGGGTCGCCGGGTCGGTCAGGCAGATCCTGGTGAGCGTCTTGCCGCCGTCGAACCGCATCCGCTCGATCGTTTCGGCGTCGTAGCAGGCGAACCGGTCGTCGATCTCGAAACTGGATCCCGAGAGCCCGGTGCGGTTCATCGAGCCGATGACGGTCTTGCCTTCGAGGGCGCCGAGGAGCAGCAGGTCGTCGATGATGTCCGGCGTCGCCAGCACGCCGGTGACGCCGGGCCGCTCCAGCGCGAGGCCGAGACGGTCCAGCAGTTCGCCGCGGTCGGCCATCGCCAGCGGGTCCGAGCCGACTCCGTTCGCCCCGCGCGCCGGATGGTCCGCGGCGATGATCATCGTGCGGCCCTTGTCGTTGAACGGCGATTTCGCCCGGACCCGGGCGGTCGCGGCCGCCGCGACGGCCTCCGGATCGCGCACCCTCGCGGCGACTATCCGGCGCACTGTGTCCGACACCTTTCCTACCTCCCGGCTCGCGTGGTCCCTCGACCATCGCAAGAGCCCGAAGACTTTGTCAAGACATATGGACATAAGGTCATAGTCGCCGGTCGCGGTAGGCTCCGCGCATGAAACCGTGGGCGCCCGGCGAGATCGTGGTGGATCCGAACGGCCCGGAGCCGCTGTATTCCCAGGTCGCCCGGCAGATCGGCGCCGCGATCGAAGACGGCAGGCTGCCGAACGGCGCCAGGCTGGACAACGAGCTGGACCTGGCCGCGCGGCTGCATCTGTCCCGCCCGACGATCCGCCAGGCGATCCAGTCGCTGGTCAATCAGGGGCTGCTCGTGCGCAAACGCGGCGTCGGGACGCAGGTCGTCCGCACCAAGGTCGCCCGCCCGTTGCGGTTGAGCAGCCTCTTCGACGACCTCAGCGAACTCGGGGACAGACCGGAGTCCGTCGTCCTGATCAACCGGGTCGAACCCGCGGACGACGAGGCGATCGACCACCTCGAGACGCCGGGCCTGACCCGCGTCCGCCGGCTGAAGCGGGTGCGGTCGACCGGCGGCGAACCGCTGGCGATCATGAACAACTACCTGCCCGACGGTCTCATCGACCCGGGCGACGACGAACTGCGCGACAAGGGGCTCTACCAGCTACTGCGCTCGGCGGGTGTCCGGTTGCACGCCGCGCAGCAGAACGTCGGCGCCCGGCAGGCGACCGAGGAAGACGCCGAGCTGCTCGACGAGAAGCCCGGCGCGGCGCTGCTCACCATGCGGCGCACCACCTACGACGACTCCGGCCGGGTCGTGGAGCACGGCTGGCACGTCTACCGGGCTTCGCGCTACTCCTTCAACCTTTCACTGACCAACAACGTCTGACGACGCCGGATCGCGTTCCAGGTCGTCCTCCAGCGCCGCGTACACCGCGGGACGGAACCGGCGCAGCCAGCCGGCGAGCGCGAGCCCGGCCAGCGCGACGATCAGGAGCAGCCACGGCAGGAGCGGGACGACGCCGTTGCTCGACCCGGCGAGCGTCGGGAAGTTGAGGATGGCCAGCGTCACGATGAGCCCGAGCCCCACGGCGCCGAGACCGGGTGCGATCAGCGTCTTCACGACCCGGCGGTCCCGTGTCCGGCGGAAGTACACCAGGATCGCCACCGCCGCGAACAGTTGCAGGGTGAGGATGCCGAGTGTGCCGAAGCCGGTCATGCTCGCGGTGAGGTCGGCGACCGGGTCGAGCCCGGCGAGCCGGAACGCCAGTGCCACCAGCGAACCGAAGACCAGCTGGACGATCGAGGCGTAGCGCGGCGCGCCGTTGCGCGGGTTGGTCTTGCCCAGCAGCCGCGGCAGCACGCCGACCCGGCCCAGCGCGTACAGATAGCGGGTGGCCGAATTGTGCAGTGCCAGCAGTGCCGCGAACAGGCTGACCACCAGGAGCAGCAACATCACCTTGGTCAGCGGACCGCCGAGGTACTCCTGGGCGACCGAAAGCACGAGATCCCCGCTCGACAGGTGCGCGGCGGCCACGTCCTGCGCCTGCTCCGCGCCGATCGCGCTGACCACGGCCCACGTCGTGAACGCGGCGAACACCCCGATGAACCCGATGGCGATGTAGGTCGCCCGCGGGATCGTCCGCTTGGGGTCCTTCGCCTCCTCGCCGAACAACGCCGTCGCCTCGAACCCGATGAAAGCGTTGGCGGCGAACAACAACGCCAGACCGCCGGCCCCCTGGAACATGACGGACGGGCTGAACGCGGCGAACGAGAAACCGTGCCGGAACAGCACGCTGAAGTCCATGATCAGCAGAATCGACACTTCGAGGATCAACGAGACGCCCAGCACCTTCGCACTGACCGCGATGCCCCGGCGGCTGAGCAGGAGGACCAGCACGACCGAAAGCGCGCTCCAGAACAGCCAATCGAGCTTCAGGCCGAAGACGTCGTCGATCGCGGTGGAAGTGAAGAACCCGCTCGTGCCGATCGCGCCCGCCACGAAACAGTTGTAGCCGAGCATCGCGACGAAACCGGCGACGAGCCCCGGGGTCCGGCCCAGCCCCTTGACCACGAACGCGTAGAACCCGCCCGCGCTCGTGAGCACCCGCGACATCTGCGCGTAGCCGACCGCGAACAACAGCAGCACGACCGTGGCCAGCAGGAAGGCCGCGACCATGCCGCCGCCGTTGCCCACCGCGATGCCGATGGCCGCGATCACGATCATCCCGGTCAGGGGCGCGACAGCGGCGAGCACGAGGAACACGATGCCTGGCACGCCCAGGACGTTCTTGGCGAGCGACGTGTCGTCTCGGCTCATGCGGTGCTCCTCTTCTCGGCTGGACGGCCAGTATGGGAGCGGCCGGGGAGGTGGGCTTTGGCTCTGCGCGCTCGGTGCTTGTTCGCCCGCGCCGGGCTTCGGGGCAGAGCCTTAGTAGCGCGGCCTGAACCGGTCCGCTGAAGCCGATCGCGACCCCTGACTATCCACAAAGGACCTAATTCCCGGTGGGGTGCCCGTTTTGGGCGCTTTGTGTGGCTTCATGAAGGGGTCGTGAGTGATAAAGAGGGTTCTATTGAGAGGTAAGGCAAAGGTGGCGTGTTCATTCGCCTGCTCACACGCCGACCTCGGGTGTTGCGAAAGCCACTTCCGCAACGTTGAAGGTTGTGAAAGTGGCTTTCGCAACGCTCGGGGACTCCGCCGCCCACGAGGACGCAAGCCTCGTGGTGAAGGGGACTTTCCGCTCGTGCGGTGAGGGGAAAGTCCCCTTCATCACGCTGATCGCCACCGAACACTGGTCCGTGAAGGCCTCCTTGAGGGACTCTGGGTCCCTCAAGGAGGCCTTCACGGGCATGGCGCCTGACGGGACACCTTTGCCTTTCTGGTCAATATGTGTCCTTTGTGGACAGTCGATCTCGCCGCAGTCGTCGATGTGGGCGCGGGGTGCAACGCGCGGTCCAGTCGTAAGGGAAGTCTCAACCACGGACAGCGGGAAAGGAGGGCCACCCGTGCGGCTTCTCCAGGATCTCGATGGTCGCCTGGTCGACAAGGAAGTACTGCCCACCGTCCTCGCGAGGGTTCGTGTAAGCCGCCGTCGCGACCAGGCGCTCGAAGTCCGCCATCACCGCGATGGGGTAGCCGCCGTCGAAGACCTCGCCGTGCGCGGCGGTCGCGACGGTCCCGGTCTCGTACCAGGTCACGAAGTACTGAGCGGGGCCGACCGCGAACACGCGCAGCGTCTTCTCCTTCTGCCGGACACCGGTGAAATCGCCGGACACGCCGGTCCAGATCATCGTCGTCCGGTCCGCGTAGTGCTGCTCCAGCACGTTCCCCGAGCCGTAGTGGAAGTTCGCGCGCAGCCCGACCAGATCGGAGGTGAGCTGATGGGTGCCGGTCACGGGGAAGAAGCGGACATCGAGTTCCACGGGCTGAACCTCCGGAAGGATCGCTGTTTCCGAAGGTTTAGCACCGGGAACTCCCGGAATCGTTGTCCGGCGAGGCAACCCTGTTGTCCGTGAACGCGGGGCTCAGCCGAACATGCCGGGCTGGTAGTCGCCGGCCGGGGTTCCCGCGATGACGTTGAGCCGGTTGTACGCGTTGATCGTGGCCACCAGCGAGATCAGCGCGCCGATCTCCTCGTCGTTGTAGTTCTTGCGCACCTGGGCCCAGGTCTCCTCGCTGACACCGGCGTGCGCGTCGGCGATGCGGGTGCCCTCCTCGGTGAGCGCCAGTGCCGCGCGCTCCGCCTCGGTGAACACGTTCGCTTCCCGCCAGGCGGCGACGAGGTTGAGCCGCACCGAGGTCTCGCCGGCGTGCGCGGCGTCCTTGCTGTGCATGTCGGTGCAGAAGCCGCAGCCGTTGATCTGGCTGGCGCGCAGCTTCACCAGTTCCTGGGTCGCGTGCGGCAGCGAGGACTCCTCGATCGGGCGGCTCGCGGCGCCGAGGCGCTTGACGAACTTGAGGGCGACCTCGTTCTCGAACAGGTTGAATCGCGCTTCCATGATCTTTCCTCTCCGTAAGTTTCTGCACACATGACGACTGGGACGGAGAGGTTGTGACAGCTTTCGGAGTGACGCCGGTCACTGGTGAAGAACGTCCGCGAGGATCTCGGCGCCGTCGACGACGCGGGGTCCCGGCCGGTTGAAGTGGGCCGGGCCGTCCAGGATGTGCACGGCCGGGATGTCGCCCCAGCCGGGCAGGCCGGTCAGCAGCGGCAACTCCGCTTCGGTCCGTTCGGGCGGGAAGCCGCAGGGGATGAGCAGCAGCACGTCGGGTCGCGCCTCGACGACAGTCTCCCAAGTGATCGGGCGGGTGTGCTCACCCGCGGCGGCCAGCAACGGGATGCCACCGGCGGCTTCGATCTGCTCCGGGACCCAATGTCCGGCGGGCCAGAGCGGGTCGAGCCATTCGATGGCCGCCACGCGCGGCCGAGGCCGCCCCTCGACCCGGGCGCGGACCGCCTCCAGTCGCTCCTGAAGGCGTCGAGTCTCAACAGCCGCCCGATCGCGGACGCCCAGTACCTCGCCGAGCGTGGTCAAGCAGGTGAAGACGCCGTCGAGTGTTCGCGGTTCGAGGCTGACGACCTGGATGTCGCCGTCCATGGCGCGCACGGTGTCCGACACCTGCCGATAGGACACCGCGCAGACGTCGCAGAGGTCCTGGGTGAGGACGACGTCGGGCCTGGCGGTGGCGAGCAGGCCGGTGTCGAGGGCGTACAGGCTCGAGCCGCGGTGCTCGCCGCCGACGGCCGCCGAGATCTCCCGGCTCGACAGCACGTCGTGGTCGATCGCGCTGCTCGTGACCACCGGGACGTCGTCGAGGGCGCCGGGTGGCCAGTCGCATTCGTGGGTCCGGCCGGTCAGCGACCCGAGGAGCCCGAGGGTCGCGACGAAGTCTGTCGCGGCCGGGAGCAGCGAGACGATGCGCATCCCTCCACGGTAGGCGACCTGCACTTCCTTGCACATCTGAGCGAGTCGATTGCGTGAAAGTGCGCTAACAGAGCATTGACGTTGCAGAAAACTGCACCTAACGTGACAGCTATTGCGCACAACTGGCACGGATGGGGAGTTCATGAGCGGGACCTTCATGGCGGCGGAGATCGCGAGCCAGCCCGGCTGCTGGCGGGACGCGGCGGCCCTGGCCTCGGCGAACGGTGATCTGCTGCCGCCGCCGGGCGCGCGGGTCGCGATCGTCGGCTGCGGCACGTCGTGGTTCATCGGCCAGGCGTACGCCGTCCTTCGCGAGTCCGCGGGGCTCGGCGAGACCGACGCCTTCGCGGCGTCGGAGTTTCCGGAGGGCCGTGGCTACGACCACGTCGTGGCGCTGACCCGGTCGGGTACGACGACCGAGGTCCACGCCCTGCTGGCGAAGTTGCGGGGCAAGACGCCGACCATCGCGATCACCGGCGTGCCGGGCGAGATCGAGAACGCCGCGGACACGATCGTCGACCTGTCCGTCGTGGACGAGCGCTCGGTCGTGCAGACCCGGTTCGCGACGACGGCGCTCGCGATGCTGCGGGCCCACCTCGGTGAGGACCTGAGCGCGGTCGCCGACCAGGCCGAACGCGTGCTCGCCGAACCGCTGCCCGGCGAACTGGTGAACGCGGAGCAGTTCAGCTTCCTCGGCACCGGCTGGTCCGTGGGCATCGCGAACGAAGCGGCGCTCAAGTTCCGCGAGGCCTGTCTACTGTGGACGGAGTCGTACCCGGCGTGGGACTACCGGCACGGCCCGATCAGCATCAGCGAACCCGGCCGCGTGACCTGGATGTTCGGGCAGGCCCCCGAAGGCCTGTCCGACGACGTCGCCCGCGCGGGCGGCCTGTTCGTCGAGAGCGGCCTGGACCCGCTCGCCGACCTGGTCCGCGCGCAGCGCGTCGCCGGGGCGATCGCCGCCCGCAAGGGCCTCGACCCGGACAACCCGCGCAGCCTCACCCGTTCCGTCGTCCTGACCTGAGGCCGTCGTGATCGTCACCGTCACGCCGAACACCGCGCTGGACGTCACGTACACAGTGGACGGCCTCCGGCCCGGCGGGGTGCACCGGGCGAGGGAAGTACGGCACCGGGCGGGCGGCAAAGGCGTCAACGTCGCTCGTGTACTGCGCACGCTCGGTGCCGACGTCCACGCGATCCTCACGGCGGGCGGCGCGACGGGAGCCCTCGTCGAGAGCGATCTCGTGGCGGCCGGTATCCCGGCCGACGTCGTCCCGATCGGCGGGGAAACCCGGCGCACCACCACGGTCCTGGCGGACGACGGCTCGGTCACGCTGCTGAACGAGCCAGGGCCACGGCTCACCGGAAACGAATGGCAAACGCTTGCGGCGGCCGTCCGGTCCCGGAAACCAGACGTACTCGTCTGTTCGGGCAGCCTCCCGCCGGGGGCCGGGGGATACGCCGGTCTGCTCGGTGACGCACCGTCCATCTTGGACACATCCGGCGAAGCGCTGATCGCCGGACTCGCCGGGAAGCCGTCGGTGGTCAAGCCGAACGCCGACGAACTGCGCGAGGTCACCGGCCTGCGGGACCCGGTGGCCGCCGCGAACGAACTCCGCAAGGCCGGGGCGGCCGCGGTCGTCGTCTCGCTGGGCCCCGAGGGGCTGCTGGCGGTGACCGGATCCGGTACCTGGCACGCGGCACCGTCCACTGTGCTCACCGGCAACACCACCGGCGCGGGCGACGCCGTCGTCGCGGCGCTCGCGCTGGGACTGAGCCGCGCCGAATCCTGGCCGGACATCCTGCGCCGGGCCGTCGCGCTGTCCGGGGCGGCCGTGCTCGGCCCGCTCGCCGGCGACGTCGACCTCGCGCACTACCAAGTGGAACAGGGGTTGGTCGCCGTGCGCGCCCGGCCGGACCAGGACACGACCTAGGAGAAAAGTCATGCCTCTGGTGGGAACCGGGGAGATCGTCGGAGCCGCCGCGGCGGCCCGGCACGGCTGTGGCGCGTTCAACGCGATCCAGCTCGAACACATCACCGCGATCATCGACGGCGCCGCGGCGGCGGAAGCGCCGGTGATCGTGCAGCTGAGCCAGAACGCCGTGAAGTACCACGGCTCGCTGGCACCGGTCGGCACGGCGGCGCTGGCCGCGGCCAGGGAGGCCGCCATACCGGTCGCGGTGCATCTCGACCACGCCGAATCGGCCGACCTCGTCCGCGAGGCCGTCGCGCTCGGCTTCGGATCGGTCATGTTCGACGCGTCCAAACTGGACTACACCGACAACGTGCGCGCGACGCGTGAAGTCGCCGCGTACTGCCATGATCACGGAGTGTGGGTCGAGGCGGAACTCGGCGAGGTCGGGGGCAAGGACGGCGTCCACGCGCCCGGTGCGCGCACCGATCCGGACGAGGCGGCGGAGTTCGTCGCGTCCACCGGTGTCGACGCGCTGGCGGTGGCGGTGGGCAGCTCGCACGCCATGCTCACCCGTGACGCCGCGCTGGACTTCGACCTGATCGCGCGGCTTCGGGAGCGGGTGCCGGTGCCGTTGGTGCTGCACGGCTCGTCCGGCGTGCCCGACGAGGGGCTGGCCGAAGCGGTGCGAGCGGGGATGACGAAGATCAATATCGCCACCCAGCTCAACAAGGTGTTCACGGCGGCCGTCGCGGACGATTGGCGTGCGCATCCGGACCGCGTGGACCCGCGGAAGTACCTCGGCGCCGGGCGCGCCGCGGTCGCCGTCGAGGTGCGGCGGCTCTTGGGAGTGCTCAAGCTTGATCATGTTGAACCGGTCAAGGTGACGATTGAGCAGACTTTGCGCGATTGAGTGTTGACATGTGCGTGAAACCTCACAAAACTGCGCAAGAACAAGCAGAACTTGTGTGATCTTCGATCCAGGTGGTGGCGGATGCGGGTAGGCAGGCTCACGGCATTGACGGCAGGGGCGGCGCTCCTGCTCGCGGGATGCGGCGGCGGGGACGCGGCAGGCGGAACCGGCGAGAACGCCCTCCCGGGCGTCGA
This sequence comes from Amycolatopsis azurea DSM 43854, assembly GCF_001995215.1. Classification (GTDB taxonomy): domain Bacteria; phylum Actinomycetota; class Actinomycetes; order Mycobacteriales; family Pseudonocardiaceae; genus Amycolatopsis; species Amycolatopsis azurea. The sequence continues at coordinate 303,950 of NZ_MUXN01000011.1, forward strand.
CCAGTTCCTCAACGCTCCCTGTCCGGAGGCGGGGGTCAAACCCGCCACGGACAAGGAATTCACGTACTGGTCCATGTGGACGGCCGACGAACCGCAGGGCAAGGTCCTGCAGAAGGCCTTCAAGTGCTTCCAGGAGAAGACCGGCGTCAAGGTCGACGTGCAGTGGCTGGGCCGCAAGGCCTACACCCAGAACCTGGTGCCCGCGCTGAACACCGACGCCGTGCCGGACCTGTTCGACCAGGACGTCAGCAAGGTCGGGGCCGCGATCATGACGCCCGGCGGCACGCAGAGCGTCGACGACGTGTTCGCGATGAAGGTCGGCGAGGGCGACAAGACCGTCAAGGACGTGCTTTCGCCCAGCTCGTACGACTTCCCGCAGAACAAGGACCGCGAGGGCCACAACTTCATGGTCCCGTACACGATCCAGTCGAGCGCCTGGTGGTTCAACAAGGACGCCGCCGGTGACGTCCAGCAGCCGAAGACGATGGACGAGCTGATCGGCCTGTTCGACAAGGCCAAGTCCGACGGCAAGGCCGCGATCAGCCTCGACGGCGACATCCCGTTCTACAACATGTACTTCTACACCCAGCTCGCCGAGCGTTACGTCGGCGCGGGCGGGATCTACAAGGCGGCGACCGACAAGACCGGCCAGGCGTGGAAGACCGAGCCCGGTTTCCTCAAGGCCGCCACCGAGACCGCGAAGCTGCCCAAGTACTTCATCGACGGCTGGGACGCGGCGAAGTTCCCGCAGGTGCAGCAGCGCTGGGCCGACGGCGACTCCCGTTTCCTCTACGTCGGCAGCTGGGCGCCGAGCGAGACCCGCGAGTACCTGGACAAGCAGGGCGCCGGCACGAAGATCAACTACGGCTCCTTCCAGTTCCCGATGCCCGAGGGCGCCACGCACGACACCGTCGAGCAGATGTCGATCGGGTTCTCGGTGACCAAGAAGGCCAAGCACGCCGAGGCGGCGAAGGCGTTCATCGCCTACTTCCTCAACAAGGACCTGCTTTCCGGGATCCCCGCGGTGGCCGACAACCTCGTCCCGCGCGCCGACCTCGCCGTGCCGGACGACCTCAAGCAGGTCAAGGCCGCGCTGGACGACCCGAAGAAGGAGCACGTCCTGCAGTACGACGGGATCGACGGCATCGCCGGCGGCAAGTGGCAGACCGACGTCTTCGACCCCGCCGACATCGCGCTGCTGAAGGGCCAGATCACCCCGCAGCAGTTCGTGGAGCAGCTCGCCACCAAGGGCGCCGAGTTCTGGAAGAACCAGGGCTGATGGCCACGGTCACGACGCCGACACCGTCGGCGAGGGCGGTGAAAGCCGGGGCTCACCTGAGCCGCAAGAAACGGCTGTTCTGGCCGTTCGCCGCGCCGGCGCTGGTGCTGTACCTGGCCTTCCTGGTGCTGCCGACGATCGCGACCGTGGTGCTGAGCTTCACCAGCTGGGCCGGGGCCGGGGACACGCCGAAACCCAACGGCGTCACCAACTACACGCAGATGATCTCGAGCGACTCGTTCCAGTACGCCTTCCGCAACACGCTGATCTACGTGTTCCTCGGCGGGATCGGCACGTTCGCGCTCGCGTTCCTGTTCACCATGGTGCTGCGGGACATGAAGGGCGGCAAGATCGTCCGCGCCATCCTGTTCTTCCCGAACATCGTGGCGCCGGTGGCGCTCGGCATGTTCCTCGGCTTCGTCTTCAAGTATCAGCCGGGGAAACAGGGCCTGGCGAACTACGTGCTGGAAAGCCTCGGCGCGGACGCGGCGAAGTTCCTCGCACCGTCCAATGTGACCGGTGTGGTGACGGCTTCGCTGATCTGGGCCAGTTCGGGCTTCTACATCACCATCCTGATGGCCGCGGTCGACCGCATCCCGCCGTACCTCTACGAGGACGCGGAACTGGGCGGCGCGTCGCCGTGGCAGAAGTTCAAGAACATCACGCTGCCGATGACCTGGGACGTCGTCGGTGTCGCGGGGGTGCTGTGGACGATCAACGCGCTCAAGATCTTCGAGCTGGTGTTCGTGCTGGCCGGTCCGGGCACCTACGCCCCGCCCAACGAGGCGTGGACGCTGGGGATCTACGTGTTCGACCGGACCTTCGGCTCGAACGGCACCCCGGACTTCGGTGCCGCCTGCGCCTGCGCGGTGGCGATGATCGCGCTGGTGTCCGTGCTCGTGGTCCTGCTCCGTCGTTTGATGCGCCGTGACGCGATCCAGTTCTGAGTTGTCCATGGGAGACGAAATGTCCGTCACCGAAGTCGAGGCGCCCGCGCGGCGACCGGCGAAACCGGTGCGCAAGCCGCCGCGCAAACCGCGGCCGGCGCCCGGCTCGAAACGGTTCAGTCCGTTGCGCGTCGTGGGTTCCACGATCGTGTGGCTGTTCACCGCCGGGAACATCCTGGTGCTGTACTGGCTGCTCACGGCGTCGTTCAAGACACCGGTGGAGATCTTCACCAAGCCGTTCGACCTGCCGTACCAGTGGTTCAAGGTCGGCAAGCCGTTCCGGAACTTCATCTACGCCTGGAACAACGCCGGTTTCGGCGACGCCGTGCTCACCACGGTGGTCCTGGTCGGGCTGGCGACGGTCGTGACGGTCGTCGTCTCGGCACCGTGCGCCTACGCCCTGACCAGGCTGGGTGTCCGCGGCGCCGGGCCGATGACGAACGTCGTCGCGATCGGGATGGGCGTGCCCTTCCAGACCGTGATCATCCCGCTGTTCGTGGTGCTCAGCAAAGTCCACCTGGACAACGAGTACGGCCTGTTCCTGCTGTACGTGGCGCTGTCCATCCCGTTCACGGTGTTCCTGATGACCGGCTTCTTCCGGTCACTGCCGGACGAACTGGAGGAGGCGGCCGCGCTCGACGGCGCGTCGCCGATGCGCACGTTCTTCTCGGTCATGCTGCCGCTGACCCGCGGCGGCATGATCACCGCGCTGACGCTGAACGCCATCGGCCTGTGGAACGAGACGCTGCTGGCGATCGTGTTCCTCAAGGACCAGGCGCATTTCACGCTCTCCCGTGCGCTCTTCACCTTCTACGGGGCCGCGAGCTACCAGTCGGAGTACGGCGGCCTGATCGCCGGGGTGGCGATCGTCGTGCTCCCGATGCTCGTGCTCTACCTCGTGCTAGCCCGCCGGATCATCACCGGCCTGACCCTCGGCGCCGGAAAGTAGGACCTGATGGCCACCGTGACCTTCTCCGACACCACCCGGTTCTACGCCGGGGTGGAACGCCCGGCCGTGGACGGCCTCGACCTCGAAGTCGCCGACGGCGAATTCCTGGTGCTGGTCGGCCCGTCCGGCTGCGGGAAGTCGACCACGCTGCGGATGCTGGCCGGACTGGAAGGCGTCGACGACGGCTCCATCCACATCGGCGACCGCGACGTCACCGAGCTGCCGCCGAAGGACCGGGACATCGCGATGGTGTTCCAGAACTACGCGCTCTACCCGCATATGACGGTGGGGGAGAACATCGGCTTCCACCTGAAGCTGGCGAAGATGCCCAAGGCCGAACGCGAACGCAAGGTGGCCGAGGCCGCCGCCGTGCTCGACCTGACCGAGTACCTGGACCGCAAGCCCGCGAAGCTGTCCGGCGGTCAGCGGCAGCGGGTCGCGATGGGGCGGGCGATCGTGCGTGAGCCCAGCGTGTTCCTGATGGACGAACCACTGTCCAATCTGGACGCGAAGCTCCGGGTCCAGACGCGGACCCAGATCGCCTCCCTGCAACGACGGCTGGGCATCACCACGCTCTACGTCACGCACGACCAGGTCGAGGCGATGACCATGGGAGACCGGGTCGCCGTGCTGAAGGACGGGATCCTGCAGCAGTGCGACACCCCCGTCGGCCTGTTCGCCAAGCCGGTCAACGTGTTCGTCGCCGGATTCATCGGCTCGCCCGCGATGAACCTGCTGGAGACCACAGTGGACGCCGGTGGTGCCGTCGCCGGTGGCACGCGGCTGCCGCTGACCCCGGCGCAGCGTTCGGCGCTGACCGGTCCCGGCATCGTCGTCGGCGTCCGGCCCGAGGGCTGGACGATCGGGGACGGCGGATTCGAAGCGGTCGTCGAGGTCGTCGAAGAACTCGGCAGCGACCAGTACCTCTACTGCCGGGACGGCGACCGCGTGCTGACCGTCCGCACCCCGGGGATGGCCCCGTGGCAACGCGGCGAGCCGATCTCGCTGACCCCGCAACCGGGTGCGGTGCACCTGTTCGACGCCGCGACCGGCGATCGGCTCCCGGACGCATGACCCGCCTGTACCGCACCGGGCTGGTGCTTCCGGCCGCCGAGCTGGGGCCGGAGAACCCGTTGCCACCGCTCCGGAAACCCGAAGCGGTGGCGAAGGTGTCCAATGTGGACGAGCTGCCGCCGGAGCTGGCGGAGAACATCGGGTACGGCCGCCTGGACACCACGCTGCCGTGCCTGCTGCAGGACGGCTACACCCGGGAGCGCGCCGAACGTGAGCTCCCGGCGATGGTGCTGGAGAACGACAACATCCGCGCCACCGTGCTGCCGTCGTTGGGCGGGCGCCTGTATTCGCTGATCCACAAGCCGACCGGCCGCGAGCTGCTCTATCGAAACCCGGTGTTCCAGCCCGCGAACCTCGCCCTGCGCGACGCCTGGTTCGCGGGCGGTGTCGAGTGGAACCTCGGGAGCACCGGGCACACGACGCTGACCTGCGAACCGATGTTCGCCGCGGAGATCGAAGGCCCGGACGGCACGCCGGTGCTGCGCCTGTGGGAATGGGAACGCACCCGCGACGTGCCGTATCAGGTCGATTTCTGGCTGCCCGACGACTCGGAACAGCTGCTGGTGGCGGTGCGGGTGCGGAACCCGCATCCCTACGACGTCCCGGTGTACTGGTGGTCGAACATCGCGGTGCCGCAGAACGAGGGCACCCGGGTGCTGGCTCCCGCCACCCAGGCGTGGCATTACGGCTATTCGGGACGGCTCGACCTCGTCGACGTCCCCGGCGAGCTGACCTACCCGGCCCGCGCCGAAGCCGCGGCGGACTACTTCTTCGAGGTGACGGGGAGACCGTGGGTCGCCGCCGTCGAGAGCGACGGGACGGGACTCGCCCAGCTGTCCACCGCCCGGTTGCGCGGGCGGAAGCTTTTCCTGTGGGGCGAGTCCGCGGGCGGGCGTCGCTGGCAGGAGTGGCTGGCCCCCGGTGCCGGCGGCTACCTGGAGATCCAAGCCGGTCTGGCGCGAACCCAGCTGGAACACCTGCGGTTACCGCCGGGGGAGAGCTGGGACTGGCTGGAGGCCTACGGTCCGGTCACCGCGGATCCCGTGGCGGTGCACGGGGACGACTGGACGGCGGCGCGCGAAGCCGTCGCCGCCGGTCTGCCGTCGGCCGAGACCCTGGACGAGTACCACGACGCCTGGCGGAAGATCGCCGACGTCACCCCGGAATCCCTGCTGGCCACCGGTTCCGGCTGGGGAGCGCTGGAGAACCGGCGGGCGCCGATGTGCTTGCCCGGTACGCCGTTCCCGGACGATTCGCTCGGGCCGGACCAGGAACCGTGGCTCGCGTTGCTCGACGGGACGCCACCGGACGGCGATCCGCTCGCCGTGCCGCCGCCGACGCTGGTGAACCGGTACTGGGCGGATCTCATGGAGTACGCCCCGAAGAACTGGCTGACCTGGTATCACCGCGGCGTCGCGCACTGGGCCGCCGGACGGCAGTCGGACGCGGTCCGCGCCTGGCGCGAGTCCGTCTCGGCGGACGAGAACCCTTGGGCACTGAGGAATCTCGCGGTCGCCACGTCCGGGCACGAAGCGGCCTGGCTGTACCGGCGTGCGGTCGCGCTCGCGCCGTCGCTGCGGCCGTTGGTGGTCGAGGCGATCGCGGCACAACTCGCCGCCGGGCTTCCGGACGAGGCGAGCGAGTTGCTGGACGGGCTCCCCGTGGAGGGGCGGATCGCCTTGCTGACCGCCCGCACCCGGCTCGCCCATGGCGACCTCGCCGGGGCCAAAGCCGTCTACGACACCGGTTTCGAGGTCGCGAACATCAGGGAAGGGGAAACGTCTCTTTCGGACACCTGGGCGGCGGTTTCGGAAGAACCGCTGCCGGAACAGCACGACTTCCGGATGAAGTGACCGGCCGGGCCACTCGTGCGGCGTGCCGCTCGCGGCGGACAACCGCGATGCAGCATACTGCTCGAAACAGTGGCCAACAGCGCAACGCCATGCGCGATAGGCCGCAGCGAGCTAGGAGTGGCGCGGATGGCCCGGCACGAACGGCTGAGCACCCTGCTGGACCTGCTGGGGCAGCGGGAGAAAATCGACGTCGAGGACGTGGCCGAGGAGTTGAACGTCTCCGCGGCCACGATCCGGCGCGACCTCGATCACCTGGCGGAGCAGCAGTTGCTCACCCGCACCCGGGGTGGTGCGGTGGCGAACGACCTCGCCTACGACCTGCCGTTGCGGTACAAGACCGCGCGGCACGTGCCCGAGAAACAGCGGATCAGCGTCGCCGCGGCGTCGCTCGTGGCGCAGGGCATGGTGGTCGGCCTCAACGGCGGGACGACGACCGCCGGGGTCGCGCGGTCACTGGCCACCCGGTCGGATCTGGCCGGCCGGGGTGATTCGCCGGGGCTGACGGTGGTCACCAACGCGCTGAACATCGCGCACGAACTCGCGGTGCGGCCGCATGTGAAGATCGTGGTCACCGGCGGCGTCGCGCGCCCGCAGTCGTTCGAGCTCAGTGGTCCGCTGGCCACCCGCGTGCTCAGCGAACTGACGATCGACCTGCTGTTCCTCGGGGTCGACGCGTTCGACGCCGAGGCCGGCGCGTTCGCCCATCACGAGGGCGAGGCGAGTATCAACCGGCTGATGGTCGAGCGCGCGGAACGCGTCGTCGCCGTCGCCGACGGTTCGAAGCTGGGCCGCCGCGCGTTCGCGCGGATCTGTGCGACGCCGCAGGTGCACGCCCTGGTCACTGATTCCAACGCCGATCCGAAGGCGCTGCGTGCCTTCGAGGCCGCCGGGGTCGAGGTCCAAGCCGTCTAGTCCCAAGTACGTGAAGGCCCCCTTCCTTGCGCCTAGGTACAGGAAGGGGGCCTTCACGTCTTTCGCGCACCCGTTGTGACATAAGGATCTTCGTCCGACCCGACGAAAGTCGGCAGCACCGCTTCGGCGGATGACTTTGCGCGAACCGTGCGCTATACAGAGATCCTATTGCGTATTCATGCGCGAAAGGTGTCTCGAATGAGCAGAGTTGCGCAATCCCTGAGTGGTTTGGCCGCAGTGGCCTTGCTCGGGCTTTCCCCGGTCGCCGCCCACGCCGATCCGGCCGCGGCCGCGGCGGGCAAGCTGGGCGATCTGACCGGGATCTCCGCCGACGGCCCCACGGTCACCCTGAATTCGGGGAGCGACGCGGTCCGCGTCAGCTTCCCGGCCGAAGGCGCCGTCCGGGTCTGGCTCGGGCCGGACGGCAAGTTCACCGATCCGGCCGGGAGCAAGATCGTGCTGCCGCGCACCGGTGAGGTCACGCCGAAGAAGACCGACAAGGGGGACTACTGGGCGGTTTCCACGGGCAAGGCGACGCTGCGGGCGTACAAGCACCCGATGCGGCTCGCGCTGTACGACGGCGCGGACCGCAAGCGGCTCTGGGAGGAGTCCGCGCCGCTTTCCTGGACCGACAAAGCGACCACGCAGACCCTGGCGCGGACGGCGACCGAGCAGTTCGTCGGCGGCGGTGAGCAGAACGGCCGATTCAGCCACCGCGACCAGACCATCCGGATCTTCGCCGACTACAACTGGAATGACGGCGGGGCTCCGAATTCGCAGCCGTTCTACGCCTCCACGGCGGGATACGGCGTGCTGCGCAACACTTTCGCGCAGGGCACCTACGCCTTCACCGAGCCGGTGCGCACCACCCACGACGAGCGCCGCTTCGACGCGACCTACGTCGTCGGCGACGGGCTCAAGGACGTCATCGCCGGCTACACCGACCTGGTCGGGAAGCCTTTCCTGCCACCGCTCTACGGCCTGGAGCACGGTGACGCCGACTGCTACCTGCACAACGCCAACCGGGGCGAACGGCACACGCTGGACGCGGTGAAGGTCGCGGAGGGGTACACCGAACACGGGATGCCCAACGGCTGGATGCTCGTCAACGACGGCTACGGCTGCGGGTACGAAAACCTCCAGCAGACCGGCGAAGGCCTTCGCAAGAACAACATGCAGCTCGGGCTGTGGACCGAGAACGGCGTGCCGAACCAGGTCGAGGAGGTCAAAGCCGGGGTCCGGGTCCGCAAACTCGACGTCGCGTGGGTCGGCCCGGGATACCAGTTCGCGCTGGACGCCTGCGACACCGCGCACAAGGGCATCGAGGACAACAGCGACGCGCGCGGGTTCGTCTGGACGCCGGTCAGCTGGGCGGGCGCGCAGCGCTGCGGCGTGCTGTGGAGCGGCGACCAGGCCGGGTCCTACGACTACATCAAGTGGCAGATCCCGACCTACGCCGGCGCGACGAACTCGGGTATCGCGTACAACACCGGCGACATCGACGGCATCTTCGGCGGCAGCCCGCAGACCTACGTCCGCGACCTGCAGTGGAAGGCGTTCCTGCCGGTTTCGATGACGATGGACGGCTGGGCCGCCTCGGACAAGCAGCCGTGGAAGTACGGCGAGCCGTACACCTCGATCAACCGCAAGTACCTGCTGCTCAAGGAACGGCTGCTGCCCTACACCTACAGCCATTCGGTGGAGGCGCACGCCACCGGCGTCGGCCAGGTCCGCCCGCTGGCGCTCGAATACCCCGACGACCCGAACGTCTGGGGCGAGAAGGCGAAGTACGAGTTCCTGTCCGGCAAGGACTTCCTGGTCGCGCCGGTGTACGAGAACTCCACCGTCCGCAACGGCATCTACCTGCCGAAGGGCACCTGGGTCGACTACTGGAGCGGCAAGACCTACACCGGACCGACCACTGTGGACGGTTACGACGCGCCGCTCGACACGCTGCCGCTGTTCGTCCGCGCCGGTGCCGTGGTGCCGATGTGGGCCGAGGGCACGAAGTCGTGGCAGACCCGGGACAAGGGCGTGCTCGACCTCGACGTCTACCCGCAGGGCAAGGGTTCGTTCACGCTCACTGAAGACGACGGCGTGACCAGGGCGTACAAGAACGGTGACCAGGCGAAGCAGACCTTCACCGTCGACGCGCCGACGTCCGGGCTGGGCACGGTGACGGTCGGGATCGGCGCGAGTTCCGGTTCCTACGCCGGAAAACCGGCCTCGCGCAACTATCAGCTGTCCGTCCACTCGGGAAGCAAGCCCGCGATGGTCCTGGCCGGGACCTCGATCCTGCGGCAGTACGGCAGCAAGGCCGAACTGGACGCGGCGCCGTCGGGCTGGTGGTTCGATCCGGCCACCGGCGGGGTCGCGCGGGTCAAGACCGGCAAGATCGGCGCCGGTGACCGCCAGGACGTCCGGCTGTTCGGCACGAGCGCGGTCGGCGGGATCTTCCCCGAGGACCGCAACGGGTCGGTCACCCTGTCCGTGCCGGCGGTCGCCGGTCCCGGGCAGACCGCGACGGGCACGCTGAGCTTCACCAACGGCACGCCGCTGCCGGTCCGGGACGTCGCGTTCTCCCTGCCCGCCAACGGTTTCCGGGTCGAGGTGCCGGCAGGCCCACGACTGGTGATGCCCGGCAAGACCGTCCAGGTCCCGGTCAAGGTGACGCCGGACGCGGGGATCGAACCGGACGACTACCAGCTCACCGCGTCGGCGTCGTACAAGGCGCGGCTCGGGGAGAACCGGGTCACCGATTCGGTGACGGTCACCGTCCCGCACGGTTCGCTGGCCGCGGCGTACGGCAACGTCGGCGTCACCGACGCGGCGCACGTCGCGGTGGGGGACATCGACGGTGGCGGCAGCAGCTTCCGGGCCGAAGGCCTCGCCGAGGCCGGTCTCAAACCCGGTGCCGGCTTCACCGCCCTCGGCGCCCGGCTGACCTGGCCGGAGACCGGCACCGGGCAGAAGGACAACGTCCTCGCGTCCGGTCAGACCATCGCCGTGCGGGGGACGGGCGCCAAACTGGTGCTGACGGGAACCGGCACGGGCACGGCGAAGGGCACGGTCGTCGTCCGCTACGCCGACGGCACCACGAGCCAGGCCGAACTCGGCTTCCCGAACTGGTGCTGCGCCGATCCCGCCCAGTACGGCGCGACGACGGTGGCGACCGTGATGGGCAAGAACACCCGGGCCGGGGCGGCCTATCCGACCACGCCGTACCGGGTGTTCGCGAACTCCGTCCCGCTGACCGCGGGGAAGGAGGTCGTCGCGGTGACCTTGCCGTCGAACTCCGCTATGCACGTGTTCGCCGCGGGCATCGGCTGACCGGCCGGTCCAGCTGGTCGTGAGTGGTAAGTAGCGTTCTAACGCGACTTACCACTCACGACCCACGCGACCGGGCCGGTCACGAAGGGACTGTGTGGATTTCTGGTCATCTAACGCCCCAAAAATCCACACAGTCGGCGCCAAAGGGCCTGGTGTCGCGCAGAGCCACTGACCCGGCCACCCCAACGCCACTCACGCCCCCCCCGCATCTTGCGTGCGTGCGAGGCCGCGCGTTCCGAAAGATGCGGGACCGTCGAGTACCAGTGGCCGCCCAGCTTTCCCGGCGGCGGACCGGCGTGCGTCGGCACCCGACGACCGAGCCGCTTTTCCTTCACCCGCAGGTTCTTGTACTCGGCGACCTCCGAAAGCCAGACCGCGCGACTGGCTTCCAGCGCCGCCAAAGCGCGCAACAGGGCCAGTTCGTGCCGCTGGTACGGCCCGGCCAGTTCCTCCAAGAAGCTCAACGTCGCGCGGTGGCCGATCGGGTGGTACTGGCTCACGCACGAACACAACGCCGCGACCCGGCGGCCGTGTGCCAGACGCCCGTCGCGCACCCGTCGTGCCCGTTCGCTGAACCCCATCCGGCGAGCCTAACCTCCGTGAGCGGCAAGAACGGTTGGAACCGTCCTCATCACTCCCGAGGGTTGCGCCCCGGTCAAGCCGCGACGGGCGCCCACAGAGCGTCGATGACGCGTTCGGCTTCGGCCTGGCTCGCCTCGGCCAGCGGGATCAGGTCCGCCATCGCCGGGTTGGTCTTCGCCATGGTCAGCTCGGCGGTGACGAACCGCGGTTCGAGCCCGGTCAGCGAGACGCCGTGGGGGATCCACGACTGCGCGTGGTCCCAGCCCTCGCGCGGGGTGCCTTCGCCGTAACCGCCGCCGCGCGAGGCCAGGACGATGAAGTCCCGTCCGCCGAGCAGGCCCTGGTTGGTCTCGGGGTCGATCGACAGCCCGGGCGCGATCAGGTGGTCGACCCAGGACTTGACCGTGCTCGGCGGGCCGAAGTTGTACAGCGGCAGGCCCAGCAGGACCGTGTCGGCCGCCTTGACCTCGTCGATCAGCTCCTTGATGAGCCGCCAGCCCTTGGCCTGCTCCGGGGTGTGCTCTTCCGGCGGCACGATCCTGGAGATGTGGGTCGCCGTGTCCAGATGCGGCAGCGGGTCGGTGCTCAGGTCGCGGTAGGTGACGGTGCCTTCCGGATGCGCGGCGCGCCAGGCCGCGGCGGCCCGCGCGGTGAGGTGGCGGCTGATCGAGTGCTCGCCCGTGATGCTCGAGTCGATGTGCAGCAGATGCGTCATACCCATCATCTTGCACAGATAGTTTGTGTAACGCAAACCATTGATGCTGTGGCGGTCATCATCTGGGAACGTACACTTGACGTGTGTCCGAACTCCCGGTCGTGAACCAGCCCCCGCACCGCTGCGGCGCGCTGCTCGACCACGTCACCCGCCGGATCCGGCTGCGCAGCGAGACCGTCCTGACCCCGCTCGGCCTGCGCCCCCGGCATCTCGTCGCGCTCACCGTGCTGCGCGATCTCGGCGGCTGTTCGCAGCAGGACCTCGCGAAGACGCTGGAGATGGACGGCACGAACGTCGTGGGCCTGCTCAACGACCTCGAATCCGCGAACCTGATCGAACGCAAGCGGTCACCGCAGGACCGGCGGCGGCACATCGTCGAACTCACCGACGTCGGCGTCAAGCAGCTCGTCAAAGCCGAGTTCGCGCTCGCCGCGGTCGAGGACCAGGTCCTCGGCGCGCTCGACAACGATCAGCGCGAAACGCTGTACAACCTGCTGTACCAGGCCGCGGGCCACGCCGAGGCCGGTGCCTGCGTCGAAGCCGTCCACGACGACGACTGCTAGGCCCCGAGGCCGAACAGGTCGTGAAGCTGTTTCGTGGCTTCGCCGCCGTACATGACGCTTCCGACCGGAACTCGGGCTCCCACCGCGTCGATCACCCGCGCCGTCCACACGGGACCGAACGCGCCGCACAGTTCGATCAGTTGCGCGCCTTCGGCGACAAGTCGTTCGGCCGCGGCTACGACCTGGCCCACTTCGCCGACCCCGACCAGCACGGTCAGGCACTTCCCGGTATCCACACGGGACACGTCCCGCGCCGGGTCGCAGCCGTCGGCCAAGTACACGAAACCCCACTGTCGCATGACAATCCTCCTTCGTTATCGAACACCGTGAGGTAATCGCGAAACGAAGCGAGCCGTCCACGAGGCGGAGCCGTATGGCCGTTCGGGATCACCGAAGAGACGACGTCGAGCGTGCGCCCCGGGAATCCGTTGTGGGCGTTGTCATACCCAGGCGCGACGCCAGCTCCCCGATCCGGCCCGAGGATTCGTGCGCCGGGTTCCACACCAGGGCGTGCCGGACGACGGGCGCCTCCCGCAGCGGAACCCAGCGCAGGCCTTCGGCCGGCTCTTCCCGGGGCCGCAGGGCGACGACGTCTCCGCCGTGCCGCAGTTCGGCGGCGAACAGCGACCGCCGAGGCGGCCCGATCCGCACCCGAGGCGGCCGCCAGCCGACCGTCGCGAGCAGCTTGTCGTGATAGCCCGGTGCCAGTTCCCGGTCGTACAGGAGGAGATCCAGCCCGCCGAGGTCGTCCCAACCCACGTGATCGAGCCGGGCCACGGGATGGACTTCGGAGACGAGCACCCCCAACGGCCTCTCGCTCACGACGACGGCTCGCAGGCCTTCCACGTCTTCCGGCAGCGCGAGCAAGCCGGCGTCGAGCGCGCCACGGCGCAGAAGTCCGAGCTGGCGCGCGGCGGAGAGGTCGTCGATCTCCACCGCTTCCGCGTGCAGGACGGGGAGTACCGCCGGTGGCGCGCCCGGTGTCACGCCGACGCGGAGCGGCCGGTCCACGGCGTCACGGACGGCCCGCGCGCCGAGGTCGGCCTCTTCCAGTATCCGGCGGGCGTGGGGAAGCAGCGCCAGCGCGGCGGCGGTGGGTGTCATCCCCGCCTGGGTCCGGACGAACAGGGGCGCGTCCAGTTCCCGTTCCAGCGCGATGATCTGCTGGCTGAGCGACGATGCCCGGATGCCGAGGCGCTCGGCGGCGCGGGTGAGATGCCCTTCCTCCGCAACGGCGCACAGATATCGAAGACGTCGTAACTCCACAATCGCACAGTAGCCGTAGGAGAATGGCAGTGTGAGTGACACGAGCGCGCGATGGCGCGACACCACGCACGATTGGGCCGCTTCCGTGGACCACGACCATCTGGCGCACATTCGCCGGAACCCAGGGGAGTTCACCCCTGGCGGGGTGCCGCATCTCGTCCTCGAAGTGCTCGCCTATGCCGCGGAGGAAGCGGAAAGCGCCGGTGGCGGGCATGCGGTCGTCACGGTCCATCCCGACGGCTCGGTGTCCGTGGCGGACAATGGGCGAGGCACCGACACTCGCGCTGACGGGCACGGCGGCTTCGTGAAGAAGCCGGTCATGTCGACCAAAGATCTGCGCTTCTTCGATTCCCCCGGCGCGCAAACGCTGCCGGACGGTCATCCGCGTCGCGGGGTGTCGGTCGTCGCTGCGCTGAGCGACTGGCTCGTGCACACCAACCGTCGCGGCAACGGCTCGTGGACCCAGCGCTACGAACGCGGTGTCCCGGTCACCGATCTGACGCCGATCGCGGACGACGGCACGACCGGCACGACAGTGCGTTTCCTGCCAGGAGAGGAAGTCGGCCCGGTACGGCTGCCGGATGTCGGCGGGTGGCGGTACCTGAGCGTGGAGGTCACCCGATGAGGAAGTGCCTGATCGCGGCGGCCGCGGTCCTCCTGCTGGCCGGTTGTTCCGGCGAGCAGGCGCAGCCGCCCGCCAAACCCGTGTACGACCTGCCCGCACGGGAGGTCCGGCCGGACGAGACCGCGCTGCATCTGCCGCCGGCGCTCAACGGGGAGACCGAGTTCTCCGTCATCGGCCTTGCCGCCGGGCTGCCCAGCCTCACCGGCAGCCACACCGAGTTCGAGGCGAAAGGACAGTTCGTCCGGCTCCGGCTGGTGGTCACGGGAAAGGGAGTGTCCGGGATCATCTTCGACACCAGGCGCCAGCAGCTCGTCACCGAGTCCGGCGCCGTGATCGCCGTCGACAACCAGGCGATGACGATCAAGCGGCAGCCGGACAAGTTCGAGCTCGGACGCGGTGTGCGGGTCGAGTTCGACCTCTACTTCGACCTTCCGAAAGAGGCGAAACCCTTGGTGCTGCGGGCTTTCGGCGGTCCGACGCTGACCGACATGAAGAACCTCACCGGCACCGACGTCAAGCTGACCTGAAAGGGGCCCCGCCGCGAAACGCGACGGGGCCCCTTTCTTCGAAGGCGTCAGACGCCCAGGTCGCCACCGAGGTAGGCGGCCCGCACCTGCGGGTCGTCCAGCAACTCGGCACCGCGGGCGCTCTTGACCACTTCACCGGTCTCCAGCACGTACGCGCGGTCGGAGAGCTTCAGCGCCTGCTGCGCGTTCTGCTCCACCAGCAGGACCGTGGTCCCGCGTTTGTTGATCTCGCGGATGATGTCGAAGATCTGCGCGATCAGCATCGGTGCCAGGCCCATGGACGGCTCGTCGAGCAGCAGCACCTTGGGCTTGGTCATCAGCGCGCGGCCGATGGCGATCATCTGCTGCTCGCCACCGGACATCGTGCCGCCGAACTGGGTCTTGCGCTCGTTCAACCGCGGGAACAACTCGTAGACCTCGTCGAGGTCGGCCTTCAGGTCGTCCTTGCGGGTGTAGGCACCCATCAGGAGGTTTTCCTGCACCGTCATACCGGGGAACACGCCCCGGCCTTCCGGTGACTGGCCGATCCCGAGCTCGACCCGCTTGTGCCCGGGCGTCTTCGAGATGTCCTTGCCGTCGAAGAGGATCCGGCCGCTGGTCAGCGGACGCAGGCCCGAGATCGTCTTCAGCGTCGTGGTCTTGCCGGCACCGTTGGCCCCGATGAGCGAAACGATCTCGCCCTCGTCGACCTCGATGGTCATTCCCTTGAGCGCGGCGATCTTCCCGTAGTGGACGTTGATGTCCTGAACCTCAAGAAGCATCTTCCGCCACCCCCAGGTAAGCCTCGATCACCTTCTGGTTGTTCTGCACCTCGTGGGGGAGCCCTTCTGCGATCTTCTGGCCGAAGTCGAGCACGGCCAGCCGGTCGGCGATCTGCATGACCAAGCCCATGTCGTGCTCGATGAGCAGGACGGTCCGGCCGTCGTCACGGATCTTGCGGATCAGCTGCTGCAGCGAGTTCTTCTCCGCCGGGTTCATCCCGGCGGCGGGCTCGTCGAGCAGCAGCAGCTTCGGGTCGGTCGCGAGCGCACGCGCGATCTCCAGGCGGCGCTGGTCGCCGTAGGAGAGGTTCTTCGCGGTGTTGTGCTCGACCCGGCCGATGCCGACGAAGTCCAGCAGCTCCCTCGCCAGCTCGCGGCCCCGCTTCTCTTCCTTGCGGTGCGTCGGAAGACCGAGGGTCGCGGTGATCGCCCCGGTCTTGTGGTGCGAGTCGGCACCGACCATCACGTTCTCGAGCGCCGACATGTTGTGGAACAGCCGGATGTTCTGGAACGTGCGGGCGATCCCGGTCTGGTTGATCTTGAACCGCTTCATCCCGTTGACCTTGGTGCCGTCGAACCGCACCTGGCCTTCGGTCGGCTGGTAGACACCGGTGACCACGTTGAACACCGTGGTCTTGCCGGCGCCGTTCGGCCCGATCAGCGCGAAGATCTCACCCTCGTTGATGGCGAGGTTGACGTCCTTCAAAGCCGTGACACCGCCGAAGCGCATGGTCACGTTGTCGAATTCGAGCAGCGCGCTCACTTCGTCACCTCCGCCGAAGCCTCGGAATCCGGACCCGCGACTTCGGCGCCAAGGGCACCCATCCCGCCCGTTCCTTCTCGTAGTTCCGCCTTGCGCTGCCGAGACGGCAGCAGACCCTCCGGCCGCAGCGCCATCATCACCACGAGCACGGCGCCGAAGATCAGGATCCGGTATTCCGACAGGAACCGGAACCGCTCCGGGAGCCAGGCGACGAGGAAGGCACCGAGGATCACGCCGGGCAGGTTCCCCGCGCCACCGAGCACGACGGCCGCGAGAATGGTCGCCGACAGGATGAACGGGAAGTTCTCCGGCGCGATGAAGACGGCCTTGCTGGCGTGGATACCGCCCGCGAAACCACCGATCATGGCGCCGATGGCGAAGGCCAGCAGCTTGAACTTGAACGTCGGGACGCCCATCAGTTCGGCGGCGTCCTCGTCCTCGCGGATCGCGGCCCACGCACGTCCCACCCGGCTCTTCTGGAGCCGTACCGAGAACACGATCGCGATCACGATCGCGGCCAGGATCAGGTAGTAGTACGGCGCCGCGTCCAGCAGGAACTCGGTGCCGAACACCGGCTCCGGGTGCGGGATGTTGGTGATACCGCGCGCACCACCGATGGCGTCGGTGTTGTTCGCGGTGATCCGGACGATCTCACCGAAGCCCAGCGTGACGATCGCCAGATAGTCGCCGCGAAGCCGGAGCGTCGGGGCGCCGAGGATGACCCCGGAGATCGCGGCGAGGAAGATGCCGACCAGCAACGTCGGCCAGACGAACCAGCCGTAGTTCACGCCCATGGTCGCGAGTGTGTAGGCGCCGATCGCGAAGAACGCGACGAAACCGAGGTCGAGCATGCCCGCGTGACCGACCACGATGTTGAGGCCGATCGCCAGCAGGATGTAGATCCCGATCGGGAAGATCAGGACGCTCGTCCAGTCCGAATCCGGGGACATGAACGAACCGATGGCGGGTGCGGGCAGGATCAGCGCGCCCACGATCAAGGCGAGGTACACGCCATAACGCTGCCAATGCGGAGCATCGGCCCACCAATCCCGCAGACCGTCGAGGGGGTGGAACCCGGCGCGCGCGGGCTTTCCGTTCTCTGAGGACTTTTCAGCCACTTCTTCGTTGCCCTTCATGCGCGTGCCCGCTGCAGCGATTCACCGAGGATGCCGGTGGGACGGAACATCAGGACCAGCACCAAGACCACGAAGGCGGTGACGTCCTTCCATTGTGAACCGAAGAAGATGGAACTCCAGTTCTCCACCAGGCCGAGCACGATGCCACCGAGCAAGGCGCCCCGCAGGTTGCCGATACCTCCCAGCACGGCGGCGGTGAACGCCTTGATGCCGAGGAGGAACCCGATGCGGTAATCGGTGTTCTCGTATTCCATGACGTACAACGCCGCGGCGACGCCGGCCATGGCGCCACCGAGCAGGAAGGTGAGGCGCACGATCTTGTCGATGCTGACGCCCATCAGCACGGCGGCTTCGGGATCCTGCGCCGTGGCACGGATACCGCGGCCGATGCGGGTGCGGCTGACCAGCTGGTCGAGACCGATCATCATGATCACGGCGCCGACGACGACGAACACGTGATCCGTGCGGACCACGCCGTTGCCGATGTGGAACAGCTCCTCGTGCGGGATGAACCGCGGCGCGTTCTGTTGCACACGACCGGATTTCCCGGTGATCCATTCGATGATCTCGAGGCCGAACAGTTCCTGCAGGAACAGCGAGGCGCCGATGGCGGAGATCAGGGCGGCCAGCCGGGTCGCGCCCTTCTTGCGGAGCGGCCGGTAGGCCACTTGCTCCAGCACGACCGCCGCGCCGCCGGACACGGCGGCCGAGGCGATGATGATCAGCAGCAGGACGGCGATCATCCCGAACACGCCGAGCGTGATCGGGGCGGTACCGCCCGCGATGGTGATCAGGATGAATAGGGACGTGACCGTCCCGATCATGAAGATCTCGGAATGTGCGAAGTTGATGAGCCGGAGTACGCCGTAGACCATTGTGTAGCCGAGGGCGATGAGGGCGTAGATGCTTCCGGCGACCAGTCCGCCGATGGTGCTACCGAGGAACTGGGCTTGCAGATCTTGAAGCATGACGTGGATGCCTTACGGGACGGGGCGAGGATTTCTTTCGCCACATTTACGGGAAGCGGGGGAGCTGTGCCCGCACAGCGCCCCCGCTTCCGTTAGGTGTTCTTACCTGCTCCGTCAGCCGTTGAGCTTGGCTTCGGTCGAGACGCCGAGGTTCTTGAGGACGCCACCGGTGACCTGGTAGATGTTGATCGCGTCCGTCGACGGTTCGCCGTTCTCCTTGAACTTGATCTGCTTCGAGGCACCCTTGAAGTCGATCGTCTTGAGGGCCTCGTTGATCTTCTCCGAGGTGGTGGCCCCGCCCTTGACCGCGTTGATGATGGCGGTCGCGGCGTCGTAGCCCTCACTGGAGTAGATCGCCGGGTCGATCTTGTACGCGGCCTTGTACTTGGTGCTGAACTCGTCGTTGGAGCCGGGGTCCGGGATGTTGCAGGGGCAGCCGACGACGGCCTTCTCCGCGGCCGCGGCACCCGCGCCGCTGACGAGCTGGGCGTCGAGCGAACCGTCACCGGTGGCGAAGGTCGCGGTCACCTGGCTGTCGCGCAGCTGCTTGAGCAGACGGCCACCCTGGGCGTAGTAGCCACCGAAGAGGATGATGTCCGGGTTCGCGGCCTTGACCTTCTGCACGGTCGAGGAGTAGTCCGACGCGTCCTTGGCGAACTTGTCGCGCTCGGTCGGGACGTTCTTCTCCTTCAAGGTCTTCTCGAAATTGTCGGCCAGGCCGACGCTGTATTCCTGGTCGTCCGAGATGACGTACGCCTTCTTGGGCGACTTCGCCGTGATGAGGAAGTTGGCGATGGCCGGGCCCTGGCTGGCGTCGCTCGCGACGACACGGTGCCAGTACTTCCAGCCGTTCGAGGCAAGGCCCGCGTTCGTCGCCGACGGCGAGACACTCGGGATCTTGTTCTGCTCCAGCTGACCGCCGATGGCCTTCGACTCACCGGAGAACGCCGGGCCGATCAGGGCGGTGATCTTGTCCTGGCCGACGGCGGTCGTGATCAGCGACGTCGCCTGCTCGGGCTTGCCCTGGCTGTCGTATTCCTTGAGCTCCAGCTTCGTCGCCGGGTTCGTCTTGTTGTACTCGTCGATAGCGAGCTTGGCGCCGTTGCGGGGCGGGATCACGATCCCGGAGTTCTCACCGGTGAGGTCACCCATGAACCCGATCTTCAGCGTGCTGCTGTCACCGCTGCCGGACGAGCTGCTGCCGCCCGCGCAGCCCGCCAGCGCCAGCGACGCAGCCGCCGCGACGGCGAATACCCGTCCAAAACGCACTCCTGACACCGACTACCTCCCATGACCAACCAGCCGCCGGTAGGCGTTGCCCCCGACACAGGGGCTAGGTTAGGGCAGGAAGATATCCCCCTATGCCATGATCTGCCCAGACGCCCATCACTCTGTGTCCACATCGTGACGGTCGAAACCAGAACGAATTGCACGAAAAGGCGAATGTTGCCTGTTGACAAGTCTTCGCTGGTCACGCTGGGGATTCACCGCTACCACGTCGATCATGCTCGTGGGTAATGATCATGTTTCGGCCGCGTATCTTGCGACCTTTCCCTGCTTCGAAGGCGTCCGTTCGCCGTAGCAATGCTGCCCCAAAGGGCGTCAAGCGTGCCCTCGCTTCTCTTGTGTCACGACAACCGATGGTTGTCATCGGGGTCCGAACGGCTGTTGGATCCCGGCCCGGACCTCGCGGTTAGCTGTTCCCAGAGCCGGAAAAACCGAGAAGGACCTGGGAGAACATGACGATGAGCGTCGAACTGAGCGAAGCGATCGAAGGCGTGGCGGCGGGAGTCCCGTTCGTGGCGTTGCCGCCGTCGGACCGGGAGCGCCCGGCACCGCTGGTGCTGACCTGGCACCTGCTCGGCGCGCCGTTCAGCGAGGCTGCCATGGCGGCGGCGCTGCCGATGCGGGAACTGCACGCGTGGCGGGTGCACCTCGGGTTGCCGCTGACCGGGAAACGCTTCCCCGAGGGCGGTTTCGAGGGCTTCTTCCGCCTCGCCAGTGAGGACAATGTGCTCAACGTCGTCGAGCCGCTCACCAGGCAGGTCGAGGCCGAATTCCCGGAGGCGGTGGCGGAGCTGCGCTCCCGCTTGTCCATTGAGGACAGTCCGGTCGGGCTGGTCGGCGGTTCGCAGGGCGGCGGCGTCGCGTTGCAGATGCTGACCCATGCCGAGATTCCCGTGGCGGCGGCCGCGCTGGTGAACCCGGTGACCCAGCTGGCGCCGGTGATCGCGGCGAACGAGCGGATCTACGACGTCACCTACCCCTGGTCGGACCGGTCCCGCGCGGTCGCGAACGAGTACGACTACGTGCGGCGGGCCGGCGAACTGACCGCGCCGGTGCTGCTGGTCATCGGCGAGGAGGACGACGTCTCGATCACCGAACCGGCCGCCGCGCTGCACAAGGCGCTGGGGGAGAGGCGATCCGAGCTCGTCACGATCCCGGGGATGGCGCACGAATTCGCCGAGGCGCCCGGTATCGAGCCCGCTCCGCAGACGGACCACGCGAAGCTGGTCGACGCCGAGCTCACGCGCTGGTTCGCCCGGCACCTAGCGGCTTGAGGTCGTCGTCCGGCAGCCACGATCGGCCGGGATCGTAGTCGCACCAACCTTCTTCGTGGCTGGTCCGGCCCACGAGCGCCAGCAGGCGCCGCAGGGCCGGGCCTTCGCCGCGTCGCCAGACGACCGACCACGGGAACAGCGGCGACGGCTCGAAGGGCAGGACCCGCAGGTCGATGTCGGAGGCGAGATCCATGTCGGCGCCGGCGAGGGTGACCCGCTGCTTCCCGTAACGGGTCTGTTCCAGCGTGTGCCTGAGGTCGTAACTGACTCCGGAGTCGTCGATCGGCACGCCGAATTCTTTGCATAGGCGTTGCAAATAAGAAAGCCATTCGACCGGGCCGCCCAATTGCGGAATCCAGATGCCCTCATCCTGGAGATCGGACAGTTTCAGGACAGCGTTGCCCGCGAGCGGATGTTCCGGAGCGAGAAGGGCGACCAGCGGTTCGAGCCGGACGAGGCGATGTTCGAGTTCCGCGGGCACGTCGCGGCCGAGGTCCGCGACGCGGCCGAACGCGAGGTCGATCTCGCCGCGGACCAGCGGGTCGAGGGCGTTGACGAGCCCGCGCCCGGCGACGCGTTCGACGGCCAGCGCCGGGTCCCGCTGGGCGACGCGCCGCAGCATGTACATGGGGGAGAGGCGCGGATCGATGATGTCGAGGCGGGGCGGCCGGTCCTGGAGGCCCATCGCGGCGACGGCGGCATCCGCCGCGCGGATCAGCTCGCGCGCGTGCGGGAGGAAGCGGTCGCCGTCGGGAGTCAGCTCGACGGACCGGTTGGTGCGCCGGAACAGCTGGACCGACAGGGCGTCCTCGAGCTTCCGGATCCGCTTCGACAGTGCTTGTTGCGTCAGGTAGAGAGATTCTGCCGCACGACCGAAATGGCCGTGGTCGGCCGTCGCGACGAACGCCCGTACCTGAGCCGTGTCGAGATCCACGCCGTCAAGGTACGTGAAGGCCCCCTTCCTGTACCCAGGCGCAAGGAAGGGGGCCTTCATGTACTTCCGGGGCGCTCAGGCGCCCGGCGGCCGCTCCCGCACGACGCAGGTGAGACGGGCCGTGCACGAACGACGGCCCTGGTCGTCTGTCAGCACGATCTCGGCGGTGACGGTCCCGCGTCCGACGTGCACCGGGGTCGCGACACCGGTGACCCGGCCGGAGCGGACCGCCCGGTGGTGGGTGCACGAGAGTTCGAGGCCCATCGTCGCCTTGTCGGCTCCGGCGTTGAGCGCGCAGACCATCGAGCCGAGCGCCTCGGCGACGACGGCGTTCGCCCCGCCGTGGAGGAGGCCGTAGGGCTGGAGGTTGCCCTCTACCGGGATGCTGCCCACGACGCGTTCGGGACCGAGTTCGCTGATCTCGAGCCCGAGCTTGTCGTTGAGCTGCTGTCCGGCGAAGGCCGGGTCGATCCCGGCGAAGGATTCGAGGGCTTGTTCGGTCACGCAAAGCTCCTTAACAGACACGACAGGTAGGACTGTCAGACCCTCACCCTAGACTCGCTCCCGTGAGCCCGAGTGAGAACACGACCGTTGCCAACGCCACACCCGCCACCGCACAGGCCGAGCGGCCCAAACTGCTGCTGATCGACGGCCACTCGATGGCGTATCGCGCGTTCTTCGCGCTGCCCGCGGAGAACTTCAAGACGAAGACCGGGCAGACGACGAACGCGGTGTTCGGGTTCACCTCGATGCTCATCAACCTGCTGCGCGACGAGGCGCCGACCCACCTCGCCGTGGCGTTCGACCTCTCCCGCAAGACGTTCCGGTCGGAGACGTTCGCGGAGTACAAGGCCAACCGCAGCAGCACCCCGGACGAGTTCAAGGGCCAGGTCGGCCTGGTCGAGGACGTGCTCAAGGTCCTCGGCATCCCAGCGCTGACCAAGGAGAACTACGAAGCCGACGACATCATCGCCACGCTCACGACACAGGCGACCGCCGAGGGCTTCGACGTCCTCATCTGTACGGGCGACCGCGACGCGCTCCAGCTGGTGACCGACCAGGTCACCGTGCTGTACCCGAAGCGCGGCGTGTCGGAGATGACCCGCTTCACCCCGGAGGCCGTCGAGGAGAAGTACGGCCTCACCCCGGCGCAGTACCCGGACTTCGCCGCGTTGCGTGGCGACCCCTCGGACAACCTGCCCAGCATCCCCGGCGTCGGCGAGAAGACGGCCGCGAAGTGGATCAGGCAGTTCGGGTCCTTCAACGAGCTGATCGACCGGGTCGACGAGGTCAAGGGCAAGGTCGGCGACGCGCTGCGCGAGCACCTCGGCGCGGTCATGCTGAACCGTCAGCTCACCGAGCTGATCCGCGACGTCGAGCTGGAGCTCGGCCCGACGGGTCTCGAGCTGCGTCCCTGGGACCGCGAGGCCGTCCACGCGCTGTTCGACGAGCTGGAGTTCCGCGTCCTGCGTGACCGGCTGTTCGCCACCTTGCAGAGCGCCGAGCCCGAGGCCGAGGAGGGCTTCGAGGTCAGCGGCGCGAAGCTCGCTCCGGGCGCCCTCACGGAATGGCTGTCCGCGCACACCGGCCAGGACGCGCCGGTCGGCCTGGCGTTCCGCACCACCGGCGCGTCGGTCCGCTCCGATCTGAAGGCCATCAGCTTCGCGGCCGCGGACGGCGAAGGCGCGTATGTCGACGTCACCACGATGGACGCCGAGGACGACAAGGCGCTCACCGCCTGGCTCGCCGACGAGAAGATCCAGAAGATCGGTCACGAACTCAAGGTCGCGCTGCACGCCGTCAAGGCGCGGGGCTGGGCGTTCGCCGGGCTCGTCATGGACACCGCGCTCGCGGCGTACCTGGTCCGCCCGGGGCAGCGCACCTTCGAACTCGACGACCTGGCCCTGCGGTACCTGCACCGCGAGCTGCGGTCCGAGGCCGACACCGGGGACGGGCAGCTTTCGCTGCTCGACGGTGGCGGCGCCGAGGACCTGGAGCAGAAGGAGATCCAGGCCGAGCTGGTCAAGGCCCGCGCGGTCGCCGAACTGGCCGGCGCGCTGACCAAGGAGCTGGAGGAACTCGGCGGCGCGCAGCTGCTCGTCGAGCTGGAACTGCCGCTGCTGCAGGTGATCACCGGACTCGAAGCGGCGGGTATCGCGGTCGACATCGAGCACCTGACGGATCTGGAATCGCATTACCTCGGCCGGGTCACCCAGGCCGCGGACGAGGCGTACGCGGTCATCGGCAAGCAGGTCAACCTCGGTTCGCCGAAGCAGCTCCAGGTGATCCTGTTCGACGAGCTCGGCATGCCGAAGACCAAGCGCACCAAGACCGGCTACACCACCGACGCCGAGGCGCTGCAGAGCCTGTTCGAGAAGACCGAGCACCCGTTCCTGCAGCACCTGCTGGAGCACCGGGACGCGACCCGGCTGCGCACCACGGTCGAAGGCCTGATCAAGGCGGTCGCCGACGACGGCCGCATCCACACCACGCTGCTGCAGACGATCGCCGCCACCGGGCGGCTCTCGTCGGTCGACCCGAACCTGCAGAACATCCCGATCCGCACCGAGGAAGGCCGACGCATCCGCGACGCGTTCGTCGTCGGCGACGGGTACGCCGAGCTGATGACGGCGGACTACAGCCAGATCGAAATGCGGATCATGGCGCACCTCTCGCAGGACGAAGGGCTGATCCAGGCCTTCAACAGCGGCGAGGATCTGCACACTTTCGTGGCGTCGCGCGCGTTCTCGCTGCCGCCCGAGGAGATCACGCCGGAACTGCGGTTCCGGGTCAAGGCGATGTCGTACGGCCTGGCGTACGGGCTTTCGGCGTATGGCCTTTCGCAGCAGCTGCGGATCTCGACCGAGGAAGCCAAAGAACAGATGGAGGCGTACTTCTCCCGCTTCGGCGGCGTGCGCGATTACCTCCATTCGGTCGTGGGCGACGCGGCGAAGGTCGGTTACACCGAAACGATCTTCGGCCGCCGCCGGTACCTGCCGGACCTCAACAGCGACAACCGCCAGCGCCGCGAGATGGCCGAGCGGATGGCGCTCAACGCCCCCATCCAGGGCAGCGCGGCCGACATCATCAAGGTCGCCATGCTCAACGTGCACAAGGCGTTGACCGAAGCGAAGCTGAAGAGCCGTGTGCTGCTCCAGGTGCACGACGAACTCGTCCTCGAAGTCGCCGACGGTGAGCGCGAGCAGCTGGAAGCGTTGGTGCGCAAGGGAATGGGCTCGGCGTACGAATTGGCCGTGCCGCTTGAGGTCTCGGTCGGATACGGGCGGTCCTGGAACGACGCCGCGCATTAGGCCTCGTGAGTGGTAATGGCGGTTCCGGCCGTCATTACCACTCACGATCGGTAGGGTCTTTCGGGTGACTTCCGAGCGCAGACGCTGGCGGGTGCGGCTGCGCGATCGTCGTGGGCGGATCCTGGGCGCCGGGACCATGCTCGACGGCGAACACCTCCTCACCTGCGCTCACGTGATCGAAGGCCACGACGAAATCACGGTGGATTTCGTGGCGCTTCCCGGTGTCGAATCCGGAATCGCGAAAATCGTCGCGCAGGCCGCGCCCATCGGCGACGACGGCGGGGACGTCGCGCTGCTCCGGTTGCGTGACCCCGAGGAACAGATCACCGGTGCGCCGCTCCACCGGACGGCCCTCGAAGACGGCCGGCACGTGCGCGCGTACGGATTCCCGTGCGGTTCGGACGGCATGTGGTCGCTGGCGACCGTCGTCGGCGACGGCGGGCACGGCCTGGAGCGCGTCCAGCTGCATCGAAGCCCCGACGCCGAGCCGATCACCCACGGCTTCAGCGGTTCCGCGGTGATCGCCGACAAGACCGGTCACGTCGTCGGCATGGTCGCGACCCGGTACGCGACCGAGGCCGCCCGCGTCTCCTGGATGATCCCGGTCGAGACGATGCTCGGGTACCTGCCGGAACTGCGCCGCTGGGCCGAGGGCAGCCCGGCGATCGACCCGAGTTTCGTCCAGTACCCGGAACCACCCGCGATCGACGGGCTCTTCGCCCGCGAATTCGCGCGCTGGCTCGGCGGGCACGGCCGGTCGGACGTCCGGGTGATCATCATGGGCGACGACGATTCCGCCGTCGCGGCCTCGTTGCGCCGCGCGGTCGTCCTCGCCGACCGCGAACACGGCGCGGGCCGGAGCGTGTCCGGGCCGACGGTCCCGCCGGTGGGCAGTGTCGTGCTCGCCGTCGACGCGGTCGGCAAGACCGCCGACGCGGTCCGCCGCCGCATCTCCGACCGGCTCGACGTCGCCGCGGACTCGCCGGCCGGTCGTCACGGGGCCGGCCGCACCGTCGTCGTCTACGGGGTCGACGAGTCCGCCGAACCCGACGAACTCGTCGGCGAGGTGCTCGTGCCGCTGGCCCAGCGCGCGCACGAGCTCGGGCTGCGGCTCGCGCTGGCGTTCCGCGAGGAGACCTCGCCGGGCGTGAACGTGGTCCGGTCGAGCACCGACGTCCTGCCCGCGGACGAGGACGACATCGAAGGCCGCCTCGCCCTGCTGGACTCCCGGTTGGTCGAACTCGACCGGCTGGAGAAGGACAGTTTGAGCGACGCGCTCCGTTTTTCCGGCGCTCCGGACATCCATCCGAAGACACGACGGTTGAGGGGAGGCTTGACGCAGCTGCGTTCGGCGGAGCAAGAAGGCGAAACCGATTGGGTGAAACGGCAGCTTCCGGTCTGCGAGCGGGCCGTGGCCAAAACCGTCGAGCGGGCCCGCGAACTCCGCCGTCACCTCGACGAGAACCTCGCCCGGCGCGCGGAACTCCGTGCCCGGCTCGACGCGTACGGGGAGATGGCCCGTAACAGCGGGCTCGTCGAAGACGTCGAACTTGATGCCGCCTACGCGCCGGCCTGGCGGATGCTCTTCGAAGGACCGTGCGACCTCGCGGCCGCGGCGGCCGCCGTCGAGCGGTACGCGGACACCGTACGGAAACGGATCGACGGATGACGGCTTGCGGACGGGACGGCTGTCCGGGGATGCTCGGCAAGACCGGCTTCTGCGAGGTCTGCGGGCTGCCGCCCGGAACGCCGGAAGAGCCGACTCTGGTGATCCCCGGCCCCGACGCGCCGACCCGGATCACCGGCACCGTCGTGACCCGCTCCCAGCAGATCGCGGGGCACGCGACCGCGGACGACCGGGTCCCGCTCCCGATCGTCGAACTCCCCGACGTCGCGGGCCGTCTGCTGACCGAGCCGCACGTCCCGGAGGAGGAACGGTTCTGCGGCAAGCACGGGTGCACCGCCACCCCGGTCGGCCGCTCGATCGGCGGCGGGCCCGCGCCCGCCGAGGGATTCTGCCCGGTCTGCCGGACGCCGTTCTCCTTCGCGCCCAAGCTCGCGGCGGGTGACGTGGTCGACGGCCGCTACCACGTGCTCGGCTGCGTCGCGCGCGGCGGACTCGGTTTCGTCTACCTGGCAACGGATTCCGGGCTCGGCGATCGGTACGTCGCGCTCAAGGGCCTGATCAACACGAACAACACCGCCGCCGTGCGGATCGCGGAGACCGAAAGCCAGGTGCTCACCGCGCTGGAGCATCCGAACGTCGTCCGGATCTTCGACGTGGTCGAGCACGAGGACTTCCGCTACATCGTCATGGAGTTCGTCGACGGGCTTTCCTTGCGGGAGATCAAGAACCGCGGCCGGGCCGGGCTGGACTCCAGTGAGGGACGGCTGCTGGTCGAACACGTCGTGGCCTACGGGCGCGAGATCCTGACCGCGCTCGACTACCTCCACGGCGAGGGCCTGCTGTACTGCGACATGAAGCCGGACAACGTGATCCACGGTGAGAAGCGGATCAAGCTCATCGATTTCGGCGCCATCCGCAAGATCGCCGACGACGAAAGCCCGCTGGTCGGAACCGAGCACTACCAGGTCTCCCCGCGGGAACGGGCGAAACACGGGCTCACCGTCCGGTCCGACATCCACACCGTCGGCGTGACGTTGCGGGAACTCTTCCAGGCCAGCGACGGCTGGTCGGTCACCACCGACGCGCGCGGCGTCCGGTTCGGCATCGAGTCGTTCCTCCGCGTCCTCGACCGCGCGACCGCCTCGTTCGAGCAGCGATTCGCGAGCGCGCGCGAGATGCTGGTCCAGCTCGACGGGGTGCTCGGCGAGATCCTTTCCTTGCGGGACAAGCAGTCCCGCCCCTCCGGCTCGACGTTGTTCGCCGAAGGGGCGGTCCTGCTCGACGCGGGACTCGGCCAGGCGCCGCCGCTGGAGCACTGGACGCGAGGGACACCCGTCTCGCTCGGCGCGCGCCCGGCCGCCGCGGAGATCGCCGTCGGCCTGCCGGTACCGCGCGAGGATCCGGACGATCCGCAGGCGAACTTCCTCCGTGCCGTCCGCGCTCCCGACGCGGCGCGGTTGCTGAAGAAACTCGACAGGGTGTCGGGCTCGGTCGAGGTCGAGTTCCGCCGGTGCCGGGCGCGGCTGGAACTGGGGGCGACGGTCGAAGGCGCGCTGGCGGTTGCGGAGGCCGAACGCCTCCTCGGTGACCGCGCCCCTTACGACTGGCGGGTGGCGTGGCATCGGGGTCTGCTCGCGCTCGGCGAAGGCGATTTCGCCGCGGCCAAGGAGAAGTTCACCGCCGTGTACCGGGACATCCCCGGTGAAGAGCCGCCGAAACTCGCCTTGGGGCTGTGCGAGGAGCACCTCAACGGCGCGGCCGCCGCCGAGCGGTACTACGACGCCCTGTGGGTGCGCGACCGGTCCCAGGTCAGCGCGGCGTTCGGGCTCGCGCGGGTCCGGTTGTCGCGTGGCGCTCGCGCCGCCGCCGTCGAGATCCTCGACCAGGTCCCGGAATTCTCGCGTTACGACGAGGCCGCGCGGATCGCCGGGGTGCGGGTGCTGTCCGCGCCGATGCCCGGGACCGGGGATCTCCCGGCGTCGGCCGAACTCGACGACGCGGTGGTCCGGCTGACCGCGTTGGACCTCGACGGTGACGCCCTCGACAGGCTCGTGACGGCCGTGCGCGAGACCGGGCTCGCCGGCGTGCTCCTCGGGCAGGACGGGATCACCGACGGCGAGACCCTGCGGTCCACCGAACCGGGCGCTCGCACCGTGCTGGACCGGTCGTACCGGCGGCTCGCCCATCACGCGCCCTCGTCGGAGGCGCACGACGTGCTGATCGACCTGGCCAACGCGGTGAGACCGGTGACCCTCGTGTGAAAGTGCCTTGCCGAGGTCGATCGGGGTCACGGGTTCACCTGGGAGGAAAGAGGTTTGATGACGCAGCCGAGTCTGGGCATCGAGGTGCACCAGAACAAGTTCCTCGCGGAGGGCGACCGGTCGATGACCGCGATCGTCCGGGTCGTTTCGCGCGGCGGTGAAGTGACCGCCGCCAGGACGGCCGCCGAGGTGCTGATGATCGACTGCTCCAGCTCGATGCGTTTCCCCAGCACCAAGATCGGCGAGGCCCGGCGAGCCGCCGCGGCGGCCATCGACGTCCTCCCCGACGGCGTGCGTTTCGCCGTCGTCCAGGGCACCGAGCACGCGACCGTGGTCTATCCGGCCGAGGACGGTCTGGTGACCGCTTCCGAACACACCCGGGCGGAGGCCCGCGCCGCGGTCGAGCGGCTCGTGGCGGTCGGGGGCACCGCGATGGGCGCCTGGCTCACCAAGGCCCGCGACCTCTTCGAACGGGAACCCGACGCCGTCCGGCACGCGATCCTCCTCACCGACGGCCGCAACGATTCGCAGACCAGGGCCGCCCTGATGACCGTGCTGAACAGCTGCGAGGGCAGGTTCGTCTGCGACGCCAGGGGAATCGGCGACGGCTGGGAGCCTGCCGAACTCACCCAGATCGGCCGGGTGCTGCGCGGGAACGTCGACTCCGTCGTCGAGGACGACCGGCTCGCCGACGACTTCCGGCAGCTCGTCGAGAGCGCGCTGACGAAGGTGCTGCCCGAGGTCCGGCTGCGCATCGGCACCATGCCGTTCAGCAGGCTGCGGTCGGTCAAGCAGGTGTTCCCGGACGAGTACGACCTCACCGATCGGTGCGAGGAGGTCGCCGTCCGCGAACTGGAGCTGTCGCTCGGTTCGTTCGCGAACGAGGAGACGCGGGACTACCAGCTGATCCTGGACCTCGATCCCGACCTCGAACCCAGCCACGGACAGGACCGTCAGCTCGCGTGGACGGAACTCGTGCCCGTTCCCGGGGCGACGGCCGACGAGGACGCGTTGCCCATCGCCGGGCGGTGGACGCACGACCCGATCCCGCCGACGCTGGTTCACCCGATGGTCTCGAAGTACGCCGCCCAGGCCGATCTCGGCGAGATGCTGACCGCCGGCGGCGACGCCTACGCGGCGGGTGACCAGGCCGAGGCCGAACGGTACTGGGGCCGGGCGGTCGCCTTGGCCACCGCCGCGAGTGACGACGAGACGCTCAGCCGTCTCTCGGGGGTCGTGGAGATCGTCGACGCGGAGAAAGGGGTCGTGCGCCTGCGCTCGGACGCGACGCGCAGTCACGCTTTGCACGTCGTCATCCCGTCGAGGGTTTCCGAAATCGCTCGTCCGCAGGAAGATCGGCCGATGCCCGACGCGTCACCGATCGCCTGCACCACCTGCCCCGCGCTTTCGCCCGCCGGGGCGAACTTCTGCGTCGGCTGCGGAAGACCGTTCGGCGAGGCGGTTTCGTGACGCCGACCCGGGTGCGGCTGGTCCGGCTCCGCACCGCGCTGCTGGCGCTCACCCTCACGGTCCTGGTGGTCTCGCTGTGGGCGTTCCACAGCGTGCAGAACACGGCTGAGACCGTCCGCGACCGGACTTCGCAGGCGGTGCTCGAAGTGACCGCCGCCCGCGCCGCGCTGGTGGCCGCGGACGCCGCGGCGGTCGCCAGTTTCGCGTCCGGCGAGGCGAAACTCGCCGGTCCGGGGCAGGAGTACGCGAATCAGCTGGCTCTGGCGAGCCAGAGCCTCGCGCGGGTCGCGGAGTTCAACCAGGCGGGGGAGGACGGCGGTAACGCACTGCAGGTGGTGGAAAGCCAGGTCGCGGCCTACTCGGGCTCCATCGGGCAGGCCGACGTGCACTTCCGCCAGCCGGACGCCGCCGTGCTGGGCGCGGTCGACCTCTGGCACGCCTCACGGCTGCTGCACGCCCCCGGCGGGGTCATGGAGGAGCTGGAAACGTTGCAGGGCAGGCAACGTGACGCGCTGGACCGGCAGCTGTCGTCCACCGGATGAGCCT
Source organism: Amycolatopsis azurea DSM 43854 (assembly GCF_001995215.1). Lineage (GTDB taxonomy): Bacteria > Actinomycetota > Actinomycetes > Mycobacteriales > Pseudonocardiaceae > Amycolatopsis > Amycolatopsis azurea. The sequence goes on from NZ_MUXN01000011.1 coordinate 334,910, forward strand.
CGCGCTGCTCCCGCTGTGGCTCCTGCCGGTGCTCGCCCTCCTGGTGCTGCTGGTGCTCACCCAGCTGTACCTGAAGAAACGGTTCCGCCGCGTGGCGAACGTCCCGCTGCTCGCGGCGACCGTGCTCGTCGCCGCCATCGGGGCCGCCCTGGTGTTCACCCTGATCAGCCGCGACCGGCTGGATTCGGTCGGGGAGCGGCTCGACGGTGTCGCCGCCGCGCGGGGCGCGCAGATCCAGGCCGCCGACGACGCGGGTCAGCGACGGCTCGCGGACCTGCTGACCGAGTACTGCGACGAGGAGCAGGGATGCGGTCTCACCGCCGACGATTTCCGGGAGAAGACGCGAAGGACCACCACGGTGGCGACGGACAACACCCGGGTGGTCACGGCGGGCGCGAAGGCGGTGGCGGCCGACGCCTCCGACGCGGCCGAATCCGGCGGCCGGGAGTTCCTGATCCCGGCGGGCACCCTGCTCGCGGGCGGACTGGTCCTGCTCGGGCTGCACGCCCGGATCGACGAATACCGGTACCGCCGGTGAAACGCCTGGTGGCCTCGGTGATGGCGCTTTCGCTGGTCGCGGGCGGCTGTTCGGCGTCGGCGGAGGACGGGCCGGTCGTCGTCGTCGCGTCGTGGAGCGGGGACGAGGAGAAGGCGTTCCGGCAGGTGCTGGACGCGTTCAAGGCCGACACCGGGATCGACTACCTCTACCAGGGAACGCGTGCCGTCGACCAGGTGCTCGCCTCGGACGTCCAGCGCGGTACCCCGCCGGACGTGGCCGTCCTGCCGAACGCGGGAGTGCTGGCGAAGTACCAGAAGTCGGGCGACCTGCTGCCGCTCGACGACGACCTCTCCGCCGTCGTGGACCGGTCCTTCAGCCCGCAATGGGTCAGCCTGCAGAAGATCGGCACCGAGAAGGTGCACGCGGTCGCGGTGAAGGCCGATCTCAAGAGCCTGATCTGGTACGACCCGGCCCGGCTGACCGGGATCCGCCCGACGACGTTCGAAGGCCTCCGCACGTTGTCCGCCGGGCTGACGGCGGCGGGCGGTACGCCGTGGTGTGTCGGGATGGGTGCCCCGCCCACCTCGGGCTGGCCGGGAACGGACTGGATCGAGGACATCCTGCTGCATTCGGCGGGTCCCGAGAAGTACTGGCGGTGGGCGTCGGGCAGCCTGGCGTGGACCTCGCCGGAGGTCAAACAGGCCTGGCTGGACTGGGGTTCCGTACTCGAACCCGCCGCGATCCGAGGCGGCACCGCGGCCGCGCTGCTGACCGACTTCGGCGACGCGGGCAAGCGGATGTTCACCGACCCGCCGGGCTGCGCGCTCGAGCACCAGGCATCGTTCATCATGAGCCGCTACCAGAACTTCAAGCGGCCCGACGGGTCGTTTCCCAAGCCCGGCATCGATTTCGACTTCCTCTCCTTTCCCGGGCGGGACGTCTCCGAAGTCGCGGCCGACCTGGCGGGCATGTTCAAGAACACTCCCCAGGCACGGAAACTGATCGAGTACCTGGCCTCGGAGAAGGCGCAGCGGATCTGGCCGTCGATCCCCCGCGCGAACGCGTTCTCCGCCAACCGGAAGGTCGGCCTCGACGTCTATCCGGACCAGGTGAGCAGGCGGGTCGCGGACACGATCACCTCGGCGTCCGCCCCGTGCTTCGACGCCTCCGACCTGATGCCCGCGACGATGACCGGCGCGTTCCACCGCGCCGTCCTGGAGTACCTGAGCAACCGGGACCGGCTGGACATCCTGCTCAAGCAGCTCGACGACGTCCAGAAGAGCATCCAGCCCGGCGAATGGCTGAAAATCCACTGTGGACAGTGAAGGAGCATCGGTGAACGATCTGGCGCGGTTCCCGCTCGAAGGCGGCGGTTCGGTGATCGTCGAGATCGACCCCGTCCGGGGCACCTCCCGGGTCTCCCGGCGCGACGACCTGATCGAGGACACCAAGGGATCCTTCGAAGCGGCGCTGGCGAACGTGCGGGACGCGGCCGCGGCGGCGCTGGACACCTTCCGGTCGATGGCCAAGGGACCGGACGAGGTCGAGCTCAAGTTCGGCGTCAAGCTGACCGCGCAGGCGGGCGCGGTCATCGCGAAAACGGGGCTGGAGGGGAACTTCGAGGTCAAGCTGAAGTGGGTCCGGGAGACCGGCGACAGCGCCTAGCGGCCGAGCCCCCGGACCAGCACCATCACCGATTCCCGGACATCGGCCCGCGTCCGCTTCGGCTGGAACACCTGCCAATCGAGGGCGACCACCAGCATCGTGCCGAACAACCCGGCCGCGGCCGTGGGGATCTGGACGCCGTCGGGCAGCCGCCCGGCGGCGTCCAGCCGGTGCAGCTGTTCGCGCACGATCGAGATGATCTCCTCGCGCAGCAAGGTCAGCGTCTCGTGCCAGGTGCCCGGCGTACGCCACATCTCGCTCACCAGGATCTGCGAGAAACCGGGGTATTCGGCGATGAACTCCAGCGCGCCGTCCACCTGCGCGGAGATGACGTCCATCGGATCGCCGTCGCCGGTGGCCGCGCGCAGCCGGTCCGCGAGCACGCCGACGCCGTAGCGCAGCAGTGCGTCGACAAGACCGTCCTTGCTGCCGAAGTTGTAGTAGACGGTGCCTTTGGCGACCTTCGCCTCGGCCGCGATGTCGTCCACCGTCAGCCCGACGAGGCCGCGGCTGGCGGACAGCCGCAGCGTCGCCTCGAACAACTTCTGCTTCGTCGCCTCACCCCGGGGACTCACAACGCGAGCTCGGGTTTCAGCGCGGAAACCGTCCAGGTGCGCTTCTTCCGTGCCGCCAGTGTCGAAACCAGGATCCCGCCGACCAGATACGCCACCAGGACTCCGATGTCACCGAGGATCTCCATCGAGGCGCCACTGTAGAGCAGGTGCCGGAACCCGTCGATGGCGTAACCCATCGGCAGCACGATGTGCAACGGGTACAGCGCGTCCGGGATGGTCTGCCAGGGGAACGTGCCGCCCGCGCTCACCAGCTGGAGCACCAGCAGTACCAGGCCGAGGAACTTCCCGACGGCGCCGAAGAACGAGTTGAGCGCGTGCACCACGGCGGTGAACGTGAGCGACACCAGGATCGCGAACCCGATCGCGCCGAGCGGATGCGCGACGTCGATGCCGACCAGCCAGGTCACCGCGCCGAACAGCACGATCACCTGCGCGATCCCCAGCAGCGCCGAGGAGAGCCAGCCGCCGAGCGCGACCTTGAACGGCGACGCGCCGGCGGTCAGCGCGCGGGTGGAGAGCGGGCGTAGCAGCAGGAACAGCACGAACGCGCCGATCCAGGTGGCGAGGGAGATGAAGAACGGGGCGAGGCCCGCGCCGTAGGTCCCGGCCGAGGCGACGCCGGAGGAGTTGACCGCGACCGGGTCGGCGATGGTGTTGGCGGTCGCCGCGCGGGTGGGGTCGTCGGGGTTCGGGATCTCCTTGAGCCCGGCGGCGAGCCCGTCGCGCAGTCGCACGGCGCCGTCGGCGAGCTGGTTCGTGCCGGTGACGGCGGACTTCTCGCCGTCGTTCAGCTTCGCGGCGCCGTCCCGGATCTGCGCCGACGCGTCGGCGGCCTGCGCGATCCCGCTGGTGAGCTGCGGGGTGGCCGAGGCCAGCTGGTGCGCGCCGTCGGACACCTGCCGCGCGCCGGACGCGAGCTGGATCAGCTGGCCGTTCGCGCCCTGGATCTTCGTGTTCGCCTGGTCGACCGGCGAGCGGAGGGTGTCGAGGCGGCTCAGGATCTCCTGGACCTTCGCCTCGGGGACCTCGGCGGCGCGCAGGTCCTGCGCGAGCTGGGTGCGGTAACCGTCGAGTTTGGCCTGGATGTCGCCGGACGCCGTCGCCGCGAGCGAGGCCGCGTCGGACACCTTCTGGTTCCCGTCGGCGACCTGACCGGCGCCGTCGGCGAGTTTCTGGGTCTGGGCGGGAAGCTGGGCGGTACTGGATTTCAGGGTGCCGAGCCCGGTCGCGAGCTGCGAACTGCCGGAGGCGAGCTGATTAGCGCCGTCGGCCAGCTGCTGCTGGCCCGTCTTGAGTTTGCCCGCGCCGTCGGCGAGCTGCGAAGCGCCGGTCGAAGCCTCCTGGATCTTGCCGTAGATCGTGGAGAAACCGACCAGGAACTTGTCCGCCGCCTCGCTGCCGACCTTCTCCGCGATCGTCTTGCGGACCTGTTCGGCCACCTGTTTCGCGATGGTGCCGGACAGATAGTTGTTGGCGTCGTTGGTGGTCAGCGTGATCGTCGCCTGCTGGGGCTGGAGGTTGCCCGAGGACAGCAGCGCGGTGGAGAAGTCGCGCGGGATGCCGATGGCGAACGAGTAGTTGTCGTCGCGGACGCCCTTGAGGGCCTCGTCCTGCGACACTTCGTGCCACTGGAAGGTGCCGGACTTGACCAGTTCGTCGGTGACCTCGCGGCCGACGTTGCGTTCCACTCCCGCCGAGTCCTTAGCGCCCGCGTCGGAGGTGAAGACGGCGGCGGGCAGCTTGTCCAGGCGCGAGTACGGGTCGTAGTTCGCGTAGAGGTAGAAGGACGCGTAGAGCAGCGGCACCAGGACGAGCGCGACCATGGCGAGCTTGGGCAGGACGCCACTGCTCAGCCGGCGCAGCTCGTTGGCGGCGATCCGGACGGGGTTCATTCCTGGTCTCCTGAAGTCTTCTCGGTGTCGTCCGCCACGGTCGCTTCCAGCGTCGTCTCCGCCGGGGTTTCGACGGGTGCGCAGCGCACGGGATCGGGCTGGTCGAGAGCGCCGCACAGGGCGGGCTTCTCCGGCAGGGCCGAAACCGGGGTGGTGGCGGTCAGGACGATGACGGCGAGGCCGCGCTCGGCGTACTCGCGGGCGAGCCGCGCCCAGCTGTCGACGTCGCTGGTGTGCCTGTCCGGGGTGTCGAGCACGAGGACGCCGACATCCTTGCGGTTCGCGGCGAGCGCGGTCAGCAGCCGGGTGCGCGTCACCGCTTCGAGGTTTTCGAAGCGGGTGGTGGCGAAGGCGGCGGCGTCGTGCTCGGCCAGCCAGGTCGCGACGGCGGCCTTGTTCGCCGGGCGTTTCGCCAGTTCGAGTTCCTCCCCGACGACGACCTGCAGCGACAACGCGCCGTCCGGTTCGCTCACGCCGGGGGAGTCGACGACGGCCACGACCTTCCGCGGGTCACCGCCCTCGACGGTCACCGTCCCGGTGGCCGGCTTCAATCTGCCCGCGAGCGCCAGCCCGAAAGCGGTGACGCCGACCCCTGGCTCGCCGTGCACGATCGCCAGCTCACCACCCGAAACGGTGAGCGAAGTAGGCGACAGCAATGTGCCGTGGGGTCCGGTCACGGACACCCTGTCGGCTTGAACCCGCACGAAGAACTCCCAGGTCGGCGACTCGTGGAACTTTTAAACTGACTGGTCAGTTCAAAAGTTAGCCCTGACCTGGGAGGCGCACAACCGCGGGGGGCCCACGTCACACACAAGAGTGACGAAACCTCCGCAAACCGGACGGCTGACCGTGCATTTCGGCTAACGCAGGGCGGAAGCCGGATGGACCTCCCAGGACGTCCACAGTGGACGATAACCCTGCCGGTGCCAGAACACCGAGGAGAGCGGGTTGGTCGGGTTGTAGTAGAGGTACGTGCCGTCCGCGCCGTCGGCGGAGAACTCCCTGTGCACCGCGGACATCAGGCTCCGGCCGAGGCCGGACCCGCGCAGGCCCGGCACGGTGACCACGTTGTTGACGTAACCCCAGCGGCCGTGGGGGAGCAGTTCGGCCTCGGCCGACCCCGGCGACGAGGTGATCCAGGCGCCGTGCGCGAACGCGGCGATCGCGCCGTCCCGTTCGACCAGCCACAGCAGCGGGGCGTCCTTGTCGAGGGCGCGTTCCAGCGCCGGGGCGAGCAGTTCGGCGGCGTTCGGGCGGTGCCGGGTGGCGACCTGGCCGATGTAGTCGTGGGTCGACACGGCCATCGCGAGCACGCCGTCGAAGTCGTCCTTCCCGGCCCGCCGGACGCCCGCGCCGGCGTCGGCCGTGTCGTCGGGCCGGCCTCCGGTGCGCACGGCGAGCGCGGACATCGGCACCAGCCCGTGGTCGAGGAAGGCGCGGATCGCCTCGGCGTCCCGGCTCGGCCAGTTCACCACGCAGGACGAATCCTCGCCGGGTGATTCGGCGTCCATCCACGTCCGCCACGCGCGCAGCAGCACGTCCATGCCCTCGGTGCCGGTGCTCCCGACGAACGGGAACAGCTGCCGCACGTCGGCGGCCGACCAGAGCAGCGGCACGTCGTCTGGACCATGCAATTGGCGCTGGACCACGCCGGTGACCTGGACACCCGACGCGGTCGCGGCGTCCACCCGCTCGCCGACGACCGGAGGCGGGGCCGCTTCGGGCAGCAGTCTGTCGATCGTCGCGAACCGTGCGCGGTGCGCGTCGAACAACGTCTTCTCGATTTCCATTCAGTCCCCAGGTTCGGCCGCGCCCGTCACCGCTACCGCAGGGCCGCGGCGGGGCTGGCCGCCCACGTCGTCCACAGAGGACGATAACCCTGCCGGTGCCAGAAGACCGGGGAAAGCGGATTGGCCGGATTGTACGAGACGAAGGTACCGCGCAACGACGGCGAGAACAGCTCATCGTGCGCGGCGGCGGTCAGCGCGCGCCCGATCCCGCGCCCCCGGGCGGCCGCGGTGACGGCGAGCGTGCCGAGGTAGCCCCACTCGCCTGGCGGCAGCCGTCCGGCGAGCGCGTCTCCGGGGACCGGCGACCGTTTTCCGCTGGTCACCATCCCCACCGTGACGCCTTCCTCTTCGGCGAGCCAGATCCGGCCGCCGAACTGCGAGCCGCGCCGGATCTCTTCCGCGAGCAGGGCCTCGGCCCCGGGCCGGACGACACCGTGACCGACGAACGAGGTGTACCGAAGTTCCTCGAAACGAAGGGCGACGATCTCCTCCAGATCACCGCCGGAGGACTTCCGGACGGTCACGCCGGGCACGGAATACGCCTCACCCTTGGCGGGCGCGCGGACGGCCAGCGCCAGTTGCGGCGCGAGCCCGTGGTCGAGCAGGGTCCGCGCCACCTCGACGTCGCGGCTGGGCCAGGTGACCGAGCACGACGAATCGGGTTCGGCGTCGGCGAGCGCGACCCGCTCACGCCAGGCGGACAGCAGCGCGCTCATCCCCGCGCGGGCGTCGCGGGGGAGGACCGCGGACAGGATCTGCAGCTGCGCCGGGCTCCACAGCCGCTGCCAGGAACCCGCCGCGAACCGGACGTGCGCGATCGTCCCGGTGGCACCGCCCGCCTCGACGAGCTCGCCGCGCGGGAGCGGGGGTGGTGGCGGAAGCAGCGGGTCGAGCGCGGCGAACCGCGCCTTCTGCCACTCCGCCGCCGAGGTCATCCCCGTTGGGTGCAGAAGATCGCGGTGCCAGGGAAGAGCTTGCCGCGCAAGGGACTCCACTGTCCCCAGGTGCGGGAGTGACCCTCCGGCCAGGCCGGCTCGATGAGGTCCGTCAGCGCGAAACCGGCGTCGGCGAGCGCGCGGACGTAGTCGCCGATGGTGCGGTGGTACTCGACGTAGGTCGCGACACCCTCTTCGTCGACCTCGACGTACGGCGTCCGGTCGAAATACGGCTGGGTGACGGTGAGGCCCTGCGGCCCGGGGTCGTCGGGGAAGATCCAGCGCATCGGATGGGTCACCGAGAACACCCAGCGGGCGCCCGGCCGGAGCACCCGGTGCACCTCGGCGAACACGACGTCCACCGAAGCCACGAACGGGACCGCGCCGAAGGCCGAGCACGCCGCGTCGAAGCTCGCGTCGGCGAACGGCAGCGACTCCGCCGTCGCCTGCACGAGCGGGACGGGGGTGCCGGTGCGCTCGTTGCCTTCCCGCGCGTGCCGCAGCATGCCCGCCGACAGATCGGTCGCCACCGCCTCGGCGCCCTGCGCGGCGAGCCAGCGCGAACAGGCCGCCTGCCCGCAGCCGACTTCGAGGATCCGCCTGCCGCCGACTTCACCCAGAAGCGCGACATCGGCCTCGCGGACGCCCTCCGGGCACCAGACGAAGTCCGCGTCGCCGAGGAAGCCGCCGTGGGTCGCCTGGTAGTCGTCGGCGTCGGCGTCCCACCACGCCAGGTTCGCGGCCGTCGCCTCCGGCGCCGAGACCGCCCGATAGGCGACCCCCGCGGTGCCGAGCTGCTCCTCGGCCTGTGCGTGCCGTTCGGGCTCCGTGACGGACTGCTGACTCAAACCGGTATCCTTTCCCCAGGTCAGGGCTGTGGAGGAGAGTTTATCCGCCCGGCGTGATCGCGGTAGGCACCCTGATTGTGCCGTGTACAGGGGGCCGCGTAGGATATCTGTTAGCGCAGTGGGTTCGCGCTACTCTTTCCCCCGGTTCGCTCAGCGTCCGGGTCAGGGGGTCGCGCACCGTATGCGGTGATGCTCGCGGTCGTTCCCTGTGGACGTTTGCAAATGTGGTCGCCTCATGCCGGAAGAGCCCATGGTGCCCTAACTGCAAACCCACTACTTCCCATCCACCGGAGCAACCCGCCTAATGACGACCGACACCGCCACCGCCCCGACCGCCCCCGCCGGGCCCCAGCAAGTCGCTATCAACGACATCGGGTCGGAGGAAGACTTCCTCGCTGCGATCGACAAGACGATCAAGTACTTCAACGATGGAGACATCGTCGAAGGAACGATCGTCAAGGTCGATCGCGATGAGGTCTTGCTCGACATCGGCTACAAGACCGAGGGTGTCATCCCCTCGCGTGAGCTCTCCATCAAGCACGATGTCGACCCGGCTGAGGTTGTCACCGTCGGCGATGAGGTCGAAGCCCTGGTCCTCCAGAAGGAGGACAAGGAAGGCCGTCTGATCCTGTCCAAGAAGCGTGCGCAGTACGAGCGCGCCTGGGGCACGATCGAGGAGCTCAAGGAGAAGGACGAGCCCGTCAAGGGCACCGTCATCGAGGTCGTCAAGGGCGGCCTCATCCTGGACATCGGCCTGCGCGGCTTCCTGCCCGCGTCGCTGGTCGAGATGCGCCGCGTGCGCGACCTGCAGCCGTACGTCGGCCGCGAGCTCGAAGCGAAGATCATCGAGCTGGACAAGAACCGCAACAACGTGGTCCTGTCCCGCCGCGCCTACCTGGAGCAGACCCAGTCCGAGGTGCGCAGCGAGTTCCTCAACGCGCTCGCCAAGGGCCAGGTCCGCAAGGGCGTCGTGTCGTCCATCGTCAACTTCGGTGCCTTCGTGGACCTGGGTGGCGTCGACGGCCTGGTGCACGTCTCCGAGCTGTCCTGGAAGCACATCGACCACCCGTCCGAGGTCGTCGAGGTCGGCCAGGAGGTCACGGTCGAGGTTCTGGACGTCGACATGGACCGCGAGCGCGTCTCGCTGTCGCTGAAGGCGACCCAGGAAGACCCGTGGCGTCAGTTCGCCCGCACCCACGCGATCGGCCAGATCGTGCCGGGTAAGGTCACCAAGCTCGTCCCGTTCGGTGCGTTCGTGCGCGTCGAGGAGGGCATCGAGGGCCTGGTGCACATCTCCGAGCTGGCCGAGCGCCACGTGGAGATCCCGGAGCAGGTCGTCCAGGTCAACGGCGACGTGATGGTCAAGGTCATCGACATCGACCTCGAGCGTCGTCGCATCTCGCTGTCGCTGAAGCAGGCGAACGAGGGCGTCACGCCGGAGACCGAGTTCGACCCCACTCAGTACGGCATGGCCGCCGAGTACGACGCCGAGGGCAACTACATCTACCCCGAAGGCTTCGACCCGGACACCCAGGAGTGGCAGGAAGGCTTCGACAAGCAGCGTGAGGAGTGGGAGCGTCAGTACGCCGAGGCTCACACCCGCTACGAGGCTCACATGAAGCAGGTCGTCAAGGCCGCCGAGGCCGACGCGGAAGCCGCGGCCGACGCCGCGACCGGTGTCACCTCCGGCGACTCGGGCGAGCAGAGCTACACCTCCGCTCCGGCCGAGGCCAAGAGCGGTGGCACGCTCGCCAGCGACGAGCAGCTCGCGGCTCTCCGCGAGAAGCTGTCGGGCGGCGCGTGATCCAGGCGCTCAGCCAGTAGCTGACAGACAGCGGCCCCGGTCCACTTCGGACCGGGGCCGCTGTCTTTGCGCATCCAGAGGACTAAACGCATGCAAGAAACCCCGCATTCAGAGGACTAAACGCGGGGGTGTGGGGGAGAACGTCAGGAGGTGGCGGGCCGGACGGCCGGCACCCAGATGCGTTCGAGGGCGGCCGCGCGGGCCTTGCGGCGGAGCCCGGCGAAGCTGTGCTTGGCGGGGACCAGGAGCGCGCTCAGCCACGTACGCCGATATTCGGCGAGGGCTTCGGCCACGGGACGATGGAGGACACAGTGCATCAGGCCCGGCGTTCCGAGCCGGTGCCTTCCGACGTGCTTGCCGTCTGCCATCTTTCCTCCGTGTGGGCTACCTTCGCCGCGCACGGTACGCAATCAAGCTCCCGAAGACGCGTAACCGCCCGGCGTGTCACTCGAAATGGTTGAGTCGCGCGTCACGATGATCTTGCCTTTTGTATCCTTCTGTGCCCGATGTGCCTATCCGGTGACCCTGCGCGGTCACCCTGGATTGCGCCACTAGGCTGATCGACATGCTGCGTGTGGGCCTGACCGGCGGGATCGGCGCCGGAAAATCGACGGTGGCGAACCGGCTTTCCGAGCACGGCGCCGTCCTCATCGACTCCGACAAGATCGCCAGGGAGGTCGTCGAGCCGGGGACCCCGGGGCTCGCCGAGCTCGTCGAGGCGTTCGGGGAGGACATCCTCGCGTCCGACGGTTCGCTCGATCGCGCCGCGCTCGCCGCGAAGGCGTTCGCCGGCGAGGACTCCCGCAAGCGGCTGAACTCGATCGTCCACCCGAAGGTCGGCGCCCGGACGGCCGAGCTGATGGCGGCCGCCGCACCGGACGCGATCATCGTCCACGACATCCCGCTGCTGGTCGAAGGCGGACTCGCGCCGATGTACCACCTCGTCGTCATGGTCGACGCGCCGGAGGAGGTCCGGGTGCGCCGTCTGGTCGAGTCGCGGGGGATGGCCGAGTCCGACGCGCGCGCCAGGATCAAGGCGCAGGCCACGACCGATCAGCGCCGGGCGGTGGCCGACGTCTGGTTCGACAACAGCGGAGCACCCGACATCGTGCTCGCCGACGTCGACGCGTTGTGGGCGGACAGGCTGACCCCGTTCGAAGCGAACGTGCGGCTCCGCAAGCCGCGGGCGCCGATGTCGCCGAAGATCGCGGAGTACGACCCGACGTGGCCCGTACAGGCCGAGCGGGCACTCGCCCGGATCCGCGTGGTCGTGGGTGACAACGCGGTGCGCCTCGACCACATCGGTTCGACCTCCGTGCCGGGTCTGCCCGCCAAGGACATCCTCGACCTCCAGCTGACGGTGTCCACTTTGGACAAGGCCGACGAGCTGGCCGCCGTGCTCTCCGACGCCGGGTTCCCGCGCGCGGAGGGCGAGTGGTTCGACGACGCGCACGGTGAAGAGGGCACCTGGCCGAAACGGTTCCACTTCGGCGGCGACCCGCGCCGTCCGGTCAACCTGCACGTCCGGTCCCAAGAAACGCCTGCCTGGCGTCTCGCGCTGCTCTTCCCGGAGTGGCTGCGGCAGAACCCGGACGAACGCGACGCCTACGCGGCGGTCAAGAACGCCATGGCCACGAAGCACGCCGGCGACGGGACCGTCGAGCGGTACACCGACGAAAAGCAGGTGTGGGTCGACGCGGCCTTCACCCGGGCCGACGCTTGGGCGGCGTCGACCGGCTGGACCCCCTAGCTCCCGAGCAGTCCCCGTTCGAACGCGGTCGCGACGGCTGCCGCGCGATCTTTCACCCCGAGCTTGGCGTAGGCGTGCACGAGGTGCGTCTTCACCGTGGCCTCGCTGATGAACAGCAGCTTCGCGGCTTCCTTGTTGGTCGAACCGCGCGAGATCAGGGTGAGGACTTCGAGTTCGCGGCGGCTCAGCGGTTCCGGCGCGGGCGCGCGCATCCTGCCCAGGATCAGGTCGGCGACGGCGGGGGAGAGCACCGCCTCGCCGCGCGCCGTCGCCCGGACGGCGCGGAAGAGTTCCTCGCGAGGCGCGTCCTTGAGCAGGTAGCCGGTCGCGCCCGCTTCGATCGCCGGGACGACGTCGGTGTCGGTGTCGTAGGTCGTCAGCACGAGGATCCGCGCGGGATTGCGGAGTTTCGCCAGCTTCGCGATCGCCGCCACCCCGCCGGAGCCGGGCATCCGCAGGTCCATCAACACGACGTCGGGGCGGAGTTTCTCCGTCAGCGTGACGGCTTCGTCGCCGGACGAGGCTTCTCCGAGCACCTCGAACCCCTGATCCGCGGTGAAGATCCCGCGCAGCCCGTCGCGGACTATGGGATGGTCGTCGGTGATCAGCAGCGTGATCGTCATGGCCGGACCTCCAGCGCGGGCAGATTGGCCGAGACGGCGGTCCCGCCGCCCGGCTCCGATTCGAGGTGCAGTGTTCCCGCCAGCCGGGCGACGCGGGCGCGCATCCCGGGTACCCCGAAGCCGCTGTCACCCGCCGGGCGCGCGGTGCCGGGTTCGAAGCCCCGGCCGTCGTCCCGGACGTCGACGGTCACCTGATCGGCCATGTAGGACAACGTGAGCCCGACGATCGTGGCGGCGGCGTGCTTCTCGACGTTGGCCAACGCCTCCTGCGTGATCCGCAGCAGCGTCGCCTCGATCTCGGGATGCAGCGCCCGCGAGGTCCCGGTGGTGGTGAACCGGACTTCGACGCCGGTCCTGCCGCTCCACAGCCGGGAGACCTCGTCGAGCGCGTCCGGCAGGGTCGCGCCTGCCAGCGGCTGCGGGCCGAGCGCGCGGACCGAACGCCGGGCGGCCGTGAGGTTCTCTCGTGCCAAGGCCATCGCGGAACCGACGTGCCGCTGCCACTCCACGGGGTCGCTCTTCGCCTCGTCCGCCGCTTCCAGCTGGGTGATGATCCCGGTGAAACCCTGGGCGAGCGTGTCGTGGATCTCCTGGCTCAGCCGCTGACGCTCGTCGAGGACGCCCGCTTCGCGCGCCTGGCTCAGCAGTTGCCGTTGCAGGACCGCGTTCTCCTCCTGCGCGGCGGCCAGTTCGTCGAGCACGCGCTTGCGTTCCGCGTGCTGCCGCGCCATCGCCGCCGAGGCGAGCCCGCCTCCGCCGACGGCGGCCGTCTGCACCAGCGTGATCACGGTCCACAGCGCGGGCTGCTCGGCGAACGCCCGCAGCGGGCCGCCGTCGGGCATCGTGTTGATCAGCGCGGAGACCACGAAGATCCCGGCCAGTGCCAGCGGGGCGGGCCGCAGCCGCATCGCGTCGAAGAACCCGGTGATCATGAAGATGAGGAAGATCGTCTCGTGTCCTTCGAGCACCGCGGCGATCGTGACCAGCCCGGCGAAGGACGCCGCGACCACGACGGGATGCTCGGCCCACCGCTCCGGCAGCAGCGTGAAGGTGAGCAGAAGCCAGACCGCGGCGATCCCCACCAGCCCCAGGGTGACCGCCGGATCGCTGCCGGAGAGCAGGAGACTGAGCACCGTGCTCAGCGCCAGCAGCGCGTACGGGAGGAACTTCTCGATCCGGCCGCTCCACGGCCGCCACGGCGAATCCCCCTCGCCGGGCGACGGCCACAGCGAGTCCTGCCACCGGATCCAGCTGGTCATACCCGGAATTCCCGCAATCCCGGCCACGCGGACGCCCAGGATTCGGTGCGGCCGGTGACGAGCCAGATCGGCATTTCGCGGCTCACGTTGCGGACGCCGAGTTCGTTGTCCACGCGGGAGACGATCCGGGCGTCGGTGAAGGAGTGCAGCAGCCGTGCCGGATCGGGACCGACGAACAGCACGCTGTCCGCGGTCTCGGGCGGGTGGCCGAAGTACCAGAAGCCCCGGCTGGGGCTGTACACGGCGGGAAGCCCGTAGTCGGCGCCGTACCGGTCCAGCGCTCCGGCCTGCCAGTACCCGGCCGTGACGAGCGTGGTGCGAGCCCGCTGCTCCGGCGGGAGCCGGCGATAGGCGTCCGCGACCGAGCGGGCGAGATCCGGCCAGCCGATCTCTTCCAGCGCGTACGCCGGGCGTGGGACGTCCCGGCCTTCGGCGAGCCAGGCGGCGGGCCACACCGGCAGCGCGTAGGGGAGGGTGTACAGCGCGGAAAGCAGGAACACCGGCCAGGTCGGGATCCAGCGGAACCACGGGGACGGCTTCAGCTGTCCGAAGTGGACGGCCGCACCCGCCCACAGGACACCGAACATGCCCGCCGCGTAGTAGTACCGGCCGTTGGACAGGATGAACAGCGCGATCACGCCGACGGTGGTCCAGCCGAGGAACCGGAACTCCCGCAGCTTCGCCGAGAACATCAGGGCCCATAGTCCATAAAGGACGCCGACCACGCCGATGCCCAGCCCGGCCCCGGTCAGCAGGGCGGGCAGGAACCCGGCGCGGCCGCTCCAGCCGCCGGTGGTCTCGTGCGCGATGACGTCGCCCATCTCCAGCTGCGGCCAGCCGTTCGCGGCCTGCCACCAGAGGGTGGGCACCAGCGAGAGCGCGGCGATCCCCGCGCCGATCCAGAGTTTGGGCCTGCGCAAGAGATCCCGGGGACCGAAGACGAGGATCGCTACCCCGGCGGCGATCCAGAACGTCGCGACGAGGAGCTTGACGTTCATCGCGACGGCGGTGGCGACACCCAGCCACAGCAACAGGTTGTCGTCCCGCGTCCGCATCCACCGCACGAGCAGCCACGCGATGAGCGCCCACAGGGCCGGGTCGATCGTCGAGGTGGCCAGGTAGTGCCCGCTGCCGAGGAACTGCCCGCAGATCGCGTACGCGGCGGCGGCCCGGGTCTGCGCCCGGCGGTCTCCGCCCATCTCGTAGGCGATGAGCCCGGTGAACACCACACCGGCGGCCGTCGCGAGGACGGCGGGGAGGCGGAACACGAAGACGTTGCCCGGCGCGAGCGAATCCATCGCCAGCGCCAGGAACGGGAGCACCGGTGGCTGGTCGGCATACCCCCAGGCCAGCCGCTTTCCCGCGGAGAGGAAGTACAGCTCGTCGCCGAAGTAGCCGTACCGCCACGCCGTCGCCAGCAGTGCCGTCGCGGCCGCGGCGGCGAGCAGCGCCACCGGGAGCCGGGCGAACGCCACATCGGACGCGGTCGGTGTTCCGGCCGCGCTGGCGGCTTCCATCCATGCCTCGCAGATCCCTCGGGTGCCGGTCCTCTCGCACCTTACGTGCCACCGGAGTGGCGCGTCGGGCGTGGGAGGACCGGCGAGGGTCAGAAGCCCCAGTCCGTGAGTTTCGACCACACCGTGTCCCAAGTGCCGTTCCGGCCGGTGGCCAGCCAGATCTTCATGCCCTGACTCACGTTCGGGACCCCGGCCCGGTTGTCGAGCGCGCCGACCTCGCGTACCTGCGTGAAGTACGGCACAAGCACCGAGGGGTCGTTCCCGACGAACAGGATGTCCTGTGCGGATTCCGGCGGCCTCGGCAAGGTCGCGTAGCCGCGGTTGGGGCTCGACGGCGACGGAAGGCCCAGCTCGGGTCCATAGTGGTCGATGGCACTGGCTTGCCAGTACTTCGCCGCGACGACGCCGGTGCGGGCCGGATCGGGAACGGCGTGGTACGCCTGCGCCACCGACTCGGTGATCTCCCGCCAGCCGATCTCCTCCTCGGCGAGGGGCGGCCGCGCCCACTCCGGGGCGGTCGCCAGAGCGTCGCGCGGGAGGATCGGCAGCGTCTGCGGGATCGCGATCGCCGCGGCCACGAGGAACACCGGCCAGGTGGCGATCCAACGCCAGTACTTCGACGCCTGACCCGCTTCGATCTCCACCGCGGCGGCGGCGAACAGCGGGGCGAACATCCCCGCCGCGTAGTAGTACCGCCCGTTCGCCAGCAGGAACAGGACGAGCACGCCGAGCGCGGTCCACCCCAGGAACCGGTACGGCCGCAGGCGTTCGGAGCGCAGCAGCCGCCACAGGCCGTAGCAGACGAGGACGATCCCCACCGGGACTCCCGCGGTCAGCAGCATCGTCGGGACGAACGTGGCCCGCCCGCCCCAGTCCGCCGAGACCTCCTGGGAGATCGCCGCGCCCATGGTCAGTTGCGGCCAGCCGTTCGCCGCCTGCCAGACGAGCGTGGGCGCGGTCATCGCGGCGGCGATCAGCGCGCCGATCCAGAGCGCCGGACGGCGGACGAGGTCGCGGGGACCGCAGGCCACCGCCGCCACCAGAGCGACGACCCAGAACGCCCCGATGAGGAACTTCGTGTTCAGCGCGAAGCCGGTCACCACACCGCTCCAAAGCAGGAGCCCGTCCGCGCGGGTCCGGATCCACCGGACCAGCAGCCAGATCAGCAGCGTCCACAGGAACGGGTCGAGAGTGCTGGTCGCCAGGTAGTGCCCGCTGCCGAGCATCTGGAGCGACACCGCGAAGGTAGCCGCCGCGACCGTCTGTGCCCGGCGGCCGCCGCCCAGTTCCCTGGCGATCAACGCGGTCAGCACGACCCCGGCGAGCATCGCCAGCATCGCCGGGATCCGCAGGACGAACGGTGAATCGGCGCCGAACGCGTCCATCAGGCGCGCCAGCAGCGGCAGCAGCGGCGGCTGGTCGGCATACCCCCAGTCCGGATGCCGACCGGCCGCCAGGAAGTACAGTTCGTCGCCGAAATAGCCGTAGCGGCCGGCCGTCGCCGCGAGTACCGCCCCCATCGCCCCGGCGATCGCCAGCACCGGTGCCCTGGCGAACGGCGCGATCCCCGCGCGTTCTCGTTCGCCGATCCGTTCCCGGAGTCCCTCGGCCTCGATGGCCATGGATTCCGCCCCCTCTCGATCGGTTTCGCTCGGGATCGAGAGTCCCGTGAGGACGGCCTTCCGGGTATCCGTCACTCGGACAGGAGTCGTTCGTCCAAGAGATAAGGCCGGATCATCCGATCGGTTGATGCGGACGGCTCAGTGCCGTCTCCAGTCGAGCGTGACGTCCTTTGTGGACAGCCAGCCGCGCAGGTCGTGGCCGTGGGTGGCCAGTCCGTCGACGGTCGCGTGACTGACGCCGAGCGCGCGTTCGCCGTCGGCGAGGGAGAGCAGTCCGGAGGTGACCGCGCCGAGGAGTTCGTCGGTGTCGATCACCTGGACCGATTTCTTGTCCCGCAGGACGAGGTCGAGATAGAGGTCGGTGGCGACCCAGACACCGCCTTCACGGTGGACGTCGACGACGTCGAGGTAGAAGTCCTGATCGCGTTCGTGGCCGGGGTTGAACCAGAAGTCGGTGATCCGCAGGCCGAGATCCGGCAGCAGCCAGGACTCCAGGTAGTGGAACTGTTTCCGTCCCGGGGCCGGCCGCGCCATGTAGAGGCCGAAGGGTTCCTCGCGGTATTCCTCGACGTCCCTCACGATGCCCTTGGGGTCCGTGTTGGTCTTCGCGGCCGGATCGAAGTATTCGACTTTGGGCGGGTGCAGCGCGGTCATGCGCCCATCTTGGAAGGCCGCGGCGTCCGCGAACACCGCCCAACCGGGTGGACGATCACGGTTTCCTCGTTCTCGAGGAGTAAGGACGTTCGGCCGGATAAGGTGCGCTGGTTCCGCCGGAGGGGTGAGTGGGAGTCAACGTATGTTCGGGATCATCAGGCCGTGCCGTCACCGGCTTTCCGCGGGTTTGCACGCGGATTGGCTCGCCCATCTGTGTGGCCTTTGCCTGGCGTTGCGGGACGAACACGGACATCTCGCCCGAATGGTGACGAACTACGACGGGTTGATCATCTCGGCGCTCGTCGAAGCCCAGTCGCCGCGTGCGGAAGGACGGCGTGACGCCGGCCCGTGCCCGCTTCGGGCGATGAAGGGGACGTCGGTCGCGAAGGGTGGCGGCGCCCAGCTCGCGGCGGCGGTCTCCCTGGTGTTGGCTTCGGCGAAGATCTCCGACCACGTCGAGGACCGCGACGGCGCCTTCGCGAGGCGTTCCGTCTCTCTCGCGGCGAAGCGGGTTGCGACGCGCTGGGCGGACCAGGGAAGCCGTACGGGCAGCCGGATCGGGTTCGACACGGCGGTCCTGACCGAGGCCGTCGACCGGCAGGGCGAGATCGAACGCGCCGTCCGCCTCGGTGATTCGGCCGTGCTCGCCACCGAACCCGCCGAACTGGCGACGTCGGCCGCGTTCGCGTACACCGCGACACTGGCGGGCCGCCCGGAGAACGCCGCGCCGTTGGCCGAGGCTGGACGCCTGTTCGGCAGGGCCGCGCATCTGCTCGACGCCGTCGAGGACCTCGCCGAGGACGAGGCCGCCGGTGCGTGGAACCCGCTGACGGCCACCGGCACCGGGCTCGCCGAGGCACGACGGCTGTGCGACGACGCCGTCCTCGGCGTCGAACTCGCCCTTCGCGAGGTGAAGTTCGACCAGCCCAAGCTCGTCCACGCGCTGCTGGTGCACGAGCTGCGTCAGGCGGTGCGACGCTCGTTCGGGCACGGGCTCATCGGGCACGGGCACGGTCCGCAGCAGCCGCCGCCGGGCTGGATCGGGCCCGGACCTCAGCCGCAACAGCATCCCCACCAGCCTCATCCGCCCCAGCCGTACCCGCAGGGCGGTTACCAGCCGCCGCCTCCTCCGCCAGGTGCTCCCGGTGGCGGAGGTCCGCCCCAGGAGCCACCGAAGAAGAAGCGGAAGCACGGCGGCCCACCGACCGACGGCCAGGGCGGTTGCTGCTGGACGCCGAAGTTCCGGGTGCCCGCCCAGCCGAGAGGGTTCTTCCTCGGCTGCGCGGTGGCGACCTACATGTGCTGCTCGTGCCAGTTCTGCTGCCGGGACCCCTTCCCGGGGGCGTGGAGCGGGAAGCCGCACGAGGCCTGGTGCAACAACTGTGACGGTTGCGACTGCGGTGGTGGCGACTGCGGGTGCTGTGACTGTTGTTCCTGCTGTGACTGTTCGTAGGCTGTCGACCAGGCGAACCGGAAACTGTCGGACCCAGCGCCTACTCTGGTTCCCGTGGCTTTCGCATCCGAACACCCCGTGCTCGCCCAGTCGGACTTCCGCCCCGTCACGGACATCCCCCGGACCGGTGGCCGGTTCGAGGTCGTCAGCGAGTACAAGCCCGCCGGTGACCAGCCGGCGGCCATCGACGAGCTCGAACGCCGGGTCAACGCGGGCGAGAAGGACGTCGTGCTGCTCGGTGCCACGGGTACCGGCAAGTCGGCGACGACGGCCTGGCTGATCGAGCGCGTCCAGCGCCCGACGCTGGTGATGGCGCCGAACAAGACCCTCGCCGCGCAGCTGGCGAACGAGCTGAAGGAGCTGTTCCCGCACAACGCGGTCGAATACTTCGTCAGCTACTACGACTACTACCAGCCCGAGGCGTACATCGCGCAGACGGACACCTACATCGAGAAGGACTCGTCGATCAACGACGACGTCGAGCGGCTGCGGCACTCCGCGACGATGAACCTGCTGTCCCGGCGCGACGTCATCGTGGTCGCGAGCGTCTCGTGCATCTACGGTCTCGGCACGCCGCAGTCGTACCTCGACAGGTCGACGAAGCTGAAGGTCGGCGAGCAGCTCGACCGGGACGTCTTCCTCCGCGCGCTGGTGGACGTGCAGTACACCCGCAACGACATCGCCTTCGCGCGCGGCACCTTCCGCGCCCGCGGCGACACGGTCGAGATCATCCCGGCGTACGAGGAGCTGGCGATCCGCGTCGAGTTCTTCGGCGACGAGATCGAGAAGCTGTACTACCTGCACCCGCTCACCGGCGACATCGTGAAAGAGGTCGACGAGGTCCGCATCTTCCCGGCCACGCACTACGTCGCGGGCCCGGAGCGGATGGAGAAGGCCATCCACGGCATCGAAGCCGAGCTGGAGCAGCGGCTGGCCGAGTTGGAGAAGCAGGGCAAGCTGCTCGAAGCGCAGCGGCTGCGGATGCGCACCGCGTACGACATCGAGATGATGCGCCAGGTCGGGTTCTGCTCCGGCATCGAGAACTACTCGCGGCACATCGACGGCCGGGACGCCGGATCCGCGCCCGCCACGCTGATCGACTACTTCCCGGACGACTTCCTGCTGGTCATCGACGAGTCGCACCAGACGGTCCCGCAGATCGGCGGCATGTTCGAAGGGGACATGTCGCGGAAGCGGAACCTGGTCGACTTCGGGTTCCGGCTGCCCAGTGCGGTCGACAACCGGCCGCTGACCTGGGAGGAGTTCAGCGACCGGATCGGGCAGACGGTGTACCTGTCGGCGACGCCGGGGCCGTATGAGATGGGGCAGGCCGGCGGCGAGTTCGTCGAGCAGGTCATCCGGCCCACCGGCCTGATCGACCCGAAGGTGGTCGTGAAGCCCACCGAAGGCCAGATCGACGACCTGGTTCACGAGATCCGCGACAGGGCCGAGAAGGACGAGCGTGTCCTGGTCACCACACTCACCAAGAAGATGGCCGAGGACCTCACCGACTACCTGCTGGAGCT
This sequence comes from Amycolatopsis azurea DSM 43854, assembly GCF_001995215.1. GTDB lineage: Bacteria > Actinomycetota > Actinomycetes > Mycobacteriales > Pseudonocardiaceae > Amycolatopsis > Amycolatopsis azurea. The sequence goes on from NZ_MUXN01000011.1 coordinate 355,322, forward strand.
GGGCATCCGGGTGCGGTACCTGCACTCCGAGGTGGACACGCTGCGCCGGGTCGAGCTGCTGCGGCAGCTGCGCGCGGGCGATTTCGACGTGCTGGTCGGCATCAACCTGCTCCGTGAGGGGCTCGACCTGCCCGAGGTCTCGCTGGTCGCGATCCTCGACGCGGACAAGGAGGGCTTCCTCCGCAGCGGGACCTCGCTGATCCAGACGATCGGCCGCGCGGCGCGAAACGTGTCGGGCGAGGTGCACATGTACGCGGACAAGATCACCGACTCGATGCAGCACGCCATCGACGAGACCGATCGCCGTCGCGCCAAGCAGGTCGCCTACAACGAGGAGCGGGGTGTCGACCCGCAGCCGCTGAGGAAGAAGATCGCCGACATCCTGGACCGCGTGTACAGCGAGGCCGAGGACACGGAGTCCGTCGCGGTCGGCGGCTCGGGCCGGAACGCCTCACGCGGCAAGAAGCCCGAGCAGGGCGATCGCGTGCGCAGCTCCGGGATGCTCGCCGACAAGGACGTCGCCGGGATGCCGCGCGCCGAACTGGCCGACCTCATCCAGCAGATGACCGACCAGATGATGCAGGCCGCCCGCGACCTGCAGTTCGAACTCGCCGCCCGCCTGCGGGACGAGGTCTCGGACCTGAAGAAGGAACTCCGCGGCATGGACGCGGCCGGCATCAAGTAACCGCATTTCGTCCTCTGGTTGCGGTACTTGCACACGCAAGGACCGCGACCAGAGGACGAAACGCGTGAGGGGTCAGAGGCGCGGGCGGTGCAGCAGGCTCAGGTCCGCGTCGAAGTCCGGGAACCCGGCGGGCACCGAACGCGTGCTGACGCCGGGTGAGACCGGCGGCAGCCCGGCCCAGCGCCGCACGTTGTTCGTCGCTTCGGCGGCCTGGGCCGCGGGAAGCTGCGAGATCCGGGCGCCGTGGTTTCCGCCCGGCACTGTGTAGCTGTAGGAGTCCTTCGTGCCGAAGCCGAGCTGGAACGGCTCGGCACCCCACGGGTCGTTTCCGCCGTAGACGAACAGCAGCCGCTTCCCCTGCGACTTCACCCAGAAGTCGATGTCCGGCATCGCCAGGTGGTCGAACCGGGGGATGTCGACCGACTGCGGCACGAAGGTCCGCGACACGTTGCGGCCCGGGTAGCGCAGCAGATCCCGGAGATAGCCTTCGTAGGACTCGGGGGCGCCGAGCTGGTAGGCCGCCTGGAAGTAGTAGGGGACGTAGATCTCGAGGTTCTGGTCCGAGTAGGTGTTGAGGCTCTCGACGCGTTCGAACCAGGCATAGACCTGGGCCGCCGGAGCGCCGGCCTTCGGGATCGTCGCGCAGTCCGACTGCTTCTGGTACTGCCAGAAGGCGAAGTACGAGTCGATCACCGAGATCTCCAGAGACACGTCGGCCGAGCCGACGGTCTTGAACGTGTAGCCGTTCTTGGCCGCGTCGGTGGCGGCGAGCGCCGCGAACTCCGAGCGTCGCGTCAGCACGTCACGCTGGATCGCCTTGAGCGCCGAACGGCAGGCGGGATCGTCGCCCACGTTCGCCAGGAACCGGTTGTAGCGGTCGCGCGAGTTGATGACGTCGTTGGGCGCGACGTAAGGGATCGTCGCGTCGACGTCGTTCGGGAAGAACCTACGGAAGTAGGTCGCCGTCATGCCGCCCTTGCTGCCGCCGGTCGCCAGCCACTTGCCCGGATAGATCCGCTTGAACGCCTCGACCGCGCGGTGCTGGTCGGCGGCGGCCTGCCAGATCGTCAGCTGCTTTCCCCAGTCCGGGTGCTCCGGTCGCGAGGGGGTGAAGAACCGGTACTCCATCGACAGCTGGTTGCCGTCGACGATCTGCGTCGGCTCCGACCGGTTGGGCGATTCCCCCACGTTGTACCCGCTCGTGTAAGCCACGGTCGGCGAGCGGAATTCCTTGTGCAGCAACGTGAATCGCTGCTGGAAGGTGCCCGCGCCCGGCCTGCGGTGGTCGACGGGCTGGGCGTAGGTGAGTTTGAAGAACCGGTACCCGGTCGGCGCCGGATTCTCCGAGACGACCGTCAGGCCCGGGATGCGCCCGAGCGCGTCCTTGACGTCGTCGGGTGCCGCCTGCGCGGCCGGGGTCAACCCGGCCAGTGCGAGAACGGTTGTCGCCAGAACCGACCACGCGGCCGTGAGCTTCCGCATCCATGCCCTCCCCATCGGGACCTGTTGAGCGGTCGGATACTCACAGAGTCCCCGCCGGTGGGCAATCGCCTATCCGGACGGTGTCCCGATCATCGGGACACCTCAGGCCGGGCGGCGGAGCACCCTGTCGACGTAGGCCTTGATGGCCGCGAGCGCCTCGGGGGAGCTCCACAGTTCGAGGACGTGGGCGTCGTCGCCGGTGCGGTGTTCGGCGATCCGCTCGTGGAACGGCCGGTGCAGCTGCGCCTTCGTGTGCGCGTACGCGGCGGTGGGGATCTCGGCGAGCTTCCTGGCCACCTCCACCGCCCGCCCCACGACGTTTTCGGGCTCGGTCACCTCGTTCACTAGGCCGAGCCGGAGCGCGTCGCCCGGCAGGTGGGTCTCGCCGAGGAACGCGAGTTCGGCCAGGACGTCGGCGCCGAACCCGGACCGCAGGATCTCCAGTGCCGCCAACGGGAACGGCACGCCGACGAGCAGTTCGGTGATCCCGATCCGGCTCGGGCCGTCGGCGAGGACGCGCCGGTCGCAGGCGGCGGCCAGCACCGCCCCGCCGGCGATCGCGTGCCCGTTGACGGCCGCGACCACCGGACCGGGGAACCCGAACACCGACAGGAACGCGTCCGACAGCGCGGGCAGGAAGTCCTCGACGTAGCCCGCGCCGCCGTCGTGCACCCGCCGCAGGTCGACGCCCGCCGAGAAGATGCCGCCGGTGCCGGTCAGCACGACACCACGACAACCGCCCAGCTGGACGTCTTCGAGCCGGACCGCCAGCTCCTGGCAGAACTCGGTGTCGAGAGTGTTCGCCTTGCCGTGCTGGAGGGTGACGACGGCGATCCCGCCTTCGTCGTCCACTCGGATCGAGGAGGTGGCCATGCGCCCGACCGTACCCGAGCCGGCGGAGATCTACAGTGGACCGCTCAGTCGTCGAGGCGCACGGTGATCGTCGGGCTGTAGGACCGCTTGCGGTTCCAGCCGGACTCGGCGCCGATGCTCAGCTGGATGGCCTTGTCGGCGGGCGCCCAGTAGCCGGTGCGGACGAAGTACGCGTCCATCGCGCACAGCCTGCTGCACGACTTGCGGGTGCAGATGGTCTCCCAGCCCCACTGCCTGCCGCTTTCCTCGACGCCGTTGCGGCGGACGAACAGATGCGGGTTGCCGATGTCGCGGCAGTAGGCGCTGCCCTCGGAGATGTAGAGGACCCCGTCGATCTTGTAGAAGCGCTTGTTGTCGAGAAGCGTCACCTGACCCGAGGCGGCGAAGCCCACCCTGCCGCCCTTGTCGGCGGTCATCGTCCAAGCAAGGGTGAATTCCTGCACCGGGATCTCGAGTGACTGGGTCATGGTCACGTCCCCGCTTTCTGCTCGGTTCGGCTTCTTTCCCCTGAAGATAAGGATTTCTCAGGGAGTGCCGAAGGTGAATGCGAACTTTTCACCCAATGAGTCGATGATCGGAAAAATCAATGGTCGCATGCGCATGAAACACCGATTACCGCCGCTAATGGGTGAAGGTCGCCACGGCCAGTGAAAACCGGGGCCCACCTGGGAAGAATATTTCGTCTTCCCGGTGGACCCCGGTGATTTTCCGGCGCGGAAACGCTCTCAGCTGGTGATGTCCTTCGTCGCGAACCGGCGGCCCGCCAGCAGGAAGAACACCGTGCCGTACAGCGCCGCCGACAACATCCCGTTGGCCATGTTCGTCCAGTCGATGTCGGTCGAGATGAGATCCATCCACGAGAACGCGAAATGCGTCGGTAGATAGTCCCGAAGCCCTTCCAGGGCGGTGATCTGGTCGAGGATCTGCGAAACGATGGCGACGATGACCGCGCCGCCGACGGCACCCAGTGGGGCGTCGGTGGCGACCGAGAGCAGCATCGCCAGGCCCGCCACCCACGCCAGCTGCAGGATGATGTAGATCGTGGCCAGCCCCATGGCGACGAGGCTGTCGCTGAACGACACCGCGTCCCCGGTCGGGCTGATCGCGTCGCCCGCGCCGTACCAGATGACGCCCACCACCAGCGACACCAGCGGCAACAGGATCAGCGCGGCCGCGGACAGGATCCCGGAGACGATCGCCTTCTGCCGCAGCACCCGGTGCCGGGGGACCGGCATCGCGAGCAGGTACTTCAGGCTCGACCACGACGCCTCGCTCGCGATCGTGTCGCCGTAGAACAGCGCCACGATCATCGGGAGCAGGAACGTGCCGGAGACGAACAGCGCGAGCACCACGAAGTTCGGCGCGCTCGCGGTGGCAAGGTCGACGAACCCGCCGCTGCGGCGGTTCGGGTTGGCCTGCCCGATCTCGAACGCGATCACCAGGACGAACGGCAGCAGCGCGACGAACCCCAGCATCAGCTGGGTCCGCCGCCGTTTGAGCTGCCGCTTCAGCTCGACGCCGAGCCGCAGCGTCCGGTCGGCGCGGTAGCCCGCCACCGCCCCGTCCGGACCGACCTCGGTCCGTTCGTGCGACGCGACCTCGGTCAGCTCCAGCAGCGCCGCCGGATCGGTGTGCACGCCGTGATCCGCCCGGGTAGCCGGGCCGGAACCATTGGTCTTACTCACCCTTCGAGTCCTCTCCGACCAGCTGCAGGAACGCGTCTTCCAGACGGCGCCGCGGCCCGGCCTGCTCGACCGCGACCCCGGCCCGCACGAGGGCGGCGACCGCTTCGGCGCGGGCGAGACCGTCGAGATCCGCGTGGACCAGCTCCCCGTCGACGTCGACGCCGGAGACGCCGCCGACCTTCCGCAGCGCTTCGGCCGCTTCGGCGGGCTTGTCGACCCGGAACGTCGCCTCGCCGCTGGACGCGGCCAGTTCGCCGACCTCGCCCGAGGCGACCAGCATGCCGCGGTGCATCACGACCACGTGCGTACAGGTCTGCTCGACCTCGGCCAGCAGGTGGCTCGACACCACCACGGTGCGTCCGGTCGCCGCGTAGCGCTGGAGCACCTCGCGCATCTGGTGGATCTGTGGCGGGTCGAGCCCGTTGGTCGGTTCGTCGAGCACCATGAGCTCCGGCAGGCCGAGCATCGCCTGCGCGATCGCGAGCCGCTGCCGCATGCCCTGGCTGTAGGTGCGGACCCGCCGGTTCACCGCGTCGCCGAGCCCGGCGATCTCCAGCGCCTCGGCGAAATGCGCCTTGTCCTTGGGACGGCCCGTGCTCGCCCAGTACAGTTCCAGGTTTTCCTTGCCGGACAGGTGCGGCAGGAAGCCCGAACCCTCCACAAAGGAGCCGATCCGGGACAGCACCGGCGCGCCGGGCGCGATCAGGTGACCGAACACCCGGATGGTGCCCGCCGTCGGCGTGATGAGTCCCATCAGCATGCGCAGGGTCGTCGTCTTGCCCGCGCCGTTCGGCCCGAGCAGGCCGAGCACCTGACCGGGTTCGACCCGGAACGACAGGTCCTTCACCGCGACGAAGCCGCCCGCGTAGGCCTTGCGCAGTCCTTCGATCACCAACGGCGTCTTCGCCAGGCTCTCGTCGACGTCGTGCGCGCGACGGCGGCGGAACGCGGCGATCACCGTGATCGCGATACCCGCGAGCAGCGTTCCGCCGATCCCGAGCAGCTGCGCGGTGGGTGCGCCCGCGCCGACCGAAGTGCCGTGGACGACCGGGACACCGAGCTGTCCGCCGTCCGCCAGTTCGACGCGGAACACCGCCGGTTCGACCGGCGTCGCGAACGCCTGGTCCGTCGTGCCGACGACCAGCCGGAGCGTGTGCCCCGCGTCCAGCGGCCGCACGATGCCCGGCAGGGTCACCGTCACCTCGACCGGGCCGCCGTCGGCGGGCAGTCCGGAAACGCGGAAGGGCGCGACGGCGTTGGCCGGAAGCGTGCGGACACCTTCCGAGTTGACGTCGTAGAGCTTCGCGAACAGGACGGCTTCCTTCTGTGGGGCTGCCGCGGACGGAACCGCCGAGACCCGCAGGCGGACGGTGGACGAACCGGCCACGATCGTCTGCGCGTCGAGCGGTCGCGTCGCGAACTGCGCCGCCTGGCCGGGCGGGTCCACACTGAACAGTCCGGACAGCCGGGACGAGCCCGCCACCGCACCGTTCAGTCCGGGGATCCCGCTCACTGCGGCGGGGTTGCCGCCCGCGGGCCGGACGACCGGCTGGGCCGGTCCCTCCAACGTGAACTGCCGCCGTTCGGTGGCGTCCCCGGTGGCTCCCGGGTACGCCGGCGCCGTGACGGTCCGGACCGAAGGGGCACCGTTGGCCCGCAGAGTGCCCTGGATGTCGTAGCTGAAGCCGGTGCCGGGATCGGTGCCCTGCCCGGTGAGGGAGAACTTGAGGAAGTCGGCGATCTGCGCCCGCAGCTTCTGCCCGGGTTTCCCGCCGTCGTGGCCGCCGGTGTACCAGACCGTGCGGACCTTGCCGCCCGCCGCGGCGATCTGCCGGGCGGTCGCGTCGGACTGGTCCAAACCGAACAGAGTGTCGCTTTCGCCCTGCACCAGCAGGGTCGGCACGGTGATCTTGTCCGCCACGGACGCGGGGGAGACGCGGCGGAGCAGGTCGACGGTCTTCTGGCTGGCCTTGCCGGTGGTGGCGAGTTCGGTGTAGGCCTGGCAGACGTCGGCGGTGAACCGTCCACAAGGGTCGGCCGGTCCGGACGGCGGCCGCTGCCCGTTCGGGCCGCCGGTCGGCAGGGACTGCGCCGCGGCACCCGCCGCGCCCGTGCCCTGCGACGCGCCGGATTCACTCGTCGCGTCACCGGCTTCGGGCGCGTCGTTGGCGGGGGAGCCGCTCTGCGCCGCGCCGGAACCGGCCGAGAAGAAGATGCCCGCCCACGACCTCTTGAAGACACCGTCCGCGGTGTACGCGCCGGCGGCGGGAGTGGTCGCCGTCGAGGGCGCGGCCGAGGCGGCGTTCGGGACGAGGCCCTGCGCGAGGTCGTTGTAGGTGATGACCGGCGCGATCGCGTCGACCCGCTTGTCGGTCCCCGCGAGCAGCAGGGACAGCGCACCGCCGTACGAAGCGCCGGACACGGCCACCTTCGGATCGCCGTTCTCGCTGAGTACCTCGGGCCGCGAGGCCAGGTCGTCGATCAGCTTCCGGGCGTCGGCGACCTCGCGGTCGGGGTCGTTCAGCGCGATCTTCCCGGTGCTGCGGCCGAAGCCGCGCGCGGACCAGGCGAGCACGACGAAGCCCTTTTCGGCGAGTTCGCGGGCCTCGGTGGCGACACTGTTCTTGTCACCGCCGAAACCGTGGGCGAGCAGTACGGCCGGAGCAGGGGTCCGCTCGGGGAGATACGTGGTCGTGTCGATCTTGACGACCTCGGACGAACCCGGGGATTCGGGCAGGTCGAGGGTCGCTTCCTGGGTTTTGACCGCGGACGGCGCGGGTTCGCTGTTCGTCCACACGACGGCCGCGGCGGCCAGGACCACCACGACCGCGGCGAGCGCGGTGAGCTTCGCGCCTCGCGTACGAGGGAGCGGGATTCGGGGCACGGAATGACCGTATTTCACCGAACCTGAGAGTCGCTTCCTCAGCACACACGGACCACACAAGCGTGGGTTGCCACGCCATCAGAACGGGTACTCAAGGAGCGAGAAGAGGTCAGTGTGACGGGAGTTACGCGACCATCTTGGTGACAAGGGCAACCTTAACTGGCGTCATGCGTACAGACAGGTCAAACTGGACCAGCTGTGAGGGGAGTATTCCTTCGCGGCGGTGTCGTCAGCACGGTGGTCTTCACAGGCCCCCGGCACCGTCGGCCGGTTTCGTACCGGCGGAAGAGACCTCCGGTTAGTTGCTGCTGTGCACTATCCGGAGGGTTGGTTACATGTCTGTTCCCCTGTGGCTATGGATCGCCACGGTCGGTGGTCTGCTCGCGCTGATCGCGCTCGACCTGGTCATCGTCGACCGCAAGCCGCACGAGGTCACCACCGGTGAAGCCGCCCGGTGGGTCATCTTCTACGTCGCCGTGGCCGTCGCCTTCGGCATCGGTGTCTGGGTCTTCGGGGGACACGACCCGGGAGTCGAGTTCTTCACCGGGTACATCACCGAGTACTCGCTGAGCGTCGACAATCTGTTCATCTTCATGATCATCATGACGTCGTTCAAGGTGCCCGCGATCCACCAGCACCGCGTGCTGCTGATCGGCATCCTGCTCGCGCTCGCCATGCGCAGCGTGTTCATCGCCGTGGGCGCCGCGCTGATCGCGCAGTTCGTCTGGGTCTTCTTCCTCTTCGGCGCCGTTCTCATCTGGACCGCGATCAGCATGGTCCGCAACAAGGACGAAGAAGAGGAATACGAGGAGAACGCGCTCACCCGCTGGGTGCGCAAACTCTTCCCGGTCACCAACGAGTGGCACGGGCACAAATCCTTCGTGAAGAAGGACGGCAAGCGCTGGATCACCCCGATGTTCCTGGTGATCGTCGCGATCGGCAGCGCGGACCTGCTGTTCGCCGTCGACTCGATCCCGGCGATCTTCGGCATCACGCAGGAGGCCTTCCTGGTCTTCACCGCCAACGCGTTCGCGCTGATGGGCCTGCGCCAGCTGTACTTCCTGCTCGGTGGCCTGGTCACCAAGCTGGTGTACCTGTCCTACGGCCTCGCGGTGATCCTCGCCTTCATCGGCGCCAAGCTGTTCCTGCACGCGCTGCACGAGTACCACGTCGTGCCGGACTGGCTGGACATCAACAACTGGGTCTCCCTGGGCGTCATCGTCGTGGTCCTGACCGTGACGACGCTGGCCAGCCTCGCGAAGGCGAAGAAGGACGAGGCCGCTGATCAGGAGTCTTCAATCAGTAGTTAGACCTGCTAAGGATCGGGTACCGTCGGGGCCGTGCGTCCCGTTGACATCGAAGCCCTGACGGTCCCCGGCATCCCCGCGCTGCGCGGCGACCTGCTGCTCACCGCGGTGAGCAGGCCCGATCTGAAGACGAACAGCTACCGCGGCGGCCTGCGCAGGGTCGACCTCGACGGTGGCGGGGAAGGGCCGTGGACCCACGGGACCAAGGACTCCGCCCCCGTCATCTCCCCGGACGGCCGGTGGGTCGCCTTCCTCCGGGCGGGGGAGGGCTCCGGGCGCCAGGCCAAGCCGCAGGTGCACGTGATCGCCGCGGTCGGGGGTGACGCGAAGCGGATCACCGACCTGCCCCTCGGCGCGGGCGCCCCGGTCTGGGCGCCGGATTCCCGCCGGATCACCTTCGTCGCGCGCGTGCCCGAGCCGGGCCGCTACGGCACGGAGAACGCGGACGGCGAAACCCCGGAGCCGAGCGAAGAAGCCCCGCGGCACATCACGAACCTCTTCTATCGTGTCGACGACGTCGGCTTCCTCAACGACCGTCCACAGCGTCTGTTCGTCGTGGACGCGGTCGCCGCGCTCGACGAGGCCGAGCCCGCCGAACTCACGCCGCTGACCGACGACCGGGTCGACGTCGAGCATCCTTCGTGGACGGCCGACGGCGAGTCCGTCCTGTTCGTCGCGCCTCGCGACTGGGCCGCGGAGGACACCGTCCGCACGGACGTCTACGCCGTACCCGCCGAGGGTGGCGAACCCCGGCTGCTGATCCGGACCCGGGGCACCGCGGCCAAACCGGTCACCGCGCCGGACGGGTCGATCCTGTTCTACGGCACCGAATTCCCGGGCCAGGAGGAGATCGCCCGCAACACCGGACTCTGGCGCGCGCCGTGGCCTCCCGGTGACGAGCCCTCGGCCGCGCGCCGGCTGACCGCCGTCGAAACGGTGGACTGCGACATCGCGGCCGGGCCTCCGGTCGTGCTCGGCGACGAGGCCCTCGTCGTCGTCCGCACCCGCGGTGCCGCCGAGTTGCGCGCCGTGCCGCTCGACGGCGAACTGGCCGAACTTGAGTCGTTGCGCTGCCTGGCCGGCGAACTCGCCGCGGTGAAGTCGTTCGTCGTCGACGGCAGCCGGATCGCCGCGGTGATCGGGACGCCCGAGAGCTCCGGCGACGTCGTCCTGCTGTCGGACGAGAAGCCCAGCGTGCTCACCGATTACTCGAAGGCGTTGCGGGACAAGGGCATCCGGCCGCTGGACGAGCTGAACACGACCGCGCCGGACGGCTATCCGGTGCACGGCTGGGTCGTCCGGCCCGAGGGCGAGGGGCCGCATCCCGTGGTCCTGATGATCCACGGCGGACCGTTCGCGCCCTACGAATGGAAGGTGTTCGACGAGGCGCAGGTGCTCGCCGACGCGGGCTACGCGGTGATTCTGGGGAATCCGCGCGGTTCCGCGGGCTACGGGGAGAGCCACGGTCGCAGCATCATCCACGGCCTCGGCACCGTCGACGCGGACGATCTGCTGGCACTGCTGGACGAAGCGCTGAAACTGTCCGATTTGGACAGTGATCGCGTCGGGGTGATGGGCGGTTCGTACGGTGGCTTCATGACCAGCTGGCTCGCCGCGCACCACGGCGGCCGGTTCCGCGCGGCGTGGAGCGAGCGCGCGGTCAACGCCTGGGACTCGTTCGTCGGCAGTTCCGACATCGGCTGGTTCTTCGCCGACGGTTATGTCGGCGAAGACCTCGAAGAGCGGCGCAAGCGCAGCCCGCTGTACTACGCGGGGAAGATCGACATCCCGTTCATGGTCGCGCATTCCGAGCAGGACTGGCGATGCCCGCTGGAGCAGGCGCAGCGGATGTACGTGGCGCTGCGGCAGAACGGCGTCGCGGCGGAATTCCTGCTGTTCCCCGGCGAGGGGCACGAACTCACGCGTTCGGGGCAGCCTCGGCACCGGGTGCAGCGATTCGACGCCGTGCTGGAGTGGTGGGGCCGGCACCTCTGAGTCTCATGAGTGGTGAAGACGGTTCTCACGACTCGTACTTACCTGCCGATTGGTGTGCCGTCGGTCGTGTGTGGAGGATTTGGGACGGTGAACGTCCCAGATCCTCCACGCTCGGTCTCGTTGATCAAGATCCGAGGCTGGGCAACCATCGAACCGCCACCCTCGCGCAGTTCAGGCGCGGGCAGGTAAATACCGGTCGCGTTCTAACGCGACTTACCACTCACGACAGAAGCGTGTAGTTCAGTTCCTCGCACACCCGGCCCAGCGGGACGTCGAGCCCCGGGTGGTCCAGGGGGAGAAGGACGTCCGGCGCGACCGGCAGCGAGTTCCCGGCGGGCGGGTCCCACAACGCGAGCGCGGGCCCGCCGGAGTCCATGGAAGACCGGTACCAGACGCCGTCGAGGTCGCCGAAGGCAGCGCGGATGGCACGCGCCCAGGCCTGGGTGATCTTCTTCGGGCCGCTGGAGATCTCCTGAGAGGCGCCGACGCGGGTCGGCCACAGGCCGGCGAGGTCGAGCAGCCGCAGCGTGCGGGTCGGCCGGACGACGACCAGGCGCGGGCCGCGGGATTTGCGGTCGACCGTCGACGTGGTCTGGAAGACCTCCGCGATGCTGGTGCGCACGGTGAGGCCGAAGTACAGGACGCCGTTCCCGGGGTCGGTGACCGGGTGTCCGCCGCGACCCGGTGTCTGCGGGTCGAAACGGCCGTGCGGGAGCGGGCCGCTGTAGCGGAACGAATTCCACTGCTGGGGGTGGTTGCCGTGCGCGGTGAAGATCCTGACCAGCCTGGTACCGGGGTGCACCGTCACCACGTCGTTGGTGCGGTGCAGCTCCTTGACCAGGACAGAGCGCGCAGGCGGCAGGGGGAGCCGGGCCATACCTCGGGAGTCGTCCGTCCTTGTCGGGTGATCTTGCTCGATGGGGTCAGCCTACGGCCTACCCCCGACTGAAATTTTCCGTCGTCGGGCAGAACACCTTAGAACGGGAGGCCGAGCGTGGCCACCAGTCTTGCAACATGTTCGGGGTCGCCGCCGGAGAGCAGCCATTGGCGGGGAGTGGCGGGGTGGTCGTTGATCACCAGATCGGACTGCGGGGTGCTCATGAACGCGGCGACGACCAGCGCGGGCTGGTCTTCGGGGACGGCGCGCAGCACGACCTCCAGGCCGGGCAGCACCCCGGAGCCGGTGAACTGCCAGGCGGGCAGCCGCCAGCCCTGGTCCTTCCAGCCGGTGAGCCTGCCTTCCTTCAGGCGGTGGCGGATGCGGCTGTCGTCCACGCCGAGGGCTTTCGCCGCTTCCAGCACGCTCAGCGCGGAATCGGCGAGCACGGCGTGCGCGGCGACCGTGCGGGCACGGAAGTCCGGTTCGTCCTCGCTGCGGGGGGACAGGTCCAGGCCGACATCGGTGAGCGCGGCCCGCTGGTCGGCCGAGAAGTAGTGCGACGGATCGGGGTTCGGCGGGGAGAGCCTCCGCGCCGCGTCCTCGACGAGAGTCAGGAACTCGTCGGCGTCGACCTTCAGGCCCGCCTTGGCGAGGACGTTCTCGAGCGCTATCGACATAGCGCCTAGAGTAACTCGTCTGTGCGGGTTCGTGCGGTCTCATCTCGGTTTCGTGGGGGAATTCACCAGAGACGAACACAGAGTGCACGGAATCACACACGCGCAGTAGGCAATATCGCAACAGTGTGCCCGGATCGGGCGAGCTTGTCCAGGTATTCGGCTTGACAGGTCGTATACGGGAACTTACCTTCCGAAAGGTAATCGATTTCTTCCCACCGCTTCGGAGAACCCGGCTGGTGTGGGGCCGGCTTGGGGGAACAAGGGGGTGGGGCGTTCCTGGGCGGCCGGTGTGAACCGGTCGCCCAGGCACGTCGTGCACCTGGGATCTCCGGGGTCAGTCGCGCCGCGAACTGCGGCGCACGATCAGCTTCGCCTGAAGCGTGGTCGTCGTGGCCTTGCGGGTGCTGTCGCCGATCCGGGCCAAGAGCAGCTCGGCGGCGACCCTGCCCACCTCGTTCGCGGGCTGGGCGACCACCGTCAGCGGCGGATCGATCAGCGTCGTCCACGGCGCGTCGTCGAACGACACGATCCCCACGTCCTGTCCCGATCGCAGGCCGCGCGAGGCCAGCGCCTCCAAGACGCCGATCGCCATCGTGCTGTTGCCGACCAGCAGCGCGTCCGGCGGCTCGGGCTCGTCGAGCAGGCTGAGCGCGGCGAGCCTGCCGCCCTCGGCGCGGAACTCGGCGCGCCGCGTGAGCGCGTTCTCCACGCCGACGGCGTCGGTGTAGCCGGCCAGCCGGTCCTCGGCCGTGCGCACCCCGGGCGGACCGCTGACGCAGGCGACCCGCCGGTATCCGCCGTCGAGCAGATGCCGTGTCGCCTCCTGGGCGGCCAGCCGGGTGTCGACCAGCACCTGGTCCCCGGTGTTCTCCAGCAGCGGCCGGTCGACGGCGACCACGGGCGTGCCGCGTTCGGTCAGCCGGTCGACGTTGGTGGCTCGGCCGGTGGGGGAGAGCACCACGCCGGCGACCCGCTCCTGGAGGGCGACGTCGATGTAGCGCCGCTCCTTCTCCTCGTTGTCGTCGGCGTTGCACAGCACCACCGAGTAGCCCGCGGTCTGCGCGATGTCCTCCACGCCGCGGGCGATCGCGGTGAAGAACGGGTTCTCCACGTCGGAGATGATGAGCGCGAGAACCGCGGTTTCCTGACGGCGCAGATTTCGCGCCAGCCCGTTCGGGTGATATCCCAATTCCGCGGCGGCGGCCTGTACCCGCGCCGCGAGCACCGGGTCCACAGTGGACTTACCGTTGAGCGTCCTCGACACGGTCGCCGTCGAAACCCCGGCCTTCGCCGCCACGTCGTTGATGGTGGCCACCGTGACCTCCCCTTCTGCAGGTGTCTTGACACCTTCGCACGGGAAGAATAGCTTGACCGACAATCGTTACCATCCGCTGATCGCGCTACTCGCGCTGGAAAGTTCGGGTGCTGGAAAGTTCGGGGGTGTCGTGGGCGAACCGGGCCTGGTGCTCGGCATCGACATCGGCACCTCGAGTTCCAAAGGCGTCCTCGTCGATTCCCGGGGCGCCGTGGCGGCGCGAGCATCCCGGCGACACGATACCTCACGGCCCCGTCCGGGCTGGTTCGAGCATGACGCCGAAACCGTTTGGTGGCAGGACTTCCTGGTACTGACAAGGGAACTTTCGGCGGCCGCCGGGGATCATCCCATCATCGGAGTGTCGGTCAGCGGAATCGGACCGGTGCTCCTGCCCGCGGACGCTTCCGGGAAACCGCTGCGTCCGGCGATTCTTTACGGCGTCGACACCCGCGCGTTCGACGAAATCCGTGAACTCAACCGGGAATTCGGCGAAGAATCCATTGTGGAGCGTGGCGGGAGCGCGCTCGGCTCGCAGGCCGTCGGGCCGAAATGGCGGTGGCTGGCCAAGAACGAGCCGGACGTGTTCGAACGCGCGGAGCTGTTCTTGATGGCGAGTTCGTTCCTTGTGCTGAGGCTGACCGGCGAATACGTTCTCGACCATCATTCCGCGAGCCAATGCGACCCGATGTACGACCTGCGCGAGGCCCGGTGGGCGCCGGACCGGGTCGCCGCGATCGCCCCCGGCGTCGAACTGCCCAGGCTCGCGTGGCCGACCGAGGTGGTCGGTTCGGTCACCGCCGGGGCGGCCGCGGAAACCGGCCTGCCGCAAGGAATCCCGGTGACGGCGGGAACGGTGGACGCCTGGGCGGAGGCGACGAGCGCCGGGGTCACCGCGCCCGGGGACACGATGCTCATGTACGGCACCACGATGTTCCTGATCCAGGTGCTCTCCGACCCCCGCCCCGGACCGGGGCTGTGGACGACCAGGGGCGCGTTCCCGGACACCTATTCACTCGCGGCGGGGATGGCCACGTCCGGCGCGATCACCGACTGGCTGCGGGAACTCGTCGATGGCGAGTTCGGGGAACTGGCCGCGGCGGCGGGCGAGGTCCCCGCGGGCAGCCGTGGATTGCTGATGCTGCCGTACTTCGCCGGAGAACGGACACCGATACCGGATCCGGACGCGCGCGGCGTCATCGCCGGGCTCACCACTTCCCATGGCAGTGCCGAGCTGTACCGCGCGGCACTGGAAGGCACGGCCTACGGGGTGCGGCACAACCTCGAAGCCATGCGTGAGGCCGGCGGCGGCACGCGCCGGTTCGTCGCCGTCGGAGGCGGGACGCAGGGCGGGGTGTGGACGCAAATCGTCAGCGACGTCGCGCGGATCGACCAGGAGATTCCCGTGGAAACCGTCGGCGCGGCGTTCGGTGACGCCGTTCTCGCGTCCGTCGCCCTGGGGTTGGAGCCGGATGTCGAAGCCTGGAACCCGGTCGCCGAGGTCGTCCGTCCCGGTGCGGACGCCGACGTCTACGACGAGTTCTATCCGCACTACCGTGCCCTTTACCGGTCCACAATGGACATAGCGCACTTCTTGGCGCGGAAGAACTCCCTCGCCTGAATCCCGGCGAACTCCCGGCAGTCCCGGCTCAGGTGGGCCTGATCGGCGTAGCCTGCCGAGACCGCCAGCGAGGCGAGATCCGGCGCCGTGGGCGCGAGGCCGATGGCGCGCTGGAACCGGGTGACCCGCAGGTAGGTCGCCGGGCCGTAGCCGACCGCGAGGGTGAACCGCCGCCGCAGCTGCCTTTCCCCGGTCGCGAACCGGCCCAGCGCGGCGGAAACCCGGGGAACACCACTGTCGAGCCTGGTGATCAGCTCCGAAATCTCCCGGTCGGCGCCGTCGGACCGGCGTCGCGTGACGACGTCGGTCAGCGAAACGCCGCCACAGAGCACCCGCTCGGCCAGCAGTTCGCCTTCCCTTCCCCAGAGGTCGCCGAGGGGGACGCGCTGGTCCCGCAGTTCGTCGGCGCCCAGCCCCAGGACGTCGCGCGCCCTGCCGGGGGCGAACCGCACGCCGGAAGCCCGGGCGTCGGGCGGCGTCTCCCAGGTCCACGCCGTGGTGTCCGGCCCCGCGACGAACACCTCGCCGCCGCATTCCACCAGGTCGACGCAGCCGTCGGGCACGATCCGCTTCGGTGCCTCGCCCGCGTCCTCCCACAGGCAGCGCACCACGTCCCGCAGCTCGCCGGGTGCCGTCGTCTCCCGATACACGGTTGCCATGATGCCCCCGGCCTACGACAGAATCAGGCCGTGCCCGACGCCGAGATCGATTCACTGGCCTGGATCCACGTCCGCGACCGCCGTCTGCTGTCCGTGCGGACCGAGGGGAAGGCCAAGTTCTACTTGCCCGGAGGCAAGCGTGAGCCGGGGGAAGGCGACGTCGGTGGATTGTGCCGGGAGATCAGGGAGGAACTCGGTGTCGAGCTCGACCCTCAGAGTTTCCGCTTCTTCGCGGTGTTGAACGAGCAGGCCGACGGCTACGCGGACGGCCGTCGCGTCCGGATGACCTGTTACACCGCCGACCATCGTGGTGAGCCCGCGCCCGGCCGTGAGATCGCCGAGTCCGCCTGGTTGTCTTCGGCCGACGCCCACCTCTGCCCGCCGGCGGGCAGGCGGATGCTCGGCCTGCTCGCCGACGCGGATCTCGTCGACTGAGGCCGGATCACTCAAAGTGAGCTATTCGGCTCACTGTGTTTACGCCAACCGCTCTATGACCAGGCGGTCTTCGCTCATCGGGACACCCAAAAGGGTGAATATCGGGTTTCTTCCCGATAACGGCTAACGCGGAGTCACCTTCCGACGAGAAGTAGTCGACGCACTCGACGGAAGTGCGCTCGGACGAGAGAAGACCTCTCCATGGGTGTTCCCACCGCGACCCCTCCGGCATCGGCGCCGGGACAGGGAGCCCCGGGCAGGCTGAAGCCGCTCGGGACCATCGTGGTCGTGCTGGGGGTGATGGCCGTCGCCGTCACCCTGACCGGTTACGTGCTGCCGAAGGCTTCGCGGCCGGTGCAGAACCCGCCCGCGCCGCCGGTGGAACAGGTCGAGCAGGCCGCGGCCGCCGTGCGCACCGTGACCCACCTGGTCGTCTACGAACTTTCCGGCGCGAAGGGCGCTCAGAACGTCACCTATGTCGCGCAGGGCTCGGAGCTGATGCAGAAGACCGACGTGCTGACGCCGTGGAGCACCACTTTCGAGCGCACGGGCCAGGAAGGCCGCGACGAGTTCTACAGCCTCTCCGCGCAGGGTTCGGGCAGCGGCGCGTTGCGGTGCCGGATCCTCGTCGACGGCGAGGTCGTCAGCGACCGCACCGCCCCCGCACCGGGCGCGCCGGTGACCTGCACGTCCTAGACGGCAGGATCGTCCGCGTGACGGATGGTGCGATCGCTTTCGGCCCGATGCTCGCCGTGGTCCTGGCCCTGCTGACGATCTTCGGCGCGGCCGTGGTGCGGTTCGGACAGCTGGGGCAGGGCAACGCGGTGCTGTTCGCGGCCGCGCGAGCCGTCGTGCAGCTCGCCGCCGTGTCGCTGGTGATCGTCGGAATCCTGAAATCGGGCTGGCTGACCGGCGGTTTCGTGCTGCTGATGTTCGCGATCGCGGCCGTCACCTCCGCACGCCGGATCGGTGTGGCCAAGGATCTCGCGTGGGTCGCGCTCGCCATCGCGTCCGGTGTGGTGCCGGTGCTGACGCTCGTGCTCGCGACCGGGGTGGTCCCGTGGCGGCCCATCGCGATCGTGCCGATCGCCGGGATCGTCATCGGCGGCGCGATGTCCGCGACCTCCCAGGCGGCGAGGCGTGCCCTGGACGAACTCGTGTCCCGGCACGGCGAGTACGAAGCCGCACTGGCGCTGGGTTTCCTCCGGCGCCCGGCCGCGCTGGAGATCTGCCGCCCCTCCGCGGGGCAGGCGCTGATCCCCGCGCTCGACCAGACGCGGACGGTCGGCCTGGTGACCCTGCCCGGCGCCTACGTCGGTGTCCTCCTCGGTGGCGCCGGGCCCTTGCAGGCCGGGGTGACCCAGGTGCTCGTGCTCATCGGGCTGCTGGCGGCGGAGGCCGTCGCGGTCCTGGTCGTCGTGCACCTGGTCGCGGCAGGCCGGATCAGCCGAAAGGCGACTGAAGATGCGACGTGTCGTTGAACCGTCGCACCATCCAGTTGTCGCCCGACACCACCAGATGCGAGATCGAGCCGTTGTCCACGCCGAGGAACGCGAATCGGTTTCCGGCGGCACTGGCCTGGGCGAAGACCTCGCCGATGACACCGCCGTGGGTGAACACGGCGATCCGGCGGTCCGGGTTGGCCGCCGCGAGCCTGCCGATGGCCGCCTTGATCCGGCCGCCGAACGACTCCATCGACTCCGCGCCGGGGATGACGTCCCAGCGCTGTTCCCGCCACAGCTGTTCGACGATCGGGTGACCTTCGTGGGTGTAGCGCCGGAAGAGCCCGTTCTCCCAGTCGCCGAGGTGGATCTCCCGCAGGTCGGCTTCGACCTCCGGCGTCAGCCCGAGCTTCGCCGCCAGCGGTGCCGCGGTCTGCGACGTCCGGCGCAGCGTCGTCACGTACAGCGCGGTGATCCGCTCGTCCGCCAGGCGGCGGCCGACCCGTTCGGCGTGGTCCCGGCCCTCCGGCGCGAGGTCCGGATCGGCCTGCCCGTCGACGAGGTCGAAGGGATCGCTGCCCTTCGCCGGGGCCGATTCACCGTGGCGGACAAGGAAGATCTCGGTCGCGCCGGGCGGGGGAGAGAACCGGTGCTGGCGGTATTCGACTTCCTGCTCAGGCGTGCTCATGCCCCGGACGATACCGAGTCAGCCGAGCTGTTTGTCCACGAAACACCAGCGCCAGGTCTCGCCAGGCTCGTGGCTGCGCATCACCGGGTGCAGCGTCTCGTGGAAGTGCTCGGTCGCGTGTTTGCCCGGTGAGGAGTCGCAACAGGCGACGTTCCCGCATTTGACGCATCGCCGCAGGTGGACCCAGGTCATCCCGTGCTCGACGCAGATCGCGCATGCATCCGGAGAGCTGGGTTCGACGGTCGGCCACTCCTTGGTCAGATGTTTGCAGGATCCCGCCGTCGCGGCTGGGGTGCGCAGTTCCCGATCGGAGTCCGGCACGGTCTCCTCCTCCCTGTCCAGCATGGATTCCTCGATGTCGAGCCGTTCGAGGATCCGCCGCAGGACATCATCATCGGCCATCCCGGAGTCCCGCGCCTCCAGGAACTTTTCGCGCTCGACTTCGAGCAGCCTCATCCGCAGCCGCCGGTAGGCGTCGCTCGGCGTTTCGGTCAGGGTGCTCTGCCTGCCGAGTTCCTCCCAAGCCGAGTCCGACCGATGCTGGAGCCGGCTGCGCAGGCGTTCGACGATGTCGTCCGGGTCGTCGACGGTCCGGATCTTCTCCAGTTCGTCGAGCGCGGCCCGGGTCATGTTGTTGAGCACGGCCGCTTCCTGCAGCGCGTCCTCGGCCGGGTCGGGCGGCGGCAGCTTCAGACGGCGGACCAGGACCGGCAGCGTCGTCCCGTGCAGCAGCAGCGTTCCCGCCACCACGACGAACGCGACCAGCACCAGCACGGCCCGCTGCGGGGTGTCCGCGGGCAGCACGAACGCCGCCGCGAGCGTGACGACCCCGCGCATGCCCGCCCAGGCGATCACCGCCGAGTACCGCCACGGCCAGGCGTGCCGGCGGAACGTCCGCCGCGCCAGGCCGATGCCCACCATCCAGATGATCCGCGCGACGATGGTCGCGGCCAGCGTGGCGGCGCAGATCAGGATCAGGTCCAGTGCGCTCAGCCCGCTGTCGCCGACCTCGGTCATGATCCGGCGGACCTGCAGCCCGATCAGCAGGAAGACGATGTTCTCCAGCAGGAACTGGATGGTCTGCCAGTTCAGCCTGCTGGCCAGCCGGGAACGTCCCGAGAGCATGCTCGGCGCCTTGTGCCCGAGGATCAGCCCCGCGACGACCACGGAGATCACGCCGGAACCGTGGATCGCCTCGGCGGCCAGATAGGCGACGAACGGGACCACCAGCGAAAGCGCGGTGTCGGTGACCGGATCCTCCAGCCGGGTCCGGATGAGCGCGGCGAGCGCGCCGACGGCGAAGCCGATCACCAGCCCGCCGCCCGCGGCCAGCAGGAAGTCCCCGCCGACCTGAAGCAGGCTGACCGAGCCGGCGATGGCCGCGATGGCGGTCCGCAACGCGACCAGCGCGGCCGCGTCGTTGAACAGGCTTTCGCCTTCCAGCAGCCGGGTCAGCTTGCGCGGCATCCCGACCTTGCGGGCGACGGCGGAGGCCGCGACCGCGTCGGGCGGGGCGACCACCGCGCCGATCGCGAGCCCGGCGGCGAGCGGCAGATCGGGGATCACCAGCCACGCCACGACCCCGACCGCGGCGGTGGTGAAGATGACGAGCCCCACCGACAGCAGCAGGATCGGCCCGCGATTGCGGCGGAAGTCGATCAGCGACGTGCGGATCGCGGTCGCGTAGAGGAGCGGGGGCAGCAGCCCCAGCAGAACGACTTCCGGGTCCAGTTCGTACTCCGGGATGCCCGGGACGTACGAGGCGACGACCCCCACCGCGATCAGGCACAGGGGTGCCGACCAGTCGAGTTTCCGCGCCGCGGCGGTGACCAGGAGGACGGCCACCACCAGTGCCACGAGTTCTACCGCGATCTCCACGCCGCTCATCATCACCCGAAGGCCTCGGTGCGCGCGCATCGAGGGGCGGCTACCGCTGTTCGATACGCACCAGGTTGCCCGCCGGGTCACGGAAGGCGCAGTCGCGGACGCCGTAAGGCTGTTCCATCGGCTCCTGGACGACATCGGCGCCGGTCGCCTGGATCCGGTCGAACGTCTCGATCAGGTCCGAAGTGGACAGCACGATGGCCCCGTAGGTGCCCTTGGCCATCAGTTCGGCGATCGTGGCGCGTTCCTCGTCGGTGATCTCCGGGCCGTCGGCCGGGGAACGCAGCACGATCGACGTCCGCGGCTGCCCCGGCGGGCCGACGGCGACCCGGTGCGGAGCGTCGTCCCGCACCTCGAAGCCCAGGACGTCGCGATAGAAGGAAAGGGCGGCCTCGAGATCGTCGGCGGGGAGGAAGGACGCGTGAATCGAGAGGATCATGCGACTCAAGGTAGGTCGGGGCGCCGGGAGGCCGCTTCTCTATTCCTGATCGGTCGCATGACCTGTTTGACGACGCAGCCGGGCATACCGCGGCCCTCTTCCGCCGCCTGCTTGCGGTAGGCGCTCGGCGAGATGCCGACCAGCTCCGAGAACCGCGTGCTGAAGGTGCCCAGCGACGAGAAACCGACGTCGAAGCAGACCTCGGTGACCGACATGTCCCCGCGCCGCAGCAGCATCATGGCCCGCTCGATCCGGCGGGTCATCAGGTAGCTGTAGGGCGATTCGCCGTACGCGGCGCGGAATTCCCGGCTCAGGTGCCCGGCCGAGACGTGCACGCCGCGTGCCAGCGCCTCGACGTCCAGCGGCTGGGCGTAGTCCCGGTCGATCCGGTCGCGGACACGTCGCAGCATCGCGAGGTCGCGCAGGCGCGGGCCTGGGTCACGCTGTCCGGTCACCCGGAAAGCGTAACCCACGGGGTGACGGAAAAGGCCCCCTTCGCCGGGCGGCGAAGGGGGCCTCTGGCGACTCCCCGTGCTAAAGGGTGATCTTGTCGACGTTGGGGCCGCCGTTCGCCGTGGTGGCGACCGCCTTGATCTTGTTCTGTCCCGCCGCCAAGGTCATCTTGACGGTTCTCGTCGTCCAGTTCGGCCAAGCCCCGGTGGCGCCGAAGCCGACACCCGACGCGCTGATCGAACCGTTGACGGAGAAGTCCAGCGGCCGGTCCGCCGTCGTCCCGTTGGCGTACCGGACGACCACGTCGTAGGTGCCCGCCGCCGCGACGTTCACCGTCCACTCGACCGAGCTGCCCGCCACGTTGTCGTAGTTGACGAACCCGCTGCCGGTGAACCCGGCGTGGTTGGACTCCACCGCGCCCTGGACGACCGCGGCGTCCTCGGCCTGGTAGTCGACCGGGTTGCTCGGGCCGGGGCCCGAGCCGTCGGCCGGAACGGTCTGCGTGCCGGTGTTCCAGCCCGAGACCCGCACCGAAGGCTTGGAGCCCTTGAGGTCGGCCGTGCGGTACTTCGCGGTCAGCGTGGTCGTTTCACCCGGCCACAGGCTCACCGCGTTGTCGTTCCACTCCACCGGGAGCACCGGCTTGCCCGCGGTGTCCACGACCTTCGAGTCGACGTAGAACGCCGGGAGTTTGCCGCCCGAGGTGTTCTTCAGCGTCACGGTCGTCGTGGTGGTGCCGTCGGAACCGGCGACCGACTTCGCCGTCGCGCTGACGGCGGACTGGCCGAGGTTCTTCAGCCCGGACAGATCGGCGTAGGCCGACTGCGGCGTGTAGTACCAGTCGCTGCCGCCCCAGTTCAGCGTGTCCGCCTTGGTGGAGAGCCAGTACACGTTCCGGCTGACCTCCTTGCCGGAGGAATCGGTGAGCACCAGCTTCGCCAGGTAGGTCGTCGACAGCCCGCTCACCGCCGGGACGGTGACCGCGGTGGACTTCGCGCCCAGCGCGCCGACCGACAGCCCGGTCTTGGTGTTGCTGTACTTCTCGGTGCCGTCGAGGTTGTACAGCTTCGTGGTCGCCGTCAGCCCGCTCACCGCGTTCGACGTCTGGTTGATCACCACGACCGAGCGGTTGTCGTGCGAGTACTGGATGTGCAGCGGCTCGTTGGCCTTCTTCGCCCCGTAGTACGCGCCGTTCTGGTCCATGTAGGCGTCGAACAGCTGCCAGTGCAGAGAAGTCCACGGGCTGTTGAGCATCCAGTAGATCAACCCGGTCGACGGGTTGGTCGAGTCCGTGTAGTTACGGGAGTGCGACTCGAATTCCGCACGGACGTTCTCGTACTGCGCGAGCTGCGACTTCCGCACGAAGTCGGCCAGGTCCGCCGGAGCGCCGTAGCGCTTGGTGAGGGCGTTGCCGAACAGCTTCAGGTTGCCGAAGGTCTCCGACGACGAGCGGTGGTACTGCGCCGCCGACGGGTTCTTCCACATCGTTTCCAGCTCACTGGCCGACATCATCCGCTTCAGGGTGTCCATGGTCGGGATGTCGACGCCGGCGCTGGTCTCGGAGTTGAAGCTCCACGCGCCGCCACGGTCCTTCTGCGACTTGTCGTACCAGTACACCGGCGGCACGTAGTCGTACGGGCCGTTCATCTTCATGCCGGAAGCACCGGTGATGGGGGACGGCCTCGCGGACGCCGCCGGGATCACCGGAGGCTGGAAGTCCGCGGCCTTCATCGCGTCGAGGTAGCCCTGCTCGATCCGCTTGTCCGGCGCGAAGTCGGAGCCGATGTGGAAGGAGATGACGCTCGGGTGGTCACGCAGGCGCTCGGCCTCGGAGAACATCGACGCCTTGGCGATCGGGTAGTCCGACTCGACCCACGGCTCGCCCTTCTCGGAGCCGTTGACCTGGCCTTCCCACTTGTCGCAGCATTCCCAGCCGGGCATGGTCAGCACGCCGAGGTCGTCGGCGATGTCGAAGAACTCGTCCGGTTCGATGTGGCCTTCCAGCCGGACCGTGTTGAGCCCGAGGTTCAGCACGTACTTGAGCTTGTCGGCCGCCGCGGTCTCGCTCCAGCGCAGGAACAGGTCCGGCGTGTAGCCGCCGCCGCGGATCAGCAGCGGCTTGCCGTTGACGCTGTACTGCCGTCCGCCGCTGGAGTTCAGCGTCGCCTTGACGTCACGGACACCGAACTTCGACTTCGAGGCGTCCGACGCCGTGCCGCCGACGCTCGCCGTCAGGTCGAGGTCGTACCGGTTCTGGCCGCCCATCCCGGCGGGCCACCACACGTTCGGGTTGTCCAGGCCGACGACCGGGAAGGTGACGGTCTTGCGTTCCTTCGCGGCCAGCGAAACCGTCTGGCTGACCGGCTTTCCCGCGACCGTGCCGGCGACGGTGGTCTGCACCGCGTTCGCCGAGTCGTTGCGGACGTCGGCCTTGACCGTGAGGTCGGCGTGGCTGAGCGCCGAGTTCAGCTTCTGGACCACGTGGGCGCTGCGCAGCGCCACCGGGCCGCCGCGCCGGACGAGGACGTCGCGCACGATGCCCATGTTCTGGTCCGGCGGGGTCTGCGCCCAGTCGATCCAGCCCATCGAGAGGTCGTTGTTGGGATCGTTGGGGTACACCTTGAACGCGACGCTGTTGACGCCCTGGCGGACGTGCTCGGTGATGTCGAGGTCGTGGCGGGTGTAGGCGCCGTTGACCTGGTCCTTCGTCGCGATCCTGGTGCCGTTGACCCAGACGTCGGCCTTCGAGAGGACGCCGCTGAAGTCGAGGTACGTCCGCGACGAGGTGTCCTCGACGTTCAGGTCGGTGCGGTACCACCACGGCACGGTGAACTGCGCCGTCGGGACGTTCTTCATGTTCGTCGAGTAGAACGGGTCGGCGTACTTGCCGTTCTGCAGCAGTCCGGCGTAGACGGTCGAGCGCGACGACACCGGGTACCAGCCGGCGGTGGGGAAGCCCGGCTTCGACACCGCCGAGTCGTCGCTGACCTGTGCCGAGGACTGGATCACGTAGCCGGGGATCGGGGTGGCGTTGCCCGCGGCGGCGCCGACGGACAGCGGGACGGCCACTTCCGCGCCGGTGGCGGCGGGAGCGGTGGTCACCCCGCAGACCGCCGCGGCCAGCGCGGTGACGGTCATGGCCAGTAACGGGATCCGGGTTCTCTTCTGCCGAAAACTCACGAGCGCGCCTCCTTGGGCACACGGCGGCGGACCTGGGCGGAAATTGTTAAGAAAGTTCCCTAACAATGTTGGGGGAGATAGTAGCCGCCACTTCGCGCGGAGAACAGACCCTTACACCGGGTTCGTCAGTGGTCAGGCGACGGGCGCGACGTAGATCCACTGCCCGCCGGTGCGGACGAAACGGCTGTTCTCGTGCATGCTGTCCGCCCGGCGATCCTGCCGGTAGTGGGCCCGGAACTCGACCGTGCCCTCGTTCTCCAGCAGGCCGCCGCCGGTCTTGCCGAGGATCTCCAGGAACGTCCAGCGCTGCCCCGGGTCGAGTTCGAGGTCCGCGGGCCTGGTCGTCGGATCCCAGGTCTTCGTGAGGTACGCGGTGTCGCCGACGGCGAACGCGCTGAACCGCGACCGCATCAGGAGTTCGGCTGTCGGCGCTGTCGCGGCTCCCCGGTGGAAACGGCCGCAGCAAGCGCCGTAGGGCTCGCCGAGGCCGCACGGGCAACGGGATTCGTCGGTGATCACAGGCACGCCGCCGATTGTGTCACCGTGCCGCTGTTGGGGCTTCGAGGTCTCGTGCCTGCTTGAGCCAGCCGGTGAACAGTTCGGCGTCGATGTCGTCGACCGAACGCAGTTTGACGTGCGCCATCTCCCGGGCGCTCGCCTCGAGCCTGCCGGACTCGTCGTCGACGAGCTGCCCCTTCCAGAGGGCGAAAGTGACGTACGACGAGTACGCCTTCACCAGGCAGACGAGGCCCTTGCCCACGGCTTCGCCCACGCTCCAGGTCGGGGAGGCGTGGTACATCGCCTCGATGGAGCCCGGCAGGGCGGCGTTGACGATCGGGCGCAGTGCGGTGGCGACCTCACGCAGACCCTCGGGCAGGGCGGCGAGGTAGTCGTCGACGTTCGCGAACTTGGCCATGACTTGATCCCTTCGATCGGTGTGCGCTCAGCTAACCGTCCGAAGGTTGAAGTTGTCAAGACAAAAAAATTATTCGGTGGTGGGTTCGTCGAGCACGCCCCACCAGAGGAAGTCGCGGGCCCGGGTCGCCGCGACCAGGTGCTGCCTGCCGCGCAGCTCGCGGCGTTCTTCCTCGGCCTGTGTCCCGGCCCCGTTCTCCTGGGTGTTCTCCAGCACGAGCACGGCCTCGAAGTCGAGTCCCTTGGCGCGGTGCACGGTGCCGACCTTGAGCTTGCCGTCGGTTTCGCCGGTGTACTTGTCCAGTGCCAGCGTGGGGATCCCCGCCGCGCGCAGGATCGCGAGACACCGGTCCAGATCCTTGTGCTGGAAGACGATCAGCGCCGAGTGATCCCGGCGGACCGGCAGCCCGCGGACCGCGCCGACCAGCGCGTCGGGAAGATCGCGCGAGCCGCCGCGCCAGGTGGCGGTGGTTCCGCCCGCGCTCGCGGATTCGGCCGCGCGCAGGGCGACCCCGTCCGCGCCGTCGAGGTCGTCCACCCGGTTCGTCGCGTCGAAGCGCCGCGCGAAGGTGAGCACCTCGGCGCGGTTGCGGTAGTTGACCTTCAGGATCTCGCCGCGGCCCTGGATCGGGATGCCGGCGTCGGACAGCCGCCAGCCGCCGGGGTAGACCTGCTGCTGTCCGTCGCCGACCAGCAGGAGCTTGTTCGGCCCGTCGCCCGCCAGTTCGCGTAACAGCCGCAGGCCGCACAGCGGGATGTCCTGGACCTCGTCGACGACCACCGCCGCGTACGGCGTTTCGAGGGGTTGTCTCACGAGTTCGGCGCGGCCGAGTTCGATCAGGTCGTAGTGGTCGTGCGCGCCGTTCTTGGTGAGGCTCCGTTGATAGTGCTCGTACAGGCCCCAGACGAGTTCCTTCTGGCTCGCGTTGAGCGGCAGGATCCGGCCCCGCCGGGTGATCGCGAGGTAGCCGTCGAGCGTCGTGATCCCGCGGCCCTTGATCACCCGGTCCAGCTCCGTGCGCCAGTAGTCGACGTTCGGCTCGATGGATTGGAGCCGGTCCCGGTGGGCGATCCACGCGAAGCTGAACGCGTTCTCGATCTGGGCCCGGTCCACGTTCACCCGGACCTCTCGTTCGGTGAGGAACCGGCGGACCCACGCGTGCAGGTTCGTGAACTCGGCGCGACCGTCCAGTTCCGGGGCCAGCCGGTCGAAGGACGTCTTGATCACCGGCGGCAACGAGCGGACGTAGGTGGTGTAGAGCAGCGGACCGGTGCTGAGCCGCGCCAGATGCCTGAGCCGGTGCAGCGCGACGACCGTCTTGCCGGTGCCCGCCGGGCCGCTGATCCGCGCGGGACCCGAGTAGTCGCGTTTGACGATCGCGTTCTGCTGGGGGTGCAGGAAAGTGAGCCAGGAATCGAACGGCCGCCGTTGAGCCGCGCCGAGCTGGTCTTCGATCAGTTCGCCGGCGTCCAGCAGTCCCGCCGCTTCCGGGGCGCGATCCGGTTGCCGGACGGCCAGCGGACGGTAGCCGTGCAGCCGTCGTTCCGCCTGCTCGGCGATGCGGGCGACCAGCCTCCCGTCGAGGTGGAGCGCGTCGCGCCGGAAGATGCGGTCGAGACTCGATTCGGTGAGCGACCAGTAGACGCCGTCCTGCCGGGGACCGCCTGCCCCCGAGCCGATCACCACGAGGTGGATCGCGCTCTCGGCCAGGGAACGTCCCTGCGGTCCGGGTATCCCGGCGAAACGCTCTTTCGCTTGGCGCAAGATCTGGTTCGCGGTTTCGCCGTCCGGGCCCTTGTCGGTGATCAGGAGGGCGAGGACGCCGGTGCGGCCGATCAGGAAAGCGTCCGCGCTCCGGCCGTCGTCCGAGGGCAGCGCCGTTTTGACCAGCAGCCGCCAGCCCGCGCCGGTCCGGCTGAGAAGGCCGGTGAGAACGTTGCGGTGCAACGAGTCCAAGCCGGTGAAGGTGCTCTCGATCAGCTGCCTCGCTTGGGTTTCGAGGCGCCTTCTGGCGTGTTCGCTCTTGCTCACGTGCGTTCCGTTCCGTCGGTGATCAAGGTGCTGGGAATTCCACGGCGACTTCGACAGCGGTCTCCAACGTCGCTTCGCTCGGCCGTCCGGTCACCGGAGCGGACTCGGCGATCACGACCAGCTTCTTGGCCTGGCGGGAGTCGTAGTTCTTGCCGGTGAAGCGGGTCCCGTGCTGTGCTTCGCCGTAGAGCGACACATTGCCGGTGCCGTCCTTGTCGATGAGCCGTTTCAGCTCGCTCGCCTCGCTCGCCTTCGGCATCTTCACCCACGCGACGGACACGGCGAGGGTGTTCCCGGCCCCGTCGCCGATGGTGACGATCATGCGGTCGAGGTCGACGCACGGATGGCGCAGGAAGAAGCGCTGGACCTCACCGAAGGAATGTGGTCCGCATTTCAGTTCCCGTTTCGCGGTTTTCTTGAGCTGACGCCAGCCGAGACGCTGCCATGCTTCGGATTGGCGGCCCTTCTGCGCGGATTTCTTACTGGAGCTTTTGCCTTTGAGTGCCTGGCTCGCGGCGGAGTCCAAAGAGGCCGCGCTGCCTCCGCCGATTCCGCTGGTGGCGGCCACGACCACGCCTGCCGTGGCCAGTGCCCCCGCACCGTACTTGTATTTGACCCAGCGACCGTCCGGTCCACGTGGCTGATTCACCATGATGCGTTCCGTTCCCTCCCAAGTCCGGAACGGGAGATCCTGCTCCGGACAGAGATAAAGGAACGAGTCCTTGCGCGTGAATACGCCCGAATGGCGCAGTCGATCTCCGGGTTTCCGCCGGTATCGAACAGTTCCGGGCATGGTGAGGGGCCCGTCGCCGGGTGGGTGGCGGGCTCCTCGGGTGGTGCAGGGGGTGTCAGGCGCGGTGGAGGGTGTTGCGCCGGGTTCGTTGTAGCGGGTCCAGGTATTGGGGTGGGATGAACTCGGGGAGCCCGTCGGCCGCCATGAGGACTTGCCAGTCGCCGTGGTGGATCAGCCGGTGGTGGAAGCCGCAGAGGAGGACGAGGTTCCGGAGGTCGGTGGGTCCGCCGTCTGCCCAGTGGTGAATGTGGTGGGCGTGACAATTCTTGGGTCGTCGATGACAGCCCGGGAAGGCGCAGCCCCGGTCTCGGATGTTGAGGGCTCGGCGTTGGCCGGGGGTGACGAACCGTCGTAGTCGTCCGACGTCGAGGGGTTCTCCGGCGGCGTTGAGTACGACGGGGAGCATGAGGCAGTCGCAGGCGGCCATGCGGGCTTCGCGGGCGGTCATGGTGCCGACGAAGTCCAGGCAGGCTTTCCCGATCCCGGTCTTCAGCTCTTCGAGACCGATGGTGACGTGTACCAAGGTCCGATACCCGCTCGTCCCGGGTTGATCAGGGCACGCGATGGCCAGATCGAGAAGTTCAGCCCACGCGTCGCCCTGGCGTTCGCATTTCATGCGCAGATCGGCCTGGCCGAACTCATCGACCGGGCGGGGTTTCGCATAGGCCTCGAGTGCGGCGGCGGTCCGGGCACCGAGCTCGTCGTCGAGGAGGCCGGTCAGCTTCCAGAACCCGTCCCTGCGACGCTCCAGAGTGACCTCGCGACGCGGATCCTTCGGCTCTGGGTCCTTCGGTTCGTTGCCGTCGGGGTCGAGCCAGGCGAGAAGGTTCGCCTCCGCGTCCGCCAACTGTCGGGGACCGGCGTCTCGGGCGAGGTTGCCGAGGATCTTCTCCGCGCTCTCCCGATCCTCAACCGACGTGTCAGCAGGAATCCTCGCGAGAATCTCCAGGACCTGCTGGACCCGCTCAGCCCCAACCAGCCCTTCGGCGGCCGCAGCGGCGGTGGTGGGTGCGATAGCCGGAACCTCACTCCCGTCGAGAGCGCGGGTCGGATTCAATGCGATCGCCTGATTCACCACCGGCCGGGCCTCGCCGCGAGAAAGGCCCGCCACATCGGCAAACCACGTGATCGTGCTGCCATACCCGAACAAGTCCTTCGCGCCCCGGGACTCGATCTCCGCCAGGTATCGCCCCAACCCGGCGGACGCGACCCGCATCACCTGCAAGAACTGCTGCACACCATGCGCAAGCTCCAGCTTGCCAGCACGCCACAACTCCTGCGGCAACTCGGGGAGGAAGGTCTCGGACATCTCTCCAGAATACACCCAGAAATCGAACATGTGTTCGTAATTTTAAGTCACCATAACCCCGCGCATCCGCCACTTTTGAGTGACGTCGCAATTAGTCCTCTAAGGGTCCTGACGGAATGAGTGGGCTTTGAGTCGGCGCCAGCAGATGATGGCGCAGCCGAGGGTGAGGAAGCCTGTGTGGAGGTCGTCGTGGATCTCCCAGCGGGTGCGCAGGCGGCGGAACCAGTGCAGCAGCGCGAAGGCGCCTTCGCCGCGGCGGGCGATGACGGGTGTGATTCCCGCGGCGCGCACGAGGCGACGGTATTTGTCGTGGTCGTAGGCCCGGTCGGCGTAGACCCGTCGACCGCCGCGCGTGACCAGTCCAGCAGGTTCGCCCCATGCGACTCCGCCAGCAGCAGCTCGTGCAGCTGCTGCCACACCCCGGGCCTCGGTCCAGTCCCGCAACCGCCGCCAGCACGTCATGCCCGAGCCATAGCCATCTCCTGCGGCAGGAACTCCCGCGGACGCCGCTGCCCCACTCAGCCCACCCCTCACAGACGATCAACGAGACACGGCATCAACCCACACCCACGATCATCCTCTTAGTCCTCTAAATGCGGTGATTCGAGCGCGAACTATCGCATCGAGGGGACTGAACGCGGTCGTGATCCACCAGGAAGCATGAAGGCCGCAACTGGTCACCTGTTTGCGGGAGCGGGTCGCTTAGCATCGGCACCATGACGACAGTCGAACTGACCCGCTTCAAGGTTCCCGCCGACCGCGCGGCCGAACTGCTCCAGGCCCGACCCGCGATGCTCGCCGACTTCCGGGCCGACCGAGAGGGCTTCCTCGACGCCCAGCTGATCCGGGTCGACGACGAGACCTGGCTCGACGTCGTGTGGTGGCGGTCGTCCGAGGACTTCGCCGCGTCCCGGGAGAAGGGCGCGAACCTGCCGGGGATCAAGGCCTTCTTCGCACCCATCGCCGAGCTGATCTCCGCCGAAGAAGGCACCACCGAGGACTACCGCGCCTAGCCCACATGCCGGGACACGAAATATCGCCGCCCGCACACCGTTGACCTGGGGGAACGAGCAAGGTCACGGAAGGGATCGGCGATGAGCACAAGCCTGGACACGTTCACGCAGGACTGGCAGAGCTGGAAGACCCAGCGCGAGCGCGACCTCGCCGACCCGCTGGGCTGGCTCGCCCTGGTCTCGCTCGACTGGCTCGAAGACAAGCCGCGCGCGTATGAGGGCCTGTCCGGACTGTGGTGGCAGGACGCCGACGCGGCGTACCTCGACCCGCAGGGCGCAGACCTCTCCCACGACGGCGAACGACTCACTGGTGTCCGCCGCTTCGAGCTGGTGAACAGTGGTGCGACGACCCGGGTCGTCGCCGGGGACATCGAGATCGAGGTCGCGCGCCGCGGCGGGTACCTGATCCGGACGCACGACCCGAAAGCCTCGGTGCTGAACGCTTTCCGCGGCGTCCCGGCGTACGAGCCCGACGCGGCCTGGGTGCTGACCGGGACCTTCGAGGCCTTCGACGAGCCGAAACCGACCACGGTCGGCGCGGTCGTCGAAGGCCTCAGCCACGTCTACGTCTCGCCGGGCATCGTGCGTTTCGAGCGCGATGGCGTGGAGCACACGCTCACCGCGTTCAACGGCAAGAAGGACGGCCTGCTCATCCTGTTCACCGACGCCACGAGCGGCGTCACGACCTACGCGGCGAACCGGTCGCTCGCGGTACCCCCGCCCGCCGAAGACGGCTCCGTCGTCCTCGACTTCACCCGGGCGACGAACCTGCCGTGCGCGTTCACCGACTTCGCCACGTGCCCGTTGCCGCCGGCGGGCAACGATCTGCCCTTCGCGGTGGAAGCGGGGGAGAAGCTGCCCTACGAACGCTCACACTGAACCGTCGACAGCGCAGTCATCGCCTCCTGTTCGCGCTGAGCCAGCTCGGACAGGACGGCGGACGCGTCGGCCAGCTGCCGGACGTCGCCGGTCTCCCCGGCCTGCGTGAACAGCCGCGCGACTTCTGTCCACAGTGGAGCGATCTCGCGGTACTTCTCGTACGCGGTGCGGAGACCGGCGTCGTCGACGAGTGTCGTGCATTCTTCGAGGAAGTCGCGGTAGATCCGGCGGAAGAGCCCGCCGCCGGTCCCCGCCCGCTCCATCAGGACAGCGACCTGCGGAAGGTCGCGGGCCGGGTCGCTGCTGCGCTCCAGCCATTTCCGCACCTGGACGGCGGCCTTGCCGATCCCGCGATACCCGAGGTTGGCGATGGGCGGATTGAGGAACCCCGCCGCGTTGGCCAGCACGGCCGCGCGGACGGCGTCGGCGAGCGGGACGGGAGGCGCGTCCACACTGATGGTGAACGAACGATTCTTCGCCGTCATCGGTCCCTTTTCGCCACGAGCGCGCTCCAGGCTCGCCAACGACGTCGACACGGAACCACCCTGCTGTGCGGTGTCGACGAGGAAGGCGTTCTCGTCGTCGTAGCCGTACAAGGCCGCGAAATGCCCTCCGAAGTGGACTTTCGAGGTGAAGTAGTCGAGGTGGTACGAGTCGAGCTGAAGGCCGACGGGGACACCGGCGTCGATCTGCTCGGCCACGTTCCGCCACGCCGTGCGCGCCGACGTCGTTTCCTTGACTCGCAAGGTGAGTCCGAGGCGGTCGGTCAGCTTCCGGGTGATCTCGGCGGGTTTCGCACGCCCGCCGAGGAAGGGGAACGGCAGATTCTTCCCGTCCCAGTAGATGAAGCCCAGCCCTTCGCCGAGCCCGAACAGCATCGGCTCGGACAGCTCGATCCCGGCGTGCCGCAGCAGGACGTCGAGGGTGCTGGTCTCGCAGTGCTCCCCGCCCTGGGTTTCGATGCCGTCGAGGATCACGCGGTCACCGGCCAGGCGATCTCGGTGCGGTAGCCCTCGGGCGCGACCGACGGGCCGGGCGCCACCAGGTACAGCTCCTCGGCGGGCCCGGTCGGGACGCGGTCGCGTTCGGCGATCCAGCGGCCCAGCGATCGGTACGCGGTCTCGACGTCTTCGTAGCCGCCCTCGTGGATCGTCGCCGCGAGCAAGCCGCCGGGAAGCTCACCGGCGCCGATCTCGCCGTCGTCCCGGACCGGACCGTCCACCGGGACGAACAGTTCGACGGACAGCCCGTCGGGATCATCGGTGCGGTAACGGGTCCCGGGCGGCCCGGCCGGCGTGACACCTTGGGCGTCGAGCGCCGCGAACAGCCGGGCGTACGCGGGACCGATCCGCTCTGCCAGGCCGCTCAGCGGAGTCTCGATCGTCAGGCAGGCGATCGGCTGCGGCGTGCGCACGCGCTCGTAGACGTGCAGCCACCGGGTCGGCTCGGCGAGCACGGAATCGAGCCCGCCGCTGATCGCCGCGAGTTCCGCGGCCCGCGCCGCCACTCGGTCGTGATGCCGTTCGATCGCGGCCTTCACCTCGTCCGGGGACCCCGCGTCGAGGATCTCGGCGATCTCCGCCAGCGGCACCTCCAGCTCCCGCAGCCGCCGGATCAGGCCCGCGCGCGCGAACTGTTCCAGCGAGTACCGGCGGTACCCGGTGCCGGGGTCGATCCTGGCGGGTACCAGCAGCCCGAGCCGGTCGTAGTTGCGCAGCGCGCGGACCGACAGCCTGGTGGCGTGCGCGAACACGCCGATCGGCATCAAGGTCGTCATGGGATCAGCCTGAACCCTCTCCCGGGGAGAGGGTCAAGCCGGTACCTCACCCCAGTGACAGCCTATCGAGATCCGGGGCGGACGCGTGGTCGTTGGACAGCTTGATCGTGTTCGCCCCCGCCTTCAGCTCGACCGGCACCGACGTCGTGAGCCCGGTGTTGTTGCCGGCACCGTCGACCTTCACCTCGATCGGGCTGCCGTCGTTGACCGTGACGAAGTACGAGCGCGGTCCGTTGACGGTGAAGTCGATGTAGAGGGTGTAGCGCTTCGCCTCGGGCACGGTCACGTCGTCGAACCGCACGAACGCGTCCGGATCGCCGCCGATGTTGCGGACCTTCTGCCCGCCCGAGCACACCCCACAGCCGGTGACTCCCGCGCTGCCGACGTCGTTCGCCGAATCCTCGGCCTCCCGCATGAAGACCCGGTCCGCGGGCCGGGGGCTCACCCGCACCGGCTTGCTCACGGATTTCGCCTGGCCGAGGAGGTCGAACGACGCGGTGACCGGGATGTCGGCCACGGTCACGCCTTCGGGGGAGACCAGCGTCCAGGAGGCTTCGAGCTCGTTCCCGACGCGCATGGACGCCGCCGTCACCGGAGCGCCCCGCAGGCTCCAACCCGCCGGGACGACCGGCGCCATCGTGACCTTGCCGATCGTGTCATCGGCGTCGAGCCGCAGCTTCGCGGTCACCTTCAAGGACTGCCGTCCCGGGGAAAGCCATTGGACGCCGCCGGGCTCGACGGTCAGGGTCGTCTTCGGTGTGTAGGACGACGGTGGCAGGGGAGCGATCGCGATCCGGTCGAGGCCCGGCCCCGACGTCGCGTTGCTGAACACCTTGACGGTGTTCGAGCCGGCCTTCAGAGCGACGGGGATCGCTGTCGAGACCACGGTTCCCGGTGTGCCGTCGTCGATCGCGGTCTCGTCCGGAGCGCCGCCGTCGACACTCACCGCGACCGACGTCGCGGGCCCGCCCGCGGTGTCGAGCTGGAGCCGGTACGTCCCGGCTTCCGCGACCGTCACACCCGGATAGGTGACAGAGTTGCGCGGGCCGCCACCGAGCCCGGTGACCTGGAACGATCCGGAGCAGGACGAGCACCAGTCGAGGCGGGCACGGCCGTCGTGGTCGTTGCGGAAGGACTCCGCCTCCAGCGGAACCTGGGCGCCCAAGATCGAATTCGGATAGCCGGAAGCCACCTTGATCTCGTCGATCGCCAGTTGCCGGTAGAAGGGTTTCGCCTGCGGTCCGGACCAGGTG
Source organism: Amycolatopsis azurea DSM 43854 (assembly GCF_001995215.1). Classification (GTDB taxonomy): domain Bacteria; phylum Actinomycetota; class Actinomycetes; order Mycobacteriales; family Pseudonocardiaceae; genus Amycolatopsis; species Amycolatopsis azurea. Next base: position 389,874 of record NZ_MUXN01000011.1, read on the forward strand.
TTCAGCACCTCCAGCTTGACGAAGCGGGTCTGCCGTTCGCCGAAGTCGATGAACTGCACGCCGCGAGCGCTCGGCATCGCGCCGGTGCGCACCGGCTTGCCCCAGTTCCGCCCGTCGTCGCTGACGTAGACGCGATAGTCCTGGATCCGGGACGAATCCTCCGGCCTGCCGAACGATTCGCGTGCGTGCGTCGGTGACATCTCACGCTGGTTCACCGCGAGGTAGGCCGCCGTTCGCCGCCTGCCGAGGTCCAAGGTCAGCGAGACCGGTTCCTTGCCGTCGGCGTCCCAGTAGTTCTCGAAGTTCCCGTCGACGAGATTCGACGCCGGATGCCCCTCGCGTGAGGACGAAGCGGTCGCTTTGATCGTGCGGGAGTCGAGGAAGTGCCGCTGCCCGGCGGTTTCCACCTTGAACACCGTGTCGTAGGTGTCCCAGTCCTTGATGTCCACAATGGTCAGATACCCGGCGGACTGACTGAAGCGCAGCGGTTTCCCCGTACGCACGTCGGAAACCCTGGTGACCTGGTAGCCGTTGTCGCGCAGGCGGAGCAGATCGGTGCTCGGGCGGGTGACCACGTGCAGATACTGCGTTCCCGCGCCGGGCTCGACGGTGATGACGCCGTGCGCGCCGTCGTTCCAGAAACCGGGCTGCATCCCGCCGTACATGTACCCGCCGCCCTCTTTGCCCTGCAAGGAGGATTTGATCGGCGGCACCCAGCTCGCCATGAAGTTGTTGTACGCCTCCTGCTGCGGCGGGAACTTCCCGTTCACCATGGGGGTTTCGGCCATCAGCGACTTCATCGACGAACCCGCGTTGGTGATGTAGCGACCGGTCGACAGCCGGAAGTCGACGGCCTGATCGGTGCCGTCGTACCACCAGCCACCGTTGGTCGGCAGCTTGTAGTCGGCCTCGGTCAGCCGCGGCATCGGAGTGAACGCGGCCTGCGGGTAGTCGTACGGCGGGGTGATGCCGGTCTTCTGTTCGTTGCTGACGGTGTCCATGATCGGGGTGTCCTCGTTGTTGTTGCTCAGCAACCAGGACGGCCGTTTCTCGCGGATCTGTTCGTAGAGCTTGTTCTTCTCCCAGTACTCGTTGTCGTTGTCGATCCAGAACCCGGCGAGGTCCGAGTAGCGGTCCATGACCTCGTGGAAGAGGTCGTAGCTGTATTCGCCGAAGCCGGGACGGGTGGTCAGGTCGACCTGCTTGCCCTTGTAGGCGGAGTACGCGGCGGAATCGAGCGACTCGACATCGGTTTCCTTGTGCCACTGGGGATCGTCGGTCATGTAGAGGATGGTCCGGACGCCCTTGGCGTTGCCTGCCTTGACGAGTTCGCCGAGCAGGTCGCGCTGTGTCGCGCAGCTGCCGGGGATCGCCGACGGCCACGGCCGCGCGTAGCCCAGCCTGCTGTGGAAGGTGGCGAGCACGATGTACGAGGCGCCTAGTTTGCGGGCTTCGTCCACCCAGTAGTCGGCGCTCCAGCCGCCGTCGGTGACGGCGCGTTCCCAGGCGGCGCAGTCGGTCTGGCGTGGTGCGGTGAACATGCCCCAGTGGAGGAAAAGCCCCGCGGTGGCCTCGCGCAGCCATTTCTGGCGGGGATGGTGCACCTCCGCGCTCGCCGTCGGCGTGGTGAGCAGGCCTGCCACCAGGGCGAGGACCAGGGCGAGCCAGGCGGTGCGGTGAACTCTCATGACCATCCGCTCTCATCCAGGGCATGGTTGCCGAGAGATCCGATGATTGCGGCAGATATCCCGGTGGTCAAGCCCCGTTGAGCGGGACACGGCTCTAGTGATCGGAGGTATCGCGCGACGAAGCCCTCCCGCGGGTAGTGCGAGAGGGCTTGTCGGATCGAGCCTCAGATGTTGAAGCCGGGGTGGGTCGCGAAGGCGTTGTCGATCACGAGGTTCCCGCGCTGGCGGGCCCGTTCACGCAACGCCGACGTCGTCCGGGCTCCCTGAGCGAAGAACCACCACAGGTAAAGCGCGCCGTACATCCAGGCGCCCTCATAACCCCACGTGGAGTCGGCACCGCTCTTGCCGGCGCCGAACACCGAACCCGCCGGGAAGTTCGCGTTGTGCGGCTTCCCGCCCTGGTGCCGCGACTCGTGGATCAACGTCTCGGCGCGGCCGGGAACGTCCTTGGAGTACCAGAAACCCAGGTACAACTCGATCCGGTCGTCGACGAACGCCCCTTTGAACGATCGCGCGATCGCGCTGCCGTCACCGCAGAGCGAGCGGAGGTCGTCGCAGTTGTCGCGGACGTAGCGGCGTGCCCAGTTCAGCATGGCGCCGGAATAGGCGTCGTTCTGGTAGTCCTGCGCCGAATAGGTCAGCAGATAGCACGCGTTGAACGTCCGGGCCAGCGGCTTGTCGGTGTTGCACGCGTCTTCCCAGCCGAAACCGTCGTCCCAGTAGTCCTTGTTGCCCGCGAAGCCGTAGGTGTTCCAGAAATAGTCGATGTAGGTCTGATTGCAGATCGAGGCGCCGTAGAAATTGTCCCCGGTCACATTCTTGTCAGGCACGGTGTAGCTGCAAGTGGCCATCGGAGATCACCTGTCTGTAGAAGGAATTCGTTCGGTTCAGGAGCGCGGCGGTTCGGGCGGCGGCACGTCGTCGGTCTGCTTGTCCTTCACGTACCGGCCGCCGACGGCCTGCGGGACACCGCGGACGTCGACCCGTCGGATGTCCAGCAAACGCTCGTCCTCGGTGCCGCTCAGCTCCTCGCGCACCCGGGCGGTGAGCTCGGTGTCACCGGTCTCGGCGATGGCCTGGACCGCCGCGCGCCGCACCGTGAACACCTCGTGCCGGACCTGCCGCAGCAACAGGTCCTTGGCCGCGCTGTCCCCGGCGGATGCCAGGCGTGCCAACGCTTCCACGGCGGTGGTGCGGATGATCACCTCTTCGCCGACGGTGCTGATCCCGTGCGCCGGATCGTCGGAACGCTCCGGCGGGATCGGCTGGCGCAGCACGTTTTCGAGCACCGGGACGGCGGCCGCGTGCCGCAGGTCGGTGAGCAACTGGACCAGGCCCCAGCGCTCCAGGTACTGCTCCTCGGACAGGGCGCCGTACTGCTCGCCGAGTGCCGGGACGACGTCGTCCGCGCGCTCACGAAGCCGGTCGAGGCTCCGCTGGTAATTGCGCTCGGCGTCCTCGCCGGACGCGGCCATGGTTTCGGCGGCCTGGGTCACCAGTTCGCCGATTTCGCTGTTCGAGAAGCTTCCCAGGCCCGAACTGCCGGGGCCTGCTTCGAGGTTGTCGCCACCCGGGCCCAAGGAAGGGGTGTCGGGATTGCGTGGGGTCGGCATGAGGTTCTCCTTCGCAGCGGCGGTGATGCTGACGGAAGGAAGGAACGCGATACCGGGCGGCAGATACCTGGATTTCGGAAAAATCGCCCGTTGGGGCAGAACGAGATTTTCAGCGCGGGAATCCGAAAAGGATTTTGATCACCGGAAGCCGTCCGACGAACGAAAAGCCTTAACGGATTCCCGCTCGTGATCAATGGCGGACGTCGATGACGACGCGGTTCGGTGAGGTCAGGGTGAACACGCTGACCGGCGTCCTGGACCGGACGCCGAGACCGATGGACAACGTGCCTTCGTAGTCACCGGTGACCGCGACCGCCATGACATTGCGCAGATTCCGGGTCCGGAACTTCTGCGGTCCGGGATAGGTCGGATTCCCGGCGTCGTCGTGCGCGGCCGCCGGAGTCGCGGCGACCGCGATGAAGTATTCACCGGTCAGCCAGACGATGTCGCCCGAGCCGTCGGCGATCAGCTCGTCGACGAGGTCGTACCGGACGGCGGGGGCGGGCCCCGCGGTCAGGTCGAGCACGACCCGGTCGAATCCGGGGTTCTGGCCGGTGCGGATCCCCGTCATCGCGGGGATCATCTGGGCCGCAAGGGAAGTTGGTGCGACCGCGGCGATGGCGCCGGTCAGCATGAGAGCGGTGGCGGCGAGCGCCCCGAGCGCGCGCCGGAGGGTGAGGGTCATGGCGACGACCTCCTGCCGGAGAGTTGGTGCCGGAAAGACGCCCGGGACGCAGGAGAGGTTGTATTCTTCGCTTTATCGTTACTGATCGTCGAATCGACGTCGAGCGATCTCGAAGTCGGCGGGAAAATGGTTTCTCACTCGCCGCGCGAGTAAACGCGTGTAGTGGAGATCGCTTTTCGCGGACGCGATGAGATGCGTGAATCTCCGGTCATCGTCCCGGTGGCTGTCCTCCTGCGAGGCCGAAGACGCACTGCACGTCCGTCGTCGCGCCACCCCGGCACAATGCGCCGAGCAGATACTGTTCGACGACCAGGTTGTAGTCCTCGAGCGGCGCGAGCCGTCGCCAGGCCGCTTGATTCTCGGCCGATTCCACCATGCGGATACCCAGGTCGGCGTAGCTGCGGAGAAGCGGGATCGCCGTGCCTCCGACGACTCCGGTGCACAACGCTGTCTCCCCGTGTACTCGCTGAATTCCTTCGGCAGGAATCCGCCCGTGTTCCGGATCGCCGTGGCGACGGCCGCCGGCCGGTAGTAGCCCGCGTCCGAACCAGGTGCGTGCTCAGGGTTCTGCGCGACGATCTCCCCGTCGAGCCCTTCGGCGGGGAAGCCGGGCCAGAGGAACACGTCGTTGTCGATGTGCAGGAACGGTTCGCGCTGCTCGCGGTACGCGTGCAGCTTCCCGAGCGCCCACCAGGACGGGGCCTGGCCGGTGAGCCTGTTCAGCGAGAGCGAGACGTCGTCGAAGGGCAGCTCCAGCCTGTCGACGAGTAGCTCGTGGCCCCGGTCGTCGGTCACCAGCGCCGTCGTGGGGAAGAGGCGGGACGCGAGCCGGAACGACAGGATCCAGGAAAGCGCGTGGAAGAAGTCGCTCGGCCAATGCCTGCCGTGCCGTCGCCGGTACGGGGTGCTCCAGAAAGACCAGACCGCTCGGCGGATCGGCCGCGCGACCTTGTCGCCCGGACGGACTACCCGGACGTGCGGGGGCCGCCAATCCGGCTCGATGATCTCGCCGTATCCGCTGCGCACCGGAGTAGTGGGCGCGAGCAGATGGCCGCCTATGGCGACCGCGGGGAAGGAGCCATATCCGTAGTACGGCATCGCGGTGTGGTTTCGGGTCGTGGCGCGGGAACGTTACGGCGGGATTAGCGGCGGAATCCGCTGAGGCAGAGCACCGCGACCACTGTTGCCGTGCCGAGTGTCGTCACGATGAAGGATCCGGTGAGCAGATAGAGGCCGCCGATGCCTGCCAATGAAGTCTTGATCAGCTTGACAATTCCCTCGTGTTCTCTGCCGGAGCGGTCTTTGGCCATTGTCGAACCCTTCGTGTGTGGTGTACTAGTACACCGTAGGGCGCGACGACCGGCGAAAACCCTCGCCGGTTCTGATCTTTCACGGTCAGGAGGAGTTTCTTGTCGTCGAGGGCGGGCTCTCCGATAGCCGGTCGTTGTCCTGCCGCGCCGCGAATTGTCGATCATTGCCGCGAATGGTGGAGGGCATCGTGACAATCCAGCTGGAGAGGGACCGTGTTTCCTGTTCTGTGGCCGACGTCGAAGCCGCGCTGCGGTGGCTCGCGATCCGCAAGGACGGAAAGCCGCTCAGGTTCTTGCGGTACGCGATCGAAGACCCGGCGAGCGAGTCGGCCGCCGTCCTCGGTTGCCTGGTCCGGCCGACGGAGTCGATGATCACGGCGCCCCCGGAGGTGCGGGCGCTCGCGGTCTGGGGCCTGATGCTCGATGAGATCGAGAAGATCGGCTCGACGAGCGAGTCCCGGCGCCGCAACGTTCTGGCCGCCGCTTTCCGGTTGGGCCCGGCGGCGTGGAGATCGACCCTCGATGACCGTTTCGGCCAGCTGAAACACCTGCCCGGGGTTTTCGGGGATCCGCCGCCGAGCACTACCACGCCCATGCACAAGGCGTGGCGACGCGCGGTGAGCGACAAGCTCGCTCCTTGCCTGGCAAGGAATCTGGAGGTTCTCGATGGTGAAGCCTGGCGGGCTTATGTCGAGATCGCCCGTGACTCGAACGCGTTCCCGGAACCGCGGGCGCCCCGCGGCCGCGTGCCGTCGGACGGAGCGCAGCCCGTGTTCGTGGAACGCTTGCTGGTGGCCGTGGAAATGCGGCGCAGAACGGCGTATCGCCGGCTGACCGTGCGGAACGTCGTCGCTCGGGGGGACGGCGTCGATGGTTACATGGCGCGGGCTCTCACCGGAGAGGACGATGGCCTCGCGTCGATCCCGATCAAAGCGATCTTCGGTTGCCACGTCGAGACTTCGCTCGGGGCGCAGCCAGGAGATCCGCTGGTCGTGGAGTTGCGGTTCCCGAAACCGCTGCGAAAAGGCGAGCGTCACGAGTTCATCTCCCTCGCCTGCGATGACGATCTCGACGAGGAGCGAAAATGGATCAACGTCGACGTCGACCATCACGGGATCGCGCCGGGTGTGGTCGATGGTGATGGCAGGGTGACCGGCGGTCTGAGCGTCAGCGTCACGTTCGACGATTGCGTCCCCGATGCTTGCTGGTGGTACGCGGAACAGACCGAGTACGAACGCATGGTCCGCCCGCCCGCCGGCGATCGGCATCTGCTCGAGATCCGGCGAGGCGTCGTCGAGCACACGTTCCTCGAACCCTGTCATCCGCGAGAGGAGTACGGCATTGCTTTCCGTTGGCCGCTCGAAGCGGGGCCACATCGGAGCCCGACGTGGCCCGCCTCGGTCTCCGGCTAGTTGCCGGTGTTTCCGCCGCCCTTGCCGTCGTCGCCGCCGCGTATCGCCATCGAGAACCTCCTTGGGTCAATGAATGTGAACGCGGCAAAACTACATACAGTGACCACGGCAACTTAAAGTAGCGGGTCGTGTCTTTACGTGATCTGTGATCCGCTACTGTTGCGACGTTTCCCCTCTGGACCTCGGCCGCCTGGACCTCGCGGCCCTGCCCGGGCGCTACTTGAGATCCCAGAACACCTCACGGGTCTTCCACTGGGAGTCGGTGACGCTCCCGACGACGCGGCCCCGGTCGTTGATAAAGTGGGCTTTACTCTCCTTGCCGCCGGGCAGGCCGGCGAGTCGCCTGCGTTCACCGTTCCGGAACCAGACGGTCGCCTCGCCTCGGATGCTGCCGACCACGGTGCCTTCCGCGTCGACCCCTTCGGCGGCTGCGCTCAGCTGGTCGTCCGGCAGGACGGTGAGGGTGCCGTCGGGGGCCCACAGCAACAGCCAACGGTCGTCCGGGGGATAGCGATTGTTGCTCCCGATCACATAGCCGGTGCTGCTGACGGCGTTGATCCAGAGCAGCTGGTTTTCCCTCCATTCCAGACGGCGCATCGTGCCGTCGCGATCCCAGGTCACCGGCGTGTCGCGGGCGCCGAGGTTCTCGCTGATGAAACCCGCGGAGACACCGTGCCCGTTTGTCCGGTCCGGCGAGCTCGCCAGGTAGTCCGGCGCCAGCCGGGTCATCGGCCGGCCGTCCACCCAGCGGACGGCATGATGGACCTTGTCGTGGCCGGCGGCCACGCCCGTGATGATGCGGCCGTCATCGGAGATGTCCTTGGCCCAGGTCCAGTCGCCGCCGGGCAGCGTGCCCAGGTCCGTGACCTTGTCGTCCGGGTCCCAGCGGAAGCTGCCCATCCAGTAACCCGACGTGATCCAAGTGCCGACGACGACACCGTTGTCGCTGATCCCCATCGGGCCGGCGCCGTAATAGCCGGGCGGTAGCTGCATCGTGGTCACCCGCCCCTCGGTGTCCCAGCGGGCGGGCGCGGAACCGGTCGGAGTCGCCGCGATGCCCGCGGAAACCCCGTGCCGGTTGATGTGACTCACGATCCCTTGGCCGTCGCCCTGTGTCGGCAGCGCGGTGATCCTGCCGTCGGCGTCCCAGCGCACCGGATGACTGACCCGCGGATCGCGGCCTTTGTGCGACATCCCCACCATCACACCGGCGTCGTTGACCGCGCTGACCGAGCTGTAGTCGTCGCCGGGCAACGGATCGAGCGCCACCGGCCCGACCGTGTCCGCCTGTGCGGTCCCGGTCACCGTGCCGGTGGACATGACGAGAGCCGCCAATAGCGACAACGCCGGTCTTCGGCGGCCGTGTACACGATTTCTCAACATGATTTCTCCCTGCGTCGGATGTGGTCATCCAGATCTGAAGAACGGTAACGCAGCCGCTTCGCGAGTTGCGCTCACGCGGCGGTGGTCCACACGAAAAGACGACGTACTTTCCTTGCTGTCCAAGGCTTTGTGATTCAGGTGGGCACGTTGTGAGTAGGAAAAACGCACCCGAAACAAGGGAGAGCTGGTAAATATGAAGGATGTCGCCGGAAAAGGTGAGGATAGGTCGGCGGTACGCGAACTTCGAGAAATATCGGTGCGTCACGGCAGCAAGCAGGCGGCGCGACTCAGTGAGCTACACGTAGCTACTGAGGACCGTGTGGACTCTGGCGACACCGGGTAGTCACAGCGATGCCGTGAAGGCCCCTTCGGGACGTTCATCGTCTCAAAGTGGGGCCTTCAGGGCGTCCGGGTCAGGCGCGCTCGGGATGAAGGCTGTTTCAGCTCACCAGCCGCGGGTGCGCCACTCCGCGAGCTTCGGGCGTTCGGCGCCCAGCGTCGAGTCGTCGCCGTGGTCGGGGTAGAACCACGTCTCGTCCGGCAGTTCGTCGAAGATCCGCGTCTCGACGTCGTCCAGCAGCGACGTGAAGTCCGAAGGCGAACCGGTTTACCCGACGCCGCCAGGGAGCAGGGAATCACGGTAACGGTGAACACGTCCACGTGCCCGCGTGTCCGAAGGCGATCGCGCCCGCGACCGCGACGAGCAGGTTGTTGAGGCTTGTGCGCGGTGATGCTACGAACGGGACGAGCTCACGGGTGGGACTGCCAGTGCTGGACGCGGAGTTGCTAAGCTCAGGCCGGGCACAGCGCAGGCCCCACTCCGAGCCACAGGCATCCACGCTGCTGGTGGCGTAGAGGACAAGACGTCTCCGACTCAGCGCCACACACCTCGTATGAGGGGCGTGGAACCTCGTGGAGGTCGTTATGGGTGACGAGTCGCGCAAACCGGGCATGGACCGCGCGCGCAAACGGCAGGCCAGGGTGTACCAGGCCAAGCATGGATGTTCATACACCGAAGCGCTGCGGATGGTGACGCCTCGCAGGGGCCGCATCAGGCGTCATTCAAGGCTGATTGAATATTTTTCGCGGGCCGCTCAGTGCGCCAATCCACATTGCATGTCGCCACTACACGTTGTGTGTGACGGTCATCCACGTTTCCTCGGCGAGGTCGCGCATATCCAGTCTCTTTCGCCCTTCGGGCCCCGGTTCGGCCCTGTGGGTGGTCGTGACGTAGTTGAAAACTTGATCGTGTTGTGCCCGAGTTGTCACCGGCTCATCGATAGTGACGTTGCGAGCTATTCCGTTGAACGACTTGTGCCGTGGCAGCGCGTGCAGTCGGCCGCCCTTGTTGGGGGAGGGCACGAATGAGCTTCTGTCGGTCTGTGATTGCCGATTCAGGCTCGCAGCTCACTGGTGATTACTTGATCGGGTTCCTGAGCACTATGCAGACACCAACGTCGGCCTTGGTTATTTTCTGTGCGGGTGCCTGCTACCTGGCGATGATTGCCTTCAGTGCAGCTGTTGCGATGTTCTCCGATAAGAAGGCGCGTCGTAACGCGGCGATCAAGGTACTTCGGACTTTACTGTTGCGCCGGCCTGAACGGTGAACTCGGATGGGCCACCTGCCGTTCGTGGGTGGCCCATCCGAGTAGATCCGCAGCTCACCAGCCGCGTTCGCGCCACTCCGCGAGGTGCCCGCGCTGCTCACCCAGCGTCGAGTCGTCCCCGTGCCCCGGGTAGAACCAAGTCTCGTCCGGCAGCTCGCCGAAGATCCGCGACTCGACGTCGTCCAGCAGCGACGTGAAATCCGAAGGCGAGCCCGTCTTCCCGACACCGCCTGGAAACAGCGAGTCGCCGGTGAACAGGTGCGGGTGTCCCGCCGGGTCGCGGTACAGCAGCGCGATCGAGCCGGGGGTGTGGCCGCGCAGGTGGATCACCTCGAGGACGATCTGCCCGACCTTGACCGTGTCGCCGTGCTCGACGAGGAAGTCCGGCGGGATCGGCAGCGGTCCGGCGTCCAGCGGGTGGGCGGCGGTGTTCGAGCCGTTCGCGCCGGCGACGGCGCCGAGGGCCTGCCAGTGGTCCTGGTGCTGGTGCGTGGTCACGACGGTCCTCAGCGCGGGACGGTCGGGGCCGTGGCCGATGAGGTCGGAGATCCGTTCCGGATCGTTCGCGGCGTCGATCAGCAGCGCCTCGTTCTCGGCGCGGCAGACGAGCAGGTACGCGTTGTTGTCCATCGGACCGACCGACAGCTTCGTGATGGTGAGCGCGTCCAGGGTGCGACGGGTGGCGTCACCGCCGGGTTCGACGTGCCCGGTGTAGGTCTCGACGATGTTCACAGCGCACACGGTAGTCGTTCGCCTGCAATCGGTTCCACCCGCACAGGCGGCGCACAGGAGCAGGCCGTAGGCTCGCGTCGCCCCGCCAGACGAACCAACAGGACGCCCGTGCCCGACGCCTCGCCGCGCGCCCCGCGCAAGATCAGCTGGGACGTCCTTCGCGTTGTGGCCGTCTTCGCGGTCATGCTCGGGCACATCACCCACCAGGGTGCCCTCCTGCACCCAGAACTGGTGGGGTACCCCTTTCGGGTCACCGCTCAGTTCGGTGCGGCGATCCTTCTCGTGATCTCCGCCTTCTTCGTGTGCGCGAGCCTTCGAAAGGGTGAACCTCGGCGGTGGTGGTGGAACCGGGTCGCGCGGCTGGTGCCCGCGTACCTGGTGGTGGTCACCGTCACCTACGTCGTCGCCCGGTACGCGACGATCCGGTTCAGCGGCCTGCCGTTCCCGCCCGGCCTCTCCGGATTCCTGTTCGGCGTCCCTCAGGGGCCGCCGACCGACCCGTCGCCCTGGTACATCCCCACCGGCGCCGATCTGCTCGCCAACCTGGGCATGGTCCAGGAATGGGGCTGGCGGTACGAGCTCTTCTACTACCTCGACGGCGCCTACTGGACGCTGCCGGTCCAGCTCCTCGCGTTCACCGCCGCGGCCCTGCTGTGGCCCCGCCGCTGGCGCACCCACCGGCTCACCGTCGGGCTGCTCTGGGCGCTGATCCTGGTCCCGCTCTTCCTCCGGTTCGTCGTGTTCGACCCGGTTTCCACGCCGAAGCTCGTCGAGACCTTCTACTACGGCTTGGGCCTGCATCGCGTGCACGTGTTCGCCATCGGGATCGCGATCTGGCTGTGGGCGAAACGACGGCTGGCGCACTGGCACGTCGCGCTGTTCGTGCTCGCCGCCTGCGCCGCGCAGGACTTGCAGGTCTTCCCGTTCCACCAGGTCCTGCCCAACGATCCCGAGCGCTGGCCTTCGCTCATCGGGTTCGCGATCATGCTGCTGCTGGTGTGCCTGGCCGCGCGCGGGCCGGACTGGCGGTTCCCCGGGCTGTCCCGGATCGCCCCGGCTGTCACCTGGCTCGCGGGCATCTCGTATGGTCTTTATCTGGTGCACCAGGAACTCGGGTACATCCTGGCCCGTGCCCTGCTGAACGTCGGCGTCCCCGGCTGGCTGCGTCTCCCCATCGTGCTGGCCGCCGCCGTACTCGGGGGCTGGGCGGTCACCGCGGGCGTGGAGCGGCCGGTCCACCGGTGGCTCACCACTCGCCGGGATCGACGCGAGAAGTCTGGAAAACCGCAGGTCAAAGACTCGGAACCAGTTTCTGTCGGTGGTCCCTCGTAGCATGGAGGCGGCCGCCCGTGCAGCTTTCGACCGGGACGGCGACCGCAGCTGAGAATGAAACCTGAAGGGACCCTGGCGTGGCTGATCGCCTCGTTGTTCGCGGCGCCCGCGAGCACAACCTCCGCGGTGTGGATCTCGACCTGCCCCGCGACAGCCTGATCGTGTTCACCGGTCTGTCCGGGTCCGGAAAGTCGAGCCTCGCCTTCGACACCATCTTCGCCGAAGGGCAGCGCCGCTACGTCGAGTCGCTGTCGGCGTACGCGCGCCAGTTCCTCGGCCAGATGGACAAGCCGGACGTCGACTTCATCGAGGGCCTGTCGCCCGCGGTGTCGATCGACCAGAAGTCCACCTCGCGCAACCCGCGCTCGACCGTCGGCACCATCACCGAGGTCTACGACTACCTGCGCCTGCTCTACGCCCGCGCCGGCAAGGCGCACTGCCCGCAGTGCGGCGAGGCGATCAGCAAGCAGACCCCGCAGCAGATCGTCGACCAGGTGCTCGCCATGGAGGAGGGCACCCGCTTCCAGGTGCTCGCGCCGGTCGTGCGCGGGCGCAAGGGGGAGTACCTCGACCTCTTCGAGAACCTGCAGCAGCAGGGGTACGCGCGCGTCGTGGTCGACGGGACGATCCACCCGCTCACCGACCCGCCGAAGCTGAAGAAGCAGGAAAAGCACCAGATCGCCGTCATCATCGACAGGCTCTCGGTGAAGACGAGTTCGCGGCAGCGGCTCACCGACTCGGTCGAGACCGCGCTGCGGCTGGCCGACGGCCTGATCGAGCTGGAGTTCGTCGACCTGCCGGAGAACGACCCGCACCGCGTGCGCGGCTTCTCCGAGAACCTCGCCTGCCCCAACGGCCACCCGCTGGCGATCGAGGACCTCGAGCCGCGCTCGTTCTCCTTCAACGCTCCCTACGGCGCCTGCCCCGAATGCTCCGGCATCGGCGTCCGCAAGGAGGTCGACCCGGAACTCGTGGTCCCCGACGACGAGATGTCCCTCGGCGAGGGCGCCATCGCGCCGTGGGCGGGCGGCCAGAGCGCGGACTACTTCATCCGGCTCCTCGAATCGCTTTCGGAGACCATCGGCTTCCGGATGGACACCCCGTGGCGCAAGCTGCCGGCGAAGGTCCAGAAGGCCGTCCTGCACGGCGTCGACGAGCAGGTCCACGTCCGCTACAAGAACCGCTACGGCCGCCAGCGGTCGTACTACGCGAGCTTCGAGGGCGTCATCCCGTTCCTCGAGCGGCGCCAGGAGCAGACCGAGTCCGAGTACATGCGCGAGCGCTACGAGGGCTACATGCGCGAGGTGCCGTGCCCGGCCTGTCAGGGCACCCGGCTCAAGCCCGAGATCCTCGCGGTCACCCTGGAGCACAAGACGCAGGGCGACCGGTCGATCGCCGAGGTCTGCGCCCTCTCGATCGCGGAGGCGTCGCAGTTCCTCGACGAGCTGGAGCTCGGCAAGCGCGAGCAGGTCATCGCCGGCGCGGTGCTCAAGGAGATCCAGGCGCGGCTGCGCTTCCTCCTCGACGTCGGCCTCAACTACCTCTCGCTCGACCGCGCCTCCGGGACGCTGTCCGGCGGCGAGGCGCAGCGCATCCGGCTCGCCACGCAGATCGGTTCCGGTCTGGTCGGCGTGCTGTACGTGCTGGACGAGCCGTCGATCGGCCTGCACCAGCGGGACAACCACCGGCTGATCGAGACGCTGGTCCGGCTGCGCGACCTCGGCAACACGCTGATCGTCGTCGAGCACGACGAGGACACCATCCGCTCCAGCGACTGGGTGGTCGACATCGGCCCCGGCGCCGGTGAGCACGGCGGCCACATCGTCCACAGTGGACCGTACAAGAAGATCCTGCGGAACAAGGATTCGATCACCGGCGCGTACCTGTCGGGCCGCAGCAAGATCGAGGTCCCGGCGATCCGGCGCCCGATCGACAAGAAGCGTCAGCTGACCGTCGTCGGCGCGCGCGAGCACAACCTGCGCGGCCTCGACGTGTCGTTCCCGCTCGGCTGCCTCGTGTCGATCACCGGTGTCTCGGGTTCCGGGAAGTCCACGCTGGTCAACGACATCCTCGCGACGGTGCTGGCGAACAAGCTGAACGGTGCCCGCCAGGTGCCCGGCCGTCACACCCGCGTGAACGGTCTGACGAACGTCGACAAACTGGTCCGCGTCGACCAGTCACCGATCGGCCGCACCCCGCGGTCCAACCCGGCGACGTACACCGGCGTCTGGGACCACGTGCGCAAGCTGTTCGCCGCGACCACCGAGGCGAAGGTGCGCGGCTACCAGCAGGGCCGGTTCTCCTTCAACGTCAAGGGCGGCCGGTGCGAGGCCTGCGCCGGTGACGGCACGATCAAGATCGAGATGAACTTCCTGCCGGACGTCTACGTCCCGTGCGAGGTCTGCAAGGGCGACCGGTACAACCGCGAGACCCTCGAGGTGCACTACAAGGGCAAGACCGTCTCCGACGTGCTGAACATGCCGATCGAGGAGGCGGCCGAGTTCTTCGAGCCGATCAAGGCGATCCACCGGCACCTGGCCACGCTCGTCGACGTCGGCCTCGGCTACGTCCGGCTCGGGCAGCCCGCGCCGACCCTGTCGGGCGGTGAGGCGCAGCGCGTCAAGCTCGCCAGCGAACTCCAGAAGCGGTCCACCGGCAAGACGGTCTACATCCTCGACGAGCCGACCACCGGTCTGCACTTCGAGGACATCAGCAAGCTGATCGGCGTGATCAACGGCCTGGTGGACAAGGGCAACACGGTGATCGTCATCGAACACAACCTCGACGTCATCAAGACCTCCGACTGGATCATCGACATGGGCCCCGAAGGCGGTTCGGGCGGTGGCACTGTGATCGCGGAGGGCACGCCGGAGCACGTCGCTTCGGTGGCGGAGAGTTACACCGGCGAGTTCTTGAAGACCGTTCTCGCGTGAGGCCTCGTGAGTGGTAAGTCGCGTTCTAACGCGACTTACCACTCACGAGGTCCAGGACCGGCGAAGCGGGCCCGTAGTAGAAGGCGCGCAGCCTGTACGAGGCGCCTTCCTCACCCGGCATCGTGGCGAGCCCGGCCGACGTCGTCCCCGGATCCGCGACCTCGATCGGCACGAACCCGTCCGCGCCGGGTTTCTTGATCTCCACGAGGAAACCGTCCTCGTCGCTGGAGTGGTCCGCCCAGCTGAACCGCACCATCGCCTCCGGCGCGGGCTCGGCCCGGAACGCCGCCGGAGCGGCCGAGCGATCGCCCGTCCGCAGCGACACGGCAGGCCCGGACTCCGCCGGAGTGCCGGCTCCGGAAACCGTGACGGCGTCCGACACGACACCGTAGAAGGGCCGGATCCGGTAGTAGAACCGCGTTTCCGGCATCAGATCCGGATGCCGGTAGGTCGTCTGCCGCGGCGGCACGAACCGCAGGATCGTGTATTCGCCATGCGGATCGGTGGTGTACTCGACGATCCGGCCCGCGACGTTCGGATCGTCGTCCGGCCAGCTCAGGTCGACGTTCACCGGATCGGTCAGCGTCGCGGTGAAACCGGGCTCCTGTCCGCATCCCGACACGAAGGCGACCGCCAGCAGAACGGCCGCGAGTTTCCTTGGCACGCCTCGTCCCTCCCGGGAATCAGGCGGCGGCGGGATCCGGAGGCGCCAGCATACGAGCGCGTCCGGTGATCGACAAGACCCGGCTGAACCGGATCCCCGCGCCGTCCGTGTGGGAGGCAAGAGGAGGCGGCCATGGAGAACCGAGGAGAGGCCGGTGCCGATGCACAGTTCGATCGCGGCGGGCGCCGAACGATCCACTCTGCCCCTGCGGGTTGCAGTACTGTCCTCGCCGACCCAGAAGACCGTCGGGAGGACACGAGTGGCGATCGGAGGCTGGCGGCCCAAAAAGGCCAAAGGCGAGGACTTGGTCCGGCACTTGTACGCCGAACACGGGCGAAGCCTGCTGGCGTACGCGACGAGGCTGACCGGGGACCGCGCGGCCGCGGAGGACGTCGTGCAGGAAACCTTGGTCCGGGCGTGGAAACATGCCGAGGACCTGGAGAACGACGCGAAGGGATCGGTGCGGGGCTGGCTGCTCACGGTCGCCCGGAACATCATCACCGACCGTGCGCGGGCCAGGGCGGCGCGGCCGCCGGAAGTGCCGGAGCCCGAGGAAGGCGCGCCGACCCCGGCGGTGGAGCGGGACCACGCGCAGAGCGTCGTGGATTCCATGGCCGTGCTCGGGGCGATGGACGGCCTCTCCCCGGAACATCGTGACGTCCTGGTGGAGATCTACTACCGGGGCCGGACGGTGGCCGAAGCGGCGCGATCCCTGGGAGTGGCCCCGGGTACCGTTAAGTCGAGATCTTATTACGCGTTACGGGCGCTCAGAGCCGTGATGTCGGGAACCGGGAAGGAGGTAGCGCGATGAGTGCGGTGGGACACGACCAGGGCCAGCTCGCCGCCTACGTCCTCGGCGGGCTCACCCCGGCGGAAGCGGCCACGTTCGAGACACATCTGGCGAGCTGCCCCGCGTGCCGTCGTGAGGTGCGCGAGCTCTCGGAACTGCGGTACCACCTCGACGAGGTTCCGCCGGAGGCGTTCCTCGAAGGACCTCCTGACGGAGGCGACCTGCTCCTGCAGCGCACGCTGCGTCAGGTTCGTGAAGAAGAAGGAAGCCAGGAGCGCAAACCGCGGCGAGCCCTGGCCTTGGCCGGTGCGGCCGTGCTGGTGGTCGTGGCGCTGGGCGCGGGGGTGCTGGTCGGACGGCAGACGTCGCCCGAACCGTCGACGGTGGCCTTGCCGGTGCCGACGGCGACCGCCCCGGTCCCCGGCACCCGCGATCTCGCGGCCACCAACCGGGACACCGGCGCGCAGCTGGCGGTCCGGGTCGTCCCGGCGGCGGGCTGGGTCCGGCTCCACGCGAAGGCTGAAGGTGTCCGTGAGGGCGAGAAGTGCCAGCTCGTCGTGGTGACCAAGAGCGGTGAACGCGTCAACGCGGGCAGCTGGCTGGTCTCGGCGAAGGGTGAGAAGGAAGGCACCGGGATCGACGGTTCCGCTTTGGTCGCTCCCAACGACGTGGCCTCGGTCGACGTCGTGACCATGGACGGCCGGAACCTGGTGTCGGCGCAGGCATGACGGGCGCGCTCACGGGTCGCGGAGGCGGTTGGTACCGCTTCCGCGACACGTGGGTGCTTCCCGCTTCGCCCAAGGCTGTCTTCGACGCCGTCGTCGACCTCGCCGCGTATCCGCTGTGGTGGCGCGATGTGCGTTCGGTCAGCCAGGTCGACGAGGACACCGCCGAACTCGTCTGCCGGTCCAGGCTGCCATACGCGCTGACCGTGCGGATGCACCGCGACCGGCAGGACGAGCGCGAGGGCCGGGTGCGGGTCCTGCTCAGCGGCGACCTCGAAGGGATGCTGGCGGGCGTCCTGACCTCGGTGGGCGGCGGCACGCTGCTGGAGATCACCCAGGAGGTCGAGGCGCGGAAACCGTTGCTGCGCAACCTCGACCGCATCGCCAGGCCGGTCTTCCGGATCAACCACGCGCTCATGATGAGACGGGGACAACACGGCTTGCGGGGATATCTGGCCTAGGCTCCGGTCATGCGTGTCGCTGTCGTGCAGCCGTTCACCGTCCCCGCGGACCTGGCGGCGAACATCGCCGAGCACGAGAGGCTCCTCCGGATCGCGGAGGCCGATCTCTGCGTCTTCCCCGAACTTTCCCTGACCGGCTTGGAGTTCGAGGCGCTCGCCGCCGACCCTGGCCTCTGGCTGACCGTGGACGACGCGCGCCTCGGACCGCTCCGGGCGGCCTGCCGGGCGAGTGGTGTCCACGCCGTCATCGGGCTTCCCCTGGTGGAGGACGGCCGGCGTCACATCGGCACGCTCGTACTCGGTCCCGACGGGGAAACCGTTGCCACCTATGCGAAACGAAATCTCCACGACAGTGAGGACGAGCTGTTCGAGCCGGGCGGGCGGCAGGTGGTCGTCGAAGTCGGCGGCAGACGGCTCGGCCTCGCGATCTGCCTCGACGCCGCGAACCCGGACCACTCGCGGGAGCTGGCCGAGGCTGGCGCCGACGTCTACGTCGTCAGTGCGCTCTTCAGCGAGGGGCAGGAACAACGGCTGCTCGACCAGGTCGGAGTCGCGGCCGGGCGCGGGATGTGGGTCGTGCTCGCCCAGTACTCCGGCGAGACCGGCGGGATGGCCGCGTTCGGCGGCAGCGGGGTCTGGAAACCCGGAGGCGCCGCCGAGGTGCGCCTCGGCGGCGAAGTCTCCGAGTGGGCCTACGCGACGATCACCTCCTGAGTCTTCCGTTCGCGCAGGAGGACGGCCGCGACGAAGGCGGCGAGAGCGAGTAGCCCGGCGCTCAACGCGTACGCGGTCCGATAGCCGCCAGTGAGCGCTTCGGGCATCGCGGCGCCTTCGACCAGCAGCGATTCGGTGCGGGACGCGGCCGCGGTCGCGAGCAGCGCGGTCCCGATCGCCGCGCCGATCTGCTGCGTGGTGTTGATCAGGCCCGAAGCGACCCCGGCGTCGGCGGGGGCGACGCCGGACATCGCCTGTCCCATCAGCGCGGGCATCGCCGCGCCGAACCCGGCGCCCATCAGGACGAGCGCGGGCAGGACGTCCGCCGCGTAGTTCCCGTCGGCCTCGACCGTGGCGAGGAAGGCGAGCGCCAGCGCGACCAGCGACAGCCCGGTGACGAGTACCGTTCGCGCCCCGAAGCGGTGGTTCAGCCGTTCGGCGAAGACCAGTGACATCACCGCGATCGAGACCGGGGCAGGCAGGAAGGCGAAGCCGGTGCCCAGCGCGTCGAGCCGGAGCACCCGTTGCAGGAAGAGCGCGGTGATGAACTGGAAGCCGAACAGCCCGGCGACCATCAGCACCATCACGGTGTTCGCGCCGGCCACCGAGCGGAGGCGGAAGATCCTCGACGGCAGCAACGGTTCGCCGCGCGATCCGGTCCCGCGGTCGGCTTCGAGCAACCGGACCGCCAGCACCAGCGCGACCGCGCCGATCGGCAGGTTGACGAAGAACGTCCAGTGCCAGTCGAGCAGCTGGGTCAGGGTGCCGCCCGCGATGAGCCCGATCGACGAGCCCGCGGCCTGGGTGAAGCTGTAGACGCCGATGGCCTTCGCCCGTGCCCGCGGTTCCGGGTAGAGCGCGGTGATCATGCCGAGCACGACGGCCGAAGCGAGCGCGCCGCCCGCGCCCTGAAGGAAACGGAACACGATGAGCTGCGCCTGGTCCTGCGCGATCCCGCAGAGCAGCGAGGCGAGAGTGAACACGCCGAGCCCGGCCAGGAAGACCCGTTTCCGGCCGATCAGGTCGCCCAGCCTGCCGGACACCAGGAGCAGCCCGCCGAACGTGATCAGGTAGGCGTTCACCACCCAGGCCAGGCTCGACGGCGTGAAGCCGAGGTCGTTCTGGATGGACGGCAGTGCGACGGCGACGATCGAGCCGTCGAGGACGACCATCAGCGAGACGGCGCAGAGCACGGCCAGAGCCAGGGCGCGCTGAGGCATGGCGGATCCTATTCTGTGAATTTCCCCAGGTGATGCCTTGGTGCATCACTTGTAACAGCGCCCATCTTGTGTGACTCTGTTCCCTGCCGGAAGGAGGCACTTTCATGTCCCAGGGGAACAACGATGTGACCGCGCAGGCCAGGGTGGTGGACCCGGAGAAACTCGAGGTGTGCACCGTGCTCGAGGTGATCAACCGGATCAGCGGCAAGTGGGCGATCGGCATCCTGCTGGAGGCCACGCGCGGTCCGGTGCGGTTCACCGAGCTGGAGCGGTCGGTGGAGGGGATCAGCAGGCGGATGCTCACGCTGACGCTGCGGAACCTCGAACGCGACGGCCTGCTCGTGCGCACCGTGTACCCGACGGTGCCGCCGAAGGTGGAGTACGAGGCCACGGCGATGGCGAAGGAGCTGTACGCGTCGCTGAGCGGCTTGCTGAGCTGGGCGGAACGCCACCGCGAAGGGATCGCCGCGTCCCGTGTCGTCTACGACGAGAAGGTCAGTGCCTGACGCCGTCCGCGTGCACCGCCCGCTGGACGTGCGAGCACAGCATGGCGAAGTACATCTTGTGGAACGGCAGGTCCGTGCTGTTCTTCGCGGACCAGCTTTCCCAGAGGCCGCCCGGCCGCAGATAACGTGACATGTAGGCCGTCCTGAGGTCGGCGTCGACGTGATGCAGGGCCGCGAGCGCCCATTCCTGGTCGTAGCGCAGATCCGGCCGCGCGAGGTACTGGTCCAGATAGGACACGAGGATCTCGGCGTCGGCGAGGGTGCCGAACCGGGCCAGGGCGAAGCAGTAACCCTGACCGGCGAAGACCAACCCGCTTTCCAGGAACAGCTCCCGGATGCGCCCGCGCCAAGCGGTGCGGCGGTCGGTGCCGATCAGCCAGGCCGCGGTGATCCGCGGCCGCCAGTCCGCCGCCAGCAGTTCGCCGAGTTCGTCGTCGGTGATCGTCCGTGCGTCCTCGGCGAGGTCGCGCAGGAACGGCTCGCGCTCGGCGTCGCTCATCATCCCGGCGAAATTGCCGTGCAACAGCTTCGAATACCGCCCGATAACGTAGCGGTCGATGGCGTCCGGCATGCCGCACAGTGTGCCGGAAAAGAAGAACCGCGGTGCGAGGACGGGGGACCCTCGCACCGCGGTTTCACTCTTGCCGGGCGTTACGCGTTCGCCACGGCTTTCTCTCGTTCGCCGTCACGGTCCTCGTGGGGATCCGAGGCGTGATCGTCGATCAGGGTGGCTTCGTCGAACGGGGCCTGACCGCTGAAGACCCGGTTGGCCTGGTCGCGGTCGAACTCCTTGGTCCACGTGCCGACCAGGACGGTCGCGACGGCGTTGCCCGCGAAGTTCGTCAGCGCGCGGGCCTCGGACATGAACCGGTCGATGCCGAGGATGAAGCCGACGCCGTCGACCAGTTCCGGCCGGTGCGACTGGAGCCCGCCGGCGAGGGTGGCGATCCCGGCGCCGCTCACGCCCGCCGCGCCCTTCGACGCGATGATCATGAACAGCAGCAAGGAGATCTGCTCGCCGACGCCCAGCGGCTGGTCCTGCGCGCTGGCGATGAACAGGGTCGCCATCGTCAGGTAGATGGCCGTGCCGTCGAGGTTGAACGAGTACCCGGTGGGCACGGTGATGCCGACGACGGGCTTGGAGACCCCGAGGTGCTCCATCTTCGCGATCAGGCGCGGCAGGGCCGATTCGGACGACGACGTCGAAAGGATCAGCAGGAATTCGCGGCCGAGGTAGCGGAGCAGCGTGAAGATGTTGACCCGGGCGCCGAGCCACAGGACCGTGCCGAGCACGCCGAACACGAACACCAGGCAGGTCAGGTAGAAGCCGATCATGATGACGGCGAGGCTGCGCAGCGCGCCCCAGCCGGTTTCGCCGACCACCGCGGCGATCGCGCCGAACGCGCCCACCGGAGCGGCCCACATGATCATGGCGAGGATCCGGAACACCAGCCGCTGGATGTGCTCGATGCCGCGGCGGATCGGCTCGCCCTTGGTGCCCAGCTTCTGCACGGCGAATCCGGCGAGCAGCGCGACCAGCAGCGTCTGGAGGACCTGGCCTTCGGTGAACGCGGAACCGAAGCTGGTCGGGATGATGCCGAGCAGGAAGTCGACGGTGCCCTCGCCGCCCTCGGCCTGCGAGTGCGCCTTCGCGGCGGCGGCCGGGTCGAGGTGCAGGCCCTCACCCGGGTGCAGGAGGTTGCCCACGACGAGACCGATCGCGAGCGCGAAGGTCGACATCATCAGGAAGTAGCCGAGCGACAGCAGCCCGACCTTGCCGACCTTCGCGGCCTTCGCCACCGATCCGATGCCGAGCACGATGGTGCAGAAGATGATGGGGGAGATCATCATCTTGATCAGGTTGACGAAGCCCGTGCCGAGCGGCTTGAGCTCCTTGGCCAGACCCGGCGCGGCGAACCCGACGACGACGCCGAGGAAGACCGCCGCGATCACGGCCAGGTACAGGTAGTGCATCTTGTCGCGGCGTCGGGGCGCCGCTTCCGGCGTTGTAGGCACCTTTGCCTCCAGCTCAGGGGGGTGTCCGTGGGATTGCCGGTCACTATCACCCGGGCAGGTGAGCTGGGTCACGGTTGTGTTCATTGAGTTCGTGCGAGTGGTTTCCGGGGAATTCCGGCCGGGCGCGCTGAGCGGCCCCGGTACCGGTGTGCTGGTATGGGCGGGTGCCCTCGACGACGCGGATCCGGACCAGGCGTGGCAGTCTCGCCCGCCAGCTGCTGATTCTCCAGCTCGTCGTGCTTTTCGTGCTCGTCGCGGCGGGGGTGACCTTCGCCTATCTCGATTCCGTGCGGGCCACCGAAGACCGCGCGCGCGACAAGGTGACCGCGGTCGCCGAAGCGGTCGCGGACGCGCCCGGCGTGATCGCCGCACTGTCCACATCGGATCCCACCCGGACACTCCAGCCGTTTGCGCAGAGTGTCCGCGCGGACACGGAAGTGGATTTCGTGACCATCATGGACAAGAACGGGATCCGCTACACCCACCCGAATCCGGAGCTGATCGGGCAGCCGTTCATCGGCAACATCGGCGAGGCGCAGCGCGGCGGCAAGGTCGTCGAGACCTATGCCGGTTCGCTCGGCCCGTCCGAACGCGTCGTGGTCCCGGTGCGCGGCGCCGCGGGACAGGTCGTCGCGCTGGTGTCGGTCGGTATCACGGTCGAAGCCATCGACGCCGAACTGCGCGAACGCCTGTGGCCGTTGATCGGGGTCGCGGTGGCGGTGCTGGTGGTCGGTGGGATCGGCAGTTATCTGGTCAGCGCCCGGCTCCGGCGGCAGACCAGGGGGATCGCGCCCGAGGAACTGAGCAACCTGTTCGAGTACCACGAAGCCGTCCTGCACTCCGTTCGCGAAGGGCTGCTGCTCGTCGGCGGCGACGGCCGGGTGGTGCTGTGCAATGACGGCGCCCGCGCGCTGCTGGGCGTCGCCGATGATCCGGTCGGCCGGGAACTGTCCGCATTGGACATTCCCGAGGATCTCGTCGAGGCGTTCACCTCGGGGGAGGAGCGCACCGACGAACTCCACCTCACCGAAGCCAGGGTCCTCGTCGTGAGTACGGCGCCGGTGCGCTCGCGTGGGGAGGCGATGGGCACCGTCGTGATCCTGCGCGACCACACGGAACTCCAGGCGCTGACCGGGGAACTGACCACGGTGCGCGGACTGGCCGAGGCGCTGCGGTCGCAGGCGCACGAGGCGGCGAACCGGCTCCACACCGTCGTTTCGCTGGTCGAGATCGGCCGTCCCGAACAGGCCGTCGAGTTCGCGACCGAGGAGCTCGCGCTGGCTCAGGAACTCACCGATCGCGTGGTCGGCGCGGTCGCCGAACCGGTGCTGGCGGCGTTGCTGCTGGGCAAGGCGGCGGAGGCGAGCGAACGCGGCGTCGAGTTCACGATCACGCCCGACACCGTCATGGAGGACTCGGACACCGGCGTCCCCCCGCGAGACCTGGTGACCATCCTCGGCAACCTGATCGACAACGGGATCGACGCGGCCGCGGGGAACGCCGGCAACGGTGAGCGCCCCGGGGTCGAGGTCACCGTGCGGTCCGGCGCCGAGGAGTTGCTGCTGCGGGTCGCCGACACCGGACCCGGCGTGGACGACGTCGAGGACGTCTTCCGGCGCGGCTGGACCACCAAACCGGAGGACGGGCACGGGCTCGGGCTGGCGTTGGTGGGGCAGGCGGTGCGGCGGCACAGTGGGACGATCGACGTCGGCCGCGACGAGGGCGCGGTGTTCACTGTGCGCTTGCCGCTCAAGTCGCCGAAGGAGCCGACACGATGATCAAGGTGCTGGTCGTCGAGGACGAACCGGTCGCCGCCGACGCGCATCGGGTGTACGTCGAGCGAATGCCGGGCTTCACCGTGTCCGGCGTCGTCCATTCCGGCGCCGACGCGTTGCGCTTCTGCGAACGCGAACCGGTCGACCTGGTGCTGCTGGACTTCTACCTGCCCGACACGCACGGGCTCGCGGTCTGCCGGTCGCTGCGCGCGGCCGGTCTCCCGATCGACGTCATCGCGGTGACGTCGGCGCGTGACCTGGCGCTGGTCAAGGCGGCCGTGTCGGTCGGCGTGGTGCAGTACTTGCTGAAACCGTTCACTTTCGCTTCCCTGCGGGAGAAATTGGAGCGCTACGCCGAATTCCACGGCGCTTCCGGCGAGGTCTCGGGGCAGGCCGAGATCGACCGCGCGCTCGGCACGCTGCGCACCACCGAGCGGCAGGCGCTGCCGAAGGGGATGAGCGGGCAGACCCTGGAAGCGATCACCGACGTCCTCGCGTCGGCCGCGGACGGCCTGTCCGCCGGAGCGGCGGCGACCGCGATCGGCGCCTCCCGCGTCACCGCGCGCCGCTACCTCGAATACCTCGCCGACAACGGCCTCGCCCAGCGCGAGCCCCGCTACGGCCAGGTCGGCCGTCCCGAGGTCTGGTACAAACCCAAGACCGTATAACGACCTATACCGCGTCGCGGTGACTACCGTGGTAGGGGTGAAGATCGGCGAACTCGCGCGGAGGACTGGGGTCAGCGTCCGTGCGCTGCGCTACTACGAGGAAGAGGGCTTGCTCAGCCCTGGCCGGGAAGACAACGGCTACCGCGACTTCTGCGACGGCTCGGTCGAGGCCGTCCTCCAGATCCGCGGGATGCTCGACGCGGGACTGCCGACGAGGCTGATCCGCGAAGTCCTCCCGTACCTCGACGGGCCCGGCGACGTCCGGCCGAAAGTGCCGTGCGAGTACATGATCGACGAGGTCGCGCGGCAGCGGGAAGTGCTCGATCGCCGGATCGCGCTCATGACCCGCAATCGCGACGCCCTCGACGCGTACCTCCGCGACTTGACTCTCACACAAACGTGAGGGTTTTAGCGTGCGAGCATGACTTCGATGCGCGCACTGCGACAGGACTCCGCGAACGGTCCTGAAGATCTCCACCTGATCACCGACGCGCCCGTTCCGGCGCCGGGACCGGGCGAAATCCTGGTGAAGGTCACGGCCGCCGGTGTCAACTTCGCCGACGTCATGCAGACGCGGGGAACGTACGAGGGCGGTCCGCAAGCGCCCTACGTCGCCGGATTCGAGGCGGCGGGTGAGGTCGTGGCCGTGGGGGACGGCGTGATCGCGCCCGCCGTCGGCGATCACGCCGTCGGGACCGGCGGCGGGGCCTTCGCCGAGTACATGGTCATGCCCGCGGCCGGCGCGGTCCCCGTGCCGGAGGGCTGGTCGGACGATCAGGCGATCGGGCTGATCCTGAACTGGGTCACCGCGCTCGCCGCGCTCAAACCGCTGGGGCGGTTGGCGGCCGGTGAGACCGTGCTGGTGCAGGCGGCGGCCGGTGGGGTCGGCCAGGCCGCGGTCCGGCTGGCCAAGCACTACGGGGCCACCGTCATCGGCACCGCCTCGCCGGGCAAGCACGACCTGGTGCGGGCGCTGGGTGCTGATCGTGTCCTCGGCTACGGCGCGGAGGCGGGGGAGGTGGACCTGGTGCTCGAATCGGTCGGCGGGACGACGTTCGGCGCGAGCCTCGCCGCCGCCAAGCGGGTCACCGGACGCGTCGTGGTCTACGGCGTCGCCGGGGGAGAGGTCGCGATCACCAACCGGGACTTGAACTTCCGGCACCAGATCCACTTGATCGGCCTGCATCTCGGCGTCCTGATCGAGCACGCGCCGTCGATCTTCGCGGAGCTGATGGACGAACTGCGCGAACTCGTCGCCACCGGTGTCTGCGCTCCGGGAACCCCGACGGTGTACGACCTCGCGGACGGGCCGAAAGCGCTCGCGGAACTGGAGGCGCGGGCGACTTCGGGCAAGCTCGTGCTCCGGCCCTGACGAGGCGAACCGAACATCGTCGTATGCGAACCTGTGCATGTCAATAGGTCGAAAGTGTTGGTAAATCACCAGCTGGCTGACGCGACGAAAGTTGGTGCCCAGCAGCGGCGGAGGCTCCTAAATTCACGAACCATTCCGTTGTCCTCACAAGGAGTGGGTCCATGGCAAGGAAGTTCTTCGTCTCCGCGTCCGTGAGCTTGGCGCTGCTCGCCGTCCCGGTGACCGCGGGCCAGGCCGCCGCGGTCGAGCCCGCCCAGTCGACCGCCGCGGTGACCACGGTCTACTACGACGCCTCGGGAGCGCCCAGCTTCCGTGCCGCCATCCAGGCGGGTGCGGCGAACTGGAACAACTCGGTGTCCAACGTCAAGCTGCAGGAGAGCTCCTCGGGCGCCACCCTGCGCTACACCGAGGGCAACGACCCCCGGGGTTCGTACGCCCAGACCGACGGCCACGGCAGCGGCACCATCTTCATCGACTACTCGCAGGCGCAGCAGTACGACCAGACGCGGATCGCCGCGCACGAGACCGGCCACGCGCTCGGCCTGCCGGACAACTACCAGGGCCCGTGCTCCGAACTGATGTCCGGTGGCGGCCCCGGCCCGTCCTGCACCAACGCGAAGCCGAACGCCCAGGAAGTCTCGCGGGTGAACTCGCTGTGGGCCAACGGTTTGCTGTCGACCGGCGCCATGCAGCGCATCTACAACTACTGACGCTTTCCGCTCGGTGAAGGCCCCCTTCATTGCGCTAGACGCAGTGAAGGGGGCCTTCACGGCGTTCTAGCCCTGGAACTCGTAGGCGCCCGCGTCGACCCGCGCGCCCGCGAAGACCGGGTTGCCGTCGACGTCGCGGTCGTCGTACTTCGTGGTGCCGAGGTCGATCGCCGGGCTGCCCGCCCGCAGGATCAGGTTCGTGGCCGAGGTGAACTTCGGATCCGCGACCTTGTCCGTCGCGCCCGCGGTGAACTGACGAAGCCCGCCGAAGTAGACGTTGTGATCGGTCGCGGTGAAGGTCGGGTCCGCGTAGCCGACCTTGTACGCGGCCTGGACGACGTTCTGCGTCATCGTCAGCATCTGGTTCGTGCAGCCGCCGTAGCAGACGAACCCCTCCGACTCGGCGTTCGGGAGCCGGAGCGAGTTGTTGCGGAACACCGTGCCGAGCACCGGCCCGTTGCCGTCCTCGGCACCGCGCGTGATGATCCCGCCGCGCGTCTTGGCGCCGAAGACCGCGTTGTACTCGAAGACGTTGCCGGTCGAGACGCCGTCGGGATCCTTCGCGTCCGTGCCGAGTTCGGTAAAGGTCTCGTTGTCCTCGGAGATGTTGTGGTGGATGACGTTGCGGGAGCCGTAGAAGATCTCGACCGCGGCGCCGTCGAGGCCGCCGAAGTCGTCGGCCTTCGCGATCGAGCCGCTGATCCGGTTCCAGCCGATGTCGGAGTCGTTGCCCTGGACCAGGACGGCGAACGCGCCGGAGTCGTCGTTGCCGCCCGGGGTCACGACGGTCATGTGGTTGTTGTCGACGAGGTCGTTCTGCGTGACCTCGGTGTGGTCGGCCGACGGCGCGATGTATACACCCGCGCCGGCGCCGGTGATCAGGTTCGACAGCACCTTGTTCCGGTCACCGGACACCTTCACCCCGGCCCACGAACAGCGCCCGGCGTCGGCCGCGACACCGATCTGGAGGTCTCGCACCACGTTGTCGGCGCCGGGCAGGTCGACGCACGCTTCGGCGTTGCCCTTGACGATCGGGCGGGCACCGGTGCCGTACGCGCCGATCGTGACGCCGGAGCCTTTGACTGCGAGCCCGCCGCTCCAGGCGCCGCCGCGCCGCAGCAGTACGGTGTCACCGGCCGCGAGCGTGGTCGAGGAGACCTTCGCCAGTGACTTCCACGGGGTCTGCTGAGAGGTGCCGCTCGCGGTGTCGTTCCCGGCGGCCTGGTCGACGTAATAGGTCTTCGAAGCGGCTTCGGCCGTCGTGAATCCGGTGCACACGAGAGCGGCGAGCACACTCACGGAAAGCAGTTTCCAGGACATCCCGCGGACCGTAACCAGCTGCCGCACAAGGCTCGTACAAAGACTTATCATGATCCGATGCGCCGGCCGTCGCGGATTCTCGTCGTGGCCGCGTTGCTGTTCAGCGCCGTGGTGGCGAGCAGCGGCATCGCGTCCGCGCCGCCGCCCGTGGCCCCCGTCGGCGGGCTGAACGAACTCTGGAACGGCTACGGCGATCAAGGCGGACACTGGACCGGCGGGGATCGCACGGTGTCGGTCCCGCTGCCGGACGGCCGGACGGCGTGGCTGTTCTCGGACACGTTCCTCGGCAGGGTGAACCCGGACCGCAGCCGTCCGCCGGACAGCCCGATCGCCCGCAACACCCTGGTCGTCCAGCGGCCCGACGGCACACTGGGGGAGACGTTGCACGGCGGCACCGCCGACGACCCGGGGCCCTTGATCGGGCTTCCCGGCTCGGGCGAGCACTACTGGGTCGGTGACGGCGTCGTCGAGGGCGATGTCCTGCGGGTGCTCTACAACCGGTACAAGACGACGGGGTCCGGCGGACTCGATTTCCAGAGCACTGGGACCTCGCTGGCCACCTTCCGGCTGCCCGCGCTGACGCCGTCCGAGCTGCTGGTGATCCCGGTGAGCGCCAAGGTTGCGTGGGGATCGGAGCTGCTCGAAGACGGCGGGTACACGTATGTCTACGGTGCCGAGGAAGGCCAACTGCGGCTGGCCAGGGTGCCCGTCGGCGGACTTCGCGGGCCATGGCAGTTCTGGACCGGCTTCGGCTGGTCGTCCCACGAGGAGGACTCCGCCCGGATGCTCTCCGGGATCGGGACGGCGTTCTCGGTGACCCGGATCGGCGGCGAGTACGTGCTGATCACCATGGACACGAGCCCCGGCTTCAGCCCGGTGATGCTCGCCTACACCGCTCCTTCGCCGACCGGCCCGTTCGGTGCTCCGCGGATCCTTTACCGGGCACCGGAAGCGAGCGACCGGCGGATCGTCTACGACGCGACCGCGCATCCGCGGCTGAGCCGTCCGGGAAAGCTCACGGTGTCGTACAACGTGAACTCGCTCGACCACGCCGACAACATCGCGGACGCGCGGATCTACCGGCCGCGGTTCGTGGAGGTCGCCTTGCCGCCAGCACTACCCTTCACGGGGTGATCGAGATACTCGACGATCTGGACGTCCTCACCCGGCCGGACGTCGATCCGCACGACTTGAGCCTCGGCGGTGTCCGCTTCGGCTCGAAGGCCGCGGACACCGTCGCCCGTGACCGCGTCATCGAGGTCACGCTCTCGCCGATCGTCCACCGCTGGCGTGGTGGCACCGACTTGGAAAGCGAATACTACGGGGAGAATGGCGATCGCCTCTCACTCGAAACGGTGGTCGACAACGCTGTCGGCGGCGAAGGCATCGTGCACTTCGCCGGCAAGTTCAGTTGCAAGATCATCGAGGGGACGGTCATCGGATTCGCGATGTACGGCGGCGAGCGCGGGCTCCTCGCCCACTTCGGATATCTGCGATCCCGTGAAGAGTTCCTCGATGTTTTCGGGACCCCCGACCTGGTCGAGGAGAGCATCGACTGCGGCGAGCTGATGGGATACCGGCACCGCTACCGGACTTCGGAGAAGCAGGTCTTCTGGGACAGCTGGGACGATCGGGTGGGCTGGCTGAATCTCGGCGACTTCGAAGGCGACACCCGCTGACCGTGAGTGGTGAGACCGATTATTGAGGGGTAAGCCAAATATGGCACGTTCAAGCCTGAGGCGCCCACCCCCTTGATTGTCCACAAGGGGCAATCAAGGACGAATTCATGTCCGATTAATGCCTTTAAGTACGTTTTCGCGTGGGGTCGTGAGTGGCAAAGAGGGTTCTAACCCTCTTTGCCACTCACGACCCTGCCGAAAAGTCGCCCAAAGCGCCCAAATCGGGCACTTTGACTCAAAGTTTTGTCCCTTGTGGATGGTCGAGAGCGCATCCAGCTCTCGTGGGGCCAGTGTCAGGCTGCGCCGCGGGGCTCAGCTTTGAAGCCGACTGCGAGGGGCCGCTCGGCAGTGGACTCGGGCACGCCATATTTGCCTTACTGCTCAAATAGATGTCCGGGACTTGGTTCACGTGGGTGTGGGTATGTCGAGGGGCCCGT
>NZ_MUXN01000012.1 GCF_001995215.1 Amycolatopsis azurea DSM 43854
CCGCCGGACTAACATTAGAAAAAGAGGGCCGAGGGCCTGGTCGAGAACCGAGAGTTCTCCCAGGCCCTCGGCCCTTTTTTCATACCCACACACCCCGGCCGCAACTAGTCACCTACTTGCGCCGATAGCCGGCCCCGCGCGAGCGCGATAGCAAAGGTCCCTTGCTCGCCCCGCGGCGTCGCTCAGCAGCTCTGCCGACCGACCGCGCGCCGGCGGACAGGTGACGAGAAGACCAGCGAAGTCGTCGTCTCCCCATAGCGCTGCATCCGCTCTACGAGCTCTTCCAGCTCCGCTGTGTTCCGGCAGGCGACCCTCACCAGCCAGCACTCGTCTCCCGTGACGTGATCGGCGTCGAGCACCTGGGGAAGCGCGAGGATGGTTTCGCGGAAGCGAGGCGTGTCGAGGCTTCGCACCTTTGCCCGGACCATCGCCTCGATCGGGAGCCCGAGCTTGGTGAGATCGACGCTGGCCGAGTATCCGGTGATGATCCCCTTCTCCTCGAGCCGACGAACCCGCTCGGTCACAGCCGGCGCCGACAGCGATACCCGGCGGCCGAGCTCGGAGAAAGTCAGCCGGCCGTCTGACTGGAGTAGTTCGAGCAGCTGCCAGTCGAGATCATCGAGGTTCACAGAACTCCAGGTCGATCGTCATCTCCGCCAGGAATCTCCAGGCTAGTCGTCAGCGAGACCTGGAATCTCCGATGTTGTGGATGATCACCGATCAGCAGGATTGAGGCATGACGACCGAATCCCGCGTACTGACGTTCCCGGCCTTGGACAGCTTGACCGCGGCTGCGCTCCTGCGCGCCGAGCTCGCCCTCGACGTCGACCCCGATGATCTCGTTCGCGACCTCGACTCCGGTTCTCAGCAGGGCTACATGATCGTCGAGACCAGGGCGCCCGAGGCCTTCGCGACGGCCCGCATCCCCGGCGCGATCAATCTCCCGTACCGGGACATGACTCCCGAGTCGGTCAGCGAACTCGACCGCGATCTCGTCTACGTCTGCTACTGCGAGAGCATCCACTGCAACGCCGCGACCAAGGGCGCCCTGAAACTCGCGGAACTCGGCTTCAAGGTCAAGCGCCTGTCCGGCGGCATCACCGCCTGGCAAGCAGCCGGCTATCCCGTTGACCGGGACCTCCTCACTCCCGCCCTCACCTCCGCACCCTCCCCACGCTGCGCCTGCTGACCAAGGGAGCAAGGGACCTTTGCTGTCACCGCCCCCGAGCGATAGCAAAGGTCCCTTGCTCTCCTGGCGGTCGTAGGCTGGGGTGGTGACCGCTCCCAAGTTGCTCGTCATCCAGCCAGATGAATCAGATCCGATCGGCCCCCTCGGCGACTGGCTCACCGAGGCGGGAGCCGAGCTCGACATCAGGTTGCCACCCGAACAGGGCCTACCCGCCGATCTTGATGGGTACGCGGGCGTCGTCTGCCTCGGCGGAGGGATGGGCGCCAACGACGATGTCGCGCACCCGTGGCTCGCGGACGTGCGGAAGCTTCTTTCGAAGGCCGCGAGCGCGCGCATCCCAACACTCGCCATCTGCCTCGGTGGGCAGCTCCTGGCGGTGGCGCTGGGAGGTGGCGTCGCCACCGGCGATCAGGGACCTGAGGTCGGCCCAGGGCTTGTGTCCAAGAAGGACGCTGCCTGGACCGATCCGCTCTTCGCGGACCTGCCACTCATGCAGGACGTCCTCCAGTTCCACAACGACGCGATCACCAGGCTGCCCGCAGGTGCCGAGCTTCTCGCTTCCTCGCCGAGGTACGCCAACCAAGCTTTCCGATTCGACCGTTGTGCCTACGGTGTCCAGTTCCATATCGAGACGACGCCGGACGTGGTCCTCGACTGGGCGCGGCAGTCGCCGGAAATGGCGGAACTCACCCGGCCGGAGGTACTGACCCAGGAAAACCTCGCTCGGGTGCACGCCGATATCACCGAAACCTGGCGACCGTTCGCGCACCGCTTCGTCCGACTGGTGTCCGGCGACCTCGCTCCGGCTGCGGACCGTCAACGCACATTGCCGATGGCTTAACGACTTATGTCTCAAATGTGTATGGGTTATTAACACTCCGTCCTGACTGTCAGGTACCTTGCGAAGGGAGTTTCGAAGGGTTCGGAGGTCGGGGTGGAGCCCTCAGTGTTGGTCGTGCTCGTCGTCGTCACGGCCCTAATTTTCGATTTCACAAACGGTTTCCACGACACGGCCAACTCGATGGCGACGTCGATCGCCACCGGGGCGTTGCGACCCAAGGTCGCGGTGACGATCTCCGCGGTCCTGAACCTGGTCGGAGCCTTCCTGTCGGTCGAAGTGGCCAAGACCATCTCGAATGGACTGGTCGACGACACCAAGATCGGACCGGCGATCGTGTTCGGTGGTCTGGTCGGGGCGATCATGTGGAACCTGGTGACCTGGTTCGTCGGACTGCCTTCCAGCTCGTCCCACGCGTTGTTCGGCGGCCTGATCGGCGCCACATGGGTGTCCGCCGGAACGGACTCTGTCCATTTCGGAAAGATCGTCGAGAAGGTCCTGGTTCCGGCAGCGCTGTCGCCAGTCCTGGCTGGCCTCGTCGCGATGATCGTGACCTACTTCGTCTACCGGATCTTCGTCCGTCGCGGCCGCACCGCAGGCTTCCGGGTTGGACAGATCATCTCGGCTTCGCTGGTCTCGCTTGCCCATGGCACGAACGACGCGCAGAAGACGATGGGCATCATCACGCTGACGATGATCACCGCTGGAACCCTCCCCGCCGGGTCCGGCCCGCCGCTCTGGGTGATCGTCAGCGCGGCGTTGGCGTTGGCGCTCGGCACCTACCTGGGCGGCTGGCGTATCACCTACACGCTGGGTAAGGGCCTGACGGACATCGATGGCCCGCAAGGCTTCGCCGCTCAGACCAGTTCGGCGGCGGTCATCCTCGCTTCGACGAACTTCGGCTTTCCGCTCTCGACGACCCATGTCTGTTCCGGAGGCATCGTGGGCTCTGGCGTGGGCAGAAACGAGTCCCCGGTGCGCTGGCGCACAGCCGGTCGCATGGTGATCGCCTGGTTGTTCACGCTTCCGGCGGCGGCCATCGTCGGTGCTGCGGCCGGTCTCGTGACCTCGACGGGCACGGTGGGCACCATCGCCGTCGGCGTAGTCGGCCTGGCAGTCGGCATCGGGATCTACCTGCTTTCACGACGAAGCCCTGTCAACGCGGGCAGTTTCGCCGACCCCACCTCGACCGTTCCTGAACAGGAAGTCGGCAGGATCGCCGCCTAGAGAAGCAAGGGACCTTTGGTATCGCCGGGTGCCCGGCGATACCAAAGGTCCCTTGCTCCCTTGCGCGTCCGGCTGGTGCCTGGAGCAAGGGCGACTACGGTGGAAGCCGATGGTTGAGCGCGCCAGGCCG
Organism: Amycolatopsis azurea DSM 43854; assembly: GCF_001995215.1. GTDB lineage: Bacteria > Actinomycetota > Actinomycetes > Mycobacteriales > Pseudonocardiaceae > Amycolatopsis > Amycolatopsis azurea. The sequence goes on from NZ_MUXN01000012.1 coordinate 3,385, forward strand.
ACCGCTTCCGTGGCGAGATACGGCTTCACCGACCCCCGTGCCGACGGGCAGCTGCGTGCTGCCGGTTGGTGGACCGAATCCGGCCCGGACGGCTCCGCCGCCGACGTCTTGTCAGCACTTTCCCGCGCGGCGGATCCCGATCTCGCCTTGAGCGGGCTCGACCGAATCAGGGAAGCGGACCCTGCCGCGTGGGATGAGCTCGACCAGGCACTTCGCACCAACCGCACCTTCCGCGGCCGGATGCTCGGTGTCCTGGGCACGTCGAGCGCGCTCGCCGACTTCCTGGTCGCGAACACCGACTGCTGGAAGACCCTCCAAGGCGACAAGAACACCGAGCCGGATCAGTATGTGAGCCGTCTCCTCGACCATTTGCGGTCAGAAGGCGAATTGCTCACCGGTCTCGAGTCGGAGCAGGCGCTTCGCGTCGGGTACAGAGAGCTGCTGCTCGGAATCGCAGCGGCCGACCTCGGCCACCTGGTCGAACCCGGCCTCCACCAGCCGCCTTATGCCGAGATCGGGGCCCAGCTCACCAAACTGGCCGAAGCCGCGCTGACCGCGGGACTTCTGGTCGCGGAGTCTGAGGTAGGTGCCGGCGTCGAAGGTCGGCTGGCCGTGATCGCCATGGGCAAGTGCGGCGGCCGAGAGCTGAACTACGTGAGCGACGTCGATGTCATCTTCGTCGGCGATGGGGATCTTTCGATCTCGACGCGGCTTGCCAGCACGATGATGCGCGTGGTCGGCAAGGCCTGCTTCGAGGTCGACGCGGCGTTGCGCCCGGAGGGCAAGGCGGGCGCTTTGGTCCGGACACTCGACGGGCACGCCGCCTACTACCAAAAGTGGGCCAAGACCTGGGAGTTCCAGGCTCTGCTCAAAGCGCGGCCGGTCGCGGGCGACGCGGAACTCGGGCGCCAGTACGCGGAGATGGTCGCACCCAAGGTGTGGGCGGCGGCCGATCGGGAGAATTTCGTCCCCGAGGTACAAAAGATGCGGCGCCGCGTCGAAGGCCACGTGCCCTCGGCGCACGCCGAGCGGGAGCTGAAGCTGGGACGCGGCGGCCTTCGCGATGTCGAGTTCGCTGTGCAGTTGCTGCAGCTGGTCCACGGTCGGATCGACGCTGAGTTGCGTTCTCCGTCCACCATGGACGCACTCGCCGCGCTGGGGGAAGGCGGGTACGTCGGTCGCAAGGATGCTGCGGAGCTCGGAGCTTCCTACGAGTTCCTCCGGACGATCGAGCACCGGCTCCAGCTCCGCCGACTCCGGCGCACGCACCTGTTCCCTGCCGCTTCGGACGCCGGCGAGCTGCGAACGATCGCCAGGGCCAGTGGAGTACGGCCCGCCCGGGGCAAAAGCGAAGGGGACGTGCTGCTGGCGGAGTTTCGCCGCCACCTGCAGAGCATCCGGCGTCTTCACGAGAAACTCTTCTACCGGCCTCTGTTGCAGTCGGTCGCGAATGTGCCGACCGAGGCGCTACGGCTGACGACGAAGCAAGCAGAGAGCCGCCTCGCCGCGCTTGGCTATGCCGCGCCGGACGGTGCCCTCCAGCACATCAAGGCGCTGACCGCGGGAATGTCACGCCGGGCGGCCATCCAGCAGGCTCTGCTGCCGGTCTTGCTGGATCTGCTCGCCGACACCCCGGACCCGGACCGTGGTCTTCTGTCCTACCGGAAGGTCTCGGAAGCACTCGAAGAAACGCCTTGGTACCTCAGGGTTCTTCGGGACGAGGGTGCCGTTGTCGAGCGGCTCGCCTTCTTGCTGGGCACGTCGCGGCTGGTGCCTGACCTGCTGGCGAGAGCGCCGGAAGTGCTGCAGCTGCTCGGTGATCCCACACGCTTGGCCGGTCGCACTCCAGCAGAAGTAGCCACCTCGCTGCGAGCCGCAGTGCGGCGTCAGCCGGGGTTGAACGCCGCGGTCGCGGCCGCGAGGTCGCTCCGTCGGCACGAGATGCTGCGGGTCGCCTCGGCGGACCTTCTGGGGTTGCTTGACGTCCCAGCGGTCTGCGAGGCGTTGTCGAGCGTGTGGGTCGCCGTGTTGCAGGGTGCCCTGGCCGCTGCTTTCCGCCAGCGCCAGGCAGAGCTCGGTCAGACGCCCGCGAAGATCGCCGTCATCGGCATGGGGCGTCTGGGCGGGGCCGAGCTCGGATATGGGTCCGATGCGGACGTGCTCTTCGTCTGCGAGCCGACAGAAGGTGTGTCGGACTCCGAAGCGGCGAAGTTCGCTTCGTCGGTCGCCGAGACGGTTCGAAAGATACTTGGGGCGCCGAGCCCCGATCCAGCGCTGGTCGTCGACGCCGATCTCCGTCCGGAGGGGCGGAGCGGCCCGCTCGTGCGGACACTCGAGTCCTACCGCAGCTACTACGGGCGATGGGCGGAGGTCTGGGAATCGCAGGCGCTGCTCCGGGCTCGGTTCATCGCCGGTGACGACGACCTCGGCGCACGGTTCATCGAGATGATCGACCCCATCCGCTACCCGCAGGCGGGCCTCGACGCGGTCCGGGTGCGGGAGATCAGGCGTATCAAGGCGAGGGTGGAGACGGAACGGATGCCGAAGGGCGCCGACCCGACACGACACACGAAGCTCGGGCGGGGAGGACTCGCCGACGTGGAGTGGACCGTGCAACTCATGCAACTGCGTCACGGACACGAAGTAGAGGGGCTTCGGACCACCTCCACGATCGAGGCGCTCAAGGCCGCGGTGGAGGCGAGGCTCGCCGAACCCGCCGAGATCGAATCCCTGACCGAGGCATGGCTCTTGGCGACGCGTGTCCGGAATGCCGGAATGCTGGTGCGAGGTAAGGCTGTCGACGAGATCCCCAGCTCCGGCCGAGATCTCGCCGCGGTCGCGCGGGTGCTCGGCTACTCGGCCGATGACGATCCAGGCGAGTTCCTCGACGCCTACCGTCGGACGACTCGACGTGCCCACGCGGTCGTGGAGACCCTCTTCTATCAGGGCTGACCCCGCTGACCTGCGGGAAGCAAGCAAGGGACCTTTGCTGTCGCGTCGTCCACGCGCGGCAGGCGACAGCAAAGGTCCCTTGCTCACACTTCGGCGTCGCGGACGAGGAGCGGCGCTTACAGTGGACCGGTGACTGTGCGCGAGCCATTTCGCACCCGGATCAAGGTGCGGCACTACGAGCTGGACACTCTTGGCCACCTCAACCACGCCGTTTACCACTCCTACGGCGAGGTCTCCAGACTCGAGCTGATGGAGCTCGCCGGGGGTCTCAACTCCGGCATGCGAGATGCGAATCTCGCCTTCGTGCTGCTTGAGTCCCACATCGTGTTCCGTCGCGAACTTCGGGCCGGCGACGTCGTGGACGTGACCTGTGACGCCAAGTTCGGTACCGGCAAGACGTTCCACATGGACTCGAACATCTACAAGGTCGACGGCACCCTCTCCGCGGAGATCACCTGCACCCTGGGATTGATGGATCTCGAGCGACGCAAGCTGGTGGATGACCCACGCGGCCGGATCGAGCGAGCGGGCGTCGATCTGAAGGTTCTCTCCACATCGGAGTAGCCGCTCTGTCAGCTCAAAAGAAACGCCGGTGGTGAGGGCGATTCCGCACCTCACCACCGGCGTGCTCTTGGTGTTCCTACCGCACGATCACACGTCGTAGTAGAGCGAGAACTCGTACGGGTGCGGGCGCAGCCGCAGCGGGTCGATCTCGTTCTCACGCTTGTAGGAGATCCACGTGTCGATCACGTCGGGGGTGAACACGCCACCCTCGAGCAGGTAGTCGTGGTCGGCCTCCAGCGTGTCGAGAACCGCGCCGAGGTCGCCAGGAACGAGCTTGACGTTCTGGGCCTCCTCCGGCGGGAGCTCGTAGAGGTCCTTGTCGATGGGCTCCGGCGGCTCGATCTTGTTCTTGATGCCGTCGAGACCGGCCATCATCATCGCCGAGAACGCCAGGTACGGGTTGCCGGACGAGTCCGGGCACCGGAACTCGGCACGCTTGGCCTTCGGGTTGTTGCCCGTGATGGGGATACGGACACAAGCCGATCGGTTCCGCTGCGAGTAAACCAGGCTGACCGGCGCCTCGAAGCCCGGCACGAGCCGGTGGTACGAGTTGACGGTCGGGTTGGTGAAGGCCAGCAGGCTCGGCGCGTGCTTGAGCAGACCGCCGATGTAGTGACGGGCGGTGTCGGACAGGCCCGCGTAACCCGACTCGTCGTGGAACAGCGGCGTGCCGTCCTTCCACAGCGACTGGTGGCAGTGCATGCCCGAGCCGTTGTCACCGGCGAGCGGCTTCGGCATGAAGGTCGCGGTCTTGCCGGCGGCGAACACGGTGTTCTTCACGATGTACTTGAACAGCTGCAGGTCATCGGCAGCGTGCAACAGCGTGTTGAACTTGTAGTTGATCTCGGTCTGGCCGGCGGTGCCCACCTCGTGGTGCGCACGCTCGATCTCGAAACCGGAGCCCTGGAGGTTGCGGACGATCTCGTCGCGCAGGTCGGCGAAGTGGTCGACCGGCGGGACGGGGAAGTAGCCGCCCTTGAACTTGGTCTTGTAACCCTGGTTGCCGCCCGGCACGTCGGCACCGGTGTTCCACCAGCCTTCGACCGAGTCGATCTCGTGGAACGAGGCGTGCTCGGCGGAGTCGAACCGGATCGAGTCGAAGATGTAGAACTCGGCCTCCGGGCCGAAGAACACGTTGTCGGCGACGCCGTACTCCGAGATGTACTGCTCGGCCTTACGCGCGATGTTGCGCGGGTCGCGGCTGTACGCCTCGCGGGTGAACGGGTCGTGCACGAAGAAGTTCAGCGAGAGCGTCTTCGCCTTGCGGAACGGGTCGATGCGCGCCGTCTCGGGGTCCGGGAGGAGCAGCATGTCGGATTCGTGGATCGACTGGAAACCACGCACCGAGGAGCCGTCGAAGGCCAGGCCTTCTTCGTAGGCTTCCTCGTTGAACGCCTTCGCCGGAACGGTGAAGTGCTGCATAACGCCGGGCAGGTCGCAGAACCTGACGTCGACGACCTCTACGTTCTCGTCGGCGATAAGGCGCTGAATGTCGTCTGGAGTAGTGGGCACCCTCGGTGACTCCTTCTCGTTCGTTGCCGGCGGCAGTACTCTCTTCGGCTCACGCTAAGAGCGCGGTGTTGCCCGACCGTCACCCGTATGTTTCGCCGGTGTTAACGGGGCGGCGATATCGGGTAGTCGACCAGGGCGAATGTGTCCCGCGCCACCGGCATACCCTGGATGGGTGGCGAGATGGACCGGAGAATGGCTACCCGGAACCGGGGACGGAACGACGGCCGGTGGCGAGGGTACGCAGCGATGGCGCGGTGAGCGACTCGGCTTGCCCCAATCGGGTGTCGGCTCGGTCGCAGGCGGCGGGGCACGTCTCCTCGGGCTGATCGTCGACCTGGTCCTGGCCTCGCTCGTCACCACTCTTTTCGTGACGCCCAGCCTTCAGGATCCCGCCGTCATGCAGACGTTCAACCTCTGGTCCGTGTGCGTCTGGGCGGCGATCACCGTCATCCCCGCCGCCTTCTTCGGGTTCACCCCCGGCATGGCAGTGGTCGGAGTCCGTGTCGCCAGGCTCGACGGCGCGCAAATGGTCGGAGTGTGGCGGGCGGTCGTACGGGCGGCACTGACCTTCCTGATCATTCCGGCCGCGATCCGCAATATCGACGGCCGAAGCTGGCTGGACCGGCTGACCGGGACCGTCGTGATCCGTATGCGATGACCTCGGAGAGGGAGCAAGGGACCTTTGCTTCCGCCGTGGGAAGCGGCCGCGGCACCGGCGATGTTCAGGCGGCCGGAGCCCCGGGAGCGCTGCCGAGTTCCGGAGGCGGTCGTTGCCGGGCGCGACGGTGAGCCGCTCGCAGTTCCTGGATCACCACCAGCGGCTCGTCGCGTAGCCGCGCTGGACTTACCTGGACGACGATGAGGCCGTCGGCGACCAACGAGGGCATCCCGGGCACCTTGACCGGCTCGAGAGCGACCTCGTCGTGTCGGATTTGTATCGCGACGCCGACCGTCGGCCACCAGGCGTCGGCGACACCGACGCTCTCTCCGTCCGCGGTCCGTAGCTCGGTTCGCCGCATCGGCCTGGGCAAACCGCTACGCTCGAGTACGGTCTCCAGCCACTGGTCGACGGCGGAGTCGACGCCATCTTGGAGGGCGCCGATGACGATCCGGGGGAGTGCCGAGCCGATCGTGCTGGCCTGCGCCAGCTCCTCACGAAGCTCTTCCGGGGTGCAAAGCCCCCGATGGACCGCGTCGTGGATCATCGCCCGCACGGCCTGGAGCTCGTCCATGCGCCGGGCCGCGTCGATCAAGGCCCGGGCGAGTGGCGCTACCGGCAACCCGTCGATCTCGACTGGTTCCGGCAAGTGGATCGTTCGTTCGACGACGGCGAATCCCCAGGTGGCGACCTTGCTCCGGTGAGGGATCAGGGTGTGGGCCCGTCTTTCCGGCGGAAGTCTTCGGACTCCGTACAGCCTGGCTGCCTGGACTCCGGTGAGCATTGCCTCAGGGCCCGCGTGAGTCAGCGCGACCTTCAGGAGTTGACGCCTGGTCGGTGTGGCGTTCGTCAGGAGGATGACGCCAGGAATCGGACGTCGCCACGGGCCGCCTTCGCGGCAACGGCGAGAGATCCAGGAATGGGAGTGTCCCAGGGCGACAAGTTTCGCCCGGGCGGCCACACCGTCCGGGAACATCGCTGCCAGCGCCTTCTGCAAGGCGCCTGAGGTTCCGTCCACACAGTGATCATGCGACCACCCACCGACAGTTTCTTATCCGGAAACGCATCAGGGGTCCTTTGCTACCCGCACTGCGGTAGCAAAGGACCCCTGATGCTCGTTCGGTCAGCGGCGACGGATGGTGCGCTGGACGTTGCGCATCTTCGCGCCGGCAGGCATCGGGCCCTTGGGCATCGCCGCGCCGCGGTTGCCGAGGGCGGCCAGCTTCGCTTCCAGCGCGTCGACCTGCGCGGGCTTGAGGTTGCGCGGGAGCTTCATGAGGTAGCCCTGAAGCTTCTTCAGCGGCACCTGCTCGTCTTCGTTGCCGATGATCACGTTGTAGATCGGGGTCTCACCGATCAAGCGGGACACCCGCTTCTTCTCCTGCGCGAGCAGGGACTTCACGCGGTGCGGCGCGCCTTCGGCGACGAGCACGACACCCGGGCCACCGAGAACTCGGTGCACGGCGTCGAGCTGGGTAGTGGCCGCCACGGTCGGCGTCACCTTCCAGCGACCTCGCATGTTCTCGAGTGCCCAGGCCGCGGCGCCCGGCTGCCCGTCGGCCTTCGAGTACACGGTCTTCTGGACCCGCCTGCCGAAGATGATCACAGCGGCGAGCGCGCCGAGCAGAACGCCCAGCGGCAGCACGACCCAGTGGACGTCGAAGATGAACCCGATGCCGAACACGACACCGGTGATGACCAGGAGCGATCCGACCATCCAGGGGATGAGCGCCTTGTCTTCCTTGCGCTGCATCTTGAAGGCCTCGAAGATCTGCCCGCGGCGAGCCTTGCTCGCGGCACGCTTCTCCTTCTTGGCCAGCTTCGCTGCTTCCTTGTCCTGCTTTCCCGCCATGTGACCAGGATACGGCCGCGTGCCCTGCGTCGATCCCGTCGGGCCCTCTGCGAGGATCGAGGCGTGGTTAGCGCATCGTCCCCGAAGAGTCGTCCAGGCCTGCTCGATGGGCTCGATCCCGAGCAACGCGCCGCCGCCTGCGCGCCGAGGGGGCCGGTCTGCGTCCTCGCGGGAGCGGGGACGGGCAAGACGCGGACGATCACACATCGCATCGCTCACCTGGTCCGTTCCGGGCACGTCGCCGCTGGTCAGGTCCTCGCGGTTACCTTCACGACCCGCGCGGCCGGCGAGATGCGCGCTCGCCTTCGGGGCCTGGGTGTCGACGCCGCCCAAGCCCTCACTTTCCACGCTGCCGCTCGCCGCCAGCTCCGGTACTTCTGGCCCCAGGTCGTCGGGGACCGGCCCTGGGAGCTGCTGGAGAACAAGTTCCGCTACGTCAGCCAAGCCGCCAATAAGGCCGGTCTCGGCACTGAGACGGAACTGCTGCGCGACCTCGCCAGTGAGATCGAGTGGAGCAAGGCCTCTTTGGTATCGCCGGACGACTATCCGGCCGTCGCCGCGCGGACGCAGCGGGACACGCCCGCGCCTGCGTCGCAGGTCGCGGAGGTCTACCGCAACTACGAGAAGGTGAAGAACGCCGCGCAGGTTCTCGACTTCGACGACTTGCTCCTGCACACCACCGCCGTCCTCGAGGAGCACACGGTGGTGGCCCAGGAGTTCCGCGAGCGCTACCGCTGCTTTGTCGTCGACGAGTACCAGGACGTCACCCCGCTGCAGCAACGGCTGCTCGACGCATGGCTCGGCGGCCGCGACGACTTGACCGTCGTCGGCGACGCCAACCAGACCATCTACTCGTTCGGTGGTGCCTCCCCCCGGCCACTGCTGGAGTTCACGCGGAGGTTTCCCGAGGCGACGGTCGTGAGGCTCGAGCGGGACTACCGCTCGACCCCGGAGGTCGTGGCCCTCGCCAACCAGGTCATCGGCGCCGCACGTGGCCGTCCTGCCGGGTCGAGGCTGAAGCTGGTCGGGCAGCGTCCGTCGGGGCCGGTCCCGCGCTTCGCCGAGTATGACGACGAGACCGCGGAGGCCGCCGCCGTCGCGCGCAGGATCCGTGACCTGCTCGACGGTGGGGTGGCGGCCAGCGAGATCGCGGTGCTCTACCGCGTCAACGCCCAGTCGGAGGCCTACGAGCAGGCGCTGGCGGAGGTGGGCATCCCGTACCTGGTCCGCGGCGGCGAGCGGTTCTTCGCGAGGACCGAGGTCCGGCAGGCGATGTCCGCGTTGCGGATGGCGTCGACCGACGCGGACACCGGCGAGCTGGTGACCAGGGTTCGCTCCGTGCTCGCGAAGGTCGGGCTCACCGACCAGCCTCCGGCCGGCGGTGCGGCCAAAGAACGGTGGGACGCGCTTCTTTCGATCGTCGAGCTGGCCGAGGAGCTGGCATCCACCGTCGATGACGCGGACCTGCCCCGATTCGTGGCGGAGCTCGAACAGCGGGCAAACGCGCAGCACCCGCCGACCGTCGAGGGCATCACGCTGGCCTCGCTTCACGCGGCGAAGGGGCTCGAATGGGACGCGGTGTTCCTCGTCGGGCTCGCTGAGGGAACGATGCCGATCCTCCACGCCGACGGTGACGACGCCGCCATCGAAGAAGAGCGCCGCCTCTTCTATGTCGGCGTCACGCGGGCACGAGAGCACCTCTCGCTGTCGTGGGCCTTGGCCAGGACATCGGGAAACCGCCGCAATCGGCGACGCAGCCGGTTCCTCTATGGCCTGATCCCCGAAGACCACCCGGCGGCGAGGGTCGCGCGAGCTCAGCAGCCGAAGCAGTCGGGCAACAAGGCGCGCTGCCGAGTGTGCGGCGGGCCGCTGCTGGAGACCCTGGACATCAAGCTGGGACGCTGCTCCCGCTGCCCGTCCAATGTGGATGAGCAGCTACTCGAAAAGCTGAAGTCCTGGCGTGGGGAACGTTCCCGTGAACTCAAGGTGCCGGCCTTCGTCGTCTTCACGGACGCGACCCTGGTCGCCATCGCCGAGCAGCGGCCGACCGATGACACAGCGTTATGTGCCATCTCCGGGATCGGCGCGACCAAGCTCGAACGCTTCGGGGCGGAGGTTCTCGATGTCGTGCGGGCCTCGGTGGAGTCTTGACCGCGTTCCAGGCGTGATCCACGCGGCGAACCCGCTGCTCAGAGCCGATCTTCGCAACTTCGACGGATTTTCTGGAAAATAAGTTGCCCCGGTGTGGTCGGGGGCAATAACCTGCAGGTACCGGGCTGGAAGAGCCCGGTCTGGGGAAGAACATCTACAACACAGCGTAGACCGCAGGGCGGTTCGCGCGCGACAGCGAAAGGTGGTGCCGGTGAAATGACGAACAAAATGATGCTCATGAACCCTGGCACCCGTCTGTCCTGCGTCGTGGAAGTCCCGCAGGCTCAGCGCCAGGGCACCTTTGTGCCCGTGAGCATCCTCGCCGCCCGCGGCACCCAGCGTCTCAACCTGAGCTGGATCGCCACCGACGAGACCTTCGCGCACGCTGCCACCTCGGGTGGGGCGTACGCGAAGGGCGGCGTCGATCTGCCGGTTATCAAGAAGTTCCGTGTTCCGTTGTCCATACGGGAGCGAAGTTCCTGACCTAGTCAGGACTAGAGGCTCACGAAGGCCGCGGAACCGGTTACCGGATCCGCGGCCTTCGTGTTTTTTGCTGCACAAACAAGTTGGCTGCACAACCTAATTGGGGTCAGCGTTGTCCAGTTCCACCGCCAGTACGAAATCCGTTACGGGACAGAGGAGTGCACTTATGTCATCGGCCATAGCTTTCGCGCCGGGGGAGGCTCTTCCCTTCGTCGACGCCGGCGTCGTCGACCTGCTCGACGCCATCGACTCGCCTGAGTCGATGCTTCCCTGCCGTTCGGGCGACGCGGACCTCTGGTTCGCCGAGTCCCCGGCAGAGCTTGAGCGTGCGAAGGCGTTCTGCGCGGACTGCCCGGTCCGTTCCGCCTGCCTCGCGGGTGCCCTTTCGCGGCGTGAGCCGTGGGGTGTCTGGGGTGGCGAAATCTTCGAGCGTGGCGTTGTCGTCGCGCGGAAGCGGCCCCGTGGCCGCCCCCGGAAGAACCCGGTCGTCGAGCCCGTCGCCGAGGCGCGTCCCGTTGCGCGCAAGGTCGAGCGGAGCGCCGCGGCATGACCGTCGAACTCGTCACCACCAGGGATTACGAGGCGCGGACGAGTCACCGGACTCTCGTGCCGACCAAGTCGAACGAAATCAAGGTCGAGGAGACCAGCGAAATGTTGCTTTATGAAGAACTGTCCAGGGCCCGAATACGAGACCTCGAGGAGGGAGTCCGCGCGCAGCGGGCTCGGAGCGGCCCACGCGCCGCACGCAGGTGGACCAAGGTAGCCCGCTGGGCGACCCGGCGAGCCGAACGCCATCAGGTCTGACCACTCGGGGGAGCAGGGGACCTTTGCTATCGCCAGGCGATAGCAAAGGTCCCCTGCTCCCCTTTGGGGCGTCGTGTGGCTCGGCGTGGTGTTCACTGGGGCAATGGCCGTACACACGCATGACGACATCGACTGGGCTGACAGGCTTCGATCGCTTCGCATGGCCGAAGCCCTCGACGCAGCGCCCATGCGGGAGGCCGCTCGCCGGCTGCTGGAAGGCATGCCGGACGGGCCGACCATCCTCGACGTCGGCTGCGGCGCGGGCGGGATGAGCGTGCTCTTCGCCGAGGAACTCGCCTCCGCCGGCGCCAAGATCGTGCTTGTCGACGCGACCGAGCACCTGCTGGCCGAGGCGCATCAGGTCGTCGCTGCGGCCGCGGGGGCCAACGCCGCCGTCGAGACGATCCACGCCGACGTGGCCGACGACGGGTTGCCCGCCAAGCTTCCTCCCGCCGACTTGGTCTGGGCTTCGCGCGTGGTCCATCACCTGCCCGATCAGCAGGCGGCAATCGACACCCTCGCCCGGCTCGCCCGCCCCGGCGGGTTGGTCGCCATCTCCGAAGGCGGCCTGGACTTCAACTGCCTCCCCTGGGATCTCGGCATCGGACGGCCCGGGTTGGAGGAGCGGCTGCTCGCCGCGCGAGGCGAGTGGTTCGCCGAGATGCGGACTGGCATCTCCGGCTCCGTCTCCATGCCCTACGGCTGGAACATCGCGCTTCAGCGAGCGGGCCTGACCGACGTCGATTCCTTCGGGGTGCTCATCCACCACCCGGCGCCCGGACCGGACCTGCTGCGCGAGTTCGTCATCGAGCGGGTGACCTGGCTGACCGAGGTGGCGGGCGACCTTCTGAGCAGCGAAGACCGTGAGACCGCGGCCGCTTTGCTGGATCCGGCGAGCCCGGCCTTCCTCGGCGCACGCCAGGATCTGTTCCTGCAAGGAGCGAAGACGATCCACTGTGGACGGCGGCCGTGAGCGACCCGGTCGGCTGCTCGCTGTGCGGCCGGATCCGCGGCGCCGACGAGGAGCCGGCGCAGACACTCGCCTGGGTTTCCACCCGTGAGAAGAACGCCGTGCGCTGGATGTGCCCGGCTTGCGCTCGCCGCCACACCCGCGACATCGAGGGAAAGCTGCCGGACGAGTACTGGTGAGCTCTTCAGGCGGCGTCGATCCGGCCGATCGTGCGGACTTTCGGCCGCGGTGTACGCGCCGCTTCGGCGAACGCCCTGACGAGTTCGGCCGCGACTTCCAGCGGAACTTTCTTCAGCTGATCGATGGTGCAGCGGACCAGCACCGTGCCGGTCGCGGTCAAGGCCAGCGGGTGGAAGTCCGCGGCACCCCGTTTCGGCGCACGGAACTGCCATGCCAGGCCGATGTCGTCCCACCAGGCGTCAGCAGAGCCGATGGGACGCCCCCTCCGGTCGCAGATCGTCGTGTTCCATGACGGCGCGGGCAGCGGGCAGCCGCTGAGGACCTTCTTCGCCAGCCCATGCGCGTAGGTCTCTTCGGGATCGACGCGTCGCAGAGCAGCACGGACCGCTGCGGAGCCTCGCCGGTTACCGGAGTCGAGCTCTTTCTTGAGCTCGTCGAGTGTGCACAGCCCCCAGTACAGGGGCAGCGAGATCAGTTCGTCGATCCGAGCGGGATCGAGCTCTAACCTGGCCAGATCGAGGGCCGCCCTGGCAGGCGGGGCGAACGGGACGCCGTCGATCAAGGTCGGCGGCGGCATCCGCGTGGTTCTTCGGGGCAGCATGCCGGGCTCCGCCGGCACGCGCCGATAGTCGGGGACGAGGAGATGGACATCCCGCGTCACCGGGCAGTCGACGCCTCGTGCGCGAAGCGCGTCCGCGCCTGTCACCACCACGTCCGGCCCGAACCGCGCGACAGCGGCTTGCAGCAGCTGAAGCCGGGTGGGCGCGGAGTCGCGCAACAGGATCACACCCGGCATCAGCCTTCGCCAAGGACCGCCCGGGCCGCAGAGCTTCGCGGCGTAACGCGCGGTGACGCCCGCCTTGCGCAGCTCGCGGCTGGTGATGATCCCGGATTCGCTGGTGTTACTGAGCGCCATGAGTCGGGCGCTTCGTGTAGTGGTCATGAATCGAGGATGGCCGCTGGGCCGTCCGGGTGGAACCGCTTCCGTGAAGTTGTGGACAACTCACCCGGACGACCCCGATTTCGGCTCAGCCGCACCGTTCCCTGTGGATAACTTCTTAGGCCGCGAAGCCAGGCTGCCACCGTTCGACGATCGCGCGGGCAGGGATCTCCGCGTCGAGCTGGCAGAGGATGCCGGTCGATCCCGCGGTCACCCGATGGATCATCAGGTACTCGGGCGGCAGGTTGAGTGACCGGCCGATCCGGAAATCCCGGCCGCGGGTGTCGCCGACCCGGCCCGCCTGCCGCTGCATCCAGCGGCGGGTGAAGTGGAACGTGTCGCCCGCCAGCGGTTCGGTGAACGGCGCCAGGTAGGCGAGCACGTCATCGGCTTGCAGATCCGCGTCGGGCCGGATGAACCCGGACTCCCTGAGCAGTCGCATGAGCTTCGAGGACTCGCCGTCGAGCGCCAGCCGGGTCATCTCACCGAGGTGCTGCGGAATCCCCTCGGGCAGCCTGGACACCCCGCCGAAGTCGATCACGCACAGCCTGCCGTCGGCGGTCAGCATGAAGTTGCCGGGATGCGGGTCCGAATGCAGGAGCCTGGCTCGCTCAGGCGATGAGTAGTGGAACTCGGTGAGGAGGCGACCAGCCCGGTCCCGGGCCTCCTTGTCGCCACCGGCGATGATCTTCGACAGCGGAGTGCCTGTCGCCCACTCCGTGACGACGACCTTCGGCGCGCTGGCGACCACACGGGGGATCAGGAACCCGGGGACGCCTTCGAACGCCTTCACGAAATCGCGCTGGTTCTGGGCTTCCGCCTGGTAGTCGAGCTCCTCGTTCATCCGCTCGGCGAGTTCCGCCAGGAGAGGTTTCACCTCGGTGCCCGGCACGAAGGCCTGGAACAACCTGCTGAAACGCTGGAGCTGCCGAAGGTCGCTCCGCAAGGCGTCGTCGGCTCCGGGGTACTGCACCTTGACGGCGACTTCGCGGCCGTCATGCCACGTCGCGCGGTGGACCTGGCCGATGCTCGCGGACGCGGCCGGTTCGTCGTCGAAGGTCGCGAACCGCTGCTTCCAGGTGCGTCCCAACTGCTCGGCGAGGACTCGATGGGTCTGCCGGGTGGGCATGGGCGGCGCCGCGGCCTGGAGCTTCGTCAGGGCCTCGCGATAGGGCTTCGCCATCTCGTCGGGCACCGCGGCTTCGAAGACGCTCAGCGCCTGGCCGAACTTCATCGCGCCGCCCTTGAGCGTGCCGAGAACCTCGAAGAGCTGCTCCGCCGCCTTGGCGGACAGCGTCGCGTTGACCTCTTCGGCGCTCTGCCCGGTCAGCCGCCTGCCCCAGCCGCCGACCGCGCGGCCCGCTATGCCGAGGGGAATGCTGGCCAGCTTCGCCGTTCGCGCTGCCCCGTTGCGGGGGATGGCGGATTCTCGGTCCTCGGCGTTGCGGGAGTCGGTCACCCTCGCGATTCTGCCTTGATTCACTCCGCTTGCGCAGCCTGTTGAGGGCGTGCGTGGGCTACGTCGCTCGCCGTATCACCGCGCGCCGCATCCACATCCGCTGTGCGGTGGCCAGTCGCGGTGACGGATCGCCCCGTCGAAGAAGTCGATCTCCAGCGTGGCGTTCCACGCGGGCGGTGCCTGGTCGCTGGGTGAGAGCAGTCGGAGCGCCTGTGCGGCGGCCAGCGCGGCGCACGCTTGAACGGCGCCCAGGTCCGGCCGTTGGACGCGTCCCGCGAGCTGGCTCGCCACCCGTGGCCAGGACTCGTCGCGGCCGGCGCGGTGCAGGTCGGCGCAGCGCAGGCAGCTGCTGCGGCCGGGCACCACCAGCGGTCCGACGATGCCGACCCCGTCCCGGACACGCACCGGCAGGTGGTTGATCCCGTCCCGGACGAGTCCCTCGACCACCTCGGGAGCGGGCACCACGGCATCGGTGAGCAGCACGAGCTCCGGCTGGCGGTCCGAATAGAGCCTGGTGGTCGACGTGTCCACCCCGACGCGGTGCACCACCTGCGCCATCGCCTCCCGGCGGGGCATGCCGATTTCCGCCTCGGTGTAGCCCGAGCCCAGATCGCGTTCGAGCACCGTGCCCGAGGCCCGGATGTCGATGTGCCCGACTCCGCCGTTGGCGAGCAGGACGGCGATGGCCACGGCCAGCCTGCCGTCGCCGTGGATCGCCACCGCGGTGCGTTTGCGCCGCGCTGTCATGGCCGCGTGATGGTGGCGTGCGCGGAGCGACCAGAGCCCTGTCTCCGGCTTCGGCACGGGATGCTGCTCAGGCTGTCCCGCGTCGGTCACGAGCCCCCGGGCCGCCAGGTCCGTCATCAGGTCCCGCAGCTGCTCGTCGTGTTCGCTCTGCGCGAGCACGATGTCGTCGGCGGCCCGTTTCCCGTCCAGCCCACGGAGTGCTTCGGCCACCTCCGTGGCGACTCCGGCGATCACCACGGCGTGTGCGGGGTCGAGGCCGACCTGGATCTCGCCGTTTCCGCGTTCCAGCACATCCAGGCCGGGAAGCAGGGTCGGGAAGGCGGGCAGGATGATCGATCTCAGGTCCGGTTCGCGCAGGTTCATGATCGCAGGATCGCATCGGCGCACCGCCCGCATGCCAAGGAAAACACGAGTTATCCACAGGTTGACCCCGTTGTGGACAACTTGAGGCTGTGACCTTTCGGCCCTCGGAGTTGTCGGTGACTGGCCTTACCGTGGTCGAGTGGTCGAAGCACGGACGCCCTCATTGAGGAGCCGGGACACGACGAATCCGTCGGACACTCCCGAACACAAGGTCGAGGTACGGCGTAGCCAACGCCGTCACCGGACCGTCACCGCGTACTGGGACGAGGACACCCTCGTCGTGCTGATCCCTGCCCGGATGACCCGGGCCGAGGAGAAGCACTGGGTAGCCGAGATGCAGCGCAAGCTGCTGCGCAAAGGGCCGCGGCAGGCCGCACCGCCGAAGGCGTCGGACGAGGCGCTCCTGGCGCGCTGCGCCGTGCTCTCGGCGAAGTATCTGGACGGAAAGGCGATACCCGCGAGCGTTCGCTGGGTGCCGCCGATGCGGACGAGGTGGGCGTCCTGCACGCCGGTCGACGCGACGATCAGGGTCAGTGATCGTCTGCGCCGGGTGCCGGCATGGGTGCTGGACTACGTCCTGGTGCACGAACTCGCGCATTTGAAAGAACCAGGGCACAACGCGGCGTTCTGGGAGCTCGTTCGCCGTTATCCCAAGACCGAGCGCGCCATCGGCTACCTGGAGGGCCTGTCCTCCGCCGCCGGATGGGGCATCGCGGCGGAGGACTGACGTGCCTCAGCTCTTGTCTTCGTCGTCCTTGGGCTTGTTCTTCTCGCGCTCGGTGCGTTCGATCTCGGCGATCGGGTCGATGCCTTCGAGGGTCGACTCACCGTCGCCGAGACGTTCGGCGAAGTCGAGCGGCTCGTCGAGGTCCTCGGCGGTCGGCATCAGGTCGGGGTGGGACCAGAGGCCGTCCCGCTTCTCGATGCCGTGCTGGTCGCCGACCAGCTTCCACAGCGCGGAAGCCGCCCGCATCCGCCTGGGCCGGAGCTCGAGCCCGACCAAGGTGGCGAAGGTCTGCTCGGCCGGGCCGCCCGTGGCCCGGCGGCGGCGCAGCGTCTCCCGGAGCGCGTCCGCGCCCGGGAGGCGGTCGCCGATGGCCTCGGCGACCACGACATCGACCCAGCCTTCGACCAGGGCGAGCAGGGTCTCCAGGCGGTTCAGTGCCGCCTTCTGCTCGGGCGAGGTCTGCGGCTCGAGCAGGCCGGAGGACATGGCCTCTTCGATGCTGGCCGGGTTCGACGGGTCGATCTGGCCCGCGAGCTGTTCCAGCGCCGAGGTGTCGACGGAAATACCGCTCGCGAACTCCTCGACGGTGGCCAGCAGTCGCTGCCGCAACCAGGGAACGTGCGCGAACAGCCGCTGGTGGGCGGCCTCGCGCGCGGCGATGAAGACCAGTACCTCGCTGGTCGGCAGCTCCAGGCCCTCGGTGAACTTCTCGATGTTCGCCGGCAGGAGCGCGGAGGTGGCCGCGGGGCCGAGCGGCAGGCCCACCTCGGTGGAGGTGAGCACTTCGGAAGCCAACTGAGCCAGGGCGTTGCCGAGCTGGGAGCCGAAGGCCATCCCGCCCATCTGCCCCATCATCGACAGCAGCGGGCCCGCGGCCTGCTTGGCCTCGTCAGGCAGGGCCTGGACCCAGGCACCCGAGACCTGCTGGGCTACGGGGTCGCAGAGACGCTGCCAGGTGGGCAGGGTCTTCTCGACCCACGTACGCGCGGACCAGGCGACGGTCGTCGTAGCCCCGGCGGGGAGGATCGTCGCGGCGTCGAGCCACAGCTCGGCCAGGTGGGCGGCGTCGCGGACGGCTGTGTTCGAGTCACCGCCGCTGGATGACGAAAAGCCGAGCTGGACGTCACCGCTTCCGCTGCTGCCGAGGTTCTGGAGCGCGATCTGTTTCGCCAGGTCGTAGTTGACCGGCCCGGTCGAGCTGCCGGCCTGGCTGAGCATCTGGCCCAGCTGGCTGAGCATCTGACCGAGCTGATTGAAGGCCTCGGCGCCGGAGGGCTGGCCGCCGGAATCCGACGGCTCGTTCTCGCCTCGTTTGTCGGGATCGGGCGGTCCGAAGCCGAACGGGGGTTTGCTCATGGCACCACCGTACGCGGGTCCTGGGACGCGGAGCTCGTCAAGTGGAGTGATGAGCGTGGCCTTCACCGAGAAGCGAACACCGTCACCGTACGCTGTCACGCGTGACAGAGCCCTCGGAGCAGACCACAGCAACGCGGACCCGCAAAGGCTCCGCGACTGACCAGGACCGCTCCGAGCGGCGGCTGACCCGGCGCGGCTGGACGTTGCTGGTCAGCGGCGCGCTGTTCGTCGCGTTCGCGCTGGTCGGGTTCTTCATCCCGGTGCCGTATGTGGCCATCAGTCCCGGTCCGACCTACGACACCCTGGGCAAGGACGCCGCCGGACAATCGGTGATCCAGGTCAACGGGCACGAGATCTTCCAGACCTCCGGCGAGCTGCGGATGACGACCGTCTCCCTGCGCGATGGCGGCATCACGCTGTTCAACGCGCTCGGGCTCTGGGCGAGTGGCCGGTACGCGCTGGCTCCGCGCGAGGAGTACTTCAAGCCGGGCGAGACCAACGAGCAGGTCCGCCAGGAGAACATCCAGCAGCTGCAGGACTCGCAGACCGCTGCGCAGGTCGCCGCGCTGCGCCGCAAGTTCCCGGTGAAGGTGCTCGCGAAGACGATCGTCTCCGGCAGCCCTGCGGACAAGGTGCTCGCCCCGGGTGACCGGCTTCTGGTGGTCAACGGGCAGACGGTCAAGGAAGCGACTGACGTGCGGGCCGCGCTGAACGGGACGAAGCCCGGGCAGACCGTCCAGATCACGTTCAAATCCGACGGGCAGGCCGAGCGCACCGTGCCGCTCACCCTCGCGCAGCGGCCCGATGGCCCGGAAGGCTTCATGGGCCTGACCGCGGTGGACCGCGCAGACGTTCCCTTCGACGTGAAAATCTCGCTGCAGGACGTCGGTGGCCCGTCGGCGGGCCTGATGTTCGCGCTCGCGATCGTCGACAAGATGGAGCCCGGCGACCTCGCCGGTGGCAGGCACATCGCCGGGACGGGTGAGATCTCGGAGAAGGGCGTCGTCGGCGCGATCGGCGGCATCTCGTTCAAGGTGGTCGGCGCACGCGAGGCCGGTGCCACCGACTTCCTCGTGCCCGCGCACAACTGCGCCGAGGCGAAGACCGCCGCCCCCGATGGCCTGAACCTGATCAAGGTGTCCACGCTGGACGAGGCGATCGCGCAGCTCGAGAACCTCAAGGCGGGGCGGCCGACCGCCTCCTGCTGACCGCAGAGGGAGCAAGGGACCTTTGCTATCGCCCGCCGGTCTGTATGTAGAGAGAGCAAGGGACCTTTGGTATCGCCCAGCGTGCGTCTGGGGCTGGCGATAGCAAAGGTCCCTTGCTCTCTTTTCGCAGGTCAGGGGAGCAGGGTCGCCTTCAGGGCTTCCAGCAGGTTCGGGGCCAGCTCCGGGTTCTCGATGATCTCGTCGACGGGGACGTCACCGGGTTCCTCGGGCTTCCCGGCACCGCGAAGCCGCATGACGCACGCGCCGGCACCGTCCCGCAGCACAGCGGCCACGAGCCGCGCTTCGGTCCGGCGCGGGTGGTCGGCGGCCGCTTGACGCAGACGTTCGGCATCGGTCTCGGGCACGACCGGAAGCTCGGCTTCGGCGTCCGGCGGCAGCACGATGATCTCCTGCGCGAGCGCGCAGCCCAGCACCAGATCCGGCCACGCGATCTGCGCCAGCGCTTCGCCCAGATCGCCGTCTGGCAGCGACTCCTGGGCGACCGGGGTCAGCGGGGCGGACGGGTCGAGCTGCCCGGCCAGTTCGGGCTGTTCGTCCAGCAGTGCCGCGGTCGGGACCAGCGCGAACAACTGCGGCGGCTGGTCCCATCCTCCGGAGGCGACGAACTCCTCGACTTCGCGGGCCAGGCCGGCCACGCCCTGCTGCTCACTCGGTGCCATTGGCACATCGTTCCAGGCGGTCGGGCAGGCGGCCTTCCGAGTCCGGTTTGGGCGGGTTCCGGGAACTTCTGACGGCATCCGTAGAGTTAGAGCATCAGGGGCCGCACGCGGTACGCGCGCCCCTGCGAAAAGTTCACCAAACCAGGAGCGTGTGCAGTGGCCACTCGGCCCCCCGTGAGCCTGCCGAAGCTGTCCCGGCGCAGCCGGATACTGCTCATCATCGCCGCCGTAGTCATTCTGGCCCTGCTGTTGGGCGCGAGACTGCTGGACACCTACGTCGACTGGTTGTGGTTCGGCGAGGTCGGCGC
The DNA here is from genome assembly GCF_001995215.1 of Amycolatopsis azurea DSM 43854. Classification (GTDB taxonomy): domain Bacteria; phylum Actinomycetota; class Actinomycetes; order Mycobacteriales; family Pseudonocardiaceae; genus Amycolatopsis; species Amycolatopsis azurea. The sequence continues at coordinate 23,299 of NZ_MUXN01000012.1, forward strand.
CCGCACGGTGTTCAGCACGGTGCTGATCACCCGCGTCGTCTTGTTCTTCGCCGTAGGGCTCTTGGTGGGCGGGTCGCTCGCGGTCAGCCTGATGATCGCGTACCGGTCCAGGCCCGTCTTCGTGCCGGTTTCCGGCAACGACGACCCGCTCGCGCGCTACCGGTCCGCGATCGTCGGCCGCATCCGGCTGTTCGGTATCGGCATCCCGGTGCTCACCGGGCTCATCGCCGGCGCGTCCGCGCAGAGCGACTGGCAGGTCGTGCAGCTGTTCCTGAACGGCACGCCGTTCGGCCAGACCGATCCCGAGTTCGGCAACGACGTCGGTTTCTACGCCTTCGATCTGCCGTTCTACAACTGGCTCCTGGGCTGGCTGTTCATCTCGGTCGTCATCGCGTTCTTCGGCGCGCTGATCGCGCACTACGTCTTCGGCGGCATCCGGCTCGCGGGCAAGGGCGGCCAGCTCGCCGGCCCGACCCGTGCCCAGCTCGCCATCACCATCGGCATCTTCGTGCTCCTGAAGGCGGTCGAGTACTTCTTCGACCGCTACAACCTGCTGCTCTCCGATCGGGGAGCGCCGCTGTTCGTCGGTGCGACCTACACCGACCTGAACGCGGTCCTGCCCGCGAAGCTCATCCTTCTGTGCATCTCGGTGATCTGTGCCGTCGCGTTCTTCGCCGGAGCGTTCCTGCGCAACCTGCAGCTGCCCGCGATCGCGCTGGTGCTGCTGATCCTGTCGAACGTGCTCGTCGGCGTCGCATGGCCCGCGGTGCTCGACCAGTTCTCGGTGAAGCCCAACGCCAACGAGAAGGAATCGGCGTCGATCCAGCGCAACATGGACGCGACACGTCAGGCGTTCGGCCTGACCAATGTCGAGTACAAGGACTACACCGGCAAGTCCGAGGCGACCTCCGCGGAGATCAAAGCGGACAAGGGGACCGTCCCGAACATCCGGCTCCTCGACCCGAACATCCTCAGCGACACCTTCACCCAGCGCGTCGGCCGTGAGAACTTCTACGGCTTCCCGTCCAAGCTGGACATCGACCGCTACACCCTCAACGGTGTCACGCAGGACTACATCGTCGCGGCCAAGGAGATCAAGACCGAAGGCCTCACCGGCAACCAGACGAACTGGATCAACAAGCACCTCGTCTACACGCACGGAAACGGCTTCGTCGCCGCGCCCGCCAACACGATCGACCGCGCGCTGAAGGACGCGAACTCCGACGGCGGCTACCCGATCGCCACCACCAGCGACACCCAGAACCAGTCGGGTGCCGGATCATCCGACCCGAACAAGCCGGGCATCAAGGTGGACGAGCCCCGTATCTATTACGGCGAGCTCGCGACCGACGCCGCGTACGCGATCGTCGGCGGCAAGGCGGGACAGGCGCCCGGCGAGTACGACACCGCTGTCGACCGCGGCTACATCTACAAGGGTTCCGGCGGCGTGCCGATCGACAACTGGTTCAACCGGCTGGTCTTCGCCGCCGAGTACGGCGAGCGGAACATCCTCTTCTCCGACGCCATCGGCGACGGATCCAAGATCATGTTCAACCGCGAGCCGCGTGAGCGCGTCGCGAAGGCCGCACCGTGGCTGACCCTCGACGGTGACCCGTACCCGGCGGTCGTCAACGGCAAGATCATCTGGATCGTCGACGGCTACACGACGATGAACAACTTCCCGTACGCCCAGCAGACCCAGCTCGGCCAGGCGACCAACGACTCGCTCAGCGGCACCACCCGCCAGGCGAACTCTTCGATCAACTACATCCGCAACTCGGTCAAGGCCACCGTCGACGCGTTCGACGGCACCGTGACCCTGTACGGGGTCGAGGACAACGAGCCGGTGCTCAACGCCTGGAAGAAGGTCTTCCCGGGGCTGGTCAAGCCGAGCAGCGAGATCTCCCCGGACCTGCGGTCGCACTTCCGCTACCCCGAAGACCTCTTCAAGGTGCAGCGGGAACTCCTGTCGAAGTACCACGTGAACAACCCCGCCGAGTTCTATGCGCAGCAGGCCTTCTGGAGTGTTCCGCAGGACCCGACGCAGGAAGGCGGCGTGAACGCGTCGGCCTCCGGTATCGCCAATCAGCCCGGCTACTACGTCCTGGCCACCGCGCCGGGCGACAGCAAGTCGCGGTTCCAGCTCACGAGTTCACTGACCGGTCTCCAACGGCAATACCTCGCGGCATGGATGTCGGTGTCTTCAGATCCCGAAGACTACGGACGAATGCAGGTCCTGAGACTGCCGACAGGAGCGAGCGGCGCGACCCAGGTGGACGGACCCGTCCAGGTTCAGAACAGATTCCAAAGTGACCCGCGGGTCGCGCAGGACCGGACACTGTTCAACAACCCGAACGTCACGGTCACCTACGGAAACCTGATCACCCTGCCCGTCGCCAACGGCTTCCTCTACGTGGAACCGGTCTACATCCGGCAACGGAACCAGCTGAGCTATCCGCAGCTGGCCCGGGTCCTGGTCTCCTACGGCACCAAGATCGGCTTCGCGCCGACGCTGAACGAAGCGCTCGACCAGGTCTTCGGTGCGGGCACCGGATCCGGGGTCACACCACCCCAGACCGGCGGCACCCCAGGACCTACGACACCGCCGCCGGGCACTACGACGCCGCCGCCCACCAGCAGCGGTAACCCGGCGCTCGAGAAGGCCGCGGGCGACATGCACGACGCCTGGACCAAGTACAAGGCGGCCCAGCAGACGGGCAACTACGCGGATCAAGGTGCCGCCCTCGCCGCACTCGACGCCGCGTACCGGGCCTACGAGGCGGCCAAGGCCAGCCCGCCGGCGACCAGCGCGCCGCCCACCAGCAAGCCCGGAGGGTGACGTCGCTTACCTAAAGGCCCCCTGCTTTGCGCCTGCTCGAAACGCAGGCGTAAGGTAGGGGACACAACGCGGGGTGGAGCAGCTCGGTAGCTCGCTGGGCTCATAACCCAGAGGTCGCAGGTTCAAATCCTGTCCCCGCTACAGAGGTAGGAGGCCCGTGTCTGCGAATTGCGCAGACCGGGCCTCCTTCGCATTTGTCCCGGGGGTCGAACCCCCGGACCCCCGCCAGGGAGGGCTCCGCCCCCTGGACCCCCCCGAAGCGTTCGGTGGCGAATGCGTGTGAGTGCGGGAGTGAGCAAGGGACCTTTGCTATCGCGCCGGGGTGGCGGCGGTAGCGGGGGACCTTGGTATCGCCGGGGGAGCGGGGGACCTTTGCTATCGCGCGGGGGTGGGGGTGGGGGCGACCCAGCTGGCATAGCCGTCGGGGCGGTAAAGGACGGCGTCCGTGGAGGGCCAAGGCGGAGACGTGACGAGCTGGGTCGTCAGGCGCGGCGAGCGGGCGTGGGCCCGGGCGGCGTCGAAGTGGGCCGAGCTGGTCGTCAGGAGTACGAAGCCGCCGTCGTGAAAGAGTGTGCTCGGGCGAAGCGGGCCGGCTTCGGTTGCGAGTTCCTGGTCGTTCAGCCGCGAGCCCAGCGCCGGGTGCGACGTCCCGTGGGTCGTATAGCGGATCCCGAGACCGGAGACCATGCCGCCCAAGTGCCGGTTCACGTCGGGCAACGTGACCAGGTCGGCGAATAAGTCGCGAAGCGCGCGAGACTCGTGCGACCGCGGAGTCAGCCCCAGCTGAGCCGCGACGTTGTGCAGCACCTGAGCGCCGACAGGGTGCCGTTCGGCCTCGTAGGTGTCCAGCAGGTCGTCACCGGCCCAACCACGAACGTTCGCGGCGAGCTTCCAGCCCAGGTTCATGGCGTCCTGCACGCCCAGGTTCAACCCCTGGCCGCCCGCCGGGAAATGGATGTGCGCCGCGTCGCCCGCCAGCAGCACTCGCCCGACGCGATAGTGCTCCGCCTGCCGCGCGGCGTCCGAGAACTGCGACGCCCACCGGATTTCCGACACCGTCGCTGTCTCACCGTACGAATCGAGCAGCGCCTGACGGACTTCCTCGTGCGAGATGGCGGACCGGATGTCTTTGGGCCGCGAGGCCCTGTCGCCGTAGACGAACCGGTAGAGACCCGGTTCGCCCAACGGAATCAGGCCTTTGAACGTGGTCGCGCCGGTCGGCTCGCCGACGTTCCGCATCGTTCGCCACTGTTTTTGCGCACCGTCAGGGATTTTGTCGAACAGGACGTCCGCGACCACGCCGAAACCTTGACCGTCCACGCCGGGAAAGTCCACGTTCAGTCCTTTGCGTACAACACTTCGAGAGCCGTCGCAGCCGACGAGGTACTTCGCGCGCAGCCGGGTTTCGCCACCGTCTGTTCGGTGCCGGACAGAGACAGAGTCTTTGTCCTGAACGAAATCGATTACTTCGGCTCCTCGCACCACCTTCGTTCCTTGTGCGGCAAGCCGTTCTTCCAGGTACTCCTCGACCTGTGCCTGCGGAATCCCCATCTGGAAGGGAAAACGGGTGTCCCAGCAGTGGTAGTCGACCGGGATCATCGCGAAATGTCCGTCCTGCACTGTCGTGAACGAACGCTCTTCGGCACCGTCCAGAAGTCCGCGCAGCTCCAGTATTTCCGCGGTCCGCGGTTGCAGGTTCAGCGCTTTCGACAATCCCGTGCGCTCGGGAAGCCGTTCCAGCACCACGACATCGACGCCGGCGAGCGCGAGTTCGTGGGCCAGCATCAGCCCGGTCGGCCCCGCCCCGGCCACGACCACGTCCGTCCCCAGGTTGTCCATACCACTCCTTAACAACGTTAAATTGACCTGCGACCAGAGTGCCCTTAACATCGTTAAATTGTCAAGGCGCTACCGCCGGAAAGAAGGTAAAAGTGGGTCTGACCAGGCAGGACATCGTCCGCGCCGGGCTGCGGCTGCTCAACGACGTCGGGCTCAACGGGCTGACGCTCCGCCTGATCGCGCAGGAACTCGATGTCAAAGCGCCGGCGCTGTACTGGCACGTGAAGAACAAACAAGAGCTGCTCGACGAGATGGCGACGCAGATGTACGCCGACGCGATGCCGGGCCGGGTGCCGGAAGGCCTGGGGGAACGGGAAACCCTCGAGGTGGCGTCACGGGGTATGCGCCGGATGATGCTCGCTTACCGTGACGGGGCAAAGGTCTTCTCCGGGACCTTCATGACGGACGACGACCTGCTCGGTGACAATCCGCTTCAAGGGCGCGTCGACGCGGGGCTCGAACCGTACCTGGCTGGACGAGCGTTGTTCACCGTTTACAGCTACGTCGTCGGCTTCACCATCGAAGAACAGGCCGTTTATCCCGTTCCGGGCGAACGGGACCCGCGCTACGACATCTTGCCCACCGCGTGGGTCTTCGATGAGGACGTCGAGGGCAGATTCGGCGACGGGCTGACCATGGTGCTCGACGGCGTCTTCGCCTGGCTGGATGACAAAGTCTTGCCATAAAGGCAGGTCAAAGGCACTTCGGGAAGTTAAGGGCACCCGCCTGAAACCCGGTTTCGCCCCCGTGTAATCTACTAACACAACGACGCGGGGTGGAGCAGCTCGGTAGCTCGCTGGGCTCATAACCCAGAGGTCGCAGGTTCAAATCCTGTCCCCGCTACAGAGAAAACGAAGCGCGGATCTGCGGAAATCGCAGATCCGCGCTTCTTCTTTTTCCGGTTCCGCGGTGCGTGCCCTCCGGGGCGATCATCCGCCGTCGTTGGTCGGAGCGGGGGACGTGTGCCGCTGTCCGTGGCGAAGGCCGGTTGCGCAGCGTATTCGGTCCATTGTGGACAGGCGTAGTGCGTTGGGCCGAATGAGCGCATATCACTAGCCACAATGGACAGATGTGCTGACCACAGTGGACACAGGTTCCGAAAAGTGGGACCGTAGAGGATGTGTCCGAATTGAATGCAACAGCCGCCGCACTGCTCGGTCTTCTCCACGACGGTCCCGCCACGGGCGGGCAACTGGTCGCGGGGGCGGGTGAGCGTTTCGGCGCCTTCTTCAGCGTGACCCGCAGCCAGGTGTACCGGGAGCTCCCCGCCTTGTCGAAGGAGGGCCTCGTCCGCCTCGGCAAGCAGGGCCCGCGGTCGAGCCAGCAGTACCTCATCACCGCGGCGGGCAAGAAGGCGTTCAAGACGTGGCTGTCCTCCGAAGCCGGTCCTGACCACCTCCGCAGCCCGCTGATCCTGCGTCTCGTGCACGCCGGCTCGCTGACGGTGAAGCAGCGCTCGACTCTCCTCGAGTCGGCGCGCGCCAGCTACACCCAGCAGCTCGACGAAGCCAAGGCGGCCACCAAGGCGGCCGACGGTCCCTACGCCAAGGCGGTCGCCGAGTTCGCTCAGGCGCAGGCGAAAGCGGCACTGAAACTGCTGGATTCCATCCCCCAGTCCTGACCCGGACAGGTGCCCACGACCGGTTCCCCGCAACCGGTCGTGGGTTTTGCCGTAACCTTGGCCGACGTGAGTGATGAGTTCGATGCAGCACTGAAGGACCTGGCCGGCAAGCTGACGCAGATCGAGTCGGTGATGGACCTGGATGCGCTGCGTGCCCAGGTGGCCGAGCTGGAGGAACAGGCGTCCAGCCCGAACCTCTGGGACGACCCCGAAGCGGCGCAGAAGGTCACCAGCCAGTTGTCCCACCGGCAGAGTGAGCTGCGACGCATCTCCGAGCTGCGGCAGCGGCTCGACGACCTGGGCGTCCTCTACGAACTGGCCGAGGCGGAGGGCGACTCCGCCAGTGTGGCCGAGTCCGAGACCGAGCTCACGGCCCTCACCAAGGACATCGACGGGCTCGAGGTCCGCACCCTGCTGTCGGGTGAGTACGACCCGCGGAACGCCGTGGTCACCATCCGGTCCGAAGCGGGCGGCGTCGACGCGGCCGACTGGGCCGAGATGCTGCTCCGGATGTACCTGCGGTGGGCGGAGCGGCACAACTACCCGACGGACGTCTACGACATCTCCTACGCGGAAGAGGCGGGCATCAAGTCCGCCACGTTCAAGGTGAGCGCTCCCTACGTCTACGGCACGCTCTCGGTCGAGCAGGGCACGCACCGGCTGGTGCGCATCTCGCCGTTCGACAATCAGAGCCGCCGCCAGACCTCCTTCGCGCACGTCGAGGTGATGCCCGAGGTCGAGGAGGTCGACCACGTCGACATCCCTGAGAAGGACATCCGCGTCGACGTCTACCGCTCGTCCGGCCCCGGCGGCCAGAGCGTCAACACGACGGACTCGGCGGTGCGGATCACGCACATCCCGACCGGCGTCGTCGTTTCGTGTCAGAACGAAAAGTCGCAGCTGCAGAACAAGGCGGCCGCGATGAAGGTGCTCCAGGCGCGGCTGCTGCAGCGGAAGAAGGAAGAGGAGCGCGCCGAGATGGACGCGCTCAAGGACGGAGGCTCCAGCTGGGGCAACCAGATGCGTTCCTACGTGCTGCACCCGTACCAGATGGTCAAGGACCTGCGGACCGAGTTCGAGGTCGGCAACCCGTCGTCCGTGCTCGACGGCGAGATCGACGGCTTCTTGGAGGCGGGCATCCGCTGGCGCAAGCAGTCCGGAGCCGCGTAACAACCCTGCGTGAGAGACCAAGGGACCTTTGCTGTCACTCTCCGGGAGAGAGTGACAGCAAAGGTCCCTTGCTCGCTTGGCCGCCGGGACCGGGCTACCCGGGCTTAACGACGGGCATGGGTAGTATGCCGAACCGTGATCCGGCTCGAAGAGGTTTCCAAGGTCTACAAGACCTCGACCCGTCCCGCCCTCGAAAGGGTGTCGGTCGAGATCGACAAAGGGGAGTTCGTCTTCCTGATCGGTCCCTCGGGGTCCGGGAAGTCGACCTTCCTGCGTCTCCTGCTGCGCGAAGAGGTGCCGAGCAAGGGTCGCGTCATGGTCTCCAACTTCGACGTCGCCAAGCTCGCCCGTCGCCGGGTGCCGCGGCTGCGGCAGACCATCGGCTGCGTCTTCCAGGACTTCCGTCTGCTGTCGAACAAGACCGTCGCCGAGAACGTCGCCTTCGCGCTCGAAGTCATCGGCAAGCCGCGCCCCACGATCCGCAAGGTCGTCCCCGAGGTCCTCGAACTCGTCGGGCTCGACGGCAAGGCCGACCGCCTCCCCAACGAACTCTCCGGTGGTGAGCAGCAGCGTGTCGCGATCGCCCGCGCGTTCGTGAACCGCCCGCTCGTGCTGCTCGCCGACGAACCGACCGGGAACCTGGACCCCGACACCAGCCAGGACATCATGTTGCTGCTGGAGCGGATCAACCGCACCGGCACGACGGTGCTGATGGCCACCCACGACCATTCGATCGTGGACTCGATGCGGCGAAGGGTCGTCGAGCTTCAGCTCGGCAAGGTCATCCGTGACGACGCCCGAGGCGTCTACGGCATCGGCCGCTGACCGGCCCCGCCCTCCTCCGTAACCCACGACTTCCAAGGGACATCAACCCCGATGCGCGCCAGTTTCGTCTTCAGCGAGGTAGTCACCGGCTTGCGCCGGAACGTCACGATGACCATCGCGATGGTCCTCACCACCGCGGTCTCCCTCGCCATGCTCGGCTTCGGTCTGCTGGCCGTCGGAACGATCGACAAGATGAAGGCCAACTTCCTCGCCGACGTCGAGGTTTCGGTCTATCTGGTCAACGACATCAGCTCGGGTGACCCCAACTGCTCGCAGTCCGCCTGCCAGGCGCTGCGCCAGGACCTCCAAGGCAACGACGGCGTCGAATCGGTCGTGTTCGAGAACCGCGAGCAGTCCTACGAGCGGTTCAAGAAGATGTTCGAGAGCCAGCCGGAACTGCTCGCGCTCACCGGGCCGGAGGCGCTGCCCGCATCGCTCCACGTCAAGCTGAAGAACCCCGAGCGCAGCCAGGCGATCATCCAGGAGTACACCGGCAAACCGGGCGTCAGCAAGGTCGACGACCAGCAGAAGGCACTGGACCGCGTGTTCAACGCGCTCAACGGTGTGCGGAACCTGGCGTTCGGCGCCGCGCTGATCATGGCCATCGCCGCGCTGCTGCTGATCGCCAACACGATCCAGGTGTCGGCGTTCACCCGGCGCACCGAGGTCGGCATCATGCGACTGGTCGGCGCGACCCGCTGGTACACGCAGCTGCCGTTCCTCCTGGAGGCGGTGGTCGCCGGCCTTGTCGGCGCGATCATCGGTATCGTCTTCCTGGTACTCACCAAGGTGCTGTTGCTCGACCTGGTGCTCACCGGTGACGTGTTCCCCGCGGTCGGCATGCTCGAATTGCTGTTCCCGGTGGCGCCGATCCTGCTCGCCGTCTCGATCGTCATTTCGGCGATCACCGGCTACGTGACGCTGCGTCTGTACGTGCGCCACTAGCCGCCCGATAACCACCTGCCCGAACACAGAAACTCACGTAGAGTCGCCGCTATGCCCAAGGAACGTGGACACAAGGTGATCGTGTCGAACCGCAAGGCTCGCCACGATTACTCCATCCTCGACACCTACGAAGCCGGTCTCGTGCTCGTCGGTACCGAGGTGAAGAGCCTGCGTGAAGGACGGGCATCACTCGCGGACGCGTTCGCCACGGTGGACGACGGCGAGGTCTGGCTGCGCAACGTGCACATCCCGGAGTACGTGCAGGGCACCTGGACGAACCACACGCCGCGCCGCACCCGGAAACTGCTGCTGCACCGCCAGGAGATCGAGAAGCTCATCGGCAAGACCAAGGAGAGCGGCCTTTCGCTGGTCCCGCTGTCGATGTACTTCAAGGACGGCAAGGTCAAGGTCGAGATCGCGTTGGCGAAGGGCAAGAAGTCCTACGACAAGCGGCAGGACATCGCCAAGCGGGACGCGGACCGCACCATCAGCCGGGCCATGGGCCGGGCGCTGAAGGGCCGGTACAACGATTGATCCACGGACCCGCCTCGGACGCCGAGATCCCTGAGTGGATCGCTGCGCTGGGCATCGACGGGCTCGTGGACATCCACCTGCACTTCCTGCCGAAGCCGGTCATGGACAAGGTGTGGGCCTACTTCGACCAGGCCGAGGAGCACTACGGCGTTGCCTGGCCGGTGTACTACCGCACGCCTGAGGAAGAGCGGATCGAAACCCTGCGCTCGTTCGGCGTGCGCAGGTTCGCGCCGCTGGTCTATCCGCACAAGCCGGGGATGGCCGAATGGCTGACGTCCTGGGCGCTGGAGTTCGCCGAACGCGTCCCGGAAGCCGTGCCGACGGGCACGTTCTACCCCGAACCGGGTGCACTGTCCGTTGTGGACGGTGCGCTGCGCGCCGGTGCCCGATGTTTCAAGGCACATGTCCAGGTCGGCGCCTACGACCCGCGTGACGAGCTGCTGGACGGCGTCTGGGGCGCGCTGGCAGATGCCGGTGTCCCGGTGGTCGTCCACTGTGGACACGGTCCGTTGAAGGGCGCCTACACCGGGCTACGGTTGTTCGAAGAGATCCTGGTACGGCATCCGAACCTGACACTGGTGCTCGCGCACGCCGGCATGCCGGAGATCGCTTTCGCGTTCGAGCTGGCCCGGAAGTATCCGCGCGTGTACCTCGACACCACGATGGTCGGGGTCGAGTTCACCCTGCGCGGCAACCCGCTCCCGCCGGACTGGGCGGATCTGCTGGCGGAGTTCCCGGATCGCGTTGTGCTCGGCACCGACTTCCCCAACATCCCGTACTCCTACGCCACACAGCTGCAGGCGATCGTCGGCTGGGCCGCCGACGATCGCCTGGGTGAGCCTTTCCTGCGGGCGGTGCTGCACGACACCCCCGCGAAACTGCTCAGCGTTTGAGCTGTGCCACCTCGGTGGCCGAGACCGCGCGGCCGAGCAGCCGCGTTCCCAGCTCCGTGATCGGGATCTGCTTGCCCGCCAGGAGGAATCCGCCCGTCGCCAGCGCCACCCACGGCGCCGGGCCTTGGGCGAGACCGTCGCTCAGCGGGGCGAAACCGCGCGCGGCCAGCCCGAGCAGGCCACCGGCGATCGCGAGTCCGGCCAGGACGAGCTGAGGCGTCTGCGCGGTCGAGGCAGGGCCGGAACCCTGGGTTTCGAAGCGGGCGAACAGCCGCAGGAGACCGAGGAGCACGAGCCCGCAGGCACCGAGCCAGGCCGGGACCATCGTCAGCCACAGCACGGAACCCGGTTCGGGGGTTTCGTATCCCAGGCCGTAGACCGCGACACCGGAGACGACGATCAGCGCCGGCATGTGCCACAAGTAGACACTCATGAACCGCGGGCCGATCCACTTCAGGGCGGCGTCGAGGTTCGGACGGGCGGCCAAGGCGTTCAGCTGCGGTTTGAAGGCCAGCAGGAGACCGATCTGGCCGATCGCGAGGAACGCCAGCAGCACGGTCGGCGGGCTCATGTTCGAAACCGGCGCACCCGGCATGCCGATCATGCTGGCCGGGTACGGGCCGAAGGCGACCATCAGCGCGGTGATGCCGAACCCGATACTTGCCATGCCCAGCGCGGCGTTGCGGCCGATCGAGCCGAGCCGGCCCCGCGTGTAGTGGAAACCGAGCTGGTGCACGGCCATCCAGACGAAGACGGCGTTCGCGAAACCGATCAGGCCGAGGTCGTTGAAGCGGGCGACGTCGACGAGCACGGCGGCGGCGAGCATCACGAGCGGGACCTTCAGGCCCCAGCGGCGATGCGCCGCGGCCAGCATCGGGGTGAGGAGCACAGTGAGCACGTACACGGCCAGGAACCACAGCAGCTGGGCGGCGATCGCGCCGCCGACCTGCAGCGGCTGTTCCGGAACGCCGATCCCGCGCAGGATGTCCGGAACGAACAGCCAGACGGCCACCAGCGGCAGCACCGGGATCATCAGCCGCTTGAGGCGGGCCGCGAGCCAGGAACGGGAACTTTCCGCGCGGCCCAAGGAGATCAGGTTCGCCGCGCCACCGGCGAAGAAGACGAGCGGCATGACCTGGGACAGCCAGGTGACGACCCACCAGCCAGGTGTCGCGAGGGCGTTCCCGGTGGACAGATGACCGTCGGCGTAGGAGAGCACCGGCATACCCCAGTGCTGGACGACGACCGCGAGGATCGCGACCGCCCGGACGATGTCCAGGAACCTGTCCCGGCCCTGTTTCTGGCTTGTGTGCATGGAAAAGAGCCTGGTACGTCAGGGCTTCGAAAACAGCGGTGCGGGCCGCCGTATCGGTCTTCCTGTTTTCGCCCGTCGAAGGTGGAGTTTTCCCTACCCCACACCGTCGGGTTCGGGCTCGGGCCGCGGCGCGGGCTCCGGGACCGGCGCCGCGCACAGCCGGAATTCCCAGCAGTCGTCCTCGGCGCGGCCGAGTTCGTAGCGGGTTTCGATCTTCGGCCCGTCATGCAGATGGACGTGCTTGAGGACGGTGCCCGCGATCGGTTCGGTGTCACCGAGTTCCTGGACGCGTCCGTCGAGCGGACCGCCGAAGAACCGGGCGCGGTGGGAGGGCCGGTCGGTCATGGGTCCTCCTTGGTTCGGCTCGTCTCTCACCATCAGTCTGCCCATGTTAGGTGAGTGACGGCGTCGCCACCAAGAGCTACTTCAGCGTCCTAAGTAAGTGAGCACCGCGCGGACCCGGCGGTGTTCCACCGAACTCGCTTCGAGGCCGAGCTTCGAGAAGATGTTGCCGATGTGCTTCTCGACGGCGCCGTGCGAAACGACGAGCGAGTTCGCGATCGCGGTGTTCGACAGACCCTGCGCCATCAGCCCCAGCACTTCAGATTCGCGGGCGGTGAGCGCGTCGAGCGGGTTCTTGCGGCCCCGCGCCATCAGCTGCGCGATGACGTCCGGATCGATGGCCGTGCCGCCGCCGGCGACCCGCTTGACCGCGTCGAGGAAGTCGCCGACGTCGGCGACGCGTTCCTTGAGCAGGTAACCGACTCCGCCCGCGCCGCCGGACAGCAACTCGACGGCGTAGCTCTCCTCGACGTACTGGGACAGCACGAGAACGGGCAGGCCGGGGACGGCTTCACGGGCTCCCAGCGCCGCGCGCAGGCCTTCGTCGGTGAACGTGGGCGGCATCCGCACGTCGACGATCGCGAGATCCGGCCGGTGCTCCTTGACCGCGCCGAGCAGGTCGTCGCCGTTGTCCACGGCGGCGACCGTCTCGATGTTCTCGTCGGCGAGCAGGCGGATCACCCCCGCGCGCAACAGCACTGCGTCTTCGGCGATGACGACCCGCATCCTGCCCCCAGGTTCGTGAGTGAACGGCAGGGCCTATTCACTCACGAACGGGTCACCACTGGCACGGCAGGTCCGCGCGAATCACCGTCGGGCCGCCGGGCGGGCTGACGACGGTGATCACGCCGTCGATCGTGGCCGCGCGGTCGGCGAGGCCGGCGAGCCCGCCACCTGGCCGGACTTCGGCGCCACCGTGCCCGTTGTCGGTGATCTCGACGATCACCATCGAGTCGGTGCGCCACACCTTCACACCGGCTTCGGTCGCGCCCGAGTGCTTCGCGATGTTCGTCAGCGTCTCGCCGACGATGAAGTACGCCGTCGTCTCGACCGCGGCGGGCGGACGCGGCTCGACGTCCACTTCCACGTCGACGTGGATCGGGGATTTCGCGGCCTGCGCGGACAACGCCGCGTCGAGACCGCGGTCGCCGAGCACGGCCGGGTAGATGCCCCGGGCGAGATCGCGCAGTTCCGACACCGCCAGCTTGGCGTCGAGATGCGCCTCGTCGATCAGTTCGCGCACGGCGTTCGGGTCCTGGTCGAACTTCGACTTCGCACGGCCCAGGCTCATCGCGACCGCGACCAGGCGCTGCTGGGCGCCGTCGTGCAGGTCGCGTTCGATGCGGCGGCGTTCGGCCTCGGCGGCGTCGACACCGCGGGCCCGCGACGCTTGCAGCCGCTCGGCCTTCTGCTCCAGCCGCTGAGTGCGGTTCGGGCCGAGCAGGGAGAACGCGAGGTTGCCGTGCAGCCAGCCGATCCACGGGGTCACCCAGATCGCCATCGGCAGCAGCACGATCGACGCGATCGCGATCGGGAGTTCCACGCAGGCGATGGGGAGCGCCACCATCAAGTAGGCGAAGTCGCGCCATGTCGTCGGGTCGGTCAGCCGGGTCAGCCAGCGCTTGACCAGCGAAAGTCCCTCGACGGGGAGACGTTCCACCGGCTCCAGCGGGGTTTCGAGCATCTTCCGCGCCCAGCCGCGCTCCCGGTCGCCGGACCAGCGGATGAAGTTGGTCGTGGCCATGAGGATCGGGAAGCCGATCCACACCACCGCCGTCCCGATGCCGACCGCCAGGCCGACGATGATCAAGATGAACTGGAGCAGCCGGAACAGGAAGCTGACGAGCATGTAGACGATCGACCTCAACGGCCGGGGCCGCGGGATGTCGACTTGCTTGATCTGCTGGTCGATCGTCATCCGTTCACCGTGCTCATCGTCGGAACCTCGCCCCATGAATCCTCCAGACGGCGGCGCTGGGCCTGAGTGGGCCCGAGCAGCGCCGTCGCCAGCCGGGCGTGCAGCCCGGCCAGCGCCTTCGTCAACGCTACCGACAGGGCGACGCACAAGACGCCGAGAGCCGCCCAAGGCAGCGCCGAGACCGTCGAGTCGACGGTGAACCACGCGTTTTCCCAGGTCGGGAAGCGATACTCGCCGCCAGGAAGGAAGCGGTAGTAGATCGGCAGGCCCGCGAGGCCGAGACTGGTCGACCAGAACGCCGTGACCAGCACGAACTCGATGATCCCGACCGGGAAGAGCAGGAAGAAGTAGCCGAGGTCGCGCCAGGTCGAGCCGTCCTTCAGCCGCGCCTTCCACCGCACGGACTGGCCGCCGGTGGGCAGCGGGAGGTACGGCAGGTCGATGTAGCGGTCGAGCAGCGCGTACACCCTGGCGCGCTCCATCCGGGCCGCGCCGCGGACCGTCAGGATCACCAGCGCGAGGATGGGCAGCCCGATCCAGACGATCGCCGTGCCGATCCCCGCCCAGATGAACGCCATCAGGAGCGCGAAGGCCAGGACGCCCATCGGCAGGTTCATCAGCAGGTAGACCAGCGAACCGCCGAACGACGGATCGGACCTGCTCAGCTCCCGCTCGGCCGCCAGCGAACTCATGGTCGTGCTCCTCTCCTGGTCGAGGAGACAAGCATCGCGCTCGCGGGCGCCCGCTGACATGGTGCCCACGGGCATCTCCCAGGTGGGGCTAGCCCCACCTGCGGGATTAACCCGGTTGCCGACCGCGTTATGCTGTACAGGTTGTGTCCCACCAAGGGGGTGAACGGTTTCGACTTTGGACGTTGAATCAGGAGAAGCGTGCCGGTGCAGGCGAGAGACCACCGCAAGCGTCATCGCAAACCAATAAGCGCCGAGCCTAAGAGCCAGCGCGAGTTCGCTCTTGCTGCCTAAGCAGTAGAGCAACTCTGTCGGTCCGGGGTCGCCTCCGACCCGGTCACCGGCATCAGCTAGGAGGCTTACCGCCACACTCGGCTACGGGGTGTGGTTGGGAATCAAACAGTGGCTGGGCTCGTCACTTCAGCTTGTTCGCGTGACTGAAGGGGCCAAGTAGAGACATAGCGGACTGCGCACGGAGAAGTCCTGGTGATACGCCAGAGGACCCGGGTTCAATTCCCGGCACCTCCACCTCGCGGATGGCGAGCGTTCCTTGGGAGCGCTCGCCATCCGTCATTTCAGGGTGTCTTTTGGAGCGGGTGGTGTGAAGGTCGACGTCGAGTTGATCGCGGAGCTGGTGCTCGACGAGCCCGCTCATCTGGTCGGGCTGTCGTATGGCGCCATCGTCGCGCTGCTCGCCGCCGCGCGACGGCCGGAGACGGTGAGGTCTTCTTCCCGCTCGCAGGCGTGCCGTTGCCCATCCCGGATCCGGTGCCTGAAACCTTGCGGCGCGGGGCTCGCGCCTTGATCGGGATGCGGCCTCCGGGAGACGCGGAATTACCACTCGACGTGCTGGCCGCGGCGGATTTCCCGACGCTGGTGATCACCGGTGACGCGATCGCGGACGGAACCGGTGCGCGCCGCGAGATCGTGCGAGGAATGGGGCCATTTGGTTCCGGATACGGGCGGGCCGTTCACCGAGCTTTTGGAAGATTTTCTGAATCACGGAGGGTAGCTAAATCAGGGTCGATTTCATCTCGATTCACCCTCAATGGTGATCTTGTTCGGGTGGGGTGTCATGCTGAGTGTCCGACCATGGCCCTCTAACGAAACGACCCCGTGTCGCCGGAGGGCCGGAAGAAGGTGGCAGATGACCTGGGCTAGGCATTCCAGTCGTCCCGATCCCGCAGAAGACCAGAGCCGGATGGCCGGTGTGCGCGCGGAGGAAGAAGTCCGCCTCACCCTGCAGAACGGCAGAGCCGCCAGGACTGTCGCCGGGCATGCCTCGGACGCCATCGACTGTGCGGAACTACTGGCCATGCTCGGTCTTGAGGGAGTCCAGAAGAAGCACGCTCAGCGCATCTGACCCCCGATCCGGGTGGTCAGTTCGGCCGCGGTCAGACGGACCTCCTCGGCGAGGTCAGGCCAAGTTTCCTCGCAACCCTCACTGCCTGGGCAGAGGTGGCGGAGGGTCACGCTGATCGCCGCCATCGGCCGGCCGCCGTGGTCGAAGACGGGGCAGGCCACCGAGGCGAATCCCTCGGTGACGTGGCCGTCTTCGACCGCCCAGCCGAGCCTGCCTTCCGCGTTCAGCGTGCGGCGCAGTTCGGCGAGCGTGCGTGGACCGCGGCCGGTGCGCAGGACGAACGCCGACACGGCCGGGAAGAGCGCGCGTACGTGGGGCGACGGCAGGTTGCGGAGGATCGCCCTGCCTGATGCCGTGAGCTGACCCGGGAGCCGGACGCCGACCTCGGTGACCAGGGTTTCCGGGCGCGTGGGGCGCTCTTTGACCAGGTAGAGCGACTCGTTGCCGTGCAGCACGCCGAGATGCGCCGTGTGGCCCACTCGATCAGCGAGTTTGCGCAGCAGCGGGGCGGCGAGCCGTTCCAGCGGATCGTGCCGCAGGTAGGCCGAGCCGAGTTCGAACGCGGCGATGCCGAGGCCGTACCGGCGCTCGGCGGGCAGGTGCGTCACGAAACCGGCGGCCTCCAGTTCGGCGAGCAGGTGATACGTCGTCGAGCGGGGAAGGCCGAGCTCGCGCGCGATCGCGGCCGCCGACACCGGGCCGGGGCGGGCGGCGAGAGCACGGAGGATACCCAGGCCGCGTCTCAGCGCCGGTACCTCGCTGCTGTCACCCATGCCGACCTCCTGCTCGTCCGACCCGGGGGAGCAAGGGGCCTTTGCTATCGCTTCTCTCAACGTCGAGAGAAGCGATAGCAAAGGTCCCTTGCTCTCCTTGATGGCGACTGTGTGGATTTCGGTGCATCCAACGCAACAAAATCCACACGGTCAGTACGCGTGGTCACCCAGCGTGTGTGGTGTGTGGATTTAGGGACACTCAACGTCCCTAAATCCACACACCCCCCCTCGTGATAGCAAGGGACCCTTGCTATCGCCGAGTGTGTCTTGGATACCAGACACAACCACCGGTTGGGGTCGCCTGCCAGCGGGCATGGCGTTGTCCAATGGGGCTATGCCGGAAACCGTCCTTCTGGGGTCCGAATCGCTTCGGCCCGAACAGGTCGTCGCGGTCGCCCGTGACCACTCGCCCGTCGCGGTCAGCGAAGCCGCCGAGAAGAACCTCGCCGCGACGCGTCAGCACATCGACAACCTCGCCCACGCCGAGACGCCGACGTACGGCGTTTCGACGGGCTTCGGTGCGCTCGCCACCAGGCACATCCCGCTCGAGAGCCGCACCGCCCTGCAGCGGTCGCTGATCCGGTCGCACGCGGCGGGCGCGGGGCCGGTCGTGGAGACCGAGGTCGTGCGCGCGCTGATGCTGCTGCGCCTCCGCACCCTCACCAGCGGCTACACCGGCATCCGCCCGCAGACCGCGCAAGCGCTTGCGGCCCTCCTCAACGCCGGGATCACCCCGCTCGTCCACGAATACGGCTCCCTCGGCTGCTCCGGCGACCTCGCGCCCCTGGCCGCCGTCGCACTCGCGCTGATGGGAGAGGGCGAAGTCGAGTACAACGGCGAAGTCGTCCAGGCCGCCGTCGCGCTGAAGCACGCCGGGATCGAGCCGGTCGTTCTCGCGGAGAAGGAGGGCCTCGCCCTCACGAACGGGACCGACGGCATGCTCGGCATGCTCCTCCTGGCCGCTGCCGACCTGCGCAAGCTCCTCGACACGGCCGACATCACCGCGGCGATGAGCGTCGAAGCGCTCCTCGGCACCGACCGCGCCTTCGCCGCCGACCTCCAGGCTCTGCGGCCGCACCCCGGACAGGCCCGGAGCGCCCAGCGGATGTGGACGGCGCTTCAGGACTCGAAGATCGTCGAGAGCCACCGCGGCCCGGACTGCAACCGCGTCCAGGACGCGTACTCGCTCCGCTGCGCGCCCCAGGTGCACGGAGGCGCACGCGACAGCCTCACGCACGCCGAACTCGTCGCCGAGCGTGAACTCCACTCCGCGGTCGACAACCCGGTCGTGCTGTCCGACGGCCGCGTCGAGTCCAACGGCAACTTCCACGGTGCCCCGATCGCGTACGTGCTCGACTTCCTCGCCATCCCGCTCACGGACGTCGCCAGCATCGCCGAGCGCCGCACCGACCGGATGCTCGACAAGGCCCGCTCGCACGGCCTGCCGCCCTTCCTCGCGTTCGATCCCGGCGTCGACTCCGGCCACATGATCGCCCAGTACACACAGGCCGCCGTCGTCAGCGAACTCAAGCGGCTCGCGGTGCCGGCGTCGGTCGACTCGATCCCGAGCAGCGCCATGCAGGAGGACCACGTCTCGATGGGCTGGTCCGCCGCGCGCAAGCTGCGCAAGGCCGTCGAGGGCCTCAACACCGTCCTCGCCATCGAACTGCTCACCGCCGCGCGGGCACTCGACATGCGCGCGCCCCTGGTCCCGTCGCCGGTCACCGGCCGCGTCCGGGATCTCGTCCGTACCAAGGTCGAGGGCCCCGGCCCCGACCGTCATCTGGCGCCGGAGATCGCCGCCGCCGAAGAACTCGTCGCGTCGGGTGCCGTCCTCGCCGCGGCCCAACTGGAGGTCTGAGCCCCATGACCCGCACGGTCCGTGCCGCCCGAGGCACCACGCTCACCGCGAAGAACTGGCAGACCGAAGCCGCGTTGCGGATGTTCCACAACAACCTCGACCCCGACGTCGCCGAGCGCCCGGAGGACCTGGTCGTCTACGGCGGCACCGGCAAGGCCGCCCGCAACTGGGCCAGCTTCGACGCGATCACCCGCGAACTGACCACTTTGGACAGTGACGAGACGCTGCTCGTCCAGTCCGGCAAGCCGGTCGGCGTCTTCCGCACGCACGAGTGGGCGCCGCGGGTGCTCATCGCGAACTCCAACCTCGTCGGCGACTGGGCGACGTGGCCGGAATTCCGCCGCCTGGAAGCACAGGGCCTGACCATGTACGGCCAGATGACCGCGGGTTCCTGGATCTACATCGGCACGCAGGGAATCCTGCAAGGCACCTACGAAACTTTCGCCGCCGTCGCCAAGAAGCGGTTCGGAGGCAGCCTCAAGGGCACGCTCACCGTCACCGCCGGTCTCGGTGGCATGGGTGGCGCCCAGCCGCTGGCCGTCACGATGAACGACGGCGTCGCGCTCGTCATCGAATGCGACCCGCAGCGGGCCCACCGCCGCGTCGAGACCCGCTACCTCGACGAGGTCGCCGACGATCTCGACGACGCGATCCGCCGCGTGGAGGCCGCCAAGAAGGAGAAGCGCGCGCTGTCGGTCGGTGTCGTCGGCAACGCCGCCGAGGTGCTCCCCGAACTGCTGCGCCGCGGCGTCGAGGTCGACATCGTCACCGACCAGACCTCCGCGCACGACCCGCTTTCCTATCTCCCCAAGGGCATCGGCGTCGACGAGTGGCAGGACTACGCGGACAAGAAGCCCGACGAGTTCACCGAACGCGCCCGCGAGTCGATGGCGGAGCACGTCGAGGCGATGCTCGGCTTCCTCGACAAGGGCGCCGAGGTCTTCGACTACGGCAACTCGTTGCGCGGTGAGGCGAAACTCGGCGGCTGCGAGCGCGCGTTCGACTTCCCGGGGTTCGTGCCCGCCTACATCCGCCCGCTGTTCTGCGAGGGCAACGGCCCGTTCCGCTGGGCGGCGCTGTCGGGTGACCCCGAGGACATCGCGGCCACCGACCGCGCGATGCTGGAACTGTTCCCGGAGAACGAATCCCTCGCGCGCTGGATCCGCCTCGCCGGTGAACGCGTCGCCTTCCAGGGACTTCCGTCGCGGATCTGCTGGCTCGGCTACGGCGAGCGACACCTCGCTGGTCTGCGCTTCAACGAGATGGTCGCCAGTGGCGAGCTGAAGGCGCCGGTCGTCATCGGCCGCGACCACCTCGACTCGGGCAGCGTCGCCTCGCCGTATCGCGAGACCGAGGGCATGGCCGACGGTTCCGACGCGATCGCCGACTGGCCGCTGCTGAACGCGCTGGTCAACACCTCCTCGGGGGCCAGTTGGGTGTCGATCCACCACGGCGGCGGCGTCGGCATGGGCCGCTCCATCCACGCGGGCCAGGTCAGCGTGGCCGACGGAACCCCGCTGGCCGCGCAGAAACTCGAGCGCGTGCTCACCAACGACCCGGGCATGGGCGTCATCCGGCACGTCGACGCCGGTTACGACCGCGCCGCCGAGGTCGCCGACGAGCGTGGCGTGCGCGTGCCGATGCGGGACGCCGAGTGACCGCGTCCTCACTGCTGGCGGAGATCTCGGACGTCGGCCGCGACCCGAAGCGCGGCGGCTACTCCCGCCACGCCTTCGACGCGGCCGAAACCGAGCTCCGCGCGTGGTTCGTCGAGCGTGCCGGACGGCTGGGGCTCGGCATCGAGACCGACCGCAACGGCAACATCTGGGCCTGGTGGGGCACCCCGGGCCCGGACGCGGTCGTCACCGGGAGCCATCTCGACTCGGTTCCCGGCGGCGGCGCCTTCGACGGCCCGCTCGGCGTCGCGAGCGCGCTCGACGCGGTGGAGATCTTGCAGGCCAAGGGAATCCGGCCCGCCAAGCCGTTCGCCGTCGTGGTCTTCGCCGAGGAAGAAGGCGGCCGGTTCGGGGTGCCCTGCCTCGGCTCGCGGCTGCTGACCGGGACCATCGACGCGGACAAGGCGCGCGGGCTGCGCGATCCCGACGGAGTCACGTTCGCGGAAGCGGCGGCGAAGTCCGGGCTGGATCCCGAGCGGGTCGGCAAGGACTCCGAGCGCCTCGGCCTGATCGGGCGGTTCCTCGAACTGCACGTCGAGCAGGGACGCGGGCTGATCGACCTCGGCTCGCCGGTCGCGGTCGGCAACACGGTGATCGCGCACGGGCGATGGCGGTTCTCCTTCCAGGGACAGGGAAACCACGCCGGTGCGACGCTGATCGGTGATCGTCGCGATCCGATGATCCCGGCGGCCGAGACCGTCCTCGCCGTGCGGAAACTCGCGAAGGCGACGTCCGACGCCAGGGCCACGGTCGGCAGGCTCGTGCCGGTTCCCGGCGGGACCAACGTCATCGCGTCCACTGTGGACTTGTGGCTGGACGCGCGGGTGCCGGGCACGGCTACGCCCGAATTGGTCGCGGAGATCGCGAAGCTGGCCGAAGAAGCCGCCGGTCAGGAGGGCTGCCGGGTCGAGGTCACCAGGGAGTCGTACTCGGACGACGTGATCTTCGACGACGCGCTGCGCCGTGACCTGGGCACCTGGCTCGGTGGGCCGCCGGAGCTGCCGACCGGGGCCGGGCACGACGCGGCGATCCTCGCCGGATTCGTCCCGTCCGGAATGCTCTACGTGCGCAATCCGACCGGCATCAGCCATTCCCCGGAGGAGTTCTCCGAGGCGGAGGACGTCGACCACGGTGCCCGCGCGCTCGCGGACGTCCTGGAAAAACTGTCGACATGACGACATATTGGTGTGAGCGGGCCTGGTTGCCGGACGGGATCGCCGACGCCGTCCGGATCGAGGTCGACGGCGGGAAGATCGCCTCCGTGACGGCGAATGCGCCTCGAGAGGGATCCGTCCTGAATGGACTGACCTTGCCGGGCTTCGCCAACGGGCACTCGCACGCGTTCCACCGTGCGCTGCGCGGCCGGACGCACCACGATCGCGGGACGTTCTGGACGTGGCGCGAGCGGATGTACTCGCTCGCGTCCCGGCTGGAGCCGGATTCGTACTATCGCTTGGCGCGCGGGGTCTACGCCGAGATGGTGCTGGCCGGGTACACGAGTGTCGGCGAGTTCCACTACCTGCACCACGCGCCGGGTGGAAAGCCTTACGCCGAGCCGAACGCGATGGGCGAGGCGCTGCGGCAGGCGGCCGCGGACGCCGGGATCCGGCTCACCCTCCTCGACACGTGTTACCTGGCCGGTGGTATCGATGTGGAACCCGACGAGGTGCAGCAGCGATTCTCCGACGGGTCGGCTGCGAAGTGGGCGCAACGGGTCGGCGACTTGCGTGCGGGGGAGACGTTCCGGGTGGGCGGCGCGATCCATTCGGTGCGCGCCGTTCCCGAAGATCAACTGTCCGAAGTGGATCGAGGGACTGGGCCGCTGCACATCCACCTTTCCGAGCAACGGGCCGAAAACGAGCAATGCCTGGCGGCGTATGGCAGGACGCCGACGGGGTTGCTCCACGACCACGGAGTGCTCGGCGAGCGGCTCACCGCGGTGCACGCGACCCACCTGACCGCGGGCGACATCAAATGGCTCGGTGAGGCGCGAAGCCGTGCGTGCTTCTGCCCGACGACCGAGCGGGATCTCGGCGACGGCATCGGCCCGGCGCGGACGCTGCTGGACGCGGGGGTGCGGTTGTGCGTCGGCAGCGACAGCAACGCGGTCGTCGACGCGTTCGAAGAGGCCAGGGCGCTGGAGCTGAACGAGCGGCTCGCGAGCGAGCGGCGCGGCCGGTTCTCCGCGGGGGAACTCCTCGCGGCGGCGACGGATCATGGCGCCGTCGGCTGGGACGAGGTCGGCAGGCTGGCTCCGGGCGCGGGCGCCGACCTGGTCACGGTCGGCCTCGGATCGGTGCGGACCGCCGGGATCGAGCCGTCCGGGGTGGTCTTCGCCGCGTCCGGCGCGGATGTCCGGAATGTCGTCGTCGCCGGGCGCGAGGTCGTCCGCGATGGCGTACACCAGCTGATCGACCGGCCGGAAACGGTCTTGGCCAAGGAGATCGAGGCACTGTGGCAGTCCTGATCACGGGTATCGGCGAGCTCACCACGAACGACGCCGAACTGGGCAAGCTCCGCGACGCGGCGGTCGTCGTCGACGGCGAAGTGATCGCCTGGGTCGGCTCGGCGGCGGACGCGCCGGAAGCGGACGAGCGGATCGACGTCGACGGCCGTGCGGTGCTGCCCGGCTGGGTGGACAGCCACACGCACCTCGTGTTCGCCGGCGACCGGACGGCCGAGTTCGAGGCGCGGATGGCCGGGAAGGCGTACAGCGCCGGGGGTATCGCGGTCACTGTCAATGCGACGCGATCGGCTTCCGACGAGCAGCTGGCGGCGAATCTGCGGCGTCACGTCGATGAAGCGGCGAAGCAGGGGACGACCTGCCTGGAGACGAAGACCGGGTACGGGCTCAACGTCGAGGATGAAGTGCGTTCCGCGCGGATCGCCGCCGAGGTGGCCGACGAGGTCACCTTCCTCGGCGCGCACCTGGTGCCGCCGGGCGCCGACGCGGAGTCCTACGTGGACCTCGTCTGCGGCGACATGCTCGACGCCGTGGCGCCGCTCGTGCGGTGGGCGGACGTGTTCTGCGAGACCGGCGCGTTCGACGAGGCGCAGTCCGGGCGGGTGCTGAAGGCGGCGCGGGAACGCGGTCTCGGGCTGCGGGTGCACGGGAACCAGCTGGGGGAGGGGCCCGGGGTGCGGCTCGCCGTCGAGCTGGGGGCGGCGAGTGTCGACCACTGCACGTACCTGAGCGAAGCGGACGTCGAGGCTCTTGCCGCTTCGGACACCGTCGCGACCCTGTTGCCGGCGTGCGACCTGTCGACCCGGCAGCCGTTGGCGCCGGCGCGACGGCTGCTGGACGCGGGGGCGACGGTCGCGCTGGCGAGCAACGCGAATCCGGGCAGTTCGTACACGACGTCGATGGCGTTCTGCGTCACGACCGCGGTGCTGCAGATGCGGATGACGATCGACGAGGCGGTGTGGGCGGCGACGGCGGGTGGCGCTCGCGCGCTTCGGCGTGACGACGTGGGCTTCGTGCGGCCTGGGGCGCGCGCCGACCTTCAGGTGCTGGAGGCGCCTTCGACGACGCACCTGGCGTACCGGCCCGGGGTGCCGCTGACGGCGGCCGTGTGGCGCCGCGGGGAGCTGCTGACCAGCGGTTTCGCGTCAAAGCGATAGCAAAGGTCCCTTGCTCCCCCGGCGGTCAGGAGGCCTGGTCGAGGGTCTCCTGGACCCGCTCACGCAGCGCGGGCGGGAGTTCGTCGAGCAGGTGGGACCACTGCTCGACGCGCTTCTCGCTCAGATGGGTGAGCAGGTCGAGCACCGGCGCCCACAGGTCCTCGTCGGCGGCCGCGACCCGCAGGAGGCCGCGGAACCGGGTTTCGGAGAGCAGCCCGAGGACGTGATCGATCCGGCTCTTGTCGTCGAGGACGAACGCGATGCGGATCAGGGCCTCGTCGCCGATGACGCCGAGGGCCCTGCGCACCGTCGGGTCGGGCAGGTGGCCGACGAAGCGGCCGACGGTGATCCAGTCCTCGCGGCGCACCAGCTCCCCGGCGACCGCGACGACGGTGTCGAGCGGGATGCGCGCGATGATCGCGCTCGCCCGGCGCGGGTCCAACTCGGCCGCGACGTCGGACAGGAACTGCGGCTTCAGGCGCTTCGCGACGTCGACGCCTCGGGAGACGTCTACGAGCCCGGCGATCCGCGCGCACAGAAGCGGGCCGAAGACCTTCTCGGCGATCTTCGCGAGGATCGGGCTCGGTACGAGCTTGCTCGCCATCGCCATCCGTTCGAGGGCGGCGAGGTTGGCGTCGAACAGCGTGTCCGTGACCTGCTCGCGGAACGCCTGAAGCTCGGCCGCGTCCACGTTTTCCAGGTAGGACAGTCGCTCGGGGGCGGTGCCGAGGACGCGGGCGAGTTTGAGGATCTCCGCCTGCGCGGCGAAGTTTTCGGTGGTCACAGGCCCACCACCTTGCGGATGGTGCCGCGCAGAAGGGCGGGTACGTACTTCAGGCCCTCTTCGCCCGCCTCGGCCAAGGCCTTGGCCTGGCGGTGGCGCGCGTCGCGCAACGCGTCGGAGAGGTCTTGCTTTTCGTTGTCGGCCAGCGCTTCGATGCCTGCCGGGACAGGACCGCCTAGCTGGCCGGTGAGTGTGCGCTCGGCCATGGTCGATCATCATGCCTCATGAATCCGGCGGAGACCGGATGATCGGGGGACCTTTACTTTCGTCCATGGCGGACGGCTCGGCGCGACTTGTAGCGTCCAAGCCTGTGAAGGACGCGGAAGAGCCGGTGCGGCGCGGGCGACGGCTGATCATGGACGTCGCCCTGTGGCTCGGGCTCTGCGGCTGGGTGGTCATCGACGCCGGATCCAGCACGAGGCACTGGGAACTGCTCGCCGGGCTCACCGCGACCACCGCCGCGATCGCGTTGTCACGCCGATATCCACTGGTCTCGCTCGGGATCGCGATGGTCGCCAGTTTCGTCGTCATGGGCAGCTTCGGCGGCCGGGTGCCGATCTGGGAAGGGTTCGTCCTGGTCGCGGTGAGCTACCTCGCCGGCTACCGGCAGCCGGTCGCGAAGCCGATGCTGCGTCTCTTCACCGTCGTTTCCCTGGTCGCGGTCCCCGTCGCGCTGGTGTGGAGCAGGGACGGATTCGCGTCCTGGGGCGCCCTGCTCGGCGTCTTGGTCTTCGCGTCGGTGACGCCGTGGCTGATGGGCCGCTACGTCCGGCAGCGTGAGGACATGGCGCGCGACGGCTGGCGCCGCGCCGAGGAGATGGAGAGCCGGCAGCGGCTCGTCGCCGACCGCGCGCGGCTGCGCGAGCGCACCCGGATCGCCAGCGACATGCACGACTCGCTGGGTCACGAGCTGAGTCTCATCGCGGTGCGCGCGGCGGCGCTGGAGGTCGCGGGCGGGCTCGACGAGCCGCAGCGGCAGGCCGCGGGTGAGCTGCGGCAGAGCGCCGCGACGGCGACCGAGCGGCTGCGCGAGATCATCGGGGTCCTTCGCGAGGACGACGCGCCCACCGAACCGGTGGACGAGAGCATCGACGACCTGCTCGACCGCGCCAGGGCGTCGGGCGTGCTGATCGTGTCCTCCGTGGACGGCCCGGTGGACGGTGAGCCGCGGATGGTCGACCGCGCCGCGTATCGCGTGGTCCAGGAATCGGTCACGAACGTGGTGAAACACGCGCCGGGTGCGGCTGTCACCGTCCGGGTCGCGCGTTCGGCGGGACGGACGGACGTCGTGGTCACCAACGCCGCGCCACCCGCGGGGCCACTGCCGGGCAGGACTTCGGGAAAACGGGGGCTGATCGGCCTGCGCGAGCGGGTCCGGCTGGTCGGCGGGACCTTGCGGGCCGGACCCCATGACGGCGGATTCGAGGTCGGCGCGACCTTGCCGCACGACGCGGCGCCGTCGGAGGAGACGCCGGAGAGTCAGGCAGCGATGGACGCCGAGGTGGGGCAGTCGGTTTCGGCCAGGGAACTGGAACGCGCCCGGCGGGACGTCCGGCGCAGCCTGATCCAGGCGATCGTCGTGCCGATCGGGCTCTTCGGCGTGGTGGTCGCGATCAGCGGCTCCGTGTTCCTCGTCCAGTGGTACCGCTCCGTACTGCCCGGCGGCGACTACGACCGCATCCGGCTGGGCCAGACGCGGGCGGAGCTCGCGTCCGTCCTGCCCGCCGGCCAGCGGATCGCGCGGCCACGCGTGGTGGAACCGACGGCGCCCGCCGGAGCGACATGCGAGTACTACGGCACCGAGCGCACCGTGTTCAACTTGAACTACGAGGCCTACCGGCTGTGTTTCGCCGATGGGAAGCTCGTGGCGAAGGACATGATCACCGAGGACGAGCAAAGGGGGAACCCGGATGATCCGGGTGGTGCTGGCCGATGACGAGGCGATGATCCGCGCCGGGGTGTCGGCGATCCTGGCGGCGGACGCCGGGATCGAAGTGGTCGCGGAGGCCGAGAACGGCAGCGCCGCCGTCGAGCAGGCACGCGCGACCAGGCCGGACGTCGTGCTGCTGGACATCCGGATGCCGGTCATGGACGGGCTCAAGGCCGCCGAGGAGATCCGGCGGCTGCTGCCGGAGATCGGCGTGATCATGCTGACCACGTTCGGCGAAGACGCCTACATCGAGCGCGCGCTGGGGCTCGGCGCGAGCGGCTTCCTGTTGAAATCCGGTGATCCCCGCGAACTGCTCGCGGGGATCCACGCTGTCGCCGGTGGCGCGGCCTTCCTCTCGCCGAAGGTCGCGCAGCGGGTCATCGCCCGCTTCTCCGGCAACCAGGTTTCCCGGGTCGAAGAGGCGAAGGAGATGGTCGGCAAACTGACGCCGCGCGAGCAGGAAGTGCTGGCGCTGCTGGGTTCCGGACTGTCCAATGCGGACATCGCGGCGAAGCTGTTCGTCGTCGAGGGCACCGTGAAAGCTTATGTGAGCACGATCCTCAACCGGCTCGGCGCCCGGAACCGGGTGCAGGCGGCGATCACGGCGTACGAGGCGGGACTGGTCGGCGGGGAACGGGAGGAATCCAGCCGCTGACGCCGGCGCCGATGCGGGCGGTGAGCGCACCGGGGAGCAGGCGGAACACGCCGTTGCGGACGGCGACGGCGAGCGGGTTGCGCAGCTGCGGCCCGATTTTCCCGGCCTGGACCGAGGCTTTGACGACGCCTTGGCTGCGTGGCCGCCTTTGCTCGTCGTAGCTCTTCAGTGCCGTGTCGATGTCTTCGGTGGTGCTGAGCGCGGCGGCGAGCACGACGGCGTCTTCGATCGCCTGACAGCCGCCTTGGCCGAGGAAGGGCGGCATCGCGTGGGCCGCGTCGCCGAGAAGGGCGACGCGGCCTTTCACGTATGCGGGCAGGGGAGTGCCGAGCAGGTAGAGATCGTGGTGGAGCAGCGTCTCCGGCTCTGTCGCGTCGATGAGTTCGGGAATGGGCTCGTGCCAGCCGCCGAAGCGGTTCTTCAGGTACGACTTCGGGTCTTCGTAACGGATTCCCGCTTCGGCGACGTAGCTCGCCCACCAGTAGACGCGGCCGTCGTGCAAGGGGATGACGCCGATCTCGGCGCCGTCGTCCCAGCTCGTGCTGAGCTCGACCGGGCGGGGAGGGGTGGCCACCGCGCGGAAGGCGGTGCTGCCGCTGTAGACCGGTTCGGGATGTCCCGGCCAGAGTCGTGCGCGTGCTGTGCTGTGGATGCCGTCGGCGGCGACGATGAGGTCCGCGTCGAGATCGTCGAGGACGGTGACCTCGGTGCCGGTGCGGACGCAGCCGGCGGGCAGCGCGTCGCGGAGTGCGCCGATGAGGTCGGCGCGGTGGATGGCGGCGAGCGGACGTCCGTGGTGACGGCGGAACGCCTCGGCGTCCCATCGGGTGATGCGTCGGCCTTCGCGGTCGTGGAGGCCGCCCGACGACTGTTCCCGCAGGCTGTCGAGGTGGACGTCCAGCGTTTCGAGTGAGCGCAGGGCGTTCGGCCACAGGGAGATGCCCGCGCCGACGGCGGTGAGTTCCGGGGCGCGTTCCAGGACGGTGACCTCCCAGCCGATGCCGCGCAGCCCGATGGCCGCCGTCAGTCCGCCGATTCCTCCGCCGACCACGATCGCTTTGCGCATGTCGACCTCCTCTACATGTGTAGAGTACTACTACACTTGTAGAGTGCGAAAGGCGACGATCGGGGACGCGGCCATCGAGGTGATCGCGGCCGAAGGGATGCGGGGGCTGACGCACCGCGCGGTCGACCGGTTCGCCGGGCTGCCGTCGGGCTCGACGTCGTACTACGCGCGGACGCGGGCGGCGCTGCTGGAGCTGGCGATCTCGCGGATGGTCGAACTCGACGAGGTCACCCTCGACCCGCCGCCCGGCGGGCTGGCCGAGTACGTGGCGGGGTTCGCGCACGCGGCTATCACGGACGGGCGGACGCGGATGCTCGCGCGGTACGAGTTCGCGCTGGAGGCGACGCGGCGGCCGGAGCTGCGGGAGGCCTACGACCGGGGCGGGCTGATGATCCGGCGGCGGTGTGCCGAGGTGCTGGCCGCCCGCGGCTCGGCGGAGCCGGAGCGGCACGCGCGGGTGCTCGTCGCGTGGCTGGACGGGACGATCTTCGACGCGCTGGCCGGGACCGGCTCGCTGGCGCCGCCGGATCTCGCGGAGCTGACGGCGGGGGCGCGGGAGGTGCTGGCGGGGCTCGGGGTGGCGGGATAGCAGGGGACCTTTGCTATCGCCGGGGGCGCTGACCTGCGGTTTTGAGTGCTGAGGGGAGCAAGGGACCTTTGCTGTCGCGAGGGGGTGTGTGGAAATAGGGACGTTGAGTGTCCCTATTTCCACACACCCCTCGATGGCCGGTGACTGTGTGGATTTTGGTGCGTTGGATGACCAGAAATCCACACAGTCCCGGCGCCCACCTGCGCGAAGAGAGCAAGGGACCTTTGCTACCACTTGTCTCAACATCGAGAGAAGTGATAGCAAAGGTCCCTTGCTTCCCCGTCAGGCGTCGCGGCGCCGCAGGACGGTGGAACCGGCGGCCAGACCGGCTGCCGCCCAAGCCGTGCAGAGCGCGATGCCGACCCAGCGCGCGTAGGGCGCGACGCCGCCGAAGATCGGGTTCGGCTCTCCTGAAGCGAGCATCGCGTTGACGCCCGCGAAGCCGGGGAAGTAGTTCACGGCGTCTTCGCCGCCCAGCGACCCGGCGAACATCGGGATCATCACCAGCAGCACGAACACCGTCACGATCGTCCCCGCCGTGCTCCGCAGCGCCGTCCCCAGACCGAGACACAGCAGCCCCAGCAGTGCGAAGTAGCCGCCCATACTCGCCGAAGTCGCGAGAACTTCGCCCACCGACGAATCCTGCGCCGGGATCAGCGGCGCCGAGATCGCCACGCCGACGAGCGTGTTCAGGACGCCGTAGCAGAACAAGACCGGCACCAGGACCGCTGATTTCGCCGCGAGGACCCGGTTCCGCACGGGGACCCATTGCAGGGTCGAGCGGATGCTGCCGCTGGCGTACTCGCTCGTGATGAACAGTGTCGCCAGCGCGACCACGGCGAACTGCGTGAGGTAGAAAGCCGCTCCGATCACCACGGCGTGCGGGGCCATCGAGCGTTCGACGCCCGCGTTCGCGGCCAGGCCCACCGCGCCGGAGTAGGCGAGCATCAGCAGGACGCCGCTGATCAGGCACCACCAGGTCGACCGCACCGACCAGAACTTCGTCCATTCCGACGAGGCCGCGTTCATCGGGCGCTCCACTTCTTGAAGAAGCCGGTCAGCTCGCCGCGGAAGAACTCCAGCGCCTCCCACGAGTCGATCGAGCCGTACTGGTTCTCCACCTCGGCCGGAGGCAGGTGCTTTCGCAGGCCCAGCTGGTCGATCAGGATCGCCGCGTCCGTCACCGACGAATGGCCGCTGTCCTTGACCAGGAAGTCCCTCTTCGGTCCGGTCAGCCGAGGCCAGGTCTCGTCCCAGGACTCGCGGAAGTGCTTCTCGCCGGTCGGGCTGGTCAGCAGCAGGAACGGCCGATCGAGGGAAACGGTGCCGAAGAACGGGCCGTCGACGTTCACGCCCGCCTTGATCCGCCGGTCGGCGGCCATCGCGGCGGCGGTCGCCGAACCGCCCGCCGAGTGACCGGCCATCCCGATCTTCCCGGCGTCGATCGACCAGCGACGGTCCTTCACCAGGGTGTCGACGACGAACGTCGTGTCGATCGCGCGGTTCGCGATCGCGGCGGGCCACGGGTCAGGCTGCTGTCCACAAGCGACACACTGGCGCAGCCCGTCGGGGAACTCCGTCGCCCAAGCTTCGTAGGCGTGGTCGATCCCGGCGACCACGAAACCCTGCGAAGCGAGGTGTTCCGCGACCGAGGTCAGGGTGATCCGGTTGTTGCCCGCACCCGGCGACAGCACCACCAGCGGACGCCGCCCGGGCAGGGAAGGCGCGTTCTCCTTCGAGTGGACCCGGATCTTGCTCAGCGCGTCCGGCGGCAGATCGAGTTTCCGCCCGGCGACCGCCGCCGCGGACTCCGCTTCGGTCATGTACGGCGACATACGCCCGATCGGGACGGCCGGGTACCAGACGTTGACCATCAGCTCCCGTCGCTTCTCGGGCACCCACGGGTCTGCTCGCTTCTGATCGGTGAGATGCAGCGTGCGCAACCCGATCGGCAGGGGGCCACCCGGCGCGGGCAGTGACAAAGCCGGTGCCGCCGACGCGGCCGCCGGCACCCCCAGCAGGCCGGCGATCACCGCCACCATGACCACGAGTGACTTCATGCCGCTACTCCCGTTCCGTATTCGACCGACGACGCGGTCAGTTCCATGTAGGCCTGTTCGAGTGACGCCGTCCGCTCGGCCAGCTCGTGCACGCGGATGCCCAGTTCGTGCACGGTGTCGCCGACGCGGTGCACGGGCAGGTCGTGCACGAGAAGTTCGTCCCGGTCGATTTCCGTGGTCGCGCCGAGGGCGCGCAGCCGCTGTTCGAGCGCTCGCAATTCGCCGGGAACGGGCACCCGCACCGCGACCGAGGTCCGCGAATTGCCCGCGATGAATTCGTCGACCGGGGCGTCGGCGAGCAGTTTTCCCTTGCCGATGATGACCAGCCGGTCCGCGGTCAGCTGCATTTCGCTCATCAGGTGGCTCGACACGAACACCGTGCGGCCCTCCGCCGCGAGCGACCGCATCAGCTGCCGCACCCAGCGGACGCCGTCGGGGTCGAGGCCGTTGACCGGCTCGTCGAACATCAGCACCCGCGGGTCGCCCAGCAGCGCGCCGGCGATGCCGAGCCGTTGCCCCATGCCGAGGGAGAACGTCCCGGCCCGCTTACCCGCGACGTCGGTGAGCCCGACCGTCGCGAGCACCTCGTCCACCCGGGCATCCGGGATCCCGTTGCTGCGCGCCATCGCCAGCAGGTGCTTGCCCGCGCTCCGGCCCGGGTGCAGTGCCTTGGCTTCCAGCAGCGCGCCGACTTCGCGCAGCGGGTGCGGCAGGTCCGCGTACCGCTTGCCGTCGATGTGGACCTCGCCCGCGCTCGGCGTGTCGAGGCCGAGCGTCATCCGCATGGTCGTCGACTTGCCCGCACCGTTGGGACCGAGGAAACCGGTCACCTTGCCCGGCTCGACGGCGAAGGTCAGCCCGTCGACCACCGTCTTCTCGCCATAGCGCTTCGTGAGTCCTCGAAGCGTGATCATCCGCGCCCTCCTTCGTGTTGTGCAAGTCTTCTGCGCGGAGGCACCCGAGGACATTGACCCGAAGTCATCGGTCACCCCTTACTTTCGGCAGGTGCCGCTCGGCACGAGTCACGGCGGAAAGGCAGAATCGGCGCCATGACCACCCGCGAACAACGGCGCGTGAATCCGCTCGACCTGGTGATGCTCGCCCTCGCCGTGTTCTCCGTCGGGCTGCTCGTCTACGTGACGTTCTTCCCGCATTCGGAGGAGACGGCGCACACCGTCTTCGTCATCGACACGACGGTGTGCGGGATCTTCGCGCTGGAATTCCTGTGGCGGTGGCGGCGCCACGGCTGGGAGAAGTGGTTCCCGCTGCGCAACTGGTACGAGATCCTCGGCATGATCCCCATCGCGCATCCGGCGCTGCGCGGGTTCCGGCTGCTGCGGATCCTGGTGGTGCTCGTCCGGCTCGCGCGCACGGCCGACCGCGCTTTCGGGGAACGGTTCACGCAGCGGCTGGTCGAACGGCTTTCGCGGCCGATCGTGCTGGCGATCAAGAAACCGATCACGATCGCGGTGCTCGACGAGGTCGTCAAGGTGCTGGAAACCGGGAACTACCCGCAGAACCTCGCGCGCTCACTCGGCGAGAACCAGACACTGCTGCGCGGGATCATCGCCGAGAAACTCAAGAACGACCCGCAGGCGGGACGGCTTTCGAAGCTGCCGTTCCACGACGAGGTGGTGCGTTCGGTGATAGACACCGCGATGCGCGTGATCCTCGAGGTGCTGACGGACCCGCGCATCGACGAGTTCTTCGCGCATGTGGTGCGGGAGAACCGCGAGCAGATCCGGAGTGCGGTGCAGCTCGGGCTGAACGAACGGGAGGACGACGAGGAGCTGGCGTCGCAGCTGCCGACCCGGCCTCAGCACCAGCTGATGGACTGACTCACGTCCGGCGCCGGGTCCGCCGGGTGGGTGCGGCGCTCAGCGGGTCTTCCGGCCACGGATGCTTCGGGTAGCGCCCGCGGAGGTCGGCGCGCACGGCCGCGTAACCGTTGCGCCAGAACGACTCCAGATCGGCGGTGACCGCGGCGGGCCGTCCGGCGGGGGAGAGCAGGTGCAGCACGACGGGTACGCCCGCCAGTTCCGGCGTCGCGAGCCAGCCGAAGGTCTCCTGCAGTTTCACGGCCAGCACCGGCTGCTCGCCCGAGTAGTCGACCCGGATCCGCGAACCCGACGGCACCTCCAGCCGGTCCGGCGCCAGTTCGTCCAAACGGGACGCCTCGGGCCAGGGCATCAGCCCGCGCAACGCGGCTCCCGCGTCCAGTGAGGCGAGGTCCGACCGTCGTCGCGCCGAGCCGAGATCGAGCCACGAGTCCAAAGTGGACAAAAGTGCGGTATCGGAGACCTCGGGCCAAGGTGAGCCCGATACCCGGTGCAGGAAGGACAAGCGTTCGCGCAGACGTCGCCCGTCTTCCGACCACCGCAGCAGGCCGAGCCCTTCGGCGCGCAGACCGTCCAGCAGCGCGGCGCGGATCGCGTCCGGCGCTGGCGAGCGCAACGGTTTCTCCGACAGCACGATCGCCCCGAGCCGCCGCACCGAACGTGCCACGACGTCACCTGAAGACCAGCGCACCTCGTCCTGCGACGACACCAGATTCGGTGCGGCGCGCACCGCGAGGTCTTCGTCCGCGGGCGCGGCCAGCCGGATGATTCCCTGCGCGCGACCGGGATCCCGGGTCGCTTCGGCCACCGCCAGCCATTCGACGTCGGCCAGCCCGCTTCCGCGCGGAAGTTCCGCCGCGGTCCCGCCTGCCATCAGATACACCGGCGTGCCCGCGGACCGCCGTCGCGCGAGCCGTTCGGGATGCGCCAGTGCCACGACCAGCGCCGGATCGGCC
The DNA here is from genome assembly GCF_001995215.1 of Amycolatopsis azurea DSM 43854. GTDB lineage: Bacteria > Actinomycetota > Actinomycetes > Mycobacteriales > Pseudonocardiaceae > Amycolatopsis > Amycolatopsis azurea. The sequence continues at coordinate 57,401 of NZ_MUXN01000012.1, forward strand.
TTGCCGCCGCCGTCCGGCACCAGTTTGGAAAGCCTTCGCACGTCGGACTTCCAGCGCTCGTCGCCTCGTATTCGTCGCAGCTCGGCTTCGAGATCGGTCAGCGTGCCGCCGCTGTCCAGGAGTGCGACGACCTCGGCCGCCGACCGCGCGTTGGTCCGTGCCGCGCCGTCGAGCAACGCTCGCGCCAGCCGAGGATGCAGGCCCAGCCCGGCCATCTTCCGGCCGCGTTCGGTCACCGTCCCGTCTTCCGCGGTCGCCCCGAGCGTGGTCAGCAACGCGCGACCGGCGGCCAGCGCGCCTTCACCGGGCGGGTCCCACCAGGCGAGGGCGGAACCGTCCGGCGTGGACCAGCACGCGAGTTCGAGCGCGAACCGCGCCAGTTCCGCTGTCCTGATCTCGGGTTCGGGGTACGCGGGCAGGGAACCCTGCTCGTGCGCCGCCCAGCACCGGTAAGCACGGCCCGGCGCCTCACGTCCGGCGCGGCCGGCGCGCTGTTCCGCGACCGCGGCCGAAACCCGGACCGTCGCCAGCCCGGGCAAGCCCCGCCGGTGATCGACACGCGGTACCCGGGACAGCCCGCAATCCACCACCGCGCGCACCCCGGGCACGGTCAGGCTGGACTCGGCGACCGACGTCGAAAGCACCACCCGGCGGCGGGCGCGCGGGCGCAGCGCGTCGTCCTGGCTCGCCGCCGAAAGCCGGCCGTGCAGTGGCAGCACGTCGGCGTCCAGTCCGTTGAGCAGCCCGCTCACCCTGGCGATCTCGCCCGCGCCCGGGAGGAAGGCGAGCACGTCACCGTCCCCTTCGGACAGTGCTTTGTGGATCGCGCGGGCCACGGTCGCTTCGACCCGCTCGCCGCGCACGGGCGGGGAGTACGTGACGTCGACCGGGTAAGTCCGTGCCTGAGCGGTGATCACCGGCGCGTCCCCGAGCAAGGCCGCCAGCCGTCCGGCGGCCACGGTGGCGGACGTCGCGAGCAGGCGCAGGTCGTCCCGCAGCCCGGCGCGGACGTCCAGCAGCAGCGCGAGCAGTAGATCCGCGTCGAGATGGCGTTCGTGGCATTCGTCGAGCAGGACGGTCGACACCCCGGCCAGTTCGGGGTCGCCCTGCACTCGCCGGACCAGCAGCCCCGAGGTGACCACTTCGATCCGCGTCGAAGAAGACACCTTCCGGTCCCCGCGCACCGAATAGCCGACCGTCTCACCGACCCGTTCGCCCAGCAGCGACGCCATCCGCGCCGCCGCGGCACGCGCGGCCAGCCGCCTGGGTTCGGCGACGATCACCCGGCCTGCACCGTTGTCCAGCGCGAGCGGGACCAAAGTGGTCTTACCGGTTCCCGGGGGCGCGACGAGCACAGCGGTGCCGTGGGCGTCGAGTGCGGCTTCGAGTTCGGGCAGGACGGCGCGAACCGGCAGATCGGGAAGGGTCACCGCTCGGTAACCTGCGGCGGGGGCGGGATCCGGTAGCCGGACGGGCCGATGTTGCGGTTCAGCGAGGCGAGCCAGTCCCCGGACGAGATCATCTTCTGGATGGCCCTGGCCACGGCCGCCTTGCCCTCGGTGTCGTCCTTGCGCAGGCCGACGCCGTATTTCTCCTTCGAGAACGGCTTGCCGACGACCCTCAGCAACTCCGGGTTCTGCGCCACGTACCCGGCCAGGATGACGTCGTCGGTGGTCACCGCGTCCACCTGTCCGGCGAGCAGCGCCGTGACGCAGTCCTGATAGCGCGGGTACTCGATGAGCTGGACGGCCTGCGCGAACTTGTCGCGCACCTGCTCGGCCGAGGTGGTGCCGCCCACGGCGCACAGCTTGCGGCCGTTGAGGTTCTCGGGACCGGTGATGTCGGTCGACCGGAGCCGGACCAGCAGATCCTGGCCGACGTCGAAATAAGGGCCGGCGAAAGCGACGGCCTGTTTGCGTTTTTCGGTGATCGAGTAGGTCGCCACCATCAAATCCGTGATCCCGGAGGTGATGTCCGTCTCGCGGGACGACGGCCTGCTGTCGTGCCAGGTGATGTGATCCTCGTCGACGCCCAATTCGCTCGCGATGTACTTCGCCACGTCGACGTCGAAACCGACGTACCGGCCGTCGACCGTCTGTTTGGAGAGCCCCGGCTGGTCGAACCGGATTCCGATGGTGAGTTTGTTGAACGCGACGGCGCGGGCGACGAGGGAATCCGACGGACCGGCCTCTTTGCCGCAGGCCACCGCCGCTGTGACCAGCATCAAGCAGATCACCAGCAGGGCGCGTCCCCTCATCGGGTGCCTCCGTCCGCCGCCTCACGTTGTTCTCAGGGTTGGCGGCTAGCCTATGCCCGTGCGTAGACCGCCCCAAGTCGTACTCGACGCCGTGGGCACACTCGCCCGGCTCGGACTCGCCGCCGTCTGGTTGGTTTCCGGAGCGCTGAAGATCAGCGATCCGGGGCAGACCTACATCGCGGTGCAGGCTTTCGATGTCCTGCCGGACGGGATCGTGCGCCCGGTGGCGATCGGGATGCCGATCGTCGAATTGGCGCTCGGCCTGCTCCTGCTCGCCGGGTTCGTGACCCGCTGGGTTTCGGTGCTGTCGGTGCTGCTGCTCGCGGTGCTCATCGCCGCGATCGCCCAATCCTGGGCGCGCGGGCTGAGCATCGATTGCGGCTGTTTCGGCGGCGGCGGTCAGATCGCCGCGGATCAGACGCAGTATCCGCAGGAGATCGCCAGGGACCTCGGGTTCGCCCTGCTCGGTGTCTGGCTGATCGTGCGGCCGCGGACCTGGCTGTCGGTGGACGGCTGGCTCGGGAACTCCGGGGCCCCCGCCGACGACGACTATGTGGGTATCGCTGAAGGGAACGAATAATCGTGGGTGGAGCTGAGCGCAACGCTCGGAAACGCAAGCAGCAGCAGACGGCGGCGCGCTCGGTGGCACAGGCCAGGGGCGTCGCGGGCGGCGACAAGAAGAAGGTCGTCGCGATCACCGTCGCGGTGGTCGTCCTCGCCGCGCTGGTGATCGGTGGCGTGATCTGGACGACGTCCAGCAAGGACAGCACCGAGGGCAAGGTGATCGGCGCGCAGACGGGCACCTGGGGCCCTGGCGTCGTCGAGAAGCGCGACGGGGCCGCCGTGACCGCCGGTAAGCCCGAGGCGAAGAAGACCATCGACGTCTACGCCGACTTCCTGTGCCCGATCTGCAAGCAGTTCGAAGAGTCGTTCAAGGACCAGATCCACGAGCAGGTGAACAACGGGACCCTCCAGGTCCGGTACCACATGCTGCCGATGCTGAACCAGCGTTCGGACCCGCCGGGCTACTCGCTGGACTCGGCCAACGCCGCGCTCGCCGCGGCCGACGCGGGCAAGTTCCTCGCCTTCCACGACGCGCTGTTCAAGGACCAGCCTCAGGAAGGCGGGCGCGGGTTCGACAAGGGGCAGCTGATCAAGCTCGGCCAGGATGTCGGCATCACCGATCCGGCGTTCGCGACGGCGATCAACACCGGCGTCTACGAACAGCAGATCCAGGACGCGTACAAGAAGATCTCCACGGATCCGTCGCTGCAGCAGGACTTCGGCAACGGACCCGGCTTCGGCACGCCGACCGTGACCGCGAACGGTCAGGTCGTGAAGCTCGAGCAGGGCTGGCTCGAGAAGGTCCTCGGCTAGCTTTCTTCGCGGGACTCGCGTGAAGGCCCCCTTCCCTCGACTGAGCCGAGGGAAGGGGGCCTTCACGTTGTCCGGGGCGGTGGGCGCGTCAGGGCGATAGCAAAGGTCCCTTGCTCCCCCGCCGCAGGTGGACGCCGCATTCAGAGGACGAAACGCGGTAGTTGCGTGTGCAAGGACCGCAAGTAGAGGACGAATTGCGGGAGCGGGAGCCGGGTCGGGTGGTCGTGAGTGGTAAGTCGTGTTCTAACCCCACTTACCACTCACGACCACCCCGCCCGACGCGCGGCGCCTTGGCTGGAGCGAGGCGTGTCGCGAAAGCCACTTTCGCAACCTTCAACGTCGCGAAAGTGGCTTTCGCGACACGTCTGCCACTGGCACCCCGGTGAGCTCGACGCCGCAAGTAGAGGACGAAACGCGGTAGTTGCGTGTGCAAGGACCGCAAGTAGAGGACGAATTGCGTAGCGGGCGGGAGCCGGCGGGGAGTCAGGGGAGTCAGGGGAGCGAAGCGGAGGCGACGGCTGCGAAGGTCTGTACGCGGGCTGTCTCGGCGGAGCGCGGCCAGACGAGTCCCCACTCGACGTCGGGTGAACCGGCGAAGGGCACGAAGCGGATTCGCGGGTGGCTGAAGTACTCGCGCGCGTGCGCGGCGAGCGGGCAGATGCCGGCGCCGGTGGCGATCGCGGCGAGCAGTTCCTGGAACGTCGCGAAGGGTTTACCCCGCGTCACGGGATGCCCGGCAGGCGTCAGCCATTGCCGCGGCTCCTCGATCCAGTACGGCTCCGGCGGATGCGCCGCGCGGAGCACGGTGTCGCGGGCGAGATCGTCCAGCGTGACTGACTTCCTTCGCGCGAAAGGGTGTTTCGACGACACCGCGAGCACCATCGGTTCGGTGTGCACGGCCGGTCCGGTCGTGAGCTCGGGTTCGTCGGCCGGGAGCAGGGTCACCAGGACGTCGATCTCCCCCGAGCGCAGCATCGCGAACGGGTCGGCGAAATCGGCCTCCCGGATGAGCAGTTCCGTGTCCGGGTAGCGCTGCCGGAAACGGTCCAGCAGGTCTTCGATCAGATCGGCGACGCCGGGTGCCTCGAAGCCCAGCCGCAGCACACCGCCGATCCCGCGTCCGGCGGCGACCGCGCGATCGATGCCTTCGTGCAGCGCGCGGAAGGCGGGGCCGAGGTCGTCCCGCAGCCGTTCGCCGATCGGCGTGAGCCGGACCCGCCTGCTGGTGCGGGCGAACAGCGGCGCGCCGATCCGGCGCTCGACCTGTTTGATCGACTGGCTCACCCGTGCCTGCGAGACGTGCAGGCGGTCCGCGGTGCGGCCGAAATGGAGCTCGTCGGCCAGCGCCAGGAAGATCTCGATATCCCGCAGTTCCATAATCCCCAGGTTATCGATCTGGGTCGATGCCGGTCAGCGGGAACCGTCTTTTTCGCAGGTCTAGACCACGATGCTTCATCATGCGTTAATTCAAGCCTTGAACTTACGCCCGTGTGTCGAGGAGGACCCGGATGCGGAGAGTCACCCTGGGGATTTTGGCCGCCGCGCTCGTGCTGGGGTCGCACACCCCGGCACTGGCCGGAAACGGCCCCGCGTACCGGGACGCCTGGCGGCCGGTGAAGGTCCGCGTGGCCGATCTGCTGTCGCGGATGACCCTGGAAGAGAAGATCGGCCAGATGACGCAGGCCGAACGCCTCGGCATCAAGGCACCCGGCGACGTCACCGAGGGAATGCTCGGCTCGCTGCTCTCCGGCGGCAGCTCCCAGCCGACCCCGAACAACGCGGTCACCTGGGCCGACATGTACGACGGTTTCCAGAAAGAAGCGCTCGCCACCCGGCTCGGCATTCCGCTGATCTACGGCGTCGACGCCGTCCACGGCCACAACGGGCTCTACGGCGCCACCGTCTTCCCGCACAACATCGGCCTGGGCGCGACACGCGATCCCGAACTGGTCAGGAAGATCGGCCGCGCGACCGCGGAAGAGGTGTCGGGCACCGGGATCGACTGGAACTTCGCGCCGTGCCTGTGCGTCGCGCGCAACGACCGGTGGGGCCGGACGTACGAATCCTTCGGCGAGGTACCGGAAATCGCCTCCGCGATGACGACGGCCATCGACGGTATGCAGGGCCGGTCGCTGTCCGCGCCCGGTTCTGTCCTCGCGACCGCGAAGCACTACATCGGCGACGGCGGCACGACCGGCGGTGACGATCAGGGCGAGACCGACATCAGCGAAGCCGAACTCCGCGCGGTGCACCTGCCGCCGTTCCGCGAGGCCGTCCGCCGCGGGGTCGGTTCGGTGATGATCTCCTACAGCAGCTGGAACGGGCTCAAGATGCACGCCGGTTCCTACCTGATCAACGACGTGCTCAAGGGCGAACTGAAGTTCTCGGGCATCGTCATCTCGGACTACAACGGCATCGACCAGATCGACCGGCAACCGGGCTTCACCCCGGCCGAGGTCACCGCGTCGATCAACGCCGGGATCGACATGGTCATGGTGCCCTTCGAGTACCAGAAGTTCATGGACACGCTGAAGGCCGAAGTCCTCGCCGGGCGGGTCACGCAGGCGCGGATCGACGACGCGAACCGGCGCATTCTGACGAAGAAGTTCGAACTGGGCCTGTTCGAACGGCCGCTGACCGATCGCCGGTTCATCAAGAGCATCGGCAGCGACGAGCACCGCGCCCTCGCGCGGAAGGCCGTCCGCGAATCGCAGGTGCTGCTGAAGAACGAGAACCGGGTGCTGCCGCTGGACAAGTCGCGCAACCGGATCTTCGTCGCGGGCAAGAGCGCCGACGACATCGGCAACCAGAGCGGCGGCTGGACCGTCGGCTGGCAGGGCAAGAGCGGCCCGGTCACCGAGGGAACGACCATCCTGCAAGGGATCCGGCACACCGCGAAGGCCTCGTCCACGGTCACTTTCGACAAGGACGCGAACGGGATCGACAAGTCCTACGACGTCGCGGTCGCGGTGGTCGGGGAGACGCCGTACGCCGAGGGCCGCGGGGACAAGCCGGAGGGAATGGGGCTCGACGCCGAAGATCTGGCGACCTTGAAGCGGCTTCAGGACAGCGGGGTCCCGACCGTGGTGGTGCTCGTTTCCGGGCGGCCGCTGGACATCGCCGGGCAGCTGCCGGACTGGGACGGGCTGCTCGCGTCGTGGCTGCCCGGTTCGGAAGGCCAGGGCGTCGCGGACGTCCTCTTCGGTGACTACAACCCCACCGGCAAGTTGCCGGTGACGTGGATGCGCAGCGCCGACCAGCAGCCGATCAACGTCGGTGATGGAAAGTCCGGGCTGTTCCCGTTCGGGTTCGGCCTTCGCTATCGGCATGGGTGGTGAGGTATGAGGAGATTCGCGGTCCGGCTCGCTCTGCTGTTCGTTTCGTGTCTAGCGCTGGCTCTGGCGCCGGTGACGGCACAGGCGGCGCCCGCGTTCCAGGTGCTGGCCTTCTACAACGGGACCTACGACGCGGCGCACATCAGCTTCGTCAAGGAAGCCAACCAGTGGTTCCCGAAAACCGCTTCACAGAACAACTTCGGCTACACCGCGACCAAGGACTGGAACCGGCTGAACTCGCTGCAGCCCTCGCAGTACCAGGTCGTGCTGTTCCTGGACGACCTACCGCAGACCTCGGCGCAGCGCTCGGGTTTCGAGCGGTACATGAACGCGGGCGGCGCGTTCTTCGGCTTCCACGTGGCGGCGTTCAACACCAACCCGTCCGCTTGGGACTGGTACCACAACAGGTTCCTCGGCACGGGCGGCTTCAAGTCCAACACCTGGGGGCCGACGACGGCGACGCTGAAGGTGGAGAACAAGCCGCATCCGTCGACCACGCGGCTGCCCGCGACGTTCACCTCGTCGGTGAGCGAGTGGTACGCCTGGAACAACGACCTGCGCAAGAACCCGGACATCAAGATCCTCGCGTCGGTGGATCCGGTGAGCTTCCCGCTCGGGACCGACCCGAACCAGTCCTGGTACAGCGGGTACTACCCGATCCTCTGGACACACAACAAGTACAAGATGCTGTACGCCAACTTCGGGCACAACAAGATGAACTACGAGACGAACCAGCCGCTGTCGTCGACCTTCGCGAGTGAGGTGCAGAACCGCTTCGTCATCGACGGTCTGCTGTGGCTCGGCGGAAAGCAAACCGCACGAGGATGAGCAGGGCCAGCCGGGCCAGGTTCGCGCGATGCCATTTCTTGGCGAGTTCCTCGCGCCGGACCCGGTCCGGCTGTTCCTTCAGCAGCGGCAAGTTGACCGAACGGACGAGATGGACCGTGATGCCGGTGGCGACGGCCGTGCCCGCGGCGGCGGTGACGATCGCGCGCCGATCGCCGCCGTCTCGCCAGCTGCCGGTGAGGGCGAGCGCCGTCGACGCGATCGTCGCCGGCGCCGCCGGGATGAAGTAGCGCGCGGGGCTGCCGGAGGTGAGGAGCCCGGGGGAGCGGTCGCCGGTGAGGCGGGGAACGTCGACGACGGCTTCGTAGAGGTTCCCGAAGAACCAGTGGGCCTGGCCGACCGTGGCGATCCGGGCCCAGCGGCCGGTCTTGACCTGCATGCACCCAGACTGCCACAGCGGCGGTCCCGGCAAGGCGATAGCAAAGGTCCCTTGCTACTCCTCGATGGCGCCGCCGACCGAGCGCAGGTGCTCCCGGAACGTCAGCGAAGGCGACGTAGCGCGCTCCGCGAGGAAGTCGGCGAAGCGCACCTGCTCGCGAAGGGACTCTCCGGCGCGGATCCGCTCGGCCTGGAGCCGCTCGACGTCGCGGATGGCCTCGGCGCGGTCCAGGACCTCGTCCGCCCGGTCGGCCGGGACGAACAGGACCCCGTCCTCGTCGCCGAACACGAGATCCGCCCGCGTCACCGTCCACTCGCCGACGACGGCCGATTCGAGCGCGCCGTCCGGGCGGGCCGAGACCGACAGCGGGCCGGTCGGGATCGAGCCGAGGCTGAACACCGGCAGCCCGATCTTCTTGATGTCGCCGGTGTCGCGGTGCAATCCCCAGATGACCACGCCGCTCAGTCCGGCCGCTTCGGCTTCCAGGACGGCGAGGTCCCCGACGCAGCTTTCGTCGAGCCTGCCGCGATTGTCGACGACGAGGACGTCACCGGGGTTCGCGGTTTCGTACGCCTCCAGGAAGACGTCGACGCTGCCGACGTGCCGGGCGGGGGTGACCCGCCCGGCGATCCGGCTGCCGGGCACGACCGCGTGCGTGCCGGCGGGCGCGCACCGGACCGGGACGCCGGCGCGGACGCAGCCGTCGGTCAGATGCGCGGTGGTCAGCAGGGCGAACCGCTGCCGAAGCTCCTCAGGATCCATGTCCCGACTTTAGCCACGGCGCCACACCACGGGGACTCCGTCGCTGCCGCCCTCCAGCGTTCCGGCGATCTCGCCGTTGTCGCCCACGACGGTGCCGTACGCGTTGCCGGGGGAGGGGAGCGCCGTCACCGGGCCGCCCGGGGACCACGCCGTGGGGGTTCTCGGCGAAACCCATCCCGTGACCAGGCCGGACCCGTTGAGCGCCATGGTGGACATGCCGCCCGGTACCTCCTGGGAGGTGTCGAACGCCGTCCAGAGCCGGTCGCCCAGCTGGGTCGAGGCCAGCACCTTCCCGTTCCGGATCGCGATCCCGCGTGATTCGCGGAGGCCGTCCGGGAGGACGAGTTGCCGCAGGACACCGTCCTTCCAGAGCCAGGTGCCGCCGAACTGCTCGTTCAGCAGGATGGTGCCGTCCTGGTCGATGTCGACGGGGGTGAGCAACGGCGGGACGTCCAGCAGCACCGGGTGCGCGTGGTCGCCGGATGGCCAGAAAGCGGCGGTGGAGCCGTAGCGGATGTCGTTGAACACCGTGCCGACGACGTCGCCGCGGTCGTTCGTGCCGTGGGCTTGCGAGTTGTAGTAGCCCGGCACCTTCCCCAGGAACTGGAATCCGCCGTTCTCGAAGACGAAGGCGTGCTTGCCCGGGTAGTGGCTCCCTTCCGAGTAGTAGACGGCGCTGCCGAGGACGGAACCGGACGCGTTCTCGTCCGCCGCTTCGACCTTGGTGTAGCCCGCCGGGATGCCGTGGTCCGCGACGGTCCCGCCCGTCCAGGTGACCAGCTTCCCGTCGGCGGTCCCCGAGTAGTCTCCGGCGCCGTTCGTGCCGGCCACCCGTGCGGTGCCGCCGCCTCCGGGCGGCAGCGGTAGGTAGCTCATCGCCCAGTCGCTCGCCGACGCGGTGCCCGCCGACAGCAGCCCGGCGGCGACGGTGGCGGCCAGGACCATGCTCGTTCTTTTCATCGAATACCCCCTGTGAGTGGTGTTCGACCTGTTTAACGGGGGTTCGGGCCGCTCGTCTGCGTCACCTGACACTCAGCATGCCGTAAGTAACATCCGTTCAGGATTGTATGTAAGGGGTTGATAAATACAGTCCTGTCTGTATCTTCAGTTCCAGTAGCGACCCGGCAACGACAAGGAGCGTCGTGGTGGCCAACAAGGTGTACGTCGTCGGCGTGGGCATGACGAAGTTCGAGAAACCCGGACGCCGCGAGGACTGGGACTACCCGCAGATGGCCAAGGAGTCCGGGACGAAGGCGCTCGCCGACGCCGGGATCTCGTTCGACGAGGTGCGGCAGGCCTACGTCGGCTACGTCTACGGCGAGTCGACCTCGGGTCAGCGCGCGGTCTACGAACTGGGCATGACCGGGATCCCTGTGGTCAACGTCAACAACAACTGCTCGACCGGCTCGACGGCGCTGTACCTGGCCGCGGAGGCGATCCGCGGCGGCCGCGCGGACTGCGCGCTCGCGCTCGGGTTCGAGAAGATGCAGCCGGGCTCGCTCGGCTCGACCTACGACGACCGCGAGCAGCCGATGGGCAGGCACATCCAGGCCCTCGCGGAGATCTCAGAGGTGCTCTTCCCGCCGGCGCCGTGGATGTTCGGAGCGGCGGGCCGCGAGCACATGAAGACCTACGGCACCACCGCCGAGCATTTCGCCAAGATCGGCGAAAAGAACCACCGGCACTCGGTGAACAACCCGTACGCGCAGTTCCAGGAAAGCTATTCGCTGCAAGACATCCTCGACTCGCGAATGATCTACGACCCGCTCACCAAGCTCCAGTGCTCGCCGACCTCGGACGGTTCGGGCGCGGCCATCCTCGCCAGTGAGTCCTTTGTGGACTCGCGCGGGCTCGCCGGGCAGGCCGTCGAGATCGTCGGGCAGTCGATGACCACCGACTTCGCCAGCACCTTCGACGGTACCGCGAAGAACATCATCGGCTACGACATGAACGTTCAAGCCGCGCGCCAGGTGTACGACCAGGCCGGGCTCGGCGCGGAGGACTTCCAGGTCATCGAGCTGCACGACTGCTTCTCCGCCAACGAACTCCTGCTCTACGAAGCACTCGGACTCTGCGCCGAAGGGGAGGCCGGGAAGCTCGTCGACTCCGGGGACACCACCTACGGCGGCAAATGGGTCGTCAACCCGTCCGGCGGGCTGATCTCGAAGGGGCATCCGCTCGGCGCCACCGGCCTCGCGCAGTGCGCCGAACTGACCTGGCAACTGCGCGGCACCGCCGACAAACGCCAGGTCGACGGCGTCGAAGCCGCGCTCCAGCACAACATCGGACTCGGCGGCGCCGCCGTCGTCACCGCCTACCAGCGCGCCGAGCGCTGATCTCACCGAAAGGACGAACCATGGGCAAGATCAGTGCCTCCGTCGAACTCCCCGCGGCCCCCGACAAGGTCTGGGCGGAGTTCTCCAACCCCAACAACTTCGAGAAGTGGCTGACCATCCACACCAAGTGGAAGGGCGAGGTCCCGGCCGAGTTCTCCAAGGGGGCGCAGGCCTCCGAGGTCGTCACGATGCTCGGGATGCCGAACACGATCACCTGGACCGTCGACGAGTTCGAGGCGCCGTCGAAGCTGGCGATCTCCGGCACCGGGATGGCCGGGGTGAAGGTCAAGTTCGAGCTGTCCGTGGAGGCGTCCGGAGCCGGTTCGCTCGCCAGCATCGACGCGGAGTTCGCCGGTCAGATGATCGTCGGCGCGCTCGGCAAGGCCGTCGAGAAGGACGGCAAGAAGAACCTCGACGCGTCGCTGGAGAACTTCAAGGCGCTGGTCGCGTGACCGACGAGCGGTTCGATCCCGGCGGGCTCGGCAAGTGGACCGAGGAGTCCCGGTTCGAGGTGACCCGCGAGCGGCTGATCGAGTACGCGAAGGCCACCAACGACCCGATCCCGGCGCACCTCGCCGGAGACGTCGCGAACCCGGTGTTCGCGATCGTGCCGGTGTTCGAGTCGCTGATGGAACCCGCGCTCGAGGTGGTCCCGGTCGGCTTGTTCGGCCGCATCGTGCACGGGGAACAGGAATTCCGGTTCCACCGGCCCATCCGGCCCGGCGACAAGCTCGTGTCGCGAGCGCGGATGACCGGCTACGAAGGCCTGTCGAACGGCACGCGCGGCACCATCCACCTCGAATGCCGGACCGAGGACGGCGACCTGGTCAACGAGCAGTACGTGACCTTGTTCGTCCGCGGGTTCGACACCGGAGAGACGCGCGGCGAACTCGGGCCGGAGCACAAGTTCGACGACGCACTGCGCTCGCAGGCACCGGTCGCGAAGGTCAACCAGCACGTCGACGACGACCAGACGTACCGCTACGCGCCCGCCGCCGGCGATCCGATGCCGATCCATCTCGACGAAGAGGTCGCGAAGGATTCGGGACTGCCGGGGATCATCGCGCACGGCCTGTGCACCATGGCGTTCACGTCGTGGGCCCTGCTGACCGAGGTCGCCGGGTCCGAGGTTGACAGGCTGAAGCGGTTCGCCGTCCGGTTCGCCAAGCCGGTGCTGCCCGGTCAGGACCTGACCACGCACATCTGGCGCGCGGGCGCCGGGAGCTACGCGTTCGAAACCACCGTCGGCGAAACCGTCGTGATCAAGGACGGCCTCGCGGAATTCGCGGAGTAGGAGCAAAAGCCATGGGAGCACTCGACGGACGCGTCGCCGTCATCACCGGCGCCGGGCGAGGGATCGGCCGCGAACACGCGCTGCTGTTCGCGCGGGAGGGCGCGAGCGTCGTGGTCAACGACCTCGGCGGGGCGAACGACGGAAGCGGGGCCGACACCGGCCCGGCGCAGGAGGTCGTCGACGAGATCCGCGCGGCGGGCGGGAAGGCCGTGGCCAACACCGCCAACGTCGCCGAGTGGGCGGGCGCCGCGGAGCTGGTGACGCAGGCGGTGGACGAGTTCGGCAGGCTCGACGTCGTCGTGAACAACGCCGGTATCCTGCGGGACGCTTTCCTTGCCGGACTTGAGGAATCCCAGTGGGATTCCGTGATCGCGGTGCACCTCAAGGGACACGCGGCGGTGCTGCGGCACGCGGCCGCGTACTGGAAGACGGCGAGCAAGGCCGGTGAACCGGTCGCGGGCTCGGTGATCAACACCGCCTCGGCGTCCGGGACCACGCTGCCGAACGCGGGGCAGGCGAACTACGGCGCGGCGAAAGCGGGCATCGCCGCGCTGACCCTGGTCGCCGCCGAAGAGCTGGAGCGCTACGGCGTGCGGGTCAACGCGATCGCGCCGATCGCGCGTACGCGGCTCACGCTGGCGACGCCGGGCATGGGCGCGATCTTCGCGCAGGAGGTCGAGGAGGGGGAGTTCGACGCGTTCTCCCCGGCCAACATCTCACCGCTGGTGGCCTACCTCGCCACCGAGAAGTGCCCGCTCACCGGCAAGGTCTACGCGGTACAGGGCGGCGCGATCTCGGAACTCGCGGGCTGGCACGACGTCAGGGTGATCGAAACCGAGGAAGCCTGGGCGATCGACGACATCGCCGCGAGGCTGCCGTGATCGAGTGGTCCGAGACCGAACTGCTGATCCGGGACGCGATCCGCGAGTTCGTCGACAAGGAGATCCGGCCGCAGCTGGACGCGCTGGAAAGCGGGACGCTGTCACCGTACGACCTCATCCGCAAGATGTTCGCGTCGTTCGGCATCGACGCGCTCGCGCGGGAATCGGTGACGAAACTGCTGGCGAAGGAGCGCGGCTCGGGCTCCGGTGGCGGCGGAGGTCTGGCCTTCGGCGGGCAGGAGGCGATGGCGCTCATCGCGGTGAGCGAACTGGCCGGGGTCAGCCTCGGCATCGTCGCCTCGCTCGGGGTGAGCATCGGGCTGACCGCGCAGACGATCCTCACCAAGGGCACGCAGGCGCAGAAGGAACGCTGGCTGCCCGAACTGGCGACGTTCGAGAAGGTCGGCGCGTGGGCGATCACCGAACCCGACTCCGGCTCGGACGCTTTCGGCGGGATGAAGACGTCGGTGCGGCGCGACGGCGACGAGTACGTCCTCAATGGACAGAAGACGTTCATCACCAACGGGCCCTACGCCGATACGATCATCGTCTACGCCAAGCTGGACGAAGGCGACGACGCCGCGATCCGCGACCGCAAGGTGCTGACGTTCGTGCTCGACAAGGGCATGCCAGGGCTCACGCAGGGCAAGCCGTTCAAGAAGATGGGCATGATGTCCTCGCCGACCGGCGAGCTGTTCTTCAGTGACGTCCGGCTCGGGCGGGACAGGCTGCTCGGCGAGTCCGAGACCGGCCGCGACGGCGACAGCAAGGCCGAGGTGAAGTCCGGGTTCGCCGTCGAGCGGGTCGGTGTCGCGGCGCTGGCGCTCGGGATCATCGAAGAGTGTCACCGGCTGTGCGTGGACTACGCCAAGAACCGGAAGCTGTGGGGCCAGGAGATCGGGCGGTTCCAGCTGATCCAGCTCAAGCTGGCGAAGATGGAGGTCGCGCGGATCAACGTGCGGAACATGGTGTTCCAGCTGATCGAGACGCTGCGCGCGGGCAAGATGCCGACGCTGGCCGAGGCTTCGGCGATGAAGCTGTACTCGTCCGAGGCGGCCACCGAGGTCGCGATGGAGGCCGTGCAGTTGTTCGGCGGGAACGGGTACATGGCGGAGTACCGGGTGGAGCAGCTGGCGCGGGACGCGAAGTCGCTGATGATCTACGCGGGAAGCAACGAGATCCAGGTGACGCACATCGCGAAGGGCCTGCTCGGGCGCTGACGCGGGAGCAAGGGACCTTTGCTGTCGCGTGTGTCAGGGAAGGGCCGTTCAGACGTGAACGACCCTTCCAGGACACTTGAGCGGAGGTCACCCGAGGACGACCGACCGGCCCATCCGCACGGAGTCGGCGAGCGACTCCAGCACCGACACGGTGCCGCCCAGGTCGAGGCAGGCGTCGGTGATGCTCACGCCGTAAGGCGCCGGGTGGTCCTGTCGTCCCGCTTCGAGGAACGACTCCATCATGATCCCCGCTATTCCCCGCTCACCACAGGCGATCCGGCCTGCGATGTCGGCGACCACGCCTGCCTGACGGCGGTGGTCCTTGCGGGAGTTGCCGTGCGACGCGTCCACGACGACCCGGTCCAGGGACTTCGTGGCGCGTAACCCCTCGATGGCCGCGTCCACGTTCGCCGAGTCGTAGTTGGTTCCGGCCGCGGTGCCGCGGAGGATCAAGTGCGCCGCCGGGTTGCCGGGCGAACTTCGCACGACGAGAGCGCCGTGTTCGCTCACGGCCGGATGGCGCTGCGCGGTACCGGCGCACTGGATCGCGGCGGTGGCGACCGACAGGTCACCGTCGAGACCGTTCTTGATCCCGATCGGCATCGGCAGCTGGGACGCGAGTTCCCGATGCGACTGGCTGGCGACCGTCCGCGCGCCGATGGCACCGTAGCTGAGGAGATCGCTCAGGTACGGGGCGAGCATCGGCTCGACGAATTCCCCCGCCAGGGGCAGGCCGCTTTCCGCGGCCATGATCAAGAATCGGCGGCCGGTGCGCAGTCCGCCGGCGATGTCTTCCGAGCCGTCGAGCCAGGGGTCGTGGAGCAGACCCTTCCAGCCGACCGCGGTCCGCGGTTTTTCCAGGTATGCCCGGAGAACGACGAGCAAGTGGTCCTTCAGCGGTTTGGCCGACTTCGCCAGCCGTTCGGCGTAGTCGAGGACCGCGATCGGGTCGTGGACGGAACACGGGCCGACCACGGCCAGCACCCGGCCGTCGCGACCGTTGAGCACGTCGGTGATCTCCGCGCGATGTCCCTGGATCTCGTCGATGAGCTGGGTCGGAACGGGATGCTCTGCGGCCAGTTCCGCAGGGCTCGGCAACAGTTCGTAGCCGGGCATGGTGGTCACTGCGCTCTCCGTTTCTTGGTCCGGGAAACGCCGACGCCGGCAAGGCAAAGTGCGCCACCGAGGACGGCGAGCAGAGTGGGAACCTCGTCGAGGAAAAGCCAGGACAGCGCGATCACGATCACCGGGACCACGTAGGTGGTCACGCCGAGCTTTCCCGCCGTTGTCCGGGACAACGCGTACGCCCACGTGTAGAAGGCGAGCGCGGTGGGCAGCAAGCCCAGGTAGACCACCGACCAGGTGGCCGACGCCGGTGCGGTCGTCACGTCGTGGATCAGCTGACCGCTGAACGGAAGGCAGGCGACGGCGCCGACAGCGCAGCCGAAGGTCGTGGCCTGCAACGCGGTGGCGTGGCTCAAAGCCGGTTTCTGAGAGACGACTCCCACCGCGTATCCCGCCGCCGCCAGGAGACAGAGCGCGACGCCGAGGGCACTGGAGGAGCCGTGCTGCGAGGAGAGCCCCACGATCGCCGCGCCGGTGAAAGCGACGACGAGTCCGATCACCAGGGGGAGGGGCAGTCCTTCCTTCAGCACGATCCCGGCGAGGATCGCGGCGAACACCGGGCCGATCCCGACCAGGAGCGACGCCGTCCCCGCGTCGGTAAAGCGTTCGCCCCAGTTCAGGGCGACCATGTACAGGCCGAACCAGAAGACCCCGGCACCGGCGATGCCGGGCCAGGCCTTCCGCGGCGGGAGCGGCATCCCCTTGAACGCCGCGACCGCGCCCAGAGCGAGCGCGCCGACCAGCAGCCTGCCCAAGGCGAGTGACCCGGGTTCGTAGTGCGCGCCGGCGAAGCGGATGCCGACGAAGGCGGACGCCCACAAGACCAGCGTGACGGAGACCGCGGCGACGGCCTTGATGTCGACTCCGGCTTCAGCCTCTGTCCGGGTGCTCATCGAACGGCCGCCAGCGTCCGGAGCGCCCGGCGGTCCAGCTTGCCGACCGGAGTGCGGGGAAGGGATTCGACGACGATGATGTCCTCCGGTATCTCGTACCAGCTCAGGTTCTTCTGTGTCAGGGAGCCGATTTCGGCGATCACCTGGTCCGGCTCGGCACCCTCGTCCAGTTCGACGTGGGCGCGCAGCGAAGTCGTGGAGGACTCCCGGCGTACCGAACAGACACCGGCGGCGCGGACGGCGGGATGGCTCACCAGGAGATCTTCGATCTCGGCGGGATGCACGTTCTGCCCGCCGACGATCTCGATGTCGTCCAGCCTGCCGTGCAAGCGGACGAAGCCGTCGGGATCGACGGTGGCGGCATCGCCGGTCACGTACCAGTCGTCCGGCGTTCGCAGTGGGGTGTCGGAGCCGCGAGGGACTCCAGGCGCGATCGTCGGGCCACGAACCTCCAGCTTCCCCTCCACGCCTGCCGCGACCTCCCGGCGCAGCTGGTCGACGATCCGCATGCGGTACGGCGGAAGGATCCGGCCGATGGTGCCGTCCCGGTGCGAGGACAGGGTGTTCGCGATCAACGCATGTCCTATTTCGGTGGTGCCGAAGATGTTGAGGAATCTCGCCCCGAGCGTTTCGCGGAGCGTGGTTTCGACGCTCTCGGGCAGTGGTTCGCCGGCGACCAGCGCCAGCCTCAGGCCGCGGAGTACCGCGGTGAAGGGATGCTGGAGCAGCCGGGCGTAGAAGCTGGGCTGTCCATAGAGGACCGAAACCCGATGCCGCGTGATCAGTTCCAAGGCCGCGGCTTCGGTGAGCCGCTCCCGGCTGAGCACCGTCGAGCCCCCGCGAAGCAGCGGAAAGAGGATGGAATTTCCGAATCCGTAAGCGAAGTACATGCGCGACACGGAAAGGGTGACGTCGTCCGGGGTGAGGTCCACCACCGAGCCGATGGCCTGGTCGTAGATCTCCGGGTCACCGTGAGTGTGGAAGCAGAGCCGGGGGGTCCCTGTCGTGCCGGAGGTGAAGAAGGCGAACGCCGGTGTGTCCGCGTGAGCCGTGGCGTACTCCGCTATCGGCTCATGGCCGAGGAGCTGTGCCGGCGCGACCGGACCGACCTGGTCGAGGCCGGGTGTCCCCGGTTCCGCGACGGTCAGGAAGGCACTCGCGGTTTCGGCCGCACGCCGGACGGCCGCCTCGTGGATGAGCGTGTTGACGGGGATCGCCACGGCCCCCAGCCGGAGCGCGCCGAGGACGGCTTGCACGAGTTCGACGCTGTCGGGAAGCACCAGCAGGACACGGTCACCCGGTTTCACCCCGCGCGCGGCCAGTCCGCCGGCGAATCGTGCCGAACCGGCATGCAACTCCGCGTAGGAAACCGTCGCATCGTCGACAAGGTAGGCGGTTCGCCCGGACCAGCCTCTTTCGACGGCGAGAGTGGCAAGGTGGCGGGCCAGATTCATTGGACTATCGCCTCGATTTCGACGAGGAGATCGGGGCGGCAGATATCGACGTTCAGGTAGACGACCCTGGCGTCGGGAGAAAAGACTTCCTTGCAGCGTGAGCGGACGTACGGGATGTCTTCGGGACGGCTGACATAAACCTTGATCAGGTCGAGGTCTTGGAGGCTGTAGCCGCCTTCCGGTCGGACTTTCCCCAGGTTTTCCGTGCTGATCAGCGTCGCGATGTTCTCCAAGGTGACGTCGACCTGGCCGGAGATGTCTCCCTTGTGCACGGTTTCGTCGCCGAGGATGCTCGCGGTCCCGGAAATGTACAGGATCCCGTCGGCGAAAGTGGCTCGCGCGAAGCTCGGCGATTTGGGGCCGTAGCTTTCCGGATAGTGGTAGGCGGGAGTCTGCCGCGGGTTCTCCAGGTGGTGCACCTCGGCGTCGGCGCGCCCGGAGATGAAGTACAGGTACACGCCGTTGCCCCGCGTGCCGATCCCGGTGGCCGCCGGGATGTGGAGGATCCTGCCGGACCACAAGGCGAAGGCCTCGGACCGTCCCGCGCAGAAGTCGCGGTAGATCTCCACTCCGTCCGCGTTGTCGTCGATGATGCCGCCGACGAGGTTCCACATACGGAGGATGTTCGGATAGCCGAGACGGGTGGCGAGTTCGAAGGCGGAGTCGTAGGCGATCCTGGCCGCATCGCGATAGATGTCGCGTTCGACGACCTGGACGGCGCAGAACAGATGGCGGCCGTCCACGGCGTAGACCAGGTTGCCTTCCCTGCCCGCCACGACCGGACCCGAAGCGGCGAAAACCTCTTGGAATCCCGGCTCGGTCTCCGTGGTCATCGGCACGCCCAGCGTCGGTACACCTTTGTGCAATTCGGGGGCGAACCCATTCTTTTCGAACGCGACGCGGGCAAGAATGTTCTGGCTGTCCGAATGTTCTCCTTGCTGTTCGAATTTTATGTTCGGCCGTATTTCGCTCGGTGAGTTGCGAAGGTCGACAAAACTCGGCATCACGATTCCCCTCAGTATAAGAGCCGCTGCTCTACTGTCCGAATCTTTCGTGAAATGTCCGGGCCGAGTGGGCCGATCGGAAATCTATCCGCATCTCGGTGACAAGGTCAACTGACGGTGGCAAAAATGGGAATCGCCCGAATGGACTCTTGAAATGACGGGACGCTGAAGCCTGGAAGATCTTTTGGGGCCTCGCGCCGGAAGCGCCTACGATTTCAGCAACGAGACCCAGGGGACGCTGCTGAAAACGCTTGGTGGCCTGCGGACTCGGGCACACAGAGGTCCGATGGCTTGCCTCTTAGGGGCATGCACAGTGCCCTCCCGCCTTACGCCATCCGTTGGCAGCCTGCCGTCCGACACCGGAAAGCCCCCTTACTCGCGCCTGGCGCGGGCAAGGGGGCTTTCGGGTACCGGATGTGATCGGAGGTCAGTCTCGCTCGATGACGTGGCCGACGACCTCGGGGCCGGGGTGGGCGTGGCCGGAACCGTCGCGCCGCAGGTCGACCTCGGGCAGCTCCACCGGGTCGCCGGTGCGGCTCGCACCGGCCGGACGCGGCCCGATCCAGCCGACGACCAGCCGCGTCTCGCCCTTGAGGAACCGCTGCGCCCGGACACCGCCGGTCGCGCGGCCCTTCGCCGGGTACTCACTGAACGGCGTCACCTTCACGCTCGCGCCGGTCGCGGTGACGACCATCGGCTCGCCGTGTTCGGCGTCGTCGGTCCGGATCGCGCCGAAGAAGACTACTTCCGCTTCGCCGCGCACGACGATCCCGGCCATGCCGCCACCCTTGAGACCCTGCGGCCGCACCAGCGAAGCGGCGTAGCGCAGCAGTGACGCTTCGGACGACAGGAACGCCAGCGTCTCGTTGCCGTCGGTGAGCCAGGTGGCGCCGACGACCTCGTCGCCGTCCTTCAGGCTGATCACGTCGAACTCGTCCGAGCGGACCGGCCATTCCGGCGCGCACACCTTCACGACGCCGTGTTTCGTGCCGAGCGCGAGGCCCGGGGAGCCGGCGGCCTGCTCGCCGAGCGGGGCCAGGCCGATGACGCGCTCGCCCTTCTCCAGCGGCACGAGTTCCTTCGCGGCCATCCCGCCGCGCAGCGACACCGTGCCCGCCTGCTCGGGCAGCACCGGCAGCGGCAGCACGTCGGTCTTGAACGCGCGGCCCCGGTTGGTCACCAGCAGCACCTGACCGCGTGCGGTCGAGTGCACGACGGCGGACACCGAGTCGTGTTTGACGCGGCCGTTGCGGCGTCGCACTTCCGACGCCTCCTCCGATTCCGCCGCGGTCCGCGCGACGAGCCCGGTGGCGGACAGGATCACCTGGCACGGGTCGTCGGCGACCTCCAGCGGACCCGACGGCTTCGACGCGGCGAGGACCTCCTTGAGGTCACCGTCGATCAGCGCGGTGCGGCGTTCGGTGGGGTGGTCCTTGGCGACCTTGGCCAGCTCGGCCGAGACGACCTTCTTCAGCACCGACTCGTCGTCGAGGATCTTCGACAGCTCGGCGATCTCCTCGCGCAGCTTGTCCTGCTCGGCTTCCAGCTCGATCCGGTCGTACTTCGTGAGCCGCCGCAGCGGGGTGTCCAGGATGTACGTCGCCTGGATCTCCGAGAGCTTGAACCGCTTCATCAGGCCGTCCTTCGCGGCCGCGGCGTTGTCGCTCTCGCGGATCAGCCTGATCACCTTGTCGATGTTGAGCAGGGCGATCAGCAGGCCGTCGACCAGGTGCAGGCGCTCCTCGCGCTTGCGGCGGCGGTAGCGCGTGCGGCGGGTGACGACCTCGTAGCGGTGGCTGAGGAAGACCTCCAGCAGCGCCTTGAGCCCCAGCGTCTGCGGCTGCCCGTCCACCAGCACCAGGTTGTTGATGCCGAAGGACTGCTCCAGCGGCGTCAGCCGGTACAGATCCGCCAGCAGCGCCTGCGGGTTCACGCCGACCTTGCACTCGATGACCAGCCGCGTGCCGTTCTCGCGGTCGGTCAGGTCCTTGACGTCGGCGATGCCGGTGAGCCGCTTGGACTTGTTGACCTCGTCGGTGATCTTCTCGATCACCTTCTCCGGGCCGACGCCGTACGGCAGTTCGGTGACGGTGATCGCCTGGCGGCCGCGGCTGCCCTCCAGCGGACCGGTCTCGGCGCTGGCGCGCATGCGCACCACCCCGCGGCCGGTCTCGTACGCGCGGCGGACCTCGTCCAGCCCCAGCAGTGAACCACCGGTCGGCAGATCCGGGCCCGGGACGAACTCCATCAGCTTGTCGAGGGTGGCGGCCGGGTGGTTGATCAGCCACCGCGCCGCGCCGATGACCTCGGTCAGGTTGTGCGGGATCATGTTGGTCGCCATCCCGACCGCGATCCCGGAAGTGCCGTTGACCAGCAGGTTCGGGAACGCCGCGGGCAGCACCGACGGCTCTTCGAGCGAACCGTCGTAGTTCGGCCGGAAGTCGACGGTGTCCTCGCCGAGCTCGCCGACCAGCAGCATCGCCTCCGGGGACAGCCGCGCCTCGGTGTACCGCGAGGCGGCCGGGCCGTCGTCGGGGGAGCCGAAGTTGCCGTGCCCGTCGACCAGCGGGACGTTGAGCGAGAAGTCCTGCGCGAGCCGCACCATGGCGTCGTAGATCGCCGTGTCGCCGTGCGGGTGGTACTTGCCCATCACGTCGCCGACCACGCGGGACGACTTCACGTACGCGTGCGTCGGCCGGTAGCCGTTCTCGTTCATCGAGTACATGATCCGGCGGTGCACCGGCTTCAGCCCGTCCCGCGCGTCCGGGAGCGCCCGCGAGTGGATGACCGAGTAGGCGTACTCCAGGTACGAATCCTCGATCTCCGTCTTCAGCGAGTTGTCGAAGACGTTCGCGCCGGGCTGGTCGAACGCTGACGGGTCGACCTTGGTGGTGGTGCCCTTACGGCGTGCCATTGCTCAAAGCTCCTTGAATAGCAACGAAATCAGGCGTCGATGGCTTCGCGGTCGACCCGGTCGGAGGATTCGACCAGCCAGTTGCGGCGCGGTTCGACCTTCTCGCCCATCAACAGTTCGAGCGCGTTCTCCGCGGCTTCGACGTCGTCGAGGGTGATGCGGCGGACCGAGCGGGTGGCGGGGTTCATGGTGGTGTCCCACAGCTCGTCGGCGTCCATCTCGCCGAGGCCCTTGAACCGCGGCACCGGGGTGACGATCTGCTTGCCCGCCCGCTCCAGCGCCGCGTACTTGGTCTCCATCTCCTTCTGGGTGAAGGTGAAGTGGGTCTCCGGGTTGCGGCCCTTGGTGACCAGTTTGTGCAGCGGCGGCATCGCGGCGTAGAGCCTGCCGTCCTCGATCACCGGCCGCATGTACTTGGCGAACAGGGTGATCAGCAGCGTCCGGATGTGCGAACCGTCGACGTCCGCGTCGGCCATCAGGATCACCCGGCCGTAGCGCATGGTCGACAGGTCGAACGTGCGGCCGCTGCCCGCGCCGAGCACCTGCACGATCGAGGCGATCTCGGCGTTCTTCAAGGTGTCGCCGAGCGACGCCTTCTGGACGTTGAGGATCTTGCCGCGCAAGGGGAGCAGCGCCTGGTACTCCGACACGCGCGCCATCCGCGCCGAACCGAGCGCGCTGTCACCCTCGACGAGGAACAGTTCGCTGCGGGCGACGCCGGTGGTGCGGCAGTCGACCAGCTTCGGCGGCATGGCCGCGCCTTCGAGCGCGGTCTTGCGCCGGGCGGCGTCCTTCTGCTGCTTCTGGGTGAGCCGGACGCGGGCCGCGTCGACCACCTTCTGCAGCACGATCTTCGCTTCGGACTTGGTCTTGCGCTCCTCGGTCCAGGACCGGATGTGCTTGTCGACGACGCCCTGGATGACGCGGGTGATGCCGGCGGTGGACAGCTCGTCCTTGGTCTGCGAGGTGAACTGCGGCTCCGGCAGCCGGACGTGGACGACCGCCGTCATGCCCTCGAGGACGTCCTCGACCGTCGGCATGTCCTCCTTGGGCTTGAGCAGCCCGCGGGTTTTGGAAATGGCGTCCTGCAAGGCTTTCAGGACCGCACGGTCGAAACCGCGGCGGTGCGTGCCGCCGTGCACGTTGCGGATGGTGTTGGTGAAGCACTCCACCGTGCGCTCGTAGCCGGTGCCCCAGCGGAGCGCGACCTCGATCTCCGCGTGACGCTCCACATTGGACTGCATGACACCGCTGGCGTCGGCGGCGTTCTCCTTGTACGTGCCCTCGCCGTTGATGATCAACGTGCCACAGACGGGTTTCTCGCTGTCCGGGGCGAGGAAGTCGACCATGTCGGCGAGGCCGTTGGGGAAGTGGAAGGTCTCTTCGCTGATCGAGTCGTCGACCGCCGTACGCAGCACGTACGTGACGCCGGGGACCAGGAACGCGGTGTTGCGCATCTTCGCGCGGACGCCTTCGACGTCGAGCGCGGCGCCGCTCTCGAAGTAGCGCGAGTCGTACCAGTACCGGATCGACGTTCCGGAGCGCTCGCCGCGCTTCATCTTGCCGGTGACGTTCAGCCCGGACCGCCGGGTGAACTTGGCCTTCGGGCCGGGCCCGTCGAACACGCCGGGGACACCGTGCGCGAACGACATCTGGTGGACCTTGCCGCTCTGCTTCACCGTGACGTCGAAGCGGTGCGACAGCGCGTTCACCGCCGAGGCGCCGACGCCGTGCAGACCACCGGAGGTCTTGTAGCCGGATCCGCCGAACTTGCCGCCGGCGTGCAGCCTGGTCAGCACCAGCTCGACACCGGACAAACCGGATTTGGCGTGCGTGCCGGTGGGGATGCCGCGGCCGTCGTCGTCCACCTGGACGCTGCCGTCCGCGTGCAGGGTGACCACGATCTTCGTGGCGTGACCCGCCACACCTTCATCGGTCGAGTTGTCCACGACCTCGGAGAACAGGTGGTTGATACCGCGGCTGTCGGTGGAGCCGATGTACATCCCGGGGCGCTTGCGGACCGCTTCCAGACCCTCGAGATGCGTCAGGTCGTCGGCCCCGTACAGGGTCTCAGCAGTCACTGGGTACTTCTCCTGGAGTCGTGGCTCGCGAACTAGCTCGTGGAGGTGGCGTTCAACGCGACACCGTACTGGAGGATATCCGTCCCCTCCGACAGCTTCCTCTCCCGAAGCCCCCGGTGTGGCGGACCACGCTGTCCCGATGGCCGGGTCACGGCCCGGGAAAGCCGCTTCCTCGGGCCTCGGATGAGGCGTTATCGTTTCCGGTGTCACAGGGTGACGGGGGGAAGGAAGTGGCCGTCGGAACCGGTCCCACACGCGTCTCGACCACACAACGCGTGGTGAGTCTTTGGTACTTCGTCGTGGTCCTCGGGTCGCTCGGCATGCTCTCGCCGCTGCCGTTCGTGCACGCGGCGCTGCGGTTGCGCCGCGCGTTTCTGTTGGTTTACGTGCTGCTCTACGCGGTGGCCGTCACCGGGCTGCTCTTTCTGCTCGATCTCTCGGGAACGGGCGAGGCGGACGAGGAGGTCTTGGCGGTCAGCTGGTTCTTCGGCACGATCCTGTTGATCGCCGTGGCCTGCGTCCACCTCGCCGTGCTGCGGAAGAAGATCCTCTACCCGCCGCGGGGGGCCTGGGTCGAAACCGGCATGCACTGCGGGCTGTTCTCCATCGACATCGCCGGATTCGGCCAGGTCGGGCGGAGCAGTGAGATCTTCGTCCAGGTCCGGCGGATGCTCTTCGGCCTGCTGGCCGGCGCGTTCGAGGCCAGCGGCATCGACTGGGACGCCTGCCTCAAACGGGACACCGGGGACGGCATGATCGTCGTCGTCCCGCCGCATTTCCCGAAGTTCCGGTTGCTGCTCCCGCTGCTGTCGCAACTGGCGGCGGAACTGGCGAGGTACAACGTGGTCGCCGAGCCCGCACTGCGGATCCGGGTGCGCGTGGCGATCCACGCCGGCGAGGTCACGCTCGACGAGTACGGCGTGACAGGGCGGCCGAAGGTGCTGCTCGCCCGGCTACTCGACTCGCGGGTGCTGCGCGATGCGCTCGTCGACGCACCGGAGGACTCACCCGTCGTCGTGCTCGTCTCGGACCGGTTCCACGAGGATGTCCAGGACCAGGGAGGCCCCGGTCTCGACACGATGAGCTACCGGCAGGTGCTCGTGAACGAGAAGGAGACCGAGGTCCTCGCCTGGC
Source organism: Amycolatopsis azurea DSM 43854 (assembly GCF_001995215.1). Classification (GTDB taxonomy): domain Bacteria; phylum Actinomycetota; class Actinomycetes; order Mycobacteriales; family Pseudonocardiaceae; genus Amycolatopsis; species Amycolatopsis azurea. The sequence continues at coordinate 82,693 of NZ_MUXN01000012.1, forward strand.
TTCATGTCCCGACGCCGGTGATCAGACGGCTGCGGTGAGGACCTCCAGCGCGCTGTGCTGACGGGCGGCGTCGACCTTGTCGACCGGCCCCGACCAGCGCAGGCCGTGCTGATCGAGCGACGTGCGGTTGTTCGCGATCGTCGCGTTCGCCTGCCGGGTCAGGTAAGCGCGGTACGGCCTGCCGGACAGGGCCCGGTCCAGCTCGCCGAGACCGCGGGCGTACGCGCCTTTGAACGACGGACCGTCGGCGCCGCAGTCGCCGGACTCGCACGGGTCGCGCAGAATCCCGTTCGAGTGAAGCTGCGAGGTCGTGGTGGAGGCGTCCGCGAGCTGGCGGGCCCGGGTGAGCAGGGCGGCGTCACCGGTCGCACGGTTCAGTTCGACCAGCGCGCCGAGGACGATTCCCTGGTTGTAGCTCCAGACGGCCTGCCCGTTGTTGGCACAGGAGGAGTTCAGCCCGTCGTTGACCAGGTCGCTCCCGTTGATCATGCCGCTCGCGCGGAACCAGTCCCAGACCTCGCGGGCCCGCGCGAGCTGGAGTGTGTCGCCGGGGAGCCGGTTGTGCAGTGACGCGGCGACCTTGACGTACAGCTCGTTGGTGACGGCGTTCTTGTACGTCTTCGCCGTCGACCACCAGAGCCCGCCGCCGCAGGTCCCGTCGCGGTAGGAGTACATGTAGTCCGCCGCGATGACGGCGGTGTCGAGGTAGCGGCGGTCCTTGGTCAGGTCGTAGGCGCGGATCCAGGCGAGCGCCCACCAGCCGGTGTCGTCGATGTACTCGTTCGTGAAGTTGTTGCCGCGGTTGCGATCGAAGGTGTTGCCGATGGCGTAGCGGTAGTTCTGCGAGCCGGTGCGGGTGCTGTAGTCGAGGATCGCGGTGAGCGCGTTGGCCGAGTTCCACCAGCCGGTGGTCTGCCAGAGTCCGGTGCCGTTGTCGTAGAACTGCATGAGCGCGGTGGCGGCGGCTTCGGCGCGGTCGTTCGCGGCGACGGTGGTGCGGAACCACGGCGTGCAGGCGATTTCCGGCCGGTTGCCCGCCTTGCCGCAGGCGCGCAGGGCGCCGAAGCGATGGGCGCCGGGATCGTCCACGTTGTACATCAGGGTCCGCCAGCCGCGCTGTCCGGCGGGGATCTTCGTGTCGCCGATCCGGCTGTCTCCGGACCAGGTGCGGCCGCCGTCGAAGGAGCGGTCGAGCCAGACTTCGTCGCCGGGGTCGCCGTTGGCGATGCTGCCCCAGCCCATGTCGTCGCCGTCGGAGAGGTGCAGCGTGATGCCGCGGCCCCAGACCGTCGCCGTGCTGGGTCTTCTTTCGCCGACGGCCAGCGCGGGGTCGCGGCTGTCGCAGTACTTGGCGCAGATCGTCGCCGAGACGGTGGGTTCGGGAGTGGTGGCGGCCGGCGTGAGAGCGAATGTCAACGTTGTCACAAGCAGGGAAGCGATCCACATGATCCGAGTGTGAGGGCGGCCACTTTCCGGGCCGATCAAGTCACCCTTTCAGCCTGCGTCGATGGTCTGGAATACTTCTCGCGCGCGTGAGGTTGAACGCTCAAGCAACAACAACCCGGCTGAGGGAGCAGGTCATGCAGTTCGGAATCTTCACGGTGGGCGATGTGACGACCGACCCGACCACCGGGGAGGCGCCCAGCGAGTACGAGCGGATCAAGGCGATGGTGCGGATCGCGCTCAAGGCCGAAGAAGTCGGCCTCGACGTCTTCGCGACCGGCGAGCACCACAACCCGCCCTTCGTGCCTTCGTCGCCGACGACGATGCTCGGCTACATCGCCGCGCAGACGTCGAAGCTCATCCTTTCCACCTCGACCACGCTGATCACCACGAACGACCCGGTGAAGATCGCCGAGGACTTCGCGATGCTGCAGCACCTCGCCGACGGCCGCGTCGACCTGATGATGGGCCGCGGCAACACCGGACCGGTCTACCCGTGGTTCGGGAAGGACATCCGCCAGGGCATCCCGCTGGCCATCGAGAACTACCACCTGCTGCACCGCTTGTGGCGCGAGGACGTGGTCAGCTGGTCCGGCAAGTTCCGGACGCCGCTGCAGGAGTTCACCTCGACCCCGCGGCCGCTCGACGGTGTCCCGCCGTTCGTCTGGCACGGGTCGATCCGCAGCCCGGAGATCGCGGAACAGGCCGCCTACTACGGCGACGGGTTCTTCGCGAACCACATCTTCTGGCCGAAGGAGCACTTCCAGGCGCTGATCGAGCTGTACCGCGAGCGGTACGAGCACTACGGGCACGGCAAGGCTGACCAGGCGATCGTCGGCCTCGGCGGCCAGGTGTTCCTGCGGCCGAAGTCGCAGGACGCGGTGCGGGAGTTCCGGCCGTACTTCGACAACGCGCCCGTGTATGGGCACGGGCCGTCGCTGGAGGAGTTCACCGAGCAGACGCCGCTGACCGTCGGCAGCCCGCAAGAGGTGATCGACAAGACGCTCAGCTTCCGCGAGCACTTCGGCGACTACCAGCGTCAGCTGTTCCTGATGGACCACGCCGGGCTGCCGCTGAAGACCGTGCTGGAACAGCTCGACCTGCTGGGCGAGCACGTGATCCCGGTGCTGCGCAAGGAACTCGACGCTCTCCGTCCGGCGCATGTGCCCGAGGCTCCTACGCACGCTTCGCTTCTTTCTTCTTCTTCTTCGGAAGTGACGGTATGACGACGATCGCTGTCGTGACCGCGGGATTGAGCCAGCCGTCCTCGACGCGGCTACTCGCGGACAAGCTGGCTTTGTCGGTTTCTTCCGCGCTGCCGGAGGCGAAGATCGAGGTGATCGAACTCCGCGACCTGGCCATCGACGTCACGAAGAACATGCTGACCGGGTTTCCTTCCCCGGCCCTGCGCGCGGCCATCGACACGGTGACCGCCGCGGACGGCCTGATCGCCGTGACGCCGGTGTTCACCGCGTCGTACAGCGGGCTGTTCAAGTCGTTCTTCGACGTGCTGGACCAGAAGGCGCTCGACGGGAAGCCGGTGCTGATCGGCGCCACCGGCGGAACCGAACGGCACTCGCTGGTGCTCGACTTCGCGCTCCGTCCGCTCTTCGCATACCTTCGCGCGGAGCCCGTCGCGACGGCGGTGTACGCCGCTTCGTCGGACTGGGCTTCTCCGGGTGACCTCGACACGCGGGCTTCGCGGGCGGGCCGGGAGTTCGCCTCCCGGCTGTCGTCCGCGCCTGTCACGTCGGTGAGCAGCGGGTTCGTGCCCTTCGAGCAGCTGCTGACCGGCGGGGAGTGAGCAAGGGACCTTTGCTATCGCCCGGCCCGGCCCGGCGTGGTGACCGTTCGGTGCAGGGCCGTCGCGAAGGGCTAGTTTCCTCGGCTGAGCCGCGTGAAGGGGGCCTTCACGCGGCTCCGAAGGAGTGCTGGCCGCGTGGTCTGGGTGGCGCGACCTTGATCAACGGAGGATCCGGGACACTCGACGTCCCCGATCCTCCGTTGATCATGGTTCGGAGCCGGGATGGCTTGGCGGCGGTGAAGGAATTAGGACGTTGAACGTCCCAATTCCTTCACCGCCGATCCCGGCAACCTTCAGTGATCGCCACCCGCGCGCAGGCCTGGCGCAAGTCCGTGAAGGCCTCCTTGAGGGACCCAGAGTCCCTCAAGGAGGCCTTCACGGACCGAGCCGAGATGCTCAGGGGGTCGGCCAGATCGGCCGGATCTCGATGGTCGCGAACCTCGTGACCGGATGCTTCGACGCGACCTCGATCGCCTCGTCGAGATCGGCGCATTCGATCAGGTCGTAGCCGAGGATCTGTTCCTTCGTCTCCGCGAACGGCCCGTCCGAGACGAGCAGTTCGCCGTCATGGTGGCGCACGGTGGTCGCGGTGGCAGCCGACCGGAGCCTGCTGCCGGACAGCCGCACCCCGCGCGCGGTCATCTCGTCGACCCACGCCTGCGTCTTCTCGTCGAGCGGGTCGTCGCAGTCGTCCGCGCCGGGGTAGGGGTGCCCGCAGATCAGCAACATGTAGCGCATCAAGTCCTCCTCGGTGGTGGTTCACCCCACCGACGAATGGGTCCGCCCGGAACCGACAGGCCCCGCGAAGAGTTTTCAGATCGGGCGGGACCAGCGCGTTCCCGGCACAATCGGACAGAGTGGCGACGGCGAGGAGAATGACGTGGGCATCGGAAAACCCGTGAAGCAGGCGCTGATCCTGGTAGCGGGCGTCATTCTCCTGCTGGTCGGTATCGCGCTTCTCGTGCTGCCCGGACCAGGTCTGCTGCTGGTGCTCGCGGGGCTGCTCGTGCTGGCCTCGGAGTTCCCGGCGGTGGAAAAGTACGTCGATCCCATCCGGGACAGGGCGATGAAGGCCGCCGAGGACAGCGTTTCGTCGCCGCTGCGGATCGCGGGTTCGGTGCTGGCCGGGCTGTGCCTGCTGGCCGCGGGGGTCGTCTGGGGTCTCGTACCGGGCCTGCCGCTCGCCGGCTGGAGCACCGGTTCGAGCCTGATCCTGTCCGGGCTCATCCTGTTCGCGCTGCTGATCTGGAGCTACAAGCGCGTGCAGGCCAGGCGGGCCGCGACCGCCGAATAACAGCCGGGTGGTCTGGTACCGTGCGGCGCGTGTCCCCCGACTTCCAGCGCGCACGGCGGCCGGAACAGGTGGAAGCCCGGCGCGCGGCGATCCTCGGGACAGCGCGTGAACTCCTGGCCGAGCGGCCCGTCTCCCGGATCAGCCTGCGAGAACTGAGCGACCGTGTCGGCCTGGCGAAGTCGAACGTGCTTCGGTACTTCGACAGCCGCGAGGCGATCTTCCTGGAAGTCCTCGACTCGGCCTGGGTTGCGTGGCTCGACGAACTAGAAGGTGAGCTGGGCGCTCCTGGGGTCGCGAAGCCCGGTTACGAGCGCGAAGTGCGCGTCGCGACCGTCATCGCGACGTCGATCTCGCGGCAGCGCCTGCTGTGCGAGCTGATCAGCACGATGGCCGCCGTGCTCGAACGCAACATCTCGGTGGAGACCGCCCGGACGTTCAAGACCCGGGCCCATGAACGGACCGAACGGCTCGCCGACGTCGTCCGCGCCCAGGTCCCGCTGGACGCCGAAGCGGCCGGGCACTTCGCGAAGGCCGTCTTCGTCCTCGTCACGGGCTTGTGGCCGTACGCGAACCCGGGGGAGGCCGTGGCGACGGTCCTGGCCGAACGGGGCGCGCCCGCCGGCCGCGAGATGTTCGTCGACGGGCTGACCGAGGGGCTGGCGAACCAGCTGGTCGGACTGGCCGTTCGCGCAGGTCACAGCCCCGGGCGAGAGCAAAGGTCCCTTGCTCCCTTCCCGCACGAGCCGGACCGGCCGGATCTGCATAAGGTGAGCGGAAGCCACTCGTACAAGGAGCGATCATGAGCCCAGGCGGCACCCACACTCTCGGCGATCTCACCGTGAGCCGGATGGGCTACGGCGCCATGCGGCTGTCCGGCCCCGGCATCTGGGGGCCGCCGAGCGATCGCGACGCCGCGATCGCCGTCCTCCGCGAGGCGGTGGAGCTGGGCGTGACCCACATCGACACCAGCGACTTCTACGGTCCGCACACGACCAACGAGCTGATCCGCGAGGCGCTGCATCCGTACCCGGACAGCCTGCACATCGTCACGAAGGTCGGCGCGAAGCGGACTCCGGACATGGGCTGGCCTTCGGCGCTCTCGCGCGAGGAACTCACCTCCGCGGTCCACGACAACCTGCGCAACCTCGGCGTCGATGTGCTCGACGTCGTCAACCTGCGGCTCGCGGGGGAGCACGGGGTCTTCCCGATCCCGGTCTCGATCACCGAGCCGTTCGAGGTCCTCGCCGAACTCCAGCAGCAGGGCCTGATCCGGCATCTCGGCCTCAGCCACGTCTCGGCGGAGCAGGTCAAGGAAGCCCGCTCGATCGCGCCGGTCGTCTGCGTGCAGAACGAGTACAACGTCGCGAACCGCGCCAACGACGGCCTGCTCGACGCGCTCGCGGCCATCAACATCCCGTTCGTGCCGTACTTCCCGCTCGGCGGGTTCACGCCGTTGCAGTCCGGGGTGCTCGACGACTGCGCCCGCCGCGTCGGCGCGACGCCGATGCAGGTCGCGCTCGCGTGGCTGCTCCAGCGGTCGCCGAACATCCTGCTGATCCCGGGGACGTCGTCGGTGCGGCACCTGCACGAGAACGTCGCCGCCGCGAAGCTGGAACTTCCCGCGGACGTCGTCGCCGACCTCGACGCGCTCGCCTGATCCGCGTGAAGGCCCCCTTCACTCGGCTGAGCCGAGGGAAGGGGGCCTTCACGCGGATCAGAGGACATCCCGGCGCCGCAGCAGCCAGCCGCCGAGGGCGGCGAAGACCACCAGGTACCCGGCCACCACGAGCGTCGCCTGGGAGACACCGACGAGTTCCCCGATGCCCGGCGTCGCGCCCGAAGCGCCGAGCGACGCGGCCAGGGAACCGGCGTTGGCCCCCGGCAGGGCCCGCTGGAGCGTGTCGACCCAGTCCAGCAGCGGGGCCGCGACCCCGAACAGCAGGTTCTGGACCACCAGCAGCCACACCAGGCCGAGCCCGATCGGCAGCGCCACGCCGCGCATCGCGATGGCGAGCACCGCGCCGAACGCCGCCCAGGTCATCGCGATCAGCCAGCCCGCGCCGATTCCCGTCAGGAGTGAGCCGAACGAGGGCCAGTTCATCGGCTCGCCCTCGGCGGAGGCGATGATCGCGCTCGTGACCGCGCCGGTCGCGAAGCTGATCAGCACGACGGTCAGGGTCGCGACGGCCAGCGCGAACAACTTTCCACTGTAGACGGTCAGTCGCGAAGGACCCTGTGTCAGCACGGTCTTCCACGTGCTCCAGCCGTATTCGGTGCCGACGGCCAGCACCCCGATCACGAGCATGATCGCCCCGAGGAACACCGGCAGCCCGCCGATCGAGTTGCCGACGAGGTTCGACGGCATGGTCGAGGCCAGTCCGCGATCCGTGCCGGGTGCCCCGCTCGACGATCCCGCCGCGCCCGCGAGCGGCAGCAGATAGGTGAAGGTCAGGCCGAGCACGACCGCGATCCCCAGCATGAACCAGTTCGCCGGGCGCCGGACGAGTTTCGCCAGCTCGGCGGTGCAGCTACCCCACATGACTTGCCACCTCTCCGGTGAGCTCGAAGAAGACCTGCTCCAGATCCCGTTCGCGGACGTGCAGTTCGCGCACCGCGATCCCTTCCGTGACGAGTTCGCGGTTCAGCCACGACGCGCGCTCCGGGTCGACGGTCAGATCGAGACCGGTCCCGCTCACCCGTACGTTTTCCGCGCCGATCCGGCGCCGCACCAGCTCGGCGGCACGCGGGTTCTCGTCGGTTTCGATGTGCAGCACCGTGCCGCCGCGGAGTTCGGCCACCGTGTTCTCCGCGACCAGCCTGCCGCGGGAGACGACACCGACGCGGTCGCAGATCTGCTGGACCTCGCCCAGCAGATGGCTCGACAGCAGTACGGTGCAGCCCTCCGCGCCGAGGCGCCGGATCAGCACGCGCATGTCGGCCATCCCCGCCGGGTCGAGCCCGTTGGTCGGCTCGTCGAGGATCAGCAGCCGCGGATCCTTCAGCAGCGCCGCCGCGACCCCCAGCCGCTGCTTCATGCCGAGTGAGTAGGTCGAATACCGGTCCTTGCCGCGATCGGCGAGATCGACCATCGCGAGCACCTCACCGACGCGGAGCGGGTCCGTTCCGCTGTACCGGGCCAGCACCTTGAGGTTCTCCGCGCCGGAAAGGTACGGGTAGAAACCGGGCGACTCGATCAGCGCGCCGACCCCGTCGAGGTCGCCGGGCGGCCTGCCGAACAGCCGCACGCTGCCCGACGTCGGCCGGACGAGGCCCAGCAGCATCCGCAACGTCGTCGTCTTGCCCGCGCCGTTCGGGCCGAGGAAGCCGTAGATCTCGCCGGGCAGCACGGTCAGCTTCATCCGGTCGACGGCGAGATGTTCGCCGTACCGTTTCGTGAGTTCGTCTGTGTCCACGGGAAGGTTCATGGTGACGAATGGTGTCTCGCGAGAGGCCGTCACCACATCCGTTCCCAGGCGGCACCACGCGTACGTCCTCGGACGTAGTGGATGGCCGGAATCCTGTGACATCTGTCGAAAACACCGGTACCGGGCACCGGGGTGACGATCATAGGCTCGGCGGCGTGTCGAAAGTCCTCTTGATCATCCACGTGCTCGCCGCGGTCATCGCGATCGGTCCGGTCACCGTCGCCGCCAGCATGTTCCCCGCCGCCGCCCGTAAGGCGTTCGCCGAACCGGGTTCCGGTCTGTCCGTGCTGCGGATGCTGAACCGGATCTGCCGCGTCTACGCGATTCTCGGTCTGGCGGTGCCGTTCTTCGGCTTGGCGACGGCGGGGAGCATGCGGGTGTTCGGCGACCTTTGGGTGATCGTGTCGATCGTGCTCACCGCCGCGGCCGCCGGCGTGCTGGCACTGCTGGTCCTGCCCGGACAGAACGCCATCCTCGCGGCGCTGGCCGCCGAGCCGCCGTCCGAGCCGGTCACGGCGGGCCGCGTGGCGATGTACACCGGGATGTTCAACCTGCTCTGGGCCGTGGTGACGGTGCTGATGATCGTGCGGCCCGGATCGACCACCGGCGCTTGAGCGCGATCAGGACCTGAGCAACTGGTTGAAGAACGACCGGTAGCGGCGCAGCGCGATCCGGAGGTCTTCGGTGGCCGGTTCGCCTTGGCTCCAGGCGGATTCCAGTTCCTTCTTGTGCTCCGCGAAAGTGGCGGCCAGATTCTGGATCACGGCGGCGACGAGTTCGTCGGCCTCCTTGACCGCGCGCCGCGGATCGTCGACGAACTCCGTCTGGATGCCTTGCCAGCTGCCACGGAACCGTTCGACGTCGATGTCACCGAACAGGGTGTGCTCGCTGTCCTCAGAGGACTCTTCGGCGGCGGGTTCTTTCGATACGGGATCGTTCAAAGCGGGTTCGGTCGAGGCGGGTTCATCATCCCTGGTGGGTTCGGCGATCACCAGGTCCTCGGTTTCCAGCGGCCTGCTTTCCGTCATTTTTCACTCCTTCGTCACCGTCGGTCAACAGATCTTCGAACACCGCGCGATAGTGCTTCATCGCTTCCCGCATGTCCTCTGTGGACATTTCGGAGTCCCTGTGGTGCTCCAGCGTTTCGTGTCCCGCGCGGTAGTGCCGCAAGGCGTTCGCGTGCCGGACGGACAGATCCGCGAGCTGCTGGTCGTACCCTTCGGTCGGGTAACCGCGCTCGGCCATCAGGGAGACCAGCACCCGGTCCGCCTCGACGACGGCGCCGGACGGGCGGTCGACGAACTGTTCCTGGATCAGCGCCCATTCCTGGGCATACCGGTCCTTTGTGGACGACGGCAGCGGGCGGATGTCGAGATCGGAATGGCGCTTCATCCGCGACGAAAGCTCGCGCTCCGCCTCCCGCGGGTTCTCGTGTTCCTTGACGGCACGGTCGTATTCGGGGCCGAACGTTTCCCGTAACCTCCGCCTGCGTTGCCCCGCGACGACGAACCATGCGGCCGCTCCCACTACCAGGACCGCGGCGATGACGATGATGATGACCAACCACGTGGACATCGTTATCTCCTCCGGATTTCTTGCCGGTCAACCCCCGACGGGCCGTGGGTTCCCCGGCGATTCGGAGCGGAAACCCTTGTGTCGCAAGAAATTTTGGATCTTAGGCCGGATGGCGCAGCGAAACGAGCTCGAACCGGCGCCGTACCGGTGAGCGGCGCAATCCCTTGTGGGCCATTCGGCTCGGGTCGTGAGGCTCGCTAACTAGGCGTCCCTCTTTTGGGTGCCGCCGATGACTCAGTGTAGGTAAAAACTCCCGATCACTGCTCCGTTGTGGCACTATTGCCCCGTTCGCAGGAAGAGGGCCTGTGAACAGAGGGGGCCCGGCGTTGCGAGGGCTGCCTGGTACGACAGGGAAAGATCGTCAGGGGAGGAGATCGTCAAATGTCGACGCCTACGGACGTCAAGGATCCCATTGGTGAGGAGGAGCCGGTCGACCCGGCTCAGCCCACGCCTGACCAGGGAGAACACCAGCACAGCCCGGACTGCGAACACAATCGGAATCCCCGGTTCGACTGTGCGGGAGGCTGCATCCAGACGCCGCCTCCCACGCCTTGACCGAGTGAGTTGAAAGACTTGAACCGCCCGTCGGGGTATTCCCTGACGGGCGGCGGTCTTTCGGCTACCGACTGTGCTGTCATAGATCAGTGGTCGTAACAGAACTCGGGATGGCCGAGGCCATCGAAAAGGCGCGTGCCCTGCAACGGGCGGGAGTCGACGCGGTCTGCTCGGCCCGGCCCCGTGAAGGGCTGAAGCTGCTCCATCAGGGGATGTCGGTTCTCGACTCGGTGGAATCGGCCGTCGAAGGCGACCGGTCGGCGTGGCTCGCCGCGCGGATCCGCCTCACGAACTCGCTGGTCGCGCTCGGCGCGGAAACCGGCGGCGAGGTCGCCGTCGGGCTGGCCGAACTGGACGAGGTGCGGTCGCTCCTCGCCGGGGTCGGCGATCGGAAGCTGCGCGCGGAGCTGAGCGGCGCCATCGATCACAACTACGGGCTCCTGCTCATGGCGGTGGGGCAGAACGAAGACGGCATCGCCTACTTCGATTCGTCGATCCAGAGCAAGGAATTCGTTCTTTCCTCGGTGCAGGATCCGATTCCTGTGCTCCATCCGTATCTGGGAACGATGATCACGCGCGGGCTGGCGTATACGCGGCTGGGTGCTGTCGGCAGGGCACGCGAGGATCTGGCCCGTGCCATGGACATCGCGGAGAAGTACGAACTGCGGTTCCAGGCGGCCGATGTCCGACGGCCGCTCGGGTCTCTCGAATTGCGCGTCGGGAACGTTCCCGCGGCCCTCCGGCTGTACGAGGAGAGCGAACGGATCTATCGGGCCCTAGATCAGGAAATTCATCCGCTTCTGCGGTTGGACCAGGCCCAGGCGCTGCTCGCGGCGGGCCTCGCGGACGAGGCAGGACAACACCTCGACGAGGCGCTGGAGGTCATGCGGGTACAGAGCAGCACCACCCGTGAGCTCGGATACGCCGAGTTGTATCGCGCGTCGGCGGCGCTGATGAGCGACGATCTCGAACTCGCCCGCGGCTACGCGGCCTCGGCGCGACGACGGATGCTGCGCTGGGGTTGCCAGACCTGTGTCGCCAACGCGACCATCGTCGGTCTCCGCGCCGACGTGCGGGATGCGTTGCGCACCAACGAAATCCCGCTCACCTTGACCGCCCGTGCGCTTCGCGCGGCGAACGGGATGCCGATGCCGCGGCTCGCCGACCAGGCCGCGCTGGCGCGCATGCTGGCCGTGCGGGTCGAGCTGCGGAAGGGAAAACGCAAACGTGCCGCCGATCTGCTCGACCGGATTCCGCGGCCGGGACGGCTGACCTCCGTCGATTACCGCATGCTGCGAAGGCTTTGCCGGGCGGAACTCGCGGTGGCACAAGGGGACAAGTCCAAGGCCTTGGCCGAGATCCGGGTCGGGCTCACCGAACTCGACCGCGTCCGCGATCGGATGGGCGGCATCGAACTGGTGTCCGGGACGGCGTTGCACGGCCGGGAACTGGCGGATCTGGCGGTCAAGATCGTGCTGGAGCGCGCGGACGCGGCCCGGTTGTTCGACTGGACGGAACGGACCCGCGCGCAGAGTTACCGGTACGAGCCCGTCGCGGCGACCGATCCGGATCTCGCCGAGCGCGTGGGTGAGGTCCGGGGGCTAGATCAGGCGATCCACCAGGCGCAGCACGACGGACACCCGACGGCCGCCTTGCGCGCGAAGCACGCCGAACGGTTGCGCGAGGCGCATCGGCTCGGGTGGCACACCGGGCGGTGGGGCAAGCCGCGGCCGATCGCGCGGCTCGCCGAGGCGGCCGAGGAACTGGGCGAACGCGCGCTGGTGAGTTTCGCGTCTTCCGGGGACGACCTGGTCGCCGTGGTCGTCGCCGGCGGGCGGTGTGAACTGGTGCGGCTCGGCTCGGCGGCGCGGGCGGCGGAGTCCGCGCGGATGCTGAACGTCGACCTCGACGCCCTCGCGCCGGATCGGCTGGCGCCACTGCTGGTCCAGTCGGTACTCGGTTCCGCGCGGAAACAGGCCGAGCGGCTCGACGCGCAGCTGATCCGCCCGCTCGAAGGACTGCTCGGGGACCGCGGTCTGGTCGTCGTCCCGACCGGTCCGTTGTACGCCGTCCCTTGGGGCGTACTGCCGGCGCTGCGGTCGCGGCCGATCGTCGTCGCCCCGTCGGCGACGGCGTGGCTGGGTGCGGAGCGTTCGACGACGCCGGATTCGCGGAAGATCGTCCTCGTCCGTGGTCCGGGTCTCGTGGGGTCCAGGGGTGAGCTGGACAAGCTCACCATGCATTACCGGGCCGCGGAGACGCTGACCGGACCCGAGGCCACGGTGACGTCGGTGCTGCGGGCGCTCGACGGCGCGAAGCTCGCGCACATCGCCGCGCACGGCGCGCACGAGCCCGAGAACGCCTTGTTCTCCCGGCTGGAACTGGCCGACGGGGCGCTCTTCGCGCACGAGATGGCCGGGCTCACGCAACCGCCGTCGCAGGTCGTCTTCGCGGCGTGCGAACTGGCGCTGAACCGGATCCGGCCCGGCGACGAAGTCCTCGGTTTCGCCAGCGCGTTGCTCGCCAGCGGTTCGCGGACGGTGATCGCGCCGTTGAGCCGTGTCGGTGACGAAGCGGCGGCCGCGGCGATGGACGATTACCACCGCGGACTCGCCGAAGGCGCCGGACCGGCGACGGCCTTGGCGGACACCGTCGCCGTTGATCCGTTCCGGCGACCGTTCGTCTGTTTGGGTGCGGGCTGAACGTACGGCTTGACAACCCCTGTTCGATCTTCACGACTCCAAGTGCCCGGTTGGTTACTCTTGACCGAGTCGTCTGAACCAATTATGGTCTAGACCACATTCGCCAGCTCGGCGCTTCGGCGAGTGTGGTCCCAACCTTCATTGGTTTTCGCTCGCTGTGGCCCAGGAATCTCGAGTCACCGGTGGGTGTTGAGATGGGAAAGGGGTAGGAATGAGCTTCAAACGACGGCTTTTGACCCTGGCGGCGGGTGCGGCAATGGTCCCGGCGGCTCTGGTCGCGATCCCGGCGGGAACCGCCAGTGCGCACGGTTACATTTCCTCGCCCGCGAGCAGGCAGGCGCAGTGCGCCCAGAACACCGTTTCCTGCGGTGACATCAAGTGGGAACCGCAAAGTGTCGAAGGCCCCAAGGGTCTCATGAGCTGTAACGGCGGCGTCGGCCGTTTCTCGGACCTCAACAACGACGGCAAGGGCTGGCAGGTGCATTCCCTCGGTCGCACCACCACCTTCCGGTGGACGATCACGGCTCGCCACCGCACCAGCACGTGGGAGTACTTCGTCGACGGCGCGAAGGTCGCCACCGTCAACGACAACGGCGCGCAGCCGGGCGCCACGGTCACGCACAGCGTGAACCTGCAGCAGAGCGGGCGGCACAAGATCCTCGCCCGCTGGAACGTCTACGACACGGCGAACGCCTTCTACGCCTGCATCGACGCCAACATCAGCTAGGTTTCGGACTCGTGAGCGGTAGGGGCGGTCAAAGCCGTCCCTACCACTCATGAGTTTTTTTGTGTCAGGCTCACCCCATGAGCGATGACGAGCGCGACGGGGTCAAGCTGACCAACCTCGACCAGCCGTTGTTCGAGGGCGCGACCAAACGCGATCTCGTGGATTACCTGGACGCCGTCTCGGATCGCATCCTGCCGGTGCTGGAAAACCGGCCGCTTTCGGTGATCCGCGTTCTGCGCGGCCAAGGGCCCTTCATGCAGAAGAACCTGCCCAAGTACACGCCTGACTGGGTCAAGCGGTACGGGATGTGGGCGGAGACGTCGAAGCGGCAGGTGTCGTACGCCCTCTGCGACGACCGCCGGACCCTGCTGTGGTTCGCGAACCAGCGCGCCGTCGAATACCATCCGCCGTTGATGACCGTGGACGCCGATGCCGGTCCGACTCATCTCGTGCTGGATCTCGACCCGCCCGCGGGGGACGATTTCGCGCATGTCGTGAAGGCCGCCGGGCTGGTGCGGCAGGCACTGTCGGATTTCGGGCTCACCGGCGCGGTGAAGACCAGCGGTTCCAAGGGAGTGCACATCTTCGTCCCGCTGGTGCCGGGACAAGGCTTCGAAGACGTCGCGGCCGCCACTCGCGCGCTCGCCGCCCGTGCGGAACAGGTCGATCCTTCGGTCGCGACGACCGCGTACATCGTGGAAGACCGCGAGGGAAAGGTGTACCTCGATTCGACGCGGGCGGGCGGCAACACCGTCGCCGCGGCGTACAGCCCGCGGCTGCGGCCGGGGCTGCCGGTGTCGTTCCCGGTGGCCTGGGACGATCTCGAGAACGTGCGCCCCGCCGATTTCACCGTCTCCACGGCGCTCGCTTTATTGGGGGACAAGGATCCTTGGGCCGCTTCGATGCCTGAGCCGCAGACGCTGCCCGCCGGCCTCGTCGAGCAGGGACACACGATCCCGGTCGCCCGCGTCGTGGCGATGCACGAAGGAAAACGCCGCGCGAGGCAGCGCGCCCAGGAAGACACGGCCTAGGCCGCGCGCCGCTCGACCGAGAGGAGCCGGACTCTTCCCGGCTCCTCGTCGGTGACGAACCGCAGTGCCCCGGTGCCCTCGCGGGTCACCATCCGCGCGCCGCGCCAGCCCGCCGGGACCCAGCCTGCGCGCAGGTCACGGCGCACCTTCCCGGCCCGTTTGACGTGCCGGGCGAACGAATGCCGCCGGATGACGCGCCCGCGCGCGATCTGGCCCGCGCGGGCCTCCTCCGGGGAGACGTCGAGCCACAGCAGCCGGACCGGGCGGCGGCTCACCAGGCCGAGCAGGGCCAGCAGCCCGCGGGTCGTCGCGCGGGTCGAGGGCTCGTGCACGATCAGCGGGCCGCCGTTCGCCAACGCGAACCGGACGACCCGCGCGCGGTGCCACCCGTGGACCACCGGCCGGTAGCACCGGTAGGGCAGCGCGGCGGGCAGGCGTTCGCGCAACCGGGCGCGGACCTGGTCGGAATCGAGCACCGGTATCGAGCCGGTCGCCGCCCTGGACAGCAGTGTGGTCTTCCCGGCCCCGGGAATCCCCGCGACCACCAGCAGATCGCGCCGGCCGAGCTGGAGTGCGATGCGATCGGTCATAAGGCCTCAACGACCCGGCCGATGATAAAGGTTCCTTTACCTTGATCCGCTCGGCTCCGCCACTGGTCAGGCCGTCACGGTCGGCTCCGGTGCCACTGTCCGGTCGGGAAGCAGCGTCCCGCCCTTGGTGAGCCACGCGACACCGAACGCGAAGATCGCCACCGATTCGAGCCACAGCGCCGGGTAGAGCGCCTGCGTCTCGTCGTCGAAGACGAGGCCGCAGAGCACGATCAAGGCCAGGCACACCAGCATGATCACGCCTGAGGCGACGTACAGCCGGTTCCGTTCGGGTTTGCGGGTGCCGGGGATCTCGCTGTCCGACTTGGTGAACAGCACGATGCAGAAGAACGCCAGGGTGAGGAAGAAGACGGCGGCGAAGCCGAGATGGAGGTAGCCGATGAGCACGTCGGTGCGATCGCCGTTCGCGGGCGTGGTGGGGAAGAGCGCGACCCCGACCGCGGCCACCGCCGCCACGTTCCCGGCGACGTCGTCGATCCGGCCGTAACCCCGATAGGACAACAGGAAGACGCCGATGGCGCACATGACGCCGACCCAGACGTCACGCATTCCCGAGTAGTAGTACCCGCTGATCGAGTTGAGCAGGCCGCCGCCGTCGACGACCAGCTTCCCGAAGATCAGCACGACGGGCAGCCCGATCCCGAGGAAACCTATGGCGCGCCGCAGGAACAGGTAGTTGCGGACGAGATTGTCTGATGCCGTTCGCGCGCTCATGGTCGCCTCCGTGCTCGGTGCGTTGTCGCTACTCGGGAGTATCGACCAGGTGAGCACGGGAAATGACGGTTCGTGACGACGTTGAGACTATGTGTTATCGAATTGGCCGTCTACGCGGTGTCCAGCACGACGGAGGTGACGTAACCCCCCATCCCGATCGACGTCTTGACGGTGAGCCCGCTTTCCGGCCGCGTCGGTCCTTCCAGTAGCTGCGGATGCCCGTCGGCCACCGGTTTCGGCGCTGGGATCAGGTCGTGCTCCGCCGCCAGGCAGCTCGCCGCGATCTCGGTCAGCGCGCTGCTCGACTGGCTGTGCCCGGTCAGCGGTTTGATCGAATAGATCCGGGTGCTGCCGGGGAAGACCGTCTCGAGGATCTGGGATTCCGTGCGGTGGCAGAGTTTCGTGCCCGTCCCGTGCGCGTTCACGTAGCGGATGTCCGAGGCGGAGACATTCGCGTTCTCCAGTCCCTCGGTCACCGCCGTGATCGCGGTCGTCGGATCGGGGTCGAGCGCCATCGCGTTGTGCGCTTCGTGGGTCATGGCGCCGCCGAGCACGGTCGCGTACGCGTCGGTCTTCCGCTGGGTGAGCACCACCGCGACCGCGGCCTCGGAGAAGGTGAAACCCATTGTGCCCTCTTGGAAAGGACGGCACGCCTCCAGCGGCGGCACGTCGGTGATCGCCACGCCGCAGTGCACGAAGTTGCGGACCACCGGCCTGGTCGCGGACAGATCGGTGGTGAGCACCACGACGTCGTCGGCCATACCCGCGTCCAGCCACATCTTCGCGGTGAGGGTCGCGGCGCTGCCGGTCGCGCACATGGCGGACAAGGTCACCGACGGGCCGTGGAAACCGAACTCCGACATCAGCGAGGCGATCGGCGTCGAGGGCATCATGCCGATGAACTCGCGCCGGTACATGAGCTGGTCGCCCATCTCCGTGAGCCTGTCCCAGCTCCGCAGGTCCTCGCGGACGCCGCCGGCGATGACGCCGACCCGTCGTCCGGGTGACCAGCCCCGGGCGCCGGCGTCTTCGATCGCCTCGCGTGCCGCCGCGAGCAAAGCGCGGGCGTGCAGACTGCCGTCCCTGGATCTGCCACCCTCGGCGATGTGTGCGACCCAGCCCGGCAGATCCGGGGTCTCCCCGAAGCCTTCGGCGAACTGGGCACAGGGCACACCACTGGCGAGGCCCTCCCACAGCGATTCGCGCCCCCAGCCGTAGGCGGTTACGGCGCCGATGCCGCAGATGTCTGTTTTGGTCCGCACGTGTTTCCCTTCAACTACATTCAGTCAACGCTGGGGTGGAATAGCCGCACCGATCAGCTGTCCGAGGAGGACGGCTACGTCGATTTAGTGATCTAATCGGAAGCTACATCAGTCGAGTAGGGGGTTTGGATCAGATGGATCCTGACGATCTCGACGGTGGGACCCCCGACACCCACCGGCCCTCGGATCAGGATTCCTCGCCAGCGAACGGCGCCGCGACCCGCACGGTTGGAGAACCCGACCGGCACGCCTCGCTCGTCCGTCTGCTGACCGAGTTGTCCGCCGAGAGGGATCACCGCGGCGAACCCGCGCTCGCCTTTCTCGGCCAGGGGTACCGCCTTTTGGAGCAAAATTCCGACGGCGGGACATTGGGTACGCAATATCTCACGATGGTCGAGGCGAGCCCTTACGGGATCTGTGTCCACCAGCGCGGCAAAATCGTGTTCGTCAACTCCGCCGCCATGCGCTTCGTCGGCGCGAAGGTGTCGACGGAGCTCATCGGGATGCACATCACGGACCTGGTCGACACCGGTTCGCAGGACGCGCTGCTGGCGCGGATCGGCTCGCTGGCGTCGCCCGGCTCGTTCAGCGAACCGACCGAAATGACGCTGCGGACCCTCGACGGCCGCGGCGTCACCGTCGAGTCGCAGGCCGTGCTGACGACCTGGGAGGGCGAACCCGCCTACCAGGTGATCATGCGCGATCTGACCATGCAGAAGGCCGCCGAGGCCGGGCTGCGGTTCCAGGCCGCGCTGGTCGGGCACGCGAGTGACGCGATCATCGCGACCTCGCCCGACGGGCTGGTGACCAGCTGGAACCCGGCGGCCGAGGCCGTCTACGGCCACGAACTCGACCAGGTCATCGGGGTCCCGGTGGCCGAGGTCGTCGGCGCGCCGATGAGCCCGCGGCAGGTCGTCGCGGCGGGCGGTGTCGTGCAGGCGACGCATTTCAGCGCCGACGGCACGGCGCTGGCGGTGCGCGTCTCCGCGGCCGAGATGTTCGACGGCTACGTGCTGCTGTGCGCCGACGAGACCGCGCAGCGCCGGGCCGAGGCCGAATTCGCCACCGTCGTCGAAACGCTCGACGAAGGGGTGCTGGTGGTCGGCCCCAGCGGGCGGATCGACCTGGCCAACTCCGCGGCGCACCGGATCTCCGGTGTCCCGGAAGGTTCCCTGGTCGGCCTGGAGAGCCGGACGCTGCGGCTGCACGACGAGAGTGGCGCCCCGGTGCCCGTCGAGGATCTGCCGTCCGCGCGGGTGCGGCGGTCCGGGAAGGTCGAGACCGGGCGGGTCGTGCAGGTGCGGCGGCGCGACGGTGCGCACCGCTGGCTTTCGCTGACCTCCGGCCCGCTGATGGCGCCCGGGCAGAGCGTGCCGTCGGTGCTGACGTCCTTCGCCGACATCACCGAACGGCGGGCGATCAGCGAGCGGCTGGCCTACGAGGCCACTCACGATCCGCTGACCCGGCTCGCGAACCGGACGCTCGCGCTGGACCGGCTGCGCCGCACGATCGCCGATCCGGCCCGCACGGCCACCGTGATGTTCATCGACCTCGACAAGTTCAAGATTATCAACGATTCGCTCGGTCATACCGTCGGGGACCAGGTGCTGCGCATCATCGGCGACCGGCTGCGGGCCGCCGCCGGCCCCTCGGACCTGGTCGGACGGCTCGGCGGGGACGAGTTCCTGGTCATCACCACCGGTTATACCGAAGCCGCCGAGGTGCGGGCGCTGGCCGATCACCTTCAGCGACATCTCGCGGAATCGCTCACGGTGCACGGCCGCGAACTGCATATAAATACGAGTATCGGAATAGTGATCGCCGAACCCGGCGACAGCCGCAGTGCGGACGAATTGCTGGAAGACGCCGATCTGGCGATGTATCAGGCGAAAACATTCGGACCAGGCCGCTATGCCTTCTATGAGCCGGGCATGCGGAAACGGGTGCGGGACCGATTCGCACTGGAGCAGGATCTCCGGAACGCCGTCGCGGATGGCCTGGTCGAGACCGTTTATCAGCCCGTCGTCGATTTGCGGACCGGCGAAATGGTCGCCGTGAAGGCGAAGTCCCGGTGGGAACACCCCGTCCGGGGATCGATCGATCCGGCGGAATTGGCGGAGATCGCCGACGACGGCGATCTTTTGACGATCATCGGTGCGAAAGTCCTTGCCAAGGCCGCCGGCGAGATCTCGCGATGGCGTGCCGATCATGGTGTGCACTGTAATGTGAATGTGAGCCTTTCGGTCCGCCAACTGGGCGATCCCACGTTGCTGCAAGTGGTTCAGACAACTTTGGAGGAGGCGGGGCTGGGGCCGCGGGACCTGAGTCTCGACGTCGACGAGACGGCGCTGAAGGACGCGTCCGACGCCGTCGACGCGCTGCGGAAGACCGGAGTCCGGGTGACCGCGGAACGGTTCGGCGCCGGGTACTCCTCGCTCGCCCAGCTGTGCAGGCTCGATCTGAACGTGATCGAAATCGACCGGTCGTTCGTGGCCGACCTCGGGCTGTCGAGCGACGCCGAGCCGATCGTCGCCGGGATCATGGCGATGGCGCACGCGGTCGACCTCGTGGTGGTCGCCGAGGGGGTCGAGACCGCGCAGCAGTTGAAGGTGCTGCACGACCTCGGTTGCGATTGGGCGAAAGGGCCACTGGTGGCGCCGCCGGGTCCCTTGGCGGAGCTGAAGTCCGCGTACCCGCACGTCGTGCGGTGAACCGGGCGGACGCCGCGTCCGTGTCCCGGGTGAGATCGTTCCTCGCCGTCGACGGGACCAAAGCCTCCTATCACTCCGGCTCTTCGCGACGCAGTCTTGTCGGTGGGGAACCGGTGAAGGAGGCTCGTCGTGTCGTTCGTTTTCCTGTGGCGCCGCATCCATCCCGGCCGGAACCCGCTCGCCAGGATCACCGACCGGATCGAGGCGGCGATCATCGTCGGCGGCGTCCTGGCGGCGCTGCTCGGCGTCCCGCTGGCCGCCGCGGCCGGTTCTGAGGCCTACGCGACCATGATGGCGCGCTCGGTCTTCGAGGCCGCCACGCGTCACTCGACGGACGCGGTCCTGCTCGAAGACGCTCCGCCGTCGCGGATCGGTGTCAACGGGACGCCTTCCACCGAAACCGCTCGCGTGCCCGCCCGTTGGGAGCTGTCGGACGGTGCGGTTCGGGAGGGGCTCGCCACCGCCGATCTCGGCGCTTCGGCGGGTGACAGGGTGACCGTGTGGCTCGACGAGTCCGACGCCGTCGTCGCCGCTCCGGTGATGCCGCTGGACGCGGCCGGCACGGGGGTCGGCGTCGGGGTGGGGGTGTGGCTGATCGCGGTGACGCTGCTGGTGTCGGGGTACCTGGTCGCGCTGCGGCTGCTGAACCGGGTGCGGCTGGCGGCGTGGGACCGGGAGTGGGAGCGGCTCGGCTCGGACTCGACGCCTTCCTGACCCCGCGCTCTCCCGCATTTAGAGGACTAATTGCGTTTGAGTCCGTGAAGGACTCCTTGAGGGACTCTGGGTCCCTCAAGGAGTCCTTCACGGACCGCCGAATCGCCTTGGGAGCCTCGGGAGCCTCGGGCGTCACACAAGCCTCAGTGGCCTTCACGGCCTGCGCTGGGAGGTTGCCCTGCCGCATTTAGAGGACTAAATGCGGGGTGGTTGGCGGGCGGGGTGGCGGGAGGACGTTGTGAAAGCCACGTTCACAACGTTGAAGGTTGCGAACGTGGCTTTCGCGACGCTGCGGGTCGCCGGACAGCGTCGGTATAGGTGGTCGTGAGTGGCAAATAGCGTTAGAACGCGACTTGCCACTCACGACCGACCCGACCCAGGCTCGACCTGTGCCCCTTGTCGCATTCAGAGGACTAAAGGCGGCAGTCTCGGTACCTGCGGGGCGCTGAGCTGGGGTTTTCCGGGAAAGTGATAGCAAAGGTCCCTTGCTCCCGCCGCATCGGGTTGTCTCTGTACCTACTAGTATGTACGGTCGGGGTATGGACAAGAGGGAACGGCTCATCGAGAGCACTCGCGAGCTCCTGTGGGAGCGCGGGTACGTCGGCACCAGCCCGAAGGCGATCCAGGAGCGCTCCGGCGCCGGTCAGGGCAGCATGTACCACCACTTCCAGGGCAAGTCCGGACTCGCGCTCGCCGCGATCGGCCGCAACGCCGAAGACCTGCGGGCCAGGGCGGAGGCCGAGTTCGCCGGGCCGGGTACGGTCGTTGAGCGGATCACGGTCTACCTGCGCCGCGAGCGCGACGTCCTCAAGGGCTGCCCGGTCGGCAAGCTCACCCAGGATCCCGAAGTGATGGCCGACGCGGACCTGCGAAAGCCGGTCGAGGAGACCTTCGGCTGGCTCACCGGCCGTCTCGCCGGACTGCTCGACGAGGGCCGCGCGGCCGGCGAGCTCGACCCGGCGCTCGACCCGCTCGCCACGGCGACCGCGCTGGTCGCGGTGCTGCAGGGCGGTTACGTCCTCGCCCGCGCCGCCGGATCCCCGGACGTGTTCGCGAAAGCCGTCGATGGCGCACTCGGCCTGCTCGCCACCAAGGAGAACTGACATGCCCTTCGTCCGTATCGACGCCATCGGGACCGGCAAGCTCGAAGCCCTCGGCAACGCGGTCCACGACGCGATGGTCGAAACGCTCGGCATCCCGGCCGACGACCGGTTCCAGGTCCTCAACGGGCAGGCCACCCTGAAATACGACGACTACCTGGGGATCCACCGCGACGATGGGATCGTGTTCGTCGCGATCACCATGCGGCCGGGACGCACTGACGAGCAGAAGAAATCGCTGTACCGGCGGATCGCGGAACTCGCCGAGGAGTACGCGGGGGCCGAGCCGCGGAACGTGCTCGTCACGATCACCGAGACCGATCTGGTCAACTGGTCGTTCGGGAACGGCGAAGCTCAGTACGCCTGATCACGCGACGTCGGCCGCGACGCGGCGAGCGGTGCCGAAGGCGTGCTGCTCCAGCAGCCACCACGTGTCGCGGCCGAAGGACCACGTCAGCAGCCCCAGCGCGCCCAGCGTGACCACGAAACCGGCCCAGAGCGGCAGTACCGTCGAGGCCACCGCGACCAGCACGATGCCCTGCACCGCCGCGACCGTCTTGCGCGCCATGCTCGGCGGCAGCGGAGTGTTCAGCCACGGCCACAGCCTGCTCGCGGCGACGAAGACGTAGCGCATCGCGCCGATCGTGAGCACCCACGGGCCCAGCGACTGCGCGACGACCACGCTCAGGATCAGGATCAGATACGCGTCGACCTCCATGTCGAAGCGCGCGCCGAGCGGCGACGCCGTCCCGGTGCGGCGCGCGACCTGGCCGTCGACGGCGTCCAGTGCGAGCGCGACCGAGGCGATGACGACCATCGTGACGATCTCCCGCCCCGCGGTGTCGACGACGAGCGCGGTCACACAGCCGACCAGCCCGGACCGGGCGAGCGTGACGGCGTCGGCCGGACCCAGGGAGCGCGCGGTGCTCCGGTTCAGGCCGTAGGTCAGGAATCCGCCCACGGCGATGCCGTAGGCCGCTCCGGCGAGCCAGCCCAGCGGGCCCAGTCCGGCGACGGCGTCCAGCGTCCCCAGCAACGCCAGCTGGACGAGGACCCCCAGGAAAATACCGGGGTTGATCACGAGGCCTCCTCGTTATGGTGACGGCGACCCCGTCTCCAGGGTCCGGCATGAGAGGACACGATGGAACGCGCTTTCTGGTTCAGTGGTTCCGGTGACGGCGAGCTCAGGCCCGTCACGCTCCCTCCGGTCGGCGACGGCGAGGTGCTGGTCCGTACCCTGTGCAGCGGCGTGAGCCGGGGCACCGAGACGCTCGTCTTCCGCGGCGAGGTCCCGGTGAACCAACGTGTGGCCATGCGCGCGCCGTTCCAGGAGGGCGACTTCCCGGGGCCCGTGAAGTACGGCTACCTCAACGTCGGCGTGGTCGAACAGGGCCCGGAGCACCTGGTCGGGCAGGTCGTCTTCTGCCTGTACCCGCATCAGACGCGCTACGTCGTCCCGGCGTCGGCCGTCACGCCGGTGCCGCTCGGGGTGCCGCCGGAGCGCGCGATCCTCGCCGGGACGATCGAGACCGCGGTCAACGCCGTCTGGGACGCGTCGCCGAAACTCGGCGACCGGATCGCCGTGGTCGGCGCCGGGATGGTGGGCAGCAGCGTCGCGAAGCTGCTGTCCGGTTTCCCGGCGACCAGGGTGCAGCTGATCGACGTCGACCCGGAACGCGCGAAGGTCGCCGAAGCGCTCGGCGTCGACTTCTCGACGCCGGAGGACGCGCTGGGCGACTGCGACCTCGTCGTGCACGCCAGCGCGAGCGAAGCGGGGCTCGCTCGTTCGCTGGAACTCCTCGCGCCGGAGGGTGAGGTCATCGAGCTGAGCTGGTACGGCGACCGCCGGATCAGCGTTCCGCTCGGTGAGAACTTCCACTCACGACGGCTGGCGATCCGCTGCAGCCAGGTCGGCACGGTCTCGCCCGCTCGCCGCATGAACCGAAGCTATCGCGACCGCTTGGTGCTCTCTTTGCAAATTTTGTCGGACCCCGTCTTTAGTGTGCTGGTCAGCGGGGAATGCAGGTTCCATGAACTACCGGACGTGCTGCCGCGTCTGGCCGCGAATGAACCAGGAACGCTCTGCCTCCGTGTCACCTATCAGATGGAGGACACGCGTTAGGGCACGATCCGGGAGGTCCGTTGTTCAGCATCACCGTCCGAGACCACGTCATGGTGGCCCACAGCTTCCGCGGCGAGGTCTTCGGACCCGCGCAGAACCTGCACGGCGCGACCTTCGTGGTGGACGCGACGTTCCGCCGGTCCGAACTGGACTCGGACAACATCGTCGTCGACATCGGCAAGGCCACCGAGGAGCTCAAGGCGGTACTCGCCGACCTGAACTACCGCAACCTCGACGACGTGCCCGAGTTCGCCGGGATCAACACCTCGACCGAGTTCCTCGCCAAGGTCATCGCCGACAGGCTCGCCGGCCGTGTCCACGCGGGAGCGCTCGGTGAGGGTGCGCGCGGGCTCGAAGGGATCACCGTCTCGCTGCACGAATCCCATGTGGCGTGGGCGAGTTACGAGCGTGCGCTGTGAACGGCCTCCACGTCGTCCTGCCCGGCGACATCGACGACCTCAGCGCGCCCAGTGGCGGAAACGTCTACGACAGACGGCTGTGCGACGGGCTCGCCGCGACGGGCGTCGACGTCCACGAGATCGCCGTGCGCGGGAACTGGCCGCGGCCCGACAACGAGGCGCGCAAAGTCCTGGCACGCAAACTCGCCGAGCTGCCCGCCGGTTCGGTGGTCCTGCTCGACGGACTCGTCGCCTGCGGGGTGCCCGAGGTGATCGTGCCCGCGGCGCGGCGGCTGTCGCTCGCGGTGCTGGTGCACCTGCCGCTGGCCGACGAAACCGGGCTTTCGCCTTCGCTCGCCGCCGAACTCGACAGGCTGGAGCGGGAGACGCTCGGCGCCGTCGAGGCCGTGGTCGCGACCAGCGACTGGGCGGCGCGACGGCTGGTCGAGCACCACGACCTCGCCCCGCACCGCGTGCACGTCGTCCCACCGGGCGTCGACAAGGCCGAAGTCGCTTCGGGGAGCCTGGACGGGACGCACCTGGTCTGTGTCGCCAACGTGACTCCGCGCAAAGGCCAGGGCCTGCTCGCGGACGCGTTGAAGTCGCTCGTGGACCTCCCGTGGAGCTGCGAATGCGTCGGTGCCATCCGCCGCGAAACCCGCTACGTCGAACGCCTGCGGCGGCACACCCTCGGCGACCGATTCACCCTCACCGGCCCTAGGTCCGGTGAGGCGCTCGAAGCGACGTACGCGGCCGCGGACCTCCTCGTGCTGCCTTCGCGCGCGGAGACCTACGGCATGGTCGTCACCGAGGCGCTCGCGCACGGCATCCCCGTGCTGGCGACCGCGGTCGACGCCTTGCCGGACACGCTCGGCCGGTCGCCCGACGGGAGTGTGCCCGGGCTGCTCGTTCCGGGCGAGGACGTCAGCGCGCTGGCGAAGGCCCTTCGCCGCTGGCTCACCGAACCTGACCTGCGAGACCGGCTTCGCGCCTCCGCCCGCCTTCGCCGCGAGACGTTGACCGGCTGGGACGAGACGGCCCGCGGTGTCGCCGCCGTGCTGTCGAGCGAAAGGACGGCGGCATGACCAAATACGCCCCGAGCTGGCTTCAGCTGCGCGAAGACGCCGACGCCGCCGCCCGTGCGACCGAGTTGGTCGAGCCGGTGCGAGCGTTCCTGCGCGGTCAGGACGAGGTCGTCGTCCGGGACCTCGGCTGCGGGACCGGTTCGCTCGGCCGCTGGCTGGCCAGGCGACTGCCCGGCAGGCAGCGCTGGATCCTGCACGACCGCGATCCCGAACTGCTCACCCACGCGCTGGCCCGCACCAGCCGTCCGGGGCACGCGTTGGACGGCAGCGAGGTCACCGTCGTCACCGAAGAACGTGACATCACCGAGCTGCGCGCGGAGGACCTCGCCGGGACCTCGCTCGTGGCGGCGTCGGCGCTGCTCGACCTGCTCACCGCCGAGGAGATGTCGCGGCTCGCCGAGGCCTGTGTCGAGGCGGGGTGCGCGGTCCTGTTCACGTTGAGTGTTTCCGGCCGGGTCGTGTTGTCGCCCAAGGAAAAGTTCGACATCGAGGTCTCCGACGCCTTCAACGCGCACCAGCGCCGGGTCACCAACGGCCGGTGGCTGCTCGGCCCGGACGCGGTGGACGTCGCGTTCGGCGTCTTCGAACGGCTCGGCGCCACCGCGCGGCGCGCCCCGAGCCCGTGGCGGCTCGGAGCGGATCAGGCCGCGCTCACCGCGGAATGGCTCACCGGCTGGGTCGGCGCCGCCTGCGAGCAGCGGCCGGAACTCGCGCACGACGGTGACGCCTACCTCCAGTGGCGGCTCGCGCAGTGTGCGGCGGGCGAGCTGAACGCGACGATCCAGCACGAAGATCTCCTGGTGGTGCCGTCGTGAAGCGACTCTGGCCCTGGCTGAGGATTCTCGGCGCGCTCGTCATCCTCGGGGTGCTCGTCCGGCAGCTCGGCACGCGCGCGTTCCTGGACGGACTCCGCGAGGTCGACGCCGGCGGTGTCGCCGCGGCACTCGCGATCGGTTTCGCCACCACGGTTTTCAGCGCCTGGCGCTGGTGCCTGGTCGCGCGCCGGCTCAGCCTGAAGTTGTCGCTGCCGCGCGCTGTCGGCGAGTACTACCGCGCGTTGTTCCTCAACGGTGTCCTGCCGGCGGGGGTGCTCGGCGACGTCGACCGCGCCGTGCAGCACGGCCGCGGCGCCGGTGACGTCCTGCGCGGCGTCCGCGCGGTGGTGCTGGAGCGGACGGCCGGGCAGATCGTGCTGATCGGCGCGTCGGTCGCCGTCGTGCTCGGCCTGCCGTCCGTGGTGCCGCCGCCGATCGACGGGGTCGTCATGGTCGCCGGGATCGTGGTCGTCGTGCTCGCTCTCGCGGCCGTCGTCACCGGGATGACGGCGGGGAAGCACTGGATCCACAGTGGATCGAAGTGGCGGCGCGGGTTCGCCGTCACCCTCGCCGACGTCCGGCTGGGCCTGCTGACCAGGGAGACCTGGCCCGGTGTGAGCCTGCTTTCGGTGGCGACGCTGGCCGGTCATCTCACCTTGTTCGTCGTCGCCGCGCGGGCGGCCGGGGTCACCGCGCCGATCGGCGACCTGCTGCCGCTGATGATCCTCGCCCTGCTCGCGATGGGACTGCCGCTGAACATCGGCGGCTGGGGACCGCGCGAAGGCGTCTGCGCGCTGCTGTTCGGCGCGGCCGGGCTCGGTTCGGCGCAGGGTGTCACCGTGGCCGTCGTCTACGGCGTGCTCGCGCTCGTCGCCAGCCTTCCCGGAGCGGGCGTACTGCTCCTCGGCTCCGTCAAGACCCGCACACCGGCCGCACCGCGCTTCGCGGCAAGGACACCCGTACAGACAGGAGACACGCGATGACCGTAGAGAGAGTGGTGGAGACCAGGCTGCCGACCCGGTACGGCGTTTTCCGCGCGTACGGATATCTGGACGCCGACGGAATCGAGCAGATGGCGCTGGCACACGGCGACATCGAGGGATTCGGCACGCTCGCACGGGTCCATTCGGAATGCCTGACCGGTGACGTGTTCAGCTCGATGCACTGCGAATGCGGAGACCAGCTGGCCGCCGCGCTCAGGGCGATCGTCGAGGAGGGCGCCGGAATCCTCGTGTACGCCCAAGGACACGAAGGGCGCGGCATCGGCCTGCTCGCGAAGCTGAAGGCGATGCGGCTGCAGGACGAAGGGCTCGACACCGTCGAGGCGAACATCGCGCTCGGGCTGCCGGTGGACGCGCGCGACTACCGTGCGGCGGCGGCGATCCTGACCGATCTCGGGGTGCGCTCGGTGCGGCTGCTGTCCAACAACCCGACGAAGGTCGACCAGCTGAAGCGGCACGGCGTGCGGATCAGCGAGCGGGTGCCGCTGCTGGTGACGCCGAACGACGAGAACCTGCGCTATCTACGGACGAAACAGGAACGGATGCACCACTTCCTGCCGCATCTGGACCTGATCGACTCAAGCGAGCGCGGCCAGGGTCTCCCCGAAGCTCTCCACCAGTGACGCCAGCACGAGCCGTCCTTTTTCGGCCGTCGCCAGCGAAGGCCGTCCCACCACGCCGGACTCCGAATACGGCCGCAGCCCGACCGTGAGCAGATGCCGCCGATCGTCGGCCAGGTGGTCCGCGTCCGCGTGACCGGGCCGGACCAGCGACGGATGGGCGTGCAGCAAAAGGGAAGTCTCCAGTTCCCCGGCGTGCATGTCGCTGTCCAGCGATGTCTCCAGCCCGGCCGCGTCGTGCGCCGCCTGCCAGCCCTCGACGCCGGGGAAGAGCGCCATCGGCGACGTCGACTCCTGGACCACGTTGGACAGGACGTAGTTGCCGCCGTGCGCGTTCACCAGCACCAGTTTCGGCACGCCGGACCGGCGCAGCGAGGCGGCGACGTCGTTCACCACGGCGTACAGCGTCGCTGCCGAGATGCTGACCGTCCCCGGCCAGTCCGCGTGTTCGTGCGAACAGCCGATCGTGATCGGCGGGAGCCGCAGCACGGGGTACGCCGAGGCGACGGCGTCGGCGATCGTCGTCGCGATCACCGCGTCGGTGGCGAGTGGGAGGTGGGCGCCGTGCTGTTCGAAACTGCCGACGGGCAGCACCGCGACGTCGGCGCCCCGGGCGCGCTCGTCGGCCGTCGTGGCCGTCGGGAACAGGTTCACCGGGCTACGGTACCCACATGACCGACCACGCCGCATTGTTGTCCGTCGCCCGCGAGGCCGTCGCCAAGGCCACCGGGATCATCCACTCGATGACGTCGTTTTCCGTTGCCGCCAAAGGTGATCGCGACATGGTGACCGACGTCGACCTGGCCGTCGAGGACGCCGTCCGCGAATTCCTGGCGCGCGAAACCCCGGAGATCGGCATTCTCGGCGAGGAACGCGGCCACGAGGGCAACGAAGACCTGTGGTGGGCGCTCGACCCGGTCGACGGCACGGCGAACTTCGCGCGCGGCATCCCGCTGTGCGGCGTTTCGCTCGGGCTCGTCGACGGGCTGAAGAGCACGGTCGCGGCGATCTCCCTGCCGTTCCTCGATGTCACCTACACCGCCGCCGAGGGCCAGGGCGCGTACGCGGGCGAAGAACGTCTCACCGCGTCGAAGGCGACGAAGCTGTCCGACGCGATCGTGAGCATCGGCGACTTCGCTGTCGGCGAGGAGGCGGAGGTCAAGAACCGCGTCCGGATGGCGTTGCTGGCCGAACTCGGCGGCCGCGTGCAGCGGGTCCGGTTCCTCGGCTCGGCGGCGATCGACCTGGCCTGGGTCGCGCACGGCAAACTCGACGCGAGCGTCATCCTCGCCAACAAACCGTGGGACACGATGGCGGGGGTTCTGCTGGTGCGCGAGGCCGGGGGAGTGGTCGTCGACACCGACGGCGGCGATCACACGGTGCGGTCGGCGGCCACCATCGCGGTCGGCGCCGGGCTGCGGGACGAGATCGTGGCGGCGATCGCCCGGGTCGGCGGGTGAAAAGTTTGTCACTCACGAGGTGAACCGGGCGGGCGCCGGATCCGTGTCCCCTAGTAAGGCGCCCGCATCAGGAGGTAACCGTGTTCACCTCGAATGTCCGCGTGACCGAACCGGTCGTCTTCGTCCTGCCGGGGGAAGCCGAGGACACCAGCGGTGAGTACGACCGCCGCATGTGCCAGAAC
Source organism: Amycolatopsis azurea DSM 43854 (assembly GCF_001995215.1). Taxonomy (GTDB): domain Bacteria; phylum Actinomycetota; class Actinomycetes; order Mycobacteriales; family Pseudonocardiaceae; genus Amycolatopsis; species Amycolatopsis azurea. The sequence goes on from NZ_MUXN01000012.1 coordinate 112,041, forward strand.
CTCCCGGCCACCGGCCTCCCGCTGCTCGAACTGCCGATCGCCGGCGAATGGCCGATGCCGGGGGCCTTGTCGCGGTCGAGACTGGCCCGTTCGCTCGCCGCGCTGCCCGACGACACCGTCGTCCTCATCGACGGCCTGGTCGCCTGCGGGGTCCCGGAGATCGTGGTCCCGCACGCCCGGCGGCTGCGGCTGGCCGTCCTGGTCCACCGGCCGCTCGCCGACGACCCCGCGCTCGCCCCGGCGCAGGCCGCCGAACTCGACGCGTGCGAACGGGAGACGCTGCGGCTGGCGGGCATGATCGTCGCCACCGGCCCGTGGCTCGCGCGGCAGCTGATCGACCGGCACGACCTCGACCCCACTCGCGTCTACGTCGCGACACCCGGCACGGACGCGGCCCCGCTCGCCGCCGGCGCCGATGGAGTGTCCCGGCTGCTCTGCCTCGCCCCGATGACCGCGCGCCATGGGCAGGACGTGCTCATCCGGGCGCTCTCGACGGTCGACGAACTGGCGTTCAAATGCGTGTTCGCCGGGGCGACGCATCATGATCCCGCGTACGTCGACGAACTGCGCTGGACGGTCGAACGGCTCGGGCTCGGGTCCCGGATCAGCCTCATCCGGCCGCCGGACGACCTCGATCTGGTCTACGACGGCGCGGATCTGCTCGTCCTGCCCGCCCGCGGCGGCACGTCCGGACTGGTCGTCGCCGAGGCACTGGCGCGCGGGATCCCCGTGGTGGCCACCGACACCGCGGGCGCGCACGACGCGCTCGGCACGGCGCCCGGCGGCGGGGTGCCCGGAATGCTGGTGCCGCCGAACAACCCGTCGGCGCTCGCGACGGCGTTGCTGCGCTGGTCGCTCGACGCCGAGCTCCGTCATTCGCTGCGCACGGCGGCGCTCGCGCGGAGCAGCGTCCTCGAGGAATGGGACGTGGCCGCGGGCAGGCTCACCGACGTCCTCTCTCGGTTGCAGACCACGCCGCGTCAGCTGGCTTGATCATCGCCCGGAAGCAGCTATCGCCGGTGATCTCCGGCTCGGTTGACTGGGCGGCATGCGAATCGTCGATCTTGCGTCCCGTCCCGATCTCCTCGATCCCGCGCTGAATCTCGGTGACGTCGGCGGTGAGTTCATCTACGCCGGGTTCAGCGGGAAGATCATCACCCCGGAGCGGTTGCTGCGGCACTGGTCCCGGTATTTCCTGATCGCGCTGGACGACGACGGCGTGCCGATCGCGCGGGCGCTGTCGGTCCCGCTGACCTATCCCGCCGACGATCGCCACGAACTGCCGGCGCACGGCTGGGACGAGGCCATCCAGTGGGCGGCGCAGGATCTCATGGACGGCCGCGCGCCGGACACCCTGTGCGCGCTGGAAGTTGTTGTGGCGCCGAAGATGCGAGGGACCGGGCTGTCGACGCCGATGCTGAAGGCACTCAAGGCGCGGGCGGCCGAAACGGGGCTGAAGCGGCTGATCGTCTCGGTGCGCCCGATCGGCAAGGAGGACGAACCGGACGTCCCGATGGAGGAGTACGCCTTGCGGCGTCGCGAGGACGGGCTGTTCGCCGACCGCTGGCTGCGGACCCACGAACGGCTCGGCGCGCGGATGATCAAGATCTGCCCGTTCGCCGTGACCATCTCGGGCTCGATCGCGGACTGGAAGGAGTGGAGCGGGGTCAACCTCGTCGACGGCGACAACGTGATCCCCGGCGGGATCGCGCCGGTGCACGCGAACGTCGAGCGGGACTGCGGGGTCTACGTGGAGGCGAACGTGTGGATGGAGCACCCGTTCTGATCGGCTCGCGCGGCGGACCGCATTCAGAGGACTAATTGCGTTCGGTCGCAACGCGTTTAGTCCTCTGAATGCGGTTGGTCAGCCGCGTAGGGCGGCCGCGATCCGGCCCGCCGCCGCGAAGGACTCTTCCTCCGGCTCGCCGAGCAAGGGGAGCAGGACGACGGATTCGGTCCCGGCCGCGTACAGCGCGCGGATCCGCTCGACACAGCTGTCGAGCGGGCCGCTGACGCTCAGCCTGTCGATCCACTCCGGACGCAGGCGCCTGGCCAGCTCGGCCCGGTCGTCACCCGTGGCGGCGACCTCGGCCAGCAGTTCGGCGCCGAAGTCCAGCGGCTCCAGTGCCGGGCCGGAGTTCGGGCCGATCGCGGACGCGACGTCGGACCGCGCCCGCTCGCGGGCCCGTTCGGGATCGTCGTCGAGGGCCAGCCAGTTGTAGGCGGCGATCGTGTGGCTCTCGACGCCGATGAGCTCCCGCGTCGCGCGGACGTACTCCGGCGTCGCCGGTTCCGCCAGGAGCGTCCCGTCGGCCACCCGGCCCGCCGCCGCGAGGGACTTCGGGCCGCGGACACCGGCGATCAGCTTCGGCGGCACCGCGGGCGGGAACTCCAGTTCGACCTCGTCGAGCCGGACGTGCTTGCCCTCGAAGGAAACCCGCTCACCGGCCAGCAGCCGCCGCACGACCGTCAGCGTCTCCTCGAACGCGGCCAGCGCGGACTTCGGCCACGCGTCGATCTGCCGCATCCAGCTCGGCACCCCGTGCCCGAACCCGGCGATCAGCCGGCCCGGGTGCAGCTCCGCCAGCGCCGCGATCTCCATCGCGACAATGGCCGGGTTCCTCGCCACGGCGGGCATGATGCCGATGCCGAGGGTGATCTTCTCGGTCGCCGCCAGCACCGTCGCCGCCGTGGCGATGCCGCCCGCGTAGAAGCAGTCCTCGACGATCCAAACCTCGTCCAGGCCTTCCTGTTCCGCGCGACGGGCCAGACCGGCCAGCCGGGCGGCCGGTAGTTCGCGCGGGATCCTGACCCCGAGCCGTGAAACCATGACGTTCTCCACTCTTTCAGACGCGCCGCAGCACGCGCAGCAGGTATTCCTTGCGTTCCAACGGGTTGTTGTCGGTCCTCGACCGTGACGGCACCGCTCCCCGGACGGGCCGGTAGCCGTGGAAGGCGGTCTCCATCGCGCCCTCTCCCCGAGTAGCCGAAGGGAGAAGCTGGTGCACCTCATGGGTTTTCGCCGCCGGTATCTCGCCGTCGAGCTCCGCCGTCCCGCCTTTCGTGACCGTCGCGCGCGGGGTGGCGCGAGCCTGCGCCAGCAGTGCGTTGACCGGGCCGAGCGTGTCGGCCGGGGCCTGGAGGGTGAACCGGTGCATCGGTTCGTGCACGGTCGTCCCGGCCTCGCGCAACGCGGCCATCAGCACCAGCGGCGTCAGATTACGGAAGTCGCCCGCGGTGCTGGACATGCTCTTGTCGAAGGTGCCGTGGGCATGGCTTTGCCTGGCGTAGTACCCGGAATGCGTCATCGTCACCACGCAGTCGAGCACCTCCCAGCCGTGGACGCCCTCGCGCAGCGTCTCCTTCACCGTGTCCTCCACGGCTTTGACGAAGGAGTACGGCATGGAGCCGAGTTCGACCTCCAGCCGGAACACGACCCCGCTCCCCGGTGGACCGGGCTCGACGCGCAGTCCGACCGTCGCGAGGAAGGGATTGGGCGCCTTGCCGATGAGCTCGGCCGCCGATCCGGTACCGGAGACGTGTTCGACGCAGATCGTGGTCGTCTCGCTGAACGTGACGTCGATGCCGTACTCGTCCGCGAGCGTCGCCTGAATGACCTCCTTCTGTACTTCTCCGTACAGTGAAAGGGAAGTCTCCTGCCGGACCTCGTCGTGCCGCAGGCCGATCAGCGGGTCCTGTTCGGTGAGCCAGGTGAGCGCCTGATGCAGCGGACCGCGATCGGCCGGGTGCACCGGGGAGACGACGGTCTCCAGTGTCGGCGGCGAGAACAGGGCCCGTGTCGCGTGCTTTCGCGGGACCCCGAGCATGTCACCGATCCGGACGTCGAGCCCGGACAGCTTCGCGATCCGTCCGGCCTCGGCCGACCCCGACGGCACGGCCGAGCCGTTGTCGAAGACGCTGATCGCGGTGACCTTGCCTTCGCGATCACCGAGCGGGACCTTGTCGCGGACGGCGACACTGCCGGAGAACAGCCGCACGTAGGCGATCTTCTCGCCACCCGGCGCGCGTTCGACCTTGAACACCGTGCCGGACAGCGGTCCGTCGACGTCGTTCTCCTTGGCGGGCAACAGGTTCTCGATGCCGTCGCGGAGGGCGTCGACACCGGCGCCGGTGATCGCCGATCCGAAGTAGACCGGATGAACGAGCCCGTCGGCCACCTTCGCGGTGAGTTCGGCGCGGAGCCGTGACGGCGTGAACGCGTCCGGGTCGGTGAGGTATCCGGTCAGGATGTCCTCGTCGAGCGCCGCCAGCACGTCGATCACCCGGTCGGGTTCCATCGGGTCCATCGCGACGACCGACGGCGTGAGTTTCCCGGCTATCTCCCGGAATACTCGGTCCGGGTCGGCGCCGCGGCGGTCCAGTTTGTTCACGAACAGCAGGGCGGGGATGCCCAGCCGTCGCAGCGTCCGCATCAGGACACGGGTCTGCGCCTGGACGCCTTCGACCGCCGACAGCACCAGGACGGCGCCGTCGAGCACGCCGAGCGCGCGTTCGACCTCGGCGATGAAATCGGGGTGGCCGGGGGTGTCGATCAGGTTGACGGTGACGTCGCCGACGGCGAACGACACCACGGCCGCCTTGATGGTGATCCCGCGGGCGCGTTCCAGGGCCAGCGTGTCGGTCTGCGTGCTGCCGTCGTCGACGCTGCCCAGCTCGCCGATGATCCCGGCGGTGTGCAACAGCCGCTCGGTCAGGCTCGTCTTCCCGGCGTCAACATGCGCCAGAATCCCCAGGTTGAGGGTCTTCACGAGGTGTCTTGTCCTTGAGGTAGGCGGAAATTACCCATGGGAAGGACGTGGACACCGGCAAGACGATCATCTCCTAGGCAGGGAATCGATCTCCCCGACTACAGCACCCCCGCCTCGGTGCCGCAACCGAATTACCCCCGAACGCAATTCGTCCTCTGGCTGCGGTCGTTGCGTGTGCAAGTACCGCATCCAGAGGACGAAATGCGAGGGGGGTCAGGCCAGGTACTCGGCGGCGGCCCGGAGGCTGACGTAGGACCCGCTGAACGTGTCGATCCGCGGACCTTCGGTGGCGGGGCCGGGAGCGCCGGTCTCGACCCGGATGTAGTCCACGCCCGTCTCCCGCAGCCAGCTCAGGAACTCGCGGACCTCGGGGTGCCGGTGCGCCTCACGCGTCACGACGACGAGGTCACGCGCGCCGTGGACGGCTTCGATCGCGGTCGCGATCCCGTCCGCGCCGACCTTGACCGCGCGGGTGCCGGGCACGAGCCCGGTCAGATGCGAGCCGAGCCCCCACGGCATCGGACCGGCCGCGATGATCGGCTCGGTCTCGATGTCGATCACCAGCGGCGGGCCGTCCAGCTTCGGCGTGCCCTGGATCCGCAGCGCCTTGCGCGCCGCCTCCAGGCCGAGCCGGTGGTCCACCGGCGAGATCGGCGTCGACACCGGGGGAGCGCCCAGCGCGGCGACCCGTTCGGACGCCTCGACCAGCCGTTCCAGCGGCAGTTCACCGGATTCGACCGCGGCCGCGATGACCGTCGCGATCCGGTTCAGATCGTCGTCGTCGAACGACACCCCGCCCAGGCAGAGCGCGTCGGCGCCGGCGATCAGCGCCCGCACCGAAGCCCGGCCGACCCCGTCGGTCTTGCCGAGTTCGCCCGCGACGGCGCCCATGTCGAGCGCGTCGGTGATCACCGCGCCGGTGAAGCCGAGTTCACCGCGCAGGACGTCGGTGAGCGCCTTCGGGTTGAGCGTGGCGGGCAGGTCACCCCACGCGGGCACGACGAGGTGCCCGGTCATCACCGCGCGCACGCCCGCCGCGATCGCCGCCTTGAACGGGACGAGTTCGATCTCGTGCAGTTCCGCCTCGGTCCGCGGCAGCACCGGCAACGCGTGGTGCGAATCGTCGGTCGCCGCCCCGTGCCCGGGGAAGTGCTTGGCCGACGCGGCCACGCCGTACTTCTGCATCCCGGTGATGTACGCCGCGACATGCGGCGACGCCTTCACCGGATCCGAACCGAACGCCCGGACCCCGATGGAGGGATCCTCCGCCGCCAGGGTCAGATCCGCGCACGGGGCGAAGTTGATCGTCACCCCGCAGGCGGCCAGCCGTTCGCCGAGCGCCGCGGCGACCGACGCCGTCAGTTCGACGTCGTCCGCGGCGCCGAGTGCGAGTGGTCCCGGGATGAACGAGCCGGTGGCGACGTCGAGCCTGGTGACGTCACCGCCCTCTTCGTCGATGCCGATGAGCACGTCGGGCCGTTCCGCCCGCAGCCGCGTGCTGAGCGCGGCCACCTGCTCGTCGTCGACCACGTTGCGGCCGAACAGGATCACGCCACCGAGGCCGTCCGCCACCTTGCGGCGCAGCCAGTCCGGCGCGGTGGTGCCGTCGAAGCCCGAAACGAGAACGGATGCGGCGAGCTTTTCCGGTGAAGACAAGGATTACCCCTTCACTGCGCCTGCGGTCAGGTTGGACACGAGCTTGCGCTGAACGAGAATGAAGAACACCAGCGCGGGCACGGCGTAGATGACCGACGCCGCCATGATCCCGCCCCAGTCCACGGAGAACGCCGTGCGGAACGAGGAAAGCCACACCGGCAGCGTCTGCTTGTTCTGGTCGCGCATGAACACGAACGCGAACAGGAACTCGTTCCACGCGGTGATGAAGCTGAACACCGAGGTGGTCACCAGGCCCGGCGCGAGCAGCGGCAGCGTCACGCGGCGGAAGGCACCCGCCCGGCTGCAGCCGTCGATCATCGCGGCCTCTTCGAGGTCGTACGGGATGCCGTTGACGAAGCCGTAGAGCATCCAGCACGTGAAGGGCAGCGTCGCCGCGAAGTACACCAGCAGCAGCGAAGGCAGCTGGTTGAGCAGCCCGGCGTCGCGCATGAGCAGGTACATCGGGATCAGCAGCGCCTCGAACGGCGCGAGCTGGGCGACCAGCACCAGGAGCAGGAAGCCCTTGCGCCCGCGGAACCGCATACGGGACAGGGGAACCGCCGCCAGCACACCCGCGACGAGCGAGCACAGCACCGCGCCGATCGTGACGATCAGGCTGTTCATCAGGTACGTGGTGAACCCGGGCTTCGTCAGTGCCGACACGAAGTTGTCGAGGGTCGCCGCGGACGGGATCAGGTCGTAGTCCGGGGACAGGACCTGGCCCGGCGTCTTCAGCGAGGAGGTGATCATCCAGTACGTCGGGAAGACGAACAGGAGGGCCACGACCACGCCGAGCGCGCCGAGGCCGATCCGCTGGGTCAGGGTTTTCCTCATGACAGGTCGGCCTCCTTCGTGCGCACCAGCAGCTGGACGTACCGGGCGGTGAGCAGGATCAGCACGAGCATCATCAGCAGGGCGGCGGTGGCCGCCAGGCCGAAGTGGTTGCCCGCGAGGCCCTTGAGGTACATGTAGACCGGCAGCGTCGTGCTGGCGCCGTCCGGCCCGCCTTGACGGATCGCCCACACCTGGGCGAACAGCTTGAAGTCCCACAGGACCGACAGGAACGTGACCATGGTCAGGATCGGCCGGATCGCCGGCCAGCTGACCGCCCAGAACGCCTGCCAGCCGTTGGCGCCGTCGATGCCCGCGGCCTCGTACTGCTCCTTCGGGACGCCGAGCAGCCCGGCGTACAGCGTGAACGCCACGAACGGCACGGCCTGCCAGACCACCAGCAGCCCGATCACGGTCAGCGTGCTCGCGCCGGTGGAGAACCAGGAATGCCCGATGAAGCTCTCGAAACCGAGTTTCGCGAGCGTCTTGTTCAGGATCCCGTACTGCTGGTCGAAGATCCACTGGAAGACCGTGGTGGTCGCGACCACCGGGGTCGCCCACGCGAGGATCAGCGCGACCTGCAGGATCACCCGGACCACCGGGTTGAGATGCCGCATCAGCAGCGCCATGAACAGCGCGAGCAGCAGCGTGATGATGACGACCGACGCGGTGAACACCAGCGTGCGGACCGTGATCTCCCAGAATTCCGAATCGGAAAGGATCTCGGAGAAGTTTTCGAACCCGACCCAGACCATCTCCCCGGAGACCAGCTCACGCAGGTCGAGCTTCCGGAAACTGATCCCGATCAGCTGCATCGTCGGCCAGCCCAGCAGGACCAGGATCGCGACCAGCGCGGGAAGGATCAGCAGGTACGGCGCCGTCCGTTCGCCGAGACGGAGACGCCGGTTGGACTTCGGGGGTTTGATGCGCGGCGATGCCGGCGGGGTGGCCCCCGCCGGCATCGTCACATCTTTCGTCGTGGTCATCCGCCGATGAGCTTGTCGAGCGCTGCGTTGGCGTCGGCGGTCGCCTGGTCGAGCGTCTTCGTTCCGGTCAGGTAGGCGGTCAGCATGTCCTTGATCGGGTTCTGACCGGACTCGACGTCACCCCACTTGGGGCTGGTCGGGACGGCACGGCCGTTCTTGGAGGCCTCGGCCATGACCTTGCCGAACTCGCTGGCGGCGAGCGCGGACACGTCGGTCGAGGTGCCGGGGACGTAACCGCCCTTGGCCAGCTCGGTCTGGTACTTCGCGGTGGAGAGCAGCTTGACGTAGTCCTTGGCCGCGGCCGCGTTCTTGCTGTTGGCCGGGATGACCAGGTTCGAGCCACCGAGGAAGACCGGGGCGGCCTGGCCGGCGTTCTTGCTCGGGATCGGGAACGCGCCGGACTTCTCCTTGATCGACGGGTCGGCCTTCGCGGCGGTGTCGACGCCACCCGAGACGGCGATCATCATCGCGACCTTGCCCGCGCCGTAGATGCCCTCCTGCTGCGGCGTCGCCTCGTCGGCGTCCTTCGGCGCCTTGGTGCCGGAAGCCTCGACGACCTGCTTGTAGAACTCCAGGCCGGACTTCACCTGCGGGGTGTTCAGCGTGGCCTTGAAGGACTTGCCGTTGGCCTGGGCGATGTCGCCGCCCTCGTCCCAGAGGAACGAAAGCAGGGTGTACCAGTTCTGGCCGGGCATGTAGAGGGCCTGGAACTCGGGGTCGCTGCCGAACTTGGCCTTGAGCTTGGTCATCGCGTCGAGCCACTCCGTGCGGGACTTCGGCGTCGCGGTGATGCCGGCCTGCTCGAACATGTCCTTGCGGTAGATGACCTCACGGTTGGCCGCGTAGAACGGTACGCCGTAAGTCTTGCCGTCGAACTCACCGGAAGCCTTGAGGCCCTGCAGCCACTGCGCGCCGTTGAAGTCGTTCACGCTGGAGGTGAGGTCGGCGAGCACGCCCTGGTTCGCGAACGCGGGGGTCTGGGTGTTGCCCAGCTCGATCACGTCCGGCGGGTTGTCACTGGCCAGCGCGGTGGTCAGCTTCTGCTGGATGCCGTTCCACTGCTGGATCTCGTACTTGACCTTGACGCCGGGGTGTGCGTCTTCGAATTCCTTGTGGAGCGAGTTCGTCAGCGATTCCGGGGCGGACCCCGTCATGAGCCAGACCGTGACCGTGCCGTTCGAGGCCGCAGCGCTCGAATTCGTGCTGTCGCCACTACCGGAACCGGCGCAGCCCGCCGTCGCGAGGGTGATGGCGGCGGCGCCCGTAGCCATCTTGAGCCAGCGCTTCACTCGTGCCGTCCTTTCGATGCCCGGCCACTGTGCCGGGCTCCCACAAAATGGTGTAGACCAATGTGGGCAGCGTGGTACGTACCACTTCGACTGTCAAGCGGGTGGCCGGTTCGTTGTAAACGCGCCGCAATCTTTCACCTTGTGTGAGCGCATCATCACGCTGATGATCGGATTTCGCGCGTGCCGACAAGCGCTCGCGAGGCACGCTGACATGCGGTTTTTCGTTGACCGTCCCGGTGATCGGTGCATTCGGCGGGAGGGTGTTGCGCCGTTCGGCGGAAGGCGGTCTCGCGTTCGCCTAGCGGTAGTCCTCGTCGTCCTCGGGAGGCTCGATGCCGAGGAGCGCGCGGGTCTGATCCTGGAGGAACCACGCCAGCGTCGCGGTGATGATCAACAGGACCAGCGGGAGGACCGGGCCGCCCTTGGCGAGGATGAACAGCTCGGTGACGCTCGCGCCCACCATGATGCCCGCGAGCAGCAGCGCCGACGGCCCGCCGAAGCGGGGGACGAGCAGCCCGATCGCGCCGGCGGCCTCCAGGACGCCGGTGACGTACCGCAGCCACTGCCCGAGGCCGATCTCGGCGAAGGTCTGTTCGGTGTGGCCGCCCGCGAACAGCAGGTACGCGCTGTAGAGGAACTCGGCGGCGAGCGCGACGCGCACGATCCACAGCACGATCGAGCCGATGGGCGGGCTGGGGCGTCCGGGCATGCCGGAAATCTTTCTCCGGGCTGCGGTGGGTGGCAAGGGGGTGCGAAAGTCCGTGAAGGACTCCTTGAGGGACTCAGAGTCCCTCAAGGAGTCCTTCACGGACAGGTGGCTAGGCCGGGATCTGCCAGGACTGGCCCGCCGAACCGGTGCAGGTCGAGATCACCAGCCGCGTGCCCTCGCCGGTGCCACCGCCTTCGACGTCGAGGCATTTACCGGACTGCGGGTTGACCAGCGTCGAGCCGGATCGCTGCCAGGTCTGCGCCCCGGTCTTGTTGCAGTCCCACAGCTGCGTCTTCGTCCCGTCCGCCGTCCCGCTGTTGTCGACGTCCAGGCATTTCCCGAGCGAGCGCAGGGTCCCGTTCTGCACCGCCCACGTCTGCGCGCCGGTGCCGTTGCAGTTCCAGAGCCGCACCGCCGTGCCGTTCGCGATCTGCGAATGGTCGACGTCGACGCATTTGCCGGTCACCCCGGTGATCCGTCCCGCCGGATACGGCGAGCCGCCACGGATCAGGTAATCGCTGTTGGCCACGTTCCAGTGCGTGGCGAGGTAGCCGCCGGGGGCGGGGTTGGTGTGGAAGTAGTCGTCGCCGAGGCAGTCGATCTGGTTCTCCGGCGCGCCGGGGCAGACCTTCTTCAGTCCGCCGGGCGGGAGGCCGCCGTCGTCGTAACACATGATGTCTTCGTCGTCCCGGCAATGGCCGTAGGGCGTCGCGTTCGGCGCGCTGCCCTGGACGGCGCCGAGGTTGTGCAGGAGTTCGTGCCCGCTGGCCTGCCAGCTCCAGCATCCCGTGCCGACGGTCGCGTAGTGCGGGCCGCCGTTGTACGGATTGCTCGCGCCCGGACTGTCGTTGCCGCCGTTGCCGAACGCGAGCCCGCAGCCGCCCGCGTCGTACCAGACGAGGTACTTCCGGTCGGCGCGGTCGTAGCCCTGCGCCTTGATGGCGTTGGTGATCGTGTCCACGTCGGCCATCGCGGACTGGGCGATGACGACGTTCGCGATCGTCGCCTTGCAGCTCGCGTCGTGCACGTACCGGACGTGCCGAACGCCGCCGCCGAGCCGGGACGCGGCCTCGACGAAGATGTCGTCGATCTGGCTCGTGAAGGTCTGGAACTGGCCGACGAGCTGTCCGTACCGGTCCGCTTGCGTGTTCCCGCGGACGTAAAGCGCCTGGACGCGTTTTCCGCTGACGCCGTCACCGTCGCAGACCGCCGAGGCCGGAGCCGCGGTCGCGACGGGAGCCTGAGTCGCCGCCGCGACGGGAGCGGGCAAGGAGATGACGCCGAGCGCCAACGCGGCGCCTGCCACGAGTCCGAGGAATCTTCTGGTCATGCCGAACCGCCTTTTCCTCACGGGGGATGAGGCATCCGGATGCAGCAAAGAGGTCTAGACCGGCTGGAATCATAAGCAGCGGAACGTGGGCATGTCACTGACAGAACAGGACACACGTCACTTTTGTTCACCGAGGAGTATCTGTTCGAGCAGGAGGTCGACGTCGCGGGCGGACTCGGCTTCGCCTATCCGGTGGAACGTTTCGGCGGCGCGGAGCGCGCGGCGCGCGGCTTCCCGGACCCGGCCCGCGGCGCTGAGCACGTGCGCCGCGACGTGGTCCAGCTGCGCGGCGAGATGCTCCCGGGCCGGCGCGGTTTCGGTTTCGACGGCGTGCACCGCGGATTCCGCGGCGTCGAGCGCGGTCAGCGCCGCGTCGAGGTCGCCGGACCGCAGCCGGGAAAGCGTCGCGGCATTGCGGCAGGTGGCGGCCACGTAGCCGCCGCCGATCGCCACCGCCGCGTCGGCGGCCCGCGCGTAGAAGTCGGCGGCGTTCGCGCCGTAGCCGAGCAGGTCCAGTTGTTCGGCGGCGGCCATGCTCACCGAGATGTAGGAGTGCCCGGTGTCGCCCGACTCCTCCAGTATCTCGGCGAGGACGGCGTATTCGTTGAAGGCGCGCGAGGATTCGCCGAGCGCGCGGTAGGTGTCGGCGTACATCCAGCGGCAGCGGTGGCCCCAGTCCGGCAATCCGGCGAGCAGGTCGATGGCGCGGGGCGCGACGTCGAGCACCTCGTCGTAGCGGCCGGCCCCGTGCAGCGCGGTGACGAGGACGTACCAGTGTTCCGCGTTGTCCTTGCCTTTCGACGCGGCGACACCGAGGGACGCGTAGGCGTCGTCGACGGCTTCGGCGAACCGCCCGGTGCCGATCAAGGACAGCGCCCGGAGCTGACGGAGATGTCCGCGCAACCGTTCCGGACCGCCCACCGGCAGCGTCGCCAGCAGGTGTTCCACGAAGACGTCCAGTTCATCGAGCGACCCCGTGCGCTCGTAGGCGATCCGGACCTGTTCGACGGCTTCGACGGCCTTCTCGCCGACGTTCCCGACGATGAAGGCGTCCGTCGCGGCCTGCGCGAGTTCCAGCGTGGTCGACGGATCCTCGCCGTCGCCGTTCCGCAGTGACGCCTCCAGGCACAGAAGAGTGCCGTGCAGCAAGGGATCGCCCGCTTCTCGCGCCCGTTCCGCGCCGCGCCGCAGGGCCTCGTACGCCTCGGGAGTGCGGCCTTGTCCGGAAAGCACGTGCGCGAGCCAGTATTCGCCCCAGCAGGCGGCGCGATCGTCGGTCCCGGCGCGCAACCGCGCGGCGGCCACCGTCGTCAGCGCCACCCCGGTCTCGGCCTGATCGTCGAAAACGAGCCACAGACCGAGCCAGCATTGGTTGAGAAGAAACCGGGTTTCGTCGCCCTGGCGCCGGAATCCGGCCGCCGCGCGGCGCAGCCGTTCCTCGGTGTCACCGCCCTGGAAGAAGATCGCGCGCAATTCGGCCAGCCGCGGGGCGATGCCCTCCGGGACGGTTTCGATCGCGGCGAGGCAGGCGCGCGCCTCCTCCGGTTCGCACCGGTGATTGTGGATTTCGGCGCGGGTGACGAGCTCCTCCGCCGAAAGGCCCGGCGGCGGCAGGATCGGGACCCGCGGCAGCGCGGAAGGCAGGAGCGAGACGAATTCCGCGACCGGTTTCGCGGCCATCTTCCGCTCGGCGTGCGAGGTGAAATAGCCGGTGGGAACGCCCTCGTCGAGTTCCTCGGCTTCGACGAACGCCGCCGCCCGCATCCGCCGGTGCAACAGGCTCAGAGTGAGACCGTCGTACGGACCGTTGAGAACGAACTGGATCTCGCCGTATCCGGTTTCTGACAACCGCCGGGTGAGCAAGGCCGCCGACGCGAAGAACTCCAGCCTGTCGACGGCGTCCGCGTGGTCGCCGACACCGTCCAAAAGTGACAGAAGATCGAGACCGGTGTGCTCATTGCCGGTGAGCGCGCAGAATTCCAGCCGCAAGGCGTGGTCGCCGTACCGGCGCGGGTCCCCGGTGGAGGCCCTGGCCACCCATCGATAAGTCGACGCGGCCTCGGCGTACTTGCCCGCGGCCGCCAGTGGCACCAGGGTCCGGCAGAGCCGGGTGATCTCGGCCCCGTCCCCGTCGGAGCCTTCCGCGCCCGTGCGGCGTGGTTCCACTTCCATGGTCCTGCCCCCAGAACAATGACGTCGACGCCGGATCTTAACTCCCGGAGTCCCGTCATGGCCCCGCTTTCGGGCGGATCAGGGCACGCGGACCGCCGCTATCTGGGTGGCTTGCCCGATCAATCTGTTCTTTTCGTCCCAAAGCTCCGCGACCTCGTCCATCCGGTCGCCGCCGATCTCGCCCGCGCGCATCCGCACCCGCACCGGGCCCGGCGCCGGGATCCCGCGCAGATACGCGGTGAACTGGATGGTCGGCGCCCAGCCGGCGATGCCGAGGTCGTAGGAGATCGGCGGCACCGGGTCGAGCGCCACGAGCAGGCTCACCGGGTCCCAGTCGGTGCCGTCGGCGAGCCGCAGCCAGGACGAGATGACGCCTTTCCGGGACGGCTGTCCCACCGCGAAGCCCGCCGCGGCCGGGTCGATGCGCTGCTCGACGACGTCCATCAGGCCGATCCGGAAGCCGCCACCGCCGTCGGCGGGCACGGGCAGGCAGTCCTGCTCCGGCGGGATCCCGACCGGGTCCACACCGGACCACCACGCGTCGCCATCGGACAGGACGCCCTGGGTGATCAGGGCTTCGGTGCAGGGCGCGCCGTTCTGGCTCAGCCGGGCGCGCAGCTGCGTGAGGCCGCGGCCCTCGCGCAGCACCTCGACCTCGACGACCGCGGGACCGGGCTCCGGCGCCACCGAGAACGAACCGCTGATCGCGGTCAGGTGCGGATGCGAGGAGACCTCGGCGGCGGCCCTGGCGAGCACGGCGAGCAGATAGCCGCCGTGCAGTTTCGCCCCGATCGTCCACTGTGGATCGAGCTCGGTGTCGAACACCGGGTCGTCGCCCCGGCGGACCAGGGCGGTCGCGGTCTGGAAGTGCGCCATGACTCAAGCTGACATCGTCAAGTTGACGGTGTCAAGTCAATGCTGGCAGCATCACGGCATGGGCGCGAAGCGGACGAAAGCGCGGCCGGGCGAGGGGGAGAAGCTGCGGGGCGAGATCCTGAGCGCCGCCGACGCCCTGCTCGGCGAGGAGGGGACCGACGCCGCGCTGACGCTGCGCGCCGTCGCGCGGCGGACGGGTGTTTCCACGCCGTCGGTCTACGCGCACTTCCCGAGCCGTGACGCCGTGCTGGAGGCGGTCTGCCTGCGGGTGTGGGACGAGCTCGAGCGCCGGATGCGCGAGCACGCCGCCGAGGTCGCCGATCCCATGCGCGCGCTCAGCCGCTGCGCCCGGGTGTACGCGCGGTTCGCCCTGGACCATCCGGTGCAGTACCGGGTCCTGCTGATGCGTCCGTCCGGCGGCTCGTCGCCCGGCGCGGTCGCCTGCTTCCGGCATCTGGCCGACGCGACCGCCGCGTGCGTGCGCGCGGGCATCCTGCGCGGCGAACCGGAAGTCCTCGCGGTGGGCCTCTGGTCGGCGATGCACGGCTGCGTGAGCCTGCTGATCGCCCAGCCGGGGTTCGACTGGCCCGAGGAGCCGGAGGCGCTGATCGACACCGTCATCCGGATGGCCGGGCTCGGCACGGCGCTCGCCTGCCGGGTCCCGCGGGAGGCGAATCCGCCGAGCGCCGAACTCGCGGCGGACCTCGACGAAGTGGCGGCGGGCTGGGCACCGTTCAAGGACCGGACTGACTAGGCTTTCGCGCATGTCCGGGACATCGACGGCCGACGAACGGCTCCAGGTGCTCGAAGCCATCACCGACACCACGCTGGGGCACCTCGGCCAGGACCTGGTGATGGCGAAGATCCTCGCCAGGGTGCGCGAGGTGCTCGGGGTCGACACGGCCACCGTGCTGCGGCACGACCCGGACGCGCGGCAGTTGCAGGCCATCGCCGCCTCCGGGATCGAGGAGGAGGTCTACCAGGACGTCCGGATCGCCGTCGGCGCGGGCTTCGCCGGCCGGGTGGCCGCGGACCGGCGTCCGGTGATCCTCGACCACGTCGACGAGACCACCGTGGTCAACGCGCTGCTGCGGGAACGCGGGCTCCGCACCCTGCTGGGCGTGCCGATGGTGGCGGGCGACGAGCTGATCGGCGTGCTGCACGTCGGATCCGTGACCTCGCGCGAATTCCCCGAGGCCGACGTCGAACTGCTGCGGCTGGTCGCCGCGCGGCTCGCGCTGGCGCTGCAGATCGACAACTCCGCCACCGACCGCGCGGCCGCGTCGGCGTTGCAGCGGAGCCTGCTGCCGGGACGGTTGCCCGCCGTCGCCGGGATGGAGTTCTCCGCGCGTTACGTGCCGGGCACCGAACCGGGCGTCGGCGGTGACTGGTACGACCTGTTCCCCCTGCCGGGTGACCGGCTCGGCATCGTGATGGGCGACGTCGCCGGGCACGGCCTCAACGCCGCCGTGATCATGGGACGGCTGCGCAGCGCCCTTCGCGCCTACGCGCTCGAATCGGACGACCCGGCGGAAGTACTGTCCAAACTGGACCGGAAGGTTCAGCATTTCGAGCCGGGGACGCTGGCCACCGTCGTGTACGGCTTGGTGACGCCTTCGCGGGACACGGTGGCGATCTCACTGGCCGGACACCTGCCGCCGGTGCTCGCGGCGCCAGGGCTGCCCTCGGCGTTCGTCGACGTCCCGGTGGATCCGCCCATCGGGGTCACCGGGCCGCGGCGGCGAAGAACGGTCGTCGAACTGCCGCCCGGCGGCGTGCTCGCCTTCTACACCGACGGTCTCGTGGAGCGCCGGGACCACCTGATCGACGTCGGTTTGCGGCGCCTCACCGAGGTGGTCACCCCTGATCAGCCCGGCGTCGTGTGCGCGCGGGTGATGGCCGCGCTCGTCGGCGCGACCCCGGCGCAGGACGACATCGCCCTCCTCGTGGTGCGGCGGGAACCGGCCTGAGTCACCCGGCCGGGTCCCATCGCCCCTCCTCCTTGGCCAGGTCGATCGCCGCCTGACCGCGTTCGGTCATCAGCCCCTCGGCGGTCAGACGGAGAGCCCGCTCGCGGTTGAGCCTGCTCCACGAACTCCGGGGACGGCGCGGGGTGAACCGCAGGCGGGAGCTGGTGGCGTCGTTCTTGCGGTGCAGCCCGTCGATCCAGCCGAAGCAAAGAGCCTGTTCCATCGCCTCGTGGATGCGCACGCTGGGGATTCCGCTGTTCTTGTGCCGGATGACCAGCCAGACCTCCTTCGCGGAGCCTGCGTGCTCGGCCAGCCAGGCACGCCACTCGGCGGGAGTGGTGGCGGTGAAGGTGGGTTCGTCCATGACCGGGTTCCTTCCGTCGTAACGTCTGTGACCATCATCGGAAGCGAAGTGCTCACCGACTGAGCACTTTTCGAAGGAGGTGGCCACAGATGGAGATCTGGGTGAACCCGGCGTGCGCGAAATGCCGGTCCGCGGTGTCGATGCTGGACGAGGCGGGGGCCGAGTACACCGTGCGGAAGTACCTCGAAGAGCCGCCGACCGCGAAGGAACTGAAGGCCGTCCTCAAGCGGCTCGGGCTCGAACCGTGGGACATCACCCGCACCGCCGAGCCGATCGCGAAGGAACTCGAACTGAAGACCTGGGGGCGCACGCCTGCCGACCGCGACCGGTGGATCGAGGCCCTGGCGACGCATCCGAAGCTGATCCAGCGGCCGATCATCACCGCCGACGACGGCACGACCGTCGTGGCGCGGACCCCGGAAGCCGTGCAGTCGGTGCTGCCTGATTGAGGGCGGCGGAGAGCGTCGCGGGTCGTGAGTGGCGGAGTCCCGGAAGCGTTGCGAAAGCCACTTTCGCAACCTTCAACGTTGCGAAAGTGGCTTTCGCAACACCCGAGGTCGGCGTGCGGGCGAGCGACCGAACAGGCCACCTTTGCCTTGCCCCCAATAGAACCCGAATCGCCACTCACGACGCCCACTCGCGAGGCGTGAGCAGCACCAGCGCCAGGATCACCGCCGCGGCTCCCGCGAACACCGGCCGCAGCCCGACGACCTCCGCGAGGAGTCCTGCCGCCATCGCGCCCAATGGTCTGGTGCCCCAGGCGACGAGCCGGTGGCCGCTGGTGGCCCGGCCGAGCAGATGGTCCGGGATGATCCGCTGGCGCAGTGACACGACGATGACGTTCCACACCACGATCCCGGCGCCGCCGAGGAAGAACACGGCGCCGATCACGTACGGATCCGTGGTCACCGCGGGGATTCCGGCGAGCGCGGCGCCGGTGAACAGGCTGAGGACCAAGGCCCGGGTGCGGCCGAGCGCGAGTTCGATCCGTTCTGCCGCGAACGACGCCGCGAAACTGCCGAGGGCGATGGTGGACAGCAGGAAGCCGTAGGTCTGTTCCGTCAATCCCATGGCCGACGACGGGCCCACCGCGTAGAGCACGAAGATCGTGATCACGGCGCTCGTGGCGAAGTTGAACCCGCCGACCATGATCGCCAGAATCCGGAGAATCCTGTTCTCCCAGAGGAAACGCAGCCCTTCGACGAGATCTTCGCGCACACTCGTGGTGCGCGTTCGCCCGGCGCGGAACGAGCCTGGGACGAAGAAGAGCGAGATGACCGCGACGATCCAGAGTGCCGAGGGCGCCGCGAACGCCGCGAAGGCACCCGCGGCGACCAGGAAGCCGCCCAGTGGCGGTCCGGCGAATTCGTTGGCGGTGAGTTCGGCGGCGTAGAGGCGGCTGTTGGCCCGCGTCAGCCGATCGCGGCCGACGATCTGGGGAAGGATCGCCTGCGCGGCCGTGTCGTGGATAGTTTCGGCGATCCCGAGCCCCAGCGCGACCACGTAGAGCAGCCAGATCGATCCGAAGCCCAATGCGATCGACACCGCGAGAGCGCCGAGCAGGGCCGCGCGGAACACATTGGCCGTGAGCATCGCGCGACGGCGGTCGACGCGGTCGGCGAGCACCCCGGCGTGCAGGGCGAACAGCAGCCACGGCAGCGACGACACGAACGCCAGTCCCGCGATGAGCGCCGGTGACCGGGTGAACTGGATCGCCACCAGGCCGAGCGCGACCTTGACGATCCCGTCGGCCAGATTCGACAGGCTCGACGAGCTCCACAGCCGCCAGTAGGCGGTCCCCAGCGAGGTCACCAATCGAGAATCGCACATCGATTGAGAAAACTCCATCGATGTCGAGTTTCTCCATCAGTCGGCTACGCTGCGGTGATGGACGAACAGGTCGCCGCCAGGGTCGCGGACCGGCGGCGTGAGGCGACGGCGCGCGAGGCCAAGGCACTCGGGCACCCCTTGAGGCTGCGCATCCTCCGGCTCTGCGGGCAGCAGGAGCTGACCAACAAGGAACTGGCCGACAGGCTCGACAAGGATCCCGGCACCGTGCTCTACCACGTGCGACAGCTGGCCGAAGCCGGTCTTCTGGAGCCGGCGCCGGTGCGGACCGGGGCGAGCGGCGCGCTCGAGAAGCCCTACCGCAGCGTCGGCAAGTCCTGGTGGCTGAACGGACCGCTCAACGACGAGGACGAGGACACCCGGTTCGGCCCGATCGAGGCGTTCCAGGACGAACTCCGCGAAGCGGGCCCGGGTTCGGTGCGGGTGGTCGAGCGATTCGCGCTGCACCTCTCACCGGAGGAGCTCACCGAACTCGACAACCGCATCCTCGACATCCTCGACGAGTACGTGGCCACCGACCACCAACGGCTCGACCGGCCGCTGCTGAACGGGATCTTCCTGCTGCACCGCCTGGCCGAGTGAGCCTCACGCCCGGCGGCTCAGGGCCCGCGCCCGTTCTTCGGGCAGTCGCCGTCCCCGTTTCGACGCGAGCCGCACCGCCTGGTCGGCCAGTTCCCGCGCCGCCTCCGGCTCGCCGAGGTCCAGCCGGGCGTGGGCGATTTCGGTGAGGGCGTCCGCCTCCAGCAGGAGCTGACCGTTCTCGCGGAGCGTGGCCAACGCCTTTTCGGCGTACTCCAGCGCTTTCGCGGCGTCGCCGAGATGCCGGTGCGCGAACGCGAGGCCGATCCGGGCGGAGCCCTGGCCGTAGCCGAGACCGATCTCCGTGAACACCCGCAACGCCTCGTGCAGGCCCGCGACCGCCTCCGTGTGCTCGCCGCGCCGGTTCCGCACCGTCGCGATGATCTCCCCGGCCGCCGCCTCGCCGCGCCGGTCGCCGATCTGCACGGAGCGGGCGTGGCATTCGGTCGCCAGCGTCATCGCGAGGTCGAGGCGGCCCGCGTCGCAGTGGGTTTCGGCGAGGCAGTTCAGGGTCGCGGTCTCCCCGTAGCCGAGTCCGGCCTCGCGGGTGTAGGCGAGCACTTGCTCGTGGTCCGCGATCGCCTCGTCGAACCTGCCCAACGCCCACAGTGCGATCCCGCGTCCGTTGAGCGCGTGGAAGGCGGCCTCGCGCTGACCGGTTTCCCTGGCCAGCCGCAGTGACCGGTCGTGCCAGCCGACCGCCGTCCTCGGCCTGCCGGAGAAGGTGTGGATGACGCCGATGCAGTTCAGCGCGAGCGTTTCCGCCCCGGTGTTGCCCGCCCGGCGGCTGACCGCCAGCGCCTGGCCGTGGAAGTGCAGTGCCTGCCTGGCCTTGCCCTGCTGACTGGACGCGCGGCCGAGGTTGCGCAGCGCGTCGGTCTCCGCGTCGAGGTCCTTCAGCTCCCGCGCGGCGGCGAGCGCCTGCTGGAAGTGCTCGATCGCCGGGCCGTAGTCGCTGAGGTTGTGCGACATCTGCCCGAGGACGTCGAGCAGGGACAGCCGCGCCCGCAGGTTGCCCGTCTCGGTCGCCGAGCGCAGCGCGGCCGTGCAGGTCGCGACCGCCTCACGGGCGTGCCCGCTCGCCTGGAGGTAGCCGCGCAGGACGTCGATCAGCCGCCACGCGGCGGGCTGGAACGCGGGATCCGTGGTGGCGCAGGCGATCGTGTCGACCAGGTTGTCCCGTTCGGTGTCCAGCCAGCGCAGCGCGGTGTGTTCGTCGAAGACCGGCGACGCGGCACCGGCGTACAGCACGCGGGTGGCCGCGGCCGCGGTGTCCACATAGGACTCGATCAGCCGGGACAACGCCGTCAGCGCGGCGTCCTGCGGGTCTTCGGCGTGCCCGCGTTCGGCGGCGTACTCCCGGATGAGGTCGTGGAACTGGTAGCGGCCGGGCGCGGTCCGCTGCAACAGGTTCGCCGCGGCCAGCCGGTCGAGCGCGCGGCCGGTCTCCGTTCGCGAGGCCCCGGCGACCGCGGCCGCCGCGGGCGCGCCGAAGTCCGGACCCGGCGCGCGGCCGAGCATCCGGAACAACAGCCGGTCCGGTTCGGTCAGCCGGAGATAGGACTGGTCGAAGGCGACCCGCACGGCCGACGACGAGTCGCCGTCGATGGCCAGTTCCTCCAGCCGCCCCGACCGGGTCAGCTCGGCGGCGTACTCCGCGATGCCGCGGCCGGTGTCGGCGGCGAGGTTCGCCCCGGCGATCCGCAGCGCCAGCGGCAGATGCGCGCAGGCGGCGGCGAGGGCGCCGACCGCTTCGGGTTCGGCGGCCGTGCGCGCGGGCCCGAGCAGTTCGGTGAGCACCGCGCGCGATTCGTCCTCGGCGAGCACGCCGAGCGGCAGGTGCACGGCGCCCGGATTGACCGCGAGCCCGCGCAGGTCGTTGCGGCTGGTGATCAGCACGGCGCAGCCGGGCCGCCCCGGCAGCAGCGGCCGGACCTGGTCGACGTGCACGGCGTTGTCCAGCAGCAACAACATCTTCTTGTCCGCCAGCACACTGCGGAACAGGGCCGCCTGGTCGGCGGGTTCGGCCGGGATCCGGTCCCGGTGCACGCCGAGCGCGCCGAGGAACCGGGTCAGCGCGGCAGACGGGTCGAGTGGCGGACCGGCTGCGTAGCCCTGGAGGTTCACATACAGCTGGCCGTCCGGGAAGTACGGCCGGAACCGGTGCGCGGCGTGCACCGCGAACGCGGTCTTCCCGACCCCGGGCGGCCCCGAGATCACGACGTTGCGCCCGGTCGCGGTCAGCCGCAATCCGGCGAGTTCGGCGATCGGATCCGCGCGGCCGACGAACCGGTGGACGTCGGGCGGCAGCTGGTTGATCGTCTCCCTCGGGGGATCGGTGCCCTCGTCGAGGATCGCGGCGTGGACGCGCCGCAGCCGCGGGCCGGGTTCGATCCCCAGTTCGTCGGCGAACATCCGGCGCATCGAGCGGTAGGTCTCCAGCGCGTCGGCGCGGCGGCCGGACCGGTCGAGCGCGGTGATGAGCTGCGCCCAGAACGTCTCCTGCCACGGATGTTCCTTGGTGAGCGTGATCAGCTCGGCGACCAGTTCGCGGTGCCCGCCCGCTTCGAGCCCGGCCTCGATCCAGCGCTCCAGCGTGCGGAGGCGGTCCTCGTCGAGCTGCGCGGCTTCGTCCCGATGGAGGGATTCCGACGGGACGTCGCAGAGGGCCGGGCCTCGCCAGCACTCCAGCGCTTCGGCCAGCAGCGCGAGCTCCTTGGCGGAATCGCCCGCTTTGCCCGCCTCCCGGCCCGCGTCGGCCAGCCGCCGGTAGCGGAGCAGGTCCAGCTGCCCGGGCTCCAGGCTGATCCGGTAGCCGTCCGGACGGGTCTCGATCAGCCCGTCGCCCAGCATCTTGCGCAGCCGCAGCGCGTAGACCTGCGTGCTCTTGCGGGCCGTGGACGGCCGGTCCTCGCCCCAGAGCCGGTCCGCGAGCCGGTCCAGCGAGACCGTCGAGCCCGCCCGCACCAGCAACGCCGCGAGCAGGACCCGCAGTTTGGGCCCGGCGATCGCCACCGGCTTCCCGTCACGGGTCACCTCGAGCGGGCCCAGCACACCGAAACCGAAGCAGGAAATACGCCTTCACCTCCCGGAGCATCAGATTACTGCTGTTGCCCGGTTGAAACCGGCACCTGCCACGATCACCCCCGCGAGGCCTTCCCGGAGGCCTCCGTCAGGACGAGCCCGAGTATCTGGGGGTTACGCGGGCATCGTCGGCTCGTGAGTGGTGAGGACGGTGCCCCCCGTCCTCACCACTCACTGCCTTGTCAGGCCAGCTTGCGGAAGAAGTCCCGGAGATCACCCAGCAGCAGGTCCGGCGCGTCCTGCGTCGCCCAGTGGCTGCCGCGATCGAATTCCTGCCACGACACGATGTTCGTGTGGTCCCGCTCCGCGAACCGGCGCAGCGGACGGAAGTCGTAGGCGAAGCTCGCCAGCCCGGTCGGCGCCGTCGTCGGCTCGGCCGGGTGCTCGGTGTGCTTGTCCTCGTAGTAGAACCGCGCCGCCGACGCCGCCGTGTTCGTCAGCCAGTACAGCGTGGCGTTCGTGAGCACGTGGTCGTCGCTCGTGCCCGACAGCAGTTGCGCGCTCCACGCCAGCTGCCCGGTCGGCGAGTCGGCCAGTGCGTGCGCGAGGTTCTGCGGCGCGCTCTCCTGGAGCTTCGCGTAGCCGGACATGTCGTCGTTGAAGGTCTGGAGGAACTGCATGTACTCCAGCTCCTGCTCGGTCATGCCCTCGAACTCCGCCGGGTCGCCGCTGGGGAACGAGAACAGCTGCGTGACGTGCACGCCGATGACGTGCTCGGCGTCGGCGCGGCCCATTTCGGGAGCGACGAACGAGCCGGCGTCGTTCCCGTGCGTGCCGTAACGCTCGTAGCCCAGCCGCCGCATCAGCTCGGCCCACGCCTTCGCGGTGCGGTACCGGTTCCAGCCCTTCTCGCGGGTGGCGCCGGAGAAACCGAATCCGGGCAGCGACGGGATCACCACGTGGAACGCGTCGGCCGCGTCGCCTCCGTGGGAACGTGGGTCGGTCAGCTGGTCGATGAGGTCGAGGTACTCGAAGACCGAGTTCGGCCAGCCGTGCGTGAGGATCAACGGCGTCGCGTCCGGCTCCGGCGAGCGGACGTGCAGGAAGTGGACGTTCTGCCCGTCGATCTCGGTGGTGAACTGCGGGTACTGGTTGAGCTTCGCCTCCCACTCCCGCCAGTCGTAGCCGTCGCGCCAGTAGGCGACCAGGCGCTGCACGTAGTCCAAGGGCACGCCGTACTCCCAGCCCGGCGTGACCGGTCCACGCTGCACACCGTCGGTCACCTGGTCGGCGGGCAGTTCGTTCGCCCAGCGGACCTTGGCGAGCCGGTCGGCCAGATCGTCCAATTCGGACTGCGGGACGTCGGAGCGGAAGGGTCTGATCTCTGTGTTCTCGTTCATGAGACAAAGGTAAGCTTTCATTAGGAACATGTCGTTCCTAATGGGAAGGCACTCTCGAAAAATGTTGGAAACTTCGGCAAGACTGCTCCGGCTGCTCTCCCTTTTGCAGACTCCCCGTGACTGGACCGGCACTGAACTGGCAGAACGCCTCGAAGTGAGCTCCCGGACGATCCGCAACGACGTCGAGCGCCTGCGCGCGCTCGGGTACCCGGTGAACGCGACCCGCGGGTCCATCGGCGGCTACCGCCTCGGCGCGGGCGCCGATCTGCCACCGTTGCTTTTGGACGACGAGGAGGCCGTCGCCGTCGCGATAGGACTCCGCACCGCCGCCGGCGGCACCATCGCGGGTGTCGAGGAGACATCGCTGCGCGCGCTCGCGAAACTGGAGCAGGTGCTGCCGTCGCGGCTGAGGCGCCGCGTCAACGCGTTGCAGGCGTACACGGTTTCCGTGCCGAGGGACGAACCCGGTCCGCGCGTCGGCGCGAAGACGCTCACCGTGCTGACCGCCTGCTGCCGGGATCACGAGGTGCTGCGGTTCGGCTACCGGAGCCACGACGGTTCGGAGAGCGTCCGCAAGGTCGAGCCGTACCGCCTGGTCAACTGGGGACGCCGCTGGTACCTGGTCGCGTGGGACCTCGACCGCGCCGACTGGCGCACCTACCGCGTCGACAGGCTGAACCCGCGCGTCCCGATCGGCCCCCGGTTCACCCCGCGTGACCTGCCCGAGGACGTCACGGACCGGGTGCGGCGCGGGGTGTCGTCCGCGGCCTGGCGGTACCGGGCCGACGTCGTCGTGCACGCGCCCGCCGAGGAGGTGTCCGCGCGGATCAACCCCGCCGTCGGCACCGTGGAGGCCGTCGACGAGAGCACCTGCGTGCTGCACACCGGCGCCGACAGTATCGAGACACTGGCCGTCCACTTGGGACTCCTCAACCGTCCCTTCCGGGTCACCGAACCCCCGCAATTGGTCGACTACTTGCGGGAGCTGGCCGACCGGTACCGCGACGCGACCCGCATTTAGTCCTCTGAATGCGGGGGTCAGTGCGCGAAGGTGGTCAGGAACCGGTCCCGGAACGTGTCCATCCGCGACACGGGCGCGTTCCGGTCCGGATGCAGGCCGTCCTGCCAGTTCCAGCCGGCGATCTTGTCGAGCACCGCCTTGTCCCGCGTGACGACGCTGATCGGCACGTCGCGGTCCGCGCCCGCGCCCGCGACGATCGGGTTCGGCTGGTGGTCACCCAGGAACACGAGCACGAGGTCGTCGTCCCCGTACGTCTCCACGTACGAGATGAGCGAGTTCAGCGAATAGGCGATCGAGTCGCCGTACGCGGCGCGCACCTTGGCGGGATCGGTGAAGACCTCGTCGGGCGTCTTCCCTTGCGAGGGCATGGGGTTGTAGACCGAACCGTCGCCGACGGCGGTCCAGTCGACCATGCGGGGGAGCGGCGTCCACGGCCAGTGACTGGTGACGAGGTCGATCTCCGCCATCAGCGGCGGGCGGTCCGGCTTCCCGCGTTCGGCGCGCTGGAAGGCCGAAAGCGTGAACTGGTCCGGCATCGTGGCGTAGGAGAACGGCGGGCCGTGGTATCCGATGGTGCGTGAGTCGTAGTAGCGGTCGTAGCCGTAGACCTTCCCCTCCGGCCAGTCCTCGGTATGCGCGGGCACGACGCCGACGGTCTCCCAGCCCGCGCGTTTGAACGCGCCGCCGAGGGTGAACCGGTCGGTCTTCACGAAGTCGTCGTAGCGGTGCTGACTGTCGACCCAGACCCCGGACTGGAGCGTGGAATGCGCCAGCCAGCTTCCCGCGCTCGTCGTCGGCGACGTCAGGAACGCGCTGCGCGAGCCGTATCCGGCGCTCTTCAGTCGCGCGGTCCCGGCGTCGAGGACCGCGTCGACCTTGGGCGCGATGTCGGAGTCCTGGACGGCCACCCGTCCGTAGCTCTCGATGAAGGTGAACAGGACGTCCTTGCCGCGCAACGCGTTCAGCAGACCGGACGCCGGAGCGTCGCGGTAGGCGTCGGTGGCGACCTCCGCGGCGAAGGCGTCCCGGTCGCGGATCCCGGCCCGGACCTGACGAAGGTCCTCGTAGGCGAAGGCGGCCGCGCTGCGCGACGCGAACGGCTGCCCCGGGGCGAGCTGCGCGCCGGACACCGCGCACACGATCCAGACCACACTGAGCACGGCGGTCACCCTGGTCGACGCGGTGCGCCGCCCCGCCACCACCCGGCTCAGCCGCAGCGTCGCCAGCGCCATCGCCACGATCACGACGACGGCCAGCAGCGTCAGCCCGAGGAAGGACGCGATCGCCCCCGCCCGGCCGATCGACGTGCCGAGCAGGTCGACGCCGTTGCCGAGCACACCCCAGTCGAAAACCGGGTCGAACCGCCGGTTCAGCGCCAGCCCGAAGCCGATGTCGATGGCCTTGACGACGGTCAGGAGCCCGAGGACCGCGCCGGCGGACACCGCCACGATCCGCTGGGCCCCGTCGCGCAGCAGGAGCACGACAGCCACTCCGAGCAGCGCCTCCACCGGCAACCGCACGAACGCTTCGGCGGTGAGCTTGTCGAGGTCGTCCGGCGCGAGCAGGGCGAACAGCACGAGGACGGCGGACAGCGTGGTCACCGCGCTGGACGCGATTTCGCGGGCGGCCGTCTTCTCGCCCGGCAGGCCCACCAGGGCGGGACGCGTGAAAACCGACAACGCGGGAACCTTTCCGGGAGACTGCCTTCACCGGGTTACACGGATCGCGGGCCCAGGCGGTTCAACGGCCGGTAATCTGCGCCGGTGAGCGAAGAGATCTGGGCGGCCCTCGGCGCGACGACCCTCGACGAAGTGCGGCGACGCGCCGCGATCATCGACGCGGTCACCGAGATCGAGCCGGTCGAGGTGGACGGCGCGGTGCGGTACGCCTGGAACGACGGCGGCGGGCAGTCGGCCGTCTGGTACTTCACGCCGGACAAGCACGCACTGCTGCTGACCTTCGACCACGAGTCGGCCTTGAACCTGTTCGCCGAGGGGACCTACCCGGAGCAGGAGGCGCTCTACGGCGGCGTCCCCGAGCACCTCGTCCGGCTGGTGCGCGATCGCCCGGAGAATTACGAGTCCCTGAACATCGTCGACCAGGACACGGGAGCCACGATCCTCTACGCCGGCGGCGTGTTCTGGTTCGACGGCGAGCGGTGGGCGCAGGCCGAAGGTTTCGTCGACCACTGCCGCCGGGAGGGCTTCGACGCGTTCGGCGAGTCGGGGTTCACCTACTGCCTCGGTGACTACCGGTTCGGCGAGGAGTTCACCCCGGAGCTGATCGTCGAAGGCCGCGCCGAAGACGGGTACTACGAGGACGACGCCGAACGAGAGAAGGACCTGGCCGGGATCCGGGAGATCTTCGCGCGGCTGGGCTGAGCGGTCCCGCTCAGCGCACGATCTTGGCGCGGTTGTGGCACCGTTTCGGGTATGAGCCTGCGCCTGGGTCCCTTGCTGCGGCACGTCGACGAGACATCGGCGACGGTGTGGGTCGAGACGTGGGCCGCGAGTGAAGTCGAAGTCCTCGGTACGACCGTCTCCACGTTCGAGATCCGCGGCCACCACTACGCGTTGCTGGTGCTGACCGGCCTCGAACCCGGTTCGAGCGTCGAGTACGAAGTGCGTGTGGACGGCGAAAAGGTGTGGCCGCTGGAGGATTCCGCGTTCCCGCCGAGCCGCATCCGGACGCTGCCCGAGGAGGAGTCGCGGGTCCGGCTGGTGTTCGGCTCCTGCCGGAAACCCCAGAACGCCGACGCCCTCGGTCCGGACGCGCTGGCCGCGTACGCTCGCCGGATGGCCGCGGGCGAGGAAACCGAATGGCCGGAGGCGCTGCTGATGCTCGGCGACCAGGTCTACGCCGACGAAACCACGGACGCGACGCAGGAGTGGCTCGCCCGCCGTCGCGACACGTCGGAGCCGCCGGGGACCGAGGTCAAGGACTTCGAGGAGTACACCCACCTCTATTTCGAGGCCTGGGGCGAACCCGCGATCCGCTGGCTGCTGTCCACCGTGCCGACGTCGATGATCTTCGACGACCACGACGTCCGCGACGACTGGAACACCTCGTACACCTGGCAGCGGCAGATGCGCGCGCAGCCGTGGTGGAAGGAGCGCCTGCGCGGCGCGATCATGACGTACTGGGTGTATCAGCACCTCGGGAACCTCGGACCAGCCGAACTCGCCGAGGACGTCACCTTCCAGAAGGCCATCACCTCCGGAGGGGACAACGCGGACCTGCTCGTCGCGTACGCCGACGAGGCCGACAACGAACGCGACGGCACCAAGGGCGCGCGCTGGAGTTACCGCCGCGACTTCGGCGGGGTGCGGCTCCTGGTCATCGACAGCCGGGCGGGCCGGATCCTGGCGGGCGGCACCCGGTCGATGGTCGACGACGACGAGTTCGACTGGATCGAGGAGAACGCCGCCGCCCCGTGCGACCACCTGCTCATCGGGTCCTCGCTGCCGTGGCTGCTGCCGCCGGTCATCTCCCACCTGCAGTCGCTCAACGAACGGTCCTGCGAGCGCCCCGGGTGGCGCGGCCGGCTCGCGGAGAAGATCCGGCAGGCCGCGGACCTCGAACACTGGGCGGCGTTCCGCGCCTCGTTCGACCGGCTCGCCGCGATGATCGCCCGCGAGGGACGCCGGGAAGACCCGCCGGCGACCATCGCGGTGCTCTCCGGCGACGTCCACCACGCCTACATCGCCGAGGCGCGGTACCCGAGACCGGTGACGTCGGCGGTCTACCAGCTCACCTGCTCGCCGGTGCACAACGCGATGCCGCGGCCGCTCCAGCCGGTCTTCGCCGCCACCTGGTCGCCCAGGCTGGCCGCGCTCGCGCGCCGATGGGCGACGCGCGGCGGGGTCGGACCCGATCCGCTCACCTGGTCCAAACTGTCCGGGCCGCATTTCGGCAATGTCATCGCGACGGTCGAGGCGACCGGCCGGGAGTGCGTCACGACGATCGAACAGGCCTCCGGCGACGGGCTGGTCGAAGTGGCCAGGCAGAGGCTGGCTTGAGCGCGTTTCGCGCTCGGTAATATCGGCGCGTGACCACCTCTGCCGAAACACTCGAGTTCCAGTCGGAGGCACGTCAGCTGCTGCAGCTGATGATCCACTCGATCTACTCGAACAAGGACACCTTCCTGCGGGAACTGGTGTCCAACGCCTCCGACGCACTGGACAAACTCCGCCTCGAAGCGTTCCGCGACAAGGAACTCCAGGCGGACACCGACGATCTCCACATCGAGATCGACACCGACCCCGAAAAGCGCACTCTCACCGTGCGGGACAACGGAATCGGGATGAGCCGGGACGACGTCGTCGCGTTGATCGGCACGATCGCGAAATCCGGCACCGCCGAATTCCTGAAGAAGCTGAAGGAAACGAAGGATTCCGCGGCCTCGCAGGACCTGATCGGCCAATTCGGGATCGGTTTCTACGCCAGCTTCATGGTGGCCGACAAGGTCACGCTGCTGACGCGCCGCGCGGGGTCGGACGAGGGCGTCCGATGGGAGTCCGAAGGCGAAGGCACGTACACCATCGAGACGGTCCCGGACCTGCCGCAGGGCACGTCGGTCGTCCTGCACCTCAAGCCCGAGGACGCCGAGGACCAGCTCTTCGACTACACCTCGGCGACCAAGATCAAGCAGATCGTCAAGAAGTACTCGGACTTCATCACCTGGCCGATCCGGATGACCGAGGGCGAGGAGACCACCACGGTCAACTCGATGAAGGCGCTGTGGGCCCGTTCCTCCAGCGACGTCACCGAGGACGAGTACAACGAGTTCTACAAGCACGTCGCGCACGACTGGAACGACCCGCTGGAGACGATCCGGCTCCAGGCCGAGGGTACCTTCGAGTACCAGGCGCTGCTGTTCCTGCCGGGACACGCGCCGCTCGACCTGTTCATGCGGGAGCGCAAACGCGGTGTCCAGCTGTACGTGAAGCGCGTCTTCATCATGGACGACTGCGAAGCGCTGATGCCGGAGTACCTGCGCTTCGTGAAGGGCGTCGTCGACGCGCAGGACCTCTCGCTCAACGTCTCGCGCGAGATCCTCCAGCAGGACCGGCAGATCCAGCTGATCCGCCGTCGCCTGGTGAAGAAGGTCCTCTCGACCGTCAAGACCATGATGGCCGACGAGAACCCGTACAAATACGAGACGTTCTGGAAGGAGTTCGGCCGCGCCGTCAAGGAAGGCCTGCTGGACGACCACGAGAACCGCACCGCCATCCTCGACATCTGCTCGTTCGCTTCGACGAACGATCCGGAGAAGGCGACCTCGCTGCGCGAGTACGTCGAGCGGATGAAGGACGGCCAGGAGCACATCTACTACCTGACCGGCGAGTCGCGGCAGAGCATCGAGAACTCCCCGCATCTGGAAGCCTTCCAGGCCAAGGGTTACGAGGTCCTCGTGCTCACCGACCCGATCGACGAGATGTGGGTCGACGCCGTCGCCGGGTACGAGGAGAAGCAGTTCCAGTCGGTCGCGAAGGGCGAGGTCGAACTCGACTCCGACACCACCGACGAGCAGAAGGAAGAGTTCTCCGGGCTGCTGACCTGGCTGACGACGACGCTGTCGGAGCAGGTCAAGGAGGTCCGGCTCTCGTCGCGGCTGACGACGTCGCCCGCCTGCATCGTCGGCGACACGAACGACGTCACCCCGACGCTGGAGAAGATGTACCGCGCGATGGGCCAGGAGATGCCGCAGATCAAGCGGATCCTGGAACTCAACCCGGGCCACCCGCTGGTCTCCGGGCTGCGGTCGTCGTTCGCCGAGAAGGGGGAGTCCGAGGGCCTCGCGGAGACCGCGGAACTGCTCTACGGCATGGCTCTGCTGGCCGAGGGCGGGGAACTGGGCGACCCCTCGCGCTTCACCAAACTCCTCGCCACGCACCTCCAGAAGACCCTGTAGGGGCGGGGGCTGAAGGGGACTTTCCCCGCATAAGACGCCACGAAGGGGCCCTTCACCGCATCGCATGCGGTGAAGGGCCCCTTCAGCCCTCTACGGCCGGGTCCGCCAGAGGACCAGGATGAAGTAGGGCGTCCCGACCATGGCGATGACCAGGCCCGCCGGGATCTGGGCGGGCGCGATGACCGTCCGCCCCAGGGTGTCCGCGATGCTCACCAGCACCGCCCCGAGCGCCGCGGCCACCGGGATGACCCGGCCGTGCCGTCCGCCGACCAGCGACCGCGCCAGATGCGGCGCGACCAGCCCGACGAACGCGACGACGCCGATCGCGGACACCGCGGCGGCCGCCAGGATCCCGGAAGCCCCCAGCACCACCAGCCTCGACCGCTCGATGCGCATCCCGAGCACCCGCGGTGTGTCCTCGTCGAGGGCGTGCAGGTCCAGTTCGCGGTGCTTGAGCCACAGCACCGGCGTCAGCGCGACGAGCGCCAGCGCCACCGGCGCGACCTGTTCCAGCGTGCGCCCGTAGGTCGACCCGGAAAGCCAGGTCAGCGCCTTCGCCGAGTTCCACGGGTCGGAGACCACGATCAGCAGCGTGATCAGCGCCATCCCGGCCGACCAGACCGCGATGCCGATGATCACCAGCCGGTCCGAATCCAGCCCCGACCGCCACGCCAGCCCGTAGACCAGCAGGAACACGACGGCCGCGCCGAGACCGGCGGCACCCGCGATCGACCACGCGCCGACCGCCGGGACGATGGTGATCAGCGTGATCGCGCCGAGCCCGGCGCCCGCGGTGATGCCGAGCAGACCGGGTTCGGCGAGCGGGTTGCGGCTGACCGACTGGATCCCGCAGCCGGACACCGCCAGCGCGGCACCGGCGAGCAACGCGGCCAGCACGCGCGGAAGTCGTTGGTCCAGCACGAAAGTGAGCGCGGTCCCGGTGTTGCCGGTGACCCAGTTCGCGAGGTCGCCGAGCAGCACCATCCGGTCGCCCAGCATCAGCCCCACCACCGGGACGACCACGAGCAGGACGGCCAGGACGACGGAGATCGTCACGAGCCGCCGGGTCGATCCGGCGACCCCGACGCGTCCCGCCGGGGCCGGACGGCGCGAGCCACTGGCCCGGCCGCGTCGCGCCAGCCACACCATCACGACGGCGCCGACGATCGTCGTCACCACACCGGTCGGCACCCGCACGGCGGCGGCCGACCCCATGATCGCCCGCAGGACGACGTCGGCGCCGAGCACCGTCACGACGCCGACCAGCCCGGACACCGGCAGCAGCGCGCGGTGTTTGGCGATCGGCAGCAGCAGCCGCGTGATCACCGGTGCGCTCAGCCCGACGAAGCCGACCGGTCCGGCGACGGTCACCGCCGCCGCGGTCAGCGCGACGGTCAGCACGATCGCGGTGACCCGCGTCCGGCGGACCCGCAGGCCGAGCACGGTCGCGTTGTCGTCGCCGAGGGCGAGGACGTCGAGTTTGCGGCCCATCGCGATGAGCGCCACCACGGCGATCACCACGATCGGCGTCATCTGCCCGGTCGCGCGCAGATCGGACACGGTGAGCGAACCGCTGCCCCAGGCGAACAGCCCGGACGTCTCCTGCTCGAACATGAGCAGCAGCAGGATGGTCACCGACTGGACCGCCAGCAGCACCGCCGAACCGACGAGCACCAGCCGCGGGCTCGCCGACCCGCCGCCGGCCAGGCCCAGCACGATGACGGCCGCGGCGAGCCCGCCCACGAACGCCGCCCCGCCGACCGGGACGAGCGGCAGCGAGAGACCGAACGCGGAGATGGCCACCACGGCGAAATGCGCGCCCGCGTTGACCGCGAGCGTGTCCGGCGAGGCGAGCGGGTTCCGTGCCACGGACTGCATGCCCGCGCCCGCGACGCCGAGCGCGACCCCGAGCAGCAACGCGGCGAGCAGCCGGGGGACGCGCGAACCCTCCAGTACGGCGAGGGTTTGCGCGTCTCCGTGACCGAAGATCGCCTTCACGACGTCGAGCGGGCCGGACGTCGAAGTGCCCTGGGTCAGGTGGACGCCGGCTAGGACGGCGATCAGCACCACCAGTCCCGCCGACACCGCGATGGTGCGGGCACGCATCAGGTCGTGACTGCCTTCACGATCTGGTCGGCGGTCATGACGACCGACTTCGGGCCGCCGAAGGTCCACGTGCCGGACTCCAGCTTGTGGATCTTCTTCGACACCACGAACGGCAGCCGCTGGTAGACGGCGTTCTGCGCGAGCCCGGTGGTGAAGACGTCCTCTTCGGACGCGCTGTAGAACAGCACGGTCTTCGGGTCGGTGATCGCGGTCAGGCCCTCGACGTCGGTCTGGCCGAGACCCCACTGCGCGTCGACCTGGCCGGTCCAGACGTTCTTGAGGCCGACGGCCTCGGCGGTGTCGGAGACCAGCGAGCCCTTGCCGAACGGACGGATGCTGACGGTGCTGCCTTCGAGATAGCCGTCGGCCATCAGGAACGGGGTGCCCGTGGCGCCCTTGCCCTCGACGGCCTTCTTGCCCTCGGCGAGTTTGGCGTCCATTTCGGACAGTTGCTTGTCCGCCTCGGCCTCCTTGCCGACCGTCTTGGCGATCAGCTTGAAGTCCTCGCGCAGCCGGTCGAAGTTCCGGGCCGCGTCGCTGGACTTGGTGACCACGACCGGCACGTACTTCTCGATCTGCGGCACCAGGGTCGAGTCACGCTCGTCGGCGATGATGACGACGTCGGGGTTCAGCCCGACGATCGCGTCGACGCTGGGCTCGTTGCGCTTGCCGACGTCCTTGACCTCGGCGGTCAGCGGGACGGCCTTGTCCCAGACGTTGTAGCCCGCGACGTCCGCGGCGCCGACCGGCATGACACCGAGCGAAGCGACCATCTCGGCCTCGCCCCACTCGAGCGCGACGACCCGCTTGGCGGGGGCCTTGAGGGTGACGGCCTTGCCGCGCGCGTCGGTCACCGTGACCGGTCCGCTCGCGGCGGCGGACTCGCTCGGCGCGGCGGCGGTGTTCTCGGTGGTGCCGCAGGCGGACAGCAGCAGGGCCGTCGCCGCGACGACGGCGGCGGGGAGGAGCAAACGCATGGTTCTTCCTGGGGTTTTCTCAGGCGGGCCTGGGCGAATGCCGCCCGAGTGGCCTGCAGTGGATCGCGCCCGTCACCGGGTCGTTCGCGACGTGGACGGTGACGCCGTAGGCCTGGGAGAGGTGCTCGGTGGTGAGCACCTGCCCGATGTCACCCGTGGCCACGATGGTTCCCTCGCACAGCAGCACGACCTCGTCGGCGATGATCGCCGCGTGGTCGAGGTCGTGCAGCACCACGCCGACCGCGACGCCTTCGTTGGCCAGGTCGCGGACGACGTCGAGGATCTCGACCTGATAGCGCAGGTCGAGATGATTGGTGGGCTCGTCCAGCAGCAGCACGGAGGTCTGCTGGGCGAGACAGGACGCGAGCCAGACGCGCTGGAGTTCGCCGCCGGACAGTTCGTCGACCCCGCGTTCGGCCATCGGCGTCACGCCGGTCAGCTCCATCGCGCGGCGGATCGCGGCGGCGCCGTCGACGTCGACTCCGCGCCAGCCCGAGCGGTACGGGTACCGGCCGTAGGAGACGACGTCGCGCACGGACACCCCGCTCGGCGTGGGCCGGTGCTGGGTCAGCAGCGTGACCTGGCGGGCGAACTCCTTGCCGGACAACGCGTTCCCGCCCCAGACGGGGCGTTCGCCGAGTTGGACGTTGCCTTCGCGCGGCTTGTGCAGCCGGGCCAGCGACCGCAGCAGCGTCGACTTGCCGGAGCCGTTCGGCCCGACCAGCGCGGTGACCGTGCCGGCGCGCAGCGACAGGGACACGCCGTCCACCACGGCCCGCTCTTGGTGCGCGAGCACCAGGTCATGGCCGGTGAGCAGCGCGTCTTCCGTAGACATGAGGGGAGCCTAACCTAAGGGTGAGCCCAGACCCATGTCGCGAGAGACACAGCGCGCGGGGTGATTGTCCGGTCACCGCGGGCTCGCGATCCAGAAAACGTCCAGTCGCGATTCGTACTCTCATGCCGCGAGAATGCGGGGTACGCGATGGAAGGCCTTTACAAGCTGTTGTGGGATCGGGTGGATTTCAACGGGCGGCGGGCGGTCGACGTCTATCTCGGCGAAATACCCGATTTCCGGGCGGCGGCCAGGATGGCCGGGGTCCGTGCCGCGATGCTGGACTTCGCCGTCCTGCTCCGGCGCCGGGAGGTCGAACTCGCCGCCGAGGGCGCGCCCTTCACCGGTGCGGACCTGGCGATGCTGACCGCTTTCGGCGAACAACGCGGTGGTCAGGGCGTCGCGCCGGCCTCCGGGCGGCGCGTGCTCGACCTGCACGACGTGCTCACCCTGCGGGAGATCCACGAAGCGGCGGGCCTGCACGAGGTCGGCCACGTGACCGAGATGATCGGTTGGCTGCCCGCCAACGGTCTCGCCGGGCAGAACGCCTATCTCCAAGGCTTTTTGACCGGACACCAACGCGGTACGCCGTTCGTCAAACGGGCTCAGGAATTCGCCGCGACCCTGCTCGCCGACAAAGCCGTGATACCCGGACTCCCGGAAAGCCTCGCCCTGGGTTTCGCCGACCGGTACCTGATCACGGTCATCCGGCTTTCCGGCTCCCCCTTGCCCTCGGAGGAGCGGCGCGAGGAGATCATCGGCGCGCTGCTGAAGCGCGAGAGAGTGCCGATGATCTGGCGTGAGCCCGGCGAACTGGTCGTCCTGTTCCCCTGCGAAGACCCCGAGGGGGCACGGGACCGCGGGCTGGTCTTCGCTCGCGACTGCGCTGCGCTGACCGGACGGCCCTGCGCGGCGGGCGCGGCGTCCGGACGCGTCGGCGCGCTGCGGGACACCGCCACGCTGGCCCGGCGGATCAGCCGGGTCGCTCCCGTCGAGGCGAGGCCGAGCCGGTTACCGGTGATGACCGACCTCTTCGTCGAGCTCGGCGTCGCCCGGCTGCCACCCGTCGACGACTGGTTGCGCGGGATCGCGCGGCAGCTGGAGGCCGGCCCCGATCTGGTGGCGACGCTCGACGCCTACTACCGGCACGACATGAACCGGCTGAACACCGCCGGGGAACTGCACATCCACCCGAGGACGCTGGACTACCGGTTCCGCCGGGTCCGCGAACTCGTCGGGCTGGAGCCCGGCTCCTTCCACGGCGTGCGGGTGCTCGGCGCGGTGGTCGCCAGGGTCCTGGCCGGTCGCTGGGCCTAGGGCTACACGGCCCGCGCCATTTCCCGCCGCCGCTTGGCCAGCCGCTTCCCGATGATCCCGTGCCGCGGCCCGAACAGGTACACCATGGTGAACCCGGCGCCCTGCACCAGCACGATCATCCCGCCGGACGCGGTGTTGAAGTGGTAGCTCAGGTACAGCCCGATCACCGCCGCGAGCACCGAGAACGACGGCGCGATCACGAGCATGCGGCCGAACCGGTCGGTCAGCAGGTACGCCGTCGCGCCCGGGATGATCAGCATCGCCACCACCAGGATCACGCCGACCACCTGCAAGGCCACCACCGCGGTCAGCGCGAGCAGCCCGAGCAGCGCGGCGCCGAGCACGCGCGGGTTCAGCCCGATGGCGTGCGCGTGCGTGGGATCGAAGGCGTACAAGGTGAAATCGCGGCGTTTGAGCACCAGCACGGTGAGCGTGATCGCGCCGAGGACACCGATCTGGATCAGATCCGAGGTGTCGACGCCGAGCAGGTTGCCGAAGATGATGTGGTTCAGGTCGGTCTGGCTCGGCGTCACCGAGATCAGCACGAGCCCGAGCGCGAACAGCGTGGTGAACACGATGCCGATCGCGGCGTCCTCCTTGACCCGGCTGGTGTCGCGGACGACGCCGATCAAGGCCACCGCGAGGAAACCGAAGACGACGGCGCCGAGCGCGAAGGGCGCGCCGAGGACGTAAGCGAGCACGACGCCGGGCAGCACCGCGTGCGAGACCGCGTCGCCCATCAGCGACCAGCCGATCAGCACCAGCCAGCACGAGAGGACCGCGCAGACCGCGGACGCGATCACCGTCGAGGCCAGCGCCCGCACCATGAAGTCGTAGCCGAGCGGTTCGAGGAACAGGTCGTAGAGACTCACGCGGGTTCCTCTTCCCGTTGCAGGACATCGAGTCCGAAGGCCAGCGCGAGGTTCTCGGGCCGGAGCACCTCGCCGGGGGAGCCGTGCGCGAGCACCTTGCGCATCAGCAGGATCGCCTCGTCGGCCAGACCGGGCAGCGCGTGCAGGTCGTGCGTGGAGATCAGGACCGCGGCGCCGTCGGCCGCGAGTTCCTTGAGCAGCCGGGTGATCGTGGCCTCGGACCGCTTGTCGACGCCGGCGAACGGCTCGTCCAGCAGCAGGACGCGGGCGCCCTGGGCGATCCCGCGCGCGACGAACGCGCGTTTGCGCTGCCCGCCGGACAGCTGGCCGATCTGCCGTCCGGCCAGTTCGGTCAGCTCGACCCGCTCCAGCGCCTGCTCGACGGCCTCGTGGTCGGCGCGGCGCGGCCGCCGGGTGAAGCCGAGCCGCCCGTAGCGGCCGGTCATCACGACGTCCCGCACCGACAGCGGGAACGACCAGTCAACATCCTCACTCTGTGGCACGTAACCGATCGCGCCGGTCTTGCGGGCCAGTGCGGGCGGGCCGCCGTCGACCGAGACAGTGCCGGTGTCCGGGCGGACCATGCCCATGATCGTCTTGAACAGCGTCGACTTGCCGGAGCCGTTCATCCCGACCAGACCGCAGACGTGACCGTGTTCGAGGGTGACGTCGACGCCGTCGAGCGCGAGGACCTCGCCGTAGTGGACGGTGACGCCTTCGACGCGGATCGCGGCGGTCACGGCTTGGCTCCGGTGAGCGCGGCCACGATCGTCTTCGCGTCGTGGCGGATGAGATCGAGGTACGTCGGCACCGGACCTTCGGGACCGGACAGGGAATCGACGTAGAGGACACCGCCGAACGCGGCACCGGTCGCGGAGACGACCTGGCGCATCGGCGCGTCGGAGACGGTCGACTCGCAGAACACCGCGGGAACCTTGTTCTCCTTGACGAACCCGATCGCGCGGGTGATCTGCTGCGGAGTGGCCTGCTGTTCGGCGTTGACCGCCCAGATGTACCGCTCGGTGAGACCGGTGTCACGCGCGAGGTAGGAGAAAGCCCCTTCACAGGTGACCAGTGCGCGCTCGTTCTTCGGCAGCCCGTTCAGCGCGCCGGTCATCTCGTCCTGGACCGCTTGCAGTTTCGCCTTGTAGGCGTCACCGTTCGCCTTGAACGCGGCGGCGTCACCGGCAGAGAGCTCGCTGAACGCCTTGACCATGTTGTCCACGTAGATCCCGACGTTCTTCGGCGACATCCACGCGTGCGGGTTCGGCTTGCCCTGGTAGGAGTCCTCGCCGATGGCGATGGGCTGGACGCCTTCGCTGACCACCTTGTGCGGCGCGTCGCTCTCCTTGACGAACCGGGCGAACCACGCTTCCAGGTTCAGTCCGTTGTCGAGGATCAGGTCGGCCTTCGCGGCCTTCTTGATGTCGTCCGGAGTGGGCTCGTAACCGTGAATCTCGGCACCGGGCTTGGTGATCGACTCGACCCTGAGCTTGTCGCCCGCGACGTTCGCCGCGACGTCCGCCAAGACCGTGAACGTGGTCAGCACCACGGGCCGCTTGTCGTCCGCGCCGCCGGCGGGACCACCGCACGCGGAAAGGACGAGCGCCGACGCGGCCAGCCCGCAGACGGCCTTGA
This sequence comes from Amycolatopsis azurea DSM 43854, assembly GCF_001995215.1. Lineage (GTDB taxonomy): Bacteria > Actinomycetota > Actinomycetes > Mycobacteriales > Pseudonocardiaceae > Amycolatopsis > Amycolatopsis azurea. Next base: position 150,521 of record NZ_MUXN01000012.1, read on the forward strand.
ACAGATTCGCCATCCCGTGAGTCTAGAGTTCGGTGCGCCGAACTTCCAACTCCCGTGTGCCTTAAATCTCGGTCGCGGTCCGGTCTCGCTCCTTCACGGACTCCAGCAGGAGCTGGGAGACGTCGCGCACGGTGACGTTCTCGCCACGCTGCTCGCTCTGTCGCTGGACGAGGCCGTCGTTCAGCATCACGCGGCAGAACGGGCAGCCGGTGACGATGGTTTCGGCGTCCGTGCCGAGTGCCTCGTCGACGCGTTCGAGGTTGATGCGCTTGCCGATCTGCTCCTCCATCCACATGCGCGCGCCACCGGCGCCGCAGCAGAGCGAGCGGTCGGCGTGCCGGGGCATCTCGTTGAGCGTGGCGCCGGTCGCGCCGACGAGTTCGCGCGGCGGTTCGTAGACCTTGTTGTGGCGGCCGAGGTAGCACGGGTCGTGATAGGTCACCGGGCCCGCGTCGACCGGTTTGACCGGCGTCAGCTTCTTGGCCCGGACGAGCCGGTTCAGCAGTTGCGTGTGGTGCAGGACCTCGTAGTTCCCGTCCAGCTGCGGGTACTCGCGGCCGAGCGTGTTCAGGCAGTGCGGGCAGGTGGTGACGATCTTGCGCGTGCCCGGTTCGCGGCCCTCGAACACCGCGTTCAGCGTCTCGACGGTCTGCTGCGCGAGCATCTGGAAGAGGAACTCGTTGCCGGACCGGCGCGCCGGGTCGCCGGTGCAGGACTCGTCGGTGCCGAGGATCGTGTACTTGACCCCGGCGAGATGCAGGAGTTCCGCGGTGGCGCGGACGGTCTTGCGGGCGTTGTCGTCGAACGCGCCCGCGCAGCCGACCCAGTAGACGTACTCGACGTCGTCGGCGAGTTCGCCGTCGAAGATCGGCACCTCGAAGCCGAGGTCCTTCGTCCAGGCGAGCCGGTCGGAGTTGTTCTGGCCCCAAGGGTTCCCCTTGGTCTCCAGGTTCTTGAACAGCACGCCGAGTTCGCTCGGGAAGGCCGACTCGATCATCACCTGGTACCGGCGCATGTCCACGACGTGGTCGACGTGCTCGATGTCGACCGGGCACTGCTCGACGCACGCGCCGCAGGTGGTGCAGGACCAGAGGACGTCGGGATCGATCACGCCGCCCGCGTCCTTGGTGCCGACGAGCGGGCGCTCTTCGGGGGCTTCCTTGCCGTCCAGGATGTACGGGGCGCTGTCGAAGAGATGGTCGCGCAGATCCATGATCATGAGCTTGGGGGACAAGGGTTTCCCGGTGTTCCACGCCGGGCACTGCGACTGGCAGCGCCCGCATTCGGTGCACGTGGCGAAGTCGAGCATGCCCTTCCAGGTGAAGTCCTCGATCTTGCCGCGGCCGAAGGTGTCGTCCTCGCCCGGATCCTCGAAGTCGATCGGCTTGCCGCCGGACTCCATCGGCAGCAGCGGGCCGAGCGCGTCCGGGAGCCGTTTGGCGGTGACGTTGACCGGCGCCAGGAAGATGTGGAGGTGCTTGGAGTAGAGCACGATCGACAGGAACGCCAGCATCACGCCGATGTGCAGCAGCAGCCCGACGGTCTCCAGCGGTTCGGTGACCGGAAGTCCCAGCGGTTCCAGGAGTTCCCCGACGCCGAGGGAGACCCACGCGCCCGACTCGTACGGAAAGACGCCGACCGCCGCCGACGCGCCGCGGAAGAGGAACATCGTCCAGATCACGTTGAAGATCATGAACAGGATCAGCCAGGCGCCACCGGTGTGCGACCCGAAGAAGCGTGACGCGCGGTCCTTTCGTTCGGGTGCCTGGCGGATCCGGATGACCGCGAAGACCCCGAGCGAGACGAGCACCGCGACCGCGATGAAGTCCTGGAGGAAACCCAAAACCGCCCAGTGCCCGATGAGCGGGATGTGGAAGTCGTGGTCGAACAGGGCGCCGTACGCCTCGACGTAGACCGACCCGAGGATCACGAAACCCCAGAACGTGAACAGATGCGCGAGCCCGGGTACCGACCACTTGAGCAGTTTGCGCTGCCCGAAGACCTCGGCCAGATGCGTTTTCGCGCGGACGGTCATGACGTCGGAGCGTTTCTCGTCCGGCTGGCCGGACTTGATCAGTTTGTAGAGCCAAGCGGCGCGGCGGGCGGCGAAAGCGAGGCCGGCGACGGTGACGAGCAGACCGAGGATGAGACGAACGAGCACGAGTCCTCCGGGGGAGAATCGGCTCAGTGAGAGCCGGTGTAGTACCGGCACGCCTTGCAGGCGTACCGCATTTTGGCCACTCGCCACCGTTTTCGGTAGGCCTCGAGATGCCCCGGCCGTGGCGGATGCACGCCGAGTCTGTGGTGACGACGGATCCGTCGTCCCGCTTCGAAGAGTTCGGTCGCCAGGCCGAGATAGGCGCGCCTGAGCGCGATTCCCGCGTCCGTGCCGGTGTGGTCGCGGCAGAATCGGTGCAGGAGGGCGAGGTCGGGGAGCCCGGGCGTTGTCGAGCCAGGGAGGTGCTCGACAACGCCCAGCCCTGGATGTCCTGGGGGAACGGAGAATCGGGCGGGGAGTCCACAATGGACGCAGGTGAGGGTGCAGCTCAGGCATCGGGTGACATGGCGGATCCGCCGTTCGCGCTGATCCTCGTCGATCGTCTCGCGAACGTGCCAACCCAAGGGAGCCTCCAAGACCGTGGTGTGTCCTGTGTCACTCTCAATACTGGAGAGTAGGGCTCGCCCGTGCGGTGCGACAGGGCCAACCGGATGGCTTCCGGGCGGCCGGTCGGCGTAACCCTCCGCACCCGGTCGCGCCGCCCGCGCCGCCCGCGCCGATCTCGCCCACACCCCGAGGACTAACGCGTCGGACGCCCCCGGACCCACCAGTCGCATCCAGAGGACTAAGGGGTCCTAACAGAATGATCTCGAGTGTGGTTTGATGTCGTGTTTCGTTGGTCTTCTGGGGAGGGGTGTGCTGGGTGGGGCAGCGGCGTCCGTGGGAGGTCGATGACGGTTTGTGGGAGCGGATTGAGCCGTTGTTGCCGCGTGTGGAGCGTCGGTTCCGGCATCCTGGGCGTAAGCGGCTGGATGACCGTAAGGCGTTGTGCGGGATCATGTTCGTGCTCTATACGGCGATTCCGTGGGAGTTTCTGCCGCAGGAGCTGGGTTATGGGTCGGGCATGACGTGCTGGCGTCGGTTGCGGGACTGGACCGAGGCAGGGGTGTGGCAGCAGTTGCATGAGCTGCTGCTGGCGGAGCTGAATGGGGCGAATCTGCTGGACTGGTCGCGGGCGGCGGTCGACGGGTCGCATGTGCGGGCGTTAAAAGGGGGCCGGAAACCGGCCCCAGCCCGGTCGACCGAGCGCGTGTCGGGTCGAAACACCATGTGATCACCGACGGCACCGGGATCCCGCTCGCGGCCACGCTGACCGGCGGGAACCGGCACGACGTCACCCAGCTGATGCCGTTGATCCACGCGATCCCACCGGTGCGGGGCCGGCCCGGGCCTCCCCGGCGACGGCCACGCCGGATCTACGCCGACCGGGCCTACGACCACGACAAATACCGCCGCCTTGTCCGCGCCGAGGGGATCACACCGGTCATCGCCCGCCGCGGTGAACACCACGGCTCCGGCCTCGGTGTCCACCGCTGGGTCGTCGAAGGCGCCTTCGCCCTGCTGCACTGGTTCCGCCGCCTGCGCATCCGCTGGGAAGTCCGCGACGACCTCCACAAAGGCTTCCTCACCCTCGGCTGCGCCATCATCTGCTGGCGCCGCCTCAAAGCCCACTCATTGTGTTAGGAGCCCTAAATGCGGTGGGCGCGTGGCTGCCTGGGCGGCCGCGCCTCTCGTCCGGTACATGAAGGGCCCCCTTGCTTGCGTCTGGCGCAAGCAAGGGGGCCTTCATGTACTTCGCAAGGAGTGAAGGTCGAGTTTCCTCGGCTGAGCCGAGGGAAGGAGGCCTTCACGCGCAGCCGCTGTGACTGCTGGTGCACCTGGAGCGAACGTGGCGATCCTGAAGGTAGTGAAGGCCTCCTTCGCTACCTTCAGGGTAGGCAAGGAGGCCTTCACGGACACTCGCGATTCCTGCGCCGGCGCCACACACGCCGGGCCGCATTCAGAGGACTAAACGCAGAGGGTGGGCGACCACCGACGGCCACCCCGCACGCTTCCGCACACCGTGACCCACTCGTAGCCGAAAACGGCCCGCCCGGCGTCACGCGCTGGTTATAGTCCTGACCCGGGGTAATGGGGGAGGGAACGACGGGATGGGCGGGTTCGTCACCGCGGCTCTGGGGTTTCCGGCCGTGCTCTTCAGCTTCCTGCTGATCGTGGTGATCGGCTACTGGCTGCTGGCGCTGTTCGGCGGCGTCGACACCGACGGCTTCGACGGCGGCGACGGGCTCCTGGCGGGCTTCGGCGGGGTCCCACTGTCCATTTCGCTCTCTTTGCTGATCGCATTCACCTGGTTCGCCAGCCTGGCAGGAACGGTTCTACTCGATGATCTGGAGCTTTCGACACCATCGAGGATCGGGTTCGGGGCCGGCGTGCTCGCCGTCGCGCTCGTCCTCGGCACACTCGGGACGAGGGTGATCGTGGTGCCCTTGCGCCGGGTATTCGGCCCCGCGAAGGAGCCGAGCAGGCGGGACTTCGTCGGTCGCGCCGCCGTCATCCGTACCTCGTCGGTGACGCACGACTTCGGCCAGGCCGAGGTCGCCGCCGCCGACGGGTCGACGGCCATTGTGGACGTTCGGCAGGCGGGCCGAGGCAACCTGGCGGCGGGCAGCCGCGTAGTTCTCTATGACTACGACTCCGAAGGCGAGTTCTTCTGGGTCGAGTCCTTGGACATCTGAAGCAGAAAAGGAACACGTATGGGTGCCATCAGCGTGGGGGCCGGCGTTCTGATCGCCGTGGTAGTTGTCATCCTCCTGGTCTTGCTCTTCACGATCACCAGGTTGTTCAAAAAGGTGCCGCAGGGGAAGGCGCTGATCATCTCGAAGGTCCGCCGCGTCGACGTGACCTTCACCGGCGCGATCGTCCTGCCGGTGCTGCACAAGGCCGAGATCATGGACACCTCGGTCAAGGCGATGGAGATCACCCGCACCGGCCGTGAAGGCCTGATCTGCCGGGACAACATCCGCGCCGACATCCGGATCTCGTTCTTCGTCCGGGTCAACAAGACCGTCGAGGACGTCATCAAGGTCGCGCAGGCGATCGGCACCGAACGCGCGAGCCACGAGGCGACGCTGCAGGAACTGTTCAACGCCAAGTTCTCCGAGGCGTTGAAAACCGTCGGCAAGCAGCTGGACTTCGTGGACCTCTACACCAAGCGCCACGAATTCCGCGACCAGATCATCCGCGTCATCGGCACCGACCTCAACGGGTACAGCCTCGAAGACGCGGCCATCGACTACCTCGAGCAGACGCCGATGGCGCAGCTCGACTCCGCGAACATCCTCGACGCGCAGGGCATCCGCAAGATCACCGAGCTGACCGCGATCGAGCACGTGCGCACCAACGAGTTCCGCCGCGGCGAGGAAAAAGAGATCACCCGCCAGAACGTGGACGCCCGTGAAGCGATCCTCGAACTGGAGCGGCGGCAGGCCGACGCCGAGATCAAGCAGCGCCGCGAGGTCGAGACCATGCGGGCGCGCGAAGAGGCCGAGATCGCCAAGGTCCAGGCGGAGGAGCGGCTCAAGTCGCAGGCCGCCGATCTGCGCACGGACGAGCAGCTCGGCGTCCAGCACCAGAACCAGCAGCGCGAGATCGAGGTCGCGGGCAAGAACCGCGAGCGCGTCATCGCCATCGAGAGCGAGCGCATCGAGAAGGACAGGCTCCTGGAGGTCATCGGCCGCGAACGCGAGACCGAGCTGTCCCGGATCGCCAAGGACAAGGAAGTCGAGACCGAGAAGCGGTCCATCGCCGAGGTGATCCGCGAGCGGATCGCGGTCGAGAAGACCGTGGCGGAGCAGGAAGAGAACATCAAGAAGCTCCGCGTCGTCGAAGAAGCGGAGCGTCAGCGCTCGGCCACCATCATCCGGGCCGAGGCGGAGGCGCAGGAAAACCTCGTCAAGGACATCAAGGCCGCGGAAGCCGCCGAGGCGGCCGCCAAGCACAAGGCCCGCGAGGAACTGACGCTGGCCGAGGCGCGCCAGCAGGCCGCCGAGCTGGAGACCCGCGCGAAGATCCGCCTGGCGGAAGGTATCCAGGCCGAGGAGGCCGCCGCCGGCCTGGCCGCGGCGCAGGTCAAGGAACGCGATGCGGACGCGTTGGAGAAGGTCGGCCGCGCCGAGGCGATCGTCGCCCGGGAGAAGGCGATCGTGCTCGCCGACGGGATGCGCGACAAGCTCAAGGGCGAGGCAGAAGGTCTCACCGAGAAGGCCGCCGCGATGGCCGCGCTCGACAGCGCCAGCCGCGATCACGAGGAGTACCGCCTGCGCCTGGAGGCCGAGAAGGAGATCCGGCTCGCCGCGCTCAACGTGCAGCGCGAGGTCGCCGAGGCACAGGCCACGGTGCTGGGCATCGGGCTGGAGAAGGCCGACATCGACATCGTCGGCGGCGAGACGATGTTCTTCGAGAAGGTCATCGGCTCGATCGGGCTCGGCAAGAGCGTCGACGGGTTCGTCGAGCATTCGGACGTCGTCCAGACGCTCGGGAAGTCGTGGCTCGACGGCTCCGGCAGCTTCACCGACGACATCGGCAAGCTGCTCGGCTCGGTGAGCACCGAGGACGTCAAGAACCTGACGCTGTCGGCCTTCCTGGCCAAGCAGCTGCAGGCGGGCGGCCCGGACACCGGCAAGGTGCAGGAGCTGCTCGCCATGGCGCAGCGGCTCGGCCTCGCCGACAAGTCCGTCGCCGCCCTCGCCCCCGCGAAGCAGTGACGGCGACCGAACCGGCGGCGGGAACGGAGCAGCTGGACGCGGGCACCTACGAGGTGCTCCGCGCCCGGCTCGCCGCACAGGCCGCCGAACTGGCGAAACGCGCGGACGAACTCAACACCGCGCGGCTCGGGGTCTTCGGCAGCGCGCAGCTCGCGCTGATCGGCACGGAGCGGATCCGCACCGCGAACAACTGCGTACCGCGCGACGTCGTGTCGGTCGGCGGGCGGATGTTGTTCGGCTACAACGTCTTCATCGGGCTCAAACCCGAGACGACGGTCGACGACGTCTTCTCGCTGCACGGCTTCAGTCATGACGACGAAGCCTTCCGCTTCGACGACGTGCCGGCCGAAGAGCTGCCGGGATTGCTGCGTGACGAGCAGTTCGTCCGCGACTTCGCCGAGCTGTACCGGTACTACCGGCAGGCGAAGCTGCTGCAGCTGCGCCGGGTCGAGGGCAAACTGCTCGCGGTCTTCCAGATCGGCCCGCGGACCGAGGACATCCGCGTGCTGCGCTGGGGCATCGCCGCCGACGGCGCGGTGTCCTATGTGGACAGCCGGGGTGAACGCGACCACGTCTTCCCGCCGTCGCACGACTTCGAATGGATCGAGACCAGCCGCGAGCAGCACGTCCTCGGACGGCATCCGCACATCTCGATCGAGGACGAGGTGTTCGTCGAGACCGTCGGCGGAAACCTGACGATCAAGGTCGAGGACAACACCGAGACCGGCGAGGGCGTCTACTCCGAGCCGGTCGACGAGCCGCTGCAGAGCCTCGCCGACGCCGAGGTGTCCTACGCCAGGATCGGTCCGCTGATCCTGCTGCGGATGCTGCCGTACAAGGAGACCGACCACCGGTACCTGGTGTTCAACACCCGCACGCGGAACGTGGTGCGCCTCGACGGGATCGGGCAGGCGTGCCAGCGGCTCCCCGAGGACCACGGCATCATCTTCCCGGGCGGCTACTACCTCGACACGGGTGTCAGCAAGACGTTCGACACCACCGTGGACGAGCTCGAATTCGAGCGCGTGATCCGCTCGCCCAACGGGGAGGACGTGCTCTACGTCTTCCACGCGCGGGCCGAGGGCCGCTCGCTTCTCCTGCCGTACAACGTGATCCGCAAAGAGGTCTCGAACCCGATCCCGTGCCACGGGTACTCGCTGTTCGACGACGGCACGATGGTGCTGTTCCGCGCGCTGTCCGACGAGCCGAGCCGGGTGCACCCGATGCAGGTGTGGCGGACGCCGTTCCAATCGGACACGTACGCCGCGTCGCAGCCGGCCGGGACGGGTCCGCTGGAACGGGTCGGCAACGCCGACCTGGTCCGCGGGATCTCCGACTGCCTGTCGATCGGCCGGATGGTCGGCGAGATGGCGCCGTCGGCGGCGGTGTTCGAGGCGCTGATCGCCGCGTGCGCCAGGGTTTTCGATCACTACCACTGGCTCGGCGAGGCCGAACTCGGTGATCTGCGGTCGCCGCTTTCCGACGTCCGGGTCACCGCGGAGCAGGTGCTCGACGAGTTCGAGACGGTCACTTCGCTCACCGCGCAGGCGGCCGAGGCCGTCGAGGTGGCGGCCGCCGAAACCGCGTCGCTTGTGCGGAAAGTGCGCGGCGAGGCGCTGAACGCGGCCGACGCCTGGGTGCGCAGACTCGCCGAAATGCACCGCGCGCGAGGGCATCTCGTCACCGTGCGGGAACTGCGGTACGTCGACACCGACCGGGTCGACAAGGTCATCGCCGACCTCGACACGGAATTCGGCGAGGCCGCGCAGCGCGCCGTTCGTTTCCTCCAGGGCGAGGACGCGTTCACGAGCTATCACGCCGAGGTCGACAGGCTGATCGAGGTCGCGGGCGCGATCTCCACCGTCGCGGAGGCGGTCCCGGTCACCGAGCAGTTGGACGAACAGTCCGGCGGGCTCGAAGTGCTCACCGACGTCGTCGGCGGGCTGGAGATCGCGGACGCCGTGGTGCGGACGAAGATCCTCGAACGCGTCGGCGAGGTCATCGGCGCGGTCAACCGGGCTCGGGCCACCCTCGACGCGCGGCGCAAGGAGCTGCTGGAGACCGAGGGCCGGGCGGAGTTCGCCGCCGAGTTCGCGCTGCTCGCGCAGGCCATCACCGGCGGGCTCGCGGTCGCGGACACCCCGGACCGCTGCGACGAGCAGCTCGGCAGGTTGTTGCTGCAGCTGGAGAATCTCGAATCGCGGTTCGGCGAGTTCGACGACTTCCTGGTGTCGCTGGGCGAGAAGCGCACCGACGTCTACGAGGCGTTCTCCTCCCGCAAGCAGGCGCTGCTCGACGAGCGGGCACGTCGTGCAGACAGGCTGGTCGATTCGGCCGAGCGGATCCTCACGAGTGTCACCCGCCGGGTCGGCACGCTCGGGTCGGTCGACGAGATCAACACCTACTTCGCCTCCGATCCGATGGTCGCGAAGCTGCGCAGCGTCGTCACCGAACTGCGAGGCCTCGGCGACCAGGTGCGCGCCGAAGAGCTCGAAGGCCGGGTCAAGGCCGCTCGCCAGGAAGCCGGTCGCGCGCTGCGCGACAGGCTCGACCTCTACGGCGAGGGCGGGGAGACGATCCGCCTGGGCCGCAACACTTTCGCGGTCAACACCCAGGACATCGACCTCACCCTGGTGCCGCACGACGGCGGGATGAAGTTCGCGATCACCGGCACCGACTACCGCTCGCCCGTGCGCGACGAGTCGTTCGAGGCGACACGGCCGTACTGGGAACAACTGCTGGTCTCGGAGTCGACCGAGGTCTATCGCGCCGAGTACCTGGCGGCGTCGATCCTGGACGAACAGCCGGAGCTGCCGGAGGCCGACCTGCTGGAGGTCGTCCGGCGCGCCGCGGGTGATCGGTACGACGAGGGTTACGCGCGTGGCGTGCACGACCACGACGCGGCCGCGATCCTGGCCGCGCTGGTGCGCCTGCGGTCCGCCGCCGGATTGCTGCGTTATCCGCCCGCCGCGAGGGCGGCCGCTCAGCTGTTCTGGGCTTTCGGTGCCGAAGAAGCGGCGAAGTCCGCGTGGACGACGCGTGCCGCGTCGCTCGCGCGGGTGCGGGAAGCCTTCGGGCACACCACGGCGATCGACTCGCTGGCGGGAGAGTTCGTCGAGGCGATGGCCGCGTTCGCCGCGTCGTCCGGGCTGGCGCTGGACCTCGAATTCGCCGGTGAGTATCTGTTCGAGGAACTCGCCGACGCGTCGCCGGGATTCGTCACCAGCGGTGGCGCGCGCACGCTGCTCGACAAGTTCCGGCTCGACCGCCGGAGCTTCGCCGAAGACCTGCGCGCCCTCGAAGACCTCGCGGATCGTCACCAGCTCGCCGAAGCCTGGCTTTCGTCCTTTGTGGACTCCGCTGGGATCCCGGGCGACGAGCTGGCGGAAGCCGTCGCGATGGAACTCGCCGATCTGCCGCGCTACGACTCCTCGGCGGAGCTTTCGGCCACTGTGGACGGTCTGCTCGGTTCGCATCCGCGGATCGTCAACCGGTCCCTGACCCTGCGGCTCGACGAGACGCTGGCCAGGACGCGGCGGTTCCGGCGTGACCGCGTGCCGGGTTTCCGGGCGTACCAGCGGCAGCGCAACGAACTGGTGGCGGCCGAACGGGACAGGCTCCGGCTCGCCGAGTACAAGCCGAAGGTGATGAGCGCCTTCGTGCGCAACCGGCTGCTCGACGAGGTTTATTTGCCGTTGATCGGCGACAACCTCGCCAAGCAGCTCGGCGCGACCGGCGACGCGCGACGCACCGACCAGTCCGGTCTGCTGCTGTTGATCTCGCCGCCCGGGTACGGCAAGACGACGCTCATGGAGTACGTCGCGAGCCGCCTCGGGCTGGTGTTCGTCAAGGTGAACGGACCGGCACTTGGGCACGAAGTCACGTCGGTGGACCCGGCGGACGCGCCCAACGCGACCGCGCGGCAGGAGGTCGAGAAGATCTCGTTCGCGCTGGAGCAGGGCAACAACGTGCTGTTGTACCTGGACGACATCCAGCACACGTCGCCGGAACTGTTGCAGAAGTTCATTTCGCTGTGCGACGCGCAGCGGCGGATGGAAGGCGTGTGGGAAGGCCGCACGCGGACCTATGACCTGCGCGGCAAGCGGTTCGCGGTCTGCATGGCGGGCAACCCGTACACCGAGCAGGGGAAGCGGTTCCGGATCCCGGACATGCTCGCCAACCGCGCGGACGTGTGGAACCTCGGCGATGTGCTGTCCGGTAAGGAAGAGCTGTTCGCGCTGAGCTACATCGAGAACTCGCTCACCTCGAACACCGTGCTGGCGCCGCTGGTCTCGCGGGAACGGTCCGATGTGGACGTTCTCGTGCGCCTGGCCCGCGGCGACAGCGCCGTCCGGGCGGATCAGCTGAAACACGCGTACTCGGCGACCGAACTGGAGCAGATCCTCGCCGTGCTGCGAAAACTGATCCAGGTGCAGCGGATCGTCCTGAAGAACAACCAGGCGTACATCGCTTCGGCCGCGCAGGCGGACGCGTCGCGGGTCGAACCGCCGTTCCAGTTGCAGGGTTCGTACCGGAACATGAACAAGCTCGCCGGGCGGATCGTTCCCGCGATGAACGACGCAGAACTGGAAGCGCTGATCGACGACCACTACGCCGGTGAGGCGCAGACGCTCACCTCGGGCGCGGAGGCCAACCTGCTCAAACTGGCCGAACTGCGCGGACGCCTTGGCGCCTCGGAGGCGCAACGGTGGGCGGACGTGAAGGCGGCTTACCTGCGCGCGCAGGCGCTCGGCGGGGACGACGAAGACCCGATGAGCCGGGCGGTCGGCGCCATGGGGCTGCTGGCGGACCGGGTCGGTGCGGTGGAAGCGGCCATCGAGCGCGCTTCCGAACGGATGGTCGTTCGGGACGTCATGTAGGGCGGCCGCAGGGCGTTGCCGGAAATCGGCGACGCCCTGTGGTGCCTGCGTGATCGGGAACTGTCGGTGGTGACGTCGTGAAGGGCCCGTTGCCGGAAATCGGCAATTCCTTGTGCTGTCTGCAAGATCGAAAATTGTCGGTGGTCGGTCGTATGGTCGTCGGGTGGACACACACGAAGCCACCGTTGTGGCACTACTCAAAGAACTCACCGAACCCGCAACCCTGGAGTCGGTCAACGCTGCTGTCTTTTCCTTGGACGACAGCGATTGTGTCGCTGTCGCGAAGGCGGCGTCGGCGGG
>NZ_MUXN01000013.1 GCF_001995215.1 Amycolatopsis azurea DSM 43854
ACCGCGAACGCCAGCGCCACCAGGAACGCCACGTTCTGGTTCTTCGCGAGGATCCCGCCGACTATCGCGACCGCCCCGATCACCAGCGCGGTGATCCGCGCGACGCGGACCTCGCTGTCGGGGTCGGTCTTGCCCTTCTTGATCACGTTGGCGTAGACGTCGTGCGCGAACGACGCCGACGCGGTGATCGTCAGGCCCGCGACCACCGCGAGGATCGTCGCGAACGCCACCGCCGCGATGAACCCGAGCAGCACCGGGCCGCCCAGTTCGAGCGCCAGCAGCGGCGCCGCCGAGTTGGTCGTCCCGGGCGCCTTCGCGATCACTTCCGGGCCGACGAGCGCGCCCGCGCCGTAGCCGAGCACCAGCGTGAACAGGTAGAAGATGCCGATCAGCGCGATCGCCCACACCACCGAACGGCGCGCGTCCTTCGCCGTCGGCACGGTGTAGAAGCGCATGAGCACGTGCGGCAGCCCCGCGGTCCCGAGGACCAGCGCGATGCCGAGCGACAGGAAGTCGAGCTTCGTCGTACCGGTCTTGCCGTACTGCTTGCCCGGTCCGAGCAGCGCTTCGCCCGCCTTGCCGCCCTTGTCGACGGCGGCCTGGAACAGGTCGGAGAGGTTGAAGCCGTATTTCCCGAGCACCCACAGCGTCATCGCGAACGCGCCCGCGATGAGCAGGACGGCCTTGATGATCTGGACCCAGGTGGTGCCCTTCATCCCGCCGATCAGCACGTACAGGATCATGATCACGCCGACGACGGCGATCACCAGGTCCTGGCCGAGGTTCCCCTCGATGCCGAGCAGCAGGTTCACCAGGCCGCCCGCCCCCGCCATCTGCGCGAGCAGGTAGAAGAACGAGACGGCGAGCGTGGAGATCGCGGCCGCCGCGCGGACCGGGCGCTGTTTCATCCGGAACGCCAGGACGTCACCCATGGTGAACTTGCCGGTGTTGCGCAGCAGTTCCGCGACCAGCAGCAACGCCACCAGCCACGCGACGAGGAATCCGATCGAATAGAGGAAACCGTCGTATCCGTTGATCGCGATCGCACCGGCGATACCCAGGAACGACGCCGCGGAAAGGTAGTCGCCCGAGATCGCGATCCCGTTCTGCGGGCCGGTGAACGCGCGCCCGGCGGCGTAGTAGTCGGACGCGGTCTTCGTATTCCGGCTCGCCCGGAAAACGATCACGAGGGTGATCGCGACGAATACCGCGAAAATGGTGATGTTGAGCGCCGGATTGCTGCCCTGGACGCCCGCTGCCAGCGTTTTCACCGTTCGGTCCCCTCGACCTCGTGCCGGATCTTGTCGGCGAGCGGATCAAGCTTCCGGTTCGCGTACCGGACATAAAGACCGGTGATCACGAAAGTGGACACGAACTGGAGCAACCCGAAGACCAGGCCGACGGTGATGTTGCCGAACAGCTTGGTGCTCATGAACGCGGTCGCGTAGTCGGCGAGGAGCACGTAGAGCAGATACCAGAGGAGGAACAGGGCCGAGACCGGGAAAACGAATACCCGGAGCCGTCGTCGCAGCTCGGTGAATTCCGGACTGGCCTGCACCTTTTCCCAGTCGGATTCCGGATCCGACCCGAGGTCTTGATCGGTATCACTCACTTCGGACCTCCCATCTACCGCACCATCCGGTGATTTCGATGTCACGGAAGATCATGCCCCTCATAGGGCCCGAGAGGGGCAATCCATTTGAGTGAACGGGACGACTCTGCGTAGAGAGTCGGAACTCGAAAGAGTGACTTTACTTGCGGTGACGTCCCTTACCGGTGGGCCGCGTCTTCTCTTCGGCCTGACCGAAGCGGGCGACCGCGCGATCGCGCATGAACCCGAGGGGATCGGGCGCGTGCAGCCGCAGCATCACGCCGTGGACGTCGTCCGGCCGCCCGTACCCGGTCGCGCGGCTCACCACGTAGGTGGTCAGGAACGCCGCCGGCACGGTGATCAGCGCGGGCTGGTTCGAGAACCACGGCGCCCAGCCGCCGGTGTACTTGCTGACGATGTTGACCACCAGCGCGGTCAGCACCAGGCCGCCGCCGACGAGCATCCCCGCCAGCGCTCCGGGCCAACTGAGCTTGCGCCACCAGACCCCGAGCAGCAGCAACGGGCTGAACGTCGACGCGGCCAGCGCGAACGACATCCCGACCGAAAGCGAAAGGTCCTCCGACGGCAGCAGGACCGCCAGCGCGAACGGGATCAGCGCCACGAGCAGCGTCGCCAGCCGGAAATCGCGGACACGGCCGGGCAGCAGGTCGGTGGACACCACCCCGGCCACGCTCACCAGCAGCCCGGACGAACTCGACAGGAACGCCGCGAAGGCGCCGGCCGCGGTCACCGCGCCCAGGATCTGCCCCCCGAACCCGGGGAGGACGGCGGACGGCAGCAGCAGGACGGCGGCGTCGGTCTTCCCGGTCACCAGCAGTTCCGGGACGTACATCCGGGACAGCGCGCCCAGCAGCGTCGGGAACAGATAGAACAGCCCGAGCAGCAACAGGACGTGCACCGTCGTGCGGCGCGCGGCCTTGCCGTCGGGGTTGGTGTAGAAGCGGACCAGGACGTGCGGCAACCCCATGGTGCCGAGGAAGGTCGCGAGGATCAGCGAATAGACCTGCAACAGGTCGGTGAGACTGCCCGAACCGGGCCGCAGCCAGTCGCCGTTGGACGTCGGCGCGTCGCTGACCACCGGGACCGGGGTGCCCGCGGTGAACTTCAGCGTCGTGCCCTTGGCGACCTTGTGCCCGGCTTCCGGCGTCCACACCGCGAAACCGTTGGCACGCGCGCCTTCCACCTGGCCGTAGGCCTCGAGCACGATCACCGACGTGACCTTCAGCGTGACGTCGGCCTGCACCGAGACCGTGGTGTTCTCGGGGAACGCCGGCGGCGCGGGCTGCCCCAGCGGACGCGCGCCGCCCGGCGGGCCGGCGCCGAGGAACACGATGCACAGGATGAACGTCGGCACCGCGATGGCGAACAGTTTCAGCCAGTACTGGAAGGCCTGGACGACGGTGATGGCGCGCATCCCGCCCGCGATCACGTTGAACCCGACCACGCAGGTCACCAGGATCGCGCCCGCCCAGGCGGGCACCGGCAGGATGGTCGCCAAGGTCAGCCCGGCGCCCTGGAGCTGCGGGACCATGTAGAGGATCCCGATGAACACCACGAACGCCGTCGAAACCCGGCGCAGCATCGTCGAACCCAGCCGCATCTCGACGAAGTCCGGCAGCGTGTACGCGCCGGACCGCCGCAGCGGCGCGGCGACGAACAGCATCAGCGCGAGATAGCCCGCGGTGAAACCGATCGGGAACCACAACGCGTCGGCGCCGTCCTTGAGCACGATGCCGGCGACGCCCATGAACGACGCGGCGGACAGGTACTCACCGGAGATCGCGGCGGCGTTGCGGCGGGACCGCACGGTGCGCCGGGCGACGAGGAAGTCGTGCGTGCTGACGGCCGACCTCGAGGAACGATGCCCCAGGTAAAAGGTCAGGACCGCTACCAGCACTATGCCGGCCATGGCCCACGGATTCAGTGTCATTTGATCGCGCGCTGACCGAAACGCGTCGCCTGGGCGAGGCAATACTGGTGAGTCGCGAAGGCGGGAAGGCGCCCTGTCGCCGCGTTTCCGTGGCCTTCGGCCGCAAGAGAGCGCGCGACGGTGAAGTCTCTCAGCGCCGGGGCGCTTCGAGACCGTGCGGCTGAGTCAGCCTCACCTGGGTCCACCATCGTTCGCTCTCAGTTCTCGATCATGTCGACGAAGTCGCGTTCATGACGTTCGGCGAGCCGGTTGTACCAGAGCCCGATGCCGAACAGGAACGGAAAAGGCGCCACGCCCAGGATCAACCAGGGCAACGGTATGCCCACGACGATCACTCGTCCGAATGACGGGATCAGGTAGAAGAGCACCGGCAGTGAGCAGAGGGTGACCATCACCAGCAGCGCCAGCAGGGAGGCCGTCCGCAGCTGGATCTTCACCAGATCCCGGACCAGGAGTTTTCCCCAGCTGGTCTGTTCTTCGAGTTCGACCCGGGATCGCAGGGTGCTCGTGGCCTGCCGCGGATCGGCGAGGATCACCCGCTGCCGCTTGGGTTTCGCGTGATGTTCGGGTTTGGCCTGTTCGTGCTTCGGGCCGCTCGGCGCGCCGGGAACGGGCTCGACGGCGGCACCCTCGGGCGGTGCCGGTTTCTTGGGCTTGCCCTTGCCGAGCGTCGGGTCCGGTTCGCGAACTCCGTTGACCCGCCGGTAGAAGTCGTCGGTCATGTGCCGCCGCTACGTCGACCGGTTGGCGCCGACCAGCCGGTCCTTGAGCGCGCGCGTGTGGCGGCGGCTCACCGGCAGCACCTTCTCCTCGTTGCCGATCACGACCTGGTAGCCGCCCTGGCCCATGCGCAGCTCGGTGATCAGCGGCAGCGAGACCAGGAACGACCGGTGGATGCGGACGAAACCCGCCTTCTCCCAGCGTTCTTCGAGCTGCGCGAGCGGGATGCGGACCAGATGGCTGCCGTCGGTGGTGAACAACCGGGCGTAGTCGCCCTGCGCCTCGACCCAGCGGACCGAAGAGCGCGGGATCAGCTTCGTGGTGCCCGCGAGCTCGACGGGGATGACCTCGTCGTCGTTCTTGACCTGCCCGGGGCCGCCCTCGTGACCGTACTGCGGCGCGGCGTTGGCGGCGAGTTTGTCGATCACGCGGGTGATCGCGCGGTCGAGCCGATCCTGCTGGTACGGCTTCAGCACGTAGTCGAGCGCGCCGAGGTCGAAGGCGTTGACCGCCTCTTCCGCGTGCCCGGTCACGAACACCAGCGCCGGCGACGGGCGCAGCGCGGCGAACACGCGGGACATCTCCATCCCGGACAGGCCGGGCATGTCGATGTCGGCGAACACCGCGTCCACGATCGGCAGGCCCCGCGCTTTGCGATCGGCCAGCCGCGGGTCGTCGGCGGACAGCAGGCGCAGCGCCTCCGAAGCGTCTATCGCCGGGTAGACCAGGGCGACGTGCGGGCTGTTCCGGAGACAGTGGACGAGTTCGTCTAGCCCTTTAGGCTCATCGTCCACCGCCAGGACAATGAGCTTCCGGGTGTCATCGTGAGCACTCACAGTGAGACGCATCCTGCCCATTGCCGGGTTCCTTGTCCAGCCCGCTTCACGAAAGTCGAACGAAAAGGACGGCACCGGCACCCCCGCGCCTGGGGTTGCCGGTGCCGCCGCCTTTCCGGTGACACGAACCGCCTAGCCGTGCCCCGTCTCTGGACGATGCTCAGGCGCCACGGGTCAGCACGGTGACGTAGTCGACGAGCATCGGATGCCCCGGCTCGATCCCGGGTCCGGGAGTGGTGGTGCCGGAGTTGTTGTTCGGGAAGGCGCCGCCGATCGCGAGGTTGAGCAACACGAAGTAGCCCGCGTGCTCGGTCATGTTCGCCCACGTGGTCGCGTCGACCTGGTTCTGGGCGACCGCGTGGAACTGCTGACCGTCCACCAGCCAGCGGAACACGTTGGGGCTGACGCTCGTGTCCCATTCGAAGGTGTAGGTGTGGAACGCGCTCTGGCAGCTTGCGCCGGGGCAAGTCCGGCTGCCGACGAGACCCGTGGTCTCGCCGCACGGGCCGCCGGGGTTGACACCGCAGTGCAGCACGCCCCAGACCGCATTGATCCCGTTGACGTTCTCCATGATGTCGAATTCGCCGACGGCGGGCCAGTTCCAGAAGTTGCCGCGATACGGCGAGCCCAGCGCCCAGAACGCGGGCCAGTAGCCGAGCGCCGCGGCGCCGGTGACGTTCGGCATCTGGACGCGCCCCTCGATCCGCAGCGCGCCGCCCTGCGGCGGTTTGAAATTCGCTCGCTGCGTCTCGATCCGCGCCGAGGTCCAGTTGCCCGCGCCGTCACGCAGCGGCGTGATCCGCAGGTTCCCGGAACCGTCCTGGGCGAGGTTGGCGGGGTCCGCCGTGTAGTTCTGGATCTCGCCGGTGCCCCAGTTCGCGGGGCCGCCGGGGTACGCGTGGCCGGTGTCGACGATCCAGTTCGCGTTCGACGGGAGCGAACCGGCGGCGCCGGTGAAGTCGTCGGTGAACACGGTGGTCCAGCCGGACGGCGGGGGCGGGACGGCGGCGGACGCCGGTCCTGCCGTCGGGACCGCGATCAGGATCGCGGCGAGCGCGACTTTCCAGCGCTTCCCACGGGGAGAAGTAACGGACATCATGCCTCCTCGTCAACGTTGTCGAGGTTTGTTGCCGTTCACAACAAAGCGGTATGTCCGATATGAGACCTGGTCTGAACCACTCAGGCCTACCACCGTTCGGGTGAATCCACTTCGGCCCGGACATGCGGAACGGCCCGGTCCACGAAGGACCGGGCCGTTCCTTTCACGCGGGTCAGAGGCCGAAGCGGCTCCAGGCTGCCTTGTGCTGGACGGCGTCGAGCAGCGCGCTCGCCGCCGCCGGTGCGCCGATGCCGAGCCGCGCCAGCAGCGGTTTCTTCGGTTCGGCGACCGAGATCTCGGCGTCCGGGTACCGCTCGGTGATCACCTGGCGGAGGCAGCCGACGCCGTCGATCAGGCCGAGTTCGACCGCGCGGGCGCCCAGCCAGACGTCGCCGTTGAACAGGTCGTCGGAACCGGAGAGCCGGTCGCCCCGGCGTTCGGTGACCCAGTCGACGAACAGTTCGTGGAGCTGGCCGTGCATCTTCTTCAGCCACTCGACGTCTTCCGGCTTTTCCGGGCTGAACGGGTCGAGCCGGGACTTGTTGGCGCCCGCGGTGTGCAGCCGCCGCTCGATGCCGAACCGCTCCAGCAGGCCGGTGAACCCGAACCCGCCGCTGATCACGCCGATGGAACCGACCATCGACGTCCGGTGCGCGTAGATCTCGTCGGCGGCGCAGGCCAGCCAGTACCCGCCGGACGCGGCGACGTCCTCGGCGAAGGCCAGGACGGGGATGTTCTTCTCGGCGGCGAGCTGGCGGATCCGCTCGGCGACCAGGCCCGACTGCGTCGGCGCCCCGCCCGGCGAGTTGATCTGCAGCGCGACGGCCTTCAACCGCTCGTGCGCGAACGCGCGGGTCAGCGCCGATTCGACGGCGGCGAGGTTGATCGACCCCCTGGCCAACGGTGACGGGGTCGGCGTGATCACCCCGTGCAGCTTGACCACGGCGACGACGTCCTTGCGCTCACCCCGGTCGCCGATCATCGGGAGACGGGAGGTCAGCTTGTCCGCAACGCTCATACCCCCAGGTTACCGACGTTCAGGAGGGCAGCACGCCGCTGCGCGAACCGCTCACCCCGCTGGACTCGTTCGGGCCGCCCTGGGGCGGGACGGCGGCGCTGTCGGCGGAGAAGTCGGGCAGGTTCGGCCGGACACCGGGCATGAACTTCGGCACCCGCAGGGTCACCTTCATGCCGGCGCCGGGCGCCGTCTCGACCATGAGCGCGTAGTCGCGGCCGAACACCTGCTGCATCCGCTGGTTGATGTTGCCGAGGCCGACGTGCGCGCCGGTGCGGTGCTGGCTGCGGAGGTCCGCGAGCTTGGCGGGCTCCATGCCGATGCCGTCGTCCTCGACGCTGATCAGCGCCTCGGCGCCGTAGTCCTCGGCGATCACCGTGACGCAGCCGCCCGAAGGCTTCGACGCGAGGCCGTGTTTGACCGCGTTCTCCACCAGCGGCTGGATGATCAGGAACGGGACGACCACCGAAAGCACTTCGGGCGCGATCTTCATCCGCACTTCGAGCCGACCGCCGAACCGGGCGTTCTCGATGGTCAGGTACCGGTCGATGTTGCGGAGTTCCTCGGCGAGCGAGGTGAACATGCCCGAGGTCCGGAACGAGTAGCGCGTGAAGTCCGCGAAGTCCTGAAGCAGCTCTCGCGCTTCCTCCGGGTCCGTCCGGATCAGCGACGAGATGGTGTTGAGCGCGTTGTAGACGAAGTGCGGCGAGATCTGCGCGCGCAGCGCCTTGATCTCCGCCTGCTGGAGCTGGTTCTTCGATTCGTCGAGGCGCGCGAGCTCGAACTGGGTGCAGACGAACTGCGCGACCGCGTCGGCCATCTGCACCAGCCGCCCGCGCGTGCGCCCGACGACCAGCAGCGCCGCCTCGGTCTCGCCCTCGACGATCAGCGGGACGATCACCGCGGTCCGCATCCGGCAGGTGCCGCGGTGGTTGCACGGCATCTTGTCGTGCGCGACGACCTCGCGGCGGTGCTTGCGGATGGCGTTGCCGATGGCGTCGACGAGGTCGACGTAGTGGTCGTTGGCCTCGCCGTCCCAGGACAGCAGCGTGCCTTCGCTGTCGGTGATGCCGACGGCGACGCAGTCGAGCATCTCCAGCAACTGGCTGGTGATCTTGTCGGCGACCCCTTCGTCCAGCCCCTCGCGGAGGTCCGGTGTCGCCTTCGACATCCGGTGGACGGCCTGCAGTACCGCGTTCTCGACGATGCTCGCGGGGCGCCTCAGCTTGATCAGCAGGACGACCACGAGGACCGCGAGCAGCGCCGCGACACCCCAAGGAATGATCTGCGCGATATCGAGCCCGGACACGGCGTCCATGCTCTGCGCTCGACCAACCGGGTGCAAGGCCTGCTCCCCACTTTCCGTTGAGTTGTGACAGCTGAGGGTGGGGCCGACCCTACCCAAGACCGGGCGGTTCTCCCCATGGTCACTCCCCGTGGCACGGCGGAAGACTGTGCGCAGGCAATCGCTTCCGGGGGAGGAACACAATGCGCGGATCGGGGAAACTCGCGGCGGGCGCGCTGGCAGGGGTCCTGCTGGCGGGCGCGTCGGCGGGGACGGCGGCCGCGGCCGGGGATCCGGTGCGCGCGGCGGTCGGGAACCTGGTCGCCGAAGGGGGTTTCCCGGCAGCGGTCGCCTGGGTCCGGAAAGGTGAGGCGGTCTCGCGGTTCGGCGCCGGGTTCGCGAACCCGGCCACGCGCGAGCCGGCGGGGCCGCACCACCGGTTCCGGATCGCCAGCAACACCAAGGCGTTCGTCGCCACCGTCGTCCTGCGACTCGTGGGTGAAGGCGCGCTCTCACTCGACGACTCGATCGAACGGCGGCTGCCCGGCGTCGTGCGAGGACCGGGCTACGCACCGGAAAAGATCACCTTGCGCATGCTGCTGAACCACACGAGCGGCGTGCACGACCCGCTGGATCCGCACTTCTTCGACCCGTACCTCGTCCAGGGGAACCGGGCCTACGTCTACACCCCGTCCGAGGTGATCCGGCGGTCGCTCGTCGATCCGCCCTCCTTCGCTCCGGGCACCGGCGTGAAGTACTCGAACACCGGCTATCTGTTGCTGGGCAAGGTGATCGAGAAGGTCACCCGCACCGACGTCCGCGAGGAGATCCAGCGGCGGGTCCTCGACCCGCTCGGCCTCGGCCGGACGTACTTCCCGCTCCGGTCGCCGTTCCTGCGCGGCCCGCATCTGCACGGATACGACCTGAGCGGACAGGACATGACCGTGTTCAGCCCGTCGTACGACTGGACCGCGGGCGCGATGGTCTCGACCGTCGGCGATCTCGCGACGTTCCATCGCGCGCTGCTGGCGGGACGGTTGCTGGAACCCGCGCAGCAGGCCGAACTCGAGCGGCTCGTGCCGTCCGGGAAGTTC
Source organism: Amycolatopsis azurea DSM 43854 (assembly GCF_001995215.1). Lineage (GTDB taxonomy): Bacteria > Actinomycetota > Actinomycetes > Mycobacteriales > Pseudonocardiaceae > Amycolatopsis > Amycolatopsis azurea. Next base: position 9,592 of record NZ_MUXN01000013.1, read on the forward strand.
GGCGCGTACGGCGCCGGTGTGGAGACGATCAACCTGCCTTGCCCGGGCGGGCCGAAGACGGTCTGGGGGAACACCGGGGCCGGGCCCGGGTTCTACAGCGTCTCGATGAGCACCGAGGACGGCTCGAAGCAGATCGTGCTGGCGCTGAACGTGTACGACCTGGCGAAGGACGTGGCGCACGAGAATCCGCTGCCGAGCAGCCCGCTTCCCGCGGTCGCCGCCGCGCTCTGCTGATCGCCGCGTTTCACTTCAGCAGGCGCGACATCCGCCGGTCGGCGAGGGGCTTCCCGCCGGTCTGACAGGTCGGGCAGTACTGGAAGGACTTGTCCGCGAAGGAGATCTCGCGGATCGTGTCGCCGCAGACCGGGCACGGCAGCCCGGTCCGCGCGTGCACCCGCAGCCCGGATCGCTTCTCGCCCTTGAGCCGGGCCGCGGACTGGCCGACCGAACGCGTCACGGCACTGGTCAGCACCTCGCGGATCGCCTCCGAAAGCCCGTCGAGCGCTCCTTTGGACAGCTTTCCTGTTGTGGCGTAAGGGGAAAGCTTCGCCATGTGCATGATCTCGTCGGAATAGGCGTTGCCGATCCCGGCGATGAGCGACTGATCGGTCAGCGCCGTCTTCAAGCGCTCGGTGCGCCCGGTGAACAGCTTCTCGAGACCCGTGCGATCCAGCGAAAGCGCGTCCGGCCCGAGCCGCGCGATACTGGCGACCTCCTTCTCCGGGTCACGCACGATCCAGACCGCCAGGCCCTTCTTCGTACCCGCTTCGGTGAGGTCGAACCCCGGCCCGGCGGCCGCGTCGAGGTGGACGCGCAGCGAGATCGGCCCCTTGCCGGGTTTGAGCGGCGTCGGCGACAACGCGTCGGACCAGCGCAGCCAGCCCGCCCTCGCCAGATGGACGACCAGGTGGAGATCCCCGGCGACGAGGTCGAGGTGCTTGCCGAACCGGCCTGCCCCGGTGACCTCGCGACCGTGCAGCTCGGTCCACGGCGGTGTCGCCGTCTTCAGCACGCTGAGGGACGACACGTCGACACGGAAGACCGTCTTGCCCACCGCGTGTTCACGCAGGTGGTGAGCGAGCGCTTCGACCTCGGGTAACTCGGGCATGGCCCCAGTCTCGCGCTTTCAGGCCGCCGCGACTACTCCACCGGGTGCAACGGGCCGTCGAAATCCGGCAGCGAGTGCTTCTGGATGGTCTTGGTGATCTTCGAGACCTCGCCGCGCACGGTGAACATGCCGCGGATGGTGCCCACCCAGCGCTCGGACGGCCTGTCCCCCGCCAGATCGCCCTCGGTCTCGGCGACGACGGTCCACGGACGGCGCAGGATCCACCGCAGCGGGAAGAACAGCGCGATCAGCAGCAGCGCGAGCGGAACCCAGGACGGGATCATCACGTCGGCGGGTGTCCACATGATGAGCACGATCGCGAGTAGCGCCGTCACGGCGATCATCGCGATACCCGGGCCGTAGCTGCCCGCCACGTCGTGCTCGAAATCGTCCGCTGTCGCGGGAGCACGCCATTCCATCTGGGCTCGGACCACCCAGTCACGGCCGTCCTCGCCGTGCACCAGCCGGTTCATTCAGTCGCCTCCCGCGCGGCCGCTCGCTCGTCGTGAGCGAGTTCCACCGTACCGTGATGGCGGCCGGATTCGCGAGAGTTCGTGGGCGATATGCCCGCTCGGGCGTTATGGGCACGTCGGGTAGTCGACACCCGGTTCCGGATAGTGAGAAGTGGGCTTCACCGGGCTCGGCTCGTCTTCCGACGGCGTCCCGGTGCTGCTTTCGGGAGTGCCCGTCACCGGTGAAGAAGACCCGTCCGGGTCAGTCGTCGACTCCGGTGTGTTCGACTCCGAAGGCGCGGTCGAGTCCCGGGTGGTCGTCGGGCTCAGCGTCTCCTCGGTGGGACCGAGCGGCTCCGGCGGGATGTCGTCCCGCTTCGAGGTGGTCTGGTTCGTGCCGGTGTCCGGGACCTCGTTCCGCGGCGCGGTCTCCACGTGCGACGGCTTGCCCTCGGGCTCCGTCGGCGGCTTCACCACGTCACCGCCGCCCTGTTCCTTCCCCGGCGTGTTCACACCCGGCAGGCTCGGCATGTCGGAAGCGCCGAGCTCGGCGCTCGGCCCCCGCCCGGTCTCGGACGGCTGGGACCCCTTGCCGTGCAGCTGGTCCTCGGCGACCCGCTGCGGCGGGATCTCGATCGGCTGATCGTGCGTCGGCGGGGCGACCTGCGCCGGCAGCAGCGCCAGCTCCGGCAGCCCACCCCCGGAAAGACCGACCGTGTGCGTGACATCGGTGCCGAACACGGCCGGACCGGCGACGATCCCGACCGCGCCCGCGGCCGCCGTCGACGCCACCGCCAAGCCGACCTTCACCTTCGACCCGAGCAGAAGCCCCTTGACCGAGGCGGCGAACCCGGACAACGCCCCGCTCGCGTGGGCACCGACGGCCGCCGGCACCAGCAGCGCCACCACACCGGCGTGCGCGCGCAGCGAGGAACAGACGTCACGCAGCTCGTCGTGCGTCGCCCGGCAGGACTGGCACCCGATCAGGTGGCTCTTGATCCGGCGCGCCTCGGCCCCGGTGACGCTGCCCGCGGTGAACCCGCCCAGCTTCTCCACCACCGCTCGGCACGAATCCGGCCCGCGGTTCACCGACAGATGCGCCTGGAGGTACGCCGCGCGCAGCCCCTGCCGCGCCCGCCGCGCCAACGCCGCCGTCGCGTTCGCGCTCAACCCGAAATGCGGCGCGACCATGGCCGGCTGCTCGCCCTCGACCTCCGTCTGCCACAACACCGAACGCCAGCGCTCCGGCAAACTCGTGAACGCGGTCGTGATCAGCGAATGCTCCGCCGTCCGGGCATGCGTGTCCGCCCCGGCCCCGGCCCGGAAAGTCAGCTCGTCGTCGCTCACCGGCACGTCACGACGCGCGCCGTGCCACTCCCACGAAACCCGGCGAGCCACCGTCAGCAGATACGCCCGCACGTAGTCCCGCGGCCCGGCACCCCGGCGCAACGCCTGAAGCACCCGGAAGAAAGTCTCGGCGGTGATGTCCTCCGCCTCCGACCGATCGGAGGCAAGACTGCGCGCCAGCCGCCGCACCGCCGCGGCGTGAAGTTCGAAAAGCTCGCCGAAGGCCGCGTCCTCCCCATCACGGAGACGCTGGAGCAATGCCTGCTCGTCGGATTCCGAGGCCGCCTGAAGCGGCACCGTGCCCTGCTCGGTCATCCGGCCAGGCACCTCCTCCCCGAAGGACTCACCATTCGGTCGAATGGGGACACCATACGGAGGTATGCAGCCGTCGTCACCCCTTGTACGCCAGGCGTGACACCGAAGCACCTGGAGGGGTGGGTCAAAACCGCTACTGACGGTCGGTGTATGGTTGTTCCACTGCTTCAAACGAGTGCCGGAGCAGAGCAACACACGCGGATGTAGCGCAGCTGGTAGCGCATCACCTTGCCAAGGTGAGGGTCGCGGGTTCGAATCCCGTCATCCGCTCGCAAGTGGGCGCAGTGTGTCCAGGGAACGCCTGGACCATGGCTTGCTCACCATAATTCCCGGGGGGCCGAGCCCCCCGGACCTCCACGGTGCCTGCACCTCACCTTTCGAGTGGGTGTTTTTAGCCGTGGGGTTTTTCGTTTTTGAATCCTTTGATCGCTGATCTTGATGGTTACTACGTGCTACATGTTCAGTGAGCGGAGTCACACGACCGTAGTAATTCGGATTTGTGCATATGTCGACCTGCTGGCGGCGGGTGCCACCTGGGGGTTCGGTACTTTGTGGACCGGATCTTCGAGGTGGGGAAAACACGGATGAGCGAGCGCGTCGACGAAAGCACCACCATCGCGGCCACGGATACGCCACCGGAAGCGCCTCGAACCACCAAGACCGCGCGGTTCAAGGCACCAGGCCTCGGCGTCATCGCGTTGTGGGGCCTCCTCGTCGCCCCGGTCGTCCTCGCTCTCGCCGAGGCGCTGAGGTCTCCCCGGCTCAACTACTGGGACTTCTGGCGCGTCTTCAGCATCACCACGGACGCCGACGGCACGCTGGACCCGACCACCTTCGTCCGGTTGTACAACGACCACCCGGTGATCACGGTCGCGCTGACCTTCTGGGCCGACGCGAAGTTCTTCGCGGGTTCCAACTGGGTCCTCGGGGTGGCGACGGTCGTACTGGCGCTATGCGTCTTCGCCGCGCTCTGGCGGATGCTCCCCCAGCAGCTCACCGGCCACCGTCGCCTGGCGGTCCTGGCCGCGTTCTCCCTCTTGATCTTCTCCTCCGCGGCGGTGGACTACTACGGCGCGGGCTGGATGGGGATCCAGTGGTTCCTCGGCATCGCCCCCGCCGTCGTGGCCATCTCCTTCGCGCACCACGGCCGGACAGTGCCCGCCGTCGTGCTCGGCCTCGTCGGTTCGCTGGGGCACGGCTCCGCGTTCCCGGTCTGGATCGCCTTGGGCCTGGTCGCCTGGCTCCGCCGGGACCGCCTGTGGAAGGTCCTGCTCCCGCTGCTGATGGGGTTGGCCGTACTGATCCTGTGGCGGCTCGCGGCCGAACCCACCGTCGGGGATCCCCCCTCGATCTTGGGCGCCGACACCTACCTCGGTTCGATCGCCAGCGTGCTGGGCCGCACCTGGGCGACGTTGTCCGCCGACACCGCCCTGTTCGGCGGGATCGCCATGCTCGTCCTCATCGGCCTCGCGGTCGTGGACTCCGTGAAACGTCGTGGCACGGCCATCGAGCTCCGCGCCGAGCTGACCACACCTGACGTGAAGGGCGACGCGGGCTGGATCGGCCTGATCACGCACATGGCGCTGGCGGGGGTACTCGTCGGCGTCGGCCGCGCCAAGTACAGCAACGTCGAAGGCCTCACCGGCCGCTACTCCGTGATCGGCCTGATCGCCGTGGCCGGGCTGCTGGCCCTCCTGGCGACCAGGCCCATCGAGAAGATCCAGCGCAACCTGGTGCCCATCGCCCTCGTCATCGGTCTGGGCACGTACGCCGTCGGTTCCACGAACGCCGCCATCGTGCGGAAGGAGTACGCCACCCAGCCGGTGCTGGCGGTCGCCATGCAGGCCGGCGCCGACTCGGTCGTCAAGAAGATGAACGCCTACCCGGAGAACCTGGAGAAGTACCGCCGATTCGGCATCTACCCCTTCACCCCCGACTTCACCTTGGGCTGCGGCGCGAACGGCCCGGAACTCGGTACCGCGATCGACGTGTCCCGTGCCGCCGTCCTCCCCGCCGTCGCGCCGCCGACCGGGGAACGGACCGCCGGGTTCATCGAGGCTTCCACGGTCAGCGGGGACCGGAAGCTCATCGGCTGGGCCTTCATCGACGGCGAGCAGGCGGACTGTGTACTGGTGACCGACTCGTCGGGAACCGTGGTCGGCGGTGGCGCGGTCGGCCTGCCGCGCCGCGACGTTTCGACCGGCTTCGATCACGTCACCGGCCGCGCCGGCTGGGAGGCCGTCGCGAAACCCGGCCTCAAGGACGGACTCGTGTTCGTCAGCCGTGAAGGGCGGCTCTACCGGATCGCGTCGATCAGCGGCAAGGACCCCGCGAACGGCTAGGCCGCTTTGAAGGGGTCGTGTTCGGCGAGGAGCTTGTCGACGCGGGCCTGATCGACCCGGCCGACGACGGAGTTCTCGTCCTGCCGGTCACGGATGCACTTGGCGAGCGTGAACGCCGACGTCGTCAGGAAGAGCATGCCCAGGGCGAGGAAGCCGCGGACCCAGCCGTCGACCGGCAGGTACCAGATGCCGACGACGACCGCGAGTAGCGCCAGGCCGAACGAGAGTGCGGCCTGGACGAAGAACGCGACGGTGGTGGGCGGCGCTGCGGAGGTTTTCGTCATGCGTACCACGGTCGCGTGGGGCGCCCTCGGTGTCATGAGTACGGCTACTCAAGAAAGTGTTGCGATTCAGCAGATCAGCTACCGGCTAACGGGAAACGGGCCTCGGCCAAGGATCGAGTCCCGGATCGGAGTGCAGACAAACCAGCGGGCGATTCGCACAGACCGCCAACTCCAGGGAGTGCTCGAAGCTGGAACCGAGCTCCCAAATCCAGCCCATACCAGCGGCGACCACCCTCCCCTCAGCCTCGACGAATACACTTGAATAACTGAGCCATTCACCGATTGGGAAATAGTTCCCGCCGAGAACGCCCTCAACTTCTTCCGCCAGATCGCGTTGCCCCGATCCAGCGGCGAGGGGATCGAAACTATAAGGCTCGTCGTTGCCGAAGTTCGGGCCGACTCGATTGACCGGATCTATCGAGAGCCCTCCCACGGCAGCGAGGATTTCTTCAGCCAAGGGATGAGCCCGGTACCCTTCATCCTCCAACGGCTTCACCCATTGGCCGGCATCGACTTTCCTGCCGGTGCTCCATCCGGACATAGCAAGCGCTCTCCGCAAATCCTTGCCGAGCGAGTCGAATCGGATCATGGACATCAGTTGATCCCCAGGTCATCCCCGAAAGACGCAGGCAGGCGGTTCAGAACTCGTAGCCGTCCAGCACGGTCGGGGCGACCGGGGACAGGTGGTCGTCGCCGCGTTCGGTGACCAGGCCGCGGGCCATCCGGTACACCTTGAACTCGTTGTCGTGCTCGGGATCCTGGTCGTCCCAGACGTGCAGGAGCCCGTAGGAGCCGGGCGCGAGGTCGCCGACGCGGGTGAAGAGGTCCACCAGCTCGGGCCCGATCGTCGTGCCGTGCTTGTCCATGCCGCCCAGGTGCAGCACCGGCACCCCGGCGGCCCAGCGCAGGTCCACCAGATCGCCGTCGTCGAAGTCGCGGACGGCGCGGTGCACCCGCTCGACGATGCGCTCGATCAGCGCCGCATCGTCGTCGCCGGAAGGGCTCGCTTGGATGGTCACCCACCCGTGGTATTCGAACACCCGCCTCAGTTTAGGCAGGTCCGCCAGCCGGACGGCGGTCAGCCCGCCATCGCGGCCGGCGCCCCGTCGCGGCGCAGCGCGTTCTTGAAGACCTGCTCGCCGTGCTTCTCGAAGGCGGGCACGAGCTTCTCGCCGTAGACGCACAAAGTCCGTTCCCAGGGGTGCCCGAGCGTGCCGAAGCGGAAGTCGTTCGCGAGGAACATGTGGTAGTCCGTGCGCGGGAACACCGGGACCGGCCACGGGTCGAGCGCGGCGTGCCGATGCGGGTAGAAGCGGTACGACTGGTGCTGCCAGTGCAGCACCCAGACCCACTCGTCCTCGGCGACGCAGTCCTTCAGCGCCGAGAGCGCGACACGGGCGACATCGTTCTGCTCGACGGCGTACGGGCCGAGCCGGAATTCGGCCGACGCGCGATCGAGCCCGCCGGGCGCGAGATCCCAGGCGACGGACGGGGCGGGTTCACGGAAACCCGGCCACGCGTGCGCGTAGGTACTCGGCCAGAACGCGAGCTTGTCGTAGACCCAGTACCAAGCGGGCTCATCTGCGACCCTGGAGATGGCTTCCCAAGCGTTGTTCACGAGCGACCCTCGGTGGTTCGGCCGGTTAAGACTGGGAAAGCTTCGTGTTCGGGACCCGAGTTGTCCAGCTCGTGGGCATACTCCGCGAAACTGTCACCTGATCAGGTGTCTTGCGCCGCCGCCGGAACCGTGGGAATGACGGTGCGTGAACGGCGAGCCCACGGAACGCGGGCTCGCCGTCGTTCGATCATGCGGCCGCCTCCCAAAGGCTCATGAAGGCCGACGCCTCACTCCGGACCCACGGCTTCACCTTGTCGCGGTCTCGCGGCGACAACGCGAACTCCTTCGACCGCCGGACGTCGATCACCAGCGGCTGCCCGCCGGGCCGCAGGTCGTCCATGGTCTGTTCGAGCAGCCACAGCACCATCTGCGCCGCGTCCCGGCTCAACGGCTCCTCCTTGAAGTAGAGCCAGGTCACGTAGACGGGACCGTCGCCCTTGCGCAGGCCGAGATGCGGGTTGATGCCCACTTCGAGCGCGCCGAGCCGCCAGCGCGACCGGCCGACTTCGGCGAGCCGCAGGTCACGCCGCCCGACGTAGCGCAGCCAGCCGTTGGCGATCTCGGTGTAGTGCGGCCGCGTGCGCTCGTCCGCGTTCTCGACCAGGGCCCGCAGCACCTCGCGATCCCGACCGGAGATCCGCCCGGCACGGATCGCGTTCGCGGCGCGGAGGTAGAAGTTGAACCCGCCCCGGGCCGGGTCCTCGTACTGGCGCCGCCAACGCCGGACGAACGAGGAACGCGAGGGACCCGAGCTCGTGCTGTACCCCACGAACGTGGGCAGGGTGATGTAGGCCATCCGTGTCTGCCTTTCGCCGCTGTTCCTGCTGTACAACGACCATTTTAGAACACATGTACGACAGAAAACGGGGCTTTACGGGTGACGTGGCGAAGGAGGCCACGGGCCTTCGAGCAGCTCGGCCGCCTCTTCGAGGATCGGCACTTCGCAGACGTCCCTCGGGGTGAGGTCGGTCGGGATCCAGCTGTCGAGCATCGCCGACCACCGGGTGATCCCGCGCAGAGACGGCGGGGAGCCGAGCAGCTCGCCGACCTCGCTGACCAGCGCGCCGCCGGCCGCGGGCGAGAGGCCGCCCTCGACCATGGCGGTGAGCCAGCCGCGGATCAGCAGCCAGCGCGCGGCCGTCGGATCGGCGGGCAGTTCGAGCCCGAGTTCGTCGACGACCTGGGTGAACGCCTTGTCGACGGCGTCTTCGGCGGAGGACTCGAGCCCGGCGAGCAGCGCGAGGGACGGGGTGTCGAGTCCGGCGACGATCGCGTCCAGACCGGCCTCGACCAGATGGGAGGCGCGGACGTCACGGCCGGCGAGCCTGCCGATGGCCAGCTCGCGCAGCGCGCCGCGACACGCGTCGACCTCCGTCACCCGGCACATCCCACGTCCGCCACCGTACCGGCGGAACCGGTCGGCCGCCCCTGACCAGCCGAAAGTGGGCTGAAGGGGCCCTTCGTCGCAAGACAAGCGGCGAAGGGCGCTTTCACCCCGTCTCATGCGGGGAAAGTCCCCTTCAGCCTGGCGCGAGATCGGTGCTGGACCAGGTCGTGAGTGGACGCAAGAATGTGGAAAGACCACATCAACCACCCATAAGGGTGCATGCAACACTGGCTGCCCACACCCGGCGGCAGGGGGCTAAATGAGCTGGCAAGACGAGCTTCGACAGCTGGACGTCGAGCTGGCCGCGGGTCGTATCGGGCACGCCGAACACCGCCGCAAGCGCGACGAGCTCCTGGCCGAGGCCTCCGGCGGGACGATGCCGTCGCCGGTCCCCTCACCGCTGCGGCGCCCCGGCGGGGAGTGGCACAGCGCCAATCCGGCCGCGCGGCCGGTCGAGCAGCCGACCGTCACGGTCCAGCAGCCGCACCAGCCACCGCAGTTCCCACAGCCGCAGCAGTTTCAGCCGTACCACCAGCAGACGCAGCCGGTGCACACGCCGCCGCCGGTGATCGTCGAGCAACCCAAGCCGCCCGCGGAGAAGAAGACCGCCATCCCGCGGATCGAGGACCACAAGACCACCGCGCCCTCGCCCGCCGACATCAATCCGACGGTCTACCTGCGCGCCGAACCGCCGCCGGTCAAGGACAAGCCGTCGACCCGTCAGCTGAACAGCCCGCTCCCGCCACTGGCCCCCGAACCCGGCCCGCGCCACAACGCTCCCACCGACGACTACGCGGTCGTCGGCGAGCGCAAGCCGACCTGGCTGTTCATCGCCGCCGGAGTGCTGGTCGTGCTGGCGCTGATCATCGGCGGGACGCTGTGGCTGGGCTCGTCGCCGTCCTCGAACGTCGCCGACCAGCCTCCCTCGCCGACCGTGGCCCGGCCGCCGGACGGTCTCGCGCCGTCGGGCCGACCCGACAGCAACCAGACGCCGCTGGAAGACCGGCTGCCCGCGCTGCCGGGGACGCCGTCGAAGGACAACTCGACGATGTCGGTCGCGAAGGGTGCCGAGCTCAATCTCTACTCGAAGGCCGCGGCCGACTACCTCGCGTCGAAGAATGTCGCATCGGTAACCCACAAGGGTTCGAACGAAGGTACGAATAGTTACCTCGTCCTGGTGATCCCGGCGAACGACGCGAAGGACGCGAAGGCCATCGTGGAGTACTTCCGCGAGAACTCGGTCAACGCCGGACTGCGCGAGCAGCGCGTCGGCGATCGGCTCGCCCTCGTCGGCGCGAACAAGAACGGCCAGCTCAGCGGCATCGGTTACGTCTCGGGGACGATGGCCGTGACCGCTTGGGTCTCGCAGCCGCTCGGCGGCGACCCGCGGGCGCTCGACACCCGTTTGGAGCAGACGCTGACCTCCTTGGACACTGTTCTCCCGGCGAGCTGAGAAGCGCAGGTCGCGGGGAGATCACGATTCGACCCGCGAGGGCGCCGCGAGTCCGGGCAGTGCAGAATGTGCGAGGTCACCGCAGTGGTGGTATCGCGACGGCCGGGAGCCTTCTCCCGCATTGATTCGGACAAGGGGGCCGGTGGTGTCCTGGCAGGAAGAGCTGCGCAATCTGGACGAAGAGCTCGCATCTGGACGGCTCTCTGCGGACGATTACCGGCTTCGCCGTGACCAGGTCCTGTCCTCGGCGGTCGCGTACGGCGACCCCGCGCAGCAGCAGGTCCAGCAGCCCGGCCAGCAGCCGCAGCAGCCCTTCCAGCAGCAGCCGCCGCCCGCGCAGCCGCAGGCACCGCAGCAGACCGGCCAGCCCAACAGCGCCGACTCGACCCAGATCATCGCGCCGGTGAACCAGCCGCCGCAGAACAACGGCGAGAGCGAGCGCACCCAGGTCGTCCCGAACTGGCAGCAACAGCAGGCCGATCCGAACCGCACCCAGGTCGTGCCGCCGATGGCGTCGCCGCCGGGCGGTTTCCCGCAGCAGGGCCAGGCGTCCCCGGCGGGCGGCTTCCCCCAGCAGGGCCAGGCCTCGCCCGCGGGCGGCTTCCCGCAACAGCAGCCGCAGCAGGGTTACCAGCAGCAACAGCCGCAGCAGCAGGGCTGGACCGACACCGACGCCAGCCCGCCGTGGGGTGGTTCGGACTTCCCGCCGATCTCGCCGGTCGGCAGCACGGAGTGGGTCAAGCAAGGCCCCGAGCTGTTCGAAGACAAGCCCAAGGGCAAGGGCGGCAAGATCGCCATCATCGCGATCGTGGCCGTCCTGGTGCTCGCCGGTCTGGGCGTCGGCGGTTACTTCGCCTTCTCCGGCGGCGGTGACACCCCGGCGGACCCGACGGCCGCGCCGCAGTCGAACCAGCCGCCCGCTCCCCCGACGTCCTCGGCCAAGCCGAAGACGCCCGAAGAGCTGCTGTTCGAGAAGATCCCGGAGCAGTCCGGCGAAGAGGACTCGAAGAGCGGCGTGATCACGGCTGCCCAGCTCGCCGAGATCACCGGCATGGAGAAGGGCGAGGCCGACCTGGTCATCGCCGCCGGCGTGAAGCAGATCGCGTACCGGGGCTCGCAGAAGCAGCCGGACGAGACCGGGCCGCAGCCGGCGAAGATCTCGATCACCGTCATCCCGCTGACCAGCCCCGGTGCCGCCGGTGACCTGGTCAAGCAGTTGCGCCAGTACCAGACGACCAACGGCTTCGTGCAGATCACCGAGCCGCTGCCGGGTATGCCGCCGAAGCTGAACTTCCAGAAGAAGATCGACGGCGACAAGGGCAACTACCGCGGCACCTGGATCAACGGCAACAACGTCGTCCGGGTCGACATCCAGCAGAACCCGCTCGGCGGCGAAGACGGCGAGAAGGCGTTGAGCGGTACGTACCAGCGTGCGGTGAAGAAGACGCTGGAAAACTACGCCGTCACCAGCTGATCGATGACCGCCGAGACGGCACGGCTGCTCACGACCCTGCTTTCCCTGGCCGAGGACACCGGTTCGCTGTCCGACGAGCTGCACTTCGCCGGCTGGGACGCCACCGAGCGCGTTCCGCTCGACCACGGCGCGGCGAACGTCCTCCGGGCGCTCGTGCTGCCGAACGCGGCGCGGGTCCTGGAGGTCGGTGCCGGTTTCGGTGGTCTGACGCGGTATCTGGGCGAGGTCTCGGCGACGGTGGACGCCGTCGAGGCCGATCCGGTCCGCGCCGCCGCGGTGCGGTTCCGCACCCGCGACCTCGGCACGGTGACGGTGCACGACAGGCTGGTCGACGGCACTTACGACCTCGTCGTCGTCCAGCAGCCGTACGCGACGCGGAACCTGCTGGACTGGGTACGCGAACGGCTGTCTCCGATGGGTGCCCTCGTGGTGCTGACGGCTTCGCGCGGTGTCGCCAGGACGCTCGCGGCAGCGGGTCTCGAAGTGCAGCGCGAGCTGCACTGTTCCCCCGGTCACGAGGTCGCCCGCGCGGTGCGCGGCGCGCAGATCGACACCGAGCTGCCGCGTCTGTCCGCCGCGATCGCCGACGGTCCCGCGAACGGTCTCGCCCTGCTGTGCGGTCCCGGCGCCGCCGCGCTCTGGCCCGCGTACCGGCTCGCGACCTACTTCAACACCGCCGAGCGCGCCACGTTCGCCTGTACGCGGGCCGACGTCGTCCGCACCGGGGAGGGCGCCGAGGTCCGGCGGGTGCCGCTGGTCTCGTCGCCGCCGGTCGGCGGGATCTCGGTCGGGCCGTGCGCGGACAAGGTGTACGACGCCCCGACGATGGTCGAAGTCCTGCTCGACGAGCCGGAGCGGGTCGCGGAACTGCTCACCGGATGGCGGGATCTCGTCCGCGCGGAAGCCTCACGCGGGGTCGAGGCGCTGTGGGATCTGGTGCCGCACAACGTCCTCGTCGACGGCGCGACGCTGCGCCCGATCGACCTCGAATGGCGGCACGCGGGCGCCGGGGTGTCCGAAGTGGTCGAGCGCGGAGTGCTCGTGCTGGCCGACAAACTCGCCGGCGCGGGCTGGTCCGCGGCGGCGGACGGCGGCTCGATGCGCGACCTGGCGGCCTGGCTCGGCGTGCTGATCGGGCTTCATCCCTCCTTTGTGGACAGTGCGACGGAGCGCGAGGTCGCCTTCTCGACGATCGCCTCCAGCGGCACCGTCCACGGCACGGACGAAGTACGCGAGGCCATCGCCGAGATTTGGCGAAAGCGCCTGGCGAGAACCGTCCACGAGTACCGTTCAACCGAGGTCGGCGCCGGTGTGGCGGCGAACGAAGACGAGGTAGCGAAGCGATGACGAGCCTGCATACCGCCGGCATCCTGACCCCGGACCGGCCGGTCGGGCACCTGTTCGAGCTCCGGGGCTGGACGACCGGGATCAGCCGGATCGACGAGATGTCCGTGACCATCGCGGACGTCGAGGCGAACCTGTTCCCCGAGCCGTGCCCGGGCGCGCCCGAAGGCACCTTCGGCTGGCGCGCGGTCCCGGCCACCTGGGTTCCCGCGGGCGTTCAGGACATCGTCGTCACCGGTCCGGACGAGCGAGTGCTGAACCAGGCGACCGTCCACGTCGGATCGCTGCCGGGCGAAGAACCGCTGTGGCTGGGCGAAGTCGAAGCGCCGAAGCAGGGCAAGGTCTCCGAAGGACACGTCGTCTACGTGACGGGCTGGGCGTTGCTGCAAGGCCGCGCGCCGAGCCTGATCGAGGTCATGGTCGAGGGCGGCGGCACGGTCAGCGCGCGCACCCGCCTGCCGCGCAAGGACGTCCCCAAGGAATTCCCCGGCTTCGACGACGCCGCCGTGAGCGGTTTCGAGGCTTGGGTGCCCGTCGACCTCCCCTACGGCGAAGAGCGGACGCTGTCGCTTCGCGTCCGGTACCGCACCGAAGGCGTCGGCGAGGTCGTGTCGGCGAAGCGCACTTTCACGCTTCGCAACCCCGTCGCGGACCTGGACGACGCCGAACTCGCCGACGAGCTGGCCGGCGACACCGCCCGCGCGATGGCGCGCGTGAACATCCCGACCGATCCGAAGCACGTGCTGGTGTTCACGCACAGCCTCGGCGTCGGCGGCGGGCAGCTGTGGCTGCAGGAACTGCTCAGCCGGATGGTGACCGATCACGGCTGGCAGGTCAGCCTGGTCAGTGAAACCGACGGCCCGCTGCGCGCGGACTGCCACGAACTCGGCATCCCCGTGCACGTCACGACGCACTACCGGAACCAGACGGTGCCCGCCTACGAAGGTCACGTCGCCGAGCTGGCGCGCTTCGCGAAGTGCTCCGGGGCGGGCGTCGCGCTCGTCAACACTCTCGGCGGTTTCGTCGGCGCGGACGCGGCGAAGCGGGCCGGCATGCCGACGGCGTGGGTCATCCACGAGAGCTTCTCGCTGCCCGCGTTCGCCTACCAGAACTGGGGCCCGGTGAAGCCGCCCGCCGCGGTGTGGAAGCGCTGGGAGAGCACGCTCGGCGAGGTCGACAGGCTGCTGTTCGTCGCGGACGCGACGCGCGAGATGTTCCTCCCGTACAGCAAGCCGGAGCGTTGCCGGACCGTCCGCTACGGCACGCCGATGCACAAGTTCGGCGGCCGGACCCGGTCGGAGACGCGGCATCAGGCGCGGAACATGCTCGGCTACACGCCGGACGACATCGTGCTGGTCAACATCGGCATCGCGGAATCCCGCAAGGGGCAGGCGCCGCTGATCTCGGCGATGGAGCGGATCCACAAGATCCATCCCGAGGCGAAGCTTTCGATCGTCGGCCTGCACCCGTCGCCGTACGGGCTGGCCATGGAGGAGTCCGTCGAGCGCGCCGGGCTGGAGGAGTCGGTCAGCCTGGTGCCGATCCAGCCGGATCCGCTGCGCTGGCTCCAGGCAGCGGACATCTTCGTGAACAGCTCCGACATCGAGTCGTTGCCGCGGTCGATCCTCGAGGCCGTCTGCTGTGGCATCCCGGTCGCGGCGACCGACGTGTTCGGCGCGCGGGAGATGATCGTCGACGGCGAAACGGGCTGGCTGTTCGAGACCAACGACGTCGACGCGCTGACGGCGGCGTTGCTGCGCGCGCTGGGCACGTCGGCCACGCGCCGCCGCGAGATGGCGAAGGCCGCGCACGAGAAGCTGCTGCCGTGGCTCGACCCGGCGGGCTACGCGCGCGAGTACTCCGAAATCCTGACCGAACTGAGTGGGGGCGTTCATGTCTGACACCGACATTCCCGGCCGTGTCCAGGCCGAGCTGACCCGGCTCCGGGCCGAGCGGCAGGTTTTCACGGCCGAACAGGACCGGCTGAAGACCAAGCTGGCCGACACCGAGCACGAGCTGCGCGAGGCCACCGCCGCCGCGCCGGACGAAGGCGAGTCCGCCGAGTTGAACCAGAAGGTGGCCTCACAGCAGGAAGAGCTCGACGTCGCGAAGGCGCGTTCGCAGGCGCTGGAGGCCGAAGTCCTGCTCGCCCAGCAGCAGCGTGACTCGCTGCGCGCGGAGCTGAAGACCTGTCGCGAGGAGCGGGACAAGCTTCGGCTCGCGCTGCTCGACGCCGAACTCGTGGTGTCGGCGGGCGTCGTCGACGCGGACGTCCTGCCCGGTGGCGAGCCTTCGGCCGACAGGCAGCGGCTGCTCAACGCCGAACGCCTCGCCGCCGAGATGGCCAGGGAACTCGACGCCACCCGCCGCACCGTCAGCTGGCGGGTCACCGCGCCGCTGCGGGTCGTGCGGAAGAAGATGGACCGGCCGTGACCGAACTCTGCTTCGTCTCGGCCGAAGGCGGATCCGCCTTCATGGAGGAACTCCTGGAGGTGGTCGCCGACGCCGTGCGCACGGCGGGCGGCAAGGCCAGGACCGCGATCGGCAGGTACCCCGAGGCCGGGAACGACACCGTGTACGTCGTCGTCCCGCACGAGTACTTCGTGACCGCCCCGGACGCCGAGTTCCCGACCGCCGACCAGTGCCGCCGCACCATCGGGTTCTGCGTGGAGCATCCCGGGACGGCGACCTTCGAGCGCAACGCCGAACTGCTCTCCATCCTGGGTGGCGCCGTCGACATCAACACCGATTCGACCGCCGAACTGCGGCGGCGCGGGATCGGCGTCGAACATTTCCAGCTCGGCTACAGCCCGCTGTGGGACCTGTGGGGCGGCGACCTCGACAGTCCGCGCGACATCGACGTCACCTACCTCGGCACCGCCGAGCGGCGGCGTTCGGTGCTGCTCGGTTCGTACGGGCGGGAGCTCGCCGGACTGCGGACGCGGCTGCTGACCCCGCCGCACGAGCCGATGACCGCCGCCCGGGTCGACTTCCTGCCCGGCAAGGCGAAGTTCGAGCACCTCGCGCGGTCGCGGTTCCTGCTGAACCTGCACCGCGAGCAGAAGCAGACCCTGGAGTGGGTGCGCACGCTCGAAGCGATGACCAACGGCTGTGTGGTGGTCAGCGAGACGTCCGTCGACGTCGAACCGCTGGTCCCCGGCGAGCATCTGGTGCTCGCGCGGCCCGAGGCGCTGGGCTCGGTCGCCGCCGCGCTGGCCGACGAGCCCGAACGCGAACGGCACCTGCGGTCGGCCGCCTACGGTTTCGTGAAGTCGCTGGACATGACGGCGTCCGCGCGGCGGTTGATCGACCTGGCGGCGTCGCTGGGTTCGACGCCCGCCGCGGACATCGCCCCGGCGCGGGCGCTGGCGACGAGCCTGCGGAACCCCGAGAACGCGCTGGCCGTCGACACTCCGTCGTTCGACGCGCGCTTCGCAGGCGACCGGTCCGCCGCCGGCCCGGCTTCGGCACGCGGGACGGCGTTGTCGGCGCGGATCGCGCAGCGCGCGGCGGGCGCGCGACGGGTCGCGACGCGACGCTGGGAGCCCGCGGCGTCTTCGCCGGTGGGCTCTGCCGACGTCGACGTGCTGATCGTGCGCCGGACCGGCGAGGTCGACCCGGACGAGCTCGCGAACGACCTGCTCACCGGCAGCGTGACCCCGCGGAAGGTGCTCGTCGGCGAGGACGGCGTGCACCCGTGGCCGCGTCCGCGTCCCTACGACGTCCTCCTGCACGACACCCCGCTCGGCCGCGGGCTGACCCGGAACTCGCTGCTGGAGCGTTCGACCGCGTCGTGGCTGCTGGTGCTCGACGGCGGGATGCGTGCTTCGGAATTCCTGCTGGAGCGTCTGCTGGCCGCTTCCGAGGGGGCCGACGTCGTGCACTGCCCGGTCGCGGATCCGGTGGACGGCCTGGTCGGCGCGCTGCCGCCGGAGGAACGGCGCCTGCGGAAGCTGCCGTACCTGGGCAGTGGCTATCTGGTGCGGCGATCGCTGGTCGACGGGTTCGGCGGGTGGAACTCCGAGGTGCTGTTCGAAGGCCTGGAGGATCACCTGTTCTGGCTTCGGGTGGCCTCGGCCGAGCGGCCGACGACGCTGGTGCAGCAGGTGCTGTTGCGACGGTTGCGGCCGGATCCGGACTCGCGGCCGATGGACCTCGACCCGCACCGGGTGTGGGCGGCGGTCGGCAGCGCTCTGTAGAACCACTGTTAGCCCAAAAGTGTGAGTTGGGCCGTGTCGGTGAACGACCTCCCCCGGTGATGCGCCTTATGGGCAGAGCATCGAAGCGTTGTCGGACGAGGAGGAACAGCCATGGCCTGGGAGATCGCCCTGGTCGCCGCGCTGGCCGTCGTATTCGTCATACGGCTCGCGCTTCAGCTGAAGCGCGGCTGACCCCGTTTTGCGCACCCCGCGGCGCGATGAAGGAGAGGAACGGGGCTTTCCCTGCGGATTCGCGGTGAAAGCCCCGTTCATCCCATCGCGATTCGCCGTCCGATCCGCATCTGCGGAATCCGCCTGGGCCGCGCGGCCGGGGACGGGGAAAGCGGAGGACCGTCCTCACGAAGAGGTTTCTTCACGTGGATCGTCTTGTATCCGGTGGCCAGGAAGCCCTCGTTCTTCAGCTTCGCCATCTCGGCGTTGACCGCCGCGGCCGAGGCGCCGATCGCGGAGGCGAGATCCGCGTGGTTGAGTCCCACGTCGATGACGACACCGCTTTCCCCTTGAACCCCGTAGAGCGCCTGCAACCTGGCCAGGTACGCGGTCAGCCTGCTCCGGACCTTGGCCGTCGCGAACCCGAGCGCGACGTTCCGCAGCCGCACCCGATGTCCCAGGTCCGCGGCGATCAAGGCCATCGCCTGCTTGTCGTCGTCGAGGAATCCGTGGAAGGCGTTCTGCGGGATCTCCAGCACGCGGACCGGTTTCGTGGCGACGTAGGCGAGGTGGCTCGGCCGTCTGGCCAGGCAGTCTTCGACGCCGAGGACGTCACCGGCGCCGAGGAGGTCCACGATCATCGGCGACGTTCCCTCCTGGGCCGCGCGCAGCGCCTTCACGAATCCGGAGCGGAGGATCAGCACCGGTGGCGCCGGATCGCCTTGGTTGAGCAGGGTCGTCCCCGCCGCGTGGTCCACGTGCTTGCCGAGGTCGAGCAGCCGCTGGCGCTGCCGTTCGGTGACCGCCGCCAGGAAATCGCCGCCCATCAGCCGGCCACCGGATCAGATGTCGTTGCCGTCACTAGTGACTCCCAGTGAGAGGAGAAAGCGCGTCGATTTCCTGCCCGTCCGAGTGAGAATCACTTCAGGTAGGTGACATCGCCGCACGCCGTTCAGCCGGAGACTAGTGCTCAGAGGCATCGGGAGAAAAGCAACCGCGCCTCCGTCACCCCGGTCCGGGGAGCCCATTCACAACGGAAAGTGACGGCCGTTCCGCGCGGCCGTCGAGCGAAATATCACGCACCGTGAACGCGGACGAAAGGAGATAGGACGTGACGCTCCTGGACTCGTCAGGAAATCAGAGTTAGCAGTACGGACGTCTGTTTTCGGATCGCCCACCGGAATCCGGCGATCACTTCGCCGGTCCCCTGGTGGAGATGAAGATGAGACGCTCACGGCAGCCGAGCCGGACCTCCACTCATCCCGACCCGGGACGTGCATCTGCACGTGCACCTCGCCGTATTAACGCAGTGTCAGCGCTGAGTCCCACCTGACGACTCCCTGTGACAGTCGTGATTTTTCCGCAATCTCAGCTTTTTGGGGGAACCTCACGACCTGCGCGGGCTGACCAGGCCTGATTCGTAGGCCAGCACTACCAGCTGCGCCCGGTCGCGTGCCCCGATCTTGGTCATGATGCGGCTGACGTGCGTGCGCGCGGTGGCCGTCGAGATCACCAGATGCGCCGCGATCTCGTCGTTCGACATGCCGCCGGCGACCAGACCGAGGACCTCGCGTTCGCGGTCGGTGATCTCGCGGACGGCGCTCACGTCGATGCGGCGGTTCTCCGGCCGGTCGACGAACTCCGCGATCAACCGCCGGGTCACGGTCGGCGCCAGCAGCGCCTCCCCCGCGGCGACCACCTTCAGCGCCCGCAGCAGCTCCACCGGATCGGTGTCCTTCAACAGGAATCCGCTCGCGCCGGCGCGCAACGCCTCGTAGACGTACTCGTCGACGTCGAAAGTGGTGAGGACCAGGACCTTCACTCCGGCCGATTCCGGATCCGCGGTGATCCGCCGCGTCGCTTCGAGCCCGTCGACGCCGGGCATCCGGATGTCCATCACGACGATGTCCGGCTTGTGCTCGGCGGCGGCCGCGACGGCCTGTTCACCGTCGCCCGCCTCCGCGCAGACCTCGAAGCCGTCTTCGGTCTCCAGCAGCACCCGGAAACCGGCGCGCACCAGCGCCTGGTCGTCGGCGAGAACCACCCGGATCGTCATTTCTCCCCCTCGATGGGCAGCTCGACGCGGACCTGGAAGCCACCGTCCACCACGGACGTCGTGAACGCGCCGCCCAGCGCGGCCGCCCGTTCGGACATCCCGCGCAGGCCGTGGCCGGGCGCGGGGTCGACGGCGCCACGGCCATCGTCGCGGACGAGCAGGGTCAGCGCACCGGTTTTCCGCTCGAACGTGACGTCGACACCGCGCGCCTGGTTCGCGTGGCGGACCACGTTCGTCAGCGATTCCTGCAAGATCCGGTACGCGGCGCCGTCGACCGGGGCGGGCAGTTCGCCCGGCTCGCCGTCGACGCGGACCTCCAGCCCGGCGGCCCGCGCGTGCTCGAACAGCTCGTCGGCCTGGGCGAGGCTGGGCGCGGGCGCCTTGTCCTCCCCGGAACGCAGCACGGCCAGCGTCGCGCGAAGGTCCTTCAACGCCGAAGCGCTGGCTTCCTTGATGTTCAGCAGCGCCTCTTTCGCCTGCTCGGGGCGCCTGTCGGCGACGTGCGCGGCGACCCCGGCCTGGACGTTGATCATCGCGAGGCTGTGCGCGACGACGTCGTGGACCTCGCGGGCGATGGTGAGCCGCTCCTGCTCGGCCATCCGGTGGCGGTGCTCGTCGGCCTGCTCGCGGCGGGCCCGCGCGGCGGCCAGCCCGTTGCGCACCGCCGTCCCGATCCCGACGACCGCGATCACCCAGACGACACCGAGCCCGGCGCGGACGTCGAAGGTGCCGAAGCCGTGCCGGACGAACAACACGATGCCGGCGGCCAGGAGCAGCGACCCGCCGGTGATGCTCGCGACGATCGGCCCGCGGATCTTCGTGAGCATGAACAGCGCGATGGTCGGCAGCACGATCGCCGGCCCGCCCGGGTTTCCCGACGCGTAGTACCCCAAGGTCAGCGCGGACGTGAGCAGGAAGATCGGCATCGGGTACCGGTGGACGACCAGCAACGGCAGCGCGATGGCGACCAGCCAGAGGGCGCCGAACGTGGTCAGCGGCGGGGTGTCCGGTTGCCAGCGGGAAGCGCCGCCCGTGGCACCGAGGACGAACCCCAGCGGCAGCACCACGCGCAGCACGCGGCCCACCCAGGGGCTCCACGGATACCGTTCTTTCAGCAGCACAGGACGAAAGCTACCCGGGGCGGGGGCGTACCGCGTCCGTTGAAAAGCGGCTTCCCGGCTACGCCGCGTGCGGTAGCCGCCACAGGAAATGCGTCTTTCGTTTTTTTCGATTAGACTGTCGGGTGATCAAGGGAGGCGACATGACATCGACGATCGAGCAGCACACCGTGCTCCCGCCTTCCTCCACCGAGCCGAACGCCCGACGGGAGCTCCGGCGGCTCGACGAATTCATGAGCCTCGCGGCCTCTCCCGCTCGCCAGGCGAAGCTGGTCGGCCCGGACGGAACCGAAGTGGAGCTTCCCGGGCAGGTCTACGACGTTCTCCGTGACGTCGTGAGGGCGATGTCCCAAGGCTTCGCGATCAACATCGCGCCGTTGAACGCGGTCCTGACCACCCAGCAAGCGGCCGACATGCTGAACGTTTCCCGGCCGACGCTGGTCAAGCTGCTGGAATCCGGCGAAATCCCGTTCGACAAACCAGGACGTCACCGGCGAGTCCTCCTCAGCGACCTGCTCGAGTACCGGGCGCGTGCTCGTGCGGAACGGCAAGGAATACTCGATCAGCTGACAGCCACGGCGAACCGGGATGGCAGCGATGACAGCGTCGACGGGTTCATCCAGACTCGCTAGCCGTGCCTTTTCCCGCTTTCCTCGATGCTTGCGTGCTCATTCCGATCCGGCTGACGGATCTCTTGCTGCGTCTGGCCGAGGCAGGCACTTACCGCGCTTTGTGGTCCGACGAGGTACTCGGCGAAGTCGAGCGAAACCTCGTCGGGCGATTCGGTCTGGAACCGGTGCAGGCGAAGCGTCGATTGGCCGGTATGCGCTCGGCCTTCCCCGATGCCAGGATCACCGGCTACGAGACGCTGGTTCCAGCCATGACCAATCATCCGAAGGACAGGCACGTGCTGGCTGCCGCCGCTCGCGCGAACGCCGCCGTGATCGTGACGGCCAATCTCAAGGACTTCCCTGCCTCAGCCCTTGAGTCTTACCAGATCGAGGCAGTACATCCGGACGACTTTCTGCTCGATCAACTCGAGCTGTACCCGGCGGCCACCCTTCGCTGTTTGCGCGAGCAGGTCGGCGCCCTCGAACGGCCGCCGGAATCCTTGAGCGAGTTCCTCGAAAGATTCGAGAGAACAGTTCCCGGCTTCAGCAAGGAGTCACGTCGTTTGCTCGACCGCCGGTAGCCGCCGCAGGACCGACGTCATCAGCAGCACCCCGCCGATCACCTGTCCGGCCAGCACCGGGATGCGATCAGCGGATGCCATGGTGAGCGCGCTGAACAGACCCCACGCTCCCGTGCCCGCCATCGCCCCGGCGCCGGTCCACACGAGCACCAGGCGCGGCCAGAACCTTCCCTGCGAAACGGTCGCCAGCGCGATCGCGGCGAGGACACCGAGCACCGCGAGCACGACGTCCTGGCCGCGGGCGGACATGCCGCCGGAGCCGAACGCCCAGATCGTGTGGCCGATCGCGCAGACGAACGCGGCGACGATGCCGAGTACACCCGGCACACCGAGGGTCCCCGGCTTCACGGTGCCGGTGACGACGAACCACCAGCGGTCGCGCGCGTAGAGCACGAACGCGGTCAGGAGCAGGATGCCCTGCCAGGCGAATCCGCCGTAGACGACGGCCCAGACCCAGTTCTCCAGCGGCATTTCGGTCAGCCGCGGTTCCGCCAGGTCGGCGACGATCACCGGGAGGTTCAGCACGATCGGCGCGAGCAGCCCGGTGCCGATCCAGATCGGGAACAGCACGAGCGGCGCGGGGATCCGGCGGCCCCAGGAGTAGGTGAACGCCAGCGCGAGCACCACCGCGACGACGTCCATCCCGCCGGTGAGCAGGTTCGCGAACAGCATCAGGTCGGAGTCCACAAAGGACGGATCGCGGAGGCCGAGGCCGCCGCCGGTGACCCAGGAGGCTTTGAGGATCAGGTACGGGAGCGTGCCGAGTATCGCGGCGTAGCAGACGATCAGGCGGGCGCTGGAGACCTTGGGGGAGGCCATGGCTGCGGTCATGCTCTCAGCGTCGGCGCCGACGCCGTGGAAGAACTCCCTCGCGAGCCTGGTCCGCCTCCCCCGTCAGAAGGAGCTGGGCAGTTTCGCCGCGGTTTCCTCGTCCGCCGGGGTCAGCGTGGCGAGGGAGATCTCGGAACGACGTCCGAGGTACAGGTAGGAGAACTCGAATCGCAGCAGGCCGACGTCGGGATGCAGGTACCGCTTGAGCACGATGCGTTCGCCGGAGACGTCGTGTTCCTTCCACATCCGCTCGAACAGGTCGGACTCCTGCCGCAGCCGCTTGACCAGGTTCTTCCACGCCGGTTCGGCGAGGTGTTCGGCCATCGCCGCGCGGAAACCGGCGACCACGCGAGGGATGTTGAGCTCCCAGTCCGGGAGCCTTCGCCGCCACTCGGGGTTGGTCAGGCACTGGATCAGGGTATTGCGGTCCTCGAACGGGATGTCGTCGAGGCCGCCCATCAGCCAGTCGTAGGCCCGGTTGTAGGCGAGGATGTCGCAGCGCGCGTTGCGCACACAGACCGGGAAGGGCTCCAGTTTCGCCATCATCCGGTGGACGTTGTCGCTGAGGAGCTTGCAGTCCTTCTCCAGTGGCGGCTCGGGCGCGCCGGCGAGGGTGAACAGGTGCGTGTGCTCGTGCGGGTCGAGCCGAAGCGTGCGGGAAATCGCGTCCAGTACCTGCTCGGACGCGTTGATGTCGCGGCCCTGTTCGAGCCACGTGTACCAGGTGACCCCGACGCCGGCCAGCTGCGCGACCTCCTCGCGGCGCAGGCCCGGCGTGCGGCGCCTGCCGCTGATCGGCAGGCCGACCTGGTCCGGGGTGATGCGCTCGCGACGGCTGCGCAGGAAAGCGGCCAGTTCGTGCCGTCGCACGTCGGCCACTCGCGAATCGACGGTCATGGTCACCTCACCAGGTTCGCAAAGCTCGAAGCCGGTTACCAGGTAGTGGTGGTACCAGGATAAACACACTCCTGGTACCAGGGTGGGAATCGGTCGATCGTGGTATCCATGACTTCGACGCAAGTTCCGGTGACGCCTGCCCGCGTCGCCGCCGGACCGGCCCTGACCTCGGCGGGCCTGGTCACCGTGCTGCTGGGGGCGGCACTTCCGCTCATCGACTTCTTCATCGTCAACATCGCCCTGCCCGCGATCGGCTCCGACCTCCGCACGTCATCGGCCACCTTGGAACTGGTGGTCGCGGCCTACGGGATCGCGTACGCCGTGCTGCTCGTCGTCGGCGGACGGCTCGGCGACGCCTTCGGCCGTCGCAAGCTGTTCCTGATCGGACTGGCCTCGTTCACCGTCACCTCCCTGCTCTGCGGGATCGCGCCGACGGCGTTGACGCTGGTGCTGGCACGCGCCGCGCAGGGGGCGGCAGCCGCGCTCATGCTGCCGCAGGTGCTGTCGATCATCCAGGCGACCACGACCGGTGAACGCAGGTCCAAGGCGCTGGGGCTCTACGGCGCGACAGCGGGGCTTTCGATGGTGCTCGGCCAATTCCTCGGCGGGGCGCTGGTCGCCGCCGATCTGTGGGGTACGAGCTGGCGGCCGATCTTCCTGGTCAACGTCCCGGTCGGGATCGCCGGTCTGCTGGTCGCGCGGCGGCTCGTTCCGGAGAGCCGGTCGAGCAACCCCCTCGGCATCGACCGTCCCGGCACGGTTCTCCTGACGATCGCCCTGGTGTCGCTGTTGCTGCCGCTGGCGGAAGGGCCGGCCCTGGACTGGCCACTGTGGACGGTCGCGTTGCTCGTGGTGTTCCCGTTCGCCGCGGCCGGGTTCGTGCACGTCGAACGCCGGATGGAACGCCGGGGCGGGGTTCCGCTGCTGCCACCGTCGGTGATGCGGATGCCGACCGTGCGGCAAGGGTTGATGGTCGGGTTGCCGTTCTTCGTCGGCTTCAGCGCGTTCATGTTCGTGTTCGCGGTGACGCTGCAGGACGGGCTGCACCTCGGCCCGCTGGATTCCGGACTGGTGACGGCGCCGCTTTCGCTCGCGTTCTTCGCGATGTGCCTCGTCAGCAGCCGCCTGGTGACCCGGTTCGGGCAGCGGGTGGTGGCCGCCGGTCTGTCGATCCAGCTGCTCGGGCTGCTGGTGCTGATCGGCACCGTGCTGCTGGAGTGGCCGGACCTCGGCGTGCTCGATTTCGCGCCGGGGATGCTGCTGTGCGGGCTCGGCCAGGGACTCGCGATGACGACGGTGTTCCGGATCGTGCTGTCGAAGGTGCCGCCGGAGATCGCCGGGGTCGGCAGCGGGATGCTGACGACGTCGCAGCAGGCCGCGATGGCGCTGGGCGTGGCGACGCTGGGGACGCTGTTCGCGTCCGTCGGGGCGGGCCCGCTCGGCATGAAGGGCGCGTTCGTGCTGGTCATCGGGATCCAGGCGGTGCTGACGGTCGGCGTGATCACGGTGGCGCGGCGGCTGCCGGATCCGCGGAGCTGAGAAAGTTCACTTTCACCCGTCGGAGTTGTGGCTCCCCGAGCGACGATGGGGTTGTGACGGAACCACGGGTGCATCGGGACCCGGCCTTCGCGCTGCTTTCGCTGTACGAGGCGGCGTTGCCGGAGGTCTACGGGTACCTGCTGTCCCGGTGCGGTGATCGCACCCTCGCCGAGGAGCTGACGTCGGAGACGTTCCTCGGCGCGGTGAGGGCCTGTCGCAAGGAGTTCGCACCTCCAGTGAGCACCGGGTGGCTGATCGGCGTCGCCCGGCACAAGCTCGCCGATCACTGGCGGCGCAAGGAACGTGAGGAACGCGGGCTGCGGCTCGTCCACGAGGAGGAGTACACCGATCCGTGGGACGAACGGCTGGATGCCCTGCTGGCACGCGAGGTGCTCGCGTCGTTGGGGGCGCATCATCAAGCCGCGTTGACGCTTCGGTACGTCGACGGCCTCCCGGTACCGGAGGTCGCCGCCCATCTCGACCGCACGGTGCACGCCACGGAGGCGTTGCTCGTGCGGGCCCGTGCCGCGTTCCGGCGTGCCTATCAGGAGAAGGAGGGTCGCGATGTCTGATCCATTCGACGCGCTTCGCGCGCCCTCGCAGGCTGTGGATCCTGACCCGCTCTTCGCAGCCGAACTGCGTGACAACCTGCGTCGCGCCGTCTTGAACGGAGCCTTCGTTATGCCACCCACTGCCGAAGTGCGTTCCCTGACGCCGTATCTCGTGGTGACCGACGCCCGTGCCGCGCTCGACTTCTACGTCGAGGTGTTCGGGGCGCGGCGCCGGTCCGATCCGATCGTGATGGAGGACGGCCGGGTCGGGCACGCGGAACTGGCCATCGGGGACAGCGTGCTGATGTTCGCGGAAGAGTTCCCCGAACTGGACATCGTCGTGGCACCCGCCGGTGGCCCGCTGATCCGGGTCGAGGTCGCGGACGTGCGCGCCTCGGCCGCGCGGGCCGTGGAACTGGGCGGTGAACTGCGGCGTCCCGTCACGGACGAAGGCCACGGGCTGAGCGGGGAGATCAAGGATCCGTACGGCCAGCGGTGGCTCGTCGCGCAGGCGGCGCCTTCTTCTACTTCGGGCGCTACGCCGATCCGGCACGGCGAAGCGGGCTACTTCACCTTCCAGGTCCCGGACGACGCGCGCGCGAAGGCGTTCTACGGCGCCGTTCTGGGCTGGCAATTCTCGCCAGGGCGGGTAGAAGGCGGTTGGGGTGTCGAAGGTTCCGGCCTGCAGGGCGGGCTCTGGGGTGGCCCGGGACGCCAGGTGGGCTGGAAGGTCATGTACGCCGTCGACGATCTCGCCGCCGCCCTCGACCGCGTCCGCGCGCAGGGCGGCCAGGCAGGCGAAACCGAACAGCAGCCCTACGGCCTGAGCGCCGACTGCGTGGACGACCAGGGCATCGAATTCTGGCTCTGGGAACAGCCGCGCTCTTGAGTCACTAACCCCACCCCCCACCCGTCCCAGGGGGGCGACCCCGAAGCCAGTCTATCGCCGATCAGGGGTCGGGAGGGGAGCTGACGTGAGTTGTCCACAGACGGGGGTCATTGTGGACAACCTGGGGGTACAAGCCGTGAAGGCCTCCTTCACTACCTTGAGGGTAGGGAAGGAGGCCTTCACGGAACGGGACAGCGTCACCGGCCGGCGGCGTAGCCCTGCATCCCCCGCGCGTTGGCGGCGGCACGAAGCACGCCACCGGAACGCGAAACGGCCGAAAGCCGCCCGAGCGCCCAAGGTCCGGCATCGACGACGTCGTGCCCGCGCGCCGCGAGAGCGTCCATTGTGGACTGACCGAGCCGTGACTCGACCACCAGTTCCCGCGGCGTCCACGAGCGCGGATAGAACGAACTCGGGAACGCGGTCGTATGCCACGCGGGCGAGTCGATCGACTCCTGCAGATTCAACCCGCCGAGCGTGTGCGCCAGCCAGAAACACAGCTGCCATTGATCCTGCTGGTCACCGCCGGGCGTCCCGAACGCCAGCACCGGTTCGCCGTCGCGCAGGCCCATCGACGGCGAAAGCGTGATCCGCGGCCGCTTCCCCGGCGCCAGCGAGTTCGGCAAACCCTGTTCCAGCCAGAACATCTGCCCACGCGAGTCGAGACAGAAACCGAGTTCCGGGATCGTCGGGCTCGACTGCAACCAGCCCCCCGACGGCGTCACCGAGATCATGTTCCCGGCCGCGTCGACGACGTCGATGTGCACGGTGTCACCCCGGGTCTCGCCCAGCGGCCCGACCGTCGGCTCCCCCGTCGCGCCGGAGCCGGATTCGAGTCCACGCAGCTTCTCGAGAATCGCGGGCAGCCTCGGCGAAGGACCACCGGGCCGGAGTTCGGCGGACGCTTCGTCGGTGATCAAGGCGCGGCGGGCTTCCGCGTACTCGCGGGAGATCAGCAACTCGATCGGCACATCGGGAGAATCCCCGTACCAAGCCTCACGGTCCGCGAACGCCAGCTTCGCCGCCTCGACGGCCAGGTGCACGGTGCGCTCGGTCGGGATTCCGTCTACATAGGACAGTTCGTCGCGCAGACCGTCCAGCAACCGCGCCTGCTGGAGCAACGCGGGACCTTGCGTCCAGGCGCCCATCTTCACCAGGCCCCAGTCGCCGAAGTCGACCTGCAGCGCGTCTTCGTACGTCGCTTCCCAGCCCGCGATGTCCTCGCCGGTGAGGAGACCGGCGTGGTCGCGGCCGGAGTCGTCGCGGAAAGCCTTGCGGCTGAACGCTTCGATCGCCTCGGCGACGAAACCCCGCGACCACGCGCGCCGTCCGGCGTCGATCTGCGCCTCACGCCCGCTGACCGACTCGGCCTCGGCGACCAGCCGCTCCCACGTGTCCGCGAGCGCCGGGTTGCGGTGCAGCCCCTCGGCGGGCTTGCCGTCCGGCAACCAGAGCGCCGCGGACGTCGGCCAATGCTCGGTGAAGAGGTCCTGGACGGCGCGGATCGTGTCACCGACCCGGCTGACCAGCGGAATCCCGTTGCGCGCGTAGGAAATCGCGTAACCGAGCACGTCGCGCAACGACTTCGTGCCGTGATCCCGCAGGAGCAGCAGCCAGCCGTCCCACGCGCCCGGGACGGTCGCGGGGAGAAGACCGCTGCCGGGGATCAGATCGAGCCCGAGGTCCGCGAAGTACTCGGGCGTCGCCGCCGCAGGCGAGACTCCCTGCCCCGCGAGGACTCGCGGAGTTCGATCAGTGGCGGTGACGAAGATGCCGGGGACCTGCCCCGCCGGGCCGCACAGATGCGGCTCGGCGATCTGCAGGACGAACCCGGCCGCTACCGCCGCGTCGAAGGCGTTGCCGCCGTCTTCCAGCACCGCCATGCCGGTGGCCGAAGCCAGCCAGTGCGTCGATGCCACCATGCCGTGGGTGCCGGCCAGTTCCGGCCTGGTCGTGAACACCCGGCCGATACTACGCTTTGCTAACTACTCTTTCAGTCCCAGCAGCTGAAGAGAACCTGGCCGAGACAGTCGGGCCGCCAGTACCGGACGTCGTAATGGTTCTTCCAGCGCGGCGCCGTGGGGTCGATCGGCGCTTCGAGTTCGGCACGGGAGTACAACCGGTGGCCGGGAAGAAGCTCCCCCAAAACGGCCAGCAATCCCGGCTCGTCGATGAAGGTGATCGTTCCGAAGGTGATGAACGCGTCCGCGATACCGAGGATCTCGTGCCTTCCGTCCTCGTCCCGATCCTGCGTCCACACCACCGCGACGGTTCGATGCGGATAAGCGATCTCGCCGGTGTCGAAGTTCCGTCCCTGATCGCCCGGTACGAACCGGACGACCTGGCCACGTGTTCGCCGAGCCGCCTCGTAGCAAGCCCGGCGAAACTCCTTCAGATCCGTCACCCACGAAAACTATCCCCGCGCGGCGACCGGGGCGTCATAGTTTTCGAGCGTCGCCGCGTTCGCCGCCCGCGAGGTGATCCACGTGAACACCTTCGTCATCGGCTTCGAACCCAGCACCCGGTACATGAAGTTCCGGTAGCCCATCACGAGCCGTGACGTCGGGATGAGGAACGTGCCGATCCCGGCCGCCTGCTTCTGCGACACCTTCACCGGTCCGCGCAGTTTCTCCTCGTACCGCGCGAAAGCGACCTCGTGATCGCCATCCGCGGCGGCGAGTTCCCCGGCCAGGATGTACGCGCCCATCATCGCGAGCCCGGTGCCCGA
Source organism: Amycolatopsis azurea DSM 43854 (assembly GCF_001995215.1). GTDB lineage: Bacteria > Actinomycetota > Actinomycetes > Mycobacteriales > Pseudonocardiaceae > Amycolatopsis > Amycolatopsis azurea. Next base: position 38,887 of record NZ_MUXN01000013.1, read on the forward strand.
ACCGCCAGGGCCCGCACACCAGGCCGCGTCACCGAGCAGCACGACCCGGCCCCGCGACCACTTGTCGAGGTGGATCTGGCTGAGCGAGTCGAAGTACAGCGCGTCGACGTCGCCGAGTCCTTCCAGCAGCGCCGGGACTTCCCAGCCGAAGTCGGCGAACCGCTCGGCGACCAGGCGTTTCTGCCCTTCGACATCGCGCCGGTGGACGTCCACCGTGCCGGGCGTGAAGAGGAAGCTGACGTTGAGAGCCGAGCCGTCGCGTCCGCTGGCGGCCATCACGGTCCGGCCGGGGACGCTGCAGATCATGCCCAGGTGATCGAGGCCGAGGTGGTTGGGCACGGTGAAGCCCGCCGTCTGGAAACCGAGGTCGGTCCGGAACCGCTCTTCTTCGCCGAACGTCAGCCGCCGGACGCCCGAGTGCAGTCCGTCCGCGCCGACGACCAGGTCGAACTTGCGTGACGCGCCATGGGCGAAGCTGACGTCGACGCCGTCCGAGCCCTCGTCCAGCCCGGTGATCCAGTCGCCGAAGACGTATTCGACGTCGTTCTTCGTGTGGTCGTACAGGATGCGCGTGAGGTCTCCGCGCTCGATCTCGACTTCGCCGCTGAAGAAGACCGACGGCATCTGAGCGACCTTCTTGCCTCGCGGATCGACGATGACCTGCGCGCCCATCGCGGTCTCCTTCGCGCGGATGTCTTCGAGGATCCCCATGCGCTCCAGCAGGGTCATCTGCTCGCCGCGGAAGTCGACCGCGCTCCCGCCTTCGCGCAGGGCCGGGGCGCGCTCGACGACGGTCGGCACGAAGCCGCGCTCGCGGAGCCAGAAGGCGAGGGCCGGACCCGCGATGCCGGCGCCGGAGATCAGAACGGTGGTCGTCATGGCTGCTCCCAGTGGTTTGTGGTGATGGGAACGACCGTACGGCAGATTTGCACGCTTGGTCAAGCCGCTTGGTTAAACCATTTGGATAAACCGCGTGGTCTACGATCCTGGGCATGGGTAATCGCGAGGACCTGATGGCGGGCGCCATCCAGTGCTTGAGGGAAAAAGGCTGGTCACGCACGACGGTGCGCGACATCGCGACGGCGGCCGGGGTCAGCCACGCGGCGATCGGCTACCACTTCGGATCGCGCGAAGCCCTGCTGCTGACGGCGTTCTCCCAGGCGATGGACGACTGGGGCAGGGAAGTCCAGCTAGAGATGAGGAGAGCTGTCGACCCGAACGCCTCGGCGGACGAGCAGTATCGGGCGTCGTGGCGCGCGATGATCGACTCTTACGGGCGCAACCGGCCGCTGTGGATCGCCTCCATCGAGGCATTCGTACAGTCCGAACATCACCCTGAGCTGCGGAAACAGCTCGCCGCCGCGCAGCGCGAGGGCCGCCGCGGGATGGCGGCGGGCATCCTCGGCATCGACGAAGACACCCTCACCGAGGCGGACGAGCGCCGGATCGGCGCGGTGGCCACGGCCCTGAACTCGGGCGTGATGCTCCAGCACATGCTCGACCCGGAGAACGCCCCGACGGCCGAGGAGGTCGTGGAGGGGCTGATGACGCTCGTCTCGCTCGTGTCCTGAAAGTCAGGAAACGGCGACCTTCCGCCGCTGCGCCGCCCGCGGCCGCCCGACGCCCTGCCACGACAGGCCGGCGTCCAGGATCCGTTGCGGCTCGAGAAGGTTGCGGGTGTCGACGACCGAGTCACCGTCCATCTGCTCGGCCATGTAGGTCCAGTCGAGCCGTTTGAACTCGTCCCATTCCGTCAGCACGACGACGGCGTCGGCCGCCTTCGCGACCTGATACGGGTCGTCGACCACGGTCATCCCGGCGATCTGGCCGCCGATCGCCGGGTCGTAGGCGGTCAGTTCCGCGCCGAGCGCGCCCAGCACGGAAGCGACCGCGAGGGCGGGCGAGTCGCGCAGATCGTTCGTCCCGGCCTTGAACGCCAGCCCGAGGACACCGATCCGCGAACCGGCCAGGGTGCCGCCCACCGCGCCCGCGATCTTCGCGACGATGCGGTCCCGCTGCGCGATGTTCTCCTCGATCGCCGAGGTGAGCATCGTGAAGTCGTACTGCACCGACTCGGCGACCCGGACCAGCGCGCTGGTGTCCTTCGGCAGGCACGAGCCGCCCCAGCCGGGACCGGGTTTGAGGAACGAGCGGCCGATGCGCCGGTCGTAGCCCATGCCTTCGGTGACCAGGTCGATGTCCGCGCCGAGGCGTTCGCACAGTTCGGCGATGGAGTTCACATAGGACAGTTTCATCGCGAGGAAGCAGTTCGCCGCGTACTTCACCAGTTCCGCGCTGGCCGCGTCGGCGACGACGACCGGGGCGGCGAGGTCGGCGTAGAGGTCGCCGACCCAGCGGGCGGCGGCGACGTCGTCCGAACCGACGACGATCCGGTCGGGGCCGAGGAAGTCCGCCACCGCGGTGCCCTCACGCAGGAACTCCGGGTTCGACACGACCGGCACGTCCGTGCGGCCGAGCATCGCCTGGATGCGCGTCGACGTGCCCACCGGAACGGTCGATTTGGTGATCAGCGCGCATCCCGCGGGAATGACGTCGCCGATTTCGGTGGTGACGGCTTCGACGGCCCGCAGGTCCGCCGAACCGCCCGCGCCCATCGGCGTCGGCACGCAGAGGAAGACGGCCTCCGTGTCCCGGACGGCGTCGCGCGCGCCCACCACGAAATTGAGTCTTCCGCTGGTCAGCCCCCTCGACACCAGCTCGGACAATCCCGGCTCCAGGATGTCCACGCGTCCGGCGGAGAGCCTTGCGACCTTCGCCTGGTCGACATCGACGCAAGTGACTCGATGCCCCAGGCCGGCCAGGCAGGCCCCCGTGGTCAATCCGACGTAACCGGTCCCCACCACCACGATCCGAGCAGCGCTCATGCTGCTGAAGGTGACAGCCGGAGTTGACCTCCGAGCGAACGGAATGCTTCAGGACCGAATACTCCTCACGACATGCCGCCCATCGACGTGAGCCAACACACGCGCTACCCCGATGCGAACGAGCGTTAACCTAGACCCGGTTGTCGACGAAAGGGAGAACATGCAGATCACCGATACCGCGGCGCTCGTCACGGGCGGCGCGTCCGGGCTCGGCGGCGCCACCGCGAAGGCACTCGCGGCGAAGGGCGCGCGGGTCTTCGCGCTGGACCTCGCCGGTGCCATCGCCAACGCCGAGCAGGTCGAGGGCATCACCTACGTCGAGGCCGACGTGACCGACCCGGAGCAGGTGCGGGCCGCCGTCGCGACCGCCGCCGAATCCGGGGTGCCGCTGCGGACCGTGGTGAACTGCGCCGGGATCGGGCCGTCCGCCCGGATCCTTTCGAAGAAGGGCCCGCACGACCTCGCCCTGTACGCGAAGGTCGTCCAGATCAACCTGATCGGCTCCTTCAACGTGCTGACGCTGGCCTCCGAGGCCATCGCGAAGACGGAACCGCTGGCCGACAACGCGCGCGGCGTCATCATCAACACCGCGTCGATCGCGGCCTTCGACGGCCAGATCGGGCAGGTGGCGTACTCGTCGTCCAAGGGCGGCATCGTCGGGATGACCCTGCCCGCCGCGCGCGACCTCGCGTCGCACGGGATCCGGGTGCTGACCATCGCGCCGGGCATCGTCGACACCCCGATGCTGGCGACGGTGAGCGACGAGTTCCGCGCTTCGCTGGCGGAGGGCGTCCCGTTCCCGAAGCGGCTCGCGCGGCCGGACGAGTACGCGCAGCTCGCGCTGTCGCTGATCGACCACGACTACCTGAACGGCGAGGTCGTCCGGATGGACGGCTCGCTGCGCATGGCCCCTCGCTGAGGCGAAGGGGACTTTCCCCGCGTCAAACGCGGGGAAAGTCCCCTTCAGCTCTCTCAGCCGCGCTTCAACCGGACGTCCACGCCGATGCCCACCGTGGTGACCTCACAGGTCCGGAAAGCCGTTTCGGCGACCAGTCCGCTGAAGTCGACAGGCGTGTAGGCGCGCCGCCGGAGCCCGACGAGCGCCTGCCGCACGCCGAGTCCCGCCAGCTTCCCGATCTTCATGCCCTCGACCTCACGCGCGATTTCGCCGTCGGTCGCGTTCCGGTTCATGTCCTGCACGACGGCCGTGCCACCCGGACGCAGCACGCGGTACATCTCGTCGAGCGACTTCACCGGCCACACGAAGTTCTTGAACGCTGCCTGGCAGACGACGACGTCGAACGACTCGTCGTCGAACGGCATCGCCGCGACGTCACCCTCGCGGAACGAAGCCTCGACACCTTGTGCCCGTGCGTACTCGCTCGCGATCTCGACGAATGTCGGCGCGACGTCGAGGCCGGTGACGGAGAACCCGAGCCGCGCCAGTTCGACGGCGAAGTAACCGGGGCCGAAAGCGACCTCGAGGATCTTCGCGTCTTCCGGCAGGTCCGCCGTGAGTTCGCGCGCCTGCTTCCGACAGATGTCGATCTGCGGCTCCGTGCCGCGCTGCCGGGCGTAGCTCCGCGCCAGCGCGCCGCCCATCTCCGGCAAAAGCTTGAAGCGTTTTCTGTCCTTGATGTTCGACATGGTCTCTCCAGGTTGTTCGCCCGGAGCCCGGTTATCCTCAAGATGCCGTCTCGTGGCCGGGTTCCGGTTGCGGGATCGTCGCCCCGGTGAGGTGCTGCAACACCTCACCGGGGCTCTTTCATCTGCCGTCCGACGGCAGCTCTCCGGTCTCGTGGAAGGTCCGCCATTCGGCGAGACCGGGCATCGAGCCGGAAGTCAGTTCCCCGAGGATCGAGCGGACCCATTCGGCCTCCGCCACGCGGATCGCCAGGTGGTACTCGACCTCGAGCAGCACCAGCCGCGGCACCTCTTCGAGGAGCCGCGCGAGTTCCGCTCGTGTCGTGGCGATCTCGTCGTCCAGCGCCGCCAGCCGGGTGCGGAGCAGGGCGATCACCTCGTCCGGGCCGAGCCACGCCAGCACCGACAGCCCGGCGACGAACTTCGGCTCCTCGGGCGCGAGTTCGGCGAGGAGTTCGCGCAGCCAGTCGAGCATTTCGTCACGGCCCTCGCCGGTGATCCGATACACCGTGCGCTCCGGGCGGGCGCCGTCGCGACCGCTCTCGGCGGCCTCGATGAAGCCGTGTTTCCGCAGGTTGCCGACGACCGTGTAGAACGAGCCCCATTTGATCCCCATGTCGCGGTCCTTGCCGCGGCTCTTCAGGATCGAGGCCATTTCGTACGGATGCATCGGGCGCTCGTTCAGTGTGGACAGGATCGCCAGCGCCAGCAGATTCCCGACCTTGCGCCGCTTCACCAAGCCTCCTCGTAGGCGAGTACTCGTCTACGAGTATCCATAGGGCCGCGAGTGATCGCAAGTGTCTCGGCGACCGAGCGATCAGAGGTCGTTCATGTACGGCACGGACGTCTGCGCGTGGTCGGTCATCCAGTTCCGCAGCGCGTACGTCGCCAGGACGTCGTCCTCGTTGTAGCGCAGCAGGCGCTCCCGCTGGGCGTCGTCCGGGATCCCGCCGTCCATCCCGACCGCGTCGCGGTACCAGCTCATCGACGCCTCGCCGCCCGCTTCCGGGTCGCGCCAGGCGAACCCGGCGACCGGGGCGATCACCTTGAGCCCCTTGCCGTGCGAGCAGAGGAACTGGTCGGTGACGCTGCGGAAGAGATCGATCCACTCGTCGGAGTCCACAAAGGACGCGATCTCGGCCTTCGTGGGAACGCCGGGGTATTCGCCGAACCGGTCGGCCGAACCGAAGAGCCAGCGGTTCTCGGCGAGCGCGTTGTAGCAGTAGGCGCGGAAGGTCAGGCCCGCGGCGAGCGTGCGCTCGCGGACCTCTTTGAACCAGGCCCAGAACTCCGCGAACGACCGCGCCTCGTCCGCCGTCGGCAGCGGCTCCCACGTCGCGAAGGCTCGATAGCCCTGCTCCATCCCGATGTCCGCGCCGGTCAGCAGCGAACCCCACAGATACGCGCCGGAATCACCGAAGCTCTCCATGTCGACGTCGACCTCGACGTCGCCGCGCGAGACCTCGACGCGGTCGACCTTGCGCACCATCGTGAGATCGGCGAGCCAGGCACGCGCGAGGATGATCGAATCGGCGAAGGTGCCGCCGGTCCAGTTCATCGGCGGCGGTTCGTCGGCGGGGTCGAGCGCGGCCAGTTTGTCCACTGTGGACACCCCGGCGCGGCGGAGCTCCATCGCGTCCTCGCCGCGGACGACCAGGCTGACGTCGCGGGTCTCGGTGAGCACGACCTCGCACGTCGGCCACCAGGGGCAGCGACGGCATTCGAGGACACGGGACGGTTCGGCGAGGGCTTCTTCGCCTTCGACGGCCGCGCTCGCGATGGCGAGCCTGTCAGCGAAGCGGCTCTGGTACTCCGTCAGCGCGCTCTTCCCGCCCGGCCAGGTGCCCGCGGACAGGTCGTGCCAGACGACGACGTCCGCGTCGAGTCCGATGACGCCGCCGATCGCGCGGTGGCCTTCGTGCTTCCCGAGCGCTTCGAGCATCCGGTAGAGGTGCGCGAGCCGCATCTGGTCCCGCGGCTGCGAGCGGACCTTCCGTGCCGTGTCCGGCAGCCGGTTGGCCGGGTCGAGATCGGTCATCGCCGTGGTCGGCGCGCCCGAGCCGCGATCGGTGATGCGGTGCCGCACGACCAGCACCGGCACGTAGCCCGCGCCGGTGTGGACCAGGAGTTCGGAGCCGCCACGCCGGTGACCGGCGCGATCCACCGGCAGCAGCCCGCCCCAGATGTAGCGCGCTTCGGCGGCGAAGGCCTCTTCGGTGAGCTGCACGCGCTCGGCGGCCGGGAGGTCGCGGGAGATCTTGACCCAGCCCGCGCCGGGGCCCGTCGCGTCCATGAGCCGTTGCACGATGTCGTCGCGATGCGCTGACGCGTCGGCGATCCGCTGCTGCGCGGAGGGGTCGGGCGGGGCGAGCGGGACCTCGCGCATCGCCGGGTCGTGTTCCAGGTGCACGCGACGCCGGCAGCGGCTCACCGCTCCCGCGTCCAGTAGCACCTCGTTACTCACGGACAACACTCTAGAAGGCCACCGGCAAGCCGACATGCCCGCCACTTCGGGGACCAGTAAGTTCGTCAGTGACACAGCGTGGGAGGTGCCATGGCGCGCAAGGCCAAAGCCGTCGAGGGCGAAGGCAGGATCACCCCGAAGAAGGCGAAAAACGCCGTCGCGGTGGCCAAAGTGCTCGGTCCGGCCGTACTGCCGGTGATCGCGCCGTACGCCGTTCGAGCGGCGGGCGCCGCGCGAGAGCTATACGACCGTTATCAGGCGAAGAAGCTCGGCGTGGCCGTCGACCAGCTCGGCGAGTTCAGCGGACGCGGCGCCGCGCTGCACGCGCGGATCGCGGGACTGACGCAGGGGCTCGCGGAACTGAAGAGGTCCGCGAAGGCGACCGACGCCGACGCGGCCTTCGCGAAGGACACTCAGGGGACGCTGGAGCAGCTCTCGGCGACCGTCCGCGCTTCGGAGCGGATGCCCGCGGCGCGGCGGAAGGCGGCGCACCGGGCCGTGGCCGGGGAGCTGGACCAGCTGGAGGGCAAACTGCTGCACCGGCTGGGCATCTGACCGGCTCGTTGAGTGGCTAGGACGGTTCTGACCGTCCTAGCCACTCACGACCTAGCTGATGAATCCCTTTTTCTTCATCCACTCGTAGGCGACCTCGCCCTGGTCACGGCCATCGACGTCGACCTGTTTGCACAGTTCGATCATCTGCTTGTTGTCCAGTGCCGCGCCGACGGCTTCCAGCGGTCCGCGGAGTTCCGGGTACTGCTTGAGGAAGTCCGTGCGCAACGTGGGGACCGCGTTGTACTGCGGGAACGCCTTCTTGTCGTCTTCGAGGACGCGCAGGTTGAGTCCGGCGATCCGGCCGTCGGTCGTGAAGATCTCGCCGATCGGGCAGGTCCCGCTCGCCACGGCCGAGTAGATCGTGCCGATGCCGAAGTTCTTGATCACCGGGTTCTGGAATCCGTACGCCCGCACGGCGGCGGGGAATCCGTCCTGACGGCTGGTGAACTCGGTCTCCAGGCAGAACACGTTCTGGTCCGGCTTCCGCTTCAGGAACTCGGCCAGGTCGGACGTCGACTTCAGGTTGTTCGCCGCGCCGTAGGCCTCGGTGACCGCGAAGGCGTACTGGTCGTTGAGCGGCGAGTAGTTCAGCCAGGTGACGCCGAACTTCGCTTCGTCCGCCGCCTTCGTGGCTTCGTACTGGGCCTGTTCCCCGCCGGGGACGGGGAGTTCGTTGCCCTGGTAGTTGATCCAGCCGGTGCCGGTGTACTCCCAGGTGACGTCGGTCTGGCCGGCGAGCAGCGCCTGCCGCGACGAGTTCGAGCCCTTGATGTCGGTCAGGTCGACGACGTCCGCGCCCGCCGCGGAAAGCGCCATCTCGGCCATGTAGCCCAGGATGATGTTCTCGGTGAAGTCCTTCGACCCCACCGTCACCTTGACGCCCTTGAGGGATTCGATGGGTTTGATCGAACCGGGTTCGATCTTGTAGGGCAGCGCGGTGTTGACCTCGAGTCCGCACGCGGAAAGCGTGCCGCACAACAGGACCGCGCCCAGGATCGCTTTCAAACGCATGTCAGCGCAGTCCCTTCGGTCCGAAGAACTGTTCCGCCACCGCGCCGAGCCAGTCCACCAGCAGCGCCAGTGCGACGGCGAGCACCGAGCCGGTGATCAGCACCTTCGTCAGGTTGAGCTTGTAGCCGGTGTCGATGAGCAGGCCGAAACCGCCGGCGTTGACGAACATGCCGAACGTCGCCGTGCCGACGGCCAGCACCAGCGAGGTCCGCAGGCCCGCCAGGATCAGCGGGACGGCCAGCGGGAGTTCGACGCGCCACAGCACGCCGGAGGCCGACATGCCGATGCCGCGGCCCGCGTCGATCAGCGACGGGTCGACCTGCTGCAGGCCGACCATCGTGTTCCGCAGCACCGGAAGCAGCGAGTAGAACGCCAGCGGCAGCGCCGCGACCCACAGCCCGCCGGTCGCGCCGGTGACGATGAACCACAGCACCAGCACACCGAGCGCGGGCGCGGCCTGGCCGATGTTCGCGACCGCCAGGAAGACCGGCGCCGCCCATTTCGCCCAGGGCCGGGTGACGAGCACGCCGAGCGGCACCGCCACGGCGACCACGATCGCGGTGACCACGATGGTCATCGCCAGGTGGTCGCGCAGCGCGGTGAACAGCCCCGAGGCGTTGAGGGTCGCCTTCTCCGTCGCGGTGAGGTCGCTGGTGAACACCCAGATCAGCACCCCGGCGACGATCAGCAGCACCGCCGCTGGCTGGGCGAACAGCCGGACCCGTTCGGCGCCTCTCGACGAGGACTCGGTGGTGAACCCGGTATCGACGGCCGTCATGCGGTCACACCTTCCGCCGGGTTGTCGTCGGAGTGCTCCTCGCGCAGCTGCTGGATGGTCGAGATGACGGTGTCGAGCTCGATCGTCCCGGCGTACTCGCCGCGGGCGCCGGTCACCGGGACGCTGCCGCCCTCGGCGAGCATGGCTTCGAGCGCGTCCTGCAGCGTCGACTGGAGGCTGACCGAGTCACGCAGCGGCTTGCCCGCGGTGGCCAGCGACGTCGCCGCGACCAGCTCGCGGACGTGCACCCACCGCATCGGACGGCGCCGCTGGTCGAGCACCAGCACGAAGTGCTTGCGCTGCTGGGTCAGCTTCTCGCGGACGTCCGACGGCGATTCGCTGACCGTCGCGGTCAGGGCGTCCTGTTTCAGCTCGACGTCGCGCACCCGCAGCAGCGTCAGCTGCTTGAGCGAGGCACCGGCGCCGACGAAACCGGCGACCGTGTCGTCGGCCGGGTTCGCGAGGATCGCGTCCGGGGTGTCGTACTGCAGGATCCGGGACTGGTTGCCGAGCACCGCGATCTTGTCGCCGAGCTTCACGGCTTCGTCGAAGTCGTGGGTGACGAAGACGATGGTCTTCTTCAGTTCGGTCTGGAGCCGCAGCAGCTCGTCCTGCAGGTTTCCCCGGGTGATCGGGTCGACGGCGCCGAACGGCTCGTCCATCAGCAGCACCGGCGGGTCCGCCGCGAGCGCCCGCGCGACGCCGACGCGCTGCTGCTGGCCACCGGAGAGCTGACGCGGGAAGCGGTCGCGGAAGTCGGCCGGGTCCAGCCCGACCAGGTCCATCATCTCCTCGACCCGGTCTTCGACCTTCTTCTTGTCCCAGCCGAGCAGCCCGGGCACCACGGCGATGTTCTGCGCGACGGTGAAGTGCGGGAACAGCCCGGCCTGCTGGATCGCGTAGCCGATGCGGCGGCGCAGGGTGTCGACGTCGAGCTTCAGCGCGTCGTCGCCGCCGATGGTGATCCGGCCCGACGTCGGCTCGATCAGCCGGTTGATCATCCGCATGGTGGTGGTCTTGCCGCAGCCGGACGGGCCGACGAAGACCACGATCTTGCCCGCGGGCACCACCATCGAGAAGTCGTCGACGGCCGGCTCGCGAGTGCCGGCGTAGCGCTTCGTGACGTTCTCCAGCTCGATTTCGACGCCGGATACGGATTCGGTCTCAGCCACGGACACCCCTTGAGACGGTCAGACGGTTGATCAGGACGTAAACGGCGTCGAGGACCAGTGCGAGGACGACCACGCCGAGCGTCCCGGTCAAGGCCTGGTTGAGGGAGTTCGTGCTCCCCGCGTTGGTGAGGCCGGAGAAGACCTCCGAGCCGAGGCCCGGGCCCTTCGCGTAGGCCGCGATGACCGCGATGCCCATGAGCATCTGCGTCGCGACCCGCATGCCCGCCAGGATCGCGGGCCAGGCGAGCCGCAGCTCCACCCTGGTCAGCACGCCGAAGCGGCTCATGCCGATCCCGCGCGCCGCGTCGCTGACCGCGGGATCCACGCCGCTCAGCCCGACGATCGTGTTCCGCACGATCGGCAGGAGCGCGTAGAGCACGAGGGCGATGACGGTGGTGTTCGCGCCGAGGCCGAACACCGGGATGAGGAGCCCCAAGAGGGCGAAGGAGGGAACGGTGAGGATCGTGCTCGCCAGCGCCGTGGCCACGGCGGACCCGATCGGGCTGCGATAGACGGCGATGCCGATCACCACGCCGAGCACGGCGGCCAGGATCGTGCACTGCACGACCGCGCTGACATGGAGGAGCCCTTGGAGGGCGAGTCTGTCCCACCGATCCGAGATGTACTCGAAGAGGTTCATCGCGTGCTGGTTCTCCCGCCGCCTCTGAGTGAGACTCCTCACCCATTCGGAGTAGCTGTATCGGGAGCCTGACTACCCAGAACGCTCGCGGTCAAACCCCTGTTTACCGCTTCTTGTCCTGTAAACGTTCCCCATTCGGCCCAATCAGGCAAACGCACGCGCCGCTCCGGGAGTGTCTTTTTCACTGCTCAACAGCCGGGAGGAGATCGACCACTCGGACGTACGTCGAATACTCTTCACCCGTGAGTAAGGGCAGCCATCACCGAAGCGCGCTACGCGTCGTACGTGGTGGGTTGCTCGGCGTGAGTTCGGCGGCGCTCGCCGTGACCGCTCACGTGATCGGGGACGGCGACGTACCCGATTCGGCGATGACGCTGTTGCTCACCGTGCTGATCGGCTGGAACGCGGCCGCGCTCGCCGCGAAGGCCCGCGGGCCGATGGCCACGATCGTCGACCTCGGCGCCGGTCAGGTCGTGATGCACCTCGTGCTCAGCTCGCTGAGCAGCCACGAACTCAGGCACACCGCGCTGGCTCAAAGCGGCCCTTCCCCGTCTTCGGGCGGACTCGCGATGACCGCCGCGCACGTCGTGGCCACGCTGGTCACCGCGCTGCTGCTGGCCAAGGTCGACGGGCTGCTGCTCGGCGTCCTCACCTGCCTGCGCGCGCTGGTCCCGTTCATCCTCGGCGCCCTCCCGGTTCCCGCCGCGACGGCGTCCCCGGTGCTCGCCCGTCCGGCGGGTCCCGGCCACCTCGTCCGCGTGGACCTCCGCCGGGTCCACGGCAGGCGTGGCCCGCCAGTGTTCTCCTGAACCCCAGCTCATCCCCCGTTTGTCCGGCGAGGTCCCCGAACCCGCCGTTTCGATCATGTTCAGGAGTTCCCATGTCCAAGCACGTCTTCAAGCGCGCCGGTTTCCTGGCCGCCGCCGTCGGCGCCGCCGGTCTGCTCTCGGCCGGGGTCGCCTCGGCCCACGTCACCGCCAACGTCTACGGCCCCCAGCCCACCAAGGGCGGCTACGGGTCGATCTTCTTCCGTGTCCCCAACGAGGAGAAGGACGCCGGCACCATCAAGGTCGAGGTCACCCTCAAGCCCGAGTACGCCCTCAGCTCGGTCCGCACCAAGCCGATCCCGGGCTGGAAGGCCGAGGTCGTCAAGTCGAAGCTGCCCACCCCGGTGACCACCGCGTCCGGTACGCAGATCACCGAGGCCGTCACCAAGGTCTCCTGGACCGCGGAGCCCGGCACCAAGATCGCCGCCGGTTCGACCGAGTTCCAGGAGTTCCAGATCAGCGCGGGCCAGTTCCCGGCCAACGTCGACGCGATCGAGTTCCCGGCCACCCAGACCTACGAGAACGGCAAGGTCGTCGAGTGGAACCAGCCGACCCCGGCCTCCGGCGAGGAACCCGAGCACCCCGCGCCGAGCGTGAAGCTCGCCGAGAAGACCGGTGACGGGCACGGCGGCGGCCACGGCACCGACTCCAAGGCCACTTCCGAGGAATCCCGCGCCGCTTCTTCGACGTCCGACGACACCGCCCGCTGGCTCGGCGGCGCCGGTCTCGTCGTCGGCGCGCTCGGTCTCGGCGTCGGCGCCGGTGCCACCCTGCGCGCCCGCCGCGCCACCGCCGTCTCCAGCAAGAGCGACACCGAGGGAACCGAGTAAATGCGCAAAGCGATCGTCGCGCTGGCGATCACCGGGGTGGCCTGGCTCGCCACAGCCACCCCGGCGCTGGCGCACAACGTCCTGATCTCCTCGGACCCGGCGAAGGGCGCTTCGATCGCCGCCGGGCCCGCGAAGATCACACTCACGTTCGACCAGTACGTGCAGAACGCGAACGTCAACCAGATCGCGGTCACCGGACCGGGCGGCGGCCAGTGGGCCGAGGGCCAGGTCGAGGTCCGCGACAGCGTCGTTTCCGTGCCGCTGCGGCCGCTCGGCCCGGCGGGCGAGTACAAGATCGGCTACCGGATCCTGTCCGCGGACGGGCACGCCGTGACCGGTGAGGTGCCGTTCACCCTCACCACCGCGGGCACCGGCACCCCGGCGAGCGCCGACGCCGCGCGCAGCAACGCGGGCCAGGCCGAGACCACCCCGGCGACCGGCGGCGAAGGCTCGTCCGGCGTGCCGATCTGGGTGTGGATCGCGGGCGCCGTCGTGCTGCTCGCCGTCGGACTGACCGTCGCGCTGCGCACCGGCGCGGGCGACAAGGAGAAGAGCGGGTCATGACACAGGCCGAGACCACCTCGCGCGCCCGCGTCGCCGTGCTGTTCTGCGTGGTGACGGCGGGCATCGTCGGTGCCCTGATCGGCGTCGCGCTGACGGCCACCGCCCCGGTCCCCGGGGTCGCGCAGGTCAGCGAGGTGGTCTCGGTCTCCATCCCGCTCGTGCGGGTACTGCTGGACATCTCGGCGGTCGCCACGATCGGGCTGGCGCTGCTTTCGGTGCTGGTCGGCTACGACCGGCCGAAGCTCTCCGAGCCGATCATGCGGCTCGCTCGGCCGGCGAGCGTCGCGGCCGCGCTGATCTGGGCGACCACCGCGCTCGTCGCGCTGATCCTGCAGACCGCCGAATACCGGCCGGGTTCCAGCACGCTGTCGATGTCGGACGTCGGGAGCTACATCGCCGACGTCGGCGCGGGCAAGGCGCTGCTGATCGTCGCGGCGCTGGCCCTGCTGCACGCGGGACTCGGCATCCTCTCGATGAAGCACGGCGAGAAGGTGCCCGCCGAGGTCCGCGTCGGGCTCGGCCTGTTCGCGCTGCTGCCGCTGCCGGTCACCGGGCACGCGTCGAACTGGAACTACCACGACTACACGATGATCTCGATGGAACTGCACGTGATGAGCGCCGTCGCCTGGACCGGCGGGCTCGGCGCGATGGCGGTGCTGCTCATCGGGAACCGGACCCTGCTCGCGCACGCGCTGCCGCGGTTCTCGAAACTGGCGACGCTGTGCCTGATCCTCGGCGCGGCGACCGGCCTGTTCAACGGGCTGATCGAGATCTCGCTCAACCCGTCGCTCGGGTTCTGGGAAGGCGTCTTCACCACGCCGTACGGGCAGCTGGTGCTGCTCAAGCTGCTGTGCACCGGCGTGATCGCGGGCCTCGGCGCCTACACGCGGTGGAAGCTGATGCCGCAGATCATCCGGCACAACCGCACGGCGCTGGCCGCTTGGGCGACGCTGGAGCTGACCGTGATGGGGCTCGCGTTCGGGTTCGCCGTCGTCCTCACGCGAGCCCCGGTCGTCGCGACCTCTTAGTGAGGGGTACGGCAACTGCGGCGTGATCGAGTTCGCTGCCGAGGAGACCTGGCCCACAGGGGCCGACCTCGAACGTCCACAAGGGACACCACTTCCGGTCTGAGTGCCCGTTTTGGGTACTTTGCGCGACCCCTTCGTGAATACACGAAAAACACCCAAAACAGGCGCTCCAGCCGAGGAATTCGTCCTTTATGGACAGCAGAAGTGGTGGCCGACTCCTCGCGGACCGGTTCCGGCCTGCTCGCCAGTGGACCCACCCGCCAGATTCGCCTTACCCCTCAATGGTTCTTCACCTCGTACCGCAGGATCGCCACGCCGTTTTCGAACGCCGTGGCCTCGACCGGCTTCAGGTCCCGCCGATCCTCGAAAAGGCGCGTCCCCTTGCCGAGCGACACGGGGGCGACCATCATCCGGACCTCGTCGACGAGGCCGGCGTCCAGCAGCGACCGCATGAGCGTCAGGCTCCCCCACAGCCAGAGGGCCTTGCCGTCCTGTTCCTTGAGTTCCCGGATGGTGGCGGCCGGATCGCGGGTCACGGTCGCGGCGGGGAAGTCGCCCCAGGGAGCGTCGTCGAGCTTCGACGACGCGACGACCTTGGCCAGCGCGTTGACCTTTTCGCCGTACTCGCCCTGCTCTTCGGCGTAGGGCCAGTAGTCCTTGGCCATCGCGTAGGTGTTCGCGCCGAGGATCATCGTGTCGACCGAATCGACGAGCCCCATCACGCTCGCCTTGAACGCGGGCTCGGTCTTCTCGGAGAAGGGCTCCCCCGGTACGAAGCCGAGCCCGCCGTCCTCGTCCGCGACGATGCCGTCGACGGTGACCCACTGCTGAACGATGAGCTTGCGCATGTCCGTCCTCCTGGTGCGTGCGGCCACGTCGGCCGCGATCGCCCCGGGGACGGAGCCGTCACACCGGTCTCGACATCATGGTGAGAATTTTTTCCAGCTGTGACACCGCTTGCTCCATCCGGCCGCATTTGGCCGGTTTCGCTGTCCTCTCCGGGCCTTCACCGGGATGCTCTACGCGATCGCTGGGGTTAACCCGATGAGGGGATGGTAAATGGGCGGCCCGTTGCCGGGTGACAGCGAAATCAGCACTCCGCAGGTGCCGCGCCAGCGATCGGCGGTCCGGCTCACCAGACAGGTGAGTTCGGGGCCCCGGCAGCTTCCGCCCGCGCCCGCGCACTTCACCAACCGCTCGGCCGAACTCGCCCTGCTCGAAGAGCTGCTGGCCCAGGACGACACCGACGGGCCGTCGGTGCACCTGATCAGCGGCCAGGGCGGGATCGGGAAGACGGCGCTGGCCACCGCGTGGGGCCGTCGGCTCGGTGACCGTTTCCCGGACGGGCACCTGTGGGCGGACCTCGGCGGGTTCAGCACCAACGGCCCGCTGACGACGAACGAAGCGCTCGGCCGGTTCCTCCGGGCGCTGGGTGTCCCGCCGGAGGGACTACCCGCGGGCGTCGAGGAGCTCACCGCGCTGTACCGCACGACGACCGCCGACCGTCCTTTGCTCGTCCTGCTCGACAACGCGGCTTCGACCGATCAGGTACTTCCTCTTCTGCCCGCCGGCGCGGAGAGCCTCGTGATCGTGACTTCGAGACGCCGCCTGGGCAAGCTCCAGACCGAGCATCGCGCGAAGCTGATCGAGCTGTCCCCCTTCGGTTCCGCGCACAGCGCCGAACTGCTCGGACGTGCCCTCGGCGCCGAGCGGGTCGGTGCCGAAGCCGACCAGGCGCGGGCCATCGCCGACCTGTGCGGCGGCCTGCCGATCGCCCTCACCACGGTCAGCGCCAAGCTGGCCGGGCGGCCCAAGATGTCGCTGGAGAAGATCGCCACCGAGCTGGGGAAGGAATATCGTCGACTGGCCACGCTCTCGACGAAAGAGGCGCAATCGGTGGAAGCCAGCTTCAACCTGTCCTACGACGAACTCCCCTCGGACGCGGCCGCGCTGTACGCGGCACTCGGGCTCCACCCCGGTCCCGACTTCGGTACCGGCGTGGCGGCCGCGTCGATCGCCGTCCGCCCCGAGGTCGCCGACGACCTGCTGGACCAGCTCGTCGACGTCGGGCTGCTGATCGACCGCGGCGACGACCGGTACACCTTCCACGATCTCGCGCGGCTGCACGCCAAGGAGAAGACGGCGGGCAACGAGTACGACCGCGACCTCGCGCTGCGCCGCATGCTCGAGTGGTACCTCTTCACCGCCTCCGCGACCACGGACCTGACCGTCCCCGATCAGGATCCGATCCCGTACCGCTACGAGTACCGGCCGCCGTCGCCGCTCTCGTTCGACTCGCCCGACGAGAAACTCGCCTGGCTCGAACTGGAGCGCGAGAACCTCATCGCCGCGATCGAAGCCGCGGAGCTCGGGCAGCTGCCCGAGCTCGGCTGGCAGCTCGCCGCCGCGATGTGGCCGCTTTTCCTGCTGCGCAAGCACTATCCGGACTTCCTGCGGGTGAGCCAGGCAGGCATGCGCTGCGCGCGGACCTGGGGCAACGCGTCCGCGGAGGCGCTGATGCACAACCGCAGCGGCGCCGCCTGCCGCGGCACCGGCCGCTACGACGAAGCCGTCGGGCACTACACGGCGGGTCGCGAAGCCGCGCGGACGGCGGGGAACGGCGTCGTCGAGATCCGGTCGGTCGAAGGACTCGGCCTGGTCGCCCTCCAGCAGGGCAGGCTCGACGACGCGATCGAGTGGTTCACCGAGGACAAGGTGCTCAGCGAACGGCTGGAGCGACGGCACGACATCGGGCTGGCGTTGATCAACCTCGGCGCGACCCGCGTCCGCGCCGGACAGCCCGAGTCCGCGATCGCCGACCTCACCCGCGCTCGCGACGTCCTCGAAGGCGACGACTACAACGTGGCCCGCGCCCGGATCGAACTCGGCCGGGCCCTCACGGTCACCGGGGATCTCGCGGCGGCGCGGGCCGAGCTGGAACCCGCCCGCGCCACCATGGAGGCGCGCGGATCGCGGTTCGAGGTGGCCAGGGCGCTCACCGCGTTCGGCGAGATCGCCGAGGCGGAGGGGAATCCGGACGAAGCCCGGAGCCTCTTCGACCGGGCACTGCCGATTTTCGTCGGCCTCGGCAGGCCGGAAGCCGACGCGCTGCGTAGGCGTTTGGAACAGCCGTGAGCCGACGATATCGATCGGTGCACCTACGACGAGGTGAACCCCGCGCGCTAAATAACTCAGCGTAGCTGCAAGTTGCACATTTGGGGGAGTGCTGAGCCAATAGAAGTGATTAGCCCGGGCGAATTCGTCACCGATTGATCGACGAATTCGGACAAGCGACGAACGGTCATTCGGCGTCGGCGAATGCACGTGCAGATGAGTGTTCCGGGTGAGTCATCGATACCGGTTCCAGCGCGCGCCGGTATGTCCGTTCCGCAGATCGTCCAACCGTTTTCGCAGCTCATCCCGTACGCCGGGGTGACTGCGAAGAATCGGGAGAACACTCGTGGTGAGCTTCAGTTCACGGATCGCGCGCAGTACCGGGAATCCGGACCAGGTGGTCACGTCGAATCCGTACCGCTCGGCGAACACGCGATAGCGGGCAGGTGGATCACCGAACCGTTCATGGCCGACGGCGAGCGGCGTGAGATCCCATTCCGGCGGGCCGACACAGGACGAATCGAAATCACACAGCACCGGTCCGTCCGGGCCGGAGATCACGTTCCCGGTGTGCGCGTCGCCGTGGACGAGGCCCCTGGGCAGGGGGAAGTCGAGCGTCGCGAGGGCGGCTTCGACCTCGGCGCAGCGCTCCAGGAGGAACCGCCGGTCACCGGAGGACAGCTCCTCCGCGTCCGAAACCCGGGCGCGGACCGCGGCGAACGGCGCCCATTCGGCCAGCCCCTGGGGCGGTTCGAGCGCGTGGACCCCGCGCAGCAGCGCCGCGAGGTCGGCCGACCTCGCCTTCCGGCCGGTCTCCGGCACCTTCCACCAGACCGTCACGAGATGCTCGCCGACCGGCAGCGGCTGCTCGACGCCGGGAACCAGGCGGATGGCAGGCACGTCGTGCCGTTCGAAATGCCGCGCGACCCGTACGACCGTGCCGACGCGGTGCCGCAGCAGGGTGGAACCGACGATCCGGACGACGAACGGCGCGCTCGCCAGCTCGTAGACGGCGTTGTTGGTGAACCTCAGCAGCCGGGCGCCGTCGGGGTCCACGCCCAGCACTTCGCACGTCCGCCCCAGGGCGTCACGCAGTTTGCCGGGCGTGAACCGGCCCTGCTCAGGCGGCGTAGAAGGAGTTGAGGCGGTCGGCGAGGTCACGGGCGTCCGCGTTGTTCCGGCGGCGTTCCGCCTCGACCTGCAGCGGCCGCATCCGGTCCTTCACCCGCTCCGACTTGATGCCCTCGGCACAGTCGACGGCCTTCGAGCCCACCTTGGCGCCATGATCGAGATCGCCTTCGAGCAGGTGGTTCGTGGCCAGCGCGCTGAGCATGAACGTCTTGCTGCGGGCCATGTCGTCGTCGTAGGACTCGACGGCCTTGGTCAGCGCCGGGATCGCGTACTTGGTGTGCTCGGCGTTCTTCGCGGCGAGCACGGTGTGCACGGTGCCGATCATGGCGTAGACGTCGGTCTCGGTGAAGAACTTGACCCAGGATTCGGCCTCGGCCAGGTCGGCGCGGGCGAATTCGTCCTTGCTCCGGCCGAGCAGCTTCGTGGCCTGTTCCTCGTTGCCCATCATCGCGTAGGCCCAGGCCTCGTTGGCGCAGAGCACGGCGACCGCCAGCTCGGAGCCCGATTCCTGGGCGGCGATCTGGCCGAGCTGGAACAGTTTCAGCGCGTCGTTCGGGGCGTCCTGGTGCAGGTAGACGCGGCCCATCCGGTAGAGGACGTTGGCCACCAGCGGGTGGTTGTCGCCCTGTTTGGCCAGGTCGAGCGCGTTCGCGAAGTGGCCACGAGCCGAGTCCATGAGGCCGGTGTCGAACGACGTCCAGCCCGCCAGGCTGTGCAGGTCGGCGAGCGCGACGTACAGCCGGTTCTTGACCATTTCGGTGCCGTTGGACTCGAGCATCTGCTGTCCCCAGGACAGCTGCGCGACCACGGCGTCGCGGCAGAAACCGCCGCCGTACTGGTAGTCGAGGGACCGGAGCGCTCTGGTGGCGGCTTCCACCTGGCGGACGTCGGTCATGCCGATCCGCCCTGGGGCGGGCGTTTTAGCCGGCCCCGACGACCATGTCCCCGATTCCGGACCGAACACCGCCGCACCCATCGTGACCTGGGCGGCGTGCGCGAGGAACCTCCGTCGCTTCACGGACTCGTCCTCCTCCGCCTGCTGGCCGTCGGCGGCGCCGACGACCTTTATCGCTGTCGCCTCGTCATAGGCGAGACCCATGTATCCCCGCGGGACACCCAGGCCGTCAGCGATGCGGGTGAGCACGTCGTACGCCATCACCTGGCGACCTTTGAGGATCTCGGACACCTCGGACTGCGACTGGCCGGTCATCGCGGCGATCTGACGCTGCGAAACACCGTGCTTGCGCAACAGGCGGTACACGGAGGAGATCTCCCGTGTCGCCAGCGCCGCCCGCATTTCCGCCTGTTCCCAGGCATCCGGCGGCACGGGGTGACTCTGGCGGCCCGAAGTGTTCGCGGAGTTCGCGTCCAAGCCGGCGACAGCGCCGCCACCGATACTGGCGTCCATTGCGCCCCCTCACAGTTCCGTTGGGGTCGAGAAACAGCGTAGGCACACCTATTCAACCGTGCGAAACACCGGATCGCCCGTCGTGATCGGCCCGGCAGAAGTCGTTTGACCGCTTACCGTGAAACCTCGTCCGGTCACCGCTATGACGGCGGTTCCACCTTCTATCGCACTCGGTTTCACATCACTGTAGTTGTCAGATCTCCGTGACCGACCAGCCACCGGCAGCGATCACAGAGAGCTACCAAGTCTCCGAACCCCCTACAGGTGCGGACACGCGGATACGAAGACGACGTGGAACGAGAGAGCGGAGAAGAGCCAGTGGAGTTCGTGGACTCGATCGCAACAGGCTCCATCCCCGCGGGACGGCCCGGTATGGCCACGCGCCACCTGCGTGCGGCCGGCCCCGCCGGTCAGCAGGCGGTCGGCCTCGCCCCCGGAGCCAACCGCCCGGTCTCTCCTTCCGCCCCGGTCGACCCCCGTACCGCGAGTGTGCGCCGTTATGAAGGCGGACAACTGATCTGGCGCGTGCAGTGCGGCGATCTCATCAGCCGTGAACGCGCCGTCACCGTGTTCGTCGAAGACAACCAGGTGGTTCTCGTCTCGCCCCCAGGAGAGACGGCGCGCCTGACGTCCGGCCAGCTCGGACAGCTCAGGGCGGCGCTCAACGAAGCCGCCAAGATGGCGGAAAGGTAACGGTGAGTTCTCCGTGGATCAGGTCCTAGGGCAAGTCCTCCGCAACGCGGTTTGGGAACGCCTCGACATGCTCTCCGATCTCGCGACCCGGGCCGACGCGCAGTCGCTCGTGTCGGTCGCCCGCTCGGAGCTCCCCCGGCTGACCGAAGGCTGGCGCGCGATGCTCCAGGCGCACGAGCCCGACGAGCGCGGGGACTGCCCCACCTGCTCGACCCGCTGGCACAAGTGCAAGGCCCCCTGCTCGGTATGGCAGGTCGCGCACGAGCACCTGGTCGCCGGTGGCCTCGCCCCCCAGCAGACCGCGGCCACCCAGCGCGTTCCCGGGCAGACCCGCGTCAGCCCCGCCGAAACCACCGGCAGGCACGCGCTGGTCAACCCGCGTCGTCCCGCCATCACAGCTTGAGAAGCCGGCGAGTGAACGGCGGTCCGAGCGCCCCCTCGGCAACCACGCCATGAGCTCGCCTTCGCCGGCAGCGGTTCGCGCGTACCCCCGAACGTGACGAGCCGCTCTCGGTAATCATCCCGGTCCCCACCGCGATTAATCGAAAATTATCGGCAGAACACCTAGCGAACGCAGTAATCGGTCGCTAGATTCATGATCACAAACGCAGCGCGATACCCGCCCCCGACGGCCGCGCTGTCATCCCCCGAACCCCGCGGGCCGGTGCCGTTGCACTCCCCTCCCCCGACCGGCATCGGTCCGCGGTCTCCAACATTTCTGTCAATTGACCGTTTTCACCCGCGTGACCAGCACCGCGGCGACGACGGTGGACAGCGCCGAAGCCGCGAAGAGGCTCGGATACCCACCCAGGTAGGCCAGGATCGGCGCGGTCAGCATCGGCGCCACCACCTGCGGCAGCGAGTTCGCGATGTTGATGACCCCGAGGTCCTTCGCCCGGTCCTGCGCGGCGGGCAGCACCTGCGTGAGCATCGCCAGCGCGACGGCCATGTACGCGCCGAACCCGACACCCAGCAGCGGCGACGCCGTGAGCGCGGCCGTCCAGTTCTGCCAGACGACCAGCAGCAGCGCGGCGACGGCCATCACCGCCGACGCGGCGAGGACGTAGGGCTTGCGCCGCCCGGACTTGTCGGAGAAGTGCCCGGCGATGAGCGCGCCGACAATGAGGGCGGCGCCGTAGAGCCCCATCATGATCAGCAGGCCGGTGTCCGGGTCTTCGTAGTGCACCGCGTCCTTGAGGAAGAACAGCAGGTACAGGGTGCCGAAGGCGTTGCCGAGGTTGATCATGAAGTGACAGCCCCACGCCCAGGCGAAGTCCGGATGCCGCCGCGGCGAGATCCACAGGTTCCTCAGCACGTCCCGGGTCCGCGCGGAGGGCCGGAACGCGACCGGCAGCCGCGCGTCCGGCGTGCGCAGGACGAACGCCGCCGCGCCCGCCAGCACGATGGCGGCGCACACCGCGTAGCCCAGCGGAAGCCCGGCGAGGTCGAGCATCACCACGACCACCACCGCGCCGAGCACGGTCCCGAGCATCTGGGCGATGCCGACCAGCCCGCCGACCTGTGCGCGCTGCGGCACGGGCACCCGGTCCGCGATCGCCGAGACCAGCATCGCGAGCATTCCGTTCAGGCCCGCCTGGACGAGGCACCAGCCGAGCACCATGACCGCGACGTTCGGCGCGAACGCGAGGACGAGCAGTCCGGCCGCGGCGATCGCCGCGCCCACGACCGTCCACGGATGACGGCGGCCGCGGGCGTGACAGGTGCGGTCCGAGAGCAGGCCGACGACCGGGTTGGCGATCAGCGCGACGACCGCGCCGACCCCGGTGACGAGACTGAACACGGCCTCCTTGTTGGCCGCGTCCAGGATTTCGGCCTGTTTCGGCAGGAGTACCTGGATGGGCGCGTAGACCCCGAG
Organism: Amycolatopsis azurea DSM 43854; assembly: GCF_001995215.1. GTDB lineage: Bacteria > Actinomycetota > Actinomycetes > Mycobacteriales > Pseudonocardiaceae > Amycolatopsis > Amycolatopsis azurea. The sequence continues at coordinate 61,507 of NZ_MUXN01000013.1, forward strand.
CCAGAGCGCGATGTTCGCGAAGAACAGCAGGCTCATCCAGCCCGCGCGGACCCGGGCGACCGGCTCGGCGAGCGCCTCGGGCAGATCCCTGACCTCACTCATGGCGGATCAGCTTCCGGTACCAGCCGAAGGAATCCTTCGGCGTCCGCTTCTGTGTCTCGTAGTCGATGTGCACGAGACCGAAGCGCGGCTGGTAGCCCTTCGACCATTCGAAGTTGTCCATCAGCGACCAGACGAAGTACCCGCGGACGTCGACGCCGGCGTCCATCGCCTCACGCACCGCGACGAGGTGGCTGTCGAGGAAGTCGATGCGTTCCTGGTCGTGGACGTGTCCGTCCTCGGCGACGACGTCGTCGAAACTGCATCCGTTCTCGGTGATGTGGACGGGCGGGAGATGCTCCCGGTAGCGGTCGTGGAAGCCGACGAGCAGCTCGCGCAGCCCGTGCGGGACGATCGGGGAATCGTTGGTGGTCATGGGATATCCCTCGATCGCGCGAAGCTCGAAGGGCAGCGGGTTGCCTTCACCGGGCGCGGCGACGCCCTGCGGCTCGTAGTAATTCACCCCGTAGAAGTCGAGCGGCTGCGCGATGGTGGGCAGATCGTCGGCGAAATCCTTCGGGAGATGTTCGACGACTTGTTCGGGATAACGACCGAGGAGCACCGGATCCGCGTAAGTACGATTGATCAGGGCGTCGATCCATTCGCCCGCGGCCTTGTCTTCCGGCGAATCGGAGGCGGGCCAGATCGGCGAATGATTGTTGGCCGTGCCGACTTCGCGGGCGCCTGCCGCGCGGAGGGCTTGGACGGCGAGTCCGTGCGCGAGATTCTGGTAGTGCGCGGTGGGCAGGGCGTCGAGCAGGAGCGTCTTGCCGGGGGCGTACTCACCGATCGCGTAACCGAAGATCGACATGACCATGGGCTCGTTGAGCGGGATCCACATTTTCACCCGATCGGAGAACCGCTCGCCCAGGATGGCGGCGTACTCCGCGAAGCGTTCAGCGGTATCACGGGAGAGCCAGCCGCCCTTGTCCTCGAGCGCCTGCGGGAGGTCCCAGTGGAAGAGCGTCCCCGTCGGCGCGATGCCGGCGGCGCAGACCTCGTCGATCAGTTCGTCATAGAAGGCAAGGCCTTCGGCGTTCGGTTTGCCTTCGCCGTCGGGCTGGATCCTGGGCCAGGCGAAGGACAGCCGGTACGCGCCGACGCCGAGTTCGGCCATCAGGGCGATGTCCTCGCGGAAGCGGTGGAAGTGGTCGGCGGCCACCCTGGCGTGTTCGGCCCGCGCGATCTTTCCCTCCGTTTCGGTGAACGTGTCCCAAATGGACTGTCCTCGGCCGCCTTCCCCCGTCGCCCCCTCGATCTGGAAGGCGGAGGTCGAAACACCCCACAGGAAATCGGACGGGAAGGTCGGATTCTCCACCGGCTACGCACCTTTCCTCTTCAGACTCGGCCGAACATGAAAAGTTCTCAGATACTATGCCTTCACTCGACCGTGGGGAACCCCGTCGGCACGATAAAGTCGCAGATCAGCGAAGGAGGAGCCCGAGTGTCCGACATCCAGGCCGCGAAACCGCAAACGGAGACGACTCCGTTGCGGCGGCAGCCCGTCCAGCAACGCAGTGCCAAGCGGGTGGAGCAGATGCTCGATGCCAGCGCCCAGCTGATCGACGAACTCGGTTACGACGCCTTGACGACCACGCTGATCGCGAAACGCGCCGGAGTGGCCGTCGGGTCGCTGTACCAGTTCTTCCCCGACAAGCGGGCCGTCGTGCAGGCGCTGACGCAACGCAATCTCGAACGGTTCGTCGCGTCGGTGTCGGAGACGCTGAACGAGCTCGCGCCCGAACACTGGTGGGATGTCGTGGACTCGATCCTGGACATCTACCTCGACATGCACCGCGAGGTCCCGGGATTCTCGAAGGTCCACTTCGGTGACGTCGTGGACCGGCAGCTGCTGGACGAGACCCGCGACAACAACGCCGTCATCGTGGACGCGCTCACCGACATCCTTTCGGCGCGGATCCCGTCGCCGCTGGACGACATCCGGTTCGCTTTGACGATCGCGAACGAGACGGCGGACGCGCTGCTGAAGCTGGCTTTCCGCCGTGACCCACGCGGGGACGAGCGGATCGTGGCGGAGGCGAAGTCGGTCGTGAAGGGCTACCTGGCGAGCAAATTCGGGGCTTGAGGCTCTGAGGCTTCTTGAGGGCTCCGGGCGGGTGTCCCGAGCGCCACGCTTGAGACGTTGAACGTCCCGTGCGTGGCGCTCGGGACCCCTTCCGTCACCGGCGGATCCCCCTTGCTCCATTCGTGTCCGCCGATGCCCGGAGCCCGAGCCTCACCAGTCACACAACCCCCACCAACCACGCCTTTACCCAGTCTGACCTGGCCTTATCCAGTTATCCACACAACCTGTCCACACCCACCCACAGTTGTGGACAACCTCGCCCCTCCCACCTCCGGACCCCCTTCCCCGACACCCCCTCCCGATACGCTGGTGCGGGGCGCGCCCCCCTGGGAGCGGTGGGGGGTGGGGTCCGGCGGGTCAGCCGAAGTTTTGGGACTCGCCTCGGTAGGTGGGGACGGTCCGGTCGACGCGGTCGCCGATGACGACGTGGTAGTGCGTGAAGCGTTCGGCGAGTTCGCCGGCCTTCGCGTGACGCAGCCAGACGCGGTCGCCGAGCCGCAGGTGGCGGGCCGCTTCGCCGGAAACGGGGGTCTGCACTTCACCGGCGCCTTCGAAGCCGAGCAGCGAGAGACCTTCGGGCAGGTAAGGCTTGGGCTGGCGCGAAGACTCCGTAGGGCCTGAAGCGATGTAGCCGCCTGAGAAGAGCGTCGCGACCTTCGGTGCCGGACGCCGGACGACAGGCAGCGCGAACATCGCGGCCGGGCGCGGCGAGAAGTGCGCGTAGCCGTCGAAGAGGGTCGGCCCGATCAGACCGGAGCCCGCCGCGATTTCGGTGACCGCCGCTTCGGCGCCGGTCGATTCCACGCTGCCGCTGCCGCCACCGTTGACGAACTCCAGATCCGCCAAGGCCCGCACGGCCTTCACCGCGGCCGCGCGGCGTTTCGCGATTTCCACAATGGACTTCCGCTGCATCCAGCCGATGGCCGAGTTCTTGAGCCCACTGCCCGCCGCGTCGCCGAGCCCGGCGATCTGACCTTCGTACGCCATCATCCCGACGAGCCGGAAACCCTTGCGGGACAAGATGGTCCGCGCCAGATCCGCGGCCTGTCGCGGGCTGAACACCGGCGAGCGCCTGGTGCCGATGTGCACTCCGGGCAGCGGCCGCCACGAAGCGTCGAGTTCGAGACAGACGCGGATCTCGGGATGTCCTTGCCCCAGCGCGGCATCGACCAGATCCAGGTGTTCGGGCGAATCGACCATGATCGAGATCGCCGCGCGCGCCCGGTCGTCCGCCGCGAGCCGCCGCAGCGCGCCGTGGTCGGCGGTCGGGTACGCCACCACGATGTCGTCGGACGTCCCTTGCTCGACGTGCCAGACCGCTTCGGCGAGCGAGTAGCACATGAGACCTTCGAAGCCCGGCCGCGCGAGCACCCGTTCCAGCAGATACCGGCACCGGACGGATTTGCTGACCACGCGGATCGGCTTGCCGTTCGCTCGCCTCAGCAGGTCGGCGCCGTTCGCGTCGAACGCATCCAAGTCGACAACCGCGAACGGAGGATCCAGGTCCTTCGTCGCCAAGTCGTACACCGTCGCACTGGTCACCCGAACTAAGGTACGACAGAAGGGCTTGAAACGCGAATACTATTCACTTACTGTTTCGGCACTCGAGCATCTCAAGAGCTGAACCTCACGGAACGGTGGGCGCATGACTCGGTGGACCAACTGGGCCGGAACCGCGGCGGCCTCGCCCCTGCGCGTGCACCGCCCGCGCGGCACAGAGGAGATCGCCGAAGCGATCGGCCGGTCCGCCGCGGACGGACGGCGCCTGCGCCCGCTGGGCAGCGGCCACTCGTTCACGGCGATCGCCGCCGCCGATTCGGACGCCATGGACCTGACCGGCTGGACCGGCATCGCCTCGGCCGACGTCGAGAAAGGCCTGGTCACGGTCCGCTCGGGCACCACGCTCAAGCAGCTCAACGCCGAACTCGACGCGCTCGGGCTGGCGATGACCAACCTCGGCGACATCGACGCGCAGACCGTCTCGGGCGCGATCTCCACCGGCACCCACGGCACCGGCGCCCGGCTCGGCGGGATCGCCACCCAGATCGCCGCGCTCGAACTCGTCCTCGCCGACGGCACCGTGGTCACCTGTTCGGCCGACGAACGCCCCGATCTCTTCTCCGCCGCGAGGGTCGGCCTCGGCGCGCTCGGCGTGATCACCACGGTCACCCTGCAGTGTGAACCGTCGTTCCTGCTCTCCGCCCAGGAGCGCCCGGAGCCCCTCGAAGAGGTCCTCGAAGGCTTCGACCGGTTCGCCGACGAGAACGACCACTTCGAGTTCTACTGGTTCCCGTACGGCAAGAACGCCCTGGTCAAGCGCAACAACCGGCTCCCCGCGGGAAGCGCGCACAAGCCGCTGGGCAAGGTGAAGGAATTCGTCGACTACGAGATCACGGAGAACGTCGCGTTCGGCGGTCTCTGCCGTCTCGGCCGCGCGGTGCCGAAACTCGTGCGGCCGCTCGGCCGGTTCGCCTCGAACATCCTCTCCGCCCGCGAGTACAGCGACACCTCGCATCGCGTCTTCGTGACGCATCGCGGCGTGCGGTTCGTCGAGTCGGAGTTCGCGATCCCGCGCGAAGCGCTGCACGACGTCTTCTCCGAACTCCGCGCGTTCGTGCCGAAGCTGGAGAACCCGGTCGCGTTCCCGGTCGAGGTGCGCGTCGCCGCCGCGGACGACATCTGGCTTTCGACGGCGAACGGCCGCGACTCCGCCTACATCGCGATCCACCAGTTCGTCGGCATGCCCTACCGCGAGTACTTCGCCGGGTTCGCGTCGATCGTCGGCGAGGTCGGCGGCCGCCCGCACTGGGGCAAGATGCACGACCTCGACGCGGCGACGCTGCGCTCGCGGTACCCGCGGTTCGACGACTTCTCGCGGGTCCGCAAGGAGGTGGACCCGGCCGGGGTCTTCACGAACACCTACCTCGACCGGGTCCTCGGCTAAGCGGTTTCGAACAGCGCGCTGACCGACTCCCCGTTGTGGATCCTCCGCATCGCCTCCGCCAGCGCGGGTGCGATCGACAGGACCCGCAGCTTCGGGCTCTGCTCCTCCGGCGGGATCGGCACCGTGTTGGTGCAGACGATCTCCAGCACGTCGTCCTGCTCGCCGATCCGCTTCAGCGCGCCACTGGAGAACAACCCGTGCGTGCAGGCGACGCGGATCGAGCGCGGCTTCAGCTCCCGCAACTTCGAGAGCAGCTCGATCACCGTGCTGCCCTTGGCGATCTCGTCGTCGAGGACGATCACGTCGCGGCCGGTGATCTCACCGATCACCGAGCTGATCTCGACCCTGTCGTCGGCGAAGCGCTGCTTCGCGCCGGCCGCGACCTGAACCCCGAGCAGCCGGGCGAAATGCGCGGCCTCCTTGGCGTTGCCGAGATCCGGCGAGACCACGGTGGTCGCGGACAGGTCGTACTGGCGGAAGTGCTTGGCCAGTTCCTGCAACGCGTGCAGGTGGTCGACCGGCACACTGAAGAAGCCGTGCACCTGCGGCGAATGCAGCGTCATCGCGAGGACCCGGTCGGCGCCGGCGGTCGCCAGCAGATCGGCGACGAGACGGCCGCCGATCGAGATCCGCGGCGCGTCCTTCTTGTCCGACCGCGCGTACGAATAGTGCGGCATGACGACGGTGATCCGCTTCGCCGACGCGCCCCGTGCGGCGTCCAGCATCAGCAGCAGTTCGACGAGATGTTCCTGCACCGGCCGCACCAGCGGCTGGATCAGGAAGACGTCGCGCTCGCGGCAGTTCGCTTCGAGCTGGACTTCGAGACAATCGTTGGCGAACCGCTGCACCTTGACGGGATGCAGCGGAACACCGAGCTGGGAGCAGATCTCTTCGGCGAGCTCGGGATGTGCGCTGCCGCTGAAGACCGCGATGTCCTCGCGCAAGGACTTTCTCCGTTCACTTCACTGACGGATTACGTCCACACACTAGCCAGGAGCGGGGCTTTCACAGAGCGGAAACGGCCTGAGAGATAGCAGTATCACCTGAGATCGTTTCGAGGACGCGGCCCGCGGTCGACGGATTGTCGAGCAGTGCGACGAGGACCGCGGCGACGTCCTGACGGGGAATGGGTCCGCGTCCGGTGGATTCGGCGATCACGATCTCGCCGGTTCCCTCGTCGTTCGTGAGCTGTCCCGGCCGCAGGATCGTCCATTCGAGATCGCGGGCGCGCAGATCGTCCTCGGCCGCCTTCTTGGCCTTGAGGTAGATCCGGAAATCGTCCGGGACGTCCGCGGTCTCCCATTTGTCGGCCCCCATGGACCCGACCTGGATGTGCCGACGGACGCCCGCCTGTTCCGACGCCGCCGCGAAGAGTTCCGCGGCCGCCCTGTCCACAGTGTCCTTGCGAGCGGTGCCGCTGCCGGGACCGGCGCCCGCCGCGAAGATGGCTGCGTCGGCACCGTCGAGCGCTTTGGCGACGGCGTCCACATCGGACATTTCCAGGTCGAGGACGACGGCTTCCGCTCCCGCCGCTTCGAGATCGGCGACGTGGCCGGGATTGCGCACGATCCCCACCGCCTGATCACCGCGTGCGGAGAGGAGCTTCTCCAGCTTCAGCGCGATCTGTCCGTGTCCACCGGCAATGACTACTCGCATGGACCCGACAGTAATGGGTTCAGTCGACTTCGGCAGGGAGCTCGGTTTCGCGCAGCAGCTGGTCGTAGACGATCTCGTTGACCAGGCGCGAAACCGGGTCCTCGTCCAGGATCATGCGCTCGTTGTGACCCTCGAGGTCGAGGTCGGTCACGGCGTTGGGGTCGGCGGTGACGATGCCGAGCCCGTAGGCGCGGGCACGCGGGAGGCAGTTGCCGACGTAGTCTTCCGTCAATACGGCTGGCGATGGGAGCACCATCGCGGCCTCGCCGTAGCGTGCGAACGGAACCGCGGAGGCCATCGCGGTGCGCCAGTGCCGGGCGACCGCGAGGACACCGATGATCTCGGCGGCCGGCGCGGGTGCGGTCGCGGCCAGCTCTGGCCATGTCCAGGTGTCGACGGTGGCGCGATCGACGACGGGACCCATGCCCATCGCGATGCGCTCCGCGTGCACGTCGGTGCGGAGCCGGGCGACCACGCAGATCTTGCGGCCGAGCACGGTGGTCTCCGGCAACACGATGCCGTTCCAGCCGAGCAGGGCCGCCGCCTTGCGTGAAAGCTCCTCGACGCTCGCGGGCAGTTCGATCGGCGGCACCACCCGGCTCGGCAGTGACCGGCTGCGCTTCGCGCCACCGGCGACCGTCGAGCTCTCCATATTCGGTGTAGCCGCCACGTTCCGCCTCCTTCGAACCTGGTTTCCCTAAGGCTCTTCATCCCGTGCCACCTCGGTGGAAGCGGCACATGAACTGTCTAACAGGGCGGGGAGGCGGCGGCGCCGGACAACGGGAGTGGCTGCGATCGGCGGCGCCTTGCGATCGGTGACCGGTCGGTAGGCGGTCGTTCGACTTCAGTCCGACCGTGCCGCCAACCGAGTGAGAACGAGGTAAGTGGTGTTACCGGTTGTCTCCGAACGGTCACGAGTACGGACTGACCGACAGCGAACACTGGCACGGCAAGGGAAGCAAAACGTTAGGCCATTCGGCCCAGTGAATAGTCATTCCACTGTGGACCATCGCAGGTCAGGTCAGGAGATCGTCGCCGCGCGGAGGAGATCTTCGACGCCCGGCGTCCGCCACTCGTCCATCACCACGACTTGCCTGTCCGCAACGAACCAGATCCGCTGGGTCACTTTCGTCTCACCGCTTCCGCCCGTCTGTCCACGAGGAACACACTGGATCGTCCACTCTTCGTAGGACGCCGTCGCCTCGCCCACCGGTGCGGTGGCGGAAGCCGTGCGCTCGGCGTCACCCTCTTGGCGGAGGTCCTTGCGTTCGGCGGCGTTGCAGGCCCGGCCGCCCGCGCTGCGCCGGTAGAACTCACCGGGCCGGTACGGCGGCTGCTCGGCGGATTGCTGGGTGTTGTCCGTGATCAGGACGTATTTGCAGTTGAAGTACTTCTTGGGGTCCGGGCAGCCCGGAGCGACGAGCACCTTCTCCAGTCCCTGCGAGACCACTGTCCAGTCCTTCGGCAGGTGCAGGGTCAGCGCGCCCGCCGACACGTCCGTGAGTCCTTGCGCGGGCGGGGCGGACGACGTCGCTTTGACCGTCTTCCCGCCGGTCACGCCGTCGACGAGGGCGGGGCTCAGCAGGTCGGCCACCTTGTCGTAGGGCAGCGTGTAGTCCTGGACACCGCAGGCCGTGGAGAAGCCGAGGTCGGTCAGGTTGACGGTGATCTCGACGGCCGTCGGCGCGAAGGCGAGCCACACCTTCGGCTCGTCGGTGAGGTCCGCCGACTTGAGGGGCCGGAACGGGAAGACGCTGGTCGGGGCGCCGCACTGTTCCTTGTCGGGCCAGATCCGCTCGGTGAGCCGTCCCATTCCGTCGTCCGAAAGGACGCCGGGGGCGAACAGCTCGGCGGGGCTGAGCGCCCTTCCCTCCTTCAGGTCGACGGTCACCGCCGCGCGGCCGTAGCTCCAGGTCGGATGCGGTTTGTTCTCGAGGTCGTGGGTGTAGCGCACCGAGAGGTAGCGGTCGTTCTGCGAGCGCACGTCGGCCTTCGTCAGCAGCTTGTACGGGCCGCGTTCCGGCTCCAGTCCGGCGGCGCCGGGGCCGGTCTTGCGGTTCCACGCGTCGATCGGCGCCGTCAGCGCGTCGTTGACCCGCTTCAGCCAGCCTTGATCCGGCGACCCGGTCACCTCCGGGTAGTCCCCGCTGTAGGGGATGTTCGTGCCGGGCACCGTCCCGGTCCGCGTCTTCATGGCGACCTTGAGCGCGACGGCCTGCTGAGAGGTCGGCGGCGGCTGCGGTGGCGGGGTGCTCGCGTCGGAGAAGACGACCACCCCGCCGACCACGGCGGCCGTCGCGGCGACGACGCCGACGGCGATCTTCAGCCCGGCCGCGATCCCGCCGGTCGACGCGGCCACCGCGCCCGTTCCGGCGGCGGCGACGCCCGGAGCGGCCGCCGTACCGGCGCCGAGCAGGACCAACGGCGTCGCGGCGGCGAGCACACCGGTCGCCTTCGCCAGCCGCGACCAGCCCTTGCGCTCCCAGTCTTCGCCGTACCCCGCGCGGGCGACGCGTTCGAGTTCGCCGACGAACGTGAGCGCGTCGGCCGGCCGTTTCGACGGATCCTTCGCCATCCCCGTCGCGACGATCTCGTGCACCGGCTCGGGGACTTCGCCGAACGGGATGGGCGCGTGTTCGTGCAGCGTGCGCAGCACCTCGGTCTGTTCCGCCTCGTACGGGCGATGACCGGCGACGCACTGGAAGAACACGCAGGTCGCGGCATAGACATCGGTCGCGGGAGTGGCTTGCCCGCCTGCCCATTGCTCGGGCGCCATGTACGCGGGCGTGCCGACGGCCGGGCCGCGTTCACCCGCCAGGACGGCCGTGCCGAAGTCGACCAGCTTGCTCTCGCCGGTGTCGGCGACGAGGACGTTGGCCGGTTTGTAGTCCCGGTGGACGACGTTCGCGGAGTGCGCCGCCGCCAGCCCGAGCAGCGAACCTTTCAGGACCGCGAGAGCCGCTTCGGGTTCGAGAGCGCCTTCGGCCTGCAGCACCGCGCGCAGCGAGACGCCGTTGATCGCCTCCATCACGATCGCGGCGCCCTGTGGCGTCTCGAAGAACTCGTACAGCTTCACGACGTGCGGGCTCATGACGCGGTGCAGCGCCAGCGCCTCCTGGCGGAACGTTTCGAGATAGGCGGGCTCGGCGGCGAAGCGGGAGAAGAGGTACTTGATGGCGACGACGTGGCCGGTGTTGTCCTGGCGCGCGAGCACCACCCGGCCGAAGGTGCCCGTGCCGAGCTGCTCCAGCTCGGTGAAACCGGGCAATCTCCACTCGTCGCTTAGTTCCATCTTGCCTCTTCCAGGATTTTGTCGAGGCCTGGAGTGTTCCATTCGTCCACGATCACGAGCTGCGTTTTCGGCAGGAACCACACTCGCTGGATGACCGTACCGCCGCCGGAGCACATGAGCCGCCACTCCTCGTAAGCGGCCTTCTTCGTGCCGACCGGTCGGAGGTCCTTTTTCTGCTGGATGGGCGAACCCTGCGTTTCGCCCGGTGCCCCGACGGAATGGCACGGACGCGGACCGGTGGACCGGTTGTACGGCTTGCCCGGTTCGTACGCCGGGGTGGCCGCGTCGACGCGCGAATTGTCGCTGAAGACGACACCCGCGCAGTGGAACGGCTGCATCCCGCTGTTCGAGCACCCCTCGGCGGTCACCAGGTAGCGCTCGATGGGCGCGCTGGAGAGCAGCCACCACTTCTCCGGCGTGGTGATGGTGAAGGCGCCGACGTTGTCCTCTTTGGTCCGTTCGCCCTGCGTGCCGCCGTTCGCGAGGCCGAGCAGGTTCTTCACCGAAGGACTCATGAGGTCGGTGAGGCGCGCGTACTCGGTGGTGACCTCGGTCGGATCGCAGACGCGCGGGTAGCCGAGCGCGGAACCGTAGACGTAGAACCGCATGCCGTTGGCCGTGGGCGCCGCTTGCAGGATGGAGTCGTAGTCGAAGGTGTACCGCGCCGAAAGCGCCGTCGCCGGGAGGTGTTCGGGCGATGTCGGCTTGTCGGAGAGGCAGTCGCCCGGCCTCGCCGAGTCGAGGATCAGGTCTTCGAGTTTCCGCATCCGCGCGGCGGTACCGTCGACGTTGTCGAAGAGGTGCGCGCCGGAGATCTGTTCGCCCTTGGTCAGGTCGATGACGATCGGGCGGACGCTGAACCCGCCGTGGTTGCCGAACTGGGTGGAGTCGATCGAGCGTTTGTAGACGACCGAGACCAGCTTGTCGTCCTGGCGCAGGATCTCGGCCTCGGTCTTCATGTGCGGGATGTCGCCGTCGGGTTCCCGCTGCGGCTGGTAGCTGTCGGGCCAGAAGTTCTCGAGCCAGCCGTCGATCGGCGCCATCAGCGCCTTGTTGACCCGGTCTTCGGCGGCCTTGTCCTTAAGGCCGCTGATCCGGACGTACTTGCCGTTGTAGTCGAAGCCGTCGAACTTCTCGGTGCGGGTGAGCAGGTCGACCTTCATCGCGGAGAGCGTCGTGGCCGGAGGATCGTCGCTGTTGGCGTTGATCACCACGACGGTGCCGACGGCGGCCGCGGTGACGGCGGCGACCGCGGCGGTGACCTTGAGGCCGACCGCGATCCCGCCGCCGGTGGTCACCGCGACACCGCCCGCGGCGCCACCCGCGACGACCGGCGCGGCGGCGGTCCCGGCTCCGAGCAGGGCCAGCGGGGACAGCGCGACCAGGACACCGGCGCCCTTGGCGAGCCAGTGCCAGCCGTTGCGCTCCCAGTCTTCGCCGTACGCCTTCCTGGCGGACGACTCCAGTTCGGCGACGAACTCGGCCGCGCCCGACGGCCGCTGGGTGACGTCCTTCGCCATGCCGCGCGCGATGAGGTCGCGGACCGGTTCGGGCACCTCGCCGAACGGGATCGGCGCGTATTCGTGCAGCGTGCGCAGCACTTCGGTCTGTTCGGCCTCGTACGGCTTGTGCCCGGCGACGCACTGGAAGAACACGCAGGTCGCGGCGTAGACGTCGGTCGCCGGGGTGGCGATCCCGCCCGCCCACTGCTCGGGCGCCATGTACGCGGGTGTGCCCGCGGCGACCCCGGCCTGCCCGGCGAGCACGGCGATGCCGAAGTCGACGAGCTTGCTCTGCCCCTCGCGGGTGACCAGGACGTTGGCCGGTTTGTAGTCGCGGTGGACGGTGCCCGCGGCGTGCGCGCCGGCGAGGCCGAGCAGCGAGCCCTTGAGGATGGCCAGCGCGGCTTCGGGTTCGAGCTTCTCCTGGCGGCCGAGGATCTCTTTCAGGGAGATTCCGTGAACGGCTTCCATGATGATGGCCGCACCCTGCGGGGTCTCCACGAACTGGTGCAGACGGGCGATGTGGGGCCCCGAAACGCGGCTCAGGACGTGGGCCTCTTGGCGGAATTCGGCCAGCCGTTGCGGGTCTGCCGCGAACTTCGCGTACAGGTATTTGACGGCCACGACCTGCGCGGATTCATCGTGCCGGGCCAGGACGACCCGCCCGAATCCACCTTCACCGAGCGACCCCATCTCGGTGAAACCCGGCAAGGTCCAGTCGTCCACAGATTCCTCCGCGATTCCCGATCGTGTCCCCTTGGAGGTGAGCTGCGCCGCAGCGGTTCCCCGCCTTCCGGGTTTAGGGTTACTCGTCGGTCACATAGCCCGTTGCGATGGAGGAACGATGCGTTCGCCGAAGGATTTCTTCGCCCCGCTCGCGGTGGGGGCGCCGGAACCGCTCCGCCAGATCCCCGTGCCTCCTTCGCGGATGATCCACTTCTTCGATCCCAGCAACGAGAAGATGGCCGCCAAGGTCCCGGATCTTGCCAAGAAGGTCGACGTCCTGCTCGGCAACCTCGAGGACGCGGTGCGCGCCGACCGCAAGGAGGCAGCGCGGAACGGGCTCGTCTCCATCGCGAAGGCGACCGACTTCGGCAAGACGCAGCTGTGGACCCGCGTCAACAGCCTCGACTCGCCGTGGGTGCTCGACGACCTGATCACGCTGGTCACCGAGATCGGCGACAAGCTCGACGTGATCATGGTGCCGAAGGTCGAAGGCGCGCAGGACATCCACTACGTCGACAGGCTGCTCGCGCAGCTCGAAGCGCGGGCCGGGCTGACGAAACCGCTGCTGGTGCACGCGATCTTGGAGACGGCCAGCGGCGTCGCGAACGTCGAGGAGATCGCCGGCGCGAGCCCGCGGATGCAGGGCATCTCGCTCGGCCCGGCCGACCTCGCGGCCAGCCGCCGGATGAAGACCACCCGGGTGGGTGGCGGGCACCCCGGTTACCTGGTGCGCACGGACCCTACCGGCGAGGACCTGAACGAGGGGCGCACCACGTATCAGCAGGACCTGTGGCACTACACCGTCGCGCGGATGGTCGACGCCTGCGCGGCGAACGGGATCCTGCCGTACTACGGGCCGTTCGGCGACATCCGCGACGTCGTGGCCTGCGAAGACCAGTTCCGCAACGCGTTCCTGCTCGGCTGCGTGGGTGCCTGGAGCCTGCACCCGGTGCAGATCGACATCGCCAAGAAGGTGTTCTCGCCCTCGCCCGAGGACGTGGCCTGGGCACGGCGCGTGATCGCCGCGATGGGTGACGGCACCGGCGCGGTGATGATCGACGGCAAGATGCAGGACGACGCCTCGGTCAAGCAGTGCCGGGTGGTCGTCGAACTCGCCGACGCCCTGGCCGCCGACGACCCCGAACTCGCCGCCGCCTACGACACGGCCACCAAGGAGGCTTCCGCATGAACCCCCGGCGTTCCGTCCTCTACATGCCCGGCGCGAACGAAAGAGCGCTGGAAAAGGCCAAGACGCTCGACGCGGACGGCCTCATCCTCGACCTCGAGGACGCCGTCGCGCCCGACGCGAAGGAAGCCGCACGTGAACGCGTTTGCGCCGCCGCGTCGTCGAAGGAGTACGGCTCGCGCGAGGTGACCATCCGCGTCAACGGCCTCGACACCGAATGGCACGACGCGGATCTGCGGGCCGCCGCGCAAGCGGGCCCGGCCGCGATCGTGGTCCCGAAGGTGAACTCCGCCGCCGAGGTGCACAACATCGAGCGCGCGCTGGAACTCGGCGGCGCGCCGGACCACACGAAGATCTGGGCGATGGTCGAGACCCCGGTCGCGATGCTGCACGCCGAGGAGATCGCCGCGGCGTCCGAGCGGCTGACCGTGCTGGTCATGGGCACGAACGACCTGGCGAAGGAACTGCACGCCGAGTTCGTCCCCGGCCGCGCGCCGCTGCTGGGCGGGCTCTCGCTCGCGCTGCTGGCCGCGCGGGCGACCGGCAAGGCGATCCTCGACGGCGTCTACAACGACGTGAAGGACCTCGAAGGCTTCGAGGCGGAATGCCTGCAAGGGCGTCAGTTCGGCTTCGACGGCAAGACGCTGATCCACCCGGCTCAGCTGGAGCCGTGCAACCGGATCTTCGCGCCCTCGGAGGAGGAGATCGCGCGGTCGCGCAAGATCATCTCGGCGTTCGAAGAGGCGCAGGCGGCCGGGCAGGGCGTCGTGACCGTGGACGGGCGGATGATCGAGAACCTGCACGTGGAGAACGCGCGGCGGATCCTGGCGCTGGCCGACGCGATCGCCGGCTAGCGAGGACGTGCGGCCAACAGCCGGGTACAAGAGCTGTTGGCCGCGATGTAGGCGGCTACCTGCGGAGAGATGAGCGCAGCGAGGCTCTGCAAGTCTTTCCAGTGCGCCTGGACGTCGAGAGCGAGCAAGGGCTCGTGATGAGCGACGCGGTTGCGAAGCCTGTGCAAGCGCTCGACATGTTTGTCGACGTCACGCCGGTCAGTCCCGGCACAAAAGGCCAGGTGCAGGAACGGAATCCACAGCGGGTCGTGATGACGTCTCGCGGACAGATACCGCCAGAAGTCGAAGCTGAGCTCGGCGATCACCTTTCCGGGCGACGGTGGCGCAGCCGGTTCAGCGGGCCGCCTGATCTTCGGGGTCGCGTTCCTGATGGCTTCGGCCATCAGCCTTCGGCTTGTCTCGTTGACGTCGTACCGCGTACCGTTCGCCGCCTTCTGCCATCGCGACGGGAAGATGGTCGTCGCTTGGAAGACCCAATGTGCCGTCCCGTCCGCGACGGCGTTGCCCAATGCCCGGTCATAGGCGTTGCGCAGGGCCACTTCCAGGTGACACAGATCGTGATGGAACGCCGCGGATATGGCCGCGTTCCACTCGTACAAGCGCACGGCTCGCTCGCGGTCCTGGTTCGCCGCTCGCAGGTAGACCTCGAACCTCGGCTTCGACAGCCAGGTTTCGATCCAGTCCCCCGCGCCGGCGCTGGTCACTCTCGAAACTCCTCTGCTAAGCTGGTTGGCGAATAGCCCCGGATGGCCCCTGACCTGCTGGTCATGTCACCGGGGCTTTGATCTTTTCTATTGCCGACCGGCAAGGCAAAGTCGCCCGAGCTCATGCGTTTCGTCCTCTGAACGCGGTAGTTGGCGGCGCGAACTACCGCATTTAGAGGACGAATTGCGTGGGGGGTGGGTCAGGGCCAGGGGCGGGGAGTGGGGCGAAGGGTTTCGTAGGCGGCAGCGGCGCGGAGGACGTCGAGGTCGGCGAAGCGGCGGCCGCTGATTTGCAGGCCGACGGGCTGGTCGTCGCTCGTGTAGCCGCAGTTGATCGAGACCGCGGGCTGGCCGGACATGTTGTACGGCACGGTGAACGCGATGTGCTCGAACGGGCGGCGCGGGTCGTTGGTCGGCGAGGGCCAGTCGGCGGGCGGGGCCGAGACCGGGCAGGTCGGCGACAGGACGACGTCGAAACGTTCGGTCTCGCGCAGGGTCGCGACGGCGATGGCGTCGATCTGGGCGAAGCCGCGATAGGCGTCGACACCGCTGACGTCGGCGCCACCGGCGGCCCAGTCTGCGATGTACGGCAGGACCTTCGCGCGGCGGTCTTCGGGCAGCGCCGACATGTCCGACCAGGCGCGCACGCGCCAAAACGTGTCGAGCCCGTCGAGCATTTCCCGGCGCAGGAACGGATCCACCGGTTCGACGACGGCGCCCGCGGCTTCGAAGGCCCGGGCGGCTTCGGTGACCGCGGCGAGGATGTCGGGCGAGACCGGGAGTCCGACGCCCGGGTCGAGGTGCAGCCCTATCCGCAGGCCTTTGACCTCGCCGGACAACGAAGCCCAGTCGAGCGCAGTCGGCGGCAGCGAAAGGTGGTCGCGACCGTCCACACCGGACAGGACGCTCATCAACAGCGCGGTGTCGGCCACGGTCCGCGTCATCGGCCCGGCGACGCGGCCGAGGAACGGCGGATCCACCGGCACCCGGCCGAAACTCGGCTTCAGCCCGACCAGGCCGCACCAGCCGGCGGGCAGCCGGATCGAGCCGCCGATGTCGGTGCCGACGTGCAGCGGGCCGTAGCCGGCGGCGGCCGCCGAACCGGCACCCGCGCTGGAGCCGCCGGGCGTGCGCGCGGTGTCCCACGGATTCCGCGACGCGGTGTGGAAACTCGACAGCCCGGACGTCAGCATCCCGTAGTCCGGCATGGTCGTCTTGCCCAGCAGAACCCCGCCGGACTCGCGCACGCGAGCGCCCGCAGGTGCGTCCTCGGGCGCGGGCGTCAACGCGGTGGCGGCCGTGCCGAGCGGGACCGGCGTGCCCCGGGTCGCGATGTTCTCCTTGAGAGTCAAGGGAACGCCGTCGATCGGGCCGAGCGGTTCCCCCACGTGCCAACGGCTTTCGGACGCCTTCGCGTCTTCACGCGCACCGCTCGGGTCGTACGCGTAGAGCGCGTGCAGGTCGGGTTCGCGCGCCTCGACACGGGCGAGGACCGCTTCGGTGACCTCGACCGGCGACAACGTCCCGGCGCGGTACCGGGCGACCAGTTCGACGGCGGTCAGATCGGGCAACTCCGGCACAGCAAGGCTCCTTACGTCGCGGGCGGTTCGAAGCGGCCGTCGACCGCGGTCCAGCCGCCGTCCACCGCCAGCACGGAGCCGGTGACGAACGACGACGCGTCCGACGCCAGGTAGACGACGGCGCCGGCGAGTTCACCCGGACGCGCCCATCGGCCGAGCGCGCCCTTGGTCGCGTAGGCGTCGTACCAGTCCGGATTCGCTTTGATCTGCGCGGTCAGCGGGGTTTCGACGACGCCGGGCGCGATCGCGTTGACCCGCACCCCGGCCGAGCCGAACTCCGCCGCGGCCGTGCGGAACAGCTGCACCAGCCCGGCTTTCGTCGCCGCGTACGGCCCTTGTCCCGGCTCGACGGTGGTGCCGCGGATAGACGAGAACCCGACGATGCTCCCCCGTCCGCGCGCGACCATCCCGGCGCCGAACGCGCGGACGACCTCGAACGTCGCACCGAGGTTCAGCGCGATCACCCGGTCGAATTCCTCGCGCGAGTACTCCAGCAGCCGTTTGCGCACGTTGGTCGCGGCGGTCAGCACCACCACGTCGACCTCGCCGAGTTCGGCGGCCGCCCGCGCGGCGGCGCCGTCTTCGAGCAGGTCGATCTCGTACGCCTCGCCGACGCCGGTCGCCTTCGCGGCAGCGATGTCGCGGTCCGCGACGATCACCTCGGCACCGTGCGCGGCCAGGGCTTTCGCCGATTCGCGGCCGATCCCGCTGCCGCCGCCGAGGACGACGGCCCGTTTGCCGTCCAGCCGGAACAGGTTCTCGTAACTCACGGTCGCAGCACCGCCATCCTCGTCACGGTCAGTTCCTCGACCGCGAACCGCGGCCCTTCCCGCCCGATCCCGGAGTCCTTCACCCCGCCGTACGGCATGGTGTCGGATCGGAAACCGGGCACCTCGTTGACCACGACGCCGCCGACCTCCAGCTCGTCGAGCGCGCGGAACGCGGTCTTCAAGGAAGTGCTGAACACCGAAGCGTGCAGGCCGTAGCGCGACGCGTTGACCACGTCGAACGCTTCGTCCACAGAGGACACACGACGAACGCAGACGACGGGACCGAAGATCTCCTCGTCCCAGCATTCGAGGCCGTCGGGCACGTCGAGCAGCACGGCCGGCCGGATCACCGTGCCGTCGACACCGCCCCCGACCAGCCGCGCACCGGCCGAGGTCGCTTTGCCGACCCACTCCTGAACGCGTTTCGTCGACCCGGGGTCGATCAGCGCCGAGACTCGCGTCTTCTCGTCGCGCGGATCACCGGTGACGACCTCACCGAGCCGCGAGAGCACCCGCTCGGTGAATTCCTCGGCGACGGCGTCGACGACCAGCACGCGCTGCACCGAAATACAGGCCTGTCCGGACGCGTAGAACCCGCCACGCAGCACGGCGTCCGCGGCCGCGTCGAGATCCGCGTCCTCCGCGACCACCAAAGCGGCGTTGGAACCCAGCTCCAGCAACGTCTTCGTGGGCGCGGCGTCGCGGGCGATCCGGTGTCCGACCAGCGCGGATCCGGTGAACGACACCGCGCCCACGCGCCGGTCCGTGACCAGCGCGGAGCCGACGGCCGCGTCCCCGGTGACCAGCTGGACCATCGCGGGCAGGTCGGTCAGCGAGCGCACGAGGTGCACCAGCCACAACGTCGCCAGCGGCGTCTGCGGCGCGGGTTTCACCACCACCGGGCAGCCCGCCGCGATGGCGGGCGCGATCTTGTGCGACGCCAACAACAGCGGATAGTTGAACCCGGCGATGCCGACCACGACACCGATCGGCTTGCGTTTCCAGAACCCGACCAGCCCGTCACCCGACGGCAGCAGATCGAGCGGCACGGTCTCGCCGTGCAGCCGCGAGACCTCCTCGGCGGCGGCCTGCCAGGTGACGATCGTGCGGGCGACCTCGACCCGGCAGTCGACCAGCGGCTTTCCGGTCTCCAACACCAGAAGCTGCTCGAATTCGGAGCGCCGTGCTTCCAGCGCGGCGGCGACGTCGTTCAGCAGCGAACGCCGGGTCCGCGACGGCAGGGCCGCGACCTGCTTGACCACCGCGACGACTTCATCGATCGCCCGCGTGGCCAGCTCCGGCGTTCCGACCGGCGCCCGGCCGATCTCGCTCCCGTCGTAAGGGAACACGACCGGTGAAACGTCCACAGTGGACACCCAGCCGTCCCCGATCGGCAGCCCTTCCGGATACTCAAGCATCGTCGCCTCCGTTGCGAAGCCGCGCCAGCTCGGCCCGCAGATTCGGCGCGGCCGCCAGCAACTCCCTGGTGTACTCGTGCTCCGGCGCGTCGTAGACCTGGTCGACGTCACCCAGTTCGACGATCTCCCCGCGCCGCATCACCGCGACCCGGTCGCAGACGTGCCGCACCACGCCGAGGTCGTGCGAAACGAAGATCAGCGTCAGCGAGTACAGCTCGACCAGCGACGCGAGCAGGTCGAGGATCTGCTTCCGCACCGAGACGTCGAGCGCGCTCACCGGTTCGTCCGCGATGAGGACGCTCGGATTCGGCGCGAGCGCCCGCGCGATCGAGATGCGCTGCCGCTGCCCACCGGAGAACTGGTGCGGATACCGCCCCGCGGCATCCGAGGGCAGGCCGACGGCCTTCAGCAGCTCCGAGACCCGCGCGGGATCCCGCCGCCCCAAGGGTTCGGAAATGATGTCCCGGACGCGCATCCGCGGATCGAGCGAGCCCATCGGATCCTGGAAGACGATCTGGAGTTCCGATCGCAGAAAGCCGAGTTTCCGCTCCGGCAGCGTGTCGACGCGCTTGCCCTGGAACGAGACGCTGCCCGCCGTCGGCTTGTCCAGCGCGGCCAGCAATCTGACCAAAGTGGACTTTCCCGAACCCGACTCGCCGACGATGCCGAAGCGCTGACCGGCCTCGACGTCGAATGAGACACCGCGCAGAGCGTGGACGTCTCGACGCGTGTAGCGGCGTTCGAGGTCCCGCACCGAGATCATCATCGGCTCGCCTCCAGATCCGAAGCGGCCAACAGCTTCATCGTGTACTCGTGCTGTGGCGCGGTGAGCACGTCACGGGTGGTGCCGGCTTCGACGATCTCGCCGTCCAGCATCACCAGCACCCGCTCGCACACCGACGCCACGACGGCGAGGTCGTGCGTGATGAACAGCAGCGCGCTCTCCCGCTCGCGGACGCCGTCGAGGATCAGTTCCAGGATCTGCGCCTGCACGGTGACGTCCAGCGCCGTCGTCGGCTCGTCGCAGATCAGCAGCTTCGGGTCGTTGGCCAGCGCGATCGCGAGGACGACGCGTTGCCGCTGCCCGCCGGACAGCTGGTGCGGGTACGCGCGGAAAGTCCCTGGCAGCCCGACGGACTCCAGCAACGCCTCGGCCGCCGCACGGTGTTTCCCGCCGTCGCGGTGGATCCGCATCGGTTCGGCCACCTGCGCGCCGACCCGCATCGCAGGGTTCAGCGCGGTCATCGGCTCCTGGAACACCATCGACAGGTCGTTGCCCCGCAACCGCGACAGTTCCTTCTCCGGAGCGCCGAGCAGTTCGCGGCCGTCGAGTTTCACCGAGCCGGACGCGGCGAGTTCTTCGGGCAGCAGCCCCATGATCGACAACGCCGTCAGCGACTTCCCGGAACCCGACTCGCCGATCAGCCCGACGCGCTCACCACGGGCGATGGCGAACGAGACGCCGCGGACCAGGCCGCCGATCGCCAGATCGTGGACTTCGAGGGTCATAGCCGTGCCGCCAATCGCGGGTCGAGACGATCGCGAAGGCCGTCACCGAGCAGGTTGAACCCGAGGACCGCGATGGCGATCGCGACGCCGGGCACGAGCGCGAGCCGCGGGTGCAGGGTCAGGAACACCTGGGATTCCTGGAGCATCCGGCCCCACGACGGCGTCGGCGGCCGCGTGCCGAACCCGAGGAACGACAACGCCGCTTCCGCGAGCACGGCGATCGCGAACGACACCGACGCCTGCACGATCAGCAGCCCGGAGATGTTCGGCAGCACGTGCCGCGCCGCGATGTTCGGCCGCGAGCGACCGGCCGACCGCGCGGCCAGCACGAACTCGCTGCTCATCACCTGCAACGTCCCCGAACGCGCGATCCGCGCGAACGACGGGATGGTCGCGATGCCGATCGCCACCATCGCGGTCAGCGTGTCGGCGCCGAACACCGCGCCGAACATGATCGCCAGCAGCAACGCGGGGAACGCGAGCACGAGATCGTTGACGCGCATGACGAATTCGCCGAGCCACCGCGAAGACATCCCGGCGAGGACGCCCAGCGGCGTCCCGATCAGCGCGGCGATGCCGACCGCGACCACACCGACGTACAGCGTCGTCCGCGCGCCGACCATGATCTGGCTGAGCACGTCGCGGCCGAAGCCGTCGGTGCCGAGCGGGTTCGAGCCGCTGAACTCGTGCAACCGGTTCGGCGCGTCGACCTTCACCGGGTCGAACGGGGTCCACACGAACGAAAGCAGCGCGGCGAGCACGATCAGCGCGACCAGGACACCGCCGATCACGAGACTGCGGTTACGCATCAGGAACCCCGCAATCTCGGGTCGAGCACCGTGTACAGGACGTCGACCACGAAGTTCACCAGCAGCACGCCGACCACCAAGACCAGCACGATCCCCTGCACGGACAACAGATCCCGCGACGCCACCGAGTCCAGCAGCATGCTGCCCAACCCCGGCAGCACGAACACGCGCTCGACGACGACGGCGCCGATCAACAACGTCGACAGTTGCAGGCCGAGCACCGTCACCACCGGCACGGAGGCGTTGCGCAGACCGTGGCGGAACAGCGCTTGAAACGGCCGAAGCCCCTTGGATCGCGCGGTGCGCAGGTAATCCTGTCCGAGTGTGTCGAGCACGGCGGACCGCACATAGCGCGTGAGCACCGCGCCCTGAACGAGCCCCAGCGACAAGGCGGGCAGGACGAGACCGCGCAGGAATTCGCCGGGGTCCTGCACCGGCGGCGTCCAGCCACCGGAGGGCAGCCAGCGCAGCTGCACCGCGAAGATCTGCACGAGGATGATGCCGGCGAGGAACGCGGGGACGGCGACGCCGATCTGCGACAGCCCGGAAACCGCGGTGCCGTCGGCCTTCCGGTGCCGTACGGCGGCGAACGTGCCCGCCGGGACGGCGATCAGCAACGCCACCAGCATCCCGGCCCCGACCAGCCACAACGTCACGCCGAGCCGGTCGGTCAACGCCGGTCCGATCTCCTCGCGGGTGACGTACGAGCGGCCGAAGTCGCCGTGCAGGACACCGCCGATCCAGTCGAAGTACTGCGTCACCAACGGCCGGTCGATGCCGAATTCGGCGCGGGTCTTCGCGATCAGTTCCGGCGTCGCGTTGACGCCGAGCGCGACCTGCGCCGGATCGCCCGGCAGCACGGCCATGAACAGGAACACCACGATGGACGCGACCAGCACGCTGGCCACCAGGATCGCCACCCGGCGCACGACTTTGACGGTCATCGCGGCGCCAATCCCGTGAGGTCGAAGGACTCGCTGACCTGGTTGCGGACGAACCCGGTCACCTTGTTCTTCGCCACGATCACGTTGGGGAAGAGGAAGAGCCAGTCCGCGGCCGCGTCCTCGGACAACCGCCGCGCGACCTGACGCATCGCGTCGACCTGCTCCTGGGGTGTTCCGGCGTCGGCCTTCGCCAGCTCCTGCTGGACGTCCTTGCCGTCGTAACCCCAGTAGTACTTCGGTTTGCCGAAGGTGACGATGTCGCGCGCCTCGACATGCTGGATGATCGAGAGGTCGTAGTCGTGGTCGGTGAAGACCTGCTTGAGCCACACCGCCGGGAAGTCCAGCGGCTCGATCGTCACGGTGACACCGACGTCCGCCAGCTGCGACGACACCACCTGCGCGGCCGACACGGCGTACGGCAGGTTCGGGATCCGCAGCCGCAGCGAAGGATTCGGCTGCCCTGCCTCGGCGAGCAGCGCTTTCGCCTTCGCGGGGTCGAACGGGTACGCGTTCGACAGGTCCTCGTACCAGGGATCCGTCGGCGGGACCATGCTGCCGATGAGCGTCCCGCGCCCGGCCCAGGCCGTGTCCAGCAAGGCTTTCCGGTCGATGGCGGACGACAGCGCGCGGCGGACGCGGACGTCGTTCAGCGGCGCGCGGGCGTTGTTGAACGCGAGCGTGACCTCGCTGTTCGTCGTGCCTTCGACGACGGTGAACCGGTCGTCGCCCTGGAACTGCGGGATCGAATCCGGCACGGTGATCGCGGAGATGACGTCGATCCCGTTGCTGAGCAAGGCGTTGTTGAGCGCCGTCGGATCCTTGATGTACTTGAGGACCACCGTGGAGTACGCCGGTCGCGTGCCCCAGTAGCCGGGATTCCGCTTGAGCACGATGGAATCGCCACGCCTGCGCGAGGACACCGTGTACGGCCCGGTGCCGACCGGTTCGTTCGCGAGATCCGCGACGCCGGTCGGGCTGAACATCGCGCCGAGCCTGCTGGTGAGGCTGAACAGCCAGCCGTTGCTGGGTTTCGTGAGCACGACCCGCGCGTGGTCCGGCGCGACGACGTCGACCCGGTCGACGACGTCCATTGTGGACTTGATCGACACGGTCCAGTCGGTCTTGACCCGCATCAGGGAGAACTTGACGTCTTCGGCGGTGAACGGCGCGCCGTTGGAGAACTTCGCGTTCTCGCGGAGCTTGAAGTCGTAGGTCTTGCCGTCGGGGGAAACCGTCCACGATTCGGCCAGCAGCGGCACGATCTTCGCGTCCGCGTCGAGTTTCACCAGGCCCTCGTAGACGTTGTAGAGCAGGGCCTGCGGGATGGCGGCGCCGTCGGTGCGGGTGAAGTCGAAATTCGCGGGTTCGGCGGTGTAGCCGATGGCGAGCGTGCCGGGATCCTTGGCGACCGTGGCACTCGACCCGGCGGAGCAACCGGACGTCACCAGCAGCAACACCAGGGCCGCCGCGTGGATCCGGGCTTTCATCCTGCCCCCTGACCGGTAGACTGGTCTGACCAGTAAACCAGACGAGACGGCAGGGTCAAGATGGAATTCGAGCCGGTCGCCCCTGTCCGCGCGTACCAGCGCGTCGTCGAACAGATCGAGGAAGCCGTGTTCAGCGGCCGGATCAAACCCGGCGACCGGCTGCCGAGCGAACGCGAACTGATGGTCCAGTTCGACGTCGGCCGCTCGACGGTGCGGGAAGCGCTGCGTGTGCTGCAAGCGGCGGAAATGATCCGTTCGCGGCCCGGCGATCCGCGCGGCCCCGAGGTCCTGGCCGCCTCACCCGCCGCGTTGCACCGGTCCATGCACCGGCTGGCGCGGGCCGACCACCTCGGCCTGTCCGAACTCCTCCAGTTCCGCATGGTGCTCGACGGTTCCGCACATCTGCTCGCCGCGCAGCTCAGAACCGAAGACCATCTCGCCGAACTGGACGCGGCGCTGGCGGCGATGCGCGCGGGCGTCGCGAAGGGATTCGCGGAGTTCTCGCACGCGGACGTCGCGTTCCACGAGGCCATCGCCCGCGCGACGGGGAATCCGCTGCTGGTCATCAGCGGCGAGGTCGTCCGCGGCGTCGTCCTGGAACTCATCGAGGACAAACTGGAGCACGCCGACGACCGGACCGCGTTGATGCGCAACTGGCTCACGCATCACGAAGAGGTGCTGGGAGCGATCCGCGATTCGGACGGCGAACGCGCGTCGCGGCTGGCCAAGCAGGCGCTCTACGACAACTACGCGGAATACGTGCCGGAGGACCAACGCCGTCTCTTGCTACCGCTGTTGTCGTAACGGTTCGCGGCGTTCGGGCGACTCACCCCTACACTCGCTCAGATGGGGGATGAGATGGAGCCTTCGAATCCCCGCCAAGGCGTCGGCCTGGCGCTTTCCGGCGGTGGCTATCGCGCGATGCTGTTTCACACCGGAGCCCTTTGGCGGCTCAACGAACTCGGCTGGCTGTCGAAGATCTCGACGTTCTCCAGCGTCTCGGGTGGTTCGATCGCCGCGGGCGTGCTCGCGCACGCTTGGTCGGACCTGAAGTTCGAGAACGGTGTCGCGACCAACTTCGACGACAAGGTCGTCGCGCCGGTCCGGAACCTGGCGCGCACGCGACTCGACATCCCGGTCACATTGCGGGCCATGACGATTCCGTGGCGGAGCGCCGGCGAGGAACTCGCGCGGGTGTACGCGAAACACCTGTTCGGCGACTGCTGCCTCAAGGATCTGGACCCCGCCAGCCCGCAGTTCGTCTTCACCGCGACGAACCTCCAGGACGGCGCGCTGTGGTGGTTCTTCCGGCAGAACGGGGCGCACGGGAACATCCCGCTCGCGACCGCGGTGGCCGCGTCCTCGGCGTTCCCGCCGATGCTGTCGCCGGTGGTGCTCCGCGATCCGCTGTCGGCGGAGACGGGCCGCAAGATCGTGCTGAGCGACGCCGGCGTCTACGACAACCTCGGCCTGGACCCGGTCGAAGGGCACGCGACGGTGCTGGTCAGCGACGCGGGCAAGCGGATGAAGGTCACGCCGAAGGTCAAACGCGACTGGGGACGGCAGCTGCTGCGCGTCCTCGACGTGATCGACAACCAGGTCCGCGAACTGCGGCGGGGCGCGCTGCTGAAGTCGTACGTGGAGAAGGATTTCGCGGGCACCTACTGGGGTTCCTACGTCGACCTCGAGAACTTCGAGCTGGAGAACGCGCTGAAGGCGCCTGTCGAGCTCACGCACGGGCTGGCGGAAACCCCGACGCGGCTGACGAAGCTGCCGGAAGTGCTCCAGGAGCGGTTGATCAACTGGGGTTACGCGGCCTGCGACGCGGGGATGCGGAAATGGGTCGATCCCGAAGCTGCCGCTCCCGACGGGTTCCCGTTCCCTTCCTCCGGCGTGGGCTGAAGGGAACCATCCCCGCATCAGATGCGACGAAAGGGCCCTTCACCGCGTGAGATGCGGTGAAGGGCCCTTTCGGCACCATCAAGCCAAATTGGCGTACACGATGATGTTGTCCTTGTAGCTGTGTTCTTCCTTGTCGAATACACCGCCACAGGTGATCAGCCGTAGCTGCGGCTTGTCCGTGTTGCCGTAGACCGCTTCCTCGGGGAACTGGTCCTTGGGAACCTGGTCCTTCTTCTCGACCACGAACTTCAGGCTCTTGCCGTCGCTGCGGTCGACGATCACCTCGTCGCCCGGGTTGACGTCCTTGAGCTTGTAGAAGATCCCCGGCTGCTTGTTGCCGTCGACGTGGCCGAGCAGGATCGACGGGCCGACGTCACCGGGCACCGGCGAAAGCCGGTACCAGGCGGCCTGCATCGGGTTCTTCGCCGACGGGACGGACATCTTGCCGTCCTTGCCGACCGCGACCGTGACCAGGCTGGATTCCGCGCCGATCTTGGGGATCTTCACGTTCGTCGGGCGAGCCCCGTTGAACGGTTTGACGACCGGCGGAGCCGATTCCGCCGGTGCCTCCGGCGAGGCGGCCGGGGCGGGTTCGCCGCTGCCGCAGCCCGTCAGCGCGAAGGAAAGGACAAGGGCGGCCGCGACCACACGGCCGCCCTGCGTCAGGAGCTTCATCGGATCAGGCCGCGGTGGCGCCGAAACCGGTCTCGATGCCGCCCTTGGGCTTCAGCTTGACCTGCTTCTTCGGCTTGGTGCCCGGCGCGGTCGCGCCGCCGCCGACCGTGCCCTCGATCTCGATGTCACCCGAACCCGGCTTGCCGTCGCAGGTCCAGGTGAAGGTGCTCGAGGTGCCCTTGAAGCCGGGCTTGGCCTCGATGATGTAGATCCAGAGGTAGGCGTCGCCACCGTCCTGGAACGAGTCGACGATGGTGTAGTCCGGCGCGGAAACCTCGGCGGGCTCGGAACCGCAGAGGATGGCCAGCGCGCCCTCGTTGCCTTCGACGTACCCGGCGCCGACGTTCAGCACCGGCTTCGGCGGGCGGCTGGTGGTCGGCTTCTCCGAGGTGGAGGTCGGCGACGGCTTGCCGGAAGTCGGCTTGCCGCTGGTCGGCGTCGGCTGCTGCGAGGACGACGAGGCCGGGGTGCTCGACTTGGTCGGCTCGGTGGTCACGGGACCACCCGAGTAGGACGGCCCCGGCGGAACGGAGGTCGTGGTCTCGGTCGACGCCGCGGGGGGCGTCGTCGTTTCGATCTGTGCCATCGCGACCGGCGTCACGGCCAGCGAGAGGACGGCGCCGGCCAGCACCGCGCCCGCGAGGCGGCCCAACGTCTTCTTCAAAGTGATCTCCCAGTGGAAAACATCGCAACACACGGTGACCCCCACCGTGCGACCACTCGGGGGAAAATCCCACGTTCGAGTGACAGCGCGATACTGCCCGAAGATCGCCGGTCTTCAGTAGCGAATAGACCGTGACAAGAACCACTGGGAAAACCGGTAACAGTGGACAGTTCCGGCCCGATACAAGGGCCTGAAAGTCGCTCAACAGAGGGAAAGGCTCCCGGCGACGGAGCAATGTTAACACCCGGACGGCCGGAACGGTTGTGCTACGGAAGCATTTTTTCGACGGCCTCCGCACAGCGTTGAAACGTCGGTTTTCCTGGCCGAAGCTGCGACTTTTCGTGATTATTCGACCCTGGTTACCGACTGGTTCACACGTTCGGAGTACCCCTCGGTGAAAGATTGACCATCCGAACGCGAAGGCCGGTGCCCGGCAACCCAAAGGTCACAATCAGGACACCTGGAACCGGCCCCACGCTCCAGGACAGGGCGCTAGCCGAGCGCCGAGGCCAGATCCGTCCAAAGATCTTCCGGATCTTCGAGTCCGACACTGAACCGGACGAGCCCGGCGGGCACGTGGGCGTCGCCCGCGAGCCACGCCCGCCGTTCGACCAGGCTCTCCACCCCGCCGAGGCTGGTGGCGGCCCGGATCAGCCGCAGCGACCCGATGACCTTGTCCGCCGTCTCGGCGTCCGGGAGTTCGAACGCGATCATCGTGCCGGAGCCGGGATAACGCACCCGGGTGATCGCGGGATGGTCGACCAGCCGCGCCGCCAGCAACGCGGCCGTGCGGGTCTGCTCGGCCAGGCGGACCGGCAGCGTCCGCAGCCCGCGCAGCGCCAGCCAGGCTTCGAGCGCTCCCGGCGTCGCCCCCATGCGGGTGCGCGCGTCGCGCAAGTCCTTCGCGACGCCTTCGTCGGCCGCGATCGTCAGGCCCAGCAGCAGATCGCTGTGGCCGCCGATGAGCTTCGTCGCGCTGTGCACGACGATGTCGGCGCCGAGCTCCAGCGGCCGCTGCCCGAGCGGGGTGGCGAACGTGTTGTCCACGGCGACCAGGCCGTTCGCGGCGGCGGCGATCGTCTCGATGTCGATGACGTCGAGCGTCGGATTCGTCGGTGATTCGAGCCAGAGCAGGTCGGCGTCCGCGGCGTCGACCCAGGCGGCCGTGTCGTCCGGCGCGAGCTCGGTCACCACGAGACGGCCGGTGCGGTGCGCGTGCGCGAGCAGGCCCCGGGACCCGGCGTAGGAGAACGTCGGGACGCAGACCTTCGCGCCGACCCGCAGCGTGTCGACGACGGCGCTGAGCGTCGCGATCCCCGAGGCGAACGCGGTGGCGTGCCCGCCTTCGAGCGCGCCGATCGCGGCTTCGAGGGCCTCCCAGGTCGGGGTGCCGTTCTCCCGCGAATACGCGCGGTCGGCACCGGCGTCGAAGGTGCTCGCCGCGACGATCGGCACGTTCAGCGGTTCGCCGGGGCCTTCCGGGCGTCCGGCGGCGACGGCGAGGGTGCGGGGTGACCAGTCGTTCGTGTTCACCCCGCCACCGTAAACCGTGATCCACCTAGTGGGCGTACACCTCGAACTCGTAGAGGGAGTAGCCGTACTTCGTCCCGCGCTGGACACCGGCCATCCGGACGAAGCGGCCGTCGGTGGCCTCGAAGGCGACGTTGTCCTGCCCGCCGTCTCCGTCCACTATGGACGCCGCGTCGCGCCAGTTCGTCCCGTCGGACGAGACCTGCACCTTGTAGGCCTTCCCGTACGCGGCTTCCCAGTGCAGCACCACCCTGGAAACGCGCTGCACCGAACCGAGGTCGACGGTGATCGACTGATCGTCGCTCCAGTCGCTCGCCCACCGCGTCGAGAGGTTGACGTCGATCGCGTTCGACGGCGGCGAGTTGTACCAGCCGGTCTCGTGGCTGCTCGCGCTCACCGAGCGGCCGGTGGCGAGGTTGGCGATGTTGTCGCCGCGCTTCGCCGGGAACTCCACGACCTGCTGGAAGGTCGGCCGGTTCTGGGTGCTCATCTTGTCCTGTGTGATGCCGCCGAGCGCGCGGTGGATGATCGTGTCGGCGCACCACTGGTCGCCCGCTCCGCAGTCGCCGTCACCGGGGTACACGGTGTTGGCCGGCTGTGCGGCCGCCTGAGTCAGCGAATCGAGCAGCACCTGACGGCACGCGTTGACATCGCCGCCACCGCAGTACTTCACCGGCAGCGGACCGGCGACGTTCTGCCCGAGGACCGACCGGATGTCCTTGTGCACGTAGCCCCACCAGCCGGACTGGTACGACGAACCGGCGTGCGGCTGGCCGACGTGTTTGCCGGGGACCTCGTTCTGCCAGCCCGAAGGCGTTTCGTTGATCTTCAGCACGCCCACCATGGCGGCGTAGGCGGCGTCACCCATGCCGGGTTTGAACTGGGCGTTGACCAGCAGCGGCCACCAGGCGTCCATGATCCGGATCGCGTCGGCGTTCGCGTAGGCCTTGCTGCCCGGCGAGGTCTCCGAACGCAGGGCGCCCGCGGCGAGCCAGGTCTTCAGTTTCGTCACCGCGTCCGCGGCCGGACCGGTCAACGGCGCCTTGTCGAGCACCTTGAGCAGTTCCGGCAGCACCTTCTCCGCGCGGAGGTCGGCCAGCGCCGCTTCCTCCATGGCCTGCGTGAGGTTCACCCGCGTCACCTTGGTGCCGCTGGAGACCATCTTCTTGACCCGCGCGTCGATCAGATCGCCGCGGTGCACGGAACTCTTGTCCGCGCCGCTGGCCGCGTAGCCGTTGCTCTGCGCGTTGTTCCAGCTGATGTAGTAGTCCTGGTTGATCGACTGCGGATGCTGCGAAGACGGCGTGTAGTTCGCGAGGTTGCCGTCGGGGTTCCAGCCCTGCCAGTCGAATCCGGCGTCGGCCTTCACCGGCATCGCGGGGTCGACGTTCGGATTGCGGACCGGGTTCGAACCGGAGTTGAAGTACGCGATGTCGCGGGAGTCGGCGTAGAACCAGTTGTAGGTCTGGTTGACGTCGGCCGCGGCGGCCTGGAAGTCCTTCGCGGACTTGATCGCGTCCGGGTCGTTGAACTTCTGGAAGCCGATGATCGTGTCGATCTCGTGCTGGAAGGTCGAGCGCAGCGAGGTGTACGCGACCGGTTTGCCGCCGACCAGCGCGCGGCTCGTCACCGGCCCGTACTTGGTGCGGAAGCTGCGCAGGGTGTACGAACCTTCGGCCGTCCCGTCGGCGATGGTGGGCTTCCAGGCGTTCTTGCGCTCGACGATGTCGAACGGCAGGCACTGGCCGCGGAAGCGGTAGAAGCCGGAGTTCTTCGTCGGCGCGGAACCGTTCTGCTCGCACAGTTCGACGGCGTAGGTGTCGGTGATGTCCTGCGACGCCGAAGTCGCGCTCCACGAGTAGTCCTTGCCGCGGCCGAGCAGCACGTACATGCTGATGCCCGCGAACGAGGCGCCGCGGGCGCTGATGCCCGGGCCCTGGAGTTCCTGCAACATCAGCAGTTGCGGCGCGAAGTAACCGGCCTGCGGGCCGAAGACGGCGACCGGGTGACCGCTCGCGGTCTTGGCGCCGGAGACGACGAGCGCGTTGGACATGCCGTGCTTCTCGGAAAGCATGTTCCCGGGCAGGACGCCGTCGTCGAAGATGCCGCGGACGGCCTTCTGGTCCTCGGGCGCGGGAACGTCCACCTTGGCGGGTGTCGCGGTCCCGGCGGAACCGGTCGGATCGAAGACCAGCTGCTGCCCGGTGACCGAACCCTTGTCCGGCATCGCGGCGCCCTGCGGGTTCGCCGGCGCCTTGCCGTAGTCGAAGTTCTGTCCACTGTGGAGGGTCTTGACGGTCTCGGGGTCGTCCTCGGACCGGAGGCTCTTCCAGACCTTGTCGCCCTGTTCGAGTCCGTACTTCTCCTGCATCGCCATCTTCGCGATGGCGTTCTGCACCTCGCCGCCACCACCGGCGCCGAACTGCGCGCCGACGACGGCGGCCAGGACGACGAGGTCGGTCAGCTTGAACGGCTCGATGGTCCCGGCGTTCGTGATCGCGTCGACGTGCCCGGTGAGGACGTACTCGCCGGGGAAATAACGGCCACTGTGGGAGTCGGAGATGTACTTGTTGACACCCTGGACGTAGGCCTCGGCGTCGGCCTTGCCCTGCGCGCCGCGCGGACCACTGGCGGCGGCGTTGTCGATCTGCTTCTGGAGTTCCTGCTCGGTGTAGGGCGCCGAAGCGAAGAAGCTCTGCTCGAGTTCGCGGTTGCCCTGTGCGCCACCGGCGTACGACGTCAGCTGGCCGCGGCCGACGCGGCGCATGATGTCCATCAGCCACAGGCGGTCCTGCCCGGCGGCGTACCCGGCGCCGAACATCGTGCCCGGCCGCGTCGTGCCGACGATCCGGGGGACGCCGGTCGCCTTGTCGCGGGTGATCGTCACGTCCGGACGCGGGTTGATCGTGCTCTCGACCTGACCGGACGGGACCCCGTACGAGGCGTCGTTGAAGAACTGGTTGATCTTGTCCGTGGTCAGTGTCTTGTAGCCGTCGGCGAGCGAGGCGTACTTGCCGAGCTGGTCGGCGGAATGCGCGGGACGGGTGCCGAACGCCTTGTGCGCCAGGATCTCGGCGAGCGTGGCGTTCCCCTTGGTGCCGGGCGGCAGGATGTCGCCGCACTGGCCGCCGCAGTAGTCGTCGAGCGCGGCCGCCACCACGGAGGTCCGTGGGGCTTCCGCCGCGCTCGCCGGAAGTGCCGGAACGGTTCCCGCCACCAGCGTCAACCCCGCCAGCGTCGTCAAGACCCGTATGCCTCGTCGCATGAAAGACCTCCGTCGTCGGAGAGTGACGAGGCGCACACTACCCACGAGTATCCAAATTTGTGAAGACTATTCGCGTTCTTGCCTCCGTTCGGCGGAACACTCGCCCTGCGGACCCGGGACCAGCGGAGGTAGCTTTGTCACATGTCTTTGGAAAAGCCCCAGATCGACCGCCCGGACGGCCCCGCGCCGTCCGACCTGGAGAAGACCGACATCTCGGTCGGCGACGGCCAGGAGGCGAAGGCCGGCGACACCGTTTCGGTGCACTACGTCGGTGTCTCGCACTCGACCGGCGACCAGTTCGACGCGTCGTGGGACCGCGGTGAGCCGCTTCGCTTCGGCCTCGGCAAGGGGCAGGTCATCCCCGGCTGGGACCAGGGTGTCGCGGGGATGAAGGTCGGCGGCCGCCGCCAGCTGGTCATTCCGCCGCATCTGGCCTACGGCGAACGTGGCGCCGGCGGCGTCATCAAGCCGAACGAGACCCTGATCTTCGTGGTCGACCTGATCGGCGTGAACTGACCCACACGCGACGAGCCGAAAGGGCCCTTCACCACATCACATGAGGTGAAGGGCCCTTTCGCTGCTTCTAATGAGGTGAAAGTCCCCTTCAGCCCCCACCCACCCCAAGACCCCAAGACCAAGCGCCGCTCTCACGCACCGTGGGGGTCCGGGGGGGGCTCGGCCCCCCCGAGAGTCGACGAGCGACGACCACACGAAAGAGGCCCCCGTCGCGGAGCGAAGGGGGCCTCGAACAAAAGTGGGCGAGGAGGGAGTTGAACCCTCACGTCCTTTCGGACACACGGACCTGAACCGTGCGCGTCTGCCATTCCGCCACTCGCCCGAGTGTTTCGTTCTCTGACAGCTCGCAAAGCGTAGCAGGCGGTTTTCGCGGGTTTCACCGGGGGCCGTGTCCGACTGGCCGTACCCGGATAGGATCGACGGGGAAGCACACGTGTGAGGAGGTTGCCCGGTGGGCCGCGTAGAGCGCTTTGATAGGCGGCTCGAGAACCTCGTGGGCAATACCTTCGCGCGCATGTTCGGTGGCAACGTCGTCACGCAGGAAGTGGCGGTGGCGCTTGAGCGCGAGAGCGAGGAGAACGTTCGTGAGCTGGCCGGTGGTCGACAGCTCGCTCCCAACCACTACATCGTGTCGTTGGGGCAGGCTGATCACGAGCGCATGGCCGGAGACGAACGTCGGGTCACGTCGGTGTTGGCGGAGGCGGTCAAGGAACACCTCGCCGAGCACGGTTGGGACACCTATGGTGACGTCGTAGTTTCGCTCGAGCGCAACGAGGCGCTGCATACTGGACAGTTCAAGACCCGTTCGTCCGTCGATCCCGACGTCAAGCCCCACGGCGTCGAGGGTTCGTCACGGTCGGCACGACCCAGCAACGCAGGAGACCCAGCAATGAGCCAGCCCCCCGGCTACGGCCAATACGACCAGGGTGACCCGTACGGCCAGCAGCAGGGCCAGTACGGCTACGGACAGCAGGCTGGCCAGCAGCAGCCCGGGTACGACCAGGGTTATGGCGGCCAGCAGCAGGGCGGCTACGACCAGGGCTATGGCGGCGGCGCCCAGCAGCCCGGCTACGACCAGTACGGCGGCCAGCAGCAGCAAGGCGGCTACGACCAGGGTTACGGTGGCGGCGCCCAGCAGCCCGGCTACGACCAGTACGGCGGTCAACAGCAGGGCGGCGGCTACGACCAGGGTTACGGTGGCGGCGCCCAGCAGCCCGGCTACGACCAGTACGGCGGCCAGCAGCAGCAAGGCGGCTACGACCAGGGCTATGGCGGCGGCGCCCAGCAGCCCGGCTACGACCAGTACGGCGGTCAACAGCAGCAAGGCGGCTACGACCAGTACGGCGGCGGCCAGCAGCAGTACGGCCAGCCCGCCGCGGACCCGTACGCGCAGGGTGGCGGCTATGGCGGCCAGCCCGCGGCCGGCCGTCAGCTCTCCGCGAGCCTCCAGCTGGACGACGGTTCGAACCGCTCGTACTCGCTGAAGCAGGGTGGGAACGTCGTGGGCCGCGGCCAGGACGCCGACTTCCGGCTCCCGGACACCGGTGTCTCGCGCCGTCATCTGGAGATCACCTGGGACGGCCAGAGCGCGACGCTCGCGGACATCGGTTCGACGAACGGCACGACCGTCAACGGCACCCCGGTGCAGACCTGGCAGCTGGCCGACGGCGACGTGATCCGCGTGGGCCACTCGTCTCTCGTGTTCCGTACGCAGGGCTGACCGGCGGCGTCCGGAGGGGGTATCGCAGAATTGCGGTGCGGGACCTGTGGTGGATCGGCACCGCGGGTCGTATGCGGAGAGCAAGGCTGTTCGGAGCCGACCATCCCGGACGGCACGGGCTCTCCGCGGCGTACAGGAGAAACGGGAGCGGACACAACAAGTGCCAGAGCTGGTCGTTCAACTCACCAGGGTGGGCTTTCTCGTGCTGCTCTGGCTCTTCGTGTTCGCCGCGTTGCGTGTCGTCCGTTCGGATCTGTACGCGGCCTCGGGGCTGCGAGTCGCCGTCCCGACGTTCGGTCGCAAGAAGAAGGAAAACAAGAAGCCGCGTGGCGGGAAGTCGCCTCAGCAGCTGCTCGTGACCCATGGTGCGCTGGCGGGCACCAGGATCGCCTTGGACGGCAGGCCGATCCTGATCGGCCGTGCCGACGACTCGACCCTGGTGCTGGACGACGACTACGCGTCGACCCGGCACGCCCGGATCGCCCTGCGCGGGGAGGATTGGTACGTGGAAGATCTGGGTTCGACGAACGGGACCTACCTCGACCGGGCTAAGGTCACGGCACCCCTCCGGGTCCCGCTCGGAGTCCCCATCAGGATCGGCAAAACGGTGATCGAGCTTCGCCCATGACTCTCGTCCTCCGCTACGCGGCTCGCAGCGACCGGGGCCTGGTGCGTTCCAGCAACCAGGACTCCGTGTACGCAGGTCCCCGCCTGCTCGCCCTCGCCGACGGTATGGGCGGGCACGCCGCAGGCGAGGTGGCCAGCAAGGTCGTCATCGCCTCCCTCGCCCCGCTCGACGACGACGACCCCAGCGACGATCTCCTCGCGCAGCTGCGGGAAGCCGTCCAGAACGGCAACGCGGCCATCGCCGAGCTCGTCCAGCAGGACCCGGACCTCGACGGGATGGGCACGACCCTGACCGCCGTGCTGTTCGCCGGTTCACGGATGGGTGTCGTGCACGTCGGCGACTCGCGCGCCTACCTGATGCGCGGCGGGCAGTTCTCGCAGATCACGCGGGACGACAGCTTCGTCAACGAACTTCTCGAACAGGGCCGGATCACGCCGGAAGAGGCCGCGGTGCACCCGCAGCGGTCGCTGCTGCTGAAGGCGCTCACCGGACACGAGGTCGAGCCGAGCCTGACCGTGCGCGAGGCCCGCGCCGGCGACCGGTACCTGATCTGCTCGGACGGCCTGTCCGGCATGGTCAGCGACGAGACGCTGTCCGAGGCGATCCAGATCCCGGATCCGCAGGCCTGCGCCGACCGGATGATCGAGCTGGCGCTCAAGGGCGGCGGCACGGACAACGTCACGGTGATCATCGCCGACGTCGTCGACGTCGACTTCGGCGAGGACGCGCCCATCGTGGGCGGCGCCGCCGGTGACGGCAGTGACGAGTTCCACCAGGGCGACTCCCCCGCCGCCCGCGCCCGCGCGCTGACCCAGCCCGCGCCGCAGCCGCGGCCCGAGGTCCAGCCCCAACAGGAGGACCCCAAGGTCAAGCGCCGGAGGCGATTTCGCTGGCTGGCGGGAGCGGTGGTCGTCCTGATCGTGCTGGCCGCGGCGGCGATCGCCACGCGGTACTTCGTGCTGAGCCAGTACTACGTCGGCGAGGGGCCCGGCGAGGAGGTCGTGATCTATCGCGGCGTCCCGGGCAGCATCCTCGGCATCGACCTGCACGCCTACGAGCAGGGCTCGTGCCCGCCGGGCGGGCTGTGCACCGACAAGCTGCTGGTGCCCGCCTTGCAGGAGGACGCCCGCATCGCGGTGAAGAACGGCGTCAAGAAGGACAACCTCGACGACGCCCGCAAGTACATCGACGACTTCCTGCGGCCGCACAAGCAGCTGGCCGACTGCAAGCCCGCCACCGGCTCGACTTCCATTCCGCCTTCCGAGTCGGCGCCCCCGGCGTCGTCGTCGGCGGCTCCCCCTTCGACCCCCGCCTCGCCGAGTTCGGCGAACCAGCCAGCGGGGAGGGACTGCTCGACGCCGGAACCGGCAGCACCGGGGGGCGGTAACTGATGAGCACGCCGCTCGCCGATCCGGCTTCGGCCCAGTTCGCCACGAACCCTCCGCGCGAGCTGCCCAAGCGGCGCGGGACCGAGCTCGTCCTCCTGGCGTTCGCGACGTTCATCGTCACCATCGCGCTCGTGCTGGTGGAGGCGAACCAGGAGCAGGAACTCACCAGCTCGATCATCTGGCTGGGGCTGTCCTACCTCGGGGTGCTGACGGCGGCGCATCTGGCTGTCCGCCGCTGGGCGCCGTACGCGGACCCGGTGATCCTGCCGTGTGTCGCGCTGCTGAACGGGCTCGGCCTGGTGATGATCCACCGGATCGACCTGGCGCTCGCGGAACGCGCGGTCCAGCAGGGCAAGGAGTACACGCCGGACGTCACCAAGCAGGTGCTGTTCACGGCGATCTCGCTGGTCCTGTTCGTGGTGGTGCTGATCCTGATCAGCGACCACCGCACGCTGACCCGCTACGGCTACATCTGCGGTCTGGTCGGCATCGTGGCGCTCGCGCTGCCCGCGGTGCTGCCGTCGAGCCTTTCCGAGGTCAACGGCGCGAAGGTCTGGATCAAGCTGCCGTTCTTCTCGATCCAGCCGGGCGAGTTCGCGAAGATCCTGCTGATGATCTTCTTCGCCTCGTTCCTGGTGACGAAACGGGACCTGTTCATGGTCGCGGGCAAGAAGATCGCCGGCGTCGAGCTGCCGCGTGCCCGTGACCTCGGCCCGATCCTGATCGCGGCGGCCGCCTGTCTCGGCGTGCTGGTGTTCGAGAAGGACCTCGGGACGTCGCTGCTGTTCTTCGGCGTCACGCTGGTGATGTTGTACGTCGCCACCGAACGGATCATCTGGGTGGTGCTCGGGGTCGGTTTCTTCGCCGCGGGCGCGATCATCGCCTACAACCTGTTCACGCACGTCCAGCAGCGCGTCCGGAACTGGATCGACCCGCTCGCCACCTACGACGACGCCGGCGGCGGCTACCAGGTCGCGCAGGGCCTGTTCGGGCTCGGGACGGGCGGTGTCGGCGGCACCGGCCTCGGCGCCGGACGGCCGGACATGGTCCCCGAGGCCAAGACGGACTTCATCACCACGGCGATCGGCGAGGAACTCGGTTTCATCGGCCTCGCCGCGATGCTGATGCTGTACCTGATCCTGGCGATGCGCGGCATGCGCAGCGCCCTCGCGGTCCGTGACACCTTCGGCAAACTCCTCGGCGGCGGCCTGTCGTTCGCCCTGGTCATGCAGATCTTCGTCGTCGTCGGCGGCGTCACGAACCTGATCCCGAACACCGGGATCACCGCCCCGTTCCTCTCCCGCGGTGGTTCTTCACTGCTCGCGAACTACATCCTGGTGGCCCTCCTGCTCCGAATCTCCGACGCCGCCCGCAAACCCGCGGTGCGGCCGAAGCCGCAGCAGCCACAGGCGCCGCTCGCCGAAGCGCACACGGTGATGGTCCAGCGGCCGTCCGCGAACGGTGAGGGGAGCGCGTCGTGAACACCCCGCTCCGCAAGGTCGGCGTCGCCATGCTCGTCATGGTGGTGCTCCTGCTGGCGAACGCCACCTACATCCAGGTGGTCAAGGCCGACGACTACCGCACGGATTCGCGCAACCTGCGGGTGCTCTACGAGGAGTACTCCCGCCAGCGCGGCCTGATCGTCACGCCCGACGGCTCCGCGCTCGCGAAGGTCGACCCGTCGAACGACAAGTACAAGTTCATCCGGACCTACGTCGACGGCCCGATGTACGCGCCGGTCACCGGCTACTACTCGATCAACTACGGCTCGGGCGGGCTGGAGCGGTCCGAGGACGACGTCCTCAACGGTTCCGACCCGCGGCTGTTCGTGCGGCGCCTGTCGGACATGGTCACCGGCCGCGACCCGCGCGGCGGGAACGTGCGGCTGACGATCAACCCGGCCGTGCAGAAGGCCGCGTACGACCTGATGACGCAGAAGGGCTACACCGGTTCGGTGGTCGCGATCGAGCCGAAGACCGGGCGCATCCTGGCCATGGTCTCGACGCCGTCGTACGACCCGAACAGGCTCGCCTCGCACGTCGGCAAGGAGCAGATCGCGGCGTGGGGGCAGTGGCGCGACGATCCGAAGAAGCCGATGCTGAACCGCGCGATCTCGGAGAGCTACCCGCCGGGTTCGACGGCCAAGCTGCTGGTGACCGCGGCCGCGCTCGAGAACGGCAAGACCGCGGACATGCCGGTCAACACCGCGCCGAACGTCAAGCTCCCCAACACCCAGACGACGCTGGAGAACTACGGCGGCGCGCCCTGCAAGGGCAGCACGCTGAAGGAGGCGCTGCGGTACTCCTGCAACGTGCCCTTCGCCGAACTCGCGGGTGAACTCGGCAAGGACAAGCTGAACGCGACCGCGAAGAACTTCGGTGTCGGCGAGGACCTGACCGTGCCGATGCGGGTCGCCTCGTCCACCCTCGGCCCGCTGGACTCGCAGGCGGCCCTGTTCCAGAGCGCCATCGGGCAGCGCGACGTGCGCCTGACCCCGATCCAGGACGCCCTGCTTTCGGCGACCATCGCCAACAACGGGATGGCGATGAAACCGCAGCTCGTGCAGTCGCTGCTGGCGCCGAACCTGTCGACCATCGAGGACTACAAGCCGACCGAGCTGACCGGCGACGCCGCGATGTCCAGCGCGAACGCCGCGATCCTGCGCGACATGATGCTCGCGTCGGAGGAGAACACGAAGGGCGCCGGCAAGCGCGGCGACATCCAGATCGCCTCCAAGACCGGCACCGCCGAGCACGGCAGCGACCCGAAGAACACCCCGCCGCACGCCTGGTACACCGGGTTCGCGCCGGCGATGGACCCGAAGATCGCCGTCTCGGTGGTCGTCGAGTCCGGGGGGAACCGCGGGCTCGAAGCGACCGGTGGCACCGTGGCCGCGGAGATCGGCCGCGCCGCCGTCAACGCCATGCTCGGGGGTGGATAGCGGATGCTGTCCTCGGGTCAGCTGCTGGCCGACCGGTACAAGCTGACGAACCGGATCGCCGTCGGCGGGATGGGCGAGGTCTGGCAGGCCAGTGACACGCGGCTGGACCGGACGGTCGCGGTCAAGATCCTGAAGGCGGAGCTGTCCGGCGACGCGGAGTTCCTGCACCGGTTCCGGACCGAGGCGCGGATGACGGCGTCGCTGAACCACCCCGGCATCGCCGCGGTGCACGACTACGGCGAGACGGTCGCGGACGAGCTGTCGATCGCGTACCTGGTGATGGAGCTGGTCGAAGGCGATCCGCTGGCCGCGATCATCACCCGCGAGGGACGGCTGAACGCCGAGCGCACCCTGGACATCCTGGAGCAGGCGGGCAACGCGTTGCAGGCCGCGCACGAGACCGGTCTCGTGCACCGTGACGTCAAACCGGGCAACATCATGGTCACCCCGGCCGGGAGTGTGAAGATCACCGACTTCGGGGTCGCGAAGGCCGCCGACGCCGCCCCGGTGACCAGGTCCGGCATGGTCATGGGCACCGCCCACTACATCGCTCCCGAGCAGGCTCTCGGGCACAACGCCGAACCGGCGAGCGACGTCTACTCGCTGGCCGTGTGCGGTTACGAATGCCTCACCGGGCACCGGCCGTTCCTCTCGGAGAACGCGGTCACGGTCGCGATGATGCACATCCGCGATCTCCCGCCGCCGCTGCCGCCGGACGTGCCCCCGGGCGCCCGCGCGGTCATCGAGGCGACCCTGATCAAGGATCCGAGACAGCGGTACAACAGCGGCGGCGAGTTCGCGGCCGCGGTGGCGGCGGTCCGCGCGGGCCTGCCACTGCCGACACCGTCGGGGCTGGTCAACGTGACCTACTCCGCGGGGCAGCCCGTGCTGCCGCAGCAGGTGCCGCCGGGCCCGCACTCGCCACCGAACCCGATGGTGGCGGTCGGACCGGCGTCGCATCCCGCGATGCACCCGGTCACCGGCCCGCCCCCGATGGCGGTCCGTCGCCTGCCAGGCAGACGGCCGCAGTGGGGCTGGTGGGTGTTGCTCGCGGTGATCCTGCTCGCAGTACTGGTGGCAGGAGCCTTCCTCATCGCGAGACTGGTCGGTTCGGGCAACGGACCGCAGTCGGGCGGCGTGGGAACGAGTGAACAGGCACCGACTCCGGGTAAGAAGCCTGAGGGTCCTTCGCCGACGTCCGCGTATCCCGCGGTGCCGACGGAGGGCGGTACGGAGGAGTCGGCCGGACAGGCGAATCCAGGAATGATGAGCAGCAAACCTTGGACGGAATGGAACGGCACGCAGAGATGAGCACACCAAGACTGCTCAGCAACCGCTACGAGCTGGGCGAAACGCTCGGCTACGGAGGCATGTCGGAGGTCCACCACGGCCACGACGTGCGCCTGGGCCGGGAGGTGGCGATCAAGATCCTGCGTGCCGACCTGGCGCGGGATCCCCAGTTCCAAGAACGTTTCCGTCGCGAGGCACAGAACGCGGCGGCACTGAACCACCCGGCGATCGTCGCCGTCTACGACACCGGCGAGACGAACACCGAGTTCGGCCCGCTCCCCTACATCGTCATGGAGTACGTCGAAGGACGGACTCTGCGGGACATCGTGAAGACCGAAGGCCCGATGTCGCAGAAGCGGGCCATGGAGGTCATGGCCGACGTCTGCGCGGCGCTGGACTTCTCGCACCGGCACGGCATCGTGCACCGCGACGTCAAGCCGGCGAACGTGATGATCACGAAGAACGGCGCCGTCAAGGTGATGGACTTCGGCATCGCGCGCGCCATGCACGACGGGCAGTCCGCGATGACGCAGACCGCCGCGGTGATCGGCACGGCGCAGTACCTCTCGCCGGAGCAGGCCCGCGGTGAGTCCGTCGACGCGCGTTCGGACGTCTACGCGGCCGGTTGCGTGCTGTACGAACTCATCACCGGCGAGCCGCCCTTCACCGGCGACTCCCCGGTGGCGGTGGCGTACCAGCATGTCCGGGAGGACCCGAACCCGCCGTCGTCGGTGAACCCGGCCGTGGCGCCGGAGCTCGACGCCGTCGTGCTCAAGGCGCTCGCGAAGGGGCCGGCGAACCGGTACCAGTCGTCGGCGGAGATGCGTTCGGACCTGGTCCGCACGCTGTCCGGCCAGCGGCCGTCCGCGCCGATGGTGATGTCGGAGGACGAGCGCACCCAGGTCATGGACTCCGACCGCCGGGTGCCGCAGCGCTACGACCAGTACGAGGAAGACGACGAAGACCCGGCCGCGAAGAAGAAGCGCCGTGCCTGGCTGATCGCCGGTCTCGTGGTCTCGCTGGCGGCCATCGTGCTCCTGATCATGTGGCTGTCCAATGCCTTCGGCGGCACCAGCGCCGAGAGCAAGACGATCCCGGCGGTCATGGGCCAGTCCGAGGCCACGGCGAAGGACACGCTCCGGGGCGCGGGCTTCAACTCGTTCGAGCCCACCAAGAAGGTCCCGTGCACCGGGGAAGCCGTCAACGGCCTGCCCGCCTGCGACGAGAACGACATCGACAAGGTCATCGCGATCAGCCCGAAGGAAGGGCAGGTCACACCGACCACGGACAAGATCACGCTGACCGTCGGCGCGAAGCCGGGCAAGGTCAAGACTCCGGACCTCAAGGGCAAGACCCAGGCCGAGGCCTTGGCGGCGCTGACTGAGGCGGGGCTCAAGCTCGGTGCGACCACCGAGGAAGAGACAAACGACCCGAACGAGGCCGGCAAGGTCCTGAGTCAGAACCCGGCCGCGCAGGCCGAGGTCGACCAGGGTTCCAAGGTCGACATCACGGTCGCCAAGTCCAAGGAACTGAAGACGGTCCAGAACTACAAGGGCAAGACGCGTGCCGAAGCGGAAGCCGGGCTGAAGGCGGCCGGGTTCACCCCGTCGGTCACCACCACTAGTTCCGACCAGCCCAAGGACACGGTCATCGACCAGACCCCGAACGGCGGCAAGCTCGCCGTCGGCAGCGTGGTGAAGCTGTCCGTGTCGGACGGCAGCCAGGAGACCTTCGACATGCCGAACCTGAAGGGCATGACCGACGACCAGGCGACGCGGCAGTTGCAGCAGCTCGGCTGGAGCGGTCAGCTGAACACGCAGGCCGACAAGAACGGTGACCGGGACCTGGCGGGCAAGGTCAGCAAGACCAACCCGCAGGCCGGGGCGAAGGTCGCGAAGAACGCGCCGATCACGCTGTTCGTCGTCGAGGACGACGACTCACCGACGACGTCGTCGAGTTCGCGCGGCTTCCCACTGCCAGGCGGCGGACCGTAAGACAGCTCGACGAAGGGCCCCGCACGGTTTCGTGCGGGGCCCTTTTCATGCCAGCTGTTCGAGAAGTCCTTCGTAAGCCTGCCTGATCAGCCCGTGGCCGGTCCGCACCACGGCCGCCTTCGGTCTCGTGGCGACAAGTTCCACGAGACGGTCGTACATCGCCGCCAGCTGTGCGGGACCGCCCAGCATCTCGTGTGCTTCGACGTGTTCGGGCTCGGCCGCCGCGCGAGTGCGTTCGGCGAACCGCCGGAGCACGTTGTCCTTGGTGTCGAGGAGGACGATCTCGTGGAACTCGGCCTTGGTCTCACCGGCGAGCGCTTCGAGTCGTTCGAGGAAGTCCGCGCGGCGCTCGTGGCGAGGTCACGGGCGAGCGTCGACTTCCCGCAGGCGGGCGGCCCGTTGAGCGCGATGAGTCGCGGCATCAGGCGTTGCGGCGGAGCAGGAATCCGACGGCCGTCGCGCTCACGAGCAAGGTGGCGACCGCCGCGACCACGGCCACCGTGAACGGGCCGGTCAGCGGTTGTTGCGACGTCAGGGCGCGCAGCAGCGGGTTGGCCAGTGGCAGCCATTTCACCAGGAGCACGGCCGCGAGGGCGAAGATCGCGGCCAGCACGGACCAGCCGACGCGCGGGACCAGCAGCCGCGAACAGGGCAGGCCGATCGCGATCCCGAACAGGGCGCACAACGCGTGCGCCGCGGCACCGAGGGCGAAAGTGCCGATCGTGAAGCCGCCGGTCCGGAGGCCCGACCAGAGCACCGTGACGAGGATCAGCGCGGTGGCGCAGCCGAAGACGGCCAGCGTGGCGCCGCCGAGGACCGATCGCCAGCGCCGGGCGTGGCTGAAGGTCACCAGCCGCTGCACCGGGTCCTCGACGTCGAGCATCGCGATCGTCAGCCAGCACGAGACCACCAGGAGCGACCCCGCGCTGATCCCGTACTGCGGCAGCAGCGGCGACTTCGGATCCGTGTAGAGCACGGTGTTGACCGCGATGTAGGCGAGGATCGCGGGAAGGTAGCGCTGCGAGTGGCCGAGCAATGCGAGGTA
The DNA here is from genome assembly GCF_001995215.1 of Amycolatopsis azurea DSM 43854. Classification (GTDB taxonomy): domain Bacteria; phylum Actinomycetota; class Actinomycetes; order Mycobacteriales; family Pseudonocardiaceae; genus Amycolatopsis; species Amycolatopsis azurea. The sequence continues at coordinate 104,631 of NZ_MUXN01000013.1, forward strand.
GTAGCGGGTCATGGCGAGCACGGCGCCACCTCCCGGACCGAGAAGCCGCGGTTGAGCGCGCGCAGCAGGACGGCGTCCGTGTGGCCGGCTTCGACCGTCAGGACGACTTTCTCGCCGTCGGTCACGGCCTGGCTGACGCCGGGTTCCGCAGACCAGTCGCCGCCGGGCCCGTGGAGGACGATCCTGGTCGCGAGTTCGGTTTTCGCGGCCGTTTCGACGCGGGTCAGGAGGCCGGCGTCCATCCGGTAGACGTCGTCGGCGTGGGCGTGCACGGCGGCCGCGCGGTGGTCGGTGAAGACGACGCTCGCGCCGCGTTCCCTGGTCTCGGCGACGAGTTCGCCGAGCACCGTGTGGGCTTCGACGTCGAGGCCGGACCAGGGTTCGTCGAGGATCAGCAGGTCCGGCGCGGCCAGGACGGCCTGGGCGAGGCCGACCTTCTGGGCGTTGCCCTTGGACAGCGTCCGCAGGGGCGCGTCCGGCCCGCCGACCAGCGCCAGCCTGTCGAGCAGCGGATCGATGGCCGACAAGTCGACATGCCCGTCGATGCGGGCCATGTGCCGCAGGTACGCCCTGGCGCTCATCCGCTGTCCCGCCGGGAAGCGGTCCGGCAGGTAGCCGACCCGCGGGGTGCCCACGACGGTTCCCGAGGTCTCGCGGGAAAGGGCCGCGAGGATCCTGAGCAGGGTCGACTTCCCCGAGCCGTTCGAGCCGAGGACGCCGATCACGCGGCCCGCCGGGACATCGAGGTCGACATCGACGAGCACGGGCTCGCCGCGTCCGTAGCGCTTACCGACTCCTTCGAGCCGGATCAGCGAGGTCACGCAGCAGCGGCCTTCTGCAGCGCGCGGGTGGCCTGTTCGAGTTCGTTGACCGTGGCGTCGGGGACCGGGTGCCCGGCCGAAGCCATCCAGTTCGCCAGCATCCGGTGCCCGCCCTGGGTGAGCACGGATTCAGGGTGGAACTGGACGCCTTCGAGCGGCAGCTCGCGGTGCCGCATGCCCATCACGACACCGGACTCGGTGCGGCCTGTGATCTCGAACACGGCGCCGTCGATGGTTTCCGGCAAAACGGTCAGCGAGTGGTACCGCGTGGCGGTGAATTCCGACGGGAGACCGGCGAGGACTCCGTCGCCCGAATGGTGGACTTGACTGGTCTTGCCGTGCAGCAGTTCCGGGGCACGGTCGACGGTGGCGCCGAAGACGACACCCAGGGCCTGATGGCCGAGGCAGACGCCGAGCATCGGGATGCGCTTCTCGGCGCAGACCCGGATGACGTCCATGCTCTGACCAGCGCGTTCCGGGGTTCCGGGGCCGGGAGAGACGAGGACCGCGTCGAACTCGGCGAGCTTGTCGATGTCCACCACGTCGTTGCGCCAGACGGTGCAGTCGGCGCCGAGCTGGGCCAGGTACTGGACCAGGTTGTAGACAAAACTGTCGTAGTTGTCGACGACGAGCACGCGCATGAAGCCAGCTTAGCGGCTCCCACCAGGTGGACCGTACGCCAGATCACAATGATTGTTAGGGCAACCTAACTTACCGTGGTAGGGGTGAGCCGTTCTCTTCGTGTAGCCATCGTGGGTGCCGGTCCGGCCGGTATCTACGCCGCCGACATCCTCGACAAGTCCGACGCCGACGTGACGATCGACCTGTTCGAGCGCATGCCGGCGCCGTTCGGGCTGATCCGGTACGGCGTCGCGCCCGACCACCCCCGGATCAAGGGCATCGTCACCGCCCTGCACAAGGTCCTCGACAAGCCGAACATCCGACTGCTGGGCAACGTCGACTACGGGACCGACCTGAAGCTCGACGACCTGCGCCAGTTCTACGACGCGGTGATCTTCTCGACCGGCGCCATGGCCGACCGCGCGCTCGACATCCCCGGGATCGACCTCGACGGCAGCTACGGCGCCGCGGACTTCGTCTCCTGGTACGACGGGCACCCGGACGTGCCGCGGACCTGGCCGCTGAACGCGACCTCGGTCGCGGTCCTCGGGGTCGGGAACGTGGCGCTCGACGTGGCCCGTGTCCTCGCGAAGACCGCGGACGAGCTGCTGAGCACCGACATCCCGGACAACGTCTACCAGGGCCTGAAGGCGAGCCCGGTCACCGACGTGCACGTGTTCGGGCGCCGCGGCCCGGCGCAGGCGAAGTTCACGCCGCTGGAGCTGCGCGAGCTGGACCACTCGCCGAACGTCGAGGTCATCGTGAACCCCGAGGACATCGAGTTCGACGAGGGCAGCATCGCCGCGCTGCGGGCGTCGAAGCAGATCGACATGGTCGTGAAGACGCTCCAGGAGTGGGCGATCCGTGACCAGGGCGACCGGCCGAAGCGGCTGCACCTGCACTTCCTGCACTCGCCGTGCGAAATCGTCGGCGAGGACGGCAAGGTGACCGGGCTGCGGACCGAGCGCACCGAACTGACCGGTGACGGCAACGTGCGCGGCACCGGCGAATTCCACGACTGGGACGTCCAGGCCGTCTACCGCGCTGTCGGCTACCTGTCCTCGCACCTGCCGGAGATCCCGTTCGACCACACCACCGGGACCGTGCCGAACCAGGCTGGCCGGGTGCTGGACATCGACGAGGACCAGGTGCCGGGCGTCTACGTGACCGGCTGGATCAAACGCGGCCCCGTCGGCCTCATCGGCCACACCAAGGGCGACGCGGCCGAAACGATCGCGAGCCTCCTGGCCGACGCCGACAACCTCACCGCCCCCGCGGTGGACGACCCCGACGCGATCCTCGGGTTCCTCACCGAACGCGGCGTCCCCTTCACCACCTGGGACGGCTGGGGCAAACTCGACGCGCACGAGAAGTCCCTCGGCGTCCCGCACGGCCGGGAACGCGTCAAGGTCGTCGAACGCGACGAAATGACCCGCATCTCGCGCTCTTAACTCACCTACCCAGCCCCCCACCCGTCCCAGGGGGCGGCCCCGAACCCAGTCTACCGGCCGGGAGCGGGAAAAGGGCTGGTCAGACGGGGTTGTCCACAGCCGGGAAGGGTTGTGGACAACTGTCGGGAAAGTCATGGAGGGCCCCACCGGTGTGGGGTCCTTCTTGGCGTTTCGGGGGGTGGGTAGTGATCAGACGGACGGCATGCGTGATCAGACGGACGACACGCGTGGCTGGATGGACGACACGGCCTGCGGCCGGGATACGCCGTGTGTCGTCCCGGAGGCGTGACTCGCGTGATCAGAAGCGAAACTCGCGTGATTGGGGGCGTGACTCGCGTGTTCCAGGGCGCATCACGACTCGCCGGAGCCCAGGTAGGCCAGGACGGCGAGAACGCGGCGGTTCGTGTCGTCCGAAGCGACGATGCCGAGTTTCGCGAAGATGTTCGCGGTGTGCTTCCCCACCGCGCCCTCGCTGAAGTGCAGCCGCCCGGCGATGGCGGCGTTGGAACACCCCTCGGCCATCAGCTCGAGCACCTCGCGTTCGCGCGGGGTCAGCGCGGCGAGCGGGTCGGAAGCGTTGCCCGCCACCAGTTTCGCGATCACCTCGGGATCCATCGCGGTCCCGCCGCCCGCCACGCGGCGCACCGCGTCGATGAACTGGTCCGCGTTGAAGACCCTGTCCTTCAACAGATATCCGATCGCGCCGGCGCCGTCGGCCAGCAACTCCCGCGCGTAGAGCTGCTCGACATGTTGCGACAGCACGAGAATCGGCAATCCGGGGATGTCGCGCCGCACCGCCAACGAGACCTGAAGGCCTTCGTCGGTGAGCGTCGGCGGCATCCGGACGTCGACGACCGACACGTCCGGCCGATGCGAACGCAGCGCCCGTTCCAGCTCCGGCCCGGTCCCGACCGCCTCGACGACGTCGAAACCGTGTGCGGTCAACAGATGCGTCAGCCCGTCTCGGAGGAGGTACTGGTCCTCGGCGACGACGCATCGGGGTCGAGCTGGCACGGGATCTCCATGGTCACCTTCGTCGGCCCGCCGAGCGGGCTGGTCAGCGCAAAAGTACCGTCGAACGTGCCCAGCCTGCGCTCGATCCCGCGAATCCCGCTACCCCGGGCCGCGTTAGCGCCGCCCTTCCCGTCGTCGGTCACCTCGACCCGCAGCAGACCGTCGTCGTAACCCAGCTCGATCGACACCCGCCGCGCCTCACCGTGCTTCGCCGCGTTGCCCAGCAGCTCGCTGACAGCGAAGTACGCGCACGCCTCGGCAGGTTGTTCGAGGCGCGGAAGAGAACCGGTCACGGACGCCCGCAGCGGACTGTCCAGCGCCATCGCCCGCACGGCGTCACCGAGACCGCGCTCGGACAACACCGGCGGATGAATCCCACGCACCAGCAGCCGCAGTTCGGTCAGCGTCTCGGACGACGTCTGCCGCAGCTCCGCGGCCAGCCGTTTCGCCGCGGCCGGATCGCTGTCGATCAGCGCTTCGAGGGCACCCAGCTTCATCCCCATCGCGACCAGCCGCGACTGGACCCCGTCGTGCAGGTCCCGTTCGATCCGCCGCAGCTCGGCGGCCTGCACGACCGACGCGTCCGTCCGCGTCTGCTTCAGCCGTTCGACGCGTTGTCCCAGCCGCGAAGCCTCCGTCGGTCCCAGAAGCAGCTTCGCGAACTGCGCCCCCTTACGGGCCAGCCACGGCGCCGGGAGCAGCCCGGCGACAAAGGCCGCCACGACCACCGGGGTCAGCGCGAGCGCTTGCCAATGCGTGGTCGCCTCGGACAGGCCGAACAGCGACCACGAGATGTCCATCCAGTGGGCGATCGGCCGCAAGACCCACAGCGACAGGAAACCCCAGAAACCGAAGAACACCAGCGCCGCCGTCGGCACCGCCATCAGCGACAGCACCACGGAGTTGACCACCGCGGCCGCCATGTCACGCCAGGTCGCGCGGTCCCGGATCACCCAGCGGCAACGGTCGAGCCGCGCCGGCCACCACGGTGTGTCGTAAAGCTGCCGCCCACGCTGGTACATCCCGTCCGCCCGCGGCACCGGGAACGACGGCTCCGGCAGATACGGCCGGTCGATCCGGACGCCGGTCCAGTTCTTGGCCTCGCGGCGCAGGGTGTCGGTCACCGACCGGCCGGCGACGACCAGTGTCGGGAACAGTGGCGCGAAGCCGAAGGCCAGCATGGGCAGCGTCGGGATCGCCATCGCGAGCTGCACGACCGAGAGGCCGGCCAAGCCCAGCTGGAACCCGAGCGCCTTCAACCTCGTCTTGACCCAGCCGCCTCCCGTGCGAGCCGCGCGAGGGCCGAGCCACCACCGTGTCCACTTCCCGTACAGCCGGAGCGCACCCGGCCCGGCCACGAGAACCGCGGGCACGAGCAGCAGTCCCGCGAAGGGGTTCCACAGCTGCCAGCCCAGGTCGCGGCCGGTCGCCGGGTCGTCGGAGATCCATTCGAACCGTTTGGTCCACCGCAGGAACCACGATCGCTTGAACAGGTTGTTCCCGTCGCGGTACCAGCCGTCGCGCTCGCGTTCCGGCTCCGGCGGGGCGGGCCGGTACGGCGGCTCGACCTCGACACCGCACCAGCGTCCGGCCAGCCGCCGGGTCAGCGCGGCGCGTGGACGCGTCCCCTCCAGGGCCAGCGTGTACGCGAAGACCAGCCCGACGCAGAGCAGGCAGAAACCCACCAGTTCGAGCAGGAGGTCGAGCCAGCTCACCAGCGCGAGGGCCGCGAGCGCGAAGCCGCGGCGCACCGAGGTGAGGTACTTCCGAATCATGCGAGAAGTCTCGCGCACCGACCGGCCGGAAAGCAGTGGCCGCAGCCCCACGAAGGGGGTGGGTCCAGCCCCACCCCGGTTGTGGTTCCAGCGCCATTCTGACCAGACACGTTGCGCCATAACGTTTTTCGCATGCCACTCATCGAAGTCACCAACCTCCGCAAGACGTACGGGGAGCACGTCGCGGTCGACGACGTTTCGTTCCACGTGGAACAGGGCGAAATCTTCGGGATCCTCGGGACCAACGGCGCCGGCAAGACCACCACCGTCGAATGCCTCCAAGGGCTGCGCACGCCGGACTCCGGCAGCATCTCGGTCCTCGGCCTCGACCCGGGCAAGGACCACGACGCCCTCCGTCAGCGCCTCGGCTCCCAGCTCCAGGAGAGCCGCCTGCCGGAAAAGCTCAAGGTCCAGGAGGCGCTCGAGCTCTACGCGTCCTTCTACGCCAACCCCGCCGACCCCGGTGACCTGCTCGAGAAGCTGGGTCTCACCGGGCAGCGGAACAAGTACTTCGGCAAGCTCTCCGGCGGCCAGAAGCAGCGCGTCTCGATCGCGCTCGCGTTGGTCGGCCGCCCCGAGGTCGCCGTCCTCGACGAGCTGACCACCGGACTGGACCCGCACGCCCGCCGCGACACCTGGAAGCTCGTCGAGGGCGTGCGCGACACCGGCGTCACCGTCCTGCTCGTCACGCACTTCATGGACGAGGCCGAACGCCTCTGCGACCGCCTCGCGATCTTCGACGCCGGGCGCGTGGTCGCCACCGGCAGCCCGCTCGAACTTCGCGACCGCACCGGGAAGACCTCTTTGGACGACGCCTTCGTGACCCTGACCGGCCGCGACTGAAACGGGAGACGAACAGTGAACACTCTCACCAAGATCACGCTCACCGAAACGAAGCTCGCCCTGCGCTCGCCGATCTGGGTCGTCTCGGGGCTGGTGCTTCCGACCGGGCTGCTGCTCGGCCTCGGTGCCATCCCGGCCTTCCGGACGGAGAGCGAGAAGACCCCGGGCATGCGGTTCATCGACGCCTGGGTGCCCTCGCTGGTGGTGCTCACCATCGCGTTGATGGGCCTCCAGGCGATCCCGGCGGTGATCGCGGCCTACCGCGAACAAGGCATCCTCCGCCGCTTCGCCACCACACCGGTGCATCCGGCGAAACTGCTGGTGGCGCAGCTGATCATCAACGTCACCGTCACGATCGCCGGAACCGGCCTGATGATCGTGCTCGGCTCGGCCGTCTTCGGCGTCCCCGGACCACGGCATCCGCTCGGCTTCCTGCTCGCGTTCACGCTCGGCACGACGGCGATCTTCGGTATCGGGCTGATCGCCGCGTCGGTCGCCAAGACCGGCCGCGCGGCGGGCGGGATCGCGATGATCGCCTATGTCCCGATCATGTTCCTCGGCGGTGTCTACCTGCCGCGTCCGCTGTTGCCGACGGTCGTCCAGGACATCGGCGCGTACGTCCCGCCGGGTGTCAAGGCCATGGAGGACGCCTGGACCGGCACCGGCGCCCAGCCGCTGCAACTCGCCGTTCTGGCGGCTTTCGCGGTGGGCAGTTGCGTCCTGGCGGCGAAGCTCTTTCGATGGGAGTGACGACCGCTTCCGCCAAAGTGGTGATGATCATCGTTTTCTCTTGTGACTCGGGCCCCGGGTGGGTAGTCAGGAAGACGGCCCACGTTCACCGCGTCTCTCTCGGAGGTCCGATGTCTCTGGATGTATCGCCCGCGCTGCTGGAGAAAGCCGAGCGCGGGGAGGTCTCCGACGCCGAATTCGTAGCCTGTGTCCGGGAATCCCTGCCCTACGCCTGGACCGTGATCACCGGTGTCATCGCGGAGGCCGAGGGCGCGGCCGACGGGTTCGCCGACAACGAGACGCCGCCGCCGAGCGAGGCCGAACGCGGCCAGCTGCTGCGGGCGCTGGCCTCGGACGCCATCCGCGGCGGACTGGAACGGCACTTCGGGGTGAAGCTGGCGTTCCAGAACTGCCACCGCGTAGCCGTGTTCAAGAAGTCCCAAGTGGACAGTGACCGCTACCGCGCGTTCGTTTCGGTCCGCGGCCAGCTGCTGAACCAGAGCCCGGAACTCCGCGACTGCTAGCCGCCGCGCAGCGCGGGTAGTACTTCTTCCCCGATCCGCGCGATGTTCTCGAGCGTTCCCTCCGGCGTACCGGACGCTTCCACCATCATGATCACGTGGGAGACCCCGGTGCGCCGGAGGCTCGTTCCCAGCTTGTCGACGCAGTACCCGGCTCCGCCGATCGGGTGCATCTCGCACAGCCTGTCCGTGTAGGACACCGGATCCTTGTCCAGCCCTCTCTTGCCGTCGAGATAGACGTGTCCGGCGAAACCCTCTTTGAGAGAGCCCGGCAACGCGGACCGCACGACTTCCAGCGCGTCGTCCCCGACCTGGCACATCACCGTCGAGATGTGCCCGGCGGCGGAATCCCCGTACGCGGCGAGGGTTTCGATCTTGCCGTCGTCGTCGGTGTGCAGGCCGAGCAGCATCGGAAGCCCGCGATCCGCGGCGAGCCGGACCGCGCCGGAACGGGCGTCGCCGCAGGCCACGACCATCCGGGGAGCACGTTCCGGCCGCGGCACCATCGGCACCTCGCGGAACGCGAAATGATCGCCGTCGGCCGAGACGGTCTTCGACGTCATCGCCGCGAGAAGCAGGTCGAGGCTCTCCTCGAATCCCGTCTCGTAGCGGGACGCCCCGGTGCCGAACACCTCCAGGTCCTGCCACGGCCCACCCCTGCCGACACCGATCCACAGCCGTCCGCCGGAAACCGCGTCGAGCAGCGACCACTGCTCGGCCAGCGCCACCGGATGCGCGATGGACAGCACGCTCACCGCGGTGCCGACCTCGATCCGCTCGGTGCGGCCGAGCACGTGCGCGGCGAGCGTGATCGCGGACGGGCAGACGCCGTACGGCATGAAGTGGTGCTCGGCGAACCAGACGTCGTCGAAGCCGGCCCGTTCGGCGGCGATCGCGGCGTCGACCGAGCGGCGCAGGACATCGGCGTCCTCCTGGCCCGGAAACCGCCCGGAGACGAGGAAGACGCCGAACCGCGGGCTTACTGGACGCTCACTTCGTTGAACCACAGCCGCGGCTCCAGCCACGGGAAGACGACGAACATCAGCAGAGCGACGATCCCGAGCGCCAGCACGACCGCCGTCGCCAGCTTCACCGCGAACGGGCCTGGCAGCTTGCGCCAGATCCAGCCGTACATCAGCGCGCCTCCGAGATCTTGGGGAGCAGTTCGGCGTAGGAGCCGACCTGGTTCTTCGGCACCTGCTGGGTCAGCACCGAGTGGATGATGAGCCGTTCCTTCGCCGAGAACTGCGGGTGACAGGTGGTCAGCGTGAGCAGCGAGACCTGCTCGGCCTTCGGCAGGATCTCCGGATCCTTGTACGGCACCGGGTTCACCGTTTCGCCCTTGGTCGGGAACACGATGCGGCGGCCGTTGGTCTCGCCGTAGGGGCCGCCGTCGGCGGCGTTGGGGTCGCGCAGGGTCCCGACCTTGTCGCACTTCGGCTCGGCGCCCTTGCCGGCGGCCCAGCCTTCGACCTCGTCCTTGTACGGCAGCACCTTGTAGATGTAGAAGTCGGTCTGCGTCTCGATGACGATCTGGTCGCACGAACTCAGGTTGTCCAGGTCGTTGAACGGGGCGCCCTTGCCGACGCGGTGCCCGGCGACCGCGAAGTTGCCCGGTTCGCCCGGCAGCGCGGTGCCCTTGTAGTGCCCCGGGCCGACTTCGAGCGCGGCCTCGGTGGTGCCTTCCTGGATGGTGAAGTTGAAGTCGGCGCCGAACACCGGGATGTGGATCCTGGCGAACGCCTTCCCGTCGACCAGCTCCGGGTGCAGCGTCCGGTCCTTGCCCCACTCGCCGTCCAGCTCGGTGCTCGCCTCGGACTGCTTGCCCGCGGAGAAGAGGTCGGTCACGTAGACCTCGTAGACCATGAACAGCAGCACCACCAGACCGGCGGTGATGAGGAGCTCGCCGACGGTGCGGACGGCGGCGCCGCCCTTGCCCAGTTCCCGCGGCGGCGGGCGTTCCTCGGTCGCGACGTCACCGCCGACCGGCTCGAAGATGACGGTCTCCTCGGTCGACCCCGGCGGGGGCGCGGGGCGACGGCGAGGCGGGGGCGCGTCGGTCCGGCGACGCGGCGGCGGTCCGTCGAACGACCTGCCCTCCGGCGGCCTCCGGCGAGGCGTCGGCGCCTCTCCCGGGGCGCGACGGGGCGAAGTTCCTTCCTCCGGCCTACGCCGGGGGGCCGGACGGCCCTCGCCGGGTGGGCGTCCGGAGTACCGCCGACGGTCCCCGCCCGGCTCTTCCCGCTCAGCCACGCAAAGCTCCTCAGTCTCGAACCAAGCCGCAGTGTCGAACCAGCCCCGGTGCCGGACCGGCACAGTGTCGAACCGTCTGTGACACCATTGTCACAGTGCGGGAAATCGACCGGTCCCGGACGGTGCCCAGCGGCGCTCGTTTACGTTAACGTGTGCACGTGGCGCTGGTTGCGCACCCGAAAGCGGGTCATCGCCACCAGGGATGCCGAACAGTACGCGAGGAACACGATGCCGAAGTCCAAGGTCCGCAAGAAGACGGCGTACACCCCGCCGACCGACCGCCGCACGCCGGTGAAGGTCAAGGCCGCGGGCCCGTCGAACCTGTTCTACAAGATCGTGATGTTCGGCCTCATGCTGATCGGCCTGTTGTGGCTGGTCGTGAACTACATCGCGGGCGACAAGATCCCCTTCATGGCGGATCTGGGCAACACGAACTTCGCGATCGGCTTCGTGCTGATGATCGCGGGTCTGCTCATGACGATGCGGTGGCGGTGAGCATTACCCCGGATGGCGACTTGACGCCTAATTACACCGGTGTGACTCATCCCCAGTGTGGATAACCCCTGTGGATAACTACCCCACCTCGTGGGCGCCGCAGCGGAACGTTGTGGTAGTGGCCTGGGCGATCACCCTGTTGTTGCTGGCAGGCGTGGCGTGGCTGGTCATCGGCGGCGACGTCGGCGGCACGGTCCTGACCGGGGTCGCGATGCTCTCCGTCGGCGCGCTCGCGCTGCACGGCACCCTGCTCCGTCCCCGGCTGGCCGCCGGTCCCGACGGAATCCTGGCCAGGACCGTCGGCGGCGCGCACCGCTACTCCTGGTCCGAAGCCCGGCTCCGGCTGCGCACCACGCGTCGGTTCGGCCGGGACAGCCTGACCCTCGAGGTCGAATCCGGCGAACACCTGCTGGTGTTCGGCCGGATCGACCTCGGCGAGGACCCCAGAGACGTCCTGGACGTCCTCACCGCCCTCAAGGGTCAGGCGTTGTCGTAGTAGTGGACGTTGCCGTCAGGGCCGTGTGACCAGCCCGGAACGGCCGGGCCGACCGCGGGCGGCGCGTACTCCCCGAAGATCTCGTACGGCGACGCCGGCGAGCAGATCGGGTTGATCTTGACGACGCAGGTCCGCAGGGACCCGCTGAACTTCGCTTTGACGTGCCGGGGCCGCTGGTCCTCCACCACCGCCTGGCCCGCGGTGATCTCCCAGCCGGTGGCCGCGCCCGGCCCGGTCGTGCCGACGGTCTGCGTCGCCGCCGACGACGTGACCCCGGATTCCCCGAAGCAAATTTTCAACGCCGAATCGACGTAGGCGACACGCAGCGTGATCGCGCTGCCCGAGCCGAGGAAATAGCGTTTGGTGTAGGTCTGACAGGTCTCGGCGGCTTGCCCGGCCTGCGCGACCGAGGGCGCCAGGGCCGACGCCAGTGCGGCGACGGCGACGAGAGCTGCTGCTTTCCGGATCTTCATCTCAACCCCCAAGTTGACGATGTTGATGATCAACCTGAAGGTACCCAATGACGTTGCTTCTCCACCGGGTTTTCGGATAACCCACTCAGGGGAAGCGCGGCTACGTCCGGTAGCAGAGGTAGGCGGTCTGACCTCGGTAGTTCCCGAATTCGCAGTACGCGGAGACCGTCTGCGCGTCCTTCCAGACGATGAGCCCGATCATCGCCACGACGACGATCGCGATCCCGCCGATCTGCCAGCCCACCCGGTTCTTCTCTGGGGCGTACAGCAGCGCGAAGGTCGCCAGGAGACCGGCGACGAAACCACCCGCGTGAGCGAGGATCGAGATACCCGGTACCTGGAAGGTGATGAAGACGTTCAGGCCGAGGATCACCAGCAGCCAGCTCGGATTGAGCCTGAGCTTGATGACGATGACCGTGTACGCGCCGATGAGCCCGAAGATGGCGCCGGACGCGCCGACCACCGGCGCGGCGTCGAGGTCCGTGAACACCAGGTTCGCGGCCGACCCGCCGAGCATCGACACGAAGTAGAGCGCGGTGAACGGGACGCGGCCGAGCGCGGTCTCCAGCGGGCGTCCGACGAACCACAGCGAGAAGGCGTTGCTCGCGATGTGCAGCAGGCCGTACTGCAGGAATCCCGAGGTGAAGATCCGCCACCACTCGCCCGCCGCGAGCGTCGGCGGATTCGACAGCTCACCGAGCTGGAAGAGCGCCGAGAAGTTGTTGTCCGAGATGCTGCCGGACTGCGCGACCGTGATGAAGAAGATGACGACGTTGAGCGCCAGGAGGACCGGCGTCACGACGGCGGTCCGAGGCTGCTGGACGCCGGCGAGGGTGCGCGCGCCGTAGCCGGCGTCGCGGTACTGCCTCTGCTGGGCGCGGTCCTGCTGGCGGCCCGCCTGGACGCAGTCGGTGCACTGGAAGCCCACGGCGGCCTCACGCAGGCAATCCGGGCAGGCCGGACGATCGCAGCGCGCGCAGCTCAGCCCGGTCGGCCGGTTCGGGTGCCACCAGCAACCGGGCATGGCGGCCTGCTGGTACTGGGGATTCGGTGGTTGGCTCACGATGCCACCAACCTACCGAAATCCCCCGTAACAGGCTCTTTGGTCAGCCTTCGCGGCTGATGGTGACCTTCTCGATGACGACGTCCTGCAGCGGACGGTCCGCCGGACCGGTCGCCGTGCGGCCGATCGCGTCGACGACGTCGCGGGAAGGCTGGTCCGCGACCTCTCCGAAGATGGTGTGCTTGAAGTTCAGGTGCGTCGTCGGCGCGACGGTGATGAAGAACTGCGAGCCGTTGGTGCCGGGTCCGGCGTTGGCCATGGCCAGCAGGTACGGCTTGGAGAACTGGAGCTCCGGGTGGAACTCGTCGCCGAACTTGTAGCCGGGGCCACCGCGGCCGGTGCCGGTCGGGTCGCCGCCCTGGAGCATGAAGCCGTCGATGACGCGGTGGAAGATCGACCCGTTGTAGAACGGGCCCGAGTTCTCGCCCTGCGCGTTGGGCTGGGTGTACTCCTTGCTGCCCTCGGCGAGCCCGACGAAGTTCGCGACGGTCTTCGGCGCGTGGTCGGGGAACAGGTTCAGGTTGATGTCACCCTGGTTGGTGTGCAGAGTGGCCTTCAGCGCGCCACCAATGAGGGATCCCTTGCTTTCAGTCACGAGCTTCATCGTGCCATCTGCGGCAAGATCTGGGGAAAAGGGGCACGATAGGTTACAAGCAACGAAGCAGAATCAAAACGATTGATGAGGTGAAGGCCATGACCCGGGCCGCAGATTCGGTGAGCGAGTCGGCGAAGGCCGGCGCGCTCGGCCTGCGCAAACGTGCCGTCGAGGCGGGTAAGGAAGCCACCGCCCACGCCGTCGAGGTAGCCGAGCAGAAGCTCTCCGAGAGCGCCGGTGAGATCGCTAAGACCAGCCGTCGCGCGCGCAAGAAGCTCGCGAAGAAGACGGAACTGACCCGCAAGGAGCTCAAGCGCAGCTCGAAGGCGGCTCGCAAGGAGGCGCTGGCCAGGCTTTCCGAGATGCGGAAGCCGGGCAGGAAGGCCCGCAAGGCCGCCATCCTGGCCGCGAAGTCGGCCGGCGAGTCCAAGCGCCGGGGCAAGAAGGACTTCAAGGCCGCGAAGAAGGACTTCAAGGCCGCGCTCGTCGAGGCGAAGACCGCTGCCAAGGGGACGCGCAAGCGTCGTCGCTGGCCGTGGGTCGTCGGTATCGCGGTCGTCGGCGCCGGTGCCGCCTACGCGCTGCGTTCGAAGCAGGAGCCGCCGGTCGCGCCCGCGCCGCCGAAGGCTCCGCCCGCTCCCCCCGCGAAGCCCGCCGCTCCGGCCGCGGCCGCTCCGAAGCCCGCCGCCGCGAAGCCCGCCGCTTCCGGTCCGGCCGGGGGTTCGGGTGCGGCCAAGTCCGCGGCTCCGAAGCCCGCCGCCCCGAAGAACGGGCACCAGGCTTCGAGCGCCAGCTCCGCTGACAAGAAGAACTGACGCCTCACCCTCTTCTGCTTGTCGCGAAGGGCCGCCCAGTGACTCACGAGGTCACTGGGCGGCCCTTTCATGCTTCGGGAACAGTGCGGGTGAGCATGTGTCCCCGGCGCATCCGGCCGTCCGGGGTGAACTGCCCGAAGAAGTAGACCTCCAAAGTGAGGTCCCTCTTGCGGTTCGTCACGTGCAGAGTGCTCCGCGCGGCGATCCGGTCTCCGGTCGCGACGGCTTCGTGCACCTCCCAGCGCCCGGCGGGCCGGTTCTTGCGGACCGGGCGGGCGTGCTCGATGAGCTTGTCCCGGTCCATCCGGTGCCCGTCGGCGATCTGCACGATGTCCGGCGTGTGATAGCGATCGACGATCATGCCCGCGTCTTCGTCGCTGTTCACCAGGTCGTCGTGGTAGGACCGGTGGAAATCCGCGATGAACTTCTTCGGGTCGATGCCGTTGAAGGGCTCCATGACGCTCCTGCTCCAAGCCGCGTCGAAGCCATCGCCGCCGACGCGGGCGTGACCCGGCAGACGGTCTACGCCCATTTCCCGTCACGCGGGGAACTGCTGACCGCGGTGCTCGACCGGATCACCGAGGAGGCCGTCGCCGAGATGGACGCGGCGGAACTCGACGAAGGCCCGGCGGCGGACGCGCTGATGCGCTTGATCGAGGCCGCCCGCCGGACGTCCGGGCGGTATCCCGCGCTGCTCCGGAAGATCGATTCCGTTCCCGCGAACGCGGACGACGACGCGCGACGCCATTCACCGATCGCCGACCGGCTCGAACGCGTCATCCGGCGCGGCAAGGCGACCGGTGAGTTCGACGACCGGCTGCCGACCGGCTGGCTGGTCGCGGTCGTCGTCGGTCTCGGTCATGCCGCCGGCGAGGAAGCCGGCTCCGGCCGGATGTCCGGCGACGAAGCGGCGGACGCACTACGCACCACCCTGCTCCGAGTAGTCGGCGCAACCCCCTGATACACGGCAAAAGGGGCGCCTCCCCGCCCACGTGAGTGGGAAGCGGGTCGACGCCCCTTCGGCGCGTTTTTCGTCAGCGCTCGATCAGACAGCAGCCGCGTGCTTGTCGATCAGCTGGCCGAGGCGGGGAAGGGCCTCCTCGACGTTCTTCTTGCCGTTCGGGCGCAGCTTCGAGTAGACCTTCTTGATGCTGTCGCGGCTGCTCTTGTCGGCGCGCGCGTCGGTGACCGACAGGAGCGCGTCGGCGGCCTCGTCGCCGCGGCCGACCAGGTAGGCACCGAAGTCGTTGCCACCCTTGGCCTTGTAGTCGCCGTAGAACGGCTCGAGGGCACCGGTGAAGTCGTCGAGCAGGGCGTCGACGGCGGAGGGGATGATGCCCGGCTTGATCTTCTTGACGGCGGCGAAGCCGGTCTTCACGACGGCACCCGAGACGCCGCCCTTGTCCGAAACCTCGGCGTCGACGAGGCCTTCGAAGTCGCTCACGACCGCCGGGCGACGGGTGGAGTCGAGCAAGATTTCCTTGAGGGTGTCAGCCACGAAACCTGTCCTTTTGTCTTATGGGGAGAAATGATCTTTTGCGCCGCCGAGCCACACCGCATGGCGGCCTCCGCCGGATCTGGCGTCGCGCCGGGTCCCGCGAACCCTCGCGCGTGCGGCATAGGGTAGTACAAGATCAACTTCACTCTGACGTGTGGATACCACTACCTAGAGCTTCAGCTCACCGATAGCCTCCTTCGCCACCGTACGTGCCTTGACGCTCTGCTTCTGGTTGGTGGTCACGACTACCGCGTTCCCGCCCTTGGCGACGGCGTACACGGCGCCGTCTCCGGAGGGTTGGTAGCCGCCTTTCCAGCCCGCCGGTTCGTCGGCCGGGTTGGAGGTGTCGATGGGGGCCGCTTGATCGACCATCGCCTTGGCCACGGCGGGTTCTCCGACGTACACCCGCACGGTGAGCTGCAGTTTCCCGCTGAGCGCGTAGAAGAAGCAGGTCGGATGCGGCTGGTCCGCGGAGGTCTTGACCTTGGAGACCTTCTGCCCGTTGGCGTCCGAGACGAACTCGGTGCCGAGGTACGGGCACGGGCCTTTGCCGGTGGGTTCCGGCGAGGGCGGGATCCGGGGCGCCGGGGTGTTCGACGGCGTGGGTGAGCTCGCCGCGGGCGGCGGCTGTTCCGTCGGCCCGCAGGCCGCCAGCAGCGGCACGACGAGCGGCAAGATCAGAAGACGTCGCATGATGGTCCAGTGAAGCAGAGCGGCGTCCGGTGAAGCGGATCGGATCACCGCGTCGCCGCATCCATCCGCCCTGTTCATGCGACGATGGCGGTGCGTAGCGGTCTTCAGGAGGCATCAGTGCTCACCAAGGAGCAGTACCTGGGTGCGGTGGCAGAGCGTATCCAGCGCAGCGGGGGCAGGCTGAACACCGTCCAGATCGGCCCGAGCGCGGCCGTCGTGGGCCTGTTCACCGAGTCGGTGATGATGTCGACGATGAACTACTGCGTGGTCGCGGCGGCGATCCCGGAGGTGACCGCGCCCGCGTTGTACGACTTCACCGGGCTGGCGACGCAGCACGCGCGCGCGAACGTGATGGGCACTGTCGGCTGGACGGCCGCTTCGGTGGTGATCGCCGGGCTGATCGGTGACCGGGTGTACCCGGACGCCGCGCAGGCCGCGTCGGCGAAGTCCGGCAACCAGTTCGGCGGCGAGACGCGCATGGTGGCCGTCGACGTTTCGGCGGCGCAGATGTACGCGTTCGTCGGCGGGAAGCTCTGGGGCGCGGCGGTGCAGGGGTCGGTCAACGCGAAGCTGACGTTCTGCTTCCCGCAGCCCGCCGAGGTCTATCAGCAGGTTCAGTGGCAGCAGTCGCAGGGCCAGCAGCCGCCGATGCCGCCGGGTCCTCCGCAGGGTCATCAGCCTCCGCCGCCTCCCGGCTGGCAGCCGCAGTACCCGGTCGGGCCGCCGCCCGCGCAGGGTCCGCCGCCGGGTCAGCATCCACCGCACTATCCGCCGCCCGCGCCCGGCTATCCGCCGCATCAGCGTCCGCCGGGGTACTGATGGAGCGCACGTTGCGCGGCTGGCCGTCGTTTCCCGAGGAGCTTCCGGATTTCGACACCGAGGCTTCAACGTCCGGTCCTCGCGAGCTTTTTCTCGCCTGGCTCGACGAAGCCGGGGAGCACGTCCTGGCGCCGCACGCCGTCACTCTGTCCACAGTGGACGCCGACGGGATGCCGGACGCGCGGGTCGTGATCCTCAAGGACGTCCACGGCGACACCTGGGCGGTCGCGACGAGTTTCGAAAGCCCGAAAGGTGTTCAGCTGGCGAAGAATCCGTTCGCCGCGCTGACGTTCTTCTGGCCGGGGCGGGGCCGTCAGGTCCGTTTGCGCGGCCCGGTGGAACTCGCCGCGCCCGAGGTGTCCGCGGCCGATTTCACCGCGCGTCCGCCCGCTTCCCGGGTCGAGGCGTTCATCGGCAGGCAGTCCCAGGTGCTCGAGGATCCGGCCGATCTCGACCGCGCGGCCGAGGAAGCACGCCGCTGGGTCGAGGAGAATCCGGACGTGGCACCGGAAACCTGGACCCGCTATCTGGTGACGCCGTCCGAAGTGGAGTTCTGGCAGGCGAGCCACGATCGGCGGCACAAACGGCTCCGCTACCGGCGCGAAAAGGACATCTGGGTCAAAGAACTCCTGTGGCCGTAAACGGTAACTGGGAACGACGATCGTCGGGTTGTCGTGGACAGTTCACTTCGCGACGGTGAACGACACCTAGTCCCCAGATCGTTCGGAGGCGAAATGTCCACACGCCGTCGCATTTGGGGCGCCTTGGCCGCCACAGGGCTCGCCCTGCTGGCCGTCACGACGCCCGTCGCGAGCGCACAGACCGGCGACCCGGCGAGAGGGTTGTACTCGGTGGAGGGCGCGAACGACTCCGCGAAGCGCACCGCCGTCGCCCGCACCGGTGTCGACGTCGCGGGCTCTCGCGGCGGCGCGCTGACCGTCGTGGCCACGCCCGATCAGGCCGCGAGCCTGCGCGCGAACGGGTTCAGCCTGAAGCCGCTCGGCGACTTCGACAGCATGCTGAAGCAGCGCAGCGGACGGGCGGGCACCGCGGCCGTCGCCGGCGATTTCCCGCCGGGCGACGAGGCGTACCACACCTACGCCGAAACGACCGCTGAGCTGCAGAAAGCCGCGAAGGACCACAGCGACATCGCGACGCTGTCCAGCGTCGGCAAGTCCTACGAGGGCCGCGAGCTCAACATCCTGAAGATCAGCGACAACGCGGCCAAGGACGAGGACGAGCCCGAGGTCCTGTTCACCTGCAACCAGCACGCTCGCGAGCACCTCACCACCGAGATGTGCCTGCGGATCGTGAACCGGTTCACCAGCGGGTACGCGAGCGACCCGGCCATCAAGAAGATGGTCGACGAGCACGAGATCTACGTGATCCCGAACGTCAACCCGGACGGTTCCGAGTACGACATCTCCGGCGGCGAGTACCAGGGCTGGCGCAAGACGCGGAAGCCCGTGCCGGGCAGCAGCGCGGTCGGCACCGACCCGAACCGCAACTGGGACTACAAGTGGAACTGCTGCGGCGGGTCGAGCAACAGCCCGTCCGCCGAGGACTACCACGGTCCGTCGGCGTTCTCCGAGTCCGAGACCAAGGCGGTCGCGGACTTCGTGGACTCCCGGGTGGTCGGCGGCGCGCAGCAGATCAAGGCGCACATCGACTTCCACACGTTCTCCGAGCTGGTGCTCTGGCCGTACGGCTACACGAAGGACGCGACCGACACGGGCTTGAACGAGGAAGAGGCGAAGCGCTTCGCCGACGTCGGCAAGCAGATGGCGGGCACCAACGGTTACACGCCCGAGCAGTCCAGCGATCTGTACGTCACCGACGGCGACATCAACGACTGGGCGTGGGGCAAGCACAAGATCCTCAGCTACACCTTCGAGATGTACCCGAAGGACGGCGGGCTCGACGGCTTCTACCCGCCCGCTTCGGTGATCCCCGAGCAGACCGCCCGCAACGACAAGGCCGTCGACATCCTGATCAACGAGGCGAAGGCCTGATACCGCTCAAGAACTGAGATCGGCCACTCGCGACGCCCGGCTCTTCGGCGAATCCAAGCTGAAGCTCCGGGCGTCGCCCAGTCGGTCACGGACGAATTCCAGGGTTTCCGAGACCGTCTCGCGCAGCGCGGCGTCCTCGTCCCCGAAGAACCGGTAGACGATCTTGTTCGTCTCGGTGTCGAACTCCCACAGGCCGGCGAAGCGGCCTCGGTCGACGATCAAGTGGCTCGGCGGATCCGCCTGGCCGCCCAGCGTCTCCCCTGCGCGGCCACCCGGTACGGGTCGTTCGACGTCGGCGTCGTCGAGCAGCCGCGACATCTCGCGGTGCAGCAGATGGATGCCGTCGACCCCGGCGAGCAGCGCGTACGACGGCTTCGACGGCACGGTGAAGCCTTCGAACTCGACGGCGAGGTCCTTGGGCATCAGCAGATCGGTGCCTTCCAGCGGCACGAGGTCCAGTTGCTCCACGGCCTTCTTGGCGTGCGCCGCGGTGAAACCGGAGAACCAGCGGAAATGCTTGAGTGACGCCGGAGCGGCCCACGAGAAGTACCGCCGGGCCAGTTCGGTCCGCGCGGTGTCCATATCGGACAGTGCGCCGCGCGGGGACGGCGTCCAGCGGACATAGCCGTACCGCTGCTGGTCCAGCCGCCCGTTGACCGGGACGCGGCGGATGTCGCCGCGGGACTGGAGCAGGCCGAGCGCGAGCGGCAACGTCGTGGTGGTGCCGCGTTTGCGGCCCGCCTCCCCGAGATTGCGCACCGCCGATCCGGCGGCGTCCTTGATCGCGGCCGGGCCGAGCGGTTCGGCGGACGCCTCGAGCAGGTCGGCGACGGTGACGCACAGCTGCTCGATCTCGGCCTGCGTGACGCCGAGGTACTTCTCCGCGGCCGCGAGTTCGCCCGCCGGTGCCCCGGCGCCGACGGTCAGGCCGAGTTCGAAATCCGCCGAGGGAAGCACGTAGGTGCAGCCGCGGGCCGAGGGCAGTTCGTGGACGGCGAGCCGGGCGACGTCCGCGTCGACCGTCTCGCGATCGAGCCGGGCCCTGGCGAACAGCCCGAGATAGGGCGCCGAACCGCCGATCGAGCGCATCCAGCCGGTTCGCTCCAGCACGTCGGCCGCCGATGACCCGTGCAGCGATCCGTCGAGACCTTGACGATGTGCCCACCACGCGCAGCTTGTCGGTCGCCATGACTCCACGGTATGGGTATTCGCTGACACCGCGCAGCCTGAGCCTGGCACGATCGAAAGGTGCGCAGACGGTTCTCGGAAGGTTCTCCGATCGCGTCGACGGTGGTCACCGGCGACGACTTCGGCGAGCTCGAGCACACCTTCCAGGCGTTCCTCGCGCCGGACTCGGTCAAGCTGCACACCCCCGCGCCCACCGGAACCTTCGACATCTCCCAGCTCAGCGGCCTCCGCATCCCGGGGATCCACCCCAACGGCCTGTCGGTCTACGAGCTGACGCTGGACTCCGACGTCGTCTTGCAGGGCGAAGAGACTCCGGACGCGTACACCGTCGTCGTGACCCTCAGCGGCCGGAGCCAGGTCCGGATCGACGGCGAGATCGTCCCGGCGCGGCACGTCGTGACCGGTCCGGAGACGCGGTTCCAGACCAGGTACGACCATCCCGACATCCTGCTGCTCCGCCTGGGCAAACAGCTGATGGCGGACACGATGCGCGAACGGCTCGGCGAGGCGCCGACGGAGACCCTGCGGTTCGATCCGATGATCACCTCGGACCTGGGCCAATGGATCACCCTGCTCCAGACTTTCAGTGAGACCGCCGCGTCCGGGCTGTTCGACCGGTCGCCGCTGGCCGCCTCGCATTTCGAGAAACTGCTGCTGCACGGGCTGCTCGACACCCAGCCGCATTCGCTGTCCGGCGAGCTCGCCGAAGAACGGCCCCGGCCGAGGTCGACGGCGGTGCGCCGCGCGATGACCTACTGCGAGGAGCACGCCGCCGAACCGGTGTCGATCGGCGAACTGGCGATGGCCGCGCGGGTCAGTGTGCGCGCGCTCCAGCTGGCGTTCCGGACGGAACTCGGGCTGACGCCGATGGAGTACCTGCGCCGGGTCCGGCTCGACCACGTGCACCAGGACCTGCTCGCGATCGCGCAGGGGCGCGCCGAAGGCACGGTCACCGACGTCGCGCTGCGATGGGGCTTCACGCATCTCGGCCGGTTTTCCGGTCTTTACCGCGACGCCTACGGCAAACTCCCTTCGGAAACGGCACGACTCACCGCCTGAAGGAGCACGGATGCTGGTCGAACTGGCCATCGGCGACGCGTACGGGGGCTCCTTCGAGCACGCGTACCCGAGTTTCGTCGCCGAGCACAACACGATGGCCGGTTACGTGCCGCATCCCGGCCAGCTCGGCGTCCCGGCCGGCCGCTACACCGACGACACGCAGATGACGATCGCGATCGCCGAACTGCTCGTGTCCGGGCGCCGGTGGACGCCGCTGATGCTCGCCGAGCAGTTCGTCCGGGCGTATCACCGCGATCCGCACGACGGCTACGCGCCGCGTTTCCATCAGCTGCTCAGCGAGGTCCGGGACGGCGAAGAGCTGCTTCGACGGCTTCAGCCGCAGAGCGACAAGAGCGGGGCGGCCATGCGCGCCGGGCCGATCGGGCTCCTGCCGACCGTCGACGACGTCCTCTACCACGCGAAACTCCAGGCCAGGATCACGCACGACACCCCGGCCGGGATCGCCGCGGCGCAGGCGGCGGCACTCGCCGTGCACTACTGCCACCACCGCCTCGGGCCGACGGCCGAGGTCGCGCGGTGGGTCGAAGGGATCCTTCCCGAGGACGTCGGGCACGGCGGCTGGGCGCGGCCGTGGTCGGGCAAGATCGGCCCGCAGGGCTGGATGAGCGTCCGCGCCGCGCTGACCGTGCTCGCCGCGGGCGGCGGTCTCGCCCGGATGCTCCACACCTGCGTCGCGTTCACCGGCGACGTCGACACCGCCGCGACCATCGCGCTGGCCGCCGCGTCCCGTTCGCCCGAGGTGGCGCAGGATCTGCCGCCGGTGCTGTGGCGCGATCTGGAGAACGGCGAGTTCGGCCGCGACTACCTCGCGAGGCTCGACGAGCGACTTCTTAGGGTTACCTAACCTAGACTGATCACATGACTTCCTTGACGCCGGTCCGCGAGGCCGCCGACCATTTCGGGCTGGCGATCTCGACCCTGCACTACTGGGAGCGCCGCGGGCTGATCACCGCCACCCGCCGTTCGGGGCAGCGGTTCTACGACGACGACCAGCTGTATCGCATCGCGATGATCAAGCGCTGGCGGCGGACCGGCGGGCTCGGCCTGTCCAAGATCACCGAGCTGCTCGCCGAACAGCACCGCTGGCGTGAGGTGGTGGCGGGTCAGCTCGCCGAGATCGAACGGGAGCGTGCGCGGCTCGACACCGCGCACGACTACCTGGTCGAACTCCTCACCTGCCGCCGCGAGGGGAGCCTTGAGGACTGCCAGTGGTTCCGTGACCGGGTCGACCTGCCCGCGCACGCGGCGGCGAGCTGAGTCCCGGCATCGCCACCGCCGCGACCACGGCCGCGGCCGCGAGGCAGACGGCGGAAGCGAAGAACGCGGCGGTGTAGCCGTGCACCTGCGCCTCTCCCGGCGGACCGCCGGTCTGCCAGGTCGCGGTCACCGCCGCCGCGAGCGCGGTCAACGCGGCGAGGCCGATCGCGCCGCTGGTCTGCCGGACGGTGTTCAGCAGACCGGCGGCCAGGCCGTTCTGCCACTCCGGCACCCCGCTGGTGGCGGCCACGGTGATCGGGGTGAAGGCCGCGGCGGTCCCGAATCCGAAGACCATCCCGGGCAGCAGCACGGAAACGACGTACGAGGCGTGCGGCCCGGTCAGCGCGGCGACTCCGGCGAGCCCCGCCGCGCCGATCGCGCAGCACAGCGTCGTCGCGCGCCGGGGTCCCAGCCGCACCGACAACCCGCCCGCCGTCTGCGCGCCGGCGAACATCGCCACGCCCACCGGCAGGTACGCCAGGCCCGCCCGCAGCGGCGAATACCCGTGGACGTCCTGCAGGTACAGCGAAAGCAGGATCGGGCTGGCGAGGAAACCCAGCCCCAGCAGGAAGATCACCACGTTGCCGCTGCTGACCGACCGCAGCCGGAAGATCCCGAGCGCGACCAGCGGTTCGTCCGCCCACCGATGCTGGTGCAGCAGGAAGACACCGAGCAGGACGAGCCCGCCGAGCAGCGGCGACAGGACGGACCCGCTTCCCCAGCCATCGGCCGAAGAACCCATCACCGCGTAGACCACGCCGACGAGTCCCGCCGTCGACAGCACGGCGCCGAGCACGTCCAGCCTGCCGCGAGGGCGGCTTCGATCCCTCGGCGGCAGCACCGTGGCGGCGAGGACGGCCACCACCCCGATCGGGACGCTGACGAAGAACACCCAGCGCCAGCCCGCCCACTGGGTCAGCAGTCCGCCGATCACCGGCCCCGCCGCGGCACCGGCCGCGCCCACCGCGCTCCAGGTGCCCAAGGCCCGCGCGCGGCGCTCGGGTTCGGTGAACGTCGTGGTCAGCAGGGACAACGTCACCGGCATCAGCAACGCGCCGCCGAACCCTTGCACGGTCCGGGCGACCAGCAGCGTTTCCGGCGAGGCGGCCAGCCCGGCGGCGAGCCGCGCGACGGTGAACAGGCTCATCCCGAGCACGAACATCCGCCGTACCCCGAATTCGTCGCACAACCGGCCGCCCAGCAACAGGAAACCGGCGAACGCGAGCGTGTAGGCGTTCACCACCCAGGTCAGCGCGCCGGACGAGAAGCCGAGGCCGAACCGGATCGCGGGCAGGGCGACGGAAACGATCGTCGCGTCGAGGATGACCACGAACGATCCCGAGCAGGCCAGCGCGAGCACGGCGCCCTCACCGGGACGGCGCGTCATGCCGGTGCCCCGTTCGGCACCGGCGCGACGCCGCGATCCATCGGCACCGCGTACAGGGATTCCACTGTGGACAGCCAGCGTAGGCGTGCCAGCGCTCGTTTGTCGGACTCGTCGGCCGGGAGTTCCGCCTTGGCCAGCACGAGATCGATCAGTTCCGGGGTCATCGCGCCTCCTGGATCGCGGCACCGGCACGCAGGACGGTCGCCTCGTCGAAGAGGCGGCCCGCGAGTTGCAGGGACAGCGGCAAACCGCCGCCGGTCCGCCCCATCGGTATGGCGAGGACCGGATTCGCGACGCCGTTCCAGTACGGCGTCGTGATCTTCTCGAAGACTTCCGCGTTCTGCTGTCCGGCTTCGTCGGCGACGTCGTCGAGCAAGGGGGCGCCGATCGACGCGACGGGACTCGCGATCACGTCGACATCGTCGAAGAGGTGCGCCAGCTCCTGCCGCACCACCTGCCGCACCCGTTGTGCCTGAACGTAATCCGCGCCGGACACCAGTGCCCCGGCCGCGAAGATCCCCCGCGTCGAGACACCGAAGTCCGGCCACCTCGCGCTCAATTCGGCTCGGTGGTGGGCGAGGGCTTCGCAGCTCGCGGTGACCAGCACCGCGGTGGTCAGCTCGTTCCAATACGGCAGCGAGACCTCGACCAAGGTGGCCCCCAGGTCCTCCGCGAGGGACAGCGTTTCGTCGAAAACACGCTCCAGCGCGGGGTCGGCGTCTTCGGGGAAGTGGTGCTCGCGGACGACACCGATCCGCAGCCCCGCGAGGTCACCGGTGAATTCCGGTGCCACGAAAGGAACTTCGGCGATGACCGCCAGCAAGGCCGCGCAGTCGCGAGCGGTACGGGCGAGCGGGCCGATGCGGTCGAGGGTGTGGGCCAGCGGCACACAACCCGCTCCCGAAACCCGCCCGTAGGTCGGCATCAGCCCGGTGACCCCGCAGAACGCGGCGGGCATCCGGATACTGCCGGCGGTGTCCGAGCCGAGCCCGGCGAAGAACATCCCGGCGGCGATCCCGCTCGCCGTCCCCGAACTGGATCCGCCCGCCCAACGCTCGGTGTCCCAAGGGTTCCGCGGGATCGGGAACGGTTCGGCGCGGTCCGGGACCCCGCAGCCGAACTCCATCGTCGAGGTCTTCCCGACGATGACCCCGCCCGCTTGCTTCACCCGCGTCGTCACCGCCGCGTCGATGCCCGGCCCCCAGTCGAGCACGACGCTCTGGGCGGTCGTCGGCCCCTCCGCGACGGCGATGAGATCCTTGACGCCCAGCGGGATTCCCTGCAACGGCCCGCGATCCACACCGGCCGCGAACTCGCGGTCCGCCCGCCGCGCCGACGCCAGCGCGTGCTCGGGGAACCGGGTGACGTACACGCCGAGTTCGTCGGCGACGGCCAGCGCGCGTTCCGCCAGTTCGACGCTGGTCACTTCTCCGCGACGCAACGCCTGCCCGGCTTCGAGCACCGAGCCCTCGTGTTCTGTCCGCACCACGACCCCTCCGGTCCGGCGGCGCCGGAGTGGCGCCGCCGGGACCAGGGTGCAAACTGAAGCGCGGTTGAGCGCAAGGCCGTTCTACCAGGAAGGGTTGTACCGCAGGCCTTGCTCGTAGTACTGGTCGTCGGATTCCGCCGGCGCGGACTGCTCGTCCTGATCCGGCCCGGCCGGTTCTTCCGAGCGGTCCTTGAGGACGACGTTCTCCGTCTCCGCCAGTGCCCGGCGCGGCGCGGGGGAAGCCGGTTCGCCCGTGTCCTGGTACGACGGCGTGAACCCGAGCCGCCAGCGGAGCCTGTCGGTGATGTACCCGGCGTTGCCGATCGGCGCCATCAGCTCCGCGCTGCGTTTCGCGGATCCTTGCTGCGCTTCCTGGTAGGTCCGCATGACGGCGTCCGCGATCTCGGCGGGCGACATCCGCGACGCGGAGTCGCCGACTCTGAGCCGCGTCATCACGCCGTCCGTGTTGACCGAAACGGAAACGGCACCGTCCGGCGAGGAGGCGTCCACCGACAGGGCGGCCAGTGCCTCGAGCATCGCTTGGCGGTCGGCGGGCGGTTTCTTGGGCGCCGGTTTGTCGGCCACGATCCTCCGTCAGTCCGTCGGCAGCGGTGACAGCTCCATCGGCGGCTGCTCGATCTTGCCGTCGTTCGAGATGTCGACGTTCTTGTCCCGGACCCGCTTTTCCGTGTCCTTGTCGGTGTTCTCCGTTTCGAAGTTGCCGGGATCGAAGGTCTCGCCCGGGCTGACATCCGGCGGATCGGGGATGATCGGCAGGTTGTTGATCTCGACGTTGATCTTCGAGATCAGCGACTCGGTCGCCCGGAACATGCTTTCCCTGATGTTGACCACGCCATCGTGGAAGCTGTTGTAGATGCTTTCGGGGCTGTCCCCGACGATGTCGGCCTGCACGGTGGCCGCGGTGGCGAGCCCGGCACCGGCCGCGGCGCCGGCGACCTGGACCCCGTTCGCGGTGGTGAAGAACGCCGCCGCGGTGAGGCCGCCCGCCGGTGGCACGGCCGCCACGAGCAAGGCGGTGACAGCGGCCGCGAAGGTCGCCGCCAGCGCCTTCTGCAGAGCGGATTCGTCTTGCCGTTCCTTGTCGTCCCGGTACTTTTCCGCGGCGGTCAGGTAGGAGGCGGCCAGGTTGCTCAGGTCTCCCCGAGCGGTCGCGATGGCGTCGCGCGCGGCCACGATGTCGGCTTCCAGCACGGTGAGTTTGGTGCCGACCCGGGCATAGGTGTTCACCAAACCCTGGATGTAGCTCTTGGCGCTTTCGGCCCCTTCACCGCGCCACTTGAGAAGCAGGGCGAGAGACCTGTCGAGCGGCGCTTTCGTGTCCTGGAAGGAATTCCAGAGACCTTCGTAAGCCTCGATCATGGTCTGCAGGCTGTTCTCTCCGACGAGCTCCGCGTCGGAGAACTCCAGGAAGAAGTCTCGGACCTGCTCTTTCCGCCCGCCGCTCCAATCGACGTCGCCGCCGAAGAACTGCATGAAAAGGAGATCCGTCGCGGCGATGGCCTTTTCGGCGCCCGCGGTGAGATCGTCGGAGATCCCTTCGAGGAGTTCGTTGTTGCCGCCGTCTTCGGAGGCGGTCTCCGCGTCCAGTGCGTTGAAGTACCCGTCCATCCCCGCGCTACCCCTGTTCCCCGTGCGCCAGGCGGTTCATCCGCTGCTTGTTGTCTTCGTCGACGGATTCGTAAAGCTCCGCGACCCGCGCCAGTGCGTGGCTGGCGTCCTGCGTGCTCTGGTGCAATTTCGCGAGCATCTTCTCGACCGCGGCGCGGTGTTCCTCGTACGCCGCCGAAACGCCACGCATGCCCAACGTCTTCCCGAACGCGGTGTCCGGCGCGAACATCCCGGGGAGAAAGCCGCCCGTGATCGGGTCGGGGGCGGGCACGTCTTGCCCTCTCACCCCGGTGTGCGCGCCGCTGACGATGTCGGCGGCCTTCCCCAGTTCCCTGCTCGACGCCCTGAGATCGTCGAGGTCGGTTTCGAAACCGATCATGGTGTCACCTCGCTGTCCGGAATTTCACCCCCATGTAAGCAGCGTTGACTTGGCTGGGAGCCCGACTTCGCGATCCGGATCGGGTGACGAATGTCACCGCTCGGGTAGCTTTTCTACTGCTCGATTTCGCGATTCGGCCGAGGTGGACTGAGCCGGATCACCCCGCTGTACGGGTTCTCGTTTAGAGGCGTCCCGTCATAGAGGCTTCGCTCAGGTTTTCCCGGTGCCGTCTGCGGCGGCGGAGAGCACTTTCCGGGTGGAAGCCTGGGAAAACGACAACGGCTTGGCCTGAGGAAACCCTCTGGCCAAGCCGTTTTTCTGTGGAGCTGAGGGGAATCGAACCCCTGACCCCCGCCTTGCAAAGGCGGTGCTCTACCAATTGAGCTACAGCCCCGAGTCGCAGGCGATCATGATAACCGCCCGCGGGAAACTCAGTTGTTGCGGGACGCGTCCGCGGCCTTGGTCGGCGCGCTTCCGTTGGTGGAAACGGAGCCGAGCGGGCGCTCGGTCGGCGCGGTGGCCTCACGCCAGAGGTCGGCCTCAGCCTTGGCGGCCTTGTTGCGCTTGACCACGAACAGCACGCCGCCCGCGATGACCGCGAGTGCCAACAGCTTCTTCATCAGAAGCCCCCTCTTCCTGCCGAGTTGCTCCGCTTACCCACCGATGCTACTGCACCACGTTCCACGTGGAACCAATCCCCCACGGCAATGCTCCGCAACCCGCAACGGCCACGCGCCCCAACACCCGGGGGGTCCAGGGGGGCGGAGCCCTCCCTGGCGGGGGTCTGGGGGTTCGACCCCCAGAAACGAAAAACACCCGATCGAGGTTTGCGTTGTCCGCAAACACGACCGGGCGAATCGGGTGGGCCCACCAGGACTTGAACCTGGGACCTCTTCGTTATCAGCGAAGCGCTCTAACCGCCTGAGCTATGGGCCCGAACGAGGAGAAGATTACAGGACGCCTCGCGGCGTCCTGCAACCGGGTCACTCTCGTTCGGAAAGGGTTACTTCGAGGCCTCCGGCGAGGTCGGCGGAGACGTTGTAGATGAACGCGCTGACGGTGGCGAGCGCCGAGATCAGCACGATGTTGATGGCGCCGAGGATGGCCGCGATCCCGAAGACTCGGCCGGCGCTGATCAGCGGGTCGGCCGGCGCGTCGGCCCCTTCTCCGCCGACGAGCGACGAATAGGTCCCGTTGAGTTTGTCCCAGACGCCCATGCCGTCGAGGACGGTGTAGAGGACGCCGACGGCGACGAGCCACACGAAGAACAGTGCGACGCCGAGGACGAGGGACAGTTTCAGCACCGACCAGGGGTCGAAGCGTTTGATCTGCAGGCTGGCGCGACGCGGTCCGCGGCCGGGGCGGCGGAGCGCGGTGGGGGCGGCGCGGGTGCGGGAGGCGGACGGGACAGCGGAGGGGGCGGGTTCGCCCTCTCCGCTGTCGCCGAAGAGCCTTCTCGCGGCGGTGCCGCTGACCCCGTGATAGTCGGTCACTGTTGTCGCGTCCTGCTTCGGTTCCGAGTGGGCCACGTCTTCGGTGGCGACCGAAGACACCGAGACCGTCTGCTCACTGGAGCCTTCGGGTTCCCCGGCACCGCTGTCACGCTGCCAAGGCGGGGTCGACGAACCCGCCTTCGCGCCGCCTGCTTCGGGCTTCTCGGATGGTGTCACGAGGTGTCAGTCCTTACCCAGTACGTGGGGCGTCGTCTACTCCTGCTCCGACGCCGGGGCTTCTTCTCCTTCAGTACTACCTGCAGTGGCGACGTCTGAGGGCTCGTCCGCGTTGCGTGCGACCGCGAGAAGAGTGGTTCCTTCGTCGAGATTCATCAGCCGCACCCCCTTCGTCTGCCTGCCTGCCTTGCGCACCTGTCCGGCCGAAGTGCGGATCACCCCGCCGCTGGAGGTGATCGCGTAGAGCTCGTCTTCGGCGTCGACGATGACCGCGCCCACCAGCCTGCCACGTTTCTGGTCGTACTGAATGGTGAGCACACCCTTGCCGCCGCGGCCCTGGACGGGGTAGTCCTCGGTGGGGGTGCGCTTGGCGTAGCCGCCGCCGGTGGCGACGAGGAGGAACTTGTCCGGCTGGACGACGTTGACGCCGAGCAGTTCGTCGCCGTCGTTGAACCGCATGCCGAGCACACCGGAGGTCGCGCGGCCCATGGGGCGCAGGGCTTCGTCGGTGGCGTGGAAGCGGATCGACTGGCCCTCGGCGGACACGAGGAGCAGGTCGTCCTCGGCGGCCGCGAGGACCGCACCGACGAGTTCGTCGCCTTCGCGCAGGTTGACGGCGATGAGGCCGCCGGCGCGGTTGGAGTCGAAGTCGGTGAGCTTGGTCTTCTTCACCAGGCCGCGGCGGGTCGCGAGCACGAGGTACGGGGCGACCTCGTAGTTCGGGATCTCGATGACCTGGGCGATCTTCTCGTCGGGCTGGAACGCGAGGAGGTTCGCGACGTGCTGGCCGCGCGCGTTGCGGTTGGCCTCGGGCAGGTCGTAGGCCTTGGCCCGGTAGACGCGGCCCTTGTTCGTGAAGAACAGGATCCAGTCGTGCGTGGAGCAGACGAAGAAGTGCTGGACGATGTCGTCCTGTTTGAGGGTCGCGCCCTGGACGCCCTTGCCGCCGCGTTTCTGCGAGCGGTACAGATCGGTTTTCGTCCGCTTGGCGTACCCCGTGCGGGTGATGGTGACGACGACGTCCTCGACGGCGATGAGGTCTTCGACCGAGACCTCGCCGTCGAACGGGATGATCTTGGTGCGCCGGTCGTCGCCGTACTTGTCGACGATCTCCTGGAGTTCCTCGGCGATGATCGTCCGCTGCCGCTCGGGCTTCTCGAGGATGTCCTTGAGGTCGGCGATCTCGAGTTCGATCTCGGCCAGGGTGTCGATGATCCGCTGCCGCTCCAGTGCCGCGAGGCGGCGGAGCTGCATGTCGAGGATCGCCGTCGCCTGGATCTCGTCGACGTCGAGCAGGCTCATCAGGGCGGGCCGGGCCTCTTCGGCCGAGGGCGACCGCCGGATCAGGGCGATGACCTCGTCGAGCATGTCCAGCGCCTTGACCAGGCCGCGCAGGATGTGGGCGCGTTCCTCGGCCTTCCGCAGCCGGTAGCGGGTCCGGCGGACGATGACCTCGATCTGGTGCTTCACGTAGTGCCGGATCATCTGGTCCAGGCGCAGCGTGCGGGGCACGCCGTCGACCAGGGCCAGCATGTTGACACCGAAGTTCTGCTGCAGCTGGGTGTGCTTGAACAGGTTGTTCAGCACGACCTTCGCGACGGCGTCGCGTTTGATCGTGACGACGATCCGCATACCGCTGCGGCTGTTGGACTCGTCGGCGATGTCGGAGATGCCGGTGAGCTTGCCGTCGCGGACCAGGTTCGCGATGTTCTCGACCAGGTTGTCCGGGTTGACCTGGAACGGCAGCTCGGAGACGACCAGGATCGTGCGGCCCTTGGCGTCTTCTTCGACCTCGACGACCGCGCGCATGCGCACGGAACCGCGGCCGGTGCGGTACGCGTCCTCGATGCCGGAGGTGCCGAGGATCATCGCCTTGGTCGGGAAGTCCGGGCCCTTGATGCGGACCAGCAGCGCGGCGAGCAGTTCGTCGTCGGTCGCCTCGAAGTTCTCCAGCGCCCATTTGACGCCGTCGGCGACCTCGCGCAGGTTGTGCGGCGGGATGTTGGTCGCCATCCCGACCGCGATCCCGGAACCGCCGTTGACCAGGAGGTTCGGGAAGCGCGACGGCAGGACGTCGGGTTCCTGGGTGCGGCCGTCGTAGTTGTCGGAGAAGTCGACGGTGTCTTCTTCGATGTCCTGCAGCATGTGCATCGCGAGATGCGCGAGCCGGGACTCCGTGTACCGCATCGCCGCGGCGGGGTCGTTGCCCGGCGAACCGAAGTTGCCCTGGCCGTCGATCAGCGGGTACCGCAGCGACCACGGCTGCGCGAGCCGCACCAGCGCGTCGTAGATCGCGGAGTCACCGTGCGGGTGGTAGTTGCCCATCACGTCGCCGACGACGCGGGAGCACTTGTTGTACCCGCGCTCGGGGCGGAAGCCGGAGTCGAACATCGAGTACAGCACGCGGCGGTGCACCGGCTTGAGGCCGTCCCGCACGTCCGGCAGCGCCCGCGACACGATGACGCTCATCGCGTAGTCGATGTAGGAGCGCTGCATCTCCTGCTGGATGTCGACCGGTTCGATCCGGTCGTGGTCCGGCGCCGGCGGCAAGGTTTCCGTCATGAGGTCCTTCTCGTGGGAGCAGTCCTAAAGGGACAAAAGAGCGGGACGTCGCTAGACGTCGAGGAAGCGCACGTCCTTGGCGTTGCGCGTGATGAAGGAGCGGCGCGCCTCGACGTCCTCGCCCATCAGGACGGAGAACAGGTCGTCGGCCTGCGCGGCGTCGTCCAGGGTGACCTGGCCGAGCAGCCGGTTCGCCGGGTCCATCGTGGTCTCCCACAGCTCTTCGGCGTTCATCTCGCCGAGACCCTTGTAGCGCTGGATCGCGTCGTCCTTGGGCAGCTTCCGGCCGGCCTCGACACCCGCCTGGATGACGGCGTCGCGCTCGCGGTCGGAGTACGCGTACTCCGGCTCCTGCCGCGGCCACTTGATCTTGTACAGCGGCGGCCGCGAGAGGAACACGTGGCCGTGCTCGATCAGCGGGGTCATGAAGCGGAACAGCAGGGTGAGCAGCAGCGTGGTGATGTGCTGGCCGTCGACGTCGGCGTCGGCCATCAGCACGATCTTGTGGTAGCGCAGCTTCTCGAGGTCGAACTCGTCGTGGATGCCGGTGCCGAGCGCGGTGATCAGCGACTGGACCTCGGTGTTCTTGAGGACGCGGTCGATACGGGCCTTCTCGACGTTGATGATCTTGCCCCGGATCGGCAGGATCGCCTGGTACATCGAGTCGCGGCCTTCCTTGGCCGAACCGCCCGCCGAGTCACCCTCGACGATGTAGAGCTCGCATTCCGACGGGTTGGTCGAGCGGCAGTCCTTGAGCTTGCCGGGCAGCCCGCCGATCTCCAGCGCGCCCTTGCGGCGGACCAGGTCGCGCGCCTTGCGGGCGGCCATCCGCGCGTGTGCCGAGGAGATCGACTTGTTGATGATCGTCTTCGACTCGGTGGGGTTGCGCTCGAACCAGTCGGCCAGCCACTCGTTCGACGTCTGCTGCACGAACGTCTTGGCCTCGCTGTTGCCCAGCTTGGTCTTGGTCTGGCCTTCGAACTGCGGCTCGGACAGCTTGATCGAGACGATCGCGGCGAGACCCTCGCGCACGTCGTCACCGGTCAGGTTGGCGTCCTTCTCCTTGAGCAGCTTCTTGTCGCGCGCGTACGCGTTGACGACGCGGGTGAGCGCGGCGCGGAAGCCCTCTTCGTGCGTGCCGCCCTCGTGCGTGTTGATCGTGTTGGCGAAGGTGTACACCGACGGCGTGAAGCCGTTGTTCCACTGCATGGCGACCTCGACCTCGAGGCCGGTGCCCTTGGCCTCGAAGGAGATCACGTTGGGGTGGATCGGGTCCTTGCTGCCGTTGATGTGCTTGACGAAGTCTTCGAGACCGCCCGGGTAGCAGTAGGTCTTTTCCTTGACCCTCGCCGCCTGGCCGGAAGCGTCCTCTTCGGTCTCTTCGTCGGCGACGCGCTCGTCGCGCAGCGAAAGGGTCAGGCCC
The DNA here is from genome assembly GCF_001995215.1 of Amycolatopsis azurea DSM 43854. Lineage (GTDB taxonomy): Bacteria > Actinomycetota > Actinomycetes > Mycobacteriales > Pseudonocardiaceae > Amycolatopsis > Amycolatopsis azurea. The sequence goes on from NZ_MUXN01000013.1 coordinate 137,682, forward strand.
TTGTTGAGGAAGGCCATCTCCTGGAGACGACGGGAAATCGTCTCGAAGTTGTACGTCGTGGTCTCGAAGATGCTGCCGTCGGCCCAGAAGGTGATGACGGTTCCGGTGTCCTCGGCCGGGCCGAGGTCCTGCAGTTCACCGGGGATCTGGTCGATGTACTCCTGGCGCCAGCTGTGCCCGCCGCGTTTGACCTCGGCGATCAGCTTGGTCGAGAGCGCGTTCACCACGGAGACACCGACGCCGTGCAGACCGCCGGAGACCGCGTACGAGTCGCTGTCGAACTTGCCGCCCGCGTGGAGCACGGTGAGCACGACTTCGAGGGTCGGCTTCTGCTCCTTGGGGTGGATGTCGACCGGGATACCGCGACCGTCGTCGACGACGCGCACCCCGCCGTCGGCCAGCAGGGTAACCTCGACCTTGGTGGCGTAACCGGCCATCGCCTCGTCGACGGAGTTGTCGACCACCTCTTGGACGAGGTGGTGGAGGCCGCGTTCACCGGTGGAACCGATGTACATGCCGGGACGCTTGCGGACGGCTTCGAGACCTTCGAGCACCGTGATCGACGACGCGTTGTACTCGCTCTTGTTCTCGGTCACAGGCGTTGATTCTCCTCGTCTACCCCGAGCGGAAGCTCGCTCGTCTCCAGTGTACTTGGCCGCGTCCGCAGACATGCGGCAAGGACACCCCTGATTTGCTCACAGGCGCGCTAATTCGTTCGAAGAAGAGTCTTGACTCATCCGAAGCACTCTGAGCGGCTTCTCGGGGCTTTGGCGGCACGGTCTCCGAAGCACAGGCGCGGCGAAGCGCAAGTCGGGTCAGCCGTACGTGTCACGCGGTCCACGCCCCGGGACGTGCCGCGGCCCTTTCCGCCAGCTGGGCGCCGTCGGCCCCTGTATCCGCATCTTCTTCACCACGCCGTGCCCGACGCCTTTCGCGATCTTCGCCAGCAGCTGGCTCTGAAGCAGGCGAAGCTGCGTCGCCCACGCCGTCGAGCTGGCGCGCACTGTCAGTTCGCCGTCCTTCAAAGCGACCGGCTGGGCATGTTCGGCGACCTCGTCACCCACGAGCCGGGCCCAGTGGCCGAAGACCTGACCGTTGGCCAGCCGCGTGTTCCAGCCGCGGTCCACCGCGATCCGGGAGGCGAGCCTGCCGAGCGGTTGCGGGTCACGGATGTCGGCGCCAGGTCCTGACCAGCGACGACGGCGCGAACTCTGGCCGTTCGCACCGGACCCTCCTCCGGTGATACGGCCACGACGCACACCTGGTTCAACTCCGCGGGCCTTCGCTTTGGCTTTCGCGGCGTCCAGAGCGGCACGTGCGAGGTCACGACCGGTAGTCGGCTCGTTGCCTTCAGTGCCGGTTGGGCCGTTAGATACCGAGGGCCGTTCACTCTGCGTGTCGAACAAGGCTCCCTCACTCGGGTTACCGCCCGAGCGGGGGGTGTCAAGCCGCTTATCAGGCCCTTTGGTCACACGGGGCGATAACGCGTTCCCGGTGTTATCCACACTGTCCACAGGTTTGTCCCCAGATCGGTGGGCAACTGCTGTGGCGCCGATCACCCGGGGTGTCCGCCGCGCGGATCACCCTCGGTTGATCTCACCATCCGCCACGAGGAATCGGTGCCCGGCCAGCTCGGCGGGTACGTCCTCGTCCACGGCGGCGGTCACCAGTACCTGCTCGGCACCGGCCGCCACCTCCGCCAGCCGGGCCCGGCGACGCCGGTCCAGCTCGGCGAACACATCATCCAGCAGAAGCACCGGTTCCCCGGCCTCGCCACGCAGGAGCTCGTAGCTTCCCAGACGCAACGCGAGGGCGAACGACCAGGACTCCCCATGACTCGCGTAGCCCTTCGCCGGCGCTTCGCCGAGGATGAGATCGAGCTCGTCCCGATGCGGGCCGACCATGCTCACCCCGCGTTCCAGCTCCAGGTTCCGGGACCGTTTCAGCGCCTCGACCAGCACTTCCTTGAGTACGGCTTGGTCGGCGCGGGGACCGTCCGGGGTGCCGTAGCCCTCTGGCATCGCTTCGCCCAGGCTCGACTTGTACGCGATCTTCGCCGGTCTCGAATCGGGCGCGACCCCCATGTACGCGGAGGCCGCGTACGGCGCGAGGTCCGCGATGAGGTTCAGCCGAGCCGCCAGCAACGCGGCCCCCGCGACCGCCAGGTGGTCGTCCCAGACGTCGAGCGTCGACAACGCGTACGGGTCTTCACGTCCCGTACGCCGCTTGCCCGCTGTCTTGAGCAGGGCGTTCCGCTGCTTCAGGACCTTCTCGTAGTCGGCGCGGACCCCGGCGTACCGGGGCGCGCGCAGCACGAGGAGTTCGTCCATGAACCGGCGGCGCTCCCCGGGATCCCCGCGCACGAGTGCCAGGTCCTCCGGGGAGAACAGCACCGTGCGCAGGATCCCGAGCACGTCACGCGGCTTGCCGACCGCGCCGCGGTTGACCCGCGCGCGGTTCGCCCTGCCGGGGGTGATCTCCAGCTCGACCGTCAGTTCGCGGTCCTCGTTGACCACCGCGACCCTGATCAGCGCGCGTTCGCATCCGTGCCGCACCAACGGCGCGTCGGTCGCGACGCGATGCGAACCCAGGGTCGCGATGTAGCCGATCGCCTCCAGGAGGTTCGTCTTGCCGCGGCCGTTCTGTCCGACGAGGACGGTCGGGCCGGGTTCGAGCGCGAGATCGGCTTGTGGCCAGGACCGGAAGTCGGTGACCTGGAGATGTCTTAGGTACAAGCTGTCTGCCTAGTGGCCGGCCGTCGTCACTGGACCTTTTTCACGGCGTGGCCGCCGAACTGGTTGCGCAGCGCGGCGACGGCACGCATGGCGGCGGAGTCCTCCTGGCGCGAGGCGAACCGCGCGAACAGCGCGGCCGAGATGACCGGCGCCGGGACCGCGTTGTTGATCGCCTCTTCGAGGGTCCACCGGCCTTCGCCGGAATCCTCGACGTAGCCCTCGAGGTCGTCCAGCTCCGGGTCCTCGTCGAGCGCGCGGACGAGCAGGTCGAGCAGCCACGAGCGGACGACCGTCCCACGCTGCCAGCCCTTGATCACCGCGGGCACGTTCTCGACGACCTTCGCGGCTTCGAGCAGCTCGAAGCCTTCGGCGAAGGCCTGCATCATGCCGTACTCGATGCCGTTGTGGATCATTTTCGCGTAGTGACCGGAGCCCACGGCGCCGGCGTGCGAGAAGCCCTCTTCGCGCGGCCCCTCGGGGCGAAGCGCGTCGAAGATCGGCATGGCCTTCTCGACGTCCGAAGCCGCGCCGCCGACCATCAGGCCGTAGCCGTTGTCCTTGCCCCACACGCCACCGGAAACCCCGCAGTCGAGGTAACCGATCTGCTTCGCGGCGAGGAGGTCGCCGTTGATCTTGTCGTCGGTGTACTTCGAGTTGCCGCCGTCGATCACGAGGTCGCCCTCGGACAGCAGGTTGCCGAGCTCCGCGACGGTCTGCCGGGTGGGTTCACCGGCGGGCACCATGATCCAGACGATCCGGGGACCGTCCAGTTTGGACACCATGTCCTCGAGTGACGTGGAGTCGGTGACGTCCGGGTTGCGGTCGTAGCCGATCACCTCGTGACCGGCCGCACGCAGCCGCTCACGCATGTTGAACCCCATTTTGCCGAGGCCGATGAGTCCCAGCTGAGCCATGAAGATCCCCTTTGGTGCGAAAGAAAAATCGACGACCGGTCAGCCAGGGAGGCGGACCGGCATCAGCAGGTACAGGTAGCCGGGGACGACGTTGCCCTCTTCGTCGGCGGGCTTGATCAGCGCCGGCCGGTTCGGAGTGGTGAACGTCAGTTCCGCGCGGTTCGCGTTCAGCGCGCCGAGCCCGTCGACGAGGTAACCCGGGTTGAACGCGATGGTCACCGGCTCACCCTCGTAGTCGACCTGAAGCTCTTCTTCGGCCGAACCCTCGTCGTCGCCACCGGCGGAGAGCCGCAGCGAACCGTCCTTGAACTCCAGCCGCACCTGGGTGCCACGCTCGGCGACCAGCGAAACACGCTTGATCGACTCGGCGAGCGCGGAAACCTCGATGACCGCGCGCGACGTGTGCTGCGCGGGCAGCAGCTGCCGGTACGGCGGGAACTCCGCGTCGAGGAGCCGGGTCGTGGTGTAGCGGCCGGAACCGGAGAGACCGAGGAGGCCCTCACCGCTGGCGAGCGCGAGGCGGATCTTGGAACCGCTGGCGCCGAGCGTCTTCGCGGCTTCGGCGAGCGTGCGCGCCGGGACGAGCACGGCGGCGTCGGACAGGCCCTCGGCCGGCTCCCAGGTGAACTCGCGCATCGCGAGCCGGAACCGGTCGGTGGCGACCAGGGTCAGCGACGAGCCGGAGATCTCCAGCCGCATCCCGGTCAGCATCGGGAGGGTGTCGTCCTTGCCCGCGGCGACGACGACCTGGGTGACGGCCTGGCCGAAGGCGTCGCCGGTGAGCTCGCCCGCGAAGGCGGGCTGGGACGGGAGCTGCGGGTAGTCCTCGACCGGCATCGTCGGCAGGGAGAAGCGCGCGGAGCCGCAGGTGATGGTCGCGCGGGCGCCGTCGACGGAGATCTCGACCGGCTGCGCGGGCAGTGACTTGGTGATGTCGGCCAGCAGACGGCCGGAGACCAGGAGGCGGCCGCCGTCGGCGATGGTGGCCGGGACGCCGACGGTGGCGGAGACCTCGTAGTCGAATCCGGAGACGGTGAGTGCGTCACTCGTCCCGTCGGATCCCGCATCGAGCAGGACACCGCCCAGCACCGGGACCGGAGGCCGCGACGGGAGGCTTCTCGCCACCCACGCGACGGCGTCGGCCAGCCCGTCACGCTCGACGCGGATCTTCATGCGCGCTTCCTTTCGACAGCCGAGCCCCTGACGGCTCGAAAGCTCAACGGGTCACCTCGGCCGGAGAGCGCGATGGCCAGGTGCCTCGCAGGTTCGTTCGGTCCGTGCGAGGACGCGAACGCACGTCGACACGCAGACCAGGTGCAGGGACCCACGTTAGGCCGTCCCGGGTGTCCGCGTCACCTCGGCCTCCCCTTGCTTTTGTCGACAAGACGACACGGCTCTCCGGCTGTCCCCAACTTCGTCCTTCGCCTGTTTTTGTTTTGTTCTCTTCTAGAGAAGAAGAAAAGACAGCAGTAGTAATAGGTGTTGTGGATTGTGTGGACAAGGCTCGTTCGCGCAGGTCCGGGCACGTCGAAGCCTGTGGACTCCGGGTGTGTACGGACGGTGGACAGCTCGGGCCGTCGGTGGATGGTTTCGGGCCACGCTCGATCTGTCCACAGTCATCCACAGTTGTCCCCACGGTTATCCCCAGTTGTGCGGCGATTTGTACCCAGGGGCTGTGGGCCCGGTTCGTGACCGGAATCGCTCGGGAGAGTGATCAGGGCGGCTCGCGTCACCCTTGTGCACAACATGTGGGCAACCTGGGGACAGCGTGTGGATCTTGGTGTGGAAATGCTGTGGATTGCCTGTGAGTGCGATGTGGACGGAAACCCGATCGCCGCTGGTCTTCCCGTCGCGGGAGTTGTGCACAAGATACCCACAGCATGTGGATTCCCTTTGTACACAAGGGAAATTCAAAAGTGCGTGTACGCACGTTCCGCGTCTTCCGCACACGTACGTGGTCTCGGTCAGGTACCCAGCCTTCGCGGCTCTAAGCGTCCTTCTGACCTATGTAGACGGCCGTGGGAGCCGGAAGAGGGCATGAAGAAGGGGCTCCCACCTGGACGGTGAGAGCCCCTGAAGTCCTTGTGTGCTAAGGAATTACTGCCGTGCGCGCTGCTTGATCCTGGAGGTCAGCTCCTGGACCTGGTCGTAGATACGCCGTCGTTCGGCCATCTCCTTGCGGATCTTCTTGTCCGCGTGCATGACCGTCGTGTGGTCGCGGCCGCCGAAGGTCTGCCCGATCTTCGGCAGCGACATGTCCGTCAGTTCGCGGCAGAGGTACATCGCGATCTGACGCGCGGTCGCGAGCGCCTTCGTCTTTCCGGGCCCGCAGAGATCGTCGAGGGTGACGTCGAAGAACTCGGACGTGACACCCATGATGGTCGGCGCGGTGATCTCCGGCGCGTGCGAATCCGGGATCAGGTCCCGGAGCACGATCTCGGCGAGCGCGACGTCGACCGGCTGCTGGTTCAGCGACGCGAAGGCGGTGACGCGGATCAGCGCGCCTTCGAGCTCCCGGATGTTCGCCTCGACGCGCGAAGCGATGAACTCCAGGACCTCGCCCGGAACCGCGAGCCGGTCCTGCGCGGCCTTCTTGCGAAGGATCGCGATCCGCGTTTCGAGTTCCGGCGGCTGGATGTCGGTGATGAGACCCCACTCGAACCGCGTGCGCAGCCGGTCTTCCAGCGTTTCGAGGCGCTTCGGCGGGCGGTCGGAGGAGACGACGATCTGCTTGTTCGCGTTGTGGAGGGTGTTGAAGGTGTGGAAGAACTCTTCCTGCGTACCTTCTTTGCCTTCCAGGAACTGGATGTCGTCGACGAGCAGGATGTCGATGTCGCGGTAGCGGCGCTGGAAGGCGACCTTGCGGTCGTCGCGCAGCGAGTTGATGAAGTCGTTGGTGAACTCTTCGGTCGACACGTACCGCACGCGCATGCCGGGGAACAGCCGCTGCGCGTAGTGCCCGACGGCGTGCAGCAGGTGGGTCTTCCCGAGTCCGGACTCTCCCCAGATGAACAGCGGGTTGTACGCGCGGGCCGGTGCTTCGGCCACGGCGACCGCGGCCGCGTGCGCGAAGCGGTTCGACGCACCGATGACGAAGGTGTCGAACGTGTACTTCTCGTTGAGCTTCGTCTTCGACGTCTGCGGCTGCGCCGGCGCGGTGTAGGGCTGGCCCGCGATCGGCTGGCCGGAGAACGTCGGCCAGATCTCGGTCACGGCGGCGAGGGCCTCGCCCTCTTCGTCGACTTCTTCATCGCTGTCATCGCCGTCGTTCAGGCTGTTGTCCACCGGCTGCTGCCTCGGCGGCCTCGGCTTCGGAGGCTCGGGCCGGGGCCTGGTCGGGGACAGCATGCCGTCACCGTCGGGCAGCGGCGGGGTACCCGGCACCGGGCCGGAACCGTTTTCCACCCGACCGGGTGAAGGGTCGTAGCGAGGACCGGGAGCGGGCGGCGGCATCGAGGTGTGCGTCTCGGTGCTGTCGACCTTCACCGCGAGCGAGACCGCGCGGCCGAGCCGGCGCGAGAGGGCTTCGGTGATCGCGCCGCGGAGGGCGCGTTCGATCGCTTCCTTGGCGAAGTCGCTGGGGGCGGCGAGGAGCGCGGTGCCGTCGAGCAGGCCGATCGGCCGGGTCACCCGCATCCAGGCGCGCTGCTGCGGGGAGAGGGTGCCATCGGACAGCTCGCGCACGACCTGTTCCCAGATGACGCCAAGATTGTGCTGGTGATCGGACACCTGCCTGACTCCCCTCCCCTCATTCGGTGCGTGCGTGAGATCACTCAGCGGCCCGAAACGCCGGGTCGAGCGTCATCATGGCCCGATCGGCTCATGCGCACAGCAAATATCCACATAGTTGTCCACAGCTGTGCACTAATGTACGGCGACCCGCGGTGAGCCCACCTGCGGGATCGACGTATGCCGACGGGACGCCTCCACATCCCCAAGGACACCCGGGCGCCTGCACCGTTCCACCTCGGCGAAAACCCGGGAGGGGCACGCTAACAAGCCCCGCTCGTTGCCACAAGGCATCCTCGCGCGCAAGCATTTCACGGTGTACGGCGTGTTGCCATTCGATGCCCGCGCGTCGTCGGTGATCACTCTCCCGGTACGGTCGCGGTCCGTGGTCGAGGGGGTGCCTGCCGGGCTCCGGCGGTGGGTGCGTACCCTCGTAAGGTCTCCCGTATACAGCGGGGGCGTTTCGCGTGCCCACGTTGTCGTCGCTCGACGTGACGAGGCCACACGTTGGTAGGAGACACCAGAGACTGCCGTGCGTCAGCACGACACGCCAGGAACGGGTCGAACCGTTCCCGGCGGCCGAGAAACAGGAGAAGTTAGTCGTGAGCAAGGGTAAGCGCACCTTCCAGCCGAACAACCGCCGACGCGCCCGGGTCCACGGGTTCCGGCTGCGGATGCGGACCCGCGCCGGCCGGGCCATCCTGGCGGCTCGCCGTCGCAAGGGCCGCGGCGCGCTGTCCGCCTGATCCGGCCGCCGTCGAGGGACGTCGTGCTGCCGGCCGCCGCACGGTTGCGGCGCAGTGAGGATTTCCGTGCCGTGATGCGGCGTGGGGCCAAGGCAGGCAGGCGCCGCCTCGTCGTCCATGCGTTGACCACGGACCCGTCCGATGCCGCCGAAGCGGCGCGGGCGGGTTTTGTGGTGAGCAAGGCCGTCGGCAATTCGGTGGTGCGCCACCGGGTGAGCCGCCGGTTGAGGCATCTCGTTTCCGACCGGATCGGAACACTGCCGCCCGGGAGCTCGTTGGTGATACGGGCACTACCACCGGCCGCGGACGCGTCCAGCGCGGAACTCGGCTCGGACCTCGACGCGTCGTTGCGGCGTCTCGGGCTGTCCGGGCCTTCCGCCGTCACCGGGAAGCCCCGCCAGACGCGACCCCCCGACAACGGATCAGCGGTGTAACGGCATGCGAGCCACCGAGAACGAGACCACCGAAGACGCCCGGCCCGGACCGGTGGCATGGGTGCTGCTCCTGCCCGTCAAGCTGTACCGCAAGGCGATCTCCCCCTTTCTTCCTCCGGCGTGCCGGTTCTACCCGAGCTGTAGCGCGTACGCCGTCGAGGCACTGACCCGGCACGGCGCCGGCCGCGGCACCTATCTCGCGGTCCGGCGTTTGCTGCGCTGTGGCCCATGGACCATGCCCGGCCGCGATTCGGTACCCGAGACGTTCTCGTGGCGCCACCGCCGACCTGAAACACCGATCGAGGAGTAGCTCAGTGCTCGACTTCATCTACTACCCCGTGTCCTTCATCTTGTGGTGTTGGCACAAGGTCTTCGGGTTCGTGCTCGGCGAGTCGAACGCGATCTCCTGGATCCTCGCGATCATCTTCTTGACGTTCACGGTCCGCGGCATCATGTTCAAGCCGTTCGTGAACCAGGTCCGGTCGATGAAGAAGATGCAGGACTTCGCGCCGGAGATGAAGAAGATCCAGAAGAAGTACGCGAACGACCGGCAGCGCCAGGCGATGGAGATGCAGAAGCTCCAGAAGGAGCACGGCGTCAACCCGCTGGGCAGCTGCCTGCCGATGCTGCTGCAGATCCCGGTCTTCATCGGTCTGAACCACGTGCTGCGGATGTTCACGATCAACCCGTACGGCGGCCCGAAGACCGAGAACTACTTCTTCACCCAGGCCGGTGTCGATTCGTACGTCCACGCGAAGATCTTCGGTGTCACCCTCGGCGACGCCATCTACACCGGCGTCGGGGTGGTCAGCGGTGGCAACACGGTCGCCGGTTTCCACTGGGGCGTCGCCCCGGTCGCGATCCCGCTGATGATCGTCGCGAGCATCGCCACGCACCTCACCGCGCGTCACTCGGTCCAGCGTCAGAACCCCGAGTCGGCGACCCCGCAGACCGCGATGATGAACAAGCTGACGATGTACATCTTCCCGCTCGGTGTCCTCGTCTTCGGTGCGCTGTTCCCGGTCGGCCTTCTCTTCTACTGGCTCGCCAACAACGGCTGGACCCTGATGCAGCAGCGCCTCGTCTACACGCGGATCGACAAGGAAGAAGAGGCCCGCAAGGAAGCCGAGAAGGAGAAGCGCGCGAACCTCGGCCCGAAGCCGGGTCAGAAGCCGACCGCGCCGCGCCCCGGCCAGAAGCCCGTCCAGCAGAAGAAGAACAAGCCGTCCTCCACCGGTCAGGTCAAGAAGGCGGGCTCGGCCCACGGCTTCGCCCAGACCGGTTCGACACAGACCGGTTCCGCCGCCGCGGAGAAGAAGGACACCACGAACGCATCAGCCGAGCCGTCGACGAACGGCTCGAAGGAGAACGGCGCGGAGACGCCCGGTCTCATCTCGGACTCGACTAAGAAATCGGGCCGGAAGCGTCGCTGACGCCGATCCGGGCTGGAGAGGAGACCAACAATGGCGGAGACGATCGACACGATCGACGCCGAAGAGAACAGCGCGGCCGAGGTCGAAGGCGCCGCTGAAGAGACCGGTCGCAAGGGAGGTGTCGACGACGACGTCCTCGTGAAGGAAGGCGACATCGCCGGCGACTACCTCGAGCGGCTGCTCGACCTTCTGGACTACGACGGCGACATCGACCTCGATGTCGAGGCGGGCCGCGCGATCGTCAGCATCGACGGTGGCGAGGATCTGGAGAAGCTCGTCGGACCGCGCGGCACCGTCCTCGAAGCGCTGCAGGAGCTGACGCGGCTGGCGGTCCAGCAGGAGACCGGTTCGCGGAGCCGCCTGATGCTGGACATCGCGGGCTGGCGCGCGGACCGTCGCGAGGAGCTTCGCGAGCTCGGCCGCTCGACCGCGGAGACGGTGGTCTCCTCCGGCGAGCGGGTCCGGCTCCAGCCGATGAGCCCGTTCGAGCGGAAGGTCGTGCACGACGCGGTCGCCGCCGTCGACGGCGTCAAGAGCGAGAGCGAAGGAGAGGACCCGAAGCGCCGGGTCGTCATCTTCCCCGCCTGACGGTTTCTTCGCGCGAAGCGGCCCGCCGGTCATCCGGCGGGCCGCTTCCTTATATATAGGGGTCGCTTCGCGAGGGCTCCTGGCACGAATTACACGCGTGGCGTTTCACGTGAAACGCGCGAGGCGAGTGGAGTTGTCCACAACTTCGGTCTGTCTCCCCGCTTTGCGGTCGGCGTCATGGACAATCAGTCGGAGCGCGTTTCACGTGAAACGGCGTCGAGGTTGAGGAGCGAGAGTGGGCTTGGACGGGGTCGCCGCATCGGTACGGAGTGCGGCGTCGGAAGTATTCGGAGACCGCGTCGAGCAAGCCGTCGGCTACGTCGAACTCCTGGAGCGCCACGGCGTGGAGCGTGGACTCATCGGACCCCGTGAGGTCGATCGGCTCTGGGAGCGTCACGTCCTGAACTCCGCCGTGATCGGTGAGCGGATCCCCGACGGCGCGCGCGTGGTCGATGTCGGGTCGGGCGCCGGGCTTCCGGGTGTACCGCTCGCGATCAGCCGACCGGACCTCGATATCGTTCTGCTCGAACCGATGGCCCGCCGGGTCGACTGGCTGGCCGAGGTTGCCGAGAAGCTGGAACTCCCCATCACCGTTGTCCGCGGGCGCGCGGAAGAGCGGCAGGTACGCGAGGAGCTCGGTGGCGCGGATGTCGTCACCGCCCGGGCGGTCGCTCCGTTGGCCCGGCTCGCGAACTGGTGCCTCCCGCTCGTGCGTTCGCAAGGAACTCTGGTCGCCCTCAAAGGAGCGAGCGCCGGAGAGGAAATCGAACGCGATCGCGCCGCCGTCCGGAAGGCAGGCGGCGGCGAGCCGGAAGTCTTCGAGTGCGGCGCGAAGGTGCTCGAGGTCCCCAGCACGGTCGTCGTGATCCACCGCCTGCCCCTGAAACCGTCCCGACCGCGCGGCAGGCGCAGCTAGTCCGGTTCCACGTGAAACAACGCAGAACGACTCCCACGTCTAATACAGAGGAGGCTCGAGACCGGTGACTCCCCCACCGTCCGACCCTGCGAGCACTGGCCACGAACTCGGCTGGACGCCCATCGCCGAAGAAGCCGTCCGCGCCGCCAGCGTGCTGCACCCCAAGGAAGGCGCGCTCCCCCGGCCGAACCGCCGGCGTGTGCTGACGGTCGCCAACCAGAAGGGCGGCGTCGGCAAGACGACGAGCACGGTGAACCTCGCCGCCGCCCTGGCCGTCCACGGGCTCAAGACGCTCGTGATCGACCTCGACCCTCAGGGCAACGCGAGCACCGCGCTCGACATCGACCACCGGTCCGGCACGCCTTCGATCTACGAGGTGCTGATCGGTGAGGTGTCGCTCGCGGAGGCGGCGCAGCAGAGCGAGCAGTCGCCCAACCTCTACTGCGTGCCCGCGACCATCGACCTCGCCGGTGCCGAGATCGAACTCGTCTCGATGGCCTCCCGCGAGATGCGCCTCAAGGAGGCGCTCTCGTCCGAGATCCTCGACGAGATCGGCGTCGACTACGTCTTCATCGACTGCCCGCCGTCGCTCGGTCTGCTGACCGTCAACGCGATGGTCGCCGCGCAGGAGGTGCTGATCCCGATCCAGTGCGAGTACTACGCGCTCGAAGGTCTGGGGCAGCTGCTGAGCAACATCGAGCTCGTCCAGGCGCACCTGAACCGCGAACTCAGCGTCTCCACGATTCTGCTCACCATGTACGACGGCCGGACGAAGCTGGCCGATCAGGTGACGAACGAGGTCCGGAACCACTTCGGGGACACTGTGCTGAAGACCGTGATCCCGCGCAGTGTGAAGGTCTCCGAGGCGCCCGGATACGGGCAGACGGTCCTCGCGTACGACCCGGGTTCCCGGGGCGCGATGAGCTACGTGGACGCGGCGAAGGAGATCGCGCAGCGTGGGGTGGAGATGAAAGAAAGGAGCGGTACGGCATGAGCGAGCGCAGAGGGGGGCTCGGGCGCGGGCTCGCCGCCCTGATCCCCACCGGCCCGCCACCGGGCTCCGCGGCCCCCGCCGAGAACGGTTCGACCGCGGTCCCCGCTCCCCCTGCCGGCTCTTCGGGGCCGTCGGGGCCGGAGGACAAGGGCTGGTTCGCGGCCAACGGCGCGGCCAGTGTGCAGGGTGGCACGGTGGCAGGCGCGGTCTACCGCGAGGTGCCGGTCAGCCAGATCAAGCCGAACCCGAAGCAGCCGCGGCAGGTCTTCGACGAGGACGCGCTCAACGAGCTGGAGCACTCGATCCGCGAGTTCGGGCTCATGCAGCCCATCGTGGTCCGGGAGCTCGGCGCCGACGAGTACGAACTCGTCATGGGCGAGCGGCGGCTGCGCGCTTCCCAGCTGGCCGAGCTGGAGGCGATCCCGGCGATCGTCCGCCAGACCGCCGACGAGGCGATGCTGCGCGACGCGCTGCTCGAGAACATCCACCGCGTTCAGCTCAACCCGCTCGAAGAGGCGGCCGCGTATCAGCAGCTGCTCGACGAGTTCGCGGTCACGCACGAGGAGCTGGCAGGCCGGATCGGGCGCAGCCGCCCGGTCATCACGAACACGATCCGCTTGCTCAAACTCCCCCTCGCGGTCCAGCGACGGGTCGCGGCAGGGGTGCTCTCGGCGGGCCATGCGCGGGCGCTGCTCTCTCTCGAAGACGCCGACAGTCAGGAAGAGCTGGCCGCGCGGATCGTCGCGGAGGGCATGTCGGTCCGCGCGACCGAGGAAGCCGTCACGCTCAAAAAGAGCGAAAAGCCGGCCAAGCCGAAGCCCGCTCCCCGCAAGCCGATCCAGGCGCCCGGTCTCCAGGAACTGGCGAACCGGCTTTCGGACCGCTTCGACACGCGCGTGAAGGTCGACCTCGGTCGTCGAAAAGGCCGGATCACCCTCGAATTCGGCTCGGTGGACGATCTTGAACGCATCGTGGCGCTGATGGACGAAAATCAGGCAAAACAGACACGCGAAACCGATTAGGGATCACACCGGGTCGTTTTGTCACGGTGACGATAGCTGTGTGATGACGAAGATGTGACGCTGAGTGCTTGAACTGGGGGCAAGTGTGAAGGGGTTCTTCGACGGCCGAAATCCGCGCGCGGTGGTCTTCGACTGCGACGGATTGCTCATGGACACCGAGCCGTGTTGGTCGGTGGCCGAGACCGAACTGTTCGCGCGGCGAGGTCTGCCGTTCGGTCCGGACGAGAAGGCGTTGGTGATCGGCAAGTCGCTACCGGCCGCCGCCGACGCGATGGCGGAGGCGTTCGGCGAACCCGGCGGCGGCGCCGAGATCGCGGACGAGTTGCTGAGGTTGGTGACCGAGGTCGTCACCGCGAAAGCGGAGGCGATGCCCGGCGCGCGCGAGTTGGTCGAACTGACCGCCGCCGCCGTTCCGGTCGCCGTCGCGAGCAACTCGCCCCGAGCCCTCCTGGACGCCGCGCTCGTTCGCGGCGGGCTTTCGGAAATGTTTCCCGTGAAACTGGCCGCCGACGAGGTGGCCGCGCCGAAGCCGGATCCGGAGATGTACTTGACCGCCTGCGCGCTCTTGAACGTCGAGCCTGCCGAGGCGCTGGCGTTCGAGGACTCGATGACCGGTCTCCGGTCGGCGCGGGCGGCGGGGGTGCCTGTCATCGGGGTGCCCACTCTGAAGCACCAGGACTTCCCCGCCGATGTCGTGATCGACTCCCTGCGCGATCAGGAACTGCTGGCGTGGGTGCGCGGATGGCCCCGTCGATGACGGATCTGTCCTTCGTCCGCTTCCAGAGCCCGACCCGCGACAAGCGAGGCAACTTCACCGGAGTCTTCGGTCTCGTCAACAACCTCGCGCGAGCCGCCGCCTCACCGCCGAGCAAGAGGCCTTTCGCCGAACCAACAACGACTGGTACGACGCGAACTTCATCAACCCGGCGCACACCGATCCGAGCGTCTACGACGCCGAGGTGAATCCCGGGGCCGCGGCGTGGTTCAAAGCTAGCGCCCACGTCTTCATCGAACGGGTCGACGGCTACCTGACGATTCTGGAGGCCCTGGAAGTCCCGTGCGAGACCGTCCGGTCGGCGAACCCCGGGCGGATCATCTACGAGGACGAATTTCAGGTGGTCGTCGTCCGCGACTGAAAGCTCAGCTCTTGCGGGAGATCGCCCGCCCGACGAGGTCGGCGAAGACCGAGCCGAGGGTGGCGCCGGCGGCCTCGATCGCCACGGGCACGATCGACGTTTCGGTCAGGCCCGGCGACAGGTTCACCGCGAGGAAGTAGACCGTGCCGTCTTCGGCGACCACGGCGTCGGTGCGCGAGATGTCGCGAAGCCCGAGCTGCCGGTGCACGGCGACGGCCAGCTCGCCGACCGCCTTGGCGGCGTCGTCGCTGATCCGCGCGGGAGTGAAGAAATCGGTCAGCCCGGCGGTGTAGCGGGCCTTGTAGTCGTACACACCGCTCTCCGGCACGATCTCGACCGCGGGCAGGGCTTCCGGGCCCTCTTCGCCTTCGATGACCGTCACGGCCACCTCAACGCCCGAAACGAACTTCTCGGCGAGAACGGTGTCGCCGTAAGCGAAGCAGCCGACCATCGCGCCGGGCATCTCCGAGGCTTCCTTGACGACCTGGGCGCCCAGCGCAGAACCGCCCTGGTCGGGCTTGAGGATCAGGGGCAGGCCCAGCGTGTCGACCATCGCGTCCAGCACGGCCTGCGCGCCGAGTTCGCGGAAGGTGCTGTGCGGCAGCACGACCCAGTCCGGCGTGGTGAAACCGGTGTCGGCGACGAGCGCCTTGGCCGTCGGCTTGTCCCACGCGCGACGGCAGCCCGCCGAGCTGGTGCCGACGTAAGGCACGTCGAGCATCTCCAGCACGGTCTGCACCGCGCCGTTCTCCCCTTCACCACCGTGAAGGGCGACGATGGCCGCGTCGGGGCGCTGGGTCCGAAGGCGTTCGAGCAGACCCGCGTCGGTGTCCCACTCCTCGACGGTGAGACCTTCCGCCCGCAACGCGACCGAAAGCCGGCGCCCGGAGCGGAGTGAGACATCGCGTTCGTGGGACAGTCCGCCTGCGAGTACGGCAACGGTGCGGTCGACCACCGAGGGCTCCTTTTGTTCTTGGGGGACGTCCGGCCGATCAGACCGTGTCCGGAGAGGGGTTCTGCGGCCCCGAGATCGAGCGTGGGCTCACGTTACCGAAGGTACGCGCGAGGTCCATTTCGGACTCGAGCACCGCGGCGAGCCGCCGGACGCCTTCGCGGATCCGCTCCGGCGTCGGGTAGCAGTAGGAAAGACGCAACTGTCTGCTGCCGAAACCATCTGCGTAGAAGCCGGTTCCGGAGGCGTACGCGACCCGGGCCGTGACGGCCCTCGGCAGCATCGCCTTCGTGTCCACGCCTTCGGGCACGGTCATCCAGACATAGAAACCGCCGTCGGGTTTGGTCCAGCTGCACCCGGCGGGCATATGTTGTTCGAGGGCGGACAGGATCGCGTCCCGGCGCTCCCGGTAGTTCTCGCGGAAGGTCTTGATCTGACCCATCCAGTCGTGAGTCGAGAGGTATCGCGACACGATCAACTGGTTAAGCGTCGGCGGACAAAGCGTCGCGGACTCGGCCGCGAGCACGAGTTTCTCCCGGACGGCGTGCGGCGCCAGCACCCAGCCGACCCGCAGGCCGGAGGCGAACGTCTTCGAGAAAGAACCCAGGTACACGACGTTGTCGGGGTCGATCGAGCGGAGTGCCGGGTACGTCTGTCCGCCGAAGCCGAGCAGGCCGTACGGGTTGTCCTCGACGATGAGGATGTCGTTCTCCCGGCAGATCTCCACGATCTCCGCGCGCCGCTCGACGGCCAGCGTGACGCCGCCGGGGTTGTGGAAGTTGGGGATCGTGTAGAGGAACTTGACCCGGCGGCCGGCTTTCCGCGTCTGGGCGAGCGCGGCGCGCAGCCCTTCGGGGACCAGGCCGTGGTCGTCCATCGCGACGTGGACGACGTCCGCCTGGTACGCGGCGAACGAGCCGAGCGCGCCGACGTACGACGGTCCTTCGGCGATGATGACGTCGCCGGGGTCGCAGAACAGCCGGGTGACCATGTCGAGGCCCATCTGCGAGCCGACCGTCACGACGACGTCGTCCGGGTGGGCCTTGATGCCTTCGAGGGCCATGATCTCGCAGATCTGCTCGCGCAGCGCCGGGACGCCGTGCGCGGAGCCGTACTGGAGCGCGACCAGGCCGTCTTCGGCGATGAGCTCGCCGACCTGCGCGGACAGCGTGTCCAGTGGGAGCGCGGCGAGGTTCGGCATCCCGCCGGCGAGCGAGACCACTTCGGGGCGACTGGCCACCGCGAACAACGCCCTGATCTCGGAAGCAGTCATTCCGGCCGTACGCGCGGCGTAGCGGTCGAGATGAGGGTCGAGGTTGTGGCGGCCGGGCTCCGGCCGGACAGGGCGATTCTCGGTCATCAGGCGCTTCACCCGTGCTTCGAAGTGGACATAGTCGCTACCGACTGGTAGTTCCATCGAGTGTAACCACCCTCCCTTGAGGGGCCCTGGCCTTCCGGTGTTCATCACATCGGCCTATCCTCGTTCTGGACCCCTTCAGTGAGCCTTGCTCGGGACAGGGCTGCGTCGGGTGTCGTCCATTCAGGGAGGTTTGTCTGTGTCGCGTCGCGTCGTGGGCGTAACCCTGGACAACCTCGAGCATCTGCCCAAGAGCTGCCGCCGCTGCGTGTACTGGGAGCTGGCGCCGCATATGAAGGCGCAGGCCGAGGAGTACGGCGCGACAGAGGTCGAAAAGGAAGCCTGGGTCTCCAGCGTGCTGCTGGAGTGGGGGTCCTGCGGCCGGATCGTCTACAGCGACACCTTGCCCGTGGGCTTCGTGCTTTACGCGCCGCCGAACGCCGTGCCGCGTTCGCTGGCCTTCCCGACTTCGCCGCCCGGGCCGGACGCGGTTCTGCTGACCGCCTTCCAGGTCCTTCCCGAGTTCCAGGGCGGCGGGCTCGGCCGGATGCTGGTGCAGGCCGTCGCGAAGGACCTGACCAAACGCGGGGTCCGCGCGATCGAAGCCTTCGGCGACGCCAAGCCCGAAGAGACCGATCCCGACGGCGGGCACAGCTGTGTGCTGCCCGCCGAGTTCCTGCAGAGCGTCGGCTTCAAGACCGTGCGGCCCCATCCGCGGTGGCCGCGGCTGCGGCTGGAACTGCGGTCGGCGATCTCGTGGAAGGAAGACGTGGAGGCGGCCCTCGAACGGCTGCTGGGCCAGGTCTCCATCACGACCGCCGAGCCGAGCCTCGGCCGCGCCTGACCCACCTTTCATCGCGCTCGGGTGAGGCGCTCTAGCAGACTTTTCGGGTGCGCGCAGCAGCCATCCCCCGCCTTGGGGACAGCTGTGGGTAACCCGCCGAGTTATCCACAGATCCCTGATAGGAGCGGTGGAAAATCTGTGGATGGGTAGGCTGGACCTGGGGACGCCCCCCGGGAAGGGCGGGGGCTGCGCGCCGGGTGGATCTAGGGGTGGCGTGGTCGGCAGCGGGGGCACACAACCGGTTGTGCCGAGCGGCTCGGCAGGGGGATGTGCGCCCGCGTGCGGGTGTGGAGGACTGGCTACTCCGCTTTGGCGAGTTCGTGGGCCAGGACGTCCGCGAAGGTGAACGTGCCGGTCGGCTGGTCCCCTTCGCCGAGGAGGTACAGGCGCTTCACGGCGACCAGGATGCCTTCGGCGACGACGTCGCGGAAAGCCGGGTCGGCCAGTTTGCGGCTGTCTTCCGGGTTGGTCAGGTAGCCGATCTCGATCCGCACCGCGGGGCAGCGGGTGCGGGTGAAGATCTCCCAGGTCTTGTAGTGCGTGCGGCAGTCGAGCATGCCGGTGCGGGCGGCCAGCTCACGCTGAATGAAGCCGGCCAGCAGCTCACCGACGGTCGACGTGGTGCCGTTGCCGGTGCCGAAGTGGAAGCTCGCGACACCCTGCGCCTTCGGCGAGGGGTTCTTGTCGTTGTGCAGCGAAAGGAACAGGTCGGCGCCCGCCTCGTTCGCGAACTTCGCCCGGTCACCCTCGGTCGGGCTCTGGTTCGGGCCGCGCGAGATCAGCGCCTCCATGCCCGTGGCCTGCATCCGGCCTTCGAGCCGCCGTGCCAGGTCCCAGGCGATGTCCGCTTCACGCAGGTCACCCGCGACGACGCCGAGGTCTTCGCCGCCGTGACCCGGGTCGATCACGATGCGCTTACCGCGCAGCCGCGGGCCTGCCTGACGCACCTGCTCCTGCTCACGCAGGAAGACGGGACGGCCGCCGCGGGCACGCGGCGACGAGAGCCGGTGCAGCTCGCGGATCGTGGCCGGACCGCACATGCCGTCGGCGACCAGGCGCATGTCGCGCTGGAAGGTCTTGAGCGCGCGTTCGGTCTGGGCGCCGAAGTGCCCATCCGGGCGGCCGGCGTCGAAACCGAGTTCCGTCAGCCGCTCCTGGAGCGCGAAGACGTCGTCACCCTGCATGGGGGCGGAGAACATGTAGGTCAGCGGGCGGCTGCCGAGGTGGAAGCCGGCGCCGCGAAGCGCCTGGTAGGTCGCCGGACCGACCAGACCGTCGGTGATGAGTCCACGGCGCTGCTGGAAGGCGCGCACGGCATGTTCCATCGCCGTGTCGAAGACCTCGTACTCCCCGGATTCGGTCACCGGCGGGAGCAGCTCCATCGCCGCCAGCGTGGACCTGATCTCGGCGACGTCCGGTCCGGCGTCACCGCGGCGGAGTACCCGCATGCACTCCTCGCTCTTCCCTTTGGGGCACCGATCGAGCTCGATGCACGACTTGAAAAACCCTGCGGGGCGAACCCCGGTGCTCTATTGTGCCCTGTGAACTCTCGGTGAGCGCGGAGGCCCGGTCGGTGCGTCAAGTCCCCGTTCGTGGAACCCGTCCAGGCGTCGCCGTAACACCGCGATGTACCCATTCCGCGCAAAGACGAAACCCGGAGCCTGGGCAGGCCCCGGGTTTCGGCAGGTGAAACGCGAGATCAGAGGACGTCGGCGAGGTCCGACAGCAGCGCGGCCTTCGGCTTGGCGCCGACGATCTGCTTCACCGGCTTGCCGCCCTGGAACAGGATCAGCGTCGGGATCGACATCACCTGGTAGTCACGCGCCGTGTTCGGGTTGGCGTCGATGTCGAGCTTCGCGATGGTCAGCTTCTCGCCGTTCTCCGCCGCGATCTCCTCGAGCACCGGGGCGACCATCTTGCACGGACCGCACCAGGTCGCCCAGAAGTCGACCAGGACGGGCTTCTCACTCGTCAGCACGTCGTCGACGAAAGTCTTGTCGGTCACCGTCACGGTGTTGTTGGCCATGGTGTCTCCTCCTGGGGGTGGTGAACTCCGGTGCGGGAAAGTCAGTTGGTGGTGGCGCCGTAGCCGCCGCCGACCAGCTCAGGGGTCTCCTGGGCGGTCTCGACGCCGGCGTGCTCCGCCAGCCATCGTTCCGCGTCGATGGCCGCCGCGCAGCCCGAACCGGCGGCGGTGATCGCCTGCCGGTACGTGCGGTCGACCAGGTCGCCGGCCGCGAAGACACCGGGCAGGTTCGTGTAGGAGGTCCGGCCCTTCGTGAGCACGTAGCCGTCCTCGTCGAGGTCCACCTGACCACGCACCAGTTCGCTGCGCGGGTCGTGACCGATCGCGACGAAGAACCCGGTCACGTCCAGCTGGGATTCTTCGCCGGTCACCGTGTCCTTGAGCTTCAGGCCTTCGACCTTGCCTTCACCCTCGACGCCGGTGATCTGCTTGTTGAGCGCCCACTTGATCTTCTCGTTCTCGCGGGCCCGCTCCAGCATGATCTTGGAGGCGCGGAACTCCTCGCGACGGTGGACGATCGTGACGGACTTGGCGAACTTCGTCAGGAAGGTCGCCTCCTCCATCGCGGAGTCGCCGCCACCGGCGACCACGATGTCGTGGTCGCGGAAGAAGAAGCCGTCGCAGGTGGCACAGGCCGACACGCCGCGGCCGAGCAGCTCCTGCTCGCCGGGCACGTTCAGGTAGCGCGCCGCGGCGCCCATCGAGAGCACGACCGCGCGGGCCGCGTAGCGCTTGCCGTTCGCGACGACGTACTTGACGTCACCGGTCAGCTCGACGGACTCGACGTCCTCCTGACGCAGGTCCGCGCCGAAACGCTTGGCCTGCTCGCGCATCTCTTCCATGAGGTCGGGACCCTGGATGCCTTCGCGGAAGCCGGGGAAGTTCTCGACCTCCGTCGTCGTCATCAGCGCACCGCCGAACTGAGTGCCCTCGAACACCAGCGGTTCGAGCTGCGCTCGTGCCGCGTAGACAGCGGCGGTGTATCCCGCAGGACCCGATCCCACAATGATCAGGTTCCTGATCTCCTCGGCAGCCACCCGTGACCTCCGCTCGTAGTGACCTGTTCACCAGGCTCAACACGATCGTAAGGGCCGATGTTCCCGGGGTGACCGGCGATACCAAAGGTCCCTTGCTCCACTCCGGACGTCGCCGGGGAAGCAAGGGACCTTTGCTATCGCTTACAGCTACTTCGCGCCGATGATCTTGTCGAAGAGGAGCGACGGCTTGCCCGGGCCGCAGTCGGCCCCGAAGGCGACGATGCGGAACTGGGCGAGCTTGCCTGTGGTGTAGATCACCATCACGCCGTCCTTGCCCGCGACGTTCACCGGCCGGATGCCCTCCGGCCGCACGTCGGGGTCCAGACCGGCGGCCTCGACGCAGGCGTCCAGCTTCTCCTCGGTCTTCAGCGAACCGAAGTCGCGGACGCCGATCGCCTTGCCGACGAGCGCTTCCGCCCCGCCGCCGTCACCGCCGACCGAGGGGCCGGTGGGTGCGGGCGGGGGCTGCGCGACGCCGCCCGGCGTCGACTGCTGGGTGGTGGGTACGACGATCGCGACGGCGGCGATCGCGGCCGCGGCCACGGTCGCTATCCCGGCGCCCCAGCCGATCCGCTTGTTCCGCTTCCGCCGTGCGGCCGCGAGGTCCACCACCGGGGCGACCTGCGCCTGCTGCCCCTGAGGTGCGCTTGGAAAGGCAGGCGACGCCTGACGTGCCTGCATCTCGGCGGCCAGCGCCGCGTCGAGCCGTGCCGCGTACTCCGCCGGCATGGGTGCGACCGGCTCGTTCGCGAGTCCCGCGAGGTCGGCCGTGGTCGCTTCGAGTGCTTCGATGATCGCCAGTGCTTCGGGGTCGGCGTTCACCAGCGGCCACAGTTCGGCCGCCTCTCGCTCGTCCAGTACACCTGCGTGCAGGTCGGCGAGCACATCGACAGACCACGGCGGACCGACGGTCCCGCCGATCCCCCTGCTCTCGTCTGTCATCTTCCCTCCCCGTCACCCGGCGTGCCCTGAGGACGCCTGGCACCCCGTTCCGGGGTAGCGCGCTCTCGTTTGCTTTCGTGAGTTGGGACGTTCGCAATCGCATCGGGGTTCCGCAGATGTCCGAGAACCTTCGCGAGCTTTCCGCGACCTCGCGCACACCTGCTCTTCACCGTGCCTTCGGCGATGCCGAGCATCTTCGCCGTCTCGGCGACGGAGTATCCCTCGACATCGACCAACACGATCGGGGCACGCTGCTCTTCGGGAAGCTGGTCGAGCGCTTCCTTGACGACGAGGCTCGTCTCGCGTTCGGACATCGAGTCGCGCGGCGAGGCGGGCTCGTTGAACTGCCCGGTCTCGGGCAGCGGGACGGTCGGTCTGGCCTTGCCCCGCCGGATGCGGTCGAGGCACGCGTTCACGACGATGCGGTGCAACCACGTCGTGACCTGCGATTCGGCTCGGAAATTGCCCGCTGCTCGGAACGCGGAGATGAACGCGTCCTGCAGGGCGTCCGCGGCTTCTTCCGGATCCCGCACGGTGCGCAGGGCCACCGCCCACATGCGGTCTCGATGTCGCTGGACCAGTTCACTGAACGCGTGCGGGTCACCGGCGGCATGCGCCGCTATGAGATCCGCGTCCGTTGGAGCTGCAGCTGTCACCCGAGAGAGCCTACTGAGTCGGTGTCCGGGGTCACCCCGCAGGCAGGAAGCTCAGCTCTTTCAGTTCGGTGACGAACTTGCCGTCGTCATCTTCACCCAGCTGAGTGATCCAGATGATGAAGTACTGACCCTGCTGAGGCTGCTGCAAAGCGATGGTCGATTCGCCCTCCGCGAGGTCCCCGGCGCCGACGACCTTCGTCTCGTCGAGCTTCGGGTTCTTCTTGTCGGCGGTGCGGATCTCGACCTTCGAACCAGGGCTTCCCGAGTCGATCTTGATCTGGCTGAGGTTGATCGGGTCCTTGAAGGTCACGACCAGCCCGACACCCTCCTTGAGGACCGGGAGCTGCTTGTCGTAGTCGTCGGTCTTCCACACGGTGCCCGGGTCGCCGTCCGTCGCGTTCTTGGCGCGGCCGGGGCTGTCACCCTTGCTGCCCGGGTTGAACACCGCGACGGCCGACGGCTTGACCGCGGCCCCCACGGTGGGCGCCGGCGGCGGCTGGTTGGGCGGCGGCTGCTGGCCGGGTGGCGGCGGGGTCGCCGAAGACGACGACGCGGCGACGTTCATGTTCGGGCCGCTGGACTTCGATTCACCCTGGAACAGGTTGATCAGCATCATCCCGCCCCAGGCGAGGATGACCACGGTCGCGACGACCAGCACGGTCACGCCGAACGCCAGCTTCTTGCGCCGCGCGACGTCCTTGACCGGCTTCTTCGTCGTCCAGACGGTGCCGTCCGCCTCGGCGGGCGCCTCCTCCTCGCCGACGGCCTTGATCAGCTGGGTGCGCTCTTCGGCCTCGGCGACCTGGTCCAGCACGCGCAGGATGGCCGCGCTGGTGCGGATGCCGCCGTGGCCGCCGTCCTCGATGGTGCGGACGGCGAGCGAGGACAGCTCGACCGGGACGGTCGGGACCAGCGAACGCGGCGGGATGACCCGTCCGGTCGGCGCGTGCGGCGCCGCCGGGATCGCGGCCGGCCCGCCCGGAAGGGCCCAGCGGCCGGTCAACAGCAGGTACAGCACCGCGCCGAGCGCCTTGACGTCGTCCCGAAGGGTCGCTTCGGGCAAGGGGCCGGGGAAGGCGAGCTTCAGCGCGCCGTCCGGGGTGAGCCGCAGGCGCTGCGGGTGGTCGAGGCCGAGGACGAGACCGTTCTGGTGGGCGTGATCGACGGCTTCCGCGAGCGCCTGCACCATCCTGGCCGCCGCGGCGGGCGCCACCGGGCGCTGCGCCACGAGGTCGACCAGGTCGCTGCCCTTGGTCCATTCCGCCACGACGACACCGAGCAGACCTTCGCTCGAGGTGACGCCGCTGCCGAGGCTCAGCACGTCGAGGACGCGCGCGACCCCGCCGTGGCCGAACTTCGAGGCGTGCGCGGCACGCTCCAGCGTCCGGCGCGCGAGCCTCGCGGCCTCCGCGTCCGCGGGGTCGCCGACCAGCAGCGTCAGCGCCACGTCCCGCTTCAGCTGCCCGTCGCGGGCACGCCAAAGATGCGCGGCCGCCCGCTCGTCCACCCCGAACTGTGCGAGCAGGCGATACCGGCCGTCACCGACGACCCGGCCAGGGGCCAGCGACCCGCCTTGGGCACGAACGCCCACCTGGCTCGCCTCCCCTGCCTGTTCGCTCCGTCTCGTATCCACCGCACTCTCCCGCGTAGCTCCCGCCCCGAGGGTACCCAGAATACGACCCGTGAACGCGCGCCATCCGTGCGTGAATCGTTATCGGCGCTTGATCAACCGGGTGATCCTCGTCGTGGCGGGCTTCAATTCCTCGACCTTCAGGGCCATGAGCACGCCGAACGACACCACGATCCCGACCACCGTCTGCAGCAGAAGTTTCACCCAGGCATGGAAAGTAGGCCCGAACGAGTCGGGGACGATCTGCCCGGCGAGCCAGGCGGCGCCGACCCCGAGCACGCTCGCGACGACCGTGAAGAGGATCACGCCGAGGACCCGCTTGCTCCGCAGGTTTCCGAGCGTCACCCACAGCCACACCTGACCGAGGATCGCGCCGACGACGAACGTGAGGCCGTTGACCATCATCACGCCGAGCACGATGTTGTCGGGCGACAGCAGCGCCGGGCACAGGTACAGCAGCGGCACCTTGACCACGGTCATCACGATCATGATCAGCACCGGCGTCCGCGCGTCCTTCATCGCGTAGAACACCCGCATCTGGAGCATGACCAGCGCGTACGGCAGCAGCGCGAACGCCGAGATGGCCAGCGCCTCGCCCAGCCGCGTCGCGTCTTCGACCTTGCCCTTGCCCAGGGTGAACAGGGCGATACCGACCGAACCGCCCACCACGGTCATCACCGCGGAGATCGGCAGGAGGGTCACCGTCGAGATCCGGGAGGCGTACGAGAGGTCGCCGATCAGCTTCTTGTGGTCGCCGTCCGCGGCCGCGCGGCTCATCCTCGGCATGATCGCGGTCAGCAGCGACACGCCGATGACGCCGTACGGCAGCTGGAAGAGCAGCCAGGCGTTGCTGTACGCGGTCACACCACCCTGCGAACCGCTGGTCAGCACGCGGGTCGTGATCGTGTAGCCCACCTGGCTGACCGCGACGTAGCCGACGGTCCACAGCGCGAGCCCGCCGAACTCCTTCATGCGCTTGTCGATGCCCCAGCGCCACTTGAACTTGAACCCCGACCGCAGCAGCGGCGGGATCAGCAGCACCGACTGCGCCACGATGCCCGCGGTCACGCCGAGGCCCAGTGTCAGCACCTTCGGGTCGGTGATCGACACGGGGTTCGTCGAGATGTCCCCCGGCATGATCCACACGACGAGGATCGTGAAGATGACGACCAGGTTGTTGATCACCGGCGCCCACGCCGTCGGGCCGAAGATGTGCTTCGCGTTCAGCATCGCCGAGAGCAGGGCGAACACGCCGTAGAAGAAGATCTGCGGCAGCAGCAGGTACGCGAACGCGGTGACCAGGTCGGGGTTCGCCTGGCCGTTGTCATCGACGTAGAGCTTGGTGATCAGCGGCGCGGCGAAGACCGCGATCGCCGTTCCGACGATGAGCAGCGTGCCCGCCACCGTGACCAGCCGCTGGGTGTAGGCCTCGCCGCCGTCCTTGTCGTCCTGCGACCGCACGAGCAGCGGGACCACGAGGCTGGACAGGACGCCGCCCATCAGCAGTTCGAAGATGATGTTCGGCATCGTGTTGGCGACGTTGAACGAGTCGTTCTCGACCTTGGCGCCGATGGCCGCGACCAGCAGCAGCTTCCACGCGAAGCCGGTGATGCGGCTGATCAGCGAGGCGATCGCCATCCGGCCGCTGGACTTCGCGATGGACGGCGCCTGCGCCGGGGCGGCGACGTCCTGTTCGCCGGTCTCGCCCGGCCGCGGCTTGACCAGCGGCGCGTCCTTGATCGCAGGCATGACCTGCGTGGCGAGCTGGTCGTACGGGCGCAGGACGTCGGGGTCGGCGACCGGCCAGCGCGAGCCCATCGGGACGCCGGGGGTGCGCGGGATGAACCGCGTCGCGTCGGGTTCGTCGCGCCGGTCGACCTGCCACGGGCGGACCGGTGGCGGCTGGCGGCGCCCGCGATGCGGCGGGGGCGGTGTCTGATGCGGGGCCTGGTGCGGACCCGGTCCCGGCGGCGGCCCGGACGGGCGGCGCTGAGGCGGATTCTGGGGCGGATTCTGGGCCGGGCTGGGGGCCGGGCTCTGTGCCGCGTTCTGGGTCGGCTGCGGCAGCGGCGGCCCTTGCTGCTGCGGCGGCGGGACCTGCTGACGACGGGTCGGCGGAGGTGCCTTGCGCGGCGGGGCCTGGTTCTGGTTCTGCGGCGGCCTCAGCCGTCGTGTCTCGTCGTCGGGACGGCCCGCGGCCCGCTGGCGCCGGTTGTCCGACGGCTGCTGGGGCGGCGGCGCCGCACGACGCGGCCGCTCACCGCGCTCGGGCGGGAGCTGCTGCGGCGGCGGTTGACGACGTTCCGGACGGCGCGCCGGGCCATCGGTGCGCCGGGGCGGTGGCGGAGTGCCTTCGCGCCGGGGACGGCCTGCACGCTCGGGCGGTACACCCGGCTCTCTTTCCAACGTGCGCCCAATCCTCGGTGCTCGACTACGTGATGCCCGGCGGCATCGTTCGACCCAGGGTAATCGGGAACGGCCGGAAACACTTAAACCTGTGCGTCCTCGGTCACACGTGGAGTCGTTTCGCCCGCCCGATCGGCCCGCGAGTCCTTGATCCTCCGGTAGATCCGGCGGGACGAAAGCAGCAGCAACGCGCCCGCCGCGGTGACCGTGATGATGATGGTGATCGCGCCGTATTCCGTGGAGGTCAGCTCGAACCGCGCGTCGGTGCCGAGTCTCGTCCCGTCGGGCGTGGTCAGGGACACGTCGACACTGAACCGGCCCGCCCGCAGCGCCTCGACCGGGAGCAGCTGGTTGACGGCGCCGTTGGCCGGGACGGTCCGCTCCGGGACCGCCTCGGTGGCACGCAGGCCGACGTTGTTCTTCAGCACGGTGCGGACGTTGACGCCGACCGGCAGGCCGTTGGTGATGTACGCGGGCAGCGGTGACGCTCCGGAGGCCAGCGCGATCGTCTGCTTCGGCCGTTCCACGGTGACCTGGCTGCGGATCGCTTCGAGATCGCCGCGGGCGTTGCCGGTGGCGATCTCGGCGTTCGAGCCCCGCCACGAAGTCGAGGCGGCCCGGATGATGGCGAGCCGGACCGGGGCGATCACGTCGGCCGGATTCACCCGTTTGGTTGCATCCATCGTCATCGCCGACGACAGGCCCAGCGTCTCGTTGTCGATCTGGGACATCCTCGCGGTGACGTCGCCGCTGGTCGCGGCCGTCAGATCCTGCGGGTCGTAGTTGACCGACGCCGTCCCGGACGGGCCTTCCCCGAGCAGTTCGGGCAGCGGGGTCGACCTGACGAGCCCGGCGGCGTAGAAGTCGCCCATCCGCTGCAGGAACGTGGTGAGTTCGGTGCCGGTCGCGGCCCAGTGCCGCGGCGGCGCGATGAGCAGCGGGCGCTCCTGCCCCTCGCCCTGCCCGCCGAGCCCCGCCCGGAAGGCGATCGCGCCGAGCCCGTTCTGGGTGGATCCCGAGCCGTTCAGCGCGGACGAGACCAGCGCGTCGATCGGCTGCGCGCGGAGACCCGTCCCCTCGAGCGAGACCCCGCCCGAGACCGGCGAATCGGACTGGAGCCTGCGCGAATCGGTCAGCACGGTCTTGACGCCCGCCTTGCCGATCGCTTCGACGGTCTGCGAATCGAGGACGCCGCCGGGCCAGAGCACGCCGTCCTGCGGCTGGATGCCGAGCAGGTTTTTGATCGTCGCCGCGCCGCCGAGCGCGGTCGCCATCAGCGCGGTGTCGGTGGCGTCGCCGGCGCGGACCTTCGTCAGCGCGGTGAGGTCGGCGTCGGCGAACGGGAGGGTGACCACGCACCGGCCCGCGACCAGCGCCTTCAGCTGGCCGAGCCAGTTCTTCGCGGTGACGGCGCCCTTGCCGGGGACGGGCCCGCCGCCGGTGGCGACCTGGTAGCCGCGGGACATCCCGTCCACGGTCGCGACCAGGTCGGGGTCGATGGCCAGGCACAGCGACGACGAGACCTTCGTGTCGGCCTCGGCCGCGCGCGCCGCCGCGACCAGCGAGTCCAGCCGTCCGCCGGTGGCCAGTTCGTCCGCCAGGCGTTCGTCGGCCAGGGTCAGCGGGCCGCCGAGCGGCGCCGAGACGACGTGGACGGTGCTGTTCGAGATCGGCCACAGCAGGCTCGTCGACGGCGCCGACGGCGGACGCGACGCGGAGGCCTTGCCGGGGACGCCGAGCACCGGCATCAGCAGGCTGACCGCCGCGAGCCGTTCCGGGCCGCCGAAGTCCGGGGTGCCGTTGACGTTGACCAGCAGCGGGTACACGCCGGGCTTCGGGAACTGGAGTTTCGAGGACTGGCCGAGCGGGACTTCCAGGTCCAGCTTGGCGCTCTGGCCCGCCTCCAGCTTGTCCGGTTCGAGGTCGACGAACTCGGTCGCCGCGAGGTCCTTGAACTTGCCGCCCGCGAGCACGTCGCCGATCTGCTGCTCGCTCTGCAGCCGCGCGCCCAGCTGCAGCCGTACGCTCAGTTTGCTGATCGGCCGGTCACCGACGTTGGTGACGCGGCCGGTGACGGTGATCGACGTCGAGGTCGTGGTGACGACGCGGGGGTTCAGCTGGTCGAGGTCCACGCGCAGCCGGGGCTGGTCCTGGGCCTGCGCGACCGCGCCGAACAACGCGGGGAGGGCCAGGAACAGGATCGACAGGACAGTGGCGGCAAGCCGCTTCACTCAGGTGCTCCCTCGGCGGTGTGCTGTTGCTGCGCGAAGAGTTCTTTGGCCTTCCGGACCAGCTTGCGCTCGTCGGAGTAGGCGAGGGTGGTCTCCAGGTCGGCGAGCGGCACCCAGGCGACTTCCGTCACCTCGACATCCTCGTCCGAAAGCTCGCCGCCGGTGGATTCCAGGATGAAATGGTGCACCGTCTTGTGCACGCGGCGTCGCTCGGCCACGAACCAGTAGTCGATGGTGCCGAGAGGCTGGAGGACCCGCGCGGAGATGCCGGTCTCCTCCTTCACCTCACGCACCGCGGTCTGCTCCACCGTCTCACCGTCCTCGATGTGGCCCTTCGGCAGCGACCACAGCAGTCTGCCGTGCCGGTCGAGCCTGCCGATCAGCGCGGCGTGCGCCCGTTCGGCGTCGACGACGAGACCGCCGGCCGAGGTTTCGTCGACCGTGGTCAGCCGCCGTCCCCGCCTGCGCCTCCGCCGGCGGCCCGGCTTGGAAGCGCCGGAGCGGCCGGTTGATCCAGACATGCTGCGATGCTAGAGCAAACGGCGGTACGGGTACGCTGGCTCACCGTGCCCGTGTTGGGCCGGGCAGAGGTAAGTACATCCAAATCGTGGTGGGATTGTCGTGAACAAGGTGGTCGCCGGGCAGGCGATTGCGGGGAAGAGCACTGCGATGCAGAACGCTGTGACGGAGCTGATGCGCATCTCCCCGCTGGCGGACGAGCTCGCGAAGCTCTTCGCGAAGGCGGGATACGGCCTGTACCTGGTCGGCGGCAGCGTCCGGGACATGATGCTCGGCAGGCCGTCGAGCGACCTCGACTTCACCACCGACGCCCGGCCGGACCAGGTCCTCAAGATCGTCAGCGCCTGGGGCGACGCGGTGTGGGACGTCGGGATCGCGTTCGGCACGGTCGGGGTGACGAAGCAGGGCATGACCCTGGAGATCACCACGTTCCGCGCCGACAGCTACGACCGCGTCGGCCGCAACCCCGAGGTCACCTTCGGCGACAGCATCGAGGGAGATTTGCTTCGCCGCGACTTCACGGTCAACGCGATGGCGATCGACCTCGCGAACCAGACCTTCGTCGACCCGTACGACGGGCTCCAGGCGCTGCAGGACCGGGTGCTCGACACGCCCGCGACCCCGCAGGAGTCCTTCGCCGACGACCCGCTGCGCATGCTGCGGGCCGCGCGCTTCTCCGCGCAGCTCGGGTTCACCGCGGCGCCGCGGGTGATCGACGCGATGACGTCGATGGCCGAGGAGATCGACCGGATCACCGCCGAGCGCGTCCAGGCCGAGCTGTCGAAGCTGCTGCTCGCGGCCGACCCGCGGCCCGGTATCGAGCTGCTGGTCGACACCCGGCTCGCCGACCGCGTGCTGCCCGAGGTGCCCGGGATGCGGCTCGCGATCGACGAGCACCACCAGCACAAGGACGTCTACCAGCACTCGCTGACCGTGCTCGCGCAGGCGATCGACCTGGAGTCCTCGCACGAACCGACCTCCGAGCCGGATCTGATCCTGCGGCTCGCGGCGCTGCTGCACGACGTCGGCAAGCCCGCGACGCGGGAGTTCCAGCCCGGCGGCGGCGTGAGCTTCCACCACCACGAGGTCGTCGGCGCGAAGATGGCGCGCAAGCGTTTGCGTGCCCTGAAGTTCTCGAAGGAGATCGTCCAGGACGTCAGCCAGCTCGTGTTCCTGCACCTGCGGTTCCACGGGTACGGCAAGGGCGAATGGACGGACTCGGCGGTGCGGCGCTACGTCACCGACGCCGGCGACCTGCTGCCCCGGCTGCACAAGCTGGTGCGCGCCGACTGCACCACGCGCAACCGCAAGAAGGCGGCCGCGCTGCAGGCGACCTACGACGACCTCGAGCGGCGGATCGAGGCGATCCAGGCGCAGGAGGACCTCGACCGGGTCCGGCCGGACCTCAACGGCGAGGAGATCATGCGGATCCTCGGGCTCAAGCCGGGGCCGGACGTCGGCAAGGCGTGGAAGCACCTGAAGGAACTGCGGCTCGACCGCGGTCCGCTGGAGCACGACGACGCGGTGGCCGAGCTGAAGAAGTGGGCCGCCGAGAACGGCATCGGCGGCTAGCGTCACGTCGCGATGGCGTCCACATCGGTCAACAGCTGCTGCCAACTGGAGAGTTTGCTGACCGGACCATGCCTGTCGAGCCGTTCCAGAAGTTGTCTCCGCTGCTGGTTGAACCGTTTCCCGTCACGCTCGCGTCGCCTGCCTGTCGACTGGGCGGCGGCGAGCAACGCGGACCGGAGAAGTTCTTTGGGGTCGGCCACCTTCTCGGCCTCGTGAAGCTTCGGCAGTCCGAGGGCTGCCTTGCCACGCGGGTTTCCCGCGACTTGGCGGATGAGAGTCTCGTCCAGCAGCAGCCAGGCTTCGGTCATGCGGACGGGGATGATCGGGCACCACGCCGGAGCCGCGGTCTTTCCAAGCGCGCCGGCGATTTCCTCGCGGCGCGCGAGACTGCCCACGTTGTCGGCGTCGCGATGAACCATGACGAGGTCCACCCGGTTCTCCATGAGTCTCAGGCCGGCCTTCACCCTTGATTCAATATCCTTGGGGACACCTCGGAGCTGCTCGAATGGCGGCATCGTCAGACGGAGGTCGACGCCCCGATCCCGAAACAGGAGCTCGGCCAGTCCTGCCAGGGGATGATCGGAACTACCTTCAGCGACGAACAGGCCGCGCATGGTGTTCCCCATCAGCCGACCAGATCCATCGGAAGCTTGATCTGGACCCCGGGTGGAGCGGTCGTGTAAACGACCAGATCGGCGTCCGTGGCCGTCACTGTCGCTCCTCTGGCCCGCCAGGTGCCGGCCAGAGGAAGTAACGAGAGCGCTCTTGTCGTGTTCCCGTCAGGTGCGGCCTGAAGGCGGTTGTCCGCGACCAGGATGTCCTCGCGACTGCACAGCTGGACCACGCCGGGCGAATGAGTGTTGATGATGACCTGCCGGAACGGGTTGTTGGCGTCCGGTGGTTCGTCCGGATCGACGGCGAGGTCGCGGACCAGGTCGATCATGGCTTCCAGATTGGCCGGATGTATCCCGTTCTCCGGCTCCTCCATACAGATGAGGCCGGTCACCGTGGGATCCTCGAGCAGGACGCACAACGCCAGGAAACGCAGCGTTCCCTCTGAGAGAGCGCGCGCCGGAAGCCTGAGCCCGCCGCGTTCCTCCAGGAAGAGCGTGAGCACCTCACGAACCTGGTCGGGTTCCACGGAGAGGCTTTCGACACCGAGGTCACCGAGGTCGGCGAGCCGACCGGCGACCCGCGCGTAGACGGCGTCCGCGTCCGGCGCGACTCCGCTGTTCACGTTGTCCTGGGCGATCCGGAAGAGCGCGGCCGCGAGATGACGACCGTCGGAACCGAGCGAACGAGGGTCGGTGAATCCGTCCGGGGTTCGAAGCGCGGAGGGCTCGAGTGCGAGCCTCCGCCAGCTCTGCATTTCGCGGCGTGCGGCGAGAATCGTCGGGTGGTCGTTCGTCGTGATGCTGCTCAAGACCGTTCGGCCCGCTCGTGCCGCAGCGCGTGGCTGGGGCCTGCCGGAGCTCCCGCCGTCGCCGTGCACATTGATCACCAGGCCGCTCTCGTGAGTGCCCGTCGAGAGATACGGTCCACCGCTTCGTCGCCCCACTACCACGGCGTTTCGGAACTTCTTGGCGCTGTGAGCGAACTTCAGATGCTCGGCTGCTTCACCGCGGTTGATGTGAACCAGTCTTTCGGACAGCAAGGCAAGCCTTCCGACACTGGCTTCACCGTCCGGACGTGTGTAACCGAGTCCGAGTTCGTACCGAAGGAACGTCGTGGTCGCGAGTGCGGGCGAGCCGAGATCGTCTTCGACCGTGGCCGGGACGAGCATCTCCACCGCGATGTGGATCTCACGATCGTGGTCGCCGTAGCCATCCCAGAACAGGTCTCGCGGATCGCCGCTCCGTCCGTCGGCAGGGCCGCGTACCTGCTGGGCTGCCTCCATCAAGGTGCCGGACGCCAGGTGCGAGAGAAAGTCGATGACGTCGAACACGTTGGACTTGCCGATCCCGTTCGCACCCGCGATACAGGTGAACGGGCCGAAGTCGACCTGTACGTCCAGCAGGTTCTTGAACCCCTGCACCTCCAGCCTGGTGAGCATGCAAGTCAGGCTAGCGCGAGGGGGCGACGTATCTGCGGAGCGCGGGGTCAGGAGAGGTGACTTCGACCTACTCCAGATGCCCGGTTCGTCATGGATTTCTTGGTCATCAGCTGAGATAAACCCCGTTGGTCTCTGGATCCATACGGCGTAAGCGGAGATACTCCTGCCGGTGCTCCGGGCAGGGGGAAATTCCATGGCGAAGCGGCCGTCCAGTTTTCTGGTGACGCTGCTGCGTCGTGGCGCGCCCGCGCTGGCCACGGCGACGAGCGAACTGTCCGACGAAGTCGGCGACCCGACACCGATGCGGGCGCTGCGGCGGATCCAGCAGATGTCCGGTCCCGTCGACACGGCTTATCGCGACAACCTGCTGCTCAGGGCCGCCCGCTATGTCGCCCTCGTCCCCCTGGTCTACCGGCTGTTCGCGGTGCCGGGCACGTTCGGCGTCTACGTCTCCACGCACGGCATAGTCGGGATCGGCCCGGTCGGGCTGGTGGCCCTCGGTTCGGTCGCGCTCTCGCTGTACGGGATCCGGTGGATGCTGCGTTCGGCGCCGTTCCGCCCGCAGCACGCCGTCCGGTTGCTGGCCGTCGACCTCGCGTTCACGCTGCTCGCGCCCCTGGCCGTCGGCGCGCTCGTGCCGGCTTCGGTGTTCACCGAGGCGATGGCGGTGCCGGGCAAGCACCTGCTCGGCGAGGTCGCGCTGCTGGCACTGGCGCTGGGGATGCCCGCCGCCGCGGCGCTGGCCGTCGTCAGCTTCCCGGTGCGGATGCTCGCGTCCCTGTTCGGCACCGGCCACGCCGCGCCCGGCGACGCGATGACCGGCTTCCCGGCGATGCTCGGCGTCCTCTTCACCGCGAGCGGCGCCCTCGTCCTGATCGGGCTCGGCACCCGGCTCGCCCTCGCGTACGGCATCCGCAACGGCCGGATCGCCGAACGCGCCCGCCAGCACCGGATCCTGCACGACTCCGTGCTGCAGACCCTCGAAGCGATCGCGCTGGCCAACAAGGGCGACCCGGCCACCCGGCTCGCCGAGGTGCAACGGCTGGCCAGGGCGCAGTCGATGGAGCTGCGGCAGACGATCGAGAACGAGGCTTCGGAACGGTCCGAGGCCGGCTCGCGGCCGCTGGGCGAGAAGCTCGCGTCGCTGGCGGCGGAGATGGCGCGCGACGGTTTGCGCGCCCAGCTCGTGATCGCCGAACTCGACGACGACACGCTCTCGGAGGTCCGGCAGATCGCCATCCGCGACGCCGTCCGCGAGTCCCTGCGCAACACCCTCAAGCACGCCGGGACGGACAAGGTCGTCGTGCGCGTCGAGGAGCAGGAAGGCGGCGTCGCGGTGATCACCCGCGATCACGGCGCCGGGTTCAGCCTCGACTCCCGGCCCGCCGGTTTCGGGATCAGCGAGTCCATCACCGCCCGGCTGAACGAGGTCGGCGGGACGGCCAGGGTGGAGTCGGCTCCGGGCAATGGCACCAGAGTCACCCTCTGGGTGCCGTTCTGACGGTAAACAGGAGAACATGAAGAAAACGGACGTCCTGGTCAAAGCGCTCATCGCGTACCGCGGCGGTGACCAGGCCAAGGCAGCGGACCTCGCCGGAAGTGCCGGATCCACGCTCGGCGTCGAACTGCACCGGTATCTGACCGAAGGCGGCGGAGGAGGTGTCTACGACCAGCCCGCCGCGTTCACCGCGTTCATCCGCGGCGGCGGGAACGTCAAGCTCTACCGGCAGCTCAGCGCCATGCTCGCGCGGCGCTACGGGAGCGTCGGTTCCCTGCTCGACCTCGGCTGCGGCGACGGGCTCGCCGTCGTCCCCGCCCTCGAACAGGCGGACCGGCAGCCCGGCCGGATCGACCTGGTCGAACCGTCGAGCGCGCTGCTCGCCGAAACGCGCAAGCACCTCGACGGCACCCACGGCCTCCACACCTGGGAGGCCACCGCGCAGGAGTTCCTCGCCCGTGACGACGACAGGCAATGGCAGCTGACGCAGTCGACCTTCGCGCTCCAGTCGATCCAGACCGCCGAGCGCACCGAGGTCCTGCGGACGCTCCGGCCCCGGACCTCGTGCCTGGTGCTCGCCGAGTTCGACGTTCCCGAGTACGACGAAGACTCCGACGAGTACCTGATCTCCCTGGTCAAGCGCTATGAACGCGGGATCTCGGAGTACGGCAAGGAAGCGTCGCTGGTCGCGCAGGGGTTCCTGCTGCCGGTCCTGCTCGGCCTGGTCGAACCGGGGGCGGGCCGGACGAACTGGGAGCAGCCCGCCACCGACTGGGCCTCGCAGCTGAAGGAGGCGGGCTTCACCGGCATCCGGATCGAGCCGCTGGCGGACTACTGGTGGTCTCCCGCGGTGCTCATCACCGCTTCCTGAGTTTGGCCATTACCGCACTAAACGCGGGACAGCGCGCCGGATTCGAGGTGCTGGGCGAGCGGCCGGGGCAGCACGTAGGCCACGGCCCCGCCCGGCGCCCCGTTCCACGGCGCGGTGATGCCGGTGACCACGCGCAGCGGACGCAGGACGCGGTACAGCCGCCGCTCCCGTTCGCGTTCCGCCGCGAGCGACGTCTCGGCGAACCTCGCCGTCTCGGTGTGCACGAGGTTGCCGGTCTCGTTCCCGAACCGCTGCACCGTGGTGCCCGCGGGCAGGACGACGATCCGCTTGCGGCGGAAGAAGTTCAGCGGCGGCTCGCCCCGCAGCGGCAGGATCGGCCAGTCGGCCGGGTTGTCGGCCTCCTCGTTCGCGCCCACCGCGGCCCGTGCCGGGTACAGCAGCAGGGTGCCGAGGAAGAACCGCGCCGCCTCTTCGAGGGTCGCGAACGCCACCGGCTCGTCCGTCGGCGGCCGTGAGACCTCCCAGCCGTTCTCCGCGCGGCGCAGCGTCCAGAGACCCGGCTCCGGCACCGCGTTCGCGCCGATCCGGTAGGACGTCGGCGCCACCCCGTGTTCGGCCAGCCGCTGGTGGAGGACTTCCAGCACCTCGGCGGCCCGGATGTCGCGGACCGGTTCGCCGTCGCGTTCGACCCGGGCGCGGACGCTTTCGTCCGGCAGGTCGGCGGCGGTCTGCGGCGGCCGCGGCTTGCCGGCGATCTCCGCCTCGGCGGTCGCCCGCACCAGTTCGCCGACCGGCGGCGGCCGGAACCCGGCGGCCCGGATGTGCTCGACCAGCTCCGGCTCCGGCGGCACCCCGTACTTCCGCAGGTAGTGCGGCACGGCCGCGGGCCAGATCCAGACGCCGTCGGTGTGGAAGGCGTTCGGCACGTCCGGCGGGCCGTTCGGGGTGAAGATGTCGGGCTGCGGACCCGGCCGGGACACCGCCACCGGCGAGCGGAAGAGGTAGTCCAGGACGCCGCGCATCATGTCCGGCGGCACCGGCGGCCGGTTGACGACGGGACGTTCGCCCTCGTTGTGCGCGTCGGCGACCTTCGCGTGCCGGAACACGGTGTCCAGCGGCAGCCCGGCCTTGGCCGACAGCCAGGCCGGGACGTGCTTCGGGTCGCGCGGGAAGATCGCGAGTTCGGTCGCGTACGTGCGCGGCGACGGCTTCCCGCCCTCGTTCGGCGCGATCCGCCAGGTCGGTTCCTGTTCGGCGTCGAAGTCGAAGTCGAAGTGCGACTCCGAGTCCAGCGTGAAGGTGCCCTGGAACCAGGTGCCGGTCTCGGGCTGGTGCATCGCCGCGCGCAGCCGCGCGAACAGCGAGCCGAGCTCCGGCGGGGCCGCGAGGGACACCGACACCGGGCCGTTGCCCTCGTCGCCGACCGAGCGGACCTCCAGCTCGGAGTAGTCGCCGACCTGCCGGAACTGGGCGCCGACCCGCTGCCAGCCCGGCGGCAGCACCCGCAGCAGCGTGCGTCCGATCGCGCGCAGCAGCGGCGGCTGGTCGCCCGTGCCGATCTCGGGCCGGGCCTCCGGCGACTCGACGAAGTCGTGCCTGGTCTGCCACAACGCCGTCAGCCGCGACGGCGCGGCCGTGGTCGAGAAGTCCGTGAGGCCCAGTTCGGCCGCGCGGGCCGCGTCCTCGCCCGCCCAGCGCAAGGTCAGGTCGCCACCGCCGGTCTGCGGCGCGACCTGGAAGTGCTCGTCGTCGAACCGCCCGTACGACTGGAGGCTGAAGGTCACGCCGACCTCGCCGTTCAGCACGACCCGCGCGGGCCGCCCGTTCCAGTCGCGGTCGAAGCCCTCGGGCGCCGCTTCCCCCGGCGGCGCGATGAGCAGCAACGTGCCGTCTTCGGTCGACCGCTGGGCCGCGAAGACGGTGTCCCCCCATACGGCGTACAGGCCATCCGGCCGCTCTGCCGCTTGAACCCGGTAACGCACTTCGTGTCCCCTCCCCAAGATCCCCAAACCGGAGGTCAATCTAGTGGGCCGGATAGCGGGTGTACCACCGGTCGTCACCCGGGGCGGTCCCGCCGAACTCCGCGAGCGCGTCGTCCGCCAGCTGTCCGATCACTTCGGCCAGTTCCAGCTTCTCCAGCCAGTCCGTCCGCAAGGCCTCTTCGCCGTACATCGCGCCCACGAGGTTTCCGCAGACCGAGCCGGTCGAGTCGCTGTCGCCGCTGTGGTTCACCGACGCGAGCAGCGCGGCGTTGGCGTCCGTCGTGGTCAGGGCGACGTAGACGGCGATCGACAGCGCCGTCTCGCCCACGTTGCCCTGGCCGAGCGTCTCGATCTTCTCGGGAGTGGGCGGACCGCCCTGTCCGGCCAGCGCCAGTGCCTGATCGAGTGCTTCGCGCTGCTCCTCGGCACCCCTGCACCACTCCAGCTGGTCCTGGGCGACCTTCACCCCTTCGAGCAGCGAACTCCCCTTGAGGAGCTCGTGCACGATCACCGCGAGCGCGGCCGCCGAGAGATAGCCGCTCGGGTGACCGTGGGTGAGCGCGCCGCTGACCATGCCGGCGAAGAACACCTTGTGCCGCTCGCTCGACCACAGGGCGAGCGGGGCGGCCCGCATGACCCCGCCGCTGCCCTTGGAGTTGTTGACCGGCCGGTCGATGCTGCCCATCACGCCGGACTTCCCGTAGGCCTCCAGCTCGCTGAAGCAGGTCAGGCCGGGAGCGCGACGGCTGAAGAGGTCACGGTGGCCGATCAGCCAGCCGTCCGGCTCGGCCAGCTCCGACTTCGGGCCGCGGGCGCGGGCCCAGTCGACACCCTGCGTGTGGAGCCAGCGCTGGTAGGCCATCTGCACCGACCGCGCGAAGTGGACTTCTTCGCCGGTCCGGCGCTCCTGGGCGTGTGCCCGGATCATCGCCTCCAGCGTGAACAGCGTCATCTGGGTGTCGTCGGTGAACTTGCCGACGCCGCCGTACGCCGGGATGAGATCGGTGATCCCGTCCGGTCCGGCGATCTCCCGGATTTTGTCGATGGAGTCGAATTCGGTCTTCGCGCCGAGCGCGTCACCGATCGCCCCGGCGAGCAGGCTGCCGCGCCAGCGGGAGCGGACGGCCGGGTCCTTCAGCCACGTCGTGTGGTCCGGCTCCGGCGGCGCGCGGTCCGGTTCCGGCTCCGGTCGCGCCTCGCGCGGGTAGCGCCTGGTGTCCCAGATCTGCCGCTCTCCCGGCTCGCGTTCGAGGCCGAAGCGATGGAAGTAGAAGTAGGCGTCGGTCGCGATGTCCTCGACGAGCCCGAGGTCGGTCAGCGCCGCGACCCGTTCGCCGGGCAGTCCGGGAACGCCGGTGCGGGCTCCGGTGAGCGCTCCGGTGAGCGCGGCGATCACCGGACCGCCGCGGGCTGCGAGGGTGAGGGCCGCTTCCGGCTCGTGTCCGCGCTTCATGGCCGCGAACAACGCCCTGGCCAGCACGGACACCGCGCCGCGACCATCGCCGATGCCGTCGAACTGTTCGGCGTCTTCGCCGCCGAAGTCCTTGTGCAGCGCCACGACGGTCTTCGCCGCTTCGAGCACCGCGGCGTCGAGCCGCTCACCGCAGTCTTCGAAGTAGACGTCCGGGTCTTCGACGAGCGCTTCGAGGTACGCGTGCAGCGTGCGGTTCAGGTCGCCGGTGGCGTTCAGCCGCCGGAAGAGGATCGCGAGGAACTCGGTGCTCGTCATGACGTCGGCGGGCGCGCCCGAACCGACCAGTTCGCGGACCACCTTGATGACGTAGTGCCCGTTCAAATGACCGGAGGCGCCGACGGTCACCGAAGCGGCGAGCGCCATCGCCAGCATCGACGAGAACTCGGCCGGTGCGGAGCCCGCGTGCGCGGTCACCTTCGTGATCCAGCTGTCGGGTCGGCCGCCGGGCGGCATCGACGCGGGGAACTCGCGCTCACCGGCGACCCCGGGCAGCGCGCGGATGACCGATTCGGTGTGGAACAGCAGCTGGCGGGTCAGCCCGCCGAGCGCCGCGCCGGAACCGAGCGAGTCGCCGAGCGCGAAGCCGATGTAGGCACCGACGATCCGGAACCAGGCCTGGGACTGGTCGTCCATGTCCCAGCTGAAGAACTTGCCGAAGTCCCAGGCCGACGGCCTTTCGTCGCCGTCGGAGGTGTACTTCGTGACCAGTCCGTGCGCCCAGAGGTCGGCCGGGAGCTCGGGGGCCTGACGGTGTTCGAAGCGGGCGCGCGCCGTGGCGACCGCGAGCTCGAACGCGCGACGGTAGGACTCGATCTCTTCGACGGTGAGTTCGAAGCCGTTCTTCAGCGCCCTCTTCACCATCTGTTCTTCGCTGACCGTCACCCGCGCAGGCGACTTCGCCGGCTGAGGCCTGGGCGTCTCCTTCGCGAGCTCTTCCAGCTTCTGCAAGGCGAGCATCCGGCCCGCCTCGTGCCCTTTGTCGATCGAGAGGGCGACGCCGTCCGTCTTGCCCAGCTGCCCGACGATGAAGGCGATGATGTCCCGCGGCTGAGTCCGCAGGAACCGGACGTGCTTCGGGTTCCTCTTCGGCAGGGAGGTGACCACGAAGAGGATCAGCATCGTGCGGTCTTGGGAGACGTACTGCGCCGGCTTGTCGTCTTCGTAGGCCATCAGGAAGTCGAGGTCGAGGACCGCGGCGTAGAGCTCGTCCAGGTCGAACCAGCCGTTGTAGTGGTACTGGAACGCCTTCTCGGCGACCGAAGCCGGAACCGGGAGGCCGTGGTAACCGGGACCGGGGCGGTGGTCGGGGTTCTCGCGGACCGCGCCGGTCGGGTGGCCGTAGAGCGTGCGCTGCTCCCAGCGGAGCACCGCGCCCTTCGGCACCGGGACGGCCGCGAACGCTTCACGGTCGTACTCCGGGTCGGTGACCTCGGCCCATTCGGTGAAGCCGTCCTCGACCGGTCCGTCGGTCACCGTCCCGTTGCCGGTGGACGACGCCATGGCCGCCAGGTCGAGCCGGATCTCGCCGCCGTCCTCAGGGACGAACGCGACCGGGCTGGGGAACAGCCCGGTGCTCGGGTCGGAGCCGTCGATCCACCCGACGGTGTTGTACGTGACGTTCCAGCCGCCGGTGGCGCTCACGACGTGGTCGGCGCGGACGCGCAGTTCCGCGGCGCCGCTCCGGTCCCCCGGCAGGGTCCGCAGCCACTCCTCGACGCGGCCGGCGGCTTCCTCTGCGTTCATGCTCCCCATCCTCGCCAATACACCCCGTTCACCAGCGCGGGTACCGCTTCGCCCACTGGTCGCCCAGCACGCCGAACGCCGAATGCCGGTCGAAGTGCCAGAACGCGTCGGTGGCGATGTTCTCGATCAGGTACCGCAGCTCCAGCTGCTCGACCCACTTCTGCGGCAGGCCGGGGATCCCGGTCCGCGCCCCCAGCAGGGCACCGGCGATCGCGCCGGTCAGCGCGCTCCGGCCGCCGTGGTTCACCGAGCGCAGCAGCGCCTGCTCCGGGTAGTTCTCGAAGCCGGACAGCGCGGCGAACGCGCGGCCCAGCACGGAGAGCGTGGTCTTGCCGTCGCCGACGAGCTCGGGGATGCGCAGGTCGGGCAGCCCGTGCTTGCCGAAGAACGGCACCGCGTCGGCGACCACCTTCTTCAGCTCGGCCCACACCGGTCCCCGCTGGTCCGGGTTCGCGTCGGAGAAGATCTCGCGGGTCAGGTTCCAGATCGGGTAGCTGAACGCCTCCGACGTCAGCGCCGGTTCGAACAACCAGGTCAGATAGGTCGACGCTTCGAGGTCGACCTCGTTCGGATGGGTGATGCCGACCAGGCTCCGCACCGCCTGGCGCGAACCGCCGCTGAGTCCGCTGCCGTGGCCCGCGCCCGTCATCGCCGCGGGCAGCGCCGAGACCAACGCCTCCGGACCGGACATCGGCACCGCGTTCGGCGCGACCGTGGCCAGGGCGTACATGGCGTTGAGCGCCGCGTCGGAGGTGCCGTCCGCCTCGCGCCGGACCTTCAGCTCGGGGACCTTGACCAGCCAGCCGTCCGGGTTCTCCAGCGGCGCGCCCTGCGTGTAGAGCCACCGCAGGAGCGCGTTGCGGGCGACCGTGCCGAGCGCCTGTTCGGCCTCCCGCGACTCCGGCTGCTCGCGGTGTGGGCTGCGGATGACGGCCTCG
Source organism: Amycolatopsis azurea DSM 43854 (assembly GCF_001995215.1). GTDB lineage: Bacteria > Actinomycetota > Actinomycetes > Mycobacteriales > Pseudonocardiaceae > Amycolatopsis > Amycolatopsis azurea. The sequence continues at coordinate 179,021 of NZ_MUXN01000013.1, forward strand.
GTGGCGAACAGCAGCCGCTGGGTGAGCGGCCCGATCCGCCCCGGCAGGTCGTAGGCGACCTGGAGATCGGTGACGCCGTCCGGGCCGTAGGCGGCGTGGATCTCGTCGAGCCGCATCCGGTCGACGGCGGCGCCGAGCGCCTCACCGATCGCGAAGCCGACGTACGCGCCGGTGACCCGCTGCCAGCCGAACTTCGAGCCGGACGTGTCGCGCTCGAAGTACTTGCCGAAGGTGTCCAGCCTCGGCACGATCTGGCCCTCGTCGTCGTACGACGGCGCGAGACCGTTCGCGCGGAGGTCGTTCGGTCGTCCCGGCGGCGGCTCGGGCAGCTTCAGCCGTCGCAGCCACGACTGGCCGAGCACGGTCTTCTGGCATTCCTCGACGGTCAGTTCGAAACCGCGTTTGCGGGCCTTTTCGGCCGCGCCCAGCGGCAGGGCGACCGGCTCCGGAAGCCCCATCCGCGTCGCGGTGTCCTCCGCGATCCGCGCCAGGTCCTCCTGCGCCTCCGGGCAGCGGTCGGTGACGTCGACGGACGGCTCCCGGCGCGGGAAGCGCTGCGCGATCTCCGCGAGTTCGGCGCCCCCGACGTCCTCGAACGTCGCCGGGCCCCCGTTGATCACCAGGTTCGGCGGGGCCTCGTAACCGGCGAGCGTGGCGATGTCGACCTGCCAGTACCCGTGCTCGCGCGAGGGCAGGTTGCGGGTCGAGCTGAACACCTTGAGCTCGCCGCGGTCGGCGTTGAAATAGAACCGGCTGGTCTTGCCGGTCTCCGCGTCCGCCGGGACGTAGACCTCGCAGCGGAGCAGCCCGATCAGGAACAGTTCCCTGGTCAGCCAGCCGACGCTGGCGAACGAGAGCAGCGTCTCGAGTTTGTTCTGCGGTTTCGGGTAGCCGCGCCGGATCGGCCCGGCCCGGTATTCGGGGTTCTCCCGCTCCTCACCGGTCTGCTGGCCTTCCGGGCCGACCTTGACCCAGCCCGCGACGGCCTGCAGCGGCACCCCGAGGTGACCGAGACCCGATTTCGCGTACTCGGGATCGACGACCTCGCGCCAGTTCTCCTGGCCGGGGAACGCCACCGGGACGCTCAGCCCGCCCGGCTGCGGATGCGCCTGGCGCAGCTCGCCGTCCGGTTCGCGGACGATCACCGACGGCGGCGGGAAGATCTCCTTCTCCGCGTGACCCTCGTCGAGGTAGGCGATCGTGTTGTACGGGACCAGCCAGCCCTCGGGGATCCGCAGGACCTTGTCGTGGTCGACCCGCAGGCCGGCGCCGTCCGGGGCCGAGAAGTCCGGACCGTGCACCGCACGCAGCCATTCCTCGACCTTGGCAACCGCTTCCGCCGATTCCACCTACTCGATCCTCTCCAGGCTGCCGTCGGACACGTGTTCGGCGATGGTCTTCGCGAGCACGTGGGCCACCGCGCCGCCGGGCAGGTTCGCCCAGGGCACGGTGATGCCGGTGATCACGTGGAGCGGGCGCCGGAGCCGGTAGGACCGTTCCGTGTTCTCCCGTTCCAACGGCAGGGACGTCGTGGCGAACCGTACCCCGCTGTGATGCACCAGATTGCCGGTTTCCGCACCGAACCGCAGTACGACCGTACCGGCCGCCAACCGGCTGACGCGCTTGTTCCGCAGCAAGGTGAGGGGAGGCTCACCGGCGGCGGCCTGGATGGGCCAGTCGCCCAGTTCCTTCGCCGTCTCCAACGGCGTCTCGTGTCCGGCCGTCATCCTCGCCGGGTGCAGGAGGAGCGCCCCGAGCAGCTGCTGGGCGGCGTCCTCCAGGCGATCGAAGTACTTCGGCGTCACCGGGCCGCCGTCGGCGTGCGCCGCGACCTCCCACCCCGAAGCGGTGAAGTTGAGGCACCAGGCGCCGTCGGCGCGGTTGCCGATCCGGTACGCCTCCGGCCAGACACCGTGCTCGCCGAGACGGCGCACCAGTACGACGAGAAGCTCTTCGTCGGTCAGATCCGGGCTCGGCGCTGATTCCAGCTTCGCCGCGATGTCGCCTTCGGTGACCTTCACGTCCGAACGGCCGGGCTTCGGCCGGGGCGTCCCGAGCAGCTCGGCTTCGGCGGTGCGCCGCACCAGGTGCTCGACGTAGGGCGGCTGGTACTGCTGCGCGCGGATCCGGGCGACGAGGTCGGGCTCCGGCGGGATCCCGTATTTCCGCAGGTAGTGCGGCACCGATGCGTGCCAGATCCACCGGCCGTCGGTCTGGTAGGTCTCCGGGACCTCCGGCTCGGCGTCCGGGGCGAAGATGTCCTTGCCGAGCTCGGCGCCCGAGAGCACACACGGTTCGCGTTCCAGGTACTGCAGAATCAGCGGGACCTCGGCCTCGCCCAGCGGCGGCCGGTCCACCACCGGCGGTTTGCCCTCGACGTAGGCGTCGACGATCCGCGCGTGCCGGAACACGATCCCCAGCGGGAGTTGCGCGCGCAGCCGCCACCAGTCCGGGATGCGCTCGTCGTCGCGCGGGAACCTGCCCAGTTCGTCCGGGTAGTGGTTCGGCGCGGGCTGCTCGGTCCAGTGCGGTTCGGTGTCGAGCTGGAAGTCGAAGTCGAACGTGTCGTCCGGGCGGAGCGTGTAGCGCGCGTGCAGCCAGGTGCCGCGGCCGGGTTCGTACATCCCGGCCCGCAGTTCGGTGAGCAGCCCGCCCAGTTCGGCGGGGGTCGCGGTGTTCCGGCCGCGGAGTTCGGTGTGGTCGCCCGCCTGCCGGAAGGCGACCTCGGCCGGTGCCTTTTCGTCGGTGACGTTCGCGCGGACGAGTTTGCCGATCCGCACCAGCAGCGCGCGCTGAGTTTCGAGAGACGGTTGTTCCACGTGAATCATCGCTCTGCTGTCCGGCTCGCCACGGTGAAGGACGGCGGCTGCCCCGACGCCCGTCTGGCCAGCTCCGCCTCCCACAGGCCGTAGGTCCTGGTGCGCAGGCTGTGCACCAGCGCGAGCTCCTGCGGCGACCGGCCCAGCGCGCGGATGGTGTCGTACAGGGCGAAGATCGGCCCGCCGCCGGACAGGTTGTCGGCACGCGCGGCTTCGGTCTCCTGGACGAACTCGGCCTCGCCGATCGCGTCGATGTCCGAGGTACCCCCGGCGTGCAGCACTTCGTGCAGCCGAGTGTTGTCCTCGTCGAACTCGCCCGTGTCCAGATTCAGGATGTGGCCGGTCAACCCGCCGTCCGGCGTGGTGTCGATCCGGTAGGTCCGCGCGTAGTAGCTGTAGAACAGTGGCGTCCTGATGGTCATCGCGACTCCCCTTCGCGTTGGTCCTTCAGCGCGTGCTTCGAGCGGTACTGGAACGAGGGCGGCTCGCCGGCGTCCTGCCGCGCGAACTCCTCTTCCCACATCTTGAAGGTGCGCCGGTACAGCTCCTCGACCAGGGCCAGTTCCTCTCCGGTGATCCGGCGGCCTTCGTCACGCGCCGTGTCCCAAGTGGCGCGGACGGTGTCGTACAACGCGAAGATCGGCCCGTCCCCGGTGAGGTTCTCCGCCCGCTCACGTTCGGTCAGCTGGACGAACTCGTCCTCGTCGAGCGCGCTGATGTCCGAGGTGGACGTGGCGTGCATGACCTTCCGGAGAGGCTCGTTCTTCTCGGTGAACCGGCCCGTCCTGGTGTCCAGGATGCTGCCGGTCAGCCCGCCGTCCGGGGTTTCGTCGATCCGGTACGGCCAGGAGTAGTACTCGTAGAAGCGGGTCACGACGGGTCCTCCCGGAGGTCCTCCGGCAGCCCCTTTTGCAGGGCGTCCCAGAAGAACTTCCGCTCGCGCGTGAGCAGCGCGGCCTCCAGCAGGCGCTCCTCGGGCGACATCGGCCGCTTGCCGTCGTCGCGCGCGATCGTCTCGAAGTCCCGGCGCACCTCGTAGAGCGCGTGCTCGTAGGCGGCGACCTTGTCCATCTCCGCCAGGTGCAGCCGGAACTCGGCGATGTGGCCGTTGCTCATCCGCAGGTTCATCTGCAGGTCGCGATACCCGCTGTCCTGCGGTTTCGCGAACCGGTCCTTGAACTTGACGATCTCGATGCCCTCCGCGGCGTGCACCTGCCGGAGCGCCTCGTAGGCCTCGGCGACCGTCTTGAACTCGACCTTCGCGCCGACCAGGTCGGTGAGCTTGGAGACGTTCCCGTTGTATTCGGCGATCTTGGCGAGCGCCCGGTCCACGTTCTTCTGTTCGGTCCGCCAGCCCGGTTTGCCGTCTTCCCCGGCGACCTGCCGGGCGAGGTCGTTCAGCTCGTTCTGGGTCGGCTCCCAGATGGCGTTCAAGGCGTCCAGGAACTCGCGTTGCTTGACTTCGTCGTTCTCCCAGGCTTTCTTCCAGTCGGGCTGGAGCCGGTCGTCCTCCGGGATCCGCCGGACCTCGTCGGCGAGGTCCTTCGAGATCTCCCGCTGCTCGTCGGTCAGCGGGGTCGCGTCCGGGCCCCCGTTGTCCTCGAAGTCGTTCAGGATCTCGTAGCCGCGGGTGTTCACCTCGTCCACGGCTTCGTGCAGGATCGGGATCGCTTCGTCGTGCAGCATCAGGCTCGCGATGGTCTGCGGAGTGTGGATCAGCGATTCCCGCAGGTAGCCGTTCCGCTCGTCCAGCATCAGGTCGAGCAGTTCGGGGTGATGCGGCAGCCGCTCCCGGATGAACGCTTCCGTCGGGCCGAGGTCGTGCTCGACCCCGTCGGCGTCGGTGTACTTGACCTTCGCGTCGTCGTCGATGCCTCGGAGGGCCGCTTCGACGTCGTCGCGAGCGAGGAACTCTTCGGCCCGCTGCCGCGTGTCGGGATCGGCGGTGTCGAGGTCCGGGGCACGGTCGGGAGCGATGCCGTAACCGCCGTCTTCGCGGCCGAGCACCGGACGGCCGTCGGGACCGATCTGCGACGGCGGCAGCTCGTGGTCCTTGGCGAACGCGATCCGCGGATCCACCGGCGGATCCTGCTTCGCGAAGGCGATCCGCGGGTCCACCGGCTTGTCGGGGTGCGCCGACGGCGCGTCCGGCGTCCGCGACGGCTGCGTCTCCGGCACGCCGATGTGCATCAGCTTCATGCTCGTCGGCGGCTGCGGCAGGTTCATCAGCGCCCCGGACTGCGGGTCGATGAACGCGACGCCGTCACGGGTGTTCACCACCATCGCCACGTGGCCGCGCTCGATCCCTTCCGCGTCGAGGTACTTCACGGCGACCACGGCGTGGTGGTCGACGGCCTGCGTGCGCATCTCGCGGATCACCGTGTCGTAGTCCGCGCGCGAAGAGAACTCGCCGCCGAAGCGGCCTTCGATGTGCTCCAAGGTGCCGCGAGAGTCCATCTCGTGCATCAGGATCGGCTCGGCCGTGGCGTCGCGGCCGTGCAGCCGGTCCCAGTACGCCTCGGGACCGCGCGTGCAGTTCGAGTGGTACCCGTTCGCCATCGCGTCGGGGTCGTGGAAGTGCGGGTTGACCCCCGTCAGCTCCGGATGCCGGTCGCGGACGTAGGCGGCCTGCTGGTCCGGCGTCGCCGTCCCGGCGTGGATCGCCGCCTCGCTCGGCGGGTTCGTCGCGTGCGCGAGACCCGACCAGCCGTTCTCCGGCGAAGGCATCGGGATCGGCTGGGTGTCGTCGGCGGAAAGCTCGTCCTGACGACCGTAGGGCGGCTCCGGGCCGTCGTCGTCGAGGACGCTGGAGATCCCGCTCTCGACGGGCTCGTCGGGTTTGATCGGCGGCGTCGCCGGCTCGACCGGCCCGCCGAGCGCGGCCATCCGCTGCTCATGCCGGGCGCGCTCGAATTCCGGTGCCTCGGCGTCGTGCCGGGCCCGGCGTTCGGCGAGCTTCTGCTTCGTCGCCTCGGGGTCGAGGTAGCGGGGGTCGCCCGGGGCGATCTCTTCGGCGTGGATGACCCATTTGCGCTTGCCGGTCCGGGGATCGGTGACCAGCTGCTTGTCGTGCACCAGCAACTGCGTGCCCGGCCTCGACAGCGCCTCGCGCTCGCCGGGGTTCATCGCCAGCGCGGAGATGTCCTTGGCGGTCTTCGACTGGATGTGGATCTCGACGTCGTCGCCGAACTTCGACGACTGGAACTCCGGCGTCTTGATCGAGGCGCTGGTCATCGTCGGCTCGACGGTGATCTGGCCCTTTTCGTAGTGCGCCGCCGTCAGATCCGACATCCGGGCGTTGCCCTGGTAGCTGATCGCGCGGACGCTTTCACCGGTGAAGTCGGGGAACTCGTTGAGCCCGCTGACGACCGCCTTCGTGTTCGCCTGCGCGCGTTCGAAACCGGGGTGGTCCTCGCCGCGGCGGTTGGCTTCGTTGGTCTCGTACGCGAACTCGCCCGTGCTGTACCCGTGGACCGCGATCGCGCCTTCCGTGGAGATGTCCCGCAGGTGCGGGTGCTGCTCCTGGCGCTGCCGGACGGTCTCCGCGATGCCGTCGTAGATCTCCTGGCTCCGCACCGAATCGCGGACGCTCTGGTGTTCCTTCGACGTCGCCCGGTAGTCGTCGTCGAAGAGGTAGTCCTCGTCGAACCGCTTCGGCTCGGGTTCGGCTTCCAGCCGGTTCGCGATGCTCTGTTCCGGCTGTGCCTGGTCGGGGGCCCGCTCGGGGGCGGGCTCCGGGGTGTCGTCGCCCCGCAGGCGTTCCATCGGGGTCTTGGCGGGCTGCTCCGGTGTGTCGGCCTTCGGCGCTTCGTCCGCTTTCGGTGTCTCGTCGGCCTTCGGTGTCTCGGCCTCCGGGGCCTTGGTTTCGGGGGCTTTGGTCTCCGGCGCCTTGGTTTCCGGCGCCTCGGTCCGCACGTGCGCGGGGGCGTCGCCGCCACCGAGCGGCAACGTCCGGACCGGCGTCGACGCGTCGGGCAGCGAAGCCAGCCGTCCCGTCATCGGGTCGGCGAACACGACACCGTGCGAGGTGTTGATCGCCGCGAACAGCCTGCCGTCGGCCATGACCGCCGCCCGCGCGCCGATGGGCCGCTGGCCCACGTCACGCGCGACGTCGGCGATGCTGTCCTTGCCCTGCCAAGGCCCGCCGAGATCGGCGAGCCCGCCGCCGTGACCACTGGGTTTGGCGACGCCCTTGCCATCGGCCGTCTCGCCGTTCATCCGCTCTTCGAAGGCGACGAGCGATTCCGCGGCGTTGGTGCGGTGGCCGTTCTCCAGCCCCTTCGGGTCGTAGTAGCCACGCGTGTTGACCTCGCCGAAGCCCGGCGCGACCTCTTCGAGGAGCCGCACCTGTTCGCGGCGCCGCTCCATCTCGTAGTCGCTGTCGTTCCGGTGTTCGCCCGGCCGGTCCGACTTCGCGGTGTCCGCGTGGACGACCGGCGGGCCGCCGTCGGCGAGCGGCGTCGCCGATCCAGCCACGTCCGGCTTGCGGGCCTCCGCCGCGTCCGGGGAGTCGGAATGGGCCGGCTCCGGTGTCGTGTCCGGCTCGGCCTTCGGTGATCCACCGTCCAGCGCGGCGAAGTTCCCGCTGCCGAAGAGGTGCTTGTTCTCTTCCTTGAACCGGGCCAGTTCGGCTTCGTGCGCGGCCTTGGCCGCCTCGATGCGCGCGCTTTCGGCGTGGTTGAAGGCGCGCCGCTCCTCCATTTTCTGTTCGGCTTTGTCCTGCGGCAGATAGTCGTCGTGCCCGGGCGGGATCTCTTCCGCGTGGACCGTGAACTCGGGCAGCGTGTTGCCGTCGGCGTCCTTGGGCTGGACCGGCTTGCCGTGCTCGTCCTGGGGCCAGAAGTCGCGGTGCCACGGGGTCTTCTCGATACCCGTGATCTTCAGCTGGGTCGCCGAGCGCATCGCGGCTTCGCGCTCTTCCGGCTTCGCGGCCAGCGGCTCCAGGTCGCGGCCGGTCTTGGAGTGGATCCGGAGCTCGACCTCGCCGGGGAAGGTGCTTCGAGGGTGCTTGTCCGTGACCTTCGAGGTGCTCAGGACCTGCGGGTCGACGACCGTGTCGCCCTGCTTGTGCTGCCCGAGGAACGAGTGCATCGCGTCGACGTCGCCGTAGAAGTTGATGCGACGCGACACATGCCCCACGTACGGCGGCATTTCCTTGAGGCCGGAGTCGAGCGCGCGCGACATTTCGTGATAGCCGCCGTCGAGCGCGTCGCCGCCCATCCGCTGTGCCTTGGTGAGCTTCTCCGCGAATTCGCTGCGGGTGTAGCTCTGGACGGCCATGGCGCCGTCATCGGACATGCCCCGCAGAGACGGCGTGGCGTCGCGTTTGGCGAGTGCCTCGCGCCGCACCTGCTCGTGGCGCATCTCGCCGGTCTCTTGGTTGTACCGATGACTGTCGATCATCGTGTCCGTGATCGCGCGGTGGTCCGCGGGATCGGTCGTGTGGAACTTCTGGTCGTGCAGGTGGCTTTCGTCGAACCGCGGAGGCGGCGTTTCGCCGCGGTCCTGTGCCGGGACGTGCTCGCCCGGCTGATCCTGGGCGCGATCGGGCGCGTCGTTCGATTCGTGCCGCGGACGCTCGGCGGGCTCTGGGGCGTCGTGCTGCGGACGCTCCTGTGGCGCCTGATCCTGGGCGGGCCGATCCTGCGGCAGGTGCTCCTGAGCCGGCCGCTGCTGCTGCGGCGCGCGCTGCTCGGCGGGCCGCTGGTCCTGCGGCCGCTGGTCGTGCGAACGCTGGGCGGGCGGCTGCTGGGCAGGCGGCTGCTGTCCGCGCTGGTCCGGGTGCACCGGATTGCTCCGCGGGTCCTGACGAGGTGCCGGGACCTGCGGTCGTCCGTCCGGACGCGGTCCGCCACCTTGCTGCGGCGGCTGACCCGGGTGGTGGCCGGGCGGAGGCGGCGGCACGGGACCGCGGTTGCCGGGGAACGGGCCGTTGCCCGGCTGCGGGGGCCGCGGCGGAGGCGGCGGATAGCCCGCCGGACCGCGCTGGCCGGGGTGCTGACCCGGGTGCTGCCCGGGCGGCGGAGGCGTCTGCGGACGCGGCGGGACACCACCGTTCGGGCCGGGACCCGGCCTCCCCTGGTACCCCTGGGGCGGCGGTCCCTGCTGAGGCCGCGGCTGGCCGTGCGGACCCTGCTGCGGCGGTCCCTGCCTCGGCGGCGGGGCCTGCGGCGGTTGCTGGGGACGCTGCCGCGGCCCGCGGTCCTGCGGATGTCCGCCCTGACCCGGATGCGGGGGCGGCGGCTGCTGTCCATGGGGACGCGGACCCATCGGACCCGGCTGACCCTGCGATCCCCGAGACGGCATCGGTCCACCGCCACCACCAGGAGGCGGCGGCGGAGGAGGCGCGAAACCGCCCTGCGGGCCTTGCTGCATCGGCTGGCCCTGGAAGGGCGCCGGACCGGGCTGCTGCTGGTCGAAGCGCGGCTGCTGCGGTCCGCCGTTGCCGGCCAGACCGGCGGCCTGGACGCTGTCGTTCGGCCTGCCAGGTCGCGACGGATCGTGCCCGGGCGGAGGGAAACCACCGGGCGTCGGGCCGTTGCCCCCGGGCGCCATGCCGTAGCCGCCCGACGAGCTCGACGGCCCTGACGTGCTCGGACTCGGGTTCGACGCCATGCCGTACCCGCCGGACGACGACCCACTCGAACTCGACGGCGCACCCGTCGAAGCGGGCGCGCCTCCGGCCGAGGAAGGCGCTCCGGAGGAAGCGGCGGGCGGCATCCCGCCGGACTGTGACGGACCGGAAGCAGGACTCGGCGACGGACTCGCCGTCGGCGTCTGGGCGGGGCTCGCCGCGGGTGTCTGCGCCGGTGCCTGCGCCGCCGCTGGTGCCTGCTGCTGGTTCGCCGCCGCGGCCTGCTGCTGGCCGGAACCGGCGCCGTTGTCCGCGGCCGTCGCTGGAGCGTTGTGGTGGGTCTGCGCCGCGCGCTGACCGTCGCCGGTGCTCGCCGGGGCGTCCGCCGGACGTTCCGGAGCCTGCGTCGACGACTGGCTGACCCTGTCGCCGTCCGCCGCCCGCTGCGGGCCGTCGTCGGAACTCGGCGCGTGATGCTGCTGCGAAGCCTGCTGAGGTGCCTGGCTCCCGCCGTCCGAACGCGGTGAGGAATCGCCATCAGAGGACGAATTGCGAGCTTGGGACGCGTCGCCAGCGGAAGAATCGCCACCAGAGGAATCGCCATTAGAGGACGAATTGTGAGGTTGGGACGCGTCGCCAGCGGAAGAATCGCCACCAGAGGAATCGCCATTAGAGGACGAATTGCGAGGTTGGGACGCGTCGCCAGCGGAAGAATCGCCACCAGAGGAATCGCCATTAGAGGACGAATTGCGGCTCGACGAAGTGTCCGAGGAAGAGCCCGAGTCCGAAGAACTCGACGAACGCGAAGGCGTCCCGGAATCCCCGGAATCCCCATCCGGCGTCGAAGGACCATCGACGTCCGGCGTGGCGCTCGGCGTGTTCGCGGTGCGGATGTCGCCGATCTGGCTCTTCGCCCCGTCGACACCGCCGCCCACGGCCCCGCCGGAGGCGCCCATCAGAAGGTCCTTGGCCGAAAGCTTGTCCAGGTCACCGGTGACGGCGGCCTGCCCGACCGTGCTGGCGACGCCCTCGGCCGCGCCGCGCACGGCACCCCGCGCCGCGCTGTCGACGATCTGGCCGCCGACGCTGTCGGAAAGTCCCTTGGTGGCGCCCTTGCCGATACTGCTGCTGCCCGCGCCGACGACCCCGTCGACGGCACCGCTGATCGCGGAATCCTTGGTCTTGCTGAAGTCCCAGCTGTCGCGGTCGCCCTTGGCCATCTGGAGGCCCTGGATGCCCGCGTCCATGGCGAGGTTCATCGCCGTGTTCTGCAGGACCTCCTTGCCGATCTTCTTCAGGCCCTCCTTGAGAAGCTTCTCCAGGAGTTCCTTCGCGACCTTCTTGAAGCCTTCCTGCGCGAGCTTCTGCATCAGCTGGCGGAAGATCATCTGGACGGTCATGCGGGTGGCGATCTGCGCCGGCGCGATCCCGGCCGTCGAACCACCGAACGTCACCGCGGCGGCCGCGATCATCGCGACGATCTGCGCGGCCAGGATCACCAGCGAGATGATGATCATGTACTTCGTGTACTCGACGTCCAGCGCGGTCGCGTTGCACGAGTCACCGAGCGCCTTCGAAGAATCGGCGAGCGACTTGAAGTACGCCTCGTCGCCCTCGACGAACTTCTTCCAGGCCTCGGCGAACTTCTCCGCGCCCTCGCCGGTCCAGCCGCCGAGGACTTCGGTGGCGCCCTTGGTCGCGGTGTCGGCGATCGGCTGCACGGCCTTCGAGGCGTTGTGCCACGCGTCGCGCAGTTCGCGGAGCTTGTCCTCGTCGCCTTCCGGCCAGCTTTCCCCTACGACGATCGGCAAGAGCCACTTGACCGCGTCGGGCATCTCCATACCCACGGCGTCAGACCTTCTTGTCCAGCGTCGTCTTGATCTCTTCCTCGGCGTTCGTGAACGCGGTCATCGAGCGTTCGACGTTGTGCTGCATGCCGCGCAGCGCCTCGACGATGTTCGCGAACCCCTCGGACGAGCCCTTCGCGCCCGGCTCGTAGTCCTTCGCGAACTCCTTGCCGGCGTCGTCGTTGCCCCAACACTGGCCGAGCGAGTTGATCGCGGCCATCAGTTCCTTGCCCGCGTCGTCCAGCTGATCCGCGGCGATCCCCAGTTTGGCCGCGGCCGTCTTGACCGCATCCGGATCGGCGGTGAACCCGCCTCCGCCCCCACCGTTCGGCATCAGACTCCCCTGGTCAGCCAGCTCGAAGGCGGCTCTTCCTCGTCATCGTCCTGCGTCTGACGCACCCGCTTGGGAATCGGTTTCGGTGCCGGCGGCGCGGGCGGGGCCGCGGGCGCGGGCGGCGGCAGCGGGGCGTCGTCCTTGCGGAGCAACGGGTCTTCGAAGTCGTCGTCGGACTTCGCGGGCGCGGCCGGCTCCTCCTCTTCCGCGAGGAAGTCGGGGATCGACGGCATCAGCCCTTGCAGCGAAGGGGCACCTTCGATCAGGTCCGAGAGGTCCGGCAGGCCTTCGGTGATCGGGGCCATCAGATCGGCGACCTGCTGCTTGACCTGCAGCGATCCCTGCCGCACCAGGGTCAGAACGGTGTTGGCCAGCTGCGCGGGATTGGTGCGCTCGAAGGCGTTCGGCTGGATCTCGAGTTTCGCGAGCGTGCCGGTCGCGTCGATGGTGGCGCGGACGAGACCGTCCTGCGAGACCACCGTCGCGGACGTCTGGGAAGCGGCTTCCTGCGCGTCCCGGAGCTGGGCCGTCTGGCGCTCGAACTGTTCGAGCAGCGTGTCGACCTGGTCCTTCATGGCGGCATTGCGCGCTTCGAGGCGCGCGCTGTCATCGCCGGCCGTCGTCACTTGTGCCCCCGCGAGTACTGGATCCCGGGCATACGCCACCCGGTGTCGGTAAGCGTCACCCTAATGCCAACGGCGGCGCGGTATCACTCGTTCTCCGTTTTCGCACCGCGAGCAGGTGACCGGCGGCCCCGGCCAGGTAGAGGACGGTGGCCGCGATCAGCAGTCCCGGCGAGACGCCGTCGGCCGGGACCACCGTCGCGGCCAGCGAGACGGCGGCGACCTGGGTGATGTTGAACAGCGTGTCGTAGAGCGCGAAGACCCGCCCCCGCGCCTCGTCGGCGACGTCGAGCTGGACCGACGAATCGACACAGAGCTTGAGCACCTGTCCGGCGCCGGTCACCACGAACGCCGCGAGCAACGCCGTCGGGATCACCATCGGCAGCCCGAGCGCGGATTGCGCGACCGCCGCCACCACCAGTGCGCCCAGCACGACGCGGAGCCTGCCGAACAGCCGGATCAGCCAGGCGGTCAGCAGCCCGGCGACCAGGATCCCCGCCCCGGCGAACCCGGCCATCTGCCCGAGCCCCGTCATCCCGGCGGCGAAGTGGTTGCGCATCAGCAGCACGGTCACCAGCAGCGAGATCCCGTACGACGCGCGATGGGCGAACAGCGCGACGAACCCGGCCGTGACACTGGGCGTGCGCCAGGCGGCCTTCGCGCCGTCGGACAGGCCGCGGACGACGGCGAGGACCGGGTTCGGCGGCTCGTCGACCGTCGACGGCCCGAGCAGCCCGCGCCGGAACCCCGCGGCGAGGATCGCGGCGCCGATCCCGCCCAGCGCGGCGACGGCGGTGACCCACGCGGAACCGGCGTCGTCGGCGCCGGTGAGCTCCCGGAGGCCGATCGCGCACCCGCCGCCGACCACCGCGAGCACCGAACCCCACGTCGCCGCGAAGGCGTTCGCGGCGACTACCGATTCCTCCTCGACGACGTGCGGCAGCGACGCGGACAGGCCGGAGCCGATGAACCGGGAGACGCCTTCGGACGCCAGTGCCAGGGAGAACAGCCCGATCCCCGCCGCCCCCGTGCCCACGGCGACGGCCGTCGCGAGGATGGTGAAGGACCGCAGGAGGCTCGCGAAGATCAGGACCTTCCGGCGGTCCCAGCGGTCGAGCAGCGCGCCCGCGAACGGCCCGACGACCGAGTAGGGCAGCAGCAACGCCGCGAACCCGCCCGCCATGGCGAGCGCGTCGGCGGCGCGCTCGGGATTGAAGAGGACGGCCCCGGCCAGCCCGGCCTGGTACATGCCGTTGCCCCAGTGCGCGGAGAACCGCGTGTACAGCAGACGGCGGAAGTCACGGTCGCGGACGAACGCCCTGGTTGTCACGCGGGAAGCCTAAAGAAGGCGGTCGGTGTGCTTTAGGGTCGCCTCTCGGCGGCTATGCGCAGTGTGGCTCCAGCCGGACGGTATTCCACAAAGGCGGTTCTTCAGTGAGCCCGGGGGACACGGAAAGCACACCGACCTGATGTGTCCAACGGTGCTCGTGATGCTGTTGTTCCCTGGCCGGACGATTTGTCTCCACTCGAAGTGGGATCATGGCGGACGTGCCAGCGGACGCCGAGGTCGAACCGGGAACGCTCCTGGTCGCCGCCCCCACGATGGTCGATCCCAACTTCCGGCGGACCGTCGTGTTCGTCATCGATCACCGGGACGAGGGAACGCTCGGCGTGGTGCTCAACCGGCCGAGCGACGTCCCGGTGTACGACGTGCTGCCCAACTGGGGCGGCCATGTCGCGGAACCGCAGTCGGTGTTCGTCGGCGGTCCGGTCGAGAAGAAGACGGCGTTGTGCCTGGCCGCGTTACGGACCGGCGAGACGGCGTCCAGCGTGCCCGGCGTGATCGCCGTCCGCGGTCCGGTCGCGCTGGTCGACCTCGACACCGACCCCGAGATGCTGGTCCCGAAGGTCCGTGGCGTGCGGGTCTTCGCCGGCTACGCGGGCTGGGACTCCGGCCAGCTGGCGAACGAGATCGAACGCGACGACTGGGTGATCGTCCCGGCGCTGCCCAGCGACGTCCTCGCTTCGCCGCACCACGACCTCTGGGGACAGGTGCTGCGGCGTCAGGGCATCCCGCTGGCGCTGCTGGCCACCCACCCGGGAGACCTCCAGCGCAACTAGGCGGTGGCCGTGTCGGCTTTCTTGAAGACGCCGCAGGTTCCGCAGGCGCAGCCACTGCATCCGGCGGGCCGCTCCGGCTCGGGCTCGGGCACCGTCGCGGCGGCGCGGTTGCCGAGCACTCCCCCGCCCGCGACCAGCGCGACCATCCCGATCACGCCCACGAACGAGGCGAGCAGCAGCCCGAACGTCGTCGGCATGACCAGCGCGGCGATCCCCGCGAGCACGGCGATCGAGCCGCCCGCCAGCGTCGGGAGCCCCGCGACCTTGTTGCCGAGGCGGAAGGCGTCGTCGCTGCGCATGGTGGCGGCGGTGCGCACGCCCGCGCCGCGGTCACGCGGCAGCTTCTCGCGCAGACCGAGGAAACCACCCCAGGCGACGAGGACACCCAGCACGATCGGGACCAGCGCTATGACGAACACTCCACGAGGATAAGCGTGACGTCCCGGCAACCTGCCGGATACCCTGGTCGACTGTGCTACAGGCCATGTCACGCCGAGTCATAGCAGCCGCCCTGATCGGGGCCCTTCCGCTCACCCTGATGGCGGCACCGGCCGCCGAAGCGGGCCACCGTCCGCTTCGTCTCATCGGGGAACAGATCGTCCCGAACTTCCTGCCCTACGAGGGCACGATCGTCGGCGGCCTGTCCAGTATCGACTACGACCACCGCACCGGCGAGTACGCGCTGATCTGCGACGACCGGTCCGCCATCAACCCGGCGCGGTTCTACACCGCGAAGTTCACCCTCGACGCCAAGGGGCTCGGCCCGGTCACCTTCACCGGCACGAAGCCGCTCCTGCGTCCCGACGGCACGCCGTACCCGCCGCTCGCGAAGAACGACCCCACGCGGCCGCCGAACATGCAGACCATCGACCCCGAAGAGCTGCGTGTCGACCCCTGGACCGGCCAGTACGTCTGGTCGCAGGAGGGCGAGCGATCGGCGGCGGCGCGGATCGACCCGTCGATCCGTGAGGCGGAGCGCGACGGCTCCTACGTCCGCGACCTGCCGATCCCCGCCAACGAAAAGATGACCGAGACGACGGGGCCGCGGCAGAACCTCGCCCTCGAAGGCGTCACGTTCGCCGGATTCGGTTCGCTCGTCGTCAGCTCGGTCGAGGGCCCGCTGCTGCAGGACGGTCCGGAGTCGACCACGACGTCAGGGTCCCTTTCGCGCATCACCGTGCAGTCGCGGTTCGGGCCGGTCCTCGCGCAGTACGCGTACCCGCAGGAGAAGGTCTTCGCGGCCCCGAACCCGCCCGGCGGTTTCGCGACCACGGGCGTCTCGTCGCTGCTGGCCGTCGACCAGGCCGATCCGACGCGCTACCTGGTGATGGAGCGTTCGTTCGTCACCGGCGTCGGCAACAAGATCCGCATCTACGCGATCGACACCAAGGGCGCCACGAACGTCGCGAAGGTCCCTTCGCTCGGCGACGCCAAGGTCAAACCGGTCAAGAAGCGCCTGCTCGCGGACCTCTCGGACTTCAAGCTGTCCACTGTGGACAACGTCGAGGGCATGACCTGGGGCCCTCGCCTGCCCAACGGCGAGCGCAGCCTGGTCCTGGTCAGCGACAACAACTTCTCCGCGACCCAGGTGACCCAGTTCATCGCACTGGCGGTCCCCGCGGAACGGCTTTGACCAGGGCGTTAAACTGGACTCATGAACACGGCTCGGCTGCTCCTTAGCCTGCCGCGCTGAACTCGGCAGATCGGCCGGGACCAGCGCGGCGACCCCTCATGCCCTCCGGGCTGAGGGGTCGAGTTGTTTCTGGAGTGGCTTGACGTGGATGAGCACGGAGGATTTCGGCGATGAACCAGGCGAGCGAAGGCGCCGACTCGGCCCCTCAGCACCGTTACACCGCGGAGCTGGCGGGCCGGATCGAGCAGCACTGGCAGGACTACTGGTCCGACCACGGCACCTACCACGCGCCGAACCCGGTCGGTCCGCTCGCGGACGAGAGCGGCGAGGTCCCCTCGGACAAGCTGTTCGTCCAGGACATGTTCCCGTACCCGTCGGGCGCCGGTCTGCACGTCGGGCATCCGCTGGGCTTCATCGCGACCGACGTCTTCGCGCGGTACCACCGCATGATCGGCCGGAACGTGCTGCACACGATGGGCTTCGACGCCTTCGGCCTGCCCGCCGAGCAGTACGCGGTCCAGACGGGGCAGCACCCCCGCAAGACGACCGAAGAGAACATGGAGACCTATCTGCGCCAGATCCGGCGCCTGGGCCTGGGGCACGACGAGCGTCGCCGGATTTCGACGATCGACCCGGACTACTACAAGTGGACCCAGTGGATCTTCCTGCAGATCTTCAACTCCTGGTACGACGAGAAGGCGGGCAAGGCGCGCCCGATCGTCGAGCTGGAGACCGAGTACGCGCAGGACAAGCGCCGTACGCCCGACGGCCGCAACTGGTGCGAGCTGACCCGCGCCGAGCAGCTGGAGATCATCGACTCGCACCGGCTGGTCTACATCTCCGAGGCGCCGGTGAACTGGTGCCCCGGGCTGGGCACGGTGCTGTCGAACGAAGAGGTCACCTCCGACGGCCGCAGTGAACGCGGGAACTTCCCGGTGTTCCGGCGCAACCTGCGTCAGTGGATGATGCGCATCACCTCCTACGCCGACCGCCTGGTCGACGACCTGGACCTGCTGGACTGGCCGGAGAAGGTCAAGTCCATGCAGCGCAACTGGATCGGCCGCTCGCACGGCGCGCGGGTGTCGTTCGATTCCGGCGACAAGAAGATCGAGGTCTTCACGACTCGCCCGGACACGCTGTTCGGCGCCACCTACCTGGTGGTCGCGCCCGAGCACCCGCTGGTCGACGAGCTGACCGCCGCCACCTGGCCGGAAGGCGTCGACGCCCGGTGGACCGGCGACGCGGCGACCCCCGCCGAAGCCATCGCCGAGTATCGTGCCGCCGCCTCGCGGAAGTCCGAATTGGACCGTCAGGAGAACAAGGAGAAGACCGGCGTCTTCACCGGCTCCTACGCGGTGAATCCCGCCGACGGCAAGGAAGTCCCGATCTTCGTCGCCGACTACGTCCTGATGGGCTACGGCACCGGCGCGATCATGGCCGTCCCCGGCCAGGACACCCGCGACTGGGAGTTCGCCGAGAAGTTCGGCCTGGAGATCATCCGCACGGTGCAGCCGACGGAAGGCTTCGACGGCAAGGCGTTCACCGGCGACGGCCCCGCGATCAACTCGGGCTTCTTGGACGGCATGGCCGTCGACGAGGCCAAGAAGACGATGATCGGCTGGCTGGAGGAGCACGACCACGGTCGCGGCACCGTCCAGTACAAGCTGCGCGACTGGCTGTTCTCGCGCCAGCGCTACTGGGGCGAGCCGTTCCCGGTGGTCTACGACGAGGACGGTCAGGTCCACGCGCTGCCGGACAGCATGCTGCCGATCGAGCTGCCCGAGGTCGCCGACTACTCGCCGGTGACCTTCGACCCGGAGGACAAGGACAGCACCCCGTCCTCGCCGCTGGCGCGCGCCACCGACTGGGTCGAGGTAGAGCTGGATCTGGGGCAGGGCAAGAAGACCTACCGCCGCGACATCAACACGATGCCGAACTGGGCGGGTTCCTGCTGGTACCAGCTGCGGTATCTGGACCCCACCAACCCGGACGTGTTCGTCGCGCCGGAGAACGAGGAGTACTGGGTCGGCCCGCGTCCGGCCGAGCACGGCGTCGACGACCCGGGTGGCACGGATCTGTACGTCGGCGGTGTCGAGCACGCGGTGCTGCACCTGCTGTACTCGCGGTTCTGGCACAAGGTGCTGTTCGACCTGGGCCACGTGTCGTCCAAGGAGCCGTACCGGAAGCTGTTCAACCAGGGGTACGTCCAGGCCTACGCCTACACCGATTCCCGCGGCGTCTACGTCCAGGCCGACCAGGTCGAGGAACGTGACGGCAAGTTCTTCTTCGGCGAAGAAGAGGTCAAGCAGGAATACGGCAAGATGGGCAAGAGCCTGAAGAATGTCGTGACCCCTGACCAGATGGCCGCCGATTACGGCGCGGACACCTTCCGCTTCTACGAGATGTCGATGGGCCCGCTGGACGTTTCGCGGCCGTGGGCGACGAAGGACGTCGTCGGCGCGCAGCGGTTCCTGCAGCGGCTGTGGCGCCTGGTCGTCGACGAGGAGACCGGCGAGCTGCGAGTGTCCACTGTGGACGCCACGGACGCGGATCGCAAGCAGCTGCACAAGGCGATCGCCGGTGTCCGCGAGGATTACGCGGAACTGCGGTTCAACACGGCCGGCGCGAAGCTGATCGAGCTGAACAACCACGTCACCAAGGCCTACGGCGCGGCCGACGCCACGCCGCGGGAACTGGTGGAGCCGCTGGTGCTGATGCTGGCGCCGCTGGCCCCGCACCTGACCGAGGAGCTGTGGAAGCGCCTGGGCCACGCGGATTCCCTGGTGCACGGGCCGTTCCCGGTCGTCGACGAGAAGTACCTGGTCGAGGACTCCGTGGAGTACCCGATCCAGGTCAACGGCAAGGTGCGCTCCCGGATCACCGTGCCCGCCGACGCGGGCAAGGACGCCGTGCAGGCGGCCGCGCTGGCCGACGAGAAGGTCGCCGCCCTGGTCGGCGACGGCACCCCGCGCAAGGTGATCGTCGTGCCGGGGCGACTGGTCAACATCGTGCTGTAGCTAGGTGGCCGAAAGGCGCCAGCGTCGAGGGTCATGAGGCGATTCGATGGAGTTGTTCAAGGACAACGAAATCGAACGGAGAACACCGCATGACCCTCGACGGCAAGGTGGCTTTGGTGACCGGCGGCAGCCGCGGGATCGGTGCCGCCACGGCGATCCGGCTCGCCGAGGACGGCGCTGACATCGCCCTCACCTACCAGAACAACGCAGAACTCGCGGCCGGTGTCGTGGACAAGATCAAGGCGCTCGGCCGCCGCGCGCTGGCGGTCCAGGCCGACAGCGCCGACGCCGCCGCTCTGGTGTCCGCGGTCGAAACGACGGTCGCCGAGTTCGGCAGGCTCGACGTGCTGGTCAACAACGCGGGCGTCGGCTTCGTCGGCCCGCTCGACCAGACGAGCCTGGAGGACATCGACCGCGTGCTCGCGGTCAACGTCCGCGGTGTCTACGTGGCCACGCAAGCCGCGGCCCGGCACCTCGGCGAAGGCGGGCGCGTGATCAGCATCGGCAGCTGCGTTTCGGACCGCGTGCCAGGCCCCGGGATGTCGCTGTACGCGGTGAGCAAGACCGCGCTGCTGGGCCTGACCAAGGGCCTCGCCAGGGAACTCGGCCCGCGCGGGATCACCGTGAACATCGTCCACCCCGGCCCGACCGACACCGACATGAACCCGGCCGACGGCCCGTACGCCGCCGACCAGCGCAGCCTGACGGTGTCCGACCGCTACGGCTCGCCGTCGGAGGTCGCCGCCACCGTGTCGTTCCTGGCACGGCCGGAAAGCGCCTACGTCACCGCGACGACCGTTTCGGTCGACGGCGGCCACGCGGCCTAGTCGATCGACAGGCCGATCTCGCTCGCGAGATCCGCCAGCATCGCGTCGAAGAGGACGTCCGGTTTCGAGAACGGGATCGGATAGTTGCCGAAGACCTCGAGCGTGACGTGCCCGTAGAGCCGGGCCCAGAACTGGATCATCAGGTACGTCACGCCGAGGTCGAGCTTCTCGAGCGGGAACGTCTCGCCGGATTCTCCGAGTACGGCCAGCAGTTCCCCTTGGAACGACGTGAGATCGTCGCGCAGCTCGGCGGGCACCACGTCGTTCGACGGCGTCACCAGATCGTGCATCGCGAGCACCCGGCCCGCCGCCGCGAGGAAGATCCGCCCGAACGGCTCGCCCAGCCTGCTCAACGTGTCGTCGCCCGCGGGCGAGGCGAAGACCAGCGTGAACTCCTTGGTGTGGGTCAACGCCCAGCGCCGGAATCCCTTGCAGATGGCGAAAAGCTGCAGCGCGCCCTCGTCCGGCAGCTGCGCGATGTCCTCGGCCAGCCCGGCCGCGAGATCCGCGACGACGTCCGCGCGAAGGTGCTCGACCAGATCGTCGCGTGAGCCGTAGTAGCGGTACAACGCCGGCGCCGTGATGCCGAGCTCGCGCGCGATCGCCCGCAGGGTCACGGCCTCCGGCCCCTGCTCGACCAGGAGCGCCCGCGCCGTCCGCCGGATGTCCTGATCGGTCGCGGCCCGCTCGCGACCCCTGCGGCCGGTGTTGTTCATCCAGGCATTCTAGGTGGTCAGTGCGCCCTTACCGGGGAACCGCCCAGCAGGCGAGCCTGGAGCCCCGTGAGTGCCCGGAGCGCCAGGAAAATCGGTACGGCCATCCCCACCGCGACGAAGAAGTGCACCACCCACGCGCCCGCCAGCGTCGGTCCGCCCCACGTGCCTTCGGGATCGCTGCCGGACCAGAAGAGGCCGTAGGTCGCGATGCGCCCGACGAGATAGAAGAGCAGCAGCGCGAGCAGGAACGCGACCGCGCTCGGCCCGAACGCCGCCACTGATCGCGGCCGTCCGCCGCCCTCGTGGCCAAGCCACCGCCGGGCGAGCCCGCGCTGGACCTTCGCGCCCCCGAGATACCCCGGGAGTGCGAGAAGCGCGTAGATCGCGCGTTTCCAGTCCGAAATCGTCATGCTCAGCACGATATGGGCCGCTGACCAGCGCGAACACCGGGAAAGCCGCCGCATCGGGTGAGGAAAACCGGAGGTCGCTGTGGTGATCCACACGACCGGGGTGTGGATGCGCGCGAAACGTTCCCCGATGTCAGACGCGTATGCCACACTCGGTCGCCGAACGGCTACGACGTGAACAGGGGAGGTTCGCGTGTCGAACCCTGAGCGGCTTTTCGCTGATTTCGAGGCCAAGCTGGCCGACGCCCAGCGGAAGGCGAATCAGATGCGCACCGAGATCGAGGGCGTCTCGGTGTCCGAACGCAGCAAGGACGGCCAGATCTCGGTCAAGGTCAACCACGCGGGGAACCTGGTGGGTCTGGAGATCGGCCCTTCCGTGCGGGAAAACCCCGCGCTCGCGCAGGAGATCCTCCGCGTCGTCCAGACCGCCCAGAGCAAACTGGCTGGTGCGATGCAGGCCGGCGTCCCGTCCATCGCGGGCACCGAGACCATGAACGAGCTGGTCAGCCAGCTGCACAACGAGTACCCGGAGCCGGAACCGACGGGCTACGTCGAAGGCGGCCACCAGGAGGTGGACGAGGACGACCGCTTCGTCAGCGAAGACGAACTCGACGCTCCGCCGCCTCCGCCCGCTCCGAAGCCGCCCGCTCCTCAGGCCCCGCCCGCGCCGCCGCGTGCCGCGCGCAGGCAGCAGGCCGACCACGAGGACGACTACTTCACCGGCGGCGACTTCCTGCGCTGAGCGTGGGTACTCGAGGGAGGGGAAATCATGGTGCAGCCACAAGGCGATCAGGGCTTCAACGTCGATCCGGTGCAGATCGACGAACACGCCAAGCAGGTCGCGACAACGCTGGAAACCATTCAGACGGCGCTGGCCGCAGACCAGCAGAGCCGGATCCAGGCCGGTGACTTCGGATTGATCGGGCAGCTCGTGGCTCTGGACGTTTGGTGCAGCAGTACCGCCGACAAGGCCGCGGAAGCGCTAAAAAGTGCTGTCGACGCAGGTGAGCACCACGTTTCGACAGTGCGGAAGTGGGCTCAGGCCCGTCGGGTCGACGAGGAGTCGGCGACCGAGCTGATCAACCGTGCGGGGCAGGTGAAGCATGGCTGACGGTGGGGGCGGCAACAAGGTCCTGGACGAGGCGAAGAAGGAAACCGACTCCGAGAAGAGGCCAGTCGACAGCGCGCTCGAAGGCGCGGGTGCGATCCAGGATTACTACGGCGGCATCGAGAAGCTGACCCAAGGTGACTGGACGGAAGGTCTCCTCAGCCTGGGCAGCGCCGGGTTCGACACGGCCTCGATGATCGCGAGCGGCGGGAATCCCCTTGAGACGCTGATGAGCTGGGGTTTCGGTTGGGTCATCGAGCACGTCGACTTTCTCAAGGAACCTCTCGACTGGCTCACCGGAAATCAGGACGCCCTCGATCTCGAGGTCCAGAAATGGACCACGATCAGCAAGAAGGTTCAGGAAACGGCCGAGCAGCTCACGGCCGAGGTCAAGAAGAACACCGGTGACTGGACGGGAGCGGTTGCCGACCGTTATCTCGAATACGTCCAGGAACAGCTGCATTCGTACAGGGCGCTGTCCGACGCCGCACGCGATGCCGGTGCCGTCGTCGAGGTCTGCAAGGTCATCCTCGATGTCGTGAGGACCCTGATCCGGGATCTCATCACCGACACCCTGGCGAAGATCGTCTTTATTCTCATGCGGTACCCGCCGCCCGCATATCCGGCAGCGCTGGCCGCGGAGGGCATCCCCTTCGCCATCGGGCAGTCAGAGAAGTCGCTGACTCATGTCTCAAAACTCCAGAGGTGCTTTCTACGGGCGAAAGAACTTCTCGAGGCGGTGGGCTTGGCTCTTCTCGACCTGGCGAAGAAGTGGGCCAAAGACGGCGGCAAGTACGTGGCCGACGTCGTCAGCCACGTCGGCGGCGTCGCGATGCACGCCGGCCTGGACACGCTGGGCGGATTGGGCAAGGCCGCTGTCAAAGAAGTGACCAAGGGCGTACTGGACTATGGCGCGTCGACTGAAAACAGCGAGAGCGCGAACGATGAAGAGGAAGATCGCGAGAAGACCACGATCGACCCGAAGAAATCCGAGGTCGTCGGTCAGGGCGCTGCTCCTGCGTCATCCGGGGTTCGTCAAGGGGAAGATCCAATCTTCGAGCAGCGAGGTGGTCAAAGGATCTCGGGCTCGCTATGAGGACGACTTCGCAACAGGACCACGCGTGAGGCCGTCTTGAGTTCCTACGCCAAGGGAATGGCCTTGTGGATCGCCTCGCTCACGGCGGTCGTCGGCCTTCTCGGAATCGCGGCGCTGACGATCCACCGGCTCGCGGCGGCACCTGAGAGCCTGACCAGCTGGTCCGACGAAGGCAAGGACGGGACCGCCTCGGTCACCGGATGCGATGTCCGTGGGCCGATCGGTCCAGGAGGAGTCGGCTATTACTGGGCCTGTACGGCCGACGTCACCACGCCGGCCGGAACGCTGGCCGGTGTCCAGTTCCTGGGTGAACTGACACCCGACGACGCCGGAAAGCCCGTCGCGGTCGAGAACGACGAAGGTGAGTGGCTGCGAAACATCAGTCACCCGTACTGGTCCCTTGACTATGTGATCGGCATCTACCTGGCGATCTTCGCGTTGTGTGCCGTGGCAATGCATCTCGCCACGCATCAGGTCTTGAAAGAAGAGGAGCCGGACGAAACAGCCAAGGCGGAATTCGTGGCGAACGCGGTCACCATGCCGGTCCGGCATCACGAGGAACTCAAAAGCAACCGGGACAGCGGGAAACTGACCACGGGTTTGGGACTGAGCCTGGTGGTGTTCGCCGGCTTCATCGGCTGGTTGGTCTTCGAATTGCGGATCACCGCCTTCTGGGATCCGGCTTACCTGGTCAGCGGTGTCTTCTTCTTGCTCGGTGTCGTCATCACGATCTACGGCCTGCGAGAGAAGACCGTGCCGGACGTGGCCACTTTCTTCGTGGAGCCCGAGGGGCTGAGAGTGCAGCTCAGCGACGGACGAGGAACTTTGCTGCGCTGGTCGCTGCTTGAGCGCGTCGTCTTCGAGCCGACTCACACCTTGGGGATCCGGAAGACCGCTTCGGTGCAGCTCGTTCCCTCCCCTCGGGAAGGTGACGGCCTCCATGCCTGGATCCGCGGTTACTTTCGCGGGGTGCGGGCGACGTATGGGTACGAGCTGTCGCCGGGAGCGCAGTTGCCGGCGGCTACCAAGTTTTCGAAGCTGATCGAGCGGCAGTCTCCTGGACTCACCCGGTGGCCTCGGCGTGAGGTCCGGCGCTGGGGCTTCGGGTTGTTCGGCCTGGTCGACCGGTTCCGCCGAACCGGTCGGCGTTAGGAAGTCATGAAATCGGTCGTGAAGTCCGTGATCACCTGTGTCGCGGCGTGGACTCTATTGGCCTTGTTCGTCCTCGGTGTGCTCACGTTCCTCCGGATCGCCGGTCTGCCGGAGACCGTTTCCGGCTCCGATCTCACCGGGGCGGACGGCACCGCGACTGTGGTCGAGTGTGCCGAGTTCGGTCCGCTTTCGGCTCGGGGCGCGGGCTATTACTGGAAGTGTGCCGCCGAGGTGCGGACAGGTCCGGATCGAGCACCGGTCGAGGTCGAGTTCGGACCCGATGAGCTGACACCGGCTGACCTGGGACAGCAAGTATTCGTCGACTACGACGCCCATGACTGGCAACGGAATGTCCCACACCCCTACGACTTCCTCGCGGTGATCGGCCTGGTCGCCGTCGGAGGCCTGGGTTTCATCGGATACGGCGTCGGCCCCGAGGGCATCCTCAAGTGGCTGGTGCCGACCGTGCGGCGCGATGCCGGAGCGGCACGAGCTCCGGCCGAACCGGAATCGCTGGACTTGCCGGTCGATCTGAAACTGCCGGTACCCGACGGAGGAGATCGAACCGGATCCATCGCGGCTTTCGTCTTCTTCGCCGCGACGGGGATCGGGTTCCTGGTGGTGGCCGGAACCATGATCGTAGCGACGGCACGGCTGAGGCCCGATGACATCGCGACCTACCTGGTCACGCTTCCTTTCTTGCTACCAGGTGTCGGCTTGCTCGCGGTGATTCCCTCGGCTCGGCGCCGACTTCGCGTCACGTCAGGAGCATCGCTGGTACCCGCGCGGTTGACCTCGCGAGGGTTCGAGCAGACCGCGCGTGACGGTTCGCCACGCCGGATCCACTGGTCGAGGATCAAGCGCTTCGTCTTCGTCGAACGGCCTGGCGACCTGGTCGAGGTCCATCTCACGATCGTGGGCGAAAAGAAGGACGAAGACCTGGCAGCTGCCTTCTGCGTTCGTTCCGACCACGGATATCTCCTCACCCCTTTTCTGCGGCTTCGAGAAGCCGAACACTTGTCGGCTGTGGTCGAGAACTTCAAGCCGGGTTTGACGCGCTGGCCCACGAGGGAAGTGGCCCGGGGCGGGCTCGGCTTGATTCGGCCGGCCAAGAGCACCGTCGTCAGGCTGAAGGACGCCTCTTCGGGGGTTTCGACGGAGAAGCGGATCTCGGCGAGTCGGCCCTCGCTCGTCCGGATGACGGTGATGCTGCTGGGGGCGACTCTGCTTACCTGGTCCTTGGTGACAGCGGCGTCCGGCCAGGTGGCGATGGATCGATTCGTCATCACCGCTGTCGTGCTCGTCTACCTCGCCGCGTCCCTGTACCGAGGACGCCGCGGGATCTTCGTGCTCCGGAAAGACTCCTTGAGCTGGAGGGAAAGGGATCACCGCGAGGTGAAGGTCCTCTACGCGGACATCGACAACGTCGTGGTGAAGCCGGCTCCGCCCGGCAACGGCCGGTGGTACTACAGCCTTCATGTCGTGCCGAGTGACGAGGACGAGTACGTGCTGGTAGAGCGGGTGGGCGCGGCCGCCGCGAGGCGCGTCGTGGATCTTGTCCAGCCGCGACCTGCGACGACTGCGTCGCTGGAGAACCATTCGTGAGGCGATTTTGAGTTCCTACATCAAGGGGTTGTCCGCCTCACTGGCCGTGCTCATCCTGGCTTTGGGGCTGGCGGCGCTCCCGGCACTCACGATCCACCGGCTCGCGGCGGCTTCTTGGTCGGCACGACGATCGTGTTCTCCCGCATGAGGAGAAGAGAGGCGCTGAAGGAAGCGACCTTCTTCGTGGAGCCCGAGGGACTGAGGGTGGCGACCAGCGAGGGCCCGGGAATCCTGCTGGCCTGGTCGACGCTGGAGCGGATCACCTTCGACAAGCCCCGGACAGTGCGACTACGCGATGACGTTTCGGTCCTGCTCGTGCCGGTTCCGTCGAAGCGCGATGGGCTTCACACCTGGATCCGGACCTACTTTCGTGCGGTGGGAACAAGCCTCGGGTATGAGCTGTCCCCGGGGATGCGCCGGCCGGCGGCGGCGAAGTTTTCACACCTGATCGAGCAATATCGCCCTGGCCTCACCCGCTGGCCACGGCGCGAGGTCCGGCGCCGGGGCTTCGGCCTGTTCGGCCTCGTGGACCGATTCCGCCCGGGTAAACGGCGGTGACGAGCATGCAGGGCAAGGGTAAGGCGGCCGGTGCGGGGGTGCTTGCCGCGGCGGTGACGGTCGCGCTGGTGATCGGGCCGTTTCTTTTCTTCGTCTGCCTGACGATGTTCCGCCTGGCGGGGACACCGGAGGTCAACACCGGACAGACCGTGGTCGGCGACGCCTCGGCCGTGATCAAGGCCTGCGATCGCCGCGGCCCGGTCTCCTCCGAAGGTCTCGGCTACTTCTGGGAGTGTGATGCCGAGGTCACCTTGCACGGCCACTCACTCGGCACCGTCAGGTTCGATCCCGACGAACTGACACCGGCCGACGGGACGGATGTCGTCGGTGTCCACCGAAGCGGTGATCATTGGCAGCGCGACGTCGCACATCCCTATCGGCTGCTGCATGTGGCGGGCCTCGTGGTTCTGGCGGTCGACTTCTTCGCCGTGCTGGCCGCCCTGGTCCCATTACTGGCATCCGTCTTGTGGCTGTTCACCCGGCTTCGGCGACGGGAGGATCCGGAGAACGTTGTCACACCGCGAGACGAGCACCGGGTCGCGATCCGGCTCAAGGCGCCCGCGAAGCCGAAGCGGCGGTCGCCGACCGGTGTCACGGTGCTCGGCTTCGGCGGCCTGTTCTCGATGGTGATCGGCGTGTGGATGATCTATCTCCACGGTCGGCTGAGCGGGGATCTCTGGGGAATCGCCGCGGCGGCGTCGATCATCCTGCTCGGAGTGGCGTTGTCGGCCGCTGCGGCATGGTGGGCCTTCGCGCCGGAGAAACCCGGTGATACCCGGACGATCGAGCTCACCGAAGAGGGAATCAGGCAAGAGGACGATTCGTCGGAAGCGTTGTTGTTGCCGTGGGAAGACCTTCGCTCCGTCGTCTTCGACGAACGCGGCAGACCCGGCCGGATCAGCGCCCACATGACCTTGGTCGACGAAACGTCGAGGGCGAAGCTTCGTGAGGAGTACAGGCGTCCCTCGAAGCACGGAGTCCTTCTGACTCCCGAAATCGCATTGGACCAGGCGGAGTCGGCGGCAGAAGCCATCGACGGCTTCCGCCCTGGTTTGGTGCATTGGCGTTCACGCGAACTCACGCGCAGTGGTTTCGGGCCGGGCAAGGATTCCGGGCCACGCCTGGTGCGCTGGAAGGACGCGGACAGGGCAGACGACGGTGCCACGTCGATGGACGACCTGGTCAGGGTTCGCGCGAGCCGCATGCCAGGGGTGCGAATCCTCGGCTTCGTCGGACTCTATGCCTTGATCGTCCTGCTGTTCGCTCTCCGGCAGTTCGCGGATTCCGTGCCTTTGTGGTTGTCGCCGGTCGTGGTACTCGTCACCGTCACTTGGGGAGTCGTGCTCCACAAGACGCGATTCCGCGGAACTCCTGGCTTCTTCGAGGTCGACGAGGACTCGTTGACCTGGTTCGAGCGGGACAGGCCCGCAAGGCACGTCGTGCCGCGCGAGATACCGCCGGTCGATGTGCCGCTCACGCGGCTCCGACAGATCCGGTTCGATCAGCTTCCGCCGGAGCACGGAAGAAGGTACGTACGGGTTTCGGTGCGCCACGACAGTGTCCAGTCGGTTCTCGCGGAGAAGATCACGGCTGCCGCCGCGTCACGGCTGCCGCCGCGTCACGGCTGGCTGAAACGTTGGGAGCACGATCCGGTGAGTGACGGTCTTCCGGCGACTGGGTACGAAGCAGTTCCCACGGTCACGCGCAGATCTCCTTGGAAGGTGGCCGGCGTCGCCATCGGCGTGCTCCTCTACGCGCTGATCTGCTGGACCCTGATCGGCCGCGGGATCGTGTCCGACGGTGAGGAGGGAACGGGCGGGCTGGCCGATATGGCGACGGCGAAGACTTGCGAGGAGGTAGGGCCGCTGAGCATCGCCGGGATCGGCTACTACTGGGTTTGCGACATCGAGGTTCGCCCGTATTCATCCCGGTACAGTGAAAAAGCGGTGGCGGCACGGTCGTTCCCGGACGAGTTGACACCGGCCGACATAGGTAAACCGGTCCGAGTCAAAGAGGTCGGCAGGTACTACGCGCGGGATTTCAAGAGCGATGTTCCGTGGTGGAGCATCGCGCCTGCGGTCGGCGGGGTCGTGGGGCTGGGGCTGTTCGCCCACTGGCGACGGAACAAGCGTTTCCGGAAACCTGTCACCGAAGCACCCGCGACCACCTCGCTTTCTCTCTCGTCAGTTCGCCCGCTGGGTGGTGTGACGGCGCCTGCCGGACTCCCCGCGGCGGCATCGAGAACAGTCACCCCCGACGACTGGTCGTCCGCCAAGTTCTGGCGCATTTGCGGGGTGATCTCCGTGGTCGCCGTCATCTCCGGGATCGTGGGTTTCGCCGCGGACCGAGGAACGGAGCTTCGCGAAGCGACCCTGACGATCGCGGCGATCGGACTCCTCTCGCCCGGATTGCTTTGGTTCTGCACTCCAGCGCGATGGAAAAAGGCGGCCTGGTGCACCACGTTCACAGTGTCGGTCGAAGGAATTCGCTGGTTCCGCCGCGATAAGGCGACCTTCGAGGTGAGCTGGGACGAGCTTCGGGAGCTTCGGCTGACCGCTGTCACCGACGGCAAGCGCACCTTGCGGATGATCGACTTCTTCCCCATCGACAATAACTTCGCGAAGCGTCATCGAACGCTGAAAGGGCTATGGGAAATCGGGGCGAACCTTGACGGCCGTCCGCTTCCGCCGGTCGTGAACGGCTACCGGATTCCGGAGGCATTCAGTGACGCCGCGTTCGCCGAGATCCGGACCGCGATGACCATGATCCGGCCGGACAAGCTGAGCGAGTATCGAGGCCAACGTTGAGGGGATTGATGGCGTGGCTGGCGTTCGCGGTCGCGGTGATCGCGATCGTGACGTTGGTCCAGATCCAACGAGAGCCGTATGAAGCCGGCTGGTCCCCAGCGGACGGCTTCGTCAGGCTCGTGTTGTTCGGTCTGCTCCTCAGCGGCTTCATCGTGCTTACGTGCCTTGGCAAACGAGGAATCGTCCGAGCCTTCACTTTCGGCCGCGTAGAACTCCCCAAGCCGACCGCGAACCCCCGCGTGATCAGGTTCGATATCCCTGAGAAGGAGGACGGGAACCGGTTGATGGCGAACCTCGTCGCCATCGGGCTCTTTCTGATCGGTCTGGGTTTCACCGTCGTCGGCGCCACCACTGGTTTGGCGATGATCAACGGAGAAGCGTTCTCCCTCCTGTCCACCGTCACCTTTCTCGTCGCCGGGCTGGCGGTCTTTCCCACCATCCCCGCCGGTGTCAGGTGGGCGTTGGACGGCGGCTACACCCGGCCGATCGAGATCACGTTCACACCCGTCGGCATGAGCCAGCCTGTCGACGACGGGCAGAAGACCGTGGCGTGGCCGAGCATCGCCGGTTTCGTCTTCGATCGGCACCGGGGCGGTCGCCGGGTGGACGCGCACATCGCGATCTCGGACGAGCGAGGACGACAGCAATTGCTGCCGGTGTTCGCGAAGGAGTCCGCCCATGGATTCCTGATGACCACCGCGATGGATCCTGCCGAAGCCGAACGGGCGGCAGCGGCCATCGAGCGATTTCGGCCCGGGTTGGTGGAATGGCGGGATCAGCGGGTTCGTCGTGGCGGGTTCGGGCTCGAGAAGCGCGATGGAGGCGTCATCGTGCGCTGGCCGGAGCGGGATCGCCCGGATGCTCCGGGGTCCGCTCCGCAAGAGGAACAGACGGTCGTCGCCCGGGAATCTCGCCTCGCGGCATCTGTCAAAGGACTCGCCGCGTGGTCGGTGGCCGCGGTTTTCGCCCTGACCCTGCTGACGGTGATCCGGCATGCCGATGAACTGGTCGACGGCCTTCGGTTTCTCGTCGTCGCCGGTATCGTGGCGGTCTTGGCCGGAGTCTTGACGGTCGCCGTGACCGGTCGGCGCGCGGTTCTGGCCAGATTCGCGTTGCGGCGGCACGAGATCCTTGCGCCAAAGCCGCTCGCGGCGGAGACGGTCGGGTTCGGGATTCCTGACAATGGCAAGTTCTTCGCCCGGATCCTGTCCTCCGGTCTCAACGGCATCGGGTGGATCGTCTTCGGCGGCGGTCTGTTCGTCGTCGCCGAGCACGCCGAGATCGACGATGGCTTGCCGATGGTTCTCGGATCGGTGGTCTTCACGATCGGGCTCTTCCTTCTCGGGTCCCTCGCGTTTCGGCACCGCGAGACCACGAAGTCGTTGCCTGTGTCCGTGACGGACGACGGGTTGGAACAACCTGTCGGCGGAGACCGAACCCTGGTCCTGTCCTGGGACGAAATCAAGGAAGTGGTCCTGGACGAACACCTCGCCGGTGGGCACTTCTCCGCTCACGTCGCCCTGGTGGACGTGGAGGCCGAGGTCCTTCTCCGGCACGAACTCCGGAAGGAGTCGAGGTTCGGCCACCAGTTGACGCCGACCATGACCGCCGCCGAAGCGGACCGATTCGCGGCCTTGGTCGAATCCCGGCGACCCGGCCTGGTGCGCCGGCCCGCGCGGGAGGTCACCAGGGGCGGTCTCGGAGTCGTCGGTGTGGCGCGGCGCGTCATCTTGCGCTGGAAGGACGGCACGACGCCGCGCCCGGCGCCGCAAGATGGCTTGTCGATCTCGAAGGTCGCCGACGCGGACAAGCAACGACGCGCGGGCGTCATCGCCCTTGTCGCCGCGGTGGTTCTCGGCTTCGGGGTCATCTCGGACACCGGCGTGGCGGTTCGTGTCGTCGCCGCCTTGCTGGGCCTGCTGATGTTCTGGATGGCGGTCGTGTCGCTGCGGCGCGACCAGAGTCAGGTCGTCCGGGAATTGGCGCTCAAGTCACGGTGGATCACGGTGACGACGCTGACGTCCCGGACGTGGAACTGGTCCATGCGCTGGAGCGACATCGAGAAGGTCATGCTGCGTCGCACCTCCGGCACCGACACGTTCCACGTGGTTCTTCGCCCGTCGGACCGCGTCGATGCCTACTACCCGCGCGAGCGCTTGGCGATGCCGTTGGGACTGAAGCGCGAGGACAGCGGCGACATCCTGATCGCGGAAACCGAACTGACGTCGGAGGACGTCAAGCAGATCTGGCCGGTTCTCGAAAGGAACACGGAAGTCGCCTTCGACACCCCGGGAGCCATGAAGTGACTGACGATCGGTTGGTGATCTCGCGAACGCCCGGAGTCTTTGGTCATCTGGTGCTGGTCTTTCTCTTCGGCACGCTGACCGTCGTCATGGCGTTCGCGGTGCTCGGGGACTACAAGCTCGCGGTGCGCATCGTCGCCGGTGTCCTGTGTGCCGTGTTCATCTACTGCGGGTCCATCGAGTTCCGCAACTACCGGACGCCGCCCCCTGCCGATGAGCTGATCATCGAGCCCGCCGGTATCACCCGGATCGTCAACGGGCTGATCAGCTGGACCGCCCCTTGGAGTGACATCGAGAAGGCGTTCCTGAGTCTCAAGTTCCGCGAGTACACACATCGCAGACCAAAAGCCGATCAGTTCACGCTCGTTCTGCGACCTGGCCCGGATTTTGACGCTCGGTCGATAGGTCTCACCCGTGAGCCGGATGGTGACCTCCAGATCTCGGACGTCGATCTCAATCCGCGTGAGGCCGAGGAGTTGCTGCCCGTGCTCGTTCGCCATGTCGAAGTCGAGATCGAGGACGACAACAGTGCCGTGGTCGTGAGGCCTGACGAAGCGATCGTCGACGCGGCCCGCGACGAGGAGCTGGTCGTCGAGGACGACGTGGTGAAGATTCATGTCAATGGCTGGGACAAGGGGAAGTTGAAGGCGTTCAACCTCTGCTCGTTGATGATCGAGGTGTGCTGTCTCGTGGTCGCAGCTTCCACCGATCTCACTGTCGTGCGGGTTGGCGCGTTCGTGATCCTCTTCGCTCTGTTCGTGGTGACGTTGGTGGTCGATGGGCTCGAGAGCGAGACGCACAAGAAGGAACGGAAGGCGGTACTCGAACTCGGACCGCGCGGGTTCTTCTTGCGAACCTATGGCTCTGTCGTAGGTGTGTGGTGGCATGAGATCGATGCGGTGCGGTGGGGTATCGACGACCAGCGCAGGTATTTGGAGTTTCTTCCCGCCTCGGAGGCATTCCGGATCCGTCATCCGAACCTGGCGAGCCTGATCAGACGTGACCGGTACGACGATGAGTCCGAAGTCCTCAAGGGTGGTTGGTACCGGTTGGCGGAGCCGTTCACGGCCAACGCCCGGCGTGAATTCGAGACTGCCATGCGGATAGCGCGAGGCGTGGAGTTCCGGGAAACGGCCGTAGCGGGCTGAGGCGCCCCGTCGAAACGGGGCGCCGCCGGCGCCGATCACTCGGGGGGCTACGTGATCGACGCCGGCGACCCGATGCCCTGCTCCCGAACTCAGATCGGGACCGGGGCAACGTCACCGCTCAACCGCGGCAACGCATCTCAAGAGCGGGCGTGATCGCCGAAGTGACGCCCGGGGGAAGGTTATCCCCCGAAAGAGTGACGGCGTTCCGCTGCTCGCCTGATTGTCGCATTACGCGCCGAGAAAGTTACAAAGTTCTTCACATCTTTGCCCGGAGAAGGGTCATGACCGGACAACTCCTGGTCATGGCAGGGTCTTCTCCATGACTTCTCAGGTGCTGGTCATCGGGTCCGCCAATGCCGATCTCGTCGTTCCGGTCGACAGGCGACCTGGTGGTGGCGAAACCGTACTCGGTGGCGACACGATCTTGTCGCCGGGTGGCAAAGGCGCCAACACCGCCGTCGCCGCGGCCAGGCTCGGCGCCGACGTCGCGTTGCTCGGCGCGGTCGGCGACGATCCGTACGGCGAGCTGCTCAAACGTTCGCTGGCCGAGTCCGGGGTGAACACGGATTCGGTGCGGACGAGCGACCGTCCGACCGGGATCGCGTACATCACTGTCACGCCCGACGGCGAGAATTCGATTCTCGTCTCGCCCGGCGCCAACTCCGCTCTGCGGCCCGAGGACGTCGATCTCGACGGCGCCGAGATCGTGGTGCTGTCGCTGGAGATCCCGCTCGAAACCGTCGAGCGGGCCGTCGCGAAAGCCGTCGAAAAGGGCGTGAAGACGCTGCTGAACCTTTCGCCCGCGGCCGAACTTTCCGCGAAGACGCTCCAGGGGCTCGACGTCCTGTTGGTCAACGAGCACGAGGCGGCCTTCCTGCTCGGCGGCGAGGCCGATTTCCCGAAGCTGCTCGACCTCGGTCCGAAGGCCGCTGTCGTGACGCTCGGCGCGAAGGGGGCCGCGGTGGTGACCGCGGACGGCGTGACGGAGGTGCCGTCGCCGAAGGTCGAGGCCGTCGACACCACGGGCGCGGGTGACGCCTTCGCGGGCGCGCTCGCCACGGCGCTCGCGAAGGGCGAGGAGCTGGCCGACGCCGCGCGAAAGGCGGTGAAGGTGGCGGCGATCACCGTGACCCGCCAGGGTGCGCAGCCTTCGTACCCCACGGCATCCGAACTGGAATGATGTCTACTTCTGTGTTGTGCTGTCGGCTATGAGTCAGGTCACGCCCCCTATGAGATATGGTCTAGACCATGCCGTCTGAGTCACTGACCGGGGTCGCCGTCAGTCCCGGCCGCGCGAGCGGTCCTGTCGTCCGAGTCGCCGAACCCCTCGGCGAACCCGCGAGCACACCGGCACCGGCCGATCCCGCCGCCGAGGCCGCCCGCATCGGCCCGGCCGCGCAGATCGTGGCGGCCCGGCTCGAGAAGCTGGCCGAGACCGCCACCGGCGAGGCCGCGACGATCCTCATCACCACCGCGGCGATGGCGGCCGACCCGGCGCTCGTGTCTTCGGCGGAGCAACTGGTCAAGGACCGGAACCTGCCCGCGCCGCGCGCGGTGCACCAGGCGGCGGGCAAGTTCGCCGACGCGCTCGCGGCCGCCGGCGGCTACATGGCCGAGCGCGCCCGCGACGTCCTCGACGTCCGTGACCGGCTCGTCGCCGAACTGCTCGGCATCGCGCCCCCGGGCGTTCCCGACCTCGGCTCGCCGAGCGTGCTCGTCGCGCGCGACCTCGCGCCCGCCGACACCGCCGGGCTCGACCCGGACAAGGTCCTCGCGCTCGTCACCGAAGAGGGCGGACCCACCAGTCACACCGCGATCCTCGCCCGCGCGCTCGGCATCCCCGCCGTCGTCGCGGTCCGCGGGATCCTCGCGCTCGACGCGCAAGCGCTTGCGGTGGACGGTGACACCGGCGTCGTCGAGGTCGCGGACCCGAATGCCGAGGTCGTCGCGGCCGCCACGACCGGCGCGATCGAGTGGGACGGCACCGGTGCGACCGCCGACGGCCACCGCGTGAAGGTGCTCGGCAACGTCGGTTCCGCCACCGACGCCCAGGCCGCCGCCGAAGCGGGCGCCGAAGGGGTGGGCCTCTTCCGCACCGAGTTCTGCTACCTCGACGCCTCCGCCGAGCCGACCGTCGAAGAGCAGCGCAAGGCGTACACCGCCGTGCTCACGCCGTTCCGCGGCAAGCCGGTCATCGTCCGTACCCTCGACGCGGGCGCCGACAAGCCCCTCGCCTTCCTGGAGCCCGACGACGAGCCCAACCCGGCGCTCGGTGTCCGCGGCCTCCGGGTCGCCTTCGACCGGCCCGAGATCCTCGACCGCCAGCTGGAGGCCATCGCAGGCGCCGCGCAGGACTCCGGCGCCGAGGTTTCGGTGATGGCGCCGATGGTCGCCACCGCCGCCGAAGCCGCCTGGTTCGCCGAGCGCGCCCGCGCCGCCGGAATCGCCCGCGCGGGCGTGATGATCGAGATCCCGGCCGCCGCGCTGACCGCCCGCGAGATCCTCGACGCGGTCGACTTCGTCTCCGTCGGCACCAACGACCTCGCGCAGTACACCTTCGCCGCGGATCGCCAGCTCGGCGCGGTCGCCAAGCTCAACGACCCGTGGCAGCCCGGGCTGCTGCGCCTGCTCAAGGTCATCGGCCAGGCCGCGAAGGACACCGGCAAACCCGCCGGCGTCTGTGGTGAGGCCGCCGCCGACCCGAGGCTCGCGCTCGTCCTCGCCGGGCTCGGCCTGACCAGTCTCTCGATGAACGCGCCCGCGGTGCGCGCGGTCGGCGCGAGCCTGGCCGCCACGACGCTGGCCGAATGCGAGGCGCTGGCCGAGGCCGCACTGGCCACGTCGGACCCGGTCGAGGCGCGGGCCGCCACAGCCAAGCGATAGCAAAGGTCCCTTGCTCCCCCGGTGGTGAACTTCGGGCTGGTCGGCCAGGCCACGGCGATGTTCGTGGTGACCAACGTCGACGACATCGTGCTGCTCGCGCTCTTCTTCGGCCGCGCGACCGGCCGCGGTGGCGCGGCGAGTGTGGTGGCCGGGCAGTACCTCGGGTTCGCCGGGATCCTCGCCGTCTCGATCGTCGGGGCGCTCGGAGCCGGCCTGTTGCCGGACTCCGTCCTGCCCTGGCTCGGGCTGGTGCCGCTCCTGCTCGGCCTCCGGGCGGCGTGGCGCGTCTGGCGTAAGGCCGACGTGGACGAAGAGCCCGAAGCCGGTCCTGGCGTCCTCGCCGTGGCGGGGGTGACCTTCGCCAACGGCGGCGACAACATCGGCGTCTACGTCCCGGTGTTCGCCACCACCGGGACCGGCGGGCTGCTCGTGTACGCGGCCGTGTTCCTCGCACTCGTCGCGGTCTGGTGCGCGGCGGGCCGCTACTTCGCGACCCGGCCGGTGATCGCCCGCGCCCTGGTGCGCTGGGGCCATCTGCTGCTGCCTGTCGTCCTCGTCGTCATCGGTCTCTTGATTCTTCTGCGCGTCTGATGTCGAAATCCGGTCCGCCACTTCGACGCCTTGGTGAAGACACCGAAGCGACGAAGGGATTCCGACCATGACGACCACCGAGACCCCGGCGCGGGCGGGCACCCGGGAGTGGGTCGGGCTGGCCGTACTGGCCCTCCCCACCTTCCTGGTCTCCCTCGACGTGTTCGTGCTGATCCTCGCGCTGCCGAAGCTCAGCCAGAGCCTCGGCGCCGACAGCACCCAGCAGCTGTGGATCATGGACGTCTACGGCTTCATGATCGCCGGGTTCATGGTCACCATGGGTACCGTCGGCGACCGCGTCGGCCGCCGGAAACTGCTGCTCGTCGGCGCCACGGCGTTCGGCCTCGCCTCGGTGCTGGCGGCGTTCTCGACCAGCGCGCTGATGCTCATCGCCGCCCGCGCGATCCTCGGCATCGCCGGGGCGACGCTGGCGCCGTCGACGCTCGCCCTGATCAGCAACCTGTTCCCCGACAGCCGTCAGCGTTCCCTAGCGATCGGCATCTGGGCGGGCTGTTTCACCGTCGGCGCGATCGTCGGCCCGATGGTCGGCGGCGTGCTGCTGGAGCACTTCTGGTGGGGTTCGGTGTTCCTGCTCGGCGTTCCCGCGATGGTCCTGCTGCTCATCGTCGGCCCGAAGCTCCTGCCCGAGTACCGCAACGAGAACGCCGGCCGCCTCGACCTGGCGAGTGTCGCGCTTTCGCTGGTCACGATCCTGCCCGCGGTCTACGGCATCAAGGAACTCGCCCGAGAAGGCCTCCACCCGGTCCCGCTGGCCTCGCTCCTGATCGGGCTCGGCTTCGGCACGGTGTTCGTGCGGCGCCAGCGAACCCTCGCCGACCCGCTGATCGACCTGAAGCTGTTCCGGGTCCCCGCGTTCTCGACGGCGCTGGGCGGGATGTGCGCGTTCTCGATGCTGGGCGGGACGACCATGCTCTTCGTCGCGCAGTTCTTCCAGATCGTCCTGGAGCTTTCACCGGTCGGCGCGGCGCTGGCGCTGCTGCCGGGCATGCTCGCGGCGACCGTCAGCTTCCTGGCCGCCCCGATCCTCGCCCGCCGCTTCCGGCCCGCCGCCCTCATCGCCACCGGGCTGGCCGGCGCGATCGCCGGATTCCTGCTGCTGACGCAGGTCGAGCCCGGAGCCGGTCCGGTGCTCCCGTCGATCGCGTTCGCCGT
This sequence comes from Amycolatopsis azurea DSM 43854, assembly GCF_001995215.1. GTDB lineage: Bacteria > Actinomycetota > Actinomycetes > Mycobacteriales > Pseudonocardiaceae > Amycolatopsis > Amycolatopsis azurea. Next base: position 216,363 of record NZ_MUXN01000013.1, read on the forward strand.
CACCTGCCTGTGCGGCGGCCCGCTGGTCACCCTGGGCACGGATCTGGTCGTCGGCTCCGTGCCGCCGGAGAAGGCCGGTTCGGCGGCCTCGCTTTCGCAGACCGGCAACGAGTTCGGCTACGCGCTGGGCATCGCGACGGTCGGGACGCTGGGCAACGCCGTCACCCGGTCCCGGCTCGCCGACGCGGTTCCCGCGCACGAGGCCTTCGCCAGCGGGATGCACGTGGTGTCCGGGCTGGCCGCGCTGGTGCTGGCCGGGATCGCGTACTTCGTGCTCCGGCACCTCCGGCACGTGCGCCCGGTAGGCGCTTAACCGAAGAAGCCCCGCCGCGGGTACTTGATGATCAGCGCTCCCCCGTGCACGCGCCCGGAGATGACGAACCGGGGCGTGCCGGGGCGGCCGTTCGACCGGGTCCGGTCGTCGAGGTTGCCGAACTTGATGTCGGTGATCGAGTTGGTGTCGACGGCGGCGCTCTCGGGGATGGTGATCTCCACCGGGCCCCATTTGGCCTGGAGTTCGATGTGCACCACCGGGTGCCGGATCTCGGCCTGGGAGAAGTCCAGTTTCGTGGCGCCGTACTTGTTCCGGACCACCATCGACTCCGGGACCAGCCAGTTCCCGTTGCGCTGCAACGCCGAGTACTTGCCGTTGAGCTCCATGACCTGCCCGGACGGATGCGCGTAGGCGTGCTGGCTCGGCGGCGCCCACGGGTTCTGCTGCTGCCGCGGCACCATTCCCGCCGCGGGATGCACGAGGCCGGGCAGATCCGTGAGCACCGCGTTCAGCTCACCGCGGGTCTTCGAGGCGAGGGCGCGGTCGGTCCGCTCGGTGAACTCGTCGAGGTTCAACATCCCGAGGCCGATCGCCTTCTGCAGCACTTCGACGACGTGTTCGCGTTCCGCGTCGGAGACCCGGATGTCCCGTCCGGTCAACGGCTTGGTTTCGGTCGCCGGTTGCTCTTCCTCGCCCATGCCATGAATGGTAGAACCGGATCTCACGCGCGAGATCGGGGAAAAACCCTGAACAGACCCGCATTTCTCCCCTGTGCCGCCGCACTGGCGGCTGTCCTGACGCTGGCCGGCTGCACCGCGACCCCGCGACCCGCGCCCTCCGCTCCGGAATCGACGAGCCCGCCGCCGTCGAAACTCGAGGGCATCCCGGTCGACTACATCGGTTTCCGCCTCGTCATGTCGACGACACCGCCGTCGATGCTCGATCCCGCCACCGGCGTCACCACCCCGCTTCCCGGCGCCCCGGCCGGTGACCGCGTCAACGATGTCGTCCGGGTCGGCAAGTTCCCGGTCGTGCTGTCGGCCGGCCGCTGCGGGCCGTCCTGCGTGGAGCCGTCCGAGGTGCTCGCCTACGGGGACCCCAAGAACCAGCCGTGGAAGCTGGGCAAGGCCCGCAGCGTCGCCCCGTCGGCCGACGAGACCGGCGTCTGGCTGATCCGCGACGACGGCAACGACCTCTGCCGCCTCCAGTTCGTCTCCCTGCTCGGCGCCGAACGCGACCGCGGCCGCCCGGCGAGCTGCACGACGGCGGTGCGCCAGGAGGTGCCGCAAGGCCTGCTGATCACGGTGAACGCCGGGACGGCGACCGCCGAGGACGTGCTGATCGACCCCGCCACCGGCCGCGCCGTGCATCAGTTCCCCCGCATCCTCGCGATCACCAAGGAGCGGATGCTGCTCGCCGAACTGACCGAGTTCTCCGTGTTCGACCTGCGGAACGGCCGGCGCGCCCCGGTCCGGTGGCCGGTGGCCAACGGCAAGCCGGGGCAGGTGGTGCCGAGCCGCGACGGGTACAAGGTGGCCGTCCTGTTCGGCGACCCCGCCTGGGCCGGGACGAGCACGCAGACCGCCGACCTGTGGGTGCTCGCCCTCGACACGCTGACCTGGACGCGCGCGCCCTCGATGCCCATCGCGACCGCGCTCAACCAGGTCGCGGTCGAGTGGAGCGAGGACGGCGACCTGGTGCTCGTCACCGACGTGGTCGCGAGCTGGCGTCTCGACCGGCCACAGTGGACCATCGTCAAGACACCGCTGCCCGCCGAGCGGAACCCGTCGGCGGTCACTGTCGCCCAGGGCTGAGCTACTCGGCGTCCAGCCCGTGTTCGATGGCGTAACGAGCGAGTTCGACCCGGTTGTGGAGCTGGAGTTTCCGCAGCGTCGACTGGACGTGGTTCTCCACCGTGCGATGCGAGAGCACGAGCTTCTCGGCGATCTGCCGCGCCGTCATCCCCTTCGCGACCAGGCGCAGGACGTCGGTCTCGCGTTCGGTCAGCCGCGGCGGCGCGGGCCCGTCGTCCGGGGCGTCGGCCATGCGGCGGTATTCGCCGAGGACGAGCCCGGCGAGCCCGGCGGTGAACACCGGATCCCCGGCGGCCGTCCGCTTGACCGCGTCCACCAGTTCGCTCGCCGAAGCCGATTTGACCAGGTATCCGGACGCTCCGGCCTTGACCGCTTCCAGGACGTCGCTGTGCTCGCCGCTCGCGGACAGCACCAGCACCTTGGTCGACGGCAGCTCCGAGGTGATCTCTCGGGTGGCGTCGACGCCGGACGTCTCGCCGAGGTTGAGATCCATCAGCACGACGTCCGGGGCGACCGTGCGCGCGATCCGCACCGCGGCGGGCGCGTCCGGCGCGGTGGCCCGCACGTCGAACCCGTGCTCGGCCAGGTCGCGGGCGACCCCGTCCCGCCACATCGGGTGGTCGTCGACCACCATCACCGAGATCTGAGGCGCGTCGGTCATCGCTTTCCCCTCGCCGCCACTGGAACCTTGACTTCCCATTCCGTGCCCTGGCCCGGCGCGGTGTCCAGGGCGACGCTTCCGCCCAGATCCCGCACGCGCCCCTTGATGGACTCCGCGATACCTAGATGTCCCTCGGCCGCCGCTCGTTCCAACACGCCCCGCTCGATTCCCGGGCCGTCGTCGCGGACGCTGACCACGACCTCGGTGCCGAGGTCCTCCAGCAGCACCCAGGCGCGCGCCTCGTCGCCCGCGTGCTTCTCGACGTTCAACAGCGCCTCGCGCGCCACCGCCACCAGTTCCGCGGTCACGTGCTCGGGCAGCTGCACCTCGCCCGCGGGCGTCGAGACCTGCACCGACGGCGTCGCGAGCAGCTGCAGCGCGGCCCGCAGGTCGGTGGTCCCGTTCTCGCTCGGATGCGTCGGCTCGGTGGTGACCAGCGCCCGCAGCGCGATCTCTTGCTCACCGGCCAGTTTCGCCAGCTCGGCGGCCTCCCCGCCGAATTCGGCGCCGCGTTTGCGCACCCGCGCGAGCACCTGGAGGACGCTGTCGTGGATCGAGCGGGCGAGCCGCTCCCGCTCGGCCGTCGCGGCCTCCATGCGCAACGCCCTGGTCAGCGCGTCCGCGGAGCGGCGGGCCATGGTCGCGGCCAGCCCGATCACGAACCCGCTCGCGGTCAGCAGGAAGCCGTCCCGCGCGACGTCGACGTCGAACCGCCAGCGCACCAGCCCGGTGACCACCGAGACCACCAGCCCGGCGAGCACCCCGCCGACCGCGCCGAACCGGGTCCCGGCCGCCGCGGGCGGGACCGCCGCCCACACCGTCGTGATGAGCGGGGTGTTGGCGTCGAACTGCGCGGTGGTCAGGATCCACGCCGACGTGAACATGAGGACGACGGTCAGCGCGAGATCGACGCCGACCAGCCAGGGCCAGCGGGTCGACGGCCGCGCGTAGAACAAGCTGCTGAGCACCGTCCACGCCGTCATCACGCCGAACGATGTCCACGCGAGCCACTTGTTCGCGTAGCCGTCGTAGTGGACGACGAACGAGCCCAGCGCGAAGAGCAGCGTCGTCACGCGAAGCACGATCACCCCGCGCCACAGCGGGGTGGCGGGGTCCCGCGTGCCGAGCGCCGAGACCGCTCGCCAGAGCGGGGTGTCCGTCATGACTTGGCTTCGGACTCTTTCTCTTCACCGCGATCGTTCGGCTGCGCCGCCTGATCGCGCAGGACGTCGATGTCCGCCGGGTCGGGATCGTGTTCGTGCAGCAGCGACCGGATGCCCGCGTTGAGCACGGCGAGCAGCGGCACCGACAGCAGCGCGCCGGCGATCCCGGCCGCGACGAGACCGGCGGTGATCGCGAGCACCACGGCGAGCGGGTGCAGCTTGACCGCGCGGCCCAGCAGGATCGGCTGGAGCACGTGGCTCTCCAGCTGCATGACGCCGATGACGATGGCCAGCACGATCAGCGCGCCGACGACGCCCTTCGTCACCAGCGCGATCAGCACCGCGACCGCGCCCGCGATCACGGCGCCGATGATCGGGATGAAGGCGCCGAGGAAGACCAGCGTCGCCAGCGGGATCACCAGCGGCACCCCGACGATCGCCAGCCCGATGCCGATGCCGACCGCGTCGACCACGGCCACCGCCGCCGTCGCGCGCACGTAGCTGACCAGCGACGCGAACCCGCGCCGCCCGGCGACGTCGATCCGGTTGCGCACCCGCCCCGGCACGCCGCGGCAGAGGAACGTCCAGATCTGGTCGCCGCCGGAGAGGAAGAAGATGAGGATGAACAGCGTCAGGATGAAGCCGGTGACGATCTCGCCGACCGTGCCCGCCGTGGTGAGCGCGGTGGTGGTGATCGACGCCTGGTTGTTCTGCAGGAAGCTGATCGCCTGGTTGATGAACTCCTGGATCTGCTCCTGACGCAGGTGCAGCGGCCCGTCGATGAGCCAGACCTTGATCTGGTTGAGGCTCTCCGTCAGCTGCTTCTGCAGTTCCGGCAGGCCGGAGGAGAACTGCGCGACGACGAACGTCAGCAGCCCGCCGAGGACCGCGAGCCCGGCGATCAGCACTATCCCGGCCGCCAGCCCGCGCGGGAACTTCAGCATCGTCAGCTTGGACACCGCGGGCGCGAGCAGCGCGGCGAGCAGCAGCGCGATCGACAGCGGGATCACGACCACCGACAGATAGCCGATCAGGAACACGATCACGTAGAGCGCGGCGATCACCACGATGAAACGCCACGACAGCGCCGCGCCGATCCGCAGGCCGCGGGGCACGAGGGTGGTGACGTCTTCGGTGGATTCCGAGAGGAACGGGTTCGACTGGTCGAATTCCGGCTTTTTCCGCTGGGGCTCGCTCACGCGCTCACCGTATCGGTCCGAGCCGGTGTTTCTTGAACATTCCGGGCGACGCGTACGCGTCGAATTAGCCCGATGCGACGCTTGACACACTGCCTGCCGGTCGACTCCGGAGTAACCCGGCCTCGCCAGGCTTGATCACTGATCGTGATTTCGGGCCACACTCTGTGTTCTTCACACGATCGTGCCATCAAGGCACTCCTGGCTCGCTTTGGCCCTCCGCCCTTTGCTTACCTCGGTCCCGCAACCGATGAACGGCATACCGACACGGCAGGAGACCGAGTGACGAACGCGGCGAAGAACGAGGGGCGGGGCGCGGCGCGCTTCGGCCGTCTCGCTTCGCGTGCGCTGTTCGTTCTCGGCGGCGCCGTCGCCGGATCCGCCGCCGCGTGGGCCGTTTCCGGCGCTTCCGCCGCCGCGGACATCGCCCCGGTGGTCTCCGCTCCCGACACGAGCGTCACCCCGGTCACCGACGCCACCACGGCCGGTCTGTCCGACGTTTCCCGTGGCGCCTCGAAGTTCACCGGCGACGTCGCCGGCGCGGTGTGCGGCGACCACCACCAGGACGCCACCACGTGGTCGATGCCGGACGGGTCCCAGTCGTCCCCGGCGAAGCGCCACTGCGGCGGTGAGATCCGCGCCGACGAGCACGAGGTCTCCACCCGCGTCAGCGACGCGGTCACCGACTTCGCGGACAGCTCCGTGGTCACCCCGGTCAAGCGGACCCTCGGCGCCGTCGAGCACATCGTGCGCAAGCCGCAGGACACCCGCCAGGTGCTGGACGAGACCTTCGCCCCGTCGCCCGACTTCGGCCGCAACGTCTGGGACCTCCTCGACCCGCACGGCCACGGCGACCTCGTGCCGGAGCTTCCGGTCGGCGGCGCTCCGGTCGACCCGAAGTCCCCGCTGGACACCATCGGCGCCGGTGACCAGGTCACCGACTTCGCCCAGCTGGCCACGACGCAGTTCCCCGCTTCTTCCGAGACCGTCCTCCCGATGCCCGCCCTCGTGCAGCAGCACGGCGCGTTCGACCAGGACGAGGACTCTCCTTCCCGTGACGGACACCGCGACTTCCCGCGTCCGCTCACCCCGGCGCCGCTTCCCGTCGCGCCGTCCATCCCGACTGTCCCCGGTGGCGGCAACGCCCCCGGTGGTCACCTCGACGGCCTGACCCACGGCGTTCCCGCCTGGCTCGTCGCCGCCGTCGAGCGTTCCCTGACCGGCTACACGCTGGCAGGCACGCGGTACATGCCGCTCACCCCGGGCTCCCAGCCCGGCGTCACTCCTGACTGAACACTTCCCTCCGCGGGGTAGCCGACGCGCCTCACGCCTCCCGATTCGGGCTTGGCTTCGCGTCCGCTCCTGATCCCCCGCGAAACGGCGGTGCGCTTTTGTGCGCCCGCAGCCAGTTCCACCCCCCTCTGGTGCCGCGAGATGGCACCTCCTCAAACCCGAAAGGGAACCCGAAATGAAGGAGAACTACCCCATGCAATCCTGGGCAAAGCGCGGACTCCAGACCGCGTTGGTCACGGGTGGGTTGTTGATGCTGGGCACCGGCATCGCGTCGGCTGACGAACAGGTCAACCCCGACACCCCTGCCTCCCCGCTCGACGCGAACGTCACCGTTCCCATCGAGATCGACAACAACGCCGTCGGCACGCCCCTCGGCCAGCTCGACGTCCCCGGCTACAAGGGTGAGGTCAGCACCAAGGCCGTCACCAAGCCGGCTTCCGACGCGATCGACGGCGTCACCTCGCCCGGCAGCAGCACCGACGGCATCGGCGGAGGGCTCCCCAGCCTCTCCGGCAAGAACGCCGTCCCCGCGCCGCTGGCCGCCAAGGACTCGGCCCGTCAGGTCAGCGGTGGGCTGACCGGTGGTGGGTTCACCACCACGGACGACATCCTCAAGGGCAACAAGGTCGTCGGTGACGTCGTCGTCCCGATCCAGATCGTCGACAACGCCATCGGCGTGATCGGCGACGCCGAGGTCGAGGGCGGCAGCCACGACCAGACCTGGTCGCACAACCAGGACGTCGAGACCACCGGTGAGGACTCCAGCCTCGCCGGGAACGTCGTGTCCCTCGACTGGGCGCTGCCCGTGCAGATCGCCGGCAACGCCGGTGGGCTCGCCGGCGGCACCGGCCGCGTGGTCGGCGGTTCCGCCAGCCAGAGCACCACCGAGACCGGCAACGTCACCACCGACGGCGAGGGCTCCGCCCTGTCCGGCAACGTGGTGGCCGGTCAGTTCGCCACCCCGGTCCAGGTCACCGGCAACGCCGCGTCCTGGATCATCGGCAACGCCAACAGCTCCGGCTACGAGGCCGAGACCGACGCCACCTCCGGCGGCTGGGTCGAGACCGACGGTGACGACAGCGCGCTGGGCGGCAACGTCGGCGCGGTGCCGATCGCCCTCCCGGTGAAGGTGAACGACAACGCGGCCGCCGCGCACGGTTCGCTCGCGAACTCGAACAGCAGCTCCGCGGCGGACGCGCAGGCCGGCGACACCACGCCCGGCTGGAGCAACGTCCCCAGCTACGTGCAGACCTCCGGCGAGGACTCGGCCGTCGCGGGTAACGCGATCGTGCCGCAGACCGCGGACGTCGCGAACGTCGGCGGCGTGGCCGCCAGCTGGGTCGGCCTGGCCAACACCGGCAAGGACGGCGGCACCAGCCACTCCAGCGTCGTCGACGCCGGTGGCTTCGTCAGCTCCGAGGGCGAAGGCTCCGCGGGCGGCGGCAACATCGTCGACCCGGCCGTGGCGGCCCCGGTCGAGGTGACCTGCATCGCGGGCACCTACATCGGCAACGTGTCCTCCACCTCGTGCGAGAACACCGTCGACGCGAACGCCGGCAACGGCAGCCACACCACGGGTGACGACTCCACTCTCGCGGGCAACGTCGTCAACACCCAGGCCGCGCTGGCCCCCGAGGTCTACGGCGTCGGTGGCTCGCACATCGGCCAGGCCGTCGCCGAGGCGACCGAGACCAAGACCGTGACCGCCGGCGGCTACGACGGCACCACGGGCAACGACTCGTCCGGCTCGGGCAACATCGTCCAGGTCCCGGCCGCGGTTCCGGCCGAGGTCTTCGGCGTGGGCGGCTCGTTCATCGGCCAGGGCTCCGGCTCGGCCGACGAGACCAAGGTCGTCTCCGGTGGCGGCGGCGGGAACACCGCCGACGACAACGGCTTCCTCAGCTCCAACCTGGGCACCGTGCCGGTTTCGCTGCCGGTGCAGGCCTTCGGGATCGGTGGCGCGTTCATCGGTCAGGGCCACGGCGGCGCGGACGGCGACACCACCTCGAACGCGGGCGGCGACGTCCACGCGACCGGTGACAACGGCGCCGGCTCGGGCAACCTGGTCTACGGCCCGGTCTCCCTGCCGGTCCAGGCGCACAACTTCGCCGCGGTGCTCGGCGGAATCGCGTCGGGCGAGGGCTCGAACCTGACCGACTCGTCGGCCGGTGGCGACGCCACCGCCAACGGTGACGAAGGCGCCCTGGCGGGCAACATCGTCCAGACCCCGGTCGGTGGCACCGTCCCGGTGACCGGCCTCGGCGCCGCTGCCGCGGGCATCGCCAAGGGCACCAGCGTGAACGACGTCATGTCGTCGGCCGGTGGCGACGCCACCACCACTGGTGACGAAGGCGCGGTCTCGGGCAACATCATCGGCGCGCAGGCGCTGCCGATCGTGCCCGTCACGCACGACGCGGTCGCGGCCGCCGGCATCGCCGACGCCGTCGGCTCCGACACCGTCGACGCCACCTCGGGTGGCGACGTCGAGACCTCGGGCACCGAAGGATCGCTCTCGGGCAACATCCTCGACATCCCGGTCGCGGCCGTTCCGGAGGTGTTCGGCGACGCCATCGCGGCGGCCGGCGGCGTCTCCGAGACCGACGCGGACAGCATGATCGACGGCCAGGCCGGCGGCGACAGCATCACCGACGGCAGTGGAGAGGCCCTGTCGGGCTTCAACCTCCACCACCCGCTGGTGTTCTCGGTTCCGCTGAACGAGCTCGAAATCCCGGTGCTGGCCATCGCGGACGAGAACTCGACCGACGACACCGAGATCAACGACGAGGAGTACACCCGCGCCTTCACCGACACGGTGGGCTCGGAGATGCCGATCGACGCGCTGCCCACGCTGCCCTTCGGCGCTCCCGCGCTGAACGGTGCCGGTGCGATGCCGTCCACCCCGGCGATCGGTGGCGCCCGCGCCGACGGTCCCCAGCTGGGTGGCCTGCAGGCCGGTCTGTCCGCCCTGAAGGGGCTGACGGCTCTCCCGACGCAGATGCCGAAGGCGGACCTGCCCGAGCTGCCCGGCACCCCGGCGCTGCCCGGTGTCCCGGCCCTGCCGAAGGCCCCGGCCCTGCCCGGTGACGCCGCTCGTGCGGACGCCCCCAAGGTCGCGCAGCTGCCGACCCTTCCGGCGCTGAACGGCCTGCCCACCCCGGGCACCCTGCCGGTGCAGCTCCCGACGGCCGGCGCCCTGCCGACCGCCGGCGCCCTGCCGGTGGCCCTCCCGACGGCCGGCACCCTGCCGACCGCGGGTGCGCTCCCGACGGCCGGCTCGCTGCCGGTGCAGCTGCCCACCGCGGGCACGCTGCCGGTCGTGAACAACACCCCGGCGATGCCGACCGCGCAGGTCCCGGCTCTGGCGAACGTCGACTCGTCGCCGCTGAGCATGTTCCAGCGTTTCATCGGCACCCTGACCGGCAAGAAGTTCCACACCATGTGAACCTGCCAGTCGGCTAGCGCCACTGAATGAACCGAAGCGGGCCCGGGAGTCACTCCCGGGCCCGCTTTGTGTCGCGTCCACCGGCTCGGCGAACGGGCCGGTCCGGGTGGTCGTGAGTGGCGATTCGATTTAGAGCCAAGCGTGTCGTCCACTCAGTCACGCGTGTCGTCCGTCTGATCACACGTGCCGTCCACTCAGTCACACGAAAGCCCCGGCTTGGCACAGTGGTCGTGAGTGGCGATTCGGGTTAGGGCGGACCGGTATTTACCTACCCACGCCTGACCTGCGCGAGGGTGGCGGTCGTGCCGGTCACGACCGGTGACAGACGACGTCACGGGGGAAGATTCCGGACGTTCAACGTCCCAAATCCTCCACACACGACCGCCGGCCACACCAATGGGTAGGTAGATACGAGTCCGCTAGAACCCGAATCGCCACACACGACAGAGTTCAGCTTCCCGGGGTGAACAGCGCGTCCTGGGCCGCGCCCATCGCGGTCAGCACCGCGCCTTCCAGCACCCCGCTCCCGCCGACGGTCCCCGCCCGCACCTCGGTCCGCAGCGGCGAGATCTCCGCGAGCCTGCCGCTGACCCTGGCCGCCAGCGCGTCGCCGCCCGCACGGCCGATCTCGCCGCCGAGCACGAGACAGCCCGGGTCGAGCACCGCGGTGACCGCGGCCGCGCCGATCGCGATCCGCTCCGCGACGATCTCCAGGAACTCTTCGGCGGCCGCGTCGATCGCGTACCCGATGGCCGCCGCGGCCGCTTCCGCGTTGTCGGCCGTCGATGCGGGAACGCCGTGCGCGCGGGCGAGTTCGCAGATCGCGGCGCTGCCCGCCAAGGTGTGGAAGCCGCCGTCGCAGTCGGTCGCAGTCGGGAGCCGGCCCGGTCCCAGCATCGGCAGGAACCCGATCTCGCCCGCGCCGCCCGACGCGCCCCGTCGCAGCGAACCGTCGAGGACGACGGCCGCGCCGACACCGAAGCCGAGCCACAGCAGGACGAAGGTGTCTCGGTCGCGGGCGGCGCCCAGCCGCTGTTCGGCGGCGGCCGCGAGGTTGACCTCGTTCTCCAGCAGCACCGGGACGCCCAGCCGTCGCCGGAGTTCGTCGACGAGTTTCCCGTGCCACGCGGGCAGTCCGCCGGCGGGCCGCAGACCGCCGGTCGCCGGGTCGACCAGACCGGGCGCGCCGACGGCGATCGTGTGCAGCGCGGTCGCGCCCGCCTCGGCGGTGGTGGCCTCCAGCAGGGCGATCGCGCGCTCGACGGCCACGTCCGTGTCGATGTCCAGGTCGAACGGGACCGAGGCCTCCGCCCGCGTCCGCCCCAGCAGGTCCGCGACCGAAACGGCCATGCCGTGCGTGCGGACGTCGAGACCGGCGAGGTACGCGCGGTCGGCGACGATGCCGTACAGCTTCGCGTTCGGCCCGCGGCGTTCCGCGCCCGCTTCGCCGACGATCTCGATCAGCCCGGCGTCCTGAAGCCGTTCGACCAGGTCGGCGACGGTCGGCCGGGAGAGCCCGGTCAACGTCTTGAGCTGGGTGGCCGTCAGCGAGCCCTCGCGTTGGAGCAGGTCGAGGGCGAGCCGGTCGTTGATGGCCCGCGCCGTGCTCGGGGAGGCGGACGGCATCCGGATGACACTCACCGTTGGATCCTCCCAGAATTAATTATCAGGTTCCCTTCCTGATAGTTTACGCTCACACCGTCGAGTCGTCTCATGGACCTTGGGGGCCCAGTGACCAACACAGTGGAAACCGTCGGCGCGCCGTCACGGCGAGTGCGGCAGGCGCGGGTCGCCATCGCCGCCGTCTTCGCCGTGCACGGCGCGGTGACCGGCAGTTTCGCCACCCGGATCCCGTGGATCCAGGAACACGCGGGGATCAGCGCGGGCCAGCTCGGCCTCGCGCTCGCCTTCCCCGCGATCGGTGCCTCGCTGACCATGCCGCTCGCCGCGCGGATCGGGCACCGCCTCGGCGGCAGGCTCGGGCTCCGGTTGCTGCTGGCGTACTGGACGCTGGCGCTGATCCTCCCGTCCCTGGCGGGAAACCTCTTCACCCTGTGCCTCGCGCTGTTCGTCATGGGCACCGCGGCGGGCACCTCGGACGTGCTGATGAACTCCCTCGGCGTCGACGTCGAGGCGAAGATGGGCAAGTCGGTCATGTCGGGGTTGCACGGCATGTGGACCACGGGCGCGCTCGTCGGTTCCGCGGCGGGCACGCTCGCCGCGCACGCGGCGCTGGACGCCCGGATCCACTTCGTGATCGCGTCCGCCGTGCTCACGGTCGCCGGCGCGCTCCTCTGCCAGGGCGTGTTCGACGTCCGCAGCGCGCCCGACGAGAATCCGCCGCCGAGGTTCACGTTGCCGCCGAAGGCGTCCGTGATCATCGGCGCGGTCGCGTTCTGCGCGGTCTTCGCCGAGGGCGCGAGCCTCGACTGGTCCGCCGTCTACCTGCGCGACGTCCTCGGCACCTCGCCGGGTATCGCCGCGGCGTCGACCACCGCGTTCACCTGCACGATGGCGGTGGCCCGCCTTTCGGGTGACGCGCTGGTCCGGCGCTTCGGCGCGGTCAAGACCGTCCGTGCCGGCGGCGCCTTCGCGACGGCCGGTGGGCTGCTGGTCGTCTTCGCCGCCCATCCGGTGATGGCGATGGCCGGGTTCGCGCTGATCGGGCTCGGCGTCTCCGTCGTGGTGCCGCTCGCGTTCGCGGCGGCCGGACGCAGCGGGCCGACGCCGAGCCAGTCGATCGCGGGCGTCGCGACCATCACCTACTCGTCGGGCCTCGTCGCTCCGTCGCTGATCGGCGGGATCGCCGACCTGACGTCGCTGACGGTCTCGTTCGGGGTGGTCACGCTGCTGGCGCTCGGCCTCGTGGCCGGAGCCGGGGTGCTCCGCTCGCGCTAGGAGAACTGGAGGGAACGCTTGGCGAGGCCGTGCCAATAACCATCGATCACGGTCTCGCCCTTCCCTTCCGAAGAACTGGCGCCGAGCGAGACGAACAGCGGTGCGAAGTGCTCGATCCTGGGGTGCGCGAGGGCCGCGGCGGGCGCCTTGCGCTGGAAGTCCAGCAACGCGTCGAGGTCGCCGTGGCGCAGGGTCTCCGCACCCCAGTGGTCGAATTCGCTCGACCACGACGGCGGCGTCCCGTCGGTGCCGTCGGTCTGACCCAGCGCGCTCAGGTTGTGGGTGAAGAAGCCGCTGCCGATGATCAGCACGCCTTCGTCGCGCAGCGGCGCGAGCTTCCGGCCGAGGTCGAACAGCTCTCGCGGGTCCAGCGACGGCATGGACACCTGGAGCACCGGGACGTCGGCGTCCGGGTACATCTCCACGAGCGGGACGTACGCGCCATGGTCTAGGCCGCGGTCGGGCGCGTCGTGGACCGGCGTCTGGGGCGAGCGGAGGAGTTTCCGCACCTTGTCCGCCAGCTCCGGAGCGCCGGGCGCGGCGTATTTCACCTGGTAGTAGTGCTCGGGGAAGCCCCAGAAGTCGTAGACCAGCGGCACCGTGGTGGTGGCACCGAGGGTCAACGGCGCCTCTTCCCAATGCGCGGAGACGACGAGGATCGCCTTCGGCTTTTCGAGGTCCGCCGACCAGCCGGCGAGCTGGCGGGTCCAGGTGGCGTCGTCGGCGAGCGGCGGCGCGCCGTGGCTGAGGTAAAGCACCGGGGTCATGTCAGCTCCAGGTGTTTGAACTTTCAACTACCAGGATAGACGACGTCGCCCGGTTCCGCGTTATTCCCGCGCGAGGTTCGCCGCCATCCGCTCCAGCACGCCGACCGTCGTCCGGTACTCGTCGTCGCTGATGCCTTCGGTCGCGCGCGAGCGAAAGGCGCCGACCTCGGCCTTCAGCCGGAGGTGCGCCTCCCGGCCGGCCTCCGTCAGGCCGCCGTCGTCGACCCAGCCACGATTTCGCAGGTCCGCGACGGTTTCCTGGCGTTCGCCGAACGGTGACAACGCTTCGTCGACCAGGGCGCCGCTGTCGATCGTGTTCAGTACCTGCCAGTGGCGCCGGGTCAGCCCTTCGGTGGCGAGGGTCTTCTCCAGGGACGATTCGAGGGCCTGGTGAAGGTGGGCGAACCAGAATCCGATGGGCTTCATGGATACTCCTTCATGTAGACGGCAACTACATGTAAAAGTACATGCACTTGGTGAGGATGGGTAATGGACGCCGTGGCCGACGTGGAACGCGCGATGATCGCCATCCGGCGGAGCCAGGCGAGGCGATCGCTGTCGAAACTCGCCCGCGACCGCGCCGAATCGATGCCCGACCAGGCGATTCAAGGGCTCCTCGACGCCGTCGAAGCGGCCGGGGAGAGCGGCGAACCGGGCACCGTGACCAGTCTCGCCGCGGCCCTGACCATCGACCAGCCGCGCGCGAGCCGTCTGGTCGCGCGGGCGGTCGAGGGCGGTTTCCTCCGGCGCGAAGCCGATCAGCGCGACGGCCGCCGCGCCGTCCTCGTGCTCACCGAACCCGGCCGCGCCGAGGTGGCGCGCATGCACGAGTTCCGCCGCTCGGTGTTCGCCGAGGCGATGGCGGACTGGCCGGACGAAGACCGTCGCGAGTTCGCCCGGCTGCTGACCTCGTTCGTCCGGAACTACGGCGCGCTCGGCGTGAAGTAGTTGACCAGGTTGCCGTCGGGGTCGCGGAACAGCAGGGACCGGTTCCCCCACGGCATCGTTGTCGGCTTCTGCACGATCTCGGCCAGGTCCGCCAGCCGCTCGTACTCCTTGTCGACGTCCTCGACCCGGAACTCGAGGATCGCGGTCCGGTTCGACTCGGGCACCGCGGCGGCCTCGCCGAACAAGGTCATCGTTTCGGCGCTGCCGATCGCCAAGGTGCACGACGGGCCGGCGATCTCCGCGAACCGCTCGGCGCGCCATCGCGCGTCGATGCCGGTCGCCTTCTCGTAGAACCCGGTGAGGCGGGCGACGTCGTGGGTGATCACGCGGACGGAAACGAACTGCATGGCTGGTCCTTTCGGTGCCGGAAAGCGGAACACCGGCCACGCTAGGAGCAATACCGGGCAGTATCCGCCCAGTATTCTGAGGGTGTGACCCGGCCCATCGCCCGCGTGCTCGCGTTGCTGGAAATCCTCCAGAGCGGCGGCACGCGCACCGTCGCCGAACTCGCGAGACGGCTCGACGTCGACGAGCGCACCGTCCGCCGGTATGCCGAGCACCTGCTCGACCTGGACATCCCGATCCGTTCGGTACGCGGCCGGTACGGCGGGTACCGCCTGGCCCCCGGCTACCGGATGCCGCCGCTGATGCTCACCGACGAAGAGGCTCTCGCCGTCCTGCTCGGCCTGGTCGCGGGACGGCGCGCCGGGCTGATCACCACGGCGGTCGCGGCTGCCGAGAGCGCGGTCGCGAAGGTCCGCCGAGTACTCCCAGAAGCGCTCGGCCGTCGGCTGGACGCGTTGCTGGAGACCGCCGACTTCACCGCGCCCGCCCGGCGAACCCTCTCGGCCGAGGCCGAGGTGCTGCTCACCGTCGCTGAGGCGGCGAGGGACCGGCGGCCGGTCGGGATCGCGTATCTCGCCGGGCACGGCAGTGCCAGCAAACGCGTGGTTCATCCGTACGGCGTCGTGGCGCACTCCGGACGCTGGTACCTGACCGGTTTCGACTCGGCCAGCGGCGAGGTGCGCACCTTCCGCGTCGACCGGATCTCCTCGGCCGAGGCGCGGGCCGGGACCTTCGAGCCGCCCGACGGCTTCGACCCGGCCGAACGCGTGCTGACCGCCTTGGCCGAGACACCGCACCGGCACGACGTCTCCGTACGGATCGAGGCGACGCCCGAGCAGGTGCGCGCCGTCTTCCCGCCGTCCGTGGCCGTCCTCGAACCGGACGGCGACGGGGTGCGTGCCCGGATCCGGGCCCAGCGGCTGGACTGGATCCCGCCGCTGCTCGCCGCGCTCGATCGGCCGTTCGTGATCGAGCGGCCCGGCGAGCTTCGTGACCTGGTCAGCGCACTGGCAGGGCGGCTGGCGGAGCGGGCTCGGGAAGGGTGAGCGCCGAATGCGCCGGCTGCACGGCGTCCTCCGGCATCGCCGAAAGTCCGCGCAACACGGCGTTGCGCCGCTCCAGTGCTTCGGGGGTGCTCGGGTGCATGGTCGAATTTCCCGCCGTGACCAGCGCCTGGTTCCGTTCGACGTACTCCCGGATGTTCCGTTCGTAGCCGTCGAACGCGGCCGTGTGGTCGGCCGTCATGGCCAGTTCGCGGGCCAGCATGTAGGCGCCGACCAGGGCGAGGCTCGATCCCTGCCCGGTGAGGAACGACGGCGCGTGCGCGGCGTCGCCGACCAGGACGACCCGGCCGCTGGACCAGCGCGGCATGCGGATCTGGCTGACGACGTCGAAGAACAGGTCGTCCGCGGCGCGCATGGTGTCGACCATGAGCGGGATGTGCCAGCCGTCCCCGGCGAAGACCGAGGCGACCAGGTCGCGCTGCGCGGCCGGATCCCGGAAGGCGTCGAAGGGCGGCTCGGGGCGGGCGAAGTTCAGGAAGCCGTGCACCGTGTCGCCGTCCCCGACGGCGTAGAGCGCCGCGGCCCGGCCGGGGACGGTCCAAAGGACGCCTTCATGGGAAAGCCCGAAGTCGTTTCGCATGGTGAAGCCCGCGAAGCAGTGGCCGATGTAGTGGTGGAACTGCTCTTCCGGCCCGAACACCAGGGCGCGGGTGTTCGAGTGCAGCCCGTCGGCGCCGACGACGAGGTCGAAGGTGCGCTCGATCCCGCTGCGGAAGCGCACGTCCACGCGGTCGGGGTGCTGGTCCAGCGCGGCGATCGAGTCGTTGAAGAGGAATTCGACGTCGTCGCGGATCTTGTCGTAGAGGACCGAAGTGAGGTCGCCGCGGGGTACCTCCAGGTCACGGGTCGCGACGCCGCCGTTGATCGAGTCGGGCCGGAGCGAGGTGATCCGCTCGCCGTCGGCGTCGAGGAAGGTGAGTCTTTGCGTGTTGATGTGCGCGGCCTGGAGCTGGGGAAGGACGCCCATCTGCCGGACGGCGTCCACCGCGGTGCCGCGGATGTCGATGGGGTAGCCGCCCCCGCGGACCGCGTCCGACTTCTCGACGACCGTGACGTCGAAGCCGTAGCGGTGCAGCCAGTAGGCGAGTGCCGGGCCCGCGATGCTGGCGCCGGAGATCAGGACGGTGCTCATGAGTGCTCCTTTGGATAGGTAACTTAGGTATCCTTATGGGCTCAGAGCAACTATATACCTAACTTAGGTATCTTTATGAGGTGTGATGGAAGACACAGGCGCGCCGGAGCTTGACCTGATGGCGGTGCTCCCCCGGCTCACCCAGCTCGGCACCGTGCTCAACCGCAGCCGGCTGGTCGAACGGGCGATGGAACGGGCCGAGATCACCCTCGACCGGCCCGCGATGACGGTGCTGGTCACGCTGCACACGGCCGACCGGCCGCTGCGGGTCGGGGAGATCGCCGAACGGATGAAGGTCGTCGGGCCGCATGTCACCCGGCACCTCAACGGGCTCGAACGGCAAGGGCTGGTCGTCCGGGTCGCGGACCCGGACGACCAGCGAGCGCGCCTGATCGAGCTGACGCCGGAGGGGAAAGCGATCCCCGACCGGTACCTGCGGACGATCCTCGGCTGGTTCGGCGACGCGATGACCGACTGGTCCGCGGAAGATCGCAAGACCTTCGGCAGCCTGCTCGACCGCTTCGTCGACGACCTCACCTCACGGCTGGCCGACCTCGACGACTAGGTCACTTGCCGCAGAACACCGTCTTGAGGAGCTTGTCCAGCAGCTCCGGGAACTTCGCGTCGGCGGCGACGGCCCCAGAGGTGATCGAGGCGGTCATCGTCTTGCTGCCGTCGGGAGTGCTGTACATCAGTGCCCCGTAGCCGTTGTTGCTGCCGTTGTGGCTGAGGACGACGCCGCCGCAGTCCGGACCCAGGTCCTTGGAGAACTGTCCGAGACCGTAGAGGCCGAAGAGGGCTTCGCTCCGCGGGTCCGTTTTACGCATCTCTGCCAGCAGCCACGTCGGCAGGATCTTGCCGCTTTGCAGGGCCGAGAAGTACGTCTGGAGGTCCTTGGTCGTCGAGATCATGTCCCCGGCGCTGGAGACCCAGGACGGGTTCTGGTGGGTGACGTCGAGAGTCTTCTGCTGACCGGCGTCCTCATAGGTGTAGTAGGCGTGGGCGTACGGCTTGGGCATCCCGGACCAGGCGCCCGGCGACAAGGTGTCCCGCAGCTTCAGCGGCCGCAGGATCCGCCGGTCCAGTTCGTCGGCGAAGGAGTGACCGGTGATCGCCTCGACCAGCAGCCTGGCCACCACGTAGTTGGTGTTGGAGTAGCTCCAGCCCGCGCCCGGCTCGAATCGGGGCGGCTTGGACAGCGCCAGCCGGACCAGCTCCTCCGGCTGGTAGGTGTGGAAGCGCTTGTCCACCCATTCCTGTCCCTGCCACGGGATCCCCGGCACGATCGTCCCGTCCGGGAAATATTCGCCGGTGTGGTTGAACAGCCCGCTGGTGTGCTGCAGCAGCATCCGCACGGTGATCCGCCGGTCGAAACCGAAGCGGGGCAGGACGCCCGCCACCGGGGTGTCGAGGCCGATCCGGCCGTCGGCCACCAGCTTCAGCACCAGAGTCGCGGTGAAGTTCTTCGACGTGCTGCCGACGCGGAAGTGTCCGTCGGTCGGCGGTTTGGCGGTCCCGCCCAGCTCGCGCACCCCGGCGCTGCCGGTCCATTCGCCCCGCTCGTCACGGACGCGCAGCTGCATCCCGGCGAACCCGGCGTCGACGACCTCTTGGGCGGCCCGCTGCAGGTCCGGACGGTCCTGTCCGGCGGCCGAGGCCGTCGGCACGGCCACCCCGGTCAGGACCGCGGCCGCCAGTGCGGTGACCCCGGCCCGGCGGACGATGTTCTTGGTACCCCTCAGTGAAGTGTTCATGGCGACTACGTTCGCGAACCCCGCTGACACGAGGCAGTCACGCCGCTGACATGGGAGCCTCGATCATGGGCGAGTTCAGGTACGAGCGGGATCTGGTGCGGGCGTTGCTGCGGGACCAGCATCCGGATCTGGCGGAGCTGGAGCTCCGCGACGTCGAAGGTGGCTGGGACAACCAGCAATGGCGCCTCGGGCCGGAGCTGGCCGTGCGCCTGCCGCGCACCGAGCGCGCCCCGGCTCTGCTGCGCACCGAGCAGAAGTGGCTGCCCGTGCTGGCCGGTCGCCTGCCGTTGCCGACGCCCGTCCCGGTGCGCGTCGGCGAACCTTCCGACCTGTTCGAGCACACCTGGACGATCACGCGCTGGGTCGACGGCGAGCCGGCGGACCGCGCGCCGATCACCCGCGCCGACGCGGCCGGGACTCTCGCGGGTTTCCTCGGCGCGCTGCACTCGCGGGCGCCCGGGGACGCGCCGGTCAGCTCGAACCGCGGCCTCCCGCTTGCCGCGCTGGGCGACGGGTTCGGCGGTTCGCTGGAAGCGGTCGCCGACGAGGTGGACACCGACCAGGCCAGGGAGAGCTGGGAGAAGGCCGTCGCGGCGCCCGCGTGGAACGGGCCGCCGATCTGGCTGCACGGCGACCTGCATCCCGCGAACGTGATCGTGCGGGAAGGGACCCTTTCCGGGGTGATCGACTTCGGCGACCTGTGCTCGGGCGACCCCGCGACCGATCTGTCGGCCGCCTGGATCCTGCTGCCCGACGGCGCGGCGAGCCGTTTCTTCGACGCCTACGAGGTCGCGGACGAGGCGACCATCGCGCGGGCTCGCGGCTGGGCCGTCCTGCGCGCGTTGAACCTGATCGCCATCGGGCGCAACGGCAGGCTCGGGCTCCCGGGCGGCAAACCGACCTGGGAACCGGCGGGCCGGGCCGCGCTGGAGCGCGCGTCAGCGTGAGAAGCGGGCTTCGATGCCGTCGAGCAGGCAGTCGAGCCCGATCCGGAAGGTCTCGTCGGCGTCGAGGTGGACGGCGTCGTGCACCACCTTGGCCAGCGCCGGGAGCTTGCCGGTGGCGAAGGAGCGCATCAGGTAGGGCCCGAGCTCGGCCTGCCAGCGCTCCTGGTCCATCCCGGTGGCCCGCTCCGCCCGCCGTTCGGCGATCTCCCGCCGCACCGCGCCGATCGTGTACGCGTTGACCGCGGAGACCACCGGCATGACCGCGTCCACGCCGAGCTCGTCCAGCGCGGACATCACGGCCTCCGAGGTGGCCAGCGCCTCCGGTCCGAGCTGGGGACGGCCGCCCAGGAGGTCGGCGAGCCATTCGTGCCGCCGAACGGCGCGCCGCATGGCTTCGGCCAGCGACCGCAGGACTTCCCGCGGGCCGTCCCCGGAAGGCCGGATCTCGGCGTGGGCGGCGTCGACCATGAGGTCGAGCAGCTCCTCCTTGCTGTCGATGTAGCCGTACAGCCGCATCGGGCCGACGTCCAGCGCGGCCGCGACCTTGCGCAGCGACACCGCTTCCAGGCCGTCCGCGTCGGCCAGCCGGATCGCCGCCCGCACGATCAGCTCCCGGCTCAGCGGGGCCAGCGCCGGTCGGCTCGGCGGCTCCGGCCTTTCCCACAGCAACATGCGGTGACAATACAACGCATCGCGCGATACAGTGTATTGACCAATACACTGTATCGACCGAGGGGTGACCATGACCATCGCCATCATCGGAGCGGGCCTCGGCGGCCTGGCTCTCGCCCGGGTTCTGCACGTCAACGGCATCGAGTCCGTCGTCCACGAACGTGAAGCGGCACGCGACGCGCGCGGCCAGGGCGGCATGCTCGACATCCATTCCGGTCAGCCGGCGCTGCGCGAGGCCGGTCTGATCGACGGGTTCCACGCCATCGCTCGAGGTGAGGGCCAGGACATGAAGCTTCTGGAGCCCGACGGCACGCTGCTGCTGGAGGAGGACACACCCGACGACGCGCCGCTCTTGCGGCCCGAGGTCGACCGCGCCGACCTGCGCGACCTGCTGCTGGACTCCCTCCCCGAGGGCACGGTGCGCTGGGGGCGGGCGTACGAGTCCGCGGAAAACGGTGTGGTCCGTTTCGCGGACGGCGGCAGTGCGACGTACGACCTGCTGGTCGGCGCCGACGGCGCGAACTCCCGGGTCCGCGCATTGCTCACCGACGCCCGTCCGGCGCATCTCGGCCAGAACTACGTCGAGATCGGCATCCCCGACATCGACCGCACGCACCCGGACCTCGCGGCGATGGTCGGCCGGGGCACCTACTGGGTGCTCGGCGACGGAAAGTCCCTGGCGGCGCAGCGCAACGGCGACGGCCGCGTCCGCATCGGCGTCAGCTTCCACCACACCGCCGAGGACTGGTTCGAAACCAGCGGGATCCCGTTCGGCGACCCGGCCGCCGCCCGGGCGCGGCTGATCGAACTGCTCCCGGGCTGGGACGCGCGGATCCTCGCGCTGATCGAGGCCTGTGACGACACGGTCGTGCCGCGGTCGGTCCACACCCTCCCGATCGGCCTGACCTGGGAGTCCGCGCCGGACGTCACGCTGCTCGGCGATGCCGCGCATCTGATGCCACCGACCGGCGAGGGTGCCAACATGGCGCTGCTCGACGGCGCCCGGCTCGGCCTCGAGCTGGCCGCGCACCCGGACGACTTCCCCACGGCCGTCAAGGCGTACGAACGCGAGATGTTCGAACGCACCGGCGCCGCCGCGCGGATGTCCGCGCGGGTCCAGGAACTCCTGACGGCACCGGACGCCGCCCGGAAGATGCTCGCGTTCTTCCAGCCGGACTGAGGCGGGTCACCCGGTCAGGCAGTGCTGCAGGCGAGCCCCAGGATCTGGACGTCGACCATGCCCGCCCGCAGCGCGGCGTCCGGCGTGCCGAGCAGGCCGGCGATCCGGCCGGTGATCTCCCGGTCGATGAATTCGCGCAGCAGCGCCTCGGACTTCGGGTCGGTGGGCGCCGACCTCGTCAGCATGACCAGCGGTGGGCGATCGGACTTGTCGAGGTTCTCCAGCAGCGTCCGGACGACGCGCTCGCCGAGGGTGCCGAGGTCGCCGTCGAAGAGTGACTCGATGGCGGGCGGGACGTCCTCGGACAGGTCGATCACGGCGCTGAACAGGCCCTGTTTGGTGCCGAAGAAGTAGAACACCATCGCCGGGTCGACCTCCGCCGCGGCGGCGATCGCGCGCACGGTCGTGCCGCTGTACCCGTTCCGGTCGAACAGTTCGCGGGCGACCTGGAGGACCCGCTGCTTGCTCTCCGCGCCGGACCGCCAGCGGCCCGGACGACGGTGTTCGTCGTGCTCTGTCATGGCCTCCGGAGCTTCATCGGGTGATGAAGAAAGGGGTGGGGGCGATGGGGCTCGACATGCTGACGCGGAAGTCGTTGTCGTTGTTCAGCGCGGTGGGCGGCTGGCGCACGGTCGCCGAGGGTGTCGCGTCGCGAGCGCTGTTCCTGGTCGCGTACCTGGCGACCGCAAGGTCTGGCAGCCGGCGATCGGGCTGGTCGTGGTCGGCGTGTCCGCACTGCTCGCCGGGAGTTCCGGGCAGGCCGCCGACTTCTACCTGACCGTGGTCGTCACGCAGACCGGCGGCGGGGTGCTGTTCCTGCTGTCCATGCTGGTGCGCCGTCCGGTCGTCGGGGTGGTGTTGGGCATCGTGCGCGGCGAACGCCTCGCCTGGCGGCTCGACCGCCCACGGCGTCGGCGCTATTACCTGTGTACGGCGGTCTTCCTGGCGAAGTTCGCGATCGCCGCAGCGGTGCTGCTGCCGCTCTACCTGACCGAAGCGGTCGTCCCGCTCGGCATCGCCGCCACGCATCTGGGCGGGGCGCCCGCGGCGGGCGTCTGCGTCTACCTGTGCTGGCGGATCCTGCGCGAGCGACCGGTGGCGTAAGCTGTGAACGAAAAACCATTCTGTTCATAGGTACGCAGGAGCAGGGATGCCGACTCCGTTCACCGCCGAGGACCGTGCCCGGATCACCGAGCTGCTCGTGGACGCCGGACGTGGCCTGTTCGCCGCCCAAGGCCTGCGCAAGACCTCCTTGGACGACCTCGTCGCTCCCGCCGGGATCGCCAAAAGCAGCTTCTACGCCTTCTTCGACTCCAAGGAGGCGCTGTACCTGGAGCTGATGCTGCGGCAGGCTCCGCGGCTGCACGAACACCTGGCCGAGGTGCTGGACGAGGCCGAAACCGCGCGTGCCGCGCTCGGCGGTTTCCTGCGCGCCACCGTGCGGATGCTGGACGAAAACCCGCTCTATCGACGACTCGTCACCCATCCCGAGGAGATGCGGGCGGTGGCCCGGCGCATGGGCCCCGACGAGATGGCCAGGGCGGAGCGGATGCTGCCGCTGCCCGGGTTCCTGGAGGCGGCCAGGCGCAAGGGGCAGCTCATCGAGGTCGACGACGACGAACTGCTCGGGGTGCTCCAGTCCGTCTTGCTGCTGCCCCTGCATCGCCAGGACATCGGCGAGCAGCGCTATCCCGCCGTGCTCGACAGGCTCATCGACATCGTCGCGGCAGGACTGACCAAGGAGTGACCGTGCGCGAAGGGGTACTGGCCGGAGGCGCCGCCTACCTGGAATTCGGAACGGGACGCCCGCTCGTGGTCTTCCGCACGGTGCTGCCGGACTCGGGCAACCCCACGGGGGCCGCCCGGTGGGCGGAGACACGCTCCCTCAAGCCGCTGGCCGCGCGCTTCACCGTGCTGACGGTCGGCCGCCGTCCCGGACTCGAACCCGGCGTCACCATGGCGGATCTCGCCGCCCACCACGCCGAGGAACTGCGAGACCGGTTCGACGGTCCGGTGGACGTGCTCGGCCTGTCCACGGCCGGTTGCCTGGCGCTGCAGTTCGCCGCCGACCACCCCGGCTCGGTGCGACGGCTGGTGGTCGGCGCCGCGGGCGTCCGCCTCGGACCGGACGGCCGTCGCGTCCAACGCGAGTACGCGGACCTGCTGGCAGCCGGGCGACACCGCTCCGCGGCCATGGCGCTGGCGCCCACGGTCGCGGACTCCCGGCTCGGGCGGGCCTTGATGGCCGGGCTGCTGGGGCTGACCGCCGGCCGCCCGGCGGACCCGGGCGGCATGGTGGCCATGCTGCGGGCCGAGGACACCTTCGACATCGAAGACCGCCTCGGCGAGATCACCGCGCCCACGCTGGTGATCGCCGGTGGACGGGACGCCCTCTACCCGCCCGGGCTCGCCGAACGAGCCGCGAGCGGAGTGCACCACGGCGACCTCAAGATCTACGAAGGGCGTCGGCACCACACCGTGATGACCGACCGCCGGTTCGCCGGGGACGTCATCGGCTTCCTCGGTGCCTGACTTTTGAGGAACGTTCGTTCTTGACTGATCGTTCCTCAAAAGTCTATCGTCGAGGCATGGGCAGACGGAGGGCGTTCGACGAGGACGAGGTGGTGCGCGCCGCCGTCGGGTTGTTCGGTGGCCGCGCGTACGACGGGGTGTCCGTCGACGACCTCGTCACCCACCTCGGCGTGCACCGCAACAGCCTGTACAAGACGTTCGGCAGCAAGCGGGGTCTCTACCTGGTCGCCCTGCGCCGCCACCTCGCCGACGACGTCCGCCCCTTGGCCGAAGCGCTCGCCGCGGCACCGGACGCCGCGACCGCGCTGCGGCTCGTCACGGCGGCCGACCTCGGCCTGCTGCTGCTCGCGGCCGTCGAACAGGCACCGGCCGACGAGGAGGTGGCCGCCGAGGTGGCCGCGGGGCTGGCCGCCGTCGACCAGGCGATCGCCGGCGCGCTCGGCATCCCCACCGCCCTGGCCGCCGCCCTCACGGCCGCCGCACTGGGGCTCCTCCTGCGCGGCGACCCCGACGGTGCCCGCTCCGCGCTGACCCGACGACTCGATCCCCTCGACTGACAAGGAAACCGACATGGCACTGGTCAACACCGACGGCGACGACCTCGTTGTCGTGATGGAAGGTCTCGACAAGCTCTGGGCGCTGAAGAGCCGCCTGACCATCCCGCTCGCCAACGTCCGCGGCGCGACCGCGGACCCCGGCATCGCCGCCGACCCCAAGGGAATCCGGGCGCCCGGTGCCCACGTGCCCGGCGTGATCACGGCGGGCACCTTCCACCTCGACGGCGAAAAGGTCTTCTGGGACGTCAAGGACCCGTCGAAGGCCGTCGTGATCGAACTCGCCGACGAGCGCTACTCCCGGCTGGTCCTCCAGGTCGACGACCCGCGCGCGACCGTAGCGCTGGTCCAGGACGCCCTGCGCGGAACGAAGTGAGCCTAGTCGTGTGACAGGTCGACGAAGCGGCTGTAGTGCAGCTGGTGCGCGACGGTGATCGTCGCCGTCGGACCGGCACGGTGCTTCGCGATGATCAGGTCCGCCTCGCCCGCGCGCGGGTCGTCCCGCTCCCAGGCGTCGGGCCGGTTGACCAGGATGACGAGGTCGGCGTCCTGCTCCAGCGAGCCGGACTCACGGAGGTCGGACAGCATCGGGCGTTTGTCGGTCCGCTGCTCGGGACCACGGTTCAGCTGGCTGATCGCGATCACCGGGACCTCGATCTCCTTGGCCAGCAGCTTCATCTGCCGCGAGAACTCCGAGACCTCCTGCTGCCGGGACTCGACGCGCTTGCCCGAGGTCATCAGCTGGAGGTAGTCGAGGACGACGAGCTTGAGGTCGTTCCGCTGCTTGAGCCGCCGGGCCTTCGCGCGGATCTCCATCATCGTCATGTTCGGCGAGTCGTCGACGAACAGCGGCGCCTCGGAGACCTCGCTCATCCGGCGCGCGAGCCGGGTCCAGTCGTCGTCGGACATCTTCCCACCGCGCATGTCCGCCAGGCGGATCCGTGCTTCGGCCGAGAGCATGCGCATGACGATCTCGGTCCTGCTCATTTCCAGCGAGAAGATCACGCTGGTCAGACCGTGTTTGATGGACGCCGAACGCGCGAAGTCCAGCCCGAGCGTCGAGTTGTGGGTCGGGACCATCGATCGTCCGGCCAGGTACAGATGGTCCGGCGCGTCGACTTCCACGCACCGCACCGGAACGGACGGTACGGGGCGGACGTCCACGATGTAGCGAAGGTGCGGGCGGACGCGGACATTGGTGAGCCGTTCCTTCTGCAGCAGGTGCTTGCGCTGCAGCCAGAAAACCCGGTCCTGGGTGGTGAAGCCGAGGATGTACTCAGTCGAGGTCTCCTCGCTGCGCCCCTTGACCCTCTTGGTCGTGAGCGCGCAGCGGTAACCGAGGCTGACGATCAGTTCCCGGGTCTGCTCGGCGAGCACTTTGCTCGTCACGGCGAACTGGACCGCGCCTGAATGGTTGACGGTGCCGTCGGTGTCGAGCAGCCCGGCCAGCAGCGCGCGGCGTTGTTCGACGGACGCCCGCAGGTAGTCCACGGGGATGTGCTTGTCGCCGAGTACGCCGAGCGTGCGAAGAATCGCCTGCACGCTGCCGTGCTCGTTGCGGCAGGCCTGGCAAAGCCGCATTCCCGTCGACGGGCGCCCGCAGTCGGGGCAGGTCGGAGCGGGCACCGGGGAGCTCTGGAAACGCACCTTGCCGCCGCAGGAACGGCCACACGTCCGCACTTGGGAGGTCTGGGGAAGGAACGGCTCCCCGCACACCTCGCAACTCCGGTATTCCACCGGGTCCGAGGGGACCAGCCGCAGGGTGTACGACATTTCGCCGCGCCGTTGCACCAGAAGCCCGGCTTCCGCCTCCAGGTAGCAGATGATCTCCGGGTCCGCCGTGGTGAAGCGCGCGCTGGCCGAGTGGCCGTCACCCAGCCAGGCTCCGAGCGCGTAGGGGTGGAGCGGGAGATCGCGCTCAGGCAGCTGCAGTGGAGCCGTGGTCCCGATCGAGTGGTTGGCGCGCCGATCCGCGGTCTCGCACCGCACGGTGGCCGCCAGCTCTTCCGTCGTCCGTACCGCCGGACCGCTCGTCGAACGGCGGGACGCCCTCGTGTCGGTCAGCCACTGATGTTCCGCGTCCGCGAGGATCACCGTGCCGTCCGAGAACTCGACCTCGTAGCAAGGCCGGCCCGCCATGACCTCGGTCGCGGCGACCACGGTCGTCGGACGGCCGTTCGCGCCGATCAGCCGGTCGCCGGGCCGGACCTCGCCCATCGTCGTCCAGCCGTCGGGAGTGGCCAGCGGGGTGTCCAGCGCGAGCGCCTTCCCTACACCGGGACGCGCCGCGACGATGATCATCTGGCCGGGGTGCAGGCCGTTGGTCAGATCGTCGAAGTCGGCGAACCCGGTCGGGATGCCCTGCGACTGCCCACCACGCGACGCGATCGCGTCGATCTCGTCCATGGTCGGCTGGAGCAGCTCTTCCAGCGCGACGTAGTCCTCGCTGGTGCGCCGCTCGGTGACGTCGTAGATCGCGGCCTGCGCGCGGTCGACGACCTCGTCGATGTTCGCGCCGTCGGCCGCGGCCGCGCCGTAGCCGTACTGCACGATCCGCGTGCCCGCCTCGACCAGGCGCCGCAGGACGGCCTTTTCGGAGACGATCTCCGCGTAGTACCCGGCGTTCGCCGCCGTCGGCACCGTCGCGATCAGGGTGTGCAGGTACGGGGCGCCGCCGACGCGGCCGAGTTCGCCGCGGCGTTCCAGTTCGGCGGAGACGGTGATCGGGTCGGCGGGCTCGCCGCGCCCGTAGAGGTCGAGGACGACGTCGTAGATCGCCTGATGCGCGGGGCGGTAGAAGTCGTCGGGTCCGAGGGCTTCGATGACGTCGGCGACGGCGTCCTTCGACAGCAGCATGCCGCCGAGCACGGACTGCTCGGCCGCGATGTCCTGCGGCGGCTGGCGGTCGTACTCACCGCCGCGCGGACCGGGGTCGCTGGGACCCGGGTCGGACTCCGAGTACATCGGATTGCGGTCGTCGGTCAGCGCCACCGCTGCTGCCACCTCCTCAAGACATCGAACACGCGTTCGATTATGCCAGATTTTCCCCGGTCACTCCGCCTGCGCCCGCCGGCCGCCCTCCCCAGGCTCCCGGCGCTCCCCTGCGTCCACCTCCGGGCCGGACGAACGCCACTGTGCGTACCGGCCCGGCGGGCACGGTAGGCCCCCCGAAAGGACCAGCGCAATTTCGCCTGGGGACCGCCCTGTGGATAACCTGGGGATGACTGCGGGCATCCCTTCACAGGTGGCCCGAAGCCTGTGTACAACTTGTGGGCAACGCTGGGATGGTCTGACAAAAGTGCTGGTCAGGGCCTGTGGAGACACTGTGGAGAACTTTATTCAACTCGCGACGGCGTGTCGGGCAAAACGTGTCGTTCGGCGTGTCGCACGGGGGCGCACAGGGGTGCCCTGTGGATGAATGCCACGGAGAGTAGAGGGATGACCCGGAGGGCTGAACGGCACGTGATTCAGGACGCGAACAACCTGCCCTGTGCGCTCCGTAGTCGTTCTCCGAGAACCTGCTGGTCGGCGGGTGTGAAGGCGATCCTCGGCTCGCCACTCCCCGGTATCTCCTCGGTCAGCCACCGGCCTTCGGTCGTATCGATGTAGTTCACCGGGCGTTCGATCCGCTGCCGCGCGCCGCTCCGGCCGCGAGCGGCGACGTACAGGCTGCCACTCCCCAAACGGCGTAACGAGAGGATACGGCGAAGCTCGTCCGCCTCCTGGCTGCCCGCGCTCTGGCGGCCGCTGCGAAGCACCTCGAAGCCTTCGTCCTGCGCCGTCGACGACGAGCGCGAGGTCTCGACCTGACTCTTCGGGACGGCGACCGGGCGCCCGCGTCCCGGCGCGAGCTTCGGGATCTGGTCGAGGAACTCGGTGAGCAGTTCTTCGGGCCGCACCGAGGCGAGCGCGACGCCGTCGTGCTCGCTGTGACGGGCGAGGACGAAGCCCTCGCCACCGGCGCTCCCCGCGAGCATGGTGAAGCTCAGCGCCTTGCCTTCGAACCCGCCGTCGACCCAGCCGTAGTACTCCAGCGCCGGCCTGGAGATCGCTTCGAGTGTCGCCTTGAACCCGGGGTGCAGGCCCCGCGGGCCGAACAGACCCTGGCTCGCTAGCTCTTCGTTGGTCCGCTCGTCCTCGGCCCGCTGCGCGCCCTCGTCGTACCAGGTCGGCGTTTCCGACAGGATCGTGTGCGGCTCGCCGCCCCGGCGGCGGATCAGCGTGATGAGGGTGCCGGTCGTGATCGTGACCTGCTTGTCCAGCACCGGAACTGCCCCCTAGTCGTTCATGGTCGGCCGGCCCGGTACGAGACAAGCCGGGCGCGGCCCCAATCTTGGCACGCGCCCGGCCCGACCGTTGCCATTACTCCCCGATCACCGGCGGTGCGGTGAGTTCGTCGGTTCCGAAGATCTCGTTCGGGTCGTCGCCGACCAGGAACTTGGAGCTGCGTTCCTCGTCCTCGCCGCCCTTCCCCTTGGCGCCACCGGCTCCCATACCGCCCATGCCGCCCATCATCCCGCCGGCGCCGCGACCCGCTCCCGCACCGGCACCACCGGCCGCGCCGCCGCCCATCCCGGCGCCGCCCATCGCGCCCGCGCCGCCGGGCATGGCCGCGCCGCTGCTGCCGCCGGGACCGAACCCGCCGCCACCGGGGCCGAAACCACCGTCCGGGCCGAAGCCGCCCGCACCCGGGATGTCGGTACCGCCGAAGCCGGCGCCACCGCCTCCGCCGCCACCCGGGCCGAAGCCGCCGGCGCCGGGGATCTTCGGCGGGGTGAAGCCGGACGCGCTCGTCCCGTCGTCCCAGGCGGGCGGCTTGTAGTTGCTGCCCGGGAGGTTCGGGTTGTACTGCCCGCCGGGCAGGTTCGAGCCCGGCAGGTTCGACCCTGGCGTGCCGATGCCGGGCATGTTGCTGCCCGGCAGGTTCGAGCCGGGCATGTTCGACCCCGGCGTGCCGATGCCCGGCATGTTCGAACCGGGGACGTTCGGCATCCCGCCGGGCGGCATCGAACCGGGCGGCGTCGAGATGCCCGGCATGCCGTTGTTCCCGTTGCGGTCGCCCTGACCGCCGCCGTCCTTGTTCTTGTCTTTGTCCTTGCCGCCGCCGTTGACGTCGACGTTCGACTTCTGCCCCTCCATCTTGTTGTAGGTGGGCAGACCCTTGCCGTTCTCGGAGCTGGCCTTGAAGTACTCGTTGAACGCGTCGACGTTCGCCTGACCCTTGGAGTTGTAGTCCCGGATCGCGCGGTCGGTGTCGGTGGTCCACGGGGTGATGGAGTTGAGCAGGTTGTTCTTCGGCGGATCCTTCGGGACCTGCTGCACCTTCGCCTTCACCGTGGTGAACGCGGTGTTCTGCTCGCCGAGGTACTTGTCGGAGTCCACCAGCTTCTTGCCGGAGTCGTCCATCCACGCCCGCAGCGGATGCGCGCCGGACTGCTGCGCGGCTTCGGCACTCTTACCGGTCCAGGCGGCGTCCATCTCCTTCGACAGGTTGTCGATGGTGGTCAGCCTGTCCTGGTAACCGGCCTTGAGCCGGGTCGCCGCGGCCTGCCCCTCCTGGATCGACCCGGTGCCGGGACCGGTGACGATCTTCTCCCAGATGTTGTAGCAGTCGATCTTGCGATCGCCGCCCGACGCTTCGAAGTCGCCGGATTTCGTGGTCGCCAGGTTGTACGCCGAGTACCCGGCGATGATCGGCAGCAGGAACACGCGTCAGCCCTCCTTCAACGTCTGGATCATCGCTTCCCCCACCTTGAGCGCGACGGGGCACGGATCGCTCGCGCCGGGCCCCCTGTCGTACTGCACCAGGATGTTCACGGACAACTGGTCGGTCACGCCGACGAAGAGACCACACTTGCCGTTCTTGCGGTGGTCGAGCGACGCGGCGTAGACCGCCGGGTAACCGCCGACCTCGGTCGGCTCGAAGTACTCGTTGTTGGCCTTCGTGTCGTAGACGTCGCTCAGGCCGTTCTTGTTCGCGAGCACCGGGCTGATGTCGATCTGGTTCAGCCTTTCGTCCGCGGCGAAGAGCGAACAGCCGGTCCCGGCACTCGTGGTCCCGCGCTCGCCTTCGCCGAGCCCGAGCTCGGCACGCTTCGCCGCGGAAAGCGCGGCGCACGCGTCACTCTCGATCGACGAGGTCTTCAGGGGATTCGACACCTTCGGCGCGGAGCCGGACGAACCGCTCGACGCGCTCGGGGAACCGGCCCCGGTGGTGTAGGACGGCTCCGAGGTGGCGGTGCCGTTCTTGGTGCCCGAACAGCCGGCGACCAGCGCACCGGCCGCGACGAGGAGAACGAGGGAACGGCGCATCACACGGCCTTGTGCTTGTTCAGCGAGGCCTGCGTCTCGGCTTCGTTCGTGGCGATCTTCTGCTTGGCGGTGGTCAGCTGGTCGATGTAGTTCTGGACGTAGTCCTGCATCTTCTGGTTCTGCTCCAGGAACGCCTTGCCCGAAGGGTTCGCCAGCTTCTCCCAGTCGCCGCTCGCGAACTCCTTGCCCGGCGCCTTGACGTTCGCCATCAGGTTGGCGTCGCGGTAGTCCTTCTTGAGCTCGACCTGCAGGTCCGTCCACTTCTTGATGATGCCTTCGATCTTGTCCTTGTCGAAGGCGAACCCGCCGCCACCCCCGCCCGACGTCGACGAAGGCTTGTCCGGGTTGGCCGGCGCGGACACCGTGACCTTCTCCTGCCGGTTCTGCTCGGCGTTGCTGTCGTAAGCCATGCGTCCAGATCTCCCCGTGCCTCGACGTCGAGTCTCGATAATGCCTTGATCCCCAGTCAAGCTTAAGACGTGGCCCGGCGGGGTGGGGTTCCCCGTAAAACAAAGGGCGGGACACCTCCGGAATGGAGACGTCCCGCCCTGTGCCGAAGCGGTGTTACTTGGCCTTGACCTCGAGCCGCACGTCGACGCGGACGTCGGGGTGCAGGCGGGCGCCGACCGAGTGCTTGCCCACGGTCTTGATGTGGTCCTTCAGCTCGATGACGCGCTTGTCGAGCAGCGGGCCACCCGCGGCCTTGATCGCGTCCACGATCTCGGCGGTGGTGATCGAACCGAAGAGCTTCTTCGAGCCCTCGGCCGCCTTGCCGCTGAGCTGGATGGCGCCGAGGCCTTCCAGGGTCGCCTTGATCTCCTTGGCGTGGTCGAGGTCGCGGATGCGACGGCTCTCCTGCGCCCGCTTGATCGTGCGCACGTTCTTCTCCGCGCCCTTGGTGGCCACGATCGCGTAGCCGCGGGGGAGCAGGTAGTTGCGCGCGTAGCCGTCCTTGACCTCGACGATGTCGCCGGGTCCACCGAGGTTGGCGACGTCGGTGGTGAGAATGATCTTCGCCATTGACGTGCCTCCTTAGCGTGCGGTCGAGGTGTAGGGCAGCAGCGCCATCTCGCGGGAGTTCTTGACCGCGATGGCGATGTCACGCTGGTGCTGGCTGCAGTTGCCGGTCACCCGGCGGGCACGGATCTTCCCGCGGTCGGAGATGTACTTCCGAAGCAGGTTGGTGTCCTTGTAGTCGATGTTCTCCGGGCGGCCCTTCTTCTCGGCCTTGCAGAAAACGCAGACCTTCTTCTTGGGCTTGCGGATGGGTGGCTTGGCCACGGTAGTACTCCTGGATTTCTACGTAGTGGTTGTCTCGAGGCGTCTCGCGGAGCTTTCGCCCGCGGTGGACGCACCTGCCTGTCAGAAGGGCGGCTCGTCGGAGAAACCGCCGCCACCGCCGCCACCGGCGGGCGGGGCGGAACCCCACGGGTCGTCGGCGGGCGGGGCGCTCTGGCCACCGCCGCCGCCACCACCGAAGCCGCCGCCACCGCCACCGGTGCCACGGCTGACCTTGTTCACCTTGGCGGTGGCGTAGCGCAGCGACGGGCCGATCTCATCGACCTCGAGCTCGACGACGGTGCGCTTCTCGCCTTCCTTGGTCTCGAAAGACCGCTGCTTGAGGCGCCCCTGCACGACGACCCGCGCGCCACGCGTCAGCGACTCGGCGACGTTCTCGGCCGCCTGGCGCCAGATGTTGCAGCGCAGGAACAGGGCCTCGCCGTCCTTCCACTCGCCGGACTGACGGTCCAGCGTGCGCGGGGTGGACGCGACGGTGAAGTTCGCGACCGCCGCACCGGAAGGGGTGAAGCGAAGCTCCGGGTCGGACGTGAGGTTGCCGATCACCGTGATGACGGTGTCTCCAGCCATCGGAAAAGTCCTTCGGCTCAGGCCTTGGCGGCGGCGACGGGCTTGGCCGGCTTGATCTCGCGGCGCATGACCTTGGTGCGGAGCACGGTCTCCTGCAGCGAGAGCTGACGGTCCAGCTCCTTGACCGCTTCCGACGTCGAGTTCAGGTCGAGGAGCGCGTAGATGCCCTCGGCGTGCTTCTTGATCTCGTACGAAAGGCGGCGGCGGCCCCAGACGTCGACCTTCTCCACGCTTCCGCCCGAAGTACGGATCACGTTGAGGAAGTTGTCCAGGGTCGGGGCGACCGTACGCTCGTCGAGCGTGGGGTCGAGGATGACCATTACCTCGTAATGGCGTGACACAACCACTCACCTCCTATGGGCTCGCGGCCACGGACTGTCCGTGGCAGGAGGGTTTGTCCAGGTAAGCGTACCTGGCGACGTTCGGCGCCTTCGCCTCAGGTCAGGCGACCCGGCGCAGGACCCAGGTGCGCACCAGCGCGGCGGTCACACCGGCGAGGACGAGCACCGCGAGCAGCATCGGCAGCTGGACGTCGCCGCCGGGCATGCCGTCGGTCGCGAGGGCTTCGGCGTTGCCCGCGTTGCGGACGTCGGGGTTCTGCCCGGCTTGGCCGTCGGTGCCGTACTGCGGGGCGCCCTCACCGGGGAGCGGGCTGTTGGCCGGGTAGCGCACGCCCGGCGCCACCGCGACACCCGGCTGCGCGACCGGCAGGTTGCCGTAGTCGCGCGGCGGGGCGTATCCGGTGCCGTTGCTGCCGCCGGGCAGCAGGTTCGTGTTCGGCTGGGCGCCGTTCGCGGCTCCGCCGGTGCCGCCCTGCTGCGGGGCGGTGGTGCCCGGCGCGGGCAGCGTGGGGGCGACGTAGTTCGTCGCGACCGTGGTCAGGCCGCAGCTGCCGGTGACCTTGTGCTCGATGCTGTCCAGCGTCTTCTCGGGGTTGAGCCCGAGGCCCCAGGACTTGGTCTCCTTGACCGCCTGCCGCACGGCCGCGCCGATCGCCTTCGCCTCGACCGGGCCGCCCGCCGACTGCGGGACCGTGCCGACGGCGATGGTGTTGACCTTGGCGATGTCGTTCGCGGCGACGTCGTAGAGGGCCAGTGTGCCCGCTTCCTTCGCGCCCGCCCGGACCAGATCCTTGACCGAGGTGCCGGTGATCGCGACGGTGTCGCCCATCCCGCCGTTGACCGTGCCGCTGCACGCGTTGGCGAGGGTGGTGGCCGCCGACGCGGTGCCCGCCGTCAGGAGCGCGCCACCGGTGACCATGGTCGCGAGTGCGGTGACGGTGAGCGCCTTGCGGGTGGTCTGCCAGATGGTGGTCTTCCGCACGAGCGCGATCCTCCGGGTCGGTGGGGGCGTGAGGCAGTGCGTCTGGTTTTCACCAGAGTGAAAAGCACTACCAACGGGGATAACGAGGGAGTGACCAAGAAGATACTAGGCGGTAGGACTAACTTGTAGCGGCCATTCGGCGGAGGACCCAGGTGCGGACCAGGCCCGCGCTGACTCCGGAGAGTGCCAAAACGGCGATCAGCAGCGGCAGTTTCCCGTCCTGAGTGAACCCGTTGCTCACGTTCGGTAGCGCTTCGGCCTGTCCCGCATTCTGGATGTCCGGGTTCCCGGCGGCGTTCTCACCCTCAGCGGCGATGCCGAACTGCGGCGCGTAACCCGGGATCTGCCCGCCATACCGGATACCCGGAGACGGGCTGAAGAGCCCGGCCGTCGCCATCGGGATGGAGCTGTAGTCGCGCATCGGGGCGTAGCCCGTGCTGATCCCCCACGGCAGGCCGCCGAAGTTCGGGGTGAAGGTGCCGGGCAGCAGCGGGCTGTTCGCCGCCGGGATCCCGCCGCCCGCCGGAGTGCCGCCCTGAGCCGGGGTGCCGGCGGGGCCGCCCGTCTGCGGGTTGCCGCCACCGGGCGTGCCGGTTCCGGGCTTCTGCGGCTGCTGGGGCTGTGTGCCGGGGGCGGGCTTGCCGCCGCCGGTGAGAGCCTGGGTGGTGCCGGTGACGGCGCCGTTCAGCGCGTCCGCGGCGGGCTGGCCGACGACCGGGACCGGCGCGACGACGGCGTTCACCACGGTCACCGCCACCTTGCAGACCTCGCCCAGCAGGGCGTTGATCGTGCCGGTGAGCACGCCGGAGACCGGACCGGCCTGGCCGAGGTTGAGCGGGATGCCGAGCAGCGGTGTCTTGCCGAGGATCGTGTCGCCGGGTTTGGCGGACACCGATCCGCCGCAGGTGGCGGTCTTGGTCTCCGCGGCGGCGGCCGTGCCGGGCATGGCGAGGGCGGCCGAGCCCGCGAGAATGAAGGCCGAGGCACCCAGGGCGGTCGCCCTCCGTGTCCGTTCGCGCATGCCTTCGACTCCTCCGTCGTCGGGATCACCTACCGGGATAACGACGCTAATGGAGACGAGTAACGCCCGCTCACTCGAAGAGGTCAGGCATTCGAGTGGAAGCGGGCGTCACCGAGGGTGAAGATCAGGCGGGCTTGCCCCGCAGCCAGGCGCGGACCAGAGCCGCGGCGACGACGGCCAGCGCCAGCACCGCGAGCAGCAGCGGCAGCTTGGCCGGGGTGACCGGAGCCTGGACGGCCTGCGCGTTGCCGGTGTCCTTTTCGTCCACGGTGGGCGGCGGCACCTCGCCCGGGATGATCTCGGTGATCACCGGCGCCTGGACGAAGTTGCCGGGGAGCAGCGCGGCGTTGCTGATGACGCCGGCGATCGAGTCGCCGCCGATGCCGGTGGAGGACCCCGGGCCGCTCTCGACCGGGAGTTCGGTGCCCGGACCACCGGGCTGACCCGGTCCCGGCATCGGAGGCTGAGGCTGCGGCGGCTTGGGGTCTTCCGGCGGGCGGGTCGGCGGGATCTCCGGGAGTCCCGGAACCTGCTTGGCGATGCCCTGGGTCAGGTTGCCGACCGTGTTCACCGCGCCCTGCACGGGCTTGCAGACGCCCTGCGCGACGAGGTCTCCGGCCGCGTTGTCGGTCAGCCTGGTCGCCTGGAGCACATCGCCGACCGGCAGCGAGAGCAGCGGCTTCCGGCCCTCGGCGGTCTTGGCCTTCGAGTCCAAGCCGACCGTCGCGACCTCGGGCGAACCGAGCGGAGCGGCGACGTCGAGAGCGAGACCGCTGGTGGTCTTCCCGTTCTGCAATGTCGCCGCGCAATCGCCGGACAAGGTCGGACTAGGTTCCTCGGCGGCCATCGCGAACGTCGGGAACGCGAGCCCGGCCGAAACCGATAACGCGAAACCCAGTGCCGTGATCCGACCGGCAGTCTTCCCCATCGAGTTCG
Organism: Amycolatopsis azurea DSM 43854; assembly: GCF_001995215.1. Classification (GTDB taxonomy): domain Bacteria; phylum Actinomycetota; class Actinomycetes; order Mycobacteriales; family Pseudonocardiaceae; genus Amycolatopsis; species Amycolatopsis azurea. The sequence continues at coordinate 252,460 of NZ_MUXN01000013.1, forward strand.
TCCTCCGCCCCTCGAGACCCAACGCGGTTTTAACGGAACGCGCTCACGCTACCCCACGAGCGTGACCATCCGGTCCGCGCCGGGGAAAAAGCGGCGAGGGTAAGTTGCCAGCATGAAAATCGGTGCCCATGTCCGCGACGACGATCCCCTTTCCGCGGTCGCCGAACGCGAGGCCGAGGTCCTTCAGTTCTTCCTCTCCGACCCGCAGGGCTGGAAGGCTCCCAAACCCCACCCGCACGGCGAAGCGATCAAGGAATCGCCGGTCGAGGTGTTCATCCATTCGCCGTATCTGATCAACGTGGCGTCGCTGAACAACCGCATCCGGATCCCGTCGCGGAAGAACGTCACGCAGCACGCGAACGGCGCGGCCGAAATCGGCGCGAAAGGGCTTGTCGTGCACGGCGGTCACGTCGGTTCCGCGGAAGACGTCGAAGAAGGTCTCGTCAACTGGCGCAAGCTTTTCGAGCGGGAACAGGAAAAGGGCGGCTTCGCCGTGCCGATCCTGATCGAGAACACCGCCGGTGGTGACAGCGCGATGACCCGCGACCTCGACACGATCGCCCGGCTCTGGGACAAGGTCGGCGAATTCGGCGCCGGGTTCTGTTTCGACACCTGCCACGCGTACGCGGCGGGCTGGGACCTGACCGAGGCGGTCAAGAAGGTCAAGGCCATCACCGGCCGGATCGATCTGGTCCACCTCAACAACTCGCGCGACGAGTTCGGTTCGACGCGGGACCGGCACGCCAACGTCGTCGGCGGCGACGGCACGATCGACCCCGAGGTGCTGGCCGCGGTCGCGGCCGAGGCGGGTGCGCCCGTGATCGTCGAGACCCCGGCCGACGGCCAGGCCGCCGACATCGCCTACCTGCGCGAACGCGTCGCCTCCGCCTGACGCCTCTTCCCGCGTTTAGTCCTCTGAATGCGACGTGCACGCATTCAGAGGACTAAACGCGTCAGTCGACGTCGCGGGTCCGGCGCATCTCGGCGCGCGCGGCGAGGCGGGCGCGCTGCTCGACCATCCGGGACACGAGCGACGCGGTGTCGCGCAGTGCCTCCTGGGTGTCGAGTTCGTAGTCGTAGTCCCATGACTGGTAGCGCGCCCACGCCAGTTCGGTGTCGGAGCCGACGGCGCTCGCCCGCAGCCACGCCACCGTGGCGTCGATCATCGAGTCCAGCTGGGCGGGCCAAGCGTTCAGTCCGCCCGTGGTCCCGGCCTCCGGTGCGAGCGCGAACCGGCTCGGCTCGTCGGCGGCGTCCCCCAGGATCTCGCGCGCCGCGTCCTCGGTGATCTCTTCGGCGTCACGCGGCAACCCCGCCGCGAGTTCCCAGCGGCCTCCCGTGAACCGCTCGACCATGTGGATCGCGGAGTACCCGTGCAACGGCGTGGTGCGGTGGACGACCTTGCCGTGTGCCTGATGGAACGCCATACCGCGCAGGCTACCCAGGCGGGAGACCGTTCCCTCTCCAGCGGGAGGGCGCTACGCGCGGACCGCGAGAGGCTCGTCCAGGAACACCGACCTGGAGGGAAAACTCATGAACATCAAGGCGAAGATCACTGTCGCGGCCGCGCTCGCCATCGCGGCGACGACACTGGGGGCAGCGCAGGCGACGGCCGCCCCGGAACGGCCGTCCGGTTCGGTCGTCGTGGGGTCTGCGGGCGGTCCGCTGACGTTCCCCGGCTACGACAACGACCCGGTCCGGTTCGATTTCGCCGCGTTCGGCGAACCGGGCAAGTCCTCGGGCCGGTTCCACGTGAATCACGTGACCAAGGACGGCAAGCTCGTCGCCGACTTCGAGGGCAAGGTCGACTGCGTCTCGCGGGCCGGCAGCCTCGCCGTCCTGACCGGCGTGATCGAACGCGCCGACATCCCGGGCCTCCCGATCACCGTCGTCGGCCGCAGGGTCGGCTTCTCGGTCCAGGACGAGCCGCGCGGTCACGACCGGATCGGCTGGAGCTGGGCCTACGGCGGCATCGAGCACGACGTCCTGCCGTGCACCGGCCCGGTGCCGTTCTTCCCGACGAGCACGGGCGGCTACGTCGTCCGTTAACCGGCTTGACCCTCACGTGGCGGGAGGGTCGAACCTGATCCGCATGAAGAACCGGACCGTGTACCGGGCGGAGGACGGCGAGCACGTCGGCTACGTCGCTCCCGCCGCGGAAACCCGTTGGCAGGCACTGACCGTTTTCGGCTACCCGCTCGGCGGGCCCGCCGCTTTCGACGACTCCGTCGCGTTGCTGGAGGCCGAAGGACTCGCCGTCCTCGCCGACCGCTGGTCGGTCAAGCACGGCGAGGACTGGTTCGCCTGCCGTCTCGTCGAAACCTCGCCCGAGACGGTCGTCGTCCAGATCGACGACTTCGGCTCCGACGACTTCGGCAAGCACATCAAGCTGGAGCGTCCTGGACCCGACGTGTTGAAGCGCGGTTGACGTCCGGGGCGCCGTCGAGGAATCCGCCCACCGGATCGTCGTCCCCGGCTAGGCGGACGGGGTCTGTGCGCGGCTGGTAGATGTCCCGGATCACCAGCGCGCACAGGCCCAGCACCGCGAGGTCGCGGACGACGACGGTGCCGAGGAACCAGTCCTCGGGCAGGCCCTTGTGGTCGACGCCGAGGTAGTACATCATCCGCGGCGCCCAGACCAGCGCGTCGATGATCATCCAGCCGAGCAGCAGCCGCCAGCGCGGGATCGCGAGCACCGCCAGCGGCACCAGCCACAGCGAGTACTGCGGGCTCCACACCTTGTTGGTCAGCAGGAACGCGGCCACCACGAGGAAGGCCAGCTGGCCGAGCCGCGGACGGCGCGGCGCCTTCAGCGTGACGTACCCGATGCCGGCGCAGGCGGCGAGGAACAGCACCGCGACGACGACGTTGAGCACGACCGGCGTCTGGCCCGTGGCGAGTTTCCCGTCGAAACCGGCCCAGCCGGACAGATGGGAGATCACGTTGTAGAGCGAGTCCGGATCCATCGGGCGCACGGTGTTGAGCCGGAAGAACTCCCACCAGCCGGTCGGCGCGGCGAGCGCGAACGGGACGTTGACCACCACGAACGTCGCCGCGGCGAGCCCGGCGGTCAGCACCCACTGTTTGACCTTGCCCGCGCGCAGGCACAGGAAGAACAGCGGGATGAGCAGGAGCAGCGGATACAGCTTCGCCGCCGCGCCGAGACCGAGCAGGAAGCCCGCGACCTCGGGCCGTCGCCGGGCCCAGGCGAGCAGCGCGGTCGCGGTGAACGCGGTCGCGATGGCGTCGAAGTTGGTGAAGACGTGCACCAGCGCCAGTGGCGCGATCGCCACCAGCACCGCGTCCCACGGACGGCGTTTCAGTGATCGCCCGGTCGCCCACACCGTGACGAGCCAGGCCAGCGCGAGCCAGAGCGCCGAGATGTTGAAGTAGACGGCGACCGGGAGCGCGCCGGGCAGCCAGCCCGATTCTGCGACCGAAAGCCAGGCTTCGGTGAGTTTCGCGTTGATCCACTGGAACAGCCCGGTCACGACCGGGTACTCCATGTACCGCGTCGTCTCCTTCGCCGTGCCCGCGTCCTCGGTCCACGAGGTCACGTACGGGAAGGTGTCGGAATCGTTCAGCCGCTCGGAGCTGTAGAGCGGGATGATGTCCGAGTAGCACATCGCGACGAACGGGCGGCCCGCCCGCCAGTCGAGCTGGTTCGTCCCGGAGTCGTCGGTGTACTGCTGGATGCAGGACGCCTTGCCGAACCACGAGAGCAGCAGCGCGAGACAGGCCAGCAGCAGCCCGACCCGTTGCGGCGACCAGAACCAGTGCCGTCCCACGGCCGCGTGTTCGCCGAGCGGCCCGCCGATCGGCCTGGAGGCCGCGGCCACGAGCGGTTCGTTCCAGCTCGGGATGACCCGCTCGCCGGGGGTGAGGGAGAGCGGAGCCTCGGGCTGGGTCGTCTGGTCGGACACGTGGCGGATGTTAGCGCCTAGGCGCTAACCACCCGGTGACATCGCCGCTGTCGTAGAACCCGGCGAGCACCTCGGCCGCCGCGCCGAACGCGACGACGTCGTCGCCCATCTCGTCGAGGTCGACCTGGATCCGTTGCCACTGCGGCAAAGGCAGCAGTTCCCGCAGCCGCGCGGCGACCGTGTCGCGGTACACCTCCGGCTCGGCGCGGACCGAACGCCCGGTCAGCACGACACGCTCGAGGTCGAGGACCTGGACGAGGTCGGCGAGCCCGATCCCCAGCAGCCCGGCCGCCTCTTCGGTGGTCGGCGCCGCGTTGTGCAGCACCTCGACGCAGCCGCGGCGCCCGCACGCGCACCGCGGCCCGTCGAAGGCGAGCGTCGTGTGCCCGAACTCGCCCGCGTTGGTCCGCGGCCCGCGGTACACCCTGCCGTCGATCAGCAGGCCGACGCCGATCCCGGTGCCGACGAGCACGACGGCGGTCGCGGCCCGGCCGCCTTCCGGCCAGTGCTGGGCGAAGGCGGCGGCGTTGGTGTTCTTGTCGAGCCGCACGGGCAGTCCGGTGCGTTTCGCGAGCAGGTCGCGCAGGGGCACGTGGTGCCAGCCGGGCATGTTCGTGGCGTCCCGGACCACTCCTTCGCGGTGGTCCAGCGGCCCGACGGAGCCGACGCCGAGGCCGAGCACACGTTCACGTCCGACGCCGTCGAGCAGCGCTTCGGTCGCTTCGCCGATAGAGGAAACGGCCTGGTCGGGGGTGAATCCCGGGGTGAGCGGCCCGCCTCGCGACGCGATGATCTTCCCGGTCAAGTCGGTCACGAGCACGCGGAAGGAGTCCCGGTCGAGCTGGGCGCCGAGCGCGTGCCGGGCGTCCGCGCGCACCCGCAGCAGCGTGCGCGGTTTGCCGACTCCGGACGCGGGCTGGCGTTCCTCGTCCAGCAGGCCGGCTTCCAGCAGCTCGGGGACGATCTTCGAGACGGCCTGCTGGGTGAGCCGGGTGCGTTCGGCGAGCTCGACGCGGCTGAGGCCGCCCGCACGCAGGATGTGCGTGAGCAGCAGCGCTCGGTTGTGCTGGCGCAGCCCGCGCAGATTGACCCCGGTCTCCGGCATAGCGGGCATCCTGCCATGACTGGCTGATTACGCAACACTGTTGTTTAATGGACGCATGGCTGACTTGCGAGTGGGGATCTTCGGATACGGCACCGGCGGGCGCGTCTTCCACGCCCCGCTGGTCGACGCGACGGCGGGGCTCACCCCGGCCGCCATCGTCACCTCGAATCCGGACCGGGTGGGGCAGGCCAGCGCCGACTACCCGGCCGCGGACGTGCTGCCGGACGCCGACGCGTTGTTCGCCAAGGCGGGTGAACTGGACCTGGTCGTCATCAGCACGCCGAACCGCACGCACGTCCCGCTCGCGCTTCGGGCGATCGAGGCAGGCCTGCCCGTCGTCGTCGACAAGCCCTTCGCGCCGACGGCGGCCGAAGCGGCGAAGGTCGCCGAAGCCGCGAAGGCCAAGGGCGTCGGCCTGACGGTGTTCCAGAACCGCCGGTTCGATTCGGACTTCCTCACCGTCCGGAAGGTCCTCGACGCGGGCAGCCTCGGCGACGTCTTCCGGTTCGAGTCCCGCTACGACCGCTGGGTGCCGAAGCCGCGCGACAACTGGCGCGAGCTCGGCGACCCCGCCGAGGCGGGCGGGCTGCTCTACGACCTCGGCGCGCACATCGTCGATCAGGCGCTCCAGCTGTTCGGCCCGGTCTCCGAGGTCTACGCGGAGGTCGACAAGCGCCGCGCCGGGGTGTCCGTCGACGACGACGTCTTCGTCGCCCTTCGGCACGTCAACGGCGTGCGTTCGCACCTGTGGGCGTCCGCGCTCGCGGGGACCCGGAACCCGCGGTTCCGCGTGCTCGGCGACAAGGCGACGTTCACGAAGTACGGCCTCGACGTCCAGGAGCCGCAGATCAAGGACGGGCTGCGGCCCGGCGACCCCGGCTGGGCCGTGGAACCGCCGTCGGACGCGGGCGTGCTCGGCGTGAACGACGACGTCGAGACCGTGCCCACCGAGGTCGGCCGCTACGAGGACTTCTACGCGCAGGTGCGCGACGCGCTCCTCGGCAAGGGCGACTTCCCGGTCGATCCCGCCTCCGCCGTCGAGGCGCTGCGGGTCATCGAAGCCGCTCACCTCTCGGGTGCCGAAGGCCGCGTCGTCACCCTTTAGTCCCGCAGTACATGAAGGCCCCCTTCCTCGCGTCTAGCGCAAGGAAGGGGGCCTTCATGTACTTGGGCCGAAGCTAACCGTTGTCGCCTCTGCCCCCGCCACCTCGGCCGGGACCGTTACCGCCCTCTTCGTTGTTCTCACTGGACGAAGGCGGGTTCTTCGAGCTGGACGGGGGATTCTCTTCGTTCCGCGAAGACGACGGCGACGACGGCGTGGACGACGGCGTGCCGGTCTGGTCCGGGTCATCGCCGTCTTCGGGCGGGGTCTGCGTCGACGGGACCGTGTTGCTGTCGTCCCCGCCGATGATCTTGACCTTGTCGAAGCGCTCCCCCGGCTTCCCCTTCGTGTACAGCGAAATGAACTTCTCCCAGATCGGCCCGGCGATCGTCGAACCGAAGATCGACTTGCCGTTCTTGCCCTTCAGCGCCTTGTCGCCGTCACCGCCGACCCACACCGCGGCCGAGATCGACGGCGTGTAGCCGACCATCCAGGTCTGCGAGTTCGCGTCCTTCGCCGACGCGGGCTCACCCGCCCGGTAGGTGTGCTGCTGGGTTCCCGTCTTGCCCGCGCACTCGTGGCCGTTGGGGCACTTGAGCTTCGAGAACGGGATGACACCCTTGAGCGACTCGGTGACGTTGCCGGCGATCTGCTTGCTCTTGTCGGAGTCGTCGGCGAACGCCGGCTTCGCCTCCTCGGGAGCCGAGTACGCGGCCTCGTCCTGCGAGTTGGTCACCTTGGCGACGAAGTGCTTCGCCCGTCGCTGGCCATCTCCCGCGAAAGTCGCGTACGCGGCGGCCATGTCCTCCGGGCTGACGACCGTCTTGCCACCGCCGAGCGCGATGTTGTTGTCGGCGAACAGTTCGGAGACGCCGTCGGGGGCGGGTTTGACCCCGGCGTCCTTGGCGGCCTGTGCCACCGGACCCGGCTTGGTCTGGTTCACCACCATGTCGTAGAACACCGTGTTCGCCGACCGCTGCATCGCCTCGGATACGGTGCACTGCGCCGAACACGAGCTGCCGGGACCGGCGTTGCGGATCGTCTGCTTCCCGAACTGCCGGTTGTTGGACCCGTCGAACGTCGAGTTGATGCCGCCCTTGCCCAGCTGCATGTACGCGGTGAGGTCGAACGGCTTCATCGACGACCCGGGGTTCTGCGGCGTGTTCGCCCAGTCACGGCCCCTGAGATCCTGGCCGTTGGGTCCCTTCACGATGGACGGGCCGCCGTAGTACGCCTTCACCCCGCCGGTCTTGGGGTCGACCGCGACGAGCGCGTTGAGCAGGTTCTCGTCGGTCTGGCCCTTCATCCCTTCGGCGACCGCCTGCTCGGCCGCGGCCTGCGCCTTCGGGTCGATGGTCGTGTAGACCTTGTAGCCGCCCTTGTAGTAGACGTCGTCGGTGATGCCGTTCGCGGCCAGTTCTTCCTTGACCTTGTCGCGGATGAACGGGTTCACCACGCCTGCCTGCTGCTTGTCGGCCTGCGGGATCGGCGTCGGGAACTGCAGGTTCGCGCGGTCCGCGGCGGAGATGAACTTGTTCTCCACCATCCGGTTCAGCGCCACCGTCCAGCGTTCGTTCGCGACCTTCGGGTTCTCCGAACGGCCCGGCTGCTGGATGAGGCCCGCGAGGAGCGCGGCCTCGGAGGCGTTCAGTTCACCTGCGGGCTTGCCGAAGAACGACTGCGCGGCCGATTCGATCCCGTACGCGCCGCGCCCGAAGTAGATGATGTTCAGGTACGCCGAGATGATGTCCTTCTTCTCGTACGTCTGGTTCATCTTGAAGGACTTGGCGAGCTCGGTCCATTTCCGGGCGAGCGACGATTCGTCGTCCCCGCTGGCGACCTTGATGTACTGCTGGGAGATGGTCGAACCACCGCCCTTGCCCGCGGTCACCTGGTTGTAGACCGCGCGCAGGATGCCGCCGACGTCGAAACCGGAGTTCGTCTCGAAGGAGGCGTCCTCGGTGGCGATGACGGCCTTCTTGACGATGTCCGGGATCTGCTCCGGCGTCAGGATCTGCCGGTTGCCGCCCTTGGGGACGTCCTTGCCCATCTCGGTGTTGTCGGCGTAGTAGTAGGTCACCGCCTGGCCCTGCGTGGCCGCGACCGACTGCGGCGACGGGACGTCGACGGCGAAGTAGGTGATCACGAACGCGATCGCCGGGATGACGACGAAGAGGCAGAACAGCGCGAGCAGCACCCGCCGGATTCGTCTCCACCGGCGCTTCTTGCGCTGGGCCGGGGTGAGGATCGGCTTCCCGTTCTCGTCGGTCTCCGGGCCGTGCTGCTCGTCCTCGTACTGGTCGTCGTACCGATCGTCGTAGCCACGATCAGTGGTGCCGTTGTGCTCGTGATGCGTGATGAGGTCCGGCTCGTGCTGCGGCGCGACCGGCGGTCGCTGCGGACGCCGAGGCGGCGGCTGCTGCTGGGGCGGGCCCTGCCGTTGCCACGGCGCCTGCCCTGAACCCTGCGGGCCGGGACCCTGTCGCTGCCCGTATCCCGGAGGCTGTCCTCCGGCGGGGCGGCGGGGCGGTCCGGCCGGGCGTTGCGGACGACGGGCGGGGTCAGGGTCCTGACCTGGCCATCCGCCGTGGGGATCGTCGTTCACTGGACGTCCTCCGAACCTTCCGTCGGTGAGCGCGGTCCTGCGGTCGCAGGTCTCCTTCTAGTTAAGACGTACCGGACCGGTTCAGGTTCACCGGTGTGACGAAAGAAAGGTGTGCCGGGCCAACGCCCGGCACACCTTCTTCAGCCGCTTCGTCCGATCATCACGGATCTTCGCCGTTCGGGAACAACGGATCGGAAGTCCCCGGTCCAGGTCTGGTCGGCTTGGTGGGTTTGGTCGGTTTCGTCGGCCAGCCGCCGGTCTCCGTCGGCTCCGTCGGCTCGGTGGGAATCGTCGGCGTCGGGGTGGTCGTCGGCGTCTCGGGCGTGGTCGTCGTGGCCGGCGGCGGCTTCGAGACCGTCGTCGTCGGCACCGACCTGGCGTCCTTGCCGATCGGCTTGACGCTGTCGAACTTCTCCGACGGCTTGCCGGTCATGTACCGGGACATGAAGTCTTCCCAGATCGGACCGGCGATCGTCCGGCCGTAGATCGGCTTGCCGCTCTTGTCGTGCAGCGGCTTGTTGCCGTCGCCGCCGACCCACACCGCGGTCGAGATGCTCGGCGTGTAGCCCACCATCCAGGTCTGCGCGTTGCGTTCGTGGTAGCTCGCCGGGTCGCTGTCCTTGAAGTCGTACTGCTGTGTCCCGGTCTTGCCGGCGCACTCGTTGCCCTTCGGGCACTTCAGCTTCGAGTACGGGACGACCTCTTCGAGCGCGTCGGTGATGTTGCCGGCGATCTGCTTGCTCTTGTCGGCGTCGTCACTGAAGGCGGGAGCGCCCTTGGGGGCCGTCTCGTCGAACTCGATCTCGTCCTGAGAGTTGGTCAGCTTGGCGACGAAGTGCTGCTTCTGACGGACACCTTCACCGGCGAACGTGGCGAACCCGGCCGCCATGTCCTCCGCCGTGGTCACCGTGCGGCCACCACCGAGCGCGATGTTGAGGTCGGGGTAGAGAACGGACTTGCCGCCCTCGTTCTCCGTCCGCACACCGGCTTCCTTCGCGGCCTTCGCCACCGGGTCGACCTTGGTCTTGTTGATCACCATGTCGTAGAACACGGTGTTCGCGGAGACCTTCATCGCCTCGGCGACCGTGCACTGGGTGCCGCAGTTGGAACTCTCGCCCGCGTTCCGGATCGTGCGGAGGGTGCCGTTGCCGGAGTCGAACTTCCGGTTGTTGGAGCCGTCGAAGGTCTCGCCGAGGCCCTTGCCCATCTTGAGGAACGCGGCGAGGTCGAAGGCCTTGAACGCCGAACCCGGGTTGTGCGGGACGTCCGCCCAGTCGTGCGCCTGGACGTCCTGGCCCTGGTCGTTCTTCGTCCAGTCCGGACCGCCCCAGTAGGCGACCACGCCGCCGGTCTTGGGGTCGACCGCGACGAGCGCGTTCAGGATGCTCTCGTCCGTCTGGCCCTTCATCCCCTCGGCGACGGACTCCTCGGCCATCTTCTGCGCCTTGGGGTCGATCGTCGTGGTGATCTTGAAGCCGCCCTGGTGCAAGCGGGCCTGGTCGTAGCCGCGGGCTTCGAGTTCGTCGATCACGCGGTTGCGGATGTGCAGGCTCAGCGTGCCGGCGTCGTCGGCCTTCGCCTGCGCCTTCGGGATCGGCTTCGGGAACTGCGCGGCGGCGCGCTCACCCGGGTCGAGCCACTTGTTCGCCACCATCTGGTCCATCACGAAGTTCCAGCGCCGCTGCGCGTAGGCCTCGTTCTCGGACTTGCTCGGCCCCTGGATCAGGCCGCCCAGCAGCGCCGCCTCCGAAGCGCTGAGCTCCTTGGCCGGCTTCTTGAAGTAGGCCTGCGCGGCCGCTTCGATGCCGTTCGCGCTGCGGCCGAAGTAGATGGTGTTGAGGTACGCGGTGATGATCTCCTCTTTGGACATCTGGTTGTTCATCTTGAAGGACTTGGCCAGCTCGGTCCATTTACGGGTGAGCGTCGGCGCCTCGTTGGCCGTGGCCTTCTTGATGTACTGCTGGGAGATCGTCGAACCGCCGCCCTGGCCGCCGGTGACGTTGTTGTAGACCGCGCGCAGGATGCCGCCGATGTCGAAGCCGGAGTTGGTCTCGAACGACGAGTCCTCGGCCGCGTACACGGCCTTCTTGACCGCCTCGGGGACCTCGCCGGGCTTCAGCAGGTACCGGCTGCCACCGCTGGCGGGCGCGATCTTGCCCATCGGGCTGCCGTCGGCGTACATCAGCGTGATCGGCTGGCTCTGCTGGCTCGCGACGCTTTCCTGCGACGGGACGTCCACCAGGAAGTAGGTGATGACGAACGCGATCGCGGGGACGACGACGAACAGGCCGAACATCGCGTAGAGGACGCGGCGGATGATCCGCCAGCGGCGCCGCTTGCGCTGCTTCGGCGTCAGGACCTTCTTCTTGCCGTCTTCTTCGTCCTCGGCGGGCTCGTCGTCGTAGGGGTCTTCGCCCTCGGCGCCGAGCGCGGAGCTTTCGTGACGATCGTCATAGCGATCGTCGTACGGGTCATAGCCGTACGGGTCTTCGGTGCCGTTGTGCGCGTGGTGGGTGATGAGCTCCGGCTCGCGCTCGTACGGCTCCGGCTCGACCGGCTGGACCATCGCGGTCGCCTGGTCGTCGGGAGCCGGCGGACGGCGGTTGCCGGGCGGAGGCGGCGGGCGGTGACCGACGGCACCCTGCTGGGACCGCTGAGGCGGGCGGTTGCCGGGCGGAGGAGGTCCCTGCCTGCGCGGGGGCATGCCGTTGGGGCGGCGCGGGGCCGCGGGACGACGCGGTTCGTCGTCGGACGGCCACTCCGGGCCGCCGCCGTCGCCACCGGGCCACTGGGGATCTGCGGAACGGGGGTCGGCGGAACGC
>NZ_MUXN01000014.1:0-56906 GCF_001995215.1 Amycolatopsis azurea DSM 43854
CAACAGCAGCGGCGACCGGCTCATCCAGTCCGTCCCCCACATTGGCCATCGCAGACAACAGTCCCAGTGTTACGTATAGGCGTGCAAAGAGTCCGGCGTGTGACTTCGGGGGCCACTACCGGTGACAGCTACCGTACCGCTCAGACCCGCCGTCTTTGTCGACGGCCTTCATCGGCGTGCCGCCTCGACGGCGAGCACGCTGAAACCCGGGTCTTCACCGGTTCCCTTCGCTCTTGGTCGAAATCTCGACGAGCCGGAACACAGCGGGGTACGACGATCCGCCCGGAGGCGGACGCGCTCGGGCAAGAGTGCCCGAGCGGTGAGCATAAAAGCGCGAAGCGTGACGGGAAACACAGGTACGGGCCAGGGGTACTCCCCCGGCCCGTTCGTCACCCGTCGTGCAATCCAGCCAGCGAAATCAAGAATGCGTTGTCAGGAAACAAGTCCACGGCGGAATCCGTGGGCGACCGCCTGTGCGCGGTCTCGAACGCCGAGCTTGCGGAACAAGCGGCGCGCGTGGGTCTTCACGGTGTCCTCGGACAGATACAGCTCGCGGCCGATCTGCCCGTTGCTCTTGCCCTGGCTCATCCCGCGGAGCACCTGGAGCTCGCGCTCGGTGAGCTGGACGCCGGGGTCGGACGGCTGCCGCGGCGCCGGCACCGAGGTGCTGGCGAGCGTGTGCGCCAGTGCGGCGACCAGCTCGGGACGCGAGGCGTCCCAGCGCAGGTAGCCGCGGGCTCCACCGGCGATGGCGGCGGCGATGCTGCCGGCGTCGTCCGGTGCTCCGAACACGATCACGTTCGCTTGGGGGTTCGCCGAGACGAGCCGCCGGGTGGCTTCGACGCCGGTCGGGACAGCGCGCTGGGTACCGACCAGCACGACGTCGACCGGCTGACGGGAGTACCGGGCCAGCAGCTCGTCACCGTGCGCTACGCAGTCGATGCGACTGACCCCTGGGACCGCGGACATCACTCGAGTGAGCCCTTCGCGGACACTGCGTCGGTCGTCGCAGATCAAGACCGTCGTCACGGGGTTTCCTTCCTGCAGCCGGGTGACATTCCACTTCCCCTATCGGACGCTTTAGCCCGAACCTTGACACGATCCGGTGGCTTTTTTTGAAGTTTCTTAGCCCGGTTGCCGGAATGGGCCCTCCAACAGGCTAGACGCCCTCGGAGGGGACCCATGGAGATTCCCGGGCGAGCCACCTCCCGCAAGGATCTGCGCGCCGTAACACTGCGTGCAACAGTTCGGCACCTCTGAATCGATACTCATCGGCGTGTCCTGCCTCGAAGTCGGCCGCGACCAGCCACGCCACCCACAGAAGTGAATTGAATTCGTATTTCTCGGCGGTTTCGCGCGCGCTCTCCACCAGCGCTTTCGCCGTGTTCCGGTCATCGGAACTTCGATTCGCGATGGTCACGCCGAGTACCAGCTGCGATTTGACGACATGGCGGCACGCGCCTCGGGCCCGCGCCGTTTCCAGCGCCATTTCCGCAGGTGCGATCGCCGCGCCGGAAAGGTTACCCGCCAGTTCGATTTCCGCGCCCACCCAACCGGCCCTGGTCCGGCTACGCCAGTTGCCGGTGTGCGCCTCCGCACGCGCCAGCAGCCGCCGGGCGGCGGTCAGCCTGCCGCGCCCGAGGTTGTCGGCGGCGAGACCGAGGAGGGCGTCCGCCCGCGCGCCCTCCGCGTCCAGGCCGTCGGGGTCGGGCTCGCCTCGCGGTACCGCGATCGCCAGCGCGAGCGCCTCGCCGTCGAGGACGAGGGCCGCCGCGTGACCGCCCAACTGGCGCCGATGCGACGCCAGTGTGCTCGCGGCCAGCGACGCGAGCACCGGGTCTTCAGACGTGCGCAAACCGGTCAGCAGGGTGGCCGCCGCCGCGTACCTGCCGCGGGCGCCGAGCCCGATCGCGGCGAGCAGCCGCCCGCGAGGCGACGCGGGCACCGCGAAGGGGTTCGGGGGCGGCAAGCCGTCGCCGAACGCGGCGGACCGCAAGGACTCTTCCATCGGTCCTTTCTATCGCCTCGCACCGACAAGAACGTGCTCGATCCGGTCGGCGGCCGTCGTCAGTTCGCCGAGCAGTTCGATCTTGTCCGGGAGCGTGGCAGGATCCCAGCCCGGGCCACAGGCGAACAGCCTGCTGCGCTGGCGGCCGCGGGACACCCTGGCGAACAGGCGCGGGTCCGCGGTCGCGCGCCGTCCCGACCACAGCACCACCGCCGCCGGGACACTGCGGCGGACCGTCACCGCGAGCACCTCGGCCGGCAGCGAGGCGCCGAACAGCTGCGCGCCGATCCGGCGACCCCCGAGCGCCGCGGCGAGCGCGTACATCGGCAGGTTGTCGCGCTCGTCCGGGACGCAGGTCAGCAGGACCGGCCGCTGGTTGCGCGGTTCGCGAAGCACCGGTGTCGCGCGGACCAGGGCGGCATAGACGCATTCGGCGAGCAAGTACTCGACCTCCGCGCCGGCGCTGACGCCGCGCCAGCGGGCGCCCAATGCGGTCAAGACCGGAGACACGACACCGGACCAGGCGGGCAGGACACCGAGTTCGCGGATCGTGTCGGCGAGCATGCGCTGGACCGCGCCGAAGTCCATCGCGAGCGCGGCCGTGCTCAGGCGTCTGGCGAGGCGCGACGGGACGTCGTGTTCGTCGGCGGGCGGCGCGACGGCCCGCTCGTCCACTTGGACCACGGAGGTTTCCGGGGTCTCGGTGGCCGTCCGGGGCATCTGCTCGAGCGCGTACTTCGCCGCTTCAGCCGTCGAGGCGCCGCGGAGCAACGCGCGCTGCATCAGTTCGAGACGGCCGATGTCGGAGCTGCCGTAGCGGCGGTGACGGCCGTTGGTGTGGCGGCTCGGTCCTACGCCGTATCTACGGTCCCAGGTGCGCAGGGTGGACGGTGCGACCCCGAGCCGGCGAGCGACCGAGGCCACCGGCAGGGTGGGTTCTTCACTGCTGATCCGAGATCCCACTCGACCCAATATCCAGGCAGGCCGGGACGGGGGCAACCGGAACGGAAAGTACCGCTCACACATCCGGGGGATGCCTAACGGCTGAATCGTCTTGAATCCCTTGAACAAGTATTGGCGCGCTTCTAACGTTACCGCCGTTGCACCGAATGGAGTATCCGCAGCGCAGCAGAGCAGGTAAACGCTTCGACCGGATGACGGAGGCGGTCAGGATGGCGGACACACGCAGGCTCCCGGGACCCAACGCTGATGTGTGGGACTGGCAGCTCGAAGGGTCGTGCCGAGGCATGGACAGCGCGTCCTTCTTTCACCCTGACGGCGAGCGCGGGCCGGCCAGAGCCCGCCGCGAGGCGAGGGCCAAAGCCGTGTGCCTGGCCTGCCCGGTGCTGGCTATGTGCCGGAACCACGCGCTCGCCGTGCACGAGCCGTACGGGATCTGGGGCGGGCTGTCGGAATCGGAACGCGAGCACATCATCAAGGCGGACAAGCGCACATTGAGCATGTCGAACGGCTGAACCGGCCGAGTCGGCAACGCGGAAGGGCGGCATCCGGGTGGGGTGCCGCCCTTCCGCATGTCCACCCCCTTGCTTCGCCCCCCTTTGCTCCGCCCCTTGCTCCGCCCCGCTCCGCCGCCGCGCGTCGCGATTAGCCCGCGAAAGTCGCCCTGCCCGGCCCCGGGTCTCACAGGTCGCCGACCTGCGTTTAGCCCCCTAATCGCGACGCGCGCCGGGCCCAGCTCGCCCGCCCGCCGGATCGCGATTAGCCCGCGAAAGTCGAGTCCGCCCACTCGCGCTCTCCGGCGCCCGGGATCGCGATTAGCCCGCTAAACGCAGGTCGGCGTGGGAAACCGAGGCGTCGCGATTAGCCCGCGAAAGTCGCTCCGGCGAGGGCAGGGGTCGAGACAGCAAAGCGGGGCGGCACTCCGGGTGGAGTGCCGCCCCGCTTCGGGGTGGAACTAGTGCGCGTGGCCGTGACCGGCCGCGGCGGGCTCCTCTTCGGCCGGCTTCTCGACGACGGAGCTCTCCGTCGTGAGCACGAGCCGGGCGATGGAAGCGGCGTTCGCCACCGCGGACCGGGTCACCTTGACCGGGTCGACGATGCCGGCGGCCAGCAGGTCGGTGAGCTCACCGGTGGCGGCGTTGAAGCCGTGCCCCCAGTTCTGCTCCTGGACCTTGTTCACGATGACCGCGCCCTCGTGGCCCGCGTTGGTCGCGATCCAGAACAGCGGGGCGGACAGCGCGTCGCGGACGATGCGCACACCGGTCGCTTCGTCGCCTTCGAGGCCGAGGCCGCCCTCGAGCTCCTTGACCGCGTGCACGAGCGCCGAGCCACCACCGGGCAGGATGCCCTCTTCGACGGCCGCCTTGGTCGAAGCCACGGCGTCCTCGATGCGGTGCTTACGCTCGTTCAGCTCGGTCTCGGTGGCCGCGCCGACCTTGATCACCGCGACACCGCCGCCGAGCTTCGCCAGCCGCTCCTGCAGCTTCTCGCGGTCCCAGTCGGAGTCGGTGTTCTCGATCTCCTTGCGGATCTGCGAAACGCGCCCGGCGATGTCGTCCTTGGTGCCGGCACCGTCGACGAGCGTGGTGTCGTCCTTGGTGACGACGATCCGGCGCGCGTTGCCCAGCTGGGCCAGCGTGGTCTCGGACAGCTTGTGCCCGATCTCGGCCGAGATGACCTCGCCACCGGTGACGACCGCGAGGTCGTCCAGGAACGCCTTGCGGCGGTCACCGAAGAACGGTGCCTTGACCGCGACGGCGGTGATCGTCTTGCGCAGCGAGTTCACGACGAGGGTCGACAGCGCCTCACCGTCGACGTCCTCGGCGATGATCAGCAGCGGCTTCTTCGCCTCGACGACCTTCTCCAGCACCGGGAGCAGGTCGGCCAGGGCCGAGATCTTCTCGCGGACCAGCAGGATGTAGGCGTCCTCGAGGATCGCCTTCTGCTCTTCCGGGTTGGTCGCGAAGTGCGCCGACAGGAAACCCTTGTCGAACTGCACACCCTCGGTGATCACGAGCTCGGTCGCCAGCGTGGACGACTCCTCGATCGTGATGACGCCGTCTTCGCCGACCCGCTCGACGGCCTCGCCGAGCAGCGCGCCGATGGCCGCGTCACGCGAGGTGACGGTGCCGACCTGGGCGATGTTGTCGCGGCCCTTGACCGGGGTCGCCTTCTCCTTGAGAACCGCGATGACCTTCTCCGCGGCGGCCTCGATGCCACGGCCGACGGCGGTCGGGTTGGCACCGGCGGCGACGTTGCGCAGGCCGACCTTCACCAGCGACTGCGCGAGCACGGTCGCGGTCGTGGTGCCGTCACCGGCGACGTCGTTGGTCTTGGTGGCGACGCTCTTGGCGAGCTGGGCGCCGAGGTTCTCGAACGGGTCGTCGAGCTCGATCTCGCGAGCGACGGTGACGCCGTCGAGGGTGATGGTCGGGCCACCGAACTTCTTGTCGAGCACGACGTGGCGACCGCGCGGGCCGAGGGTGACCTTGACCGCGTCGGCGAGCTTGTTCACCCCGCGCTCGAGCGCGCGACGAGCGTCCTCGTCGAAACTGATCTGCTTGGGCATGGCCTGTTCCGCTTACCTTCCAGTTCTAAAGCACGGAAAACACGAACGCCCCGTCCCCCGGCAATGCGGGGCCCGGGGCGTCATGCGCTGAGAGCGGACGTCAGTTGATGACGGCCAGCACGTCGCGAGCGGAAAGGATCAAGTAGTCCTCACCGTTGTACTTCACTTCGGTGCCGCCGTACTTGGAGTAGATGACGACGTCGCCGACGGAAACGTCGAGCGGGACGCGGTTGCCCTTGTCGTCGATGCGGCCCGGGCCAACGGCCAGAACCTTGCCCTCCTGGGGCTTCTCCTTGGCGGTGTCGGGGATGACGAGGCCGGAAGCGGTCGTCTCCTCGGCCTCACTCGTCTGGACAACGATCTTGTCCTCGAGCGGCTTGATGTTCACGCTCACCGGGTTGACCTCCACGGTCGTCGAAAGCGTTGGCAGGATGAGTTACGGCTCCTACCACCCCCGCCGTCGCGGGTGCCGGGGCGTGTTCGGGCCGTGCAATTAGCACTCTAGCCATGTGAGTGCCAGCTTCGCAAGGAGGGTCCGCTCACCCTGTCGAAACTTGGCCTCCGAGCGCCTGACCGGCCGTTTTCCCGCGACTGTCTCGCCGGGCGTGCCCGTCTGATTACAGCGCCTTGCCCTCGAGGGTCGAGTTCGGACCTCGCACGCGGAGGTGCCCCTACCTTCGGATCGACGCACGCCGAAGGGGAGGAACGATGTCGCTGCTCCTCGCGCGGAACAAGGTGCCGGTTTACCTGCGCCTGATGCGGGCGGACAAGCCGATCGGCGCGCTGCTTCTCCTGTGGCCGACGCTGTGGGCGCTGTGGATCGCCGGCCCTCCGTCGCCATGGATTCTCGCCGCCTTCGTGGCAGGGGTCTGGCTGATGCGCGCGGCGGGTTGTGTGGTGAACGACTACGCGGACCGCGGGTTCGACGGTCACGTCAAGCGCACCGCGAATCGTCCACTGCCCAGCGGCGCGGCGACGGGCAGGGAGGCGCGCGGTCTGTTCGGCGTCCTGGTGCTGCTTTCCTTCCTGGTGGCCATGACGCTCAACCCGCTGACCGTCGCGCTCTCGGTGGTGGCGCTGGTGCTGGCGTGCGCGTATCCCTTCGCGAAGCGGTACACACATCTGCCGCAGGTGGTGCTGGGCGCGGCGTTCGGCTGGTCGATTCCGATGGCTTTCGCCGCCACAAGCGGATCCCTGCCGCCGGTTTGCTGGCTCCTGTTCCTCGCCAATCTCTTGTGGGTCGTCGCGTACGACACGCAGTACGCCGCCGTCGACCGGGACGACGATCTGAAGATCGGCGTGAAGTCCACGGCGATCCTGTTCGGCCGCCACGACAGGCTGGCCGTCGGCGTCCTGCAGGGCGCGATGCTGGTGCTCATGGTCGTGATCGGCCGGGTGAGCTCGCTCGGCTGGGAGTTCCACCTCGCCGTCGTGGTCGCGGGCGCGTTGTTCATCCACCAGGGCAGGCTGACCGCGCGTCGCGAGCGGGATGGCTACTTCCGGGCGTTCATGAACAACAACCTGGTCGGCATGGCGCTCTTCCTGGGCCTGCTGCTGTCAGATCGCGTTTAGGGGGCTAAACGCGAGTGGGGCGGCCGGATCGCGATTAGGGGGCTAAACGCAGGTCGGTGAGGGCGCTCACCAGGGCATCGGGGTGGAGGGCGGCGAGGGTCCGGCGTTTGGCGGGCGTCGTCGCGAGAGCGACCGAAGCGACTCCGGCGGCGCGAGCGGCCACGACGTCCGCGGCCGAGTCGCCGACCATGACGCACTGCCGAGGCGAAGTACCGAGCGCCTTCACCGCGGCGTCGATGAGCGCTGGATGAGGCTTCAGGTGCGCGGGATCGCTCGTCGTCCGGGCGCTGATCCGGCGGAGGTCCTCCGCGAGTTCGTGCAGCCCCAGGAAGGACCTGATCGCGTCGACGGAGTTGTTGCTGACGATCGTCACCGTGAACCCCTGCGCGACCCACTCGCGAAGCACCTCCACGACACCGGGAGCCGGCGAAACCTGCGCGACGGCCTCCCCTTCGAACCGGCTGAGCTGCCGCTCGACGACGTACGCGGCGTTCGGACCGCACGAGGCCGCATACCGGAGCACGTCGAACGGATCGGCGGAAGTACTCACGTCCGCGGGCAGATCGGGTTCGACGAGCCGCTTGAGCCTGTCCGCCACCTCGCCCGCCGCCAGCTCGGCGAACACGTCGCACACGGGACCGTCGAAGTCGAGGAAGATGTGGTCCTTCGCCTGCAGAAGCTCCTTCACCCCGGTCATGCCTCCACCTTGCCACCGACTTGCGTTTAGCCCCCTAATCGCGATCCGGAGGGACCTTACGAAGGAGGCCTGTTTCTGGTTAGGTTCCGACCATTGGGGTCGGTCCTGTTCAGCAGACCTAGTCACTGGGGGTATACGCCCATGCCGCGTCCCTTCCGTCCCGTCGCCCTCGAGCCGCTCCGGCGCCGGTCCAAACGGACCGCCGGGCTCGCGGTCCTCGCTCTCGCCGCCGGTCTCCTCGCCGCCGTCCCCGCCGAAGCCGCCCCGGCGGATCAGCAGCGGCAACGGGACTTCGCGTCCGCCGCGAAGGAGTTCGGCGTCCCTGAACACGTCCTGCTCGGCGTCTCCTTCCTGGAGTCGCGCTGGGACTTCAACGCCGGAACCCCGAGCACGTCCGCCGGTTACGGCCCGATGCACCTGACCGACCTGCGCGAAGCGGGCACCGGCACGCATCACGACGAAGGCGGGGAGGACCCTCGCGGCGACGACGCCCGCCGTCCGAAACTGCCTGTGACACCGGCACCGAAGCCTCCCCCGCCCGGTCTCCAGACCATCGACGAGGCCTCCTCGCTGATCGGCCAGGACGTCGCGACGCTGCGCACGAACCCCACGCAGAACATCCGCGGTGGCGCCGCTCTCCTGGCGAAGTACCAACGCGAAGCCGGTGACTGGTACGCCGCCGTCGCGCGCTACAGCGGCGCGAAGGACGAAACGGGAGCAAGGTCCTTCGCCGACGAAGTCTTCGACACCATCTCCAAGGGCGTCAGCCGCAAGACCGACGACGGCCAGAGCGTCAGCCTCGCCGCCACGCCGGTGAGCCCCGCGCGCGCTCAGGCGGAAGACCCGAAGACCGAGTGTCCGAAGAAGGTCTCGTGTCTTTCGGTGCCGGCGCCGTACCAGGAGTTGCCGAACAACGACTACGGCAACCACGACAAGGCGGACCGGCCGAAGAGCCAGAAGGTCGAATACATCGTCATCCACGACACCGAGGGCTACTGGAACACGGCGATGGACCTGGTCCGGGACCCGACGTACGTGAGCTGGCACTACACGATCCGCTCGTCCGACGGGCAGATCGCGCAGCACGTGCCGACCAAGGACGTCGCCTGGCACGCGGGCAACTGGTACGTCAACGCGAAGTCCGTCGGCATCGAGCACGAGGGCTTCGCCGCGAAGGGCACTTGGTACACGGAGGCGATGTACCGCACTTCCGCGAAGCTCGTCGGCTATCTCGCGCGGAAGTACGACGTCCCGCTCGACCGCGCGCACATCATCGGCCACGACAACGTCCCGGGCACGATCCCCTCGACCATCAAGGGGATGCACTGGGACCCGGGCCCGTACTGGGACTGGTCGCACTACTTCGACCTGATGGGCGCTCCGCTGGCGGGCTTCGGCCGCCCCGGTTCGCCGCTGGTGACCATCACGCCGGACTTCGCCACGAACCAGCCCGCGTTCACCGGCTGCGAGGGCGGCGGAAAACCTTGCCCGGCAAGGGGTTCCGGTTCGGTCGTGCTGCGCAGCGAGCCGAACGACTCGGCGCCGCTACTCAAGGACATCGGCCTCCGCCCGGACGGTTCGGCGAGCACGATGGACGTCTCCGACGTCGGCAGCCGGGCCGAGACCGGCCAGCGGTACGTGGTCGCCGAGCGGCGTGACGGCTGGACGGCGATCTGGTACCTCGGCCAGAAGGGCTGGTTCCGCGACGCGCGCACGACCAGCCCGGCGTTCGGCCTGGTCGTCACGCCGAAGCCCGGTCTCGCGACCGTCCCGGTGTTCGGGCGCGCGTATCCCGAGGCGGAGGCCTACCCGGCGAACGTGCCGGTGCAGCAGGTCGTCCCGCTGCCGTACACGTTCTCGGCCGGACAGCGGTACTCGCTCGGCAACGTGGTCGGCTCCGAGTACTTCTCGGCGACGACGTTCGACCCGGCGAACCACGTGGTCGTGAAGGGCAAGACGCGGTACGTGCAGATCCAGTTCGGACACCGCATCGCCTTCGTGAAGGCGGACGACGTCCGGATCGTGCCCGCCTTCTGACCCAGCTCGCTCCCCGCGCCCGGATCGCGTTTAGCCCGCTGCTAAACGCGATCCGGGCGCGGGAGCGGGTCAGGAGTCCAGGGCGACCTTGACGCCGGGGGCGTGTTCGGTGTTCCGCCGCGTCTTCGCCCAGCCGTTCCGGCCGCGGACCAGACGGAACAGCGCGCGCCACGACGTGATGTAGAACGTGTAGATGTAGAGCGCGTAGGCGAAGCCCATCCCGAGCCCGCGCAGCAGATTGCGGCTCTTCAGGCATTTGAACTGATAGATCGGGCCCCAGACGATGAACGGCAGCAGCCCGAACGAGCCGTAGATCGCGAACAGGATCCACGCGCCGTCGTCGGCGAACCACGTCCAGACCTGCGCCGGATCCCCAGCCGTGCTGAAGAGCAGCAGGATGAACGGGATCGGGTACAGCAGCGAGCCGAGCAGCTGCATCCACGGCTGCGCGAGGTAGTACATCATCTCCGCCGCGCCCAGCGTGCTCACATGCGGCGAGTCCCAGATCCGCCGCAGATACCGCGAACACTGCATCGTGCCCTGGCCCCAGCGCGTGCGCTGCACCAGGAATCGCCGCAGGCTGTACAGACCTTCTTGCTTCACATGGGAATCCGGGGTGTACCCGGTCCGCCAGCCCGCCGTCAGCAGGTGCACGCCGAGTTCGAAATCCTCCAGCAGCGAACCGCGCCACGGCTGTTCGTCGTCCCCGGCGATCGAGTCCAAAGCGGACAGCCGGGTGAACTGACCGTTGCCGCCCATGGAGATCGTGCCGGTGAACCCACGCGAGGTCTGGATCGCCGCGATGGCCGTGCGGAACTCGAGATCCTGCATCTGCGCCAGCTTCAGCCCGAAAGCGCGTGAGAACCAGTTCTTGCCCGGCGGACGGCTGTCGGCGTTGCCCATCCAGACATCGAGTTGCACAGCGCCGACGCTCTCGTCGCCGAACAGATGGTCGGCGGCGCACACTTCGAGACAGTTCTCCGCCGGGCGGCCGTCCGCGTCGACGACCACGACGACCACATCGTCACGGCTCGCGTCCGAACCCATCCAGAAGTTGAGTGCCTGATAGGCGGCGTTGAGCGCGTCGCCCTTGCCCGTCCGCGCCTCCGGACGGCGCCGCGGAACGAGGTGCAGATACGGGTCGTAGCCGCCGTTGCGCCGCCAGATCGACTTGACGACCCGGGCCGTGCGGTCCTCGGAGTCGTCGTCGACGACCCAGACGTGCGCGTGCCGGAACGTCGAACGCAGGTACCGCACCGTTTCGCGGATGACGGTCTGCTCGTCCCGGCACGGGACGAAGAAATGCCAGGTGAAGTCGGCGGCGTCGCCGACGGGCGCGGGTTTGCGCCGGAGGTACGGCACGACGATCACGACCACGTACACGATGAACGCGACGCTCATGGTGAGCGCGAACGCCTGGGTGATCGCGAGCAGGATCTTGACCGAACCGGCGCCCATCAGACGGCCTCGCGCTCGGCCCGCGGCTTGCGGGTGCCCAGCCAGACGAACAGCACGAGAGCGACCGCGCCACCGAGGACGCTGACCATCGAACCGAGCAGGGTGTGACCCCAGTAATAACCTTCGTCGATACCCATCACGTGCACGAGGCCGACGATCGCCAAAACCCTCATCTGATTGACAAGAATGACCACCGCCGCCGATATGGCCAACGAGACGAACAGCCTCTTCGCATTCCGCGGGCGGAAATACAACATGACGGCGGTCACCAACAACAAGGGCAGCAACATGAATGCCGAAGAGCATTCCGGCGTCATTCTTAACCCGAGTGGAGTATCGCCGGACAACCCAAAGTAGACAGTCTCACGTTCACTGGCGACGTAGACACCCGATGAGGTGATAACCCTCAGTATCAGTCCCGAAAGCTGCACTTCGAACACCCGATACAGGCGCTCGGCCAGCACCAGACCGACCGCGACGGCGATCACCGCCAGCACCGCCATACGCAGCGGAAACCGGCTGGAACCAGGCAAAGGGGCGCTCGCAACGGCCACGGTGACCCTCTCAGGAAAGGCGCAGCAGACGACGGGATCGGCGAAGCGGACAGGGACCTCGCCGACGAGAGTAAGTCAGCGGGAACCGGCCCTTTCGACCGGGGTTCGCATTAACAACGTGATCATGGGCCCTTTCGGCACGATCGTGGAGAAACTGACTAGGCCGAAGGAGTGACGTCTTCGTCGACCTGCGGCGAAGCCTTGTAAGACCACCTGATCCGGTGATCCTCGCAGTTTTTCGTTCAATTTGAGAAACACTCGGCGATAGACGATCCGCGAGCCGAGTCAGGCCAGCTGAGGATTCGTCCGCGACGGTTGCGCCCTCCTGCCGACCGAAGATGAAAGAAAACCCCCACGAATCAATTCGGAGGACCAGTTGAAGAACACGCACCTCTTGCGACGAGGCGGACTGCTCGCCGCTGTGGTGGCGAGCGTGGCTCTCGCCGGTGCGGCGCCCGCCTCGGCGGCCCCCGGTGACGGCTCCGCGTATGGCGTCAAGGTCGATGTGAAGCTCCTCGGCCTCGACGCGGTGAAGGCCGGGCCGCTCGCCGAAGCGAAGACCGCCGGACCGACCACCAACAGCCTCGCGAAGGCCAATCTCACCGGCATACTCACCGCCGGCGCGATCAACACCGAAGCCAAACGCGACGACAACTCCGGTGCCGTGACGGCCAAGGCCAGCACCGCCGATGTCGGTCTGCCGCTGCTCAAGGGCGCCCTTGGCGACGTCGGCGTCAAGGTCGTCGAAGCCACCTGCACCGCGACCCAGAAGGGAGTGCAGGGCGCGACGAACCTGGTCGGGGCGAACCTCGGCAGCGCGGGCGCGGTCGACGCGACACCGGCGCCGAACACCCAGGTCAAGGTCGGTCTCGGCAACGCCAACGTCGCGACGATCATCCTGAACGAGCAGATCAAGAACGGCGATGGCAGCCTCACGGTCAACGCGATCCACGTGAAGCTGCTCGGCGACGCGCTCGCCCCGCTCGGTTCCGGCGACGTGATCGTCTCGTCGGCCACCTGCGGCCCGGCCGGTCTGCCCGTGCCGCTCGCCTCGGGCGCGGGACTGTGGATCGGTCTCGGCCTGCTCGGTGCCGTCGCCGTTCCGGTCGGTATCCGCGTCGTTCGCCGCCGTCGTCCGGCGACCACCGCCTGACCAGGGTGAAGTGAGGTCGAGATGTACAAGTTGCCTGGCGCCGGAGTCGGCGTCGCCGGTGGCGGGGTGGGTGCCCTCGCCGCCACCGGTGCCGATGTCGGCTGGTGGCTGGCGGTCGGCGTGATCCTGCTGGTTCTCGGAACCATCGCGGTCGTCGCCGGCTACCGCCGCACGAAACGGCTCGGCCAGACCGGGAGCTGACTCCAGCGGCCGCCGGCGTGGGCCCCTTGCACGCCGGCGGCCGCCACCCGCGTTTTGCGGGACACTCGAAATCGTGGACGAGGAGCGCGAACGCGTGGATGTGATGTTGCTGGCCGGGACCCGGCCGGAGGCGGTCAAACTCGCTCCGCTGGCATCGGCGCTGGCGGAGCATCCGAACCTGCGGCCCTTCTTCGTCCATAGTGGACAGCATCAGGGAATGGTCGAGCAGGCGCTGATCCCGTTCGGCCTGCCGGTCGACGCCTGGCTCGACACCCCGCCCAGGACCACCGGCACCCAGGCGGAACTGGTTTCCGGGCTGCTCCCCGCGCTCGACCAGGTGCTACGCCGGGTCGCGCCCGCGGCGGTCGTCGTCCAAGGCGACACGACGACGGGACTGGCGGGCGCGCTCGCCGCGTTCTGGCTGGGCATCCCGGTGGTGCACCTGGAAGCGGGTCTGCGCACGCACGATCTCGCCGCGCCGTTCCCCGAAGAGGGAACCCGGCAGATGATCTCGCGCATCGCCGCCCTGCACCTCGCGCCGACACCGGGCGCCGCGGCCGCGCTGCGCACGGAAGGTGTTCCACGCCAACGGATCGCGGTCACCGGCAACACCGTCGTCGACGCCGTGATCGCGATCGCCGAGCGTGATCTCCCGGCGCGGGACACCGCGCTCGCGTTGCTGGAGATGGAGATCTCCGAAGCCGGCGAACGCCTCGTTCTAGTGACGTCGCACCGGCGGGAGTCCTGGGGCGAGCCGCTGAGCCGCACGCTCGCGGCCATCGAACTGATCGTCGCGGAGCACAGCGACGTCCAGGTGCTGTTCCCGGTGCACCCCAATCCGGCCGTGCGGGAGCAGGTCATGACCGCGCTCGGCGGGACACCGCGGGTGACGGTCACCGAGCCGCTCGAATATCCCGATCTCGTGCGCGCGCTGCGGCTGGCCGAGCTCGTCCTGACTGATTCCGGTGGTATCCAAGAGGAAGCGCCGACCTTCGGCACACCCGTCCTCGTGCTCCGCGACGTCACCGAACGACGCGAAGCGATCGAGGCGGGTTGCGCGTGGCTGGTCGGGACGGACACCGGTCTCATCGCCGACACCGCGGCGAAGATCCTGCGCGGCGATCTTCATCCGGCGCACGCCGGAAACCCTTACGGCGACGGCAATGCCGCCGCACTCTCGGTGGCGGCGCTGGAGGAACTGCTCAACCTCGCCCCGGCGCCGCGCACCACCGTCGAACTGCGCTAGATCGAGACGATCTGGACCGGCAGCGCCGGATTCGCGGAGAAGTCGAGCGACGCCCGCGGACGTCCTGCGGCGACCACGTGCGCGCCGAGCGCGGCGATCATCGCGCCGTTGTCCGTGCACAGCCGCGGCCGCGGGACCCGCAAGGTGATCCCGGCTTCCGCACAGCGCTCGGCGGCGAGTTCGGACAACCGTGAATTCGCCGCCACGCCACCGGAGATCACCAGCGTGTCCACGCCGTGTTCCTTGGCCGCCCGGATCGCCTTCATCGTGAGAACGTCGGCGACGGCTTCCTGGAACGACGCGGCGACGTCGTCGACGGGGATCTCCTCGCCGCGGCGCTCCGCGCCCTCGACCCAGCGCGCGACGGCGGTTTTCAAGCCGGAGAAGGAGAAATCGAACTTGGCGTCCCGCGGTCCGGTCATGCCGCGGGGGAACGCGATGGCCGCGCCGTCGCCGTTCTTGGCGGCCTTGTCGATGGGCGGGCCGCCGGGATATGGGAGGCCGAGAACGCGGGCGACCTTGTCGTAGGCTTCGCCGGCCGCGTCGTCCACAGTGGACCCGAGTTCGGTGATCTCGGACGCGATGTCGTCCACCAGCAGCAATTGCGTGTGCCCGCCCGAGACGAGCAGGGCGAGGCAGCGCTCCGGCAACGGTCCGTGCTGGAGCGTGTCGACGGCGATGTGCCCGGCCAGGTGATTGACGCCGTAGAGCGGGATGTCGAGTGCGGCGGCGTACGCCTTGGCGGCGGCGACGCCGACCAGGAGCGCGCCGGCGAGACCGGGTCCGGCGGTCACCGCGATGGCGTCCACATCGGACAGTTTCAGCCCGGCCTTTTCGAAGGCCCGCTCGACCGTCGGGACCATCGCCTCCAGGTGGGCGCGGCTGGCGACCTCGGGTACGACGCCGCCGAAGCGGGCGTGCTGGTCGACGCTGGAGGCGACCTCGTCGGCGAGGAGTTCGACCGTGTCGTCGTCGTGCAGGCGGACGAGACCGACGCCGGTCTCGTCGCACGAACTCTCGATGCCCATGATGATGCGCGGCATCAGCCCGCCACCTCGTCTCGGACCTGGGCCCGCGGGCGGGCCATCGTGTAGGCGTCGGCGCCGGAGGGCTGGTAGTAGCGCTTCCGGAGGCCGATGCGTTCGAAACCGTGCCGCTCGTAGAGCGTGATCGCCGCGTCGTTGTCGGTGCGGACTTCGAGGAAGACCGGCGCGGCGAGTTCGTCCGCGCGGGTGAGGAGCGCCTTGAGCAGGACGGTGCCGATGCCGTTGCGCTGGTGGCCGGGATCGACGCCGATCGTGTGGACGCTCGCCTCGTAGTCGCCGCGGCGGCCGACGACGGCGAGCCCGGCGTAGCCGATGACCTCGTCGCTTTCGTCCGGACGGGCGACCAGGTAGTAACCGCCGCCGTCGAGTTCCGCGTGGAAAGCGTAGGCGGTCCACGGCGAATCGCCGGGGAAGAGGATCTTCTCTATCTCCACACAGCGGGGGATATCCTTGCGGCGTAAGGGTTCCAGCCTCACGGCGTGGTCACCTTCTTGCGCGCGGCCGGTTCGACGGCGTCCGGGCGGCGGAGGTAGAGCGGGGTGAGCGGGGCGGGCTCTTCGCCGCTCTGGATCGCTTCCCGGGCGGCTTTGACCAGCCCGACGGGTGACGGGAAGCGCGGCTCGATCGGCTGGACGCCGAGGGCGTCCGCGTAGAGGAGGGCGCCGTCGCCCGCCGCGACCTTGATGGTCGTCTCGAGGTCGGCAGGTCGCTGGACGTGCGGGCCGTCGGCGCGGGAACCGTCGGCGGCGTACGCGGCCCAGTAGACCTCGCGGCGCCTCGCGTCGGTGAGGACGAGGAAGGGCGCTTCGCCGGGGGCGACGTCGGCGGCGATCGCGTCGAGGCTGCAGACCGGGTAGGCGGGGATGCCGAGCGCGTGGGCGAGCGACGCGACGGTGGCCATGCCGGCGCGGAGGCCGGTGAAGGGGCCGGGGCCGACGCCGCAGACGATGGCGTCGAGGTCGCGAAGCGTGACGCCCGCGGCCTTGACGGCTTCGAGGGCGTGGGGCGTGATCAGCTCGCCGTGCGCGCGCGGGTCGACCGTGACGCGGTCTCCGCGTGGCTCGAGGGCGTCGCCGTCCAGGGCGACGAGGCCCGCGGTGACCGCCGGGGTCGAGGTGTCGATGGCCAGTACCAGCACGGTTACCCAGCCTACGACCAGCGCCCCGGATCGCGTTTAGCGGGCTAATCGCGATCCGGTGCCGGGCCCGCTCCCCCAGCGCCGGAGCGACTTTAGCCCCCTAATCGCGATCTGTCGGGCCCCTCCCGCCAGCCCCGCGACCCCGGCACCGGATCGCGATTAGGGGGCTAAAGTCGCTCCCCTCGCTCAGCCCGCCGGATCGCGATTAGGGGGCAAAACGCGATCTGTGAGGCCGGAGGGCCGAGGGCCGCCGGAGCGCGGTTAGCCCGCGAAAGTCGCTCCCGGCGCTGGGTGTGAAGCAGGTCGCAGGGGTCAGGGAGGGGAGGGCGGTACGGTCCGGTGAGGGGCCCCTCGGCTCCACGCGCCCCGGCCGTCGGAGTCGAGCAGGAGGTCACACGTGCCCGATCGGTTGTTCCCCACGCTGGCGAGCGGCTCCGACAAGGAGGCCCTCCGCTTCGGCGACGCCTCCCTGACCCACGCCGACGTCGCGGCCGTCGCCGGCACACTCGCCCGCGACCTGCCGAGCGGCCGTATCGCCATCTGGGCGACACCGACGGTGCACACCAGCGTCGCCGTGATCGCCGCGCTGCTCGCCGGAGTCCCCGCCATCCCGCTGAACCCGAAGATCGGCGAGCGCGAACTCACCCACATCCTCGCCGACAGCGAGCCCGTCCTCGTCCTCGCCGCACCTGGCGCCGACCTCCCCGCGGGTCTCGCCGATCTCCCCCGCCTCGATATCGCCCTCGAAGGCACACCCGGCGATCTCCCCGCGGAACCGGACGCCGAAGCCCCGGCGCTGATCGTCTACACCTCCGGGACGACCGGCCCGCCCAAGGGTGTCGTCCTCCCCCGCCGCGCGATCTCGACCACTCTCGACGCGCTCGAAGACGCCTGGGAATGGACCGCCGACGACGTCCTCGTCCACGGCCTCCCGCTCTTCCACGTCCACGGCCTGATCCTCGGCATCCTCGGGCCGCTCCGGCGCGGTGGATCGGTCCGGCATCTCGGCCGCTTCTCGACCGAAGGCGTCGCGAGCGAACTCGCCAACGGGGCGACGATGATGTTCGGCGTCCCGACCATGTATCACCGCATCGCGGGCGAGGTCGGCGACGACCGGGCGCTCGCCGACGCGTTGCGGGGCGCCCGGCTGCTCGTCTCCGGATCGGCCGCGCTGCCCGTCCACGACCACCAGCGCATCACCGCCGCGACCGGCCAGCGCGTGATCGAGCGCTACGGGATGACCGAGACCCTCATGAACACCAGCGTCCGCGCCGACGGCGAGCGTGTCCCCGGCACCGTCGGCGTCCCCTTGAGCGGCGTCGAGCTGCGGCTGGTGGACGAGGCGGGCGAGCCGGTCGAGGAACTGGAGACCGTCGGCGAGATCCAGGTCCGCGGGCCGAATCTGTTCACCGAGTACCTCAACCGTCCTGACGCCACCGAGGCCGCCTTCGACGACGGCTGGTTCCGGACCGGCGACATGGCGACCCGCGACGCGGCCGGTTATGTGAAGATCGTCGGCCGGAAGGCGACGGATCTGATCAAGAGCGGCGGCTACAAGATCGGCGCGGGTGAGATCGAGAACGCGCTCATGGAGCACCCCGGCGTCGCGGAGGTCGCGGTGACCGGCGAGCCCGACGACGACCTCGGCGAGCGCATCGTGGCCTGGGTGGTGCCCGCCGGGGAACGCCCGGAGGAGGCGGAACTCGCCGACCACGTCTCGCGGTTGTTGTCGCCGCACAAGCGTCCTCGGGTGGTCCGCTATCTGGAGGCGTTGCCGCGCAACGACATGGGCAAGGTCATGAAGCGGGCGCTCGGATGAGCAGGGCCTCCGCGCGGGCGGTCGTCGAAGAGGTCGCGACCGGTTTCGAGGACTTGGACGTTCCACGGTCCGCTGAGCCGGACGACGGGCCGATCGAGTGGCCGGGCTATCGCGCGGCGCGCGAAGCCGCCGAAGAGCGGACTGGCGAAGACGAGTCCGTGCTTTGCGGAACAGCCAAGATCGGTGATGTCGAAGCGGTCGTGATCGCCTTCGAGTTCGGCTTTCTGGGTGGGTCGATCGGTCAGCGGACCGGTGATCGCGTCGAGGCGGCGTTCGCGCGGGCGGTGGAGTCTCGATTGCCGGTGGTGTCGCTGATCGCGACCGGCGGCAGCCGCATGCAGCACGGGATGCGCGCGCTTTCGCAGTTGCAGCGCATCGCGCGGGCGGCCGCCGGCGCCCGGTCGGTGCCGCAGATCTCGGTGCTGCGCGATCCGACCACGGGCGGCGGCTGGGCGACACTCGGCGCGAGCGCAGACGTCGTTCTCGCTCTGCCCGAAGCACAGGTCGGTTTCGCCGGTTCCCGGGTACGCCCTGCCGACGCGCCCGCGGAGGCGTACACGGCTGAAGCGAAACTCGCGTGGGGCCAGGTCGACAGGATCGTGCCACCCGCGGACCTTCCCGCGACGCTGGAACGGTGGCTGCGCTTGCTGACCTCTCCGACGGCGGAGGCCGCTGAGCCTCCGGGCGCTCTCGGATCGGCGCGCTTGCCCCAAAGCGGATGGGCCGCGGTTCAGGCGGCGCGCGCCGCCGATCGGCCGAGAGCGGCGGAGTACCTCGACGCGTACTTCGACTGGCGTGAGGATGTCTCGGGCGATAGGTGCGGCGGAGTCGACTCAGGCGTCCTGTGCGGCTTCGGCTGGCGAGACGGTCGCGCGATCGCGTACGCGGCGCAGTGCGGGACGCCGACGTTGCCCGCGGGATTCCGTACGGCGGCGCGCCTCGTACGGCTCGCGTCGAGGCTCGGGATCCCGGTGCTCACCCTCGTCGACACCCCTGGTGCGGCGAACGACGCGGAGGCCGAGCGGGCCGGGGCCGGTGCGGCGATCGCGGAACTGTTCGAGGCCGTGGCGAGCGCGGCCGTACCGATCACGACGTTGGTGATCGGGGAAGGCGGATCCGGGGGTGCGCTCGCGTTCGCGGCGCCGGGGTCGACCTGGGTGACGCCCGGCGCGTACTTCTCGGTCACCTCGCCCGAGGCGGCAGCGGCGATCCTCAAGCTGCCCGCCGACGAAGTCCCCGCTCTCGCGGACCGGCTGCGGCTACGCCCCCAGGACCTGGTCGCCCTGGGCATCGCACGCTCCGTCGTCGGCCCCGCGGATCGCGTTTAGCCCGCTAAACGCGATCCGTGGGAAGCGACAAACGGTCGGAGATCGGCGTTGAGCGGGCCCGCCATTTCGAGCGGGGTCATCTGGGTGTGTAAGTGCGGCCGCCGAACATCCGGTACCGAACATTTCTTTTCTCATGAACAACACCAGAACACTCGATAGCGCGAAAGCGGAACACTCTGCGTATCCCTATTCGAGCAATGAGACGAAGTGGCGTGCCCGCAACTACTCTTTCGGGTGGCGGTAGCACAACCCGATGACCTGGGGTGAATTACGCTGACCGCTCAGCGCAGGATTCAGCAACCTTTCACCTACCGCCCCGTAGGTCCGGGAAATTCGTCCACAATGGCTTGTGTTGCGGATCGGCAACGACCGAATGCCGCACCAAAAGGAAGCGGCTCCCCGTGCCGGGGGAGCCGCTTTGAAGTTCAACAGCTCCATCTACCAGTTCTATGGAGGCGTCAAACATGCCCAGCGTAGCGCCGTGTTCCGGCGGTATGCCAGAGGAGCCACCCCAGCCGCAGGCGATGAACCCGGATACGAACCAGGATCACCACGGCGGGTGTCACCCGGCAGAAGTCAGTCTCGACGAATTGCTCGATTTGGCGAGTGAACCGGTCGGCATGGTCACCGACCCCGCGTGTCGTCGAGTCCATTTGCGTCCGGCCGCCCAGTGGCCCGATTTCTGGCGAAGCACGTTCTTCGGCAGCCGGGAAAACACCGGCCGCGTCCTGCTCTATTGGTTCGCGTTGATCACCGCGCTCGTCGCGTTGACAGCTGTGGCCACACCGGCCGCGCAAACCAGCGTGATCGGCTTGTGCGGATTGTGGTGGCTTCACCATCGGCGCGGACGAGGCGGCCCACAGGCTGAACCGGCCCCCACCGTCTAGACAGGGTGCGCATGCCGCTGTGGGACCCAGCGGCATGCGCACCCCCAAGCCCTCTTGGGGCATGGAGGGGACGCTTCGCCGGCACGGCCCTGACGCGGCATCCGGGTGAGATCGCGTTTAGGGGGCTAAACGCAAGTCGGCGGCCCAGGTCGCGATTAGCCCGCTAAACGCAGGTCGGGCGTGCGGGTCGCCCAGGTGCCGTGCGGCTCCAGGGTGACCTCGCGGACGTCGTCCTCGCGGCGGTCCAGGCGCACGACGAGGTAGTCGTCCGAAAGCCGCTCCGCCGCCCCTTCGCCCCATTCGACGACCAGGGCGGACCGCTCCAGTTCGGTGTCGAGGTCCAGGTCGTCCAGCTGCGAGAGATCCCCACCGAGCCGGTAGGCGTCGACGTGCACCAAAGCGACCCCGGCCTCGCCCGCCGGATGCACCCTGGCGATCACGAACGTCGGCGAACTGACGCGCCCGCCGACCCCGAGACCGTCCGCGATCCCGCGGGTCAACGTCGTCTTGCCCGCTCCGAGCGGCCCGGCGAGCAGCACCAGATCGCCCGCGCGCAGCGAACGTCCGAGCTCCCGCCCGAAGGCAATCGTCGACTCGGGAGTCGGGAAAGCGAAATTCATCAGCGTTGCCACCACCACGTTCGCAGTTCGGAAGTCTCACCATCGGTGCCCGTGCATCGTTGCACCAAGTCGATCAGGTGGCTGTTCACCAGTTCGGGTTGTTCCAGCTGCACCATGTGCCCCGCGCCGCGCACGCGCACCAGCTCCGCGTCCGGCAGCTCCGCCGCGATCCGCTCGGCGTGCGCGATCGGCGTGAACCGGTCGGAATCCCCGCCGACGACCAGTACGTGCGCGTGCTTCAGCCCGGCGAGCGCCGCGTACCGGTTGTGACTGCCGAGCGTGTCGACGAAGTTCACGAGTCCGCGCACCGGCGTCACTTCGAGCATTTCCAGCATGAAGTCGACGAGCCGCGGCGACACGTCCCGGCTGCCGAAGGCCAGCCTGCGCACCGCCTGCCGGGTCAGCTGACCGCCTGCCGCGCGCACGAACTCGACGAGCCCGGGCTGCCAGCCGGCCAGCCCGCCAACGCCTCGCGTGAGCGGGTTGTACTTCGAGAGCAGTGATCTCGGAAGTCCCCGGGCACCGACCTCGCCCGCCGCGGTCGCGATGAACGCGACACCGCCGACGCGGTCGTCGAACAGCTCGGGATGCTCCGCGGCGAGTTCCATGATCACCATGCCGCCCATCGAGTGCCCCATGAGCACGATGGGCCCGTCCGGCACCACCGAGCGCAGGACCATGTCGAGGTCGCGCGCCAGCTGTTCGATGGTGCTGGTCTCGGCGGTCGCGGCGCCGGATTGCCCGTGCCCGCGATGGTCGTAGTAGACCTGACGCACCCGCGGCAGCTTCAGCGACGCGAGGTCTCGCCGCTGGAAATGCCAGCAGCGCTTCGACAACGCGAAACCGTGCACGCCGACGACGGTCAGCTCCGGTTCTCCCCCATCGGCCGGGTCGATCTCTTCGACCGCGAGCGGCGTGCCGTCCTCCGCCGCCACTGTCGACGTCCGATCCGGTTCAAGATCCCCCAACGGCTCGTCCACGAACGGATCCTCACTCTGCCGCCGCTGCTGTGCGGCGACGGCGATCGCGGCGGCGGTGCCGGTGGCCACGGCTCCGACACCGCCGACGATGGCCAGCAGTCGTCGTGAAGGTGTCACGAGCCCGCCTCCAGATACGTCCGGTGGATCCGCGGCCGGTACATCGAGGTCACGATCTCGTAGTCGATCGTCCCCAGCTTGTCGGCCCATTCCCGGGCCGTCGGCTCGCCGGAATCGCCCTGGCCGAAGAGGGTCACTTCGCTGCCGACGGCCGGTTCGTCGTCTCCGCAGTCGACGATCAGCTGATCCATGCAGACGCGGCCGACGACCGGCCTGCGCTTTCCGTCGAGCCACACGTCCATCCGCCCGGAAAGCGTCCTCGGCACGCCGTCGGCGTATCCGACCGGGACGAGGGCGAGGGTGGTGTCGCGCTCCGCCGTCCAGGTGTGGCCGTAGGAGACCGATTCGCCGACCGGAATCCGTTTCGTCAGCACGACCGACGACTTGAAGGTCATCGCCGGACGCAGGTCGTCGTCGGTGGGCACCGGGTTCAGCCCGTAGATCGCGATCCCGGGACGCACGAGGTCGAAGTGCAGTTCGGGCCTGGTCAGCACGGCGGCGGAGTTCGCGATGTGCCGCATCGGGTCCAGGCCGGCCGCGCGGGCGATGTCGTACGCCTCGTCGAACCGTTTCGCCTGCGCGTCGATGGAGGGGTGACCGAGGTCGTCGGCGCAGGCGAGGTGCGACCAGATCGCGACGACCTCGATGAACGGCTTCGCGGCCGCCGCGGCCTCGACCAGCGCCGGCCATTCCGCAGGTGGGCAGCCATTCCGGCTCAGCCCGGTGTCGATCTTGAGGTGCACGCGCCCGATCGCGTTTAGCCCGCTAAAGTCGCGTGCCCGGCGCACGCCGTCGGCCACGCGGGCAAGCTCGGCGAGGGAGCTGACGGCGACGTCGATGTCTTCGGCGACCGCGGGCGCGAAGTCGGCTTCGGGAGTGTCGAGCCAGCTGAAGAGCCGGACCCCGATCCCCGCGCGGCGCAGCGCGAGCGCCTCGCCGAGGGAGCAGGTGCCCAGCCAGGTGGCCCCGCCCTCGACGGCGGCACGGCCTACCTCGAGCGCTCCGTGGCCATAGCCGTCGGCCTTGACGACGGCCATCGTCTGGGCGCCGGGGGCGCGGGAGGCGAGCAGGGCGACATTGTGCCGGATGGCGGACAGGTCGATGACGACCTCGGCACGCGGGAAACTGGCGGTCATAACGACCACCAGTTTCCCACGAACCGGCTCAGGACAGGCGCGCCCCGTCGGTGGCGGAGAACACGTGCAGCTCGTCGGGACGAATCCGCAGGCGCAGGGTGTCGCCCATGGCCGGCGGTGTGCGCGGGTCCACACGGGTCACGACGTTCGACTTCGTGCCCTCGGCGTCACTCTCGGCGAGCTTGCCGTAGACGTACGCGTCCGAGCCGAGCTCCTCGACGAGGTCGACCTTGATCGGCAGCGTGCCGTCCTCGCTGGTGGTCACCTCGAGCGACTCCGGACGGAAGCCGAGGGTGACCGTGTCGCCTTCGGCCTTGGCGAGGATCTCGCGGGTCAGCGGCACGCGAGCGCCGCCGAGCTCGGCACCGTCTTCGGTGAGCTTCGCGGTGACGAGGTTCATCGCGGGCGAGCCGATGAACCCGGCGACGAAAGCGTTTGCGGGCTTGTCGTACAGGGCGCGCGGGGTGTCGCACTGCTGGAGGAGACCGTCCGAGAGGACCGCGACCCGGTCACCCATCGTCATGGCCTCGACCTGGTCGTGCGTGACGTACACCGTGGTGACGCCGAGGCGGCGCTGGAGCGCGGCGATCTGCGTACGGGTGGAGACACGCAGCTTCGCGTCGAGGTTCGACAGCGGCTCGTCCATCAGGAAGACCTGCGGCTCACGCACGATGGCGCGGCCCATCGCGACACGCTGGCGCTGACCGCCGGAGAGCGCCTTCGGCTTGCGGTCGAGGTACTGCTCGATGTCGAGCAGTTTGGCCGCGTCGAGCACCTTCTGCTTGATCTCGGAGGCCGGGCGGCCCGCGATCTTCAGCGCGAAGCCCATGTTCTGGCCGACGGTCATGTGCGGGTACAGCGCGTAGTTCTGGAACACCATCGCGATGTCGCGGGCACGCGGCGGCAGCTGGGTGACGTCACGGTCGCCGATCCAGACGGCGCCTTCGTCGATGTCCTCGAGGCCGGCGAGCATCCGCAGGCTGGTGGACTTGCCACAGCCGGAAGGCCCGACCAGCACGAGGAACTCGCCGTCGGCGATCTCGAGGTCGAGTGCGTCCACAGCGGGCCGTTCGGAGCCCGCGTAGCGCCGGGTCGCCTTGTCGTAGGTGATCGTGGCCATCGGTTCAGTCCTCTTTCGGTTTCGCGGAAATGCCGTGCCCGAGTTCGCGGGCTTCGAGATGCCGTTGCTGGATCCGGTGCCCCTCGGCGCGGTCCGCCTCGGTCGGCTCGAGTGGGGTGTAGCCGTGGTCTTCCTGCCAGCGGGGAGGTTCCGTGCTGGAAGCGAGGGCCCAGGCCGCCTGTCGCGCGGCACCGACCGCGACGTACTCGGCGACCTCGGGGATGACGACCGGCACGCCGAACACGATCGGCGCGACCGCGCGGACGGCGGCCGATTGCGCGCCACCGCCGATCAGGAGGACGCGGCGGACTTCGAGCCCCTGCTCGACCAGGGCGTCGAGACCGGCGGCGAGGCCGCACAGCATGCCTTCGACGGCGGCGCGGGCGAGGTTCTCGGGCGTCATGTTCGCGCGGTTCAGGCCGAAGAGCGTGCCCTTGGCGTCCGGGAGGTTCGGCGTCCGCTCACCGTCGAGATACGGAAGGAACGTGAGGCCACCGGAGCCGGGCGCGGCGGCGAGCGCCAGCTTGTCGAACTCCGCGAGCTCGACACCGAGCATCGCGGACGTGGCCGTGAGGACGCGGGCGGCGTTGAGAGTGCAGGCCAGCGGGAGGAAACGGCCGGTGGCGTCGGCGAATCCGGCGACGATTCCGGACGAGTCCGCGCTCGCGGTCTCGGAGACACCGAAAACGGTTCCGCTGGTGCCCAGCGAGACCACGACGTCACCGGGCACGAGTTCGAGACCGAGCGCGGCGGCCATGTTGTCGCCTGTCCCGGCCGAGACGAGGATCCCGTCCGGGGTGTGGCCTGCGGTTTCGGCGGGGCCGATGACCTTGGGCAGTTCGGGAGTGCGCCCACCGAAGGCGTGCGCGAGGAGGTCTTGGCGGTAGGTGCCGGTGGACGGCGAGAAGTAGCCGGTGCCGGAGGCGTCACCGCGGTCGGTGACCGGTTCGGCGTCCTGCCCCAGCAGCCGCCAGGTCAGCCAGTCGTGGGGCAGCAGCACGCGGGCGACGCGATCGGCCAGCTCGGGTTCGTTCTCCGCCATCCACCGCAGCTTCGTGACGGTGAAACTGGCGACCGGCAGCGAGCCGACGGACTTCGCCCAGTTCTCGGCGCCGAGTTCGCCGCCGAGGTCTTCGGCCGCCTTCGCGGACCGGGTGTCGTTCCACAGCAACGCGGGCCGGACCACCTCGCCCGCTTCGTCGAGGGTGACCATGCCGTGCTGCTGACCGCCGATGCCGATGGCGCCGACGCCGTCGAGCAGGCCGTCGGTGGCCTCGCGGAAGGCGTCCCACCACGCGGCGGGAGCGACTTCGGTGCCTTCGGGGTGCGAAGCGCGGCCGGTGCGGACGATCTCGCCGGTATCCGCGTCGCAGACGACGACCTTCGTCGACTGGGTCGACGAGTCGATTCCGGCGACCAGGTCAGATTTCATATTCCGGCCCTTCCGGGTCGCATTCGACCTGCTCGATGGCCGTTCCGGCGTTCAGCGCGGCCTCGATCTCCTCGGTGGGCGTCAGATCGTCGGTGATCAGGAGGTCGTAGTCGCCGATGTCGCCGTGCGCGAAGGTGGCGGTGCGGCCGAACTTGGAGTTGTCGACGACCAGCACGTTGTGGCTCGCGGTGCGCAGCGCGGCCCGCTTGAGCGCGGCGTAGTCCTGGACCGGGTGGAACAGGCGGCCTACCGCGACCGCGGCGACCGAGACGAACGCGATGTCGGCGTGTGTGCGCTCGAGGAAGGCGAGGACGTCCGGGCCGGCGCACGAGTCGTACTCGTGGTGATAGCGGCCGCCCGCGAGCACGACCTCGACGCTCTTGGCCGGGCCGAGGATGCGGGCGGCTTCGAGCGAGTTGGTGATGACGGTGAGGTCTTCGATCTGGCCAAGGCGGCGGACGAGCGGGAAGAGCGTCG
The DNA here is from genome assembly GCF_001995215.1 of Amycolatopsis azurea DSM 43854. Classification (GTDB taxonomy): domain Bacteria; phylum Actinomycetota; class Actinomycetes; order Mycobacteriales; family Pseudonocardiaceae; genus Amycolatopsis; species Amycolatopsis azurea. The sequence continues at coordinate 26,556 of NZ_MUXN01000014.1, forward strand.
TCGAGTCGTCGACGAAGACCGTCTGGCCGGAGTGGACGTGCGCCGCGGCTGCCTCGCCCAGCGTGTCCTTCGTGGCCTGGTTGAAGGTGTCGCGGAAGCGGGCGGCCGACTCCATGGTCGTCGCCGGGTAGGCCTCGACCTTGCCGCGGAGTTTGCGGAGGAGGCGGCGCTCGGCGAGGTCGTCGAGGTCGCGGTGCATCGTCATCAGGCTGACGCCGAACCGGGTGGTGAGGTCGTCGATGCGGGCCTCGCCGATGGCGATGACGTGGTCGAGGATCTCCTGGCGCCGGTGCTCGACGGCGGCGTCCGAAGGCCTGGTCTTAGACATGGGCGACACCGTTCACGACCCGGACCATCACGGTCTCGGCGGGGTGGGTGTCGGCGCTCACACCTGCTTCTTACCAGATTATTCGCCCGGAGTTAACACGTAACTCGATAACTCTCGCATTTCCCCTCACCTCCCCCTGGGGCCCGCCGACTTGCGTTTAGCCCCCTAATCGCGCTCTGCGGGCGGGTGCCATCAGAGCCCGGTTAGGGGGCTAAACGCAGGTCGGGGCCCTGGTCAGGAGGCTGGGGAGAGAAGGGACCGGAGGGCGGCCGGGACGGCGGCGAGGATGCCGGACGCCGAGGTGGGGGCGCCGTCGGCGGCCAGCGACCCGGCGAGCGAGTGGACGTGCGCGGCGGCCCCGGCCGCCAGCCACGGATCGAGCCCGGCGGCGAGCAGCGCGCCGACCAGACCGGACAGCACGTCCCCCGAACCGGCCGTCGCGAGCCACGAGCCCCGCGGCGTGTTCACCAGCGCGCGCCCGTCCGGCGCCGCGACCACCGTGCAGTGCCCCTTCAAGAGCACGACGGCGTCGTACTTCCGCGCGGCCGACCGCGCCGCCGCGACCCGGTCCGCCCCCGGCGGCGAACCCATCAGCCGCTCGAACTCCCCCGCGTGCGGGGTCAGCACGAGCGGCGTGTCCGGATCCCGCGCGTCGAGCACGTCGGGCGATCGCGCGATGATCGTCGTCGCGTCGGCGTCCGCGCACACCGGCACGCCACGCCCGAGCACGAACCGCAGCACGTCCCGCCCCTCGTTCCCGGTCCCGATCCCCGGCCCGACGACCCACGCCTGCACCCGGCCCGCGTCGGTCACCGAACCCGTCGCGACGACCTCGGGCCAGCGCCCGCGCACCACGTCCGCGGCATGACCGGCGTACCGCACCAACCCGGACGTCGCCAGCGCCGCCGCACCGGCCGCGAGCACGGCCGCCCCCGGATACGTCGCGGATCCGGCGGCCACGCCGACCACACCCTGGCTGTACTTGTCGTCGCCCGGACCGGGCACCGGCCACGCGGCGGCGACATCCGCCGTATCGAGCCGTCGCAGGTCAGGGTCGCTGAGGCTCAGACCGATGTCCACCAGGGCGATCTCGCCGCAGGACGCGGGCGCGAGGGCGTGCACCGGTTTGAGCGCGCCGAAAGTGACCGTCCGGTCGGCGACGACCGCCGGACCGTCGACCGCGCCGGTGTCCGGGTCCACCCCGCTCGGCAGATCGACGGCCAGCACCGGCGAACTCACGTGCTCCAGCAGCGCCGCGGCGTCCGCTCGCAAAGGACCTCGCGCCGAGATACCGACGATTCCGTCGAGGACGAGGTCCGCGCGCCTGATCCACTGTGGACCGTCCTCAACGGACACAACCTTGCCACCAGATCGCTTCAAGGCAGCCAAACCCGCACCGTGAGCGCGTTCGGGCTTCAGCAGGATCGCGGAGACGGCGACATTGCGACGACGCAGGAACGCGCCCGCCCAAAGGGCATCGCCGCCGTTGTTGCCCGACCCGACGAGCAGTGTCACCCGCCGTCCGGACACCGAACCCGTGTGCTCGGCCAGCATTTCGGCGGCGTGCACCGCCAGACCGAAAGCCGCGCGCCGCATGAGCTCGCCGTCGGGCGTGACGGCGAGCAACCGGTCTTCCGCCGCGCGAATCCGTTCCGTGGTCCAGATTCCCTGCACGACGCCTCCGGTCTGCTACTCGACGGTGACCGACTTCGCCAGGTTACGCGGCTTGTCGACGTCGTACCCGCGCGTGCGGGCGATCTCGGCGGCCAGCACCTGCAACGGAACGGTGGAGACCAGCGGCTGGAGCAGCGTCGGGACGGCCGGGATCTCGATCAGCTCGTCGGCGAACGGGCGGACGGTCTCGTCGCCCTCCTCCGCGATCACGATCGTGCGGGCGCCGCGCGCCTGGATCTCGCTGATGTTCGACACCAGTTTCGAGTGCAGCACCGCGCGTCCCTTGGGCGACGGCATCACCACGACGACGGGCAGGCCTTCTTCGATCAGCGCGATCGGGCCGTGCTTGAGCTCGCCGGCGGCGAAACCCTCGGCGTGCATGTACGCCAGTTCCTTGAGCTTCAGCGCGCCTTCGAGGGCGACCGGGAAACCGACGTGACGGCCGAGGAACAGCACGGCCTTCGAATCGGCGATCCGGCGGCCGAGGTCGCGAACCTGGTCCACAGTGGACAGAACCTTCTGCACTGCGGCGGGCATGGCCTCGAGCTCGGCGAACTCGCGGGCGACCTCGTCCGGGTACTTGGTGCCGCGAGCCTGCGCGAGCGCCAGGCCGACCAGGTAGTTCGCCGCGATCTGCGCGAGGAACGCCTTGGTCGAGGCGACGCCGATCTCCGGACCGGCGTGCGTGTAGAGGACGGCGTCGGATTCGCGCGGGATCTGCGCGCCGTTGGTGTTGCAGACTGCCAGGACGCGGGCCTTCTGCTCGCGCGCGTGGCGGACGGCTTCGAGGGTGTCCGCGGTCTCGCCCGACTGGGAGACGGCGACGACCAGGGTCGCGCGGTCCAGCACCGGGTCGCGGTAGCGGAACTCGCTGGCCAGCTCGACCTCGACCGGGAGGCGGCACCAGTGCTCGATCGCGTACTTGGCGACGAGGCCCGAGTGGTACGCGGAACCACAGGCGACGACGAAGACCTTGTCGACGTCACGCAGGTCCTGGTCGGAGATGCGCTGCTCGTCGAGGATGATCCGGCCGCCGTCAAAGTGGCCGCGCAGCGTGTTGGCCAGCGCCTCCGGCTGCTCGTCGATCTCCTTGAGCATGAAGTACTCGTGGCCGCCCTTTTCCGCGGCCGAGAGGTCCCAGTCGACGGTGAACGGCTTGGCCTGGGCGGCGTCGCCGTGGAAGTCGGTGACCTCGTATCCCTCGCGGGTGATCACGACGAGCTGGTCCTGGCCGAGTTCGACGGCCTCGCGGGTGTGCTCGATGAACGCGGCGACGTCGGAAGCGACGAAGTGTTCACCCTCGCCGACGCCGACGACCAGCGGCGAGGAGCGGCGAGCGGCGACGATGGTGTCCGGCTGGTCGGCGATGGTCACGACCAGGGTGAACGCGCCCTCAAGGCGGCGGCAGACCGCAGCGACGCTCGCCGGGAAGTCGCCCTTCGTGTCGCCCTCGGTGTAGGCGCGGGAGATCAGATGGGCGGCGGTCTCGGAGTCGGTGTCGCTCGCCATCTCGACGTTGTCGGCCTCGAGCTCGGCGCGCAGGGCGGCGAAGTTCTCGATGATGCCGTTGTGCACGACGGCGACGCGCTGGGAGGCGTCGCGGTGCGGGTGCGAGTTGCGGTCGATCGGGGCGCCGTGGGTGGCCCAGCGGGTGTGGCCCATCCCGGCGGTGCCGTAGAAGGCGTCCCTGCCGACGGTGTCGAGCTGGGTCTCCAGGTTGGCCAGGCGGCCCGCCTTGCGCTCGACGTTCAGCGCGCCGGAGCCGTCCAGAACGGCGACGCCCGCCGAGTCATAGCCGCGGTACTCCATCCGGCGAAGCCCGCCGATGACGACGTCCAGGGCCGGGCGGTGTCCTACGTATCCCACGATTCCACACACGGCCGCCAGCCTAACGACGGTAATCCGGCCCCTTCGCCCGGGCGGCGCGCACTTGCGTTTAGCGGGCTAAACGCGACGCGTGGGGCGGCGCGCGGGCCGGACGGGGGTGCGGGCAGTAAGGTCACGAGCATGGCCAGCAAGCCCAAACAGCTGCTCGCGGAGCTGTCCCACCCAGGTCCGCACGAGGTGCTTCGCGGCAACCTCGCCCTGGTCGGACTGCCCGGTGTCGTGTTCACGCCCCGTTCGGGGCTCGGTCTGCCCGCGATCGCGTTCGGGCACGGCTGGCTTCAGCCCACCGGAAGCTACCGGCACCTGCTCCGGCACCTCGCGAGCTGGGGCATCGTCGCGGCGGCTCCCGCCACCCAGCGCGGACCGCTGCCGTCGCACCGGCTGCTGGCCGGCGACCTGCTCACCACTCTCGACCTGATCACGACGGTCCGCCTCGGACCGGACGGCATCAGCGTCGACCCGGCGAAGCTCGGCCTCGCGGGGCACTCGACGGGCGGCGGTTCGGCGGTGCTGGCCGCCGCGCAGGCCGCGGAGAACGATGATCGGCCGCGGATCCGCGCCGTCGCCACCATCACCCCCGCGCAGACGCTGCCGCCCGCGACGGTGTCGGCCCGGTCGGTGACCGTGCCCGGCCTGCATCTCGCGGCGGGCGAAGACCTGGTCGCGCCGCCGGTCGGGCACGCCGAAGCCATCGCGGACGCGTGGGGTGGGCCGGTGCAGCTGCGGACGCTCGGGAAGTCGTCGCACCTCGGCGTCACCGAGGGCAGGCACTGGAGCCAGCTGCTGCTGCACGGGAAGCCGCACCGCGGGACCCAGCAGCTGACGAGGGCGCTGTTCACCGCGTTCTTCCTCACCCACCTGACGGGGACGACGAAGTACCAGCCCCTGCTGGACGCCGACGTCAAGCGCGCCCCGATCGCGGTCGCCGACGAACCCGCCGCCTGAGCGCGTTTAGCCCGCTAAACGCGATCTCGCCCACCGGATCACGTTTAGCCCGCGAAAGTCGACACCCTCGCCGCGTCGCGTTTCGCCCCCTAAACGCGACGCGCCCGAGCCGGATCGCGGTTAGCCCGCGAAAGTCGACGCGGGCGAAGGGGCGAAAAGAAGGGCCCGGCTCTGGTGAGCCGGGCCCTGAAGTGCGGTCAAGCGGGTCAGTCGACCATCCACGAGTTGTTCGAGAAGTCGTCGTCGTCGAAACCCTTGTCGTCCCGGGCGTGACGCCCCCGGCGACGCGCAGGCGTACCGGACGCCCCAGGAGCTTCAGTCGCCGCAGCGGGCGGCGGGGGCGTCGGCGCCGCCGCGGGCGGGACGTCCACCGTCGCCGGCATCCCGGGCACGCCCGGCGCGACCGGGAGTGGCGGCGGAGGCGGGGGCGCGGGCCGCGAAGCGTCGGCACCCTGACGGGCACCGAACTCGGCGAACCGGGCGTCCGGCTTGTCGTCGTCCTCGATGTCGAAGCCGATCGTGTGGTTCCGGTCGGCGGTCGTCTTGCCGGTCAGCCAGCCGCCCGCCTCCTTGCTCCGCTTCCCCAGTTCCTGCATGTGGGCGGCGTACTTGTCGTGGACGGCGGCGTCCTTCTGCATGGTTTCCATCGCCTGCGCCTTGGCGTCGGCGAGGTGACGTTCCCGCAGCCCCCGCTGCTCCAACTGCTCCGTGATGGCGGCGTCCTGCCTGGACATGGCGGCCGCCAGCCGGTCAACAGCGCTCATCGGTCCTCCCTCGTTCCCCGGCTACCGATCATCGCTCGTAGCTGATCGAGCGGTCGCCGCCCTCGTCGTCGAGCGACCCGCTGATCCGGCCGCCCGCACCGCTGGTCTCGAAAATGCCACCTTCGACGCGGTACTGGCTCGACCCGCGCTGCGTGTCACCCCCGCCGCCACCGGCCGCGCCGCCCATGGCGCCCATTCCACCCATCATGCCGCCCATCCCGGCGGAAGAGCTACCGGCACCGGCACTGGCAGCCGCGGGCGCCGCGTCCATACCGCCGGGAGCCGCCCCGAGACCGCCGTCGGCCGCGGCCGGCTGCGCACCGCCCCCGGACTGCATGCCCGGCTCCAGCGAACCGGCTTCGTTCAGCGACCCCGCCGAACCACCTTCGCCGACACCACCGAGCGCGCCTTCGAAGCTGCCGCCGCCTCCGCCACCGCTGGCCGCCGGCACGGTGCCATCGCCACCCGCGCCCGCCGCGACGCCACCGGAAGCGTCCGCGGACGCCCCGGCCGTCCCTTCGGCACCGACACCGACCTCGACGCCGCCCGGAGCGCTGAAGCCGCTCCCGCCACCGCCGCCAGGTGCCAGGCCATCGGCCGGGGCGGGCATGGTGCGGACCTCTTCGGGCTTGCCGGGCTGCGGGTTGCCGGGATTCCGGTCGTCGAGACCGTTCTTGATCTCGTCCTTGTCGATGACGTCGCCGGGCTTGAGTTCCTTCTTCTCACCCTTTTCGTCGAGGGTGTAAGTGGTCGGCTCGCCCTTGCCGTCGTCGACGGTCACCACGGTCGGGCCGTTGGGACCGTCCGGCTGCTCGGCGGTGATCTTGAGGTTGCCGTCCTGGATGTGGATCTTGCCGTCCGGACCGGGCCGGTAGACGCCGTCCTTGCCGGGCTCGCCTTCCTTGACCGCGCCCTGCGGACCGAATTCGCCGTCCTTGCCCTTGCCGTCCTTGCCCTCTTCGCCGGGCTTGCCGTCTTCGCCCTTGGGGTCGTCGAAGTCGAGCTTGTAGTCCTTCTCGTTGCCCTTGCCGTCGTCGACCTTGATGTCCATCTTGCCGTCTTTGTCCGGCTCGGACATTTCGATCTTGTTGTCGCCCTTTTGGACGGTCATGGTGTCCTGACCGTCGATGCCGTCCTTGATCGCCTCACCCGTCGCCGGGTCGATCGGGTACGGCTTGCCGGTCTCGGGGTCCATCTCGAGCGGCTTCCCGGTGACCGGGTTCGTACCCTCGGCGGGCTTGTCCTCCGGTTTCGGCGCCTCGGGGACCGAAGCGGCAGGCGGCGTGCTGGTGCCGCCACCACTTCCGCTTCCACCGCCGCTGCCGCCGCCGGTGTTCCCGCCACCACCGGTGTTCCCACCGCCGCCGGTGTCGTTGCCCTTGCCCTTGCCGTCGTCGGCGGGCGGCTTCTCGGACCCTGCCGCGGGGAACGGGTTCGTGTAGTCCTCCATGAACCGCGACAGCTCGTGGTACTGCGTGTTGATCGTCTCGGTCGCGTTCTTGCAGAGCTTCTTGAAGTTCTCGTACCGCTCGCCGAACTCCTTGGCGAACGATCCCTTCAGCCACTGCTTCGCGGCCCCGATCGCGTAGTCCTTGTTCTCGTCGTTCAGCTTGCAGTCGTCGTGACGCAGCCGTTCGGCGAGGTTGTTGCCCGGACACGCGGAGTCGAGCCAGTACGCGACGTCCATGAGCTTTTCTTTGGAATCGACCTTGCCGTTCGCGATGTCGACGACCTGCTTCGCGATGTACAGCGGTGCCGTCGCGACCTTGTCGACCCGGAGCTTCAGCGTTTCGTCGACCTTCAGCTTGAGCGCGCTGTAGATCTTGTCGATGGTCGAGGGCACCAGTTTGATGGTGCCCTCCATCTGCGCGATGAGTTCTTTCGCGTCGGGCTGGATCCGCTGGTCGTATTTGACCTTCGCGGCTGTCGCGCCCTCGCCCTTCCAGTCGTGGAAGAGCGTGGTCAGCGCCGAACTCGCGTCCTTCTGGGTCTGCTCGACGATCTTCTTGGCGTCGGAGAGGTCCTCGACCTCGTCGAACATCTTCTGGAAATTGATCTCGCGGTTCTCGTGGAACCGGTCCCAGATGTCGGTCTTGTAGCTGATTTCGCCCGACTTCTCCGGCATCTTGTTCCAGACCTGCTCGGCCCAGTCGGAGAAGAAGTCCAGTGCCGGCTTTCCGAGGTCGAGCACCTGGTCGGATTTGGTGGTCGCACCCCCCGCGGCGGGCCGGGACATGGAGTCGAGGTCCTTGTCGGCCTGTTTCGTCTCGTCCGCCTGCTTCTTGTCCCCCGCGGCGTTCGAGTCGCGTTCGGCGACGGCCTTCTTGTAGGCCGCTTCCCTGTTCCACGGCAGCATCAAGGCGTCTTTTGTGCCCTGAGTGACGTAGGGATCCTTCAGCATTTCGTTGATCTGTGCCTGCGTCGGTTCACTCATTACTGGGCTCCCGCCTTGTTGGCAGCCGCGGCGTTCGCCTGGTCGGACGAGGTGTAGCGGGTCGACGCGGTGCTGACCCCGCCGGCGAGCTGGGTGAGCTGGCCCGCGTAGCCCTTCATCGCGTCGGAAATGGCGAGAATCCCAGTGGCGTAGCCCTTTTGGTAGTCCTTGTGGACCCGGCCGAAGTTCTCGGGCGCGACCTGGGTCGGCCCCACCTTCCCCGCCTCGGACGTCGTTTTCTCAGCCGCGCGCTCCAACGACGTCGACGCCGTGAGCATCGCCTCTGAATCGGCTTTGTAGCCCCCGTCCGGCATGACCGGTGCCCCCTTCGTCCCGCTGTATCCGCCTCGTTGTCCTACCTACGACGCACGCCGACGACATCAGGTGCCGTCGCATATGCACACAGAATGTACCCACCGGTCACCGAGGCCGCAGGAACATTCACACCTTTGCTAACTCAAACGATTCCGGCGCAAGAAGCCTGGTAGACCGCGTTTTCGCGGTTTCGCCCCGGACTCGACGGCTTCGGCGAGAACCGTCGCCGCGCCCCGGATGTCGACCAGGCGGTCCAGCTCGTCCAGGTCGATGTCGATGCCGAACTCCACCTCGACCGTCGCCAGGAGCCGGACCCGGCGCCGGGAGTCGACGCCCATCTCGGCGAAGGGCGTGTTCTCGTCGATGGTGTCCGGATCGACGTCGAAGGTCTCGCAGACGAGGGCCTTGATCTCGTCGACGTACTCGCTCCCGTCAGCTGCCATGGAGGGATTCTGTCCCATCCGCCGTCCAATACCGCGTTCTGGCCGCGGAACGCGCGACCTTGCCGCTGGACGTCCTCGGCAGCCCGCCGGGTTTCACCAGGAAGAAGGCCTTGAGCCGGATGTCGTGCCGGTCGGCGACGGCGCGGGTGGCGGCCCGCGCGATCTCGGCTTCGTCGAAGTCGGGGGCCTTCCGGGCGCGCTCGGCGACCACGACGACGCCCTCTCCGTCGTCGAGGTCGACCGAGAACGCGGCGACCCGCTCGGGGCCGAGGAGGGGGTGAGCGGCGGCGACCGTCTCTTCGATGTCGTGAGGGCTGTGGTTGCGGCCGTCGATGATGATCAGGTCCTTCATGCGTCCGGTCACGGAGAGCCTGCCGTCCCGGATCGTGCCCAGGTCCCCGGTGCGGAGCCAACCGCCTTCGCCGTCGAGCTCGGCGCCGAACACCTCGGCGGTCAGCTCCGGGCGACGCCAGTACCCGGCGGCCACGTTGGGCCCCTTGACCCAGATCTCGCCCGCGTCGACTTTAGCGGGCAAAACGTGCTCCGGCGGGGCGACGACGCGGACCCGCTGACCCCGGGGCCAGCCGATCTCGACGACCTCCCGGCCGTCCACTTCGGTCACCACCGGGCCGCTGGAATCGCCGCTGGCGACGTAGACCGTCGCCTCGGCCAGACCGTAGGACGGCCGGAACGCGCCGCGCGGGAAGCCGTGGGGTTCGTACGCGGCGAGGAACTCGCGGACGGTCGCCGCCCGCACCGGCTCACTGCCGCTGAGCGCGATCGACACCGTCGAGAGGTCGTACTCGGCGCGCTTCGGCTCGGGCACGGCCTCGGTCACCAGGTCGTACGCGAAGTTCGGGGCCGCCGTGAGCGTGTTCGGATACGCCGACATCAGCAGCAGCCAGCGTTCCGGGCGCCGGATGAACTCCAGCGGCGCGATGAACACCGTCCGGCCGCCGGAGTGCATCGTCCCCGCGACCAGTTGCGCCAGCCCCATGTCGTGGAAGAACGGGATCCAGCCGACGCACGTGGTGTGCTCGCCGACGTCGTAGGCGTCGCAGATCTGCCAGCACGCGGCCGAAAGCGCCCGGTGCGTGACGATCACGCCGGCGGGCGATCGCGTGGTGCCGGAGGTGTACTGCAGGTAGGCGGGGTCTTCGGGAGAGACCGGCGCCGGCCGGGACCGGTCCGCCGGGTCCAGCGGCAGGGTGTCGACGGCGACGATCTCGCGGGGAGCGGGCACCGGCTCGGCCTCGGCGAACTCCGTCAGCCGCTCGACCAAGGCCTCCGACGTCAGCCAGATGTCGGCGTCGCAGTCGTTGAGCACCCCGACGAGCCGCTCGCGGTGCGCGCGGACGTCCGGAGCGGACAACGGCACCGCGACAGCCCCGGCGTACAGCGCGCCGAAGAACGCGACGACGTAGGAAAGGTCCTGGCGCGCCGTGATCGCGACGCGGTCTCCCGGCTGGATCAGTTCGCGCAGCTTCGCGGCGACAGCGCGGACGTGGACGAGGAGCTCGGCCCAGGTCAGCGTGTCCTCGACGGGTTCGTGCCGGTTCGAGCAATCGAGATGGGTGTACGCGGGGCGCTCGACGTCGGCGCGCTCGAGCAGGCGGAGCACGAGCGGGGTCCGCAGCACTTCGTCGGGCACTTCTTTTGTGGACACGGACACATCCTCCGGCCGCGGCATGGGCATCATACGAGCGTGGACGACTTCTTCGTGCTGGACGATCCGGCGGACCGCGTCAAGGCCCTGCGCGACCGCGAGCTCAGCTCGAACCCGGGTGGTGCGGCCGCCGAGACCCCGAACCTCCTGCTGATGGACGGCGCGGACCACCGGCGGCTGCGCGCGGTCGTCAAGGAGGTCATCGCCCTGGTGGAGCCCCTGCCGGACGCCGTGCTCGCCGACCTGCGCGTCACGATTAGCCCGCTAAAGTCGAGTGCGCGCTTCGACCTGGTGGCCGATTTCGCCAGGCCGGCGGCGGCCAGGGTGACGGAGGCGGTGCTCGGCACTGTCGAGCCGCTCGGCGAGAAGCTGCTGACGAACCTCACGGAGACCGCCGCGAATCTGGACGTCTGGTCGGGAGGGCCGGGCGGAGCCGACAAGGCCGCGATCAGGGTCGCGATGTTCTTCCTCAAGGCGGAGGCCGTCGAAGGCGGCGGGCTGGCGCTGCTCCGCGAAGCGCACGAAGCAGGCCGCATCACCGAAGACGAGCTGATGATCACGCCGGTGATGCTCGCCCACGCGGCGTACGAGAACTCCATGAACTTCCTCGCCTTGGCCGGTCTCGAACTCCTACGCCGCCCGGACGTCCTCGACGACGTACGCGGCCTGATCCACGAGATCGCCCCCACTCGCTTCGCCGCCCGTCGCGTGATCGCGCCGTTCTCGCTGGCGGACAAGGACTTCGCGACCGGCGACAAATTGGCCATCCCGCTGGGCCCCGCCGCCGAACTCGCGTTCGGCCTCGGGCGGCACACCTGCCCCGGCTCGCGGATCGCGGTCGCCGAGGGCGAAGTGGCGCTTCGCGCGCTCGCCGAGATCCTGACTCCCGACCACGTCGCCGAAGACGTGCGGTACAAGACGCACGCCGTCTTCCACGGTGTCGAGCGGGCGATCGTGACGCTGCGGAACTGACCGCTCAGGTCGCCAGCCAGTCGGTGTTCGCGAAATCGTCGTCGTCGCCCCGCGCGGCCGCGCGACGATGCCGCCCGGCCGGACGCTCTTCCGGAACCGGCGCGGGAGGCGGTGGGGGTGGCGGCGGCGACGGCACGGGCGGAGCAGGCGGCCGGAACGAGACCGGCGGCTCGTCCGCCGTGCGGTACCCGGCGCGCCGCTCGTTCTCGGTCTCGTCCTCCTCGAACCCGAAGTCGCCGTCGTCTTCGACCTTGTCGGCGAGGGTCGCTTCGGTCGCCCAGCCGCCCGCGGCCTTGGCCTTGCGGTTGCGCTCCTGAAGCCGGACGATGACGCCGCCCTGGATCTTCGCCTGCTTGTCGAACTTCTCCTTGCTCTCGGCGAGAGCCTCTTCGCGGCGCTTGTCGAGCAGAGCCATCCTCGCGGAGTTCTCGCTCTCCAGATCCGCCAATCTGCTCTTCATCGCGGCAAGCGCGTCCTCGGAACTCACGGTCAGTCCTCCCTCGCTGATGCCGGACGCTAGCGGAAGCCGATCACGCCGTCGTCGTCGAGAGAGCCACTGATCCGGCTGCTCGACGTCGCGGTTTCGAAGAGACCGCCGTCGACGCGATAGCCGCTCGAGTTGCGCTGCTGGTCCTCGCCGCCACCGCCGCCCGCTCCGGCACCGCCCATCATGCCGCCGCCCATCATGCCCATTCCACCGCCCATGGCCGCGGCGGTCTGATCGCCGGTCCCGCCCGGCGCCGAGCCGAGCCCCGAGGTCGAGGAAGTCGCCGCGCCGCCACCGGCACCCGCCGGGTCGGAGGTCTCGCCGAGGCCGTCGTCGTCACCGAGGGGGTTGCCCAGCGACTGGGGTGACGTCGAGTCCGAAGCCGTCGCGGGCGTGGTCTGCTCAGCGGCGGCCGCCGGGACCTCGGCCGCGGTCGGAATCTCGTGCGTCCGCACGCTTTGGTCACCGGCGTGGGGCGCCGACGAGGTCACTTCGGGCGCGGCCTGCGCGTGTTCCCGCGCCGCCGCTTCCACCGGCTGCCCGGGAACGGCCTCCGCGGCGTGCCTGCCGGCCGGAACAGCGGCGTCCGGACGAGCGTCGGGGGCGCCGCCACCGGCTCCAGCGGCCGTTTTGGCCGTGGGGCTCTCTTCGCCGAGGGTGTACGTCGTCGGCTTGCCGCTGCCGTCTTCGACCGTCACGCGCGTGGGTCCATCAGGCCCGTCCGGCCGCTCGGCGGTGATCTTGAGACCGCCGTCCTCGATGTGGATCTTGCCGTCCGGCCCGGGCTTGAACGCCTGATCGTCGGCGCGCGGAGCGTCCGGCGGTTGTGCGCTGTCGCGATGGATCGCGCCGCCCGCCGTGGCGTCACCGCCGGGTCCGCGGTTCGGGGTGTCGTCCGGCAACGGCCGTGAATCGCCGAAGTCGAGCTTGTAGTCCTTCGCCTGCCCCGTGCCGTCGTCGACCGAGATCCCCATCTTGCCGTCCTTGCCGGGCTCGGCCATGGAGATCTTGTGATCGCCCTGCTCGACGGTGACGGTCTCCGGGCCCTCCGGTTTGACGGCCTCGCCGGTGCGCGGGTCGATCGGGTACGCCTCGCCGGTCTCCGGGTCGAGCTCGAGCGGCTTGTCCGTGACGGGGTTGATGTTCGGATCCGGCGGGCTCGGCGGCGCCGGAGGGGCGGGCGGCTTCGCGTCACCGATCGGGGTCGTGTTGCCGCCCCCACCACTGCCGGTGCCGGGACCGGAACCGCCGGTACGACCGCTGCCGTCGTCCGACCCACCGCCGGATTTGAAGCCGCTGTCCGTCGTCCCCGCCGCCGAGTCGAGCCCGACGAACGGGTTCTCCTCGAGCTTGCTGAAGAAGTCGGTCAGGCCCTGCCAAGCTCCGGCCACGGCGGTGTGGGTGTTGCCGCACATGGTCCGGAAATCGGTCAGGTACTTCGTGTAGAAGGTGTTGAAGGTTCCCGACAGATAGCTTTTGACCTGACCGATGATGTGATCGATCGTCTCGTCGTCGAGGTCGCAGTCGTCGTCGTTGATCATGTCGCGCGACTGCTGGTCGAGGAACTTCGAGCAGTGCTTGAAGTCGTCCTGGCTGGCGTTGCTGCCGAGCTCCGCGATCCGGATGATCCGGTCCAGGTCCTGCGGGGTGACCTGGCCGAGCGAGTCGCAAGAGGCCTTGATCATCCAGTCGGCCTTGTCGCGGCAGAACTTCGCGACCGAACCGGCCGCCGTCATCATCGCGACGGCCGCGTGCTCCGCGCCGTCCGAGACGACCTTCGTCTTGGCCTCGTAGTTCTGCTGGTAGGTCCGCGCCTGGTCGGCGGCGGCACCCTCCCAGCCGCCGAGGTTCTTCTTCATCTCCCCGGAGACGTCACCCGACGAGGTCGCGACCGCGTCCTTGAGCTTCGTGAATTCGTCGGCACCGGCCGCGAACTTGCCGAACGGGATCTTCCGCTGCTGGTCGTACAGCTCACGCAGCTGGTTGATGTCGGCCGGAGTGCCGGAATGCACCGCCGCGACCGAACGGTTGTAGAGCGGAACGAAGATCTCGATGTTGTGGAACGACGGCTTGCCGAAGTCGAGGATCTGATCCGAGGTCTCGGCCGCCGGGTTGGTCGCCGAAGCCTTGGAAGCCATCTGATCGAGGCCGGCCCTGGCGTCGGTGTTGGCCTTCTGGTTCGCCTGACGGTCCTCCGCGGCGAACTTGTCGACATAGCCCTTTGCGTTGCCGTACGCGACCTGGACGCTGTCTTCGAGGCTGTTGATCAACTGGGTGTCGGAAAGCATCCCGCCCCAGACGTTGTTCCCGTTGAGATCGCCTTCGCTGATCTTCATCTGCGCCTTTACGGCGTCACGGAAACCGTTCTTGTCCTCATCGCTGGCGAAGCCGACCTCGTCGGGGTCCTCGTCCTCGATGTAGTCGATGTACTGGAGAGCGAGATCACGGCGGACGTCCCACGGGATCCGCTCGTCGTTGATGATCTGCTCGACCTCGGCGCGGGTCGGGAGGTCGTCCTCTTCCTTGGCGGTCACCGGCCGCTCGCTTTCACGGCCTGGCTCGTGTCGGCCTCGTTGGCCTCGTACTTGCCGCCCGAAGCGTTCAGCTTCTGCGCGAACAGGTCAGCGGCCTTGAGGTAGCTGTCGGCCATGTTGGCCAGCCGCGTGACGGCGGGCCGGTACGGTCCGTAGCTGTCCTGGTGCCCCTGGCCGAAGTCCATCGCGATCAGCTGGATGTCCTTGACCGCGGCGAGCGGCTGTTCCAAAGCGTGTTTCGGAATGTCGCTCAGCGCCTTGGCCGCCTGCGTCAACGCCTGCGGATCGACCTTGTGGCCGCCTGCCATGTCTCCCCCTCACCTCGGGCGACGATCTTCGTCGAAGATCAGACGTCGCCCAAGCACTCCCGGTGCCGCTCCTTGCACACGGAATGTACCGGGCCGGTAACCCGTGCGCAGCGACTTGCGAAGATCGTGGGAGGGCTTACGAGGCGGAGGAGACGACTCCCGCGAGCCTGTCGGCGGCCGCCTGTGCGGTGTCGTGCGCGGGCGCCTCGACCATGACGCGGACCAGCTGCTCGGTGCCCGACGGGCGCAGCAGGACACGGCCCTCGTCGCCGAGTTCGGCCTCGACGGCGCCGACGGCGTCGCGGACCGCGGCCGAGACGGCGACCGCCGCCTTGTCCGCGACCGGGACGTTCACCAGCACCTGCGGCAGGCGGTTCATGACGGCGGCGAGGTCGGCGAGCGACTTGCCGGTGGAGGCCATCCGGCTCATCACGCGCAGCGCGGTGAGGAGACCGTCGCCGGTGGTCGCGTACGCGGGGAGGACGACGTGGCCCGACTGCTCGCCGCCGAGCGCGAACCCGCTCGCGCGGAGCTCTTCGAGGACGTAGCGGTCGCCGACGGCGGTGGTGACGAGGTTGATGTCGTGCGCACGCATCGCCAGGTGCAGGCCCAGATTGCTCATAACGGTCGCGACCAGGGTGTTCTTGGTCAGCTCGCCGGTCTCGGCGAGAGCGAGCGCGAGGACGGCCATGATCTGGTCGCCGTCGATGAGCTCACCCGAGGCGTCGACCGCGACACAGCGGTCGGCGTCACCGTCGTGCGCGATCCCGAGATCGGCGCCGTGCTCGACGACGGCCGCGCGCAACGCGTCCGGGTGATTCGACCCACAGTACTCGTTGATGTTGACGCCGTCCGGGTCGGCGTGGATCGCGACGACCTCGGCGCCGGCCTTGCGGTAGACCTCGGGGGCGGCGAAGGACGAGGCGCCGTTGGCGCAGTCGACGACGACGCGCAGGCCCGCGAGCGGGTGCGGGGTGGCCGACAGCAGGTGCTGGATGTAGCGGTCACCCGCGTCGGGGACGTCCTTGACGCGGCCGACGCCGATGCCGGTCGGGCGGGTGACGGGAGCGGCGAGACCGGCCTCGATCTCGTCCTCGATCCCGTCGGGGAGCTTGTGGCCGCCCGCGGCGAAGAGCTTGATGCCGTTGTCGGGCATGGGGTTGTGGGAGGCGGAGATCATCACGCCGAGGTCCGCTTCGAGCGCGCCGACCAGGTACGCGACGGCGGGCGTCGGGAGGACGCCGAGGCGCAGCACGTCGGCGCCGGCGGAGGTGAGGCCCGCCACGACGGCGGCCTCGAGCATCTCGCCGCTGGCGCGCGGGTCACGGCCGACGACCGCGACCGGACGGTGCGAACGGTCGTGGGCGGCGAGGACGCGGGCGGCGCTGGCGGCGAGCGAGAGCGCCAGCTCCGGGGTCAGCTCCTCGTTGGCGAGGCCACGTACGCCGTCGGTACCGAATAGGCGAGCCATCTGTCGACCTCCTTGAAAAACCACCACGACAACCTAGCCAGTCTCCCTGCCTGCTTCCCCTCGCCCCCGGCTTCGCCTTTAGCGGGCTAAACGCGACGCGCGCGACTTTAGCGGGCTAAACGTGAAACGGGTGGGGCGTATGGGGCGGGTGTGACAGCTGGGACTGGGGGCAGGCGGGGCCCGAAAGGACCCGGAAACACGGAAGCGCCCATCCGAAAGACGGATGGGCGCTTCCGCGGGTTGCGCCAGAGGCGCGATCAGCGCTTGCTGTACTGCGGAGCCTTACGGGCCTTCTTGAGGCCGTACTTCTTCCGCTCCGTGGCGCGGGCGTCACGGGTCAGGAAGCCGGCCTTCTTCAGGGCCGGGCGGTCGTCGGCGTCGACCTCGACGAGCGCACGGGCGATCGCGAGACGCAGCGCGCCGGCCTGGCCCGAGATCCCGCCACCGTGCAGGTTGGCGAAGATGTCGAACGAGTCGGGCTTGTCGACCGTCACCAGCGGCTCACGGATGAGCTGCTGGTGCACCTTGTTCGGGAAGTACTCCTCGAGCGTGCGGCCGTTGAGCTTGAACTCACCGGTACCGGGAACGACGCGCACCCGGACGACGGCTTCCTTGCGGCGGCCGACGGTCTGGGCGTTGCCACCGGCGGCACGCGACGGGCGCGGGGCGGCGGGGGTCTCGCTGGTCGCGACGGCGTCGCCGACCGGAGCGGTCTCCGTGGCCGCGACGGCCTCGGTCACGGTCTCCTCGGTGCTGGTCACAGACTGTTCCTCACTCACTGCGCGACCTGCGCGATCTTGGTGATCTCGCGCGCCTGCGGCTGCTGCGCGGCGTGCGGGTGCTCGGCGCCGGCGTAGACCTTGAGCTTCTTCGCCTGGGCGCGGCCGAGCTTGTTCTTCGGGAGCATGCCCTTGACGACCTTCTCGAGCAGGTGCTCGGGCTTGGTGTCGAGCAGTTCGCCGAAGGAGCGCTTACGCAGACCGCCGGGGTAACCGCTGTGCCGGTACGCGAACTTCTGCTCGCGCTTGTTTCCGGTGAGCGCGACCTTCTCGGCGTTGACGATGATGACGAAGTCACCGGTGTCCACGTGCGGGGCGTAGGTCGGCTTGTGCTTGCCGCGCAGCAGCGTGGCGACCTCGGTCGCGAGCCGGCCGAGCACGACATCCTCGGCGTCGATCACGTGCCAGGCACGAGTGACGTCGCCGGGCTTGGGGCTGTACGTGGGCAAGGGTCTACCTCGTCGTCAACATTGCGTGTGGGTTCTGTGCGGGCCTAGCGCTTACGCGCCGCAGCGCACAACGACATATGAAGATACCCCCACGCCCGACCCTACTGCGAAGCGGGGGTCGGTCCGGGGTCCCATACTAGGACCGGCGCCCGGCGGGCGCCCCGCAACTGTACCCCGCCGGTGTGGCGGAACCGCCCACGGCATCGTCCTTCCCGGGAGAGGATGAGACGATCCGGACGCGCACCGCGCGCGGGGACTCGATCAGGGGAACGGCGATGAACAAACGGCCAACGACCATCTTGTGCGTGCTGGGCGCCGTGCTGGCGCTCACCACAGCCTGCGGCCAGGCGCGTGCGGGCACCGCCGTGCCGAAGGGCGACGACGCGGCGACCTACGTCGGCACGAAGTTCGAAACGGCGATGAGCAAGCTGCAGGACACCATCGGCGACCAGCGTGACGTCACCAGCGAATCGGGCGCCTACTTCCGGTTCGACGAGAAGTACGTCCGCAGCACGATCTCCTCGGCCCGCACCGGTTCCCCGGAAGCACGGGTCAGCCGTCAGCGCTCGCAGAAGAACCCGGACGACAGCATCGACTGGTACACCCCGGCCGACGGGCCCGTCGAGTACGTGTACCTCGGGCCGGTCTACAAGAGCCTCGCCCCGACGCCGTGGGTTTCGATGCTGAAGTCCGAGGCCGGGCTGACCATTCCCTGCGCGTGGGTCGGGATCATCCACGCCTGCAAGATGGCCGACGCGATCGCCGTGTCCTACAACGCGGACAAGAAGGTCGTGAAGGGCGCGAAAAGCCTCCCGGACAAGCGAACCGAGCTGACCGCCGACGTCCCGTTCGGGAAGTTCATCGAACGGCGGGTGGAAGTACTGCCGCCGTCGATCAGCGGGGCGATCACGGACGAGATGAAGAAGGCCCCGGTGCGGACCACCGTCTCGCTCAACCCGGACGGGACGCTGAGCCAGATCGTGATGGAGGCGAAGATCGAGGGCGGCGGGCACAAGATCGAGCTGCGCTACGACTTCCGCTTCACCGGCAAGGCGACCGTGCAGGACCTGCCGAAGCTGCCGGACGCTTCGCAGATCACCGTGCTGCCGGACAAGGCGGCCAAGGACGACTTCAACCGCCGGTTCAACGAGTTGAAGGGCGTCTGAGCATGACCGACCAGCAGCCTCAGCAGCCGCAGCAGCAGTGGTGGCAGCCGCCCGCGAATCCCGCGAACCAGCAGCAGGGCTGGCAGCAGGAAGGCCAAGCCACCGGACCGCATTCCGGGCAGTGGCAACAGAACGATCCGAACGCCGCGACCACCGGCTCCTACACGGGACAGTGGCAGCAGACCGGCCAGCCCGGCGTCACCGGCTCGTTCTCCGGACCCTGGCAGCAGAACGCGGCCCCGGCGCCGGGAACGGCTTGGCAGCAACCTCAGCAACCGCAGCAATCCCAGCAGCAGCCGCCCGCGCCGCAGCAGGATTGGCAGGCACAGCAACAGAATCCGCCGCAGGGGCAGTACGGCGGAGGGTTCCAGCCCGCCCAGCCAACCCAGTCGTCGCAGTACGGCGGGCTCGGCGCTTTCGGCACCGAACCCGCGAAGAAACCGAAGGTCTCCAAGAAAACCTTGCTGATCGGCGGGATCGCCGTGGCCGTGGTGGTCGCGGGCGGTGTCGGGGCTTGGCTGCTGGGCGCGTTCGCCGGCGACAGCCTCGATCAGAAGTCGGTCCAGGACGGGGTCACCCGCGTGCTCAACGAGCACTACGGGGAGCCGGACGTGAAGAACGTGGCGTGCCCGTCCGGTCAGCCGGTGGAGAACGGCACCACGTTCGACTGCTCGATCGATCTTTCGGGACAGCAGAAGAAAGTCACCGTCCGGGTACTGAACACCAGCCCGGAATTCGAGGTCGGCGCACCGCACTGACCGGGACACGAGAGAGCCGCGGCGGGAAACTCCCGTCGCGGCTTTTCCTTTGACACAAACGAAACGGCGGGCTCGGCATCCGAAGATGCCTGCCCGCCGTTGCTCGTTCGGAGCGTGAGACTCAGAACAGGCCGGTGACGCCCTGCTCCGTGCTCTGGTAGCCGTCGGCCAGCTGCGGCAGCACGCCGGCGACCTGCGCGAGGAGCTGCTTGAGCTCGTCGAACTTGTTGTCCCACTCCTGCTGAGCGGCCAGGTACGCGGTCTGCGCGTCACCCTGCCAGGTGTTGACCAGCGGAGCCAGGTCGCTCTTCAGCTGACCGAACAGGGACTCCAGCTCGCCACCGGTCGCGGTGCAGTCGTCCGCCGCCGCGTGGATCGTGGCGTAATCGACCTTCATCTCGGCCATGATTTCCTCCAGAATTCAAAGAAAGTTTTGGGGTGATGGAACAGGTGGAGCAGATCAGCCGAGGACGCCGAAGCCCTTGTTGACCGAGTTGATCAGTTCCTGCTGCTGCTGCTCGGAAGCGTTGTACTTCGAACCGGCCTGCTCGAGCAGTTCACCGATGTTCTGGAGAGCCTGGTTGAGCCCCCGGCCCGCTTCGTCGAAGCGCTTCATCACGTTGTTGAACGCAAGAGCCGCGTCACCGGTCCAGCCCGCGCGGGTGGCCTCGATGTTGTCGCGAAGCTTGCTCAGGTTCTGGTCCATCGAAACGCGAACCTCGGTCACCCGCTTCTCGGACTGGGTGAACTGTTCGACGCTTCCTTGAAAACCAGCAGCCATGGGAGCTACCCCCTTCGTTCGTGGTTATCCGTACTTGGTGAAGTTCGTTTGGTACGGACCTACGACGGAGACACTGCCACGTCTGGTTCCCTCTTGTCGCTCCTTGGTTTCAAGTAGTTGCTTGCGTTAACGCTCCCGGCGGGAACCGAACGCGGAAACCCGGCGAGCGCACCGCGATTCACGTGAAGAAAAGGGCTTTCACCAGGGGATTTCGCAAGTGCACAGTGATCGCTCAATCGGCACGGCGCATGATTCGCGACTGCGAAAAGTCCTCGTCGTCGTCACTCACACGTGGCCGTCTGGCCGCCGGTTCTGGCCGAAAGGGAACCAAGTCCGCCGCCGAGGGCAAAGCGGGAACCGGGAGACCGGCGCCCGCGCGGAACCGTTTCGCGGCGTTCCGCAGGACGCTCGGGGTCGGCGCGGTCTCGCCGCCGGCGAGCCGTCCCTTGCCGAATTGCTTCGCCAGTTCGGCGTTCTCGCCGCGGCGTCGTTCGTAGCGGGCCTTGGCCGTCCGGGCGACCTGTCTGGCATAGGTGACCGCGTCGCGTCCTGTTCGCGCGAAGTTTTCGGCGGGGGTCTCGGATTCGGGTGGCATACGCCTCCCCCTTCAGTTGACGACCGCCATCGTTTTGACGACCTGTTCGCAGGCCGCGCTCACCCGGGGTTCGAGCGGTGAGCCGGTGCCGTACTGGCAACCGATGTGGACGCGGAACTTTCCCTGGGCGACGACGTACCAGTCGACGCGTGCCTTCGGCTTGGTCTCGCGGTAGTAGACGACGGTCCGGCCGGCGTAGTTCGCGGAACCGTTGAAGCCGCTGTATTTCTTGGTCGGCTCCCGTTCCGCGCTGCCGGCGAGTTCGTCGACGAGTTTCTGTCTGTCGACAGTGGCGTCGTAGTTCATCACGTACTCCTGGGCGACCACGAGATCGTCGCCGGTGAGGGAGTCGCTCGGATGGATCACCACCTGACGGTCGGCGACGCGATCGTCGGTCTGCGTCCAGTCCGGCGGCGCGATGAAGCGGTAGTCGTACTGGGCGAGCGTCCGGCCCTCCGGCTCGGCCTCCCCGCTGTTGACCGCGTAGAGGACACCGCCGACGACCGCCGCCACGGCGACCGCGGCCGCCGCGATGATCCAGGGCGTCTTCTTGCTCTTCCCGCCTCGCTCGGCGGGCTTGGTGTCGCGGGAGGGCTCACCCGGCCGCCACGGCGGGGGCTGCGGTGGCGCCATCCCCTGCTGCCCCCTCGGGGGCGATGGCGGCCCCTGCTGCCGCGTCGCGTTTAGCGGGCTAAACGCGCTCTGCGGCAGTGGGCCCGACGCGGGCTGCTGGGGGCCGGGAGGGAACGGGGGGCGCCGGTCGGCGGGGGCCGGTGCGGGAGCGCCGACCCGGGAGACCGCGGAGCCCGCCAGCGAGCCCGTCCGGTCCGGGTCGATCAGCACCGCGCGCAGGGCGCCGCGGGCGACCACGGTCTCGGGCTGGTCCAGGGTGGTGGGCACGACGCCGGTCCGCTCGTGCACCAGCCGGGACACCATCGGGATCCGGCTGGACCCGCCCACCAGGAAGATCGCCGTGAGCTGTTTGGGCCGCAGCCCGGAATCGCCGATCGCGCCCACGGTCAGTTCGACCGCGCGGCCGAGCGGGCCCGCGATGAGCCGCTCCAGGTCCTCCCGCGTCACGTGCGCGTCGGCGAACGGCGGAGGCATCGGGACGTCGGTGTACGCGTGCCGGGACAGCGTCTCCTTCGCGCCGCGTACGTCCTGCCGCAGCACGCGGCGACGGCGGCGATCGGTGAGTTCGCGGCCTTCGACCAGCTTCCGCCATTCCGGCGGATCGACGGACGACACCAGCGAACCCACGTGCTCCAGGAGCGCCTGATCGACGTCCGCCCCACCGAAGCTCGGATCCCCGCGGGTGGCCAGCACCTGGAACCCGGCGCGTTTAGCGGGCAAACTGCGATCCGCCGGGCTGCCGGGCATGCGCTGGACCACGGAGACGTCGACAGTGCCGCCGCCGAGGTCGAGGACCGCGAGGGCGTCGCCGGGGCGGCCGCTGAACTCGACGGTGCGCTCGGAGTTGAGGTCGGCCGGGGCGAACGTCGCCGCGTGGTAGACCGCCGCGGCGACCGGCTCCGGCACGAGGGCGACCTGACGCGCGAGCCCGCCCGCCGCCTGCCGGAGCAGACGGGTCCGGGTCGCGCCCCAATCGGCCGGGTGGGTCAGGACGAGCAGTTCCACCTCGGCGTCACCGGCGAGCCGGCGCGCCTCGGTCACCGCGCGTTTCAGCACGGCGTGGACGACATCGGTCACGCGGAGGACGTTGTCGCCGAGGAGCAGGTCGCCTTCGTCGATCCGGCGCTTCGGATTCGGCTCGTAGCGCGACGGATCCACCGCCGCCTGCCGTTCCGCCTCTTGGCCGACGAACAGCGTCCCGTCCGGCGCGGCGTAGACCGCCGACGACATCAGGGGCTGCCCGTCCACCACGACGACCTGCGGTTCGCGGCCGTTGATCGAAGCGACTACGCAGGTACTCGATGTCCCGAAGTCCACCGCTACCCGCACAGTCACCAGCCACTCCCGCAGATCGTCGTCGTCACCACACGCCCGTCCCGTACCTCACCTGGTTCCGCGGGAGGTCAGTCCGGCTGGATCCACGAGACCTGCATGAGCTGCTTGCCGTGCTTCCGGGTGACGAGGTTTCCTCGTCCCGGAGGCATCTGGCTCGGCTTCACGTTGGCGACGAGGTTGCCCTCGTCCCGCGAGCCGTTCATGACCATACCGGGCGCCGCGATCTCCCTGAGCTTGCCGAGGATCGGGTCGAACATGGCCCGGCTCGCGCCACCGCTGCGGCGCACGACGATCATGTGCAGACCGACGTCCTTCGCCTGCGCGAGGAACTCGGCGAGCGGCTTCAGCGGGTTGCTCGTCTGCGTGGCGACCAGGTCGTAGTCGTCGACGATGATGAACAGCTCCGGGCCGGTCCACCAAGACCGGGTCTTCAGCTGTTCCTGCGTGACGTCCGGACCGGGGAGGCGCCGGGTCATCGACCCGTGCACGTCCTTGACCATGCTGTCCAGCTGCGCGGCGGACACCGCGTAGCCGAGCAGCTGGTCCCCGCCGACGAAGCCGAGCATCGTGCGCCGGTAGTCGACGAGGATGACGACCGCTTCCTGCGTCGTGTACCGCTCGGTGATACCCCGGGTGATCTGCCGCAGCAGGTTCGTCTTGCCCGACTCGCCGTCCGCGAACGCGTAGAAGTGCGAATCGGCGGCGAAGTCGAGGTAGATCGGCTGGAGGTCTTCCTCGTTGACACCGATCGGCACCAGCTTCGTGGCGCGCTTGGAGTCGATGGACAGGACCTCGTCGTAGGTGACCATCTCCGGCAGCAGGCGGACCTGCGGCGCCGGGCGGCCCCGCCACGCGGCCTTGATCTTCGCCACCGCGTCGGCGACACCGGCGGCGACGTCGTCCGGGTTGCTCGATCCGTCGATCCGCGGCAGACCGGTCAGCAGGTGCAGCTTGTCCCTGGTCAGACCGCGGCCGGGACGGGCGGCCGGGACGTTCACCGCGACCCGGCGGTCGATGTCCGACTCGCTCGGGTCACCGAGGCGCAGCTCGAACCGGGAACCGATCATGTCCTTGATCGCCGGGCGGATGTCCGCCCACCGGTTCGCCGCGATGATGACGTGCACGCCGTAGGAAAGACCCTGGGTGGCGAGCTTGGTGATCGAGGTCTCCAGCTCGTCGAAGTCGTCCCGCAGCGCCTTCCAGTTGTCGACGATCAGGAACGCGTCGCCGAAGGCGTCTTCTTCGGGCTTGATCTCGCCGCGCCGCTTGCGGTTGCGGAACTCGTTCATCGAGTCGATGCCCATCGCACCGAACCGGCCTTCCCGCTCGGTGAGCAGGGTGGTCAGCTCGGCCACGATCCGGCGGGCCTTGTCGGGCTCGCGCCGGGCGACGGCGACACCACCGACGTGCGGCAGGCCCTGGAGACCGGCCAACGTACCGCCACCGAGGTCGAGAGCGTAGAACTGCGCTTCCTCGGGGGTGTGGGTCAGCGCCATCGACATGATCAGCGTCCGGAGCATGGTCGACTTGCCCGACTGCGGACCGCCGACGATCACACCGTGCCCGGCACCACCGGAGAAGTCGGCCCACAGCAGGTCACGACGCTGCTCGTACGGGCGGTCGACGATGCCCATCGGCACCTGCAGCCGTCCGTTGCCGAAGAACCCGACCGGGGAAAGACCGCGGTCGTCGGTGGGGTTCAGGTTCGGCAGCAGGGTGTCGAGCGAGTTCGGCTCCTTGAGCGGCGGGAGCCAGACCTCGTGCGCGGGCGGGCCCTGGCCGATCAGCCGGGACACGATCACGTCGAGCTCACTGGGCTCGACGGCCTCCTCCGACTTGGCCTCTTCCACCGGCGCGGCCTCGATCTGCTGCGGCTCCGGTTCCTTCGGCAGTTCGACGAAGTCCGGGACGAACAGCTGCGGGCGCTTGTCGGCGCGGACCACGGTCGCGACCGGGCCCGCCGCCTTGATGCCCGCGGGCCGGTACGGGCCCGAGACGTACGAGGCCTTGAAGCGGACCAGCGTCGAAGTGTCGTACTTGAGGTAACCGCCACCGGGGACGGACGGCAGCTCGAACGCGTCGGGCACGCCGATCGCGGCCCGGGATTCCGCGGCGGAGAAGGTCTTCAGACCGATGCGGTAGGAGAGGTGCGAGTCGAGACCGCGCAGCTTTCCCTCTTCCAGCCGCTGCGACGCGAGGAGCATGTGCATCTGCAGCGACCGGCCCAGACGGCCGATGGCGACGAACAGGTCGATGAAGTCCGGCTTCGCGGCCAGCAGCTCGGAGAACTCGTCACAGACGATGAAGAGCGCGGGCAGCGGGTCGAGGTCGGCGCCGTTCTCGCGGGCCTTCTCGTACTCCCAGACGTTCTTGAAGTTACCGCCGTTCTTCAGCGCTTCCTGGCGGCGGTTCATCTCACCGGCCAGCGCGTCCTTCATACGGTCGACCAGCGTGACTTCGTCCGCGAGGTTGGTGATGACCGCGGAAACGTGCGGGGCGGCGTCCAGACCGAGGAACGTCGCACCACCCTTGAAGTCGACGAGGACGAAGTTCAGCGTGCTCGACGAGTGCGTGGCGAGCATGCCCAGCACCAGCGTCCGGAGGAACTCCGACTTACCGGAACCGGTCGCCCCGATGCACAGGCCGTGCGGGCCCATGCCCTCCATCGCGGCTTCCTTGATGTCCAGCTCGACCGGCTGGCCGTATTCGCCGACGCCGAACGGGACGCGGTAGCGGTCCCGCACCGGGCGCGGCCGCCAGGCCTGCTGGACGTCGAAGGTCATCGGGTCGCCGGGGATGCCCAGCAGTTCGAGCAGACCGGGGTTGGACAGCAGCGGCTCTTCCTCGGCGGCGTCCTGCGCGGCGGTGCCGACGCGGTACGGGGCGAGGAGGCGAGCGAGGGCTTCGGACTCGACGACGCTGAGCGTGTCCGGGCGGCCGAACCACTCGACACCGCCGGCACTGCGCGCGCCGAGACGGTCTTCCTCGACGACCAGCCGCAGACCGCGACGGGCCGCGAGGTTGCCGATGGAGTCGGAAAGGTCGATCAGGGTGACGCCGACCAGACCCTCTTCGAGGATGATCTGCTCTTCGCGGGTGACCTCGGCGTCGTCGACGATGATGACGATGTGCGGCTGGTCCGGGGCGGGCGTCGCGTTGCGGGAGAACCGCTGGCGGTCACGGAGTTCCTCGTCGAGCCACTGCTCGATCTGCGCGAGGGAACCGGCCATCATCCGCAGCTGGCCGATGCCGTCGGCGAGCGCCGGGTGCTGGGCGTGCGGCAGCCACTTCGCCCACTCCCACTCCTCCTTGGCGCGGCCCGCGGTCGCGACCGCGATGAGGACGTCGTCGGGGCTGTGGAAGGTGACCAGCTGGGCCAGCATCGCGCGGGTGAGGCCGCGGGTGAGGCCGCGGTCGCCCTGCATGCTGACCGCGGCGAACCCGCGGAGGGTGATCTGGGTCGGCAGGTCCGGGACGATCGAGTGCGCGCGGACGAACCGGCGCAGGGCCAGCGTGGCGATCGGCTCCAGTTCGTCGACCGGGCCGGTCTGCGGCGGCACGAGCCGCGTCGCGAGACGGTGCGAGCTGCGGCCGACGCGGAGGTGGAGGAAGTCCTGGTCGTTCTGGCGGCGTTCCCACATGCGGCGGCTCGCGGCCAGTGACCACATCGTCTGCGGGTCGGGGTGGACCCACTCGAGAGCGGCGCGCTGGTCGACCATGGCCTCGCGGGCCCTGTCGCGCATCTGGCCGAGGTAGCGCAGGTAGTCCTTGCGGTCCTCGTCCATCTCGGCCTTTTTGGCGCCGCCGCCCTTGCCCCCACCGCCGGCCATCATGCCGACGGTGCTGAGCACCATCATGCCGCCCATCATCATCATCATGGGATTGCGTCCACCGGTGGTGAACATGAAGACCATCATCCCGAGGGAAGCGACGATCATCACCGCCGGGAGCAGCTTCATGACGATGTTGCCCGGGATGGTGCGCGGCACCTCAGGCGGCGGTTCGAGATGCACCTCGCCGCCCGGCGGCCGCGGCGCCGCCAGGCGCGGTGACTTCTTGAACTGCAGCGTGCTCATCGAAGGACCCCTCTTCAAACTCGACGATGGCGGCCACCGTTGGTGCGCGTACGGGTGCGCGAGACAACCTATCGAACGTGGCCGGTGAAATCCGGACAACGCCGAGAACGGCCCCTGCCGGGACCATACGCATGCCCGGAAGTCTAGGGCTCCGGCTCCGCCGACGTGCGTTTAGCGGCCTAAGTGCGATCCGGCGCCCCGACGCCCGACGTGCGTTTAGCCCCCTAATCGCGATCCGGGCTCTGGGGGCGACCGAGATGCTTAGGGCCGCTAAGCGTCACGGTTAGCCCGCTAAAGTCGCCGCGCCGGCAACCGGGCACAGGGGGTCCGGAGGTCGTCTCTCTTACTTTTGCCGGTCTTTTTCCGACAGTCGATGATGTGGGCACCCGGGTTCGGTATAGGTTCCCCGGGGACCAGACTCTCAGGGCAGGGGGAAGGCAGTGGCAACGGGCACGACGGTATTCAGCAGGGTGACGGTGGTCGCGCCACGCACCCGGATCGACGTGGCTTTGCCGGCTGACGTCGCGGTGGCGGATCTGCTGCCCATGCTGTTGGAGATGGCGAAGGAGGCGACGCCGGACGGCGGCGCCCGCCACGGCGGCTGGGCATTGGCGAAGCTGGGCGACGCGCCGCTCGACCCGAGCCGGACCCTCGCGTCCCTCGGAGTCGTCGACGGCGAACTGCTCCAGCTGCGCAAACGCAACGAGAACCCGCCTCCGCCGCTGTACGACGACGTCGTCGACGCGATCGCGGAGTCGTCCCCGGACAGCTTCCGTCCGTGGACCAAGGAGACGGCGCGCCGCTTCGGGCACATCGCGGGCGGCCTGGCGCTGTTCTTCTCGGCCCTCGCGCTCTTCACCAGCGGGTCGTTCTACGGCGGCAACGCGCTCGCAGCCGCGATCGCGGGCGGTGTCGGCGCGATCGCGTGCGTCGCCGTCGGCGCGACACTGGCCAAGGCCTACCAAGCTGAGGCGACGGGCGTGCTGATCGCCGCGACAGGCGGCCTCCCGCTGGCATTCGTCAGCGGCTTCTACATCGTGCCTGGGCTGTCCCTGTGGGCGAACCTGCTGCTCGCGAGCACTCTCGTGATCATCGTGGCGGCGGTCTGCATCCTCGTCATCGGGCACGGGATCACCACCTTCATCGCGGCCGCGACGACGGCGACGATCTCCGCGCTGACGTTCCTGGCCGCGACACTGATCGACACCCCGATCGCCGGGATCGCCGCGGGCGCCACCGCGTTCTCGCTGGCCTGCATCTCGCTCCTGCCGCGCGCGACGATCAAGCTCGCCGCGCTGCCGACACCGCACGTCCCCGGCAGCGCCGAAGAACTCAAGGAAGACTCGGGCTTCCCGGACTACCGCGCCATCGAACGCCGCACCGCGGTCGCGCACGAGTACATGACCGGCCTGCTGACCGGCTGCGGCGCGGCCACCGCGCTGTTCGCGATCATCGCTTCGACGTCGCCCACGGTCTTCGGCCCGATCCTCGGCGTGATCGCCACGTTGGTCCTGCTCCTGAGGGCCCGGGCGTACGCGAACGGCGCGCAGGCCATCGCGCTGCTGACCACCGGCATGGTGTCCGGCGCGGGCATCCTGCTCGGCTGGATGTGGTCGGCGAGCCCGCTGAACCGCGTCCTGTTCGTGTTCGGCGCGCTGCTGCTGATCGGAGCCGGCGCGCTCGTGGTCGGCGTGATCTTCCCGAACCAGCGCTTCTCGCCGCCGCTGCGGCGGACCGTGGAGATCTTCGAGGCCGTCTTCATCGCGACAGTGCTCCCGCTGGCGCTCGGCGTCATGGATCTCTACACGACGCTGCGCCACCTCAATTTCAAGTGACGACCCGATCGGATGATGCTCTGATGGCCGCAGCGCGGAAGTCCAGGGGGACGCGCGTCCGCCACCTCGGCCTCGCCGGACGTACCGGAACGGTGCTGCTGGCGGCCGGTATCGGTGTTCTCTCGCCGGCGTCGGTGGCGCTTCCGGCGTGGGCGCAGCAAAGCAGTGTCGCGCCCGACGCCGGTGGTTACTACGCGACTCCGCCCCCGGTGGACGAGTCCAAGAAGCCGAACGACGAGGGCAAGCCGGACAAGACCTACGAGAAGAAAACCGAGTGCGTCCAGCGCAGCAAACTCGGCGGCGACCAGGTCGACATCAAGAGCCGGCCGTGGGGTCAGGAATACCTGCAGATCCAGAAGGTCCACGAGCTGATGCGCGGCGCCACCGATTCGATCGGCGGCGGCGTCAAGGTCGCCGTGATCGACACCGGCGTCACCGCGCACCCTTACTTCAAGAATCCTGTCGAATCGGGTGGCGACTACGTCGCGACTCCCAGCGGCAAGCAGCCGGGACTCGAGGACTGCGACGGCCACGGCACCGAGGTGGCGGGGATCATCGCGGCGAACCCGCCCGACGCGACCATCGGTTTCCGAGGGGTCGCGCCGGACGCCACGATCATGTCCATCCGGCAGTCGAGCCAGAACTACGAGGAGGCGGAGAAGAAGGCCGAGCCGCCGCCTCCTCCGCCTTCGTCCAGCGCCGCCCCGCCCGGGTCGTCGAACAACCAGCCGGGCTCGGAGCTTCCGCCTTCATCACAGGGAAACGGCGCAGTCGGCGGAGCGGCGGACGGAACGGCGCCGGGGCAGGACAAGGGCGGACGCCAGCAAGAGCAGGGCAAGACCGCGGGCACGCTCAAGACGCTCGCGCAGGCTGTGGTCCGGGCCGTCGACAAGGGCGCCCAGGTCATCAACATGTCGGTCGACAACTGCCGGCAGGCCGACGGCAAGATCACCTTGGGTGAACAGCAACTGCAGGCCGCGGTGAACTACGCCGTCAAGCAGAACGTGGTCGTGGTCGCGGCGGCGGGCAACGTCGGTGACAAGTGCCCGCAGAACGACCAGCCGGATCCCAAGTCCCCCAAGATGATCGTCACGCCGCCATGGTTCTCCGACGACGTGCTGTCCGTCGCGGCGATCGACGACACCGGCGGCGTCGCGGACTTCAGCGTCAACGGGCCGTGGGTCAGCGTCGCCGCTCCGGGCACCAAGATCATCTCGCTGGACCCCGCGGAGGGGTCGAGCAGTCTGGCCAACCTGACCATCGAAGGCGGCAAGGACCCCGGAGCCATCCAGGGGACCAGCTTCGCCGCCCCGTACGTCGCCGGACTGGCAGCCCTTGTGCGCGCGAAGTTCCCCGGGCTGAAAGCCCGTGAGGTGATGAACCGGATCAAGGCGACGGCGCAGCACCCCGCGGCGCCTGGCGGCCGGGACAACTTCGTCGGCTTCGGGGTCATCGACCCGATCGCGGCGCTGACGGCGATCGTGCCGTCGGAGGCGGACAAGGCCAAGGCGGTCCCGCTGCCCGCGAACCTGCCGCCGTCGAACGACCGCGATTCCGCCCCGATGATCGTCGCGCTCGCCGGGACCGGCGGGGGCCTGGTGGCCCTGCTCGTCACGCTGTTCGTGGTGCACTCGGTCCGCCGGAACCGGCCGACCACCGCCACCGGCCGCAAGTCCCCGTAGGACGCACTTGCGTTTAGCGGGCTAATCGTGATCC
>NZ_MUXN01000014.1:56925-281779 GCF_001995215.1 Amycolatopsis azurea DSM 43854
TCACGATTAGCCCGCTAAAGTCGCGCCGCCTGTGGGGGCACCTACTTGGCGGGTTTGGGCTTCGGAGCGGGTTTCTTCGGGGCGTCGTCCTCGCCGATCACGGGCGGGACGACCTGACCGGGCTCACCGACCACATCGGACGGCTTCGAGGCGGGCCGTGTCTTCGACTGGTGCGCGGTCCCGCCTCCCCCGCCGGCGCCCATCCCCATCATGGGCGCCATCCCCATCGGCATCATCGCCGAGCCCGACCCCGCGGCCTGTCCCTGAGCAGGCGCGGCCTGCACGGGCGCGACCTCCGGGATCGGCGCCTGACCTTGCTCGATCAGCGGTTCGTGCGATCCGGTCTTCCGGCCGTCGCCGGGATCGGCCGCGGACGGCGACGTCGACTGCTCCTCCGACTCGGTACCGGAATCCGCCTCGGCGGACTTCTCAGCGGCCTTCTCCCGAGCAGGCGCGCTCGCCGGCTCGGACTCGTCGTTGAGCTTGAACTCGTCCTGCGGAAACCGGTGGGCGATCTCGATGCTCCGCGACGCACCGTCGGGATCGTCGACGCCGTCACAAAGGCGAACGAAGCCTTCGATGACGTTGCGGCCGGCTTCGAAGAGCGCCTTGGCCGACTCCTGAGCCTCTTCCAGCTGGGTCCGCGCCCGCCGGACACCGCCGACCGGCAGCATCGCGGTCTCGGAGGTCAGCTCGGCCGTGTCGACCAGGACCTCGACGAGGTCGGTCAGGATGCGCCGGATCGACAGCACCAGCTCGTCGAGCGAACCCGCCAGCGTGGTGAGGGCCTCTTCGACGTCGGTGCCCGCGATCTTGATGTCACCGATGTACGCGACGAACGCGTCGGCGTCCTTTCCGGACCATCCCGCGTCGAGGCGGCCAAGGTCTTCCGACAGTTCTTTCGAGACGGTGCCCGCGGTCGCCGCCGCTTTCCGGAGCCTGTCCGCTTCTTCCCTGAGGTCCTCCCAGCGCCCCGCCAGCGGGGTCAGGTAGGCCTCGACAGGGTCGATCAGTCCCAGATGGCCGGACAGCTCGGAGACGAAGGCGAGATGAGGCGCCGCGGCCTCGACCAGGTCCTCACCGCCCGACCCCGTCGCGTTTAGCGGGCTAAACGCGCTCGGGTCCGGCGCCGGCTCGGGAGCGGCGGCGCGGGCGGCCTTCGGGTGCGGGATGGAATCGGTCGGGTTCTCCGACTCGGCGATCATGCGGTTCAGAGCTCCACGGCGCGTTTGATCATCTGGGCGGCCTCTTCGTCGTGCCCGGCGTGCCGCGCGGTCACCGTGTGCAGGGCCTCGGACGCCGACCGCAGAGCGGCCGCGCCTTCCTCCAGCTGACGCCGGATGGCCTCGGCCGCACGTCCGTAAGACACGCCAAGGCCCAATTCCTCCCCCAGCGCGCCAAAGGACTCGACGGTGACGCCGTCCCCGGTCACCTCGGCGGCCGCCAGATCGAGCTCTCCGGCGGCCGCGTCCACCCGCTTCGCATAGTCAACGACGACGGTGCCGTCGATCTTCAGGCCGGCCACTGCACCCTCCACTCACCCGATACCGCTTGGGCGTTGAGACGCGCGCGCCGTCCAACGGGTTCCCGCGATCAGTTGCCCGCGGGAGCCTGCTGTGACTGTGTGGCGACCGAGCCCGCCCTGTCGTCGATCGGCACCGTGTCGAAGGTGCGAAGCACGTCCTGCGTGTTCAGCGAAGCGCCGGTCGGCAGGATCCGGATGATGGACTCGGGCGCGGGAACGCGCTTGTTGAGCCCGATCGAATCCGCTGTCACGGCGTCGGGGACGCCGTAGCGGATACCGCGATCGGAGATCAGCTGGATCGGTCCCTTGTCGAAGGTCTCTTTGCCGGTCGACGACTGGACGACCGCCGCGAGGCCGGGGTCCATGTAGAAGCTGTTGATCGGCGCGCCGGCCGGGCCGGGAGTACCGATCTTGATGCCGGGCGCGGACCGGTCGGCGTTCCTGCCCTTGGGCAGCTTGTCGTCGACGTAGACAGCGGTGTGGGCGTCCCGGCTGGCACCTTCGCCGGTGATGGACCAGCTCAGGCAGGAGACCCGGGAACCTTGGGTCGCGTTGAGCACCGTCGGGACGGCCTGGGGGTACGCGTCGAGCCCGACGAAGCCGTCCTGTCCCGTGGTCACCCGCGTGACGTTGCGGATCTTGCCCTGCGCCACGGACATCACCGAGGTGCTGCCGTCGTTCTTGCCGGTCTGGACGATGTCCGCGACCGCGGACGAGATGGACTGGATCCCTTGCCGCAGGATGAGGTGGAAGTCCTTCCGGCCGTCGGCCTGCTCCGTGGAGAAGACGTCGCCGACCTTCAGGCCTTCGATCTCATAGTTGGGGGTCCCCCCCTTGCCCTCGACGTCCGGCAGCTTCAGCTCGGGCACCTCGGGAATCGCGTCCAGCAGACCCTGGGAGATCCCGCGCGGCTGGTCCGGCAGCTTCAGCGCGGAAAGCACGGCGCTCGATTCGGGCTTGATCTCGGCCTTGACGGCGTTGGCGTTCGGCAGGTTGGGGTTCGCTGCCAGCCGGTAGACCAGATACGTCCTGCCGTTGGCGCCCTTGACCATCAGCGCCTCGTTCTGACCGAGCTCACGGTTCCCGAGCTGCTTCACACCCGCGTAGACGGTCGTCTCCGTCTTCGTCAGATCGGGCTTCGGCACCGACGGGTCGTACATGACCTCGTCGCACACGCCCCAGTCCGGGCTGACGCGCTGGGTCTCCGTCGGCATCAGCTGCGGGCCGTTGGGAATGCCCATGAGCTGACCGCGGGGGATGTTCTTGAGCTGTTCGTCCGAGACGACTGTGGGGTTCTTCACTTCGGAAGCCTGCTGCGGCCCGGAAGGCTTGGTCCCCGCCTGCTGCGCCCCCTGCTTCGACTGCGCGATGATCAGCAGCCGCGCGGAGGCGAGGTTGAAGGTCGGGACGAGTTTCTTCGGGTTCCCCGCGACGACGTACACCGTTCCGGACTGTTCCCCGATGACGATGTTGCCCGCCTCGGGCACCGAGGGCTTCGGGCTCAGGAGTCCCCAGATGACGAAGACCAGGACGCCCAGCGCGGCCAGCACGACCCCCACGATGGTGGCGCGCGTGTGCGTGCGCATCGGGTCATGGAGCATGACGGCATCGCGACGGACCAGCGCGGATTGCATCCGGCGCAGAACGAACTGATAAGCCTGAACTTGAGACTTAGTAGTCGGTGTTGATGGCATTCTCGACCTACAGTCCTCCCCGTCGCGGTACGGTTCCGCAGGATAGCCGTACGGGGACCGTCTGGTGTGGGGTTTCTACCAACTCCAGCTAGGGTCGAGTTCCTCGGGACCGGCTTTCCGGGTACGCAGCACGCACGAGGGGAAGAGAAAGCGCGGATGTCCGTCACCACTCCTCCACGTCCGCCCGGCCCTCCGGGGCCGCAACCTCCTGGTCGTCCGCCGGGGCCACCGCCGAGGCCCGGGAGACCGGGTGGTCCGGGCGGCCCGGCCGGAGGCCAGGGCGGTCCCGGTGTTCCTCGCGGTCCTGGCGGCCCCGGAGGCCCTGGAGGGCCCGGCGGACCGCAGGGTCCCGGCGGCGGCCCCGGTGGTCCGGGAGGACCCGGCGGCCCCAAGGGGCCTGGTGGTCCCGGCGGACCTGGTGGTCCCGGGGGTCCGGGAGGTCCCGGTGGGCCAGGCGGCCCGGGCGGTCCTCCGTCCGGCGGCCCCGGTCCGCAGTCCGGCCCCCCGCCCGCTCCGGCGACTCGGATCGCCGCGCCCACGCGGCGCCGCACCGGCGGGATCAACCTCGGCCCGCTGCCGGTGGCGAACCTGGTCGTGCTCGAACTCGGGCTCGCGATCGGCCTCGTCCTGCTCGCGATCGACATGAAGCTGAAGTGGATCGCGATCGGCGTGCTCGGCTTCGCGATCATCATCGCGTTCCTGCGCTGGGGCGGCCGCTGGTTCACCCAATGGGCTGGACTCACCATGCGGTACACGTTCCGCTCACACGACCGGGTGGCGAATCCGCTTCCGCCGAGCAGCATCGAATCGCTGGCCGCCGAAGAGGACGCCGTCACCGGCCCCGACGACGCCAGGGTCAACCTGCTCCGGCTCGCCGTTCCCGACCTCGTCGTCGCGCACGGTGTGGACCACGAACGCCAGCAGGTCGGCCTCGCGTGGAACGACGGGACGTGGACCGCGGTCCTGCTCGTCGAGCCCGCGCCCGCGCTGATCACCCAGGCGGGCGGCGCGCCGAGCCTGCCGCTGTCCGCGCTCGCCCCGTGCCTCGAGGACCGCGGTGTGGTCCTCGACTCGATCCAGATGATCTGGCACTGCTACCCCGGTAGCGCCGCGCTTCCGTCGGACTCGCCCGCGCTCAGCTCCTACATGGAGGTGCTCGGGCCGCTTCCCGCGGCCGCGCGGCGGACGACGTGGGTCGCCATCCGGCTCGACCCGCGCCGGTGCCCGGCCGCGATCCGCGAACGCGGCGGCGGCGTCGTCGGTGCGCATCGCGCGCTGATCGGCGCGCTGTCGCGAGTGCGCAACGCCTTGGAGTCGCAGGGCGTGCCGACCCGGCCACTCGACCCGGACGAGCTGCTGCGGTCCAGCATTTCGGCCGCGGAACTGACCGCGGTCGCCGGTTCGCCCGCGAAAGTCGGTCTGCAGGAGCGCTGGACCGGCGTCACCGCGGCGGGCATCGGGCACGCGAGCTACGCGATCACCAGCTGGCCGAAGGGCAAGATCAGCGGCAGCCTGAACGCGCTGACCAGTGTCCGCGCGCTGTCGGCGACGGTGGCGATGTCGATCTCGCCGTCCGCGGACGAGGGCAAGATCGGGCTGCGGGGAATCGTTCGCCTGAGCGCGCGGAACCCGCGTGAACTGGACGCCGCCGACCAGCGGCTGCAGAGTGTCTCGGACAAGCTGGGTGTGGCGCTGACGCCGTTGCGGGGCATGCAGATCTCCGGGTTCTCCGCGACTTTGCCGATCGGAGGCACGGCATGAGCACCCGCATGCGCGACGCAGGCCAGAGCACCGGTGTCGCCCCGGAATTCACCGTCGACCCGGCCATGCTCGACGCGATCAGCCCGTCCGGCGACCGGGGCGGGATCGTCCTCGGCTCCGGGCTCAAGGGCGAACCGCTGACGATCTCCGCGCTGCGTTCGACGCCGACCCGGATCGTGCTGGTCGGTGGCCTGTACCTGGCTCGCCAGGTCGCGCTGCGGGCGATGGCGGTCGGGGCGTGGGTCGTCGTGGCGACCGGTCGCCCGGCCGCGTGGCAGGTTCTCCCGCAGGCCGCGGGAAACCAGCCCAACGGCAGGCCTTCGCCGCTGGTGCAGATCCGGCGGCTGTCGCCGGTCGACCTCCCGCGCCCGTCCGAGGACGCGCCGCTGCTGGTGGTGACCGACGGCGGCCCGACACCGCAGGACCTGTTCCCGCCGCGTTCGCCGTGGCAGACGACGGTCTACGTGCTGCCGTACCTGCACCCGCAGGCCGGGGCGACCGCGAACGCGGCCGACCTGGTGCTGATGCAGCGGCTTCCGCCGGGGCAGGCCGAGCTGGCCGCGCGGATCTGGCGGCTCCCGCCGCAGATGATGAAGCAGCTCACGACGCTGAAGGACGACCAGGTCGTCGCCCTGGGCCGGAACCTGTGGCGCCCGCTTCGCCTCGTCACCACCGCGAAAGAACAGCAACTGCTGGGCCCAGTACGCCGCGGCGACTAACCGGCCGCGGCGACTTTAGCGGGCTAACCGTGCTCTGCGGGGGCATTGTCCACATCGGACAGTGCCCCCGTTTTGCGTCCGGCCCGCGTCACGATTAGGGGGCTAAAGTCGACCTGGCGCGGGAAGCGGGTCGGGAGTTCGGCTGTCAAGGGGCAATCGCGCGAGCTGTGGACAAGCGGGGGCTTGTGGATAAGTAGGCCCTGAGAGGCCGGGACGGCCTTGGGTTGTCGGTCTTCTCGATCACTGTGTCGGCATGACCAGACCCTTCGATTCATCTCATCTCCCCGACGTCTTCCGCGGCTCGGTTGCGCGCAAGGCGGGCCTCATCACGGCGAGCCAGCTGCGTGGTTCCAGCGTCCGCAGGCTGTTCCAGGACGTCTACACGCGCGCTGATGTCGAGGTCACACACGAGCTGCGTTGCCGTGGCGCCGCTTTGCTGGCGCCGCCGGAGGCCGTGCTGACCGGCCGATCGGCCGCGACCGTGCAAGGCGTCGAGCTGGCCAAACCCCATGATCCGGTCGAGATGGTCGTACCGGAGAAACAACGCTTCGGCCCGATAGTCGGCATCAAGGTCCGACGCACCGAGATCAAGCCAGAAGAATCGAAGCCGTGGAACGGCATTCGTATCGCGCGGAGGACCCGAGTCGCACTGGACCTGCTACTCCGGCTTTCTCCTCGCAAATCCGGGTGGGTGCGACGGCTCCGCATCGGCGTCCCGGATCTGGACCAGTTCATGAGAGCCGAGAAGTTGAGCGATCTGCTTCTCAACCGGGAGTTCTACGGTCGTCGCAATCGAGGAATCCGCTTGGCCAGACATGCTTTACGGCTGTCCGACCCTCGCGCGGAATCGCCCCCGGAATCGGAAGTCCGCATCGTGCTGGCCGCCGGCGGCATTACGGCGACGCCCCAGGTCGAGGTCTTCTCCCGCACAGGCCACTTCATCGCTCGCCTCGACCTTGGAGACAAGGAGCACAAGGTCGCCATCGAATACGACGGCCGATGGCACAACACGCCAGAACAACGAGCCCACGATCGCAGACGCCGAAGACGCGTGGAAGCCGAGGGCTGGCGCTTCGTCATCGTCACCGCGGAAGACCTGGCGAACGACTTCAAGGGCATCGTCGACGCCGTCTGGCGTGCCCGACGCGGCGCGATTAGCCCGCTAACTGCGCCACGTCCGGGTCAGGAGGGGGTGCGCATGGCGCGCGTTTGATCGGCCCGGGCCGCGAGTTCGGTATCCGGCGGGTAGTCGACGGCCATCAGCGTAAGGCCATGTGCGGGAGCGACAGCGCTGTCCCGCGTCCGGCTCTCCAGGACGCCACCGGGCCAGTCCAGCGGACGACGGCCGTCACCGACCAAAAGCAGTGCCCCCACCAGGCTGCGCACCATCGAGTGGCAGAACGCGTCAGCGGAGACGTCGACCTCGACAGCGTGCGGTCCGGTCCGCTTCCAGACGAGCTTCTGCAGCTCGCGAATAGTCGTCCCGCCTTCACGCTGCTTGCAGAAGGCCGCGAAGTCCTGAAGCCCCAAGAGAGACTCCGACGCCTCGTTCATCGCGTCGATCGAGAGCGGACGCCCCCAAGCCAGGGTGTCGTGACGCCTCAACGGATCCACGCCCCACGGCGCGTCCGAAACGCGGTAGCGATAGTGACGCCGCACGGCCGAGAACCGCGCGTCGAATCCGGGTGCGGCCACTCGGGCGTCCAGCACCCGCACGTCACCCGGCAGGTACCGATTCCAGCGGTGAAGCATCCGCCCCAGGTCAGGAATGCCCTGCTCGTCCAGTTCCAGGCGGCCGGATCGCGTTTTGCCCGCTAAAGGCGACACGTCGACATGGACCACCTGGCCGGCGGCGTGCACACCGGCATCGGTGCGGCCGGCGACGACGACGGACTTCGGCACCGAGGCCCCTGGAGGCTGCTTCGCGAGCGCCTCTTCTAGGAGTCCCTGCACCGTGCGCCGCCCGGGCTGCCGCGCCCAGCCGGAGAAATCGGTGCCGTCGTAGGAAACATCCAGACGCAGACGAACGAGCCCGCCCTCCGCAGTGGGAGTGGCGGGCTCGTCCGGGGTGTTCGGTGCCGTCAGGACGTCAGTCCTTCTTGCTGTCCGCGTCCGCGGCGGGGGCCTCAGCGGCCTCGTCGGCGGCGGGAGCCTCGGTGGCCTCCGGAGCCTCGGTGGCGGCCGTGTCGGCAACCTCAGGGGCGTCGGTGGTCTCCTCGGCGGCCGGGGCGGCAGCCTTCGGCTCGTCCTTGGCGAACTTCGTCTTGCGCGCGGCCTCGGCCTCGGCGGTGACGGTCTTCTCGGCCACCAGCTCGATGACGGCCATGGGGGCGTTGTCGCCCTTGCGCGCCATCGTCTTGGTGATCCGGGTGTAGCCACCCGGACGCTCCGCGAAGAACGGACCGATCTCGGCGATCAGCTTGTGCACGACGTCCTTGTCGCGCACGATGCGCTGGATCTGACGACGGTTGTGCAGGTCGCCCCGCTTCGCCTTCGTGATCAGCTTCTCGGCCAGCGGGCGCACCCGCCGGGCCTTCGCCTCGGTCGTCGTGATCTTGCCGTGCTCGAACAGCTGGGTGGCCAGGTTGGCCAGGATCAGCCGCTCGTGCGCGGGCGACCCGCCGAGACGGGGTCCCTTTGTGGGGGTGGGCATCGGTTCTCCTCGTTCAGCTCACAGCTGGAGGCCGGGGCTCCCCCACCCCTACCGGTGAGGGAGCCGTAGCTGGCCTTACAGCTGCTCCGTCTCTGCGTAGTCCTGGCCATCGTCGTGGCCGTTGTCCGAAATTCCGTCCGTGATGCTGTCGACGCCCTCGGACCAGCCTTCACCGTCGTAGCTGGCCGCGGCCGCGGTCGGGTCGAACCCGGGCGGGCTGTCCTTCAGCGCGAGGCCGAGACCGACGAGCTTGAGCTTGACCTCGTCGATCGACTTCGCACCGAAGTTGCGGATGTCCAGCAGGTCGGCCTCGCTGCGCGAGACCAGTTCGCCGACGGTGTGGATGCCCTCGCGCTTGAGGCAGTTGTACGACCGGACGGTGAGGTCCAGGTCCTCGATCGGCATCGCGTAGGCGGCGATGGTGTCCGCCTCCTGCGGCGACGGGCCGATCTCGATGCCCTCGGCGTCGACGTTCAGCTCGCGCGCGAGACCGAACAGTTCCACCAGCGTCTTACCGGCCGACGCGACAGCGTCCCGCGGCGTGATCGACGGCTTCGTCTCCACGTCCAGGATCAGCTTGTCGAAGTCGGTGCGCTGCTCGACACGGGTCGCCTCGACCTTGTAGGTCACCTTCAGCACCGGGGAGTAGATGGAGTCGACCGGGATCCGGCCGATCTCCGCGCCCGCCTGCTTGTTCTGCAGGGCCGGAACGTAACCGCGGCCGCGCTCGACGACGAGCTCGATCTCGAGCTTGCCCTTGCCGTTCAGCGACGCGATGTGCAGATCCGGGTTGTGCACGGTGACACCGGCCGGGGGCACGATGTCGGCGGCGGTGACCTCACCGGGGCCCTGCTTGCGCAGGTACATGGTGACCGGCTCGTCC
Organism: Amycolatopsis azurea DSM 43854; assembly: GCF_001995215.1. GTDB lineage: Bacteria > Actinomycetota > Actinomycetes > Mycobacteriales > Pseudonocardiaceae > Amycolatopsis > Amycolatopsis azurea. The sequence continues at coordinate 66,161 of NZ_MUXN01000014.1, forward strand.
TCTTCCGAGGAGACCACGAGCTCCTTGAGGTTCAGGATGATGTCGGTGACGTCTTCCTTCACCCCGGGAACGGTGGTGAACTCGTGCAGCACGCCGTCGATGCGGATGCTCGTCACGGCCGCGCCCGGAATGGACGACAGCAGCGTACGACGCAGCGAGTTGCCGAGCGTGTAGCCGAAGCCGGGCTCCAGCGGTTCGATGGTGAACCGGGAGCGGGTCTCGTTGACCGTCTCTTCGCCGAGAGCCGGTCGCTGGGAAATCAGCATCTTTCCTAATTCCTTTCCAAACGGCGCCCGCCATATGACACCGAAAGGGATGGCGACGCGGCGGCGCATTCTGAACGCCGCCGCGCGAACCCACGCCGGGCCGGAGGATCTCCGGCCCGGCGATGGATCACTTCGAGTAGAGCTCGACGATCAGCTGTTCCTGAACCGGAACGTCGATCTGAGCGCGCTCCGGGAGCTGGTGGACCAGCACACGGAGATTGGACGGAACAACCTGGAGCCACGCGGGAACGGGACGTTCGCCGAAGGACTCCTTGGCCGCGACGAAGGGCAGCATCGCGAACGACTTCGGCCGCACGTCGATGATGTCCCACTTCGTGACCTGGTAGGACGGGACGTTGACCTTGACGCCGTTGACCACGAAGTGGCCGTGGCTCACCAGCTGACGCGCCTGACGGCGGGTGCGGGCGATGCCGGCGCGGTAGATCACGTTGTCCAGACGGGACTCGAGGATCTGCAGCAGGTTCTCACCGGTCTTACCCGGACGCCGGACGGCTTCCTTGTAGTACCGGACGAACTGACGCTCGAGAACGCCGTACGTGTAACGAGCCTTCTGCTTCTCCTGCGACTGCAGGAGGTACTCGGACTCCTTGATCCGGCCACGGCCGTGCTGGCCGGGCGGATAGGGGCGACGCTCGAAAGCCTGGTCGCCGCCGATGAGGTCAACCTTGAGGCGACGCGAAATACGCGTCGCGGGGCCGGTGTAACGAGCCATTTCTTCTTACTCCTCCCCGTTCCTCAGACCCGGCGCCGCTTGGGCGGGCGGCAGCCGTTGTGAGGCTGCGGGGTCACGTCCTGGATGGTGCCGACCTCGAGGCCGGCCGCCTGCAGCGAGCGGATCGCCGTCTCGCGGCCCGAACCCGGGCCCTTCACGAAAACGTCGACCTTCTTCATGCCGTGCTCGGCAGCCTTGCGGGCGGCGTTCTCGGCGGCCATCTGCGCGGCGAACGGGGTGGACTTACGCGAGCCCTTGAAGCCCACGTGACCACTCGACGCCCACGCGATCACGGCACCGGTCGGGTCCGTGATCGAGACGATGGTGTTGTTGAAGGTGCTCTTGATGTGCGCGTGACCGTGCGCGACATTCTTCTTTTCCTTACGGCGGACCTTCTTGGCCCCCGCCGCAGTACGAGACTTCGGTGGCATGTTCTGAGGGTTCTCCTGTTAGCGCGCGTTCTCTTGGTGAGCGGCGACCGCTTCGGCCTGTCCGCGCCGGATGATCGAACCGGCGTCGGTGTACAGGTTGCGGAGCGCCATCGGGCGGGCGTAGAGCGCCTTGGGCGAGACACAAGCCGAGCCGCGGCGGTGAACGCCGCCCATCCGCACGACCTTCTTGCCCTGGACGCTCACTTCTTGCCAGCCTTCTTCTTGCCGGCGACCGTCTTCTTCGGACCCTTGCGGGTGCGGGCGTTCGTCTTGGTCCGCTGACCACGGACGGGAAGTCCGCGACGCCAGCGAAGGCCCTCGTAGCACCCGATCTCGATCTTCCGACGGATGTCGGCGTTCACCTCGCGGCGAAGGTCACCCTCGACCTTGAAGTTCTCCTCGATGTAGACCCGCAGCTTGGCGAGGTCGTCATCGCTCAGATCCTTGACGCGAGTGTCCGCGTTGAGCTCGGCAGCAGCGATGAGCTGCTTCGAGCGGGTACGGCCGATGCCGTAGATGTAGGTCAGCGCGATCTCCAACCGCTTTTCGCGGGGGAGGTCTACGCCAGCGAGTCGTGCCATTGGCGTTGATGCTCCTTCATAGAATTCATCTCCAGGTCTGCTCCCCGTCCGGTCCCGGGACCGACTCGCCTGTCGTGCCCTTGGCTTGCGCTTCGGGTGTCCCGGCCCCGGCCTGAAGTCCGGGGGTGAACCGGGCCGTTCACACGGCCCGGCAGGTGCGGGGAGATTGTGTAGCCGTCAATCCACTCTGTTACGAGTGCGAGTGATCAGCCCTGCCGCTGCTTGTGCCGCAGGTTCTCGCAGATCACCATGATCCGGCCGTGACGGCGGATCACCTTGCACTTGTCGCAGATCTTCTTGACGCTCGGCTGGACCTTCACGTCTCCTGCTCTCCTGCTTGTGCTAACTCGTCGTGATCACTTGTAGCGGTAGACGATGCGACCACGTGACAAGTCGTAGGGCGAGAGCTCCACGACAACCCTGTCCTCGGGCAGGATGCGGATGTAGTGCTGCCGCATCTTGCCGCTGATGTGTGCAAGGACCTTGTGGCCGTTCTCCAACTCGACGCGGAACATCGCGTTGGGGAGCGGCTCGACTACGCGGCCTTCGACCTCGATGGCCCCGTCTTTCTTGCCCATGTCCTCCGCATTTCCTGTCGCTACACTGTGTGATCAGTCAAAGCTTGAGTGCTTGGCTGGGTGGTGCTTCGGCACACTCCTGCCCGGCTCCAATGTCCGTTCGCGAGAATTCACGAGCGCGCAGGATCCGGGCGCGATGAGTACACCGACTTGACAGTGTACGCAACCCGTGTCGTGAGCCCCAAACGGGGGTAACTGTGTTAGGTGACCCCTGGGCCCGTCCGCAGCGACCTCCACCATCGTACGCCTCCGCCGACCTGCGTTTAGCGGGCTAAACGCGCTCCGTCGGGTGGGTGTCCTGGCGCGGTTGGCGGGCCGGGTGCGCCCGATGGGGGCAGCGGGCGGGCGCCCCATCGGCGGGCCCGGGCGCTGCGCCGACCGGCGGGCGGACTTGCGTTTAGCGGGCTAACCGTGCTCCCGGCGCGTTCGACTTTAGCCCCCCTAAACGAGCTCCGGCGATCGCGTTTAGGGGGCTAAACGCAGGTCCGGGCGCACTTGCGTTTAGCGGGCTAAACGCGATCCGGCAGGGGCGAAGGGGGTCAGGAGTCTTCGGGGGCGGTCAGCACCCACGGGCCGTCATCGGTGATGGCGACGGTGTGCTCCCAGTGCGAGGCCCGCGAGCCGTCCGCGGTCACGACGGTCCACCCGTCCTCGAGCTCGACGGTCTCACCGCCGCCGCCGGTCAGCATGGGCTCGATCGCGAGCGCCATACCGGTCTTGAGCCGCGGCCCCTTGCCAGGTTTCCCGAGGTTCGGCAGGAACGGGTCCATGTGCATCTGGCGCCCGATCCCGTGACCGCCGTATTCGACGATCATCCCGTATTCGACGCCGTCGTCCTGGCCGGCCTTCTCCGCCGCGGTCTGCACGGCGTGCGAGATGTCCGTGAGCCGCCCACCGGACGACACCGCGGCGATCCCCGCCCACATGGCGGCCTCGGTGGCCGCGGAAAGCGCGAGATCCGCCTTCGACACCTCGCCGATCGCGAGGGTGACGGCGGAGTCGCCGTGCCAGCCGTCGAGGATCGCGCCGCAGTCGACGGAGATGATGTCGCCGTCGTTCAGGACCTGCGTCTTCGACGGGATGCCGTGGACGATCTGCTCGTTCACCGAGGCGCAGATCGACGCCGGGAACCCGTGGTACCCCTTGAACGAGGGCACCGCGCCGGCGTCGCGGATCGTCTGCTCGGCGAGTTCGTCCAGGTCGGCCGTGGTCACGCCCGGTTTGGCGATCTCGCCCACCGCGGTGAGGGTGCGCCAGACGACCAGGCCCGCGGCCCGCATCGCCTGGAGCTCACCAGGCGTCTTGATTTCGATCATGCGCCCACGACGAAGCCGTTGCAGTACACGCAGTCCTCCGAGATTCACGTGCGGTCGCGCAGCGCTTCCAGCACGCGGGCGGAGATCTCGTCGACCGAGCCGACGCCGTCGACCGTGACCAGGATGTCCGCGTAGTACTCGAGCAGCGGAGCCGTCTCGGACACGTAGATCTGCTGGCGGCGACGGATGACCTCTTCGGTGTCGTCCGAGCGGCCGCGGGACAGCAGCCGCTCGACGACGACGTCTTCCGAGACCTGGAGCTGGATGACCGCGTTCAGCTCGGTGTCGACCTCGCCGAGGATCTCACCGAGGACGTCGGCCTGCTTGGTGTTCCGGGGGAACCCGTCCAGCAGGAAACCGACCTTGGCGTCGGGTTCGGCGAGGCGCTCGCGCACCATCTCGTTCGTGACCGAGTCGGGCACGAGTTCGCCGGAGTCCAGGTAGCGCTTGGCTTCCTGGCCCAGCGGCGTCTGCTCGCCCACGTGGGCGCGAAACAGGTCGCCGGTCGAGATGTGCGGGATCCGGAGCTTCTCCGACAGTGCTACCGCCTGAGTACCTTTGCCCGCGCCAGGAGGGCCAACGAGAACCAGGCGCGTCACTTCAAGAACCCTTCGTAGTTACGTTGCATCAGCTGGCTTTCGATCTGCTTCACGGTGTCGAGACCGACACCGACCATGATCAGCACAGCCGTGCCACCGAACGGGAAGTTCTGGTTGTTCCCGCTGCCGGTGACGGACAGGAAGAAGTTCGGAAGGATCGCGATGATGCCCAGGTACAGCGAGCCCGGCAGGGTGATCCGGCCGAGGACGTAGCTGAGGTACTCCGCGGTGGGGCGTCCCGGGCGGATACCCGGGATGAAGCCACCGAACTTCTTCATCTCTTCCGCACGCTCGTCCACGTTGAACGTGATCGTGATGTAGAAGTACGTGAAGAAGATGATCAACGCGAAGTACAGCAGGACGTGCGCCCAGCTGGACTGGTTGACGATGTAGTTCTGGATGAAGACCTGCCAGCCCGCGTTGCTGTTGGCGTCGCCGACGAGGCGGCTGATCAGGTCCGGCAGGTAGAGCAGCGACGAGGCGAAGATGACCGGGATGACACCGGCCTGGTTCACCTTGATCGGCAGGTAGGTCGAGGTCCCGCCGTACATACGGCGGCCGATCATGCGCTTGGCGTACTGCACCGGGATCCGGCGCTGGCCCTGCTCGACGAAGATGACGCTGGCGATGATCACCAGGCCGAACACACAGATCAGGGCGAAGACGACGCCACCCGCGCTGCTGAGGATGTTGCCACCCTCGATCGGGATGCGGGCCGCGATGTTCAGGAAGATGAGGACGGACATGCCGTTGCCGACGCCGCGCTCGGTGATCAGCTCACCCAGCCACATCATGACGGCGGTACCGGCGGTCATCGTGATGACGATGATGGCCAGCGTGTAGACGCTGTTGTCCGGGATGATCGCGGTGTCGCACTGCGGGAAGAGCTGCTTGCGGTCGGCGAGCGCCACCACACCGGTGGCCTGCAGGACCGCGAGGGCGATCGTCAGGTACCGGGTGTACTGCGTCAGCTTGCCCTGACCGGACTGGCCTTCCTTCTTCAGCTCCTCGAACCGCGGGATGACCACGGTGAGGAGCTGGACGATGATGCTCGCCGTGATGTACGGCATGATGCCGGTCGAGAACAGCGACAGCTGCAGCAGCGCACCGCCGCTGAACAGGTTCAGCAGCTGATAGACGCCCTCCTGCGACCCGGTTTCCGTACATTTCTGGACGGCGGAGTACGAGATGCCCGGGGCCGGGATGGTGGCACCGATTCGGTAGACCGCGACGATGGCTAGCGTGAACAGGATCTTCTTACGTAGATCCGGCGTCGCGAGAGCCGAGCGGAAGGCGCTGAGCACGCGGGAGACCTCCTCGGCGTCGTCGGCTGTCTTACCGACGATCGGCTTGGCCGACCTGGGGCCGGCGGGAACACACAGCTTTCTGGCACAAGCCAGGAACGCTTCGGGGCACACTCGTCCCGAAGCGTGCGGCCGACTCTAACAGCTTCACAGGGCGTGTCCGCAGTGCGTGTGGGTTTTCCGGACGAAGGTTGGTCCGCGAGGTTGATCGACTTGCTCTTCTCGCTCCGGAACCTTGACAGATCAGCCTGTCGTTCCTTGCTTTCCGGGCGCCGTCGGATCACGGTTAGCCCGCTAAACGCAACGTGATCAGGAGCTCGAAGCGGCGAGGGCGCCCGCCATCCCGAGGAGCACGACACCGGTGCCTCGGTCGACGTTGCGAGTCGCGCGGCGGGACAGCCGAAGCGACTTCACGAGCGCGCCGGCTCCGACGTAGGTCGCGCCCGCGACGAACTCCGCGAGCAGGTAGATAGCGCCGAGAATCGCGATCTGGGCGGGAAATGAGCCGTGAGCTGCGTCGATGAACTGGGGCACGAACGCCGTGAAGATGAGGATCGCCTTCGGGTTCGTGATCGCGACGACGAACTCCTTCCTCGCGATCCGCAGTGCCGGCACGGGTTCGGCGTCTTGCGGTGCTTGGACCAGTGCGGTTCGGCCGGCACGGAACGTCGACCAGAGCAGCCGCCCGCCGACCCAGACCAGGTAGGCGACACCTGCCCACTTGATCACCGTGAGTGCAAGTTCAGAGGCCGCGAGGAGTTGCCCGAGGCCTGCCTCGACCGCGGTGATCAGCACCGCGAATGCGGCCAAACGGCCTAAAAGTCCGGCGAGCCCTTTCCACGTCCCCTGTGTCATGCCGTGGTGCAGGCCGAGCAGGTTGTTCGCCCCTGGCGTAAAAGCCACGAGCACCGCCGCTCCGAAAAAGACCACCGCCCAAGTCATCGGCCACCTCCTCCCCCACCGTATCGGTCGCCGCGAGCGCGTTTAGCGGGCTAATCGCGCTCTTTCGGGCCGGGATCCGACGGAGGCGCGAAGGCCGAATAGTCCGGGGGCCCGGGCTGCGGCTCCGGTGGGAGCACCGTGATGGAGATGCCGTCCTTCGGGGTCGGCATCTCCGCGAGACCCGGGTCTTCGCTCACCGGGACCTCGTCCTCCTGGACCCGATGGCTCATGACGGCCGCGCCGACAGCGGCGACAACCGCGGCGAAGAGAGCCCACATGCCCGCCTCGAGAGTCAAAGCCACCTTGACGTCATCTCCTAGCTGGCGTCCGGCCCCCAGCGTGGCGACGCAGCTGACGACCCCGGCGAGAAACACCGCCGCGATGGTGGTGAGCCACCTGTCCAAGGCTCCCGGGCGATGACGCCCCGCCAGCCGCGTGCTGACGATCGCGGCCGCCAGCAGGAGCGTCGCTGCGATCAAGAGCGGGATACCGACAGGTGACGTCGACGTTGTGAAGGAAGGTTGGCCGGGCTGTTCCGCTGTGGTGTCCCACGCGCTCTGCACGAACACAAGCATGTTCTGTTCGCTGGCGTCGAAGGCGAACCGATGCTCGGTCCTGAAGAGCGGGAAGAAGCAGCCGACGAGGGTCAGCACGAGAGCCAAGACGGACAGTCCGGCCGCGACGAGCCTGCGAGGCTCGAGGTGACCGGACCGGCGTGGTTCTCCCGGAGGATCCATAGGACCCGAAACGGATACGACCATCGGCGGCGCATCCGGCTGCTGTTGGAAGGGCTGCGAATCCTGCCCGAGAGGTATGGCCACCTCATGATCCTCCCAGCTCAGGTACCCCTGCGCCACGCTCGCGGCCCCGGCGGCCGACCTGCGTTTAGCCCCCTAATCGCGATCCGGGCCGCGGGCACCTGGGCGACCGGAGGACTTGCGTTTAGCCCCCTAATCGCGATCCGGGGCCCTGGAGCGCCCCCGCCACCGGGATCGCGATTAGGGGGCTAAACGCAAGTCGGAGCGAGCAAAGCGAAAGGCCCGCCGGGCGGAGCCGGGCGGGCCTTTCGGTGAAGCTGAGGCTCCCGCAGCGAAGCGGAGGGAGCCGGGTGAAGCGGGAGCGAGCTCAGAGCGTGGTGGCGGAGCCACCGGCGGCGGAGAGCTTCTCCTTGGCGGAGCCGGAGAAAGCGTCGGCGGTGACGTCCAGCTTGACGCCGTTCAGGTCACCGTTCCCGAGCACCTTCACGAGCTTGTTCTTGCGAACAAGGCCCTTCGCGACGAGCTCCTCGTTGCCGACCTTGCCACCGTCCGGGAACACGCGGGCGATGTCGCCCAGGTTCACGGGCTGGTACTCGGTGCGGAAACGGTTCTTGAAGCCGCGCAGCTTCGGCAGCCGCATGTGGATGGGCATCTGCCCACCCTCGAAACCGGCGGGCACGTTCTTCCGGGCCTTGGTGCCCTTGGTACCGCGACCGGCGGTCTTGCCCTTCGAGCCCTCACCACGGCCGACGCGGATCTTGTCGCGCTTCGCGCCCGGAGCCGGACGAAGGTGGTGGATCTTGATGGCAGTCATGCCTTGACCTCCTCGACCTCCACCAGGTGGCGGACCGTGTGGATGAGGCCGCGAACCTGGGGGGTGTCTTCACGCACGACGCTCTGGCGGATCTTGCGCAGCCCGAGGGTGCGCAGCGACTCGCGGTGAGCGTGCTTCGTGCCGATCTTGCTCTTGACCTGGGTCACCTTGAGCTGAGTCATGTCAGACCCCCTGACCCGCGCGCTGACGCAGCATGCGAGCCGGAGCGACGTCCTCGAGCGGGAGACCGCGGCGGGCCGCGACCTCTTCGGGACGCTGCAGACCCTTCAGGGCCGCCACGGTCGCGTGCACGATGTTGATCGCATTGTCGGAGCCGAGCGACTTCGACAGCACGTCGTGGACACCCGCGCACTCCAGCACCGCGCGCACCGGGCCACCGGCGATGACACCGGTACCGGCCGAGGCCGGACGCAGCAGCACGACACCGGCGGCTTCCTCACCCTGGATCGGGTGCGGAATGGTGCCACCGACGCGGGGAACGCGGAAGAAGTTCTTCTTCGCTTCCTCGACGCCCTTGGCGATGGCCGCGGGAACTTCCTTGGCCTTGCCGTAGCCGACGCCGACCTGACCGTCGCCGTCACCGACGACCACCAGAGCGGTGAAGCTGAAGCGACGACCACCCTTGACGACCTTGGCGACGCGGTTGATCGTCACGACCTTCTCAAGGTGCGGGGTCTTCTCCTGGCCGGCCCCGCCACGGCCGCTGTCGCGCCGGTCCCGGCGGTCGCGACGGTCATTGCGGTCGTTGCCGCCCTGCCCGCCGGGTCCGCCCTGGCCGCCGCCGAATTGCCGTGTACGTCCCGGCATCAGGCTTTCCTTCCATTCACGAGCATCTGCATCAGAACTCCAACCCCGCCTCACGGGCAGCGTCGGCGAGCGCCGCGATGCGGCCGTGGTAGGCGTTGCCACCACGGTCGAACACCACGGTCGAGACGCCGGCGTTCTTGGCGCGGGCGGCGAGAAGCTCCCCGACCTTGGCGGCCTTGGCCTTCTTGTCGCCGTCCAGCGCGCGAACGTCCGCCTCGAGGGTGGACGCCGACGCCAGGGTCTTGCCGGCGAGGTCGTCGATCAGCTGCACGGCGATGTGCCGCGACGAACGCTTGACGACCAGGCGCGGACGCTGGTCCGTGCCGTTGATCTTCTTGCGAAGGCGGAAGTGCCGACGGGCCTTCGCGACGCGGCGGCGGGTCGAGATGTCCTTGCCGACCGGCTTGCGCTTCGTAGTCGTGTCGCTCATGATCACTTACCCGTCTTTCCGACCTTGCGGCGGATCTTCTCACCCTCGTAGCGCAGGCCCTTGCCCTTGTACGGGTCCGGGCGGCGCAGCTTGCGGATGACCGCGGCGATCTGGCCGACCTTCTGCTTGTCGATGCCCGAGACCGAGAACCGGGTGGGGGTCTCGACCTTGAAGGTGATGCCTTCCGGGGCCTCGATCTTCACCGGGTGGCTGTAGCCGAGGGCGAACTCGAGGTCCGAACCCTTGGCCTGCACGCGGTAACCGACACCGTGGATCTCGAGCTTCTTCTCGTAGCCCTCGGTCACACCGACGACGAGGTTGTTGACCAGCGTCCGGGTGAGACCGTGCAGGGCACGGCTGGTGCGCTCCTCGTCGGGACGCTTCACCTCGAGCGTGCCGTTTTCGGCCTGCTCAACGGTGATCGGCTCGGCGATGGTGTGCTCGAGGGTGCCCTTGGGCCCCTCGACCTTGATCTGCTGACCGTCGATGGTCACCTTGACCCCGGAGGGGACGGCGACCGGCAGCTTTCCAATGCGTGACATGTCTGTGCCCCCTTCCTTACCAGACGTAGGCGAGGACTTCGCCGCCCACGCTGTTGCGCTTGGCCTGACGGTCGGTCTGGAGGCCGGACGACGTCGAGATGATCGCGACGCCGAGGCCACCGAGAACCGACGGCAGTTCGGTCGATTTTGCGTAGACCCGCAGGCCGGGCTTGGACACGCGGCGGAGGCCGGCGATGCTGCGCTCACGGTTGGGGCCGTACTTCAGCTCCACGATGAGGTTCTTGTGCTTCTCGCCCGGCTCGTCACGGTAGCCCGAGATGTAACCCTCGCGCTTGAGGATCTCGGCGATGTTCGCCTTGATCTTCGAGTGGGGAAGCACGACCTCGTCGTGGTAAGCCGAGTTCGCGTTACGCAGACGGGTCAAGAAGTCTGCGATGGGGTCGGTCATCGTCATGGTGACCTGTCAACCTTTCTCGCCCTGGTTCCCTGCTGATTCGATGCGGGGCCTGTGGCGAAGTGGGAGTTAAAAAAGACTCTTACCAGCTGGACTTGCGGACGCCGGGCAGCTCGCCCGCGTGTGCCATCTCGCGAAGGCAGATCCGGCAGAGCCCGAACTTGCGGAACACCGAGTGCGGGCGACCGCACCGCTGGCAACGCGTGTAACCGCGAACCTTGAACTTCGGCGTCTTCGCGGCCTTGTGGACCAGTGCTTTCTTGGCCATCGACTCAGTTCTCCTTGAACGGGAAGCCGAGCTTGCGAAGCAGCGCGCGGCCCTCGTCGTCGGTGTTGGCGGTGGTGACGACAGTGACGTCCATACCGCGCGGGCGGTCGATGGCGTCCGGGTCGATCTCGTGGAACATGGACTGCTCGTTGAGACCGAACGTGTAGTTGCCGTTGCCGTCGAACTGCTTCGGCGAAAGCCCGCGGAAGTCACGGATACGCGGAAGCGCGATGGTCAGCAGCCGGTCGAGGAACTCCCACATCCGGTCGCCGCGCAGCGTGACGCGCGCGCCGATCGGCTGGCCCTCACGCAGCTTGAACTGCGCGATGGACTTGCGGGCCTTGCGAACCTCGGGCTTCTGCCCGGTGATCGCGGCCAGGTCCTTGATGGCGCCTTCGATCAGCTTGCTGTCACGGGCGGCGTCACCGACACCCATGTTCACGACGACCTTGACGACGCCCGGGATCTGGTGGACGTTCTCGAAGGAGAACTCCGCCTGGAGCTGTCCCTTGATCTCCTCGCGGTACCGCACCTTGAGGCGCGGGGCGATCTTCTCTGCGGTGGTCATGATCAGATGTCCTTACCGTTCCGGCGCGAGACCCGGACCTTCTTGCCGTCCTCGCCGATGCGGTAGCCCACCCGGGTCGGCTTGCCGTCCGAGTCGACGACCATCACGTTCGAGACGTGGATGGGCGCCTCCTGCGTGACGATGCCGCCGGACTGCGCGCCGCGCTGGGTCTGGGAGATCCGCGTGTGCTTCTTGATCCGGTTCACGCCCTCGACCAGCACGCGCTCGCGCTCGGGGTAGGCCTGGATGACCTTGCCCTTGGCACCCTTGTCCTTGCCGGCGATGACGACGACCGTGTCGCCCTTCTTCACCTTCATGCTCTACAACACCTCCGGCGCGAGCGAGATGATCTTCATGAACTTACGGTCGCGCAGCTCGCGACCGACCGGCCCGAAGATGCGGGTGCCGCGGGGCTCATTGTCGTTCTTGATGAGCACAGCAGCGTTCTCGTCGAAGCGGATGTAAGAACCGTCCGGACGACGGCGCTCCTTGCGCGTGCGAACGATGACCGCCTTGACGACGTCACCCTTCTTCACGCCGGCAGCCGGCATGGCGTCCTTCACGGTGGCGACGATGATGTCGCCGATGCCCGCGTAGCGCCGCCCCGAGCCACCGAGAACGCGGATGCAAAGGATCTCCTTCGCGCCCGTGTTGTCGGCAACCCGAAGCCGCGACTCCTGCTGGATCACGTCTACTCCTGTATGTCGCGCTGGTTCTCGCGGTGATCTGCGAGCCTTGCGGAACTAAGGGACTCAAAAAGAGCCCTACTTACTTGGCCTTCTCCACGATCTGCACCAGACGCCAGCGCTTGGTCGCCGACAGCGGGCGGGTCTCCATCAGGGTGACCCGGTCGCCCACGCCCGCCTCGTTGTTCTCGTCGTGCACCTTGACCTTGCTGGTGCTGCGGAGAACCTTGGCGTAACGACGGTGCTTCTTGCGGTCTTCGAGCTCGACCACGATCGTCTTGTTCATCTTGTCCGAGACGACATAGCCCTCACGGACCTTACGGTCGTTGCGGCCGGCCGCCTCGGTGGGCTGCTCGCTCATGCGGCACCTTCACTCTCGGCGTCAGGGGAAACGGACAGGCCGAGTTCACGCTCGCGCATGACCGTGTAGATCCGCGCGATGTCCGTGCGGACGGTACGCAGACGGCGGTTGTTGTCGAGCTGTCCGGTCGCCATCTGGAAGCGGAGGTTGAAGAGCTCCTCCTTGTATTCCTTCAGACGCAGGACGAGCTCTTCCGCGGTGAGCTCACGAAGCTCCGATGCCAGAGCGGCACCTGCCTTCGCCATCAGAACTCACCACCTTCACGGGTCACGATGCGGCACTTCATGGGCAGCTTGTGGATCGCGCGACGGAGCGCCTCACGGGCGGTCTCCTCGTTCGGGAACGAGATCTCGAACATCACGCGGCCCGGCTTAACGTTGGCGATCCACCACTCGGGCGAACCCTTACCGGAACCCATGCGGGTTTCCGCCGGCTTCTTGGTCAGCGGGCGGTCCGGGTAGATGGTCGTCCACACCTTGCCGCCACGCTTGATGTGACGCGTCATGGCGATACGAGCGGACTCGATCTGCCGGTTGGTCACGTAGCTGTGCTCAAGCGCCTGGATGCCGTACTCGCCGAAGTTCACCTTCGTACCGCCCTTGGCGGCACCGTGGCGCTTCGGGGAGTGCTGCTTCCGGTGCTTGACCCTGCGCGGGATGAGCACGTGTCAGCCCTCCGTCTTTTCTGCAGTCTCAGCAGCCGGGGCCTCGGTGGCCGCGGGGGCGGTGTCGTCGCTCTTCGCGGCGGCAGCAGCCCGACCGGCTTCGGTCGAGGTCGGCGTCGTGCCCGACGAGCCGGAACGGCGCGGTCGGGACGGACGGTCACCACGGTCACGGCGCGGGGCGCGCTCGGCGGCCGCGGCGGCGTCACGCGCCTCCTTGGCCTTGAGGCCACCCACGAGCTCGCCCTTGTAGATCCACACCTTCACGCCGATGCGACCGAACGTCGTCTTGGCCTCGAAGAAGCCGTAGTCGATGTCGGCGCGCAGCGTGTGCAGCGGGACGCGACCGTCGCGGTAGTGCTCGGAGCGGGACATCTCGGCACCGCCGAGACGACCGCCGCACTGCACGCGGATGCCCTTGACCTGCGGCGAACGCATGGAGGTCTGGATCGCCTTGCGCATCGCGCGGCGGAACGCCACACGGTTGCTCAGCTGCTCCGCGACACCCTGAGCGACGAGCTGGGCGTCGGCCTCGGGGTTCTTGACCTCGAGGATGTTCAGCTGGACCTGCTTGGCGGTCAGCTTCTCCAGCGCGCCGCGGATACGGTCGGCCTCCGCGCCGCGACGGCCGATGACGATGCCCGGCCGGGCGGTGTGGATGTCGACGCGGACCCGGTCACGGGTGCGCTCGATCTCGACCTTGGAGATCCCGGCGCGCTCCATGCCCGTGGACAGCAGCTTCCGGATCTTGACGTCCTCGGCCACGTACTCCGCGTACTGCTTGTCGGCGTACCAACGCGACTTCCAGTCCGTGGTGATACCCAGGCGGAAGCCGTGCGGGTTGATCTTCTGGCCCACTACCGGCCACCTGCCTTCTTCTTGCCCTGTGCCTTCTTGGCCTCGGCCTTGGGACGCGACTCCACCTCGACGGTGATGTGGCTGGTCCGCTTGCGGATCCGGTACGCGCGGCCCTGGGCCCGCGGACGGATGCGCTTGAGGGTCGGGCCCTCGTCGGCGTAGGCGTTCTTGACCCAGAGGGTGTCCGGGTCGAGATCGAGGTTGTTCTCGGCGTTGGCCACGGCGCTGGCGAGCACCTTCGCGACCGGCTCGCTTGCCGCCTGCGGGGCGAACTGGAGCACGGCCAAGGCGTCGGCGGCGCTACGTCCCTTGATCAGCTCGATCACCCGGCGCACCTTGGTAGGCGAGTCCCGGACGAAGCGAGCCCGCGCGTAAGCCGTCGGCAAAGCCTCGGCCACGTCGTTCTGGGCGTTCATCGCTAGTTCCTTGTTCTCTCGTGCCCGCTCAGCGGCGGCGCGACTTGCGGTCGTCCTTGATGTGGCCCTTGAAGGTCCGAGTCGGAGCGAATTCGCCCAACTTGTGACCCACCATCGCCTCGGTGACGAACACCGGGACGTGCTTGCGACCGTCGTGCACCGCGATCGTGTGACCCAGGAAATCCGGGATGATCGTGGAGCGTCGCGACCAGGTCTTGATGACGGTCTTCTTGCCCGACTCGTTGAGAGCGTCCACCTTCTTGAGCAGGTGGTCGTCCACGAAGGGGCCCTTTTTGAGGCTACGTGGCATGTTCTTCTACCTCCCTGCTCAGCGCTTCTTGCCGGTACGCCGGCGGCGGACGATCATGGCGTCGGAGGCCTTGCGGCGGCGGGTGCGGCCTTCGGGCTTTCCGTTCGGGTTCACCGGGTGGCGACCACCGGAGGTCTTACCCTCACCACCACCGTGCGGGTGGTCGACCGGGTTCATGACGACACCACGGACGGTGGGGCGCTTGCCGCGCCAGCGGTTACGGCCCGCCTTGCCCCAGTTGATGTTCGAGTGCTCGGAGTTGCCGACCTCGCCGATGGTGGCGCGGTTGCGCACGTCGACGTTGCGGATCTCGCCCGAGGGGAGACGAAGCTGGGCGTAAGGCCCGTCCTTCGCCACCAGCTGCACCTTGGCACCGGCGGACCGCGCCATCTTCGCGCCGCCACCGGGGCGGAGCTCGATCGCGTGGATCACGGTGCCGACCGGGATGTTGCGCAGCGGCAGGTTGTTACCCGGCTTGATGTCGGCCCGGGGGCCGTTCTCGACCGTGTCACCCTGCTTGAGCTTTTCCGGGGCGATGATGTAGCGCTTCTCGCCGTCGGCGTAGTGCAGCAGCGCGATGCGAGCGGACCGGTTGGGGTCGTACTCGATGTGCGCGACCTTGGCGGGAACGCCGTCCTTGTCGTTCCGGCGGAAGTCGATCAGCCGGTACGCGCGCTTGTGGCCACCGCCCTTGTGCCGGGTGGTGATCTTGCCGCTGGAGTTACGGCCGCCGGACTTGCTCAGCGGACGCAGCAGCGACTTCTCCGGGGTGGACCGAGTGATCTCGGCGAAGTCGGAGACGCTGGAACCGCGACGACCCGGGGTCGTCGGCTTGTACTTGCGGATGCCCATGTGTCAGCTCAGTCCTTTACGCGGTGGGTCCGCCGAAGATCTCGATCGGCTTGCTCTCAGCCGAAAGAGTCACGATGGCGCGCTTGGTGTCCTTGCGCTTGCCGAAGCCGGCGCGAGTCCGCTTACGCTTGCCCTGGCGGTTGGCCGTGTTGACGCTGACCACCTTGACGCCGAACACCTTCTCGACCGCGATCTTGATCTGGGTCTTGTTGGCGTCCGGGCGGACGATGAACGTGTACTTGTGGTCCTCGAGCAGCCCGTAGGACTTCTCGGAGATCACCGGCGCGAGCAAGATGTCGCGGGGATCGGGGATGGCGATCGCACTCACTGCTCGTCACTCCCTTCAACCTCGCTCGACCGCGCGCTTGCCTTCGCGCCCTTGCCCCGGACGGGACCGGCGACGAACACGTCGTAAGCGGCCTTGGTGAACACCACGTCGTCGTTGACCAACACGTCGTAGGTGTTGAGCTGATCGGGCGTGATGATGTGGACCTCGGCCAGGTTCCGCAGCGAGTTCCAGCTCAGCTCGTCGTCGCGGTGCAGGACCACGAGAACGCGCTTCGCCTGGGTCAGCGCGGCGATGGCGGCCTTGGCGGACTTGGTGGACGGCTTCTCGCCGGTCACCAGTTCGGTGACGACGTGCAGCTGTCCGGCACGGGCCCGGTCGGAGAGGGCGCCACGCAGGGCGGCGGCCTTCATCTTCTTCGGGGTCCGCTGGGTGTAGTCACGCGGCGTGGGGCCGTGGACGACGCCACCACCGGTGAACTGCGGCGCCCGGGTCGAACCCTGGCGGGCGCGGCCGGTGCCCTTCTGGCGGTACGGCTTCTTGCCACCACCGCGGACTTCACCGCGGGTCTTGGTGTCATGCGTGCCCTGGCGCGCGGCGGCCAGCTGGCCCACCACGACCTGGTGCATGAGGGGCACGTTGGCCTGCACGTCGAAGATCTCCGAGGGGAGCTCGACCGTGCCGTCGGCTTTACCGGCCGGGGTCTTCAGCTCGACGCTGGTCATGTTCAGTTACCACCCTTCGCGGCGCTGCGAACGAACAGCAGGCCGCCCTTGGGACCGGGCACGGCGCCCTTGATCAGCAGCAGGCCGTCCTCGGCACGCACCGCGTGCACGGTCAGGTTCTGCGTGGTGACCCGGTCGTTGCCCATCCGGCCCGCCATGCGCAGGCCCTTGAAGACGCGGCCCGGGGTGGCACAGCCACCGATCGAGCCGGGCTTGCGGTGCACGGCCTGGGCACCGTGGCTCGCGCCCTGGCCCTTGAAGCCGTGACGCTTCATGACACCGGCGTAGCCCTTGCCCTTGCTGGTACCGGTCACGTCGACCTCGATACCGGCCTCGAACACCTCGGCGGTGATCTCCTGGCCGACTTCGTAGGTCTCGGCGTCGGTGGTACGCAGCTCCGCAAGGAAACGACGCGGGGTCACGCTCGCCTTGTCGAAGTGGCCGGTGCGCGGCTTGTTCACCCGGCGCGGGTCGACCGCGCCGAAAGCCAGCTGCACGGCCTTGTAGCCGTCGTTCTCCTGGGTCCGAACCTGGGTGACCACGTTCGGCCCGGCCTGCACGACGGTCACCGGGACGACCCGGTTGTTCTCGTCGAAGACCTGGGTCATGCCGAGCTTGGTGCCCAGGATGCCCTTCACTTGCCTGTCAGACATGAGTCTCTTACTCTCCGCCGCTCGCCAGCCGCTGCTACTGGATGTTGACGTCGACGCTCGCCGGCAGGTCGATGCGCATGAGCGCGTCGACCGTCTTCGGCGTCGGGTCGAGGATGTCGATCAGACGCTTGTGCGTGCGCATCTCGAAGTGCTCGCGCGAGTCCTTGTACTTGTGCGGCGAGCGGATGACGCAGTAAACGTTCTTCTCGGTGGGCAGCGGCACCGGCCCGACAACACGGGCGCCGGTACGCGTGACCGTCTCGACGATCTTGCGTGCCGAGGTGTCGATCGCCTCGTGGTCGTAGGCCTTGAGCCGGATGCGGATCTTCTGTCCCGCCATGGTGGCTGCTCGTTCCTTGTCGTCTCGTGCCGCTTTTGTCTTTTCAAACCTCAGCCTGGCTGAGGTTTTCCCAGTTCAACGGCCCTGTCCCCGGTCCACGCGGTCGGGCGTGTCGTGCCCGACGCACAGACGGATCCCGCGGGATCTTCGTCTTGCCTGGTCTTCCTCAACGTGAGGAGGCATCGAGCCGGCGGAAAAGCTTGGTCGCCGTCTCAAACGCCTTTGCCCGCTAGCCTCACCCGAAGGAAGTGCTCCGCGGACCGTGGCCGCTCATACCAGGGCGGCCGGAACCCGTTCTCCAAAGAAGTACGAGTTCGGCCGCCCCAGGACGAGCAACCTGAATAGTGTCGCACACGTGATTTGACGCCTTGAACCCGGGGGTGTATCAGACCCCCGGGTCGGCGTTAAATCACTTGTTGATCTTGGTGACCTGGCCGGCGCCGACGGTCCGTCCACCCTCACGGATGGCGAAACGCAGGCCCTCGTCCATGGCGACCGGCTGGATCAGCACGACGCTGATGTCCGTGTTGTCGCCCGGCATGACCATCTCGACACCCTCCTTGAGGGTGACGACGCCGGTCACGTCCGTGGTACGGAAGTAGAACTGCGGGCGGTAGTTGTTGAAGAACGGGGTGTGACGGCCACCCTCGTCCTTCGACAGGATGTAGACCGAGCCCTCGAACTCCGTGTGCGGGGTGGTGGTGCCCGGCTTCACGACGACCTGGCCGCGCTCGACGTCCTCGCGCTTGATGCCACGGACCAGCAGACCGACGTTGTCGCCGGCCTCACCCTGGTCGAGCAGCTTGCGGAACATCTCGACACCGGTGACGGTGGTCTTGGTCGACTTCTCCTTGATGCCGACGATCTCGACCTCTTCGTTCACGTTGACGCGGCCACGCTCGATACGGCCGGTCACGACCGTGCCACGGCCGGTGATCGTGAAGACGTCTTCGATCGGCATCAGGAACGGCTTGTCGAGCTCGCGCACCGGGTCCGGCACGTTCTCGTCGACGGCCGCCATGAGCTCGAGAACGCTCTCGCCCCACTTGGCGTCGCCCTCGAGGGCCTTCAGGCCGGAGACCTTGACGACCGGAGCGTCGTCACCCGGGAAGTCCTGGGAGGACAGCAGCTCGCGGACCTCGAGCTCGACGAGCTCCAGGATCTCCTCGTCGTCGACCATGTCGGCCTTGTTCAGCGCGACCACGATGTAGGGCACGCCGACCTGCTTCGCGAGCAGCACGTGCTCACGGGTCTGCGGCATCGGGCCGTCGGTCGCCGCGACCACGAGGATCGCGCCGTCCATCTGCGCCGCGCCGGTGATCATGTTCTTGATGTAGTCCGCGTGACCGGGGGCGTCCACGTGGGCGTAGTGACGCTTCTCGGTCTGGTACTCGACGTGCGAGATGTTGATCGTGATGCCGCGCTGCTTCTCTTCCGGCGCGTTGTCGATCTGGTCGAACGCCGACGCCGTGTTCAGCTCGGGGTACTTGTCGTGCAGAACCTTGGTGATCGCCGCGGTCAGAGTGGTCTTACCGTGGTCGACGTGACCGATGGTCCCGATGTTGACGTGCGGCTTGGTCCGCTCGAATTTCGCCTTCGCCACTGGAATGTCCTCCTGGACTGTTTTGCTTACTCACCGGCCAACGTGGCTGTCGGACGGAGATTCGTTTGTTGACGGATGCTGCGGACGTTCAGGAGTGTTCCTTATGCCCGCGAGCGGACGGGAACTACTCCCCCGTCGCCTTCGCGATGATTTCCTTCGCGACGTTCGCGGGAACCTCGGCGTAGGAGTCGAACACCATGGAGTAGTTGGCACGTCCCTGCGTACGCGAACGCAGGTCGCCGACGTAACCGAACATCTCCGACAGCGGGACCAGTGCCTTGACGACACGGGTACCGGCGCGCTCCTCCATGGCCTGGATCTGGCCACGGCGGGAGTTGAGGTCGCCGATCACATCGCCCATGTAGTCCTCGGGCGTGGTGACCTCGACGGCCATCAGCGGCTCGAGGATGACCGGACCGGCCTTCTTCGCGGCTTCCTTCATCGCCATGGAGCCGGCGATCTTGAAGGCCATTTCCGAAGAGTCGACCTCGTGGTACGCGCCGTCCAACAAGGTGAACTTCAACCCGACGAGCGGGTAGCCGGCCAGCACGCCGTACTGCATGGCGTCCTGCGCGCCCGCGTCGACCGACGGGATGTACTCCCGCGGCACGCGACCACCGGTGACCTTGTTGTCGAACTCGTAGAGGGCACCGTCGGTGGACTCGAGCGGCTCGAGCTTGACGATGACCTTCGCGAACTGACCGGAACCACCGGTCTGCTTCTTGTGCACGTAGTCGAGCTTCTCGACCGTCTTGCGCACCGTCTCGCGGTAGGCGACCTGCGGCTTACCGATGTTCGCCTCGACCTTGTAGTCGGACTTCATACGGTTGACCAGCACCTCGAGGTGCAGCTCGCCCATACCCGCGATGATCGTCTGGCCGGTGTCCTCGTCCAGGTTGACCTGGAACGTCGGGTCCTCTTCGGCCAGCTTCTGGATCGCCAGGGACAGCTTCTCCTGGTCGGCCTTGGTCTTCGGCTCGATCGCGACGCGGATGACCGGCGCCGGGAACGTCATCGACTCGAGGACGACCGGGTTCTGCGGGTCGGCGAGGGTGTCACCGGTGGTGGTGTCCTTCAGGCCGATGACCGCGTAGATGTGGCCGGCCTGGGCCTCGTCGACCGGGTTCTCCTTGTTGGAGTGCATCTGGAAGAGCTTCCCGATGCGCTCCTTGCGCTCCTTGGTGGCGTTGATCAGCTGCGCGCCGGAGGCGACCTTGCCCGAGTACACCCGGATGTAGGTCAGCTTGCCGAAGAACGGGTGCGCGGCGATCTTGAACGCCAGAGCGGAGAACGGCTCGTCGACGGACGGCTTCCGGGTGACCGGGGTCTCGCCGTCGGGCAGCGTGCCCTCGACGGCGGGGACGTCCAGCGGCGACGGAAGGTAGTCGATGACCGCGTCGAGCATGGGCTGGACGCCCTTGTTCTTGAACGCGGAACCGGTGAGCACCGGGTACGCCTCGCGGTTCACGGTGAGCTTCCGGATACCGGCCTTCAGCTCGGCCTCGGTCAGCTCCTCGCCCTCGAGGAACTTCTCCATCAGGGAGTCGTCGGTCTCGGCGATGGCCTCGACCAGCTTCTCCCGGTACTCGGCCGCCTTGTCGGCGAGCTCGGCCGGGATCTCCTCGACGGCGTAGTCCTCGCCCTTCTGGACCTCGCCGCGCCAGGTCAGCGCCTTCATGCGGACCAGGTCGATGACGCCTTCGAACTCGTTCTCGGCGCCGATCGGCAGCTGGATGACCAGCGGGCGGGCGCCGAGGCGCTCCTCGATGGTGCGGACGGTGAAGTAGAAGTCCGCGCCGAGCTTGTCCATCTTGTTGACGAAGCAGATACGAGGAACCTCGTACTTGTCCGCCTGACGCCAGACCTGCTCGGACTGCGGCTCGACACCTTCCTTGCCGTCGAAGACGGCGACGGCACCATCGAGCACGCGGAGCGAACGCTCCACCTCGACGGTGAAGTCGACGTGGCCCGGCGTGTCGATGATGTTGATCTGGTGGTCGGCCCAGAACGTGGTGGTGGCAGCCGAGGTGATGGTGATACCCCGCTTCTGCTCCTCCTCCATCCAGTCCATGGTGGCGGCGCCATCGTGGACTTCACCGATCTTGTAGTTGACCCCGGTGTAGAACAGGATCCGCTCGGTGGTGGTGGTCTTACCGGCGTCGATGTGGGCCATGATGCCGATGTTGCGGACCTGGTTCAGGTCGGTCAGCACTTCACGTGCCACGAGAGTGTTCCCCTGTCTCAAAATTGGGGCCCGGCAAGGCTTTGATCGGCAGCCGGGCGGTCATCACCAGCGGTAGTGCGCGAAGGCCTTGTTGGACTCGGCCATCTTGTGGGTGTCCTCGCGCCGCTTCACGCTGGCGCCGAGGCCGTTGCTCGCGTCGAGGAGCTCGTTCTGCAGACGCTCGATCATGGTCTTCTCGCGGCGGGCCGCGGAGAAGGAGACGAGCCAGCGCAGCGCGAGGGTGGTGGAGCGGCCCGGCTTGACCTCGATCGGCACCTGGTAGGTGGCACCACCGACGCGGCGGCTCTTCACCTCGATGGTGGGCTTCACGTTGTCGAGGGCGCGCTTCAGCGTGACGACCGGGTCAGTGCCGGTCTTCTCGCGAGCGCCTTCGAGGGCGCCGTAGACGATGCGCTCGGCCAGGGACCGCTTGCCGTCCTTCAGCACCTTGTTCACCAGCTGGGTGACCAGCGGGGATGCGTAGACGGGGTCAGAGATCAGCGGCCGCTTCGGGGCCGGACCCTTGCGGGGCATTAGCTCTTCTCCTTCTTCGCGCCGTACCGGCTGCGCGCCTGCTTACGGTTCTTGACACCCTGGGTGTCGAGCGAACCGCGGATGATCTTGTAGCGGACACCCGGCAGGTCCTTCACACGACCACCGCGCACGAGCACCATCGAGTGCTCCTGCAGGTTGTGGCCTTCACCGGGAATGTAGGCGGTGACCTCGATGCCGCTGGTCAGCTTCACACGAGCGACCTTGCGAAGCGCCGAGTTCGGCTTCTTGGGGGTTGTGGTGTACACGCGAGTGCACACGCCACGCCGCTGCGGGCTCCCCTTGAGGGCCGCGGTCTTCTGCTTGGCAGCCTTGTCCTGGCGGCCCTTACGGACCAGCTGCTGGATCGTGGGCAATGGACCAGCTTTCTGTTCGCGATCTTGCTACTACGTGTTGTCTCCGGCCCCCGCGGTCGGGCGTGTCGGCCCGCGTCACGGTCTTGCGACCGGTAACTTCCCGTAGGGATTTTCCGTCGGATCCCGCGTGGGCGAAGCCGGTGGACCGGATGCCTGAGCACCCCGTCCATGCCGCACGGCACACGGGACGGCCCGACGCCTGCCGGGCACGGTCTCCAAAGATACCCGGCCACATCCGGACCGGCCAAATCGGGGGGTCGATAACTATATCGTGCCGGGCGTCACGCCGCGGCCACCCTGATGGAACGGCGATTCGGGGCTGATTCATTCCCCGTAGGCCTCCGGCGCCGGATCTCCCGGCAGAGGGTCATTCCCGCCCCACCCTCACCGGAGACGCCGCGCGCCCGGCCTTCACTCCTCGTCGGGCTTGGCGTGGTCCGCCCGGCCCGGGTGCGGGTCCCGGCTGAGGTCGATCAGCGGGTGAACGGGCGCCCCCTCCGGCGCCGCGTGACTCCCCCGCCTGGGTTCTTCGGTGCTTTCCTGCTTCTCGGCGTCCACGACGCCTCCCCTCATACGTACTGATACCGCCCTGCTCGGCGAACCACGCTACCTATTCCCCCAACGGGTGAGCCGGATGGATCCGGAAAGCACACCATCGCGTCAAACAGGTGAATGGGTCACGATGACACCGGTCACAGTGATGACCGCTGACGCACCGCAAGCACGGGGAGGCTCCATGTCGGCCGAGTTCGAACAGCTCGTCGCGGAATTCGAGAAATTCCAGTCCAAGATCAAACAGGCCGAGACGCAGTTCGCGAAGGTCGGCGAAATGCAGGGCGAACTGGCGGAACTGGAGTCGGTGGCGGCGTCGCCGGACCGCTCGGTCACCGTCGTCGCGGGGCCGGGAGGCTCCGTGAAGGACATCCGCCTGTCCCCGGAAGCCCTTCGGCAGCAACCACAACAGCTCGCCGCCGCCATTCTGTCCACTTTGCACACCGCGGTGGCCGACGCGGCGCGGAAGCAGGCGGGGATCGTCGACGCGCAGTTCGGCGGGGTCTTCCACACGAACGTCGAAGAACAGGTTCTCGAAGCCCAAGCGGAAGCATTGGGAACCACGAAGGACGAACTGCGGTCTCAGATGTCGGAGGAGCCGCCGCAGGACACCACCCGCGCCGACCGTCGCCCTCGCAACGAGGACGACTTCAGCGAGGAAACGGTGCTCCGGCGGTCGGACGAGCCGACTCCCGGGCAGTCGCCTTCGGGCGGGAACTCGGCCGGTGACCAGTTCCTCAAGAACCTGTTCGACGAGGAGGACCACTGATGACCGGACCAGGCGCCGGCGGGCACGCGGTCAAGACGCAGGCCTTGACCGACTACGCGCACAAGCTCGGCTACTACAAGGACGAGGCGGGCAAGTTCGGCGGCCTCGTCGACCAGGCCGACGTCACGGACAAGTCGTGGGGCCTGATCGGGCTCGCGGTGAAGCAGACCTACACCGGCAAGCTCGCCGACCTGCGCGAACTGCTCGAACTGATGAAGACCGGGGTGGACTCGTTCTCCGGGAAGATGACTCAGGCGGCGTCGATCTACAACGGCTTCGAAAACGACGCGACGATCACCCTGGGGAAGTACGAAGCCAAGATCGACGGACCGAAGTGAGCTGGGGGACGGCATGACCGACGAGAAGGCGAGCATCGCCGGTGGCGTGAAGATCACCGGCGACGACAGCTTCGGCAAGAACGCGGTCGACGCGGCGAAGAAGGTGCCGATCGCGGGCAAGGGCGTCGCCACCGTCACCACCGCCTACGAGAAGTTCAGCGCCGCGCAGGGCCCCGGCGACCTCGTGGCCGCCGGGGGGCAGCTGGTGCAGGACGGCGCCGGTTTCATCGCGGGGGCGGGCGCGGACCTCGCGAGCTTCGTGCTCGACCCGGTCGGCTGGCTGGTCAGCAACGGCCTGAACATCCTGATCGAGCTGATCCAGCCGTTGCAGGACGCGCTGCACTTCGTCACGGGTGACGGTCCGGCGCTCAAGACCGCGGCGGGCAACTTCGGCAACATCGCCAAGGGCTTCGTCACGCTGGCCGACGACTTCGTCAAGACCGGCGACGAGTCGCTGAAGGACTGGGTGGGCGACGCGGGCGACGCCGCCCGGAACGCCCTCGGCGACTTCGCCGTCGGCATCAAGGGCATCGGCAACAGCGCCGGCACGGTGGCCGAGACGCTGCAGATGTGGTCGATGGTGATGACCGTCATCGAAGAGGTCGTCAAATCGATCATCTCCGAACTGGTCACCTGGGCGATCTACATCTGGCTGCCCGCGCTGGCCGCGTCCGTCGTCAGCCTCGGCTCGACGGTGGCCGCCGCGATGACCGCGACGATCGCCAAGGCCGCGAGCGCGATGGGCAAGATCACCAAGCACCTCGGGAAGCTCGGCAAGCTGCTCGACAAGTTCATGGGCTTCATGCTCAAGTGGACCGATGACCTGGTCAAACAGGGTTCCAAGCTGACGAAGGCGGGCAAGGTCGGGCTGACCCCCGGTCAGGAGAAGTCGATCGTCGGCGCGTTCGCCAAGGACACCGGGACCCAGCTGGGGACGTTCGGCGACGCCGCGAAGGACGTCCTCAAGGGCGTGCCGAACCAGGCGATCAAGCAGGTGGTCGGGGTCAATCCCAGCGACCTGTCGAAGGGATCGGCGTACCAGGGCAAGGCGGCTTTCGACGCCGCGAACAAGGCCATCGACAACACCAAGAACATCACCACCGGGCAGGAGTACGGCCGCACCGGTGGTCGCCACAGCGAAGAGGAGACCCGCGAGAACCTCGACATGGACCAGTAGGGTCGCCCGATGGACGATCAGCTGGCCGGGCCTTGGCTCATCGCCGGTGGTTACACCGTGGCCTTGGCACTGTTGCTGCTCGGCGGGCGGTTCGACGGACGGCGGCCGACCGCGGCCGCCGTCAGTTACGCCCTCTGCGGGATCCTCGTCTCCGAGACGTCGCTGTACTGGCTCTCGGCGGGCTCCGGCAGTGCGGTGCCCGGCTGGCTGTGGTTCGCGTTCCCGCTGGTCATCGCGGCTCTGGCGGCATGGCGGGGGTATCGGCAGAAGACGTGGATCGGCAGGCTCGACGGGTCCGGTGAGCCTTCGTTCGGTGTGCTTCCCGTGCGTGGGATCGCCGTCACGGGGGCGTCCCCCGAGTCCGTGAACACGGCTGTCGAGTTCGGTCACAACGGGCATCGGCTGCTCGGGGTCGAGTACCGGCTCGGTGGTTCCCAGGGCTCCGACGGGTTCCCGGAGCTGGCCAGGACGGCTGACCTGATCGATGGGACGTACGCCCTGATCCAGCTGCGGACGCCGGTCGTGCCGTCGGTCGTCATCACTCCGGCCATCGGTGCTTTCGAACCGGAACGGTTCACGCCGCTGGAGGACGCCCGCATCACGCGGAACACCATCGGGGCACCGAAGCCGGACGCGTTGCTGCAACGGTTCGAGACCGGCACGGAGTTCGACCGCCGGTTCACCGTGAAGACGTCGGATCCGGAGTTCGCCGCGGCCCTGCTGACCCCGGACGTCCGTGGTCTGCTGGCGGGCGACCCGTGGTTCCGGGTCCGCGAGGTGGCTTTCCACGGTGGCTCACTGTGGGCAGCCGAATCCGGGACGCTGACCGAAGAGATGATGTTCGCCGACTCGCGCCGCCTGGCCATCCTGGCGTCCACAGTGGACTGGGAGGACGCCGATTTCCGTTCTGCCGCGAAGGCTTCGGACACCAGCGACGCCGGATGGCTCGGTGGACGGCGGGGGCCGCTCGCCGGGCTCCGCGTCCCGCTCAACGCGCGCCGGGAAGCGACAGGCCGTCAGCCGCTGTCTTCGCTGTCCCTGGTGGCGCGGACCGTCGTCGCGCTCGCGCTGGTGCTGCCCGGGCTGGCACTGGCGGTGAACTCGCTGACCGCGTTGACCGGGCTCGCGCCCGAAGCGCGGCTCACCGTGACGGCGACGTTGCGGGCAGAGGCGGGCACGTCGAACTGCACCAGTTGCGGCAACGGCAACCTGGTGGACGGCACATACGAACTCGACGGCGAGACGCACGAGGTCAAGGACCTGCGGTGGCTGTCGTTCGGGAACTTCCCGGAGCGGGGTGACGTCGTCGACATCTCCGTGACGCCGCTGTGGGGGCATCCGCTGATCGAGGGCAAGGACACGGGCGTCATCCTGCTGCTGATCGGCCTGGCCCCCGTCCTCGCCGGCGTCTTCCTCGCGAAGGCGACCTACCGCCCGCGACCGCGTCGCGTTTAGCCCGCTAAACGCGATCCGGGAGTTCCAGGGACTTCGCGAAGTAGTGATGGGCGAAGGGGTCGTCGTTGAAGGGCTCGACGGTCTCGTAGCCGAGACGCGCGTACAGGGCCCTCGCCTCGACGAGGTCGTCGCGGGTGTCGAGGCGGATCAGCGTGGCCCCGAGGTCGCGGGCGACGTCCTCGGCGGCGGCCACGAGCAGCGCCGCGCCGCCCTTGCCTCGCTCTTCCTTCCGGAGGAAGACGCGGGTGAGCTCGGTGATGTCGGGGGCGGCGACCCGGAGCCCGGCGCATCCGGCGAGCACCCCGTCGCGCCAGGCGAGGAGGAAGGCGCCGGTCGGCGGGGTCAGGTCCCGGCTGTGGTGCTCGTCGAGCGCGGCGTCGAGTTCCTCTTCGGTGATCTGGCGCTCGTAGAAGCGGGACGCGATCTCGTCCAGGTACTCCCGCAGCAGCTGGGCGGCGTCCGGGTGATCGACGGGGGTGACTTC
This sequence comes from Amycolatopsis azurea DSM 43854, assembly GCF_001995215.1. Classification (GTDB taxonomy): domain Bacteria; phylum Actinomycetota; class Actinomycetes; order Mycobacteriales; family Pseudonocardiaceae; genus Amycolatopsis; species Amycolatopsis azurea. The sequence goes on from NZ_MUXN01000014.1 coordinate 93,192, forward strand.
GAAGCTCCAGGTCATGGCCCCATTCTGCCCACCCGCGCCACCGGTTTTCCCCGACCACCGGATCGCGATTAGGGGGCTAAACGCAGGTCCGCCGCCCGGATCGCGATTAGCCCGCGAAAGTCGACTCGGGGCCCCGGAGCGCGTTTAGCCCGCTAAACGCGACGCCCCGGTCAGGAGGGCCCCAGATCGCGATTAGGGGGCTAAACGCAAGTCCGGGGTCAGGAGGGGGCGAGGCGGCCGGCGCAGGTCGCGACCTCGCCGGGGGTGGACTTCTCGGACGTGACGACGGTGCCGCCCACGGTCACCCGGCATTCGACGGCGCCCTCGCCCTGCCCCATCACTTGGACGGTCGGCGGGGTGCCGGTGTTCTTCCACGTGAGCTCCTTGCGCCACGGCAGCGTCACCTGGAGCTCCTGATGCACGAGCCCCAGCCCGTTCGAGTCGTAGACCACCGTCGCGGTCCCCGTCCCGACCAGCTCGTAGGCGATCTGCCAGTCGTTCGACACCGGCGGCGGCTGCGCCTGGCTCAGCGTCCGTGTGATCGTGCGATCCGGCCCGCGCGACGGCGCGGCCTCGGTCGGCTCGCCGACGACGGCCACGCCCTCCGCCTGCGGTTCCTCACCGCCGTTGAGCAGCACCACACAGGTCGCGAGCGCGGCCACCACGATCCCCGCGATGGCGATGCGCCCGATCAGTTGTCTGTCGGCCATCGGTTCTCCTCACCGGAAGCGCCGGAAGCAGCGGCGCGACACCGGGACCAAGCCGGTGTCGCGCCACCACGGGGATCAGGACGGCAGCAGCTTGCCGGGGACGCCGTTGAGCGACTGGATGAGACCGAGCACCGGCACGCCGAGCGGCGCGAACGTCCAGATGTTGTTGAGGTCGCTCGTGTCGGGTTCGTCGACGACCACGACATCGTTCGGGGCGGCTTCCGCGGCGAGCGCCGGGGCGGCCGAGCCGAGTACGACGAGACCGGCGAGCGCCGCGCCGGTGACCGCGCGGACGAAGGTCTTCTTCATGGGATTCTCCTTTGCTGGTAACGGTTTTACGAAATGGGCGTGATGATCCCGTAGATCGGGGCCAGGAGGTCGGTGGGCACGGGGACGGTGGGGCCGAGCAGGCTGCCGAGGTCGACGCCCGGGATCAGCCAGACCGCGGGGTTGCCGCCGCCGGTGGGCAGACCCGGCAGCGGGTCGGCCGAGGCGACGCCGCCGGCGAGTCCGGACAGCGCGCCCGCGACGGCGAGCGGCAGCAGCACACGGGCCGCGATTCGTTTCATCTCTTCTCCCTTTTCTTTCGTTGAACTCGAGCCTTACCGCTGCTGGAATCGAGCGGAATCCTTCACCGCAGTACCGAGCTGACCGGCACGATCGTGCCGTCGGGGATCCATTGCCCCGCGTAGTTCCGGTCCGCGATCATCCCGACGGCGTGCGGTTCGCCCGGGTACATCGGCATGGCGTTGACCTGGGCCGCCGCGAAGATCTGCACGTCGCCGTTCATCGACCGCCACTGGTCACCCAGCCAGTTCCGGAACCCGCCGAGAGTGGGGCTTTCGCCGCCGAAGGCGTTGCCCGCGGCGACCGCGTAACTCACCGCGACCTGTTCGCGCGGGTCGAACCGCAGAGGTACCGAGGAACTGGCGACGGAGTTGACGATCGGCCCGTTGAGCAGCCAAGGCGCCAGGTACAGGCCGTACTGGTGGGTCGGCTTGAGCCGCTGGGACTCGGCCGCGCGGGTCATCGCCGTGTAGCCGCCCGCCCAACCGGACACCACGACCAGGGCGGTGTTCGGGCCCGCCTCGGCCTGCACCGGGAGCCCGGAGCGTGCGGCGGTCTCCCGGACGAGCTTCGCGGCCGCGACACTGCGCGGCGAATCGTCCTCGACGAGGGTCAGCGCGGAAGGCTTGCGCCCGGCGAGGAACTCGACGAGTTTGACGAGAGAACCGCTGTCCTCACCCGAAAGCGCGTCGGCGGGGCAGGAAGTGAGGACTTGGCGGCGGTCGGCGATCAGGCCGCCCAACGCGGCCGAAGCGCATTCGGGCGCGTCCGTGTCCGCGATGGCGAGCCCCTGCTCGTCGCCCGCGTCGACCTCGATCGTCGTTTTCTCCTCGCCGCGGCTGATGATCAGGTCGCTGCGCCCCTCCGGCAGGTCGACCTCGGCCCAGGTGCCTTCGGCCCCGGGCCGCACGATGGCCTTGCCGATCAGGCCGCCTTCGATCCCGGCGGAAAGTTCGTCGCCCGCGCTCGCCGGAAAATGGACGAGGTTCTTACCGGGCCGCTGCGGACTCACCAGCACCGGGAACCGCTGGTCACCGATGGCGGCGTCAGCGAGGAGGGCGACGCCGGGCGTCGGCGGTTCGGGCGGTTTGGGAATGGCCGCGAGTGCGCTCCAAGCGACGAAACCGACGGTCACGGCCGCCGCGCCCAGCCGGTACGCGCGCGTGGAATCCTTGCCGGAGAAGGAGAATCCAGCGACAACCGTGGCGACGATCGGCAGCAAGGCGATCACCAGCAACGTGACACCGAAGAGCGTGCCGTAGATCCTGCGGTCGAAACCGAGGCCGGAGGAGAACAGCTGGACCGTGCCCGCGACGACCAGAAGTCCGCCCAGGGTCAGGGAAAGCGGGCCGAGCCGGAAGTTCGTCTGACGCCACTGCTCGGCGGGTACCCAGACGGAAAGAACGGTGACGCCGAACCACAAAGCCGCGGCCGCGACGTAGACGGTGTCGATGGCGAACTCGACACCCGTCCGCCCGAGCGAGGTTTCGAGCACCACGAGAGCGGCGAGTGCCAGGGACGCCCAGCGACCGGCGGACGGCCAGCGGATCAGGACGGGAATGGCCAGCGCGAGCACGAGATGAACGATCAGCGCGATGACGTTGACGTCGGTAGCGAAGGCGGAAATCGCGGCGAGCGCGGCGGAAACCCCGCCGAGGACGGCGATGGTGACATGCGGGCGCCGAGGCAGTTCGCCCACCAGCGGGCGAAGGATTCCCGTACCGGCAAGGAAAGCGGTCGCCAGCAGGAGTCCGAGCCGAAGCAGGACCAGTGCGATGTCGACGCCGGCCGAACCCGAGCTCGCCGGTATGACGTGGTGATCCATGGGGACCTTCTCCGAGTAGGTCGGCGGGGCCGTGGGTGGCGGAGTGTGCCCGCCACCCACGGCCTTCCGCGCCGAGCAGGATTACTTGAGGTCCGCGTCAGCCACGACGAACAGTTCGGAGTGCGGCTTGGCGTTGCCGAAGGACCCGTGCGGCCAGGTCTTCCGGTTGAAGTTGATCCCGACCTGTCCGGTGAACTCGTCCCGGAAGTTCTGGTCGACCGCGAGCTTCCCGTCCTCGCCCAGGTTCAGCAGGTTGACCTTGTGGTCACCGTCCAAACCGGACCGTGCGACGAAGTAGTTCGACACCGCGAGGTGTTGCGGCTTGTCGGTTTCGCGGTAGTAGCCGTCACTGTCGAGCACGAAGTTGTCGTAAGCGCCCCAGTGCGGTCCGCCGCCGGATGTACCAGGGTTGATCGGCGCCGCGCCGACGACGGTCGGCAGGTCGCCGCCACCGCCCTGCTGGGACTTTTCCTTCGTGTCGATCCGGCCTTGGATGTCCTCGACCTTGTCGCCCGCGGCGAGCAGTTTCTGGATGTCGAGGACGTACACGCCACCGGTGGTGCCGGGGTCGTCCGGGCCGAGCGCGCCCTTGGACCGTCCGGTGATCGCGCGGTAGAGGTACTTGTCGTCGGGGCTGGTCTGGATCCAGCCGCCGTTCGAACCACCACCGTTGGAGTCGTTGTTCGGGTGAATCGCCTTGTTCGCGGCGCCGTCGTCGAACACCTGGATCCAGTGCGGTTCCTTGGCGGTGATGTCCGGTGTGTAGAACACCGCGCCGCCCTGCATGGTCTGGGCGAACGCGCCCTTGTGGCCGGGCAGGTTGGTCACCGTGGTCTCCATGACCGCGCGGCTTTCGGCGTGCAGCGGGTCCGCGGGATCGGCGCGCGGGCCGTCCGGCAGGTACGAAACCGCCTTGAGCTTCGGCTTGTTGCGGTCGGAGATGTCCCACGTGCGGACGGTCGGCCGCCGCAGATACGGCGACGGCTGCTTCACCGGATCGAGAATGATGTTGCGCGGCTCGGCGTAATCGCTGGTGACCAGGGTGTTGAGGTCCTCACGCGCCTGGATGCCGTGCGGGTTGGCGCAAGTCGGCTTGTCCAGTTGCGGGAGGTTGTCGCACAGCTTCTTGTTGTCGCCCTGCGGCGTGGCCGCCGGGGACTCGGAAAGCACCTGCGCGTTCTGGTCGAAGCGGACGACCTCGCCGGGGCTGCCGGCGAAACCGTTGCCCACCACGGTGGAACCGTTGGCGTAGGTGTGCGGGCCGGGCACGACCGGGCCGCCCATGTACGTGCCGTACGCGGTGCCGTCCTTGAGCACCCAGTAGGCGTCCGGCACGGAACCGCCGAGGGTCTGGGTCGGCAGGCTGACGCCCTTGAGCTTCAGTTGCGGCAACGCGGAAACGTCGAAGGCGTACGTCGCGGCGGCGAACAGCGCGCCGGCGTAGATCGTGTCGCCCTTGTGCCACACGTACTGCATGTGGTGCGGCTCGTTCTCGACGAGCGGTCCGACGGTGGCGGTGTTGACGACCTTGCCGTAGGTCGGCGAACCCTGCGTCGCGTCGATCACGGCGAGGAAGTCCGGACCGGGCAACGCGTTCTTGATCTTGTTCAGGCCGCCGCCGAGCGAACCCGGCAGGTTCTTGACGTCCTTGACCAGGGTGTCGGCGATGTTCTCGTCACCGGCCCAGACCAGCAGCCACTTCTTGCGCTTGCCGTCGGCGCTCCGGGACGCCGCGACGTCCTTGGACACCAGATGGTTCTGGACCCAGTACTCCTTGCCGTCGGCCGCCTTCTTCGCGTCCTTGACGACCTGGACGTCGGCGTAGGCACTCGTCGCGGAACCGGTATAGGTCACCGTGCCCACGGCGAGCGCCACCGCCATGGCACCTATCGCCACTTTTCGCCACTTGGGCGAGTTGGATAGCATTCTTTCTCCCTGTTTTCGCTACCGAAGCGCCAGACAATCGGCACACCTCTCCCCTGATTCGCGCAGGCATCACCGCGCCTTTGAAGGGGAAAGCAATCAGCCGCCGATTCACCCAGGGAACCGTTGCGGCACAGCGGAAAGTGTCAGCGCACGAAGAACCGGCGCATCCGTTTCGGACGCGCTGATCCAGCGAAACGCGACGAGCCTGTAATAGTCAGGAATCCATACACAGCGCGCTTGCTTGCTGCCGCAAGTCAACGTGCCGGCGCCACACCAAGGCGACTGGGGATTGCATGGGCGAAATACTCGTGTGAACCCGCCGGAGTGTCAATCTCGTGATCAAAGAATGAGACTCGTCACGACAGAGTGAATTTCCCACGATGCGGATGGACCATTGGACCGAACGGGTGGCGATTTTCCGAGTACTGGGAATTAGGCCACCTGGCGGCACTACCGCACGTCACAACGGACCAGTAACCTGCGTCCGGCGCCTGTGACGGCGTTATAATTTCGTTACTCGATCCCGGGAACTCTGGTGCCGCCCCGACAGATCGCGCTGCACCTCCTGACCCGGCAACGACCGCTGCGGCAGGCCTACCCGCCCGCCGGGGACCGCGTTCCCGCTCCCCCTCTATACCCCTCTCCCCCTGCGCCTGACCTGCGCTTCCCCGCCCCGGATCGCGTTTAGGGGGCTAAACGCAAGTCGGCGCCGGATCGCGATTAGGGGGCTAAACGCAGGTCGGCGGCGGGTCAGGCGGGGCCGCAGAGGGCCTGGTGCTTGAGGGTCGCGAGGGCGTCGTCGATGGGGTGCGGGGCGCCTTCGGCGTCCGGCTTGCGCCAGCGCACGAGGTTCATCGCGGCGGAGAACTGACGTCCGCCGTCGGCGCTGATCCAGGACATCGTCAACGCTCCCCACACCGTGCCGTCGTGTCCCCAGAAGGTGCCGTGGCCCGGGATCTCGGTCTTGTACAGGCCGAGCCCGTAGTCGATCGTCCGCCCGTCCTGCGCGATGACCGGGACCAGGCGCTGCATCTCCGCCAGCGACGACGGCTTGACGATCTCCCCGTCGAGGAGCTTGCGGTAGAAGCGGTTGAGGTCCGCGACGGTCGAGATCAGGCCGGCACCGGTCATCACCCACGACATGTTGTAGACGCTGTAGTCGCGCGGCGGATCGATCGCGCCGAACAGCGCTTCGTACATCCGCGGATGCGGCCCCACGATGGGCGGGCCGGCGGGAAAGCCGGTGCTCGCGAGGCCCGCGGGGTCGATGACGGCCCGGGAGATGTGTTCCTCCGCCGGGGTGCCGGTCAGATGTTCCAGGAGTTCGCCCAGGAGGAGGTAGTTCGTATTGGAGTAGATCCCGGGAGTGCTTCCCGGCTCGCCGGTGGCGGGCGCGCCGACGCCCATCGCGATCAGCTCGACCGGGCGGAACCGGCGGAATCGGTTGTCGTCGAGGCTCCCGGGGGCGAGCTCCTTGAGTGACGGGAAAGCGTAGGGCAGGTACTCGGCGAGGCCGCTGGTGTGGTTGAGCAGCATGCGGACCGTGATCGTCCTGCCTCGTTCGCCGGGGACCAGCTGCGGCAGGTAGTCGCCGATCGGCGCATCGAGCCCGAGCCGGCCTTCCTCGACCTGGCGCAGAACCGCGGCCGAGACGGAGGTCTTGGTGATGCTGCCGACGCGCTGCCGCATCCCGGCCTCGACAGGGCGGCCGGTTTCGAGGTCGGCGACTCCGGCGGCGCCGCGCCAGATCCGCTCGCCCGCGCGGATCTCGGCGAACACACCCGGCACGCCTGCCAGATGGACACCGTCCAAGGCGGACTTCAGGTTCTTCGCGGCCGTGTTCTCTTCTGTCACAAGGGGTTCCATATCGACCATCCTTTCGGCCGACAGCCCCCGGATCGCCCGCCATCCGTCGCGCATCCAGGCGGATACCGCACCGTTCGTCGGCCTCCCTCACCCCTGTGTCCGGATCGCGATTAGGGGGCTAAACGCAGGTCGGGGCGGGCCGGGCGGAGGGCGTGAGAGAGCCCCCGGTCTGGGCGGGTCCGGGGGCGTCTCGGGAGCGGTGTTAGTCGGCGGGTTGGCGACGGCGGCGGGTGCCGAAGAGCAGGACCGCGCCGAGGCCCAGCGCGGCGAGGGCGAGGGCGCCGAGACCGAGTACGTCGGCGCCGGTGCTGGCCAGACCAGAGCCACCCTGGCCGCCGCCGGACTCCTGCTGTCCGGGTGCCGGCGTGGTGGTTCCGGACGCGTCACAGCCGGGACGCCGGGTCGGCATGGTGAGCGGCGGTTCCTGGCCCTCTTCGGCAACGAACCGTAGTTCATGAAGATTGTCCGCCGGGCCGATGGCGTAGACCATGATCGGGTTCTCGTCCTTCATCCGCCATCCTTGCGGCGGTGCGAAGAACAGGCGGTACTTCGGCCCCGTCACGATGTTGTCGATCTTGAAGCGTCCCTCGGCGCCGGTCGTCGTTTCGACGACGGTCGGACAGTCACCGTCGGAGGTGAGCACGAGCTTGACTCCGGCGAGCCCCACGTCCGGCACGCCCGGATCAGCGCTCCGGATCACCCGTCCGGCGAGAGTGGCCATCCCACCCGGCACCTCGGCCATGTCCATCGCGACCGGGCTGTCTTCGAAACCGACGTCGTTATAGCCGAAGTCACAGACGACGGAGACGCGGCCATAGTTCAGTGTGGCGTCCGGGATTGTCTTGGTCACGTCGAAAAAGCGAGTCTGGCCGGGAAGGATCGTCGCCCCGTTCCCGAGTCTGGAGAGTTCGCCCCAACCGGGACCGCCGCTCGTCAGCTCGAAGTCGTTTCCGATGCGGTTGCACCCGGCCACGATGCCGACGAGCGGAAGCGTGCCCGTGTTCGACAGCTTCACGGTGAGATGGGCGAGCTCGCCGGGCTTGTAGACATCCTTGGTGAAGGAAATCGAGGCCTTGAGTTCGCCGTTCAACGGCCGCACACCGCGGATGGACAGGTCCTCGGTGTTCTCGCTGACCTGGATGATCCGTAACGGGAACAACCAACCCTTGATCGCGTCGCTGCTGAGGAAGTACTCGGCAGGCGGGACGTCGCCGAAATCGATCTCCCCGCCGGGACCGCTCGTGGCCTGGTACCCCTTGTAGCTGACGGTATGCCGCAAGGTGAGCGGGATACCGGCGAGCTGCTCGCCGTCGTCGAGCTTGCCATCGCTGTTCTTGTCGCCGAACACGACACCAGTCGCCCGCCCGACGTTCTTGGTGACGGCGACCTCGGCATCGAAGAACCCGACGCCGAACCCGCTCGTGTCGTAAAGGACGCCGCGAACGACGGCCTTACCCAGGTCGAGATCACGGACCTGCCCGGTGACAGCCAAGTCGATGCTCTTTCCCGGCGCGAGGTCCAGTCCCGGCGCACGCTTCAGGTCTCCCCAGCCCGGTTCATAGGGGATCGACAGTGCTCCCGGCTCGGTGAGGAACTGGGAGATGATGAGACCAGCCGCGGGGATCTTGCCGACATTTGTCAGCTTGAAGGTGAACCGAACGTCTTCGTCGGTCCTGTAGGTCGATTTTTCGAAGACGACGGACGCCTCGACCTTCGGCCGCTCGGCCCGCGGCTTCGGCGCGTCGGGCGGAGGGCTCTCGACGGGCGGCGCGCTGGGCGTCGGCGCCGGAGAGCTGAGCGTCGGCGCCGGAGAGCTGCTCGTCGTTTCCGAAGTCGCCGGTGCTGTGGACGTGGGCGCCGGCGGCTCCGCCGTGGCAGGCGTGACGAATACGCCGGTCAGTGCCGCCAAAGCGGCCAAGTAGACGACCCCAGCACGCGCGATCGATCTCGCGCCAGGTCTCTTGCTCACGCAGAGTCTCCCCAGATAACCCAATGGAATGCGCACAGCCCCCGAACCGCGTGGAACCCGTTCAATTTAGCGAGCGCCGAGGAGGATGCGTACGTGTTTCGGGTGAAGGGGGTTCGAATTGGAACATTCCCGGAAACGGGAAAGGCCCCCGCCTGATCGGCGGGGGCCTTTCTCGTCGTTATCGCTTCGGTCAGCGGAAGTCGCGGCCGAAGTCGTAGTCGTCCAGCGGCACCGCGGCGCCCGGCGTGGAGCCGAACACATCCGGGGTGTAGTAGCCGTCGTCGTAGGACGGGATCGCGTAAGCGGCGACCCGCGCCTCCTCGGTCGGCTGCACCTGGATGTTGCGGTACTTGTTGATCCCGGTACCGGCCGGGATCAGCTTACCGATGATCACGTTCTCCTTGAGGCCCACGAGCTTGTCCGAGCGGCCGTTGATGGCCGCGTCGGTCAGGACACGCGTGGTCTCCTGGAACGAGGCCGCCGACAGCCACGAGTCCGTGGTCAGCGAGGCCTTCGTGATCCCCATCAGCACCGGGCGACCCGAGGCGGGCTCGCCACCCTCGGCGACCGACGCCCGGTTCTTCGCCTCGAACTTGGTCCGCTCGGGCAGCTCGCCCGGGAGGAAGTCCGTGGCACCGGAGTCGATGATCGTCACGCGGCGCAGCATCTGCCGCACGATGACCTCGATGTGCTTGTCGTGGATCGACACACCCTGCGCCCGGTACACCTTCTGGACCTCGTCCACCAGGTGCATCTGCGCCTCGCGCGGCCCCATGACCCGCAGGACCTCGTGCGGGTCCGGCGTGCCTTCGAGCAGCTGCTGACCGACGGCGACACGGTCACCGTCACCCAGCGGGCCGTTCGGGGTGTTCGCGAGCCGCTGACGCTTGGACAGCTTGTCGAAGACGATCTCTTCGCTGCCGTCGTCCGGGATCAGCGTGATCTTCCAGAACCGCTCGCTCTCCTCGATGCGCACACGGCCATCGACGTCGGCGATCGGCGCCTTGCCCTTCGGGACCCGGGCCTCGAACAGCTCCTGGACACGGGGCAGACCGGTCGTGATGTCGTCACCGGCGACACCACCCTGGTGGAACGTACGCATCGTCAGCTGCGTACCCGGCTCACCGATCGACTGGGCCGCGACGATACCCACGGCCTCGCCGACGTCGACGAGCTGACCGGTCGCCATGGACCGGCCGTAGCAGGTGGCACAGATACCGACGGCCGACTCACAGGTGAGGACCGAACGGACCTTGACCTTGGAGATCCCGCTCGAGATGAGCTTGTCCAGGGCCGGGTCGCCGATGTCGTCGCCGGCGTTGAGCACGACGTTGCCCTTGGCGTCGACCGCGTCGGTCGCCAGGTTCCGCGCGTACACCGCCGTCTCGACGTGCTGGTCGCGCAGGACCTTGCCGTCACCGATGTCCTCACCGATCGGCATGTTGATGCCGCGGGTGGTGCCACAGTCGATCTCGCGGACGATGACGTCCTGCGAGACGTCCACCAGACGACGGGTCAGGTAACCCGAGTCGGCGGTACGGAGAGCCGTGTCCGCCAGACCCTTACGGGCACCGTGCGTCGCGATGAAGTACTCCGCCACCGACAGGCCTTCACGGAAGTTGGCCTTGATCGGACGCGGGATGTACTCACCCTTCGGGTTCGACACCAGACCACGCATACCGGCCAGCGACCGGACCTGCGTCATGTTGCCCGCCGCGCCCGACTTCACGATCATCGCGATCGGGTTGTCGTCCGGCAGCGCCGTCTCCATGATCTTGTGGACCTCTTCGGTGGCCTGCGTCCACACCTTGACGAGCTCGTTGTTGCGCTCGGTGTGCGACAGCTGGCCACGCTGGTACCGCTTCTCGACCTGGTCGGCCTTGCCTTCGTACTCGTCCAGAATGGCCTTCTTGCCTGCCGGGACGAGCACGTCGGAGATCGCCACGGTGACACCCGAGCGGGTCGCCCAGTAGAAACCGGCGTCCTTCAGGCGGTCCAGGGTCTGCGCGACCTGGGTCATCGAGTAGCGCTCGGCGAGGTCGTTCACGATCAGGGCCTGACGCTTCTTCGGCATCGGCTCGTTGATGAACGGGTAGTCCGCCGGGAGCAGCTCGTTGAACAGCACGCGGCCCAGGGTGGTCTCGGCCAGCCAAGCCTTGCCCGGCTCCCAGCCCTTCTCCGCGAGCGCCGCTTCGTCGGCCTTGGCGGGCTGACGGTCGGTGATGCGGATCTTGATCGGGGCGTGCAGGCTCAGCGCCTTGCGGTCGAACGCCATGATCGCCTCGGCCGGCGAGGAGTAGGCGAAGCCCGCTCCGTCGGCCTTCTCGTTCAGGCGGGTCAGGTGGAACAGACCGGTCACCATGTCCAGACGCGGCATGGCGAGCGGGCGGCCCGACGCCGGCGAAAGGATGTTGTTCGCCGACAGCATCAGGATGCGGGCCTCGGCCTGCGCCTCCGCGGACAGCGGGAGGTGCACGGCCATCTGGTCACCGTCGAAGTCCGCGTTGAACGCTTCACAGACCAGCGGGTGCAGCTGGATGGCCTTGCCTTCGACCAGCTGCGGCTCGAAGGCCTGGATACCGAGGCGGTGCAGGGTCGGCGCACGGTTCAGCATCACCGGGTGGCCGGTGATGACCTCTTCGAGCACGTCCCACACCTGCGGCCGCGAGCGCTCCACCATCCGCTTGGCGGACTTGATGTTCTGCGCGTGGTTCAGGTCGACCAGCCGCTTCATGACGAACGGCTTGAACAGCTCGAGCGCCATGTCCTTCGGCAGACCGCACTGGTGCAGCTTCAGCTGCGGGCCGACGATGATGACCGAACGGCCGGAGTAGTCGACACGCTTGCCGAGCAGGTTCTGACGGAACCGGCCCTGCTTGCCCTTGAGCAGGTCGGACAGCGACTTCAGCGGGCGGTTACCGGGACCGGTGACCGGGCGACCGCGGCGGCCGTTGTCGAACAGCGCGTCGACGGCCTCCTGCAGCATCCGCTTCTCGTTGTTGACGATGATCTCGGGCGCGCCGAGGTCGATCAGCCGCTTCAACCGGTTGTTCCGGTTGATGACCCGGCGGTAGAGGTCGTTCAGGTCGGAGGTGGCGAACCGGCCACCGTCGAGCTGGACCATCGGGCGCAGGTCCGGCGGGATCACCGGGACGGCGTCGAGCACCATGCCGCGCGGGTCGTTGCCGGTGGCCTGGAAGGCCGCGACGACCTTGAGCCGCTTCAGCGCGCGGAGCTTCTTCTGCCCCTTGCCGTTGCGGATGGTGTCGCGCAGGTTGTCGGCCTCGGCCGCGACGTCGAACTCGGTGGCCAGCTTCTGGATGGCCTCCGCGCCCATGCCGCCGGTGAAGTACTCGCCGTACCGGTCGATGAGCTCGCGGTAGAGCAGCTCGTCGGCGATCAGCTGACGGACGTCGAGCTTGGTGAAGGTCGTCCAGACCTCCTCGAGACGGTCCAGCTCGCGACCGGCGCGGTCACGCAGCTGACGCATCTCGCGCTCGCCGCCTTCCTTGACCTTGCGGCGGACGTCGGACTTGGCGCCCTCCGCCTCCAGCTCGGCCAGGTCGGCTTCCAGCTTCTGCGCCCGTGCCTCGATGTCCGCGTCACGCTTGGTCTCGAGGTTCTTGCGCTCGACGCCGATCTCGTTCTCGAGGGTCGGCAGGTCGTTGTGCCGCAGCTCGGTGTTCACACCGGTGATCACGTAGGCCGCGAAGTAGATGATCTTCTCGAGGTCCTTCGGCGCCAGGTCGAGCAGGTAGCCCAGGCGGGAGGGAACACCCTTGAAGTACCAGATGTGGGTGACAGGAGCGGCCAGCTCGATGTGGCCCATCCGCTCACGGCGCACCTTGGCGCGGGTGACCTCGACGCCACAGCGCTCGCAGATGATGCCCTTGAAGCGGACCCGCTTGTACTTACCGCAGTAGCACTCCCAGTCCCGGGTCGGGCCGAAGATCTTCTCGCAGAAGAGGCCGTCCTTCTCGGGCTTGAGCGTCCGGTAGTTGATGGTCTCCGGCTTCTTCACCTCGCCGAAGGACCACTGACGGATGTCGTCGGCGGTGGCGAGGCCGATGCGGAGCTCATCGAAGAAGTTGACGTCCAGCACGTCTTTACATCCCCTTGGGGTTGATGCGACTAGAGGAGTTGGCGAGCGGAGGATGGACCACGGGAGGCGCTGTGTCTTGTGGGACACCCACACCCGGGCCCAGCCTCATCGCGGGTCAGTGCACGACGTCGTCCACCGAGGGCGACTCGTTGCGGGACAGGTTGATGCCGAGGTTGGCCGCGGCACGCTCGAGGTCCTCGTCGTCGGAGTCGCGCATCTCGATCGCGGCGCCGTCGCTGGACAGCACCTCGACGTTGAGGCAGAGCGACTGGAGCTCCTTCAGGAGCACCTTGAACGACTCCGGGATGCCCGGCTCGGGGATGTTCTCCCCCTTGACGATGGCCTCGTACACCTTGACGCGGCCGACCACGTCGTCCGACTTGATCGTCAGGAGCTCCTGCAGGGTGTATGCGGCGCCGTACGCCTGCATCGCCCAGCACTCCATCTCGCCGAACCGCTGGCCACCGAACTGCGCCTTACCACCCAGCGGCTGCTGCGTGATCATCGAGTACGGGCCGGTGGACCGGGCGTGGATCTTGTCGTCGACCAGGTGGTGCAGCTTCAGGATGTACATGTAGCCGACCGAAACCGGGTACGGGTACGGCTCGCCGGAGCGGCCGTCGAGCAGCGTGGCCTTGCCGTTCTGCTTGACCATGCGCTCGCCGTCGCGGTTCGGCTTGGTCGCCGCGAGCAGCCCGGTGAGCTCCTCTTCCTTGGCGCCGTCGAACACCGGGGTGGCGGTGTTCGTGCCGGGGTCGACGTCGTAGAGCTCCTCGTTGAGGTTCTTCGCCCAGTCGGGCTCGCCCTCGATCTTCCAGCCCTGCGACGCCAGCCAGCCCAGGTGAAGCTCCAGGACCTGGCCGATGTTCATACGACGCGGGACACCGTGGGTGTTCAGGATGATGTCGACGGGCGTGCCGTCCTCCATGAACGGCATGTCCTCGGCGGGGAGGATCTTGCCGATGACACCCTTGTTCCCGTGGCGGCCGGCGAGCTTGTCGCCCGGCTGGATCTTCCGCTTCTGGGCCACGTAGACGCGGACCAGTTCGTTGACGCCCGGGGGCAGCTCGTCGTCGTCCTCGCGCGAGAACACGCGGATGCCGATGACCTTGCCGGTCTCGCCGTGCGGCACCTTCAGCGAGGTGTCGCGGACCTCACGGGCCTTCTCGCCGAAGATCGCGCGGAGCAGGCGCTCTTCCGGGGTCAGCTCGGTCTCGCCCTTGGGCGTGACCTTGCCGACCAGGATGTCGCCGTCGCGGACCTCGGCACCGATGCGGATGATGCCGCGCTCGTCGAGGTCGGCGAGGACCTCCTCGGAGACGTTCGGGATGTCCCGGGTGATCTCCTCGGCGCCCAGCTTGGTGTCGCGGGCGTCGATCTCGTGCTCCTCGATGTGGATCGACGTGAGCACGTCGTCCTGCACCAGGCGCTCGGAGAGGATGATCGCGTCCTCGTAGTTGTGGCCCTCCCACGGCATGACCGCGACGAGCAGGTTCTTGCCGAGCGCCATCTCACCGTTCTCGGTGGACGGGCCGTCGGCGATGACCTGACCCTGCTCGACCCGGTCACCCTCGTTGACGATCGGGCGGTGGTTGAAGCAGGTGCCGTGGTTCGAGCGACGGAACTTGTACAGTCCGTAGCTCTTCCGCGTGCCGTCGTCGTGCATGATCGTGATCAGGTCGGCCGAGAGCTCCTCGACCACACCGGCCTGCTCGGCGACGAGCACGTCACCGGCGTCCACCGCGGCACGCAGCTCCACGCCGGTACCGACCAGCGGGGCCGAGTTGCGCAGCAGCGGAACGGCCTGACGCTGCATGTTCGCGCCCATCAGCGCGCGGTTCGCGTCGTCGTGCTCGAGGAACGGGATCATCGCCGTCGCGACCGAGACCATCTGCCGCGGCGAGACGTCCATGTAGTCCACGTCCAGCGGGTCGATCAGCTCGACCTCGCCGCCCTTCTTACGGACCAGGACGCGGTCTTCGACGAAGGTGCCGTCGTCCGAGATCGGCGCGTTCGCCTGCGCCTTCACGAAGCGGTCTTCCTCGTCCGCGGTGAGGTAGTCGACCTGGTCGGTGACGCGCCCCTCGACGACCTTGCGGTACGGGGTCTCGATGAAACCGAACGGGTTGACCCGCGCGTACGAGCAGAGCGAACCGATCAGGCCGATGTTCGGGCCTTCCGGCGTCTCGATCGGGCACATGCGGCCGTAGTGCGACGGGTGGACGTCCCGGACCTCCATGCCGGCGCGCTCACGCGACAGACCACCCGGGCCGAGGGCGGACAGACGACGCTTGTGCGTCAGCCCCGACAGCGGGTTGTTCTGGTCCATGAACTGCGACAGCTGCGAAGTACCGAAGAACTCCTTGATCGCCGCCACGACGGGACGGATGTTGATCAGGGTCTGCGGCGTGATCGCCTCGACGTCCTGGGTGGTCATCCGCTCGCGGACGACGCGCTCCATCCGGGACAGACCCACGCGGATCTGGTTCTGGATGAGCTCGCCGACGGTGCGGAGACGACGGTTGCCGAAGTGGTCGATGTCGTCGGTCTCGACCGGGATGGTCTGGTCGCCGACGGTCGCCTTGTCCTCGCCCGCGTGCAGGCGGACCAGGTACTCGATCGTCGAGACGATGTCCTCTTCGGTCAGCGTCCCGGTGTCGTACGGCGTGGTCAGGCCGAGCTTCTTGTTCAGCTTGTACCGGCCGACCTTCGCCAGGTCGTAGCGCTTCGGCTTGAAGAACAGGTTCTCCAGCAGCGTCTGCGCGCTCTCCTTGGTGGGCGGTTCGCCCGGGCGCAGCTTGCGGTAGATGTCGAGCAGCGCCTCGTCGGTGCCGGCGGTGTGGTCCTTCTCGAGGGTGGCGAGCAGCGTCTCGGAGAACGAGAAGCGCTCGCGGATCGCCTCGGTGGTCCAGCCGAGCGCCTTCAGCAGCACGGTGACCGGCTGGCGACGCTTGCGGTCGATGCGGACGCCGACGGTGTCGCGCTTGTCGACGTCGAACTCGAGCCAGGCACCCCGGCTCGGGATGACGCGGACGTTGAAGACGTCCTTGTCCGTGGTCTTGTCGACGCTGGTGTCGAAGTACACACCCGGCGAACGGACCAGCTGGGACACGACGACACGCTCGGTGCCGTTGATGACGAAGGTGCCCTTGTCGGTCATCACCGGGAAGTCGCCCATGAAGACCGTCTGGCTCTTGATCTCGCCGGTGTTGTTGTTCACGAACTCGGCGGTCACGAACAGCGGGGCCGCGTACGTCATGTCCTTGTCCTTGCACTCCTCGACGGAGGCCTTGACCTCGTCGAAGCGCGGGTCGGAGAAGGACAGCGACATGGATCCGGAGAAGTCTTCGATCGGCGAGATCTCGTTGAGGACCTCTTCCAGGCCGCCGACCGGGTTTTCTTCACCTTCTTCGACGCGGCGTTCGAACCACGCCTCGTCGCCGGTGAACCATTCAAAGGACCTGATCTGCACGTCGAGCAGGTTCGGGGTGCTGAGCGGCTCGCGAATCTTTGCGAAGGAGACCCGTTTGGGGGCTCCCGGGATTCCCGTGGACTCCGAGCGAGATACAGCCGAGGTGGTCGCAGCAGTGGCCTGGTTCGCGGGAGAGACTGCCAAGATGCGTCCTTCCGGGGACAATGAGCGGTGAGCAGCCGCGTCAGCAACAGCTGAAGCGGACTGTCAAGGGTGCCGTGTGCCCACTATCCTAACTACCGGCTCCGGGCAGCCTGAAAGAGGGCAGCGCAAAGAAGCAGTCTAGCCCGAACGTCGCGGTCTGTCCAGGGGGCGCTCCCGATGGGGCCCAGCCTGCATCGCAACGTCTTCAGGTATGCCTCTCCTGGCCTCCCCGGCCCGTCCCTCCCGCAAGGGCACCGCCGGTTCTCGCCGTTGCCAGTAAGCGTGACCCCACAGGGGCTCTGAGTCAAGATGCCGCGCGGTGGTCCCGCCGGTTGGCGCAGCGTCGAAGAAGCTCCGCACAGGGTGCTTCACAGGACGATCATCCTGGTTACCGCCCGGTACGCGCAGGTGGCGGCGCTGGCGCGCCGACCTGCGTTTAGCCCCCTAATCGCGATCCGGTCGCCGGGGTGTCCTGGAGAGTCACCGGGTCGGGGGCGAGGTGTTCCGGGGCGGTTCGGGGCCTGTGGCGGCTGTGAACGGTGGGTCGGCTGGGGCGGCGCACAGGGAGGCCCCTCAGATCGCGTTTAGGGGGCTAAACGCGACGCGGTCGGCCCCGGGTACCCGACTTGCGTTTAGCCCCCTAATCGCGATCCGGAGGCGGGCGGCCCAAGCCCTCCCGGATCGCGATTAGCCCGCTAAACGCAAGTGGGCCGGTAGGACGCCGTGAAGGCCTCCTTGAGGGACACTGGGTCCCTCAAGGAGGCCTTCACGGAACGAGCGTGGACCCGCAGGTGGGCGCGGCGCCGGATCGCGATTAGGGGGCTAAACGCAGGTCGGGCGCTACTTGGAGGGGGCGGGCGAAGGGGGCGGGGAGGCGGGGGCCGAGGAGGCCGTGGGGTTCGGCGGAGCGGCGTAGGTGTTCATCGCCGTGATCTTCCACTTGTCGCCCTGCAGCTCCGCGTTCAAGTGCAGCTGCGCGCTCCCGGCGGTGGTCTTGTTCGTGTCGGCCCGCGTCGAGCTCTGGTCGACGAACACCATCACGTCGGCCCGGTCACCCTCCAGCCGGATGACGGCGCTGCGGGTGACCTTGCAGGTCACGACCATCTTCTGCTGCGGAGCCAGCCGCTTGACCTCGCCCATCAGCAGGTTGTACTTCGCCCGCACCTCGTCGTTGACCAGCAGGTCGCCGGCCGCGGTCTCGGTCTTCGAGATGTTCTTGTAGTCGTACGAGAACAGCGCCTCGGTCGCCTTCGCGACCTGGTCCTTGACCTGCGCGGTCTTCGCGACGTCCAGCAGCGCCGTGTTGTCCGTCGAGCTGGACACGTCGTCGGCCTGGATCTTGAAGAGCACCGCGGTCGCGGCCAGCAGCAGCCCGACGACGACCAGCGCGCCCGCCAGGATCAGCTTCCCGGAGCCCGGCTTCTTCGGCTTCTCTCCAGAGTCTTCGGAAGACTCGGCGACCTCGGCCTCGGCCTCTTCGATGTCGTCCGGCTTCTCCTCGGCGACCGCGCGCGTCTTCGCACGCGGACTCGGCTTCGCGACGACCTCGTCTTCGGAGGCTTCAGGGGTCTCCTCGACCTCCGAAGGCGCTTCGGGGGTCTCGACGGCCTCAGCAGTGTCCTCAACGGACTCAACGGACTCAGCAGCCTCGGCAGGCGCGGAGACCTCGGGTTCGACGGCCTCAGGCTCGACCATGGGAGCGGGACGCGGAGCAGGCCGCGGACGGCGCACCGGCGCCACCGGCGTCTCGTCGACCTCGACCTCCGCCGCGGAAGCCTCCGGCGCGGAGACCTCCGGCGCGGCGGAAACCTCCGAGGCGGGGGCCTCGGGAGCGGAAGCGGGCCGTCGCAGACCGGCCACCCGGGGGCGGCGCACCGGCGGAGTGCTGCGAGGGGGCTGGCGACGGGAGGGGGGCACTACGAGGCTCCGTTCTAGGTGACGCTCTTACTGACCGGCCGCGACGAGGGGCACGTTGTCGATCCCGGACAGCTTCCACTCATCGCCGACCCGGGTCATCGAGACCTCCAGGCGCAACGCCTTCGAGCTCGCCTTGTCGCCCTGGGTGACCTGGGTGGTGATGGCGGCGAGGAAGCTCGCCTTGCCCTCGTGGTCGTCGAGTTCCTCGACCGCGATGTCCTGGATCGTGGTCGCGACCTTGGTCTTCGCGTCGCTGAGCGCCTTGCGGTACGTCGGCTCCAGCTGGGACAGCTGCTGGCTCATCTTGTCGTCGGAGACGGCCTTCTGCCGGTTGAAGAACTCGTCGAGTTTCTCGAAGTCGACCTCGGTGTACGCCTTGATCGCGGTGCCGCCCGCCTTGACCACTTCGTCCCGCGAGCGCGCCAGGTCGGCGTTGTCGTCCGACGCGGCCACCGCCCACTGGACGCCGAAGATGGCCGCGGCGACGAAGGCGGCCAGGGCGAACGCGGCCGCCCCGAGGACCAGGGTCCGCGAGCGAGAAGAACTCATGACACTCCAGGGTAGGTATACGGTCTCGGGCTCAGCCGGGCAGGCCCAGCAGCGCGCCCAGGCTGGCCAGGCTGACCCCCGGGCTCTGCAGGACGCTCGGCATGCCCTGCGCCGCGCGCAGGTTGGCCAGCTCCTCGGCGGAACGGCCGGCGTTCGCCGCGACGTCGCCTTCGGTCGGGATCTGCGGGACCCCGTTGTACGGCACGTTCTGCGAACCGCGCACGTTGATCGGACTGCCCTTCGGCTCGGCGCAGTACGCGTCGTCCTTCGGCGCGCGAGGCGCCGTGTCGGTGCCTTCGCGGTACTTGTCGAGTCCGATGTAGCCCTTGGTGCACGACGGCGGGTTGAACAGGTTGAGCGCGAGGCCCAGGTGCGCGGTGCCGTCGTTGGCGACGCTGTTCGCGCCCGCCGCCAGCATCGGGTAGGTCACCAGGCCCTGTTCGAGGCCGTCGAGCCGGGTCACCAGCAGGTTCGACGTCGTGAGCAGGTTCGCCGTCAGCGCGCCCAGCCCCGGTCCGGATTCGGCGAGCACCGAGCTGATCTGGTTCGCCACCTGCGGGGTGATCCCGATCAGCTTCCGGATGTCGGCGTCGGAGTTCTTCAGCGTGCCGGACAGCTTGTCGAGATCCGCGCTGAACGACTTCATCGAGCTCGCCATGTCGTTCTGCGTGTCGAGCACCTGTCCGCCCTTTTCCAGCAGCTGGACGGTCTGCGGCAGGTACTCCTGCGCGGTCGCGGTGAAGCTCCGCGCGGTGTCGAGCAGCCGCTGCAGGTCCGGGCCGGTGCCGTTGAAGGCGTTGTACGACTCGTCGACGACCTTGCGCAGCGAGTCCGTCGGCACCGACGCCGCGAGGCTGTCGAGGTCGCCGATGAGCTGCTCGGTGGGCACCGGTGTCTTGACCTTGTCGGCCGGGATGACCGAGCTCGCGTTCAGGAACGGCCCGTTCTCGTGCTTGGGCCGCAGGTCGACGAACTGCTCGCCGACCGCCGACCGGTTCGCGATCACGGCGTCCAGATCGGCGGGCACCTGCGGGGCGTCCGGCGCGATGTTGAGGTCGGCTTCCAGCCCGGTCTTGGTCAGGCGCAGCTCGCCGACCCGGCCGATGTTGAAGCCGCGGTAGGTGACCTCGGCGTTCTGGAAGATGCCGCCGGACTGCTTGAGCTGGAGCTTCACCGTGTAGCCCTCGTCGCCGAAGACCTGGCCGAGCCCGGCGAACCGGATCAGCGCGTACACGATGAAGACCACGGAGATGATCGCGAACGCGACCAGCTGGATCTTCGTCCTACGGACCAGCATCAGCCGGCACCTCCCGACAGCAGGCCGAAGATCCCGGCGGGTCCGGTCTGTTGCGGCTTTCCGCCGCCCTGCGGCGCGCTCGCCTGGCCGCCGGCCTGGGTTCCGCCGACGCTGTCGGGGATCGGCAGCGGCGGGTTCACGCCCGGCCCCTCGGTGCCGCCGGTGAGGCCCTGCACCGGGATGACGTCCTGGAGCGGGTTCTGCCTGCTGCGGCCGAGGTTCTTCAGGATCTCGTTCAGGTTCAGGTCGACCTTCGCGAACAGGTTGAAGTAGTCGCCCTTGACGCCGTCGTACGCGGCGTCGCTGAACGGGAAGGTCAACAGGATCTCCAGCGCCTTCGGCAGATCCGAGCCGGCCTCGCCGAGCTTCTGCAACGTCGGCTGCAGCGCCTTCAGGTCGGCGACGAGGTCTTCCTTGCTCTTGTTCACCGTGTCGACGGCGACCCCGGAAAGGCTGTTGAGCGCGTTCAGCATGGTCACCAGCTGGCCGCGCTGCTGCTCCAGCACACCGAGCCCGGGGCCGAGGTTGTCGACCGCGCCGACCAGTTTGTCCTTCTGGCCGTTCAGCGTGGACGAGAGCCGGTTCAGCCCGTCGAGCGCCCGCGTGATGTTCGCGGACTGCCGGTCCAGGTTCGTGATCAGCTCGTTGGTGTTGTTCAGCAGCGCCTTCAGCTCCGGCGAACGGCCGCTGGTGGCGTTGTTGAGCTCCTTGGTGATGGTGTTGAGCTGCTCGACCCCCCCGCCGTTGAGCAGCAGCGAAAGCGCGCCGAGCAGCTCCTCGACCTCGACGCTGCGGTTCGTGCGGGCCAGCGGGATCACCGCGTTGTCGGCGAGCTTGCCCTGTCCGTCGGCGGGCGCGGCCAGCTCGACGTACTTCTCGCCGAGGAGGCTCGACTGCTTGACGTTGGCCAGCGCGTTCGCCGGCAGCTTCACGTCGCCGTTCACCCGGAGGGTGACTTCGGCGTTCCAGCCGTCCTGGGTCAGCCCGATCGCTTCGACACGGCCGATGGAGACCTCGTTGACCTTCACCCCGGCCTGCGGGGTCAGGTCGAGCACGTCCCGGAACTGCACCTTGACCGTGTACGGGTGGTCGCCGAGTTCGGCGCCACCGGGCAGCGGGACGTCGTAGATCCCGCTGAACCCGCAGCCGCTCAACGTCAGCGCGGCGACCGTCCCGACGGCCGCGAAAGCAAGTTTCGTACGCATCATTTAGCCGCCGATCCGTAGAGCTGACCGGCGATGGGCAGCGGCAGCGGCGGCAACTGGCCCGCCTGCGACGACTGGATCACCTGCGCGATCGACGGCAGCGGCACCAGCCCGTCGACCAGTCCGGCGATCCCCTTGCACGCGTCGCCCAGCGCGTCGAGCGCGTCCGGGGTCTGCTTGAGCAGGTTGCACACCATCACCAGCGGCGGCTGGGTGAGCTCGTTGAGGTTGGCCCGTGCGTCGAGCGTGCCCGACGAGGCGTTGTAGGTGTTGACCAGGTTCCCGAGGCCGACCGGGGCGACGTCGAGGATCTCGGCGAGCGCGCCGCGCTGGTCCACGAGCACCTTGGTCACACTGGCCAGCTTGTCCACATTGGACTTGAGCCGGTCGCGGTTCTTCTCGATGAACGCCTGCACCGCGGTGAGCGTGTCGGACAGCTGCTTCACCGTCGCGGCGAGGTTGTCCTTCTCCCCCGCGAGGAATCCGCTGACGTCGGCGAGCTGCCGCTCGAAGTCGCGGACCTGCTTGTCGCTGTTCACCAGCGTCTGGGAGAACGAACCCAGGTTCTCGACGGTCTTGAACAGGTCGTCCTTGTTGCCGGACAACGTGCCGGCGGCCTGGCCGAGCTTGGTGATCGTGTCGTGCAGCGCCTGCCCGTTGCCGTCGAAGTTCTTCGCGGCGGTGTCGAGCAGGTTCGACAGCGAACCGTTCTTGTTGGCGCCGTTGGGCCCGAGCGACCTGCTGACCCGGGAGAGACTGGCGGCGAGTTCGTCGACCTCCAGCGGGACTTCGGTGCGGTCGAGGCCGATGACGGCGCCGTCCGCGATCCGCGCGCCGCCCTTGTAGGCCGGGGCCAGCTGCACGTAGCGGTCGCTGACCAGCGACGGCGACACGATGATCGCCTTCGCGTCGGCCGGCACCGCCACCGAACGGTCGTATTCGAGTTCGACGCGGACCTGGTTGCCCATCGGCTGGATCTTGGTGACCGTGCCCATGTCGACGCCGAGCATGCGGACGCTGTTGCCTTCGTAGAGGCCGACGGCACCGGCGAAGTACGCGGTCACGTGGTTGCGGCCGGCGTCCTTGAGCGTCCACCACAGCGCGCCGGCGACGACCAGCGCGAGCACGATCGCGAGGGTGAAACCGCGCGCCAGGCTGGAACCGAGACGGGTACTCATTTCTCGTAGCACCCCTTGTCGTTGATCGGCCCGAACGACGGCAGGACCAGTCCGCAGATGTAGTTGTCGAACCAGCGCCCGTTGCCGATGGTGTTCGTGAACACCCGGATGAACGGCGCGAACCGCGCGATGCCCTGACCGAGGGCGTCCTGGTTGCGCTGGAGCATCGAGGTCAGCTGGTCGAGCTGGGTGAGCACCGGGTCGAGCTGCGCGTCGTTGTCGTCGACCAGGCCCTTGAGCTGAGTGGCGAGGTTGCGCGAACCGTCCAACAGCGCGGTGATCGCATCCTTGCGACGGGACACCTCGCCGAGCAGCTTGTTGCCGTCGGCCAGGAGCTTCTGGAACTCGGCGTCACGGTCGACGAGCGTCTGCGACACCTGCCGCGTGTTCGCGAGCAGGTTCGCCAGCTGCGTATCCCGCGAGGCGATGGTGTCCGAGAGGCGGGAAAGGCCGTTCAGGGCGCCCTTCACGTCGGACGGGGTGTCGGCGAAGGTCTCCGTGATGACGTCGAAGCTCTTGGCCAGCTGCGACGTGTCGATGTCGTCGACGGTCTGCGAAAGCCCGCGGAAGGCGTCGAGGACGTCGAACGGCGACGCCGTGCGCTCGCGCGGGATGGTCGCGCTCGGGTCGAGCGTGCGCTGCCCCTGCGGGTCGAGCGCCAGATACTTCTGGCCGAGCACGGTCTTGATCTTGATCGCCGCGCTGGTCTTGTCGCCCAGCCAGGCGTCCTTGACCTTGAACGAGATCCGGACCTTGTCGCCGTCGAGCTTGATGTCGGAGACCTTGCCGACCTTCACCCCGGCGACGCGGACGTCGTTGTCCTGCTGGAGCCCGGAGGCCTCGCTGAAGTCCGCGGTGTAGGTCGTGCCGCCGCCGATCACCGGCAGGTCCTCGGAGTTGAGCGCGGCGAGGAAACCGAGCAGCAGCACCGAGATGCCGACCAGCGCGATCGGGACCGGGTTGCGCTTCTGGAACGACTTCATGCCGTGCACCTCGCCCGGTTCACCGGCAGCAGCGGCAGGTCGATCGGTGCGTTGATCAGCGGAGGCAGGGCGACGGCCCCCTTCAGCTCACAGGCGAAGAAGTTGAACCAGGAGCCGTAGTCGGCCGTGCGGGTCAGCGCCGTCACCTTCTGCGGCAGGAACTGGATGAAGTGCTCGACGATCGGCTGGCTGTCGTTGAGGTTCTTCGTCAGCGTGCCGAGCGCGGCGATGTCCTGCTTGAGCGGCTCGCGGGCCTCGCCGAGCAGACCGGACGTGGTCTGGGCGAGGGTGCCGAGCGAGTCGATGGCGTCGCCGATCGGCTCGCGGTCCGCGGCCAGCCCGGAGACCAGCTGCTGCAGCTTGACGATCAGGTCGTTCAGCTGCGGCGTGTGCGCGTTGACCGTGTCGAGCACCGAGTTCAGGTTGTCGATGACCTCGCCGATCACCTGGTCCTTGTCGGAGATCGTGGTCGCCAGCGAGGCGGTGTGCTTCAGCAGGCTTTCGACCGTGCCGCCTTCGCCCTGCAGGACCTGGATGACCTCGTAGGACAACTTGTTGATGTCGTCCGGGTTGAGCGCGGTGAACAGCGGCTTGAACCCGTTGAACAGCTGCGTCAGGTCGAGCGCGGGCGTGGTCCGCTCCAGCGGGATGTTTCCGCCGGGCGCCAGGTTCTTCCCGGAGGAATCGGTGCCCTGCCCGAGCGAGAGATACCGCTGGCCGACCAGGTTCCGGAACTTGATCTGCGCGGTCACCCCGGCGGGCAGCTTGCGGCCGGCGTCCACTTCGAACTCGATCTCGGCCTGGCGCCGGTCGACGATGCGGACCTCCTTGACCTGCCCGACCCGGACCCCCGCGATGCGGACGTCGTCGTTGGGCAGCACCAGGGTCGCGTCGCTGAACCGCGCCTTGTAGGCGTTGGTGCTGGTGGTGTTGATGTTGGCGATGCTGATCCCGAGGATCGTCGTGAACAGCACGGTGACCACGATGAACGCGCAGAGTTTGATCAGCGGTGCGAGCAATCCCCTCACTGGACGTGCACCTCCGCTCCGCGGTAGAGCGGGCCGACCAGCAGCGAACCCCAGCCGGGCACGTCCGAGGCGGACATGCCGACCTGCGGGGCGACCAGCTGCGCGAGGAAGTCCGATTCGGACGCGCTGTAGGACGGGCTGCCGGCGGGCGCTCCCCCGCCGTTGTAACCGCCGATGTTCGCGAAGCCGTTCGAGGGCGAAAGGCCGTCGTTGGCCGAGCGCGCCGGTGCCTTGACCGTGCTGCCGTCCTTGATCGGGCCGTCCGGCGGGTACTGCGGGAACGGGTCCGGGAACTGCTTCAGGTCGTAACAGCGCGGACCGCGTTTGTCCTCGAACCTCGGCTCGTCCTTGCCCGGCAGGTACGGCCCGCGGTTGACGGTGATCTCGATGGTCGCGTGCAGACCGGGCCGGTTCGTGCCCTTGCCGAGCGCCTTGTCGATCTTCGGCAGGTTGGCGGCCATCTGCCCGACCACGCACGGGTACTCCGGCGCGTACTTCGCCAGCAGCTCCGCCGTCGGGCGGGCGGTGTCGGCGAGCCGGATCAGGTTGTCGGCGTTGTTCTGCAGGAAGGTCTGGAGATCGACCGAAGCCTGGGTGACGCTGCCGTAGAGGTTCTGCAGGTTCATCTTCTGATCGGCCACGGTGCGCGTGGTCGTGCTCAGGTTGTCCAAGGTCTGCACCAGATCCGGGGCGACGGCGTTGAAGTTGTCCGAGAACTCCGCGAGCTCCTTGAGGTTCTGCTGGAGCTGGGGCTCGTGCGGGTTCAGGTCCCCGACGTAGGTGCCGAGCTGCGCGAGGGTGTCGCCGAGCTGTCCGCCGCGGCCGTTGAGCGCGGTGGAGATCGCCGAAAGCGTGCTCGACAGCTTCTGCGGCTGGACGGCCTGGAGCACCGGCATCAGATGAGCGAAGGCCTGCTCCAGCTCGACGGCCCCGGACGTGCGGTCCTGGGTGATCACGTCGCCCTCGGCGATCGTCTTCACCGAAGGGGCGTCCGGGATTTCGAGGGAAACGAAGCGCTCGCCGAACAACGTCTTCGGCAGGAATCGCGCGGAAACGTTCTGAGGGATCAGTTTCGCCGACTCCGGATTCAGCGCGAGCGTGAGTTCGGCGCCGTCCGGGGTCGCGGCGATGTCCTTCACCGAACCGACGATGAGGCCGCGGACCTTAACGTCGGACTGCTTCAGCAACTGGTTACCGATGCTGCCGGATTGGAGCTTCACGCTCACGACGGGCGTGAAGGCCTTCTGGTACAGCGCGATGCTCAGCGCCACCCCGCCGACGAGCACGGCGACCAAGAGCAGGCCCAATAGCCTGCGCCGGACTGTCGCGATCATCCTGCGATCCTCACCGTGACGTCGGTTCCCCAGATCGCGAAACCGATGAAGAAGTTCATGATGGACACCGTGACGATGCTCAGCCGCACCGCCTTGCCGACGGCCACGCCGACACCGGCGGGACCACCGGAGGCCCGGTATCCGAAATAGCAATGGGACAGGATGATCAAGACGCTGAACAACAGCACCTTGATGAACGAATACAACACATCCTGTGGTGGTAGGAACAGGTCGAAGTAATGGTCGTAGGTACCCGCCGACTGGTTGTAGATGTAGATAACGACCAACCGGGACGCGAGATACGAACTCAGCAGGCCGATGACGTACAGCGGGATGACCGCGACGAAACCGGCGATGATCCGCGTCGTCACCAGGTAGGGCAGGCTCGGCACGCCCATGACCTCGAGCGCGTCGATCTCCTCGGAGATCCGCATCGCGCCCAGCTGGGCGGTGAACCCGGCGCCGACGGTCGCCGAAAGCGCGAGGCCGGCGACCAGCGGGGCGATCTCGCGGGTGTTGAAGAACGCGGTCAGGAAGCCGGTGAAGGCCGAGGTGCCGATCGAGTTCAGCGCCGAGTAGCCCTGGAGGCCGACGAGCACACCGGTGAACAGCGTCAGGCCGACCATCACGCCGACCGTGCCGCCGATGACGGCGAGTGAACCGGAACCGAAGCTCACTTCGGCGAGCAGCCGCAGGACCTCTTTGGTGTAGCGGCGCAACGTCCGCGGCGTCCACAGCAACGCGCGGCCGTAGAACGACATCTGGTCACCGAGGTTGTCCAGAGTCTGCAATGGACGGTTGGCGACCCGCTTGGCGCCCTGGAGGAAGGTCATGCGTCAGTCCAGCTTTCCGGGCACGATCTGCAGGTAGATCAGCGTGATCACGAAGTTCACCACGAACAGCATGAGGAACGTGATGACGACCGACTGGTTCACCGCGTCGCCGACGCCCTTCGGGCCGCCGGACGGGTTCAGTCCCCGGTAGGAGGCGACGACCGCGGCGATGAAGCCGAAGATCAGCGCCTTCAGCTCGCCGACCCAGAGGTCCGGCAGCTGGGCCAGCGCGGAGAAGCTCGCCAGGTACGCGCCCGGCGTCCCGCCCTGGAGGACGACGTTGAAGAAGTAGCCGCCGAGCACGCCGATGACGCTGACCATGCCGTTCAGCAGGAGCGCCACCAACATCATCGCGAGCACACGCGGCACGATCAGCCGCTGCACCGCGGAGACGCCGAGCACCTCCATGGCGTCGATCTCTTCACGGATGGTCCGCGCGCCGATGTCGGCGCAGACGGCGCTACCGCCGGCGCCCGCGACCAGCAGCGCCGTGACCAGCGGACTGGCCTGCTGCACGGTGGCGAGCACCGACCCGGCGCCCGTGTAGGACTGGGCGCCGAGCTGGCGGGCGAGCGAACCGAACTGCAGCGAGATGACCGCGCCGAACGGGATCGCGACGAGCGCCGTCGGCAGGATCGTGACGCTCGCGATGAACCAGGCCTGCTGGATGAACTCCCGCAGCTGGAACGGGCGCTGGAAGATGCCACGAACGATGTCGAGGCCGAGAGCGAACAGGTTCCCGGTCTCGCGCAACATGCCGATTCCGGGGATCTTCGCCGATGAAGCGGGAGAGCTCACGCGCCACCTGACCCCGGATCATGCGGCCGCAAGCGGTGGTTGCCCGGTCTCCCCGGATGCGGGATGGAGGCGACCTGGTCGTCGGGCAGCTGACCCTGGTGGTGGTTCGGCATCGGGCCGTCGTTCTGCGGCGCGGAACGGTGCCCCGCCGCGGCGAGCCGCTGCGGGCGGACGCCGTACCGCTGCTGCTCCTCGGGGGAGAGCGACTCGATGATGCTCTGCTGCGCTTCGTGCGGGAGACCGGACAGGATCTGCATGACGCGGTCCTTGCGGCGGACCGCGCCCATCCGGGTCGGCACGCCGGGCGTCGGCTGCATCTGCGGCGGCACTCCGCTGACGTCCTCGACACCGCCCGAGTGGTGACCGGCCTCGAACATCGCGCGTTCCGCGGCGAGCTGGGCCGAGTCCTTCTCCTCGCTCATGCCGATCGGGCCGTCCATCTTGCCGTTGAGGAACTGCTTGACGACCGGCTCCTCGCTGGTCAGCAACACCTCGCGCGGGCCGAACATGACCAGTTCCTTGCGGAACAGCATGCCCAGGTTGTCCGGGACGGTGCGGGCGAGGTTGATGTTGTGCGTGACGATCAGGAACGTCGCGTCGATCTGCGCGTTGACGTCCAGGAAGAGCTGGGAGATGTAGGTGGTGCGGACCGGGTCGAGACCGGAGTCCGGCTCGTCGACCAGGATGATCTGCGGGTCCAGCACCAGGGCGCGGGCGAGGCCGGCGCGCTTGCGCATACCGCCGGAGATCTCGCCGGGCAGCTTCTTGTCGGCGCCGTTGAGACCGGTCATTTCGAGTTTCTCGAGCACGATCCGGCGGACCTCGGTCTCCGACTTCTTCGTGTGCTCCCGCAGAGGGAACGCCACGTTGTCGTAGAGGTTCATCGAGCCGAAGAGGGCGCCGTCCTGGAAGAGGACACCGAAGAGCTTGCGCACCTCGTAGAGCTGGTGTTCGGAGCACGTCACGATGTCGACGCCGTTGATCATGCACCGGCCCTTGTCGGGCTTGAGCAGACCGATCATCGACTTCAAGAAGACGGACTTACCGGTTCCGGACGGTCCGAGCATCGCCGAGACCTCGCCCGGAGGCAGGGTCAGCGTGACGTCCCGCCAGATGGCCTGCTTACCGAAGGACTTGGAAAGACCTTCGATGACCACCTCGGCACCCATCGCACCTCCAGGAGCTGTTCCGCGTCGTCGCGCACTGCCGTCCCGTGCCACTGGCCCGGGAGGACGCATGCGTTCGCGCAGCGATACCCGCGTCAACCAGGTGCAACGAGCTGAGTGCGAACAGGTTACTCACCAGTTTTCTTTTCTGGCCAGACCCGCGGGTAACTTTTCGCGCAGCCCGCCGCCTGCCCGTGCACCGCTGGCAGCACCGTAGTGCACCTCACCCCCGCCCGCAGATCCACAACCCGGCCCCCTCCCAGCTCGGCGCGGCGCCGCGTCGCGATTAGGGGGCTAAACGCAGGTCAGCCCTCCGCCCGCTCCCGTCTCGCCCCGACCTGCGTTTAGCGGGCTAAACGCGATCCGGGGTCCTGGGCGGTGGCCAGATGCTTAGCGTCGCTACGCGTCGCGATTAGCCCGCTAAACGCAGGTCGGGGCGGGGGGGCTGGAGACAGCGAAGGGGCGGGCATCCAGAGTGGATGCCCGCCCCTTCGGCGGTGCTGCGGTAGGCGCTACGCGCCCGAGATCACTTGATGGCGATCTTGGCGCCCGCGGCCTCGAGCTTCTCCTTGGCGGCCTCGGCGGCCTCCTTGTCGACCTTCTCCAGGAGGGCCTTGGGAGCGGCCTCGACCAGCTCCTTGGCCTCCTTCAGGCCCAGACCCGAGACGACCTCGCGGACGACCTTGATGACCTGGATCTTCTTGTCACCGGCGGACTCGAGAACGACGTCGAACTCGTCCTGCTCCTCGGCGGCGGCCGGGGCGGCGCCGACCGGGCCGGCGGCGACGACGGCAGCCGGGGCGGCCGCGGTCACGTCGAAGGTGGTCTCGAACTCCTTGACGAACTCGGACAGCTCAAGAAGGGTGAGCTCCTTGAAGGCGTCGATCAGCTCGGCGGTGCTCAGCTTCGCCATGGTGGCTTTCCTCTCTGAAACGAACTAAAAGTTCGGGGTGGGGGGTGTTCAGCTCTCGGCGGGTGCTTCGGCTGCTTCGGTACCGGCGTTGCGCTGCTTCTCCTCCAGCGCGGCAGCCAGGCGAGCGACCTGGGACGCCGGCGCCTGGAACAGCGCGGCGGCCTGGGACAGCTTCGCCTTGAACGCGCCCGCCGCCTTGGCGAGCAGGACCTCACGGCTGTCGAGATCGGCGATCTGGTTGATCTCGTCCACGGACAGCGTCTTGCCGTCCATGAAGCCGCCCTTGATCACAAGCGCGTTGTTGTCCTTCGCGAAGTCGCGAAGCGCCTTCGCGGCGTCAACAGCTTCACCTTCGACGAAGGCGATCGCGGTCGGGCCGACGAACAGGTCTTCAAGGCCCTCGATGCCCGCGTCCGTGGCGGCACGCTTGACGAGGGTGTTCTTCGCGACCCGGTACTTGGCACTGGTGCCGAGAGCGCGGCGCAGCTGGGACAGCTGGGACACGGAGAGGCCGGTGTACTGGGTAACGACTGTGGCCGAGCTGCTGCGGAAGCTCTCCGCGATCTCGGCGACGGCCGCCTCCTTGTCGGGCTTCGCCATGGTCGCCTCCTCTCTTGGCTAGTGATCCACTGGCCTTGAGAGCCCTGAAACGACGAAACGCCCCAGCGCAGACAGGCGCGGGGCGTCAGGGCACACGACGACGTGCATCGTGGGCGAGCCTCGTTCCTCCTGCGCGGGTCGCCCGCCCTAGCGGGGCCTTCGTTCTCCAGGCCAGACGACCAGGAGAAGACCAGCGGTCTTCGGTAGAACCTTGACAAGAATACGCGCCCCTCTCCCACCCCTCACACGGGGTCCGGTCAGAGCGCGTTCAGCGGGCTAAACGCGACCGGCGGAGTGCGCCGGGGGTCTCGCGAGGCATCATGGTGACGTGGCGGAGCAGCGTGATGACGGAAAGCCGGGCAACGAGCCCGGCACGGACATCGAGCCCAAGGCGGGAGGTCAGCCCGCGCCTCGGCTGGACGAGGAGCAACTGCGCCAGTTCCAGCAGTTTCAGCAGTTCCAGGACTATCTGAAGTTCACCGAGGCGCAGAATCAGGGCCTCGTGCCGTCCCAGCCCGTGCAGCCCGTGACCCAGCACTACGGAGGACAGCCACCTGCGCCTCCCGGGCCCCCGCCCGGTGAACTCGTGCACGCCCCCCGCCCGCGCATGCCGCGCTGGCTGCGACGTCTCGGCGGGAAGCTGCTCGCCTGGGTGATCGTGATCGTGCTGATCTGCATCGGCGCGACGATCGCCTACCGGCAGATCTTCCCCAGCGACGCCGGGCAGGACACGGCGACGTTCGTCCAGGGCGGCGGTGGCAAGCACCACACCAACCGCGTGCTTGCGAGCAACCCGTGGGAGGCCGTGCGGGCCATCTACGACACGATCGGCAAGCCGTACCCACCGGACGTCCGCACCGAAACAGTCTGCCTGGCGATGACCGAACAGGCGCAGGCCCAGTTCGCCCGCGACCTCGGCTACCCGGACTGCGCGACCGCCGTCCCGGCGCTGAACGCCAAGGTCACCGACATCACGCCGTACATCTACGCGGTCCGCCCGATGTCGAGCGTGGTCCCGCGGCAGAACCTGACGATCCACTCGTGCTGGTACAACATCCGCGGCGGCCCCTTGCTGGGCAGCTTCACCCTGCAGGAAGTCGAGATGGGCCAGTGGCTGATCACCGGCCACGCGAACTCCCCCGAGCCCTGCCCCGCCCCGCCCACCGGGAACTGACCCCCGCTGACCTGGACTCCCCTGGCACCGGATCGCGATTAGGGGCTAAACGCAAGTGCCTCGCCGGATCGCGATTTGCCCGCTAAACGCAAGTGCCCCGGCGGATCGCGATCAGCCCGCGAAACGCAAGTGCCCCGGCGGATCGCGATCAGCCCGCTAAAGGCGACGCGTGCCCCGCGTCGCGATTAGCCCGCGAAACGCAAGTGCGCGCAGCATCGCGATTAGGGGGCTAAACGCAGGTCCGGTCAGAGGTCGTGCGAGGTGAGGAAGCCGGTCAGGGTGGAGCCGAAGGCGGGGTGCATGACGGCGGCCAGGTGATCGCCGGGCACGCGGACGAGGCGGGCGCCGGCGATGGCGGCGGCCAGGCGTTCGGGTTCGGCGGCCAGCGGGTCGACGTCCCCGGCCAGGATCAGGGTCGGGACGGCGATCGCGGTCAGGTCCAGTTTCGGGTTCGCGGTCCCGCGCGCGACGGCGGCCAGCGCGATCCGGTCGGCCCGCAGGGCGTCGGCCAGCATCCGGAAAGGCGCCGAAGACGGCGGCAGCGTCGAAGGGTCCGAAGCGAGCAACGCCTCGCTGATCGCCTCCGGTGTGACCACCCGCGTGTCCACACCCCCGAAGTCGACGATCCCCGAGCCGACCCCGCCGATCGCGAGGCACCGGATCCGCGGGTCGGCGGCCACCGCGCCGAGCGCGATCATCGCACCCATCGAGTAGCCGACCATCGAGACCTCGTCGAGGCCCAAGGAGTCGAGCAGAGCCGACACATCGCGAACCATCGCGTCGTCGCCGTAGCTGGCCTCGTCGTGCGGTTTCGCCGATCGTCCGTGCCCGCGCGCGTCCAGGCTGATCACGGGCAGTCCGGCGTCCTGGAGGGTGTCGACGACGCCGGTCGCGATCCAGTTGGCGTTCGTGTCCGCGGCGAAACCGTGCTGCAGCAGCACCGGACGCCCTTCACCTTCCCAAACGGTGTAGCTCAGCTGGAGCCCGTCGAACGTCGCGAAGGTAGGCATACCCTCCAGCAAACACGAAAAAGGGGCGCCCCCGCCGTAGCGGGACCGCCCCTTTCTCAGTGATGTCTAACTCAGACTCACGCGTCCTCGGAGAGGAGGTTGCGGGTCCGGGCCGGGTCGACCGGGACACCCGGGCCCATCGTCGTGGAGATCGTGACCTTCTTCAGGTAGCGACCCTTCGCCGACGACGGCTTGGCGCGCAGGACCTCGTCCAGCGCGGCCGCGTAGTTCTCCACCAGCTTGTCGGTGTCGAACGAGGCCTTGCCGATGACGAAGTGCAGGTTGGCCTGCTTGTCCACGCGGAAGTTGATCTTACCGCCCTTGATGTCCGACACGGCCTTCGCGACCGCGGGGGTCACGGTGCCGGTCTTCGGGTTCGGCATCAGGCCACGCGGGCCGAGGATGCGGGCGATGCGCCCGACCTTGGCCATCTGGTCCGGCGTCGCGATCGCGGCGTCGAACTCGAGCCAGCCACCCTGGATACGCTCGATCAGTTCGTCCGTACCGACCACGTCCGCGCCGGCGGCCTCGGCCTCGGCGGCCTTGTCACCAACGGCGAAAACGATGACGCGGGCGGTCTTACCGGTGCCGTGCGGCAGGTTCACGGTGCCGCGGACCATCTGGTCGGCCTTGCGAGGGTCGACACCGAGGCGCATGGCGACCTCGACGGTGGCGTCCATCTTCTTGGAGGAGGTCTCCTTGGCCAGCTTCGCGGCGTCGAGCGGGGCGTAGAGCCGCTCGCGGTCCACCAGCTCAAGAGCCTGACGGTAGGCCTTGCTGTGCTTGGGCATTGCTTCTGTCCTTAACTCTTCAACGGATCAGTGTGGTGTTGGAGCCAGCACTGGCTCTCCCACGGTGGAGCTGGGTGGAACTCAGTCGACGACCGTGATGCCCATCGAGCGGGCGGTGCCGGCGATGATCTTCGCGGCCTGGTCGATGTCGTGCGCGTTCAGGTCGGATTCCTTGGTCTTCGCGATGTCGCGGACCTGGTCCCAGGTGACCTTGGCGACCTTGGTCTTGTGCGGCTCGCCGGAGCCCTTCTCCACGCCCGCGGCCTTCAGCAGCAGCTTCGCGGCCGGCGGCGTCTTGAGCTTGAAGTCGAACGTGCGGTCTTCGTACACGGAGATCTCGACCGGGACGACGTCCCCGCGCTGCGACTCGGTCGCGGCGTTGTAGGCCTTGCAGAACTCCATGATGTTGACGCCGTGCTGACCCAGCGCGGGGCCGACCGGCGGCGCGGGGTTGGCCGCACCCGCCTTGATCTGCAGCTTGATGATCGCCGCAAGCTTCTTCTTCTTGGGTGGCATTTCGTTTGATCCTTCTTACTGACTTGAGTCCCCCGCACACCTGCCAGTACGCGGGGACTGCCGGCCGTCTGGCGGCCGTCAGATCTTGGAGACCTGGTTGAACGACAGCTCGACCGGGGTCTCCCGGCCGAAGATCGAAACCAGGACCTTCAGCTTCTGTCCGTCCACGTTGACCTCGGAGATCGTCGCGGGCAGCGTCGCGAACGGACCGTCCATGACGGTGACCGACTCGCCGACCTCGAAGTCCACCTCGACCGCGGGAGCGCCCAGCTGCGACTCGGCGGAAGCGGCCTCGCCCTTGCCGGGCTTGGCCGGGGCGGCCGTCTCGACCTTGGGCGCGAGGAACTTGAGCACCTCGTCCACGGTCAGCGGCGACGGGCGCGACGTGGCGCCGACGAACCCGGTGACACCCGGCGTGTTGCGCACCGCGCTCCACGAGGCGTCGTTCAGGTCCATCCGGACCAGGATGTAGCCGGGCAGCACCTTGCGCTGCACCTGCTTGCGCTGGCCGTTCTTGATCTCGGTGACCTCTTCGGTCGGGACCTCGATCTGGAAGATGTAGTCCTCGACGTCCAGCGTCTGGGTACGGGTCTCGAGGTTGGTCTTCACCTTGTTCTCGTAACCCGCGTACGAGTGCACGACGTACCACTCACCGGGAGCGGCGTTGAGTTCTGCGCGCAGCTTCGCGACCGGGTCGACGTCCTCGTCGGCCTCGGGCTCGGCTGCGGTGTCGTCGGCTGCGTCGTCGTCGGTCTCGTCGGACGCCTCGTCGGCCTCCGCGACATCTCCGGCTTCGTCGACCTCGTCGCCTGTGGCGGGCACCTCGACGGAGTCCAGGTGCTCGGACTGCTCGTCGCCGAGTGCCGCGTGCACCTGCTCGTCGGAAAGCTCGGTCAGCTCATGACCGGCTGCTGTGCCGTTCTCGGAGGTCACGTTCCGTCCTCTCAGTTGATCGGTTGCCGTGGCGCAGGCCACCGTGCGGTGCGCTCAAGCACCGCTACCGGCTGCCTCAGCTGCCGAAGACGGCACCGACGACCTCTTTGAAGGCCAGGTCGAGGCCGCTCACCAGCGCCACCATGAACACCACGAAGACCAGCACCACCGCGGTGTAGGTGACCATCTGCTTGCGGTTCGGCCAGATGACCTTGCGCAGCTCGGCCCAGACCTCGCGGATGAAGCGCATCAGCCGGGCGAAGATCGACGCCTGCTTCGGCTTGCGGTCACGCTTCGGGGTCGCCGTGCCTTTGGCGTCCTTGGACTTCTCGGTCTTGTCCCCGGCCTTCGCCTTGCCGGCGGGGCGGGTCTTGTCGTCCGACTTGGCGTCGGCCTTACCGGACGGGCGCGCGGACGCACGGCGCTCACGCCGGGCAGCGGCGGTCACCGGGCGGGACTGTTCGTCGGGCTTCTGCCCGGCGCCGTCCTGCGCCTTCTCACCGCTGGCGTCGCTGTCGCTCACGACCACTCCTCCGCCTTCACCAGTTCGCTTACGCAGGGGTGACAGGACTTGAACCTGCAACCTGCGGTTTTGGAGACCGCTGCTCTGCCAATTGAGCTACACCCCTTTGGGGCCCCGATGCTCTGGAGCTCCCGAGGACGCATTCCATCGTCCCCACCGCCGTGGCGGGGATGACCGTAGTGCGTTCCGAGACCAGAAGTCTACGGCAACCCCCGAACAGCTTCGCAACCGCGCCCCTCAAAGCGGCGCGGAGCAGCCTTCCGCGGGGAAACTCCCCACGGCCGACCCCATGATCGTGCCACGATGTCGTCATGAGCGCTCCCGCACCCTCGTCCTCGGCGGCATCCCGCGTCTCGGCCCGGATCGGCGGCATCACGCCGTCGGCCACGCTGGCGGTCGACGCGAAGGCCCGGGAGCTCAAGGCCCAGGGCCGCCCGGTGATCGGGTTCGGCGCGGGCCAGCCGGATTTCCCCACCCCCGCCAACGTGCTCGAAGCCGCCGAAGCGGCCGTCCGGGACAAGGTCAACCACGGCTACACCGCCGCGGGCGGGCTGCCGGAGCTGCGCGAGGCGATCGCGGCGAAGACCGTCCGCGACTCCGGGTTCGAGATCGACCCCGGCCGCGTCCTGGTGACCAATGGCGGCAAGCAGGCGGTCTACTCGGCGTTCGCGACGCTGCTCGACCCGGGCGACGAGGTGCTGCTGCCCGCGCCGTACTGGACGACCTATCCCGAGTCGATCGCGCTCGCCGGCGGCGTCGGAGTGCAGGTCACGGCGGACGAGACGACGGGTTACCTGGTCACCGTCGAGCAACTCGAAGCCGCGAGGACGCCGCGCACGAAGGTGCTGCTGTTCGTCTCGCCGTCGAACCCGACGGGCGCGGTGTACCCGCGCGAGCAGGTCGAGGCGATCGGGCGCTGGGCGCACGAGAACGGCCTCTGGGTCATCACCGACGAGATCTACGAACACCTGGTCTACGACGGCGCCGAAGCGCCCTCGATGCCGGTCTTGGTCCCGGAGCTCGCCGACCGGACGATCGTCCTCAACGGGGTCGCGAAGACGTACTCGATGACCGGCTGGCGGGTGGGCTGGATGCTCGGCCCGCAGGACGTGATCAAGGCGGCGACGGCGTATCAGTCGCACTTGTGCGGCAACGTTTCGAACGTCGCGCAGCGGGCCGCGCTGGCGGCGGTGAGCGGTCCGCTCGACGCCGTCCACGCGATGCGCGAGGCGTTCGACACCCGACGGAAAAGGGCGCTCTCCCTGCTTTCCGAGATCGCGGGAGTGGAGACTCCGGTGCCACTCGGCGCTTTCTATGTGTACCCGTCGGTCAAAGCGTTGCTGGGCAAGGAGATCCGCGGCGAGCGTCCGGCGGACACGGTGGCGCTGGCCGATCTGATCCTGCGCGAGGCCGAAGTCGCCGTGGTGCCCGGCGAGGCTTTCGGCACACCCGGGTACTTCCGGATTTCCTACGCGCTGAACGAAAACGATCTCGCCGAGGGGGTCACCAGGATGGGCCGGCTGCTCGCGGAAGCACGGTGACCGGGATGCGCCTGGGGATCGCCCTTCCGCAGTACGGTCCCCTGGCGTCGATGGACGCCGTCACCGGTTTCGCCACGGCGGCCGAGGAACTCGGGTACGAGTCCTTGTGGGTCGGGGATCGGGTGCTGGCCCCGGTCTCGCCGTCGGACTTCTACCCCGGCGGCACACCGGAACGGCCGTACCCGCCCGAATTCGTCACTTTCGGCGATCCGCTGATCCTGTTGACGGCGGCCGCGAGCGTCACGCGGCGGGTCCGGCTCGGCACCAGCACGCTCACCGGAACGGTGTACCCGGCCGTGGTGCTCGCGCGGATGCTCACTTCGCTGGATCAGGTGAGCGGGGGCCGGCTGGACGTCGGGCTGGGCACCGGCTGGCTTCGCGACGAGTACACGGCGACGGGCACGCCGTGGAAGGGCCGCGGCGGGCAGCTGGAGGAGCTTCTGGACGTCCTCCGGAGGTTCTGGACCGGCGACCCCTTCGAGCACGAGGGCGAACGCTGGCGGATCCCGGCGTCGAAGGTGGGACTGCGACCGGCGCAGAGCCCGCATCCGCCGGTGTTGCTGGGCGGGCGATCGGCGACGACGCTGGAGCGCGTCGGCCGCCGGGCGGACGGCTGGCTGCCCGCCGGACTGCCCGCGCCGTATCTGGCGAAGCTCTGGAAGACCGTGGTGAGCGCGGCCGAGCAGGCGGGCCGCGACCCCGGCACGCTGCGGCGGGTGCTGCGGATCAACCCGAAACCCGGCACGGACCTCGGGGACGTCGCGGCGCAACTGGGGGCGGCCGCCGAAACCGGGATCACCGAGGCCTTCGTCGACCCGCACTACCTCGCGCGGGACGTCGCTCATGCCCTGGATCTCGCCGCCGAGCTGCGCGATCTCGTCCCGAAGGACTGAAGGCCCCTCCCGGCCGGGGAAGGGCCTTCAGTGGTCAGGATTCGCCGTCGGCGAGCTGGACGAGCGCGTGGGCCTTCGCGGCGTACTTCCAGTTGCCGAGGTCCCGAACGGTCTTGATCTTGAGTTCCGCGAGGAGTTCGTCGTGTTTCGGGGTCAGGCCCTCGAGCGCCGACGGCGGAGCGTCCAGCAGCTCGTTGATGCTCTTGTCCTCCCACGCCTTGTCGACCAGCTTGTTCAAGTTCAGGCTCACGTCTTTCGCCTTTCCTCGGGGCTAGGTACGCGCCCCACCCTGAACGTGATCCACGTCTCAGGCAACCGGTGATCACCCGTTCACGCGTAGTTCACCGACGGTCGGACCGATGACAAAAGTGACCCGGGTCGCGTACAACGAACGGGTGACGCAGCGGAGAACTGGCGGCGGCTGCCTCTTCCTGGTGATCGTGCTGTCCGTCCTGGGGATCGCTTACCACCTTTGGGAGCAAGGGACGTCGGTGACGCCGGCGGGGGTGACCACGGCGGAGGGCTCGGGCCGGTACGTGGCATTGGGTGATTCCTATACGGCGTCGCCGGGCACGGGACGGGCCGTGGGCGCGCCGGCGGGGTGCGACCGCTCGGACAACAACTACCCGAGCCTGCTCGCCGCGAAGCTGCGTCCGGCGGAGTTCGTCGACGTCAGCTGCGGTGGCGCCACGACCGAACATCTCACCGGCGAGCAGAAGACCCGGGACGGCACGAACGCTCCGCAGCTCGACGCGGTCAACGGGGACACGACGCTGGTGACGGTCGGGATCGGTGGCAACGATGTGGGCCTGGCCGGCCTCGCGGGCCAATGCGCGACGCAACAGCAGACCGCTTCGCCCTGCAAGACCCGGCTGAACGCGGGTGGACGCGACCAGCTCGCCGAGCGGATCACCACCGCGGCGGACCGGCTGGGCGGACTCCTGGACCAGATCCGCTCGAAGGCGCCTGAAGCGCGCGTCGTGGTCGTCGGGTATCCGACGGTGCTTCCGGACGACAACGCGGGCTGCTGGCCGGTCCTGCCGGTCGGCGAGGGGGACGTGGCCTACTTCCGCGACTCGCTGAAGCTGTTGAACAGCACGCTTCAGGCGACGGCGCGGGAGCACGAAGCGGGCTTCGCCGATATGTCGACCGCGAGCAAGGGGCGGGACATGTGCAGCGCGGCGAACCGGCGGTGGGTGGAGGGCCCGGCGCCCTCGGTCCCCGCCGCGCCGCTGCATCCGAACGCGCGGGGTGAGGAAGGGATGGCGGAGGTCGTCGAGAAGCTGCTGAAGGTCGCGTAGCTCGCGAAGCGACGCTATTGGCTGAGGATCATTACTGGCAGTACACGAACGGTGTTGCGCAGAGTGAGGGGTGTGTGGAAATAGGGACGCTCAGTGTCCCTATTTCCACACACCCCTCATGTTTCTGTCCATCCACCCGCGTGACTGGCCCGGCCATGCGGACTGTGTGGATTTCGGGTCATCTGACGCCCCAAAATCCACACAGTCGGCTTCACGGGTCCGACATCGCGTGCTCTTAAGGCCGCTTAAGCGCGCGAAGCAGCCCCTCTTAAGCCTGCGAAGCGCCCTTCGAAGCGCTACGCGAGGCAACCTGGTTCCTGCACACCCTCGCTGACCTGCGGAAAGAGAGCAAGGGACCTTCGCTATCGCTTCTCTCAACGTTGAGAGAGGCGATAGCAAGGGTCCCTTGCTATCGCTTTGAGGTCAGCCGCGGACGACCGCCTGCGCCTTCCCGAGGACCGCCTTGCCCTCGAACTTGGCGGTGATGTCGACCCGCGCGGTGCCGTCGTCGTTGACCACGGCGACCTTCCCGGTGAACTCGATCGTCGCGGCGCCGTCGTTCGGCACGACCACGGGGCGCGTGAAGCGCGCGAAGTAGTCGACGAGGCGGCCGGGGTCGCCGAGCCAGTCGGTGACGAGCCTCGACCCGAGCGCCATGGTGAACATGCCGTGCGCGATGACGTCCGGCAGGCCGACCTCCTTGGCGAAGGCCTCGTTCCAGTGGATGGGGTTGAAGTCCAGCGAAGCGCCGGCATAACGCACCAGCTGCTCCCTGGTGACCTCGACGGTCAGCGGAGCCAGTTCTTCCCCGGCGGTGAACGTGCTCACGCGCCCTCCCCTCGGACGACGAGCTGCGCGTACGTGGTGGCGATCAGGCCGCCGTCGGCGCCGGAGATCTCGGCACGCAGGTTGATGAAGTCGTTCCCGGCGCGGGTCATGATGTTGTCGATGTACGTGGTGAGCGACAGGAGGTCGCCCGCGTGCACCGGCCGCGTGTAGGTGAACCGCTGGTCGCCGTGGACCATCCGTGAATAGTCGAGCCCCAGCTCGGGGTCGGAGACGATCGCGTTGATCGACGCGAGGTTGATGATCGTGAGGAACGTCGGCGGCGCGATGACGTCGGGGTAGCCGGCCGCCTTCGCCGCTTCGGTGTCGCGGTAGAGCGGGTTCGTGTCGCCGAGCGCGTCGGCGAACTCCCGGATCTTCTCGCGACTCACTTCATAGGTACTGGTCGGCGGGTACGCCCGCCCGGTGAACGACTGGTCCAAGGCCACCCGAGCAGGCTACCGAACCCGGAAAATACTCGAAGCCGCCCTGGTGACCAGGACGGCTTCGGGTAAGACTGGTAGAACCGCTAGACGCTCAGCGGGTCTCTTTGTGAGTCCGGTGCGTACCGCAGTTCGGGCAGAACTTCTTCATCTCCAGGCGATCCGGGTTGTTGCGCCGGTTCTTCTTGGTGATGTAGTTGCGGTGCTTGCACTCCTCACACGCGAGCGTGATCTTCGGTCGCACGTCAGTGGCAGCCACAGCATTTCCTTCTCTACTAGGCCTGGGAAACCCAGGATTACCGCGTAGCGGTGGCCGGACTTGAACCGGCGACACAGCGATTATGAGCCGCTTGCTCTGCCAGCTGAGCTACACCGCCCTTACATAACCCTAACCGCGACACGCTTGCGTGACGCGGTTGAGGTTGCGAGCCCCTTTACGGAATCGAACCGTAGACCTTTTCCTTACCATGGAAACGCTCTACCGACTGAGCTAAAGGGGCCTTGCCCTCTCGCGAGGACTTGGAAAGATTAGCAGGCCTGCCGAAGGGCCGTAACCGGGGGGCCGGTTACCGCGAAACCTCAGGTCAGCAGGGTCAGGACGGTCTCGGAGTGGCGTCCTGGCGAACGCGCCGTGCGGGCCTGCAGCCACGCCTCCAGGCGGTCCTCGGGCAGCGGCCGCGAGATGAGGTAGCCCTGCGCCACGTCACAACCCATCGCTTCGAGCTGATCCCGCGCGACGTCCTCCTCGACACCCTCCGCCACGACCGTGAGGCCGAGCGAGTGGCCCAGCTCGACGATGGAGCGCACGACGGCGAGGTCCCCGAGATCGGTGCCCATGCCGAGGACGAAGCTCTTGTCGATCTTGACCTGGTCGACCGGGAGCTGCCGCAGGTAGGCCAGCGACGAGTAGCCGGTGCCGAAGTCGTCGACGGCGAGCACGATGCCCAGCGAGTGCAGTTCCCGCAGGATCGGCAGCGCCTTCTGCGGGTCGGACATCACACCGGATTCGGTCAGCTCGAACGTGAGCAGCTCGGGCGGGATGCCGAAGCGGTCGAGTTCGCGTGCGACCTTCGTCGGGAAGTCCTCGTCGGCGAGGTTACGGACCGAGAGGTTCACCGCGGCGGAGATCCGCAGGCCTTCGTCGAGCCACTTCCGCACCCGCTTCAAGGATTCTTCGAGCACGAAGGACGTCAGGACGCCGATGAGGCCTGCCGCCTCGATCGCCGGGACGAACTCGTCCGGGCCGAGCCTGCCGAACTCCGGATGCACCCAGCGCACCAGCGCCTCGACGCCCTGGATCTGCCGGTTCGGCAAGGTGATCTTCGGCTGATAGTGGACGCTCAGCTGGCCTTCTTCCAGCGACTGCCGGAACTGCGTGACCATCTGGAACCGGCGCATGAAGATCTGGCCCATACTGGCCATGTAGCCGCGGACCTCTTCGCCGCCCTTGGTCGCCCGGACGGCGACGTCGGCGCGTTGCAGAAGCCCGTCGACGTCGACCTGCTCGTCGTCTTCGGCCGAGGACGTGGCGTAGCCGATCATCGCGTTGGCTTCGACGGAGAGCCGGTCCACCGGATACGGGGCGACGAGTTCCGCGCGGAGCAGTTCCGCGGCGGCCTGGGCGCGTTCCGGCGCGCAGCCGACGAGGAGCGCCGCGAAGGACGCGCCTTCGAGTCTGGCGAGCGGGACGTCGGGGCCGAGCGCGTCACGGATGCGCCGTCCGGCGGCGATGACCATCCGGTCGGCCCACACGTAACCGAGGGCGTCGCTGACGGTGGAGAAGACGTCGAGATCGACCCGCAGCACGACCGCGTCGACCTGTTCCCGCAACGGTTCCTTGGCGACCTGGCGGAAGCCCGGGCGGTTGAGCAGGCCGGTCAGCGGATCGTGGTAGGCGTCGTGGCGCAGGGTCGCGAGCAGGCGCCGGTTGTCGAGCGACGTCGCGAGGTGGCTGGCCATCGTGCCGAGCAGCTGGACGTCGTACTTGCCGAAACCGCGCCAGCGGGACAGCCTGTCGTGCGCTTCGACGACGCCGAGGAGCTGGTTCGCACTGCGCAGCGGGACGACCAGCGCCTCCTGCGCGCCGCGGTCGAGCAACGCGGAGCGGACGTCGGGATTCGCTTCGGTGATCCGGAAATGCCGGACATGCGCGCCAGGCAGGCGCAGCAGCGGGTCGTCGGCGGCCGGGTCGACGGGCGGCAGTTCGTCACCCGCGACGACCATGCGCATGGTGTCCTTGGGTTCCAGCCGCAGCCTGAGCACGACACGGCCGGCGGCCAGCTGGTCCTTGATGCGTTCGGCGATGGTCGCCCACTCGCGGACGTCGACGCCGCCGACGAGCTCGTCGGCGCGTCCGGCGGGACGTGCGGCGGCCTGCTGACCGGATCGCGCGACCATCAGGCTGACGTCGGACAGCGCTTCCATGTCGCGCTGTTCACGAAGCAGATCGGAGTACGCCCAGTACAGCGCAGTGAGGCCGAGGAAGACGGCCAGCACGAGCGGCCAGGCCTTCGGCGTACCGGAAATGACCAAATAACCGGAAAGACCGACCGAGGCGTTGACGAATCCGACGACGAGGATGCGGCCGGTCAGCCGGATCGCGGTGCTGACCCGCATGCGGCGGCGCAGCACCCGGACGGCGGCGAGCGCGAGCAGCGTGCTGACCAGCGGCGCGGTCAAAGTGCCTGCCAGCGCGGCGATCCAGGTCATCGAGTGGGCGCCGGAGGCCTGTTTCACCAGTCCCGCCACGGCGAACGCGCCGGTGATCTCCAGCAGGAAGGCGCCGGCGTTGTAGAGGACACGGCCCGCGACCTTGCGGGCCAACAGGGTTCCGATGCCCGCCGCGAGATGCGCGGCGAGGACGACTTCGAAGGGGGCGACGAAGAATCCGATGACCAGCGGGATCTCGGTGAACGAGATCGTCCAGGAGATGCCGCTGCGGACGTCGACGTTGATCCCGAGCTGTTCGGCGAGAAGGAACGCGAGCGCGAGGATCGGCCCGATCCACAACAGGTCGTCCGAGGCCTCGAAGTCCAGCCAGAGGCTGACCGCGGCCGCGGCGGCGATGCCCATGGTGAGTACCGCGAAGGTGTAGACGCGGAACCGTCGCTCGTCGGTACGAGCCTCCGTAACGGCGCCTCCCTTGCCCGCTGCCGTCTGTGCGGCGCTCCCGGGCCTGCCGTTCGTGTCCGGCATCCGACCTTCCTTCCCGGCTGCCCAACCGGTCCTGTCCTACCGCGACCTCGGGGACGAGGGCAATACAGTACCCCGGAGGGCGTACCCAAGTCCCATTCGAGACAGTATGAGATCACCCCAGGGTTAACAATGGGCGCGTCGCGCTGACCTGCGTGGACCAAGGGGTGAAATGGGAGCGATATTCGCGTTCCTTCCGACTACCGGAAGTCACCTGGCGCCACGGTCAAGCCAATCTCGTGAAGTTCCCGTCGGACCCGCCAGTAGGGGCTTGAATAGTCCTATGAATAGCCACGCCATCGCCGCCGGGCATGCCGAGCGGCTCGCCACCGTGGACGCCCTGCTCCCTGAAATGCCTGCACTGGAGCCTGTCGAGGGCTCCGTGTCACTCTCCGCGACAGCGGGCGACTCGGCCGCCGCCGGATTGTCGGTACGGACTGAAGCGGGCCCCGATTCTGTTGACTCTCCGTGGCGGGCCCTCGTCGAGCATCGCCTCGAAGCGCGGCTCACCGGACCTCGCCCGGAAGCGGCTCTCGACGCATTACTCACCCGATGGGATGAACATCTGAAGGCGGTCGCCCCACCCGGTGATGTCGAAACGGCGGCGACCGTGGTGCGGCCCAGCCGGGATTCGCCCGGCTCGGCCGAATTGCTGCGCCGCGGATTCGCTCCGGTGCTGGTGATCGCGGTCCGCCCGGCCGACCGGCTCGCCGTGACGGGGCCGCCCGCCACACCCGGCGTGCACATCCGGCCCGCCGAAGCCGATGATCTGGAAACCGCAGTCGGGCTCGAGCTGGAATTGCAGCGTTATGACGCGCAGTTCGGTTCCGTCACTTTGCGCGAGGGCGCGGAGGAAGCGATCACCGCGCATCTGTCGAAAGAGCTGAAGCGGGAAAACCCGACGTTGTGGATCGCCGAGCTGTACGGGCGGCCGCTGGGCATGGTGCGGGTGCAGTTCCCCGGCGAGACGGCGTGGATCGGCGGCCGGGTCGCGGCCGAGAAGGTCGGGTACCTGTCGTCGCTGGCGGTGGCCGAACCGGCGCGGTCGAGCGGGGTCGGGTCGGCGCTCGCCGCGCACGCGCACCAGATCTTCGACGAATGCGGGACCGAAGCCGTGCTGCTGCACCACGCGCTGGCGAATCCGCGGTCGACTCCGTTCTGGTACGCGCAGGGCTATCGGCCGCTCTGGACGTATTGGCAGCGGCGGCCGGCGGTGTACTGATCCCGATAGGCTCTTTTCGGGAGAGCAGGGGGTTTTCTGTGACCAGGGACGATGACGCGGCCCCGGTGGCACCGACCGGGGTCGACACCGAAAAGCCGTCCGCCGCGAGGATCTACGACTGGTTCCTCGGCGGGACCCACAACTGGGCGGTCGACCGCGAGTTCGCGCGGCGGCTGGAACGGCAGTGGCGCTGGGTGAAGCCGGGCGCGCAACACAATCGCGAGTTCATGAACCGGGTCGTG
The DNA here is from genome assembly GCF_001995215.1 of Amycolatopsis azurea DSM 43854. Classification (GTDB taxonomy): domain Bacteria; phylum Actinomycetota; class Actinomycetes; order Mycobacteriales; family Pseudonocardiaceae; genus Amycolatopsis; species Amycolatopsis azurea. The sequence continues at coordinate 138,180 of NZ_MUXN01000014.1, forward strand.
CGCGCGGCGCTCGACGCCGGGATCCGGCAGTTCCTCGATCTGGGTTCCGGCGTCCCGACCGCCGGGAACGTGCACGAGATCGTCCAGGAAGAACTGGAGCCGGGCGATGAGGCGAAGGTCGTGTACGTCGACTACGAGCCGGTGGCGGTGGCGCACGCGGAGCTGATCCTCGAGCGGCACGAGGCGACCGACTGGGCCGGGATCGTCCAGGCCGACATGCGGCGGCCGAAGGACGTCCTGCGGCATCCGGAGACGCGGCGGCTGATCGACTTCTCGCAACCCGTCTGCCTGATGATGATGGCCGTGCTGCATTTCGCCGGGCCGCACGACGATCCGCCCGCGCTGGTCGCGACCTACCGGAACGCGCTGGCGCCGGGAAGCTGGCTGGGGCTTTCGCACATGAGCTTCGGCGGCCAGACGGGCGAGGACGCCGACGGGCTGCGCTGGATGGTCGAGCAGTACCGGAAGACGAGCAACCCGGTGTGGATGCGGGACCGCGAAGAGATCGAGCCACTCTTCGGGGACTGGCCGCTGATGGAGCCAGGGCTCGTTCACCTGCCCGAGTGGCGGCCGACGCGGGAGCTGCGGCGGGACGAGGAAGGCGCCCGGCCGTTCGCCTGGTGCGGTGTCGCCACCCACCCCTGACGCCCGTCCACCCCTCTTTAGACATCCGACCTCTGGCCCCGTCGCGTCGCGTTTAGCCCGCTAAACGCGACGCGTTGGGGCGCGGAGGTCGGAGGGGTGGGTGATCGCTGACGGCGAACGCGGAAAGGAAACAAACGGGTCGATCGGAGAGTTGAGCTAGGCAGACTCAACTAACCGAGGAGTGCACAGATGACCGACAACCGCCTCCTGCCCGTCCTCCCGCTCGATGACGACGTCGTGCTGCCGGGCATGATCGTCCCGCTCGACCTCGCCGACACGGAGACGCGCGCCGCGGTGGAGTCCGCCCAGGCCAACACGCCTGCCCAGGCTTCCTTCCCGGGAATCCGGTCCGGCGCAGGCGCCAAGGCCGAAGTGCTGATCGTCCCCCGCGTCCACGGCGAGTACGCCGAACTCGGCACCATCGCGACCGTCGAGCGCATCGGCCGCGTGCCCGGCGGCAAGACCGCGGTGCTGCTGCGCGGCACCCGCCGCGCCGTCGTCGGCCGCATCGCCGACGGCCCCGGCGCCGCCCGCTGGGTCCACGCCGAGGTCGCCACCGAGACCACCGACGACGACTCCGCGAAGCTCGCGTCCGAGTACAAGAGCGTCGTCCTCGCGATCCTCCAGCAGCGTGGCGGCTGGCAGATGATCGACGCCGTCCAGGAGGTCGAGGACCCGTCCGCGCTCGCCGACCTCGCGGGCAACTCGTCGTACCTGAACACCGAGCAGAAGCTCGAACTGCTCTCCGCGCTCGACGTTTCGGCACGGCTCGAAAAGGCCCTCGAATGGAGCCGCGAGCAGCTGGCCGAGCTCGAGGTCACCGACACGATCCGCAAGGACGTCCAGGAGGGCATGGAGAAGCAGCAGAAGGAGTTCCTGCTGCGCCGCCAGCTCGAAGCGATCCGCAAGGAGCTGGGCGAACTCGACGGCACCGCCAACGACGACGACTACCGCGCCCGGGTCGAGGCCGCCGAACTGCCGGACGCGGTCAAGAAGGCCACACTGTCCGAAGTGGACAAACTGGAGCGGACCTCGGACCAGTCCCCCGAGGGCGGCTGGATCCGCACGTGGCTGGACACCGTCCTCGAACTGCCGTGGAACGAGCGCACCACCGACGTCCACGACATCGCCGCCGCGCGCGACATCCTCGACGCCGATCACGCCGGTCTCGACGACGTGAAGGAACGCATCATCGAGTACCTGGCCGTGCGCAAGCGCCGCGCGGAGTCGGGCCTCGGCCCGGTCGGCGGACGGCGTTCGGGCGCGGTGCTCGCGCTCGCCGGTCCTCCCGGGGTCGGCAAGACCTCGCTGGGCGAGTCCGTGGCGAAGGCGATGGGGCGCAAGTTCGTCCGGGTCGCGCTCGGCGGCATCCGCGACGAGGCCGAGATCCGCGGGCACCGCCGCACCTACGTCGGCGCGCTGCCCGGCCGGATCGTCCGCGCCATCAAGGAAGCGGGCTCGATGAACCCGGTCGTGCTGCTCGACGAGATCGACAAGGTCGGCGCCGACTACCGGGGCGACCCGACGGCCGCGCTGCTGGAGGTGCTGGACCCGGAGCAGAACCACACGTTCCGCGACCACTACCTCGAAGTCGAGCTGGACCTGTCCGACGTCGTGTTCCTCGCGACGGCGAACGCGCTCGAAACCATCCCCGGCCCGCTTCTGGACCGGATGGAGCTGGTCACCCTCGACGGCTACACCGAGCACGAGAAGGTCACCATCGCCCGCGACCACCTGCTCCCCCGCGAGCTGGACCGCGCGGGCCTCGGCAAGGACGACGTCACGCTGACCGACGGCGCGTTCAGCCGCATCGCCGCCGAGTACACGCGGGAGGCCGGGGTGCGCAACGCGAACCGGACCATCGCGAAGGTGCTGCGCAAGGTGGCGACCAAGGTCGCGCTGGACGAGGTCGAGCTGCCGCTGACGATCGACGCCGACGGGCTCGAAACTTACCTCGGCCGCCCGCGGCACCTGCCGGAGTCCTCGCTGCCCGCGTCGACCCAGCGCACGTCGACGCCGGGGGTGGCGACCGGTCTCGCGGTGACCGGCGCCGGCGGTGACGTCCTCTACATCGAGGCGTCGCTGGCGGATCCGGAATCCGGTTCGACCGGGCTGGCCCTGACCGGTCAGCTGGGCGACGTGATGAAGGAGTCGGCGCAGATCGCGCTGTCGTACCTGCGTTCGCACGGCGCGGAGCTGGAACTCCCGGTCGGCGACCTGAAGGACCGCGGCATCCACGTGCACGTCCCCGCGGGCGCGGTGCCCAAGGACGGGCCGAGCGCCGGGATCACGATGACCACCGCGCTGGCGTCCCTGCTTTCGGGCCGGGTCGTGAAGTCGGACGTCGCGATGACCGGTGAGGTGTCGCTGACCGGCCGTGTGCTGCCGATCGGCGGGGTCAAGCAGAAGCTGCTGGCCGCGCACCGGGCCGGGATGAAGACGGTGATCATCCCGCAGCGCAACGAGCCGGACCTCGACGACGTCCCGGCCGAAGTGCTGGCACAGCTGGACGTCCACGCCGTCGCGAACGTCCGCGAAGTGCTGGACCTCGCGCTGGCCCCGGCGTCCACCCCGGTCGCCCAGGCGGCGTAACGGCTCGAACCGAAAGCCCCGGATCCCGGCCAGGATCCGGGGCTTTCGCCGTCGAAACCCGGACGAACCCGGACATTAAACATCCTTAAACTCCCTATCACGATTTGATAACGTGTATTCCGTGCCATCCACCCGGATGCCGCCACTGAGCCTTGAGAGGGCAAGGTCATGAGTCACGGAATCCTGCCGCCCCTGCGGCCGAGGCGAAGCTGCGTTTCGGCCGGTCAGATCGTTTGCCTGAGCATTCTCACCGTATTCGTCACGGCGCTGACCTTCGCCGGTACGAGTGCGCCGATCGCGGCAGGGGTCGCGATCACTTTGCTCGGCGCCGTCCTCCGCCCGGCACCCGCGCGGGCACGCCGATGAACACCACTCTCACCACGGAATCGGAATTCATGGCGCGGCTGCGGGAACTCCGTGACCGAAGCGGCCTCAGCATCCGCGCGCTGGCCGCCGCGACCGGCCAATCCCGCAGCACCCTGGCCGACACCTTGGCCCGGAACACCTTGCCGGGCAACGAAAATCAGATGCGTACCCTATTGCGCGCCCTGCTTCGGGCAGTACCGGGAGAGCCCGCGCTCGACGAGTATCTCGCCGACTGGCGTCACCTGATCGGACGTCGTCACCACCGAAATGGCGGATGCGCGCCGCTCGACCGGATACTCGTCGCCTTGGAAATCGCCGAACAGCGCGGAGGCGCCGAAGCACCAGGCCTTCGCAAGGCGAGGGAAATCGTGCTGAGCGAGGCTTCCCTACGAAAGTTCTCTCCTCCCGGTGAATACGCCGCGAATTCACCTGGAAGTCCCGTTTCATCCGTAACCTCCCCTCCGCTCCTTCCCGCACCACCACATCAGCGGAGGCACGAGTGAAGCGACGGAATTTCCTGCGCGCGGCCGTGGTCGGCGCCGGCGTCACAGCGTTCGGAAACAGGCTCTCGGGGGCCGCACTGGCGGCGCCCGCGCAGAACGGACCCAGCCCGTACGGCGCGCTCCAGGCCGCCGACGCGAACGGGATCCAGCTGCCCGCGGGATTCACCAGCCGCGTCATCGCACGATCCGGCCAGAAGGTCGCGAGCACCGGTTACACCTGGCACAGCGCGCCGGACGGCGGCGCGGTGTTCGCCGACGGTGGCGGCTGGATCTACGTGTCGAACTCGGAGATCACGCCCGGCGGCGGAGCGAGCGCGGTCAAGTTCGACGCGAGCGGGAACATCACCGGCGCCCACCGTGTCCTGGCGAACACCCGCCAGAACTGCGCGGGCGGCAAGACTCCTTGGAACACCTGGCTCTCCTGTGAGGAGATCGATCTCGGCTTCGTCTACGAATGCCAGCCGAACGGCCCCGCCTCGGCCGCCGTCCAGCGGCCCGCGATGGGGAAGTTCAAGCACGAGGCCGCGGCGGCCGACCCGGTGCGCAAGGTCGTCTACCTGACCGAGGACACCACGGACGGCTGCCTTTACCGCTTCGTCCCGACGACCTGGGGTGACCTTTCCGCCGGGACGCTGCAAGTGCTGAAGGCGGGCACGGCGACGTCGGGCAGCTTCACCTGGGCGAACGTGCCCGACCCGGACGGCTCCCCCACCGCCACGCGCAACCAGGTGTCCGGTGCGAAGCGGTTCAACGGCGGCGAAGGCCTGCACTACGCCAACGACACCGCATGGTTCACCACGAAGGGCGACAACCGCGTCTGGCAGCTCAATCTGACGAGCAGCACCTACGAACTGGCCTACGACGACTCGCTGGTCAGCCCCGGTTCGGCGCCGCTGACCGGCGTCGACAACGTCACCGGGTCCTCGTCGGGTGACCTGTACGTCGCCGAAGACGGCGGCAACATGGAGATCTGCGTCATCACGCCGAACGACATCGTGGCGCCCTTCCTGCGGATCACCGGCCAGAGCTCGTCGGAGATCTGTGGTCCCGCGTTCACGCCGGCGGGGAATCGGCTGTACTTCTCGTCGCAACGCGGCACCTCCGGTTCGTCGTCCGGCGGGATCACTTATGAGGTGACCGGTCCCTTCCGGTCCTGATGCGACCGTGTGGGGCGCCCGCTCCAGGCGCCCCACACGGGCTCACGCGTTGGTGCGGTTCTTCTCGCGAAGCCGGTTCACGACGAAGAGCACGACCGCGACCGCGACGGCGGCGATCACGAAGTACTGGAAGAACCCGGCGTACTCCTCGACCAGGTGCCAGCTCTCCCCGAGGGCGTAACCGGCCAGGACGAACACCGTGTTCCAGATCAGGCTGCCGAGCGTGGTCAGGGCCAGGAACCGCCAGAACGGCATCCGCTCGATCCCGGCGGGCAGGGAGATGAGGCTGCGGAAGATCGGCACCATCCGGCCGAAGAACACCGCCTTGGTGCCGTGTTTCTGGAACCAGGCCTCGGTCTTGTCGAAGTCGGATGCCTTGACCAGCGGGATCTTCGCCATCCAGCGGCGCGTGCGGTCGCGGCCCAGCAGCAGGCCGAGGTAGTAGACGATGATCGCGCCCGCGACCGACCCGAAGGTCGTCCACACGAGCGCTTCCACCAGGGTGAACGTGCCCTGGCTGGCGGAGAACCCGGCGAGCGGGAGCACGAGTTCGCTCGGGATCGGCGGGAACAGGTTGTCCAGTCCGACGATGATCGCGGCTCCCGGGCCGCCCAGCGCGTCCATCAGTGACACCGCCCAGCCGGCGAGGCCGCCCATCGGTTCGCTGGCGGCTTGGGCGAGGAGGAGGTTCATGGCGGCCTTTCGTGGTCGTCTGCAGGTGTCAACGAACGTACGAAATGCCCGGGTTCCGCACCCTGCGGTGAAGCGGCACAGATCACTGCGGAAAACCGCAGTACCGATCTTCGGGTACCCCGCTAGCCTGGCGTTATGCCTGTTCTGGCAGCGACGCGCCGCTACCTGCGCAAAGCGCTCCGCGGCACGCTGGGCCTGGCGATCGGCGCCATGACCGCGTTCGCGGAGTTCTTCTACGTGCTCTTCGGCGGCCTCGCGCTCACGATTCCCACGCTGAGGGAGTCTGTCTTCGCCGGTGCCCACATACTGTCCGAAGTGGAGCGACGACGGCTGGAGAAGTACTTCGGCGATCGGAACGCCATCGACTACGACGATCGCCGCGCGATGGTCTACCTGATCCCGCGCTGCGTCATCGGACTGCTCAGCGCCGGGGTCTTCATCCTGATCCTGCTGGGCGCCGGCTCCGGCGTGATCATCACCTATCAGTTGTTCAACGGTCAGTCTCCCGGAGGCGGAGCGCCCGCCGACTGGTACGACCCCGTCACCACCGCGCTTTTCGGCGCGCTGCTCATTTTCCTTTCACTGCAAGGGCTTCTGGGCACAGCGACGCTGGACCGCAAGCTGGCGCGACACTTTTTCGGCCCTAGCAAACAGGAAACGTTGCGCCGCCGGGTCTCCGAACTGGCGACCAGCCGGGCCGAGGTGGTCGAAGCGGTCAACGGCGAGCGCCGCCGGATCGAACGGGATCTGCACGACGGCGTCCAGCAGCGGCTGGTCGCGCTCGGGATGCTGCTCGGCCGGGCGCGGCGCACCGGCGATCCGGACCACGCGTCGGATCTGCTCCGGCAGGCGCACGAAGAATCCCAGCGCGCCCTCGAAGACCTGCGTGAGGTCTCGTGGCGGGTGTATCCGATCGCGTTGGACTCGGACGGGCTGCACCCCGCACTGGAGGCGCTCGCGGAACGCTCCGGCGTGCCGGTCCACCTGCGGGTCGACCTGCCGGCACGGCCACCGGCGGCCATCGAGACCGTCGTCTACTTCGTCGCGTCCGAGGCGGTCACCAATACGATCAAGCACGCCGCGGCGACGCGGATCGACATCGAGGCCGAGCAGGACGGGGACGAAGTGCGAGTGCGGATCACCGACGACGGCGTGGGCGGGGCGCGGGGGTCCGGCGGCGGTCTCTCCGGCCTCGCGCGGCGCGTCGCGGCGGCGGACGGTGAGTTCACCGTGGTGAGCCCGCCCGGAGGTCCGACCGTGGTGACGGCGGTGCTGCCGTGCGGGTGATCCTCGCGGAGGACTCGACGCTGCTGCGTGAGGGGCTCGTCCGGCTGCTGGTCGAAGAGGGGCACGACGTCGTGGCGTCGGTCGGCGACGGCGACGCGCTCCTCTCGACGACCGCCGCGTATCGGCCGGACGTGGTCGTCACCGACGTCCGCATGCCGCCGACCCACACCGACGAAGGCCTGCGCGCGGCGCTCGAGATCCGGAGACGCTGGCCGGGGATCGGCGTCCTGGTGCTCTCGCAGTACGTCGAGAAGCGGTACGCCGCCGAGCTGATCACCGGCGACGGCGAACGCGTCGGCTATCTGCTGAAGGACCGGGTCGCCCAGGTGGGCGAATTCCTGGACGCGCTCGACAGGGTCGCGGCAGGCGGGGCGGCGTTCGACCCGGAGGTGGTCCGGCGGCTGCTCGCGCGGACGACGCACACCGATCCGCTCGCGAAGCTGACCGCCCGCGAACGCGACGTGCTGGAGAAAATGGCGCAGGGCCACACGAACGCCGGGATAGCCGAGTCGCTGTTCGTGTCGCTGAGCGCGGTCGAGAAGCACGTGAACGCCATCTTCGACAAGCTCGGGCTGGCCACCACGGCGGGCTACAGCCGCCGTGTCCTGGCGATCTTGCGCTACCTCGGCTCCTGACCCCCGATTTGACAGGCAAGTGACGACTTGCCTATAACGGGGTCGTGGACGGCGACCTGTTCAAGGCGATCGGCGACGCGACGCGGCGCACCATCCTGGACGAGCTGACCGAAAAGGACGGTCAGACCCTGTTCGAGATCTGCGGCAGGCTGACCATGAAACACGGCCTAGCCTCTTCACGGCAGGCCATCTCGCAGCATCTCGCGATGCTCGAGCAGGCGGGCCTGGTCCACACCCGGCGGCAGGGCCGCTACAAGTTCCACCACATCGACACGAGTCCGCTGCGGTCGATCGTCGAGCGGTGGCCCATCGACCGAGAGGAACCGAACCCGTGATCCGCATCAACATCACCAGCGTCTTCGTCGACGACCAGGCCAAGGCGCTGGCTTTCTACACCGAGAAGCTGGGGTTCACCAAGAAGACCGACGTGCCCACCGGCGACGCCCGCTGGCTCACCGTGGTCTCCCCCGCCAACCCCGACGGCGTCGAACTGCTGCTGGAACCGGACGGCCACCCCGCGGCGAAGCCGTTCAAGAAGGCACTGGCAGACGACGGCATCCCTTTCACCCAGTTCGCCGTCGACGACGTGTACGCCGAGGTCGAGCGGCTCAAGGGGCTGGGTGTCGAATTCACCCAGGACGCCGTCGACATGGGGCCGGTGGTCACCGCCGTCTTCGACGACACCTGCGGCAACCTGATCCAGCTCGCCACGATGAAGTAACGAAAAGCGGGGCTCGGTCCACAGTGGACCGAGCCCCGCTTCGGCGTTTCCTTACTGCTGAACCCATTCCACGAGTTCCACGGGCACACCGTTCGGGTCGGTGACCATGAAGAGGCGTTCTCCCCACGGCTCCTCCCGCAGCGGCAACGTGATCTCGACACCTTCCTCGCGCAGGCGCTTCTCCTCGGCCTCGAGATTCTCGACCGTGAAGGCCACGATCACGCCGGCCGCGCGCACCTGCCGCAGGTTCTCCGGCAGGACCTCGATCCCCGCCTGGAGCAGGACGATGGCCACCTTCGCGGTTTCGTGCCCGAGGGAGACGAAACCCTCAGCGGCCATCTGCTCGGTGAAGCCGAAGTGCTCGGTGAAGAAACGGCTGGAAGCGGCGACGTCGTCGACGGTCAGCGAAACGGTGGAGGCAAGGACGTTCACGGGCTATCCCCTTCGGTCGGCGGTGAGTTCTCGGACGGACTGGCCGGTCAGTACGACCGGCGGCGCGGGATGCCGGTCGAGCGGCGCACCGGCATCGAGCGGCCGGGGAACGGCTGCTGATGACGGCGGTCGGCCCGGCGGACCTGGGCGCGATTGGCGCCTTCGTCGCCTTGGGGGATTCGAGCGGGCAAGGAGCCTCTTCTCTCTCATTCAGTAGTACGGACGTAAGTTTACATCCGGCCTACCGTAAGTCAAGGATATTTTTACGACGGTGGTAAACTTCGCCCATGACCAGCGCTGATGTGGGCCTACGAGAGCTCAAGAAGCAGGAGACGCGGCAGCTGATCTCCGACAAGGCGACGCTTCTCTTCATCGAGAAGGGCTTCGAGGACACGACGATCGCGGAGATCGCCGCGGCGGCGAGGGTCGCGAAGAAGACCGTCACCAACTACTTCGCACGCAAGGAAGACCTGGCGCTGGACCAGCACGAGGAGTTCACGAACGGGCTGGCGAACGCCGTTCGCGACCGGGAACCGGGCGAGTCGGCGCTGGCCGCGCTCCGGCGCACCTTCCTGGACGCGGTGGCCGAGCACTCCCCTGTGATCGGCTTCACCGGGACGGCCTTCGCGAAAATGGTGCTGGAGAGCCCGACGCTGACCGCGCGGCTGCGTGAACTGCACGAACTGCGGGAAGAAGCGCTCGCCGTGCTGCTCGCGACCGAGACCGGAGCCGACGCGGACGACGTCACCCCGGTCATGGCGGCCGCCGAGCTCAACGCGATCGACCGTGTCCTGTTCCGCGAGGTCCTGCGGCGTTCACACGCCGGCGAGAGCGACGACGAGATCGCCGAAGCTCTGACCAAGGCCACACAGTGCGCTTTCGAACTGCTGGAACCGGCCTTCGGCGACTACGCGATCCGTGAGTAGGTCAGCACTGAAACAGCCTAGTGTTTTTGTCGGCGGTGCCCGCTAGGGTCCGCTGCATGTCTGAGGGGACTTCGTTCGGAGTCATCTGTTGTGAGGGCTGGGATCCGGCCGCCCGTGCGCTGGTCGGCAGGCTCACGTCCGATACCGCCCGGGAACGCGACGCCACCGGTGAGCAGTACGCCGTCGCGCTGGTCCGTCCCGGCACCGAGTCGCCGGCGGTGCTGCTCGAAATCGCGTGGCAGCACCACTTCGCCCGCTGCTGGCACGTCGACGAGCAGGGCAGGCGGAGCGCTTCGTTCGAGTACCGCCTGCTCGAAGACGGCGCCTTGTTCCTCGTGCGCGTCGAACAGTGGACCTACAAAACCGCCGACCAGGAGGAATTCGACAAACAGACCGCCGGCCGCGTGGAGATGTCCTTCGGCCCCGAAGGCGAAGGCTGGATGTATCAGGCGCCCGACGGCTACGCGGGCGGCTCCAGCAGCGGGCGCGCGCAAAAGCCGTTGTCCGAGCTGACCTCACCGAAGCCCGCCTTCGGTGACTGGGAATCTCTCGCGAATTCGGGACCGCTGTCCCTCCAGGTGCCGGAGGCTCCCGAAACCGACCCACCGCTTCCCGTCGACGAGCGTCCCTGGCGCCCGTCGGTTCCGTTGCGGCCCAAGGACATGGTGGAGATGTTCACCGCGGGCACACGTTTCGCGTTGAGCAACGACCGCGGTCTCGTGGAAGTCGAGCTTCAGGACGCCGGGAAACTCCGCATGCCCAGCGGCAGGCTCGTCGCCTCGGATCCGGCCTTCCTGGATGCCGGTTCCGGCCACTTCACGGTCACCGCCCCGCCCGGCGAACACCGGGTCGAACTCGCCGTGATCCGCTTCGTCGACGAGCCCGCGCACGAGCGGGTCGCCGCCGCCAAACTCGTCGTCGCCGACGTTCCGGTGGCCGGCTGGGAAGTCGCGGTCTGGCCGGAGCAGAACGCCCTCTTCCTGGGAGACGGGGAGTTCTACGGCTACGGCGTGGACAGCGGGACAGGCTGTTTCGCCGACGCCGACGCTCTCCCCGACGAGGTGGACGACGACCTCATGGAGAGGTTCGCCGAGGTGGATCCCCACGTCGACATCACCCCGGACGGAGCCGACTGCAACATCATCGCGTTCGCCACCGGCTGGGGAGACGGGAGCTACCCGACCTGGATCGGCCGGGCGGCCGACGGCGCTCTGGTCTGCTTCGTCACCGACATGCTGGTGCTCAACGGCGCACAGGTGGTCACGGCCTAGCCGAGGATGATGGCGTCATGGCCTTCACAGAAGACGAAATCGCGTACCTTCGTTCCCAACCCCTGGCCCGCTTCGCGACCCTGTCCGAGGACGGCGAGCAGCCCGATGTCGTCCCGCTGGCGTTCGAGTTCGACGGGACGGATTTCTGGATCGGTGGCGCGGGAGCGTCGGTTCTCATGACCCGGAAGTTCCGCAACATCCAAGCGGGACAACGGAAAGTCGCCTTGGTCATCGACGACCTGGTCGCACTGGACCCGTTCGTCGCGCGTGGTGTCCGGATCTACGGCGAGGCCGCCGATCCCGTCGAACGCACGGGGATCGTCGGTCCGGGGATCTACGCGCGCGTCACGCCCACTGTGTCGTGGAGCTGGAACATGGCGGGCGAACCCGCGGGGGAGACGTGGTACCCGTCGAGGCGCGCGGTTCACGGTGACACGTAGAGGAGCATGTCCCGCGCGACCCCGCCGATCTCCTGATGAGCGGGCAACAGGCGTTCGCGCCGGTAGCCCGCTTTCTCGGCCGCGCGCAAGGAGCTGCGGTTCCACGGCTCGATGCACAGCTCGATCCGCTCGACACCGGGGACTGTCCAGGCGAAGCCGGTGATCGCCTTGAGCGCGTCGGTCGCGACCCCGCGTCGTCGATGCGCGGGCGAGACGGAATAGCCCAGGATCCCGATGCCTTCGGACAGCTTCCGCAGCCAGAGGCCGATCGTGCCGACCGCGGTCCCGTCGACGGTGATCACGAAGGGAAATCCCCGCCCTTCGGCGTGACGGGTCTGCTGCCGCCGCACCCAGTCTTCGGCCTCCTGGCGGGTCGGATGCGCGGGAAGGCTGCCGATGAGCGGGACATAGGGATCCTCGCCGAGTTCGAGGGCGAGCGAGACGTCGGTTTCGGCGAACTCGCGCAGGACGACGGATCCGTGGGCCGGCGGGGTGGCAGGCCAAGGCGGCGGCTCGGTCATCGGTCCATTCTTGTCGGTGGGCGGCGGTACGGTCGGGCGTATGCGGGACCTGATCGTCACGGAGAACTGCACGATCGACGGCGTGATCGAACTGGCGGGAGACTGGTTCGTCCCGGGCGACACCGACCAGTCTGACGTCCTGGCCGCGCTGCGCGAACAACGTGAGAACGCCGACGCGTTCCTGACCGGACGCGTCACTTTCGAGGACATGCGCGGCTACTGGCCGAAGCAAACCGAAGACACGACAGGGATTTCGGCTTACCTGAACTCGGTGAGCAAGTACGTGGTCTCCAGCACGCTGACGGAGCCGGAGTGGGAGCACACGACGGTGCTCTCCGGTGAGCTGCGTTCGGAGGTCGAGGGGCTGAAGGCCGCCGAGGGCAAGGACATCGTGACCACCGGCAGCATCTCGCTGGTGCACGCGCTCATCGCCGAGGGGCTCGTCGACGAGTACCGGCTGTTCGTCTACCCGGTCGTGGTCGGCGAAGGTCGTCGACTGTTCGAAGGCGCCACCGGCGTTCCGAAGCTCCGGCTGGTCGAGGAGCGGGCGTTCGCTTCGGGGATCGTGCTGCTGCGCTACCGGGCTCGGTAGGGTCGTCTTACTCCGCGTAGCGGCGGGGCACGACGGAGGTGACGATCATGGTCGACGCGTCGAAGTTCACGGCCGAGGTGTTCCGCGTCGCGGCGGAACGGCCCGGCGCTTCGCCGCGGCTGACCCGGGCGGCGGGCTGCGTCCGGGACGGCAAGTTCAGCTGGGAGGACGTCGCGACCGGGACTTGCGAGCATCCGCTCGCGCAGGCGCTGTTCGCGCCGAAGGCCCAGGAGAAGCTGTGGCCACAGCTGGCCGAGATCGCCGCCGAACTCGAATCCGTTCCCGAAGCCGCCCCCGCACCGGCGGCCCCGCCCCGGCGCGCGAGGAAAGCGCCCGCGGCCGACGACGACTTCAGCGAGCACACCTATCTCGAAGACCTGGCCGAACCGAACAGCCACCCGGCGTGGCCGCAGCGGCGGGATCGCGGCCGGTAGGGGCACGAACAAGAGCGGCCCCGTGACCTGGTCACGGGGCCGCTCTGTGTGGCGAGTGAGGGATTCGAACCCCCGAAGGCGTAGCCGTCTGATTTACAGTCAGATCCCTTTGGCCGCTCGGGCAACTCGCCGTGGCCGGGCAAGCCCGGTCGAGACGAAAGAATACCCAATGCCGTGGCGGGCCGGTCAACCGGGTTCCACAGGGCTAGGGTGGAAGCTCCTGACAAGCGAGTACGAGGTGTGAGAACACGTGGCGGATCCCTCTTTCGACGTGGTGAGCAAGGTCGATCGCCAGGAGGTGGACAACGCCCTGAACCAGGCCAGCAAGGAACTCGGTACGCGGTTCGACTTCCGGGGTACCGGGACCAAGATCGACTGGTCCGGTGAAGAGGCGATCGCGATCGAGTCCGAGACCGAAGAGCGCGCGCTGGCGGCGGTCGAGGTGTTCAAGGAGAAGCTGATCAAGCGCGGCATCTCCCTGAAGGCGTTCGAGGCGGACGAGCCGGCGCTGTCCGGCAAGATCTACAAGGTGGGCGGCAAGATCCTGCAGGGGATCGCGTCGGACAAGGCGAAGCAGATCGCCAAATTCATCCGCGACGAGGGCCCCAAGGGGGTCCAGGCGCAGATCCAGGGCGACCAGCTGCGGGTGTCCGGCAAGAAGAAGGACCAGCTGCAGGACGTGATCGCCTTGCTGAAAGGCAAGGACTTCGAGATCGCGCTGCAGTTCACGAACTACCGCTGATCCCGGCGGGGAAGGCCACCTTCGGAAGTCTCGAAGGTGGCCTTCGTCATACCCGAGACAGCTAAGACCCGGTGACCGTCCAGGTCCCGTCGCCTTCCACCGACAGGTAGGCCGGGCCGGACACGGGCACGTCGCCCTTGTAGTCGCCGAGCTGGTTCACGGGGAGATCCGAGTAGTCGCCGCTGTGCACCCACACCGCGGTGCGGCCGCTGTTCTTGGTCGTGACGGCGACCGACGAGACGGCGTCGGGGACCGCGAAGACCGCTTCGCTCTTGCCCGAGAGGGGTTTGCCCGGTTCGAGTACGGGCAGGCCGCTTTCGTCGGTGATGGTCAGCGTCCAGGCGGCGTTGGCCTTGATGGTGAACGTCTTCGCCCGGTAGCCGGGCATGTCGTTGATCCACTGCGTGCCCTTGTACGGGCCGATGTCGTTGACGATCAGCTCGTTCTCGGTGTTGACCGCGACGTGCCCGGAGCACTTCGGACAGTCGAAGGTCACGAAGCCGAGGCGCATCGGCCAGGTCATCGGGACCGACGCGTTCCCCTTGCCCGAGTACTTCTCCGCCGGCTGCGGGCCGGGGCGCGGGGTGGTCGTGGACGTCGGCGGCGTGGGGGTCGCTGAGGGTGAGCGCAGCCCTTCCGGGGCGGCGGCCCGCGGGACGACGCGGCCCAGGTTCGACGGCGAGCAGGCCATCAGGCCGAAGGTCAGCAGCACGGCGGCCGACGCCGCGCACAAGCGCCTGATCACGGACTTCCCCCTAGTTGATCGGTCATGGGATCTTCGCCGACCGATAGCCCAGCGTTACCGGACCACCCGGCCGAGCGATTCAGGCCACCCGGGCGTGGGTTTCTGCCGCAACGCCCTCGCGGGAGTCCGAAAAGGACAAATGTCCGTGTTGTAATCCGGCGATCGCGTTCAAGGAAGGTCTCGATGAAGCGCCGTTTCAGCTCCGCACTCGCTCTCGCACTGTCACTCACAGTGATCGCTTCCCTGTTCACGTCCGCGCAGGCCGCGGACCGGCAACAGCTCGTGCCCGGCTACGGTTCGTATCCCCGGCTCATCCGCCTGGAGCATTCGCCGATCGGCCGTGGCCGCATCCTCGCGTCGCTGACCAGCGAAGACGCGAGTGGCAAGTTCACCCCGATCATGGAGAGCACCGACGAGGGCGCGACCTTCCACAAGGTCGGCGAGATCCGCGACCGTGACGGCCGCTACGGCATGTGCTGCGGGACGCTGTACGAGTTGCCGCAGCGTGTCGGCAGGCTTCGCGCGGGCACTCTGCTGTGGGCGGCGAGTTACCGGCAGGACTCCGGTCCGCAGCGGCGGATCGGCATCAAGATCTGGTACAGCCGCGACGCCGGCCGCAGCTGGTCCTTCCTGTCCGAGGCCGCCCGTTCGCACAACCACGACGGCATCTGGGAGCCGGAGTTCGTCGTCGACGCGGGCGGCACGCTGTGGGTGCACTACGCCGACGAGACCGAGGCACCGCAGTTCGCGCAGGTGATGAACCGCGTCGCGTCCACCGACGGGGTGAACTGGGGCACCAAGCAGCGCACCATGGCCATCCCGCCCCATCGGGTGCGGCCGGGGATGCCGATCATCCGCCGCCTCCCCGACGGCCGGTACTACCTGGCCTACGAGATCTGCAACTACGGCGACCGCTACTGCGACCCGTACTTCAAGATCTCCTCCGACGGCGCCAACTGGGGCGATCCGCTCGATCCCGGCACCCGCGTCATGACCGCCAACGGCAACTACTTCCAGCACGCCCAGACGATCACGCTGTTCCCCGGCGGCCCGAACGGGGTGCGGCTGGTGATGGTCGGGCAGATCTACACCAACGCCGCCGGTGCCCCGCAGGACAGGAACGGCCAGGTCCTGCTCGCCAACGACAACTTCGGCGCCGGGAACTGGTACGAACTGCCCGCGCCGGTGCACATCACCGGCATCTACAACAACTTCTGCCCCAACTACAGCTCGACGCTGCTGCCGGTCGACGGCGGCAAGAACGTGTTGCAGATCTCCACCGAGTACAACCTGGGCTGCAAGGCCTATTTCGCGAAGGGCCCCGCGTTCTGACCCACCCGGTAGTGTGAGCCGTCGAGAGAACGGCTACGGAGTGGGGGCGCGCATGAAGGGCATCGTGCTGGCCGGGGGAAGTGGGACGCGTCTGCATCCCATCACCCAGGCGATCTCGAAACAGCTGCTGCCGGTCTACGACAAACCGATGATCTACTACCCGATCTCGGTGCTGATGTTCGCCGGGATCCGCGAGATCCTGATCATCTCGACCCCCGTCGACCTGCCGCATTTCCGGCGGTTGCTCGGTGACGGCAGCCAGTTCGGGCTCAGCTTCAGCTACGCCGAACAGGCCGCCCCCAACGGGCTGGCCGAGGCGTTCGTCATCGGCTCGGACTTCGTCGGCGACGACGACGTCGCGCTCGTGCTCGGCGACAACATCTTCTACGGCCAGGGGTTCTCCAGCAGGCTCCAGGCCGCCGCGACAGCGCTCGACGGCTGTGTCCTGTTCGGCTACCCGGTGAAAGATCCGCAGCGCTACGGCGTCGGCGAGATCGACGCCGACGGCAAACTCCTCTCCATCGAGGAGAAACCCGAGAAGCCGAAGTCGAACAAGGCCATCACGGGCCTGTACTTCTACGACAACCAGGTCGTCGAGATCGCCCGTGACCTCAAGCCCTCGCCGCGCGGGGAGCTGGAGATCACGGACGTCAACCTCACCTACCTGCGGCAGGACCGCGCGACCCTGATCGACCTCGGCCGCGGGTTCGCCTGGCTCGACACCGGCACGCACGACTCGCTGCTGGAGGCGGGCCAGTTCGTGCAGGTCCTCGAGCACCGGACGGGTGTCCGGATCGCCTGTCTCGAGGAGGTCGCGCTGCGCATGGGCTTCATCGACGCGGACCAGTGCTTCGCGCTGGGCGCGAAGCTGGCGAAGTCCGGCTACGGCGAATATCTGATGAACGTCGCACGCACGCAGGGCGCTAGCGGCTGAACAGGTGCTCCCGCAGGGTGTCGCCGGTGTAATCGGTCCGGAAGACGCCCCGTTCCTGGAGATGCGGGACGACGTCGTCGACGAAGGCGTCCAGACCGCCCGGGGTCAGGTGCGGCACCAGCACGAAGCCGTCGGCGGCGTCGCTCTGGACGTACTCGTCGATCGACTCCGCGACCTGCCGGGCGGTCCCGACGAACTGCTGGCGCGCGGTCACCTCGATGACCAGTTCGCGGATCGAGAGTTTCTTCTCCTCCGCGAGCGCCCGCCATTTCGCGGCCACGGCCAGGGGATCCTTCTCGTGCCGGACGCGGCCCCAGGTCAGCGGTTCGGCGTCGGGGTCCGGGTCGACCTCGGGCAGCGGGCCGTCGGCGTCGTAGGCGGAGAGGTCGCGGCTCCACACCTGTTCGAGGAACTGGATCGCGGTGGCCGGGCGCACCTGCTGGTAGCGGATCTCCCGCGCGTACTCGTGCGCGTCCTCCTCGGTGTCGCCGAGGACGAAGGTCGCGGCGGGCATGATCAGCAGTTCGCCGGGCTCGCGACCGTAGGCGGGAAGGCGTCGTTTGACGTCGGCGAAGAACTCCTTGCCGCTTTCCAGTGAACCGTGGCGGCTGAAGATGACGTCGGCGGTCTTGGCGGCGAATTCCCTGCCCTCGTCGGAATCCCCGGCCTGGATGACGATCGGCTGTCCCTGCGGTGTCCTCGGAACGGTGAACTCGCCGCGGATGTCGAACTGCGGTCCACTGTGGACGAAGCGGCCGATGCCGCGCGCGAAGACGCCGTTCTCCTTGTCCCCCACCAGCGCGTCGGGTGCCCAGCTGTCCCAGAGTTCCCGCACGGTGGCGAGGAATTCCTCGGCGCGGCGGTAGCGGTCCTCGCGTTTCAGGAAGCCGCCTCGCCGGAAGTTCTGCCCCGTCCACGCGTCCGGCGAGGTGACGACGTTCCACGCGGCGCGGCCGCCGGAGAGGTGGTCGATGCTCGCGACCTGCCGCGCGACCTCGTACGGCTCGTTGAAGGTCGACGACAGCGTGCCCGCGAGGCCGAGGCGGGTGGTGACCGCGGAGAGCGCGGCCAGCACGGTGGTCGTGTTCGGCCTGCCGACGACGTCGGAGTCGAGGATCTCGCCCGCGTGTTCGCGCAGGCGGAGGCCTTCGGCGAGGAACAGGAAATCGAACTTGCCCCGCTCGGCGGTGCGCGCGAGGTGCTCGAAGGACGAAAAGTCGATTTGGCTACCCGAACGCGGGTCGCTCCACACGGTCGTGTTGTTGACGCCGGGGAAGTGCGCGGCAAGTTTGACCTGCTTGGGCATCTGTCACGCCTCCGCGTACTGGTTGGCGGCGACCCCGAGGCCGAGGTGGTCGCGCAGGGTGGAGCCGGTGTAGGTCTGCCGGAACGCGTCCGCGGCCTGGAGCGCGGGGACGGTCTCGGCGGTGAAGAGCGCCAGGTCGTCGGGCAGGACGGCGGGCCGGATGTGGAAGCCGTCGAGGCCGGCCGACGCCGCGATGCCGGGCAGTTCGGAGGCGAGGTCGGCGGGCGTGCCGGTGAAACTCAGGCCCGGCGGGAAGGGCGCGTAAGCCTCCAGCGCTCGGCGGCGGTCGATGGCCGCCTGCTCGGTTTCGGCGAGCACGATCGAGAGGCCGGCCAGGAGTTTGGCGTCCGGGAAGCGCTCGCGGGCGTCGCGGATCTCGTCGATCAGGACGACGTCGGCACCGTGTGCGTAGGGCGAGTCGCCGTACACCGCGACGACGGGGTGGCCCTGCGGCGGGCGCGGCGTGATCGAAGGTCCCTTGATGTCGAAGAAGCGGCCTTCGAAGTCGACGTAGTGGAGCTTGTCGCGGTCGATGAAGCGGCCGGTCGGCTCGTCGCGGATGATCGCGCCGTCCTCCCAGCTGTCCCAAAGGCGCGCGACGACGTCGACGACCTCGGCATTCTCGGCTTCGGCGTCCACCTCGGACGGCAGCGTGCGCCTGCCGAAGTGCGCGACCTCGGCTTCGGTGCGCGAAGGGACCGCGAGGACGCCTGCGCGGCCGCGGCTCGCGAAGTCGAGCGACGCGACGGCCGTCGAGATGTGGAACGGCTCGGTGTGGGTGGTGGTGACCGTCGGGACGAGGCCGATTCCGCTGGTCGCGGGGGCTATCGCGGCGAAGGTCAGCAGGGCGTCGAGCCGCCCTCGGACGACCTCCTCACCGCCGGGCTGGAGCGCGAGGGTGTCGTCGAGGGTGACGAAGTCGAGCGAAGCCGCTTCGGCGAGCTTCGCGTGGGACAGGTAGTGGGCGGCGGTGAACAAGGCGGCCGGGCGGACGTCGGACACCCGCCAGGCGGCCGGATGCTGCCCGGCCCCGTCGAGCGCGACCCCGAGGTGCAACTGCTGTGCGGAAGCCATGCCCGGGGAACCCCCAGGCCCACCCCTCGATTCCCCCTCCCACTACCTGGGACGTTCGCGTTTAGCCCGCTAAACGCGATCCGGCCGCCGACCTACGTTTAGCCCCCTAATCGCGATCCCGGGGGCCGGGCGGGCGACCTGCGTTTCGCGGGCTAATCGCGATCCGGACACGGAGCGCAGTTAGCGGGCTAAACGCGATCCCGGGGAGGGAGGGGCGGGACTTGCGTTTCGCGGGCTAATCGCGATCCCGGCGGCCCACCTGCGTTTCGCGGGCTAAACGCGATCCGGGGTGCCGACCTGCGTTTAGCCCCCTAAACGCGATCCGGGGGGATGGGGGGCGGGCGGGGTCAGAAGGGGTGGCGCGCCATTTCTTCCAGGCGCCGGATGCGTTCGGCCATGGGCGGGTGGGTCGAGAAGAGCTTCGAGAGGCCTTCGCCCGGACGGAACGGGTTCGCGATCATCAGGTGCGACTGCGAGACGAGCTTCGGCTCCGGCACGAGCGGGGCCGCCCGCGTGCCTTGGTCGAGTTTCCGCAGCGCCGACGCCAGGCCGAGCGGGTCGCCGGTGAGTTCCGCGCCCGACGCGTCGGCTTGGAACTCCCGCGACCGGCTCACCCCGAGCTTCACGACGGCGGCTGCGATCGGACCGACGAGCACCAGGAGCAGCGCCACCAGCGGGCTGTCGCCGTCCTCGCGGTCGTTGCCGCCGAAGACGCTCGCGAACATCGCGATGTTGGCGATCACGCTGATCACGCTCGCCAGCGCGCCCGCGACGCACGAGATGAGGATGTCGCGGTTGTAGACATGGGACAGTTCGTGCCCGAGCACCGCCCGCAGCTCGCGTTCGTCGAGCAGGTCGAGGATGCCGGTGGTGCAGCACACCGCCGCGTGCCGGGGGCTCCGGCCGGTGGCGAAGGCGTTCGGGGCCTGCGTGGGGCTGAGGTAGAGCCTCGGCATCGGCTGGCGCGCCGTGGTCGCCAGCTCGCGCACGATCCGGTACATCGCCGGCTGCTCGGCCTCGGAAACCGGTCGGGCCCGCATGGCCCGCAGCGCCAGCTTGTCGGAGTTGAAATAGGCGTACGCGTTGACCCCGAGCGCCACCACCAGGCCGATGACCAGCGCGCCCCGCCCGAAGAACCCGCTGATCCCGACGATGAGCGCGGACAGCACGCCGAGCAGGACGACGGTCTTCAGCCCGTTCTGGTGTTTGTGCACGGCGTCCTGCTCCTTTCCTTCTCCAGGGAGGGGTTACTCATCGGAAACAACGCGATCGGGGGACGCGAAGTTCCTTCGCGTGCCCGGTTCGCGGGTTATCGTCGAACCCCGGAACGATCATGGGGAGGCGCCTGTGCGAGGACCCGAACTGAGCCGCCGAGCCCTGTTCACGCTGGCCGCGGCCGGTGCTTCCGCGGTCGCCTTCGCGCCGGCGGCCAGAGCCGAAAAAGTGCTCGTCATCGAGGTCGGGGGCGCCCCGGAGGCGGTCGCGGTGAATTCCGTCACCGGCTTCGCCTACGTCTCCGATCCGGCCACTGGCACGGTCGTCGTCCTCGACTCGCGGAGCGGCACCGTCGGTGACGTGATCCCGGTCGGCGGCGAGCCCGCCGGGCTGGCCGTGGACACCGTGACCAACCGCGTCTACGTCACCAACCCGCCCGGCGGGACCGTCCTCGTCATCGACGGCCTGGTCAACGAGGTCGTCAGTGTGGTGCCCGCCGGTCCCGGCGCGTCCGATGTCGACGTCGACGAGCAGGCGAACCGCGCCTACGCGGTCAGCGATCTCACCGGGACGCTCGCCGTCATCGACGGCGTCGGCTGCCGCATGCTGGACCTGGTCCCCGGCCCCACGCGGTCGCTGGCGGCGACGGCGGTCGACAGCGGGCGCAAGCTGGCGTACTGCACCAGCCCGGACACGGACTCGCTGGAGGTCTACGACATCGGCGCCCGCAAGTTCACCGGCGGGATCCCGGTCGGACAGTCCCCGACCGGGGTCGCCGTGCACCGGCCGTCCGGGACGGTGTTCGTCGCGAATTCGGCGATCCATCATCTGTCCGTCGTCGACGGCGGAGCGCGCAAGGAGAAAGCGACCGTGCTGCTGCGCTCGGAATCGTCGGCGGTCGCGGTCCACGAAGGATCGAACACCGTCTACGCCAACGGGGGCCCGAACGGGGTCGCCAGGATCGACGGCGTCACGAGCCTGCTCACCGGCGACCTGTCACTCGGCGTGAACCCCGGCGCGGTCGCGATCGACCAGCGCACCAGAACGGTGTACGTGACGGATCCCTTGCGCGGCAGGGTTTCCTTGATCAGGGATTTCTGAGTGACCGGCACTCGCCCGCCTCGCCGTCCGCGGGCATGATGGCGGGGTGAGCGAGTACGTACTGCGCGGCGGACTGCAACCGGACGTCTCGGCCGTGGCCGCCCTGCTGGCACACCACGGCGTCGAAGGGCCGGACGGGAAGACGCCGAGCGAAGCGCTGGTGTTCGCCGTGTCCGGCGGCATCGGGGCGGGCTACATCCTGTGGGACTTCGCGCACGAGACGACGTCGAAGATCGTGTTCGGTTTCCGGGCGCGCTGGCAGTATCCGCAGGAGTGGCTGAAGTCCACAGTGGACCGTCTCGGGCTCGGCGCCGACCTCCACACCACCGGCGGCAAACGCGCCGCCGCGAAACGGCTCACCGCCGAACTCGAAGCGGGACGGCCGGTGATCGTCCTGCCCGACCGCGAGTCCCTCGGCTATTGGCACCTGCCGCCGGAGATGTCCGGCGGTGGCGGCCATTTCGTCGTCGCGTACGGCGAAGAGGACGGCCGGGTGCTCGTGGACGACCGGAACCTCGCGCCGCTGACGGTCGACCGGAAGACGTTCGACGCCGCGCGCGGCCGGGTCGGCTCGTACAAGAACCTGCTCGCGACGATCACGCCCGGCGAGGTCCCCGACTGGCAGGCGGCCGTGCGCGCCGGGCTGACGGACTGCGCGCGGAACCTCTCGGAACCGTCGAAGTCGTTCTCGCTGCCCGCCTGGGGGCGCTGGGCGAAGGCGATGACCGACGAACGCGACCCGAAGGGCTGGCCGCGCGCGTTCGGTGAGCGGCGCGGGCTCGTCGGAGCGCTGTTCGACGTCTGGGAGAACGTCACCCCGGCCGGGATGGAGGGCGGGCACCTGCGCGGGCTGTTCGCCGACGCGCTCACCGAGGCCTCCGGTCTGCTCGACCTCCCCGATCTGGCCGGACAGGCCTCGACGTGGCGCGGGATCGCCGAGCGCTGGGCCGAACTGGCCGAGGCCGCCGTTCCGGCGTCGACGGCGGAGTTCGGTTGGGTCCGCGGTCTGGTCAGCGCGGTGTCGGCGGGAGTCCGCGAGGGTGACGCGGGGCAGGACGCGGCCGCGGAAGCCGGTGCGGAGATGTGGAAACTGCGCGCCCACTACAACGACGAAACACCGTTCACCGACGTCGAGGCCCGCGACCTGTTCGCCGCGATGGGCACGATGATCCGGGACATCCACACCGCCGAGACCGCCGCGATCCGTGAGCTTTCCGAAGCCCTGATGGAGTGAACCGGGCCGGTGTCCGTTGCGCCGCGCGGCCGGAACACCGCGCGATCGTTGAAGATCCACTTCGTGCACGCCCATCCGCTGGGGACGACCAGTGCGAGTCCCGCTTCCGAGATCCACCTCTACCGTCATCGCCTGCGTGTCGCCGACCTGGACTACCTGGGTCACGTCGGGAACGTGCGACTGCTGGACTACTTCCAGGAAGCCCAGGTCGCGATGCTCGACCCACGACGTGAATGGGTCTTCCGGACCAAGGGACCGACTTACCTGATCGCGAAGCACAACGTCAGCTACCTGCGCCGGCTGACGTTCCGCGACAACCCCGTCGAGGTGGAGACCGTGGTCGGGCGGATCGGGAGCTGCGACGTCGTGGTGAACAGCAGGCTGCGCGACGAGAAGGCCGTCTACGCGCGCTGCCGCACCATCTGGGTCGCGTGCACCCTGCCCGAATGCGGCACGCGGCGCCTCGACGAGCAGGAGCGCGAGCGGCTGGCACGATTCACCGGGGCGATCGACGAGATTTCCTGAACGAGTTTTTAACCGTTTATGCTCCATTTCCCGCACTACCGGAAAACCGCTGGGCCGTTCAGCGGCTGATCACCGGGCTTTTCGGCCGGTACCTTCGGAAGACCTCTCCCCTGCTGAGTTCCCGGAGGTATTTCATGATACGGCCGAAGTCTGTCCGCTTTCTCGCGCCCTTGGTCGGCGCGATGCTCCTGACGAGCGGGGTGGCCGTCGCCGCCCCCACTCCCGAAGATCCCCAGTTCATCCGCCTGGCCAGCAGAACCTTCGATCCGCTCACCCAGCGGACCGCCGCGAGCCAGGACTGGAAGGGCGCCTATCTGCTCCAGGTCCGGAGCGCGCTGACCGACGCGCAGCGAGGGCAATTGCGCGCACTCGGGGTGCGAATCGGAACCTACATTCCCGATTTCGCCTATGTGGTCCGGCTCAAGCCGGAGAATCGCGAATCGGTCGCGAAACTGAATTTCGTCCGCTGGCTCGGCGAATACCGGCCGGACGACAAGACGGAAATCTCACTGGCCGGGACGGGCAGCTATCTGGTGACGCTGGTCGAATCGGACACCCGGGACCAGCGCGCGGTGGCCGAGCGGATCCTGCGGCTCGGCGGCGGCGTCGAGGCGATCTCGCAGAGCGGCCAGCACATCGTCGCCACCCTCGGCTCCGGCCAGGTCGCGACCGTGGCGCAGGGCGCCGAGGTGCTCGCGGTCGGCGCGATCACCGCGCCCGGGACCGACATGGCCAACGCCAGGGAAAGTGGCGGCGCGAACTACATCGAGAGCGTCGGCGGCTACCGCGGCCAGGGCGTGCGCGGTGAGGTGATGGACGGCGGGCTACGCGCCACGCACCAGGAGTTCAAGGCCCGGCCGACCGTGCTGCACGGCTCGAACTCGACCGACACCAGCCACGGCACCTCGACGTACGGGCAGATCTTCGCCTCCGGGGTGAGCGCGCCGCAGCGCGGCCTGCTGCCCGAAGGCCAGGGCATCTTCGCCACCTACAACAAGCCGGATCGCTACGCGCACACGAAGGAACTGGTCGACGCGAACGGCAAGTACCGCGCGGTGTTCCAGAGCAACAGCTGGGGCGGCGGGCTGACGGCGTCGTACACCTCGGTCTCGGCCGAGCTCGACAAGATCGTCTTCGACCTCGACCTGCTGATCTGCCAGTCGCAGAGCAACGCGGGGACGCAGCAGTCGCGGCCGCAGGCCTGGTCGAAGAACGTGCTCTCGGTCGGCGGGCAGTACCACTACAACACGCTGAGCCGCACCGACGACAAGTGGAGCGGCGGCGCCAGCGTCGGTCCGGCCTCGGACGGCCGGATCAAACCGGAACTGTCGAACTACTACGACAAGATCGACACCACGTCGTCCGGCAGTGACACCTCGTACACGACGTCGTTCGGCGGTACGAGCGGCGCGACCCCGATCACCTGCGGAAACGCCGGTCTGCTGTTCCAGATGTGGGCCGACGGCGTGTTCGACGGCGGCCCCGGCAAGGGCCGCGACGTCTTCACGAGCCGCCCGCACGCCTCGACCGCGAAGGCGCTGCTGATCAACGGAGCCGACCAGTTCGCGTTCAGCGGCACCTCGCACGACATGACCCGCACGCACCAGGGCTGGGGTACCGCGAACGTGCGTTACCTGCACGAACAGGCCAAGGCGAACGGGTGGAAGCTGCCCGTGCTGGTCAACGAGACCGATCTGCTGGCCACCGGGCAGTCCAAGAAGTACACGGTCGCGGTGAACGGGTCGAAGCAGTTCAAGGCGACGCTGGCCTACACCGACCCGGCGGGCTCGCCGAGCGCGTCGGTCGCCAGGGTCAACGACCTGACCCTGAAGGTCACCGCTCCGAACGGGACCGTCTACTACGGCAACAACGGGCTGAAGGCCGGCAACTTCTCGACCGCGGGCGGGTCGCCGAACACCGTCGACACGGTGGAGAACGTCATCCTCGAAAAGCCCGCCGCCGGTACCTGGACGGTGGAGGTCGTGGCGACGCAGGTGAACGCCGACGGGCACCCGGAGACGTCGTCGACCGACGCGGACTACGCCCTGGTGGTTTCTTGACGATGTGAGCGGCGCCACTGGCCACTTCGCGTTTAGCCCGCTAAACGCGAAGTGGCCGGTTCCGTGAATGCGGGTCGCGGTTAGCGGGCTAAACGCGATCCGGAGGGGTCCGGAATCACCCTCGGTCACGGGGTTCCGGCATTGCCCGCGCCCGGATGGCGGACGCACCTGCGCCGATGGCCGAGACGCCAGGTTTCGGTTTCGAGACGGAAACGGGAGAGCCCGGAAAGGCATGTAACGAGGCGGCCCGAGGTGCCGACGTCTGGGATACGTGACGCGAGCCAAGGAGCCCCTCGATGACCACCTGCCGACTCTGCGGATCGGCCCATCTCGCCAGCGTCGTCGACCTCGGGGCGACGCCGCCGTGCGAACGTTTCCTGACCGCGGAACAGCTCGCGGAACCGGAGCCGACCTATCCTCTGCACCTGCTGGTCTGCACCGAATGCTGGCTCGCCCAGATCCCGCCGCTGATCACCCCGGAAGAGACTTTCACCGAATACGCGTACTTCTCGTCGTATTCCGCCTCTTGGGTCGAACACGCCAAAACCTTCGTCGACGGCGCCGTCGAACGACTGGGGCTCGATGAGTCCTCGTTCGTCGTCGAGGTCGCCAGCAACGACGGCTATCTGCTCAAACATGTTCTGGCGCAGCAGATCCGCTGTCTTGGCGTGGAACCTTCGGTGAACGTGGGCCAAGCCGCGCGTGACGCCGGGGTGCCGACGAAGACCGCCTTCCTCAGCCCCGAAAGCGGACGCGACGTCCGCGAGGAACACGGTCCCGCCGACCTCGTCGTGGCGAACAACGTTTACGCACACATTCCGGACATCATCGGCTTCACGCACGGGCTCCGCGCCCTCGTCGCCGATGACGGCTGGGTCAGCATCGAGGTCCAGCACCTGCTGACGCTGATCCAGGAGAACCAGTACGACACCATTTATCACGAGCACTTCCAGTACTACACGGTGGAATCCGCGCGCCGGGCCCTTTCGCGCGGCGGATTGTCCGTTGTGGACGTCGAACTCCTGCCCACCCACGGCGGTTCCATCCGGCTGTGGGCGCGCCCGGACGCCGTCGCGGGCGAGCCGAGCGAGCGGATGATGCAGGTCCTCGACGCCGAGAAGGCCGCCGGACTGCACGAAATGTCCGGCTACACCGAATTCTCCGAGCGGGTCACCAAGGTCCGGCTCGAGCTGAACAAGTTCCTCACCGACGCGGCGCTCGAAGGCAAGACCGTCGTCGGCTACGGCGCCCCCGGCAAGGGCAACACGCTGCTGAACCACTGCGGTATCCGCCCGGACGTGCTGCGGTACACCGTCGATCGCAACCCGTACAAGCACGGCCGGTTCACCCCCGGAACCCGGATCCCGATCCTCCCGCCGGAGCGCATCGAAGCGGACCGGCCCGATTACGTGCTCGTCCTTCCGTGGAACCTCCGGAAGGAACTGACCGCCCAGTTGTCCTTTGTGGACGAATGGGGCGGGAAACTGGTCTTCCCCATCCCGCACCTGGAAATCGTCGAGGTGAAGTCGTGAAGGTTGTCCTCTTCTGCGGCGGCTACGGCATGCGGATGCGCAACGGTGACGCGTCCGACGTGCCCAAGCCGATGGCCATGGTCGGCCCCAGACCCCTGATCTGGCACGTGATGCGGTACTACGCGCATTTCGGCCACACCGAGTTCATTCTCTGCCTCGGTTACGGCGCGCACCACATCAAGGAGTTCTTCCTCAATTACCAGGAGACCACCAGCAACGATTTCGTCCTGCGGAACGGCAAGGCGGAACTGCTGTCGACCGACATCGCGGACTGGTCGATCTCCTTCGTGCAGACCGGCCTCGAATCGGCCATCGGCGAGCGGCTGCGCCGGGTGCGCCCGTATCTCGAAGGCGACGAGATGTTCCTCGCCAACTACGCCGACGTCCTCACCGACGCCCCGCTGCCGGAGATGATCGAGCGGTTCAGGAACACCGACGCCGGCGCCTCGATGATGGTCGTGCCGCCGCAGTCGTCGTTCCACTGCGTCGAAATGAACGAGGACGGCCGGATCGGCGCGCTGACCCCGGTCAGCGAGATGCCGCTGTGGGAGAACGGCGGGTACTTCGTGCTGCGCCAGGAGGTCTTCGACCACATCCCCGAGGGCGGCGACCTGGTGGCCGACGGCTGCGGCGAACTCGCCAAGCAGGGCAAGCTGCTCGCGTACCCGTACCGCGGGTTCTGGAAGCCGACCGACACCGTGAAGGAACGCGTTCAGCTCGACGACGCGTACGCGCACGGAGACCGCCCCTGGGCGCGGTGGGAACGCGAACCGGCGCCGGCGGTCACGGCGTGATCGGACTCGGTACCGGCGGGATCGAGCGGATCGTCGCGCTCGGCGCGCATTGTGACGACATCGCCATCGGGGCGGGCGGCACACTGCTGACGATCTGCGCCGGCAACCCGGGCGTCCGGGTCGACGCGCTCGTCCTGTCCGGCGGCGGCACCGAGCGGGAGGCCGAGGAGCGCGCCGCGCTCGCGGCCTTCTGCCCCGGCGCCGACGTCGAGGTCACCGTGCTCAAACTGCCCGATGGCCGGTTCCCCTCGCATTGGGAAGAGGCCAAGAACGGGCTGGAGGACCTGCGCCGCCGCACGGACCCGGACCTCGTCCTCTCCCCGCGCACGGCCGACGCGCATCAGGACCACCGCGGCCTGGCGACGCTGGTGCCGACGGTGTTCCGCACCCATCTCCAGCTGGAGTACGAGATCGCCAAATGGGACGGCGACCTCGGCAAACCCACCGCGTACGTCCCGCTGACGGCGGAGCGGGCCGAGGACAAGGTCCGGTTGCTGCAGGAGCATTACGCCTCCCAGCGGCACCGGCCCTGGTACGACCGGGAAGCCTTTCTCGGCCTCGCCCGCATTCGCGGTATCGAATGCGGGCAGCGCTATGCCGAGGCCTTCGACCTCAAGAAACTGACGCTCGATCTCACTGCGAAAGGCTGAAAGTCATGCGTGTGCTGCTGACCGGGCACAAGGGGTACCTGGGCACGGTGATGGCCCCGGTGCTGGCCGCCGAAGGCCACGAGGTGGTCGGCCTCGACTCCGGTCTCTACGACACCTGCGTGCTGGGCCCCCAGCCCGAGGACCCCGAAGGCTTCGAGGTCGACCTTCGTGACGTCACGGCCGAGCACGTGGCCGGGATCGACGCCGTGATCCACCTGGGCGCGCTGTCCAACGACCCGCTCGGGTCGCTGGCGCCGGAGCTGACCTACGACATCAACCACCACGCTTCGGTCAAGCTCGCGAAGCTGGCGAAGGACGCCGGGGTCAAGCGGTACCTCTACGCCTCGACGTGCTCGGTCTACGGCGCCTCGGGCGGCGACGGCCTGGTCGACGAGGACGCGCCGCTGCGCCCGGTGACGCCGTACGCCGAGTCGAAGGTGCGGGTGGAGGACGACGTCCAGGAGCTCGCCGACGACGACTTCAGCCCGGTGTACATGCGCAACGCGACCGCGTTCGGTTTCTCGCCGCGGCTGCGCGGCGACATCGTGCTGAACAACCTGACCGCGCACGCGTTCCTCTCCGGTGAGGTCCTGGTGCTCTCGGACGGCACGCCGTGGCGGCCGCTGGTGCACGCCAAGGACATCGCGCGGGCCTTCGCGGCGGCGCTGGTGGCGCCCAAGGAAGCCGTGCACGGCAAGGCGTTCAACATCGGCACCGAACGCAACAACGTGACCGTCGCCGAGATCGCCGAAGAGGTCGTCGAGGCCGTTCCGGGCTCCACCCTGCGGATCACCGGCGAGGCGGGCGCGGACCCGCGTTCCTACCGCGTCGACTTCTCCCGGTTCCGCGCGGCGATCCCGGGCTTCGACTGCGACTGGTCGGTCAAGGACGGCGCGCTCGAACTGATCGACGCCTACAAGACCCACGGCCTCACCGAGCACGGCTTCCAGCGCCTGTTCACCCGGCTGGCGCGGTTGCAGGACCGCACCACCGCCGGCGAACTCGACGACACCCTCCGGCGTCGCTGATGTCGAACCGGGGCCTCGAGACGAGCGCCGACCTGCGAAAGCTGGTCGAGCGCTTGTACCCGTTGTGCCGCAGCATCACCGGCGACGGCGTCCGCCGCACGCTGGAGATCGTCGGCGAGCACATCCCGCTGGAGATCCACGAGGTCCCCACCGGCACCCAGGTACTGGACTGGACGGTGCCGCAGGAATGGAACATCCGCGACGCGTACGTCAAGGACGCCTCCGGCAGGCGCGTGGTCGACTTCGGCGAGTCGAACCTGCACGTCGTCGGCTACAGCGTCCCGGTGTCGCGGAAGATGTCCCTGGCAGAACTGCGCGGTCACCTCCACACCATTCCCGACCAGCCGTCCTGGGTGCCGTACCGGACCAGCTACTACTCGCCGACCTGGGGTTTCTGCCTGGCGCAGGAAACCCTCGACGCGATGCCGGAAGGCGAGTACGAGGTCCGCATCGACTCCACGCTGGCCGACGGGAGCCTCACCTACGCCGAGCACGTCGTGCCGGGCGAGGTCGCCGACGAGGTGATCGTCTCCTGCCACACGTGCCATCCGTCGCTGGCGAACGACAACGTCGCCGGGATCGCGATCGCCGCCGCGTTCGCGCAGCGACTGAAGAATCCGCACTACACGTACCGGTTCCTGTTCATGCCGGGCACGATCGGCGCCATCACCTGGCTCGCGCGCAACGACGAGCGCGTCCGCCGGATCAAGGCGGGACTCGTGCTGGCGTGCGCGGGAGACCCGGGATCGTTGACCTACAAGCGAAGCCGCCGGGGCGACGCCGAGATCGACCGCGTGCTCGCGTACGTCCTGGCCGATCGCGCGCACAAGATCGTGGACTTCTCGCCGTACGGCTACGACGAGCGCCAGTTCTGCTCCCCCGGCTTCAACCTGGGTGTCGGCTCGCTGACGAGGACGCCGTACGCGGGCTATCCCGAGTACCACACCTCGGCCGACAACCTCGATTTCGTGTCCACGACGGCCATGGAGGAAACCCTCCAGACCTTGCTGGACACGTACGCCGTTCTCGACCGCAACCGCAGCTACGTCAACCTCAGCCCCTACGGCGAGCCGCAACTCGGCAAGCGCGGGCTGTACGACTCGCTCGGCGGGCGGAGCGACGCCAAACAAGCCCAGATGGCCATGCTCTGGGTGCTCAACCTCTCGGACGGCGAGCACAGCCTGCTCGACGTCGCCGAGCGGTCCGGGTTGCCGTTCGATTCCGTCGTCGCGGCCGCTCAGGCGCTGCACGACGCCGGATTGCTCAAGGATTAGAGGCCCCATGCGATCACTTCTGCGTTCCCAGGCCATCCGTGCCATGGCCGGACGGCTCAGCTGGGGCCTCGGCGACCAGGCCGTCTCCAGCATCACCAACTTCGCGGTCGGTCTCTACGTCGCGCGTTCACTCGGCACGTTCGCGTTCGGCATGTTCAGCCTCGCCTGGGTCAGCTACGGCGTGGTGCTCAACCTTTCGCGCGGGCTGACGACGGATCCGCTGATGGTGCGGTTCTCCGGGGTGTCCACCGAATCCTGGCGCGCCGCGACCGCGCGGGCGACCGGGACGGCGCTCACCGCGGGTGTCGCGGCCGGGATGATCAGCGTGGCCGCCGGGCTCATCGTGGGCGACACCACCGGCGGGGCGTTCGTCGCGCTCGGCGTCGTCATCCCCACGCTGCTCCTGCAGGACGCGTGGCGGTTCACCTTCTTCGCCGCCGGACACGGGAAGAAGGCGTTCCTGAACGACGTCGTCTGGGGGATCGCGCTGATCCCGGCGTTGTTCATCGCGCACCACACGTCCGACACCGTCGTCGCGTTCATCCTGGCGTGGGGCCTTTCCGGGGCGGTCGCCGCCGCCTTCGGCTGCTTGCAGTCCGGGGTCCGGCCGGATCCGCGCGGCACGGTCGTCTGGCTCAAGGCGCACCTCGACCTCGGCGCCCGCTACCTGGTCGAAAACGTCAGCAACAGCGGTTCGTCGCAACTGCGGATGTACGGCCTCGGCGCGATCGCCGGACTGACGAGCGTCGGCGCGGTCCGTGGCGCCGAACTGCTCCTCGGGCCGTTCTTCGCGCTCTTGATGGGACTTTCCCTGGTCACGGTCGCCGAAAGCGCGCGGGTGCTCCAACGGGCCCCGCACCGCTTCCGGAAATTCTGCGCCGTCCTCGGCGCCGGCCAGGCGGCGGCGGCCCTGCTCTGGGGCCTCGCCTTGCTTCTGGTACCCCATGACGCCGGCCGGTTCGTCCTCGGCGACGTCTGGGATCCCGCTTCGAAACTGATCCTCCCGGTGACCATCGGTATCGCCGCGGCGGGGTTCAACACCGGAGCGGCCGCCGGATTGCGTGCGCTCGGCGCTGCGAAAAGGAGCCTTCGCGCCCAGCTGATCAACTCGGCCGGCTATGTCGGTTTCGGGCTCATTGGCGCCTTCTTGGCCGGGGCGTCCGGATCCGCGTGGGGGGTCGCGTTGGCGATCACCAGCGGGTCAGCGGTGTGGTGGTTCCAGCTGCACATCGCCCATAAAGAAGCCCTCAACGAACACCAGACTTCGGAGAAGGAAGAAATGAGGACGTCATGAGCACCGCTCCTCGGCTGAGCATCGGGCTCCCGGTCTACAACGGCGAGGACTACCTCGCCGAATCGCTGGACGCACTCCTCGGCCAAAGCTTCGGCGACTTCGAGCTGATCGTCTCGGACAACGCGTCCACCGATCGCACCGAAGAGATCAGCCGTGACTACGCGAAACTGGACTCCCGCGTGCGCTACGTGCGTCAGCCGGTGAACATCGGCTGCGCGCCCAACCACAACTACTGCGTCGACGTCGCCCGCGGCGAGCTGTTCAAATGGGCCTCCGACGACGACCTCTACGCACGTTACCTGCTGGAACGCTGCATCGAGGCGCTCGACGAGCACCCCGAGTTCGTCCTCTCGCACTCGTGGACGGCGATGATCGACGAGAAGGGCGTCGTCACGCAGGCGCTGGAGTACCCGCTCAACACGGTTTCGCCGCACGCCGCGGAACGCTTCCGCAGCACACTGTTCGCGCCCGGCGGGGACGACGACGGCGCGGTGATCCGCACCGAGGTGCTGCGCCGCGTCGCGCCGCTGGACAGCTATCACCACGCGGACCGCACGATCATCTCGGAGCTGGCCCTGCACGGCCCGTTCCACCAGGTGCCCGATTGGCTGTACTTCCGGCGCGACCACCCCGGCCGCTCCGAACACGAGCACCCGACCGTGCGCCGCCGGGCCACCAACCTCGACCCGAAGCGGGCCGACAAGCTGCGTCACCCGATGATCCGGCTGCTCGGCGAGTACGTCCTGGGGTACGTCAACGCGATCCGCAACGCGCCGATCTCCGGCGCGGAGAAGCGTGAATGCTTCCGCTACCTGCGGCAGTGGGCGCTGAACCGGGCCGGGAACCCGGCCATGGGACGGATGCCCGTCCAGGCCGAGGCCGAAACCGGCCCGCGTGAGGTCTCCGTCGTCTCGGTCGTCGCCGGCCAGGAGGGACGAGTCCCTTGACCCCGCCCGCGAGGATCGGGCTGTTCGGACTCCTCGGATCGGGGAACCTCGGCAACGACGGTTCCTTCGAGGCGGTCCTCGGGTATCTGCGCACGGAGCATCCGGACGCCGCCATCAGTGTGATGTGCGGCGGGCCGGAAATCGTCGCGTCGCGCTACGGACTCGAGACGACCGCGTTGAACTGGTACCAGGGTGAGTACCGCACGGCCTCCGGTCCGCTTTCCATCGCCATGAAGGCTTTCGGGAAACTCGTCGACATCGTCCGCACGACGGCGTGGGTCCGGCGTCAGGACGTGGTGATCGTGCCGGGGATGGGCGTCCTGGAATCCACTCTTCCCTTGCGGCCTTGGGGTTTCCCGTACGCGCTGCTGCTGCTCTCGGCGTCCGGCCGGCTGGTCGGGACCAAGGTGGCGCTGGTGAGCGTCGGCGCCAGCGTGAGCTCGCAGCGGGTCACCCGCTCGGTCATCGGCTGGGCCGGGCGGCTGGCGTCGTTCCGGTCCTACCGGGACGAGCCGTCGCGGGAGGCGATGCGCGCGATGGGGGTGGACGTCACGAACGACCGCGTCTACCCCGATCTCGCGTTTGCCCTCCCGGCGCCGTCGGAGCCGGTGCTGCCCCGCTCCGTCGGGGTCGGGGTGATGGCCTACCGCGGCGGGAACGAGGACCGGGCCCGCGCCGACGACATCTACGAGTCCTATGTGGACAACATGACGCGGTTCGTCGCCAGGCTGGTCTCCGACGGCCGCCCGGTGCGGTTGTTCATCGGCGACCAGGCCGATCGGCAGGTCGTCGACGAGATCATGCGGGAACTGGAGTCCCCGTTGATCGCCGCCGCCGACACGTCCACTTTGGACGAAGTCATGCGGGCGATGTCGGCCGTCGAGACCGTCGTCGCGACCCGGTACCACAACATCCTGTGCGCGTTGAAGCTGGCGAAACCGACGCTGTCCATCGGGTACGCGAGCAAGAACGAGGTCCTCATGACCACACTGGGGCTGGGGGAATTCTGCCAGTCGGCCAGGGAGATCGACTTCGACGCGCTGGTCGGCCAGTTCGCCGAACTCGAATCCAGGGCGGGCGAACTGTCCGGGATCGTGGCGAAACGAGGCGCGGAACAAGTGCGACTCCTGGACGAGCAGTTCGCCGAACTGTCGGCCGCCTTCCTGCCGATGGGAGTCCGATGAAGGTGATCCCGGTGCCCGCCATCGCGGGCGCGTACCTGTTCGAACCGACCCCGCACGCCGACGAACGCGGCTTCTTCAGCCGCACGTTCGACGCCGGCGTCGTCCGCTCGGCCGGGATCGACCCGGACGGGTTCCTCCAGGACAGCGTTTCCCGGTCCCGCAAGGGAGTACTGCGCGGGATGCACCTCCGCTCGGGACTCGGTGAGGCGAAACTGGTCCGGTGCTCGTGGGGCGCCGTCTTCGACGTCGTCGTCGACCTGAGGCCGGATTCGCCGACGTACCTCGGCAAGGAGACGTTCGAGCTGTCCGGGGAGACCCAGGTCTCGCTGTACATCCCGGCAGGCTGCGCGCACGGGTTCCAGGCGCTCACCGAGATCGCCGACGTCTCCTACCGGATCGACCGCGAGCACGACCCGGCCGAGGACGTCGCGATCGCGTACGACGACCCGGATCTGGCGATCCCCTGGCCGCTCCCGGTGGCGCTGATGTCGGAGCGGGACCGCCAGGCCCTTCCTCTTTCCGCGGTACTACAAGACACGAGGTGAGAGCATGACCCGTCAGCTTCCCAAGTCGATGCGGGCCAACGAGCGCCTCCACGCGATGATCCCCGGCGGCGCGCACACCTACGCCAAGGGCGACGACCAGTACCCGGAGAACCTGGCGCCGGTCGTCTCCCACGGGCTCGGCGCGCACGTCTGGGATGTCGACGGGAACGAATACATCGAGTACGGCTCGGGGCTGCGCGCGGTCAGCCTCGGGCACGTGCACCCGCGGGTCAGCGAAGCCGCCCACCGCGAGATCGACCGGGGCGCGAACTTCGCCCGTCCGTCCATCGTGGAGGAACGGGCGGCGACGAAGTTCCTCGAAACCGTCCCGACCGCCGAGATGGTCAAATTCGCCAAGAACGGTTCGGACGCCACCACGGCCGCGGTCAAGCTCGCCAGGGCGGTCACCGGCAGGCCGCTGGTGGCGATCTGCCGTGACCACGCGTTCTTCTCCATCGACGACTGGTTCATCGGCACCACGGCGATGTCGGCGGGCATCCCGGACGAGATCACCGATCTCACCGTGTCGTTCCCCTACGGCGATCTCCAGGTGACCGAACGGCTGCTGCGGGAGAACGCGAGCCAGATCGCCTGCCTGGTGCTGGAGGCGTCCACCCAGCTCGAACCGCCCCCCGGGTATCTCGTCGGCCTGCGGGAACTCGCCGACCGGTACGGCTGCGTCCTGATCTTCGACGAGATGATCACCGGTTTCCGCTGGTCCGAGGCGGGGGCACAGGGTCTCTACGGCGTCACGCCGGACCTTTCGACGTTCGGCAAGGCGCTCGGCAACGGGTTCGCCGTCTCCGCGCTCGCGGGCAAACGCGAGCTGATGGAACTCGGCGGCCTGCGCACCACCAAGGACCGCGTCTTCCTGCTGTCCACCACGCACGGCGCCGAGACGCATTCGCTGGCCGCCGCGATCGCGGTCATGGAGACCTACACCGAAGAAGGCATCGCCGCGCGGCTGCACGCGCTCGGCGACCGGCTCGCCGCCGGGGTCCGCGAAGTCGCGGCCTCGGCCGGGGTCGGGGAACACGTCGTCGTGCGCGGCCGGGCGAGCAACCTCGTCTTCGCCACGCTCGACGCCGAGAAGAAACCGTCGCAGGACTACCGAACATTGTTCCTGCGGCAGTTGGTCACGGGCGGGGTCCTCGGACCGTCGTTCGTGGTCAGCGCCGCGTTGTCCGAAGAAGACATCGACCGGACGGTCGAAGTGGTCTCGCAGGCTTGCCTCGTGTACCGCAAAGCGCTCGACGCGGATGATCCGGCGCCGTGGCTGGGTGGCCGTCCGGTGAAGCCGGTTTTTCGGAGAAGGGTATGAGTTCAGGGATCGCACATCGCTCGGTCGGCACGCGTGCGCTTTGCGTCACGCTGTCGGTGTTATTGCTCCAGGTCTCGGTCGAAACCACGGCTGAGGCATCCGAAGAGCCGGCACGAGGGGTATGCGGCACGACAGTCGGCGTCCCCTCCGCGCCGGAAGGCGCCCTGGTCGTCGAACCGGGCACCGATCTGACCGACCGGACCCGCTTCAGCCCGCCGGGGACCACGTTCTGGCTGGCACCGGGCACCCATCACCTGTCCGACGACCAGTTCGGGCAGGTGATGCCCAAGGACGGCAACGTCTACCTCGGCGCACCCGGCGCCGTGCTCGACGGACGAAGACTCAACCGCGCGGCGTTCACCACGTCGGCCAAGGACGTGGTCATCCGAGGACTGACGATCCGCGGCTTCCTCGGCCAGCAGGACCAAGGCGTGGTCAACCACGACTCCGGCGAGCGCTGGACCATCCAGGGCAACGTCATCGAGGACAACGACGGCGCCGCGATGATGACCGGATCCGGTCAGCGGGTGATCGGGAACTGCCTGCGCAACAACGGCCAGTACGGCATCAACGCCTACCGCGCCGGCGGCGGGCTCTCCGATCTGCTGATCGAAGGCAACGAGATCACCGGGAACAACACCGGCGACTGGGAAACGAAGATCCCGGGCTGCGGGTGCAGCGGCGGCGCCAAGTTCTGGGCCGTGAACCGCGCCGACATCATCGGCAACTTCGTCCACCACAACCACGGTGTCGGGCTCTGGGCCGACACGAACAACAACGACTTCCTCATCCAGGACAACGTGATCGAGGACAACGCGTCCGAGGGACTGTTCTACGAGATCTCCTACAATCTGGACCTGATCGGGAACACGTTCCGACGCAACGCGCTGGTGCAGGGCCGCAACCGGGCCGCGAAGGGCGACAGCTTCCCGGTCGGGTCGGTGTACATCAGCGAGTCAGGCGGGGAGCCCAGGCTGCCCGCCCGGACCAGCCAGATCGACATCCGGGGCAACCTGTTCTCGGACAACTGGTCGGGGATCACGCTGTGGGAGAACGCGGACCGGTTCTGCAACAGCCCGGCCAACACGTCGTCGCTCTCCTGCACGGCACTGGTCTCACCGATGTCCACCTGCTCCGACCCGGGCATCACGACCGCGCCGCTGTACAGCGACTGCCGGTGGAAGACGCAGCGCGTTCTGGTACACGAGAACACGTTCGAGTTCGACGAGTCGCTGGAAGGCTGTCTCGACCGCTGCGGCCGGATGGCGGTGCTCTCGAACTACGGGACCTACCCGGCCTGGTCACCGTACCGGGGGAACGTGATCTCCGAGGCGATCACCTTCCGGCAGGAGAACCGGTGGTACGACAACCAGTACTACGGGCCTTGGCGGTTCGTCGCCCAGGACGCGTCACGGCAGCTGACGTCGGCGCAATGGCAGGCGGAGCCCTACCGGCAGGACGTGTGCAGCGGGTTCGGTGAGACGGTGACCTGCTGAAGTTTCACCTGTAAGTGTCCATCTGGGACGGTCCATAGTGGCCTACCGTTTCCGGTATGCCCGCGTTCCTGGTGGTCCTGCTGATGCTCGCGGCAGGAGTCGTCACGGCCTCCCCGGCTTCGGCGGCTCCTGCCGCGGCTTGCGCTTCGGGTCCGGAGAGCCCTTCGAAACCGGACGACGCCGTGGTCGTCGCGCCGGGGACCGATCTGTCCGAGAAGACACGCGAGCTCCCGGCCGGCACGACGTTCTGGCTGACCGGGGGCAAGCACACCCTGGGCCAGGACGAATACGGCCAGATCATCCCGAAGGACGGCAACGCCTACCTCGGCGCACCCGGCGCCGTGCTGGACGGGGGCGGCGTCAACCGCTACGCGTTCACCCAGCAGGCGCGCGACGTCGTCATCCGCGGCCTCACCATCCGCGGTTTCGCCGCGCCGCGGGATCAGGGCGTGGTCAACCACGACTCCGGCGAGCACTGGACCATCGAAGGCAACACCATCGAGGGCAATCGCGGCGCCGCGATGATGGCGGGGCCGCGTCAGCGGATCCTGCGGAACTGCCTGCGGGACAACGGCCAGTACGGCATCAACGCCTACCGGGCGGGTGATGGGATCACCGGGCTGCTCGTCGAGGGCAACGAGATCACCGGGAACAACACCGACGACTGGGAGACGAAGGTCCCCGGCTGCGGCTGCAGCGGCGGCGCGAAGTTCTGGGCGGTGGACGGCGCCGACATCCGCGGGAACTGGGTCCACCACAACCACGGCGCCGGGCTGTGGGCGGACACGAACAACAACGACTTCCTCATCGAGGACAACCTGATCGAGGACAACGAGGCGGAGGCGCTGTTCTACGAGATCTCGTACAACCTCGTGGTCCGCGACAACACCTTCCGGCGGAACACCCTGGTGCAGGGCCGCGCTTTCGCCGCGCGCGGAGACGATTTCCCGGTCGGGACGATCTACCTGTCGGAGTCGGGCGGCGAGCCGCGCGTCCCGGCGCGGACCTCTTCGGTGGAGATCGTCGACAACGTCTTCGAGGACAACTGGGCCGGGATCACCGCCTGGGAGAACGCGGACCGGTTCTGCAACAGCCCGGCGAACACTTCCTCCGGGTCGTGCACTCGCCTGGTTCCTTCGGTTTCTTCGTGTTCTTCGCCGGGGATCGCGTCACGGCCGTTGCACGACGACTGCCGGTGGAAGACGCAGCGGGTTTCCATACACGGCAACAAGTTCTCTCACGGGTCTTCGTGCACGGGGTTGTGCGGACGGATGGGGCTGTTGGCGAACTTCGGGACTTATCCGGAGTGGTCGCCTTACCGGGGTGCCGTGGTTTCGGACGCTGTCACGTTTCGGCAGGAGAATCGGTGGTACGACAACGCTTACTCGGGTTCTTGGCGTTTTGTCGTTCATGACACTTCGCGGACTGTGGGGGCTTCGGTTTGGCAGGGGGCTCCTTACTCGCAGGACGCGGGGTCGAGCTTCGGGTGACCGGACCTTTCGCGGTACGCGCGGCTAGGTCGAGTGTGGAGGATTTGGGACATCGAGCGCCCCAAATCCTCCACGCTCGAAAGATTTCGGGCGTGACCGGACCGTTCATCGCCTCGGGGAGCGAACTTTGTCGGTGGCGAGGTTCATGGTGATCGGGTGCAACGAGGAACCTGGTCGACCGACCCCCTGCTCATCCACGGCCCGCTGGTCGTCCGCGCGGCCGCGCTCAGAGCCGCCGGCGTGCCGGGACGAACCATTTCACGCCGATGCGGCCCCGGTGGCCCCTGGCAGCGGTTGCTGCCCGGAATCGTGCTGCTCCACAGTGGAGAACCCACCGGTGAACAGCAACTCCAGGCGGCGCTGCTCCACGGCCGTGAAACCGCGGTCCTGACCGGTCTCTGGGCGCTCCGCCGCCATGGGCTGGAGCGGCTGCCGCCACCGCGGGACGTGCATGTTCTGGTGTCCGCCGATCGTCGTGTCACGTCGACCGGTTTCGCTCACGTCGAGAGAACTCGGCATCTGCCGAGGCCGCACTTCCGAAACGACCTCCCCGTGGCACCTGTCCCCCGAGCCGTCATCGACGCCGCCCGCAGGCTCACCGACCCTGACGAGATCCAGGCGATGATGGCCGAGTCCGTCCAACGCCGCTTCTGCACCACCGAAATGCTCACCCGCGAACTGGACCAAGCCGGCCGGCCCGGAACAGCCCTGCCCCGGCAAGCTCTGGTCCCGCTTATCTGCGGGGCGAGATCAGTCGCAGAAGCCGACGCCTGGCGTCTCTGGCGAAGATCCGGCCTCCCGCCGGGCCATTGGAACGTCCCGATCTTCGACGCGAACGGCACCTACATCGCCACCCCGGACTTCTGGTGCGACGAGATCGCGTTCGCCTGGGAGATCGACTCCTACCGCCACCACGCGAACCTCGAAGACCATCGGGACACCGTCGCCCGCAACGCCAGGTACGTCGCCGCCGGGATCGTCGTGCTCCAGACATTGCCGTCCCGGCTGCGCACCGAGCCGGACCAAGTGCTCAGGGAGCTTCACGCCGCGTTCCGGACCGCCCAAGCCCGACCCAGGCCCACCGTCAGGCGGGCTGCCGCGTGAGCCGATCCACCGCCCACCCCACCATCGGGACCACCGCGACAGCGACCCCGAAACCCCCGAAGGTGTCCGTCGGATAGTGCGCCCCCAGCGCCACCTCCGCCCACCCCATCGCCAGCCCCGCGAAAGCGACCATCCCTGCCAGCACCCAAGAACCGCCGAGAGGTCCGAGCCCCCGCACGTCGATCACCAGCAGCGCGACGACGGTCGCGACGGTCACCGCGAAGGCCGTGTGCCCGCTCGGGTAAGACAGGAACTCATCGTGGATCAGCCTGCCGACCAGGGGTTTCAGGCCGGTGGTCAGCGCCACCGTCACCCCGCTGGCCGCCACCATCAGGATCGCGATCCGCGGCCGCCGGTGCCGCAGGCACAGCCAGCCGAACAGGGCGATGACGACGACCGCGCCGATCGGTTCGCCCGCGAAGTCGATGGCGGTCGCGACGTACCAGAGCGGGCCCTCGACCCGGTCGACGACGGGAAGCACGAGGGCGTCCAGTCCGGCGAGATGGGAGGTGCCGGCGTAGCGGATACCGAGCACGAGCGCGACGACGAAGCCGAAAGCGCCCAGGGTCCAGAGCGGGATCCGCGCCCGCGGTGGCAGCGCGGGCGGACCGGCGATCACGCGAAGGACACCGAATCGATCGCGGCCTGGTAGCCGCCGACGAGCCGTTCCAGGCCGACCTTCGGCGTGAACTCCTGCTCGTAGACCAGCCGCGCCGCCCAGCCCATCTCCTGGTTCCGTTCGGCGTCGCCGACGATCTCCCGCAGGCGGGCCGCGAGGGCCTCGGGGTTCCCGGGTTCGTGCAGCAGGCCGGTGACGCCGTCTTCGACGAGTTCGCGGAAGGCGCCGTGGGCCGAGGCGACCGTCGGGACACCGGCGGCCATCGCCTCGACGACGACCAGCCCGAAGGCCTCCAGCCATTCCGACGGCGCGATGACGGCGTTCGAGCGGGCGATCAGGTCGCGACACTCCTCTTTGGACTGAAGACCGACGTAGCGGACGTCGTCGCGGCCGTCCGCCCAGCGCGCGACCTCGTCCTGCATCGGACCGGTGCCGGCGATCACCAGCGGCGGCAGCGGGCCGCCCGCGGCGACGAGCAGGTCCCACGCCCGCATCAGCAGGCCGACGCCCTTCTCCGCGGTGATCCGGCCGAGGAACAGCAGGTGCTCCCCAGCGCCCTGGCGCGTCTTGCCGGGATCGGTCACGTAGTTGTACTTCACCCCGAGCCGGTCGGCGGGCATCCCGGCGGCGATCAGCACCTCACGTTGCGCCTTGGAGATGCAGAAGAACCGCGACACCCCCGACCACCAGCGGTTCCGGTTCAGCATCAGGCTCGCCGCCATCGGCACGGTCGCGAGCCCCGAGCCGCGGTAGCACCCGTGCCGCACGGCGGGCATCGGCGACCTGCCCACGCAGTCGGTGCACACCTGGCCGTCGCGGTACAGCGTGCCGGGCGGGCAGATCAGGGTGTAGTTGTGCACGGTCGCGACCGTCGGGACCCCGGCGTCGGCGCAAGCGGCCAGTACCGACGGCGAAAGCAGCGGGAACGTGTTGTGGATGTGGACGACGTCCGGCCGGTCGTCGGCCAGGCGCCGGGCCAGGTCCGCGCGCACGGCCCGGTTCCACGGCACCTGGAGCGGGACGACGGCCTTGCGCGGCAAGGACATCTCCGCGATGTCGTCGCTGCGCCGCTCGAACAGGCCGACCTCGTGCCCGGCCTCGGCCAGCAGCGCGGTCTCCTGGTCGACGACGTTGTTCTCCCCACTGGGCTGCTCGGATCTGTACCGGTTGTGGATCACGAGGACCTTCACGCGGGCTCCTTGAGAAACTCAGGTTCGTCGGTGGGCACACGCACCAGCAACGACGCGGCCAGGGCCAGATGCAACAGGTAAGGCGACGCGTCGCCGAGACCCGCCTCGGTGTAGGAGGCGGAAAGACAGTAGGTGATCAGGAAGATCGCGCACGCCCTGGCAGGCGACGGCGGGCGCAGCACCGCGACCACGACCAGCACGAGCAGGTACGCCGCCACGATCACGATCCCGACATAACCCTGTTCGTGGTACACCGCGAGCCAGCTGCTGTCGATCGGGAGCCCGTCGTAGGACTTGTCGGTCAGGCCGACGCCGAACAGGTACTCCAGCGTCGTCCGCGGCGCGTCGAGCAGCGCGTCCCACACCTTCGCGCGGCCGGTGAGACTGGAGAAGTTCTCCTCGGACTGTCCTCGCAGGAACCATGACTGCACGAGCCCGCCCAGCGCG
Organism: Amycolatopsis azurea DSM 43854; assembly: GCF_001995215.1. Lineage (GTDB taxonomy): Bacteria > Actinomycetota > Actinomycetes > Mycobacteriales > Pseudonocardiaceae > Amycolatopsis > Amycolatopsis azurea. Next base: position 180,578 of record NZ_MUXN01000014.1, read on the forward strand.
ACCACGACGAACAACCCGCCGAAGATCAGGCCGGTGAACACCTTGCGCGCGCGGGCGCTGGACATCCATTGCGAGATCAGCGCCACGATGGTCCCGACGACCAGGCCGAGCATCGCGGTGCGGGTATGGGTCAGCAGCAGCACCGCGAACGTCGGGACGATGACGACCAGCGCGTGCTTCCGTGCCAGTTTCCCGCTCAGCCACAACAGGATCGTGAGGCCGATGACGATGGCCGCGTACTGCCCGACCTGCGGCGGGGTCAGCGGCCAAACCGTGCCGGTGAGCCGTCCGCCGTATTCGAACGGCAGCGCGTTGCCGGGGCTGAGCCCGAGCCCGATCACCACCGTCACCAGCACGGCGCCGTAGGTGCGGATGTGCTGGCGGACGAGGTCGAGGCCGCCGTCCCACCAGCGGGTCAGCAACCACAGCGTGCTCAAGAAGAGCGCGAACCGGAAACACCGGAACAGCGCGCCGAAACCGCCTTCCAGGTTCAGGCTCGCGACCACGCTCAGGATGGCCAGCAGCGTGAGCAGGAAGAGATAGGCGTTCGGCCGGAACCGCAGCCTGGGGTTCAGGGCGAGCGCGATGATGAAGGCACCGCCCAGCGCGCCCATGGTGATCAGCTGGCTGACCGACCTGGGCAGCGGGAGGACCGTCTTCGCCCCGGTCGAGCCGAGGGTGTTGATGATCAGCAGCGTCCAGGCGATGGCTGTCGCTTTGGGAAAGCCCCGGATCGCGGGAGCGGGCCGGACGGCGGGATCGAGCATGTCAGCCTCCTCCCGCGCGGGTCAGTTTGCTGCCCTGGTCCTGGCGGTAGGGCGCGCCCTGCCATTCACCGAAGCCCAGCACGCGGCTCGGCTCGAACGCCACGAAGTTCCACGGCCCGGAGTAGGTGTTGTCGTGGAGCCGGTTGCCCTGGTCGAAGGTGATCGCCTGCTGGACGACCTCGCCCTTGTACGGCGACCACTCCGGGAAGGTCCCGAAGTTCGCGAGCATCGCCATCCGCGCGCAGCTCTCCTCGCAGCCGGTGACGACCGGGTCGAGCACGAACCGGTTGTGGTGGATCTCGACGCGCTGCGTCTTCCACCGGCAGTCCTCGTTCAGCGCGCCCGACGCGATCGCGGGCTGCGCGCATTTCGCCTGTTCGGGCACCAGCCGCGTGCAGGAACCGGACGAGGTGTTGGCCGGGCTGTTGCAGAACCGGTCGGAGTTCTCCCACAGGGTGACGCCGTTCCAGTTGTTCTCGAACGAGTTGCCGGAGATCTCCAGTTTGTCCGTGCGTGCCTTCACCCTCGGCTCGCCGCCGGACTCGGACAGGTAGATCGACGCCACCGGGAAGCTGTCGCCGCGGTCGATGTAGCCCTTGCCGTCCACCCAGTTGTTCCGGCGGATGGTGTTGCCGCGGATGACGGCGTTGTAGCTGGTCTCGTACATCAGGGCGGAGCCGTCGTTGTTCTCGATGACGTTGCCCTCGACGAGGAAGTCGTTGTTGTTCGTGTCGGCCCACAGCCCGACGCCGCGGTTGTCGTGCACCCAGTTGCCCCGGATGTCGGCGCCGTCGACCGACCAGAACTTGATCCCGCCGGAGCAGCCGCAGCCGTCGATCTTGCTTTCCCAGTCGCCGGTGTTGTTACCGGAGATCTCGTTGCCCTCGACTACCAGGCCCTTGATCGCGTTGCCCTGCGCGTAGGCGTTCATGCCGTACTGCCCGTTGCGCCGCAAGCAGTTCGCGCGGACCTGCTGCCGCGCGCCCGCCATCAGCGCGGCGCCGTCGTTGTCCTGGACGGTGCTGTGTTCGATGACCCAGCCGTCGGCCGAATCGTGGTTGACCACGCCTTCATCGTGCGGCGCGGCGAAGCCCTGCACGGTCAGGTACTGGATCTTGACGTCGGCCTCGTGGCCGGAGAAGGCGTACTGGTTGATCTTCCGGCCGTCGAGGATCGCGTTCGGCGCGCCGAGGTAGACGTTGCCCGTCTTCGGGTTGACCTGGTCGTAGCGGTCGTCGCCGAGTTTGTGCGTGCCCGGCGCGAGCCAGAAGGTCGTCCCGGCCGGGCTCGACCGCGTCTTCGCGGCGAGGTCGCCGGGCACCGCCGGGTCGATCTTGACCGCACCCGCCGGCGCTTCGGCCGGCCCCGCCTTCGCCTTGTCGCACACCTGCGCGATCGAGCCGGACGGCGCCTGCGCCGGATCAGGCCCCTTCCCTGCCTCGTCCGGTCCGGAAGTGCAGGCGGTGAACGTCAGCGAGCCGAGCAGCACCAGAAGTGCTGCCCGGCGGAGACGGTGCGGTCGTGCTGTCACAACGGCGGGTCCTCGTTACTGGTGTCGAAGGTGAGCTCGGTGGTGAAAGTGGCGCCGTCGGAGGCGATGCCGCCGCCGAACAGGGTCCACGCGGGCTCGCGCCTGCCGAACCCGGCCGAGTACCAGCCCATCGGGAGCCCGGTCTCGCCGCGGTGCGCCGACCAGTCCAGCTCCGGCGGCAGCATGAGCGAAGCCGTCCGGACCTGGCCGTCGGCCGTCCAGGACAACGTCGCCGTCCCGCCGGAAAGCGAGACCTCGACGGCCGGGCCGAAGTGGAACGCGAGACGGCAGTGCTGGGCCTCCCCGCCGCGGACCTCGTCGAGGATCCGGAGCGCCGAGTCCGCCAGCTCCACCGACCGGCGGTGGATCGCCGGGGCGTAGCCGTCGTGTTCCGCGCACCAGCGCGACGGTGTTCCCGCCGCGTTCACGGTGGTGACGGCGTGTTTCGTCCACAGGAACGGGCCGCCGGAGACGGACTGGTCGGTGCGGGACAGCTCCAGCGTGTTGTGCGCGGCCGTGGACCGGAAGTACGACCGCCACTTCGGTTCGCCGTGGTAGCAGTAGGTCCCGGGGTCGGCGAGGATGTCGACGCCGTCGTGCCGGACCTCCACCGAGAGCGCGTCCGCGTGCGCGTGCGCGGCGATCGACAGGAAGCCGTGCGGCCCGCCGTCGCAGCGGGCCCAGACGGCGCCCTCGCGCAGGATGGTCATCCCGGCGTCGGCGAAGTCGTCGCGGCGCCGGGCGGGACGCTGAATGCCGACCTGGACGTCCTTGGCCAGCGCGGAGAAGAGCGTCGTGCGGACATCGCCCTCACGCGTCTCCGGCCACCAGTCCAACCGTCCGAAAAGGACGGACCCGGTGTTGAGCAGCGACGCCCAGCGGCTGGTCTCGTCGCCATCGACGATGAGCCCGAAGCCGTCGTCGGCGTCACCCTGCCGCGGCGGCCGCAGCCTGTTGTCCACAATGGACGCCAGTGCGTCGGTCATCCTCAGCAGCACCAGCCAGGTCGACTCGGGCACCGCGACCCCGGCGGCCTTCGCCTCCAGTGCCCCGGCGAGCCCCAGTTCCAGGACGAGCCCGTGGTACTCGGTGGCGAGTTCACGGTTGAGACCGGAGTCGAAGGTGTTGTGGCGCAGCATCTTGTCCAGCGACGTCAGCGCCGCGTCCCGCCACTGGCCGGATTCGGGGAACCAGGCGAACGCGCAGGCGGCGGCGAGCTGCCCCGCGTCCTCGGCGATCACGTGGTTGTTCGCCGACGAACCCCGGCTCGGGAACGCGGCCAGCCAGCGCTGGTGGTGCCAGATCTGCGTGAGCGCCTCGGGGTTGTCCTCGAACAGCGCCGGGGCCTGCGCCCAGCCGTCGAGCAGCCGCCGGACCCACACCCACGACAGCAGCCGGATGCCGAGTTCGATCCCGCTGACCCAGTGCACCCCGCACATCGGCGGGTTGGCCGCCCACCACGACTTCAGGTGCGCGGCGACGCGCTCGGCGTAACGGTCTTCGCCGGTCAGCGCGTACGCCGCAGCCAGCACGGTGAGGTGCTGGTGCCGCGACGGCTCCCAGATCTGCTTGATGTCGCCGACGGTGTCCTCGCTGCGGTACGGGACGTCGAACGAGTACACGTCGGACGGTGCGCGGCGGCCGGTCTTCGGGTCGTACGACCAGTCCGGGTCGACGAGGTCGTCCCGCTCGACGCCGAAGTACTCGGCGTGCCCGTCCATCAGGCGGTCCGCGGTGACGAGCAGATCCTTCACCGCCTCACCCGAGACGGCGGCCAGGACGTCCTCGCCGGGCACCGGCGCGAACCGGCGGTCCGGCAGCCACGCGGGCCTGTCCCCCGCGACCCCGCGCCACTGGCGTTTGCGCACGACGTCGGTGACCCGGCCCGCGACCTCGGCCGGCCCCATCCGCGACAGTCTTCGCAGGTACCAGGACGGATCCATCAGGCCAACCCCTCCTTGGCGTTGATCCGCACGGCGGCGCCGGTCTCCAGGCTGCGGTTGACCGCCAGCGTGGCCAGCGTCGTCGCGACGAGCGACTCGACGGACACCGGCATCGCGACCCCGGTCCGCAGAGAAGTGACGAACGCCTCCAGCTCGGCGGCCTGGCCCTTGTCCCGGCCCTTGGGGATCCGCGAACTGGCCCACTTCTTGCGGCCGAACACCGACGCGCGCGCGAAGTCGTCGAACTTCAGCACCTTGCCGTCGGCGGTGACGTCGATCGTCTCCTTGGGGAACGCCGAAGAACCGCTGGTGGTGTAGGCGATCGACGCGGTCGAGCCGTCCGGGTAGCGCAGCAGGATCTGCAGGTCCTGGTGCCCGGGGGTCGCGGTGGCGTACACCGAGACCGGGTCGGAGCCGAGCAGCCAGCTGACCGTGTCGATGAAGTGACCGCCCTCGCCCGCGAACCGCGAACCCTCGCTGTCGGCCTGGTTGTACCAGCTGCCGGCGTCGAGCTGACCGGCGTTGACCAGGTACCGCACGGAAGCCGGGCCGATCCGCGGCCCGAAGTGGAGCACCGACTCGCCGAGCAGCGGGGCGAACCGGCGGTTGAACCCGACCTGCAGCCGGTCGTTGCCGGACTCCTCGATCGCGCCGAGCACGATCTCGAGTTCCTTCTCCGACAGCGCGAGCGGCTTCTCGACGAAGACGGCCTTCCCCGCGAGCAACGCCCGCCTGGTCAGCTCCGCGTGCGAGCTGTGCCGGGTCACGATGAACACGGCGTCGATCGAGGAGTCGTCGAGCATCGTGTCGAGGTCGGTGGTGGCGCGGCCGAAGCCGAACTTGCGCTTGGCGTTCGCGCCCGAGAGCGCGGAGGTGGTGACGACCTCGGTGAGGTCGACGCCCTCCATCTCCGTCAGATGCGGCAGAAGCATCGAGGACGCGTAGTTGCCCGCGCCGATGAACCCGATCCGCACGCCGCCGGGCCTCGGCACCGCGCGCGTGGTCACCGTCTTCGGCATCGCGACCTCGGCGACCGGCTCGGTGGTCGTGGCGGCGCGCTTCTCGTACTCGAACAGCACCGCGACGGCCTTGAGCTCGCCCTCGTTCAGCTTCCGGTACGTCTCGACGGCGTCGGAGAACTCCGAGACGTGCGAGATCAGCGGCTCGACGTCGAGACGGCCGCTGCCCATCAGGTCGACGACGCATTCGAGGTTGCGGCGCTCGGTCCAGCGGACCTGGCCGATCGGGTAGTCGCGGCCCTCGAGTTCGTACTCCGGGTCGTAGCGGCCGGGGCCGTACGAACGGGAGAACCGGACGTCGAGTTCCTTTTCGTAGTAGGCGTTCCACGGCAGGTTCAGCGAGCACTTGCCGATGTCGATCACCCGGCCGCGGTCGCGGGCCAGCTTCGCGGCCAGTTCCACCGGCTCGTTCGTGCTGCCGCCCGCGGCGAGGTACACTTGGTCGACGCCGTGCCCGGAGCTGATCTCCGCGACCGCGGTGTCGATGACGCCGGACGACGGGTCGCCGCACTTCAGGGCACCGAGCTGTTCGGCGAGCGCGCACCGCGCCGGATCCGGGTCGACACCGACCACGCGGACCCCGGAGGCGACCAGCAGCTGCACGACCAGCTGGCCGATCAGGCCCAGCCCGATGACCAGCGCGATGTCGCCGATCTGCGGTTCACCCTGGCGGACGCCCTGCATCGCGATCGAGCCGACCGTGCCGAACGCGGCGTGCCGCGGGTCGACCCCGTCTGGCACCTTGGTGTACAGGTTCTTGGGCACCCAGTTCAGTTCCGCGTGCAGTGCGTGCTCGTTCCCGGCGCACGCCACGTAGTCCCCGACGGCGACGTCGTGGATGCCCGCGCCGACCTCCTCGACCACGCCGCACAGCGAGTAGCCCAGCGGCGTGTACGAGTCGAGCTTGTTCATCGCCTTGCGGTAGGTGGCGCCGAGCCCGTTGGTCGCGACGCTCTGCATCACCTTCGCGACCTGGTCCGGCCGCGCCTTCGCCTTGCCCACCAGGGAAAGGCTCGCCTCGGACACCTTCATCATCTCGGTGCCGGTGGAGATCAGCGAATAAGCGGTGCGGACCAGCACACCGCCCGCTTTGCACGCGGGGACTTCGACGTCGAGGAGCGCCAGCTCCCCGCTCTTGTAGTTCTGCACTACCTGCTTCACGTCGCTCCTCAGCGATCAGGTGGTCCGGGCCGCGACGGCGCCGCGGTACCAGTACTCGAGGGTCAAGATGTGCCAGAGGTGCTTGGACCGGTCCTGCTGCCCGGACGCGTCTTCGTCCACGAGCTTCTGCAGCGCCTCACGACGGAGGAACCCGGCCTTCACCAATTCACCTTCGTTCGTCACCTCGCGCACCAAGGGCGCGAGGTCGCGGCTCATCCAGGCCCGCAGCGGCGCGCTGAACAGACCCTTCGGCCGGTGCACGATCTCGGCGGGGAGGATCGACAGCGCCGCTTCCTTCAGCGCCATCTTCCCTTGGCGCTTCACGATCTTCTTGTCACCGGGGATCCGGAACGCGGCCTTGACGACCTCGATGTCGACGAACGGCGTCCGCACCTCGGTCGACGCCGCCATGCTGGACCGGTCGGTGTAGGCGAGGTTGAGCCCCGGCAGGAAGAGCCGGGAATCGGCGAGACACATGCGGTTCACGAAGTCCGACAACGTGTTGTCGTGATAGGTGTCCGCGTGCTCGGTGATCACGTCGTCGACGGCGCCCGCCAGGTCCGGGTTCAGCAGCCCGGCGAGTTCGGCCTGGTCGTACATCGTGTAGCTGCGCCGAAACGCGGTCTCCTCCGGCAGTTCCGCGAACGAGAGGAACCGTTTGGCGAACCGGACCGACCGGAATCCGCGCTTCGACGTCGCCACCGGCAGTCTGTCCACAAGGGACTCGACGGGGCGGCGGACGAGGCCGGGCACCCGCTGGTACTGCACGGCGAGCGTGTTCGCGAGGTGCTTGCGGTACCCGGCGAACAGCTCGTCGGCGCCCATCCCCGAAAGCATCACCTTGACGCCGGCCTCGCGGGCGGCGGTGCAGATCAGGTAGCTGTTGATCGCCGCCGGATCGCCGATCGGCTCGTCGAGGTGATATGTCATCCTCGGCAGCAGGTCCAGCACCTGCGGCGCGATCTCGATCTCGTGCAGGTCGACGCCGAACTTCGCGGCGACCTTCTTCGCGTACATCAGGTCGTCCGGCATCGCCTCGAACTTCGCGTCCTCGGCCCGGAAACCGATGGTGTACGCGGAGATCCCCGGCTGCTCGCGCGCGGCGAGCGCGGTCAGATAGCTGGAGTCGAGCCCGCCGGAGAGGAACGTCGCGACCGGCACGTCGGCCATCAGGTGCTTGCGCGTCGAGTCCTCGATGACGGCGTTGAGGTCGAACTCGCCTTCATACGCCGCGCCCTCTTCGGCGACCTGGCGCAGCGACCAGAAGCTGCCGCGCTCGACGTCGCCGTTCGGGCGGAACCGCGCCCAGCTGCCCGGCGGCAGTTTTTCGGCTTCGCTGAACGCGCAGCGGCCGTCCGGGACCCAGTAGTAGAGCAGGGACGCGACGAGCGCGGTGTCGTCGACGGTCAGGGAGCCGCCCAGCTCGGTGGCCAGCGCCTTCAGCTCGGACGCGAACGCGACCCCCTTGCCGCGGCGCACCAGGAAGAGCGGTTTGATGCCCAGCTGGTCCCGGACCAGGGTCAACGTGCCGGTGCGCTCGTCGAAGACGCCGAACGCGAACATGCCGCGCAGCCGGTGCAGGCCCTCGGTGCCCCACTTGCGCCAGGCTTCCAGGACGACCTCGGTGTCGGACGTCCCCCGGAAGCGCACCCCGGCGGCTTCGAGTTCCTTCCGCAGTTCCGGCGAGTTGTACAGCTCGCCGTTGTAGGTCAGCGCGAGCCCGTCCTTGACCATCGGCTGCGCGCCGGTCTCGGTCAGGTCGACGATCGACAGCCGACGGTGTCCTAAATGGACTTCACCGTCGCCCGCCCGGTGGTCGTACCGCCCCGAACCGTCCGGTCCGCGATGGGCGAGGATTTTCGTCAACCGATCGGTGAGCGGTCCCCCGTCCGGCCAGAAGTAGGCCCCTGCGATGCCGCACATCTGTTTTCGCTCCCCTTATAAGGCTTCGGCGTTATCCGGTGAAACGGGCGAGAATCGTTTGGTCGGCTGATCGGCGTTGTCCTGGTCCTCGGGCCGCTTGTACGGCGTCGGCGGACGGCGTCGCGCGGACTTCTTCTCCCGCGGCGGCTCCAAAACCCGCTCGACGGTGCGTTCGGCGTCCGTCTCCACCGGCGCCACCGTCGAGAGCCGCCGCACCGGGGCGTCCTCGTCGGGGAACATCTCGACCGGCTTCGGCGCGGGCCGCGGCACCCGTCGTTCCGGCGCGACCTTCCGCTCGGGCAGGACCTTGCGCTCCGGTGCACGGGCAGGTGCCACCGGACGGGGGGTCATCACCGGCCGCGCGGGCACCGGGATCGGCTCCGGCGTGGCACCGGCACGGCCGCGCAACGCGGTGTGCAGGCCGTCCCACAGCGTCCCGTCGGTGTGGTCACGCGGATCCGGATCCACCAGGACGACGCCGATGATCGGGATGCGCCGGTCCGCCAGCTGGCGGGCGACGGTGTGCAGCCATTCGGTGTTCGCGTGCGCGGTGCGGACGACGAGGATCGTCTCCTCACCCAGGAATTCGAGGTCGGTCCACGCCGTGCCCGGCTCGATCGAACCGACTCCGATGCGGCGTTCCTTGCCATTCAACGGAGCGTCGCCGCGGTCCAGCACCTGGATCGGGGCGTCGCCCGCCAGCTCGCGGAGGTTCGCCTTCGGCAGGTCGTCGACGAGCGAGACCGGCCCCTTCTCCGCCAGTTCGCGCGCCATGTCGACGGCGAGCGCGGCGGTGACCCGGCGGGCGCCGAGGTCGAGCAGCGACACCGAACCGCCCTCCTGGGAGACGGCGCGGACCAGGGTCGCCGCGGCGCGCTGCCGCCGGGTCACCGCCCGCGAACGCCGCAGGAACCGGGGCGGTTCGGGCAATTGCGCGATCACGGAGGCGCCGAGGTGCCGCGAGATCTCCCGGCGCAGGACCGGCCGGTCCTTCACCACGCTCGTGATGGCCGCGAGTCCCAGCCCGGCGAGCAGCCCCAGCGCGAGGCCGATGCCCATGTCGGTGCCGAGGGTCTTGAGCAACGACTTCGGCAGGATCCGCGGCGCGTCCACGATCTGCGTCCCGGCGGCGACCTTCGGCGTGCCGATGCCCGCCTCCTGCGCGCGGCCGTCGTAATCGGAGATCTTGGAGGTCAACTCCGCCCGGCGCGAGTACAGCCGCTCCAGCTGGGCGGGGTTGGCGTTGCGGCCCTTGGCCTCTTCGGTGACGATCGACGCTTCGATCGGGGTGAGTTCGTTCTGGGCCTGGTTGCGCTGGTCGAGCAGGGCCTTCTGCTGCGCGGCCGCGGCCGCCTGGTTGCGGCCGATGTACTCGGCGATGAAGGCGTCGGAGATCGCCTGCGCGCGGGCTATCGCCTCGTCCTTGGTCTTGCCCTTGACCGTCAGCTGGAGGACGTTGTTCGTCAGCCCGAGCCCGTCGTAGTCCTTGAGGAACTCCTCCGGAGCTTGCGTGCTGTTCAGTTTCTTGAGCGCCTCACCGGCGGTCTTGGTGGTCTTGAGCACGGCGACGTCGGTGCGCATCAGCGTCCCGCTGTCGGTCGGTGAGTCGTCGGGGTGGATGACGAGGATCTGCGCCACCGCCGTGGGCGGCGACGGCAGGAGCATCGCGACCAGGCCGCCTGCGATCAGCCCCAGCAGAGCGGTGGCCGTCCACAGGCGACGTCGTCTCCGGATCGAGACGACCAGTCGCTGGAGGTCGATGAGCGGTTCGGACTTGGTCTTTTCGGCGCTGGTCACGCGGTACCTGCCAGTGCTTCGTGGTCGGTCGGGGTGGTGGCGCCGGGGCCGGTGCGGGTCGGCCGGACCGGGCGGATCAGCACGGTGCCCACCACGGCGAGCCCGGCGTCGGCGACGGCTTCGGCGATCCCGACCAGCTCCCAGGCGGACCGGGAACCGAGGCCGGCCACGACGAGGATCCCCTCCGCGTCGCTGTCTTCGATGACGGGCCGGACCGGGGAGATCGTCGCCACGGTGTACCAGCGGTCGGCGAGGGCGGCGATCCGCTCGGCGGCCACCTGCCCGGCGTGGTCGTCTTCGGCGGCCACGATGAGCAGCCGCCGACCGGGGAGCCGGGAAACCAGCCGCCGGTAGTGGACTTCGACGTCGATCTCGTCGGCGTGGACGTCGACCCGCGGGATGTTCCACGGCCTGTCGTCACGGAGGAGCTTGGCGCGCAAGGTCTTCCCGGCGGGTCGTTCTTCGACGGCGTCGAAGGTGGCCAGCACCGGGCCGCTGATCGCCGCGGCGATCTCCTCCTCGTCCTTCAGCCGCCGGTCCGTGCGGACGGTGAAGAGGTGCCCGAACAAGCCGACGAGGAAGAACAAGAGCGCGCCGCCGAGGGCGAGCTGCGGCAGAGTGGGCGCCGCCGGCGCGGACGGCAGCTGGGCCGAACCGAGGACGACCATGTTGCCGAGCCCGCTGGCGGTGTCGGCCGCGTTGAGGCTGGACATGGCCGACTCGATCGACGTGCGCAGGCCCTGCAGTTCGGTGCGGAGCTGGACGCTTTCCACGGTCGTCTTGCCTTCGTTGACCTTCGTGGAGAGTTCGCTGATCCGCTGGTTCGTCTGCGCGACCTGCTGCCGCAGCGTCTCGCGGCGTTCCTGCGCCAGCTGCACCGCGGCGTCGCCGGAGCCGGCGATGATCTGCGTCGAGTACTTCACGAACTCGCTCGCGACCTGGTCGGCCAGCCGCTGCGTCTGTTCGGCGGTGTCACCGGTGACCCCGATGGTGATGACATTGCCCTGTGCGACCGACGTGGCCACCTTGTCCCGCAGGTCGGCGCCGGTCTGTCCGTCGCCGAGCGTGGCGGCGGCCCGGTCGAGCACGACCGAACTGGTCGCCACCTCGGCCTGGGTGAGCAGTTCGTCCGCCTCGCGCGGGCCTTGCAGCAGCACGCTGGACGACGTCCGGTAGCCCGGAGAAAGGATCATCGAAGATCCCGCGCCGATCAGAGCGCCGAGGAGGGCGAGGGCCACCAAGGTCCGCCATCGCCCGCGCAGAACCTGTCCGATCATGGACAGGCGCACCGTGTCGTCAGTCAAAGCCGGGATCTCCCATCGGTGCGTGCGGGTGCAGCATCAATCCCGTCGGAGCGACCGCGATGTTGGTTACAGGTTTGCGCGAGTCTTGTTCAAAACGCGATCGGGAAGCCGATCAACGGACGGCGGCCGCATAGGCCGCGAGCAGGGCTTTCTGGGAGTTCTCCCAGGAGAGCGGACCGGCGACGCGCTCCCGGCCCAGCTCGCCCATCTTCGCCCGGTCCTCCGGCGAGTCGAGCAGATGCGCGATCAGCTTCGCGAACTCCGGCTCGTCGTTCGCCGGCGCGTAGAGCGCGGCCTCCCCGGCCGAGACCCGGGCCTCCCGCAGTTCAAAGGAGACGATCGGGCGGCTCATCGCCATGTACTCCATGATCTTGTTCATGGTCGACACGTCGTTGAGCGGGTTCAGGGGGTCCGGCGACAGGCAGACGTCGGCCGCGGACAGGTAGCGCAGCAGGTCGGCGTCGGAGATCCGGCCGGTGAACTCGACCTGGTCGTCGAGCTTCAGTTCCTTGGTCAACGCCACCATGGCGTCGAAGGCGTCACCGGCGCCGATGAACACGGCGTGCCAGTCGGTGCGGCCGACCTCGTCACGCAGCGAAGCGAGCGCGCGCAACGCGTAGTCGACGCCGTCCTGCGGGCCCATCACGCCGAGGTACGCCAGCAGATGCGGCTTGCCCTTCTTCAGCTCGGGCTCGGCCGGGACCATGTGGAACCGCTCGACCACGGGCGCGCTCCGCACGACGAAGACGTCTTCCGGCGCTTTGCCGCCGCGTTTCACGGCGACGTCCTTGTAGCTCTCGTTGGTCGCGATGACGACGTCGGCCGTCTTGTAGGTGCGTCGTTCCAGCGCGCAGACCGCGCGGTAGAGCAGGTCCTCACCGCGGTTGAAGCGCGAGAGGTACAGCTCGGGGCAGAGGTCGTGCTGGTCGAAGATGAACTTCGCGCCCTGGCGCTTGAGGTACAGCGCGACGAGGAACAGCATGTCCGGCGGGTTGCAGGCGTGCACGACGTCGATCTTTCCGCCCCGGCCGACCTTGCGGGCGAGCCGGAGCGTGTGCCACAACGCCGAGCCGTACTCCTGGACGTACCCGGCGGGACCACCGGTGGCGGCCTTCAGCGGGTAGCGCAGGATGTGGACGCCGTCGATGGTGACTTCGGCTTCGGTGTCCCGTTTCGTCCCTTGTGGACAGATGACGTGGACTTCCCAGCCGGCGTCGCGGAGTGTCTGGCACTCCTGCCAGACGCGGCGATCGAAGGGGACGGAAAGGTTCTCGACGAGGATGAGAGCTTTACCAGGCAAGACCGACATATCCCTCTTCAGCCCGGCGCCGGTCGGCGTCGGGTACGCGGACGAGATCGATGATGGTGCGGCCGCCGCCCGCCGGGAGCGCCGCGAGGACCTCCGGATCGACCGTGCCGATGAGGCAGACCTCGGCGTGGTCGGCGACCTCTTCGATGGAGCCGGCGAGCAGCTGGCCGAGATGCGGCAGCCTGCCCTCGATGTACTCGCGGTTCGCGCCCATCAGGCGGGAAAGGCTGACGTTGGCGTCGTAGATGCGGAGGTCGTACCCCTTGCCGAGCAGCCGCTCGGCAAGCTCGACGAGCGGGCTCTCGCGGAGGTCGTCGGTGCCGGGTTTGAAGGACAGGCCGAACAGGCCGACCTTGCGCTTCCCGGTGTTGGCGACCAGGTCGAAGGCGCGCTGGAGGTGTTCGTCGTTGGAGGGCAGCACGTGCGAAAGGATCGGGACGGCGACGTCCGCGCGGTGCGCGGCGTAGACCAGGCCGCGCAGATCCTTGGGGAGGCACGAGCCGCCGAAAGCGAACCCGGGGCGGAGGTAGGCGGGGCTGATGTTGAGCTTGCGGTCGGCGAGGAAGACGTCGATCACCTGGTGCGAGTCGAGCCCCAGGGCGCGGCAGATGGCGCCGAGCTCGTTCGCGAAGCCGATCTTGAGACCGTGGAAGGAGTTGTCGGCGTACTTCGTCATCTCGGCGACCGGGATCGCGACCCGGAAGACCTCGCCGGGAAGCCCTTCGTAGAGCGCCGCGACGACGTCGCCACTGGCCGGGTCGAGCTCGCCGATGACGGTCTTGGGCGGGTCGAAGAAGTCCTTGACGCTGCTGCCCTCGCGGAGGAACTCGGGGTTCACCGCGACCCCGAAGTCGACGCCGGCGGTGCGGCCGGACGACTTCTCGAGGATGGGGACGAGCAGGTCCAGGCAGGTGCCCGGGAGCATCGTGCTGCGGAAGACGACGGTGTGCCGCTCGGCCTTGTCCCTGAGCGCCTCGCCGATCTCCTCGGCGACGCGTTCCAGGAACGCCGTCGACAGGCTGCCGTTCGGCGCCGACGGGGTGCCGACGCAGATCAGGGAGACTTCGCTGTCCGCGATCGCCTGTCTTACGTCGGTGGTCGCTCTCAGCCTGCCCTGGGCGACCACTTCCGCGGTCAGTTCCCCGATGCGTTCTTCGACCACCGGCGCCTTGCCGCCGGAAATGAGGTCGATCTTCACCGGGTTCACGTCGACCCCGACGACCTCGTGCCCCTGCCCGGCAAGGCACGCAGCCGACACGCAACCGACGTAACCGAGCCCGAAGACACTGATCTTCATCACGAATTCCTCCAGCCGCATTCCGCTGCCCGTTGGTCGGCGGACGGACCGGGTTCGTTACCGGTGTCCGTGGTTCGCCTTCTTTTGGCGGAATGCCTGTGCGGCAAGGGAATTACTCATCGCTCGGCAGGCACGAAACGCTACAGGCGACGCGTAACGATCTCGTGAGTGATTTGGGTCGGGCGGGGAGGGGCAGGGCGGCGGTGAGGGAGAGGGAGAAGAGAGGGAGGGCTGCGGTGAGGCGTGGGTCGGGGTGGTCGTGAGTGGTAAGTGACGTTAGAACGTCACTTACCACTCACGACCACCCCGACCGAAGTTATCCACAGCCATCCTGCTCTCTCACCCCGTTATCCACAGATCCGCTCCAGGCTCTCCACAGCGGCGGTTCGGCGGCGATCGTCGAAGGGTGCCCACCCACGAACGCTGGTCCGAGGAGTCGATCCCGGCCGAACAACGCCCGAGCTGGCCGGTCCTCCTCGCCGAGCAGCACGGAATCGTCTCAAGAAGCCAATTACGCGCCTACGGCCACACCATGTCGGACATCAGGGCGAATCTCGCGGGCGGGCGCTGGCGGCGAGTTCTCCCGCGCGTTTACTCGACGTTCACCGGCGAGTTGTCCCGCTCGGCGAAGATCCATGCCGCGTTGCTCTACGGGAGCGGCTACGCCATCTTGAGCCATCGCACCGCCGCAGAAGAATGGAAACTTCTCCCGATCATCGAGGGACCGGTCGAAATCACGGTCCCGTACACCTTCTCCGCGATCTCGCAGGAGCCTTTGGTGATTGTGCACAGATCCCGCGCACTGCCCCATATCGCCGCCGGAACGAATCCGCCGCGGACCAGAGTCACGGACACGATCCTGGATCTGGCCACCGCTCAGCGGACACCGCGACAAGCGACGAACGTCATCGTCGACCTGCTCGGCCGGACCAGGATCTCAGTGGCCGCCATGGAGGCTTGCGTGTTCGTCAGGCCGCCGTTCCGCTATCGGCCCGCCATCCGATACGGCCTCGCACTCGTCGGCGGCGGACTGATGTCGGCGCTCGAAGTGGAGTACAAGGAATCAGTCGAAGACGAGCACGGTCTCCCGCAAGGCAGTCGGCAAACACCTTTCGAGGTGAACGGCAAGACCTTGTGGGAGGACGTCACCTACGACGCGCAGGGCGCCGCGGTGACCGTGCGGCTGGATGGCCGCGCGACCCACGCCACGCCCGGCGTCGCCTTCCGGGACCGTCGCCGTGACAACGCCGCGGAACTGGCTGGGCGGGCAAGGCTCGTCTACGGGTGGCAGGACGTCCGGGACTCACCGTGTGAAGTAGCGGCCGAGGTCCGCACCATTCTGATCCGGGAGGGCTGGATTCCTTCGAACGCAACAAAAGGTACGTGCTGTCACTGCCGCTGATCGCGTGAACGATCTCTGGAACACGTCCAGGCCACCCGTACGGTTGCCCGGCCTCGGCGCCGGAATGTTCCGCACTGGCCACTCGCCCGATCCGGACTTTAGGTTCGATTCGTCAACGACGATCGCCTGGGGCGCCCGCTACGGACGGGCGCGCCGGACGAGACTGGGGAGAACCGATGCGAAGAACATCGCTGCGCGCCCTCGGCGTGCTCACCACGACCTTCACCCTCGCCGGGGTGCTGACGGCCACGCCCGCGAGCGCCGAACCCGGGCCCAACCTCAAGGTGACGGCGACGGTCGTCCAAGGCCGTTATCTACCGGGCGACGAGATCCCGGTCGACGTGGTGGTCACCAACGTCGGCGACACCGCCGCCACCGAGGCCAAGGGGAGCAACTACACGACTTCGGGGCCGTACTACGCGGTCCCCCGGGGGGCCTGGGGCGACCTCGACAACGCGGGCCCCGGGGCCTCCTTCGCCCCTGGTGAGACCCGGACCTATCGCGTGGCAGGCAAGTCGATGTCCGGCGGCAGGGAGAACCCCGTCGTGCAGTTCGAGGTGCGCACACCCGGCGATGTCGACTACCGGGACAACACTTCCATCGTCACCCTGGAACACGTTCCGTTCGGCACGACCGATCGTGTCGCCGGGCAACTGTACGGCGACACGAACGGCGACGGCCTGCCGTCTCCCGGGGAGGGCCTGGCCGGGGCCGGGGTCCACTTGAGCGGCGTGGGCATGACCGGTCCCCTGGCCACGACCACGGACTCCACCGGCCGGTTCGAGTTCGCCGCCGTACCGGTCAGCCCCAACGCGGGTTTCTACTTCGACAACGTTCCCGACAACTGGGTCACCCCCTACACGGGCGGCCTCAGGGTGGACGGATCCGGCGCGCACACCGCGCTCGCGGTCAAGGCGACCCGCCCTTTGACCGATGTGCTCAAGGCCAGTGGCAGCCTCGACAAGGCGAACTACGCCGTGGGTGACATCGCCAAGGCGAAGATCGTCCTCACCAACACCGGCGCCCGGGAGCTCACCGGTCTGTGGCTGGGCTGCGACCCGGTCGGCAGCGGACTGCATCTCGAAATCGACGACACCCAGTGGGGCGACTTCAGTCCGCTGAAACGGGCCGGCGTGCTGGCGCCGGGTCAGCGTCTCGAGTTCACGGTTTCCGGCAAGGTGCCGGAAAAGGCGAGTTATTTCGGCAGGGTCTTCCTGGGGTGCTACACCGCGAGCGGCGACGACTCCAGCGGTTCTCACGTCGAGGCGTCCGGCAAGGTGCCGGGCAAGCGGGCAGATTCCCGAGGCCGGCTCTGGACTGACAAGAACGGCAACGGCCAGTGGGATTCCGGCGAACAGGTGCCGAACGTGAACGCCACCCTGAGCACCGACGACGGAAAACTCGTGTCGCTCGCGAGGTCCGACGCCGACGGCTGGCTGACGTTCCCGAACGTCGGTGTCGGTGTCTACCGGTTGCGGACCCTCGGACCGTGGCAGGCGGTGGACGACACCGACGTCTACATCGTCGCCCCGCCCTACGGATTCGGTGACTGGTACCAGCGAGTGGTCCGGCGCTGATCCGCCGAACGACGAACGGCCCCGGGACGGAAGCTCCCGGGGCCGTTGCCGTACAACGACTTTCGCTACCCGACCCACTTCGCGGCCAGGCCTTCGCCGACTGAGGTCGCCTTGTTGTGGTCCTCGGTCGGAGTCACCTTCGAGTTCTTGAAGCAGATGTAGGTGACGCCCGAGTCGACGCCGCCGTTCGCCGGGTCCGGGTTGATTCCCAGCGACTTCGCGGTCGCGTAGGACGCCTCGCCGATGATGTCCTTCGGGCCGGTGTCACCGATGACGGTGTAGAGCACCTTGTTGTTGTAGATCACCGCGCACGAGCCGGCGCCCTTGAGACCGGACTTCTCGAAGTTCCACGTGCTGCTGATACTCGGCACGACGATGTAGGGCGTCTGGTCGGCGATCAGGGCCTTGCCGTCGGAGCGCGGGTACGCGGTGCCGTCCTGGAACCACGGGTCGGTGTTCTTGTTGCACCGCGGGGTCGGCTGCCCGTCGCAGTCGACGTCCATGTCGGCCTTCCAGAACACGGCGTTCCCGGCGTCGCAGACCGCGATGGTCCGGCCGGTCTCCTCGTCGGTCTTGTACTTGCCGTTCGAGATCTGGTTGCAGCTGGTGGTCTTCGCCAGCAGCTGCTGCGCGGTCGGACCCGCCTGTATCGAAGGGGCCGCCGAGGCCGCCGCCGCGGGGGCCAGTCCTGCGGCCACCACCATCGCCGAGAACAGGAGCAATTTCCGCATACCGTGCACCCCTTAGTTAATAAGGCTTCTTTACCGAAGGGTGCTCAGGATGCCGCCGTGCACGGGTCAGCTCAAGGGCCGGCAGGGTGTTCTTTTCTCACCGTACAACGGAAACCGGTCAAAAGCGGGCAAGCCTGGCGACTCGCGCCATCATCCGTCCCGCTCGGCGGTACAGGCCATCCCGCTCACCGAGCACGCTGTCTATCCACTCCTGATCGACGTCGTGCCGGACCTCGGTCCGCGGCCGCAGCCAGCTGTCGCGCGGCACCGCGCCGCCTTCGGTCGTGTACACGCGCGTCGCGCCGGAACGCCGGAGCCTGCTGAGCACGCGCCGGTCGTAGGCGCCGAACGGCGGCGCGTACGCGCGTACGGGTTTCCCGCTCAGGTCGGCGAGCAGCTTCGGCGCGGCTTCGAGTTCGCGCCGGGCGTGCCTGCCGTCGAGACGCCGCCAGTCGCGATGTTCCCAGCCGTGCGAGCCGATCGACATCCCCGCCTCGGTCAACCGCCGCAGGCCGTCGGCGTCGACGAAGCCCCGCTGGCCGATCCGGCCTGCCAGCGGGAAGAACTCCGCTGTGAGATCGCGCTCCACCAGCTTGGGGAGCGCGATCTCGACGTCGGAGACGTTGCCGTCGTCGAAGGTGAGTCCGACGTCGTCGAGCCCGGCCACCGTGTCGAGCACGCGCTCGAACTGGTCCACCGTCACCCATGTCTCGTTTTCGCCTGGATCGAGCGCGCGCACGGGCTTGCCCACGCCGCCAATCGCCAGGATCACCATCCGCGCCTCATTCGGGACCGAGTGTGTTTCCCGATTAATCGAGTTGGCGAATGGAGTAGTTACACAATCCAGCGAAGTGTCCACGAACGGATTACTTGCGGATCTCCAGGGTGCAGCACTTCGGGCCGCCGCCGGCCTTCCTGAGCTCGGAAATGTCCACGAAGACGACCTCGTAGCCGCGGTCGGCCAGCCGCCCCGCCAACCCGGTCGCCTCGACCGGCAGGACGACGTTGCGGCCGTCGGACACCCCGTTCAGCCCAAAGCACTCCGCGTCGGCCCGGTCCGCGATTACCGCGTCGGGGAACATCCGCTCGAGCACCTTCCGCGACCCGGCGGAGAAGGCCTCCGGGTAGTAGGCGATCTGCGCGGGCGCGGCGTCGGTGGCCTCGGCGAGCACGAACAGCGCGGTGTCGAGGTGGTAGTAGCTCGGGTCGATCAGCCGCAGCGAGACGACCGGGACACCGAGGACCTCCTGCGCCTCGGCGTGCGCGGCCGGGTCGGTCCGGAAGCCGGTGCCGGCGAGCAGGATCCGGCCGGTCCAGGCGAAGTCGCCTTCGGCCTCGTTGATCTTCTCGGGCATGGTGATGTCGCGGTAGCCGTGCTCGACGAACCAGCGGCGGAAGTGCTCGGCCTCGGCGGTGCGCTGCGGGGCGCGGAACCGCGAGCCGAGGACGCGGCCGTCGACGACGGTGCCGGAGTTCGCCGCGAACACCATGTCGGGCAGGCCCGGCTGGGCGTCGATCTCCTCGACGGTGTGGCCGAGGCGGCGGTAGGTGTCACGGAGTTCGGTCCATTGCGCCATCGCGGTGTCGACGCTGACCGGGACCGACGGGTCCATCCAGGGGTTGATGACGTAGTCCACCGCGAAGTACCGCGGCGGGCACATGAGGTAGCGGCGCGTCGTGGGCACACGGGGCTGCTGCTCCAGTTCCGGCATACCCGAAGAGTAAGGCTCACCTAATTCCGCAATCAATCGCTGTTCGCTGCGCACATACCTGCTAAACATTGCGTGTGAACACCATCGACCAGCGAATCGTTTCATGCCTGATGGCCAACGCGAGGTCCAGCTACGCCGACATCGGCAAAGTCGTGGGCCTGTCCGCGCCCGCGGTGAAACGACGGGTCGACCGGCTGCTCGAAACCGGGGTCCTGCGCGGGTTCACCGCGGTGGTGGACCCCGAGGCGCTGGGCTGGGGCACCGAGGCGTTCGTCGAAATGACCTGCAACGGCAACATCACCCCGGCTCGGATCCGCGCCCGGCTGGAGCCGTTGCCGGAGGTCGTCGCGGCCTACACGGTGTCCGGCGCGGCCGACGCGATCGTCCACCTGCGCGCGTCGGACATCCACCACCTGGAGACCGCGCTGGAGCGGCTGCGCGGCCTGGAGATCGTCGACCGCACGGTCTCCACCGTCGTCCTTTCCCGGTTGCTGGAACGCCCGCCGACGCCGGAAGCGTGACACCCTCGGGCGGTGACCGATCAGATCCGCTCCAGCCACGACGGCGGCGTCGCCGTGCTCACCATCGACGCCCCCTCGACCCGCAACGCCCTGACCCTCGACCTGTCCGCGCAGCTGGCCGCCGCCGTCGCGCGCGCCGAAGCCGACGAGAGTGTCCACGCCTTGGTCATCACCGGCGCCCCTCCGGCCTTCTGCGCGGGCGCGGACCTGGACACGCTCGCCGACGCCCGGGAGGACGGGCTCCGCGCGATCTATGACGGATTTCTCTCGGTGGCGCACTGTTCCCTGCCGACGATCGCCGCGGTCGGCGGGGCCGCGGTGGGCGCCGGACTGAACCTCGCGCTCGCCGCGGACGTCCGCATCGTGGGAACGCGGGCGAAGTTCGTGGCCAGATTTCTCGATCTCGGCATCCATCCCGGCGGCGGGATGACGTGGATGATCCAGCGGCTCGTCGGACCGCAGAAGGCCGCGGCGATGACACTCTTCGGCGAAGTCGTCGACGCCGAAGCCGCTGTCGAATGCGGGCTCGCGCTCCGACTGGTCGAAGGAGATCTGGTCGAGGCCGCCCGTGAACTGGCGAAACCCGCCGTCGGCGCTCCTCGCGACGTCCTCCTGGCGACGAAGCGCACGCTCCGGCACACCGCTTCACTGACCGACCATTCGGCCGCCGTCGACGCCGAGATCGAGCCGCAGATCGCGTCACTCACCGCACCCGCGTTCGCCGATCGGCTCACCAGGCTGCGGGCCGCCATTACCGGCCGATGACCGTTCCTCGACCGGACTTCACTACGCTGGAACGAGATACGCCTCACAATCGGGGCGCGTCATTGACCGTTACCATCGGTAACACTTAAACCGGAAAATCCCCGCTCAGCGCCGAGCTCAGGACACTCGAGAAGTAGGTCCAGACCGTTTTTACGGCAACCTGGGAAGTGTGCCGAGGACTAACCTCGGAACATGGCACCTGTGACCTGGCCGACACCGCCGGGCGAGGCACCCGATCTCCGGCACGGCCGGGGACGACGCACGTCGGGAGAGAGGGAATCCCTGACCTATGAGCACGAGTGCGAACGGCAACGGCTCCTTGTCGGCCGTCAGGCCCACCGAGGTCGCCAAGCTGGACCGGGTGGTCATCCGGTTCGCCGGTGACTCCGGTGACGGCATGCAGCTGACGGGCGACAGGTTCACTTCGGAAGCGGCCGCCTTCGGCAACGACCTGTCCACCATGCCGAACTTCCCCGCGGAGATCCGCGCGCCACAGGGCACCATCCCGGGCGTCTCGAGCTTCCAGGTGCACTTCGCCGATTACGACATCCTGACGCCGGGCGACCGGCCGGACGTCCTGGTCGCGATGAACCCCGCCGCGCTGAAGGCGAACCTCGCGGACGTCCCGTCGGGTGGGACGATCATCCTCAACACCGACGAGTTCTCGAAGCGGAACCTGGTCAAGGTCGGTTTCGAGAACGACCCGCTCGACGACGACACCCTTTCGGCCTATCAAGTCCACCGGGTGGCCATGTCGACGTTGACCAGGGGCGCGCTCGAAGAGACCGGACTGTCCAAAAAGGACGCCGAACGCGCGAAGAACATGTTCGCGCTCGGGCTGCTCTCCTGGATGTACCACCGGCCGACCGAGGGCACGGAACGGTTCCTGCGCGAGAAGTTCGCGAAGAAGGCCGACATCGCCGAGGCCAACATCCTGGCCTTCCGCGCCGGCTGGAACTACGGCGAGACGACGGAGTCGTTCGCGACGACGTACGAGGTCGCGCCCGCGAAGCTGAACCAGGGCACGTACCGCCAGATCACCGGGAACACCGCGCTGGCGTACGGGCTGGTCGCCGCCGGACAGCAGTCCGGCCTGCAGATCCTGCTGGGCACGTACCCGATCACCCCGGCGTCGGACATCCTCCACGAGCTGTCCAAGCACAAGAACTACGGCATCCTCACCTTCCAGGCCGAGGACGAGATCGCCGGCATCGGCGCGGCGCTCGGCGCCTCCTACGGCGGTGCGCTCGGCGTCACCTCGACGTCCGGGCCCGGTGTCGCGCTGAAGTCCGAGGCCATCGGCCTCGCGGTGATGACCGAACTGCCGCTGGTCGTGGTCGACGTCCAGCGCGGCGGCCCGTCGACCGGGCTGCCGACCAAGACCGAGCAGGCCGACCTGCTGCAGGCCATGTTCGGCCGCAACGGCGAATCCCCGGTGCCGATCGTCGCGCCGCTGTCCCCCGCGGACTGCTTCGACGCGGCGCTGGAGGCCACCCGGATCGCGCTGAAGTACCGCACCCCGGTGTTCCTGCTGTCGGACGGCGCGATCGCGAACGGCTCGGAGCCGTGGCTGATCCCGGACGTCGAGAACCTGCCGGACCTGCGGGTGGAATTCGCCACCGAGCCGAATGCCGAGGACGGATCCGGGGAATTCTGGCCTTATGTCCGCGACCCCGAGACCCTCGCCCGCGCGTGGGCGGTGCCCGGCGCGGCCGGTCTCCAGCACCGCATCGGCGGGCTGGAGAAGGCCGACAAGACCGGTCACATCTCCTACGACCCGGACAACCACGAGAAGATGGTCCGCCTGCGCCAGGCCAAGATCGACGGCATCGACGTCCCGGACCTCGTCGTCGACGACCCGAGCGGCGGCAAGGCCCGCGTCCTGGCGCTCGGCTGGGGTTCCTCCTACGGGCCGATCGGCGCCGCGTGCCGCCGGGTCCGCAAGGAAGGCATGCCGATCGCGCAGGCCCATCTGCGGCATCTCAACCCGTTCCCGGGCAACCTCGGTGACGTACTCCGTTCGTACGACACCGTCGTCGTCCCTGAAATGAACCTCGGCCAGCTGTCGATGCTCCTGAGGGCGAAGTACCTCGTGGACGTGAAGTCGTATACGAAGGTCGCCGGGCTGCCCTTCAAGGCGGAGGAGCTGCAAGGCGTGTTCACGGAGATCATCACCAGTACGGAGGCGGCGAAGTGACCGCGATAGACCTGGGGATTCCCACACTCGGCGGTCTGGACCTGGTCCCGGCCGAAACCGAACCGCAGAAGGCGAAGGACTACAAGTCGGACCAGGAGGTCCGCTGGTGTCCCGGCTGCGGGGACTACGTCGTGCTCAACGCCGTGCAGTCGTTCCTGCCGACGCTCGGCCTCAAGCGCGAGAACATCGTCTTCATCTCGGGCATCGGGTGCTCGTCCCGGTTCCCGTACTACCTGAACACCTACGGCATGCACTCGATCCACGGCCGCGCGCCGTCGATCGCGACCGGGCTCGCGACCGCGCGACCGGATCTGTCGGTGTGGGTCGTCACCGGTGACGGCGACGCGCTGTCCATCGGCGGCAACCACCTGATCCACGCGTTGCGGCGCAACGTGAACATCAAGATCCTGCTGTTCAACAACCGGGTCTACGGCCTCACCAAGGGCCAGTACTCGCCGACGTCCGGGCCGGGCATGGTCACCAAGTCCACCCCGATGGGCTCGGTCGACACCCCGTTCAACCCGCTTTCGCTGGCGATCGGCGCCGAGGCGTCGTTCGTGGGCCGCGCGCTCGACTCGGACCGCAAGGGCCTGACCGAGGTGCTGGAGGCCGCCGCGAAGCACCGCGGGTCGGCGCTGGTGGAGATCTACCAGAACTGCCCGATCTTCAACGACGGCGCGTTCGACGTCCTCAAGGACAAGGACGAGGCCGCCACCCGGCTGATCCCGCTGAAGTCCGGCGAGCCGATCAAGTTCGGGCCGCAGGGCGAGTACGGCGTGACGCGCAGTGGCTGGGCCGGGCTCGAGGTCGGGAAGGTCGCGAACATCGGCGAGGAGAACCTCGTCGTGCACGATCCGACGATCGAGGACACCTCGTACGCGTTCGCGCTTTCCCGGATCGGCGACCAGAACCTGAACCACGTGCCGACCGGCATCCTGCGGCAGGTCGAGCGGCCCACCTACGACGACCAGGCACGTGCCCAGGTCGAGGAGGCCCGCGCGACCCGGAAGCCGGACCTTCAGGGGCTCCTGCGCGGCAAGGACACCTGGACCGTGGTCAGCTAGTCATCAGTACATGAAGGCCCCCTTCCTTGCGCCTGGCGCAAGGAAGGGGGCCTTCATGTACTTCAGCTGAGGGGGCGGAAGCCCACGCGTTCCGCGTCGGCGGCGGTGCGGAACCAGACCTCCGCGACCATCTTCGGGAACTGGGGCGAGTCCTCGGCGCAGTACCGCAGCGCGGTCACGCTGGCCTTGACCGCGAAGTCGTCGGCGGGACGGCCACCGCCCGGCCGCGGCATCGCCGAACCGGGACCGAACGGGCCGGGCGGGACGGACTCCGAGACAGGAGCGGCGGACGGCCGCGCGGGCGGCGGCTCCGGCGCCGGCATCGCGTCGCCCGGCTGGACGGAGGGCTCGAACAGCGACCCGCTCTGCCCGCCGGACAGTTCCGGCTCGCGACGTTCGATCGCCCGCATCGACGGCTGGATCGGCTGCGGCGGCTCGAAACCGCCGCGCACGGCTCCGCGCGGCGTGCGCTTGGGCAGTACCTGGGTGGCCTCGGCGGGGGTCTCGGGCTCCGAGTCGAGGAGTCCGGCCTTCGCTTCTTCGTCGGAACCGAAGGCGTACGCGGGCGGGTCGTCGTGCAGCTGCTCTTCCCGCTCGAACCAGCTGGTCTCGACGGGCGCTTCCTCCGTTTCGACGCGCGAAGCGGGGCTGAACAGCGACACGGGCTCCGGCTCCGGCTGCGTCTCGGCGCCTTCGGGATCCAGCTGGATCTCCAGCCGGGACCGGTACGGTCCGTCGCCCGGCAAGATCGGCAGCGGCTCGGGCTCCGGTTCCCGCTCGCGTTCCGGCTCCGGCTCCGGCTCCGGCTCGAGGTCCAGCTTCGACGCGGGCTGGAGGTACTCGGTCGCCGCGGCGGCGTACGGGTTCTCCGGCTCGGGCTGGGGTTCGGGCTCGGGCTCCGGCTCCAGCTGGGCCGCCGGGATGTACTGCGTCCGCTCGGCCGCGACCTCGGGCTCCGGGTCGGGCTCCAGGTCCGCCTGCGGCGCGGTGCGGTACTCGGCCTCGTACTCGTTTTCGGGCTCGAAGCCCTGCGGCTCGAAAGGCTCCACCGGCTCGACGGCCCGCACCGGCTCCGCGGGCTCGAAGATCTGCGTCGCGGAGTGCTCGGGCGCCGGCTCCTCGACGAGGTCCTCACGCAAGTCCTCACGCAGGTCCTGCACAGGCTCCGGCGCCTGCTCCTCGACGGGCTCGGACCACGGCCGCTGCGCGGGCTCGTGCTCGGTGAGCGTCTCGGGGTACGCGGGCTTCGGCTCCTCGGCGGCCGCGAACTCCTCGTCCAGCTCGTCGTGCGACGGCTTCGCGAGGTACGCGGTCCCACCCGCGACGGCGGCGGCACCGGCGCCGAGGCTCACCCCGGCGGGCAGCCGGGTCTTCTCCGCGTGCGCGGTGGCCAGCGAGCTTTCCAGCTCACGGATGCGCTTGCGCGCCGGGATCACCAGCACCAGCCAGGTGAGCAGCGCGCCGACGACGAACGCCAGCAGACTCCACAGCCAAACCTGTCCGAAAATGGACATCCAACCCGCCCTTTGTCAATGCGTTCGCGCGACCAGGTAGTCGGCGACCGATTCGCAGGCGTCCCGGGCGGGCGACGCGGGCAGCGCCGCGAGCTCGGCACGCGCCCGACGAGCGTAGTCGGAAAGAGTTTCGCGTGCGCGTTCGAGTCCGGACGAAGCGCGCAGCAGATCCAGGGCCTCGGCGACGAGCTTGTCGTCGGAGATCGGCCCCGACAGCAGCTCGACCAGGCGCGGATCGGTGGCCGGGTCGGCCAGCGCGTACAGCATCGGAAGCGTGCGGACACCCTCGCGCAGGTCCGTGCCCTGCGCCTTGCCGAGCTCGTCCGAGGCGGACGCGATGTCGATGACGTCGTCGGAGATCTGGAACGCCGTCCCGATGATGTCGCCGAAGCGGCGGAGCGCGTCGATGTAGTCGTCGGGCGCGCCGGACATCATCCCGCCGAACCGGCCGGAGGTGGCGATCAGCGAGCCGGTCTTCTGCGCGATGACGGTGAGGTAGTGCTCGACCGCGTCGTCGCCTTCGCCCGGGCCGACGGTCTCGCGCATCTGGCCGGTGACCAGTTCGCCGAAGGTCTCGGCGATGATCCGGGCCGCGTCGGTGCCGAGGTCGGCGACCAGCCGCGAAGCGTGCGCGAAGAGGAAGTCGCCGGTCAGGATGGCGATCGTGTTGTCCCAGCGGGCGTTGACGCTCTCCGCGCCGCGGCGCATCGTCGCCTCGTCCATCACGTCGTCGTGGTACAGCGTCGCGAGGTGCACCAGCTCGACCGCCGCGGCCGCGGTGACCACCTGGTCGCCCTGCTTCGGCCCGAACTGCGAGGCCAGCAGCGTGAACAGCGGACGGAAACGTTTGCCCCCCGCCTCGACCAGGTGCGAAGCGGCGTCCTCGACGGCCTTGACGTCGCTGCGGACGACGTCGCGGAGGAGCGTCTCGACGTCGGCGAGACCGGTCGCGAGGGTGCGCAGGAGCTGCTCGTCAGCGATCTGGAGCCCGACGGACGCGCGCAGGTCCTCGATGGCACCACCTGGGGCAGGTGAAGACACAGACACGTCGGCTCCGCTCTCTTTGACACCGTTCGGGGTTGCTTCCAGCGTAGTGGCTACCCACTGAGGCCTGTTGACGTGCTGTCCAGGGGAAACGGTGACGAATATGACACCCCCGCCGCGTATCCTGCCGTCCTTGGCACGAACTGGGGGAACACCATGGAAAGTCCGGACGATCCCGGCGACAGACCGGCGTGGGCACCTCCTTCCGAACAGCACCGTGAACAGCGTTCGACGGTGTGGATCACCGTCATCGTCTTCGCCTTGTTCATGGCGCTGATGCTGGTCGCGGCGGTGCTCGTGGCGGGCGGCTTGAAGGAGTCGAAGGCGGGCGCCGTCCAAACCCGGCAGCCGACCGTCTCGCCGTCCTCGACGGCTGTGACATCAGTGACGCCGCCGACATCCCAGGCGGACGTGCCGACCCGCAAGTACGAGACGGCGGCCAATCCGCTCGTCGCCCCTGGCGTGACGATGCCGAAGGTGACCTGCGAGCTGCCCAAGCTTCGCGGCACGAAGGAGCAGCTGGAGGCGTTCTACCGGGCGCTGATCCCCTGTCTGGAGCGGGCGTGGCATCCGGCCCTGACCCAGGTCGGCGAACCGCGGATCCCGGTGTCGGTCAACGCCGACGACGTCGGGAACACCGCCTGCGGTCCCCCTCCGCCGCCCGGCGAGGCCTCGGGGTTCTACTGCTCGGACGGCACGACGATCTTCGTCCCGCTGCCGAGGCAGCTTGAGGACGGCGGGCCGTATCTCTTGGACCAGCTGTTCCTGCTCGCGCACGAATACGGGCACCACGTGCAGGAGCAGTCCGGCATCCTTTCGAAGCACGACGTGCTTTACGGCGAAGCGGGCGGCGACCAGCCGAAGGTCCTCGAGCTGAGCAGGCGGCTCGAACTGCAAGCCGACTGCTTCAGCGCGATGTTCCTCGCCAACGCCGCCGGCCGCGGCTCGATCGGCGCCGGGATGATCTCCCAGCTCAAGCAGAGCACGTTCGAGGACAGCGACACCCACGGTTCGGCGAAGAGCGCCGCGTTGTGGCAGAAGCGCGGTTTGACGGCGAAGGACACCTCGGCGTGCAACACCTTCGCCGCACCGGCGAACGAGGTCTCCTGAAGTCGCGGATCAGCGGCGACGGATCTTGATGTCGTCCATGCAGGTCGCCTTGCCCGCCATGTCGCGGTACGGGTAGCCCTTCGCCTCCAGCAGCTCCATGACCTTCAGCTCTGCCTCGTCGAGCACGTCGCGTTCCTCTTCGCCCTGAAGCGTGACTCGGTACGTGAACGCGCCGAGGTGCGCGCTGTAGGTGAACAGGCCGTCCTCGGTGAACCCGATCACCTGGTGGTGACTCAACTCGGCGAGGAGCTTGGCGCGGGTGTCGGCGTCCGGGTGGTCGAACTTGCCGTTGACGAGGACGCGGTAGGTCGGCATGCGCTCGAATATACAGACCTGTATCCGGATACGAACTCGAATATCCAACGGGTGTCCATGATCCACGGTCGAGTGAAACGACCGTCACGTGCGCAACGGGCGAATCCGACACGCAGATAGTGATGACAAAGGAAGAACGGCCGATCCGGCTCGCTCTCCCCTCACGTGAGGAGGACGTGGAATGCGCATCACCATCGCAAGCCGGGCAGCCCTGGTCGGCGCACTGCTGCTGGCGGGCCTCGGCGCCGGAGTGTCCCCGGCCGCCGCCGCGAACCCCGCAGGCGTGGCCTCGCTCGGCTCCGCCGCCTTCACCAAGGGCAATTCGGCGCCGATTTCGATCTCTTCGCTCGCCGACTGCGCGGTCGAGGGACCGACGAGCAACTCGTCCGGGGTCGTGAGCAGGACCGGGATCACGTTCGGTGGCGGCACATCGACGTGCACGACCACCGTCGTCGACCCCGCGAACGACGTGACCACGACGAAGTCGGAGGCCAAGGGGGAGAACTTCGAGCTGTCGGCACTGGTTTCGTCGAGCGGCCCGCGGATCAAGATCAGGTCGTACTCGGTCAGCTGCACGGCGACCCAGAACAACACGAACGCGAGCTGGACCTACGGCGGCGCGACCGGGATCGGCACCCTGCCGTCGCCGGTGCCGGTCGGTTACGTCAAGCCGATCACCAAGTCCAACGGAACGCTGCTCGCCGAGGCGATCTTCAACGAGCAGACGCTGCCAGGCGACGGCAGCATCGGGCTGACCATGCTGCGGATCAAGTTCGCCCCGGCCTCGAACATCACCGGCGAAGTGGTCATCGGGCGCACCGCCTGTTCGCCCACCCCGTAAGCCACCCCTCCGAAAAGGGGCGTCCGGAACCTTGCCCGGGCGCCCCTTTTCCTTCTGGCTTATATAAGCCTACACTGATACCTTGGCCGCAACCGAGCCGAGGAGGGCACCGATGGCCGACGTGACCAGTCAGATCAACTCCGTCCAGCGCAAGCTGGGCAAGCGCGTGGTCGAAGCGGGCGAGGCGGTGACGGCGACCGTCAGCCAGGTCTACGACACCGGCATCGACGACCTCTGGAACGCCTGCACCGACCCCGAACGCATCCCGCGCTGGTTCCTGCCGGTCAGCGGCGA
The DNA here is from genome assembly GCF_001995215.1 of Amycolatopsis azurea DSM 43854. Taxonomy (GTDB): domain Bacteria; phylum Actinomycetota; class Actinomycetes; order Mycobacteriales; family Pseudonocardiaceae; genus Amycolatopsis; species Amycolatopsis azurea. Next base: position 209,716 of record NZ_MUXN01000014.1, read on the forward strand.
CCTGCGCGCCGGCGGCAAGTACCAGCTCGAAGGCAACGCGGGCGGGACCGTCGAACGCTGTGATCCTCCGAAGAGCTTCGCCGCGACCTGGGAGTACGGCGGCGACGTCAGCTGGATCGAGGTCCGGCTGAGCCCCGAAGCCGACGGGCGCACGCGGTTCGAGCTCGACCACACCGCCATCCCGAACGAGCACTGGAACCAGTTCGGCCCGGGTGCGGTCGGCATCGGCTGGGACATGATGCTGAACGGGCTCGCGCTGCACCTCGCGTCCGGCGAGGCAGCCGACCCCGAGGCGGCCATGGCCTGGATGACCAGCGAAGAGGGCGTGCGGTTCATGACCCTGAGCAACGAGGCCTGGTACGAGGCCGACGTCGCCAACGGCACCGGCGCGGACACCGCCCGCACGCGCGCCGACGCCACCTTGGCCGCCTACACGGCGTCGCCGGAGAGCTGAAGGTCTTCGGCGAGTTCCGGGGTGCGAAGCAGTTCGATCAGTTCGTCGTCGGCCCGGAAAACGGCGCGGGCTCCGGGCATCCCCGCCTGCCGGAGCATCGCGTGGAGGACGTCGGCGTGCGGCTGGTCGAGCAGGGTCCAGGCCATCGCGCGCCGTTTCACGTCGTCCCCCAGTTCGCGCGCGGTCCACCACCCCGTGACGAGCGCGCTCACCTGGTTGACCGCTGTTTCCCGCCCGCGCGCCAGCTGCGCGCGGTTCAGCCCGCACACCTTGATGGTCTGCTCGCCCTTTTCGGTCAACGCGCGGTAGGTCCCGATCGACAGCACCAGGAACAGGTGGTCCAGCGGGTCTTCGGCGGTCGGGTCGATCAGCAGGCTGCCGCCGTCGTCGTCCACCGGGAACAGGTCGCGTTTGTGATGGCTGTTGCAGTACTCGCAGGCGAGCAGATGGTTGAGCCAGTCGAACGCGCGACCCGGGTTCCGCGCGATCGGCTCGAAATGGTCCACAGTGGACCCAAGGCCGTCGCCGCAGTACATGCAGTAGCCGCGGCCGGCGGCCATGACGTCCAGTCCCGCCCGCAGAGAACGCCGTACGGCACGGGAAACCCGCCAGAGCCTGCGTGCTTCTTTGCTGTCACCGGCGGGGATCCGCGCGGTCAGGTCTTCGAGATCGGCCACCACCCGCCCCGGCAGCGCGATCCGGCGGATCCCGATCACCGATCGTCGGCCTCGAACCGCCTGGCCACCTCGTCCACCCGGCTCGGCGGCGAGCTGCTCAACATGCCGCGAAGGCGTTCCCATTCCCGGACGCCGTTCGCGTCCGCCCGCCCGGAAGCCACTTGGAACTCGAGTTCGGCGAGGTGTTCGCGCAGTTCGACGGCCTGCGGCGAATAGGGCGTGTCCAAGCCGAAGAGGTCGGACAGCACGGCGTCGTCCCCGCTGCCGAACACGACCCGCTCGTACAGCTCCTCGGAGACCACCCGCGGCGGGACCTCCTCGTCGGGTCCGGACAGCCGGATGAGGCCGCCGGGGTCGGCGGCCTGGCAGACGTAGGGGCTGTGCGTGGTGACGATGAACTGGATCCGCGGGAAATGCGCCTTGAACCAAGGCCCCATGCGTTTCTGCCACGACACGTGGAGATGCGCGTCGACCTCGTCGATGATGACGACACCGGGACTCTCGTGATCGAGGCCCGCGCCGTTGAGCTGCTTGAGGAGGTCGACGACGAGCGCGGTCACCGTGCGGTAGCCGTCGCTCATCTCGCGCAACGGGAACCGGTCGCCGCGGTACTCGACCCAGAGCCCGTCCGAATCGACGTCCCGGATCCGGTAACCGCCGGGCAGGAGACCGTCACCGAGGATCTCGAGCGCAGTGTCCTTTAGTTCGCGGGCGCCCGCTTTTCCTTCCAGGGCACGGAGATGCTGGTTGATCAGCCACGTGACGCCCTCGGCGAGCGAGGCGTCTTCGTGGAACAGGCTGGCCATCCGCGCGAGCGAGCCCGCGCCGCGCATCCACGACTCGGCCTCGCCGCTGCCGCCCGCGAGCCGCCGGAAGGGCCCGTACGCCGCGCAGAACGGCTGACCAGGCGGAAGTCCGGAAATCGGCAACAGACCGGAGTCGAGCCAGCGGACCTCGACCGGCGCCGGCCCCTCCTCGCGCATCACCGACAGCTCGATCGACCCGGAGGTCTGGTCCATCGAGATCCAGCTGCCCGCGTCCGACAGCAGCCCCCAGGCCACGTCCGGCGCCGCCGCGACCGCGATGGCGCGCAGGAGCGAGGTCTTGCCGGAACCGTTGCGCCCGGCGAGCACCACCCAGCCGGGGCCGGGCAGCCGGAGGTCGACCGCGCGGGCGCCGCTGAAGCCGCGGATGTTCTCCAGCCGGACCCGCTCGATGTACATGGAGGAAGCTTACGACGGCGCGGACGTCACCTCGCCACCCGAAAGTGGGTCGCCATCACGAGTTCCATCACAGCGTGTGCCCTGGCGACGTCCACCGCCGAGACGGTCTTGGAGCGGTCCCAGTCGTCGATCCCCCGCTCCCGTTCGGGCGCGATCCTGAACCGGACATGCCCACGCGAGTCGAGATTCCCCAGCGGTGAGACGTAGAGGGAGAACTCGCGGTCGTCCGTCGAACGGAACGTGACGCCGGGGTTTCCGCTGAACGAGGTCTGGCGGTGGTCCTTGTAGGTCTTGTTCGGATCCGCGTGCCACTCCCCCGGCGCGCCGCCGTTCGCGGTGGCCCCGGCTTCGATCTGGAGCCGATGCCGCGGTTCGACGAAGTAGCAGGAGCCCGGTGTGGCGATCGGCTCGAACTCCGGCCCGAAGGTCTTCTTGACCGCGTCGCGGAACACCGCGCATTCGACGTTCGGATCGGCGGCGCCGGCGGCGAGGATCAACTCGGCGCCTGTGGGCACCTGCGCGGCTACGGCCGGATCACAGTTCTCGCCTTTGGTGTTGGAGACCCAGTTCGCGCAGGTCCCAACGCGTTCGTTGTCCTGGCCGTCGGGTGGGTAGACGAGATCGCGCGGCAGCTTCGCGACTCCTGCAGTGGTGAAGTCGCGAAGGAGCTCGCAATCCTTGCTCCGGCTCTGCAACCCGAGCTCGAACTTGATCGCGCGCCGGAAGCTGACCGGCACCGTGATCGCGCAACCGCTGACCACGCCCTCATGACGAGTTTCGACCTGGTAGCCCTTAACCCCGCCGAGGTCGACCACGGCTCCGTCGTTCCGAAACGCCGTGTGCCCCGGGTCCACATCGCGGACGTCGACGATGTCTTCGTAGCCGTCTCGATAAAGCGTGCACGTCTTTCTGTCGCGCTTCACCTTGGGTTCGCGCGTTACGGGCCGGGGATTGCCTCCCTTCCTTCGGTCGTAGACGGCCAGGTCGATCAGTTGGCAGAAATCGAGTGCGGCCAGCGCCGCGTCGACGGCCGGTTCGTCACGATCGGCGGGACGCGGTTGTTTCGGCTGCCATTTCGGAAACTGCGGTGGCGGCGGGGGTGTATCGACGGAATCCGTACAAGCCGCCAACAGGCTGACGAGTAACGCACCGAGAATCACTCTTCGGAACTTCATTACGCAGAGTATGCGACTCCGGCTCGTCTCCTACCAGGCATAACCTTATTTCCCGAGGCATGTTCACCTGAACGGTCTTCACGGATAGTCACCGGGTCTCTTGACTCTATTCAGCGAAGAACGGGACTTTATGCAGACGGGTTCGTCGCCTCGGGAACCCTGGTAATCTTCCCGGCGTCGGATTACGCAGGGTGCATCGGGGAGACGCGCCTTGTAGCCACGGGAGGGGCACATGACGACGGTGACTTCGGGGCGGCTTCGGCCATTCAGCGGGGAACGGTTCGGGACGGCGGGGGTGCATGGCCGTGCCTGACGAACCGCCTGTCTACAAACCGGGTGTGAACTGGGGCGACGCCCTCGGTATCGTCGCCCGCCCCACCGGGGGCTCGTACGGGACGCCTGTCGCGGAAGGCGCGGGGTTCAAGTACGACGAGGCGACCCTTCACGAACTGGTGAAGGAGTGGCTTGACCTGGCCAAAGAGTTTAAAGATGACCTCATCGACGCCGAGTTGCTCGCTAAAGCCCAGCCGCCGGGAAAGGAATTTGCCAGCGGAGGCAATGCGGACATCACCCGAGAGTCCGGCCAGGCCCTCAAGGAGACCCTCGATCAGCGCGTCGCCTACTGCGAGAAGATGGCCGACAAATACAGGACCGCTCTCGGCAAGTACGCCACCGCCGAGGACGGCGCCACCACAGCCATCAACCAACAGCCGAAGGGCATCATCTGATGCGCCGAAAGATTCTTCTCATCAGCGCGGTCGCGATTGCCCTCGCAGCATGCTCGCCTCCCAGCACCGACGGCACGCCCGCACCCACCAGTAGCGGTATGAACCCAAGTCCTTCCAGCACGGTCGGTCAGCTTCCCGGCCCTGGCGTCCCCAAAGTCGATCACCCCATCGACCTGGCGCAAATCAAACAGACTCCTTGCAAGGCGCTGACAGCAGCGCAGATCGACGAGCTCTTCGGCCAGGCCATGGAGGCCAAGCCACGAGACGGGGCCGCAGGGCCCGCGTGTCGATGGACTCCACCCTCGGACACACGTCCTCGGGTTGACGTAGTTTTCGACAGCTCAACCAAACGAGGCCTGACTGCCGTCTACGAGGCAAAGGGAAAGGCCTACAAGTTCGTCGAGCCGCTCCCGGCGGTCGACGGCTACCCACTCGTTGCCTTTGGTGTCGAGGATGAGCGGGCCACCGAGGGCAGGTGCCTGGTTTCAATCGGCACCAGCGACAACGAAGTCATCAGCCTCGCGGTCGAACAGTCCAAAGCCAACATCGGCGATAAGGACCCCTGCGATGCTGCACGCCAAGCTGCGATCAGGGTCCTCGCCACCATCCGAGGAGGCAACTGATGGCCACCGAAGGACCGCTCACTGCCGCCCAGATCTACGAACAGGTCACGGGCGGCGAGGGCACCGGCTCGCTCTCCGACGCCCAGCAAGGTGCCTACAACCTGGCGAGGCGTCACCAAGAGCGCATGCAGCGGCTCACCGCGCTCAGCCAGAAGACCGCGTCCGGCTGGCAGGGCGGGGCCAGCGACGCTGCCGTAGCCGCGACGAAGCCCCTGGTCGAGGCAGCGATGGACGACGCGATGCACCTGAGCATCGCCCAGAACGCCATCACCGCGCAGATGGGCGCGTTCGGGTCGGCGAAGAACTCCGTCAAGCCGGTTCCGCCCGAGCAGCCCGCCCCGACGGCCGAGGACGTGAAGGCCCTCATGGGTGGCGGCGGCCAGTTCGGTTACTGGGACAGGGTCAAGAGTTACCAGGCCGACAGCCAGCACAACATCGACACGTTCGCGACCTACCACTCGGCCAGCACTTCCAACGGTGACGAGCTGCCCGCCCAGTACGCGCAGCTCGTCGACCCCGGCGGGAGTGTCACGCTGGACGACGGCAGTTCCGGGAAACCGGCGGCGAAGGGGTTCGGCGACGGCTCCGACGGCAGGCGCGATCCCGGAATCGCGGAGCCTTACCGCGGCACGGGTGGGCCGAGTGGACCGAACGGGCCGGGAACCGGCACGCCCGGACCGGGTCAGGGCGGCCCCGCCGACAGCGGCCCGCAGCCGGGCCAGGGTCCGCAGCCCGGCCAAGGCCCTCAGCCGGGTCAGCACCTGCCGGGCCAGCAGCCGGGCTCCCACCAGCAGCCCGACGACGGGACCCGCGCGAATTCGTACACGCCGCCCCAGACCACGCCGGTCGTGCCCCCGGCGGCGAACCTCGACTTCGGGCCGAACGGCCGACCGCCCACCTCCTACAACCCGCCCGGCACGTTCCCGCCCGGATACGGCCCGTTCGGTCCGGGAACCGGAGGACCAGTGACCGGAGGACCAGTGACCGGCGGGCCGGGAACGGGAACAGGCGGCAGAACACCGGGCGTGTCCGGAGGCGGCTTCCGAGGCGGCGTACCAGGTGTCCCGGGTGGTCCCGGTGGCATGGCGGGACAGCCCGGCATGGGCGGTCGCAGCGGCGCCGGGATGCCGGGTGAAGGCGTAGGCGGTCGTGGCGCGGCCGGTTCCGCGGGTGCCGCCGGTCGTGGCGGCGCGAACGGGATGCCGATGGCGCCCGGCGCGGGCCGCGGGAAGGGCGAGGAGGACAAGGAGAAGAGGGCTCCGTCGTACCTCCAGAACCCGGATCCGGACGAGACCTTCGGCGGCTACACCGAAAAGCCGATGCCGCCGGTGATCGGCGAAAAGAAGAACTAGCACCACAGTCCCAGGGGAGGGAGACACGTGGTGCTCGCGCGCCCGGTCGAGATCACGCTCGACACCTTGTTGACCGCGTTCCGTCACGCCGGCTGCGGAGATCCGCATCTGATCTTCGCGGGCGGCCTGCGCTACGTCCCGCCGTCGTCGCGCAACGGCGAGGACCGGGCCGCGTTCGAGGAGCTCGGCGGGCTCGGGTTCACCGAGGGCAAGCGGCTGACCAGCGACTTCGAGGACGTCTTGCACGTCCTCGACCGGCCGGACACCGAGTACTACGCGACGCTGCGGACGGAAGCGGAGCAGTACAGCGTGCTCGTCGCCGTGCGCGGACGCGCGGCGGTGACCGCGATCTGCGAAGGCGGCCGGGTGTGGCTGAAAGGCGTGCGGACGGCTGATCGCGCGGCGGCGCTCGTGATGAACCTTCCCGAGTATCCGCCCGCGCGGTTCGCGCCGTTTTCCTTGCCCCAGGACGATTTCAAGCCCGGCGAGGGGAACGAACTGTACGACGAACCCGAGTCGCGAAGCCGGGAGGCGCGGCGGCTGGACGAGGTCTTCGAGCAGCCGTATTTCGGCGTCGGGTTCTTCGCCGCGGCGAAGCGTTCTGACGGAGGCAGACGCACCGAGGCCGTCGACGGCCTGTCGTATCTGGACCTCGACGCCGGCCGGGTGGCCATGCACGTGACCGGCGCGCCGCGGAACCGGTACATCACCGTCCTGCCCGGCGAACCCGTTCTACTGGCCCAAAAGGTCGCCGCGCTGCGGGCGAGCCTCGATCACTGACTCGATCAGCCGCACCGACCGCGCGGGATCCAGCGCCACCGCGTCCACTGTGGACTGAAGATACGGTTCGACGTCGACGGGCCGGTGCAGGATCAGCCCGTATCGGCGGCGTTCCTGGTACACCAACGACCGCGTGCCGCCGAATTCCAGCAGGACGTAGGCGCCGCCGGGATGTGCTCCGGCTGAGAAGGGGATGACCCGCAGTTCGACGGTGGGCCGGTCGGCCATCGCGACGAGGTGCTGGAGCTGGTTCGCCATCACCCGCGGCCCGCCGACCTGACGGCGCAGTGCCCCTTCGTCGATGTAAGCGACGAACTTCTTCTGTCCCAGCATCTTCTGTCGTTCCCGCCGCGCTTCGACAGCCGCGGCGGGAAGGTCCGCGGCTCTCGCATAAGACGGCGTTTGCAGCAGACCGGGCAGGAGGACGGTTCCGAATTCGACGATCTTGGTGGCCTCCTTTTCGTACTGTGCGAGGGCTTTCCACTGAAGAGACACGTCGCCGAACCACCAAGGCCCGATGTCGCGGGACAGCGTGAGCAGCGCGCTCCGCCGTTCACCGGTGACCCGGTAGACCGCGAGCAGTGCCGAAACCTCTTCGGCGGACGCCGCCCGTGCCCCGGTCTCGATCCGGCTGATCGTCGATTGGGACCACGCCAGTCTGTCCGCCACTTCGGTGGCGGACAGTCCGGCCGCCCTCCGCGCGTCTCGTAGTCCTTCGGCGAGCGCCCTCGCCTGGGGTGTGGGCTTCGGTTTCGGCATCGCCAGCACCGTGCCCGATGCGCCTCGGCAAGTCATTCCCCGACGTGGGCGACTTCGCGGATCGCGGCGGAAATGGCGCCGAAGTCCTTCTTCAGCAGCGCGCCGTGGTTGCTGTCGACCTTCGCGCTCACCTTGATGTTCGGGTTGCGCTCGGTCACCGCGTCGAGGCCGGCCCGGATCTTCTCTTGTTCGTCGCCCTTGCTGCCGAGGGAAGTTCCCGAGGCGACGACGTAGCGCGTCGGCACGGTGATGCCGTCGAGCACCGGGCCCAGCTCGCGCTCCCGCGAGAGCTTGCCGAGCTCGATGTTGCTCTCCGCCTGCTGCGCGGCGGACATGCGCGGCGTCAGGCCGGTCGGGCGCAGCAGCGGCATGAACAGGTTCAGTCGCTTGAACAGTTTGCGGATCCGTGCCTCCATGGCGTCGTCGAGCCAGTCGTGCGGGAACGCGCCGTCGACCATGACGGCGCCCAGGGTCCGCTCCGGGTTGCGGGCCGCCCAGTGCGCGGCGACGACCGCGCCGTAGGACCAGCCCACCACGACCGCCTTCTCCACTCCGCGGGCCGCGAGGACGGCGTCGACGTCGCGGACGGCGGCTTCGAAGGAGTAGTCGGCCGAACGCCCGGACTTGCCGCGCGCCCGCTCGTCGAAGGTGATGTGGCGGAAGTCCGATCCCAGGTCGGCGAGGATCCGCTTCCAGTAGCCCTGAGTCGCGAACTGGCCGTTGAGGTAGACGACCGGGATGCCGGTGCCGCCGGTGTCGGTGACGGCCAGCTCGGTGTCTTCGACCGGGAGCATCCCGGTCCAGGCGGCGGTGGAGGTGAGGGTCGAGGCGGTGCTGTTCTTGGTCATGAGAGAACTATCGCGATCCGGCCTGACACCACCCTGACGTCGCTCTGACACGAACTCTGACACGAAAAGGCCCCCTCACGACAGCGAGGGGGCCTTTCGCGACAGCAGAACTACTTGAGGGCGAAACCGCCGGAGCCCGCCCAGTCGAGGGCGAACGCCGGGATCAGGCCGAGCACCAGCGTGACGATGACGCCGAGCGTGATCGCCGTCGTGGTGAACGCGCCGGGCACGGTGACGGTCGGGCCGTCGGGCGCCGGCTCGGAGAAGTACATCAGCACGATCACGCGCAGGTAGAAGAACGCGGCGACGGCGCTGAAGATCAGGGCGACGACGACCAGCGGCGCCATCCCGTCGGACAGGGCCGCCGAGAACACCACGAACTTGCCGACGAAACCACTGGTCAGCGGGATACCGGCCAGCGCGAGCAGCAGGAACGTGAACACGCCCGCCAGCACCGGAGACCGTTTCGCGAGCCCGGCCCAGGCGGACAGGTGCGTCGCCTCGCCGTTCCCGTCCCGCACCAGCGAGACGACGCCGAACGCGGCGAGCGTGGTGAAGCCGTAGGCCAGCAGGTAGAACAGCGTGCTCGACAGGCCTTCCTCGGTCATCGTGATCGCACCGATGAGCAGGAACCCGGCGTGCGCGATGGACGAGTAGGCGATCATGCGCTTCACGTCGGTCTGCGTCAGGCCCAGCACCGCGCCGATCAGCATCGAGAGGATCGCGACGCCCCAGAGCACGCCGCGCCATTCCCAGCTGGTCGACTCGAACGCCACCGAGAACACCCGCAGGATCCCGCCGAAAGCGGCGACCTTGGTGCAGGCACCCATGAACGCGGTGACCGGGGTCGGCGCGCCTTGGTAGACGTCCGGGGTCCAGGTGTGGAACGGACCGACCGAACCCTTGAACAGCAGGCCGACCGCGAGCAGCCCGAGCCCGGCGAACAACAGCGTGTCCGACCGGTCCGAACCGGCGGCCGCGTTGGCGATGTCCGACAGCTTCACGGAGTTCGCGTAGCCGTAGAGCAGCGCGAGACCGTAGAGGAAGAACGCCGACGAGAACGCGCCGAGCAGGAAGTACTTGACCGCGGATTCCTGCGAGAGCAGGCGACGCCGCCGGGCGAGACCGCACATCAGGTACAGCGGCAGGCTCAGCACTTCGAGCGCGATGAACATGGTCAGCAGGTCGTTGGCCGCGACGAACGCCATCATGCCGCCGAGCGCGAACAGCGTCAGCGGGAAGACCTCGGTCTGCATCCCGGTGGTGCCGACCTGCGCGCGGTCCTGGACCGTGCCCGGGCGGATACCGGCCTGCGCGACGAACGCGCCGCCCGGCTCGACCGAGCGGTCCGCGATCAGCAGCAGCGCGCCCAGCGCCAGCGCCAGCAGCGTGCCCCACAGGAACAGCGACGGCCGGTCGACGGCGATCGCGCCGCTGAAGGTCGTGACACCGCCCTTCGGCGCGGACGAACTGGCGTACCAGGCCAGGAAGACGCCTGCCGCCCCGATCCCGACCAGGGACAGGAAGACCTGCGACGGCCACCGCATGTGCTTGGGCAGGAAGGCTTCGAGCAGCACGCTGACACACGCGGCCCCGAGGATGATCAGGATCGGCGTGACGGCGAAGTAGTCGATCGACGGCACCTGCACCGGTGGCGCCTGAGTCAAGAAGAGCACGGTTTACTTGCCTCCCTGCACGGCAGACATGGTCTGCTGCACCGACGGGGTGATCGTGTCGAGCACCGGCTTCGGATAGAACCCGAGCGCGATGATCAGCACGACCATCGGCGCCAGGATCGCGATCTCCTTGCCGCCGAGGTCCTTGATGGTCTTCTTGGCCCCGAGTTCCGGGGCGATGGCCGTGCCGGGGCCGCCACCGGCGCCGAGCAGGGCGTCACCGCGGACGGGGCCCTGCATGACGCGCTGGTAGAGCCAGAGCACGTACGCCGCGGCCAGCACCATGCCGACCGTCGCGATGATCGTGTACACCGGGTAGTCCACAAAGGACCCCAGCAGCACCAGGAACTCACTGATGAAGGAGTTCGTGCCGGGCAGGGACAACGTGGACAGACCGGCGATGAGGAGCATCCCGCCGAGCAGCGGGGTCACCTTCGCCATGCCGCCGTAGTCGGAGATCCGGGTGGATCCGCCGCGCATCACGATCAGGCCGACGACCACGATCAGCATGCCGGTGGCGAGGCTGTGGTTCAGCATGTACGACACCGAGCCGACCATCGCCTGCTCGTTGAAGGAGAAGATGCCGAGCGCGATGAATCCGAAGTGGGCGATCGACACGTAGGCGATGAACCGCTTCATGTCGCGCTGCCCGGCCGCGAGGATCGAGCCGTAGAGGACACCCGCGACGGCGAGCACCAGCACCCACGGCGCGAGTTCCTTGCTGGCGTCGGGGAACATCGGGAGGCAGTAGCGCAGGAACCCGAACGTGCCGACCTTGTCCAGCACGCCGACCAGCAGCACCGCGACGCCGATGGGCGCCTGGCCCGCGGCGTCGGGCAGCCAGGTGTGGAACGGCACCAAAGGGGCCTTGATCGCGAACGCGAGGAAGAACCCGAGGAACAGCCAGATCTGGGTGCCGGTCGGGGCGTCGCGGACGACGGTGACCAGCGTGGCCCAGTCGAAGGTGCCCTTGCCGAGCTTGTCCGACGCGAGCGAGTACGCCCCGATCGCCGAGGCCAGCATGATCAGGCCGCCGAGGAACGAGTACAGGAAGAACTTGACCGCCGCGTACTGCCGGTTCGCGCCGCCGTAGCCGCCGATCAGGAAGTACATCGGGATCAGCATGATCTCGAACAGCACGTAGAACAGGAAGACGTCGGTCGCGGCGAACACCGCGATGGTCAGCGCCTCCTGCACCAGGATCAGCGAGAGGAACCCGCCCGCCGAGCGCCCGGCCGGGAGCTTGTCGGTCAGGCCCAGCGCACCGACCACGATCGGCACCAGCAGGCCGATGACCGCGATCATCACCAGCGCGATGCCGTCGATGCCGAACGAGATGTGGATGCCGAAGTTCGGGATCCAGTCCATCGACGTCTTCTGCTGGATCCGGTCCCCGGCGGGCGCGTAGCTCGCCCACATCGGGATCACCAGCAGGAACGTCAGGAGGGACACCACGAGCGCGGTGAGTGTCGCCAGCCTGTCGTTTTTCTTCATCCCGGCGACGACCGCCGCACCGAGCAGCGGCAGCAGGATGGATGCGAGAACCCAGGTCATCAGGAGAACCTCACCAGCAGGAGTGCCGCCAGAAGCAGGAATGTGCCGCCCAGCATGGACAGTGCGTACGAGCGGACGAAGCCGGTCTGCAGGCGGCGCAGGCGCCCGGATCCGCCGCCGAGCCCGGCGGCGAGGCCGTTGACCGCGCCGTCGACGCCGCGGTTGTCCACGTAGACCAGCGCGCGGGCGAGCCAGGTGCCCGGACGGGCGACCAGCGTCTCGTTCAGGGTGTTGCCGTAGAGGTCGTTGCGCGCGGCCTTGACCACGGCGGAGACCCGCTCGGGGCGTTCCACCGGAACGTCCTTGCGGCCGACGAAGAGCCACGCCGCCACCGCGCCGAGCACGGACAGCGCCACGGTGAGGAACGGGACCAGCAGGTGCGGGATGACACTGTGGCCACCCTCTTCGAGCGGACCGACCACCGGCGAAAGCCATTCGGCGAACCGGTCGCCGAGGGCGAAGAACGCACCGGCGCCGAGCGAACCGACGGCCAGGACGATCATCGGCCACTTCATCACCGCGGGGCTTTCGTGCGGGTGGAAGTCGCGGCCGTCGCTGGACTTGATCTCCTTCCAGCGTTCCTTGCCGAAGAAGGTCATCACCATCAGGCGCGTCATGTAGAACGCGGTGAGCCCGGCGCCGAGCAGTGCCGCGCCGCCCATCACCCAGCCGCGCCAGCCGCCCTGGCTCAGCGCCGCTTCGATGATCGCGTCCTTGGTGAAGAAGCCCGAAAGCGGCGGGATGCCGATCAGCGCCAGGTAGCCGAGGGTGAAGGTCCAGAAGGTGACCGGCAGGTGCTTGCGCAGCCCGCCGTACTTCCGCATGTCGACCTCGTCGTTCATGGCGTGCATGACCGAACCGGCCCCGAGGAACAGCCCGGCCTTGAAGAAACCGTGCGCCACCAGGTGCATGATGCCGAGCGCGTAGGCGACCGGCCCGAGGCCGACGGCGAGCATCATGTACCCGATCTGGCTGACCGTGGAGTACGCCAGGACCTTCTTGATGTCGTCGTACGCGCAACCGATGATGCACCCGATGAGCAGCGTGACCGTTCCGACGAGGGTGACGATCAGGCGGCCGTCCGGGGTGGCGTTGAAGATCTCGTGCGCGCGGGCGACCAGGTAGACGCCGGCGGTGACCATCGTCGCGGCGTGGATGAGGGCCGAGACCGGGGTCGGGCCCTCCATCGCGTCGGGAAGCCAGGCTTGCAGCGGGAACTGGCCGGACTTACCGCAGGCGCCCAGCAGCAGGAGGATCGCGATGGCGGTGATCGCGCCGGTCGGGATCTTGTCGATCGCGCCGAAGACCTCGGCGTAGCCGGTGCTCCCGACGTACTTGAACATCAGGAAGATCGCCAGCGCGAGCCCGACGTCACCGACGCGGTTCATCAGGAACGCCTTCTTCGCCGCGGTGGCCGCGGACGGGCGGTCCTGGTACCAGCCGATGAGCAGGTACGACGCGAGGCCGACACCTTCCCAGCCGAGGTACAGCGTCACGAAGCTGTTGCCCAGCACCAGGATCAGCATCGAGGCGACGAACAGGTTGAGGTAGGCGAAGAACCGCGAACGGTCGCGGTCCTCGGCCATGTAGCCGATCGAGTAGAAGTGGATCAGCATGCCGACGCCGGTGATCAGCAGCACGAACGTCAGCGAAAGCGCGTCGATCCGGAGCCCGAAGTCGACCTGCAGCGCCGAAACCGGGATCCACGAGAACAGCTTGACGTCCGCGGTGGCCTTCGTGTCGGCCGTGAAGAAGAGGATCAGGCCGTACACGAAGGACAGTGAGACGGTCGCGCTGCCGAGGAGGTGTCCCCAGCCCCGGGCTCGTTTACCGGCCAGCAGAAGGATGAGGGCGCCGAGGGCAGGGAAGGCCACCAGCAGCCACGATGATGCGGTCAACTCGGCACTCCTAGTACTTCAGCAGGTTGGTGTCGTCGACCGAGGCCGAGCGCCGGGTGCGGAAGATCGCCATGATGATCGCGAGCCCCACCACGACCTCGGCGGCGGCGACGACCATCACGAAGAACGCCATGACCTGGCCGTCGAGCGACCCGTTGATCCGGGCGAACGTGACCAGGGACAGGTTCGCCGCGTTCAGCATCAGCTCGATGCACATGAACACGACGATCGCGTTGCGGCGCACCAGCACCCCGACCGCGCCGATGGCGAACAGCAGCGCGGACAGGAGCAGGTAGTACGTCGGGGTCATTCCTCGTCCCCTTCTTTCTTGCCGACGAGCGCGTGCGCGTCCGGGCCCGGTTCCGAGCCGGTCACCTGCTTGCGCTCGTTCTCCAGCTGCGAGGCCGAAGTCGACTCGATGATCTCCGAGAGCGACTCCGGGGCGATCGAGCCGTCCGGCAGCAGCGCCGGGGTGGCGACCGAGTTGGCCGTCGCGAAGACACCCGGGCCGGGCAGCGGCGAAGGCCGGTCGTGCTTGCCGGTGAACCGGTCGACGACGAGTTCCTTCTGCGACTTCTTGCCGCCCTTGGCGTGCCGGTCGGTGAAGGCGAGCACCATCGCGCCGAGCGCGGCGGTGATCAGCAGCGCCGAGGTGAGCTCGAACGGGAACAGGTACTTGGTGAAGATCAGCCGTCCCAGCCCGCCGGGGCCGCCGCCGTCGAGGTTCGCCGGGTCGCGCGGCAGCGCCGGGGTGACGTTGGCCAGCGCGCGGGCGAGACCCGCGGCGAGCAGCCCGCCGGTACCGATGCCGAGCAGGGTCGCCATGACCCGCTGCCCGCGCAGCACTTCGACGACCGAGTCCGAGCTCTCCCGGCCGACCAGCATCAGCACGAACAGGAACAGCATCATGATCGCGCCGGTGTAGACGATGATCTGCGTGAAGCCGAGGAACGGCGCCTGCTGGATCATGTACAGCGCGCCGAGGCACAGCATCGTCAGGACCAGCCACAGCGCCGAGTGCACGGCGTTGCGGGAGAAGATCATGCCGAGGCCGCCGAGCAGCGCGAGCGGGCCGAGCACCCAGAACGCGATGGTCTCGCCTGTGGTGATCCCGGCGGAGACGTCCGGCGCCTGGGCGAGGAGAGCCGTGATCACTTGACGGCCTCCGTCGACTCGGTGGGCTTGCGAGCCAGCTCGGGGCCGTTGACGTAGTAGTCCTGCTCGTTCTCGCCCAGCCGCATCGGGTGCGGCGGCTGCTCCATGCCGGGCAGCAGCGGCGCGAGGAGGTCTTCCTTGGTGTAGATCAACCGCTGCCGGTCGTCGTCGGCCAGCTCGTAGAAGTTGATCATCGTCAGGGACCGGGTCGGGCAGGCCTCGACGCACAACCCGCAGCCGATGCAGCGCAGGTAGTTGATCTGGTAGTCGGCGCCGTACCGCTCACCGGGAGAGAACCGTGCCTCTTCGGTGTTGTCGCCGCCTTCGACGAAGATCGCGTCCGCCGGGCAGGCCCACGCGCACAGCTCGCAGCCGACGCATTTCTCCAACCCGTCCGGATGCCGGTTGAGCTGGTGCCTGCCGTGGTAGCGCGGAGCCGCGGGGGCGCCCGCCTCCGGGTACTCCTCGGTGGCGACCTTCTTGAACATCATGCCGAAGGTGACACCGAAACCCTTGATGGGATCAAGAATCCCCATCGCCGGCCTCCCTTCCACTGGAAACCGCCGCGGGCTTGCGCTTGGCAGCCCGGGCTTCGGCCTTCGCGAGGGCCTTCTGACGCGGAGTGTGCTCCGGGACCTGCAGGTCGAGCGGCGGCACGGGGAACCCGCCGCCGGTCACCGGGACGTAGTCTTCGTCCGGGATCTTCTTGTCCGGCAGCAGCAGGCTCAGGATGACGACGACGAGGATGAGCGCGCCCCCGCCGATGAGGATCTGCGGGGTGGACAGCCCGCCCGAGTTCTTGATCGCGCGGACCGTGACGATCACGACGATCCAGACCAGGTTGACCGGCACCAGGACCTTCCAGCCCAGCCGCATGAACTGGTCGTACCGCAGCCGCGGCAGCGTGCCGCGCAGCCAGATGAAGCCGAACAGCAGGATGAACAGCTTCGCGGTGAACCACAGCAGCGGGAGCCAGCCCTGGTTCAGCGCGTGATCCGCGCTGACGAACGGGAACTTCCAGCCACCGAGGAACAACGTGGTCGCGAACGCCGAAACGATCACCATGTTGACGTACTCGGCGAGGAAGAACATCGCGAACTTCATCGAGCTGTACTCGGTGTGGAAACCGCCGACCAGCTCGGATTCGGCCTCGGGGAGGTCGAACGGGGCGCGGTTGGTCTCACCGACCATGGAGATCAGGTAGATCACGAAACTCGGCAGCAGCAGGTAGAAGTACCAACCGCTCTGCTGCGACTCGACGATCGCCGAGGTCGACATCGAACCCGCGTAGAGGATGACGCCGACGATGGAGAGACCCATCGCGATCTCGTAGGAGATCACCTGAGCCGCGCTTCGCAGCCCGCCGAGCAGCGGATACGGGGAACCGGACGACCAGCCGGCCAGCACCAGGCCGTACACGCCGATCGAGGAGCAGGCCAGGATCACCAGCACGCCGACCGGCAGGTCGACCAGCTGGAGCACGGTCCGCTCGCCGAAGATCGAGACCACCGGGCCGAACGGGATCGCCGCCAGCGCGATCAGCGCCGGCACCGCGGAGATCACCGGCGCGAGGAAGTACACCTTGCGGTCGGCGGTGTCCGGGATGATCTGTTCCTTGAACGGCAGCTTGATCGCGTCCGCCAGGGACTGCAGGTAGCCGCCGGGGCCGACGCGGTTCGGGCCGGGCCGGTTCTGCATCCGGCCGACCGCCTTGCGCTCCCAGACGATCAGGAAGATCGTCAGGATCGGGCCGATCAGCAGGATGACGACCGTCTTGATCAGGATCAGCCACAACGGGTCGTCCGCCAGCAGCGCCGCCCGCTCGGCGGCGTCCGGCATCTGGCTGAGCAACGGAGTCACTTCTCACCTCGGCATTCTTCAAAGCCGCGCGACCGCGATCGCGTCGCCAGGGCGCACTTGGGCGCTCCCGGCACAGCTGACGAGTCGGGGCGCCCTGCCGCCGCGATAGCGGGGCCTTCGGCCAGCGCGCGGCGTCGTGCTCGGTCGCCTGAGCAGAGCAACATCGAACTCACGCCTCCACCCTGGTGAGCGAAACGGCCGAACCATGGCCCGCGCTCAGGGAAGCGCGGACGGCCGAGCCGTCGGAGTTGCCCGGGAGCCACACGACGCCGTCCGGCAGGTCCGCGACCTCGATCGGCAACGTGATGGAACCGCGTTCGGTGGAGACCTTCACGCTGCCGCCCAGGCCTTCGGCGGTCTTGGCCGAGAGCTTGGCGACGACGTCGCGCTGCGTGCCCTTGAGGTGCGGCTCGTCGTCCTGCAGCGAACCGTTGTCGATCAGCTGCCGCCAGGTGGCGAGGAGGACCTTGCCGTCACCCGCGACCGCGGCGGCGGAAGCGGCCACGGGCTCGAAGGTGGCGGGCTCGGTCTTTCCGGGCAGCTTCGCCAGATCCGCGGCCGAAGCGGCCGGGGTCTGGGTGAACAGGTCGGCGTCCATCTCGACGGCGAGGGTGTCGAGCACCCGGCAGTCCGGCAGGGCGCCGGTGCCTTCGAGGGTGACGGCGAACTCGCGGCGACGGCCTTCCCAGTTCAGGTAGCTGCCCGCCTTCTCGACCGCCGGGGCGATCGGGAGGACGACGTCCGCGTGCTCGGTGACCGCGCTGGGCCGCAGCTCCAGGCTCACCACGAACTTCGCGTTCTCGAGCGCGCGGCGGGCCAGCTCCGGGTCCGGCAGGTCGTCCGGGTCGACGCCGCCGACGAGCAGGCCGTCGAGGTCGTTGCCGGAAACGGCCTTGAGGATCGCGGTGGTGTCGCGGCCCGCCGTGGCGGGAAGCGTGACGCCCCAAGCCTTTTCGACCTCGGCGCGAGCCGCGGCGTCGGTGACCGAACGGCCACCGGGCAGCAGCGTCGGCGCCGCGCCCGCCGCCAGGGCACCGCGTTCACCCGCGCGACGCGGGATCCACGCGAGCCGGGCGCCGGTGCGCTCCACCAGCCGGTGCAGGGCCGAGAAGAGACCGGGGACCTCGGCGGCACGCTCGCCGACGAGGATCACCGCGCCTTCCGACGCCAGCGCCTGGTCGACGTCCTGCGCGTGCTGCGCGATGCCGTCGATCGCGGCGGCCTCGGCACCCGGCGCGCAGGCCAGCAGCTCGCCGAAGGTCTTGCGGACCGAGGAAGTGGTCCACTGTCCCAAGTGGACGACGCGGGTGCGGTTCTTGCGAGCCGCCTTGCGCAGCCGGAGGAACACGATCGGCGCCTCGTCCTCCGGCTCGAACGCGACGCACAGCACCGTGCGCGCCCGCTCGATCTCGCGGAAGGTGACGCCGCTTTCCGGCGTCGTCCCGACCACGTGCGAGGCGAGGAAGCTCAGTTCCTCGGCCGAATGCGGACGGGACCGGAAGTCGATGTCGTTGGTGCCCAAGGCGATCCGCGCGAACTTCGAGTACGCGTAGGCGTCCTCGACCGTCAACCTGCCGCCGGTCAGCACCGCGGCGCCCTTGCCGTCACGCGCCTTGGCCAGCCCTTCGGCGGCCGCGCGCAGCGCGTCGGTCCAGGAAGCCTCGGCCAGCACGCCGTCGGCGTCGCGGACCAGCGGACGGCGGATGCGGTCGTCGGCGGTGGCGTAACGGAAGCCGAACCGGCCTTTGTCGCAGATCCACTCTTCGTTGACCTCGGGGTCGTCGCCCGCGAGCTTCCGCATGACCTTGCCGCGGCGGAAGTCGGTCCGCTCGGCGCAGCCGGACGAGCAGTGCTCGCACACGCTCGGCGAGGACACCAGGTCGAACGGCCGCGAACGGAACCGGTACGCGGCCGACGTCAGCGCGCCGACCGGGCAGATCTGGATGACGTTGCCGGAGAAGTACGACTGGAACGGCTGGCCCGACGTCGTCCGCGAAGCCAGGTCCAGCACGTCCGCGGTCTCGGCGGTGCCGATCTGCTGGTGCGCGCCGCGTTCGAGGAGCTCGATGAACGGGTCGCCGGCGATCTCACGGGAGAACCGGGTGCAGCGCTGGCAGAGCACGCAACGCTCGCGGTCCAGCAGCACCTGCGACGAGATCGGCAGCGGCTTCGGGAACGTCCGCTTCGTGTCGACGAAGCGGGATTCCGCGCGGCCGTGCGCGAGCGCCTGGTTCTGCAGCGGGCACTCGCCGCCCTTGTCGCAGATCGGGCAGTCCAACGGGTGGTTGATGAGCAGCAGCTCCATCACACCCTGCTGGGCCTTGTCCGCGACAGGCGAGGTCAGCTGGGTCTTCACGACCATGCCGTCGGCGACCGTCATGGTGCACGAGGCCTGCGGCTTCGGCATCGGACGGCCGCCCATTTCGACCTCGACCAGGCACTGGCGGCAGGCGCCCGCCGGGTCGAGCAGCGGGTGGTCGCAGAAGCGCGGGATGACCGTGCCGAGCCGTTCGGCGGTGCGGATCAGCAGCTCGCCCTTGGGCGCGATGACCTCTTCACCGTCGATGACCAGCTTGACGTGGCCCTCGGGGACCGGAGTGTCCTCTGTGGACGTACCGGGCTTGTCGGGTGCGATCGTCATGCCTGCGCCCCCACCAATTCGCGCTTGTTTGCTTGACACAAAGCCAGGAACTCGTCCCGGAAGTACTTGATCCCGCTCTGGATCGGCGAGACCGCGCCGTCGCCGAGCGCGCAGAACGAGCGGCCGAGGATGTTGTCGCAGACGTCGAGCAGGGTGTCGATGTCCTCCTCGGTGCCCTTGCCCTCGACCATGCGCTCCAGGATCTGCGCCAGCCAGTACGTGCCCTCACGGCAAGGCGTGCACTTGCCGCAGGACTCGTGCTCGTAGAACTGCGTCCACTTCATCACGGCCCACGGCACGGAAACGGTGTCGTTGAAGACCTGCACGGCCGTCGTGCCCAGCATCGACCCGGCTTCCGCCGCGCCTTCGAAGTCCAGCGGAACATCGAGGTGCTCGGCGGTGAACATCGGCGTGGACGAACCACCCGGCGTCCAGAACTTCAGCGGGACGCCGTCCTTCATGCCGCCCGCCATGTCGAGCAGCTCGCGCAGCGTGGTGCCGAGCGGGCATTCGTACTGGCCGGGGTTCTCGACGTGGCCGGAGATCGAGTAGATCTTCGGGCCGGGCGACTTCTCGCGGCCCATCTGGCGGAACCAGTCCGAACCGCCGTTGATGATGTATGGCGCGCTGGCGATGGTCTCGACGTTGTTGACCGTGGTCGGCGCCGCGTAGAGACCGGCGGCGGCCGGGAACGGCGGCTTGAGCCGCGGCTGGCCGCGGCGGCCTTCCAGCGAGTCCAGCAGCGCCGTCTCCTCACCGCAGATGTACGCCCCGGCGCCCGCGTGCACGGTGATGTCGAGGTCGAATCCGGAGTCGAGGATGTTCTTGCCGAGGTAACCGGCGTCGTAGGCCTCGCGCACGGCCGCGTTGAGACGGCGGATGCAGTGCAGCGCCTCGCCGCGGACGTAGATGAAGCAGTGGTGCGAACGCATCGCGTACGAGGCGATGACGCAGCCCTCGATCAGCGAGTGCGGGTCCGCCATCATCAGCGGGATGTCCTTGCAGGTGCCCGGCTCGCCCTCGTCGGCGTTGATGACGAGGTAGTGCGGCTTGTCCTCGTTCGGCGGCATGAAGGACCACTTGATGCCGGCCGGGAAGCCCGCGCCGCCCCGGCCGCGGAGGCCGGAGTCCTTGACCAGCTGGACGATCTGCTCGGGAGTGGCCTTGAGCGCCTTGCGGATCGCGGTGTAGCCCTCAAGGGCTTCGTAGGACTGGATCGTCCACGAGTTGGGCGAAAGCCAGCGCTTCGTGAGGACCGGAGTGATGGGATCGGCCATTACTTCTTCTCCACTTCGGGGAGCGGGACGTCCTTCATCGCGGGCGCGGTCCAGCCGCGGTCCTGCGCGACCTGCGCTCCCCGCAGGGTTTCGACGGCCTGCGAAGGACCGTCGACGTCCGTGCGGTACTGCTGCGCGTCCTCCGGGAAGAACCCGGCGAGCTGGAGTTCGGCGCCCTTGAAGCTCGTCAGCGGCGCGCCGCGCGTCGGAGCGGGCTTCTTGCCCGCCTGCAACGCGTCGACCAGCGCGACGGCCTTTTCCTCGGTCTGGTTGTCGAAGTACTCGTAGTTGACCTGGATGACCGGGGCGAGGTCACAGGCCGCGAGGCATTCGGCGTGTTCGAGGGTGATCGAACCCGGCTCGTTCGGCGTGCCCGCGGTCTCGTTGTGCTCCAGCGGCTTCTCCTCGGAACCGAGGTGCGTCTGGAGCTTCTCGTAGATCGCGTCGCCGCCCATGGCCGCGCAGAGCGTGTTCGTGCAGACGCTCACCAGGTGCTCGCCGCACGGACGGCGCTTGTACATGGTGTAGAACGTCGCGACCGCGCTGACCTCGGCGTCGGACAGGTCCAGGTTCTTCGCGCAGAAGGCGATGCCCTCCTGGCTCACGTACCCCTGCACCGACTGCACCAGGTGCAGCATCGGCAGCAGCGCCGACCGCGACTGCGGGTAACGCGAGATCAGGTCCTGCGCCTTGGCGTAGGTGTCCGCATCGAAGACGTCGTCGGCCGCGGCCTGTTCGGATGCTTGGGTCATCGGTCCACTCCCCCCATGACGGGGTCGATCGAGGCGATGGCGGCGATCACGTCCGCCACCAGGCCGCCTTCGGCCATCGCGGGCATCGACTGCAGGTTCACGAAACTCGGTTCGCGCACGTGGACCCGCAGCGGCCTGGTGCCGCCGTCGGAGACCAGGTGCACCCCGAGCTCACCGCGCGGCGATTCGACCGCCGTGTAGGTCTGGCCCGGCGGGACCTTGAAGCCCTCGGTGACCAGCTTGAAGTGATGGATCAGCGATTCCATCGACTGGCCCATGATCTTGCGGACGTGCTCCAGCGAGTTGCCCATGCCGTCGCTGCCGATCGAGAGCTGCGCGGGCCAGGCGACCTTCTTGTCCTCGACCATGACCGGGCCCGGCTCGAGCTTCTTCAGGCACTGCTTG
Source organism: Amycolatopsis azurea DSM 43854 (assembly GCF_001995215.1). Taxonomy (GTDB): domain Bacteria; phylum Actinomycetota; class Actinomycetes; order Mycobacteriales; family Pseudonocardiaceae; genus Amycolatopsis; species Amycolatopsis azurea. Next base: position 231,553 of record NZ_MUXN01000014.1, read on the forward strand.
ATGATCCGCAGGCTCTGGTGCATCTCCTCGACGCGGATCAGGTACCGCGCCCAGCAGTCCGCGTCGGTCGAGGTCGGGATGTCGAACTCGAACTCGTCGTAGCGGGAGTACGGCTCGGTCTTGCGCATGTCCCACGGGAGGCCCGCGCTGCGCAGCACCGGACCGGTGACGCCGAGCGCGAGGCACGCGTCGACCGGCAGGTACCCGACGCCCTTGAGCCGGTTGCGCCAGATCGGCTGACCGGTGAAGAGCTTGTCGTACAAGGGAAGCCGCTCGTCCATCGTCTTGACGAACGCGCTGACGACCTCTTGGTAGTCGGCCGGCATGTCCTGCGCGAGACCGCCGGGGCGGATGAACGCGTGGTTCATCCGGAGACCGGTGAGGTGCTCCAGCAGGTGCAGGACCTCTTCACGCTCACGGAAACCGAGCGTCATCGCCGTGGTTGCGCCGAGTTCCATACCGCCGGTGGCGATGTAGACCAGGTGCGAACCGATGCGGTTGATCTCCAGCAGCATCACGCGCAGCAGCTCGGCACGGCGCGGGGCCTGGATGCCGAGCAGCTTCTCGACGCCGAGGCAGTACGAGAGTTCGGTGGAGAGCGGCGCGAGGTAGTCCATGCGCGTCACGAAGGTGACGCCCTGGGTCCACGTGCGGTACTCGCAGTTCTTCTCGATCCCGGTGTGCAGGTAGCCGATGACCGAGCGGAGCTGGGTGACGGTCTCGCCCTCCATCTCCAGCACGAGCCGGAGCACGCCGTGCGTCGACGGGTGCTGCGGGCCCATGTTGATGACCATGCGCTCGTCGTGGCGGGAGTCCTCGATGAGGTCTTCCCAGTCACCACCGGAAACGGTGTAGACGCGGCCTTCGGTGGTGTCGCGCGAGTCGGCCTCGGGGACTTCCGTTGCTTCTTCGTGAATGCTCACGAGTAAGACCTCCGCTGGTCCGGCGGCGGGATCTCCGCGCCCTTGTATTCGACCGGGATCCCGCCGAGCGGGTAGTCCTTGCGCTGGGGGTGACCGTCCCAGTCGTCCGGCATGAGGATGCGGGTGAGCGCGGGGTGCCCGTCGTAGACGATGCCGAACATGTCCCAGGCTTCCCGCTCCTGCCAGTCGGCGGTCGGGTAGAGCCCGACCAGCGACGGGACGTGCGGGTCCTCGATGTCGAGGGTGACCTCGACGCGGATCCGGCGGCGGTAGGTCATCGACGTGAAGTGGTAGACCGAGTGCAGCCGCTGCGGGACGTCCACGCCGTAGTCCACACCGGACACCGAGCTCAGCAACTCGAAGCGGAGACCGGCGTCGTCGCGCAGGGTCCTGGCGATCTCGACGAGGTGTTCGCGGACGACGTAGAAGGTGATCTCGCCGCGGTCCACCGTGGTCTGCTGGATCGCACTGGCCGGAACCTTGTTGTCCGCCAAGGCCGCGGAGAACTCGTCGGCGAATTCGTCGAACCAGCCGCCGTACGGGCGCTCCGCCGGGGGCGGGCTGAACGCGGGGAGCCGGACGCCGCCGTAACCGGAGGTGTCACCGGTGCCGTGCACGCCGAACATGCCCTGGCGCTCTTTACCGGTGACGACCGGCTCGGCCGGGCGGACGCCTTGCGGCTCCAGGCCGCCTTCGGGCCGGTCGGCGCTGGACTGCTCGCCGCCCGTTTCCGGGGTCTCTTCGGGGGTGTTGTCTTCGGGCACGTCGCTCACTTCTTCGCGTACTTGATCGAGGAGGCGATCAGCTCGGTGCGCTCACCGCTGGCGGCGCGGATCGCGGCCCGGCGGGCGTTGATCGGCTCGTCCTGGATCTTGGCGTGCAGCTTCAGGATCGCGTCGAGCAGCATTTCGGGGCGCGGCGGGCAGCCGGGGAGGTACATGTCGACCGGGACGATGTGGTCGACGCCCTGCACCACGGCGTAGTTGTTGAACATCCCGCCGGACGAGGCGCAGACGCCCATCGCCAGCACCCACTTGGGCTCGGCCATCTGGTCGTAGATCTGGCGCAGCACCGGCGCCATCTTCTGCGTGACGCGGCCGGCGACGATCATCAGATCCGCCTGGCGCGGCGTCGCGCTGAAGCGCTCCATGCCGAAACGCGCGATGTCGTACCGGGAACCGCCGACGGTCATCATTTCGATCGCGCAGCAGGCGAGACCGAAGGTGGCTGGCCACATCGAGTTCTTGCGGGCCCAGTTCACCAGGCCTTCGAGACTGGCCAGGAGGATGCCGTTGGGGAGTTTTTCTTCGAGGCCCATGCTTCTCTAGTTCCAATCCAGGCCGCCGCGACGCCACACGTAGGCGTACGCGAAACCGACCGTCGCGATGAACAGCACGATCTCCACCAGGCCGAACATGCCCAGCGCGTCCGCGGAGACCGCGAACGGGTAGAGGAAGACCATCTCGATGTCGAACAGGATGAACAGCATCGCGGTGATGTAGTACGCGATGGGCATCCGGCCGCCGCCGACGACCGGCTGCGGTGACGGTTCGATACCGCATTCGTAGGCCGCGAGCTTCGCCTTGTTGGGACGGCTCGGGCCGACGAGCGGGCCGAGCAGCACCGAAAGCACCGCGAATCCGAGAGCGAGGACGAACAGGAGGACCAAGGGGAGGTACATGTCCAGGTTGGGCACCGAAGGGGTGCTCGCCTGGGTCAGCACGGGCAACATCAGCACGGGGTTTTCGCCATCCTTTCCGCGCCGCTGCGGTTTTCGAGTCGGGGTTCACCGCTTCCCTCGGTCGGCACCCTAAGTCACCTGGGTCACACCGCCGAGGGTTAGGCAACCCTTACGGGCCGTGCATGACGGCCCCCTTGCTTGTGAAATAGTTCACAAGCCTCCCGTCGAGGATGTGAAGCGATTCACAAAGCATGGGGGGAGTGTAGGACGTGACTCACATTCTTGTCCCTAGGCCCCGTGCTATAAGGCTGCCCTAACTTGACCGCACGGCCAGCACGGTTTCTTCTCGCGTGCGGTACCGGTGACCTGCGACGTCGTTCCGAAGATCGACTCGGGACGTCCGATTGACCACGTTTGTCCTGTGACCGATACCACTGCGCGGAGTACCCGTGACTGGTCCAGACGTGTGGTCCGGCGCAGGTGGGAGCCGGGGTGGACGAGCCTGCGGTGAGGCGTGGGTCGGGGTGGTCGTGAGTGGTAAATGCCGTTCTAACGACACTTACCACTCACGACCACCCCGACCCACCTCATCACCGCCGCACCTGCTCCCAAGCGCGTGAAGGCCCCCTTCCCTCGGCTGAGCCGAGGGAAGGGGGCCTTCACGCGAGTTCCGGGCGTCAGCGCGGGGTGGGGGTGGCGCGGGCCAGAGCGGCGATGAGGCGGTCCACGCCGTCTCCGCCCTTGGCGTCGTAGCAGCCCGAAAGTCCCTTGTAGACCAACGGAAGGATCGAGTTGATCCGCAGCCCGTACTTCGTCGCGGCGTGCATGACCTTCGGCTTCCCGATCAGCTTCGCGAACACGTTGCCGAGCCGGTAGTAGCCGCCCATGAGCTCCCCGACGGCGCGCGGGTAGCCCTCCAGCGCCCGCTCGCGCGAAGGTCCTTCGCGCCGCGCCAGCGCCTGCACGACGAACTCCGACGCCAGCTGTGCGGACTCCATCGCGGCCGAGATGCCCTCGCCGTTGAACGGGCTGACCATGCCTCCCGCGTCGCCCAGCAGCAGCAGGCCGTCGCGGTAGTGCGGGGTGCGGTTGAAGCCCATCGGGAGACCGGCGCCGCCGACCTTGCCGATGGCGTTCTCCTCGCGGTAGCCCCATTCCTCGGGCGTCCCGTCGAGCCACTGGCGCAGCAGCGCGCGGTAGTCGGTGCTGCGGAACGCGGCCGACGTCGACAGCATGCCGAGGCCGACGTTCACCGTGCCGTCGCCCAGCGGGAACGCCCAGCCGTAGCCGGGCAGCAGCTTGGGGTCGCGCGGGTCCGAGCGGTCCCACAGCTCCAGGTGGCCCTCGATGAACGGGTCGTCGTGGCGCGGGCTCTTGTAGTACTGCCGCACCGCGACGCCCATCGGGCGCTTCTCGTTCTTCTGGATGCCGACGCTCAGCGCGAGCCGCGCGGAGACGCCGTCGCAGGCCAGGACCAGCGGAGCGCGGTAGCTGACCGGCGTCTTCTCCGGGCCGACCTTCGCCTCGACGCCGATCACGCGGCCGGTGGGGCCGGTGATCGCGCCGGTGACGGTGGTGCGCTCGTAGAGCCGCGCGCCTGCCGTGACCGCGGTCTTCGCGAGCAGGTCGTCGAAGTCCTGCCGGGTCCGCGAGACGCCGTAGGGCGGGTAGCTGGTCAGATCCGGCCAGTCGAGCTCCAGCGTCAGCTCGCCGGTGAGGATCCGCAGGCCGCGGCTGTGCACCCAGCCCGCGTCCTCGCTGGTGTCGATCCCCAGGTCGATGAGCTGCTTGACGCCGCGCGGGGTCAGGCCGTCGCCGCACACCTTCTCGCGCGGGAACTCGGTCTTCTCCAGCAGCAGCACGTCGACGCCCGCGCGGGCGAGGTACGTGGCGGCGGTGGACCCGGCCGGACCGGCACCGACGACGATGACCTCGGCGTCGTGGTCAGGGTTGCGACGTGTCATGGCTATGAATTTACAGTCGGCTTTTTGGCGCGGTGGATGGCGACGACGCCGAACGTGAGGTTCAGCCACTCCACCTCGGTCCATCCGGCGCTCGCGATGATCTCCCCCAGCGTCCGCTGGTCGGGCCACGCCAGCATGGATTCGGCCAGGTAGGAGTACGCCTCGGGGTTCGACGAGGTCCGGCTGCCGACCCAGGTGAGCAACCGCAGGATGAACTTGCGGTGCAGGAACCGGATGGGCGGGAATGTGGGCGTCGACACCTCGCAGATCACCAGCCGGCCGCCCGGTTTGACCACTCGCGCGATCTCGGTGAGCGCGGCCTTGGTGTCGACGAAGTTCCGCAGCGCGAGGGAGATGGTCACCGCGTCGAAGCTGTCGTCGGCGAACGGCAGCTTCAGCGCGTCGGCGGCCACCATCGGGACGCCGCGGTGCTTGCCCGCCTTCAGCATGCCGACAGAGAAGTCCGCGGCGAGGCACCAGGCGCCGTTGCGCGCGTACTCGACGGTGGACACGCCGGTGCCCGCCGCGAGGTCCAGCACCTTCTCGCCGCGTTTGGCGTCCAGCACCCGGGCGGTGATGGTGCGCCAACGACGGTCGAAGCCGAAGGTCATGAACGAATTCGCGCGGTCGTAGCCGTCCGCGACGTCGTCGAACATGGCGGCGACTTCGTGCGGATCCTTGTCAAGACTCGCTCGGGACATACCCGAACACTAACCCGACTCCGCTGAGACACTTCGGCCAAGCGGGAGCAAAGCGACGCCCCGTAGGGTCACCTGGTCCGGTGAAGCAACGCCGGGGCACGGTGCGCACCGGCCCCCGCGACCTCGCCGGCGAGGATCCTCCGCTCCAGCAACCGCAGTTCCGGCCCCGGTTCGAGGCCGAGCTGATCGACCGAGAACCGGCGCGCACGCCGGTACGCCGCCAGGGCGTCGGAGGTGCGCCCGGCTCGCCAAAGAGCGTCCATCAGGAGGTACTGGGCACGCTGCCGCAAGGGATGCCGCCGCACCAGGTCCGCCAGCTCGACCGCCGCACTCGCGTGCCTGCCGAGGTTCAGTTCCGCCTGGTAGAGCTCTTCGAGCAGGACCAGACGGTGCTCCGAGAGGCGCATCGTCTCGTCCGAAAGCATCGGGACGTCCAAGCCGTCGTAGGGCGCGCCGTGCCAGTGCGTGAGGGCCTGCCGGATCAGCGACGCGCGCTGCGCGGGGTCCGCGGACTTCAGTGCCTGGCTGCCGAGCGTCTCGAAGGTCTCGACGTCGAGTTCGCCGGGGTGGACCTCCAGCCGGTAGCCGCCGTTGTCGAACCCGAGCCGGTCGCCTTCGGGCAGGGCTTGGCGCAGCTTGTGGACGTGCCAGTGCAGCTTCGGCACCGCCCGGGGCTCCCACCGGCTGTCCCACAGGGCCTCGGTGAGCACGTTCACCGGCACGTAGGTGTTCGCCCGGACCAGCAGCACGCCGAGGAGGGTTCTTCTCATCCGGCCGTGCAGCGGGACCGACCGCGAACCCGAAGAGATGTTGAACGTTCCCAGTACTTCGAACCTCACGTGCCGTCCTCTCGCTCGATGGCGTGAGGGGACGATGAATGCCGGTTGTACAAAGAAGATACAAATGATCTTGGCGTGATCAAGTGTGCGCGGAGAGCATCCCTTCGACCGACCGCGGCCAGGCGAATTCCTCCGCTCGCGCCCGCGCCGCCGCACGCCGGGTGATCTCCGGTCTCTTCAGAAGCTCGGTGACGGCACCCGCGAACGCCGGGGCCTGATCGTCGACGGCCGCGCCACAGCCGGGACGCACGATCTCCCGCAGCGCCGACGACGCCGAGACCACCACCGGCGTCCCCGAAGCGAGCGCCTCCAGCGCGGCCAGCCCGAACGTCTCGTGTGGACCGGGCGCGAGGGAGACATCGGCGCTGGCCAGCAGGCGTGCGACGTCGCCGCGTCCGGCGAGGAAGCCGAGGAAGGTCACCGGGAGCCCGCGTGCCCGTCGTTCCAGCGCCCGCCGCCGGGGCCCGTCGCCCGCGATCACGAGCCGCACGCGGTGCCCTGTCTCGGTCAGCGCGGCGACGGTGTCCACACTGCGTTCGACGTGCTTCTCCGGTGACAGCCGTCCACAGTGGACGAGCAGCGCGTCCGCGTTCCCGGACAGCGTGTGCCGCCAGCCGTCGTCGCGCCGGGCGGGGGCGAACGTCTTGAGGTCGACGCCGAGCGGGACGCGGCGCACGTTCGGCGCGGCGATCCGGTCGAACTCCGCGCGGGCGAACGCCGTCGTGCAGACGACCGTGTCGTAGCGCCGCGCCATCCGCCGGTTCGCGACGTCCGCGACGCGCCGCGCGACGGGCTCCGGCATCAGGAACTGCTCCAGCAGCCTGTCCAGCCGCTCGTGCGAGATCACCATGCTGGGGACACCGTTGCGCCGCGCCCAAACGCCCATACCGCGCAAAGTGAGCCTGTCGGACACTTCCAGCCTGTCCGGTTCGAGCCGTTTCAGCACCGCGCGAACCCGGTGCGGATCGACCGCGCGGTAGCCACCCGTGCCCGGGATCTGCGGTGCCGGAAGGGAAAACCGGCGGACTCCCGAGGGCAGCGTCTCGTCCGCGTAGCGCTGCCCCGGCACCACGAGGGTCACCTGATGTCCGGTGGCCACGTAACCGGCGCCGAGATGGTGCAGCGCCGTCCGCAGCCCGCCCGAGCGTGGCCCGTAGAAGTTGGCCAGCTGGACTATGTGCATTCCAGTCCGCCTCGCGCCCGGTCTCTTCCCAGCCGGTGCATTTCGCGTCAGGCCGCGCGAGCGACTTTGCCTTGGACGGCCTCGTAGTGGCCGACCAGTTCCCGGCAGACCGCGGGCCAGGTCCGGCCCAGCACCACCTTGCGCGCCTTCTCCCCCAGCCGGGCGCGCAGCGCGTCGTCGCGCAGGTCGTTCACCTTGTCCACCAGCGCCGTCGCGAAGCCGGCCCGGTCGGCGGGCAGCAGGTACCCGGTGCGGCCGGGCAGGACCAGGTCCTTCGGGCCGCCCGCGTCCGGCGCGAGCACCGGGAGCCCGGACGCCATCGCCTCCTGGATGGCCTGGCAGAACGTCTCGTGCGGTCCGGTGTGGACGAAGACGTCGAGGCTCGCGTACGCGGCGGAAAGCTCATCGCCGTAGCGGGCGCCGAGGAACGCGGCGCCCGGGATCCGTTCGCGCAGCATCGACAGCTCCGGCCCGTCACCGACGACGACCACGCGGATCCCGTCGACGCCCGCCAGCGCGGTCAGCCGCTCGACCTCCTTTTCGGGCGCGAGCCTGCCGACGAAACCGACCAGCAGTTCGCCGTTCGGGGCCAGCTCGGCGCGCAACGCGGGATCGGCGTGGACCGGCGAGAACCGCTCGATGTCGACACCCCGCGCCCAGCGGTGCACCCGGGGGATCCCGTGCAGTTTCAGCTGTTCCATCGAATCCGACGACGGCGCGAGCGTGCGGTCGGCCCGCGAGTGCAGGCGGCGCACCCAGCGCCAGGCCGCGCGGGCGGCGAGGCCGAAGCCGTACGCGGCGGCGAAACCGGCGATGTCGGTCTGATACACCGCGACACACGGCACCCGCAGCCGTCTCGCCGCAGCGAGCCCGCGGGCACCGACCACGAACGGGGAGGCCAGATGCACCACGTCCGGCCCGAAATCGGCCAGCGCGGTGAGCACCGTCCGGGTCGGCACGCCGACCGGGAGGGAGTTCACGCCGGGGAAATCGAGGGCGGGGATCCGCACGACCGGGGCGCCGAGGTACTCGCCTGGACCCGGGCCCGGGGCGATGATCAGCACGTCGTGCGCACGGTCGCGGAGGTGTTCCACGACGCGGAGCACGGAGTTGGTCACGCCGTTCACCTGGGGCAGGAAACTTTCGGTGACTATCGCGACTCGCACGACGATCACTTTCGCATCCGGTTGTGACGCCCACGCCAACAAAAACGGAACAGACGACATGTCATCTCAAGGTCGTGTTCCGTAAACCAGTTTCGGCCACACTAGGCAGGCATGACCCTCCTGTCGTCAAGGCCGCCTCAGCCCGTCGAGCCCGGGCTGTTGTCGAGGGCCCTCGAAGTGGCCGGGCGGCTGGCCAACGACGCGACCGACGTGATCACCGCGACCGCGGGCCGTGGCGCCCAGCCCGATCCGAAGGACTCACCCTTCGACTGGGTCACCGACACGGACCGGATCCTCGAACGCCACACCCGCCGCGTACTGACCGCCGAGTTCCCCGGCATCCCCGTCGTCGGCGGCGAGTTCGGCGCCGACCACGGTGCCGACGTCGCCGAATACCGCTGGGTCGTCGACCCGGTCGACGGCACCGCGAACTACGTCGCCGGTGTCCCCTGGTGCGCGTACAGCCTCGCCCTGATCGACGCGTCGGGGCCGGTGGTGGGCGTGGTCGCGGACCCGTACCGCGCCCAGATCTACGCCGCCGCGCGCGGCCGCGGCGCCAGGGCGAACGGCAAGCCGATCACGCTCACCGACCGCCGCGGGACCGCCGGGGCGATCGTCTGCACGGAACTCACGCGCAAGGGTGTCTGGCCGGGCATGGGCCAGTTCATCGAACGGGCCGCCGCCGCGCACGCCGGGGTCCGGGTGCTCGGCTCGGCCGCGCTGGCGATCGCGCAGGTCGCGCTGGGGCACGCGGCCGCGGCGGTGCTGCACAGCTACCGCGAATGGGACGTCGCCGGCTCGGTCGCGCTGGCCATCGAGGCCGGGGCCGTGGTGCTGGACCGGCACGGGGAAGGCGCGGCCCTTCCGGTGGACGCGCTGCTGGTGGCGGCCCCCGGGGTGGCGGACGAGGTGCTGGGGTGGTGGCGGGAGTCGGTCGGCTGAGTTCCGCCTTCAATCACGCGAGTCCCGCTTCTGATCACGCGAGTTCGCCTTCTAAGCACGCGTGTCGTCCGTCTGATCACGCGTGATCGCCGGTTCCGCACAGCGAGCCCGCGGACAGGGTTCGGACGACTCGCGTGATCAGACGGACGACACGTGTGTCTGGATGGACGACTCGCGTGATTTGGCGTTCTGCCGCCGGATCCACCACAGCAGCGGACCGGCGATCAGCCAGGTGAAGAAGATCATGCTGCCCAGCGGCAGCAGCGTGTTCGACGCCGAGCGACCGGCGACCCGCGCTAGCTCCGGGTCGCCGGCGTCGTACTCGATGTTCACCAGTTGCCCGGCGGCCAGCCCGGCCGGGTAGAGCACGCCGTTGGACGGGCTGTGCATGATGCCGTCGGGAGTGGCGTAGTTGATGATCGTCCGGTCGAACGACACCGATTCGACCTGCGCGGTCGCCTTGCCGAGCTGGGCTTCGATCGCGCTGTCGTTGCGGAAGGCGGCGAACAGCAGCGAGACGCCGAGCACGGTGACGAGTGAGGCGACGACGAGGGCGGCATACCACCCGATGCGCCTCACCCGCTCCGCTTTGGCCGTCACGCCGCGAGCGTAGCGCTACCCGTCAGTGGGCGTGTCGCTCGGCGAGCAATTCCTGGGTCGCCTTGATCTGCGGGTAGGACTTGGGCGCGACCGGTGCCACAGCGGCCCGCTGAGCCGCGGCCGGCACGCCGTTCGGACCCACCGCGGGCTTGCCCTTGGTGTACAGCCAGGTCTGGAACAGGTCGTACAGCGGCTTGCCCGAGACCTTTTCCGCCAGCGCGATGAACTCCGGGATCACCGCCGACTTGCTCTTCTTCACCTGCTGCCAGGTCTGCAGGATCCGGAAGAACGTGTCGTCACCCACAGTCTTGCGCAGCGCGTGCACCGCGAGCGCGCCACGGTCGTAGACGGCCGCGTCGAACTGCTTGTCCGCGCCCGGATCGGCGGGCAGGACCTGCCAGAACGGGTCGTCGGCCGGATGCGCGTCGTAGATGTACTGGGCGAGTTCGTCGGCCGTTCCCTCGCCGGTCCCCTCCGACCACAGGAACTGGGCGTAGGAGGCGAAGCCCTCGTTCAGCCAGATGTCGCTCCACTTGCCGAGCGTGACGCTGTCGCCGAACCACTGGTGCGCCAGCTCGTGCGCGACGATCGACGTGTTGGAGCCGGACCGGAACGCCCGGGCGCCGTAGACCGGCCGCGTCTGGTTCTCCAGCGCGAAGGTGATGCCGGTGGTGACGACGCCGCCCTGCGCCTCGAACGGGTAAGGCCCGAACTTCGAGGCGAGGAACTCGGTGATCTCCGGCGTCCGCTCGATGCTGGCCTTGGCCGCGCCGAGCGATTCGCCGAGGTCGGCGCCGTAGGCGGTGATGAACGGCTTGCCGTCCGGGGTGGTCTGCTCGTTCACCTCGAACTTGCCGACCTCCAGCGACGTGAGATACGTCGCCTGCGGTTTGGTGCTGCGCCAGTTCCAGCGCGTCCAGCCCGGCCGCTGCACCGTCTTGCGCACGAGCGTGCCGTTCGACAGCGCCGCGACGTCGTTCGGGACCTCGACCGAGATGTCGTAGGTGGCCAGGTCGGTCGGGTGGTCGTTGGACGGGAACCACCAGGCCGCGCTCTGCGGCTCGTCAACGGCCAGCGCGCCGTCCGGGGTCTTCTTCCAGGCGGTGAAGCCGTCGATCTTCACCTTCGACGGCGTGTCCGCGTAGGCCACGACGACGGTCGCCGTCTGGCCCTTCTTCAGTGGGGTGGCCGGGGTGACGCTCAGCTCACCGGTGCCGTCGGTCGACGTCGCGAACTGCGCGGGCCGGTTGTTGACGCGGACACTCGACACCTTCAGTCCGAAGTCGAGGTTGAACCGCGACAGGTCCTGTGTGGCGGTCAGCAGGATCGTCGTCGACCCGGACAGCAGGTCGGTCGAGGGCTGGTAGGTCAGCCGGAGGTCGTAGTGGCCGACGTCGTAGCCGCCGTTCCCGGCGTGCGGGTAGTACGGGTCACCGATCCCGATCGAGCCGGGCGCGGGCGCGGCGGCCGCGGTGCCCACGAGCAGCACCGAGACGACGCCCGCGGTCAATCCGGCGAAGCCGGCGCGAGTCTTCAAGCGCATTGCGAATCCTCCCAGGATTTGTCAGCGCGCTCGAAACTATCCAGACGATCATCACGGAGACACGTCCGAAGGAGGGGTTCCTACCCTCTGGACTGAGACGCAAATCCGCTAGACAGCGCGTACGGCCGACGACACCGCCGTACGGAGCCGCGCGTGCAGCTCGCGGTGGCGCGTTCGGTCCACCCGGACCTCCACCACCCGCAAGCCCGGCGCGGGCTTCAGTGCCGCGCGGAACTCGGTGAGCGTCTCGGCGACGACGTGCGGCACGCGGTACCCGGCGCACAAGGCACCGAGGTCGGCGCCGTGCGGCGTCCCGAAAACGCGTTCGAAGCCGGCGTTGTGCTCGGGCGCGCCCTGCTCCAGCAGGGAGAAGATGCCGCCACCGTCGTCGTTGAGCACCACGATCGTCAGGTCGGGGCGCTGTTCGGCGGGCCCGGTCAGCAGGCCGCTCGCGTCGTGCAGGAACGTCAGGTCGCCGAGCAGGGCGTACGAATGTCCCCTGTGGACGGTCGCGGCGCCGATCGCGGTCGACACCATGCCGTCGATCCCGGCGACACCGCGGTTGCGGTGCACGAGGACATCGGGCCGCAGCCGTCCGGCGAGCGCGACGTCACGGGTCGGATTGGACGAGCCGACGACCAGCAGCGACCCTTCCGGGACCGCGTCGACCAGCTCGGTGGCCAGGCGCAGCCCGCTCGGCCACGGCTCGGCGGCCAGCGCTTCGGCCACCGCCGACGACGCCGCCTTGTCCGCCCGCTGCCAGCTGGCGAGCCACTCCGGGTCGGCCGGTTTGGTCGGCTCGTCGAACCACTGGCCGACCTGGCGGACGTTGTGCGCGGGCGCGGGCCAGTCCGAATCGGGCCGGACCAGCAGCACCTCGACGCCGGGATCGGACAGCACCCGCTGGACCTGCCGGAACACCGTCGGACGGCCGATGCACAGCACCTGTTCGGGTTTGTGCCGCGAGATGAACTCCTCGACGCCGAGCAGCCACGCGCCGGACGAGATCGCCGTCGCGCCCGCCATCCCGATGCCGCCGGTCTCGGAGACGACCGGCCAGCCGTGCAGCTCGGCCCATTCGCTGGCGGCCTGCACACCGGTGTCGCACGCGATGACCAGGCCGTGACGGGCCGAGGGCACCACGAACGAGGGAAGCGCGCCGAAGTCGGGGAGTTCGGTCCAGCGAGCGCCGTCGGGACGCCCTTCGAGCGACTCGTACCACTCGCCGTCATCGTTGATGTCGGGGACGAGCGGCTCCCGGAACGGGATGTTCAGGTGCACCGGCCCGCAGCGCCATTCGCCGTACGCGGCGTTCCAGGCGCGGCAGATCTGGCCGCGCCAGTACGAGTTCTGCCCGGCGCGGCGTTCGGCGACGGCGAGCTCGTCGAAGTAGCGGATGGCGTTGCCGTAGAGGTGGTGCTGGTCGATCACCTGGCTCGCGCCGGCGGCCCGCATCTCGGGCGGGCGGTCGGCGGTCAGGACGATCAACGGGACACCCGCGCGGTCGGCCTCGAGGACGGCGGGGTGGAAGTTCGCGGCGGCGGTGCCCGAAGTGCACAGCACGGCGACGGGGCGGCCGGTGCGCGCGGCGATGCCGAGGGCGAGGAAGGCGGCGCCGCGTTCGTCGATGCGGACGTGCAGCTGGAGCCGTCCGGCGGCCGCCGCGTCGTAGAGCGCGATCGACAGCGGGGCGTTGCGGGAGCCCGGGCAGAGGACGACGTGCGAGACGGTGTTGCGGACGAGTTCGTCGACGATCACCCTGGCCTGCGCGGTGGAAGGATTCACCGGCAGACCTCGGGTTTCACTCTACGACTCACGGCCACACGTCCTATTCTCCCAAACGTGGATGACGCCCAGGTTTCCGAGCTGTTCGACCCCGCCTTGTGGACCGAGGTCGACGGTTTCGACTTCACCGACATCACCTATCACCGCTCCGCTGAGAGCCGTTCGGGCAAACGTGTCGTGCGTGTCGCGTTCGACCGTCCCGAGGTCCGCAACGCCTTCCGTCCGCACACCGTCGACGAGCTGTACCGCGCGCTCGACCACGCGCGGATGAGCTCGGACGTCGGCTGCGTCCTGCTCACCGGGAACGGCCCGTCGCCGAAGGACGGCGGCTGGGCGTTTTGTTCCGGCGGTGACCAGCGTATTCGCGGACGCTCCGGGTATCAGTACGCGGATGGGGAGACCTCCGACACGATCGATCCGGCCAGGGCCGGACGGCTGCACATTCTCGAGGTCCAACGGCTGATCAGGTTCATGCCGAAGGTGGTCATCGCCGTGGTCCCGGGCTGGGCGGCGGGCGGCGGGCACTCGCTGCACGTGGTGTGCGACCTCACGCTCGCCTCGGCCGAGCACGCGCGGTTCAAGCAGACCGACGCCGACGTCGGCTCCTTCGACGGCGGCTACGGCTCGGCGTACCTGGCCAAGCAGGTCGGGCAGAAGTTCGCGCGGGAGATCTTCTTCCTCGGGCGCGACTACACGGCCGAGCAGATGCAGGCGATGGGCGCGGTCAACTCCGCCGTCCCGCACGCGAAGCTCGAGGCCGAGGCGCTGGACTGGGCGTGGGCGATCAACGGCAAGTCGCCGACGGCGCAGCGGATGCTGAAGTACGCGTTCAACCTCACCGACGACGGCCTGGTCGGCCAGCAGCTCTTCGCCGGCGAGACCACGCGGCTGGCGTACATGCAGGACGAAGCCGTCGAGGGCCGGGACTCCTTCCTGGAGAAACGCTCCCCCGACTGGTCGGCCTTCCCCTACTACTACTGACCGCCCGACCTGCGTTTAGCGGGCTAAACGCGATCCGGGGGCGGACGTAGGGTGGCGGGATGCGTGCGGTGGAGGTGGACGGGAGTCCGGAGTCGATCACCGAGCTGACCGCGGCACTGGCCGGGGCGCTCGGCGGCGGCCCGGCCGTCCTCCCCTGCGCGTCGGTTGCCCTGCGCGACGCGATGGAGCCGACACGCCCGGCCGAGCCCGGGACGGCGGTGATCATCGCCACCTCGGGGTCCACCGGCGAGCCCAAGGGCGTCCTGCTCTCGGCCGCCGCGCTCACGGCGTCGGCGCACGCCACCCACGCGCGGCTCGGCGGACCGGGCCACTGGCTGCTCGCGACCCCGGCGCAGTACATCGGCGGGCTCCAGGTGCTGGTCCGCTCGCTGCTGGCCGGGACGACGCCCGCCGCCCTGCACGCCCCCGGTTTCCGCCCGGACGACTTCGCCGAAGCCGCCGCCCCGCTCTTGGCCCAGGACGGGCCGCGCTACACCGCGCTCGTGCCGACCCAGCTCGGACGGCTGCTCGACGCGGGCGGCGCCGGGCTCGCGGCGGCCCGCGCCTTCGACGCGATCATCATCGGGGCCGCGGCGACCACCACCGGGCTACGCGAGCGCGCGGCCGAAGCGGGCGTGAAGATCGTCCCCGCGTACGGCATGAGCGAGACCGCCAGCGGCTGCGTCTACGAAGGCGTACCGCTGGACGGAGTAACCGTCGAACTCGAGGACGAGCGGGTCTGTATCACGGGTGACGTGCTCTCGCACGGCTACCGACTGCGACCCGACCTGACCGCGGAGGCCTTCGAGGGCGGCCGATTCCGCACTTCCGACCGGGGCCGGTGGACGCCCGACGGGCGGTTGGAGATCCTCGGCCGCGTCGACGACATGATCAACACCGGCGGGGTGAAGGTGGCCGCCGCGGCCGTCGAACGGATCTTGACCGCGCAGCCCGGAATCCGGGACGCGTGCGTGGTCGGAGTACCTGACGCCGAGTGGGGCGAGGCCGTCGTCGCGCTCGTCGTCGGCGCTGGTTGCGACGTCGATTCCCTGCGTGCCGCGTGCCGCGCGGAGGCCGGTGCGGCGGCCGCGCCGAAGCGGGTCGAGTTCGCCGAAGAACTCCCGTTGCGAGGCCCTGGGAAGGTCGACAGGACGGCCGTCAGGAATCTCCTACGAAGGTCGTGAATTCTCCACCGTTTACTGGGACGTTGTTGACACGATCATTACCCGCGGGTTTACGTCTAGGTATGACGCGCTGGACACGCACAGTATTGGCCTGCACCGCCGTCACGATGGGACTGGTCACTTTGGCCGGGCCCGCGCTGGCGGACGAACCTGAAACCGCCGTTCCGAACAGCGGCACACTCACCTGGACCCTGGAAGACACGATCAACGACCTGAAGTAGCGCGCTCCGTCGCCCGCTCGCGGTGGCTCGGCACCGCGAGCGGGTGACGAGCCCCGCATACCGGCCGGTAGTCGCCAGGGCCAGAATGGCGGCATGGCGACTACTGGTGAATGGATCGAAGGGGCGCGCCCGCGGACGCTGCCCAACGCGGTGGCGCCGGTGGTCGCCGGAGTGGGCGCCGCGCTCGCGCTCGACGGCTTCTCGTGGTCCCGTTCGGTGCTCGCGCTACTGGTCTCGCTGGCCCTGATCATCGGCGTCAACTACGCCAACGACTACTCCGACGGCATCCGCGGCACCGACGAGAACCGCGTCGGCCCGCTGCGGCTGGTCGGTTCCGGGGTCGCGAAGCCGAAAGCGGTCCTGGCGGCCGCGCTGGCGTCGCTCGGGCTCGCCGGAGTCCTCGGTCTCGTGCTCGTCGCGATCAGCGGCCTGTGGTGGCTGCTGGCGATGGGCGCGATCTGCATCCTCGGCGCCTGGTTCTACACCGGCGGCAAAAAGCCTTACGGCTACTACGGTTTCGGCGAGATCGCGGTCTTCGTCTTCTTCGGACTGGCCGGCGTACTGGGCACTGTGTACGTCCAAGCCGGACAGCTCAGCTGGACCGCGCTCGGCTGCGCGGTCGCCGTCGGCGCGTTCTCGACCGGCGTGCTGACCGCCAACAACCTCCGCGACATCCCCACCGACATCGAGTCCGGCAAGCGCACGCTCGCCACCCGGCTCGGCGACAAGGGCACCCGGCGGCTCTACCTGGTACTGGTCGCGGTCCCGTACATCGTGAGCGTGCTGCTCGCCTTCGTGACGCCGTGGGCGCTGCTGGGCCTGCTGACCGCGCCTCTGCTGCTGAAGTCGGTCAAGGCCGTGGGCGGTGGTTCGCAGGGGCGGGCGCTGATCCCGGCGCTGCGGGACACCGGGTTCGCCATGCTGGGCTGGGCGATCCTGACCGCGGTCGCCCTCGCGCTCTAGAGCCGGGCTGAAGGGGCCCTTCACCGCATCCGACGCGGTGAAGGGCCCTTTCGCTGCATCTGACGCGGGGAAAGTCCCCTTCAGCTCTCCGGAGCGAGCTTCCCGCTCACCAGGAACTCCCGGTACTTCTCCAGGTAGGGCGCGATGTCGATGTTCTTCTGCGCCAGCCACGCGTCGTCGTAGTACGTGTTCGCGTACCGCTCGCCGCCGTCGCACAGCAGCGTGACGATGCTGCCCGCCTGGCCTTCCGACACCATCCGCGAGATCAGCGTGAACGCGCCGAAGAGGTTCGTCCCGGTCGAGCCGCCCGCCCAGTGCCCGGTCCGCTCGCGCAGGATCCGGATGGCCGCCAGCGAAGCGGCGTCCGGCACTTGCAGCATCTCGTCGATCACGCCGGGCACGAACGACGGCTCGACACGCGGCCGCCCGATCCCCTCGATCCGCGACGGCATGCCTGTCGCGTAGTCGAGCGCGCCGGTCTCCCAGGCGCCGTAGAACGACGAGTTCTCCGGGTCGACGACGGCGATCTTCGTGGTGTGCCGCTTGTAGCGCACGTAGCGGCCGAAGGTCGCGCTCGTGCCGCCGGTCCCGGCGCCGACCACGATCCACGTCGGCACGGGGTGCCGCTCGGACTGCATCTGCGCGTACACCGATTCGGCGATGTTGTTGTTCCCGCGCCAGTCCGTCGCGCGCTCGGCGTAGGTGAACTGGTCGAGGTAGTGGCCGTTGCACTCCGAAGCGAGCCGCTCGGCCTCCGGGTACATGTCCGGCGCGCGGTCGACATAGTGGCATTCGCCGCCGTAGAACTCGATGAGCGCGATCTTCTCCGGCGAGGTGCTGCGCGGCACCACGGTGATGAACCGCAGGCCGAGCATCCGCGCGAAGTACGCCTCCGAAACCGCCGTCGAGCCGCTGGACGCCTCGACGAGCACGGTGTTCTGCCCGATCTGGCCGTTCACCAGGCCGTACAGGAACAGCGAACGCGCGAGCCGGTGCTTGAGCGAGCCGGTCGGGTGGACGGACTCGTCCTTCAGGTACAGGTCGATGCCCCACTCGGCGGGCAGCGGGAAGACGTGGAGGTGCGTGTCGGCGCTGCGGTTCGCGTCGGCCTCGATGATGCGGACGGCTTCGCGGACCCAGCTGCGGCTGTGCAGCCGGCTCACGCCGCTCCGTCCACTCGGTCGCCACGCAGCTGGGAGCGCAGTTCGGCACGGGCGCGAGCGCGCTTCTCGTTTCGGCGGGCGAGCCCGGCGGTCACGCGCGCGTTCAGCGAGCGGAAAAGCAGCATGCCCAGCGGCAGCCCGACGAGCAGGCCGATCAGCAGCGCCACCAGCAGCGGGACGTTGGCCAGCAGCAATCCGCCGCCGATGACCCCGACCAGGGCGAACCTGGCCAGCAAGTACAACGTCAGGTCTCGGGGCAGGTGATTGTCGCTCACATCAACGCAGGCTACGCGTTGCCGTTCCGCTCGTCCTCCAGGCCCGCGTTGTTGGGGCGCCCTTCGAAGCGGGTGGAGAGCACGACGGTGGTGTTCGTCCGGCCGACGCCGGGGATCCGCCGCAGCCGGTTGAGCGACTTCTCCAGATCGTCGACGGTCGCCACGCGCACCTTGACCACGAAGGCCTCGTCACCCGCGACGGCGTAGCAGCTTTCGACCTCGTCCAGCGCCGCGAGCGCGTCCGCCACGTCCTCGTCGGTCGCGGTGTCGGTGGGGTGGATGCCGACCAGCGCCGTCACCCCGAGTCCGACCGTGCTGGGATCGACCATGGCGTGGTAGCCGGTGATCACGCCGGCGGCCTCGAGCTTGCCGACCCGCTCGTGCACTGACGACGCCGAAAGCCCGACAGACCGGCCGAGGTCGGCGTAGGTAGCCCGCCCGTTCTCCCGCAATGCCGCGATGATCTTCCGATCCACCTGGTCCACCGCTACACCTTAGGGGCCACCGCCCGATTCGGGAGATCAGGGCGCGTTTTCGTACATCCGTGACAACTCCTCGACGCCCGCGTGCGCATGTCGTGGTTGTCGGTTTTGACCTTTAAGGGCTCTTTACTGTTGGACAACCGTTCGAGTACCTGACGGGTGAGATGCAACGATTGCCGTGTTGGCTACCCGGCACGACGGGCACTGTGCCCGCCTCCGGTTTAGCAGTGAAGCCGTGAAGGAGGCGGAAAATGACCGCGACCATGGGCGGAAGGTTGCTCACCCCCGGCGAAGTGGCGGCCCTGTTCCGGGTCGACCCCAAGACCGTGACCCGGTGGGCCACCGCGGGCCGGATCGGCTCGATCCGCACTCCCGGCGGGCACCGCCGATTCCGTGAGGCCGAAGTGAACGAGCTCCTCGCCGAGCTCACCACCGACGCCAGCGAGCCCGCTCGCAAGGTCTGACCAGGCATTTCTCCCAAAAGGGACTCCAGTGACGAAGGGTTCGCAATGGCCCTTCGTCACATTGGGGTATCCATGAGTCCCCCCGCGCGCGGCAAAGAGGCTAGCCTCGTGGGACTGAGCAACGTCCTCCACGCGGAAAGGGACCGGGCATGATCTATCTGCTCGCGGCCATCGGAGCCCTCACCGTCGCCGTGGTCTTGTGGCGCGCCTTCGGGATCGAGCGCGTCGGCGTGCCCTCGTCGCGGCCGACACTGGCCCCGGACGACGACCCCGACTTCCTGCGCAAGCTCGGCGAGCAACAGCGCAAGGGTAAAGACGAGGACAAAGAGTAAAGAGCGGCCCTAGGGCTGGATCGGCTGGTACTGCTGGCCGCCGAAGCCGTCGGCGACGGTGGCGGCCAGTTCCAGCAACGCCAGCCGGGTGTCGGCGCCGAGCCGGTCCAGTTCGATCTCGGCGCCTTCTTCCAGATGCGGGTCGAACGGGATGCGGCAGACCGAACGGACCCGCGCGCCGAAGTGCGCCGAGAGCTTGTCGAGGTCGACGGAGCCGCCCTTCGGCCGCACCGAGTTGATCACCGCGACGGAGCGTTTGACCAGGTCGCCGTAGCCGTGCGCCTCCAGCCAGTCGAGCGTGGCCGAAGCACTGCGCGCCCCGTCCACGGAGCCTGACGAGACCACCACCAGCGCGTCCGCGACGTCCAGGACGCCCTTCATCGCCGAGTGCATCAAACCGGTCCCGCAGTCGGTGAGCACGATGTTGTAGAAGTGCTCCAGCAGGTTGACCGTGCGCCGGTAGTCGTCCTCCGAGAACGCCTCAGAGACCGCCGGGTCCTGCTCGCTGGCGAGGATCTCCAGCCGGCTCCCGCCCTGCGAGGTGTACGAACGGACGTCGCTGTACCTGGTGATCTTGTCCGCGTCCCGCAGCAGGTGGCGGACGGTCGCGGTGGTCTCGATCGGGATCTTCTGCGACAGCGTGCCACGGTCCGGGTTCGCGTCGACGGCGACGACCCGGTCACCGCGCAGCGACGCGAACGTCGAGCCCAGCGTGGTCGTCGTGGTGGTCTTGCCGACGCCGCCCTTGAGGCTCAGCATCGCGATCTTGTAGCACCCGCGCAGCGGCTGGTTGATCTGCGCGATCAGCTCGCGTTTGCGCGTGTCGGCCGGGCTCTCCCCCGGGTTCACGAGCTTGCCGGTGCCCACGTAAAGCGCCTTGCGCCAGCCCGATTGCGGCTTGCGCTTCTGCGGTTTGACCAGGCTCGCGGTGGCGAGTTCGTCCGGCAGCGCGTGCCTGCCCTGCGGCTGCGGGAGTCCCGGGACGCCCTGCTGCTGGACGGGCTGCGCCGGCGGCGCGTACTGCTGCTGAGGCGGGTACTGGGCGGCAGGCTGCTGAGGCACCTGCTGGG
The DNA here is from genome assembly GCF_001995215.1 of Amycolatopsis azurea DSM 43854. Classification (GTDB taxonomy): domain Bacteria; phylum Actinomycetota; class Actinomycetes; order Mycobacteriales; family Pseudonocardiaceae; genus Amycolatopsis; species Amycolatopsis azurea. The sequence continues at coordinate 252,015 of NZ_MUXN01000014.1, forward strand.
CCTGTTGCGGCTGCAACGGCGGCAGGTTCTGGTCGTAAGGCTGCTGGTACTGCCCTTGCGACGGCTGCGGCAGCGGCGGCTGCTGTTGTTGAACGGGCTGCTGCTGCGCGTACTGGCCCTGCTGCTGCGGATATTGGGGCTGGACGACCTGGGTCGGCTCGGCCTCGAAGGCGCTCGCGGGCGGATGCGGCGCCGAGTCCGTCCGGTCCTCGGAGAACAACTCCGAGGGCTGGACGCTCTCGGTGGGTTCGGGGTGGCCAGGAGCCGATTCTTCGCTGGGTCCGGTCACCGCTGAATTCCTCCTCCGCGCACGTCTACCCCCGTTACCTCAGTATTGACGGTAGTCGGCTCGCGTGCAGCGGCGACGGTCAGCCCCCGGCGTAGGAGTGCAGACCGGAAGTCACCAGGTTCACGAAGAACAGGTTGAACACCGTCGCCGAGAATCCGACGACGTTGATGATCGCCGCCCGCTTGCCCCGCCAGCCCGCGGTGGCGCGGGAGTGCAGGTACGCCGCGTAGATGACCCACGCGACGAACGCGACGGTCTCCTTCGGGTCCCAGCCCCAGAACCGGCCCCAGGCCGCTTCGGCCCAGACGGCGCCGCACAGCACGCCGAAGGTGAAGACGGGGAACGCGAAGATGGTCGTGCGGTAGGCGATGCGGTCGAGCACGTCCGCGGTCGGCAGCTTCGGGCCGAACTTGGGGAACTTGGCCGGGTTGTCGTCGTGGGCGGCGCGGAAGAGGTAAAGGACGCTCGCGACACCGGGGACCAGGAAGACGCCCGAACCGATGATCGCCGCAGACACGTGGATGATCAGCCAGTACGACTGGAGCGCGGGCTGCACCGGCGCGGCCGTCGTGTACAGCATCGTGCCGTTGATGAACATCAGGATCACGACCGGCGTGAGCAGGAAGCCGGTGAGGTGGCGGACCGGGAACTTCCGCAGGATGACGATCCAGGTCAGGACCGCGATGAAGGTCGTGGCCATGCCGTACTCGTACATGTTGCCCCAGGGCGCGCGGTGCACGGCGAACCCGCGCAGCACGATCGCGGCCAGGTGCAGCAGCGCGGCGAGCACCAGCAGCGCGGCGCCCATGCGGCCGATGCGCTCGGGGCGGCCGATCTCGCGCGGCGGCTCGGCGGGCGTCACCGTCACCGACGGACCGCCGGCGCCGACCAGTTCGCGGACCTTCTGCTTGGAGCGCTCCGCCGCCATCCGGCCCTTCGCCCCGAAGCCCTGCTCGACGAGGGCGAACATCAGCGCGAGGACGTAGATCGCCGTCGCGGTGGTGTAGGAGTAGTCGCTGTACTGGGACAGCGTCTCGTTGATCGGCATGACCTCTAGTTGCCTCTCTGCCCCTGGACCAGCTTGTCGCTGATCCGCTGGAACTCTTCTCCGTAGCCCGCCTGATCGGTGCGCGCCAGCCCGGCGACCTCGATCACGGTACTCGTCTCACCTTCGCGGGCCGGGGTCACCCGGACCCACACCCGGCGCCGTTTGACCAGCAACGATCCGGCCAGCCCGATCAGCATCGCGACCGCGCAGACCAGCACCCAGCCCTGCACCGGGTCGTGCGAGACCTGGATGGCGACCCATTCCTGGACGCCGTCGAAGCGGACCTTCGTGCCGTCGTCCAGCACGGTCTCCTGCCCCTGGTCCAGGTTCTGCCGGGTGAGCTTCTTGAGCCTGCCGTCCTCGACGAGCGACTGGTCGATCTGGAAGATCGACTGCCCTCGGCCCGCGTCGAGACCGAGGTCGCCGCGGTAGATGTCGACGGCGACCGCCGGCTTGTTCGCCTCGGGCCGCGACGACGTCAGCACGTTGCCGTGCATGAACGCGGTCGGGGCGAGGAGGCCGGTGATCGCGAGCTGGCGGGTGCGGCGTTCGATCGGGTCGGTGATGCCCGGCTGATCGATCTTCGTCGCGCCTTCGGAGAGCTTCGTCGGCTCGTCGGCGGGACGCCACGGCGTGATGTTGGTGCGCACGGTGCCGTCGGGGAAGGTCACCGTGAACTTCGGGGAGTAGCCGAAGTTCAGCAGGTAGACGCGGTCGCCCGCGGTGCGCAGCGGCGAGTTGACCTCGAGGCCGTACGGCTTCCAGGCACCGGTCTTCAGGTCTTCGCCGGACTGGTACTCCATGTTGGAGTGGTAGTAGTTCGCCTGCCCTGTCGCTGTGTAGCGCGCTTCGAAGTCCTTGAGCCGGATGCAGAAAGCGTTGAGGTCGGTGCCGTCGACGCGCAGCCCGGCGTTGAAGGTGTCGTAGCCGAGGATTCCGGAGTTGCACCACGGGCTGTTGTCGGCCTGGACGATGACCTGGCCTTCGTAGCCGAAGAGCTTGCCGAGGGCGAAGAAGATGATCAGGCCGAGCATGCCGAAGTGGAAGACGAGGTTGCCGGTCTCGCGGAGGTACCCGCGTTCGGCGGAGATGCTTCGCGTGCCGTCGGCCTCTTCACGCTCGACGCGGCGCCAGCCCTTGAGGAGCTCGTGCGTGTCCTTCATGACCGTCTCGGGGGTCCGGTCGGTCGTGGTGGACACGTGATGCGGCATCCGCGAGAGCTTGCGCGGCGTGAGCACCGGCTTCGCGCGCATCGCCTTCGCGTATTCGAAGCTGCGCGGCGCGAGACAGCCGATGAGCGAGACCATCAGCAGGATGTAGATCGCCGAGAACCAGACGCTGCCGTAGACCTCGAAGAACTGCGTGCGGTCGAGCAGTTCGCCCCACCAGCCGTGCGCGGCGATGTACTCGTCGGTCTTGGCGGCGTTGAGGTTCCGCTGCGGCAGCAGGGCACCGGGCATCGCGGCGAGCGCGAGCAGGAAGAGCAGCACCAGCGCGGTGCGCATCGACGTCAGCCCGCGCCAGGTGTTGCGTAGGAACGCGAAGGCGCGCTTCAGCGGCGTCGGGCGATATTCGTTCTTCGGTGGGGCTTCAGTGGTGGTCACAAGGGCAGCCTGATGTCGGTCACGAGGGTGTTCCGGATCCAGCCGGTCATGTCGCCCCACAGGCCGGTCACCAGCAGGAGGCCGACGATCAGCAGCAGGACCCCGCCGAAGACCTGCACCTGACGGCCGTGGCGGCGCACCCAGTCGGTGGCGCGGACGGCCCAGCGGGTGCCGAACGCGATGAGCAGGAACGGGATGCCGAGGCCGAGGCAGTAGACCAGGATCAGCACGTACCCGCGCGCCGCCGCTCCGCCGGTGGCGCTGGCCATGGACATGACCGCGGACAGCGTCGGCCCGATGCACGGCGTCCAGCCGAGCCCGAACACCGCGCCGAGCACCGGGGCGCCCCACAGTCCGCCGCGCGGCACGTGGTGAGAGCGGAACTCGCGCTGGAGCCCCGGGATCCAGCCGATGAAGACCAGCGCCATCGCGATCGTCAGCACGCCGCCGAGCCGCTGGAGGAGCTCCACGTTGAGCGCGACGACGTCGGCGATCCAGACCAGCGTCCCCAGCGTCACCACGAAGACGACGGTGAACCCGAGTACGAACAGCGCCGCCGCGCCGACGACGGCGAAGCGGCCCTTCTTGCGCTCCTCGTCGGCGCTGACCGCAGGGGCGTCCGCGCCGACCAGCGCCGCGAGGTACGCCAGATACCCGGGCACCAACGGCACGACGCACGGTGACGCGAAGGAGATCGTCCCGGCCAGCAGCGCGACACCCGCGGCGAGCAGCAAGGGCCCTGAGAGGGCCAGCTCGGTAACGGAGTTCACCCGGCTGAGCGTAGGCAGTGTGGTCCGAGTGAAAACGCCGGGGCGTCCTCAACGGGACCTACGTCGCACCCGGTCAGGACGTTGGTCCCGTCTCCCCCTCCCCGCATTTCGTCCTCTGGATGCGGTCGTTGCACGCGCAAGGACCGCATTCAGAGGACGAAACGCGAGAGGGATCAGGCCGGTTCGGCCGCCAGGCGCTCGACGACCGGCAGCAGGTCCGAAGCCAGTAGTTCCCGCAGGAACACCGCCGCGACGCGGTGCTGTTTGTCCAGCACGATCGTCGACGGGATGATGTTGCGCGGGTAGCCCGAGAGCTGCAGCAGCGTCCGCCCCGCCGGGTCGTAGATCGACGGATACGTCAGCTTCCGGTCCCGCATGAAGTCCTGCGCCGGGGCCCGGTCGTTGTCGCGCAGGTCGATGCCGACCACCTGGACGCCGGACGCCTTGGTCCGGTCGTAGAGCTTCTGCATCTCCGGCGCCTCGACGCGGCACGGCCCGCACCACTGGCCCCACAGGTTCAGCACGATGACCTTGCCGGGGAAGTCCGCGATCGAGAGCTGCTTGCCCTCGTTCATCAGGTCGTCGCCGGACAGGGCCGGCGACGGCTGGCGGTCCGCGACGTCGTAGGTGATGTCGACCTTCCCGCCCGGCGACACGAAGTTGAACGTGCCGCCGGTGACGACGGCGTCCTTGCCGGTGGTGCAGCCCGTGACGACGAGCAGCAGCACCGCCATGGCCGCCAGCGCGCGTTTCATGCCCCGGTCACCTTCGGGTCGGTGGTGCCGGCGGGCTCGCTGTAGACGATCCGCACGAGTTCTTCGCCCTCGAAGACCAGGCTGGTCAGCGACGCGAGCGAGCACTGCCGGTTGCGCGGGTCGTGCCAGAGCCGCTTCGCCTCCAGGAACCGCCGCACGGTCCAGATCGGCAGCTGGTGCGAGACGCACAGCGCCTCGTGGCCCTCGGCCGCCCGCCGCGCCCGGTGGATCGCGCCGAGCATCCGGTGCGCGATCTCGACGTACGGCTCGCCCCACGACGGCCGGAACGGGTTGACCAGCTTCGGCCAGTGCTTCGGCTGACGGAGGGCGCCATCGCCGACGGCGACCCGCTCGCCCTCGAACTGGTTGTCCGCCTCGATGAGCCGTTCGTCGGTCTCGACGTCGAGGCGGTGCGCCGCCGCAATCGGCGCCGCGGTCTCCTGAGCCCGCTGAAGCGGCGAAGCGACGACGTGCGTGATGTCGTGCGTCGCGACGGCCTCGGCGACGGTCAGCGCCTGGCGCTGACCGCGGTCGGAGAGCTTGAAGCCGGGCAGGCGGCCGTACAGGATCTTGTCCGGGTTGTGCACCTCGCCGTGGCGGAGCAGGTGCACGATCGTCGTCGCGCTCACGCCTGGACCGCCTCGGCCGCCGCGCGAGCCGCCACGCGCAGCGCGGCCTCGATGATCTCGAATTCGGCATCGCCCATGGCCGCGTTGACGAACCAGGCTTCGTACGCGCTCGGCGGCCCGTACACGCCGTTGTCCAGCAGCGCGTGGAAGAACGCCGGGAAACGCCAGGTCTCCGAGGCCTGCGCACCCGGGTAGTTCGTCACCGGGTTCTCACTGAAGAACACGCTGACCAGGTTGCCCGCGTACTGCACGGTGTGGGCGACCCCGGCCTCGGTGAGCGACCGGTCGAACAGGTCGCCGAGCCGCTTCGCGTTGGCGTCGAGGGCCGCGTACACGGCATCGTCGGCCGCGCGCAGCGTCGCGAGTCCGGCGGCGACGGCGACGGGGTTCCCCGAAAGCGTCCCCGCCTGGTACACCGGCCCGCCCGGGGCCAGCTTCGCCATCACGTCGGCGCGGCCGCCGAAGGCCGCGGCGGGCAGCCCGCCCGACATCACCTTGCCGAAGGTGTAGAGGTCGCCGGCGACGCCGTCGAGACCGAACCAGCCCGCCTTCGAGACGCGGAACCCGGTCATCACCTCGTCCATGATCAGCAGCGCGCCGTGTTCGCGCGCGATCTCCTTGAGCCCGGCGTTGAAGCCTTCGGCCGGGGCGATGGCGCCCATGTTGCCCGCAGCCGCTTCGGTGATGATCGCGGCGATCGAGTCCGGGTTGTCCACAAAGGACTTCCGGACCGCGTCGAGGTCGTTGTAGGGCAGGACGATCGTGTCGGCCGCCTGCGCGCCGGTGACGCCGGGCGACGTCGGGAGGCCGAGGGTCGCGACGCCGGAGCCCGCTTCGGCGAGCAGCGCGTCGACGTGACCGTGGTAGCAGCCCGCGAACTTGATGATCTTCGCCCGGCCGGTGAACCCCCTGGCCAGCCGGATCGCGCTCATCGTGGCCTCGGTGCCGGAGTTGACCAGGCGAACCTGCTCGACCGGCTCGACGCGCCCGATGATCTCCTCGGCCAGCTCGACCTCGCCGCGGGTCGGCGTTCCGAACGACAGCCCGTCGAGGGCCGCTTCGCGCGCCGCGGCGACGACGTCCGGATGCGCGTGCCCGAGGATCATCGGCCCCCACGAGGAGACCAGATCGACATAGCGGTTGCCGTCGGCGTCCCAGAGATACGGACCCTCGCCGCGCACCATGAACCGCGGGGTGCCGCCGACGGAGTTGAAGGCCCGCACCGGGGAATTCACCCCGCCCGGGACCGCGGCCTTCGCTCGTTCGAACCATGCCTTGGACTGATCGACTCCGGTAGTCACGCCCCCAGTCTCGCAAATCCCGGATGACACCCGCCGCCGAGTCCTCGCGCTTACGGGCACGGCGTGACCAGGCCCACTAGGGTGGAAGACACTCCTGTCGAAACACTCGCGGAGGAATCCACGTGTCCACGGTGCCGTCTCCGCCGACTCACCACCGTCGCCTGCGCTGGCAGGCACTGGCGGGATTCGTCGCGCTGTCGGCGATCGTGGGGGCGGTGGCCGCGCTCGCCGTGGCCACCCGCCCGGAGGCGCAGGACCTGCTGGTCCGCCCGTCGTGGGCGCCGCCGGGCTGGCTCTACGGTCCGGTGTGGTCGGCCCTGCTCCTCGTGGTCGCCGTCGCGGGCTGGTGCTACTGGCGGACCGACGGCGAAACGCGCGGCTTCGCCTTCTACGGCCTCTGCCTGCTGCTCACTCTGTTGTGGACTCCGCTGTTCTTCGCCGGCAGCGCGCACGCGCTGGCCCTCGCCGACGTCGTCGTCCTGGACTTCGTGGTGCCCATCACGATGATGGAGTTCGGGCGCCGGTCGAGGCTCGCGGCCTGGCTGCTGGTGCCGTATCTGCTGTGGCTGCTGTTCTCGACCGCGGTCAACGCCGCCGTCGTCTGGCTCAACTGAGTTTCGGGTCCTTGGGTTTCCGGCCCTTGGCCCGGACGGCGAGCAGGAACTGGCGGATCGCGTCCACCACCAGGATCCCGGCCAGCACCCCCAGCCCGATGGCGCCCGCGAGCGGGCCGCCGAAGTAGCGCTGCGATTCCAGCGTCGTCGTCTCGTTGTAGGTGATCACGACCGGGACGACACCGGCCTTCCAGCACGCGAAGGCGCCCCACACCGCGAGCGCGGCGAGGATCACCTCGGCGGCCCCCACCAGAGCGCGCAGGGGTTTGTGCAGCCGGGCTTCTCGCCGGTCGTCCTCCGATGGCCAGAGTTCGGCACCGGTCGGCTGGGGAAGGTCGATCACGGTGAGCAGTTTCTCATGACTCTGTGGTGCGAGCACGCACCAAATCCTCGAGCGCCTCGCGCAGGGCGTCCGGATCCTTGGCCCAGGCGCGGACGTAGACGCCGTCGTCGAGCTTCAACCCGACCTCGCCGTGCTTCTTGGGGATCGTCCAGCCACCGCCGAGGACCCGCGAGCCGACCGGCGTCTCCTCGTCACCGAGGACCTCGGCGATCCGGGCCGCTTCCAGGGTTTCCCTGCCCTGCCGGTAGCCGCCGGGGGTGACTTCGAGCGAGAGGTACCGGCGGCGGGCGTAGACCCACGGCACGGTGATCGCGACCAGGCCCACCGCGACCAGGATCCAGGCGAGCCAGTGGACCGGCCCGCCCGTCGCCAGCTCGGCGACCAGCCCGGCGAGGGCGAACAGCGGCGCCCAGAGCAACGCCGTCCAGCCGACGCCGGGTTCGCCGTAGGTCGCGTCCGGCTCGGGCGTCATGGCAGCTTGCGCCCGACCTTCGGGAAGAAGTCGGAGACGCTGGGCAGGTACATCAGGATCAGCGCGATCGCCACCAGCAGGGTGGAGACCAGCAGGAACACGTTGAGCGAGCCGCGGAGGATCAGCAGCTCCACCAGCACCAGGAAGACCGCCCCCACGGTGAGGACAGTCCTGGCGGAACGCGTTCCCTCGCGGGCCTTGTACGCGAACAACGCGAACAGGACGGCGAAGGTGACCGCGCCACCGAACAGCATCCACAGCAGGGTGTTCACGCCGGACGCGACCAGCGCCGGGTCGGCGGGCTGGCCGGGGACCGGGTTCTCCTTGATCTGCTTGAGGATCCCCTCGGTCAGTTCGTCTTTCAGCACCAGCAGGGCGACCTGCCCCGCGATCAAGACGACCCCGGCCACGATCCACAGCCAGAACGAGATGGCGACGGGCTTCGGCACCACGATCTTCGGCGGCTTCTGACCAGGGAGGATCGGGTCGGGCGCACGTCCCCGCTTGCGGCGCTCGTCGTCCGTTTCGCCCGCTTCGCTGTCGGTCACGCGAGGCAGCCTAGTCCAGCCAAGCCGCGGCTTCGGCCGCCCAGTAGGTGAGGATCATGTCCGCGCCCGCGCGGCGGATCGACGTCAGCACCTCGAGGATCGTGCGCTCGCGGTCGAGCCAGCCGTTCGCCGCGGCTGCTTCGACCATCGCGTACTCGCCCGAGATGTTGTACGCCGCCACGGGAACCGGCGACGCCTCGGCGGCCGCCCGGATGACGTCCAAATAGGACAGTGCGGGCTTGACCATGACCATGTCGGCGCCCTCGGCGATGTCCAGCTCGATCTCGCGCAGCGCTTCGCGCACGTTGCCCGGATCCTGCTGGTACGTCTTCCGGTCGCCCTTCAGCTGCGAGTCGACGGCCTCCCGGAAGGGGCCGTAGAACGCGCTGGCGAACTTCGCCGAGTACGCGAGGATCCCGGTGTCCGTGCGTCCGGCGCGGTCGAGCGCGGCGCGGATGACGCCGACCTGGCCGTCCATCATGCCGCTCGGGCCGAGCAGGTGCGCGCCCGCTTCCGCCTGCGCCAGACCCATTTCCGCGTACACGCGCAGGGTCGCGTCGTTGTCGACGGCGCCGTCGGCGTCGAGGACGCCGCAGTGGCCGTGGTCGGTGAACTCGTCGAGGCACGTGTCGGCCATCAGGACGGTCGCGTCGCCGAGCTCGGACCTCAGGTCGCGCAGGGCGACGTTGAGGATGCCGTCCGGGTCGATCGCGCCGGAGCCCTCCGCGTCCCGCGTCTTCGGGATGCCGAACAGCATCAGGCCGCCGACCCCGGCGTTGACCGCGTCGACGGCGGCTTTGCGCAGCGTGTCACGGGTGTGCTGGACGACCCCCGGCATGCTGGAGATCGGGCGGGGCGCGTCGGCGCCCTCGGCCACGAACATCGGGAGGATCAGCTGGCGCGGGCGCAGCGACGTCTCACCGACCAGCCTGCGCATGGCCGGAGTGGTACGGAGCCTGCGGGGACGATGCTCAGGAAACACCCTTACGACGGTACTCCCGCCCGCTTGAGAACCGGTCCGCAGGCGCGGTGAACGGCTCGTTGGGCCGGTCGGGCGACCTTCCCTAAGCGACGGTAAAGAGTCACGTTCGTCCGTTTTGCTCCCGGTGTGACGCGGGTTACCTTCCACCTCATGTCGAGTTCAACGGTGAGCGACCAACTGGAAGAACCGCCCGCCGGCTGGCGTGCCCGGCTCCGCCAGGTCGGACCCGGGATCATGGCCGCGGCGACCGGGGTCGGCGCGGGCGACCTCGTCGCGACGATGGTGGCGGGCTCGCGTTTCGGGTACACGCTGCTGTGGGCGGTGCTCGTCGGGACGATCTTCAAACTCGCGCTGGCCGAGGCCGTCGGCCGCTGGCATCTGACCTCGGGACGGACGATCCTGTCCGGCTGGCGGACACTCGGGATCTGGGCGCTGATCTACTTCGGCGTCTACGCGGTGATCTGGGGATTCGTCTACGGCGCGACCGCGATGTCGGCGTCGGGCCTGCCGCTGAACGCGCTCTTCCCCGCGCTTTCGGTGCGGTACTGGGCGATGATCTGCGGCCTGCTCGGCTTCGCGCTGGTGTGGTTCGGCCGCTACGCGATCATCGAGAAACTGATGACGGTGCTCACCGGCGTGATGTTCGTGACCGTGGTCGGCACCGCGGTCCTCGTCGTCCCGGACTTCGCCGAGCTGTTCAAGGGCGCCGTCCCGACCCTGCCCGACGGTTCCCTCGTCTACATCCTCGGCTTGATCGGCGGCGTCGGCGGCACGATCACCATGGCGGCGTACGGCTACTGGACGCTCGCGAAGGGCTGGCGTTCGGCGAAATGGCTGCCGATGATGCGCACCGACAACGCCGTCGGATACGTCATGACCGGGATCTTCGTGATCGCGATGCTGATCGTCGGCGCGGAACTGCTGCTGGGCCAGAAGATCATCTCGGGCGACAAAGGCCTGCTGTTCCTCGGTGACACCCTCGCCGCCGACTACGGACACTGGGCGCGGATCCCGTTCCTCATCGGCTTTTTCGCGGTCTCGTTCACGTCGGTGATCGGCGTCTGGCACGGCGTGAGCCTGCTCTTCGCGGACTGGTGGCGCATTCTGCGGCTGCCCGCGAACACCACGGAAAGTGTCGAGACGTATGAGAAGAAGGCCGGTGAACGCAGCGTCGCGTACCGGGGATACGTGCTGTGGCTGACCTTCCCCCCGATGGCGTTGCTGTTCCTGGACCAGCCCTTCCAGCTCACCGTGATCTACGGCGTGCTGGGCGCGTTGTTCATGCCGTTCCTGGCGGCGACCTTGCTGGTGCTGCTGAACACTTCGCGGGTACCGCGAGAGGGACGGTCGGGCTGGGTCTCGAATGGACTGCTGGGGATCTGCCTGGCGATGTTCGGGTACCTGGCGTACACGGAGGTCGTGAAGTTCTTCAGCTGAGCGGGTCGGTCCGTGAAGGACTCCTTGAGGGACTCTGGGTCCCTCAAGGAGTCCTTCACGGACGACCGGTATGTGGCTACAGCGGCACCGTCACCGTGTTGCACCCGGGCGTGGGGCCGACGGCGCAGGCGCTCACGACCAGCTCGGTGAAGGCGTCCGGCGCGGTGATCAGCTGCCGCTTCGACTCGTTGTCGGCGTCGACCTGCTGCAACACGGACTGCGGCCCGCGCAGGAGGAAGCGGGCGGTAAGGGACGAGGTCGACGAACTGTCGGTGACGGTGGCGATGATCCGGGTCAGGCCTCCGGTCCTCTCGACGGTGCCCTGCACGCTCTGCACCGTGCATCCGAGCGGGCTGCAGACCTGGAACGGCGTGGGCAACGGCGCACCGGCGGCGGTACCCGTGAGCCCGACGAAACCGAGCGCGAAAGCGCCGACGGCGGTACCGATCCGGGCGGCATGAACCAGTGATTTCATGATCACTCCCCAGTGATTTTCGGTGGAACGTCGACGCTAGCGTTCGCCGTCACCCGCCCGCCAAGGTTTCACCAGGGAATGAAAACGCCCCCTCACCCCGCGGGATTCGCGGAGTGAGGGGGCGTTCCCTGCCTTCGGCTCAGGAGCGGCGGGCCCGCTTCGCCTTGCGCGGCGGCGGAAGCGCACCTTCGGCGCGGAGCCGCGCGGCGTGCTCGGCGAGCGCGTCGACCAGGTGCGGGACGTCGGCCTTCTCGGGCTGGACGTCGACCCGCAGCCCGAACTCCACGGCGGTTTCCGCGGTCTTCGGGCCGATGCACGCGACCAGCGTGCGGGTGTGCGGCTTGCCGGCGATGCCGACGAGGTTCCGCACGGTCGAGGACGAGGTGAAGCAGACCGCGTCGAAACCGCCGGTCTTGATCATCTCGCGGGTCTCGGCTGGCGGCGGGGCCGCCCGAACGGTGCGGTACGCCGTCACGTCGTCGATCTCCCAGCCGCGTTCACGCAGGCCGGCCGACAGGGTCTCGGTGGCGATGTCCGCCCGCGGCAGCAGCACGCGGTCGACCGGGTCGAGGACGTCGTCGTACGGCGGGAACTCGGCGAGGAGGCCCTCCGAGGACTGCTCGCCCTCCGGGATCAGCTCGGGGATGATGCCGAACGAGCGCACCTTCGCGGCCGTCGATTCGCCGACGCAGGCGATCTTCACGCCGGAGAACGCGCGGGCGTCGAGGCCGAACTCCTCGAACTTCTCCCATACCGCGCGGACGGCGTTGGTCGAGGTGAAGACGATCCACTGGTAGCGGCCGTCGACGAGACCCTTGACCGAACGCTCCATCTGGGCGGGGCTGCGCGGCGGCTCGACCGAGATGGTCGGGACCTCGTGCGAGGTGGCGCCGTGGCCGCGAAGCCGCTCCGCCATCTCACCGGCCTGCTCCTTGGTGCGCGGCACCAGGACCTTCCAGCCGTACAGCGCGCGCGACTCCCACCACGACAGCTTCGAGCGCTGGCCGACGGCCTGGCCGATGGTCACGATGAGCGGACCGACGAGCTCGCCCGCCTCGTTCGCGACGGTGGCCAGCGTGGTGTCCAGGGTGCGCTGGGTGTTGATGGTGCCGTTGGACGTCACCGCGACCGGGGTGGTCGGCGCCAGCCCGTGCTCGGTCAGCGCGGACGCGGCCTCGGCCAGGTGCGCCGACGTCGCGTGCAGCACGATCGGGCCCGGGGTGGCGGCCAGCGCGGCCCATTCGACGTCGCCGCGGACGTCGACCTCGGTGTGTGTGCCGCCGAGCGCGACACCGGCGTACGCCGGGACGGCGGCGCCGGGCGAGACGCCCGGGATGATGTCGAACACGGCGCTGGTCCGGGAAACGGCCTGCACCTCGGCGACGACGGCGGGCTGGGTCAGCGGGTCACCGGCGATCAGCCGGAGCACCAGCCGTCCGGCCTTGGCCTCGTTCACCAGGTCCTTGGCGACCTCGGTGGCCTCGCCGACGGCGGGGCGCACTTCGGCGCCTTCGGCGGCGAAAGCCAGGACGCCCGAAGGGACGTCCGGGTCGGTCACCACGACCTCGGCCTTGGCGAGCAGCTCCTGAGCGCGGACGGTCAGCAGACCGGCGTCACCGGGGCCCGAGCCCACGAAGGCGACACGCCCGGTGGTCTTACGCGCGGGGGTCATCTGTGCGTTCTCCTCTTGAGCGGCCGCAGTCGAGCGCGGCCCTACCTTCAACGTTCTGACTCACTGGGCGGGGCCGGACAGCGCGCCCGCCCCCAGGTCGAGCAGCTCGGCGGCCAGTGTCCGGCCGAGCTGTTCAGCATCACGGATGTCGGCGAGCGCGGAAGCGCGCACCATGTCGACCGCGTCCCCGTCCACTTCGACGGCGGCGGTGCCCCGCAGCGAGATCCGCTCGATGACCCGCCCTTCGGCGTCCAGGTCCTCGACGATCTCCGCCAGCGCTCCGACCGGTGCGCTGCACCCGGCTTCCAGCGCCGCGAGCAACGCCCGCTCGGCGGTCGCCACGGCACGGGTGCCTTCATCGTCCACTGTGGACCCGAGCAGGTGCTCGATGTCCACGTCACCGGTCCGGCACTCCACCGCCAGCGCACCCTGCGCGGGCGCGGGCAGCATCTGGATCGGGTCGAGGGTCTCGGTGATCTCCTCCGCCCGGCCGATCCTGGCCAGTCCGGCACGCGCCAGGACGACGGCGTCGAGCTCTCCGTCGGTCACCTTGCGCATGCGGGTGTCGATATTGCCTCGGATCGGCACGATTTCCAAACCGAGACCGAGTGAACGCAGTTGCGCGGTGCGCCGCGGCGAGCCGGTACCGACGGTCGAACCCGGCGGGAGCTCACCCAGGGTGAGCCCGTCGCGCGCGATCAGGGCGTCACGCGGGTCTTCGCGGCGCGGCACGGCGGCGAGCGTGATGCCCGCCTCCGGCTTCGTCGGCAGGTCCTTGTACGAGTGGACGATGACGTCGACTTCCTCGCGCAGCAAGGCTTCGCGCAGCGCGGAAGTGAAGACGCCGACCCCGATCGTCGGAATCGGCGCGGACGACTTGTCGCCGGGGGTCGTCACGGTGACGAGCTCGACCTCGGCCCCGGTGGCCCGCAGGGCGTCGGCGATGGTGCCGGTCTGCGCGAGGGCGAGTTTGCTGCCGCGCGTGCCGATGCGGATGACTCTGCTCACTTGATGATCACTCGTCTTTCGGCGTCGTGGGACTCGCCACCGCGGCGGGCGCCTGCGGGTCGAGGCAGAACAGCTCGCGCAGCGCGTTGGCGTAATCGGTGTCGGCCGTCTCGGCGGCCAGCTGCTTGACCCGCACCGTCGGCGCGTGCAGCAGCTTGTCGACCACGCGGCGGACCGTGCGGCCGACCTCCTCGCGGACCCCGGCTTCGAGGTCCGGCAGGCGGTTGTCCAGGCGCAGCAGTTCGGCGTCGACCACCTCGGCCGCCCGGCGCCGCAGCGCCGTCACCGTCGGGGTGACCTCGGCGCTGCGCTGACCGGCGAGGTACTCGCGCACCTCGTCGAGCACGATGCCGGTGGCCTTCGCGGTCTGGCGTTCGGTGGTCGGGGTGCCCGCTTCGCGCATGCGGCGCTGGATGGTCTCGAGGTCGACCACGGTGACGTCGGCCAGCTCGGCGACGTCGTGGTCGACGTCGCGCGGGAGGCCGAGGTCGCAGACGACCAGCGGTCGCCCGGCGCGGGCCGGGACGTGTTCGGCGGCGAACACCGCGGCCTGCGCGCCGGTGCAGCAGACGACGACGTCCGCCTCGGCGACGGCGGCGGCGATCCCGCTCATCTGGACGGCCTTCGCGGGCACTCCCTGCTCGACGCTCGCGGCGGCGAGGCGGGCGGCCCTGGCCTCGGTCCGGTTGGCGATGGCGATCTCGCCGATCCCGGATTTGCGCAGGTGGGAAGCGGTGAGCGCGCCCATCGACCCGGCGCCGACGATCAGCGCGCGCTTGCCTGCGATGTCCCCGGCCGCGGCCAGCGCCTCGGAGACGACCGACGCGCCGAGCTGGTCCAGCCCGGTCTCGGTGTGGACGCGTTTGCCGACGCGCAGCGTGGTCTGGATCAGCTCGTGCAGCGTGCGGCCGACGGTGCCCGCCTCACGCGCGGTGGCGTACGAGGACCGGATCTGCCCGAGGATCTGCGTCTCGCCGACGACCATCGAGTCCAACCCGGAGGTGACCGAGAACAGGTGCTCGATCGCGGCGCCCGCATAGTGCACGTACAGCGAGTCGTAGAGGTCCGCGGGCTGCATCCCGGCCTGGCGGGCGAGCACGTCGGAGACGTCGTTGAGGCCACCGTGGAAGGTCTCGACGACGGCGTAGACCTCGATGCGGTTGCAGGTCGAGACGAGGATCGCCTCGCTGACGTGCTCGGCCTGCTGCAGTTCGTGGAGCACCTTGGTCACGTCGGTCGCGGGGACCGCGACGCGTTCCAAGGTGCTCAGCTCGGCACTGCGGTGCGAGAGACCGACCGCCAACACGCTCATTTTCAGCGCACCACCATTCCGTTGCCGTGGCCGTTCACGCTGCCATTCTCGGCGCCCCCAGGGCCACCGTCTCCTCCGCCGTTGCCGTTGGCGGCCAGATCCGCGCGGCGAGCGACGTGGAACGACAGGATCTGCAGTTCGACCGCGAGGTCGACCTTGCGCACCTCGATATGTGCCGGAACTTGCAGCACCACCGGGGCGAAGTTGAGGATGCACTGCACGCCACCTGCGACAAGGCGGTCACAGACCGACTGCGCGGCGGTGGGCGGAGTGGCGATGACGCCGATGGAGATCTGCCGTTCGGCGCAGACTTTGGGGATCTCGTCGAGATGCGAGACCGGGAGGCCGCCGACCGGGACACCGACCAGATCGGGGTCGAGGTCGAACAGCGCCTCGACCGGGAACCCGCGGCCGGGGAACCCGCCGTAGTTGGCCAGCGCGTGCCCGAGGTTACCGATACCGACCACGGCGACCTTGTGCTTGCGGGTCAGGCCGAGGATCCGTTCGATCTGGCTGACCAGGACCTGGACGTCGTAGCCGACGCCGCGGGTGCCGTAGGAGCCCAGGTAGGACAGGTCCTTGCGCAGTTTCGCGGAGTTGACTCCCGCGGCCTGGGAAAGTTCCTCGCTGGAGATCGTCGTCGCGCCCTGCTCGGCCAGTCCGGAGAGGACACGGAGGTAGACGGCGAGGCGGGCGACCGCGGCCTCGGGGATCGACTTCGCGCGGACCGCTTCCGGCTCGGCTGCGGCCTCGACGGCGGGCATCTCCGCGGTGGGCGCGTTGTCGGCGTCCGGTGTCACCCGGGTGCGCCGGCCTCGTTGCGACACCACGCTTGTCCGCTCCTCTGGTCCTGCTGACGACATGATTCGCCCGAACCTGGAAATCGGCTCTTGACCCGCGGCGCTGAGTCCGGTTCGATGCCGGGCGCTCCGGTGGCGACGTATCTACGGTAGCCACTTGTGAACGCAGGCACAAAGTCACTGGTAGGTGCTGTGGTCAAGGTCGCGTAAGGCCCGCCTCGGTCGTCCGGGCGCGTGGGTCGTGAGTGGTAAGTGTCGTTCTAACGACACTTACCACTCACGACCACGGTGACCGAGGCTCTAGCGCGCGTTGACCGTCACCTTGTGCCATCCGGTGGCACCGTCGGGCACGGTTCCGGCGACCTCTTGCGTCTGCGTGTAGCCGGACTGGTCCGTGGCCCGGACGGCGATCTCGTGCTGACCAGGGCCGACCCAGACCTCGGTCCACCACATCCGCCAGGTGTCCTTCGACGTCTCGGCGGACAGGACGGTCTCCTTCCACGGCCCTTGATCGACCCGGACCTCGACCTTGGCGACGCCGGTGTGCTGCGCCCACGCGCTCCCGGACACCACGACCTTCCCGGCGGTCACCGCCGAACCGGGCGCGTCGATCCGCGACTGCGTCTTCACCGGTCCCTCGCGGCCCCAGCCCCGGTCGAGCCAGTACGCCCGGCGCTCCTCCCAGGTGGTGATCTCCAGCTCGGTGACCCATTTCGTGGCGGACACGTAGCCGTACAGCCCGGGGATCACGATCCGCGCGGGGAAGCCGTGTTCGATCGGGAGCGGTTCGCCGTCCATGCCGATCGCGAGCATCGCGCCTCGGCGCGGGTCCAGGGCCGCTTCGACCGGGGTGCCGCAGGTCCAGCCGTCGACGCTGGTCGCGAACAGCTGCTCGGCGCCGGGTTTGACGCCCGCCTCCAGCAGCAGGTCGCGCAGGTCGACGCCGATCCAGCGCGCGTTGGAGATGTACGGGCCGCCGACCTCGTTGGAGACGCAGCACAGGGTGACGTCGCGTTCGATCAGCGGCCGCGAGCGGATGTCCTCATACCGGTAAGTGACCTCACGGTCGACCATCCCGCGGACCTGGAGGCTCCAGTCCTCGGTGCGGACCTGCGGGACCACCAGGGCCGTGTCGATCCGATAGAAATCCTTCGAAGGAGTGAGATACGGCGGGGTGCCGAACTTCACGAAGTCCGCGTCGGGCGGGATCGGCGGCGCGGTCCTGGCCGGGACGAGCCTCCCGACGGCGGCACGCGACTCCTCGGCGTTCTTCCTGGTCCCCGCGATCTGGCCGACCAGCGCGGCGACGCCGGCCCCGGCCGCGACGGAAATACCAGTGACCAGCACCTTCCGCCTGCCCGGCCCCTCGCCTTCACGGTCGTCGAAGAACACCTTCGGGCGAAAGAACAGATGCAGCCTGGTGAAGACGACGAGCCCGGCGACCGTCGCGGCCACCGGCGCCAGCAGCGCGATCTGCCCGAGGTCGGTGCGCGCGTAGACGGCGGCGACGCCAGCCGCGCCCAGGACGCCGACGAGCACCTGCCCCGGCAGCGGCTTGCTCCGCGAAAGCTGCCCGGCGAGCAGCGCGAATAGCACCAGGACCACGGCCAGGCCGATCTTGAGGATGGGCTTGTCCCACGTCTCCAGGGTCCGCTCGGCCCAGGCCACGACCGCGTGCGGGCTGTGGTCGATGACGAAGTTCGCGACGGCGACGAACGGCGAGGCCGTGTACCCGACGAAGCCCGCGACGAGATGACCGACGCCGAGGGCGGCCGCCAGTGTCAGGAGGCCGGTCAGTGCGGCTTGGCGGAAGGTGAGCCTGCGTTCGTCGTCCACGACTCCATCTTCGGAGCGAATGCCGGTCCGGGTCGGCCGATCGCCCCTTACGAGTGTGTTACGCCAGTGCTTTCCGGAGCCTGTCCTCTTCGACGCGCCAGTAGCCGTGCTCGGCGTCGTCGATCAGGATCACCGGCACGCGGTCGCCGTATTCGGCCCGCCATTCGGGATCGCTGTCGACGTCCTGCGCGGACCAGGCGACGCCCAGCTCGCCGCAGATCCGCTCGATGTCCTGTTCCGCGACCTCGCACAGGTGGCACCCGGTGCGGGTCATGACGGTCACGTGATGCGCCATGGCCCCATGTCTACCTGAGGCGGAGACGCCGAAGTTTCCCGGTGGCCGAATGCGGCAGCGACTCCGCGAACTCGACGGTGTGCGGCACCTTGTACCCGGCCAGGTGCTCCGCGCAGTGCTCGACGACCTGCTGCTCCGAGAGCGACGCGCCGGGCGCGGGGACGACGACGGCCTTCACCGCTTCACCGGTCCGCTCGTCGACGACGCCGACGACACCCGCCTCGACGACCTCGTCCAGCATCGAGATCACGTTCTCGACCTCGTGCGGGAAGACGTTGAAGCCGTTGACGATGATCAGGTCGTTGGCCCGGTCCACCAGGTGCAGGTCGCCGTCTGTGTCGAGGTAGCCGACGTCGCCGGTGCGGAACCAGCCGTCCTCGTCGGGGCCGTGCGAGCCGTCGGGCCAGTAGCCGGAGAACAGGTTCGCCCCGCGGATCGACACCAGCCCGGTGCCGCCGTCCTCGTCGAAGGCGTCGCCGAGGTCGTCCGGGTCCAGCGGGACGGGCTCCGCGTCGCCGTCGCTGTCGACCAGCCGGAGCTCGACGCCGGGCAGCGGCCGCCCGACCGAACCGGGCTTCGGGTAACCGGTGACCAGGGTCGTGGTGACCACGGGCGCGCATTCGGTGAGGCCGTAGCCCTCGTAGACGTCCAGCCCGGTGGCGCCGCGCAGCGCGGTGAGGATCTTGGGGTGCAGCGGCGCCGCGCCCGAGGTCATCCGCCGGACTGTGGACAGCCCGGCGCCCAGTTCGTCCGGGTCCATCGCGGCGAACTCGGCGTACATCGCGGGGACGCCGGCGATCGAGGTCACCCGGTACTCGGCGCAGTCGGCCAGGGTCCGCTCGGCGAGGAACCGCTCGGACAGGATCGCCGTCGCCCCGACCGAGGTGGTCTGCAGCAGGCCTGGCCCCAGGCCGTAGACGTGGAACAACGGGATGGTGATGAGCACGCGGTCGCCGTGCACGAGCGGCGCCGGGACGATCCGGCTCAGCTGGTCGAGGTTCGTCAGCAGCGCCCGGTGCGACAGCATCACGCCACGCGGCGGGCCGGTCGTGCCCGAGGTGTACGAGATGACCGCTATGTCCTCACCGGACCCGGCCGCGTCGACCGGTTCGGCTGCTCCATCCGAGGTAACAGGCGGTGAGAGGCTTGTCACTCCGTCGGGGAGTTCTTCGGTCGCTTCACGTTCCAGGACGAGCCTCGCGCCGCTGTGCTCCAGCAGGCCGGCCAGCTCCGCCACCGGGGCCTGCGGCGAGATCGGGACGACCACCGCGCCCGCGCGGAGCGCCCCGAACAGCGAGACGGCGAAAGCGGCCGACGTCGGCAGCCGCAACGCCACCCTGTCGCCGGGTTCGATTCCGGCGTCGAGCAGGGCGCGGGCAAGCGCGTGGGCGGCGTTGTCGAGGTACGCCCAGGTCAGCGTGACCCCGTCGCCGGTCTCCTGGACGGCCACCTTGCCGGGCCACTGGCGGGCGGCCTCGGCGAGCAAAGTGGGCACACTGGGATCGGCAACCTGCTCCGCGCTCAACTGCGAACCTCTTCCCTCGGTGAAACTGCGTTGCCAGTTTGTCATCTCGGCCACCGTCATGGGTGCCACTCGCTTTCGTCGCAGTTCCGTAACCCCGGCACCGCTACCTACTTCGCGGTAACTACACGTATGCTGCTGGGCGTCGTCGAGTGGTGTTGATCACTCGATGGTGAGAAAGGGAGTCCGGACGTGCAGATCTTGCAGGCCCACGCGGCGGTGGGACATGCGGGCCGGTCCTCCCTGTCCGGAACGGGAGGTGGACAGTGACTCTTCCCGCGCCGAACCCCGTCTCGATGCTGGCGGGCCACATCCTCCGCCGGAGCGGTTTCCCCGCCGCTCCGTCGTCTCGGGCCAAGAGCGAAGAAGCGACCGACGCCGCCGCCGAAGCCGCCAAGGCCGAGGCGTGGGAGATGGTCAGCGCCGCACAGGGCGGCGACACGTCCGCCTTCGGCCGGCTCTACGACCGCTACGTCGACGTCGTCTACCGCTACGTCCTGTTCCGCCTCGGCGACCGGGACCTCGCCGAGGACGTCACCAGCGAGACCTTCCTCCGCGCGCTGCGCCGCATCACCTCGGTGAGCTACCAGGGGCGTGACGTCGGCGCCTGGTTCGTCACCATCGCGCGCAACATCATCCTCGACCACGTGAAGTCGAGCCGGTTCCGCCTCGAGGTCGTCACCGACGAGGTCGCCGAGCCGAACGGGGCACCGATCGGGAACGTCGGCGTGCAGGCCGTCGCGGGCCCCGAGCAGC
The DNA here is from genome assembly GCF_001995215.1 of Amycolatopsis azurea DSM 43854. GTDB lineage: Bacteria > Actinomycetota > Actinomycetes > Mycobacteriales > Pseudonocardiaceae > Amycolatopsis > Amycolatopsis azurea. The sequence goes on from NZ_MUXN01000014.1 coordinate 272,483, forward strand.
AGGCGATCAGCCGCGCCACCCGCGCCGAACTGCTGCGTTGCGTCGCCGAACTCGGCGAAGACCAGCGCGAGTGCATCGTGCTGCGGTTCATGCAGGGCCTTTCGGTCGCCGAGACCGCCGCGATCATGAAGCGCAACGAGGGCGCCATCAAGGCCCTTCAGCACCGCGCGGTACGCCGTTTGGCACAACTTCTGCCCACGGGACTGCGTTAAAGTTCCATATTTGGTCGTCACCGGGCCTTGCCGTAACCCATGGGCGTCTCCGCTCGTTTTCACTGCCAGACCGGTGGTCAGGACCGGGCTGATCAGATGGAGACTTCGCCGTGGGCGTGCCGGGATGGTTCGCGCGTGAGCGGGCGGACGGTGACCGCTTCGCGGACCTTGTCGACGGCACTGCCGGCACCGAAACCCCGGACGACGACGAGTTCGCGCACGAGCTCGCCCTCGTCGGCGGTTTGCGCGAACTGGGCGCCAGTGGCGCGCCCGACGCGGAGACCCGGCAGCGGATCCGCGACGAGATCGCCGGACGTCTCGCCGAAGCCGAAGCCCCGTCGAAGCGCCGTGGTCACGCCGTCGCCAACCTCGCCGCGGCCGCCGTCGCCCTCGTGCTCGCGCTGGGCGGCATCACCCTGCTGCTGTCCAAGGACGCGTTGCCGGGCGATCCGCTCTACGGCATCAAACGAGCGGGTGAATCGGCCGCGCTCGGGCTCACCTTCGACGAGCGGGACAAGGCGAAGAAGCATCTGGAGTTCGCCGCGAACCGCGTCGGCGAACTCGACGAACTGACCCGGCAGGAGGCGCCCACCGGGGCGTACTTCACCGGCCTCGCCGATTTCGAGACCGACCTGCGGGCCGGCGTCTCGCAGCTGACGGCGCTCGTCACCGATCAGGGTGGCCAGACCCGGCTGACCGAACTCCGCACCTGGGCGCGGCAGCAGTCCGAACGGCTCGGTCTCCAGGCCGGGAACGCGCCCGCCGAAGCGCGCGACAAGTTCGCCGCGGCCCGCGTCCTGCTCGACAAGGTCCAGACCCGCACGACGGACCTCGGTTCGCGGTTGGTCTGCTACACGATCACCACGGGCTCGTCCGACGACCTGGGCGCGGTCCCGGCCGCAGGTGACTGCGTCCGCAACCCCGACTCCCCGAACGCCGCCGTCCCCCCGCTGACGTCGACTCCGCCGTCTTCGGCACCGGCCGAGTCACCGGCGCCGAGTTCGGCGCCGCCGCCGTCGTCGTCGTCCATCGTGGACACCGCGACCCCGACCGGGCCGCTCGCGCCGCCGTCGGGCGGAACGCCGCCGCCCGTCGTGGCCACGCCCCCGCCGACGACGAGGACCGTTCCGCCGACGACCACCACCCCGAAGCCGCCGCTGATCTCGATTCCGCCGCTCATCCCGGGACTACCGCCGATAACCATCGGCTGACACCGCGTCACGTGAGGGAGACGCCACACCTGGGACAGCGTGGTCGGCCGCTCGCTACGCTGTGCGCAGGCACCTGGGATTCCGGAGGCGGTGTGCGTGTCAGTTTGGCGGGGCAAGGATAAGAGTCAAGAGCTCGAACGGCTGGCCGAGCTCGCGGGCGAGGCGTCGGCCGAGGCCGCCATGGCGACCGCGTCCGCCGAAGCCCTCGAACCGCCCGCGCCGCCCGCCCCGCCGGATCTGACGGCGGCCGCGTTCTTCGACGTCGACAACACCATGATGATGGGCGCGTCGATCTTCTACTTCGCCCGCGGCCTGGCCGCGCGCAAGTTCTTCACGTCCGCCGATCTCGCCGGTTTCGTCTGGCAGCAGGTGAAATTCCGGCTCGGCGGCCGGGAGAACAAGGAGGACATCAAGACCCACCGCGAGCGCGCACTGTCCTTTGTGGCCGGTCGCACCGTGCAGGAACTGACCGACATCAGCGAAGAGATCTACGACGAGCTGATGGCGGACAAGATCTGGTCCGGCACCCGGGCGCTCGCGCAGATGCACCTCGACGCCGGACAGCGCGTCTGGCTGGTCACCGCGACCCCGATCGAGCTCGCGGCCATCATCTCGCGGCGCCTCGGCCTCACCGGCGCGCTGGGCACGGTCGCGGAGACCAAGGACGGCGTCTACACCGGCCGTCTAGTCGGCGACCTGCTGCACGGCCGGGCGAAAGCCCACGCCGTCCGGGCGCTGGCGTCACGCGAAGGGCTGAATCTCAAGCGCTGCACGGCGTATTCGGACTCGCAGAACGACGTCCCGATGCTTTCGGTGGTCGGGACCGCGGTCGCGGTGAACCCGGACGGCGGTCTTCGCGACGTCGCGCGGGCGCGTGGCTGGGAGATCCGCGATTTCCGGACCGGGCGCAAGGCCGCGAAGATCGGCGTGCCCTCGGTGCTCGGCGTCGGTGCCGTGGCCGGTGCCGTCGCGGCCGGAATGGCCTACCGGCGCCGCTGACCCCCATGCGTTTAGTCCTCTGAATGCGGTCCTTGCGTATGCAACTACCGCATCCAGAGGACTAATTGCGGAGGTGTCTAGCCCTTGAAGACGCTCTTCCGCTGCGAAAGGCGTTTGTACAGCGACTGCTGGATCGACTCCCGCACCTGGTCGGTCAGGGTGAACACCAGCATCGGGTCGTCCACGGCGTCCGCGTCGTAGGTGTCCGTGCGGATCGGCTCCCCGAATTCGATGCTCCACTTCGTCGGCAGCGGGATCGCGCCGAGCGGGCCGAGCAGCGGGAAGAACGGCGTCACCGGGAAGTACGGCAGGCCGAGCACTCGCGCGAGCAGCTTGATCTCGCCGACCTTCGGGTAGATCTCCTCCGCGCCGATGACCGACACGGGAATGATCGGCACCCCGGTCCGCAGCGCGGCGGAGACGAAACCACCGCGGCCGAACCGCTGCAGCTTGTACCGCGACGAGAACGGTTTCCCGATCCCCTTGAACCCTTCCGGCCACACGCCGACGAGTTCTCCGTTGCGCAGCAAGCGTTCCGCGTCGGCGTTGCAGGCGAGCGTCTGCCCGGACTTGCGGGCGAAGGAGCCGACGAGCGGCACCTGGAACACGACATCCGCGCCGAGACCGCGCAGATGCCTGCCGCCGGGAACGTGGTCGTGCACGGCGACGGCGGTCATCAGCGCGTCGAGCGGCAACGTGCCGGAGTGGTTCGACACCAGCAGCGCGCCGCCGTCGGCAGGCAGGTTCTCGACGCCGAAGGTGTCGACCCGGAACCATTTCTCGTACAGCGCCCGCAGCGGCGGCAGCAGCAGGGTTTCGGTGAGCTCGGCGTCGAAACCGAACTCGTCGACGGTGTAGTCACCGGTCAGCCTGTCCCGCAGGAAACCCAGCGCCGTGCGGAGCGAGGCAGGCAGGAGGTCCGCGTCGGCCGGACGTGTCCGGGCCGGTGAGACCCGCGCCGCCCCGGGGAACTCGACGACGGGCGCGTCGGCCCGGCGTTCCTGTTCCAGATGTTCTCGCGCTTCGTCGGACTCGCGAAGATCCCGATCCGCCTGCGCGGCCGGGTCCGGCTTCTCTCTGCCGGGGCCGTGCAACGGGATGACCTGCGCTTCAGCGCCGCTCACGTCTTCCGCCTCGCCTTCGTGAGAGTTCTCGGGGTTGTCCTCGTAAGGCCTGCTCACCGGCTCGCCGCCTGCCCGGTCGCCGCTGCCACCAGAACCTTGCCTGCGAACCCGGCGAGCTTGCCGCCGTCCACCACGGGCCGGAGCCCGCGGCCGGTGATGTAGTCGTCGAACGCCTCTCGCGTCGTCCACCGCGGGGTGTACCCGAATTCCTTCTTGAGCTTCGTGATGTCCACGACGCGGCCGAAGTTCAGCAGCCGGACCTGGTCGGCGGAGAAGTCCACCACCCTGGCCCCGCGCAGTACCTTGCCGACCGACGGCACGACACCGCTGGGCATCGGCAGTTCGACCCGGCCGGCTCGCCGGATCGCCTGTGACAGCGTGAGTACCCCCTCCGAGCCGACATTGAACACGCCGGGTTTGTCGTTCAGCGTCGCTTGCTCGAACACGGCCAGCGCGTCACTGGCGTGGAGCAGTTGGATCCGCGCGTCGTAGCCGAAGACGGTCGGGACCACCGGCAGCGCGAAGTAGCGCGAGAGCACGGTGTCGATCTCCGGGCTGATGATGTTGGCGAACCGGAACAGCGTCGTGGTGATGTCGGGACGGCGGCGCATGAGCCCGCGGACGTACCCCTCCATCTCGACGGCGTCCTTCGCGTAACCGCTGGTCGAGGTGGGGATGAGCTCGGAATCCTCGGTGAAGACGGCCTGCGAGCGCGCGCCCGCGCCATAGACGGCGGCCGTCGACTTCACCACGAGCTTGCGCACGAGCGGCGAACGCTGGCAGGCCGCCAGCAGCCGCATCGTGCCGATGACGTTGACCTCTTTGATCGCCGTGCGGCGCGCCGGACCGGCCGGATGCGCGGTGCACGAGGCGTGCACGACGGTGTCGACCTTGGCCGTGCTGATCACCTTGGCGATCAGCGGATTACGGATGTCGGCCCGGACGTATTCAGCGCGCCCCATGCGCTGCAGCACCGACTTCTGCGGGGGCGTGGTGTCCACGCCGATCACCCGCTCGAACTCCGGATTGTTGCCGAGTCTGGCGAGCAGCTTCCCGCCAAGGTCTCCCCCGACCCCGGTGACGAGCACGATGTTCGACGGCATAGGACTCCCTGCGGCTTTTGGGGCGGTTCTCGGACTTCGATCACGGGGTCCTGATGACCTTGAGCGCGAATTGATCTACCGAGTGTGCGCGTACCTGCACTCACTGGAAGCATCGCGCGGCTGCCCTTGAGATGTTACCGCTCATTAGGGGTAGTCGAGCCAGCGCTTACATGCTATTAACCCGCCGCTCGCAGAGGGGATCCACGTCTCACTCGAACGGGCGGAAAAGGTCCACCAAATGGGAGTGGCCCGTCCAGAAACTGGACGGGCCACTCACCGGCTGTGTCTTACTTGCCGGCCTTCCTACGCTGAACACGCGTCCGGCGCAGCAACTTGCGGTGCTTCTTCTTCGACATGCGCTTACGGCGCTTCTTGATCACAGAGCCCATCGAGAGCGCTCCTTCCTTCGTCGTCGGTCACGCTGCCCGGCGCAGCGTCCAACGGGTGGAGCGCACAGGCACGAGCGGTCTTCCAGGGTACTCGCGCCCCGGAAGACCCCCTCGGGCGGGCGGTCTGTGCTCCGCGAAGCGGGCCTCAGCCCACGTCGAAGTACGCGCCCTGCAGATATTCGTGAACGGCCTTTTCGGGCACTCTGAACGACTTCCCGACGCGCACCGCGGGCAACTCGCCCGAGTGAACTAGGCGGTAGACGGTCATCTTGGAGACCCGCATCAGCGTGGCCACCTCGGCGACCGTCAGGAACTGGACCTGACCCACTGTGTTGACCTTGGCCAGGTCATCCTTCTTGTTCGGCGGCATGATTCACCGTGTCCTTCGACACGTGTCGCGCCACGAGGCTTCCCCACCTGTGGTATCGACACGCACGTGCTCTCCTGAGAGTAGCGGGACACATGTGGCTAAAGCGACGCGAGTCACCGAGATGGGCCCGTCCGACTACGCGTTTCGTCCTCTGAATGCGGTAGTTCGCCGGTGAACTACCGCATTCAGAGGACTAATCGCGGGGGTCGTGGGCGCGGCCCAGCTCGGTCGAGCGGTCCTTCGCGGCCTCGATGGCGGCCAGGAGCGCCGCGCGGACGCCGTGCTTCTCCAACTCGCGGATGGCGTTGATGGTCGTCCCTGCGGGCGAGGTGACGGCTTCGCGCAGCAGCACCGGGTGCTCGTCGGACTCCGCGAGCATCTTCGCCGCCCCGACCGCCGACTGGATGATCAGCTGCCCGGCGAGCGCGCGGGGCAGGCCGAGCAAGATCCCGGCGTCGATCATGGCCTCGACCAGGAAGAAGAAGTACGCGGGCCCGGATCCGGACAGCGCCGTGACGGCGTCCTGCTGCGATTCCGGCACCTCGACGACCTGCCCGACGTGCGAAAGCAGGTCCTTCACCACGGCGACGTGCTCGGCGGTCGCGTGCGCACCCGCGGAGACGGCGCTCATCGCCTCTCCGACGAGCATCGGCGTGTTCGGCATGACCCGCACCACCGGGATGCCCTCGGCCAGCCTGCGCTCGTACAGGGCGGTCGGCAGGCCCGCGCACAGCGAGACCACCAGCGAATCCTTGCCGAGCAACGGCGCGACCTCGTCCAGCACCGGGTCGATGTCCTGCGGCTTCACCGCGACGACCAGCACGTCGGCCCGGCTCGCGGCTTCGGCGACGGTGACCCCGTGCACGCCGTAGCGCTCGGTCAGCTCGGCCGCGCGCGCCGGGTACCGCTCGGTGAACAGCAGGTCATCGGGGCTGTGCCCGCCCTGCAGCAGGCCCGAGAGCAGGGCCTCCCCGATCTTCCCGGCACCCAGAACCGCGATCACACTCATGCCGTTCAGCGTGCCAAATCGCCGTCAGCCCCCGGGCGCCGGGGCAAGCGCCAGCTGACGCGCCTGGCAGACCAGCCTGCCCTGCGAGTCCACCACCACGGCGTCGGAGTCGAACCAGGCCTCGTGCACCGACTGGGCCTGCACGATCACCCGCAGCCAGCCCGGCGCCGGCCGGGTGCGCAGCAACGCGGTCAGCTGCACCGTCGGCGCCCAGCCGACCCGGCCGAGGTTGTAGACCACCGGCGGGTTCACGTCGCTCGCGAGCAGCGCGAAGAACGGGTCGGGCAGACCGTGCCGCGGCCGGACCCACAACCGTATCTTCGGCGGGTCGCCGATGCGGCCGTGCAGGTAACCGACGCTCGCGGGATCGAGCCGGACTTCGCAGCCCTTCGCGAGGTTGAACAGGCCTTCGGACGTCTCACCGGTCACGGGTACCGCGCCGGGCGGCGGCTCGGCGGGCATGGCCGGGACGTCGGTCCACTCCGGACGCCGCATCGGCAGCCGTCCGGTGGTCACCCTGGCCTCGACGCAACTGCGGCCCCGCTGTTCCAGCAGGACCGCGACGACCGAGGCGCGCCTTCCGACCTTGCGGACGTCCATGCGCAGCAACACCGGCCCCACAGCGGGCGGGTGCAGGAACTCCGCGCTGATCGCCAGTGGCTCGGACGGCGGTTCGCCACGCTCGTGAAGGAACGCCGACGCGGCCCGTGCCATCAAGGCCATCAGGAAGCCGCCGTGCGGATGTCCGCCGATCGACCATTCGGTCCGTAATACCGCTGTGAACGTGCCGTCACCCAGTGATCTCGTCGCGCAAGCCGCGTCGAAGGAGGTGCCCGTTTCGTCGGCCGCGCTCACCGAGCACTGACCCAGGCCACGAGCCGATCCATCGGGGTGCGGGAGATCAACAAGCGCAGCTGGTTCACGGTCGGAACTTTACGTGTAGCAGCGCCTCCGGCGCAGGGAGGAATGAATCTCCGCACCTGAGGACGATCTTTGTCACTGGCCGAGGTGGAACCTCGCGAACAAGAGTGACTCCGCGAGATCCCTTGACCGCTGCGCCGCGTTCGGCGATCGGCGGGTGTTGATCTCCAAAACGATCTGTCCGGAGAAATCGCTGTTCACGAGCTTTTCGAGAAGTTCCGCGCAGGGTTCGATCCCGCGTCCGGGCACGAGGTGCTCGTCCTTCGGGAGACCCGTCCCGTCCGCCAGATGGACGTGGGTGAGCCCGGAACCCATGCGTTCGGCGAGCGCGAGGGCGTCCATCCCGGCTGCCGCTGTATGGGACAGGTCGAGCGTGTAGTGGCGAAACCCTACGTCCGTAGGGTCGATCGACGGCCGGAACGCCGACACGCGCGACGTCCGCGAACCGCCGGGCGGGCGGACCTTGAACATGTTCTCGACCGCGACCTCGATGCCGCTGGCTTCTTCGAGCTCGTCGACGAGGTCTCCGAACGCGTCGCCGTAGCGGCGCTGCCAGCGGAACGGCGGATGCACCACGACCGTGCGGGCGCCCAGTTCCAGCGCCGCGTCCACGGACATCCGCAGGCGCACCTCGGGATCCGGCGACCACACGCGCTGGGTGATCAGCAGCGACGGCGAGTGGATCGACAGCACCGGCACCCCGGTGCGGCGCGACCACCGGCGCAACGCGGAGACGTCCTGGCTCACCGGATCGGCCCAGACCATCACCTCGACACCGTCGTAGCCGAGGTCGGCGGCCATCTCGAAGGCCGCGCCCGCCTTCAACGGCCAAACGGAGGCTGTCGATACGCCTACGGCTATATCTGTCGCGCTGTGTTTGTCTGTCGCGCCCTTCGCGATCTCGCTGCCAGGGCGCGAGTCCCCGAGAGCACTCACGGTGAGAGCCTAAGGGCGCCCTGCCATCGAGATCGCGAGCCTCCGGCGAAAGGGGGGCGCGACGGTCAAGTCTCCGTCGCGCTGGCGCGCTTTCGGAGACCCGTGTGGTCACCTCGGGTCGTGGTCAACGTCGTCCGTGTCGCCTTGGCGCCGGCTAACGAGCGACCAGCAGGAGTGCGGCCGGTGAGACCGTCACCACCAGTCCGACCAGCACCGCGAGCACGAGGGTCTGGAGGTCCTCCGCCTTGCGGATCTTCCGGACGATCCACACCAGCGCGACGATCACCAGCAACGCGGCGACCAGCGCGGCGGCGGGGATGTTCACCCACAGCCAGTTGAAGCCCAGCCAGACCCCGGCACCGCCGACCACGCCGAGGGCGAGCTGACCGGCCAGCGCCAGCCACTGCTTCCCCGGTGAGGTGTTCTCGGCGGGCGCCTCGGGCTCGTCCACCTCGACGTCGTCGACGGCGTCCTCGGCCCGGTCGTCTTCGTAGTCGTCCTCGTACTCGTCGGCGCGATACCCGTAGTCGTCGCGGTCGAAGTCCGGATTTCCGTCGGGGTACGCCGGGTCGGCGAACTCGCGCTCGTACTCGTCGAGGTTGTCCTGCTGCCGCGAGCGGTCGTCGAGCGAATGCGGCGGCACGAACGGCATCGGCGCCGGGTGCCCCATGGTCGGCGGACCGGCGTCGAACGGGTCCGGTTCGGGATCGATGTCCGGTTCGACGGGGGCGACCGGGGGCGGCACCGGCGGGATCCCGCCGACCTCGGTGTCCTCGGACTGCACCTTCTGCCTGCGCTTGCGCCATCCGGCGAGCCCGGCGGGCGGCGCGGGCGGCTCGACGGGCGCGGATGCCTCGGGTTCGGCCCCGGCTTCGTCACCGACGGCGGCGAACTGCTCCGTGCTCGGCTCGGCCTTCGGCTGCGGCGGGCGGGCCGCCGGACGACGGCGGCGCGCCGGCTGCGCGGGCGGGGTCTGGAACGCGCCGCTGGGGGCTGGTCCTGGACGTCGTCCGGCTCGGCGTC
>NZ_MUXN01000015.1 GCF_001995215.1 Amycolatopsis azurea DSM 43854
GCAACAACCGATTGAGACCGCCTGGCTTTCGCGACGCTTCGGTGCCTCCGCCGGCAAGAAGGCCGGTCCGTGAAGGCCTCCTTGAGGGACTCTGGGTCCCTCAAGGAGGTCTTCACGGACTCAGCACCCGACGGGGAGGGGCACCTCGGTCGGGCAGTATCGGTGGGGTCAGCCCTTGCCGGAGCGGCGGTGGACCCGCGGCGACACGGTCCCGTCCGCGAGGCGGCGCGCCGTCAGCAGGAACGCGGTGTGCGCCACCATCCGGTGATCCGGCCGCACCGCGAGGCTCACGACGTGCCAGGGCCGCATGAGCGTCTCCCAGGATTCCGGCTCGGTCCAGCACTGCTGGTCCCGCAAGGCTTCCGTGATCCGCGAAAGCTGTGTGACCGTCGCCACATAGACCGTGAGCACGCCGCCGGGCACCAGATGCGCCGCGACCGTCTCCAGCTGGTCCCAGGGCGCCAGCATGTCGAGGACGACGCGGTCGACCTCGCCGGTGTGCGTCGACAGGTCCGCGACCGTCAGCGACCAGTTGTCCGGTTTGTGGCCGAAGAACTTCTCCACGTTCCGTTCGGCGTGCTCGGCGTGGTCGTCCCGGATCTCGTAGGACTGCACGGTGCCTTCCGAACCGACCGCCCGCAGCAGCGAACAGGTCAGCGCGCCGGAGCCGGCGCCCGCTTCGAGCACCCGCGCACCCGGGAAGATGTCTCCCCACATCACGATCTGCGCGGCGTCCTTCGGGTAGATCACCTGCGCGCCGCGCGGCATGGACAACACGTAGTCCGGCAGCAGCGGGCGCAGCGCCAGATAGTGGCTGCCGCCCGCCGACGTGACGACCGAGCCTTCCTGCGCCCCGATCACGTCGTCGTGCGCCAGCGCGCCGCGATGGGTGTGATACTGCTGTCCCTCGGCGAGGACCATGGTGTAGTGCCGCCCCTTGGAGTCGGTCAGCTGAACCCGGTCACCAACATGAAACGGCCCTCGGACCGACACTGAACCTCCATACCCGCGAACTACTGAGCCCATGCGTCCTCGGCGGGAAAGAGTGCCTCGGACGGGACCACCGATCCTCGCAGGTGGCCGTACCGCGCTACGCCGGGGGTCGGCTCCGGGTCATCGCGGCGCGCAGGTCCTCGCGCCGGAGCACACCCGCGGGCCTGCCTTCGTCGTCCACGACGAGGAACTGCCACGCGGCGGTTTCCCGGACTCGCTCGGCGATCTCCTCCCCCGACTCCGAGGAAAGCAGCACGGTGTCGGCGCGGATCGGCTCCGCGGCCATCTCCGCGGGCGCGTGCGGCGACGTTCCGGCCAGATGCGCGGCGGCCGTCTCGTCGAGCAGTCCCGCCGCGACGCCGTCGGCACGCACCAGGACCACCCCGCGGCCCGCCGAAGCGGCCAGCGCGTCCGAGACGGGGCTTTCCGCGGGAAGCTGGAGAACGGGGCGGACGAGCTCGCTCAGCCGCACACCTTCGGGCCAGCCTCGACGCGTTTCGGCGGCGAGTTCGCTTCGCGCCCCGAGGATCACGAACCACGCCGTCACGACGCAGACCCCGAGCCGCAGCCAGCGGTCTTCGCTGCCCGCGGCCAGACCCCACAGCGCCCAGACGACCAGCCCCGCCGCGACGATGCCGCCACCGACGACCGCCGCCCGCGTGCCCTTCTCCCGGTGGCCCGTCGCCGCCCAGACCCCGGCGCGGACCAGGCGGCCGCCGTCGAGCGGGAGCCCTGGCAAGAGGTTGAAGATCCCGACGGCGAAGTTCGCGACGGCGCATTCGGCGATGAGCAGCCACGCCGCGCTCTCCGCCGGGACGGCGAACATGAGCAGCCCGCAGAAACCGCCGAGCAGCAACGAAACCACCGGTCCCGCAGCGGCGACGAGGCCTTCCTGCCGCGGCTGGCGGGGAGTCCTCGCGACCTCGGAAAGGCCACCGAGCAGGAACAGCCGCAGGCGCCGGACCGGGATGCCGAGCCGCAGCGCCACCAGGCAGTGCCCGAGTTCGTGCGCGAGCACCGAAAGTCCGAGAAGGACCGCGAACGCGGCCGCGAGCAGCCACGAGGTCAGCGTGGTCGCCCCGGGCAGGAGCCGTCCGACCAGTGGCGTGTAGAGCACGACGATGATGAGGGAGCCGATCCACCACGAAGGGGCCAGCAGCACCGGGATGCCGGAGACGCGGAACAGCAGGAGACCACCTTCCGGTGCCACGCCTCGTCGAGGCGGGCCCTGCTCACCCGTGACCGCCATGTGTCAGAGCGTAGATGCCTAGGTGTGGGGTACCGGTAACCCGCCCTGCCCGTCCGAGTGGTGTCGGTCATGCCACTCCGGTGCGTCGCGGTCCCGGAACTGTCGGTGCCCGGCGATACCCTCCCTGTATGCCCGACACCGACACGGTCACCGCCGATCCGCCGCCCGGCGCCGAAGTCCCGCGCCGTCGGCCGGCCCTGTCCCCGTCGCGTGCCAGCGACTTCAAGCAGTGCCCGCTGCTCTACCGCTTCCGCGCGGTGGACAGACTGCCCGAGATCCCGACGAAGGCCCAGCTCCGCGGCACGCTGGTGCATTCCGTGCTGGAGCGCCTGTTCTCCCTGCCGCAGGCCGATCGCACCCCTCCGCAGGCCAAGGAGCTGCTCGCGCCGGCGTGGGAGGACCTGTCCGCCGAACGTCCGGAGTGGATCGAGCTGTTCGACCAGGACGATCCCGAGGCCGTCACGTCGTGGCTCTCGTCGGCCGAGCAGCTCGTCGACACCTACTTCGGCCTCGAGGATCCGCGTCGGCTGGAGCCCGAGGCGTGCGAGCTGCACGTCGAGATCGAGCTGGGTTCCGGAGTGCTGCTTCGCGGCTACGTCGACAGGCTGGACGTGGCACCGACCGGCGAGATCCGTGTCGTCGACTACAAGACCGGCGCCGCGCCCCGCGAGATCGGCGAGGCCAAGGCGATGTTCCAGATGAAGTTCTACGCCGTGGTCCTCTGGCGGCTTCGCGGTGTCGTGCCGCGCCAGCTGAAACTGATGTACCTCACCGACGGCCAGTCCCTCGCCTACACGCCGGACGAGGGCGAGCTGATCCGCTTCGAGCGCACGCTGGAGGCGATCTGGCAGGCGATCCTCAAAGCGGGCAAGACCGGCGATTTCCGGCCCAATCCGAGCAAACTCTGCGCGTGGTGCGACCACCAGGCGCTCTGCCCGCAGTACGGCGGCACTCCCCCGCCGTACCCCGGCTGGCCCGAGCCGGATCCCGGCGAGGAGTCCGTATTGGACCGCGCGGACTAGGGTGCTGCTGTGACGGAAGCCTTCTACGTACCGGCCGGCGAGGGCCTCTACCTCCCGACCCAGCACACCGCGGGCCCGTGGACCCCGGACGCGCAGCACTTCGGGCCGCCTTCGGCGTTGCTGGTCCGCGCGCTCGAGGAGATCGAAGCGCCGCACGCGAGCCAGTTGGCGCGGGTGACGATCGAGATCCTCGGGCCCGCCCCGCTGAAGGAGCTTTCGGTGCGGGCCTGGGTGGAACGGCCGGGACGGTCGGTCGAGTGGCTGGAAGCCGAACTGTCCCACGGCGAGCGGGTCGTCGGCCGCGCCTCGGCGTGGCGGATCGCGACGTCGGACACCACCGCGGTGGCCACGGCGGAAGGGCCCGCCCTGCCACCGCCGGACGACCTCCCGACGTCGAACTGGCCGGAGGGCTGGCACGGCGGCTACCTCGACGCCGTCGAGTGGCGGCGAGTCAAGGGCGCGCTCGACGAGCCCGGTCCGGCGACGGTGTGGGGCCGCCAGCGCGTCGCCCTCGTGGACGGGGAGAAGCCGAGCGCGCTACAGCGGCTGTTCGTCCTGGCGGACTCCGGCAACGGGATTTCGAATTTTCTCGACCCGCGCGAGTGGTGGTTCATCAACTCCGAGCTGACCGTGCACCTGCGCCGCCCGCCGCTGGGCGACTGGATCGGCGTCGACGCGGCCACCCTGGTCGGCCCGAACGGCATCGGCACGGCGACCACGACCCTCCACGACGTCTCCGGCCCGATCGCCTCCGGAGCGCAGGCTCTTCTGGTGCGACCGCGACAGGCGGGCTGATAGACGCGCTTTCTCGGCGTGTTTCCAATAGCCTTCCCGGAACAACAGACACAGGGAGCGCTTCGGCATGCAGATCACCTCGGTGGTCAACCAGAAAGGCGGGGTCGGCAAGACCTCACTCAGCGTGGGCGCGGCGGCCGCTTTGGCCGAACGCGGCCGCCGGGTGCTGCTGATCGACCTCGACCCACAGGGCCACGCGACGACCGAACTCCTCGGGCTGGACGAAGTGGCCCCCGATATGCCCAGCCTGGCAAAAGCCCTGACCAAGGTGTGGAAGGGCCCGATCGAAGAACTCGCCGTGCGGCATCCGCGCAGCAACCTCGGCCGGGGTGGCGCGTTCGACGTCATCCCGACGTCGCCGGGAATGTTCGACCTGATCCGGCGGCTGGACCAGTTCCGTGTCCCCGGCTGGCAGCTGGCCAGGGTCATCCAGTTCGCGAACTACGACCACATCATCATCGACTGCCCGCCTGCCCTCGACGTGCTGACCAACAACGCGCTGGCTGCTTCGCACGGGATCCTGGTGCCGGTGCAGCCGGACCGGACGAGCATCCGGGCGCTACGCCTGCTTTCGGACCAGGTGCGTTACGTCGAACAGACCGTCGGCCGTCCGCCGATCGCTTACTACGGCCTGGTTCCGGGGCTGTACCGCCGCCCGGTCTCGCATTACGCGGCGGCCGCGTTGCAGGAGCTGTACTCGTTCGGGATCCCGATGTTGTCGCACGTCCCGCTCGGCGTGGTGATGAACGAGGCGGCCGCGCACGGCGTGCCGGTGACGACATACGCGCCGGAAACCCTGCAAGCGCTGTCGTTCCGTGAGATCGCGGAAACGCTGGACGGATACGCGACGAACCACCCCGCCCCGGCGATCGTGCCCGCGGACGAGGAGTTCGTCTTCGAGGACTTCATCACCGAGGTCTCGGTGACGCGCAGCGCCAACGACAACGGCGCCCGGAAGCGGCTCTACGACCTCATGCCCAAGAAGCCGAACCGGCCCCGATAGCGAAACCCCGGAACGCGCGTGAAGGCCCCCTTCCCTCGGCTGAGTCGAGGGAAGGCGGCCTTCACGCGTAACCGGCTTAGAGGCGGCAGGCCCGGATGTCCGAGGCCAAGATGGCCTTCGCGCCGGTCTCGGCGAGTTCGTCCATGATCCGGTTGACCTCCTTGCGCGGCACCATCGCCCGCACGGCGACCCAGTCCGCGTCGGCGAGCGGCGCGACGGTCGGCGATTCGAGGCCCGGGGTGATCGCGATGGACGCGTCGAGCAGCGAACGCGGGCAGTCGTAGTCCAGCATCATGTAGTGCTGGGCGAACACGACACCCTGCAGCCGCGCCTTCAGCTGGTCCTTGGGCCGGGTGTGCTCGGTCCCCGCCCGCTGGAGCAGCACCGCCTCCGATACGCAGATCGGATCGCCGAAGGCCACGAGGTTGTGCTGGCGCAGCGAACGCCCGGACTCGACGACGTCGGCGATGGCGTCGGCCACCCCGAGCTGGATCGAGATCTCGACGGCGCCGTCGAGGCGGATGACCTCCGCCTCCACCCCGCGCTGCTTCAGGTTCTCCCGCACGAGCCTCGGGTACGACGTCGCGAGCCGCTTGCCCTGGAGGTCTTCGACCTGCCAGTCCCGGCCCGAGGGCGCGGCGTACCGGAAGGTGGACCCGCCGAAGCCGAGGCCGAGGATCTCCTCGACCGGGGCGCCGGAGTCGAGCGCCAGGTCGCGGCCGGTGATGCCGAGGTCCAGTTCGCCGGATCCGACGTAGATCGCGATGTCCTTGGGGCGCAGGAAGAAGAACTCGACCTCGTTGACCGCGTCCAGCACGGTCAGATCGCGGGCCTCATGTCGCTTGCGGTAGCCGGCCTCGCCGAGCATCTCCGACGCGGCGGCGGCGAGGGCTCCCTTGTTCGGCACGGCGACACGCAGCATTGCTTCTCCTTGGTTCTCCGGACGCGGACGCGTCACAGGTACCGGTACACGTCCTCTTTCGACAGGCCTCGGCCGATCATCAGCACCTGCAACCGGTACAGCAGCTGTGAAATCTCCTCCGCGAGCCTATCGTCGGATTCGTGCTCGGCGGCGATCCACACCTCGCCCGCTTCTTCGAGCACCTTCTTGCCCTGTGCGTGCACTCCCGCGTCCAGCGCGGCGACGGTGCCGGAACCGTCGGGGCGCGTACGGGCGCGCTCGGTAAGCTCGGCGAACAGCTCATCGAAGGTCTTCACAGTCTGGAGATCTTTCCATCCGCGCTCGCGTCGCGCTGCCCCGGGCCGGTGTGTTGCCGCCGGAATCACACCTCAAAACAGCGCCGCCCCGCCACGCTCGAAGTCGAGCAGGTGCCGCTTCCGTTCGACGCCGCCGCCGTAACCGGTCAGATCACCGTTGGAGCCGATCACGCGATGACACGGCACGATGATGCCGATCGGGTTCTTCCCGTTCGCGAGCCCGACGGCGCGCGACGCGGTGGGCTTGCCGAGCCGGTCGGCGAGTTCGCCGTAGGAGACCGTCTCGCCATACGGGATCCCGAGCAGTCCTTCCCAGACCATCCGCTGGAACTCGGTGCCGCCGAAGCTCAGCGGAAGATCGAAGTCCGTCCGCTGACCGGCGAAGTACTCCTTCAGCTGTTTCCCGGTCTCCATGAAGATCGGCGCGCCCGGATCCGGGTGGCCGAAGGTCTCCTCGGCAGGCCGGTGCCGCTGCTGAACCATGTACAGGCCGCAGAGGCTCTCGCCGTCCGCGACCAGGGTCAGCCGGTCGTACGGGCTGTCGATGACGGTGTGCGTGCGCATGGACGCTCCTCGGAACTCAGGCGGCGGGCAGCCGGTTGATCGGGTGGTCCCCGGTCGCCCAGAGGTGTTGGACGGCGTAGGCGCGCCACGGGCGCCAGTGCTCGGCGTGCGCGGCGAACGCGGCCGGGGTGAGCCCGAGCCCCTTCGCGGCGATCTTGACGCCGAGGTCGGTCGGCAGGAACGCGTCCGGGTCGCCGAGCGAGCGCATCGCGATGCTCTCGACGGTCCACGGGCCGAAACCGGGCAACGCGTGCAGCCGCTCCCTGGCGCGCTGCCAGTCGCTGCCCGCGCCGAGGTCGAGTTCGCCGTCGTTCAGCTCGGCGACGAGACCGAGCAGAGTCCGCTTGCGGCTCTGCGGCATCGCGAGGCTCTCCGGGTCGATCTCCGCGAGCGCGGCGGCGTCCGGGAAGACGTGGGTGAGACCGCCCTCCGGATCGTCGACGGGCTCGCCGTGCGCGAGGACCAGCCGGGCGGCGTGGGTGCGAGCGGCGGCGGTGGACACCTGCTGGCCCAGGACGGCCCGGACGGCGAACTCGTCGCCGTCGACCGTCCTCGGCACCCTCCTGCCCGGTGCGGCGGCCACGAGCGGCCCGAGCAACCCGTCCGCGACCAAGGCCTCGTCGACCGCGACCGGGTCGGCGTCGAGGTCGAGCAGGCGGCGGCAGCGGCTGATCGCGGTCGAGAGGTCCCGCAGGTCCGCCAGGGTGAGCCGGCAGCCGATGTGGCCGTCTTCGGGTTTGAGCGCGACGACGGCAGGACCGTGCGGCAACCGCAGCGTCCGCCGGTACGCGCCGTCGTGCCATTCCTCGACACCGGGGACGCCGGTCGCGACCAGATGCCCGAAGAGGTTGTCCGGGAACAACGGCTTGCGGTACGGCAAGCGCAGATTCAGCGTCCCTGGCGCGGTCGCCGGCGCGGTGCGGACGCGGGCCCGAAGCTCGGTCGGGGACAGCGCGAAGACCTCGCGGACGGTGTCGTTGAAGGTCCGGACGCTGCCGAACCCCGCGGCGAGGGCGACGTCGATCATCGACAGGCCGGTCGTCTCGATCAGCAGCCGTGCCGTCTGCGCGCGCTGCGCGCGGGCGAGGCTGAGCGGGCCCGCGCCGAGTTCGGCGCGCACGTGCCGCTCGACCTGCCGGACGCTGTAGCCCAGCCGGGCGGCCAGCCCGCTCACGCCGTCGGTGTCGACGACGCCGTCGGCGATCAGCCGCATCGCCCTGGCCACCAGGTCCGCCCGCTCGTTCCATTGCGGCGAACCGGGGCTCGCGTCCGGGCGGCACCGTTTGCAGGCGCGGAACCCGGCCTCCTGAGCGGCCGCCGCGCTCGGGTAGAACGACATGTTCTCCGGTTTGGGCGGGACGACGGGGCAGCTCGCCCGGCAGTAGATCCGCGTCGTCAGGACGGCGGTGAAGAACCAGCCGTCGAACCGGGCGTCCTTCGCCTGGACCGCCCGTACGCAGCGCTCGAAATCCTCATGCACCGGGCAAGCATCACCGACTCCGCCACCCAGGTCTAGCGGAAATGCGACATGGCGGTCAGGGCAGGAGCGCGGTCAGCGTGGGCACGTCGAGGCCGACCAGCGACGAGCGGAACACCCGCCGCTCTCCCGGTTCGACGTCGACGTCGTTCGGGATCACCACGACCGTGCAGCCCGCCGCCTCGGCGGATGCCGCGCCCGGCGGGGAATCCTCGATCGCGACGCACCGGGAAGCGGGGACTCCCAGCAACTCCGTCGCCAGCCGATAGGGCCGCGCGTCCGGCTTGTTCAGACCATCGACCTCGTCGCCGCAGACGGTGGCGGCGAAGTACTCGCGGCCGATCGTGTTGAGCGCGAGTTCGGTCAGCGACCGTTCGGTGGAGGTGACCAGCGCCATCGGGACACCCTTGGTGCGCAACAGTTCGAGCAGTTCCTGCGCGCCGGGGCGCCACGGGAGAGGGCCGTCGAAGAGGTTGGCGGTCCGCTTGCGGATCCACTCCCCCATCTCCGCGATCGACTCGGGGGTGACGGGTTTTCCGCACACTTCCAGCAGGAACGCGGCCGTGTCGTCCATATTGGACCCGACGAGACTCAGGCGCTGCTCCTCGGTCAGCGTGCCGCCGAGTGTTTCGACGGCCTCGTAGAGGGCGACGTCCCACAGCTTCTCCGAGTCGACCAGCGTGCCGTCCATATCCCACAGCACGGCGGCGAGTCCGTCCAGTGTGGACGGTTCGGTCACGGCTCCCCCTCATGATCGGGTCCTGCACGATCCAACGTTCCGTACCCCACGGTAGCCGAGCCTCGATCACACCCACGCCGAGGCATCGCGCCTGAATTGTCGCGGTAGGGAACATCTGCGTAGTTCGCCCTGAGCGAAGGCGATCGGACATGCTCAACGGTGAATACCCGCCTGGTCGTAGGCTGGTCCGGTGAGTGAGCCCGTCGACGAGACCCAGCGGCCCGGCCGCGACCACCCGGATGACACCAAGCCGATCATGATCGTCGCCTTCGAAGGATGGAACGACGCAGGTGACGCGGCCAGCCGGGCGGTCGAGCATCTTCAGCTCAACTGGGATGCGACCCCGCTGAGCGAGCTGAGTCCGGACGAGTACTACGACTTCCAGGTGAGCAGACCGACCGTGCGCATGGTGGACGGTGTCACCCGAAGGGTCGACTGGCCGACCACGCGGCTCTCGGTGTGCCGCCCGGAGGGCCTCAGCCGGGACATCGTGCTGGTCCAGGGACCCGAACCGAACATGCGCTGGCGCGCCTTCTGCGCCGAGCTGCTGGAGCACATCCAGCAACTGGACGTGGCCACCGTCGTCACCCTCGGCGCGCTGTTGGCCGACACCGCGCACACCCGGCCCGTCCCGGTCACCGGGACGGCGTACGACAAGGACACCGCTTCGCAGTTCGGCCTGGAGCTGAACAACTACCAGGGCCCGACCGGCATCGTCGGGGTCCTGCAGGACTACTGCGTGCAGGCGGGCGTCCCGGCCGTGTCGATCTGGGCGGCCGTGCCGCACTACGTCTCGCATCCGCCGTCACCCAAGGCCACGCTGGCGCTGCTGCACAAGCTTGAGGACGTCCTCGACGTCGAGATCCCGCTCGGCGCCCTTCCCGAGCAGGCCGAGGAGTGGCAGCGGACGGTCACCGAGATGGCCGAAGAGGACGAGGAGATCAGCGAGTACGTCCGGGGGCTCGAGGAGCGCGGCGACGCGGAGACCGAGTTCACGCTCGACGACGTGAGCGGGGACAAGATCGCGGCCGAGTTCGAGCGGTACCTGCGGCGCCGTCGTCCCGGGCAGGACGGTCCCGGACGCGGCTGAGGTCTCGTGAGTGGTAAGTCGCGTTAGAGCGGACCGGTCTTTACCTACCCTCGCCTGAACTGCGCGAGGGTGGCGGTTCGGCGGTTTCCGGGGCTCGACGATGAAGGAATTGGGACGTTGAACGTCCCGATTCCTTCATCGTCATTCCTGCATGGTCGCACGGTGTCGCCCGGCTTCGGAGCTTGATCAACGGAGGATCCGGGACACTCCGCGTCCCCGATCCTCCGTTGATCAAGATCGCGCCGGTCACGACCGGTGACAGACGACGTCACGGGGGAAGATTCCGGACGTTCAACGGCCGGAATCCTCCCCCGTCGACCACACCGATGGGTAGGTAAATACGAGTCCGTTAGAACGCGACTCACCACTCACGACCCACACGACAGGGCGGCCGGGTCAGTGGCTCCGCGCGACCGGTCCGGTCGCGAAGGGAGCCTTCACCGCATCGCATGCGAGGAAGGCTCCCTTCAGCCCGAGGAACAGGGGCGGTGAGTGGCCGGTCGAGCGGGTCGTGAGTGGTAAGTCGCGTTAGAACACCACTTACCACTCACGACCACCTGGACCGGCCCAGCGCGCTCTGGCGAGAGTTGGTGTTGCGAAAGCCACGTTCGCAACCTTCAGCGTTGCGAACGTGGCTTTCACAACGCCGACCGGCGAGACCAACCCACCCTAGAAGATGCGGCGCAGCGGAATCGGTCCCCTCGCCCGCTTCCGCCACTCACGCGGATAGCCGAGCGAGACCTCTTCGAAGCGCACCCCGTCCGCCTCGGTGGAGCGCGGGATGTGGAGGTGCCCGTAGACGGCGACCTCCGCCCGGAACCGGCGGTGCCAGTCCTCGGTCTCGGTCGTCCCGCACCACAGCGCGAACTCCGGGAAGTACAGCGGCGCGGTCGGATGCCGGTGCAGCGGCCAGTGCGACATCAGGATCGTCCCGTGGTCCTCGGGGATCGCCTCCAGCCGCTCTGTGCTGATCTTCACCCGGTCGGCGCACCAAGCCTGCCGGCTCGGGTACGGGTCGGGATGCAGGAAGAACTCGTCCGTGCACAACACCCCCGCCTCGCGCGCCTGCTCGATGGCGGTGAGCATCGGCAGCCCTTCGGCCGCGGGAGTCCGCCAGCTGTAGTCGTACAGCACGAACAGCGGGGCGATCGTGAGCGGCTTCTCCTGGTGTTCCCACACCGGATACGGGTCTTCCGGGGTGAGGACGTCGATCTCCTGGCACCGCTCGACCAGATGCTCGTAACGCGCCTGGCCCCGGAGCTGGCATTCGTCCTTCTGGGTGGTCCACAGCTCGTGGTTGCCGGGCACCCAGACGACCTTCGCGAAGCGTTCGCGCAAGGTCTTGAGCACCCCGATCACGGATTCGGCGCGTTCGGCGACGTCACCGGCCACGAGCAGCCAGTCGTCGGGGGTCCGGGGGACGACCTCGTCGACGAGCGGGGCGTTGCCCTCATGGGTGACGTGGAGGTCGCTGGTGGCGAAGAGATGCGGCACTCCACCACCGTAGCTTCACTCGGACCGGCGAACCGCCAGAACCGCATGGCCGCGTAATCGGCCCGACGCCGACACGCCCAGGACGACCAGCGCCGAGACGGTGTGCAGACCGGCTTGGACGTTCAGCAGGACACCGCTGCCCAGCGTTGTCACCAGCCCGCCCGCCAGCAGCGCGCCCAGTGCGGTGAACCCTGCGGTCCCGGCGAACACGGTGCTCAGGACGCGGCCGGACCGTTCCGGCGACGCGGTCGTCTGGACCAGGGAGAGCAGACCGGACCCCGCCAGTACCCCGGGGGCACCGACCAGTCCGAAGAGTCCGACGAAGACGCCCAGAGACGCGGTCAGCGCGGGCAGGTTCCAGATCACCGCCGACAGCAGACCGAGCGCGAGCCCGCCCCAGCCGAGCAGGGCGGTGGGCGCGACCTTGCGGGCGACGGTGGCGACGGCGAACCCCGCCGCCAGCCCGCCGAGCGCCTGCACACCTCGCAGCAGGCCGACGTCGCCTTCGGTGCCCTTGAGGATGTCGAGCACGAAGACCACGAACAGCACCAGGAACATTCCCTGAGCCAGCGAGGTCAGCACCACCACGACTCCGGCGAGGCGAAGGCGTCCTTCGCGGCCGATCTCGCGAAGCCCGTCGATCCAGGCTCGCAGCACCGGCTCGTGCGGTCCTGCCTCGACCGGAGCGGCGGCCCTCCGGAACGGGCGCATCAGCAGGGCCGAACCGATGACCAGCACGCCGAGGTACGCGACCACGACCCAGCCGAGGCCACCGAAACCGAGCAGGAGACCGCCTGCCCAGCCCCCGGCGAGACGCGCGACGCTGCCGTTGATGCTCATGAGGCCGTTGGCACCGATCAACTCGTCCGGGGCGATCAGTTCCGGCACGAGCGCGTTGCGGGCGGGCTCGAACAGCGAGGCCAGACCCGCCTGTGCGGCCATGACCCCGTAGATCACGAACGCCGGGCCGCCGGAGGCGACGAACAGCAGCGGCAGCGCCACGAACGCCTGTCCCGCGCACACCACGCACAGCACCAGCCGCCGGTTCCAGCGGTCCGCCACGACGCCGGCGATCGGGCTGAGCAACACCGCGGGCAGCAGACCGAGGACGATGCTCAACGCGGTGGTGGCCGCCGAACCGGTGGTCTGGAAGATGAACACCGGCAGCGCGATCTGCAGCATCCACTCGGCGTTCTCGGAGAAGAAGGCGGCGATCCACAGCCGCGCGAAGGCGGGTTCTCTCAGCGGCTTCATGCGCTCGGCTTCCCTTCGGCGTCGATGCGAAGGAACGCCCGCAGTCCCAAGTGGACCGGCAGGGCGCCCGCGGGGGCGTCTTCACGGATCGCGCCGACGTAAGGCCGCACGAGCGCGTCGATCCTCCTGGCCAGTTCGTCCAGTTCGGCCGCGGTCACTCGCAGCGAGTAGTTGTTGATCCCCGACGCGTCCCGCCATTCCTTGTCGAGCCGGTCGGCGGCGTCGAGGTAGCGCTCGGTCAGCTCCTTTTCCCGCGCCAGGGTGGTACCCACGACCGCCAGCTGTGCCCCGTGCAGCTCCGGGTCGTCGCCGAACTCGATGCCGACCTGACAAGCGCGCCAGGGCCGCTCTCGCCCGTCCTCCCCCTCGACCCGCTCCACGAGACCGTGCTGGGCCAGCTGACGCAGGTGCCAGCTGCAGTTCGAGGCGGTCGAGCCGACCGCGGCCGCGCACTCGCTCGCGGTCCGCGGGCCGACCGCCATCAGGTGGTCCACCAGCGCCGACCGCAGCGGATGCGCCAGCGCCCGCATCAGCTCCACGTCCTCGATCCGCTTGCGCGGCGGCAACCCCGTCATCGACCCGATCCAATCTGAAAGACTTCTTTCGAAAGTTCTCTTTCAGATTCACAGGTGACCTCGAAGATGTCAAGAAACCCCTCCCGATACCCTTGCCCAGACAGTTGCTGCGTAGCGCAGTAACTGTCTGAATCAGCTACTGCACGAAGGAAGCACATGCCTGACCAGCGAGAACTCGCCACCGCGGCGGCTTTGGAGATCCCCCGGTTCGTCAGCGCGACCGTCCTGTTCCAGACGGCCATGGCGGAGCGGCTCGGGATCAGCCCCACCGAGCTGCACGGGCTCCAGCTGGTCATCAGCGGTGCCGCGACCTCGCCGACCCAGCTGGCGCGAGCGCTCGGCATGACCACCGGCGCGGTGACCCGGATGCTCGACCGCATGGAGGCGCGGCGCCTGGTCGAACGCGTCCCCGATCCCGCCGACCGCCGCCGCCTCGCGGTGCGCCCGCTCCCCGACCGGCTGGACGACGTCGCCGACCTCTACTCCCCCATGGCCCGGTTCTTCGGCGACCGGCTCGCCAGGCTCGACCGGCGTCAGCTCGCCGCGCTTCTCGGCGTCCTGACCGACGGACGCGCCTTCGCCGAACAGGAGGCCACACGGCTGCGATCCGGATCCCGGAAAGAAGGGGTTGACTAACGCTACACGGGTTGCGTTAGACTGCTCGCATCATGGACAACTGACATCGCGCCTTCCCCGTTTCCGAGGCGGCTTCGGTCGAGCACCGCTCCCGTAAGCCACGACGCCCGGCGGGGATCCCTCATGTCCGAAGAAGCACGGTGATGTCGTATGTCTCTTTCCTTGATCGCCAAAGACCTCGTCCACTCCTACGGCGCCCGTGTCGTGCTCGACGGCGTGAACCTCACCGCTTCGGCCGGGCAACGGCTCGGCCTGGTCGGTGAGAACGGCGTCGGCAAGTCCACGCTCCTGAGGTTGCTGGCCGGGGTGGAAGAGCCGCACGGCGGCGAGGTCCTGCGTGGCGACGACCTCGGGTTCCTCTTGCAGGAACTGCCTTTCCCGCTGACGGCGCGGTTCTCCGACGTCATCGACGACGCGCTCGCCGAGATCCGGCAAGCGTCGGCGAGACTCGACGAACTGACCGAAGCGCTCGCGGAACACCCGGACGACGCGGCGGTGCTCGACGAGTACGGCAGCGTGCTCGAATGGGCCCAGGCGCACGATCTCTGGGACGCCGACCGGCGGGCCGAGGTCGTGTGCGCGGGCCTCGGGCTCGCCGGGATCGACCCGGCTCGCGAACTGGGCACGTTGTCGGGCGGGCAGCGGTCACGGCTCGGCCTCGCCGCGCTGCTGATCCGGCGGCCGGGCACGCTCGTCCTGGACGAGCCGACGAACCACCTCGACGACGCCGCGATGGAGTTCCTGGAGCAGCATCTCGCGTCGCTGACCGGTGTCCTCGTGCTGTCGTCGCACGATCGCGTGTTCCTCGACGCGGTGTGCACCGACATCGTCGACCTCGACCCGGCGCTGGGCGGCCCGACCAGGTACGGCGGCGCGTATTCCGACTACCTGGACCAGAAACGGGCCGAACGGGCGCGCTGGGAACAGCGCTTCGCCGAGGAGCAGGACGAACTGAAGGAACTGCGCGAATCGGTGGCCGTCACCGCGCGCAACGTCGCGCACAACCGGCCGCAGCGCGACAACGCCAAGATGCTCTACGACTTCAAGACCGGGAGGGTGCAGAAGCAGGTCTCACGCCGGGTCCGCAACGCGCAGCTGCGGCTGGACGAGCTGGAACGCGACCAGGTGCGGAAACCACCCGCGCCCCTGCGGTTCCAGGGCGATCTGACCGGCGAACCCGGGGAGGGCAAGACGGCGATCTCGGTACGGGACATCGAGATCGCCGGGCGGCTGCGGCTGGCGACGCTCGACATCACGACGACGTCGAGGCTCCTGATCACCGGCGGGAACGGCGCCGGGAAGTCGACGCTGCTGTCGGTCCTCGCCGGCTCGCTGGCACCGGATTCCGGGACCGTCCTTTCCGGACGCGGGGTGCGGATCGGCATGCTGGCACAGGATGTCGCGTTCGCCGAGCCGGAGAAGACGGCGCAGCGGACCTACGCCGAGGCTCTCGGCGAGGGCGCTCCCCCGTTGCGCGGGCTGGGCCTGCTGGCCCCGCGTGATCTCGGGACCCGGGTCGGCGCGCTGTCGGTCGGGCAACGGCGACGGCTCGCGCTGGCCTTGCTGATCGCCGATCCGCCGGAGGTGCTCCTGCTGGACGAGCCGACGAACCACATCTCGCTCACCTTGGCCGAGGAGTTGTTCGCCGCTCTCGAATCGGCGCCCGGTGCCGTCGTCATCGCTTCTCATGATCGGTGGCTGCGACGGGACTGGGCGGGCGACCACCTCCGGCTGGAAGCCGGTCGCGTCGCCGTGTAGGGCGTTATACGCACTGCTGGGGCGGATCCGTCCGCCCCAGCAGTGCGTTCAGAGCTCGATGCCGAGCAGCGCGTCGACCGCGTTCCGGATCAGGCCGGGCGCCGCCGGGTCGGTCCCGGACCGGTTCAGGGCCTGCTCCGCCCACGCGTCGACGGCCGCGAGCGCCTTGGGCGTGTCGAGGTCGTCGGTGAGGTGGTCACGCAGGCGCGCCACGGTGTCCTCCGCGGCCGGGCCGGTGCCGAGGGAGACGGCCTCACGCCAGCGGGCGAGCCGGTCTTCGGCTTCCGTGCGCAGCTGCGCGGTCCACGGCCGGTCCTCGCGGTAGTGGCCGGCGAACAGCGCGAGCCGGATCACGCCCGGGTCGACCTTGTCGGCGCGCAGCCGCGAGACGAACACCAGGTTCCCGCGCGACTTCGACATCTTCTCGCCGTCGAGGCCGATCATCCCGGCATGCACGTAATGCCGCGCGAAGGGGCGGTCCCCCGCGACGGCCTCCGCGTGCGCGGCGCTGTACTCGTGGTGCGGGAAGATCAGGTCCGAGCCGCCGCCCTGGACGTCGAAGCCGAGACCGAGGCGGTTGACCGCGATCGCGCTGCATTCGATGTGCCAGCCGGGGCGTCCCGCGCCCAGTTCGGACTCCCACGACGGCTCGCCCGGCCGCGCCATCCGCCACAGCAGCGCGTCGAGCGGGTGCTGCTTGCCCGGCCGGTCCGGGTCACCGCCGCGTTCGGCGAAGAACTTGGCCATGGTCTCGGCGTCGTAGTTCGACTCCGAACCGAAGTGCCCGGTCGCGTTGTGGTCGAAGTAGATGTCCGGGTACTCCGCGTCGTCCGCGCGGTACGCGCTGCCGTTCGCCAGCAGCTTCGCGATGACCTCGACGATCTCCGGGATGCTCTCGACGGCCCCGACGAACTGCCGCGGCGGCAGCACCCGCAACGCGGTCATGTCCTCACGGAACAACGCCGTCTCGCGCATGCCGAGGACGACCCAGTCGTCCTTGTCCCGCTCCGCCCGCTCCAGCAGGGGCTCGTCGATGTCCGTCACGTTCTGCACGTAGTGGACGTCGTGCCCGGCGTCCCGCCAGAGGCGGTTCACCAGGTCGAACGTCAGGTACGTGGCGGCGTGCCCCAGATGGGTGGCGTCGTACGGCGTGATGCCGCAGACGTACATCCGGGCGGTGGACCCGGGCGCGGTGGGGCGGATCTGCCCCGTCGCGGTGTCGTGGAGCCGCAGCGGACGGGGGGTGCCGGGGATACGGGGCACGTCGACCGATGACCAAGTCTGCATACCCCGACTGTAAGCGGAGCCTCGGCGCCGTTCCCGTCCGGTGGGAGACGAACACGGCCGGAGTAACCGAAGTCGCTACTTCCCGGCCCGGTCGGCGTTGGCGTCGACGGCGTCCCGGATGTACTCGCCGAGCCCTGGCCGCTGGTCCGGCTCGCGTACCAGGAAGCCCAGCTGGACCGTTTCGGTCGCGTACAGCTCGGCAAGATGGCGATGCGTCACGAAGTCGCACTCCCCCATGAAGGCCGCGAGCATCCCGCGGTGCTCCTCGGCGAGGTCCATCGCCGCGGCACCGTCGGCGGGCTCGCCGGAGTCGAACACGTCGAGCAGCCGCCTGACCCAGTCCTCCCGGCTCTTCTCCGCCTCGATCCAGTCCTCCTTGGACAGCGGCACGACCGCCGCCCGCCACTGCGGGGTCTCGCCCCACCGGCGGACTGCCTCCTCCGCGTAGCCCTCCGGTTCACGGAAGCCGCCGAAGACCTCGAACCGCTCCTCCGGTGTCAGAGCATTGCCGAGTTCCTTCGCCGTGATCACCCGGTCGACGGATTCGACCATCCGCGTGAGCTCGCCGATCCGCTCCACGAGCAGGCCCCGCTGACGCCTCAGGTGCTCCAGCGCGTCCACGCCGGGATCGTCGATCACCTTCGCGATCGTCTCCAGGCCCATGCCGAGTTCGCGGTAGAACAGGACGCGTTGCAACCGTTCGAGGTCGTCGTCGCTGTAGCTGCGGTATCCGGCGGCCGTCCGCCCGCTCGGTGACAGCAGGCCGATCTCGTCGTAGTGGTGCAGCGTGCGCACGGTGACCCCCGACAGCGCCGCGACCTTTCCCACCGGATACCCCATCGGCCCAGCGTAGGTGGACGTCGTCCCGCTCCGCGCGTAGAACCGGGGTATGGGGAGAGTTGAAACCACCGTGTCGGCCGCACTTCCACCCGGGCCCCCGCTGCCCGGCCTCGTCCAGACGCTCGTCGTCGGCAATCTCCGGCATCACGTGCTCCCGCTGCTCCAGCGCCGCTACGGATCCGTCGTC
Source organism: Amycolatopsis azurea DSM 43854 (assembly GCF_001995215.1). Classification (GTDB taxonomy): domain Bacteria; phylum Actinomycetota; class Actinomycetes; order Mycobacteriales; family Pseudonocardiaceae; genus Amycolatopsis; species Amycolatopsis azurea. Next base: position 18,182 of record NZ_MUXN01000015.1, read on the forward strand.
CGGTTGAAGGCCACGCCGCACCGCGACATCGTCATGCTCACCGATCTCGAGGACATCAAGGCCGTGTTCTCCGGCCCGGTCACGACGTTCCACGCGGGCGAGGGCAACATCATCCTGAAACCGGTGATGGGCGACGACTCCATCCTGGTCACCGACGAAGACACGCATCTGCGCACCCGGAAACTGCTGATGCCCGCGTTCAACGGCGCGGCACTGCGCGGTTACCGCGACATGATCACCGAGTTGACCAGGGTCGAACTCGACCGCTGGCCGGAGAACCGGGCGTTCGGCGCGCACGACCGGATGCGCGCGCTGACGCTGGAGATCATCCTGCGAGTGGTGTTCGGTGTCGCCGAAGGCCCGCGGCTCGACGAACTCAGGCGGCTGATCGGGCATCTGGTGGAGATCGGCCTTGTCCAGGTGATCGGCTGGCAAACCCCGCGCTTGCAGCGCTATCGGCCCTGGAGCACGTACGCGGCACGTCAGGCCCGGGTCGACGAACTGCTCTTCGCGGAGATCGCCGAACGCCGCCAGGCCACCGACCTCGACCAGCGCGGCGACGTGTTGTCCCGGCTCCTCACCGTGCCCGCCGACGGGGACGAATTGAGCGACGTGGAGCTCCGCGACCAGCTGGTCACTCTGTTGCTCGCCGGACATGAGACGACGGCGACCGCGCTCGCCTGGGCGCTGCACGAGATTTCCCGGGATCCCGGACAGGCCGCGTTCACCACGCGGGCGGCGGACGAAGGCGATGAAAAGGCACTCGAAGCGGTGATGAAGGAGTCGTTGCGGCTGCGCCCGGTGATCGGCGAGGTCGTCCGGCGGCTGACCGAGGACATCGAAATCGGCGGCTACCGGATCCCCGCCGGATTCGATGTGATGCCGTCGATCATCGTCGTCCACGGCGACGACGGCCATCACCCCGATCCGAAGCTCTTCCGGCCGCGGCGGTTCCTCGACGGATCACCCCCGCCGGGCAGCTGGTTGCCGTTCGGCGGTGGCGCTCGCCGGTGCCTCGGCGCGGGTTTCTCGTTGATGGAGGGCTCGATCGTGCTGCGGGAGCTGTTCGGCCGGTTCACCGTCGCCCCGGAACACGCGCGGCCGGAACGGATCCGGTCACGGCCGATCACCCTGGAACCGGCTCGGGGAGCCCGGATCAAGGTGACCGGCCGCTGAGCTACCGCTTCCTGGTCCGCAGGTAGTCGCCGACCACGGCGGCGCCGAGCCCGTCGAGGTCCGGGGCGACGACACGGCCACCGGAGCGGCGCGCGAGCAGGTCGACGAACTCGGTCAGGCGCGGGTCGTCGCCGAGCCGGAACACCGTCACCGACGCACCGAGCTTCGCCATCCGGTCCACTTCGGACAGTGTCTTGAGCAGCGTCCTCGGCTGGGGCGGGTAGTCGAATTCGGCCGTGCCGTCGGGTTCCAGATGCGCCGTCGGCTCGCCGTCGGTGACCATCAGGACCACCGGCTGCGCGTCGGGGTGCCGCCGCAGATGCCGTCCGGCCAGGAGCAGCGCGTGATGGGCGTTGGTGCCCTGCTCCCAGGCGCCTTCCAGGCCCACCAGTTCGGCCAGTTCGACCGACGTCGCGTAGCGGCCGAAGGTGATCAGCTGCAGCGCGTCGTTGCGGAACCGGGTGCTGATCAGCTGGTGCAGCGCGAGCGCCGTCCGCTTCATCGGCAGCCAGCGGCCCTCCTGCACCATCGACCACGAGGTGTCCACGAGCAACGCGACCGCCGCGCGCGACCGGTGCTCGGTCTCGATCACCTCGACGTCGGAGACGTCCATCCGGACCGAACGCTCGCCCACCGAGACCGAGCGCAGGACGGAGTTGCGGACCGTCCTGGAGACGTCCCACGGCTGCATGTCCCCGAACCGCCACGGCCTGGTCGCGCCGGTCGGCTCGCCCGCGGCCCCGGCGGACTCGGTCTCCCGCTGCCCCGCCTTGCCGCGCAACGCGTTCACGACGTCGGCGAGTGCCGTCTCCCCCAGCCTGCGCAAGGCCTTGGGAGACAACCGGAGCGTGCCGTCGGGCGCCCGTTCGAACAGGCCCTGGCGCCGGAGCTCCCGTTCCAGTTCGGACAGCCGTCGCGCGTCGACGCCGGCGTCCGGTCCGAGCTGGCGTTCCAGCGCGTCGACGTCGATGTCCTCCAGCCTCGCGCCCGGATAGGACTGGCCGAGCTGTTCGGCCAGCGCGTCCAGTTCGGCCAGGTCGGACATCGCCTTGGCGCCCTCGCCGAGGCCGAGCGGATCGTTGCCGCGGAACCGCTCCGACGACGTCCAATCCTCGCCGGGCCGCAGCGCGCGCAGCTGGGCGTCCAAAGTAGACAGCTGTTGCGCGAGGCGGGGATCGCCGAACGCCTGCTGGGACAGCTCGGCCAGTTCGGCGCGCTGTTCCGGCGTCATCGAGTTGAGCATCCGCTGCGCCGCGGCGGAGCGAGCGGCGAGGACGTCGATCAGCTCCTCGACGTTCTTCGGGTTCTCCGGGAAGAATTCGCCGTGCTCGCGCATGAACTCCGCGAACCGCTCGGGGACGTCTTCCCGCCCCTGAGCGTGCGCGGCCAGGAGTTCGTTGAGGTCGGCGAGCATCTTGTTCGCCCGCTCGGCCTCTTCCGGGCCCGCGTTCCGCAGGGCTTCCTTCATCCCCTCGAAGCGGGAATCCAGCAGCTCGCGGCCGAGCAGGTCGCGGATCTTCTCGTAGTTCTCCCCGCCCTGTTGGGAACGCCAGTCGTACTGGGCGAGTTCACGCACGGCCGCCGCCGTTCCCGGCGGGAGCGCGTCGAGCTGCGCCTCGCGGAAGCGCGCGTCGTCGTCCGGGTCGGGGAACAGCTCGCGCCGCTCGGCCTCCAGCGCCTCGTCGAGCAGCTGTCGGACCTCCTGGAGCGTGCCGTCCAGCCGGTGCCGGCGCTGGATCTCCGACCGCCGCTGCCACAGCCGCCTGGTCAGCTCGTCGAGCCCCGCGGTGCGCGGGGTGCCGCGGCGCAACAGCTCTTCCAGCGCGGATCGGGGCGACGAACCGGCCATGACGTCGCGGCCGATCTCGTCGAGCGCGTCCCGCAGGTCCGCCGGCGGCGCCAGCGGATCGGGACCGTCGTGCCACGGCCCGTACGAATAACCCTCAGGGAGGAAACTCATCGGCCGTAGACGGTCGTCGAGTCGTCGGAGTCCTTGGCGAGTCTCCTCGACAGGAACAGGGATTCCAGCGCCAGTTCGACCGCGGCCGCGATCCGCCCCGCCGGTTCGTCCGGGCTCACCCCGGCGCGAGCGGCGACGTCGTGGAGCACGGGCAGTTCCGGCAGGGCGGCGAGGACGTCCTTGCCGGGGACGCGTTCCCCGGTGGCCACCAGATGCCCGGCTTCGACGGCGTCGGCCAACGGCACGAGGTCCAGTCCGGCGAACCGCGAACGGGCCGTCTCCGCGACCGCCCGGCGCAGCAGGTGCACGAGGTGTTCGGTCTCGCGGCCCTCCTCGCCCGGCTCGAATTCGAGCTTGCCGCGCAGGACAGCGGGTACGGCGTCGAGGTCGACCGGACGCGCCACGGCCGGTTCCTCGCCGGTGAGCGCCGACCGGCGCAGCGCGGCCGCGCCGACGGTTTCCGCCGCCGCGACGGCGAAGCGGGCCGAGACGCCGGACCGCTGGTCGATGACCGCCGATTCACGCAGGTTCCGCACGAACCGGGCGAGCACCTCCAGCAGCGGCTCGCCGACCTCGGCGACCAGACGCGCCTCCTGCCGGACGACCGCGATCTCCGCGTCGACGTCGAGCGGGTAGTGCGTGCGGATCTCCGCGCCGAACCGGTCCTTGAGCGGGGTGATGATGCGGCCGCGGTTGGTGTAGTCCTCCGGGTTGGCGGTCGACACCAGGAGGACGTCCAGCGGCAGGCGCAGGGTGTACCCGCGTACCTGGATGTCGCGTTCCTCCATCACGTTCAGCAGCGCGACCTGGATGCGTTCGGCGAGGTCCGGCAGCTCGTTGATCGCCACGATGCCGCGGTGGGCGCGCGGGACGAGTCCGAAGTGGATGGTCTCGGGATCGCCGAGGCTGCGGCCTTCGGCGACCTTCACCGGGTCGACGTCGCCGATCAGGTCGCCGACCGAAGTGTCCGGTGTGGCCAGCTTTTCCGTGTACCGCTCGTCGCGGTGGCGCCAGGTCACCGGCAGGGCGTCGCCCAGTTCGGCGGCCCGGCGGCGTGATTCCGGGGTGATCGGGTCGAGCGGGTGCTCGGCCAGTTCGGCGCCCTCGATGACGGGCGTCCATTCGTCGAGCAGCCCCGCGAGGGTGCGCAGCAGGCGGGTCTTGCCCTGGCCGCGTTCGCCGAGGAGGACGAGGTCGTGCCCGGCCAGCAGCGCGCGTTCCAGCTGCGGGACCACGGTCCGCGAGAACCCGACGATCCCGGGCCAGGGGTCCTCCCCGGCACGGAGCTTGGCGAGGAGGTTGTCGTGCAGTTCTTGTTTGATCGAACGCGGCAGGTGGCCGGCCGCGCGAAGGTCCCCGGCGGTCCGGGGCAGGTTTGCGGGAACATCGTTCACCCGTTCGACGCTACGTCGCGATCATGGCCCCTGTCGACGTGAACCAACTCCAGCTCTGGATCAACCGATCGGTTGAGGCAGGCTCAAAGGATCGGTCGATGTGCCGGACGCGCCGCCCCGGAAGGCTGGACGCATGCCCAAGAAACCACCCGTGCCGGACACCGAACTCCGCCACCCTCGCGTTCGCGCCGACTTCCTCCGGATGAAGGTGCTCGTCTCCTGCTACATCGCCCTCAGCGTCCTCGCCCTCCTCGTGGCCTACCTCTGGCGAAACCGGCCGGACCTGGTGACCGACCTCGTCTGGGTCCGCGGCGAGGGCGTCCTCATCGCGTCCGTGGTGCTGCTCCTGTTCGTCTTCGGAACCACACGGGGCCGTCGCGGCGCGTACCTGCGGCTGCGGATCGCCTCGGCGGCCATGGTCGTGGCCATCGCGGTGCTGATCTCGCTTCCCGGTTTCCTGCCGGTGTGGATGCGGGTCGAACAAGGACTCTGTGGACTCGTCCTGATCGGTGTGGCGGTGATCGCCAACGGAACCCGGCTGCGGTCGTTGTTCGCACACTGACCTCTGGCACACCTGCTTCGAAGCCCGACTAAAATCAGTCCGGTGTGCCGTCCTAGTGCGACCCTCGCGGTCTGGTCTTCGGCGTGGCTGAACGGAGCCGCCGCCTCCGACGACATCCTTGACGCCCTTCAGGTCTGGGGCGAAGCCCACGACTTCGTCGCCGCCGACGCGGCCGCCGCCGAGGCGTTCGACCTGCCGCTCGCGTTCAACCGCGCGGCGACCCCGGTCCAGTTGCTGCTCGCCCTGCGCTCACAGGGTGCGAAGAGCATGCAGCTCCTGCTCCCGGTGCCCGGCGACGTCCGCGGACTGGGCGGCGGCGGGCCGTTCACCGAGGCCGCATTGCGGACCGGCGAGGCCGTCTTGCTGCCGGATCTCGGCTACGGCGTGGTGCCCGAGGCGATCGCCGAAGGTCTCATGCGGTGGACCGTGTACTCGGTACCCATGCCGGGTGTCCTCGAGTACCGCCCGCTGGGCGAGGCAGAGCACGGCCTGACCGACGCGATCCGCGCGAGCGCCGGCGCGTTGCAGAGCCTGGACGTCGCCAGCGAGCGGCCGGGCGTGCGAGCGGAGCTGTCGGCGCGGTTGCGGTCGGCCACCGACTCGCCCTGGCCCGCCGGGATGCCCGGCCGGGCGCTGCGGGTGCTGCAGCGGTCCGAGGAGATCGCGGCGATCCTCGCCATCGCCGAGTCCGACGACCCGGGCGGCGCGCTCTCCGCGTCCGCGGCGCTGCGGCGAGCGGAAGCCTTGCGGCCGCTGAACGAGGCGGTCCGCAACGCGCGCTGCGCGGCGATCAACGAAGCGGTGCGGGTGTTCGCGGAGCAGGCGGACAGGCACCCGTAGGTCACGTCCAAGAAGGCGGAACACTCGCGATGTCCCCCTCTGGTGTCAGGCCGAACTTGCGCAGTCGCTCCGCTTCGTCGGTCTTGCCTTGTTCGATCAGGAGTTCACCGAGGCTGCTGGCGGCGGCCTCGTCCCCGAGATCGATCCTTGCCCGGAGTTCGTCGGCTCGACCAAGCTTTTTGAGCAGTTCGCCGAGCCGGATCGTGTAGAAACGCTCGTCTGAATCGCACTTACTTCGAAGCAGCTCCACCGCACGATCGGCTTGTCCGTCCTCCACGAGAGCGGCGACGAGCTTGTCGATGTCCGATCCCAACGCACCTTCGCTGTAGCGAACAGCGTCGTCCACTTTCCCGGCCGTGAGCATCACTTCGGCATGGACCCTCGCCGCCGATCTGCTCCCGGCGTCGGCCATAGCCTTGACCTCCTCGACCCGGCCCAGCTCGGCCAGTGACCGAGCCAATCGGCTCTTGGCGTACTCCGCTCCAGGTTCAGCGGCCGCTCGCTTCAGGAGATCCAACGCTCGGTCCGGTTCGCCGCGCTCCTTCAGCAGCTCGGCGGCCTCGCTGACAGCTTGCTCGACTCCAGACTCGGCGAGTTCGACCAATTCATCGAGCTCACCTTGTTTCCGCAGGAGATCGGCCAGCACCGAGTCCACCTCGCCACTGCCCTGATCCGCGAAGTCGCGGAGCACGTCGAGTGCCCACTCTTCATCACCGCGCTCCACGAGCACCTCTGCGAGGCAGATCGCCGCGTCGAAGTAGCCCTCCTCGGTCAGTTCGTACAGCTCGTTGAACCGGCCCTGCTGTTTGAGGTACGAGGCGAGGGCCAGTACCGAGTCATCGTGACCGCGTGCCACGAGTATTTTCAGCAGATCGATGGCTTTGTCGAGCTCACCGATCTCCTCGTACCGTTCCGCCAGCTTGACGCAGACCCAGTCGTCATCTGTGTCGTGAAACTCCAGCAACAAGGCGATGCTCAACTCGGGATTGCCGTACTCGATCAGGTGACCGAGCGCGTACTCGTTGCCTTGCTCCGCCAGGTCGAAGATCTCCTCGAAATCCCAACCCGCCAGCAAGAGCCGTTGAAGTTCGGCGTCCGGTTCCGGTGAGGCGGCCAGCCGATCCGCGACCTGCCTCGCTTCGTCCGCGTTGCCCATCTTGCGATGCACCTCGGCCAGGTCGTGCAGAGCGACCGGCAAACCGGCCTCGGCGGCCCGTTCCAACAGGGGTAACGCAAGCCCGTAGCGTTGCCGAGTCAGTGCTGCCCTACCGATCCGGGACACATCGGTCTCATTGACCAATTGGGTGACGCAGGCTGTCCACAGCGCTTCGGGTGGCACCACCGGTCTGCGTCCGGGAGCGGCGTAGTGCAGCAGGTAGTCCGCGACTCGGTAACCCTCGATCGTGCCCATCTTCACCCCAACCGGTATCAGGGGCGCAGTGGAACCGAGCAGAGGTTACGTGGCATAGGCCAAGGCCTTTTCGAACCAGTCCGGCGGCGCTCCAGCCCGTTCGGCAGGCGTGCAATAGCCGGGAGCGGCCGCGCGAAAGACCTCGGCTGGCACGGGCTGCTGCGCGCCCAGCAATACGCAGTCCATCGCGGCAGTCAAGACGGCGCGTGCGTAGCCGCTCGCGTTCTCCCAGCGGTGCACGATCTGGGGCGCTGCCGCAAGCACCTGGGCCACCCCGAAGTCCTTCGCCTCCAGCGCGTGCCGGAGCCGGTCGTCGTGGGTAGCGGCCTTTTGAGCCCGCTCTGTCTCTGCAGCGGTGAAGTCGGTCCCCAAGCGGACCACCGTCGCCAGCTTCAGCAGCTCTCGTTCAAAGGCGAAGCGGTCGTCCTCCACGGTCTGTGTGGTCCTGGTGTAGGTGTCGTAGTAATGAGGCCAGAGCGTGGCGACCACGATCACGCCACGACCGAGCAGGTCCCGTACGTCGGACGCGGTCAGCCCGTCCCTGCCGTTCAGGTACTGCTGCAGTTCGTCCAGCCAGACGACGACTCGGTCCAGTCCGGTCAGCCACTGTTCGCCCGACGGGTGGGCCAGCGACCAGTCCGGCACAACCGCACGCAGCGCCTCGAACAAAGACCTGGTCTTCCCGACGGAGGAACCCCCGACCACCAGCACGAAGCCCCCGGCCTCCGCGGCCTCTCCGACCAGCGAACGCAGTTCCGGATCGATGTCCCGGGGAACGTAATCCGGCATCGACGTGTCATCGCCGAGGCGGATCGGCCGGTGTACCCCCAGACGCACGGGGTCGGCCTCGCGCAGCGGGGTCAGGGCTGGGGCTTGACCGGCGCCCGCGCCGACGACGAGATCGCCGTGGACCTGACCGACCTGGACGACATGGCCGTGGACCTCTGCGTCCTCGACTCGATTGGTTTGCGGCCGATGCACCCACTGAGGATACCGACCACCGTCGGTGAGCGCGGAGGATCTCCCCATCCGAAACCGCGCGACAACTAGCCCACTCTCGCCAGCAATTTGCGGACAAGTTCGGCATCCGATCGAAATGCTTCAGCCAGCTCGGCGGAAATCTCCGGATTCTCACCCTCCCAATCAAAGTGAAGAACCCGATCAGCCACCCACAACAGAAGGGAAGACAAAAGCACGAGCAAACCCGCTTCGACTTTTACCACACCGTCAGAGCCGACGTCAGACAGAGCCAAACCGAGCCTCGAAGAGAACTGAAAGCAATTGCCCTGAGTAATCAGGTCACCGTTGATCATGGCGATCTTCCCAGCTTCCCCCATCGCCGCTACGAGCCTGCCGCAGAAAAATATCGGAACGCCGACATCGCCCACGGCAAACCCATCGGGTTCGACTTCGTAAGAACGTTCGGCCTGGTCGACCGGCTTTGAAGCCATAGATGCCAACGTTTTACCGCCAAACCACTTTCCCGCGATATAGTCGAGGCGTGGCAGCAGAATCAAGTCCCGAACGAACTGCCCTTCGAGGTCGCGCAAGTCTGTCACTGAGGTCTGCAGCAGATGACGGAGCCCGTTCACTCTCATCGCCGCTGCGACCAGAACAAACCTTCCGAGACTACGCGCGAGCTGGATCGGATCCAGTCGATAGAACGGCGGACAGCCACACGGGTCACCCTTGGCCGCAAAACAACGAAAACACCCGCCCGAGACAAACCCGTTCAAGCTCTCCCGAAATTCGGCGAGATCGGGCGCATGGCCCGCAAGGTTAGGGTCAAAGTAGCGGAACTCGAGCCGCAAGATTCGAGACGGTGGCCTCTCTCTGTAATTTTCCCAGATCAGACTTCCGTTTTCCCGCGTATTGCACGAGTGACACAACAGTCCGCGCACCAGCCCACTGTCGTGGTCATGATCCAGATAGAGCTTTCCGCGTTCCCCGCAGATCGCGCATCGCTCATCCTGCCACCGCCGAAGCAGGCGTTGACCTGCCGCCGAAGTCTCGTCGTGCTCGACAAAGCCATTCCCCTCGCCGCCGATGGCCGGCCACGACCAGCAAGCCGGTTCATCCTCAGAAGCCGGTACCGGCGACTCGTGCCCCACCCAAAGCTCGACGATGGCTTTATCAGCGGTACTGAGATGCAAGTGACACCGGCCAGGGTCAGCCGGAGGTGGCCAATGAGCTTTCCAGCCGGCCCAGGGAGCATTACGACACGCAGTACCGTATCTCGTCCGTTGACCGCAGCCCACCGATCCACCCCCGTTGTTCCCTACCGGACGAAACGCTCGCCCGCCACAGACCGTTACAGGATTTCGCAGGTCGCGAGGTAGCTCTTCTGGACCTTCTCGGCGTACCGGACCGTCCAGAGGGAAAGTCCGCCGATGACGGCGAGGAGCAGGACCACGCTGAGCGCGTTCATCACGTCGGCAGGCAAGAGGTAGACCAGCGGCACCCGGACCGCGGCCTCCAGCAGCAGCGCGATTCCCCACACCGCCGACATCCGGGTGAAGGCCCGGCGGAAAGCGGGGTCCTCGTCACTGAGCCTGTCGATCTCGGCGCGTTTCGCCGCGCTGGAACCGGCGCGCACGGCGACCAGCACCATCGGTGTACGGCCGAAACAGCTCACCAGCAGCACGATCGCGGCCGTCGCGGTGCCGAAGGATTCCTTCAGCAACAAGAACTTCGCGTCACCGGTGACCAGGGAGAGCACGAGCCCGACCCCGAGGACCCCGGCCAGCAACGCGGCGAAGCCGTCGAAGGACCGGTCGCGGACGGCGACCCAGGCGATCCGGCAGGCGGCCAGCACCGCCCCGGCCAGCAACGAGACCTGTTCGCTCTGCCCGGCGATCCGGAGCCCGTAGTAGGCGGCCAACGGCAGCGCGACGTCCCAGAGCAGCAAGGAAAGCGTCGGGTTCTTGCCGCGTGCCGTCACGATGGCGTCTTCCCTGCCGCGTCGCATTCCGACAGGAAGGTCAAGATCCGCGTGTTGACCTCGTCCGCGGCCTCACCCGCGATGGCGTGGGTCGCCGACGGCCAGAGTTCGACCTGCCCCTGCGGCAAGAGCTTGCGAGCGCGGGCGGCCGCGCGTTCCGGGTGATGGATGACGCTGCGCCCGGCGATCAGGGCCAGTACGGGCATCCGCAGTGACCGCAACTGCGCGTCGGTGAACAACCTGGGCGACGGCAGGGCGATGCGGTAGGTCCGCATTCCTTCGTCGATCACCCGCGCGACCGGATCCGTGGCGTCGACTTCCGCGTCGCCGGAGATCCAGCGGAGGAACGACGGGCGGGCCCAGCGGTTGACGACGGGGACCGCGGTGAGCGTGGCACGGACGACCAGCCCCGCGGTCAGTCCGCCGAACGTCAGCACGGGGTCGATCACGGTGAGCGACTTGAGCCGTTCCGGTGCCCGTACGGCGAGGTTGGCCGCGAGCCAGCCGCCGAACGAGTACCCGACCAGGTGCACGGACGGCAGGTCGAGTTCCGCGAGCACCGTGGTCAGCCAGGCGGCTTGGTCCGCGCCATCGCGGATCGGCACGGTCTGTTCACTGCGCCCGGCCTCGCCGATGAGGTCCACCGCGTAGACCTCGCCGTGCCCGATCAGCGCCTTGAGGTTGGGCTCCCACATCACGACGGTCCCGGCCCGTCCGGGCAACAGCACGATCGGCGTCCCGCCCGGCCGCCCGAACCGGTACACGCGCGCCACCCCGAACTCCGTCCGGATGTCGTGCGTCCCGGTCGGCGCGGGCAGTGCCGCCAGACCGCGTTCGTAGACGGCCTCGTACTCGGCTCGCGCCTCCGACGAGGCGAACCCGCCCAGCTTCATTTCGCCCTCCTCTTTTACGGTACGATCGGATTGTAAAGCAGTTGGTGATAAGTTTGCAATCCGATCGGATGGCCAAAAGGAGGAGCGGGTGCCCAAGCGAGTCGATCACGAGCACCGGCGGCAGCAGATCGCCGCGGCCGTCCGCCGTATCGCGGCCGATCGGGGGCTCGAAGGGGTCAGCCTGAACGAGGTCGCGGCCGAAGCCGGGATCTCGAAGGGGTTCGTCCAGCACTACTTCGCGTCGAGGGACGACATGCTGCGCTTCGCGGTCACCACCTTGCGAGGTGGACTCGAGGAGCGCATCGCCACCCCGCCGGAGGTGAAGCCCCGCGTCCGGGACCTGCTCATCGCCTTGCTGCCTCTCGACGAGCCCGGCCGGGACGCCGCACTGGTCGCCAACGCCTTCATCGTGCGCGCGCTCAAGGATCCGGAAATCGCCGGTCACTTCCGGACCGGTCACGGACTGCTCCGCGACGCGGTGGCGGCTCTGCTCACCGCCGCCCGGGACGGCGGGGATCTCTTGCCCACCGTCGACCCCGCGACCGAAGCGGCCCTGCTCCTGGCCCTGGTGTCCGGCCTCGGGGACGCGGTGCTGCTGGGCTACCAGACCGGCGACGAGGCCATCGGCCTGATCGACCTCCACCTGTCGAGGATCACCGCCACCCCGAGGAAGACCCCATGACACGTCGCGCCGCGCCGGTGCTCGCCGTCACCTCGCTCGCCCTGCTCAGCGCGTGCGGACCGAGATACGACGAGGCCACCACGGAACTCGTCCCCAGCCCCGCGCCCACCTCGGCGGCGAATCGCGAGGACTCACCGCGTGACCTCGCGGGCAAAGTCCAGCACGACATCAAAGGACGGGCCGAGACCATGATCGGCGGGCCGAATCCCGGCCTCACGCTTCAGTGCGGCGAGTTCTCCGGCTCTTCGCTGAGCTGCTCGGCCCGCTTCAAGGACCAGACCGTCCAGATCGACGCCCGGGTCTACGACTACTCCCCCGGCAGCTTCATGGACAGATACAAGCAGGACATCACCGCCAAGGCGCGGTTCCTCGTCCGGGACGAGGTACACCGGGAGTTCCACGAATCGATCATGGCCTTCCAGAACGGCGACCCGCTCGACGCCGAAGACGTCCTTCGCTGCGACAAGATCCCCGAGGTGACCACCGTTCGGCTGGGCGTCGACGACGAGCTGGTGGACACCGGCATCCGCTGCTACCACTACGGCGGGACGCTGACCAAGACCAAGCACCTGAAGGTCAGCTCCACCAGCATGGGCTTCTACGACTGAGCGACCCACGAGTGACGATTCGAGCTAGAGCGAAGCGTGTCTTGGGTACCTGCTGGGTTCTGTCCGTGAAGGCCTCCTTGAGGGACTCTGGGTCCCTCAAGGAGGCCTTCACGGAACCGGCGATCGCCAAGGACGGTTGGAATCCGAATCGCCACTCACGAGGCCTGACCACTTACGGGCGCGCGGGGCGCTTCGCGGGCTCGCAGCATCCGATCGCACAGGGCGCCCCGTTGACCGTGCACCCGGCCGCCGGGAACGGCGACAGCTTCCGCGCCGGCGCCCCTTCCGTGTGCTCCCGCACCAGTTCGACGACGAGTTCCGCGAACCGCGGGTCGGTGTCCGGCGTCGCGGCCCGCGCGAAGCCCATGCCGTGCTCGGCGGCCCGCTCGGCGGCCTCGTTGTCGAGGTCCCAGATCACCTCGAGGTGGTCGGACACGAAGCCCACCGGGCAGACGACCACCGAGGTGACGCCTTCCGCGTGGAGCGCGTCGATGTGGTCGACGATGTCCGGCTCCAGCCACGGCACCTGCGGCGGGCCGGAGCGCGACTGCCAGACGACGTCGTAGGTCTCGATCCCCGCTTCGGCCGCGACGAGACGGGCGGCCTCGGCGATCTGGCGCGAGTAGCGGCGGCCGCCTTCCGACGGCGGCCCGGACGCGGTGTCGGCGGATTCGGGCACCGAGTGGGCGCAGAAGACCGTCCGAGTTCCGGGCTCGTTCCCCAACTTCGCGTGCGCGGCGCGGACGGCGTCGGCGAAGGCCTCGATGAACAGCGGGTGGTCGAAGAACTGCCGCAGCTTCACCAGTTCCGGCGCGCCGTCGCCGACGGCCGCGCGGGCGCGCTCGATGTCCTCGTCGTACTGACGGCAGGCGGAGTAGCCGCCGTAGGCACTCGTGGGAAAGACCAGGACGCGCCGAGCGCCCGCCTCGGTGATCTCCGCGAGGGTGTCCTCGACCATCGGCCGCCAGTTGCGGTTGCCGAAGTGGACGGGCAGATCGATCCCCGCGGCCGCGAGCTGCTTCTCCACCGCGGAGATCGCGTCCCGGTTCAGGCGGTTGATCGGCGAGACCCCGCCGAAGTGCTGGTAGTGCTCGGAGACTTCGAGCAGCCGTTCCCGAGGGACTCCCCGACCCCGGGTGACGTTCTCCAGGAACGGCATCACCTCGTCGGGCCCCTCGGGACCACCGAACGAAAGCCAAAGCAGCGCGTCGTAACTCACACCGTCATCTTGCCGCTGTGGCGCCCCGCACGCTGACCCGGCCCATTTTGAACCGACCGATCCAAAACCTGGTACGGTCGCTTTCATGGCCAGGCCGAAGGAATTCGACGAGCGCGCCGCGATCGGGCGCGCCATGGACGCGTTCTGGGCCCGCGGCTACGAGGGCACGTCGACCCAGGCTCTCTGCGAAGCCACCGGCCTGGGCCGCAGCAGCATCTACAACACCTTCACCAGCAAGCACGAACTCTTCGTGCGCGCGCTCGACCACTACGCCGAGCGCGGGATCGTGGCCAGAACGGCCTTGATGGAGGAACCCGGGACCGGGATCGAGCGGTTCCGCGCCCTGTTCTCGTTCACGATCGACGAGGAAGTCGCGCACCACGGCCGAGGCTGCCTCGTGGTGAACACCGTGGCCGAGTTCGGCGATCGTGATCCGGAGATCAAGGCGCGGATCGACGCCGACACCGGACGGCACCTCGCCCTTCTCTCGGCCGGCGCCAGGGAAGGACAGCTCGACGGGACGCTCGACAGCGCCCGCGATCCCGGCGCCATCGCCGAGTTCGCGCACAGCACCGTCGCCGGCCTCCGGCTGCTGTCCCGCCGCGGCGCCGGGCGGGCGGCCATGGAGGCCGTCGCCGACATCGCACTGAACGCGATCGCCGCGAAGTAGACCGAAACAAGACCCGTGCGCAACGCTGCCCACATTTTAGACTGATCGATACAAAATGGAAGGAATTCCCGTGCCTTTGGCAGTCTGCGTACTCGGACTGAGCGTGTTCGCGCTCGGCACGTCCGAGTTCATGATCACCGGCCTGCTGCCGGGGATGGCGGCCGATCTGAACGTCGGCATCCCGGAGGCCGGGCTGCTCATCTCGGCCTTCGCGATCGGCATGGTGGTCGGCGCTCCCCTGCTCGCGATCGCGACGCTGAGGGTGCCGAGGCGCGCCACCCTGATGGCCCTGCTCGTCGTCTTCGGGATCTCGCATGTCGTCGGCGCGCTGGGGTCCGGATACGCCCTGCTCTTCGCGACCCGCGTCGTCAGCGCGGTGGCCTGCGCCGGGTTCTGGGCGGTCGCGGCGGCCACCGCCGTCGCACTGGTCCCGGTCGAACGCCGCGGCCGGGCGCTGGCCATCCTGGTCGGCGGGCTCACCGTCGCGAACATCGCCGGCGTGCCCGCCGGGACCTTCCTCGGCCAGCACGCGGGCTGGCGGGCGGCGTTCTGGGCGGTCACGGCACTGACCGTCATCGCGCTGATCGGCGTCTTCGCCCTCGTCCCGGAAACCCAGAACGGCGAAGACAAGACCGACGTCGCCACCGAACTGCGGCTCTACCGCGGCGGCCGGTTCTGGCTGGCGCTCGGCGTGATCGCGCTCGCGCAGGGGATGATCTTCGCGACCTTCAGCTACCTCGCACCCTTGCTGACCGAGATCGCCGGGCTGCCGGAAAGCTGGGTTCCGGGAGTGCTGTCGCTGTTCGGGCTCGGCGCGCTCATCGGCATCACCGCGGGCGGACGACTCGCCGACGCGCGGCCTTTCGCGACCCTCTACGGCGGTCTCGGCGTCGCCCTGCTCGCCCTGGTGCTGCTCGCGCTCTCCGGCCCGGCGACGCCGGTCGCGATCTTCGCCGTGTTCCTGTTCGGCGTCGCCGGATTCGGGATCAACCCCGCCCTGAACGTCCGCGCCTTCGCCGTGGCGGGCAACGCGCCCACGCTCGTCGGCGCGAGCACGACCGCCGCCTTCAACGTCGGCAACACCGTCGGCCCCTGGCTCGGCGGCGAGTCGATCGACGCCGGTCTCGGCTATCCCAGCGTCGCGTGGGTGAGCGTCGGGCTCGGGGCCGCCACCGTGCTCGCGCTCACCTTCGCCGCCGGTGTCCAGCGCACCGACGACACCCGCCTGCTTCGCGAACCTGTTACCCAGTAAGGAGAATCATGTCCGACCGAACCCGAACGACTCTCGACGAGTTCTTCCGACGAATGTCCACAGGGGACACTGACGGCGCCTCGGAACTCTTCGCCGACAACGTCGCCTGGGACATCCCCGGCGCGACGGAGCTGGTCCCGTGGATCGGCCCGCGCCGCAACCCGGCGGAGATCCGCGAGTTCTACGACTTGCTCGACAAGGGCCTCATCAAGGACCGGTTCGACGTCGAACGGGTGCTCACCGACGGGCCGCACGCGGTGGCGATCGGCCGTCTCCGTTCGATCATCCGCAGCACCGGCAAGGTCATCGAGACGGCGTTCACCATCGAGTTCGAGGTGAACGACGACGGCCTGATCACCAAGTACCTGCTCCTTGAGGACTCCTGGCACGTCGCGAACGCCGTCCTCCCCTGAAACGTCGAGAGGTTGCCGGGTCGGGCTCGGCGGCGATGTTCCCAATGTCGCATTCGAGACGCTCAGCGACACAAATGCGACATTGGGAACAGGGACCGGAGAAGCAGACCTGGCTGATCGCGAACGCCACCTTTGCCTTATCGATGACCTGCACCAGGCTGTGAAGGCCTCCTTCCCTACCCTGAAAGTAGGGAAGGAGGCCTTCACGGACTTCGCCGACCGGCCTGACACCTTCGACTTTCGGCCCAGTAACCCGAATCGCCACTCATCCCCAGCCCGCCGCCGCTTGCAAGCGCGTGAAGGCCCCCTTCCCTCGACTCAGCCGAGGGAAGGGGGCCTTCACGCGTTTGAAAGAAATCAGATGCCGAGGGCGTGCACTCCGCCGTCGACCATGATCATCGAGCCGGTCGTGGCGGGCAGCCAGTCCGACAGCACGGCGCAGACGGACTTCGCCGTCGGGTCCGGGTCGGAGCTGTCCCAGCCGAGCGGCGCGCGGTCGCCCCAGCCCTCTTCCAGCTCGGAGAAACCGGGGATCGACTTCGCCGCCATGGTCTTCATCGGACCGGCGCTGACCAGGTTGACCCGGATGCCCTTCGGGCCGAGGTCGCGCGCCAGGTACCGGTTCACCGACTCCAGCGCGGCCTTCGCCACGCCCATCCAGTTGTAGACGGGCCACGCGACGCGCGCGTCGAAGTCCATGCCGACGATCGACGAGCCGGGCGAGAGCAGCGGCAAGGTCGCGACGGCGAGGGACTTGAAGGAGAACGCCGAGACGTCGACAGCCACCTTCACGTCCTCGCCGGGGGCGTCCAGGAACGGCGCGCCGAGGCAGGACTGCGGGGCGAATCCGATCGAGTGCAGCACACCGTCGAGACCGTCGACGTGCTCACGGACGCGGTCGGCGAGCGAGTCGAGGTGCTCCTGGTTGGTGACGTCCAGCTCCAGCACCGGCGCCTCCTCGGGGAGACGCTTGGCGATGCGCTCGACGAGCGACAGCCTGCCGAAGCCGGTGAGCACGACCTTCGCGCCCTCCTGCTGCGCGATCTTGGCCGCGTGGAACGCGAGCGAGGCGTCGGTGATGACGCCGGTGATCAGCAGGCGCTTGCCTTCGAGCAGTCCTGGCACGGGACCTCCAGTCCGGAGTGGTTTCGATCAGTACGGGAAAACGGGGGACGTCAGTGGCCCATGCCGAGGCCGCCGTCGACCGGCAGCACCGCGCCGTTCACGTACCCGGCTTCTTCGGAGGCGAGGTAGCGGACGGCGGCGGCGATCTCCGACGGCTCGGCGTACCGGCCGGAGGGAACCTGGGCGAGGATCTCCTTCTTGCGGTCCTCGCCGAGTTCGTCGGTCATGTCCGTGGCGACGAAGCCCGGGGCGATGACGTTCGAGGTGATGTTGCGCGAGCCCAGCTCACGAGCGAGCGAGCGGGCGAGGCCGACGAGACCGGCCTTGCTCGCCGCGTAGTTGACCTGGCCCGCCGAACCGGTGAGGCCGACGACGGACGAGATGAAGATGTAGCGGCCCCACTTGCCGCGCAGCATGCCGCGGGAGGCGCGCTTGGCGACCCGGTAGGCGCCGGTGAGGTTGGCGTCCACCACCCGGGTGAACTGCTCCTCGCTCATGCGCATGAGCAGGGTGTCGTCGGTCATGCCCGCGTTCGCGACGAGGACCTCGACCGGGCCCTGGTGCTCCTCGACGAGCTTGAAGGCGGCGTCGATCTGCTCGGCGTCCGTGACGTCGGCCTGCACCCCGAAGAGGCCGTCGGGCGCGCCGGAACCGCGGTGCGTGATCGCGACCTTGTGTCCCTGCGCCGCGAGGTCCTTCGCGATCGCCAAACCGATGCCGCGGTTGCCGCCGGTGACCAGTACCGACCGTCCCACTTCAGCTCTCCTCGCCTCGTCTTCGTCCGTGACCGCACTGAGGCTATCGGCTCGCCCGGCGCACGGCGGAGCCGCGCCACCCCTACCTCCGGGTAACCGCGACCGTCCTAAGCGGATGTTAGGAAGCGGGCCGAAACCTTGCCCGGCCGTCACGGATTGTTCACCGTGAGCCGGAACACAGGAGGTCAAAGATGACAACCCGGATCGGCGAAGCGTCGCCGCCCGTAAGCGAGAGGCGAGTCGTCGGCAACGTGCTGCGCGGCTCCATCGGCAACCTGGTCGAGTGGTACGACTGGTACGCCTACGCCGCCTTCACCACGTACTTCGCCAAGTCCTTCTTCCCCACCAAGGACACGACGGCGGCCTTCCTCGGCACCGCGGCGGTGTTCGCCGTCGGCTTCCTCATGCGGCCACTCGGCGGCTGGATGCTGGGCCGGTTCGCCGACCGCTTCGGGCGACGAAGCGCACTCGTGCTTTCCGTCACGTTGATGGCGACGGGGTCGCTGATGATCGCCGTGACCCCGACCTACGCCAGTATCGGGATCGCCGCGCCGATCCTGCTTCTGATCGCGCGGCTCGTCCAAGGGCTCTCGGTCGGCGGCGAGTACTCGACCTCCGCGACCTATCTGTCCGAAGTGGCCACTCCGGGCAAACGCGGTTTCTACTCCAGCTTCCAGTACGTGACGCTGTACGGCGGCCAGTTGCTCGCGCTCGGCCTCCAGCTCCTGCTGCAGTCGATCCTCACCGAGCAGCAGCTGACCTCGTGGGGCTGGCGGATCGCGTTCGCCGTCGGCGCGCTCGCCGCGGTCGTGGTGATGTTCCTGCGCCGCGGGATGGACGAGTCGGCCAGCTTCGAGGAGGCCAAGGCGTCCGGCACCGGCAAGGACGCGGGCGACAAGGGCACGCTGCGCGCGCTGATCAAGTACCCCAAGGAGATCGCGCTCGTCGTCGGCCTCACCCTCGGCGGAACGGTGTCGTTCTACACCTTCGCCACCTACAGCCAGAAGTTCATGGAGAACACCGCGGGCATCCCGCGCCGGACGGTCACGCTGATCCTGTTCTGCGCGATCCTCGTCGCCGCGATCCTGCAGCCCCTCGCGGGGAAGCTGTCCGACCGCATCGGCCGCCGCCCGCTGCTGATGTTCTTCGGCATCGGCGGCACGCTCCTGACCGTCCCGATCATGACGCTGATGGGCGCGACCAAGCAGCCGGTGCTCGCCTTCCTGCTGATGCTGGCCGGCCTCGTGATCGTCACCGGGTACACCTCGATCAACGCGATCGTGAAGGCCGAGCTGTTCCCGACGAAGATCCGCGCGATCGGGGTCGGCCTCCCCTACGCGCTCACCGTGGCGATCTTCGGCGGCACCGCCGAGCTCATCGCGCAGGCGCTCAAGGGAGCGGGCCACGAATCGGTGTTCTTCTACTACGTCGCGGGCTGTGTCCTGGTGTCGCTCATCGTGTACGGCACAATGCGGGAAACCTCGAAGACCTCGGAACTCGACAACAAGAAGCAACCTGAGCCGGTGTCCGGCCGTTAGACGGGAAGGTGTGGTCATGCGGTTGCTGCTGGTCGAAGACGACGCCGGCGTCGCCGACGCGCTGTCCGAAACGCTGCAAGCGCGTGGCCACACCGTCTCCCACGCGATCCGGGGCTGCGACGCGCTGCACCGGCATCGCGAGGCCGACGTGATCCTGCTGGATCTCGGCCTGCCCGACATGGACGGGCTCGACGTGCTCCGCAAGGTCCGTCAGGTGTCACTGGTGCCGGTGCTGGTCCTCACCGCGCGCGGGGACGAGCGGTCCGTGGTGCGCGGGCTGCGGCTCGGCGCCGACGACTACCTGACCAAACCGGTCCGCCTCGCCGAACTGCTGGCGCGGGTGGACGCGGTGGTGCGCCGCGCCGCCATCACGGCCGCGCCCCAGGACGACGTCGTCCGCGTCGAGGACGTCGAGATCGACCTCGGGGCCCGGCGGGTGCTGGTCGACGGGACCGACATCGGCCTCACCACCAAGGAATTCGCCGTGCTGGCGGTGCTCGCCGCCCGGCCCGGCACCGCGGTGAGCCGCCAGCAGCTGATGGACGAGGTCTGGGGCGACGCGTACCTCGCCGTCTCCCGCTCGCTGGACGTGCACCTGACCCAGCTGCGCGCGAAACTCGACCGGCCGGGGCTGCTGACCACGATCCGGGGATTCGGCTACCGCTTCGGCCGGGACTGAGCGGTGCGCACCCGGCTGCTGGTCGTCCTCGTCGCGCTCGCGCTGACCGTGGTCGCCGCGTTCGCGATCCCGCTGTTCGGATCGACCGCCGCGCAGCGGACCCAGCAGCTCGTCATCGCCCGCAACGCCGACGTCGACCGGTTCGTCGTCCTCGCCCAGCAGGCCGTCGACGCCGACGACGCGACCACGCTGGCGGTCGACGCCGCACGGTATTCGTCGTTATACGGCGAAGCGGTCGTGGTGGTCGACGCGCGGGGAACGCCGCTGGTCGAAACCGGCGGGATGACGGCCGCGGAGCCCGTCGTGCGCTCGCTCGTCGAGTCCGCCCTGCGCAACCAGCCCGCGAAGGGGCCTGAGCAGCTGAGCCCGTGGTCGGCGGATCCGGTCTATTTCGCCCGCCCGGTCGGCACCGGGACGCGGGTGGCCGGAGTCGTCGTGCTTCGCGCGTCGGTGACCATGGCGGCGGCCGACGTCACCACCCGCTGGGCGGCGATCGTGGCGGGCGCGGTGCTGGTCGCGGCGGTGTTCGTGCTGCTCGCGGTCCTCCTGGCCCGCTGGATGGTGCGGCCGCTGCACGAACTGGAGACCGGCGTGCAGGCGGTCACCGAGGGGCATCGCGCCCAGGTCCCCGACCGGGCCGGGCCGAGGGAACTGCGTTCGCTCGCGACGTCGTTCAACCGGATGTCCGACGCCGTCGTCGAGGCGTCCGAACAGCAGCGCCGGCTCGTCGCGGACGCGTCGCACCAGCTGCGGAATCCCATGGCCGCCTTGCGGTTGCGGGTGGATTCCCTGGCCGCGCAGGTCGACGGCGACGGCCAGCGGGCCTACCGGGCGACCGTCGCGGAGGTCGAACGGCTGGAGTCCCTGCTCGACGGACTGCTCGCGCTGGCGCTCGCCGAAAGCGCCGCGACCCGGCTCGCCGCGGGCGAATCCGGCGACGAACCCTGCGATCTCCCCACCGTGCTGGCCGAACGGGTCGACGCGTGGCGCCCGTCGGCCGACGACGAGGGAGTCGGCCTCGCGGCGCCGGACTGCCACGACGAGCCGGTGCCCGTGCGGTGCTCGGAGAGCGAACTGGCCCAGGTGCTGGACGTCCTGCTGGACAACGCGGTGCACTACGCCGGCCAGGGCGCCACCATCACCACCGGCTACGAGACCGGCGACGCGACCGCCACACTCTTCGTGTCCGACAACGGTCCTGGGCTGTCCACAGAGGACCGGGAACGCGCGACAGAACGGTTCTGGCGGGCCGGAGGCGACGGCGCGCCGCGCGGGACGGGGCTCGGCCTCGCGATCGCGAGCCAGCACGTGCTCGCCCGGGGCGGGCGGCTCGAACTGCGCGAGGCGGTACCGCACGGACTCGAAGTCCGCGTCGAACTCCCGCTCGTGGCAGGGGGCGTCCCGTGACCGTCACCAGGCGCACCGCGCTTCTCGCCGGACTCGCCACGCTCGCGGGTTGCTCGACGGCGGGCTACCAGGGCCCGGAACGCGAGGTCGTCATCGCGGCGGGCGAGAGCGGCGGGTTCTACCTCGCCTTCGCGGAGCTGCTCGCCCAGCAGCTGAACCGGGTGGAACCACGGCTGCGCGCGACGGCTGTCGCGACCGAGGCCAGTGTCGAGAACCTGCGCCGGCTGCGGGACGGCCGGGCCGATCTCGGGCTCGTCCTCGGTGACGTCGCCGAGTCCGCTTTCGCCGGAGCGGACCCGTTCTCGGTCCCGATGTCGTTCTCGGCCATCGGCCGCGTCTACGAGAACTACCACCAGCTCGTGGTCCGCGCGGACGGCGGCGTGCGGTCCCTTTCCGATCTGGCCGGGCGGCCGGTGGCGATGGGCGCGAACGGATCCGGCGTCGCGGTGTTCAGCACGCGACTGTTCGCCCGCGCCGAGATCTCCGTGCACGCGAAGAACCTCCTGCTCGGGGAGGCGATCAACGCGCTGGTGGCGCACGAGGTCGACGCCCTGTTCTGGTCCGGCGGGATCCCCACCCCCGCGCTCACCGAGCTGAACCGGACCACCCCGATCACGCTCCTCCCGCTCGACGCCCACCTTCCCGCCCTGCGCGCGGGCTACGGCCCGGTGTACGACCAGGTCCACGTCCCGGCGCAGGCCTACCAAGGGGTCGGCGAGCTGCGGACGATCGGCGTCGCGAACCTCCTGCTGGCAGCGCCTTCACTGCCCGACGACGCCGCGGCCGCCGTCGCGCGGGTGCTGGCCGGGCACGCCGCCGACCTCGTCCCCGCGCCCGCCGTCGGGACCCAGTTCCTCGACGTCCGGACGCTGATCGGCACCGGCAAGGTGCCGCTGCATCCCGGAGCCGCGTCGGCCTACCGTGCCCTGCACGGGTGACCGCGACTCCGTCTCCAGAGGGATGCGCGTCACCCCGGGGCGCTGCCATGGTCGGAAACAGGCGGCCGTCGGGCCGCCCCGATCCGGAAGGACTCCAGCAGTGTCATCGAGACACACCAGGCTGGCGCGGGGTTCGGCGCTGATCGCGGGCCTCGCGCTCGCGGGCGGGCTCGCCACGGCCGCCCCCGCCCTCGCTGCCGACCAGGCCAAACTCACCGCTCCAGCCCTCACCGGCCACCACGAGGTCGGCACCACCGACCTCCACCTCGTCGACAACGCCCGCCCCGATCCGTGGAAACCGGAGCGGCGGCGGGAAATCATGGTCACCGTCACCTACCCGGCCGACCGGTCCGCCGACGGGCCGCGCGCACCGTGGTTCAGCCCCGCCATGGGCTCGGTCATCGACCAGGTGCTGGCGAGCAAGGACTACCTCGATCTCCCGGTGGGCTCCATCGATTGGAACACCGCGAAACGCAACGCCGAGGTCGGCGTCCCGGCGGCGCACGGCGCGCCGAAGCCGGTGGCGCTCTTCTCCCCCGGCTTCGGCGGTCCGCGGGAGACCTACACGGCGCTCGTGGACGACCTGGCGAGCCGCGGGTACGTCGTCGTCTCGCTCTCGCACACCTACGAGAGCGCGGCCGTCGAATTCCCCGGCGGACGGCTCGAACAGGCGGTCCCGCCGGGTGAGGGCCCCGAGTTCATGAAGAAGGCGCTCGACGCGCGAGTCGGCGACACCCGCTTCGTCCTCGACCAGCTCACGAAGCTCGCCCGCGGCCAGAACCCGGACGCCGAGAACCGGCCGCTCCCCCGCGGTCTCGGCCGGTCCCTCGACCTGTCCCGCGTCGGTGCCTTCGGGCATTCCTACGGCGGGTTCACCTCCGGCGAAACGATGGTGCACGACGGCCGGATCGACGCCGGGATCAACCTGGACGGCGCGATGGCGACCGCGTTCGGCTACCCGCCTGGGAGTGCCTATGTACCGGGCGAGGTGACGAAACGCGGCCTGGACCGGCCGTTCATGCTGATGGGCGCCGAAGGGGTCGACCCGAACGGGAAACCGCTCGAACACACCCACCGGCATCCCGAATTCGACCGGAGCTGGGCGGATTTCTGGGCCAACCAGCGCGGCTGGAAGCGGGACCTGCTCCTGCGCGGCGGCAGTACCCACATGGCGTACAGCGATCTGCAGGTCGTCGTGCCGCAGCTGGGTTCGCGAGTGACCCCGGAGAAACGGGAAGCCGTCATCGGCACCATCGATCCCCGCCGGTCGCTGGCCGCGCAACGGGAGTACATCAGCGCGTTCTTCGATCTGCACCTGAAGGGCCGCGACCGGCACCTGCTCGACCGTGAGTCGCCGCGTTACCCGAACATCGATTTCATCGACTGAGCCCGGTGAAGGGCCCTTTCCCGGCTCGGGGAAGGGCCCTTCACGTAGGTTGGAACCGTGACCGAGCCACGGAAACCGATCGTCGAAATGCCGCTGCGCGTCCGCTACCACGAGTGCGACGGGCAGGGCATCGTCTTCAACGCGAACTATCTCGCCTACGTGGACATGGCCATGTTCGAAGTGGAGAAAGTCCTCTTCGGCTCCCACGAGGAAGCCTTGGCGCGCGGTGTCGACGTCGTCGTCGCCGAGTCGAACCTCCGCTACCGGGCGCCTTGCCGCTACGACGACGAACTCGTCGTGGCCGTGTTCCTGGACCACCTCGGCACGACGTCGCTGATCATCGACTTCGAGATCACCCGCGGCGGCGACCTGTGCACGGAAGTGAAGACCCGCTACGTCTTCGTCGATCCCACGACGCTCAGAAAGGCGGCGCCACCCGCGGCCGTGCGCGAGGTGTACGCCGCCCTCCTGCCCGCTCAGGCGGACTGAACGCCGGGGCGCCGGTCTTCGACGACGTAGCTGGCCCGCGTGCTGATCGGCGCGCCGGGGGTGTTGACGAAGGGAACCACCCGGAAGTCGCTCTGCCAGCGCTGCCGGTTGACGTTGACCCGGACGTACCCGCGCTGGTTGTTGAAGAACTTCATGTGCGGGTTGGCCTTCAGCAGGTTCTCCCCGGCGGGCGTCATGTCGGCGCCGTTGCCGCCGCTGGTGATCGACGTCCCGACGAACTCGCTCGCCACCGTGGGTGAGCCCGGGTCACCGAAGTTCTTCTTGAGGTCCCAGGCGTAGTTCTGGTGCCGGTCGCCGGTGATGACCACCAGGTTCCGCACGCCCCGGTCCTGCGCCGCGGCGAGCACGCGGTCGCGGTCGGCGACGTAGCCGTCCCACGGGTCGAGGTAGACGTTGGTCGCCTCACCCGCGTCGGTGTCGGTCTGGCCCATCGGCGCCTGGTTGCCCAGGATCTGCCACCGCGCGTGGGACCGGGAGAAGCCGTCGAGCAGCCACTTCCGCTGTTCCGACCCGAGCAGCGTGCGGTCCTCGTCGAACCGCTCGGTGCAGTTCGCCGACTGGCCGTCGCCGCACGGCTGGTCGTCGCGGTACTGGCGGGTGTCGAGCATGGTGAAGTCGGCCAGCGTGCCGTAGCTCAGCCGCCGGTGCAGACGCGCGTCCGGCCCCTTCGGCAGCTGCGCGATGCGGTACGGCAGGTGCTCGTACATCGCCTGGAAGGCCTGGGCGCGGCGCTGGCGGAACACCACCGGGTCCTGGTCGGGCTCGTTGTCGGCCTGCGAGTGGTCACCCGCCCAGTTGTTCTCGACCTCATGGTCGTCGTTGACGTGGATCCACGGGAAGGCGGCGTGCGCGGCCATCAGCGGCGCTTCGGACTTGTAGAGCGCGTACTGGAGCCGGTATCGGGCCAGGTCGAAGGTCTCGCCCTTGAACTGCGGGCCCACCGGCGTGCCGCGGCCGACACCGGTGACGCCGCTTTCGTAGAGGTAGTCGCCCAGGTGCACGACCAGGTCGAGGTCCTCGGCCGCCATGTGGTCGTAGGCGGTGAAGTGCCCGGCCTCCCAGTTCTGGCAGGACGCGAACGCGAAGTTCAGCTCACGCGGCGACGACCACGCGACGGGCGCCGTCCGGGTGCGGCCTACCGGCGAGATCACGCCGCCGGTGCGGAAGCGGTAGAAGTACTCGTGGTCAGGCGCGAGCCCGTGGACCTCGGGGTGCACGGAGTGGCCGAGTTCGGGCGTGGCGACCACGGAGCCGCGGCGGACCACCGCGCGGAAGCGTTCGTCGAGCGAGACTTCGTACTCGACACGGACCGGCGTCCGCGGCATGCCGCCGAAGCCGTCGGCCTCGTACGGCTTCGGTGCGAGCCTGGTCCAGAGCACGACGCCGCCGGGCAGCGGGTCACCCGACGCGACGCCGAGGGTGAACGGGTCACCGGCGCCACTGGCGAGCGGCATCGCGCCTGCGGCGTTCCAGGCACCGGTCCCCAGCAGGACGGCGGCCGCGCCTGCGGAACCGTAACCGAGGAAGCGACGCCGCGACAGGGGGTGAGGGAGCGAAGGCATGAAGCCCTCCTGTGGTGGGATGGTCACGGGCGGGCCTCATGCTCGTCCGGCTTGGTGGCCACCCGGCCGCGCTCAGGCGAAGCGCCCGTGAACGAAAGACGATCAACCCTCGTGTTCCGCATCCTTTTCTACCGCCCCGAAATCCCGCCCAACACGGGTAACGCGATCCGCTTGACCGCGAACACCGGCTGTGAGCTCCACCTGGTGGAACCGCTCGGTTTCACGCTGGAGGACAAGCAGCTGCGGCGTGCCGGGCTCGACTACCACGACCTCGCGCGCGTCCACGTCCACGCGGATCTCGACGCGGCGTGGGCGGCCCTGCTGCCCGCCCGGGTCTTCGCGTTCAGCGCCTCGGCGACACGGTTGCACACCGACGTCGCGTACGAGCCCGGCGACGTCCTGATGTTCGGACCGGAGTCGGCGGGTCTGCCTCGTGAGATCCAGGAGTCCCCGCAGGTGACCGATCGGGTGCGGCTGCCGATGCTGCCGTCGAGCCGGTCGCTCAACCTGTCGAACACCGCGGCGATCAGCGTCTACGAGGCCTGGCGGCAGAACGGCTTCGCCACCCCCTGAGCCGAATCCCCTGAAAATCCTTTGTGAATCAACGGATTTCGTATGTCCACAAGGGACATCGCGGACGAGTGTGCCCGCGTCCGATCAGCGGTTCCGGCCGCTGCCCGGGTTTCGCCATACTCCGGTGGGCGGCGCGCTGGGGCGAATCGGGAGGGGTTCACGTGGTGCGGGGAAAGTTCTTGCTGTGCAGGTTTTTCTCGGTCCTTCTAATCGGCGGCGTCATCGTCGCGGGCGGCGCGCAGGAGGCGGCGGGCGCCCCGGGGCCGGTCGTCGACCTCGGCGCTTTCCCGGTCGACAGCGACAGCCGCGCCACCGCGATCAACGACGACGGCACCATGGCCGGGGTTTACAGCAGCCCGGCCCAAGGGTCGATCGCCGCGCGCTGGAACCCCGACGGCGCGGTGGTCCCGCTCGCGGTGCCGAGCACGCACCGCATGACCGAGGCACGGGCGATCAACGCCAAGGGGTTCATCGCCGGCTCGGCTTATGACAGCATCTCCGTCCGGCGGCCCGTGCTGTGGCGTCCGGACGGCTCGTTCACCGAGCTGAGCTCGCCGGACCGCTACGGGCATTCGGAGGCCACCGCGGTCAACACCGCGGGCGTGGTGGCAGGCACCGTCACGATCGGCACTCCGCCGGCCGAACGCGCGGCGCGGTGGGACGCGAAGGGCGTCATGACGCTGCTTCCCTTGGCACCGGGCGACACCAAGTCGGCGGCCGCGGCGATCAACGACGCGGGCGTGATCGTCGGGACCTCCGGGGAAAAAGCCGTGCGCTGGAACCCTGACGGCACTGTCGTCCGGTTGCCTCTGCTTCCCGCAGACGACCGCGGCTCGGCCCAAGGTGTCAACAGCGCCGGGGTCGTCGTGGGTGTTTCCGGCGTCCACCCGGTGCGCTGGGCCGCGAACGGCGCCGTCACCGCCCTGCCCTCCCTTCGTCCCGAGGACCCGGCCGGCAACGCAAAGGCGATCAACGATTCCGGCGTCATCACCGGCCACTCCGGCGTCGGAGGCGGCCGTCACTCCGCGGTGGTGTGGGACGCCAGGGGCGCGATCGCCGGCCTCGGCACCCTGCCGGGACACGACCAGAGCGCGGGTGCGGCGATCAACTCCCGCGGTGTCGTGGTCGGCGATTCAGAACTGACCTCCGCGCGCGGACGCCACGCCGCGCGGTGGACGGCGCCGGGCAAGGCCACGGATCTGAGCCGGTCGTTCCCCGGAGGCGACCGCGCGGAGGCTTTCGCGATCAACGTGCACGGACAGGCCATCGGCGAGTCCCTTCCCCCGGAAGGGATGACGCACCCCGTCACCTGGACACCGGGCGGAGTCCTCACCGACCTCTCCCCCGGCTCGAACACCCCGGAGGCGAACGCCATCAACGTCCACGGCGTCATCGTGGGCACCGACAACAGGAAGCTGAACAAGGACCGCGCGATCCGCTGGGCACCCGACGGGACCATGACGGCCCTCAAGGAGCCGGAGTACTACACGTACCGCTCACGCGCCAATGGGATCAACGACAGCGGCGTGATCGTCGGCAGCGCGAGTTCCCGGCGCGGCAGCTCGCACCCGACGCGGTGGGCGCCGGACGGGACGCCGAGCCTCTTGCCTGTCCTGCCCGGCCACGCCGGTGGCACCGCGAAGGCGATCAACAACCGCGGGGTGATCATCGGAAGTTCCGGAATCCGCAACGAGACCAGCGACCACGTGGCCCGCTGGGACCCGGACGGGACGGTGACCGAGCTGATGGGCTTGCCCGGCGAGAAGCACACCCGTGCCGTCGCGCTCAACGATCGTGGCGACGTCGTCGGCTACTCCGGGGAACACCCCGTCCGGTGGAGCCCCGACGGCCGGATCACCAAGCTGCTCCTTCCCGAGGGCACCAGCCGTGGCAAGGCGACCGGGATCAGCGACACCGGGGTCGTATCGGGCTCGTACGACTTCGGCGTCGCCGGGACTCCGGGGCAAGGGGTGCGCTGGGCCCCGGACGGGACGGTGACCGAGCTGCCGTCGCTGCCCGGCGGGCAGGAGACCAAGGCCAACGGCATCAACGCCCTCGGCGACATCGTGGGCTCGTCCGACAACGGTTCCGGCCAGGTGCACGCGGTCCGCTGGCCCGCCACCTGGACGCAGATCCCGGTGGTCATCCGGTAACCGAACCCGCTACGGCAGCCGTTGCCCCAGGAAGAGCGAAGCGGCGGCACCGATCATCAGCACCAAGGTCCCGATGATGACCCAGGGACGGCTCGCGTCGGCGTCCTTCAGCTCGTACCCGATCTGCTCACCGAGGTCGTCGTACACGCGTTTCAGCTCGTCCGCGCTCGCCGCCTTGTAGAAGTCGCCGCCGGAAAGCCGGGCGATCTCCTCCAGCGATTCGTCGTCGACCTTCACGTCCTGGGGTTTGCCGTCGATGTCGACCGAGCCGTGCGTGGTCCCGAACGAGATCGACGAGATCGGCACCTGGGCCTGCTTCGCCGCCTGCGCGGCCGTGTAACCGCCTCGCGGTGCGTACAGGTCGTCCGGGACGGTCTGCTTGCCGTCGCTCATCAGGACGATCCGCGCGGGCGGCGGGCCTTCCGCGCCGCCGACGATCGCCGAGAAGCTCTCGATCGATTGCAACGCGGCGAAGATCCCTTCACCGGTGGCCGTCGACTGCGCCAGCTTGAGGTTGTCGATCGCCTTCACCACGCCACCGCGATCGGTGGTCGGCGCGACCAGCACGGTCGCCGTCCCCGCGAAGGAGATCAGCCCGAGGTTCACCCCGGGGGTCATGTTCTGCGCGAACGAACGCGCGGACTCCTGAGCCGCCTTCAGCCGGGTCGGGGCGACGTCGGTCGCTTCCATCGACAGCGAGGTGTCGATCACCAGCATCACGGTGGCCCGGTTGCGGGGCACCTTCTGCTCGGCCGTCGGCCCGGCGAGCGCGACGGTGAGCACCAGCAGCGAAAGCACGATCAGCATGGCGGGAACGTGCCGCACCCAGCCCTGGCTCTTCGGCGCGACCTTCTCCAGCAGTTCCAGGTTGGCGAACCGCATGGTGCGCTTGCGGCGCGCGCGCTGGGAGAGCACGTAGCCCACGATTACCGCGGCGACCGCCAGCAGCAGCAGGAACCACCACGGCGACGCGAATCCGGTCAAGCTCACGCGACACCACCGGACCAGCGGCGCTTGCGGGCCACCACGAACCGGACCATGTCCGCGATCCAGTCCGAATCGGTGCGCAGCACCAGATGCGCGGCACCGGCGCGGCGCAGCGCGGCCGCGACCTCCTGCCGGTGAGCGTGCGCCGCGGCGCCGAATTCCTTGCGCAGCAAGGCCGAAGCGTGCACTTCGCGCTGTTTCCCTGTCTCCGGGTCGGCCAGCACGACGGTGCCCACGTCGGGCAGGTCGATGTCGCGCGGGTCGAGGACTTCGATGGCGATGAGGTCGTGGTGCCCGCCGAGCGCACGCAACGGGCGCTGCCACTCGGTGTCACCGAGGAAATCGGAGATCACGACGGCGAGCCCGCGACGGCGGGGCGGACGGCGCAGTTTCTCCAGTGCCGCGGCGAGATCCCCGCGGACGCCTTCCTCGGCGCGCGGGGTCTCGGCGAGCTTGCGGACCAGTCCCCGCGCGTGCGGGAGCCCGCCGCGCGCCGGGATCCGCGTGATGCTGCCCGCTCCGTTGGAGACGAGCGCGCCGATCCGGTTGCCACCGCCGCCGGTCAGATGGGCGACGGCGGCCGTCGCGCAGACGACCAGGTCGCGTTTCTCGCACAACGCCGTGCCGAAGTCGAGGCTCGCGGACACGTCCGCCACCAGCCACGTCTCCAGCTCGCGGTCGGCGACGGTCTCCCGGATGTGCGGGCTCGTCGTCCGCGCGGTGACCGCCCAGTCCATCCGGCGGACGTCGTCACCGGGCTGGTACGGCCGGGCCTCCCCCGGTTCCGAACCCGGTCCAGGCACCAGACCGAGGTGGTTGCCCTGCAGCAGACCATCGAGACGGCGGCGCACGTCGAGTTCGAGCGTGCGCAGGCCCGCCTCCATCCGCTCCCCGCGGAGCACCGGCGGTGCCCAGGAAGGACGTTCGCCCTTCTCGTTCTTCACGCTCGCTTCCCTACCTGACCGGTGCGCCGGCCGGGACCGGGCCGCCCTGCCCGGCGCCGCCCTGCGGACGGGCCGAGACCTGCGGCAGCGGGACGGTCTGCAGCACCCGCGTGATGATGTGGTCGATGGGCACGCCGTCGGCCAGCGCGTCGTAGGACAGCACGAGCCGGTGACGCAGCACGTCGGGGACGACGTCGACGACGTCCTGCGGCAGCACGTAGTCGCGGCCGCGGACCAGCGCCAGCGCGCGGGACGCGGCGATGATGCCGAGGCTGGCACGCGGCGAGGCGCCGTAGGACACCCAGCCCGCGACATCGGCGAGGCCGTGGTCGTTCGGCGTGCGGGTGGTGAGCACGAGGCGGACGACGTAATCGACCAGCGCGTGGTGCACGAAGACCTGCGAAGCGACGTTCTGCAGCCGGACCAGCTCGGCCGGGCTCAGCACCTCTTGCGGGGTGGGCGGGGTGACGCCCATCCGGTAGATGATCTCCCGCTCTTCCTCGGCGGTCGGGTACTCGACGACGATCTTGAACAGGAACCGGTCGCGCTGCGCCTCGGGCAGCGGGTACACACCCTCGTTCTCGATCGGGTTCTGCGTGGCGAGCACGAGGAACGGGTCGGGCATCGGGAAGGTCTGGCCGCCGATCGACACGTGCCGCTCGGCCATCACCTCGAGCATCGCCGACTGCACCTTCGCCGGCGCGCGGTTGATCTCGTCGGCGAGTACGAAGTTCGCCACCACCGGGCCGAGTTCGACGTCGAACCGCTCGGCGCCCTGGCGGTAGATCCGGGTGCCGAGGATGTCGGCGGGGACCAGGTCCGGGGTGAACTGCACGCGCGAGAACGACCCGCCGACCACCCGGGCGAAGGTCTCGACGGCGAGGGTCTTCGCGACGCCGGGGACGCCTTCGAGGAGGAGGTGTCCCCTGGCCAGCAGGCCGACCAGCATCCGCTCGACCAGCCTGTCCTGGCCGACGATGATCCGCTTGACCTCGAACACGGTCCGCTCCAGCAACTGGGCGTCCCGCGCCGGCGTTCCGGGCTGCTGCTGCGCGCCGTCGGCGTAGCCGGGCTCGGTCACTCGTGCCTCCTGTGTTCCCCGCTTGCGTTGTTCCGTCCGGATGTGACCGTAGTGGTCGGTGGCACAGCCGTTCGTGAAGGTAGCCAACCCGATCAGCGGTATGACGGCTGTGAAGGGGCTTGACTACGACCAGCGGTCGAGGTCCTCCGGCGTGTCGATGTCGTCGCTCTCGCCCGGCTCCTCGGGCACCTCGACGATCTCCAGCCCGCCCAGCGTCCGTCGCAACGAGGCGTTCTCGACCGTCTCCGGCAAGGCCCCGCGCAGCGCCCCCACCCGCCAGGCGCCGAGCAGCCACTGCCGCTCCCCCGAGTCGTCGACCAGCACGGCTCCGGACGCGGCACCGAGCGAACCGACCAGCCGATCCACAGTGGACGACCGCACTCCGGCGAGATCACCGGCCAGCACGACGACGATCTCCGTGCGCACCAACGCGAGACCGGCAGCCAGCGCGGCGACCGGACCTGTCCCGGGCGAGGACTCCCGGGTCCACAGCACGTCACCGAAGCCCGGCCGTTCGGGACCGACGACGATCACCGGATCCGCGGCCGCGAGCGCCGCCAGAGCCCTGGCGAGCAACGGTTTCCCGCCGACGGGAAGCGCGGGTTTGTCCACACCGGACAGGCGGCGCGCGGCACCGCCCGCCAGCACGATCCCCGCGTAAGTCACGACTAGCCGATCATGCGGGTCGCGTACGGCATGATGCCGCCGTAGCGCACCGGAGCGACCCGGACCCGCAGACCGGACTGCGGCGCTTCGACCATCTGCCCGTTCCCGAGGTACATCGCGACGTGGTGGATGCCCCCACCGCCGCCCCAGAAGAGCATGTCGCCGCGGCGCATCTGGGACAGCGGCACCTTTCGCCCGGAGTTGTACTGGTATCCGCTGTAGTGCGGGAGCGCCCGCACCCCGGCGAACGCGTAGATCATCAGGCCCGAGCAGTCGAAGCCGATCTTCATGTAGTCGCCGTAGCGGTCGGCGACGCCACCGTCGCGGATACCGCGCGTCGGGCCGGAGGTGTTGCCACCGCCCCAAGCGTACGGAAGTCCCAGCTGCGACAACGCCCGCTGGACCGCGGCCTCGACACTCGCCCCGGCGGGCGCCGACTGGACGGGCCTGCTCGACGGACGGCCACCGCCGCCCTGGCTGGGGCTGGGCCTCGACGCGGCGAGCGCGGCCTGACGGGCACGCTCCTCGTCCTCGCGGGCCTTCTGCGCCTTCCAGTCTTCATAGCGCTGCCGCTGCCCTTGCAGGCCGCTGACCTTCTGCTGCGCTTCGAAGAGCTGCTTCTCGACGTTCGTCTTGTCGGCTTCGAGCTTCTCGTTCTGCGTGGCCTGGGTGTCCTGCGCGTGCTGTGCGGCGCTCTGGGCGTTGTCGGCCTCGTGCTTCGCCGCTTCGGCAGCGCGCTTGCGCTCCTGCGCGATCTCCAGCTTCTTGCGCGCCGTCGCGTCCTTGTTGGACTTGTCCGTCTGCGCGCGCTTCATCGTGTCGAGCGCGTTGAGCCTGCTGCCGCCGACCGCGTCGAGCATCTGGGCGCGGCCGAGGAGTTCCTTGGGGCTGTTGGCGGTCAGGTACGCCGACACCGAACCGATGGTGCTGCCCTGCTGGAAGCTGGCGGCGGCGAACTTGTCGAGGTCGGCGCGGGCTTTGTCGATGGTCGCCTGCGCGGCGTCGGATTCGGTGCGCGCGGACTTCGCCTCGCGGTCGGCCTGGGCGGCTTCGTCCTGCGCGGTCTCCGCGTCGACCCTCGCCTTGTTGGCCTCTTCCATCTTCAGCTCGACGTCGTCGTTGAGCTGCGCGAGCTTCGATTCGGCCTGGGCCAGCTGGTTCGTCAGCCTGCCGACGTCGCCCGCCTTGGCGTTGGCGTCGGCCTTGCTGGAGTTGATCTCGGAGTCGCTGGGGTTCGGCGGGGGCGGCGGTACCGCGATGGCGGTACCCGTCACCCCGAGCAACAGGGCGATCCCCAGCGCACCGATGGTCGTGCCACGGCGGGCACCGGCCGCAGACCCGGCTTCACCACGCACGATCCACCCACCTCCTGATCTTGAACTTCGAGCTCACTGTGCCACTGCCGTCACAGCATTACCAGAAGCACCACCAGGAACTTACACACCGTAGGCACCATTTCCCCTCAACGGGGGACGAACAGACGAACGTTTCGTCACTCGAACGGCCGCAGGTGGATGAGACCTTCGTGACGCGCGTGTCGGCTTGCCAAGCCAAACAGGACGGGCGTACTGTTTGAAAGGACGAACGAGGTGTGCCATCCCGGGTCCGGACTTACGGTGGGGGTGCGCAACACTCGCTCCGGGCCCGCCCGAACGGCCCGGAGAACCACACCGAACTGACCCGCCACTGGAGTAAGAAGTGACAGCACCTGCCAGCAAGGACAGCTTCGGCGCCAAAGACACGCTGAAGGTCGGCGACGCCTCCTACGAGGTGTTCCGCCTGGACAAGGTCGAGGGCTCCAAGCGCCTTCCCTACAGCCTGAAGATCCTGCTCGAGAACCTGCTGCGGACCGAGGACGGCGCGAACATCACCGCCGACCACATCCGCGCGCTCGGCAACTGGGACGCGAGCGCGGACCCGTCGATCGAGATCCAGTTCACGCCCGCCCGCGTGATCATGCAGGACTTCACCGGCGTGCCCTGTGTCGTCGACCTCGCCACCATGCGCGAAGCCGTCACCGACCTCGGCGGCGACCCGGACAAGGTCAACCCCCTCGCCCCCGCCGAGCTGGTCATCGACCACTCGGTCATCATCGACGTCTTCGGCCGCGCCGACGCCTTCGAGCGCAACGTCGAGATCGAGTACGAGCGCAACCGCGAGCGCTACCAGTTCCTGCGCTGGGGCCAGGGCGCCTTCGACGAGTTCAAGGTCGTCCCGCCGGGCACCGGCATCGTGCACCAGGTCAACATCGAGCACCTCGCGCGCACGGTGATGTCCCGCAACGGCCAGGCGTACCCCGACTCCTGCGTCGGCACCGACTCGCACACCACCATGGTCAACGGCCTCGGCGTGCTGGGCTGGGGCGTCGGCGGCATCGAGGCCGAGGCGGCCATGCTGGGCCAGCCGGTCTCCATGCTCATCCCGCGCGTCGTGGGCTTCAAGCTCACCGGCGAGATCCCGACCGGCGTGACCGCCACCGACGTCGTGCTCACCATCACCGAGATGCTGCGCAAGCACGGTGTGGTCAGCAAGTTCGTCGAGTTCTACGGCGAGAGCGTCGGCGCGGTGCCGCTGGCCAACCGCGCCACCATCGGCAACATGAGCCCGGAGTTCGGCTCCACCGCGGCGATCTTCCCGATCGACGAGGAGACCGTCCGGTACCTCAAGCTCACCGGCCGCTCCGAGGAGCAGGTCGCGCTCGTCGAGGCGTACGCCAAGGAGCAGGGCCTCTGGCACGACCCGTCGCACGAGCCGGAGTACTCCGAGTACATCGAGCTGGACCTGTCGACGGTCGTCCCGTCGATCGCCGGCCCGAAGCGCCCGCAGGACCGCATCGAGCTCACCGACGCGAAGAACTCGTTCCGCAAGTCGATCCACGACTACGTCGGCGGCGAGCAGGTCCCGCACACCAACGTGGACGAGACCGTCGAGGAGACCTTCCCGGCCAGCGACCCCGCCGCCCTCTCCTTCAAGGACGAGGACGCGGTCGAGCTCCAGTCGGCGGCGAACGGCCACAGCGGCCGCCCGACCAACCCGGTCAAGGTCAGCACGTCGGACCGCGGCGAGTTCATCCTCGACCACGGTGCCGTGGTGATCGCCTCGATCACCTCCTGCACCAACACCTCCAACCCGTCGGTCATGCTCGGCGCGGCGCTGCTCGCGCGGAACGCGGTCGACAAGGGCCTCGCGGTCAAGCCGTGGGTCAAGACCTCGATGGCGCCGGGTTCGCAGGTCGTCACCGACTACTACACCAAGGCCAACCTGTGGCCGTACCTGGAGAAGCTGGGCTACCACCTGGTCGGCTACGGCTGCACCACCTGCATCGGCAACTCCGGCCCGCTGTCGGACGAGATCTCCGCCGCGATCCAGGAGAACGACCTCACCGCGGTTTCGGTGCTCTCGGGCAACCGGAACTTCGAAGGCCGGATCAACCCCGACGTGAAGATGAACTACCTCGCGTCGCCGCCGCTGGTCATCGCCTACGCGCTCGCCGGCACGATGGACTTCGACTTCGAGAACCAGCCGCTCGGCCAGGACACCGACGGCAGCGACGTCTTCCTGAAGGACATCTGGCCGTCGGCCAAGGAGATCCAGGAGACCATCGACTACGCGATCACGCAGGAGATGTTCACCAAGGACTACGCCGACGTCTTCGACGGTGGCGAGCGGTGGAAGTCGCTGCCGACCCCCGAGGGCAAGACCTTCGACTGGGACGCGGAGTCCACCTACGTCCGGAAGCCCCCGTACTTCGAGGGCATGCAGGCGGAGCCGTCGGCGGTCACCGACATCTCCGGCGCGCGCGTGCTGGCGAAGCTGGGCGACTCGGTCACCACCGACCACATCTCCCCGGCCGGCGCGATCAAGCCGGGCACCCCGGCCGCGCAGTACCTGACCGAGCACGGTGTGGAGAAGAAGGACTTCAACTCCTACGGCTCGCGCCGCGGTAACCACGAGGTCATGATCCGCGGCACCTTCGCGAACATCCGGCTGCGCAACCAGCTGCTGGACGACGTGCAGGGCGGCTACACCCGCGACTTCACCCAGGACGACGCCCCGCAGTCGTTCATCTACGACGCGGCGCAGAACTACGCGGCGCAGGACATCCCGCTGGTCGTCCTCGGCGGCAAGGAGTACGGCTCCGGATCGTCGCGTGACTGGGCGGCCAAGGGCACGCGCCTGCTGGGCGTGCGCGCGGTGATCACCGAATCGTTCGAGCGCATCCACCGGTCGAACCTGATCGGCATGGGCGTCATCCCGCTGCAGTTCCCGGCGGGCGAGTCGGCCTCGTCGCTCGGCCTCGACGGCACCGAGACGTTCGACATCTCGGGCATCACGAAGCTGAACGACGGCGAGACCCCGCGCACGGTCCACGTCACCGCGACGAAGACCGACGGCACCAAGGTGGAGTTCGACGCGGACGTCCGCATCGACACCCCGGGTGAGGCGGACTACTACCGCAACGGCGGCATCCTGCAGTACGTCCTGCGGAAGATGACCCAGGCGTAAGCAGCACACCCGAAGGCCCCTTTCCCCGCACTTTGGGGAAAGGGGCCTTCGTCGTTTTTCGGTAGCGTGGCCGTATGGCCCACGGTCGGATTCAGGTCGAGAACGGCGAACTGGCGTACGAGATCCGGGGCGCGGGCGATCCCGTCGTCCTGCTGCACGGCGGCATGCTCGATTCCCGGATGTGGGACGCCGAGATGACGGCGCTCGAACGGCACCACACCGCCATCCGGTACGACGCGCGCGGACACGGCGAGTCCTCGACGCCGACGCAGCGCTTCAAGCATTACGAGGACCTCCGTTCGCTGCTGACCGCGCTGGAACTCCCCTGCGCCACGCTGGTCGGGTTATCCGGCGGCGGGCGCATCGCGGTCGACTTCGCGCTGACCTACCCGGACCTCGTCGAGAACCTGGTCCTCGTGGCGACCGGGCTCGGCGCGATGGTGACGAAGGATCCTTTCGTCTTGGAGCAGAACAAGAAACTCGAGGAGGCGGGCGCCAGAGGTGATCTGCCCGCCGCCATCGAGTGTGTCCTGCGGATGTGGGTGGACGGCCCCCGGCGTGCTCCGGAAGACGTCGATCAGAATGTCCGGCGCCGGTGCCGGGAGATGTACACGGACACGATCACCCGGCACTCAGGCAGCGGCTTCGTGCTGATGGACGAACTGCGGGCCGTCGAACGGGTCAGGGAGCTGACGCCGCGCACGTTGACGCTGGTGGGCGATCTGGATTCCTCGGACATCCTCGCCATCGCCGACCAGCTCGAAAGCGAGGCACGCGACGCCCGGAAACTCGTCGTCCCCGGGGTCGCGCACATGATCAACCTGGAGAAGCCCGCCGACTTTTCGCGGATATTGCTGGATTTCCTGGACTGCTAGACGGGCTCTTCCTGCTCCGAGCACTCGTCCCGGTTCTCCGGGCGCCGGTCGACGACGCGGCCGAGCGGGCGCAGCAGCACGTTGACCCCGACGATCACCCCGGTCCCGGCGAGCGCGACGACGTAAAGTCCCGCTCCCGCAAGGGATCCGACGGCCGCCGAGCACCACAGCGTGGCGGCGGTGTTGAGCCCGCGCACGTTCAGCCCGTCCCGCAGAATCACTCCGGCACCGAGGAAACCGATCCCGGAGACGATCTGCGCGGCGACCCGCGTCGGGTCCGCGTCGCCACTGGTGTTCAGCCCGCCGAACCCGTGGGCGGACAACAGGACGAAGAGGGTGGCGCCGACGGCGACGAGGGCGTTGGTGCGGAGTCCGGCCATCCGGGCGCGGTACTGGCGCTCGATGCCGATGACGGCGCCGAGGCCGACGCCGGTGCCGACCCTGAGCAGCATTTCGAAGGTGTTC
Organism: Amycolatopsis azurea DSM 43854; assembly: GCF_001995215.1. GTDB lineage: Bacteria > Actinomycetota > Actinomycetes > Mycobacteriales > Pseudonocardiaceae > Amycolatopsis > Amycolatopsis azurea. Next base: position 56,354 of record NZ_MUXN01000015.1, read on the forward strand.
ATGATTCCGGCTCTTTTCTGGCGTGCGTACACAAGGCCAGACAGGGAAAGAAGACCGGAGAAGGTCAGCGCACCGCGCACACGGGTGAACGGCGACCACGTCCGGTCGTTCCAGAACTGTCTTCCGGCATGTGCCGCTCACCTCGCTTTCGTACTCGATCGGTGTTGATCAACCTTCGGGACTGTACCACCGGACCGCCGTCCGGCCACCCCGCGCGTGGACGGGCTCACACCTCGACTCGCGACAGGACTTGGCCGTGCGCGTGTCGTCCGTCCAGTCACGCGTGTCGTCCATCGGATCACACGTGTCGTCCGGTAAGTGACGGGCCACTCACGAGTCGAACGCGTCGCGGATCGTGTCGCGCAGCCAGCGCTGGGCCGGATCGGCGTCGAGCCGCGCGTGCCAGAGCAGGCAGACTTCGATCTCCGGAAGATCCGCGGGAATCGGGAACCAGCGGATGCCGAGCGACCGGCCGTACTGCTCGGCGAGCCGCGAGGGTACGAGCCCGATGTAGTCGCTCGACGAGACCAGGAAAGCGGCGACGGCGGACGTGGGGACGACCGCCGCGACCCGGCGCTGAAGACCGGCCGCTTCGAGCACGTCGTCGAGCGGTCCCCTGCCCCGGCCGCGCCGGGAAGCGGAGACGTGGGGATAGCGGCAAAGCTGAGCCAGCGTCGGGCGCCGGGTGCCGCCGAGCGGACCGTCCGCCCGGACGATCCCGACCACCCGTTCGCGGTACAGCGGCATCGAGCGGATGTCGGGAGCGGTGACGTCGCCCGCGCCGATGTCCAGATCCACCGAGCCGTCCCGCAACGCTTCGGTGCTCTCACTGCCTTCGGCCACGAAGCGCAGGACAACGCCCGGCGCGACTGCGGCGGTCGCTTCGACGGCGGCAGTCGTCAATGTCGCGGCGACGCCGTCGTTGATGCGGATCGTGAAGGTGCGTTCAAGATCGCCGATCGCCAGGTCGCGGTCGGCGCTGATCAGAGCGGACGCCTCGTCGAGCAGTGACCGCACGCGCGGCGCGGTCCGGAGCGCGAACGGCGTCGGCACCATCCCCCGGCCGGCGCGCACCAGGATCGGGTCCCCCATCGCCCGCCGCAACCGGCCCAGTGCCCGGCTCGCCGCCGGGATCGACAGGTGCAGCCGCTCGGCGGCCGCCGTCACGCTGCCTTCCCGCAGCAACGCGTCGAACACCCGGAGAAGGTTGAGATCCAGCTGGTCGGCCATAGTTGCATCGTACGCAACTAGTCTTTGTCAAAGTTGCGTGGCGCGAAGACCAGGCTGGTCAATAGCTTTGCGGACATGCCACTCCGACTCCAACTCCGCGACGATCCCGCGGCCACGGCGAGCCGCCCGGTCTCGCGAAATGGCCTGCTGGCCGCCATGTGCGCCTGTGTCGTGCTCGTGGTCGGGATGGTCGCCGCGATCAACCTCGCCGTGCCGATGCTGGCCGCGAGCGACCTCCACCCGTCCGCGTCGGCGCTGATCTGGATCGTCGACACCTACGTCGTTTTCTTCGCCTGTCTGGTGATCCCCGGTGGCGCCGCGGGCGATCGCTTCGGCCGCAAGGGCGTCCTGCTCACCGGCCTGGCGCTGTTCGCGGTCGGCGCGCTGCTGTCGACGATCGCGCCGAACGTGCCCTTCCTGCTGGCGGGCCGGGCGATCACCGGGATCGGGGCCGCCGCCGTGCTGCCCAACACCCTCGCCGTCCTGCTGCACGCCGTGCCCGCCGAGCGCAAGGGCGTGACGATCGCGACCTGGGCGTCGATGACCGGGATCGGTGGTGTCGTCGGGAACGTCGGCGGCGGCGCGGTGCTGTCCGGCGGGTCGTGGCGCTGGCTGTTCGCCGCCGCCATCCCGCTCTCACTGGTGCTCGCCGCTCTCGTCGCCCGCATCGCGCCGGTGTCGCCGCGGCACGACCGTCCGCTCAGCCCGCTCGGCGCCGTCCTGCTCGTCGGCGCGTCGGTCGCCTTGCTGCTCGGCATCGTCGAAGGGCCCGAAAAGGGTTGGGGCAGCCCGATCGTCCTGATCGGGTTCGCCGGCTCGGTCGTGCTCTTCGCCGTGTGGACGTTCGTGGAGCTGAAAGCCGAGCATCCGCTGCTCGATCCCCGGTTGTTCCGGGTGCCCGCGCTGCGCAGCGCCTGTCTCGGCATGACCGCGATCTTCTTCGGGATGTTCGCGCTGTTCTACGTCAACGCGTCCTTCCTGCAATACGGCAAGGGATTCGGCGTGCTGTTGACCGGGCTCGGGATCATCCCGCTGACCGTTCCGGTCATCCTCGGCGCGCGGCACGTGGGCAAGCTGGTCCAGCGAATCGGCGTCGACGCCACCGTCGCCATCGCGTTCGTCTTCTGCGGTTGCGGCCTCCTGGGACTGTCCACGAACGACGCTTCGACGCCGTATCCGGTCTACGCGGCCTGGCTCGTGGTGACCGGCATCGGTGTCACGCTGGCCCTTCCGACGCTGTCCGCCGCGATCTCCGGCTCACTGCCGCCCGCCCAGGCCGGTGTCGGGGCCGGGCTCCAGGCCACCACCCGTGAGTTCGGCAGCGCGCTGGGCGTCGCGGTGATCGGCACCGTCCTCACCGGACAGTTCGTCGCGGCGCTGCCCGCCGACGTCCGCGCGGCCCACGATCCGCACACCGTGGCGCAGGCCCTCGCCACGGCACCCGGCCGCACGCCTGAAGTGATTTCCGCGTTCGTCACCAGTACGAGCACGGCCCTGCGGGTCATCGGCGTGAGTGTGCTCGTCCTCGGGGCGCTCGTCGTCCTGCAATCACGCCTTTCCCGCAACACCAAGTAGAAGGAGTAATTCCCATGCACGTATTCGTCACCGGAGCGACCGGCTGGATCGGCTCGGCCGTCGTGGACGAGCTGCTCGACGCCGGCCACGAGGTCACCGGCCTCGCGCGCTCGGACGCCTCCGCGGCCACGCTGGAGCGGAAGGGCGCCCGGGTCCGCCGCGGCGACCTGGACGATCTCGACGGCCTCCGCGCGGGTGCCGAGGAAGCCGAGGCCGTCATCCACCTTGCGAACAAGCACGACTGGGCCAACCCCGCCGAGTCCAACCGGGCCGAGCGCGCCGCCGTCCAGACCTTCGCGGACACGCTGACCGGGACGGGCCGGGCCTTCGTGCTCGCGGCCGGGCTTTCGACCCTGGCGACCGGACGCCCCGCCGTCGAGACCGACCTCTCCCCCGCCGTCGGCCCCGACTCGCATCGCGGCGGCGCGGAGAACCTCGCTCTCGAATACGCCGAAAAGGGCATGCGGGTGATCAGCGCCCGCTTCGCGCCTTCGGTCCACGGCGTCGGCGACCACGGTTTCGTCGCCGGGCTCGTCGCGGCCGCCCGCAAGCACGGCGTCTCCGGCTACATCGGCGAAGGGACCACGACCTGGGCGGCGATCCACCGCACCGACGCGGCCAGGCTGGTCCGGCTCGGAATGGAAGGCGCACCCACCGGCACTCTGCTCCACGCCGTCGCCGAGGAAGCCGTCACCACCAAGGAAATCGCCGAAGCCGTCGGGCGGAAACTCGACTTGCCGGTGGCGTCCGTCGCGCCGGAGAAGGCCGCCGAGCACTTCGGGTTCGTCGCACGGTTCTTCGCGACGGATATGCCCGCCTCCAGCGAGCGCACCCGCGAACTGCTCAAGTGGGCCCCGTTCGGACCGACCCTGGTCGAGGACATCGAAGCCGGCGCCTACGCCTGAAAGGAAGGAACACCATGTCCGAAGTGACCGCCTTCATGCTGGTCAAGACCACCCCCGAATGGCTCGGCCTCACCGTCGAGCAGCGCGTGGAGTCCTTCAAGACCGAGGTCCTCCCGGCGATCGAGAGCAAGGTGAAGGGAGTCCGGTCCCGGTTCTTCGACACCGAGTTCTACTCCGCGCGAGTGACCGACGTGTGGGTGTGGGAGGCCGAGGACCACCACTCGTACCAGCTGCTCATCGAAGCGCTGCGCGAGACGCCGTTCTGGGACCGCTACTTCGAAATCGTCGACCTGCTGGTCGGGGTCGAGAACGCGTACGCCACGAACTACGGGTTGGACGCCTACGCGAGCGTCGACGTCTGAAGCCGAGGGGTGCCAGGTGCACCGGCGGTGTCAGCCGGTGCCCTGGTCACCCACCCGGATGACCAGGGCGAAGACCTCACCCCGGGGCATCCGGCCCTCCCCGCGGAAAACCTAGCGCCGGTTGCTCGGGACCGGTCCCGAAACGCCACGAAGGCCACCGCCGAGACGGTGGCCTTCGTGGTTACGTGCCTTGGTTTCAGGCGGTGGTTTCGAACGGCTGGACGTTCGGCTGGAACACCTGACCGTTGGCCGGGACCTTCAGGTCGATCAGGTAGTCGGCCGTGGCCTTGTCCACCCCGAGCGAGTCACCCAGGATGCAGTGCCCGAAGGCGTCGACCGAGAGCAGCCGGGCGTTGCCCAGCTCGCCGGCCATCCGCTTCGCGAACAGATACTGGGTCGCCGGGTCGTAGTAGTTGCCGATGACCAGCACCGGGGTGTCGGTCTTGGCCTGCCACGGGCCGCGGTAGACATCCGGCTTCTTCGCGGGCCACACCGGGCAGCCCGCCACGTCCGAGAACGCCTGGTAACGACCGAAGGTGGGCGATTCCTTCTCCCACTTCGCGGCGATCTCGGGCACCTTCTCCTGTTTGACCGTGATCTTCTTGTCCGAGCAGTTCACGGCGAAGTAGGAGTCGTCGCCGACGTACGGGCTGTCCGGGTTCGCGTCCGCGCGCCCGTTCGCTCCCGACCGCAGCACCTTCAGCTCCACGGCCTGCGCTGCCTGCGTCTGTGCCGCCGGCGGGTGGACGACGTTGTACAGCGCCTGCAGGTCGTCGGCCAGCGGCGGGAACGACGTCGGCGAGTACAGCACACCGGAAACCGTGCTGGTGAACGCGTTGATGTCGTAGCTGCTGCCGTCCGGCAGTTTGATCGGCTGCTGACGCAGGTAATCGCGGATCTCGTCGAACTTCTCCCGCGGCGTGCCCGAGCTGAACGAGCACTTCGGGCCGACCTGCGCGCACTTGGTCAGGAAACCGTCCAGCGAGATCTCGAACCCGCGGGCCCGCTCACGGTCGTACTGCACGCCGTCGCTGGTGCGCAGTGCCGGGTCGACGTTGCCGTCGATGACGATCGCGCGGCTCTGCTTCGGGAACATCGACGTGTACGTCGACCCGATCAGGGTCCCGTACGAGAAGCCGACGAAGGTCAGCTTCTGGTCACCGACCGCGGCCCGCATCTTGTCGAGGTCGCGCACGACGTCCTTGGTGGACATGTGATTCAGCAGCGCGCCCGCGTTGTTCTTGCAGAACTGGCCGTAGTCACGGTAGGACGCCAGCGTGCCGGAGATCTCCTGCCGTGACAGCGGCACGGGGATCTGCGCGGCGAAGACGTCGTTCGCGTCCTCCTGCGTGGTGAAGCATTTGAGCGGGTTGCTGGCCCCGACCCCGCGCGGGTCGAACCCGATCAGGTCGAACCGGTCGAGCACCTGCGGCTGGAAGTAGTTCGCCCCGCCGATCGGCATCCGGAACCCGGAGCCGCCGGGACCGCCCGGGTTGAGGAACAGCGAACCGACCTTCTTGTCGGGCGTCTTCGCCGCCCGCTTCAGCATCGCGATGTCGATGGTGCCGAGGGCCGCGTTGTCGTGGTCGATCGGCACTCGATACCGCGCGCAGCTGTAGAACTTGACCTGATCGGCGGGAACACCGCGGAGCTGGTCCGCCGTGCAGGCACCCCAGGCCACCGGCGCGGTCACGCCGACCTGGGCGGCGGACGTCCCGGCTTCCGGAGCGGCGACCGCCGTCCCGGACGCACCGGTCAACGCGGCGCCGGCCACGAGTGCCCCTACCAGTGCGAAACCGCGCACCGGCCTCCTTGTGGATCTCGGCAAAACGACTCCTCCCTCGGCTGGCGACGTGAGAGACCACGTCGCACGATGCGCCGCCGACGTCACGGCGCGTAACACCAAGCGAGCCTCGCACAAGCCGGTAACCCAGTCACCGGCCGAAAGGATGGTACGAACCTATCGAGTGGTTGTCTTTAACTCGAAAATCGGTAACACACGGCGAGCGGCGTCGGCCTCCATGGAGTAACCGGGCCAGAACTCCAGCAGCAGCTTCCACATCGCCTCGTACTCGTCGCCGAGCAGTTCCCTGGCCCTGACCGGGATTTCCTTTCCCGCGAGCGCGACGACCGCCGCGGGTTCCGAACGCAGGTTGTGTGTCCACGCGGGATCGTTCGGCCTCCCCCAATTGGAGCCGACGAGCACGAAGTCCTCATCGTGCGGGAAGTACAAAAGGTTGGTACTACGGGGCAGGCCGCTCTTGCGGCCCGTCGTGGTCAGCCGCAGGGAAGGGAGCCCGGCCAGCGCGACCAGGCTCACCTTCCCCTTGAACAGCCGGTGGAGTCTCTTGTCCACCCAGATGATCCCGCCCGCGAGCCCCATCAGCCACGGTTTGGTGCCGAGCACGCGGGCGAGCGAGGTGAAGGGGTTAGTCACGGACAGATCTTGCCAGGCTCACCCCGAACCGCGACGCCGAGTCCGTCCACCATTGCTCGACCGCGAAACCCGTTTCGGCCAGTTCCGCGGCGATCCCCTCCCGCCGGAACTTGGCGGAGATCTCGGTGCGCACGTGTTCGCCCGCGTCGAACTTGACCTGCAGGTCGGCACCCGGGATGTCGACGGTCAAGGCTTCACGGGCTCGCAGGCGCATTTCGATCCATTCGTTCTCCTCGTCCCAATACGCGACGTGGTCGAAGGCGGCCGGATCGAAGTTCGCGCCCAGGCTGTTGTTGATCACGTGGAGCACGTTGCGGTTGAACTCGGCGGTGATCCCGGCCGCGTCGTCGTAGGCGCGTTCGAGGGTCTCCCGGTCCTTCACCAGGTCTGTCCCGAGAAGGAGCCATTCCCCTTCGTCGAGTACTTCCCGGACAGAGCGCAGGAACACGGCACGGTCGGCGGGGAGGAAGTTCCCGATCGTGCCGCCGAGGAAGACCACCAGCCGCGGCCGGTCACCCGGCAGCAGGTCGAGATGCCGGGTGAAGTCGCCGACCACACCACGGACCTCGAGTGACGGGTAGTCGGCCGTGATGGCTTCCGCCGCTTCGGCGAGCGCGGACTCCGAGACATCGAGCGGCACGAACTCCTTCAACGTGCCGTGGCTCGTGAGCGCGTCGAGCAGGAGCCGGGTCTTCTCGCTGGACCCGGAACCGAGCTCGACCAGGGTGTGCGCGCCGGAGCTCTCCGCTATCCCGCCGCCGCGCGCGGCGAGCACCTCCCGTTCGCTGCGAGTCGGGTAGTACTCGGGAAGGGCGGTGATCTTCTCGAACAGTTCGCTGCCGCGCGCGTCGTAGAACCACTTGGGCGGCAACCACTTCTGGTCCGCTTCCAGGCCGGCGCGGACGTCCGCGCGCAGCTGTTCGGTGATGTCCGACTCGCTGTGGTGTACGTCGAGATCCACTTCGGTCATCGTGCCTCAGGGCTCCGATCGGCTTCGAGGGGAAGGATTCGCACGCCTTCGCCGGTGACCCGGACGGCGTGGTGGTCGGGAACGGGGATCCAGCCGGGGTCGTCGTCGCACGGTTCCGACGCGACGAGCACACCTCCGCCGATGTCCCGATAGGACAGTGAATGCGTCCACGCCGTGCCGATGAGTGTCCGGCCTTCGGTCAGCAGGAAGTTGAGCCGTGAGCCCGGCGCGGCCTCCTCGACCGCCCCGGTCAGCCACGTGACGGCCGCGAGCGGGTCTTCCCCCGCTTCGAGCCGCTCACGCAGCAAAGCCCACAGCAGCACAGAATCCGTGGTCGCCTCCATGGTCAGGAGGCGGGTGATCGGCAGTTCGGCGGCGAGTTCGGCCACCGAATCCGGCCAGCCCCTCACCACCCCGTTGTGGCTGAAGAGATAGCCGCCGCCGGTGAACGGGGCGTTCGCCGCCTCGACCACCGGCATCCCTGTCGTGCCGTTGCGAACCGCCGCCATGAAGGCGGGTGACCGCACCGAACCGGCCAGCGCGGGCAGATCCCCGTCCGTCCACAAGGGAGCGGACCGGCGCAGCCGCAGCGGATCGGGGGCCTCGGCGTACCAGCCGAGGCCGTACCCGTCCGCGTTGACCGAACCGCCCCCGCGCATGTCGGCCGGGGCGTAGGACTGCACAAGCAGCGAATGAGGGGCGTGAAAAAGCGTCTCGGCGGGCGAACGCGGCTCGCCGAGATACGCGAGATGACGGCACATGCCGCTCAGGCCACCTCGCCAGGTCGTGCGTCCCGGGCACAGCGGAACCCGGAGAAGATCTGCCGCCGGATCGGATGGTCCCAGTTGCGGAACGTACCGCGGATGGCCGCCGCGTCCGTGCCGAACGAGCCACCGCGCAGGATCCGGTAATCGCCGCCGAAGAACACCTCCGAGTACTCCTTGTACGGAAACGCGGTGAATCCCGGATATGCCTCGAATCCGCTGCTGGTCCACTCCCAGACGTCGCCGATCAGCTGGTGCACGCCCAGCGGTGAGACACCGGCCGGGTACGCGCCGACCTCGGCGGGCCGAAGGTGCCGCTGCCCGAGGTTGGCGTGCTCGGGCCTGGGTTCCTCGTCACCCCAAGGGAACCGGCGTGAACGGCCGGTCGCCGGGTCGAACCTGGCGGCCTTCTCCCATTCCGGTTCCGTCGGCAGCCGACGGCCCGCCCAGGCGGCGTACGCCTCGGCCTCGTGGAAGGAGACGTGGACGACGGGTTCCCCCGCGGGCACCTTCTCGTGGACGCCGAACCGCGTGCGCCACCAGCCGTCCTGTTCGCGGTTCCAGAAACGCGGCGCGTGGATGCCGCGCTCGCTGCGGTACGCCCAGCCGCGTTCACTCCACCACTTCGGGTCCTCATAGCCTCCGGAGTCGAGGAACTCGATGTACGCCCCGCAGGTGACCGGCGTGGTGTCGATGAAGAACGCCTCCACCGCGACCTCGTGCGCCGGGCGCTCGTTGTCCAGCGCCCACGGTTCGGCGGAGGTGCCCATGGTGAAGGCACCGCCGGGCACGAACACCTCGGCGAGCAGGCGTCCGGATCGCGACGGCGGCGGAGCGGGCGCGTGCAGCACCGGATCGCCCTTGCGGAGCTGGTGGGTGGCCAGCATCGTCTCGTCGTGCTGCTGCTCGTGCTGGGTGATCATGCCGAAGGCGAAGGCGTCCTCGGTGAGCCGCCTGCCTTGCAGCGGAACCTTTTCCAGGATGTCGAAGGATTTCTCCCTGACCTCCCGGACGTATTTGCGTGCTTCCTCCGGGCTCAGCAGTGGCAGCTCCGGGCGGTCCGCGCGGGCGTGCTGGAACGCGTCGTAGATGTCGTCGATGTCCGGCCGGAGCGCCTCGCGCCCGCCGACGTCGCGGACCAGCCAGAGCTCTTCCTGGCTGCCGATGTGCGCGAGGTCCCAGACCAGCGGCGACATCAGTTTCGAATGCTGGCGGACCAGGTCTTCGTCGTCGACGTCGGTCAGCGCGACACTGCGCTCGCGCGCCCTGGTGAGTGCCTCGGCGGCGTGAGCCCGCAGGTCTTGCGGGCTCAGCGCGCGAAGCGGGTTGGTCTCGGTGCTTTCCACGCTCATGACTGCCGGCTCCTCGAACCCCGCACGAGGGACTGCACGCCCTCGCTGATCTCGGTGATGGTCTCCGGCGGCAGACCGGTCGTGCCGAGTTCGGCGCAACCGAGGTCCACCACCTTCCTCGCGACGGTGGCGATCGTCCGGTCGGCGAGGCCGAACCGGGCCGCGCACTCCCATCTGCCCAGTACCGGTTCGCACAGCTCGAGCACCTTGTCCACTGTGGACGGGCGCGCGAGCAGTGCGGCCAGCAGGGCCACCGGGTGCAGCCACCGGGCGGCGGGCTGGGCGTCCAGGTAACGGATCTCCAGGTACCCCTGTGGACGGACCGGGGTGAAGAAGGTCGTCAGGTGATAGGCCAGATCGTCCTCGGTCGGCCTGCCGAGTCCGGCGCCCTCGCCCCGCCCGTCGATCCAGTCGGCGAAGGTCAGGGAATCGGGCGCGTCCCAGCGGCCGTCGCCGCCGGGAAGGACCATCAGCGGGGTGTCCAGGATCCTGCTCGCCCACTCCCCCGCCGGATCCTTGGTCGGTTCCGCCGACCGGGTGCGGACCCTTTCGGTGTCCATCACGGCCAGCCAGCGCGCGGACGCGTGGCCGGTGTCGCGTCCGGCGTGGATCCGGGAGTTGGCGAAGGTGGCGAGCAAGGGCGGGCCGAGCGCGTGGACGGCGGCCCAGCGGTCGGCCAGATCGCCCGCCTCGCCGGTGTCCACACAGACCTGCAGGCCCGCGGTGCTGCACATCATCGTCGCGCCCCCGGCGCCCATCGGGGCGAAGCGGCGTTCCATCGCGGCGTAGCGGGGTGTGCCCAGTTTGCGGACGGGGGCCCGATACCTGTCTATCCCGGTGTCTCCCAGGAACAGGCCTTGGGCGGCGAGAAGGGTTTCGAGGTGGGCCAGATCGGCCGAGACGACGGCGTCCAGGTGACGCAGTGTGGTCTGGGGTTGAGCGGAGATCTCCACCTGGCATCCGGGCTCGAGGCTCAGCGGTGAACCTGCCGGAAGCGGGAGGGCGGGGCTGTCGGGGCGCAGTGTCCGCGGGGTGTGCGGGCCGAGCGCGGTGGCGAGATCGTCGGGATCGAGGGGCCGGGCGGGCTCGTCGGCGTAGTGCACGGTGAATTCCAGCTCCACGCCGAGAAGTCTCGGCGGCCCGTGCTTGAAGCACACGGAAGCCACGTACGCCTCACCCTCGGCGCGGTCCGACAGGACCTTCGCCGTCGCGTTCGACGCGCTCCCGGACTTCTCGGGGAAATCATGAACAGTAGTCATCTTTCCGTCGTCCAGTCGGTTGTCCGATACCTGAGAAACCTTGACTTCGGACGCTACACGCGGGGTCCGACAAATTCAGGTGCGTTCTTGCCGGGCAGGATCGGCGGACCACCTCTTAGGACCGGACGAATCAGGGCAAAGCGGCCTCGGTTCCCAGGCCCAGTGCCACGGCGGCGTCCCGGACCGCCCCGATGACCAGCTGCAGGGCCGGGCGCCGTGACGTCGTCGTCCGGTAGGCGATCGAAACCGTTCGGAGCAATGGTGTGGTCAACGCGACGACGTCGATCCCGGGAGGACGGAGACCGAGCCCGAGATCCGAAACGAGGGTCACCCCGAGCCCCGCCCGGACCATCGCCATCGCCGTCGACTGCTCCTCGACCTCGTGGTTGATCTTGGGTTCGAACCCGTGGCGGTGACACGCGGTGCGCACCGCGCGACCGAAGTGACTCTTCGGGCTGGCGAGGATCCAGGGATGCTCGGCCAATTCGGGCAGGGACGCGCTGCCTGCCGGAACGGCGCCGGCGGGCACCGCGGCGTGCAGCCGTTCGACCGCGATCACCGCGCGCTCCAGTCCGGCGTCCCACGGCATCGGCGCGTCGGAGTAGTCGATCACGAACGAAAGGTCCAGTTCGCCGTCGCGGACGGCGTCGGCGGTGTCCTCGGGCGCCAGCTCGCGGGTCCGGACCTGGATCCCCGGATGCGCACCCGCCAGTGTGGTGAGCGCATGCGGCAGCAGTCCCGAAGCGACCGACGCCCACACCCCGGCCATGAGCCGGACCGAAACGGTCTCCTGTGCCTCCTCTAGGGCCAGCGTCGCCCGTTCGACCGACCCCAGGATCTCCTCGGCGTGTTCGGTGAGCAACAACCCCAGTTCGGTCAGCTGCACTCGTCTGCCGAATCTCTCGAACAGCTTCGCGCCCACGTCCCGCTCCAGCTGCGCCAGCTGCTGCGAAACAGCCGAAGCGGTGTAATGCAGCGACGCCGCCGCGGCCGTGACGGTGCCGCGCCGGCTCAGTTCGCGAAGCATCCGGAGGCGGTGCAACGAAAGCTCCATGCCCCCAACGTAATCGGGTGCGGTCGCGGATGCCGGGTGACGCGTTACACCAGTTTCTCTGCACATCATCGTTCAGATTCGGTAAATGGACGCCCGCCCCCGGCAGGGCGCACCCTCGGAAGTGGCGCAGGACGACCCCGAATCCCCGAAGGAGGTGGCCGCATGGCCGCGAGGAACGCCGAACCGCTGATGAGGCTCATCTGGACCGACCCCGTCACCGGTGCCACCGGCTTTCTCGTTGTGCACAGCCTGGTCTCCGGCATCGCGACCGGCGGGACCAGGATGCGCGCGGGCTGCACGATGACGGAGGTCGAGGACCTGGCGAGGGGGATGGCGAACAAGACCGCGACCTTCGGCCTGCCGGTCGGCGGGGCCAAGGGCGGTATCGACTTCGACCCGAAGGACGACCGCGCTTTCGGTGTGCTGGAACGGTTCTGCGCGTTCCTGCGGCCGTGGATCGACAACCACTGGGTGACCGCCGAGGATCTCGGCGTACCGCAGCACCTGATCGACGAGGTGTTCGCGAAACTGGGGCTCGAGCAGTCGTACCACGCCGCGATCCGCCGTTCGGCCGATCCGGCGCACACCCTTCGCCGCGTGCAGGCCGGGTTGAGCACCCCGGTCCCCGGCGGGCTCCTGCTCGGCGACGTCATCGGCGGCTACGGCGTCGCACAGGCCTGCCTCGGGGTCGCCGACGCGTGGGAGTGGCCCGCCGAGAAGACGACGGTCGCCATCCAGGGCATCGGCACGATGGGCGGCGGCGCGGCCTGGTACCTGCACGAGGCCGGGATGAAGGTCGTCGCGGTCGCCGACGCGGCCGGGACGCTGTACCGGCCCGAAGGCCTCGACATCCCCGCGCTGCTGGACCTGCGTGACGAGTACGGCGAGATCGACCGCGGCCGGCTCCCCGCCGACGTCCGGCTGCTCCCCCGTGACGAGATCGTCTCGACGGACGCCGACATCTTCGTCCCGGCGGCGATCTCCTACGCGCTGCGCGCCGGGAACCAGGGCATGGTCAGGGCGAAGGTCGTCATCGAGGCGGCCAACGCGGCGACCACCCCCGACGCCGAGGCGGGCCTCGCCGCCCGTGGCATCCCGGTGATCCCGGACTTCGTCGCCAACGCGGGCGCGGCGGCGTGGGCCTGGTGGCTTCTGCTCGGCGAGGTCGGCGCCGATCCCGCCGACTCGTTCCAGCGACTGCGGACGGAGATGCGGGCGAAGGTGGCGCTGCTGCTGAGTTCGTGGAACCTCGACCGGATCGCTCCGCGCACCACCGGCCTGCGGCTGGCCGAAACCACCCGTTCGGACGCGGCCACCACCCCCGAGTCCGCCCCCGTGCTGGTCATTCCCTGACGCTTTTGCCCACGACCACCTACTCGTTCCGTGAAGGCCTCCTTGAGGGACCCTGGGTCCCTCAAGGAGGCCTTCACGGACTTGGGATTCGGTGCTTCAGGAGGCGAAGCGGTCGGTGGCGCCGATGAGGACTTCGCGCATCGGCTCGTCCTGGGTGCTGTGCCCGACCTCGTCGATGACGACCAGCTCGCTGCCCGGCCACGCGTGCGCCAGTTCCCACGGGGTACCGATGAGATTGCTCAGGTCCAGGCAGCCCTCGGCGAGCACCGCCGGGATGTGGGCCAGCGTCTTGGCCTCCCGCAGGACCACGCCTTCGTCCAAAAAGGACCCTTGGCTCCAGTAGTGCGTGACGAGCCGGGCGAACGCCAGCCGGAACTTCGGTGTCTCGAAGCTCTTGTACGGCGGGGAAGTCGGGATGATCGCGTCCTCCCAGGCACACCAGTCGGCGGCCGCCTTCTCGTGCACCGCGGGATCCGGATCCATCAGCAGCTTGAGGTACGCCGCCGCCAGGTCGCCGTCGCGGTCCTCCTCGGGAACACCCTCGCGGAACTTGGCCCAAGCGTCGGGGAAGACACCTCCGAGACCGCGGGTGAGCAGGTCGGTCTCGCTCCGGCGCCCGGTGGCCAGGCCCATCAGGACCATCTCCGAGACGCGGTCCGGATGCCGCTCGGCGTAGACCAGTGCGAGCACCGAGCCCCAGGAACCGCCGAAGAGCAGCCACTTCTCGATGCCCAGATGCTCGCGGAGCCGCTCCATGTCGGCGACCAGGTGGTCGGTGGTGTTCGCCGAGAGGTCGGCCTCGGGCTCACCCGCGTGCGGTGTGCTCCGGCCGCAGCCCCGCTGGTCGAACAGCACCACGCGGTACTTGGCCGGGTCGAAGTAGCGGCGCAGACCGGCGCTACAGCCGGTTCCCGGGCCACCGTGCAGCGTGACGGCGGGTTTGCCGTCGGGGTTCCCGCAGACCTCCCAGTACACGAGGTGCCCGTCGCCGACGTCGAGCATCCCGTGGTCGTACGGTTCGATTTCCGGATACAGCCGTGTCACGTTCTCGTCCTCCCAGACCAGCCAGAAATACAACAGCGCTGTCACAATAGCGGTGACGGGTCCTCCGGCGCGCGGGGTTTGTCGCGCGGGGTGAGCGGTGGGCCGGGGTGGTCGTGAGTGGCAAGTGGGGTCAGAACACGACTTGCCACTCACGACCCGCTGTACCGAGCACGCGGCCGCCGCCGAAATCTTTCGAAGCCCGGGTGTCGGATCCGGCACGAGCCGTTCGTGGAGAGGGTGAGCAGCCGCCACGAGAGCGCCGCCACAAGCCACAGGGGATGAGATGTCGCACCCGGAACCCGTTGCCCGCCGCATGTACGACCTGATCGAGCCGCTGGGTCTGGTGCCCTATCTCGCCGACGAGTCGGACCAGGCCCTGATCGCGCTCGGCCTGCGCAACCAGTGGGACGCCTACTTCGCCGGACGCGCCGCGCCGTTCGGCCGATCGGTGCCCGCCGAGGTGATCCACGCGGTGTTCTACAACTTCGCCCCGGGCGAGGTGGCGCGCCACCTCCCGAAGGTCTGGGAGCTGACCACGCCCGAGGCCGCGCTGGCCGCCCGTAAGCGGGGATGCGTCGCGGGGCTACGGCGCATCCTCGGTGACCTCGCCGACGGCCCGGGTGTCGAGCGCGCCGCCGACCTCCTGCTGAAAGCCGCCACCAGCGCGCCTGTGGAGGGACGTGCCCTCTTCGCCGCCCTCCGCACGGTCCCGGTGCCGCAAGAACCTCTCGCCCGGCTGTGGCACGCGGCCACGCTGGTGCGCGAGCATCGCGGCGACGGCCACATCGTCGCTCTGGTGGCCGAGGGTATCGGCGGCACCGAGGCCCACGTCCTCCATGCTCTGTCCATCG
The DNA here is from genome assembly GCF_001995215.1 of Amycolatopsis azurea DSM 43854. Taxonomy (GTDB): domain Bacteria; phylum Actinomycetota; class Actinomycetes; order Mycobacteriales; family Pseudonocardiaceae; genus Amycolatopsis; species Amycolatopsis azurea. The sequence continues at coordinate 71,510 of NZ_MUXN01000015.1, forward strand.
ACATGCCCGCGTACGAGTTCGGCCGGGTAAGCCATCTCCCGGCCGCGCAGCTGACCGCGGTCATCGACGGTATGCGCGAACGGGGTCTCATCGGGACCGACGGCTGGCTCACCACCGCCGGCCGGTCCGCGAAAGAACGCGTCGAGGCGTTGACCGACCGGCTCGCGGAGGCGCCGTACAACGCGCTGGACGCGGACGAGTTCGGCCGTCTGGTCAGCGACCTCGAGCCGATCTCGACCGCCGTCCAGGCGGAGTTCCAGTGGTGACGGTCTAGGCCCCTAAAGTCCCGGTTATGTGGCGGAGCGCGTCCGCGAGCTCCGCCTGACCGGCTGGTCCGATGTGGACCACCGCGTCGTTCCCATGCCCGGTCGTGTAACTGAGGTACCGGCCCCAGTCGGTGTCGGCGTAGTGAAGCGGATCCTCGACGGCCACGTGCCTGCCGACCTCGTCCCGCTTGCCGACGTAGAGCTCACCGCTCCCCTCGACCGGCCGTTGCACGAGGCTGACGATGTCGGCGATCACCGGCGGCAGCGAATGCGTGTCCGGGCCGCGCCGGGCCGCCTCTTCGAGCTCGTACGCACGGATCGTGCGCAGCCTGCCGCCGCCGGCGGGAACGGGCGGCAGCTGCTCGATCAGCGTTTCGGGCAGCCGCCGCCGGTCGATCTCCTGGATGCCGACCCACTCGCCGGACGACACCGCCAGCACCGCCTGCAAGCCCAGCGAGGCGGCGAGGAGGCCGTACGTCTCACCGCCGGTGTTCACCCAGCCGTAGTACTCGATGGCCGGTTTCGTGAGCACCGGGAGCCAGTCCAGGAAGTCGACCGACGCGCGGCCGCTCGAGTCCAGCAGCCCGGCTTGCGCCAACGCGGCTTCCACTCGCTTGTCCGCCTCCGCGCGGGCCGTCCTGGACAGCCAGCGCGGTTCGGGACGCAGCGTGATGTGCAGGTCGCCGACGCGTTCACGTTCGGCGAGCACGGCCAAGGCTTCGACCGGGACGTCCACCCGGCCTGTTCTGACGGTCATCCGCTACTCGCCGATGACCGGCGGGCTGGTGCGCTGGTCGGTGCCGAAGATCGCGTCGGGGTCGGCCTCGATCAGGTAGTCGGGACGCTGGTGCTCGTCGTCCTCTTCACCGTCGGCGCGCCTGCCGCCTGCCCCCATCGGGCCCATCTGACCGCCGCCGCGGCCCGCCGCGCCACGGCCACCGGCCAGGTGGTCGGCGCCACCCATGCCGCCGCCGAGGCCACCCATACCGGAGCCCCGGCCACCGCCGAGACCGCCGGAACCGGTTCCGCCGGGACCGCCCGCGCGGCCGCCGGTGCCGCCTTCGCCGCCGAGAAGCCTGCCCGCGGCACTGTTGGGACCGGGGACGTTACGTCCGCCGCCGCCACCGGGCTGGTTGGGACCGCCGCCACCGGGGCCGTAGTTCTGGTTGAGCCCGTTGGTGAGGCCGACGACGTCTTCCAGGTCGCCGTTTCCATTGCCGCGTCCGGTGTTCCGGCCCGGGATCTCCGTGGTCCCGCCACCGGGCCTGCCGCGGCCGCCGCCGGACGGGAGCGTGGTGTCCCCCGGGCCCGGCTTCCTCGTGGGGTTCGTGATCTCCGGGGGGACCGGCCGATCCTTCGGGTTCACCGGACGATCGTCGGTCGAGCCCGGCTTGGTCTGGTTGTGGTCGCCGCCCGGCTTGTTCCGGTCGGTCCCGGTGCTGTCCGTGCCGCTGGTGTCGGTGCCGTCGTTGTCGTCCCCGCCACCGTTGCGACCCGGCTTCACCGGCGGGAGGACGGGCGGCGGCTTGATCGGCGGCGGACCGCCGCCGACCTTGACGCTGACGTTCGCGCCGTCGTTCTTCAGCACGCCGTAGTCGGTCGGCAGGCTGGAGCGCGTGCTGCTGGTGACCGAGTCGTACTGGTCCATCACGCGGACGTTGTTCTGGTTCGCCGCCTCGTGCTTCGCGACGCCTTCCTGGTAGTTCTTGATGTCGTTGTTGACCATGAACGGCCCGGCGATCGGGATCGCGCCCTTGAGGCCGGTGGTCCAGGGGTTGGGCTTGTCCGGCTTCGGGGGCACCGGGACGACGGTCTGCCCGGAATCGTCGAAGCTGTCGGCCTGTGCCATGACCGAGGCCTTCGTGGTGAACAGCGGATCCGCTGTCTCCTTGAAGGCCTGCTCCAGCGGGCCCGCGCCGGCGTTCGCCGCGTCCGCGGCGGAACCCGTCCAGGACGACGCCATCCGCGACTGCAGCCCCTTGATGGCCATACCGCGCTCGACATAGGCATCCGAGAGTTCCGCGACGCGGTCGGCCGCGCTGCGCAGGTTACGGGTGTCGCCCTGGGTGAAGTTCTCGTAGATCTGCTTGCCGTCCACCCTCATGCCCCCTTGAGTGTCTTGATCACGGCCGACGCGAGTTGCTGCGCCTTCCCGCACGAATCCTGTTCGTTGTCGTAGCCCTTGGCGAGGGTGCTGATCGTCAGATCGTCGGCGACGCCCACCGCGAGGTCGCAGTTACCGCTCGCTCGCCTGTCCTGGATTCCGTAGTAGACGGTCGGATAGCCGTCGACTTCAGGGCCGGGCTCAAGGAACCTCAGTTGCCCGGCTTTCTTGGCCTTGTGCAGGCCGGCGATACCGCCCATGCCCTTTTCGCGGTTCCCGCTGCCGAGGATGATCAGCAGGCTGTCGGCCTTGCCGCGGATCTGCCAGCTGCAACCGGGATTGCTGCCTTCGCTCTTCGCTTCGCCGGGCGCGGTGAACCCCAGTTCCGCCGCTGCGGCGGCGGGAAGCAGCTTGCACACGTCACCGGTGTACGCCGAGGCGTCCAGCGGAGTCGTCACCTTCGGAACACTGGGGTCATCAGGCGCGGCGGACGAACCCGACGACGCCGACGTTCCCGGAGTCGGCGTAGCCGTACCGGGAGTCTCCCCTGTGCAACCCGCGACAGCGACGGAAACGAGCACGAGCGCCGCGACCGCGGCGCGATTCCTCAACACGTTCGGCATCCTCAGGTCGTGCGCATGGTGTTGGCCTGATCGGTGGCCATGGTCTTCGAACGGGCCACTTCGAGCTTCGCGATGTAGCCCTCGATGTAGACCCTCATCGACTCGTTCTGCTTTTGCAGGCCAAGCAGGGATTCGATACCCGAGTCGACGTAGCTGGAGCTGGCCTCGTCCTGACCCGGCGGCATCAGGTCAGCGACGATCATGTCGATCTTGTCACCGTCGTCGTTGACCTTCTTCAGCTCGTCTTCCCAGAGCCCGATGACGGTCTTCAGCTCCTCCGGGCTCATCTCGAACCCGCCGCCACCGCCGCCCCCACCGCCGTAAACGGTCGGTTCCTTCGGCGTGGTGAGGTCACCCCAGACGGCCTTGATCGCGCTCGCGGCGTTGTCGATGATGTTCACGCCCGTACCTTCCCCTCAGCACTCACTCACCGTGATGGACAAAGAGTAGCCAAGCTGCCGACGGCGTGTCAGCCGATCCGGCCGAGTGATCGGACGTGTTTCGCGGCCGCCCGGTTCCCGGACGGACCAATCACCGCGCGAACTGGTCACAGTACGTACGTACGGATTGCAATAACCGGGTTCCCGGTGACAGGATTCCAGGATGCCACGGGTCAGCCAGGATCACCTCGACGCACGCCGGCGCCAGATCCTCGACGGCTCCCGCGTGTGCTTCGCACGCTACGGCTACGAGGGTGCCACCGTCAGGCGTCTGGAGGAAGCGACCGGCCTTTCCCGCGGCGCGATCTTCCACCATTTCCGGGACAAGGAGTCCCTCTTCCTGGCCCTGGCCGAGGACGACGCGGTCCGCATGGCGGACATCGTCGCCGAACAGGGCCTCGTCCAGGTGATGCGCGAACTGCTGTCGAACCGCAGCGAGCATCCCGCCGACTGGCTCGGCACGCGGCTGGAGGTCTCCCGGCGGCTGCGCACCGACCCCGAGTTCCGCGCCCGCTGGGCCGAGCGGTCCCACCAGCTGACCGCCGCGACCCGCCGCCGTCTGCTGCGCCAGCGCGACGCCGGGATCCTGCGCGACGACGTCGATGTCGACGTCCTGACCGCGTACCTCGAACTGGTCCTCGAAGGACTCGTCTCCCACCTCGCGATGGGCCAGCCCGGCGACGATCTCGGTCCCGTCCTCGACCTGGTCGAGGAGAGCGTGCGGCGGCACCGCGCCCACGCGGCCGGGGGAACACGTTAAGATTGTCCTATCGCCGCAGTACAGCGGCGGTGTCTGTTGATTCCGATCGAGGAGTGACTCTTTTCGTGCGCGACGCGCAGTCACCTGGTGACAGTATCGAGCCGGGTGGCACACCCGGCTGTTCCGCGGACCTTCTTGCCGACCCCGTCCCCGCCGGCAGGAAATGATGGAAATCCTGCTCGCCGTTCTCGGCATCCTTCTGTTCCTTCTGCTGACCGTCGGCACCGGCCTCGCCGTCGCCGCCGAGTTCTCCCTCACCGCGCTCGAGCGCAGCACGGTCGACGCGAACGTCCGCCAGGTCGGCGACCGCCGCGCGCACACCGTGCAGAAGGCGCACCGCACCCTCTCGTTCCAGCTCTCCGGCGCGCAGGTGGCGATCACCATCACCACCCTGATCACCGGTTATCTCGCGGAACCGGTGATCGGTGACCTGCTGCACCCGCTGTTCACCGCCGTCGGGTTCTCCGAAGGCGTTGCGAACGGCGTGTCGCTGGCGGTCGCGCTGATCCTGGCGACGTCGCTGTCGATGATCCTCGGCGAGATGATGCCGAAGAACCTCGCGATCGCCCGGCCGTTGCAGACAGCGCGCGCCGTCGCGGGGTACCACTCGCGGTTCTCTTCGCTGTTCCGCTGGCTCATCACCCTGATGAACAACAGCGCCAACTTCCTCGTCCGCAAGTTCGGCGTCGAACCGCAGGAGGAACTGCGGTCGGCCCGTTCGCCGCAGGAGCTCGGCTCGATCGTGCGCTCCAGCGCCGAAAGCGGAAAGCTCGACACCTCGACGGCCGAGCTGCTGGACAAGTCACTGCGCTTCGGCGAGCGGACGGCCGAGGAGCTGATGACGCCGCGCGTCCAGCTCGAATCCCTCACCGTGGACGAGACGATCTACGACCTCATCGAGATCTCGCGCCGCACCGGCTTCTCGCGTTTCCCGGTCTACACCGAGGATCTCGACGACGTGCAGGGCGCGGTGCACATCAAGCAGGCGTTCACCGTCCCGGCCGCGCAGCGCGCCACGGTGCGGATCGGCTCGGTCATGCGGCCGATCCCGACGGTGCCCGAATCGCTGCCGGGCGACTCGCTGCTCAACCGGCTGCGTGATTCCCGCTTCCAGCTCGCGATCGTCGTCGACGAGTACGGCGGCACCGCGGGGCTGGTGACGCTGGAGGACGTCGTCGAGGAGATCATCGGCGACGTCCGCGACGAGCACGACGAGCGGGAAGAGCCCTCTTCCCAGCAGGTCGGCGCCGACAACTGGCTCGTGTCCGGGCAGTTGCGCGCCGACGAGGTCACGGACGAGACCGGGTTCCGGATGCCCGACGGCGACTACGAGACCATCGCCGGGCTGATCCTCGAGCGGCTCGGCCGGATCCCCTCCCCCGGCGACGCCACCGATCTCGACGGCTGGCGGCTCACGGTGAGCAAAATGGACCGGCTGCGGATCGCCGAGGTCGAAGTACGCCGGGTCAGTGAAAGCCCCGCGCCCGCCGAGCAGGAGCTTGCCCGATGAGCGACTGGTTCAACATCTTCCTCGTCGTGGTCCTGCTGCTGGCCAACGCGTTCTTCGTCGGCGCCGAGTTCGCGCTGATCTCGTCGCGGCGCGACCGGCTGGAAGCCTTGCTGGAGCAGGGAAAGTCCCGCGCCAAGATCGTGATCAACGCGAGCAGGAACGTCTCGCTGATGCTCGCGGGCGCGCAGCTCGGCATCACCATCTGCTCGTTGCTGCTGGGCCGGCTGGGTGAGCCCGCCATCGCGCACCGGCTGGCCGGGTTCTTCGAGCTGTTCGGGATTCCCGAGGTCCTGCTGCACCCGATCTCGTTCGCGATCGCGCTGGCGTTCATCACCATCCTGCACGTCCTCATCGGCGAGATGGTGCCGAAGAACCTCGCGATCGCGGAGCCGGAGCGGCTGGCCCTGTGGCTGGTCCCGGTGCACGTGGCCTGGGTGAAGATCGCCAACCCGTTCATCTGGCTGCTGAACTTCGTGGCCAACTCGCTGCTGCGGCTGTTCAAGGTCGAACCGAAGGACGAGCTCGAAACCGCCTACACCTCCGACGAACTAGCCGAACTGCTCAGCGAGTCGCGCCGCGAAGGACTGTTGGAGCACTCCGAGCACCAGCGGCTGAGCAAGACGCTGTCGTCGGTGGAGAAGACGGTGGCCGACGTGCTGGTCCCGACGGCGCAGCTGACCACGCTGCCCTGCTCGCCCACGCTGGGCGACGTCGAGCGCGCGGTGTCCTCGACCGGGTTCTCCCGTTTCCCGGTGTGCACCGACGACGGGACGCTGACCGGCTACATCCACGTCAAGGACATCCTCGACCTCATGGGCGGGGAGCCGACGACCGTGGTGCCCTCGGACAAGACCCGGGCGCTGACCGAGCTGCACGCCGACGCCCGTCTGGACGAGGCGCTGTCGGCGATGCGCAAGGAAGGCAGTCACCTGGCGCGGGCGTTGAGCCCGGCGGGGGCCGCCGTGGGCGTCGTCGCGCTGGAGGACCTCGTCGAGGAATACGTGGGAACTGTCCGCGACGGCACCCACGTCATGTCATGACCGGCCCGATCGTCCTTCCCGAGCCGGTCTGGCTGGCTCGGGAGGACGACCACGTGACGCGGATGCGGCGCTGGACGACACCGCACCAGCGCCGCCGCTCGCGGGGCGAGAAGCATCCGGTGCTCGACTTCCTCTTCACCTACTACTCGCACCGCCCCGGGCATCTCGAACGCTGGCAGCCGGGGCCGGGCGTGGTGCTCGAAGGCGCGTCCGCGCGCCGGTTCCTGGACCGGAAGGGCTACGTCGAGACGCCGGACGGCGTCATGCTGGATCCGGCGGGCTTCACCGAGGGCCGGGCCAGGACCGCCGAATTCGTCCTCGGGCTGCTTTCCGCGACCGCGTCCCGGGCACCGAGGCTCAGTTGTTTCGGGCTTCATGAATGGGCAATGGTTTACCGGGAATCGGCGAATGAGGTGCGTCACTCACAACTTCCGCTCCGGCTGGGTTCGGCCGGAACGGACGGCGTCGTCGAGTCGCTGGAGATCCGCTGCGGACATTTCGACGCTTTTCGGTTCTTCACCGAGCCCGCCCGGCCGCGCAACACGCTGCGGCCGGAGCGGGAGAACCAGGCCGAGTTCGAGCAACCCGGCTGTCTCCACGCCAACATGGACCTCTTCAAGTGGGCGTACAAACTCGACCCGTTCGTGCCCGCCGAGCTGGTCGGGGACTGCTTCGAGCTGGCGGCGGACATTCGCGCGCTGGACATGCGGGCCAGTCCCTACGACCTCGCGGCCTTCGGCTACTCTCCCGTCCGGATCGAGACCCCGGAGGGCCGGGCGGAGTACGCCCGCGCGCAGGCCGGGTTCGCCCAGCGGGCCGCGCCGCTGCGTGAGCACCTGATAGCGCATTGCCAACGACTTCTGCGCGAGTTAATGAAGGTGCCCGCGACACGCGGAAAACAACTGTGAGTCGTCGCATTCCCCGTAACACCCTCCCCTGTTAGAGTGATAACGGTTTGATTGCATACGCAGCGCGAGCGCGCACGTTTCGAAAGGACAACGATGGGGCGACACAGCGTGGCCGAGGAGCCGGTGCCGCATCCCCTCGACCCGCCGAAGCGGCCTCAGGGTCGTGGTGAGGCGACCGGCTCGCACCGGATCGTCGGGAAGAAGGCACCACGGCGCAAGGTCGCCATGTGGCCCATCGCCGCTGTGGTCCTGGTGGCGCTGATCGCGATCGGCGTGTTCGGCTGGAACTGGGCGGACGGGGAGCTGAGCACCCGCGCCGAGGCCCAGGCCAAAGCCTGTGTCGCAGGTGACACCCCGATGCGGGTGGTCGTCACCCCCAGCATCGAGAAGCCGGTCCGGGCGGCGGCCGAGCGGTGGAACAACGCCGCGACCGTGGTCCGCGATCACTGCGTGGTCATCCAGGTCGACGCCCTGTCCTCCGCGGCGGTGCTCGACGGTCTCGTCGGCCGGACGAACCTCGACTCCATCGGCGGCCTCCCCGCCGCCTGGATCCCCGAGTCGTCGTACTGGGTGACCGAGCTGAACACCGCGAAGCCCGAACTGGTCGGTTCGCCCGCCCAGTCGGTCGCGACGGCGCGTTCGGCGGACTACCCGCTCGTCGGGCTCGCCGGCAAGTCCATCGACGAGGTCCAGATGCGCGCCTCGCAGACGTTCCGCCAGTTTTTGCAGCAGCCGGCCCAGCAGGCGGACTTCGCCGCCGCGGGCATCAAGGCCACCTGAGGTCCCTGGAAGTACATGAAGGCCCCCTTCCTCGCGCCTGGCGCGAGGAAGGGGGCCTTCATGTACTCAGACCAGGTCGAAGGTGTCCGGGTCAGGGCCGGTGCGCGTGCCATCGTCGAAGTCGGCGAGGGCCGCGAGATCGTCGTCGGCCAGTTCGAAGTCGAGGACGTCGAGGTTCTCGCGGATCCGGGACGGTGTCACGGACTTCGGGATGGCCACCGTGCCGAGCTGCAGATGCCAGCGCAGCACCAGCTGCGCCGGGCTCTTGCCGTACTTGGCCGCCAGCGCGGTCAGCGTCGCGTCCGAGAGCAGTGACCCCTGTGCCAGCGGGCTCCATGCCTCGGTGACGATGCCGTGCTCGGCGTGGAACTCCCGTAGTGCTTTCTGCTGAAGCCGGGGATGCAGCTCGACCTGGTTGACCGCGGGCACGATCCCGGTTTCCTCGAACAGCCGCCGCAGATGCGGGACGTGGAAGTTCGAGACCCCGATGGCTCGCACGCGGCCGTCGGCGTAGAGCTTTTCCAGCGCCCGCCAGGTTTCGACGTACTTCCCGCGGGTCGGCATCGGCCAGTGGATCAGGTACAGGTCGACCCGGTCGAGGCCGAGCTGCGCGAGGCTCGCGTCGAACGCCCGGAGCGCCTCGTCGTAGCCGTGGGCCGGGTTCGGCAGTTTCGTGGTGATGAACAGTTCGTCGCGGGGCACACCCGCCGAGCGGATCGCCTCACCGACACCGGCTTCGTTCCGGTACGACGCGGCGGTGTCGATGCTGCGGTACCCGGCCTCGACGGCGGTCCGGACGACCTTGGCCGTGTCGCCCGCGGGCACCTGCCAGACACCGAAACCGAGTTGGGGGATGGCTACCTCGTTGTTCAGGACGACGGAAGGCACGGCCATGGATGAAGAATCCTCACTGGGCTCTGCGGCAGGGCTTCTTGCCCAGCATCATTCCACCCCGCGCGCCGCGTACGCGCGCAAGTACTCGGCCGTGGCCGTGTCGGCCGGGAAGAACGACTCGATCACCAGCTCTGAGACCGTGATGTCCAACGGGGTCCCGAAAGTGGAGACAGTGCTGAAGAACGTGAGATCGACATCCTTGTGGCGCAACCGCAACGGAACGAAGATGTCGCCCGGTCCGGGGACCTCCACCTCGGGGACGGGATCCGAGCACGGATAGGTGAGCAGCTCCTCCAGCAGCCCGGTCAGCACCGGATCGGCGGTCTGGGCCACCTGCCGCCGCAGCCTGCCGAGCAGATGGGCGCGCCACTCCCCCAGGTTGAGCACATGCGGCGCCATCCCCTCGGGATGCAGCGTCAGCTTCAGGACGTTGACCGGCGCGGCCATGAGGGCGGGCGAGACCAGGTCGGTCATGATCAAGACGCTCTCGTTGGCGTCGACCAGGTTCCACCAGCGGTCGACGACCGCGGCCGGGTACGGCTCATGGCTGGTCAGCAGCTGACGGACGGCCTTGCGGACAGCCTCCATCTCAGGGGCACCGAGGCCGCTTTCGGCGTACGCGGGCGCGTAGCCCGCCGCCAGGAGCAGCTGATTGCGTTCCCGCAAAGGAACCTCCAGGTGTTCACCGAGCCGCAGCACCATGTCGCGGCTCGGCTTGGACCGCCCGGTTTCCACGAAGCTCAGATGCCGGGTGGAGATCTCCGCCGAGATCGCGAGGTCGAGCTGGCTGATCCGGCGGCGATCGCGCCATTCCCGCAGGAGTTCACCGACGGGTCGGCTCGCGCGGCTCGCGGTCACTGTGGTCGTCACGATCACGAACCTACGGCCACGGCAGCCGGTCCGCCATTACCTCCCGCGTAATCGACGAGACCCACCCTCGGCCGACAGAGTTGCCTCATCGGTTACCCACCAACGAAAGAGGACGCCATGTCGGACATCCAGCGCATCGCCGAGCAGTACATCGCCGTATGGAACGAGATCGACGCCGACAAGCGCCGCGCTCTCATCGCCGAAGTGTTCACCGAGGACGCCGTCTACACCGACCCGCTCAACGCCATCACCGGCCACGACGGTGTCGACGGCATGGTCGCCGGTGCGCAGGCCCAGTTCGGGGGACTGAAGTTCAGCCTCCCCGCGGCCCCCGACGCGCACCACGACATCGCGCGTTTCCAGTGGTATCTCAGCCCGGCGGGCGCGGACGAGCCGCTGGCGATCGGCTTCGACGTCATCACCGTCGAGGACGGGCGGATCAAGCAGGTGCTGGGCTTTCTCGACAAGATGCCCGGCTGACCATCAGGCGAAGGCCTCCGGCGGCGGGCAGGAGCAGACGAGGTTGCGGTCCCCCGCGGCCCCGTCGATCCGCCGCACCGGAGGCCAGATCTTCGCGGCCCCGAAGCCGGCCGGGAAAACCGCGAGCTCCCTGCTGTACGGGCGATCCCACTCGCCCGCGAGACAGCGCGCGGTGTGCGGGGCGTTCCGCAGCGGGCTCTCTTCCACCGGCCACTCCCCCGCCGCGACCTTGTCGATCTCGCCGCGGATCGCGATCATCGCGTCGCAGAACCGGTCGAGTTCGCCGAGATCCTCGCTCTCGGTGGGCTCGACCATGAGGGTTCCCGCGACCGGGAACGACATCGTCGGCGCGTGGAGTCCGTAGTCCGCCAGCCGCTTGGCGACGTCGTCCACGGTGACGCCGGTCCGCTTGGTGAGCGCGCGGAGGTCGAGGATGCATTCGTGCGCCACCAGTCCGTCGTGCCCTGAGTACAGCACCGGGTAGTGCTCCGCGAGGCGCTTGGCGACGTAGTTGGCGTTCGCGACGGCGGTCAGCGTCGCGCGCCTCAGCCCTTCCGCGCCCATCATCCGGACGTAGGCCCAGGAGATGGGCAGGATCGACGCGCTCCCCCACGGCGCGGCACTGATCGGACCCACGCCGGTGGCCGGGCCGGCGTCCGGTTGCAGCGGGTGGTTCGGCAGGTACGGCGCCAGGTGCCCGCGGACGCCGATCGGCCCGATGCCCGGCCCGCCTCCGCCGTGCGGGATGCAGAAGGTCTTGTGCAGGTTGAGATGCGAGACGTCGGCGCCGAACCTGCCGTACTGCGCGACGCCGATCAGGGCGTTGAGGTTCGCCCCGTCGACGTACACCTGACCGCCCGCGTCGTGCACCAGCGCGCAGACCTCGCGGACGGTGTCCTCGTAGACGCCGTGCGTCGACGGATAGGTGATCATGATCGCGGCCAGGTCGTCCGCGTGCTCGTCCACAGTGGACTTGAGGTGGCCGAGGTCGATGTTGCCCTCGTCGTCGCATTTCACGACGACCACCCGCATCCCCGCCATGACCGCGCTGGCCGCGTTCGTCCCGTGCGCGCTCGACGGGATCAGGCAGACGTCGCGCGCCGCGTTCCCGCGTTCGCGGTGGTAGGCCCGGATCGCCAGCAGACCGGCGAACTCGCCCTGGCTCCCGGCGTTCGGTTGCAGGGAAACGGCGTCGTAGCCGGTGATGCCGGCCAGCCACCGCTCCAGATCCTTCACGATCGCGAGCAGCCCGGCCGCGTCCTCGGCGGGCGCGAACGGGTGCAGCCCGGCGAACTCGGGCCAGGTGATCGGCTCCATCTCCGCCGTGGCGTTGAGTTTCATCGTGCAGGAGCCGAGCGGGATCATGCTCCGGTCGAGCGCGACGTCCTTGTCGGACAACGCCCTCAGATACCGCAGCAGCGCGGTCTCCGAGCGGTGCGCGTGGAAGACGGGGTGGGTCAGGTAGTCGCTCGTGCGGCGCAGATCCGGCGGGAAGCCGTCGGCGGTGTCCGCGTCGAGTGAGTCCACATCGGACACCGCGACGCCGAAAGCCTTCCACACCAGCGAAAGGTGCTCGCGGGTCGTCGTCTCGTCGCAGGCGACGGCGACGTGGTCCGCGTCCGCCAGCCGCAGGTTGACCCCGAGTTCCCTGGCCGTGCCGACGATTCCGGCCGCGCGGCCGGGGACGGAGACCATGACGGTGTCGAAGAACTCGCAGTGCACGACGTCGACACCGCTTTCGGCGAGCCCCGCCGCGAGCACCGTGGCCATCCGGTGCGCGCGGTTCGCGATGGCACGCAGGCCCTCGGGGCCGTGGTACACCGCGTACATCGACGCGATGACCGCCAAGAGCACCTGGGCGGTGCAGATGTTGCTCGTCGCCTTCTCGCGGCGGATGTGCTGTTCGCGGGTCTGGAGCGCGAGCCGGTACGCGGGAGCGCCCTCCGCGTCCTTCGACACCCCGACCAGACGGCCCGGCAACTGGCGTTCTAGGCCGTGCCGAACGGCGAGGTAAGCCGCGTGCGGGCCACCGAAACCCATCGGGACGCCGAACCGCTGCGTCGACCCGATCGCGACGTCGGCGCCGAGCTCACCCGGCGACCGGAGCAGGGTCAGCGCGAGCGGATCCGCGGCCATCACCACGGCCGCGCCCAGCGCCTTGGCCTCGGCGATGGTGTGGTCCCATTCGCGGACCGCGCCCGAAGCCCCCGGGTACGACAGCAGGATCCCGAAGAAGTCGCCGCCGAGGCCGAGTCCGGTGATGCCCTGGGACAGGTCGGCGGTCACCAGTTCGATGCCGAGCGGTTCGGCGCGGGTGCGCAGCACCTCGATCGTCTGGGGCAGGGTGTCCTCGTCGACCACGAACCGGTTCGATTTCGCCTTGCCCGCGCGGCGGACCAGCGTCATCGCCTCCGCCGCCGCGGTGGCCTCGTCCAGCATCGACGCGTTGGCGATCGGCAGGCCGGTCAGGTCGGCGACCATGGTCTGGAAGTTGAGCAACGCTTCGAGGCGGCCCTGCGAGATCTCCGGCTGATACGGCGTGTACGCGGTGTACCAGGCCGGGCTCTCCAGCACGTTGCGACGGATCACCGGCGGGGTCACGGTGTCGTGGTAGCCGAGGCCGATCATCTGGACCGTCGGCCGGTTGCGCGCGGCCAGGGCGCGGAGTTCGGCGAGCGCGCCGGTCTCGGTGGCGGGCGGCGGCAGCTCCGGCGGTGTCGCGGACTCCCGCAGCGACGCGGGAACGGCCCGCTCGGCGAGTTCGTCGAGGGAGGAGACGCCGACGACGTCGAGGATGCGCGCGAGGTCTTCGGCGCCGGGACCGATGTGCCGGTCCGCGAAAGGGGTACCGGATTCGAGGGCGGCCAGTGAACCAGGCTCCATCGGGGACCTCCCAAGACGCGGGGGTGGGGCCGGGACGATTGTCCTGGCCCTCCCCACTCTGTCCGTACCCCCGCAGGGGCGCCTGAGAGTTTCGCCCGTGGGTTGAGTCGGGCTTGCACCGTCGGCGGGGCCGCCAGGTGGTGACCTGGCGACTCACTTTCCAGAGGCGTCTAGTCCGCGCGGTCCAGGGTGCCTGAGAGGTTCCGGGGAGGACTTGCTCCTTCGGCGCCGAGCCGTTATCGGCCCGGTCTCTCCCGCGCGGATTCGTCGACCGCGGAAGTGAGCCTACCCTGCCGCTCGCGCGGCATCATGATCAGCCGGTGCGACGTGCGTTACGGCGCTGCGTGAGCTCGTCCGGCGTGACGGTTTCGATCACGCCGCCGTCGGCCCGCTCGGCGGGGAACTCGTGGATGGTGCCGCTGATCTCCTGCATCGCGCCGCTGACCGCGATCCCGAAAACGCCCTGGCCGCCCTGGAGTAAATCGACGATCTCTTCGGGCGAGGTGCACTCGTAGACGGTGGTGCCGTCGGAGAACAGGGTGACCTTGGCGAGGTCGCGGACGCCGCGCAGGCGCAGGTGGTCCACGGCGACGCGGATGTTCTGGAGGGAGACGCCGGTGTCCAGCAGCCGCTTGACGACCTTCAGGACCAGGATGTCCTTGAACGAGTAGAGCCGCTGCGAACCGGAACCGTGCGCCGTCCGGATGCTCGGCGCGACCAGCTTCGTGCGGGCCCAGTAGTCGAGCTGCCGGTAGGTGATCCCGGCGATCTGACAGGCGGCGGGACCACGGTAACCGACGAGTTCGTCCGGGAGGGAAGAGTCGGGGAACAGCTCGCCCTGCTCGCCGTCAGCGACCGGAACGAGCGGCTCTTGAGGGCTACCAGCCTCGACCACGCCATGCCTCCCCTCGCCCGACCTGGCGGCCGGCGAACAAAGCCGCGCGGACCCACGTGAGCCCGCACCGGAGTGAACCGTCAAGACGAATGCCCCAGACATCCGAATCACACCTTGGCGATTCACCTTCATTGACGGTAAGCGCGTCCGGCAAAGCGGTCAACGCGACGCGCGGTCGGCCTCAAGCTCTTCTTGAGGCTTGCCGGGGAACGGTCCCCCGTTCGGCCGCACGTTTGCCAGTTTTACTCAACCGTGTTACTTTTTACTCATGCAAGTAAATCCCTCCACCCAAAGCGCCATGCAAGAGGTCCAGGCGGAGCTGGGGCTGTCGGTCACCGAAGCCGCGAGGCGGGCCCAGATCATCGGCGCCACGATCGCGACGATCTCCGACCTCGGCTACCACAAGACGTCGTTCGCGAAGATCAAGGAGCGGGCCGGGCTGTCCAGCACCCGGATCATCTCCTACCACTTCACCAACAAGGCCGGCCTGATGCAGGCCGTGGTCACCACCGCGACCGGCATGAAGGACAAGTTCCTGGAGGACCGCGTCCAGGGCACGACCGATCGGGCCGGGCTCCTGTGCGGCTACATCGAGTCGGAGATCGCGTTCCTCGGTTCGTACCCGGAGCTGGTGCGCGTCATGGTGGAGATGGCGTCGAGCGGTTCGGACGCCGAAGGCTGGTTCATGTCGGCGCCGATCGTCGAGGAGTTCCGGACCGGACGGCTCGAACGCCAGCTGAAGCAGGGCCAGGCAGAAGGCGCTTTCGGCGACTTCGCGGCGGACGTGATGGCGCTGTCGATCGCACAGGCCGTCGATGGTGTGGCCGCGAAGTTCTCTGCGGACCCGAAGCTGGACCTGGAGCGCTACGGACGGGAACTCGCGGACCTGTTCGTCAAGGCGACCGCGGCCTGAGCGCGCCGACGCCCCATCCGGCCTACCGAAGTCCGTGAAGGCCTCCTTACCTACCCTGAAGGTAGTGAAGGAGGCCTTCACGGACTTGCATCGAGGAAGGGCGCCGGGATCGAGCGAGTCGGGATGGGTCGCGATGCGGATCAGGGCCGGACCGGTATTCGGACACCTGTGCCTGGTCCGCGTGAGGGTGGCGGTTCCGGGGCGGCCGGGCTCGACGGTGGAGTGGCGGCTTCGGGTGTCGCGAAAGCCACGTTCGCAACCTTCAACGTTGCGAACGTGGCTTTCACAACGCTCTCCGACGAGACCACGTGCCCGATGAGCACCTGCGGCCACCCGAACAAGCGTCGCACGCACGAAGAAGGGGCGGCGCCGATCCGGCGCCGCCCCTTCGTTCAAGTTCCCGGGAAGGACTCAGGTGTCCGCGCCGCGGAAGTCCTCCGGCGAGACCGAGTCGAGGAACTCGCGGAACTTCTCGACCTCGTCCTCCTGCTCGTCGGGGATGATGAGGCCCGCTTCTTCCAGCACCGCGTCGACGGCGTGGATCGGCACCCCCACTCGCAGCGCCAGCGCCACCGAATCGCTCGGCCGCGCCGAAACCCTGATGTCCCCGTCGAAGACCAGTTCCGCGAAGAACGTGCCTTCCTTCAAGTCGGTGATGACGACCTGTTCCAGCTCGCGGCCCAACGCTCCGATGACCTCTTTGAGCAGGTCATGGGTGAGCGGTCGGGCCGGGCGGACTCCCTGCTGCTCCAAGGCGATGGCGGTGGCCTCGACCGAGCCGATCCAGATCGGCAGGTAACGCTCGCCTTCGGTTTCCCGTAGCAACAAGATCGGCTGATTCGCGGGTAGCTCCACCCGCACGCCGACGACGCGCATCTCGCTCATCGGGCTTCGCCTCCCTCTCGTGCGCACGGGCTGCAACGCTTGTCTCGACGACCAAGCGACGGCAGTCCCGACGCTACCCGTCTTCCGCGCGCTGTGCTCGCTGTCCGGACATTCTCGGTTCGCCCGTGGCAAACCCAACTCCACGGTACGGCATTGCATGCCGAACATTCAGTCATTGACAAGTGGCCTTACAAGGGTTCGCGGCTCCTGGAACCGTTCAACCGCCCGTGACAGCCCGTATTCCGGCCTTCACCAAGAGCGTATGTAACGCCACGGTCAGTGCCGCGAGCTCTCGGACGACCTCGTCGCCCCTTGCCCGGGCGTCCTCGTCACGATGCCGATACACCGGTGTCACGATCTGCTCCACCAGGCCGACCTCGCGGTCGGCGGCGGCCCGGAAGGCACGCAGATGTCTCGGCTCTATACCGAATTCGGTCATCGCTTTCACGGTCTTCGCCACGAGGACCGCGTCGGGGTCGAAGAACCCCGCCGCTCCCGGCCGCACCAGACCGTATTGCCGCAGCTCAGCCAGGGTGGCGGCGTCGATGCCCGCCTGGCGGAGCAGATCTTCCTCGGTCAGCCTGATCTCGCGATCGTTCTCGAAGTCCCCGGGGGACGGCAGTCCGCCGTTTTCCCCGGGGGCGTCGAGTGAAACGAGTTTCCGCGGCGGTTTGGGCAGCGCCACCGAGGGCGCGGCACCCTGATCCGCCGCGTCCAGCTGTTCCTTGATGACCTTCAGCGGGAGATAGTGATCCCGCTGGGCGGACAGGACGAACCGCAACCGCTCCACGTCCGCCGGAGCGAACTGCCGGTACCCGGACGGGGTCCGGCCCGGCTGGACCAGACCCTCCGCCTCGAGGAACCGGATCTTGGAGATGGTGACATCGGGGAACTCACCGCGCAGCTGTGCCAGCACGGCCCCGATGCTCAACCCATCGCGCTGCGACGCATCCCGATCAGGCCGCCCGGCCGCCGTCACCGCGCCCCCTGGCCCCCGTGACCCGGGCCGGTCAGGAAGACCAGGCGGAACTTGCCGATCTGGACCTCGTCGCCACCGGCGAGGACGGCCTGGTCGACCGGCTCGCGGTTGACGTAGGTGCCGTTGAGGCTGCCGACGTCGATGACGACGAACTCGCCACCCTCACGGCGGAACTCGGCGTGCCGCCGGGAAACCGTGACGTCGTCGAGGAAGATGTCGCTGTCCGGGTGCCGTCCCGCGCTGGTGGTGTCGCGGTCCAGCAGGAAGCGCGAACCGGCGTTCGGTCCCCGCTTGACGACCAGCAGCGCGGAACCCGCGGGCAGCGCGTCCACACCCTGGACGGGGGCCTCGGCAGCCGGAGGAGCCTCAGTGCCTTCGACGTCGGCCAGGAAGTCGGCCCGGAAGACAGAAGTCCGCTCCGGAGACTGCTCCGGGGGAACGCCGGGCCCGTCGTTCGTGCTCACCTGAGCTCTCCTAACGCATGTGTGTTGCCACTACTCAAGAACGTGTGGAGGTCAAACGTACCGTGCCTGATCGAAACTCCGGCCCGCGGCTCCCCCTACTCTTCCCGGAGGGCCACGGCCTGCGGCTATTCCTTGATCAGGGCCTGGTACGCCTCGGCCTCGAGCAGGGATTCGACCGAGCTCGCGTCGTCGAGACGGAGTTCGATCAGCCAGCCTTCGCCGTAGGGATCGCTGTTGATCAGCTCGGGCGACTCGGTCACCGCGTCGTTGACCGCGACCACCTCGCCGTCGAGCGGGGCGAACAGTTCCGAAACGCTCTTGGTCGACTCGACCTCGCCGAACGCGTCGCCGGAACCGACCTGCTTGCCGACCTCGGGCAGTTCGACGAACACCACGTCACCGAGCTGGTCCTGGGCGTACTCCGTGATGCCCACGCGCACGAGTCCTCCGTCGCGCACGGAGACCCACTCGTGTTCTTCGGTGTACCGCAGTTCTTCTGGAGTGGACAACGCCGCTCCCCTTTCTGATGCCCTCACACGAAACCGTCGCGCGCAGTTTCGCATCCCGCCGGGTCACGCGCCCGGCGCCTCCCGCAAGCCCGCCGGATCGGCCGTCCGCAGTGCCTGGATGGTCTGGATGACGTACAGCACGCCCGAATAGACGTACAGGACCGCGCCCCACGCGGTGAAGGCGTACCCGATCGGCCGGGCGATGGCGGCGATGTCGGAGCCGCCCTGGGTGAGCAGCAGGAAGGGGAAGGCGTACATCAGCACGAAGGTGGCGCCCTTGCCGATGTAGGTGACCTCCGGCGGGGCGAACCCGCGGCGCCTCAGCAGCAGCACGCAGACGCCCAGCACGGCCTCGCGGACGACCAGCGGGACCACCAGCCACCACGGGACGATGTCGCGGATCAGGAACGCGATGAGCGTCGCGAGGATGTAGAGCCGGTCGGCCGCCGGGTCCAGCAGCTGGCCGAGCCGCGACATCTGGTTGAGCCAGCGGGCGAGCTTGCCGTCGAGCCAGTCGGTGAGGGCGCTGAACACGAGCAGCGCGAGCGCCCAGCCGTCCTCCTTCGGGCCGAGCAGCAGCCACAGGAAGACCGGCACCCCGGCGAGCCGGAGGATCGAAAGCATGTTGGGAACATTCAGGGCCTGCCGCAGCAGAGAAGGCTCTTCGCTGGTCACGCTCGGTTCGGGGGGCGTACTCACCCGCTCAGCCTATCCAGCAGCGGCAGGTCCTCCCGCGTCAGCTGGCCCGGGTGTGGGTCCAGCCGCGGCGTTGCAGGTCCGCGCTGGTCAGCGCCACGGGCCTGCCTCGGTGGTCGGTGCCCATCCAGCGCGTGTGGCCGGCGGAGCTCTCGAGGACGTACGGGCGGCCGCCACACCAAACGACGGTGCACGGTGCCGTCGGTGGCAGCTCCGTGTTCGCCGGTGCGGTGGCCTGGGGTGACGCGGGATCGGTCTGTTCGTCGGTCTTCATCGCTCTCACGGTTTCGGTGACGGGGACTGGGACACGCCGGAGCGCTACCTTTGTTTTCGGCAGAACGGGGCCTCGTGTTAACGGTTCGGCGCCGGATTCGTCCGATCGGTTCGCCACGGCAACGGGGTGTTGTCGTGGCGTGAACGGCATGTTAATCGTCCACAATGGACAGTGCTTTGGCGGTCCTCGCGTACCTCCGCGCGGCCGTCGCGATAACCTCCCGCGAACCGAACGTGGCTCAATGCCACGACATCGGGCCCGGCCGGGTCAGAATGGGCCGGCCACGACCGGCCGACGAAAGGATCGCCTTGCCCGTCTCGACGACCACGGGAACGTGCCGGCGCCTGTTCGCGGTCTGCGCGATCGCCGGAACGCTCGCCGCCTGTTCGGGCGAAGATCCGCCACCGCCTGTCACCTTGATGTCGGCCTCGCCTCCTCCGTCCCTCTCGGTCATCACCAGCGCGTCGCTGCCACCGCTCCCGTCGCAGACCGCGCCGAGTCCGTCCACCGCCCCGAAACCCACCACCCCGCCGAAACCCGCTGAACCGGTACAGGGTTCGTGCGGGACGGTGACCGCGGCGAGCGGGCTGACCCTTCAGGTCCTCAACGGACCCGGGGTGTCCTGCGCGGACGCGACCGGGATCGTCGGTTCGTTCCACAAGAGGATCGCCGGACGCCAGTCCGCGGGTTCGGACGAACCGGTCAGCGAGACCGTCGACGGATGGCTGTGCGTTTCCGGCGCCCCCGCCGCACAAGGCGGCACCAGTTGCAGCAAGGGCGAGCAGAACGTGTTCGCCGCCGTCGTCCCCGTCGAATGACCCATCCCCGAGAAGAAGGGCCCATGAAGACCCTCTCCGCACTTCCCGCCGCGCTCGCCGTCGTCCTGCTGAGCGGTTGCGGCGCCGATCCCGCCCCCGCGGCCGCGCCGCCGCCGTCCTCCCCCGCCGCCGCGCAGGCTCCCGCCGGAACACCCTGCGGCGAGGTCGCCGGGCTCCAGGGAGCCAAGAACAAGGTCGTGGCGCGCGGGAAGACCGAATGCACCGAAGCGACGCAGGTACTCACGGACTACTTCGCCAAGCTGACACCGGCCGAAGCCGCGTCACCGCAGGGCCCAGGGCCGGTGGTGATCGGCGCCTGGACCTGCGGGAGCGGGCCGAACGATCCGGTGACCAGCTGCTCGACCGAGGACGAGCGGCAGATCGACGCCACCCGGAGCTGAGGCCGCCCGGCGGCGTCAGTTCTTCTGACGCCGCCGGACCGCGTCCTTCCGGTACAGGACGCCGAGGCCGATCGCCATGCCCAGCAGCGCCAGGCCGAAAAACCCGGTCACCGACATGCTCCAGATCAGTGACGGCCTCGATCGATAGACGAAGCCGTCGCCGGCGAAGATCTTGTCGCCCTCCTCGGCCTTGTCGCCTTTGATGCTCCCGCGACCGGTGTGCCCGTCGTCGAACCGCCACTCCCCCGAACAGTAGGGAATCACCCCGCTCATCGGCGCTCCTCCCTCGGCGCATCCCGAGATCTCGGTGACCGTGACTTCTTCGCCGGCGTTCAGTTCGCTCACGTATTCACCGAAATTCCCCCAGACGAAACACAACAGGAAGATGTACGGGATCCAGGCCAACAGCATCCGGAAACGAATTCTGTAATTCTGCGGTTTGTCGGGCACGAAATTCCTTTCCTCGCATCACTGGAGCGTCAGCAAGACTTCCCGATCGAGTTTGCCGACGACGAGGTACTTCGGCTGATATCCGGGCGGGACCACGAAACAGACGAGACCCGTGCTGCCGTCGAAGGCGCCCGGGACGCCCGCGCAGTCCTTGACCCGCCGCGGGGCGCCGTGCTCGTCGGCCGACAGCTCAAGCGCCGTATCGCCCATCCGGGACGCCTCGATCCGCAAGGTGAGGACGTGAAATCCGCTCAGCCACACCTCGGCGCCTTCCGGCGGTTCCGATCGGCTCTCGAGCACACGCACGGCCGACTCCCCCGACACCGCGGCCTGCCCCTTGCCGATCACCGGTGGCGGCCCCCAGGCTTCGCGGCGATGCTCCCAAAGGTTCGGCACGGGCTCGGCCGCCTCGCGGTAGGCCGTCGCACCGAAACCGAGCGGTGCCAACACGACATAGGCGGCGAAGGCGAAGCCCGCCAGGAACCACAGTGACTTCCGCGCGGTCACCGGCCTCACCGCCGAGAACACCACGACGGCCCCGAGCACCAAGAGCGCGCCGCCGATCGACATCGCCGCGATCTTTTCCCCCGGATGGTGGACTTCCACGATTCCGGCGGCTCCGCGCACGGACAACACCCTGCCGGTCAGTGACGAGAGCCGTACGACCACCGGCTCCGCGAGGCCGAACGCCTTGCCCGTCGGCAATTCGAGTGCGCGGCCGTCTTCGGTGACGGCCAGGGTCTCGTAGGCGACATGCGGGCCGTCCTGCCCCTCGGTGGTCGTGGAATCCGACACGGAAATCACCGCGCGCAGGTCGTGACCGCCCGCCATTCCCTCGGCGGCCCATCTCCCGACAAAGGCCGCGACAAATCCCGGCACGATTCCGATCACGAACAGAACGACCACGGCGGTCGCCCTCTTCCGGCTTCTTTCAGACAGTTCCGGAAAGGTCACCAGCACCCCCTGTTCGACTCTCTTCAGTCTATTTTTCGCAGCGGCGGAACGGCACGGGATTTGTACCTACACCCCTATTTTCGCGACCATTTCTTCGCCCTCCTCCGCCGACGGCGCGTGCTCGCGGTCACGGCGGGCCCCCTTGCCGGCCGAGGTAAGAGTCGTCTAGACTCAAACCATGCTCACCAGGGACGACGCCGTGACACTGATCGAGAACGCTGTCGATGCGGCCACTCTGTTCGCCCACCACCGCTACCGCGAACTGGCGGCCGCGCTCCACCCTGACCGCAATCCCGGCGACACCCGGGCACATCAAGCGGCGGCGATCCTCAATCGCCGCTACGACGACTGGAAACGCGCCCGGCGCCAGACGGTCACCACGGCGACGTCGAGCTACACCCTCACCGCTCCGCACGCGGTGGGCAGTATCGCGACGACCTACCGGACCACCGGGCCGCATCTGGTCAAACTCGTCCGGAACCCGGCGCTCAACCCGCTGATCCACGCCGAGTGGGCCACGTTGCGCGCGCTCGACGCCTTCACCGAACGGCACCGGTGGCTGCGGCCCTACTATCCGCGGCTGCTCGACACGTCCGGCCCGGTGGCGCGCGGCGACCGGGCGTTCAGCGTCCTCGATCCGCTCGTCGACGGGTTCGTCACCCTCGCCGAGATCGGGAAGGCGTTCCCGGACGGGCTCGACGGCCGCGATTACGCCTGGATGCACCGGCGCCTGCTGCGCGCGGTGGCCGGCGCGCACCGCGCGGGCGTCGTCCACGGCCATCTCACCGCGGACAACGTGCTCGTCCATCCCGGACAGCACGGGATCGTCCTGGTCGGCTGGTCGTTCGCCGTCGACACCGGCACGCTCCCGCTGGCGGCGGACAACTCCGCCGAATACCCGTCGGAGGTCCACAAGGGACTGTCGATGACCGCGGCCACCGACGTCCACATGCTCCACCGCCTGATGCTTTCCGTTCTGGCGCCCTCGGAAACACGCCAACGCGAGTTCGCCAGGTGGTGCACGCAGGACGACCCGGCACAGCGACCCGACGCGGCCGATCTGCTCGACGAGTACGACGACCTGCTCGGCGAGCTGTACGGCCCCCGCACCTTCCGCCCGTTCATCATCCCCGAGACAGGAGCCTGACCATGGGACACGGACACTGGGACGACAACGCCTACGCCGCCGCGAAGACCTTCCGCGCGGCCAAGGGCGAAGACGACTTCGGCTACAGCGCCGACCTCCGCGCCAAACCCGCGAAAGACTGGAAGGCTGCGGCCGCGCTCGACCCGAAGAACGCCGTCCGGGAATGCCGGGATTCGGCCGACCACAGCGATTCGACGCCGATCGCGGTGCTGTTCGACGTCACCGGCTCGATGCGCCGGGTACCGCGGATCATGCAGGGCAAGCTCGGCAAACTGCACGGCCTGCTGAAGCGCCGGGGGTACCTGGCCGACCCGCAGGTGCTGTTCGGCGCGATCGGCGACGCCGACAGCGACCGGGTCCCGTTGCAGGTCGGGCAGTTCGAATCGGACAACCGGATGGACGAGCAGCTGCGCACGATCTTCCTCGAAGGCGGTGGTGGCGGGCAGAAGAGCGAGTCCTACGAACTGGCCGCCTATTTCATGGCCCGGCACGTGGTCACCGACGCGTGGCAGAACCGCGGCCGCAAGGGCTACCTGTTCCTCATCGGCGACGAGCTGAACAAGCCGGCGCTGGAGGCCCGCCACATCCGCCGGGTGATCGGCGACGACGTGCGGGAGGACATCGACCCCGCGTCGGTGTACCGGGAACTGGCCCGCAAGTGGAACGTCTACTTCGTCCTGCCGAACCAGTCCTCGTACTACAACGACCCGGAGATCGGCGAGCACTGGAGCGGCCTGCTCGGCCAGAACTTCCTCAAGCTCGACGACCCCGGCGCGGTGTGCGAGCTGATCGCGGCCACGATCGGGCTGGAGGAACGGGTCGTCGACGTCGACCGGGCGCTCGCCGACCTCGCGGACGTCGGCTCGGTCGCCGAGAGCGAGGCGGTCGGCAAGGCGCTGGCGACACTGGGCACCAAATCGGTCGTCACCTCGGCGGTGCCCGAGCCGGGCGGTCCGAACGACGTGGTACTGCGGTGAGCCTCCTGGACGGACACGTGGTGGTGGTCGGGCTCGGGTTCGGCGACGAGGGCAAGGGGGCCGTGGTCGACGCGCTCTGCGCCGCCCGGCCCACCACCGCCGTCGTCCGCTTCAACGGGGGCGCGCAGGCGGCGCACAACGTCGTCGTGGACGGACGCCACCACACCTTCAGCCAGTTCGGGGCGGGCACGTTCGCCGGCGTGCCCACCCACCTGTCCCGGTTCGTGCTGGTCGAGCCGTTCGCGCTGGCGGCGGAAGCGCGGCGGCTCGAAGGGATCGGCGTCCGGAATCCGCTTTCGCTGCTGAGCGTGGACGGCCGGGCCCTGCTCACGACGCCGTTCCACATCCACGCCAACCGGGCCAGGGAGGAGGCCCGCGGCGTGGATCGGCACGGCTCGTGCGGGAAGGGCATCGGCGAGACCGTCTGGTACTCGCTGCTGCCCGGAGCCGTGCCGGGCGAGGTGGTGGAGCACCAGGAGGTGATCGGGACGCCGGGGGAAGCGCCCACGGTCGCCGACTGCGCCCGGCCGTCGGTGCTGCGGCGCAAACTGGACGCGCTCGCGCGGTTCTACGCGCCGCTCGCCACACCGTCGCACAGCGTGGACGAGCTGGTGGCGCTGTACCGCGATTTCGCGGGCGCGGTGCGGATCACCGACGAGGACGAAACGGGACGGCTCGCGGACGCCGGACGGCTGGTTTTCGAGGGAGCGCAGGGGGTTCTCCTCGACCAGCACCACGGCTTCCACCCGCACACGACCTGGTCGACGACCACCCCGCACAACGCCCGCGCACTGCTGGGTGCACGTCCGCATGCCGTTCTGGGGGTCACGCGGACCTATCTCACCCGGCACGGCGCGGGGCCGCTTCCCAGCGAGTCCGCCGCCGTCCTCGCCCGCTTTCCCGAGGTACACAACGAAACCGGCGAGTTCCAGGGCGCCTGGCGGGCGGGCCATCTCGACGAAGCGCTGCTGGACTACGCGATCGCGGCCTGCGACGGCGTGGACGCGCTCGCGGTGACCCACCTCGACGCGACGGGCTTGCGGGTCGTGAGCGGTGGCGACACCGTCGACCTGTCGGATCCTCTGGCGTGGTTCGGCGCGAGGCTTCCGGTGGCAGTCGCCGGGTACGGCCCGCGCAGGGCGGGTTACCGCGTCGGCGAGGCAAGGTCGACAATCTACGCGTGATCGAGTCGACGCCGGTGTCCGTGGACGTGCTCGTGGTGCGGTTCGACCCCGGCACCCGCACGGTGCTGCTAGGAATCGCGCCACGAGCCGCCGAGCCGTTCGCGGGAGAACTCGCCCTGCCCGGAGTGCTGCTCGGGCTGGGTGAGCGATTGCGGGACGCGGCGGGCCGGGCGGCCGTCACCAAACTCGGGTTGCCGCCCGACGCGCTCTCGGCGACGGGACAGCTCGCCACGTTCGACGAGCCGAATCGTGACCCCCGGGGCCCGACGCTGTCGGTCGCCTTGTGGGCCACGACGTCCCCCGCGCTCGACGATCCGGGGAACGTCGTGTGGACGCCGTTGGCCGAAGTGCCGCCGCTGGCGTTCGACCACGACCGGATCGTGGCGGACTGCCGTCCGCTGCTGGCCGACAAACTGTGGCGGGACGTCGCGTTCACGGCCGGGCTGCTGGGGCCGATCTTCACCACGGCGCAGGCGCTGGACGCGACCGAGGCGCTGACCGGGGACCGCCCCTATCCGGCCAATCTGGGCCGGACGATGGAGCGGGTCCCCGGGTTACGGCGTACGACGGAACACGCGGCCGCCCTCCCCAAGGGAGGACGGCCGCCGTCCTTGTGGCGCTGGGAGTGACGAGGTCAGATCCCGCAGGCCGAAGCCGACCAGAACCGGCTGGACCGGTGGGCGACGTGCGTGTGATCGCTGTGACCGGGGTAGCCCGGCCCGAGGATCTCACTGAACCCGTGATTGCGGGCCTGCTTCGCCAGCCCGCAGAAGCCCTGCGAGCCCGCCCCGAGGTCGACCGCGTCGCCGTAGAGATGCCTGCTGTTAGTCGCGCCGCCGACGGCGTTGTTGCAAGCGACGCTGCGGAAGCCGCCGTTCACGGTGATCGGCCGGTCACCCATGGCGTGCCGCATCGCCTGCAGCTTCCACATCGACACCAACGCGTTGGCCTTCGCCGTCGCGCCTGAGACGTTGCCGCCCGACCAGTCGGAGTTGCACCGGTTCAGTTCGGCGAAGGTGAAGTTGACCGGCGAGCAGTCGTCGTCCTGCAACGCGTAGATCTTCGTGAACGTGGCCGATCCGGCGATGCCGTCCGCGCCCAGCCCGTACGCCTGCTGGAAGCGGGTGACCGCGGCCTTGGTGCCCGCGCCGAACTGGCCGTCGATGGCGAGCACGCCACCGTAGCCGGGATAACCGGCGACCCGGATCTGCAACTGCCGGACGTCCTCACCGGACGCGCCCTCGGACAACGTGCGTCCCCAGCTGTAGCAGGCGTCGGCGGCGGACACGTCGCCCGCCGTCACCGGGCCTGGATCGGCGGCGGCCGGGGTGGCCACCGCGGTACCGAGGCCGGCCACGAGGGCGAGCATCGGCAGGAGAAAACGAATGCGCATGACAGGAACACCTTTCAAGGCAGGGAAGGTGAGACCCGTGACCCCCACGGGTTGTCAACGATTCACTGCCCGGGATGCTAACGCGGTTCCTGCTACCGCGCTGTGGGTCGTTCGACCCACAGCGCTCCGCACGCGAGTCCGTGAAGGCCTCCTTCCCTACTTTCAGGGTAGGGAAGGAGGCCTTCACGGACAGGCGAGTGTCGTGTGCGTACGGGCTGACAGCCACCGGCCGCGCGGGGTGTTGTGAAAGCCACTTTCGCAACGTTGAAGGTTGCGAAAGTGGCTTTCGCGACACCGCCACCCCGCTTTGCCTTACTTCCCCAGAAAACAGCCCTCGTCAGCCGATGCCGGTACATGAAGGCCCCTTTGCTTGCGCCTGGCGCAAGCAAAGGGGCCTTCATGTACCTCAGCTGGGAAGAACGTCAGGCTTTCAGCTGCGGGAAGTCCTCCTCGCGGAACTCCCCCGCCGGGCGCTCGGCGGCGTCGTTCTCGCGTCCGCGGAGTTCGACGCGCCGGATCTTGCCGGAGATCGTCTTCGGCAGCTCCGTGAACTCCAGCCGCCGGATCCGTTTGTACGGGGCCAAATGTTCCCGGGCGAAGGCCAGGATGGACACCGCGGTCTCGGCCGTGGGCTCGTGCCCGTTCGTGAGGACGACGTACGCCTTCGGCACCGCGAGCCGGATCGGGTCGGGCGCGGGGACCACGGCGGCTTCGGCGACGGCCTCGTGTTCCAGCAGGACGCTTTCCAGTTCGAACGGCGAGATCCGGTAATCCGACGCCTTGAAGACGTCGTCCGTGCGGCCGACGTAGGTGATGTAGCCGCGTTCGTCGATCGAGCCGACGTCCCCGGTGTGGTAGAAGCCGTTTGCGAAGGCCGCGGCGGATCGCTCGTCGTCGTCCGCGTAGCCGGTCATGAGCCCGACCGGTCGCTTGTCGAGGTCGAGGCAGATCTCGCCCTCCTGCGCGCGCTCGCCGGTGACGGGGTCCACGAGCGCGACGGCGAATCCGGGCAGCGGACGGCCCATCGAGCCCGGCACGACGTCCTGGCCGGGAGTGTTCGCGATCTGGACGCTGCTCTCGGTCTGCCCGAAGCCGTCGCGAATCGTGACTCCCCAAGCCTTTTCGACCTGGTCGATCACTTCGGGGTTCAGCGGTTCGCCCGCGCCGACCACCTTGACCGGCGGGGTCTTCAGGACGGTCAGATCCGCCTGGATGAGCATCCGCCACACCGTCGGCGGAGCGCAGAAACTGGTGATGCCGCATCGCTGCATCTGCGCCATCAGGGCGACCGCGTCGAAGCGCGCGTAGTTGTAGAGGAACACCGTCGCCTCGGCGTTCCACGGGGCGAAAACGTTGCTCCACGCGTGTTTCGCCCAGCCCGGCGAGGAAATGTTGAGGTGGACGTCGCCTGGTTCGAGGCCGATCCAGTACATTGTGGACAGATGACCGACGGGGTACGAGACCTGCGTGTGCTGCACCAGTTTCGGCTTCGCGGTCGTACCGGAGGTGAAGTACAGCAGGAGCGGGTCTTCCGCCGCCGTCGGGCCGTCGGGCGTGAAGTCCTCCGCCTCCTCGTAGGCGTCCACGAAGGACCGCCAGCCCTCGACCGGTTCGCCGACCGTGATCCGCGTGTAGTCGCCTTCGACGTTCTCGAACTTGTGCGCGTCGGCGGAGCGGATCACGACGTGCTTCGCGGCGCCCCGCTCGACCCGGTCGGTGAGGTCCGCCGGGCCGAGCAGGGTCGAAGCCGGGATGATGACCGCGCCCAGTTTGATCGCGGCGAGGATGGTCTGCCAGAGCTCGCCCTGGTTGCCCAGCATCAGGATCAGCCGGTCGCCCCGGGAGACGCCGAGCGAGCGTAGCCAGTTCGCGACCTGGTTGGACCGGCGCGCCATCTCCGGATAGGTCCAGCGGTTCTCGATGCCGTCCTCTTCGACGATCCAGAGCGCGTACCGCTCCTGGTTGGCCGGATCGGCGGCGATGACGTCGAACCAGTCCAGCGCCCAGTTGAACTCGGCGGGCCGGGGCCAGGTGAAGTCTCGATAGGCGGTGTCGTAGTCCTCGCGATG
The DNA here is from genome assembly GCF_001995215.1 of Amycolatopsis azurea DSM 43854. GTDB lineage: Bacteria > Actinomycetota > Actinomycetes > Mycobacteriales > Pseudonocardiaceae > Amycolatopsis > Amycolatopsis azurea. Next base: position 100,076 of record NZ_MUXN01000015.1, read on the forward strand.
GGCCTGCAGATAGTCCCGTGCCTCGCGGAACGTGCGGTATGCCTCCGAAGCGCTCACGATCGTCCTCCTGGTCCTGGTTGGCCGCCGGTTCTTTCTACTCTCCCTTGAACTCGGGCGCGCGCCGCTCGAGGAACGCCTGCACGGCCTCGCCGAGGTCCTTGCTGGGCAGGAACGCCGCGTTCCAGGCCGAGACGTAGCGCAGGCCTTCCGCGACCTGGCGTTCGGTGTTGGCCGAAAGGACGTTCTTGGTGCCGTGGACGACCAGCGGCGGGTTGGTGGCGATCTCCGCCGCCATCTTGCGCGCCTCCGCGAGCACGGTGTCCTGGTCCGCGTAGACGTCGTTGACCAGACCGATCTTCTCCGCGCGGGCGGCGTCGATGTCCTTGCCGGTGTAGGCCAGCTCTCGCAGGTGTCCTTCGCCGATGATCGGCGCGAGCCGCTGCAGGCTGCCGAGGTCGGCCACGATCGCGACCTTGACCTCGCGCACGCTGAACTTCGCGTCCTCGCTCGCCAGGCGGATGTCCGCGGCCGCGATCACGTCGACGCCGCCGCCGATGCACCAGCCGGAAATCGCCGCGATGACCGGTTTGCGGCATTCCGCGATCGAGGACACGCTCGCCTGGAGGGTCTTGACCTCGTCGAGGAACTTCGTCCGCGGGCCCGCGAGCGCGTCGCCGCCGAGCATCTCGCCCCAGCTGGGCATCATCGCGGGCAGATCGAGCCCGTAGGAGAAGTGCTTGCCGCTCCCGGTCAGCACGACCGCCCTGACCTGGGGGTCCGCGTCGAGCGCGCGGAAGACGATCGGCAGCTCACGCCAGAAATCGGGGCCCATCGCGTTGCCCTTGGACGGGCCGAGCAGGGTCACTTCGGCGACGTGCCCGTCGATCTCCACCTTGAGCGAAACGAGATCGGGAAGACTGTCAGCTGTAGCGGTCATGAGGTCATCTTGACTCATGTGATTGACAGGCTGCCAACGGCCACTGTGCCACGGTGGTCACAAGATGCTTTCCTGGTACCAGCGAGTACTACCGGTGAATACCGACGACGATCGACGAAGGACGGTGGGACATGAGCCCGGCCAGCAGCGCCACCGCGGTCGCCGACCTGCCCGCACTCATCCCCGGGCTGCGGCGCGAGCGATCCTCCCGGCCGATCGAGCTCTCGGGGTCTTTCACCCATGAGGGTCACCGGCTCGCCTACACCGAGTTCGGCTCCGGCGACCGGGTCGTCGTGCTCACCCACGGCATCATGCTGACCAGGCGGATGCACGCGCCCCTCGCCCGCAGGCTGGCCCGGGCGGGCTTCCGGGCCGTGACCCTCGACCTGCTCGGGCACGGCGATTCGGACCGGCCCACCGACTCGTGGCTGTACTCCATGCCCGCGTTCGCGGAACAGACCGTCGCGCTGCTCGACCACCTGGACATCGACGCCGCCGTCATCGGCGGGACGTCGCTGGGTGCCAACGTCGCGCTCGAAGTGGGCGTCTCCGCGCCGGAACGCGCGCTCGGCCTGGTCGTCGAGATGCCAGTGCTGGACAACGCGATCGTCGCCGGGCTGATCACCTTCGCGCCGCTGCTCATGGCCGCTCGGTTCCTGCCGGTGACCGTGCAGGGGGTGGCGCTGGCGGCGAAGCTCGTGCCGCACGGCAACCAGTGGGTCGACGTCGTCACCGACACGCTGTCGCAACAGCCCGCGCCGATGGCCGCGCTCCTGCACGGCGTGCTCTTCGGCCGGATCGCGCCACCCAAATCGGTCCGGCGGACCATCGAGACCCCGGCGCTGGTCATCGGGCACGAGGGCGACCCGATCCATCCCTTCGGCGACGCCGACACGCTGGCCGAGGACATGCCGGCCGCCGAGTTCGTCCAGGCCCGCAGCCCGGTCGAGCTGCGCTTCGACCCGACCCGCCTGACCGACGCCATCACCGACTTCTCGGCGCGGTGCCATGACCGCTGAGCCGGCGCCGACCCGCGACACGGGCGCCGAGGAGTTGCGGACCGGGCGCCTGCTCCTGCGCCGTCCCGGGCCCGAAGACCTCGACGCGATCTTCGCCCTCCACACCGATCCGGAGGCCTGCTCGCACAACCCTTCGGACCTGCTGGAAACGCGCAAGGACGCTGACCTGCTGCTGCTCCGCTGGACGCACCAGTGGAACCGGTACGGCTTCGGGTACTGGACCGTCCGGCGGCACGACTCGGCGGAGGCGCTGGGCTTCTGCGGGGTGAAGATCGTCGGTTTCCGGCGCGGCCCGGTCTTGAACCTCTTCTACCGGTTCTTCCCGTCCTCCTGGGGTTCCGGGTACGCCAGTGAGGCCGCCGGCGCGGCGGTGGACTGGGCGCGCACCCACCGGCCGGACGACCTCGTGATCGCCCGCGTCCGGCCGGAGAACCTCGCGTCGCAGCGGGTCGCGCTCAGGGCGGGCCTGGTCCGGGCCCCGCACCTCGACACGACCGGCGACGACGGGACCGACTGGCTCTACGTCTCCGGCAACGACCACGAGGGCTGAGCCAGCCCCGCGACCGGCCCGAAGACGATCACCGCGGGCGGCCGCACACCCGCCGCGGCGGCGTCCTCGACGACGCTGTCCAAAGTGGAGCGAAGGACCCGCTGGGTGCGCATCGTGCCGTCCTCGACGATCGCCACCGGCGTGTCCCCGGGCCGCCCCTCCAGCAGTGCCTTGGTGAACAGCGGGAGCCGCTCGACACCCATCATCAGCACGATCGTGCCGCGCATCTTCGCCAGCAGTTCCCAGTCCACCAGCGACTTCTCGTCGTCCGGCGCGACGTGACCGGACACCACCACGACCTCGTGGGCGACCCCGCGATGGGTCACCGGGACGTCCGCGGCGGCGGGCACGGAGAAGGCGCTCGTGATGCCGGGGACCATCGTCACCGGGATGCCCGCTTCGGCGCAGGCGAGGACCTCTTCGAAGCCGCGGCCGAAGAGGTACGGGTCGCCGCCCTTGAGCCGCACGACGAACTTGCCCGCCTTGGCCCGGTCGATCAGCGTGGAGTTGATCACCTCCTGGCTGGCGGCGCGGCCATACGGGATCTTCGCGGCGTCGACGATCTCGACCTCGGGCGAGAGTTCGTCGAGCAGTTCGCGCGGGGCCAGCCGGTCGGCGACGACGACGTCGGCCCTGGCGAGGAGACGGCGGCCGCGGACGGTGATCAGTTCCGGGTCGCCGGGGCCACCGCCCACGAGCGCGACGCCGGGGAGGTCGTCACGCGCGTCCGGCACGCGGCCGTCGGCGACGGTGCCGGCCCGGAGGCCGTCGAGGATGCTGTCCCGGACCGACGCCGATCGCAGCGGCTCGCCGCCGGAGAGGACGCCGACCAGCAGTCCGCCGTGCCTGCCCGACGCCGGGGTGACCGCGCTGCCGAGGTCACCGTCGTCGGCGCGGACGCAGAAGACCCGCGCGCGTTCGGCCTCGGCGCAGACGGCGGCGTTGACTTCGGGATCGTTCGTGCAGGCCAGCGCGTACCAGGCGTCAGTGAGGTCACCCTCGGTGTAGCGGCGTTCGTGCCAGACGATCTCCCCGGCGTCGGCCATGGCGCTCACCGACGGCGTCGTGTGCGGCGAGACCAGTTCGACCCGCGCGCCCGCGCCGATCAGCCGCGGCAGGCGGCGCTGGGCGACCGTCCCGCCGCCGATCATCACGACACGACGGCCTGCCAGATCGAGGCCGGAGAGGTAATGCGGGTCATCCATGCGGGGCAGTGTAAGGATTCAGCGGCCCGGACCGCGATCCGAGTGAGCACCGCCTCAGCCTTGGAGCAGCGCCAGCAGCTCGGTGTTGCCGAACATCTTGGCCGCGTCGATCGCCGACGGCTCCCCCGCCGTCGCGTCCGCACCGCCCTTGAGGAGCGTCTTCACGACCTCGGGTTCGTTCTTGAAGACCGCCCCGGCGAGCGGACTCTGGCCACGGTCGTTCTCGCGGTTCGCGTCGGCGCCGCGTTCGAGCAGCGCCGCCACGGTCTCCGCGTGCCCGTGATAGGCCGCGAGCATGACCAGGGTGTCGCCCCGGTCGTTGGTCAGATTCGCCGGGATGCCCGCGTCGACGTAGGCGATGATCTCCGCCGTCGCCCCCGAGCGGGCGAAACCGAACACCTTCGCCCACAGCTCCAGCAGTTCGGGATCGATTTCCTCGGCCTGTCCGGGGTTCTCCGTCATACGGCCGATTCTTCCACGCCGAACCACGGTCCGGGCGGGGTGTCGCACCGCCCGGACCGGCGGTTCAGCGGCCCGCGTTGGGGTAGGGCAGCAACGCCATCTCGCGGGCGTTCTTGATCGCCGTGGCGACCTGTTTCTGCTGCTGGGGCGTGAGCCCGGTGACCCGGCGGGCGCGGATCTTGCCGCGATCGGAGATGAACTTCCGCAGCAGATCCGCGTCCTTCCAGTCGACCTCGGTGATCTTGTTGGCGTGCAACAGGTTCGTCTTGCGCTTGGCGGGGTGGTCCCGGTTCGGCTTGCCCATCCCGCTCACCAGCTCGACTTCGTGACGCCGGGCAGTTCGCCGTTGTGCGCCATCTGCCGCATCCGGACCCGGGAGAGCCCGAACTTCCGCAGGTAGCCGCGCGGGCGGCCGTCGGCGGTGTCGCGGTTGCGGATCCGGGTCGCGCTGGCGTCGCGCGGCATCGCCTGGAGGGCCGACACCGCGGCCGCCTTCTCCCCGGGCGACGCGGACGGCGAGGCGATGGTGGCCTTCAGCTCACGACGTCGTTCGACGTAGCGGGCGGCGATGACCTTGCGCTGCTCGTTCTTGGCGATCTTCGACTTCTTCGCCATCAGCGCTCCTCCTTGAACTCGACGTGCTTGCGCGCGACCGGGTCGTATTTGCGCAGCACCATGCGGTCCGGGTCGTTCCGACGGTTCTTCTTCGTGACGTAGGTGTAGCCGGTGCCCGCCGTCGAGCGGAGCTTGATGATCGGCCGGATGTCGGTGCTCTTGGCCATCAGAGCTTCACCCCTTTCGCGCGGAGTTCGGCCACGACGGCCTCGATCCCGCGCTTGTCGATGGTCTTCATGCCCTTCACCGAGACCCGCAGCCGGACCCAGCGCCCTTCGCTCGGCACGAAGTACCGCTTGGCCTGCAAGTTCGGCTCCCAGCGCCGGGACGTGCGCCGATGCGAATGCGACACCTGCTTCCCGTAACCCGGTTTGCGGCCGGTGACCTGGCACACGGCGGACATACACCCTCCCAAGTTGATATCGGTTGTCGTTTTCATTTACTGTACACAGCCGAACCCGAACGCCCTCGACGCCCCGGAGCTGCAGTGACCGACAACCCCCGTGTGCCCCTCGTCCTGATCAGTGGCCTCGCACCGGGACCGAACGCCGACCTCGCCGAGCGGCTGCGCTCGGCCGAACCCGGCACCGCCGTCGTGCACCACGACCTGAGGCAGATTCACTCCGGAGTGGTCAGGCGGCGGATCCGGCTCGGCGACCGCGACCAGCTGACGGTCCTCGAACTCGCGCACGGCTGCGTCTCGTGCACGCTGCGCGAAGACCTCCTGCCACTGCTGCGCAAGCTGTCCCAGATGCCGCAGGTGCGGCGGATCGTGGTGCGGCTCGACGAGGCCATGGAGCCCGAGCCGGTCAGCTGGGCGCTGCACCACGTCCTCGTCGGCGAGCGGCCGGTGATCGAGGACGTCGACCTGCGAGCCGCGCTGACCGTCGTCGACTGCGCCGGCTGGCTGGCCGACAGCACCGGCGACGACACCCTCGCCGAACGGGACCTGCGGGCGAGCCCCGAGGACGAGCGCACGGTCGCCCAGGTCGCGTTGTCCCAGGTCGAGTTCGCCGACCTGCTCGTCCTCGCCGGCGCGGCGACGGACGCTTGGTCGGCGGCGAAGGCGTCGGCCGTGCTCGACCGGGTCGCGCCGTCGATCCCGCGGGTCGAACTGTCCGAAGTGGACGGGAAGACCGTGCTCGACGCCGTTCCCGCCGACGCGCGACGCGGCGAGGTCACCGACATGCACGGACCGCTGCTGCGCGGGGAACCGCCGCTGCACACCGACTGCGGAATCGGGCTGCTCACCTTCACCTCGCAGCGCCCGTTCCACCCGGAGCGCCTCCACGACGCGATCGACGTCCTGCTCGACGGCGTCGTCCGCACCCGGGGGCGGCTGTGGGTGGCGAGCCAGCCGGATATGGCGCTGTGGATCGAGTCCGCGGGCGGCGGTCTCGGCGTCGGACACGCAGGAGCATGGCTCGCGGCCCCCGGCGGACCGGACTGGGCCGACGTCTCCCCCGAGCGCCGCACGCTCGCCTCCCTGCGCTGGGACCCGACGTTCGGCGACCGCGCGCAGGAACTGGTCGTCGTCACCGATCAGGCCACGCCCGAGGAGATCGAAGCGGCCCTGAACGGGGCGCTGCTGACCGAGGACGAACTCGCCGCCGGTGAACGGGAATGGCTCCGCTACCCGGATCCGTTCGGCGAGTGGCACGAAGAACCGTGTGAGGACACGGAAACCGACCCCGAGAAGCACGACGTGAACGTGTCGAACCGAAAGGACGAAACGCAGTGAAACCCGGAATCCACCCCGACTACCACCCTGTGGTGTTCAAGGACCTCTCCACCGGGGACGCCTTCCTGACGCGGTCCACCGCGACGTCGGAGCAGACCATCGAGTGGACCGACGGCAACACCTATCCGGTGGTGAACGTCGAGATCAGCTCGTGGTCGCATCCGTTCTGGACCGGCAACCAGCGGATCATGGACAGCGCCGGCCAGGTCGAGAAGTTCCACCGCCGCTACGGCCGTCGGGGAGGTTCGAAGTAATGGCGGTCCCGAAGCGGAAGATGTCGCGCAGCAACACCCGGTCCCGGCGGTCACAGTGGAAGGCGGCCGTGCCGGATCTGGTGCCGATCAAGGTGAACGGCGAGACGAAGCTCGTGCCGCGCAAGCTGATGAAACACTTCCATCAAGGTGGAGAGTGACGACGCCGGTCACGGTGCTGTCCGGGTTCCTCGGCGCGGGCAAGACGACCGTGCTCAACCACGTCCTCGCCAACCGCGAAGGGCAGCGGGTGGCGGTGATCGTGAACGACATGAGCGAGGTCAACATCGACGCCGCGCTGGTGCGGGACGGGAACAGCCTGTCCCGCACCGAGGAACGGCTCGTCGAGATGACCAACGGGTGCATCTGCTGCACCCTGCGCGACGACCTGCTCGAAGAGGTCTCGCGGCTCTGCGCGGACGGCCGGTTCGACTACCTGCTCATCGAATCGAGCGGGATCTCCGAGCCGATGCCCGTGGCGGCCACGTTCTCCTTTTTGGACTCCGCGCGGCTCGACACGATGGTGACGGTGGTCGACGCGGTCAACTTCGAGCGGGAACTGGCGGCCGGGGACGCGCTCACCGAACGCGGGCTGGACCAGTACGAGGACGATTCCCGCACCGTGAGCGACCTGCTGATGGACCAGATCGAGTTCGCCGACGTGCTTCTGCTCAACAAGGCGGACCTAGTCCCGGCCGACTCGCTCGAACGACTCACAGCGGTGCTGCGGCGGCTCAACCCGGCCGCCGAGGTCGTCGTCTCGACGCACGGCAGGGTGCCTCTCGACAAGCTGCTCGGCACCGGGCGCTACGACGTCGAACGGGCAAAGGAGGCACCCGGCTGGGTGGCCGAGCTCAACGGCGACCACGTCCCGGAGACCGAGGAGTACGGGATCTCCAGCGTGGTCTTCCGCGCGTCGCTCGCCTTCGATCCGGAGCGGTTGTGGGACTTCCTCGGCAGGCTCGACTCCGGGGAGTTCGGGACGGTGCTGCGGTCGAAGGGGTTCTTCTCGCTGACGTCGCGGCCCGGGGTGACCGGGTTGTGGTCGCAGGCCGGGTCGGTCGCGCGGTTCGAGCCACAGGGCGTCGAGGAGACGCCGCGGCAGGAGCTGGTGTTCATCGGGGTCGGGCTGGAGAAGGACGCGCTGGTGGACTCGCTGCGGTCTTGCCTGGCCACCGGTTTCGCCGGTGCGGATCCGTTCCCCGAATGGGAAGCCGTCCACACTCACTGACGGCGGCCTCGTCCCTCTCGCACGATGACCCGAGCGCCACGCTTGAGACGGTGAGCGTCCCCAGCGTGGCGCTCGGGGCGTCAGCAGCAGCCGCCGGAGGGAGCGGCACCGTAGGAGTCGTGCCAGTTCCACCACTCGTACGGCGGGCTCTGCGGATAGCCCTCCGGCGAGTCCTCCCACTCCTCCTGCCGCCCCAGCGCGGTGATGTCGAGGTAGCTCCACGTGCCGCCCATGACCTCGTCACCGCGGTTGTTGATGAAGTACGTCCGGAACACCTGGTCGCCTTCGCGGATGAAGGCGTTGGTGCCGTGCCATTCATCCACCCCGAAGTCGACGTCGAAATCGCCGGTGATCGTGTACCAGGGCATCGTCCAGTCCATCCGCGCCTTCAGCCGCGCGATGTCCGGTTGCGTGCCCCGCGAGGCGAAGGCCAGGGTGGTGTCGCGGGCGTTCAGGTGGGCGACATGGGCGACCTGATCGGCCACCAGCGAACAGCCTTTGCAGGCGTGGTCGGGGAAACCTTCGACGCCGGGATCGAAGAAGGCCCGGTAGACGATCAGCTGACGGCGTCCCTCGAAGAGGTCGAGCAGGTTCACCGGCCCGGACGGACCTTCGAACTCGTACGGCTTTTCGACCGCGACCCACGGCATCCGCCGCCGCTCGGCCGCGAGCGCGTCCCGGGCGCGGGTCAGCTCCTTTTCCTTGACCAGCAAGCGAAGCCGGGCTTCTTCCCATTCGGACGGGGAGACCTTCTTGACGTTCATCATCCCTCCAGATGCTCTTTGAGAGCCGTGAGCGGCCCGTCCCAATCGCGGGCGAGCGCGGCGAGGAACTGCTGGGCGACCTGCATCGGGGCCGAGCGCAGCCGGTAGCGGACGCGGCGCCGCTCCCCTTGCTCCGGGCTCACCAGCCCGGCGTCGGTGAGCAGCGCCAGGTGTTTGGCGATGGCCTGCCGCGTGATGGGCAGCCGGTCCGCGAGGTCGGTCGCCGTGGCCGGGCCGCCCGAGGCGAGGGTGGCGAGGATGCTCCGCCTGCTCGGGTCGGCCAGTGCGACGAAGACCTGTTCGGCGATCGCTTCGATGTCAGACGGCATCGAGGTATTCGATCAGTTCGCCCAGCTCGGCCGCCCACCCCTTCGTGTTCCCCTCGAACGCGACGCTGTGGAGTTCGTCCGGCAGCTGGGAGAAACCGGTCTCGACGACGGTGAGCCGGGTGCCTTCGCCGTCCGGGACGAGGGTGAACTCGACGTAGGTGCGACGAGGGTCGTCGTCGGGCAGGCCGTAGATGTTCCAGGTGAAGCCGAAGATCTTCGGCTCCTCGACGCGTTCCACGCGCATGGTCGCCTGATGCCCCTCGTCCCATTTCATCTCGGCGTCGCCGCCGGGCCGCAGGTCGATGCTCGCCTGGTTCCCGAACCAGGTGCCCAGGCCCTCGGACGTGGTCAGCGCGGCCCACACCTTCGCGGGCGGATGGGCGATCTCGACGGTGCGTTCGATGCGGTCGGGGAATCCCATGACAGCCTCCTCAAGTAGCAATCAATCGGTTGCTATAACTTTGTATAGCAACCGGTCGATTGCGTCAAGGCCGGTTCAGGAAGCCGTGTACAGCGCGCCGAGGAACTCCAGCAACAGCCGTTCCCGCAACGGACCGGGTGCCGTGGCGAGCAAGGCGTTGATCTCCGCCATCCGGGTGGGCAGGCCCGCTTCGCCGCCAAGACCCGCCGCGGCCAGCAAGCCGGCGAACTGCTCCGGCGTCAAGGTCGCGGGGTCCAGCGCGGCGACGAACTCGGCCACCTGCGGGTCGACGACGACGGGTCCGGATTCCCGCGCCGCCTCGACCGACGCGGCGAGATCGGCCAGGAACTCCGTCTCACTCCCCCGGTTCGCGGCCGTCACGGTCAGGTGCAGGTTGGCGGGCGACGACTCGTGGGCGAACTGCGGCTGGACGTACCAGCCGCGCTCCCGCATCTCGTCGGCCACGGTGAACAGGTCGAAGCCGGCGTCGGCGTCCACGGTGAACGCGAGCAGCGTCGACACCGGATCACCGAGGACCCGCAGCCCTTCGAGGGCCTCGACCCCGGCGCGGATCTCCACCGCGGCCTCGCGCGCGGCCGCGGCCAGCTTCGCGTAACCCTCGTCGCCGACGTGGCGTACGACCGCCCAAGCCGCGGCGAGCGGACCACCCGAACGTGTGCTCTGGAGCGTGGTGTTCAGCATCGTGTAGCCGGGCCAGTCCGCGCTGGCGAAGTACTGCGATCGGCGCAGCCCGGCGTCGGCGTGCAGGAGAACCGACACACCTTTCGGGCAGTACGCGTACTTGTGCAGGTCCACGGACACGCTGGTGACGCCGGGGACGTCGAAGCCGAACGGACCGCCATCCAGGTACGGCAGCACCCACCCGCCGATACAGGCATCGACGTGGAACCGGACGCCGTCGAGCAGCGCCGCGATCTCCGCGACCGGGTCGAGGACGCCGTGGGCGTACGACGGGGCGCTCGCCACGACGAGGACCGTGCTGTCGTCGACGGCGGCGGCCATCGCCTCGGGCACGGCGCGGAAGGTCACCGGGTCGACCGGCACCGGAACCGCGCGGACGCCGAAGAAATGCGCCGCCTTGTGGAAAGCGGCGTGCGCCGTAGTGGGCAGCACGATGGTCGGCGAAGACACGTCGGGACGCGCGTCGCGGGCGGCCAGAACGGCGAGCATGCACGACTCCGTGCCGCCCGAGGTCACCGAACCGACTGTTTCCGCCGTCCCGCCGAGCAGGCGCGCGGCGGTACCGACGAGGTCGTTCTCCATCCGCAGCAGGCTGGGGAACGCCGTCGGGTCGAGGCCGTTGGCCGACGACGCCAGTGCGTGCGCCACCGCCCCGAGTTCGTCCACTTCGGACAGTCCGCTGTCGTAGACGTAGGCGAGCGTCCGGCCGCCGTGTGTCGGCAGGTCGCCCGCGCGCAGTTCCCGCAACTCCGCCAGGACGTCCTCGGCGGTCACGACCGGCGCTCCAGTACCGACTTCCGCAGCAGCGGGATACCGAACAGGATCAGCACCGCCGGGAGGATCGACGCGCCGAGCAGGATCGCCGTGAGCGCGCTGTCCGGCTGCGCGGCGCCCGGGGCGAGGCTGGCCTGGTAGCCGCCGAATTGCAGGACCAGGCCCCAGATACCCGGGCCGAGCGCGAGTCCCAGCGTCTCCGACGCCGTCCAGACCCCGGCCGCGACGCCCGCCCTGGTTTCCCCGGTCCGCTCTTCCTCGTCGCTGATCAGGTCCGGCAGGATCGCCAGCGGGAACACCGAGATCCCCGCGTAACCGACCCCACAGAAGGCGACGAACACCATCGTGACGGGGAGCCCGAACAGCTTGGCGCCCAGCAGGCCGAGGAGACCGATGCCGAACGCGGCGGTGGCGAGCCGGAACCCGACCAGCTTCCCCACGCTCGCGCCGAGTTTCGGCCACAGCGGCATGGTCAGCAGCGCCGGGCCGACGAAGCCGACGAACAGCAGCGTCGAGTAGCCGGAGCTGCCGAGGATCCGCTCGGCGAAGTACGGGATCGCGGCCAGCACCGTGCCGATGCCGAGCGCCTGGACGAAGTAGACCCCGAGCAGCCAGCGGAACGGCCGCCACTGCGCGAGCGTCCGGAGCAGTTCGCGCGGGCTCACCGTGTTCGGCCGCAACGCGCCGACCGGAGCGTCCTTCAGCCCGAAGTACACGCCGAGGGTCGCCAGCAGGATGATCACGGCGATGAACACGCCCATGACGCGGTAGCCCGCGATGCCGCCGACCGCCTCGGTGATCGCGGGCGCGCCGCCGCCGCAGATCAGGATGGCGACCGCGAGGAAGCCGATCCGGATGCTGGTCAGTTTCGTGCGTTCGTCAGCCGAGTCGGTCAGCTCGGCGGGCAGTGCGTTGAACGGCACCTGGAAGAAGGCGTACGCGGTGGCGCACAACAGGAACACGACGACGACGTAGATCGCGTCGGGCACCGGGCCGCCGAAGCCGGGATGCGCGAACAGGGCCGCGAAGAGGATCGAGACGCCGATACCGCCGAAGAGCAGGAAGCGGCGTCGGCTGCCGGTGCGGACCATGTCCGCGTCCGACAGCCTGCCCGCGATCGGGTTGAACAGCACGTCCCAGGCCTTGGGCACGAACACGATCACCCCGGCGACGCCCGCCGCGACGCCCATCGTGTCGGTCAGGTACTTCAGGAGGAGCAGGCCGGGAACCGTGCCGAAGGGGCCGGTGACGAACGAGCCGAGCGAGTAGCGGTACCTCGTCCGTGCTGGCAGGACTGCCATGATCCTCCTCGAGGCGATTCTCCCGATGAAGGCCTCAGTATTGGATCTTGGCCACCACCGGGTAGTGGTCGGAGGGAATCGTGCCACCGTCGTAATGCACGAGCTGTACCGGGCCGACAGCGGCGAGTGGACGCCCGCCCGCGCGCACGGCGCCGACGTAGTCCAGCGAGTCGCGGTAGGTCGCCGGAACGGACTTCGCGGCGTTCGGGTTCGTCGCCGCGTCGAAGGTGTAGGCGCCTTCGCCGGTCGTGCGGAGGACGCCGCCGAGGAAGGCTTCACCCTGCTGGACCTGGGTCCGGCCGAGGGAGTCCTTGCGCCCCTGTCCGGCCCAGTACTCGATGTTCAGGTCACCGGCGATGACGACCGGCTCCGCCGCCGGCGCGTATTTCGTGACCAGGTCCCGGATCTCGCCGAGCTGCGCCATCCGGACGTCGTGCGCCTTCGGCAGCGTCTCCGATCCCTCGTCGGCCTGCATGTGGGTGCCCGCGATCCAGACCGGCTTGCCGTTCACGACCAGCCGGGCGAGCGCGGCTCCCTTGTTGGACAGGTAGTCCGCGGTGCCCGAGTAGGAATTGCGGAAGACCAGCTGGTGCTGCTCGGTCACCGGCGCCTTGCTCAGCACGGTGACGCCGCCGTTCACCACGACGGGCGAATTCGAGCAGTTCCCGTTCACCGTGGTCCAGCCGGATGACGTGTTGCAATACTGGCCGACCAGCGGCGTCTGGTACGGCCAGACGTCCTTCAGGCGGTTCCGCATCTCCTCGGCTTGGGCGCTGAACGCCTCGTCGAGGACGACGACGTCGGCGTTGTTCGCGCGGATGACGTCTTCGGCGGCGCGCGCCCTGGCCTGCTTGTCCGCGGTGTTCGGGTTGGCGATCCAGGGCAGCTGCCAGATGTTGAACGCCATGACCTTGACCGAGACCGCCGCTTGGGCGGGCACGGCGGTTCCGGCGAACAAGGCGGCGGCGATGGCGACTACGGCGAGCTTCCGCACGAAAGACCTTTCCGGTGTCAGGAGACGACGAACGTCCGAGAGGTTCCGCTGAACGCGGAGATCGCCCCGTTCCAGCCGTTCTTCCAGTTGCCGAAGTGGACCACGCGATATTTGCCGATCGGGGCGTTCGCGGGGATCTTCCAGTGGACGACGGCTTTCGATTCGGCGACGAAGGTCCTTGCCCAGTGGTACTTCGTGTCCCAGTCGCCGTCGTCGGCGTACCGGACCCACTTGCCGTCGACCAGCCGCTGGATCTCCAGGAACGTGCCACCGCGCCGGAGGTCGTTCTTCGGGTGCCCGGTGACGAACTCGACCGCGACCTGCTCGCCGCGCGCGTAGGTGCTCTTCGCGTCGACCGTGACGTCACCGAAGTTCTTGAACGCGGGTGCGCTGTCGAAGACGACGCCGGGCTGGAAGTTGATCAGCTTGCCGCGAAGGTCTCGCGGTGTCGGCCCGTGCGCGACGGTCTTCCCTGCCTTCATCGCGGCCGCGAGTTTGGCGAATTCCTGCTGATACGCCGGAAGCGTGTAGCGGCCGTAGAGGGTCGACGCGCCTTCGTACTGCTGCGAGTCGTACTCCTCGGGCGTGGTGACGTACTGGCTGTAGGCGTTGGAGTAGCCCTGGACGAGCACGTTCTCCAGCGGGACGCCGAGTTCGGCGGCGACGGTGCGGCGCAGGCGAAGCCCGGACACGATGGTCAGCTCGGCGGGCACGGCCACGAGGTGCAGCTGTCCGATCCGGACGATCTGCAGCGGCAGGACCTCCGGCGTCCACGGATACGGCTTCATCGCGCCGAACGGCACCGCGATCACCTTCGGCGCGTGCGCGTCGGCGAGCGCCTGCGGGATCGGCGCGTCGATGCCGCCGAGCCAGTCGATGAACGGGTTCTTCACGCCTTCCGGAAGCGGCAGGCCGGGCCCGTCCTCGCGACTGCCCGCGAGCATCGACACCCCGATCGCGGCGGTGCAGGTGTGCTGCGGCCGCCCGTTCGGGGTGTACTTCGCGTCGATGGCCACATCGGACATGTCCACGTAGCACATCCGGTGGTCGACGCCGCCGGTCACGGCTTCCGCCGCCGCGTCGAAAGCGCTCTTCGCCGCGCGGAACTGGAGGTCGCCGATGGTGCGGGTGTTCTCGAACTCCGTCTCCGGCGTCCCCGGTGAAAGGTTCAGGTTCGGGCTCATGTCGCCGGTGTTGGTCTGCGGGAACGCGGCGACGAACCGCGGGTTCCCGTCGAGGTAGCGCACGCCGGCGTGGTCGTGCTCCCACTCGTAGGCGGCGTAACCCTTGTTGTCACCGCTGATCAGGTGGTTGCCGTTGCTCATCGACGTCCCGTGCGTGGCGAACCAGCTGATCGCGCCGATGTCGACGCCGTTCTGGCTGAACCGCAGCACCGTGACGGCCGGGTCGATCGCCTGCGGGAAGTGGTCCTTGTCGGCCTGCGGGTTCAGGTCGAAGGCCTTGCGGGAGCGGTTGACGCTCGCCTTGGTCAGTTCCGCGCGGCCGAGCCGGATCGATCCGGGCGCGAGGTTCGCGTGCGCCCGGCTGATGGCCTCGAAGATCCCGTCGACGACGGCGTCGTAGACGGGCTGCTGAAAGCCGAGGATCGCCAGATCGTAGGCGGCGTAGTGGGAATCCCCGCCGCACGCGGAGTGGGTGTGCGTGGCGTTGAGGAGCACGTTCTGCTCGGTGTAGAGGTCGCCGTACGCGGCCTGGAGCTTGCGCATGACGCCCTGGTGGACCGACTGGAACAACGCGCCGAGGTCGGCGGTGACGAAGGCGATCCGCTTGGCGCCGTCGTCGACCACGAAGGCCCGCGCCCGGGTGCGGAGGTGGATGCCGGCGGTCTGCTGCTGCGGCATCGAGTAGCCCATCATGCCGTTTTCGGCGGCCGGGCCGGTGACGTCGGAGATACCTGCTCCGACGCGGAATCCCTTGGCCGGCGCCGCTTGCGCTTGCTGGGCGCCGAGCACACTCGCCGCGACGGGCAACGCCGCCGCGCCCGCGAGAACCCGCCTCCGGCTCACCGTCATGAGTCGCACCTCCCGGCCACGAACATGAACCGACTTCATGTTCGTGGCCGGGACGCTACGTGATGGGCCTCACCCCCGCAACCCACGAACGCATTCAGAGGACTAAATGCGGTGAACCCGGGAACGCCGCACCTACGAGAGGGTTTCGGCGACCTTCGTGAGGGTGGCGGCATCGCCCCGCAGAAGCAGCGTCGTCACCACGGTCTCCTCCCACTTGGCCAGCTCGTCCCGGATCTTTTCCGGCGGTCCGATCAGCGAGGTGTCCTCGACCAGCGACGTCGGGATCGCGGCGGTCGCCTCGTCCTTCCGGCCCGCCAGGTACAGCTCCTGGACCTTGTCCGCGACGTCCTCGTATCCCATCCGGGCGAAGACGTCGTGGTGGAAGTTGACCGATTTCGCGCCCATACCGCCGATGTAGAGCGCCAGCGACGGCTTGATCCAGCTCGCGGCCTCCTCGACGTCGTCGTGGACGAGCACCGGGACGGACGCGGCGACCTCGAAGTCGTCGAACCCGCGCCGGGCACCGGGCCGCGAGAAACCCTCCTGCAACGCCGTCCGGTAGAACGCGTCGCTCTTGGGCGAGAAGAACAGCGGGAGCCAGCCGTCGCAGATCTCCGCCGACAGCGCGACGTTCTTCGGCCCTTCGGCGGCGAGGAAGATCGGGATCTCCTTGCGGAACGGGTGCACCGTGGACTTCAGCGCCTTCCCCAACCCCGTCCCGCCTTGCAGCGGCAGCTGGAAATGCTGCCCGTCGTGGGTCACCGGCGCCTCGCGCGCGACGACCTTCCGCACGATGTCGACGTACTCGCGGGTGCGCGCCAGCGGCTTCGGGTACGGCTGCCCGTACCAGCCCTCGACCACCTGCGGCCCGGACGCGCCGAGCCCGAGCACGAACCGGCCGCCGGACAGGTGGTCCAGGGTCAGCGCGTGCATGCCCGTCGCGGTCGGGGTGCGCGCCGACATCTGGACGATGTTGGTGCCGAGCTTGATCCGGCTCGTCGACGCGCCCCACCAGGCGAGCGGCGTGAACGCGTCGGAACCGTAGCCCTCGGCGGTCCACACGGAGTCGAAGCCGAGTTCTTCGGCGCGCAGCACCGCGTCCAGCGCGCCTTCGGGCGGGGCGGAGGACCAGTAACCGAGGTGGTAACCAAGCTTCATCGACACTCCTGATCAGACGTTCGGTGAGTAGTGCTCCGGTTTGCCCCGCTCCGAAAGCGGCGGAAGGTTCCTCGCGGGAGTCTCGACCAACGGCGCGTCCGCGGCCAGTTCGCCACGTTCGCGACGCCAGCCCGCCCTGGCGCGAGGGTGGTAACGACGGTCTCGCGGGATCAGCTTGAACGCCGCGTTGATCAGCTTCCCGGCCCTCCGGTGCCGTCGTTCGTCGCGCTCGGTCCAGGTGTAGCCGAGCCGTTCGCGGATCGGCGGGTCGTACAGCCCGACGGTCAGCCAGACGAAGTTCCGCGCCACCTGCCCGCGCACGAGGTTCCACGCGAAGTCCGGCAGCCACGGCAGGAAGTGCGGCTTCGCGATGTCCTTGATCTCCAGCACGTCGCGCGTGGCCTTGTTGTCCTCCAGGACGTCCTCGCACATGCGCTTCCAGTACAGCTGGAAGTCCTCCCACGACTCCGGCACAGGGCGCATGCTCATGCCGTACATCTCGTACCACTGCACGTGCTCGTCGAACAGCTTCCGCTTCTCAGCCTCGCCGATGCCGCCGACGAAGTTGTCGGCGATGAGGATGGCGCTCATGAAGAACGTCGAGTGCGCCCAGTAGAAGGTGTCCGGGTTGAGCGCGTGATAGCGCCGCCCGTGTTTGTCGACGCCCTTGATCCGATCGTGGTAGCCGCGCACCTCCGACGCCGTCTGCCGGGCACGCGGGCCGTCGTAGATGACTCCCCCGATCGGGTACAGCGAGCGGAACAGCCGCTGCCAGCGCTCCTCGAAGAACCGCGAGTGCTCCTCGACGCCCGCGCCCAGCTCGGGGTGCATGTTCTGCATGGAGCCGGCCCAGAGGGCGATGAGCAGCCCTCGCCAATCGCCGAAGTACTTCCAGGTCAGCGAATCCGGTCCCAGCGGCCGCGGCTGTGTCATCCCCGGTCTCCTCAATGAGCTGGTTAAATTGACCACAACTGTTGTCAGGTTAAAGTTGACAACAGCCGCAGTCAACAAGAGGAGCCGATCATGGCCGGCCGGAGCTGGGCAGGCACGACCCTGGACGACCGCAAGGCCGCGCGGCGGGAACAGCTCGTCGAGGCGGGACTCGACCTGCTGGGCACCCAGGGCAGCGCCGGGGTGAGCGTCCGCGCGGTGTGCCGTCACGCCAAGCTGACGGAGCGGTACTTCTACGAGAGTTTCACCGACCGCGAGGAACTGGTCGTCGCGGTCTACGAACACATCGGCGAACAGGCCCGGCAGGCGCTGGTCGACGCCGTCAGCGACACGGCCGAACCCGCCGAACGGGCGAAGGCGGCCGTGCGCGCGTTCGTCGAGTTGATGCTCGACGATCCGCGTAAAGGCCGTGTGCTGCTGCTCGCGCCGATCACCGATCCCGCGCTGACCACCCGCGGGATCGCGCTCCTCCCCTCCTTCGCCGAACTGGTCAGCGGGCAGCTGTCCCACGGCGACGCGGCGGAACGGCAGATGACGTCGATCGGGCTGGTCGGCGCGCTGAGCAACGTGTTCATCGCCTACCTCGACGGCTCGCTCAAGGTGAGCCGCGACCGCCTGATCGACCACTGCGTCCGCCTCGTGCTCGGCGCCGACCGTCAGCCCTGATCCCGTTCGGCGACCAGTTGCAGGGCGATGTCGATGATCATGTCCTCCTGCCCGCCGACGTACTTCGCGGCGCCGACGCGGTAGAGGATTTCGTGCGCCGGGACGTCGTAGCGTTCGGCAGCGCGCTCCGCGTGCAGCAGGAAACTCGAGTACACGCCCGCGAAACCCTGCACGATCGACGACCGGTCCATCACCGGCAGCCGCGTGATGTAGGGCTTCACGACGTTCTCGGCCGCGTCCATCAGGACGTCCTTGTCCACGCCGGTGCGGATCCCGAGCCGTTCGAACGTCGCCGCGAGGACCTCGGTCGGCGAGTTCCCCGCGCCGGCGCCGAGCGCCACCAGCGAACCGTCGATCTGCCGGGCGCCTGCCCGGTAGGCGACCACCGAGTTGGCGACGCCGAAGCTCAGGTTCTGGTGCCCGTGGTAACCGACCTGCGCCTCGTCCCCGAATTCCGCCACGAGTGCGGCGACACGTTCGCCCGCGTCCTCCAGGATCAGCGCCCCGGCCGAGTCGACGACGTACACGCACTGGCAGCCGGCGTCGACCATGATCCGGCCCTGCTTCGCCAGCGCCTCCGGCGTCGACATGTGGGACAGCATCAGGAAACCGACCGTCTCCAGCCCGAGCTCCCGCGCCGCGCCGAAGTGCTGGACGGAGACGTCGGCCTCGGTGCAGTGGGTCGCGATCCGGACCGCACCCGCGCCGAGATCGGCCGCCACCTTCAGGTCGCCGACCGTGCCGAGGCCGGGCAGGAGCAGCACCGCGATCTTCGCGCGCCGTGCCTCGTCGACCGCCGCGGCGATCAGCTTCCGCTCGTCGACCAGGGAGAACCCGTAGTTGAACGTCGAGCCGCCGAGCCCGTCGCCGTGGCTGACCTCGATCAGCGAGACGCCGCCGTCGTCCAGTGCCCGGACGGTGTCACGGACGTTCTTCTCGGTGAACTGGTGCGCCATCGCGTGGCTGCCGTCGCGCAGGCTGGTGTCGACCAGCCGGACCTCACGGTCGATCTCGTCCCACTTCACGCCGCCACCTCCTGGGTCGCCAGCAGCTCGCCGACACGGGCGGCCGCGGCCGTCATGATGTCGAGGTTCCCGGCGTACTTCGGCAGGAAGTCCCCGTTCCCGGCGACCTCCAGGAACACCGCGACCCGCGCCTGCCCGCTCCAGCCCGGCCGGGGCGGGTCGTACTGCGGATCTGCTTTGAGCGTGTAGCCCGGCACGTAACCCTGGACGGTCTCGACCATCCGGTGGATGGATTCGGTCACCGCGCCGAAGTCCGCGTCCGGGTCGATCGCGCAGAACACCGTGTCGCGCATGATCATCGGCGGTTCCACGGGGTTGATGATGATGATCGCCTTGCCGCGGCTCGCTCCCCCGACGAGCTCGATCCCGCGCGCCGTGGTCGCGGTGAACTCGTCGATGTTCGCCCGGGTGCCCGGCCCCGCCGAGCGCGAGGAGACGGACGCGACGATCTCGGCATAGGGCACCGGCGTCACGCGGGACACCGCTTGCACGATCGGGATGGTGGCCTGGCCACCGCAGGTGATGAGGTTGACGTTCGGCACGTCCAGCCGTTCCGGCAGGCCCACGGCGGGGCAGGTGAACGGGCCGACGGCGGCCGGGGTCAGGTCGATCGCGCGGATCCCCGCGGCGGCGTAGCGCGGCGCGTTCGCCAGATGCGCCTTCGCCGAGGTCGCTTCGAAGACCAGGTCCGGCAGCTCGTCGCGGGACAGCAGCCAGTCGACGCCGCCGGCGGAGGTCTCCAATCCCAGCTCGGCCGCCTTGGCCAGCCCGTCCGACTCGGGGTCCACGCCGACCATGTACCGCACCTCGACGTGCTCGCTGCGCCTCAGCTTCGCGAGCAGGTCGGTGCCGATGTTCCCGGGACCGACGATCGCGGCCACCGCTTTCCGTTGCGCCATGTCAGGTGACGCTCCCCGAGCGGATAGGGCACACTCAACCCATGCGTGCCGCTGGGCGGAACGACGACCCGGAACGAACCGGAGCGGACGGCCTCGTGGCCGCCCGTGTCACCGCGCTGCTCTCCGCCTTCCGTCCCGGCGACGACGCCCTCGGCGTTTCCGAGCTCGCGCGGCGGACCGGACTGGCGAAGTCGACCGTCCACCGGCTCACCGGGCACCTCGTCGCGACCGGACTCCTCGAACGCGAGGGCGCGGCGCTGCGGCTCGGGCTGAAACTGTTCGAGATCGGCCAGCTGGCGGTACGGCGCCGCGGACTGGTCGAGGCCGCGCGTCCGTATCTCGCCGATCTCCGCGAGGCGACCCGGAACACCGTGCATCTCGCGGTACTGGAAGGCACCGAGGTCGTCTATCTCGACATTCTGCGGGGACCCGACGCGCCGTCCTTGCCGTCCCGGATCGGTGGCCGTTTTCCCGCGCACGCCACCGGCGTCGGAAAGGCCATTCTCGCGTTTTCGCCGGAATCCGTGGTGACCCAGGTGATCGACGCGGGATTGCCGAGGGTCAGCGTCCGGACGATCACCGCCGCCGGCCTGTTGCGCCGTCAGCTCGCGAAGGTCCGCGACGAAGGAATCGCCTTGGAGCGGGAAGAATCCGGTGTCGGCGTCGTCTGCGCCGCGAGCCCTTTGCTGGACTCGCAGGGTGTCGCGGTGGCGGCCTTGTCGATCTCCGGCTGGGCGAATCGCATGCACACCAATCGGGTCGCGCCCGCCGTCCGCACTGCCGCCCTCGCGCTTTCTCGCACTTTGTAAAAGATTCTCTGCCAATTTTTCGCGCGATCGGAAAACAAGGTTTCACAAGATCAACGGAATGTCGTCAATTCGGCCGTGGCCACAGCGAATTTCCGGGGCTACGCTTCGTCCGTGGTCCCCGTCGATGTCAACGGCCGTCGCTTGGTCGGGGCGGCCGCCATCCGTCTGCTGTCGATCGACGTCGTCCTCACGCTCCTCGTGATCACGGGCGGCGCGCGCGTGCTCCACCTGGCCTCGACGACGCCGTCTCCCGCCACCGAACCGGCGACGGTCGCGCACGTCTTCGCCTTGAGCCACCTCACTTCCTTCACCGACACCGGGGTCACCGGGACGTCGCCGTTCGGCTGGGCGCAGCTCGCCTGGTACGCGCTGATCTCGCGGGCGTTCGACCGGACCACCGTCCCGGTCACGGCGGTCCGCGAAACGATGGTGATCACGGCGGTGCTGTGCGCGGTGCTGCTGTGGCTCCTCGCGCGACGGCTGGGTCTGCCGTTCTGGGCGGCGACCATGGCCGTCGTGCTGATGGCGGTGTCGCCGCTCGCGATCGGGATGCAGCGGGTGGTGCTCGTCGAACATCTCGCGGTCACCTGGATCCTCGCCGCGTTCGTCCTCGCCGCGACACCTCGCGAGCGGGCACGGCCGTGGCACGACGTCCTCGCGGCGTCCTGCCTTCTCGCGGCCGTCCTCACGTCACCTTTCGCCTTGCTCGCGCTGCCCGCGGCGGGCTGGCTGCTCGTCCGGCGGAGGGAGGCGTCCCGCGTCGCGTTCACCGCCGTGGTGTTCACGCTCGGCCTCGGGATCGCGTTCGGCCCCGCCGGGCCCGCGCTGCGTCCGGAGCTTCCCGAACCGGGGCCGCCGGGCATCGCCGGCTGGGTCGCGCTGGATCCCGTGTTCGTCGTGCTGTCGATGGTCGCGATCGTCGCCGGGATGGTCCTGCCCCGGACGCGCCCACTCGCCGTGTCGGCGCTGCTGCTCGCCGCGGTCCTCGCCTTCCCGGCGATCCCCGTCGAACTGCCGCTCGCACTGCTGATCCCACTGACGCCGCTGCTCGTCGCCGAAGTCGCGGCCACGATCGCGGCGGGCAGGCCACCCGCCGGGCATCGCCCGGTGCCGACGCGCCGTCCCGTTCCGGCCGTCGTGCTGGCGACGGTGCTGACGTTCGTCTCCGTGGCGGGCTGGGCGCACGGTTTCGCCAGGCTGGACCAGTCCGGCGACCCGGCGCTCACCCAAGCGCGAGAGTGGTTGCAGGACAACGCTTCCGGTGCCGTCGTCCTGGTCGACGACGCGAGCTGGACCGAACTCGCCGCGGACAGGTGGCCGACCGGTTCGCTGATCCCGATCGGCTCGTGCGCGGTCACCTGCGCCACCCCGGAATGGGCCGTGCTGACCGCTTCCGGGCAGCGCGAGGGGTCCCGTTTCCCCGCCGCGGCGGCGGTTCTCGCCGGGTCCACGAAGGTCGCGGTCTTCGGCGCCGTCACGGTTTCGCGGTTCGGCGAGCCCTCGGACTTCCCCGGCGCGACCGAGGAATCCGGAGCGCGTTCCCGCGCCGGTGCGGCATTGGCGGCGTCGGAACGAATCCGGTGCGAAGGCCGTACCCGCGACGCGTTGACCGCCGGCAGGGTCGACCCCCGGCTGATCGCCACCGTCGCCGCGCTCGCCACCCTCCATCCGCTCCGGCTGGTCGATTTTCCCGCCATGCCGGGCGAAGCGGCCGCCGATCAGCCACTGCGCCGACTGGTCGTCTCCGGTAACGACGAGGCCGCCATCGCCGACTTCTTCACCGGTCAGCGCGCCACGTTCCAGCCCGCGTCCGTCACCCGGGTGCGGGGCGGAGTGCTCGTGACGTACCCGTTGTTCCCCCCGTCCGGACTGCTCACGCCGTTCTCGTCACCTTGACCCCCCGGCAAAGAAAGGTCCCGCAATGCGTCTCCTCACGGCCCTGCTGAGACCCGCCGTCGCGCTCGCCGCCGCCTTGGTGCTGCTGGGTGGTTCGCCGCTCGCCGCCCACGCGGCGCCCGGCCCCGGCGTCGGCTGGATCCGCGTCGGGCACTTCTCACCCAAGGTTCCGCCGGTCGACATCTACTTCGCCGCTTTCGGCAAGCCCGAGAAGGTCGTCATCCGCAAGGCCGGCTACGGCGCGGTGACCCCGTACTCCTCGGTGGCTCCCGGCGCGTACACCGTTTCGATGCGCCCCGCGGACGCCGCCGCGTCCTCACCGCCCGCGCTGAGCGCGACGATCGAGCTCAAGGAGGCGAGCGCGTATTCCCTGCTGGTGTTCGCGAACGGGCCCGGTGGGGGCTTGCAGGGCAGCCTGGTCCAGGACGATCTGAGCGCGCCCGCGGCCGGGAACGGACGGGTGCGCGTCGTCCAGGGTTCGGCCGCCCTGACCCCGGTGAGCGTCGCCGGACAGGACGGGAAATCCGTGGTGAACGGCGCGGCGTACGGCTCAACGACGCCGTACACCGAGCTTCCCGAAGGACGCTGGCCGCTGAAGCTGACCTCGGGCGGCACGACCTCGGAGTCCACAGTGGACGTCAAGGCCGGGTCGACGACCAGCCTCCTGGTGACCGAGAACGGCACCGGATTGAAGACCGAGGCGATCGCCGACGGCGCCACCCTGCCGGACCCGCCGAAACTCGGCGTCGAGACCGGTGGCGGCGGGACCGCCCCGGAGTCCGTGCCGTGGTGGCTTTTCGTACTCCCGGTCGCGCTCGCGCTGCTGGTGTTCCGGCGGCGCCCGGCCCATGATCGCTGAGCGCGTCGGCATCGTCCTTTTCGGACTCTTGACACTCGCCGCCTGCGCACCCGCCCCGGCTCCTCCGGTCCCGGCGGGAGCGGCCGCGCCGACCGTGTCCGGCCCGCTTCCGCTTCCCGCCAGGGCGAAGGTGTCGCCGGTCCGTCTGACGATCCCGGCGATCGGTCTCGACCAGGCGGGGCTGGTCCCGCTCGCGCTCGGCGCCGCGGGCGAACTCCAGGCGCCCGTCCGGTTCTCCGACGTCGGCTGGTACGAGGGCGGTCCGGTGCCGGGCGACCCCGGCCCCGCCGTCCTCGCCGCGCACGTGGACTCGCGTTCGGGACCGGCGCCGTTCTTCCGGCTGCGAGACCTGCGGTCCGGCGACGAGGTACGGGTCGCGCGGTCCGACGGCGCCGACGTCGTGTTCCGCGTCGACTCCGTCCAGCGTTACCCGAAGAACGAATTCCCGACGCAGGCCGTCTACGGACCGGCGCCGGGAAGTGCGCTTCGGCTGATCACCTGCGGAGGAAGCTTCGACACGGCGAAACGGTCCTATCGGGACAACGTCGTCGTGTACGCCTCACAACGCTGGGACTAGGCCGCGGCGGGCCAGCTCCGGCCGGACACCTTCGCCGAACCAGTACGCCTCCTCCAGATGCGGATATCCGGAGAGGACGAATTCCTCGATGCCGTGCGCGTGGTACTCCTCGATGAGATCGGCGACCTCGCGGTGGCTGCCGACCAGAGCCGTGCCGGCGCCGCCGCGCACCAGGCCGATGCCCGCCCACAGGTTCGGGTGGATCTCCAGCCCGCGGACGCCGCCGCCGGTCTTCCCGCCGTGCAGCGCCGCCATCCGCTGCTGGCCCACGGATTCACTGGCGGACAACTGTTTCTGGGTGTGGGCGATCCGCTCCGGGTCGATCGCTTCCAGCAGTTTCGCCGCCTCCGACCAGGCTTCCGCCGACGTGTCACGGGAGAGAGTGTGCAGCCGGATGCCGAAGCGGACCTTCCGGCCCTGGTCCTCGGCGAGTTCGCGGACCTTGGCGATCTTCTCGGCGACTTGCGCGGGCGGCTCGCCCCAGGTCAGGTAGACGTCGGCGTGCTTCGCCGCGATCGGCAGCGCCGCCGGGGACGAACCACCGAAGTAGATCGGCGGCACCGGGTCCGGCGCCGCGCGCGTGGTCGCTCCCTCGACCTTGAGATGCTCGCCGTCGTAGTCGAACGGCTTGCCGCTCCACACCCCGCGCACGATCTCGAGGAACTCACCGGTGCGGGCGTAGCGCTGGTCGTGGTCGTGCCAGTCGCCGAACCGGCGCTGCTCGACCGCGTCGCCACCGGTGACGACGTTGAGGAGCACGCGTCCCTGCGAAATCCGCTGGAAGGTCCCGGCCATCTGCGCGGCCAGCGTCGGCGAGACCGTCCCGGGCCGGAACGCGACCAGGAACTTGAGGCTTCTCGTCTCCCGGATCAGCGCCGCCGTCGTCAGCCAGGCGTCCTCGCACCAGGTCCCGGTCGGCGTCAGGACCCCTTCGAACCCGTTGGCCTCGGCGGCGCGGGCGACCTGGGCGAGGTAGTCGAGGCTCGGCTCACGCGCGGCGGACGCCCCGGCGGCCCGGCTCGCGTGGAAGTGCTCGACGATCGTGCGGCCGTCGCCGGTGGTGGGCAGGAACCAATGCAGCTTGAGCGTCACGGTTCCGAGCTTCGGCTTCCCGGGCGGGCCGGGTCAATCGGCGGGCTTCGCTTCCCGCGATCTGGACGCCTGCCGCATCCCTCGTCGCATTCAGTCGACTGACGGCGGGGCGTCGGGTCGCGGTGTCGTGGAGACAGGGTTGTGAAAGCCACTTTCGCAACGTTGAGGGTTGCGAAAGTGGCTTTCACAACCTCAGCCAGTTCGCCGAAACTCGCCGGTCCGAAGCTCTGGTGAGTGGCAGGGACCGTTCTCTTGAGAGGCAAGACAAAGGTGGCGTGTCTGGCTCGCCCACCTGCCGGTTTCGGGTGTTGTGAAAGCCACTTTCGCAACATCTGACGTTGTGAAAGTGGCTTTCGCAACACGCCCGAGCCTTCAACAGCCCACGAGGCCGCGAGAACCGTGCAACCGACAGGACACGCTGGTACCGGGCTCAGCCGCCGAACATCAGGCGCCACTCGTCCAGCGACTTCGGCTGGAACACGAAGTTCGTGTCCTTGACCCGCGAGAGGTTCGCCGACGGCTCGGCCGAGTACTGGTGCCCCGGGTAGACGACGGGATCCCCGTCCAGCCCGGCCAGCCATTGCAGGCTCCGGTAGATCGCTTCCACGTCACCGCCGGGGAAATCGGTCCGGCCGCAGCCTTCGAGGAACAGCGTGTCGCCCGAGACGAGCCGTCCGTCGACCAGGAAGCACTGGCTGCCGGGGGTGTGCCCCGGCGTGTGCAGCAGCCGGATCGGCACCGCGCCGACCTCGAGGACGTCGTCGTGCTCGTGCGAGCGCAGGTCGGTTCCGGAGACGCCGGTGATGCGGCGGACCCACTCCGCTTCGGCGGCGTTGACGTGGATCGGCACCTGCTCGCGCTCCAGCAGTTCCGCGATCCCCGGCAGCGAGAAGCCCATCATCTCGCCGCCGACGTGGTCCGGATGGTGGTGCGTGGCGAGGACACCGGTCAGCCGCATGCCGTCGGCTTCCAGCAGGTCCAGCAGATCGCCGATGGCGTACGCCGGGTCGACGACGACCGCCTCGTTCGTCTCCCTGTCGCCGATCAGATAGGCGAAGTTGACCATCTGCGTCGCGACCGGATCCCCCACCGCGAAGTCACGGCCCGCGAGCAACTGCCGGAAGTACAGCCTGTCAGCCATGCGGACACCTTACGGGCCTATTCGCCCGTGCTTCCGTCGGCCAGCTCCCGCAGGATGTCCAGATGCCCGGTGTGCCGCGCGGTCTCCTGGAGCACGTGCGCGAACACCCACCGGACGGTGAACTTCCCCGACCGGCGCGCGCGATCGTCCGGCGAGACCCCGGCCAGCGACGACTCCGACAACGCCCACTCCGCGCGGTAGGCCGCCACGACCGAACGCGGGTCGTCGTCCTCGGTCAACTCCCAGCTCGGATCCGGTGAGCCTTCCCACAGCGACGGCAGCTCGGCGCCGCCCGCTTCGATCGAGAGCCACCAGCGTTCGACCGCGGTCAGATGCTTGAGCACGCCCAGCGCGCTGGTCCGCGGGGACGCGGGCAGCGGTGTCGCGGCGGCCTGCTCCCTGGTCAGCCCGGCGACCTTGTTGACCGCGGTCGCGCGGAGGAAGCGCAGGAAGTCCCACTGGATCCCGGCTTCGTCCTCGGCGATCCCGTCCGGCCAGGCCCGGTCGACCGGCTCGGCGGCGCTCGAACTCGTGTTCGACATCCGGCCACTCTACACATCGGACAGGACTAGGCTGACGCTTCATGTGGTGGGGACTGATTTGCGCGCTCTTCGCGGCCTGTGCGTACGGCGTCGCTTCGGTGATGCAGGCGATAGCGGCGAAGGCGACTTCAGGCACCGAAGACCGTGTCGATCCCCGGCTTCTCGTGCGCGTGCTGCGGCAGTGGAAGTTCGTCGCGGGCCTCGCCCTGGACGTCATCGGGTTCGTCGCCCAGCTCGCCGCCCTGCGGGTGCTGCCGCTGTTCGTGGTCCAGGCGGCGCTGGCGGGGAGCCTCGCCGTCACCGCCGTCGCGGCGCGGGTGCTCGGCGTCCGGCTGGGCCGTCGCGAGTGGACGGCGGTCGCGGTCGTCTGCGCCGGGCTCGCGCTGCTCGGGATGTCGGCCGAGAGCGAGGGCTCGGACGCGACCGGGCTGGGGTTCCGCCTCGTGCTGGTCGGGTCGGTGGTCGTCCTCGGCATCGCCGGGATGTTCGCCGGCCGCGCGTCGCGACGGATCCGGACGCCGGCGCTGGGCCTGATCGCCGGGCTGTGCTTCGGCGTGGTCGCCCTGTCCGGCCGGGTGCTCACCAGCCTCGCCCCGCTGGACCTGCTGACCGACCCGGCCACGTACACCCTCGGCGTGGCGGGCGCGCTGGCGATGTTGTTCTACGCCACCGCGCTGCAACGCGGCAGTGTCACCACCTCGACCGCGATGATGGTGATCGGCGAGACCGTCTTCCCCTCCCTGATCGGGGTTCTCGTGCTGGGCGACACCACGCGGCCCGGGTTCGCGGTGGTGGCGGCGGTCGGTTTCGTGCTCGCGGTCTCGGCGGCGCTGGCGCTGGCCCGCTTCGGCGAGCCCGCGCCGATCGAGCCGGTCAGCGCGCCGCTCGGCTGACCCCGCGCCGGGACACCAGCAGCCAGGCCAGGTACAGCCCGCCGATGGCCCCGGTCACCAGACCGACCGGCAGGCCGGCCAGGAACTGCTGGGTGACCAGATCGCTCGTCACCAGCAGGAGCATGCCCATCAGCGCGGCCGCGGCGAGCCCGGGTCCCGAAGACCGGGTGAGCCGTTTCGCCAGCTGAGGCGCGGCGAGGGCGAGGAACGCGATCGGCCCGGCGGCCGCCGTCGCGATCGAACACAGCCCGACGCTGACACCGAGGAGCACGATCCGGCTCCGCTGGACGGGCACGCCGAGTCCCATGGCCGAGTCGTCGCCCATCTCCAGCAGGGAAAGCCTTCTGCCGTAGACGAAGGCGGGCGGGACCAGGACGGCGATGGCGATCGCGACCGGGACGACGTGCTCCCAGCCGCGCCCGTTGAGGCCGCCGACCAGCCACGCCTGCGCCGCCAGGCCGTCCTGCTGGGCGGCCCGGGTGATCAGGTAGGAGTTGAACGCGATGAGCATCGCGTTCACCCCGATCCCGACGAGGATCAGCCGGAAGGTGTGCACGCCGCCCTTGAACGCGAGCAGCGCGATCAGCGCCGCGGTCGCGACGCCGCCGACGAGCGCGCCGAACGAGACCTGGAGCATCCCGCCGTGCACCACGATGATCGTCAGCAGCGCGCCGGCGGCCGCGCCTTCGGTGAAGCCGATGAAGTCGGGGCTGCCCAAGGGGTTCCCGGACAGGCTTTGCAGGATCGCGCCGCTGACCGCGAGCGCGCCGCCGACCAGCAGCGCGGTCAGCAGCCGCGGCAGCCGCAGCGTGGTCACGATGAACTCGGTGGCGCGGTCGCCGAAGCCGAACAGCGTCTGGATGACTTCACCGACGCTCAGCGGGTAGTCGCCGGTGGTCATGCTGACCGCGCCGACGAAGAACACGGCCACGGCCAGCAGTACGACGACGATCGCCGCCCGCGGCGTGACGCGCAGCGACAGCCCCCCGCCCGGGGTGCGCAGGACGCGGGTGGTCATCGGCGGGCGCTCCTTCGTTGTCACAGCCGGGCCAGCTTCCTGCGCCGGCACAACGCGATGAACACCGGTGCCCCGAGGAACGCGACGACGATGCCCGCCTGCAGTTCCTCCGGCGGGTTCAGCACACGGCCGACGATGTCGGCGCCGATCAGCGCGATCGGCGCGAGCAGCATCGAGTACGGCAGGACCCAGCGCTGATCCGGGCCGACCAGCATGCGCGCGGCGTGCGGCACGGCGAGCCCGAGGAACAGGACCGGTCCGATCGCCGCGGTCCCCGCGCCGCAGAGCAGCATCACGACGATCGCGCCGAACACGCGGGTGCGACCCACGTGGGCGCCGAGCGCCTTGCCGGTCTGGTCGCCGAGCGCGAGGACGTTGAGCGGCCGGGCGAGCAGCAGCGCGATGATCACGCCGATCGCCACGAACGGCGAGATCTGCCAGAACACGTCCCATTTCCGGCCGCTGAGCGAGCCGACGTTCCAGAACCGGAACTGGTTGAACGTCTCGGGCATCAGCAGCAGCACACCGACGATGTACGCCTGAAGGACCGCCATGACGGCCGAACC
This sequence comes from Amycolatopsis azurea DSM 43854, assembly GCF_001995215.1. Taxonomy (GTDB): domain Bacteria; phylum Actinomycetota; class Actinomycetes; order Mycobacteriales; family Pseudonocardiaceae; genus Amycolatopsis; species Amycolatopsis azurea. The sequence goes on from NZ_MUXN01000015.1 coordinate 129,497, forward strand.
GGCGAGCACGAGGCGGTCCGGCGTGGCACTGCGGCCCGCCGAGCCGAGGACGTACACCACGACCGAGGCGATCGCCGCTCCGGCGAAGGCGAACCAGATGTAGCCGAGCACGCTCGTGACACCGGCGAACGCGATCCCCGAGACGACCGCGGCCGCGGCGCCGGTGTTGACCCCGAGCAGACCGGGATCGGCGAGCGGGTTCCGGGTCAGGGCCTGCATCACCGCGCCCGCGAGGCCGAGCGCCGCGCCGACGACGAGACCGAGCAGGGTCCGCGGGATGCGGAGGTCGTGGATGATCACCGCGTCGGTCGAGCCGTCGTTGTGCCACAGCACCGACCAGGTCGAGGTGAACGGGATGCTCTTGGACCCCACCCAGATGCTGAGCAGGAACACGAGCGCCAGCAGGGCGAGCCCGAGCACCAGACCGCCGGCGCGGAACGTCCGTGCCGCCGTGCTCGGCGGGGACGTCGCGGGCGCGCGTTCGGTGACGACCACGGGACCCTCCTCACTGATGAGGCGCCGGAGTTCACCTCAACGAGGTATCAACTTAGACTAGCCTTACCTACCCCGAAGAACGGAGGCGCCGGTGCCCGCAACGGCCACCACCAGCCGGAGCGTCCTGCGCCAGGCGATCTCCGGACAGCGACGCCGTGTCACGCTCGCGTCCGTGCTCGCCGCCGGGCATCAGGGCGGCGAAGCACTCGTACCGGTGATCATCGGCGTGGTCATCGACCAGGCCGTCGACGGCGGTTCGGCGGGCACGCTCGTGTTCTGGCTCGCCGTGCTCGGCGTGGTCTTCGCCGGACTGTCCTACAGCTACCGGTTCGCCGCGCGCGCGGCGGAAGGCGCCTCGCTCCGGGCGGCGCACGACCTGCGCATCGCGATCAGCAGGCGCGTCCTGCATCCCGGTGGCGGCGCCGAAAGCGGCAAGCTGGCGGGTGAGCTGGTCAACATCGGCACCAGCGACGCCCAGCGGGTCGGGGTCGTGAACGCGGCACTGCCGTTCGGGATCGCCGCCCTCGCCGGGGTCCTGGTCAGCGCCGTCGCCCTGCTGCGCATCTCGCTGCCGCTGGGTCTCCTCGTCCTGCTGGGGACACCGCCGCTGCTGTACCTGGCGCACCTCATCGGCAAACCGCTGGAACGCCGCAGCGAGGCCGAACAGGAGCGTTCCGCGCACGCCTCGGGCGTCGCCACGGATCTGGTCTCCGGCCTGCGGGTGCTCAAGGGCATCGGCGCCGAACCGGCCGCGGTCGCGCGGTATCGCGACACCAGCCAGAACTCGCTCAAGGCCACCTTGCGCGCCGCGCGGGCCAAGGCCTGGCACGACGGCGCGGTACTCGCGCTGACCGGCGTCTTCATCGCGATCGTCGCCCTCGTCGGCGGAAACCTCGCGTCGTCCGGATCGATCAGCGTCGGCGACCTCGTCGCGGCCGTGGGGCTCGCGCAGTTCCTGCTCACCCCGTTCCTGATCTTCGCGTGGGTCAACGGCCAGCTGGCGCAGGGCCGCGCGTCGGCGTCCCGGGTCGCCGGCCTGCTGACCACGCCGGCGGCGGTCGAACCGGGCGACGGCGAACTCCCCTCCCCCTCGACCGGGACCGTCCGGCTGACCGAGGTCTCCTACGGCAGCCTCCGCGGTGTCGACCTCGAAATCCCCGCCGGGCAGCTGATCGGCGTCGTCGCCGCTGATCCCGTCGCCGCGACCGATCTGCTCGACTGCCTCGGCCGCGCGGGCGACCCGACCGCGGGCACCGTCCACGTCGACGGCGTCGATCTGTCCACTGTGGACCCCGATCGAGTGCGGGAGGTCGTCCTGATCGCCGCGCACGACGCGGATCTGTTCGAAGGCACGCTGGCCGAAAACGTGGGGACCGACCCGGACGAGGCGTTGGCCGCGTCCGCGGCGGACGAGGTGGCGGCGGCGCTGCCGGACGGCACCGCGACCACGGTCACCGAACGCGGACGCTCACTCTCGGGCGGCCAGCGGCAACGCGTCGCCCTCGCCCGAGCGCTCGCCGCCGACGCGCCGGTGCTCGTCGTCCACGACCCGACGACGGCGGTGGACACCGTGACCGAGGCGAAGATCGCCACCGGGCTCGCCCGGCTACGACGAGGACGGACCACGATCCTGGTGACCACGAGTCCCGCACTGCTCGCCGTGACCGATCGCGTCGTCGTCCTCGACGGCGGCCGGGTCACCGGCGAGGGCGGCCACGCCGAACTCGCCCGCGACCGCGCCGACTACCGCGCGGCGGTGCTGTCATGACCCGCGAACTCCTCCCCACCGCCGACGGCAAGCGGATCCGCGCCGTTCTCGGCGAACTGGTCCGCACGTCGAAGGCCCGCGCCGCGGGCGCGCTCTTGATGCTCGTCTGCGCGACCGCGATCGGCCTGCTCACCGCCCGCCTGCTGGGCCACATCGTCGATCTCGTCATCGAGAAACGGCCCGCGACCGAGCTGACCACCCCGGTGGTGGGGCTGGTCCTGGTCGCCGTCGCGCAGGCGATCGCGACGGCGCTCGGTGTCTCGCTGACCGCGAAACTCGGCGAAACGCTGCTCGCGGAACTGCGCGAACGGTTCGTCGACAGGGCACTCGGCCTGCCGCTGGAGCAGGTCGAACGCGCGGGCTCCGGCGACCTGACCGCCCGGGTCACCAACGACGTCACGGTGGTCGCGAGGGCGGTCCGCGAGGCGTTGCCCGAACTGGGCCGCTCGGTGCTCACCATCGTGCTGACCCTCGGCGCCCTCGCCGTCCTCGACTGGCGATTCCTCCTGGCCGCGCTGCTCGCGACGCCGATCCAGCTGCACACCGTGCGCTGGTACGTCCGCAACGCCGTGCCGTTGTACGCGAAGCAGCGGATCGCGACGGGTTCGCAGCAGCAGCAGCTGCTCGACACGATCGGCGGCGCGAAGACCGTCCGCGCGTTCCGGCTCGCCGACGCCCACGTGGAACGGGTCCGGCAGCGGTCCGAGGGCGCGATGGACCTGATGCTGCGCGGGGTCAGGCTGATGACGAAGTTCTTCGCCCGGCTCAACCTCGCCGAGTTCGTCGGTCTCTCGGCCGTCCTCGCGGCCGGTTTCCTGCTGGTGGGCGCCGACGCGGTGACCGTCGGCGCGGCGACGGCCGCGGCGCTGTACTTCCACAGTCTGTTCGGCCCGATCAACACCGCGCTGGCACTGGTGGACGACGCGCAGGCGGCCGCCGCGAGCCTCGCCCGGCTGATCGGTGTCGCCGACCTGCCCGCGCCGCGCGAACCGGAACTGCCCGCGAAACCCCTTGACGCCTCGGTGAAAGCGGCCGGGATCTCCCATTCCTATGTGGACGGTCACCCGGTATTGCGCGACGTCGACCTGAGCCTCGCCCCCGGCGAGCGGGTCGCGCTGGTCGGCGCGAGCGGCGCCGGGAAGACGACGCTGGCCAAGCTCATCGCCGGGATCCACACCCCGGGCTCGGGCACGATCTCCGTCGGCGGGGTGCCGCTCGACGAACTCGGGCCGTCCGCCACCCGGCAGGCGGTCGCGCTGATCAGCCAGGAGGTGCACGTCTTCGCCGGTTCGCTGGCGGACGACCTGCGGCTCGCCCGGCCCGGCGCGTCCGACGCGGAACTGCTGGCGGCGCTGGAGAAAGTAGGCGCGCGCGGCTGGGCGGAGGCGCTGGGAGAAGGTCTCGCGACCGTCGTCGGCGAAGGCGGGCATCAGCTGACCGTCACCCAGTCCCAGCAGCTGGCGCTGGCCAGGCTGGTGCTGGCGGATCCGCCGATCGCGATCCTCGACGAGGCCACCGCCGAAGCCGGGAGCGCGGGCGCGAAGACCCTCGAAGCCGCCGCGGCCGCCGCGCTCGAAGGCCGGACCGGTCTCGTCGTCGCGCACCGGCTGACACAGGCGGCGGCGTCGGACCGCGTCGTCGTGCTCGACGCCGGTGCGGTCGTCGAAAGCGGGACACACGACGAACTCGTGGCCTCCGGCGGTCAATACGCAACGCTGTGGGCGGCCTGGTCGGACAACCGTTCACGGACGTGACCCGGGACGCAGCGTCACCGGTTGCAATCGGCCGGTCGGCGTCTTAGGTTAGCCAAACCTGATTCTCGATTAATCCGGCGTCTCGCCGGATCGCCGATCACGAAGGACGGATGATGGCCCGAATCCCCACCCTCTCCGCCGTGCGCGGGCGCCTGAAGACCGCCGGCTTGCTGGCGTCCTCCCTGGTGTTGGCCGCCTCGCTCACCGCATGCGGAGGAGGCGGCGAGTCGGCCACCCCGGCCGCGCAGAACTCCGCCGGTTCCGCGGTCGACGCGAACGCGTTCCCGACGACCATCGAGCACAAGTACGGCAGCACCACCATCACGCAGGAGCCCAAGCGGGTCGTCACGGTCGGCCTGACCGAACAGGACGCGCTGCTCGCCCTCGGCGTGGTCCCGGTCGGGGTCACCGAATGGCTCGGCAAGTTCCCCGGCACCATCGCCCCGTGGGCGACCGACAAACTCGGCGGCGCCGCGCTGCCCGAGGTCCTCAAGGACGTCGACGGGCCGCAGTACGAGAAGATCGCCGCGCTGAAGCCGGACCTGATCATCGCGCTGTACTCCGGGCTCACCAAGGAGCAGTACGACAAACTGGGCCAGATCGGCGTCCCGGTCGTCGCGCAGCCCAAGGAGTACAACGACTACGGCATCCCGTGGCAGGAGGCGACCAAGAAGGTCGGCCAGGCCGTCGGACGCGCGACCAAGGCCAACGAGCTGGTCAAGGGCGTCGAGGACAAGTTCGCCCAGGTCCGCAAGGAGCACCCGGAGTTCGAGGGCAAGTCGGCCCTGATGGCGTCGACCTACGAGGGCTACTTCGTCTACGGCAGCCAGGACCCGCGCTCGCGGATCCTCCAGTCGCTCGGCTTCAAGCTGCCCGCCGACCTCGACGCCGCCATCGGCGACAAGTTCGGCAAGAGCCTCAGCGCGGAGCGGACCGACCTGCTCGACCGCGACGCGCTCGTGTGGCTCATCGACACCCCGGCCAAGGCGCAGGAGATCCTCGGCAAGGACGCGCTCTACACCGGACTGAAGGTGGCGAAGGAGAAGCGCGAGGTGTTCATCGAGAACGAGGGCACCTATGGCAGCGCGGTCTCCTTCGTGACCGTGCTGAGCCTGCCGTACGTGCTCGACCGGATCGTCCCGCAGCTCACCGCGGCGGTCGACGGCGACCCGAAGACCGAGGTCAAACCGGCCAACTGAGCCATTCTCGGGCAGAAACGGGGCCGGCCCGGAGGTGTCGCGAACGCCGCTTTCGGGACACCAGACGTCGCGAAAGTGGCTTTCGCGACACGGACGTGAGGCGGTTCATGCGCGCAGCCGCCGCCCCAGAAACCCAGTAGCCACAACGGAGTACATGAAGGCCCCCTTCCTTGCGCCTGGCGCAAGGAAGGGGGCCTTCATGTACCGCAAGCGGGCAAGCGCCGGTATCGAGTGGGTCGGGTTGGTCGTGAGTGGTAAGTGTCGTTAGAACACCACTTACCACTCACGACCACCTGTACCGAAGCCCACCTGCGCGTCCACGGTCAGTGCGGGAATCCCCAGGAGTCGTGCAGGGGAACGGTGATCTGCTTCAGCCAGGTCTTGGTGGTGAAGTCGCGGGCCTTGATGACCACCGAACCGGGCGAGACCTCGACTTGCAGCCCCTGGTTGAACGCGCCGCCGAGCGACACCTCGCCACCCTTGCCGTCGTCCGTCCAACCGGTCTGGACGGCGGCGGTGTTCACCACGGTGAACCCTTCGAGGTTGCCGGTACCCGGGACCACCCGCCGGACGACCCAGTCCGACAGGTTCAGGTCCCAGTGCGTGTGCCCGGAGAACAGGAACACGTCCTTGTAACGGCCGAGGATCGACAGCAGCCTGTCGGGCTGGAGGTAGTCGGAGCGGTAGAGCTTGTTGTGCGTGCCGGAAACGGTGTTGGGCAGCGGGTGATGGGTCAGCACCATCACCGGGCTGCGCCGGAGCGACCAGTACCGGAGACGCTGTTCGAGCCAGGTGAACTGCCGGTCGCTCATCCAGACCTCGTCCCACAGCTTGGGGTCGTGGTACTTGGCGTAGCGCTCGGTTCCGAGGCACAGCACCGGGACACCGCCGAACGACGTCTCGTTGTAGACGGTGTTGCGTCCCGCGAACCGGTAGAAACTGCGAAAGAGCGAGTCCTCGGTCGTCCCGTTGGGCCAGGTTTCCTGGGCGAGTGTGTCGGGATCCCGCCACTTCGGGACGTAGAACTCGTGGTTGCCGATGGCCCAGGCGACCTGACGCGGATGCGGGTGCTTGTCGAAGGTCTCGCGAAGCTGGCCGTACTCGAAGTCGTAGCCACGCGGAGTGAGGTCACCCGCGATGCCGAGTCCCGCGCTGCCCGGGTTGACCGCGTTCAGATCGTCGAGCGCCTTGCCGAAGTCCGTGAGATCGCCCTGGATGTCACTGATGATGTTGAACCGGACGACGGGCCATTGTGGACCCCACTTCGCCTGCGTCTGGGGCTGCGCCTCCGCCTGACCCGGCAGCATCGCCGCCCCTGCCGCCGCACCTCCGGCGGTCACCATGAAAGCTCTTCGATCCATAACGCGAACCGTACTCACGTTTTATGGCCGAATTCGGTCGTGCTTCTGAACAACGCAAGTCCGTGAAGGACTCCTTGAGGGACTCTGGGTCCCTCAAGGAGTCCTTCACGGACACGACCTCAGGACACGACGTCAGGACTCCATGGCCTTGACGAGCGAAACGGGCCGCAGGTCCGTCCAGTTGGTCTCGACGTATTCCAGGCACTCCGGACGCGAGGCCGGGCCGAACTTCGTCGTCCAGCCCGCCGGGACCTCGACGAACTCGGGCCACAGGCTGTGCTGGCCCTCGTCGTTGACCAGCACCAGGTACGTACCGTCGGGGTTCTCGAACGGGTTCGTCATGGCTTGTTCTCCTTTGGTGTATCCGATGAATCAGCCCGGCGTGTGAGCGCGTCCAGCGCGGTGAACCAGTCCTCCGCCAGGTCCCGTACCGACTCTTCGGTCAGCATCGCCTCCGGCCAGGACCATTGTGCGCCCAGTTCGGTGCCGCCGGGGCGGTCCTCGGTGAGGGCGTTGACCGTCAGGGCGTGCGAGACCGGCATTTCTTCGTCCGCCCCGATTTCGGCCGCCTCGGCTTCCGCCGCGTACGACCAGTCGGTCGCTTCGGGGACGCCGATCCGGCCGAGGTAGTTGAACTCGATCTGCGGCTTCGCGAACTTCGCGAGTTCAGGACCGGTCCGCGGATCGAGATATCGGAGCAGACCGTGCCCGATCCCGCCGTCCGGCAGCCCGTCCAGCTGCGCCTGGACCCGTTCCAGCGCGACACCGGCGGCCGCCCCGCCCGCGAACGCGTCGTCCAGGTCGAGGTCGCCCAGGTCCAGGCACACCGGGACGACACTGGTGAACCAGCCGACCGTCCGCGAAAGGTCCGCACCACCGGCCAGGTCCTCTTCGCGGCCGTGTCCCTCGACGTCGACCAGCACCGCCCGTCCCCCGTCGCGGCGCCACCGGGCGACGGCGAGCGCGAGCCCGGTGAGCAGGACGTCGTTGATCGTCGCCCCGAACGCCGACGGCACCCGCGACAACAGCGGCGCCGTCCGCGAGGCGGGCAATGTCAGCGACAGCTTCTTCACAGTGCCCAGCACGTCCCGACCGGGGTCGAGCGGCCGGTCCAGCTCCAGCGGATCCGCACCACCCAGCACCGACTTCCATCGATCCAGCTCGCCGCCGCGGTCCTGAGTGGACAGCGCTCGCGACCACCGCCGGAACGAAGTGTCCGCTGAGGGCAGATCCGGCGCCGCACCGAGAGCGACCGACTCCCACGCGGAAGCGAGGTCCGGCAGCAGGATCCGCCACGAAACGCCGTCGACGGCCAGGTGATGGATCATCAGCAGCAACCTGCCGGGCCCTGCCGATCCCGCGTCGAACCACGTCGCGCTCAGCATCACGCCGGCGTCCGGGTCCAGGCGGGACCGCGTCGGCTCCGCGTGCCGCTCGATCAGCGCGAACAGATCGCCGTCCGAAGCATCGACGCGTTCGAGGACGACGTCGACGGACTCGGCGACCCGGAGCGCCCAGCCGTCCACCGACCGGTCGAGCCGCGCGCGCAGCATGTCGTGCCGCTCCACGACAGCGCCGATCACGCTGTTCAGCTGCTCGCCGGTCATCCCGGACGGCGTCTGGAGCAGCGCCGCCTGGTGGTAGCCCGCGATCGGCCCGCCGAGTTCGCGCAGCGCGTGCATGATCGGCGTCGGCGCGATGGCGCCGTCGTCCTCCAGGCTCTCGGCGACCTCGGCCAGCGCGGCGACCGTCCGGCGCGCGAACACCTCGTGCGGCGTGATCTTCAGCCCTGCCGCGCGAGCCCGGCTGACCAGCCGCATCGCGACGATGCTGTCCCCGCCCAGGGCGAAGAAGTCGTCGTCGGCACCGAGTCCTGGTACGTCGAGCACTTCCGCGAAGAGCGCGCACAACGTCTTCTCGTACGCGGTCTCGGGTGCCCGCCCGCCGGCCAACTCGGCGTAGTCCGGGGCGGGCAGTGCCTTGCGGTCCAGCTTCCCGTTGGACAGTACGGGAAGCACGTCGAGCGCGACGAACGCCGCCGGGACCATGTACTCCGGCAACGTCTCGGCCGCGAACCGCCGCAGCTCCGCGCGATCCACAGTGGACACCACGTACGCCACCAGCTGCTTGACGCGCGGCCGGTCCTCACGCACCACAACGACGGCCCGCGTGACGTCGCCGTGCCGTTCGAGCACGGCTTCGACCTCACCCGGTTCGACCCGGAACCCGCGGATCTTCGCCTGGTCGTCGGCGCGCCCGCCGAAGTCCAGCCGGCCGTCCGCGGTCCACCGGGCGAGGTCGCCGGTGCGATACATCCGGGCGCCAGCCGGGCCGAACGGATCGGCCACGAACCGCTCCGACGTCAGCGCCGCGCGCCCGAGGTAGCCCCGGGCGAGACCGGAACCGGCGAGGTACAGCTCACCGGTGACCCCGGGCGGCACCGGCCGCAACGACGCGTCCAGCACATAGGCGCGGGTGTTCGCGACCGGACGGCCGACCAGCGGCCTGTCACTGTCGCCGATCCGCGCCACCAGAGCGTCCACTGTGGACTCGGTAGGACCGTACAGATTGAACGCTTCGGTTCCGTCCAAAGTGGCTAGACGACGCCAGAGACTCTCCGGTACCGCCTCACCACCGACGCCGATCACGGCCAGCGGGCACCGGTCCCCGTCGAGCAGACCGGCCTCCGCCATCTGTACGAAGAACGACGGCGTGACCTCGATGAAGTCGAAGCCGTCCCGTTCGATCATCGCGGCGAGGAGTTCCGGATCGCGCCGGGTTTCCTCGTCCACGATGTGCACGGCGTGCCCGTCGAGCAGCCACAACTGCGGCTGCCAGGAGGCGTCGAAGGAGAACGACCACGCGTGCCCCACGCTCAGATGCGGCTTGCCGGTGGCCTCGACCGCGGGCCGGTGCAGCGTGGCGCGGTGGCTGTGGAACAGGTTCACCACACCGCGATGCGGGACGACGACTCCCTTGGGTGTCCCCGTCGAACCCGACGTGTAGATCACGTACGCCGGATGTTCCGGGTCGAGCGGGCGGACGCGGTCCCGGTCGGTGAGGTCGTGCGCCTGCCGGTCCTCGGTGACGAGCGCGCACAGCGCCAGCGTCTCGATCTCGTTCCTCGGCAACGACTCCAGCAGCTCGGGCTCGGTCAGGATCACCTTGGGCCGCGCGTCGGCCAGCATCGCGACCAGCCGGTCCGCCGGGTGGTCCGGGTCGAGCGGCAGGTACGCGGCCCCCGCCTTGTGGATCGCGAGGACCGCCAGCAGGACGTCCGCCGAACGCGGCAACGCCAGGGCGACGAAGTCCTCCGGGCCGATCCCGTGGGCGACCAGGGCCCTGGCGAGCCGGTTGGCGCGCTGGTTCAGCTCGGTGAACGACCAGGCGACCTCGCCGGACACCACCGCCGTCGCGCCGGGCGAACGCCGGACCTGGTCCTCGAACAGACCGGCCACAGTGGACGGGCTGACGTCGAGCGCCGTCCCGTTCCACTCGCGCACGATCAGGTCGAGATCGGCATCGGGCAGGATGTCGACCCTGCCGACCGGAGTGTCCACATCGGACACCATCGCGGCGAGCACCCGTTCCATCGCGGGGAGAAGACGTTCCGGAAGGCCGGCCTCGAACAGGTCGGAGCGGTACTCCGCGGTGAGTTTCAACCGGGTTCCGGGTTCCACCGCCCACGTGAGCGGATAGTGCGTGGAGTCCTCGTGGCGCACGATCTCCCCGCGCAGCCCGGCGCCGGTCTCGTCCTCGTCCGCGCCCGGGTAGCTCTCGAACACCATCAGCGTGTCGAACAGCTCCCCCAGCCCGGCGCCACGCTGGATGTCGGCGAGCCCGAAGTGCTGGTGCGCCAGCAGGCCGGACTGCTCGTCCTGGACCCGGTCGAGCAGCGCGCCCAGTTCTTCGGCGGGGTCGACCGCGATCCGCACCGGGATCGTGTTGATGAACAGGCCGATCATCCGCTCGACCCCGGCCAGCTCGGGCGGTCGTCCGGCGACCGTCGCGCCGAACACGACGTCCGACCGGCCGGTCAGCCTGCCGAGCACGATGCTCCACGCGGTCTGGACGAGGGTGTTCAGCGTCAGCCCGCGTGAGCGCGCGAGTTCGGTCAGCGCGCCGGTCGCCCGCTCCGGCAGCTCCAGGGACAGGCGATCCGGCAGCGCCGAGACCCGCTGGGGATCGTGCGGGACGAGGTGCGTCGGCTCGGTGAGCCCGTCGAGCGCCTGCCGCCAAGCGGTTTCAGCCGCCTCCCGATCCTGCTCCCCGAGCCAGCCGAGGTGGTCGCTGTACTGCCGAGCCGGTGTCAGGCCGGCGCCCGCGTACAGCTGGGAAAGCTCGGCGAACAGCTGCGGAACCGACCAGCCGTCGAGCAGGACGTGCTGGTGGGTGAACACCAGCCGGTGCCGTCCATCGGGCAGTGCCATCAGCAGGAACCGCAGCAGCGGCGCGGACTCCGGATCGAACCGGCGCCGGTCGTGCGCCATCTCCGCCTCGACGGCGTCCGACGACGCCACGAAGCGCCAGGGAACCGTGACCGAACGCGCCACCAGCGCGACCGGACGGCCGGACGCGAGGTAGCGGTAGCCCGTGCGCAGGACGGCGTGCCGGTCGACGAGGGCTTGAGCGGCGTCGCGCAACCGAGCGGGATCGAGCGGCCCGTGGAGGTCGAACGACACCTGGACGGTGTAGACGTCGGGTCCGCCGCCGTCCATCGTCGCGTGGAACAGCAACCCGGCCTGCAACGGCGTCAGCGGCCACACCTCGGCCGTGTCCGGCGCGACGTCGACGATCTCGGCGCGTTCGCCCGCGTCGAGCTCCACCAACGGCTTCCCGCTCGCCGACGCGGTCGCGTCGAGCCGTACCGAACTGACCTCGGCCAGGGCCGCGACGGTCCGGTGCCGGAAGACGTCACGCGGGCTGAGCAGCAGCCCGGCACTCCGCACGCGGCCGACCAGCTGCATCGCGACGATGCTGTCCCCGCCGAGGCGGAAGAAGTCGTCGTGGACGCCGACCTTCTCCAGCCCGAGGACACCGGCGACGAGCGACGCGAGCAGCTCTTCTCGCGGCGTCCGGGGTGCGTCGCCGGAGACCGCGACGGCGAAGTCCGGGGCCGGCAGCGCCTTACGGTCCAGCTTCCCGTTGGGGGTCAACGGGAACGCGTCCAGCACCACGAACGCCGACGGCACCATGTACTCCGGCAGAGCGGCCTCGGCCAGCCGCCGGACTTCTTCGACGTCGACATCCCCGGTCAGGTAGGCGACGAGCCTGCCTTCTCGCAAGACCACCCGCGCGGACAGCACCGACTCGATCTCACCGAGTTCGATCCGGAACCCGCGCAGCTTGACCTGGTCGTCGGCGCGACCGAGGTAGTCGAGCACGCCGTCGGCGCGCCACCGCGCGAGGTCGCCCGTGCGGTACATCCGCTCCCCCGCCGCGAACGGGTTGGCCACGAACCGCTCGGCGGTCAGCCCGGCTCGGCCGAGGTAGCCGCGCGCGAGTTGCGCGCCCGCCAGGTACAGCTCGCCTGCCACGCCCGGCGGGACCGGCCGGAGTCGCGCGTCCAGCACGTACGTCCGCGTGTTCCACACTGGACGTCCGATGGGGACGGTGTCGTCGACGACCTCCCAGGAGGTCACGTCCACCGACGCCTCGGTCGGCCCGTAGAGGTTGTGCAGGGGGACGTCCACGCGAGCGGCCAGTTCCGGCGACAGTGCCTCGCCGCTGCACAGCACCCGGCGTACGTCGTGCCACCGCGGTTCTTCGGCGAGGAACGCTTCCAGCATCGACGGGACGAAGTGGACAGTGGTGATCCGCTGGTCGCGGATCAGTTCAGCGAGGTACACCGGATCCTTGTGCCCCTCGGGCCTGGCGACCACGAGAGTGGCGCCGGTGATCAGCGGCCAAAAGAACTCCCACACCGACACGTCGAAACTCGACGGCGTCTTCTGCAACACCCGATCATCAGCCGTCAAACCGTACTCGTCCTGCATCCACAGCAACCGGTTCACGATGCCCGCATGAGGCACCACAACGCCCTTGGGCCGCCCGGTCGAACCCGACGTGTAGATCACATACGCGGGCGACGACGGATCCACCACCCGGCCCAGGTTCTCGCCCGAGTAGCCGTCCAGAACCGGCAGTTCGCCGAGAACGACGGTGGGAGCCGCGTCTTCGAGCATGAAGGCCAGACGGTCGGCCGGATAGTCCTTGTCGAGCGGTAGATACGCCCCGCCCGCCTTGTGGACCGCGTACAGCGCGACGACCAGATCGAGCGAGCGAGGCAGCGACACCGCCACCACGGACTCCGCACCCACTCCCTGCTCGACCAACCACCTGGCCAGCCGATTCGCCCGCGCGTTGAACTCGACATACGAAAGCTCCATGCCCTCGAACACCACAGCAGGAGCATCCGGAGCCCGCGAAACCTGCGCCTCGAACAACTCCGGCAACGTCACCACCGGAACCTCGTGCGCCGTCTCGTTCCATCGGTCGAGCAGCGCGCGCTCGTTCTCGCCGAGGACCTCGAACGCGCCGACCGGGAGCGCGGGATCTGCGGCCACCTGCTCCAGCACGGAGACCAAGCGCCGCGCGAACCCTTCGGCCGTCTCGTGATCGAACAGGTCGGCGCTGTACTCGATCGCGCCCGAGATCCCGTCGGCGTTCTCCAGGAACCCGAATTCGAGATCGAACTTGGCGACCCCCTGCGCGAGGTCCTCCCGCTCGGCACGCAGGCCGGGCAGCGTCAGCCCGTCGCCGGGTTCGGGCAGGTAGACCACCATCGTCTGGAACAACGGATGCCTGGCCAGCGAGCGCTCCGGGTTGACCGCGTCGACCAGCCGCTCGAACGGCAGGTCCTGGTGTTCGAAGGCGGCGAGGTCCGTCGCCCGCACCCGTGAGAGCAGCTCGGCGAACGCCGGATCGCCGGACAGGTCGGTGCGCAGGACGAGCGAGTTCACGAAGAAGCCGACCAGCGGCTCCAGCCGTTCGTCGGCGCGGCCGGAACTCGGCGCGCCGAGCGGGATGTCGTCCCCGGCCCCGAGCCGGTGCAGCAGCACCGCGACCGCGGCCTGCGCCAGCATGAACATGCTGACGTCGTGCCGCCGCGCGATCTCGCGCACACGTCCGGTCAGCCCTGCGTCGATCGGGAAGGTGACGAGACCACCGCGGTGGCTCGACTCGGCCGGACGTGGCCGGTCCGCTGGCAGGGCCAGCTCGTCCGGCAGGCCCGCCAGGGCTTCCTGCCAGAAGTCGATATGCCCGGAAGCCGTCGAACCGAGCAGTTCCCGTTGCCACAAGGCGTAATCCGCGTACTGGACCGGCATAGCAGTCCACTGTGGATCGCGACCAGCGAGGCGTGCTGAGTACGCCGCCGCGAGATCGGCCATCAGCGGTCCCTGCGAGCCTTCGTCCGTGGCGACGTGATGCAGCACCAGCAGGAGGACGTGTTCACGCGGCGACACGGCGAAGACCTTGGCCCGGATCGGGAGTTCCTCGTCGAGGGCGAATCCGCGACCGGCTTCGGCGGACAGCTGCGCCGTCAGATCCCCGGCCTCGGTGAACACGACGTCCGGGCGCGCGTCGGTGAGGATCCGCTGCGTGACGACGTCGCCTTCCTCGACGAACACGGTCCGGAGGGTTTCGTGCCGCTCGACGACGTCGCCGATCGCCGCACGCAGCGCGTCCGCGTCCAGTTCGCCGTGCAGGCGCCAGGCGAGCGGGATGTTGTAGGTGGGCGTGACGCCTTCGAGCCGGTACAGGAACCACAAGCGTTGCTGCGCGGGCGAAAGCGGCAGCACGCCGGGCCGGTTCCCGGCGCTCAGGACCGGCTGGGCCGACGGTTCCGCGAGCCTTTCGGCCAGCGCCGCGACAGTCGGGGCGTCGAAGACGTCGCGGACCGACACGGTGGCGTCCAGGCTCGCCGAGATCCGGCTGACCAGCCGCATCACCAGCAGCGAATGCCCGCCGAGGGTGAAGAACCCGTCGTCGATCCCGACTCGCTCGACTCCGAGCACGTCGGCGAACAACGCGCACAAAGCTTCTTCGCGCGAGTTCCGGGGCTCGCGGCCTTCGGTGCTCGCGAACTCGGGCGCGGGCAAGGCCTTGCGGTCGAGTTTGCCGTTCGGGGTCAGCGGGATCTCGTCGAGCGTCACGAACGCCGACGGCACCATATGCTCGGGCAGCTTCGCGGCCACCGCTTCCCGCAGTCCGTCATCGGAGCCGACGATGTAGGCGACCAGCCGCTCTTCGCGAGCGACGACCACGGCGCGCGTGACGGACGCCGACGCGGTCAGGGCCGCCTCGACCTCGCCGAGTTCGACCCGGAAGCCACGGATCTTGACCTGGTCGTCGACGCGGCCCAGGAACTCCAGCACGCCATTGTCCGACCAGCGCGCGAGGTCCCCGGTGCGGTACATCCGGCTCCCCGCCGCACCGAACGGATCGGCGACGAACCGCTCAGCCGTCAGCCCCGACCGGGCGAGGTACCCGCGCGCCAACTGGACACCGGCGAGGTACAGCTCGCCCGGAACACCCGGCGGGACCGGCCGGAGCCGGGCGTCCAGCACGTACGTCCGCGTGTTCCACACCGGGCGCCCGATCGGGACGGACGGAGTCGTTTCGGCACCGGCCCGCCACGCCGTCACGTCGACGGACGCCTCGGTCGGGCCGTAGAGGTTGTACAGCGGGACGTCGACGCGGGCGGCCAGTTCGGACGGCAGTGCCTCACCGCTGCAGATCACGCGGCGCAACCCTGTGCAGTCCGCGGTCTCCAGGAACAGGGCGAGCATCGACGGGACGAAGTGGACGGTGGTGATCCCGGCCGTGCGGATCAGCTCCGCGAGGTACTCCGGATCCTTGTGGCCTTCAGGCTTGGCGACCACGAGAGTGGCGCCGGTGATCAGCGGCCAAAAGAACTCCCACACCGACACGTCGAAACTCGACGGCGTCTTCTGCAACACCCGATCATCAGCCGTCAAACCGTACTCGTCCTGCATCCACAGCAACCGGTTCACGATGCCCGCATGAGGCACCACGACACCCTTGGGCCGCCCGGTCGAACCCGACGTGTAGATCACATACGCGGGCGACGACGGATCCACCACCCGGCCCAGATTCTCGTCGGAGTAGCCGTCCAAGTCAGGCAATTCGTCGAGCACAACAGCGGGAGCGGCGTCTTCGAGCATGAAGGCGACGCGATCCGCCGGGTAGTCGCGGTCGACCGGCAGGTAAGCCCCGCCGGCCTTGTGGACGGCGTAGAGAGCGACGACCAGGTCGAGTGACCGCGGCAGCGACACCGCCACCACCGACTCCGCACCCACTCCCTGCTCGACCAACCACCTGGCCAGCCGATTCGCCCGCGCGTTGAACTCGACATACGAAAGCTCCATGCCCTCGAACACCACAGCAGGAGCATCCGGCGTCCGCGACACCTGCGCCTCGAACAACTCCGGCAACGTCACCACCGGAACCTCGTGCGCCGTCTCGTTCCATCGGTCGAGCAGCGCGAGTTCGTCGCCGATGAGGACGTCGAGCAGGGCGACCGGCCGGTCCGGCTCGGCGGTGACCTGCTCCAGCAGGGACGTGAGCCGGGTCAGCAACCGTTCGGCCGTACCCGCGTCGGCGAGGTCCTCGGCGTACTCCAGCATCAGCGTGGCGGTGTCCCCGTCGTCGACCATCGTGAAGTGCAGGTCGAACTTCGCCATGCCGGTGTCCATCTCGAACCACTCGGCGGGCAGGCCGAGCACGTCCTGGGCATCGGACTGCCGGTGGTAGCCGACCATCACCTGGAACAGCGGGGTGCGCCCCGGCACCCGGGGCGGGTTCAGCTCCTCGACGACGCGCTCGAACGGCAGGTCACCGTGGGAGAACGCGGCCAGATCGGCCTCGCGCACCCTGTCCAGCAACGCGGCGAACGTCGGCTCACCGGACAGATCGGTCCGCAGCACCAGCGTGTTCACGAAGAACCCGACGAGATCATCGAGCGCCGCGTCGGTGCGCCCGGCGATAGGGGCGCCCAGCGGGATGTCGTCCCCGGCGCCAGTCCGGTGCAGCAACGCGGCAACGGCCGCCTGGAGCACCATGAACGGGCTCGCTCCCGCCTTCGCCGCCAGGTCGCGCACGGCGGCCGACAGCTCTCCGGACAGCGGGGACTTCACCTTTCCGCCTCTGCCGGTCGGCCGGAGCGGACGCGGACGGTCCAGCGGCAACGTCAGCTCGTCGGGCGCACCACGCAAGACGTCGGCCCAGAAGGTGACCTGATCGGCGCCATACTGGTCGAGGAAGTCCTTCTGCCACAGCGCGAAGTCGGCGTACTGCACCGGAAGGTCCGTCCACACGGGACTCCCCCCGCCGAGGCGGGCTTGATACGCCGAGGCCAGGTCGCCCAGGAACGGGCGGTCGGACCATTCGTCGGTCGCGCTGTGGTGCAGGACGACCGAGATCACCTGGTCACCGTCGCCGAGCCGCAGGACCCGCAGCCGCACCGGGATCTCCCGCGCCAGGTCGAACGGTGTCCGCGACAGTTCAGCGATCCGGGCGTCCAACCCGGCCTCGTCGCACTCCTCGACGGCGAACGGGATCTCCGGCGCGTCGAGAACGCGCTGGTACGGCTCGCCGTCGTGCTCGGCGAACACCGTCCGCAGGACCTCGTGCCTGCCGAGGACGTCGCCCAAGGCGGCACGCAGGGCTTCGAGGTCCAAATGCCCGCGCAACCGGAAGGTCAGCGGGAAGTTGTAGGCGACCGCGTTCGTATCCATCCGGTCAACGAGCCAGAGGCTGCGCTGGGCGGCCGAAAGCGGGATCCGTTCAGGACGTTCGACGCGGACCACCGGCGGCCGCGCGGGTTCGCCGCCGCCCGCGCGAGCAGCCAGTTCGGCGACCGTGGGCGCCTCGAACAGGTCACGGATGGCCAGTTCGGCGCCGAGCTCGGTCCGGGCCCGGCTGATGAGCCGGGTGGCGAGCAGCGAATGGCCGCCGAGATCGAAGAAGTTGTCCTCGACGCCGACACCGTCCAGCCCGAGGACCTCGGCGAAGAGCGCGCACAGCGTCTCCTCCGCGGCGGTCTCGGCCGGACGGCTTTCCGCGAGCCGCACCGCTTGATCGGCTTCCGGCAGTGCCCGCGTGTTGAGCTTGCCGTTGTCGGTCAGCGGCAGGGCGCCCAGCGTGACGAACGCGGCCGGGACCATGTAGTCCGGCAGTTCCGTCTTGAGCCTGTCCCGCAGGCGTTGCACCAGTTCACCGCCACCGCGCGCGGCCGTCGGGCTCGTGGCGTACTTGGCCAGATTCGTACCGACCGAAACCGGCAGGTGCACCCCGGTGACCAGCGCGTCCGGCTGTCCCTTGTGGACGAAGACCGCCTCGAACGCGCCGTCGGCCGACCAGGTGCAGTACACCCGGAACCCGAGCCGGTCCCCGAGTTCGTGCACGTCCTCCGGCTCGATCCCGGCAGGGGCGCGGAACAGGTCCAGCACGTCGATCAGTGGCGCCCCGGCGTCCAGCGCGCGGGTCGCCTCGACCTCGGCGATCTGCCGGGCGTCCGGGATCCGGCTCACGCGCAGCGTTTCCGCGCCGGTGAGCTGCTCCTCCAACGCGGTGAGGGAGCCGATCTCGTCCCACGACAGGCGCGGCGCCTGCGCGACGGACAGGGTTCCGGCCGGCTCCTTCACCAGAACCGCGTCGTAGCGGTACCGGCTCAGCTCGTTGTGCAGCCGGGCCCGTTTGATCCGGACCTGCGCGGCGACGTCCGGAAGCCGCCGCGCGAGCGCGGTGAAGTAGTCCGGGTCGATCAGGAGTTCCTTCTCGAGCGCGGCCCCACGTTCGATCGCCCGCCGCACCTGGGCGACGTCGGAGGTCGCGTCGGCGCGGGTCAGCTGGATCGCGGTGTGGAAGGCGCGGGCGAGCCGCAGGTTCCGGACGTCGCCGACGAACAGCGCGCCGCCGGGCGCGAGCAGGCCGATCGCCTTCGTGACGACGTCGGTCAGGTAGTCGACGCTCGGGAAGTACTGGACGACCGAGTTGATCACGATCGTGTCGAACCGTCCGGCGGGCAGGCCGTCGAACACGTGCGCTGGCTGGGCGCGCAGGTTCACTTTGGCCGCCAGCTCCGGATCCTGCTCCAGCTCGCGGTTCAGCTTCGCGATCACCGGCGCGGCGAGGTCGGTGCCCCAGTACTCCCGGGCCAGCGGCGCGATCTGCCCCATCAGCAGACCGGTGCCGACGCCGATCTCCAGTACTCGTTCCGGCTTCAGCTTGGCGATCCGGTCGACGGTCGCCTGTCGCCATTCCCGCATGTGCTCCAGCGGGATCGGGTCGCCGTCGTAGCTGGAGTCCCAGCCCGCGAAGTCCTCGGTGAACAGCGCAGTCGGGATCTCGGTGTACTCATCGGAGTAGATCTGCCGCCACTCGCCGACCTGGTCGGCCTCCGCCTCGGCGCGCGCGTCCCCGCTCAGTTCGGCCGGGACGACGTACCCGATGAGCCGTTGCAGCCCGGGAGCCGACGGGTCGGGCCGCGCGATGACGGCGGCCTGCGCGACCTCCGGGTACCGGCTGAGCGCGGTCTCGATCTCGCCGAGTTCGACGCGGTAGCCGCGGATCTTGACCTGGTCGTCGGTGCGGCCGAGGAAGTCGAGGTTCCCGTCCGCGCGGCGGCGCACCAGGTCACCGGTGCGGTACATGCGCCCACCCCCGGGGACGAACGGGTCGGCGACGAACCGTTCCGCGGTCAGGCCGGGACGGCCGAGGTAACCGCGGGCCAGCCCTTCACCGGCGATGTAGAGCTCTCCGGCGACGCCGTCGCGGACCGGGCGGAGCCAGGCGTCCACGATGTAGGCGCGGGTGTTCCAGATCGGCTTGCCGACGGTCGGGGTGTCGCTGTCGGTCGTGCCGCCGCCGAGGGTGTTGATCGTGTACTCGGTGGGGCCGTACAGGTTGTAGCCGTAGGTGCCGTCGGTGTCCCGCAGCCGGTTCCACACCGACTCCGACACCGCCTCGCCGCCGAGCAGGACGAGCGCGGGCCGGTGCCCCTCCAGCAGCCCTTCCTCGATCAGCAGATGCGCGTACGTCGGCGTCACGTTGACGACGTCGACCTCGTGCTCGTCGCAGTACGCCACGAGCGCCCGCGCGTCGCGCCGCAGTTCCTCGTCGCAGACGTGGACCTCGTGCCCCTCGACGAGCCACAGCAGCTCCTCCCAGGACATGTCGAAGGCGAACGACACGGTGTGCGCGATCCGCAGCCGCCGTCCGCCCGCCGACGCGATGGCCGGGGCGAAGATCGCGCCCTGATGGTTGAGCTGCATGTTCGTCAGGCCGCGGTACGGCGTGACGACACCCTTGGGTTTGCCCGTCGAGCCCGACGTGTAGATGACGTAGGCCGGGTGTTCCAGGCGGTCCGCGCGGCCTCGCGCGAACAGCGGGCGTTCGGCGTCGGAGATCGGGCCGCCGCCGAACGCCCTGTCTTCGTGATCGTCGACGAGCACCCGCGGCGTGGCGTCGGGCAGTGTCGCCGATACGTCCTTTGTGGACACCAGGCACAACGGCCCGGCGTCCTCCAGCATCACCGCGAGCCTCTCGGCCGGGTAGTCGAGTTCCAGGGGCAGATACGCGGCACCGGTCCGCAGCACGGCGAACAGCGCGACGACCATGTCGATCGACCGCGGCAGGCCGAGCGCGATCACCTGCTCCGGCGCGGCACCCTTCGCCAGCAGCAGCCGGGCCATCCGGTTGATCCGGGCGTCGAGCTCGGCATAGGTCAGTTGCTCTTCGCCGAACACCACGGCCGTCGCGTCGGGCGTCCGGTTCGCCTGGGTGGCGAGCAGGTCCGCGATCGTGTCCTCGACGACCGGGTGCTCGGCCTCGGCCCAACCCGCCTCCAGCGCGGCACGGTCCTCAGTGGACACCGTCGCGAGCGCGGCGACCGGTTTCGCCGGATCGTCGACGATCTGCGTGACCAGTGACGTGAACCGCCCCAGCACGGACGCGGCCTCGGCGGCGTCGATCACGTCGTCCCGGTACGACAGCGTGATGCGAATTTCCTCGCCCGGCGTCACCACGAGCGTCAGCGGGTAGTGCGTCGCGTCGATGTTGAGCAGGTCGGTGATGCCGTGCCGGTGGCGGAGGCCGTCACGCCGTTCGTCGCCGTCCGCGTTGCGCAGCACGAAGAGCGTGTCGAACAGGACGCGATGCCCGGCCTCCCGTTGCAGGACACCGAGGCTCATGAATTCGTACGGGGTCAGGTCCATCCGCTCGGACTGCAAGCGCCGCACCAGGTCCAGGACGGACTCTGCCGCGTCGAGCCGCACCCGCGCGGGCACGGTGTTGAGGAACAGGCCGATGGTGTTCTCGATCTCGGGCACGGCGGCGGGCCTGCCCGCGACAGCGGCGCCGAACACGACGTCCTGCCGTCCGGTCATGGTCGACAGGACCAGGCCCCAGGCGGCGTTGAGCACGGAGTTGACGGTCAGGCCGTGGCGGCGGGCCTGCTCGCGCAGTTTTCGGCTGAGGCCGCCGGGCAGCACGGTGTCCAGGTTGACCGGCGTCGCGGGGACCAGGTCGCGGCCTTCCGGTCCGATGACCGTCGGTTCCGCGAGACCGGACAGCGCCTCGCGCCACGCTTCCGTCGCGGCCTCGATGTCCTGCCGGTCCAGCCAGCGCAGGAAGTCCACATAGGACCCGGAGGCGGGAAGCGTCCGGTCGTCACCGTCGAGGTCGTAGAGCGCGAACAGCTGCTCGATGAACAGCCAGGCGGACCAGCCGTCCCAGAGCAGCAGGTGCCGGTTCAGCACCACGCGGTCGCGCCCGTCCCCGAGCCGGACCAGTTTCAGCCGGAACAGCGGCGGGGCGCCGAGGTCGAACCGTGTGGCCCGGTCCTCGGCCATCAGCTCGTCGAGCCTGGCCTGCCGCTCGTCCTCGGGCAGCGTCGAGAGATCCACTTCGGACAGTGGGGGTTCGATCTCGGCCGCCACGAACTGGACCGGTCCTCGCAGCCCCTCGCTGGTGAAACCCGCCCCGAGGCTGGGGATCCGGCGGAGCAGCGCGGACACCGCCGCATGGAGCCGTTCGACGTCCAAGCGGTGATCGAAGTCGATCGCCTCCTGGATGGTGTAGATGTCCACCCGGTCGGAGTTGTAGCTGGAGTGGAAGAACAGGCCTTCCTGAAGTGGCGACAGCGGCCAGACGTCGGCGACCGGCGCCGAGCTGAACCGCTCGACGCGGGCGATCTCCTCCTGGGTCAGCGACACCAGTTCGAGGTCGGACGTCGTGAGCCCCACCCGGGCGTCGGTGTCCGCCGCCGCGAGGTCGCTCAACGCCGCGGCCCAGCGGTCGGCGAGGTCCCCGGCCACGCCCGCGAACGTCGCCGTCAGCCTCGGTCCGTCCTCGGTGTCCTCGCAGGCGACCCCGATCCGCAGGACGTGGTCGCCTGCCGGGGGCACCGCCGCGTACCCGGCGACCTGCCACTCCCCCGGCCCTGCCGGGATCCGGCCGTCGTACCGCAGCGCGATCCGCGGCTTCGCGAGCCCGGCGAGCAGCGGGCCGGTCTGGACGTTGAGGTAACGCAGCGGACCGTAGCCCCCGGGTGTCTTCCGGACGGTCTCCTTGACGGCCTTGAGCATCGCGAGCGGGTCGCCGGTCGCGGTGATCCGCACCGGGCGGACCGAGGTCAGCGCACCGATGGTGTCCGCGGCGTCCACCCGACCGTGGAGGTCGACGAGAAGGTCTCCGTCGACGACGGATTTCAGGGCGGCCAGGAGGACGTCGGTCACGTCCCCGTTCACGGCGGCGGGCAGCGGGCCGACGAGCGTCCGGGTGTCCTCGACTGACAGGGTGATCCGGCGCAGGACTTCGCCGTCGGCCGGAATCTCGAACGCACCCGGTGCCAGGGTCCGGGCCCAGTGCTCGATCTCGCCGAGCAGCGCGGGATCCTGCGCCACTTCGGCCACGCGACGTGCGATGGTCCGCAGTGAGGTCCGGACCGGCGTGAACACCGGCGGGTGGCCGCCGGTCACGGCTTCCCAGGCGATCACGAGGTCCGCCGCCAGCCTCGTCAGGCTCCGAACGTCCAGCAGGACCGGATGCGCGACCAGGAGCAGCCTGCCCGGGTCGTCGAACCAGACGGCTTGGAGCAGGTTGTCCGCCAGTCTGCCCGCCGCGTCCCGGTGTTCGTCCTCAAGGGACCCGGTCGCGTGACGCAGCAGGTCGACGGCCTGGACTATCCCTTGTGGACGGATTTCGAGCGACCACAGCACCGAAGCGACCCGCGACAGCTCGAGCCGCAGGCCGTCGTGGTGGTCGAGTACGAGTTGCAGGGCTGCGGCGAGGGTCTCGACGTCGGCCCCGGACGGCACGGTCAGCAGCACGGACTCCGGCCGCACCGTGTCGCCCAGTTCTCGGAGCCGGAGCATTTCGGGCAGGAGCGGGAGCGCGCCGATGCCGTCGTCGACCACCGGCTCGGCAGGCGTGACGGAGGCGGCGAGCGCGGCCGGGGTACGGAGTTCGAAGACGTCCTTGGGGCTCAGTTCGAACCCGGCCCGCCGGGCGCGGCTCGACACTGCGATCGACGAGATGCTGTCGCCGCCCAGCAGGAAGAAGTCGCCGTGGGCGCCCACCGCGTCCAGTCCGAGGACGTCCGCGAAAATCCGCGCGAGGGCGCGTTCCCGGTCGTTCTCGGGCGTGGCGGCGGCCTGCTCGACCGCAGGCGCGGGCAGTGCCCGGACGTCGAGCTTTCCGCTGGGCGTCAACGGGAACTCGTCGAGCACCACGAACGAGGACGGGACCATCGGAGCGGGCAAGGCCTCGCTCACCCCGGCCCGCAGCCGCTCGGGATCCGCTCCACCGGCCACATAGCCGACGAGCGCGCCGTCCTTCGCCACGACCGCGGCGGCCGTGACCTCCGGCTGTGCGGCGAGGACCGCTTCGATCTCGCCGAGTTCGATCCGGTTGCCGCGGATCTTCACCTGACGGTCGGTGCGGCCGAGGTAGTCGATCTCGCCGTCGGCGCGACGCCGGACGAGGTCCCCGGTGCGGTACAACCGCTGTCCGGGTTCGCCGAACGGGTCGGCGACGAAGCGTTCGGCGGTCAGACCGGGCCGCCCGTGGTAGCCGCGGGCCAGCTGGACACCGGCGAGATACAGCTCGCCCGGCACGCCGTCGGGCACCGGGCGGAGGCAGCCGTCGAGGACGTGCGTCCGCGTGTTCCACACCGGACGTCCGATGGGGACTCCCGCGCCCTCGGCGCCGTCGGTGTCGAAGTAGGTCACGTCCACGGCGGCCTCGGTGGGACCGTAGAGGTTGTGCAGCGGGACGCCGGTGAGCGAACGCCAGCGCGCGGCGGTCTCGCCGGTCAGCGCCTCGCCGCTGGAGAAGACCCGGCGCAGGGAGCCGAGATCACCGGGGGCCGGCTCGCTGCCGAGGAACGCGGCGAGCATGGACGGGACGAAGTGCAGGGTGGTGATCCCCCGCTCCCGGATCAGCCGCGCGAGATACGCGGGATCGCGGTGGCCGTCCGGTTCGGCCAGCACCACCGTCGCGCCTTCGCACAGCGCCCAGAAGAACTCCCACACGGACACGTCGAAGCTCGACGGCGTCTTCTGGAGCACGCGGTCCGAGGCCGTGAGCCGGTACTCGTGCTGCATCCACGCGAGCCGGTTGACGATCGCGCGATGCGTGACGGCCACACCCTTCGGCCGTCCGGTCGATCCCGACGTGTAGATCACGTACGCGGCGTTATCCGGCCCGGCGGCGACGCCTTGGACGTCTTCGACGGCGGCCTCGCCGGTCACGGAGACCTGCGTCAGCCCGGCGACGGAAGGAATCCGCGACGCCGTCCCGGGTTCGGAAAGCACGAGCCGGGCACCGGAGTCGGTGAGCATGAAGTCGAGCCGGTCCGCCGGATAGTCGAGGTCGATCGGCAGGTAGGCGGCCCCGGCCTGGTGGACGGCCAGCAGCGCGACCATCAACTCGACCGACCTCGGCACGGCGACGGCCACGATCTCGTCGGGACCGGCGCCGAGGAAACGCAGCCTGCGGGCCAGCCGCTCCGCCCGGGCGTCGAGGTCCGCATAGGACAGCTCGGTGTCCTTGAACACCACCGCGGTCGCGGACGGCGTCTTGGCGACCTGCTCGGCGAAGGCCTCGGCCAGCGTCCGCTCGGGCACCGGATGCGCGGTCGCGTTGAGCTCCGCCAGGCGGCCGCGTTCGGCGGGCGAGAGCAGGTCGACGGCGGCGACCGGCAGGCCGGGATTCGCCGTCAGCGTCTCCAGCAGCCGCGCGAAGCGTTCCGCGAGGTGTCCGGCCGCGACCGCGTCGATCCGGGCGGCGTCGAATTTGAGGCTGAACGCCAGGTCCTCGCCCGGGGTCGCGATCACCGCGACCGGGAAGTGCACCGCGTCGGTGACCTCGACTCCGGTGAGCCGCACGGCTCCGGACGGATCCGCGCGCTCGTCGTCACGCGGGAAGTTCTCGACGACCACGAGGGTGTCGAACGGTTCTTCCTGGCCGAAGCCGGCGACACGCTGGATTTCGCCGAGGCCGAGGTGCTGGTGGTCCAGCAGGGCCGCCTGCTCGTCCTGCGATCGCCGCAACACGGCGGCGACGGTTTCGGACGGGGACCAGCGCAGCCGCACCGGCACCGTGTTGATGTACAGGCCGACAGCCGCTTCGAGGCCGTCGGCACCGGTGTCGCGACCGGAGACCGTGCTGCCGAACAGCACGTCGTCCCGGCCGGTGAGCCCGCCGAGGAGCAGCCCCCAAGCGCCGTGCAGGACGGTGCCGAGGGTGAGGCCGTGCGCTCGCGCCATGGCGGACAGCTCCGCCGTGGCTCGCGCACCAAGGTTCAGGTGAACTCGCGACGGCCGCCTTTCGGCCGCGAGCCCTCCCTCGATCAGCCGGGTGGGTTCGTCCACTTCGGACAGTGCGTTGCGCCAGGCTTCCCGGGAGACCTCGTGATCGCGCGACGCGAGCCGCCGCAGGTGGTCCGCACGGGTGCCCGGTTCCGGGAGCGGCGCGTCCGCTCCGGCGTATCCCGCCAGCAGTTCGCGCAGCAGCACCACGACCGACCAGCCGTCGGCGATGATGTGGTGGAACGTCAGCGCCAGCTTGGCGCGGTCTTCGCCCATCCGGGCGAAGGTCGCCCGCAGCAAGGGCGGGCGCGCGAAGTCGAACCGGCGCACACGATCGGCCTCGAAGGCTTCCGCGGCATCTTCGGCGGTCACCTCCCGCCAGGGCAGTTCGGCGTGCCGGGTCACCGTCTGGACGACCTGGCCGCCGTCGAGCTGCCGGAAACCGGACCGCAGCGACGAGTACCGGTCCAGCAGCGCCTGCGCCGCCCGGCGCAGCGCGTCGGCGTCGACGTCGCCTTCGAGGTCCAGCACCTCCTGGACCGTGTAGATGTCAGCGGCCGAGCCGCCTTCGAACTCCGCGTGGAAGAAGAACCCTTCCTGCAACGGCGTCACGGGCAGGACGTCGGCGTACTCGGCGAGCGACGCGCGTTCGGCGCCGGTCAGCTCCAGCAGCGGTCGCTCGTCCACAGTGGACACGGTGGACTCGCTGATGACCGCCTCCGCGCACGCGGCGAGCGCCTCGGGAGTCCGGTGCTGGAACACCTGACGTGGCGTGATGGCCAAGCCCTGCTCCGCCGCGCCGAGCACCAGCCGGATGGACAGGATGCTGTCGCCGCCGAGGGTGAAGAAGTCGTCGTCGGCGCCGGCCGAGCCCAGCCCGAGGACGGCCGCGACGACGTCACACAGGATCCGTTCCCGCTCGGTGCGCGGCGCGCGGCCGGTGGCGGCGGCACCGAAGTCGGGCAGGGGCAGTGAAGTGCGGTCCAGTTTGCCGTTCGGCATGATCGGCAGCCGGTCGAGCGCGAGGAACGCCGAGGGCACCATGTAGTGCGGCAGCGCCGATTCCGCGTGGGTGCGCAGGTCCGTCAGCAACGACGGCGACCCGCCTGCCTCCGGAACGACGTACGCCACCAGGCGCCGGTCCCCCGGCTTGACCTCGCGCGGCACGACGGCGATCCGCTCGACCCCGGGATACGCGGCGAGCGCGGACTCGATCTCCCCCGGTTCGATCCGGAACCCGCGGATCTTGACCTGGTGATCGGTGCGGCCGAGGAAGTCGAGGTTCCCGTCAGCGCGCCAGCGGACCCGGTCGCCGGTGCGGTACATGCGCTCGCCGCCACCGGCGAACGGATCGGCGACGAACCGTTCCGCCGACAGCTCCGGACGTCCGGCGTAGCCCCGGGCGAGACCGCGTCCGCCGACGTACAGTTCCCCTTCGACGCCGACCGGGACCGGCCGCAGCGCGGTGTCGAGGACATAGCAGCGGGTGTTCGGATCCGGCCTGCCGATCGGGATGGGCCCGGTCCAGCCTGGCTCGGCCGCCCAGAGCGTCGAGTTCACCGTCGCCTCAGTGAGACCGTACGCGGCGACGACCTTCAGGTCCTCGGCCCAGCGCGCGATGAGTTCCGGTGGGACGGTCTCGGTGCCGACGATCAGCACCGCGCCCTTGGGCAGTTCGCAATCCGGCGGCAGTGCCGCGACCAGCGACGGCGGCAGGATCATGTGCGTCGCCGCGTTGGCGGCGATGTAACCGGTCAGCTCGACGCCCGCGACGCGGCGGTGCGACGGCACCACGATCAGCGTCCCGCCGACGCACAGGGACATGACCAGATCCCAGACCGTCACGTCGAATCCGGTCGAGGCGAACTGCACCACCCGGCTGTCCTCGCCGATCCCGATCCGCTCGGTCGCCGTACTGATCAGGCTGCCGATCCCGTCGTGGGATAGAACGACGCCCTTCGGCTTGCCCGTCGAACCCGAGGTGTAGATGACATACGCGGCCCGGTTCAGCGCGATCCCGCTGACGTCCACAGTGGACGAAGCAAGTCCCGCGAGTTCGGCGACGATGGCCGGATCGTCGAGAAGGATCCGTTCGACGTCCGCACCGGACGGCAGCTGCGCGGCCTCGTCCTTTGTGGACACCACGATTCCCGCGCCCGCGTGGGACAGCATGTACGCGAGGCGGTCCTCGGGATGGTCGAGGTCCAGCGGGAGGTACGCGGCCCCGGCCTTCATGACGGCGAGGAGCGCGACGACGAGATCGGCCGATCTCGGCATCGCCACGGCGACGACGTCCTCATCACCGACACCGCGCTGTCGCAGCAGGCGGGCGAGACGGTTGGCGGCGGCGTCGAGCTCGGCGTAGGTCAGCCGGACGTCCTCGCAGACGACGGCCTCGGCGTCCGGTTTCCGCGCCACGATCCGGTCGAACGCCTCGGGCCAGGACACCTCGGGCGAATCCGCCACCGCGGTCCCGAACGCCAGCATCCGAGCCCGTTCCCCGGCCGAGAGCAGGTCGATCGCGGCCAGAGGCAGGTCGGCTCCCGCCGCCAGCGCGTCCAGCACCGCGGCGAACCGGCGACGGTGGTCGGCGAGTTCGTCGTCGGTGGAAACGGCCGCGTCAGCGTCGAAGTCGAAGCGAAGGCCCCGGCCCTCGCCGGCGTCATACACAGCGATGGCGACGTCGCTGATCGGCCCGAGTTCGAGGTTGCGCACCGTGGCGCTCGCGTCCCCGAAGGCGAGTTCGCCGTCCACGGCCATGAAGTTCACGCTCAGCCCGACGAGTTCGTGCACCCCGCCGCTCGCGCCGAGTTCGCGCGCGAGGTCCTCGCCGCGGTACCGGCTGTGTTCCAGCAGCGCGGAGACCTTTTCCGCGACCTGGGCGACGAGCCGCGCCGGTGTCGTCTCGGGTCGCACGGTCAGCCGCAGCGGCAGGACGTTCGAGACCATGCCCGGCTGCTCGCGCAGACTGCGGGTGGTGCGCGCGGTGACCGGCAGACCGAGGACGAGGTCTTCGGCACCGGTCACGCGGTGGGCGTAGGCCGCCACGGCGGCGATCGCGACGCGGGACAGCCTCGTTCCCGCGTCGAGCGCGAACTTCCGCAGGCGTCCGGTCTTCGCCGCGGGCAGTTCCCACGAGTGCCGCCGCAGCCGGATCGGGCCGGACGACGCGCGACCGAGCAGCCGCACCGGATTCGGCCTGCCCGCGAGTTCGCCGAGCCAGTACGCGCGGTCGGCCTCGTCGTCATCGACCGCCTCGGCCAGCCCGGAAAGCGGCCAGGCGACCTCCTCGGCCGTGCCCGAGTACAGCGCCGCCGCGCGACGGGTCAGGACGGCCTGCCCGTGCGCGTCCATCACCAGGTGGTGGTAGCGCTGGAACCAGCGGACCCGGTCCTCGGCGAGGATCAGCAGGGCGTGCCCGGTGAGCGGGCCCCGGCCGAGGTCGGCCACCACGGCCAGTTCGGCCCGCGCCCACTCGTCGGCAGCACGCTCCGGATCCGGCTCGCCGGTGAAGTCGAGAACGGCGACCTCACCGGGGGTGGCCGGACGCTGGAGCGGCGTGTCGCCGTCCAGCCCGACCGTGACGTGCAGGCATTCGGCCTCCGCGACCGCCCTCCGAACGGCGTCACTCAGCCGGGTGACATCGATGTCGCCGCGCAGCTCCGCGACCCAGCCGATCGTGTAGACCGGATCGGCCGGGTCGAGCTGCTGCGCGAGCCAGATCCCCTGCTGTGCCGGGGTCAGGGGAAAGCCGCGGTTCATCGGTGTTGCCTCCACCGTTCGAAGGGCGCGAAACGTCGTCCGTGGGTCAGGCGGGCCCGGTTCCGCTCACCGCGTACTCGGGCCGGGACGCGCCGGCCGCGCGCCGGTCCACAACGGACTGGAGGATCTCCCCGACCCGGACGGCCGTGTTGGACAGCAGCGACGACGTGATGCCGTGGGTGTGCTCGGTGCCACCCTGGAGGTAGATCCCGCCGTCCAGCGGCGGTTCGGTGACGATCCGGTAGTCGCGTTCGACGCGGAGCCTGCCCTCGTCGTCGCGAGCGCAGGCGGAGGCGAGTTCACCGAGCAGCGGCGTCGGGTCCGCCGGGCTGTACCCGGTGGCGTACACGACGAAATCGGCGTCGAGCGTGGTCCGCTCGCCGGTCTCCAGCGCCTCGATGGTGACCCGGACCCCGGAGCCGGTGTCGGTGACTTCGGTCGGACGGGAGACGTTGATCAGCTTCAGCCGCTCGATCCCCTGCACCTTCTCGCGGTAGATACGCCGGTACAGCTCGTCGATCAGCTCGATGTCCACGGCCGAGTAGTTGGTCGCGCCGTGGTAGCGCATCAGGCGGTCCTTCACCTCTTCCGGCGCTTCGTAGAACCGCCCGACCGCCTCGGGATCGAAGATCCGGTTGGCGAACGCGCTGTCGTCGGCCGGGCTGTAGCCGTACCGCGCGAACACCGCGCACACCTCGGCCTGCGGGAAACGGTCGTGCAGCAGGGCACTGACCTCCGCCGCGCTCTGGCCGGCGCCGACGACGACGAACCGGCGCGGCTCCTCGGCGGCCATACCCTCGACGCGGTGCAGCAGTTCGCTGTTGTGCCAGATGCGCGTGCCCGGCGTCACACCTTCCGGGAGATTCGGCCGCAGTCCGGTGCCCATCACGAGATTGCGGGCGCGCAGATTCACCAGTTCGCCGTCGGTCCGGGCGTGCACGTCGAAGAACACGATCTCGTCGCCGTCGAACACCGGCGTGACCGAAAGCACTTCCGTGCCATAGGAAACCAGGTCGTCGACCTTTTCCGCGGCCCATTCGAAGTAGTCGTGGAACTCGATCCGCAACGGGAACAGGTTCTTGTGGTTGATGAAGTCGACCAGCCGGTCCTTGCTGTGCAGATACGACAGGAAGCTGAAGGAGCTCGTCGGGTTCCGCATGGTCGCCAGGTCCTTGAGAAAGGACACCTGCATGGTGGCGCTGTCGATCAGCATCCCGCGATGCCAGCCGAAGCGGGGCTGACGCTCGAGGAAGTGGGCGGTGACGGTTTCGGCTCCGGGCGCGGCGTTGTGCTCGGTGACCGCGATGGCGAGCGCCAGGTTCGAGGGACCGAACCCGACCCCGACCACGTCGTAGACCGGAACCCGTTCACCGACCACTGCTCGTGCCATCTTGAACCCCTAGCGCGGCTCAGCCGCATCTCGGTACTTCGTTACAAAGACCAGGGAACCCTAACCTAAGTTAGGTGAGGCTCAACTAGTACTTTCAGTGGTGATGTTCATCCCTCGACCAGGAGGAGGCCGGTCCCATGCGGGTCGCCATGTTCGGATACCAGACCTGGGGACACCGCACCCTGCGGGCCTTGATCGACGCGGGCCACGACGTCGCCCTCGTCGTCACCCACCCGAAGAGTGACCACGCCTACGAGAAGATCTGGGCCGACTCCGTCGCGGATCTCGCCGAGGCCAACGGGATCCGCACCCTGCTGCGCCAGCGTCCCGACGACGCGGACCTGCTGGCGGAGCTGAAGGAAGCCGATCTCGACCTGATCGTCGCGAACAACTGGCGCACCTGGCTGCCGCCCGAGATCTTCGAGATGCCGCGCCACGGCACGCTGAACGTCCACGACTCGCTGTTGCCCGCCTACGCCGGCTTCTCGCCGCTGATCTGGGCGCTCATCAACGGCGAGAAGGAAGTCGGGCTCACCGCCCACATGATGGACGCCGACCTCGACGCGGGCGACATCGTGCTGCAGCGTTCGGTCCCGGTCGGACCGAAGGACACGACCACCGATCTCTTCCACCGGACGGTCGACCTCATCGCGCCGATCACCACCGACGCCATCGAGCTGATCGCGAAGGGGAACTTCACCCCGGTCAAACAGGACAGGTCGAAGGCCAGTTTCTTCCACAAGCGCGCCCTCGAAGACAGCCTCATCGACTGGACCTGGCCCGCCGACGAGATCGAGCGGCTCGTGCGCGCGCAATCCGATCCGTACCCCAACGCCTTCACCCACCACCGCGGGAAGCAGCTGCGCGTGGTCCGCGCTTCGGTGTCGACGGGTCTCTACGGCGGCACCCCCGGCCGGATCTTCATCCGGGAGGGTGAGGGCGTCGTGATCGTCGCCGGGCCTGAGGCGCGCCGCGGCCGGTCGCACGGGCTCGTCATCGAGCGGGTCCGCACCGAGGACGGCACCGAACTCGCCGCGACCGAGTACTTCCGCACCATGGGCGGCTACCTCACCTCCCGTCCCTGACCTGCGGTTTCGGGGTCCCGCGAAAATAGTCATCGCGGGACCGATGAGTTCTCGCGAAGGGCGCCGTTACATCGGGTAAGAACACTCGATGGGAGGCGCCATGACCGACACGGACGAAACAGTCGCCGCGGCGAAGGCGGGAGACCAACTCGCCTTCGCCGCGTTGACCGAACGGCACCGGCGGGAGCTGCACGTCCACTGCTACCGGATGCTGGGCTCGTTCGACGAGGCCGAAGACGTCGTCCAGGAGGCGCTGCTCAACGCCTGGCGCGGGTTGGGCACGTTCGACGGCGGGAACTTCCGCGCGTGGCTGTACCGGATCGCCACCAACGCCTGCCTCGACGCGATCCGCAAGAACGAGCGGCGGGTGCCTTCGCTGCGCTCGTTCGCCGAAGTCCCTTGGATCCAGCCGTATCCGGACCGCCTGCTCGACGAGATCGCGCCGTCCGAAGCCGAACCGCACGCGCTCGCCGTGGCCAGGGAGACCATCGAACTCGCCTTCCTAGCGGTCCTGCAGATGCTGCCTCCGCAGCAGCGCGCGGTGCTGATCCTGCGCGACGTGCTCGGCTGGCAGGCCGCCGAAACCGCGTCGCTGCTCGACCTCTCCGTCCCCGCCGCGAACAGCGCCTTGCAGCGCGGCCGCGCGACCCTGCGTGAACGCCTTCTGCAGCAACGCGGCGAATGGTCGGCGCCGACACCGTCCGAAGAGGAACGAGCGCTGGTGCGGCGGCTCATCGAGGCCCACGACAACGGTGACTTCAGCACGATGAGCAGCCTGGTCCGCGACGATGTCCGCCACACCATGCCGCCGGAGCCGCACTGCTACATCGGACTCGAACACCTCGCCAGGCACGGCAGGATCGCCGAAGAGATGGGCGAATGGCGTGCCGTGGCGGTCGACGCCAACCGGATGCCCGCCTTCGCCTCGTACCTGCGCCGTCCTGGCGACACCATCTTCCGCGCCTTCAAGCTCGACGTCCTCCGCGTCGTCGACGGCAAGGCCGCGGAGTTCACCACTTTCGACAGCCACCTGTTCCCGGCCTTCGGCCTGGACGCCACCCTGGAGGGAAAGTAATGCCGGAGAAGATGACCGACGAGCAGCGTCGCACGTTTCTCGCCGAAGGCACCCGCACCGCCGTCTTCGCGACGGTCCGCCCGGACGGGAGGCCGCACGCGGTCCCGGTCTGGTTCGCCGTCGACGGGGACGACATCCTGGTCAACCTGGGCGCGGACACCGTCAAAGGCAGGACGCTCAAGGAGAATCCGCGCGTTTCGGTGGTCGCCGACGATCCGCGTCCGCCGTTCTCGTTCGTGAGCGTCGAGGGTGTCGCGGAGATCGTTTCGGATCCCGACGGGGTGCGCACGGGTTCGGAGCTGATCGCTCAGCGGTACCTCGGGGAGGCGGGACCGGAGGCGATCGAAGGCTGGCTCGCCTACGCCACGTCACCGGGGAAGGTGATCGTTCGGGTTCGGCCGGAGAACATCGTGGCGATCGCGAAGGTCGGCGGCTGACCGCGTCGGGCCTGGTGAGTGCGATTCGGTTTATTGAGAGGTAAAGGCAAGTGTGGCGTGTTCCCTCGCTCGCCCGCACGCCGATCTCGGGTGTTGCGAAAGCCACTTTCGCAACGTTGAAGGTTGCGAAAGTGGCTTTCGCAACGCTTCCAAGCCTTCGCCCGCATGCCCCCGCGGTGATCGCCACCGAACACCGGTCCGTGAAGGCCTCCTTGAGGGACCCAGAGTCCCTCAAGGAGGCCTTCACGGACTTGGCACCCGACAGGACACCTTTGCCTTCTGCTCAATAACCCGAATCGCCACTCACGACCACCCCAGCCCACCACCCGGTGTACCGCCAAGCGGGAGCCACCTGGCCGCCACCGGGTTTCGCCGTCAGGATGGCGGCGTGGCCGAGATCGTTTACGACGAGAGCACCCGTTCCTGGCTCATCCGCACGGCAGCCACGAGCTACGCGCTCAGGCTGACCGAGGACGACACGCCCTCCCACGTCTACTGGGGCCCGGCGCTCACTCCGGACCAGCTCGCCGACGTCCTCCCCCGGACGAAGGAACGCTGGGACGCCTTCAACGATCCCAACGAGGGCCTCGACGAACTCGCCGCGGACGGCGGCACCCGTTATTGGACCCCCGCCCTCCAGCTCCGGTTCGCCGACGGGACCCGCGCCCTCGAATGGCGTTACCTCGGCCACGACATCGACGGCGGGCAGCTTCGCGTCCGTTTCCGCGATCGCCACTACCCCCTGCGGATCACGCTCGGCTACCGCGTCCCGGCGGGCACCGACGTCATCGAACGCTGGACCGAACTCACCCACGACGGCCCGGGCGACCCGATCGAGGTCATCCGGGCCGATTCGGCGACCTGGGTCGTCCCGGCCCGGCCGGACCACCGCGTCAGCCATGTCACCGGGCGCTGGGCCGCGGAGAGCCAGCTGCTCCGCGAACCGGTCCCCCACGGCGAAACGACGTTCGGCAGCAGGCGCGGCATCACCAGCCATCACGCCAATCCATGGGTGATGCTCGACGACGGCGACGCGACCGAGCGGCACGGCGAGGTCTACAGCGCCGCGCTCGCGTGGAGCGGTTCGTGGCGGATCACCACCACTCGCTCGTCCACCGGCCGCCTCACCGTGACCGGCGGCTTCGGCCAGGACGGCGTCGTCCCACGCCTCTCCCCCGGCGACACGCTCACCACGCCGGTCTTCGCCGGGCTGTACACCGACGGCGGGTTCGGCGCCGCGAGCCGCGCCTGGCACGCGTACACCCTCGGCCACGTCCTCCCGCATCCCGGCGAACTCCGGCCGGTACTGTACAACTCTTGGGAGGCAACGGGTTTCGACGTCGACGAGACCGGACAGCGCAAGCTGGCCGAGAAGGCGGCGGCACTCGGTGTCGAACTGTTCGTGATGGACGACGGCTGGTTCGGCGCCCGCGACGGCGACCACGCCGGCCTCGGCGACTGGCACGTCAATCGCGACAAGTTCCCCGACGGCCTCGGACCGCTGGTCGGCGAGGTGCACCGGCTCGGTATGAAGTTCGGGCTCTGGGTCGAACCCGAGATGGTCAACCCGGACAGCGACCTGTACCGCGCGCGTCCGGACTGGGTCCTGCACTATCCACAAAGGACACGCTCGGAGTTGCGACGGCAGCTGGTGCTCAACTTCGCCCGTCCGGACGTCGCCGAATGGGCGTTCGGCAGGCTCGACACCCTCGTCGGCGAGCACGGGATCGACTTCCTCAAATGGGACATGAACCGCCCGTTCAGCGAAGCGGGCTGGCCTGGTGACGGCGACCAGGACCGGCTCTGGGTGGAGCACACCCGCGCGGTCTACGCGATCATGGACCGCCTGCGCGCGGCCCATCCCGGGCTGCGGATCGAGGCGTGCAGCGGCGGCGGAGGGCGGATCGACCTCGGCGTGATGGCCAGGACGGACCAGGTCTGGACGTCCGACAACACCGACGCGCTCGACAGGCTCGTCATCCAGCACGGCTACGGCCAGGTGTACCCGGCGCGCGCGATGTCGGCGTGGGTCACCGACGACCCCAACTTCGTCACCCGGCGCTCCACCCCGCTGCGGTTCCGGTTCCATGTCGCGATGGCCGGCGTGCTCGGCGTCGGCGGCGACATCGTCAAGTGGTCCGAGGAGGACCTCGCGTACGCGCGTGGACAGATCGCGCTGTACAAGGAGATCCGGCCGGTCGTCCAGCACGGCAGGCTGTACCGTCTGGTGCCGCCGACCACCGACGGCGTCTCCGCGTTGCAGTACGTGGCGGCCGACGGCGAGCACGCGGTGGTGTTCGCGTTCCGGCAAGCGGCACATTTCCACACCCACGAACGACCACTCCGGCTCGACGGCCTCGACCCCTCCGCCCGCTACCGCGACGAGGACACCGGACAGGTGCGGCACGGCGCCGCGCTGCTGGCACACGGCCTGTTCCCGGGCCTGCCGGACGGCGATTTCGCCAGCACGGCGATCCGGCTGACGAAGCTCTGAGCACCGCGATAGATCAGATGTATCGCCCCTTTTCGCCCACAATTGGCGCACCCGGCCGCTTGACATCCCCCTAGACATCCGATCGAATGCCGCCGTATATGAGACGCCGTGCATCGCCGCGAGAAGGGTGACTGGGGCATGAGAAGGTCCTTCGCGTTGGGAGCGGCACTCCTCCTCGCCGCGAGCCTCACCGGCTGCACGGTCGGTGGCAGTGCGGGCGGCTCCGGCGACGAGATCACCTTCCTGACGTTCGAAACACCGAACCTGCCACCGTCCTATTGGGACTCGGCCATCAAGCGGGTCACGGACCGGAATCCCGGCCTCAGCGTGAAGAAGCTGGTCGCTCCGTCGACCGACCGCACCGGCTACGCCAAGCAGCTGCTGCAGTCCGGTCAGTTCCCCGACGTCGCCATCGCCGTCGACTCGGCCGGGTTCGCCGAATCGGGCAACCTCTACGCGTGGACGCCCGAGGAGCTCAAGGACTTCCAGTTCCCCGGCGCCAACCCCATCAAGGGCGGACATCACCAACTGCCCGCCAACACCCAGACCATCCCGCCGATCTACTACAACAAGAAGCTCTTCGCCGACGCCGGGATCACGGCGGCGCCGGCGACCTGGAGCGAACTCCTCGCCGCGTCGGAGAAACTGAAGGCGAAGGGCATCACGCCGTTCACCATCGGCGGCGGCAAGGAAGGGTTCCCGTCCGCGATGCTGCTGGACGGCCTGGTCAGCGTCGAGGTCTACGGCAAGACCCCGGACTGGCTTTCCCAGCGCCGCGCCGACAAGGTCAAGTTCGCCGACCCTGCCTTCCAGCAGGCGTTCGGCAAGTTCGCCGACCTGGTCGCCAAGGGCTACATCGACAAGACGCAGGTCTCGCGGGACTACTCGGCGACCGAAGCGGCCTTCCTCAACGGCGAGGGCGCGATGTACCCGATGGGCAACTGGTTCGCCGCCAGCGCCGACGCGAAGAAGCCGCCGTTCGAGATCGGCGTCTTCAACTTCCCTTCCGAGGACGGGAAACTCGTCGTCCCGGCCTACACCGGCGGCGGCATCGTGGTCAACGCCAAGTCCCCGAACCTCGACGCGGCAAGGAAGTTCGCGCTCGCGTTCCAGCTCGACAAGGAACAGATCGACGCCTCGGTCAAGGCCGACGGCCTGTTCCCCGCGATCAAGGGCTACACGCCGCCGTCCGACGCCGGCCCGGTCTTCAAGGCGGGCTACGACCTCTATCAGGAGGCCGTAGCGAAGAACGCCGTCGTGAACGCCTTCAGCTGGGAGACCGCGGACGACGGGCTCCTGCCGGGGATGAAGGACAAGGTCTACCAGGCCGCGCAGGACGTCATCACCGGCCGCAAGACGGTGGCCGACGCGTGCGCGTTCCTGGACACCGAGTGGGCAAAGGCGCGCTGACACTGCGATGGCGAGAAAACCGATCCTGCCGCGCGTGTGGCATTTCGCCTCGTTCGGCGCACCCGGCGTCGTCATCTATCTCTGTTTCGTCATGGCGCCGATCCTCATCAGCTTCGGCTACAGCCTCACGAACCACAACCCGTTCAACCCGCCCTCGGAGTTCGTGGGGCTCGAGAACTACCAGCTGCTCTTCCAGGACGAACAGTTCCTCACCGCGCTCCGGGTCACCACGATCCTGACCCTGATCGTGGTGGTCGTGCCGAACGTGATCGGCCTCGGCGTCGCACTGCTGCTCGACCGGAAAGGCTGGCTGTACAACGCTTTGCGGAGCGTGTTCTTCACCCCTGTGATCCTCAGCTCGGTCGTGGTCAGCATCATCTGGACGAAACTGCTCGACGACCGGGGTCCGGTCAACGACGTCCTCCGCGCCCTCGGCGTCGAGCATCCGCCGGGCTGGCTTTCGGATCCGGATCTCGCGCTGTACTCGGTCGCGTCGATCGTGTGCTGGCAGATGCTGGGGTTCTGCGTGGTCGTGTACCTCGCGGGCCTGCAAGGTGTCCCGGCCGAACTCCTGGAGGCGGCGGAGATCGACGGCGCCGGCCCGGTCCGCCGGTTCCGCGCGGTGACCTGGCCGCTGCTCGCGCCGTCGCTGACGATCAACACCGTCGTCCTGCTGATCTCGGCGTTCAAGACCTACGACTACGTCAAGGTCGTCACCAACGGCGGGCCGGGTTCGGGGACCACCGCCACCATCGCGTTCAACGTCCTCGCAACCGGTCTCGACGCGAACCACGTCGGCTACGCGTCCGCGATGGCCGTCGTGATGCTGGTGATCGTGGCCACGCTGACCACGATCGTGTTGCGGTTCCTGCGGCGGCGGGAGGTCGACCTGTGACCACAAAGGACAGTCCGCGGCGTTCGTGGCTCCGGCCGGCGGTGGCGATCGTGGTGAGCGCGATCTTCTTCGTGCCGCTGTACTACGTGCTCGTCAACGTCTTCAAACCCGGCGAGCTGATCGCCCAGGAGCCGGCGTCGGTCCCGCTGCCACCGACGCTGTCCAACATCCACGCCGTGCTCACCCGGCCCGACGGCCTGTTCTGGGTGAGCCTGGCGAACAGCGTGCTCGTCACCCTGCTGTCGATCATCGTGCTGACCGTGCTTTCGGCCATGCTCGGGCATTACCTGGCGCGCTCGGGCAAGCGATGGACCAAGGTGCTCGCGCTGATCCTGTTGGCGGGCCTGATGATCCCGCCGCAGGTGATCCTGATCCCGGTCACCGAGGTGCTGCGGCTGACCGGGATGATGGCGACCCTGCAAGGTCTGGTGCTGTTCAACGTCGGGTACTACGTGCCGTTCGGCGTCTTCGTGTTCACCGGGTTCATCCGCGGGGTGCCGGTGGAACTCGAGGAGGCCGCCCTGCTCGACGGGGCGAACCGCATGCAGGTGTTCTGGCGGATCGTGTTCCCGTTGCTGCGCCCGGCCACGGCGAGTGTGCTGATCTTCCTCGGGGTGTGGATCTGGAACGACTTCATCGATCCACTGATCATCCTCGGGCCCAGCCAAGGGACCACGATCACCACCGGCATCTACCGCTCGATCGGCCAGTACCAGGCCGATCTCGGCAGCGTGTTCGCGCTGATGTTCCTGGCGACGCTGCCGGTGCTGATCTTCTACCTGGCGTTGCAGAAGCAGTT
Source organism: Amycolatopsis azurea DSM 43854 (assembly GCF_001995215.1). Classification (GTDB taxonomy): domain Bacteria; phylum Actinomycetota; class Actinomycetes; order Mycobacteriales; family Pseudonocardiaceae; genus Amycolatopsis; species Amycolatopsis azurea. Next base: position 168,257 of record NZ_MUXN01000015.1, read on the forward strand.
CGTGAAGGGCCTGACCGGCGGCGCCACCAAGGGCTGACCCTGGCGCATTTCGTCCTCTGAATGCGCCGAGCAAAGGTGTCCCTGTCGGGCGCCAAGTCCGTGAAGGCCTCCTTGAGGGACTCTGGGTCCCTCAAGGAGGCCTTCACGGACCGGAGTTCGGCGGTGATCAGCGCGGCGAAGGGGACTTTCCCCTCATCGAACGAGCGGAAAGTCCCCTTCAGCCCGGGGCATGAGGTCTCCGGGGGGGGCGAAGGCTCGGGAGCGTTGCGAAAGCCACTTTCGCAACCTTCAACGTTGCGAAAGTGGCTTTCGCAACACCCGAGGTCGGCGGGCGGGCGAACGACTGAACACGCCACCTTTGCCTTACCCCCAATGAATGCTCAGAGTTCGGTGACCTTCCCGTCGGCCACTTCCAGCCGTCGCGTCGTCGCGACCGCGTCCAGCATCCGCCGGTCGTGCGTCACCAACAGCAGCGTCCCCGGGTACTCCGAGAGCGCCGACTCCAACTGCTCGATCGCGGGCAGGTCGAGGTGGTTCGTCGGCTCGTCGAGCACCAGCAGGTTGACCCCGCGCGCCTGCAACAGCGCCAGCGCCGACCGCGTCCGCTCCCCCGGCGACAACGTGGCCGCCGAGCGCAGGACGTGCGCGGCCTTCAGCCCGTACTTCGCCAGCAACGTCCGCACGTCGGCGTCGGCGAGTTCCGGGACTTCGCGGGCGAAGGCCTCGACGAGCGGAAGGTCGCCGAGGAACAGCTTCCGGGCCTGGTCGACCTCACCGACCACGACACCGGAGCCGAGCGACGCGGCGCCCTCGTCGACCGGGACCCGGCCGAGCAGCGCGGCGAGCAGGGTCGACTTCCCGGCGCCATTGGCCCCGGTGATGGCGACCTTGTCCGCCCAGCCGATCTGCAGGTCCACCGGACCGAGGGTGAACTCGCCCCGCCGGACCACCGCCCCGCGCAGGGTCGCCACGACCGCTCCCGCCCGGGGCGCGGCGGCGATCTCCATCCGCAGTTCCCATTCCTTGCGCGGTTCCTCGACGACATCGAGCCGTTCGATCATGCGGTCGGTCTGGCGGGCCTTGGACGCCTGCTTCTCCGTCGCCTCGCTCCGGAACTTGCGGCCCACCTTGTCGTTGTCGGTGGCCTTGCGCCGGGCGTTCTTGACGCCCTTCTCCATCCAGGAACGCTGCATCGCGCCACGGGCTTCGAGCGAGGCCTTGGTGTTCGCGTACTCCTCGTACTCCTCGCGGGCGTGCCGCCGCGCGACGGCGCGCTCCTCCAGGTACGACTCGTAGCCACCGCCGTAGGTCCGCACCTGCTGCTGGGCGAAGTCGAGTTCGACGACGCGGTCCACGGTGCGGGCGAGGAACTCCCGGTCGTGGCTGACCAGCACGGTCCCGGCGCGCAGCCCGGTCACGAACCGTTCGAGCCGCTCCAGGCCGTCGAGGTCGAGGTCGTTGGTCGGCTCGTCGAGTAGGAAGATGTCGTACCGGCTCAGCAGCAGTGAGGCCATTCCCGCCCGGGCCGCCTGCCCGCCGGACAGCGACAGCATCGGCTGGTCGAGGTTGACCGTCAGCCCGAGATCGGCGACGACCTCGCCCGCCCGGTCGTCCAGATCCGCTCCGCCGAGCGCGAGCCAGCGGTCGAGCGCGACACCGTAGGCGTCGTCCGCGCCGGGTTCACCCTCGGTGAGCGCCGCGGTGGCGGCGTCGAGCGCGGCCTGCGCAGCCGTGACGCCCGTGCGGCGCGACAGGAACGCGCGCACGGACTCACCCTCGCGGCGTTCCGGCTCCTGTGGGAGGTGACCGACGGTGGCCGTCGGCGGGTTCAGCCGGACACTGCCCTCTTCCGGCGGTACGAGCCCGCCGAGGGTCTTCAGCAGGGTCGATTTGCCCGCGCCGTTCACACCGACGAGACCGATCACTTCGCCGGGGGCGACGACCAGGTCGAGACCGGAGAACAGAACACGGTCGCCGTGGCCGGCGGCGAGATCCTTGGCAACGAGTGTGGCGCTCATGAGATCGGTAAGTCTACGGGGACCGATTGAACAGCTCGTGGTCCCTCGGAAGAGTGGCAAGTATCCAAGCGATCACGGAACGTGGGTAGCCTGGATGTTCTTCTGGACCCGAACGAATCCCCGAGCATTGAGGTCGGTGACAGCAAATGGCGGACTCCGCCACCCCGGTCCCCGTCGTCCCCCAACAGAAAGGCGGTACCCGTAGGCCGACGTTGAGCAGGCGGCGCGAAGTCAGTCATGCCAGTGCGCGATCGCTGCTGATGACGATCCTCGGCGAGTACGTCCTGCCCCGTGACCAGTCGATCTGGACGTCGACGCTGGTCGAAGCGCTGCGAGTGCTGGACATCGAGGAGAAGTCCGCCCGGCAGGCGCTCGCCCGGTCCTCCGCGGAGGGCTGGGTCGTTTCCGAACGCGTCGGACGAAGAGTGCGCTGGTCACTCACACCACCAGGCAGACGACTTCTCACCGAAGGCGCTGAACGGATCTACGCCTTCGGTAACGAGGAGAAGGCCTGGGACGACCGCTGGCTGATGTTGATCGTGTCGGTCCCCGAAGCGAAGCGGGATCTCCGGCACCGGCTGCGCACGCGCCTGACGTGGGCCGGATTCGGCTCGCCGGTGGCGGGTGTCTGGGTCAGCCCGGACCTCAGCCGCCAGCGTGAGGCCCAGCAGATAGTGCAGGAACTCGGCCTCGACGCGCAGGCGATGTCGTTCACCGCCGCTTACGGCGAAGTCGGCGATCAGGAGACGATGGTCAGCCGGTCCTGGGATCTCAGCGAGCTCAAGGACCGCTACGAGGATTTCATCGACCGCTTCACCGGCACCCACCCGTCCGGTGAGCACGGTGTCCTGCGCGCGCAGACCGAACTCGTCCACGAATGGCGCAGCTTCCCGTTCCTGGATCCGCGTCTTCCGCTAAAACTTCTTCCCGACGGTTGGAGCGGCGTGCGCGCGGCGGACCTTTTCCACCGGAAGCACGTCGAATGGCGACCAGAAGCACAGGCGCAATGGGACGAACTCGCGGCGACGTCCGGCTAAGGTCACGGGAAAACGACCTACCGGGAGGTAACCGCCTTGGCCACCTCGATCCGCCTCGACCGTGAAGACGGCCTCGCCGTCCTGACCTTCGCTTCGCCGCCCCTGAATCTGTACACGGCGGACCTACAGGACGAACTGGCCGAGGCGATCGGCGAACTGGAGGCCACTCCGCCGCGCGCGGCCCTGATCCGGGCCGAGGGGAAGATCGTCAGCGGCGGCGTCGACGTCTCCCTGTTCGACGCCCAGGCGAACGCCGCCGAGGCCAAGGTGCTCTTCGACGAGATGTTGGCGATCCCGGACCGGATCGCCGCACTCCCGTTCCCCACCGTTTTCGCCGCCCACGGCCTGTGCCTGACCTGGGCCTTCGAGGTCGCGGTCGCCTGCGACATCATCCTCGCGAGCGAGAAGGCCAAATTCGGCCTCGTCGAGCGGGTCGTCGGCCTGACCCCGACCATGGGCGGCACGCAACGGCTCGCCGCGCGGGCGGGCGTCGGCCGCGCCAAGGAGTTCGTGATGACCGGCGCGACCTACGACGCCGCGACCCTCGAACGCTGGAACGTGGTGAATCGGGTACTCCCGGTGGACGGCTTCGACGAGGCCGTGCGCGCCTTCGCGACCGACCTCGCGCAGGGGCCGACACGGGCGCACGCGGCGACCAAGAAGGTGCTCGAGCATTACGAGCACGGCGGCGTCGCCGAGGCGAACGAACACATCACGACGATCGCCGCCGGGCTCTTCGACACCGAGGACCTGCGCGGCGCGGTGAAGTCGTTCCTCGCCGACGGCCCCGGCAAGGCGACCTTCACCGGCCGCTGATCCGTCAGGGACGTTGTCCGGCCTGGTCCACCACACCGGACGAGGTCACCGCGGTCGAATTCGTGCCCAGGTAGAGGAAGGTGTCGGCGGCGAAGACGATCACCACCGGTTTCGCCACCTTCGGGTCGTCATGCGGCCCGAGCGGCCACGTGATGCCGACACCGGGCCTGCCCGCCGCGTCCTCGGTGTGGTCGACGGCGCGCAGCCCGGGCACCTTGGCGGCCGCGCCGAACAGGGCGGCCCGGACGGCGGGCGGGAGGAGGTTCTCGTTCGCCAGCGCGAGGATGTTTTTGCCCATCGCGTTGTAGTCACCCGTCTCACCGCTGTGGTGGGCGTTGAGGTAGGCGAACATCGCCTCGGCGTCGACGGGAAGGTCCGTCCGGTAGGCGGGTGACGGCGTGCAAGGCTCCGTGACGCCCTTGAGCGGCTGGTCGCCCTTGTACGCCTGCGCCCGCCCGTTCCGGCAGCCCGGAAGCGGGAAGAGCGAGCCGTCGGTCATCTTGATCCGCCCGTCGCGGGTGCCGTCGGCCGACAGCCACGCCTCCCGCTCGCCGTCGGGCCGCTTCGTCTTCATGTAGACGAACTGGTCCGGTTTCGGCGGTGTGTCCGGAGTCTTCAGCGCGGCCGCGGCGGCGTTGCGGAGTACGACTACGGGGTCCGCGGCGGCCGCGGGCGGCTCCAGCCCGACCTTGTCGACCGGTGCCAGCGCGACGGCGGCGGTGATCGCCGCCGCGAGGCCGGCCGCGCCGGCGCCGATCCAGACCCAGCGCGGCCTTTTCCGCAGCGGCACCACGTTTTCCGTTTCGGTGGCGGCGATTTCGGCCATCAATCGCGCGCGTGCCGAGCCGAGGGCGCCGGAATCCGCGAGGGGCACCGATCCGGTCCGCTCGGCGATCAGGTGCAGCTCATCCATGGGTGGAGATCTCCTTCGAAGTCGTGGTGTCCGGGCGCCCGAGCGCCTCGCGGACCTTTCGACGGGCACGGTTGAGCCGTGAGCGGACGGTGCCGAGCGGGATGTCCAGCGCCGCGGCGATCTCCTCGTAGCTCAACCCTTCACCGGCGAACAGCGTGAGCGTGTCGCGGTCGCCGTCGGCAAGTTCCGCCAGCGCCGAGTCCAACAGTTTCCCCATCGCCTCGGCGGTCACCTGATCGGCGACGCGTTCGGCGTGCCCTTCCTCGTCGAGCGGCGGACCGAGGGCTTCGCGCAGTTTCAGCTCCCTGACCTCGTCACGGCGCCGCTGCGCGACCAGGTTGGTCGCGATGCCGTAGAGCCAGGGCCGGGCGTCCCGGCGCTCGGTGTCGTATCCCTCGCGTTTGCGGAAGGCGACCAGGAACGTCTCCCCCAGCGCGTCCTCCGCGGCCGCGGGCCCGATGCGTCTGACCAGGTAGCGGTGGATGTGCGCGGCATGCCGGTCGAAGATCGCGGAGAACCGGTCCGGGCTGGTCACCGACCTCGCGATGACTTCCGCGTCCTCCAGATCGCCCGGATCCGCCCTAGATGAGCTCATGAACCGCCCTTCGCCGTTCGTCAGTGTCACTTGTTGTCCGCATCCGGCGTCGAACGGGTTCACGACCGACGAATCGGTCTAGACCTTTTATGCGTGCCGCGCTACATTCATCTGTGGTCTAGACCACACGCGCCATTTTCCGAGCAGGTCAGTCTCGCCGCCTCTTTTGGAGAGAACCGCCATGAGACGCACCAGAAAACGACTACTCAGCGCACTCACCGTGACACTCCTCGCTGCCGGGCTCCTCGTGGCCGCGGGTACTCCGGCGCTGGCGGCGGGCCGCCTCCGCGCCGCCTTCGCCTTGACCGGCAACACCGGTGAGTACACCGTCACGAACCCCAGCAGCGAAACCGTCGCCGACTGGTCCATCACCTTCACCGTCCCCGCCGGCGTGACCGCCACGAACGGCGCCAACGCCACGGTTTCCCAATCGGGCAACCAGGTCACCCTCACCCCGGCCTTCTACATCAAGTCCCTCGGGCCGGGCCGGTCGACCTATCCGTACAGCCCGACGTTCCAGCTCAGTTCCGGGGTCACCCCGGCCACGTGCCGGATCGACGACGGCAACTGCGACGGTTCGGGCGACGCGCCGCCGTCCACCCCGGCCAACCTGCGCCTCGTGGCGAAGACGACCACGACCGCCGCGCTGGCCTGGAACGCCTCGGCACCGGGCTCCCTGCCCGTCACCGGCTACGACGTCTACCAGGGCACGACGCTGGCGACCTCGGTCACCGGCACCGAAGCGAGGATCACCGGGCTGACGCCGAACACGGCCTACAGCTTCACGGTCGTCGCCAAGGACCGGAAGGACGCCAAATCCCCGCCCACCCCGGCGCTCGCGGTGACCACCAACAATCCGAGCGACGACACCCAGGCGCCGACCGCGCCGTCGAACCTCCGCTCGACCGCGGTCACGTCCGGTTCCGTCGCCCTGGCGTGGAACGCGTCGACCGACAACACCGGCGTCGTCTCCTATGACGTCTACAACGGCTCGAACCTCGCCACCACGGTGAACGGCACGACCGCAACGGTGAACGGGCTTTCACCGTCCACTTCGTACTCTTTCACGGTCAAAGCCCGTGACGGGTACGACAACGTGTCCGCGGCGAGCGCCGCCGTCAGCGCTCGCACCGGCGACATCGTGAACGGGTACGCCCGGGTCGGCTACTTCGTCCAGTGGGGCATCTACGGCCGCCAGTTCTTCGTCAAGAACCTGGTGTCCAACGGATCGGCCGCCAAGCTGACGCATCTGCTGTACGCCTTCGGGAACATCGACCCGGTCAACCACACCTGCCTTTCGGGTGTCACCAAGGGAACGACGTCGAATCCCCAGGACCCGAACCAGGGTGACGGCGCGGGCGACGCGGAAGCCGACTACTCGCGGCCGATGTCCGCGTCCCAGTCGGTCGACGGCGTCGGCGACACCGGGTGGGAGACCTTGCGTGGCAACTTCAACCAGCTGAAGAAGCTCAAGGCCAAGTACCCGAACCTCAAGGTCCTCATCTCCTTGGGCGGCTGGACCTACTCGAAGTACTTCTCCGACGTCGCGGCCACCGCCGCGTCGCGGCAGAAGTTCGTCGCGTCGTGCATCGACACGTACCTGAAGGGGAACGTCAAGGCGTACGGCGGTGCGGGCGGACCGGGTACGGCCGCGGGCATCTTCGACGGCATCGACATCGACTGGGAGTGGCCGGGCAGCCCCGACGGGCACCCTGGGAACCACTGGAGCGCCGCCGACAAGACCAACCTGACCGCCCTGCTGGCCGAGTTCCGCACGCAGATGGACGCCTACGGCGCGACCACCGGCAAGCGGTACGAACTCCAGGCGTTCACCCCCGCCGACCCGGCGAAGGTGAGCGGTGGCTGGGAGATCCCGAAGATCTTCGACTACCTCGACGTCGCCAACGTGCAGGGCTACGACTTCCACGGCTCGGGCAGCGACAACTCGTGGGAGCCGAACATGACCGGTCACCAAGGGAACCTCTACCCCGACGCGGACGACCCCTACAAGTTCAAGTTCAGCGTGGAGTCGGCGATAGCCGCCTACACCAACGCCGGGGCGAATCCACGGAAACTGACCCTCGGGCTCGCCTTCTACGGAAGAGGCTGGCAAGGGGTCGCGGACGGCGGAAAGAAGGGTGAGTGGCAAAGCGCGACAGGCGCCGCGCCAGGCCAGTTCGCCGAGGAAGCAGGTACTCGTGGCTACGCGAATCTCTTGGCCAGTGTCCCGAACTGCACCGTCCAGCACGACACCGCGGCCGTGGCCACGGCGTGCTACACCGGCGCCGGCGGACAATGGTGGACCTTCGACGACGCCTGGTCCATCCAGCAGAAGGTCGCCTGGCTCAAGTCCAAGGGACTGCTCGGAGTCATGGCATGGGAGATGTCGGGTGACACCGGCGCGCTCATGACCACAGTGGACAATTCCCTCAAGTAAAAGCTCGTGAGTGGTAAGTGACGTTCTAACGTCACTTACCACTCACGACCCCCTTGACCGACTACGGCGCGGCACCTTGGTCGCCCGCGCTACCGCGGTAACCGCTGGTGCACGGGGACGACCTCCAAGTCCGTGAAGGCCTCCTTGAGGGACCCAGGGTCCCTCAAGGAGGCCTTCACGGACCTGGACCTACGACCCACCACAGCCAGAACCCAGTAGGTAACTGAGACCCGGTGGCTCTAACGCGACTTACCACTCACGACCTAGACCGAGTCCTTGGTCGCGGTCCAGCCGCCGTCCACCACCAGCTTTGTCCCGGTGACGTACGAGGCCGCGGGCGAGGCCAGGAACGCGATCACCTCGGCGACCTCCGCGGGATCCCCGAGCCGTCCCGCCGGCGTGGCCCGGACGGCGCGGGCGTGGTCGGCCTCGGACACGCGGTCCCAGGCCGGGGTCTGGATCGGACCGGGCAGGACGGAGTTCACGCGGACGTCGGGCGCGTACTCGACGGCCAGCTGGCGGCCGAGCGCGACCAAAGCTCCCTTGCTCGCCGCGTAGGCCGGCCTCCCGGGGAGTCCGACGAGAGCGTGCACCGAGGAGACCAGCACGATCGATCCCCGGCGCTCCCGCAACGACGGAAGACAGGCTTTGGCGCCGAGATACGCGCCCGCGAGGTTGACGTCCAGCTGCCGGTCCCAGTCCGTCCTCTCGAGTTCGTGCAGCGGCGCCACCACGACGGTGAACGCGTTGCTGACCAGGACATCCACCCCTCCGCAGGCCTTTTCGGCGAGCTCGACGGCCCGCCGCCAGGTGCCTTCGTCGGACACGTCGCCGACGACGCCGTGCTCCAGCCCCGGCTGCTCGGTGATGTCCACGCCGACGACGGTGTGCCCGGCCGCGGCGAGGCGGGTCGCGGTCGCCGCGCCGATACCGGACGCGGCCCCCGAAACGATCGCGCAGGATGTGGTCAAAAGGGATTCTCCTCCACCTCGGCTTGCTGCACAGTGTGCCTCGTGACTTCTGCGAACGACGACCGGACTCTGCTCATCGTCGGCTGCTATACCGCCGCGAGCGACGGGAACGGCGAAGGCATCGGTACCTTCTGGCGCGACGGGCGGACCGGGGAGCTGACCCCGGCTGGCTCGCTCGAACTCGACTCACCGAGCTGGCTGACCCCGCATCCCACGCTGCCGGTGCTCTACGCCGTGAACGAGACGGCCGAAGGCGCGATCACCGCCGTGGCTGTCGCCGAAGACGGCACCTTGGAGGTCCTGAACTCGCTCCCGGCCGGTGGCGCGGACCCGTGCCATCTGGCGGTCACTCCCGACGGCCGGTTCCTGTTGTGCGCCAACTACAGCGGCGGCAGCCTGGCCGTGTTCGCACTGGGCGCGGACGGGGTGCCCACCGTGCGCACGGCACTCGTCCAGCACGAAGGCGCCGGCCCTATATCCGACCGGCAGGAAGCGGCGCACGTCCACATGGCCGTGGTCGACGAGACCGGCACGCTGGTCAGCGCCGTCGATCTCGGCGCCGACGAGATCCGCAGCTACCGCCTCGGCGAGGAAGGCGAGCTGATCCCGCTGTCGGTGTCGACGCTGCCCGCCGGGACCGGCCCCCGCCAGCTGGTCCGGCGCCCCGGTACGAACCACGCGTACGTCCTCGGCGAACTGGCCGCTTCGCTGCTGACGGTGCGGGAAGAGCCGCCAGGCACGTTCGCCGTCGAGAACTCCACTCCCGCGCCCCTCGATCCCGGTGGTGACAACCTTCCCGGCCAGCTCACGCTGCACGACGACCGGTTGTTCGTGTCGAACCGGGGCCCCGAGACGGTCACGGAGTTCACTTTCGACGGAGTCCTCCCGAAGGCCGTCGCCGATCACGGCACCGGCGAATGGCCTCGGCATTTCTCGATCGTCGGCGATCATTGTTATGTCGCGGCGCAGAGCGCCGACGCGATCCAGGCATACGAGCTAGCGACCTGGCGGCTGATCGGCACTTATCCGGTCGGGAGCCCGGCTTTCGTCGGCCCCTGGCGAGCCTGATTCGTTCAGCGGGCTGAACGCTTTGTTCAGCCCGCTGAACAAAGACGGATTTCTTTCTTTTCGAGGCGAATTAAGGTCTTGACGCAACTGGTTCAGACCATGACACTGAATCGCACGCCGCCGGTGACCTGGCTCACACCCGCCCGAGGAGAACCATGTCCCTACCGAAGAAACTGTTCGCACTGGCCACGCTCGTCCCGTTGGCGCTAGGGCTTTTCAGCGCGCCGTCCCAGGCCGCGCCCGCCACCTTCACCCACCCCGGCGTGCTGGTCAGCCGCCCGCAGCTCGACTTCGTACGCACCAAGGTCCAGGCAGGCGCGCAACCGTGGAAACAGGCCTACGACGCGATGATGTCGAGTCCGTACGCCTCACTGTCCCGGTCACCGAAACCGCGCGCCGTCGTCGAATGCGGCCCCTATTCGAATCCGAATATCGGCTGTACCGATGAACGGCAAGACGCGATCGCCGCGTACTCCCTTTCTCTCGCGTGGTACATCACTCGCGACGCGAAATACGCGACCAAGGCGATCGAGATCATGGACGCCTGGTCCGCGGTACTGAAAGATCACACGAACAGCAACGCGCCCCTGCAATCGGCCTGGTCGGCCTCGTCATGGCCGCGCGCGGCGGAAATCATCAAGCACACCTACACGAGCTGGCCGAATTCCGGCCGCTTCGGCACCATGCTCAGGAACGTGTACCTGCCGAAGGTGATCAACGGCAGTCACAGCAATGGGAACTGGGAACTCAGCATGACCGAGGCCTCGATCGGCATCGCCGTGTTCCTCGACGACAAGACGAGCTACGACAAGGCCGTCGCGAAGTTCCGCACCCGCGTGCCCGCCTACCTCTACCTCACCGGTGACGGCGCGCTCCCGAAGACCGCGCCCGGCAGCGGCCTGGACACCCGCGACAAGATCGTGAAGTACTGGCAGGGTCAGACGACGTTCGTCAACGGCCTCTCGCAGGAGACCTGCCGGGACTTCACCCACACCGGCTACGGCCTCGCCGCCATCGCGAACTTCGCCGAGACCACCCGCATCCAGGGCCAGGATCTCTACCCCGAGATCGGCGACCGCCTCCGCGAAGGCCTCGGCTTCCACGCGAAGTACCAGATGGGCGCGGCCGTCCCGTCGTGGCTGTGCGGCGGCAGCCTGAAGCTCGGCCTGGGCCCGATCACCGAGGTCGGCTACAACCACTTCCACACCCGCCTCGGGCTCACCATGGCCAACACCGAGGCCCTCACCCTGCGCCAGCGCCCCGCGGGCACCAACAGCCTGTTCGTCTCCTGGCAGACCCTCACGCACGCCGACAACCCACAGTGACTCCGTGAGGGCCGCCTGATTGCGGCAGGGCGGCCCTCACGGTCCGTTTTCCCAGCTCAGACACACAGTGACCCCTGGTTGCAAGCCCCTGTTCGGGACCCGCTAAAGTACTCACATCGCACTCCACGGAGCGCGGGTCCGGGCTGTGGCGCAGTTTGGTAGCGCACTTGACTGGGGGTCAAGGGGTCGCAGGTTCGAATCCTGTCAGCCCGACGGACAGAAAGACCGCTTGATTGGGACTACAGTCCTGGTCAGGCGGTTTTTTCGTTGCGGCGAAGATTATTTTTCGGGAAGCACCGAAGCATCTGCTTGGGGACCACGCGGGGACCAAGTTGATCTTCAGGCGCCCGAAGCGCACTTGACTGGAGCAAAAGAGGGTTCCCGACGTTCCCCCATCCGAGTGAATCCGGCAGCGTAAGCGCCAGAGGCTGTCTCCGCGTCGCTGACGCGAGCTTCCCCCGCGCGGGTGAACGTTCGCCTGCGTACAGTCACGGCGATCTGACACTGTGCCACCGGCTGACGTCCCGGATCAGCGTCAGCGGACCTGCAAGAAATGCGCGCAGGCCCCACCAATAGCGCCTTCGCGGAAATGTCGCCGCGGTGATCATCTAACGGCTTCGCGGGCCGCCGCGGCGGCGGGTTACGCAATTCGAGGATGGCTGCCCGTGGCCGGGGTCGACTGCAAGAACATCGCGCAAAAGAAAACGCTCCGCCTTCGGAAAGGCGGAGCGTTTGTAGTGCGGCGAGAATTCAGTTATTTCACGACGAGTAGCCGGGGTGTGCGTGGGGCGCGCAGGTGCTCGGTGAGGAGCTCCCCGGCGTCGGTGACGGTCTGCTGGTCGGGGTGCAGGTAGCGCTGGGTGGTAATGATCGAGCCGTGGCCGGCGATCTTCTGCAGGTGGTGCACCGGGACGCCGGCGTCGGCCATCCAGGTGAGCCCGGTGTGGCGCAGGTCGTGACGGCGCAGGTGCTCGTACCCGAGCTGGGTGACGATCTCGTCCCAGTGCGTCGCGTCGCGCAGGATCGCGGTGGTGACGCGGCCGCCGCGGGGCCCGACGAACAGCCGCGCGTCCGGGTTCCCGTCGGTCAGGGCGATCCGTTGCAGGACCAGGTCCCGGATGTCCTCGATGATCGGCACTTTCCGGGCTCGTTTGCCCTTGGTGCCCTTGTCCAGCAGCCCACCGGGCCCGGGCGTGGTCTGGCGCCGCAGGTTCCAGATCCAGTTCTTCGTGTCGATGTCCTTGACCCGGCAACCGGAGACCTCCCCGATCCGGGTCGCGGTACACGCCTCGAACACCACCACGTCGCCCCAGCCGCGGTACTCACGGTAGGACCGCGCGACGAGGGCGTCGGCCAGGGCGGTGAGCGTGTACCAATCCGGCAGCGCCAGCGCCCGCGGATCCTCCAGCTCGTCCTCGGCCAGCTTGTACTCCTTCTGCCACCCGGTCACCCGCGCCGGGTTGTACTCGACGAGCCCGTCGCGGCGGGCCTGCTCCATGGCCCTGACCAGCGGCGCGATGCTGTTCTTCACCACCGACCGGCTGTAGCCGTCGGCGATCCACGCGTGCACCGCACGGTCGACCACACCGTTGGAGATCCTCCGCACCGGAAGATGCCCCACGGTCGGCACCACCCGCAACCGCCACCCGGCCATGTACGGGTCCAGGCTCTTCGTCTCCAGGCCCCGCATGATCAGCGGCATGTTCGCCTCGCCGTACTCGGCCAGCGGCATCGTCGCCATCCGCGGATCGATCCCGTTCTCGGCGTCGGCCTCGAGCTGCTCGATCCACTGCTGGGCCTCGCGCTCCTCGGCGAACGACTCCGACTTGCTCGGCCGCTTCTTCGTCACCGGATCGACCCAGCGCACCCGCGCCTTGTACGGCTTCGTCCGGCCCTCGCGGTACTCGATGTCCGCCGACAGCGAGATCCCGATCGGCACCACGATCGCAGCGGGCATCAGGCCGTCACCTTCTCCGGATCCACCCGACGGCTCCGCAGCCACGTGTCGACGTCCGCCGCGCTGTAGACGATCACCCGCTCCGACAACGGCACGAACGGCGGCCCCTGCGGCGGCTTCGCCGTCCGCCACCGCCGCACCGTCGACGGATCCACATGCAACAGCGCCGCCACCTCCTCCGTCGACAACCACGTCCCATCCACCAGCAGCGGCTCCGTCACGACTCCCCCACCCCGCCACGCGACGGGACGCTGAACGTCCCGGGCACTGCCGTGTGACCGCCAAAGACCGGGCACACCCGAGGGGAAGGCAAGATCAGCGGAGGCAAGATGAAGCGTGGGACCGGACGACGTGCCGCGGTGAACACGAGAACGGGAACCCCATCCGATGTCCGAGCAGAGACAGCCAGGCGTGCCTGAAGGCGGCGGCAGAGGGGCTGGCTGATGACAGGGGGCACGACGGCCGGGCGCAGGGATGGCTTGCGGGACATGGGAGACCTCTCACGTAGCGATGAGTTGTCTCGTTCCGCCCGCGCTCAGCGCGGCGAGCCCCGTCCGAGTCCGTCCCTCGTCCCGCGAGACCACACAGGGTCTTCGAGCGGTCTGGCATCCGCCTGGATCGGCCGCGCAATCCGTGCGCTGCCTTGATTCCCACGGTACGCGACAACACTGCGTTCGCAACACTGAAACCACGCGCACACTGTGATTTCCGCATGAGCTTCGGGCTTGGCGTGTGGTCCTGTTCGGGTCTGTTTCTGGTCCCCGGATGGGCCTGGATGGGCCATGGTCTTTTCGGGGTCTCAGACAGGGCGCCCCAAGGTCGCCGCAAAGACCAATACCGGACCTGGACAAGCTTTGAGGGCCAACCGTGGCCATGCTGAGGCCGTCTACGGGCCTTCACTCGGTGCAGTGGACAATCCGCACGACCATCGACACGCCGGGTTCAACGACCGCGGAGCCTTTCTAAATCTGGGGCGGCCAACCCTCCGGGCCGATTCCGCGCGTTGAGCTCCAGGTCGATCCGGGTGTCCGCCCGTTGGCCAGACGAGCACCTCGATCGGCGTGTTCTTCACGGAAGAACACCGCTTTACGCCAACGCAGAACCGGAAGGCGTGCCGGTTTCGACGGCCGAACGCTTCCACGTCGAGGTGGCGGGCGCCTACGAGTCAGTGGGTGATCTTGCGCGGGCGATCCCGCTGCACGAGACCACCCTCACCGACAGCGAACGAGTCTTCGGTCCCGACCACCCCACAACCCAGATCATCCGCTCAAACCTCGACAAGGCGCGAACGACCTGAAGCCGCCATCGGGCGACCGCTACAGAACCTCGCGGACCGTAGATAGTCAGCGCACTTCCGTAGCTGTTCTGTAAGACTGCACCGCGCTGCTGCCCGTCCGCCGCGCCCTCGACGGCGCCGTCCTCGCCATCGACCTGCGCAACGCGCCGACCACGGCTGCGTGATGGACTGGATGGCGCAAGCAGGTGCCTGCCGCACCACCTGGGCCAGCATCGGGGCCCTGCTCACCGACACCGCCCAACGCCTCGACCGTCCAACCACGAACGAAACCCCGCCGCGGTCAGGAGAGCCGACCGTACGCGACGACGGAGCACTGGCCTGGGCGTAAACTCCAAGCGCGGACGCACAACGACATTGGTCACCACACGTAGTTCTCGGCCGCGTGGCATCCAGGGGCAGGGGGACTGAATATGGTTCAGAAGTTGCCGTATTCCCCAGGGGATGTCTTCGCGGTGCCACTTCGCGATCACGGGTACGCGCTCGGCGTCATCGCAAGGGCGGACGGGAACGGGATCGTGCTCGGGTACTTCTTCGGACCGCGCGTGGAGTCCCTCGACAACCTGCCGAACACCCCTGCCCTCGACGCCGATTCCGCGATGAAGATCAGCCGGTGCGGCGACCTCAGGCTAGTTCGCGAGGAATGGCCGGTCGTAGGACGGATGGAATCATGGGATTGTGCCCGATGGCCTGTCCCCGACTTCTGCAGGGACGGGGATATCCGCGTCGTGTACGACGAGGAATCACTCACGGTGTCCCGGGAAGAACGCGCTGATCCGCACCAGTGCCGACACCTTCCACGAGACGGCCTCGAAGGGGCAGGCTTCGTGGAGATCACACTAACTCGGCTCCTTGGTGCGTAAGTATCGAAGCCAGTCTGCCCTTGCTCAGCGACATCGACTTCGCTCATGAGGCTCTCGGCTTCATTTACCTCGCACGCCCGACCAGCAGCAGGCGGTGTCGTCGCCGGCAACAGCTAGGCCATGTCGGCCAAGAGCAGCGCCAGGCTTCACAACGGGATCCGCTTCCGTCGCACCTGGGATACCGGCCAGTCCTTCCTGCACAGGCTCGGCCCAGTCGAGCTCCAGAGTCCGGCCGCGTCGGCTTCCGCGACCTGCTTGAAGAGCAGCGCTTTCCCGACACCCCGCGGCCGCGTTGGTTTCGGTGACGTAGCGGCGCGACCCACACCGGAACCAGCTGTCCTTCGCCCTGGATAGGACGATGGCTGGATGAGGGTCTCGGCGTTGGCGGTCTTGAGGGCGTCCTCGTCGTTGGGCGCCCGCACGCGCCGGGGGGCCTTCTGCTGGTTCTCCAGATCCGCGAGAGCCTCGCTGCGCCGCTGATCGGCCTCGAACGCACATGACGGTTCCAAGTAGAGCAGTCCTCTGGTGAGTCGGTTGCCGCTCATCGGCATGAGCGTACGTTCTTTCGCTGTGTATCGATCGCTTCGCGGCAGAAGCGGACGTTTCGCTGACCCCGACACAGCGGGCAGCCGACACCGATTTCAGCCCTCAACGGGCTTCCTCACAAGGAGAACATGACTAGCCGAACACGTCCTCGGGATCGCAGTTCATGACGACCTCGCAATCGCAGTAGCCGCCGAGTTCGGCAAGCCCCGCGGCGACTGGAGTCCAGTCGAGATCGTGGCCCTCTGCCCAGGACCGGGCATGGCGCAACGTGTGGTCGCAGCCCTCCGAGAGCACGAGCCCATCCACGAAATCGACGAGTGCCGCGAGCTGCTCACGACCAATCGGCAGCACCGCTGCGCGCCTCTCCTGGTCGGCCCGCTTGTACTGGTCACGAAGCTGCCGGCGCCTGGCCTTGTCGGGCGGAACTGTCACCCTGCGATGCTCTCACGCGAAACGTCCGCCACGGCGACTCCAACTCCAAAGCGTCCAGGTCGACCGATTCCCACGCCTGAACCTCCGCAGAGGCTCCGTTTGTGCATCGGTACCTGACCATCGTCAACGTCGGGGCAGCCGCGCCGGCCATCACTACTTCGCTCGCACCAGGTAGCCATCGGCAAAGCCAACCTCCCGCCAACCAGACACAGCGAAGCGCGAAGCTACATCGGCATGTCGGTGGCAACCACTCAGACGGTCCAGCGTCTGTCATCGACCCGAGCAACACAACTTGCGTGAGATCAAGTCTAACCTGCAGGTGGGCGTTTCCGATCCGCGACGACCATGCGGGCAAGTGGTGGCCCGCCTGCACGACGACATGTGGACAGCCAGCATCCCCACCACGGCGTACGGGTCGGGACGGACCCTGAAGGCATTGCACGACGACCTCGTCCGCGGGCTCGCACTACTGGGCGTGACGGTCCACGTCACGATCACCCCAGTGAGCCCCGAGCTGGACCGTCTGCGGCGGGCCGAGGCCACCTACGACACAGCCCTGGCGGACGCCGTGACCGCCTTGACCACACAGGGCAGCACAGCCCGCGACACCGCCGAGGCCACCAGAGTATCGATCACCCGGGTGACGACCCTCCGGGCCAGGCCGCCAGCCAGACTCGCCCGCACCCGCAGGAAACGCGATCCGTGAGACGCAGGGCCCGCCCGTATTTTCCCCGCGGTGCGTGCGGAGCCCTGTGCCGCGGCGGGGTGCCAGCAAGGTTCCGCTGGAGAGGTGGCTCGTGATCCGCGCCTCGCCGCGGTCGCCGAGGCCGCCAACCTCGGAGCATCGAGGGTGGTTCTGTCCGTCGGTCGTGACCGCGTTTGCCTGTGAGTAGCGACCGCACCGGTGGATCTGACCGGGGTATGTCGACCGCGACCTCCGCATCACGGTCCAGGAAGACCCGGTTGGCCAGCCGTAACTCCTCACACGCCATGCCGCACATGGTCGACAAGAGTTCGCCGAGCACGCTCAATTCACCGTGGAATCGTTCTCTCATCTATGCACCTACCGTCGCTGATCGTAGCTACGGTTACCCACCGTCGCCCCGGCTTAATCGGCGTGGAGCTGCTGGACGATACGCCGGGCAGGCAGTGCCATCGCCCCGAGCCCGATCGAGGTGGTGACCTCGTCCGTGGGCGTGACGAGCAGGCGGTCGATCTCCTCGACCAGCTTGGAACAGCGGTCGAGCCTGTCCGGGTCACCCGAACGGGCCACCTCGGCGAGGGCTTCGAGCAGGTCGCCGACCACCCCGCGCCCATGCTCGCCGGGATGCCGGAACGGCTGCTCGCTCCGGGCGGCTTCGCTCACCGCGTCGATCAGCTGGGTGAGCGGTGGCCACAGGGTGACGAGGTTCGCCAGCGGTTCTTCGCGGGTCTCACGCCGTCCGCGAAGATTCAGGTACCGGCCTTCCCTGGTCCAGCCGATCGCCTCCTCCGCCTCGGCGACCAGACTGCGGACGTCGAGCATCCGGTCTTGCAGGACATCTGCCGCTTCGGGCGACTCGCCGCGAACCAGTGCCGCGGTCTCGTCGAGGACGTCCGCGACGGCCGACGCCAGCCGGGACGTCGCCGCCCGCAGGCGTCCACCGTGCAGTGGCGGAAGGACCACCGCGTTCAGCACCGCGCCGATCGCCGCCCCCAGCGCGGTCTCCAACAGCCTGTCCGCCAGCAGCACGGGCTCTGTCGCGTTGCCGTAGGAGACCAGCAGCATGCCAGTCACCCCGACCCACACCCCCGAGTCGCCGAACCCCCGCCACGAGCCGATCAGCAAGCCGGTGAAGACGACCAGCCCGAGCGCCACCGTCACCGACGGGATGAACTGCCCCGCACCCGCCGCGAGCAGCACCCCCGCGCTGACCGCGCCGACCTGCTGTGCCCAGCCGCGCAGCGACCGGTAAACGGTCGCCTGAACGAGGAACACGGCCGCGTAGGGCGCCAGGAAGGGTTGCGGCAGGTCGAGCACCGCTGTCGCGATGATCCACGCGAGCACCGCCGCCACCGCGGCTTTCGTGGTCTGGACGAGACTCCGGCGTTCCTCTCCCGGAACACGGGAGGCCCTGGCGATCCAGCCGAACGGTGCCGCCCAGCGGTTCCGGGCGTCCGTCATCCGCACCTCCTCGAAATCTCGAAACCTCAGCCGGGCGTCGTCTCCCCGCCCAACGCGGCGATGACCTCGCCGCTGTAGTACGACGAGAGCCGGTTGGACGCCAAGAAGACGTACGAAGGAGCGAGATCGTCGGGATGCGCCGCCCGCTCGAACGGCACCTGGAGGCCGAACTTCTCCACCTTCTCCGGCGGGAACGTCGAAGGGATCAGCGGTGTCCACACCGGACCCGGCGCGACACAGTTGATCCGGACGCCGCGATCGGCCAATGCCTGCGCCATCGCGTACGTCCAAGCGTGCACGGCGCCCTTGGTCGCGGAGTAGTCGATGAGGGATTTGTTGCCGCGCAGACCGTTCACCGAGCCGGTGTTGATAATCACCGAGCCTTCGCCCAGATGGGGCAGCGCGGCGTTCGTCACCCGGAAGAAACTGTGGATGTTCACGTCGAAGGTGTGCGTCCACTGCTCGTCGGTGAGCTGCTCCGGGGAGTCGACCGGCCATTGCGTGGCGGCGTTGTTGACCAGGATGTCCAGGCCGCCGAACTCGGCGACCGTGCGGGCGACGATCTCGCGGCATTGTTTCGCTTCGGCCAGGTCTCCCGGCAGCAGGAGACATTCGCGACCTTCCGCGCGGACGCGCTCCTCGGTGTACTTCGCATCCTCGTGCTCACTGAGATAGGCGATCGCCACATCGGCGCCCTCTTTCGCGAAGGCGATGGCGACCGCGCGGCCGATCCCGGAGTCACCACCGGTGACAAGCGCGCGCTTGCCGCGCAGCAGGTCGCGGCCCTCGTAGTCCTCCATGGAGTCGCGAGGCGGCGGGTCCATCTCGGACGTCACGCCGGGCGGGTCCTGTTGCTGCGGCGGTCGCAGTTTGTCGGCCATGGGGGCTCCCTCCGGGTCGGTGCTTTTCCGGCGGTTACCCGGTGAGACCGGTCCTGAACATGGGCGCGGGGAGGTCGTGCGGTGCGCGTTCGGAGGAGAGCCACCCGTCAAGCACGGTCGACGAGGTGAGAGATCTCTTCGATCGCGAGCCGGCCGACGCTGGTTTGCCCGCACGGCCGTACGGGAGTCCGGCCGCCATGAACAGAAGGTGCCCGATGCCGCCACGTCGGCCGAACTCGACATCGACTGCGGCTTCACCCGTGCAGACAGCTTCGTCTACACGACCAAGCCCGAAACCGTGGAAGGTCTCGAGCGTGAAGCGGAAGCCGCCGCCGAAGCCGGACTACCCGCCGGGCCGCCATCGACGGTGATGTCGCGGTGTTGCGGATGCTGACCGAGGAGACGGTTCCACCCACCGTAGATCGGGTACTCCGGTGGCATGACGACGATCGACCGCGCGACCGCCGCGACGTTGCCCGAGATCCGCGGCCCTCTTTCCGCCGCGGTGGTGGACACCCTGGCGGGCGCGCGCCGGGACGATTTCGACTTGGACGCCGCCCTCGCCGCCGATCCCTTCGGTGAAGACCTGCAGCTTGCCCTGCACGTCTGCTACGAGCTCCACTACCAAGGGTTCGCCGGAGTGGGCGACGACTGGGAGTGGGATGTGCGCCTGCTCGGCTTCCGCGCGGCGCTGGAGCGTGCGTTCCTGGCCGGGATCCGCGCGGCCGTGCCCGGCGGGGACGACGTTGAGGGCCTGCTCGACGAACTGCTGATCGAACCGGCCGACGGCGAAGGCGTCTCTCACTTCCTGCGTGACGACGGCGAGTGGTGGCATCTCGCGGAGTATTTCGCGCACCGGTCGATCTACCATCTCAAGGAAGCCGACCCGCATTTGTGGGTGATCCCGCGGCTGAGCGGCCGGGCCAAGGCAGCGCTGGTCGCCGTCGAGTTCGACGAATTCGGCGGCGGACGGGCCGATCAGGCGCATTCGAGGCTGTTCGCCGACCTGCTGGCCGCGGCAGGCCTCTCACCGGGCTACCTCGCCTACCTCGACCACGTCCCGGCTTGCACGCTGACGACGGTGAACATGATGTCTCTGTTCGGGCTGCACCGCGATCTCAGAGGAGCGCTCGTCGGGCATTTCGCCGTCACCGAGATCACCACCGGCCCGTCCGCCCGGCGAATGGACGAGGCGCTGAGCCGGCTCGGTGGCGCGGCCGAATGCCGCTACTTCTACACCGAACACATCGAGGCCGACGCCGTGCACGAACAGGTGCTGCGGCACGACGTCGTCGGCGATCTGCTGGAACGGGAACCTGAGCTGGCGGCGGATATCGCGCTGGGTATCCAAGCCACCGAGCTGCTCGAGAACCGGCTGGCCGAACACCTCTTGGGTTCCTGGTCAGCCGGCGAGACTTCACTTCTCAGGCCGCTTCGTTCCTTGGCGTGACCGACGACGGTGACTGGTATCGCAGAACGGGTAACGTTTGCTGCGGCGGCAGGCGCAGAGAGCGACCACGAACCGGTCCGACGTCACCGTTTCACCGTCCGGCGTGACGACCTCGACGGGCCCCTCCACCAGCAGGGGCCCGCCCGGCTCGATCCGCACACGGGTCCTACGGCCGGTCGGCACGGATCACCACCGGCCGCTCATGCCGCCGCCAAGTGCTACCGGGCAGGAAATATACGGCGGATTCGCCGCATTTGGTGCTCGCGGTCATGACGTCTCCGATTCGCCGTCGATCCCCCTGGATACCCCGATGGTGTGGTGCCAAACGTGCACCGCCGACGGGTACTGGGCTGTCTTCGATCGGTTCGCTCAGAAGAGGTTCAGAGCACGAAGGACGAAGAACCCCGCGACTCCCAAGACCAGGTCCGCGATCACGGCGAGTGTGATGACGGCGGGCTTACGCGACGGGATCGGCTGCGGATGGGACAGGCCCGAGGTCTGCCCGGCGTCCGGAGGGGTGTCACCAGGCGATACGGAACCGCCCGGCTCCAAGCCGGGAGCGTCCTGTGGCTCTGGTCCGGGTGCGGTCATGGTCTTCACGGTGTCAGACTCGCGGCCACCCGGCAGCGTGGACGGAGTCCAGGTTTGAACCGCCCCACCAGGGGTCATTCTGCGCTCGGACGGGTCGGTTCCCGTTGTCGCGTCAAGCAGTCGGCGCCGCGCTACGACGAGACGACAAGGGGCGAATGGCATGGAGTCGGAATTCGGTGAAACGGTCATCCGGGGCTTGCACCGTTACGTGCGGCTCGTGATCGAGGAACTCAGGCTGAGTGGAAACGCCTACTACGCCCAGCTCGATCCGAACGCCGGGGCGTACATCGCCCTGGACCGGAAACTGCCCGGTCATCCCGGATGCGACGTGGCCTTGGTGTGGAACGAAGGCAAAGGATGGGCCCTCGCCCTCGAAACCGACAGCCGGGAAGACCTGGTCGTGGTCGAGCGCCTCGGCGCCGGGATCCTTCCTTCGCCCCGCGTGGTGGCCACGTTCACGCGAGACGCCTACGCGGGCGAAGCCATGTGGGACAAGGACGATTCCCAGCTCCCGGTTTGCGAGGATCTCGGCGAGCGATTGGCCGCGTACGCCACGGCCACCCTTCCGGTCTAGGTCAGTTCCCGGAGCGCGTCCCCGAGCAGCGGGTAAACCGGTACACGCAGGTGGAGGTCGAACAGCCGCATGATGCGCCGTACCGAGTCGGAGCCGGTCACCAGGCCGATCCGGCGGCGTTCGGCTACCGCGTTGGTCGCCGCGGCCTCCAAGACCTGCAGGCCCGCCACGCCGAGAAATTCGAGTCGCGACAAGTCGAGCACTGTGACTGCGGGCAGAGCTTGGGAAAGATTGTGCTGGAGCAACGGCGCCGTGCACGTATCGAGATCACCGGACACGCTGAGAACCAGCAGGTCGACTGTCACGGTTTGCTCCCGGACTCGCGCCGTCGACACGCCGAGAAGCCGGGCATGGAAGCCCAGGCCATCGGGTAGTGCTGCGGCGAGGACGGAAGCAGAACGTCCGTTATGACCGGGGGTTGTGTAGGACGGAGTCATCGGTGGCCTCCCGACAATCGGGACGACACGGCCGCCAAGCAGGCCTGCGCGGTATGCACGAAGGGAGACTCGCGGAAACGCGTCGCCGGACCACGCACGTGCGTGGCGACGGACATCGGCGTCGTGCACGCGAAGCTGCGGGTCTGAGCCCCACGCATGATCCACCGTACGCCACCCAGCCAACCTTCACAGGGCGGAAGCCGACGAATTTGAGCACCCGCGAATCCGATGAGGACTTCGCGTGTGACGCCACCGGCTACGGGTACCAGTCGAGTGGTGGTCGGCTCGTTGAACAGCCAGCCGGTCGGCCACCCCCGCGCTCGGCCCGGCCGCGTCGTTGACGAGCAGCACGGCGCCAGGCCTTCGAACGGAGGCATTTCGATGAACGAGAACACGATCGGACGGTCTTTACGACCGGTGGTGCTGCTCATCGCGCTGGTCCATCTCGTACTGGGTGTGCTCGGCTTCTTTTTCTTGCCGGAAGCCAATCAAACGGGCGAGAACACGGTCTGGATCTTCAGCGCCACCGGCATGCTGAACATCATCCGCACCATCGTCGGGGTTCTCGGCGTGGCGGCGGTGTTGAAACCTTCGGCGATTTACGGCTACACCTGGATGATCTTCATCGCCTTCGCGGGCTTGACCGCCTTCGGTGTTCTTTCGGCAGCGACCACTTCAGCCGGCGACACGGTGAACGTCAACTGGGCCGACAACGTTCTTCACGCGCTGACGTCGCTTGCCGCGCTCGCCGTGGGCATCGTCGTCGCTCGTAGCGCGGGGCGGAAACCTGCCCGCCGACGAGCGGACGCTTGATCCGACGGATCCTCACCCATTTACCAAGATAGAAAGAGGCACCCATGCGAGCACTGGTTTACCAAGGACCGTTCGACGTCGCCGTCAAAGACGTCGCGGACGCACGGATCGAGGACCCGAAGGACGCGATCGTCCGGATCACCACCACGAACATCTGCGGTTCGGACCTGCACATGTACGAAGGGCGCACCGACGTCGAGGAAGGCAAGGTCCTCGGACACGAGAACATGGGGATCGTCGAGTCCGTCGGGGACGCCGTCGAACGGATCAAGGTCGGCGATCGTGTCTCGCTCCCCTTCAACATCGCCTGCGGGACCTGTGACAACTGCTTCAAGGGCCTGACCGGTTTCTGCCTGCGCGCGAACCCCGGGAGCGCCGGCGCCGCATATGGCTACGCGAGCATGGGCCCCTACAACGGCGGCCAGGCCGAGTACCTGCGTGTCCCGTGGGCGGATTTCAACGCCCTCGTCCTCCCCGAGGGCACCGAGCACGAACTCGACTACACCATGCTCTCGGACATCTTCCCGACCGGCTGGCACGGCGTCGAGCTGGCGAAGATGCAACCGGGCGAGACCGTCGTCATCTACGGCGCGGGCCCCGTGGGACTCATGGCCGCGCACTCCGCCGCGATCAAGGGCGCGTCGCGCGTCTTCGTCGTCGACCATCAGCCGGATCGTCTCAAACTCGCCGAACAGGTGGGTGCGATCCCGATCGATCGGTCCACAGGCGACTCCGTCGAGCGGATCACCGACCTCACCGACGGCGGCGCCGATCGCGGCGTCGACGCGGTCGGCTACCAGGCTCACAGCCCGGACGGCACCGAACAGCCGGAGATCGTGCTCAACGAGCTGGTCGCCGCGGTCAAACCGACGGGCGGCATCGGCGTGGTCGGCGTCTACGTTCCCCAAGACCCTGGTGCGGAAGGCGAACTCGCCAAGGAGGGCAAACTCGCCTTCGACTACGGCACCTTCTTCTTCAAGGGCCAGTCCATGGGCACCGGCCAATGCAACACCAAGCAGTACAACGCCCGGCTGCGGGACCTGATCACCGAAGGCGTCGCCACGCCAGGCTTTCTCGTGTCCCACGAGCTGAACCTCGACCAGGCGGCGGAAGGTTACGATCACTTCGACAAGCGCGAGGACGGTTGGACGAAAGTCGTCCTGCACCCCTGAAAAGATCCGCGATCGATCACCGTTCGACGATGGGGCGGTCGCGATTTTGCCAACCCAGGGCCGGACTCTTCCCCTTCCGCGATCCCGGCTCTGCCGGGCGGTTCGCCATCGCGGCCGAGAGATGGCGGGCCCGAAACAGCGGGGTAGCGCGTCACGCGGGTTTTGGTCCGCCCAGGTCACCGTGGCCTGGGCGGACCAGCAGCGCGTGCGCCGAACGAGGCTTCGAGACCACTCGGTGGTACATCAGGATCGGCACCCTGCCCCGCTCCAGAGGTGCCGAGGGCACGGGCCGCCTACAGACGGCCCAAAACCGATGGCCGGGTTCTTTCGCGTATCCGGGTCAGGAATGCCCCGACCACCCGCCTTGCTCCGCGGCGGCCTCGACATCGGATTCCGCGACCGCGGTATGCGCCAACGCGGCGACAGCCTTCTCGAGTCCCCGTTGCACTTCCTCCCCGTCTGCCTCGCGGACGCTGCTCAGAATAACGGTCAATCGGGACTCGTTCGGCCCGGTGTCCTCGACCGACAACCGGCCGTGATAGTCGTGCGAACCTTGAGAATCCCAGCTCAAGGAACGATTATCCGCATCCACCTTCAACCACGCGTCAGCTTCGACGTGCCGGCCGTGCACGTCGGCTTCGACATGCACGGTATCGCCGCCTTCTGGCTCGGCTTGAGTCATCTGAGGGAAGTAGCGCGGCAGGTTCCTTGGTTCACGCAGGTAGGCGAACAAGTCGGACGCGGGCAGGTCGATCGTGGCGGCGTGGCGAAAGTCGTTCATGAACGCGCATACCCGGCTCTTGAGCCGGTAAAGCCGTTGGTGCCCCTCGGCGAAGCCGGAGGGTGATCACTGCTCGATGTCGACGAGCTCGACGAGTCCGCTGACGGTGAGAACCGGCATCAGGAGCGAATGGGTGCGGATGCGGATCCGGTCGGCGTAGGTGAACAGCGCGTTGATGCCGCCACTGTCGAGATAGTCCACCCCGCGCAGGTCGACGATGGCCGCACCGCTCTGCGTGGCGTGGGCAAGCGCGCTGCTGAAAGCGCTGACATTGCTCAGATCGATTTCGCCGGAGGCGACCAGCAGTACGGTGCCGTCTTCACGGCTGTCCGTGGTGAGGGTGAGCTGTGTACCCATCAGAAGATCCTCGCCTTCAGATAGACGGTGGTTCCGGCGTTTCCCTGTTCGACGGTGACCTCGTCCATGAGGGCACGCATGAGGATCAGCCCCCGGCCGCGATCGGTGTCGAGAATCGGCGATATCGGTCCACTTTGGACCACTCTGGGCCGACGCGACATTCCACGCATGGCCGGGTCAGTGGCAACTGACCCTCTTTGTCACGACCGGCATGGTTGAGCGCGCCTGCCAGAGATAGCCCCGAGGTGTTCGCTCACAGGGGCGGAGCGGCCCCCGCCCTGCCAGTCCAGCAGTGGGCTGGCAGGGCCCTCACCTCACGGAAGACACGTCTCGATCGCCGGGTGATTACCGAAGTCCACAGCGGGTATCCCTGAGGATGACCGACTTCGACACGGACATCGGCCACTTGGCCGAGAGGCTCGTCACGGCCACGCGAACCGGCGACCACGACTACGTTGCCGACGTTCTGGCCAGAATGGTGGCGGACGGTTCGCGAGCCCGTGCAAGCGTCCTCTTGCAGGACCTGATCAGCGCCAGTGCCCGGATGATCCGCGCTCGAACCCCGGAAAACAGCGGCGCTCTGTTCACCTTCGACGTGACGACCGAGCATGACGAGCCGGTCGACGTGGACATCCTGCCGCCCGGCCCGCGCGCCGCCTTGCGCGCCCTGGCCGCCAGCCTCAACAGGGACGCCGGAGACCTCGAAATCCACTCCGATCTCGCCACCCGTGGAACACCGGCCGAGGTGATGGCGGTGCTGGTCCAGTGTCTGTCGTGGACGCTGGAGCTGCGGGACGCTCAAGCGTCGACGGTCCGGCTGAGCCGCTATTGAGGGACTGAGGCGTTCCCGCTGGCAGGTACGCGAACGCAGGAATAGGCTTCGAAGATCACTTCGAGTACGGAGGTCGAAATGGTGGCGTTTCTGGTTTTCCTGCTGGTGGTCTGGCTGGTATGCGTAGTGCTCGGCTTCGTCATCAAGGGACTCTTCTGGCTCGTCATCGTGGGTGCCGTTCTGTTCGTGGCCACCGCCGCGGCGGGCTACCTCAAGAGCAGGACCGGACAGCGCTGAGCCCGGGTCGGGCGAGGATCACTCACCCGGGCAATCCGGGCAGGGGTTGTCGAGGGTGATCGGCGGATCCCGCACTCGCGCGCCGGTGGCGTCATGGACGACGTTGGCTATCGCCGCAGCCGTACCGACGATGCCGATTTCGCCGCTCTCCATGGGATTGAAGTGCGGATCGTGCTCGTCTATCCAGTCCGCGCGCACGTCTTCGATGTCGGCGCTGGTCGCGATGTGGTATCCGGCGAGATCCTGGTCGGTTGTCTGGCCCACACGGGGATCGAGGACCCCGTTCCCGTGCGACGCCATCGAAAGTCCCATGATCATGCCGCCCAGAAGCTGCGACCGGACGGTCACGGGTTGATGATCCGCCTTTCGGCAGTCATCCGGGGACTCCCGTCCCGTCGCGGATGGCCCTCGTCGAAGCAAGCAAAAGCACGCCGGCCAGTGTCAGGGCGATGCCCGCTACCGTCCACCAGGACCACCACGTGAAGAACGTGACGACAGGCCCGACGGCGAGCAAGGCGCCTCCGCTTGCTTCCACGACTTCGGAAGACGATGGGACGGCGGCTCTCGTCATCATGGTGGCTCTCCGGGTTCACACGTTCGGGTACAGACGATCCGAGTACCCCGCACCGCGCCATCGCACACATCGGATCGATCATCACTTTCTTCTTGGAGGCACAAGGAAAAGCGCACGCTTAGACGCTGCGGAGGCGGGGTATCTGCGGCGTACCACCACTTCCGGCAAGGAGAATCGATGCCCCCGAAACGCCGAGACGAGCAGGCAGAGCCCAGCCGAACCGAGTCGAGGCAGGCTGCGGACCGCGAGCGCGGGAAGTACCTGACGACGGCCCAGGGGGTCCGCCTGCCGGACACCGATCATTCCCTCAAAGCCGGTCCGCGGGGACCGTCCCTGATGGAGGACTTCCACCTCCGCGAGAAGATCACGCACTTCGACCACGAGCGGATCCCGGAGCGGGTGGTCCACGCGCGGGGCGCCGCCGCACACGGCACTTTCCGTGCCTACGGGAACGCCTCCTCGGTGACCAAGGCCGGCTTCTTGCAGAAGGGCCGCGAGACTCCGGTCTTCGTGCGGTTCTCGACGGTGCTGGGTTCCCGCGGTTCGGCGGACACGGTCCGCGACGTCCGCGGGTTCGCGGTGAAGTTCTACACGGACGAGGGAAACTTCGACCTGGTCGGCAACAACATGCCGGTGTTCTTCATCCAGGACGGCATCAAGTTCCCGGACGTCATCCACGCCGGCAAGCCTCATCCGGACGTCGAGATCCCGCAGGCGCAGACCGCGCACGACACCTTCTGGGACTTCGTCTCCCTCCACACCGAGGCGACGCACCACGTCATGTGGGCGATGTCCGACCGGGGGATCCCACGCTCCTACCGCACCATGGAGGGCTTCGGCGTCCACACCTTCCGGCTCGTCGACGCCGAAGGCCGCACCAGCCTGGTGAAGTTCCACTGGAAACCGGTGGCGGGCGTGCATTCCCTGGTCTGGGAGGAAGCCCAGATCGCCGCGGGCGCCGATCCCGACTTCCACCGCCGGGACATGGCCGACGGCATCGACGCTGGAGCGCCTCTGGAGTACGAGCTCGGGCTGCAGGTGCTGCCGGACTCCGACGACGAAATGTTCGAAGGGATCGACCTGCTCGACCCGACCAAGATCATCCCGGAGGAACTCGCCGAGGTCCAGCTGGTCGGCAAGCTCACCCTGGACCGGAATCCGACCAACTACTTCGCCGAGACCGAACAGGTCGCGTTCCACACCGGGAACCTCGTGCCGGGTATCGAGGTGACGGACGATCCGCTGATGCAAGCGAGGCTGTTCTCCTATCTGGATACCCAGCTCACCCGGCTGGGTGGACCGAACTTCACCCAGCTTCCGATCAACTGCCCGCACGCGGCCGTCAACGACAACCTGCGTGACGGGATGCACCAGACCCTCATCCACCACGGTCAGGCGCCATATCTGCCCAACAGTGTCGACGACGGCCTGCCGAGGACGGCGACGGAAGCCGAAGGCGCCTACGTCCACCGGGCTGTCGAAGTCGGGGGCCCCAAGGTCAGGGCGAACCCGGCGTCGTTCGACGACCACTTCTCGCAGGCCACGCTCTTCTGGAAGAGCCTGTCCGGGATCGAGAAGGTCCACGTCATCGAGGCGTTCACCTTCGAGCTGGGAAAGTGCTTCTC
Source organism: Amycolatopsis azurea DSM 43854 (assembly GCF_001995215.1). Lineage (GTDB taxonomy): Bacteria > Actinomycetota > Actinomycetes > Mycobacteriales > Pseudonocardiaceae > Amycolatopsis > Amycolatopsis azurea. The sequence goes on from NZ_MUXN01000015.1 coordinate 197,017, forward strand.
GACGACGATCCAGGAGCGGATGCTGGAATCGCTCGCCCGGGTCGACGCCGAACTGTGCGCGGCGGTCGCCGACGGGCTCGGCCTACCCGCTCCGGACGGCACCCCCGCCGAGGATGTCACGCCGTCGGCGGCGCTGTCGCAGATCCCGACGGGACCGGGCCCGATCGCGGGCCGCATCATCGGGGTGGTCGCCGCCTCCGGCGCCGACCTCGCCGGGGTGGGCAAACTCCGCCGCGCCGTGGAGGCGAAAGGCGGGATCCTGCGCGTCCTGGCCCCTGTGGGCGGCACGCTGAAGCGCGGACGCGGTCAGCAACCGGTGTCGAGGACGTTTCTCACCGCTCGTTCCATCGAGTTCGACGCGGTGGTGGTCGCCGACGGCACGGCCGGATTGCAGGACGTCAAGCTGACCGTGCTGCTGCAGGAGGCGTTCCGCCACTGCAAGGTCATCGGTGCTTGGGGCGACGGCGTCCAGGTCCTCACCGACGCCGGGATCGACGTCGGCGCGCCGGGCATGGTGCTCGCCGACGAGGTCGCCAAACCGTTCTCCACCGAACTGGTGGACGGCGTGGGACTGCACCGCGTGTGGGAACGGGCCGAGCGGGTAATGAACAGCTGACCGACCGATCCGGGGATGCCACACCGATGAAGACCCTGCTCGAACCGACCGCGCCCGAACCGTTGCCGGAGCCGAGGACCATCGAAACCATCACCGCCATGGTGCGGTTGCTGATGGCGAACGGCGTCCTCGACCTGCCCCGCCCTGGCGGGGGCGACACGTGGGGCCGCTGGACGACACTCGCCGGGCTCGGCCGTCGCGACCTGGTGCTCGGGCGGATCGCCGAAGGCCACACTGACGCCCTCGCGATCCTGGCCGAAGCCGGCCATGACCCCGCGCCGGAAGCGCTGTACGGCGTCTGGGCCGCCCGCTCCGGCGGCACCGGGGCCGCCGTCGAAGGCGGCGCCCTCACCGGGACGGTCCGGTTCTGCTCCGGGGCCCAGGTCCTCGACAGGGCCCTCGTGGTGGCTGACTTCGAGGATGGCCCCCCGATCCTGCTGGACGTCGACCTGCGCGAGCCTGGTGTTCAGGCGTTGCCGGAAACGTGGCAGGCCATCGGCATGGACGCCTCCGACAGCGGGGACGTGCGGTTCGACCGGGTACCGGTGACCACCGCGCACGTCGTCGGCGAGCCCGGCTGGTACGTGGCGCGACCGGGGTTCGCCGTCGGCGGTGCGGGCGTCGCCGCGGTCTGGCTGGGCGGCTGTGCGGCCGTCCTGGACTCGGTGCTGGCCTTTCTCGTGGATCGCGGCTCGGCGGACGAACACCAGCACGCCCACCTCGGGACGCTCCACACAGTGACCCACGAGGCGGACGCGCTGCTCGTGCGCACGGCGGACGTCGTCGACGGTGGTTCGGAAGGCGACCCGGCCATGCTGAGCGCGCTCTGCCGGGCCGCCGTCGAGCGCACCGCCAGGCAGATCCTCGACCTGGCCCCGGAGATCACCGGGCCGACGGCGTTGTGCCGCGACCGCCGTCTTCCGCGGCGACTGGCGGATCTCCTGGTCTACGTCCGGCAGCATCACGGTGCCCGCGATCTCGCGGCCCTGGGTGCCGAGTTACTGAAGGGCGCGCAGCGGTGATCACGGAGTCGCTTCCGCCCTTTCCGCACGACGACGTCCGTCGCGTATGTGTCGTGGCCGCGCATCCGGACGACGAGACACTCGGCGTGTCCGGACTCCTTCAGCGACTGCACGCGCGGGGAGCGGAGATCCGGTTGATCGTCGCCACGGACGGGGAGGGCGCGTTTCCCGGTTCCTCGGCCGACGAGCGCCGGGCTCTCGGTACACGCCGCCGCATGGAGCTCCTGGAAGCGTTGCGATGTCAGGGGATGGGTGACGTGGAACCGGTGTGGGCGGGTCTCCCCGACTCCGCGTTGGCCGACCACGAGACCGCACTGACCGGCCTCGTCCGGGAACTTTCCGTGGACAGCGAACTCTGCCTGGCGCCATGGCCGGACGATCCTCATCCGGACCACCGGGCGGCGGGCCGGGCCGCGTTCCGGGCCGCGCCGTTGGGCGCGTACCGATGGTCCTACCCGATCTGGCTGTGGCACCTGGGCACGCCGGACGATCCGGGCACCCCGTGGGCACGGGCCACGCAGATCCGGCTGGACGACGGGAGCGCGGCCGTCAAGGCGAAGGCGATCCAGGCTTTCCCCTCCCAGCTGGAGCCGGGCCCCCGAGGGGAAGATCCGATCCTCACGCCCGAAATCCTGGAGCACTTCACCCTCGGCAGGGAGATCCTCTTCCACGAACCCCGGTCGGTCTCGACACCGGTCAGCAGATTCGAAACGCTTTATCGCGAACCTGATCCATGGGCCATGGACAGCTGGTACGAACGTCGAAAAAGGACGATCGCCTTGGCCGCGCTGCCTTCGGAGCGTTACGGCGTGGCCGTGGAACCGGCGTGTGGCACCGGCGCGCTGACAGTGAAGCTGGCGGCACGCTGCGACCGGGTCCACGCGTTCGACCCGGTGCCCGCAGCGTTGTCGGCCGCCAGGAACCGGTCAGCACATCTGTCCACAGTGGATTTCACGGCAGGTGCGCTGCCGGGAGACCTGAAGGGCCCGACGGACCTGGTGGTACTGAGCGAGATCCTCTACTACCTGTCGGAACCGGATCTGACGGCGACCCTCGACCGCACCCTGGAAACGCTGCGGCCGGGCGGCCAGGTGCTCGCCGTGCACTGGCGCCCCCAAGCGCCGGACGCACCCCACCACGGGCAAGAGGTCCACGAACGACTGCGGACGCACCCTGGTCTGCGGCCCCTTGTGGAACACCGTGAAGACGAGTTCCTGGTCGACGTCCTGACACGGCGGTGATCACCTCCGTCGGAGTGTTGATTCCCGCGCGCGACGAAGCAACCGAACTCCCGAGCTGTCTATACGCCCTTCGCGAGGCCTTACGCGAGCTACCGCCGGGTGTGGAACGACAGGTCTGCGTGGTGGCCGATCGATGCCGTGATGACACCGCCGAACTCGCAAGGAAAGCCGGCGCACAGGTCTGCGTGAACACTCACGACCTGACGATCGGGGCTGTCCGCGCACTGGGCGCGCGGCACCTGCTGGCCGGTCTGAACCATCACGGCGCGACCCGCACCCTCCTGCTGAGCACGGACGCGGACACCGTGGTGAAACGCGATTGGGCGGTACGTCACGTGCGCCGGGCGGAGGCCGGCTGGGACGCGGTGGCCGGAACAGCACAGTTGAGTTCCGGACTCGCGACCGCCGCACAGCCCCGATACGAAGCTCTCCTGGCTCAGGCACGAAGCCCCGCGGGCCATGGAAACGTGTACGGCGCGAACCTCTCGGTCAGAGCAAGCGCCTATCGCGCCGTGGGCGGCTTCCTTCCGATCAGCACGGCCGAGGATCACGATTTGTGGCATCGCCTCTTCCGCGCCGGGTTTCGCGTCGCCTTCGCCGACGAAGCGAAAGTGACGACGAGCGCCCGGCTCGACGGCCGAGCACCGGAGGGGCTTTCCGCACGGCTGCGGACTCTCAGCTCGTCGTTACCGGAGTCTTGTTGCCGGCATGTGGGGCGGCGCGAAGCCGGTCCTCACGCGCTGCTGGGTCCGGGTCGTAACAGCCGGGTGTTCGGCCTGGCCTGATGTACAGCTGGCGGAACATGGGGTCCGGGACGTCTCCATCGGGCAACCAGTTGACAATGTGCGTTTAGCCCCGGTTGATGCAGGCTATCGAAGAGGTATGTTCGAAGGCTTCAAGCTCGAAAACGTCGACGTCGGTGAAGCGACCCTCAGGGTCCGTCACGGCGGATCGGGGCCGCCTCTCGTTCTCCTGCACGGACATCCCCGCACCCACACCACCTGGTACGACGTCGCGCCCCGGCTCGCGGACGCGTTCACCGTCGTCTGCCCGGACCTTCCCGGCTACGGCCAGTCCTCGAAGCCCGAGACCACCGAAGACCACTCCGCCCACTCGAAACGCGCTATGGCCAGGCACATCATCGCACTCATGCGGCATCTCGGTCATGAGCGATTCGCCATCGCAGGGCACGACCGCGGTAGCTCGGTCGCCTACCGACTGACTCTCGACCGCCCCGAAGCGGTCACGAAACTGGCTGTTCTCGACGGTCTTCCCATCGGTGAACACCTTTCCCGCGCCGACGCGAACTTCGCCCGAGCCTGGTGGCACTGGTTCTTCTTCGGCCAGCTCGCGAAACCCGCAGAGCGCGTGATCAACGCCGACCCCGACGCCTGGTACGGCGGCGCCCCGGAAGCGATGGGCGCGGAGAACCACGCCGACTTCCAGCGCGCGATCCACGACCCCGAAACCGTCCACGCGATGCTCGAAGACTACCGCGCCGGACTCGGACCCGACCGCGAAGCCGACGACGCCGACAAAGCGGCCGGGAACAAAATCGCCTGCCCCGTACTCGTGTTGTGGTCCAGCCGCGACGACCTCGAAGACCTCTATGGCGACCCGTTGACCATCTGGCAGGAATGGGGCAAGGACGTGAGCGGGCGTGCGATCGAATCCGGGCACCACGTCGCCGAGGACAATCCAGCCGACCTTGCGACAGCGCTTCGGGCGTTCTTGGCGTAGATCAAGGTGTTCTTCCGGACAACTCCGACAGCACTCCGACCGGCTGAGCAGGGCCGAGGACTCGGGCACCCACAGATCCCTTGCGGCGCGAGCACTGACCAGCACCACGAGAACGAGTTCTCCGGTGAACCGATACGGCCGTGGGCGAACAGCCGACAAATTTGTTGCCGGTCAACGACTTCAGCGCGCCACGCGCTTGGAACCGCCACCACTCCGTGACTCGGGATCAGGGTAATCGGGGTTCGACGGCGCGTTAAGATTTCGCACATGGCTCTGGTGTCTCATCTGTCCAACGGCGAGCTGGCCGAGTGGTGCGAACAGCACCTCGTCGGCGCGGTCGACGTGGCACACGAGGTCGGGGAACGGGTACGGGGCGCGGACGTCACCCGGCCGGCGGAAAAGGTCGACCGGCGCCATTGGTCTCAAGTAGCACGCACGTTCAGCGCGCGATTGTCCGCGCTGGTGCAGGCCGCCCCGCCCTATACAACGCTGCTGGGGCTGATCAGGTCCGGTTTGGCGTCCTGGGACTGGGCACACGCGCAGGCCGCTCGCTATCCCACTCATGCGCGGTTGCCTGCCGCTGATCGCGCCCGTGCGCTGGACTTCCGCCCGACCCCGACCGGCTGGCTCGATCTGCGCGTCGCGCACGAACGGGGCGCCGCGGTCCTCGAGGTCGACCAGCCGAACACACTGCCGCCGGTTCACGAACCGATGCTGACCGAGCTGTTCGACCGGATCCGCGCGTACTTATGGGAGCACGCGCCGCTGGGCCACGTCGGCGGACCGGGCCGCGAAGCGGGACTGGCCCGGGTGTCCTGGCTGCTGGGCGCCTTCGCCTACGCCTACCGCGCCGACACCACACACCCCGTCTTCCACCTGTTCAAAGAAGGCTCTCCCACCCTCGGACAGCTGCACGCCCTCGCCGACGACACCGCCATCACCGACCCGCTGGCGCTCATTCACCGGCTGGTCACCACCGGCGTCCTCGACGATCTGCGCGCGCTCACCGGCTCACGCGCGGTGGGCGAACCGTGGGGCGTCACCGCGCCGGTCGTGTTCGACCACTGGGACGACGGAACCCTGCTCCTGACCGGCCCGCGAGGATCCACGCTGCTCGACGTCAACTGCGCCGTCCGAGTCGATTCGGGCCAGCGAGCGCACCGCTGGGTATGGAACCTGCTCGGCGCCGTCTGGCTCGACACCGCCGACACCCATCGGATCCGCACCGTGGCGGTCTACTTCGCCCGGCACGGCATCCTGCTCACCTGGCCGGTCGACGTTCTCGCCGAGCTGACCTTGCGCGGCGCCGATCCCGCCGAAGCGCAGGCACGATTCGTCACCCTCGCCGGGCAACGCCGAGACGAGGACTACGCACGCAGACTCCGCTGGCGAGCGAGCCCAACCACACAAGCCCACCAGCCCGCAGCGGACCGCTGACCCGGGCGTCGTGCGACTCCCCTTCACCCCACCGCCGAGGGTGGTCGTCGAACGGACGTCGCTCCCGCGTCCGAAGTGAACAGGCGGTCATCGGTGACTAAACTACGAGAGCAGGCAAGGAGTGGAGGCAAGTTGACTGTCGACGGTGTCTCGCGGCTGCTCGGATCCAGTGAAGTCGCCCGGAGCTTGGGCGTCTCCCAGGTGACTCTCCGGTCCTGGGAGCAGCGCTACGGGATCGGCGCCGGACAGCGCGCAGCCAACGGTCGCCGCCGCTACTCCCCCGAAGACGTCCGGCGGCTGCGGCGTATGCGAGCGCTGCAGGCACAGGGAACCAGCGCACGTGAAGCGGCAGAGTTGGTCCTCACCCGCTCAGCCGCCGAGAAAACAGCCAAAGAACGGGGAGATCGCCTCGTCGAATCGACCGAGGCGCTCGACATGACGGCGCTGGCCGGTCTTCTCGACGAGGCTTTCGAGACCCTGGGGGTCGCGTCCACCTGGACAGAGGTCATCTCGCCTGTGCTGAAATCTCTCGGCATCCGTTGGAATCGCCGTGGGGAGGGCTGTGTGATGGCCTCCGAATGGGCATTGGCGACGGCGGCAGACTCGGCGGTCGATCGCTACACCGGGCCGGGCAATCTCACCGCGGGCCGGAGGCCTCCTGTCCTCCTGCTCAGCGGCCCCGCGGAACGACACGAACTTCCGATCAAGATGCTCGGCGCCGCGCTCCAGGATGACGGAGCTCCCGCCATGTATCTCGGTACCTTCGTATCGGTCGACGTGCTGCACGCCCTCAAGGAGCGCTTTCTCCCCCACGCGATCGTGATCTGGTCGATGACGCCTCACTCTGCGGACGTCGCGCTGCTGCGGGCCCTCCACACGCACGGCATCCCGGTACGCCCCTCCGGGCCGGGCTGGGCGGGGCTTCCTATCGTCGGCGAACCGGTGCCCGTGTCGTTCACCGCCGCGCTCGACGAGCTCGGCGGCTGACGGCGATCATCAGATACAAGAAAGTCCATATAGGACGGAAGTGTAAGTCCACTGTAGATGGTCTTGGCCCGGTCGAGGCGAAAGCACCCTCGGCGAGAAAGCCCGTGAACCGTGGTCACGTGGTTTTCTCTTGTTGTTCCATGTCGGTTGACGTCGTGGTGCCGAGCAGGTGGGAGAGCGCGCCCGCGAGCTCCCGATGACGGAAGACGTGCCCCGCTTCGGTCAGACGATCCGGTCGTGCGTGATGGCTGGCGAGGGCGAGTTCGCCCGCTCCGGCGCGGCCGAGCAGCAACCGGGGCGCGAACTCGGGGACCCGCATCAGCGCCGGGCGGTGGAGGATCCGTCCGAGTACCCGCGTGTAGTCGGCGTTGCGGACCGGCTCCGGCGCGACCGCGTTGACCGGTCCGGCCATCGTTTCGTCGGTGAGGGCCCGGGTGTAGATGTCGGTCAGGTCGTCCAAGCCGATCCACGGCATCCACTGTGTGCCGTCACCGAGAGGACCGCCGAGACCCGCGCCGAACAAGGCGCGCTGCAAGCGCAGCAGGCCGCCGCGGGGGCTGAGGACCAAGCCTGTTCTGACAAGAACGACCCGCAGGCCTGCCTCGGACGCCGGTGCGGTGGCTGTCTCCCAATCCTCGACGACGTCCGCGAGGAATCCGTCACCGCGGGGGCTCGTTTCCGAGAGGATCTCGTCACCATGTCCGGTGCCGTAGTAGCCGACGGCCGAGGCGGACACGAAGACCCCGGGACCCCCGGTCGTCCGCGCGGCCAGCCCGGCGAGGACGCGGGTCGGCCCGACCCGGCTCTCCCGCACCGCGCGACGATGTCCGTCGGTGAACCGGCCCGCGATCGGCTCCCCGGCGAGATGGACCACGGCGTCCAAACCTTCGAGAAGATCTTCGGCGGGAGCGAAAGGATCCCAAGTTCGTTCTTCGGCGTCTCGCGCCGGACGTCGGACCAGCCTGACGACCCGATGACCTGCTGTGGTGAGGAAGGCGGTCAGGGCCGTCCCCACGAGTCCTCCGGCCCCGGTCACTCCCACGGTCAGCGGGCGGGAACGGTACCGTTGCTGTGCGGCGAGATCGGCGGCGAACTGACGATGCCGGTATGCGAACATCGACCGGAGGAAGGGTGCGGGCACCGGGGTGTCGACCACGTCGATCACCTCGGTCCGCCGCGGTCCGGCGGGAGCGAACCGGTGTGTGTGACGCCACCGCAGCAGAGGCGACAACACAGGATTGGCGAACACGTCGACGAACTGGCGCGGCGGATCGTATTCGGCCTCGTCGTGGGCGGCGATCCAGGTGACGCCGCCGGGAAAGACGAGTTCGGCGCGTCCATCGCGCAAGGAAGTGGCTTCGGCGCCGACACGGATCGGCTGCCAGGGCGGAGTCAGCCGGTGAATCGCCCCCGGCCGGGAGAACCAGTCGAAGACCTCGCCCAGTTCGGCGTCCACCACGCTGGAGAAAGTCAGCCCCACGTTCCCCTCCGAGGTCGGTTCACGGCATCTGTCATGGCAAAGCCTCGCCAGGCGCAGAGGAGAAGCGGACCTGTCGTGTTCTGAAGAACCGTCATCAGCACCATCGTGTTCTCGCCTGGGCTATGTGACATCACCGCCCAGACGGTTCCGGCGACGAGGTAGAACCCGAACAGCGCGGCGATCACCGAAGCGGACTTCCGCCTCCCGCTGTGCCTACTGTCCACAATGGTCACGATCAGCATCCCGTGGACGACGACGGGCACCACGATCACAGCCATCGGGCGAAGGAACGGATCGTCGACAACGAACAAGGACGCGGTCTCGATCGTCGCGGCGAGCGACAGCATCGTTCCACCGGCGGCGCACGTCCCGATGACCGCGCCGAGGGCCCGACCGCCCGGTACGGAGCCCGGCAACGCGGTCATCGGTCCGCGCCTCCCCCGGAATGCCCGTTGCGGCGGGCGACCTCGAGAGCGTGGGTCTCCTCCCGAGGATCTGGCTTCAGCAAAGTCCCGGACAGAGACCTGCCCGCCGAGCCGAGCTTGTTCATCTTCTTCGGCACCGACGCGCCCTGGTACTCGAGCGGCAGCGGGCCGAGCGGCTGGTGGATCTCGATGAACTCACCGTGCGGCAGGCGCTTGATGATGCCGGTCTCGACACCGTGCTCCAGCACCTCGCGGTCGGCCCGCTGAAGACCCAGGCAGATCCGATATGTCAGCGCATACGCGGTGGGCGGCACGAGGAGAAGCCCGATCCGGCCCGCCCAGGTGAGCGCGTTGAGCGAAAGGTCGAACTGATAAGCGAAGATATCGTTGAAACTCGACAGCGTGAGAACGACGTAGAAGCTGATCGCCATCACGCCCAGCGAAGTCCGGACCGGGACGTCGCGAGGACGCTGCAGCAGGTTGTGGTGCGCGGTGTCCTTGGACAGCTTCCGCTCCAGCCAGGGGTAGGACAGCAGAAGCGTGAGGAGCACCGCGATACCCACCGCGCCGGCGAAAAAGACGGGTGGAACCGTGTGGTCGCCGAGATACAACTCCCACGGCGGCCAGATCCGCAGCAATCCATCCGCCCACCCCATGTACCAGTCGGGCTGCGAACCCGCCGAGACCTGCGCCGCGTTGTACGGGCCGATGTTCCAGATCGGGTTGATCTGGAAGAGCCCCGACATCAGCGCGATGACGCCGGTGACCAGCGCGAAGAACGCACCGCCCTTGAGCGCGAAGACCGGCATGATGCGGACGCCGACGACGTTGGTCTCCTTGCGGCGCACGCCCGGGAACTGCGTGTGCTTCTGGTACCAGACCAGCGCGAGGTGCGCGCCCACGAGGGCGAGCATGATGCCCGGCAGCAGCAGGATGTGGATCGTGTACAGGCGCGGGATGATCTCGTTGCCCGGGAACTCCCCGCCGAACAGCGCCCAGTGGATCCAGGTGCCCATGACCGGCACCGACAGCACGATGCCCGACAGGGTCGCGCGGATACCGGTACCGGAGAGCAGGTCGTCCGGCAGCGAGTAGCCGAAGAAGCCCTCGAACATGCCCAGGACCAGCAGCAGCGCGCCGATGACCCAGTTCGCCTCACGCGGGCGCCGGAACGCGCCGGTGAAGAAGATCCGGAACATGTGGACCATCATCGAGGCGACGAAGATCAGCGCGGCCCAGTGGTGCAGCTGGCGGACGAACAGACCGCCGCGGACGTCGAACGAGATGTCGAGCGTGGTCGCGAAGGCCCGCGACATCTCGACGCCCTGCAGACCGGTGAAGCTGCCGTTGTAGACGACCTCCTCCATGGAGGGGTCGAAGAACAGCGTGAGGTACACACCCGACAGCAACAGGATGATGAAGCTGTAGAGGGCGATCTCGCCGAGAAGGAAGGACCAGTGGGTCGGGAACACCTTGTTGATCTGGTGCCGCATGCCCTTGGCCAGGTGATACCGGTCGTCGGCCCACTTCGCACCAGCGCCCGCGGCCTTCTCGGCCGGGTTCGTCCCCTTTGTCGGGGTGGTGAGTGAACTCATCGCACCTCCTCCACTCCCGGACACTGCCGAACACTGTCGCATCGCATCGATCCTGCATTGCTCCCGGTCACGATGATCGCGCATCGCCGTGCACACTGATACTCATGCATCGAATATGCATCGCATACCTGTGGCAGAGGCGCCTCACGGCAGCCCGTTCAACCGGGAGAGGCTGGAAGAGCGGTGGCCGCGGCGCGGGCTCAGACGCCGAGGGCGTGGACACCGCCGTCGACCATGATCATCGCCCCGGTCGTGGCCGGGAGCCAGTCCGACAGCAACGCGCAGACGCTCCGCGCTGCCGGATCCGGGCACATTGCGGCGGCGGGCACCGTCGAATGGATCCCGAAGACCAGGCTCCGCACGCGATCGCCTGTACCACCGCCGAGAACACCGATCCCGACGTCGTCAATTCCGGAGTGGTCCGCTTCCACGACAAGGGCTCCGGGCGGACCGGCATCGAAGTCGGCGTGCGCTATTCGCCGCCCGCAGGGAAACGGAGAGGCGGTCGCATCCTTGCCGGAGTATCCACAGCACAAGGTCGAGCGAGCCTGTGCCGAGTTCAACCGCATCGTCGAGACGCGCTGACGGGCAGGGTCCAGCCGCGGGATGACGAGTGTCAGGTCGTGGGTCGCCGACGGTTGTCCAGGGCGTCTTGCCGTACTTGCCCGGTGTGTTCGCTGATCGCGCCGAGGCGATCGGCGAGGTGGAGATGATCGGCCGTCAGGTGGTCTCGCATGTCCGCCAGTGGAGTCAGGAGATCGGCCACGTCGTTTTCGCCGAGTGCCGTGTTGAGCTTGTCGGCGCTCTTCCTGCCTTCCGCGCTCAGTCCTTCCACCGCGCCGGCTTGTCCGGCCACCTGCCGCAACATCGCCGAATTGCGCCGAGCCCATTCCGCGACAGCTCGATCGCCCGCGCGACGGTCACGTTCGGCGTCCACCCTCGCCTCCCCCGTCCGCTCGCCCCCGTCGGACGGCCTCAGCCGCAGGAACCGGCGTTCCGCCGCCTGACGGCTGGCGACTCCCAGCGCGGGGGCGAGCAGGGCCCAGCTGACCCCTTCCGCGCGGGCCGCCTCGATCAATTCCGGTTCCCAGGAGGCGAACTCCTCTCGTAGCACCCGTAAGGACTCCAGTGCGGCCAAGAGCGTCACCGGCTCGACAGCGCTGGAACGGGCAGTCATCACCACCTCGTACAGGTCACGCGACCGGCGCGTGAAGTCAGTCTCGACCATTGTCATCCTTTCGACGACTCCGATGTTGTCATCGCTTCGATGACATGTTAGAACAGAGGGGCGTGTTGACACCAGACAACGAACCCAGGAGGTGGAACCCGATGTTGATGCGCACCGACCCGTTCCGCGAGCTGGACCGGCTCTCCCAGCAGGTGTTCGGCGCCGCGAACCCGGGAACCTGGTCCAAACCGGCCATGATGCCGATGGACGCCTACCGCGACGGCGACGAATTCGTCGTCTGCTTCGACCTTCCCGGCGTCGCCGCCGACGCGATCGAATTGGACATCGAGCGCAACGTCCTCACGGTCAAGGCCGAACGGCGGCCCTCCCCAGGGAAAGACGTCCAGATGCAGGTCTCCGAACGTCCGCTGGGTGTCTTCTCCCGGCAGCTGTTCCTCGGCGACACTCTCGACACCGACCGCATCGCGGCCGGTTACGAAGCAGGCGTGCTGACCCTGCGCATCCCGATCGCCGAGAAGGCCAAGCCGCGGCGCATCGAGATCAGCGGCTCCGAGACCGACCGCAAGGAAATCCAGGCCTGAGCGCCGTGTCCGTGGTGGGACCGGCCGATCACCGGTCCCACCACGGACAGCCGTGGAAGAAAGGACACCCCCGTTGACCGCGTCGCTCCTCGCGCCGGCCCGGCACCCCGCTCTCGCCGCCCTCTGGGACTACCTCGCCGAAGTCACCGACGCCCTCGGGATCGGCCCCGAATCCTGCATCGTCGACCACGACACCCCCGTCTCGGCCTACGTCGCCCTCGACGGCAGGCTCCCCGGCCACCCCGACCGGGACGTCGCCCTGCTCTGGGACGAGGTCCACGGCTGGGCGATCGCGATCGAAACGCATTCCGGCGAAGATCTCATCGTCGTCTGCTACCTCGGCGGGAAGACCATCGCCCCGACGGCGGCCAGGGTCGCGCGCTTCGTCCAGGCCCTCCGCTCGGGCGATCGCTACGTCGGACAGCTCACACCGCCGTCACACCGCGGCGCCACCTGCCACGCCGACCTCGAACTGGCGCTCGGCAGGACGGAACCAAGAGGAAGACCATGCCGAACGAATCCTCGGTGAACGGGTACTTGGACGAGGTCAACGCGGCCTTGGCCGCATTGACCGAGACGCTGGAAACAGAATCAGGCGACGAAGAACTGCTCGACGCCGTCTGCGCCCAGGCGGTGCGAGCGATTCCGGATGCGGATCTGGCCAGTGTCACCGCGATCCACACCGGTCGGCCGCGGACCGCCGCCAGTACCGACGACCGCACCGAGGAGATCGATCGCGCCCAGTACGCCCTCGGAGACGGCCCCTGCCTGGAAGCGGCCCGCAGCGGCGAAATCGTCCGGCTCTCGATGCCGGCCGCGGACCAGGCCTGGCCCGATTTCGCCGCCACGGCACGGAAACTGGGAGTCGGCAGCTATCTCGCCGCGCCGCTGCACATCGACGAGACGCTTTCCGGCGCGCTGAACCTCTTCGGTTTCGGCGACCACGGTTTCCGCGACAGCGATTCGGAACTGCTGAAGCTGTACACCACGGTCGTCTCCTCCAGTCTCCGCGCCGCCCGCCGCTATCGCGACACCCGCAGGCTCGTCGTCCAACTCGAAGAAGCCATGCGTACCCGGGGCGTGATAGAGCAGGCCAAAGGCATCCTCATGGCCGTGCACAAGGTCTCGGCCGACGACGCGTTCAGGTTGCTCGTCACCGAATCCCAGCACAGCAACACCAAACTCCACGAGGTCGCCTCCCACTTCGTCCATTCCGTAGTCTCCGGCCACGAGAACCGGCTGGGAGCCGTCGAGAGCGGCTAGCCGCCCGGTGGCCCCGCTAGTGCGTCGACCGCGGTGGGTGCTGTGTACGCACCCACCGCGCTACAGGGCGGTCGGCTTTCCGTTGGTGAGGAAAAACTCCCGGTGGAAACCCTGCCGTTCGCGGGAAAGTGGCCAAGCCGACCGTATGAGCCGGACACGAGCACTCTTTGCAGGGAACTCGTATTCCGGTGGGCCCCGCACACGTAGGTCGTGTCATCGAAATGGAGCGCGCGGGGAATGTCGCGCTCACTTCGCCGATCGCGGTGTACCACTGAAGGTCCTGATGACGAGTGGATCCCGGTCGATCGATCCTTCGTCCCGATCGTCGCCGGCGACAAGGTTCGGCGACGACTTCCCTGGTTTCGAGCGGACATGGCGGGGTATCAGGAGGCGGACACGAAACAGGCCAGCACCCAAGGGAGGCGCTTGATGAGCACGATCACCAAGTCCGTCGATGTCGAGGCGCCGGTCAGCGACGTCTACAACCAATGGACCCAATTCGCCGACTTCCCCCACTTCATGGAAGGCGTGGAGCGGGTCGAGGAGCGCGACAACACCCACACACACTGGACCATCACCGTGGCAGGCGTTTCCAGGGAATTCGACGCCACCATCACCGAGCAGCACCCGGACGAACGCGTCGCGTGGAAGTCCGACGACGGCCCGAACCACGCCGGCGTCGTCACCGTGCACCGCCTCGACGAACACCAGACCCGGGTCACCGTTCAGATGGACATCGATCCCGAAGGATTCGTGGAGAACGTCGCCGACAAGCTCGGCATCCTCGACCGCCGCGTCCAAGGCGACCTCGACCGCTTCAAGACCTTTCTCGAAAACCGCGGCGGCTCCGAGACCGGCGCCTGGCGCGGCGACGTGCAACGCCCTGGCCAGTCCTAGCCCCGATCAGACCACCTCACCACACCAGGGTCGCTGCCCGACCAAATGGTGAGGAGGACGGCCGGTTCTCCCGACCCAGGCCGTTTGCACACGATGTGGCCGGTCCCTCGACACGGGGCCGGCCACATCGTCCGAAGTCCGAAACGCCTAGGCGGGCACGGTTCCCGAGAACTCGTGCCTGCTGATCGGTGCCCAAGGACCACCGAGGTAACGCCAGACGGCCAGGCCGGTCACCCTTGCCGTGCTGGGCGTGATCTCCTGCCGGAGGGTCGAGAGGGTAGCCGCGGCGGTGGCGGCGCCGACCTTGTTCTGGACTGTGACATGAGGCATCAAAGGTTGCCTGTCCTGGGGTGTGAGCCAACGGAGCCATCGGCTTCTCAGGCCACTGTGGACGGAAACCAGCTCGGGCGAGTCCAGCACGAGCGCGACCCCGCTCCCCAGCGACCGGACCCCGGTCACCGCCAGCGTGAACCGGCTTGTCTCGCCGGCCAGTACGGCACAGTCCCCGCCGACCGAGTCGAGATGGTCTCCAGGAAGAGTATGGAAAAGCGTGATGTGCGCTCCCACCTTGAGCCGGTCAGGCGGGAACCAGGTGCGGCGCAACCGGTCCCAGTACTCCTGGGTGTCCATGTCGACCGTGGCGGTGACCACCAATGGCAGCCCGGCCACGTCCGCTGGAATCCGCGACACGAAGGGGTCCTTCACTTTCGGCCGGTTCTCAACGCATAACGACGTTCGGCGTAGGCGAGGTCGTCCCGCCATAGCCAGGCGGACGCCCGGCGCAGGAGAGGACGTAAGACCGGCGCGATCCTGGTGGCCATCGCGAAACCGGCCGGTCGGACGTGGCGATGGTCGCAACGCCCGGAGCACTCGACGCCTGAAGTCCACTGTGGCTCTCCTGCCCGACGACAACGTCCACGACAGTCATTCTCAGGCCGCTGAAGCGATACCGCAACGCTTCGACAGCGGACCGGGTGTTCACAGAGTCGAGTGTCGGCAGGGCGAACATGTCGGACAGTTCAGCTCGTGCGGACTCCGGGCGTGCCCGAACTTCGCGGTCGCTTACTTGTCCTTGGCCGAGTTTTGCGCGGAGGGGTTCCTGTTCGTGGTCCTCCGGTGTTCTTGTCGGCGCTGGTTTCGTTCCTGACGTTCCTGCTCGCGGCGGCTGTAGGTCGCGCCGCGCACGGTCTCTTCGTCTTCCAAGCTCGATCCCAAGGCGCCGGCGACGATGCCGACCGAACTGCACAACCACACCAGGTTCAGGTACGAACCCACACCGACCGGGTGCCCGAGCGTCTGAGCGAGATAGCCGCTGTCGATCAGGACGGCCGCCGCGAGCAGCGCGAGCACGAACAGGATCGCGTACATGCACGCCACTCCGATCGCCAGCGTGGTCACCGTGGAGACGTTGTACAGCAGCGCTTTGCGTCGCTCGGCAGCTTCGGAAGGCTGGTCCCAGAGGTGGTTGTACACCGTCAGCCACACCGTCATGATCAGGACGGTGACCACCGTGATCGCTGTCAGCCTCAGCGGGGGCAGCGCGTCCGCGAGCTTCCAGAACGAACTGGTGATGATGCCGTAGGCCGCGGTGCCCGCCGCCGCCGCGGTGGCACCCGCGAGGTGCGGGACGAGCCGCCACGGACGGTTGTCTCGGACCATCCCGGCCAGCAGCCGGAGCCGGCCACGAAGCCCGACCAGGGCGACGTGTGTCGCGGACGGCGCTCTGTCATCGGCCAGGAACTGCGTAGGGGCCAGCGCCTCACGCAGCCATGCCGCGGCACCCTGCCCGCCGTGATCCCCGGACCGCCGTGACACCAACTGCCGCACAACGCGAACCAGTAACGCTCGTACTCGGCGCCGCACCAGGACGGCGCCCAGCGCGGGCAGCGAGATCATCGCGACACCGTGCTCGACATCGACACCGGCGACGATGGGTTTCGTCCCCGCACGCCGAGGCAGATCGGTGACCAGCACCAGCAGATCCCAGCCCCGGCGCTGACGGTGCCGCTCCGACAGCGTGCGCATGGGGATGTCACCGTCTTCGTCCAGCGGCAACTGGTCGACCTCGTGCTCCACCCGCCATCGCGTCTGCCCACTCACCAAAGCGGCGAAGGTTTCCGGTAGCTCGTCGACGATGGTGGTGATCACCTGCTCCGGCTGGCCTTCGTCGGCCAACACCCCGACGGCCACCTGGTGCGGCGCGTTCATGTGGTTTCCCCTCTCTCCTCGGCACCTGGTTTCCCCGACGGGTGCCGGCCAAACCAGCCGGGTCGGGCAGGGCGTCAGAGGGGCAGCGCGGGATGCCGGGAGGTCGCCACGCGGTAGGCCCGTGCCGGTGGCGTGCCCCGCCGTTCCCGGCGTGCCCGCGCGACCAGCACCAGCAGCCACGCCACCCCGATCGCCGCGATCAGGCCCTGCCCCACCCAGGTCAGCGTCGTGTACAGCCCGACCTGTGCACCGGTCGGCGCCGCAGGCAGGCCACGGGCCAGCAGTTCGTACTGCCACGACTGACCGGTCAGCAGAAGCGTGACGTAGAGGGAAATCACGGACATCGAGTCCCACAGCGCGTGCAGCAGCGAAACACCCAGATAGGCCAGGGCGAGCCGGGCGGTGAGGACGAAGTGGGCCCGGGTGCTCCACGCGAACAGGAGCCCGCCGAGAACGGCGGTCCACAGCCCGTGCCCGACCGGGGCCAGGATCCCGCGCAGCAGCTCGGTGGTCACCAAATCCGTCAGTGACAGTCCCTGAGGGGTGAACAGCGCGGTCAGCGCGTACCCGGCCGACTCCAGGGCGGCGAACCCGAACCCGACCGTCGCGCCGAGGATCAGCCCGTCGCGCATGGACTTCACGGCCAAGTGCCGGGTCAGCAAGGCGAGCGCGGCCAGTTTGACCGCTTCCTCGATGAGGCCGACGCCGACGTACAGCCACGCCGACGGGTACAGCAGATACGTCTCGAGCACCGATGCGCCGAGCACGCCGAGCACGCCGCCGACGATGAACGTGCGGAACACGAGTTCGGCGGTGATCTCGCCGGAGTCGCGGCGTTCGAACGCCCACGCCACGAAGGTCACCGGTACCAGGAAGCTGCCGAGCAGCACCAGGGTAGGGATGAGGTTGGGGTTTCCGGTCAGGTAGGTGACCAGCGCGGACAGGATCCACAGGACCAGGCCTGCTCCGAACATCCGGAGCCACATGCGTCGCTTCGGGCGTTCGGCGATCACACTCACCTGCGCCTCCCCCACCGCTCGCCGCGGCCGTGGGCGGCCGTGTCGATGAAAGTCCGGTACCGCGCCGCGGATCCGGGCTCCGCGACGTCCTCGAGTCCGTGTGGGCAGCGCAGTGACGACCACAGCGCGGCACGCGGTCTCGGGTCGTCGATGATGGAGCGGTACCAGGAAAACACCTCGCTCAGCAGGGTGTCGTCCATCGCGTACAGCACGGGCGGCGCGAGCCCGGTCAGCTCGAACAGGCCGTTGAGCGCGGTCAGCCTGTCCTCCACCCGGTGCACGAGTTCGAGCAGGCCATCGTCCACCTGCCCGACCTGGGACAGGTCGACCACCAGGTGCCGCGTGCCGGCGTGGATCAGCCCGGCGAAGTGCGCGGCCAGCAGGCGGAGTGCCCGCGCGTCGATCGATCCGCCGACCGTGACGACGGTGTAGTGGTCGTCGCGCAAGGTCGAGGTGACGGTGAAGTTGCCGGCGATGCCGGCGACGTCGAGTGGTGCGCCACGCGCCCGCCCGGTGAGGCGTTGCAGCTCGGCGAACGCGGCCACGTACGCCGGCTGATCGAGGTCGAGTGAGAGTCCGTTGACCATGCCTGACGCCCTTTCAGAGGAGCAGTTCGAATATCCGGAAGACCTGATCCCATTCGGCGGAGCCTGGGTTCTTCACGCGCGGGTCGATGATCTTGAACGCTTGGGCCAGCGCCACGCTGAGACCGCCGGCGATGGCCGGGAGCCGTGCCTCGGTGTCTTCGGAGAGCGCCATCCCGAGCGGGGGACGCGCCAGGAGCTGCTCGAGCAGCGGCGCGACTTCCAGGTCCTCCTCCAGTTTGGCGAATTCGTGCATGCGCTCCTGGAGTCCCTTGGTGACCGGCAGGTCGCTCGGCTCGATGACATCCCGCCCATTGGCCTTGGCCGTGGCTTTGGCGACCACGAAGAGATCGTGGATCTCGCGGTCCAGGAATTCGTCGTAACGTTTCAGATCGCTCTTGTCGACGTCCAGGCTCGCGGCCATCCGGAAGAACCGCTCGAACCTCGCCGCACCCATGACCGGCATCAGACCTCCTGTGAGAGATGTTCGTGGACGAACCGGACGGCCATGGCGCCTTCCCCGACCGCCGAAGCCACCCGTTTGACCGAGCCGTGGCGTACGTCCCCCACCGCGAACACCCCGGGCCTGCTCGTTTCCAGCACCAGTGGTGCGCGATGCACCCCGCGCCACAGGTCGGAGTCCCGGAAACCGGCGGCGTCGGCCCCGGTGCGGACGAACCCGTCCTCGTCGAGGGCGACCATCCCCGAAAGCCAGGCGGTGTGCGGGGAAGCCCCGATGAAGACGAACAACGCACGGGCGTCGAGGACGCGGCGCTCGCCGGTGCGGTTGTTTTCGACGACCACGGATTCGAGGGTGCCGCCGCCGACGAGCCCATGGACTTCGGTGTGGGCGAGCACGGTGATCCGCGGATGCCGTTCGACCTGGTCGACGAGGTAGCGGGACATGTTCGCGGCGAGGTCGCCGCCGCGCACCAGCAGAAAGACCTCCGGCGAACCTTCCGCGAGGAACACCGCCGCCTGGCCTGCCGAGTTGCCACCGCCGACCACGGCCACCGGGGAAGCCTGGCATCGACGCGCTTCGTGCAGAGTCGCCGCGTAGTAGATGCTGGACGCTTCGAACTTCTCGATGCCGGGCACGACGAGCCGGCGGTAGCGGGCGCCGGTGGCGATCACGACGGCCCGGGAAACGATCTCGATGCCCTCGTCGAATCCGACGGCGTAGTGGCCGTCGCGTGCTTCGAGCGTGCGCGCCTCGGCCGGGACGGCGACCCGCGCCCCGAACTTGGCCGCCTGGATCACTGACCGCTCGGCCAGTTCCGCACCGGAGATCCCCGGCGGGAAGCCGAGGTAGTTCTCGATGCGCGACGTCGTCCCGGCCTGGCCTCCTGCGGCCGTGGCGTCGAACGCCGACAGCCGCAACCCGTCGGACGCGCCGTAGACGACCGCGGCCAGCCCACCGGGCCCGGCGCCGACCACGAGCAGGTCCCGCACACCGTTTTCCGGTTCCGGCGGCCGCAACCCGATTTTCCCGGCCAGCTCGGCGGTGCTCGGGTTCCGCAGCACTTCGGCGCCGTTCGCCACGACCACCGGCGTATCCGCGACGGCGACGCCGAAGCGCCGTAGGAGCGCCTCGGCCTGCTGGTCCTTGTCGACGTCGACCAGCCGGTACGGGAGCCGGTTGCGCGCCACGAAGTCCAGCAGCCGCCTGGTGTCCGGGGAGTAGCAGGAGCCGACGATCCGCAGTCCGTTCCCGGCTCCGATGAGAAGCGTCCGGCGCACGAGGTAGGCACGCAGGATCAGGTCGCCGAGCAGCGGATCGCCGAGCACCAGGCGCAGCACCGCGCTCACCGGGATGGCGAGCACCTCGCCGGGCTCGGCGGCCACGGCGCCGACGAACGCGGGCTGCCCTTCGAGCAGTCCGAGCTCGCCCAGGAACCGTCGAGGCCCGTGCACACGGACGACCGCCGTGTCGTCCCCGGTTCCTTCGGTCACGGCGACCTTGCCGCTCAAGATCACGAAGAACTCGGACGGCCGCCCTCCCTGCGCGTACAGCACCTCACCGGCGTCGACCGGACGGCGTTTCCCCGCTTTGCCGAGCGCGCGGATCTGCTCGTCCGTGAGCCGGGGGAACGCGCCGCAGGTGTCCGGGGTCTCGGTCAGCGGCGCGCCGAGGTCGATTCCCGTCGAGGCGGTCATACGAATGTCTGATCGATGTAGCACCAGCGCCAGGACTCCCCTGGCTCGAACGAGCGCACGATCGGGTGCCCGATGGCGTGTGCGTGCTTGCCCGCGTGCTTCATCGGCGACGAGTCGCAGCAGCCGACGTGTCCACAGGTCAAGCACAGCCGCAAGTGCAGCCATGGCGTGCCGGCGGCCAGGCACTCCTCACAACCCTGCGGGGTTCGCGGCACAACGTGCCGGATGAACCCGAGATGCCGGTCGACGAGGTCGGTCATCGCACGTCACTTCCCTGATCCGCTTTGGCTTTCTGGGTGTTCTCCGGCCGTGCCAGCGCTTGGTCGAGCCACTCGCGAAGCACGTTCACGGGCGCGGCGCCCGGTTGCCGCGCGACGACCTCGCCACCGCGCAGCACCATGAGCGTCGGCACGGCCTTCACGTCGAACCGCTGGGCCAGCCCGGGTGCCTTGTCCACGTCGACCTTCACGAGCTTCACCTTTCCGGCCCGCTCCCGCGCCAGCTGGGCCAGCGCGGGGCTGACCTGTCGGCAGGGTCCGCACCAGGCGGCCCAGAGGTCGACCAGCACCGGCATCGTCGCCCGCTCCGCGACTTCCGCGAAGTCGGTCTCGCCTGCGTCGACGATCCAGGGCAGCGGCTCATGGCAGTGCCGCACTTCGGTTTGCCCGCGGCGGCCGCCGGGACCCGGTTCTTGTGGCCGCAGTGTTCACAGACGACCGTGTCGGTGCTCATGCCGCGGACCTCCCTTCGCTCCCGCTGTAGGTGACGACGAGTTCGCCGTCCTTGGCGTCGACGGTGATCACCAGTCCCTCGGTCGGTTCACCGCGCAGAAGCGTGCGCCCGATCCTGGTTTCGACCTCGTGGGAGATGTACCGGCGCAGCGGCCTGGCGCCGTACACGGGATCGAACCCATGCTGGGCGATGAGCTTCCGAGCCTCCGCGGTGAGCTCGACCGAGATGTCCAGTTCGGCCAGCCGGTGGCGCAGTTCGTCGAATTGCAGGTCGACGATCCGCTCGATCTCGGACCGCCCGAGCGGGGTGAACAGCACGATGTCGTCGACACGGTTGAGGAATTCCGGCCGGAACTGGTGCCGCAGCTCGGCCAGCACGGCGTCCCGGGCGTCCGGCTTGATCTCACCGGTGGAGGTGACCCCGTCGAGCAGGTGCTGCGAGCCGATGTTGGAGGTCATGATGATCACCGTGTTGCGGAAGTCGACCGTCCGGCCCTGCGCGTCGGTGATCCGTCCGTCGTCGAGCACCTGGAGCAGTGTGTTGAACACGTCCGGATGCGCCTTCTCGATCTCGTCGAACAGCACGACCGAGTAAGGCTTGCGCCGCACGGCTTCGGTGAGCTGCCCGCCCTCGTCGTAGCCGACGTAACCCGGCGGAGCGCCCAGCAGCCTCGAGACGGTATGCCGCTCCTGGTACTCGCTCATGTCGAGCCGGACCATGTTCTCCTCGCTGTCGAACAAGGCCGACGCGAGGGTCTTGGCCAGTTCGGTCTTCCCGACCCCGGTCGGGCCGAGGAAGATGAACGACCCGATCGGCTTGCGCGGATCGCGGATCCCCGAACGGGCCCGGATGATCGCGTCGGCCACCAGCCGGACCGCCTCGTCCTGGCCGATCACTCGTTCGTGCAGGATCTCGTCGAGCCGCAGCAGTTTTTCCCGTTCGCCTTCCTGCAACCGGGAAACCGGGATCCCGGTCCACGCGGCGACGATCTCGGCGATCTCCTCCTCGGTGACGACCTCGTGCAGCAACCGCTTCCGGCCCTGCTTCCCCGCCAGCTGTTCCTCCTCCGCGGCGAGCCGGCGCTCGGCTTCGGTGATCTCGCCGTAGCGCAGCTCGGCCGCGCGGTTCAGGTCGTAGTTCCGTTCCGCTTCTTCGGCTTCGTGGCGCAGCCGTTCCAGTTCGGACCGCAGCTCCTGGACCCGCCGGATCCCCTGGCGCTCGGCTTCCCATTGCGCCTTCTTCGAATCCGCTTCGGCACGAAGATCGGCGAGTTCTTTCTCGAGGTCCGCCAACCGCGCCTTGCTGGCCTGGTCGGATTCCTTGGACAGCGCGGCTTGCTCGATCTCCAGGCGGGTGACGCGCCGGGTGAGCTCGTCGAGTTCGGCCGGCATGGAGTCGATTTCCGTGCGCAGCCGCGCACACGCCTCGTCGACCAGGTCGATCGCCTTGTCCGGCAGGAACCGGTCGGTGATGTAGCGGTGGGACAGGGTCGCGGCGGCGACCAGCGCGCCGTCCTGGATCTTGACCCCGTGGAACACCTCGAGCCGCTCCCGCAGTCCGCGCAGGATCGAGATGGTGTCCTCGACGGAGGGTTCGTCGACGACGATCGGCTGGAACCGGCGCTCCAGCGCGGCGTCCTTCTCGATGTGCTTGCGGTACTCATCGAGGGTCGTCGCCCCGATCATGTGGAGCTCGCCGCGCGCCAGCATCGGCTTGAGCATGTTCCCGGCGTCCATCGCGCCCTCGGTGGCGCCTGCCCCGACGACCGTGTGCAGTTCGTCGACGAACAGCAGGATGCGTCCTTCTTCGGCTTTGACCTCGGCCAGCACGGCCTTGAGCCGTTCCTCGAACTCGCCGCGGTACTTCGCCCCGGCGACGAGCGCGCCCATGTCGAGCGAGAAGATCGTCTTGTCCCGCAAGCCTTCCGGCACGTCACCACGCACGATCCGCTGGGCGAGACCCTCGACGATCGCTGTCTTGCCGACCCCCGGGTCGCCGATCAGCACGGGGTTGTTCTTCGTCTTCCGCGACAGGATCTGGATCACCCGCCGGATCTCGGCGTCGCGGCCGATCACCGGGTCGAGCTTGCCCGACCGCGCGTCGGCGACCAGGTCCCGGCCGTACTTCTCCAGCGCTTCGTACGCGCCCTCGGGGGTCGCCGAGGTGACCCGCTGGTTACCCCGGATCCTGGTCAGCGCCGTCAAGAACGACTCGCGCGTCACGCCGTACCGGGTCAGCAGCCGCCCCGCGGCGGACTTCTCGCCCTCGTCGGCGAGCGCCAGCACGAGGTGTTCGACGGACACGTATTCGTCCTTGAGCCGCTTGGCTTCCCGTTCGGCGGTGTCCAGCAGGCCGGCGAGGCGCCGGGTGAGGTAGACCTGCCCCGGGGTGGCGCCGGGGCCGGTCACCTTCGGTCGCCGTGCGATCTCCGCTTCGACGGTTTCGCGGAGACCGTCGACGTCCGCGCCCGCCTGTTCGAGCAGCCGGGGCGCCAGGCCGTCGGACTGGTCGAGCAGGGCGAACAGCAGATGCTCGCCGTCGGTCTCGGTGTGGCCGTGGCGCTGTGCCACGCTCTGGGCTTCCTGCAGCGCTTCCTGCGATTTCCGGGTCAGCTTGCTCATGTCCATCGCCGGTGGCTCCTGACTTGGGCTTCGAGGACGTCGATGCGGTCCAGCAGGTCGAGCACGAGCCCGATGGACGCGTAGTTGAGGCAAAGGCCCGCGCGCAGGCGCTGGACACGCGCGAGGGTGTCGACGGCGGACGGCGCGAACCACAGCCGCCCGCTCGCGTCGGTGGTGCCGTCCACCAGGCTCAGCGCGACGAACCGGCGGATCAGCTCCGGGTGCAGCCCGCTTCGCGCGGCCACCGTGTCGAGGCTGAGCCGGACGGGACGGGTGAGCAGGTACTCGGCCATCAGGTCCTCCTCGGGTCGAAATCGGAGACCGCGGCGAGCTCTTCGAAGAGCTCGCGCTCCCGTTTGCCGAGCTTCTTCGGCACCATCACGCGCACCTCGGCGTAGAGATCACCCGGCTCGCCCTTGGGGTTGGGCATGCCCTCACCGCGCAGCCGCAGCCGCCGCCCGGTCGACGAGCCGGGCACGACCCGCACCTTCACCTCACCGCCGGGGGTCAGCACGGGAACCGTCGCGCCGAGCGCCGCCTCCCAGGGCGACACCGGCAGTTCGACCGTGATGTCGCGCCCGGACAGGCGGTAGCGACGATCCGGTTTGATCCGCACCACGAGGTAGAGATCACCGGGCGCGGCGTTCCCGGACGCCCTGCCGCCCTGGCCCGCGAGCCGGATGCGCTGCCCGTCGAGCACACCGGCCGGGATGTCGACGTCGTAGCCGCGCTCGCCCGCGACGCTCAAGTGCCTTCGCCCGCCCCGGTAGGCCTCCTCGACGGTCAGTTCGAGCTCGGCCTCCTGGTCGGCGCCGGCGATCGGGCCGCCGCCGGAGCCCCGGTCACGGAAGAACCCGCCCAGCAGATCCTCGATGTCGATGCCTTCGAAACCCTCGAATCCGCCGGCGAAGCCCGGATCCGCCTGTGCGTAGCGGACGCGGCCGCCACCCCGGCCGGCGTCACCGGCGTACACCCGCTCGCCGAAGTCGTCGGGCACGCGGCGGAAGTCCGCGCCGAACCGGTCGTACTTCTTGCGCTGCTCCGGGTCGGACAGCACCTGGTAGGCCTCGCTGATCTCCTTGAAGCGCTCTTCCGCGGCCGGGTCCGAGTTCACGTCGGGGTGATGCTGCCGCGCCAGTTTCCGGTACGCGCGCTGGATTTCGTCGGCGCTCGCGGTCTTGGCGACACCGAGGGCCTGGTAGAAATCGTTCGCCACCGGTCATCACCCCTGGGACTTGGACACCGTCACGGCCGTCGGCCGCAACTGGTGCCGGTCGGTCCCGTAGCCGGGGCGCACCACGCCGGTCACGGTGTTCGGTTCGGTGGCCGGGTCCTCGACGACGGCGACGACCTCGTGCCTGTTCGGGTCGAACCGAACCCCGGTTTCCTCGTCACGCGGATACCCGAACTCGGCGAGCAGCCGGACGGCTTGATCCCGGATCGCGTGGACGCCCTGCACAATGGCCGACGGATCCGACTCCGC
Organism: Amycolatopsis azurea DSM 43854; assembly: GCF_001995215.1. Taxonomy (GTDB): domain Bacteria; phylum Actinomycetota; class Actinomycetes; order Mycobacteriales; family Pseudonocardiaceae; genus Amycolatopsis; species Amycolatopsis azurea. The sequence continues at coordinate 222,294 of NZ_MUXN01000015.1, forward strand.
GTGCGCGAGCGCCAGCTCGAGGTTGTCCAGCACCGGAAGCCAGGCCGCCGCGACCCGCGCCCGCTCGGCTTCGGTCTCCCGCCGCAGATCCGTGACATGGCGCTTGCGGATGTTCTCGAGGTCGGCCACGGCGCGCCGCCACCGATCCTCGAGCTCGGCGAGCTTCTCGTCCGCCCCGGTCTCCGGTGCCGGCGTCTCCTGGGGGCCGGACACCGTGCCGGGCTCGGCGGGGTTCTCCTGCTCCTCCGCCTTTCCTGTGGTGGCCATCGATCCGCCTCACGCCCGGTCGAAATCCGCGTCGATCACGTCGTCCTCGTCGGCTGTTTGCCGTGGACCGCCATCGCCGTTGCCGCCGCCACTCCCCCGGGGCGCGCCGAGCCCGGCCAGCACCTGCTGCAGTTCCGAGGTCAGCGACCGCACTCGGTCCAGGGGCGCGGCGTCCTTCACGGCCTCACGCGCCTCTTGGACGAGCATCTCCGCCCGTGCCTTCTCATGCGGCGGGGTGGTGTCCGTGATGGCGCGTTCTACCTGGTAGGCGGCCGAGTCGAGCAGGTTGCGCGCGTCGATCTCCTCGCGCAGCCGCTGGTCCTCGGACCGGTTGCGTTCGGCCTCGGCGACCATGCGGTCGACCTCCGCCTGGTCGAGGTTCGAGCTCTCGCTGATCGTGATGCCCTGCTGCGCGCCGGTGTCCTTGTCCTTCGCGGTGACATCCAGGATGCCGTTGGCGTCGACGTCGAAGGTGACCTCGATCTGGGGCTCGCCCCGCGGTGCCGGCCGGATGTCGGTGAGCTGGAAGCGGCCGAGCACCCGGTTGTCGGCGGCCCGTTCCCGCTCGCCCTGGAGCACCACGACGTCGACCGCAGGCTGGTTGTCCTCCGCGGTGGAGAACACCTCTGTCCGCCGCGCCGGGATCGTCGTGTTGCGCTCGACGATCTTCGTCATCACGCCACCGCGGGTTTCCACGCCGAGGGACAGCGGGGTGACGTCGAGCAGCAGGACGTCCTTGACCTCGCCCTTGAGCACACCCGCCTGCACGGCCGCGCCGAGTGCGACGACCTCGTCCGGGTTGACGCTCATGTTCGGGTCCTTGCCCCCGGTCAGCCTGCGGACCAGGCTCTGCACGGCCGGGATCCGGGTCGACCCGCCGACCAGGATGACCTCGTCGATGTCGTTCGCGGTCACCTTCGCGTCGGCCATCGCCTGCTGGACCGGGCCGAGGCACCGCTCGACGAGGTCCGCGGTGATCTGCTCGAACACCGAACGCATCAAAGTGGTCGTGAGGTGTTTCGGACCGTCCTTGTCCGCGGTGATGAACGGCAGGCTCACGCTGGTCTGGCTGACCGAGCTCAGCTCGACCTTCGCCTTCTCCGCGGCTTCGAAAAGCCGTTGCAGCGCCTGCGGATCCGACCGCAGGTCGATGCCGTTGTCCTGCTGGAACTGGTCGGCGAGGTGGTCCACGATCCGGCGGTCGAAGTCGTCGCCGCCGAGGTGGGTGTCCCCGGCGGTCGACCTGACCTCGACCACGCCGTCACCGACATCGAGCAGGCTCACGTCGAAGGTGCCGCCGCCGAGGTCGAACACCAGGACCGTCTCGTGGGCCTTCGAGTCGAGCCCGTAGGCGAGCGCGGCGGCGGTGGGCTCGTTGATGATGCGCAGGACCTCGAGGCCGGCGATCTTGCCGGCGTCCTTGGTGGCCTGCCGCTGGGCGTCGTTGAAGTACGCCGGCACCGTGATGACGGCCTCGGTCACCCGCTCGCCGAGGAACTTGCCCGCGTCGTCGGCGAGCTTGCGCAGGACCTGCGCGCTGATCTCCTCGGGTGAGTGGAGCTTGTCGCGGATCTTGAACCGGACGACGCCGCCCGGCCCGTCGACGACGTCGAAACCGACCGCCTTGGCCTCGTCACCGATTTCGTCGAACTTCCGGCCGATGAACCTCTTCGCCGAGTAGATCGTGCCCTTGGGGTTGAGGATCGCCTGCCTGCGGGCGAGCTGGCCGACCAGCCGCTCCCCGGTTTCGGTGAACGCGACCACCGACGGGGTGGTGCGAGCGCCCTCGGAGTTGGCGATGACCGTGGGCTCCCCGCCTTCCCAGACGGCGATCACCGAGTTGGTCGTCCCCAGGTCGATACCGACCGCCTTGGCCATCACGCATCTCCCGTCATCTTCGCGAGCAGGTTCTTGGCTTCACCGGCCACCTCTTCGTCGGCGACGACCTCGTAGCGGGTGGGCGTCATCGCCCGGACCGAGGCGAAGTCACGGCGGCCGCCCTGAAGCGCGTGCATGACCAGACCGAAGATCGCGCCGATCACCGCGCCGAACACGAGGCCGTAAACGGCCAGTGTGAAGGCCGCCAGCAAGGGCGTGAACCAGTTGAAGATCCCGAACAGCCAGCCGATCAGCAGCCCGGTGAGCGCGCCGGAACCGGCTCCGCGCAGCGCCGCGCCGCCGTAGTTCAGGCGTCCGACGACCTGCTCGACCAGCTTGACGTCCGAGCCGATGATGGCGACCCGCTCGACCGGGAAGCCGTTGTCCGACAGATAGTCGACGGCACGTTCGGCTTCGCTGTAGTTTGCGTAGGACGCGATCGGGCGGCGCTGGTCCGAAGTGCTGGGATCCGTCGAGTGACGCGGTGATGGCGCCTTGGCGCCGTGCTGCGTGCTCATCGTCCGACTCCTAGACGTTGGCGGATTCTTCTCGGGAAGCTTTTTCGGCGATCCGGGGCTTTTCCGCCGTCTCGGAACCACCACTGATTTCGACCTTGCGGGGCTTGCTGGCTTCGGCGACCGGGATGTCGAGCGTGAGCACGCCGCGGTCGAACTCCGCGGCCAGCCGTGTGCTGTCCAGGTTGTCGCCGAGGAAGAACTGACGGCTGAACTCTCCTTGCGGCCGTTCGTCGACCAGCAGTTCGTCACCTTCACGGCGGAGCGGGGCGCGGCGGGCGTGCACGGTGACCACGTTGCGTTCCACCGTCAGGTCCACATCGCCGGAGCCCACTCCCGGCAGATCCAGGGCGACGACGAACCGGTCGTCGCGGCGGAAGGCCTCCATCGGCATCGCCCGCGGGCCGCGCGCGCCGGTCAAGGCCTGCTCGGTCAACCGTTCGAGATCGCGGAACGGGTCGAAACGCATCAGTGTCATGACTCTCCTCATTCCTCGTCCGGGTGCTTGTCGCGAAGAGACCGACCACGCCGGAAAGGTCGCGAGACCTGCGGTAGCGGTGATCTCTCGACATGACCCCACAGTGGCAAGGACGGCGGTGCCCGCGCGTGCGCCTGGCAGGTCGAATTTCGCGCCCCCGATCGACCCGGCAGAACAGGATCAATCGCTGTAGCGTTCTAGGTAGCCGATGGTCGGAGGTCCGATGGCACCCGCGCAGGCGGGCGACGGAGCCCACGAATTTCCACAAAGGACGGATGACTGGTGGCGTGGCCGGCAGTCGACTCTGAGTGGGCTGTTCGCGGTCTCGACGATGATGATCGACGGCCGGAAAGCCGACGACATCCTCCGGCTGGCCGCCGCCTCGGTCTCGTCGTTGAGCAGTTGCGGTGCCAGGGCGGTGTACCTGTTCACCGCCGGCGGACTCCGCCGTCGTGACGACACGGAGCCGGACGCGGAGCTCGACCGGCAGGTCAGGTTCCTCGACGGCGTCAGCGGCCCGCTCGTCCTCCCCGATGGCGACTGGTGCTGGGGCTTCGCGCTGCGGGGACCGGACGGCCTGCTGGGGTATCTGGTGGTGTACGCGGCGGTGGAGCCGTCCAGGGACGAGTTCTTCCTGCTCGAAGCACTCGGCCAGCAGACGGCGGGTGCCTTGGTGAACGCCTCGCTTCACCGACGGGAGCGCGAGCACGCGCTCGAACTGCAGGAGCTCAACGGCAGGCTGTCCGCCTCGGTCGCCCGGCTCGAGCAGCAGACGCGCGTGCACGAGATGCTCAGCGACCTCTCCGTGTCGAGTGCGGGCGAGCCCGGCATCGCCCACGCGGTGCACCGGTTGACGTCGTTGCCGGTCGCGATCGAGGACCGGTTCGGCAACCTGCGGGCCTGGGCCGGGCCTGGCAAGCCCGATCCGTACCCGAAGCCCCAGGCCCCCCGGCGCGGGGAACTGCTCAGGCGGGCCGCGGCGGTTCCGCACCCGGTCCGTGAGAGGGATCGGGTGCTCTCGCTGGTCAAACCGCGGCACGAGGTGCTCGCTGTGGTGGCTCTCGTGGACCCGCGCCACACCGTGGGCACCCACGAGATGTTCACCCTCGAATACGCGACGACGGTGCTGGCCTTGGAGCTGTCCCACATGCGCAATCTCGCCGAAGTCGAGTTGCGTCTGCACCGCGACCTGGTCGATGACCTGATCACCGGCACCGACGACGAGAGTGCCTACGCGCGCGCCGACGTGCTCGGGCACGACCTGCGTGGTGCGCATTGCGTGATCGTCGTCCGCTGGGATGGAGTGCAGACCGATGACGCCGTCGCCGAGGCCGTGGGCCGAGCGGCCGCATCGCTCCAGCTGAGCTCGATCGTCTCGCGGCACTCGGGTCTGGTGGTGCTCCTCGTCAGCGGGTGCCCGGAAGCGGACGTGCTGTACCGCCTGCTTTCGGAGAACCTCGGTGGCGCGGGTGCGGCCGGGATCGGTGGCCGCTGCGACCGCCCCGGTGACTTTCCGAGGTCCTACTCGGAAGCGATACGGGCGTTGGACATCCGCCGGAAATCGAGGTCGCCCGATGGTGCGACGACCTTCGACCAACTGGGCCTCTACCGCATTCTGGACAACGGGGGAAATCGCGACGAAATCGTGGCGTACGTGCGGGAATGGCTGGGCAAGCTGCTCGACTACGACGAGCACAAGAACACGGACCTGGTGCAGACGCTGTCGCAGTACCTCGAATGCGGCGGGCACTACGACGAGACCGCTGCCACGCTGGTGATCCACCGCAGCACCCTGCGCTACCGGCTGGGCCGGATCCGGGAGATCACGGACCTGGACCTGAATGACGTCGACAGCAGGTTCAACCTGCACGTGGCCACCAGAGCCTGGAAGGTGCTGGGAGGCTCGTTGTGAACGGCGAGTGAGCAGCCCCTCGCCCCGGTTTCCAGCGCCCGTTCTCGAGACTTCAAGTCAGCTTCGACGCCAGCACATCGAGCTGCGCGATGTCGGGTGCCTTCGCGAACAGCTCGTCGGCCCTCGCCCCGAGTACCTGACCGACCTTGCCCTGCAGATGGGCCGTGCGGCCGGCGGCGTCGGGAAAGAAGTCCACGATCGCGTAAGTCGTCGGTCCGAGCTTGACGGCGAACCAGGGGTAGGTGGCCGGCTCGTCCTCGACCAGCGAGCGACCGGCGTTGAGGAACTCCTCGACGTCGGCCTCCTTGCCCGGCCGCGCCTCCAGCGTCACCAGCAGTCCCACCGTGACCGACATGCCTGCCTCCTGCGGTTCGTTCGATCTCTGCGGAGGTCAGCATCGGGCAGTATGCGCGGGCGGCGCATCAGCCCGCCAGGCCCGGTATCGAGCGTAGTTGTCGACCTGTCAGGCCAGCCCTCAGCTGGCGGCTGCCTCCCCGGCGGTCCCCACGATCACCCAGCTCATCCACACTTTCGGACCCGGCAGTGTAAGCATCCGCTGACCATCCGGGGCACAGGTCGCGAACCCCCACTGCTGGAGCCATCTTCGGCTACGCTGCCGTTCGTGCCCGAACAGACATGGCCCGCCGATCCTGAGACGACCGTCATCGAATACCGGACCGGCCGGTGGGCGTTCATCGGCGGGCTGGCCCTGCTCGTCGTCTTCGGGTTGGCCGCCGTCTTCCCGGACGTCGGGCATCCGTCAGCTTCATCGAGAGCGAAGAACATCCCCCCGGCCGCCGCGTCACTTCTCTTCGGCGCGCTCGCGCTGGGCGGCCTGCTGGTCATGATCGGCTCCGTCCCCCGCATGCATCGCTTCGCCGTCGATCAACGGGGACTGTGGTGGCGAGCCGGTCGCAAATCCGATCTGATCGCATGGGAAGAGCTGCGTGCCGTACGCGGACGGGAACCGCGCCCGCCGGTCAAAGGCGCCCCGAACTCGAAACCCGTGCTGCCGGCCCTGGTGTTCACCCCCGCGGACGGTCGTTTCGCGACCCGCCACAGCATGCTGGTGAAGCCCCTGCCGGACGCCAACCCGGAAGTGGAGCTGAGACTGCCGAACTTCGCCACGGTCCGGCAGCTGACCCAGGAAATCACCAGAGTCCGGCCGGACCTGCTCCACTGACGCCAGGTAGGCAGCACGGCCGCGATGTCGACGACCAGTCGGTTGCACCCTGGCAGCAGGGCAATACTGGTTCGGGTTGGTCGTCTGCCTTCGCCGACGTCGCGAAAGCCCCCGGCCAACGTGTGAGCGAGCGACCGAACACGCCACATTTGCCTTACTTCTCAATACATGCGGGAAGATCGATCGTCACCTGGGACAGTCCGAAGAGGACACGTTGTCGTCTCTGTGATCAGCCACTTTTCCTGTTTGGACAGTACCGATCGACCACACCGTCTACCCTTTCCGATCATCAAGTCGGTGCCGATGTTCCCCGATCCGATGACGGCGACTTTCGCTTTGCTCACCCCAGTTCTCCTTCGGTCGCGAAGCCGACCCGCACCGAACCGAGGCCGGAGATCTCGCCGTGGAAGACGTCGCCCGGCGCGACGGGGACCATCGGTCCGAGCGCGCCTGGGCTGATCAGCACGGAAAATGCGGACCTCACTGATCCGGGTGCTCAGATCAGGTCGAGTCACGCACCACCGGATGGTCCGGAAACTTCCCAGATCACGTACGGCAGAACGGGTCTATCTCACCTCAGCCTGAACCAGCCCGTGCAGCGAAGACCAGGAGATCTAGCCAACCACGACGTCCAGCACGAGAGCTGGACCAAGGCGTTCTGACCGATCTAGATGCTCGCGCCCTTCCCGCGTGCATCGCCACGCCAGCTATTGACAGCCTGCACGTTCGCAGGGTTCATCGACACCCACATCATCGAGGCGGGGATACGGCTTAGGACTGATGTCGGAGTGAAGGTGCACGACGTGTTCGCCGACACGGCGACCACTCGATGACGACTAGAATCAACGTACGCCTTGCCTTCTGATACGGTTTACGGATGATCTCCCGTATCACGGTAGATTTCCTGCACGGAGGGGTAGTCGTCCCCCTCGGACACATATTCATGGTGGATCTTCCACGGCACAGAGTAATCGGCCCGCTTCGGCGGGTCTTTCTTGCGTTCCCGGTACGGCCAGGTCGTCTAGACTGATCATGGTCACGCCCTCCCCGCGTACGGCAGTCCGGGGAGGTGTGTCGTGACCCGCCCGATCTCGTCAGTGTCCTTGCCCGGCACCATCCCCTCCTACACCCGGGCCCGGCCGCCGTTGTCAGCCCCGGTTCCGCTGGAGCTTCCGACCCTACGCACGCCGGGCGGGGCCGGTGGGCCGCGGTTGTCGATCGCGGTGCTTGACGCGGGTGGCCGGTTGCAAGACAGGGGCGCGGTCGCGGCCCTGGGCTGGAGTACGGGTGACCGGCTGCTGATCACGCTCGTCCAGACGTCGGTGGTGATCCACCGACGCGCTGATGGCGTGTTCGTCATGCCCCGCAAGCCCTACGTCTGCCTGCCCGCGACCGTCCGCAGGGCCTGCGGCGTCGACGCAGGAGCCCGCATGCTCCTGGTCGCCGACTCCGAGCACGACGCCCTCGTCGTCCACCCCGAACCCGCCGTGCAGGCGATGCTCCGCACCTTCCACGCCACACTCGCCACCACCGAGGAGGCATCATGACCACCTCCGCCAGCCCGCAGGACCTCGAAACCGCCCGCCTGCTGCTGAACCGCCTCGGCGTCGACCCCGCCGAACTCCTCGCCACCAGCGCCCCGGAGGATGGCCCGTCGCAGCGGCGGCCCATGCCGACGATCCGGGAGTGGATTCCCGTCGTCGCCGCGCTCCTGTCCCCCAGCACCGCCGCCTCCTACGGCTCGTACTGGGCGAAGGCCGAAGCGGTGTGCCATGGAAATCGAGGGGCTCCGCTCCACGATTCTTCGCCCTACCGACCCGGCCACATCGCTGCGGCTGCTGTGGCGCCGCACGCCCACGAACGAGATAGAGCTAATCGAAGTCGCCGCACCTAACCAGCTCACGCATTAGGCCGTGTATCGAAATTGCAGGCCGGGGCGTGCGGCAGAGCGGCTACTTAGAGCGTGTCTTACGTGGTGATCGGTGGCTGATGCGTCATGATCTTGGTCGTGGTTGATCGGTTGTCGTTGCGTCTTGTGCCTGATGAGCTGTGGGAACTGGTGGAGCCGTTGCTCCCCGCGTTCACGCCGCGTCCGCAGGGTGGCGGGACCGCGCCGTTGAATCCGCGGCAAGTGTTCACCGCGATCGTGTACGTGCTGACCAGCGGATGTGCTT
>NZ_MUXN01000016.1:0-190139 GCF_001995215.1 Amycolatopsis azurea DSM 43854
CGGCGAACGGGGGGAAGCTCACGCCTACGTCCAACGCCGCACCACAGAAGGCATCCCCAAACGACACATCATCCGCTGCCTCAAACGCTACACAGCCCGCGAAATCCACCGAGCACTCATCACAGACCTCACCCCTTGACATCAATAGGAGCATCTTTCGCAACGCTCAACGTTGCGAAAGTGGCTTTCACAACTTCGCGACTGTCTAGGCCGGATGCCGTGAAGGCCTCCTTACCTACCCTGAAGGTAGTGAAGGAGGCCTTCACTACCCGGTCGGCGTGAACGAGGCGAGTCAGACCAAGGAGGCGTGTTGCGAAAGTGGCTTTCGCAACGTCCGCGACACGGTGCGCCTGGCAGCTCAGGCGGTGACGCGGCGGACGACGCCGTCCCCGGCGTCTCCCGCGTCCGGCAGGCCCTCGGCAGGGTTGTCCGCGGCCCATTTGCCCGCGTCGGCGATGTCCTTGTCGAGCGCGGCGATCAGCGCCTCCGACGACGGGTACGCCTTCTGCTCCCGCAGGTGGTGCCCCAGCCACACGGTCAGCACCTCGCCGTACAGATCGCCGCTGAACTCCAGCAGATGCGCCTCGACGAGCCGGTAGCCGTCCGCGCCGTAGTACGTCGGACGCCTGCCGACGGAGACCGCGGCCGCGATCCGCGTGCCGTCCGCGCGCTCGGCCCAGCCCGCCCACACTCCGTCGCCGACCTGGCCGTCCTGGTCGCGCAGCGCGATGTTGGCGGTCGGGAAGCCCAGTTCCCGGCCCCGCTGATCGCCCTGCTCCACCTGGCCACGGACCACGAAGTACTCCGCCGTCATGCCGCCCCCGTCCTCGCTGTCACGAAAGCCATGAATACCACGCCTCGCAGCGGAGGTCGACCGCCGTCCATGCGGCGGGAGGTGTCCATTGTGTACTCGGTCACGTGCTGACGAGCCGGTACCCCAGATCGAGTTCCGTCCGGCCGAGCAGGCCGACGTGATGCCGGTGCCAGTGCCCGTCGGCGAGGTCGGCGCGCAACCGGCCGACGGCGTCGGCGACGACGTTCTGGTCCAGCAGCGCGACTCCGGACATCCCGGCGCGCACCCGCTCGGACAGGTAGGCCTCCGGCCTGCGCCAATACGCGCCGAGGAACCCGTCGACGCAGTCCGAGGGCACCGGCAGCGGAGCGACCGTGGGTGTCTCGCCCGCCGCGCGCAGCTCCTCGACGATCCTGTCGAGACAGGCCAGCCTGCTCTCGTGCTCGGCGATCTCCGGCAGGTAGTCCCGCACCAGCCAGAATCGCGAGAACACCGCCTGGTCCCAGGTCACGATCACCTGGCGGCGCGACACCCGCCGAAGCTCGGCCAGCCCTGCGGTCACGTCCGTCCAGTGGTGCACGGTGAGCACAGCCATGCCGACGTCGAAGGCACCGTCGGGGAAGGGCAGCCCTTCCGCGCGGGCCTGGACGGCGGCGGCCGCGGTGGCCGGACGCTGCGCGATCATCCGCGAAGACGGCTCGACGGCGACCACATCGCGATCACCCGGCTCGTAGGAACCGGCTCCGGCGCCCACGTTGACCACGGAGCGCGCGTCGCCGAGAGCGGCTGTCACGGTGGCCGCGATCCGGGGGTCCGGGCGTCTTGATCGCGCGTAGTCCCGGCCTAGTTCGGCGTACGGGTCGGAGATCAAGGGGCGCACCCGGCCGAGTGTAGCCAGACCCGCTACCAGCGGGAACGATGATTCAGTCTGTCGTGGTCAAGAAAGTGTCGGAAAGAACGGGCGCCTCGTCCCGATCCGGTGCCGACGTCGTGATCAGCAGCCCGGCGGGCTCACGCCAGACGCGGGTCCGCAGCGGTTCGCCGGGGAAGACGACGCCGGCGAACTTGGCCGAGAAGGAGGCGACGCGGGAGGTGTCGCCGTCGAGGAATTCGTCGGTGACGGCCTTCGCGACGACGCCGTAGGTGCACAGGCCGTGCAGGATCGGCTTGTCGAACCCGGACGCCGCGGCGAACCCGGGGTCGGCGTGCAGGGGGTTGCGGTCCCCGCAGAGCCGGTAGAGCAGGGCCTGCTGCGGCAACGTCGGTGTGTCGATGACGGCGTCCGGCTCCCGCGCCGGGAGCTCGACGCGGTCGGACGGGCCCCGCTCACCGCCGAAACCCCCTTCGCCACGGGCGAAGATGCTCGACCGCAGCGTCCACAGTGGAGTCCCGTCGGAGTCGGTGGCGACCGTCTCGTTCACGATCACGGCCGCCTTGCCCTTGTCGAAGACGTCGACGATCCGCGTCCGCGCCACGGCCTTGCCCGAGGTCGGGATCGGCCGGTGCGCGATCACCTCCTGCTTGCCGTGCAACACCTTCCCAAGGTCCACCTCGACGCCGGGGAAGGAGACCGCGGGCGGTTCGAACACGCGCAGGTTCGCCGCCACGGTCGCGAACGTCGGCAGTACCTGGAGGCCGTCCTCGTAGGTGTAGCGCAGCTCCCGCGGGCTCATCGGATCCGATCCGGCGCCCAGGGCCAGGTGGTAGAGCTGCACGTCCGACGCGGTCCAGGCGAAGCTCACCTCGCCGAGGTCGGCGCCGATCGCGACCGAAGGATCGATGGGCACGGGGGAACTCCTACTCGTAGGTGACGGTGACGTCGTCGGTCAGCGGCAGGGACTGGCACGCCAGCACGATGCCTTCGGCGATGTCGTCGCCGTCGAGGACCTCGTTGTTCAGCATCTTGACCTCGCCGGAGGTGATCCGGCAGGCGCACGCGCTGCACTGGCCTTCGCGGCACGAATACGGCGCGTCGAAACCCTTTTCCAGCAACAGGTCCAGCAGTTTCGTGCGGCGCGGCCAGTCTAGGTTCCTGGTCTCGCCGTCGAGGGTGACTTCGACCTTCACCGGGGTTTCGGCCTCTTCGACGGCCACCGGCTCGGCCACCTCGAACGGGTTCCCGCCGAGGGACAGGAACCGCTCCAGGTGGATCCGCTTGCGCGGCAGTCCGAGGTCCTTCAGCACCGTGCGCGCGGCGTCCATGAACGGGCCGGGGCCGCAGATGAACGCCTCGTGCGCGGTGTACGGAGCCACCAGCGCCCTCAGCTGCGCCTCGGTCGGCAGCCCTTGCAGGCTCTCCAGCCAGTGCACCACGACCAGCCGGTCCGCGTGCTTGGCGGCGAGGTCCGTGAGTTCCTTCGCGAAGATGACCGACCGCTCGTCGCGGTTGGCATAGAGCAACACCACCTTGCCGGTTCCGTGCGCCAGCGCGGACTTCAGGATCGACATCACCGGCGTGATGCCGCTGCCGCCCGCGAGCAGCAGGAAGTCCTCGTCGAGCGACGCGGGGCTGAACACCCCGGCCGGCGGCAGGACCTGGACCTCCTGGCCCGCCCGGAGGTTGTCGCAGAGCCAGTTCGACCCGTAGCCGTCGGCGGTGCGTTTGACGGTGACCTGGACCCGGTTCTCGTGCGGCGCGCTGGAGAGCGAGTAGCAGCGGGCCACCGAGCCCGTCCGCTCGCTCGGCACCCGGACGGTGAGGAACTGCCCTGGCGTGTAAGCGAAAACGGAGAGGTGCTCGGCCGGGATCTCGAACACGATCGACCGCGCGTCGGCCGTCTCGGTGATCACCTCGGCCACGGTCACGGTGACGGGACCGCTCATTCGGGCACCTCCAGCTCGCCGTCCTTCAAAGCGATCTCGATGCTCTCGCCGAGATTGCCGCAGGTGTCGAGCAACGCCGTCTGCGCTCCGGAAGCCTTCCGCTCCGCGAACACCGGGCAGCTGCGGGACGCGTCACTCGTCCACTGGATGCTGGTGTGCTGCATGCTGCTCTTCTTGACCAGCACGCACGTCCCGCACGCACGGCAGTTCAGCGGCCGTAGCCCGGCGGTGAGGAATTCGACGGTCTCGGGCTTCACACCCCGGCCTCTTCCGCTTGCTGCCTCGCCAGGTTGTCGGCCACCTCCGCCGCCCAGACCTCGTTGGCGCGGCTGGTGTCCACTTCGAACTCGAACCGCTGAGTCATGTCCTCGGTGACGTCGGCGGCGTCCACATAGAACTGGTCGTACCAGCGGCGCAGCTGGTAGACCGGCCCGTCCTCCTCGCACAGCAACGGGTTGTCGATCCGCGTCTTGTTGCGCCAGATCTCCACGTCCTGCAGGAAGCCGACGCCGATGCCCTTGGCGAACTTGCCGGCGATCTTGTCCGCGTGCTCGTCCGAGACGCCCTCGAACTTCTTCACGCTCACGCCCCATTGCAGCACGAACGAGTTCTCGGTGACCGGGTAGTGGCAGTTGATCAGCACGTTCTCGATCTCGAAACCCTGGTACGTGTTGAGCAGCTTGTTGATCATGTACGAGGGGCCGAAGTACGACGCCTCCGACCGCAGCAGGTTCTCCTCGCCGCCGTAGTTGGACGCCATTCCCTTGTCCGGACGGCCCTTCGTGTTCAGGTACTGGGTGGCGATGTGCCCCTCGAACACGTTCTTGAAGTAGGTCGGGAAGGCGTAGTGGATGTAGAAGAAGTGCGCCATGTCGACCATGTTGTCGATGATCTCGCGGCAGTTGGAGCCCTCGATCAGCACCGAGTCCCAGGTCCAGTTGCTCCACTCGCCGGTGAAGACGCCCTCGATCCGCGGGATGACGACGTCCTCGGGCGGCGGGTTGCCCTCCGGGTCGTGCCAGACGAACAGCTGCTTGTTCTCCTCCAGCACCTGCCACGTCTTCGTCCGCGCGCGCAGCGGAACCCGCTTGGCGTAGGGGATCGAGACGCATTTGCCGTTGCCGTTCCAGCGCCAGTCGTGGAACGGGCAGGCGATCTCGTCGCCCTTGACCTCGCCCTGGGTGAGGTCGCCGCCCATGTGACGGCAGTACCCGTCGAGCACGTTCAGCTTGCCGGACGAATCGGCGAAGACCACCAGTTTCGTCCCGAACGCCGTGATGGCGTGTGGCTTCCCGTCCCGGAACCGCTCGGCGAGGCCGAGACAGTGCCAGCCGCGCGCGAACCGCGAAGGGAGCGCGCCCGCGTCGATCTGCCGTACGGATTCCGTCGTCATCGGCTGCCTCCCGCTTTGGTGTGATCTTGCTTCGCGAGATGCTCGGCCGCAAGGTAGCCGAACACCATCGCCGGGCCGATCGTCGCGCCGGGGCCCGCGTAGGTGCGGCCCATCACCGCCGCGCTCGTGTTGCCCGCCGCGTAAAGTCCGTCGATCACCGAACCGTCTTCGCGCAGGACACGCGCGTGCGGATCGGTCCGCAAACCGCCCTTGGTGCCCAGGTCGCCGGGCACGATCTTCACCGCGTAGTACGGCGCGACGTCCAGCGGGCCCAGGCTCGGGTTGGGCTTGTTCCGCGGGTCGCCGTAGTAGTGGTCGTACGCGCTGCGCCCGCGGTGGAAGTCCTCGTCCACGCCGCTCTTCGCGAAGCCGTTGAACCGCTCGATGGTCGCTTCCAGCGCTTCGGCCGGGACCTCGATCCGCTCGGCGAGCTTCGCGATCGTGCTCGCTTTGACCGCGATGCCCGCTTTGAACCAGCGGCCGGGCAGCGGCTGGCGCGGGCCGAGGCCGGTGAACATGTACCGGTTGCGGTTGCGCTGGTCGAACACCAGCCAGGTCGGGATGTTCTCGCCGGGTCCGTCACCCTCGCCGTACATCGCGTGCACGGCCTCGACGTAGGGCGCCGACTCGTTGACGAAGCGTTCGCCCCGCGTGTTGACCATCAGGCAGCCCGGCCGCGACCGCTCGGCGAGCGCGAACCACGGGCCGCCGGTCAGCGGGATGGACGGGCCCCACCAGGCGTCGTCCATCAGGTCGACGGCCGCGCCCAGTTTGAGCCCGGCGTCGATGGCGTCACCGGTGTTGGCTTCGGCGCCGACCGTCCACTCCGTGCCGATGGGCGCGCGCTGATACTTGACCCGCATCTCCTCGTTGCGCTCGAACCCGCCGGCGCCGAGGACGACGCCGAGCCGCGCGCGGATCAGCTTCTCCTCACCCTCGTGGCGGACGACGACGCCGACCACGCGATCGCCCTCGACCTTCAGGTCCACGAGCGGCGTGTTCAGCCAGACGGGGACATCCGCGCGGCGCAGGCCCTCGCGCAGCCCAGCCGCAAGCGCTTGCCCCATGGAAAGAAGCCGCTGCCGCCGGATCCGGCCGACCAGCCAGCGTCCGCCGAGGCCGAGGACGCGGAGGATGCCCCGCGGGTGCCGCGCGAGCAGGCTCAGCCACCGATAGTCCGCCTGGGTGATCGGGACGCCCAGCGGGGGAGCGCTGTACGGCGGCTCCAGATTCGCCAGCTCCGGCCCGAGCAGGTTGCCGTCGAACGCGGCCGGTTCGACCGACCGTCCGCCGGGGCGCCCGCCGGGGGCTTCCGGGTGGTAGTCCGAGTAGCCGCGGACCCAGCGGAAGCGCAGCGGTGTCTTGTCGCAGACGAAGGACAGGACTTCGGGGCCGCGGTCGAGGAAGGCCGACCGGAGTTCCGCCGGGACCACGTCACCGACGATCGACTCCAGGTATTCGTGCGCCCGCTCCGGGGGTTCGGAGATCCCGGCCGCACGCAGCGCGTGGTTGCCCGGGATCCAGACGCCGCCGCCGGATCGCGCCGTCGAGCCGCCGAAGTGGGCGGCCTTCTCCACGACCAGGACGTCGAGTCCCCGATGGGCTGCGGACAGTGCGGCGGTCATCCCGGCGGCACCACTGCCCGCCACGATCACGTCGTAGTCCATACGCCCCTCACCTGAAACACGTTGTAGGAAGCATGTAGCAGCATTCGCGCTGCTCCAGTCACCATAGACGAGAACGTGTTCTAGTTCTAGGGTGGGGTCATGGACTCCCTCGTCGCGGATGTGGTGATCGTGGGCTTCGGGGCGGCCGGCGCCTGTGCGGCGATCGAAGCCGCCGACGCCGGAGCCAGGGTGCTCGTCCTGGACCGGTTCTCCGGCGGTGGTGCGAGCGCTGTCAGTGGAGGTGTCGTCTACGCCGGTGGCGGGACGGCGCAACAACGGGACGCGGGCGTCGACGACAGCGTCGACGCGATGTACGACTACCTGCGGCTCGAAGTCGGCGACGTCGTCTCCGAGGAGACCCTGCGGCGGTTCTGCGCGGGGAGCACGGAGATGATCTCCTGGCTGGAGGGCAACGGCGTGCCCTTCGGGGGCAGCCTCTGTCCCTATAAGACGTCGTATCCGAGCGACAAGCACTATCTGTACTACTCGGGCAGCGAGGCGGCGGGCGGCTTCCGTGACGCGGCCAAGCCGGCGCCGCGCGGGCATCGGGTCAAAGGTCCGGGGACGTCGGGAAAGCTGCTGATGAAACGCCTGGCCGACGCCGTACGGAGCCGCGGGATCCAGGTGCTGCCGCAGACCGCGGCTCGAAACCTGATCGTGGACGCCGACGGGACCGTGACCGGTGTCGTCGTGTCCACCCTGCGGGACGCGCCCGCGCGTGTGCGGGCGACACATCGGAAGCTCGCCGCGTACGCCGCGAAGCCGGGGATCTACGTGCCGTCGCTGCGGAAGTCGCTGCATCGACGGGTGGAGCGCATCGAACGCCGCTACGGCCGTGAGCTGCGGATATCCGCCTCGCGCGGGGTCGTCCTCGCGGCGGGCGGGTTCATCGCGAACCGCGAGATGGTGCGCGAACACGCGCCCGCGTACCGCGGCGGCCTCGCGCTCGGGACCTCCGCCGACGACGGATCCGGGATCCGGATGGGGGTCGAGGCGGGCGGGGCCACCGCGGAACTCGGGCGGATCTCGGCCTGGCGGTTCATCACCCCGCCGTCGGCGTTCCTCGGCGGCCTGCTCGTGAGCGAGTCGGGCGGCCGGATCATCGACGAATCCCGGTACGGCGCGGCCGTCGGCGAACGCATGATCACCGACCACGAAGGGCGTGGCTGGCTGCTGGTCGACGACGCCATCGTGCGCGAGGTGCGCCGTGACGCGCGCGGGCAAAGCCAGTGGTTCCAAGGGCTTCAGGTGCGTTACCTGCTGCGGCAAAGAGTCGTCGCGGGCTCGCTCGAAGACGTCGCGCGCAAGGCCGGGGTGGACCCGGCCGGGCTGGTCGCCAGCGTCGAAGCCTCGCGTTCCGGTGCGGATCCGATGGGGAAACCCCCGGAATTCGCGCGTCCGCTGGACCGGGCGCCGTACTCGCTGATCGACGTCTCGATCAAGCCGAACCTGGGCTATCCGTGCCCGATGCTGACGCTGGGCGGCCTGGTGGTGGACGAGGGGACCGGCGCCGTGCGGTCGTCGTCCGGCGTCCCGATCCGCGGTCTGTACGCGGCGGGCCGGACCGCGGTGGGAATCTGTTCTAGGTCCTATGTGAGCGGTCTGTCGCTGGCCGACTGCGTGTTTTCCGGGCGCCGTGCTGGAGCACACAGCGCCCTCGACCGGGGATCGGTCGACAAAAACGAGAACGTGTTCTAGTCTTGGATCCGGTTCACGGAGTATGGCGAGAGAGGGAACGCATATGAGCGAGCACGCCGCGCAGGACGTGATCGCGGGGATCCGGGAGCTGCTGCCGGTCCTGCGGGAACGGGCGCAGGAGGCGGAGGACGCCAGGCGCGTTCCCGAGGAATCCGTCAAGGCCCTGCAAGAGACCGGCTTCTTCAAACTGTTGCAGCCGAAGACGTTCGGTGGTCTCGAAGCCGACCCGGTCAGCTTCTACACCGCCGTCAAACTCGTCGCGAGCGCGTGCGGGTCCACGGGCTGGGTCGCCTCCATCCTCGGCGTCCACCCGTGGCACCTCGGCCTGTTCGAGGCGCAGGCGCAGCAGGACGTCTGGGGCGACGACACCGACGTCCGGATCTCCTCGTCGTACGCGCCGATGGGCAAGGCGGACGTCGTCGACGGCGGCTACCGGCTCAGCGGGCGCTGGAGTTTCTCCTCCGGCTGCGACCACGCGACCTGGGTGCTGCTGGGCGGGCCGGTGTTCAAGGACGGCAAACCCGTCGACTTCTGCACCTACCTGGTGCCGATCTCCGACTACACGATCGAAGACGTCTGGGACACCGTGGGCCTGCGCGGCACCGGGTCCAACGACATCATCGTGAACGACGTCTTCGTCCCGAAGCACCGTGCGCTCAGCTTCATCGCGACGTCGAAGTGCAAGACGCCCGGCCAGGAGATCAATCCCGGGCCGCTGTACAAGCTGCCGTACGGTTCGGTGCATCCGAGCACGATCACCGCGCCCATCATCGGGATGGCGCAGGGCGCCTACGACGCGCACGTCGAGTACCAGGGCAAGCGGGTCCGCGCGGCGTACGCCGGTGAACAGTCCAAAGAGGACCCGTTCGCCAAGGTGCGGATCGCCGAGGCGGCGAGCGAGATCGACGCGGCCTGGCTCCAGCTGACGCACAACATCGACGAGCTGTACCAGCTGGCGTGCAAGGGCGAGAAGCTGCCGTTCCCCACGCGGCTGCGGGTCCGCCGCGATCAGGTCCGCGGCACGGAGCGCGCGATTTTCGCGATCGACAGGCTCTTCGAGAACTCCGGTGGCCGTGCGCTGCAGGCCGGAACCCCGATCCAGCGGTTCTGGCGCGACGCCCACGCCGGCCGGGTGCACGCGGCGAACGACGCCGAGCGCGCCTACGTCATGTTCGGAACCGGCGCCTTCGGGCTGCCCGTCGAGAATGCGATGGTCTGATGACCGAAGGCAAGTACGCCACCGTTCAAGGTGGACTGAAGCTGCACTACCACGAAGCGGGCACGGAGCATCCGGAGACGGTGATCCTCCTGCACGGTGGTGGTCCCGGCGCGTCGGCGTGGAGCAACTTCGGCCGCAATCTGCCCGTGTTCGGCAAGAACTACCGGACGCTGGCCATCGACCAGCCCGGATTCGGCCGGTCCGACAAACCGACCGAGCATCCGCAGTACTTCAGGCACAGCGCGGACGCCGTCGTCGGGCTGATGGACGAACTCGGCATCGAGCGGGCGCATTTCGTCGGCAACTCGCTCGGCGGCGGGACTTCCGTGCGGCTCGCGCTCAACCATCCGAAACGCGCCGGACGGCTCGTGCTGATGGGCCCCGGCGGACTGAGCGTCAACCTGTTCGCGCCCGATCCGACCGAGGGCATCAAAAACCTGGGCCGGTTCAGCGCCCCGCCGGGCCCGAGCCGGGAGAAGCTAGAAGCCTTCCTGCGGATCATGGTGCACGACCAGTCCTTGATCACCGACGAACTGATCGACGAGCGGTTCGCCGTCGCGAGCGCGCCCGAGTCACTCGCCGCGATGAAGGCGATGGGCAAGTCGTTCGCCCAGCCCGAAACCTACGAAGAGGGCATGCTGTGGCGCGAGGCGCATCGCCTGCGTCAGCGGGTTCTGCTCATCTGGGGCAGGGAAGACCGGGTCAACCCGCTCGACGGAGCGCTGCTCGCGCTCAAGACGATCCCACGTGCCCAGCTGCACGTGTTCGGCGGCTGCGGCCACTGGGCGCAGCTGGAGAAGTTCGACGAGTTCAACCGGCTGGCACTCGACTTCCTGGGAGCCTCCTGATGGGTATCCGTTCGCTCGCCTACCTCCGCATCGAAGCCACCGACATGGCCGCGTGGCGCGAATACGGGCTGAAGGTCCTCGGCATGGTCGAGGGTTCCGGCACGAATCCCGAAGCGCTTTACCTGCGTATGGACGATTTCCCGGCGCGGCTGGTGGTCTTCCCCGGCGAGCACGACCGGCTCGCCGTGGCGGGCTGGGAGGTCGCCAACGCCGGCGAACTCGACGAAATCCGCGCCTCGCTCGACGCGCACTCGGTGCCGTACAAAGAAGGCACTCCGGATCAGCTGGCGGATCGCCGCGTCGACGGCTTGGTGTCCTTTGAGGACCCCTCCGGCAACACGCTCGAAGTCTTCCACGGCGTCGCTCTGCAACATCGGCGTGTGGTGAGCCCGTACGGCCACAAGTTCGTGACCGGCGAGCAAGGACTCGGGCACGTCGTACTGTCCACCCACGACGATGAAGCGTCCCTGCGGTTCTACCGTGACGTCCTCGGGTTCCGGCTGCGGGACTCTATGAAGCTGCCGCCGCAGATGGTCGGCAGGCCCGTCGACGGCGCGCCTGCCTGGCTGCGGTTCTTCGGCTGCAACCCGCGTCACCACAGTCTCGCGTTCCTCCCGATGCCGACCCCGAGCGGAATCGTGCATCTGATGGTCGAAGTGGAGAACACCGACGACGTCGGCCTCTGTCTCGACCGGGCCATCCGCCGGAAGGTGCCGATGTCGGCCACCCTCGGGCGGCACGTCAACGATCTGATGCTCTCGTTCTACATGAAGACCCCTGGCGGCTTCGACGTCGAATACGGCTGCGAGGGACGCCAGGTGGACGACGAGAGCTGGATCGCCCGAGAGAGTACGGCGGTTTCGTTGTGGGGACACGACTTTTCAGTCGGCGCCCGTCCGCCGGGTCAGTCGTGACCCCGGTGACGGAAGTCAGCTCCGACAGCGCCGCGGAGATCGATCCGGCGCGGTTCCGCACGGTGCTCGGACATTTCTGTACCGGTGTCGCCGTGGTGACCGGGCACGACGGCGAGGCGCCGGTGGGCTTCGCGTGCCAGTCGTTCGCGGCGCTCTCCCTCGATCCGCCGCTGGTGCTTTTCTGCCCTGCCAAGACTTCCCGGACGTGGGCGGTGCTCGCCGAGTCCGGCCGGTTCGCCGTCAACGTGCTCGCCGAAGACCAGCAGGACGTCAGCGCGGTGTTCGGCGCCCGGGGCGCGGACAAGTTCGCGTCGGTCGAGTGGGCGCCCGCACCGTCCGGATCTCCCTTGCTGGCAGGGGCTTTGACGTGGATCGACTGCACGCTCGAAGCCGTGCACGAGGCGGGTGACCACTACGTCGTCGTCGGCAGGGTGACCGCGCTCGGGGAGCCGTCCGACGATCGTCCGCTGCTGTTCCATCGCGGGCGGTACACGGTGACCGAACCGGTGACGGACGCGCTCGCCGCACTGATGCCGTGGCCGCGTCCGGACGATTGGCTTTAATGTATATCCGTATAAACGAAAAAATGTAAACCTGTCCTTTCCGGTGGCTTCCGCTTAGCGTTTTCGGCGGAAGCTCACCAAGGAATGGGGACAGCAACGTGAATTCTCGCAGACTGGCCGGAATCGGGTTGGCCGCCGCCGTCGTCACGGTCTTGGCAGGCGTGACGCCGGCGCAGGCCGCCGAGGGCGCGATCGTCGGCGCCGGTGCGGACGGCGCCATCGCTGACAGCTACATCGTCGTGCTCAAGGACGGCTCCACCGCCGACAAGCCTTCGCTGGCAAGCAAGTTCGGCGGCACCATCGGACGGCAGTACACGCAGGGTCTCAGCGGTTTCTCGGTGGCGCTGCGCGAGCGTCAGGCCAAGCGCCTCGCGGCAGACCCGGCTGTCGCGTTCGTGGAGCAGAACAAGGTGCTGCACGCCGAAGCGACGCAGACGAATCCGCCGTCGTGGGGGCTCGACCGGATCGATCAGCGTAAACTTCCGCTGGACACCAAGTACACTTATGCGACCACCGCTTCGAATGTGAACGTCTACGTTCTCGACACCGGGATCCGCGCCACGCACACTGATTTCGGCGGCCGGGTGAAGCAGGGGTACGACTTCATCGACAACGACACGAACGCGGACGACGGTTACGGTCACGGCACGCATGTCGCGGCCACGATCGCCGGCGCGAAGTACGGTGTCGCCAAGGGTGCTTCGCTGTATCCGGTGCGGGTCCTCGGTTCCGACGGCAGCGGCACGACCGCGGGCGTGATCTCCGGGGTCAACTGGATCACCCAGAACGCCAAGAAGCCCGCCGTGGCCAACGCGAGCCTCGGTGGCGGCGCGTCGACCGCGCTGGACACCGCGGTGCGGAACTCCATCAAGGCGGGGGTCACCTGGACGGTCGCCGCCGGTAATTCGAACGTGAACGCCGCCAACACTTCGCCCGCCCGGGTCACCGAAGCGCTGACGGTCGCCGCGGCGGACCGCACGGATCGCCGCGCTTCCTTCTCCAACTACGGTTCCGTGATCGACCTGTTCGCGCCGGGCGTCTCGATCACCTCGGCCTGGAAGGACAACGACACCGCGACCTACACCGGTGACGGCACCTCGTTCGCCGCCCCGCACGTCGCCGGTGCCGCCGCGCTGTACCTGTCTTCGCACACCGGTGCCACCGCGGCGCAGGTGGCTCAGGCACTGATCAGCGCTTCGACTCCGGGGCTGGTCACCAACCCCGGTAGCGGTAGCCCGAACCGCACGCTCTATGTCGGGTAGGTTCCCTCGGTGGTGGCTCGGTCCCGGCGTTGCGCCGGGACCGAGCTTTTCCGTCCGCGCGGCCGAGGCGGGCCCAGAAGCGAGCGCAAGGCCAAGGGCGGCAAGGACAACAGCTGTTCGAGCTCGGCCAGCGCCCGGAGGGATTCCGGACGTTCCGGTCTCCGTCTGCCGGACTGCCAATGGCTCAGCGTCGGCACGCTGATGGAGACGCCGCGCAGTTCGAGGCGATGGCGGATCCGGTCCAGCGGCAGCCCGCTGGCCGTGATCGCCGCGCGCAGGGCTCGCGGGAACGGATCTGGACGCAGGGTGGCGCCGGGGAAGATCTTCGAGGGCGTCATGCACTGAAAGTAAGAAGCCGTATCTGGAGTGTCAACGGCGTTCAGTGAACGTCCCAGCCGGTGAACCCTCCGAAAGTCGGATCGGCTCACCCGCTTCGTGCAGACTGCGCAACGCGAGCGCGTACGACTCGACGAGCCCCGTCTCGTGATACGGGACGCCGATTTCTTCGCAGTATCCTTGGACGATGGGCCGGGCGCGGCGAAGATGCGGCGACGGCATACTCGGGAACAGATGGTGCTCGATCTGGTAGTTGAGCCCGCCGAGCGCGACGTCGACGATCCTGCCGCCGCGGACGTTGCGGGACGTGAGCACCTGCTTGCGCAGGAAGTCGAGTTCGGTGTCGCCGGACAGGATCGGCATGCCCTTGTGGTTGGGCGCGAAGATCGATCCCATGTAGACACCCCACAGTGCTTTGTGGACGATGAAGAACACGAGCGCCTTGCCGGGCGAGAGGACGACGAGCAGCGCGCTGAAGTAGAGCGCGAAATGCGTCAACAGCAAGGCCGCTTCGAGCCCGCGCCGCCGGATGCCCGGCTTCGAGACCGCGCGGATGCCGGAGAAGTGCAGGTTCAGGCCTTCGAGGGTGAGCAACGGGAAGAACAGGAAAGCCTGATAGCGGCCGATGAACCGGGGGAGTCCCTTGCTGGCCCTCGCCTGCTCCTTCGACCACACGAGGATGTCCGGATCGACGTCGGGGTCGAGGTCCTCGTGGTTCGGGTTCGCGTGGTGGCGGGTGTGCTTGTCCATCCACCAGCCGTAACTCATGCCGACCCCGAGATTGCCCGCGATCCGGCCGGCGATCTCGCTCGGACGGCGGGTCCGGAACACCTGACGGTGCGCGAGATCGTGCGAAAGCAGGGCGATCTGACCGAACATCACCGCCTGGAACACGGCGATCCCCAGCTGCCACCACGAGTCCCCGATCGCGAAGAAGGCGATCCAGCCGGAGACGAAGAGGGTGGCGACCAGGCCGATGCGGAAGACGTAGTAGCCGGGACGGCGGTCGAGGAGGCCCGCTTCGCTGACGCGGCGGGACAGGCGGGCGAAATCGCTGCCTGTGCGGAGGTTTGCGGTCACCGGTGTGAGTCTGGTTCGCGGGGCGGGTGGGGTGAATGCGGTGCGCCGGTGGGTTGGTGCGGGGGTTGGCCCTACCCTGGGACTGGGACGGGTGGGAGTGATGCGTGGATGTGGTACCTGAGGTGCTTTTGGTCGCACGAGTTCGCCGAGGAAGCCGTGGAGATGTTCAGCGAGGTGGGCGCGGACGGCTACGAATGCCGGAAGGTGGAACGCTTCCGGGACGGCCGCCTCGGCTGGGCCGACGAGCGGCACGAGGTGGGCGGCACGAGTTTGGGCGAGGTTCCCGTCCCGCCGCTTGACGAGATCAACGCGCAGCGAGAGTTCTCGGCGTCCCGGATCGACGGCGACGAGTTCGAGCGGATATGGAAAGAGGCCATCGCCGGCCAAGGGGACTGAGTGCGTCGCCTTGCCCTCGACCGCGCTTGAGGTTCTACCGTCTCCCTATGAGAAGTGCCAAGGGAGGCATGACATGACGGCTCAGCCGGCTACACGCAGCCCCAGTTCTGGCTGCTGCGCGACCTGTCGGCGAACGACATCTCGCCCGACGGCCGGGGAATGACCTCGGCCGAACTGCAAGCGGCGATGGTCTCCTACATCCGCCCTGAGGACGATCTGGCCGCGGAGGCCGAGGTGCTCCTGGAACGTGGCTGGCTGACCCGGGACACCGAGCACCGGCTGTGGCTCACGAAAGAGGGAGAACAGGCCCGGGTCGATCTCGCGCGCAACGCTCCCGCCATCCGCGCCGCCCTCCACGACGGCATCGAAGACGCGGACTACGTCACCACGGTGAAGGTGCTCCAGCGGCTGATCCGCAATGCGGGCGGGGCGAGCTCTTAGCTTCGACCTCATTCCTGGCGCTCGAACGCGTGTTCGAGTATGATCTTGGTCATGACCACAACTCTTGTTTTCAATCCGAAAGCCGCTCGCTTTCTCGATGCCGCCCACGACGAAGAAGTCTCGCTTCGGCGGGCTCAGGGTCGGCAAGTGCGGTTCATAGCCGAGTTCGCCGCCGTGGGTGGCTCGCGAAGATCGGTGACCGAGGAGGTCGCCTTGCGCTTCTCGGTCTCCCGCAACCAAGCCTTCCTGCTGGTCGAAACGTCCTGCGCTCTCGTGGCGCGGCTGCCGAACACGTTGGCGGCGCTGGAGAAAGGTGACATCGATCTGTTCAAGGCGTCGAAGGTCAGCCACCTGACCCGCGAGGTCTCGGATGAGGTCGCCGCGCAGGTGGACGCGTTCATGGTCAAACGACTCGCCGGCCGCGATCCCACAGCGATCCGTAAATCGGTGAGCGGTGCGGTGCAGAAGTTCGACCGTGCGGGCTATAAAGCACGGGCGGAAAAGAAACGTGCGCGGCGGCACATCTCGTTGGAACACGAAGACGAGACGATGTCCACCCTCTCCGGCTTTCTGCCGTCCGAGGTGGCCGGCTCGATTTACGCGTCGATGAGCCGCGCCGCTCGAGCGCGCCGGGCGCAGGACAAGTCCCGGACCCTGGATCAGCATCGCGCCGACATTTTCGCCGAACGCCTGCTGGCCGAGGACGGTCACGGCAAGCCTCGTGCGCACATCCATGTCTACGTCGACTTCCTTACCCTGGCCGGCGCCCGTGACGATCCCGCGATCCTGGCCGGTTACGGGCCCATCCCGGACTGGCTCGTGCGAGAGATCGCCTCCGACCCCGGCTCGACCTGGTCGCGGTTGATCACCGACCCCGCCACCGGACAGCTCCTGGAGGCCGGTGCCGACAAGTACCGGTCCCCGGCCTCGCTGGCTCGATTGATCAGGGCACGTGACCGGGAATGCACTCATCCCGGCTGCCACCGACCGGCCGAGTTCTCCGAAATCGACCACATCATCAACTGGGCTCGCGACGGCCGGACCGACCACCACAACTGCCATGCCGCCTGCAAGATCCACAATCTGCTCAAGGAAGAACCAGGCTGGTCCGCTGCGCCGACCGGCAACGGCGGCATGACCATCACCACTCCGTCCGGTCGTACCTACGACGCGACACCGGAACCACTCCACGACCCGCGGCCCGAGCCGGAGGACGACACCCCACCGTTCTGAGCGGCACTGTCCGAGTTCAGGACCTGTCGGACAGTTGGTGTCTCAGGTCCTCACGGACACCGACCGGCCTGTCGGTGTGGTGACCAGGTGGCGCGGTTCTGTCGTGAGCATGGCGTGTCCTGGGACACCGCCCCGCACCTCGCTGGCGGCTCGGGGACGCAGGGTTCGTGCCGTTGCCCTCACAGGCCTCGATCCACCGGATCTTGTGCCATCACGGCCAGAGCACCATCTGGCCGACGGCAGCGAGAACGGTATGGACACCTGGATCGCCTTACGGCGGGCGTTCGATCGCCACGGGCTGCCGGTGAAGATCCTGTCCGACAACGGCCTGGCCATCTCCGGCGAACACCGTGGCTGAATGGCCGAACTGGAACGACACCTCGCCACGCTCGGCATCGACACGATCGCGTCCACGCTTTATCACCCTGGGTCGCCGCAGGGTCGGACATATCGCCATCATGTTCTGGCAGAACGACCGCGTCGCGATCAGACGTGAGTGGTGTCGTGTTCTGCCGATGCCCTGTTTCAGGACATCGTGAACAGGACGCCGCTCTCTCCGAAAAGCCTGTGGCGAGGCGCCCATAGCGTCCGCTCGCCGGGCCAACCGCCTCTCGCCAGCACCGTCCACCTGGGCGCGGCGATGGCGGAGACGATGCCGACCTACGCCGACGCCGACCCAGCAGCTGCCTCCCGAGCCGCATCGAAAGGAGCCCGATCGAACACGATCCGCAACTCCACGATCTTCCCCTCCCGCACGGTCACCAACTCGGCTCCGGGAGCACTCGCCACCGGCAGCGTCGCCGTGTCGTACATCAGCAGCGCCGTCGTCTCGTCCCCGAACGCCGAGAGCAGGGTCGACCCGGTCAGGATCTCGGTGAACGGGCCCATGAACCCGCGGAACGCCTCCGCGCCGGAGAGTGGCCCACCGGGGCTGTGGCAGACGATGTCGTCGGCGACGTAGGTCATCGCCTTCTCGAAGTCCTTGCCGGTCCACGCGTGGTGGTAGGCGAGCGCGATGTCCAAGGCGGGACTGGTCATGATGGTTCCTTTCGTCGAGCTTCACCCCGTCAGACACCACCTCCGCCGGAAACGGAACGGTGCGCGGCGAAAAAGGTCGTGACAGGATCGGCCAGTGGTCACCAGGACAACAGACGAGCAGACCTTCCGCGAGCTCACCGACACTTACCGGCACGAGCTGCACCTGCACTGTTACCGCATTCTGGGCTCCGTCACCGACGCCGAAGACGCCGTCCAGGAGACGCTCCTGGCCGCGTGGCGAGGCCTCGACGGGTTCGAGGGCCGCTCGTCGCTCCGCACCTGGCTGTACCGCATCGCCACCAACCGCTGCCTCAACGCACTGCGGGCCGCGGGCCGCCGCCGTCCACCCGATCCGGTGCCGCCGTTCGACCCGCCGGAACCAAGCCGCCGCGGCGAGGTGACCTGGTTGCAGCCGTACCCGGACGAGCTCCTCGAGCGTGTCGCCGACAGCGAACCCGGTCCCGAAGCGCGCTACACCGCCAGGGAGGCGATCGAACTCGCCTTCGTCACCGGTCTCCAGCTCCTCCCGCCGAGGCAGGCGGCCGCGCTCGTCCTGCGGGACGTCCTGTGTTTCCCCGCCGGTGAGGTCGCGGGCATGCTCGACACCACGGAGACGGCGGTCAAAGGCATCCTTCAGCGCGCTCGCGCCTCGCTCGACAAGCATCGCAACGCCGCCGGGCACCGGCCCTCACCTCAGGAACGCGAGCTGACCAGGCGATTCGCCGACGCCTTCACCGCGGGCGACCTCGACGGCGTCCTCAGCCTGCTCACCGACGACGCCTGGCTCGCCATGCCGCCGGCACCGCACGAGTACCACGGCCTCGAAGCGATCGCGGGCTTCCTCCGCGTCTCCATGGCCGTCCCGGTCCCCGAGGGTTTCACCATGGTGCCGACGCGGGCGAACGATCAGCCCGCCTTCCACTGTCGCCACGGTGGGAAACCGGCCGGGTTGATCGTCCTCACGCTCGACGGCGACCGGGTCCGGGCCGTCACCCGGTTCCTTGATCAGAAGTAGCCCGCCAGCCGGCCGCAGAGCGCGTCGATGTCCATGACCGGCGCACCGCTCCACGAAAGACCGTCCATCCGGCGATGGCTCACGATATCGGCGGTCGCACCCGCCCCAGGTGATCACCGGGCGACCCGAAGAGCCGCGCCGCCCCGTGCGCCCGCTTGAAATAGCGGTGCGCCGGATGTTCCCAGGTGATCGCGATCCCGCCGTGCAGCTGGATCATCTCGCCCGCCACCGTCGCGAGTGCCTCCGAGCAATGCACCTTCGCCACCGCGGCCAGCCTGCTCGACTCCGGAGCCGCGTAAGCCGCCGATCGCGCCGTCTCCACCAGGACGTGGAGATCCGCCATCCGGTGCTTCAGCGCTTGGAAGCCGCCGATCGGCCTGCCGAACTGGTGGCGTTGCTTGCTGTACTCCACCGTCAGCTCGAAAGCGCGTGCCGCGGCCCCGGCCTGTTCGGCGGCCAGGACGGCGCACACGACGTCGCGCAGCGCGCCGAGGTCGACCGGGCCGAGCAGCCGCGCGGGGACACTGTCGAAGGTCACGCGGGCCAGCCGCCGCGTTTCGTCCATCGCCGGAGTCCGGACGCGGCGCGCGTCGGTGACCTCGTACAGCGAGCCGTCCGCCACCACCAGGAGGATCTCGGCTTCGTCACCGTGGAGGACATAGTGCGCCTCGCCCTCCACGACGGAGCCGACGACACGGCAGGCCGGCGTGTCCCACCGGCCGTCGGCGTCGGTCCAGGCGACCGCGCCGACGACACCTTCGGCGAGGCGGGGGAGCAGCCGCTCGCAGGCCTCGTCGTCGCCGGTGGCCAGTACCGCGTGCACGGCGAGCACCGCCGAACCGAGGAACGGGACGTCGGCGAGAACCCGGCCCAGCTCCTCCGCGACGACTTGCAGTTCGGCGGTCCCGGCGCCGAGCCCGCCGAACCGTTCGGGAACGGCCAGCGCCGCCACACCGATCTGCTCACACAGCTGCGGCCAGGGATCCGCTTCCCGGTCCAGCAGCTTCCGGACGCTGTCCCGCAGCGCGTCCTGCTCGGCGGTGAACGTCATGCCAGCACCCGCTCCCGGTGGAACCGCGGCGTACCCCAGGCGCCGACCAGCGCGCGGACCCGGGTCAGCCGCAGGCCGAGCGCGTGCTCCGCGGTGTAGCCGATCGCGCCGTGCACCTGCAGCCCGGTCCGGGCGGCGAGATGCGCGGCGTCGCCACACGCCACCTTAGCCGCGGAGACATCGCGGGGGTCCAGGGTGACGGCCGCGCCGAACAGCAGCGGTTCGGCCAGCGCGATCGCGGTCGCGACGTCGGCGAGCAGATGCTTGACCGCCTGGTACTCACCGATCTCCCGGCCGTACTGCTTGCGTTGCGCGGCATACGCGACGGACGTGTCGAGCAGCCACCGTCCCGCGCCGAGGAGGTGCGCGGCGGTGGCCAGGCAACCCAGCTCGAACGCCCGATCCGCGTCGAGCGCAGTGCCGAGATCGTCTCCCGCCTCCGGAGTGAACAGCCGACGTGAACCGTCCACAGAGGACAAAAGAGTGCCAGGGGTGAACGCGCGCAGCCTGCCGTTCTCGATGATGAGACGCGCATCGGCGACGTCGGAATCCAAGGCGTACGGCACCTGCGGCGTGAACGCGACCGACGCCAGCGTCTCACCGGACGCGACCGAGGTCAGCAGCTCGTCGTCCAGCAAGGACGGCAGCACCGCGACGGTGTCGGTCCACGGTCCGGGAACGCAGTGGTAGCCGAGCCGTTCGAAGCCGACGGCCAGGTCGACCGGCGTCGCGCCGAGCCCGTCGTACTTCTCGGGGACGGCCAGCGCGGTCACCCCGAGTTCCGCCAGCCGTCGCCAGATCTTGAGGCCGGGGCCGTGATCGCCCGTCGCCCAGGACCGGTTGGCCGAGTCGGCGTCCATATCGGACAGCAGATCGTGGAGACTGCGGGAGAACTGCTCCTGCTCACCGGAAAGCGCGAACCTCATCGAGCCCCCTTCGGCAGGCCGAGCAGTCGTTCGGCGACGATGGACCGCTGGATCTGGTCGGTCCCGCCGTAGATCGGGCCCGCCAGGGAGAACAGCCAGCCGTCGCTCCAGCGGCCCCGCAGTTCGGCGTCCGGACCGAGGACGTCGAGCGCGGTCTCGTGCAGTTCGACGTCCAGATGTGACCAGAACAGCTTGTTGACACTCGATTCCGGCCCGAGTTCGGCGCCGTCCGCGAGGCGGGTGACCGTGCCGAGGGTGTACAGCTGATACGCCCGGGCGCCGATCCACGCGTCGGCGACCCTGTCGGCGGTGTGCGCGGGCCGCCCGGCGTCGTTCCAGAGCGAGACCAGCCTGTCCGCCGCGGCGAGGAACCGGCCGGGGCTGCGCAAGGACAGCCCGCGTTCGTTGTTCGCCGTCGTCATCGCGACCCGCCAGCCCTCACCCGGCGCGCCGATCACGTCCTCGTCGGGGACGAAGACGTCGTCGAAGAAGATCTCCGCGAATCCCGGTTCGCCGTCCAGCTGGGGGATCGGCCGGACCGTGACGCCCTCGGACCGCAGATCCACCATCAGATAGGTGAGGCCCTTGTGCCGCACCGACTCCGGATCGCTGCGGAACAGGCCGAACGCCCGGTCGGCGAACGTCGCGCGTGAACTCCAGGTCTTCTGCCCGCTGACCCGCCAGCCGCCGTCGCAGCGGGTCGCGGTGCTGCGGAGCGCGGCGATGTCGCTGCCCGCCTCGGGTTCCGACCACGCCTGCGCCCAGACCTCCTCCGAGCGCGCCATCTTCGGCAGGATCCGGCGCTGCTGGTCCTCCGTGCCATGGGAGAACAGGGTCGGCGCGAGCATGAAGATGCCGTTCTGGTTGACCCGCAACGGCGCTCCCGTCGCGTAGTACTCCTCCTCGAACAGCACCCATTCCAGGAGACTCGCGTCCCGTCCGCCGAATTCGCGCGGCCACGAGACGACCGACCAGCGGGCGTCGGCCAACCGGGATTCCCATTCGCGGTGCTGCGCGAATCCTTCGGTGGTGTCGAACGACTTCAGCGGTTCGGCCGGTACGTTCGCGGCGAGCCAAGACCGTGCTTCGTCGCGGAAGGCGAGCGTGCGCTCGTCGAGATCGAGATCCATCACGAGGTCCTGTTCGCGTCGCGCATCGAGCGCGCGTCCTGCCCGCCCAGCGAGTCGCCGCCGGACATCTCGGCGTTGTGCGCGTGCGCGAAGTGATGCAGCCCGAACACGGAGTCCATTCCGGACCGCAGGCCCATCAGGTCTTCGGCCTGGTTGACGGCCTTTTTGGCGAGCGCGAGCCCCATCCTCGGCATCACCGCGATCTTCTCCGCCAGCGCCATGGTCTCGGTTTCGAGGTCGGCGCGGGGGACGACGCGGTTCAGCATGCCCCACTCCTTGGCCTGCTGCGCCGTGAAGCGCTCACCGGTGAACAGCACTTCCTTGGCCGCGCGCGGGCCGAGGACCCAAGGATGCGCGAAGTACTCGACACCGGGAATTCCCATGCGCACCACGGGATCGGCGAAGAACGCGTCATCGGAGGCGACGATCATGTCGCACACCCAGGCCAGCATCAGCGCGCCCGCGATGCACGCGCCCTGCACACTCGCGATGGTCGGTTTCGGGATCTCGCGCCAGCGGCGGCACATGCCGAGGTAGACCTCCGACTCGCGCGCGAACCGCTGGTCACCGCCTTCGGCGCCGACGTGGTCCCACCACAGGACCGCCTTGCGCTCGAAGGAGACGTCCACGTCGCGTTCCGGCGTCCCGATGTCGTGCCCGGCGGAGAAATGCTTGCCCGCCCCGGCCAGCACGATCACCTTGACCTCGGGATCGTCGACGGCGCGGCCGAACGCGGCGTCGAGCGCGTAGGTCATCGCCGAGTTCTGCGCGTTCCGGTACTCCGGCCGGTTCATCGTGACGACGGCCACCGGCCCGCGTCGCTCGTACTCGACGGTCATCCGTTCTCCTCCCGCAACACGCGTTTCAGCACCTTTCCCGACAGATTTCGCGGCAGTTCCCCCACGAAGTCGACAAATCGGGGAATCTTGTAGTTGGCCAGTTCGGCCTTGCACCACGCCAGTACGTCCTCTGTGGACAGTTCGGCTCCGCCGCGCAGCCGGACGAAGGCCTTGCCGACCTCGCCGAGCCGGTGGTCCGGCACGCCGACGACGGCGGACTCCGCAACACCGTCCAGCCTGCTCAGCACCTGCTCGATCTCGGCGGGGTAGACGTTGAACCCGCCGCAGACGTACATGTCCTTGATCCGGTCGACGATCTTCAGATAGCCCTGGCCGTTCAGGACGCCGACATCGCCGGTGTGCAACCACCCGTCGGCGTCGACGGCCTTCGCGGTGGCCTCCGGATCGTCGAGATAGCCGAGCATCACGTTCGGCCCGCGCAGCAGGACCTCGTCGTGCTCGCCGAGCTTCACCTCGAAGCCCGCCGTCGCGCGCCCGGAGTAGTTCGCCACCAGTTTCGCGTCGTCGCCGGGCCGCGACATCGTCGCCACCACGGCTTCGGTGAGCCCGTACGCGGTGAGCACGGTGTCGAAACTCAGCTCCGTCTGCATGCGTTCGACGAGCGTGACCGGAACCGTGGCGGCCCCGGTCACGGCGAGCCGCAGGCTGGACAGATCGTGGTCCGCGCGTTCGGGCGCGTCCAGCAGGACCTGGTGGATCGTCGGGGCGCCGGGCAGCACCGTGACGCGCTCGGTTTCGATGAGCCGCAAGGTCTCCCGCACGTCGAAGGTGCGCTGCGGCAGGATCGCCGCCCCGCGCAGCACGGCCGCGACGATCCCCGCCTTGTACCCGAAGCTGTGGAAGAACGGGTTGATCACGAGGTAGCGGTCCTGCTCGGTCAGCTCGCCGCAGTCCGCCCAGGCCTCGGCGACGCTCAGCGTCTGCCGGTGGCTGCTCATCGCGCCCTTGCTGCGGCCGGTGGTCCCGGAGGTGAACAGGATGTCGCTGACGTCGCCGGGCTCGACGTGGCTGACGAAGTCGCTGTCGAGACCGTCGAGCGCGGCCCATTCGGTGACGCCTTCCACCGGCTCTTCGAGGCCCTCGACGGGGATCCGCAGCACCGTGCGGGGCCGTGAGGTGCCGAGGTCCGCCAGCCGGTCGGTGCCGAGGAACGTGCCGGTGATCACCAGCGCGGAAACCTTCGCGCGTTCGAGGACGTCGATGGTCTCGCGCGCGGTGAACCGGGTGTTGACCGGGATCAGCGTCGCGCCGGCGTACAGCGCGCCGAGCCCGGCGACCACCCAGTGCCAGGTGTTGGGGGAGCAGATCGCGACCCGTTCGTGGCCCTCGAAGAACCGTGCCGCCTGCCGCACCCGCCGCGCGAGTTCGGCGTAGGTGAGCCGGACGTCGCCGTCGACGAGTGCTTCCCGTCCGGCGAAGCGCTCCGCCGCCTGGTCGAGCGTCGCCGGGATGGTTCCTTCTGTCATCGAAGTCTCCCTAGCAAGTGCTTGGTAGGGTAGCCTACGCAGCAGGCTCTGGTTTGGCTAGAGGAGGCACGTGTGGCTCAGGACGGTTTCCGCGACCGTGTGCGCACCTGGCTGGCGGACAACCTGCCGCCGGAACTGCGGGGCTTGGGCGGTCCCGGGCGGGAGCACGAGGCCTTCGACGAACGCGTGGAGTGGGAACGACGGCTCGCCGCGGCGGGCTGGACCTGCGTCGGCTGGCCGGTCGAGCACGGCGGGCAGGGTGCGACGCTGGAACAGCAGGTCGTCTTCCACGAGGAGTACGCGCGAGCGGGCGCGCCGGCGCGGGTGAGCCATCTGGCGCAGGAACTCCTGGGCCCGACCCTGCTCGCGTTCGGCACGCCGGAACAGCGGAAGCGGTTCCTGCCGCCGATCGTGGCCGTCGAGGAACTGTGGTGCCAGGGCTATTCCGAACCCGGCGCCGGATCCGATCTCGCCGCGGTGTCGACCACGGCCACCCTCGAAGACGACGAATGGGTGCTGAACGGCCAGAAGGTGTGGACGTCGCTCGCGCATGTGGCCGACTGGTGTTTCGTCCTCGCCAGGACCGAACCCGGCTCCAAACGCCACAAAGGACTGTCCTATTTGCTCGTTCCGATGCGGCAGCCCGGGGTCGAGGTCCGTCCGATCCAGCAGCTCACCGGGACCTCGGAGTTCAACGAAGTCTTCTTCGACGGCGCTCGCACGGCCAAGGACCTGGTCGTCGGCGAACCCGGCGACGGCTGGCGGGTCGCCATGGGGACGCTCGCCTTCGAGCGCGGCGTCGCCACCCTCGGACAGCAGGTCGGCTTCCGGCGGGAACTCGAAGAACTCAGCAGGATCGCGCCGGACGACCCGGTGATCGCCGAGCGGATCGACCGTGCGTGGGTCGGCCTGGAGGTCATGCGGGCACAGGCGATCCGCACCCTGGGCGACTCTTCGCCGGGAGTCGCCGAAGTGTCCAAACTGGTCTGGGCGAACTGGCACCGCGACCTGGGAGAGCTGGCGATGCTCGTCCGCGGCGCGCGGGGCATGCTCGCGGAAGACGGGCTCGACGCCTGGCAACGGCTTTTCCTCTTCACCCGGGCCGACACGATCTACGGCGGCTCCAACGAGATCCAGCGCAACGTCATCGCCGAGCGGGTGCTCGGCCTTCCCCGAGAGGTGCGACCGTGATTCCGGTGCCGAAATACCCCGAGGGGGCGAATCTCCTGCGGGAAAAGGTGGTCGTGGTGACGGCGGCGGCCGGCACCGGGATCGGTTCCGCGGTGGCGAAACGCGCGGTGGAGGAAGGCGCCCGGGTCGTGATCAGCGACTGGCACGAGCGACGCCTGGGCGAAAAGGCGGCCGAACTCGGCGACGTCCACGCGATTCCCTGTGACGTCACCCGAGAAGACCAAGTGCGGGCGCTCATCGACGGAGCCGCCGCGCACTACGGCCGGATCGACGTGCTCGTCAACAACGCCGGCCTCGGCGGTACGAAGTCCATTGTGGACATGACCGACGAGGAATGGTCGCGGGTCATCGACGTGACCCTCAACGGCACCTTCCGCGCGACGAGGGCCGCGGTGAACCGGTTCATCGAGCAGGGCGACGGCGGGGTGATCGTCAACAACGCGTCCGTGATCGGCTGGCGCGCACAAGCCGGGCAGGCGCACTACGCGGCCGCGAAGGCCGGTGTCATGGCGCTCACCCGCTGCACCGCCGTCGACGTCGCCGAACACGGCATCCGGGTCAACGCCGTCGCGCCGAGCCTGGCGATGCATCCGTTCCTGGCCAAGGTGACCAGCGACGAACTGCTCACCGAACTCACCGCCCGCGAGGTCTCGGGGAGGGCGGCGGAACCCTGGGAAGTGGCGAATGTGATGGTGTTCCTCGCCAGTGAGTACTCGTCGTACCTCACCGGCGAGGTCTTGTCCGTGAGTTCCCAGCATGCGTGAGGTAGCGATGAAAGCCAGTCCAGGGTCCCGCCGCGCCGAACTGCTCGCCCTCGCGGCGAAGCTGTTCGCCGAGCGCGGCTACGTCTCCACCACCGTGCGGGACATCGCGGACGCGGCGGGGATCCTTTCGGGCAGCCTTTACCACCATTTCGACTCGAAGGAGTCGATGGCCGACGAGATCCTCACGGTGTTCCTCGACGAACTCTTCGGCGCCTACGCCGAGATCGTCGCGGAAGGCAGAGGCCCGCGGGAAACGCTCGAAGCCGTCGTCGTGGCGTCGTTCGAATCCATTCACCGGCGGCCCGCCGAAGTGGCGATTTACCAGTCCGAAGCGAAGCATCTGATGCAGTTGCCGCGGTTCGACTACCTCAACGACCGCAACACCGAATTCCGCAAACTGTGGAACGGGATCCTCACCGACGGCATCGCGGCGGGCGTGTTCCGCGAGGACCTCGACGTCGAACTCACCTACCGGTTCATCCGCGACACCGTCTGGGTGGCGGTGCGCTGGTACAACCCCGACGGATCGCTGAGCGCGGACGACGTCGCGCAGCAGTACCTCGGGATCCTGCTGGACGGCATTGCAACCAAAAGGAGGCGGCGTGGCTGAGGCGTATGTACTGGACGCGGTCCGGACTCCCGTCGGCAAACGCGGGGGAGCGCTCAGCGGCGTCCACTCCGCCGACCTCGGCGCCCACGTCATCCAGGCCGTCGTCGAACGATCGGGGGTCGAGACCGACCTGGTCGACGACGTCATCCTCGGCTGCTGCGACACGATCGGATCGCAGTCGGGGAACATCGCGCGCACCGCGTGGCTCGCGGCGGGATTCGGGCACCACGTCCCGGGCGTGACGGTCGACCGGCAGTGCGGTTCGAGCCAGCAGGCCGTGCACTTCGCCGCGCAGGCGGTGCTGTCCGGGACGATGGACCTCGTCCTCGCCGGCGGCGTGCAGAACATGAGCGCGATCCCGATCAGCGCGGCGATGCTGGCCGGGCGCGAGTACGGCTTCGAAGATCCGTTCTCCGGGTCGAAGGGCTGGCAGGCGCGGTACGGCAGCGTCGAGGTCTCGCAGTTCCGCAGCGCCGACATGATCGCCGAGCACTGGGACCTGACCCGCGAGGCGATGGAGGAGTTCGCCTACCGCAGCCATCAGCGCGCGATCGCGGCCATCGACGAAGGCCGGTTCGCCGCCGAGATCGCACCGTTCGCCGGTGTCGGCCTGGACGAGGGGCCCAGGCGCGACACCACACTGGAACGGATGGCCGGGCTGAAGCCGCTGAGCGAGGGTTCGCGGATCACCGCGGCCGTGGCCAGCCAGATCTCGGACGGCGCCAGCGCGACACTCATCGCGTCGGAGAAGTTCGTCGAGGAACACGGCCTCACCCCGCGCGCCAGGATCCACCACCTTTCGGTCCGGGCGGCGGATCCGGTGTGGATGCTGACCGGGCCGATCCCGGCGACCGCGCACGCGCTGCGCAAGACCGGCTTGCGCATCGAGGACATCGACCTGTTCGAGGTCAACGAGGCGTTCGCGAGCGTCGTCCTGGCGTGGATCGAGGAGACGGGCGCCGATCCGGACCGCGTCAACGTCAACGGCGGCGGGATCGCGCTCGGTCATCCCATCGGGGCGACCGGGACGAAACTGTTCGCGACCCTGCTGCACGAACTCGAACGCCGCGGCGGACGCTACGGGCTGCAGACCATGTGCGAAGGCGGCGGGACGGCGAACGTCACGATCATCGAGCGCCTTTGACACTCCACACGGCGAGTGCCGACGCGCTGAAAGCCGCGCCGAGCAGGCAGACCCCGGTCCAGCCCGCGACCGCGTAGACGGCCGTCGAGCCGATGGCTCCGACGCCGCTGCCGACCGAGTAGAAGATCATGTACCCGCCGATCAACCTGCTCCCGGCGTCCGGCCGGAGCGGGTAGATCAGCGTCTGGCTCGTGACGTGCACGGCCTGCACGGCCAGGTCGAGCAGGATCGCGCCCGCCACCAAGGCCCACAGTGACGCGCGCGTGAAACCCAGCGGCAGCCACGACACCAGCAGCAGTCCGAGCGCGAGCCCGGTCGTCCACTGTGCCCGGCCGCGGTCCGCGAGCCGTCCGGCGGGCGCCGCCGCCAGCGCGCCCGCCGCCCCGGCCAGCCCGAACGCGCCGATGGCGGTATGCGACAGGCCGTCCTCGCTGAGCGGCAGGGCGACGGAACTCCACAAGGTGCCGAACGCGGCGAAGATCAGCAGCGCGAGCGTTCCGCGCGTCCGGAAGACCGGTTCCTCGGCGAAAAGCGACAGCGTGGACCGCAGCAGCCGCCGGTAGCTCATGCCGTCTCCGGCGGGGGCCGAGGCGGGCAGGACGCGGTACAGCACGATCGCGATCAGCACGGTCACGCCGGCGGACACCACGTACACCGCGCGCCAGCCGGCGACGTCGGCCAGCGCCCCGGAAACCGTGCGTGCCAGCAGGATCCCGAGGACGACGCCGGTCGTCACGAGCCCGACCACCCGTCCTCGTCCGGCCGGATCCGCCAGCGACGCCGCGAACGCGACCAGGAGCTGGGTCACCACCGCGAGCACGCCGATCGCCGTCATCCCGGCGAGCAGGACCAGGCCGTTCGCGGCGGTCGCGGCGACCAGTTCGGCGACCGCGAGCAGCGTCAGCAGCCCGGTGACGAGCCGACGGCGTTCGAGCAGGTCACCGAGCGGGACCAGCAGGAACAGGCCCAGGCCGTAGCCGAGCTGCGTGAGCGTGACGATGCCGCCCACGGTCGACGCGGCGATCCCGAGATCGGCGCCCATGGTGACGAGCAACGGCTGCGCGAAGTAGATCGTGGCGACGGCCGTCCCGGCGGCCACGGCGAACAACAGGACGACTCCGAGACGCACTACCCCTCCAGTGTGGTTTCAACTTGCTACCACTGGCGACGGTAGAGCACTCCGGTTGTAAGATGCAACCATGGTGAAGCGGACGACGTTCGACGAAGCCCCGTGCCCGGTGGCGCGCTCGCTCGACACGATCGGCGACTGGTGGTCGCTCCTGATCGTGCGTGACGCCTTCGACGGCGTCCGCCGCTTCGGTGAGTTCCAGCGCGGCCTGGGCGTCGCGAAGAACATCCTGTCCGCCCGGCTGCGGGCGCTCGTCGGGCACGGCGTGCTCGACGTGGTCCCGGCTTCGGACGGGAGCACATACAGCGAATACGTGCTGACGGCGAAGGGGCGCGACCTGTTCCCGGTGATCGTCGCGCTGCGGCAATGGGGCGAGGCGCACTTCTTCGCCGAGGGTGAGCCGCGGTCCGAACTGGTGGACCGCGACGGCGGGCTTCCGTTGCGGGCATTGGAAGTCCACGCCTCGGACGGGCGCTCGGTCGGCCCGGACGACACCGTGGTGGTGAAGGCACCCGTTTCGTGAGTGGCGGGACGACAGTCCGTGAAGGCCTCCTTCACTACCTTCAGGGTAGGCAAGGAGGCCTTCACGGCAAGGCGACCGTTGTGCCGGGTGATCACCACGGCTCTCCGGCCACGACCTCGGCCTGTGGTGTCGCGAAAGCCACTTTCGAGACATCAGGTGTCCCGAAAGTGGCTTTCGCGTCACCCGGCGCCGACCCGGTGCGGTCTGGCGGGAGCCGACGTTGCGAAAGCCACTTTCGCAACGTTGAAGGTTGCGAAAGTGGCTTTCGCAACGTGTTCCGCCGTGGGCGCTCGACGCGAAGGGAGCCGTCCGCGTAGGCGATGCGGTGAACGACCACTCGCAGGCGCAGGCATAGATCGGGGCCCTCCCAGGTGAGTCAAGCCTGGAAGGGCCCCGACCGGATGCGGGGAGCCGGAAGGGCGGCACCCGACGGAGCCCGAATCACCGTCGGTCCCGGGATCCTCCCGGCATCCCCAAGGGGGTGGCGGTGGGCGCGGAGGCCCAGCTGCCCACCGCCACCTGAGGGGACCGCGGCCGCCGCGCGCGGCCCCGGTCCGGTCGCGATCCCGGGTCACCCGGCGGGAACGCGAGCCCAGGGCATCTCCTCCTGTGCGGGTACGGCCGCGGTCGGGGTGTCGGACAGGAAGTCCCGCTCGAACGGGGCGAGGACGTCCTCCCCGATCGGCGTCGACTCCCCGAGACCGGCGGCGAACGACGGCTCGGCGACAGCGGGAGCGGGGAACACCGGCTCGGGCACCGGCAGCCGCCGGTCGAGTTCGGCGGTCCAGTGGATCATCGCCTTCGGCCGGTCCCAGCCCGCCGCGCCGATCAGCCTGCCGTCACGGACGAAACCGGTGACCCCGTCGGAAAGCTCGATCGTGTCCTTGCCCAGCGAGGGCATCCCGACGGTCTGCAGGCGCGCGTCGTACAGGGACGACCAAGCGCGGGGGAGCGGCGTGTACGGCCTCGCGTTGCCCCGGCCCAGCATCAGGCTTTCCGCCGCCGCGCGGCCGGATTCGACGCCGTTCATCCAGTGCTCGACCCGGCGCGGGGTTTCGTCGATCCGCAGGTTCGGCCATTTCGCGACGTCGCCCGCGACCACGACGTCTTCGGCCCCGGTCGCGAACAGGGTCGCCTCGCAGAGGACGCCGTCCTCGATGGTCAGCTCCGAGCCGCGCAGCCAGTCCACCGCGGGCACACTGCCGATCGAGAGCACCACGCAACTGGCCACCAGGAACTGGTTGTTGGTCAGGTGCAGCCCGACCGTCTCCTTGGTGCTGATCCAGTTCCGCACCTCGGTGTTCATCGCCAGCTTGGCGCGATGGTGTTGGTGCTCCTTGGTGAGCGCCGACGCGATCCGCTCCCCGAAGCGGTGCAAAGGCGCCTTCGCGTGGCCGATGAGCGTGACGTCGCGGCCCATGTGCCGCATCGACGCGGCGAACTCGTTCCCGATCAGGCCGCTGCCGATCACCACGACGGATTTGTTGCTGTTCCCCAGCGCCCGCCGGACGGCCAGTGAATCCTCCACGGTGCGCAGCACCCGGACCCGGGGGTCGTGGCGCGGCGAGCCGGGGAGGTGCCGCGGGTAGACGCCGGTCGCGATGATCAAACCGTCGTACCACAGGGATTCCCCGCCGGGCAGGTGCACGGTGCGTTCCTTGCTGTCGAGCCAGGTCGCGCGGGTGCCGAGCCGCCAGTGGACGTCCAGGTCGAGGTACGGCTCCAGGCTCGCGGCCACCGGTTTCACACCACCGGTGATGAGCTCTTTGGACACCATCGGCCGGTGGTAGGGCTTCCGCGGCTCGTCGCCGACCAGCACGATCTCGCCGTCGAAACCGAGTTCCCGCAGTCGTTCCGCGGAACGGAGCCCGGCGACGCCCGCACCGACGATGACGATCCGATCTCCGTCACTCATCGTCGTACGCTCCTTCTCCCTTGACTCTGATGGCCTGTTTCGGACAGAGCCTGGCCGCCGAAATGGCCTGGTCCAAGCCGTCCCGGTCGACCATGCGGCGGATGCGGAGCTTGCCGTCCGGCCCGATCTTGAACGTGGCGGGTGCCTCCATCTCGCAGAAGCCGAAGATTTCGCACCGTTCGTTGTCGACGCTGACCCGAGTGCCGCGCCGTACGCTTCCGAAGATCATCTTTCTTCTCTCCCAGTCGTTTCGTGCGGCCGTCAGACCAGTTCCTCGACCAGGCCCAGCCGTTCCAGGTACCGGGTGGGCGTGAACCGCAGCGCGGTCAGCAGGACCACGGGGACCAGCAGCGTGATCCCGCCGAACCACAGGAGACCGAGGTGGCCGTTGGCCATGGCGCCGAAGAACGAATGCAGTGCCGTGATCGCGACCGCCGGATAGGCGAGCCGGTGGATCCACAGGAAGCGCCGGTAGGAACTGAACCGGCTGATCCCGCCGGTCAGCGCGACGGCGATCATGACCTCGAGCCCGACGACGCCGAGTTCGTGCCGCGCCAGCGTGCCCGGCAGGAGCGGGATCGAGATCTGCGCGAGGGTGAACCCGTCGGGCAGGAACACGAACGACATCGCGTGCACGACACCGAACGACAACGTCAGGATGCCGAGCACCATATGCGAGCTGCGCAGGGCCTTCCGGCCGGTCAGCGACTTGATCCAGCCGGTCGCGGTGAACACGCCCCAGCACAGGGTCAGGCACATGAAGCCGTACGCGATCCGGGCGGAGGTCTGCGCCATGCCCTTGATGCCGGGGTCCGTGTTCGTCTTCTGGGTCAGGACGACCACCACCTCGGACCACTGGTCATACATTGATCTCTCCAGGGGCACTGGGAACCAGGTCTGGTTCGGCGGCGGCCGCGCGTTTGCGGGTCCGGGTGTTCTTGGCGCGCAGGGTCCGGAGGGCGAAGAACAGTCCGCCGCCGAGTACGACCGCCAGCAGCAGGCCGAGGGCGAGGTCACCGAAACCGACGTCCATCGAGGCGTTGGCCGTGTTCGACTGCGGCGCCGGCGCTTCCGGCATCAGCGACTGGTCGACGACGCCGGTGCTCTCCAGCAGGGTCATGTGCCGCAGCACCGCCTGATTGGCCGTGGTGGCGTAGTCACGGACGACGTCGTTGCGGGTACCGGCCCTGACCTGCGCGATGATGGGGAACAGCACGCCGTGCGCGTACCGGAGCCGGTTGGCGAAGATGCGGTCGAACTCGGTGTCGTCGCGGGCGGCCTTCATCTCGCCGAGCCACGCGGACTGCTGGTCCGACGGCTCGGTCGGCAAGGTGATGCCGAACCGGTCGGCGATGGAGTGCGTCGCGGTGTCGAGCCTGCCGTGGTCGATCATCAGTGTCCGGCCGACTTCGCGGGTCCTCTTGCCCTTCCCGCGTTCCTGCGCCCACATCCCGGCGGGCATTTCCCACAGCCCGGCCAGTTTGACGTTGACGATCAGGTTCCGGTCCGCGGCGGACAGTTGCTGGGCGCGTGCGTCGCCGACGGGGCCGAGCAGGGTCACCGCGGCCGTGATCAGCAGGACCAGCAGCGGGCGGGAGAATCTGGGAAGGTCAGATGCCGAGGTCATCGGCCTGCCAGGTGTCCGCGGTGAGCAGCACTTTCGTGCCGTCCGGTTTGGCCGGGAACCACGCGTCGTCGACACCCTGCCCGCCGGTGTTGCCGGGCATCGCGTCGTTGGCGTTGCGGTAGAGCGGCCAGCCCGCGAGCGTGACCTGCTCGGTGCCGTCGTCCCTGGTCACGGTGCCGACCAGCGCGCGATCGATCCCGGTCACCACGAGGTCGCCGCCCGCCTTGGCGGGAATCCAGGTGCGCGAACAGGTTTCGGCGCAGTTCGACTTGGGCGGATTGACCGTGTCCTTGTCGTAGCGGTAAAGCGTGAAGCCATTGGTGTCGGTGACTATCGGTCCGAGGTCGAACAGGATCGCCGCCGTGACACCGGGAGCCGGTTCGGCCGCGGGGTCGGGCATACCCGGGATCTGGGCGGCTCCGGCGGCGGGAGCCGCGCCCGGGGAACCGTTCGGTCCCGCGGTACCGGTGGTGCAGGCCGAGGTCAGCGCGATCGCGGACAGGGTCAGGGTCAGAGGTATGACCGAGCGTGACACGGGGTTCACGGAAATCCTCCTGTCGGGGCCAGAGGAGTGTGCGCAGGCAGGTTTAAGTACACTGTGGACAGTCATGATCCACAGTGGATTCGGCGATGCGGGGGACAGCGCCGGGTCGGGGTCTTCGGTAGGGGATACGGTCACGAGTCGGGAACGGTTCAAAAAACTTTCACCGCGTGGAGAAACCGGTACCGAACGGTTTTGGTACTGGACTTATCGCCCCTGAGCACACAAAGATGTGCCGCGTGGGACGCCACTCTCGGATACTGCAGCCAATTGTCGATCATGAACCCGTGTCGAACGGGCATGACGACCTCATCAGGGCGTTGTACCAGGAGTTCGGGTCGAGCCTGATGGCGTTCGTGCTGAAGCTGACCGGTCACGATCGCCAGTGGGCCGAGGACGTGGTCCAGGAAACGCTCATCAAGGCGTGGCGCAACGCCGGCAAGCTCGACCGGCAGCCGGAGATGCTGCGCGCCTGGCTGTTCACCGTGGCCAGGCGCATCGTCATCGACGGCTGGCGGAGCCGGAGCGCCCG
This sequence comes from Amycolatopsis azurea DSM 43854, assembly GCF_001995215.1. Classification (GTDB taxonomy): domain Bacteria; phylum Actinomycetota; class Actinomycetes; order Mycobacteriales; family Pseudonocardiaceae; genus Amycolatopsis; species Amycolatopsis azurea. The sequence continues at coordinate 34,129 of NZ_MUXN01000016.1, forward strand.
CCCTCAAGAGGTGGAGGAACTGGAGTCGGATTCGATCGGAGTACCGGACGAATCGGAGAAGACGCTCGCGGCCATGATCGTTTACGAGGCCCTGCGCAATCTTTCCCCGGAGCAACGTGAGGCCGTCCAGCAGACCTACCTGCGTGACCGGACCGTGAACGAGGTCGCGGCGACGCTCGGGGTTCCGCCGGGTACGGTGAAATCGCGGATCCACCATGCTGTGCGCGCGCTGCGCAGGGCGCTGCAGGAGCGGGGGTGAGCGAGGTGTCCGGAGCGCCGCACACGGATATCGCCGCCTACGTGCTCGGCGTCCTCGGCGAGGAGGACCACGTCAGGTTCGAGACGCATCTGCTGGAATGTCCTGAATGTCAGGTCGAGCTGGTGGAGATGTACCACCTGCCCGACATCCTGGACATGGTCAAGAAGAGCTGGCCGGACCCGCCCGTGAAGGGACCGGGTCCGCGTGTGCTGCGGATGCTGCTCGCGGACGCCGCCAAGGCGAACCGCCGCCGGAAGATCGTCCGGCTCGCGACGGCCGCCGCCGTCCTCGTGCTCGTCGTCGGCGGCCCGCTCACCGTCCTTTCGCTCACGAACCGTGAACCGGTCATCACGCAGGCCGCGCCCACGGTGGTCACCTCGGTGGTGTCGCCTACGCCGTCGTCCAGGGAAGCGGGCCCGGACGGCGGCGCCGCCCCGTTCGGCTGGTCCGAGGCGGGCAACGCGGTCGCCGCCGAGGTCACGGTCCAGGAGAAGGAGTGGGGCAGCGCCGTCGAACTCGAACTGCGCGGCCTCATCGGACCGATGACCTGCCAGCTCTTCGCCTACTCCCACGGTGGAGAGGCCTACGTCGTCAACAACTGGAGCGTTCCGGCCAAGGGGTACGGGGTTCCCGGCTCCCCGGATCCGCTCGTCATCACCGGTTCGACGGCCCTGCGGAAAGCCGACATCGAACGGTTCGAGGTGCACAAGCAGGACGGCACCGTGCTGGCCGTCGTGCGCCGATAACTTCTTTCGATCTTTTTTTGAACCGGTTCCCGGCGGGAACCGTATTAATCAGTAACCGGATCGAAATCCGGTGAAGGTGTAACTCATCCCCGGGTCTGCGTTTCGACGCGTCCGGAAAGGAATGAGGTGAGCAATCAATGGCACGAAATCAAGGGTGTCACCGTATCGCCCGGAGGACCAAGCTCGCGACCGCGCCGCTGGGTCTGTCGATCGCGAACTCGCCGGCAGTGGACTCTTTCGCTGAAGAGGACCACAACCCGTTCTCCGACCACGACGATTTCGCGAACGTGATGCCGGACCGGATCATGGATCGGCTCGTCGGTTGCGTCAACGAAGGCCGCAAGTGCCGCGAATGAGGCGCTGAGCGACCACTCCAGACGTCCTCGGCTCACTCCGACGGCCGAGGCGGTTCAACGCCCAGTGAGCACCGGCGAACAGGAGGAAGATACTCCGGCCCGGCGGGTCCCCCCTACACCTCACCCACCCGCCGGGCCGGCCCTACCCGAAATCGATCGACACAACTGAAGAACGCTCCGCAAGCGTTTACCCCGCCCTGTCGGCAGCCTCCCAGCGGAGGCCCGCCGACAGGGCCCTTTCGGTAGGTTGGCGGCATGGGTGAGCAAAAGGACCGCATGCTGCGCGGCGAGCTGTACCGGGACAACGACCCTGAACTCGTCGCGGATCGTAGGCGCGCGCAGGCCCTTGTGGACCGTTTCAACGGCACGGGCGCCGAGGAGACCGGTGAGCGGGACACGATTTTGCGTGAGCTGCTGGGAAAACTCGGTGAGGGTTCCTGGATCATGCCGCGGTTCCAGTGCGACTACGGCTATCTGATCGAGATCGGCGCCAACAGCTTCCTCAACTACGACGCGATCCTCCTCGACTGCGCCCCGATCAAGATCGGCTCGGACTGCTCGATCGGCCCGCGCTGTCAGCTGCTGACCGCGTTGCATCCCATGGAGGACCACGAACTGCGGCGGCAGCGCTGGGAATCGGCCGCGCCGATCACCATCGGGGACAACGTCTGGTTCGGCGGCGGCGTCATCGTCTGCGCCGGGGTGACCATCGGGGACGACACCGTGGTGGGTGCGGGCAGCGTCGTCACCCGGGACCTGCCGTCGAAGGTGTTCGCAGCAGGCAACCCGGCCCGCGTCATCCGGGAGCTCTGAGGCTTGGGCTGAAGGGGACCTTCCCCGCGTCTCACGCGGTCACTGTCCCCAATGAGGCATTGGAGACGCTCAGTGTCCCCAATGCCTCATTGGGGACACCAATCCCGCTATGTATCGCCCGCTCAGCGGTCCACCGGCGTGATCCGGGTGCGCCTGCTGTGCTCGAAGACCATGGAGGTCCGCACGTCCGCCACCTCCGCGCGCTCGGTCAGCTTGTCGATCACGAAGGCGTAGAGGGCGTCGTTGTCGGGAACCGCGACATGCAGGATGAAGTCCTCGGTCCCGGTGGTCACGTAGAGCCCGACGAGGTCGGGCAGCGCGTTGACCCAGTTCCGGAAGCCTTCGATGTTCCGCCGCGAGGGCGGGCGCACCCGCACCGCGATGAGCGCCTGCACCCCGCGGCCGATCGACGGCAGATCGACGTCCAGCAGCGCGCCGCGGATCACGCCGCGTTCCCGTAGCGCGCGGGTGCGATCCAGCGCCGTCGTCGGCGAAACCCCCACGGCGGCGGCCACCTCGCGGTTGGTCTTCCGTGCGTCCGACTGCAATTGCGCCAGGATCGCCTTATCAAGTTCGTCCAGTCGCGCCATCTCGGACCCGTCACCGTATTAAGTACGAACACGGTGGACTCTACTCGTATGTCCTCTTAGCTTGGCCTTGTTCATCCGTTGATGTGAGCAGGAGACCAGCTGAATGTCCGAGTACGGTACGGCCGTCGGGTTCGCCCCCGACGAGGTCGACTTCACCGCGTCCACGAGGTCGGCCCGGTTGAAATGGGTCATCGTGGTCAACAGCGAGCTGCCGCCCGGCCGCGCGGTCAACGCGGCGGTCTGCACCGCCGTCGCCACCGCGAAAGCCGTGTCCGGTCTGCTCGGTGACGAAGCGGTCGACGCCGACGGCGAGCACTACACGGGCTTGCCCTGGGTCGGCTGCTCGATCCTGTCGGCCGACGCCGAGAAGCTGCGGGCCATCCGCGCCAAGGCCGCGGCCTCACCGGGCTGCCACGTCGCCGACATGCCCGAGATCGCCCAGCGGATCCGGGTCTACGACGACTTCCTCGCGACGATGAAGGAGATCCCGACCGGGGAGATGGGCTACTGCGCGATCGGTATCGTCGGGCCGCGCAACCGGATCGACAAGCTGGTCGGGAAGCTGCCCCTGATGGCGTGACGCTCAGCCTTCGAGCAGGTCCCGCAGCGCTTCGGTGAACTGGGCGGGGTTCCGCTGCGGTGCCAGATGCGCTCCCGGCATCTCCGTGAACGGCAACCCCAGTTCCAGCGCGAGGATCTTGGCGGGCTGGTAGTGGTAGTGCCCCCGGCTGCCGGCACCCGCGACGGGGAAGATCTCGGTCCTCGCCCTGCGCAGGGCCCGCAGATCGGGCAGGTAGTCGAGGATCTCGGCCAGCTCGCGGGCGAACAGCCGCTTCCAGTCCTCCTCGTTCGGCAGCCGGATCGCGCGGAGTTCGGGCAGCGCGGCACCGGCGATCCCGTCGGTGAACCGTTTGAACGCCCCCATCAGGTCGCCCGCCTGCGCGAGCCGCACCTGCGCGTTGGCCTCGTCGAGCCAGCCGAGCGCGTCCGGGAGCAGCTGGACGGCGGGAGGTTCGTGCGCGACCAGGACGCTCGCCGCGTCCGGGTAGCGGGCGACGAGGTCGAGGCCGATCAGGGCGCCCGCGCTGGTCCCGAACACACTCGCCGGTCCGCCGCCGACGTGCTGGAGGACGGCGTGGGCGTCGTCGGCCTGCTTTGGCACGCTGACCGGCCCGGTGCTGGTGTCGGTGCTGCGGAAATGGCCGCGCCGGTCGTAGGTGACGACGGTGTGGTCGCCGGCGAGCAGCTTCGTCATCGCCCGGAAGGTGTCCGCCGAGCCCAGCCCACCGGCGATCAGGAGCAGAAGCGGCCCTTCGCCGGTACTGCGGACGTACAGCTCACCGTCCTCGACCGGACAACGACTCTCCGAGATCATGGCCGAAGTCAAGCACAGCGCGCTCGGTCCTTCACTCGGAGCCCAGCCGCCGCAGGACCTCGGAGGCGTCCGCCACGATCTTCTCGATCAGCTCGCCGATCGCGGGCAGGTCGTCGAGCAGGCCGACGACCTGCCCGGACGCCAGCACCCCGGCGCTCCGATCGCCCTCGACGAGCCCGGCGCGCAGCAACATCGGTGTGTTGGCGGCCATGAGCACCTGCGACCACGTCCGGTCGCCGCCGCGTTTCATGCGCAGCCCCTCGGTGGCCAGCGAACGCCACGACAGCCCGCTCAGCTTCCGGAACTTCGCGGCGTTGCGAGCCGCCCTGGCGAGCCCGCTGACCGGACCGGCGGACTCGAGCGCGTCGACCAGTTCCGTCCGCAGGACGCGATGCGGCATCCCGTCCACCTTGCGGGTGACGACGGTGCCGTTGAGGTCACGGGCGAGGTACGCCCGCTTGATCTCGTCGGGGACGGTGCTTTCCTTCGTCAGGAGGAACCGGGTGCCCATGGCGACCCCGGCCGCCCCGTAGGCCAGCGCGGCGGCCAGCCCGCGGCCGTCGAAGAAACCGCCCGCCGCGACCACCGGGATGTCGACGGCGTCCAGCACCGACGGCAGCAGCAGTGTCGTCGCGACCCCGCCGGTGTGCCCGCCGCCCTCGCCGCCCTGCACGATGACGGCGTCGGCGCCCCAGCCCGCGACCTTCTCCGCGTGCCTGGCCGCGCCGACCGAGGGGACGACGAGGACGCCGTTGTCCTTCAGCCGCGCGATCATGTCCTTCTTCGGCGCGAGCGCGAAGGAAGCGACCCTGACTTCCTCGGTGATGAGCAGTTCGACCCGGCGCCCGGCGTCTTCCGCGTCCGCGCGGAGGTTGACCCCGAACGGCCGCGACGTGCGGCTCTTGACCTCCTTGATCGCCGCCGCCAGTTCGTCGTAGGTCATCGTCGCGGAGGCGAGGATGCCGAGGCCGCCCGCTTCCGCCGTCGCGGACACCAGCCGCGGCCCGGCGACCCAGCCCATCCCGGTCTGCACGACCGGATGCCGGATCCCGGCCAGTTCGGTCAACGCTGTCTTCACGACGGGACTTCCTTGTCCCGCGAGGACTTCGGATCGAGACTGGTCCGGATGAGGAGCAGTTCGGACTCGGTCGGCAGCCGGGTTTCCGTGACGCCGTCGGTGATCAGCGGGAACGACGTCGCCTCGACGACATCGTCCACGGAAACCCCCGGATGCACGGAAAGCAGCCTCGGCGCGTGGTCTTCGCCGCCGAAGTCCAGGACGCCGAGGTTGGTGACGACGCGGTGGACGTCGTGATGCCGCAGGCCGGCCTCGCGCGCCCTGACATAGCCGACACCGGACACGATGTCGACCTGATCGACGAAGACCCGCTTGCCGTGCCGCGGAACCCAGTAGCTCGTGCGGTGGTTGGCCGTGTTGCCCGGTCCGCCGCGCACCCCGAGAAGTTGTTTCTTGGGACGGGAATGCTCGCCGATCGCCGAGATGTTCTGGTTCCCCTCCCCGTCGATCTGGTTGGCGCCCATCACGACGTGACGTTTTCCGCGTGGTACGACGGTGTCGAGGACCTTGCGGAACGGCTGCCAGCCTTCGACGACGGCGTCCGGCGTCATCAGGTACGCCTCGCCGTCGGACAGCAGGATGTCCGGTTCGAACGTCAGCCTGGCGAGCCGGGCGCCCAGCGACGGGATGAAACCCATGGGGCTCACCACGATTTCGCCGTCGCCGCGGAACAACTCGGCGCAGGCGACGACCGCCACTTCGGCACGACTGATGTCACTCATGCGGACTCCCCGAATTCGGCGACGGCCTTCTGGTACTGCGCTTCGTCCCCGGACAGGAACCGGTCGACGAAGTCCGGCCACGCGTCCAGATCCTTGGCGGCCTGGGCGTAGTGGCGCTGGAAGCGTTCGTCGCGTCCGTAGTCCGGGACGGCGGTGGTGAAATGCGCGCCGTTCGGCGTTTCTGCGACCCCGGTGACGAGCATGCGGCTCAGCAGCAGGCTCTGCACCGGTCCCGCTTCGGCGAGTTCGGCCGTCTCCACGATCTTTTCCGTGGACACGTAACACTTGTCGGCGGCGAGCGCGAACAGTTCGTCGAAGTACGGATCCGGGCCGAGGTACTGCGCGTTGCCCCGGACGTCGGCGCGGTTGAGGTGGACGAAGGCCGCGTCGAGGGTGAGCGCGGGCACGGCCAGCAGTTCCTCCGCGTCGTCGTACGGCGAGCGGACGACGCGCAGTGACGGGTTCAGGTCCATGACGCCCGAGCCGAGGCCCGCGCGCGTCGGCAGGAACGGAAGCCGTTGCGCGGCAGCGGAAAGGCCGGTCCCGAAAACGCCTTCGTCGTACTCGGTGACGGTGATCGCCCCGGTCTCCCGCGCCCGCGAGAACCACGGGTCGTAGGGGATCGTGTCCAGGGTGACGAAGCCGAAGACGAGGTGCTTGATCTTGCCCGCCGACGCCAGCAGCCCGACGTCGGGGCCGCCGTAGGAGACCACGGTGAGGTCCTTGACCGGTGAACGCAGGATCGCGCGCACCAGCGCCATGGGCTTGCGCCGGGAACCCCAGCCGCCGATCCCGATCGTCATGCCGTCTTCGAGTTCGCCGGCGATCTCGTCCGGCGTCATCCGCTTGTCGGCCATCACTTCCCCTTACCGTCCAAGAACTCCTGGCGCGCTCCGTCGGAGACGCCCGCCAGGTTGAGTTCGAAGGTGAATCCCTGTTCGAAGCGGTAGCTGCGGTGCACGGGCTGGACGTCGATGCCGTTGATGGCCTGTTTCGCGGCGCGGATAACGCGGGTGTCCTTCGCCGCGATCTGCCGGGCGACGCCGAGCGCGGTCTCGTCGAGTTCGTCCCGCGAGACCACGGCGTAGACCGAACCGTGGTGGTGCAGCTGAGCCGCGGTGATCGTCGAGGCCGTGTAGTACAGGGCCCGCATCAGATGCTGGGGGACCAGCCGCGCGAGGTGGGTCGCCGCGCCCAGCGCGCCGCGATCGACCTCGGGAAGCCCGAAAGTGGCGTCCTCGCTGGCGACCACCACGTCCGCGTTGCCGACCAGGCCGACCCCGCCGCCGAGACAGAAGCCCTGCACCGCGGCGATCACCGGGACCGCGCAGTCGTACACGGCGGAGAACGCCGCCGCGCAGCCCTCGTTCGCGCCGATCAGCGCGCCGTACCCGGGATCGCGCTGGATCTCCTTGATGTCGACCCCGGCGTTGAACCCCCGGCCCTCCGCGCGCAGCACCACGACATGCGTCGCGGGATCCCGCCCGGCGTCGGTGACGGCGGAGGCGAGGGCGAACCATCCCTTCACGCTCAGCGCGTTCACCGGGGGCGCGTCGACCGTGACCACGGCGATGCCGGGCTCCGGGGAGTGGGTGGAAACGGTCATCGGGCACCCTCCACAGCTACCAAACCTAGCACTTGCTTGGTACGTTAGCAGGACGCCCGGCCCGGGTACAGCGACCGTGAAGGAGGCCCGCATGGCACTCGAACTCCGGCTCGACGGCGCCGTGGTGCTGGTGACCGGCGGGGTACGCGGCGTCGGCGCCGGTGTCACCAGGACTTTCCTGCGGGCCGGCGCCGAAGTCGTCACCTGCGCCCGCACCGAACCCGAGCGGCCGGTGTGCGCCGGTGACCAGGTGTCGACGTTCATCTCCTGCGACGTCCGCGACCCGAAGGAGGTCGACGCGCTCATCGAGGAGATCGTCCGGCGGCACGGCAGGCTCGACGTCGTGGTCAACAACGCGGGCGGCGCGCCGTACGCCAAGGCGTCGGACGCGTCACCGCGGTTCCACGAGAAGATCGTCGCGCTGAACCTGCTGGCGCCGCTGACCGTCGCCCGCGCGGCGAACGCGCTCATGCAGCGTCAGGACGGCGGCGGCGTCATCGTGAACATCAGCAGTGTCAGCGCGACGAGACCTTCGCCCGGGACGGCGTCCTACGGCGCGGCGAAAGCGGGCCTGGACAACCTGACCGCGACGCTCGCCGTCGAGTGGGCGCCGAAGGTGCGGGTCAACGCGCTCGACGTCGGCATGGTGCGGACGGAACACTCGCATCTGCACTACGGCGACGAGGCGGGGATCGCGGCCGTGGGCGCGACTGTCCCCTTAGGACGATTGGCCGACCCCGACGAGATCGGTTCTTGCGCGGTGTTCCTGGCGTCTCCGTTGGCGTCCTACGTCAGCGGTGCCTGTCTGACCGTGCACGGCGGGGGAGAGCTGCCCGCTTTCCTCGCCGCTTCCAATTCCCAGGCAAAAGAACGAAAGGAGCCGGTGTGAGCGGGATCGCCGACGGCCGGATCGTGGTGGTGACCGGAGCCGGTCGAGGCATCGGACGGGCGCACGCGCTCGCGTTCGCCGCCGAGGGCGCGCGGGTGGTGGTGAACGACCTCGGCGCCGGCATCGACGGCAGCGGCGGGTCGGCGGGTCCGGCGCAGGACGTCGTCGACGAGATCGAGGCGCTCGGCGGCAAGGCGGTGGCGAACACCGACGACATCGCTTCCTGGGACGGCGCGGCTTCTTTGGTCCGCACCGCGATCGAATCCTTCGGCGGGCTGGACGTCCTGGTCAACAACGCGGGTTTCCTGCGCGACCGGATGCTGGTCAACCTCGGCGAGGACGAGTGGGACGCCGTCATCCGCGTCCACCTGAAGGGCCATTTCGCGCCGACGCGGCACGCCGCGGAGTACTGGCGGGCCGAGGCGAAGGCGGGCCGGACGCGGGCCGCGCGGGTGATCAATACCAGCTCCGGCGCGGGTCTGCTCGGCAGTGTCGGGCAGGGGAACTACGCGGCCGCGAAGTCCGGGATCCTCGGGCTCACGCTGGTCGCCGCGACCGAATTCGCGCGCTACGGCGTCACCGTGAACGCGATCGCCCCGGCCGCCCGCACCCGGATGACCGAAGAGGCGTTCGCCGACGACATGGCCGCGCCGGAGGCCGGTTTCGACGCCATGGCACCGGAAAACGTGTCGCCGCTGGTGGTGTGGCTCGGCAGTGAGGAGTCGTCCGGGGTGACCGGGCGGGTGTTCGAGGTCGACGGCGGACGCGTCTCGATCGCGCAGGGCTGGCGACACGGCACGGTGCGGGACAAGGGATCGAGGTGGTCGCCCGCCGAACTCGGACCGGTGGTGGCCGAGTTGCTGGCGGAGGCTCCGGTCCCTGAAGCCGTCTACGGGACTTAGGTCTTCAGGGCCCGCCGCTCACGTCCCGGCCAGGGGCAGCGTCCGGGCTCGGGCTCCGCAGACAGGGTGCGAAAGCCACTTTCACAACGTTGAGTGTTGCGAAAGTGGCTTTCGCAACACGGCGTGGTGGGTGGAAATAGGGACACTCGGCCGCCCTCCACCGCGTGAGACTCGGGGAAAGCCCCCTCAGCCACGGGGCTTAGGCGTCCCTCGTCAGGTCCCGGGTCTCGGCCCACGGCTGGAACCCGCCCGACTTGTAGGTCGTCACGGCGGCGACGTTGGAGCTGGGTGTGTTCACGGTCGCGCTCGACGAGCCGAGCTCCTGGAGCGCGGCCGCCGCGGCGACGGTGATCGCCCGGCCGTACCCGTGTCCGCGCTGGTCCCGGTGCACGCCCATCGGTTCGAGCAACCCGGGCTTGCCGACACCGGCCGACCACACGGCCACCGCCGCGACGGCAGCGCCGTGGTCGTCATAGCCGAGCAGGCACCGGGCATCGGCGTAAGCAGTCCCGGAGGCCAACGTCCGCCACGTCTCGGCGGTGAACGTCGAGCCGTTGAACGCCGTCCCGATCACTTCGGCCCACTCGGCCGCCAGGTCTGCTCCGACCGTCTCGATCCGCAGGTCCGGGGCCTTCACCGGCTCGGTGAGATCGAGGCTCAGCGGCGTCCACGGTTCCTCCTCGTCGACGTGCCAGCCGTGCCCGGGCAGCAGGTCCTGGAGCAGCGCGTCCATCGGTGCCTCGACGAACACCTTCCCCTCGGGCAGGACACCGCGCTCCGGCGTGGCCACGTCTTCGGCCAGCTGTCGCGTCAGTTCCTCGTCCCGGCGGACGTCCGGCGCGGTCGTGAGCCGCAGCAGGTCGGCTCCGTCCAGGAACCCGACGGCGAGGATCCGGCCGTCCCGGCGCCAGATCCGGACCGCCTCGGCAGTCGCGTCCGCCCCCTTGCGCCAGTACCAGCCGAGGTCACCGGGATGCAGTTGCCACGCCACCCCGTCGGACTGCCACTCCCGCAACGCGGCCACGGCCTCGTCCAGTCCGTCGGTTCCCGGCTTTTCCACGGTGATCGCCATGCCCGTGATCACACACCACCGCGCGAGGAGTCGCATCCGGTTTTCGGCGAGGCCAAGATGAGGGGTGTGACGTCACTTCAGCGCCGCTTCTGGGAGGCGGTCGAGCCGCTGCACGCCGTCGTCTACTTCGCGCCGGAAACGGCGGCCGCGGCCAAGGCTGTCGGCCTGCCGAGCTGGTGGATGGGCTATTTCGCCGGTCGCGTCGCGCCGCTGGGGCCGCTGCCGGAACCACCCGTGACCGCGATGCTGTTCGGGTTCGCCCCGCGCATGGTCGCGCGATCCCTGCCCGACGCGTGGAAGTACGCCGAGCCTGCCGTCGTGCTCCAGAGCCGGATGGACGCCGTCGAGGCGGCCTTGAAGCGGATCCTGCCCGTGGACGCGCCTTTCCACGAACTCGCCGACTTGCTCGAACAGGCCGTCACCGGATGCGAGTACGCGGGCAGGCCACTCGCCGCCGCTTGGTCCTCGGTCGCCAAGCCGGCCACACCGATCGGGAGGATCTGGCTCGCGGCGACGGTGCTGCGCGAGCATCGCGGGGACGGTCACGTCCTCTCCGCCGTCGCCGCCGGGTTGCGCGGGCTCGACACCACGATGACCCACATCGGCAGCGGGGCGGTGACGCGTGAGGTCATCCAGGTCAACCGCGGCTGGTCCGACGAAGACTGGGACGAGAGCGTCGCGCGCCTGACCGGGCGGGGCATCCTCGACGGCGACCTGAAACTCACCGAGTCCGGAATCGTTCTACGCCAACGGATCGAGGACGACACCGACCGCCTCGCCACCGGCCCGCTCGACGCGCTGGGATCCGACGGCGTCGCCGACGTCGTGCGGATGGCCGTCCCGTTGAGCCGCCGGATCTTCGACGACGGAGCGATCCCGCTGCCGAACCCGATGGGGGCGCCGCGACCCTGAGCCCCCGAAACTGTCGGACCCCGGTGGGACGCTGTTCCGCATGGCGACGTGGCAGCAGTTCAGTGAAGAGGCGCCCGCGATGGCGGCGAAGATCAAGGAGCGGTTCACCGCGACGAAGTCGCATGTGCTGGCGACGGTCCGGCGGGACGGCTCGCCCCGGGTCAGCGGCAGTGAGGTCGATTTCCGTGAACAGGATCTGCTGATCGGTTCGATGATCGGCGCCGTGAAGGCGAAAGACCTGCAACGCGACGGCAGGTTCGCGATCCACGCCGCCTCGGCGATCGACGAGGGCGGCGCGGACGCGAAGGTGTCGGGAAAGGCCGTCGAGATCACGGATCCGGCGGAGGTCGCCCGGCTGCAGGGTGACGACGGCGAGGCCCACGTGTTCCGGCTCGACCTCACCGAGGCGGTGCTGACCTGGGTCGAGGGCAACACCATCTATTTCGACTTCTGGAAGGAGGGCCAGGGGAGCAAACGGCTCGCGAGGCCGGACAACGGTCCGGTGGTCGAGGTCGCCTTGGACTAGTCCCGCGTGGCGCTAGATCCGTTCGATGATGGTGCCGGTGGACAGCGCGCCGCCGGCGCACATCGTCACCAGCGCGGTGCTCGCGTCGCGGCGTTCCAGTTCGTGCAGCGCCGTGGTCAGCAGGCGGGCGCCGGTGCTGCCGACGGGATGCCCGAGCGCGATCGCGCCACCGTTCACGTTGACCTTGTCCTCGTCGGGCCGGTGCACCCGTTGCCACGACAACACCACCGAAGCGAACGCCTCGTTGACTTCGAAGAGGTCGAGGTCGCCGATCGTCATGCCCGCCTTGGCCAGGACGCGTTCGGTCGCCTGGACGGGGCCGTCGAGGTGGTAGTACGGCTCCGCGCCGACCAACGCCTGCGAGACGATCCGCGCCCGGGGCTTGAGGCCCAGCGCCTTGGCCCGGTCCGAGTCCATCAGCAGGAGCGCGGCCGCGCCGTCGGAGATCTGCGAAGACGTCCCGGCCGTGTGCACGCCGCCTTCGAGGACGGGCTTGAGCTTGGCGAGCCCTTCGACGGTCGTCTCACGGAGTCCCTGGTCACGGGTCACCAGCCGGGTCTCGCCGGTCGGCTTGCCGTCCTCGCCGAGCACGGGCGCCTTCACCGCGACGACCTCGCGGTCGAAGTGCCCGGCCGCCCACGCGGCGGCGGCCTTGGCCTGCGACGCCGTGCCGAACCGGTCGACGTCCTGGCGGGTGATCCCGCGGCGTTCCGCGATCCGCTCGGCCGCGCCGTACTGGTTCGGCATGTCGATCGACCACGACTCGGGCCGCGGCGTGCCGATGCCTTCGCCGCGGTTAGCGCCCAGCGGTACGCGGCTCATCGCCTCGACGCCGCAGGAGATGCCCGCGTCGATCGCCCCGGCGGCGATGAGCCCGGCGATCAGATGGGTCGCCTGCTGCGCGGAGCCGCATTGGGCGTCGATGGTGGTCGCGCCCGTGGTCTCGGGGAGACCGGCGTGCAGCCACGCCGTCCGCGTGACGTTGCCTGCCTGCTCACCGGCCTGGGTCACGGCACCGCCGATCGCCTGTTCGACCAGCTCGGGAGCGAGTCCCGCGCGTTCGAGCAGGGCGCGCTGCGCCGCGCCGAGGATCTCGGCGGCGTGCAGACCCGCCAGCTGGCCCCTGCGCTTGCCGACAGGGGTGCGGACCGCCTCGACGATCACCGGACTACCCACGTTCGCCTCCTGGGAAACACCGTTCACTACGGAAAAAGTAGAACACGTTCTTGATTTGAGCAAGTCGCCCCAGGGTTGGCCCGATTTTGATCACTGGTCGCGGTTTCCGCTTCTTGCTGGGTATCCATGATCGGACGTGGTTGAGTTAACGGGTTTCACTAAACCCCTTCACGTGACGGACGCCATATGCTTCAATCGGGCCTAGAACGTGTTTCATTGGCGAACCGCGTAGGAGGTAGCCCGTGGCCGCTCCCCTGATCCCCGCCGGTTTCGATTTCACCGATCCGGACCTTTACGCCACCAGACTGCCTCTGGAGGAGTTCGCCGAACTCCGCCGCACGGCACCGGTCTGGTGGAACCCTCAGCCGCACAACACCGCGGGTTTCCGCGATGACGGCTACTGGGTGGTCAGCCGGCTCGAGGATGTCAAGGCGGTGTCGAGGGACAGCGAGCTGTTCTCCTCCCGGGAGAAGACCGCGATCATCCGCTTCGACGAGCACATGACCGACGACAGCCTCGAAGCCAACCGGCTGGTCCTGCTCAACATGGACGCCCCGCAGCACACGAAGCTCCGGCGGATCGTGTCGAAGGGCTTCACGCCGAGGTCGATCGCGAAGCTCGAAGACACCCTGCGCGACCGCGCCGAGCGAATCGTCAGCGAGGCCAAGAAAAAAGGCTCCGGCGACTTCGTCGTCGACGTCGCGTGCGAGCTTCCCTTGCAGGCCATCGCCGAACTGATCGGCATCCCGCAGGAAGACCGGCTGAAGATCTTCGACTGGTCCAACCAGATGGTGTCCTACGACGACCCCGAGTACGAGGTCGAACCGCTCGCCGCGTCGGCGGAGATCGTCGGCTACGCCTGGAACATGGCCGAAGAACGGCGTAAGTGCCCGATGGACGACATCGTCACGAAGCTGGTGCAGGCCGACGTCGACGGCGAATCACTGGCCTCCGACGAATTCGGCTTCTTCGTCATCCTGCTCGCCGTCGCGGGCAACGAGACGACGCGCAACGCGATCACCCATGGCATGAAGGCGTTCCTCGACCACCCCGATCAGTGGGAGCTGTACAAGAAGGAGCGTCCGAAGACCGCGCCGGACGAGATCGTCCGCTGGGCCACCCCGGTGGTCGCCTTCCAGCGCACCGCGACCCGGGACACCGAGCTGGGCGGGCAGCGGATCCGCAAGGGCGACCGGGTCGGGATGTTCTACAGCTCCGCGAACTTCGACCCGGACCACTTCGACGAGCCGGAGAAGTTCGACATCCTCCGCGAGGACAACCCGCACGTCGGCTTCGGCGGCACGGGTTCGCACTACTGCATCGGAGCCAACCTCGCGCGGCTGGAGATCGACCTGATCTTCAACGCCATCGCCGACGTCATGCCGAACATCAGCGAGGTCTCCCAGCCCGACCGGCTCCGGTCGAGCTGGCTCAACGGGATCAAGCACTACCAGGTGCGCTATGCCTGACCAAGCAGCCTGATCGGCCGGAAGCGAGTCCGTGGGGCACCATGAGGCCATGGGTCCCCACGTACAGGTCGACGTCGAAATGTCCTTCCGGGTCACGAAACCCGGCTCCGCCGCGTTCGTGGTCGCGTTCGCGGGCGGGGCGGGCCAGGAGGAGTTCGCTTATCCCGCGCCGCCGCGCCAGGTGGCGTTCGAACACGGGACCCGCGCCCAGGTCGTCGATCTCCCCGAAGGCGAGCACGTCGTGCGGTATCGGGCCCAACGCGCCCTCGGCCCGGTCGAAGCCGGGCGCGTCAGCACGGAAGACCTCATCCGCTACACCAGGCCCAGCCGGTACTGCCCCTCGGACCGGATGGGCGGGCTCGCGCTGTCCCGTTTCGGCGGCCTGCCCGACGCGCGCACCCAGGTCGAGGCGATCGTCCGGCACGTGGGCGAGCACTTGTCCTATGTGGTCGGTGCGGGTTCCCCGGCCGACGACGCCGTGGACACCTACCTGGCCGGGGAAGGGGTTTGCCGCGATTTCGCGCACGTCTGCATCTCGCTGTGCCGCGTGATCGACATCCCCGCCCGGTTCGTCGCGGTCTACGCGCCCGGACTGTCCCCAATGGACTTCCACGCCGTGTTCGAAGCCGCGATCGACGGCCGCTGGTACGTCTTCGACGCGACCGGTCTCGCGCCGAGGCAGAGCCTGAGCCGGATCGCGACCGGGCGGGACGCCGCCGACACCGCGTTCCTCTCCACCCTCGGCTGTGAACTGGACTTTCTCGGCAACACCGTGCTGGCGACGGCCGGCCCGTCGCTGCCGGAGGACGACGGCTCGGAGCTGATCGCGCTCGCCTGATCGCGTGTTGCCCACGAGCCGTGACCTGCCTGAGGTAGACATTGGCGTGTGAGGGAGAAGAAGGCACCGACGAAATGGAAGCGGCTGCGTGCCCGCTACCGCTGGCTGGACCACGTGGCGCGGGCGGTGAACCGCTACATCGAGTACGGCGGGTACCACTACGTCGCGTCGATCACCTACTTCAGCCTGTTCTCGCTGGTGCCCATCCTCATGGTCGCGGTGTCGGTGGCCGGCTTCGTGCTGGCGAGCCAGCCGCAGCTGATCGAGTCGATGCTGAACGCGATCACCGGCACGCTGCCCGGCGGCCTCGGCGACAAGGCGGGGGAGCTGCTCACCGGATTCGTGGAGCAGCGCACCAGTGTCGGGCTCATCGGTCTGATCATCGGGTTGTACTCCGGCTGGAACTGGATGAACTCACTGCGGGACGCGCTCACCGCGCTGTGGGGCCAGAACCGGTCGGACCTGCCGCTGCTGCGCACGATCGCCGCGGACCTGCTCGCGCTGCTCGGCCTCGCGAGCGCGCTGCTGGTCTCCTTCGCCATCACCATTTCCGGGTCCGCGCTCGGCCGGTACCTGCTGGGCCTGGCGGGGGTGGACGACACCGCCTGGGGGCACAACGTGCTGTCGGCGATCTCGATCCCGCTGGCGCTGCTGGCCAACTGGCTCGTGTTCCTCTGGGTGCTCACCCGGCTGCCGCGGAAACCGGTCGGGGTCCGCAGCGCGATGCGCGGCGCGGTCGCGCTGGCGGTGGGCTTCGAACTGCTGAAGCAGGCCGGTGGGATCTACCTGCGCCTGATCGGGAACTCGCCGACCGGGGTCGCGTTCGGCTCCATCATCGGTCTGATCTTCTTCATCTCGCTGGTGGCGCGGATGCTGGTGTTCGTGACGGCTTGGACGGCGACGGCGCGCGACGCCCCGCCGGACCCGGTCAAGCCGCCGCCTCCCGTGGTGGTCCGGCCGGTGGTGGAACAGCCCGACCGGCACGGCCTCAAGCCCGCGCTGGTCGGGGCGGTGACCGGAGTGGTCGCGACCTTGGCCGCGCAACGCCTCCGGCCCCGCCGCCGTCCTTAGCTCGGTTTCGCCGAGCCCACCACCCACATCGAGAAGAACTGCGAACCGCCACCGTAGGCGTGCCCGAGCGCGATCCGGGCGCCGTCGACCTGGTAGTCCCCGGCCCGGCCCATCACCTGTTTGGCCGCTTCGGAGAACCGGAGCATGCCGGACGCGCCGATCGGGTTCGACGACAGCACGCCACCCGACGGGTTGACCGGCAGCCGTCCGCCGAGCGCTGTCTCACCCGCCTCGGTGAGTTTCCAGCCCTTGCCCTCGTCGGTGAATCCCAGGTTCTCCAGCCACATCGGCTCGAACCACGAGAACGGCACGTAGATCTCGGCGGCGTCCACTTCGGACAGTGGATCGGTGATGCCCGCGTCGCGCCACAACGCGGCGGCCGCGTCGCGTCCCGCCTGCGGGTTGACCTGGTCGCGTCCAGCGAACGTCGTCGGTTCGGTGCGCATCGCGGTCGCGTGGATCCACGCCGCGCCACCGGCGACGGCGTCGCCCGCCGCCTCGTTCCCGATCACCATCGCGCACGCGCCGTCCGAGGACGGGCATGTCTCGTCGTAGCGGATCGGGTCCCACAGCATCTGCGACGCCTGCACCGATTCCACCGTGATGTCGGACTGCCGCAGATGCGCGTACGGATTCAGGGCGCCGTTGCGCCGGTCCTTGGCGGCGACGATCGCGCCGACGTGGTCGGGCGCGCCGGACCGCCGGATGTAGGACCGCACGTGCGGCGCGAAATAGCCGCCCGCGCCGGCACCCACCGGCATCTGGAACGGCGGCAGGATCGACAGGCCCCACATCGCGTTCGATTCGGACTGCTTCTCGAAGGCGACCGTCAGGACTCGCTTGTGCACACCGGCTTGCACCAGCGACGCTGCCACGAGCGCGGTCGACCCGCCGACCGAACCCGCGGTGTGCACGCGCAGCAACGGTTTCCCGTTCGCGCCGAGCGAGTCGGCCAGGAACAGTTCGGGCATCATCACGCCCTCGAACAGGTCCGGTGCCTTGCCGAGGACGACGGCGTCGATGTCGTCCCAGCCGGTCTGCGCGTCGAGCATCGCCCGGTCGATGGCCTCCCGGAGCAGTCCGGGCATGGACACGTCGGTGCGCTTGGCCTTGTGGTGGGTCTGGCCCGTTCCCAGTACGGCCGCGAGGTGCTTCACGAGAGGACCTCCAAGGTCGCGACCAGGTTCTGCTGGAGGGCGGGGCCGCTGGTCGCGTGGGCGAGGGTCTTGCGCGCGCTGCCGTCGAGGATGCGGTTCGCCGCCTCGCCGATCCGCGCCAAGCCCGCCGAGAACATCGGATTGCCTGCCAGGACGCCGCCCGAGGGATTGATCCGCACCTGCTCACCGAGGCCCAGCGCCTCGCGCAGGATCAGTTCCTGGTGGGTGAATGGCGCGTGCAGTTCGGCGACCTCGACGCCGTCGAGGTCCAGTGCCCGCCCGGCGGCCACTGTGGACGGTGAGACGGTGAGATCCCGCACGCCGAGCGCGGGGGAGTCGACCCGGTGCTCGATCCCGGTGATCACGGCGGGGCTGTCGACGAGGTCCGCCGCCCGCTCGGCCGACGCGAGCACGAGGACGGCGGCGCCGTCGGTGACAGGCGCGATGTCGTGCGCCCGCAAGGGATCCGCGAAATAGGGTGCGTCCAGGAGTTCGGCGACCTCGACCGGTCCGGAGACCTGGGCGGCGGGATTCCCGGCGGCGTCGGCGCGGCTGCGCGCGGCGACCTCGGCGAGATCCTTCTCCGACCACAGACCCGCTTCGAGCCCCAGCCGCGCCTGGATCCCGGCGACGCTCACCGAATCCGGCCACAGCGGCGCGACGACGTACGGGTCCATCTGCAGGGCCAGCACCCGCCGCAACTGCCCGGCGGAAGACTTGCCGAAGCCGTAGACGAGCGCGGTCTCGACCTCGCCCATCCGGATCTTGAGCCACGCCTCGTAGAGCGCCCAGGCGGCGTCCATCTCGACGTGCGACTCGTGGATCGGCGGGAAGGCGCCGATGGCGTCGACCGCGGCGATGAACGAGAACGCGCGGCCGGCGAGGTAGTCCGAGGAACCCGAGCACCAGAACCTGATGTCCTCTTTGGACAGACCGGTTCGCTCGAAGACCTCGGCGAAGATCGGCACCAGCATTTCCACGCCGTTGGTGGTGCCCGGGGTGCTGCGGACGTTGGGGGCCTGCGCGAAGCCCACGACTGCTACATCTGGCACGGTGTCCTCACAGATGGTGGGCGAAGGATTCGTACGGCGCGTCGGGCTCGCCGGTCGGTTCGAAATGGCCGATGTTCTCCAGCGACGTCCACCATTCGTCCCGTGGCCTCCAGGCGGCGCGCACGCGCATGCCCATCCGGACGTCGGCGGCGTCGCAGCCGAGGACGAGATGGAGGAACGCGATGTCCGCGCCGTCGAGCAGGATGTACGCGGCCACGTACGGCGGTTTGATCTTCTGGCCGAGGAACGGCACGTTCACGATGCAGAACGTGGTGACGATGCCGGTGTCGGGCAGTTCGACCTCGTCGGTGGTCGGCACGCCGTCGGTCGGGCAGGCGCCGCGCGGCGGGATGTAGACCTTCTCGCACGACGGGCAGCGCTGGCCGATCAGCTTTCCCTCGGCGAGCCCGCGCAGGTACCGGCTTTCCTCCGGCGACGCGGAATGCTGATAGCGCAGATGGATCGGCGTGATCACCACGCTGACCGGCGCGTCGTCCTCGCGTTTCGCGGCCGGGGGAGGAGCCTCGGTGGGTTCGGTGTCGGGGCCGTCGGCGGGGACGAAGTAGGCGATGTCCCGGATGTGGCCGACGGTCTCCTCCGCCCACCGGATCCGCACGCGCTGTCCGGTGTGGACCTTCGAAGGATCGCCGGCGTCGACGGCGTGCAGGATCGAGGTGTCGGCGCCGTCGAGTTTGACCAGCGCCCACGCGAACGGCCGCGACAACGGCTGGCCGTCGACCGGTTCGGCGATCCAGGACCAGGAGACGATCTCGCCTTCGGAGGCCACCGGGACGAACTCGGACAGCGCCTCGGCGGTCACGGGATCGTATTCCAGCGGTGGCACATGGACGCGGCCGTCGCTGCCCCGGACGCCTTCGACACGGCGCTCGCGCAGGGCGTTGACGAACCGGCCGAGCACCGGGCCGACCGAACGCGTGTAGTCGAAGCCCACGTTGAGCGGGGCCGACAGCGGGAGTTCAGGTGCGCTCACCGTTTGAGTGAAACATGTTCTCGATTTGACGGCAAGATCGAGCATCTGGGCCCGCCTGGTGGTTGCCCTTGAGTGGAACGCGTTCTAGATTCGCGGGTATGTCGACTGCCACCGGGACCCTTGGGGTCTGGAACATCGCCGCGCAGGAACCGGAGCGGGTCGCGCTCGTCGATCCGGACGGCCGCTCGATCGGTTACGGGGACCTCGCCGCGAAAGCGAACGCGTACGCCCGGGGCCTGCGGGCCCTCGGGCTCGAGGCCGGGGACGTGGTCGTCGTCCTGCAGCCCAACGGCGACGAACTCGTGGCGGCCTACTTCGCCGCCATCCAGTCCGGTCTGTACATCGTCGTGGTCAACTGGCATCTGGTCGGGCCGGAGGTCGCGTACATCCTTGCCGACAGCGGCGCCAAGGCGTTCCTCGCGCACGAACGGTTCGCCGACGTCGCGATCGCCGCCGCCGACGAAGCCGGGATCCCCGAACGCGGGCGGTTCGCCGTCGGCGACGTCGAGGGCTTCCGCCGGATCGAGGAACTCGGGTCCGGTGAGGGCGACGGCCGTCCGGAGGGGCGCACGGCGGGCTCGCCGATGCTCTACACCTCGGGCACCACGGGGCGACCCAAGGGCGTCCGCCGTCCGCTGACCGGCGCCGACCCGGACTCCGTTCCTGCCGCGTCCACCTGGTTCTTCGGCATCTTCGGACTGGCACCGCACGACGGGCACGTGCATCTGTGCGGCTCGCCGCTCTATCACACGGCGGTGCTCAACTTCGTCGCGATTTCCCTGCAACTGGGCCATACCGCGGTGCTGATGGACCGCTGGGACGCCGAGGACATGCTGCGGCTGATCGACCGGCACCGCGTCACGCACAGCCACATGGTCCCGACGCAGTTCCGGCGTCTGCTCGGGCTGCCGGACGACGTCCGCGCCGCCTACGACATGAGTTCCCTGCGCGTGATGATCCACGGCGCCGCGCCGTGCCCGCTGGAGGTCAAACGCCGGATGCTCGACTGGTGGGGCCCGGTCGTCACCGAGTACTACGCGGCCACCGAAGGCGGCGGCACGGCGATCTCGGGGGAGGACTGGCTGAAGAAGCCGGGTTCGGTGGGGCTGCCGTGGCCGGGATCGACGATCAAGATCCTCGACGACGAGGGCGCGGAACTGCCCGCCGGCGAGACCGGCACGGTGTACATGAAGATGGGCGACTCGAAGTTCGAGTACCACAAGGACCGGGCCAAGACGGACAAGGCGCGGGTCGGTGACCTGTTCACCCTCGGCGACGTCGGACACCTCGACGAGGACGGCTACCTCTTCCTGCACGACCGCAAGGCGGACCTGATCATCTCGGGCGGGGTCAACGTCTACCCGGCCGAGATCGAGGGCGAGCTGGTGATGCACCCGAAGATCGCCGACGTCGCGGTGTTCGGCGTCCCGCACGAGGACTGGGGCGAGGCGATCAAGGCCGTCGTCCAGCCCGCGGACGGTGTCGAGCCCTCCGACGAGCTGACCGCGGAGATCCTCGAGTACGCCGCCGCACGCCTGGCGAAGTTCAAGCTCCCGCGTTCCGTCGACTACTTGCCCGAGCTGCCGCGCGACCCGAACGGGAAGCTCTACAAGCGCAAGCTCCGAGACCCGTACTGGGAAGGACACCGCGTCCCCTGACGCATTTCGTCCTCTGAATGCGGTACTTGCGTGTTCAAGGACCGCATTCAGAGGACGAAACGCGGGGGTCAGCGGCCCCGGAAGACGGGCTTGCGCTTCTCGGCGAAGGCGCGCGGGCCTTCCTTCGCGTCTTCGCTCGCGAAGACCTCGATGCCGTACTGGGCGTCGAGCTTGAAGGCTTCCTCCTCGTGCATGCCCTCGGTGTCGCGCATCGTCTTGAGGATCGCCCGGACGGCGAGCGGTCCGTTCGCGGCGATCTTGCCCGCCAGTTCCAGTGCTTTGTCCAGCGCCGTCCCATCCGGGACCACATGTCCGATCAGGCCGATCTCCAGCGCCTCACTCGCCTTGATGTGCCGTCCGGTCAGCAGCAGGTCGGCGGCGACGGTGTACGGGATCTGGCGGGGGAGCCGCACGGCCGAACCGCCCATCGGGAACAGGCTCCACCGCGCCTCGGACACCCCGAATTTCGCGCTCTCACCCGCGACGCGGATATCCGTGCCTTGCAGGATCTCCGTCCCGCCCGCGATCGCCGGGCCTTCGACGGCCGCGATCAACGGCTTCGTCAGCCGTCGTCCCTTCAGCAGGCCCTCGATCTTGCTGGGATCGAACGTGCCCTTCTCGAACGAGTCGGACGGCGAGTTCTTCGACATCGACTTCAGGTCCGCGCCCGCGCAGAACGCGCCGCCGGCCCCGGTGAGGACGCAGCACCGGATGTCGTCGTCCTCGTCGACCCGGTTCCACGCCTCGACCATGATCCCGAGCATCTCGCCGCTGAGCGCGTTGCGTGCCTCGGGCCGGTTCATCGTGACCACGAGGGTGTGTTCGATCTTTTCCACCAGCGCGTGCGGTTCGCCCACTGAAACCTCCCGAAGAGCGGCCATTGCCCAGAACGATAACATGTTCTACTTTGAGGACGTGGCACTCAACATCGCGGATCTACTCGAGCACGCCGTCGACGCCGTGCCGGAGCGCATCGCGGTCGTCTGCGGCGATCGGCGGGTCACCTTCGCCGAACTGGAAGAGCGCGCCAACCGGCTGGCGCACCACCTCGCCGCACACGGCGTGGGACCCGGATCCCACATCGGTGTCTATTCCCGGAACTCGATCGAGGCCCTGGAATCGATGATCGCCGCGTACAAGCTGCGCGCGATCGCGGTCAACGTCAACTACCGGTACGTCCACGGCGAACTGCGGTACCTGTTCGACAACGCCGACCTCGTGGCGCTGGTCCACGAGCGCGCGTATTCGGACAAGGTGGCCGCCGTTCTCCCGGAGGCGCCGAAACTGAAACACGTTGTCGTTGTCGACGACGGAAGCGACGGCGACTACTCGTCTTACCACGGCGTGGATTACGAAGCCGCGCTCGCCGAAGGTTCGCCCGAGCGCGACTTCGCCGAACGCAGCGCCGACGACATCTACATCCTCTACACCGGCGGGACCACCGGCTACCCGAAAGGCGTCTTGTGGCGCCACGAGGACATCTGGCGCGCGCTCGGCGGCGGCATCAACTTCGTCACCGGCGAGTACGTCCCGGACGAATGGACGCTCGCCGAACAGGGCAAGTCGGGCAGTCTCGTCCGGCTCCCGGCCGCGCCGCTGATCCACGGCGCCGCGCAGTGGGCCGCGTTCGGCGCGCTGTTCACCGGCAGCCCGGTCGTGTTCGTCCCGCGGTTCGACGCGCACGACGTCTGGAAAGCCGTGCAGGACAACAAGGTCCAGGTGCTCACCATCGTCGGCGACGCGATGGCGCGGCCGCTGATCGACGCCTATCGCGAGGGCGACTACGACGCGTCGTCGATCGTCGCGGTGTCGAGTCACGCCGCCCTGTTCTCCCAGTCGGTGAAGCAGGAATTCCTGGCGCTGCTGCCGCACGTGGTGATCACCGACGCGATCGGCTCGTCCGAGAGCGGGTTCACCGGGATCGGCATGGTCAGCAAGGACAGCGATCATTCGGCCGGACCGCGGGTCAACTTCGGCAAGGACGCGATCTTGGTGGACGACGACGGCGCGCTCGTCGAGCCGAAGCCGGGGGCGATCGGGCTGATCGCACGACGCGGGCACGTCCCGCTCGGGTACTACAAGGATCCCGCGAAGAGCGAGAAGATCTTCGTCGAGATCGACGGAAAGCGGTACGTCGTCCCGGGTGACTACGCGCGCTACGAAGAAGACCTCACGGTGACGCTGCTCGGGCGGGGATCGCAGTGCGTGAACACCGGCGGCGAGAAGGTGTACCCGGAAGAAGTCGAAGGCGCGCTGAAGTCGCACCCCGACGTCTTCGACGCGCTCGTCATCGGCATCCCCGACGACCGGCTCGGCCAGCGGGTGGCCGCGGTGATCCAGCCGAGGAACGGCAAGGAACTGGACTTCACCGCGCTCGAAGCGCATGTCCGGAGCGAGATCGCCGGATACAAGGTGCCGCGCAGCCTCTGGCTCGCCGACGAGATCGGGCGGTCGCCCAGCGGGAAACCGGACTATCCCTGGGCGGAGCGCTACGCCTCCGAGCACGAGCCCGTCACCATCCAACCGGCGTAAGGAGTTTCATGCGGACGTCTCTGTGTGACCGGCTCGGGATCGACCTGCCGATCGTCGGGTTCACCCCGTCCGAACACGTCGCCGCGGCGATCAGCCGGGCGGGCGGTCTGGGCGTGCTCGGCTGCGTGCGGTTCAACGACGCCGCCGAACTCGACTCCGTCCTGTCCTGGATGGACGAGAACACCGGCGGCAAACCGTACGGCGTCGACATCGTGATGCCCGCGAAGATCCCGGCCGAAGGGACGTCGATCGATCTCGCGAAGCACATCCCGCAGGAGCATCGTGACTTCGTGGAGCGGACGCTGCGCGACCTCGCGGTGCCGCCGCTGCCGGACGACACCGACGAACGCGCGGGAGTGCTGGGCTGGCTGCATTCGGTCGCCCGGTCGCACGTCGAGGTCGCGCTGAAGCACCCGATCCGGTTGATCGCCAACGCCCTGGGTTCACCGCCGGTCGACGTCATCGAGCAGTGTCACGCGAAGGGTGTGC
The DNA here is from genome assembly GCF_001995215.1 of Amycolatopsis azurea DSM 43854. Lineage (GTDB taxonomy): Bacteria > Actinomycetota > Actinomycetes > Mycobacteriales > Pseudonocardiaceae > Amycolatopsis > Amycolatopsis azurea. The sequence continues at coordinate 58,408 of NZ_MUXN01000016.1, forward strand.
CGGTCGCGGCGCTGGCGGGCAAGGCCGAGCACGCCGTCCGGCACGTCGACAACGGCGTCGACATCGTTGTGGCGCAAGGATACGAGGCGGGCGGGCACACCGGCGAGATCGCGTCGATGGTCTTGCTGCCCGAAGTGGCCGACGCCGTCGGTGACCGCGTTCCGGTGCTCGCCGCCGGCGGGATCGGCTCCGGCAGGCAGGTCGCGGCGGCGCTCGCGCTGGGCGCGTCCGGGGTGTGGATGGGCTCCTTCTGGCTCGCCACCGAGGAATACCTCCAGACCATGGGGGAGTCCGAGGCGATGCAGCGCGCGCTGGTCGCGGCGGGTTCGTCCGACACCGTCCGGACGCGGATCTACACCGGCAAACCGGCGCGGCTGCTCAAGACGCGGTGGACCGAGGCGTGGGCCGCGCCCGACGCGCCCGAGCCACTGCCGATGCCGTTGCAGAACCTGCTGGTTTCCCACGCGCACAACAGGATCCACCACGCGGCGGATCCGAGTGTCGTGTCGATGCCGGTGGGCCAGATCGTCGGGCGGATGGACCGGGTGCGCCCGGTCGCCGACGTGATCGCGGAGCTCGTGTCGGGCTACGAAGAGGCACTGTCGCGTTTGGACAAGACCCGCTGAACGAACGCCGGGTGGGTGCCACCTGGTGATGTGAAAGCCACTTTCGCAACCTTGAATGTTGCGAAAGTGGCTTTCACAACGCGTCGGCGCGCCGGGCTTCCCGGAAACGAAGAAGGTCCCCTCCACCACGTCGTTGTGGTGAAGGGGACCTTCAACGCATGCCGTGCGACCGAAGCGACGAAACCTACAACCCGGCGGCCGCGTTCTTGATCGCGGTCGCGAAGGTGCTCACCTCGGCGTAGACGCCGGGAGCGTGCGCCCGCGCGCAGCCTTCGCCCCAGCTGACGATGCCGACCTGGATCCAGGCGTTGTTGGCGTCGCGACGGAACATCGGGCCGCCCGAGTCACCCTGGCAGGTGTCGACGCCACCGGAGTTGACGTTGCCCGCGCAGATCTCGGCGCTGTCGATCAGGTCGGCGTAGCTGCCGCCCTGCGCCTTGCAGGTCGCGTCGGAGACGAACGGGACGTTCGCCTTGAGCAGGTAACGCTGCTGCGCGCCGCCCTCGGACGCGGCACCCCAGCCGGCGACGGTGAACGTGCCGCTGTTGTAGGCCGTCGTGGTGGCGATCGGCAGTGTCGCGATCCCGGTGACCGGGCTCGCGAGCTTGATCAGGGCCCAGTCACCACCGGTGGAGGTGGGGTAGGTCGGCGACCGGTGCACGTAGGTCGACTTGACCTTCTTGGCCGAGCCGCTCTGCAGGTCCACGACGCCGAGAGTGGCGGTGATGCTGGTGTTGGCTCCGGTCCGCGACACGCAGTGCGCGGCCGTCAGCACGATCTGCGAGGTGTAGAGCGCACCACCGCAGCCCATGGAAAGCCTGACCATCCAAGGGAATTCACCCTGAGCGGCCCGGGTTCCGCCGACCACGTCGGTGGACGGCGGCTGAGCGGCCGCGGCAGGGGGAGCCGTGGCGAGACCCGCCAGGGTTCCGGCCGCCGCGACGGCGATCAGGGTCTTTTTGAGCAGGCTGAACCGACGCTTGATGTCCAAGGGTTCATTCCTTCCGGCTGTCCACAGTGGAGGCAGGGAGACTGACTGCGGCCATCTGACTACAGCAGGTGCGGATACGCCCGGACAACCAACTTTCTTCGGATCTTTCGGCCGATGGTGGTGATTAACGGACGTTCGCAGCGAACTGCCGACGAATGGCGTAGCCCAGAGCGCCCAACGCCAGTACTCCGCAACCGGTGAGCACCGAAACCGCCGGAAGACTGAATGCGAGCACGGCGCACCCGAGCAGGCCGAAAGCAGGGATCACCCGACCTTTGGGCAGGGTCAGCGCGCTGACGTTCGCCACGGCGTAATAGGCGAGCACAGCGAAGGACGAAAAGCCGATCGCGCCGCGAAGGTCGAGAGTGCTCGCGAGGAGGGCGACGACGACACCGACGGCCGTCTCGGCCCGGTGCGGGACCCCGAAGCGAGGGTGTACCGCGGCCAGGAAGCGAGGAAGGTGGCCGTCTCGTGCCATGGCCAGCGTGGTCCGTGAGACACCCAGCACGAGCGCGAGCAACGAGCCCAGCGCGGCGAGGACGGCGCCCACTCGCACCACGGGGGTGAGCCAGGACCAGGACGACCTTTCGACCCCCTCCGCGATCGGGTCCGGGCTGCGGCCCAGCAGCTCCGGACCGAGCTGGTACAGCAGGACGAAGGCGAGGACGGCGTAGACGACGAGCGCCAGCCCGAGGGCGATCGGCACGGCGCGGGGGATGGTGCGCGCCGGATCGCGGACCTCCTCGCCCAGCGTCGCGATCCGCGCGTAGCCCGCGAACGCGAAGAACAGCAGGCCCGCGGCTTCGAGAACGCCGCCGGCGCCAGGGGCGATCAGCGGGCCGGGCGACCCGGACCGCATCGTGCCGCCGAAGAGCATCGCCTCGACGGCCAGCGCCAGGATCGTCAGCGTGATCGACACGATCACCCTGGTCGCGAACGCCGAGCGCTGGACGCCGCGATAGTTCAGCCCGGTCAGCGCCGCCACGACGGCCACCGCGAACACGCTCCGCCACGGCTGCCCGAGCCCGGGCGCGGCGTAGGTGACCACGGTCAGGGTCATGGCCGCGCAGCTGGCCGTCTTGCCGACCACGAAACCCCAGCCGGCCAGATAACCCCAGAACTCGCCCAGCCGTTCCCGGCCGTAGACGTAGGTCCCGCCGGACGCGGGGTACAGCGCGGCCAGCCGGGCCGACGACGTCGCGTTGCAATAGGCGATGACGGCCGCGATGGCGAGCCCGGCGGGCAGCCACGCCCCGGCGGCGCGGGCGGCGGGCGCGAACGCGACGAAGACCCCCGCCCCGATCATCGAGCCGAGCCCGATGAAGACCGCGTCGCGGGTGCCGATCCGCCGAATGAGTGTGCCCTTTTCGTCCACGAGTGTGAGCGTGGCATGAACACTTCGTTCGGGTCAGTACAGGCACGGGGAATTCGCTCTAGGATCTGGATCGTGAAAGCGCGTTCGCCCAGAGTTCATCCGCCCGCCGAGGGCCCGGTCCGGGACGGAATTCCCGAGCACGGCCGCATTCCCCGCTATTACGCGGTCAAAGTCGATCTGCTCGACGTGATCGCCGAATTGGGCCAGGGAGCGGTACTTCCCACAGAAAGGGAACTGTCCGAACGATTCGAGGTTTCCCGCGCGACGGTCCGCCAGGCCGTCGGTGAACTCGTGCTCGAAGGCCGTCTCAGCAGGCGACAGGGGAGCGGCACGTACGTCGCGGGCCCCAAGCTCGTCCAGCCGCTCGCCTTGGTGAGTTACACGGAAGGACTCAGGAGGCAGGGCATTCAACCCGGCCGGAATCTGATCTCACTGGAACGCCGGGAGGCGGGCCCGTCGCTGGGTTCGGAACTGGAAATCGATCCCGACGACGACGTCATCCACATCGAGCGGGTGCTGCTCGCCGACGACGAGCGGGTCGGGCTGGAATCGACCTATCTCACCGCCGCGCGATTCCCGACGCTGATGGATGTGTTCGATCCCACACAGTCGCTCTACGCCTGTTTGCGGGAAAGGCTCGGCGTGGTCTTCGACGGCGCCGAGGAGCGGGTCGAGACCGTGCTCGCCACGCCGCGTGAGGCGCTGCTGATCGGGACGAACCCGGCACTGCCGATGCTGCTGATGCACCGGACCTCCTGGGGCGCCGACGGCGTCCCGTTCGAGCGCGTCCGGTCGCTGTTCCGGGGCGACCGGCTTTCCTTCGAGACCCGCCTGGGCCGCGTGGAGTGACCTCCTCGCGCGTTTAGTCCTCTGGATGCGGTGGTTGCAGGTTCAACGACCGCGAGCAGAGGACGGAACGCGGGGGTAATGTAACGCAAAGATAACAGGTCTGGTCCACATTTCGGGGGTACTTCACCTGGAGTTAGGGCCGGGGTCACGGAGCGTTGGTGCGCGCAGGCGAGCGTCTGCGGTGTGCGAATCCTCATCATCGGCGGCGGAGTGCTCGGCACTCAGCACGCCTGGCAGGCCGTCGAACGCGGCCACGACGTCGTCCAGATCGAACGCGAACCCGAGGCCCGGGGCGCGTCCGTGCGGAACTTCGGGCTGGTCTGGGTCGGTGGCCGCGCCGGCGGCCTCGAACTGGAGACGGCCGCGCGGGCGCGGGTGCTGTGGCAGCGCATCGGCGAACGCGTCGAAGGGATCGGCTTCCGGCCGAACGGCTCCCTCACCGTCGTCCGCACGGAGGCCGAACTCGCCGTCGCCGAGGCCGCGGCCGCGACCACCGAGGACCGCGGTTTCAAGCTGCTCGACGCCGCCGCGACCCGTGAGCTGAACCCGGCCCTGCGCGGCGACTTCCTCGGCGCGCTCTGGTGCGATCGCGACGCCGCCGTCGAACCGCGCGTCGCCCAGCCCGCGCTGCGCGCCGAACTGGCGAAATCCGGCCGCTACACCTGGGTGCCCGGCCGCGAGATCCGCGACCTGACCGATCGTGGCGTCGTCGACGACACCGGCGAGACCCACGAAGGCGACGTCGTCGTGCTGTGCACCGGCGCCTGGACCGGCGGCCTGGTCAAGGAACTCGCCGGGCCGGCCCCGGTCCGCCGGGTGCGGCTGCAGATGGCCCAGACCGAGCCGCTCGGCGAAACCCTCACCACCACGGTCGCCGACGCGGACAGCTTCCGCTACTACCCGGCGTACCGCGGCGAGGCGCTCGACGGGCTCAACGCGGGCCAGCCGCAGGGCGAGATCGCCGCGGTCAACAAGATGCAGCTGCTCATGGTCCAGCGCCTCGACGGCTCGCTGACCATCGGCGACACCCACGAGTACGACGAGCCGTTCTCCTTCGACACCACCGAAGACCCGTACGACCACCTCGCCGAGGTCGCCGGTGCGCTGCTCGGACGGCCGCTCCCGCGGATCGCCCGCCGCTGGGCCGGGGTCTACGCCCAGACCACCGACACCTCCCGGATCGTCCACCGCGCCCGCGTCGCGGACAACGCCTGGCTCGTCACCGGGCCGGGCGGCCGGGGCATGACCTGTTCCCCCGCCATCGCCGAAGACACCGCCGAGGAGCTTTCATGGTGAACACCGAACTCGTCGTCCTGGACATGGCCGGGACCACCGTCGCCGACGACGGCCTGGTGATCCGCGCCTTCACCGAGGCGATCGCCGCCGCCGGAGTGCCCGAAGAGGACAGCCGGTTCGCCGGAATGCTCGACTACGTCGTCGAAACCATGGGCCAGTCCAAGATCGTCGTCTTCCGTGCCCTGCTCGACGGCGACGAAAAGCTGGCCCAGCACGCGAATTCCGCTTTCCAGGACGCCTACGGCAAACTCGTCGCCGACGGCCACTGCGAGCCGATCCCCGGCGCCGAGGACACCATCCAGGAGCTGCGCGCCCAAGGCGTGAAGGTCGCGCTCACCACCGGCTTCGCCGCGAGCACCCAGAACGCCATCCTGGACGCGCTGGGCTGGCACGGCCTCGCCGACGCCGTGTTCGCGCCGGGTGAGGGCGTTCGCGGCCGCCCGTTCCCCGACCTCGTCCTCGCCGCCGCGCTGCGGCTCGAGATCAGCGACGTCCGTCGCATCGCCGTCGCCGGTGACACCCCGTCGGACGTCCAGACCGGGCTTTCCGCCGGTGCGTCGATCGTCGCCGGAGTGCTCACGGGATCGGCGAAGAAACCCGAACTCGACGCCGCCGGCGCCACCCACGTCCTCGAATCCGTCCGCGATCTCCCCGCCCTGCTGTCCTAAAAGGAGCTTTGACGACATGAAGAAACTCGCGGCCGCCGCCCTCGCCGGGCTGCTCACGATCACCCTGGCCGCCTGTGGTGGCACCGCCGGCGGCGCGTCCGGCGACCAGACCGTCACGATGTACACAGTGGACGGTCTCGAAGACTGGTACGCCCAGCGCGTCGAGGAGTTCAAGGCCAAGACCGGCATCACCGTCCAGGCGGTCACCGCCGGATCCGGCGAGGTCGCCTCGCGGGTGGAGAAGGAGAAGGCCAACACCCAGGCCGACATCCTCGTCACGCTCCCGCCGTTCATCCAGCGCGCCGCGTCCCAGGGCCTGCTCGCCGCCACGGCGCCGTCCGGCATCGAGCAGGTCCCCGCCGGGCAGAAGGACGCCCAGGGCCGCTACTTCGCCGTCATGAACAACTACCTCAGCTTCATCCGCAACCCGCAGGCCTCGCCCAAGACCTGGGACGACCTCCTGGCGCCCGCGCTCAAAGGCAAGCTCCAGTACTCCACCCCCGGCGAGGCGGGCGACGGCACCGCGGTCCTGCTCCAGCTCCAGCACGTCCTCGGCGACCAGGGCGCGCTCGACTACCTCGCGAGGCTCGAAGCCAACAACGTCGGCCCGTCGTCCTCCACCGGCAAGCTCCAGCCGAAGGTCGCCAAGGCCGAGATCCTGGTGGCCAACGGCGACGTCCAGATGAACCTCGCCGAAATCGAGAAGAGCGGCGGCTTCGACCTCTTCTTCCCGGCCGACGCGCAGGGCAAGCGGTCCACGTTCGCGCTCCCGTACTACGCCGGTCTCGTGAACAACGCCCCGCACGCCGAGAACGCCAAGAAGTTCCTGGACTTCCTGCTCTCGCCCGAGGTGCAGGGCAAGGCCGTCGACGCCTTCGGCGCCCCGTCGCGGACCGACGTCACGCCGTCCGGGCCGCGGGCGGACAAGGTGAAGGCCGCCCTCGACGGCGTCGAGATCTGGCAGCCGGACTGGGACGCCATCCTCGCGAAGCTCGACGCCGACCTCGCCGCGTACAAGAAGGCCGTGGGCCGATGACCCCGGCGGTCGAGTTCCGCGGGGTGTCCGTCCGCTTCGGACAGACGACCGCCCTCTCGCCACTGGACCTCACGGTGGCTAGAGGGGAGACCCTTGCCATGCTCGGACCGTCCGGCTCCGGCAAGTCGACGGCCCTGAAGGCACTCGCGGGCTTCGTCGTGCCGAGCACCGGCCGGGTCCTGCTCGACGGCGAAGACGTCACCGAACTGCCGCCGCACCGGCGCGGCCTCGGCGTGGTCGTCCAGAGCTACGCGCTGTTCCCGCACATGCGGGTCGAGGCCAACGTCGCCTTCGGCCTCAAGGCAAGGAAAACACCGCGTGCCGAGACGGCGAGCCGGGTCACCGAGGCGCTGGAACTGGTCGGGATGGGCGACTACGCCCGCCGCTACCCGCGTGAACTTTCGGGCGGGCAGCAGCAGCGCGTCGCGCTCGCGCGGGCGCTGGCGATCCGGCCGCGGGTACTGCTGCTGGACGAACCACTGTCCGCTTTGGACGCCGCCCTGCGCGAGGACATGGTCGCGGAACTGCTGCGGCTGCGGGCGGAACTGCCCGACACCACGCTGCTCTACGTCACCCACGATCAGGGCGAGGCGCTGGCGCTGGCCGACCGGATCGCCGTCATGCGCGACTCGAAGCTGGTCGAACTCGGGCCGAGCCGCGAGCTCTACCAGCGGCCCTCGACGGAGTTCACCGCGAGTTTCCTCGGCGCGTCCAACCTCATCCCGGTGGAGCTGATCCAGCCCGATGGCACCCGGGTCCGGCTCGGCGACCGCGAACTGGCGGCCGACCCGTCCGGGACGTTCCGGGCCGGGCAGTCCGTCGCGCTCGGCGTGCGGCCGCACCGGGTCGGGATCACCGCGGTGGACACCCCGGGCGCGCTGCCCGCCGTGCTGCGCGGTGTGCAATGGCGCGGCACGGGCTTCCGGCTCGACCTCGAACTCGCGCACGACGGCGGCGAGGTCCGGGCCGAGGTACCGGACGTCGAGGGGCTGCCCGGGGTGGGGGAGAAGGTCGGAGTGTCCATTCCGGACGGTTGTCCGCTGGTGGGCATCGGATGACCGGCCTCGCCCTGGCCGCCGCGGCGGCACCGGCGCGGCGGCGGGAGAAACAGCCCGGCCGCGGCTGGCTCCTGCTGCCACCGGTGCTCGTCCTGCTCGGCTTCTTCGGCTACCCGCTGGTGCTGGTCGTGCTCCAGTCCCTGGAATCGAAGTCCGGCGAATTCGGTCTTTCGGTGTGGCTCGACGTCCTGGGCTCGGCGGAATTCCGGGACGCCGCCTGGAAGACCGTCGCGCTCGCCCTCGGCGCCACCGCGGGCTGCGTGGTGCTCGGGACGTTCCTCGCGCTGGTGATCGCCTTCGTGCCGTTCCCCGGCGCGCGGACGCTTTCGCGGCTGGTGGACACCGTGCTCGCGTTCCCCTCGTTCCTCATCGCGCTCGCGTTCACCTTCATCTACGGCAGCGCGGGCATCCTCGGCGCGGGCGGGTTCCTGTACTCGCCGTTCGGGATCCTGCTGGCGGAGATCACCTTCTACACACCGTTCGTGATGCGCCCGGCGCTCGCCGCGTTCGGCCAGGTGTCGTCGGCGCAGATGGAGGTCGCGGCCAGCCTCGGCGCGAAACCCGGCCGCGTGCTGCGCCAGGTGATCCTGCCGGAGGCCTTGCCGTCACTGGCTTCCGGCGCCTGCCTGACCATGCTGCTGGCGATGAACGAGTTCGGCATCGTGCTGTTCCTCGGCGCCAAGGACGTCACGACGTTGCCGATGCTGGTCTACGGCAAGGGAATCGTCACCTTCGACTTCCCGCAGGCGTGCGTCATCGCGGTGGTCAACGTCGTGTTCTCCCTCGCGCTGTACGGAACCTACCGGCGACTGACGAAGGGAGGCCGTCATGCTGCTGTGGACCAGGCGTAGCCGTTTCCTGCTGTGGGCGGTGTTCGCGGTGCTGTTCACCGCGATCGTGCTGGCGCCGCTGCTGATGATCGTGCTGGCTTCGGTCGCCGGGAACTGGACGGGATTGCTGCCGGGAGCGCTCACCGGGTCGCATTTCGCGCAGGCGTTGTCCGGGGAGACGTTCGCGAGCCTCTCGGTGAGCATCCAGACCGGGGTCATCGCGTCGGCGTTCTCGGTACTGCTGGGGACGTGGGCCGCGCTCGCGTCGCAGTCCGCGCCGTCCAAGCTGCGGAAGGTGGTCGACACCCTGTTCCACCTGCCGATCGCGGTGCCGTCGGTGGTGCTGGGACTGGCGCTGCTGGTCGCGTTCAGCCGTCCTCCGCTGGCCTTCAACGGCACGCGCTGGATCGTGCTGCTCGGGCACGTGATGATCCTGCTGCCGTTCTCCTACAGCACCGTCTCCGCCGCTATCGCGCGGATGGACCCGTTGCTGGCGCAGGCCGCGGCGAGCCTCGGCGCGGGGCCGGTCCGTGTGCTGCTGCGGGTGCGGTTGCCGGTGCTGCTGCCGTCGATCTCGGCGTCGGCGAGTCTCGCGCTGGCGATGTCGATGGGCGAACTGGGCGCGACGATGATGCTGTACCCGCCGGACTGGCGCACACTGCCCGCGAGCATCTTCGCGCTCACGGACCGGGGGCAGGTGTTCCTGGCGTCGGCGAGCACGGTGCTGCTGCTGGCCGTCACCCTCGCCGGGGTGGTGATCCTCGGACTGGCCCGCGGGCGGGCCGCCCAGCGTTGAAGGACACAGCGTTGATGCAACCCGATGGGGTCGTGGCTCCGTCTAGCCGCCATGAAGAACGCAGCGAAGACGCTGGGCGCGGGGCTCGTGCTCGTCGCCGCGGCCGCCTGCGGCGCGGGCGGCCCGGGAGCACCGGCGAACACGAGCACCCCACCGGTCACCAGTCCCTCGGATCTGCCCACCTCGCTCCCGGCGAGCCCGCCGGTGGCGAAACCACCGATGTCGCGGCCGACCGTCGGCCCGCCGCCGATGGACAAGATGCTGCCGCCGTCCCAGGTCAACGCGAAGGTGCCCGCGCAGGTCAGCGCGGAGAACGGCGGCCTGAACGTGCACATCGAACTGAGCGGCTGCGACGAGGCGACGGCGAACCTCGCCGAAGAGAACGCGCAGCGGGTCGTGGTCAAGGTGAAGATCGACCACGGCAAGCCGGGCCAGATGTGCCCGCAGGTCATCCGCTACGCCGTCCTGCCGGTGAAACTCGCCGAGCCGGTCGGCTCGCGGGCCGTCGTCCTGGAAGCGGGTTGAGATCATGTGCAACCCCACGGAGGCTTCGTTCCGTCCCAGTCGCATGAGGTACTTAACGAATGTCATCGGCCTTGGCCTGATCGTCGTTGCGGTATCCGCCTGCGGGGCGCAGAACCAGGCGGCGGAACCCGCGGCCGGACCCGGGAGCGGCACCCTGAGTACCGTCCCGCCGTCGCCGACCGTGCCGCCGTCCTCGGCGCCGACATCGGCGCCTTCCGTGCCGGGCAGCCTGCCCGGGCAGCCGGGCGCGCCGCGGCAGGAGGTCCCGGAAGGCAGCACGAAGCTGCCGGACAAGCAGCTCGACGCGTCGGCGCTGCCCGCGGACTACCCGCGTGAGGTGTACACCAGCAACGGCGGGACGATCCTGAACATCCGCGGCCAGGAAGGCGGCTGCGGGCACGCGACGGCGGAGGCCGCGCAGCAGGACGGGAACCGTGTCACCGTCAACCTGACCGAACTGAAGGGCCAGACGGGCCAGATGTGCACCATGGACATCCGGCATCCGGTGATCTCGGTGGCGCTGTCGTCGCCGCTGGGTGAGCGGACCGTGGTGCTGAAGCAGATGCGGTGACGGCTCGCCGGAAGTCCGTGAAGGCCTCCTTGAGGGACCCAGAGTCCCTCAAGGAGGCCTTCACGGACCCGGGTGTCAGCGGAAGCTGATCTGCAGTACCGGTTCCGAAGTGGCCTCGAAGAAGTCGTTGCCCTTGTCGTCGATGACGATGAACGCGGGGAAGTCCTCGACCTCGATCTTCCAGACCGCTTCCATCCCCAGCTCGGCGTACTCGAGGACGTCGACCTTCTTGATGCAGTCCTGCGCGAGCCGCGCGGCCGGGCCACCGATCGAGCCGAGGTAGAACCCGCCGTGCTCGTTGCACGCGGCGGTCACCTTCTTGGACCGGTTGCCCTTCGCCAGCATCACCAGCGAGCCGCCGGCGGCCTGGAACTGCTCGACGTAGGAGTCCATCCGGCCCGCGGTGGTCGGCCCGAAGGAACCCGACGCGTAGCCCTCGGGCGTCTTCGCCGGGCCCGCGTAGTACACGGGGTGGTCGCGAAGGTACTGCGGCATCTCTTCACCCGCGTCGAGCCGCTCGGCGATCTTCGCGTGCGCGATGTCGCGGGCGACGACGAGCGGGCCGGTCAGCGACAGGCGCGTCTTCACCGGCAGCTGCGAGAGCTGCGCGCGGATCTCGGCCATCGGCCGGTTCAGGTCGACGGTCACGACCTCGTCGGACAGGTCGTCCTCGGTGACGTCCGGCAGGAACTGTGCCGGGTCGCGTTCCAGTTGCTCCAGGAACACGCCGTCGGCGGTGATCTTCGCCTTGGCCTGACGGTCGGCCGAGCACGAGACGGCCACGCCGACCGGGCAGGACGCGCCGTGGCGCGGCAGGCGGATCACGCGGACGTCGTGGCAGAAGTACTTGCCGCCGAACTGCGCGCCGATACCGAACTGGCGCGTCATCTCCAGTACCTGCTGTTCGAGGTCGACGTCGCGGAAACCGTGGCCCAGCTCGGAACCCTCGGTGGGGAGGTCGTCGAGATAGCGGGCCGAAGCCAGCTTCGCGACCTTCAGATTGAACTCCGCCGACGTGCCGCCGACGACGATCGCGAGGTGGTACGGCGGGCAGGCGGCGGTGCCGAGGCTGCGCAGTTTCTCGTCGAGGAACTTCGCGAGCCGCTTCGGGTTCAGGACCGCTTTCGTTTCCTGATAGAGGAACGTCTTGTTCGCGCTGCCGCCGCCCTTGGCCATGAACAGGAATTCGTAGCTCGGGTCGCCTTGACCGTCTTTGTGATAAAGCTCGATCTGCGCGGGCAGGTTCGTGCCGGTATTCCGCTCATCCCAGAAATTCACCGGCGCCATCTGCGAATAGCGCAGATTCAGCTCCTGATAGGCGTCGAAAATGCCCCGGGACAGCGCGCGCTCGTCGTCGGCGCCGGTGAGCACGCCTTCGCCGCGCTTGCCGATCACGATCGCGGTGCCGGTGTCCTGGCACATCGGGAGGACGCCGCCTGCGGAGATCGCCGCGTTGCGCAGCAGGTCCATCGCGACGAACCGGTCGTTGCCGCTGGCCTCGGGGTCGTCGACGATCGCGCGCAGCTGGGCCAGGTGTGACGAGCGCAACAGGTGCTGGATGTCGGTGATCGCGGTCTTGGCGAGCTTGGTCAGCGCCTCGGGCTCGACCTTGAGGAACTTCCGGCCCGCGGCCTCGACGACCTCGACACCTTCGGTGCCGAGAAGCCGGTATTCGGTGCGGGTGTCCTTGGCGAGCGGAAGGACTTCGGTGTGCTGGAACGTGGTGGGCGCCACTGCGCGGGCTCCTTTGCCGGCATCGGGAACCCGCTCACGGTACCCAAGCCCGGGCGCCAGGGCGGACGGGCCACGGCTGAAGTAACCGGGGCCACTGCCAGTGGGTGCCGACGCGAGTGGGTCGTGAGTGGTAAGTGACGTTCTAACGTCACTTACCACTCACGACCACCTGGACCGACTGCAATTCCCGCAGTGCACATTGTCGCCGCTGCAATTTGTCGCGGCGCCGTACAAATTAGTTCGGGAGGCCGGGCCCACCCCGACGGACCCGACCTCCCGGGGAAAGCGATCCGGGCGCGAACACCCGACCGCGAAGACTTAATGACCTGCTCGACGGTCTCGTGACGCAGGTCATAAGTCAACGCTGCCGAACGGGTGTCACTTTTCCGCGCCCAAAGGGCTCAGCGAAAGGCTACGAAGCGTAGGCGCGCAGGCGGTCCGCCCGCTCACCCTGACGAAGCTTCGACATGACCTCTCGCTCGATCTGCCGAACGCGCTCACGGGACAGCCCGAAGTGCTTGCCGATCTGGTCGAGCGTGCGCGGCTGGCCGTCGTCGAGGCCGTAGCGCAGGCGGATCACCTGGGACTCCCGGTCGTCCAGCGTCGCGAGCACGCGGCGCAGGTCGTCCTGGAGCAGACCGGAGATCACGGCGCTCTCGGCGTCGGTCGCCTCGGAGTCCTCGATGAAGTCACCGAGCGGGGCGTCCTCCTCGGTGCCGACCGGCATGTCGAGGCTCACCGGGTCACGCGAGTGGTCGAGCAGGTCGGAGATCTTGTGCGCCGGGATGCCCGATTCGGCGGCCAGCTCCTCGTGGGTCGCGTCCCGCCCGAGCTGCTGGTGCAGATCGCGCTTGATGCGGGCCAGCTTGTTCACCTGTTCCACCAGGTGGACCGGCAGCCGGATGGTGCGTCCCTGGTCGGCCATTCCCCTGGTGATGGCCTGGCGGATCCACCAGGTGGCATAGGTCGAGAACTTGAACCCCTTGGAGTAGTCGAACTTCTCCACCGCGCGGATCAGACCCAGGTTCCCCTCCTGGATCAGGTCGAGCAGCGGCATCCCCCGGCCGGTGTAGCGCTTCGCGAGCGAGACCACGAGGCGGAGGTTGGCCTCCAGCAGGTGGTTCTTCGCGACGTGGCCGTCACGCACGAGCGCGGACATCTCCGAGCGCCGCTTCGGTGTGAGACCTTCGGTCGTGTCCAGCATGTGCTGGGCGAACACACCGGCTTCGATGCGCTTGGCCAGCTCGACCTCGTCGGCGGCGGACAGCAGGGCCGTCTTGCCGATTCCGTTGAGGTACACGCGAACGAGGTCCGCGGCCGGGCTCTGGGCGTCGAGGTCGGCGTCGGTGAGCGCCCCCGTGCTCACCGGCTCCTGGGTGGATTGCGCCGGGATACGGCGCTCGCGAATCCCGCGCGCTTCGCGTTCGAGAGTCTGGACTGACATTCTGCCTCCCCGGTCACGGGCTGAACGTGCTGCGGTTGTCCGCCGGATCCGCCTCGGCGTAGCAAGCCCTGTGGAAAACCCGCTACTCCTCGTCGGCCCAGCTTGGCTGGACACTTGGCTCAACGCCGGGAGGTCCGAAAACGTTCCCGACCGCTACAGGAGAGACGGGTGGCTGACCTGGGACGTTGCTCGACCAACCCTGAGCTTTTCCTGAGAATGCCCGCGCGGGGGAGAAACCTATGTGGTCTAGACCTCTATGAGGAGAGTGAAGGGACCGTCGTTCACGCTCCGCACCGCCATCATCGCTCCGAAACGGCCGGTCTCGACCCGCGCGCCACGTTCGCGCAAGGCGTCCACGACGGCGGACACGAGAGGTTCGGCGATCTCGGGGCGGGCGGCCGCCGTCCACGACGGACGGCGGCCTTTGCGAGTGTCCCCGTAAAGGGTGAACTGGCTTACGACGAGCAGGGGAGCGCCCGCGGTGGCACACGACTCCTCGTCACGAAGAATGCGAGCTTCGTGCAGTTTGCGGGCCATCGTGGGCACCTTCGACAGCTCGTCGTCGGCGTGGATTCCCAGCAGTACCAGCAATCCTGGTTCGTCGATGGCGCCCGTCACCTCGTCGCCGACGGTCACGCTCGCTTCCGTGACCCTCGCCACCACCGCCCGCATCAGGCGGCGGGGAGGAGCATGCCGTGCCGGACCAGTTCCCGGACGACCGGCAGCGCGGCTTCGGCCAGCTCCTCCGGTTCGAGGCCCTGGGCGGCCGCCAGGAGCACGATCAGGTCCTCCAGCGGCAGTGCGCCCTGGCACCCCGCGAGGAGCCGGGTGGCGAGCTCGTCGACCTCGTGCGACCACCCGGGCCCGTCGGTGCGGTGCAACCGCCGCACGGTCGTGGCCCAGCCCTCCTCGCCCGGCTCGGCGACGCTCTCCAGAAGAACGCTTTCCGGGACCCGGAAACGGACATCGAGGAGGGAATCGCCGTTGGCGCGCAGCCATTCCACCCGATCCAGCCAGTTCGCCGCTTCGGCGCCCAGCGGGTCGTCGTAGGCCTGGCGCAGGTCCTCGCACACGATCGTCGGGGTCGCGCCGCCCGCCCGGCGAAGGGTGACGAAGCCGAAACCGATGCCCTAGACGTCGTTTTCGGCGAACCAGTCGAGCCATGCGCCGGATTTCGCGCGGCCTTCGGGGGAGCGGGGGTCGATGCCGGCGTCGCGCAGCCACGTGCCGACATAGAGGCCCGGATCCGCGATGTCCCGCTGGACGAACCACGCGTCGGTCTCGGCGGGCAGCCAGCGGGTCACCCGATCGCCCCAGTCCTCGCCCTCGACGTGCAGCCAGGACGCCAGGAGCTGGCCGGTGCCGCCGTCGTTGAGGAACCCAGGCAGCTGCCGCACCACGAGCGCGCTGGCGTCGTCGCCGGCGAGACCGGAGTCGCGGTAGGTGTAGTCCACCCGCGGCGGGCCGACCACGAACGGCGGATTGCAGACGATCTGGTCGAACCGGCGCCGCGCGACCGGCGCGAACCATTCGCCCTTGACGAGTTCGACGTCCAGTTCGTTGAGCCGGAAGGTGGCCGCGGCCAATGCCAGCGCGCGGGCCGAGACGTCGGTCGCGGTGACCTTCTTCGCGTGCCGGGTGGCGTGCAGCGCCTGGACGCCGTTGCCCGTGCCGACGTCGAGCAGGCTGCCGACCTCGCGGCGGCTGGTGGCCCGGACCAGGCTCATCGAGGCGTGGCCGACGCCGAGCACGTGGTCTTCGGGCACGGTCTTGCCCAGGATGTCGGCGTCGAGGTCGGAGACGACCCACCACGAGCCTTCGTCGTCGCCGTGCGGACGCACGTCGAGACCGGCCCGGTAGCCGTCGGCGGCGGGCACGAGCAGCGTGGCGGCGACCGCGTCATCGAGGGACAGCGGCGCGAAAGCGGCCTCGACGTCCTTCTCCGCTTCGGTCGACCCCAGCAGGAACAACCGGATCAGGGTGCCGAGGTCGCCGGAGTCGCGGGTCGCGCGATAAGCGGGTTCGGGTTCGCCGCGCCCGAGTGCGGCGTGCGCCGGTCCGAGGGCGTCGACCACACCGTCGGTGTCGTAACCGGTCCGGCGGAAGGCGTCCCGCAGCCTCGCGCAGACGTCGTCGGACAGGTCGGGGAGGGCCGCTCGTGTGCTCACGTTCGGTAATACTGCCAGGATGTGGTCGTGAGCCTCGAACGTGTCCTGGCACCGCTGCAAGCGGCGCTGCCCGGATTGGAAGACCTGTACACCGACCTCCACCGGCACCCGGAACTGTCGTTCGCCGAAACCCGCACCGCCGCCGAACTGGCCCGGCGCCTGAAGGCCGACGGTTACGAGGTGCACACCGGAATCGGGCGCACCGGCGTCCTGGGCGTGCTGCGCAACGGTCCCGGCCCGAAGGTGATGCTGCGCGCCGACATCGACGCGCTCCCGGTCGAGGAAAAGACCGGACTGCCGTACGCGAGCACCGCGCGCGGGGTCGACGCCGACGGCCGCGACGTCCCGGTCATGCACGCCTGCGGTCACGACATGCACGCCACCTGGCTCTCCGGCGCCGCCTCGCTGCTCGCGTCCGGCCGCGAGCACTGGTCGGGCACGCTGATGGTCGTTTTCCAGCCGGGTGAGGAAGCCGGGGACGGTGCCGTCGGGATGGTCGCCGACGGGGTCTTCGGCCCCGCCGGCGAACCCGACGTCGTCCTCGGCCAGCACGTCGTCCCCGGTCCGGCCGGGTGGGTGCTCACCAGGCCGGGCGTGATCATGGCGGCCACCGACGCGCTCCGCATCACGCTGCACGGCCGGGGCGGGCACGGCTCGCGCCCCGAGACCACGGTGGACCCCGCCGTGCTCGCCGCCTCGGTGGTGCTCAAGCTCCAGACCATCGTGTCGCGGGAGATCTCGGCGACCGAATCCGCGGTGGTGACCATCGGCTCGCTGCACGTCGGCACCGCGCACAACATCATCGCCGACCACGCCGTGCTCGAGGTCAACATCCGGTCGTTCGACCAGGCGGTGCGGGAGCGGGTCGTCGCGGCCGTCGAGCGGATCGTCCACGGTGAGGCCGCCACCGCGGGCGCGCCGAAACCGCCGGAGATCGAGCGGATCGGCACGTTCCCGGTCACCGAGAACGACGAGAAGGCGACCGAAGGTCTCGCGGCCGCCTTCCACGACCACTTCGGCGACGGCCGCGTGATGCCCGCGCCACTGGTCACCGGCAGCGAGGACTTCAGCGAGTTCGGCCGCGCCGCCGGGGTGCCGTCGGTGTTCTGGCTGGTCGGCGGGCTGGACGCGGAGCAGGTCATCGCCGCGATGACCGCCGGACGGTTCGAGCAGGACATCCCGTCCAACCACTCGCCGCTCTTCGCGCCGATCCCGCATCCGACGCTCGCGACCGGTGTCGAGACGCTCGTCGTCGCGGCCCTGCACCGGTTCACCCACCCAGGTGTCGGATGAGCCCGGGGAGTGGGAGCATGGAAGCCGGAGGTGGTGCTGTGAACGCGCCCGCCCACGGTCCCGAACCGAGGGAACCCGCTCCGGTGCTGATCACCGAAGCCGCCCCGTCCTACGAAGACCAGCTCGCCAAGCGGAAGCGGAAGTACATCATCATGATGTCGTTCCGCATCCCGTGCCTCATCCTCGCCGGGATCTTCTACCAGACCTGGTGGCTCGCGCTGGCGCTGATCGCGATCTCGATCCCGCTGCCCTGGATCGCCGTCCTGGTCGCCAACGACCGGCCGCCGCGCAAGAGCGAGTCGGTCAACCGCTACCAGGCCGAACCGACCCGCATCGAAGGCGGCGGCCACCAGGTCATCGACGGCGGTTGATCAGGGCTGCGGCCCGACCTTCGCCACGGCGCGGGCGCCCAGCCGGGTGCCCGCGCGCAGGACCTCCACGGTGGACTCGCCGCGTAGCCACGCCGCCAGCACACCGGCGTCGAAGGCGTCCCCGGCACCGGTCGAGTCGACGCACTCCGCGGGCTGCGAAGGCACCGAAGTGATGGTGCCGCTCGCGTCCACCCAGCTCGCGCCGTCGAGACCGGCGGTGACCACGACTTCGCCGACGTAGTCCAGCAGTTCCTTCGCCGCTTCGGGATCGCTCGACCCGGTCAGCGCGACCAGTTCGCTCGTGTTCGGCATCAGCAGGTCGACGCCGCGCACGTCGTCGAGGAAGGCCGCCGGATCGGTGATCAGCGTCGCCGCCTGTGGGTCGACCGACGTCGTCAGCCCGGCCTTCTTCGCCGCCGCCAGCGAGGCGAGCGCCGCGGGCCGCGACGACGGATACAGCAGGACGTAGCCCGAGAGATGCAGGTGACTCGCCCCGGCCAGCGCCGCCTCGGTGATGTCCTCGGGGCTGAACTTCGCGTTCGCGGCGCGGTCGGCGAGCATGCTCCGCTCACCGGCGCCGTCGACGAGCACGACGACGCAGAAGGTCGGTTCCTCGGGGTCCACGGCGAACTCGCAGCGGACGCCCGCCGCTTCCAGTTCGCTCTTCACCATCCGGCCGCCGGAGTCGTCGCCGATCCGGGCGACCAGCGTGGTCTCGACCTCTTCGGCCCGCAGCCAGAGCGCGGTGTTCGCGCCCGCGCCGCCGCTGGTGAAGTGGACCTTCGCGCGGATGTCGCCGCCGTGCGGGATCGGTCCCTCGTGCCGCGCGACCACGTCGAGGCCGACGTCGCCGACGACGACGATGCCGCCGCTCATGCCGCGTTCCCGGCGAGCGCGACGGCCACCGCGGTGGCCAGTTCCGCGTTGGACAGGACCAGTGCCTCGTTCGCGTCGAGGCTCACCCCGTCGCTCGCGGTGTGGAAGTGCTCCAGCAGTACCGGCGTGACGTCCTTGCCGTGCACCCCTTGGGACTTCAGCAGTTCCAGCCCCTCGGCGAGCAGCCGGTCGTGCAGCTCTTTGTCCATTTCGGACGCTTCGGGGATCGGATTCGCCAGCAGCACACCGGAATCCGCGTGCGCCCGGTGCGCCGCGATGACGGCGGCGGCCTGCGTGACGTCGTCGACCCGCCACGGCACCTCGAAGCCGGACGAGCGGAGGTAGAACGCGGGGAACTCGCCGGTCCGGTAACCCAGCACGGGTACCGAGTTGGTCTCCAGCAGTTCGAGCGTCGCGGCGATGTCGAGCACCGACTTCACCCCGGAGCAGACGACCGTGGTCGGCACCTTCGCGAGGACGCCCAGATCCGCCGAGACGTCCCAGCTCTGAGCCGCGCCTTGGTGCACTCCGCCGAGCCCGCCGGTGGCGAACATGCCGATCCCGGCCGCGGCGGCCAGCGCCGCGGTGCTCGCGACCGTCGTCGCCCCGGAGCGGCCGAGGCCGACGGCGGGGCCGATGTCGCGCAGGGAGAGCTTGTCCAGGTCCGCGCCGGGCGCGCAGACGCGTTCCAGCTGCTCGCCGGTGAGGCCGATCAGCGGGACGCCGTCGAGCACGGCGATGGCCGCGGGGACGGCGCCACCGTCCCGCACGACCTTCTCCAGCCGCCGGGCGACGTCGAGGTTGCGGCCGGGCGGGAGACCGTGGGAGAGGATGGTGCTCTCCAGCGCGACGACGGGATCACCGTCGGCGAGGGCGGAGGCGACCTCTTCGTGAAGGGACAGTTGCGGAGTCACGAACGAACATCATCGGTGATCCGGCTCCGCGCCACGCCAGCGGGTCAGTTCGTTCGCCAGGTTCTCGCGCGCCTTGCTCTCCCAGCGTGCCCGCGCGATGTCGCTGCGGTACAGCCTCGGCTGGGCCAGCAGGTTCTCGAGCACGCTCGCGCGGCCCGCTCGCCAGTCCTCGTCGGAGTAGATCGAGTACTCCTCCCGGACGCCCTTCGCGTACTCCGTGTAGCTCTCCGGCGAAGAACCGAGGATCGCGAGGTCGGCGTCGAGCAAGGCGGTGGCGAGGAGGTCGTCGTCCGGGGCGGCGTGGTGGATCGTGCTGAGCACCAGGTCCTCCGCGCGGGTGATCTCGGCCGCCGGCACCCGGGCGTTGGTGAGTTCGTCGCGGGTCCAGGCCGCGCTCGCCTGCTCGTCCTCGCCGGGGCGGGCGTCGTAGACGACGTCGTGCGTCCAGGCGGCGATGGCGACGAGGGCCCGCTCGCGCGAGCTCAGGCCGAACGCGACGGCGAGGGCCCCGCTGTCGCGGGCGACGGCCGTGACGTGCCGCAGATCGTGATAGCGGCGGTGCGGCTGGGCGTAGCGGGTCTGGAGGTCGTCCCACGCGACGGCGGCGATCTGGTGATCGCCACCGAGCCTGGTGATCGCGGTCGGCCAGTCCATCTCAGTCGAAGATTCCGCGCGCTTTGGCCACCTCGTGCAGCCAGCCTTCGAGCTGCGGCTCCCACTTGACCCGGTCCAGCGCGGCGTGGTCGACCTTGAACAGGCCGAGGAACTCCTGCCCGCGCCCGCCGAACCCGCCGCTCTTGGACACCCGGACCCGTTTGGTCACCTCCAGCACGACCTGTGTCTCCGACGGAGAGGACAGGAACGTCACCGCCACGGAGGTGAACGCGGGCGCGAACCGCGGCGAGGGGGTGAAGCGGATCTCCTGGAAGAACGGGAGCTGCTGCGTCGCGCCGTTGATCCGGCCGCGTTCCAGCACGGCCTCGCGGAAGACGAAGCCGATCCGGCTGAAGGCATCCAGAATCCGCTTCTGCGCGGGCAGCGGCTCGATCGCTGCGCCGTCGACGTCGACCGGGTCGGTGACGGAGTTCGCGATGTCGAGGCTGGTCTGAAGGCCTACGGCCATGCCGTTCAGCGGCTTGCCGAACACGCTCGAGATCGGCGTCTCCCAGGGCAGGGCGACCTCGAACGGGATCCGGACCTGCTGGCCCGGCCCGATCCGCTCGCTGCCCGCCAGCTGCTGGGTGCCGAACTCGAGGTCCTCGACGCCGGGTCGGCGCTCGTCCGGGAGGGTGACCCTGGCGAGCAGCTTCACCGAAAGGCCGTTGATCTCTTGATCGACTTCACCGCCGAGCAGCAGGACCTCACCGCGCAGGGGTCTGCCGGGGGAGACCGTGCGGTCGAGCAGCCGGGCGTCGATCTTCGCCCCGCCCGATCCGAATGTCGCGAGCACCTTCTGGAACATGGGCGAGATCCTGCCAGGTCGCCGGTGTGCGCAGGAGGATTTGGGGCATTATGGAGGGGTGAGTACACAGACCCTTCCGAAGCCGGATACCCGTCCCGAGGGCACCGACGGCACCGATGACGACGCGCCGAAGATGTTCCACTACGTGCGCAAGAACAAGATCGCCGAGAGCGCGGTCATGGGCACGCACGTGGTGGCGCTGTGCGGCGAGGTCTTCCCGGTGACGAAGTCGGCGAAGCCCGGTTCGCCGGTCTGCCCGGACTGCAAGAAGATCTACGACGGTCTCAAGCCGGGCGACTGAGCCATGGCCGTCCGGTGTCCGAAACCGGACAAAATCTGAAAATCCTTCACATGGTGGCTGCCCGTCCCGGTATTCGCTGGTAATCAGTACCCGCCAGCGAAACCCCGCCGGGACGGAGCCTTCATGCGTAGAACCGGGATCGTGCTCGCCATCGCCGCGTTGGTCGCGGTGTTCTCACCCGCCGCCGCCCAAGCCGTCACCGGCTGGACCACGGTCGGTTCGGACAACGCCCGCCCGCTCGACGAGGGCCAGGGCCTGGCCACCATCGAGCGGCCGTCCGGGACCGTCTACCGCTATACCGGGATCACCACCGTTCCCGTGGACCTCTCCTCGCAGGGCTGGGGCCACGTCGGCGACCCGGGCTCCGCCCAGGGCTGGTACGTCGAGCCGTACCAGCGTGACGACAGGGGAGAGAAGCTCTTCCGCGTCGAGTCGCCCGACGGGAAATGGGCGAACTACAAGCACGCGCTGGAGTCGTGGGAAGCGAACAACAACTCGTTCGCCGCAGTGACGCCCGACGCGCGCTGGATGGTGGCGGGCGAGTGGGGCACCATGGACCGGCTCCTCGTGCACCCGATGCCCGGCGTCGCGCACACGAACCCGTCGGCGAACCTGCCCTACTCGTCCGCGATCCGGCTCGACAAGCCGGTGCGGGACATCCAGGGCTGCGACTTCGTCACCGCGACGCGCCTGCTGTGCTCGTCCGACGACCCCGAGGGCTCGCTCTTCGGGACGACCAAGCCGCTGCTGCAGGTGGATCTCTCCAGTGCGCTGTCCGGTTCGGACGTCACCGGGCGGGTGACCTCGCTGGGGCAACTCCCACTGAAGAGCACGTGCAGCGGGAACTTCGAGACCGAGGGCATCGACGTCGCCGCCGACGGGACCCTGCGGGTGGTCGTGCTGTCGCCTTCGTGGTGCGTGGCTTTCGACAGCAAGACCTGGCGGTTCCGGAAAGCGTAAGACCCGTGCTCGGAGCCGTGACTCGCGTGTTTGAAGCCGTAACTCGCCCAAGCACGCGAGTCACGGCCCCAATCACGTGACCTGCGCCGGCGGACACGCGTCCGCCCTCGGATCCCCGGCGCGCGCCGGGGCGGGGTGGTCCGTGAGTGGAGATTCGGGTTGGGGCCAACCGTGTCTCAGGTACCTACGGCCGGACCGTTTCGCGTGACGGGAGGGACGACACTCGTGATCAGACGGACGACACTCGTGATCGGCGGGACGGGACCCGGCTGTGCACAGGCGTCGTCCATCCAGCCACACGTGTCGTCCGTCTGATCACACGTGCCGTCCGACCAGTCACGCGAAACCACCGGGTCGGTCCAGTGGTCGTGAGTGAAAAGTGTCGTTAGAACGACCCAAAACACTCACGACACCCGCGCGCTTAGTCGACTGATTGCGGAGCGGCGAAAGGCGCGTCGGGCCCCCACCAGGCCCGGCGCGCCTTCCTCCCACCCCCCCAGGACTCACGAGACCCCTACGCGGTCGGCTCCGGAGTCAGCGTCTCGGAGGACGGCGCTTCCGAAGGGGACCGGCGAGCGTCCTTCTTCGCGCGACGCTTCTCTTTCCGTGTCTCGACCGTCGTGTACAGCGTCGGCACCAGGATCAGCGTCAGCAGGGTCGAGCTGACCAGCCCGCCGATGACCACGATCGCCAGCGGCTGCCCGATGAACCCGCCCTGGCCGGTCAGCCCGAGCGCCATCGGGACCAGCGCGAAGATGGTCGCCGCCGCGGTCATCAGGATCGGCCGCAGCCGCCGCCTGCCGCCCTCGACGACGGCGTCCGCGACGCTCATCCCCGCGGCCCGGTACTGGTTGATCAGGTCGATCAGCACGATCGCGTTGGTCACCACGATGCCGACGAGCATCAGCATCCCGATCAGCGCGGGCAGGCCGAGCGCGGTCCCGGTGGCCAGCAGCAGCCCGATCGCGCCGGTCGCCGCGAACGGGATCGACACCAGCAGGATCAGCGGCTGGAGCAGGCTGCGGAACGTCGCCACCATGATCAGGTACACGATCGCGACCGCGGCCAGCAGCGCGAGGAACAGGTTCCCGAAGGCCTCCTGCTGGTCCTCGCTGACCCCGCCGAGCTTGTACGCCGCGCCGCCGGTGAAGGTCAGCCCGTCCAATTTGGACTGGATGGCCTTCGTGGTGGCGGCCAGGTCCGCGCCGGTGTTCTTGGCGGTGACCGTGGTGCTCAGCTCACCCGAGGTGCGGTGCACTGCGGCCGGGCCGTCCACAGTGGACACGTCCGCGACGGAGTCCAGCCGGACGACGCCGGTCGCGCCCGGGATCGGCAGCGCCTTGACCGCGTCGACCGACACCGGGGCCGAACCCGCCCGCAGCACGATGTCCGTGCGCTGACCGTCCACCGGCAGCTGGGTCACCGTGCGGCCGGCGATGGCCTGGTTCGCGATCTGGCCGATCGTGGTCGCCGAAAGCCCGCTCGCGGCGGCCTTGGCGGCGTCGACCTCGACCTGCACGCGCGGCGCGCCCTGCGCGAGGTCACTGGTCACCTCGGTCAGGTCCGACACCCCGGAGAGGGCCTGGCGGACCTGCTCGGCGGCCGGCTTCAGTGCTGCCTCGTTCGGTGCGGTGACGGTGATCGACACCTGGTCCGAGTTGAACCCGCCCGCTTCGGCGCCGATCTTGACCTCGCCGAGTTCTGGCTTGTCCAGCTTGCCCCGCAAGCGATCCGAGAGCGCGTCGAGGTCGGTGTCCTTGGCGACGGTGACCTGGATGTTGGTCGCCGTCCCGCCACCGCCGAAGAAGTTCCCGCCGCCGATGCTGACCTGGTAGGTCTCGACGGCCGGTTCGGCGGTGAGCGCCTGCTCCACCGCGCCGGCGGCCTTCTCCTTGGCCTCGGGGCTGGTGCCGGGCGGCAGCTTCTGCGAAAGGCTCAGCGTGGTCGAGCCGGACTGGTCGAGGAAGTTGGTGTTCAGCTGCGACGCCAGCCCGACCGTGCCGCCGAAGATGATCAGCGCCAGCAGGACCACGGCCACCCGGCGCCGGGTGGCGAACCGGATCACCGGCACGTACCCGCGCTGCAGCAGCCCGCGCCGCTCCTTGTCCTCGGCCGCCTGCCGGGTGAGCTCGGCCTCGTGCTCGTTCGCGGGGGTCTTCGGCGGCTTGAGGAACCAGTACGCCAGCACCGGCACGATCGTCAGCGAGACCAGCAGCGACGCCAGCAACGCCACGGTGACCGTGATCGCGAACGGGGAGAACAGCTCGCCGACGAACCCGCCCACGAAGGCGATCGGCAGGAACACCGCGACGGTGGTGAGGGTGGACGAGGTCACGGCTCCCGCCACCTCGCGCACGCCGTCGAGGACCGCGCGCTGCTTCTCCTCGCCGTACGCCAGATGTCGTTTGATGTTCTCCAGCACCACGATCGAGTCGTCGACCACCCGCCCGATGGCGATCGTGAGCGCGCCGAGGGTGAGCAGGTTCAGCGACAGATCGCCGGTCCACAACGCCAGCAGCGCCACGACCACCGAGAGCGGGATCGACACCGCCGTCACGAGCGTGGAGCGCAGCGACATCAGGAACAGCAGGATCACCACGACCGCGAACGCCAGCCCCAGCAGTCCTTCGGTGGTCAGGCCGCTGATCGCGTCCTTGACCGGGGTGCCCTGGTCGAACACGACGCTCATCTCGGCGCCGATCTTCTTCGACAGCTCGGGCAGCTTGTCCCGCACCGCTTCCGAGATCGCGACCGCGTTCCCGTTCTCCACCATGGTGATCGACAGGCCGAGGCTCGGTTTGCCGTTGGTGCGCGTGATCGACGTCGCCGGCGCGAACCCGGCCTGGACGTCCGCGACGTCACCGAGCTTCACGGGCTTGGGGGCCTGGGCCCCACGCGCCCCCGAGGTGGCCGACGGCGTCAGATAAAGGTTCTTGATCGTGTCCACTGTGGTCGGTCCGCCGCCGACCTGGACGGTGAGCGTCTTGTCGCCCTCGGTCAGCGTCCCGGCCGGGACCGCGGCACCGGCGGTCTGCAAGGTGGTGGCGATCGACGACGGGTCGACGCCCGCGGCGGCCAGCTTCGCGTAGTCCAGCGCGATGGTGACCCGCGGCTGGCGCGCGCCGGTCACGTCGACGTCGCGGACGCCGTCGATCTTGCGCAGCTCCGGCGCGACCTCCCCGGTCAGCGCGGGCGCGAGCGCCTGCGGGTCGCCGGTGGTCCCGGCGGCGAGCAGCACGACCGGGAGGTCGTCGGTGGACCCCGCCGACACCGTCGGCTCGCTGTTCTGCGGCAGCCGCGCCTTGAGCCCGTCGACGACGCGCTGGATCTGCCCGACGGCCGCGTCGATGTCCGTGCCGAACTCGAACTGGGCGGTGATCCGCGACAGCCCCTCGGCCGACGTCGAGTTCAGCTCTTCGAGACCCTTCAGGCCCTGAAGGCCGCCTTCGAGCGGCTCGGTGACCTGGCTGTCGACCGCGTCCGGTGACGCGCCCGCGTACGGCGTGATGATCTGCGCCTGCGGGAATTGCAGGGACGGGAACAGCTGCTGCTTCAGCTGCGGCAGGGCGAAGGCGCCGAAGCCGATCACCACCAGGGCGAGCAGCCCGATGAGACTTCGGTTGCGCAGGCTCAGTCTGGCCAGCGTGGACATGACGGGATCCCCCAGAAAGACAACTCGGGAACGTGCGGATTACCGCGAGCTTTTCATGGCGGGGGGTGGGCTGGATTCACACCACGGGTGGAATCGGAGTACGACTTCGGGATGAGTTCCTCGACCGAACGGCGTCAACTTCGCCGTTCGGTCACCTGATCGGTCTCGCTCTGCGTTTCTTCGTTCACCGATTGTTCCGACGCGTGTTCCCCGTCACCATCGGGGGAATCGTCGTTCTGCCGGGGACGGCGAAGCGGGACCGTGGTCCGTTCCCACAGTTTGCGTCCCTCTTCGGCACGGATTCGTTCCCCGGCGCGTTCCATTTCCAGCCGTCGCCATTTCCGGCGCTGGCGTTTCGTCGCCTTGGCGGGCCACAGTTCCTGGATCGCGCTGTTGAAGTAGGCACCGCCGACCACCGCGAGCCCGATGAAGAACATCAACAACAGGAACGCGATCGGCGCGGCGAGCGCGCCGTAGGTGTAGCCGGTCTTGGTGATCCAGTTCAGGTAGATCCGCAGCCCGATGCTGGAGAGCAGGAACACGACCATGGCGAGCATCGCGCCCGGCAGCCCGCGGTGCCACGGCAGCCTGCGCGGCAGCGAGAGTTTGTAGAGCGTGGTGAGCGCCAGCACGATCATCACGGCCAGCACGGGGTAGTACAGCGTGCCGACCCAGAGCGACACCGTGTCGCGCCAGTCGGTCGGGAAGAACTGGGGGAGCAGGTCCGGCCCGATCGCGAGCAGCGGCAGCCCGACCACCAGGATGACCAGCCCGGCCAGGTACAGCAGCAGCGCGAAGATCCGCTGCCAGACGTCGTTGCGGACGCCGTACTGGTCGTGCGCCACGGTGATCGCGTCGACGAACGACGACATCGCCGACGAGCCCGCCCAGAGGGAGATCAGGAAGCCGACGGAGACGATCTCGCCCTTGCCGACGAACAGGATGCTGTTGACCGTCGGCTCGATGATGTCGTGGACGGCGTTGTCGCTGAAGATCGTCTTGCTGAAGGTGATGATCCGGTCGTGGACCGCGGTCACGACCTCCTGGCCGAACCAGTCGCCGACGAAACCGAGGCAGCCGAGGAGACCCAGCAGCAGCGGCGGCAAGGACAGCGTCTGCCAGAACGCGGCTTCGGCGGCCTCAGAGAAGATGTTGCCTTCCCAGGCCTTGTTGAGCGTGCGGCTGAGCAGGCGCAACGGACCTCTGCGGGCCTTCGCGACCTCGGCGGCCGCTTCGGGACGGCCGTTCTCCTCGCTCATGCAGCTCCTCCGCCGGCGCCGAGCGCCCTTGACGGTGTCCAGCATGGTCCATGCTGCGGCATTCGGCTCGTCACCCCTGGATTTTCGGGTGAGTAACCCGACAACGGGGGTGGCGCTTCAGGCGTTCCACGGGCCCGGCAGGTAGGCTCCCCGGAGTGCCCTCACCTCAGGCGCCGGCGTCGCGGCCGGATACCCAAGTGGGGGTTTTCGCTTGTAGCAAGGCGATTGACCAGGGGTTTTCGGTGAAGGAGGTGGGGAACCGGCATGTCGGAAACGGTTGAACGCGGTCGAGGCGAGCTTGGCGCGCCTCCTGCGGCGAAGGACAGCACCGCCCGGCCGCTGCGTGCCTGGCAGCGGCGAGCGCTGACGAAGTACCTGACGAAGAAACCGCAGGACTTCCTGGCCGTCGCGACGCCGGGCGCGGGCAAGACGGTGTTCGGTCTCCGGATCGCCGCCGAGCTGCTGAGCGACCGGACCATCGAGAAGATCACCATCGTCGCGCCGACGGAGCACCTGAAGCACCAGTGGGCCGCCTCGGCGGCGGCCGCGGGCATCGCGATCGACTCGAACTTCCGCAACGGCGCCGGTGCCACCTCGCGCGACTACCAAGGTGTCGCGGTGACCTACGCGCAGGTCGCGGCGCATCCGACGCTGCACCGCGTACGCACCGAGAACCGCAAGACGCTGGTCATCCTCGACGAGATCCACCACGGCGGTGACGCGAAGTCCTGGGGCGACGCGGTCCGCGAGGCGTTCACGCCCGCCGTCCGCCGTCTCGCGCTGACCGGGACGCCGTTCCGCAGCGACGACTCGCAGATCCCGTTCGTCACCTACGAGCCCGACGGTTCGGGCTTCCAGCGCAGCAAGGCCGACCATTCGTACGGCTACGCCGACGCGCTCGCCGACGGCGTGGTCCGGCCCGTCGTCTTCCTCGCCTACTCCGGTGAGGCCTCCTGGCGCACGAGCGCGGGGGAGGAGTTCACCGCGCGGCTCGGCGAGCCGCTGACCGCCGAGCAGAACGCGCGGGCCTGGCGCACCGCGCTCGACCCGGCGGGCGAGTGGATCCCTTCGGTGCTTCAGGCGGCGGACACGCGTCTCGCGCAGCTTCGCGCCAACGGCATCCCGGACGCCGGCGGCCTGGTGATCGCCACCGACCAGGAGTCCGCGCGCGCCTACGCCAAGATCCTGGAGCGCCTCTCCGGCCAGAACCCGACGGTCGTCCTCTCCGACGACCCCAAGGCGTCCGGGCGGATCAAGGAGTTCTCGGATTCGACCGACCGCTGGCTGGTCGCGGTCCGGATGGTGTCCGAGGGCGTCGACGTCCCGCGCCTGGCCGTCGGCGTCTACGCCACGAGCGCCTCGACCCCGCTGTTCTTCGCGCAGGCCATCGGCCGGTACGTGCGTTCGCGCAAACCCGGCGAGACGGCCTCGGTCTTCCTGCCGAGCGTGCCGGTGCTGCTGGAACTGGCCAGTGAGCTGGAGGCGCAGCGCGACCACGTCCTCGGCAAGCCGCATCGCGAGAAGGACGGCTGGGACGACGAACTCCTCGCCCAGGCCAACCGCACCGAGGACGAGCCGGGCGAGGAGGAGAAGGCGTTCACCTCGCTGGGTGCCTCCGCCGAGCTCGACCAGGTCATCTACGACGGCAACTCCTTCGGCACCGCGGTGTTCTCCGGTTCCGACGAGGAGCAGGAGTACCTCGGCCTGCCGGGGTTGCTCGAACCGGACCAGGTCCGCGCCCTGCTGCGGAAGCGGCAGGAGGAGCAGCTCTCCGACGAGAAGCGGCGCAAGCCCAAGGCCGAGGAGGCGGCGCCGGTCGCGCGCCCGCAGTCGGTCAGCGAGCGGCTCGGCGCCCTGCGCAAGGAGCTCAACGCGCTGGTGGGCGTGATCCATCACCGCACCAGGAAGCCGCACGGCGCGATCCACAACGAACTGCGCCGGGTCTGTGGCGGCCCGCCGACCGCGATGGCGTCGGTGGAACAGCTCGAAGAGCGGATCGTCACCCTGCGTTCCTGGTAGCCGCCCCGGCTCCCCCGTGACCCAAGTACATGAAGGCCCCCTTCGTTGCGTCTAGCGCAAGGAAGGGGGCCTTCATGTACTTGCAGGTGACAGGTCCGAGAGCCCAAAGCGGTCACGCTGAGTGAGTGGTGGCGGTCACACCGTCAGCGGACCTAGACTTCGTACGTCTTGCTACGGCCACGTTGCCAAACCGTGTCCATTTGATGAGGCTTAATCGATTCAGCCGTCTTCCGCGAAACCCGTTCGGCGGCATATGTTGTCGCCCACAACATATGCGCGATGGTGCGACCGGTCCGCCTGGATCGCCGCCCGCGAGCAAGATCCGGAAGGAACGAGGATGCGCAGCAGAACCCTTACCCTCCTCGCCGCGACGGTGGGCGCCGGCCTGGTGCTCTCCGCCTGCGGCGCCAACACCGCCGACTCGGGCAACAGCGGCAACTCCTCGCAGTCCGCGCCCGCCCCGGGTGGTGCCGCCGCCGGTGGCAAGGTCGGTGTCATCCTGCCGGAGACCGCCACCTCCGCGCGCTGGGAGTCCTTCGACAAGCCGTTCCTGACCAAGGCGCTCAAGGACGCGGGCTTCGACGCCGACGTCCAGAACGCCCAGGGCGACGTCCAGAAGTTCACCACGCTGGCCGACGGCATGATCGCGCAGAACGTCAAGGTCCTGATCATCGCCGCCATCAACGGCGAGGTCGGCGCGGCGGTCGCCCGCAAGGCGCAGGCCGCGGGCATCCCGACGATCGACTACGACCGCCTGAACCTCGGCGGCAGCTCCGACTACTACGTCTCGTTCGACAACGAGAAGGTCGGCCAGCTCCAGGGCCAGGGCCTCGCGGACGCGCTGAAGGACAAGAAGGGCGCCGAGGTCGTCATGATCGAGGGTGCCCCGACCGACAACAACGCGACGCTGTTCGCGAACGGCCAGAAGTCCGTCCTGCAGCCGAAGTTCGCCAGCAACGACCTGAAGCTCGTGCGCGAGCAGGCGATCGACAACTGGGACAACCAGAAGGGCGGTCAGACCTTCGAGCAGATCCTGACCGACAACAAGGGCAAGGTCGACGGCGTCGTCGCCGCGAACGACGGTCTCGCCGGCGCGGTCATCACCGTGCTGAAGAAGAACGGTCTCAACGGCAAGGTCCCGGTCACCGGCCAGGACGCCACCGCGGACGGCCTCATGGCGATCCTGCGCGGCGACCAGTACATGACGGTCTTCAAGCCGATCAAGGAAGAGGCCGAGGCCGCGGCGAAGCTGGCCGTCCTGCTGGCCAAGGGCGACAAGGCGGGCGCCGACGCGCTGGCCACCGGCAAGGCGAAGGACCCGAAGGGCAACCGCGAGGTCAAGTCCGTGCTCCTCGAGCCGAAGCTGACCACCAAGGACGGCGTCAAGGAGGTCGTGACGCAGGGCTACGTCAAGGCGGCCGAGATCTGCGGCGGCGACCTGGCCGCGGCGTGCACGCAGCTCGGTATCTCCTGACCCGTCAACCCCAGACCACCGGGCCGGGGCGCACTCGGACACAGCGCGCCCCGGCCCGGTATCCAGCCGGGAGAACCCCATGAGTGAACCCATCCTCGAACTGAAGCAGCTGAACAAGAGCTTCGGGCCGGTCCACGTCCTCCACGACGTGGACTTCAACGTGCGGGCCGGTGAGGTCACCGCGCTGGTCGGCGACAACGGTGCCGGCAAGTCCACTTTGGTCAAGTCGATCGCCGGCATCCACGGCTACGACTCGGGAACCGTGACGTTCCAGGGCAAGCAGGTGAACATCCACGGTCCGCGCGACGCCGCGGACCTGGGGATCGAGGTCGTCTACCAGGACCTCGCCCTCGCCGAGAACCTCGACATCGTGCAGAACATGTTCCTCGGCCGGGAACGTGGCAGCAAATGGCTGCTCGACGAGGCCAGCATGGAGAAGGCGGCCCGCGAGACGCTCGCGTCGCTTTCGGTCCGCACCGTGAAGTCCGTCCGTACGCCCGTTTCGGCGCTCTCGGGTGGGCAGCGGCAGACCGTCGCGATCGCCAAATCCGTGCTGTGGGACTCGAAGGTGGTCCTGCTCGACGAACCGACCGCCGCGCTCGGCGTCGCGCAGACCCGTCAGGTGCTCGACCTCGTCCGCCGCCTCGCGGAACAGGGCCTCGGTGTGGTGCTGATCAGCCACAACATGGCCGACGTCTTCGAGGTCGCCGACCGGATCGCGGTGCTCTACCTCGGCCGTCTCGTCGCCGAGGTGCACACCAAGGACGTCACCCACGGCCAGGTCGTGGAACTGATCACCGCCGGCCGCTCCGGCGACCTCGGCCTTGCCCGCCCCGAAGCCGCCGTCCTCTAGTACGAGGCGAGAAAGAACCGGAAATGACTGAGACACCTGCAAAGCCCGCCTCGCCGGAGGGGGGCAAGTCGGCGGCCGCCGCGCTCAACCCGTCGGCGGCCATCACGGACTTCGGCATCGACACGACATCGATGTCAACGCGCGAGGCCGTCGGTGACTACTTCTCCCGGCTCAAGGCGGGACAGCTGGGTTCGCTCCCGGCCCTGCTCGGCCTGCTCGTGCTGGTGATCGTGTTCGCCTCGCTGTCGGACACCTTCCTGACGATGAACAACATCGCGAACCTGATGGCGCAGGGCGCCGGCAAGGCGATCATCGCGATGGGCATCGTGTTCGTGCTGCTGCTCGGCGAGATCGACCTGTCCGCGGGCACCGCGTCCGGGGTCACCGCGGCCGTGCTCGCCATGCATTACGTGCGCAACGGAAACCTGTTGGGCGGTATGGGGAACGGCGTGTTCATCACGTTCCTCGTGGTGCTCGCGATCGCCGGTCTGCTCGGGGTGATCCTGCGGATCTGGGCGGGCGTCGGCTTCGCCGTGCTCGCCATCGCGCTCGTGCTCTCGGGAACCGCGGCCAACCCGTGGATCGAGATCCTGCTCGCGATCAGCGTCGGTGGCGCGATCGGTGTCCTCACCGGCTTCCTCGTCTCCAAGATCGGCATGCCGTCGTTCGTCGTGACGCTGGCGCTCTTCCTCGCCTGGCAAGGCGTCATCCTCCAGTTCATCGGTGAGGGCGGCACGCTCGGCATCAGCACCTCGGACGTGCTGTTCAAGGTCGCCAACGGCAATCTGTCCACCTTGGGCAGCTGGATCCTCTTCCTGGTCTTCGCGGGCGGTTTCGCCGCGGTGTCACTGGGCCAGCACTTCTCGCGGCTCAAGCGCGGGCTGGTCACCCAGCCGACGCCGATGGTGCTGTTCAAGGTCGGCGCGATCGGCGTGGTCGCCGCGATCGCGACGTACCTGCTGACGCTGAACCGGGCGCCCAACCCGAACATCGTGATCTCGGGCGTCCCGTACGTCGTGCCGATCGTGCTCACGCTGCTGGTGCTCGGCACCTACGTGCTCAACCGCACGCAGTACGGCCGCCACATCTACGCTGTCGGCGGCAACCGCGAGGCGGCCCGCCGCGCCGGTATCAACGTCGAGAAGATCCGCGCTTCGGTGTTCGTCATCTGCTCGGCGGTGGCGGCGGTCGGCGCGATCGTCTACTCGTCGAAGGTCGGTTCGGTCGACCCGCAGGCCGGTGGCCTCAACACGCTGCTGTTCGCGGTCGGTGCCGCCGTCATCGGTGGTACGTCGCTGTTCGGCGGCAAGGGCCGGGTCGTCGACGCGGTCATCGGTGGTCTCGTGCTCGCGGTCGTCGAGAACGCGCTGGGCCTGCTCAAGCAGTCGGCGGCGGTGGTCAACATCGTCACCGGGCTCGTGCTGCTGCTGGCGGCCACGGTGGACGCGCTGTCCCGGCGCCGCGCGGCTGCGTCGCCGCGCTGAGTCCGCATGGAATGATGAAGTCCGTGACCAGCACACCCGTTGCACGACCAGACGAGGTGCGCAGGCACAACCGCACGACCCTGCTCCGGTTGCTGCACGTCAGCGGCCCGAGCACCAGGGCGACCCTGGCCACCGAGCTCGGGCTCAACCGCAGCACCATCAAGACCCTCGTCGACGGCCTCGCGGAAGCGGGTGTCGTCGAGGAGCGGGTCCCCAGGCCGGGGCGAGGGGCGGGCCGCCCCTCGCTCCTGGTCCTGCCGCAGCCGCACGCGGCGGTGGTGCTCGCGGTCGATCTCCAGGTCGAACACGTGGCGATCGCGCTGGTCGGGTTCGGTGGCCAGATCCTCGGGCGCAACAGCTGGAACCTCCGCGGCCGGATGCGGGAGGCCGACGAGGTGATCACGCACGTGATCGAGTCGACCACCGTGCTGGCGGGCGACCTCGGCGTGCAGCCGATCGCCGCGGGGGTGTCCGTGCCCGGCGTCGTCCGCCGGACGGACGGGCACGTCCACGAGGCGCCCAACCTGCGCTGGACCGACGTGGCGCTCGGGGAACGGCTCGGCGGTGTGCTGCGCATACCCATCCTGGTCGGCAATGACGCCGAACTCGGGGCCATCGCCGAACACCTGCGCGGTGCCGCGCGGGGCTCGTCCGACGCCGTGTACGTCTCCGCGGACGTCGGTGTCGGGGGAGGGATCATCGCGGACGGTTCGTCGCTGCGCGGTGGCGCCGGCTACGTCGGCGAGATCGGGCACATGGCGATCCGGCCGGGTGGCCGCCCCTGCTACTGCGGATCCAGCGGCTGCTGGGAGACCGAGGTCGGCGAAGCGGCCCTGTGCCGCGCGCTCGACCTGCCCGAGGACACCCCGCGCGGGGCGATCCTGTTCGAACTGCGCGAACTGGGCCGTGACCCGCACGCGGCCGAGGAACGGCTCTCGGAGTTCGCGGAATGGCTGACGCTGGGCCTGGTGAACGTGGTCAACCTGCTCGGCCCGCAGCTGGTCGTGCTGGGTGACCTGCTCACCGTGCTGCCCGATTCGGTCGTGAAGTCGGTGGCGGCCGAGGTCCGGCGGCGGAGCCTGGTCAGCCGTGCCGTGGGCGGGACTCAGATCGTGAGTTCGGCGCTCGGCGCGGACGTGAAACTACTGGGCGCGGCCGAGGCGGCTTTCGAGATGATCCTGGACACCGTCTAGGTCTTCACGAGACCCGAGAGCAAGGCCACCAGGGCGGCGAGGGACTTCTCCTTCGCCGCTTCGGGGTCTTCGGCGTGCGCGATCATCAGCGCCGCCTCCGCGCAGGCACTCAGCACCAGTTGCGCCAGCTCCGGGATCGGCGCGTCGATCAGCCGCCCTTCCGTGGCGACGCCTTCCAGGAACTCCGTGATCAGGCCCAGCCCATAGCGGTTCTCCAGCTCGCGCCATGCGGGCCAGCCGAGGACGGAGATGGCGTCGGTGAGCGAGATCCGCACCACCTCGGGCCGCAGGCACACGTCCAGGAAATGGCTCAGCGCGCCGATGGCCGCCGCCCACGGATCGTCCACCGACTGCCCGAACGCCTTGAGTTCCTCGGTGATCTCCGTTTCGATCTGCTCGATCACGGCGCGGAACAGGCCCTGTTTGTCCCCGAAGTGGTGGTACAGCGCACCGCGGGTGACACCCGCCGCCCGGACGATCTCGTCGGCGGGCACGGCGGCGTAACCCGGGTCGGCGAACAGCTTCCGAGCCGCCGTGATCAACGCGGTCTGCGTCGACTGCGATCGTTCGGTCTGGCTACGTCGTGGCGTGGGCACGCATGAATTCCACCACCAGGTCGCTCAGCCGCTCCGGCTGGTCCTCCGGCACGAAGGTGTACGAGTCCTCGATCGTCTTCAGTTCGGCGTTGGGCAGCACGCCCGCGAGTTTGCGGCCCAGCCACAGCGGGAAGTGCCGGTCCTCGGGCGCCCAGACCAGCAGCACCGGCTTCTCGAACGCGGGGAGCCGCTCGACCGCGGTCAGCGTGTAGCGCTTGTCGACGCTCGCCATGAACCGGCGAAGGTCGTCGCGGATCTCCCGGCTCCGCCTGCTGGGCAGCAGGTAGGCGTCCAGGACGTGGTCCGGGACCGGCCGTTTGGTCAGCCAGAGGAAGTCCGTCGTCTTCAGCAGCCATCGCCAGCGCAACGCCTGGACCACCGTCCGGGTGCCGCCGGGGAGCCGCGCCAGCGGGCCCAGCGCCGAGAACGCCGGCGGCAGGAAGTACTCGCAGCAGTCCGACGGCGTCAGCACGACCCGGCCCACCCGGTCCGGGGACGTGGTCATGAGCAGCTGGGTGAGCGCGCCGCCGGTGTCGTTCGCGACCACGGTGACGTCGGTCAGGTCCAGTGCTTCGAGGAACCGCGCGATCAGCGCGGCGACCCCCGGCGGCGTCAGGTCGGCATGGGGGACCGGGATCTCGTGCGAGCCCAGGGGCCAGTCCGGGGTCAGACAGCGGAATCCGGCGTCGGCGATCGCGGGGGCCACCTTGCGCCAGAGCAGACCGTTGGTCAGCAGTCCGTGCACGAAGACCACGGGAGGGCCTTCGCCGCGGTCGCGATAGCGGATGCGGGCGCCGCCGAGATCCACCTCGTGCGTCTCGCCCAGGAGGTCGCTGGTCGTCATGCAACTAACATACATTCTGTCTGTATGTATTTCTAGGCAAAAAACAGGGCGGCCGGCTCTCTCCCTGGGGAGTAGCCGGCCGCCGGGTGGTCGTGGACTGGTGGACTACCGCTGAATGTCCGCGGACATTTCTTTGAGCTTCGTTTCGTGTGCGCGGGCGTGGTGACCACAGAAGAGCAACTCGCCACCGGTGCTGAGAATGGCTCGAACCTGGGCCGCAGCTCCACACCGGTCGCATCGGTCGGCAGCGGTCAGTTCGGGGCGGGTGAGCGTCGGTGAAGTCATTGGAGTCTCCCTCCGTCCCGGCACCGGTCGCCCGGTGCCATCGATCCAGCTACGACCACTTCGGCACTGATACCGGAAACGTTCGTTCCCGGCCCCGCCGTGTTCGTGCTTCCACTCTTCCAGACGTTTGGCGGCCCGCAAGTGTTCCCGTGCGGGTGTCTCATTTGTCACTGGTAATTACCTCGGATGTCGTAGCGTAATCACGCAACGTAGGAGAAGACTCCCCGCCGGATCGGCTTTTCCCACGTCAGGCACCATGCGGGAGTGGTCATCGCAGTCCTCCGGAAGCGCCTCCCGAGCGTGCCGGCACCGATCTTGTTCGTTCTCAGCGGAATTTCCATGTACGCCGGTGCGGCCGTCGCCGTAGGTCTCTTTTCGGTCGCCTCCCCCGCGGGGGTGGCCTGGCTTCGCTGCCTCGGCGCGGCCGCGGTCCTCCTCGCGTGGCGCAGGCCACCCCGTTCGGCATGGACCGGACGCACGTTCCTGCTCGCGGGCGCCTTCGGCGTCGTCACCGCCGGGATGAACGTGCTCTTCTACGAGGCGATCGCCCGGCTGCCCCTCGGCACCGCGGTCGCCCTGGAGTTCGCCGGGCCCGTGGTGGTGGCGGCCTTCGGGTCGCGGACCCGCCGCGACGTCTTCGCGCTGCTGCTGGTGGCGGCCGGCGTGGTCGCCATCGCGGACGTCCGGCTCGAAGGCAGCCTGCTCGGCGTGCTCTTCGCGCTGGGCGCGGCGGCCGCCTGGGCCGGGTACATCCTGCTCGGGAAGCGGGTCGCGGTCGGCGGGAACGGGATCGACGGGCTGGCCGTCGGGTTCGCCGTCGGCACCGTGGTCCTGTCGCCGCTGGCGCTCGGCACGGGCGCGGTGTGGTCTTCGCCACGTCTGCTGCTCGGCATCGGCGTGGGCGTGCTCTCGACCGTCGTGCCGTACGCGCTGGACCAGGTGGTCCTGCGCAAGGCCGGGCAGGCGCGGTTCGCGCTGTTGCTCGCGTTGCTGCCGGTCACGGCGGGGCTGATCGGCTTCCTCTGGCTCCGGCAGGTCCCCGCCCTGCCCGAGGCGCTCGGCACGCTGGCCGTCGTCGCCGGGGTGGCGCTGCGCTCTCCGGGGAAACGTGATGACTCGGCGCCCCTCTGAGCGGGATACTGGCCAGTCTGTGGCGCTTTCAGCACCGGGAGGACACGTGGCCGAGATCCGGCGGGCCAGGACCGTCGAAGAGGTCGTCGCCGCCCAGCACCTGTTCGACGGGCCCGCGCAACGGACGGCGTCCGAGAAGTTCCTCGCGGGGGAGGAGAACCACCTCCTGATCGCGTACGAGGACGGCGAACCCGCGGGCATGATCACCGGCACCGAGGTGACGCATCCGGACAAGGGCACCGAGATGTTCCTCAACGAGCTCGACGTCAGCCCGGACTACCAGCGGCGCGGGATCGGCCGCGATCTGGTCGACGCGCTGGCCGGGCTCGCGCGGGAGCGCGGTTGCCGCGGCATGTGGGTCGGCGTCGAGACGGACAACGAGGCCGCGCTGGCGACCTACACCGCGGCCGGGGCCGCCAACGAAGGACCGTTCATCATGCAGTCGTGGACGTTCGAAGACTGATGTCCTCCGGAATCGACGGCGACCGGACGGGTCTGTCCGGTCGCCGCTGGCTGCCCGGCGGCGAGCACCTCGTCGCCGTCGCCCGGGCCGAACTCCCGCAGAAGGACGGTCTCGCCGGGCCGTTCACGGCGCTGGCCGCCCTGCGCGCCGCGGGGTTCGACGTCGCGGGCCAGGACGACGTCGCGGCGCTGGCGGGCACCGCGCCGGACGGCCTGGCGCGGGCGATCGGCATGCTCTCGGGTGGACGGCTCGTGGCGGTGCCCGCCACCGGGAACCGGTCACCGCAGTCGTTGTTCATGCTCCTGGCCGAGCTGTGGAGGCTGCCGCGGGTCGCCGTGATCGCGGAGGTAGACCCGGCCGAGTTCGGCGCGCACGACACGCCCGCGCGGGCGCTGCTCGACTACCTCGACACCGGAATCCCGCCGCTGTGGTCGTCCCGATGGCGTCCGCCCGAGGGACATTTCGTGCTGGCGGCCGGCCTGCGGATCGGCGCCGAGGGAACTTTGGTGTCCATTATGGACGGCTATCCGTCCTTGGGGGACAACGGATTGCACGACCAGCCGGTGGAATGGGTGGCCGCGGCGCTGAAGCGGATGCTGGTCGTGGTCGACGACGGCGACACCGAAGCCGCCGTCGCCGCGATCACGACGGCAGGTCTGTGGAGCGGTTGAGGTCGTTCTGTGCGAAACGAGAATGGGCGAAACGGGAATGCTTGCGCCCGTAGAAGACGTAGATCAGCAGACCGAGCAGTAGCCACGCGGCGAACCGCAGCCAGGTCATCACGTCCAGGTTGAGCATCAGGTAGAAGCACGCCAGCGCCGCCACGATGGGCAGGTACGGCGAGAACGGCACGGTGAACGGGCGCTCCAGGTCCGGACGGCGCTTGCGCAGCACCGGGACGGCCAGCGCGACGATGATCATCGCCGACAGCGCGCCGATGCTGACCATGTCGGCGAGTTCGGAGATCGGGACGAAGGCGGCGAGCACCGCGATCAGCACCGCACCGGCGATGGTCATCCGGTGCGGCGTGCCCCACCGCGGATGCGCGGTGCCGAACTTCTTCGGCAGCAGGCCGTCCCGGCCCATCGCGAATCCGATCCGGCCGATCGTCACCAGTTCCACCATCATCACCGACGTCAGCCCGGTGACCGCGCCGAGCGAGATCAGCGCGCCCACCCAGTGCTGCCCGACCCGGTCGAAGGCGTCGGCGAGCGGGGCGCCCGTGTCGATCTCGGTGAACGGCACCATCCCGGTCAGCACCAGCGAGACCCCGATGTAGAGCAGCGCGCAGACCCCGAGCGCGCCGAGGATGCCGACCCGCAGATCGCGTTTGGGGTTCACGGTCTCCTCGCCGAGGTTGGCGAGCGCTTCGAAACCGGTGTAGGCGAAGAAGACCACGGCGGCGGCCGTCACCATCCCGGCGATGCCGTAGACGGACTGTTCGAGCCCGAGCGCGGCCTGCACGATCGGCTGGTGCAGGGTCCCCGCGGTCTCGGTCGGTGGCTGGGCGGCCGGGATGAACGGGGTGAGGTTCTCGCCGCGGATGTAGAACACGCCGACCGCGAGGATCAGCACGCACACCGCGACCTTCACCAGCACGAGCAGATTCGTCACCCGCGCGGATTCCTTGATCCCGATCACGGCGATCACGGTCAGCACGGCGATGATCGCGACCGCGCCTATGTTCACCTTCGCGTCTTCACCGAACCACTCGGGGGAGAGCCCCATCAGATTCGCGAGATAACCGGACCAGCCGCGCGACACGACGGCCGCGCCGAGCGCGAACTCCAGCAGCAGGTCCCAGCCGATGATCCAGGCGAAGGTCTCGCCGAGCGTGGCGAAAGCGTAGGTGTACGCACTTCCCGCCGTCGGCACGCTGGACGCGAGTTCGGCGTAACAGAGGGCGGCCATCCCGGCCACGACGGCGCCGAGCACGAACGACAGCGTGACCGACGGGCCCGCGTGCGACTTCGCCTCGACACCGGCGAGGGTGAAGATCCCGGTGCCGATGATGATGCCGACCCCGAAGCCGATCAGGTCGCGTCCTTTGAGGCGGCGTTTCAGCTCGCCCGAGTCCTGTCGCTTCAGGACCTCGTCCACGTCCAGAGTTCGCCGCATGAAGGCTCACGCTAGAAGATCGCCGCCCACCTCGCAGATCGGTGGGAGCCGAAGGGGACTTTCCCCGCATACGACGCGGTGAAAGCTCCCTTCGCCTCGTCGCATGCGGCGAAAGGGACTTTCAGCCCTCCAGGACGACGCCGTTCTCCTGAGCCAGGATCGCCGCCTGCACCCGCGACCGCAGCTCCAGTTTCGTCAGCACCCGCGAGACGTGGGTCTTCACCGTGGTCTCGCCGATGTGCAGCCGCGTGCCGATCTGCGCGTTGGACAGGCCGCCGCCCAGGCACGCCAGCACTTCGCGCTCGCGGTCGGTCAGCTCATCGAGCCCGTCGGGGACGAGCGAGGGTTCGCGGGTCCCGGCGGCGAACGCGGCGATGAGCTTCCGCGTGACCTGCGGAGCGAGCACCCCTTCGCCCGCCGCGACCAGTTTCACCGCCTCGATCAGCCGTGACGCTTCCACCGACTTCAGCAGGAACCCGGCCGCGCCGGCCCGCAGCGCGGCGTGGACGTACTCGTCGAGGTCGAAGGTGGTCAGCACGAGGACTTCGCACAGGCCTTCCGCGGTCAGTTCCCGCGTGGCCGCGATGCCGTCGACGCCGGGCATCCGGACGTCCATCAGCACGACGTCCGGCTTCAGCGCCTTCGCCTGGCGGACGGCGGTGGCACCGTCCGCGGCCTCGCCGATCACCTCGATGCCCTCGGCGTTGCCGAGGATCATCATCAACCCGGCACGGATCGCGCCGTGGTCGTCGGCGACCAGCACTTTGATGTTCCCGTCGCTCAAGACCCCTCCAGAGGCAGTTCGGCGCGGACCAGCCAGCCACCGCCGGACGGCCCGGCGGCGAGAGTGCCGCCCACCGCGGCGGCGCGTTCCCGCATGTTCAGCAGGCCGAGTCCGGTCCCGCCGTCGTCACCCGAGCCGGAGCCGGGACGAAGATCGTTGCGCACTTCGACGGTGAGTATGCCTCCGTCGGCGCGGATGTCGAGGACGGCCCGGCCTCCTGCGGCGTGTTTGGCCGCGTTGGTGAGGGCCTCCTGCGCGATCCGGTACGCGGTCAGGTCGACCGCGGCGGGCAGGTGCGGGGACAGGTCCGGCACGGTGCCGACCTCGACCTCCAGCCCGCTCGCCCGCGCCGATTCGACCAGTTTGGACAGTTCCGCGAGCCGGGCGGGCGCGGTCGTCTCGAAGTCGGTGTCCCCTGTGGAGGGATCCGCGCGCAGCAGCCCGATCATCGCGCGCATCTCGTCCAGCGCGCTCACACTGTTCTCCCGCACCGATTCCAGGACCTGCCTGGACAGTTTCGGGTCGGCGGTGGCCATCGACAGCGCGGCCTCGGACTGGATCGCGATCGCCGAAAGATGTCCGGCGATGACGTCGTGCAGATCCCGCGCCATCTTCGAGCGTTCCCCCGCGACGGCGGCCTTCCGGTCCAGTTCGCCGATCGTGGCGAGCTGGACGGCGTTCGCCCGCTCGCTGTCGGCGATGTCCCGCTGCTGGCGCACGTTGGCCGCCCACCACACCGGGGTGACCAGGAACGGCAGGAGCGCGAACGCGGCGAGCACCGCGGTGCGCCACTGCGAGAAGATCAGCGCCAGGCAGACCACCGCGATGGTCCCGATCGCGGCGACCCCGATCATCAGCCTGCTGGTGCGTCGCGAACCGTAGAGCGTCGTCGCGTACAGGAAGTCGGTGAAGACGATGAGGATCGGCAGCGACGGGCCGAACGTGATGTCCACGGCGAGCACGGCCAGCGCGCAGATCAGCGCCAGCGGGATCTTACGGCGCAGCATTTCCAGCCCGCAGATCGCGGTCAGTTCGCTCAGGCGGATCCACAGTGGCGTGTCGTCCGGGCCGTTCAGCAGCACCTGCATCCCGCTCACGTAGACCAGCACGCCGAGGACCCAGGTGCCGAAGGCGATGACGAGGTCCTGTTTCCATTCGGCGAGGTGGTTCAGGCGCGGGACGAACGTGGGCACCGCCCCATCCCAGCACACCGGGGCGCGCGGCGGGGTCCTACTAACTGATGACGGAGATCTCGGTCCGTACGCCGACGCGGAGGATCACCCTTCTCGGAGAGGCTTACCCCGTGAACAAGATCTGGGACTTCATCGCGGAAAACCCCATGGCGGCGGTGGTCGCCGGTGGGGAGATCGGATTCTGGGTCGCCATCGTCGCCGGCCTCGTGGCCCGCTATCTGCTCAAGCTGAAGCGGACGAGCGTGTTCCTGCTGCTCCTGACCCCGGTGATCGACCTGGTCGTGCTGGTCGCGACGGTCATCGACCTGCGCAACGGCGCCACGGCGAACTTCGTGCACGGCCTCGCCGCGGTGTACCTGGGCTTCAGCGTGGTGTTCGGCCACTCGATGATCAAGTGGGCCGACGTGCGCTTCGCCCACCGGTTCGCGGGCGGGCCGCCTCCGCCGCCCAAGCCGACGGGCCGGGCGAAGCTGCGCGCCGAATGGCGTGACTGGTTCAAATGCGTGCTGGCCTGCGGGCTCGCCTCGGGCGTGCTGCTCCTGCTGATCTTCATGGTCGGCGACACCGAGCAGGTCGCGCCGCTGTGGGACTGGCTGCCGAGGATGGGGGTCGTGACGGCCATCTGGTTCGCCACCGGACCGCTGTGGCAGGAGCTCTCCAAGAACGACGACCGGGTCAAGGAAGGGGCGCGGCGATGATCGAACTACTGGGAATCCTCCTGCTGGTACAGGGCGGGGGCGGGCTGATCAACCGGCTGCTCGGGAGTACGAACCCGAGCTGGTTCGTCCAGCTCCACCTGCTCCCGTCGGGGATGCACGTGGTGGCGAGCGCGCTGATGGTGGCCGCGGGCGTCGGGCTGCTGTTCGCCGAACGCTCCCGCAAGCAGCGCCGCCGGTCAGAGTGAGACGAGCACCTGGAGGACCCCGAGGACGATGGTGACGACCGTCAGCACGACGGTCACCACGGTGAGCCGCGTGACCCGCGCGCTCACCGTGTTCTCGTAGGAGTACCTGGTCTCCTCGTCCATCGCCTCGGCCTGCCGGTCGAGCTGGGCGATGATCCGCTCCACGCCCATGCTGGTGACCAGACGGCGCTCCAGCGAGTCGACCTCGGGTGGGAGCACCGAATGCAGCATTTCGAGGATGTCGTCGAGCGATCCCCGGAGCAGCCGGGTGCGGCTCGGCGACTTCTTCTTGTCCGCCAGCGCCTGTATTTCCCGCTGAGCGGTGCGCAGCCACTGGTCGGCCAGCGCCATCCGGATCAGGACCCGCTCGAGGATGAAGAGCATCCCGTGGTCGAGCCCGCCGATGTCGCTGTCGATGCCGAAGTACGGTTCGGCCGCGCCGAACGGGCCTCGCATCAGCTCGTTCTGGTGCTCGACGTAGTCGGAATCCTTGCTGTTGAGGCAGACGATCCCGCCCGCCATCGTGTAGGCGGCGACGAACGACCGCGTGCCCCACGACGGGCCGAGCGCCTCCCTGGCGACCTCGCGGGGCACGAACCGCCAGCCCTCGTCGCTGGTCGCCATCCCGTAGAACGGCCGGGGATCGGCGGCGACCCGCTGGGCGGG
The DNA here is from genome assembly GCF_001995215.1 of Amycolatopsis azurea DSM 43854. Classification (GTDB taxonomy): domain Bacteria; phylum Actinomycetota; class Actinomycetes; order Mycobacteriales; family Pseudonocardiaceae; genus Amycolatopsis; species Amycolatopsis azurea. The sequence goes on from NZ_MUXN01000016.1 coordinate 101,470, forward strand.
CGGATGCCCGTCGTGTGACCGCAGCTCGACGCACCAGCCCTTGCGGCCGAGCCCTTCGGTCAGCCCGCAGCCCTTGGTCAGGTCCTCGAAGATGTGGGTGACGGCCTTGAGCAGCGAGGGGAAGGACTTCTCGCCGTAGCCGCCGTGCAGCCCGTCCGCCCCGTTCGCCGTCTCGCGGCCTTGAAGGCTCTGCAGGACGGCGATGGCGAGATCGAACTCGGCGGCAGGCGCGTCCGTCGCCCGCCCGGTGATCGTGGTGGCGAGGACCAGCGTCATCGCGTGATAGGCCGGATGCCAGGTGACGACGAGTTCGCACGGGAGGCTGACCGCGCCGATCCGGATCGACAGCCGTGAGCCGCCGGTGCGTTTGCGCAGCACCCGGCGTCGCGGCGGGGTCGTGTAGCTGGCGAGGAAGTTCTCCGCGGCCGTCCACTCCTCGCCGAGTTTCCCGTCGAGGTGGGCCAGCAGGCCCCGGTCCCGGCCGCCGTCCAGCACCTTCTCCGCCTCCCGCTCGGACAGCGGGACGGCCCAGGCGAAGGTGAGGAGCACCTCGGTCATGCGGGGGCGCGGCGCAGCAGGGTGATCAGGTCCCGGCCGAGGTGGCGGCGCAGCGGGCCGGAGGCGTTGACCAGTTCGTCGCGGTCGCTGTGCTCGTCGACGGGGCCGAGATCGTCGAGGACGTGGTAGGTCCACTCCCAGTCGGTGCGCCAGCCCGCGTCGGCCGCTTCGGCGGCGACCTCCGCCGGGTCGAGGTAGCGCACCGGAAGCGCCGGGCCGCCGCCGTCGCGCAGCGCCTTGTCGAATTCGTCGCGGGACACGCGGCGGGAGCGGACCTCGCCGCCGGCTTCGACGCTGTCGAGACTGAACGCGCCCCGCCCGATCGGCGACCGGCTGTAGGCCAGCACCAGGGCGCCGCCGGGCGCGGTGACCTCGGCCAGCCGCCGCAGGATCGGCGCGACGTCCGGCGTCGGCACGTGCTGGACGACGTGACTGCACACCACGAGGTCGTACGGTCCGCCGTCGAGTTCGGTGATCGGCGAGACGGCGAAGGAGAACCCGGTGTCCTCGACGACGGTCTCGCGGGCCTTCGCCAGCCTGTCCGGGTCGGGGTCCGCGGCGGTGACGTCCGCGGAGAACTGGGCGACCCAGGGGAGGAGCCGTCCTTCCCCGCAACCGGCGTCGAGCGCCTTGATCTTCTCGCGCGGCCCGAGGGTCGCGGTGAGCTGCTCGGCGACCTTGCCGAGAGCGCGATCCTCGCTGGCCGTCCAGTAGCCGTCGTACGGCTCGTGCCGTCGGATGAACATCCCGGTGACGTGGTCGCCGGTGTCCGGGTAGCGGTAGCTCTCGGTCAGCACAGTCGCGAATATAGCCCGGATTCGCGGGTTCTCCGGTGCTCCGCCCGGGGATTACCATGGGTCATGGCCATCGGGCCCGTCGCGCTGTACACCGTTGTCGCCGTGGCGCCGTCGGTGCTTTTCTGGTGCGCACTGAAAGTGCCCGCCGTTCTGCGCTGGTGGCGCCGTCGCCGCGAGCCGGAGGTCCCGGTCGGGCCGCCCATCGAGAAGCTCGCCGCCGACCTCCGTCGCGTGCACCGGCTGCTCGCGGACCTTCCTTCCGGCGCTTCCGCCGTCCGTCGAAACGGGACCAAGCAGGCGTACGACGCGCTGCTCGTGCAGGCCTGCCGTGAGGTCGAGGTCGACCACCGGCTGGACGAGCTGCCGGAGGGTTTCGACCGCGGGATCGAACGGCTGCGCGTCGAGGAATCCTTGGCCGAGCGCGGACTTTCCGTGTCCTGACGCGGTTTGTATCGAACGTATGCGCGCGGCGGGAAGGCTCGCGGGCATGAAGAGGCTGGGACTTCTCGCTTCACTCCTGCTGGTGTTCGCGCTCATCCCCGGGGCCGCCTCCGCCGCGGCCGCCTTCCCCCGGATGGACGCGGCCACGGTCGACGGCTTCCGCTGGACCTCCGGGACGACCTTCGACACCTACGGCTCGCGGATCGCCGCCCTGGAGAAGAAACTCCCGGCGCGTGGCCTGCTGGAGATCCTGTCGTCGGCGAACCGGAAGGCGCGGCCGCTGTGCCACGGCACGTATCTCGCGGCGGCGCTGAAACCGGCGGGATTCTGCTGGGAGGACGCCAATGACGACAAGACCAACGACTGGATCCCGCAAGGACTGACCGGTTCCGGCGACGCCGACGCGGCGACCGGGAAGGTCGGCGGCAAACGGGTCGTGGCGACGTCCTGGCACACCCCCGGCGACACCATGGTCCGTCTGTCCTTTGTGGATGCGACCGGTCTGGGCTACCGGCACGTGCTGCTCGTCGAACCGACGTCGGACGACAACTTCGCCGTCGTGCAGGGACACGGGCACGGGATGACCTGGATCGGGAACCGGCTGTTCGTCGCGACCACCGGTGGCGTGGTGCGGGTCTTCGACACGACGCACTTCTGGAAGGTCGACGACAGCTCCGGCGTCGTCGGGAAGGGCCCGGACGGCAAGTACCACGCGGCGTTCTACGACTACGCGATGCCTCAGATCGGCGCGTACTGGTATCCCGGCGGCGGCGCCTGCACCAACGCGCCCGGGCCGCGGCCGTGTCTCTCGACGATGTCCTTCGACCACAGCGACGGCTCGATCGTCACTTCCGAACACATCTCCAACGCCGCCGGCAGCCGGGTGCTGCGCTGGCCCTTCGACCGCGCGACCGGCCTGCCCAAGGTGTCGGCCGACGGGACCGTGCACGCGAAGGAAGGGTTCGTCTCGCCGGTGTGGGGCATGCAGGGAGCGGTGGCACGCAACGGATATTTCGTGATGATCGGCGTGTGCCCGGAGTACGCCGGGGTGGCGGGCGACCATCCGTCGTGCCTGCACGGCGGGGTCGGCGGCACCTCGACGTCGCGGCTGAGCGGCAAGGCGCCGGTGAACTCGCAGAACCTGTCGTACTGGCCGGCCACGGGGGAGCTGTGGCTGATGAACGAGCAGCTGCGGGAACGGGTGACCGTGCACGTCCCGTGGACCACCCTGACCGGCCGCGCGTGAGGGCGTCGTTCCGTGAAGGACTCCTTGAGGGACCCAGGGTCCCTCAAGGAGTCCTTCACGGAACGGCCGAGGTCACGGGGTGAAGTCCCAGCGGGTGGCGCCGTGCGGTTCGGCGCCCGCGACGCCGATGGCGCGGTGCAGGGTGAGGCGGTACAGATGCCAGGGCGGCGCTCCCGCGCTGGGCGCGCTGAAAGGGGCCGTGAGCGCGTCGCCCTCCACCGTCGCGGGCCAGCCGCCGGTCCGGTAGACCGCCGCCACCCGCTCCAGCGTCGCGGTGTCGGTGATCCGGTGCGCCTCGCCTTCCAGCGTGAGGTCGATACCCCGCAGGCGGACCGCGACGGAGCACGCCGGGTTCACCGCCAGGTTGCGGGAACGGCGGGTGCCGGGCCCGCCCTTGAAGTACAGGGCGTCGTCCACCCAGACCGCCCCGACACCCGCCGAGTGCGGACGACCGTCGGGTCGCACGGTCGTCACGAAGAAGGTCAGGTCGGCGGTCGGCGTGTCCTCGGCGAGGATGTCGCGCGGGCGGCTCCAGGGCAGTTCCGCGGAGCCGTGACGGTCGAGGTTCTTGGTCGCGTGAGGTTTCGTCATACCCACGCGTCGAACGGGCTGGCCGCGAATCGACACCGGACGCGAAAAACCCCGCCACCGAAATCGGTGACGGGGTCTTCCGTGAACTTGAAACTCAGTCCAGGTAGTCGCGCAGCACCTGCGAACGCGACGGGTGACGCAGCTTCGACATCGTCTTCGACTCGATCTGCCGGATGCGCTCACGGGTCACCCCGTAAACCTGGCCGATCTCGTCGAGCGTGCGCGGCTGGCCGTCGGTGAGGCCGAACCGCAGCCGCACCACACCCGCCTCACGTTCGGACAGCGTCTGCAGCACCGACTGGAGCTGGTCCTGCAGCAGCGTGAACGACACCGCGTCGACCGCGACGACGGCCTCGGAGTCCTCGATGAAGTCACCGAGCTGCGAGTCGCCCTCGTCGCCGATGGTCTGGTCGAGCGAGATCGGCTCGCGGGCGTACTGCTGGATCTCGAGGACCTTCTCCGGGGAGATGTCCATTTCCTTCGCGAGCTCTTCGGGAGTGGGCTCGCGACCGAGGTCCTGCAACAGTTCACGCTGTATACGGCCGAGCTTGTTGATGACCTCGACCATGTGCACCGGGATACGGATGGTGCGGGCCTGGTCGGCCATCGCGCGGGTGATCGCCTGCCGGATCCACCAGGTGGCGTACGTGGAGAACTTGTAGCCCTTGGTGTAGTCGAACTTCTCGACCGCGCGGATCAGACCGAGGTTGCCTTCCTGGATCAGGTCCAGGAACGCCATGCCACGGCCGGTATAGCGCTTGGCCAGGGAGACCACGAGCCGGAGGTTCGCCTCCAGGAGGTGGTTCTTCGCCCGCTCACCGTCGCGCACGATCCACTTGAGGTCGCGCCGCATCTGGGTGACGAGCTTCTCGCCCTCCTCCTCGGCGTTGCGGACGCGCTCGGCGGCGTAGAGCCCGGCCTCGATGCGCTTGGCGAGCTCCACCTCCTCCTCGGCGTTCAGCAGGGCGACCTTGCCGATCTGCTTGAGGTACGCGCGGACCGAGTCGGCCGAAGCGGTGAGCTCGGCGTCCTTGCGGGCCTGGCGCAGCGCCTCGGACTCTTCCTCGTCCCAGACGAAGTCCGGGTTGTCGGAGGTCTTCCCGGCGTTCTTGTCGGTCGACGTCCGGCGCCCGCGGGCGGGCGTCTCTTCGACGTCCTCCTCGGACTCCGCGTCCTCTTCCGTCTCCTCGGTGACGGAAGCGTCGACGACGTCCACCTCGACCTCTTCCAGATCGGACAGATCCGGGGTTTCGAGGTCGGCCTCGTCGAGCTCGCCGGGACCGTCTTCCGGATCGCCGTCTTCGGTCTTGGCGCCCTTGGTGGTGGGTTTCTTGGCCGGAGCCTTCTTCGCCGGGGCCTTCTTCGCGCCGGCCGCCTTGGCGGCGGTCTTGCGCGCCGCGGGCTTCGCCGCGTCGGTGGCTGCCTCGTCGGCCGGCTCGCCGGCTGCGGTCGCTGTCTTCGTCCCGCTTCGGGTTGCGGTTCTTGCGGCTGCCACTTACGCCCTTTCGCAGCGGTCGATCATGACGAGCCGAGGCGTGATGGTCTCGGCTGCCTCAAACTTCGGGGAACACCCCTCGGCCTGCGGTTTCCCTCGATCTCGTGGGTGCCGCCGCCGTGGGCCGTGTTCCATTGTAACGACGATACGTGACAGCGTCGCGGCGCAACCCACCAACCGGCGGGCGCGACACGCCGTGCGACCCGCCGAAGTGACATCCGCGGCACGGATGTCAGCACGGTCGCGTCAGTGCTCGATGCCCTCCGCGGCGGCGGCCGCCGCGCCGACGATGCCCGCGTTGTTCTGCAAGGACGCGACGATGACCGGCGTGCGGATCTCCAACAGTGGGACCCACTTGTGCGATTTCTTGCTGACCCCGCCGCCGACGATGAACAGATCCGGCCAGATCAGGTTTTCCAGCACGGAGAGATACCTGTTCACCCGTTCCGCCCATTCGGGATACGAGAGGTCTTCGTTGTCCTTCACCGACGCCGCGGCTTTCTTTTCCGCATCGTGACCATCGACCTCGATGTGGCCGAACTCGGTGTTGGGCACGAGCTTGCCGTCCTGGAAGACCGCGCTGCCGATGCCGGTGCCGAAGGTCAGCAGCGCCGTCACGCCGCGCCGCGCGACCGGGTCGCCCCAGCGGATCTCGGCCATCCCGGCGGCGTCCGCGTCGTTGAGCATCGCGACCTGGTCCACGCCGCGGCCGAGCCGCTTGGCGAACAGGGCGTCGGCGTCGGTGCCGATCCACTTGCGGTCGATGTTGGCCGCGGTGTGCGCGACCCCCTTCTTGACCACCGCGGGCAGGGTGACGCCCACCGGGCCGTCCCAGCCCGCCTGGCCGGTGATCTCCGCGACGACGTCCGCCACCGCCTCGGGCGTGGACGGCTTCGGCGTGTCGATTCGGATCCGGTCGCCGATCAGCTGTCCTTGCGCCAAGTCCACCAGCGCGCCCTTGATCCCGCTGCCGCCGATGTCGATACCGAAACCTCGGGTCGCCTCCACCACGGACGTGGTCCCTTCTCGCACGATTCAGAAGCCTGCCTCGGAGACTTTAACCGGATGTGGTGACATGGCGGGCGTGGGAGTTGACGAGACGTTGCTGAAGAGTGTCGCCGAGCGTGTCGCGGGCGAGGCCGCCGAACTGGTCCACGAGGCCTGGACCGGGATGAACGCGGGCCGCGAGGTGCGGGTGGACACCAAATCCGCCGACACCGACGTGGTGACCGCGGTGGACCACGAGTCGGAACGGCTGGTGCGCGCCCGGCTCGCCGAACTGCGCCCGGACGACGCCGTGCTCGGCGAGGAGGGCGGCGGGACCGCCGGCGACGGGGTGACCTGGGTGGTCGACCCGATCGACGGGACGGTGAACTTCCTCTACGGGTTGCCGTGGTTCGCCGTGTCGGTGGCCGCGCAGGTCGGCGGGGTGTCGGTGGCGGGCGCCGTCGTCGAACCGGTCAGCGGGCGCCGCTGGACCGCCGCGCGCGGGCAGGGCGCGTTCCTCGACGGGCGGCCGCTGTCGGTCAACACCCCCGAGCGGCTCGACCTGACACTCGTCGGCACCGGGTTCGCCTACAAGGTCGAACGGCGGACGAAGCAGGCCCGGTTCGTCGCGGAACTGGCGACGCGGGTGCGGGACGTCCGGCGCAACGGGGCCGCCTCGTTGGACCTGTGCGCGGTCGCGGCGGGCTGGCTGGACGCCTACGTCGAACACGGTCTCGGACGGTGGGACTGGGCCGCTGGGGCGCTCATAGCGGCCGAAGCGGGCGCCCTGGTGTCGCTGCCGGGGGAGGAGACCGAATTGGGACCGGACGCGACGTTCGCGGTGGCGCCGTCGATCGCCGCGCCGCTGCGTCAGGCGCTGATCGACTCGGGCGTGGGCACGATCTGACGGAAGGTCAGCAGGGCGCTTCGCGGGCGGCCTTCAGCAGCGCCTGGTCGATGACCGGGGCACCGCCGCCCGCGGACTGTTCGCCGCCGCCGCTGCCCTGCTGCGCCTTCGACCACTGCGTGAGCTGGTCGAGGACCTTGCGGGCCTCCGTCTTCGGGCGGATGTCGCCGAGCAGGGTGCCGGTGGTGAGCGTGACCGAAGCGTCCTTGCGGTTGTCCTTGACCAGTTCGGCGCACGGGATCACCAGGCTCAGCGTGCGGGCCGCGGCCGCGCCGTTCTCGCCGAACCGGATCTGGCCGCGGCACTTGGCCTCGGCGTTCTTGTAGGCCGGGTCACTGGCGGGCTCGAGGATCTGGGTGAAGCCCAGTTCGCGGAGCGTGTTGGTGGCGATGCCGCCCTGGCCGCGGACCTGGGAGCCGTTGAGCACCTGGACGGCGACCTTGTCCGGCGGCACCGGCGCGCGGTCGTCGAGCCCGTCGTGCGCCAGCGGCGTGTAGGTGACGCCCTCCTGGGGGATGGGCGGAGGAGTGCACTGGATCTTGGCGTCGATGTCGGCGTTGCTCGCCACGACGTTCACCCAGACGATCACCGCGCCGAGCGCCAGCACCCCGATGACGATGAGTGCGGGCAGCGGCTTGTGCTTGCGATACGGCCTCGCCCCGCGGTCCCCGATGCCGTTCCCCGACGCCACCTGCCAGTCCCTTCCCCAAAGCCCGGATCCCCGGACGGTGCTTCATCTCACCATCGTGTCCGATCAGCCTATGCGTTGCGGCGGAGGTGATCGGCGCGGGCCTCCGGATAGCACCACGCGACGGCCACTCCGGGCAAGCGGCCGAGCCCATGGGGTGAGGTACCCGACGCCGGGGCAACCCATTCGGACGACAGGCGTCTTTGACAATGGTTTCCTCCGCCTCCCCTCCTGTTCCCCCTGTTGGGTGACGTAATCGCGGCAATGTCTGACTCGTTGCAGAGCCGGTATCGAGGTGAGCTACCCTTCGCGGGCTCAGGCGGCAGTAAGAGGCGCAAAAGAGAGACCTCGCTCACTGCCCAGCCGGGCACAAACAGGGGCGCTGGGACGTTAACCAGCGGCACGAAGGACTCACGAGCCGCGCGCTCGCGGGTCCGGGCCATCTGACATCGAAAGCATCGCAGGGGTGAGGGACTAATGGCGACCGACTACGACGCTCCGCGCCGCAGCGAAGCCGACGAGCTGGCCGAAGACTCGTTGGAAGAGCTGAAGGCAAGGCGTAACGAAAACCAGTCCGGCGTCGTGGACGTCGACGAGGACGCGACCGCCGAGAACTTCGAGCTGCCGGGCGCGGACCTCTCCGGACTTTCCGGGGAGGACCTGACCGTGAAGGTCGTGCCCAAGCAGGCCGACGAGTTCACCTGCTCCGTCTGCTTCCTGGTGCATCACCGCAGCAGGCTGGCAGAGGAGAGTGGCGGACGGCTCATCTGCCGCGACTGCGCCTGAGCCTACGGGCACAGGGGACGGCGCGACAGGGGTTTCGGGGACTGAACAGGAATAAGGGGGCCGGCCATGTGGCCGGCCCCCTTTCCTGTGCCCTGGTGCCCTACGTCGAGGACTTCGAAGCGGTCCGGCGCAGCAGCGCCGCCACCTTCTCCGGATGGCGCGTGCTGAACAGCCAGTACGGCGTCGGGTCTTCGGGATCGGTGAGCCAGACCCGCACGACCGGACCGACCCAGCCCCGGTGCAGCACGAAGGCGGCAGGATCGGCGTCACGGCCGAGCGCCTTGCGCTTCGCCTCCTTGTCGATGACCTCGACGTCGCCGACGAACTTCAGCGGCAGGTGCGCGTCGCGCAGCCACAGCTCCGGTCCGTCGCCGCCGGTCACCTTCACCTTCGACCGGCCGAGCGAGATCATCAGCGCGATCACCGCGGGGATCAGCACCACGTACGGCAGCCAGCCGCGGAGCCCGGGATAGCCCATGTCGATCTCCGCCGCCAGCAGCCCGCCGCCCAGCAGCGGCAACGGCCAGCCCCACCACGGGACGTAGAGCCGCTCTGAATGCTTGACGGCGCCGCCTTCGGCCGTGTTCACGCTTTCACCCACGCCTTCAGGGTAGTCTCGCCGCCCGTGTCCACCGTTCAGGTACTGCTTTCCCGGATCGATCCTTCGGTCCCCCTACCCGCCTACGCGCGCCCCGGTGACGCGGGCGCCGACCTCGTCACCACCTCGGATCTCGTGCTCGCGCCCGGCGAACGCGGCGTGGTCGGGACGGGCGTCGCGATCGCCCTGCCGCCCGGCTACGCGGGCTTCGTCCATCCTCGTTCGGGTCTCGCGGCCCGGGTCGGCCTCTCGGTCGTCAACACCCCGGGCACGATCGACTCCGGGTACCGCGGTGAGATCCGCGTCTGCCTGATCAACCATGATCTCTCCGAGAAGGTCGTGCTCACCCGCGGCGACCGGATCGCGCAGCTGATCGTGCAACGGGTCGAACAGGCTGAATTCGTCGAGGTCGCCGAGCTCGGGACCTCCGAGCGCGGCGAGGGTGGGTATGGCTCCACGGGCGGACACGCCACACTGGGAGCCGGAGCCAGGGAAGGAACGGAGAACTAGTGGGGATTTTCGGACGCAAGCGCGCGAAGCCGAGCGGACGGCACGCCGCGCCCGAGGTCGTGGAGCGTCCTGACGGCGACAGCGAAGACACCGACGAGGACATCGAGTCGCAGCTGTCGGAAACCTCCGACGGCCCCTTCGACCTCGCCGACGCGCCCGAGGACGGCATCCCGAGGATCGACCTCGGTTCGGTGAAGGTGCCGGTGCCCGACGGTTCCCAGGTCCAGGTCGAGATGGACCCGGAGAGCGGCGGCGTCCGCGCGGTGCACGTCGTCACCGAGCAAGGTCAGATCACCGTCAGCGGTTACGCGGCGCCCCGGTCCGGCGGCCTGTGGAAGGACGTCAGCACCGAGCTCACCGAGCAGCTGCGGGCCGACGGCGCCAAGGTCTCGGTCGGCATGGGGGAGTGGGGGCTGGAGCTGTCCGCGATCGTCGGCGACGTCGCGCTGCGGTTCGTCGGGGTCGACGGCCCGCGCTGGATGCTCCGCGGCGTCATCGCCGGTCCGCAGTCGCAGGCGTCGCAGGCGCCCGCGGTGCTGCGGGAGATCGTGCGGCACACCATCGTCGACCGCGGTGACGCGCCGATGCCGGTCCGCACCCCGCTGACCATCACGCTGCCCGACGCCGTCGCGCAGCACATCGCCGAACAGCAGGCTTAGTTCCGGGCTTTCAGAACCGTGCCGAAGGGGTCTTTCCCCGCATCGCATGCGGGAAAAGACCCCTTCGTGTCGCGGTTGCCGGTTGCGGGCGTGACCGGGTCCGGCGACGAGTGTTCCTGTGGCCGGTGTGACTGATGGGGCGGGTGAGGCGTCGGCCGGGCTGGTCGTGAGTGAAAAATGTCGTTAGAACGACCCGAAACACTCACGACCCCCGCGCCCGGGCCCGTAGCCAGGCCAGCACGGTCGCCCGGCCCAGGGATTCCCGGTCCGCGCCGAGGGCGGTGAGCGTCGACTCGCCGACCTCGGCGCGCGGCAGGGCGTCCGCCCAGGCTCGGGCGACCTCCGTCGGATGGATCGGATCGTCCACGCACGTGCCGATTCCCACGGGCACGTCGAGCCCCTTGAGGTCTTCGAGCGACGGGGCGGGACGCGACGCGGCCGTCCGCAGGCTCGCCGCCAGTCCGTCGCCGTGCCGCCGCCACGCGCGGCCGAGCTCCGCGGAGAGCCAGTCCGGGACGCCGTCGGACGATTTCGCCAGCGCGCCGTCGACCCCGTTTTCGGCCACCAGATCCGCTGACAGCCGCGCGGCGAGCGACGCGGGTGCGCGCCCGGCCGGGCCGTTCCAGGCCGGGAGCGAGGCCAGCAGGCCGGTGCAGCGGCCCGGATTGCGGACCGCCCACTCCGCCGAGAGGTGCGCGCCGAACGAGATGCCGCCGACGAGCAGCGGACCGTGCTCGGCGGACAGCCTGTCCAGCACCGCGAGATAGCCGTCCGCGAGGCGGTCTCCCGCGGGTGGTGGCGGGGCGAGCAACCGGACGCCGAGCGCCCGCAGCGGCCCGGAGAACACGCCGCGCACGAACACTTCGTCGGACCCGGTGCCGGGGAGTACTACCGCCGTCGTAGGCGGAATAGCGGAGGTCACGTTGCGATCTTCTCCCAAACCCGTTGTCCTGGTCCGAGCACAGTTACGCTGGATTACGCACGGGCCGTTCAAGTCGGGGGCCCCGGAGCACAGGAGCACCGTTATGCCCGCCAAAGACGGCGGCTACTTCAGCCGGCTGGTCCGCAAGCTGACCAGCGACGTCGAGGATCTCGACGCCGACGATCTGTCCGAAAAATCCGAGGCCGGCGGAGCGCAGCGCGCCTGCGACTGCCGGTCGGGACAAGAGGTGACGGTGCTCGGCAGACTCCGCAGCGTGGAGCTCTGCCCGACCAACGAGGCGGCGACCCTGCAGGCCGAGCTGTTCGACGGCACACAGGGTGTGACGCTAATCTGGCTCGGACGCCGCCGGATCCCCGGGATCGAACCCGGGCGAACCATCAAGGTGCGCGGCCGGATGGCCGAACGTGATGGTCAGAAGGTGCTTTACAACCCTTATTACGAACTTCAGAGCCCTGTGAGTTGATCCCGCATCGTGACTGAACCCGCCGGCGGCGAGCAGAAGAAGACCGGGGAACCGGCCGACGACGACAACAAGCCGCAGCCCACCCTCCTGGAACAGATGGGCGGGCTGTCGGGACTCTTCTATTCCTCGCTGCCGGTCATCGTGTTCGTCATCGCGAACGCCATCTTCGGCCTGACGGTCGGCATCTGGGCCGCGGTGGGCAGCGCGGTGGCGATCACCGTGCTGCGGGTCGTGCGCAAGGAGCCGCTGCAGCCCGCGATCTCCGGGTTCTTCGGCGTCGCGATCGCGGCGTTCATCGCCTACCGGACCGGATCGGCCAAGGGCTTCTTCCTGTTCGGCATCTGGACGAGCCTGGTCTATTGCGGCGTCTTCGTGCTGTCGATCGTCGTGCGCTGGCCGCTCGCCGGGGTGGTGTGGAACGCGCTCAACGGCAGCGGCCACGCCTGGCGCAAGGACAAGAAGTCGCTGATCGCCTATTCGATCGCGACCGGTGCCATGGCGCTGATCTTCGGTGCCCGGTTCGTCGTGCAGCGCTGGCTGTACGACGAGGACTACACCGGCTGGCTGGCCTTCGCGAAGATCGCGATGGGCTACCCGCTGTACGCGCTCGGCCTGCTCGCCGTCGTCTGGGCGGTGCGGCGGTCGGACAAGCACCTCAAGGCGCTGGCCGAGGAAGCCCCCGCCGAGGAGACCGACGAAGAGGTCGAGGCTCGCCTGCGCGCGAAGTACGCGCAGGCGCCCGCCACGGAGAATTAATAGCCCCGCTTCTAATATCCCAGCGCGGTCCGGATCTCCGGCTCCACGTCCGACGTCGCCACGAACAGCAGCTCGTCACCCGGCTCCAGCGGGTCCTCGGGCTGCGGAACGATCACCCGGTCGCCGCGCAGGATCGTCACCAGCGCGGCGTCCCTCGGCAGGTTGATCTCGCTGACGGCCTTGCCCGCCAGCGGGGTCTCCTCCGGGAGGGTGAGTTCGACGAGGTTCGCCTGGCTCTGCCGGAACGTCATCAGCCGCACCAGATCGCCGACGCTCACCGCCTCCTCGACCATCGCCGCGAGCATCCGCGGGGTCGACACGGCGACGTCGACGCCCCAGGCGTCGTTGAACAGCCACTCGTTGGCCGGGTTGTTCACCCGCGCCACCACCCGGCGCACCGCGAACTCGGTCTTCGCCAGCAGCGAGACCACGAGATTCGCCTTGTCGTCACCGGTCGCGGCGATCACGACGTCGCACTGCTCGATCCCGGACTCCTCCAGGATCGACACCTCGCACGCGTCGCCCAGCACCCAGTCGGCCTGGTCCACGGTGTGCGGCTCGAACTGGTCGGCCTCGCGTTCGATGAGCATCACCTGGTGACGCCCGTCGATCAGCTCCGCGGCGATCGACCGGCCGACCGCGCCGGCCCCGGCAATCGCGACCCGCATCAGTTCTCCTCTTCCGGTTCGCGAGCGGCGACGCTGGTCACGTCGCTGACGGTGCCTGATTTCGCGGCGACGTACACGACGTCGTCCGCCTGGATCACGGCCTTGGTGTCGGGCAGGACGGCGGTGCCGAACCGCATGATGAACGCGACCCGCGCGCCCGTGGTGTCCTGCAGGTCGCGCACGCTGTGCCCGATCCAGCCCTCGTGCAGGGGGAGCCGCAGGAGCGCCACGCTGCCCGAGGGGTCCCGCCACTCCGAGGCGACGCCGTCGGGCAGCAGGGTGCGCAGGAACCGGTCGGTCGTCCACGGCACGGTCGCCACGGTCGGGATGCCGAGCCGTTCGTAGACCGCGGCGCGCTTGTGGTCGTAGATCCTGGCGACGACCTTGTCGATGCCGAAGTTCTCCCTGGCCACGCGAGCCGAGATGATGTTGGAGTTGTCGCCGCTGGACACCGCCGCGAAGGCCCCCGCGCGTTCGATCCCGGCCTCGATCAGCACCTGCCGGTCGAATCCGACGCCGACCACCTGCTGACCGTGGAAATCACTGCCGAGCCGCCGGAACGCCTGCTGGGTCTTGTCGATGATGGCGACTTCGTGCCCCAGTCGCTCCAGCGCCGCGGCAAGGGATGCGCCTACCCGGCCGCATCCCATGATCACCACGTGCACGCCCTGCCTCCTTCGTCGTCGGACGTTCACCCGTCCGCAGGTACCCAGACATACCAGCGCCGAACCTACCGTGGGGGTCGCCCGTTAGTCTTCTGCGGTGTCGAAGTTCCCGACCGTATTGAAGCGGCTCGTCCTCGGACGTCCATTCCGGAGTGACCGCCTCTCGCATACGCTGCTGCCGAAGCGCATCGCGCTGCCGATTTTCGCGTCCGACGCGTTGTCGAGCGTCGCCTACGCGCCTGAGGAAATCTTTCTGACCCTCAGCGTCGCGGGCTTGTCCGCGTACGCGTTCGCGCCGTGGATCGGCGTCGCCGTCGCGCTCGTCATGCTGGTCGTGGTCGCGTCCTACCGGCAGAACGTGCACGCCTATCCCAGCGGCGGCGGTGACTACGAAGTCGCCAACACCAACCTCGGCGGCAAATTCGGGCTCACCGTGGCCAGCGCGCTGCTGGTCGATTACGTGCTCACCGTGGCGGTTTCGACGTCGTCCGGCGTGGCGAACATCGGTTCCGCCATTCCGTGGGTGGCGCAGCACAAGGTGATCACCGCGGTCGTCATCGTGGTCGTGCTGACCGCGCTGAATCTGCGCGGAGTGCGCGAATCGGGCAAAGCGTTCGCGATCCCGACCTACGGCTTCATCATCGGCATTCTCGGCATGGTGATCTGGGGGCTGATCGAGGCGGCGTCGGGCGCCGACATGCGCGCCGAGAGCGCCGATTTCGGCCTGCACGAAGAAGCGTCCTTGACCGGTTTCGCGTTCTTCTTCCTGCTGCTGAGGACGTTCTCCTCCGGTGCCGCCGCGCTGACCGGGGTCGAGGCCATCAGCAACGGTGTCCCGGCGTTCCGGAAGCCGAAGTCGAAGAACGCGGCGACCACGCTGCTGATGATGGGCGTGCTCGCGGTCACGATGCTGGTCGGCATCATCACGCTGGCGATCATCACCGAGGTCAAGTTCGCCGAACATCCGGAGACCCAGCTTTCCGGCACGCCGGCGGGGTACGAGCAGAAGACGATCGTCGCGCAGATCGCGCACGCGGTGTTCGCCGACTTCACCCCGGGCTTCTACTACATCTCGTTCGTCACCGGGATCATCCTGCTGCTGGCCGCGAACACCGCGTTCAACGGTTTCCCCGTGCTCGGCTCGATCCTCGCGCAGGACCGGTATCTGCCCCGCCAGCTGCACACCCGCGGCGACCGGCTGGCGTTCTCCAACGGCATCCTGTTCCTCGCGGCGTTCGCGCTCGTGCTGATCATCGCGTTCGACGCCGAGGTCACGAAGCTCATCCAGCTGTACATCGTGGGCGTGTTCGTTTCCTTCACGGTGAGCCAGGCGGGCATGATCCGGCACTGGAACCGGCTCCTGTCCAGGGAAACCGATCCGACGGTGCGGCGGCGGATGCGGCGTTCGCAGACGGTCAACGCGATCGGCCTCACCATGACCGGCACCGTGCTGGTCATCGTGCTGGTCACGAAGTTCCTGCTCGGCGCCTGGATCGCGATCGCGGCGATGGTGGCCATCTACGCGCTGATGACCGCGATCCGCAAGCACTACGACCGGGTCGCCGAGGAATTGCGCGAGATGGACCGGAAACCGGCCGTATTGCCTTCGCGCAACCACGCGATCGTGCTGATTTCGAAACTGCACCTGCCGACGATGCGCGCGCTTTCCTACGCCAAGGCCGTGCGGCCGGACGTCCTGGAAGCCGTCACGGTCAACGTCGACGACATCGAGACGCGCAAACTCGTCCAGGAATGGGACGACCACAATTTCAAGGTGCCGCTGAAGGTGATCGAATCGCCGTACCGCGAGATCACGAAGCCGGTGCTGGACTACGTGAAGCGCGTCCGCGGCGACAATCCGCGCAACGTGGTGACCGTGTTCATCCCCGAGTACGTGGTCGGGCACTGGTGGGAGCAGGTCCTGCACAACCAGAGCGCGCTGCGGCTCAAGGGGCGGCTCCTGTTCCAGCCCGGCGTCATGGTGACCAGCGTGCCGTGGCAGCTCGAATCGTCGGAGAAGGCGATCAAACGTGACCGGAAGGCACGTCCGGCTGCGGGCGACGTCCGGCGCGGATTCTCCCCGGTCGTCAAGCAGCCCGAGAAGACCAAGCCCGAAAAAGCTAAGGACAAAGCAGAATGAGTGTGGACGCGTCGACCGGCACGTGGCTCGGACGGACGATCGAGCTGGAGGTCGGCGCGGTCGCGCACGGCGGGCACTGCGTCGCACGGGCGGAGGGCCGGGTCGTCTTCGTCCGGCACGCGCTGCCCGGTGAGCGGGTCCTGGCCTCGGTCACCGAAGACAAGGGCGGCTCGTTCTGCCGTGCCGACGCGATCGAGGTCCTGGAGGCGTCGCCGGACCGCGTGGAGCCGCCGTGCCCGCTCGCGGCGCCGGGGGAGTGCGGCGGCTGCGACTGGCAGCACGCCGCTCCGGGATACCAGCGTGAACTCAAGGCCGCGGTGGTCATGGAGCAGCTGAAAAGGCTGGCCGGGATCGACCGCGAGGTCGTCGTCGAGGCGCTCGACGGTGGCCCGCTGGACTGGCGCAGCCGCGTCCGGCTCGTCGCGGGCAAGGACGGCCGCGCGGGGTTCCGGGCGCACCACAGCCACCGCGTGATCCCGATCGACGACTGCCCGATCACCGTCCCCGGTGCGCTCGACGACGTCGTGTCGCGGAACTGGCGGCCCGGCAGCGAAATCGAGGTCACCAAGGACGGCGAAGGCCAGGTGCACCTCCGGGACCTTTCGACGGTCCACGGCAAGACCAAGTCGCGGCAGCTCGCGGGTGGCCTCGCCGTGCAGCACGCCGCCGATCGCGAGTGGCGCCTGGACGCCCACGGCTTCTGGCAGGTCCACCCGGCCGCCGCGGACACGCTCGCCGCCGTCGTCGCGGAATGGGCCGAGGCGCCGAAGGACGGCGTCGCGTGGGACCTCTACGCCGGCGTCGGCCTCTTCGCGTCGGTGCTCGCTTCGCAGGTCGGCCCGCGTGGACGTGTCCTGGCCGTCGAATCCGGACGGCGTGCCGTCGCCGACGGTGAGGAGAACCTGGCCGACCTCCCGCAGGTCCGCTGGCGCTCCGGCCGCGTCGAGCACCTGCTGGCCGACGCGCCCAAACCCGTCGACGTCGTCGTCCTCGACCCGCCCCGCAAGGGCGCCGGAAAGGCCGTCGTCGAGTCCATTGTGGAGGGTTCGCCGGACCGGATCGTCTACGTGGCGTGCGACCCGGCGGCGCTGGCCAGGGACATCGCACTGTTCGCCGACCACGGTTACGGCTTGGTGGATTTGCGTGCTTTCGACGCTTTCCCGATGACGCACCACGTCGAATGTGTTGCATTGTTGCAATAACGGTATATTTGTAGACCGTCGGAATGGATTGGCTTCGTTCGTCTTGTCCGGATGCCGGAGTGCTCGCTAACTTGAGTTTCGATAAAGCGGAATCTCATGACGGCGGGGAATTCTGATCCAGTGCTCCCTTCAATGCTCCCACCTGGTGTTACCGCGCAGGAGATCACCTATCGGAACGACCGGAAGCAGATCATCTACACGGCGCCCTACGCGTCCGAGGGGCCCCTGCTCACCCGGGATCTGCTGGGCAGGCAGGCGTGGATGTTCATGTACGCCCACTTCGTCTTCATCTGGGTCGAGGGCGCCGTCCAGGTGCAGGTCAGCCACGGAACCCTGGCGGGGCCGAAGATGCAGTTGTGGAAGGGCGTCAGTATTCCTGACTACTGGTCAGGGCCCGCGCTGGCCGAGTTCGGACAGGCCTGGGCGCTGAACCAGCTCTCCGGGAACCGGGGCACTCCGGCCGTCGTGTCCATTTGAGGCTCTTCAGGGCCTGTCGCCGGTGTGGCGACGGGCTCCTCGGGCTCTACGGGTCAGGCGACGGCGCGGTGGAGGATGTTGCGCCGCGGATGTCGTAACGGGTCCAAGTACTGAGGTGGCACGAATTCCGGTATCCCGTCGGGCGCCATCCGGACTTGCCAGTCGTCGTGATGGACGAGCCGATGATGGAACCCGCAGAGCAGGACCAGGTTCCGCAGATCGGTGGGGCCGCCGTCGGCCCAGTGCCGAATATGGTGGGCGTGACAGTGCTTGGGTGCCCGATGACAGCCGGGGAAGGCGCAGCCTCCGTCACGGATGTTCAGCGCCCGGCGTTGGCCAGGGGTGACGAAACGTTTCATCCGCCCGACGTCCAGCGGCTCACCGGCGGCGCTGAGCACGACGGGGATCATGAGGCAGTCGCAGGCGGCCAGGCGCGCTTCGCGGGCGGTGATCGTGCCGACGAAGTCGAGGCAGGCCTTCCCGGCTCCGGTTTTCAGCTCGTCGAGGCCGATGGTGACGTGCACGAGGGTCCGGTAGCCGGAGGTTCCCGGTTGGTCGGGACAGGCGATCGCGAGGTCGAGCAACTCGGCCCAGGCGTCGCCTCGTCGTTGGGGCATGGTCCGGTGGTCGGCCTGGCCGAAGTCGTCGACCGGCCGCCGCGCGCCGTACGCGTCGAGGGCGGCTGCGGTCCGGGCCCCGGTCTCGGGATCCAGGAGCCCGGACAGCTTCCAGAAGCCGTCCTTGCGGCGCTCGACGAACACCTCCCGGCGTGGCGGGGCGGGTTCCGGATCTTTCGGTTCGTTCCCGTCCGGGTCGAGGTGCGCGAGGAGGTCGTTACCGGCCTTGGTGATCTCTTTCGGTCCGGCCGCGCGGGCGAGGTCGGCGAGGATCTTCTCCGCGCCGTCGCGCTCTTCGGTGGGCACGTCGTCCGGGATCTTCCGGAGGACGTCCAGGATCGCGTCGATGTGCTGGTCCCCGAGCGCGCCGTCCTCGGCCGCGGCGGCCGTGGCGGGCGCGAATGTCGCCACCTCGCCACTCGGCTCGCGCGCGGGGTTCAACGCCAACGCCCGGTTCACCACGTCCTGCGCGTCACCCCGGGTAATCCGGGCCACATCGGCGAACCACCGTGACGCGCTCCCGTAGCCGAACAAGTCTTCCGCGCCCCGCGACTCGACCTCCGCCAGGTACTTCCCCAGTCCGGCCGAGGCCACCCGGATCACTTCCAGCAGGTGCGTCACGCCATGGGCAAGCTCCAGCTTGCCGGCGCGCCACAACTCCTGCGGCAGTTCGGGAATGGTCGTCTCGGGCACGTCTCCATATTACTGAAATTCATCGAACAAGTGTTCGTAATTTTAAGCGACAAGGCAAGTCGCGCAATTCACCGCCAGCGGGTGAATTGCGCGACAGGCGCGGTGACGCAGCGCAAGGGTCGTGAGTGGTGATTCAGGTTCTCCTGAGAGGTAAGGCAAGGTGTCGCGTCCGGGCGGGATAAGCGATCTCGCGTGATCAGAGACGGAACTCGCGTGTTTGGAGACGTAACTCGCGTGATCGGCGCCGCACACTCGAGATCGCCGTCTGATCACGTGAGTTCCGCCTCCAAACACGCGAGTGCGCCGTCTGACCCGGCGGGCGCGCGGGACGGCCGAGACGGTCACCCCGCCAAGGGGGGTCGTGAGTGGAAAGTGTCGTTAGAACGACCCAAAACACTCACGACCCACTTGACCGACGGCGTCCTCAGCGTTTGAGCGTGAAAGTTCCTCAGCGTTTGAGCGTGAAAGTGAAGTCCCCGGACACCTTCCCCCGCAACCGCACCGCCGAAACCACCTTCCCTTCCTCGATCAATCGCTCGACTTCGGCCCGCGAAAGACCACAACCTTCCGCGATCAGCCGCACGGGCCGGACCGGGATCCGCGCCGCGAAGTGCACCGAGACGTCGCGAAAGTCCTGGTGGCACGGCGGGTCGACACAGAGCCGCCAGGCGCCCTCCCAATCGAGGGAGACGTGGTTGCGGCGAAGGACGGACGGATCGGCGAGCAGTTCGGCCGCCAGGCCGGGGTCGTTCTCGTGCAGCCGGTTCAGCAGCTCAGGCCGGACGGAGCGGACGTTCACCCGCTCCAGGACCGTGAGCTTCGCGGTGTCCCCGCATACGGTGCAGCGCACGAGGAGCCAGACGTCGAGGAGTTTGTGATTGGCGTTGACCCGGAATTTGCCGTTCGCCCGGAATCGCCCGGACGCGCAAGCGTGGCAACGGCGCAGGACGGTTGGCAGGCAGGTGGGTACGACCACCCAGTTTTCGAGCACAGGAAATACACCCGTTCCAGTGAGAAGTCCGCAGCAAGAAGAGGCACGGCGCGAAGACGCGACGCGCGACGAAATCAGCGCTCGGGAGGTCTCACAGGGTGTACAACGGCAGGCCCTCGGCTCGACGACGTGGTCCGGCAGCACGGTAATGGCCCCAGCGCGGTCGCTCCACCGGTTTTCCGAACACGACAAAGGCCCCCTGACCGAAGTCAGGGGGCCTTCACCGCGCGAAACCTAGGCGCGCGCGTCCTCCTTCAGCATGTCCGCGCACTTCTCGCCGATCGCCATCGTCGTGATGCACGGGTTCACCGCCACCAGGAACGGCATCGCCGAACCGTCGGCGACCCGCAGGCCTTCGACGCCGCGCACCCGCAGCCGGGCGTCCAGCACGGCCAGCGGATCCTCGTCGCCGCCCATTTTCGCGGTGCACGAGGGGTGATAGACCGTGTTGTGCGTCTTGCGCAGGTAGTCCGCGATCTCGTCGTCGGTCTTGACGTCCCTGCCGGGCGCCAGTTCCGTACCCGCCCATTCGTCCAGTGCGGGCTGCTCGGCGATCTTGCGGGCCAGTTTGATGCCGTAGGTCATCACGCGCATGTCGTGCTCGTCGGTGAAGTACCGCGGGTCGACCTTCGGCTTGTCCCGGTAGTCACGGCTGCGCAGCCGCACGGTGCCGGTCGACCGCGACCGGGTGACGTTCGGGGTCAGGCAGAAGCCGTTCTCCGTCGTCGGATAGCCGTGCCGCAGGGTGTTCATGTCGAACGGTACGGAGCCGTAGTGGAACATCAGGTCGGGCCGGTCGAGGCCGTCTTCCGTGGACGTGAAGATGCCGATTTCCCACCATTGCGTGGATTCGGTGGTCATCGGCTGCAGCGCGTCCCACTGGATGACGCCTTCGGGGTGGTCCTGCAGGTTCTCGCCGACGCCGGGGGAGTCCACCAGGACGTCCACGCCGACCTCGCGCAGATGCTCGGCGGGCCCGATTCCGGACAGCATCAGGAGTTTCGGCGTGTCGATCGCGCCTGAGGACAGGATGACCTCGCGCCGCGCGCGCAGCTTGACGCCGTGGATCAGGTCGTCGGCGAGGTACTCCGCGCCGGTGCAGCGTTTGCCGTCGAACAGCAGCCGTCGGACCCGGGCGCCGGTGATGATCTCCAGGTTCGGCCGCTTGCCGATGATCGGGTGCAGATAGGACACCGACGCCGACGAGCGCGTCCCGTCCTCGCGCGCGTTGATCTGGAACCAGTTCGCGCCGTGCGTCACGGTCTTGCCGGAGTTGAACTCCGTCCGCGGGATGCCCGCCTGCTCGCAGGCTTGCAGGAGCGCGACGCCGGTCGGATCGTTCGGCGGCACCGACCGGATGGTCACCGGGCCCGAGCGGCCGTGGTGGTCGCCCGGGCCGTCGTTGGTCTCGAGTCGCTTGTACAGCGGGAAGATGTCCTGAGCCGACCAGCCGGGCAGGCCGAGCGACGACCATTCGTCGAGGTCCTCGGCCGGCGCCCAGAACGCGATGCACGAGTTGTGCGACGAGCAGCCGCCGAGCACCCGCGCGCGGGCGTGGCGCAGGAAGGAGTTTCCGGAACCCTGCGGCTCGACCAGGTAGTCCCAGTCGTAGCCGGATTCCAGCAGGCCCATCCACTTCGTCAGTTCCAGCACCGCCGGATCGTCCACATCGGACGGTCCGGCCTCCAGGAGCGCCACGGTGACGTCCGGGTCTTCCGAGAGTCTCGCCGCGACCACCGAACCCGCCGTCCCGCCGCCGACGACGATGTAGTCGAACTCTCCGGTCACTGTGCTGCCTCCTCGGGATGTGCTTCCGCGGCGTGATCGGCGAGGACGCCGCTCTTGTGCCGCAGGACGAACCAGTAATACGCGAAACCGACGACCGCCACCGCGCCGACGAACAGCACGGCCCCCCATTCGAGGTACCAGTGATAGGGCTCTGTCGCGTTGTAGACCTCGCGCCGCGGCCATGCCAGGTTGACCACGATCGCACCGCCCCACAGCACGCCGAGGATGTTGACCGGCAGCCCCAGTTTGCCGAGGGAGAAGTACTTGGTGCCCTCGACCTTCGGCGGCGGCCACTGCCCGCGGAAACGCTTCACCAGCATCGGGACGGTGACCAGCAGGTACGCCAGGTAGATCATGATGATGCCGATGCTGGTGATCACCGTGAAGATCTGCGGCTGGCCGACGTTGACCACCAGGATCAGCACCGCGATGACGCCGGACACGATCGCGGGGACGACCGGCGTCTTCGTCTTCGGTGAGACCCGCGCCAGGTGCTTTCCGGCGGGCAGGTTGTTGTCGCGGCCCATCGCGAACATCATCCGGATCGCCGCCGACTGCACGGCCAGGTTGCACACGGTGATCGCGATGACCACCGCCAGCAGGAAGATCGTGCCGACGGTGCTGCCGAGCACGTCGAGGACGATGAACTGCAGGCCACCGGTCGCGATCTGCGGGTTGTCGATGTCGCCCACGGCCATCAGCGCCAGCAACAGGATGAGCCCGCCGATGACGAACGACGCGATGAGCGCGCGCAGGATGGCCTTGGGCGCGTTCTTGCGCGGGTCGTGCGATTCCTCGCCGAGCGAACTGGCGGTGTCGAAGCCGTACATGACGTAGGTCGACGCGAGCGAGGCGACCAGGAACGCCCCGAAGTAGCCCCACGGCTGGTCGGCGCCGGTGTCGTTGGTCTGCATGACGACCTCGGGGCCCCGCGTGATGTTCACCGCGAGCGCGACGATCAGCAGGACCGCCGCGATCAGTTCGATGAACACGCCGGCACTGTTGATCCGCGCCATCAGCTTCACGCCCCAGGCGTTCACCAGCGTGGTGAACAGGATCAGGATCGTGCCGAGGATGACCGCGTTCACCGCGCTGTCGCCGGAGAACGAGAAGAACGACGAGATCTGGGGGAGCGTGATCTGGTAGGCCAGCGCCACGGCCGCGATGCTGACGATGGACGCCGTGAGCATCATCCAGCCCGCCAGCCACGCCACGTGCGGGCTGCCGAGCCGTTTCGACCAGTTGTAGATCGAACCAGCCACCGGGTAGTGCGCCGCCAGTTCGGCGAACGACAGCGCGACCATCAGCTGCCCGACGAACACCATCGGCCACGACCACCAGTAGGCGGGCCCGCCGAAGCTGAAGCCGAAGTAGAACAGCTGGAAGGTGCCGGTCAGGATCGAGATGTAGCTGATTCCCGCGGCGAAGGTGTGGAAGTTGCCGAGCGTTCTTTCGAGTTCCTGTTTGTAGCCGAAACCGGCCAAGCCGTCATCGGAAGGAGTGCTCATCGGCAGTTTCCCGTCTTTAGTTGGATGCGGCAGGCTCCCCGGAGAACCAGCGCTGTGGTGCGGGCCGGAGGTTCTGGTAGATGTGCTTGGCCTCCGTGTATTCGGCGAGTCCGGTCGGGCCGAGTTCCCGCCCGAAGCCGGACTGCTTGTAGCCACCCCATTCCGCCTGCGGCAGGTACGGGTGGAAGTCGTTGATCCAGATCGTGCCGTGCCGCAGCCGGTTCGCGACCCGCTGCGCGCGGGACGCGTCGGAGGTGAACACCGCGCCCGCGAGGCCGTAATGCGTGTCGTTGGCGATGCGGACGGCGTCGTCCTCGTCGGTGAAGGTCTCGACGGTGAGCACCGGGCCGAACGATTCGTCGACGACGGCGCTGCTGCCCTGCTTCACGTTGTCGAGGATGGTCGGCAGGTAGTAGTGCCCCTTCGCGAGTTCGCGATCGTCGGGGCGTTTGCCGCCGGTGCGCAGGACGGCGCCCTCTTCCAGCGCCCTCGCGACGTAACGTTCGATCTTTTCCAGATGGGCGGCCGAGATCAACGGACCGGTTTCAGCCTTCGGGTCGAAAGGTCCACCCAGTCGGATCAATTCGGCCCGCCGGACGAGTTCGTCGACGAACTTCTCGTGCCACTCCTCCTGGACGATCAGGCGGGCACCCGCCGAGCAGACCTGCCCGGAGTGCAGGAAGACCGCGGTCAGCGCGTAGTCGACGGCGGTGTCGAAGTCCGAGTCGGCGAAGACGACGTTCGGGTTCTTGCCGCCCAGTTCCAGCGCGACCTTCTTGATGGTGGACGCGGCCGAGGCGGCGATGATCTTCCCGGTCGCCAGGCCACCGGTGAACGAGACGAGGTCGACGTCCGGGTGCTCGGACAACGGCGCCCCCGCCTGCGCGCCGGCGCCGAGCACCAGGTTCGCGACGCCGCCGGGCAGCCCGGCCTCGGTCAGCAGCTTCATCAGCATGATCGAGGTGTGCGGGGTCAGCTCGCTGGGCTTGAGGACGAAGGTGTTGCCCGCCGCGAGCGCGGGGGCGACCTTCCAGATGGTCTGCAGGAGCGGGTAGTTCCACGGCGTGATCAGCCCGCAGACCCCGACCGGCTCGTGCACGATCCGGCTGAACGCGTCCGGGTTTCCGGTGTCGACCACGCGGCCGGCGTCGTTCGCGGCGAGCTTGCCGAAGTAGCGCAGGCAGGCGGCGATGTCGGCCATGTCGTATTCGCTCTCGACCAGCCGTTTCCCGGTGTCGAGCGACTCGGCGCGGGCGAAGGCCGCGGCGTCGCGGTCGAGCAGGCCGGCGGCCTTCAGCAGCAGGTCACCGCGTTCTGGAGCGGGAGTGGCGGGCCACGGGCCGGTGTCGAAGGCCCTCCTCGCGGCGGCGATGGCCGCTTCGGTGTCCTCGCGGGTGCCTTCGGCGACCTCCGCGACCAGAGAGCCGTCAGCGGGGCAGCGGATCTCCCGGCGGCCACCGCCGACCGCGTCGACCCATTCGCCACCGATGAAGAAATCCGCCATCAAGCCACTCCAACCAGGCTTCTGCTCAACCGTCGATCAGCGATTATCGCGGGCACCCCACGTGACCGCTACTTGGCAAACGAGACCATGTTCACACCGTCGGGTGCGGTGTGGTGATTTTCTGACATGTGACCCGTGACGCGGGGGACGGAAGACTCTCAGCCGCCCTCCGTAGACTGGCCGGAACGGCGGAAGAGGAACCAGGCGAGGTGGGAGAGTGACGTTGCTCGAGTCCGTGCACGGACCGGCCGACTTGAAGCGGATGAACCCGGAGCAGCTCGGCGAGCTGGCCGCGGAGATCCGGGACTTCCTCGTCGACAAGGTGCGGCTCGCCGGTGGTCACCTCGGCCCGAACCTGGGTGTGGTCGAGCTGACGATGGCGCTGCACCGGGTCTTCGACTCGCCGAGCGACGCCATCGTGTGGGACGTCGGTCACCAGGCGTACGTGCACAAGATCGTCACCGGTCGGCACGACGGCTTCGACAAGCTGCGCCAGCTCGGCGGCCTCACCGGCTACCCGGCGCGCGGCGAGAGCGAGCACGACCTCGTCGAGAACAGTCACGCGTCGACAGCTCTGTCCTATGTGGACGGTCTGGCTAAGGCGTTCGAACTCGGCGGTGGCGGCAGGCACGCGATCGCGGTCGTCGGTGACGGCGCGCTGACCGGCGGCATGTGCTGGGAGGCGCTCAACAACATCGCCGCGAACCCGCGCCGCCCGGTCGTCATCGTCATCAACGACAACGGCCGTTCGTACTCGCCGACCATCGGCGGCGTCGCGGACCACCTCGCGTCGCTGCGGCTCAAGCCGGGCTACGAGCGCGTCCTCGACCGCGGCAAGGAGTTGCTGCGGCACACGCCCATCGTCGGCAAGCCGATCTACGCGGCGCTGCACGCGGCGAAGGCCGGGCTCAAGGACGCGCTGAGCCCGCAGATGATGTTCTCCGACCTCGGCCTCAAGTACCTCGGCCCGGTCGACGGGCACGACCTCGCCGCGCTGGAGAAGGCGTTCCAGAGCGCCCGCGACTTCGGCGGCGCGGTCATCGTGCACGTGGTCACCGAGAAGGGCCACGGCTACGAGCCCGCGGTCACCAACCAGGCCGACCAGATGCACCAGACCGACCCGATCGACCCGGAGACCGGCCTGCCGCCGGTCAAGGGCCCGAGCTGGACCGGCGTCTTCGCCGACGAACTGGTCAAGATCGGCGCCGACCGCGAGGACGTCGTCGCGATCACCGCGGCCATGCTGCGCTCGACGGGGCTGCACAAGTTCGCCGAGGCGTACCCGGACCGCTGGTACGACGTCGGCATCGCCGAGCAGCACGCGGTGACCTCGGCCGCCGGTCTCGCGATGGGCGGCAAGCATCCCGTCGTCGCCGTCTACTCGACGTTCCTGAACCGCGCTTTCGACCAGGTGCTGATGGACGTCGCGCTGCACCGCCAGCCGGTGACGCTGGTGCTGGACCGGGCGGGCATCACCGGACCGGACGGGCCGAGCCACCACGGCATGTGGGACCTGTCGCTGCTGGGCATGGTGCCGGGCATGAAGGTCGCCGCGCCGCGCGACGCCGGCACACTGCGCGAGGAACTGCGCGAGGCCGTCGCCGTCGAGGACGGGCCGACGGCGCTGCGGTTCTCCAAGGGCGGCGTGATCGACTCCGTGCCCGCCGTGGAACGCGTCGGCGTGGTGGACGTGCTGCGCAAGCCGACCGGTGACGCCGACGTCCTGCTCGTCGCGGTGGGCGCGTTCGCGATGCTCGGGCTCGCCGCGGCGGACCGGCTGGCCGACCAAGGCATCGGCGTGACTGTGGTGGACCCGCGCTGGGTCGTCCCGGCGCCCGCCGAACTGGTCGCGCTGGCCGAGCAGCACAAGCTCGTCGTGACCGTCGAGGACAGCGGCCGCCACGGTGGCTTCGGGTCCGCGCTGGCCGCGTTGTTCCGCGACGCCGAATGCGACGTCCCGCTGCGTGACCTCGCGGTGCCGCAGGTGTTCCACGACCACGGTTCGCGCGAGGAGGTGCTGGCCAGGGTCGGGCTGACCGCGCAGGACGTGGCGCGGCGGGTGACCGAGTGGTCGGCGAACCTCGCCAGCCGGACGCCGGCGCCGGAGGACACGCACCGCTGAAGGGGACTTTCCCCGCATCACACGCGGTGAAGGGAGCTTTCCTCGCATGGCATGCGGGGAAAGCTCCCATCAGCCCCCGGTCAGGCCCGCCAGACGGTGCCCCGCCGCTCGTACTCCAGCACCACTTCGGTCCGCCGAGCCGCTTTCGCGCCCAAGAAGCGCTCCACGAGCCAGAGCGACACTTCGAGACCCGCGGTGATCCCGCCGCCGGTGATCAGATCGCCGTCGTCGACGACACGCGCGTCGATCACCTTCGCGCCCTGAGCGGCCAGATCCGCCTTCGCGCCGTTGTGCGTCGTCGCGTTGCGGCCCTTCGTCAGACCTGCCGCGGACAGCACCATCGTCCCGGTGCAGATCCCGACCGGAAGCGCCCGTGACGCCGTCAGGCGCCGCAGGAAACCCTGATCCGCGTTGAGCCGGTGCACACCGGGGCCGTTCCGGTCGGTGTAGCCGCCGCCGGGCACCACCAGGATGTCGCAGGGCGACCAGGTTCGCGGGACCTCGACCACAGTGTCGTAGGTGCACTTCACGGGACCGGGTCGCCCTGCCGAAACCAGTGAGGTGACCACGGCGCCGCCGGTGAGTTTCCCGGCCAGCCCCAGCACTTCGACGGGAGCGACGAAATCCTGTTCCTCCACGCCGTCGAACATCAGGATCTGCACCCGCAACGGGGTGGCGGCGGACGCGGCGGGGGCGGTGACGCCCACGAGACCGGCGGACACGGCTGAAGCACGCAGAAAAGTTCGGCGCTGCAAGACGACCTCCCAGGTGGTGTACCCAGTGGTCGCGCGAAAAGTCTCTCAGGTTCCCGTGAGCCGGGCGACCGAGCGGACGACGAGGTCCCGGGTCGCGGCGGGGGAGGAGAATCCCAGGATCGACAGGTGCACGACGAGGCTCAGCAGTTCCTCGGCGTCGAAGTGGTCCGGCACGGAACCCGAACGCTGCGCGGCCTGGATCGCGGCGACCTTGTCCGCGTGCGCCCGCACCTCGGCCTCCGGGGCGGCGTCGAAGCCGTTCTCCAGCCGCAGCCAGCCCATGAGCCGCAGGACCTCGGGGTGCTCGAGATACCGGTCGAACAACCGTCCCGCGTAGCCGGGCAGGTCGTCGGGGGTGATCGGGACCGCCTTGATCGCGGCGTCCACCTGTTCCTGCACGACCGTCTCGAACAGGTACTCCTTGCTGCAGAAATAGGCGTAGATCAGCGCCTTGTTGGCGCCGGCGTTCTTCGCGATGCGGTCCACCCGTGCGCCCGCGATGCCGTACGTCGCGAACTCGGTGGTCGCCGCGTCCAGCAGCTTCCGCTTGGTCGCTTCCTTGTCCCTGACCATGTGACCCAGTCTAACTAACTGGTTGGTTGACAGCCAGTCGAGGGGCGTGGCAATCTGAGTTGGCAACCAACCGGTTAGTTAGGAGCAGGGACATGAAGGTCGCACTGGTCACGGGCGCTTCCGCGGGAATCGGCGAAGCCACGGCCCTCGCGTTGCGGGAGGCGGGCTACACGGTCTACGGCGCCGCGAGGCGCGTCGAGCGGATGACCGGACTCGCCGAACGCGGGGTCAAGGTCCTCGAGATGGACGTCACCGACGACGCGTCGATGGTCGCGGGCGTCGAGCGGATCATCGAGGAGTCCGGCCGCATCGACGTCCTGGTCAACAACGCGGGCTATGGCTCGTACGGGGCCTTCGAGGACGTGCCGCTCTCGGAAGGGAAGTACCAGTTCGAGGTCAACCTGTTCGGCCTCGCGCGGCTCGTCCAGCTGACCACGCCGCATATGCGCGCCCAGGGCTCCGGCAAGATCGTGAACATCTCGTCGATCGGCGGCAAGATCTACGAACCGCTCGGCGGCTGGTACCACTCGACCAAGTTCGCGGTCGAAGGTCTCAGCGACTCACTGCGGCTGGAACTCAAGCCGTTCGGCATCGACGTCGTGGTGATCGAGCCGGGCGCCATCAAGACCGAATGGGGTGGCATCGCGGTCGAGAACCTGCTCAAGACCTCGGGCGACACCGCCTACGCGCCGCAGGCCAAGGCACTCGCGAAGTTCTTCGACCAGGCCGCGCGCGGCTCGGACCCGAAGGTGATCGCCGACGTCATCATGAAGGCGGTCCGGGCCCGGCGCCCGAAGACCCGCTACGCCGCCGGGTTCGGGGCGAAGCCGATCCTGTTCGTGCGCCGGGTGCTCCCGGACCGTGCCTTCGACGCGATGTTCCTCGGCGCGTTGCGCCGTTTCGCCTAGACCGCGACGGCCGGTTCCGTGACGGGCTCCGCGTACGAGTAGACCTCGCGCGGCTCGGGGAAGAGCCTCACCAGCACCGGATACGCGATCGCCGCCGTGCACAGCGTCACCACCATGCTGATGTCCACGCCGCCCGCGATGTCCTTGAGCGGCCCGGCGATCATCGGGGTGTTGGCCGTCAGCAGGCCCAGCGTCGTCGCCGGGATCCACGCGGCCATCGCCCGCCAGTTCACGCCGCGGGTGAACCAGTAGCGCCCGCCCTTGCGGCCCTGGTTGAACACCTGGAGATCGTCCGGATCGTAGAACCCGCGCCGCAGCACGAAACCGATCATCATGATCACCATCCACGGCGACGTGCACAGCACGATCAGCGTGGCGAAGGCGTTGATGCTGGACACCATGTCCAGCACGAAGTTGCCGACGAAGATGAACACGACGCTGAGCGAGCCGATCAGCAGCGTCGCCTGTACCCGGCTCAGCTTCACGAAGATCGAACTGAAGTCCAGCCCGGTCCCGTAGAGCGACGTCGTGCCGGTGGACAGCCCGCCGATCAGCGCGACGACGATCAGCGGGATCGCGTACCAGAGCGGGGAGATCGCGGTCAGGCCGGTGATGTAGTCGGCCGGATCCGCGACCAGGGTCGCGGTGGCGATGCCGAACCCGAACGGCAGCAACGTCGCCACCTGCGCCAGGAACGGCGCCGCCAGCAGGGAACGGCGGCTGTGGCGCGCGGGGATGTAGCGCGTCCAGTCGCCGAGGAAGGCGCCGAACGAGATCGGGTTCGCCATCGTGGTGAGCGCGGCGAGGATCCAGGTCGGCCAGAAATCCCCGAGCGCGTAGGTCCCGGTGCCGGCGAACCCGGGGTCGAACGTGCCGCCGTAGGCGATGATCCCGAGCAGCATGATCGCCGTGCCCAGCACCACGGCGACCCGGTTCACCAGCAGCATGAACCGGTAGCCGTAGATGCACACCACCAGCGTCGCGATCGCGATGACGCCGTACGCGACGCCGCGGAGCACTTCACCGCCGTCGAAACCGAAAAGCCGTTGTGCCGCACCGGCGACGGCGTCGCCGCTCACCCAGACCGAGATGGCGAAGAACGTGATCGCCGTCAGCAGGGAGAGGAAGGAGCCGACACAGCGGCCGACGACGCCGAAGTGCGCGCCGGAGGAGACCGCGTTGTTGGTCCGGGTGAGCGGGCCGAACAGCGACATCGGCGAGAGCACCAGCGCGCCCACGACCACGCCCGCGACGGTGGCCGCCACCGCCGCCCAGAAGCTCAGGCCGAACGCGATCGGGAGGGTCCCGAGGATGATGGTGGCGAAGGTGTTCGCGCCGCCGAACGCCATGCGGAACAGGTCGCGCGGACGCGAAGTCTGTTCCTCGGGCGGGATCGGCGCGATGCCGTGCTGCTCGACTTCGGTGACCTTGTCACCCATGGGGACCTCCGGCTAAAAGCTTCAGGCGAAGCGGGTCATGACGTGCTTGACGCGGGTGTACTCGGCGAAGGAGTAGGACGAGAGGTCCTTCCCGTGGCCCGAGTGCCCGAAGCCGCCATGGGGCATTTCCGAGACCAGCGGCCCGTGGGTGTTGACCCAGACGCAGCCGAAGTCGAGTTCGCCCGAGACGCGGGTCGCGCGTGACAGGTCGTTGGTCCAGATCGACGACGCCAGCCCGTACGGGACGCCGTTGGCCAGGCGCACCGCCTCGTCCTCGTCCACAAAGGACTGGACGGTGATCACCGGGCCGAAGATCTCCTCCTGCACGATCTCGTCGTCCTGCTTCAGGCCCGAGATCACGGTGGGGGAGAAGAAGAACCCGCGGTCACCGGCCGGGGTACCGCCGGTCTCCACGCGGGCGTGCGACGGCAGGTTTTCGACGAGCCCGCGGACCCGGCCGAACTGCGCCTCACTGTTGAGCGGGCCGAAGTCCGCGCCGGGCTTCTGCGCGGCGGCGGCCTTGGTCAGCTCCGTGACGAACTCGTCGTGGATCGCCGCGTCCACCAGCACCCGGCTGCCCGCTGTGCAGTCCTGCCCGGCGTTGTAGAACGCCGCGCCGACGATGCCCTCGGCCGCCTCGGCGAGGTTGACGTCGCCGAAGACCAGCAGCGGCGCGTTCCCGCCGAGTTCCAGGTGCGTGCGCTTGAGGTCGGCCGCCGCGACGGTGGCGACGTCGATGCCGGCGCGGGTCGACCCGGTGATCGACACCAGTTCGGTGATCGGGTGCTTCACCAGCGCGCGGCCGGTGTCGCGGTCGCCGCACAGCACGTTGAACGCGCCCCTCGGCAGGAATTCCGCCGCGACCTTCGCCAGCAGCACGGCCGTCGACGGCGTGGTCTCGGCGGGCTTCAGCACGACGGTGTTGCCCGCCGCCAGCGCCGGGGCGATCTTCCAGACGCCCATCATCAGCGGGTAGTTCCACGGCGCGATCTGCGCGCAGACGCCGACCGGTTCACGGCGGATCGCCGAGCTGTGCCCTGGCAGATACTCGCCTGACGCGGTGCCTTCGAGCTGCCGGGCCGCGCCGGCGAAGAACCGCAGCGCGCTGACACACTCCGGGATCTCCTCCTCCAGCACGACGGCGCGGATCTTGCCGGTCTCGCGGATTTCGAGCTCGGCGAACTCCTCCGCGCGGGCCTCGACCGCGTCGGCGATCTTCAGCAGCGCGAGCTGACGTTGCGCGGGAGTGCTCTTGCGCCACACGCCGAACGCGCGTTCGGCGGCCTCCAGAGCGGCGTCCACATCGGACTGCTCGGACAGGACGCTGGTGCCGAAGACCTCGCCGGTGGCGGGGTCCACCAGGTCGAGCGTCCGCGAGCCCGCCGCCGGTACCTCGGCGCCGTCGATGAAATTCAGGACCTGAGTCATTTCTTCTCCAGGTGGGTCGGCTCGAACATCTTCAGCAGGGCGGGAAGGACGACCACCGAGGGGCCGGGTGTGCCCAGCGCGTCGGCCAGGTCCTTCCCGACGGTGTCCAAAGAGGACACGGTGGCGCTGACGCCGAAGGACTTCGCCAGCGCGGCGAAATCGGGCCGCGCGAGTTCGGTGGCGGTGGACCGGCCGAAGGCGCCGGTCAGGTATTCGCGCAGGATGCCGTAGCCGCCGTCGTCGATGACGAGCCACGTGACGTCCAGCCCGTGCTGGACCGCCGTGGCCAATTCCGCGACGCCGTACATCGCGCCGCCGTCACCGGACACCGCGAGCGCCGGGCCACCGGTCGCCGCGGCGCCGCCGAGCGCGCCGGGCAGGCCGTAGCCGAGGCCGCCCGCGCCCTGCGCGGTGTGGATCGGCGCACCCTCGGGGTTCCACGCCGACCAGGCCCAGTAGGCCGCGATCGTCATGTCCCAGAACGTCTGCGTGCCTTCGGGGACCGCCGCGCGGATGTCGTCGATCAGCTTGCGCTCGGTGGCCAGGTCCTGTGCGTCGAGGCGTTCACGGACCTTGGCCAGCAGTTCTGCCACGGCCTTTTCGGCCTCGCCGTCGGACTGGCGGAACGGCACCTGCTCCAGCAGCGCTTGCAGGACAAGGCGGACGTCGGCGTGGATGCCCAGCGCCGGGTAGTTCGACTCCAGCTTCCCGAGATCGGCCTCGACCTGGATCATCCGGCCGCGCGGGGCGAACTCGCGGTAGTTGCTGGACAGCTCGCCGAGCCCGGAACCCAGCACCAGCAGCACATCCGCGTCCGACAGGAACTCGGTGCTGTGCCAGTCCTCCAGCCAGGACTGCCCGGACAGTTCGTGGTCCCAGCCGAAGACGCCCTTGCCGCCGAACGTCGACAGCACCGGCGCGCGCAACGCCTCCGCGAGTGCCTTCAGTTCCGCCCGCGCGCCCGAGCGCAGTGTGCCACCACCGGCGAGGATCACCGGATTCTTCGCCGCGCCAAGGAGATTCGCGGCTTCGGTGACGAGTTCCGGCAACGGGGCGAGCGGAGCGGGCAGTGCGGTCACCGACGTGATCCGCGGCAGATCTGTCCGCGCCAGCAGGATGTCCTGCGGGATTTCGACCCACACCGGGCCGTACGGCGCGGTCGCCGCCGATTCCCACGCCTCGCGCAGCGCCGTCGGGATCTGGCTGACGGTGCGCACCACGTGCACCGACTTCACCACGTCACGGAAACTGGCCTGCTGATCGGGCAGTTCGTGCAGGTACCCGTGCCGTCCGCCGCCGAGCCCGGCGACCGGGATCTGGCTGGAGATCCCGAGCACCGGGACCGACGCCGCCCGGGATTCCTGCAACGAAGCCAAAGTCAGCAGCGCGCCGGGACCGGTCGACACGATCATCGGCGTCACCGGGACCGGGCCCTCGGGGTCGGCCGCGAGCCGGGCACGGGCGTGCCCGTCGGCCGCGAACGCCAGGTTGTTCTCCACCCGCGAGCTGATGACGCGCAGGTCGTCCGTGCGCCGCAGCGCTTCGAACAGGCCGAGCGCGTGCTGGCCGGGCAGGCCGAACACGGTGTCCGCGCCGAGCGCGTGGAGGGTTTCGACGACTACGTCGCCGCCTATCCGTTCAGTGCTGGTCATGCGCCCTTCCCCAAACTGAGCAGGCTCACCAGGTCGTAGGCGACGTGGGAAGCCGCGATGGCGGTGATCTCGGCATGATCGTAAGCCGGGGCCAGCTCCACCACATCGGCTCCGATCAGGTTGCAGTCCCGCAGGCCGCGCAGGATCTCCAGCAGTTCGCGGCTGGTCATCCCGCCCGCTTCGGGGGTGCCGGTGCCCGGTGCGTGGGCCGGGTCGAGCACGTCGATGTCGACCGAGATGTAGAGCGGGCGGCCGCCGATGCGCTGGCGCAGCGCGTCGACGGTCTCGGCGACCCCGCGGCGCATGACGTCGCCGGAGGTGACGATGCCGAATCCGAGGCGGCGGTCCTCTTCCAGATCCCGCTTGCCGTACAGCGGGCCGCGCGTGCCGACGTGGGACAGCGCTTCGGTGTCGAGGAGGCCCTCCTCGGACGCCCGCCGGAACGGGGTGCCGTGCGTGTACGGCTCGCCGAAGTAGGTGTCCCAGGTGTCGAGGTGCGCGTCGAAATGCAGCAACGCCACCGGTCCGTGCTTCTTCGCCGCCGCCCGCAGCAACGGCAGCGCGATCGTGTGGTCACCGCCGACGGTCACCAGCCGCGTCCCGCCCGCGGTCAGAGCCTCGGCCTCGTCCTGAAGGGTCTCGATCGCCTCGCCGATGTTGAACGGGTTGAGCGCGATGTCGCCGGCGTCGACCACCTGCGTTTCGGCGAACGGCGAAACGTCGAGTTCCGGGTGATACGGGCGAAGGAGCCGGCTGGCCTCACGGAGCGCGGCGGGACCGAATCGCGCGCCGGGGCGGTAGGACACCCCGGCGTCGAACGGCACCCCGACGACGGCGACGTCGGCGCGCTCGACCTGATCGAGCCGCGGCAGCCTCGCGAAGGTCGCGAAACCGGCGAACCGGGGCACCCTCGAAGAGTCGACGGGTCCGATCGGGGTCTGCTCAGGCACGGTGTCTCCTTCTTGGGGTGAAAGGGTTTCAGGATTTCGAAGCGGCGATTTTCGCCTCTTCTTCTTCGGCGACCGCGCTGCCGTTCAGGCGGCGGGTCCACACGGTGAGGATCTCGTCCGAGGTACGCGGGGTGAGGAAGCTGACCACCAGGTACACCGCCAGGCTCGAGCCGAGGCCCCAGTAGATCGGGCTGTTGGCCTCGACGCCGTCGACGAACATGAACGTGATGACCACGACGGTACCGACGACCATCGACGCGAGCGCGCCCTGACGGGTGCCGCGTTTCCAGGCCAGGCCGCCGATGATCGCGACCAGCAGGCCGCCGACGAGGATGTCGTAGGCGATGGTCAGCGCGTTGACGACGTCGTCCACGATCATCGCGATGCCGATCGCGACCAGACCGAGGACCAGCGTGGTGACGCGGTTCCTGGTGACCTCGTTGACGGCCTTCTTGAGGCCCAGCTTGGAAAGCAGGTCCGAGGTGCTGACCGTGGAGCAGGCGATGAGCGCGCCGCTCGCGGTCGACATCATCGCCGACAGCGCCGCCGCGAGCACCAGGCCGCGGATCCCGGCGGGCAGCTGCTCCTCGACGATGGTCGCGAACGCGTCCTGCGCGCTGGCGAGGTTCGGGTACAGCGCCTTGGCCGCGGTGCCGATCAGCGCGCCGGCGAGGCCGTAGACCAGGCAGTAGACGCCGGAGATCACGCCGCCGCCGGTGGCGATGCCCGGCGTCCGCGCGGTGAACACGCGCTGCCAGATGTCCTGGCCGATCAGCAGCCCGAAGCTGTAGATGAGGAAGTAGGTGAAGATCGTGTCGCCGCCGATGGCGGTCAGTTCGAAGTAGCTCTCGTCCAGCCGCGCGGCCATCCCGTCGAACCCGCCCGCCGAGGCGATCGAGACCGGCAGCAGGATCAGCAGGATGCCGATGGTCTTGATGACGAACTGGACGATGTCGGTCAGCGTGATCGACCACATGCCGCCGAGCACCGAGTAGAGCACCACGATCGACCCGCCGATGGCGATGCCGGCCCAGCTCGGGACGTTGAAGAGGACCTTGAAGATGGTGGCGAACGCCAGCGTCGAGGTGACGGTCAGCATCAGCGTGTAGCCCCACATGACGACGCCGGAGATGGCGCTGGTGGAGCCGCCGTAGCGCAGATCGAGCATCTCCCCGACGGTGTAGACGCGCAGCTTCACCAGCCGCCGCGCGAACAGCGTGTGGAGGACCAGGATGCCGACGCCGATCGCGATCACGAGCCAGGCACCGGAGATGCCGTAGGTGTAGCCGAGCTTCACCCCGCCGACCGTCGAAGCGCCGCCGAGGACGACCGCGGACATCATGCCCGAGTACATGAACCAGCCGAGGCGACGGCCCGCGACCAGGTAGTCGGATTTGGTCTTGGCGAGCCGCAGCCCGAACCAGCCGACGCCGATCATGCCCGCTATGTAGAGCGCGATCACCGCGTAGTCACCGGCCACGGTGTCCTCCTTGCCTCGGGGCTGTTCGCTTCGTTCGGGTCACCGTAGGTTCGTTCGCAGCTTGAACGACATGGGATGATCCATCCGAAGTCCAGTGGAAACGAGGATGGAATGACCCGAACCCGCGATCCGCTCGACTCGGATGTGAATGTCCCGTTACGGGCCGTGGTCGGCAACCCGGAACTGGCACTCGACCCGGTCGTGGAGACCCTGCGGCCGGGCGCGCTCGACGCCCCGGTGCGCTGGGCGCACGTCAGCGAGCTGCGGGACCCGGCGCCGTATCTCCTCGGGGCGGAACTGCTGCTCACCGCCGGGGTGAACCTGCCGGAGGAGCCGCCCGAGATCGACCGTTATGTCCGGCGGCTGGCCGACAGCGGGATCTCCGCGCTCGGGTTCGGGCTCACCCCCGGCGCCTACGAGACGCTGCCGCCGTCGCTGCGGACGGCGTGCGTCCGGCACGGCCTCCCGCTGCTGATCGTCCAGCCGCGGACGCCGTTCCTGGCGATCAGCCGGGCGGTGTCGGTCGCGCTCGCCGAGGCCGGACAGCGCGAACAGCGGCGGATCGCGGTCGCGCGCGAGGCGCTGACCAGGGCCGCCGGTGACGGCCTCGGCGAACTGGCGAGCGCGCTGGCCGGGCGGCTGCGGGCGTGGGTGGCGCTGGTCGGGGTCGGCGACGTCCTCGCCGCCGACCACGGCGCGCCGTCACCGCTGCCCGCCGAGGTCCGGGAACTGGTCGCCACGCTGCGGGCGGGCCGGGGGATCCGCAGCGCGACGACGGAACTGGCCGACGGCACGCACGTCGTCGCGCAACCGGTGTACCCGCAGGCGACGGCGTCGCATCTGGTCGTGGTCGGCCGGGTCGAGCGGTTCGACGGCGCGGACCGCTCGATCCTGTCGGTCGGGGCGGCGCTGCTCGGGCTGGCCGGCCGCGCGGGATCGGACGCGGCCGGGCTGGGCGCCACCGCCACGGCGTTGCTGCTGGGGGAGACCGACGCGGTCGGCGGGGACGAACGCCGCCTGGTCGCCGGGATCGCCTACCGGCGCGGCCCGAGCGAGGCCGCCGCGCGCTACGACTGGCTGCGTGCCCGGCTCGACACCCCGCTGGTGCGGCTGCTGCCCGGACCGCGGTTCACCGCGATCGTCCGCGAGGCGCCGGAGATCGGCGACCTCGACCGGCTCCGCGCCGACGGCTGGCTCGCGGTCGTCGGCTCGCCCGTCCCGCCCGACCGGCTTCCCGAGGCGGCGGGCGAGGTCGAGTTGCTGCTGGCGCGGGCAGGCGCGCTGGGACGGCCGGTGGTGGCGGAAGACTCTTCAGGGCTCGACGCGCTGATCGCGCCGGACGCGGCCGCCGGGTTCGCCGCCCAGGAGCTGGCGCCGCTGCGCGAACTCGACCGGAAGGGTGACCGGGAACTGGTCGAGACGCTGCGGACCTGGCTCGCGCACCACGGCGGCTGGGACCGGACGGCCGCCGAACTGGGCGTGCACCGCAACAGCGTCCGGCACCGGATCGGGCAGATCGAACGGGCGCTGGGGGTCGATCTGGCGGATCCGGAGCTCCGGATGCGGTTGTGGTTCGCCCTGCGCTGGTCGTGAGTGGCTTGATCAGTCCGGCGCGGGTTGTGAAAGCCACTTTCGCAACCTTCAACGTTGCGAAAGTGGCGTTCACAACACGAGCACCCCGACCCTGCGGTCCCGACCAGCTGTACCGACGCGATACTCCGATCAGGTCACTCTCAGGAAGGTGTGGCAACGTAGTGTCGTGCGAATTCTGGTAGTCGAAGACGAAGAACCCCTCGCCGACGCGATCGCACGCGGCCTGCGGCGCGAGGGCATGGCGGTGGACATCGCGCTCACCGGTGACGACGGGCACGAGAAGGCCGCCGTCACCCGGTACGACGTCGTGCTGCTCGACCGCGACCTGCCCGGGATGTCCGGTGACGACCTGTGCCGCGAGATCGTCGCGTCCGGTGAGCTGACCCGGGTGCTGATGCTCACCGCGAGCAGTTCCGTTTCGGACCGCGTGGACGGGCTTTCGCTCGGCGCCGACGACTATCTCGCCAAGCCGTTCGCCTTCCCCGAACTCGTCGCGCGGGTGCGCGCGCTGGGCCGTCGCGCGACCCCGGCCGCGCCGCCGCTGCTGACTTCCGGCGACGTCGAACTGGACCCGGCGAGGCGGACCGTCCGCCGCGCGAGCGGTCCGGTCGAGCTGACCCGCAAGGAGTTCGGCGTGCTGGAGGTGCTGCTGTCGGCCGCCGGTTCGGTGGTCAGCAGCGAGGAGCTGCTCGAGCGCGTGTGGGACGAGAACGCCGACCCGTTCACCACCACCGTCCGGGTCACCGTGATGACACTGCGGAAGAAACTCGGCGAGCCGGGCATCATCGAAACCGTCGTCGGCTCCGGCTACCGGGTGCCGGAGCAGGGGAACGCGCGGGGGTGAACCTGTCCGGTGCCCGCAGCCTGCGCGCGCGGGTCACGTTGCTCGCGACCGGGCTGGTGGCACTGGTCAGCGTCCTGTTGCTCTGGCTGACCTGGAACCTGGTCGGGGACGCCGTTTCCGCCGTTCCGCAGCTGCCGCCGGGCACCACCGTGCGGGTCGACGGCGTCGACGTCGACGCCTCCGCCGTCACCGAGCATCTGCGGATCTACGCCCGGAACCGGGTACTGCTGTTCGGCGCGGTCGCGTTCTGTTTCGTCGTGCTGGCGGCGGGGATCCTCGCGTGGACGTTCACCGCGCGGGTCCTCCAGCCGCTGCGCGAGATCACCGGGACTGCGCGCCGCCTGTCGATCGAGTCGATGGGGGAGCGGATCGGCGAGGTCCGCACCAAGGACGAACTCGCCGAACTGGCCGAGACGTTCGACGACATGCTCGACAGGCTGCAAGCCGCGTTCGACGCGCAACGGCACTTCGTCGCGAACGCCAGCCACGAACTGCGGACGCCGCTCGCGGTCATCCGCACCGAACTCGACGTCACCCTGGCCGACGAGCACGCCGACGAAGCCGAGCTGCGGCGGATGGCGGCCGTGGTCCGCGACGCGACCGAGCGGGCCGAGCGGCTGGTCGGTTCGCTGCTGCTGCTCGCCCGAACGGACGGCGCGGGTCTGGTCGCCAGGGAGCCGGTCGACCTCGCGGTGATCGTCGCGAGCGCGTGGCGCGCGGCCCGTCCGGACGCGGAGAAACGCGGCCTCCGCGTCGAATTCGCGACCCCGGGGGCGCCGACGTTCGGCGATCCCGCGCTGTTGGAACGAATCGCGGGCAATTTGCTGGAGAACGCCGTGCGGCACAACGTCGACGGCGGCTGGCTGGACGTCGTCACGCAGGCCGGTCCACAGTGGTCGGTGCTGCGGGTGCGGTCGTCCGGCGGGCTGCTCGACCCGGCGGCCGTCCCCGAGCTGTTCGAACCGTTCCGCCGCGCCGGCGTCGCCAGGACCGCCCGCACCGGCGCCGGGCTGGGACTCTCGATCGTGCGGGCCGCCGTCCAGGCCCACGGTGGCACGGTGTCGGCGGAACCCGTTGTGGGTGGCGGTCTCTCGGTGACCGTCCACCTTCCCGCGCTGCCCTGAGTTACGGTGCAAGCATGGTGACCGATATTCGGCTGAACAACGGAACGTCCCTGCCCCAGCTCGGGTTCGGGGTGTACAAGATCGGCGACGACGAGGTCGTCGGCGCGATCCGCACCGCCGTCGAGGCGGGCTACCGCGCCATCGACACGGCGACCCTCTACGCCAACGAACGCGGCGTCGGCGAGGCCGTCCGCACCAGCGGGCTGCCGCGCGAGGAACTGTTCGTCACCACGAAACTGTGGAACACCGAGCACGGCTACGACTCGGCGTTGCGCGCCTTCGACACCAGCATGGACGAACTCGGCATCGAGTACGTCGACCTGTACCTGATCCACTGGCCGCTGCCGTCGCAGGACAAATACGTGGAAACGTGGCGGGCACTGGAAAAGATCGCCTCCGACGGCCGGGCGAAGGCGATCGGCGTCTCGAACTTCCAGATCCCGCATCTGGAGCGGCTGATCGAGGAGACCGGGACCGTCCCGGCGGTGAACCAGATCGAGTGCCACCCGTGGCTGCAGCAGCCGCTGCTGCGGGAATTCCACGAGAAGCACGGGATCGCCACCGAGGCGTGGGGCCCGCTGGCGCGCGGCGGGGACCTGCTCGCCGACGAGAAGATCACCACGATCGCGAAGAAGCACGGCAAGACGCCGGCACAGGTCGTGCTCCGCTGGCACATCGAGATGAACCACCTGGTGATCCCGAAGTCCGTGACACCGGAACGGATCAAGGCGAACATCGACGTCTTCGACTTCGAGCTCGACGCGCACGACACCGCCGCGATCGCGACCCTGGAGCAGGGAAAACGGCTGGGCCCGGACCCCGACAAGCTCTCGTGAGACACCCCCTTCACCGCATTTAGTCCTCTAAATGCGGTGAAGGGAGTGGCACCTACCGGACGTCCACGAAGATCGGGTTCCCGTACAGCCACAGGTCTTCGAACGGGTTCGACTGCCCGACCACGTCCACGCTCGGCTCGATCCCGCCGGGCACGTGCTTCCTGCCGTCAGTCCCGCGCGTCCGCACGAAGAACGGCTCGCGCACGTTGCGGAAGGTGTGCCGGAAGGCGACCCGCCGCCCCGGCGCCCAGCGCGGTTCGAAGGAGCGGACCACCCGCGTGCCCGGGGCGGTCTGCGCGTCACGGTCGGCGGCCGGGCCGGTCACCGGTCCGGACACGAGGTCGAGCCGCGCGAGCCGGGGGATCGTGCCGCCGCCGTTGGGCCGGGCCGCCAGTTTCGCCGAGACGACGACCGTGACGTCATCCCCGCGCCGGACCCGGAGCCTGCCGCCCATCGTGGCCGAGCTCCAGCCGCTGCACGCGCCGAACTCCAGTTCCTGCGCGAGCCCGCCGTGCACCACCCAGACGCGTCCCGCGCGCAGGCCTTCCAGCACGGCTTCGTGGCTGCGGCGGGTCGCACCGACGACAGTCCGGCTGAACTCGGCGGGCGCGAAGTCCGCATACGGGGGCAGGGTCTGCGGGACGCCGGTGTCGATCGGGTCCGGGTAGCTGCCGTGCTCGTCGTAGTAGCCGTCAGGGACACCGGGCCGGACGAAGGTGGAGCCGCGGTTGTAGTGCGAGTCGGAGTTGCTGGTGATCCACCACGGTTTGCCTTCGGCCAGCAGCGAATCCCAGAGCCCGCCGACGGTCGCGGTGCTCCAGTCGAACCCGCCGTAGGTGCGGTAGGCCGACTCCGGGAAGCCCGGCCACGAGTTCGAACCGGGGGAGTTGCCGTACCCGCCGCGCGCGCCACCGCCGCTCCCGAGCGGTTTCGGGAAACCGTCGGCCTGCGCGCCCGGCGCGCCCTCCATGCCGATGACGATCCCGGGCGCGGCGTCGCGCAGCGCGCGGATCTCGTGCGGGGCGACCCGGCCGTTGCGCAGCGGATGGTTGATCACCACGACCGGCGCGTGGATCCGGCGGGCCCGCTCTTCGGCGGCCAGCCAGCGGATCGCCTTGACGGCCAGCGCCTCGTTGTCCGGCGTGCCCGGTTCCGTGCCGGTCAGCCGCCAGTCGAAGGCACGCTCGAACTCACGCAGCTTCGCGGCCTGGTCCGCGCCCGCCTGGAAGAACAGGGTCGCGTGCTCGGCGCCCGGCACGTTCCACTCCATGCCTTGCCACAGCAGGAGATCGCGATGCTCGCGCTGCGCCGCCCGGATCGCGGCGTTCGTCCGCTCCACCGACGACTTCTCGTGCGACGCGTGCCCGTGATCGGTGATCACCGCCCAGTCCGCCCCGTGCCGCTCGGCGCCGTCGGCGATTCCGTCCACTGTGTACATCGCGTCGTAGGAGTACTGCGTGTGGATGTGGTGATCGCCCACCAGCCACTGGTAGCGGTTCCGGCCGAAGAGCCAGGAGAGATCGATGCCGAGATCGAGGTCGAGGTTCAGATCGAGGGCTTCCGCCGGTGCGGCGGCGGCGAGCGGCGCACCCGCGGCCGCGGCGGAGACGAGGCCCGCCCGCTTGAGGAA
Organism: Amycolatopsis azurea DSM 43854; assembly: GCF_001995215.1. Lineage (GTDB taxonomy): Bacteria > Actinomycetota > Actinomycetes > Mycobacteriales > Pseudonocardiaceae > Amycolatopsis > Amycolatopsis azurea. The sequence goes on from NZ_MUXN01000016.1 coordinate 143,482, forward strand.
CCCGCGGCGGCCCACGCCCGGTTTTTCACTGTTCACCGGCGGCACGCTAAAGAGCTTCGCTGAACGGTCGGTGTCCGGACGGCCAACGATCAGCGCTGTGTGATGATCGTCCCTGTGGAGGAAGACGCGAGCAAACCGAAGGCGTCCGGCTGGTTGCTCTGGGTACTCGGCGCCGTCGCCGTGCTGGTCGTCGCGGCCGCCGTGACCACGGCCGTCGTCGTCCTGAACCGGGTCACCGAGCCGCCCACCCCGGCGGCGTTGCCGCGGGACACGGTGCCCGTCCCGCTGGGGAAGCGGGAACTGTGCGGACTCCGGTTGGTCGTCTACATCGAGACCGACGAGGGCATGACCCGCGCCGCTCAAGCGCTCCGGGACGACCAGAAGGCCCGTCGGGTACTGACCGAGACCAAGGCGGAGTCCTACGAGCGCTTCAAGAAGATCTTCGCGGACAAGCCGGAACTGGTGAAGCTGACGACGCCGGACGTGCTCCCCGCGGTGGTGCATCTCGTGCCCGTCGCCGGAACCGATCCCGAAGCGTGGGCGAACGAGCTGCGGCAGCGATTGCCCGAGGCGACGAAGGTCGACGTCCTCGACCCCGTGGCGGCCGCGGCCAAGATGAAGACCACGACGCCGCCCTGCCCGCCCGAGGGCGAGCGCTGAAAGACCCGGCTCCCCGGAGGATGGAAGGGGAGCCGGGCTGCCCGGCTAGAAGTCCCGGTTGGCGATCTTCTTCATCGGGTTTCCTCCCAGTTCTCTTCAGTTTTCCCCAGTGCCTGGAGAACCAGGCGTAGGCAGAGTGTTCCGGAAATCGCAGCACGGCGCCACAAAACTCACGAAAAACGCAAAAGGCCACCGACGGCGATCGAAGGATCGCCGACGGTGGCCTTCGCTCAGGGCTCAGGAGAGCGGCACGCTCGCCACACCCGGCGCCAGGAACGGCTTGCCGTTGACCTTTGCGGACACGCCTGCCCGGTCCAGGTACGGCGTGATGCCGCCCAGCCAGAACGGCCAGCCCGCGCCGAGGATCAGGCACAGGTCGATGTCCTGCGCCTCGGCGACCACGCCCTCGTCGAGCATGATCCGGATCTCTTCGGCGATCGCGGCCAGCGCGCGGTCACGCACCTGCTCGGACGTCGACGGCGAGTCGCCGCGCTGCCAGAGCTCGTCCACCTCGGGGTCGACGGTGGCGTTGCCCTTGTCATCCCACTGCCAGACGCCCTTCTTGCCCGCCTTGACGAAGCGGTCGAGGTTCTCGCTGACGGTGAACCGGTCCGGGAACGCCTCGTGCAGGGTTTCCCCGACGTGCAAGGCGATCGCCGGTCCGACCAGCTGCATCAGCGTCAGCGGGGTCATCGGCAGGCCCAGCGGTTCCAGCGCCTTGTCCGCGACCTCGAACGGCGTGCCCTCGTCGACGGTCACCAGCACCTCGCCGAGGAAGCGCAGCAGCAGCCGGTTGACCACGAACGCGGACGCGTCCTTGACCAGCACGCTCGACTTCTTGAGCTGCTTGCCGAGCGCGAAAGCGGTGGCCAGCGCCGCGTCGTCGGTCTTCTCCGCGCGGACGATCTCCAGCAGCGGCATCACCGCGACCGGGTTGAAGAAGTGGAACCCGACCACGCGCTCCGGGTGCTTGAGTTCCGACGCCATCGCGGTGATCGACAGCGACGAGGTGTTCGTCGCCAGGATCGCCTCGGGGGAGACGTACTGCTCCAGGTCGGCGAAGACCTTCTGCTTGACGCCCAGCTCCTCGAACACCGCCTCGATCACGAAGTCGGCGTCGGCGAACGCGGCCTTGTCGAGCGACCCGGTGACGAGCGCCTTCAGCCGGTTCGCGCCGTCCGGCGAAACCCGCTTCTTCGCCAGCAGCTTGTCGATCTCACCGTGCACATAGGACACACCCTTGTCGACGCGCTCCTGGTCGACGTCGGTGAGCACCACGGGCACCTTGAGACGGCGGACGAACAGCAGCGCCATCTGGCTGGCCATCAGGCCCGCGCCGACGATGCCGACCTTGTTCACCTTGCGCGCCAACGACTTGTCCGGCGCGCCCGCCGGGCGCTTGGCACGCTTGTTGACCAGGTTGAACGAGTACAGCCCGGCGCGCAGCGTGTCGTCCATGAGCAGTTCGGCGAGGCCGTCGGTCTCGGCCGCGTAGCCGCGGTCGAGGTCGTTCTCGCGGGCCAGCTCCAGCAGCTCGACGGCCTTGGTCGCGCCGGGCGACGCGCCCTTCGTCCGACCGTCCACAATGGCCTTGGCGCGGCCGATCGCGGCGTCCCAGCCCGCGCCGCGGTCGATCTCGCGGCGGGCGGGGGTGATCTCACCGTTGACGACCTTCGCCAGCCACAGCAGCGACTGTTCGAGGTAGTCGGCCGAGCCGAAGACCTCGTCGACGATGCCGAGCTCCGCCGCCTGCGCGACCTTCAGCATCTTGTTCTGCGCCAGCGCGTTCTCGATGATCACGGTGACCGCGGCGTCCGGCCCGATCAGGTTCGGCAGCAGCTGCGTGCCGCCCCAGCCCGGGAACAGGCCGAGGAAGACCTCGGGAAACGCGATCGCGGCGGTGTTCTCCGAAAGCGTGCGGTAGTGGCAGGAGAGCGCGAGTTCGAGCCCGCCGCCCATCACCGCGCCGTTGATGAACCCGAACGTCGGGATCTCGGTCTCGGTGAGGCGCCGGAACACGTCGTGCCCGGTCTGCGCGATTTCCCGCGCCAGCGCCGGATCCGCGACCGCTTCGACCCCGGAAAGGTCGGCGCCGACGGCGAAGATGAACGGCTTGCCGGTGACCGCGATCGCGGCGGGCTCGGCGGCGAAGGCGGTGTCGATCGCGGCGTTGAGGCTCACCAGGCCCTGCGGGCCGAAGGTGTTCGGCCGGGTGTGGTCGTGGCCGTTGTCCAGGGTGATCAGCGCGACGGGCTTGTCGAGGCCGGGCACCTTCACCAGCCGCGTGACCGCGTTCGTGACGACCTCGTCGGGGAAGGCGGCTTTCGCCTGCTCAGCGGTGAAAGTCATGGCTACTTGGCCCCCTCGAACGCCGGGTTCTCCCAAATGACGGTGCCGCCCATGCCGATGCCGATGCACATGGTGGTCAGGCCGTAGCGCACGTCGGGGCGCTCGGCGAACTGACGCGAAAGCTGCGTCATCAGCCGGACACCGGAGGACGCGAGCGGGTGACCGCAGGCGATCGCGCCACCCCACTGGTTGACGCGGGGGTCGTCGTCGGCGATGCCGAAGTGGTCGAGGAACGCGAGCACCTGGACGGCGAACGCCTCGTTGATCTCGAACAGGCCGATGTCGTCGATCGACAGACCGGTGCGCGCGAACAGCTTCTCGGTGGCGGGCACGGGGCCGATGCCCATGACCTCCGGCTCGACCCCAGCGAAGGAGTAGCCCACCAGGCGCATGCCGATCGGGAGGCCGAGTTCGCGGGCGGTGTCCTCGTCGGCGAGCAGCGCCGCGGTGGCGCCGTCGTTGAGACCGGCCGCGTTGCCGGCGGTGATCCGGCCGTGCGGGCGGAACGGCGTCTTCAGCCCGGCGAGCTGCTCGACGGTGGTGCCCGGACGCGGCGGCTCGTCCTCGGTCGCGAGGCCCCAGCCGAGTTCCTTGGACCGGGTGGCGACCGGGACCAGCTCGGGGCCGATCTTGCCGGTCTTCACGGCTTCGGCGTACTTCTCCTGGCTGCGCGCGGCGAAGGCGTCGGTGCGCTGCTTGGTGATCGCCGGGAACCGGTCGTGCAGGTTCTCCGCGGTCTGGCCCATGACGAGCGCCGTCGGGTCGACGAGCTTGTCGGCGATGATGCGCGGGTTCGGGTCGACGCCCTCGCCCATCGGGTGGCGGCCCATGTGCTCGACGCCGCCGGCGATGGCGATGTCGTAGGCGCCGAAACCGATCCCGCTCGCGGTCGTGGTGACCGCGGTCATCGCGCCCGCGCACATCCGGTCCAGCGCGAACCCGGGCACCGACTTCGGCAGGCCCGCGAGCAGCGCGGCGGTGCGGCCGATGGTCAGGCCCTGGTCCCCGATCTGGGTGGTGGCGGCGATCGCCACCTCATCGACGCGCTCCGGCGGCAGCTCGGGGTGCCGGCGCAGCAGTTCACGGATGGCGTTGACGACGAGGTCGTCGGCACGGGTGCCGGCGTACATGCCCTTTTCGCCTGCCTTGCCGAAGGGCGTTCGCACCCCTTCGACGAAGGCGACATTGCGTACCGACCGCGCGTTCGGCGCGAGCGGTGTTGCTCCTGCGGCCACGAATGCTCCTGAAGTAGAGGTAGTCCTGACCGCACCCTAGCCCCGGTTACCCGTCGGTAACCAGGCTGGTGGCCCGGTCGAGTGGGGGAAGGCACACTCCCGTGTCTTCCGGCGTCGGCCGCTTGGCCGATCCGGCGGGTGTGGAGAAGTTGCTATGTTCGAAGTGATCAGGGGGAGGGATCACGATGACTGTCACCCGTCGTGCGCTGCTGGGGATGGCGGTCCTCGTGCCGCTGGCCGCCTGCACTCGCGCGACCTCGCCACCGCCGTCGTCCATTCCGGCGCCACCGCCACCGCCGCCTTCGCCCACCCGGCAGTACCACGACCGGTTGCTGGAGCTGGAGAAGAAGTTCGACGCGAGGCTCGGCGTGTACGCGCTCGACACCGGAGGCGGCGGCACGGTCGAGCACCGCGCGGACGAGAGGTTCGCGTTCTGCTCGACGTTCAAAGGGGTCGCGGCGGCGGCCGTCCTGCAGCGCAATCCGTTGTCCCACCTGGAAACCCGGGTCAGCTATTCCCGGGACGACCTGATGAAACACGCTCCGGTCACCGGGCAGCACGTGGCCACCGGGATGACGATCCGCCAGCTGTGCGACGCCGCCATCCGATTCAGCGACGGTACGGCGGGCAACCTGCTGCTGCGGGATCTGGGCGGTCCCGGCGAGCTGACGGCGTTCACCCGCGGCCTCGGCGACACCGTCACGCGGATGGACCGGATCGAACCGCTGATCACCGAGGCCACCCCGGGCGATCCGCGGGACACCACGACGCCTCGGGCGTTCGGCACCGACTACCAGCGGATCCTGCTGGGCGACACGCTGGCGAGCAACAAACGCGACTTCCTCCGCGACCTGCTCCAGCGCAACGCCACCGGCGCCGACCGGATCCGTGCGGGCCTGCCGTCCGGCTGGACCATCGCCGACAAGACCGGGACGGGCGACTACGGGACGCTGAACGACATCGCCGTCGTGTGGCCGCCAGGCAAGCCGCCGATCGTCATGGCCGTCATGTCCAGCAAGGCGGCCAAAGACGCTCCGTACGACCAGGCGTTGCTCGCCGAAGCCGCGAAGTACGTGGTCGAAAAGCTGGGCTAGTTGCCGGTGGCGCTCGGGAGCAGGGCGGGGCAGCCGCCGGCGATCCAGGCCGGGTCGTACTCGAAGTGCCACTTCTCGTTGTCGTAGCGGCGGCACCAGCCGAGCGCGCCGCCGTTCTTGTCCACCCAGGTGGCCGAGTTCAGCGGCTGGATGTCGACGGCGATTCCCTTGACGTGCATGGACGTCTCCGGTTGCAGCGCCCACTTCTTGGCCTGCTCCACCGAACCGAACCGCTGGACGGCCTTGTCGAATTCCTGTTGCTGCTGGGCCCGGCTGCGCTTGCCGTCGTTCACGCACAGCGTGACGTTCTGGGCTTTGGCCTTGGCGAGCAGGGCTTTCCAGGCCTCGACGACGTCCGGGCGCATGCCGGAGGTCGCCTCGTCGACGTAGCGCTTGTCGACCGCGCACGTCGGGCCGGTGTCGGGGCCGGGGACCTCTTCGAGGATCGCGAGCGGCTGCCCGTTCACCTGCTTGACGGCGAAGCCCGTCGCGCCCAGCGCTACCATCGCGATCCCGACGAGGCCCAGCGCCACGAGCACGCTGATCGCGGTCCTGCGGCTGGAGGTGGATGTGGTGGACACCACTCCGAAGCTACCTCGCGCCCGGCGGGCCGCCAGGGTTTGTGACCTTCTTCCCAGAATGCCGCCGGAAGCCAACCAAACCGGAAACGCGCTGGTCCGAGTAGGCAGGGGCAGGTCCGTGAAGGCCTCCTTTCCTACCCTGAAGGTAGGGAAGGAGGCCTTCACGGACAGCAGGCGGGCGAGTGCCGGTACCGAGTCGGCCCAGGTGGTCGTGAGTGGCGTTTCGGGTTCTCTTTGAGTTGCCAGGCAAAGGAGGCGTGGTGCTCCCGGTCTATGTTCCCAATGTCGCATTGGAGACGCTCAGCGACTCAAATGCGACATTGGGAACTCGCCAAATTCGCCTCGCCACTCACGAGACGCGACTCAACGGCTCAGGTACCCGAGCCACCCTCCGTACGACGTGATGTCCTCGGCGCCGTCCACCGCAGCCGGTTCACAGACGAAGCCGGACACCTCGCTCCCGTCCGCCAGCCGTACCTTCCCGATCGCCAGCGGCGCGGGAACGCCCGCCACGAACTCGCCGAACCCGGCCAGAGGCAAGTCCCACACCTCGGCCTCGATCGCAGAGCCGCCAGAGCCGCCCGAACCACTGGAAGGGACCCGGACGAGGCCGGGCTTGGGCGGCACGGTGTCCAGCGCGTAGAGCCGGTACTCGGCCGCCGTCGGCCCCGCCGCGACGAACCGGCCGCCCCGCGACGTCAGTTCGTGGTTCAGCGGCTGCCCGCGCAGATGCGCGCCGACGACGGCGATCCGGGTCCGCCGCGGCACCAGGCGGGCGACGTCGGCGAGGATCCGGTCGGCGTTCGCGGCACCGACCAGCATCACTCCGAACGGCAGCCCGCCGACGGTCCCGGCGGGCACGGCCAGCGACGACAGGCCCAGCAGGTTCGTCGAGTTCGTGAACCGGCCCAGCCGGGCGTTCACGCCCAGCGGGTCGGCTTCGACCTCGGCGATCGTCGGATGTTCCGTCGTCGTGGGCAGCAGCAGGCAGTCCACAGTGGACAAGACCGCCGACGCTTCCCGCTCCAAACCGCTCAAGGTCGCGAGGTCGCTGAACACCCGGTGCGCCGGGATGTCCCTCGCCGCGCCGATGATCTGCCGCACCGCCGGATCGACGGCGTCCGGATGGGCGTCGATGAACTCGCCGACCGCCGAATACCGCTCGGCCACGAACGCGCCGTCGTACAGCAGACGCGCCGCGGCCAGGAACGCCGATATGTCGACAGTGACCAGCTCCGCGCCCGCCTCGCCGAAAGCCTCGGTCGCGGCGGCGAACGCTTCGGCCCAGCCGTCCTGGAGCGGACCCAGCTCGGAAGGCACACCGAGCCGGAAAGGACGGTGCACGACCGGAAGGTCCCGGGGCTCGCTCAGGCAGGCGAACGCCGCCGTCGCCTCGTCGACCGTCCGCGCGAACACGGTCACGCAGTCGATGCTCGCGCACGCGGGCACGACACCGGTCGTCGGCAGCAATCCCCGTGTCGGCTTCAGCCCGACGATCCCGTTGAACGCCGCCGGGACCCGGCCCGACCCCGCGGTGTCGGTGCCCAGCGCGAGATCCGCGATCCCGAGCGCCACCGCGACCGCCGACCCCGAACTCGACCCGCCCGACACGTACGCCGGGTCGATCGCGTTCCGGACCGCCCCGTGCGGACTGCGCATGCCGACCAGCCCGGTCGCGAACTGGTCCAGATTCGTCGTGCCCAGGATCAGCGCCCCCGCCGCCCGCAGCCGCGCCACCACCGGCGCGTCCTCGGCAGGCTGGTACGCGTACTCGGGACAGGCCGCCGTCGTCGGCAGCCCGGCGACGTCGATGTTGCCCTTGACCGCGGCGAGTTTCCCGTACAGCGGCAGGGATTCCCCGGCCGCGCGACGAGCGTCCAGTTTCTCCGCGTCGGCGAGGACGTCTTCCTCGGGACGCAGGTCGATCCAGATCTCGGGCCGGTCGACCCGCGCGATCCGGTGGTACGCGGCCCGCACCCGCTCCGTCACGCTCATCCCGCGCTCCTTCCCAGAACCACCAGCGGCGTGCCGGGGGCGACCTGGTCGCCGGGCGAGACGAGCACCTCGACGACCTCCCCGGCGGCGGGCGCGGGGATCCGCGCCTCGGTCTTCATCGCTTCGAGGATCACCAGCGTCTCCTCCGGGCCGACCTGCTTGCCCGGCTCGACGTCCACCCGCCACACGGTCGCGGCGAACGGCGCTTCGACGACGCGCCCGCCGGGCGGGGCCACGACCTTCGTGGTCGGGACCTTCGCGCCGGCCGGTTCGGGACGGGGGTCGAATTCGCCCGCCGCCGCCCACGCCTGACGCTCCGCCTCGAACGCCGAACTCTGCTTCTCCCGGAACGCGGCGATGTCGGCGGCGTTGTCGGCCAGGAACCGCTCGTGGTCGGCCAGCGCGAACTCGCCGTCGGTGATGTCGAGTTCCAGTTCCCCCGCCGAGCTCTGCGCGCGCAGGTCCAGCAGTTCCTCGGCGGTCACCGGGTACCAGGAGATCCGGTCGAAGAACCGCAGCAGCCACGGCGAACCCGGCTCGAACGAGCCCCGTTGCCGCCAGCCGCTCCACACCTGCACGGTCCGCCCGACGAACTGGTATCCGCCGGGGCCCTCCATCCCGTAGATGCACAGGTACGAGCCGCCGATGCCGACCGAGTTCTCCGCCGTCCACGTCCGCGCCGGGTTGTACTTCGTGGTGACCAGCCGGTGCCGCGGGTCCAGCGGGGTGGCCACCGGCGCGCCGAGGTAGACGTCGCCGAGCCCCAGCACCAGGTACTCCGCGTCGAACACCGTGCGGTAGACGTCGTCCACACTGGACAGACCGTTGACCCGCCGGATGAACTCGATGTTCCACGGGCACCACGGCGCGTCGTCACGGACGCCCGCCATGTACCGCTCGATCGCCTCGCGCGTCGCCGGGTCGTCCCACGACAACGGCATCCGCACGGTGCGGCTCGGCACCACGAGATCACCGGTGCGCGGCAGATCGTGCTCCACCTCCTGCACGAGCCCCAGCAGTTTCGGGACCGGCAGGACGTCCGGGTCGACGTGGACCTGGAGCGAGCGGATGCCCGGGGTCAGGTCGACGACGCCGTCGAGGCCCTCCGCGCCCAGCCTGTCGGCCAACGCGTGGACCCGCATCCGCAGGGCCAGGTCGAGTTTCATCGGCCCGTACTCGATCAGCAGGTTGTCGTCGCCGCTGCGCCGGTAGGTGACCTCGGGGTTCTCTTCCGATGTGGACAGACGGCCGAGGATGCCGCCGTCGTCGATCGGCTCGCGGGTCGCCTTGACCGCAGAACCCGGCGAGACCCGCAAGGACCCCGCGTGCTCGGTGGTGATCGGCACGAACCGCACGGTGTCACCCGGCCGCAACTGCCCGAGCTTCCAGCGCTGCCCGGTCACCACGGTCGCCGGGCAGACGAAACCGCCGAGGCTCGGCCCGTCCGGGCCCAGCAGGATCGGCAGATCGCCGGTGTAGTCCACGGCGCCGATCGCGTACGGCGTGTCGTGGATGTTCGACGGGTGCAGCCCCGCCTCGCCGCCGTCCTCCCGCGCCCATCGCGGCCGGGGCCCGACGAGCCGGACGCCGGTCCGCGCGGAGTTGAAGTGCACTTCCCAGTCGGTCGCGTAGAAGGTCTCGACGTCGTCCGGGGTGAAGAACTCCGGCGCGGCGTGCGGTCCCTCGGACGCGCCGATCTCCCAGTGCGTCGTGAACACCGGGCGGTCGGCCTCGGGAACCGGGCCCGCGACCGCGTTACCCGGAACCGGCCCGGGGAAGAGGACGTCGCCGGTCGCCAGCGCGCGACCGCCGTGCCCGCCGAAGCCGCCGAGCGTGAACGTCGCCGCGCTGCCCAGGAAGTCCGGCACGTCGAACCCGCCGCGGACGAGGACGTACGAGCGGAGCCCGGCGGTGCCGGTGCCGACGTCGAGTACGCCGCCGGCGGGGATCTCGACCGGAGTCCACTGTGGAACTTCCCGGCCGTCGACGGTGACCGGAGACGGCGAGCCCGTGACGCAAACGATTGCGTCGTCGGTGAACCTCAGTGAGACGCCGTCCACAGTGCACTCAAGGCCGGGAGCGCCTTCGGGATTGCCCAGCGCGCGGTTGCCCAGGCGCAGCGACAGATCGTCCATCGGGCCGTTCGGCGGGACACCCACGTGCCAGAATCCGAGCCGCCCCGGCCAGTCCTGGACGGTGGTCATGGTGCCGCCCCGCAGGACCTCGATCCGCGGTTCGGGATCGGTGATCGTGTCGAGCGTCGCGGTGTCGTGCGTGACGTCGTGCAGCCGCGTGTCCGCGGCGACCGCGCGCAGCTGCCCCAGGTTCGTGCGCACCCCGTCCACCCGGCTTTCGCCGAGCGCGGCACCCAGCGCGGCCAGTGCTTCGGCGCGGTCCGCGCCGACGGTGATCACCTTGGCGAGCAACGGGTCGTAATGCGTCGTCACCTTCGCGCCGGCTTCGACCCAGGTGTCGACCCGGACGTCATCGGGGAAGTCGGCGCGGGTCAGCAGCCCCGCGCTCGGCCGGTGCCCGGCGGCCGGATCCTCGGCGTAGACCCGTGCCTCGACGGCGTGCCCGCGCGGTTCCGGCGGGCTGGTGAACATCCCGGTGTCGCCGTCGGCGAGCCGGAGCATCCACGCGACGAGGTCGATGCCGTAGACCGCCTCGGTGACCGGATGCTCGACCTGGAGCCGGGTGTTGACTTCGAGGAACGCGGCCTCCTCGCGACCCGGGTCGTAGATGAACTCGACCGTCCCGGCCGACCGGTAGCGCACCGAAGCGCAGAGGTCGACGGCGGCGGCGACCAGTTTCTCGCGCACCGCGTCGGGAAGCCCCGGAGCGGGGCATTCTTCGAGCACCTTCTGGTTGCGCCGTTGCAGCGTGCAGTCCCGGGTGCCCAGCGCCAGCACCTCACCCGCGCCGTCGCCGAACACCTGGACCTCGACGTGCCGCGCGTGGGTCACGAGCCGTTCGAGGAACACACCCGAGGTCGAGAAGCTCTTGGCGGCGATGCTCTGCACCGCGTCCCAGGCGTCGCGCAACTCGTCGACATCGGCGCAGGCGCGCATGCCGATCCCGCCGCCACCGCCGGTGGCCTTGAGCATCACCGGGTAGCCGATCGAGGCGGCCGCCGTCTCGGCGTCGGCGAGGGTGTCCAGCAGACCGGTGCCCGGCAGCAGCGGAACCCCGGCCTCGACGGCCTTCTCCCGTGCGGTGTGCTTGCTGCCGAAGACTTCGAGATGGTCCGCGGCGGGACCCGCGAACCGGATCCCCGCCGCTTCCGCCGCCCTGGCGAACGCGGCGTCCTCGGACAGGAACCCGTAGCCGGGATGGATCGTGTCCGCCCCGGTCTTCAGCGCGGCTTCGATGATGGCGTCGGCGAGGAGGTAACTCTCCCTGGCCGGCGCCGGGCCGAGCCGGACGGCTTCGTCGGCAAGCCGTACGTGCGCGGCGGTGCGGTCGGCGTCGGAGTAGACGGCGACCGTCGGAATGCCCATCTCCTGTGCGGTCCGGATGATCCGGACCGCGATTTCCCCCCGGTTGGCGACGAGCAGTTTCACGCGTCACCGCCGGTCACGACCATGCGGACGGCGGTCGGGTCGAAGCCGTTGCACGGGTTGTTGATCTGCGGGCAGTTCGACACCAGCACCAGGACGTCGGTCTCGGCGCGCAGTTCGACCTTCATGCCGGGCGCGGAGATGCCGTCGACGATGCCGAGCGTGCCGTCCTGTTCGACCGGCACGTTCATGTACCAGTTGACGTTGCTGACCAGGTCCCGTTTCGAAAGGCCCCATTTCGCGCCCTCGGTCAGGAAGTTCTCCACGCAGGCGTGCTGGTAGCGCGTGTGCTGCCCGTAGCGGAGGCTGTTGGACTCCTTGCTGCAGGCGCCGCCGATCGTGTCGTGCCGTCCGCAGGTGTCCGCGACGACGGTGAGCAGCGGAGCGCCCTCGCCGGTGCGCAGCACGCTGCCGGTGGTGAGGAAGACGTTGCGCTGGGCGGAGATCGTGGCCGCCGCGCTGTATCTCTTCGCCGTGTCCGCGGCGTCGTAGCAGAGGAAGTCGACGGCCTGGTTGCCGCCGAGGTCGATGATCGCGAGGGTCTCGCCCTTGCGGAGCACCGTGGAATACGGTGCGCGCGCGGCGACTTCGGTGTCGGAAATGACCGTCATGCGATCCCCCTGGCGGTGAGGTAGTCGGCGGTGTTCTCGAAGGCGCGCTGGGCTTCGGGTGACGCTGTCCACTCAGGACTGTCTGGTGTGGACGGTGCGCTTCGCTGGGCGAGGACGCGCAGCGGGGTGACCGTGTAGTCCGGGCGCGGGTCGAGCGGATGCGCCACGTTGGCGATCAGGACGACGACCGGCAGTTCGGTGCGCAGGACCACGGACTTGCCTGCCCCGGCCGAACCGGTGAACGTCAGCCCGCCGTCGGTCTCGACGTGGACGCCCTGGAAGAAGGACAGGCTCGGCGGGAGATCGCGCGGGGTGAGGCCGTGTTTGGCCGCGGCGAGGGTGAACAGCGCGTTGCCCGACGGTGAAGCGCCCTGCGGGCTCCCGTCGCCGTAGCGCTCGGCGTTGCCGTCCACAGTGGACGTTCCGCAGAGCGCGTCGTGTTTGCCGCTCTCGTCGGTGACGACGGTCGCGAGCACCCGTGCCTGATCCGAAAGCAGTGTGATCGCCTCACCGAGATAGGCGTTCCACTGGACCTTCACCGTGTCGGCGACGTTCAGCCGCTCCCACGGCTGGTCGGCGTTGAACAGCAGCAGATGCGCGCAGGCGTCGCCCTCGACGTCGGTCAGCCGCAGTTCGGTGCCGCGGGCGAGGACCTTGTGGGTGTAGCCACCCCCGGCGACGGTCTCGGCCCAGACCAGCTTGGCCGGGTCGACGCCGGACGGCGGGTCCGGCCAGGTGGACGCGGGGATGGCGGGCATCGCTTCGGTCACCGTGCCCGCCTGGGCGCGGGCGTGGTCGCGAGCGCCGTACGTGGTCGATGTCGTGCTCATGGAACCTTCCTTCAGGTCGCGGGGACGGGAACCGTGGTGAGCGCGGAGCGGCGGCGCCAGCAGAGATAGCCGGTGAGGAGCGCGGCGCCGACGAACTCGATCGGGAACAACAGGACCCAGACGGAGCCGGTACCCGCCAGGTCGTAGATGTCGGCTCGTGGCCAGGCGATGTTGACGATCATCATCGCGCCGTACCCTACTGCGGCCACGTTGACCGGAATAGCCCATCGCCCCAGGGAGAAATGGCCGGGTTCCGCGGTGAAACGGCCTTGTCGCCGCCGGATCAGCAGCGGTCCGGTCACCAGGAGATAGGCCAGATAGACCACGACCACCGAGGTGCCGGTGATGGTGCTGAAGATGGTCGGATTGCCGAGATTGAGCAACAGCAGCCCGATCGCGAGCAGTCCGGACAGCACGGCGGGCGCGATCGGCGTGCCGGTGCGGGCGTTGACCGCGGAAAGGCGTTTGGCGCCGGGAAGCGCGCCGTCGCGGGCCATCGCGTAGATCAACCGGACGGTGCCGGTCTGGATGGTCAGGGTGCAGACGACGACGGCGATCGCGACGTCGGCGAGGAACACCCGGCCGAGCGTGTCGCCGAAGACGGCCGTGATGACGTACGGCAGGCCCTTCCCGGCGAGCTGCCCGTCGGTCAGGCTCGGGGCCGCCATCAGGGCGGTGATGACGACGGCGAGTCCGCCCACCCCGGAGATCAACAGCGCGCGGAGGACGGCGCGCGGCGCGGTGCGACGCGCGTTCTTGGTCTCTTCGGCGACGGAGGCGGCCGTGTCGAAACCGTACAGGACGTACGCGGCCATCAGTGCCGAAGCGAGAACGCCGCCGACACCCGGGCTTTCGCCCGCGGGCTGGAGCACGACCTGCGGACCGCGGACCGCGAACAGCGCGAGACCGACGATCAGCACGAGGACGCCGACGAGTTCGGCCGCGACCCCGACGTCGTTGATCCGCGCCATGAGCCGCACGCCGCCCGCGTTGATCGCGGTGGTGACGACGATCAGCAGGGTGCCGAGCAGGACGGCGTTGCTGGCGCCGGTCGGCGAGGTGATCGCCGGATCCCCGCCGACGAGCTGGAATCCGCTCCAGACCGACGGGAGGACGACCTGCAGCGCGATCGCCGCGCCTGCCAGCGCGACGACGCAGCCCACCAGCATCATCCAGCCGGCGAGCCACCCCGCGAATCCCGGGGAGAGGTGTTTCGCCCACTGGTAAACCGATCCTGCCAGCGGGAATCGGGCGGCGAGTTCGGCGAAGTTGAGCGCGACGAGCAATTGCCCGGCGATCACCAGCGGCCATGTCCAGAAGAAGAGGGTGTCGCCGAAGGAATAGCCGAAGGCGAACAGCTGGAAGACCGTGGTCAGGATGGAAACGAAGGAGAAACCCGCGGCGAAGGCGGAGAAACCGCCCAGCGTCCGGCGAAGTTCTTGACGGTACCCGAAGGCGGAAAGGTCTTCGGAGGGCATTTTAGGAGGGCTCCTGTCTGGAGGGCCGAATTTCGATCGGTCGACCGAAATTAAGCGCGTGCGGGATCCTTCCGATCTCCGCCCGGTAAGCGCGGTGTTAACAGATACCGGATTCGGTAACCTGGGCCGACCGCCGGACGTAACAAAGATCTTCGCGGAGAAATGGCAGGATCGGATAGATGACGAAAACGACCGGGGTGGGCAGGCCGAGAGCCAGCGGTGCCGCGGCGAGCAAGCGGGAAGCGCGGCTCGCCGTACTGGACGCCGCAGGGGAGCTGTTCACCGGCGCCGGATACGCGGCGACGACCACCCGAGCCATCGCCGAACGCGCCGGGCTGCGCCAGGCGTCGCTCTACTACCACTTTCCGTCCAAAGAGGACATTCTCGCGGCGCTGCTGGAGGACACCGTCCGGCCGTCGCTGGACGTCGCGGGCGGCCTGTCGGCCCAGCTCGCGCCGGTCGGCACCCGGCTGTGGGCGCTGGCCTACGCGGACATCCACCTGCTCGGCAGCGCACGGCACAACCTCGGCGCGCTGTACCTGCTGCCGGAGATCTCTTCGCCGAGGCTGGCGCGGTTCCGGGCCGAACGGGCGGAACTCAAACGCGGCTACGGCTCACTCGTCGAGGCGGCCGGTGTCCCGGGCGAACTGCTCGGAATCCGGACCGACCTCGTGTTCGGGCTCGTCGAGAGCATCGCGATCGTCCGGCGCGACCGACCGGAGCTGGACGTCGAAGCGCACGCCGTCGAAGGTGCCGACGGCGTGCTGAGGCTCGCCGGTCTCGGGGAACCGGACGCCGAACTGCGCGACTCCGCGCGGGCGTTGCTGGAGGACTGAAGGGGACTTTCCCCGCATGCGATGAGACGAAAGCGTCCTTCACCGCGTGACATGTGGGGAAAGCGTCCTTCAGCCCCGGGTCAGGCGGCCGCGGTGGCGTGGAGAGCCTTGCTCAGCGCGGCCACGGTCAGCTCGACCTGCCACGGCCGGGCCCCGGCGTCGCGGAGAACCTGGGCGACGGCGTCCTCGCTCAGATCCGCGGGCGGACGCCAGCAGGTGCGGCGCACCAGTTCCGGCAGCAGCAGGTTCTCCACCGGCAGCCGCCGGTCCTCCGCGATGGCGGCCAGCGCCGCTCGGGCGGCCGAAAGCCGGGCGGCGGCGTCGGGGTCCTTGTCCGACCACCGGTTCACCGGCGGCGGGCCGTCGGTCTGCTGCGCGGGGGTCGGGAGCTGGTCGGCGGGAAGCGCGCGGGCGGCCTGGAGATGCCGCAGCCAGCTCGCGGTGTACTTGCGCTGGACCCGGCCGCTGAACACCGGCAGCGCCTGCAGCTGCTCGACGGTCTTCGGGTCCGCGGTGACGGCGTTGATGATCGCGCTGTCGGGCAGGATCCGGCTCGGCGCGCGGTCGCGTTTGCGGGCGAGCTCGTCCCGCGCCTGCCACAGTTCGCGGACGGCGGCGAGGCCGCGGGCGCTGCGGATCTTGTGCACCCCCGACGTCCGGCGCCACGGCTCGACCCGAGGGGCGGGCGGCGGCGCGGTGCGGACGGCCTCGAATTCCTGCTGGGCCCATTCGAGCTTGCCCTGGGCGGCGAGGTCGGCTTCGAGCTTCTCGCGCAGTTCGATGAGCAGCTCGACGTCGAGGGCCGCGTAGTTCAGCCAGTCGACGGGAAGCGGGCGCTTCGACCAGTCGGCGGCACTGTGCCCCTTCTCCAGCTGGTAGCCGAGGAGGAGTTCGACGAGGGTGCCGAGGGCGACCCGTTCGTACCCGGCGAGCCGTCCGGCGAGTTCGGTGTCGAACAGGCTCTTCGGGTGCAGGTCGAGTTCGGCGAGGCACGGCAGGTCCTGAGAGGCCGCGTGCAACACCCATTCGGCGTCGTTGAGTACTTCCGCGAGGGGCGCGAGCTGCCCTTCGAGCGGAATGGGGTCGATGAGGAAGGAGCCGGCACCTTCGCGGCGCAGCTGGACCAGATAGGCCTTCGGCCAGTACCGGTAGCCGGACGCGCGTTCGGTGTCCACGGCGATGGCTCCGCTGCCACCCGCGATCTTCGCGCAGGCTTCAGCGAGGGCTGCCGCGTCGGCGATCACCGGCGGAGTGCCCTCGGCGGGCTCGCGCAGCAGAACCGGTCCACCGGTGTCATCGGTGCCGGTCTTCGGGTCTGGCTGCGGATCTCCGGGTCGGTCGCCTTCCATAGGTGAAGACCCTACGGGACGAGCGGGCCGCGCCTGGTCCGCCCGCCCCGCAGGGCAGTTCGCCTTTGTCAGCGGATCACGCCGGCACGCATCGCCAGCGCCACCATCTGAGCCCGGTCACCCGTGCCGAGCTTGCGCCCGATGCGGGAGAGGTGAGACTTCACCGTGAGAGCGGAGAGGCTGAGTTCCTCGCCGATCTCCTTGTTGCTCTGGCCGTCGGCCACGAGCTGCAGCACCTCGACCTCGCGCGCGGAAAGCTCGCGCGGGGTGTTGTCGGTGCCGGCGACTCGGGTGCCGGTGGCCAGGACCGGTGCGACGCTCGGGTCCGCGTAGACGCCGCCCTCGAGCACCCTGCGGACCCCGTCGGTCACTACGACCGGCGATGCCGACTTGAGCAGGTATGCCTGGGCGCCGGCCTGGAACGCCGACCTGACCGCGTACGGGTCGTCTGATGAAGCGAGCACCACTACTCGAGGCCAGCCGTGGCTACGGAGTTCCGTAACCAGCTCGATGCCGCTGCCATCCGGCAGTCCGAGATCGAGGATCGCCAGATCACAAGGCCCGGTGGCCTGTGCTCGCGCCCTCGCCTCGGCCACCGTGGCGGCCTCGTGGACGGTGCCCGCACCCATCTGTGCGAGTCTTGCTGAGATTGCCTCCCTCAACAGCGGGTGGTCATCGACCACCAACACGGAAAAAAGCTCTTCCCGCGGGTGCGGAACCATGCTCGCCGGCAATGAACCGGCTGGCGTGGATCGGACGGCCTGAGAAATGCCGACGGTAGCCACGTCACTACCTCCCTGGAGTCGGTCGTGCCCCCCGACCGGCACCGGGACTTTCGGCCGTTTAGCCGCGCCAGCTTTAGACCGAAAGTGGTGTCGTCGATGGCACTGTAGCCGTCCTGAGGCCTTCACGGGGGGATCGAATGGGTATCTATCTCAAACGAGTAGTTACTCAGGGAGTTCGTAGTAACACGATCGGGCTAGTACACAGCCGGTGGCTAACGCATCGCGGAATGAACGCGATGCACTGGGGTTACCGGGGTCCATCCGACTGTGCAGATGGGTCGTGCACCTGCCGGTGCCTCTGCGCGGGAGTCTCGGAAGACAGTGTGCGGGAGGGTGGAAACCGCCTCCGGCATGGGGCTTGATCAACTTCGCGGAGAGTCATGATCGCTTCGCTGGGTGACCGCCATCGTAACGCTCCGGAAGCGTCCGGCGGTGTCCTCGGAGGTGTTTCCGGCGGATTTGATCTTGTTGCGGACGGTGACCGTGCGCCCGCCACGAACGGGGTGGTCCAGACCTCTGAGAGGGCGGCTCCGCGCAGGTGGGGGCTGGTCTAGTCCAGATGGCCCTGAAGCGCCCTTCGGCGGCGTACGGGCGCTCTCAGGGGCCCGCGAATGGGGTAAGCGAAGGTGCTCTCGGCCGCTTCGTGGAGCCTCGCGAGTACATGAAGGCCCCCTTGCTTGCGCTAGGCGCAATTAAGGGGGCCTTCTTGTACTCCGGCCGCCGAACCGGCGGGGGAGCAAGGGACCTTTAGTATCGGCAGCTTTCCTAGCGGCACTAGCTGGCCGGAAATCGCAAGATAACCCGAATGCTATGTCTCGATTGATGGGATTCCGGCGTGTCGAGACGGACGACCAGGTCCGTGAAGGCCTCCTTGAGGGACCCAGGGTCCCTCAAGGAGGCCTTCACGGACCATCGAGACTGACGGAGGAAGCCGAAGGGGTCAGGAGGACTGGCGCTGCTCGAACAGCGTCACGCCGACCGGCGGCAGCCCGACGACGCTCGCCATCACCTGACAGAACGCCTGACCGTGCGGCCGCAGCGCGGCGTCCGTCGGCGTCCAGGACGCCCGCAGTTCCAGATCGTCGGTGCGCGCGGGCCCGGAGATGTCGCCGAAGCGGGCCGACGACGTCTCGGTGACCGTGCCGCCCAGCGCCGTCCACTCCGCGCCGGAGCTCTCCAGCGCGTCGGTCAGCCACGACCAGCCGACGGCGGGCAGGAAGGGATCGGTCGCCAGTTCCCGGTCGAGTTCCGCGCGGACGTACATGACCAGCCGCAGGACCCCGTCCCAGCCTTCCTGGCCCTCCGGATCGTGCAGCAGCACCAGCCGCCCCGACGCCAGTACGTCCGCCGGACCTTCCACCTCGCAGCTCACCGCGTAGGACCACGGCGCCAGCCGCTGCGGCGGACGCATCGTCTCCAGCTGGACTTCGGGGCGGGGCCGGACCGATTGCAACGCCGCGACGGCTTCACGGAAGAGATCGGGTACTGATGTCATCGCGGTCACCAACCGACTGTAAGACGCGATCGTCCGGTTCGGGGCGCAGGCGCGCCGAGAGTAAGGCCTCCGAGCGCCCATGGCACCATGAACCGTGATGTCTCCTTCACCTGCTTCTCCCGCGCAGACCGTTCCCGCGGCCCGTCGTGCCCTGCCCGGCTCGCCGTTCCTGGCCGCCGCGCGCGGCGAGCGCCCCGGCCGCACCCCCGTGTGGTTCATGCGCCAGGCCGGCCGGTCGCTGCCCGAGTACCGGGCTCTGCGCGAGGGCACCTCGATGTTCGAAGCGTGCTTCGACCCCGAGATGCTCGCCGAGATCACCCTCCAGCCGATCCGCCGTCACGGCGTCGACGCGGCCATCCTCTTCAGTGACATCGTCGTCCCGCTCAAGGCGGCGGGCCTCGACATCGACATCGTCGCGGGCACCGGGCCGGTGGTCGCCGAGCCGATCCGCGACGCCGCGGGCGTGCGCGCGCTGCCGGTGCTGGACCCGGACCAGGTGGAGCGGGTCGCCGACGGCGTCCGGCTGCTGGTCGGGTCGCTGGGCGAGACGCCGCTGATCGGTTTCGCGGGCGCGCCGTTCACCCTGGCCTCCTACCTCATCGAGGGCGGGCCGAGCCGCAATCACGAGCACACCAAGGCGCTCATGCACTCCGAGCCGGCGCTCTGGCACGAGCTGGCCGGACGCCTGGCGGACATGGCGATCACGTTCCTCGGCGCACAGCTGGACGCCGGGGCCGACGCGATCCAGCTGTTCGACTCGTGGGCGGGCGCGCTCTCCGAGCGGGACTACCGCGAGTTCGTCCTGCCGCATTCGGCGAAGGTGCTGGACGCGGTCGCGGGGCACGGCGTGCCGCGGATCCACTTCGGCGTCGGCACCGGCGAGCTGCTGGTGGCGATGCGCGACGCGGGTGCCGACGTGGTCGGCGTCGACTGGCGCATCCCGCTCGACGAGGCGGTCCGCCGTCTCGGCGGCGGTGTCGTGCAGGGCAACCTCGACCCGGCGCTGCTGCACGCGTCCTGGCCGGTGCTCGAAGCGGAGGTCCGGCGGATCCTCGCCGAGGGCCGCGCGGCCGACGGCCACATCTTCAACCTCGGCCACGGAGTGCTGCCCGGCGTCGACCCGGACGTCCTGACGCGCGTGGTCGGGCTGGTGCACGAGATCCAGCAGTGAGGACGGTCGCCGTCGTCGGTGGCGGTATCTCCGGACTGACCGCGGCGTACCGGCTGCGGACGCTGCTCGGCGACGACGCCCGGATCGTCGTCTTCGAGGCGACGACGTCCCTCGGCGGGAAACTCCGCACGATCGAACTCGCCGGCGAGCGCTACGACGTCGGCGCCGAAGCCTTCCTCGCCCGCCGCCCCGAGGCGCTCGCCTTGGTCAAGGAGGTCGGGCTGGGCGAAAGCCTCGTCCACCCCACCAAGGCGCGCGCGAAGATCCACGCCGGCGGTTCGGTGCTCGGCCTGCCGCCAGGCACGGTCATGGGCGTTCCCGCCTCCGCCGACGCGGTCGCCGGGGTGCTCTCCGAGAAGGGCCGAGCCTTGGTCGAGGCCGAGGCTCGACTGCCGCCGGTGGATCTGCCCGCTGGTGACGTGCCGCTCGGCCCGCTGCTGCGCGAGCGATTCGGCGACGAACTCGTGGACCGGCTCGTCGACCCGCTGCTGGGCGGGGTCTACGCCGGGGGAGCGGACGGACTCGGGCTGCGCGCGACGATGCCCGGACTCGCCTCCGCGGTGGATCGCGGCGCCCGTTCGCTCACCGAAGGCGCTGCTTCGCTCATGCCTGCATCACCCAGTACGGCGCCCGTCTTCGGGACCCTGCTGGGCGGCCTCGGGACGCTGATCGCGCGGCTCGCGGAACTGTCGCGCGCCGAGATCCGGACCGGGACCACCGTGACGGCGCTGGAGCGCACCGCCACCGGCTGGAAGGTCGACGACCTCGAAGCCGACTCCATCCTGCTCGCCGTCCCGGCACCTTCGGCACGAAGGCTGCTCGACGGTGTCGCGGATGTCGCGTCGTCGGCGTTCGCGGAGGTCGAACTCGCGTCGATGGCGGTGGTCGCGCTCGCGCTCCCGCCGGGTACCGAACTGCCCGACTCGTCCGGCGTGCTGATCGGCGCGGGTGAACAGGACGCGGCCGGGAAGCCGTTCGCCGCCAAGGCGTTCACCTTCTCCGCTCGCAAATGGGCGCAGTACGGCGAAGGCCCGGTGCTGGTCCGCGGCTCGGTCGGCCGCTTCGGTGAACCGGGCGCGCTGCACGCGGACGATGACGAACTCGTGCGCGTGGTCCGCGACGATCTCGCCCGGCTGACCGGCGTCACCGCCGAGCCGATCGAGACGCTGGTGACCCGATGGGGCGGCGGGCTCCCGCAGTACGGCACCGGTCATCTCGAACTCGTCGAGCGGATCGAACGCGCCGTCGCGGACGTGCCGGGGCTCGCCGTGGCGGGCGCGACGCTGCACGGCGTCGGGCTCCCGGCCTGCATCGCCACCGCCGACGCGGCCGCCCGCCGCATCGCCGGGATCACACCCACCCACGAGGGCTCCTGAGCGCGGGCAGTGCCAAGATGGCGGTATGGCGCGGCTGAACTACAACGAGCTCAACGACACCATCCGCTACACCGCCTGGTCGGTCTTCCGGGCCGAGCAGGGAAAGCTCGGCGAGGACCGCACGAAGGCGACCGCGGAGACCACCGACTACCTCGACGCGCTGGAAGCCAAGGGCGTCGTCGTCCGCGGTCTCTACGACCTCTCGGGGCTTCGGGCCGACGCCGACTACATGGTGTGGTGGCACGCCGAGGAGATCGAGCAGGTCCAGGCGGCCTACAGCGGTTTCCGGCACACCCCGCTCGGCCGCGCCTCGGTGCCGGTCTGGAGCCAGGTCGCACTGCACCGCCCTGCCGAGTTCAACAAGAGCCACATCCCGGCGTTCCTCGCCGGTGAAGAGGCCCGCAAGTTCATCTGCGTCTATCCGTTCGTGCGCTCCTACGAGTGGTACCTGCTGCCGGACGACGAGCGCCGCAAGATGCTCGCCGACCACGGCAAGGAGGCCCGCGACTACCCGGACGTCCGCGCCAACACGGTCGCGTCGTTCGCGCTGGGCGACTACGAGTGGATCCTGGCCTTCGAGGCCGACGAGCTGCACCGCATCGTCGACCTGATGCGGCATCTGCGCGGCACCGAGGCCCGCCTCCACGTGCGCGAGGAGATCCCGTTCTACACCGGGACCAAGGTGGAACCCGCCGAGCTGATCGCCCTGCTGCCCTAGTGAACTCCTCAGTGGACGCACGCGTCTGGACCACGCTCACCGGCGACGCGCTCGCCGAAGACGCCGTCGAGGTCACCGGTCCCGGGTCCGTGCTGCCCGGGACCTTCCGGGTCGAGGAAGCGGCGACCACGAGTATCGCCGTCGCGACGCTGGCCGCGGGGGAACTGTTGCGGTTGCGGGGAATCGAGCCCGGCAAGGTCTCGGTCGACACCCGGCACGCCGCGGCGTCGTTCCACAGCGAGCAGTACGTCCGCGTCGACGGCGAGCCGGTGCCGTTCAGCGCGCCGCTGTCCGGCGACTACCGGGCGAAAGACGGCTGGGTGCGGCTGCACTGCAACTACCCGCGCCACGTCTCCGCCGTGTGCTGGGGTCTCGGCGTGCCCGCGACCCGCGCGGCGTTCGAGAAGGTCGTCGCGGCCAAGTCGAAGTACGAGGTCGAGTCGGCCGTGGTCGGCGCCGGTGGTGCCGCCGCCGTGCTGCGCAGCCGCGAGGAGTGGCTGGCGCACAAGCAAGGACAGGCGTCGAGCGGGCTGCCGATCGCCGACATCCGGCCGCTCGGGACGTCGGAGCCGGTGCGGCTGTTCGACTCCGACCGGCCGCTGGGCGGGGTGCGGATCCTTGACCTGACCCACGTCATCGCCGGACCGGTCGCGGGCCGGGTGCTCGCCGCGCATGGAGCCACCGTCATGCACATCGGGTCGGCGCAGCTGCCGACCGTGCCGCCGCTGGCCGTGGACACCGGGATGGGCAAGCTCTCGGCGTACGTCGACCTGGAGACCGAGGCCGGGCGCTCGCGACTGCGCAAGCTGATCGCCCGCGCCGACGTCGTGCTGCAGGGTTTCCGGCCGGGATCGCTGGTGGCCAAGGGTTTCTCGCCGGAGGCGATGGCCGAGCTCCGCCCGGGGATCGTGATCGCGGACCTGTCGGCTTACGGCTGGGAAGGGCCCTGGGCGCGCAGGCGCGGGTTCGACAGTCTCGTGCAGATGGCGTCCGGGATCGCCGACGAAGGCGGCAAGACGGCCGGGATCGACGGCCCGGGACCGCTTCCGGTGCAGGCGCTCGACCACGCGACCGGCTGGCTCACCGCGGCCGCGATCATGACGGCCGTCCGCCGGGCGGCCACCGAGGGCGGCAGCCAGCACGTCCGCACGTCGCTCGCCGGGACGGGGGAGTGGCTGAACTCCTTGGGGCGCAAGGAAGCCGGGCCCACCGGCTTCGACGGCGCCGAGTTCCTGGAGGACGCCGACAGCCCGCTCGGACGGCTCACCCGGGTCAAGATGGCGGGCACGCTGCCCGGCTCGAATCCCTTCTGGGTGGAGGGGACTCGCGTCTCCGGAAGCGACCGCGCCGTCTGGTAGCCCGTTTCATCGGATTTTCATCTCCCCGGCTTAGCTTCGATGAGATGAAACGAAAGACTCTGAAGCTTACCGTGGTGGCAGCGTCCGCGCTGGTCCTGTGCGCGTGCGGGGTCGAGGGGAAGGTCGGTGACTACGGTGACACGACCGTCTACTCCGAGCCGAAACCCAACGCGAACGGCGGGGTGAGCCACGACCCGGTGGGCACGCTGACCACCTTGTCCAAGGTGACGGTTTCCTGCCATGAAAAGGTCAACGGGTTCGGGTTCTACAAGATCTCGTACTCGGGCGGTTCGGGCTACATCGACGACTCGACGTCGATCATGAGCGACGACGGCGAACTCCGCCCCGCCAAGGTGCCCAAGTGTTGAGCCCGCGCTTCGGCTTCGGGACCTCGCCGCGTTCGACGAGCCACGTGCCGAAAGCGTCCGCGTAGGCCCGCGCGCGGATCGTGTCGGTCTTCGGGTGCGCCGTCGCGTACTCGCGGAACAGCGCGGCGAACCGGTCGCCGAGGGCCTCGGCGAGATCCGGCCGCAGGTACGCGGCAAGCCTGCTCTGCTTGTTCCGCAACACGTTCGCTTCGATACGGAGCCTGTCCGCGTCGAAACCCGCAGGTGCTTCGCCGTCGGCGAGGAGCGCCTTGAGCAGCTCGGCCTGCTGCCCGGCGAGCCGCTCCCGGGGCGAAGTCACGGCGACACCGCGTCCCGGAGCGCGGTCAGCTCGGCCGCCAGTTCGGCGTCGGTCGGGTAGTCGTCGTCGCGTTCCAGCAGGACACCCGGCGGATCGACCCGCTTGCGAAGCTCCCTCAGCAGGTCCAGCACCTCCGGGACCACCGGATGGGCGTGCGTGTCGTGGTAGACGCCGTCGCGTTCGACGCCGCCGGCCATATGCGTGTACGCCAGCCGCTCCCACGGGATCTCGTCGAGGAACCGTCCGGGATCGGTGCCGAGGTTGCGGGCGTTGGCGTACAGGTTGGCGACGTCGATGATCAGCAGGCAGCCGGTCCGGTCGGTCAGCTCCCGCAGGAACTCCGACTCGGTGAACTCGGCGCCCGGCCATTCCAGCACCGCCGCGATGTTCTCCAGCGCGAACGGGACCCCGACGATGGACTGGGTCAGTTTGACGTTGTCCACCAGGACGTCGAGCGCTTCGCGGGTGCGGGGGAGCGGCATCAGATGCCCCGAGTCGAGACCGCCCGCGCGCACGAAACACACGTGGTCGCTGGCCATCGGCGCGCCGAGTTCACGGGTGACCTCCGCGAGATGCTCGACGCGTGCGGTGTCCAGCGGCTCCGCCCCGCCCAGCGACAGCGAGACCGCGTGCGGCAGGACCGGCATTCCCTTGTCGCGCAAGGCGACCAGGGTCTCGGGAAGGTGCCCGGCGTGCAGGTTCTCGGCGACGACCTCGACCCAGTCGACCCCGGGCAGCCGCGTGATCGACAGGTCCAGCTCGTGCCGCCAGCCGATCCCGATCCCGAGGCGGCCCGGTCCGTCAGCCACCGCAGCCCCCGCCACCGCAGGAACTGCCGCCGCCACAGGAGGACGAGCTTCCGCTGCTGCACGAGGACCCGGTGCTGCAGGTGCTGCCGCCGGACGATCCGCCGCCGCCGAAACCGCTGGAGATCGGCGGCGGGATCAGCGCCGCGCTCAGTTCCTCGTCCGGGTAGAAGGCGAGCCCGCCGAGCGCGACCGCCGCGGCCGCGCCGCCCAGCAGGAGACCGGGGCCCACGCCGCCCACGGCCGGTTCGTTGGGGATCCCGCGCTTGCGCTCCCGCGCCAGGGCGCTGTTGGCGCTCCCGAGGATCCGGTTGCCTTCGCTGGTCGGCCGCGGTCCGACCGCCTTCTTCTTGACCGACCGGGCGATCAGCATCGCGATCCCGGCCACGATCAGCAGCGGGATCAGGAAGCCGACCGCATGGCTCGTGGCGAGCCCGGCGAACAGGCGCACCACGCCGAGGACGAACACGGCGACGTACAGGGCGAAAACGACCTGGCGGATGCGCGGCGCCTGGTTGACGACCACGAGTCCCCGCGCCTCCAGGTTCTTGCCGAGTGCCTGCATCGGCCCCGACATGCGCAGCCTGTCGCGCATGCCGCGGGTCGTGGCGTTGTAACCCGGCTTGGCGCCCTTGGCGACGGCCCTTTCGATCGGGTCGGCGGGCTCGGCTCCGGCCAGCTGAAGCTGCTTCGAGCTGCTGACCCGCAAGATCCCGCGCTCGACCAGCGCCGCGATGGCCGTGTCGACCACCCGGTCCGGGCCGCCCGCGAGGTAGGCGAGCTCGTACACCGTCGGCTGCGGTCCGCTCACGGCGGCGCGCGGCGCCTTGCGTCCCAGCTTGACCGCGATCGTCCACAGGAGACCGACGGCCAGCGGAACCGCCAGCAGGACTGCGTAGATCGCCAGGAAAGTCGGTCCGGGGATGCCCCAGGTGTCGTTCATCGCACGGGCCTTTCACGAGCAGGTGCACTTACCGTAGTCGGACGCTGTTCCGTCCGGTCGTGGTTCCCTCGATCCCAGTCGATCAGCCGGGGGAGCAGTCCGTGACGTCCATTTGGCCGTCATCGGGGCTGCTGACGGTGACCCGGGCTTTCTCCCCGGCGGTGGGTGCCGTCAGGAGCCAGGCCGACCGCCGATCCGGATAGGCGCCGAGACCGCCGAGGGCGACCGCGCCTCTCGCGCCGGTGACGAGACGCGGATCCTCCCTCGCCTCGGCGAGCAACCGCTCGCCCGCTCTGGTCGCCCACACTCCGCCTGGCGTCCTGGTGGCGGCGTGCCAAGCCCGTCGCCAGTGGTACGTCGGGACGACCAGGCCGGCTGCGAGCAGTTCCGCCCGCAGCGACCGCATCGGTTCCGGTTCGCGCAAGACTTCGCGTACCCGCTCGGCCCGCACTTTGGGCAGGGACTCCACCACCGCCAGCACGAACGGATCGGTGGGCTTCACGGAGCTCCGGTGCAGGACACCGGACCGGTCGAGCCGGGCCGCCTTCCGTTCGAGAGCTCCGGCGACGGCGGTGTCCGTGACCCGGTCGGGGCCGCCGATGAGGTAAGCGACCTGGTAGATCGTTTCGAGCCGGTTCATCCGCCGCAACCCCCTCCGCCACCGCCGCCACAGGAGGACCCGCCACCACCACAGGATGACCCGCCCCCGCCGCATGAGGATGCGGCGAAGTAGGCCGCGCCTCCGCCGCAGGTGCTCGCCGTGCCGCCGAACAACCTCGCCTTCGTGCCGCCGGTCCTGATCAGCGTGATCGCCACGACCTGGTCGGGGAAGGCCTGCACCCCGTTGAGGGCCACCTGCCCGGTCACGGTGCGTGCCAGGTCGCGGTCCCAGTCGCCGTAGCGGAGCGCCAGCCGGCCCGCGGAGGTCGTGCGGCCGGACCTGTCCGGCCATTGCCCCCACACGGTCACGCCCAGAGCGCAGACCACGCCGAGGATCAGGAAGACGAGGATGTCGTGCGCGCGCTCCAGCGGTATGGCGTTCGCCAGACGCGCGATGCCCAGCGCGAGGACGGCCGCGTAGAGGGCGAGAGCGAGCAGCCAGCCTGTCCGTCGCCGGTTTTCGGCGACGGAC
This sequence comes from Amycolatopsis azurea DSM 43854, assembly GCF_001995215.1. Lineage (GTDB taxonomy): Bacteria > Actinomycetota > Actinomycetes > Mycobacteriales > Pseudonocardiaceae > Amycolatopsis > Amycolatopsis azurea. The sequence continues at coordinate 170,531 of NZ_MUXN01000016.1, forward strand.
AGGCCCTTCCGTTCCAGGTCGGCGCGCAGCTGTAGGACGACCTCGTGCCGCGCCATCCTGGAGCGCAGCTCGCGCAAGGTGATTCCGTGGCCGTGCACGAGCGAGACGACCGCGCGCTCGAAAGGATCCGCCGGGGTGGGCCTGATCGGGTGCAGGAGCCCGCGGCCGTCGGGCCGGAGCGAGTGCCGTTCGATCAGCCCGGCGACGGCGGTGTCGGTGACCCGTTCCGCGCCGCCCGCCAGCGCGGCCAGGTGATAGAGGCCGGGCACCTTCCTGACACCGGTGTCACGACGCAGCCACAGCTCGTTCGCCGCGGCGAGTGCCAGTGGCAGTACGGCGCAGACACCGTAGATCCAGGCGAAAGCCGGTCCGGAGATTCCCCAGGGTTCGTTCATGAGACACCGCCCTCCCCGACGCTGTTCCAGTTCTCAGTGAACGCGTCGGAGCGGGCGGTGGTTCGCTTCGGTTGGTTACGACTCGGGAACGAGCTTCAGCGAGATCGAGTTGATGCAGTACCTCTGATCCGTCGGCGTGGCGTAGCCCTCGCCTTCGAAGACGTGCCCGAGGTGGCTGTGGCACGACTTGCACAGCACCTCGATCCGGCGCATCCCCATCGTGGTGTCCTCGCGGAGGAGGACGGCGTCGGTGTCGGCCGGGTCGTAGAACGACGGCCAGCCGCAATGGCTTTCGAACTTGGTGTCGCTGCGGAACAGCTCGGCGCCACAGGCGCGGCACTGGTAGACACCGGTGGTCTTCTCGTCGGTGTACTCGCCGGTGAAGGGACGCTCGGTGCCCGCCTGGCGGAGCACGGCGTACTCGTCGGGGCTGAGCTGTTCCCGCCATTCCTGCTCGGACTTGACCACGCGCGGCGTGGCTCCGACAACGGGTTTCATACCTTTCACTGGTTCCACGTTACCCCGCGAGCCACGTGATGGCCCGGCCGATGATGTCCCATGCGGTGACCATCACGCCGAGCACGATGAGGACCACGACCAGCGCCGAGATCCACCAGCGCAGGCCGCCGAGGCGGTTGCTGGAGTCGGCGAAATCGGAGACACCGTCGATGCAGGCTTCCACGGTGAAGTTCGGGCCGCAGCGTTCGATGCGGTCCAGATGCTCGGCGAAGGCACGGGCTTCGGGGTCGTACGGGTCGAGGCCTACCAGGTCCTCGTGGAAACGAGGATTCTGGCCAGGTCCGAAAGGTCCGCTATCGGCCATACCGGCAACAGTAAGCCAAGAGCGGCGATTGGCCTACCACCAGCGAGGCGGGTCTCACCACCGCCACGCTGCGTCAGTTGCCGAGTACGCGCGTGTCGGCGTCGATGTAGTACTGCCCGCCGACCTGGACCACGCGCAGTGCCGGGCGAGGGCCGCCGTTGATCGTGATGTTCATGTCGATCGACCCGTCGGGGTTTCCGCCGCCGCTGTCGGCTCGTGCTTTTTCGGAGCCGGTGACTTTGTGTGCTGCCCAGTACTCGGCGAAGGCCTGCTCGGAGCCGTACACGGCTTTCGCGGCGTCAGTGAGCTTGTTCCAGCTCGCGGTCGTGCCGATCTTGCCCGTGTCGAAGAAGTCCAGGAGGAAGCCGCCCACGCTCGAATAGCTGGTGACCTTTTCACTGGGGGTCTTCCCCAGACCAGCGGGCGCGGGAGCGGACGAAGACGAGCCGCTCGACTTGGGCGCCGAGGTGCCGGGCTGCGGGTTGGCCCCGGTGTTGCCCCCGGCCTGGTTGCCGCTGCCCCCGTTGCTCGAGTTCAGCACCAGGAACACGATCACGGCGATCACCACGACCGCGGCGCCGGCGCCCGCGAACAGGACGGCCTTGCGTTTGGCGTCGGTGTTCTTGGCCGGTGACGGCCGCATCGGGGCGGCGGCGGACGGTGGCGGGGACGCCGCGGGGACCGGGCGCGGCGGCGTGTTCGGCGGGGCGGCCTGCGAGCGCATCGGGATGAACGCGGCCGTCGGGGTGTGCTGCTTGACGGGCGGAGACGGGGGTGACGCCGCGGCCGACTGGGCCGGGCTCTCGGTCCGCTGCCACGGCGGCCGCTCTCCGAGGGGGTTGCCGCCTCCCGGGGTTTCGGGAGCGGCGGGCTGTCTGCCGCCGCCCGCTCCGAAGAGCCGCGGCGAGGCCGCCATGCCCGAGCCGGATTCGCTCGCCGCCAGCGCGGCGAGGCGCTCCCGGGCCTCGGCCATGCTCGGGCGCTCGGTCGGCTCGGTGCGCAGGAGGCTCATCAGCAGCGCCGTCGCGCCGCCCGCCTGCTGCGGCGGGTTGATCTGCCCGTTCGCGGCCGCGTACAGCAGCGCCAGCTGGTTGGAGCTGTTCCCGTACGGCGTCTGACCCTCGATCGCCTGGTAGAGCGTCGCGCCGAGCGCGAAGACGTCGGAGCTGGGCACCGGGTCGGAGCCTCGCGCCAGCTCGGGCGCGAGGTAAGCCGGGGTGCCGCCGATCAGGCCGGTCTGGGTGAGCGTCATGTCGCCGGCCGCGCGCGAGATGCCGAAGTCGGTGATCTTCGCGGTGCCGGACTCGTCGATCAGGATGTTCCCGGGCTTGACGTCGCGGTGCACGATCCCGGCGCGGTGCGCGGCGACCAGCGCCGACGCGACCTGCTCACCGATCTTCGCGACGCGCCCCAGCGGCAGCGTGCCCTCGTCGGAGATGATCGCCGAGAGGCTCGGGCCGTTCAGGTACTCCATCACCAGGCAGGGGTCGCCGCCGTGCTCGGCGATGTCGAACACCACGATCGCGTTCGGATGCTGGAAACGGGCCGCGTTCTTCGCCTCGCGCATGGCGCGCTGGCGCATGTTGTCGCGTTCGGCTTCGGAGACACCGGGCTGCGGGAGGATCTGCTTGACCGCCACCGAGCGCTCGAGGCGGACATCGATGGCGCGCCAGACCACCCCCATGGCACCGCTACCAATTTGCTCGACCAGGCGGTAGTGCCCAGCGATCAGCTGACCGGTGTCGATGGCGACTGCTCCTGACACATTCTTTGACGAACACATCCCGGGTGATGGTGGCACTGCGCGGCCTGAAAGGTCCCGCGCACCCGATCGAGTGTAGCGGGCGGCGGTTTCGGCTCCCCGTCAGCTCGCCGGTGCGGAGGCGGGCAATTCTTCCTCGCCGCTCTTTTCGGGTACCTGACGGGCTTTCCGCCGGAAGACCTTGACCAGCCCGATGGTCCCCGCGACGGCGAACACGGCGTAACAGATCAGCAGGGCGGGAGGCGTTTCCCCGGTCAGCGCGTCACCGAGGACGACGACCGCGACCGTGCCCGGCAGGCTGCCGAGCGCGGTCCCGATCAGATACGGGGCGAAACGGACCGATGACACTCCGCACAGGTAACTGAACGGAGCGAAGGGCACCATCGGGATCAGCCGTAAGGAGGTGATCGCCAGCACCCCGCCGTCCGAAAGGCGGTCGTTTACCGCGCGGACCTTGGCCCGGTGGAGGTGCCGGGTCACCAGATCGCGGCCCAGTGCCCTCGAAAGGGCGAACGAGAGCCCGGAGGCGACCGTGGTCGCCAGGATGCCGACGACGATGCCCGTCGTGGCGCCGAGCAGCAGCCCACCCGCCAGGTTGAACACGGTGCGCGGGATCGGGGCCACGGTCAGTACCGAATAGACCAGGAAGAACACCAGCGGCGTGGCCGGGCCGGTTTCGGCCGCCCAGGCCCGCAGCCCGGCCGGGCTCGGGATCGGCAAGAGCACCGCGGCCGTCACGAAGAGGGCGAGCACGGTGAGCGCGAGAATTAATTTGGTACGGCCGGACACTGCGTCCACCGTACGGTATTCGCCGTGGTCGACATCGAGGCGCTGCGGACGCAGCCCGAACTCACCGGAGAGAACGTCGTGCTCACGCAGCTCGACGAGACGTACTTCGAGACCGGCTGGGAAGCCTTGCGGGAACCGGAAAGCCGCAGGCTGACCGGTACACACACCGACTTCACCGAAGAACAGGTCCGGACCTGGCTGGCCGGACGGCCGGGCCTGGACGATCGCGCGGACTACGCGATCGTGCGCAAGTCCGATCGCGCGCATGTCGGCGATCTGGCGCTCACCGACCTCGACAAGGACAACCGCTCCGGCGCTTTCCGCATCGCGCTGAACGGCCCGGGGTTCTACGGCAAGGGCTACGGCACCGAGGCGACCAAGCTGTTGCTGGGTTACGCGTTCGACGTCGTCGGCCTGCACCGCGTCTCGCTGGAGGTCTTCGACTTCAACCCGCGGGCCCGGCGCGCCTACGAGAAGGCCGGGTTCATCCGCGAGGGACTTCAGCGAGAGGCGCTGTGGTGGGACGGCGAATGGCATGACGTCATCACGATGGCGATCCTGAAGAGCGATCCGCGGCCCTGAACGGCGCCGGTCTGGCTACGGTGGGCGCATGCCCAAGAACGGTGAGCCGATCGAGGTCGAGGCAGGCGAGCGCAAGGTCCGGGTGTCCAGTCCGGACAAGGTGTACTTCCCGGCGCGCGGGATCACGAAGCGCCAGGTCGTGGAGCACTACGTCGCGGTCGGCGAGCCGCTGCTGCGCGCGATCGGGGAGCGCCCGACGACGCTGAAGCGCTACGTCGACGGCGTCGAGGGCGAGTGGTTCTACGCCAAGCGTGTGCCGAAGGGCGCTCCGGACTGGGTGGAGACGGTGAAGATCACCTTCCCGTCCGGCCGGACCGCCGAGGAGGTCTGCCCGACCGAGCCCGCCGTGTTCGCCTGGGCGGCGAATCTGGGCACCTTCGACTTCCACCCGTGGCCCGTGCGGCGGCCCGACGTCGACCACCCCGACGAACTCCGCATCGACGTCGACCCGCCGGACGAGGCCGGGTTCTCCGACGCGGTCGAGGTCGCCGGCGTCGTGCGCGAGGTCCTCGACTCTGCCGGGCTCGTCGGCTACCCGAAGACCTCGGGCGGCCGCGGCGTGCACGTCCTGGTGCGGATCCGGCCGGAATGGGACTTCATCGACGTCCGCCACGCCGTGATCGCGCTGGGCCGCGAGGTCGAACGCCGGATCCCGGAGAAGGCGACCATCGCGTGGTGGAAGGAAGAGCGCGGCGGCCGGGTGTTCATCGACTACAACCAGGCGGCGCGCGATCGCACGGTGGCGTCGGCCTGGTCGGTCCGGGGCACCGCGCGCGCGACGGTGTCGACCCCGCTGACCTGGGACTTGCTGACCGAGGTCGACCCGGACGACTTCGACGTCCTAACGGCGGGCGCGTTCTACGCCGAGCGCGGCGACCTGCACGCGCCGATGGACGAGCAGGCGTTCGGCATCGAGACCCTGCTGGAGTGGTACGCGCGGGACGAGCGCGACCACGGCCTCGGCGAAATGCCGTATCCGCCGGACTATCCGAAGATGCCGGGCGAACCGAAACGGGTCCAGCCCAGCAAGGCACGGGACGACACCTAGGCCCGGCCGACGCGGGACAGCGAGCGGTCGGCGACGGTCAGCGCGAGGAACAGCACGCTGACCACCAGCATGAACGCGGCCAGGTGGTGCAGCCCGGCACTGTCGGCACGTTGACCGAAGAAGGCGCCGTTGGCCGCGGACGCGACGATGGCGCCGAGGTAGCCGAAGGTGCGCAGCAGCCCCGCGGACGAGCCCATGCGTTCGGCGTGGGCCTGGTGGTACACGGAATTCTGCAGCGCGAGGTTGTTCAGCCCCTGCGGGACCCCGAGGACGATCACGACGGCCAGCAGCGTCCACACCGGACTGCCGTCGTTCAGGAACAGCAACAGCGCGCAGGCGGCGACCTGCCCGAGTGACCCGACCAGGAGCTTGCCGCGGACGGCTTTGCTGCGCCCGGTGACGGTGGAGGCGATGATCCCGACGCCGAACAGGGGAAGCAGCACCAGCCCGGCTTCCGACGCGGACAGCCCGTGGCCCTGTTCCATCCACTGCGTGTAGCCGTAGAGGAAGGCGTAGCTGACGACGAAACTCAGCAGTGCCCGGCCGTAGGTGGCCAGCAGCGGCAGGTTGCCGCCGAGCAGGCGCACGTCGATGAACGGCTGCCGGGTCCGCAGCTCGCGCCAGGCGAACCCGGCGCCCGCCACGACGGTCACTGCGAGCAGCCACCAGTCGCCGCCCCGCGGGTCCATCAGGAACAGCAACAGGCAGACGAGCGCCGCGGCGAACAAGCCCATACCGGGCAGATCCAGTTCGCGCATCAGGCCGTCGCGGCGGGTGACGGGTGTGGCGGGGAGACGGCGGAGGCCGAGGTACAGACCGGCCAAGGCGAGCGGGACGTTGATCGCGAGCGTGGCGCGCCAGCCGCCGACCCCGATCAGCAGGCCGCCGAGGCTGGGCCCCACGACGGCGATGGTCTGCGTGGTGATGGCGAGCGCGGTGAGGACCCCGGCCGGACTGTCCTTTCCGGTGCGCTGCGACTCGCTCCGGATGAGGTACATCGCCGCCGGATAGCCGGCGCAGGTGCCGAAACCGAGGAGCACCCGGGAAGCGACGAGCACGCCGAAACTCGGGGCGAGCATCCCGACGACGCCCGCGATCCCGGTCAGCGCCGCCCCGGCCAGGAACAGGCGGCGAGGACCGAAGAGGTCGATGAGCCGTCCCACCACGGGCTGGCCGATCGCGGTGGCCAGGTACAGCGCGGAGACCAGCCACGCCGTCTCGGCGGGCGGCGCGCCGAAGGCCACACCGATCGGCACGAGGGACACGGAGATGATCGACGAGTTGACCGGGTTGAGGGCCGCGCCCAGCATCATCGGGGGCAGAAGCCGCCGGTCGAAGCCCGTTTCCGTCGTGGTGCTCATCGCCGCACGACCCGTTCCAGCAGGGCCGCCGCTTCGATCAGCGTGCGGCGCTCGGCCTCGGTGCACCGCTCCTCCAGGACCTGGGCGAGCCAGCCCTCCCCGGCGCGGCGGCGTTCTTCGAGGAAGGCGTGGCCGCCGCCGGTGACGAAGATCAGCTGACGCCGTCCGTCCTCGGGATCCGGACGGCGATCGGCGAATCCCCGGTCCACCAGGACACCGACGGTGGTGGCGACCGACTGGTGGCGGATGCCTTCGAGGTCCGCCAGGTCGCTGACCGAGGCTTCGCCGTCTTTGTCGAGCCGGCTGAGCACGGACGTCTGGGACGGCGTGAGGTCGCCGCTGCCGTAGTTCTCCCGCAGGCGGCGTCGCAGCCTGCTGAAGGCGACGCGGATGTCGTGGGCGGCGCGGGCGCTGGACGCGTTCTCGGTCATGACCGCAGGCTAACTTGCGCAGTTCAGACTGCGCAATTTTGCCTGCGCATCTACTCCTGAACGAACTCGCAGCCCGCGACCTGCACGTACTCGCCCTTGCGCGCGGTGAACCGGGCGACACCCGTGGTCAGCTGGTCGGCCACGATCTTCGACGCGCCGACGGCCCGCAGCCTCGCCCAGTAGCAGTGCCCGTTACCGCCCGGCGCCGGTCCGGGGGAGCTGTACGAGCCCGCTTCGATCTCGGTGCCGACCAGGTAGGTCCCGTCGGCGAACCGGTCCGCCGGGGTGGCGACGGCTGCGCGTCCTGAAATGACCGGGGGCGCCGGGACGGTCACGGTCGGCGCGGGCGCGGCTTCGGCCGTGACGGTCACCGTCGCCGGGGCCGTCGGCGCCGTGGCCGCGTCGAGTGATCCCGGGTGAGTGGCCGCCACCACACCGACCCCCGCGCCCAAAGTGAGCGCGACGGCGAGCCCGGCCAGGAGCGGGAACGCATTTCGTGACGAGGCGTGCGGTGTCGGTGACCAATTCGTGCTCGGCATCCGTCTCTTCTTCGTTTTGCTCGCGGAGTGATTGCGCTTTCGTGTCGATCTAGAAACCTGTTACCGCTCCGCGGCGGACCGATACGAGACTGTGTGACGCACGGGACCTTGCCGTAACGGCAAGCTCCCTGCCAGCGACATTTCCCTCCGAACACTAGGTTGGGGGAGACGAAGGAGTACCTGTGGACGACTTGATCGCCTTTCTCGCCGCGCGTGTGGGGCAACGCCAGGCGTTGATCATGCAGGCGGTCAAGAAAACCGAGATCAGCGAGTCGCTGAATCGCGGTGAGACCAAGGTCGTCATCGAAAAGAAGATCCGTTCGCTGAACGACATCGAACTCGACACGGTCAACCAGATGATCAACGAGATCGAGGCGACCCGGCGGCTCCTGCAAGCGCACCGCACCACGGTTTCCGAGAAGGTCCCGGGATTTCCCTTGTACGGCAACGAGTACTGGTGCGAGACCTGCCATGTGCCCGCCGACGAGGCCGGTACGAACTGGTGCCTGACCCTGCGGCTGCTCGCCCTCCCGTACGCCGACCACGCGGACTACAGCGAGCGCTGGCGCCCCTGAGCGGGGAATGCCCTTCGGGTCCGCACGCGTTGACCCGGAGGTGATCACGCTTTCGGTACTGGACCGGTCCCCGACCCGCCGCGGCGGTGACGCGCCCCGCGCCCTGCGGGACACGGTCGCGTTCGCGCGGGACATCGAAGCGCTGGGCTACCACCGGTTCTGGGTGTCCGAACACCACAGCGTGCCCGGCGTCGCCGGATCGGCGCCCACGGTGCTGGCGGCCGCCGTCGCCTCGGCGACCGAGCGGATCCGCGTCGGCACCGGCGGCGTGATGCTGCCGAACCACCGGCCGCTCGTGGTCGCGGAGCAGTTCGGCGTGCTCGAATCGCTCTTCCCCGGCCGGATCGACATGGGGCTGGGCCGGTCGGTCGGGTTCACCGGCGGGGTCCGGCAGGCGCTCGGGCACGAGAAGGACGACGCCGACCGGTTCGGTGACCAGGTCCGGGAACTGCTGGGTTTCCTCGCGGGCGACCAGACCGCGTATCCGGGCGTGCACGCCATTCCCGCCGAAGGTCTCCGCGTGCCCGCGTTCCTGCTGGCCACCGGCGCGGGCGCGCGGCTGGCCGCGGAACTGGGGCTGCCGCTGGTGATCGCGCCGGTCCGGGGCGAGGGTCCGCTGCTCGAAGCGATCGAGGGCTATCGTTCCGGCTTCCGTCCTTCAGCGCAGGCTTCGCGGCCGCATGTCGTGGTGTCGACGGCGATCGCGGTCGCCGAGACGACCGAACGGGCCCGGCGGCTGCTGATCCCCGAGGCCTGGTCGACGGTCTACTCACGGACGCACGGCGTCTTCCCGCCGCTGTCGCCGCTGGAGGAGATCCTCGCCGGGCCGCTTTCGGACCGCGATCGGGAGCGGCTGGACCGCGCGCTCGACGGCCAGATCGCGGGCACTCCCGACGAGGTGGGCGACCGGCTGGCCGATCTCGTCGCCAAGACCGGCGCCGACGAGGTCCTGGTGACCACCAGCACCTTCGACCAGGCCGAGCGGCTGGAGTCCTATCGCGCACTGGCCGAGGTCGCCCGGGCGTTTCGTCCTCTGGATGCGGTCCTTGCACACGCAAGTACCGCATCCAGAGGACGAAATGCGGGAGGCTAGAGGCGCAACAGAAGCTGGGTGAGGACGCGCTGGGCGGGGTCGTCGAGGTCGATGCCGGACACCTCGCCGGCTCGGCGCACCCGGTAGCGCACCGTGTTCGGGTGGATGTTCAGCTCGCGCGCCGCGCGCCGGACATCGCCGAACGCGTCGAGGTAGGCGAGCACGGCGGGCACCAGGATTCCGCCGTGCTCGGCGTCGTGCGCGATCAGGTCGGTCAGCCGGGGATCGCGGATCCTCGGCTGCTCACCGAGAAAAGCGAGGACCTCCGAGAGCAGGACCTCGGCGCGGACGTCGGCCAGCGAGGCGACGTCCGCGGTCCCGTGCCCGCGCGCCATCGTCGCCAGCACACGGTCCGCGTCACCCCGTGAGGCCGCCGCGTCGGACAGGCGCGGCACCACACCGCCCAGCGCCGCGCGCACCCGGACGTCGAGATGCCGTTGCGCGGTGCCGACGATTTCCTTGGCCAGCGCCAGGATCCGCGTCTCGGCGTGTTCGGGGAGGTCGGGAAGGAGCGCGTAGACGCGGCCGCCGATCACACTCACCAGCGCGCTCCGCCGGTACGCGGCGGTGTGCACGGTGATCAGGTGCACCAGTTCCGCGCGCCGCAGCTGCCGGTCGGTCGCCGCGCGGTCGCGGGGGAGCGAGAACGCCAGCACCATGGCCGGTTTCCCGGGATCCGCGCCGATGTCGTCGGCGACGGATTCGACGTCGAGCCGGCCGTCGAGCAGTCCGGCCAGCAGATCCTCGCGCAGCCGGAGTTCCGGGCTGGGCAGGGTCCGATGCCGGATCAGCTGGGGCGCGAGCGCCCGGCTCGCGCCGAGCAACGCGACTTCCGCGCTTTCGGTGAGCGGATGCGCGCCCTCCTGGACCCAGATCGTGCCCAGCGGCTGCGATCCGGCGTGGATCCCGGCCGCGATCCGCCGCCGGATGCCGAGATCGGGCCGCTCGTCGATGCGGACGATGCCCTCCCCGGCGCGAAGTCGCTGGTAGACGCCCCATTCGCGGAGCATCGCGAGGTATCGTTCCGGACCTTCTCGGCCGAGGATCGACAGCCTGCGCAGTTCGTCGACCTCGTCTCCCGCCCGCGAGTAGGCCAGTACGCGGCTCGCGGTGTCCTCGATGCTGACCAGGCCGCCGGTGAGGGTCGCGATGGTCTGCGCGAGCGAGAACAGATCGCCCAGCACCTCACCGCTGTCCGCCTCGCCGCCCGCGCGTGCGGCATCGACGACGCCCCTGGCCAGAGCCTCGACCTGCTCCCAGCGGGCCTCGTGGCCGACCTCGATCAGCGCGATGCCGGAGTCCGTCGCGACGTTCACGACGGGCGAGCCGCTCTTGATCGCGACCGCGGCCGCGCCGGAGCGTCCCGCCGCCCGGATCGCCCCGGCGGCGGACCGCCCGCGGGCTCCGATCACCAGGACGAGATCCCCCGGATGGGCGTCCGGCGGATCCTCCGGATCGTGGATGACGACGTCCGCCACCTCGACGCCGAGCCCGCCGGGCGCCGCGAGCACTCTGACCAGCGGTTCCCCGAGCGTGGCCAGAACATGCCGAAGGGAAGCGCCTGTGGTCGTATCCGTTGTCAGGTCATCACCGAATTAAGCCGATCGGACAAGATGGTCACCCTGATTCTAGCCAGTCGGACAAGCCGTGACGCGGTCGTCCGGTCTACCGTTCGGGGTGAGACCTCTACCCGGCGACGTGAAGTCAGGAGCAGTCAGTGGACGCCGTGACCCAGACCCCCGCCCCGAAGAACGAGCCGGTGCTGAACTACGCACCGGGCAGCGCCGAGCGCGCTGAACTCGAGGGCGCGCTCAAGCTGCTGGGTGACGCCGACCCCATCGACATCACCGCCACGATCGGTGGTGAGCAGCGCAAGGGCGGCGGCGAGAAGATCGAGGTCGTCCAGCCGCACAACCACAAGGCGGTGCTGGGCGTCATCCACAGCGCGACCGCGCAGGACACCCACGACGCGATCGCCGCCGCCAAGGCCGCGGCCCCCGGCTGGCGCGCGCTGTCCTACGACGACCGCGCCGCGATCATCCTGCGTGCCGCCGACCTGCTGGCAGGCCCGTGGCGCGCCAAGCTGAACGCCGCCACCATGCTCGGCCAGTCGAAGACCGCCTTCCAGGCCGAGATCGACTCCGCCTGCGAGCTGATCGACTTCTGGCGCTTCAACGTCGCCTTCGGCCGTCAGATCCTCGCCGAGCAGCCGGTCAGCTCGCCCGGGATCTGGAACCGGATGGAGCACCGCCCGCTCGAGGGCTTCGTGTACGCCATCACGCCGTTCAACTTCACCGCGATCTCCGGCAACCTGCCGACTGCGCCCGCGCTGATGGGCAACGTCGTGCTGTGGAAGCCGTCGCCGACGCAGAGCTACGCCGCGCACCTGCTGATGCGCCTGCTCGAAGAGGCGGGCATGCCGCCGGGCGTGATCAACCTGCTGCCGGGTGACGGCAAGGCCGTCTCCGAGGTCGCCCTGACCCACCGCGACCTGGCCGGGATCCACTTCACCGGCTCCACCGCGACCTTCCAGCACCTGTGGGCCACCGTCGGCGCCAACATCTCCGGCTACCGCACGTACCCGCGCCTGGTCGGCGAGACCGGCGGCAAGGACTTCGTGCTCGCGCACGCCTCCGCCGACGTCGACATCCTGCGCACCGCGCTGATCCGCGGCGCCTTCGAGTATCAGGGCCAGAAGTGCTCGGCCGCGTCCCGCGCCTACGTCCCGCGCTCGCTCTGGGCGAGCCTGAAGGACAAGCTGGTCTCCGAGACCGAGGCCATCACCTACGGCGACGTCAACGACCTGAGCAACTTCGGTGGCGCCGTGATCGACCGCCGCGCCTTCGACAAGCACGCCGCCGTCCTGAAGAGTGCCGCCGAGGACGCCGAGATCGACGTCATCGCCGGTGGCACCGCGGACGACAGCGTCGGCTACTTCGTGCGCCCGACGATCCTCGTTTCGGACAACCCGAACCACGAGATCTTCCGCACCGAGTACTTCGGTCCGATCCTGTCGATCCACGTCTACGACGACGCCACCGACGAGGGCTTCGACAACGTGCTGAAGCTGGTCGACGAGACCGCCGACTACGCGCTCACCGGCGCGATCATCGCGAACGACCGCACGGCCGTCGCGAAGGCGTCCGAGGCGCTGCGCTTCGCCGCCGGCAACTTCTACGTCAACGACAAGCCGACCGGCGCCGTCGTCGGCCAGCAGCCGTTCGGCGGTGCCCGTGCCTCGGGCACCAACGACAAGGCCGGTTCGGTGTTCAACCTTCTCCGCTGGACGAGCCCGCGCTCGGTCAAGGAGACGTTCGTTCCGCCCACCAGCGTCCGTTACCCCCACCAGGGCTGAGAACCAGGAGTTCGTGATGTTGCGTGCCCCGTTGCTCGCCGCCGCCCGATCCCGGCGGATGCGCAAGCTGGTCGAGGTCGTCCCCGCCACCCGATCGGTGGTGAGCCGGTTCGTCGCCGGTTCGAAGACGCCCGACGCCGCCCGGGTGGTCCGCGAACTGGCCGACGACGGCCTCCGGGTCACCCTCGACCACCTCGGCGAGGACACCACCGACGCCGAGCAGGCCGCGACGACCGTCCGCGCCTACGAGGAACTGCTGTCCGCGCTGGCGGCCGACGGCCTCGCGTTCGGCGCGGACGTCTCGGTCAAGCTGTCCGCGGTCGGCCAGTTCCTGCCCGCCGAGGGCGAGAAGGTCGCGCTGGAGAACGCTCGCAAGATCTGCGCGGCGGCCGAAGCGGTCGGTGCCACGGTCACCCTCGACATGGAGGACCACACCACCACCGACTCGACGCTGGGCATCCTGCGGGAACTGCGCACCGAGTACCCGTGGGTCGGCGCGGTGCTCCAGGCCTACCTGCGGCGCACCGAGCAGGACTGCCGCGAACTGGCGACGGAGGGTTCCCGCGTCCGGCTGTGCAAGGGCGCGTACGCCGAACCCGAAGAGGTCGCGTTCCAGGACAAGTCCGAAGTGGACAAGTCTTACGTCCGCTGCCTGAAGATCCTCATGCAGGGCAAGGGTTATCCGATGGTCGCCTCGCACGACCCGCGGATGATCGCGATCGCCGAGAAGCTCGCGTCGGATGCGGGCCGCAAGGCGGACGACCACGAATTCCAGATGCTGTACGGGATCCGTCCCGAAGAGCAGCGCCGGATCGCGGGCGACAGGAAGACGATGCGCGTCTACGTCCCCTACGGCGACGAATGGTACGGCTATTTCATGCGCAGGCTGGCGGAGCGCCCGGCGAACCTGGCGTTCTTCCTGCGCGGACTCGCCACCCGGGGCTGACCCGGTCCCCGGTGGCACGGTTCCGCTGAAGTACAAAGGGGCCCTGCCCGGCGAAATCCGCCGGGCAGGGCCCCTTCTCTTCCCCTGAATCAGGCTTCTTGCGCCTCTTCCTTGAGCTTGTCCATGTCGATGTCGCGGGCCTGCTGGATGAGGTCTTCGAGCGTCTTCTCCGGGAGCGCGCCCGGCTGCGCGTAGATGACCGTCTTGTCGCGGATCACCGCGAGCGTGGGGATCGAGCGCACGTCGAACGCGGCGGCCAGCTGCTGCTCGGCTTCGGTGTCGACGCTCGCGAACACGATGTCGTCGTGGTTGCCCGACACCTTTTCGTAGGTCGGCGCGAACTGGCGGCACGGTACGCACCAGCCGGCCCAGAAGTCGATGATCACGAAGTCGTTCTCGGACACGACCTGATCGAAGTTCGCGGCGGTCAGCTCCACTGTGCTCATGCCCGGCGTAACGAATCGGGTGCTACGCACATTCCCGCGAGTGCGCGTAGCGTCTCGGATGGAGCAATCCAGAAGGAGGTCCGCATGGCCGACGGGGACATTCTCAGCCGGATCGACGAGCTGGTCAGCGTGGAGCACGAGCTCCGTTCGCGGGCGATCGGCACCGGGCTCAGCTCGGAGGACCGGTCCCGGCTCGCGAGCGTGGAGCAGCAGCTTGACCAGTGCTGGGACCTGCTGCGGCAGCGGCGGGCGCGCGTCGAATTCGACGAAGACCCGGACGGCGCCACGACGCGGCCGATCTCCGAGGTGGAGTCCTACCGGCAGTAGCCTTCCCGTGCTCAGGCCGGGCAGAGGGTCCCGTCGACGGGGATCTTCCCGTCGATCAGGAACGCGCGTGTCGCGTCGGCGACACAGGGGGAGAGGCTCAGCGCGCCGTGCCCGGCACCCTGCCAGGTGATGGCCACCGCGCTCGGCATCTGGTCGGCGGCCCGGCCGGTGCCCTGCTCCGGCGTGACCGGGTCGGTCGCGGTGCCCGCGACGAGGATCGGCGGGGCGCCCGGGGCGCCGGCGGGCGGGAGCGGTTCGCGGCGCACGGGCCACGGGCTGCACCACGCCAGCTGTTGAGCGGCGAACACGCCGAACTGCGGGTACTTCTCGCGCAGGGTGGTGGTCACCCGAGTGAGTTCCTCGGCCGAGAGCCGTGTCGCGCTGTCGTTGCACTTGGTCGCGAGAGTGCCGTCCAGCCGCGACGGCCGCGCCCGGGTGTCCTTCAATACCGGCTCGGCGAACGCGGCCAGCGGTGTGACGTCACCGGTCTGCGCGGACTTGAGGGCCTCGGCGAGTTCCACCCAGCGCGAGCGCTGCGCGAGCCCGGAGTAGACGGCGTACAGCGCGATCCCCGGCGTGATCTCCGCCCCGTCGGTGGTGGTCGCGGGGGCCTCGCGGAGCCTGTCTGCGACGGCGGTCACGGCCGCGCGGGCGTCGCCGATCGGGCAACCCCTGGCGATGCACTCGGTCCCGAACGCGTCGAGGGTGGCCTGCGCGCTCGCGGCGACGGATTCCTGCACGGCGGCGCCGTCGGGGGCGGGGTCGGGCAGTCCGTCGAGCATCATGCGGCCGACCTGCGCCGGGAACCGCACCGCGTATTCGGCGAGGACCTTCGAACCGTCACCGCGGCCCAGCGCGTGCAGCTTGTCCAGCCCCAGTTGCTGACGAAGCTCTTCGAGGTCGCCCGCCGCCCGCCAGCTGTCCATCGCGACCTGCGAGTCGTCCAGTTCGATGGCGCACTGCTGGCCTGCCTTGCGCGCCGCGTCGACGACGCCTTCGAGGTCACCGGCCGCCGGGTCGCCACCGAGCAGGTCGGTGCGGATCTCCGCCGGGACGCACTGCACCGGCGCGGACGCCCCGGTCCCGCGCCGGTCCACGCCGATCAGCGAGAACTTCTGCAGGAACTCGGGCGGCAGCGTCGCGGCCAGGCGCGCGGCGTACAGCGATCCCGGCTCACCGTCGACGTCGTTGACCACGACGAGCGGGATCGGCCCGCCACCGGTCTTGACCACCGACAGCCGCGAGAGCCCGCGGCCGGGCAGATCGGGCGCGTCGAGCGTGGTGGGCACCCTGGCGCAGGCGAACTTCAGCGTGTCCGGCACGGACGGCCGGCCCAGCCTCTGCCTGGTCGCCTCGTCGCAGTCGTCCCATTTGATCGACGGCGACTGCGGTTCGGTGAGCGGCGGCAGCGGTACCGGCTGCGCCGAGGTCGACGAACCGGGATCGGGCTTGCCGTCGTTGTCGATCACCGCCGGTCGTACCGACGGTCCGGCCGTGCAGCCCGCGACCACGGCCGCGACCACGGTCGTCATCATGATCAGCCGTGGCCTGCGGCGGACGGTGCTGGCGGGGCGCACGGGCTGGTCCTCACTTTCCGGGCATGACAAAAGCTCGTAGATGAGCTTCGCAGGTGACGTGTCAGGCCCCGGTTAGCGGGTGCGTTTGACCTCACCGCGGAACACCGCGTCCAGGTCGTAGCGGGCGACTTCGTCGAGCTGGGCGTACGTGCAGGAGTCCGGTTCGCGGTCGGGACGCCAGCGCTTGAACTGCGCGGTGTGGCGGAACCGCGACGGGTATCCGCCTTCCGTGTGCTCGTAGCCGACCTCGACGACCTTCTCCAGTTTCAGCGGCACCCACGGGGCTTCCTTGGACTTCCACCGGGTGATCCCGCCGGGGATCCGCTGTTTCTCCCGCACGTTGTCGCCCAGCCAGGGGTGATCGGCCCCGTCGGTGATCAGCGGCGCCAGTTCTTCGGCCAGTTCACGCCGCCGGGTGACCGGGAACGATCCGACGACCCCGGGGTGGTGCAGGACGCCGTTCTCGTCGTAGAGCCCGAGCAGGAACGAGCCGACCAGCTCTCCCTCTTCGCCGTCGACGTGCCAGCGCAGTCCCGCGAGCACGCAGTCGGCGGTGCGCGAGTGCTTGTACTTCAGCAGGACACGTTTGCCGGGCGTGTACGGCTCGTCGAGCGGTTTGCCGATGACGCCGTCGAGCCCCGCGCCCTCGAACAGCTCGAACCAGTGGCGCGCGATCGCCGGATCCGAGGTGGCCGGGGTCAGGTGGATGCCGTCCGAGGCCAGTTTTTCCAGCCGCTCCCGCCGCTTCGACGTCGGTTCGTCCAGATAGGACTCGTCGCCGAGCGCCAGCAGGTCGAACGCGACGAACTCCGCCGGGGTCTGTTCCGCCAGCAGCTTGATCCGGCTCTCGGCGGGGTGGACCCGGTCGGTCAGCGCGTCGAAGTCCAGTTTGCCGTCCCGGCCGACCACCAGTTCGCCGTCGAGCACGATCTGCTCGGGCAGGGTCGCCTTCAGTCGCTCGACGACCTCGGGGAAGTACCGGTTGAGCGGCTTCTCCGACCGCGACTGGAGGGTCAGTTCGTCGCCGTCGCGGAACACCAGGCAGCGGTAGCCGTCCCATTTCGGCTCGAACAGCAGCCCGCCGGAATCGGGGATCGCCTTCGCCGGTTTGGCGAGCATCGGTTTGACCGGCGGAGACAGCGGAAGCGACATGACGGCCATTCTTGCCGTAAGGACGCTGTCAGCGCACCCGTTGCGGTGCCGTCGTGTCGAGTTCGATCCGGACCGCGGTGGGCAGCACGTCGACCCCGAGCGACTCCCGGGCCCTGGCCAGCACGGTGAGGTCGAGCTGCTCCCAGACCCGTTTCAGGTCGGTGCCCTCGACGAGCCAGAGCGTGATCCGCAGCGCCGGGTTCTCCTTGTCGCCGACCGCGCGGACCCGGGCGCGGCCGACGCCGTCGATCGTCTCGGCGTCGAGACGGACGGCGTCGGAGATCGCGGAGGAGGTCACCACGAGGTCGTCGTCGAGTTCGAGGTCCGGACGGCCTTCCGGGCGCAGCGACCGGGAGAACCACCACAGGCCCAGCCACAGCAGGAGGACGCCGAGCACGATCGCGCCGATCCGGGCGGCGAGCGCGTTCCGGACGAGCCAGTCGAGCGCGATCGGGTCGACGAGCGACCGGTTCGCGCGGTACGTGCCGAGCCAGCCCGCCCCGACCACGAGCACCGCGGCCCCGCCGAGCAACGCGACGAGTCCGATGAGGACGGTCAGCGTCCGTTCCGTGCCGGTGGACCGGCCGAGCGCCTTGGCGGAGACGGAACGGGTCATCGGCGGTCCTTCGGGGAGTCGACGACGACGGACACCTTCGGCCGCCGCGCCAGGGGGACGTCGTCGAGCAGGCCGGAGACCGTCTCCAGCAGCCGCGGTCGCAGCTCGCCTTCGGTTTCCAGCCTGCTCGTCGCACGGACACGGATCTTCTTGGCGGTGGCGGTGACCTTCGCGCCCGCGACGTTGTCCTGGCCGCGCACGGTCACCCCGACCAGCCTCGCCAGCGAGCGCGGCGACGTGGTCACGCTGACCTCGTTCGCCGGATCGGTCAGCCGGACGGCTCGCCGACCGGCCGAGGCCGACGCCAGGATCAGCAGCAGCCCCACGACCGCGACGGCGATCGCGAGGTAGCGGACCTCGTCGGTGTTCCAGGACAGTTCCGCGAGCCTGTCGCGCCAGTCGTCCCACGGGACGAACAGCGGCCCCCGCCCGGGCCGCCACCAGCCCCAGCCGACCTCCAAGGCCAGCAGGACCCCCGCGGCGGCCAGCGCCAGCCCGATCAGGGCGGACAGCAGGCGGACGAACAAACGCATACCGGTTGCTCCTTCTAGCGGACGCGGGGCGCGATGTCGGGCAGGAGCGCGGAGACCGTCACCGAGATGTCCCGGACCTGGTACGACGTGATCCGCTCGACCTCCTCGGTGACCCGGGCGCGGAGATCGCCGACGATCCGCCGCACCGGTGCCGGGTAGTGCAAAGCGACGTCGAGCAGCAGGTCGACGTCGTTGCCCTCACCGCCGACCTTCGCGCTCGCGCCGTGGGTCCCCAGCCCGAGCCCGGCGATCCGCCGCTCGGCGCGCGTGGTCCCGTCGACCTGGTCCGCGGCGTGCTGCGCGATCTTGCGGACCACGGACGGCGCGATGGTGAGCGTGCCGCGGTCCTCCGGTTCGGCCGGGACGGTCATTTGTCGCGGCCCCGGCCGAACAGGTCGCCGAGGTCGAGTTCGCCGTCGAGCACGCGGCCGAGGACGAGGCCGATGACGCCGACGGCCAGTGTCACCAGGAACGCGGTGAAGCCCTGGGTCGCGGCGAGGCCGAGGATGAGGCCGGCGAGCAGGCCGGTCTGGGTCCCGTTCATCACTCGACCCGCGAGGTCTCGGTCTCGCCGCCGTTCTCGTCGGGCAGGTGGATGTCGTTGACCGCGATGTTGACCTCGATCACCTCGAGGCCGGTGATCTGCTCGACCTGGCCGATCACGTTGCGGCGCACCGCGCGGGCGACGTCGACGATGCGCGCGCCGTACTCGACGACGACGTCGAGATCGATCGCCGCCTGCTTCTCGCCGACCTCGACCGAGACACCGGACGTGGTGACCGTGCCGGAGCCGGGGATGCGCTCGCGGATCGCGCCGAAGGCCCGCGAGACCCCGCCGCCCAGCGCGTGGATCCCGGTGACCTCACGGGTGGCGAGGCCCGCCACCTTCTGCACCACCACCGACGAGATCGTGGTCTTGCCGGAGGCTCCTTCCTCGTTGAGGGACGACCCCGCCACCGGGGTGTCGGGCTTGCTCGCGCTCGGCTGCGCCATGAAGTTCGCTCCTTCTCGGCCTGTGCCGCGCGACCTGCGCGCACGGCGGTCCCTACGCTCTCACCAACCAGGACACACGCGCACCCTGAGTCGTCACGCGATGTCCCCCGGATGGGGTAATCACTTCCGGGGTTCACCTTCCGGAGGTGGTGGGTCGGGGTGGTCGTGAGTGGCAAGTGTCGTTCTAACGCGACTTACCACTCACGACCACCCCGACCGAGCTGGGCCCGCCGCCCTCGCGCTTGAAGTACATGAAGGCCTCCTTC
>NZ_MUXN01000016.1:190170-255648 GCF_001995215.1 Amycolatopsis azurea DSM 43854
GAAGGAGGCCTTCATGTACTTCGGCAAGGTGTGAAGGTCGAGTTCTCTCGGCTGAGCCGCGTGAAGGGGGCCTTCACGCGGCTCAGCTGTGACTGCTGTGGCTACTGGTGCGTCTGGGACAAGCGCGACGATCACGGGATCCGTGAAGGCCCCCTTCACGGACTCTGGGTCCCTCAAGGGGGCCTTCACGGACCACCGAAGCGCCCCAGGAGCCTCAAGAACCCCACTGACCTCATACGTCACAGCGGGGCGCATGAAGGCCTCCTTCACTACCTTCAGGGTAGGCAAGGAGGCCTTCACGGAACGGCGGGGCGACCCGGCCAGGGTCAGTCGGGGTGCACGTCGACGACGTGGACGTTGATCGCGGGCGGGGCCGATCCGAGCTGTCCGGTCAGCGCCGCGCTCACCCGGTGCCGCAGCAGTTCCGCGACCGCCGCTTCCACGCCGAACCGGACCGTCACCAGCACCTGGAGCACGTCGTCCTCGAGCGCGACGGCCGAGACGTGGACGCCGCCGAGGTCGCGGCCCATCTCGGCGGCGAGCTTCCTGGTCATCAGCACCAGCGCCCGTTCCGACACCTGGGTCTTCCCGCCCGCCGAGGGCAGGTCGAGCGGAGGGGTGGTGTGCTTGCCGCGGACGCCGCCGACCGACCGGAGCACCCGCTCGACGAGTCCTGGCGGCGTCGGCACCGGACGGCTCGCGGCGGCGCGCACCTGCTCCCACCGGGGGTCGTCGCGCGGATCCTCGCTCATCACCGTTCCCCGGGTCGGAAGTTGTCGCCGAGTTTCGCCAGCAGCGCCACCCTCGCGCGGTGCAGGCGAGCGCGCAGAGCGGGCACGCTCACTTCCAGCACCTCGGCCACCTCGTCGTAGGTCAACCCTTCGAATTCTCGCAGAATCAGCGGGATCCGCTGGCCGACGTCCAGTTCGGCGATCGCCCGCAGCACCGTGCCGACCTGTTCGGCGCTCACCACATACCCTTCCGGACCAGGTACGACACCCGCGTCGCCCTCGTCGAGCGGCACGGTCGGTTTCCGGCGCCGGACCTGCCTGAGCGCGCCGTTCGTCGTCACCCGGTACAGCCAGGTGGACACCGCGGACTCGAACCGGAACCCGGGCAGCGCGCGCCACGCGGACAGCCAGGCCTCCTGGACGACGTCCTCGGCCTCCGACGCGCTGCCGGTGATCCGCAGCGCCACGCGGTACATCCTGGCCGTGTGCCGTCGCACCAAGGTGTCGAAGGCACCGTCGTCCCCGGCTGCGGCCCGGGCCGCCAGTTCCTCGTCCGGAACCGGCGCGGGCTCTCTCACCCGCCCTCCCGGCGGCGGTAGCGCAGCATGGTGAAGCCGTCTTCGAAGAGCACGGACGCGAGGTCCATCCGCCGCGGTTCCGGGGTCGGACGGCCGTCGGCGATCCGGCGTTCGCCCGCGCCCGCCAGCAGCGGGGCGACGGTCAGGCACAGCTGGTCGACGAGGTCGGCCGCGATCAGGTCGGCGAACAGCGCCGGCCCGCCCTCGCAGTCGACGCGGCACAGCCCCCGCTCGGCCAGCAGCGCGAGCGCGCGGTGGAGGTCGACGTCGTCGGTCCCGGCGACGAGGACCTCGGCGCCCGCGCGTTCCAGCGCGGTGCGCGGCGCCTTTTCGGTGGTGATGACGATCGGCGGGACCTTGGTGTCGGTGAACAACGGGCCCGCCGGGTCGAGTTCACCGGAACGGGTCACCACCGCGATCGGCGGGACTTCCGACAGCCCGAGCGAGACCCGGCGGGCGGCGCGTGCGGGAGTGATCCGCGCGCCGCGGTAGCCCTCGGCGCGGGCGGTGCCGGCGCCGACCAGGATCACGTCGGCAAGCAGCCGTCCCATCAGGAAGATCCGCTTGTCGGCGGGGTGCGAAAGGCCCTCGGACAGCTGGTCGACGGCCACCGCGCCATCGGCGGAGCTGACGAAGTTGACCTGGACCCAGGGACGGCTCATGGCGGTCATGTCTTCGGGATACCCGTAAAGCCGTTCAAGGTCGGCATCGGAGACGGGATCCGCCGGTGTCGTTGGCCACAAAAGCTGCACACGTCCATCCCAGCACGGGCCCGACGGCACCGCTGAGCGGGGGATACGCCCGGTCAGGGAGAGTGAACGGCCCACCCCGGAGCCGTTACTCTCGGCGAATGCCCGCCCGCCTGATCGATCGCCGTCCGGAGCTGTCCGCCGACGAGCTGATCACCGCGCTCGTCCCGCCGCCCCGGTTCGACGCGGTCCGGTTCTCCACCTACGTGCCCAATCCGGACGAGCCGAGCCAGGCCGAGGCGGTCGTGGCCTGCGGCGCGTTCGCGCGGCGCGTGGCGGAAGCCGCGAACCGGAAGCCGAAGTCGAAGCTGCGCGCGCTGTTCGGCGGCGGGGACGAGGCGCCGTCCGGACCGAGGGGGCTCTACCTCGACGGTGGCTTCGGCGTCGGCAAGACACACCTGCTCGCCTCGACGTGGCACGAGACGCCGTCGCCCAAGGCGTACGGCACGTTCGTGGAGCTGACCCATCTCGTCGGCGCGCTGGGGTTCGCGGAGGCGGTGCGACGGCTGTCCGAACACCGGTTCCTGGCGATCGACGAGTTCGAACTCGACGACCCCGGCGACACCATGCTCGTCACCCGGCTGCTCCAGGAGCTGATCTCGGCCGGAGTGTTCGTGGCGGCGACCTCCAACACGCTGCCGGACAAACTCGGCGAGGGCCGGTTCGCCGCCGCGGACTTCCTGCGGGAGATCCAGTCGCTGTCGGCCAAGTTCGGCGTCTGCCGGGTCGACGGCCCGGACTACCGGCACCGAGGCCTGCCGGACGCGCCGCCGCCCGCGAGCCCGGAGCAACTGGAGGCCTCCGCCGCCGCGCATCCCGAGTCCACTGTGGACGATTTCGACGCCTTGTGCGAACACCTCGGCGGGCTGCACCCTTCGCGTTACGGCAGGCTTCTCGACGGGGTGACCCGGGTGCACCTGCGCGACATCCATCCGGTTCCCGACCAGAACGTCGGACTGCGGATGGTCGCCTTCGCCGACCGGCTCTACGACCGCGCGATCCCGCTGGTGGTCTCCGGTGAGCCGGTGCCGCTGCTGTTCACCGAGGAGATGGTGAACGGCGGCTACCGCAAGAAGTACCTGCGCGCCGTCAGCCGCCTGACGGCGCTGGCTCGCGACGCCGTGCAGCCCAGCTGAGCAGGACCCAGGTCGCGCACACGGTCGCGACCGCGAACAGCGTGCCGCCCACGACGTCGGTCAGGTAGTGGTAGCCGAGGCCGATCATGCCGATCGTGACCCCGGCGAGCACCACCGCGCCCACGACCGAGATGACGGCGGTCGCGATCCCGGGGCGGGCCAGCAGGACGAGCACGGTCAGCACCGCGACCAGCGCGACGGTGTGCCCGCTGGGATAGGCGAGGTAGGTGTTCTTCCAGCGGTCGAACAGCGGTTTGAGCACCCAGCTGTTCGCGAAGATCGCGACGAGCGGGCCCACGACGGTCAGCTGTGCTTCGAGCCGCCGTCGTCCGGCCAGACAGAGGCCCACGGCGACGGCGGCGACGGGAATGAGGACGTAGGCCTCGGTCGGCAGCACGAGCAGCTGGAGCAGGTCCGCGTTACCGCCGAAGGCGCGCCCCACCCACTTGACGGCGAGCTCGTCGGGGCCGGAAAGGCCCTCACCCGACACCAGTACCCCGAGCACGACCATGATCACCGCGCAAGTCACCGCGATGAGCCCGTATGGCGCCTTTCCGCTCATCCGGCGAGATTACGTGACGGGCGATCAGTCACCATGCAGGGACGGCACGCGGAAGGGGCGTTCGATGCGGATCACGGTGGTCGGCGGCGGGATCATCGGGCTGAGCTGCGCGCACCGGCTGGCGGGCGCCGGGCACGACGTCACGGTGATCACCGCCGACCGGCCGGGCGAGACGACGTCGGCGGTGGCGGGCGGCGTGCTCTTCCCGCCGCTGTCGGTGCACTCCGACCAGGTGGATCGCTGGACCGCGACGAGCGTGGACGAGTACCGCTCGCTCGGCGCGCCCGGGGTCAGCCTGCGCCGGGGGACGTTCTTCATCCCCCGCGAGGCGCCCATGCCGTCCTGGGCGTACTCGATGCCCGACCTCGACGACGGACCCGGACGGCTCACCTTCACGACCGCGCTGATCGACACACCGGTGTACCTCGCGTGGCTCGCCGGCCAGGTCGCCGGGCTGGGCGTGCGCACCGAGTACCGCACCGTCTCGCGGCTGGACGACCTCGACGCGGACCTCGTGGTGAACGCGGCAGGGCTCGGCGCCGGACGGCTGGCGGGCGACGTCACCGTGGTGCCGGTCGGCGGTCAGGTCGTCCACCTCGCCGATCCGGGACTGACCGAATGGATCGTCGACGGGGCCACCCCGGTGCTGCGCCACGTGATCCCGCACGGACGGCACGTCGTCTGCGGCGGCACGCAGGAGCCGGGCCGCGACTCCGTCGAACCGGATCCCGGGGTGACCGCGGACATCGTGCGGCGCTGCCGGGAACTCGTGCCCGCGCTGGCCGACGCGCCGGTGCTGGGCGCGAAGGTCGGCTTGCGGCCGTTCCGCCCGCAGGTGCGGCTGGAGCGGGACGGCGACGTCGTGCACTGCTACGGGCACGGGGGAGCGGGGATCACGCTGGCCTGGGGATGCGCGGACGACGTCCTGGCCCTGGTGTGATGCCCTCCCGCGCAAGTAGGTGACTAAATGCGTGGGACGTGAGGGCTAATGAAGGTGGCTTTCACGTCCTTGTTCCCAATGTCGCATTTGAGACACTGAGCGTCTCAAATGCGACATTGGGAACCTCCGCCGCCCGGACTTACCCCGGCCCAGTGCGCTCCGGTGCCTCCAGGCTGGAGGTGCTGTGCCGAAGGTCAGGGCAGGATGTCCCGAGCGCCACGTTCGAGACGGTGTGTGTCCCGGGCGTGGCGCTCGGGACACACACGCCGACCCGACGCGGGGAATGCCGTTCACCCCGCCCGGCACGACACGTTTGCCTCACCCCTCACACGAGGGCGGCGAAGGCCTCGTGGTCCGCTTCGGTCTGGTCCGCGTACCGCACCGCGTACGCCCCGATGGCCTCGTCGAGGTCTTCGTCGTCCTCGAAGTACCCCGCCAGCATCCGCGGATGCAGCGACCGCGCGTGCGCCCGCGCCAGCAGCGCGCCCGCCAGGCGGCCGTAGTCGTCGAGGTGGTCCTTCTTCAGCTCCGCCGGATCGATGTCGCCCTTGAGGTTCCGGAACTGCCGCACGATGTACGGCACGCCGTCGATGGTCGTCCAGCCGAGCAGGATGTCGGTCTCGGCCTGCACGAGCCGCGCGCCTTCGACGATCCGGCGGCCTTCGTGCTCCGGCGAAGCCAGCCCGAGATACGGCGCCAGCGCGGACGGATTGGCCTGTTTCACTTGCAGGACAAGGTCCTCACCGCTGTTTCCGTGCAGCAGCGCGACGTAGCTGCGCAACCCGACACTGCCGGTGCCGACCACCCGGAAGGCCACATCGGACACCCGGTAGCGCGAGATCAGCGTCCGCCGAGACTCGCGCAGCGTGTCCACATAGGACACCAGGCCGGTGACGACCGCTTCCGCCGTCGCGTCGTCGACGTGGGTGAGCACCGGCGGGTCCTCGACGAACCGGTGCCGTTCGAGGCCGGTGTCGTGGTCGTCGATCCGCCGGGTCCACTTCGCGGTGACCTTGGCGCTGGTGTTCTTCCGCGCCTTCTCGGCCGCTTCCTCGAAGTCGTCGATGAGGTCGTGCGCGCGGACCTTGCTCAGCACCGACGCGTCCGGCAGCGCGTTCCACGACCGCAGGAACGGCAGTTCCGCCAGGCCCCGGATGGTGCGCCGGTACGACTTCACCGCGTCCTCGGCGGCCTCGCGGCAGCCTGACTCGCCGATACCGCCTTCGCGTCCGGCCAGCACGAGACTCGCCGCGAGCCGTTTGAGATCCCACTCCCACGGGCCCGGCACGGATTCGTCGAAATCGTTGATGTCCATGACGATCTGGCCTTCGGGCGTGCCGTACAGCCCGAAGTTCGCGGCGTGCGCGTCCCCGCACAGCTGCGCCGTCAGCCCGGACACCGGCGAGCCCGCCAGATCGGCGGCCATCAGCCCGGCCGCCCCGCGGTAGAAGGTGAACGGCGACGCGAGCATGCGCTCGCGCCGCAGTTCCACCAGTTCCGGCAGGCGGCCTTCGTTGGTCCGCGCGAAGAACTCCGCCACGCTCGGACGGCCGTCGCCCGCCGCCGCGTGATCGTGCGCCGACGACGGTGCCTTGTCCCGCAGCGCCTTGCCCTTCGCGAACCAGTCCTCCGGCGTCACCGTCTCGGTGCCGACCAGCGGCCGCTCCACCCACTCCCGCGCGTCTCCCATGGACAGCCAACGTACCGGCCGCCCGAAAGGTTCACCGCGTCTTGACGACCTCCGTGATCGCGTCGATACCCCGGTCGAGTTCCTCGCGGGTGATCACCAGCGGCGGCGCGATCCGCAGCGTGTGGTCGTGCGTCTCCTTGCACAGCACGCCGCGTTCGGCCAGCGCGGTGGACGCCTCCCGCCCGGTCGGCCCGCCGGGCGCGATGTCGATGCCCGCCCAGAGCCCGCGTCCGCGTACCTCGGCCAGCCCGTTCCCGACCAGTTCGCCGAGCCGGGAGTGCAGGTGGGCGCCCAGTTCCCGCGAGCGCTCCTGGAATTCGCCGGTCTTGAGCAGCCCGACCACGGCCCGCCCGATCGCGCAGGCGACCGGGTTCCCGCCGAAGGTGGAACCGTGCTCGCCGGGCTGGAGCACCCCGAGCACGTCCTTGCCGCCGACCACGGCCGAGACCGGCATGATCCCGCCGCCGAGCGCCTTGCCCAGGGTGTAGACGTCGGCGCGCACGCCTTCGTGGTCGAGCGCGAGGACGGTGCCGGTGCGCGCGAGGCCGGACTGGATCTCGTCGGCGATCAGCAGGACGTTGTGCTCGTCGCACAGCCGCCGCGCCTCGGCGAAGTAGCCGGCGGGCGGCACGATCACGCCCGCCTCGCCCTGCACCGGCTCCAGCAGGATCGCGGCCGTGCGCTCGGTGATGGCGTCGCGCAGCGCTTCGGCGTCGCCGTACTTGACGGTGACGAAGCCCGGCGTGAACGGCCCGAAGTCGGCGCGCGCGGTCTCGTCGGTGGAGAAGGACACGATGGTGGTCGTGCGGCCGTGGAAGTTCGAGCCCGCGACGACGATCTCGGCCGTCCCGTCGGGGACGCCCTTGACCCGGTACGCCCACTTGCGGGCGATCTTCACCGCGGACTCGACGGCCTCCGCGCCGGAGTTCATCGGCAGGGTCATCTCGGTACCGGTCAGCTCGGCGAGCTCCCGGCAGAACAGCCCGAGCTGGTCGTGGTGGAACGCGCGCGAGGTGAGCGTCACCCGGCCGAACTGCTCGACCGCGGCGGCGATCAGCCCGGGGTGGCGGTGCCCGAAGTTCAGCGCGGAGTAGCCGGAGAGGAAGTCGAGGTAGGTCTTGCCCTCCACATCGGTGACCGAAGCGCCTTCGGCGGTGGCGATCACCACGGGCAGGGGGTGGTAGTTGTGCGTGCTCCACTGCTCGTCGAGCGCGATGAAGTCGGCGGTCGTCATGCGTTCAGGTTAGATGCCGCGGTGGTGGACTTCATCCGGGAAACGTTGCTTTGACCCGTTGTTCGTTGCGTATCGACTCGTTCGAGCGAAGAAAACATGCAGAGGCGTACTTGATCACCGGAGGCGCGGGACCCGGCCCGCGGTTATCGTCGCCGGATGGCGAAAAAGGACACCGTCTCCGTCCGGGACACGCTGAGGATCGGCAAGGGGACCGAGCGACACGACCCGGGCACGTTCCCGATCGGACCCAAGAAGAAGCCCAAGGCGCTCGAAGAACTCGCCGAGGCCGGGGCCAAGCTCGCGAAGCTGCAAGAGGCGCTCTACGCGGAGGGCGTCGGCGGCGGGAAACGCAGCCTGCTGCTGGTGCTGCAAGGGATGGACACCTCCGGCAAGGGCGGCACGGTGGGACACGTCCTCGGCCTGGTCAACCCGATGGGCGTGCGGTACGCGGGGTTCAAGAAGCCGACGTCCGCCGAGGCCCGCCACCACTACCTGTGGCGGATCCGCAAGCAGCTTCCCGCGCCCGGGCAGGTCGGCGTCTTCGACCGTTCGCACTACGAGGACATCCTGGTCCCGCGCGTGCAGAAGCTGGTGCCCGCCGCGGAATGGCGCAAGCGCTACGCCGAGATCAACGCGTTCGAGAAGGAACTCACCGAGGCCGGCACGACGATCGTGAAGGTCTTCCTCGACATCTCGCCGGAGGAGCAGCTGAAACGGCTCAAGGCGAGGCTGGAGACCCCGGCGAAGTGGTGGAAGTACAACCCCGCCGACCTCGACGCGCGTGCTCAGTGGAACGACTACCAGAAGGCCTACGCCGACATCTTCGCCAAGACCTCGACGGAGACGGCGCCCTGGTACTCCGTCCCGGCCGACCACAAGTGGTACCGCAACTACCTGGTCGCGCGGCTGCTGATCGAGACGATCGAGGCGATGGACCCGAAGTTCCCGCCCGCCGACTTCGACCCCGAGACAGAGCTCAAGAAGCTGGAAGCACTTGGCGTATCCCCCTGATCGTCTGGCTGTGTTTTCTGAAAGAGTGCGGAGGTGACCGACACCAGCTTCGAAGATCTCCCGTTCCTCCGTCGACAGGCCCGTACTCAGCGCTTCACCCTCGGCGCGCCGAAAGAGTTCAAGGTCGCCCCGGACGGCTCCCGCGTCCTGTTCCTGCGGTCCGAGTCCGGCACCGACGCGCGGCACAGCCTGTGGTCGTTCGACGTCGCGTCGGGCGAGGAGACGAAGCTGGTCGACGCGGCCCAGCTGCTGCCGGGTGAAGAGGACCTGCCGCCCGAGGAGCGGGCCCGCCGCGAGCGCAGCCGGGAGACCGGCGGCGGCGTGGTCGGCTACGCGGTCGACGACGCGTTCACCGTCGCCGCGTTCTCGCTCTCGGGCAAGCTCCACACCCTCGACCTGGCCACCGGTGAGGTGTCCGTGCTGGTCGAGGGCTCGGTCGTCGACCCGCGGCCCAGCCCGGACGGCGCCCACGTCGCCTATGTCCGCGACCGGCGGCTGCGGGTGATCGACCGGGCCACCGGCGCGGACCGGCTGCTCGTCGAGGAAGACGGCGAGGACATCGCCTGGGGGCTCGCGGAGTTCATCGCGGCCGAGGAGATGGGCCGCACGCGGGGCTACTGGTGGGCCCCGGACGGGAAGAGCCTGCTGGTCGAGCGGTCCGATCGGGCGGACGTGCCGCGCTGGACGATCGCCGATCCGGCCAACCCGCAGTCGGCGGCCAATGTCGTCGCGTATCCCGCCGCGGGGACGACGAACGCGGACGTGACGCTGGCGATCCTCGGCCTCGACGGTTCGCGCGTCGACGTCACCAAGACCGGCTGGGAGTACCTGGCCGCGGTGCACTGGTCGGCGGCGGGCAAGCCGCTGCTGTCCGTGCAGTCGCGGGACCAGCGCACGCTGGAGATCCAGGCGGTCGACCCGGCGGACGGTTCCGTCGAGGTGCTGCACACCGAGACCGACGAGCACTGGGTCGAGCTCGCCGCGGGTGTCCCGGCGTGGACCGCCGACGGCCGTCTGGTGCGCGAGAGCGCCGCCGACGGCGACCACCGACTGGTCGTCGACGGGGTCGCGGTCACCCCGCCGGGTCTGCAGGTGCGGTCGATCCTGCACGTCGGCGCCGAGGTGCTGTTCAGCGCGTCCGAAGCCGACCCGACGCAGATCCACGTCTTCCGTACCGAAGGCGGCGAACTCCGTCGTCTGTCCACTGAGGACGGTGTGCACGTCGGCTCCGGGAACGCCTCGCTGGCCGTGCTTTCGTCGTGGAGCCTGGACCGCAGCGGCCCGGCGGTGAGTGTCGTCTCCGGCGACGAGACGGTGGCGCGTATCGCCTCCCACACCGTCGACCCCGACGTCGTCCCGAACCTGATCTGGCTGACGCTGGGGGAGCGGGGCCTGCGTGCCGCGCTGGTGCTGCCGACCGGGTACGAGGAGAGCGAGGGCAAGCTCCCGGTGCTGCTCGACCCGTACGGCGGCCCGCACGCCCAGCGCGTCCTCCAGACCCGCAACGCGTTCCTGACCCCGCAATGGCTGGCGGACCAGGGTTTCGCGGTGCTGGTCGCCGACGGTCGCGGGACGCCGGGCCGGGGTTCGGCCTGGGAGAAGGAGATCGCGGGCAAGCTCGCCGACGTCACCCTCGCCGACCAGGTCGACGCCCTGCACGCGGCGGCCGCGCTGCGTCCGGAACTGGACCTGGAGCGGGTCGCGATCCGCGGCTGGTCCTACGGCGGTTACCTGTCCGCGCTGGCCGTGCTGCGCCGCCCGGACGTCTTCCACGCCGGTGTCGCGGGCGCCCCGGTGACCGACTGGTCCCTGTACGACACGCACTACACCGAGCGCTACCTCGGGCTTCCGCAGACGGACACGGCCTCGTACGAGCACAACTCGCTGATCGCCGGCGCCGGTGATCTCAGCCGGGCGCTGCTGATCGTCCACGGACTGGCCGACGACAACGTTTTTGTCGCCCACTCGTTGCGCCTGTCGTCGGCACTGCTGGCCAAGGGGCGTCCGCACGTGTTCCTGCCGCTGGCCGGCGCGACGCATATGACACCGCAGGCCGAAGAGGTCGCGGAGAACCTGATGCGCACGCAGGTGGACTGGATCGTGCGCGAGCTGTCCGGCGACGCGGTCAAGAGCGAGGAGAACGCATGAAACGGTGGGGCATCACCATTCCGCTGACCGGGGTGCCGCTCGCGGCGCACCGGGAGATGGTGCAGGAGCTGCCGGACCTCGGCTACACCGACGCGTGGTCGGCCGAGACCGCGGGCCACGACGCCTTCACGCCGTTGGTGCTCGCCTCGCAGTGGGCGCCGCAGCTGCGGCTGGGCACCGCGATCGTGCCGGTGTACACGCGCGGTCCCGGGCTGCTCGCGATGAGCGCGGCGACGGTCGCGGAGCTGGCGCCCGGCCGGTTCGTGCTCGGCATCGGCGCTTCGTCGCCGGTGATCGTGAAGAACTGGAACGCCGCCGAGTTCGAGGCGCCGTTCGCGCGGTCCCGGGACGCCCTGCGGTTCCTGCGGTCGGCGCTGGCGGGGGAGAAGGTCACCGAGGAGTACGAGTCCTTCTCGGTCAGCAAGTTCCGGCTGGAACGGCCCACCGATCCGCCGCCGTCGATCATGCTCGCCGCGCTGCGGCCGGGGATGCTGCGGCTGGCCGCGAAGGAGGCCGACGGCGCCATCACCAACTGGCTCGCCGCCTCCGACGTGCCCAAGGTCCGGGCCGAAATCGGCCCGGACGTCGAGCTGGCCGCGCGGATCTTCGTCTGCCCCACCGAGGACAAGGCCGCCGCGCGCGGGCTCGGCCGGATGCTCATCTCGAGCTACCTGACCGTGCCGGTGTACGCGGCGTTCCACGAGTGGCTGGGCCGTGGCGAGGCGCTCGCGCCGATGCACGAGGCCTGGGCCGCGGGTGACCGGCAGAAGGCGAACCAGGTCATCCCGGACGAGGTCGTCGACGACCTGATCGTCCACGGCAGCCTCGATTCCTGCCGTGAGCAGGTGCAGTCCTATGTGGACAACGGGCTGACGACGCCGATCATCGCGCTGCTGCCCACGGGTGAGGACCCGTTCGCGCACGTGCGGGGTCTGGCTCCGCGCTGACGCCTCGTGAGTGGTGGAGTCCGGGGGTGCCGCGAAAGCCACTTTCGCAACGTTGAAGGTTGCGAAAGTGGCTTTCGCAACACGCGGCCTGCCCCCGAGAGTCGCTGTCTCTACGCCGTCCCGAACATCTCCTCGTACCGGGACACCATCATGTGCGCCCCCTTGATCTCCGACGTCGTCGCGGCGTCCAGGATCCCGACCTCCTCCGCGTAGGTCGCGCCCCCGGAAGGCCCGAGCGGCAACGAGATCATCGGCCCGCCCGGGGTGTGGGTCCGCAGCTCGCCGCCCTCGATCAGGGCCCGGATGTTGGCGACGACGACCTCCGCGTGGTCACCGGCCACCTTCGCCAGTTTCCCCTCCGGCAGCGCGGTGATGTCGCCGAGCGCGAACACCCGCGGCTGCCCCGGAAGTCGCAGGTCGGCGTCCACCTCCACCTGGCCGTCCGGCCGCCGGGCGGCGGCGAGGGAGCCGTCGAGAAAAGCGGTGTGCGGCGCGCCGCCGTAGCACTGGAACCACAGGTCGGCGGTCACCTCGCCACCGCCGGTGAGCCCCGAGGTGAACGTCTTCGTTTGCCCCGGTTCCGAGACCGGCGCGTCGGTCAGCGATGTGCCGAGCAGGAGTTCGACGCCCAGTCCGGCCAGCTGACGGCGGATCTCCGCGCGGAACTCCGCCGGGAAGCCGGGCAGGATCTCCTCGGCCGGGTCGACGATCGTCACGGCCTTCTCCGGCCACACCGTCTTGATCTCGCCCGCCAGTTCGAGGCCCACCGGGCCGGCGCCGAGCAGCAGTACCTTCTCCGCGCCCGCGAGTTCTTCCCGGGTGGCACGGATCTTCGCCTTCGCCGAGGCGCTGTCCCGGAAATCGATCTTCGCCGGGAACGGGTACGCCGAACCGGTCGCCAGGACGACGTAATCCGGGGTGAGCCGCTCGCCCGACGCGAGCGTGACACCGCCCTGGTCCACGCTCACCGCGCGGTCGCGGAGCACCCGTCCGCGTTCGAGAAGCCCGGAGTACGGGTAGAAGAGCCGGTCCGTCCACTCCGGATCGACCAGTCCGCGCAACGCGGCGACGTGGTGGACGAAGTCCTCGCGCGGCTCGACGAGGACGACGTCCGCGATCGAGTCCAGTTCCTTGGCGACGGCGGTGCCGCCGTATCCCCCGCCGATGACGGCCACGGTCGTGCTCATGAGATCCCCTAGTTCGTAGTACGTAATGTTGGTACTGCGAACTACAGTAGTTCGTACTCCGAACCATCGTCAAGTAGACTGCGGACATGACCACGGCCGAAGACCTCGGATTCGCGACGGCGCTGGTGCGGCTCTCGCATCTGGTGCAGCGGGCTTTCATCGACGTCGGCCGGTCCCACGACCTCACGCCGCAGCAGGCGCAGCTGCTCTGCGTGCTGGCGCAGGGGGAGACCGGCGTCGGGATGACCGAGCTCGGCAAGATGCTGAACCTGGAGAAATCCAGCGTCACCGGACTGGTGGACCGGGTGCAGCGGCGCGCGCTCGTCGAGCGGGTCGCGGACTCCTGCGACCGCCGCGCGCTCAAGATCACGCTGACCGAAGAGGGCCTCCGGCTCGCGAACGCCGCTCACGAAGGCGTCGTCGACAAGCTGGAGGAGATGGCGGCCGGCCTCCCGGCCGAGCAGCGTGAGGCGATCGCGGCGGCCGCGTGGCGGATGGCGCCCGAAGACTGACTCAGTGCCAGACGGCGGCGGCGAGCAGGAGCCCGGCCGCCGCGGCGCCGATCCCGGCGACCATCGTGACGCCGACGTTCAGCACGGCGCGCGCCCGCGTCTTCTCGGTGAACAGGCGCAGCGTTTCGTAGCCGAAGGTCGAGAACGTCGTGAGCCCGCCGCAGAACCCGATCGCCAGCAGCGCGCGGACGCCGTCCGGCTGGCCGCCGTGCAGCGCCCAGCCGGTGAGGACCCCGAGGATCGCCGAGCCGACGATGTTGACCGTCAGGGTGCCCCACGGGAAGGCGGCGCCCCGCCACGCGCGCACCCGTAGATCGGTCAGGAACCGCAGGATCGCGCCGAGGCCGCCACCGAGCGCGACGAGAAGGACGGTCATTTCCGCACCGCCCGGGTGATCTCGTGCCCGGCGTAGACCGCTACCAACGCGGCGGCCACCGTGCCGGACGCGTACGCCAACCCGGTGAACGGACGCCCGTTCGTCACAAGATCGAGTGTGTCCGTCGCGTAGGTCGAGAACGTGGTGTAGCCACCCAGGATCCCGACTCCCAGGAACGGCCGCAGCAGCCGGTGCGGGTCGGCCGTCGCGCTCAGCAGCGCCATCAGGACACCGATCAGCAGACAGCCGGAAACGTTGGTGGCGAAGGTGGAAAGCGCGAATCGTCCCGGGGAATGGGGGAGTGCGACCGACAGTCCGTAGCGGGCGAGGCTGCCCAGCGCGCCACCCGCGCCGACGGCCGCGAGGACGTCCCATCGCGGGCGGGCGAAAGATGCCGCATCAGCCATGGATGGCAGCTTAGAACCGCTGTCCGGGTGAACCCGCGCCGCGGTGGCGAAGATCGCTCACAAGACCGTTTTTCCCTTCTGGACAGTGAATTTTCCCGAAACGTGTCGTAGGCTTGGCGGCGCTCCAGGCCGATTTTCGGTCCGTCCGCTCGTCTGAGAAAAGGTGGCAGGATGGCTCAGGAACAGTCAGGTACGCAGGCTCCCGACAGCGGTTTGCTGCTGGAGGTCGAGAAGATCCCGACCGCGGTCGACCGCGGGAAGGCCAACGGCGCGGCCGCCGACAACGACGGCAACGACGGCTGAGTGCCCGAAACGCCGACACTGGCTGACCTCGTGGCTCCGCTCGGGGTCAGCCAGTTCTTCCAAGACGTCCAGGGCGAGACCTACCGCCGTTTCGAAGGCCCCGCGGGCCGGTTCGCCGACCTGCTGCCGTGGCCGGCGCTGAACGCGATCCTCCGGCAGCACCGCCTGGAGTTCCCGCGGCTGCGCCTGGCGCTCGACGGCACCCCGGTGCCCATGGAGAGCTACACCGAGCTCGTCCCCACCCGCCGCAGTGGCACCGTCCCCCGCCTGCAGGCCGCTCCGTTCACCGAGCACCTTCGCGACGGCGCGACGATGGTGCTCGACGCCATCCAGGAACTCAGCGACCTGATCGGCGACCTCGCCAGGAGCCTCGAACACGACCTTCGCGAGAGCGTCCAGGTCAACCTGTACGCGGGCTGGGGCGTGACCCACGGCTTCGACGTGCACTGGGACGACCACGACGCGTTCATCATCCAGGTCGCCGGCCGCAAACGCTGGCGGATGCACGGCCCGACCAGGCCCGCTCCGCTGCATCGCGACGTCGAACAGCCCGAGCGGCCCGGTGAGCCGATCGACGATTTCATCCTCGAAGACGGCGATGTCCTCTATGTCCCGCGCGGGCACTGGCACGACGTCACCGCGGTGGGGGAGATGTCGCTGCACCTCACGCTCGGGTTCAGCCCGGCCACCGGGATCGACCTGGTGTCCTGGCTCGCGGACAAGCTGCGGTCGAGCACCGCGTTCCGCCAGGACCTCCCGAGGTTCGGGACGGAGGAGGAACGCGCGGCCCGTGCCGCCGCCCTGCGCGCGGAACTGGAATCCGCGCTGACCGGCGACGTCGTCGACCGGTTCCTCGCCGAGCGTGACTCGTCGGCCCCGGCTCATCCGCGGGTCGGGCTGCCCTGGGCGGCGACCCCGGGCCTGCTGCCGGACGGCGACGAGACCGAGGTCCGGTTCCTCGTCCCGAGGGCCGTGCTCGAAGAAGGCGACGGCAGGGTGACCCTGCTCGCGGACGGAAAACGGTTCGTTTTCGCGGGTGCCGCCTCGCCGCTGCTCAAGGCGCTGCTCGACGGCACGCCGCAGGCGGTCAAGCGACTCGCCGAGCTGTCCGAACTCGATCGGGGGACCGTTCGGGCCTTCCTCGGCGAGCTCACCACGCAGGGACTTCTCTCGATCGGCTGAAACTCACAGGAGACGAGAAGTGTGAAGGGAGCACGGACGGGGTAAGCTAAGGCATGC
The DNA here is from genome assembly GCF_001995215.1 of Amycolatopsis azurea DSM 43854. GTDB lineage: Bacteria > Actinomycetota > Actinomycetes > Mycobacteriales > Pseudonocardiaceae > Amycolatopsis > Amycolatopsis azurea. The sequence continues at coordinate 205,921 of NZ_MUXN01000016.1, forward strand.
CTAAGGTCAAGTCCGGAGCGGTCAGCCGATGACCGCTCAGCTCTCGGACACCTCTGCGTCCGATGGTTCGGCGCAGCCCGCCGCGTTGCCGGGCTGCGCGACCGTCGCGCGCATGCTGGGCGCGAGCCCCGCCGGCACAGCGGCCGACATGCGCTGCTGGCTGCTCATCGAACAGCCGGGCCCCTGGCCCGCGGACGCGCTGGAAAACGTCCTCGACGAGGCTTTCCCCGCCGAGCGCCGCGAGCTGCTCGAGAACTTGAGACGGTCCCACGGGCTCCGTCCGCTGCTGATCCGGCGTCCCGGTAAGCACCGGCGAGACCCGGATCGCCCCCGTTCCGTGTACGTCGGCGGTGGCGAACCGGGCAACCGCTGGCTGGAACGCCTGGAGATCCGCGACCTGAGCGAACTGGCCGAACTGGACCTCGACCTGATCGTGGACGGCGTCGGCGGGCTCGGCGAGCGAGTCGACGGACCGCTGTTCCTGGTCTGCACGCACGGCACCAAGGACATGTGCTGCGCGGTGCTCGGCCGCCCGCTGGCCTCGGCGCTCAACACCAACCATCCGGGCCGCTCCTGGGAGGTCAGCCACGTCGGCGGCGACCGCTGGGCAGGCAACCTCCTCGTGGTCCCCGACGGCTTCCTCCACGGCCAGCTCAACCCGGCCGAGGCGGCGCTGGTCGCCAAGGCCGCCTTGCGCGGGCAGGTCGAACCTGAGCAGCTCCGCGGCCGCACGTCCGCCCGGACGGCGTGGGCGCAGTTCGCGGAGATCGCGATCCGCCGCCGGCTCGATCTGTCCGGTTTGGACGATGTGATCGCCGTCCAGGAGGAGCCGCTGCTCGAATCCGACGCCCGGGTGGTCACCGTGCGCGGCGGCGAGGACTTCTACTCGGTGACCGTGCGCCGTCGTTCGGCGACGCCGCGCGGGGAAAGCCGGTGCGCGGGACTGATCCAGCCCGCCGGGTACGTCACCGACGAGATCACGAAGCTCTAACTCGCATTTAGAGGACGAAACGCGCCGAAGATCACCCGCGTTCGAACACCTGTTTGACACCCGTCTAGAACATGTGTTCGACTGACTTCGTGCGATGGGATCGACAGCGGGCGGACGGCGGCGAGCCGGTGCTGCCCGGATTGGACGGGTTGCCGCGTTCGGTGCGCACGCCCGAGTTCGACGGCGTCACCTTTCACGAGGTGCACGCCAAATCCGTGCTGAACAAGGTGCCCGAGAGTTCGGGTGTCCCGTTCGGATGGACGGTGAACCCGTACCGCGGCTGCTCGCACGCGTGTACGTACTGCCTCGAAGGCGGCACGCCGGTCCTGATGGCCGACGGCCGGACGAAGGCGCTGGCGGACCTGGCGCCCGGCGACACGATCTACGGGACGCGCGGGCGCGGCGCGGGCAGGCGGCTGGTGCCGACGGAGGTGCTGGCGCACTGGTCGACGCTGAAACCGGCGTACCGCGTGACCCTCGACGACGGAACGTCCATCGTGGCCAGTGGCGACCACCGGTTCCTGACCGGCCGCGGCTGGAAACACGTCACCGGCACCCGGTTCGGCGCGGCGCAGCGGCCGCATCTGGTCGGGGGCGCCGAACTCGTCGGCGTCGGGAAACTCGCCCGCACCCCGGACGACACCCTCGGCTATCGCGCCGGATTCCTCTGCGGGATGCTGCGCTCCGGCGGGTTCTCGGCCGAGAAGGACGCCGCGGACCGCGCGCTCCGGTATCTGCCGGACTTCGGCGCGTCGGTCGGCTTCGTCCAGGTGCCGCCGTCGCCGGATTCCCATTGGCAGCGCGGATTCCTGGCGGGACTGTTCGACCTCGCCGGGAGCTACCGGCACGGCGCGCTGCGCGTCACCCATGACGAGCAGGACATCGTCTCGACTTTCTGCGCAGCGCTCGACAACTTCGGTTTCCGTTACGTCAAGACCGAAAACGCCAAGTTCCGTCCGTTGTGGACGGTTCAGCTGCTCGGTGGCCCGTCGGAGGAGCTGCGGTTCTTCCATCTCGCCGATCCCGCCGTCGCCTGGAAACGGTCGCTGGACGGGCTCGCGATCGGCCGCACCAGACGGAAGGTGTCGTCCATCGATGCGCTCGGCATCGAGCTGCCGCTGTTCGACATCACCACCGGAACCGGTGACTTCATCGCCGACGGCATGGTCACGCACAACTGTTTCGCGCGGAACACCCACACGTACCTGGATTTCGACGCCGGACGCGACTTCGACACGCAGGTGATCGTGAAGGTCAACGCGCCCGAAGTGCTGGCCGCGCAGCTGCGGCGGCCGAGCTGGACGCGCGAGCACGTCGCGATGGGCACGAATACCGATCCCTATCAGCGGGCCGAGGGCCGGTACAAGCTGATGCCGCGCATCATCACCGCGCTCGCGGATTCGGGCACGCCGCTGTCCATCCTGACCAAGGGGACCGTGCTGGCGCGGGACCTGCCGTTGCTGGAGTCGGTGTCGAAGGACGTGCCCGCCGGGCTGGCGATTTCGCTCGCGTTGCTGGACGAGGATCTGCAACGCCGTCTCGAACCCGGGACGCCGGGACCGCGGGCGAGGCTCGACCTGATCCGCAAGGCACGGGACGCCGGGCTCCCGTGTTCGGTGCTGGTCGCCCCGGTGCTGCCGTACCTGACCGATTCGGTGGACGCGCTCGACGCCCTGTTCGCGCGGCTGGCCGAGGCCGGTGCCACGCGGGTCACCGTCCTCCCGTTGCATTTGCGGCCGGGCGCCCGGGAATGGTTCGCGCGCTGGCTCGGCCGGGAGCATCCGGAACTGGTGCCGAAATACCGGGAGCTGTACTCGCGCGGTGCTTATCTCCCGAAGTCCTATCGGGAGCGGCTGGGCGCCCGCGTCGGCCCGTTGCTGCGCCGTCACGGCTTCGGTTCCCGTGCCGATGACGGGGAGCGAATGCAGGTGACGATGCCCGTGCAGCGGACGGGGGAGGTGGTACCCGCCGCGGAACAGCTCAAACTGCTGTGAGGAGTCGGTCCGGTGGGTCGTGAGTGGCAAGTGACGTTCTAACGCGACTTGCCACTCACGACCCCCTTGACCGACTACGGCGCGGCACCTTGGTCGCCCGCGCTACCGCAGTAACCGCTGGCGCACGGGGACGACCTCCAGGTCCGTGAAGGCCGACACGACATGAGGCCGCGCCACTTTTGCCTCTTCGGACCGAAAGATCGTCTTTTTTCGGGCACTTCGGAAAACGTCTTCCCGATTTGCGGCACGAATGTGAATCTTCTTACCCCACAACGGATTCGGCCGTTCGGCGCAGTCACTTGGCGGAAATCCTTTTCGTGCTTAACCTCTGAGAAGAGGAAGGCGAGGAGGTGCCTGTTGACCACCCGTACGGATCGCACCGCCGCTGTCCGCATCGCCTGGGCCGCGACCAAGCTGACCAGGGCGGGCAGACACCCCATCGCCATCGGCAGACTCGCCGCCACCGTCGGCATGGACCCGGCGGAGGCCCACCGGCTGATGGATCTCATGGGCTTCGTCATCCGCGACGGCCTGGTCGTGATGGACCGCGGTTCCCGGCCCGGCCCGGCCAAGGCGGGTTCCGACCGGTACCAGGTGGACCTGTTCCTGATGGCCTTCGCCACCGGCGAACCCGTGCACGCGGATTCGGTCTGCCCGGCGACAGGGGCCCGTGTCCGCGTCCACTTCACGCGCGCGCACGTCCTGAGCGTCGACCCGCCGCACGCCGTCGTCGCCGCGTCCCGGCTGTCCGGTATCGACCTCACCCTCGGCCAGGACTACGTCGAGGCGCTGGTCTGCACGCAGTTCTTCGCGTCGAAGGAGGCGGCCGCGGGCTGGCTGCTGGAGAACATCGACGGCCGGGTCCTGTCCGTGCCCGACTACCTGGTGCATACGCGGCGGATGGTCGCGGCGCTGGAGGCCTGGCCGACGATCTGAGAACACCTGGTCGCGAGGCATCCGGGGCGATTCGTTAGCCTTTGACGTCGGCGCAGAGCAGTCGAACCGCAGCGCCGTCGAATCGCAGAATCGTGATGCCGAAGGAGAGCACCCGCAGTGCTTCGCACCCACAAAGCCGGCACCTTGCGTGCCGAGCACGCCGGTCAGACGGTCACCCTCACCGGATGGGTTGCCCGGCGGCGCGATCACGGCGGCGTCATCTTCATCGATCTGCGCGACGCCAGCGGCGTGAGCCAGGTCGTCTTCCGCGAGGGCGAGATGGCCGAGCGCGCCCACCAGCTGCGCTCCGAGTACTGCGTCCGCATCGTCGGCGAGGTCTCGAAGCGGCCCGAAGGCAACGCCAACGCCGAGATCCCCACCGGTGAGATCGAGGTGCTGGTCACCGAGCTCGAGGTGCTGTCCGAGGCCGCCGTGCTGCCGTTCCCGATCGACGACCGGGTCGACGTCGGCGAGGAGACGCGCCTCAAGCACCGCTACCTCGACCTGCGCCGCAGCGGCCCCGCGGCCGCGATGCGCCTGCGCAGCGAGGTCAACCGCGCCGCCCGCGAGGTGCTGCACGCGCAGGAGTTCGTCGAGGTCGAGACCCCGACCATGACTCGCTCCACGCCCGAGGGCGCCCGCGACTTCGTGGTCCCGGCCCGGCTCAAGCCCGGTTCCTGGTACGCGCTCCCGCAGTCGCCGCAGCTGTTCAAGCAGCTGCTCATGGTCGGCGGGCTCGAGCGGTACTACCAGATCGCGCGCTGCTACCGGGACGAGGACTTCCGCGCCGACCGGCAGCCGGAGTTCACCCAGCTCGACATCGAGATGAGCTTCGTCGAGCAGGACGATGTCATCGCCCTCGGCGAGGACATCGTGACCGCGCTGTGGAAGCTCATCGGCGCCGAGATCCCCCGGCCGTTCCAGCGGATCACCTACGCCGAGGCGATGGAGAAGTACGGCTCGGACAAGCCGGACCTGCGCTTCGACCTCGAACTCACCGACATGACGGCGTTCTTCGCCGACACCCCGTTCCGCGTGTTCCAGGCGCCGTACGTCGGCGCCGTCGTGATGGCGGGCGGGGCCGACCAGCCGCGCCGCACCCTCGACGCGTGGCAGGACTTTGCCAAGCAGCGCGGGCACCGCGGGCTCGCGTACATCCTGGTCAACGAGGACGGCACGCTCGGCGGGCCGGTCGCGAAGAACCTGTCGGAGAAGGAGCGCGAGACGGTCGCGGAAGCCGTCGGCGCCAAGCCCGGCGACTGCGTCTTCTTCGCCGCAGGCAAGCCCGCCGACGCGCGTGCGCTGCTCGGCGCCACCCGCCTGGAGATCGGCGGCCGCCTCGGCCTGATCGACGAGAACGCCTGGTCGTTCGTGTGGGTCGTCGACTTCCCGATGTTCATCTCCGCCGACGAGTCCGACGACGTCGCGGTCGGCGGCGGCAAGTGGAAGGCCCTGCACCACGCCTTCACCTCGCCGACCCCCGAGTGGATCGGCAAACTCGCCGACGACCCCGGCAACGCGCTGGCCTACGCCTACGACATCGTCTGCAACGGCAACGAGATCGGCGGCGGCTCGATCCGTATCCACCAGCAGGAGCTGCAGAAGCAGGTCTTCGAGCTGATGGGTCTCGGCGAGGAAGAAGCGCAGGAGAAGTTCGGCTTCCTGCTCGACGCCTTCGCCTTCGGCCCGCCGCCGCACGGCGGCATCGCGTTCGGCTGGGACCGGATCGTCATGCTGCTGGCCAAGGCCGACTCGCTGCGTGACGTGATCGCGTTCCCGAAGACCGGCGGCGGGTTCGACCCGCTGACCGCGGCTCCGGCGCCGATCACGCCGGAACAGCGCAAGGAAGCGGGCATCGACGCCAAGCCCGCGCCGCCCGCCAAGAACTGATGCTCCATCTCAGGGCCGTGTGCCCGCCGGACCGGACCGGCGAAGCGATCCGGATCCTGCGGGAACACGCCGGGACCGCGCACCTCGTCGTGCATCACGGGGTGGCGGTCTCGCCCGAGGGTGACCTGATCGAGGCGGACATCGCCCGTGAGGCGGCCGACGAGATCATCGAGTCGCTGTGCGGGCTCGACCTCGACCACACCGGCGGGATCACCCTGGAGGCGCTGGACACCGCCGTGTCCGACGCCGCGGACAAGGCCGAGGAGGCCGCGCCGGGTGAGGCCGCGGACGCGGTGGTGTGGCAGGAACTCGTCGGCCGGTCCGGCGAGGAGTCCCGGCTCACCTGGACTTTTCAGGCATTCCTGACCATCGCGTGCCTGCTGGCGTCGGTCGGCGTCATCACGAACTCGTCGGTCACCATCGTCGGCGCCATGGTCGTGGGGCCGGAGTTCGGCCCGCTGGCGGCGATGGCGGTCGGACTGGTGCTGCGCCGCTGGGATCTCCTGCGGCAGGGCGGTGCCGCGCTGCTGGGCGGTTTCCCGATCGCGATGGTGATCACCCTCGGTGTGGTGCTGCTGGGCAACGCGACCGGGGTGCTCGAGGTCAGCAAGCTCGCGGACAACCACGAGGTCGATTTCGTTTACCAGGTGGGAATCGCGTCCCTCATCGTGGCACTGCTCGCCGGCGCGGCGGGAATGCTTTCCATGACGTCGGCCAAATCGGCCGCGCTCGTGGGCGTCTTCATCTCGGTGACGACGGTGCCGGCGGCCGGGTACGCGGTGGTCGCCGGGGTTGCCGGTCAGTGGGACCGGTGCCTGTATTCGACCGGTCAGCTGCTGGTCAATCTCATCGGAATCGTTGCAGCTGCGGCCATTGTGCTGACATTGCGCCGTCGTGGGCAACGATCGAGGGTGACGGAACGTCCGCTTTCACGCGGGTGAGTCCGGATCGCGCCAGTGCGCGCGTTTGCCCGGATCTCAGTGGTCATGGTTGCTCAGTCACGAGTAGGGTCGGTGGTAATGACAGTCGATACCTCCTCTGCCGACGATTCGACCGTCGGAGCTGGAGCCGAAACCCTCGCCGTCGCGGCCGCGGTCGCCGCCGGCGAGGCGGTCCTTTCACGCCGCTTCGGCAGCGCCATCACCCTCGTCGCCCCCGAAGACCTCGCCGGCAGTGGCCCGGCGACGGTCGTGCGGGCGCGGGTGGCGTCGTCGCCGTTCGCGCTGCCGCGCACCCTGGTCATCAAGCACTACCCCGATCCACCCGAGCCCGGCCGGTCCGACCCGTTCGCGCAGGAAGCGGTCAGCTACCAGCTGTTCACCGCGCTCGCGCCGGAGGACCGGATGTGCCCGGAGCTGCTGGCGCACGACGGCCGGGCCCGTGTCCTGGTGATCGAGGACCTCGGCGGCGTCCCGACACTGCACGACAAGCTCCACGCCCGTGACGCGCGCGGCGCCGAACGCGCGCTGCTGTCCTGGGCCCGGTCGCTGGGCAGGCTGCACGCGAGCACCGCGAGCCGCGAGCCCGATTTCAACGCGCTGCTGCGCCGCCTCGGCGGCCCGGTCAAGAACGAGGACGCGCCGCTGCCCGCGGTCTGCGCGCAACTTCCGGGTCTGCTGGAGGAACTGCTCGACGTCGAGACGCCGGATCCGGTGCAGCGGCGGGTCATGGAGGTCGCCGAGCGGGCGGGTTCGCCGTCCTACCGCGCGTTCAGCCCGGTCGACCTCAGCCCGGACAACAACCTCGTGACCAGCAGCGGAGTGCGGTTCCTGGACTTCGAACGCGGCCGGGTGCGCAGCACCCTGATGGACGCCGCGTACCTGCGGCTCCCGTTCGCGTCGAGCGCGGACGCGCTGGCGCTGCCGCCGGGGATGAGCGAGGCGATGATCGCGGCCTGGCGGGCCGAGGTCGTCTCGGTCTGGCCCGCGCTCGCGGACGAGGAGGCGCTGGCCGAGCATCTGATGGACGGCCAGCTGCTCCTGCTGTGGGTCATCACCTGGGAGATCCTCCCGGAGCTGGACCTGGACCGGCATGCCACGCCGATCAGCCGGGAGGCCGCCCTGGTCACCTGGTGGCGGGAACTGGCCAAGCATTCGCTGCGTGCCCGCCTGACGGACATCTCCGAACACGCCACCCGGGTCGCCGCGGCGCTCGGGGCCAGGCTGGGGCCGCACGCGGATCTCGCGTTCTACCCGGCGTTCCGGTAACCGCCGCACGGACTTTTCGCTCGACCGTCCTCGCCGCGTTACCCAGGGATCACCGCAGGTGAGTCTGCGTGGCCGATGGTGTCTACCGTGACCGTGATCAGTGTCGAAGTCACTCCGAGTCCCGAACCTCTCCTTCCTCCTGCACCGGCCGTACCCCGGTCCGCTCGCAGACTGGTCGTGCTCGGCGATTCCACGGCCGTGGGCCTGGGTGACCCGTTGCCGAACCGCGGCGGCTGGCGCGGGGTCGGCCCGCTCGTCGCCGAGGCCCTGGGCGTCGAGCCGGACGGCTACCTGAACCCGTCGTTCACCGGAGCGCGCATGGGGTGCGTGCTCACGAAGCAGCTTCCCGCGGCCGTGGCGCACCAGCCGGACGTCGCGCTGGTGGTGGCGGGCATGAACGACACGCTGCGTCCCGATTTCAGCGCCGAGAAGATCGCCGCGGACCTCACCGAGGTGATCCGGTCGCTGGCCGCCGTGGGCACCACCGTGGTGCCGGTGCGCTACCACGACCACGGCAAGGTGTTCCGCCTCCCGCAGTCGCTGCGGCGGGCGTTGAGCGAGCGGGTGGCCGAACTGAACGCCGCCATCGACGGCGTCGTCGAGCGCGAGGGCGTGCCGTGCCTCGACCTCGAACTGCTGCCGGGCGCCTACGACCTCACCGCGTGGAGCGTCGACCGGCTGCACCCGTCGGAACTCGGGCACCGGATGCTGGCGACCGGGTTCACCGAACGGCTCGCCGAGGCCGGGTTCGCGGTGCCGCGGCCGGTCAGCCTGACCTGCTCGGGAGGCGTCGAGCCGAGCACCGCCGGGCATCTCGGCTGGCTGGTGCTCAAGGGCGTCCCGTGGGTGTGGCGGCGAGGCCGCGAGTTCGTGCCGTACGCGGCCGTGATCATGTGGCACTCGTTCCGGGAGCGGCTGTGCTGACCTGTGGCCGGAACCGTCGGTGGCTACGGCTACCGTCGACACCGTGGGACAGGACGAACTCTTCACCGTGAACCCCGACCTCGGGCCGCCTCCGGAGCCGGCCGAGCCGAGGGATCCCAAGGGGGGTGGGCCCCTCGGAGAGGGGGGCGGGAAAAACACCGCCGTACCGGCGGGGTCGCCGCTGGCCGTGCGGATGCGGCCGCGGTCGCTCGGCGAGGTCGTCGGCCAGCAGCACCTGCTGCGCGAGGGCGCGCCGCTGCGTCGGCTCGTCGAAGGCGCGGCGCCCGCTTCCGTGCTGCTCTACGGCCCGCCGGGAACGGGCAAGACCACGCTGGCGAACCTGGTGTCGGCCGCGACCGGACGCCGGTTCGTGGCGATGTCGGCGCTGTCGGCCGGGGTGAAGGAAGTGCGCGGGGTCATCGAAGAGGCCCGGCGCCGCCGGAACTACAACGCCGAGAACACCGTCCTGTTCATCGACGAGGTCCACCGGTTCTCCAAGACCCAGCAGGACGCCCTGCTCGGCGCCGTCGAGGACCGGACGGTGCTGCTGGTGGCGGCCACCACGGAGAACCCGTCGTTCTCGGTCGTCTCGCCGCTGCTCTCGCGGTCGCTGGTGCTGCAACTGCGGCCGCTGACCGACACCGACATCGTCTCGCTGATCGAGCGCGCGATGACCGACGAACGCGGTCTCGCCGGCGAACTCACCCTGACCGAGGACGCGCGGGCACATCTGGTGCGGCTGGCCTCCGGTGACGCGCGGCGCGCGCTGACCGCGCTGGAAGCGGCCGCCGACGCCGCGAGCGCGACCGAGGCCAAGACGATCGATCTCACCATCGTCGAGTCCACAGTGGACAAGGCGGCGGTGCGGTACGACCGGGACGGCGATCAGCACTACGACGTCATCAGCGCGTTCATCAAGTCGATCCGCGGGTCCGATGTGGACGCCGCGCTGCACTACCTGGCGCGGATGATCGAAGCGGGGGAGGACCCGCGGTTCCTGGCGCGGCGCCTGGTCGTGCACGCGAGCGAGGACATCGGCATGGCCGATCCGACGGCGTTGCAGTCGGCCGTCGCGGCGGCGCACGCGGTGCAGTTCATCGGGATGCCGGAAGGCCGTCTCGCGCTGGCGCAGGCGACAGTGCACCTGGCGACGGCGCCGAAGTCGAACGCCGTCATCACCGGGATCGACGCCGCGCTGTCCGACGTCCGGTCCGGGCGGATCGGGACGGTGCCGCCGCATCTGCGCGACGGGCACTACGCGGGAGCGGAGAAGCTCGGCAACGCGAAGGGATACCGGTACCCGCACAACGTGCCGGAAGGCGTTCTGGCGCAACAGTATCCGCCGGACGAGCTGGTCGGCCGGGACTACTACGAACCGACGCAGCGCGGGGCGGAGCGGACCCTGCACGAGCGGGTGCCGAAACTGCGGCGAACCATCCGGGGTGAACGTTAGTTTCGCATTCGGAGCAATGCCGGGAAAATCGGTAACGCTCGTCGATCATGAGGCTATATCCTCGGTGGCTGGGGGATCGCCGGGTTGTCGTGCTGTATGGGATTCCCCGTGCTCGACCACGATGGCGAGCAGAACAAAAGTGACAACCTCTACCTATGACAAACTGGGGAAATTCCAGAGTTCGCAAGGTCATGTCCTCTTCCGTCGCGGTTCTCGCCGCGCTGACCGTGGCGACCGGGGTCGTCGCCCCGGGGACGGCGATCGCCGCTCCTGCCGGTTCCTCGTCTTCCGTGGCGCAGACGCCGGACGAGGTGCGCACCAACGCGGCCGCGGTCGTCGGGCTCACGATCACTCCGGAGTTGCTGCGGCTGAGCGAGAGCGACTTCGTCTACGCGATCTACCAGGCCGCGAAGCGCCAAGGCGAGATCGCGCTGGAGGTTCAGTACGCGGCGCTCGACGCCTACAACCGTGGGTGGACCTCGTCGTTCCTGCAGACCGGGATCTACGAGGCGCATCAGCGTGACCTGGACCGGGAGGCGCTGTACCAGGCCCGTCGCACGGAACGGCAGCCCGCCGCCGCGCTGCTCGGCTTCGAGCTGACCTCGATCCTGCTGGCCCAGGACGACAAGAACTTCGTCTTCGCGTTGTGGGAACGGGCCGCCAGGGGATCGTTCGTGAGGGCCGCCGCGGGCACGGTCTTCAGCGGAACACCGGCGGAGCACAAGGACTTCATCGTCCGAGGCATCTTCGTCGAGCACCAGCGCGACGTGGACGCGGCGAAGGAAGCGGCCGAGAAGGAAGCCGCTGAAAAGAAGCTTCGCGACGCGCGAGTGAAGGCCGCCGCCGTCGTCGGCATGGACCCGGCCTTGGCCGCGCAGCTGACGGACGAGTGGTTCGTGCAGCAGATCGTGACCGGTGGCCTGGTGTCCCAGGACTCGGAGGTGTGGTACCGGGCTTACCTGAGCCGGACGCCGGAGCAGTGGCGGGCGTTCATCGACACCGGCATCTTCGAGGCCGCCGCCAAGGACAAGGTGAACGCCATCAAGGTGCGTGCCGCCGCTGTCGTCGGGATCGAGGCCGGATACGCCAGGTATCTCGAGGAAGGCCCGTTGGTCCGCGAGATCTGGACGAGGGCGAGGGCCGGCAGCCAGGTCCAGGCCGCCGCCCGGCGTGCCCTGGACAGCGGATCCCCCGCCGAGTGGCGGATCTTCCTGGAAACGGGCATCTTCGCCGCCGCGGAGGCGGACAGGCGCTAAAGCCTTCGCGGACGGTGGTCGTGAGCCGGCCTTTCGGTCGTGATCGGTCCGGTGGCGACGCACTGTGTGGATTTTGGGACGTTGGATGACCCGAAATCCACACAGTCGTGCGTGATCGGTCCGGTCATGCGGGTGAAGCGTCGGTACAGGTGGTCGTGAGTGATAAGTGTCGTTAGAACGACCCGAAACACTCACGACCCACCCGACCGAGGCGGCAGGTGGGCTTCCGTGCGGTCCGTGGGCATGGTGAGGGGCCCGTCGCCGGTGTGGGTGGCGGGCTCCTCGGGTGGTGCAGGGGGTGTCAGGCGCGGTGGAGGGTGTTGCGCCGGGTTCGTTGTAGCGGGTCCAGGTATTGGGGTGGGATGAACTCGGGGAGCCCGTCGGCGGCCATGTGGGCTTGCCAGTCTCCGTGGTGGATCAGCCGGTGATGGAAACCGCACAGCAGCACCAGGTTCCGGAGATCGGTAAGTCCCCCGTCTGCCCAGTGATGAATATGGTGAGCGTGACAATTCTTGGGTCTTCGATGACACCCCGGGAACGCGCAGCCCTGGTCCCGGATGTTGAGCGCCCGTCGCTGGCCTGGGGTGACGAACCGTCGTAGTCGTCCGACGTCGAGGGGTTCTCCGGCGGCGTTCATCACGACCGGCAGCATCAGGCAGTCGCAGGCGGCCATGCGGGCCTCGCGCGCGGTCATGCTGCCGACAAAGTCCAGGCAGGCCTTCCCGATCCCGGTCTTGAGCTCGTCCAGGCCGATGGTCACGTGCACGAGGGTTCGGTAGCCGCTGGTGCCGGGTTGGTCCGGGCACGCGATAGCCAGATCGAGAAGTTCAGCCCACGCGTCGCCCTGGCGTTCGCATTTCATGCGCAGATCAGCCTGGCCGAATTCGTCCACCGGGCGGGGTTTCGCGTACGCCTCCAGAGCGGCCGCCGTCCGAGCCCCTAACTCGTCGTCGAGCAAACCCGTGAGTTTCCAGAACCCGTCCCGACGGCGCTCCAGGGTGACCTCGCGACGCGGCTCCTTCGGCTCAGGATCCTTCGGTTCGTTCCCGTCCGGGTCGAGCCAAGCGAGCAGGTTCGCCTCCGCCTCCGCCAACTGCCGGGGACCCGCCTCCCGAGCCAGGTTGCCGAGAATCTTCTCCGCACTCTCCCGATCCCCAACCGACGCGTCAGCAGGAATCCTCGCGAGAATCTCCAGGACCTGCTGGACCCGCTCAGCCCCAACCAGCCCCTCGGCGGCCACGGCACCTGTGGTGGGTGCGACAGCCGGAACCGCACTCCCATCCAAAGCGCGGGTCGGGTTCAATGCGATCGCCTGATTCACCACCGGCCGGGCCTCGCCGCGAGAAAGCCCCGCCACACCGGCAAACCACGTGATCGTGCTGCCATACCCGAACAAATCCTTGACGCCCCGGGACTCGATCTCCGCCAGGTATCGCCCCAACCCGGCGGACGCCACCCGCATCACCTGCAAGAACTGCTGCACACCATGCGCAAGCTCCAGCTTGCCAGCACGCCACAACTCCTGCGGGAGTTCGGGGAGGAAGGTCTCGGACACCTCTCCAGAATACCCGAACAAATCGAACACGTGTTCGTAATTTTAAGCAACGATGAATTCGCGTCGACAACACTGAAGAGTGAAACCGCCGCTAATTCTGCGAATCGCCACTTACGAGCCCACTCGCAACTCGCGAGACCCACTCGCGACCGCGACGGTAAAGACCACTTGGGCACTCCTTGAGTCCACCCTGGGCAACTGGACCACCCGCGTTCGTTTCACCGTCGCGAACCGAACATGTCCCTCGGCGAGGATCGCGCGCATGGAAATCCCCAGGGTCGGTGTTCCCGACGCGCTGGCCTCGCGCCTGACGATGGCCGAACAACACGAGTACCTGACCCGCCGCACGATGCTCAAGGGGGCCGGCGTCGCTCTCGCGGCGGGCCCGTTGCTGCTTCAGGGAACCGCGTACGCCGACGGCGACAAGGTCGTCCCGGCGGGGCGGCATCTCGCGTTCGGCCGGAATCCGCGGACGTCGATGCGGGTCGCGTGGCAGGTGCCGGCGCCGGTGCGGAAGCCGTTCCTGCGCATCGCCGACGGCCACGGCGGCTGGAGTCACCGGATCCCGGCCGAGGTCCGCGCGCTGCATTCCGAGGTCGCCGGGGTCATCGCGCCGTACGACCAGTACTACCTGCACGCCGAGGCCGATCACCTCTGGCCCGGCCGCACCTATCGGTACGCCGTCGGGCACGAGGGTTTCGACCCGGCTTCGGGCGACGGCGGTCCGGCCGCGATCTCGACGTTCACCACCGCGCCCGCCCGGGGCGTCCCGGCGGGCAAGTTCACCTTCACCGCGTTCGGCGACCAGGGGGTCTCGACGACGGCGCTCGCGCAGGACGGCGCCGTCGCGCGGCAGAACCCGCGCTTCCACCTGTTGGCGGGCGACATCGCCTACGCCGATCCGAGTGGCGCGGGCAAGCCGCCCGGCAGCAAGCCCGACGCGGATCACGACCTGTTCGACCCCAAGGTATGGGATGCCTACTACAACCAGATCGAGGGTGTCGCGGCGTCGGTGCCGTGGATGGTCACCACCGGCAACCACGACATGGAGGCCCTCTACTCGCCCGACGGCTACGGCGGCCAGCTCAAGCGCTGGGACTTCCCCGGCGGCGGCCCGCACGACTGCCCCAGTGTGTACTCCTTCATCTACGGCAACGTCGGGGTGATCTCGCTCGACGCCAACGACGTCTCCTACGAGATCCCCGCCAACCTCGGCTACTCGCGCGGCTCCCAGACGGCCTGGCTCAAGCGGCGCCTGCGCTATCTGCGGTCGCAACCGGACGTCGACTTCGTCGTGGTGTTCTTCCACCACTGTGCTTACTCGACGACCAACCAGCACGCGTCCGAGGGCGGCGTCCGCGAGCAGTGGGTCCCGCTGTTCGACGAGTTCCAGGTCGACCTCGTGATCAACGGGCACAACCACATCTACGAGCGCACCGACGCCCTGCGCGGCGGGAAGGTGACGCGCGAGGTCGAGATCGGCGACACCGTCGAGCCGGACCGCGACGGCACCGTGTACGCGACTTGCGGTGGCGGCGGGAAGAGCCTCTACAGCTTCCCGGTACCCGACACGTTCGCAGGGGAGTTCCAGTCCTACCACTGGGTCAAGGGTGGCGAGAAGGTGACCGAAACGGTGCCGTGGTCCCGTGTGCGCTACACCGGGTACTCGTTCCTCGCGATCGACGTCGAGCCCGCCTGGTTCGGCCGCCGGACCACGCTGACCGTGCGCACCCTGCGCAACGACGGCGCGGAGATCGACCGGTTCACCCTGCGACGCACGGCCGGTCTCCATCGGTCGCGGTACGCGGCGGCCTCCGTCCTCGGCGCGGATCCTGGCGACGTATAACGACCGACACGGGTCCGCATGGTGGGACTCGGTGCCATATCGTGGACCGGAGACATACAGTCCGGGACATGTCGCCGAGAACCCTCCTGCGGGCCGTCATGGCCGTTTCCGCCGTCACGCTCCTCGCCGCGTGCAACGCCTCGGCCAAGGATCCGGCCGCGCAGAACGCCACCGGGCCCGCGTTCGTCCTGATCACGCCGAGCCCGGTCGGGGTCAACGACTTCCTCAAGCTCGCCGTCCAGGGCATCGAGGACTCGGCCAAGAAGCACAACGGGACGCAGAAGGTGTTCCAGAGCACCGATCCGGCGTCGATCCAGCAGAACCTCGCGGCCGCGGTGCGCGAGAAGCCCGCCGTGATCGTCGCGGTCGGTTTCAACTTCGCCGACGCGATCGCGGCCGAGGCCGAGCGCAATCCCGGGCAGAAGTTCCTGTTCGTGGATTCCTGCACCACCAAACCGTTCCCGAACGTCACCTGCGCGGTGTTCCGTGAGCACGAAGGCAGTTACCTCGCCGGCGCCGAAGCCGGGCTGCTGAGCAAGTCCGGCAAGGTCGGCGCGGTCGTCGTGCTCGACGCGCCCCAGTTCCGCCGGTACTCGATCCCGTTCGGGAAGGGGGCGGAGAAGGCCAAGCCCGGCACCACGCTGGCCCCGCTGTTCATTGGCGGCGCGAACCCGTTCAACGACCCGGCCCGCGCGAAGGCGCTGGCCGCCACCCTCGCCGGTCAGGGCGTCGACCACGTCATGGGCGCGGCCTCGGCGGCGGGCAATCTCGGCGTGTTCGAAGCGGCGAAACAGGGCGGGTTCTTCGCGTTCGGCGTCGACGCCAACCAGTGCCCGGCCAGCCCGGGCCAGGTCGTGGACAACGTCATCAAGCGCACCAACGTGGTCATCGGCGACGGGGTCGACGCGATCCTCGGCGGCAAGACCGGCGAGACGAAGTCGTACGGTGTCAAGGAGAAGGGCATCTCCCTGACCGGACTGGAGCCGGACGCCTCGACGTCGCAGTGCGTCGTCGCGAGCCACCCCGACGTGCTGGCCAAGGTCGGCGAGTTGCGGGACCAGATCATCTCGGGCGCGATCGTCGTCGATGACCCCGCCGAATCCTGACGCCGTCTCACTCCGGGGGATCGTCAAGCGGTTCCCCGGAGTGCTCGCGAACGACCACGTGGACCTCGACGTCGGCAGAGGCGAGATCCATGCCCTGATGGGCGAGAACGGCGCGGGCAAGTCCACGCTCATGTCCGTGCTCTACGGTCTGCACCGGCCCGACGAGGGCACGATCTCCTTGCACGGCAAGGAAGTCTCCTTCGGCTCGCCCGCGCAGGCGATCGACGCCGGTGTCGGCATGGTGCAGCAGGGCTTCGCGCTCTTCGGCGAACTCACCGTCACCGAGAACGTCGTGTTCGGCAGCGAACCGACCCGCCGCGGCCTGCTGGACCGCAAGGCGGCGACCGCCCATGTCACCGAACTGATCGAGCGGCACGAACTGCGGCTGCGGCCCGGCGACCGGGTCCGTGACCTGCCGGTCGGGCTCCGGCAACGGGTCGAGATCCTCAAACTCCTGTACCGCGAGGCCGGGGTCCTGATCCTCGACGAACCCACCGCCGTGCTGACCCCGCCCGAAACCGAGCGGCTGTTCGGTGTGCTGCGCGCTCTCGCCGCCGAGGATCGCACGATCCTGTTGGTGTCGCACAAACTCCAAGAAGTCCTCGCCGTCAGCGACCACGTCACGGTGCTGCGCGACGGCCGCGTCAGCGCCCGCGGGCGCACGGCGGACCAGAACGCCGCCGGGCTCGCCGCGGCGATGACCGGCCGCGACGTCGACCTCGACCGCGTCCACCCGGCCGGGTCGCCCCGTGACGTCATCCTCGAAGCCCGTTCCCTGACCGTTCCCGGTACGGAAGGAAAACCTTTGCTGGACAAAGTCTCTCTCGCCGTGCACGCGGGGGAGATCGTCGGCGTCGCCGGGGTGGCGGGCAACGGACAGGCCGAACTCTCCGGCGCGCTCACCGGCCTCCTGAAGACCGGCGGCACGATCGTCCTCAAAGGACAGAATCTCGACGGGCTGTCGGTTCGGGCCAGAAGAGACGCCGGGCTCGCGCATGTCCCGGAAGACCGCGCCGAGGTCGGCTCGGCGCCCACGGCGAGCCTCCGGGACAACCTGGCCGTCGGCTTCCACCGCAAGCGACCCTTGGCACGCAAGGGATTCCTGCGCCGCAAGGCGATCGACGAGCACGCGTCGGCGATCATCGGGGACTACGACGTCCGCGGGGCAGGTCCCGCCGCCGCGATGGGCACGCTGTCCGGGGGAAACCAGCAGAAGGCGATCTTCGGCCGCGAACTCACCCACGACGCCCCGTTCCTGCTCGTCGAGCAGCCCACCCGCGGGGTCGACGTCGGCGCGATCGAGAACATCCACGCCCGGCTCGTCGCCCACCGCGACGCCGGGCACGCCGTCCTGCTGATCTCCGCCGAACTCAGCGAAGTCCTGGCGCTGTCGGACCGCGTGCTCGTGCTGTTCGAAGGCCGGATCGTCGCGGAGTTCACCAAGGACGAGGCCGATCCGCACACGGTCGGCCTGGCGATGGCCGGAGGTGCTGGATGACCCGCGTCCGCCTCGTCGTCGTCCCGGTCGTGGCGGCGCTCGTCCTCGGCGCGATCCTGTTGCTGGCCACCGGAACCGATCCGCTGGCCGCCTACGGGGCGATCGTCTCCGGCGCGTTCGGTCCCGATGGCATCGGCGACACCCTCGCCTACGCCGTCCCCGTCGCGGGGATGGCGACCGCGCTCGCGATCCCGCTCCGCGCGGGCATGGTGAACCTCGGCGGCGAGGGACAGCTGGTGCTCGGCGCGATCAGCGCGCTCGCGGTCGGCTTGTACGTGCCCGGCCCCGGGCCGGTCAAAGTGGTGCTCGCGCTGCTCGCGGGTGCTCTCGCCGGAGCCGGGTACGCCGCGCTGGCCGCGGTCTGCGAGAACCGTCTCGGCGTCCCGCTGCTGATCAGCACTCTGTTGCTGAGCTATCCGGCGATGTCGCTCGCCGGATACCTCGTGCGGTTCCCGCTGAAGGACGCCGGTTCCAGCCTGCCGCAGAGCCCGCAGCTGACCGAAGGCGCGCGGCTGCCCGAAATCGACGGCGTGACGACCGGGATCTTCCTGGTGGTGGCGGTGATCGCGGTCTACGCGGTGCTCGACGCCCGCACACCCGCCGGATTCGAGACCAAGGTGACCGGCTGGGCCCCGAAGTTCGCCGCCTATGCCGGGATCGACCGGCCGAAACTCACGCTGCGGCTGCTGGCCGCGTCGGGCGGGACGGCCGGGCTGGTCGGCGCGATCGCCGTCCTCGGCTTCCCGTACCGGTTCATCGACGGCGCGCTGATCACGCCGCAGTACACCTGGATCGGCCTGCTCGCGGCGCTGCTCGCCGGGGCCAGCCCGCTCGGGACGCTGCTCGCGGCGGTGTTCTTCGCGGCGCTGACCAGCGGCGGGTTCGCGATGGAACGCGCCACCCAGGTCCCGCGCGAGCTGACCGCGGTCCTGCAGGCGGTGCTGATCATCTTCCTCGCGGCCACATCGGGGGTCTTCAAACGGAAGGCGAGGCGGGCATGATCGACGCGAGCCTGTTCTCCTCGGCGCTCACCGCGCTGACGCCCATCCTGTTCGCCGCGCTCGCGGGCGCGCTGTGCCAGCGGGCCGGGGTCTTCAACATCTCCCTGGAAGGCTTGCTTCTGGTCGGCTGCTTCGGTGCCGTCGCCGGGAGCTGGTACACCGGCAGCGCCTGGATCGGCGTCGTCGCGGCGGTGATCGCGGCGACGGCGTACTCGCTGATCCTCGCGATCGGGTCGATCACCTTCGACGGCGACCCGATCGTCCTGGGCGTCGCGAGCAACCTGCTCGCGGTCGGGCTGACGAGCTTCCTCATCCGGACGGTCTTCGGCACCGAGGGTTCGTTCAGCGATCCCACCTTGCAGGGGCTGGGGCAGTTCGGCCCGATCCCGGGGCAGTCGCTGCTGGTCTACCTGTCCTGGCTGGCCGTGCCCGCGCTCGCGGTGCTGCTGTACCGGCATCCGTGGGGCCTGCGGCTGCGCGGCGTCGGCGAGCGCCCGGAAGCCGCGTCCAGCCTCGGCGTCAACGTGACCAAGTACCGCTACGGGGTGATCCTCGCCGGGGGAGCGCTGTGCGGTCTGGGTGGTGCGCAACTGGCGCTGGGCTCGGTGACCTTGTTCGCCGAGAACATGACCGCCGGCCGCGGCTGGATCGCCGTCGTCGCGGTCATGCTGGGCCGCGCGCATCCGCTCGGGGTGCTGCTCGCGGCGCTGCTGTTCGGCCTCGCCGAGGCGTTCGGCTTCCGGCTCCAGGGCATCGGCCTCCCGCAGCAGGCCACCGACGCCGCGCCCTATGTCGTCACGCTCGTGGCGTTGTTCCTGTCCAACCTGAAACGCGAGAAGGGACAGCCCGCGTGAGCGACGTCCTGCCCATCACCAAGATCCCCCGGCACGGACTGCCGCCGCGCGCCCTCGTCGTGGGCGACCCGGACCGCGCGACCGCGGTGGCCGAGTCGCTGGAGGACGCCGTCCTCGTCGGGCAGAACCGTGAGTACCGCAGCTTTACTGGCACCTGGAAGGGTGTCCCGGTCGTCGTGTCCTCGCACGGCGTCGGCGGCCCGGGCGCGCTGTGCCAGTTCGGCGAGCTGGCCGAGGCGGGCGTCCGCACCTTCCTCCGGCTCGGCACCGCCGGTTCGCTGGCCGACGGCATCACCGACGGCGATCTCGTCATCGCCGAGGCTGCGGTCCGCGACGACGGTGTCACCCAGCAGCTCATCCACCCCGAGTACCCGGCGTTCGCCACGCCGGAGGCCGTCGTGGCGCTGAGCCGCGCGGCTCCCGAGGCGCACCGGGGCGTGGTGTGGACGCGGGCCGCGTTCAGCCCGCTGGTGCTCACCCTCCCGATGGCCGACTACCTGGCCGCGCGGGTGATCGCCATTGAGATGGAACTCTCCACCCTGCTCGTGTTCGCGGCATTGCGCGGCCTGCGGGCCGGTGGTGTGCTCGTGATCGACGGCGACGCGCGGCCCGAGCATCCCGACCCGTCGGCCTACGACCCGCATCGCGACGTCGTGGCCGCCGGGGTGGCGAGGGCGACCCGCGTGGCGCTCGACGCGCTGATCCAGCTGGAAGGGGCGGAATGACCGAAGCGTGGCGCAAGGCGGCGCTCGAACTGGCAGGCACCCTGGCGGCGGACGCGGCCGAGCGGGACCTCGCCGGACGGCTTCCCGTGCACGAGGTCGGCCTGCTGCGCGAGTCCGGGCTGCTGCCCCTGCTCGACACCGCCGGCTGGGCGGCCGCGAACCAGGCCACCCGCATCGTCTCCGCCGCGGACGCGTCGGTCGGTCATCTGCTCGGCTACCACTACCTGCAGCTGTGGCGCACCGGCCTGTTCGGGCCGCGCGCGGCGAGCGAACCGGGCTGGTTCTGGGCGGGCGTGAGCAATCCGCTCGACGCCGCCCTGCTGCTCACCCCGGCCGACGACGGGTTCACCGTCGAAGGCACCAAGACCTTCGCCACCGGAGCGGCCGTCGCCGATCGCCTGGTGGTCAGCGCGACGAGGACCGACAACGACGAGAAGCTGACCTTCGTCGTCGACGCCCGGGCCGACGGGATCACCTTCCCCGGGGAATGGGACAACATCGGCCAGCGGCTCACCGCGAGCGGCGCGGTGCGGTTCGAGTCCGTCCGGATCGCGCGTGACGACGTTCTCGGTGTCCAGCCGGAGGACCAGTCGGATCCGAAGGTGCCGAGGATTTCCCTGGCGGCGATCGGATTCCAGCTGATGCTGGCGCAGGTGTACGTCGGCCTCGCGGTCGGCGCGCTCGACGCCGCGGCGGTCTACACGCGGGAAACGGCGCGGGCCTGGACTCTGTCCGATGTGGACAAAGCGACCCAGGATCCGTACATCCTGGCCGGTTACGGCGAACTGGTCGCGACCGCGCGGGCGGCCGGATTCGCCGTCGACGCGGCGGTTTCCGCCCTCGGTGAGGCCGACGAGCGCGGTTTCGACCTGACCCCGGCCGAGCGCGCAGAGGCGGCGATCGCCATCTCGTCGGCGAAGATCGTCGCGAGCCGGGTGGCCGTCGAGACCACGAGCAAGGTCTTCGAGTTCACCGGCGCGCGGGCCACGGCCACCAAGTACGGCTTCGATCGCTTCTGGCGCAACGCCCGCACACTGACCCTGCATGACCCTGTGACGTACAAGGCCCGCGAGGTCGGCGACCACTTCCTCAACGCGATCCCGCCGTGCCTTTCGGGGTACAGCTGATGACGCTGCCGATCCTCGCCGAAAGTGTCCGCCTCGACGGCGAAGGCGTGCACATCCTCGACCGCCGGGTCTTCCCGTTCGAGCGGAAGTGGGTGCTGTGCCGGACTTCGGAGGAGGTCGCGGTGGCCATCGAGGACATGGTCACGCAGTCGTCCGGACCCTATTTCGCCGCGCTGGGCGCGATGGTGCTCGCCGCCCGTGAGGCGTCCGGCCTCGCGGACCCTCGGGCGTACTTGCGACGGGTGGGGGAGCGGATCGTCGAGACCCGCAAGACCAACAACCATTTGCGCAAGGCCGTCGCCGTCGTACTGTCCGAAGTGGACAAGTCGACCGGCGATCTCGTCGAAGCCGCTTCGAGGGGAGCGCAAGCAGGTGACGAATTGTATCGGTCACGCAGCCGCGCGCTCGGTGAACACGCTGCCGCGCTGGTGCCGGACAAGGCGACCGTGCTGACGCATTGCTGGGCCGACCTGTACCTCGTCGAGTTCGTGCTGGCCGCGCGACGACAGGGCAAGGAGTTCTCCTTCTTCTGCACGGAAACCCGGCCGTACCTGCAAGGCGCGCGGCTGACCGCCGAGACCCTCGTCGAGATGGGCGCGGACACCCGGCTGATCACCGACGGGATGGGCGCCGCGGTGCTGTCCTCGGGCGAGGTCGGCGCGCTGGTGACCGCGGCCGACCGGGTCGCGATGGACGGCCACGTCGTCAACAAGATCGGCACACTGGGGCTCGCGGTGGCGGCGGACGCGTTCGGCGTGCCGTTCTACGCGATGGTCCAAGCGCCCGACCAGGCCACGCCGACCGGCGCCGACGTGCCGATCGAATACCGCGACGGCGACGAGGTGCTGAGCGCGCTCGGCCACCGCGTCGCCGGCGAACGCGTCCGCGGCCACTATCCGGCCTTCGACGTGACACCACCGCGTTTCGTGACCGCGGTGGTGACCGACCGCGGGGCTTACGAGCCCGGACGGCTCCGCGAGTACTACGCAGAAGGGGAAGCGAACCAGTGACCGCAACGCTGACCGCCCGATGGGTGGTCCTCGACATCGAGGGCACGCTGACCGCCACCAGCTACGTGCACGTGACCCTCTACGACTACGCGCGCCCGCGGCTCGGCCCGTGGATCGACGAGCACCCGGACGACCCGGAGGTCGCCGACGCCGTCGCGCGGATCAAGGAACTCGGCGGGCTCCCGGCGGAAGCGTCCACAGTGGACGTCGTGCGGGTGCTGCACGGCTGGATGGACGCGGATCAGAAGATCGCGCCGCTGAAGACGTTGCAGGGCCTCATCTGGCAACGCGGGTACGCCGACGGCGACCTCACGACGGAGTTCTTCGGCGACGTCGCCCCGGCACTGCGGGCGTGGCACGAATCGGGCCTGCGGCTCGCGGTGTTCTCCTCCGGCTCGGTCGCCGGGCAGGTCGCGTCGTTCTCGCGGACCACCGACGGCGACGTCACCGGCCTGTTCGAGCAGCACTTCGACACCGTCAACGCCGGGCCGAAACGCGAGGCGCCGTCGTATCGCGCGATCGCCTCCGCGCTGGAGGCCGAGCCGGGCGACATCGTGTTCTTCTCCGACGTCCCGGCCGAACTCGACGGGGCCGCCGCCGACGGCTGGCAGACCGTCGGCCTCGCGCGCGACGGCGAGCCGTTCGGCGACGCGGATTTCGGGACGCACCGGACGATCCGGACGTTCGACGAGGTGAAGGTCGTCCCTCGATGAGTGTCCTGGAACTCGCCGGCCGCGCGCTCGCCGAAGAATCCGCCCGTTTCGCCGGGTTGGGTTGGATGCGGGGTACTTCGGGCAACCTGTCGGTGGTACTCGGCCGCGATCCGCTACGGGTCGCCGTCACCGTCAGCGGCCGGGACAAAGGCGAGCTGACCAGCGACGACGTCGTGGTGGTCGGGGAGGACGGGCTGGCCGTCGCCGACCAGCCGCATCCGGACAAGGTGCCCTCGGCCGAGGCCGGGCTGCACGCCCGGATCGCGGCGGTGTCGGGCGCCGGTGCGGTGATCCACGTGCACGCGCTCGCGCCGGTGGTGGCCGCCGAGCACTGGCCCGACGGCGTCGAACTGCGGGACCTGGAGATGCTCAAGGGTTTCGGCCGCGCCGCGCACGACGACCTGGTGACGATCCCGGTGATCGCCAACGGCCAGGACATGCGCGTCCTCGGTGACGCGTTCGAGGCGGGGTTCCGGGCGGACACGCCGGCGGTGATCGTCGCGCGGCACGGGATCTACGTCTGGGGCGATGACCTGCGCCACGCGCGTCATCGGCTGGAATGTTTGGAGTGGTTGCTCCGGTTCCGGGTAGAGACAAGACTTGTCGTCGAGAAAAGGGGAGTGCGATGACCTTGCTGACCGTGTGGCCGGACGACCGGCCCGACGAGATCGCGCTCAGGACCGAGGACCCGGCCGTGATCACCGGTGAACTGGGGCGGCTCGGCGTCCGGTTCGACCGGTGGGATCTCGTCGGTGACCTGCCGCGCGAAGTGACGCCGGAGCAGGTGCTGGCCGCTTACGAGGAGCAGATCGGCAAGGTCTCGGCGGCCGAGGGCTACACCTTCGTGGACGCCGTCCGCATGACGCCGTCCGACGAGCCCGGCTGGGCGGCCGAAGCCGCCGAAGCGCGGCAGAAGTTCCTCGCCGAGCACACCCACGACGATGACGAAGACCGCTTCTTCGCGCGCGGGTCCGGCGTTTTCTACCTGCACGTCGGCGGGAAGGTGTACGCGGTGCTGTGCGAGGCCGGAGACCTGCTGAGCGTGCCCGCGAACACCACGCACTGGTTCGACATGGGGACGCGGCCGGATTACGTGTCGGTCCGGTTCTTCCACGACGACGGCGGCTGGGTCGGGAACTTCACCGGCGCGACGCTGGCCGGGGACTTCCCGGGGTTCGACGAATTGACCGCCGGACGCTACTGAAGCTCGTGGGCTGAAGGGGACTTTCCCCGCATGTGACGAGGTGAAGGGAGCTTTCCCCGCATGAGATGCGGGGAAAGCTCCCTTCAGTGTGCGCTGCCGGGGTCTGTCAGGCCGCTGTCCAGAGGGCAGGCACGTTCGGCGGCTCCCAGCCCGGCAGGGACCGATGGCCCTGTCGGCACACGTACGCCGCGCCGTTGTACGTCACCCGGGCGCCGGTCGCGTAGTCCACGTTCGGCTTCCACGCGTCGGACGGCACCGAGGTGGTCGTCGTCGGAGTGGTGGTGGTCGGCCGGGTCGTGGTCGTCGGACTGGACGTCGTGGTGGTGGGTGTCGTGGTCGTGGTCCCCGTCGTCGGTGTGGTGGTGGTCGTCGGCGGAGCGCCGCCGCCACGCGGGTTGTCCGACGCGATCGCGTAGGTCGTCCCGCCGAAGGTGAACGTGAAGTTCGACGGCGACGCGATCGGCATGTAGTAGTTCAGCCGGATCTCGACCGTCGCACCCGGGGCGATGGTCTGCCAGCTCGGCACGGTCACCGCGACGTGCTGGAAGTCTCCCTTCATCCCGCCGACGTTGGGCCCGCTGTGCCCCTTGCTCGTGACCGACAGACCGAAGCCGGACTGGTCGGACATGCTGCCGGGCGCGCTCGTGCCGTAGTCGAACTCGATCTTCGTCCCACCGGGGATGGTGGTGGTCGAATTGTTGGTGATGCGCATCCGCGGGGTGATCGGGTAGTTCGCGTCGCCCAGTGCGAACCCGGTCAGGTTGACGTTCGCGTTCAGCACCGACGACGGCGCCGGGCGCGACGACTTGGAGGCGCCGTACGGGGCGGCACCGCGCAGTCCGTCGTTGATCTTCGTGATCAGCGTGTCGCCCATGAAGTACTGGCCCTTGGCGCTGTCGAAGGCGTAGTCGCCCGCCAGCTCCCAGATCATGACGCCGCCGATGCCCTTGTCGGCCACGTACTTGGCCTTCGTGGCGAGAGACTCTTCGTCCTCAGTGGACAGGAACACCTTCTTGTCGTTGTTCCACAGCCACGGCGTCACCATCGTGTTGTCGTAGAACCGGTTGTAAGTACCGGAGAGCCGGTCCTTCGGGTTGTTCTTCGGGTCCAGCCCGTACTTCTCCAGATAGTCCGGGGTGATCTCGTTCTCGAGGTTCTTCGCGTGCCACATGGGGTTCGCGCCCGCCGGTACCTCGGCGCCCGTCAGGCTCATGTCGTGCCAGAGGTTGTCGATGCCGATCGCGCCGTTACCGCATGGCACGGTCGAACCGACCTGGGAACCGGTGCCGGGTGGACACTGTTTCTGGTCCGGCAGTGGAGCGTTGCCCCACAGCCCGTTCGTCCCGCCGGACACTCCTTGCCAGCCGCGGGTGTAGAACCCGACGCCGATGTTGATCCGGCCGGCCTGCATGGCGCCGCGGAAGTAGTGATAGGCCCAGTCGGTGTTGAGATAGCCCTGCCCGTCGTACTGCGGTGTCGTGTACACCTGCCAGTGCGCGAGTTCCGCGTCCTTGCCGTTGTCGTAGAGCGCCGCGTTCGGCCCGGCGAACTGGTTCCACGCGCCGTGCAGGTCGTAGCTCATCATGTTGGCGTAGTCGAGATACTGTGTGACGCCGTAGACCTCCTGGCCGCGCAGCAGCCAGCCGGACGCGGGGACGGCCGCGGTCAGCAGGTAGTGCTTGCCGTCGGCGGCACCCGCCTGGTCGATCTTCTGGCGCAGCGTGCGCATCAGGTTCTCGTAGCCCGCCCACAGCGTGCCGCGGTTGCTCTGCGCGATCCAGTAGTCGTCCGGGTTGCCGGCGTAGTTCGCCGACGTCGCGTACTCGTAGTCGATGTCCGCGCCGTTGAAACCGTAGTCGCGGAGGAACTTCACGACGGAATCCGCGAAGGTGTCAATGCTCGCTTGGCTTTGCGTCATCTTGTAGAACCCGCCCGACGCGTTGCGCGTGCCGTCCGGGTTCAGGAAGCCGCCGGTCTCCGCCCAGCCGCCGATCGAAACCAGCGTCTTCACGTTCGGGTACTGCTTCTTGTACTTGTTCAGCAGATTGAAATGTCCCTTGTAGGGCAACGACGGATCCATCTCGGCGCCGGGCACGCCCGGCCATTCCATGCCGATGGACTCGTTGTTCGGGCCCGGGGCGCCGACCGACACCTTGTTCTGCGCGTCGACATGGGCGAACGCGTAGTTGAGGTGGGTGACCTTGGTCCACGGGATGTTGCTCGCGAGATACGCGGGCGCGCCGTTCTTACCGGTTCGCCAGCTGGTGAAGTAGCCGATCACGCGGCGGGAATGCCCTTCTCCCAGGCTTTCCCGGCCGTTCGTGTCGTAGACGGTGCAGTAGGGGGTGTCGACGCCGGGTGTCCGGTACAGCCCGTCGGGACGGCAGTCCTCGTGGCCTGCCGCGCTCGACGTGGAGGGGCTGATGACGACGATCATGAGTCCGGCCAGCGCGATGAGCGACGCCAGCAGGGGGAGTAGTTTTCTGGTTCTCCTTGGCACGCCGAACCTCCGACAGTGGAAGATGGCCCTCGGTCAATGCAGCTTGAGCCGCCGACCTGACGCGCGTCAATAGGTGTAGACCAATTTCCATCCTGTGCCGTACGGCGGAGCGTACCTGTGGTTCGTCAGGTCTGGTCTTCGTCGAGGAGCGAAGGTCGTTCGGGCGCGGGCGTGTAAGTGAGGCCTCGCAACAGGGTCCGCGGGTGGCCATACTCCCGGCCACATCTGGTGAGTGTTATGACCCCGCGCCCTTCCACGCGGGTGTGCGGGCCGATCTTGCCAGGGTGCACCGAAATCGCTTCGGCGATCGTGTCGGCGTTGCAATGGTCCGGAAGACCGAGCTCCGCCTTGAGACGTCGGTAGCGCCGGACCCATTCCCGTTGCCAGTCAAAGGGATTCTCGGTGTGCTCGATGTCATCGGCCCAGCCCTCGGGCAGCGGGGTGTCCTCGTGGGGGAGCAGGTAGCCGGTTTCGGCCGCGAGTTCGCCGACCGACTCCTCGGGAGCGGAGACGTCGTAGAACCGGACCAGTTCGCCTTTTTCGGCGACGCACCACGAAGTCGTCGAGTCGCCGTAGCTGCGCCAGTACTGGTGCGCCGCGCCGAACCGGCGGCTGAGTTCGGCGCACCTCTCCCGCGCTACCTCGCGATGGGCTTTCTCGTTCGCGAGCATGGCCAGGTACTGCTCACGCGGCTCGATGCCCCAGGTGCTTTCGTCGGTGACACTCGCCGGGTGCTGATCGTCCGACGGCCGTCCGAAAACGAGCGTCCAGCCGTCGAGCGCGGGGCTGACGTAGACCCGTGCGCAGCGTTGATGTCCGGAGTCGTAGTGCTGCCGCCAGATCTCGGTGCCCAGCGCCATGGTCACCGGCTCCGGATCGGACAGGCCGAACGCGTCGAGCACCGCCGTCTGGTCCGCTGTCGGGATGGCGTACCAGAGTTCGCAACAGTCCATCGGGACGGGCATGTCGTCGGCGAGCTTGCCCCGGATCAGACGGCGGACGAGCGCGAGGTCGTACTCGCCGAGCGCTTCCGGCCCGCCCAGCCCGAACAGCAGAGTGCGTGCGGCGTTGCGCAGCGCTTGATTCCCGGTTCGCCGGATTTCGCGCAGTTCGGGGAAATCATCCGGTCCGGCGTCTCGCAGATCCCAATTACTGACGCGGTCCCCTGCGAGGAGGGCCTCGGCCACGGCTCTCATGTCCATACCGCGGAGGCTAGCCAAGCACCACGACAGAAAACTCGTTGCCGTCGGGATCCGCCATGCCGACCCGGCCGTTTTCCTCGGGTCCCCTTCGGGTCGCGCCGAGCGAGACGAGCCGGTCGACTTCCGTGAGAGGACCGTTCAGGACGAACCGGAGCCGGTTCGGTCCGGTCTTCGGGGTGAACGGCGGGCCGCCCCAAGTGATCTTCGGGCCGCCGTGCGGCGACCGGATCGCGGTCTCCTGGTTCGAATACGCAGAATTCGGCTGCTGGTTTACGTGCGCCGCGGGTGCGAGCGCGAGGTGTCGCTCAGAGTGAGGGGTGTGTGGAGATGGGGACGTTCAACGTCCCCATCTCCACACACCCCGTCGCGACTGGGCCGGTCACGCGTGACTGTGTGGATTTCTGTGCGTCCAACGCACCAAAATCCACACAGTCAGTGCCATGGGGCCTTCATGTACCAGGGCGTCAGCAGGAGACGCCGGACCGTCCGTTCTCGACCCGCGCGGTCAGCGTCCGCAGGAACGACGGATCCCCGTCCGCCGTCACGCGAACGTCGTACCAGCCACCCGAAACCGGCCAGTCCACGGTGACCGAACCTCCGGCCCTGACCCGCACCACGCGCGTGAACCGCGAAGACGACAGCCGCAGCGTCAGCGCCGAAGTGCCCGAGTTGGACAGCTTGAACTCGACGCCCGAGCGCCACGTCAGGAACCGCGTCCGGACATCGACGCCCGCGGCGGCACCGCGACGGTTCCCGCGCAGCTCCCACCAGGACCGGTTCGGCCCCTGGACGACGACGCGGTACTCGTCACCGGGCAGGCGAACGACTTCCGGCGCCTCGCCGCGGACGTCGCGGTGCGCGGGCTCGGGGAACTCGCCCTTGTACGGGTACAGCGCGAAATGCGCCGAAGACGAGCCGCTGTTGGCCAGCGAGAGCGCCAGATTCCCGGACTTGTCGACCGCGCCGGACACCGAGACCTGGTACGGCAGCGGACGCGACGGCCGGTTGCCGGGCTCGCCCACCGGCAGGCTCTGCTCCGCCGGGGCGGACGGCCGCCAGCGGCTGATCGGCGCGGGCACCGGACCGGGCCGGTTCACCCGCGGCTGGCGTCCGGCGCGCGAGAAGTCGAAGGCGCCGGTGAGGTCGCCCGCGACGGTCCGCCGCCACTTGCTGATGTTCGGCTCGCCGATCCCGGTCCAGCGCTCCAGGAACCGCAGCACCGAGGTGTGGTCGTACACGGTGGAGTCGACGTTGCCGCCGATCGACCACGGCGAGACGACCGTCATCGGCACACGCGGGCCGAAACCGAGCGGCTGGCCGTTGAAGTGGTCCGCGTCGTTCGCCGCGTTGCCGGGCGGCATCGGCGGCGGCACGTGGTCGAAGTAGCCGTCGTTCTCGTCGAAGTTGATCAGCAGCACCGTCTTCGACCACGTCTCACGGTCGGACGCGAGCGCGTCGAGCACGCGGTAGATCAGGTTCGCGCTGCCGACCGGGGTGGACGCGCCGGGGTGCTCGGAGTCCTTCGCGGACGGCACCAGCCAGCTCACCGCGGGCAGCCGCCGCGCCTGGATGTCCGCCTTCAGCCGGGTCACCAGCGTCTCCGGCTCGCTGCGGTACATGGCCTTCTTGAACAGGTTCCGCTCGGCGGGCGTCAGCTTCGCGACCCCGGCGTCGAACTGCGCGAGCAGCTTCGTGCGCTCCTCGGGGGTCTTCTTGAGCAGCTCGTCGTAGAACTCCTCGGTGGTGCGGAACTTCTGCTCGACCGAGGCGAGGATCTTCGTACCGACCTTCTTGAACGGCACGAAGTACTCGACCGCGTTGTCGGTGAAGTTGTCCCACTCCTGGTAGATCTGCCACGGCACCCCGGCCGCTTCGAGCCGCTCCGGGTACGTCGTCCAGTCGTAGCCCGCGTGGTCGTAGGAGTACGCCGCGTTCGAGACCGCGCGGTTCGTCGTGCTGCCCGGTTCGAACCCGGTGGTCCCGGTCCAGAGGAAGTTCCGGTTCGGGTTGGTCGAGCCGAAGATCGAGCAGTGGTAGGCGTCGCAGATGGTGAAGGTGTCCGCGAGTTCGTACTGCAGCGCGATGTCGCGGCGCTCGTAGTACGTCATGGTGGCGGGGGTCTTCGCCGCGATCCAGCCGTTGTTCCAGCCGCGCGCCCACGCCTTGCCGCTGCCGTTCCAGCTGTGGTCGAGGTCGCCGAGGTACTGGATGTCGTCCGCGTTCCGCCCCGCCAGCTCGGCCGCCTTGCGCACCGAGAACGGCAGCACCGTGCCGCCGGCGGGGTTCGGCTGCTCGAACACCGATCTCCCGGACGGCAGTTCGAGCGGATGGGTGTCGGAGAAGCCCCGGACGCCGCGCAGATTGCCGTAGTAGTGGTCGAACGACCGGTTCTCCTGCATCAGCACGATCACGTGCTCGATGGCGTCGAGTCCGCCGCGGCGCATGGGTTCGGCCATGGCCGCGTGCACGGACGGCGGGAGAAGGGTGGTGGCGGCCGCGGCGCCGGTGGCGCCCAGCAACGTACGGCGTGACAGTTCAGGCATGCGGGCGACCTAATCCCAGCAATGTGAACGGCACAAGAACCGAACAGGTCGTCTTGACGGCTAACGTCGTTCGCGACGCTCCCCGCCCCGCTTCACTGCGCTGAGTGACGGTCCGGCGGGGTGACACCGCTGAACGGCTGGCGGGGCGGTAACCTCACGGGCACCAAGACCGCAGACCCTTGAGGAGGGCCCGTGTCGGCAGGGCAGATCGCCGCGCTGATCGCCGCAGGAGCATTCGTCGTACTCGTCGTGCTGCTGGCGATCGTGCTGTTCAAGCTCGGCCGGACCCTGGACGAGGCCACGATCGCCATCCGCAAGGCGCACGAGAACACCGACCCGCTGCTGATCGGCGCGAACGAGACGATCACGCACGTCAACACGCAGCTGGAGCGGGTCGACGGCATCACCGCCAACGCGCAGGCCGTGTCCGGCAACGTGTCCGCGCTGTCGTCGGTGTTCACCGCGACGCTCGGTGGTCCGCTCGTGAAGACGGCCGCGCTGTCCTACGGCCTCAGCAAGGCGATCAAGGCCCGCCGTAAGAAGGCGGAAGCGAAGGCCGCGCGCCCGGCGAAGAAGCGGGGCCGCAAATGAAGCGCCTGTTCTGGCTCGGTGTCGGCGTCGTCGCCGGCGTCGCCCTGTCACGCAAAGCGACGGAAACCGCTCGCCAGGCCACTCCGGCGGGGTTAGCCTCGAACCTGGGCGACGCCGTGCGGGAACTCGCGGGCGCCGTCGGTTCGTTCGGCGCGGAGGTCCGCGCCGGGATGAACGAACGGGAACAGGAGCTGCACGACATGGTGTCCGAACGCACCGGTTTGAGCACGGCCTCGGAAGGCCCCGCGGGCAGGCACGCGGCCCAGCCGCGTCGCCCGGTCCGGCGAGCTCGCCGGGCGGAGGGCTGATCGGGTCGCGTCCGCGACCAGAAAGAGCCCGGCCCTCCGCCGTTCCGGCCTGTCCGCATTCCCCGCGCTTTCACGCGAGCCCGCATACAAGGACGATCCTGTGGAAACACACGAAATCACCCAGCGTTTTCTGAGCCATTTCGAGAACAAGGGACACACGCGCGTGCCCAGCGCGCCGCTGATCCTCGACGACCCGAACCTGCTGTTCGTCAACGCCGGCATGGTCCAGTTCAAGCCGTACTTCCTCGGCGAGGCCCCGCCGCCGTACCCGCGCGCGACCAGCGTCCAGAAGTGCGTCCGCACGCCGGACATCGACGAGGTCGGCAAGACCACCCGGCACAACACGTTCTTCCAGATGGCCGGGAACTTCTCCTTCGGCGACTACTTCAAGGAAGGCGCCATCGAGGCGGCCTGGGAGCTGATCACCAAGCCCCAGGGCGAGGGCGGCTACGGCCTCGACCCGGCGCGCATCTGGGCGACCGTCTACGAGGACGACTCCGAGGCCGCGGGCCTGTGGAAGAAGCTCACCGGCCTGCCCGGCGAGCGCATCCAGTCCCGTGACGGCAAGGACAACTACTGGGACATGGGCGTACCCGGTCCCGGTGGCCCGTGCTCGGAGATCTACTACGACCGCGGCCCCGACTACGGCCGCGAGGGTGGCCCGGTCGCCGACGAGGACCGCTACATCGAGATCTGGAACCTCGTCTTCATGCAGGACGTGCGGGGCGACAAGAGCCCGAAGCACGGCCACAAGCCGATCGGTGAGCTGCCGAAGAAGAACATCGACACCGGCATGGGTGTCGAGCGCGTCGCGACGATCCTGCAGGGCGTCGAGAACGTCTACGAGACCGACCTCGTCCGCCCGGTGATCGGCCGCGCGGAGGAGTTCTCCGGTCGCCGCTACGGCTCCGACCACACCGACGACGTCCGCTTCCGCGTCATCGCCGACCACGCCCGCACCGGTGTGCTGCTCATCGGCGACGGCGTCACCCCGGGCAACGACGGCCGCGGTTACGTGCTGCGCCGTCTGCTGCGCCGCATCATCCGCTCCGCGCGCCTGCTGGGTGTGCACGAGCCGGTGCTGCCCGCCTTCGCCGCGGTCGTCCGCGACACGATGGGCCCGACGTACCCCGAGCTGGTCGCCGGTTTCGACCGCATCGAGGACGTCGTCCGCGTCGAGGAGGAGGCCTTCCTCTCCACGCTCACCAGCGGTTCGCGCATCTTCGACCTCGCGGCCGAGGAGACCAAGCGCGAGGGCGGCTCGCTGCTGGCCGGGGACAAGGCGTTCCAGCTGCACGACACCTACGGCTTCCCGATCGACCTGACCCTCGAGATGGCGTCCGAGCAGGGCCTGACCGTCGACGAAGAGGGCTTCCGCACGCTCATGAACGAGCAGCGGCAGCGCGCGAAGGCCGACGCGGCGTCCCGCAAGACCGGGCACGGCGACCTGTCCGAGTACCGCAAGGTGCTGGAGCAGAGCGGCGAGACCGAGTTCCTCGGCTACACCGACCTCCAGGCCGAAGCGAAGGTCGTCGCGCTGCTGGAAGACGGCGTCCCGGTACGCAGCGTCGGCGCGGGCAAGAAGGCGGAGCTGGTCCTGGACCGCACGCCGTTCTACGCCGAGAGCGGTGGCCAGGTCGCCGACACCGGCGTGCTGCTCGGCGACGGCGTCGAGCTCAAGGTCCACGACGTGCAGAAGATCGTGCCGGGCCTGTTCGTGCACCGCGTCGAGGTCGTCGACGGCGAGGTCGGCGTCGGCAGCACGCTGACCGGTTCGGTCGACCAGCACCGCCGTCTGTCCATCGAGCGGTCGCACTCCGCGACGCACCTGGTCCACGCGGCCGTGCGCGGCGCGTACGGCAAGCGCGCGGCGCAGGCCGGTTCGCTGAACTCGCCGGGCCGGATGCGATTCGACTTCACCACCTCCGGCGGGGTCTCCGCCGACGTGCTGACCGAGGTCGAGGAGGAGGTCAACGACTACCTCCAGACCAACGTCGAGGTGAACACCTTCGTCACCACGAAGGACAAGGCCCTCGAACTGGGCGCGGTCGCGCTCTTCGGCGAGAAGTACGGCAACGACGTCCGCGTCGTCGACATGGGCGAGTACTCCCGCGAACTCTGCGGTGGCACCCACGTCGGCCGCATCGGCCAGCTCGGCCTGGTGAAACTGGTGGGCGACTCGTCCATCGGTTCCGGCGTGCACCGCGTCGAGGCGCTGGTCGGCACGGACGCGCTCAAGTACGTCCGCAAGGAGCAGCTGCTCGTCTCGCAGCTCGCGAACACCTTCAAGGTGCCGTCGGAGCAGCTGCCGTCGCGGATCGACGACGTGCTCACCCGGCTCAAGAACGCCGAGAAGGAGATCGAGCAGCTGCGCACCCAGCAGGTGCTCGGGTCGGCGGGCTCGCTCGCCGACAAGGCCGAGGACATCGGCGGGATCGCGGTCGTCGCGGAGAAGCTCGGCGAGGGCGTCGACTCGAACGGTCTGCGCGCGCTTGCGCAGGACATCCGCGGCAGGCTCGGAAACCGTCCCGGCATCGTCGCGCTGTTCGCCCCGCAGGGCGAGAAGGTCGCCTTCGTCGTCGCCACCACCAAGGCGGCGCAGGAGAAGGGCATCGCGGCGGGCAAGCTCGTCCCGTCCTTCGCCGAGGCGATCGGTGGCCGCGGCGGCGGCAAGCCGGACATGGCCCAGGGCGGCGGCACGAACCCGGCCGGGGCCGAGCAGGCCATCGCCTCACTGCGCGCGGCGGTCGCCGAAGTTGGCTGACGACGCCCTTCAGCGGCGCCCGGATCGGCCCGGAGAGTCCGATCCGGGGCGCGGCAGGCGGCTCGGGGTGGATGTCGGATCCGTCCGGGTCGGGATCGCGCTGAGCGATCCCGACCCCATCCTCGCGAGCCCGCTCGTTACCCTCACTCGCGACGTGACTGGCGACAAGGACGTCGACCAGCTCGTCGAGCTCGTCACGGAACACGACGTGGTCGAAGTCGTCGTCGGGCTGCCGCGGACGCTCAAGGACCGTCACGGTCCGGCGGCCGAAGCGGCGCTCGACTACGCCGAAAAGGTCGCCGCGAGGATCGCTCCGGTGCCGGTGCGGCTGGCCGACGAGCGGTTGACCACGGTGACGGCATCCAGGATGCTGTCGCAGCGTGGGGTGAAGGGACGTAAGCAACGTGCCGTCGTCGATCAGGCGGCCGCGGTCGAGATCCTGCAGGCGTGGATCGACGCGGTAGCGGCACATCGCGCACGGAAGGGCGACACATGACCGAGCCCCACGGCCGGCCCGAACGCCGTCAGGGCGGTAGACGAAGGTTGCGGGAGCCTGAAGAGGCCAGTCCGCCACCGGCCCCGCCCCGTCGCAGGCCCGAACCCCAGCCGACGGGCCGACGGCACATCCGGGAGGAACCCCCCGAGGCCCCGCCCGCGCCGCGTGTACGGCGTTCGGCGGAAGAACCGCCGCCTCGCGCTCGCCGGTCCCCGGATGAGCCGCCGCCTCCGCGTGCGCGCCGGGCGGCCGCCGACGATCCGCCGCCTCGTGCGCAGCGTCCGGCCCCGCACCGGCGGGCCATGGAACCCGCGGCCCCGCCACCACAGCAGCCACCACCGCCTCCCGCACCTCAGCGGCGGTCCCCCCAGCCGGGTGACCGGGGTCTTGGCGTACCCGCGTACGCGCAGGACGAGCCGCCTCGTCCCGGCCGCCGCAGGCGCCGCGAGGAGGATGACGGCCCGCTCCCGGACGAGCGGCCGACCGACATCATCCCCGCGATCCAGGAAGCGCCGCTGGCCCGGCGTCCCGGCGCCGCTCCTCCGCCGCCTCAGGGCAGCGAAGAGGAATACAACGAGATCTTCGGCGAAGACGCGTACGACGACTATGACGAGTACGACGACTACGAGGATTACGAAGACGAGCGGGATTTCGACGACGAAGACCGCGCCGAGCCCGAGCGCATCGAGGACGAACGGCCGGAACGCCAAGGGCCTCCGCCCAAGAAGCGCAAGAAGAAGCGCGCGCTGGGCTGGATCGCCGCGCTGACCGTGCTCGTCCTGCTCGCCGGCGGCGCTTACTACGGCTTCACCGAGATCTTCGGCTACGACGACTACGAAGGCACCGGCGAGAGCGACGTCCTCGTCCAGGTGGAGAAGGGCGACTCGACGTCGGCGATCGGCAACCGGCTCCAGGCGGCCGGGGTGGTCGCCAGCGGCAAGGCGTTCGTGAAGGCGGGCGAGGACAACACCGCCGTCTCGCGGCTCCAGCAGGGCTACTACGTCATGAAGACGAAGATGTCCGGCGCCAGCGCGGTCGAGAAGATGATCGCGCCCGCGACGAAGGTCGGCCAGGTCGAGATCCGGCCGTACACCCAGTTCCACGACATCACCCAGCCCGACGGCAAAAAGACGCCCGGGGTGTACACGTTGCTGTCCAAGGCTTCCTGCGCCGACCTGAACGGCACGAGCACCTGTATCCCGGTCGAGGAACTGAAAAAGACGATCGAGACCGCGGATGTGGCGAAACTGGGCGTGCCGTCGTGGGCGGTCGAGGCCGCCACCAACGCCGAGCACAAGGACCGGCGGCTCGAAGGGCTCATCGCCCCGGGCATCTTCAACGTCAAGCCCGGATGGACGGCCGAAGAACTGCTCACCGACGTCGTGACGACCTCGGCGAAGCGCATCCTCGACGCCGGGCTCAGCGACCAGTCGAAGGGCGAGGGCAAGACGCCGTACGAGACGCTCGTCATCGCCTCGATCATCGAACGCGAGGCGGTGAAGGCCGACTTCGGGAAGATCTCGCGGGTCGTCTACAACCGGCTCGACAAGAAGATGCGGCTCGAGATGGACTCGACGGTCAACTACGTCCTCGACCGGCCGACCCTGCTGACCAAACCCGAGGAACGGGAAAAAGCGGGCGTCTACAACACCTACAAGTCGGTCGGCCTGACCCCGACGCCGATCGCGGTCCCGAGCGCGGAGGCGATCCAGGCCGCGCTGAAGCCGGCGGCGGGGGAGTGGCTGTTCTTCGTCAAATGCGAGAAGAACGGACTCTCCTGCTTCACGGTGACGAACGACGAGCACAACAAGGCCAAGCTGGACGCACAGAGGCGCGGTGTCTACTAAACGCAAGGCCGCGATCCTCGGGAAACCGGTCGAACACTCCCTGTCACCCGTGCTGCACGGCGCCGCTTTTCGCGCCCTGGGGCTGGACGGCTGGACCTATGAGCGGGTCGAGATGGACAGTCCCGGGCTGCCCGCGTTCGTAGACGCTCTCGGTCCGGAGTGGACCGGCTTCTCGGTGACCATGCCCGGGAAACGGGCCGCATTGGAGTACGCCGACGAGGTGACGCCGCGCGCGGCCGCCGTCGGCGCGGCGAACACGCTGGTGCGCCGGGAAGCCGGCTGGCTGGCCGACTGCACCGACGTCGACGGCGTCACCGAGGCCTTGCGGATCGCGGGGGAGTACACGCCCGGTGCGGACGACGGGGCCGTCGTCCTCGGTGCGGGCGGGACGGCCGCGGCGGCGGTCGTCGGGCTGGCCGCGCTCGGCGTGCGGACGGTCCGGCTCGTCGTGCGGGATCCCGCGCGGGCGACGGAAACGGTCGAGGCGGCTCAGCGGGCCGGGCTCGACGTCGAGGTCCTGCGCTGGGCCGACACCGACTTCGGGAAGGTCGCCGCGGACTCGGCGGTGCTGGTGAACACCGTGCCCCCGGACGCCGTCCGGCCACATCTGACGGAGCTGGCCGGGATCGGCTGCGTCCTCGACGTCATCTACCACCCCTGGCCGACCGCGCTCGCCGAGGCCGTCGCCGACCGGGGCGGGCGGCTGGCGACGGGGTTGGACATGTTGCTGCATCAGGCTTTCGGACAATCCGAATACTTCACCGGACAGCCGGCGCCGCAGGCCGAAATGCGGGACGCGCTGCGCGAGGCGACCGGCGGGATCCTTCCTCTGCCGATTCTTTGAGCGAAACCCCTGACAAGATCTCCCGGATTCGATAATCTGGTCGACTGCCTGCAGTTGGAACACTAGGGGGATCCATGTCCAAACCCGATCGAGACGACTACACCGAAGAGGACATCCACGACTCGTGGGTCGGTCAGGCTCCGGTGCTGAATTCCACCGTCAC
The DNA here is from genome assembly GCF_001995215.1 of Amycolatopsis azurea DSM 43854. Classification (GTDB taxonomy): domain Bacteria; phylum Actinomycetota; class Actinomycetes; order Mycobacteriales; family Pseudonocardiaceae; genus Amycolatopsis; species Amycolatopsis azurea. The sequence continues at coordinate 243,469 of NZ_MUXN01000016.1, forward strand.
CCTGGCCGAATACGATCCGGAGTGGCCCCGGCTGTTCGAACGGGAAGCCAAGCGCATCAGGGGAATCCTGGGAGAACGCGCGCTGGTCCTGGAGCACGTCGGCTCCACATCGGTCCCGGGACTCTGCGCGAAACCGATCATCGACATCATGCTGATCGTCGCGGATTCGAACGACGAGGACACGTATCTGCCGCGGTTGGCGGCCGAGGGCTACACGCTCGTCATCCGCGAGCCGGAATGGGAGAAGCACCGCTGCTTCAAAGGTCCGGACACGAACATCAACCTGCACGTCTATTCGCCGGACAACGGCCAGGCCGAGCGTTATCGCCTCTTTCGCGAACGGTTGATCGCGCACGAGGACGAGCTGAAGCTGTACGAGGCCAAGAAACGCGAACTGGCGTCGCGCACCTGGAAGTACATCCAGCAGTACGCCGACGCCAAGACCGAGGTGATCGACGAGATCATCGAACGGGCGCGCGCCGCCCAGTACGACGGGTTCGCCCGGCTCTACGCGGCGCACGCCGAGACCAGCAGCACCAACGCCCACTACGACCGCCCCGCCATCGTCGAACTGGCCGGGGACGTGGCGGGCAAGCGGGTGCTGGACGTCGGCTGCGCGGCGGGACACCTGAGCGCGCTGCTCGCCGAGAGGGGCGCGGACGTCCTGGGCGTCGACGCCAGCGAGGGCATGGTCGCCGTCGCCAAGGACAAGTTCGGGGACGTCGCGAAGTTCGAGACGGCCGATGTCAGCAGGCCGCTGACGTTCCTCGAAGACGCGTCGATCGACGTCATCACGGCGTCGCTGGTACTGCATTACCTGAAGGAGTGGGCGCCGGCGCTGGCGGAGTTCCGGCGGGTGCTGAAGCCGGGCGGGCTGCTGGTGTTCTCGGTGCACCATCCCGGTGAGGACTGGCGCTGGTTCGGCAAGGAGAACTACTTCCAGCTGGAACTGCTCGACGACGAGTTCCCGCTGGGGGAGTACCGGCAGAAGGTCCAGTTCTACCGGCGGCCGCTGAGCTGGACGTTCGGCGCGGTGCGGGACGGCGGGTTCGCCGTCGACAGGCTGGTGGAGCCGATGCCGGAGGAGACGATCGCCGACTCCGACCCGCGCTGGTACGCGAAACTGCGGACTCAGCCGCAGTTCCTGTACTTCAAGACCGTCCGCGAGTCCCGCGTTTAGTCCTCTGAACGCGCTTAATCGCGGCTCATCCGGTCCTCCGTGATGTCCCCAATGCCTCATTCGAGACGCTCAGCGTCCCGAATGAGGCATTGGGGACGCTGACCCCTTGGCCGGTGGGTTTCGGGGCACGGCGTGCGTTGGTTGCGAAAGCCACTTTCGCAACGCTGAAGGTTGCGAAAGTGGCTTTCGCAACATGATCGCCGGGGTATCCGGAGGGCCACGACCCCCGCAGCCCATTCAGAGGACTAATCGCGGTCCGGGGCGGCGTCGTCCCGTTTCGAGAGATCCCGGATCAGCGAGACGATCTCCCGGCTGACCGGCCGCAGCACCCGCAGCCGCGAAAGCCCCACCAGCCGCGCGATCAGCGGCACCGTCCGTTCCACCAGCACGCGGCTGCGTTTCTGGCCGCGAGAGCGATCGTGGACCCAGAACAGCACGACCCCCATCTGGTACAGCCACAGCAGATCGGGCAGTTCGTCGCGCAGGTCCGGGTCGAGTTTGGCGTCGGAATCGGCGATGACGTCGCGCATCAGGCCGACGGAAGCCTCCCGCGCGGGCGTCGATTCCTCGCTGAACGGGCTCAGCGGCGATTCCGGGTCGGCGGCGTTGACGAAGAGCTGGGTGCCGAAGCGGTGGTACGGCTCGGCGACGTCGAGCCAGGTGAGCAGGACCGTCTTGAGCCGCTCGCTGAAGTCCCGCTCACCTTCGATCGCCTGGCGCGCCATCGTCAGGTGCCCTTTGGCGATCTCATCGTAGAAACCCTGGATCAGCTGGTCTTTCGAGGCGAAGTAGTAGTAGGCGTTCCCGACCGACACGCCGGCCTCGCCCGCGATGGCCCGCATGGTCGTGCGGTCGTAGCCGTTCTCCGCGAACAGCCGCAACGCGGTCGCCACGATCAGCGACCTGGTTTCCTCACTCTTCGCCACCACTGCACGTTATCCGGTCAAGGTGCCGGGTGCGGAGCGGGCGCCGGGTAGCCGGGGTAGGGCTGCGGAGCCGGTGCGGGCCGCGGGGTGACGTGGTTGAGGTGCTTGCGCCGGATGCCGTTGAACACCAGCACGTTCCCGACGTGCATCACGCCGAGCACGAGCGCCACGGTGCCGACCTTGACCGACACCATCTCGAAGACGTCGCGCGCGTCGAGGACGGTGTCGTTGCTGGTCAGGAACAGGGTCACGAAACCCAGGCTGACCAGGTAGAACCCGACGACGAGCAGCTGGTTGACCGAATGCGCCAGCGCCTGCTTGTCCTGGAAGACGTCCTCCAGGAACGTCTTGCCGTGCCTGCTCAGGGTGCGGGCGACCAGGACGGTGAGGGGGACGGTGATGGCCAGATAGAGCGCGTAGGCCACGACTACGGGTTGCATGGGGACCTCCTTTTTGAACGTGTTCAAGAGGAACCGTAGCGCAGATTTTGAACGCGTTCAAGAGATGCTGTTCACCTGAAGCTCACCCCTGCGGCCACGGTCGGTGCGTAAGGTCGCAACGACTCTGGGAGGTAAGACCGTGAAACGCTTCGCCGCCGTGCTCACATCGGGCGCCCTGCTGGCCGGGACGCTGCTGGCCGCCACCCCGGCGGAAGCCACCGTCGGGCAGAACGTCCGCTTCGCGACGTTCAATGCTTCGCTCAACCGCGGCGCCGCCGGTCAGCTGGTGACCGACCTGTCGCAGCCGGGCAACGCGCAGGCGAACGAGGTCGCCGAGGTGATCCAGCGCAACCGGCCCGACGTACTGCTGATCAACGAGTTCGACTACGTGCCGGACAACCGCGCCGCGGACCTGTTCCGCGAGAACTATCTGAAGCGCGGCCAGAACGGCGCGGCGCCGATCGACTACCCGTACGCCTTCACCGCGCCGTCCAACACCGGCGTCGCCACCGGCTTCGACCTCGACCGCGACGGCAAGGTCGGCGGCGGCAACGACGCGCACGGTTTCGGCCTCTTCGAGGGCCAGTACGGCATGCTCGTGCTGTCCAAGTACCCGATCGACACCCAGAGCGTGCGGACCTTCCAGAAGTTCCTCTGGAAGGACATGCCGGGCGCGCTGCTGCCGGACGACCCGGCCACGCCGGCGCCGAACGACTGGTACTCGCCGCAGGCGCTCGACGTGCTGCGCTTGTCGTCGAAGTCCCACTGGGACGTCCCGGTCCGCGTCGGCCGCTCGACCGTGCACTTCCTGGCCGCGCACCCGACCCCGCCCACCTTCGACGGTCCCGAAGACCGCAACGGCACCCGCAACAACGACGAGATCCGCTTCTGGGCGGACTACGTGACCCCGGGCAAGGGCCGCTACATCTACGACGACCGAGGCCGCCGCGGCGGGCTGGGCGCGCACGAGAAGTTCGTCATCGCCGGCGACCACAACTCCGACCCGCTCGACGGCGACAGCGTCCCCGGCGCGATCTCACGCCTGCTGAACGCACCGCGCGTCATCGAGACCCGCCCGGGCAGCGAAGGCGGCGTACGGGCGGCTCAGGACCAGGCCGGTGCCAACATCGGCCAGAAGGGCGACCCCTACTTCGACACCGGAGACTTCAACGACAACGCGCCGGGGAACCTGCGGATCGACTACGTCCTGCCGTCCAAGGGCCTGTTCCCCTGGCGCGCCGAGGTGTTCTGGCCGCTGCCCGATTCGCCGCTGGCCCGGCTCAACGACGCCTCGGACCATCACCTGGTGCGGGTCGACGTGTTCGTCCCGCGCTGGTGACCCTCAGCGGGCGCCGAGCAGCGCGGCGCCCGGGCCGCTGAGCGCGGCCAGGCCGGCGCTCCGGCCGCTCACGGCCAGGAGCAGGTCGACGAGCGGGCCCCGGACCTCTTCGGAGCCCGCTCCGCCGGACCACTCGGCGTCGGTGGCGATCAGCCGGAGATCCCGGCAGCGCTTCTTGGCACCCCAGAACGGGCTGACGAGAAGGTGCTCCAGCGAGGCGATCGCCGGCTTCTCCGGCATCGGCCTGGCGATGCCGAGCGGTCGGGCGACGTCCTGGCCGTGGATCAGCACGTCCGCGAGCGGGTCGATCGGTTTCGCGCCGGGCGAGCGGCGCGGTGATCCGGCGTCCTCGCGGATCTGGGCGACGAGTTCGGCGGGGGAGAACCGGGTGCCGTAGGCGATGGCCTGGTCGACGTTCATCCGGTCCCAGTTCCCTCTGGCCTTGACGATGCCGACGAGGGTGTCCTTGAGCCGGTTCCTGGTGGTCTGCGCCAGATGGGCGGCCAGCGCGTGAACCGTCCATTCCGTACACAGGGTCTTCGCCGACCAGTCCTTCTCGTCCAGGCCTTCCAGCAGTTCCGCGAAGCTCAGCCGTGCCGTCTCGGTCCAGGCCAAGATCTCGCCGTCGTCCATCCCTCTCCTCTGCTCGAGATACACCTCGCCGCCATGGAACCAGAGTTCCCGCCGTCCGGTTTCTTCGAAAGAGCTGAACTAGCCTGAGGGGATGAAGATCGCGATTCTCGACGACTACCAGGAAGTGGCGCTCGGTTTCGGGGACTGGGACTCCCTCGGCGCCGAGATCGAGGTGTTCACGAAGCCGTTCGCGGACCCCGCCGACGTCGTGGCCCGCCTGCGGGACTTCGAGGTCGTGGTCGCGATGCGAGAACGCACCCGCTTCCCCGCCGAGGTGCTCGACCGGCTGCCCGCGCTCAGGCTGCTGGTGAGCACCGGCCACCGCAACGCCGCGATCGACGTCGCCGCCGCCCGGCGCAACGGCGTGGTCGTCTCCTCCACCGGGTACATCGCGGCCCCCGCCGCCGAGCACACCTGGGCGCTGATCCTCGCCGCCGCGCGGAACGTGCCGGTGGAGTCGAAGAACATGCGCGAAGGCGGCTGGCAGACGACGGTCGGCACGATCCTGTCCGGCAAGACCCTCGGGCTGCTGGGCCTCGGCAGGCTCGGCGCCGGCGCGGCCAGGATCGGCCAGGCGTTCGGCATGGAGACCATCGCGTGGAGCCAGAACCTGACGCAGGAGAAGGCCGACCCCCACGGCGTGACGGCGGTGTCGAAGGACGAGCTGTTCGCCCGCGCGGACGTCCTCTCGGTGCACCTGGTGCTCAGCGACCGCAGCCGGGGGCTGGTCGGCGCGGCCGAACTCGCCGCGATGAAGCCGACGGCGATGCTGGTCAACACCTCGCGCGGCCCGATCGTGGACGAAGCCGCCCTGGTGGACTTCTTGCGCCGCAAGGAGATCGCGGTCGCCGCGCTGGACGTGTACGACGTCGAGCCGTTGCCGTCCGGACATCCGCTGCGGACGCTGGACAACGTCGTGCTCACCCCGCACATCGGCTACGTGACCCGGGAGGCCTACGAGATCTTCTACCGTGATGCGGTCGAGGACATCGCGGCCTTCCAGGCGGGTTCGCCGGTCCGCGTCATGGAGTGAGGCCGCGCAGCTCCGAGAGCACGGCGTCGGTGTAAGGCGGCCACACCTCGGCCGCCCACGGGCCGAAAGCGCGATCGGTGAGCGCGACACAGGCGGCACCGGCGTCGGGATCGACCCAGAGGAACGTGCCGGACTGCCCGAAGTGGCCGAACGTCCGCGGCGAGCTCGACGAGCCTGTCCAATGTGGACTCTTGTGGTCGCGGATCTCGAACCCGAGGCCCCAGTCGTTCGGCTTCTGGTGGCCGAAGCCCGGCAGGACGCCGGAAAGCCCGGGGAAGACCACGGAAGTCGCCTCGCGCACCGTTTCGGCGGCGATGAGTTTCGGGGCCTGCAATTCGGCGGCGAAAGCGACCAGGTCGTCCACAGTGGACTCCGCGCCGGAGGCGGGGGAACCGGTCAGCTTGGTCGACTTCATGCCCAGCGGCTGGAAAAGCGCCTCCGCCTGGTAGTCGGCGAAGGGGATACCGGAATGTTCGGTGAGCGCGTCGGCGAGCTGCTCGAACCCGGCGTTGGAGTACAGGCGGCGGTTGCCCGGCGCGGCCATCGGCTTGTGCTCGTTGAAGGCCAGGCCCGAGGTGTGCGCGAGCAGATGCCGGATCGTGGAGCCCTCCGGCCCGGCGGGGGTGTCGAGTTCGACGACGCCCTCTTCGATGGCGATCAGCGCGGCGTAGGCGGTGAGCGGTTTGGTCACCGACGCCAGCCGGTACACCTTCGTCGGGTCGCCGTGCGTGCCCAGCACGTCACCGGCGGCGGTCACCACGGCCGTGGCGGCGTTGTCCACCGGCCACTGTTCGATCTCGCGCACGCTTTCCATGCCAACACCCTACGAAGCCCGGGCCGGTCGGGGCGGCCCGGGCTTCGCAGGGATGGGGATCAGGCGTCGAGGTCCGTCGCCACCAGCTCGGCGATGGCCTCGACGGCCGCCTCGGCGCCTTCACCCTCGGCACTGATGATGACCTCGTCGCCGAAACCGGCGGCGAGCGTCATCAGGTTCAGCACGCTGCCGGCCGCGACCGGGTCGCCGCCCGCCTTGGCGATGTTCACCGCGACGGGCTGCGCCGCGGCCGCCTTGGCGACCGTCGCCGCGGGCCTGGCGTGCAGGCCCACCTTGCTGGCCACGGTGACGCGTTTCTCCGGCATGTTCTTTCCCTTTCGTGCCTTTGTTCTTCTGAGCTGAAACTACTTGACGGGCTTCGCCGCGGTGGCTTCGAGATCGGCTTCGATCGCGTCGTCCTCGCGTCCCGGGGTCCGCAGGTTCCACTTGGTGATCACGAAACGGAAGATCACGTAGTAGACGACCGCGTAGGCCAGGCCGATCGGGATGAGCAGCCAGACGTTGCTGCTCGCCGCCGGGTGGCTGAAGTTGAGCCCGAAGTCGATCGCACCGGCCGAGAACCCGAAGCCGAGGTGGATGTCGAGCGCGTTCACCAGCGCCAGCGAGGTACCGGTCAGGACCGCGTGGATCAGGTACAGCGGCCACGCGACGTACATGAACGAGAACTCGATCGGCTCGGTGACACCGGTCAGGAACGAGGTCAGCGCACCGGCGATCATCACACCGCCGACGATCTTTTTCTGGCTGGGCTTCGCGCTCTGCCAGATCGCCAGCGCCGCGGCGGGGATGGCGAACATGAAGATCGGGAAGAACCCGGTCATGAAGGTGCCGCGGGTCGGGTCGCCCTTGAAGAACTGGGTCAGGTCGCCACCGTCGAAGATGAACCACACCGGCACGTTCAGCAGCTGGTGCAGACCGACCGGGATCAGGAGCCGGTTGAGGAAGCCGTAGATACCGCCACCGACCACGGGCGCGCCGGTGACCGCTTCACCGGCGGCCTGGATGCCGTCGTTGACCCAGTGGAAGACCAGGCCCAGCGGCACCGCGAGGACCAGCAGCACCAGGGCGGTGATGATCGGCACGAACCGGCGGCCGCCGAAGAAGGCCAGGTACGGCGGCAGCTTGATGCGGTAGAACTTCTGCCACAGCAGCGCGGTGACGAGACCGACGATCACACCGGCCAGCACGCTGTAGGGCCATTTGATCGGGTTGAGCATCAGGCCGGCGGGCTTTTCGGGGTCCCAGCCGGGAAGCTCTTCAAACGGTGCGAAGACGCGAAGGACGCTGGTGAAGACGAAGAAGCCGACGACGGCCGCGAGGCCCGTGGCACCGTCGCTCTTCCGGGCGAACCCGACAGCGATACCCACCGCGAACAGGAGCGGCAGCCAGTTGAACAGCGAGTCGCCCGCCGCGCCGATGGCCGCAGCGGCCTTGTCCCAGCCGAGGCCGTCCTTGCCGAGCAGGTCGGGCTGACCGAGCCTGGACAGGAGCGCGGCGGCGGGCAGGGCGGCGATGGGAAGCATGAGGCTGCGGCCGAAGCGCTGAAGCCCGGCCAGTCCCTTGCCTTTGCCCTTCGCCCCCTCCGCGGTGGTGGAGCTCATCGGGTACCTCCGTAGTGAGGATGTTGACCGGAATCCGGGGTGTTCCGGTCCAGCTGCATGGTGACCTGGTAGTGATCGCCCCGGTACCAGGAAGTCATGTCTTCGATCGGTTCCCCGTTGACGCTGGAGACCCGGCGGAAGACAAGGAGCGGACTGCCGGCGCGCATGCCGAGCAGGCGTGCCGTTTCGCGGTCCGCGGATTCGGCCCAGACCGTCTGCCAAGCGTGGTCCGGGCGCAGGTCGTACGACTGGGCGAGTTGGACGTACAACGATCGGGTGAGATCGAGGTCGAGCAGACCGGGCATCCGGCCCGCGTGATACCACCCGCGTTCGACCGCCAGCGGCACCCCGTCGGCACGGCGGAGCCGTACCAGCCGGTGTGCCGGGGTCCCGGCGGTCAGACCGAGGGCGTGCGCCGAGGGAGCGGGCGGGACCTCGGTGGCGGTCTTGACGACCTCCGTGGTCGGGGTCATTCCGCGACGGCGCATGTCCTCGGTGAAGGACATCAGGTAGAGCTGCAGTTCCATCCGCCTGGCGGCGGTGAAGGTCCCCTTGCCGCGCACGCGCGACAGGAGTCCTTCTTCGACCAGCTTGCCGATCGCCGAGCGGACCGTGAGCCGCGACACCTGGTAGGTCTCGGCGAGGTCACGTTCCGAGGGGATCGGCGAACCGGGGGGTAGCTCACGCTCCACCGTGCGGCGCAGAATCTCCCGCAGCTGGGCGTGCTTGGGCGTCGGTCCGTTGATCACACGGTCGGACGGCGGCACCTGCGCCGAAGCGCTCATGACAGTCACCGTCCTTTCGGGCCGGTCGTGTTGGGTGACCCGTACTCGCATCTGGTCCGGAAGATTGGTACGTTCCGGTCTAGACCAATGATCCGATGGGGCAGGATGCTCCGTCGCACGAGCGGGTGTCAACCACCGTTACGCGTTCGTGGCCAGGGATCGGGTGCGAGTCGGCGAACGGCGTAGTACAGCTGGTTCGCATGTGGGAAACCGACAGGGAACAAGGAGACCGCGATGGCGGATGACAGGCCGGAAAAGATCCTCGCGGCGCTCGGCGGTGCCGAGAACGTCATCGAGGTGGAGGGGTGCATCACCCGGCTCCGCTGTGAGCTCGAAGACATGAGCCTGCTCGACGAGCCGGCGCTGAAGGCCGCCGGCGCGATGGGCGTCGTGCGCATGGGTGCCGGTGTCCAGGTGATCGTGGGGCCCGAGGCCGACACGATCGCCAGTGACATCGAGGATCTGCTGTGAGTCTCGAGATCCTCAGCCCGGTGAGCGGTAAGACGACCGCTATGACCGAAGTGCCCGATCCGGTCTTCGCGCAGGCGATGGTCGGCCCCGGCATCGCGGTCCTGCCCTCGGGCGGGCGCCAGGACGCGGTCGCGCCGGTCGACGGGACCGTCGTGACCCTGCACCCGCACGCCTTCGTGGTGGCCACCGAAGACGGCCGGGGAGTGCTGGTCCACCTCGGGATCGACACGGTGAAGCAGAAGGGCGAGGGGTTCACCCTCCACGTCGTCAAGGGCGAGGCCGTCCGTGCCGGGCAGCCGGTCGTCGGCTGGGACCCCGACGCGGTCAAGGCCGCGGGCTACTCGCCGATCGTGCCCGTGGTGGCGCTCGACGCGAAGGCCGAAGTCCTTTCCGGACTGATCACCGGCGGCGACGTCGAGTCGGGCGACCCGATTTTCACCTGGGACAGCTGAACCTTCGGATCAAAAGAGGTCCCTTTAGGACGGAATTCCGTCCTAAAGGGACCTCTTTCGTGTGTTCGTCAGGCCGTGACGACCTGGCCGTTCGCGACCTTGACCGCGATCGAGGGCAGCGGCTGGTCCGCCGGTCCCTTTTTGACCGCGCCGGTCTTCGCGTCGAAGATCGAGTTGTGGCAAGGACACTTCAGCTCCGCGCCGGCCGGGACGACCGCGCAGCCCTGGTGCGTGCAGATCGCGCTGAACGCGGCCGCCGTGCCTTCGGCGGTCCTGGTGACGATGACGTCCTTGCCGTCGGCGGTCTTGGCGGCCTTCGCCTGGCCGACCTCGATGTCGGCGAGCGCGGCCAGCGTCTCGCCCGGCGCCGAGGCCGGCGGTGCGGCGGCCGAGCCGGACGACGGGGCGTCGCTTCCGCAGGCCGTGAGGGCCACGGCACCGACGGCCGCGCCGGCGACGGCGGCCCCGGTGGTCAGGACGGTGCGGCGGGAGTGGAGTTCGGCAGTCATGCCCTTACACACGGCCGCGGCGGCCATCCGGTTCAATTTCGGCGGCCATCGGGTGCGGAATTGAACCGAGAGGCCCGCTTTTCCGTGTTCAAGGGCATGGGGGAACCGAACACGCGGAAAGAGATACGGACATGATCCGGTGGTTGTTGCGGGCGGTGGTGGCGGCGGGCCTGCTCGGCTCGGCGTGGGTGCATTACGTCGTATGGCAGGACTGGGCGTCCGAAACGGACGTCGTCGGACCGCTCTTCCTGGTGAACGTCGTCGCGGGCGTGGTCATCGCGATCGCCGTCCTGGCCTGGCACCACTGGCTTCCCGCGCTCGCGGCGATCGGGTTCGGCTTGGCGACGCTGGGCGCGTACGTGCTCTCGCTGACCACCGGGTTCTTCGGCGTCTCGGAGCGCTTCACCTCCCAGGCCGAGCTCTGGGGAGTGATCACCGAAGCCGCTTGCGTGATCTTCGCCCTCCCGCTGCTCCGTGGCCGCGAAAGCACGGATCGGTGAAGGAATTCGCGGAGGACCGGCTGATGCGGGCTCTGCACGACGAGCACGCCGCGGCGCTCTGGTCCTACGCGCTGCACCTCACCAGCGGCGACCGGGTCCGCGCGGAGGACGTCGTCCAGGAGACGCTGCTGCGGGCCTGGCGCAACGCCAAGGTGCTCGACCAGTCCGAGGGATCGGCGCGGGGCTGGCTGTTCACCGTGGCGAGACGGATCGCCATCGACGACTGGCGGGCGGCCGAGGCGCATCCGGAGGTGGTGACCGGTCAACCGCCCGAAACGGCGGTCACCGACGGCACCGAGCGGGCGGTCCAGGGCTGGCTGGTCGCCGAAGCCCTCGGCGAACTCTCGCCGAGGCATCGAGACGTCCTCGTCCTGTGCTACTTCCAGGGTTACTCCGTCGCCGACGCGGCGAAGCGGCTGGGTGTGGCCGAAGGGACGATCAAGTCGCGGACGCACTACGCCCTGCGGGCGTTGCGGCTCGTATTGGAGGAAAGAGGGGTGACTCAATGACCGACCCCTTCGCCACCTACGACGCGGCCTACGTGCTCGGTGCGTTGTCCCCGGAAGACCGGTCCGCGTACGAGCGGCACCTCCGTGGTTGTGCCGAGTGCGCCGCGTCCGTGCGGGATCTGGCCGGGATCCCCGGCCTGCTCGCCCAAGCCGGTGCCCCCGCGCTGCTGGAGGAGGAACCGGCGCCCTCGCCGGAACTGCTGCCCGCCGTGCTCAAACGGGTCCGCCGGGGAAGACGGATCCAACGGGCGATCACCACCACCGCGGCCGGGATCGCCGTCGCCGCCGGTGTCGCGCTCGTGGTCGTCCTGACCGGGCCGATCGCGGCGGCGGGCGACCCGATGACCCCGCTCGGCGACTACCCGGTGACCGCCGAGGTCGCCATGTCCGCCACGGACACCGGCACGAAGGTCGACATGACGTGCAGTTACGGCGGCAACCGCACCGGCGACTACATCCTGGTCGCCGTCGCCGCCGACGGGGGCACCAGCGAACTGGCGTCCTGGCGCGCGATGCCCAAGGACACCGCGCACATCGTGGTCGGCACCGCGATGCGCACCGGCGACATCAAGGCGCTGGAGATCCGCACGCCCTCGGGTCTCCCGCTGCTGCGGATGAACCCCTGATCCCGGTGTCATGACAGGACTTCGGTACCGGGGGCGGGGTGGATTGGGTCGGGTTGGTCGTGAGTGGCGATTCGGGTTCTATTGAGGCGTAGGGCAAAGGTGTCCTGTCGGATGCCAAGTCCGTGAAGGCCTCCTTGAGGGACTCTGGGTCCCTCAAGGAGGCCTTCACGGACCGGTGTCGGCGGGTCTCGTGGGCGGCGGAGGCCCGGATGCGTTGCGAAAGCCACTTTCGCAACCTTCAACGTTGCGAAAGTGGCTTTCGTAACACCCGAGGTCGGCGGGCGGGCGAAGGAACAGGCCATCTTTGCCCTACGCCTCAATAACCCGAATCGCCACTCACG
>NZ_MUXN01000016.1:255704-469723 GCF_001995215.1 Amycolatopsis azurea DSM 43854
GCTGAAGGACGCTTTCGCCGCATGCGATGCGGCGAAAGGGCCCTTCGCCGCGTGAGACGTGACGAAAGGCCCCTTCAGCCCACGCCCGCCCTGCCGAAAGTGCGTGAAAGTCCCTGTCACGAAAAGAAATCCTTGCCTCCCGCGAGTCGCCGGGCGCACTCTTGATCTTGTGTTCATGCCGATCGCCTTCGCGGTGGCGGGCGCCGGATCGGCGCTCGCCACGCGCTCCTGCCTGCGCCGGGCGGGAGCGCCGGTGACGGCTTGGGCGGCCGCCCTCGCGGCGGTGGCGCTCGTCGCGGTCTGGCTGCGATACCAAGCGGGTGCCTGGCCGTCGTGGTGGCTCGCGGTCCCCGCCGTCCTGACCGTCTTCGCGGTCCCGCTGGCGCTCGCCGACCTCAAGTACCGCCGCCTGCCCGACATCCTGACCTTGCCCGCGTATCCGGCGCTGGCCGCCGCGCTGGCGGTCGCCGCGCACGGGGGCGGGGCGGCCATCGTCTGGCGGGCCGTGCTGGGCGCGCTGGTCTTCGGCGGGGCGCACGCGCTCGTCCACGCGCTGTCGCCGCGTTCGCTCGGCGCCGGTGACGTGAAGCTCGCCGGGAGCGTCGGCGCGGTCCTCGCCGCGACGGGCTGGCCGTCGGTCGTGCTCGGCGCCGTCGCCGCGGCGCTACTGAGCGTGGCGCTCGCGGTGGGCGGGCCCCGCCATCCCGCGGTGCCGCACGGACCCGGTCTCCTGGTCGCGGCGTGGGCGCTCGCCGTCTTCGCCGGACCCGGTCCGGGATAGCCCGGCCTGTCCTGGGACGGAGAGGAGGTTGTGACAGGATCTGTCAGGTGTTGCGCTGGATAACCGCAGGGGAATCGCACGGACCCGCCCTCGCCGCCATCCTGGAAGGGATGCCCGCCGGGGTCGAGGTCACCACCGCCGAGGTGAGCGAGCAGCTCGCGCGACGGAGGCTCGGCTTCGGCCGCAGCCCCCGGATGGGCTTCGAGACCGACCACATCGAGTTCACCGGCGGCGTCCGGCACGGGCTCACCCAGGGCGGCCCCGTCGCGGTCCAGATCGAGAACGCCGAGTGGCCCAAGTGGGAGAAGGTCATGTCGGCCGATCCCGTGCCCGCCGAGGAGCTGGCAGGCCTGGCGCGCAACGAGCCGCTGACCCGTCCCCGGCCCGGCCACGCGGACCTGCCCGGTATGCAGAAGTACGGCTTCCCCGAGGCCCGTCCGGTGCTGGAGCGCGCGAGCGCCCGCGAGACCGCGTCCCGGACGGCGCTCGGCACGGTGGCCCGCGCGTACCTCAAGCAGCTGCTCGGGGTCGAGATCCTCAGCCACGTCGTGTCCATCGGCGGCGCCTCGGCGCCGGAAGGCCCGCTGCCCGTGGCGTCGGACCTGCCCGCCATCGACGAGAGCCCGGTCCGCGCCTTCGGCCAGGAGGGGACCGACGCGATGGTCGCCGAGGTCGACGCCGTGCGGAAGGCGGGTGACACCGTCGGCGGCGTGATCGAGGTGATCGCCTACGGCCTCCCGCCGGGCCTCGGCTCGCACGTCCACTGGGACCGCAGGCTCGACGCCCGCCTCGCCGGCGCGCTCATGGGCGTTCAGGCGATGAAGGGCGTGGAGGTCGGAGACGGCTTCACCACGGCCCGGCGCTGGGGCAGCCAGGCCCACGACGAGATCGACCGCGGCACCGGCCCGGTCGGGGTGACCCGCCGGTCCAACCGCGCGGGCGGCCTCGAAGGCGGCATCACCAACGGCGAGCCGCTGCGCGTGCGCGTGGCCATGAAGCCGATTTCGACCGTCCCCAAAGCACTGTCCACTGTGGATGTCACGACCGGTGAACCCGCGGTCGCCATCCACCAGCGTTCCGACGTCTGCGCGGTACCCCGCGCCGGTGTCGTGCTGGAGTCGGTGGTCGCGCTGATCCTCGCGGACGCCGCGCTGGAGAAGTTCGGCGGCGACTCGCTGGCCGAGGGCAAGCGCAACGCCGAGGCCTACCTGAAGGCGCTCGAGGAGCGCTGGTGACTCCTCGCGCGGTGATCATCGGGCCGCCGGGCTCGGGCAAGAGCACGGTCGGCCCGGCGCTCGCCGCCCGGCTCGGGCTCGCCTTCCGCGACAGCGACGACGACATCGTCGCCAGTGCGGGCAAGCCCATCACCGACATCTTCGCCGAGGAGGGCGAGCCCGCCTTCCGCGCGCTGGAAGAGGAGATGGTCGCGAAGGCGCTGTCCGAACACGACGGCGTCCTCTCGCTGGGCGGGGGAGCGCCGATCACCCCGGGCACCCGGGAGCGGCTGGCCGGGCACACCGTGATCTTCCTCAACGTCGGGATGGCCGCGGGTGTGCAGCGCGCGGGCCTGTCGACCGCGCGCCCGCTGCTGGCCGGGGTGAATCCCCGCGCCACCTACAAGGCGCTGCTCGACGCGCGGCTGCCCATGTACCGCGAGGTGGCCACGTTCGAGATCGAGACGGACCGGCTGACCGCCGACGAGGTCGTCCAGGCCGCGCTCATCGGGTTGGCCGAGATCAGCAAGGAACGAGCATGAAGCGCACCACCGCCGGAGTACTGCTCGCCGTCGCGGCCCTGACCCTGACCGCGTGCGGCGAGGAGAAGCAGCCCGCGGGCGCCGACGTCATCCAGACCGGCGCCGCGACCAGTGGCGCGCCTGCCTCGGCGGCGCCCGAAGCGGATGTCGCCGCGGACGTCAAGGTCACCAAGTGCGACAGCGGCGGCTACACCCCGAAGGTCACCATCGAGGTCACCAACAGCACCGGTGAGGACGCGCGCTACGCCGTCACCATCGCGATCAAGGACGCCGACGGCAAGGCCTCCGGTGAAGCGCTGTTCGCGAAGAACCGGATGACGCCCGGCCAGAAGGTGACCGAGGAAATCCCGGGCGACACCCCGGTCAAGGGCAAGATCACCTGCGAGGTCGCGAGGGCCAAGCGGCTTCCGCCGAAGTGAGGGGAACGATGACCGAACCGGTCCGCATCACCGTCAACACCCCCAAGCCGTACGACGTCGTCGTCGGCCGGGGCCTGCTGGGCGAGCTCACCGAGCAGCTCACCGGCGCCTCCAAGGTCGCGCTGATCCACCCGCCGACGCTGACGACCACCGCCGAGGCCATCCGCGACGAACTGGCCGCGGCCGGTATCGACGCGCACCGGGTCGAGATCCCCGACGCGGAAGACGGCAAGGCGCTCACCGTCGCCAGCTTCTGCTGGGAGGTCCTCGGCCGCATCGGCCTCGACCGCCAGGGCGTGGTCGTCGGACTCGGCGGCGGTGCCGTGACCGACCTGGCAGGCTTCGTCGCCGCGACCTGGATGCGCGGCGTCCGCCTGGTCAACGTGCCCACCACGCTGCTGGGCATGGTCGACGCCGCGATCGGCGGGAAGACCGGCATCAACACCGAGGCAGGCAAGAACCTCGTGGGCGTCTTCCACGAGCCGAGCGCGGTCCTGGTCGACCTCGCGACGCTGGAGACGTTGCCGCCCAACGAACTCGTCGCCGGGATGGCCGAGATCGTCAAGGCCGGGTTCATCGCGGACCCGCGCATTCTCGAACTCGTCGAGCAGGACCCGGCCACCGCGCTGGACACCACCGGCGAGGTCATCGGCGAGCTGGTCCTTCGCTCGATCCAGGTCAAGGCCGACGTCGTCGCCGCGGACCTGCGCGAGTCGAACCTGCGCGAGATCCTCAACTACGGCCACACCCTCGCCCACGCCATCGAACGCCGTGAGCGGTACCGGTGGCGTCACGGCGCGGCGGTCAGCGTCGGCCTGGTGTTCGCCGCCGAGCTCGCGCGGCTGGCCGGTCGTCTCGACGACGCCACCGCGGAGCGGCACACGTCGGTCCTCAAGCTCCTGGGCCTGCCGACGACCTACGACCCGGACGCCCTCCCGCAGCTGCTGGAGACCATGAAGGGCGACAAGAAGACCCGGTCGGGTGTGCTGCGCTTCGTCGTCCTCGACGGGCTCGCGAAGCCCGGCAGGCTGGAAGGGCCGGACCCGTCGCTGCTCGCGGCGGCGTACTCGGTGGTGGCGGGCGAGCCCCCGAAGGCCGGCGGGAGCGTGCTGCTGTGAAGGTGCTCGTCCTCAACGGTCCCAACCTCGGCAGGCTCGGCCTGCGCGAACCGGGGATCTACGGGTCCACGACGCACGCCGACCTGGTGTCGACCTGCGTCGGCACCGGGAAGGAACTCGGGATCGACGTCGAGGTCCGGCAGACCGACCACGAGGGCGAGATGGTCGGCTGGCTGCACGAGGCCGCCGACGCGGGCTGGCCGGTGGTGCTCAACGCGGCCGCGTGGACGCACTACTCGATCGCGGTGCGCGACGCCGCCGCCCAGCTCAAAGCGCCGTTGATCGAGCTGCACATCTCCAATGTGCACAAACGCGAGCAGTTCCGGCACCACAGCGTGCTGTCGGACATCGCGACCGCGGTCGTCGCCGGGCTCGGGGTCGACGGCTACCCGTTGGCCCTGCGCTGGATGGCCACGAACGCGGCATGAACAACCCGCCCGCGATCGAGACCGCGAGGCTGCGGCTGCGCGCACTGACCGAGGCCGACACCGAAGCGGTCATCAAGCTCTTCGCCGACCCGCAGATGAGCGCGCATTTCGCGGTCCCGCTGACCGAACCGGAGCGGATTCGCGAAATGGTCGGCCGCCGGCTGTCCTACGCCGGACCGGCGGGGATGGGGCACTGGACGATCGACCGCGACGGCGAGGTCATCGGTCTCGCGCATCTGCGGCCGTCGGAGGAATTGCCGGGCGGCGTCCCGGAGATCGGCTACTACCTGTCGCGTGCGCACGGCGGGCAGGGGCTGGCGACCGAGGCCGCGCGTGCCCTGCTGGAGCACGGACTCGTCGGGCTCGGCCTGTCGTCGGTGTGGGCGCTGGTCGGCGAGTCCAATGTGGCCAGTCAAAACCTGGTGCGGCGCTTGGGTTTCCTCGACGTCGGCGGTGGCGACCACTACGGCAGCGGACCGCATCGCGTGTTCGTCGCGCTGCCCTCGGAGCACGGCAAGGCCCACCACATCGAACTGTGGGTGCCGGATCTCGTCCGGGCGGAGGAGAGCTGGGGCTGGCTGCTGCGCGAACTCGGCTGGCGTGAGTTCCAGCGCTGGCCCGCCGGAGTCAGCTGGAAGCACGGCGCGACATACCTCGTCGTCGAGCGTTCTCCCGCGCTCAGCGGCGAAAAGCACGAGCGGACCGCACCGGGTCTGAACCACCTCGCCCTGCACGTCGAGTCCCCCGATCGGGTGGACGAACTGGCTTCGAAAGCGCTCGAACACGGCTGGTCGGCGATGTTCGCGGACAAGTATCCGACTGCGGGGGGTGATCACCACTACGCCGCCTACCTCGAAAACACCGATGGCTTCGAAGTGGAATTGGTCGCCCTACCGGGGACTGATGTCACCCGGCTGGGTTAAGTCTCGCTACACTCGGCCATCATGCGCCTTTTTCGTGGGGGTCGGCGACCCGCCCGTCTCGTGGTGGCCCTCCTCTCGGCCGGCGCGGTCCTCATGGCGTGCAGCGACGGCACCGTCCAGTCCCAGGCCGACGGCAAGGGCGGCGGGATAGGCGGAGCCCAGCAGCCGCCCAAGGAAAAGCCGCGGCCGATGGACGTCGAACTCGCGACGAGCGATCCCCGGGCCGGCGGTGGCGTGGTGGGCGCGGGCGATCAGGACGCGGTCTACAACTACGGCCCGACCGTGATGCGCGATGGCGGCAAACTCAAGATGTGGTGGTGCAGCCAGTACGGCAGCGCCCAGCCGCCCGGTGACGACGTCCTCTACGCGCAGTCCCCGTCGCTCGACGGTCCTTTCACCGGTCCGTCCGGTGGCGGTCCGGCGGCGGTGTTCTCCGGCGCGCCCGGCGGTTTCGACGGGATGCACACCTGTGATCCGTCGGTGATCAAGGTCGGCTCGACCTACTACATGTATTACACCGGCGCGGCGGGCGATCACGCGCTCGGCAACTCGATCGGGCTCGCCACCAGTCCCGATGGGCTCACCTGGACCCGCGCGGCGGGCGGGCAGCCGATCATCGGGCCCGCGCACGACGTGCACCGTGACAACGTCTACGGCGCCGGTCAGCCCTCGGCGGTGTACCTCGACGGCTGGTTCTACGTGCTCTTCACCGACACCACCGCCAAGGCCGCCGGGTGGAACGGCGCCGGGCAGTTCCTGCTCCGCGCCAAGGACGCGGCGTTCACCCAGGGCGTGGAAACGCTGGGGGAGCAGGGTTTCGTCGCCAAGCCCAGCACGATCTCGCCGCGTACGCGCTCGCTGGTCGACGGGTTCAGCACCGACCTGATGTGGGTCGGCGCGCTCGACGCGTTCGTGATCGCGCACGAGACCGACGCCGGCACCACGCTCACCTTCTGGACCAGGGACTTCTCCGCACAGCCGTACCGGCCGGTGCTCATCCCCGGCGCGTGGAAGGAGGGCCCCGGGCTGGTCCGGCGGCCCGACGGGCACGCGCCGGTTTCCTCGGGCGACGTCTGCGAGCGGGTCCCGTTCGACGTCGTCCGTGCCACGATCGTCGGCGGCGCGGGGGCGCCGACCGACCTCAAACATTTCGGCCTCGACGTCCGCGGTTCGCGGGCCTGCGACGGCGACGCCCGGATCCGGACCTCGTTCGAAGGCGTCGCGATGCCGTCGCCGCAGCGGACCATCGACCTGGTCGCCGGCGGCAGCCTCGTGCGGGTCGACCGGCGCTCGGTGGCGGCGGCGCTCGCGGGCGAGGTGCTGGACCAGCGGATCAAGGTCGTCGACAAGTTCCCGCAGGCGGCGCGCCTGAGCGCCGGGGCGAGGATGGTGCGCGCGCCGGGCCGCGGGTTCGCCGTGGTGCTCGACGGCAAGCTGTACGCGATGCCGGACGCGGGCCCGGCGGGGCTGAACGACTCGACCGTCGAAGAGATCAGCGATCAGGCCTGGGACGGCTTCCCGGCGGGCTTCTCGCTCGCGGGCTGAACTTCGTCCTCGTCGTCGTCTTCCGGGGCCTTCTTGGCGATGAGCCCGCCGACGAACAGGCCGAGCCCGGCCGGGATCAGCACCAGCAGGGCGGAGAACGCGGCGCCGCCGGTGAGCGCGCCGCCGAGCTCCGAGGCGCCGGTCTGGTCGACGAACACCGCGCGGCCGATCACGTACAGCACGCCGGAGACCGGGCCGGCGATCAGCGCCGCGATGAACCAGTTCCTGCCGCGTTCGGGTTTGCCCTGCCAGGCGTCGACGGCGCTCCAGCCCGCCGCCGCGCCGACCAGGACGGCGAGGGCGAGGGAGGTGAAGAGGGTCTTGTCGGTGGGGTTGAAGACCTCGTACTTGGCCAGCACGGTGACGGCCGCGCCGTGCAGCAGCGCCATCACGAGTCCACGAGTCAGCCACGGTG
This sequence comes from Amycolatopsis azurea DSM 43854, assembly GCF_001995215.1. GTDB lineage: Bacteria > Actinomycetota > Actinomycetes > Mycobacteriales > Pseudonocardiaceae > Amycolatopsis > Amycolatopsis azurea. Next base: position 263,090 of record NZ_MUXN01000016.1, read on the forward strand.
CCATTGGTGAAGCTTAACTCGCCAGTAGCGACCAGTGCGGTCAAGTCCGTGAAGGCCTCCTTGAGGGACCCAGAGTCCCTCAAGGAGGCCTTCACGGACCACCGGCCGTCAGCGCGCGACATAATGCGACAGTGCGTGAATACTTCTCTCGCCGCCGCGCGGCGCTGCGTTCCCTGCTGGCCGACTCCGGCGTGGACGCGCTGCTGGTCACGGACCTGCTCAACATCAGGTACCTGACCGGCTTCACCGGGTCCAACGCCGCCCTCCTCGTCCACGGGAGCGGCGACGACAAGACGATCTTCTGCACCGACGGCCGCTACACGGTCCAGTCGGCGACCGAGGTACCCGATCTCGAAAGGGTGCTGGACCGCGCGAGCGCGGCCAAGCTCGCCGATCTGGCGGCCGAGAAGAAGCTCGGCAAGACCGGGTTCGAGAGCCAGCACGTGAGCGTCGAGCAGCACGAGGACCTCAAGGTGCGCTTCGACCGCGTCGAGCTGGTCCGGACGCCCGGTCTCGTCGAGCAGCTGCGGCTGGTCAAGGACGAGCAGGAGATCGAGGCGCTGCGCCAGGCGTGCGCGGCGGCCGACAGGGCGCTGGAGGACCTGGTGTCCGCGGGCGGGCTCCGGCCGGGCCGCACCGAGCTGGACGTCGCCCGCGACCTCGAGAATCGCATGCTCGGCCACGGCTCCACCGGGCCGTCGTTCGACACGATCGTCGCGGCGGGCGCCAACTCCGCGATCCCGCACCACCGGCCCACCTCGGCCGTGCTCGCGACCGGCGGCTTCGTCAAGATCGACTTCGGTGCCACGGTCGACGGCTACCACTCCGACATGACCCGCACGTTCGTGATCGGCAAGCCCGCGGCGTGGCAGGAGGAGGTCTACGAGCTGGTCCAGCGCGCGCAGGCGGCGGGCTGTGACGCCGTCCTCCCCGGTGCCGAAGTGTCCGAAGTGGACAAAGCGGCGCGTGGGGTGATCGTCGACGCGGGTCGCGGCGAGGAGTTCGGCCACGGTCTCGGCCACGGCGTCGGACTGCAGGTGCACGAGGCGCCCAGCCTCGCCACCACCGGCGTCGGTACACTGTCCGCCGGTATGGCCGTCACCGTCGAGCCTGGTGTGTATCTGCCCGGACGCGGAGGCGTGCGCATCGAGGACACGCTGGTCGTGCGGGAAGGTACGCCCGAACTCCTCACGCTGAGCACCAAGGAACTCGTGGTCGTCTGACGGCGGCCCGGAAGATCGACACAGGAGACTGCACACTCGTGGCCACCACCAACGACCTGAAGAACGGGCTCGTCCTCAACCTCGACGGCCAGCTCTGGACCGTCACCGCGTTCCAGCACGTCAAGCCGGGCAAGGGCGGCGCGTTCGTCCGCACCACGCTCAAGCACGTGCTGACCGGCAAGGTCGTCGACAAGACCTTCAACGCGGGCACGAAGGTCGATACGGCCACCGTCGACCGCCGCAACATGACCTACCTGTACAAGGACGGCGCGGACTTCGTGTTCATGGACGCGGAGACCTACGACCAGATCACCGTGCTGGCCGAGACCGTCGGCGACAACGCGAACTACCTGCTCGAGAACTTCGAGGTCCAGGTCGCGGTGCACGAGGGCGTCCCGCTGTACATCGAGCTGCCGACCTCGGTCGAGCTGATCGTCCAGCACACCGACCCGGGCCTGCAGGGCGACCGCTCGACCGGTGGCACCAAGCCGGCCACCCTGGAGACCGGCGCCGAGATCCAGGTGCCGCTGTTCCTCACCACCGGCGAGAAGATCAAGGTCGACACCCGCGACGGCCGCTACCTGGGCCGCGTCTCCAGCTGATGGCAGGCTCAGACAAGTCCGGCAAGTCGCCGAACCGCGGCGGGCCGATCAGCCGGCGGCAGGCCCGCAAGCGTGCCGTCGAGATGATGTACGAGGCCGCCCAGCGCGGTGCCGACGCGGTGACGCTGCTGGCGGACAGGGTCGGTTCGGTCGAGGTCGACCCGATCGCCGACTACACGATCTCGCTGGTCGAGGGTGTCACCGGGCGCAAGACCCAGATCGACGAGCTGCTCTCCGAGCACGCTCAGGGCTGGACGCTGGACCGGATGCCGCCGGTGGACCTCGCGGTGCTGCGGGTCGGCGTCTACGAGCTCCTGTGGGCCGAGGACGTGCCGGACCCGGTCGCCATCGACGAGGCCGTCGGGCTGGCGAAGGAGCTGTCGACCGACGACTCGCCGCGGTTCGTCAACGGCGTGCTCGGCCGCATCGGCACGATCGCCGACAGGCTGCGCGCGGTCCTCTAGAAGACGTACGACAACGGGCCGTGTCCTCTCACAAGGGCACGGCCCGTTCTCTTGCTCGGTGGCTCTGCTTGGCGTTTCCGGTCCCCCCGGACCGAAAACGTCGCCATCTCTAGTCCTCTTTGGACGGTCGAGCCTCGGGCGGCAGCACACCCCAGTCGATCAGCTGCTCGGTGAGCTCGCCGGGGGTCATGTCGTAGATGATCGCCAGCGAACGCAGGTCCTCGGTGCGGATCGAGAGCACCTTGCCGTTGTAGTCGCCGCGCTGGCTCTGGATCGTGGCCGCGTAGCGGGCGAGCGGCCCGACCTTCTCCGCCGGGAGCTGCTGAAGGCGCTCCAGGTTGATGACGATCTTCGTGGCGGGTTCGGCGCCCGACGGCACCCGGCCCTCCGGCAGCAGCTCGACCACCGGGACACCGTAGAAATCGGCGAGCTCGGCGAGCTTCTGCACGGTGACGGCGCGGTCGCCGCGCTCGTACGAACCGACGACGACGGCCTTCCAGCGGCCTCCGGACTTCTGCTCGACCCCGTGCAGGGACAGGCCCTGCTGCTGGCGGATCCCGCGGAGCTTGGCCCCGAGCGCCTTGGCGTAATCGCCCATCTGGTGGTTCTCCGTTTCCTCACCCCCAACCGGTCGGGGTGACCGGTCCAGGGGACTCCTCGAGTCGAATACTCAGAGTAATGGTTACGCATAGTTGTCACCAGGTCAAGCGGGTGCTTTCACGAGGGCTTCGTCACCTGGGGCGCGCCACCCGTAAGAATGAGGCCCAACTCCTGCTAGTGTCGACTCGATTTCCTCGCTACGCAGGAAGTCGACGTCCTTTAAGGACCCGTCCAGAGAGGCGGGGAAGGAGGTCCGCCTTGTCGTCACGCCCGCGTGGCGCGGCGGAACCGGCGGGAGAGCGTGAGCTGCTCTCGTCCGGTGATGTCGCGCGCACGATCGCCCGAATGGCCCACCAGGTCATCGAGAAGACCGCTCTCGGTGCCGGTGGCTCGACTCCGCCCGTGTTGCTGGGCATCCCCACTCGGGGTACCCCGCTCGCCCTGCGGCTCGCGGACAAGATCGCCGAGTTCTCCGGCATCCGTCCGCCGACCGGCGCGCTGGACATCACGCTCTACCGCGATGATCTCCGCCGCCGCCCGCCCCGCGCGCTCGAACATTCGCAGCTGCCGCCGACCGGTATCGACGACGCGGTGGTGATCCTGGTCGACGACGTGCTGTTCTCCGGCCGCACCGTCCGCGCCGCCCTCGACGCCCTGCGCGACCACGGCCGCCCGCGCGCGGTCCAGCTGGCCGTGCTGGTCGACCGCGGTCACCGCGAACTGCCGATCCGCGCCGACTACGTGGGCAAGAACGTGCCCACCTCGCGTGCCGAGGGGATCGAGGTCCTGCTGTCCGAAGTGGACGGACGGGACTCGGTTCTGCTGCGGTCGTTGAATGAGAGCGCTTCACCAGAAGGAGATCGATCGTGAAGCACCTGCTCGCCACCGACGGGCTTGACCCGGCGCTCGCGACAGCCGTGCTGGACACCGCCGAAGAGCTCAAGCACACCCTGCTGGGCCGCGAGGTCCGGAAACTGCCGACATTGCGCGGCCGCACCGTCATCACGTTGTTCTACGAGAACTCGACCCGCACCCGCGTCTCGTTCGAGATCGCGGGGAAGTGGATGAGCGCCGACGTGATCAACGTCTCCGCGTCGAGTTCCTCGGTCAACAAGGGTGAATCGCTGCGGGACACCGCGCTGACGCTGGCCGCGGCCGGCGCCGACTGCGTGATCATCCGGCACCCCGCCTCCGGGGCGGCGCAGCGCCTCGCCGGTTGGCTGGCCGAGCCGGGCACCTCGGTCGTCAACGCGGGGGACGGCACGCACGAGCATCCGACGCAGGCATTGCTCGACGCGGCCACGCTGCGGGAGCGGCTCGGCTCGCTGGAGGGCCGCCGCATCGGGATCGTCGGCGACGTCCTGCACAGCCGGGTCGCGCGGTCGAACATCCACCTGCTGTCCGCGCTGGGGGCGGAGGTGGTGCTCGTCGCGCCGCCGACGCTGCTGCCCGCCGGGGTCGAGACGCTGCCGGTCACGGTGTCGCACGAACTCGACGCCGAACTGCCCGCGCTCGACGCGGTCATGATGCTGCGAGTGCAGGCCGAACGCATGCACGGTGGCTTTTTCCCGAGCGCGCGCGAGTACTCGATCGCCTACGGGCTCAACGAGCGGCGGATGAAGCTCCTGCCGGAGCACGCCGTCGTCCTGCACCCCGGTCCGATGCTGCGCGGGATGGAGATCGCCTCGGCGGTCGCCGACTCCCCGGCCTCGGCCATCACCGAACAGGTCCGCAACGGCGTCCACGTGCGCATGGCGGTCCTCTACCACCTGCTCGCCAGCGAAGGAGCCGCCGCGTGACCACCGTCCTGATCAAGGGCGCCCGACCCTACGGCGAGGGCGACCCGGTCGACGTGCTCGTCGAGGACGGGGTCATCACCGACATCGGTTCTCTCGACGCGCCGACCGACGACACAGCCGAAGTGATCGACGCGGGCGGCCAGGTGCTGCTCCCCGGCTTCGTCGACCTGCACACCCACCTGCGCGAGCCCGGCCGCGAGGACACCGAGACCATCGCCACCGGTTCGGCGGCGGCCGCGCTCGGCGGCTACACGGCGGTGTTCGCCATGGCCAACACCGATCCGGTGGCGGACAACGCGGTGATCGTCGACCACGTGTGGCGGCGCGGCCAGGAGGCCGGGCTGGTCGACGTGCACCCGGTCGGCGCGGTCACGGTGGGCCTCAAGGGCGAGAAGCTCGCCGAACTGGGCACCATGGCCAAGTCCGAAGCCCAGGTCAAGGTGTTCTCCGACGACGGGCTCTGCGTCGCGGACCCGCTGCTCATGCGCCGCGCGCTGGAGTACTCGACGGCGCTCGGCGTGGTCATCGCCCAGCACGCCGAAGAGCCGCGGCTGACCGTCGGCGCGCAGGCGCACGAAGGCGAGCAGGCCGCGCGCCTGGGCTACACCGGCTGGCCCGCTTCGGCGGAGGAGTCGATCGTCGCCCGTGACTGCCTGCTCGCCCAGCACGCGAACGCGCGGCTGCACGTCTGCCACGTCTCGACCTCGGGCACGGCCGACATCCTGAAGTGGGCCAAGGATCGCGGCACCAAGGTCTCGGCCGAGGTCACGCCGCACCACCTGCTGCTGACCGACGAGCGGCTCGCGACCTACGACCCGGTCAACAAGGTCAACCCGCCGCTGCGCACCGGATCCGACGCCGAAAAGCTGCGCGCCGCGCTGGCCGAGGGCGTCATCGACTGCGTCGCCACCGACCACGCGCCGCACGCCGTCCAGGACAAGGACTGCGAGTGGAACTCGGCCCGGCCCGGCATGCTCGGTCTCCAGACCGCGTTGTCGATCGTGGTCGAGACCATGGTCCGCACCGGCCTGCTGGACTGGCGCGGCGTCGCGCGGGTGATGAGCGAGCGGCCCGCCGAGATCGGCAACCTGTCCGATCACGGCCGTCCGATCGAGGTCGGCGAACCGGCGAACCTGACGCTGGTCGACCCGGACACCGAATGGACCGTGCGGGGCGCGGAGTTCGCGAGCATCGCGGCCAACACCCCGTACGAAGGAATGCGGCTCCCCGGCGTGGTGACGGCGACGTTGCTGCGCGGGCGGATCACCGCGCGGGAAGGGAAGATCAGCGCATGAGCGACCGGATTCTGCTGACCCTGGCGGTCTTCGCCTTCTTCCTGATCTGCGTCTTCCTGATGTGGCGCGGCTGGCGGCGCAAGTCCCGGACGCAGAGCGTCCAGGTGCCGCCGTTCGCGGAGATCCCCGCCGAGCCCGGTGAGGCCCTGCTCGAATCGGTGGGCGTCTACATCAGCACGACGACCGCGGGCCACTGGCAGGAGCGCGTGGTCACCCGTGGCGCCGGCCTGCGCACCGGCGCGGTCTGGCGGCTGCACGAAGACGGCATCGCCATCGAACGCGGTGGCGCCCCGGACTTCTGGATCCCGCGCGCCTCGGTCACCGGCGTCCGCAAGGACAAGGGGATGGCCGGGAAGGTGATGGGCATCGACGCCCTGCTGGTCATCACCTGGCTGGCCGGGGACGTCGAACTGGACACCGGATTCCGCGGCGACGACGTCGATGACTATCCACAGTGGATCGAAGCTTTGCAAGACACTCGCAACGACATCAAGGGAGGTGCCTGATGAGCACCGCGAACAGCACCAGGACCCCCGCCGCACTGGTCCTCGAAGACGGCAGGGTGTTCCGCGGCTCCGCGTACGGCGCCCGCGGCCGGAGCCTGGGTGAGGCGGTGTTCTGCACCGGCATGACCGGCTACCAGGAGACGCTGACCGACCCCTCGTACCACCGGCAGATCGTGGTCCAGACCGCGCCGCAGATCGGCAACACCGGCTGGAACGACGAGGACGACGAGTCCTCGCGCATCTGGGTCGCGGGCTACGTCGTCCGCGACCCCGCGCGCACGCCGTCCAACTGGCGCGCCAAGCGCACGCTGGACGAGGAGCTGGAGCGCCAGGGTGTCGTCGGGATCTCCGAAGTGGACACCCGCACGCTGACCCGGCACCTGCGCGAGCAGGGCGCCATGCGGTCCGGCGTCTTCTCGGGCGACGCGCTCGGCACCGACGAGGAGATGCTCGCCGAGGTCAAGGCCAGCCCGCAGATGAAGGGCGCCGACCTCGCCGGCGAGGTCAGCACGAAGCAGACGTACGTCGTCGAGGCGCAGGGCGAGCGGAAGTTCCGCGTGGCGGCGTTGGACCTGGGCATCAAGTCCAACACCCCGCGCCTGATGGCCGCGCGTGGCATCGAGGTGCACGTGCTGCCCTCGTCGTCCACTGTGGACGATCTGCTCGCGGTCGAGGCCGACGGTGTGTTCCTGTCCAACGGTCCCGGCGACCCGGCGACCACCGCGCACGCGACGGAGCTGACGAAATCGGTGCTGGAGCGGGAGATCCCGCTGTTCGGCATCTGCTTCGGCAACCAGATCCTCGGCCGCGCGCTGGGGCTGGGCACCTACAAGATGCGCTACGGCCACCGCGGGATCAACATCCCGGTGATCGACGTGGCCACCAAACGGGTCGCGATCACCGCGCAGAACCACGGTTTCGCCCTCGAAGGCGAGCCGGGACAGCGGTTCGAGACGCCGTTCGGCGCCGCGCAGATCTCGCACTACTGCCCGAACGACGACACCGTCGAAGGTGTCCGCGCGTTCGACGTCCCCGCGTTCTCGGTGCAGTACCACCCCGAGGCCGCCGCCGGTCCGCACGACGCGGCCCCCCTGTTCGATGAGTTCGTCAGCTTGATGGAGAAGGCCAAGTAAATGCCGAAGAGGACAGACATCCAGCACGTGCTGGTGATCGGCTCCGGGCCGATCGTGATCGGCCAGGCGGCGGAGTTCGACTACTCCGGCACCCAGGCCTGCCGCGTACTCCGCGAAGAGGGACTGCGCGTCTCGCTGGTGAACTCGAACCCGGCGACCATCATGACCGACCCCGAGTTCGCCGACGCGACCTACATCGAGCCGGTCACCCCGGAATTCGTCGAGAAGGTCATCGCCGAGGAGCGTCCCGACGCGATCCTCGCGACGCTGGGCGGGCAGACGGCGCTGAACTGCGCCGTCGCCCTGCACGACCGCGGTGTCCTGGAGAAGTACGGCGTCGAGCTGATCGGCGCCGACGTCGACGCCATCCAGCGCGGTGAGGACCGGCAGAAGTTCAAGAACATCGTCGCCGAGATCGGCGCGAACACCCCGCGCAGCCGGGTCTGCAACACGATGGACGAGGTCCGCGCGACCGTCGCCGAGGTCGGCCTCCCGGTCGTCATCCGGCCGTCGTTCACCATGGGCGGGCTCGGCTCGGGCATGGCGCACACCGACGAGGAGCTGGAGCGCCTCGCCTCCACCGGTCTCGACGAGTCGCCGGTCACCGAGGTGCTCATCGAGGAGAGCGTCCTCGGCTGGAAGGAGTTCGAGCTCGAGCTCATGCGCGACCGGCACGACAACGTGGTGGTCGTCTGCTCGATCGAGAACATCGACGCGATGGGCGTGCACACCGGCGACTCGGTCACCGTCGCGCCCGCGATGACCCTGACCGACCGCGAGTACCAGCACATGCGCGACGTCGGCATCGACGTGCTGCGCGCGGTCGGCGTCGACACCGGCGGCTGCAACATCCAGTTCGCGATCAACCCGGCCGACGGCCGCATGGTCGTCATCGAGATGAACCCCCGGGTGTCCCGGTCGAGCGCGCTGGCGTCGAAGGCGACCGGTTTCCCGATCGCCAAGATCGCCGCGAAGCTCGCCATCGGCTACACCCTCGACGAGATCCGCAACGACATCACCGGCGAGACCCCGGCGGCCTTCGAGCCGACGCTGGACTACGTCGTGGTGAAGGTGCCGCGGTTCGCCTTCGAGAAGTTCCCCGGCGCGGACCCGACGCTGACCACGACGATGAAGAGCGTCGGCGAGGCGATGTCGTTCGGCCGCAGCTTCCCCGAGGCACTCGGCAAGGCGCTGCGCTCCATCGACACCAAGGCCACCGGCTTCTGGACCCGCCCCGACCCCGAAGGCGCGACGCTGGAGTCCGTCCTGGAGGCGCTGCGCACGCCGCACGACGGGCGGCTCTACGAGGTCGAGCGCGCGCTGCGGTTCGGCGCCACCGTGCAGCAGGTGCACGAGGCGTCGGGCATCGACCCGTGGTTCATCGACCAGATCGCCCTCATCGGCGAGGTCGGCGCCGAGGTCCGCGACGCCCAGGTGCTGGACGAGCCGTTGCTGCGGCGCGCCAAGCGGATCGGCCTGTCCGACCGCCAGATCGCCTCGCTGCGGCCGGAACTGGCGGGGGAGGACGGCGTCCGCGCGCTGCGCCGCCGTCTCGGCGTGCGGCCGGTGTACAAGACCGTCGACACCTGCGCGGCCGAGTTCGCGGCCAAGACGCCGTACCACTACTCGGCCTACGAGACCGATCCCGCCGCGCAGTCGGAGATCACCGCGCAGACCGAGAAGCCGAAGGTCCTGATCCTCGGCTCCGGGCCGAACCGCATCGGGCAGGGCATCGAGTTCGACTACTCGTGCGTGCACGCCGCCATCGCGTTGCGCGAGGCCGGTTTCGAGGCCGTCATGGTCAACTGCAACCCCGAGACCGTCTCCACCGACTACGACACCTCGGACCGGCTCTACTTCGAGCCGCTGTCGTTCGAGGACGTGCTCGAGGTCGTCAACGCCGAGCAGGAGTCGGGCACCGTCGCCGGGGTCATCGTGCAGCTGGGCGGCCAGACGCCGCTCTCGCTCGCGAAGCGCCTCGCCGACGCCGGCGTCCCGGTGATCGGCACCTCCCCGGACGCGATCCACCTGGCCGAGGACCGCGGCGCGTTCGGCGAGGTCCTCACCGACGCCGGGCTGCCCGCGCCGAAGTACGGCACGGCGACCTCGTTCGAGGGCGCGAAGCGGATCGCCGACAAGATCGGCTACCCGGTCCTGGTGCGGCCGTCCTACGTGCTGGGCGGGCGCGGCATGGAGATCGTCTACGACGAGGAGTCGCTCGCCGGCTACATCCATCGCGCCACCGAGGTCACCCCCGAGCACCCGGTGCTGGTGGACCGCTTCCTCGACGACGCCATCGAGATCGACGTCGACGCGCTGTTCGACGGCGACGAGCTGTACCTCGGCGGCGTCATGGAGCACATCGAGGAGGCCGGGATCCACTCCGGCGACTCCTCGTGCGCGCTGCCGCCGATCACGCTGGGCCGGACCGACATCGAGACGGTGCGCCGCTCGACCGAGGCCATCGCGCGCGGCGTCGGCGTCCGCGGGCTCCTGAACGTCCAGTACGCGCTCAAGGACGACGTCCTGTACGTCCTGGAAGCCAACCCACGCGCGTCGCGGACCGTCCCGTTCGTGTCGAAGGCGACCGCGGTGCCGCTGGCCAAGGCCGCCGCGCTGATCATGACCGGCTCGTCGATCAAGGACCTGCGCGAGTCCGGCGTCCTCCCGGCCGAGGGTGACGGGGGCCACCTGCCCGCCGATTCGCCGGTCGCGGTCAAGGAGGCGGTCCTGCCGTTCCACCGCTTCCGTACGCCGGAGGGCCACGGTGTCGACTCGCTGCTCGGCCCGGAGATGAAGTCGACCGGCGAGGTCATGGGCGTCGACGTCTCCTTCGGCAAGGCGTTCGCCAAGTCGCAGGCCGGCGCCTACGGTTCGCTGCCGACCTCGGGCAAGGTCTTCGTCTCCGTCGCCAACCGCGACAAGCGTTCGCTGGTGTTCCCGGTGAAGCGGCTGGCGGACCTCGGGTTCGAGATCCTCGCCACCTCGGGTACCGCGGAAGTGCTGCGGCGCAACGGGATCACCTGCACCGTCGTGCGCAAGCACTACGAAGGTTCGGCCGAAGGCGAACAGAACGTCGTGGATGTCATCCTCAGCGGCGAAGTGCAGATGGTGATCAACACCCCTTACGGCAACAGCGGTCCGCGGATCGACGGCTACGAGATCCGTACCGCCGCGGTGTCGCGGGACATCCCGTGCATCACCACGGTGCAGGGCGCCGCGGCGGCCGTGCACGGGATAGAGGCGGTCATCAAGGGCGACATCGGCGTCCGGTCCCTGCAGAGCCTCCAGGCGGCGCTGAAGGCGAAGGCGTGAGCGGGCGGTTCGGGGCGAGGCTGGCGCGGGCGGTCGCGGAGAAGGGGCCGCTCTGCGCCGGGATCGACCCCCACCCCGGGTTGCTCCAGGCGTGGGGTCTTCCGGCGGACGCGGGCGGACTGGAGAAGTTCGCCCTCACGGCCGCCGAGGCGATCGCGCCCGAGGTCGCGGTGATCAAGCCCCAGTCGGCCTTTTTCGAGGCCTACGGGCCTCCTGGGGTCGCTGTCCTCGCCAAGACGATGAAGGTGTGCCGGGAGGCGGGCGCGCTCGTCCTGCTGGACGTCAAACGCGGCGACATCGGCTCCACGATGGCGGCGTACACGGCGGCTTTCCTGCCGTCCGGCGCGGAACTCGAGGCCGACGCCATAACGGTGTCCCCATACCTCGGCTTCGGTTCGCTGGACTTCGCCGTCGAGGTTGCGCAGGCGCAAGGCAAGGGGCTGTTCGTCCTCGCGCGCACCTCCAACCCGGAGGCGCAGGGATTGCAGAACGCCTTGCTGCCCAACGGAAAGACCGTCGCGCAGGACATCGTCGACACGGCGGGCGCGCATAACGCCGGTGTCGGGCCGCTGGGTGACATCGGTGTCGTCGTCGGCGCCACCATCGCGCCCGGAGAGCTCGATCTGAGCAAGCTGAACGGTCCCGTCCTGGCACCCGGTTTCGGGGCCCAGGGGGCCACTCCGGCCGATTTGCGGGCCCTTTTCGGGCCGGGACTGCCGGGTGTGCTCCCCGCGTCGTCCCGCGACGTCCTCAAGCACGGACCGGACCCCGAAGCCCTCCGTGCGGCCGTTCGGCGGACACGGGATTCCCTCGGACCCCTGGAAAAAGACCAATAGCAGGCCCGGGAATCCGTCATGACCAGCCACCCCCGCATTGTGGGCCGAGGTAACGGGTGGGTACCGTCGCCACACCCACCCAGATTTGAGAACTACCGGAGGAAAACGTGGCACTTCCCCAGCTGACAGAGGAACAGCGCGCTGCGGCGCTGGAGAAGGCCGCCGCCGCCCGCCGCATCCGTGCTGAGCTGAAGGAGCGGCTGAAGCGGGGCGGTACCACTCTGGTCGACGTGTTGAAGCAGGCCGAGGAGAACGAAGTCCTCGGCAAGATGAAGGTCTCGGCTCTGCTCGAGGCTCTTCCGGGTGTCGGCAAGGTCCGCGCCCAGCAGACCATGGAACGACTGGAGATCGCACCCAGCCGTCGTCTTCGCGGCCTCGGCGACCGGCAGCGCAAGGCGCTGCTGGCCGAATTCAGCGGCGAGTGAGCGGCATCGGTCAGGACCACCCGGTGACCCCGGGCGCTGACCGCGGCGGTGAGCCGGTGGCGGGAGTCGAATCCCGGCACCGGCTCACGGTCGTCTCAGGGCCTTCGGGAGTCGGGAAGTCGAGCGTGGCGAAGGAGCTGCGCAAGCTGGATCCGGAGATCTATTTCAGCGTCTCGGTGACCACCAGGAAGCCGAGGCCGGGTGAGGTGGACGGCGAGCACTACCACTTCATCGACCGCGCCGAGTTCGACCGCATGGTCACGGGCGGCGAACTGCTCGAACACGCCGAGTTCACCGGCAACTGCTACGGCACTCCGCGCGAGCCCGTGGAGCGGGCTCTGACCGCCGGTCGCAACGCCATCCTGGAGATCGAACTCCAGGGCGCGCGGCAGGTCCGCAAGGCGATGCCGGAGGCGCGGCTGGTGATGCTGATGCCGCCGTCGTGGGACGAACTGGTCGGCAGGCTGACCGGCCGCGGCACCGAGAACGAAGCCGCGGTGAAGGCCCGGCTGGCCGAGGCCGAGCGCGAACTCGCCGCCGCCGGGGAGTTCGACGAGCGCGTCGTCAACGCCGACGTGCGAGAGGCCGCTGAGCAGTTGCTAAACTTGATAACCGGCGACAAGTAAACCGAAGATTCGGAGCACCACGAGTGACGACTCAGGCCACGCTGCACGAAGAGCTCGAAGGCATCACCAACCCGCCCATCGACGACCTTCTCGAGAAGGTCAGCTCGAAGTACGCGCTGGTGATCTACTCGGCCAAGCGCGCTCGCCAGATCAACGACTACTACGCCCAGCTGGGCGAGGGTCTGCTGGAGTACGTCGGCCCGCTGGTCGAGCCGGGCCCGCGCGAGAAGCCGCTGTCCATCGCCCTGCGCGAGATCCACGGCGGTCTGCTCGAGCACACCGAGGGTGAGTAAACCCCGGATCGTTCTGGGCGTGGGTGGCGGGATCGCCGCCTACAAGGCCTGTGAGGTCCTGCGCGGATTGACCGAATCCGGTCACGACGTCCGCGTGGTCCCCACCGAAGCCGCGCTGAACTTCGTCGGCGCGGCCACCTTCGAGGCACTGTCCGGGAACCCGGTCCACACCGGCGTGTTCACCGAAGTGCCCGAGGTCCAGCACGTCCGCGTCGGCAAGGAAGCCGACCTGGTGATCGTCGTGCCCGCCACGGCGAACCTCCTCGCCAAGGCCGCGCACGGCATCGCGGACGACCTGCTGACGAACACCCTGCTCACCGCCCGGTGCCCGGTCGCCTTCTTCCCGGCGATGCACACCGAGATGTGGGAGCACCCGGCCACCCGCGACAACGTGGCTCTGCTGCGCTCGCGCGGGCTGGTCGTCGCCGAACCCGCCGCGGGCAGGCTCACCGGCAAGGACACCGGCAAGGGACGGCTCGCCGACCCGGCCGAGATCGTCGACCTCGCCCGGCTCCTGCTCGCCGTGCCGAACGCCCTCCCGCGCGACCTCGAAGGCGTGCGCGTGGCGATTTCGGCGGGTGGCACCCGTGAGCCGCTGGACCCCGTCCGCTACCTGGGTAACCGCTCGTCGGGCAAACAGGGTTACGCGCTGGCCCGGGTCGCCGCCCAGCGCGGCGCGGAGGTCACCCTGGTCGCCGCGCACACCATCGCGCTGCCGGAGCCCGCGGGCGCGAAGGTCGTCCACGTGTCGACCGCCGAGGAGCTGCGCCAGGCGATGCACGCCGAGGCCGCCTCCGCCGACGTCCTGGTGATGGCCGCCGCCGTCGCCGACTTCCGGCCGTCGAACCGGGCCGATCACAAGATCAAGAAGTCCGACGACACGCCGGATCCCGTGGTCGAACTGGCGCGCAACGCGGACATCCTGGCCGAACTGGTGCGGAACCGGACGACCGGCCAGGTCGTCGTGGGATTCGCCGCCGAAACCGGGGACGACAAGGGCGGCGTCCTCGATCACGCCAGGGTCAAACTGAAGCGCAAGGGCGCGGACCTGCTGGTGGTGAACGCCGTCGGCGAGGGGAAGGCGTTCGGGACCGAGGACAACTCGGGCTGGCTGCTCGGGGCCGACGGGACCGAGATCCCGATTCCACTGGGTGCCAAGGCCGAGCTGGCGTCCACATTGTGGGACGCTGTTGTGACCTTGATGAAGCGTTGAGAGCCCCCGCGGCGATAGTCAGTAGGCTTGAGCATCAAGCTGAGGGGTGCCTAACTTACTGGGCATCAGACGTCTAGGTGAGGGAGTGACGGCCACCGTGACCGCGTCCACGAGGAGACTGTTCACATCGGAATCGGTGACTGAGGGTCATCCCGACAAAATTTGCGACGCCATCAGCGACTCGATCCTGGACGGCCTGCTGGCCAAGGACCCGCGCAGCCGGGTGGCGGTCGAAACCCTCATCACGACCGGGCAGGTACACGTCGCGGGTGAGGTGACCACCGAGGCGTACGCGGACATCCCGACGATCGTGCGCGACGTGATCCTGAAGATCGGCTACGACTCGTCGGCCAAGGGCTTCGACGGCAACTCGTGCGGCGTCAACGTCGCGATCGGGTCGCAGTCGCCGGACATCGCGCAGGGCGTCGACACCGCGTACGAGTCCCGCGTCGAGTCCGACGAGGACGAGATCAACCGCCAGGGCGCCGGCGACCAGGGCCTCATGTTCGGCTACGCCTGCTCGGACACCCCCGAGCTGATGCCGCTGCCGATCGCGCTGGCGCACCGGCTCTCGCAGCGCCTGACCCGGGTTCGCAAGGACGGCGTGCTGCCGTACCTGCGCCCGGACGGCAAGACCCAGGTCACCATCGAGTACGCCGGTGACCAGCCGGTGCGGCTCGACACGGTGGTCGTGTCCACCCAGCACGCGGACGGCATCGACCTCGAGCAGATGCTCGGCGTCGACGTCCGCGAGCACGTGGTCGCCCCGGAGATCGCCGAGCTGGGCCTCGACACCTCCAACGTGCGGCTGCTGGTCAACCCGACCGGCCGGTTCGTCATCGGCGGGCCGATGGGTGACGCGGGCCTGACCGGCCGCAAGATCATCGTCGACACCTACGGCGGCATGGCCCGTCACGGTGGCGGCGCGTTCTCGGGCAAGGACCCCTCCAAGGTGGACCGTTCGGCCGCGTACGCGATGCGCTGGGTGGCGAAGAACGTCGTCGCCGCCGGGCTCGCCGCGCGTGCCGAGGTCCAGGTCGCCTACGCGATCGGCAAGGCGGCCCCGGTGGGCCTCTTCGTCGAGACCTTCGGCACCGAGACGGTCGACCCGACGAAGATCCAGGCCGCCATCACGGAGGTCTTCGACCTGCGTCCGGCCGCGATCATCCGCGACCTCGACCTGCTTCGCCCGATCTACGCGCCGACGGCCGCGTACGGCCACTTCGGCCGTCCCGAGCTGGGTCTGCCGTGGGAGAGCACGGCGCGGGCCGCGGACCTGAAGTCGGCCGCGGGCGCCTGATCGCTTCGCTCCGTGAAGGCCTCCTTGCCTACCTTGAGGGTAGGGAAGGAGGCCTTCACTGCGTCGCCGACCCGACGTGCCCGGTACCGGCCTCGCCGCGAGTCGTCCTTCTGGACACATGTGTCGTCCGTCTGATCACGTGTGTCGTCCCTTCAGTCACGCGAACCCGCCCGTTCGCGGCCAGGACGGAAGCGTGATTCGCGTGATCAGATGCCGGACTCGCGTGACTGGGGCCGGAACTCGCGTGCTTGGAGGCGGAACTCGGGTGTACGGCGTCTGATCACGCGAGTTCCGGCTCCAAGCACGCGAGATCCGGCTCCGATCACGTGAGTGCGGTGTTCGATCACGCCGGGCCACGCGGTACGGCCGGTGACTGGCGTATCCGGGGGAGTCTGGTAGAGATCACCGGGTGAGCAGCAGTCCCGAACCGACCCCGCTGTGGGAGCTTCCGGAGCCTCCGCCGAAGGCCGAGCCCGCGCGGAAGGCCAAACCGGCACGCGGCAAGACCAGCCGTCGTGGCGCGCAGAATCCCGCGCCCGAGAACCCGGTCGCGCGGATCGTCGTGGACATCCCGCTCACGCATCTCGACCGCACCTTCGACTACCGGATCCCCGAGAAACTCCATGAGACCGCCGTACCCGGCTGCCGCGTGCGGGTCCGGTTCGCGGGGCAGCTCGTCGACGGCTACCTCGTCGAGCGTGCCGACACCACGGAGTTCACCGGGAAGCTCGCGTACATCGACAGGGTGACCTCCAGCGAGCCCGTCCTGCCGCCCGCGCTGCACGCGCTCTGCCGGTCCGTCGCGGACCGGTACGGCGGCACGCTCAGCGACGTCCTGCGGCTCGCGATCCCGTCCCGGCACGCGAAGGTCGAGGGCGAGCCGCCCGCCGAACCCGCACCGACACCAGAGGCACCTGAGACCGCGCTTTGGGACAAGTACCAGAGCGGTCCGGCGTTCCTGGAAGCCGTCGCGGAACGGCGTCCGGCCAACGCCGTCTGGCAGGCGTTGCCGGGGGAGGACTGGCCGCGCCGCCTCGCCGAAGCCGCCGCCGTCGCGGCCGCGGCGGGACGCGGTGCCGTCATGGTCGTCCCCGACCACCGTGACTTGACGCGGGTGCACGACGCGTGCGTTTCCTTGCTGGGCGCCGATTCCGTGGTCGCGCTGATCGCCGGTCTCGGCCCCGCCGAGCGGTACCGGCGCTGGCTCGCGGTGCTGCGCGGCGCGGTGCGCGTCGTCGTCGGCACCCGCGCGGCGATGTTCGCACCGGTCGCCGATCCCGGGCTGTTCGTGGTGTGGGACGACGGCGACGACGTCCACCTCGATCAGCACGCGCCGTATCCGCACGTCCGCGACGTGCTGATGGACCGCGCGCACGCCGCGAAGGGGTCCATGCTCGTCGCCGGTTTCGCGCGGACGGCCGAGGCGCAGTTCCTGGTGGAATCGGGCTGGGCACAGGCCCTCGTGGCGGCGCGTCCCGAACTGCGGGCGGCCGCGCCGAGGGTCACGCCGGTCGGCGAGGACTTCGACGTCGCGCGGGACGAAGCGGCGAAAGCGGCACGGCTCCCGTCGGTCGCCTTCGAGGCCGCACGGCAGTCGCTGGCCGGCGGGTTCCCCGTCCTGGTGCAGGTTCCGCGTCGCGGATATGTCCCGGGTCTCGCGTGCGGCAACTGCCGGACGTCGGCGCACTGTCGTCGCTGCGCGGGCCCGCTCTCCTTGCCGGGCGGGCTGATCGACGGCGCGCCGAGGCCGCCCGCCTGCCGGTGGTGCGGCGTCCCCGAGACGAACTTCCATTGCGCCGCTTGCGGTTCCGTCCGGCTGCGGGCGGTCGTCGTCGGCTCCAAGCGCACCGCGGAGGAACTGGGGCGCGCGTTCACCGGATTCCCGGTGCGGACCTCGGGCGCGACGGAGGTTTTGGCTTCGGTGCCCGGAAAACCGGCACTGGTGGTGTGCACGCCGGGAGCCGAGCCGGTCGCGGAAGGCGGCTACGGCGCGGCGTTGCTGCTGGACGGCTGGGCGCTGCTGGGGCGGCAGGACCTGAGGGCGGGCGAGGAGACCCTGCGCCGCTGGATGGCGGCGGCGGCCCTGGTGCGGCCGGGGACCGAAGGCGGTCGCGTGTTCGTCGGCGCGGAAGCGGGTCTTTCGGTGGTGCAGGCGCTGGTCCGGTGGGATCCGGGCTGGCACGCGAGCCTGGAACTGGCGGAGCGGCGTGAACTCGGTTTCCCGCCCGCGATGCGGATGGCGAGCATCGAAGGCACGCCGGACGCGGTCGCCGGGCTGCTCGACGACCTTCAGTTGCCGGAAACCGGCGAGGTACTGGGGCCGGTGCCGCTCGGCGACGTCGACGAGGACGGCAACGCCGAACGGGAGCGGGCCCTGGTGCGGGTCGCGCGTCCGGACGGGAAGGCGCTCGCGGCCGAGATCCACGCCGCTGCCGGCCGCCGGGACGCGCGCAAGGCCTCCGAACCCATCCGGATCCAGCTGGACCCCTTGGAACTCATCTAGCGCACCCCGCGTTTCGTCCGGTTGGGCCGCGCTGGCGGGCTTGAGTGGCGATTCGGGTTGTTGGGCCGTAAGGCAACGGTGTTGTGCCAGACCGCGCCGAGCCAAGGTGCGTGGTCTGGCGGGTCGTCTTTTCCCGGTCCCTGTTCCCAATGTCGCATTTGAGACGCTCAGCGTCTCAAATGCGACATTGGGAACCTTCGCCGCCGAGATCACAAGATCGCTAGCTTTGCCTTGCCCTCAAGAGAACGCGTGGGTCAGAGGGTGGTGCCGGGGGTGGCGAGGACGTCGGCGCGGGCCGAAGCATCCGAAGCGCCCGAAGTGCCAGGAGCGGGCGTAGCGGGTGCAGTGGGCTTAGCCGGCGCGGAGCCACCCAGGGCGGCGGTGAGCAGCGTGACGATCTGCGACGAGATCGCCGCCCGCCGCGCCTCGAAATCGGCGTCGGTCAGCGCCGAAGGATCGGCAGGTGTGCCGAGGACGGGCGTGTGCAGGTGCCCGCCCGCGATCCCGGCCAGCCCGAGTCCCGTCCGCAGCCGGTTGCTTCTGAACATGGACTCGTTCGACAGATAGTTGCCGCCGCCACCGGAAGCTGCGATCTCACCGGGCTTCGGCGCGTCCGTCCGGCAGACCGCGGTCCCGGTTCCCGGATGACCGCTGTCCGGCCAGACGCAGAACGCCTGGTTGTACTGCACGTCGTACGCCCCTGCGGGCGCGGCGAGCATCTTTTCGTACGGCAGCGTGGTTTCGATGAACTGGACGTCCGGCTGCGGCCAGCCGTCGGCGGGCGGGACCGGACCCTTCACCGGCACGTCCAGGTTGTCCGGCGAACCGCCGCGCCAGGCTCCGGCCCACCGCTCGATGTCGAACCGGCCGGGGCGGCCCTGGCTGATCGTCATGATCAGTTCCGGGCGGCGGAGGCGGTCCTTGAACGCCTGTCCGTAGGCCGCCTCGACGATCCCGGCGTCGAAGTAGCTCCACACCACCGGGAACGACACGGCCTGCACCTGCGCGGGCCCGGCCGGGGTCTGGATCACCTTGCCGTCCAGGTGCAGTGCGGCGGCACCGGACGGGTTCCCGATGCGGACGCCCGCGCCGTTGAGGGTGAACGGGTCGAATCCGCTCACCAGCACTCGGCGCGGCTTCGGGCCGGACGGGAAGCGGGAGTCGTCGAGTCCGCGCGCGCCGACGTCGAACGTCTTCAGCAGACCGGCACGGGCGGGCGCGGAGAGCGGGAACCGCGGCGTCCACTGACGCAGCGCCTTGCTCATCTGGAGGCGCGCCCAGTACAGCGGCCGGTCGTCGGCCTTGTCGATGCTCCCGAGATCGGGACGGCGGCCCTGCGCGCGGTCGACCGCGGTCCGCCAGAGCCCGGCACCGGCGGTCTCGGCGAGTTTTTCGGCGCGCAAAGCGGTCTTCGTCGCGCAGAGCCGCGTCGTGAAGTCGGAGACGAGCTTGTCGAAACCGGCGAGCCGGACCAGTTCGGGACCGACCGCCGGGCCGCCGGAAGGCATGGTCGCGGCGAGCCGCTTCTCTTCGACGGTGATCGCCGCGGAGTCGTCGAAGCAGGCACGCGCGCCTTCGGCTCGCGCGACGCCGGGGACCGCGAGGACGGGGAGGGCGATAAGCAGCGGGAGGAGCGCGCCCCACCGCCTGCCGGGAGTCTTCATGGGACCGCATTCTGCTCAGCACGGCGGGGCCGCACCACCGACGAACGCAGGGCTGGACGGGTCTTGTCCGAGGTGGACAGGCGGGGCAGACTCGCGCCATGGCCGCGCACAGAAGCACTCCGGTACGTATCACCGCAGTCACCGCGATCGCCGCCCTGGTCGTCACCGCCGCGCCGGGCACCGCGACGGCGGCGCCACCGACACCCAAGTCCCCGGTCGCCGTCGGTTACCTGGGCGCGGTGTCGAGCATCGACGCGGACGCGACCGCGATCGGCACGAAGATCCTGCGCGAGGGCGGCAACGCCGTGGACGCCGCCGTCGCGACGGCGGCCGCGCTGGGGGTCACCGACCCGTTCTCCGCCGGGGTCGGCGGTGGCGGCTTCTTCGTCTACTACGACGCGCGCACCGGCAAGGTGCACACGCTCGACGGCCGCGAGACCGCGCCGTCGTCGGCGAACGAGAACCTCTTCGTCGAGAACGGCAAGGCGATCCCGTTCGCCGAAGCCGTCACCAGCGGACTGAGCGTCGGCGTGCCCGGCACGCCCGCCACCTGGCAGGAAGCCCTGCGCAAGTGGGGGACGAAGTCGCTGGCGAGGGCGATCAAGCCCGCCGAAGACCTCGCCCGCAAGGGTTTCACCGTCGACCAGACCTTCACCACCCAGATCTCGAACAACGCCGCCCGCTTCTCGGCGTTCCCGTCGACCCGGTCGCTGTACCTGCCCGGCGGGGCGCCGCCCGCGGTCGGCACGACGTTCAAGAACCCGGACCTCGCCGGGACGTACGCGCAACTCGCCGCGAAGGGCACCGACGCGCTCTACCGCGGCCCGATCGGCGCCGACGTCGTCGACACGGTCCGGAAGCCGCCGGTCGACCCGGCCTCGACGCTGAACGTCCGCCCGGGTGACCTGAGGACGGCCGACCTCGCCAAGTACCGCGTCGTCGAACGGAAGCCGACCAAGACCGAGTACCGCGGCCTCGACGTCTACGGGATGCCCGCGCCGTCGTCCGGCGGTCTGACAGTCGGCGAGGCGCTGAACATCCTCGAGAACACGAAGCTCTCCAAGCTGGAGAAGGCCGACTACCTGCACTACTTCCTGGAGTCGACCCGGTACGCCTTCGCCGACCGCAACCGGTGGATCGGCGACCCGGCCTTCGTCGACGTCCCGGCGAAGGAACTGATCAGCCAGAAGTTCGCCGACAGCCGCGCGTGCCTGATCGACCCCGCGAAGGCCGGGACGAGCCCTGTCGCGCCCGCCGATCCGCGCAAGCCGGCGCCGTGCGTGGCGGGGACTAACGCCGCCCCGACGCCGTACGAGGGCGAGAACACCACGCACCTCACGGTCGCCGACCGGTGGGGCAACGTCGTCGCGTACACGCTGACCATCGAGCAGGAGGGCGGGAGCGGCATCGTCGTGCCGGGCCGCGGGTTCCTCCTCAACAACGAGCTGACCGACTTCTCCTTCACCCCGGTGACGCCGGGCGTGCCCGACCCGAACCTGCCGGGCCCGGCCAAGCGGCCGCGCTCGTCGATGGCGCCGACCATCGTGCTCGACCACGGCAAGCCGTTCCTCGCCGTCGGCTCGCCCGGTGGCGCGTCGATCATCACCACCGTGCTGCAGGTCCTCACCGGCCGCATCGACCGCGGCCTGAAGCTCGTCGACGCGATCGCCGAACCGCGCGCCTCGCAGCGCAACTCGGCGGCCGCGCAGGTCGAGCAGGCGTTCCTCGACCAGACCGACGTGCTCGCGATCCTCAAGGCCAAGGGACAGGGCTTCTCGACGGCGCCCGCGGAGATCGGGGCCGCGACCGGCGTCGAACGGCTACGGGACGGCCGTTGGCTCGCCGCGGCGGAACCCACGCGGCGGGGCGGCGGCTCGGCGGCCGTGGTCCTGCCCTGGCCACCCCGGTAGCCGAAGGGGACTTTCCCCGCATCTCACGCGGTGAAGGGCGCTTTCCTCGCATGTCATGCGGGGAAAGCGCCCTTCAGCGACCGCACAGGGAGAGCGGGCGCGCCGGGGAAGCGGGACCCTTCTAGACTTCTCGACGATGTTCGCCCAGTCAGAGGTACCCGTCCCCCCGGTGGAGGTGCGTTGATGCGCTTGGTCTTCGCCGGTACCCCGGAACCCGCCGTCCCGTCGCTGCGGGCGCTTCTCGCGTCCGAAGAGCACGAGGTCGTCGCCGTGGTCACCCGTCCCGACGCGCAGGCGGGCCGCGGCCGCCGGGTCGTCCGGTCCCCGATCGGCGCGCTGGCCGACGAACACGGGATCGAGGTGCTGACCCCGCCGAAGGCGAGCGACCCCGCGTTCCTCGCCCGGCTCGCGGAGATCGCCCCGGACGCGTGCCCGGTGGTCGCCTACGGCGCGCTGCTGTCCCAGGCCGCGCTGGACATCCCGGCGCACGGCTGGGTCAACCTGCACTTCTCGCTGCTGCCCGCGTGGCGCGGCGCCGCGCCGGTCCAGGCCGCGATCCGCGCCGGTGACGAGATCACCGGCGCTTCGACCTTCCGCATCGTCAAGGAACTCGACGCGGGCCCGGTCTACGGCGTGATCACCGAGCAGATCGCCGCCGGTGACACGGCCGGGGAGTTGCTCGGCAGGCTGGCGGAGTCCGGGGCGAAGCTGCTCGTGTCCACGATGGACGGAATCGCCGACGGCACGCTGCGCGCGGTCGCGCAGACCGGCGACGGTGTCAGCTACGCGCCCAAGGTGACCGTCGAGGACGCGCGTGTGTCGTTCGCCGACCCGGCCGCCGCGGTCGACCGGCAGATCCGCGCGGTCAGCCCGGAACCGGGCGCGTGGGCGGAATTCCGGGGCGAGCGGCTGAAGCTCGGCCCGGTGACGGTCGTCGACGAGCCGGGTCCCCCGCCGGGCGAACTCGTCGTGGAACGCAAGCGGGTCCTGGTCGGCACGGCGTCGAAACCGGTGCGGCTGGGCGAAGTGCAGGCGCAGGGGAAGAAGCGGATGGCGGCCACCGACTGGGCGCGCGGTACGAGGATCGAACAAGGAGAGCGCCTGCAGTGAACGAGCGTAGGGAACGTCGGCCGTCGAGGCCGCAGCGAGGCCGTCCGGCCCCGCGCAAGGAAGGGCCCAGCCGCCCGCCGCAGATCGACCCGGCCCGGCAGGTCGCCTTCGACGTCCTGCGCGCGGTGCGGGAGGACGACGCGTACGCGAACCTGGTGCTGCCGCAGCTGCTGCGCAACCGCCGGATCTCCGGCCGCGACGCCGCGCTGGCCACCGAACTGACCTACGGCACCTGCCGCGCGGTCGGCATGCTGGACGCCGTCATCGCGGCTTGCCTGGACCGCCCGCTGGAGAAGGTCGACGCCATCGTGCTGGACGGCCTGCGGCTCGGCGCGTACCAGCTGCTGCGCACCCGCATTCCCCAGCACGCCGCCGTCGGGTCCACTGTGGACCTCGTCCGTGCCGAAGTCGGTTCCTGGATCGCGGGTTTCGTGAACGCCGTGCTGCGCTCGGTGTCCGAAAAGGACGAAGAGACCTGGCTGAACGAGCTGGCGCCGGATGAGGCCGCCGACCCGATCGGCGCCTACGCGCTGCGGACCGCGCACCCGCGCTGGGTCGCGCGTTCGTTCGCGGAAGCGTTGGGGGACAAGGGAGCCGAGCTGAAGGCGGCCCTGGAGGCCGACGACGACCGCCCCGACGTGCACCTGGTCGCCCGCCCCGGTGAGATCAGCGCCGACGAACTGGCCGCCATCACCGGCGGCGACGTCGCCCCGTACTCGCCCTACGGCGTCCGGCTGCCCTCGGGCTCCGGCGACCCCGGCGACATCGAGCCGATCAAGGAGAAACTGGCCGCGGTCCAGGACGAGGGCAGTCAGCTGTGCGCGGTCGCCGTCACGAAGGTCCCGCTCACCGGCTCCGACGAACGCTGGCTCGACCTGTGCGCCGGTCCAGGCGGCAAGGCCGCGCTGCTGGGCGCGCTGGCGTCGATCAGCGGCGCGACCGTGGACGCCGTCGAGAAGGCGCCGCACCGCGCGAAGCTGATCGAGAACGCCGTCCAAGGGCTTCCTGTGACCGTCCACGTCGCCGACGGCCGTGAAACCGACCTCGAACCGGGCTACGACCGCGTCCTCGTCGACGCGCCGTGCAGCGGTCTTGGATCGCTGCGCCGCCGGCCGGAAGCGCGCTGGCGCCGCCAGCCCGGCGACATCTCGGACCTGACGAAACTCCAGGGCCAGCTGATCACCGCGGCGCTGGACCTGGTCCGCCCCGGCGGCATCGTCACCTACGTCGTCTGCTCGCCGCACCTGGCCGAGACCGAAGGCGTCGTGGGGGAGACCGCGCGCCGCGCGAAAGCCGAGATCGTCGACGCGCGGGAGTTCTTCCCCGGCGTCCCGCAGCTCGGCAACGGCCCGTACGTCCAGCTGTGGCCGCACCGGCACGGTACGGACGCGATGTTCTGCGCCGTCCTGCGGAAGCCGGAAACCACCGGGTGAGCAGGGTCCTCGGCCTGGTCGCGAGCTCGTGCGGCGGACTGGACACCCGGTTCGCCGCGCAGCTCGCGAAACCGGCCGCGGACCGCGGCTGGGACCTCGCGATCACGCTGACCCCGACCGCGGCCCGCTGGCTGGAGAAGACCGGCGGGACCGGTGACCTCGAAGCGTGCACCAGGCTGCCCGTCCGCAGCACTTCCCGGCTGCCCGGCGAACCCCGGCCGCATCCGGATCCCTCGGTGTTCCTGTTCGCGCCCGCGTCCGCGAACTCCGTGGCGAAACTGGCACTGGGCATCGCCGACAACCAGGCGCTGACCCTGCTCGGCGACGTCCTCGGCACGCCGGGGATCACGATCGTGCTGGGCTACCAGATCCAGGACACGCGGGTGCACCATCCGGCCTGGCAACGGCATCTCGACACGCTCGCATCGGCGGGCGTCACCACCGCGCGGCTCACCCCGGACGCGTCCTGGACCTCGGTGCTGGACCTGCTTCCGACGCCTTAGCGCGAGCAGAACGCCGTGTCGACGGCGGCGGCGAGATGCGCCGACGCCCCGTCCGGCAGCGGGTCCATGTTGGCGACGACGTTCACCCGCTTCCCGTGCGGAACCGCGCCGGAGATGTTCGAGAACCCGACGAGATTCCCGCCATGGCCCCAGAAAGTCCCGCCGCAGGACAGCGGGACGGAGCCGAGCCCGAGCCCGTAGGCGGCGCCGGGAATCCCCAGGTTCGCCGGAACGGTCCGCTGCATCTCCGCCTGCTGTGCCTTCGGCAGGAGACGGCCGTCGACGAGCGCCCCGTAGAAGCGGTTCAGGTCCTCACCCGTCGAGACGAGCCCGCCGGAAGCACCGGCCGCCGACGGGTCCAGTTCGGTGAAGTCGACCAGACCCGGCGCGTACCCCCTGGCGTGCGGCCGCGGCAGACTCTCGTCGCCGCGCAGCGGCAGGTAGGTGTCGCGCAGGCCGAGCGGCTTGGCGATCCTGCTCCGGATCTCGGTGGAGACCGATCGGCCGGTGAGTTTCTCGATGAGCATCCCGGCGATCACGTAGTTCGTGTTGGAGTAGGACCACTTCGCGCCCGGCTCGAATTCCGGCGGATGCGCGAGGCCGATCGCCACCAGCTCTTCGGGTTCGGCGCCGCGATGCCGCCACTCGTCGATGTCGAGGTCGCGGACGTAGTTGTAGAGCCCGCTGGTGTGCTGGAGCAGCTGCCGGACGGTGATCTTGGTCCCGTCGTTGCCGTTCCCGCGCACGAGACCGGGCAGATACCGGTCGATCGGCGTGTCCAGCCGGACCTTTCCTTCGGCGACCAGTTGCAGCACCACGACGGCGACGAAGGTCTTGGTGACACTGGCCGCCCGGAACTTCGAACCGTGCGGGAACGGCGTCCCGGTCTCGACGTTCCCGACGCCTTCGCGCTCCGACCACGTCCGGCCGGACGCGCTCGTCACGGTCGCCTGCGCGCCGGGAACGCCGTCCTGCACGAGTGTCTTCAGTGCTTTGTCGACCTCGTGATGGGAGCCGGTCACCGCGAGCGCCGGGGCGGCGGTCGTCGCCGCGAGCAGCGCGACCAGTGATCCGACGGCGATGATCTTCTTGCCTGGCAAGGATTTTCGCATGATTCAAAGTTAGGGACGCCGCGGGGGAGCGGCCATGGGGCAGGCCCCCACCCCTCATCGGGGGCCTGCCCCACCTTCACGAAACCGATCAGCGCAGCCGCAGAGCGCGCTTCAGGGTGTCGAAGAGGTCGGTCTGGTTGGTCAGGCCGACGACGTTCGCCGCCTGCGGACCGTAACCCGCGACGCGGATCTGCGTGCCGGTGTGGTCCTGCGACGAGCCGGGCATGCCGGTGCCGTAGTTGATGGTCATGTTCGCGCCCTCGTTGGTGATCAGGGTCGCGGTCTGGCCGGGGCTGACGGTGCCGTTGCCGATGATCTGGCTGGTGTGGCCGTGGTCGCCGGTGACGATCACCAGGGTGTCGGGGTTGCTGCGCGCGAACGCGAGCCCGGCCGCGACGGCCTGGTCGAAGTCGATCGTCTCACCGATCTGGCCGCACGGGTCGGCGGCGTGGTCCTGCTTGTCGATGCTCGCGCCCTCGACCTGGAGGAAGAAACCCTTGTCCTTGCGGCGGTCGTCGAGCAGCGAGATCGCCTTGCGGGTCTGGTCGGCCAGCTTCGGCTGGGTCTTGGGCAGGGCGGGGTTCGGCGTGCAGCGGGTCGGCGGGGTGCCGCCCTGCTTCGCGGCCGGGCCGGTCCAGTTGACCGGCAGGTTGCCGGCGGCGAACAGGCCGAGCAGCGGCTTGCCCGGCTTGGCCGCGTCGAGGTCGGCCGCGGTGTTCACCACCTGGTAGCCGGCGGACTTCGCCTGGTCCAGCACGGTCTTGCCGGCGAACTTCCCGGCCTTGACCGTCTGGTCGAAGTACTTCGCGCCGCCGCCGAGCAGGACGTCCGGCTTGGTCTGGACCAGCTGCTCGGCGATGGAACCGGCGCCGCCGTTCTCCTTGGCGTTGACCGCGCACTTCTTGCTGGTCTCTTCGGGGCCCTTGCAGTCGCGGTTGACGACGTGCGAGCCGAGCACCGCCGGGGTGGCGTCCTGGACCTCGGCCGTGGTGACGTCACCGGTGCGCAGGCCCGAACGCTTGGCGATCTCGAGGATCGACGGGACGGCGTTGCCGTACGGGTCGACGGAGATCGCGCCGTTGTAGGTCTTCACACCGGTGGCCCAGCCGGTGCCGGAGGCGGCCGAGTCGGTCACGTAGTCGGGCTTCGAGGGGTTGTTCTTCTCGACCGCGTACGTCGTGTAGTCACCGGTGAGGGGGAGGCCGTCCATCGCGAGCCGCCCGGCCGCGCCGCGTTCGTAGTTGCGCGCCGACGTGATCTCGGACTGGCCCATGCCGTCGCCGATGAACAGGATGACGTTGCGGGCGTGGCCGCCCTTGATCGCGGCGCGCACGTCCTGGGTGCGGTCACCCTGCGCGGACGCGAGGCGGGCGTCGTCGCCGGCGGCGAGCGCGGCGGGCGCCAGCGCGATGAGCGTGACGCCGAGCGCCCCGCCCGCGAGCCATTTGCGCCGTCCGGTGAACAGCGAAGCCATTGCAGTTTCTCCTTGTGACACTTTGGGATACCTGGGGATCAGGGCAGTCCCATTAGTCACCGCGCATGTGTGCGGCCGGGGGTCTCCGGGTGAACACGGGAAGAACAGCGGCGGTCCGCTAGCGCAGGCTGTGACCCGGTGCGACGATGCCTGTCTCGTAAGCGAACACCACCGCCTGACTGCGGTTGGCGGCGCCCAGTTTCCCGAAGATGTTGCCCACGTGGGTTTTGACGGTTTCGAGACTGATGACCAGATCGGCCGCTATGTCCACATTGGACTTACCGGTGGCGATGAGCCGCAGCACCTCGGTCTCCCGTTTCGTCAGCGACGACGGCCGGGGCGCCAGACCGGACGGGGCCGGGCGCGCGGTGACCATCCGCCGGATGGCGTCCGGGAACAGCAGCGTCTCCCCGGCGGCGATGGTCCGGATGGCGTGCGCGAACTCCTCCTTGCGCGCCCGCTTCAGCAGGAAACCGCTCGCCCCGGCCAGCAGCGCGTCGTAGACGTAGTCGTCGTTGTCGAACGTCGTGATCACGAGCACCTTCGGCGGCTCGGGGAACCCGGCCAGCACCCGCCGGGTCGCCTCGATCCCGTCCACCCCGGGCATCCGGACATCCATCAGGACCACGTCGGGATTCACCCGGCGCACCAGATCGACCACCTCGCCGCCGTCGCCCGCCTCGCCGACCACGGTCAGATCCGGCTGGTTGTCCAGCAAGGAGCGCAATCCGGCGCGCAGCAACGGTTCGTCGTCGACGATCAGGACACGAAGGGTCATGATCGCGACCGTAGCGGGATCGTGGTCACCAGCCGCCACAGCGGTTCCCCGTCGACGGCGGGGCCCGCGATGAGCTCGCCGCGCAGCGCCTCCACCCGTTCGGTCAGCCCGGGCAACCCGTTGCCACCACGATCCGGCGTGACGGCCAACTCCCTGAGCGGGTTCACGATCTCGATCCGCAAAGCGTCCGCCAGCACCGCGACCCGCACGGTCACCGGGCCGGGATGCGCGTGCCGCAGCGCGTTCGTCAGTCCTTCTTGGACGATCCGGTACGCCTCCCGCGAGAGGGTCGCGGGCAGTTCGGCGGCGGGTCCGGTCAGCTCGTAGTCGATCACCGCGCCGCCGGAGCGTGCCCGTTCGGCCAGCGTCGCGACTTCGATGAGCCGTCGCTCGGGTTCGCGGGACGACTTGTCCTCACGCAGCAGGCCGAGTACGTGATCGAGGTCTTCGAGCGCCGCCCTGGACGACTCCTCGATGGTGCCCAGCGCCCGGCGCACCAGTTGTGGCTCCGAATCGACCAGTTCGGCGGCCGCGGCGGCCTGGATGGTCGACGTCGTCAGCGTGTGGCCGATGGAGTCGTGCAGCTCGCGGGCCAGCCGGTTGCGCTGCTCGAAGTGGTTCGCCCGGACCTCGGCCGCGGCGACGCGTTCGGCGGCGGACGGGCCCAACAGCGAGATCGCGCTGTACTGGTAGAGCTTGGTGAACCCGGCGAGGACGTAGGCGATGACGACCAGTGTGACCAGACCGATGGGCAACGTCCACAGCCCCGCGGAGCCGGATTCGACCGTCACTCGCTCGCCGAAGAACTCGATGGGGCTGCCGCCGCCTGCCAGCCACACCAGGGGCAGGGCGAAGCCGAAACTCAGGAAGACGCCGACGCCGAACATCACCCATCCGAGTCCTGCGTGCACGACCAGCCATGCCGCCGAGCGCCCGCGTGCCGCCCAGGCGACCTTCGTATTCGGCAGGGGCTGCGCGATCCGGGTGCCCAGCATCTGGTTGGCGAACCACACGCCGACCCGCCGCATCGGCCCCGGCAGCCCGGCGAGTGCGACCAGCACACCCATCGCGAGCATGCCGTAGACCAGCTTCACCCGTACGTCGCCGGGGATGAGGATGGCGGGGATGAGCGCGATCGGGAACGGGATCGCCGTGATCGCCATGCCGAGGAGTCCGAAAGGCACACTCCGATAGCTGCCGATCCGGACCAGGGGCTTCAGTGGGTTGACCATGACCGGAACGCTATTCGGCGGCGTGTGCGCGCACCTCCCACTGCGGTGCCATTTCGCGTCATACTCCAGACCGGGACGCCGGTCACAGCCGGTTAGCGGGCGTTAGCGGCGTCCTCCTACACTCGGGCGCGTGGCTCACCGACCTTTGATCGCCCCCAGCATCCTTTCCGCGGACTTCGCCCGGCTCGGCGACGAGATCCGCGCCGTCGCCGGTGAGGGGGACACCCGCGCGGACTGGGTCCACGTCGATGTCATGGACGCGCACTTCGTGCCGAACCTGACCCTCGGGCTGCCCGTGGTGCAGTCGCTGCTCAAGGCCACCGACGTGCCGATCGACTGCCACCTGATGATCGAGAACCCGGACAAATGGGCCATCGGGTACGCCGAGGCGGGCGCCTACAACGTCACCGTG
Source organism: Amycolatopsis azurea DSM 43854 (assembly GCF_001995215.1). Classification (GTDB taxonomy): domain Bacteria; phylum Actinomycetota; class Actinomycetes; order Mycobacteriales; family Pseudonocardiaceae; genus Amycolatopsis; species Amycolatopsis azurea. The sequence continues at coordinate 292,851 of NZ_MUXN01000016.1, forward strand.
CACGTCGAGGCCGCGCACGACCCGGTCATGCTGGCGAAGAACCTCCGCGCCGCCGGGGCGAAGGCCGGTCTGTCGATCAAGCCGAACACGCCGATCGAGGATCACCTCGACACCCTCAAGCACTACGACACGCTGCTGGTGATGTCGGTCGAACCCGGCTTCGGCGGCCAGTCGTTCATCGAGGGCGTCCTCGACAAGGTGCGCACCGCGCGGCGCCTGGTCGACACCGGTCACCTCAAGCTCGTCGTCGAGATCGACGGCGGGATCAACGCCGACACCATCGAGCGGGCCGCCGAGGCCGGAGTGGACTGCTTCGTCGCCGGTTCCGCCGTCTACGGCGCCGAAGACCCTGGTAAGGCCGTCGCGGCGCTGCGTGAGCAGGCGGCCCGCGCCCGGGGCTGATCCCGGTTCTTGATCCGCCCGTCGGGTCAGGAGAAGGAATCGGCCCGGATGGGTGTTGGATGAGGGGAGCGCCGTTTCCAGCGACGGCGTGACCAGGAGGAGGGCAGCAGGAGTGTTCACCGGCATTGTCGAGGAACTCGGCGAGGTCACCGCGGTCGAGCAGGTCCCCAACGCCGCGCGGCTGACCGTGCGAGGGCCGCTGGTGACCAGCGACGCCGGTCACGGCGACTCCATCGCGGTGAGTGGCGTGTGCCTCACCGTGGTCGCGGTGGCGGGCGGTGAGTTTACCGTCGATGTCGTGCACGAGACCCTGCAGCGCTCCAGCCTCGCGAAGGTGAACGTCGGCGACGTCGTCAACCTGGAACGCGCGACGCCGGCGGGCGGCAGGCTCGGCGGGCACATCATGCAGGGCCACGTCGACGGCACCGGTGTCTTCCTCAAGCGGGACGAGCAGGGACTCACCTCGTTCGCCCTGCCTCCGAAGCTGGCCAGGTACGTGGTCGAGAAGGGGTCGATCGCGGTCGACGGCGTCTCCCTCACGGTCGCTTCGGTGACCGACGAGGAGTTCTCCGTCGCCCTGATCCCGACCACCCTCGAACTGACCACCCTCGGCCGGAACACCCCGGGTGACCTGGTGAACCTCGAGGTCGACGTGGTCGCCAAGTACGTCGAGAAGCTGGCCATGCCGCACCTGCGCACGCAGGGGGACAATGGCGGCACGGAGGAGCGGGCGTGAGTGAGACGAGTGCGATTCCGGGGTCGGCCGATCTGACCCCCTGTGGAGGCGGGGTGGCCGTGAACGCCGATGCCATCGAGGCGGCGATCGCCGACATCAAGGCGGGCCGTCCGGTCGTCGTGGTGGACGACGAAGACCGCGAGAACGAGGGCGACCTGATCTTCGCGGCGGAGAAGGCCACGCCCGAGATGATGGCCTTCATGGTGCGCTACACCTCGGGTTACGTCTGCGTGGCGCTGACCGAGGCCGAGGCGGACAGGCTCGACCTGCCGCCGATGTACCACACGAACCAGGACCAGCGCGGTACCGCGTACAGCGTCACGGTCGACGCCGCCGAGGGCATCACCACCGGCATCTCCGCGGCCGACCGGTCGCACACCGTCCGCCTGCTCGCCGACCCGGCGTCCAAGGCGTCGGACTTCCGGCGTCCCGGTCACGTGGTCCCGCTGCGCGCCAAGCAGGGCGGCGTCCTGCGGCGCCCGGGGCACACCGAAGCCGCCGTCGACCTGGCCCGCCTCGCCGGGCTCTCGCCGTCCGGCGTGCTCTGCGAGATCGTGTCGCAGAAGGACGAGGGCGACATGGCCCGCCGTGACGAGCTCGAGGTGTTCGCCGCGGACCACGACCTCAAGATGATCACCATCGCCGACCTGATCGCGTACCGGCGGCGCACCGAGAAGCAGGTCGAGCGGGTCGCCGAGGCGCGTATCCCGCTGAACGCGGGCACGTTCCGCGCGGTCGGGTACGACAGCCTGCTCGACGGCATCGAGCACATCGCCTTCGTCTACGGCGAGATCGCCGACGGCGAGGACATCCTGGTCCGCGTGCACTCCGAATGCCTCACCGGCGACGTCTTCGGCTCGCTGCGCTGCGACTGCGGCCCGCAGCTGGAGGCGGCACTGGAAGCGGTGGCCAAGGAAGGGCGCGGCGTCGTCCTCTACATCCGCGGCCACGAGGGCCGGGGCATCGGGCTGCTGCACAAACTGCAGGCCTACCAGCTGCAGGACGCCGGCGCGGACACCGTCGACGCGAACCTGCAGCTCGGCGTCCCCGCCGACGCGCGGGACTACGGCACCGGCGCGCAGATCCTGTGCGACCTCGGCGTCCGCTCGATGCGGCTGCTGACGAACAACCCGGCCAAGCGCGTCGGGCTGGAGGGCTACGGCCTGCGGGTCAGCGGCCGGGTGTCGCTGCCGATCTCGCCGAACCCGGAGAACCTGCGCTACCTCAAGACCAAACGGGACCGGATGGGGCACGACCTGTCCCAGCTGGAGCATTTCGACCAGGTCGGCGCCGAGGTCGACCAGGGCAACGGAGGTGGCACGCGGTGAGCGGCGAGGGCCGTCCGGACGTCGAACTCGACCTGTCCGACTGTAAGAACATCCGGCTCGGGATCGTGGCCACGCGCTGGCACACGAAGATCACCGGCGCCCTGCTGGAACGCGCCCTCGAGGCGGCCAAGGTGGCCGACCTGGAGGAGGAGCCGACGGTCGTGCGCGTCGCGGGTGCCGTCGAGCTGCCCGTCGCCGCGCAGGCGCTGGCCCGCACGCACGACGCGGTCGTCGCGCTGGGCGTGGTCGTCCGGGGCGGGACGCCGCATTTCGAGTACGTCTGCGACGCGGTCACCGCGGGCCTGACCAGGGTGGCGCTCGACGAGAGCACCCCGGTCGGCAACGGGGTGCTCACCTGCGACACCGAGCAGCAGGCCCTCGACCGGTCCGGTCTGCCCGGTTCCGTGGAGGACAAGGGCTACGAAGCGACCGTCGCCGCGCTGGACGCCGCGCACGCGCTGCGGAACCTGCGCCAGCCGTGGACCGAGCGGGGTTTCGTGTGAGTGTCGAGGCGGATGTGATGACGGAGTCCGAGGTCGTGGTGGTGCGGCCCCGTCGTGCGCTGGTGATGTGCTCGGTGCTGGCGGTGATCCTGCTGGCGACGTTCGTGGTCGTCGCGGTCCTGCTGCGCGGCTCGGACACCGGCGTGATCTTCCAGCCGTCCGATCAGGCGGCGATGATCGGCATCGGGGTCCTGCTCGCCGCGGGCACGATGCTGTTCGCGACCGCGCGCGTGAAGGCCGACGCCGACGGCATCGAGGTCCGGAACGTGCTGATGACGAAGAAGTTCGCGTGGAGCGAAGTGCTCTCGGTGAGCTTCCCGGACGGGGCTTCGTGGGCGCGGCTGGAGCTGCCGGACGACGAGTACTACTCGGTCATGGCCGTGCAGGCCGTGGACCGGGATCGCGCGGTGGCCGCGGTGCGGGCGCTGCGGCGGCTGCACAAGGCGGCCTGGAACGGCTGAGGCCTCGTGAGTGGTGAGGCTGGTTAGAACCGTCCTTGTCACTCACGAGACCCAGCGCCTTCACGGATTTGAGCAGGCGGGGCGGGCGCGGTTGGCTCCGCGTGCCGGTTTCGGGGAGTTGCGAAAGCCACTTTCGCAACCTTCAACGTTGCGAAAGTGGCTTTCGCGTCACCGCTGGGCCTTCATCACCGCTGATCACTGCCCAGCACCGGCTGGCGTCTCGTGAGTGGTAAGGACGGTTAGAACCAGCCTCGCCACTCACGACCTCAAAGCGAAAGGTCCACCACGATCGGCGCGTGGTCCGAGGAGCCCTTCCCCTTCCGCGCCTCACGGTCCACATAGGAATCCGTGACCGCGCCCGCCACCGTCGCGTCGGCGTACACGAGGTCGATCCGCATTCCCTTGTTGTTCGGGAAGTTCCCGGCCCGGTAGTCCCAGTACGTGAACGGGTGGTCGTACTTCAGCGGCCGCGGGAACACGTCGGACAGGCCGAGATCGCGCAGCGCGGCCAGGGCCTTCCGCTCCGGCTCGGTCACGTGCGTCGACTCGGTGAACACGCCGATGTCCCAGACGTCCGCGTCGGTCGGCGCGATGTTGAAGTCGCCGAGCACCGCGAAGGGCAACCCGCGCGCCTGCTCCTCGCGCACGGTCGCCTCCAGCGCCGAGAGCCAGGCGAGTTTGTAGTTGTAGTGCGGGTTCTCCAGGTCACGCCCGTTCGGCACGTACACCGACCACAGCCGCAGCCCGCCGCAGGTGGCGCCGATGGCCCGCGCGTCGGTCTTGTCCTCGAAGGTGGGCTCGCCGGTCAGGCCGCGCGTCACGTCCTCCAGGCCGACACGGGACAGGATGGCCACGCCGTTCCAGCGCCCGATGCCGTACGCAGCGGTCTCGTAGCCCGCTTCCCGCACGGCGTCGAAGGGGAAGGCGTCGGTGCCGCTCTTGAGTTCCTGCAGGCACAGCACGTCGGGCCGCACCGTGCCCAGCCACTCCAGCACCCTCGGCAGCCGGGGCCCGATCGAGTTCACGTTCCAGGTCGCGATCCGCATGCCCGCGAGCGTCCCACACCCCACCGACACACCGACGCGAAAGGGCCCCTCCGAGACGGGTCGCGTCTCGGAGGGGCCCCACCGGGGTGTGAGGTCAGACCCCGGCGGTCGTGCGGATCCAGGAGCGGGCCGAAGCGACGCTGCCGTAGTTGTTGGTGCCGCGGGTGTTCGAGCCGCTCTGGTTCTGCACGGTCGAAGCGACACCGACCTGGACGCCGTTGGAGACCTGGGGGCCGCCCGAGTCGCCCTTCCACGCCGAACCGTTGATGCCGACGCTCTGGATGGCCGGGCCGCCGTAGGCGTCCGAGGAGCTGCCGCTGACGCGGACGTTGGCGACCTTCAGCGCCGAGGCGGGCGGGCCGGTCGGGGTCTCACGGCCCCAGCCGTAGAGCTGGTTGGTGCTGCCCACCGACGGGTTCGAGCTGGCCAGGGAGATCGGCGTGACGCCGGCGTCGGAGGCCAGGTGCAGCAGCGAGATGTCGGAGCCCGCGGGCGAGGACACCTTGCGGTCGACGGCGATCACGCGGCCGCCCTGAAGGGCGTTGCTGCCGACGCGGACCCGCATGCCGCTGCCGTCGGAGTCGAGGCAGTGCTTGGCGGTCAGGACCCAGCGCTGGGCGATGACACTGCCGGAGCAGTTGAAGCCGTCCCACTGACGGCCCGGGGTGTTGACGTAGACCTGGGCGCCCCAGCTCACGGTGGGGGCGGTGCCGCCGCCCACGATGTTCGGCTGGACACCGGTCGGGGTGCCGGCGGAGGCGACGCCGGCGGTCATGGTGAGGGCTGCGGCGGCGAGTGTGGCGGCGCCGAGCGTGCGAAGACGGCTCACGGTGCAGGAGTCCTTTCGAGCGTCATCTGACGAAGAACCGAGTGAAGTGGAACTGAGACGGAAAGTAATCACCCTGTTCACCCGCTAGGAACCAACGAACGTCGGTTCCGGCCCAATACCCGACTTAGGTCGGTATACGTAGTGAAATAAGGACCGGATCGTGGGAATGGCCACTCGAAGGGTTGACCGGAGCCTGGCTAGGGGCGGGGGCTCGCAGGACTGTCGGTGGTGCCCAATAGTCTTGGTGGCGTGGCTGACCCGACCACCTACCGTCCCTCGCCGGGGAGCATCCCGGACGCCCCTGGCGTGTACAAATTTCGTGACGCCACGAAGAGGGTCATCTACGTCGGCAAGGCGAAAAGCCTCCGCAGCAGGCTGAACTCGTACTTCGCCGACCTCACCGGCTTGCACCCGCGCACGCGCCAGATGGTGACCACGGCGGCGAGCGTCGAGTGGACCGTGGTCGGCACCGAGGTCGAGGCGCTCCAGCTGGAGTACAACTGGATCAAGGAGTTCGACCCGCGGTTCAACGTCCGCTATCGCGACGACAAGAGCTATCCGATGCTCGCCGTCACGATGAACGAGGAGTTCCCGCGCCTGCACGTCTATCGCGGCGCACGGCGGAAGGGCGTGCGGTACTTCGGCCCGTACGCGCACGCCTGGGCCATCCGCGAGACGCTCGATCTGCTGCTCCGGGTGTTCCCGGCGCGCACCTGCTCGGCGGGCGTCTTCAAACGGCACGGCCAGATCGGCAGGCCCTGCCTGCTCGGCTACATCGGCAAATGTTCCGCGCCGTGCGTCGGCAAGGTCTCCGCCGACGAGCACCGCGCGATCGTCGAGGACTTCTGCGACTTCCTCGCCGGCCGCACCGACGCGCTGATCCGCCGCCTGGAACAGGAAATGGCGGCCGCGTCCGAAGAGCTGGAGTTCGAACGCGCCGCCCGGCTGCGTGACGACCTCGGCGCCCTGCGGCGTGCGATGGAGAAGCAGGCGGTCGTGCTCGGCGACGGCACCGACGCGGATGTCGTCGCCTTCGCCCACGACGAACTCGAAGCCGCCGTCCAGGTCTTCCACGTGCGCGGCGGCCGGGTCCGCGGCCAGCGCGGCTGGGTGATCGACAAAGCCGAAGAGATGGACGTCAAGGACCTCGTCGACCACTTCCTCACGCAGTTCTACGGCGAGGAGGCCGAACGCGCGGACGATCCCGACCTCGGGTCCCCGGTGCCGCGCGAGGTGCTCGTCCCCGAACTGCCCGCCGACGCGGAGGCGCTCGGCGACTGGCTTTCCGGGTTGCGCGGGTCGAGGGTGAGTCTCCGGGTGCCGCAGCGTGGCGACAAACGCGCGCTCGCGGAGACGGTGACACGCAACGCCGGCGAGGCGTTCACCCAGCACAAACTGCGCCGCGCCGGTGACCTCACGGCCCGTTCGGCCGCGCTGGCGGAACTCCAGGACTACCTGGCGCTGGAGACCGCGCCGCTGCGCATCGAATGCGTCGACATCAGCCATATCCAGGGCAGTGACGTGGTCGCGTCGCTCGTGGTGTTCGAGGACGGGATCCCGCGCAAGTCCGAGTACCGGCGGTTCGCCTTGCGCGAGGCCGCGGAGGAAGGCGACGTCGCCTCGATCGCCGAGGTCGTCCGCCGCCGTTTTTCCCGGTACCTCAAGGAAAACGCCGAGGGCGTCGAGGTCGATCCGGACCGTCCCGGCATCGACCCGGAGACCGGCAAGCCGCGCAAGTTCGCGTACGCGCCGAACCTGCTCGTCGTCGACGGCGCGGGCCCGCAGGCCACCGCCGCCGCGGACGTCCTCTCCGAACTGGGCGTCACCGACATCGCCGTGGTCGGCCTGGCGAAGCGGCTGGAGGAGGTGTGGCTGCCGGGCGATCCCGATCCGGTGATCCTGCCGCGCACCTCCGACGCGCTGTATCTGCTGCAACGGCTGCGCGACGAGGCACACCGCTTCGCCATCCGGTACCACCGGGAGAAGCGGTCCAAGCGGATGCAGGTGTCCGCATTGGACGGTGTGCCGGGACTGGGGCAGGCTCGTCGTACCGCGCTGATCAAGCACTTCGGCTCGGTGAAGAAACTCCGCGAGGCGAGACTCGAGGAGATCGAGGCGGTGCCCGGCTTCGGCAGGCGCACCGCGGAAGCGGTCGTCGCGGCGCTGGCAGGGGAGCCGGCCCAGACGACGGGGGAGTCCAGTACGTGATCGGGGAAAGGACCATCGTGAGTGCGCAAGAAGAAGGCCGCGGTTCCGGGATGGAGGTCGCGGTCGTTTCCGGGCTGTCCGGCGCGGGCCGCAGTACCGCCGCGAAATGCCTGGAGGACCTGGGCTGGTTCGTGGTGGACAACCTGCCGCCCGAGCTGATCGCCACCATGGTCGAGCTCGGCGCGCAGGCGCGGGGCGCGATCACCAAGGTCGCCGTGGTGATGGACGTGCGCTCGCGCGCGTTCACCGACGACCTGGCGTCCGTCATCAAGGACCTCGACGCCCGTGGCTACAAGCCGCGCGTCCTGTTCCTGGAGGCCACCGACGCGGTGCTGGTGCGCCGGTTCGAGGCCGTCCGCCGCGGGCACCCGATGCAGGGTGACGGCAGGCTCGCCGACGGCATCACCGCCGAGCGCACGCTGCTGGAGCCGCTGCGGGAAGAGGCCGACCTCGTGCTCGACACGTCGTCGCTTTCGGTGCACGACCTGCGCGCCAAGATCGAGGACGCCTTCGGTTCCGAGGCCGGCACGCAGACCAGGGTCACCGTGCTGTCGTTCGGCTACAAGTACGGCCTGCCGATGGACGCCGACCTGGTGATGGACGTCCGCTTCCTGCCGAACCCGTTCTGGATCCCGGAACTGCGCGAGCACACCGGTCTCGAGGGCGAGGTCCGCAACTACGTGCTCAGCCAGGAAGGCGCGGACGAGTTCCTCGACCGCTACCACCAGCTGCTGCGCCTGATCGGCGCGGGCTACAAGCGCGAGGGCAAGCGGTACCTGACGCTGGCCGTCGGCTGCACGGGCGGGAAGCACCGCAGTGTCGCCATTTCCGAGGAGCTCGCCCAGCGGCTGTCCAATGAGGACGGTATGGCCGTGAAGGTGGTGCACCGCGACCTTGGCCGCGAGTAGCGAGCCGCGTGCGGTGGCTTTGGGGGGCGGGCACGGACTGCACGCCACCCTCACCGCGTTGCGCCGGGTGACCTCGCAGGTCACCGCCGTGGTCACCGTCGCCGACGACGGGGGCTCGTCCGGCAGGCTGCGCCGCGAACTCGGGCTGCTGCCGCCGGGCGACCTGCGGCAGGCCTTCGCCGCGTTCGCCGCCGAAGACGGCGGAACGCTGTGGGCGGAGGTGTTCCAGCACCGCTTCGGCGGTGATGGCGCGCTCGCCGGGCACGCGGTCGGGAACCTGTTGCTGGCCGGGTTGTTCGAGGTGCTCGGTGACCCGGTCGCCGCACTCGACGAGGCGAGCAGGCTGATGGGCATCTCCGGTCGCGTCCTGCCGATGTCACCCGAACCGCTGGAAATCCAGGGCGAGGTTTCGGGGCTGGACGCCGAGAACCCCGAGGCGATCCGGCGCATTCGCGGTCAGGTGGCGGTGGCGACGACACCTGGGCAGGTGCACCGGATCAGCCTGCACCCGACCGGGCAGGCCGACCGGCCGCCGCGTGGGTGCCCCGAGGCGATCGAGGCCGTCCTCGGCGCGGACGTGGTGTTCCTCGGCCCGGGGTCGTGGTTCACCAGCGTGCTGCCGCATCTGCTGGTGCCGGATCTGCACGACGCGTTGCTCCGGACGGAGGCCACGAAGGTCGTGATCCTCAACCTGATCCCCCAACCGGGGGAGACGGCCGGATTCTCCCCGGAGAAGCATTTGGACGTACTCTTCGAACACGCCCCGGAATTGCGGGTGGACGCGGTCATCGCGGACCGGGACTCGGTGCCCTCACCAGCCCGGTTGCGGGACGCGGCCGGAGAGCTCGGCGCGCGGGCGTTGCTGGGGGCGGTGGCTGACCCGGTCGTGACGGGGCGGCATGATCCTGATGCGCTCGCGGGCTGTATGCGAGACGCTCTCGGTCTCACCGGGGGAGAAGCTGAAGGTATGGAGGGGCAGCGATGGCGATGACCGCCGCCGTGAAGGACGAGCTGAGCCGGCTGGAGATCACCAAGATCGGCCCGCGCCGCGCGGAGGTCGCGTCGATGCTGCGATTCGCGGGCGGGCTGCACATCGTGGCCGGCCGCGTCGTGGTGGAGGCCGAACTCGACACCGGGTCGGTGGCGAGGCGGCTGCGCAAGGAGATCCACGAACTGTACGGACATCAGTCCGATGTCCACGTCATTTCCTCCAGCGGCTTGCGCAAGGGCACGCGGTACGTCGTCCGGGTGGTGAAGGACGGCGAGGGGCTCGCCCGGCAGACCGGCCTGATCGACCAGCGCGGCCGCCCGGTGCGCGGGCTGCCCGCCGCCGTCGTGTCCGGCGGCGTCGCCGACGCGGAAGCCGCCTGGCGCGGAGCGTTCCTGGCGCACGGTTCGCTCACCGAACCCGGCCGCTCGTCGTCGCTCGAAGTCACCTGCCCCGGCCCCGAGGCCGCGCTGGCGCTCGTCGGTGCGGCACGAAGGATGGGCATCCAGGCCAAGTCGCGCGAGGTCCGCGGCGCGGACCGGGTCGTGGTGCGTGACGGTGACGCCATCGGCGCCCTGCTGACCCGCCTCGGCGCGCACACGAGCGTGCTCGCGTGGGAGGAGCGGCGGATGCGCCGCGAAGTGCGCGCCACCGCGAACCGGCTCGCGAACTTCGACGACGCCAACCTGCGGCGCTCGGCCCGCGCGGCCGTCGCGGCGGCGGCCAGGGTGGAGCGGGCGCTGGACATCCTCGGCGAGTCCGCCCCCGAGCACCTGCTCGCGGCGGGCAAACTGCGGCTGTCGAACCGGCAGGCCTCGCTCGAAGAGCTGGGCCAGCTGTCCGATCCGCAGATGACCAAGGACGCCGTCGCCGGCCGGATCCGCCGTCTGCTCGCGATGGCCGACAAGAAGGCGAAGGAACAAGGCATCCCGGACACCGAATCCGCGGTGACCCCGGACATGCTGGAAGAAGACGAGGCCTGACCCCCACGCATTTAGTCCTCTACATGCGGTCCTTGCGCGCGCATCGATCGCATGTAGAGGACTAAATGCGGGGCTCCAGGAGGGTTTCGCCGAACACCGCACTGGGCTGGGGTGCTCGTGAGTGGCGATTCGGGTCAGCGAGCGGAAAGCGAAGAGGGCAGTGATCGAGCCCACTGCCGAGTAGTTCTGACCGTCGGTTCCCGCAGGGCTTTCGTGGCGCGGTCTGAACGGGCCCCGCGAGAAGGCGACCACGACCGTCCACAAGGGATGATCAGCCTGATCGGAGTGCCCGTTTTAGGGGCTTTGGCCCGTTTCGGGTAGGGGTCGTGAGTGCTAAAGAGCGTTCTAACCCTCTTTAGAACTCACGACCCCTATCAAGATTCGGGCATATCGACATCAAACGGTTATTCAGTCTTCGAGAACTGTCCCTTGTGGACACCGGTGTAGAGGTCAGGTTTCTCTGGGACGCCAGAGCGCCAGCTGTTCCCGGATCTTCGCCGTCTCCGGATGCCGTTCGCCCCGGACCTCGACGGAGTCCTCCAGGAGCAACGCCCACTCCGAAAGCGCTTCGGTGATCTGACCGGCTTCGGCGCGAGCCAGTGCCTGCCCGAATCGGAGATCGAGGACGTCGGGATGCCTGTCGTTCAGCCGTTCCCGGGCTTCGGTCAGCAGCTGTTCGTACTCCTGTACCGCCGGAGGAGCGCCCTCGGTCAGTGCGCTCCAGAAGGCGATGTTGTGCCGGATGTGCATGACGATCACGTCGTCGCCCAACGCGTTCTTCGCTCGTGGCAACAGTTCTCGGCTGAGACGCAGGGATTCCGCCCCGTCGCCGGTCTTGCCGGTCGCGACTGCGAGCAGGTGCCGGGCGTGCAGGGTCTCGCGGTGGCTCGGGCCCAGCGCGCCGGTCGCGTCCCGGACCAGGGCTTCGAACGCGGCCCGGGAATCCTCCGGGCGATCCAGTTCGCCGAGCAGATGACCGATGTTGTTGCGAATGCTCAGGACGTCCTCGTCGCCCGCGCCCAAGGTGTCGACGGCGATCGGTGACAGAACCTCGAACAGCGCGAGCGCTCCGGCCAGGTCGCCCGCTTTGCCCGTCCAAGTCGCATGCCGGGCCTTGCAGCGCAAAGTGATCCGGTGTGTCTCCCCGAGCGCCCGCTCCGACCGCCGGGCCCACATCGCCCACGTCTCCCGGTTCTCCACCGGGATCCCGGACGCCCGCCGCTCGATGGAAGCGAGCGCGTCCTCGTGCAGGCCCGCGAGCCACAGGAACTCGGCTTCGTTGATGGCCGCGTAAGCCTGTTCCGGTGTCGGTTCCTCGTCTCCGGAGGCCGGTTCGATGTCCGCCATCGCCGCCGCCAGCTGGGTCGGCAGCGGCTGGATCCCACCGGTATAGGGGCCGATCCACAGGACGGTTTCGGTCGGCAGTCCCGCTTGCGCCCGGCGGACGTCATCGCCCAGCACCGCCAGCTCGTCCCGGACCCGCACCGTCCGGTCCGGGCCGCCGCTCTCGGCGCTCGCCTTGGTCAGGACCGAGATCGGGATCGGGCCGTGCGGCGCCGTGAACCGGAGCAGGTCCAGCAGGATCGCCTGTGCCGGCCGGGGTGACGCGATCGAGCCGGTGTCCTCGTCGGCCTCCTCCTCCGGCCACCTCTCCTCTTGGCTCACGCTGATGAAAGTGACGGTCGAGTCGCCGAGCCGGATCACGTCGCGATGACCCAGTTCGATGGTCCGCACCCGTTCCCCGTTGACGACGGTGCCGTTGGCCGAGTCGAGGTCGGTCAGCCACGCGCTCTCGCCGTCCCAGCGGATTTTGCAGTGCATCCGGGACACGCGCGAATCCGCGACGCGGATGCCTGCCTGGCGGCTGCGCCCGAGGACGGTCAGCCCGAAGGACAGTTCGTGATTGACCACGGTCTGTCCCGGGACGTCGACGATCAGCGTGGCGGGAGTGATCGTCGGCGACGTCACCGAACCGGTGTCGCGGTCGGGCCGGGTTCCGGGCACGTTCGTCCGAGGGTCTTCCGTCGGACGAGGCATGGGCTCCCAGGCCTCCTCTTGCGCGGGCCGTGGGTAGGCGGTGACCGAAGGATCCGGCTTCGGGACATCGATCGTCCGGATCAGGCGCACCACGGTCGCGGACGGAAGGTTCTTCGGGTTCCGCGTCGCCACCACCGTCTTCACCCACGGCAGGTCCGGGTCGGTGGAGAGGCTGTTCAGGAAGCCGACCAGGCGCGAGGCGACGGCGGGGTGGAGTTCGTCGAGCCCGTCCAGGGCGATCCGCACCGGACTGTTCGTCCACTGTGGAGTGATCGTCCTCAAGGGGCCGAGGATCGCCAGATCGAAAGCGCTTGCGCCGTTCCGCGCGCCGTCGTCGAGGGTGTTCAGGAACGTCTCGCCGGACTCGGCGAACCACGGGACCGTGTGCCGCAGCTGGCGGGCCAGTTCCCGGGCGAGCTGTTCCGCGGTCTGCCCGCGGGTGGCGAACAGCACGGCGTGCAGGAAGTCCGGTGGCACATAGGATCCGGCCACCGACGGCCGGGCGAGCGCGGCCAGCGTCGCCGATTTCCCGGCACCGGCCTCCCCGGCGATCGCGACCAGGCGGGCGCCGGTGAGCAGATGTCCGACGGTCTCGCCGAGTTCCGGGTTCTGCCGGTAATCCGCGGTCAGCCGTTCGATGTCCGGCGCCGCGGGGTTGCCTGCCAGCGGCGAACGACGCCACGCGGGCGAGGAGTTGAGCGCGAGCCACAGGCCTTGATCGGCTCCGATGATCTCGCGGGTGCCGTCGAAGCCGAGGTGGACGGCGGTCTGCGCCGGGCACAACCCGGTGATGACCCGTTTGAGATCCGCGCAGCGGACGTGCTCGCCGAAACTCGTGTGCCCCGACCGCAGCACGGTGACCAGCGAGCGGCTGAAGCAGCCGTTGGCGGCGACCCGGTCGTCGGACGCGGTGAGCAGGTCGAACCGCCTGCCCGCCTCGCCGACGATCCGCAGCCAGCGCCTGCCCGCTTGAAGCGCGCCGATCCCCGCGTGGCAGGTGTCGAGCAGGACGACCAGACCGTCGAGCGTCGAATAGCGGCCGAGCAGTTCCTTGATCCGTTGGGCGAACAGGAACGACCTCCTGCTGTCCACCGGCAGGCTGGTTTCCTTGGTGAGGAAGTAGAAATCGTCGTCGGCGTATTCGCCGTGCCCGACGAGCGACAGGAAAAGCGTCGCCTCGTCCTCCGAAGCGCGTTCGAACGCCTCCACCAGCGCTTCGTCGAGTTCGACCATCGTCGGGTCGACGAGCAGGCCGCGGCCGTCCGCGAGCGCGGGGACACAGCCGCCGATGCCGGGATCCAGCAGAGCCGTCGAAACGTCGTGGCCGACGTCGGGAAGGAACGAAAGCAGGTTCAGCGAATCGCATTGCGACGCGACGACCAACGACCTCCGCTCTCCCACGGAGATCACTTTGTCTCATCGGCGGTGCACCGGCAAGCGTTTCGGCGATACTGTGCGCCATGGCCCGGATCGTCCTCGTGCACGGCATCGCCCAGGAACAGAAGTCCGCGGACACCCTCGAGGCGGAATGGCTGCCGAGCCTGGCGGGCGGGGTCCGGCTCGTCGGCGATCCCGCGCTGGCCGACGCCCTGTGGCGCGATTCCCGCCCCGGTGACGCGCGGATGGCCTTCTACGGTGACCTTTTCCTCCGCGACGGCCAGCAAGGCGGTGCGGACGAACTCACCGAGGACGAATGGAAACTCGCCGAGGCGCTGGCGGGGGAGTGGCTGCGGAACGCGGCCCTCCGGTCGTCCAGGGAAAGCGATCGGGACCGGGCGCGAACCGACCTGGACCGCCTCGGCGGGTCTTCCGACGAGTACCAAGGCGTCCGCGCGGCCGCCCGTCCGGTGCTGAACGCGCTGATGCGGCTTCGGCCGTTCGCGAGGCTCGGGGTGGCGTTCGCCGAACGCGTGGTGGTCAAGGCACTCAAACAGGTGACGCTGTACCTCACCGACGAGACGATCCGGAAACAGGTGCAGGACCGCGTCGCCGAGCACATCGGCCCCGACACCGAAGCGATCATCGGGCACTCGCTCGGCTCCGTCGTCGCTTACGAAGCCGCCCATCTGCACGGCCGTCCGCTGCCGTTGCTGCTCACCCTGGGTTCGCCGCTGGGCCTGCGCACGGTGGTCTACGAACGGACCCGTCCGCAACCGCCGTCCGTGCCGCCCGGCGTCGCGCGCTGGGTGAACCTGGCCGACCGGGACGATCTCGTCGCCGCGAAGCCGGACCTCGGCCCGCTGTTCCCCGGCGCCGACGGCGTCCTGGACAGCGGCTACACCGTCGACAACGGGGCGAAACCGCACGAGGCGACGTTCTACCTCGCCAAGCGCCGGACCGGCGAGGTCCTCTCCGCCGCGTTGTCCCGGCCCGGCCGTTAACCTGCGCCCGGCAGGCGTAACGCGGCGGTTTCCGCAGTGACGACGGATGGAAACAGCCTCCCTCGAAGCTCACCGGTGAGGTGATCTTCGAGGGAAAGAGGAAGCCATGCGGGTATCGGCGGAGGTCGGCACGTGGCTCGCCCGGCGCAGCAGCCGGGCGGGCGACTGGTGGGCGGCGGAGCTGGTCGCGGCAAAACGCGGGACGCGGGTCTCGGTGGTGATCCCGGCCCGCGACGAAGAGGAGACCGTCGGCGCGATCGTCGGCACCATCCGGCGCGAACTCGTCGAACGCTTTCCCCTGGTGGACGAGATCCTGGTGGTGGACAGTCATTCCACCGACGCCACCGCCGAGGCCGCCAGGGCTGCCGGGGCGGATGTCGTCGCGCAGGACAAGGTGTTCCCGCAGCTGGAAAGCCTGCCAGGCAAGGGGGAAGCGCTGTGGAAGGGCGTCGCGGAAACCACCGGTGACCTCGTCGTCTTCGTCGACGGCGATCTCCGCGACTTCACCGCCGACTACGTGACCGGTCTGCTGGGTCCGCTGCTGACCGACCCGTCGATCGCCTACGTCAAGGGCTTCTACCACCGTCCGCTCGTCGGCGGAGCGGGTACCGAACCCGACGGCGGCGGCCGGGTCACCGAACTCGTCGCCCGTCCGCTGCTCAACATGTACTGGCCGGAACTCGCCGGGTTCGTCCAGCCGCTCGCCGGTGAATACGCCGGGCGACGGGAAGTGCTCGAAGGCATCCCGTTCGTCACCCATTACGGCGTCGAGGTCGGGCATCTCATCGACCTGCTCGACCTGCACGGGCTCGACGCGCTCGCGCAGGTCGACCTCGGTCATCGGACACACCGCCACCAGGGCACCCAGGCCCTCGGCCGGATGGCCGCGCAGATCATGCTGACGCTGATGGACCGGCTGGAGCGAAGCGGCCGCGTGATCTCCGCGGCGCCTCCGTCGACGGCACTCGCACAGTTCCGGCGTGGCGCGGGGGAGGCGGTCGAGCGGGAACTCGTGCTGACTGACGTGGGCCTCGCACAGCGGCCGCCGCTGGAGAGTCTCCCGCCGGAGATCCGGCCGGCGAACTCATCCTTGTTGCGCAGGACCGCTTAGGCTCAGTTCTTTCGCGGGCTGCCAGCCCGGCGGTCCGAACACGTACCCGAGTTTGTCCCGCCACGACCTGGCCGCGCGGACGTCGCGCAGGATCGAGCCGTATTCGTGGAAGCCGACCTTGAGCAGGTTGTGGGACTCGACGTTCTTGGTCAGCCCGTAGGTCGGCCGCTTGCCCTCGGGCACGAAGCTGCGGAACATTCGGTCCCAGATGATCAGGATGCCGCCGTAGTTCGCGTCCAGGTACTCCTGGTCGCTGCCGTGGTGCACACGATGATGTGACGGGGTGTTGAACACGTACTCGAACCAGCGCGGCAGCTTCCGGATCTTCTCGGTGTGCACGAAGAACTGGTAGACGAGGTCGATCGACAGGCCGGTGAGGATCATCCACGGCGGGATGCCGGCGAAGGCGAGGATCGACCAGAACGGCAGCTGGAAGTACGGGGTCCACTTCTGCCGCAGCGCCGTCGAGAAGTTGTAGTGCTCGCTCGAATGGTGGACCTGGTGGCCCGCCCACATGATCCGGACGCGGTGACTCGCCCGGTGGTAGGCGTAGAAGACGATCTCCTGGCCCAGCAGCATCAAAACCCAGGTCCACCAGTCGTGCGGGCTGAACTTCACCGGCGCCAGTTCGTAGAGCGCGGCGAACACGAACAGCATGGCGACGCGGAAGACGCCGTTGATCACCACCGCCACCGCGCCCATGGACATGCTGGTCCGGGTGTCCTTGACGCTGTAGCCGATGACGTTGTCGTCGTGGCCCAGCACGTGCAGCGCGAGGATCTCGATCGCGACGAACAGCAGGAACACCGGCGTCGCCATCAGCACCGGGTCACTCAGATGGGCAAGTAAATCCGCCACCGCATCTCTCCCTGTCTCGACCCCCGGTGATCTGACCTTCCGGTAACTTACCCTAGGGTCATTTACCTCAGGGTAAGATATCCGCCGTGACAGAAGCAAGGGCCGTCGGCACGAAGGGGGTGCCCCGTGAAGAGCGGGAAACCCAGATCGTGCGCGCCGGGACGGAGGAGTTCGGCAAGAACGGGTACGCCGGGGCGTCGATGGTGGAGATCGCCCGCCGGGTCGGCGTCACGAAACCCTTGCTGTACCAATACTTCGGCTCGAAGGACGGGCTGTACCTCGCCTGCCTGCACCGGGCGGGGGACAGGCTGACCGAAGGGGTCGCCGAGACGATGGCGGAGGAGGGCGAACCGCCCGAGCGGATGCCGCTCGCGGTGCTCTCGGCCATTTTCGAGACGTTCGACAACGACCGGTACGCGTGGAAGCTGCTCCGCGACCCGACGGTGCCCTCGACCGGGGAGATCGCCGGGGTCGCGGTCGACTACCGCTACCGGCTCGACGGGTTCGCGCTGATCGGCGCCGCCCAGCTGATGCACTCGCGCGGACTGGACGACGAACGCGACATCGAGGCGATCGCCCAGGTCTGGACCGGAGTGGTCGATTCCCTGATCAGCTGGTGGATCGACCAGCCGGATCAGGACGCCGCGGCGATGACCGAACGTTGCTCACGGATCATGCGGAATCTGTTCGGCTGGTGAGCGCCGCTAACGCCGCCTCGCAGTCGGAGAAGGCGAGTGGCGGGCGATCGGTCAGCGGGAACCAGGCGTACCCGGAATTCTCTTCCGACAGCACGATTTCCGTGTCCGGCGGGAGTTCACAGGTGAAGGCGAGTCCGATCGTCTTCAGTCCGGTTTCGCCGTAGACCGACGAATACGATCCGGCGAATCGGAGGTTCCGGAGTTCGCAGCCGATTTCCTCGAGTCCTTCGCGGACGAGGTTCTCTTCGGCTGTCTCGGCTCCCGAGAGGAAGCCGCCGACGGTGTCCCAGCTGCCCTTCCGGGGCTCGTGTGCCCGGCGCAGCAACAGGATCCGGTCGCCGTCGAGGATGAGACCGACCGTTGTCGGCAGCGGGTTGTCGTATTTGGTGAAGCCGCAGGCGGGGCACTCGGCGTGGGTGTCTTCGCCTTCGCCTTCGAGCCTTGTCCGGTCGCCGCAGCGGGGGCAGAACGTCCAGTCCTTCACCGGCCGGAGTTTATCGGCCGGTGAAGGACTGGACATCAGGCCTGGATCAGAACCACCACTGGTTCTTGGCGCCCGCCACGAAGTCCCACAGTTGCACGACGCCGCCATCACGGCCGGCAGTGTTGAGGTCGGAGTCGAGGTAGCGGCCGTTGCGCACGTTCTGCAGGCGCAGGAAGCCCTCGGGGTTCTCGGTCACCGAGAACCACTGGTTCGACGCGGCCGCGATGTAGTCCCAGAGCTGGATCTTGGTGCCGTTGCTGTCGATCGTGCCGAGGTCGGCGTCCAGGTATCGTCCGCTCCAGACGTTCTGGAAGCGGTAGTGCCCCTCGGGGATCTGCGTGATGTACCAGGCCTGGTTGGCCGGCACGGAGCCGTCCGGGTTGACGATGCAGGTCCACAGCTGGACCCTGGTGCCGTTTCCGTCGATGGTGCCCAGATCCGCGTCCAGGCAACGGCTTTCGTCCGAGGCCGGGCCGAGGAGATACGCCTGCTGTTCCGCGGCGACTCGCGCACCGCTCGTACCGTTGATCTTGGCGGGCCGCAGCGACAGCTGGCCGAGGTTGACGTGTTCGTCCGCCTGCGCGGCGGGCGCGCCGAACAGCGCCGAGAATCCGGCGAGGACGGTCATGGACACGAGGAATCGTTTGAGATTACGCAATTTCTCTCCCCAGATCACCGCAGGCGTCTCCACTGGGCCCCGACCCGGACGACCTGCTTACCATGATCTTGCCGGTACGCTGACGCCGCGTCAATGAGGTTGTTTCCCACGAAAACGCCACCCCGTCGGGAAATCCCGGACGGGGTGGCGCCTCTCCAGTTCACACTGGATACGGTCGGGGTGCCCGGCGCCGCTCCGGACACCCCGACCGTGACTCAGGACGCGGCCTTGGAATTGCCGCGCAGTTTGACGTTGGCCGTCGAGGCGTTCTTGATCGCCGTCTCGATCTGCGCCATCGTCGAGGACGAGGACAAGCCCGGCACCGTCGCCGTGTTCAGCGCGTAGAGCGTGAACGTGTAGGGATGGCTGGAACCGCCGGGGCAGGGGCCGAAGTACTTCTGTGTGTTCGCACCGCTTCCCATGGCTTTCTGCTTGGCGCCGTTCTGGTTCGGGACGGTGTAACCCGCTCCCAGTCCTTCGGGCAGTGACGCCGCGGACGCCGGGAGGTCCCAGATCGCCCAGTGCAGTTTGTTGCCGTTGTTGGCCACGTCGGCGAAGACGATCGCGTATCCCTTGGCGCCGGTGGTCCCGGCACCCCACGCCAGCGGTGGGGAGGTGTCCTGGCCCGCGGCGCCGTCACCGGCGCAGCTGTACTTGTCGGGAATGGAAGCGTTGTCGGCGAACGCGGAACTGGCCAGTTTGAACGCTCCCGGCTGCTGCCCACCGCCCGGGAACTTCAACCGCACCACCACGTTGTCGATGCCGCTCGGGGTGCCGCCGTTCTTGTCCGCGTTGGTCGAGGTGACCCACAGGCCGCCGTCCGGGGTCTTGGTGACCGAGCGGAGCCTGCCCCAGCGGCCGGAGAACAGCGACTGCACCGAACCGACGCCGGTGCCCGACGAGTTGATCTGGGTGGCGAAGAGCTGTTCGCTCGTGACGGCCGCGATGTAGATCCAGTCGTTGACGATCTCGATCCCGCTCGGCCCGCCGGAACTGGTCGGCCAGGTCTTCTTCGGCGCGACCGTGCCACCGCAGCTGCCGTCGGTGCCTTCGCACTGGGGCCAGCCGAAGTTGCCGCCCTTCTGGATCAGGTTGAGCTCGTCCAGCTTGCCGTCACCGAACTCCGAGGACCACAGCTGCCCGCGGGAGTCCCATGCCAGGCCCTGCGGGTTGCGGTGCCCGAAGCTCCAGACGTAGCGGGCGTTGCCGCCGGTGGAGAAGAACGGGTTGTCGCTCGGCGCCGAACCGTCGGTGTTGACCCGCAGGATCTTCCCGTTGAGCGAACCCTTGTTCTGCGCGGTGTCCTTGTTCTGGCCGTCGCCGACGGTGGCGTAGAGCTTGCCGTCCGGGCCGAAACGGAGCCTTCCGCCGTTGTGGTAACGGTTCTTCGCGATCCCGGTGAGCACCGGGATCGACGTCGACGACAGCTTTCCGTTGTCGTAGGTCATCTTCACGATCCGGTTGTCGCCGGAAGCCGTGTGGTACAGGTAGATCGCGTGATCGGTGGCGTAGTTCGGCGAGATCGCGATGCCGAGCAGACCGCCCTCGCCGTTCGTGCCGACCGCGCCGGGAACCTTGCCGACCGCGGTCTTCTCGCCCGACGGCGTGATCCGCAGGATCTCGAACCGGTCCCGTTCGGTCGCCAGTGCGCTGCCGTCCGGCAGGAAGTCGACCGACCAGGCGAGGTCGACCTTCGTGATGTCCTTGTCGTACTCAGGGATTCCGCCGCCCGCGTTCCCGCTCGTCTTGGTGGTCAGCGCGGTGCTCGCGGCCGAGACGTTGCCGTCGAGGTCACGGGCCTTCACCGTGAACGTGTACGACGTGTTCGCCGTCAGTCCGGTGATCGTGGCGTCGAGGGAAGGGGTCGTCGCGACCTTCGTGGTGCCCTGGTAGACGTCATAGCCGGCGACGGTGCCGCTGTCGTCCGTGGAAGCGTTCCACGCCAAGGAGACGCTGTTCGCGGTCACCGACGTCGAGCGCAGGTTCCCCGGCACGGTCGGCGGGGTGGTGTCCCCGCTGGGTGGCGTGGTGAACTGCACGACATTGCTTTGCTGCGAAGGGTTTCCGGCCGCGTCGAAGGCACCGACCGAGATGTCGTAGGCCGTGTTCGGCTGGAGGTTGTCGACGGTCGCGGTGAGTGTGTTCCCGTCGACGCTCTTGAGGACGTTGCCGCCGCGCATGACGTCGTAGCGGACCACGCCGACGTTGTCGGTCGCGGCCTCCCAGGTGAAGGTGGCGCTCCGGGCCTTGATGTCCTTGGCCGCCAGGTTCTTGGGCGGGGTCGGCGCTTCGGCGTCGGACACTCCGCTCGCGGTGAGCTTGTCCGCGTTGGGGCCGCCTTCCGCCGTCGTCGCGGTGGTGCGGATCTTGTTGGCCCCGGCGGCCAGCGTGACGTCCTTCGTGACGGTCTTCCAGGTGGTCCAAGCCCCGGAACCGGGGAAGGACAGCGTCCCCGCGGAAGTGCCGTTGACGCTCAGCGAGACCGGCCTGTCGACCGTGGTTCCGTTGGCGTAGCGGAAAGTCAGTGTCTGGGTTCCGGCCTGCGCGGCGTTCACCGTGTACTCGACATAGCTGCCGACGACGTTGTCGAAGTTCACGAACCCGGTGCCGGAATAGCCCGCGTGGTTCTTTTCGACGGCGCCTTGGGAGATCGTCGCGGCTTCGGATTCGTAGTCGGTCGGTGCCGCGCCGGCGGGAAGGGCCGGCAGGACGGCGAGGGTCATCGCCGTCGCTGCGGCACACGTGCCGAGCGCGCGCCACGGTGGTCGGGGTGCCACTGGAGCCTCCATGCGTGAAGTGGGGGACGGGAGGTGCAACGGCGGACCGGGGCGAGACCCGGCGGGGGATCGTTTTAGTTAGGAAACTTTCCTATCTATGGTTCAGATCACACACCAGTGGGTGCTTCGTGTCAATAGTCGACCAACATCAACACGGAGTGTCACGCCCGCTGTCGCGTTCAGCGGGACGGCGGTACCCCTAGAAAGCATCTAGTCCTCTGGATGCGGTCCTCGCGTGTGCAAGTACCGCATCCAGAGGACTAGATGCGAAGGGGAGAAGGGGCGTCAGCCGGCGATGTCGGCCCGCGCGATCACCTTCACGATTTTCGCCCGCACCAAGGACTCCTCGGGGACGGCGTTGCGCTTGCCGTAGGCCTCGGCCTTGTCTGCGCCCATGTACCGGCCACCGAGCCTGGTCGCCCATTCGAGCATCTCGTCGTAGTCGTCGTGCAACACGGCCTCGGCGGTGAACTGCACATACGAGTACGGCGGCTTCTGGTCGTCGACGGCCAGCGAAAGCCGCGGGTCGCGCCGCAGCGCCTTCCCCTTGAGCGTGTCGGTGCCGGTGGTGAAGATCAGCTCGTCCCCGTCAGGGCCCTCGTTCAGCAGGAACCACACCGGCGTCACGATCGCCGCCCCGTTCGCGCGGACCAGGCCGAGCATGCCCGTCCGCGTCCCTTCGCTCGCGAAGGCCCACCATTCGTCACGGCTCATTTCACGCATGAACCAGACGCTACCGCCGCCCGGAGGCCCGGGCACCCCGGTCACCCGTGCGGGGTGGGAGGGGCGGCGACTAGCCTGGCCTGCTGTGCGAGACGACGAGCTGACCGGGATGGGGCTGGCCGACGAGGGGCTGACCCGCCGCCTCAAGGCGCTGGCCTGCACCGCGCCCTTGCACGACCTCGACGCGCGCAAGGCGAAGCTCGACTGGGCGGACGCCACGATCTACCAGATGGCCGAGATCGCCCTGCACACGATCGACCAGGTCACCGTGTCGATGGACTTCGACACCGGCGCCGACCACGAACAGGTGATCACGCGGTTGCTGCCGTTCGTCGCGCTCCAGGCGCCGGGCCGGACGCCGGACGAGCACGCCAAGGTCGCCCGGTGGGTGCTGGACAACCTGATCAACGTCGGCACCACCGATCGCGGGTTCCGCCGCGTCTACGGCTCCATCGGCCCCGGCGGCGGCTACCAGCGCCGTCAGTTCGACTTCAAGCTGCTCGTCGAACTGGCCGCGCCCGACGGCGAGGTCTACCTGCGCGCCACCGACGAGGCGATCAACGTGCTGGTCGGCGCGCTGGACACCGACGTCGAGTCCGCGCAGATCGCGGCCGAGGTCAAACTGGAGAACCTGATCAACCGCGGCCGCCTCGCCGACGCGAAGCTCGCCGCCGAGCAGGCCCGCTATCGCACGGTCCAGTACGGCGAGACACTGCGCGCCAAACTCGACGCCACCCGGCGCGACGTGCGCGCGGTCGACTGGGAGCGCGAGGTCCCGGACCTGCTGGACCAGGCCCTGTCCCATATCGAGTCCCGCTTCCGCGCCGAGAACGCGATCCTCAAGAACATCACCGCGTCGAGGGACGAGACCGAGGACCTCGACCGCAAACGCCGCGCCGCGGAGCTCGTCGACATCGTCGGTGACTGCATCCGCCGCCACACGCGGCTCCAGTCGAGGCTGGCCGACGCCGGCGCGGTGTTCCGCGCCGAGCAGGACCGCCAGCAGTTCTCCGGGCCGCCGCAGCGCGCGACGATCGACCTGTTCGGCCAGCTCCTGATGCCGACGCTGGGCCTGCCGATCGCCGAAGCCGTCGCGCCCGCCGAGTCGTTCTTCCACGCCGGGGCCGGGATCTCCCCGCCGACGGTGCCGTCGCTGTCGTCGCTGGTGTCGCTGCTGCTGCGGCCCGCGCCGGAACGCGACCAGCTCGTCGGCGAGATCCCCGAACCCGAGCTGATGCCCGCCGACGTCACCGACCGGTTCGGCGACGAGCAGTGGCGCCTCGCCGACGAACTGCTCGACCTGCCGGAGGTGCCGCGACGGCTCTCCGGGCTGCTCGAAGAGGCCAGGCGGATCGATCCCGGGCTGCCCGCCCTGGTCGCGTTGCGGGCGGTGCACGCCTACAGTCCCGAGGTCGGCGCGGCGCTGCGGCTGGGGGAGCGTCAAGTGCTGCTGGCCGTCGACGACGGAACTTTGCTCGAAGACCCCGAGTTCGGCGGGGCGGATCTGCTGCTTTCGTCGGCCAGGGTCGACCGTGATGATCAGGAAGAGGAGGAGGTCGCGTGACGACGGGGATTTCCACAGGGGACGTCGAATCCGCGGCCCGGCTCGTCTCGTTCGGCATGCGGCCGAAGCAGCTGCCGTCGCGGGACGTCGTCTACGGCGATCTCGTCCGGCGCTATGGCGAGGACAGGGCGTTCAAGCAGCTCACGCACGCTGTCGCGGCCGGGCTCGGGCTGATGGTGCTGGAGGTCAATCTCCAGGCCGGTGCCGTGCTGGCGGCGACCGACGAGTCCGTTTTCGAGATCAAGATGGACAGCTACGCCCGGCAGAGCAAGATCCGCGAACGCCGTGAGACCGAGAAGGTGCTGCACGGGCTCGTCCACCTCGCGACCGCCGCGCTCGGCTACCCGCGCCCGGACGACCTCGCCAACGACACCTACATCGGCCGCGTCAGCGTCGAGCAGGTGGACGCGATGGTGCGCGAGGCCTGCCGGATCCTCGACGAGCGCGCGGCGGAGGCCGAGGCGAACAACGACCCGCTGGCCGACGCGCCCGAACTCGAACAGGCCTGGCGCGCCTACGCCCGGCGTCCGGCGGCCGCGGCGACCAAGGACGGCAGGCTGGCGTCGGACACCACGCGCGGCATGGTCGCGCGGGCGCTGCGTTTCCTCGCCGATCAAGGCTTTCTCGTCCAGGTCAGCGGCGAACAGGGCGGGACCTACCGCACGACACCGCGTTATCAGGTGCAGGTGCGCGAACTCGCCGCCGACGCGGCCTTCGACGATCTGCTCGAACTGAACGTGGTCTCGGTCGCCAACGGCGGCGGAACTTTGCGCGCCGCCGCGTCGGACACGCTGTAACAAGGGGAGTCGATGTACGAGCTTTCGCGGGTTCGCCTGCACTCGGTGGGCCCGGCGGGCGCGCGGTACCAGGACGTCGTGCTGGACTTCAGCGGCGTCGGCGCGGCCATCACCGCGCCCAAGCAGGACGCGCTGTTCAGCGCCGGGATCCACCTGGCGGGGGAGGGGCCGCCGCGCCGGCCGTCGCCGGCGAGCGTGCTGTTCCTGGAGAACGGCGGCGGCAAATCCGTCCTGATCAAGCTGATCTTCTCGGTGATGCTGCCCGGCCGCCGACAGGTCGTCGGCACGACCAACACCAAGGTGCTGGAGAAGTTCGTCGCCGCCAAGGACGTCTCGCACGTCGTGCTGGAGTGGCTGCAGGTCGAGACCGGCCACAGGGTGATCACCGGCAAGGTGTCGGAATGGCGCGGGCACGTGGTGTCGGCGGACTCGGAGAACCTCGCCGACTCCTGGTACTGCTTCCGCCCCACGCCCTCGCTCGATCTGGACACGCTGCCGCTGACGTCCGACGGCAGGCTGCTGACCATGTCCGGCTTCCACGACCAGCTCGACAAGGTGCACGGCGGCGAGCCGGAACTGGAGCTGTTCTGGACCCGGCGCCACCACGAGTGGACGTCCCGGCTCGACGGCCTCGGCCTCGACACCGAGCTCTTCCGGTACCAGCGCGCGATGAACGCCGGTGAGGGCGAGGCGGCGGACGCCTTCGCGTTCAGCACCGACGAGGCGTTCGTCGAGTTCCTGCTGCGCGCGGTCCTTTCGGAGGAGGAGCCGAAGGATCTCGCCGAGGTCGTCGCGACCTACGCGCACAACCTCGCCCAGCGCGGGGACCTGTTGTCGGAGCGGGACTTCGTCGCGGGGGCGCTCGACCTGCTCACGCCGCTGGCGGAGGAGGAAGGCGTCGCCGCCGCGTCGCGGAAGCTCGCCGACGCGGCCCGCGCCGAGATGCGGACGCTCGCCGGTCAGGTCGCCGCTCGCGACAAGCTGGAGAACGAGCGGCTGAGCGGCCTGGAACAGCACGTCGACGAGGTGAAGTCCGCCGAGAAGCTGGCCGAGGGCGATCACCGCCGTCTCACCGCCGGGGTCACCGAACTCCGGCGCCTGGTCGGAAAACTGCGGCTCGACGAGGCGCAGGAGAGCAAGAAGCGGATCGACGGCGAACTGGCCGAGGCCAAGACCGCCGCCGAGGCCTGGCGTGAATGCGCCACCGTGCTCAACCACCTCAACGCCGCCCGCAAGGCGCGTGATTTCCGGGAGCTGGTGGGGAGCCGCGAGCAGAAGGCGCAGCCCGCGCTCCAGGCGCGCAACACCGCGGCCGCCGCGCTCGCCAGGGGACTGCTGGCGCTGGCCAAGAACGCCACCGAACAGGCCTCGAAGGCCGAAGCCCATGTCGGCGCCCTGCGCGCCGAAGCGGAGAAAGCCCAAGCCGAGCGCGACGAGTCGGCGAACCTCGCGGCCTCGCGCCGGGCGGAAGCCCGCGGGCTGGGGTCGCGGATCGCGGAAATCCGCGAGGAGATCGCGGAAGCGGTCCGGTCCGGCGCGCTCAAGGCCGGGGCCGACGTCGCCGAGGCGGCGCGTGCGGCCCGGACCGAGGCCGAGACGACCGCCGCGGAACTCGTCCGCCGTGAGCAGGAACTCGAACGCGTGACGGAGGATCTGCGGTCGGCGCAGACCACCGTCAACGACGCGCACCGGCTCGCGGGGTCCACAAAGGACAGGCTGGAACGCGCGGCCGAGGAGCTCGACAGGGCCAACCGGCGCACCGACGCGCTCGCCGTCGAACCCCGGCTGAGCGAACTCCTCGGCGCGGACGACGTCGCGCTGGAGACCGACCTCCCGGTGCTGCTGGAACGGCTGCGCGAGGCGGGTTCGGCCGCGGAGAAGGAACAGACCGCGCTGCGGATGGAGGAGTCCGTCGACGAGCGCGCGCTGAACGCGCTCGGTTCGGGCGGTCTCCTGCCCGCCCCCGAAGAGGTCCAGGCCGCGTTGGACGCGCTGGAAGCCGCCGGGATGAACGCGTGGTCCGGCTGGCGCTATCTGTCTACTTTGGACAAGAAGCGGCGGGCGGCCGTGCTGGCCCGCGCGCCCCAGCTGGTCTCGGGGATCCTGCTCAACGAGCCGGAGCAGGTCCGGCTCGCCGAGAAGGTCCTGGCGGAGCGACGCCTGCTGCCCAGCACGATCATCCCGGTGGCCACGACCGAAGCCACCACGACCGACCGCCTGCCCGGTGAAGCGGGCATCGAGTTCCTCGTGCCGCCCAATCCGGCGATGTACGACGAGGAAGCCGCCGACGCCGAGCGCGAGGCGATCGCGCTCCGGCACGCGGAACGGCAGCGCCGCCTGGAGGCGTTGACGACGTCGCTGGCCGACGACAGCGCGTTGTCGTGGAAGCTCAAGACCTGGCGCGAGGACTACCCGCCCGGCAGCATCGCGACGCTGGCCGAGCAGCGGCAGAACGCGCGCACCGCGCACGAGACCGCGCAGACCGCGCTGGAGCAGGCGGAGAAGGAGTTCCAGCGGCTCGGCGAGAAGTCGGCCGGGTTGCGGGAGCGGATTCCCGAACTGCGCACGGCTTCGGCCGAGGCGGGGGAGCGCGCCCGCGGCCTGGAAACAGTCTCTGCCCGCGCCGCGAAGATTCCCGAGTGGACGGACGACGTCGAGCGCGCGTCGGAGACCGCCGAGCGGGCCGAGTCGACGGCGTCCGAAGCCGCGGCCAAGGCTTCCCGGCTGCGTGAGCAGGCCGGTGAGGAACAGCGCACCGCGGACGGGCACCGGCGCACGGCGACGACCGCGAAGTCGGAACTGGCCGAGGTCCCGGGATCGAGTGACGTCACCGAGGACGACCCCGCGCCCGGCGAACCGGTTGACGCGTTGCGGCGTACCTTCGCGTCGGCTTCCGAGGCGTACGCGAAGGTCGAGGTCGGCAGCGACCTCCGGGCCGAACTCGACCAGGCCGAGAGCGTCGAGGCGTCCGCGCGGGCGGCCCTCGAAGCACTGGACGACGCCGTCCGCGAGCGAGCGTCGGTGTTGCTGGAGACGCCGGACGGTTCCGACGCTTCGGCGCGGGCGGCCGCGCAGGCACGGGCGAACCGCGCGGTCGCGGTCCTGGAGGAGGAACGCACCGAGATCGTCGGCCTCGTCGCGACCCGCAAGGCCGAACTGAGCCAGCTCCCGGAGCAGCCGTCGGCACTCGCCGCGATCTCGTCCGACGCGCGGCCGAAGGACATCGAGCACGGCCTGGCGCTGATCGACGACGCCAGCCTCGAAGTGTCCGCCGCCGCGCGGAAATGGGAGGAGCTCCAGGAGCGCCGCGCCGCCGCCGAAGCGACACTGGAGTCCGCGAAGACGTCCGCGTCCGGCTTCGGCCTGCTGGCCGAGTCCATGGCGCACTTGCTGTCCAAAGAGGACGACGAGGCGGCGTTCGACGGCGACGTCGAATCCGCGCGGGCCAAGCACTCGCGGCTCAACACCGCGCTCACCGACGCGCAGGACGCCGCCGACGCGGGCGACCGCCGGGTGCGGGCCGCGGCCGACCAGCTGGCGCAGTACGCGACGGACAAGCGGTTCGAGAAGCTCAGCACGCCGGTGCGGCAGCAGGTGATCTCGGTCCGCCGTGATCAGCTGCCCGCCCACGCCGCGGAATGGGCCGAGGCGTTGCGGCCGCGGTTGCGCACGCTCACCGACGATCTCGCGCAGATCGACCGGCACCGCGGCGGCATCATCACGCGGCTGCAGGGCATGGTCGACGGCGCGCTGCGCACCCTCCGTGCCGCGCAACGGGTTTCGCGGCTGCCGGACGGTCTCGGCGACTGGTCGGGTCAGGAGTTCCTCCGGATCCGCTTCACCGAACTCGAGGAGAACGTGCTCGCCGAGAAGCTGGGCGAGGTCGTCGACGAGGCCGCGGTGGGGAAGACCTCGGACGGCCGGGACGTCAAGCGGGACGGGCTTTCGCTCGTGCTGCGCGGCGTACAGGCCGCCGCTCCCAAGGGTTTCCGGGTCGACATGCTGAAGCCGGACTCCGTGCTGCGGACCGAGCGGCAGCGGGTTTCCGAGATCCGTGACGTGTTCTCCGGCGGGCAGCAGCTGACCGCGGCGATCATCCTGTACTGCACCCTGGCGGCGCTGCGGGCGAACAACCGGGGCAAGGCCCGCAACCGGCATTCCGGTGTGCTGTTCCTCGACAACCCGATCGGCCGCGCGTCGGCCGGGTACCTGCTGGAGCTGCAGCGCGCGGTCGCGGAGGCGCTGGGTGTCCAGCTGATCTACACCACCGGCCTGTTCGACGCGGGCGCGCTGAGCGAGTTCCCGCTGATCGTGCGGCTGCGCAACGACGCGGACCTGCGGGCGGGACGGAAGTACCTGTCCGTCGACGCGACGATCCGGAACGCGACCGACGAACTCGGGGAGCCGGACGGCGTCGCGCGGCTTTCGGCGACGCGGCTGTTCACGCGGCCGGCCGAGGAGCCCGAGCCGAAGGAAGAGCCTGCCTGACGGGCCAGGGAGTGTCCCGAGCGCCACGTTCGAGACGGTGAGCGTCCCGTGCGAGGCGCTCGGGACGTGCGCATAGCCCGATCCGGTCACCCGGCCGGTGTCGGCCTGAGGCTTTCGCGGCTGGAGGCCCGGTATTGCCCGGGGGCTTCGTGCCGTGCGCGCCGGAATGCCCGGCTGAACGCGAACACCGACGTGTAGCCGACCGAATGGGCGATGCTGTCCACCGTTTCGTCGGTGTCGCGGAGCCGGACCGCGGCCAGGTCCATCCGCCACTGGGTCAGGTAATCGCCGGGAGTCCGGCCGGTGGTGTCGCGGAAACGCCGGGTCAGCGTGCTGCGCGAGGTCGCCAGTTCCGCCGCCAGCAGGTCGGTCGTCCACGGTCTCGCCGGGGCCTCGTGGATCTTGGCCAGTGCCACGCTGACCAGCGGATCGCCCAGGACGCCGAGCCAGGTTCCCCGCGCCTCGGCCGGTTTCTCGGTCCGCCACACGCGGAGCAGCTGGACCAGGAGGATGTCGACGAGCCGGTTGAGGACGAAGTCGGTGGCGATCTGCGGACCGGCCAGTTCCCGCGACAGCAGCCGGACGGTGTCGTCCAGCCCGTCGCCGCCGCGGTTCGCGCGGATGTGCACCACATCCGGCAGCGTGGCGAGTACCTGGGTCGACACCGCCGGGTCGTAGTCGTAGGACGCGCCGAGAACGTGCGTCTGCACCTCGCCGGAGCCGAGGCGCAGCACGCCGCCGCATTTCCGCGCCCGCTCCGCCACCGAGCAGAGCTGGGGAATGACCGGCGCGTCCGGGGCGCTGCGCAGAGTGTGCTCCTGGCCGTTCGGCAGCAGGACGACGTCACCGGGCATGAGCTGCCGCGGTGGCTGGCCGGGCAGGTCGAGCCAGGCCGTCCCGCAGGTGACGGCGTAGAAGGCCGCGCCGGCGATGCGGTGCCAGAGGATTCCCCACGGTCCGGACCCCTCGATCCGGGCCCCGGCGGTACCGCGGACGCCGCCGACGGCGAGGGTTTCGGCCAAAAGGTCCATGAGACCGATGATAATGCGACAGATGGATATGTCCATGGCGTTTTCAGGCATCGATACGGTCACCCTGTGCGCCATACGATCGAGTTCATGGCAGAAACGATCGAATTCGACTTCGACGAGATCAACCGCACCGTGATCGCCGAATTCCGCCAGACCGGCGGCAAGGCGGGCGGCATGTTCGAGGGCTTCCCGCTGGTCCTCGTCCATCACACCGGCGCGAAGTCCGGCAAGGAGCGGATCGCGCCGCTCGTCCCGCTTCTGGAGGGCGACCGGATCTACATCTTCGCCAGCAAGGGCGGCGCCGACGACAACCCGGCGTGGTTCCACAACCTGGTGGCCCACCCGGACACCAAGGTCGAACTCGGCACCGAGACCTTCCCGGTCCGCGCGCGGGTGCTGACCGGCTCCGAGCGCGACGACGTCTACGCCCGGCAGTCCACTCTCATGCCGCAGTTCGCCGAGTACCAGAGCAAGACCAGCCGGATCATCCCGGTGTTCGAGCTGGAGCGGATCTAGCCGAGGGCGCCGGGGCGGCCGATTGCGGTGTGGTCGGCGGGGGAAGATTCCGGCCGTCTGACGTCCGGAATCTTCCCCCGTCAGGTTGTCCGCCACAGGGCAGGGCAGGCGCGACCTTGATCAACGGAGGATCGGGGACGTTGAGTGTCCCCGATCCTCCGTTGATCAAGGCAAGCGACCGGATGTACCCGCGCAACCACCACCCTCACGCAGGTCAGGCATAGGTAAGCAAATACGAGGCCTCCTTGAGGGACCCAGAGTCCCTCAAGGGGGCCTTCACCGACAGGCGCTCGGAGGGACCCGGAGGGGCGGGTGACGGGGCTTTCGCAACCGAGTTCGGGCGTAGGGCGAGCGACCTCGACACGCCACCTTTGCCTTGTCGCTCAAACGTCCCGAATCCTCCGCGCTCGCCCTTCAGCCGCTCGGGACCGGTTTTGTCGGGGCCCGGTGGTAGAACCGATCCGTGACCCCCAAGATCGACATCCGGCAGCGCCGCGCCCGTCTCGCCACGCGTCATCACCTGGCCGCGCCCGCCTCGTCGGTCCACACCGTGGCGGACGCGGTCGTCGCGCTGCACGCCACCGACCCGGCGACGGTCCATCTCTCGGCCTGGGCCCGGCTCAAACGCGACTGTGTCGCGGACGTGGAGCACGCGCTCTACGACGAGCGCGCGCTGATGCGGATGCTCGGCATGCGCCGCACGGTCTTCGTGCTCGGGTACGAGAACGCGTCGCTGGTCCAGGCGGCGTGCTCGGCGGACATCGCCAAGAAACAGCGCCGCCTGCTCGAACAGCATCTCGGCACGCAGGGGCATCCGGAGAACGTGCCCGAGCCGGGCCGCTGGCTCGCCGAGGTCGAGGACGCGACCGAGCGCGCGCTGATGGCCCGCGGTTCGGCCACGGCGCAGCAGCTCTCCCAGGACGAGCCCCGCCTCAAACAGCAACTCCTGATGGCGAAGGGGAAGCCGTACGAGGCGATCGCCAACGTCACCAGCCGGGTCCTGTTCCAGCTCGCGGTCGACGGCCGCATCGTCCGCGGCCGCCCGCGCGGCAGCTGGATCAGCAGCCAGCACTACTGGGCCACGATGGCGGATTGGCTGCCGCAGGGCCTCACCGAGTGGGACGCCGACGAGGCGAGGGCCGAGCTCGCCCGCCGGTGGCTCTTCGCCTACGGCCCGGCGCCGATCGCGGATCTGCGGTGGTGGACGGGCTGGACGGTCGGGCAGACGAAGAAGGCGCTCGCCGCGGTTCAGCCGATCGAGGTCGACCTCGACGGCGTCCCCGGCGTGGTGCTCGCCGACGATCTGGAACCGGTCGCGGACCCCGGGCCCTGGGTCGCGCTGCTCCCGTCCCTCGACCCGACGTCGATGGGCTGGATCGAGCGGGACTGGTACCTCGGCCCGCACCGCGCGCCACTGTTCGACGGCACCGGCAACATCGGCCCCACCGTCTGGGCCGACGGCCGGATCGTCGGCGGCTGGGCGCACCGTCCGGACGGCGAGGTCGTCCACTACTTCCTGGAGGACGTCGGCGCGGAGGTCGAACAGGCCGTCGAAGCGGAGGCGAACCACCTGGCCGAGTGGTTCGGAGAGGTGCGAGTCACGCCACGGATGCGCACCCCGCTGGAGCGACGGCTAGCACAACAAAGCTGAGAGTTTTCGCAAGACGTCCTGGTAGCGATGCACTTAATCGATTCTTGACCTGACCCACCGAGTGGTGGAAGTCTCGTCAGGGCAAAGAGGGTCGCCCGAGCACGCACGCTAGGGTTGCGCCCGAGTAAAGGACGTCTTACCGGGGCGATCCCGGACGAGTCTCAAGGGAGTGGCAGCAGTGACGGTTCGCGTAGGTGTCAACGGCTTCGGCCGCATCGGCCGCAACTTCTTCCGGGCCGTGCAGGCCGCCGGTCACGACATCGAGGTTGTCGCGTTCAACGACCTCGGCGACGTCGCCACGATGGCCCACCTGCTGAAGTACGACTCCATCCTCGGCCGTTTCCCGGGCGAGGTCAGCGTCAGCGACGAGGGCATCGTCGTCGACGGCAAGACGATCAAGGCCCTCGCCGAGCGCGACCCGGCCAACCTGCCCTGGGCCGACCTGGGCGTGGACGTCGTCGTCGAGTCGACCGGCTTCTTCACCAACGCCGACGCCGCCAAGGCGCACCTCGCCGGCGGCGCGAAGAAGGTCATCATCTCCGCGCCCGCCAAGGGCGAGGACCTGACCGTGGTGCTGGGCGTCAACGACGACAAGTACGACGGCTCGCAGAACATCATCTCGAACGCCTCCTGCACCACGAACTGCCTCGGCCCGCTGGCCAAGGTCCTGCAGGACTCGTTCGGCATCGAGCAGGGCCTGATGACCACCATCCACGCGTACACGCAGGACCAGAACCTGCAGGACGCGCCGCACAAGGACCTGCGCCGCGCCCGCGCCGCCGCGCTGAACATCGTCCCGACCTCGACCGGTGCCGCCAAGGCCATCGGCCTGGTCCTGCCGGAGCTGCAGGGCAAGCTGGACGGTTACGCGCTGCGCGTCCCGATCCCGACCGGCTCGGCCACCGACCTCACCGTCACGCTGACCAAGAGCGCGACCCTCGAGGAGATCAACGCCGCGTACAAGGCCGCCGCCGAGGGCCCCCTGGCCGGCATCCTGCGCTACAGCGACGACCCGATCGTCTCGGCCGACATCGTCACCGACCCGGCGTCCTGCATCTACGACGCGCCGCTGACCAAGGTCATCGGCAACCAGGTCAAGGTCATCGGCTGGTACGACAACGAGTGGGGCTACTCCAACCGCCTCGCCGACCTCGTCAAGCTCGTCGGCACCAAGCTTTCCTGACCGATGGCGCTGAAGAACCTCGAAGACCTGCTGAGCGGGGACGTTTCGGGCCGGTACGTACTCGTGCGTTCCGACCTGAACGTCCCGCTCGACGGGGACAAGATCACCGA
Source organism: Amycolatopsis azurea DSM 43854 (assembly GCF_001995215.1). Lineage (GTDB taxonomy): Bacteria > Actinomycetota > Actinomycetes > Mycobacteriales > Pseudonocardiaceae > Amycolatopsis > Amycolatopsis azurea. The sequence goes on from NZ_MUXN01000016.1 coordinate 326,310, forward strand.
CGACGGCCGCGTCCGCGCGGCCCTGCCGACCCTCAAGCGGCTCGCCGAGGCGGGCGCGAAGGTGGTCGTCACGGCGCACCTCGGCCGTCCCAAGGGCGAGCCGGACCCGAAGTTCTCGCTCGCGCCCGTCGCCGCGAAGCTCACCGAGCTGCTCGGCGTGGACGTCCCGCTGGCGGGTGACCTGGTCGGCGAGTCCGCCAAGGCCACCGTCGCGGGCCTGGCCGACGGTCAGGTCGCCCTGCTGGAGAACGTGCGTTTCGACGCGCGCGAGACCAGCAAGGTCGAGGCGGAACGCCAGGAGCTGGCCGCCGAGCTGGCCGCGCTCGTCCCTGGCGGCGCGTTCGTCTCCGACGGCTTCGGTGTCGTGCACCGCAAGCAGGCCTCGGTCTACGAGATCGCGCGGGCGCTCCCGGCGTACGCGGGCGGCCTCGTGCTGGCCGAGGTCGACGTCCTCAAGAAGCTGACCGAGGACCTCGCCCGGCCGTACGTCGTCGTCCTCGGCGGCGCGAAGGTGTCGGACAAGCTGGGCGTGATCGCCAACCTGCTGACCAAGGTCGACAGGCTGCTCATCGGCGGCGGCATGGCGTACACCTTCCTCAAGGCCCAGGGCCACGAGGTCGGCAACTCGCTGCTCCAGGAGGACCAGCTGGACCAGGTCCGCGGCTTCCTCGCCGAGGCGGAGAAACGCGGCGTCGAGCTGATCCTGCCGGTGGACGTCCTCGCCGCGACGGGCTTCGCGGCCGACGCGGAGTTCGACGTCGTCGAAGCGACGGCCATCCCGGCCGGCCGTATGGGCCTCGACATCGGCCCGAAGTCACGCGAGCTGTTCGCGGGCAAGCTGGCCGACGCCGCGACCGTGTTCTGGAACGGCCCGATGGGCGTGTTCGAGTTCGAGTCCTTCGCCGGCGGCACCCGTGCCGTGGCCGAAGCGCTGGTCAAGAGCGACGCCTTCACCGTGGTCGGCGGCGGCGACTCCGCCGCGGCCGTCCGGCAGCTGGGCCTGCCCGAAGACGGCTTCTCGCACATCTCGACCGGCGGCGGCGCGTCGCTGGAGTACCTGGAGGGCAAGGAACTGCCCGGAGTCGCTGTGCTGGGAGAGAACGACTAGTGGCGCGCAAACCGCTCATCGCCGGCAACTGGAAGATGAACCAGAACCACCTCGAAGCCATCGCGCTGGTTCAGAAGATCGCCTTCGCCCTGCCGGAGAAGTACTACGCGAAGGTCGACGTCGCGGTCCTGCCGCCGTTCACCGACATCCGCAGCGTCCAGACGCTGACCGACGGCGACAAGCTGTCGCTCACCTACGGCGCCCAGGACCTGTCGCCGCACGACTCCGGTGCCTACACCGGTGAGGTGTCGGGCCCGATGCTGGCGAAGCTGGGTTGCAGCTTCGTCACCGTCGGGCACTCGGAGCGGCGTGAGTACCACGGCGAATCCGACGAACTGGTCAACAAGAAGGTCAAGGCCGCGCTCAAGCACGGCATCACGCCGATCCTGTGCGTGGGGGAGAAGCTCGAGGTCCGCGAGGCGGGCGAGCACATCACCCACACCACGACCCAGCTGGTCGAGGGCCTGAAGGGGCTCAAGGCCGAGCAGGTCAAGGACGTCGTGGTCGCCTACGAGCCGGTCTGGGCCATCGGGACCGGCAAGGTCGCGACCCCGGCCGACGCCGAGGAGGTGTGCGGAGCCATCCGCGCCACCCTCGCCGAGAAGTACGGCGCCGAGGTCGCGTCCTCGGTCCGCGTGCTCTACGGGGGCTCGGCCAAGGCCAACAACATCAGTGACCTCGTCGCCTGCGAGAACATCGATGGTGCGCTCGTCGGTGGTGCCAGCCTGGATGGTGACGAGTTCACCAAACTCTGCGCACTCGCCGCGGGCGGGCCCCTGCCCTGATCGGGGCACCTACCGGGTAACCTGGGTATCCGGTCCGTCACACAGCAGTGGACGAGTCCAGGAGTACGGTGTGTTCTGACAGTCACAAGCTGTCGGTGGCACACCGTTTTCCTGCATTCTCCAAGAGCGCAGAGGATGACATGAAGCTGTTCCTGCAAATCCTGTTGATCGCCTCCAGCTTTTTCCTGGTGGTAGCCGTGCTGCTGCACCGCGGCCGTGGTGGCGGTCTGTCTTCGCTGTTCGGTGGCGGTATGCAGTCGAGCCTGTCCGGCTCGAGCGTGGCCGAGAAGAACCTCGACCGGATCACGCTGCTGCTGGGCGCGGTGTGGCTGATCAGCATCATCGGCCTCGGGCTCCTGCTCAAGGTCTGATCGATCCAGGTGTTTCGGCGTGCCTATGGGGGGCGCGCCGCCGATCCCTATAGGTGTGAGGATTCATGGTTGGCGGTAACGCGATTCGGGGCACCCGTGTGGGTGCTGGGCCTTCGGGCGAATCGGAGCGGGGTGAGTCGGCGCCGCGGCGTCGCATCTCCTACTGGTGTGCCAACGGGCACGAGGCGCAGCCCTCGTTCTCGATGGACGCCGAAATTCCCGACGAATGGGATTGCCCGCGCTGTGGGCTCCCCGGTGGGCAGGACGAGAAGAACCCGCCTGCCGCGCCGCGGACCGAGCCCTACAAGACTCACCTGGCGTATGTGAAGGAGCGGCGTTCCGACGCTGACGGCGAGGCCATCCTCGCCGAGGCGCTGGAGCGGTTGCGCCAGCGCCGGGAGATCTAACAGCCGCTCACCGGTCGAGCGGGTACCGGGCACGCACCCGGAACCCGCCGTCCTCGGTGTCGGCGGTCTCGAAGCTCCCACCCAGCAGTCGAGCGCGTTCGGCCAGCCCGGTCAGCCCGTGCCCTCCCGAGGGCAGGGCCGAACCAGTCGTCCGAGCGCGCTCGTTGCGTATTTCGACCTTGAGCGAACCGTGCTCGCCCTGGATCCGGATGGTCGCGGTGGCGCCCGGCGCGTGCTTGTGCACGTTGGTCAGGCATTCCTGCACGGTCCGGTAGGCCGCCGCCGAGATCTGGCTGGGCAGCAGGTCGGGGATCCGCTCGACGGTCAGGTGCACCGGGACGTCCGAGCCCCGGATCAGCCTGTCGAGCTCGTTGATCCCCGGCCGCGGCCCGTCTTCTTCGGAGCCCGAGCGGAGCACGCTCACGAGTGAGCGCAGTTCTTCGAGGGTCTTCGTGCTCAGCTTTCGGATGACCTGCGCGGTTTCGAGCGACCGGGCGTCGGAGGTCTGCGCCTGCAGGGCGCCGGCCTGCATCGCGATCAGCGTGATCTGGTGCGAGACGACGTCGTGCATCTCCCGCGCGAGGCGGGCGCGCTCTTCCGCGCGGACGGCGTCGGCGTGGAAGCGGCGTTCGCGGTCGCGGCTGGCGGCGAGTTCGGCGAGCTTCTGCGAGACCTCGGTCCGCGCTCCGATGAGCAGGCCGATGGCCACCGGCATCCCGGCGACGATGACGCCGTAGATCCCGTCCAGGACGTGTTCGCGCCAGCTGAGCTCGACGAAGTCGGCCAGCGGCCACTGGACGAACCGGCAGGTGAAGACGAGCGCGAACCCGGTCCAGGTCTGCCAGTGCATCTGCTTGCGGGTGGCGAGGAAGCCGAGCGCGATCATCGCGGCGAGCTGCGACCATCCCGCCAGGAAGCCCGGGACGGTGACGATCACCGCGAGGAACGGCAGCTTGCGGCGGAAGGCGAGGCCGAGGCACGCGGCGCCGGACAGGTAGATGGAGTACGGCTGGGCCTTCTCGGGGATCACCAGCCAGACGTCGAGCGCCGCCAGGAAGATCGCGAGCGTGTCGATGCCCAGCGCGACCAGCGCCGGACGTTTGATCTTGGCGAACGACATGACCCCGGCGGCACGGCGCATCCGGTCGGCGGCGTCCGCTCCGGAGCCGCCCACCGAGATACCTGGCATCGAGAGACCCTCTGTGCTCATCGCTGGCGACCTCACTCGTCTTGTGGACTTGAATGGTGAGACGTGTTCTTCGCCCGATCGGGACGCGCAGGAACGAACAAATGTGCGGATGCTAACGGGTGGATGTAGCAGGACGGTAAGTTTCCCCCAGTCGGGCTAGTGACTGTCCGGTCACTGTCCGTTCTGCGGACAGGTGCATGAACGTTCGGTCGGTCGAATCCACACCGGACCACTCGGGCTCAGTGGTCCGCTGATCACTTCGACGGGCGACTGGCCCGGTTCTGACGAGAAACCGGCGAGAGTTGATCTATGTCACTTTTCGCGTTCGGACGGTGACTGTGGGCCGGGGACTGGAGCTCGGGTTTCTTCAGCGTAGGGAAAAAGTGGCCCGGCGGACGTCCGCCATGGGGGTGTCACGAAACCGCCGAATGCGCGTGAAGACCCCCTCCTTCGGCTCAACCGAGAGAGGGGGCCTAGATGTCTTGTCGGGTGTCAGGTCCGTGAAGGCCTCAGTGTCTGTTTATCCACTGGTGCGGCCGGCGGTGATCGCCGAAGTCCCGGAAGCGTGGCGAAAGCCACTTTCGCAACGTTCAACGTTGCGAAAGTGGCTTTCGCGACACCCGAGGTCGGCGGCCCGGCGGGCGACCGAACACGCCATGTGCCTCTACCCCCTCAACCGAGGGAAGGGCTTCACCCGTGACGAGGTCAGGCTGTCGGGGTCTGATAGACCTTCGTGAGTTTCGAGGCCGAACCCCGGTCCAGCAGCCAGAGCGTGCGGCGGCTGCCGCGTGCTCCCGCCACCGGGATCTGGACCTCGCCCGCGCCGGCCAGTGCCTGCGAGACGGCGTCCGCCTTCGCCTCGCCGCCGGTGACCAGCCAGATGTCCTGCGCGCGACGGATCGCGGGCAGGGTCAGCGAGATCCGGGTCGGCGGCGGCTTCGGGCAGTCGCGCACCGCGACGACCGAGCGTTCCTTCTCGAACACCGCCGGGCTCTCGGGGAAGATCGAGGCGGTGTGCCCCTCCCCACCGAGGCCCAGCAGCATGATGTCGAAGGCCGGGACCTCGGGCGTCAGGATCTTCGCGTAGGCCGCGGCCGCCGCGTCGACGTCTTCGCCGAACTCGCCGTCCGAGGGTGCCATCGCGTGCACCCGCTTCGGGTCGAGCGGGACGTGATCGAGCAGTGCCTCGCGAGCCTGCTTCTCGTTGCGCTCGTCCGAGTCCGCCGGGACGAACCGCTCGTCGCCCCAGTAGACGTCGAGACGCGACCAGTCGATGGCGTCACGGGCGCTGGAGTCGCGCAGTTCCCGAAGGATGGCGATCCCGGTACCGCCGCCGGTGAGCACCACCGAAGCGGAGCCCTTGGCGGCCTGGACGTCCACGAGCCGGGTGACCAGCCTGGCCGCCGTAGCGGCGGCCAGGAGGTCCGGGTTCTCGTAGACGACTACCTCGGTCTTGCTCATGAAGCGCTCTTCGCGGTCTTGGCGGTTTTCGTGGCAGGAACCTTCTTGGCCGGAGCCACCTTCTTCGCCGGGGAAGCCTTGGCAGCGGTACCCGACTGGATCTTGGCGAGGCCGTTCAGCGAGGCCTCGTAGATCTCGTCCGGGTCGAGCCGCCGCAGCTCCTCGATCAGGCAGTCCTTGTTGTCCCGCCGCTGCAGGGCGATCCGGCGCGTCGGCTGGCCCGGCTGGGTCAGCGTGCCGACCCGTCCGTCCGGCCGGTGCAGTTCCACCGGGCCGGAACGCCGGTCCAGCGTCACCGAGATGATGCCCGCGGCGCCGGTGCTCTTGACCCGCTTCACCGGCACCTTGAGGTACTCGGCCAGCCAGCCGGCGAGCAGCTCGGTCGACGGAGAGTCGGCCTCGCCGGTCACGGTCGCGCCGGTGATCTTCTCGTGCGGCGGAAGGTCCAAGGCGGACACGAGCTGCGCGCGCCAGCTGGTCAGCCGGGTCCACGCCAGGTCGGTGTCACCCTCCACATAGGACTTCGCCCGCGTGGTGAGTGCTCTTATGGGCGCCTTTTCCGCCGCCGAGTCGGTGATCCGGCGCTGAGCCAGCTCACCGAGCGGGTCCTTGGCCGGGGCCTTGGGACCGGTGCCCGGCCACCAGGTGACGATCGGCGCGTCCGGCAGCAGCAGCGGCACGACCGCGCTCTGTCCCTGCGCCGCCAGCGGACCGTAGAGCCGCAGGACGATGACCTCGCTCGCGCCGGCGTCGCCGCCGACCCGGATCTGGCCGTCGATCCGCGGCGCGGCGGTCCGCGCGCCCTTGGCCACCACGATCACCCGCGACGGGTGCTCCCGGCTGGCCTCGTTGGCGGCCTCGATCGCCTCTTCGAGCCGGTCGTCGTCGTCGGCCACTATGACCAGCGTCAGCACCCGGCCCAGCGCCACCTGCCCGCCCTGTTCGCGGATCTCGACGAGTTTCTTGTTCAGCTGCGACGTCGTGGTCGACGGCAGGTCGATGATCACGGACGCCTCCAGTTCCGGCCGGTACGCTCCAGCATTTCGTCCGCGGACGGCGGTCCCCACGAACCGGGCGGGTACGCCTCGGGCGCGCCCTTCTTGGCCCAGTGATCGAGGATCGGGTCGAGGATCTCCCAGGACAGTTCGACCTCTTCGTTCACCGGGAACAGCGACGGTTCGCCGAGCAGCACGTCCAGGATGAGCCGCTCGTAGGCCTCCGGAGAGGACTCGGTGAACGCGTGGCCGTAGCCGAAGTCCATGGTGACGTCGCGGACCTCCATCGTGGTCCCCGGCACCTTCGACCCGAACCGCAGCGTGATGCCCTCGTCGGGCTGCACCCGGATGACCAGCGCGTTCTGGCCCAGTTCTTCGGTCGAGGTCGAGTCGAACGGCAGATGCGGCGCCCGTTTGAACACCACGGCGATCTCGGTGACCCGGCGGCCCAGCCGTTTGCCGGTGCGCAGGTAGAACGGCACGCCCGCCCAGCGGCGGTTCTGCACCTCCAGCGTCACCGCGGCGTAGGTCTCGGTGGTCGAGTCCTTCGCGAAGCCGCCTTCCTGCAGCAGGCCCGGCACCTTCGTGCCGCCCTGCCAGCCGCCCGCGTACTGCCCGCGCGCGGTGGTCTCGTCGAGCGGGCCGAGGGGCTTCGTCGCCGAGAGCACCTTGACCTTCTCCGCACGGAGAGCGCGCGGAGCGAACGAGACCGGCTCCTCCATCGCTGTCAGCGCGAGGAGCTGCAACAGGTGGTTCTGGATGACGTCGCGAGCGGCGCCGATACCGTCGTAGTACCCCGCGCGGCCGCCGAGACCGATGTCCTCGGCCATGGTGATCTGCACGTGGTCGACGTAGTTGGCGTTCCAGATCGGCTCGAACAGCTGGTTCGCGAACCGCAGCGCCAGCAGGTTCTGCACCGTCTCCTTGCCGAGGTAGTGGTCGATGCGGAACACCGACTCCTCGGGGAAGACGTCGTTCACGATCTCGTTGAGCTCCTTGGCGCTCTTGAGGTCGCGGCCGAACGGCTTCTCGATGACGACGCGGCGCCAGGTGTCGTCGCTCGCGTCGGCGAGGCCGGAGCGGGCGAGCTGCTTGGTCACCACCGGGAACGCGCTCGGCGGGATCGACAGGTAGAACGCGGTGTTGCCCCCGGTCCCGCGCTCGGCGTCGAGGTCCTTGACCGTCTGCGCGAGCCTGTCGAAGGCGTCGTCGTCGTCGAAGGTGCCCTGCACGAACCGGATGCCTTCGGCGAGCCGGTTCCACACCGACTCCTTGAACGGCGTCCGCGCGTGCTCCTTGACCGAGTCGTGCACGAGCTCGCCGAAGTCCTGGTGCTCCCAGTCCCGGCGGGCGAACCCGACCAGCGAGAACCCGGCGGGCAGCAGCCCGCGGTGGGCGAGGTCGTAGATCGCCGGCATCAGCTTCTTGCGGGCGAGGTCACCGGTCACGCCGAAGATCACCAGGCTGGACGGCCCGGCGATCCGCGGCAGCCGCTTGTCGCGCGGGTCGCGCAGCGGGTTGCTCCAGGCTCGGGTCACTCGCCTGCCTCCTGTACCGCGCGGACCAGTTCGGCCAGGCCGGCGGCCCGGTCGGTGAGGTGCAGGCGCAGCACCGGACGACCGTGCTCCGCGAGCACCTGGCCGTCGCCGAGTGCCTGCGCGTGCTGGAGCACGCCGAGCGTGTACGGCCGGTCCGGCACGTCGAGATCTTCTTCGACGGCGCCGGTGATCTGCAGGAAGACACCGTTCTGGTGCCCGCCCTTGTGGTACTGCCCGGTCGAGTGCAGGAACCGCGGCCCCCACCCGAAGGTGGTCTGGCGGCCCGTCCGCTTGGCGATCTCGCCGCGCAGGAGCGACGTCGACGCGTCGTCGAGACGGTCGAGGTACGCCTGTACCGCGATGTAGCCGGTTTCCGGTGCGGAGTCGAAGAAAGCCCGCAGAATGTCCGCGAGCTTCCCGTCGGTGGTCACGCCTTCCGAGCCGAACACCTGGACCGCGCCGTCCACAGTGGACGGCTCTTCGCCGCCCTTGAGCTTGTCCGGGTTGTCGAGCAGCGACCGCGCGGCCTTCTTGGCGGCCTCGACGTCGGGCTGGTCGAACGGGTTGATCCCGAGCAGCCGTCCGGCGAACGCGGTCGCGAACTCCCACAGCAGGAACTGCGCGCCGAGCGAGCCGGTCACGGAGATCTTCGCGGCGCCTTCCGCCTGGCCGACGGCCACCGGGGTGGCGTCGTCCTTGGCGTCGGCGAAACCGGGGGAGTCCGGGCCTTCGACGGCGACCGGCAGGAGACCGGTGCCCTGCTTGCCGGTGGACTCGGCGATCAGCTGCTCCGCCCAGTCGGCGAAGCCCTTGATGCCCGATCCGGTGTCGGCGATGACGACCTTCTCGGCGCCCTTTTCGTGCGCCGCCGCCCACGCCGCCGCGAGCTTGACCGCGGGGTTGTCCACGGTGTCGGCCGCGAGGGAGTCGGCCACCGAAGCGGCCTGGTCGAGCAGGCGGGCGACGTCCGCGCCGGCGAGCCCGGCCGGGACGAGCCCGAACGCGGTCAGCGCCGAGTAGCGGCCGCCGACGTTCGGGTCGGCGAGGAAGACCTTGCGGTAACCCTCCTTTTCGGACAGTTCCGCGAACGGCGAACCGGGGTCGGTGACGACCACGATCCGGCGGGCCGCGTCGATGCCCGCGTCGGCGAAGGCCTTCGCGAAGATCCGGCGGTGGCTGTCGGTCTCGACGGTGCCACCGGACTTCGACGACACGACGATGACCGTGCGCTCCAGGTCACCGGCGAGCGCGTCGGCGACCTGACCGGGGTCGGTGGTGTCGAGGACGGTCAGCGCGACCCCGTCGGTCGCGGTGATGACCTCGGGGGCCAGCGACGAACCGCCCATGCCCGCGAGGACGACGCGGTCGACGCCCTCGGAACGCAGGTCGGTCCGCAGTGCCTCGATCTCGCCGATCAACGGCCGCGAGGACTTGTGCAGCGTCGTCCACGACAGACGGATCGACGCTTCGGACTCGGCTTCGGGACCCCACAGTGTGGCGTCCTGGGACGCCAGTTTCGATGCGACCTGGTCGGCGACGAGCCGCTCCGCGAACGGAGCGGCTTCGCCGGCCAGGGCGGCGTCGACGATTTCGACGCCGGTCGTTTCCCCTGCCATGGTCCAGATCAGTCCTTTGCCTTTTCCAGCTGCCCGGTGACGGTCTCGAGAAGCTCCACCCAGGACTTCTCGAACTTCTCGACGCCTTCGTCCTCGAGGACCTTGAACACGTCGTCGATGTCGATGCCGACCACGCTCAGCTTGTCGAAGACGGCCTGCGCGTCGGGGCCCTTGCCGGTGACCGTGTCACCGGTGACGTCGGCGTGGTCCGCGGACGCGTCGAGGGTCTTCTCCGGCATCGTGTTGACCGTGTCCTTGACGACGAGCTGGTCAACGTAGCGGGTGTCGGAGTACTCGGGGTCCTTCACGCCGGTGGAGGCCCACAGCGGACGCTGCGCGTTCGCGCCCTCCTCGGCGAGAGCCTTCCAACGGTCCGAAGCGAAGAGCTCCTCGAACGCCGCGTACGCGAGGCGCGCGTTGGCGATCGCGGCCTCACCGCGCAGCGCGGTGGCGGCGTCGGTGCCGATGGCGCCGAGCCGCTTGTCGATCTCGGTGTCCACACGGGACACGAAGAACGACGCGACCGAGTGGATGCCCTTGAGGTCGTGGCCGTTGGCCTTGGCCTGCTCGAGTCCGGCGAAGTAGGCCTCGATGACCGCCTTGTACCGCTCGACCGAGAAGATCAGCGTGACGTTGACGCTGATGCCCTCGGCCAGGGTCCTGGTGATCGCCGGGAGACCCTCTTCGGTGGCCGGGATCTTGATCAGCACGTTCGGCCGGTCCACGGTCTTCCACAGGTCCTGTGCCTCGGCGACCGTCTTGTCGGTCTCCTTGGCCAGCCGCGGGTCCACCTCGATGGACACCCGGCCGTCGACCCCGTTCGTGGCGGTGTAGACGTCGCGGAACAGGTCCGCGGCGTTGCGCACGTCGGTGGTGGTCAGCTCGCGGATGGTGGCCTCGACGTCGGCGCCGCGGGCGGCGAGCTCCTTGGTCTGCTCGTCGTACGCCTCGCCCTTCGACATCGCGTTGGCGAAGATCGTCGGGTTGGTCGTCACGCCCACGACGTGCTTGTCGCGGATCAGGGCGGCGAGGTTGCCGGTGTTCAGGCGCTCACGCGACAGGTCGTCGAGCCAGATCGACACCCCGGCCTCGGACAGCTGCGCGAGCTTGTCGGTGCTCATGCTTGCTTTCCCCTTCAGTTCTTGGTGTTGGAGATCGAGCGACGGGCGGCGTCGACGACGGCTTCCGCGGTGAAACCGAACTCGCGGAACAGCGTGCCGGCGTCGGCCGAGGCACCGAAGTGCTCGATCGAAACGTTCTCCCCGGCGTCACCGGTGAAGCGGTGCCACGACTGGGCGATACCGGCTTCGACGGAGACGCGTGCCTTGACCGACGGCGGCAGGACGGAGTCCTTGTAGGACTGGTCCTGCGCGTCGAACCACTCGACACACGGCATCGAGACGACGCTCGCCGGGATGCCGTCGGCTTCGAGGGTCTTGCGGGCCTCGACGGCCAGCTGGACCTCGGAGCCGGTCGCGATCAGCACGACCTCGGGGCTGCCGTTGGACGCCTCGGCGAGGACGTAACCGCCCCGCTTGACGCCCCCGGCGCTGGTGCCCTCCAGGACCGGCACGTTCTGCCGGGTCAGCGCGAGGCCCGACGGGTGGTGGACGTCCTCCAGGACGGCCTTCCACGCGTACGCGGTCTCGTTGGCGTCCGCCGGGCGGACGACGTTGAGGCCGGGGATGGCGCGCAGCGAGGAGAGCTGCTCGATCGGCTGGTGGGTGGGGCCGTCCTCGCCCAGGCCGATCGAGTCGTGCGTCCAGACGTAGGTGACCGGCGCCTTCATCAGCGCGGCCAGCCGCACGGGCGGGCGCATGTAGTCGGAGAAGATCAGGAACGTCGCGCCGTAGGGGCGGGTGCCGCCGTGCAGCGCGATGCCGTTGAGGATCGAGCCCATCGCGTGCTCGCGGATGCCGAAGTGCAGCGTCCGGCCGTACGGGCTGGTCTTCCACATGTCGGTGGAAGCCTTCTCCGGGCCGAACGAGTCGGCCCCCTTCATGGTGGTGTTGTTGCTTTCCGCGAGGTCCGCGGAACCGCCCCACAGCTCGGGAAGCGGGTCGGCGAGCGCGTTGAGCACCTCACCGGAGGCCTTGCGGGTCGCGATGCCCTTGGCGTCCGGCTCCCACTTCGGGAGGTTGTCGGCGAAGCCCTCGGGCAGCGTGCGGGTCGACATCCGGTCCGCGATCTTCTTGCGCTCCGGGTTGGCGGCGCCCCACGCCTCGAACTTCTCCTGCCAGTCGGCGCGGGCGGTCTTGCCGCGGTCGACGGCCTGGCGGGTGTGCGCGATGACCTCGTCGTCGACCTGGAAGTCCCGGTCCTTGTCGAACCCGAGGTACTCCTTGACCGCGGCGACCTCTTCGGCGCCGAGCGCGGCGCCGTGGGCCTTGCCGGTGCCCATCTTCTTCGGCGCCGGGTACCCGATGACGGTCTTCAGCGCGATGAACGACGGGCGCTCGGTCTCGGCCTTCGCGGCCTTGATCGCCTCTTCGATCGCGACGACGTCCTCGCCACCCTCGACGACCTGGGTGTGCCACCCATAGGCCTCGTAGCGCTTCACGACGTCCTCGGACAGCGCGATCTTGGTGTCGTCCTCGATCGAGATCTCGTTGTCGTCCCAGAAGACGATGAGGTTGCCCAGCTCCTGGCGGCCGGCGATCGAGGAGGCCTCGGCGGTGACGCCCTCCTCGATGTCACCGTCGGAGGCGACGACGTAGACGTAGTGGTCGAAGATGCTCTCGCCCTGCGGAGCGTCCGGGTCCAGCAGGCCGCGCTCGCGGCGGGCCGCCATCGCCATGCCGACCGCGTTGGCCAGGCCCTGGCCCAGCGGGCCGGTGGTGGTCTCGACACCCTTGGTGTGGCGGTACTCCGGGTGGCCCGGGGTCTTCGAGTCCCACTTGCGGAGCTGCTTCAGGTCTTCCAGCTCCAGGCCGAAGCCGGCGAGGTACAGCTGGATGTAGAGAGTGAGGCTCGAGTGGCCGGCGGAGAGGACGAAGCGGTCACGGGCGGGCCACTCGGGGTCCGCCGGGTCATGACGCAGCGTCCGCTGGAAGAGCGTGTAGGCGAGCGGCGCCAGGCTCATCGCGGTGCCGGGGTGACCGCTGCCGCAGTTCTCGACCGCGTCCGCGGCGAGCACCCGCACGGTGTCGACGGCCCGCGTGTCGAGGTCGGTCCAGTCGGCGGGCGTGTTGCGCCGGAGGAGTGGGTTCTTCTCGCTGGTAGAGGCGGTTTCGGACACTGAACTCGAACTCCCCGTCATCAGGTTGTGGCTTCTCTTCCCTCGTGGGTGGCCCACGCGTACCGCTACTAATCTCAATCGATCCGGAAGGGACGATATTCCTGCTCCGGGCCGTTCGCAGAGGCACGCCGCGACCTACCGCGGCCAGCCTAATGGTTCGGCCGGTCGAGGACCCGCGATCACCCTCTGGAAACAGCACGTCTAACATCGGGGAAGGGTTCAGAACACGGGTATCCGGGGCCGCCACATCACCCGGAAGCCTGGTGGGCCCCGCCCCGAAAACTGACGCAGGGAGTGAAATGTCGTTGGTGAACGCTGCGCACGGACGCAGTGACAGCACCAGCGCCGTACATCCGACCGGTGAACGACCGCACGGTGGCCGGCGAACAATCCGCCAGGTCGTCGGCGCGTACGCCGCCCTCGCGAAGCCCAGGGTGATCGAGCTCCTCCTCGTCACCACGATTCCCGCGATGTTCCTGGCGGGACGGGAAATCCCGTCGCCGTGGCTGGTGCTCGCGACGCTCGTGGGCGGCACGATGGCCGCCGGCAGCGCCAACGCCTTGAACTGCGTCATCGACGCGGACATCGACAAGGTGATGAATCGCACCAAGCGGCGTCCGCTGGTGAAGGAGTCGGTGCCCCGGCGCGGCGCGCTGATCTTCGGTCTGACGCTCGGAGTCCTGTCGTTCGCCGTGCTCTATTTCACGGTGAACCTGCTCTCGGCGATCCTCGCGATCGCGACGATCCTGTTCTACATCTTCGTCTACACGCTGGTGCTGAAGCGGCGTACGTCACAGAACGTGGTGTGGGGCGGCGCGGCGGGCTGCATGCCGGTCGTCATCGGCTGGGCCGCCGTCACCGGAACCGTCGAATGGCCCGCGTTCGTGATGTTCGGCGTCATCTTCTTCTGGACCCCGCCGCACACCTGGGCGCTGGGCATGAAGTACCGCGACGACTACGAGCGCGCCGGTGTCCCGATGCTGCCGGTGGTCGCCACCCCGCAGCACGTGGCGCGGCAGATCGTCATCTACTCGTGGGTGATGGTCGCGTGGACGCTGCTGCTGGTCCCGGTGACGAGCTGGATCTACACGACGTTCGCGATCCTGGCGGGCGGCTGGTTCCTCTTCTACGCGCACAGCCTGAACGCGGCGGTGCGGCGCGGCGAGGAGACCAAGCCGATGTCGCTGTTCCACCGGTCGAACACGTACCTGATGATCGTGTTCGTCGCGCTGGCCGTGGACTCGGCCATCGGGCTCCCGACCATCGGCCTGCCCTTCTAGTCTCTTGTAGCGCGTGAAGGCCCCCTTCCCTCGGCTCAGCCGAGGGAAGGGGGCCTTCACGCGTGTCGGGAACACGCGGATCTGCGAGCGGTGGCGCACGCTCCAGCGCTCTAAACGAGGAGGATGCGCCCAATGTGGCATTGGAGACGCCCAACGTCCCCAACGCCACATTCGGGGACCGAGCTAGTCGCGACCACCCCGAGGGCGTGCGGCCCGCGTGTCCTGAAGTGGCCTTCGGGACGTTCGAACCGGGTCGTTCCCGCCTGCTGACGGGCGTTGCCCAGCCGGGTTACGGGTCGGCGTCGCCACCGTCCTCTCGCTGGCGGCCTTCCTCCTGGTCCTGGCGAGATCTCGGGAATGAGATGATGGCGGGCGCCGTTGTAACCCCTTCGGCCCCTGTCCCACCTCCGAAAGCAGGCTGCTTTTGTCCGTGTCCCCGGACCGGGAACTCGACGCGCTCGAGCGGGATGTCGCGCTCGAGCAGGAGTACGTCACCACCCTCTACCGCAAGCTCGACGCCGAACGCGTCGACGCCCAGCGCAGGCTCGACCAGACGCTGCGCCAGACCGGCGGCACCCCGCAGGCGCGCACCGAACGCGACGTCGCCACGACGCTGTACACCGACCGGCTGTCCCAGCTGAGCTCCGTCGAGCAGGGCCTGTGCTTCGGCCGCCTCGACTTCCTGCCCGACCACGCCGAAGAGACCTCCTACATCGGACGGCTCGGGCTGTTCGACGAGGACGACGACTACCGCCCGCTGCTCGTCGACTGGCGCGCGCCGGTCGCGCGGCCCTTCTACCTCGCCACCGCCGCGTCACCCGAAGGTGTGCGACGGCGTCGCCACATCCGGTCGCTGAGCCGGAAGGTCGTCGGCGTCGACGACGAGATCCTCGACCTCTCCGCCGCCGACCAGGGCCAGGACCTCGGTCTCGCGGGGGAGGCCGCGCTGCTGGCCGCGCTCGAACGCCGTCGCACGGGTGAGATGAGCGACATCGTCGCCACCATCCAGGCCGAGCAGGACCGCATCATCCGCGCGTCGCCGAACGGGGTCCTGGTGGTCCAGGGCGGACCGGGCACCGGCAAGACCGCGGTCGCGCTGCACCGCGCGGCGTACCTGCTCTACACCCACCGCCAGCAGCTCACCACGCGCGGCGTGCTGGTGGTCGGGCCGAACAGCACGTTCCTCCGCTACATCGGGCAGGTCCTGCCGTCGCTGGGCGAGACCGGGGTGCTGCTCGCCACGATGGGGCAGCTGTACCCGGGCCTGGACGCCACCGGGCCGGTCACCCGCGAGGCCGCCGAGATCAAGGGCCGTCCGGTGATGGCCGACGTGCTCGCCAACGCGGTCCGCGACCGCCAGCGCGTCCCGGAACCGGTGCTGGAGATCGAGTTCGAGCGCGAGATCCTCATGCTCGACCGCAAGACCTGCACAGAGGCGCGGACGCGGGCCCGCCGGTCGCGCCGTCCGCACAACCTCGCCCGCCGCATCTTCGTGTCCGACCTCCTCGACGCGCTGACCCGCCAGGCCGCCCGGAAACTGGGGGAGGACCTGCTCGACGCACGCGATGTCCAGGACATCCGCGCCGAGGTCGCCGCCGACAAGAACGTGGCCGCCGCGATCAACGGGTTGTGGCCCCAGCTCACTCCCGAGATCGTGCTCGACGAGCTGTTCGCCGACCGCGAACGGTTGCGCAGCGCTGCCGGGAAAGCCTTGTCAGACACCGATCGTGAGCGTCTCTACAGCCCGACGGACGCGAAGTGGAGCCCGTCGGACGTCCCGCTGCTCGACGAACTCGCCGAACTGCTCGGCGAGGACGACACCGATGTCCGGGCCGAGCGCGCCCGCCGCGAGCGGGAAGACCGCGCGTACGCGGAAGGCGTGCTCGACATCCTCGAACAGGACGAGGAGATCGTCGACGAGGAACTGCTGCGGGTCGGCGACGTCCTCGACGCCGAGCTGTTCGCCGAGCGCCAGCATCGCCGCAGCGAGATGACCGCGGCGCAGCGGGCCGCCCAGGACCGGACCTGGACCTTCGGGCACGTGATCGTCGACGAGGCGCAGGAGCTGACCGCGATGGACTGGCGGCTGCTGATGCGCCGGTCGCCGAACCGGTCGATGACGCTGGTCGGCGACGTCGCCCAGACCGGCGCCTCCGGCGGCGCGCGGTCCTGGGGCGAGGTGCTGTCGCCGTACGTCGCCGATCGCTGGCGGCTCGAAGAGCTGACCGTGAACTACCGGACCCCGGCGGAGATCATGGCCGTCGCGTCCCGGGTGCTCGCCGACGTCAATCCGGAACTGGAAGCGCCGGTTTCGGTGCGGGAGACCGGTTTCGAGCCGTGGCTGCGGTCCGTGGCGCCTGCCGATCTCACCGCGGAACTGCCCGGGATCGTCGACGCCGAACTGTCCGCCGTGGACGGTGGAACGGTCGTCGTGCTGTGCCCGGTCCCGATGATCGAGAAGGTGTCCGAGGCACTCGGCGAGGCGGGGGACCGGGTCTCGGTGATGCCGGTCGAGCGGGCGAAGGGCCTGGAGTTCGACTCGGTGGTGCTGGTCGCCCCCGACGAGGTCGTGGCCGGGTCCCCGCGCGGGCTCAACGACCTTTATGTGGCCCTGACCAGGGCGACCCGTCGGATGGGCGTAGTGCAGACCGGTGACCTTGTTCCGGCTCTGGAGGGTCTTGGCTAAGGTCGGCCGCATGCGCACATTCGGCAAGATCGTGGTCATCGGCGCGGGCGTGCTCGCCCTGGCGGCCTGTGGCGAGAAACAGAACACCGCAGGTTCGGTCCAGTCCTCCGGCGCGGCCCCCGCGTCGGCCTCGACGTCGGCCCAGGCCTCGAAGGCCCCGACGGGCAAGGAGTGCACGGCGGAGGACGTGAAGACCACCGGGAAGTTCGGCGAGGCGCCGACCATCACCATCCCGGACGACTGCGACCCGCCGAAGAAGCTCATCACCAAGGACCTCGAACCCGGCACCGGTGAGGGTGCCAAGGCCGGTCAGCAGCTGAAGATGAACTACTCGCTGGTCACCTGGTCCAACAAGCAGAAGCTGGACAGCTCCTTCGACCGGGGCGAGCCGTTCGACCTGAATCTCGGCGCGGGTGACGTCATCAAGGGCTGGGACCAGGGCCTCGAAGGGATCAAGCAGGGCGCGCGGCGGCTGCTGATCATCCCGCCGGACCTCGGCTATGGCCAGGGTGGCCGCGGCATCGCGCCGAACGAGACCCTGGTGTTCGTGACCGACGCGGTGAGCGTCCCGACCGCCAAGGGCTGACCCGCAGGGCTGAAAGGGCCCTTCACCGAGTCTTACGCGGTGAAGGGCCCTTTCGCTGCGTCCGATGCGGGGAAAGTCCCCTTCAGCCGCTGTACTCCCAGGTGAGCAGGGTGATCTCCAGTCCCTTCTCGACCTTCGCCTCCGGCGGCGCGTCGGTCAGGGCGTAGCCGACCCGGCGCGCGACGGCCTCGCTCGCCGCGTTCTCGGAGTCGATCTGCAGCTTCAGCGGGCTCAGCCCGAGCTCCAGCGCATACGCGGTGAGAACCCGCAGCGACCGGGCCGCCAGGTCCTGTCCGCGATGTGCGGGACCGACGGCGTAACCGAGTTCGGCGGGCCCCGAGAGACCCTCCTTCAGCAACAGCACCACCTCGCCGAGCGGCTCGCCGCCGTCGGTCGTGATGGCCAGCCGCAGCCCTTTGCCTTCCGCGCGGCTTCCGACGTACTTCTCGTAGTGAGCCTTCGCCGCCACCTCGTCGAACGGCGACGGCAGCGGCGTGAACCGCGCGACGGCGGGATTGTCGAACAGTCCCGGCAGGTACGCGACGTCGTCTTCGATCCACTCCCGCAGGACGAGCCCCTCGCCGGTGAGCCGGACGTCGTCGGGCCAAGGCGCCGTCACGGGATCAGCAGGAGCTTGCCGGTGGTGCGCCGCCCCTGGAGGTCTTCGTGCGCCTGGCGCGCGTCGGCCAGCGGGTAGCGGCCGCCGATGCGGATGTTCAGCGAGCCGTCTCCGACGGCGGCGAACAGTTCGTTCACCCGCCACTCCAGTTCCTCGCGGGTGAGCACGTAGTGCGCGGAGGTCGGCCTGGTGAGGTACACCGAGCCGCTGCGGTTGAGCTGCTGCGGGTCGATCGGCGGCACCGGACCGCTGGCCGCGCCGTAGAGGGCGAGCAGGCCGCGGATCTTCAGGCTCGCCAGGCTGCCGTCCACAGTGGACTTGCCGACGCCGTCGTAGACCACCGAGACACCCTTGCCGCCGGTGAGGTCACGGGTCGCCTTGGCGAAGTCGACCTGGTCGTAGCGGATGACGTCGTCCGCGCCCGCCTGCTTGGCGAGTTCGGCCTTCTCGTCGGTGGAGACGGTGCCGATCACCCGCGCGCCGCGGGCCTTGGCCAGCTGGACCAGCAGCAGGCCCATGCCGCCGGCTGCGGCGTGGATCAGCACGTCGTCGCCCGCCTTGACCTCGTAGGTCGAGGCGATCAACGCGTGCGCGGTGACCCCCTGGAGCATCGTCGCGGCGGCGGTCTCCTCGGTCACGCCGTCCGGGATCTTCACTGCGATCGACGACGGGAGCAGACGGCGCTGGGCGTAGCTGCCCAGCGAACCCTGCCAGGCGACCCTGTCCCCGACCGTGAACCCGGTCACGTCCGCGCCGACGGCGGCCACCGTGCCCGCGCCTTCCATCCCGAGGATGAACGGCGTGTCGACCGGGTAGATGCCTTCGCGGTGATAGGTGTCGATGTAGTTGACGCCCGCCGCGGCGACGTCCACGAGCAGTTCCCCGGCGCCGGGCTCGCCCACCTCGACTTGCGCCAGCTCAAGGACTTCGGGGCCGCCGGTTCGCCGGATCTGCACTGCCGTGGGCATACATCCTCCTCGTTCAAGGTCGTTCCGACCGGGACAACTATGGCCGACGCCACGGTTATTCCGCGTCCCGGGCCGTTCGCGGTTAAGCTCGGCCCGTGGCTGAGACCGAAGAGAAGACCGAGACCGCCGCCCCCACGTCGCGCCAGGTCGCGGCCGCCCGCGACTTCGTGAAGCGGCACGGGAAGCCGTCGCGCGCGGTGGTGGAGAACATCGGCCGGATCGGCGCCAGGGTCGTGCTCGTGGGCGCCGACGGCGCGCTCGGCGACGTCGTCGTCGCCTCCACGGAGGCGGGTGACGCGCTGGTCGAGGCCGTCGAGGACCTCGAACCCGCCGAATGGGACAGCGAGACCGTCAAGGCCACCAAGATCGGCGCCGAGCACCGCCGCCGGATGGCGGGGAAGTGAGCGGCTCCGCGATCCTCGTCTCCTGTTCCGCGCTGCCGGAAGGCGACGGCGACGAGCACGCCGTCCCCGAGGCGCTGGCCGACCTCGGGTTCGAGACCCGCTGGGCCGCTTGGGACGACAAGACCGTCGACTTCGGCGCCGCGGACATCGTCGTGCTGCGTGCCACCTGGGACTACGCCGAGCGCCGCGACGAGTTCCTGTCGTGGGCCGAATCCGTGCCGACGCTGGCCAACGCGGTCGAAGTCGTGCGTTGGAACACCGACAAGTCCTATCTGGCCGAACTCGGTGACGCCGGGGTCGCGGTCGTGCCGACGACGCTGATCGCGCCGGGTGACGACGCTCCGCGCTGGCCCAAGGGCGAGTTCGTGCTGAAGCCTGCGATCGGCGCGGGCTCCCGGGGTGTCGGGAAGTTCTCGGCCGGCGACGACGCCTCGTCGCATCTGAAGACCCTCCACGACGACGGCCACACCGTGATGATGCAGCCGTATCAGTCCAGTGTGGACAGTGAAGGCGAGCTCGCGCTGGTGTACTTCGGCGGCGTGTACTCGCACGCGTTCTCGAAGGCCGCGATGCTGGGCCGGGAGCTCGACGAGTCCGGTTTGTACGTGACGGAGAAGCTCGCGCCCGTACAGCCGTCCGCCTCCTTCCGTGCCGTGGCCGAAGACGCTTTGGACGCGACGGCGGCGTTGCTCGGCATCCTGCGCGCGGAACTGCTCTATGCCCGCGTCGACCTCGTCACCGGTCCGGACGGCAAGCCGCTGCTGCTGGAACTGGAGCTCGTCGAGCCTTCGCTCGGCTTCCGGCAGACCGACGCCGCCGCCGCTTGGCGCTTCGCCTCCGCTGTGCGCCAGCAACTCGCCTGACGCGTTTCGTCCTCTGGATGCGGTAGATGCGCGTGCAACCACCGCATCCAGAGGACTAAATGCGGCAGAGGTCAGGCGGGTTTGACGCGCTTCGCGGCCAAGCGCTCCGGCTTCGGCCACCGCACGTCCCGCGCCCACCCGAACTTCTCGAACAGCCAGATCACTCGCGCCGACACGTCGACCTGTCCACGCAGGACACCGTGCCGCGCGCAAGTCGGGTCGGCGTGGTGGGAGTTGTGCCACGACTCGCCCATGGACAGGATCGCCAGCGGCCAGAAGTTCGCCGCCTTGTCCCGGCTGGCGAACGGGCGTTCGCCGATCAGGTGGCAGATCGAGTTCACCGACCAGCTGACGTGGTGCAGGAACGCGATCCGGACCAGCCCGGCCCAGAAGAACCCGGTCACCACGCCCCACCACGACCAGCTGAGCAGTCCGCCGAGCACCGCGGGCAGCGCGAGGCTGAGCGTGATCCACAGCCAGAAGTAGCGGTTCACCACGCGAAGATCCTTGTCCGCCACCAGATCCGGCGCGAACCGTTCGTAGTTGGTCACCTCGCGGCTGAACATCCAGCCCATGTGCGCGTGCCAGAACCCGCGCAGCAGCGCCCCGGGCGACGTCCCGAACAGCCAGGGGGAGTGCGGGTCGCCTTCGCGGTCGGCGAAGGCGTGGTGACGGCGGTGGCTGGCCACCCAGAAGATGACCGAGCCCTGCACCGCGAAGCTCCCGGCGATGGCGAGCGCGATCCGCAGCGGCCGCCCGGCCTTGAAGGCGCCGTGGGTGAAGTAGCGGTGATATCCGACGGTCACCCCGAGCGTCCCGAGCGTGTAGAACACCGCCGCCAGCACGAGATCGACCCAGGTCATGCCCCAGCCCCACACGATCGGCACGGCGGCGAGCAGCGCGACGAACGGGACCAGCAGGAAGGTCTTGAGTATCAGCATCTCGCCGGAACCCCGGCGGTGCGAGATCAGCGGTTTCGACTGGGTTTCCCCAGGTGCGGGATCGGTGCTGGCGGTCATGCGACACCTCGTGTGCCTAGGACTCGGCGGTCACTCCCGGACGGGGTACCGAGGCGCAGCGTAAGGGCACCGTCTGGCGAGTACGCCGCCTGGGGGTTACGTCCGGTTCAGTTCGAGGTGGCGAGTTCGCGTTCGGGCGCCGTCGCGGAGGGAACGGGACCGCGATCGCGGGAACCGCACCAGAGCGCGGCCGTCGAGATGATGACCAGCGCGGAGCCGAGGACATGGAACGAGACCAGCGCCTCCGGCACGCCCAGGGCGTACTGCACCGAGCCCAGGACGCCCTGGGCGAGCGCGATGACCCACACGATGGTGTATCGCTGCCACAACTGCTTGGGCGTCTCGCCCCGCATCAGCTGGAGCCCGAAGACGGCCAGCACGATCAAATAGACCACCAGCAGTCCGCCGTGGACCTGGGTGAGCGTCTCGATCGGGGCCTGGAACCGGTGGGTGCCGGGGTCGCCGCCGTGCGGTCCCGCACCGGTCACGGTGGTCCCCGCCACCAGGACGGCCCACATCGTCGCGGCGAGCACGATCAGCGTCTTACGGCCCGCGTCCGGGATCAGCCAGCGGGCGGGCTCGTCGCCCTCGTTGAACGCGCGCAGCAGCAGGACCGCGAGCCAGACCAGGGGAGTGGAGGCCAGGAAGTGGAGCGCGACGGTCCACCATTCGAGTTTCGCGAGCACGGTGATGCCGCCGACGACGGCCTGCAGCATCACGCCGGCGGGCATCGTCCAGGCCAGCTTCACCAGACGGCGGCGGCTCGGGTGCTCGATCTGCACGCGCCACGCGGTGATCACGCACAGCGCGGCGACGGCGATGACGACGCCGGTCAGCATCCGGTTGCTGAACTCGATCCACTGGGTGAGCGCGTCGAACTCGGGGTGTGCCACCGGGACGATGCTGCCCTCGACGCACTGCGGCCAGGTCGGGCAGCCGAGGCCCGAACCCGTGACGCGGACGACCGAGCCGGTGACGCCGATTCCGGCCTGGGCGATCACCGCCGCTATCGCGACCGCTCGCTGAACCGCGAACGAGGGATACGGCAGACGCGCTACAAGGCTCTGGAACGGCACCGTCCGATGCTAGAACGCCCTTCCTGAGAGCGTTCCACCGGCTACGTGGGGTGTGTCCGCCGCCTCAGAAGAGCTTCAGGTGAGCTTGGTGGTCCTGCTCGCCAGCGCGCCCGCGACGACGCCCCAGCCGACGAGGACCGCGAAGGGACCCCAGCCGAACGAACCGTCCAGCAGCACCGAGCGCAGGCCTTCGGCGAGCGCGCCCGACGGCAGCAGTTCGACGACCGTCGCGAGCCCGGTCGGCATCGTCGACGGCGCCAGCAGGATGCCGCCGGCGAGCAGCAGTACGAACCAGACGATGTTCGCCAGCGCCAGCACGGCCTCCGCGCGCAGCGCCCCGCCGAGCAACAGGCCCAGGGCACCGAACGCGAGCGTGCCGACGATCAGGAACGGGATCGCGCCGAGGATCCCGCCGAGCGACGGCGACCAGCCCAGCAGCGCGGCCACCACACCGAGGATCACCGCCTGCAGCGCGACCACGACCAGCGCGGCGGCCACCCGGCCCGCGACGAGCAGCCAGCGGGGCAGCGCGGTGGCGGAAAGCCGTTTGAGGACGCCGTACCGGCGGTCGAAGCCCAGCGCGATGGCCTGCCCGGTGAACGCGGACGACATCACCGCGAGCGCCAGGATCCTCGGCGTGATCCAGTCCACTTTGGACGAATCGCCGAGTTGCGACGACGGCAGGATGTCCAGCAGCGACAAGCCGATCAGCAGCGCGAGCGGGATGAGCAGGGTCAGCAGGATCTGCTCGCCGTGGCGCAAGGTCAGGCTCGCCTCGACCTTCGCGTGCGTGCGCAGCATCTTGCCGAGCGAACCGCGGCCGGGGGCCGGGGTGAACGTGCCGGGGGCGAACCGGGGCGTGGGTGTGGTGGTCATGCGCGCAGTTCCCGTCCGGTCAGCTCCAGGAAGACCTCTTCCAGCGTGCGCCTGCCGACCTGCAGCTCCTCGGGCATGACGCCCTGCTGCGCGCACCACGCCGTCACCGTCGACACCACCTGCGGGTCGATCGCGCCCTCGACGAGGTACGTCCCCGGCGCGGATTCGTGCACGAGGTGGCCTTCGGGCAGCGCCGCGGTCAGAAGACCGGTGTCGAGCCGCGTGCGGGCCTTGAACCGGAGTTGCGCGCTCTCGCCCGCCTCGACGGTCAGCGACTGCGGGGAGCCTTCGACGACGACCTTGCCGTGGTCCACGATCACCACGGTGTCGGCCAGCGTTTCGGCCTCCTCCATCAGATGCGTGGTGAGCAGCACGCTGACCCCGTCGGCGCGCAGCGCTTCGAGCAGATCCCAGACCAGGCGGCGGGCCTGCGGGTCCATCCCCGCCGTCGGCTCGTCGAGGAAGAGCAGCTCCGGGCGCCCGACGAGCGCGCAGGCGAGCGAGAGCCGTTGCTGCTGCCCGCCGGAAAGCCGTTTGAACGGCGTCTTGCGCGCCCCCGCGAGACCGAGGACGTCCAGCAGCCAGGCCGGGTCGAGCGGATTCGCCGCGCACGCGGCGACCAGGCCGAGCATCTCGTCGGCGCGGACGCCGGGGTACGCGCCGCCGCCCTGGGGCATCACGCCGATCCGCGGCCGCAGAGCGGATCCCTCACGCGACGGATCCATGCCCAGGACCCGGACTTCGCCGCCGTCAGGCCGCAGGAAGCCTTCGCAGATCTCGACGGTGGTGGTCTTGCCGGCCCCGTTCGGGCCGAGCAGCGCGAGCAGAGTGCCGCGGTCCATCCGCAGATCGAGTCCATCGACCGCGGTGGTGGATCCGTAGCGTTTCACCAGCCCGGTGATCTCGACGGCGGGGGTGTTCACGACAGGTCACGATACGGCGTCACGCCGGGACCGAATGCTCCGGGGACGGTCTGGACAGCAGCAGCGGTGAGAGGCGGTGGACGACGAACAGCCCCACGAGCGTGACGACCCCGGCGGCGACCCACGCGAACGGCAGGACGAAACCGCGGCCCTCGAAGGTGCTTCCCGTCGTCGGCAGCAGGAACGGCAGGACGGCGGTGACGATCGTCGCGGCGATGCGGAACCGTGAGGTCCCCGCCGCCGCGGCGAGCGGGATGATCGCCCACAAGAGGTACCAGGGCTGCAAAGCCACGTGCAGCACCATCACCGCGCCCAGCGAGACCCCGAGGCCGATGATCGGCCGGTAGCGCCATTTGAAGCTGTCCCACAGGAACTTGACCGTCACCGCGCCCGCGACGAGATAGCCGAGCGCGCCGAGGATCGGGACCATCGCGTTGGTGTGGTTGCCGAGGCCTAGCGCGATGCCGAGGACACCGCCGAGCGCGGCCAGCTCCGACGTCGGGGAGATCCACGAGCGGACCAGTCCCGGCGTCCCGAGCGCGCCGACCCAGCCGAAGCCGAGACCGGTGCCGTAACAGACCGCCACCAGCACCACCCCGAACAGCAGCGCCATCGGCACCGCCGCGGTGACCAGGTCCTTGATCCGGCCGTGCCAGCGTCTGGCCACCATCACCGTGAAGAACGGCAGCGCCAGGATCGCGTTCAGTTTCACCGCGACGCCGAGGGTGATGAGCACCACCCCGAGTCCGATGTAGAGCAGTTCGCCCTTGGCCAGCGGGGGAGGCTCGTCGTTCTTGAACCGCACCGGCATCCGCTGGAGGCCGACCTCCAGTCCGGCCACCATGAGCCCGATGGCCAGCGCGTCGTTGTGGGCGCCCGCGACGAAGTGGAAGATCAGCAGCGGGTTCGCCGCGCCGAGCCAGAGCGCGGTGGCGGGCTGCACGCCGAACCGCTTGGCCAGCCGGGGCAGCGCCCAGATGATCAGGATGACGCCGATCAGCGCGAGCCCGCGCTGGAGCAGCACGCCGGTGACGATGTTGCCGCTGCTCAGCGGGGCGAGCCAGCCGCCGAGACGCAGCAGCAGCGGGCCGTACGGCGCCGGGGTCTCGCGCCACATGTTGGAGACGCCCGAGGTCAGCGGGTCGGAGACGCCGAGCGCCTCGGCCGGGCCGAGGGAGTACGGGTCCATCCCGCGGGCCACGATCTCGCTCTGCGCGAGATAGCTGTAGACGTCGCGGGAGAACAGTGGCGGGATGAACAGCAGCGGCGCGCACCAGAGCGCGATGGTGCGCGCGAGCTGGCCCTGGGTGGCGAGGCGGCGGCGGGCCGGCTGCGCGAACCGGCCGAGCAGCAGCCAGCTGAGCACGATGATCGCCATCCCCGCCAGGCCCATCGCGAGCGAGACCATGGGGATGCGGGTGAACAGCCGCAGGACCGGGATCTCCTGCACCGGGTTGATCACCGGCGCGGCGCCCGCGCCGAGCGAGCCGAGGGCGAGGAACAGCGAACCGACCGCGCCGAACCGGCGGACGACGTTCAGCCCGCGCAGTTCCTTGTCGTCGAGCGGCTCCGGTTCACGCGGGTGCCCGGGAGAGAGCGTCGCCACCGACCCCGCGGCCGGGTACTTCTCCGGGCCTGCTTCGTCCGTGTCCCGCCCTGCCGGGTGATCGCCCACTGCCACGCACGAAGGGTAGCGATCGCGGGAACAGACCGAGCGGGTACGTGGTTACCGAGGGCTGAAGGGGCCTTTCGCCGCATGCGACGCGGTGAAGGACGCTTTCGTCTCATCGCATGTGGGGAAAGCGTCCTTCAGCCCCCGAGAGTGACCCACGCCACTCCGTGAGCCACCCCTCTTTGCCGTCTCCCCGGAAATACGTCACACTTGTGTTGTGAAAAAGACGGGGACGCAGGACGAGGCCGGTGGCGACATGCCCCGCGCCGAGGTCCAGCCTGTCCCCGCACAGGTCGGCCCCGAGGGTCGGACCAGGCACGAAGTGGCCCGCTTGCTGCTGGAACAAGGTCCGATGACCGCCGTCGAGGTGGCCGATCAGCTGGGCATCAGCGCCGCCGCCGTCCGCCGTCACCTCGACGCGCTGCTCGCCGACGGCGAGGCCGAAACCCGGGACGCGCCCCGCCGCGGCCCGCGCGGCCGAGGCCGTCCCGCCAAGAACTTCCTGCTCACCGAAACGGGCCGCGCCCGGTTCGGGCACGCCTACGACGACCTCGCGTCCTCGGCCATCCGCTTCCTCGCCGAGCACGCCGGCGAAGACGCCGTGAAGGCCTTCGCGGAGGCTCGTGTCGCTTCGCTGGTCGGCCCGCATCAGGACGCGATCACCAAGCACACCGACCCGGCCACCCGTGCCGAGGCCCTCGCTGCGGCGCTGACCAGGGAGGGTTACGCTGCGTCGACCCGTCAGGTCGGTGTCGGCGAACAGCTTTGCCAGCACCATTGCCCGGTCGCCCACGTCGCCGCCGAGTTCCCTCAGTTGTGTGAAGCCGAGACAGAGGCTTTCGCGGAACTTCTGGGTACTCACGTGCAACGACTGGCGACCATCGCACGCGGTGACAACGTGTGCACCACCCACGTGCCCGTCATTTCGACGGGTCACCCGGCCACACCCGCGCCGGGAAGCACGGCGCCCTCCCCAGGGCGCACAGCACGGATCCCGAATGGAGGGAAACCCGCATGACTGCCGCTGCCGAGCAGCGCACTCCCACCACCGCGCCCATGAGCCAGGAAGAGACCATCGAGTCCCTTGGCAAGTACGCGTTCGGCTGGGCGGACTCCGACGAGGCGGGCGCCAGCGCCCGCCGAGGACTGAACGAGGACGTCGTCACCGACATCTCCTCGAAGAAGTCCGAGCCGGAGTGGATGCGCGAAGCGCGACTCAAGGCGCTCAAGCTCTTCGATCTGAAGCCCATGCCCAACTGGGGTGCGGACCTCTCCGGGATCGACTTCGACAACATCAAGTACTTCGTGCGGTCCAGTGAGAAGCAGGCCACCTCCTGGGAGGACCTGCCCGAGGACATCAAGAACACGTACGACCGGCTCGGCATCCCCGAGGCGGAGAAGCAGCGCCTCGTAGCCGGTGTCGCCGCGCAGTACGAGTCCGAGGTCGTCTACCACTCGATCCGCGAGGATCTGGAGGCGCAGGGCGTCCTGTTCCTGGACACCGACACCGCGCTCAAGGAGCACCCGGAGATCTTCAAGGAGTACTTCGGCTCCGTGATCCCGGCCGGGGACAACAAGTTCTCCGCGCTGAACACCGCGGTGTGGTCCGGCGGCTCGTTCATCTACGTCCCCAAGGGCATCAAGGTGGACATCCCGCTGCAGGCGTACTTCCGCATCAACACCGAGAACATGGGTCAGTTCGAGCGGACCCTGATCATCGTCGACGAAGACGCCTACGTGCACTACGTCGAGGGCTGCACCGCGCCGATCTACCAGTCCGACTCGCTGCACTCGGCGGTCGTGGAGATCATCGTGAAGAAGGGCGCCCGCTGCCGCTACACGACCATCCAGAACTGGTCGAACAACGTCTACAACCTGGTCACCAAGCGCGCCAAGTGCGAAGAGGGCGCGACCATGGAGTGGATCGACGGCAACATCGGTTCCAAGGTCACGATGAAGTACCCGTCCGTGTTCCTCATGGGCGAGCACGCCAAGGGCGAGGTCCTCTCGGTCGCGTTCGCGGGCGAGGGCCAGCACCAGGACGCCGGCGCGAAGATGGAGCACCTGGCGCCGCACACCTCCTCGACCATCGTGTCGAAGTCGGTGGCGCGCGGCGGTGGCCGCACCTCCTACCGCGGCCTGGTCAAGGTCGCGAAGCGGGCGCACCACTCGCGGTCCAGCGTGGTCTGTGACGCGCTGCTGGTCGACACGATCTCGCGGTCGGACACGTACCCGTACGTCGACATCCGCAACGACGAGGTGTCGATGGGCCACGAGGCGACCGTCTCGAAGGTCAGCGAAGACCAGATGTTCTACCTCATGTCGCGCGGTCTCGACGAGGCCGAGGCCATGGCGATGATCGTGCGCGGGTTCGTCGAGCCCATCGCGCGTGAGCTGCCGATGGAGTACGCGCTCGAGCTGAACCGCCTGATCGAGCTTCAGATGGAAGGGTCCGTCGGCTAGTCATGTCGGTTACCGAGAACAACGTTTCCGAAGCGATGCGCGAGGGCGTGGTCATCCCGGCCACGTCCCGCGCGGAGCGCTTCACCTCCCACGACGTCGAGGCCTTCGAGGTCCCCGGCGGTCGCGAGGAGAACTGGCGGTTCACGCCGATGAAGCGGCTGCGCGGCCTGCACGACGGGTCCGCCACCGTTTCGGGTTCGGCCACTGTGGACGCCGACGCCGCCCCTGAACTGAAGATCGAGAAGGTCGGCCGGGACGACGAGCGCCTCGGCGTCGCGGGTGTCCCGAGCGACCGGATCGCCGCGCAGGCCTACTCCTCGTTCACCGAGGCCACCGTCATCACGGTGCCCAAGGAGACGAAGACGTCGAAGCCGTCGACGGTGAAGATCACCGGCCCCGGCGAGGGCAAGGTCGCCTACGGGCACGTGCAGGTCCGCGCCGAGCAGTTCTCCGAGGCCGTCATCGTCCTCGACCACGTCGGCTCCGGCACCTACGCCGACAACGTCGAGTTCGTCATCGGCGATTCGGCGAACGTGACCGTGGTCAGCGTCCAGGACTGGGCCGACGACGCGGTGCACGTCTCCGAGCAGCACCTCAAGCTCGGCCGCGACGCCACGCTCAAGCACATCGTCATCACGCTGGGCGGTGACCTGGTCCGCGTCTCGCCGACGGCGACCTTCGCCGACAAGGGCGGCGACGTCGAGATGCTCGGCCTGTACTTCGCGGACGAAGGACAGCACCAGGAACACCGTCTCTTCGTCGACCACGCGGTGCCGAACTGCAAGTCGCGGGTGATGTACAAGGGCGCGCTCCAGGGCGATGGCGCGCACACCGTGTGGGTCGGCGACGTGCTGATCCGCGCGGCCGCCGAAGCGACCGACACCTACGAGCTCAACCGCAACCTGGTGCTGACGCCGGGCGCGCGGGCGGACTCGATCCCGAACCTGGAGATCGAGACCGGCGAGATCGAAGGCGCCGGACACGCGAGCGCGACGGGAAGGTTCGACGACGAGCAGTTGTTCTACCTCCAGTCGCGGGGAATCGGCGAGGACGCCGCGCGGCGCCTGGTCGTACGCGGGTTCTTCCACGAGATCCTGGTCAAGATCGGCGTTCCCGAGGTGCGCGAGCGTCTCGAGGCCGCGATCGAAGCCGAGCTCGAAGCCGTGGGCGTCTAAGCCCTCGTCCGTCCACATCAGACTTTAGGAAAGAAATGCCTACGCTGGAAATCAAGGATCTGCACGCCTCGGTCACGACCGAGGAGGGCCCCAAGGAGATCCTCAAGGGCGTCAACCTGACCATCAAGTCGGGCGAGACCCACGCGATCATGGGCCCCAACGGTTCGGGCAAGTCCACGCTGTCCTACGCCATCGCCGGTCACCCCAAGTACGAAGTCACCTCCGGGCAGGTCCTGCTCGACGGTGAGGACGTGCTGGAGATGAGCGTCGACGAGCGCGCCCGCGCGGGCCTGTTCCTCGCCATGCAGTACCCGGTCGAGGTTCCGGGCGTGTCCATGTCCAACTTCCTCCGCACCGCGGTCACCTCGGTCCGCGGCGAGGCCCCCAAGCTTCGTCACTGGGTCAAGGAGGTCAAGGAGGAGATGGGCAAGCTGGACATCTCGTCCGAGTTCGCCGAGCGTTCGGTGAACGAGGGCTTCTCCGGCGGCGAGAAGAAGCGCCACGAGATCCTGCAGCTGGCGCTGCTCAAGCCGAAGATCGCCATCCTCGACGAGACCGACTCGGGCCTCGACGTCGACGCGCTGCGCGTCGTGTCCGAGGGCGTCAACGAGTTCAAGGCCAACAACGACGCCGGCGTCATGCTGATCACGCACTACACGCGGATCCTGCGGCACATCACGCCCGACTTCGTGCACGTCTTCGCCGGCGGCAAGATCGTCGAGTCCGGTGGCCGTGAACTCGCGGACGAGCTGGAGGAGAACGGGTACGTCAAGTACACCGGCTCCGCCGAGACCGCCGCGGTCTGAGCTCGCACAGCCTGATCACTGATTTCGCGACTACACCGAGAGGAGTTGGCCCGATGACCACCACCACGGCTAACTCTGTACCGCTAGATGTGGCGGCCATCAGGGCCGACTTCCCGATCCTGACCCGCACCGTGCGGGACGGGAAACCCTTGGTGTATCTGGATTCCGGTGCGACGTCCCAGAAACCGGCGCAGGTGCTCGAAGCCGAGCGCCGGTTCCTGGAGACCTCGAACGCCGCGGTGCACCGCGGCGCGCACCAGCTCGCCGAGGAGGCGACCGACGCCTACGAATCCGCCCGCGTGCGGATCGCGGAGTTCGTCGGCGCCTCCCCGCACGAGCTGGTGTTCACCAAGAACGCCACCGAGGGCATCAACCTCGTCGCCTACGCGATGAGCAACGCCGCCACGGCCGGTCCCGAGGCCGAGCGGTTCAAGATCGGTCCCGGCGACGAGATCGTCATCACCGAGATGGAGCACCACGCGAACCTGGTGCCGTGGCAGCAGCTCTGCCAGCGCACCGGCGCGACGCTGAAGTGGTTCTCCGTCACCGCCGACGGCCGCCTCGACCTGTCCAATGTGGACGAGCTGATCACCGAGCGGACCAAGGTGCTGGCGTTCACGCACCAGTCCAACGTGCTCGGCACGATCAACCCGGTCGAGTTCCTGGTGAAGAAGGCCCGCAAGGCCGGCGCGCTGGTCGTGCTGGACGCCTGCCAGTCGGTGCCGCACTTCCCTGTGGACCTGCACGCGCTGGACGTCGACTTCGCCGCTTTCGCCGGGCACAAGATGGTCGGCCCGTACGGCATCGGTGTCCTCTACGGCAAGCGCGAGCTGCTCGAAGCGATGCCGCCGTTCCTGACCGGCGGCTCGATGATCGAGCTGGTCCGCATGGAGCAGACCACGTTCGCCGCGCCGCCGCAGCGGTTCGAGGCAGGCACCCCCATGACGTCGCAGGCCGTCGGCCTCGGCGCGGCCGCCGACTACCTGTCGGCGATCGGCATGGAGCGGGTCGCCGCGCACGAGCACCTCCTCACCGAGGCCGCGCTGACCGGGCTCGGTGAGATCCCGGGCGTGCGGATCATCGGCCCCACCGACATGGCCGACCGCGGCGGGCTGGTGTCGTTCGTCATCGACGGCGTCCACCCGCACGACTCGGGCCAGGTGCTGGACAGTCTCGGCGTCGCCGTCCGCGTCGGGCACCACTGCGCGTGGCCGCTGCACCGGGCCTGCTCGGTCCCGGCGACCGTGCGCGCGTCGTTCTACGTCTACAACACACTGTCCGAAGTGGACGCTCTGGTGAACGGTGTGCGTGAGGCGCAGAAGTTCTTCGGGGTGGCGTGATGAACCTGGAGAGCATGTACCAGGAGATCATCCTGGACCACTACAAGAACCCGCACGGCCGCGGTCTGCGCGAGCCGTTCGACGGCGAGTCGTTCCAGGTCAACCCGACCTGTGGTGACGAGGTGACACTGCGGGTGAAGGTCGACGACGGGAAGGTCGCCGACGTCTCCTACGAGGGGCAGGGCTGCTCGATCAGCCAGGCCTCCACGTCGGTCTTGACGGATCTCGTCGTCGGGCACACCGTGGAGGAGGCGTTCACCACCATGGACGCCTTCGTCGAGCTGATGCAGGGCAAGGGTCAGATCGAGCCGGACGAGGAAGTGCTGGAGGACGGCATCGCCTTCGCCGGCGTGGCCAAGTACCCGGCTCGCGTGAAATGCGCCCTGCTCGGATGGATGGCGTTCAAGGACGCCGTCGCCCGCACGACCAACGGAGTTGAGACGGCATGACCGAACAGCAGACCGAAACCCGCGAGGGGCGCACGGCCGCCGACCTCGACGCCGAGACCACCGCCGCCCCGGACGCCGCCGACGTGGCGAAGGTCGAGGACGTCGAAGAGGCGATGCGTGACGTCGTCGACCCCGAACTCGGCATCAACGTCGTCGACCTCGGGCTCGTCTACGGCATCCACGTCGAGCCGGACAACACCGCCACCATCGACATGACGCTGACGTCCGCGGCCTGTCCGCTGACCGACGTCATCGAGGACCAGACCGGTGCCGCGCTCGTCGGCGGGGGAACGGGGCTGGTCAAGGACTTCCGGATCAACTGGGTCTGGATGCCGCCGTGGGGCCCGGAGAAGATCACCGATGACGGCCGCGAACAGCTGCGCGCCCTCGGCTTCACCGTCTGATCCCTGCTTTTGCGCGTGAAGGCCCCCTTCCCTCGGCTCAGCCGAGGGAAGGGGGCCTTCACGCGCTTCGGGGATCGCATTAAGTTCGGTGGAGTGGGCCTCGGGGTCATCGGGGCGATCGTGACCGTTGCCCGGTCCGCCGGAAAACGACGAAAAGCAGCCGCAGTCCCACCAGCGCGCTGACCACCAGCAGGTTGTAACCGAACATCTGGTGCAGCGTGACACCCGGCAGGACCTCCGGGCCGGTCGCGCTGCCCAGCAACAACACGGCCATGAGCCCGGTGGCCGCGCCGACGAACGCCAGCAGGACCTCGTGCACCAGTCCGGTGACCACGTCGCGGTCGCGTTCGTCGGAGAACAGCCGGACGTTGACCGAAAGCCTGCCCTGTTCGAGCGCGTTGCCGATCCGGTCGATCCGGCGGGGCAGGCGGCGCAGCACCGGCAGGAGCGCCATCAGTTCGTTGGTGGCAGTGGAACGCAGCGATTCCGGCCGCAATCCGGCACCCACCTGCTCGGCGGCGTAGGCGCGGGACTCGACGACGATGTTGAATCCCGGCGCCAGCGCGGCCAGCGTTCCCTCCAAAGTGGCCAGTGCGCGGAACACCGCGGCGATCGGCGGGGGAACGCTGAGCCGGAAGTCGGCGATCACCCGGAACAGGTCGGTGAACATGTCCAGGTCCGGGGCCTGTCCGTGGTTGAAGTGCTTGGCCACCAAGGCACCCAGTGCCCGCTCCAGCCGTCGCTCCTCGATGTCGTCCGGCCGGTCGACGATCTCCAGCAGGCCGTCGCGCAACGCGGCCGGGTCGCCGCGGTCGAGGGCGAGGATGAGGTTCTGCAACCCGCCGCGCAGACCCGAGTCGAGCCGTCCGACCGAGCCGAAGTCGAGCAGGCCCAGCCTGCCGTCGGCGAGCAGCAGGACGTTGCCGGGATGCGGGTCGGCGTGGAAGACGCCGCTGCCCATCACCTGGCCGAGCACGCAGCGCAGCATCGACCGCGCGAGGTTCGCCCGTTCCGCGGCCGGGACCCGTTCCTTGGCGGCGGCGAGCGGTTTGCCGTCGAGGCGCCGCATCACCAGGACTCGCTCGGTGGACAGTGCTTTGTGGACGGTCGGGAGAGCGACTTCGTCGCCGGGGTAGGCGGCCGCGACCGCTTCGATGTTCCTGGCTTCGGTGCGGAAGTCGAGTTCCTCGACCAGCGCGTCGGCGAATCCCTCGGCCAGATCGACGACGCCGAGCGAGCGCGCCCAGTCCGCGCGCTGGTCCAGCGCGGCCGCGACCCGGCGGACGATGTCGAGGTCCCGCTCGACCAGTGCCTGGACGCCGGGCCGTTGCACCTTGACGACGACGTCCTGCCCGTCGCGCAGTTTCGCCCGGTAGACCTGCGCGATCGACGCGGCCGCGATCGGTTCCGGATCGAACTCGGCGAAGATCTCGTCCGGGTTGCCGCCCAGTTCCTCTCGCAGCACCGTCGCGACCTCGTCCGCGTCGGCGAAGGCGACCTGGTCCTGGAGTTTGCTCAGTTCGTCGACGAACACCGGCGGGAGCAGATCGGACCGCGTCGAGAGCAGTTGCCCGAGTTTCACGAACGTCACGCCGCCCTCCTCCAGCGCGCGCCGCAGCGAACGCGCCAGTTTGGCGTGCCGGACCTGGGCGAGGCCGGGTTCGCGGCGGCCGGTGAGGTACCGGCCGAGGCCGTGTTTGATCGCGATCCGGGTGATCTGCGAGTACCGCCGTGTCCGGGCCGCGCGGCGGCGCAGCGACCGGATCCTGCCGATCAGGCCGAGCCCCGAACCGGACGGCAGGACGAACTCCGCGACGAACAGGAAGATCAGCGTCGCCAGGAACGCGCTGCCCGCCACCGGGATGACCAGTCCGGCGAAGGCGCTGCCCGCGTACATCAGGCGGGGGACCGCGGTGAGGATGCCGCCCGCGACCAGCCAGCCGAAGCCGGCCGCGCAGAACGCGCGGATCACGCCGATCCGCACGCCCAGCACGCGGCGGGCGGCGACCACGAGCGGCCACAGCATCAGCGCGTAGACGGGCAAGGTGAGCAGGCCGAGCAGCAGGTTCATGCCGATGAGGACATCACGCGCAGCCCACGCGGGATTCCCGCTCCGGCGGGACGGTACTCACCCTTGAGAGGGAACGGACCCCGAAGTTGTACGTAGTGGTCGCTTCCTTGGGCGCGAACAGGACTCCGAGGACGGCCACCGCCGCGGCCGCGAGGAAGCCGGCGCGAAGGTCGATCAGATCGCCGAGGAGGCCGATGAGCGGTGCCCCGGCGGCTTGGCCGAGCGCCAGCATCAGGAAGGCCACGCCGACACCGAACGCGGGCGCCGTCGGATAAGCCCTGGTGCCCCAGAGGATCAGCACGCCGGTCAGTCCGATGTAGACGGCTCCGAACAGCGCGGCCGCGATGACGAGCGCGGGGAACGACCGGGTGGCGAGCGCGAAGAGCGCCGTGGCGAGGGCGAACAGGACCATCCCCGCCGACCATGCCCGGCGCAGTCCCGCCCGCGAGGTCAACGCGGCGGTGAACGCGCCTGCCAGGCCGACCGCGCCGAGGACGATCCACACCACCGTCGACTCCGTTTCGCCGAGCCCGCCGACACTCACGGCGATGTCCCGGCCGAACGTCCAGATAGCCGCGCTGGCCAGGCCGAGTGTCGCGGCGGCGGGCAGCAGCCGTCCGATGGCCGGCGGGAACAGCGGTACCGGCAGCCCGCGTGCCCGGTCCTCCTTGACCGGCGGCACGACCCGCGCGATCCACAGGGTGACCAGCGCCGAGGCGGCCGCGAAGGCCCACCAGGCCAGCCGCCAGTCGCCGATCGCGAGCAGCGAGACCGGGCCCGAGACCAGCACGCCGAGCCCGGTTCCGGCGTTCACCACGGATTGGGCGCGGTCGCGCCGGGTCACCCGCACGACCCGGGAGACCGCGTCCGCGAGTGACGGGGAGGCCAGGCCCGTGCTGGCCCCCGCGAGGACGACGCCGAGCGCGAGGACGGCGGCGTTCGGCGCGGCCGCGATCAGCGCGGTTCCCGCGGTGGCGGCCGTCCCGGCGGCGAGCGCGCCGGTCCGCGAACCCCAGCGGGTCGTGACGGCGGTCGAAACGACGACGGCCAGGCAGTACGCGACGTAACTTCCCGCCGCGATGGCGCCGAGCGCGCCGCCGTCGAGGTCGAACTCCGTCCGGAGGGTCGGCGCGAAGAGCCCGTACGCGTACCTCGCGAGTCCGTAGGTGACCGCGATCAGCGACAACCCGGCCGCGGTGAGCGTCAGCTCGCGTTTGTGCGAAGACACCAGTAGACCTCCTCTGTATATATACCGAGCGGTATACCTGGGGAGTGTTCCCGCATTTCGCGCTCAGGTCAACCGATCGGTATAGTCGAGGCATGCTGACTCCAGCCGGCGAGCGTGTCCTGGCGGCCGCGACCGAGCTCTTCTACCGGGAGGGCCTGAACGCGGTGGGCGTCGCCGCCGTGGCAGAGGCCGCGGGCGTCACGAAAAAGACGCTGTACGCGTGCTTCGGGTCGAAAACGGAACTCACGCTCGCGTACCTGCGGCGACGGCACGACGTCTGGTGGGCGTACCTCGAAGAGCGGCTGGCCGGTGCCGACTCGCCCCGGGCGCTCGTGGTCTTCGACGCCTACATCGATCACCCGAAACTCGGCAGTGACAGGGGTTGCGCGTTCCTCAACGCGGCCGCCGAACTGCCCGCCGGGCATCCCGGGCTCGACGTGATCCGGCGGCACAAGGAGGCGGTCCGGGCGAAGTTCGCCGAACTCCTCCGAGAGGACGCCCCGGGCGCGGCCGATCCCGAGCGGCTCGCGGAGCAGCTCTTCCTCCTGTTGGAAGGCGCTGTCGCGCACACCGGCATCGACGGGGACGCGCATCGGGTCACGCTCGCGAGGGAGATCGCGGAGATACTGATGAGGGATCCGCGCGAAGCAGGCACACGCTAGAAAGAGCGCATGCGACTTTTCGGCCCGCTCGTGGACCGGGCGACCTACCGCCGGTGGGTGTACTTCATCCTCGGCGGCGCCCTCAGCGTGCCGTACCTGCTCTTCGCCGCCATCGTGGTGCCGTCGCTGCTGCCCCTTGTCGTGACGATGGGGCGCGGGATCGTCATCGCGATGATCACCGTCGTCCTGGTGGTGATCGCGTCGTCGTTCCTCCCCGCCGTCCGGGTGCTGGAAGGCGCGGCCGTCCGGGAACTGCTGGACGATCCGGTGCCCGGGGTGACGTTCGGGCCCGCGGGGAGCTGGCCCGTCCGGCTGCGGTCGAGCGCGATGTTCCTGCTGCACGTGGCCACCGGCTGTGTCGTCAGCCTGGTGAGCCTGCTCGTCCCGGTCGCCTTCGGCTTCTCGGTCGCGGCGCCGTTCACCGGCCGGATAGCGCTGTCCACAGAGGACCCGATCACGGTGCCGAAAGGCTGGGCGAGCGCCTGGATCCCGGCGGCGTTCCTGCTCGGCCTCGTCGCGCTGGCGTACGCCGTCTGGATCGCCGGAGCGCTGCTGACCCGCTGTGCCAAGAGCCTGCTGGGGATCTCGGCCGCCGAACGGATCGCCCAGCTGGAGAAGCGCACCGAACAACTCGCCGAACGCAACCGGCTCGCGCGGGAACTGCACGACTCGGTCGGCCACGCGCTGAGCGTCGTGACCATCCAGGCGGGGGCCGCGCGCCGGACCCTGCGGTCGGATCCGGAGTTCACCGAGCAGGCGCTCACCGCGATCGAGGACTCGGCCCGTGCCGCGCTGGACGACCTGGACCACGTGCTCGGGCTGCTGCGCGAGGAGGCGTCGTCGCGGGCGCCGCAGTCGGGACTGACGGAACTGTCCGCGCTGGTCGAGGCCACGCGGCTGGCCGGCGCCGAGGTGACGGCGGAGGTGCGGGGGGACCCGGCGTCGGTCCCGCCGGTCGTCTCCCGTGAGGCGTATCGGATCTTGCAGGAATGCCTGACGAACGCGTTGCGGCACGCCGGTAAGGTGCCGGTGACGGTGCACGTCGAAGCCGAAGCGGAGCTGCTGCGGTTGCGGGTGGCCAACCCGCTCGGCACCGCGGCACCGTCACGGGATGGGGGCGGCCGGGGGCTGCGGGGAATGACGGAACGGGTGGAAGTGCTCGGGGGCACGATCACCGCGGGCCGGGCGGACGGATGCTGGAAGGTCGAGGTGGCGGTGCCATGGGGGAAACGGCGATGAGCATCGGGGTGCTGCTGGTCGACGACGAACAGCTGATCCGGGCGGGACTGCGGGCGATCGTCGCCTCCGAACCCGATCTGGAGGTCGTGGGCGAGGCGGCCGACGGCGCCGAGGTGCCCGGTCTGGTCTCGCGGTTCCGGCCCGACGTCGTGCTGATGGACGTCCGGATGCCGTCGGTCGACGGGATCCGCGCGACCGCTCATCTGAGGTCCACCATGGACAATCCGCCGAAGGTGATCGTGGTGACCACCTTCGAGAACGACGACTACGTCTACGACGCCCTGCTCGCCGGCGCCAGCGGCTTCCTGCTGAAGCGGGCTCGGCCCGAGGAGATCGTCGCGGCGATCCGGACGGTGGCGGCGGGGGAGTCTCTGCTGTTCCCGGCCGCGATCCGGCGGCTGGCCGCGCAGCAGGCGCGCCGGGGCCCGCAGGACGGTCTCGACGGCGCCGGCCTCACCGAACGCGAACGCGAGGTGCTGCGGCTGATGGCCGCTGGACTGTCCAATGTGGAGATCGCCGGGGAGCTGTACCTCGGTGTGCAGACGGTGAAGACGCATGTCGGGAACATTCTCGCGAAACTCGGCGCGAGGGACCGGACGCAAGCGGTGATCAAGGCCTACGACACCGGATTCGTCACACCGGCGGGCTGAAAGCGGTAGGGTTCCGGAGTGGACACGAACGTCAACCGCCGTCGCGTGCTGGGGCTGGGAACGGTCGCCGCCGCGGGCGCGGTACTCGGGACAACGCAGATCGCCCAGGCCGCCGAAGAGTCCGAAATCGACACGCCTTCCGCTGATGCCTCGGCCGCCGCGCGCCGGATTTCCCAGGTGTACGCCCGGGAAACCGCGAAGGCGGGCGGTACTTGGTCGTCGTACGTCAGCGTCGCAGACACCGCCGGGAACCTGATCCCCGCCGTCTCCGAGCGGGCCGACGAGGTGGTCGAGGCCTACAGCGTCAACAAGATCGCGGTCGCCACCGCGGTACTCGACAAGATCGACCGCGGACTGCTCACTTTGGACCAGCGCGTCGACGTCACAGCCGACATCGTCATCAAGGACACCGACGGCATCTTCGGCCTCGACGGCGCGTACCCGAGTTCGGTGACCCTCGGGCACGCGATGGCCGCGCTGCTGACGCTGTCCGACAACACCGCCGTCCGCCTGTGCGGGCTGGTCGTCCCCGCCGCCGAGGTCAACGAGATCCTGCGCGGCAAGGGATTCGTGCACACCCAGGTCGTCCCGGTGGCGAACCCGAACCGGTTCTTCCTCGGCAGGACGACCCCGGCCGAAACGCATACGCTGCTGCGGAAACTGGTCGGTGGGACGCTGCTTTCGGCGAAGTCCACCGAGTACCTGCTGAACATCCTGCGTTCGCTGAGCGCGTTCACCGACGGCGTGCGCCTCGACCTGACCTCGGCCGAGCGGCTGCGGGTCGCCACGAAGGCGGGCTGGTTCAAGGACGGCCGCAACGAGGCGGGCGTGATGTTCAGCGCCGACGGCAAGCCGATCCTGACCTACTCGCTGTTCGCGTCCGGTGAGTTCGCGGGCGACCCGGCGGTCAACAAGGACGACTACGCCTCGACGCATCCGGCGCTGAGGGCGCGGACGAAGCTCGGGAAGACGATGTTCCGGTCGGTCGAGAAGCTGACGGCCACCACCGCCCGGACCTACGCGGCCGCTCCGTACCGGGCCTCCAACGGCGGCTGAAGGACGCTTTCCCCGCATAGGACGAGGCGAAGGGCGCTTTCCCTGCATCTCATGCGGGGAAAGCGCCCTTCAGCTACTCCAAGGCGGCGAGGATCAGCGCGGCCATCGCGGCGGGGTCCCCGTTTTCCGGGCGCAGCACCAGATCCGGGCTCTCCGGTCGCTCGTAGGGAGCGTCCACCCCGGTGAAGCCGCTGATCTCGCCCGCCCTCGCCTTCGCGTACATCCCCTTGGGGTCGCGGTCTTCGCAGACCTCGAGCGGGGTGTCGACGAAGATCTCCAGGAACGGCAACCCGGCCGCCTCGTGCGCGGCGCGGGCGAGTTCGCGGTCGGCCTGATACGGGCTGATCAGGGACACCACCGACACCACGCCCGCGTCGGCGAACAGCTTCGCGACCTCCGCGACACGCCGGACGTTCTCGGCGCGATCGACGGGGCTGAAGCCGAGGTTCCCGTTGAGCCCGTGCCGGAGATTGTCGCCGTCCAGCAGATACGCGGGCCGCCCGGACGCCACCAGCCGCCGCTCAAGTTCCACGGCCACGCTCGACTTCCCGGACGCGGAAAGCCCGGTGAGCCAGACGGTGAGCCCGCGGGTCGGACGTTCCGCCCTGGTGACCGCGGCGGTGTGCCAGACGACGTTCGACGCCGTCACGCTCGGGCCGGTGATCATGCCCGCCGCGACCGTCGCTCCGGAATGCTCGTCGACGAGGAGGAAACCGCCGGTGGACCGGTTGCGGCGGTAGGAGTCGAACAGCAGCGGCTGCCGGGCGCGCAGCCGGATCCGGCCGATCTCATTGAGGGACAACGCTTTCGCGGTCTCGTCACGGTGCAGGCTGGTGACGTCGAGCCGGTAGTCCAGGTCGCGGACCTCGGCCTTGGTCTCCCGGGTGGTGTGCCGCACGACGTACTGCGAACCGGGCTTCAGCGTGTCCTGCTCGGAGAACCAGCACACCATCGCGTCGACGTCCCGGCTGGTGTGCGGCCGGTTGCCGGGGCGGCAGATCAGGTCGCCGCGTCCTAGGTCGAGGTCGTCGTCGAGTTCGATCGTGACGGCCTGCGACGCGAAGGCTTCGGTGATCGCGGTGCCGCCCGGCCCCCAGATCGCGCGCACCGTCGTGGTGAAGCCGGACGGCAGCACGGCGACCTCGTCGCCGGGTTTGAACACCCCGCCCGCGACGGTGCCCGCGTACCCGCGGAAATCGCGGCTGTGCTCCCGGATCACGTACTGCACCGGGAATCGCGCGTCGATGAGGTTGCGATCCGACGCCACGTGGACCTGTTCGAGGTGATGCAGCAGGGAAGTGCCTTCGTACCAAGGCATACTGGCACCCCGGTGCACGACGTTGTCGCCGTGCAGCGCCGACATCGGCACGAAGGTCAGGTCGTGCACCTGGAGCTTCATGGCGAAGCGCCGGAAGTCCTCGCGGATCTCCTCGAAGCGTTCCTGCGACCAGTCGACCAGGTCCATCTTGTTGACGCACAACACCAGATGCGGGATTCCCAGCAGGCTCGCCAGGAACGCGTGCCGCCGCGACTGTTCGAGCACGCCCTTGCGGGCGTCGATCAGGATCAGCGCGAGGTCCGCCGTGGACGCCCCGGTGACCATGTTCCGGGTGTACTGCACGTGTCCCGGCGTGTCGGCGATGATGAACTTCCGCCGCGGCGTCGCGAAGTACCGGTGGGCGACGTCGATCGTGATGCCCTGTTCGCGTTCGGCGCGCAGGCCGTCGGTCAGCAGCGCGAGGTTCGGATACGCCTCGCCGCGGTCGCGGCTGGTGCGTTCGATGGCTTCGAGCTGATCGGTGAACACCGTCTTCGAATCGAACAACAGGCGGCCGATGAGAGTCGACTTCCCGTCGTCGACGCTGCCCGCGGTCGCGAGCCGGACCAGCTGTGAAGCGCCCATCAGAAGTAGCCTTCCTTCTTCCGGTCTTCCATGCCCGCCTCGGAGATCCGGTCGTCGGCGCGGGTGGCGCCGCGTTCGGTGAGCCTGCTGACCGCCACCTCGGCGACCACTTCACCGGGTGAGGTCGCCGTCGACTCGACGCAGCCGGTGCAGGTCGCGTCGCCGACGGTGCGGAAGCGAACCGTTGCCTCGTAAGGGCTTTCGCCTTCGCTCAAGGTGAGGAAGCGAGTGTGCGCGAGCAGCATCCCGTCCCGTTGGACGACCGGGCGCCGGTGCGAGTAGTAGATCGAAGGCAGGTCGACGTCCTCGGCCTCGATGTACTGCCAGATGTCGAGTTCGGTCCAGTTCGACAGCGGGAAGACGCGGATGTGCTCGCCCTTGCGATGTCTGCCGTTGTAGAGATCCCAGAGCTCCGGCCGCTGATTGCGCGGATCCCACTGGCCGAACTCGTCGCGGAAGCTGAACACGCGTTCCTTGGCGCGGGCCTTCTCCTCGTCGCGCCGGGCGCCGCCGAAGACGGCGTCGAAGGAATGCTCGCGGATCCCGCGCAGCAGGGCGGCGGTCTGGAGACGGTTGCGGCCGGCCTTCGGGTCTTCGACGACCCGGCCCGCGTCGATGTCGTCTTGGACGCTGGTCACGACGAGCCGGAGCCCGTACGTGTCGACCGTGCGGTCCCGGAACTCGATCACTTCGTCGAAGTTGTGCCCGGTGTCGACGTGCATCACCGGGAACGGTGGTGGTGACGGCCAGAACGCCTTGGCCGCCACGTGGAGCATCACCATCGAGTCCTTGCCGCCGGAGAACAGCAGCACCGGTCGTTCGAAGGTCGCCGCGACCTCGCGGAAGATGTGCACGGCTTCGGCTTCGAGTGCTTCGAGATGGGTGAGCTCGTAGGTCGGCGACGCCATCGTGACCTCCGTGGTTCGAGATCAGAAAAGTAGAACAGGTTCTTGTGATTGGTCAAGGGGAGGAGGACGCTGTCGGCATGGACCTGGTCGCGCTCGAAGAGATCCGTCGCCTCAAAGCCCGCTACCTCCGCTGTCTCGACCTCAAGCTGTGGGACGAGATGGGCGGGACCCTGACGACCGACGCGCACGCGCGCTTCGGCACGCCGTCCTACGGCGAACCGCTGGCCTTCGAAGGGCGGGACGCGATCATCGGGTTCTTCCGGAACGCCGTCGGCCTCGGTGTCACCACGGTGCATTTCGCCGGGCAGCCGGAGATCGACGTCGACGGCGACACCGCGACGGGCACGTGGCTGATGCGGGACAAGGTGATCGTGCCCGAGCACCGGGTGGTGATCGAGGGCGCGGCGTACTACGAGGACACCTACCGGCGGGTGGACGGCGCGTGGTTGACCGCGTCGACCCAGTACGACCGGCTGTACGAAACGATGATGTCGACCGCCGACCTGTCCAGCTTCAAGCTCACCGCGAACCGCTGGTCCTCCTGACCCGCATTTCGTCCTCTAAATGCGGTCCTTGCGCGGCTCGCTGAGTGTCCCCAATGCGGCATTGGGGGCACTCAGCGTCCCTAATGTGGCATTGGGGACATCGGGTGGCGCGGGCAACTACCGCGTTCAGAGGACTAAACGCGGGGGGCGGCGGCCGCCGGATTCGGCGGTGACGGCGTCGGCGGTGGCGACCAGTGCCGCGCCCCGCCGCGCGATCTCGGCGCCGGTGATCGGCTCGCCGACCGACAGCGTGAGCACCAGTTCCTGCCTGCCCGAAGCGTCGAACGTCGGCGCGGCGAGCAGGCTCACCGCGTGCTTGTGGCGCGGCTCCAGATCGGCGCCGAGGTAGACGCGTTCGCCGAGACTCGACACGAGCTCGCCCACCAGACCCCGCACTTCGGGCGGCAGTTCCTCCGCGCCGACGCCGGCCATCAGCGCGTAGAGCCGTCGTCCGGCGGAGGTCAGGCTCTCCACCAGGTAGCCGTGCTCGCGGCATTCGGCGACGACGCGACGCAGGTGCGCCTCGTCCAGCCGCACCGGCACCGCCGGGGGTTTGGCGAGCCACGCGTCGAACGTCGCGTCGGCATCCCACAGCACGTACATCAGGCCGACCGGCGGCGCGAACGGGTAGGTCTCGCCGAGTTTGACCCGACCGGGCCCGGCGCTCTGCAGCATCAAGATCCGGTCCCCGACGACGGCCGACGCCGTGCACGTGGCGGCGTATCGCCTGCTCAGGTCCTCCAGATGCCGTCGCGCGACCTCGCTCGCACCGAAACCCTCACTCGCGACGCGGCCCGCGGCGACCATCGCCGGACCGAGCCGGTAGGTGACCGGGCCGGGATCCCGGACCAGGTAGCCGCCCGCGGCCAGCTCGGTCACGATGCCGAGACAGGTCGGTTTGGCCAGGTCCAGTTCGCGCGCGAGTTCCGACAGGCCGAAGCGACGGCCGGGGTGCGCGGCGAAGAAGTCCAGCAGCCGCACGACTCGCTCGGTGGGCGGGGAACGTCGGGTCATTGACCCATCCTTAGAACGCGTTCTAGTCTGATGTCACGAAGAACGTACCAAGCCGGTACGTATTTGTACCAGCATGAGGAGTCGCCGGTGCTCACTCAACCGTTCGCGGACGCGATCGTCGAAGCCGAGAAGGTCATCGCGGAGGCGCCGCACATCCGGACCGAACAGGATCTGGTCGAGGGGTACGACTACCTCGCCGGCAGCATCCGCGCGTCCCTGCAGATGGCGTGGGCCTACGAACGGGACTATCCGTTCTTCACCCAGTCCACCGGCCCGTACACGAAGATGGGCCTGGACAACCCGGACACGCTGTACTTCAACGCGAACATCCGCGAAGGCCGCGAGTACGTCGTCACCGGGACGCGGGGGAGCACGGCCGACGTCAGTTTCCAGGTCCTCAACGGCGACTACTCACCCGTCGAGGTACCGGACAGTCT
Organism: Amycolatopsis azurea DSM 43854; assembly: GCF_001995215.1. GTDB lineage: Bacteria > Actinomycetota > Actinomycetes > Mycobacteriales > Pseudonocardiaceae > Amycolatopsis > Amycolatopsis azurea. The sequence goes on from NZ_MUXN01000016.1 coordinate 370,340, forward strand.
CGCCGCGTTCGACGACCGCGAGATCGAGATCGCCGGCGACGGCACGTTCGAACTCCGCTTCGGACCGGCCAAACCGGATCCTGGCCCCAATTACTTCGTCCTCGGCCCGGGTTCTTCGATGCTCGTGGTGCGCGAGGTCTACAGCGACTGGGCGACCGAACGCCGCGGCACGATCCAGATCCAGTGCGCCGACACCGCGGGTGGCGCGCCCGCGCCGCTCACCCGCGACGGGCTGGCCAAACGCTACGGCGTCTCCGGCAAGATCCTGCTGAGCAGGCTGCGCACCTTCCTCGCCTTCCCGAAGTGGTTCTACCTGAACCTGCCGGTGAACACGATGACCGAACCGCGTCCGACGCCGGGCGGCCTGACCACGCAGTACTCGTCGGCCGGGCATTACGAACTCGGCGACGAGGAGGTCATGATCGTCACCGTGCCCCGCTCGGACGCGCCCTATCAGGGCATCCAGCTCGGCAGCGTCTGGTACCTCTCGCTCGACTACATCAACCACCAGACGAGCCTCACCGCCGACCAGGCGCGGGTCGACCCGGACGGCAAGATCCGGTTCGTGATCAGCGAACGCGACCCCGGCCTGGCGAACTGGCTCGAACGCACCGGGCACGACCGCGGCTACGTCCAGATCCGCTGGCAGCGGCTGTCCCGCGCGCTGGACGTCGCCGACGGTCCCGAGGTCGAGGTGGTGAAGTTCGGCGAACTCGCCGACAGGCTGCCCTTCCACGACGAGGCCCGCGTGACCCCGCAGGAGTGGGCGGCCCGGATCTCGGCCCGCCAGGCGGCTGTCGCGGGGAGGATGCTGGGATGACGGATCTCTTGCGGGACAAGGTGATCGTCGTCTCCGGTGTCGGACCGGGACTCGGCCGGTCCATCGCCGTGCGCGGTGCCGCGGCGGGCGCGGACGTCGTTCTCGCCGCGCGCACCGAATCCCGGCTCGCCGAGGTCGCCAAGGAGGTCGACGCGCTCGGGCGCCGCGCGGTCACCGTGCCCACCGACATCACCGACGACGCTTCGGCCGCGAACCTCGCCGAGGCCGCGCTGAAGGCGTTCGGCCGGGTGGACGCCTTGGTGAACAACGCTTTCGCGATCCCGCCGATCATGGACCTCGCCGACGTCGACCTCGCCGACGTCCGGTCGGGCTTCGAGACCAACGTCCTCGCGGCGCTCCGGCTCACACGGCTGTTCACGCCTTCGCTCGAAGAGAGCGGCGGCTCGGTGGTGATGATCAATTCGGCCGTACTCCGGCATTCCAGGCGGACGTTCGGCGCGTACAAGATGGCGAAGGCGAGTCTGCTCGCGCTCGCCCAGAGCCTCGCCTCGGAACTCGGGCCGCGCGGGATCCGGGTCAACTCCGTGGCGCCCGGCTACATCTGGGCGGACTCGCTGAAGTGGTACTTCGCTTACCTGGCCAAGGAACGCGGTGTGCCGCCGGAACAGGTGTACGCCGAGACGGCGGAGACGATCGACCTGCGCCGCCTGCCCGAACCGGACGAGATCGCCGACACCGTCGTGTTCCTGACCTCGTCGCTCGCCCGGTGCGTCACCGGGCAGTGTCTCGACGTCAACGCCGGCGAGTACCACCACTGAAGGGGAGAACATGCTGCCAGGGCGGGAAAACGTCGGCACCGTGGAGGATCTGCACGCGTCGGCGGCAAAACTCACCGGGCTGGACGACTTCGGTGGAGACGACCACCTCGAAGGGCTGCGGGTCCTACTGGATTCCTACGCCGGTGAGGCGGGTTTGACGCCGTACGGCAACAAGATCCATCGCGCTTTCCTGCGCGGTGCCCTCGTGGCGAGGTCGTTGAGCGAGGCGTCCTGGAAGCAGAACCCGCAGTATGCCGAGGTTCCCGTCGAGCGGCCCATCTTCGTCACCGGTCTGCCGCGCACCGGGACCACGGCGCTGCACCGGCTGCTCACCGAGGACCCGGCGCACCAAGGGCTGGAAGTGTGGCTGACCGAGGTGCCGCAGCCGCGGCCGCCACGCGAGACCTGGGCGGAAAATCCGGTCTTCCAAGGGATCCAGGCGGGTTACGAGAAGCACCACGTCGAACATCCCGAGTTCATGGGCCTGCACCACATGTCCGCCGACCAGGTCGAGGAATGCTGGCAGCTCCTGCGGCAGTCCCTGAAATCGGTGTCCTACGAATGCCTCGCGCACGTGCCGTCGTACTCGCGCTGGCTGGACGGGCAGAGCTGGGCCGACGCCTATCGCAGGCACCGGCGGAATCTCCAGCTGATCGGCCTGCCAGACGCCGGGCGCCGCTGGGTGCTCAAGAACCCGAGCCACATCTTCGCCCTCGACGCGCTGCTGGAGGTGTACCCGGACGCGCTGATCGTCCAGACCCACCGCGCGCCGAGCACGATCATCGCGTCGGTGTGCAGCCTGAACGAACAGGCTTCGGAAGGCTGGTCCGACGTCTTCCGCGGTGACGTGATCGGCCGTGGCCAGCTGGATCTGTGGGCGCGAGGCGCGGAAAGGTCGCTGGAGGCGAGGAAGCGGCACGATCCGGCGCAGTTCTGCGACGTCCGGTACGAGGATTTCGTCGCCGACCCGATCGCGACCGTCGAGGGTGTCTACAAGCACTTCGGGCTGTCGCTGAGCGATGAGGCACGGGACGCGATGACCGCCGTCCACGCCGAAAGCCGTTCCGGCGAGAGGAAACCCGTGCACCGATACGACCTCGCCGACTTCGGGCTCACCGCGGGCGAGGTCGACGAACGCTTCTCCGCCTACCGCGCTGCCCACTCGCTCTGAAACGCGGGGGTCAGAAGCCGACGGCGGCGCGTTGCGCGGGCAGGCCGCGGGTCGTGATGCCGCGCAGGACCTCGACCCGGTCCGAGCCCGGACGGCCGAGCACCCAGCTCGACCCGGGAACCTCCTTGGCCTGCTTCTTCAGCGGTGCCAGGAGCCGGGAAGCGTCCTTGTAGGACCGGATCGCGCCGTTCCCGCACACCAGGGTCGCCAGTGAGACCGTCACCGGCAGCCCGTCGGCCGACCACGGCGTGTCCAGCAGCGCGGCGGCGACCGTGCCGATCTCGTCGACGTCGCAGGCGATCAGGAAGTCGTCCCCGCCGACGTGGCTGACCCGCATCCGGCGCAGCCTGCCCTCCAGATCGGTGAGCGTCCGGCCGAGCGTGCGGATGAGATCGTCGCCCGCGGCGAATCCGGCGGTGTCGTTGACCGTCTTGAACGCGTCGACGTCCAGCCAGGCCGCGACGAACGGCTCCCGCGCGTTGATCCGGCGGTCGACGTCCCTGGCGACGGCGTCGCTGCCGGGCAGGCGGGTCAGCGGGCTCAGCGAGACGGCTTCCTCGACCTTCGCCTCGGCGACCCCGCGGAGCACCTCGTTCACCAGCACCACACCCACGCACCGGCCGCGGTCGTCGACCACCACGACGTCGTCGCCGGTGCGGCTCCAGTCCGCGTCGGTGACCAGTTCCAGGAATTCGAGCGCGCTCGCGTCGGTGTGGATCGTGTGCGGCCGGTCGGCGAGCCGCGACGCGGGCCGCTTGGCGTGCAACGCGTGGCCGTACAACCCGGTGACCGCGACCAGGAACCGGGTCCGGTCGATCGACCACTGTGGACGGTGCCGGTCGTCGATGCCGACGATGCCGCTCGGCCCGTCGGAGGCGGCCAGCACCTCGCGCACGTCGTCACAGGTCGCGTCTTCGGGCAGGGTGGTCGCGGGGCGCAGGAAATCGCCGACCCGGCGGGCCCGCGCGGTGCCGGGGACGAACGGGCCGGGCGCGTCCGGCGCGGGTAGCGGCGCGTGGTCGCCGTCCGGTGGGGCGAGCAGGTTGCCCTGCGCGATCCGCACCCCGAGCCGCCGCGCGGATTCGAGCTGTTCGGTGGTTTCGAGTCCGGTCGCGACCAGCCGGTTGTCGGTGCGGGACGCGAAGTGCAGCACCGCCTCGACGACCGCGACGGCGGCCGGATCGTGTGGCAGGCCGCGCAGCACGGTGCGGTCCAGTTTCACCAGGTCGATCGGCGCGGAGGCGAGCAGCGTGAGCGGCAGGTCACCGCGGCCGAGGCCGTCGAGCGCGAGCCGGAACCCGAGTTCGGTGAGCCGTCGCATGCCGGTGAGCAGCAGATCGGCGGGGATCTGCGTGAACGGCGGCCCGATCTCCAGCACGACGTCCCTGGTCCGGCGGCCGGACAGGCCGAGCGCCTCGGTCAGCGGTTCGAACCGGGCCGGTGGTGCCGCCACCGTCCGCGCGGACAGGTTCAAATGGAGGGGGAGGGCCGCCTGCGCCTCGTTCTGCTGCCGTACCGCTTCGGCGGCCAGTCCGATGTCGACCTCGGTCAGGTTGCCGCCGCGACGGGCGTCGGCGAGAAGTTCGCGGGCGGTGCCGCGGCCTGGCCGTGCCAGGGCTTCGAACGCGACGACGCCACCGGTGTGCAGGCTGTACAACGGTTGATAAGCGAAGCGGATCGCGATCTGCAACGTCACAACCGCATGGTCGTCGGTGCCGGTGCGAAACGAAACACGTGTCAACTGATGTTCATCGTGAGGGCACCTGGGTTACCTAGAACGGCGTAACCCAGGCCACCCGATCAGGTGTTTTCTCACTTTCCACGGCGCCAATCGGAAAAGTGCCGACATCGCCTCGGTGGTACCCGAAACGTCTTCGCGACCCGAAGTGAAGGCCCGCTGGAGAGGGACCGGCAGCGTGAAGAAGTGGTCGAAGAACACCGGCACCAGCTCGGGCGGCATTCCGCACAGAGCTCGCAGCCCGTGGCGCCGCAACCCGTGCACGGTCCGGGCCGAAGACGGCCACAGCGCACCGTGAGCAGCCGACGCGGCCGCGGCCGGCCCCCGGTCCCAGGCCAGGGCGATCGAGTCGGCGACAGGCTCGGCGAGCCGCACCGACGTCGCGAGGCTGTACCCGGTCGCCGGATGCACCAGACCGGCGGCGGCCCCGAACGGCACCGTCCGGCCACGCCGGGGGACCGGCACGTCGAGCACGATCCGCACGCGTTCCTCGCGCCCGCGTGACGCCAGCCCGGCCGCCTTCAGCCGGGCGCGCAGCCGCGCCGCCAGCAGCTCCAGCGGCAGACCGGGCTTGCGGGCCAGCGACGTCTCCTCGACCAGGACGGTGCCGTCGCCGAGGGGCAGTACGTACAGGAACCCGGATTCGGTCCCGCGCCAGTCCATGAACACCGCGGTGTCCGGTTCGTCCACCAGCCGGAGCGCGTCCTCGGCGGGGAGGACGGCGCCGAAGGCCGTCTGTTCGTAGCGGTCCCCTCGTGGCCGGGCACCGGAGGCGTCGACGTACAGGCCGGCCGCGAGGACCCGCCCGTCTTCGAGGCGTACCGACGTGCCCTGCCCGCCGTGGTCCACGGCGGACACCGTCCCGGCGACGACGTCGTGACCGCCGTCCAGCCACGTGCGCAGGCCGGCGTTGTCCACCACCAGGTACTGCCGGTCGAGGACGTGCGGCGCGGTGCCGAACGCGAGTGCCGACGAGGGCGCGCAGGCGACGGCGCTTTCGGGCAGCGACGGGAGTTCGTCGGCCCACAGCCCGTAGGTCGCCCGCCAGCGCCTGCCCGGCGCGGGGTCGATCAGGACGGTCGCCAGTCCGCGCCGGGCGCAGGCACGCGCGAGCGCCCGCCCGGCCGGGCCACCGCCCGCGATCACCACGTCCGCCACCTGGGCAGTGTCTCAAAGCGCCCCGACGGATACGGTGTGACGCATGGGACAGACGGATCCAAGGGCGTGGCGGCGCGATCCGGAGAGCGAGAGCGCCGGGTTCACCGACCTCGCCACGAGCCCGTTCCGCATCGACCGGGACCGGATCGCCGCGTCGCCGTTCTTCGCCCGCCTCGGCGGGGTGACCCAGGTGGTCAGCGCCGGTGGTTCGGGGCTGCTGCACAACCGGCTCACACACAGCCTGAAGGTCGCGCAGGTCGCGCGCGCCATCGCGGAGCGGATCAACTCGACGAGCGATTCCGCCGAACTCGCCGCGAAACTGGGCGGCTGCGACCCGGACGTCGCCGAGGCCGCCTCGCTCGCGCACGACCTCGGGCATCCGCCGTTCGGGCATCTGGGGGAGCAGACCCTCGACCGGATCGCCCGGCACCGGTTCGGCCTCGCCGACGGTTTCGAGGGCAACGCGCAGTCGTTCCGGATCATCACCACGACCGACGTCCGCGGGCCGTCCGCGTCCGGGCTCGACCTCACCACGGCGGTGCGCGCCGCGGTGCTGAAATACCCGTGGGCGCGGCTGCACGTGCCCGATCCGCATCCGACGTCGATGGACGTCCAGCCGCGCGGCGCGGCCGAACCGGCCGACGCCCCCGGTACCGGCGCGAGCAAGTTCTCCGCCTACAGCACCGAACTCGACGACTTCGCCCAGGCGCGGGCACCCTTCACCGGCCGGATCGAACCCTGGCAGCAGACAGTCGAAGCGTCCGTGATGGACACCGCCGACGACATCGCCTACGCCATCCACGACCTCCAGGACTTCCACCGGATCGGCGTCCTGCAGCACGCGCCGGTCGCCGCCGAGTTCACCGGCTGGGTGGACCACGCGGTGGAACTGGCCGGGCTGGACGACGCGACCTTGACCGCCGAACGGCGGCTGCCGGGCCGTTCGCTGGAACGGCTGCGCCGCCGGATGCACGTCAAGGACGGCTGGATCGTCGACGACGACGCGTTCACCAGCGCTGTCGCCCGTGTCCGCGCCGAACTCGTCGACGGCCTGCTCGCCACCGGATTCGACGGTTCGATCGAGGCCGAGCAGGCGACCGCCGCCTTCTCCGCGAAATGGACCGCGCGGCTCGTCGACGGCGTGCAAGTGGTGTCTTCGCCGTCGACCCGAACGGGGCATCTCACGCTGCGTCCCGCGCAGTGGCACGAGGTGCAGGTCCTGAAGTTCGTGCACCGGCGGTTCGTGTTGCTGCGCCCGGAACTCGCGCTGCACCAACGTGGACAGGCGAGCCTGGTGACCACGCTCGTCGACGCGCTCGACGCGTGGCTGCTCGACCGTGACGAGTTCTACCGGCTCCCGCGCCGGCTGCACGACCTGGTCGAACTGGCACAGGCGGAATTCACCGGACTCGCGCGGACGTCGCCGGAACTGCTCATCGGAGCGACCGGGGAACCGGTCACCGGTGCCGACGCGGTGCGTGGTCTGGCCCGGGGGCGGGCCGTGGTCGACTTCGTGGCGTCCTTGACCGACAAGCAGGCGGTGACCCTTTTGGACGGCTTGTCGGGTCGCGCTTCGCAACCCTGGTCGGACTCGTTCGTCCTTTGAGGCCGGTCGTCATCACGCCGTGACCATACGATTACGCTGAACAGACTACGACGTGCCGCCGGAACCGGAAAATTCCCATCCGATGTCACTCGAACGGCGCCTGCCGCCGACGCACGCCCGGTACTTAGCTTGATCCAGCCGGTGATCGCCGGCGTCGGTCTGCGTGAGTCGGGGCACGCGCCTAGGAATCGGAGGCGCACGTGCGTCCAACCCGTTCTGGTAAAAGAAGAAGATCGATCCTGACCGCGGGAACCGCCGCCCTCGTCGCGGCGCTCGGTTTGGTCAGCCCGCCCGTCTCGGCCGCGGAAACCGCCCAGTCCCCGGACGCGTTCTCGGAGAACACCGTCCGGCAGATCGAGGCCCTGCAGTCGATCAAGAAGAGCCAGAGCCCCGCTGAGTCCAAAGTGGACAGCAGGCTGCTCGTCGAACAGAAACTCCGTGCTCAACGCATGTCGGCCTCTGCGGTTCCCGCACTGGGGTCTGGGGCGAATGTCTCCGCGGCCGGCACCGTACTCGTGGATATCCGGGGCCAGGTCTCGGAAGAACTCCTGAAAAGCCTGCGTGAATCCGGTGCGGGGATTCGCGCGGTCTCGCAGCGGTATGGCAGCGTCCGCGCCGAAGTGCCGCTGAACGCGGTCCCGGCGATCGCCGGCCGCGAAGACGTCAAACGGGTCGAGACCGCCAATGAGGCGTTCACCGCCCGGCAATTGGCCGAGCCCGCCTCCGCCGGCAAGGCGAAGACGGAGAGCAAGGAGGAGAAGGCCGCCCGGATCGCGGACGAGCTGAAGAAGGCCGTCGAGGCCAAGGGGCAGGTCGGCATCGCCGCCGGGCCGGTCAACAGTGAAGGCGACCGCGCGCACAACGCCGACACCGCGCGCCAGCAGTTCGGTGTCACCGGTGTGGGCACCAAGATCTGCGCGCTGTCCGACGGCGTCGATTCGCTCGCGACCTCGCAGGCGCGCGGCGAACTCCCGCCGGGCGTCGACGTGATCCCCGGCCAGGAGGGCAGCGGCGACGAGGGCACCGCGATGCTCGAGATCATCCACGATCTCGCGCCGAACGCGTCGCTCGGTTTCGCCAGCGCGTTCAACTCCGACGCCAGCTTCGCCGACAACATCCGCAAGCTGCGCTTCGACGCGCACTGCGACGTCATCGTGGACGACGTCCTGTACTTCAAGGAATCGCCGTTCCAGGACTGGATCATCGCCCAGGCCGTGAACGACGTGACCGCCAACGGCGCGCTGTACTTCTCCTCGGCCGGTAACGAGGGCAACGTCGCCGACGGCACCTCGGGCCACTGGGAAGGCGACTTCGTCGACTCCGGCAAGAGCGTCGGCAAGTTCGCGGGCGCCGCGCACAACTTCGCCGGAGCCGCGGGCAACCAGATCTTCCAGCCGATCTCGACCGCGTCCTCGGCGGGCGTGCCGGTCACGTTGTTCTGGTCGGACCCGCTGGGCCGGGCGACCAACGACTACGACCTGTACCTGCTGAACGCGGCGGGCAACGTCGTCGACCTGAGCCAGGACGTCCAGACCGGAACCCAGGACGCCTACGAGCGGGTCGACACTCCCGCTGCCGGTGGTGCCGGGCTGCGGCTGGCCATCGTCAAGTTCTCCGGTGAGGGCCGCTACCTGTCGCTGTCCGCGCTGCGCGGCCGGTTCGCCGACTCGGCGGACGGCCTCAAGGCCTACACCAAACCCGGTGTGACCGTGGGCCACTCGGCCGCGCGGGACGCGTTCAGCGTCGCGGCGGCCCCGGCGGCCAAGGCGTTCCCCCGTGCCCTCGAACCGGGCGACCCGGCCAACCCGGCCGGCCCGTTCCCGGCCGCCTTCGGCGCGACCACGAAGGTCGAACGGTTCACTTCGGACGGTCCGCGGCGCGTGTTCTACCAGGCCGACGGCACGCCGATCACCCCGGGCAACGTGTCCGGCACCGGTGGTGAGGTCCGCGCCAAGCCGGACATCACCGCGGCCGACGGCGTCTCCACCAGCGTCACCGGGTTCACCACGTTCTACGGCACTTCGGCCGCCGCGCCGCACGCCGCCGCGATCGCGGGCCTGGTGCTCTCGGGCAACCCGGGGCTGCCCCCGGCCGAGGTGCGCGCGGCACTGATCAACACCGCCGTCGACATCCTGACCCCGGGCCGCGACAACTCCAGCGGCGCGGGCGTCATCCTCGCCGACAAGGTGCTCGCGTACACCGGTGCCAGCCCGCAGCCGCTCGTGACCGCGGGCCAGCCGACGGTCACCCCGGCCGACGGCGGTCCCGCGCTCGACCCGGGCGACACCGCCAAGGTGACCTTGCCGGTGACCAACCGCGGTGACGGCACCGCGTCGTCGACCAGCGTCGTGCTCTCCAGCCCGACCCCCGGTGTCACGGTGGCGCCGCGGTCGAAGTCGTACGGCACGATCAGCCCCGGGCAGACCGGCGTGAACGACTTCACCATCACCGTTCCCACCACGCAGGAACTCGGTGTGCCGGTGGTGCTCAACGCCAGGGTGACGTTCGCGGGTTCGTACTCGCCGACCACGTCGACGTTCTCACTGCCGGTCGGCACCCCGTCGCCGGTGACGCAGAACTTCGCCTACGCCGGTGCCCCGGTGGCGATCCCGGACAGCGACCCGACCGGCGTGACCGTGCCGATCACGGTCAGCGGTGTCGGGCGCGCGTCGAAGCTGACGTTCTCGGTGGACGGGGCGACCTGCAACACCGACCAGACCTCGACGACCGTGGGCATCAACCACTCGTACGTCGGTGACCTGATCGGCACGCTGACCTCGCCCTCGGGCGCCAAGGCGACCGTGTTCCAGCGCAACGGCGGCTCGGGCAACAACCTGTGCCAGGTCGTCTTCGCCGACAACGCGGCCACCCCGTTCAGCTCGGTCACCGCGGCGAACAACCCGTTCACCGGGACCTACCGGCCGGCGCAGGTGATCGGCGGCCTGACCACCGGTACGGCGGCCGACGGCACCTGGAAGTTCACCGCGGTGGATGTCGCCGGTGGCGACACCGGATCGATCCGCGCGATCTCCTTGCACCTCAACGGTTTCGTGCAGCCTGGTGCGGCTGAGCGGCCGGCGAGTGTCGGGAAGTCGGTCGGGACCGGGCCGGTGAAGCCGGTCTAGTCCTTTCGTCTGTCCGTGAAGGCCTCCTTGAGGGACTCTGGGTCCCTCAAGGAGGCCTTCACGGACTTCAGGTCGGGTCGTGAGCGGCGGAGGCTCGGAGGTGTTGCGAAAGCCACTTTCGCAACCTTCAACGTCTCGAAAGTGGCTTTCGCGACACGCTCGCTGGAGGTGCGAGAGACAGTCCCCGAGAGTTGTGGTCGTCGCGGATCCGCAAGTACGTGAAGGCCCCCTTCCTTGCGCCTAGGTACATGAAGGGGGCCTTCACGTACCTTGGGACCATGGCGAGGGAGCGGCAGGTGGCGGGCGGAGGACGCGCCGTCGAGGTCGCCCCGGACCGTCTCGAAGGCTGGTACGCCCGCTTCGCCGTCCGCAACGAAGGCGTCCGCGAGACACACTTCGAGCCGGACGCCGTCACGGTCACCGCGGAAAACGGCGTCGTCGCCGTCGCGACCGTCCCTTTCGGACCGTTGATCACCGAAGGAACCGTGACCGGACTCGCCGTCGGTCCCCTCGTCGACCACGCGCTGATCTCACGGAGGATCGCGCTCATTCTGGTCCGTCGCGGCGGGCACAGCGTCGGGATCGCGCGCGGGGGAGTGATCGTCCAGTCCAGGACGGACCGACACCTCGTCCAGGGCCGGTCCGCGGCGGGCGGCTGGTCGCAACAGCGGTTCGCGCGGCGGCGGGAAGGGCAAGCGCGCGTGGCGCTTCGTTCCGCCGCCGAAGACGCGTTCGAAGTCCTCCTGCCGCAACTGTCCGAAGTGGACGCCGTCGTGCTCGGCGGCGACCGCCGGGCACTGGAATCACTGCGCGAGGACAGGCGGCTGACGCCGTTGTTCGAGCGGGCCGAACCCCGGATCCTCGACATCGCCGAACCGCGTCGCACGGTGCTGGACGACGCGGCCGAGCGGGCGGTCGCGGTCGAAATCACCCTGTCCGGGCCGTGACGTCGGGCACGGTCGGATAAAACCGCTCGACAGCGGCCCGTACACTGATCGCGTGGACATCCTCTTGGAGTAGCTCCTCGCCGGCCTCGTCCGGCGAGTCGAAGCTGTCCGCTCATCCACCCCTTGTACCGGGAGTTCCCGTGATCACGGCCTCTGGCCTTCAGCTGCGCGCCGGCTCGCGCATTCTGCTCGACGACACCAACGTCCGCATCCAGCAGGGCGACCGCATCGGCCTGGTCGGCCGCAACGGCGCGGGCAAGACCACCTCGCTCAAGGTGCTGGCGGGGGAGGGTGAGCCGTACGCGGGCGAGGTCCGCCGCAGCGGTGAACTCGGGTACCTGCCGCAGGACCCGCGCGAGGGCGATCTGTCCGTCACCGCGAAGGACCGCGTGCTCTCCGCGCGCGGCCTCGACTCCTTGCTGCGCAACATGGAAAAAGCGCAGAACGCGATGTCGGAGCTGGTGGACGAGAAGGAGCGCGACAAGGCGGTCAACCGCTACAGCCGTCTCGAGGAGCGTTTCGCCTCTCTCGGTGGGTACGCCGCCGAAAGCGAGGCCGCGCGGATCTGCTCCAACCTCGGTCTCGCCGACAGGGTGCTCGCGCAGACGTTGCAGACGCTCTCGGGTGGTCAGCGCCGCCGCGTGGAGCTGGCCCGGATCCTGTTCGCCGCCGCCGAAGCGGGCGCGGGCGGCAAGTCCGAGACGATCCTGCTCCTCGACGAGCCCACCAACCACCTCGACGCCGACTCCATCAACTGGCTCCGCGGGTTCCTGAAGCAGCACGACGGCGGTCTCGTGGTCATCAGCCACGACGTCGAACTGCTCGCCGACGTGGTCAACAAGGTGTGGTTCCTCGACGCGACCCGCGGCGAGCTCGACCTGTACAACATGGGCTGGCAGCGCTACCTCGACGCGCGCGCCACCGACGAGAAGCGCCGCCGCCGCGAGCGCGCGAACGCCGAGAAGAAGGCGTCCGCGCTGCAGCAGCAGGCCGCGAAACTCGGTGCCAAGGCGACGAAGGCGGTGGCCGCCAAGAACATGGCCCGCCGCGCCGAGCAGATGCTCTCCGCGCTCGACGAGACCCGCCAGGCCGACAAGGTCGCCCGGATCAAGTTCCCCGAGCCCGCCCCGTGCGGCCGGACCCCGCTCACCGCGGAGGGGCTCTCGAAGTCCTACGGTTCGCTCGAGATCTTCACCGGGGTCGACCTCGCCATCGACCGCGGTTCGAAAGTTGTCGTACTCGGATTGAACGGTGCCGGAAAGACGACTTTGCTCCGCCTGCTCGGCGGAATGGAAACTCCGGATACCGGCGAGACCATTCCAGGTCACGGATTGCGTCTGGGCTATTACGCACAGGAACATGAAACGCTCGACCACGACGCGTCCGTGTGGGAAAATATCCGTCACCTCGCGCCGGACACCGGCGCACAGGAGCTCCGGAACCTTCTCGGGTCGTTCCTCTTCACCGGCGAGCAGCTCGATCAGCCCGCCGGCACGCTCTCCGGCGGCGAGAAGACGCGGCTCGCGCTCGCCGGTCTGGTGTCCAGCGCTGCCAACGTTTTGCTGCTCGACGAGCCCACGAACAACCTGGATCCGGCCAGCCGTGCGCAGGTCCTGGACGCTTTGCGGAGCTTCTCCGGAGCCGTCGTACTGGTGACGCACGACCCGGGCGCCGTCGAGGCCCTGGAGCCGGAACGCGTCATCCTGTTGCCGGACGGAACCGAAGACCATTGGTCTGCGGATTATCTGGAACTTGTCCAACTTGCGTGAGGCCTGCGTCCGTTCGGGTGCTTGATCGATGCCATCCGGCCACTGAAATGGCCCAATGTGATCGCGGTTTCAGCAGTTTTGCGCTCGTCGTCTGGCATTCCGGCGCTCAGTGTTCGATCATTGCGGCGACAGGGGCCGTTATGTGGCCCAGAACACTCTCGGCGGGAAGGCGATCGACGTGGCTGATCTCAAGAAAGGCGCGCGGATCACCGGCAACACGCGTGACAAGCTGGCCGCTGACCTGAAGAAGAAATACGAGAAGGGCTCGAGCATCCGCGCTCTCGCGGAGTCCACGGGTCGCTCGTACGGATTCGTGCACCGGGTCCTCTCGGAGTCCGGCGTCCAGCTCCGTGGGCGTGGCGGTGCCACCAGGGTCAAGAAGAAGTAGTCACGAAGAAGTAGCGGACTGCTGCGCGGGGGGCGCAGTTCCCTTTCCGGGGACCGCTGTTTCACGGCTTTCAGCAGACAGGAAGACCAGTCTGGCGCCGAGCAGGACCAGCGGGTACACCAGGTATCCGTACCTCGTCGCCGGAGTGAGCAGGATCAGCGCGACGAGCCCGACAGCCATGCGCGTCAGCGCGTCCGATCCGGTCGCGGGAGGGCGGCGCACCAGCCAGACGAGGATGACCACGGCCGCGATGCCGAGCAGGGCGAAGGAAACCGCCGTGCCCACCGGGCCGAGCGAAGCGATGAGGCGACCCGGCAACGGGCTCGCCGCCGGTGACTTGATCACGCCGATTCCCATCGGGAACCGGAAGACGTGCTCGACGAACGCCTTCGGGTCCACGAGGTAGACGGGTACGTGCAGGACGAGGGTCGTCACCACGAGTGCCGCGGCGAATCCGCCCAGTGCGCGAGGACCACGTCGCGTGATCAACAGGACACCCAGTACCGCCACCGCGGGCGCGACGATGAGTTTCGCGCTGATCACCAGGGCCAGCACCAGCCCCGACAGCACGGCGCGGCCCGTCGTGGCCAGTGCGAACGACAGCACCAGCAGGCCGACGATGGCCAGATCCGGGCCCGCCACCGCCCAGGTCAGCGCGGTCAGCGGGCAGGCGAGGGCGAGCTGGGCCGCGCTGACCGGGATTTTCGGCCACTTCAGCAGCCGCAGCGTCAGCAGTACACATGCGACGGCCGCCAGGGCGAACATCCAGCGCGCGTCGGTGAGGGCGTTCGCGACCGGTCCACCGCCGAAGAGGGCCCGCGGCAGGCCGAAGACGGTCATGACCGGACCGTATGGGGTGTAATCGTTTACTTCCGCCGCGCGACCGAGCGCGGTGACGTCGACGTACGGGGTTCCGTTCTCCAGCAGGAGTTTCGCCGACCGTTCGATCACCCAGACCTCGGGCTGGGCGGCCCACGAGTTCGGCGTGACGAGCCAGTCCACTCCGGTCAGTCGGCGAATGACGAGCATTCCCAACGGAAGGATCATGGCGAACAGGCCGATGGCGCCGATACCGACCCACCGCGAGCCGAGCGCGCCGGACGGCCGCTTGCCGCGCCGGGCGGCGATCGTCAGCCACCCGGTATGGACCACGGCGAGGCCGTAACCCGCTACGGCGAAGTTCGCCCACACGCGATAGCCGTAGAACTCCGCGACGGCGGTGTTCGCGACGGCGAAGATCAGGCAGCCCGTGTAGAAGACCAGGTCGATGGTCAGTCGTCGCCGGTCCGGGTCCTTGGTCACCGGCTCAGGCTACCGACGCCGTCACTGCCACCATGAAGAGGACGCGGAAACCGGGAAGCATCTGGTGTGCTCCGGTGTTGGTCATGCTTATATCCGGGAAAAATCTCGACTAATATCGAGGTTTTTGGGGGCGAGGAGAGGTTCTCATGGACAACACGTGGTCGCTGATGAACTCGGCGATGAAGTCGGCCGACGTTCCGAAGGGGCTGCACAAGGGCACCCTCCGCCGCGTCGCGCAGTTCGCCAGACCGCACTGGCGAAGGTTGCTGATATTCCTGGTGCTCACCGTCGTGTCGGCGGTGCTGGCGGTGAGCACGCCGGTGCTGGCCGGGAAGGTGGTCGACGCGATCGTCGGCGGGCACGACGTCTCGCTGGTGGTGTGGCTGGCCGTGGTGATCGGGGCGCTGGCGCTGATCGACGCCGGGCTCGGGCTGGCCGAACGGGCCCAATCGTCGAGGATCGGGGAGGGGATCATCCTCGACCTGCGGCTCGCGGTGTACCGGCACGTGCAGCGGATGCCGGTCGCGTTCTTCACCCGCACCCGCACCGGCGCGCTGGTGAGCAGGCTCAACAACGACGTCATCGGCGCGCAGCGCACCTTCACCGCGACACTGTCCGGTTTGGTCACCAACGTGATCCAGCTGGCGCTGTCGCTCGTGGTCATGGTGACCCTGTCCTGGCAGGTCACCCTGCTCGCGCTGGTGCTGCTGCCGGTGTTCGTCCTGCCGACGCGGCGGCTCGGGCGGCGGATGGCCGGGTTGCAGCGGGAGGCGGGACAGCTCAACGCGGCGATGACCACGCAGATGACCGAACGGTTCTCCGCGCCGGGCGCCACCCTGGTGAAGCTCTTCGGCGACCCTGATCGGGAAACCGGCGAATTCGGCGCACGGGCCGGGCGGGTGCGCGACATCGGGGTGCGGACGGCGATGCTGACGCGCTGGTTCATGACCAGCCTGACCACGGTCTCCGCACTCGCGCAGGCCCTGGTCTACGGCCTCGGCGGGTACCTCGCGCTGACCGGGGCGCTCGCGCCGGGCACCGTCGTGGCGCTGGCGTTGCTGCTGACCAGGCTGTACTCGCCGCTGACCGCGCTGGCCAACGTCCGGGTGGACGTGATGACCGCACTGGTGTCGTTCGAGCGGGTCTTCGAGGTGCTCGACCTCAAGCCGATGATCGAAGAGAAGCCGGATCCGGGCCGCGTTCCCGAAGGCCCGGTTTCGGTGGAGTTCTCCGACGTCCGCTTCGGCTACCCCGCGGCGGACCGGTACTCGCTGGCATCGCTGGAGGATGTGTCCACTTTGGATCACCGAGGTGGGGAAGAGGTGTTGCACGGCATCAGTTTCCGGGCCGAACCCGGGCAGATGGTCGCCCTCGTCGGGTCTTCCGGCGCGGGCAAGTCGACGATCGCCTCGCTGCTGCCGCGCCTCTACGACGTCGACGCCGGGTCGGTCAAGCTGTCCGATGTGGACGTCCGCGAGCTGGGTTTCGCCTCGCTGAGGGAAACCGTCGGCGTCGTCACCCAGGACGGGCACCTCTTCCACGACACGATCCGGGCGAACCTCGAGTACGCGCGGCCCGGTGTCACCGACGACGAGATCTGGTCGGCACTGGAAAAGGCGCGGCTGGCCGAGCTGATCCAGGACCTGCCGGACGGGCTGGAGACCGTCGTGGGGGAGCGGGGCTACCGGCTCTCCGGCGGGGAGCGGCAGCGGCTCACCATCGCCCGGCTCCTGCTCGCGCAGCCGCGGGTGGTCGTCCTCGACGAGGCGACCGCGCATCTGGACTCGCAGTCCGAGGCGGCCGTGGGCGAGGCGCTGACCGACGCGCTGGACGGGCGGACCGCGCTGGTCATCGCGCACCGGTTGTCGACGGTCCGGGCGGCGGATCAGATCCTGGTGATCGAGCACGGGGAGATCGTCGAGCGAGGGACGCACGATGAGCTTCTCGCACGGGAAGGGCGCTACGCGACGCTGTACCTGACGCAGTTCTCGGAGGAGCCCGCGGCCGCGTGACCCTCAGGTGGGTCGTGAGTGGCGCCCGAGGTCGGCGCGCGGGTGAGCGACTGGACACGCCACCTTTGCCTTACCCCGATAACCCGAATCGCCACTCACGACCGGAGGGCGGGGGCGGCGAAGGTCGCGTTCACCAGCGCCATCTTCCGCGGATCGTCCCGCAGCAGAGAACCCATCCGGTTCATCGTGTAGCCGAAAGCGATCCCGCTTTCGGGATCGGCGCCGCCGGACGAGCCGCCGAACCCGTCGTGCCCGAACGCCCGCGGGTTCGGCCCGAAACCGTGTTCCTCACCGCCGAGGTAGAACCCCAGCGCCCATTCGGTGCCCAGCCCGCCGACGACGTCGACCGCGCGGCCCTGTCCTTCGCGGGCGGTCGCGAGCGCGGCGTCCGACAGCAGCCGTCCCGAGGCGAGCGCGCCGTAGATCGTCGCGATGGCCCGGGCGGTGCCGTGCCCGTTGAGGGCGGGCAGGATCGCGCGCCGCCACGCGGGATCGTTGGAGTCCCGGCCTTGGACGCGGGGGTTCCCCAGTGCCGCGAGGGCGGGCGGGCCGGCACTGGCGAACGCCTGTGCCAGCGCGCTCGCCGTCTCGGCGCTGAGCACCGGTTCGACGAGGGTGGAGCAGCGCGCCAGGTCGACGTCGGTGTCCAGGCCGATCCGGAAGTCGGCGTCCAGCGGCCCGGCGACGTGCTTCGCGAAGTACGCGCGGACATCGAGCCCGCCGGCCCGGCGGATCACCTCGCCGACGAGGAAGCCGAACGACAGCGCGTGGTAGCCGCTGACCGTGCCGGGTTCGAAGAGCGGCGCCTGCGCGGCGAGCAGGCCGGTTATGTGGTCCCAGTCGTAGAGTTCCTCGACCGTCACCGGCCGCTCCGGGCCGATCCCGGTCACCCCGGAGCGGTGCGAGAGCAGCCAGCGCACCGGGATGTCCTGTTTGCCCGCCGCCGCGAACTCCGGCCAGTACCGGGCGACAGGCGCTTCGAGGTCGAGCAGACCGGCGTCGGCGAGGTGGTGCGCGCAGATCGCGGTCATGCCCTTGGTGGTCGACCAGACGTTGGTGAGCGTGTCCGCCCGCCACGGGGTCGTCCGGTCCGGATCCGCCCACCCCGCCCAGAGATCGACCACGGTCTCGCCGTGCCGGGTCACCGAGAACGCGGCGCCGATCTCGTCGCGCTCGGCGAAGTTCTCCTCGAAGGCGGCGCGCACGGGTTCGAAGCCCGTCGCGCATTCGCCGTGGATCTCGGTCATGGGCACGGACCTCCCGCGAGACACCGACCAGTCGGTATGTGACCGTAGGAGTGCCGCGCGGACGAGTCAAGAGGCTCGTCCGCGCGGCGACGGCTACCGGAGAGCGGGAACCCGCGCGCCGTACTTGGCCAGCAGCGCGGCGTTGGCCTCGTCGCCACCGTCCACGTTGGAACTGCGCCACAGCGGGATGTCGACACCCTGCGCCGCACCGAGGTCCACGACCTCGGCGAGCACGAGGTTCCACAGGAACGCGTTGATCACCGTGGACAGTGGCGCGGTCCGCGGCGCGTCCGGCGGGTAGCTCGAATCGCCGGGACGGACGTGGGAGTCGAGCACGATGCTCGCTTCCTCGATCAACGTCGTCGCCGCGCGTTTCGGCGCCGCGGCGACGGACGCGGCCGAACTCACCGCGATGACCGACGCCCCGCGCGCCCGCGCCCCGGCGGCCAGTTCGACCGGATACGGGTTGACGCCCGAGGTCGAGAACACCACCAGCAGGTCGTCCGGCCCCGGCGCGCGTTCGGCCAGGACCTCTTCGGCGAGCCCGGAGCGTCGCTCGGTCTTGGTGCTGTGCTGCGCGCCGTGCAGGGGCAGCAGTTCGGGGTGGTACACCGGGTACACGCAAGCGAGGCCGCCCGCGCGGTAGAAGGTCTCGGCGACCGCGGCCAGCGAGTGCCCCGCCCCGGCGGTGAACACCAGGGCGTCGGCCCGGATGACCCCCAGGATCAGCTCGGCCGACTTCCGGATCTGCTCCGCGTTACCCCGTTCGGCCTCCGCGAGCCGTTCGGCGACGTCTGCATAACGTTCGGTGGTGCTCACCACATCCGCCCTTCCGTCTGGAGATCAGCGACGAATGTATCGCGTGGACCAATGGCAGAAGTGGAATACATCGGGTCATGATCGAGGTTGACCCGATCGCTGCGACCGGGGTGGCGGAGACTGGAGGACCCAGGGTGAGCGGAGCTGATCCCGCGGTGCGGACCTGGCGAGTGCGCGGCCAGGTGAAAGCCGTGGTGCTGGTGCTGCACGGCGGCGCCGAGCACAGTCATGCCCGCGTGGCGCCGTGGCGGCTGGCGTACCAGCGGATGGTGCCGCTGGCGAAAGAGGTCCACCGGGCGGGCCGGGCGCACGGCGTCGAGGTGCGGCTCCTGCGCAACCGGATCTACGGCTGGAACGACCACGGTACCGACGCGCTCGCCGACGCGCGCTGGGCCCTGGAACGCATCCGTGAGGACCACCCTGGAGTCCCGGTCATCCTCGTCGGTCATTCGATGGGCGGCCGGGTCGCCTTGCGCGTCGCCGACGATCCGGCTGTCATCGGGGTCTGCGCCCTGGCACCGTGGACACCACCGGGTGAACCCATCGGTGCCGTCGACGGCCGCGTCGTGCTCATCGCGCACGGGACCAAGGACCGGATGACCGATCCGGTGGCGTCACACGCTTTCGCGGAACGCGCCGAAAAGGTGACAGCGCGGTCCGCGCGGTTTGAAATCGGCGGCGAAGGGCACGCGATGCTACGAAGGTCTCGCGTCTGGAACCGTCTCGTACGGGCTTTCACCCTCGAGCTGATCGAAGCCGGGGGTACTGACGAAACGGTGAGCGCGGCCTGGGACCGGCCGAGCTCCGAGCGGCTGCGGATCCCGGTCTAGACCGGGTGGGAGGGAGCACCTATGTCCACGTCGAGCGTTGATCGGACGGCAGGTCCGGCCGACCTGCCCGCCCCTGACGAAACCCGGTGGCCGGGACTGGCCACCCCGCCGCATTCCCCGTTCCGGGCGCGGATCGCCGAGCAGTTGTTCCGGCAGGCGGTGCGCCCGCTGAACGTCCGTGTGCGCATGCCCGACGGTTCACACCTGGGCGCCGGCGGCCCGGACGCGCCCGAAATGCGGCTCAACCGGCCCGCCGCCTTCTTCCACCGCCTCGGCGTGGACGCGAAGATCGGGTTCGGCGAGGCCTACATGGTCGGCGACTGGACGAGCGACGCGCTCGCCGAGGTGCTGACCCCGTTCGCGGAGCGGATGGCGACGCTCATTCCGCCGCTGCTGCAACGGTTCCGCCGGTTCGTCGACCGCGGCCACCCCGCGGACGAGGAGAACACCATCGAGGGGTCGCGGGCGAACATCCACCGCCACTACGACCTGTCCAACGATCTGTTCGGCGCCTTCCTCGACCCGTCGATGATGTACTCGTCGGCGTTGTTCGGCCCGGACGACGATCTCACCACCGCCCAGCACCGCAAGATCGACAGCGTCCTCGACTACGCCGGGGTGCGCGAAGGCAGCACGGTGCTCGAGATCGGCACCGGCTGGGGCGAACTCGCGATCCGCGCCGCCGCGCGCGGGGCCACGGTCACGTCACTGACCATCTCCGGGGAACAGGCGAAGCTGGCGACCGAGCGCATCGCGGCGGCGGGCTTCGCCGACCGGGTCGACGTCCGGCTGTGCGACTACCGCGACTCCACCGGCCAGTACGACGCCGTGGTCAGCGTCGAGATGATCGAGGCCGTCGGCGAGTCCTACTGGCCCACGTTCTACGAGACCATCGGGAAACGGCTGAAGCCGGGCGGCAGGCTCGGGCTCCAGGCCATCACCATGGACCACGAACGCATGCTCGCCGCGGCCCGGTCGTACACCTGGGTGCACAAGTACATCTTCCCCGGCGGGCTCATCCCGTCGACCACGTCGGTGGAGCAGGGGCTGCTGGAGCACGCGCGGCTGAGACTGCAAGGGGTGCGGGAGTTCGGCCTGGACTACGCCCGCACGCTGCGGTTATGGCGGGAGCGGTTCACCCAGCGGTGGGACGAAATCACCGAACTGGGCTTCGACGACGTCTTCAAACGGATGTGGGAGTTCTACCTGGCGTACTCCGAAGCGGGGTTCCGCTCGGGGTATCTCAAGGTCCACCAGTTCGGATTCGCCGAAAACGGACAGTGAACGCCACCCAACCGATGCGGGGTGCCGCACGTCCTTCACCTAGGGTCTGCGATTGACTGGGCCCTACACGCGAAATCGGGACGGGTGATTCGGCATGACGTATGGAGGCGACGACCGAGGGCGACCGATGCCGCCACAACGGCCGCCGTCCGGCCGCCCCCGGCGGCATCAGCCCGCGCAGATGATGCCGCTGCCGGGCCGGGGGAGCAGCCCGTACGACGAGCGGACGCGGCCGATGGGTCCCCGGGGCGACGAACGCCCCGCGGGCCCGCCGCCGCGCCGTCCGGGGCCTCCTCCCGGCCGCCCGATGGACGACGCGCGGCCACCTCGTCGACGTAAGCGGTGGGGCTTCGGCAAGGTGCTGCTCACGTTGCTGACCGTGTTCGTGGTCTTCCTCGCCGGTGTGTGGGTGTACCTGGAGTTCTCCATCAACCGCGTCGACGCGCTGGCCGACTACTCCGGCCGTCCCGTCGCCGCCGAGGGCACCAACTGGCTGATCGTGGGCTCCGACAGCCGGGACGGGCTGACCCCCGAGGAGCAGGAGAAACTGGTCACCGGTTCCGGCAACGAGGCCGGTGGCAAACGGACCGACACCATCATGGTCGCGCACGTCCCGGCCAACAGCACCAAGCCGACGCTGCTGAGCCTGCCCCGCGACTCGCAGGTGGCCATCCCGGGCCACGGCAAGAACAAGATCAACTCCGCGTTCGCGATCGGGGGCCCGACACTGCTCGCGCAGACCGTCGAGGGTGCCACCGGCCTGCGGATCGACCACTACGCCGAGATCGGCTTCGGCGGGTTCGCCAAGATCGTCGACGCGATCGGCGGGGTCCACATGTGCGTGGAGAAGCCGATGGAGGACACCATGACCGGGATCAAGATCGAACCCGGTTGCCAGGACCTCCAGGGCCCGCAGGCGCTCGGGTTCGTCCGCATGCGGCACAGCGCGGCCACCCCGCGGTCGGACCTCGACCGCGTCGCCAACCAGCGGAAGTTCATCGGCGCGCTGGTCAGCGAGATCGGCAGCCCCGGCACGCTGCTGAACCCGTTCTCGCTCTTCCCACTGCTGTCGACCGCGCCCGACGCGCTGACCATGGACACCGGCGACCACGTGCACAACCTGGTGGGGCTCGCGCTGGCGATGCGCGGGATCTCGTCGGGCGGCGTCGTCACCACGACGGTGCCGGTGACCAACGGTTCGGCGGAGAACTGGGACAAGACGAAGTCGAAGCTGCTCTTCGACGCGCTGAAGAACGACACGGAGGTCCCGGACAGCGTCATCCTGTCCTGATCCCAGCCGGCGGTGAGGCGGTGGTCGGGTGGGTCGTGAGTGGTAAGTGACGTTCTAACGTCACTTACCACTCACGACCACCTGTACCGAGCTCGCACTTCCGCGTGGCTGGCCGGCCGCCCCGAAAACCGGAGGCGTTCCGCCTGGCCGTCCGTCACCATGGGCCGATGGAAGCACCTGCCGAAACCCTCGCCGACGACGTCGTCGTGCTGCGCCGCTGGAAGCCGGAGCAGCTCGAAACCCTGGCCGCCGTCGCGGGGGATTCCGCGGCGCATCTCGGCGCCTGGATGATCTGGGCCACCGACGGCTACGGCCGCCAAGAGGCGATCGAATTCCTCGAGCACACCGCGAAGAACTGGGTCGACGGCAAGACCTACGACTTCGCGATCTTCGCCGACGGCGAGGTCGTGGGCGGCACGGGCATGATCACCCATCCCGACCGGATCGAGATCGGCTACTGGCTCAGCCGCCACCACACCGGCCGCGGTCTGGTGACGAGGGCCGCCAGGCTGCTGGCCGACGAGGCCTTCCGCCTCGGCGCGCCGGAGGTCGAGATCCGGCACGACGAGAACAACGTCGCGAGCGGCGCCGTGCCCGCGCGGCTGGGGTTCACGGTGACCGGCGACGAGGCCGCCGCACCACCGCTCGCCCCGGCCTGCTCGGGCGTCAACCGGATCTGGCGGCTCAAGCGTCCTTAGTCTTGCGCTCGCGCAGGGCCGCGAGTGCCTTGTCGGCGTGCACGGTGAACTTCAGTTCGCTCTTGATCACTTCGAGCACCTTGCGGTCGGTGTCGATGACGAACGTGTGCCGCTTGGCGTGCAGCGGGCTGAATTTGCGCCAGACACCGAACTGTTTGGCCACCACACCGTCCACATCGGACAGCAGGGGGTAGTCGAAGCCGTGTTTGGCCGAGAACTCCTGCTGTTTGGCGACGGCGTCCGGGCTGATGCCGACGCGGTGCGCGCCGACTTCGGCGAATTCCGCGGCCAGGTCGCGGAAATGGCAGCTCTCGGCGGTGCAGCCGCTGGTCATCGCGGCGGGGTAGAAGAACAGCACGACCGGGCCGGACGAGAGGAAGTCCGACAGCGTGCGCTCCTCGCCCTTGTCGTCGGGCAGCGTGAAGTCCGGAGCGAGGTCACCTTGGTCCATGCCGGGATCCTGCCACGTCAGTGGGCGTGCCGTTCGATGAGCTCGTCGACCTCGTCCCCGGTCGCGGAATCGGCGACGAACGAGCCGCGCGCCGCTAGCACGCCGTGCCGCCGCAGCCGCTCGGCCTGTTCGTGGCTGCGGACGCCTTCCGCGCCGATGCGCAGCTTCAGCTCCTTGGCCCTGGAGACGAGCTGGCACAGGTGGCGGACGTCGGCGTCGTCCTCGCCGTCGGCCAGCGCGTCGATCACCGCGCCGGAGAGGATCACGTGGCGGACCGGCAGACGGTGCTGGGGGATCAGCTCCAGATCTGCCGAACCGGAGATGGTCAGCACGAGCTGGGCGCCCAGCTCGGCCAGTACGGCGAAGGAGTCCAGCACCTCGCCGCGGGGGTCGAGCACGGACTCGCGGTCGGTGCACAGCCGAAGCGCGTGCGCGGGCAGGCTGTGCCGGTCGAGCTGTTCCTTGACCAGCAGCACCAGATCGGGGTCGATGGCCAGCCGATTCGGCAGCCGCACGCAGACGTCCGGGGCCGCGTCGCCGAACCGGCTCCGCCAGCGCGCGGTGGCGGCGAGCGATTCCGCCAGCAGCCACCGGCCGAGCGGGATGGTCATCCCGGTGATCTGCGCCAGCGGATAGAACTCGTCGGAGTCCAGTTCGCCCTTCTCCGGATGGGTCCAGCGCAGCCCGGCGTTGACCGCGGCCAGCTGGTCCGGATTCGCGAGCTTCACCGTCGGCTGGTAGATCAGCGAGAACTCACCGTTCTCCAGCGCGCCCGCGATGACCGCGCCGAGCTGGTAGCGGCCGCGGTCACGCGCGTCGAGTTCCGGGTCGAACAGCATCCACTGCGCCTTGCCCGCCTCCTTGGCGCGGTGCAGGGCGATCTCCGCGGCCCGGAGCAGGTCTTCGGATCCGCCGTCGGCGACCGGACGGACGACGATGCCGGCGCTCGCGCTGACTCCGATGCCGTGCCCGCCGAGGTAGATCGGCTCGACCAGTTCCTCCAGGGCCTGCTCGACCAAGGCGATCACCTGGAGCGACGTGAACTCGCCGCGCAGCAGGACGGCGAACCCGTCGCCGGACAGCCGGGCGACGGAACCGTTGTGCCTGCCGGTGAACACGGACTTGAGCTTGTTCGCGACCCCGCGCAGCACCTGATCGCCGACGCCGGCGCCGAGGCCGTCGTTGATCACCTTGAAACCGTCGACGTCGAGGTAGACGAGCGCGACCTGCTCGCCGCCGGTCCCGGCCAGCGCGGTCTCCAGCGCGTTGCCGAACGCGGTGGCGTTCGGCAGGCCGGTCAGCGCGTCGTGCACGTTCTGGTGCAGCAACTGCTCCTGGAGCAGGTGGATCTCGTTGGCGTCGGCGACCATCAGCACCGGGTAGGTCGACCCGGGCCGGTCGCCGGGAAGGTCGGTGAGGGTCGCGTCGACCCAGATCGTGCCTTCCTCGCTGTGGTCCAGCAGCAGGCGTTCCTGCTGGGTCGGCTGGCCGAGCGTCATGAGCTGGGAGAGTCCGTTCCGCAGCCGGGTGACGTCGTGGTCGGAGGAGCCGAGGTCGGGGATGTGCCGTCCGCGCAGCGCCGAGGGACGGCAGCCGAGGAGTTTGCCGAGCGCGGTGTTCGCCTCGACGATCTTCCCGTCGGTGTCGGCCAGCGCGATCCCGATGGGAGAGGCGGAATAGAGCTTGGAGAAGCGCTCCCGGGCGGACCCGTGGTCGGGCTCGGTCCGGACGGCGTCCTGGGCGACGCCGAGCAGGAACTCTTCGAGTTGCTCCTGGGGAAGCGATACTCCTTTAGTGTCAGCGAGCGTCGCGGCCCATCTCCGAGCGACGTCCACCAACCCTGGCGCGGAACCAGGCTCGGGCACACTTCACCTCTTCATGCGCGGATTATGGCCAGCTCAGACCGGGTGTCCGAGCCCATGGGCCCACACTAGGTATGAGCCGACCGGGTGTAGTGCCACGGCATCATGCGCGATCCGGGGTGTCTACCGGCTGAAAGGGTGATCGCTACTACACGAGTGGTGACCGGAAGTTACCAAGAGTACTCGATAGTGGTTGTTCGTTGACCGAGCGTCAGCGTGCCGTCAACCGGACCGGCAGGCCGTCCGCGGGAACGGGCAAGGAGACGTAGTCCCAGCGCGCGGTGTAGCCCTCCGGGACCGACCATCGATACGCCCGCAGCATCTCGTGGAGCAGCGCTTTCACTTCGAACGTCCCGAAATGCAGGCCGATGCACTTGTGCGCGCCACCGCCGAACGGCATCCACGCGTAGCGGTGCGACTTGTCCTCGCGGCGCTCCTCGCCGAAGCGGTCCGGATCGAAACGCATCGGATCGGTCCAGCACTCCGGCGCGAAATGGTTGACGGTGGGCGAAACCCCGACCAGCGTCCCTTCGGGGACGAAATGCCCGAGGACCTCGGTGTCCTTCACGGTTTTCCTTGCCAGGGAAGGAACCGGGGCCACCAGCCGCAGGGATTCCTTGATCACCAGGTCCAACGTCGTCAGGGACTCCAGCGCTTCGATGTCCGGCACGTCGTCGCCAAGCGCGAGGGATTCCTGGCGCGCGCGTTCCTGCCATTCGGGGTTCTTGGCGAGGTGGTAGACGGCGGCGGCGCTGGTGATCGTCGACGTGTCGTGCGCCGCCATCATCAGGAAGATCATGTGGTTGACGACGTCGGCGTCGGTGAAGCGGTCGCCGTCCTCGGTGGTGGCGTGGCACAGGGCGGTGAAGAGGTCGTCGCCGTCGCTCGCCCGTTTCGCGGGCAGGTTCGCCGAGAAGTAGCGTTCGAGCACCTTGCGGCCGTGCAAACCCGCCGCCCAGCGGCCGCCGGGAACGGGGAGCCGCACGATGGCCGTGCCCGCGCGCACGGAGTTCACGAACGCGCGGTTGATCGCGGCCGCGTCGTCGCCGGACCGCATGCCCATGAACACGCGCGTCGCGACGTCGAGCGTGAGTTGCTTGAGGGACCAGTAGATTCGCGGGTTCGGCCGGTCCGCCCAAGCGGCGATGCCGTCACGCAGGGCGGGTCCCATCTGATCGACGTAACCGGTGAGCCGCTGCCGGGTGAACGCCGCCTGCATGATCCGGCGGTGCAGATGGTGCTCGCCGAAATCGAGCAGCATCAGGCCGCGGTCGAAGAACCGCTCGATGAAGAACTTCCAGCCCTCCTGGGAGAAGGCCTTGTCCTTGTTCACCAACGCGATCTGCGTGGCCTCCGGGCCGGAGAGGGCGACGATGCGGCGGCCGAACGCGCCCATCCACGACACCGGGCCGTAGGTCTCGTAGCGTTTGAGGCCGAACTCGATGCCGAAGCGCATGAAGTCCAGCGCGTGCCCGATGACCGGCGGGCCTTCGTCGCCGAGGACGGGTTTGAGGCCCGGCGGGGCGGGCGCGAGTTCGCGGACCGGCCAGGTCGCGCCGAGCCAGCGCTGGTCGACCGAACGCGGCAGGGGGATCGAGGTGAGCGGCGGAACCCGCTCGCGCAGCGCTCCGGTGACCTTTTCGACGGCGTTCGCCATGGTGACCATCTCCCCGTTGAGACCGGCTACCGCTCCACCATCGCACCCTTGTTGACGTCCTGACAATACCTCGGGCGGAGGTACATGAAGGCCCCCTTCCTGTACCTAGGCGCAAGGAAGGGGGCCTTCATGTACTTGTCAGCCCAGCTCGGCCCGGACCGTCTGAGCGGCCTCGACCAGGTTCCGCAGGGCGGGTTCGACTTCGGCGTAGCCACGGGTCTTCAGACCGCAGTCCGGGTTGACCCAGATCCGCTCGGCGGGCACGGCGCCGACGGCGGTCCGCAGCAGCCCGCTGACCTCGTCGACGCCGGGGACGCGCGGCGAGTGGATGTCGTACACGCCGGGCCCGACACCGCGGCCGAAGCCCGCCGCGCCGAGATCGGTGACGACCTCCATCTTCGACCGCGCGGCCTCGATGCTGGTGACGTCGGCGTCGAGCGCGTCGATCGCCTTGACCACCTCGCCGAACTCCGAATAGCACATGTGCGTGTGGATCTGCGTCGCGTCGGAGATGCCGGACGTCGCCAGGCGGAACGACGAAACCGCCCAGGCGAAGTACGCCTCGTGCGCCGCGGCACGCAGGGGGAGCAGTTCCCGCAGCGCGGGCTCGTCGACCTGGATGACGCGGATGCCCGCCTCCTGCAGGTCGTGCACCTCGTCGCGGATGGCCAGCGCCACCTGGCGGGCGGTCTCGCCCAGCGGCTGGTCGTCGCGGACGAACGACCACGCCAGGATCGTCACCGGACCGGTCAGCATTCCCTTGACGGGCTTGCCGGTCAGGCTCTGCGCGTAGCGCGCCCACTCGACGGTCATCGGCTCCGGACGCGAGACGTCGCCGTACAGGATCGGCGGCCGCACGCACCGCGAACCGTAGGACTGCACCCAGCCGAAGTCGGTCGCGGCGAATCCGGCGAGCCGTTCGGCGAAGTACTGCACCATGTCGTTGCGCTCGGGTTCACCGTGCACCAGCACGTCCAGGCCGAGGTCCTCCTGCAACCGGACGACGTGCTCGATCTCCGCCTTCATCGCGGCCTCGTAGCCCGCGTCGTCCAGCGAACCCGCCTTGTGCGCGGCCCGCGCCTTGCGGACCTCGGTGGTCTGCGGGAACGAGCCGATCGTCGTGCTCGGCAGCGGCGGCAGGTTCAGCGCGGCCTGTTGCGCCGCCGCGCGCCGGGCGTAGGGGGAGCGGACGGTGTCCTCCGGCCGCAGCGCTTCCAACCGGGCACGCACGCTCGCGTCGGCCAGGTCGGCGGCCGTGGCACGGTCGCCGGCCGCGGCGCGGGCGACGGACAGGTCGACGCCGTCCTCCTTCAACGCGCGCCCGAGCAGGACGACCTCGTCGACCTTCTGTTTGGCGAAGGCGAGCCAGCCCTTCAGCCGCGGGTGGAGCCCGTCCTCCCGCTCGACGTCATAGGGCACGTGCAGCAGCGAGCAGGACGTCGAGACGCTGACCGACTTCGCGGTGCCGAGCAGCGTCGCCGCCCGGCCGAGCGCGCGGGCCGGGTCGGTGCGCCAGACGTTGCGCCCGTCCACGATCCCGGCCAGGACCTCTTTGTCGCGCAAGGCGGGCTCGGCCACGACAGCGTCCACAAAGGACTCGTCGGTGACGAGGTCGACGGCGACCGCGTCGATCGGGGAGCGGGCGAGCACGCCCAGGCCACGACCGAGACCGCCGAAGTACCCGGCGACCAGGATCTTCGGCCGCGCGGTCGCTTTCGCGAGGCGGTGGTAGGCGCGGATGAGTGCGTTCAGTTCCTGCTCGGTGCGGTCTCCCGCGAACGCGGGCTCGTCGAACTGGACCCATTCGACGCCTTCGTCGTGCAGGCGCCGCAGCAGTTCGACGTAGCCGTCGAGGAGGTTGTCGAGCAGGTCCAGCGGTCGGAAGCCTTCTGGGGCGCCCTCGGCCGCCTTCGCGAGCAGCAGGAACGTCACCGGGCCCACGAGCACCGGCCGGGTCTCGACGCCGATCGCGCGGGCCTCGCGGTACTCGTCCAGCGGTTTGGTGCCGGTGAGCGAGAACGCCGTGTCCGGGCCCAGTTCGGGGACGATGTAGTGGTAGTTCGTGTCGAACCACTTCGTCATCTCCATCGCCGGCGCGTCCTGCACCCCGCGTGCGGCGGCGAAGTAGGTGTCGAGCGGCGAAAGACCGAGCGTCGTGAAGCGCTCCGGCAGCGCGCCGAACAGCTCGGTGGTGTCGAGCACCTGGTCGTAGTGGGAGAACGTGTTGGACGGGACGGAATCCAGCCCCGCCTCCTTGAGGTCCCGCCAGGTTCGGGTCCGCAGCGCGCGGCCGGTGTCCAGCAGTTCGGCCTCGTCGATCTTGCCCGCCCAGTAGCGTTCGAGCGAACGCTTGAGTTCCCGGTCCGGTCCGATCCGGGGATAGCCCAGCACTGTCGTGCCGATTTCGGTCACAGCTCTCTCCTCGCGAGCTTGTCGTCGGAGCCCGGAGCGCGCGCAGGAGTGACCGTCGTTCGGTCGTGCCCATCCCACGAGGCCCGGACTCACGCACGCCGTCGGCGCGCGTACCACGGGCAGGTCTTCGGACTCGTGGGCGACGCGCTCGCTCCTACCGGCCGTCGCTTCCCGGGTGCCATACCCAGTGCTTTACCGTGTCTCGCACGGTGACGGCTTTCGTTCCCACATACCGCTGCGGGGCAGTCCCGGATTCTCACCGGGTTCCCTGTTACCTCGACCGGCCTGGAGGGCCGGGCGAACCAGTAGCACTCCGGAGCGTACTCAGGCCCGCTACAGGGGCGCCCGAATGTGAGAAAAGTCTGTCACCGCTGGCGGCGCAGCCCGTCCAGCAGGAGGGTGACGACACCGTCGGCCTCGGTCCGCCAACCGGGGCGGTCATGGGCCGCGCCGATGCCGTGCAGCGCCATCATCACGGCGCCGGCGTCCACGTCGTCGCGAACGGCGCCGTCCCGTACGGCGGCGGCCACCAGGGCGGTGACGGCCTCTTCCAGCGCTCGGCTGCCCTCGGCGAGGGTGCTCGAACGATCGGCCATGATCGTGGCCAGCGTCCGGGCCAGGCCCGCATGGGCGGCTATGTGGTCGACCATGTCGCGAAGGAAGGTCGACAGAGCCTCCGCCGCGGGCAGCGTCGCCTCCAGATGCCGGGCGCGGTCGCACAGCGCGGCGACTTCCCCGTGGTAGACCGCCTCGGCCAGCGCCTCCCGGGTGGGGAAGTGGCGGTACAGCGTGCCGGTGCCCACGCCCGCCAGCCGGGCGAAGTCATCGAAACGCAGGTCGAAGAAGCATCCGGCGTCGAAGAACTCCCTGGCCTTGGCGAGGAGGGCGTCGCGCTTGCGCCGGGCGTCGGCCCGTAACGGCTTGTCGGCGGTCATGCGCTCCCTCGCGTTGACAAGTGGAGATCATCTCCATATTTTCGAAAGTGGAGATAATCTCCAAATCGATCGTACCCCGTGAGGTGCACCTTGAAGATCCTGATGTTCGGCCGCGGCGTGATCGCCACCATCTACGGCTGGGCCCTGCGACGAGCGGGACATGACGTCGAGTTCTACGTCCGGCCGGGCCGCGCGGCGGAGTACGGGGACGCGGTGGACCTCGACCTGCTCGACACGCGGCGCCGGGTGTGGGGGCAGCGCGTCGTCGAGAAATGGCCGGTGCGCCTTCGCGAGACGCTGGAGCCGGACCACGATTTCGACTTGATCGTGCTCAGCGTGTCGCACCACCGCCTCGCGGAGGCGGCGGACTTCCTGGCCCCGCGTGTCGGCGAGGCGACGGTGCTGGTCTTCGGCAACATCTGGACCGAGCCGACGGACGCGGTCGACCCACTGCCTCTCGACCGGGTCGCCTGGGGTTTTCCTCAGGCCGGTGGCGGTTTCGGCGCGGACGGCGTGCTCCGCGGGATGCTGATGCCGTCGGTCATCTTCGGCACTCTCGACCGGCCCCCGAATGATCGGGAGCGGGCCGTGCGGCAGGCGTTTCGCGAGGCCGGGCTCCGGATCAAGGAGCGGCCCGACTTCCGCGGCTGGTTGTGGGTCCATTTCGCGTCGGACGCCGGCCTCCTCTCGCAGGGCCTGCGGCTGGGCTCCCTGTCCAAGCTGGCCGGGTCGGCGGGCGGCCTGCGCGAGGGGTTGCTGACCGCCCGCGAGCTGCTGCCGCTTCTCGAGGCACGCGGCCTCGACCTGCGACGTCACCGGGTCGGAGTGCTGCCGTTCCGGGCGCCCACCTGGCTGACGGCCGGCGTGCTCGCATGGCTGACCGCTCATGTCGCCGTGGCGCGCGTGAGTGTCACGGCGCACTCCGACCCCGACGCCGAGGAGCCACGTGAGGTCTGCCGGGACACCCTGGCCGAAGCGCGGCGGTTGGGCGTCTCGGTACCGCGCCTGGAGGCGGCGGAACCGTACTTCGCCCGGGCCTGAAGTACATGAAGGCCCCCTTCCTGTACCTAGGCGCAAGGAAGGGGGCCTTCATGTACTGCTGCGGACTGTCAGTCCCAGTCGAGGGCGCCACCGGACTGGTACTCGATGACGCGGGTCTCGAAGAAGTTCTTCTCCTTCTTGAGGTCCATCGCCTCCGACATCCACGGGAACGGGTTCTCCGTCTCGCCGAAGATCGGCTGGAGACCGATCTGCTGCGCCCGCCGGTCGGTGATGAAGTGCATGTACTGCTCGATCAGCTCGGCCGACAGCCCGAGCATGCCGCGCGGCATGGTGTCGCGGGCGTAGGCGACCTCGAGCTCACAGGCCTCGGTCAGCATGCCGCGGATCTCCGCCTGGAACTCTTCGGTCCACAGGTGCGGGTTCTCGATCTTGATCTGGTTGATGCAGTCGATGCCGAAGTTCAGGTGGATCGACTCGTCGCGCAGGATGTACTGGTACTGCTCGGCGATACCGATCATCTTGTTCCGGCGGCCGAGCGAGAGGATCTGCGCGAAGCCGGTGTAGAACCACATGCCCTCGAAGATCACGTAGAACGCGACCAGGTCACGCAGGAAGTTCTGGTCGGCTTCGGGGGTGCCGGTCTCGAAGTCCGGGTTCTCCAGGTTCTGCGTGTACTTCAGCGCCCACGCGTCCTTCTCCGAGATGGAGGGGACTTCGCGGTACATGTTGAACAGCTCGCCCTCGACCAGGCCGAGGCTCTCGCAGATGTACTGGAAGGTGTGCGTGTGCACGGCCTCCTCGAACGCCTGGCGCAGCAGGTACTGGCGGCATTCGGGGTTGGTGATCTGGCGGTACACCGCGAGCACGATGTTGTTGGCCACCAGCGATTCCGCGGTGGCGAAGAAGCCGAGGTTGCGCTTGAGCATGGTGCGCTCGTCCTCGGTGAGACCGTCGGGCGACTTCCACAGCGCGATGTCGGCCTGCATGGCGACCTCGGTCGGCATCCAGTGGTTGTTGCAGCCGGCGAGGTACTTCTCCCACGCCCAGGTGTACTTCATCGGCAGCAGCTGGTTGACGTCGGCGCGGGCGTTGATCATCCGCTTGTCGTCGACGTTGATGCGGGCGGCGCCGACTTCGATCTCACCGAGGCCGGTGGCGTCGGTGGAAGCGTCAAAGGTGGTCATAGAGCGGCTCACTTTGAGAGTTGGGGTGGTCGTGAGTGGCGATTCGGGTCAGAACCCGAATCGCCACTCACGACCGGAGGTCACTGGCAGGCTTCGCAGTCGGGGTCGTCGATCCGGCAGGCGGCACCGTCGGTGGCGACGAAGTCGACGTCCGAGACCTGCGGCATCTCCTTGGGCTCCGGCTTGGCGGCCGGGGCGGTCACCGGCACGGCCGGGACGGCGGCGGACGGAGACGGCGAGACCGCGGCGGTGGCCGACGGCGCGGGCGACGCGGCAGGAGCCGGGGCCGGGGTGGCCGAGACCGCGTTCAGCTTGCCGTCGGTGCCGCGCAGGGTGCTCTTCTCCACGTGCGTCGCGGACCGCGCCCGCAGGTAGTACGTGGTCTTGAGGCCCTTGTGCCAGGCGTAGCGGTACAGCTCGTCGAGCTTGCGGCCGCTGGGCGCCGCGATGTACAGGTTCAGCGACTGCGCCTGGTCGATCCACTTCTGACGACGTGAACCTGCGTCCACGAGCCACTTCGACTCGATTTCGAACGCGGTCGCGTACAGCGCCTTCAGGTCGTCCGGCACGCGGTCGATCTGGCCGAGGCTGCCGTCGAAGTACTTCAGGTCCGAGACCATGACCTCGTCCCACAGCCCGCGCTCCTTGAGCGAGCGGACCAGGTGCGGGTTCACCACGGTGAAGTCACCGGACATGTTCGACTTGACGAACAGGTTCTGGAACAGCGGCTCGATCGACTGCCCGACGCCCACGATGTTGGAGATCGTCGCGGTCGGCGCGATCGCCATCACGTTGGAGTTGCGCATGCCGACGGTCTTGACCCGCTCGCGCAGCGGCGCCCAGTCCAAAGTGGACGAGGTGTCGACGTCGAGCGCGTCGCCCTGGCGGGCGTCGATCAGCAGCTGCATCGAGTCGATCGGCAGGATTCCCTTGCTCCACAAGGAACCCTCGAACGTCTGGTACTGGCCGCGTTCCTCGGCGAGGTCGGTCGACGCCGAGATCGCGTAGTAGCTGATGTGCTCCATGCTGGTGTCCGCGAACTGGACGGCCTCTTCCGAGGACAGCGGGACACCGATCTCGAACAGCGCGTCCTGGAAGCCCATCAGGCCCAGCCCGATCGGGCGGTGCCGCAGGTTGGAGCGGCGTGCTTCCGGGATGGTGTAGAAGTTGATGTCGATCACGTTGTCGAGCATGCGGACAGCGGTGCGCACGGTCTTCTCGAGGCGCTTCGCGTCGATGCCCTCGGGGGTGACGTGCTTGAGCAGGTTCACCGAGCCGAGGTTGCAGACCGCGACCTCGTCGGTGGTGGTGTTCAGGGTGATCTCGGTGCACAGGTTGGACGAGTGCACGACACCCACGTGCTGCTGCGGCGAGCGCAGGTTGCACGGGTCCTTGAAGGTGATCCACGGGTGGCCGGTCTCGAACAGCATGGTCAGCATGCGGCGCCACAGGTCGATCGCGCGGACCTTGCGGAACACCTTCAGCTCACCGCGTTCGGCGGCGGCCTCGTACTCGCGGTAGCGCTCGGCGAACGCGGTGCCGTAGAGGTCGTGCAGGTCCGGGGTCTCGTTCGGCGAGAACAGCGTCCACTGCGCGTCTGCCTCGACCCGGCGGAGGAACTCGTCCGGCACCCAGTTCGCGGTGTTCATGTCGTGCGTACGACGACGGTCGTCACCGGTGTTCTTGCGCAGGTCGAGGAATTCCTCGATGTCCACGTGCCAGGTCTCGAGGTACGCGCAGGCCGCGCCCTTGCGCTTGCCGCCCTGGTTCACCGCGACGGCGGTGTCGTTGGCGATCTTGAGGAACGGCACGACACCCTGCGACTGGCCGTTGGTGCCCTTGATGTGCGCGCCGAGGCCGCGGACCGGGGTCCAGTCGTTGCCGAGACCGCCCGAGTACTTCGCCAGCAGCGCGTTGTTCTTGTACGCCTGGAAGATCGAGTCCAGGTCGTCGTCGACGGTGGTCAGGAAGCAGGACGACAGCTGCGGGCGCGTGGTGCCCGAGTTGAACAGCGTCGGGGTGGACGCCATGAAGTGGAACGACGAGAGCAGCTCGTAGAACTCGATCGCGCGGGCCTCACGGTCGTCCTCGCGGATCGCCAGACCCATCGCGACGCGCATGAAGAACGCCTGCGGCAGCTCGAAGCGGACGCCGTTGTGGTGCTGGAAGTACCGGTCGTACAGGGTCTGCAGGCCCAGGAAGCCGAAGTCGAGGTCACGCTCGGCGTGGATGGCCGCGGTGATCTTGTCCAGGTCGAAGGTCTGCAGCTCCGGGTTGACCAGCTCCAGCTCGATGGCGCGCTTGAGGTAGTCCCGGAAGTACTGCGGGTACCGGGTGGTCATCTCGTCCTGGCTGGCCTGCTGCGGCACGCCCGCGAGGTAGCTGAGCGCCTCGCCGCGGAGCTTGTCCGCCAGCAGCCGGGCGCTGACGTAGGAGTAGTTCGGCTCCTGCTCGACGAGCACGCGCGCGGCCATGATCTGGGCGAGGGCGAGCTCGTCGGCGCTGATGCCGTCGTAGAGGTTGCGCTTGGCCTCGGCCAGCACCGGCTCGGCCGAGACGTCGTCGAGTCCGGCGACGGCCTCGCCGACCACGTGCGAGACGCGGGCCCAGTCGAGCGGGCGGAGCGAACCGTCTGCCGCCTTGACGCTGATGGCGACGTCGGACGACGCGGGCTTCTCGGACTCGCGGGCCTTCGCGCGCTCGTCGCGGTAGAGGACGTACGCGCGGGCGACCTTGTGGTGCTCGCCGCGCATCAGCGCGAGCTCGACGATGTCCTGGATCTGCTCGATGTGCAGCGCGGTCTCGGGGCCGGCGTGGCGGAGCAGGGTGGTCTCGATCTGCTCGGTCAATTCCTTGACCAGGTGGTGGATCCGCGACGAGGCGGCCGCGTCACCGCCCTCGACGGCGAGGAAGGCCTTGGTCACGGCGACCGAGATCTTGTTCGCGTCGAAGGGGGACACGCTGCCGTCCCGCCGGATGACTCGCACGGTCGCGGGCGTGGTGTCCGAAGACGAAGGTGGCCGCTGACCGGTATCGACTGACATGCATGTCTCCAAAAGGGCGCGTCGAAGCACCACAAGGCCTCACAAGGCCGTGCGCTGCACGTTCACAAAGCTGTCCGACAACCGCTCCCGAGCGGTCTCCCCGTCGCTGGGCGGTGCCGGTTCCCAGAGACTACATGTAGGGGTCGGAGGCTGCACGTGCCCCAATGGGTGGCGTGTCGTGGTCTCACCCTGGCGGGTTAGACGATCACGCTGGGCTGCTGGTCAGCCGCCGAAAACGATCGTGAAATCGCGCAGGCGGGCGCTCAGGACGGGCCGCTGACCGGCCAGGAAGCCCAGCGGTCCGTGCTCGTTGAGCCGCCAATCCGCGGCCGCCGGGCACGGCCGCGCCTTCGCCCGGACGGGGCTTCTTTTGAGACGGCCGTCCAACATCTGGACGACGTCGAAGGCCGCGGGCATCCGGATCGGAAGGCTCGGGCGGGTGGTGAAGGCGGCCGTCGCGATCCAGTCCTCCTGGGTGGCCGCCGAGGCGGTGAACGTCCGCCCGTGGGTGAAGTCGAGCGCGGCGAGGTCCTTGGGGATGCCCCACAGCGCGCGGCCGCCGGCGAGCGAGACCTCGCTGTCGACCCAGATGTCCGTGATGGAGCTGGAGAGGCGTTCGCCGCGGACCGCGACCGTCGCCAGCAGCTCGTGATACTGGAGCTGTCCGGGTTCCTGGTAGTCGATCCAGGCGGTGAACACCTGCGCGCGGCCGGCCGCCACGACCGGTTCGACGCCGTCGGGCAGCGCGGGCAGGTCGCTCACCGGGACACGCCAGACCGACAGATAGGCCTGGCCCGCCAGGTTCCACGGCTCCGGGGGATAGGCGGTCACGCGTTCCGCCACGGCAGGTAGTCGGGCTGGTCGGTGTCGACGCGCATGGAGAACTCCGGTGGTCGTTTCTGGAGGAAGGACACGACTCCTTCGACGGCGTCCGGGCTCGAGCCCAGGCCGCCGATCAGCCGCGAGTCCAGTTCGTGCACGGGGAACGGTGATTCGGCGCTCGCCATCCGGTACAGCAGCTGGCGGGTCACCGCGACCGAAACCGGTGACGTGGTCTTGGCGATCTCCAGCGCCAGTTCGCGGGCCTTGCCGAGCACTTCCCCTGGCTCGTGGACACTGTGGACCAGACCGGCGCTTTTCGCTTCCTCGACGCCGAAAACGCGGCCGCTGATCATCCAGTCGAGTGCCGTGCCCATCCCGACGAGCCGGGGGAGGAACCACGCCGACGCGCCTTCGGGGTAGATGCCGCGGCGGACGAACACGAAGCCGAACCGGGAGTCGGTGGACGCCAGGCGGTAGTCGCACGACAGCGTGATCGTGACGCCGCCGCCGACGGCCGCGCCCCGCAGGGCGGCGATCACCGGCTTGTTCATCGTGAAGATCCGTTTCGAGCAGCGTCCCGCCGGCTCCTGCCACGCCGCGTCCGGCCCGGTCTCCGGGTCGAAGTCGAAACCGCCCTGCGTGAGGTCCGCGCCCACCGAGAAGTCCTTGCCGTTGCCGGTCAGGATCACCACCCGGACGTCTTCGTCGCGGTCGGCCCGGTCCATCGCGTCGCCGAGCTCGTCGGCCATGCGGATGGTGTAGCCGTTGCGGGCTTCCGGCCGGTTGAGCGTGACAGTCGCGATGCGGTCGGCGACCTCGTAGGTGATTTCGGCGTACGCGCTCATGACGTGAAAGTAAGGCTCCGTTGACAAGGTGTCAATAAGGCTCAGGCGAAGAGCTCGTAGGTCTTCTTTCCGGTTTGTTCGGCCGCTTCGATGTACCCGGCGAGCGCGTCGCGGGATCGCGCGATCCTGGCGAGCTGTTCGTCGAGCCTGGTGAGCCGCACGCGCATCGCGGCGAGCAACTCGGGGCAGCCGATCAGCTCGGGCTCCTCGCCGATCGCGCAGGGCAGCAGGTACGCGATGTCCTCGGACGACAGGCCCGCGGCGAGCAGATGCCGGATCTGCTTCACCCGTAGGACGGCGTTCTCGTCGTACTCGCGGTAGCCGTTCGTGCCGCGCTCCGCTTCCAGGAGTCCTTGCGCTTCGTAGTAACGCAACTGATGGGTGTTGACGCCCGTGCGGCGGCCCAGTTCCCCGATTTTCATGCTTTCCCCTTGACCTTCATACCGGTCTCAACGTCGACGATGCTGCCATGAACAGCGAAACCACCGCACCTGTGACAGTTCTCGGCCTCGGCCTGATGGGGACCGCGCTCGCCCGCGCGTTCCTCGCGGCCGGACATCCCACGACCGTGTGGAACCGGACGGCCACGAAGGCCGAATCCCTCGTCGCCGACGGCGCCCGGCTCGCCCCGACCGTGGGCGACGCGCTCGAGGCCGGCGGCGTGACGATCGTGTGCCTCACCGACTATCCCGCCGTCCTTGACCTGCTCGACGACGCCGCGCTGGAGGGCGCGACCCTGGTCAACCTGACCTCCGGCGACTCCGCTCAAGCGCGGGAAACCGCCGCCTGGGCCGAAAAACGCGGCGCCCGCTACCTGGACGGCGCGATCATGGCCATCCCGTCGTCGATCGGGACCGCCGAGGCGGTGATCCTGCTGAGCGGGCCGCGGCCGGACTTCGACCTCGGCGCGCTCGGCACGGTCAGCCACCTCGGCGAGGACCCCGGGCTCGCGTCCCTGTACGACGTCGCGGGCCTGACGATGATGTGGAGCGTCCTGAACGCGTGGCTCCAGGGCACCGCGATGCTCAAGACCGCCGGTGTCGACGCCGCGACGTACGCGCCGTTCGCGCAACAGATCGCCGCCGGGGTGGCCGGTTGGCTGCCCGGATACGCGGAGCAGGTCGACAAGGGCGCCTTCCCCGCGGAGGTGTCGGCGTTGGAGACCGACGCGCGGGCGATGGCGCACATGGTGGAGGAGAGCGAGGCGCTGGGGGTGAACGCCGAACTCCCGAAGCTGATCAAGGCGATGGCCGACCGCGCGATCGCGGCCGGGCACGGCGGGGAGCAGTACCCGGTGCTGATCCGGGAGTTCGAGCGGCCCTGACGAGCGGTGGGTCGGGTTGGTCGTGAGTGGCGATTCGGGCAAGCGTGCGGTGTCACTCATGGTGAGAGGTGTGTGGAAGTAGGGACGTTCGACGTCCCTACTTCCACACACCCCTTCGCGACCGGACCGGTCACGCGGACCGTGTGGATTTCTGTGCGTCCAACGCACCAAAATCCACACAGTCAGTGACACCCTGGCCTGGGGGCCGACGGCGGCAGCGTGCTGAAGCCTCTTCACGCGCGAGCAAAACAATCAGGCGTGCTTGATTTTTCTTGCGGAGGGTGCCAGCCTGGGACGAGACGCGAGGAGGCGGGCATGGCTGACCTGGGCGTGATCCTTGGGGATCTCGCGGCGGAATCGCAGGCCATCGACGACGTGGTGGCGGATCTGCCCGCGTCGGACTGGGCGCGGCAGACCCCGGCCGAAGGCTGGACGATCGCCCATCAGATCGCTCATCTGGCCTGGACGGACGACAAGGCGCTGATCGCGGCGCGCGGCTCCGAGGCCGAGTGGCAGGCCGAGATCGAGGGGCTCCTCGCGACCGGGGAGAGCTACGTCGATGACGGCGCGGCGGAGGGCGCGGAAACGCCGCCGCGGCAGCTGCTGGCCGCATGGCGCGCCGGCCGCGCGGAACTCGCCGAAGCGCTCGCCGCGGTGCCCAGCGGGCAGAAGATCCCCTGGTACGGGCCGCCGATGAGCGCCGCGTCCATGGTGACCGCGCGCCTCATGGAGACCTGGGCGCACGGCCAGGACATCTTCGACGCGCTCGGCCTCACGCGTGAGAACTCGGCCAGGATCTGGCACATCGCCCGGTTCGGGACCCGCACCCGCGACTTCGCCTACAAGCTCAACTCGCTCGCCCCGCCCGCCGAGGAATTCCGCGTCGAGCTGGCCGCGCCGGACGGCACCACCTGGGCCTTCGGGCCCGAGGACGCCGGGCAGCGGCTCACCGGGAGCGCGGTCGACTTCTGTCTCGTCATCACGCAGCGCCGTCATCCCGACGACACCGACCTGGTCGCCACCGGCGCCGACGTCGAAGAATGGCTCGGGATCGCGCAGGCCTTCGCCGGGCCTCCCGGCGCCGGACGGCAGCCGGGGCAGTTCGCATGACGGGGCTCATCAGGATCGGCAACGCGTCCGGGTTCTACGGCGACCGCTTCTCCGCCGTGCACGAGATGCTCACCGACGGCCCGCTCGACGTGCTGACCGGCGACTACCTGGCCGAGCTGACCATGCTCATCCTCGGGCGCGACCGGATGAAGGACCCGAACCGCGGCTACGCCAAGACGTTCCTCCGCCAGATGGAGGCCAACCTCGCGCTGGCCAAGGAAAAGGGCGTCAAGATCGTCGCCAACGCCGGCGGGCTGAACCCCGCCGGACTCGCGGACGCGCTTCGCGAACTGGCCGCGAAACTCGGCGTCGACGTCGCGATCGCGCACGTCGAGGGCGACGACCTGATCCAGCGCGCGGAAGAGTTCGGCTTCGGCAAGACGTTGACCGCCAACGCCTACCTCGGCGCGTGGGGGATCGCGGAATGCCTGAACGCGGGCGCCGACATCGTGGTGACCGGGCGCGTCACCGACGCCTCGGTGATCGTCGGCCCCGCGGCCGCGCACTTCGGCTGGGCGCGCGACGACTACGACGCGCTGGCGGGCGCGGTCGCGGCCGGGCACGTGATCGAATGCGGCACGCAGGCCACCGGCGGCAACTACGCCTTCTTCACCGAACACGAGATCGGCGTCCCGGGCTTCCCGATCGCCGAGATCTCCGCCGACGGCTCCAGCGTGATCACCAAGCACCCCGGCACCGGCGGCATCGTGAACGCCGGAACCGTTACCGCGCAACTGCTCTACGAGATCACCGGCGCTCGTTACGCCGGGCCGGACGTCACGACGCGGTTCGACACCCTGACGCTCGCCGACGACGGCCAGGACCGGGTCCGGATCAGCGGCGTCACCGGCGAACCGCCGCCGCCGACGCTCAAGGTCTGCCTGAACGGTCTCGGCGGCTTCCGCAACGAGACGACGTTCGTCCTCACCGGACTCGACGTCGAAGCGAAAGCCGCGCTGGTCAAGGAACAACTCGAAGGCGCGCTCAAGGCACGGCCGCCCGCCGACGTCCGGTGGACGCTGGCCCGCACCGACCGGCCCGACGCCGAAACCGAGCAGCAGGCGAGCGCGTTGCTGCACGTCGCGGTGAAGGACTCGGACCCGGAGGTCGCCGGACGTGCCTTCAGCGGAGCGGCGATCGAGCTGGCCTTGGCCAGCTATCCCGGTTTCCATGTCACCGCACCGCCGTCGGCGGCGTCGCCCTACGGCGTCTACCGGGCCGCTTTCGTCGACGCGCGAGAGGTTCCGCACGTCGCCGTGCTGCCGGACGGAACACGTCGCGACATCGCGCCCGCCGCCGAAACGCTGCCTCTTTCCGAAGTGGACAATGAGCAGCTGCCCGCCCCGTTCACGCAGGCCGAGGTCCGGCGGGCACCGCTGGGCAAGGTGATCGGCGCCCGCAGCGGTGACAAGGGCGGCAACGCGAACGTCGGCGTCTGGGCTCGTTCGGACGAGGCGTGGCGCTGGCTCGCGCACCGGCTCACCGTCACCGAGTTCAAACTGCTGCTCCCGGAGACCGCGGACCTCGAGGTCCGGCGGCATCTCCTGCCGAACCTGCGGGCGCTCAACTTCGTCGTCGAAGGCATCCTCGGCGAGGGCGTCGCGTCGCAGGCGCGGTTCGACCCGCAGGCGAAGGCACTCGGGGAATGGCTGCGCTCCCGCGAGATCGACATCCCGGAGGCTCTCCTGTGACCGACCCCTTCTCCACGCCGGAACGCGCCGAGCTGCGCAAGACCGTCCGGCGGTTCGCCGAAGCCGAGATCCTGCCGCATCTCGACGACTGGGAGCGCGAGGGCGAACTGCCGCGCGACCTGCATCGCAAGGCGGGCGAACTCGGGCTGCTCGGCGTCGGTTTCCCCGAAGAGGTCGGCGGCGGGGGCGGCGAATACCTCGACGCCGTCGTCATCGCCGAGGAACTGCATTACGCCGGCGGTTCCGGTGGACTCTTCGCGTCGCTGTTCACCTGCGGAATCGCCGTCCCGCACATCGCGGCGGCCGGGGATCCGGTGCAGATCGAACGCTGGGTCCGGCCGACGCTGGAAGGCGCCAAGATCGGCTCGCTCGCGGTCACCGAACCCGACGGCGGTTCGGACGTCGCCGGGATCCGCACCACGGCCGTCCGTGAAGGCGATGAATACGTCATCAACGGCGCCAAGACCTTCATCACCTCGGGCTGCCGCGCCGACTTCGTGACCACCGTCGTCCGCACCGGGGAATCCGGCGCCCACGGCCTCTCGCTCATCGTGGTCGAACGCGGTACGCCGGGCTTCACCATCTCCCGCAAGCTGGAGAAGATGGGCTGGCTCTGCTCGGACACCGCCGAGCTGTCCTATGTGGACGTCCGGGTGCCCGCGGAGAACCTGATCGGCGCCGAGAACAGCGGATTCGCGCAGGTCGCCACGCAGTTCGTCACCGAGCGGGTCTCGCTGGCGGTGCAGGGTTACGCGCACGCGCAGCGGGCGCTCGACCTGACCCTGGACTGGTGCCGTCTGCGGGAGACGTTCGGCCGCCCGCTGATCTCCCGGCAGCTGGTGCAGCACAAGCTCACCGAGATGGCCCGCAAGATCGACGTCGCCCGCGCCTACACCCGGCAGGTCGCCCAGCGGCACGTCGCGGGCGAAGAGGTCATCGCCGAAGCCTGTTTCGCGAAGAACACCGCCGTCGAGACCGCCGAATGGGTGGTCAACGAGGCCGTGCAACTGCACGGCGGACTCGGCTACATGCGGGAGTCCGAAGTGGAGCGTCACTACCGTGACGTGCGCATCCTCGGCATCGGTGGCGGGACCAACGAGATCCTCACCGGCTTGGCCGCGAAGCGATTGGGATACACCGCATGAGCACGATCAGGTCCACAGTGGACAGCCGGAGCGAGGAGTTCGCGGCCAACCGCGAGTCCATGCTCGGCAAGCTCGCCGAGATCGACGGCGAGCAGGCGAAGGCGATCGCGGGTGGCGGCGAGAAGTACGTCACCCGGCATCGCAAACGAGGCAAGCTGCTCGCCCGTGAGCGGATCGAACTCCTCCTCGACGAGGACTCGCCGTTCCTGGAACTGTCACCGCTGGCGGCCTGGGGTTCGGACTACCAGGTCGGCGCCAGCGTGATCACCGGCATCGGCGTCGTCGAAGGCGTCGAATGCATGATCTCGGCGAGCGACCCCACGGTCAAAGGCGGGGCGAGCAATCCGTGGACGGCCAAGAAGAGTTATCGCGCCGCGGACATCGCCGCGCAGAACCGCCTGCCGGTGATCAACCTCGTCGAGTCCGGCGGTGCGGATCTGCCGA
Organism: Amycolatopsis azurea DSM 43854; assembly: GCF_001995215.1. GTDB lineage: Bacteria > Actinomycetota > Actinomycetes > Mycobacteriales > Pseudonocardiaceae > Amycolatopsis > Amycolatopsis azurea. The sequence goes on from NZ_MUXN01000016.1 coordinate 413,252, forward strand.
CGCAGAAGGAGATCTTCATCCCCGGCGGCCGGATCTTCCGCGACATCACGCGGTCTTCGGCGGCGAAGGTGCCCACGATCGCGCTGGTGTTCGGCAACTCGACCGCGGGCGGCGCGTACCTGCCCGGCATGTCGGACTACGTCGTGATGGTCAAGGAACGCGCGAAGGTGTTCCTCGGCGGGCCGCCGCTGGTCAAGATGGCCACCGGTGAGGAGTCCGACGACGAATCGCTCGGCGGCGCCGAAATGCACGCCCGCACCTCGGGTCTCGCCGACTACCTCGCGGCGGACGAAGAGGACGCGATCCGGCTCGGGCGCAGCATCGTCAAACGGCTCAACTGGACCAAGCAGGGGCCGACGCCGAAGCCGGACTACGCCGAGCCGCTGTACTCCGCCGAAGACCTGCTCGGCATCGTGCCCACCGACCTCAAGGTGCCGTTCGACCCGCGCGAGGTGATCGCCAGGGTCGCCGACGGTTCGGACTTCGACGAGTTCAAACCCTTGTACGGCAGCAGTCTCGCCACCGGCTGGGCGAGCATCCACGGCTACCCGGTCGGCGTCCTCGCCAACGCCCAAGGCGTGCTCTTCGGCGAGGAGTCGCAGAAGGCGGCGCAGTTCATCCAGCTGGCCAACCAGATCGACACGCCGCTGGTCTTCCTGCACAACACCACCGGCTACATGGTCGGCAAGGAATACGAGCAGAGCGGCATCATCAAGCACGGCGCGATGATGATCAACGCCGTGTCGAACTCGAAGGTCCCGCATCTGTCGGTGCTCATGGGCGCTTCCTACGGAGCCGGGCATTACGGCATGTGCGGCCGCGCCTACGATCCCCGGTTCCTCTTCGCCTGGCCCAGCGCGAAATCCGCGGTCATGGGGCCGCAACAGCTGGCAGGCGTGCTGTCCATCGTGGCCCGCGCCGCCGCCGCGTCGCGCGGCCAGGACTACAACGAGGAGCACGACGCCGCCATGCGCGCCATGGTCGAGGGGCAGATCGAGGCCGAGTCGATGCCGATGTTCCTCTCCGGAATGCTCTACGACGACGGGATCATCGATCCTCGCGACACCCGCACGGTGCTCGGGCTCAGCCTGTCCGTGATCCACAATGGACCAGTGAAGGGCGCCGAAGGCTTCGGCGTCTTCAGGATGTGAGCGGCATGATCGAGAAGCTTCTGGTCGCCAACCGCGGCGAGATCGCCCGCCGCGTGTTCCGCACCTGCCGTGACGCCGGGATCGGCACGGTCGCGGTGTTCTCCGACGCGGATGCCGACGCGCCGCACACCGCCGAGGCGGACGTCGCCGTCCGGCTGCCGGGCAACGCGCCGTCCGACACCTATCTGCGCGCCGAACTGCTGATCAAGGCGGCCGTCGAGACCGGCGCCGACGCGATCCACCCCGGTTACGGCTTCCTGTCCGAGAACGCCGCGTTCGCGCGAGCCGTGATCGACGCCGGACTGACCTGGGTCGGCCCGCCGCCGGAGGCCATCGAGAGCATGGGCTCCAAGGTCGAGTCCAAGCGGATGATGGCCGGCGCTGGTGTCCCGATCCTGTCCGAACTGGACCCGGCAGAGGTCACCGAGGCCGACCTTCCCTTGCTGGTCAAGGCTTCCGCCGGTGGTGGCGGACGGGGTATGCGTGTCGTGCGCTCGCTCGGCGAACTCGCCGAGGCCGTCGAAGGAGCGAGCGCGGAAGCCGCGTCGGCGTTCGGCGACCCGACCGTGTTCTGCGAGCGGTATCTGGAGACCGGACGGCATATCGAGGTCCAGGTGCTCGCCGACACCCACGGCACGGTGTGGGCGGTGGGGGAGCGGGAATGCTCGATCCAGCGCCGCCATCAGAAGGTCGTCGAGGAGGCGCCGTCGCCGTTCGTCGACGAAGCCATGCGGGAGGCGCTGTTCGACGCCGCGCGCAAGGCCGCGCAGGCGATCGACTACGTCGGCGCCGGAACGGTCGAGTTCCTGGCCGGCCCGGACGGGCGGTTCTACTTCCTGGAGATGAACACCCGGCTCCAGGTGGAACACCCGGTCACCGAGGCCACGACCGGACTCGACCTCGTGTCGCTGCAACTGCGCATCGCCGAGGGCGAGCACCTGCCGATCGACGAGCCGGAGACGCGGGGCCACGCGATCGAGGTCCGGCTCTACGCGGAAGACCCGGCCGCGGGCTGGCAGCCGCAGAGCGGCACCCTGCACCGCTTCGAGCTTCCCGCCGCGCAGCGGGAATTCGAAGTCGGCCCGGGTGTCCGGCTCGACTCCGGTTTCGTCAGCGGCCAGGCCGTCGGCGTGCACTACGACCCGATGCTCGCCAAGGTCATCGCGTTCGCCCCGGACCGCCGGAGCGCGGCACGGGCCTTGGCCGGAGCACTGGCGGGCGCGGAGATCCACGGCGTGGTGACCAACCGCGACCTGCTGGTGAACGTCCTGCGGCACGAGGCTTTCCTCGCGGGCGAGACCGATACGGCGTTCTTCGACCGGCACGGGCTCGAAACCCTGGCCCGGCCACTGGCCACTGTGGACACCGTACGGATTTCCGCGCTCGCCGCGGCTTTGACCGGTGCCGCCGTGAACCGGGCGGGCGCGCAGGTGCAGGGACGACTGCCGAGCGGCTGGCGCAACGTCCGCTCGCAAGGGCAGCGCAAACGTTTTCGTCAGGGAGAGGACGAGATCGAGGTCGTCTACACCCTCGGTCGCGACGGGCTGCGTGCGGACGGATTCGAAGGCGTCGAACTGGTTTCGGCCGAGTCCGGCAGCGTGGTCCTGGAAGTCTCCGGGGTGCGGCGGAAGTTCGGTGTCGCCCGGTACGGCGACGCCGTGTACGTCGATTCGCCCGACGGCGCCGTCGAACTGAACGTGGTGCCGCGGTACCCCGATCCCGACGCGGCGCTCGCCGCCGGTTCGCTCGTGGCGCCGATGCCGGGCACCGTCGTCCGGCTCGCGGTCGAGGCCGGCGACACCGTCAAGACCGGCGATCCGCTGCTGTGGCTGGAAGCGATGAAGATGGAACACCGGATCGCGGCGCCCGCCGACGGCGTCGTGACCGAACTCCCGGTGGTGGTCGGACAACAGGTCGAAGTGGGCACGATCCTCGCGGTGGTAGGAGACGACGAATGAACGCGATGAACTTCACCGAGCCCGAGGAGCGCGTCGCGCTGCGGGCCGCGGTCGCCGAACTGGGCAAGAAGTACGGGCACGAGTACTACTCGAAGCAGGCCCGCGCCGGGCTCAAGACCGAGGAACTGTGGGCCGAGGCCGGACGGCTGGGCTACCTCGGCGTGAACCTGCCCGAGGAGTACGGCGGCGGGGGAGCGGGCATCGCGGATCTCGCTGCGGTGCTGGAAGAACTCGCCGCGGCGGGCTGCCCGCTGCTGCTCATGGTCGTCTCGCCGGCGATCTGCGGCACGGTCATCTCGCGGTTCGGCACCGACGAGCAGAAGAAGCGCTGGCTGCCGGGCATCGCCGACGGCAGCAGGCGGATGGTCTTCGCGATCACCGAACCGGACGCCGGGTCGAACTCGCACAAGATCACCACCACCGCGAAACGCGACGGCGGCGATTGGGTCCTCAGTGGACGGAAGGTCTACATCTCCGGTGTCGACGAGGCGGACGCCGTCCTGGTCGTCGGCCGTACCGAGGATTCCAAGACCGGCAAGCTGAAGCCCGCGCTGTTCATCGTCCCGACCGACGCGCCAGGCTTCGAGTACAAGCAGATCGACATGGACATCGTCTCGCCGGAGAAGCAGTTCGGCCTTTTCCTCGACGACGTCCACCTGCCCGCCGACGCGCTGGTGGGCGAGGAGGACGCGGCGATCGCGCAGTTGTTCGCCGGGCTCAACCCCGAACGCATCATGGGCGCGTCGTTCTCGCTCGGCATCGCGCGGTACGCGCTGGCCAAGGGCGTCGCCTACGCCAACGAGCGCAAGGTGTGGGGCGCGCCGATCGGCACCCACCAGGGTCTCGCGCATCCGCTGGCCGAGATCAAGATCGAGCTGGAACTGGCCAAACTCATGACGCAGAAGGCGGCGTCGCTCTACGACTCCGGCGACGACTTCGGCGCGGGCGAATCGGCGAACATGGCGAAGTACGCCGCCGCCGAGGTCGCGATCCGCGCGGTCGACCAGGCCGTGCAGACCCACGGTGGCAACGGGCTCGCCAGTGAATACGGGCTGGGCACGCTGGTCACCGCCGTCCGGCTGGGCCGGATCGCGCCGGTGAGCCGTGAGATGGTGCTCAACTTCGTCGGCCAGCACAGCCTCGGCCTGCCGCGGTCCTACTGAGGAGGCGTCCATGAGCACGCTGCACGGCAAGACCATCATCATCTCCGGCGGCAGCCGCGGGATCGGCGAGGCCATCGCGGTCCGCGCCGCCCGCGACGGGGCGAACATCGCCCTGCTGGCCAAAACCGCCGAGCCGCACCCGAAACTGCCGGGGACGCTCTACACGGCGGCCAAGGCGATCGAGGACGCCGGCGGGCAGGCGCTGCCGATCGTCGGCGACGTCCGCGACGACACGTCGGTCGAGGCCGCGATCGCGCGGACCGCGGAGCAGTTCGGCGGCATCGACATCGTGCTCAACAACGCCAGCGCGATCGACCTGACGCCGACCGAAGCGGTCAGCATGAAGCGCTACGACCTGATGCAGGACATCAACGCGCGCGGGTCGTTCCTGCTGTCGAAACTCGCCATCCCGCACCTGAAACTGGCGGAGAACGCGCACATCCTGACGCTGTCGCCGCCGATCAGCCTCGACGAGAAGTGGTTCACGGCCGGGCACCTCGCGTACAGCATCGCGAAGTACTCGATGAGCCTGGTGACCGTCGGGCTCGCTGCGGAACTGCGGCAGTACGGGATCGCGGCGAACTCGCTGTGGCCGCGGACCACGATCGACACCGCCGCCATCCGCAACGTCGTCGGCGCAGAACTCGCCGCGAAGTCGCGGACGCCGGAGATCATGGCGGACGCGGCGCACGCGATCCTCACCAAACCGAGCACCGAGACGACGGGGAACTTCTACCTCGACGACGAGGTGCTGGCCGCCGAGGGCGTCACGGACTTCTCGAAGTACCGCGTCGGCGGGAGCGAGGAAGACCTGCAGCTCGATTTCTGGGTCGAAGAACGGTCATGATCCGCGAACCGCAGCAGGAGCGCAGCCGCACGACCCGGCGGCGGCTGGTCGAGGCCGCCGTCGAGACGATCGGGGAGCTGGGCTGGAACGGGACCACGGTCGCGGTGATCGCCGAACGCGCCGGGGTCTCGCGCGGTGCCGCCCAGCACCACTTCCCGACCAGGGAGGACCTGGTCGCGGCCGCGGTCGAGCACGTCGGCGAGATCCAGATCGTGGAGCTGCGCGCCCGCGCCGCCGAGCTGCCGTCGGGGCGGTCCAGGATCGAACGGGCCGTCGACATGGTGCTCAACCTTTACAGCGGGCCGATGTTCCGCGCCGCGCTCCACCTGTGGGTCGCGGCGTCGACCGACGAAGCCCTGCGCGCGACCCTCGTGCCGCTGGAAGCCAGGGTCGGCAGGGAAGCACACCGAGTGACCGTGGAACTGCTCGGCGTCGACGAGTCCCACACCGGCGTCCGCGAGCTGGTCCAGGCCACTCTCGATCTTGCCCGCGGCCTGGGCCTGGCGAATCTGCTGACCGACGACACGAAGCGCCGCAAGCAGATCGTGGCCCAGTGGGCGCGCGTCCTGGAGCCCACGCTGGCAGTGGCAAAAAGCCAGAAGATCGAACGGAACCTGGATAATCCCGAGAACGTCTGAGATCTTGTTAACACTGATGGAGCAGCGACCGATAACACGGTGTAAGTGCTGCTGATTCGGGTAGCTGATCGAGAGAGGTCCAGTCCGGTGTCCGGTTCAGAGGTCGAACTGTCCCATCGAGCGATGGCGATGCTGCGAGCGGTCGCGGCCCGCCGTGCCGAGATGTCGTGCAGCTGCGAGCCGGACCTCTTCATCGACGGATTCGCCTGTTGCGACCAGATGACCGCGCACGCCCTGGCCCACGGCGGCTACATCCGCCCCGCCGAGTCCACCGGGCTCTCCGCGGTGACCGGCCGGGTGCCCGCCGAACTGACCGAGGCGGGCGAGGCCGCGATCGCGGTCACCGCGGCTGCCTGACCTGCCCGCGAGTCTTCCGACCGGTCACTTGTCGGCCGTCGAGTCACGAGTGTCGTCCACCTGATCACGTGTGTCGTCCGTCTGATCACGGGTATCGGCCGTTCAGTCACGCCCATGCGCCGTCCGAGCACGTGCGCAGCATGGCGAACACCCGTGACCGAAGGGACGACACGTGTGATCAGGTGGACGACACTCGTGATCGGATGGACGACACGCGATCGCGGTCACCGCAGCTGCCTGACCTTTCGTCGCACCATGTGTCCGCTGTGGACGACTTCCGTTTACAAGCGCCTCCCGCGTTCCTAATATCCACCCCGGGTTGAGGCCGCCGCGTCGATCGGCGGACCGGGGTTTGGAGGTGCCGATGGCACGCACGGCTCGCCGCGAGGCCGGTGGGGACGCCCTGAGCGAGTTGATGCGGGCGGCCGGTGCCGCGCCCCGTCGCCGGGGACCGCGCGGGCCGAAGCACCGGGCGCCGATCGCCGTCGCTCCCGGGAGCGGGAAGTTCTGGCGGATTTCGGCGCTTTCGGCCGGTGGCGTCGTTGTCGTCGGCCTGCTGGCCGTCCTGCTCACCCCCGCCGATCCGGCCGAGGTCATCCCGGGCGTGCCGCTCCCGCCGCCGTCGCTGACCATCGCCCCGCAGGCCATCCATGTCCCGGACGACGCGGTGTCCTCGCCCGTCCCGTCGGGGCCGTCGGGCGGCAGTGTCGCACCCCCGCCGCCGATGACCGCGTCGATGCACGGCTCGGAAACGCCGTCCCCGACGCCGGCGCCCACGCCCGAAGAACAGCCTGATCCGCGTGCCGGTCACCATGATCACGAGTACTACGAGGACTGGTACCGCGGCTACTACGGCGGCGGATATCCCGGCGCCTATCGAGGCGGCGGCAGGCAGCCGCAATAAGGCGGATAGCGCCGATCGGGTGATCGACGGTATCGCTCGCCGTCGATCGATAATTACGATTCCTACCGGATTTCGTCCTTTCGTGTCTGGGTGGCGGTATTCCTGTGCCCTCGGCGCGGCCGGGTACCTACGATGGTTCGCACTCTCCATTCCCTTCCCGGAGCACAGCTAGGGGTTGAACAGGAAAATGAGTGTGGACCGACATTCTCCCGCGGTGCAGTTCGCCCGGAGAATGCTGATCAACCGCGAGGCGGGCAAGCCGTCCCGCCAGCAGCCGGTGACGCTGTTGCTCGGGCCGGTCGGTTCGGGGAAGACCACGGCATTGGAAGCGATCCGTCACGACCTCGGCTGGGGTGTCGTGCACGCCGGATTCGATTTCGGGCACGGCGGCAGAGCGGGCACGATCGACGTGCTCACAAAACTCGCCTACGGGTTGTCGGGAAAATGGCGGAATCGGCCGAAACCGCAGTTCGTTCGATTCACCATCGCGCTGATCGCGGTTCAGGCGGAACTTTCCGGTCGAAATCGTGACGAAGACCTGGCGCAACTGAAGTCGTTGATCAGCAGTTTTCACGGAATCATCTGGACACCGGCGCTCGACAGAGCGCTCGACACACTGTCCGAAACGGCCAAGGCGACCGGTCTCGTCGAACCTCCGTACGCGGATCTGTTCCGTCAGACCTTCCCGCATCTGGTCCGGAACATCCGGCCGAGGCTCGGGAAGGCGCTGCGGTCCCTGGCCGACTTCCCCAACGCGGAGGGAAGATCGCCGTTCGACGCGCTGCTCGAACTCAACCGGCTCGCGCACGGCAGCGCCCGTGACGCCGAGGCGGTCACCGAATGGCTGATGGCCGCGTTCCTCGGCGACGTCCGGGAGAACCATCCGCGGATGGCCAAACCGGAGGAGAAGAGCCCCTGCGCCTGCGACCTCTCGCAGCAGCGCAGGCACTGGCACAACTGGGTGGTGGTACTCGACGACGTCGACCACGCCGGCGGGACCGAGTTCCTCGCCGACCTGGTCACCGCGCGGGAACGGTACGCCGTCCAGCATCCGAACGACCGCGACGCCCATGACGCGCTGCTGGTCATCGCGACGAGCGGGCGTTGGCACGACGACTGGGGGACGGCTTGGCTGGCACCGTGGAAACCCGCGTCCGGTGCCCCGCCCGCCGTCCGGCCGATGACGGACTGCGAGGAGGCCTCGTACGACGACTGGGCGAACCCGGGCAACGGTGTGCTCGACTCGCCCTACTATCCCGTCCGGATCTCGCCCCAGCCGATCGGGCGGATCGCGCGCGTGCTCGATTCCGGAGTGCGGACCCCGAAGGTCACGCTCGCGCACCGGGCGACCGGTGGGCTGCCGTCGGCGGTCGCACAGCTCACGGAGCGGTTGCGGCCGAGCGAAGTGCGCGAAGGTGACCGCGATCTGCTCACCACCGATCCCCGCGGTGGGCAGGATCCCTGCTACCGCAGACTGACCGGACTCGGGCTGACCGAGCACCTCGATGGCGTCCACCTCGACGACTTCGTGACCGCGGCCCCGTTCGCGACCGCGCCCTGGCTGATCCCGGACGCCGCGCAGAGCCGGATCGACCAGCCGCACGTCGGGCGGATCCTGACCGAACTGCGCACCGCGTTGTGGGTGACGGCGAAGAACTCGGCCGGCCCGACCGAGGACCAGGCGACCCTGCACCCGTGGATCGCCGCGAACCTGGTGTCCGCGCTGGCCCGGCGCGGCGACGGGGACGGCCCGACCTACACCGACCAGTTCAAGGCTCTGCGCGACGATCCGGACACCGCGCAGGACCCGGTGCGCCTGGCCTACTGCAACCTCGCCCTGGGAGACATCGGCGAAGTGGTCACCTTCTTCGAGCGGGAGTTCAACCGGATCCCGCACGCGGAATGGGTCGCGAAGCTCGAACTGGTCCTGAACGCGCCGGACGATCTGCCGCCCGAGCGGGACCACGCGGAGCTGTACGACGAACTGGTGAACCTGGACAACGCGCGCTGTCCCGCCGATCGTTCCGAGATCCGGAACAACGTCACCCGGCTCATCGCGGCCGGCTGGCTGACCGCCAGTCCCTTCGCCGTCCGTGGGCAGGCTCAGCACCAGGTGATCGCGAACGCCTTCGCCGCGCTGGCCACCACTTCGCACCAGCCCGACGTCGGCGCTCTCGTGTCGGCCAAGGAAGCCGCCCGCCGCGGCGAATTCCCCTGAACCTGAACGGAACCCCGTCATGTCCTGGCTCGATTCGTTGAGAACACGTATGTCCGAGACCCGTGAACACGCGGAGACGGGCCCACCGGTGCGACCCCGCGGCTGGGCGCGCCGTCATCGGGCGCTGCTGATCGCGGTCGTCGTCCTGCTGGCCGGTGCCGCGCTGGTAGGACTCAGACCGTGGGAGTCCTGTGGTGCGGGGCTGCACACCGTGGGCGCCGACGAGGAGTCGGTCGGCTCGTCGTACGTCTGTGTCGGGTTGAACCTCGACTCCGGTCCGGTGCGGGACGACGATCCGCTCGATCCGCTGGAAAAGCTCATCAAGGGCCGCAACGACACGGTGGGCGACAACTTCAAGACCATCGTGGTGCTGGAGAACCTGGCCCCCGATCCGAAAGTCGACAGCCAGCCGTTCTCGTTCGTGCGGCGTGAGGTCCAGGGTGCGATCACCGCCGCCTGGCCGAAGAAGGGGCCGCCGGGGTTCAAGCTGCTGCTGGCCAACTACGGGAGCAACGCCGACCACTGGCGGGTCGTCGCCGACGAGATCATCGCCGCGGCGGCCGCCCAGCGCATCGTGGCGGTCACCGACGTCGGCATCAGCTCGGAGAACGGCCGGGCCCTGGTGGCGGAGCTGTCCCGGCACGGCATCGCCACGATCGGCGCGACCGTCACCGCGGACAACATGAACACCGACCCGAGGGGCGCGCGGATCGAGAACTTCTTCCGCGTGGGCCCGACCAACACCGACGAGGCCCGCGCCGCCGCCGCGTACATCGCCGAGCACGGTTTCCAGCGCGTGATGATGATCCAGGGAGTCAGCAAGGAAGACACCTACGCGACCACGCTCGCCGAGGCTTTCAAGAACTCGTCGAAGATCCCGGTCATCTTCACGAAGACCTACGACGTCAAGCCGCTCGCCGACACCTCGCGTGAGGCTTATCTGCGCGGCCTGTTCAGCAGGTGGCACAACGACATCTGCGGCGCGAGACCCGATCTGATCTACTTCGCCGGCCGTGGCCTCGATCTCGGCGCCCTCGTGGCGGCGCTGGCGGGTGACGGTGCTTGCGAAGGGCTCGATTCGGTGACCGTGATGACCGGCGACGACGCGAGCACGCTCGCCGGGAATCCTTTGGAGCTGAACAAGGACATCGGCGTCCGGATCCGCTACACGGCACTCGCCTATCCCGACCAGTGGGAGATGTTCACCGCCGATCCGGCGTATCCGACGTACAAGAAGAACCACGACAACTTCGTCGCCGAATTCACCGGCACCCACGGTTTTCCCAAGGGGGAGTTGTGGGACGGCGCCGCGATGATCGCACACGACGCCGTCGCGGCGGCGGTCGAGGCCGCGCTGCGGAACGTGTCGTCGGATCCGGTCTCGGTGGCGGACATGGTGCGCAGCATCGACTGCAACTCGCCGGTGCCCGGCGCCACCGGGTTCGTCGCTTTCGACCAGACGACGGGGAACCAGCTCGACAAGGCTCTGCCGATCCTGTCCATCGACGCGGACGGTTCGGTGCATCCGGTCGACCTCGTGTGGTCGCGGGGGCGGCCGCTGAACACCGAGCCGGACTGCGGCCGCTGAGGCTCGCCTGAAGTACATGAAGGCCCCCTTCCTTGCGCCAGGCGCAAGGAAGGGGGCCTTCATGTACTTCGCGAAAGGAGGATTCGCGAAGTGCTGACACCGGTGGGGAACGGAAGTCAGCCGGTGTAACCCGCCACGATCTTCGTGTAGTCGTACTTGCCCTGCGAGATCCCCGCGCAGTTGTTGCAGTCGCGGTTCACCGCCCAGAACGACAGCCGGGCGAGATGTTTGCTCGCCGCGTAGTCGCGGATCGCGCGGAAGTCGGCGACGCTGACGGTCTCGCCCGCCACATCGGTCTTCCCGTTCATCGACGAGAGCCCGCTGCGCCGGTAGGCCGCGTCGTCGCTCAGGCCGAAGGTGGACTTCACGACGTTCTTCAGCCCGTCCACGGCGCTGCGGGTCTTGCCCGCCATGTCACCGCCGCTGGAGAAGTCGAATGGCATGACCGACCACGCGTCGACGCCCGCGCCGAGCACCTTCGACTGGTTGATCAGCCGCTTTCCGGTCGCGTTGGGGCCGCCGACCTCGGTCGGGATGGTGATGACCACGCGCAGACCCGGGTTCTTCTGCTTCGTGATCTTGATGGCGTTCAGGATCCGGTCCTGGACGGTGTTGTTCTCGAACTCGTCGGTGTTCTCGATGTCGAGGTCGATCGCCTTGAGTTTGTAGGCGTCGATCACCTTCTGGTACGCGCCGGCGAGTGCGGCGGGGGTGGTGCACTTCGTGCCGAGCTTCGTGCCGGACCAGCCACCGAACGACGGGATGACGTCGCCGCCCTTGGCCCGGATGTTGTTGATCATCGTGGCGTCGGAGCCGGTGAGCGAACGGCTGCCGTCCCATTTCGGGTTGCAACCGCCGTCGGAGAGGATGAACGCGAGGGTGAAGGCCTTGACCCCGGTGGCGTTCATCGCGGCGATCGGGTCCGTCTGTCCCGACCACTGGTACAGATACGGCGAGGCGAGCACCGCGTCCGGTGCCGCCGAGGCGACGGGGGCGAGGCCGACGGCCGTGGCGAGAGCGGCGCCGACGGTGGTGGCCAGTGTTGCCCAGCGTCGTAGGGATTTCATAGGTCCTCCAACTGGTACGCGCGCGGTGAGGCGCGCAGGTGTGGAGCACCTCCGTCTTGACGCGGCGTATCAACCGGGAGGGTGCGCTCCCTCACAGTGGACTAGACCATTGAGGACTGTCAAGAATTCACCGGGTTTCCGGGCGGAAACGACCGACCTTAGTAGGGGGGTCATGACCCGGAAAGAGGATCGACACCACCGCCGGAACCGGCTACTTTGCCGAAATGGTGGGGGACTCCCTGATGGCGACCGGAAGCCGCGGCCGGAGAGACCGGCTCGCCGCGCCGCGCCGGCTGTTGGGGTCCTGGAGCCTGTGGGAACTACCCAGGCGGGGCCTGATCGGGTACCTGCTCCTCGTCGACGCCGCCGCCTTCGCCGCCACCGCCTACCTCTTCGTGCTGCGGCCGCCCGCGCCGTCGTCACTGCTCCCGTTTTCCGCTCTGCTGGCGGGAATGATCCTCAGCTCTGAGCTTTCGCGTACCGTCGAGCGATCCCGGGCCGACACCCGGCTCGGTGCCGGGCTGGACGCCGCCTGGATCTTCGCGGGCGCGTTGCTGGTGCCGCCCGCGCTGGCCGCCCTGCTCGTCGTCGCTTCGGCGGGGTACCGCTGGTTCCGGATCCGGCGCGGAATCCCGCACCGCCAGGTGTTCGCGGCGTCCGCGACCATGCTGTCGGCGCTGGGGGCCTCGATCATCCCGGTGCTCTTGGGTGCGCCCCCGTTCGCCGACGCGACAAGGGATTTCGAAAGTTTCGCCCTGGTTTTCGCGACCGGGCTGGTGTTCCTGTCCGTCGACGCCGCGCTTGCCGCGCCCGCGGCGGAATTCGGCGCGGAGCCGTCGGGATTCGCCTTCGACGCGGCGATGGTCGCGTTCGGATTGCTGCTCGCGTGGTCGGCGGTGGACTGGCCGCTCGTCACCGTGGTACTCGCCGGTGCGCTCGTGGTGTTGCACCGGGCCGGGACGATGCGCGCGCTGCGCGGCCACGCGGGTACGGACACCGGAACCGGGCTGCTGACCGCGTCGTCCTGGATGGACGGTGCGCGTACCCAGTTCGACCTGATTCGCGGCCGTGGCGCCGATCTTTCGCTGGTGATGCTCGACCTCGACCATTTCGCCCGGCTCAACGATCGGCACGGCAGGCACGTCGGTGACGACGTCCTCCGCGCCGTGGCGGACACTTTGCGCGCGGAGGTCCGGGCGGCGGACCTGGTCGGCCGGTTCGGCGGCGAGGAGTTCGTCGTCCTGCTGCCCGGTACGAGCAGATTCGACGCGCACGCGATCGCCGAACGGATCCGGCTGCGGATCGCCTCGACCTTCGTCTCATTGGGTGGGACGTTCGCCGGGGCGACCGTCTCGATCGGGGTCGCGTCGCATCCCGCCGGCGGCGAGACGCTCGACAGGCTCGTCGGCGCGGCGGATCAGGCGCTGCGCGCGGCCAAGGCGGCCGGGCGCAACCGGACCGTCGTGTTCGACGCCGAGGAATCGCTCGACTAGTTCTCGGTCGGGACCCCGATGTCCTCGAACCACAGTTCCGGATGATCCCGGATGAACTCGGTCATCAGCGCGATGCACGCCGGGTCGTCGAGCAGGGTGATCTCGACGCCGTGCTCCTCGAGCCAGCCGTGCCCGCCCTCGAACGTGGCCGCCTCGCCGATGATCACCCGGCCGATGCCGAACTGGCGCACCAGCCCGCTGCAATACCAGCAAGGGGAGAGGGTGGTGACCATGATGGTGTCCCGGTAGTGCGGTCGCCTGCCCGCGTTCCGGAACGCGGAGGTCTCGGCGTGCATCGACGGGTCGCCGTCCTGGACCCGGCGGTTGTGGCCGCGGCCGAGCAGGACGCCGTCGGTGTCGAAGAGCGCGGCGCCGATCGGGACCCCGCCCTCGGCCTTGCCGAGCTCGGCCTCTTCGCGGGCGACGGACAGCAGATGAGCGGGATCGATCACCCGGATCACCTTACGGCCTCGTGAGCGTCGGTCGGGTGGGTCGTGAGTGGTAAGTGACGTTCTAACGTCACTTACCACTCACGACCCACCGGGCCCAATGCGGACCGGATCTGTCCTCGATCTCTGCCACACTCGTTCCCATGAAGCGAGCGAACCGATGACCACGGGCACGTCGGCACGGCTGCTGAGGCTGCTCTCCCTGCTCCAGGCGCGGCGCGACTGGCCGGGCGCCGACCTGGCCGACCGGCTGCGGGTGGACGTCCGCACGGTCCGGCGTGACGTCGAGCGGCTGCGGGAGCTGGGCTACCCGGTGCACGCGACCCCCGGTGTCGCGGGCGGCTACCGGCTCGGCGCGGGGGCCGCGTTGCCGCCGCTGCTGCTGGACGACGACGAGGCCGTCGCGGTCGCCGTCGGGCTCCGCACGGCCGCGAACGGGACGGTCTCGGGGATCGAGGAGACCTCGGTGCGCGCGCTCACGAAACTGGAGCAGGTGCTGCCCGCCCGGCTGCGGCACCGGGTGGCCGCGCTGAACACCGCGATGATCCCGCTCGGCGGCGCCGGTCCGATCATCGACGCGGAGGCGCTGACGGTCATCGCGTCCGCGTGCCGCGACCATCAGCGGCTCCGGTTCGGCTACCGCGGCTACAACGGCGACGTCAGCGAGCGCCGCGTCGAGCCGCTGCGCATGGTGCACACCGGGCGCCGCTGGTATCTCGTCGCGTTCGACCTCGACCGCGACGACTGGCGGACCTTCCGCGTGGACCGGATCGACGGCGTCCCGGACACCAGTTTCCGCTTCACGCCGAGGGAACCGCCCGCCGAGGACCTCGCGGCCTACGTCTCGCGCGGGATCTCGTCGTCGCCGTATCCGCATCAGATGGTGCTGCGGGTGAACGCCTCGGCGGACGCGCTCGCCGAGTGGGTGCCGGCGACCGTCGGGACGATCGAGGCCATCGACGAGCGCACCAGCCGGGTCCGCGTCGGATCCAACAACCTTTCCACGGTGCCGTACTACTTCGCCCAATGGGACGTCGACTTCGTCGTCGAGGAAGCGCCGGACGAGGTCAAGGAGCGGCTACGGCTGGTCGCCGACCGCTTCACGCGCGCGGTCGAATGAGCCCGAACTGGGCTGTGCGGCACGTTTGGCGCGCCTCGCCAGCAGGCCGATGGAGCCGAGCGAGATCAACGCCAGCACGATGATGTAGAGCGAGACCGACATCGAGGTCCCGGTGGTTTCCAGCAGCAGCACCATGATGAACGGCGCGAGCCCGCCGCCGACGACCGCGCTGATCTGATAGCCGAGCGAAGCGCCGGTGTAGCGCATCTCGGCGGTGAACAGTTCGGCGAACAGCGCGGCCTGTGGGCCGTACATGATGCCGAGGAACATCGACCCGACGAACGAGGCGACCACGAGCAGCGGCAGCGAAGCCGTGTCGATCAGCAGGAACATCGGTATCGCCCAGAGCGCGATACCGGCGGCGCCGAAGGTGTAGATCTTGAGCCTGCCGATCCGGTCGGACAGTTTCGCCGACAACGGGATGATCGCCAGTTGCAGCGTGCTGATCAGCAGGGTCGCGACGAGCACGGTGGTCCGCGACATGCCCAGATGGCGGGTGGTGTAGTCGAGGACGCCGTTGAGCAGGATGTAGAACGTGGCGGTGTTGACCATGAACGAGCCGCCTGCCAGCAGCACGGTGCCTTTGTGGTTGCGCAGGACGTCGCGCAGCGGCGACTTGGCTTGGCCGCGTTCCTCGGCGGCGAGTTTCGCCGCCGCCCGGCGGTATTCCGGCGTCTCGTCGATCTTGACGTGCATGTACCAGGCCAGCCCGAGCACGAGGATGCCGACCAGGAAAGGGATCCGCCAGGCCCAGGTGAGGAAGTCGGACGGCGGGGCGACCTGCGCCGCGACCAGGAACACGGTGTTCGCCAGCACCACGCCGATCGGCACGCCGAGCTGGACGAGGCTGCCGTAGAGCCCGCGTTTGCCGGGCGGCGCGTACTCGGTGGCGAGCAGCATCGCGCCGCCCCATTGGGCGCCGACCGCGACACCCTGCACGAGCCTCAGCAGGACCAGCAGGATCGGCGCGCCGATGCCGATCGTGTCGTAGGTGGGGAGCACGCCGATCAGCGTGGTCGCCGCGCCCATCAGCGCGATCGCCAGTACCAGCACGGGTTTCCGGCCGCGTTTGTCGCCGAGGCTGCCAGCGATGATCCCGCCGAGCGGCCGGGCGAGGAAGCCGACCGCGAAGGTCGCGAAAGAGGCGAGGACGCCGGCCGCCGCGTTGGTGGTGGGGAAGAAGGTCTTCCCGAACACCAGGGCGGCCGCGATCCCGAAGACGAAGTAGTCGTACCACTCGACCGAGGACGCGAGTGCCGCGGCGGTGGCGGCCCTCCGGCGCTGGGTCGGGGTGATCGTCGGCTCGGTGGCTTCGGGGACGTTCGGTGCGCTGTCGGCCATCGGTGTGCCCTTCGCTCGGCGCTGCCGCGGCGGTGCGGTCCGGGCAAGTTAACAACCGCTTAGTATGTGGTCAACGTCTCAACGGGTAATTCTCGATACCGACCGGTTGGTATGTCACTCTGGTGGCGGTATCGCCGACGGAGGTCGATCAGTACTGGTCAGGAGAGTTTCGTGCCGAGCATGCGCAGCACCAGCTCGCTGTACTCCTGGCCCAGCTTCTTGGGTGTCTGGCGGGCGCGGTCGCTGTACCAGCGGGAGACGTCGACGCCGAGCGAGAGCACGGCGCGGGCGGCGGTGTGCGGGTCGCCGACGGTGAAGACGCCCGTCCGCGAGCCTTCGGTGATGACCTCGCGCACGACCTGCTCGATGCGGCGGCGCAGTTTCGCGACGATCTCGAACTCCTCGTCCGGCAACGCCTGCAGTTCGTACTGCACCACGCGGGCCACGGTGTGCCGCCGCGCGTGCCAGGCCACGAAGTCCTCGACCAGCAGCCGGATCCGCTCGACCGGGTCGGTCTCGCGTGCCACGACGCTCTCGACGAGGGACAGTGTCTGCTCGTGGCCGTACTTCGAGATCGCGAACAGCAGCGCGGCCTTGGACGGGAAGTGCACGTACAGGGCCGCGGGGCTCATGCCCGCCGCCGAGGCGATGTCCCTGGTCGTGGTCGCGTGATAACCGCGTCGTGCGAAGGATTCGACCCCGGCCAGCATCAGTCGACGCGCCGTCTCCGGCTGGACGTCGGGCCACAGTTCGGCCGACAGCGACATGGTCATCCGCAGATCCTCCCAGACGCTCGTACCCCGTTGGTGGGCTTGACACCACCTTCGGACCTTCCCATTGTAAGTGAGCGCTCGCTTAGTGAATGCGCTCGCTAGTGAACACAGAGGAGATCGACAGAGTGAACCACTCCTTCAAGGATCGCGTCGCGATCGTCACCGGCGCCAGCCGGGGTATCGGCCTCGGGATCGCCAAGGACCTGGTCGAGCGCGGGGCGAAGGTGTGCATCACCGCGCGCAAGCCGGAGCCGCTGGCCGAGGCGGTGGCCGAACTGGGCGGCGAGGCGGTCGCGATCGCCGTCCCCGGCAAGGCCGACGACGCCGAGCACCAGGACGAGGCCGTCGCCAAGACGATCGAGACCTTCGGGCGGCTCGACATGCTGGTCAACAACACCGGCATCAACCCGGTGTTCGGGCCGACCCTGGACATCGACCCCGCCGCCGCCGCGAAGATCTTCGCCGTCAACGTGCTCGCGCCGCTGTCGTGGACCCGGCGGGCGCGCGACGCGTGGATGGGGGAGCACGGCGGCGCGGTGGTGAACGTCGCGTCCATCGCCGGGCTCGGCGCGTCGCCCGGGATCGGCATGTACGGCGTCAGCAAGGCCGCGCTGATCCGGCTCACCAAGGAACTCGGCTTCGAGCTCGGCCCGAAGATCCGGGTGAACGCCGTCGCGCCGGCAGTGGTCAAGACCAAGTTCGCGACCGCGCTGTACGAAGGGCGCGAAGAAGAGGTCTCGGAGTCGTACCCGATGAAGCGGCTCGGCGTCCCGGCGGACATCGCGGGCGCGGTGTCGTTCCTGCTTTCCGAAGAGGCGGGTTGGATCACCGGGCAGACGGTCGTCCTCGACGGCGGCGTGACGCTGGCGGGTGGCCTGTGACCGCGTCGTTTTCCGGAGCTGGTGTCGTCGTCACCGGCGGTGGAGGCGGCATCGGCGCCGTCCTCGCCCGCCGGTTCGCCGCCGAGGGCGCCAGGGTGGTCGTCGGCGACCTGAACGGGGACGCCGCGGCCGAAGTCGCGAAGGAGATCGGCGGGACCGCCGTCGCCGGAGACGCCGCGAGCGAAGCCGGTGTCGCGTCGATGATCGCGGCCGCGCGCGAGACCCTGGGCGAGATCGACGTCTTCTGCGCCAACGCCGGGATCGCGCCGATGGGCGGGGTGGACGCGCCCGAGGAGGACTGGGCGCGGATCTGGGACGTCAACGTGATGGCGCACGTCCGAGCGTCGCGGCTGCTGCTGCCGGCGTGGCTCGAACGCGGCCGCGGGCACTTCATCTCGACGGTGTCGGCGGCGGGCTTGCTGACCAGCCTCGGTTCGGCGTCGTACTCGGTGACCAAACACGGCGCGCTCGCCTTCGCCGAATGGCTGTCGGCGACCTACCGGCATCGCGGGATCACCGTGCAGGCGATCTGCCCGCAAGGCGTGCGGACGGCGATGCTGGAGAACACCGGCCCGGCGGGCGAACTGCTGATGGGCGCGTCGGCGATCCAGCCGGAGCAGGTCGCCGACGCGTTGTTCGAGGCCATCGCCGCCGAACGCTTCCTGGTGCTGCCGCATCCCGAGGTCGCGGAGTACTACGCGGCGAGGGCCACGCAGACCGACCGCTGGCTCGGCGGGATGAACAAACTCCAGCGCAAGGTGGAGCAGGTCATCGGGGAGTGACCTCGTTCAGCTTCCCGGTCGCCACGTCGAAGACGAAACCGCGGACGGAATCCTTCTCGGGGATGAACGGGCTGTTCCTGATGCGCTCGATCGACTGACGGACGTCCTCGTCGAGGTCGCCGAACGCTTCGGCGGCCCAGGACGGCTTGACGCCGACGTCCTCCTGGATGGATTTCTTGAAGCCGTCGTCGGTGAAGGTCAGCATTCCGCAGTCGGTGTGGTGGATGAGGATGATTTCGCGCGTTCCGAGCAGGCGCTGGCTGATCGCGAGAGAACGGATCTCGTCCTCGGTGACGACGCCGCCCGCATTGCGGATGACGTGCGCTTCACCTTCCTGGAGTCCGAGGACGCCGTAAACGTTGATACGGGCGTCCATACAGGCGAGCACGGCGACGTGTTTGGCGGGTGGCAAGGGGAGTGGTCCGGAAAAGCGCGCGGCGTAGTCGGCGTTGTTGGCCAGGAGTTCGTCGGTGACCGACATGGGTTTCCCTTCCGGTTGGCGTAACGATGAGTGGACCGTTGGGATGCAGGCATGCGCAACCGTGCCCATGAGCTGAGACCGGTGGCCTGGCTGGCTTCTTCAGGTGCCTGGTGGGTTCTGGCCGCGGTCGGTCGCAGGTCTGGTCCGTGAAGGCCTCCTTGAGGGACCCAGAGTCCCTCAAGGAGGCCTTCACGGAATCGGAGCTCGCCACGTTCGCCCCGCATGCACCAGCAGCCACGGCGGCTGCGCGTGAAGGACCCCTTTCCGCGGCTGAGCCGAGGAAACTCGGCCCTCACGCCTAGCCCGGCCATGCGCAGCCGTTGCTACCGCTGGGTTCAATCGCCAAGTCCGTGAAGGCCTCCTTGCCTACCCTGAAGGTAGTAAAGGAGGCCTTCACGGACTTGCCCCTCTCGGCCCAAGCGCACTGAGAGGAACCTGGCGCAAGTGCGGTGTGATCGGACCTTTCACGCCGGACTGTGTGGATTTCGGGTCGTCCAACGCCCCGAAATCCACACAGTGAGGCGTGAAAGGTCCGGTGACGCACGTAGTTCCTCGCCGACGGCCGCACTGCCCCAGGCGAACATCCAGGTTGATCTTCATCGGCAAGTCGGCCAAAGTAGTCGTGGGGTCTTGCTCGCGGTAAGGAAAAGTCAATGGACAAGCGCTTCGTGCTCCGTGGTGCCGTTCTCGCGGCGACTCTGGCGGGGTCCGTGCTCACCACCGGTTCGGCGATGGCGAGCACCGCGGAACCGTGCGCGGCCGGCGCGTCGGGTGACGTCGCGGCGGCTTCCTGCACGCCGTATCGCAAGGTGAGTGAAGGCTGGAGCAGCAAAACCTCCTGCAACCGCGCCGGCAACGAAGGCGCGCAGGCGGGGCGCTGGACCGGCTGGAACTGCAGCCAGGCGCTGGCGGGCTGGGAGCTGTGGGTGCGCACCTGCACCGCGCTGGCCGCCGAAAAGGACGCGGTGACCACGCGCGAAACCATCTGATTCCGAGCGGGGCCGCCTCGAGTGTGAAACACCCGGGGCGGCCCTGTCACTTCTCGGCGTCTACAATGGACGGTACGATTCCGGTCAAGCGATCGCTATGACCGTCGCGCACGATTCGGTCGATCGACAGGTCGTGACAGGTGTGTACCGATGACCGGTCACACGGTTCGCGTCGCGCGGCGAGATCTACCTTAAATCAATGTTAAGCATCGGCGGATTCGGTGCTATCTTGACTGAGCGAAAACGCGAGAAGTTCTTCACGCGGAATTCGCCTTTCGGCCCTCGTGGTGTGGGCTCGCGGTGGGGGTTCGGTCACCGAACCGGCCGCTGAGCTGAGGATTCTCCAGGCTGGAGCCCGATACCGAACCTTCGGTACGGCCTGTCCGCACGGTGGGTTCGGTGGCCACGAACTGCTCCGGAATTCGTTGACCCCGTCGTCGGCCGGTTCGTAGTGTTTGCCGAGTCTTGGGCAGGGACGGCTTTGGTGGACACATTTGGCTCAGGCAGAAGGGGGCTTTCCATGGCCGGCATCCGAACGATTTCCCCGACCGGCAAGCGTGCTTTCGACGCAGGTCGTACCGCGCGACCCGGAATCATCAGTGAATTCGTGGAAGTGGCCGACATGCCGCTCGCGGCGCTCAGCGCCGGATTGCGGCTCGGTGGTGGCAACGCCGCCTTCTACCGTCTTCTCGGTCGCCGTCCCGCCGACGTGCTCGGCGAATCGTTCCCCGAACTCGTCACCACCGGTGCCGATCACCTGCGCGACCGGCTGAACCGGGTCGCCGAAGGGTGGGAGCAGCGGTTCCGCGGCAGCGTCAACGGGCTCGCCTCCGGCGGTGCCGACCGGCTGACCATCGTCGCGGGCCGGATGCGGGCGCCGGGGACGGCGATCCTGCTGACCATGCTCCCCGAGACGGGCCCCGCGCGCGCCGAGCAGCTGAGCTCGGTCAGCGACATCGAGGCGAAGATCCTCCAGGGGATCGCCAGCGGCCTGTCCAGCCTGGAGATGGCCGACAAGTTCTACCTCAGCCGTCAGGGGATCGACTATCACGTCGCCCGGCTTCAGCGGAAGTTCAAGGCCCGCAACCGGGTCGAGCTGGTTTCCCGGGCCTTCGCCACCGGCCTGCTGGACTCGACGGCCTGGCCGCCGCGGGTGCCGGAGTCCCGGCGCGCGAGCTGACCGCCCGGACTTGACCTGTGGGTGACCGCGGCGTGACGTACTCGTGCGGTTACGGTGCGGTCCCAGTGAACGGCCACCTCGATTGCACGTATTTCGGCAGAATTCGTAATGTCCTTCGAGGCAGTTTCGCTCGTTTGAGCGCACCTGCCGAGTGTTGACGGCTCCGTTCGGCCGCCGGGGAGCAACCCTGCGGGCATCTCCGATTCACGCCCTGTTTCCTTTTGGCGCTACTTCTGCCATTCTTCGACTCGCCGGGGTCCGCGCGCGGTGGCGCGCCGGCCCGCGCCGCTCCATGCTTCGAAAACCCCCGCCGACGAGCGTTGCGCTCATCTGAGCGCCTGGTATCCCTGTAGTGAGGGATAACCCTTATCCAGGTTGCACGCTCTATTCGGTAAGACGATCACACGATGAGATGGAAGCACGTAAGCGATTGTTCGCTCTGTGTGACGGCAGTGACTCCGATGGGACGACAGGGAGGCGGGAGATGATGGACGCCAACAGACCCGGACGCGCGCTCGCCGGACGCGACGACGAGCTGCGCCGGCTCGCCGCTCGGCTGAGCGCCGGCGCGCCCGGTGAAGGCTCCGTCATCGAAGGCTCGGTCATCGTCGTGCGGGGGCAAGCGGGCATCGGCAAGTCCAGCCTGCTGGACGCCGCGCTGGCCGCGCTCACGGACACCGTGGTCTGCCGGGGCGCCGGAGTGCCCGGCGAGGCGGCGGCGGCCTCCCGTGAACTGCTCGCGGACCTGCGCCGGGCGGGTGCCCGGGTCCCGGACCCGGACGACTTCGCCGCCTGGTACGAGGATTTCGCGGACTGGGCGGGCGGGAAGTCCGCGATCGTGTTCGCCGTCGACGACGTGCAGTGGTGTGATGAACCGACGGTGCGGTGGCTGAGTCTCCTCGCCCGGCATTCGACCCGGCTGCCGGTGCGGATCATCCTGGTCCGGTCGGCCGCCGACGGCCCGGACGGCGCGGCGGAACGGTTGGCGGACCTCGAATCCTGGTACGGCACCGAGGTGCTCGACCTCGGCCCGCTGCCCGCGGAGGCGGTCGCCTCGCTCGCGCGTGAGGCGGTCGGATCCGATCCGGGGGAGGCCTTCGTCCGGCACTGCGTCGAACAGTCCGGCGGTAATCCTTTGCTGCTGCGGGAGATGCTCGACGAACTGGGCAAGGTCGCCTCCGGGATCGCGCCGGTGGCCGGATCCGCGGCGGGTGCCGCGCTGATCCACTCCTTGTTCGCCGGCGTCCCGGACTACGCCCGGTCGGTCGCCACCGCCATCGCGGTGCTCGGCGGACAGGACCTGTCCCTGGTCGCGCGGCTGGCCAAGGTGCCCGCGCGCACCGCCGGTACCGCCGTCGAACTGCTGCGGAGTCAGCACATCCTCGCCGCGGAAGGGTTTTCCTTCCGGCACGACCCGGTGCGCGACGGCCTCCTCGACGCGCTCGACCCCGCCGAGCTGGGCCGGTGGCGCCGGACCGCCGCGATCCTGCTGAGCGACGCGGCCGGGTCGCCGGAAGAGGTGGCGGAACACCTGCTCGAACTCGCCGAGCTGGACTCGTGGATGGTCGACCTGCTGCGGGACGCCGCGAGCGGCGCCTGCGACCGGGGCGCGCCGTGGGACGCGTTGCGCTATCTCCGTCCCGCCGCGGCGGCCAGGCCGTCGGACGCGGGCCTGGCGGTCCAGCTCGCCGAAACGGTCGCGCTGCTGGAACCGGACAGCGGATTCGACCTCCTGCGCCGCGCGCTCGAACTCCAGCAGGACCCCGTCGACCGGGCGAGGGCCGCGGTGAAACTGGGCCGTGCGGCACTCGTCGCCCGCCGGTGCGGGACCGCGGTCACCGTGCTGGACAGGGTGCTCACCGTGCTCGGCGGCGAGATGGACCAGCAGCTCCGCGGTCATCTCGAAGGCTTGCTGTGCCTGGTGGGCATCGAAGATCGCGACAGCCTGGCGAAGCTCGACACCCGGATCCAGCCCCGGAACTCCGACGGCACGGAGGCCGTCGTCGACGCCCGGCATCTGGCCGTCTGCGCAGTGGTCGCCGCGCTCGACGGGACCCGGCCGCGCGAAGCCGCCGAATGGGCGATGCGCGCGATCCGCGGGTACACCCCGACCACCGACGATTCGGCCGTCAGCTCCGCCGTGCTGGCCCTGTTGCTGACCGACGAGGTCGACGTCGCCAGGGACGAACTGACCAGGGCCATCGAGCTCGTCCCGGCCCAGCGCAGCGAGTATCTCGCCTTCCGCGGCCTGCTCGGGCATTGGTGCGGGGACCTCGCCACCGCGGCCGCCGACGCCGGACAGGCCTACGCGCTCAGCCGCCGGGCGGAGGGACGCACCGGCGGGGTCGTCCCGCGGATCGCGCTCGCGACCGTCGCGGCCCAGCAGGGCGAAACCTCGAAGGCGATGAAGTTGTTGCGGGAGGCGGATTCCCCGCAGTTGTGGGAGCACACGGTGATGCGCCCGTGGTTCCAGCTCGTCGACGCGCGGGTGCACTGGGCGGCGGGTGATCGCGAGGCGGCGCTGAAGCTCTTCCATCTCTGCGGGGAAAGCCTCGCCGACGTCGGCATCGCCAACCCGCTGCTGGCGCCGTGGTGGTTCGAAGCCGCCTGCCTGCTGGCGGACGAAGGACGTTTCGAGGCCGCCGCCGAACTCGCGGCCGAGGGGGCCGAACCGGCCCTGCGCTGGGGCACCCCGCGGGCGATCGGGATGGCCAGGCTCGCGACGGCGGTCTCCACCCGGGGGCCCGAGCGGATCGGGCTGATCGAAGAGGCGGCGGCCGTCCTGGCCGGATCGCCCGCCCGGCTGGAGGAGGCGCTGGCGGAGTTCCACCTCGGCCGCGCGCTCGTCGACACCGGGGAAACCGCCGCGGCGCGCACCCATCTGCGGCGCTGTGTCGAGCTGAGCCTGCGGACGGGAGACCGTTTCCTGCTGCGCCGCGCCCAGCGGACCGCCGCCGAGGCCGGCATCCCGAGCGAGGTGACCCCGCTGGCGTCGCTGAGCCCGGCCGAACGGCACATCGCCCGGCTCGCCGGACGCGGGGTCAGCAACCGGGTGATCGCGGAACGCCTCTTCGTCACCGTCCGGACCATCGAGACGCATCTGACGAGCGTGTACCGGAAGCTGCGGATCTCCGGACGCGCCGAACTGGCGGTGGTGCTGGGCCACACCGACGACCGTCCGGCCGTCCTCGAAGGCGTCCGGTGAGCGCGGTCCGGCGGCTCGAAGCCGAAGGCGCGGACGAACTCGTCGAGCGCGAGACCGAACTGCGCCTGCTCACTCGGCTCATCGGGGATCTCGAACACGGCCACGGGGGCTCCGCGCTCGTGCTCGGCCCGGCGGGCAGCGGCCGCACGGCGCTGCTGGACCAGGTCGCGTCCCTGGCCGCCGAGCGGGGCCTGCAGGTGTTCACCGCGCGGGGATCGGCCACCGAATCGGAGCTGCCGTACGGGCTCCTTTCCCAGTTGCTGGCGTCGATCCCGGAGCTCGCGGACGTCCCGTGGCTGCACGCCGCGCTTTCGGACGGCACGGACGTGCAGGTCCTGCACGAACTGCTCTGCCAGCGGCTGCTGGAGTCGGCCCGGCGCTGCCCGGTCCTGCTGGTCGTCGACGACCTGATCCTGGCCGACGAGCAGTCCGAGGCCTGGCTGGCCGCGCTCCAGCGACGCCGGGGCAACGATCCCGTGCTGCTCGTCGCCGCGCATTCCGGTTCACAGGACGCGGACGGCGACGACGCGCCCTTGTACCTCGGCGGTCTTCCCTGGGAGAACCGGCACGTCGTCCGGCTGCGGCCGCTGAGCGAGGCGGCGGTCCGGCGGCTGGTGCACGCGGTCCCGGCGCCGCGGCTGCCCGTGGCCGAGGTCTACGCGGCCACGGAGGGGAACCCGGCCCTGCTCGCGGAGGTGCTCGCCCGGTCGTCCGCCGGTCCCGGCCCCGGCGCCGAGATCACTGCCATCACCGCGGACGTCCGCCGTGACACCGTGCTCGACCTGCTCGCCCGGCTGCCGTCCGATCTCGCCTCGCTGGTGCGGACGATCGCCGCGATCGGCACCCTCGACGAGGCCTACCTGCGGCCGCTCGCCGCCCCGCTCGGCATGCCGCTGAGCCGGGCGCTGCGGGTGCTGGCGGATTCCGGCCTGATCGGGACCGATCCCGCCCAGCCGATGAACCCCCAGGTGGCCACGTGGGTGCTGGCCGCGACGGGCGCCGCCGAGCGGGCGGGAACACGCCGCCGGGCCGCGGAACTCGGGCATCGCCGCGCCGCGCCGGAGGAGGACGTCGCCGGGCTGCTGCTCGGTTCCCAGCCGGTCGGCGAGCCGTGGGCCCTGGAAACCCTGCACGCGGCCGCGCTGCGGCGTCGCGAAGCCGGGGATCACACCGAAGCGGCCCGGTACTACCGGCGGGCGCTCGCCGAACCGGCGCCGCCCGGCACCTCGGCGCGGCTGCGCCTGGAGCTGGAGACGGTCGAGGCGTCGTCGTGCCCGTTCACCGGGGGCCTGCGCTTGGCAAGGGCCACCAGGATTTCCGGCGACGACACCGTCCGAACGCGACTGTCCGCTGTGGACCTGATGATGCAGCGGGGGGCCAGGGACGACGCGTTGCGCGAGCTGGCCGTCTTGAGTGAGGCCGTGGTCGAAGACCGGGATCGCGCGGATCTGGTGGCCTTGCACTGGCTGGCCGAAGGGTCCGGCGCCGGTGCCGCTCTCCACGGCGTCCCCGCCCTGGCGGACGTCGATCCCGCCGCGCTGACCCCGGCACAGGCGGCCGCCGCGTCCTGGCTCGCGACGACGTCCTGCAGCGACGGGCGTCTGGCCCGCCGTCTGGCCCGTCGTGCCGCCGATCCGTCGCACGAACCCATGACCCTGTACTCGCCGAGGTTGGCGCTGGCCATCACTTTCACCCAGACCGACGACGTACTGGAAGCGCTTTCAGTCTACGAAGAGGTCATCGCGGACGCGAGCGCCGCGGGGGCGGGGGTGCCGGTCGCGCTCGGCCTCACCGGTCAGGCCTGGATCCACCTGCAACGCGGCCGGGTGCAGGCCGCCGAGGACGCGCTCGCCAAGGC
Source organism: Amycolatopsis azurea DSM 43854 (assembly GCF_001995215.1). Classification (GTDB taxonomy): domain Bacteria; phylum Actinomycetota; class Actinomycetes; order Mycobacteriales; family Pseudonocardiaceae; genus Amycolatopsis; species Amycolatopsis azurea. The sequence goes on from NZ_MUXN01000016.1 coordinate 439,695, forward strand.
CGCCGCGTCCGGTCCACCGGACGGCTGGCCGCTGACGGTTTCCGACGCGCTGAGCACGATCGCGATCGCGGCGGCGCTCACCAGGGGGGATCTCGACGCCGCCCAGCGCGCCGTCGACGTGGCTGTCGACGGCGGGCCGTTGTACTCCGCGCCGTATCTGCTGTTCATGCGCGGATTGCTGGAACTGGACCTGAAACGCCATCGGCGGGCACTGGGCCTGTTCCAGGAGTGCGGCAGGCGGATGAACGCGGCGGGCTGGCTGAACCCCGGTCTGGTGCCGTGGCGTTCGCACGTGGCCATCGCGGCGCAGGCGCTCGGGGACGAGCACACCGCGTCCGCGATGATCGGCGAGGAATGGCGGCTGGCTCAGAACTGGGGCACGCGCACCGCGATCGGGCGGACCCATCTGGGCGCGGGTGTCGCGGTGCGGTCCGAGGACGCGGTGTTCCGGCTGACCCAGGCGGTCAACGCGCTCCAGCAATCCCCGGCGAGGGTCCTCTACGTCGAGGCGGTGCTGTTGCTGGCGGGAGCCCAGCTCAACCGCGGCCAGACCAGTGGCGTGCCGCGTCTGCTGCGTGAGGCCGAACGGCTGGCCACCGCGTACCAGCTCGCCTGGGCGACGTCCCGGATCGCGGACCTCGGGAAGCGGCTGTCCGACCGGCCGCGGCGGTCCTATCGCACGGCGTCCCGGCGCTGGCGAGCGCTCTCGCCCGCCGCGACCGATCTCGTCCGCCGCGTGCTCTCGAACGCCTCCAACGCCGAACTGGCGGAGGAACTGGGCGTGAGCAAACGCGCCGTCGAACTCCGGCTCACCGCGATCTACCGGCAGCTCGAAGTGACCGGGCGGGCCGAACTGCGGGAGCTGTTCGACGCGCTGGACAAGGAGCTCTGAGCCGCCGTCATGATGATCGAGCGAGCGGATCAGCTGGCCGCGATCACCGGGGCGGTCGCCGAGGCCCGTACCGGGGCCGGGGAGTTCGTCGTCGTCCGCGGCGGGCTGGGCGCCGGCCGGTCCGCGCTGCTGCACGCGGCGGGGGAGGAGGCCGCCGCGCGGGGCGTGCGCGTGGTCCGGGCGGCGGCGACGCCACTGGAGCGAGGGGTCGTCCACGGCGTGGTCTGGCTGTTGCTGGAACCGTTGCTGGAGGCCGGGCGTCGCGGGGAACTGCTCACCGCGGTCCGGGCCGACAGCGAGTTCCCGGCCGATCCGGCCGACGCGCGCCGGACCCACCTCGTGTTGCACGAACTGCTGGGACTGTTCACCGAAATGGTGCGCGACACCGGCCCGGTGGCGCTGCTCGTGGACGATCTGCAATGGGCGGACGCGGCCTCGGCGCGCTGGCTCGCCTATCTGGCCAAGCGGATGAGCAGGCTGCGGGTCCTCGTCGTCGCGACCTTGCTGGACGGCGACGATTCCGCGGACGACATCGTGGTCAAGGACATCGCCCGCACCGCGGCGCGCACGGTGCACGCCGCCCCGCTCTCGGCCGCCGGTGTCCGGGCCTACCTGACCGCCCGGTGCGGAGCCGAGCCCGCTCCGGAATTCGCGGACGCCTGCTACGCGCGCACCGGCGGATCGCCGATGCTGCTGGACGCGCTCGTCAACACGATGCTCGGGCACGGCCTGCGTCCGGTCGCCTCGGCCGCGGCCGACCTCGCCGCGCTCCGGCCCTCACCCGCCGCGGCCCGGCTGACCCGGTGCCTGCGCGCCCAGCCGGACGACGTCCGCGCGGTGGCCAAGGCGATGGCCGCGCTCGGCGAGCCGACCGAGACCGGCGTCCTCGCCGAACTCGCCGGTCTCGACTCGCCGGACTTCGACGCGGCGCTGCGCGCGTTGCGCAGGCTGGGCGTCGTCGAGGCGCCCGCCGACGGACTGCTGCGGTTCGCCGGGGAGATGGCGGGCGATCTCGTCGCCGATCAGCTGAGCGCGGAGGAACAGGACCGGCTGCATCTGCGCGCCGCGAATGTCCTCTACCGCAACGGAAGGCCGGTCGAGCAGATCGGACGGCAGCTGCTGGCCACGGTCGCCGAACCCGAACCGTGGGCCGCGGACGTGCTGCGGACCGCGGCCAGCGCCGCGCTGGCGAACTCGTCGCCGCGGACGGCCGCCCAGTACCTGCAGCACGCGCTGGCGCATCCGGGGGCCGATCGCGCGGAGCTGCTCGTCGACCTCGCCGCCGTCGAACGCGGTTACGATCTGCCCGCCGCCCACCGGCACCTGCACCAGGCGCTGGGCCTGATGCGGGACCCGGTCGACCGCGCCTTCGCGCTGGGCCTGCTCCCCGTAGTGGCCGGAGTGCGCTTCGCCGCGGACGTCCGCCGTCTCCGGCAGGTGCTCGCGGAACTGCGCGAGGTCCCGGGTCCGGAAGCGGCCGAAGCGGCCCTGCGGATGGAGGCCCGGCTTCGCTACCACGAACGGGGCGTACCAGGTGTCGGGGACGCGGCGGCGGACCGGCTGGCCGAACTCGGACCCGCACCCGCCCAGGATTCTTCGGCCCAGCGGGAGCTGGTCGCCGTCCTGCTGTACCTGATGACCGTCGCGGGCACCGCGCCCCGGGAGTCCATTGTGGACCTCGCCAGGCAGGTGCTGGAGCGGGAACCCGGTTCGCCGGACCAGATGTACACCACGCTCCCGCTCACGGTGCTGGTGCTGGCCGCCGCGGACTCGCTCGACGGCGTCGACTCCTGGCTCGCCGCGGCGTGCGGTTCCGCCGAAGATCCGGACCTGCCGACACTGGTCGCGTGGGCGGGGCAGGCGCTGGTGGCCTCCGCCACGGGCCTGCTCGGCGTGGCGAGGGACCGGGCCCAGGCGGTGCTGACGTCGGCGGGGCCCAGCCGGGTCGGGATCACCATGACGGCGATGCGAGTGCTGGCCGAAATCGCGATGGAGCAACGAGATCCGGCGCTCGCGAGGCTGCTCGTCGACAACCTGGAGGTCGAACACGACCCCTGGCTGCGGTCGCTGGCCCATGGCACCCTGGCCCTGACCGAGGCCAATCACACCGCGGCCGCCGAGTATTTCCTCGACTGCGTGCACCAGCTTGAGCGCTTCGGGAACCGTGTCCTCCTGCCGCTGCGCGGCCAGATCGCGCTCCTGCTCGCGGCCACCGACGATCCGAAGCGGGCCGAAGCGGTCGCACAAGGCGAGGTCGAGCGGGCGTCGTCGTGGGGCGCGCCGTCTTCGGTGGGACGCGCCCTGCGCATCCGCGCGACGCTGCTCGACCGGGACGAGGACGCCGTCCCGGTGCTGCGCGAGGCCGCGGAAGTCCTGTCCCGCTCGGGAGACCGGCTCGAACTCGCCCGCACACTGGTCCTGCTCGGGGAACGCGGCACCGGACCCGACGCCCGTGAGCGGCTGCTGGAAGGCCGCAGCCTGGCGGCGGGCTGCGGGGCGAGCTGGCTGACCGGATCCGCCGAGCCGTCGGAGCAGCCGGACGGCGGGCTGCTGACCGCGACCGAACAGCGGGTGGTGGAGCTGGCCGTGTCCGGCCGACGCAACCGCGACATCGCGGAACTGCTGGAGGTCACCGTGCGCGCGGTGGAGAAGCACCTCACCAGTTCGTACCGCAAGCTCGGCATCACCGGCCGCGCCCAGCTGGCCGCGGCGATGCGCGGTCACCGGGCCGGGTGACCGCGGTCAGGAATCGGCGAGGACCGCCGCGGTGCCGAGGCGGCCTTGCAGCCACGCCGCGGCGAGCTCCACCCGGGAATGGCTGCCGGTGCGCTCGAACAACGACGTCAGCCGGGCTTCGATGCGTTTCTCGCTGACCTGCAACGCCGCCGCGATCTGCCGGTTCGTGTGGCCGTTCGCGATCAAGCCGACGATGTGCCGCTCCAAGGGATCCAGCGTCGCCCGGTCGGTCCGGTCCACGCGGTCGGTCGAGAAGGCGATCCGGTGCTGATCGAGCAGCGCCGCGACCGAGGTCAGCGACACGACGGCGTCGAGCCGCTGCAACGTCCGGTGCGCTTCGAGCAATGACGGCGCGGGGACCGGGCTCACCTCGCCGAACGCCGTGCACGCCTCGGCGATCCGGAACGCGTCACCGGACTGCCGGGCCAGTTTGACCCCCGCGCGCACCGATTCCATGTCGCCGCGCACGAGACCGCCGCACACCAGGGCCGCCTCCTGGACCGAAGCCGTCGGGCTGCGGGCGGCGAGACCCTCCAATTCGGACAGCAGGCGGGTGACGGTCTCGGTGTCCCCGTGGCGTCTCGCTCCTTGCAGGAGCCGGGCGAGCAGGCGTTCCATCCCCGCCCGCACCCCGCGTTCACGGCAGTCCGTGTAGTCCTGCCGGCCTCGCGCGATCGCCTCGTCGTACTGCCCCGAGGACAGCCGAAGCCGGCACCGCACCCACGCGACGTATGCGTCGGCGGAAGTGCGGAAAGGCAAGCGGCGTAACCAATCCGCCGCTCGGTCCGGCTGGTCGCGCTGAGCGCAGATCTCCGCGGCGAACACACTCGCGAACCGGTGACGACGGGGCGGGTCCCACCACAGCCTGCCGCCTTCGAGCCGCCGCGCCAGCGACAGCGCCGCGTCCCACTCGCCCTCGCGGTAAGCCTGCCGGACCGCGTGCCAGCCGACCGAAAAGCCGGTCGTCGGCGGCTGATAGCGGCCACGCAGCAGGACGTTCAGCACGCTGACCGTGTCGAGGACTTCGGCGGCTTCGGCGACGTCGTCGTGCGGCGGCATTTCCGGTGGTACCAGCCATTCCTCGGCCGGTCTGCCGCCGTCGCCGGGCAACGCGCCCAGCAGGATCCCGGCGCCCAGGGCGAACAGGTGATCTTCCTCGGCGCCGCAAGCGCGCGCGAGCGCCCGGACCGCTTCGGCGGCCAACGGCCGGTCGGTCCGGTTGACCGCGTCGAGCAGCCGACGGCATTCGCGAGCGGTGTCGAGGGCACGGGCGACCTCGACGGCCAGCGGTCGCACGACGTCGAGTTCGGCGAGCCGCTGTTCGTGGGCGAGCGCGCCGAGCCAGCACATCAGCACGGTGGCGGACAGCCGAGCGGACGGCCAGTTGCCGTCGAGCCGCGGCGCGACGAGGGTGGCGAGGTCGTCGGCCAGCGTGCCGTAGCCCCCGGCCGCGAGGCTGTCCGCGAGCAGCGCCCGGAGCACTTCGGGAAACCGGTCGTCGGACGGATCGAGCAGCCGGAGCGCGGCCAGCCGATAACGGCGGGCCGTCGGCAGGTCGGTGCTCGCGCCCGCGGCCGCGTCGAGCAGGAGCCCCGCCGCTTCGGGATCCGGCGGCGACGGCGGAAGCTCGGTCAGATGCGGGGCGACCTCGGCAGGGTCGACCGGACGCCGTCCGAGGAGGTCCCGCGTGATCCTCCGGTGCAGGACGGTGCGCCAGCGCGTGCCGTGCGCCAACCGGAGTCGGCCGGCCAGCGCGGGGACGGCGAATTCCACCGCGCCGTCCGTGCCGGAGCGAAGGATCCCCGCCCGGACCAGATCGTCGAGGGCCTGGCCCGTGGCCGACGGCGTCAGCGCCGCGGCGGATGCGAGCCAGTGCAGTCTTTCGAGGGTGGGGGCGCCTTGTTCGCTCAGCACGGCGATGACGGCGGCCAGCCGCCGGGCGGGGCGCCCGAGCCGCCGCAGCCGGAGCGTCTCGGGGTGACCGTCGGGCAGCACGATCGGCGGGCCCGCGCCGATCAGGCAGACGTGCTCGTCGACGACCGACAGCCTGCCGGTGGCGCGCAGCCCGGCGATCGTCGCGGCGACGGTGCCGGGATTGCCGAACAGCGGACCGAGCGCCGTGCGGACCGAGGCGACGAGCGCGGGGTCGCTCGCGATCCGCCCGGCGCGGGTCGTCCAGCCGGGCAGCAGCGCCGTCGTCTCCGCTGCGGTCAGCGGCCGGAGACCGATGGTGCCGTCGGCGACGGCGAGCAGCTTGCCGACCGGGCCGCCCGCCGGACCCCGGCCGTTCACTGTCGCGACGGTGACGGTTCCGGTGGCGCGGGCCCCCTCGGCGACCAGGGTGAGCACGGTGGCGAGCTCCGGCGGCAGCAGGTCGAAGTCGTCGAACTGCAGCACGATCCGGCTGCGCGGGGCGACGGTGGCGAGGACGGTGATCAGATCGTGGGCCGTCGTCTGCGGTCCAGCGCCGGAACCGGACTCCAGCCTGGCGCGGAGCCAGGCGACGGCGCTGAGCATGCTGACCAGCTCGGGCCGGTCGAGCGCGGTGATCAGTTCGACCAGCTGGGTCGTCAGCCGGAGCAGGACGGTCCCGGGATCGGGGCCGGCGGGCACGGGCAGCACCGTGGCGCCGGAGCGACGCCCGCGCTGGGCCAGGCCGGAGAGCACGGTGCTGCGGCCGCTGCCCGCGGGCCCGTGCACCACCCAGATCGCGCCGGACCCGGCGAGGACCCGGTCCCAAACCGCCTGCGCGTCATCCGGTCCGGCACTCGTGACGGCCGTCGCTCCCATTTCCCTCCTCGACCGGCGCGGGACCACGGCGCGGCCGGGCGACGATCGCTCCGAGCATGGCGCAAGGAGGACCGTTCGGTCGGGAGGTCAGGCGGCCGGGGCACCTTCGGCCAGCATAGTTGCCCCGGCGGACCACGGAGCGGCTTTCCGTCGCGTTTCGTCCTCTGAATGCGGTCCTTGCGCGTGCAACTACCGCATCCAGAGGACTAACCGCGGGTGCTCAGTGGTGACGAGTGAGGCGAAGGGGACTTTCCCCTCATCACACGCGCGGAAAGTCCCCTTCGCCCCGGGGCCTGCCGAACGGGCGAGTGACAGAACACGTGGCCTTTGGCTTACCTCGCACTAGAACGACACTCGCCACTCACGACCACCCCGGCCTGGCGCGGTCTGGTGGGCGGTGGCGTTGTGAAGCCGGCATGGCGGCGAGCGAGCATGACACCTACCCCTCACTAACCGCGGGTGCTCGGGGCCTCGGCCACCGGGTCGGGTTGAGGGGGGACGTCGGTTTCGATCACCTTCGGGACGCCGCGCAGGCTCCGCAGCGCCACCACCGCGAGGACGACCATCACCGCGGCGCTCCCGAGCATGCTGGTCCGGATGCCGCCGACGAACGACTCCTCCGCGGCCGTGCGGACCGCCGTCGCCACCGGTTCCGGCAGGCCGGTCGCGACCGCCGCGGTGGCGCTGAACGACTCCCGCACCTGGGCGGCCAGATCGGGCGGCACACCGGCGGGCAGGGTCAGGTTCGCGTGGTAGACGGCCGACAGCACGCTGCCGACCACCGCGATGCCGAGTGAGCCGCCGAGTTCGTAGGCGGTGGCGGAGATCGCCGACGCGGCACCGGCGCGGTCCCGGGGGACCGTGCCGAGGATGGTGTCTCCGGTGACGGTCAGGGTGAGCCCGGCGCCCGCGCCGAACGCCACCTGCGCGGCCAGGACCAGCAGATACGACGAGTCCGTGCTCACCGCGCCGAACAGCCCGAAGCCGACCGACGCCAGTGCCAGCCCGCCCGAGACCGTCGTCGCCCGGCCGAACCGGCGCACCGCCTTGGCCGCCACGACACCGCCCGCGACGAGCGCGGCGATCGCGCCCGGCACGAAAGCCAGTCCGGAGCGCAGCGGGCTCCAGCCGAGCACGAGCTGGAAGTACTGACTGGAGATCAGGGCGAACGCCGACATCGTGAACACCGACACCAGGTTCGAGCCGACCGACGCGGAGAACCCGCGCCGCCGGAACAGGTCCAGGTCGATCAGCGGCTGATCGAGACGGCGCTGGCGCCGGGCGAACCACAGCAGCGAAGCACCCCCGAGAGCGAAAGCGCCGAGCACCTCCGGGTACCAGAGGCCGACGTAGAACGCGCCCTTCAGCGCGTACACCACGGCGACCAGACCGACGATGGACAGCAGCACGCTGGGCAGATCGAGCCGCAACCGCCCGCTGGACCGCGATTCGGGGACGACGCGGGCGGCGCCGAGGATCAGCAGCGCCACCGGGATGTTGACCAGGAACACCGATCCCCACCAGAAATGCTCCAGCAGGACCCCGCCGACGATCGGGCCGATCGCGAAACCCGCGGCCGACACCCCGGCGGTGACGCCCACCGCGGCCGTCCGCGCCCGTTGAGTGGTGAAAACCGCGCGCAGCAAGGAAGTCGTCGAGGGCAGCACGGCGGCGCCCGCGACACCCAGCAGCGCGCGGGCGGCGATCAGCGTTTCGGCGCTCGGGGCGTAGGCGGCCACCAGCGAGCCCAGCGCGAACGCCGCCACGCCGATCAGGAGCACCCGCCGCCTGCCGAACCGGTCGCCGAGGTTGCCCATGGTGACCAGCAGGCCGCCCATGGCGAAGCCGTAGACGTCCGCGATCCACAGCAGTTCCTCGGCCGACGCGCCGAGCTGGGTGGTCAGCGCGGGTACCGCCAGATGCAGCACCGTCATGTCGATCGCGACCATCAGCTGCGCCAGGCAGGACACCGTGATCGTGGCGATGTCGCGGGCCTTGCTCATGCGGCCACCGCCTCGGGCAGGCGGGGCCGGGGTTTCGGTTTCAGGGTGTCCCGGAGGTCGGCGCGCAGCAGGGTGAACGCCGACGTCAGCCCGGGCAGCCGGTGCAGCAGGTGGTCCGGGCCGGCGACGAGGACCCGGCCGACGCCGAGCCTGGCGAACCGGTGGACCAGCCCGGGGAGCCGCACCGCGTTGACCGTCGACTCCAGGAGGAGCGACGCCGCCTCGTCACCGGTCCGGACCGGCTCTCCGTCCTGATCGGACACGATCGGCAGGGCCGGGTCGGCGAACCCGAACCCGCCGAAGACCTCTTCCGCCAGCTTGTCGCGCAGCCCGCCGAGCATTCGCGCGTGCGCAGCCGGACGCATGGTCGTGAGCGCGTACCCGCCCGCCGCCCGCACGCGCCGGACGAATTCGTCCAATTCGGACTCCCGCAGGGTCACCAGGTGGACCTCGTCGTCGAATCGGCCGGACAGTTCGTGGCCGATCCCGTCGAGGATCTCGCCGAGCGCCGGTTCCGGCGTCCGCACGATGAACTGGCTGACGAGATCCTGGTGCGCCGTCTCGAAATACTCCCGTTCCCGGATCGCGACGGCGTCGACGAGCCGGACGAGATCCGCCAAGGGCAGTGCGCCGGCGCGGACCACGGCGGCGCGTTCACCGAAACTGGCGCCGCCGACCGCGACCGGCACCAGTCCGTGCTCCCGCTCCGCCCGTTCGGCGAGCGCCAGCGACGCGAGCACGAACGCGATCTGGGTGTGCTCGTTGTACTCCTCGTCCGCTCTGGCGAGCGGATCCAGCAGGGAGCGCCCGAGCGCGTGCTCGGCCACGCCGAGCAGGCGCCGGGCCAGGGGATCGATGACGAGGAACCGGCCCAGTTCCGCAGCACGGGCCGGGCCCATGCCGGGGAAGAGGACGGCATCGGTGGAAAGGTCCACAGTGCACACCCAGTTTCGTGGTGGGGATCAGAGTTGTTCGGCGGCGGCGAACTGCTCCAGCCGCTTCCGGTCCGGTTTCCCGTTGCGGTTCAACGGGAACTGATCGGTGACGAGGACGCGGTTCGGCTGCTCCGCGGGCGGCAGTACGCCGCAGATCCGGTCACGCCAGTACCGCGAGTCCCGCCGCGCGTCGTCCTCGACGACGAACACCAGGCTCGACCCGCGACGCTGATCGGGCAGCGCGACGATCTTCGCGGAGCAGCCCTCACCGGCCAAGCGGTGCTCGATCACCTCCGGGTGCAGGGTGTGCCCGTTGCGGTGCACCGCCCGTTTGCGCCCGACGACGAACAGGTTCCCGTCCGAGTCGAGCCTGCCGAGGTCGCCGGTGGCGTACCAGCCGCGGTCGACCGGGAGTACCTGCCCGGTGGCGTCGAGGTAGCCCTCCATGAGATCAGGGTCGAGCACGAACAGCTCGCCGACCTCGTCGTGGGGCAGCACGGTGCCGTCGTCGGCGCGGACTTCGAGGGCCAGCCCCTCCACGATCTGCCCGCAGCCGCGCGGGTTCCCGACGTTGGCGAAGGCGACGTTGCCCATCTCGGTGCTGCCATAGCTGTCGAGCAGCGGCATGCCGAACAGCTCTTCCGACTGTCCCACAACCCCGGGTTCGAGCGGGGCGGCGCCGCTGCACAGCATGCGCACACGGGAGAATTCTTCTTTGAGGGCAGGACGTTTGCCGATGATGTTGAACAGGCTGCGGTAGGTGGACGGCGTCGCGTCGACGACCGTCGCGCCTGCCCGGCCGGCCAGGCGCAGCGCCCGGTCGGGGCGGCGGTAGGGCGCGATCACCAGCGAGCAGTCCCGCAGCCAGGCGATCATCACCATGGACAGGCCGTACTGGTGGTTGAACGGCAGCAGCGGCAGGAGGACGTCGTCGGCGACGTGGCCCACGAGATCGGCGTTGCGTTCCAGGTTCTTCAGGAACCGCGCGCCGTTCTTCGCGACGCCCTTGGGGACGCCGGTCGAGCCGGACGACCACATCACGAGGCTGTCGGGAAGCTTTTCCCAGACGTCGAAACGAAGTTGGACGTCGGTCGGGGTCCGGTCGGCGGCGGCCACCATGATCTCGTAGGTGTAGGCCGCGGGCGCGTCCACCGGCATCGGCGCGTCGTCGTCGACGACGGCCAGCACGACACCGGAACCGGCGATCGTCTCGGCGGTGCGGTCGGCGTGTTCCATGTGATCGACGAGTACCACGGACGCGCCGACGTGCATCAGCGCGACGAGGATCGTCAGGTAGGCCAGCGTGTTGTCGGCCTTGAGCAGGACACGGTCACCGGAGCCGACGCCCCGGTCCCGCAGTACTTCGGCGACGCGGAGGGCCTGCTGTTCGAAGGCCGCGCCGCCGGTGACCGCGTCGGGGGAATAGATCTTCGCGAACATGGGGAAGTCCTTTCCGCTGTCAATCCAGGCTCACCGGGGCGATCTCGTCGAACACGTCGCCGGGACCGGGGTTGTCCGGATGGGTGCCGCCGCCCAGGTGCTCGACGACGCCCCACACGGCGTTCAGCGCGGTGGTGACCGCGCTCTCGGAGAAACCGGCGATCCACGCGACGTCGTCGCCGGCCAGGAAGAAGCCGCGGTGGTGGTCGGCGGCGTCGCGCTGCATGAACTGGGTGAACAGCCGTCGCTGGTAGCGGTAGCTGCCGGGCAGGCACGATTTGAAGGCGCCCTTGAAATGCGGCTGGGTCTCCCAGGTGATCGCGATCGGCGGGCCGATCATGTGCGAGCGGATGTCGACGCCCGGGTAGATCTTGGCCAGCGCGTCCAGCATCACGTCGAGCCGCTCGTCCGGGCTCAGCGAGGCGACCTTCAGCGAGTCGTCGTTCCACGTGTAGGACAGCAGCATCGTGCCGGGTTCGTCGGGGCCGTTGTCGATCAGGTAGACCCCGCGCGGGATGCGGTCGGTGAGCGTCGTGCTCATCACGTCGCGGCCGGTCGCCGGGTCCTGGTCGAGCCAGAACGGGCGGTCGGTGATGACGAACAGCTTGGACGCGCCCATGTAGTGGGTGCGCTCCAGCGCGGTCCAGACCTGCTGCGGCAGGAGGGCGTCGTCGCTCTTCATGCCCGAGAGCAGATTCCAGTTCTGCGCGGCGAAAATCGCGGCAGGGTAGGTGCGCACGTCGCGGTTCGCGTCCTCGATGGTGAACCCGCGGCCGGTCCGGTCGATCCGCACGACCGCCGGGCGCGGTTCGCCGCCGTGCAGGCTCTCCAGCGACGTGCCGGACGGCCAGTACTCGATGTCGGCGGGCTGGTCCGACCACAGGCCGAGTGGCAGCTGCTGGCAGCCGCCGATGATCCGGTGGTGCTCGTCGCTGGTGTCGGTGCAGATCACCCGCAGGATCTCGAGCGCGGAGTTGGGGAAGTCGGTGTCCCAGCCGCCGCAGCCGAAACCGACCTGGCCGAAGATCTCGCGGTGCTCGAAGGACGAGAACAGCGGCGACGAGGTCAGGAATCCGTAGAACGACACGTTGTCGAACTTGGTGACCAGGTGGTTCCACAGCGCCTTGATGGTCGTGATGTCGCGGCGCCGAATGGCGTCCTCCATCAGCGACATGTCGGCCTGCTCCTGCAGCGTCTTGGTCCACGCGTCGTTGACCTCGCGGTACACCGGCGGCAGGTCGGCGGACGTCCGCGCCCAGTGGTTCTCGCCGTGCAGGTTGATCACCGTGCTCGGCGACGCGGGGGAGAGCGGGTTGGGGAACGGCGTCGTCTCCAGCCCGACCTTGTCCATGTAGTGGAAGAGCGCCCCCGCGGACGGTGGGAAGCGCATGGCGCCCAGTTCGGCGACGGCGTCCGGGTAGCCGGGCAGGCTCACCGAGCGCATCCGGCCGCCCAGCTGTTCGGCCTCGTAGATCACCGGCTTCAGGCCGAGCTTCATCAGCTCGTAGGCGGCCACCATCCCGGACAGCCCGCCGCCGATCACGGCGACCTCGGTGCCGTGCGCTTGGCGCGGCACCCGGCCGATGCCGGCGGGATGGCGGATCCAGTCGTCGTAGGCGAACGGGAAATCGGGGCACAGCATGCTCGTCGGCGGCGCCGCCTCGGCCCGCTGGCGGGGCAGGACGCGTTCTTCGACAGGAGACATGGTCATCGGCGTTACCTCCGGCACTAGTGGCGTCGCGCTGACGGTCCCGGGCCGGCACGAGGACGCCGGCGTCCTCGTGCGGCTCCGGGGCTGTGCGCTGAAATCGGGGCGCTGAAATCCGGTTCGCCGAAAGCCACGTTAACGATTCCGATCAGGCGCGCTGGATACCTTTTCCACCGCTTGCCCACGACCCGGAAACCCGGCAGGGAGCGAGCGGTTACCCGGCGGTGGAACAGTTCCGTCCCGCCCGCGACGGCCGCGATGGCTAACTGGACCGCGACTTCCCTGTGCCAGGCGACCCGAGGTGGCGAGTGCGCGCATGACCGAGCTGGATTCCCTGCGACGGCTGGAAAGCAGGCCGCGCGCCGAACGGCGCCGCACGCTGCTGGGCCTGGTGCGACGGGCGACGTCGGCGGTGCTGGACGGGCCGCTCCCGGCCGGTCGCACCTTCGCCGACCTCGGGTTCGACTCCCTGCTGGCGGTCAAGCTGCACGCGTGGCTGAGCGACGAGACCGGCCTCGACCTGCCGGTGACCCTCGCCTACGACCACCCGGGGCCGGAAGCGCTGGCGGACTTCCTCGACGAGTGCCTCTTCGGAGCCGAGGCCGCGGACGCCGCGGCGGGCGAGGCGGCCTCCGGCGAGCCGATCGTGATCGTCGGTATCGGCTGCCGCTTCCCCGGCGGCGCGGATTCGCCCGCCGCCCTGTGGTCCCTGGTGGACGAAGGCCGGGACGTCGTCACCGAGTTCCCCCGCGACCGCGGCTGGGACGTCGACGGCCTGTACGACCCCCGGCCGGGTACCCCGGGCCGGACCTACGTGCGCCACGGCGGGTTCCTGCCCGGCGCGGCCGAGTTCGACGCGGGATTCTTCGGCATCTCACCGCGCGAGGCGCTGGCGATGGACCCGCAGCAGCGCCTGGCGCTGGAGACGGCGTGGGAGGCCTTGGAACGCGCGGGGATCGACGCCGGGACCCTGAGCGGCAGCCGGACGGGCGTGTTCGTCGGCGTCGAGCCGCAGGAATACGGCACCCGCCTGGCCGACGCGCCCGAAGGCCTCGACGGGCTCCTGCTCACCGGCAGCGCGCCGAGCGTCGTCTCCGGCCGGATCGCGTACACCCTCGGGCTGCAAGGGCCCGCGCTGACCGTCGACACCGCCTGTTCGGGCTCGCTGGTCGCCCTCCATCTCGCGGTCCGCGCGCTGCGGAGCGGGGAATGCGGCCTCGCCCTCGCCGGCGGGGTCGCGGTGCTCGGCACGCCCGGTCCGTTCGTGGCGTTCTCGCATCAGCGCGGCCTGGCGCCGGACGGGCGCTGCAAGCCGTTCTCCGCCGACGCCGACGGGACCGCGTGGGCCGAGGGCGCGGGGATGTTCGTCCTGGAAAGGCTTTCCGACGCCGAGCGCAACGGTCATCCGGTCCTCGCCGTGATCCGTGGCAGCGCCGTCAACTCCGACGGCGCGTCGAACGGGCTCACCGCGCCGAACGGTCCGTCCCAGCAGCGTGTGATCCGTGCGGCGCTGGCCGACGCCGGGATCGCTTCGTCCACTGTGGACGCTGTCGAAGCGCACGGGACCGGGACCACCCTCGGCGACCCGATCGAGGCGCAGGCCTTGCTCTCGACCTACGGCCAGGACCGCGAAACCCCGCTGTGGCTGGGTTCGGTGAAGGCCAACATCGGGCACGCGCAGGCGGCCGCGGGCGCGGCCGGGGTGATCAAGATGATCATGGCGCTCCGGCACGACCGGCTGCCGCGCACCCTGCACGGTGACGCTCCGACCCCGGCGGTCGACTGGTCCTCCGGCGCGGTCTCCTTGCTGGCCGAGCCGGTGGACTGGCCTCGCGGCGAGGAACCGCGCCGGGCCGCCGTCTCGTCGTTCGGCATCTCGGGCACCAACGCCCACCTGATCCTCGAAGAACCGGCTTCTGTCCCACCCGAAGAGCCCACTCCCTCGGTGCCTTCGCCGATCGCCGTCGCGTTCTCCGCCGCGGACCCGGAAGCGTTGCGCGCCCGCGCGGCCCAGCTCGCGGACATCGACGCGAACCCGGTGGACCTAGCCTTCTCGCTCGCCAAGACCCGGGCGACGCTGGCCGAACGTGCCTTCGTCGTCGCATCGGACGCCGCGAGCCTGACGGAAGCCTTGACCGCTCTCGACGACCGCGTGCTGCGCGGCGGACCGCTCCAGGAATCCGCCGAACTCGCGTATCTGTTCACCGGACAGGGCGCCCAGCGGATCGCGATGGGCCGGGAGCTTTACGACGCTTACGACGTCTACGCCAGGACGTTCGACGAGGTCTGCGCCCATGTGGACCGGCAACTCGATCCGCCGCTGCGGGACGTGGTGTTCGGCCAAGCGGACGCGGCGCTGCTGGACCGCACCGACTACGCGCAGCCCGCGCTGTTCGCCGTCGAGGTCGCCCTGTTCCGGCTGCTGGAGTCCTGGGGTGTCGTTCCCGCCTACCTGTGCGGGCATTCGGTCGGGGAGTTCGCGGCCGCGCATGTCGCGGGCGTGCTGTCGCTGTCCGACGCCGCGATGCTGGTGACCGCGCGCGGCAGGCTCATGCGCGAACTGCCCGACGGCGGCGCGATGGTTTCCTTGCGCGCCAACGAGGAAACGGCCCGCGCGCTGCTGAGCGGGCACGAGCGTGAGGCGGGGATCGCCGCGGTCAACGCCGAGGAGGCCGTCGTGCTGTCCGGCGCGCGGACCGCGCTGGAGGCAGCGATCTCCGGCTTCGACGGCAAGGTCAAATGGCTCAACGTCAGCCACGCCTTCCACTCGCCGCTGATGCGGGACATGCTCGACGACTTCGCCCGGATCGCGCGGCTCGCCGACTACCACCCCGCGAACCTTCCGATCGTCTCGACCGTCACCGGCGAGATCGGCGGGCACGACTCGGCCGAGTACTGGATCGAGCACGTCGGGGCGGCCGTCCGGTTCGCCGACGCGCTGCACGTCCTGCGCGACGCCGGCTGCGGCACCTACCTGGAACTCGGCCCGGACGGCGTCCTGTCGGCGCTGGTCGACGACGGCGTCGCACGTCCGCTGCTCCGCCGCGACCGGCCCGAGGTCCCCGAACTCCTGACCGCGCTGGGCACCGCGTACGTGCGCGGGGTGGACGTCGACGTCGCGGCGCTCGCCCCGGGCGGCCGCCGGATCGACCTGCCGACCTACCCGTTCCAGCGGTCGCGATACTGGCTCACCCCCGGACCCGGTGGGGACGCGCGCGGGCTCGGCCTGCGCCGCGCCGAACATCCGCTCCTCGGCGCGGTGGTCGCGGTCCCCGGCGGCGACACCGTCTTCACCGCCCGGCTCTCGGTGACCGACCAGCCGTGGCTGAGCGGTCACCGCGTCGGCGACGACATTCTGTTCCCCGGCACCGGTTTCCTCGAACTGGCCTTGCACGCGGGCGCCGAGACCGGCTGCGGATGCGTCGAAGAACTGACCCTGGGCTCACCGCTCGTGCTTGCGACGCCGGTCGAGGTCCAGGTCGTGGTGGCCGCCGGGGATGACGACGGCCGCCGCGCGGTCACCGTGCATTCGCGACCGGAGCACGGCGAGGAGTGGACACGGCACGCGAGCGGCACGCTCGTTCCTGACGCTGATACCGCCACGCAGACCGTTACGTGGCCGCCGCCGGGAGAACCCCAGTCCCTGGAAGGCTTTTACGACGATCTGCCCGGCTTCGGCTACGAGGGCGTGTTCCGAGGCTTGCGAGCGGTGTGGGTCGACGGCGACGACGTCCACGCCGAGGTCGAACTTCCCGGCGACGGGGACGGAGGCTTCGGCATCCATCCGGCCCTGCTGGACGCCGGGCTGCACGCGATGTTCCTCCGCGAGTCGGCGGAGACCGCCGGCGGGCTCCCGTTCTCCTGGTCGGGAGTCCGGTTGCGGGCGAGCGGCGCCACCGCGTTGCGGCTGCGGATCACCTTCCACGCGGAGGACACCGTTTCGCTGACCGCCGTCGATCCGTCGGGCGCCGAGGTGCTGAGCGTCGGCTCGCTGGTCGTCCGCCGTCCTGTCGCACGCGGGCGGGAACTGCCCACGGGACTGTTCACTGTGGACTGGACGCCGGTCGCGGTCGCGGAACCGGTGGCGTGCACGGCGTATCCGGAGGTCGTCCCCGGCAAACCCGCCGTGCTGTCCGTGCTGCCGGAAGGCGACCCGATCGGCTCCGCGCACGAACTCGGCGCCCGGGTGCTGGAAGTGCTCCAGGACTGGGTGACCCGGAAAGAGTCCACTTTGGTCGTCCACACGCGACACTCGGCGGGGCCGGACGCCACCGACCCCGCGGCCGCGTCGATCTGGGGCCTGGTGCGCAGCGCGCAAGCCGAACACCAGGGCCGGTTCGTCCTCGTCGACGGCGAGGCCGAAGACGTGCCGATGGCCGTGGCGACCGGGGAACCGCAGGTCGCGGTGCGGGACGGCGTCCCGCTCGTCCCTCGCGTCGCCGAGGCGGGCGCGGGAGTCCTGCTGCCGCCCTCTTCGTCCTGGCGGCTGGACAAGTCCGGTGAGGGCACGGTCGAGAACCTCACGCTGACCCCGATCGACGAGCCGGACCTCGGCCCGGACGACGTCCGCATCGCCGTCCGGGCGGCCGGGCTGAACTTCCGTGACGTCCTGAACGTCCTGGGCATGTATCCCGGCGAGGCCGGGCCGCTGGGCTGCGAGGTCGCCGGGACGGTGCTGGCCGCCGGCGCCGCGGTGACCGATCTGGCGCCGGGCGACCGCGTGATGGGCATGGTGCACGGCGGGATCGGCCCGGTCGCCGTCGGCGAACGCCCGTTCCTGACCCGGGTGCCGGACGCCTGGACCGACGAGCAGGCCGCGACCGTGCCGCTGGTCTTCCTGACCGCCTACTACGCGCTGGTCGATCTCGCCGGGCTCAAGGCGGGCGAATCCATCCTGATCCATTCGGCCGCGGGCGGGGTCGGGATGGCCGCGACACAGCTCGCGCGCCATCTGGGCGCGGACGTGTTCGGCACCGCGAGCGAGGGCAAGCACCACGTCCTGCGCGCCGCCGGACTGCCAGCGGACCACATCGCCTCCTCGCGGACCCTCGACTTCGCCGAGGACTTCCGGGCGGCGACCGGCGGACGCGGTGTCGACGTCGTACTCAACTCCCTCGCGGGCGAGTTCGTCGACGCCTCCCTCGACGTGACCGCCTCCGGTGGCCGGTTCCTCGAAATGGGCAAGACCGACGTCCGCGCACCCGAGAACGTCGCCTACCGCGCCTTCGACCTGATCGAAGCGGGGGAGGCGCGCACCGCCGAGATCTGGGCCGAGCTCATCGCGCTGTTCGACAAGGGCGCGCTCACCCCGCTGCCGGTGCGGACCTGGGACGTCCGGCACGCGCCCGACGCGTTCCGGTTCGTCAGCCAGGCCCGGCACATCGGCAAGGTCGCGCTGACCGTGCCGCGGCCCCTCGACCCGGAGCGGCCGGTGCTCGTCACCGGCGGCACCGGCGGACTCGGGGCGCTCGTCGCGAAGCATCTCGTGACCACGCACGGAATCCGCAAGCTTCTGCTCACCAGCCGTCGCGGTCCGGACGCGCCGGGCGCGGGCGAACTCGCCGCCGAACTCACCGGCCTGGGTGCCGAAGTCCGGATCGAAGCCTGCGACGTCGCCGACCGCGACGCGCTCGCCGCCCTGCTGGACGGCGTCGAGCTGACCGGCGTCGTGCACACCGCGGGCGTCCTCGACGACGGCGTGCTGACCGGCCTGACCCCCGAAAGGCTCGCGAAAGTGTTGCGTCCCAAGGTGGACGCGGCCTGGCACCTGCACGAGCTGACCCTCGGGCACGATCTCGCGCTGTTCGCGCTCTACTCCTCGGTGTCCGGGATCGTCGGCTCCGCGGGCCAGGCCTCCTACGCGGCCGCGAACACGTTCCTGGACGCGCTGGCCGCCCGGCGTCGCGCGCACGGCCTGCCCGCCGTCTCACTCGCGTGGGGGCTCTGGCGGGAGGGAATGGGCAGCGGGCTGGCCGAGAACGACGTCGACCGCATGGCCCGCGAAGGCCTGCCGCCGCTGACCGCGGAGACCGGGCTCGGTCTGTTCGACGCCGCTCTCGATGGCGGGTTCACCGCCGTCCTGCCGATCGAGGTCGACCGGGCCGCGTTGCGCGCCCACGCCCGGACCACCGAGGTGGCGCCGGTTCTGCGCGGCCTCGCGAAGGTCGCCACCCGGCGCGCGGCGGGACCATCGACGACGGGCGGCGCCGGCCTCGCCGAGCGGCTCACGGCACTGCCCGACGAAGAACGCACGGCCCTGCTGATCGATCTGGTGCGGCACAACGCCGCCGCCGTCCTCGGGCACGAGGCGGGCGGCATGATCGACCCGGCGCGCGCGTTCAAGGACCTCGGCTTCGACTCGCTGACGTCGGTCGAACTGCGCAACCGGATCAACGGCGTCACCGGGCTGCGGCTGTCGGCCACCGCCGTGTTCGACCATCCGACCGTCGCCACGCTGGCCGCGTATCTGCTGGCCGAGCTGGCCCCGCCGTCACTCAACGCTGCCGACGCGGTGCTGGCTGAACTCGACGCGCTCGAAGCGCGCTTGGCCGGGGTCGACGACGACGGCCGTACGGCGGTCACCGGACGCCTACGGGCGCTGCTCGACGGCCTCACCACGACGGGGACCGACGTCGGCGGGCGGCTGGAGGACGCGACCGCGGACGAAGTCGTCGACTTCCTGGCCACTGAATTGGGGATTTCCTGATGGCGGAAAAGAAAGCCGTCGCCGAGGTGCTCGCCGACATCGAGCGGCTGAGCGAACGCCTGGGCGACCTGAAACCTGACGATCGCAAGAAGGTCGCGAAGCCGCTGAAGAAGCTGCTGCTGTCGTACGCGGCCGGAGACAAGGACGACGAGTTCGACGACCTGCTCTTCGACGCCGCTGTCGACAAGGTCTTCGGCTTCATCACCGACGAGATCTTCTGACCAGCGAGGGTGTGATGGCGGACCAAGAGAAGCTTCTCGACCTGCTGAAGCGTGTGACCGGGGACCTGCACCGGACTCGGGAGCGGCTGCGTGACGCCGAGGACGGACGGCACGAGCCGATCGCGATCGTCGGCATGGCCTGCCGGTTCCCCGGCGGGGCCGACACGCCCGCCGCGCTGTGGGACCTGGTCGAGTCCGGCCGCGACGGGATCGGCGAGTTCCCGGCCGACCGCGGCTGGGACACCTCCGGCCTGTTCGACGACGATCCCGACCGGCGCGGCACCACCTACGTGCGCACCGGCGGTTTCCTGCCCGGCGCGGCGGGGTTCGACGCCGAGTTCTTCGGGATCTCACCGCGTGAGGCGCTGGCCATGGAACCGCAGCAGCGGCTGCTGCTGGAGGTCGGCTGGGAGGCCGTCGAACGCGCCGGTCTCGACCCGGCCGCGCTGCGCGGCAGTCCGACCGGTGTCTACGTCGGCGTTTCGGCGCAGGAATACGGTCCGCGCCTGCACAACCCGGGTGACACGGTCGACGGCTACCTGCTCACCGGCACCACGTGCAGTGTCCACTCCGGACGGATCGCGTACCAGCTCGGCCTGGAAGGGCCGGCGGTCTCGATCGACACGGCGTGCTCGTCGTCCCTGGTCGCCGTGCACGCGGCGGTGCGCGGCCTGCGCGCGGGGGAGTGCACCCTGGCGCTGGCCGGCGGCGTCAACCTGATGGCGTCGCCAGGGATCTTTGTCGACTTCGCGCGCCAGCGGGGTCTGGCGCCGGACGGGCGCTGCAAGTCGTTCTCGGATGACGCCGACGGAACCGCCTGGGCCGAGGGCGTCGGGATGCTCGTCCTGGAGAAGCTGTCGGACGCACAGCGCAACGGACACCGGATCCTCGCCGTGGTGCGGGGAACCGCGGTGAACTCCGACGGCGCGTCCAACGGGCTCACCGCACCGAACGGTCCGTCGCAGCAGCGCGTGATCCGCGCCGCGCTCGCCGACGCGCGACTGTCCACTTCGGACGTAGATGCCATCGAGGCGCACGGCACGGGAACCCGGCTCGGCGACCCGATCGAGGCCGAGGCGCTGATGGCCACCTACGGCCGCGACCGTGATCGTCCGCTTTTCCTCGGTTCGGTCAAGTCGAACTTCGGGCACGCGCAGGCCGCCGCCGGGGTCGCCGGGATCATCAAGATGGTCGAGGCGATGCGGCACGGCGTCCTGCCGCCCACCCTGAACGTCGGCACGCCCAGCCGCGAGGTCGACTGGGCCGCCGGGCCGGTTTCGCTGCTGACCGAACGCACTTCCTGGCCCGAGACCGGCCGTCCTCGGTCGGCGGCGGTGTCGTCGTTCGGGATCAGCGGGACCAACGCGCATGTCGTGTTGGAGCAGGCACCTGAGGTGGAAGCCGCTCCTGTCCAGGACGCGCCCGCCGTCGTGCCGCTGCTGCTCTCCGCCGCCACGGAACCCGCGCTGGCCGCCCAGGCGTCCCGTCTGTTGTCGGTCGCCGGAACCGCTGCGCCGATCGACGTCGCCCACACGCTGACCACCCGGGCGGCACTGCCGTACCGGGCCGTGGTCACAGGCACGGACTGGGAAAGCCTTTCGGCCGGTCTGGCCGACGTGACCGCGACCCGGGTCACCGAAGGCGGGCTGGCCTTCCTGTTCACCGGTCAGGGTTCGCAGCGCCTCGGCATGGGTTCTGAGCTGTATCAGGTGTTCCCGGTGTTCGCTGCGGCGTATGACGAGGTCTGTGCGTTGTTGCCGGAGTTCGGGGATCTGTCGCGGACGGAGTTCGCGCAACCGGCGATTTTCGCGCTTGAGGTGGCGTTGTTCCGGCTGGTGGAGTCATGGGGTGTGCGGCCGGACTTCTTGGCGGGACATTCGATCGGTGAGATCGCGGCGGCCCATGTTGCCGGTGTTCTTTCGTTGGAGGACGCGGCGAAGCTGGTCACCGCGCGGGGCCGGTTGATGCAGGCGTTGCCCGAGGGCGGCGTGATGGTCGCGGTGCAGGCGTCCGAGGATGAACTCGGCGAGCTGCCGGACGGCGTCTCTCTCGCGGCGGTCAACGGGCCGACGTCGGTGGTGCTGTCGGGCGCCGAGGAGCCGACTCTCGCCTTCGTGGAACGGTTCAAGGACCGGAAGACCAAGCGTCTCGATGTCTCGCACGCGTTTCATTCGGTGCTGATGGAACCGATGCTGGACGACTTCGCCGCCGTGGTGCGGAGTTTGGAGTTCTCGGAGCCGCGTATCCCGATGCTGTCGCCTGTGACCGACCCGGCGTACTGGGTCGCGCATGTCCGCGACACCGTGCGGTTCTCCGACGCGGTCGAGCGCCTGACCGCCGCCGGGGTCACGAAGTTCTTCGAGCTCGGACCGGACGCCGTGCTCAGCGCGCTCGTCGACGGCGGGGTGCCCGCGCTGCGCCGCGGTCACGACGAAGCCAAGCAGCTGGTCACCGCGCTCGGCACGCTGCACACACGCGGTGTCTCCGTCGACTGGACCGCGTACTTCGGCGGCAGCGGCCGGTTCACCGAGCTGCCGACGTATGCTTTTCAGCACGAATACTTCTGGCTCGGCCAGGAAAGCGACGCCGACGTCACGGCGGCCGGGCTCGCCGCCGCCGACCATCCGCTGCTCGGTGCCGCGGTGTCCGTCGCCGCCGACGACGGTGTCCTGCTCACCGGACGGCTTTCGCTCGACCGGCACCCGTGGCTGGCCGACCACGTCGTCGCGGGCCGCGTGCTCGTCCCCGGCACCGCGTTCGCCGAACTCGCCGTCCGCGCGGGCGACGAAGTCGGCTGCGCGGGCGTGGAAGAACTGATCCTCCAGGAACCACTGGACCTCGAACCCGGTGCCGCCCCCGAGGTCCAGGTCGTCGCTGGCGCCGCCGACGAGCACGGCCGCCGCCCGGTGTCGATCCACTCGCGGCTCCCGGAGCGTCCGTGGACCACGCACGCCACCGGCTTCCTCGGCAACCCCGTAGCGTCCACTATGGACATTCCGTGGCCGCCGGAGGACGCCGAAGCCTTGGGCCTCGAAGACGCCTACGACCGGCTCGCCGCCGCCGGACTGGCCTACGGGCCGATGTTCCAGGGCCTGCGCAAGGTCTGGCGCCGTGGCACCGAGATCTTCGCCGAGGTCGCCTTGCCGGATCCCGATCAGGCGGCGAAGTTCGGTCTGCATCCGGCCTTGCTGGACGCCGCGCTCCAGGCCACCGCCGTTCCTGGCGAGGACCAGGGCTCGGTTCCGTTCGCTTGGCGCGACGTCGTCCTGCACGCGCGGGGCGCGACCGAACTACGGGTCCACGCCCGGCCGGTCGCCGACGGCTTCGCGTTCGACCTCGCCGACGGGACGGGCGCACCTGTCGCCTCTGTCGGCGGGCTCAGCGTCCGGGCCGTCACGGCCACGACTTCGGTACAGGACGGGCTCTATCGGGTCGAGGACGTTCCGCTTCCCGCCGGTTCCTCGGACGTCACGCCCGCCGCGATCGTCGAAGCCGATTCGCTCGACGCCACTCTCGCCGCAGTGCAGGACTTCCTGGCCACGGACGAACCCGACCCGCTGGTAGTGCTGACCGGCCGGGAAGGCGCGGTCGAAGGCCTGGTCCGGGCCGCGCAGGCCGAGCATCCGGACCGGATCGTCCTGGTCCGCGGTACCCACGCCGACGTCGACGCCGCTCTGGCCACCGGTGAACCCGAAGTCCACGCTCTCGACGGATCGCTGTCCGCGCCACGCCTCGCCAGGGCGGGATCCGGTGAGTCCACACTGGACACTTCCGGCACCGTGCTGATCACCGGCGGTACCGGCGGGCTCGGCGCCCGTCTCGCGCGGCATCTCGTGAGCAACCACGGCGTCCGGCATCTGCTGCTGGTCAGCCGCCGTGGTGAGGACGCGCCCGGTGCCAAGGAACTCGCCGAAGAACTCGGGGCCAAGATCGAAGCCTGCGACGTCGCCGACCGCGACCAGGTGCGCGACCTCCTGGCCCGGGCCGAGCCGCCGGTCACCGGCGTCATCCACGCGGCGGGTGTCCTCGACGACGGCGTCGTCACGTCGCTGACTCCGGAGCGGCTCGACGGGGTCTTCCGGGCGAAGGCGACCGCCGCGCACGTACTCGACGAACTCACCGGCGACCTCGACTTCTTCGTGCTGTTCTCCTCGATCGCCGGGGTGTTCGGCTCGCCGGGTCAGGCGGCGTACTCGGCCGCCAATGCCGCGCTCGACGCCCTCGCGCGTAGGCGTCGCGCCGACGGGAAGCCTGCCCAGTCGCTGGCCTGGGGCCTGTGGCGGGACGGCATGGGCGCCGCGCTCAGCGGCACCGACCGGGACCGGATCGGCAAGGACGGCTTCGGCGCCCTCGAACCGGAGGAGGGACTCGCGCTGTTCGACGCGGCGGTGGCCGAAGGCGGTGACGTCCTCGTGCCGGTGCGGCTCGACCTCGCGGCCGTGCGGAACGCCGGGGTCCCGCCGCTGCTGCGCGGTCTGGTCCGCGTCCGGACCCGTCGCGAAGCCGCCCGGCGCACCGATACCGGCTTGGCGGGACGGCTCGCGGGGCTGTCCGAGGCCGACCGGGAAGCCCTGCTGATCGAGCTGGTCCGGTCCCGCGTCGCGGCCGTCCTGGGCCGGGCGGGCGCCGGCACCGTGGAGCCGTCGCGACCGTTCACCGAACTGGGCTTCGACTCGCTGACGTCGGTCGAACTGCGTAACGAACTCACCGCCGAGACCGGCCTGCGGCTGCCCGCGACCCTCGTCTTCGACCACCCGAGCCCGGCGGCGGTGGCCGCGTTCCTCGGCACCGAGCTGCTCGGCGCCCCGGAGCCGGCCCGTCCGGTGGTGACTCGCCGCGGTGCCGCCGACGAGCCGATCGCGATCGTCGCGATGAGCTGCCGCTATCCCGGCGGAGTCCGGTCGCCCGAGGACCTGTGGGATCTCGTGAACGCGGGCACCGACGCGATCTCGCCGTTCCCCGGCGGGCGCGGCTGGGACGTCGACGGCATCTACGACCCCGAACCCGGCCTGCCCGGCAAGACCTACACCCGGCACGGCGGATTCCTGCACGACGCGGGCGAGTTCGATCCCGAGTTCTTCGGGATTTCGCCCCGTGAGGCACTCGCGATGGATCCGCAGCAGCGCCTCCTGCTCGAAATCAGCTGGGAGGCCCTCGAACGCGCCCGGCTCGACCCGGCGTCGCTGAAGGGCAGCGCCACCGGCGTGTTCGCCGGGATCATGTACTACGACTACGCCGCGAAACTGGCGAGCGTCCCCGACAGCGTCGCCGGGTTCCTGGGCACCGGCACCTCGGCCAGCGTGCTGTCCGGCCGGGTCGCGTACACCCTCGGGCTGGAGGGCCCGGCGGTGTCGGTCGACACGGCGTGTTCGTCTTCGCTGGTCGCCCTGCATCTGGCTGCCCGGTCGCTGCGGGCGGGGGAGTGCGACATGGCGCTCGCCGGCGGGGTCACCGTGATGGCGACGCCGGAGACGTTCCTCGACTTCTCCCG
Organism: Amycolatopsis azurea DSM 43854; assembly: GCF_001995215.1. Taxonomy (GTDB): domain Bacteria; phylum Actinomycetota; class Actinomycetes; order Mycobacteriales; family Pseudonocardiaceae; genus Amycolatopsis; species Amycolatopsis azurea. Next base: position 464,617 of record NZ_MUXN01000016.1, read on the forward strand.
CCAGCGCGGGCTTTCCCCGGACGGGCGGTGCAAGTCGTTCTCCGCCGACGCCGACGGAACCGGCTGGTCGGAGGGCGCCGGGGTACTCGTGCTGGAGCGGCTTTCCGACGCCCGCCGCAACGGGCATCCGGTGCTGGCCGTGGTCCGCGGGTCCGCGGTCAACCAGGACGGCGCGTCCAACGGCCTCACCGCACCGAACGGCCCGTCGCAGCAGCGCGTGATCCGCGCGGCCCTCGCCGACGCGCGACTGTCCACTTCGGACATCGATGCGGTCGAGGCGCACGGCACGGGCACGCGGCTGGGCGACCCGATCGAGGCGCAGGCGCTCATCGCGACCTACGGCGCCGAGCGGGACGAGCCGCTGTGGTTCGGTTCGGTCAAGTCGAACCTCGGTCACACGCAGGCCGCCGCCGGGGTCGCCGGGATCATCAAGATGGTCGAGGCGATGCGGCGGGGCACCCTGCCCCGGACCCTGCACGCGGCGGAACCGTCGGCCGAGGTCGAATGGGACGCGGGCGCGATCGAACTGCTTCGCGAATCGCGGCCGTGGCCCGAGGCCGGGCGCCCGCGTCGCGCCGCGGTGTCGTCGTTCGGGATCAGCGGGACCAACGCGCACGTCGTCCTGGAACAGGTCCCGGCCGAAACGCATGCCGAGCCTGCCTCGCACGGTGTCGTGCCCTGGGTTCTTTCCGCGAAGACCGATCAGGCGCTGGCCGAACGCGCTCGGGCTCTTCTGTCTCTTGTGGACACTGCGGATTCACTTGATGTCGCGTACTCGTTGGCCACGACACGGACCGCGCACGAGCGCCGGGCCGCCGTCGTCGGCGCGGACGCGGCAGAGTTGCGTGCCGGGCTCGAAGCCATCGCCGAAGGGGGCGGGATCACCGGCAAGGCGCAGCCGGGCAAGCTGGCCTTCCTGTTCACCGGTCAGGGTTCGCAGCGTCTCGGGATGGGTGCCGAGCTGTATCAGGTGTTCCCGGTTTTCGCTTCGGCGTACGACGAGGTCTGTGCGTTGTTGCCGGAGTTCGGGGATCTGTCGCGGACGGAGTTCGCGCAGCCCGCGATTTTCGCGCTTGAAGTAGCGTTGTTCCGTCTGGTGGAGTCGTGGGGTGTGCGGCCGGATTACTTGGCCGGGCATTCGATCGGTGAGATCGCGGCGGCGCATATCGCGGGTGTGTTGTCGTTGGAGGACGCGGCGAAGCTGGTCACCGCGCGGGGCCGGTTGATGCAGGCGTTGCCCGAGGGCGGCGTCATGGTCGCGGTGCAGGCGTCCGAGGATGAACTCGGCGAGCTGCCGGACGGCGTTTCTCTCGCGGCGGTCAACGGGCCGACCTCGTTGGTGTTGTCCGGTGTCGAGGAGCTGACGCTCGCGGTCGTCGAACGGTTCAGTGGCCGCAAAACCAAGCGCTTGGACGTCTCGCATGCGTTCCATTCGGTGCTGATGGAGCCGATGCTGGGCGACTTCGCCGCCGTGGTGCGGAGTTTGGAGTTCTCGGAGCCGCGCATTCCGATGTTGTCGCCCGTGACCGACCCGGCCTACTGGGTCACACACGTGCGCGACACCGTCCGGTTCGCCGACGCTGTCGAGACACTGCGCGCCGAGGGAGTCACGAAGTTCCTCGAGATCGGCCCGGACGCGGTGCTTTCCCCGCTCGTCGACGGAATTCCTTTGCTGCGCAAGGGACGCGACGAAGCCGTGACGGCGATGACCGCGCTCGCCACCCTGCACGTCCAGGGCGTCCGCGTCGGCTGGGACGACGTCCTGCCCGGCGCGCGTGCTCTCGACCTACCGACCTATCCCTTCCAGTACAAGCACTTCTGGCTGGACCCGGCCCCGGTCGCGGATCTCTCGTCGGCCGGGCTGGACTCACCCGGGCATCCGCTGCTCGCCGCCGGGCTCTCGCTCGCCGAGGGCGACGGCACCGTCCTCACCGGACGGCTGTCGCTCGCGACGCATCCGTGGCTCGCCGGGCACACCGTGCACGACACCGTCCTGCTCCCGGGGGCGGCGCTCGCCGAACTCGCCGTCCGGGCCGGTGACGAGGCCGGGCGGCCGCGGCTGGTCGAACTGACCCTGCACGCGCCCGTGGTGATCCCCGAGAGCGGTCCGATCGAGTTGCAGGTCGCGGTCAGCGGCGCGGCGGCGGTGACCATCCACTCGCGGATCCCCGGCGAGGACTGGGAACTCAACGCGCTCGGCCTGCTGGCCGAGGCGAACCCGCCGGTCAAGGGATTCGCGTGGCCGGACGGCCTGGAGCCCATCGACGTCGGCTCCTTCTACGACGACCTCGCCGACCGCGGGTTCGCCTACGGCCCGCTGTTCCAGGGCCTACAGGCGGCATGGCGGCACGGCGAGGACCGCTACGCCGAGATCTCGCTGCCGGAGGAGGCACGCGACGACGCGGCCCGCTTCGGCATCCATCCGGCGCTGTTCGACGCCGCCCTGCACGGCATGTTCCTCGGCGAAGGCGAGGAATCGGGTGCGCTGCCCTTCAGTTGGAGCGACGTCAGCCTGCACGCGACCGGCGCCACGACGGTCCGCGCCCGGTTGCGGTTCCTCGCGCCCGGTGAGGTCGCGGTCGACCTGACCGATCTCGCCGGAGCGCCGGTGCTGTCGGTCGGTTCGCTGGTCGTCCGCGCGGTCAGCGGCGAGCAGTTGCGGGCGGGTGAGGACCGGTCGCTGTTCCGTGTCGAGCACATCGCGGCCGAGCCCGCGACCACCACGCCGGTGCCATGGGTACGCTGGGACGAGGTGACCGAACCGGTGCCGCCGGTGGTCGTCCTGCCGGTTCCCCCGGCAGGGATCCACGCCGTCCTCGTTGTCCTGCAACGCTTCCTGACTGAATCCCGGTTCTCCGGCTCCCGTCTGGTCGTCGTCACCGGCGACAGCCTCGACGACGCGGCCGCCGCCGGGCTGGTGCGGTCCGCCCAGGCGGAGAACCCCGGCCGGTTCGTCATCCTCGACGGTGAGGTGTCCGATGTGGACATCGCGCTGGCCACCGGTGAACCCCGCGTCCGGGTTCGGGACGGCCGGGCCGAAGTGCCGCGGCTGGTCCGGGCCGAGCCCGGTCCGAAGCCGGACTGGGAGTCCGCGGGCACGGTGCTGATCACCGGCGGGACCGGTGGCGTCGGGGCCCAGCTGGCCGAACGGCTCGTCACCGAACACGGTGTCGAAAACCTGGTCCTCACCAGCCGTCGCGGCCTCGCCGCCCCAGGTGCGGAAGAACTGGTCGCCCGCCTGGGCGAGCAGGGCGCCGAGGTGCGGGTCGAAGCGTGCGACGTCGCCGACCGCGACGCCGTGGCAGCCCTGCTCGACGGCATCCCCGACCTGTCGGGCGTCGTGCACGCGGCCGGTGTCCTCGATGACGGCGTCGTCACCGCGCTGACGCCGGAACGCCTGGACCGGGTCCTCGGTCCGAAGGCCGACGGGGCCCGTCACCTGCACGAACTGACCCTCGACCGGCCTCTGACAGAGTTCGTGCTGATCTCGTCGGTGTCCGGCGTGCTCGGCGGACCGGGGCAGGGCAACTACGCCGCGGCCAACGCCTACCTCGACGCGCTGGCCGAGCGACGGCACGCCGACGGCCTGCCCGCGCGGTCGCTCGCCTACGGGATGTGGGCCGCCGAGGGGATGGGCGGCGTTCTCGACCAGGCGCTGATCGACAGGATGCGGCGCGACGGTTTCGGCGCCCTGAGCCCGGAGGAGGGCGCGGTGCTGTTCGACGTCGCTCCCGGCCCGGTGGCGGTGCCCGTCAAACTCGACCTGGCCGGGCTGCGGGACCAGGCCCGGGCGGGGGTGCTGCCCGCGCTGCTCACCGGGCTCGTCCGGCTGCCCGTGCGGCGGACGGCTTCCCCGGTCGCTTCCCCCGATTCCGCCGCGCTCACGCCGGACGGGCTGGAAGACCTGGTCCTGACGCACACCGCGCAAGTGCTCGGCTTCGCGACCGCGGGCGAGGTGGACCCGGAGCACGCGTTCACCGACCTCGGTTTCGACTCCCTGACGTCGGTCGACCTGCGCAACCGGCTCGCCGCTGCGGCGGGGCAGCAGCTGGGGGCGACGGTGGTGTTCGACCACCCGACACCGTCGGCCCTCGCGGCGCACCTGCGCACGCTGCTGTTCCCCGAAGTGGTGGTGCCGGACGAGGCGCGGCTGCGGCGGGCTCTGGCCGGCGCGTCGCTCGACCGGTTCCGGGAACTGGGGGTGCTGGACGCCCTGGTGAAGCTGGCCGAAGAACTGCCTGCTTCGGCGTCGTCCGTGGAACCCGCTGTCGAGTCGATCGACGATCTGGACGTGGGGGACCTGATCAGCCGCGCGATGTCGACCTCCGACCCGGGCTGAAGGGGACTTTCCCCGCGTTAGACGCTGTGAAGGGCGCTTTCCTCGCATGGGATGCGGGGAAAGCGCCCTTCGGCCTTCACTGGACTGGTGCGCCGCTTCGGTCGGGTCGCGTGAGTGGTAAGTCGCGTATTGAGGGGTCGGGGCGTGACGCGAAGGGATCTTTCCCTTTATCCAGCACGAAACGCCACCCATGCCTTACCCTCGATAATCGTACTCATTGAGCCTTTTTCATCCGTGTTCGAGCAAAGGTGTCGCCGTTACGCAGATACGACCCGATCCGGCGCCGGTGATCACGTGCCACCCGGCGACATACTCGACAGGCGGGAAAGCACGGCTTTGCCACATTCGGCGCATCAACTCGGATGAAAGGCTCATTGAATGCGAAATACTTTCGCTCCGTTTCCGGAAACTCCTTCATATTCGCACATTTGTTCGATTATCGGTATTCTTGTGGGGTGTCCAGTCGACGGATCCTCGAACCGCCGCAGGAGTTGTGGCGTGCCGGTGCGCGGGAGCTCGCGCACGGCGTGGTCGAGCGCATGTCGTTGGCGCGGCAGGCGTTGGCGGAGGTCGGGCAGTTCCTGGTGGAGATCGAGTCGCGGGGCCCGATGGAACTGTATGGGCACGGTTCCACGGCGGGCTGGTTCGCCGAGACCGCCCGGATCAACTCCAAGGAAGCCCGCGACACTGTGACGCGGGCCTTGGCGGTGAACGAGGGCCGGAATCTGGACGGCACCCCGGCGCCTGCTTTCGCGCCGATCGCGGGGG
>NZ_MUXN01000017.1 GCF_001995215.1 Amycolatopsis azurea DSM 43854
GGCCGGGCGGGGACGGCGGGGTGCCGGCGGCTCCGCCCGGTTCGTGCGCGGACCGGGTCTCGGAGGCTCGGGCGCGGGCTCGCTCTGCCGGAGGCGGCGGGGAGCGGGCGCCTCGGCGGCGGGGTCGAAGACCGGGCGTTCACCCGTATGACGTGCGACGACGTCGGAAACGCTGATACCGCCGTGGGTCTCCATCGAGCGGCGCCTGCCACTCTTTTGACGACCCGAACGGCCGCGCTCACCGGCACTTCTGTCCAGGTGGGTGTGGCGACCGGTCCCCGGGGTGTGGTGCTCGTCGGGCACTCGGTCTCCTTTCACAACGGGCGTCGAAGCTCTTTCGTTATCGTACGGACACCTCAGGTTCGTGACGACAACCATCCCGGAATTTTCTTCACCCAAGGTACCGACAAGCGCCGAACGGTCCATGCGATCGGGTGAGCGGTCCTGGTTAAAGCTGCGTTAAAAGGTGAGAAACCGTCACGCAGAGTGTGACCGATGTCCGTGTTGCCCCAGTGAGTGGCTATGTGCCCGTGGACTCGGCGGTGTTCATCGGCTGAGGAATCATCCGTGATGATTCTTTATCCTGATACGCCACTTTGTTGCGACCCGCCCGTTTCGCCATATACAACAAAGCGTCGGCGTGGCGCAACTGTCGTTCCGGTTCGCCTTCGCGACCTGGTTCCGTCCGGCCCTCGTGCGCGAGTCCGACGCTGATCGTCACCGAGAGGCCGGGCCGGATCCGGCGCCACGGATGGCGGGCGACCCGGATGCGGGCGGTGTCGGCGATCCGCACCGCGCGGGCGGCGTCGACGTCCGGGATGACCAGTGCGAACTCCTCGCCGCCGTAGCGGGCGCAGAACGCTTCCGGGGGAAGTCCCTGTTGCAGCAGGTCGGCCACCTCGCGCAGCACGCGGTCGCCGACCAGATGCCCGAAAGTGTCGTTGACGTCCTTGAACAGGTCGAGGTCGACCAGCGCGATCGCGATCCCGGGCGGGCCGCGGTGGCCGGCGGCCGGGCCGTGCAGCCACTGGTCGAGGTAGCGGCGGTTGTAGCTGGACGTCAGGGTGTCCCGCAGGCAGCCGGCGCGGGCGAGGTCGAAGGCGGATTTCAGATGGTGGTAGGCGCGCCGCCAATCACCCTGGGTGGCGAGCACTCCGGCGATCGATTCGTGCAGGCTGAGCAGATCGGTGGCCGGCGCGCTCGGGGGGAGCGCGGCCTCGTCGTCGGCTACCACGCTCACCTCCGCCACGAATTGGTTTTCGTCGTATAGGAGGCGCGTCTTGAGGTATCGGTACGGGCCAAAGTGAATATCGCTCAAGTGGACGACGGATCCGCGCCATTGTCACGCACCGAAGTGCCGTTCTGTAAGGACGAAAACGGCTCGAACTCTTTGAGCTGCGAAAACTGATCTTTCGCCCAGTAACTCACGTCAGTCACATCGTCATTCAGCAACAGTGCGTAATCATTCCAGCTCACCCACCGCCAGTCGCCGACCTCGTCCGGATGCGGGGCCGGATCGTCGTCGATCCAGGCGACGAAGACCGGGCAGAATTCGTTCTCGACCACACCGTCGAACGGTGGCGTGCGGTACCGGTACGCCGGAAGGACGCAGCGGAGCCCGTCCAGCCGGGGCAGTCCGAGTTCGAAGGCGGCCCTGCGCCGGACGGCCTCCTCGATCGGTTCACCCGGTGCGGGGTGCCCGCAGACACTGTTGGTCCAGACGCGGGGCCACACCTTCTTCGACGCGGCGCGGCTGGTGATCAGCAGGGCCTGATCGCTGCTGCGCAACAGGTAACAGGAGAAAGCCAGGTGCAGCCGGGTGTTCTCGTGGTGCGCGGCCAGTTTGGGCGCGGTTTCGCCGGTCGGCTCGCCGTCTTCGGTCACGTAGACGATGCGTTCGGTCTCGAGTGCGGTCGTGTCGTTCACCGGACCCACTGAACCAGCAGGCTGTCCGTAACCGGTACCGCGACCAGAGTTACCCCTGTTAGTGGGACGAAAGGTGCTCTACTAGCAAAGAAGTGACGGCCTCGGGAGCCTCCTCCACCACCCAGTGGGAGACGTCCTCGATCATCTCGAAGCGGTACGGGCCGGTGACGCGGTTCGCCGTGTCGAGCGCGGCCGTCGACCCGAACGCGGCGTCCTCGGTGCTCCAGATGTAGAGCGTCGGCACCTCGATCGGCCCGATCTTCCCGCCGGGACGGCCGGCGCGGTACCAGTTGAGCGCGGCGGTCAGCGCGCCCGGTTCGGACAGGCGCTGGACGTACTCCTCGACCTTGCTCGGCGGCACCTTCCAGTCGAAGATGCGGCGGAGCGCCTCGGCGTTGTCGTCGAGCATCCGCCGTTCGGTGACGCGGGTCTGGCGCCACTCGGTCATGTACGCCGAACGGAGGTGCTGGTCCTCGTCGGTCTTCATGGCCTCGGCCAGCGCCGCCGGATGCGGCGTCGAAACGACGGCGAGGCTGCGAAGCCTGCCGGGATGCGCGTCGGCCGTCCACCACGCGACGGCGCCGCCCCAATCGTGTCCGACGAGATCGAAGTCGTTCCATCCCAAACGATCCGCGATCGCGAGGACGTCGCCGACGAGATCGTCGATCCCGTATTCGGACGCCTGTTCCGGCCGGACGCCCGGCGAGTAGCCGCGCTGATCCGGTGCCACCGCGCGATATCCGAGCACGCCGAGCGTCGCGACCTGGTGCTCCCATTCCACCGCGGCCTCGGGAAACCCGTGCAGCAGCAGGACAGGACGGCCGTCTTCGGGACCCGCCGCGATGGCGTCGAAGGAACCGGCCGCGGTGGGGATGCTCAGCTGCTCGATCACGACGCCGACTCTACGGGCCGCCGGTTTCGGGCGGACGGCAAGGGATTGACGTGGAGTGTCCGATTCGCATCTAATGCTCACCGCGGTCGATCTTCGGTCGCACTGGGGAAACTGGGGTAATACATGTCGAACAGTTGGAGGCGCCGGCTCGCCGCCGGTGCCGCTTCCGTCGCGCTCGCGGGCGGGATCGCCGTCACGGCGGCGAATGTCGCGGTGGCCGAAGGGTCGCCGGTTTCGGTCGCCGGGGTCTGTGACGGGAATCCGGGTTGCCATCTCGGGCCGTACCCGACCTTGGCCAGTTGCCAGATCGAACAGAGCAACATGGCCCGGTACTACACGATCACCATGCGCTGCTTCGAGGTCGACCACGACCAGTGGAAGTTCGCCTACAAGACCAGGGGCACCTGAGTCGTGAACGAAAACGCTCCCGCCGGTTCCTCCGGCGGGAGCGTTTTTCGTTTCAGCCGCCCGAGTGCATGTCCTCGGTCTCGGGGACGCAGTCGTCGTCCGGGTCGTCGAGCCAGCCGTGCGGCAGCGTGACCTTGCCCGGCGACCCCTGCCGCCCGCGCGGCCCGTCGGCGTTGTCGGGGAACGGCGCGTCGTGGTCGAGACGGGCGATGAGATCGTCGAGTTCGGCCAGGCCGGACACCATCGCGAAGCCGCGGCGCAGTTCGGAGCCGACGGGGAAGTTCATGAAGTACCAGGCCATGTGCTTGCGGAGGTCGCGCAGGGCCTTGGTCTCGCCGTCGTGCTGGATGAGCAGCTCGGCGTGCCTGCGCAGCACCTTCGCGACCTCGCCGAGGTTCGGCGGGGTGGGCAGCGGGCGCCCGGCGAAGGCGGCTTCCAGCTCGCCGAACAGCCACGGCCTGCCCAGGCAGCCGCGTCCGACCACGACGCCGTCGCAGCCGGTCTCGTCGACCATGCGCAGCGCGTCCCCGGCGGAGAAGATGTCGCCGTTGCCGAGCACCGGGATGCTGGTGACGGCTTCCTTGAGGGCCGCGATCTTCGTCCAGTCGGCCTGGCCGGAATACCGCTGCGCGGCGGTGCGCGCGTGCAGGCTGACGGCGGCGGCGCCCTCGGCCTCGGCGATGCGCCCGGCGTCGAGGTAGGTCAGGTGGTCGTCGTCGATGCCCACACGGAACTTGACCGTGAACGGCACACCGGCCTCGGCCGCGGCCTTCGCCGACTCGCGCACGATGTCGGCGAACAGCTTGCGCTTGAACGGCAACGCCGCGCCGCCACCCTTGCGCGTCACCTTCGCCACCGGGCAGCCGAAGTTGCTGTCGATGTGGTCGGCGAGCCCCTCGCCGGTGATGATGCGGACGGCCTCGGCCATCGTCTTCGGGTCGACCCCGTAAAGCTGCATGGACCTGGGCTTTTCGTTCTCGCCGAAGGTCATCATGTGCATCGTGCCGGGGTGGCGCTCGACCACCGCGCGGGCGGTGATCATCTCGCAGACGTAGATGCCCGCGCCGTACTCCTGGCACAGCTGCCGGAAGGCGACGTTGGTGATGCCCGCCATCGGAGCGAGCACGACCGGGGGATCGACCTCGTAGGGGCCGATCTTCAGGCTGGGCTTGCTCAGGGTGGCTGTCACGTCCTCCATTGTCGCCTGTGGTGTCTGTCACTCGCAGGTGGGCCGGGCTTCCAGTCCGAAGACGCGCTGGCAGAGTCACGGGCAGGTTGCCGGCAGATCAGCGACGGATAGTTCGGCAGATCGACGGAAGTCGGTATGGCCGAGTGCGCGATCGAACTGGAGGTCGATACGCGTGCCTGATCCTGGACACGCGTAAGGCCAGGGGCTCGGTATTCCCCGGGGCACCCAGCCCTGCGACTCGTGTGACGCCCGCGGCATCGGTTATTCGGAATGTCAAGACGAGCGCGCCAACTGACTGACCCGCTGGAACGACATGCCGAGCACCTCGCCCGCTTCGCGCTGTGAAACGCCGAGGGCGAGGAGTTCCTGAACCGCCGCACGGTGTTCTGCGGCGGCCTCGGCCTGCTTGCGCTGAGCCTCTTCGCGCAGGACTTCAGCGCGGGCTTGGTGATCCTTCACCGAACTTGGAAGGTGAACCTCGAGGTGGAGGTCGTACTCGTCGTCCTTGACGCCGTCCATGATTTCGATGAGCTCGTTGGCCATCGTCACGACGTCTTTGTAGCGGAGAGCTTGGGTCGAACGGTCGATCTCGCGGACGCGGATGAGCCAGAACCTGCCGTCACGAGTGACTTCGGCGTGATAGGTCTTCACTTCCTCCACCATCCTTTCCCGAGGACCTCCTCGCATTCTTTGAAGATGTCAACGGCGAAGACCTCGCCCAGTTCGGTATGGCGCGGGATGGGCACCACGACACCGTTGAGGGTGTAGATGGTGTGGTTGGCACCTTCCCGCTCGAGAATCCACGCCGCGCGTTGCCGCCTGGCGGCGACCGCGATCTTCTTGATGACCTCTCGCCTCTTCGCAGCATATGTCTAGGCAGGGCTAGACGCAACCGTCAAGGGTGGGCTAGACAGTTCGTGAGATGAGGTGAAAATCGTCCACTTGTCGCCGCCGCGCAAGTCCCCGATTTCGGTAGCTTCGCTTCCATGAGCGTCCGGAACAGACTCGACGACCTCTACGCGCGACGCCTCCGCGCAAAGCTCCGCCAGGGCCCGTTGCCCCGCCACATCGGCGTGATCATCGACGGCAATCGCCGCTGGGCCCGGCGGATGGGTTTCGAGGACGTCCGTGAGGGGCATCGGCACGGCGCCCAGCACATCGCGCGGTTGATGACGTGGTGCGAAGGCCTCGGCATCGGGCACGTGACGGTGTACCTCGCCTCGGTCGACAACCTGACGAAGCGCGCGTCGCCGGAGATGGCCTTCTTGATGCGGGTGATCGAGGACGTCGTCCGAGACCGGCTCGCGGCGCCGGGCGCGAACTGGCGCGTCGAGCCGGTGGGGCGGCTCGACATGCTGCCGTCGTCCACGGCCGGGGTGTTGAAGCAGGCCGAAGAGGACACTCGCGGGGCGACGGGGCCCGAGCTGACCCTCACCATCGGGTACGGGAGCCGCGAGGAGATCGTCGACGCCGTCCGTGACCTCGTGCTCGAAGGGGCGGCGGACGGCAAGTCCCTCGCGGAGATCGCCGAAACCGTTTCAGTCGACGCCCTTGACTCGCATCTGTACACGGCGGGCAGCCCCGAACCGGAGCTGATCATCCGGACCAGTGGCGAGGTCCGGCTGTCCGGATTCCTCCTCTGGCAGGCCAAGGATTCCCAGCTGTACTTCTGCGACGCCAACTGGCCGGGTTTCCGCTATCTCGACCTGCTGCGGGCGCTCCGGATCTGGGCGCGAAAGGCCGCCCCTTCGCGATGATCTTGCAGGTCGCGACCACATCGTCACCTCGATTGAGTAGTGCTACGGATCCATCGGCGGCCCTCAGGCCGCATGCTGATCGCCATGACCACCGATGGGGATGTGCTCCTCAGGCTCGCCGGGGAGATCGACGACCTTGGGGCCCGCCTCGCGCGGGTCGGTACGGAGCTGCGGACCGTCCAGACGGAGACCGCGCAGGAGCAGCCGGCCGCACCGGCTCCTGAAGCGCAGGCGCCGGAGCAGGCCACGACGCCGCCCGAGCAGCCGCAACAGCCCGAGCCGCAGGTGCCGCCTCAGCAGGCCGCCCAGCCGATCCCGCAGCCTCAGCAGGCCCAGCCGCAACAGCACCAGCAGGTGCCCCAGCAGCAGCCGCCGCGCTACTTCACGCATCCGCAGCACCCGCAGTACCAGGCCCAGTACCAGCAAACCCAGTACCAGCAAACCCAGTACCAGCAGGCCCAGTACGCGCAGTGGCAGCAGCAGTACCGCCGGCAGCACCCGCAACCGCAGCAGCCGTACCGCCACCACTACCAGCCCGCCCCGAAGGTCAGCCTCGCCGAGAGGCTGAGCAAGGAAGGCGCCGGAAGCAGGCTGCTGGCCTGGGTCGGCGGCGCGGTCACGCTGCTCGGCGTCGTGCTGTTCCTCGTGCTCGCCATCCAGCGTGGCTGGCTCGGCCCGCTGCCCCGGGTGATCGGCGGCGCCGTCCTCGGCGCGGCGCTGGTCGGGATCGGCCTGAGGCTGCACCGCAACCCGGCGGGCCGCACGGGGGCGTTCGCGCTCGCCGCGACCGGGATCGGCGCGTTGTACCTCGACGCCATCGCCGCGACGACGATGTACGAGTACCTCCCGGCCTACGCGGGTCTCGCGCTCGGGCTGCTGATCGCGGTCGGCGGGCTGCTGCTGGCCGTGCGGTGGAAGTCTTCGCTGCTCGCGGCGGCCGTCGTGCTCGGCTGCGTGGTCTGCGCGCCGATCATCACGCAGGGGTTCACCCCGGAACTGGTCGCGTTCCTGCTGGTGGTCCAGGTCGCTTCGACGCCGGTGCAGCTGCGCCAGTCGTGGCCGTCGGTCGCGGTCGCCGCCGGGATCCCGCCGCTGGTCGCGTCGGTCTTCAGCACCGCGTTCACCGGTTTCGGCGGCAGCACGGCCAACACCGCCGCCGCGCTGGCCGCGGGGGCCGTCGGGCTCGTGCTCGCCCTGATCGTCACCCTCAAACGCGCGGGTGACGCCGCCGCGCTCGCCTTGCTCGCCGTCGCCCCGGCGCCGTCGTTGCTCGCCGCGCTGTTCCTGCCGAAGACCCCGGCCGTGCTCGTCACCGCGTCGGTCGCGCTGGTGCTGCTCGCGGTGTGGGCGGCAGGGCAGTGGCTCGACGGCTGGACGGGTGACCTCGCGGGTGCCGCCGGTCTCCTCGCGGCCTTGCAGACGACGATGACGCTCTTCGACGGCAGCGCCCGTTCGGCGATCCTGATCAGCGAAGGTGTCTTGCTGGCCCTGGTCGCGCTGTGGACGAAGAAGCACGTGGCGCTCGCCGGCGGGCTGGTCTTCGCCGTCATCGGCGGTCTGATCGCGCTGGCCTTCGACGTCCCGCCGACGCTCTTCTTCCTGATCCGGAACCGGCCGGACGCCGACCTCGCCGCCACGTTGCTGGTGGCCGTCGCGATCCTGGTCGTCGCGATCACGCTTCCGTGGGTCGCGCACCGGCTCGGGCTGTTCAAGGCCCCGGCCGAGAACGTGGTGCCGTGGCTCTTCGCCGGGGTCGTCGCGCTCTACGGCGCGGGCGCGATGGTGCTGAGCGGCGCGCTGCTGGCCGTTCCCGGCCGCTCGGGCTTCCTGCTCGGCCACGTGGTGATCACGGTGTCCTGGACGGTCGCCGCGCTGGTGCTGCTCATCCGCGGCATCTCGGTGGTCGGCCTGCGGGTGATCGGCCTGGTGCTGGTCGGCGCGGCGGTGCTGAAGCTGGTCCTGTTCGACCTCTCCGCGCTCGACGGCCTGGCCAGGGTCGCGGCCTTCCTCCTCGCCGGTCTGGTGCTGCTCGGTGCCGGGACGCGCTACGCGAAACTCGTCGCGTCTCGCTGAGCAGGACGCGGAAGAAAAGCCGCCGGGTCGTGGTTGGTCGGTTCATGACCTACCAACCCGACCCGCGGCTCGCAGACCGGGCGAAGGAGAACGTCGCCTGGCTGACCACGATCAGTCCGAAAGGCCGTCCTTCGCCCCGCCCGGTGTGGTTCGTGCTCGACGGTGAGGATTTCATCGTCTTCAGCCAGCCGGACACGGCGAAGACACGGCACGTCGAAGCCAACCCCGAGGTCAGCCTCCACTTCAACAGCGACGAGCACGGTGGCTCGATCCTGGTGATCGGCGGCAAGGCCGAGATCCTGCCGGACGGTCTCGCGTCGGAGCAGCCGGGCTTCCTCGACAAGTACGAGAAGCACTATCCGGCGATCGACTACGACGTCCCGAAATTCGACCGGGAGTACCGCGTCCGGATCAGGATCCGGCCCGAACGCACCTGGGGCTTCTAGAAACCGACCGTCACACAGGCCAGCCGGGCGCCCGCCGTCCCGGCGTGGCCGGGGTCGGTGTGCGTATGCGTTTCGTGGATCACGATCGAACCCGCGCGCCGATCGGTGAACGTCCAGTCCACTTTGGACACAGCGGCGCCGCGGCCGGTGGCGTCGGTGGTGAGGTCGAGCCAGATCTCGTTCTGGGGGTTGGCGTAGGCCGGATCCACCGAAGGCTTCACCGGGTCTTCGACGTTCTGGTAGTGCGGTCCGGCGAGATCACCGGTGGCACCACACGGCTTCGTGTGCGCGTGGGCGCCGTATTGGCGGTTCGGCAGCAGACCGGTCACGAGTACCGCGGTCGAGGTGCCGAAAGCCTTGGAGGTCAAGCCGAACACGTGCGCGCGGGAGCCGGGCGGGGCCAGGTCCGGCCGGTAGATCGTGAGGCCGCTCTTGGCGGTGATGACGTGGACCCGGGACCCGGGGGTCGCGGTGGCCGCCTCGGCGCCGGAACTGAGCGCCAGTGCGGCGGTGGACAGGGCAAGGACGAGTACGGGGACGGGGCGCATGCCCCTTGCCTAGTCCGCACGAATCGGACACGCCAGACAGGTCACTCGGTCGGGCGATCATTCTCAAACTATGGGCAGGAAAAGTGAGTAGCAACCCTCCGGATCGTACTTGGCTGGTCGCGGTCGCCGCCGCTCTTTGGGGCACAGACGGGCTTTTGCGGCTCCCGCTCGCCGAGGCGCTCCCGGCGGCCACGGTCGTCTTCTGGGAGCACCTGCTCGTGGTGCTCGTGCTGAGTCCTTTGATTCCCGGCGCTTTCCGCGCCCTGCGCCGGTGCGGACCGCGGGAATGGCTGGCCGTGCTCGCCATCGGCGGTGGTTCCTCCGCGCTGGCGACGGCGATGTTCACCGCCGCCTTCAAACTGGGCGACCCCGTGACGCCGTTGGTGCTGCAAAAGCTCCAGCCGGTTTTCGCCGTGCTGGCGGCATATTTCGTACTCCGTGAGCGAGTCCGCCCGGGATACGCGTTCTTCGCGATCCCGGCGCTGCTCGGCGCTTGGCTGCTGGCGTTCAAGGATCCGCTGAACATCCAGCTCGCCGCGGCGAAGGCGGCGCTGCTGGCGATCGGCGCGGCCGCGTTGTGGGCGGCGGGCACGGTGCTCGGCCGTCTGCTCTCCACCGAGCTGGCGCCGAAGGAGGTCACCACCCTGCGCTTCACCGTCGGGCTCCCGGTCGCGGCGGGCATCGTGGCGTACCAGGGCGGTCGGTTCGCGGTCGGCTGGGACAACGCGCTCGGCCTCGGCCTGCTCGCGCTGGTCCCCGGCCTGCTGGCGCTGAGCCTGTACTACCTGGGCCTCCGGTCGACACCGGCCGCCAGGGCGACGCTGGCGGAGCTCGCGTTCCCCGTCACGGCGGCCGTCATCGGCGTATCGTTCCTGAACGCGCATCTGTCCGGTACGCAGTGGCTGGGCCTCGCCGTCGTGGTCGCCGCGGTGACCTCGCTCGGCTGGCACGAGAAGGTCAGGCGTCAACCGATGGTCCTGGAGCCGCCGCATGGTCGAGCACACCGGCGAGACGAAGAACGAACGCCTGACCCGCAACGTCAGTGAACTCCTGCAAGAGCTCCGGGTCGCGCAGGCCGGCGTCCAGATCCTCTTCGGTTTCCTGCTCACGGTGGTGTTCACCGACGAGTTCCACGAGGCGAGCGGGTTCGAGAAGGCCGTCCACCTGACGGCGGTCCTGCTCACGGTCAGCTCGACGGTGCTGCTGACGGCGCCCGCCGCGTGGCACCGGCTGCTGTTCCGCACCGGCAACCGGGAGCGGATCCTCACCTACGGCAACCGTTCCGTCCTGGTCGGGCTCGGCTGTCTCGCGGCCGCGATCAGCACGACCGTCGCGCTCATCGCCAAGGTCGTCTACGGCCCGGTCGCGATGGCGATCCTGGGCGTGGTGTCGGCCGCGCTGTTCGTCGGCATGTGGTTCGTCGTGCCGAGGCTGATCGACGGGAACGGCGACTGATCAGCGCCAGGCCCGGACCGGGGTGCCTTCGGGCAGGCCGAACGCGGCGGGCGTCACGCTCCGCGGGTCGTCCGGGCTCGCGCCGTCGAGTACGCGACGGGCGCCGAGCCACGAGAACATCGCTTTGACCGAAGGCGAGTAGCCCGCGCCGTCCTTCGCGAGTTGCCGGTCCAGGACGCGGTAACCCCGCTCCCCGCGCTCGACGAGGTAGACCATCGGTTGCCGGAAGCCGCTGCCCGTGACGAGCCCGGCGCCGTCCCGTGCGGTCTCGTCGCAGCCGGCGACCAGGCCGACCTTGACCCGGTCGCCGTCCGGCCGGGTTTCGATCACCTTCTGGGTGCACACCCAGCGGACGTCGGCGAGGCCGGAGCCGGCGAGCACGCCGGTCCACGCGTGCGTGCGCAGATGTTCGTCGATCGACGGCAGCGCCTCGCGCGCGACGGTGTCGTCCACCGTCGGCATCTCGTCCACGATCCACCAGCCTGCCGCGGCCACCACCACACCGACCCCGGCGAGCACGGGCCAGCGTTTGACGTTCCCCATGGGACGAAGCTACCGAGCGGGGCAAGTGTTCACCCGCGGTTCGGGACGCGTTGCCTGAGCGACCGTAGGTTTCGGCCGTGAACGACTCCTCCAGACGGACCTTCCTGCGCGGCGCGGGCCTGCTCGGCGCCGGTGCGGCGGTGTCCGCGTTGCCCGCTCTCGGCGCCCCCGCGGCTTCGGCGACCTTCGGCCACCACGGCCCGGACGCCGAAGACGGCCGCTTCACCCTCGCGGTCCTGCCCGACACCCAGTACCTGTTCGACGCCGACCGCGGCGACCCCGCGCCGCTCGACGCCACGCTGCGGTACGTCACCGGCGGCGACGAGAACATCGTCTTCCTGGCACATCTCGGCGACCTCACCGAGAACGGGCAGCCGGGCGAGTTCGACCAGATCAGCCGGACGTTCGGGTACCTGGACCGGCGCCGGTTCCCGTACAGCACCCTCGCGGGCAACCACGACATCAAGTCCTCGACCGACGACCAGCGCGGCCGCACGCCGTACCTCGACGCGTTCGGCCCTCAGCGGCAGCGGGGTTCGCGGACCTTCCGCGGCGCGAGCCCGGACGGCTACAACAGCCACCACGTGTTCCGTGCGGGCGGGCGTGAGTGGCTGCTGCTCGCGCTCGACTGGCGGCCGTCGGCAGGCGGCCTGGAGTGGGCGCGTTCGGTCCTCGCGCGGAATCCGCGGCTCCCGGCGATCCTGACCATCCATGAATTGGTATGGGCCGACGAGGCGGGCCAGGCCCAGTTCTCGGAGTTCGGGCAGAAGGTGTGGGACGAGCTGATCGCCGGGAACGACCAGATCTTCCTGACGCTCAACGGGCACTACTGGCCGCCCGGCCGCGCGGTGAAGCGGAACAAGGCGGGCAACGACGTCCACCTGCACATCACCAACTACCAGGACCGCTACTACGGCGGCAGCGCGATGATCCGGCTCTACCGGTTCGACCTCGCGCGGAACGTGATCGACGTCCGCACGTTCTCGCCGTGGCTGGCGGAGCAGGCGCCGCGGCTCAACGAGTTGCAGCGGCAGGAGATCGAGCGCACCGGCCCCTCGGACTACTTCAGTCTGGAGATCGACTTCGGCACGCGGTTCGCCGGGTTCGCACCGGTCCCGGTCCCGCCCGCGCGGCCCGCCGAACGGCAGCTGATCCGCGGGACCGTGGCGTATTGGCGGTTCGAAGGCCGGGACGGCGCCGCTGTCGACGGGGTCCGTGACCTGTCCGGCCGGGGCAACGACCTGGTCCGGGTGACCCTGCCCGGCAGCGCCCCCGAAACGCTGCGCTTCTCCGGCGAGTTCTCCGGGCGGCAGCCGTCGAGGTCGAGCCTCCGGTTCGAGGGCGGCAAGAAACCAGCCCGCGGCGCGTATCTGCGCACGGCGGACACGGCGCCGATGAACGCGGAGACGTTCGCGCGCGGCTACACCGTCGAGGCGTTCGTGAAGCTGCCCGAGGATTTCAAGGACGGCAAGCATTCCTGGGCCGCGATCTTCGGCAGGCAGGGTTCCGGCGGCAAGGCGGGCAAGACCGGGGACGACCCCGGCGAGCCGTCGGCCACACTGTCCCTTTCGGACGGTGCGGCGTTCCAGTGGGCGGTGTTCCCGGTGAACCAGAACGGGATCTCGACCGCGTGGGGCCACGAACTGCCGCTGAAGGAATGGATCCACGTCGCCGCCGTCAACGACGGCAGGCGGACGACGCTGTACGTCGACGGCTGCCCGGTGCTGCGGAATCCGAAGACGGCCGCGGCGGGGATCGCGAATCCCGGCGGCTCGTGGCTGATCGGTGCCTACGCCTACGACTCGATCGTCGAGCAGGCGTTCCACGGCTGGCTCGGTGACGTCCGCGTGGTGGGCCGGGCGCTGGAACCCCGCGAGTTCATGCTCGGCTGAGGGCGGCGAAGGCGTCGCGGATCGTGCGCGGTAATGGCGGATGTCCGTCCCCATTATCGCGCACGATCGTCTTCCGGGGAATGCGGGGTCCCTCTTGACAAGTGGTGGACAATGAAAAATCGGCGCCCGATCAAGAATGCTTGATCAGTGCGCCGAATGTGTTGTCAGTCTAACCGCTGTGAGGGGAACTTGTCAAACCAGGGGTACGACGAGGAATTGCGGTCCGAACGGGAGTACGTCGCGTCGCTCTACGGGCGACTGGACACGGAACGCCTGCGGGTGAGCGAAGCGTACGCCGGTGCGCTGCGGGGAGAAGGCTTCGCGCTTTCCGACCGTGAAGTCTCCGTCGGTACGAAAGCACGCGAGATGACAAGGCTGAAGATCGCCGACGAGGGCCTTTGTTTCGGCCGATTGGACGCCCTTTCGGGCGCCCGGTCCTACGTCGGCCGGATCGGCCTTTTCGACGAAGAGAACGACTACGAACCCTTGGTGCTGGATTGGCGGGCGCCGGCGTCGCGCGCGTTTTACTGCGCGACGGGCGCGTCACCGGAAGGAATGTCCCGGCGTCGCCAATTCCGCACCCTCGGCCGCGACGTCCTCGACTTCACCGACGAGGTCTTCGGCCGTCCGGAACCGGGGGAACGGGGCGACGTCGCGCTGCTGGCCGCGGTCAACGCGCCGCGCGGCGAGGGGATGCGGGACATCGTCGCGACGATCCAGGCCGAGCAGGACGAGATCATCCGCCTGGACCACGCGGGTGTCGTCGTGGTGGAGGGCGGCCCGGGCACCGGCAAGACGGCGGTGGCGCTGCACCGGGTGGCGTACCTGCTGTACACCAAACGGGAGCGGATGGAACGCCGCGGTGTGCTCGTGGTGGGGCCGAGCAGCGGCTTCCTCGACCACATCGGCCGCGTCCTGCCGTCGCTCGGCGAGACCGCGGCCGTCTTCGCGACGCCTGGCGGCCTCGTCGCCGGGCTGCGCACCGAACGCGAGGATTCGCCGCGGGTGCAGCGGCTCAAGGGCTCCCTGGCGATCCTGGACGTGCTCGCGGCGGCGGTGGCGGACCGGCAGGAACTGCCTGTCGCGCCGGAGCCGATCGAGCTCGACGACGTCACCGTGCCGTTGGACGCCGAGATCGCGGCGGCCGCGCGCGAGGTGGCCAGGGACAGCGGCCTGCTGCACAACGAGGCGAAGTCCGTCTTCGAACGCGAGGTGATCACCGCGCTCGCCGGACGCGCCGTCGACCGGGTCGGCGCGGGGTGGCTGCCGAAGGACGACCAGCGCACCCGCCCGGAGATGCTCGAGAACCTCCGGCGCGACCTGGAGGGCAGCGTGGCGCTCGGCGCGGTGCTCGATCGCCTCTGGCCGGTCCTGACGCCCCAGCGGCTCCTCGCCGACCTCTATGCCTCCCCGGAGCGGTTGCGGGCGGCAGAGGCCGATCCGGCGCTGTTCCGCGCGGACGCCGCGGCGTGGACGGTCTCCGATGTGCCCTTGCTGGATGAGGCCGTCGAACTGCTCGGCTGGGACCGCGCCGCCGAGCGGCGGGCGGAGGAACGGCGACAGCTGGCGCAGCGGGAATACGCGGAGCGGGTGCTGGAAATCGTCGAGGTCGAAGAGGACCACGACGACTACGAGTTCGCGCTTCGCCCGGTGGACGTCTTGAAGGCGGAGGAGCTGGCGGAGCGGTTCGCCGAACGCGACGAACGGGATCTGGCCGAACGCGCCGCCGCCGACCGGGAATGGACCTACGGCCACGTCGTGGTCGACGAGGCGCAGGAACTGTCCGAAATGGACTGGCGGGTGCTGATGCGGCGCTGCCCCAGCCGGTCCTTCACCGTGGTCGGGGATCTAGCGCAGCGTCGTTCGCCGTCCGGCGCGCGGTCGTGGGACGCGATGCTCTCCCGGTACGTCGCCGATCGCTGGCTGTACCGGAAGCTGACCGTCAACTACCGGACGCCGTCGGAGATCATGGCCGTGGCGGCTTCGGTGCTGGCGAGTTTCGCCCCGGACGTCGTACCGCCGGAATCGGTGCGTTCCTGCGGGGTTCGGCCGTGGGCCCGCCGACTGTCCGAAATGGACTCCGCGGGCATCGAGGACGCCGTCGCGGAGTTCGTCCGCGAGGAATCGGGGCGCGAGGGGACGGCGGTGGTCATCGGGCCGCCGGGAGTGCCGGGCGCGATCGCGCCGTCCGCGGCCAAAGGGCTGGAGTACGACGCCGTCCTGGTGGTGGAACCGGGGCGGATCCTCGCCGAAGGCCCGAGCGGTGAGGCGGAACTGTACGTCGCGCTGACGCGGGCGACGCAGCGGCTCGGGGTCCTCTACAGCGGGCGGCTGTCGAAAGTCCTCCGCGGTCTTGATTCCGGGCGGCGGACTCCCGACGCGTTCTTGCGCTGTGTCTAGGCGCTGTGTCTAGGGGGAGCCAAGGTGTCGTGAGGGTTCTGGCGATCCAGAACACTCACGACTCCCCCGCCGGGGTCATCGGGTCAGATTACCCCAGGCATATGTCTGTTTTGCGAGTTTCAAGTAGACGAGCGTTTCGGTGCTGACGACTCCCGGAATGGGCCGGATGTCGTCGTTGAGCACACTCAAGAGGTGTTCGTCGTCCCGGCAGGCCACCTCGGCGAGCAGGTCGTAGCCTCCCGCGGTGAGCACGACGTAATGGACGTCCGGCAATCCGGAGAGCTGGTCGGAGACAGCTCTCGGATCGCCTTGGACTCTGATTCCGACCATCGCCTGACGGCCTAGCCCGACGTTGGCCGGATCCGTGACCGCGACTATCTGCATGGTCTCGTCCCGCAGCAGCCGCTGGACGCGCTGCCGCACGGCGCCCTCCGACAATCCGACGGCCTTGGCCAGTGCCGTGAACGAGGCCCGCCCGTCGACTTGCAGTAGAGCGATCAGAGTGCGATCGGTATTGTCCAACCCTCTAGGTGTGCGCTGCTCCATCTGCGCGCGTGGTTCGTCACCCATGCCGTCCCTCCCTTTGTTTCGGCATGCGATTCTTGTCGCGCAGCGTATCGATCAATGTCCAGAATGCTACCGCCGTTAAGTTGTTTGTCGCGATTCTCTTTCCCGGCGCCGTCGCGCGAAGGAATCGGTCGTCCGACAGGGAGGGTGCCGAGCTTTTCGGAAGGTGACTCAGCCCAGATCGCGTTTCAGCAGGTCCTCCTCGGTTTCGCGGCGGACGAGCAGGGTCGCGGTGCCGCGGGAGACACCGACGACCGGCGGCCTGCCGACGAGGTTGTAATTCGACGCGAGCGAGTGGTGGTATGCCCCGGTGCACGGGACGGCGAGCAGATCCCCGGGGTGGACGTCGTCGGGGAGCGCGAGCCCGTCGGCGAGGACGTCGCCCGATTCGCAGTGCCGTCCGACCACCGTCATCGGCCGCCGGGCCGCGCGGCTGCGCCTGCCGATCAGGCGCGCGGTGTACGCCGCCCCGTAGAGCGCGGGCCGCGCGTTGTCGCTCATCCCGCCGTCGACGGCGACGAACGTGCGCGAACCGCGTTTCACCGCGCAGACCCGGTACACGGTGATCCCCGCCGGTCCGACGATCGCGCGGCCCGGTTCGATCGTCAGTTTCGGCAGTGGGAAGCCGCGCGACGTGCATTCGTACGCGAGCGCGACGCGCAGCCGGCGCACATAGCCGTCGATGTCGAAACCCGTGTCGCCGGGCAGATAGCGGACCGCGTGCCCGCCGCCGAGATCCAGTTCTCGCAAGGTGATCCCGTGGGTCTCGCGAAGTCCGGCGAGCACCCCGATCATCTTGCGGGCGGCCAGTTCGTAGAAGTCCACCCGGGACACCTGCGAACCGATGTGGCAGTGCAGCCCGGCCAGGCGCAGCCCCGGTTGCGCGAGTACGGCCGAGACGGCCCGGCCGAGGTTGTCGCGGACCTCCTCACGGAGTGAGAAGCCGAATTTCTGTCCTTCGGTGCCGGTGGTGATCGCCGCGTGCGTGCCTGCCGAGACGTCGGGCGTCACGCGGATCAGCACCTGCTGCGCGCCGGTCGCCAGCGCGCCGAGCTGCTCGATCTCGTCGAGCGAGTCCACCACGATCCGGCGGACGCCGTAGGACAGCGCGGCCTTGAGGTCTTCGGGGGTCTTCGCGTTGCCGTGCAGCAGGATCCGCTCGGCGGGGAAGCCGACCGACCGCGCCACCGCGATCTCGCCCGCCGAACAGGTGTCGAGGGAAAGCCCTTCCTCCGCGACCCAGCGCAGCACCGCGCGGGTGCACAGCGCCTTGCTCGCGTACGCCACTTCGGCGTCCGGCAGCGCCCGGCGGTACGCGCGGGCGTTCTGCCGGACCTCGTCCTCGTCGAGCAGGTACGCCGGAGTCCCGAACCTCGCGGCGAGGTGGGACACCGGCGCGCCGGCGAACAGCAGTTCCCCGCCGGGCCCGAGCCGGGTGCTCCGCGGCCAGACCCCGGGTTCGAGGTGGTCGGCGGCCTCGCAACCGAGGCTGGGCAGGAGCTCGCTGAGCGTCACGGTTACCTCCGCGTCGATCGGTCAGTGCTCCGCCAGCACAACTCCGATCGACCCGGCCCGGCCGCTCCGCCAACGTCTCCCTGACGCGTCGCGCGGGCTCGCTGACGCCTTGTTAACGCGCGAGTAACCCCGGCCACACCGTCAGCGGACGTGCTCCGGGACGGTGTCGAGCGCCCGCACCATGTGCACGGCCAAGGCGAACGCCGCCTCGTTGCCGAGGTCGGTGTGCTCGGTGACGATCTTCTTCACGGTGTCGACCCGGATCTCGTAGCGGGAGACGGGGACGGTGTCGGCGTTCATGGTGATCCTCTATTCGGTTGTTTCGGGTTTCGTGGCGCAGGTACAGCCGCGGCTGAAGCCGCCCGCCGCGGTGGCGAGGCAGAACCGCCTCGCGATCACGTCGTGCAGGGACAGCGGATGCGGGCAGCACGGGCACCGGTCGTCGGCCGCAGGCTCGGCCACGTCGCCGAGGGACCGGACGGAGGTCATCGCGCCGCCAGCGGTTGAGCGCGCAACGGCGCCCCGACTTCGTGCAGATGCCGGAGGACGTACCCGTAGGACGCCGCCCAGCCGCACTGCGCGTAGTCGATGCCGTGCTTCGCGCAGAACTCCCGGACGATCACCTGCGCGTGCTTGAGGTTCGGCCGGGCCATGTTCGGGAACAGGTGGTGCTCGATCTGGTAGTTGAGGCCGCCGAGGGCGAAGTCCACGACCGGACCGCCGCGCACGTTGCGCGAGGTGAGCACCTGCTTGCGCAGGAAGTCGAGCTTGTGCCCGGCCGACAGCGTCGGCATGCCCTTGTGGTTCGGGGCGAACGAGCAGCCCATGTACACGCCCCAAAGGCATTGGTGCACGGCGATGAAGACGAAGCCGACCCCGGGCGAGAGGACCACGAACACCGCCGTCAGGTACGCGGCGAGGTGAGCGAGCATCAGCGTCGATTCGAGCTTCCGGCGCTTGAATCCGCGCTGGAAGATCGCCGTCACGCTGGACACGTGCAGGTTCAGGCCTTCCAGCAACAGCAACGGGAAGAACAGGAACGCCTGGTACTTGGCCATCCAGCGCAGGAAACCGCGGCGTTCGGCGCCCTGGGCCTTGGTGAAGATCAGCGCCGCGAGGTTGACGTCCGGGTCCTCGTCCTCGTGGTTGGGATTCGCGTGGTGCCGGTTGTGCGTTCCGAGCCACCAGCCGTAGCTGAGGCCGGTCAGTCCACCGTGGACGAAACCGGTGATGTCGTTCGCCTTGCGGCCACGGAAGATCTGCTTGTGTCCCGCGTCGTGGCCGATGAAGGAGAGCTGGGTGAACATCATCGCGAAGAACGCGGCGAGGAACAGCTGCCACCAAGAGTCGCCGAGGTGGGCGAAGGCGACCCAGCCGCCCGCGAAAGCGAGCAGGTTCAAGAAGATCTTCGTCGCGTAGTACACGCGCCGCCGTTCGAGCAGGCCGGCCTCTTTGACCAAATGGGACAGTGCGGCGAAGTCGCTGCCCTGCCTCGTCTGTGTGGAGGTCATGGGAGATCACACCGTTCTGGTTCGTGAAAGTGGGCAATCCAGCAACGGTTTTCAGAACACCGAAAGGGTCCGGTCCGGCCGAGAAAGGCACTGGTACCACAACACGCCACGGACGCTCCGTGGTCTTCTTCCAGCGTCCCACGCCGGCGGTGCGGAAAGCAATTCACCGAAGCAGCACGATCTGGCGTACAGTCGAGGTCATCGAGGGAAACTTCCCCCGGTTCCGTCCGGTCGCGAGGCTCGACCGGAGACAGGAGCACCGGCCAGAAATCGATCCTCCGCGTTCATGGTCCCGCCGGCTCCGCCGGTGAGCAGCCGCCCGCCGCGCCTCACGGCGCGCCCCGAGGCGCCCATCAGGGCCACGCCGCGCTCATCGATACCCGGTCTCTGACCTGTCGCCGTGTGCACGTCCGTTCCCGGCGGGCGTGCACACGGTCAGAAGACATTCCGGCGCGGGGGCCGGTTTTCGAGTGCTCCGGCGACCTTCCCGCGTTCTTCACCGGTCAGCGGGCGGCTCGGCGGACGGACGTCGCGGCGGCACAAGCCCAGCTGCGCCAACGCTTCCTTCACCACGCTCACGTTGTTGGCGTTCCCGTCCGCGGCCCGCAGTTCCTCGAAGGGCCGGACACGTTCCCAACAGGCCATCGCGGCGCCGAAGTCGCCGTCCCGCAGCGACCGGAACATCTCCAGCGAGAGCGACGGCGCGACGTTCACCAGTCCCGAAGTGAACCCGGTCGCGCCGACGGCGAAGTAGCCCGGTGCCGACAGCTCCGCCAGCCCGGCGATCCACACGAAGCGCGCGAGCCCCGCGTCCCGCGCCACCGACGCGAACCGCACCGGATCCGGCACCGCGTACTTCACCCCGATGACGTTCTCCGCGGCGTCGCCGAGCCTGGCCAGCTGTTCGCCTTCGATCCGCGCGTCGCGCACGTACGGCACGACACCCAGCTCAGGGACCGCCGCCGCGATCGCGCGGTGGTACTCGACCCAGCCCTCCGCCGAGACGTACGGATGCACGGGCTGATGGATCATGATCAGCTCCGCGCCCGCCTCCCGCGCGTGCCGCGCCGCGGCGATCGCGGTCCGGAGGTCGTGCCCGACCCCGGCGACCACGATCGCCCGCCCGGCCGCGGCCTCGACCGTCAGTTCGAGACAGTGCCGCGTCTCGGCCTCGTCCAGCGCGTAGAACTCACCGGTGTTGCCGTTCGGCGTCACGACCTCGACGCCGGCGGTGATCACCCGGTCCACCAGCTTCGCGTAGGTCTCCGTATCCACGGCGCCGTCCGCGCCGAACGGGGTCACCGGGACGGCCACGACCCCGGAAAGCCGCCGTTTCCGCTCGTCGAACCGTGAAGAAGAGGGCACTGGCATGTCCGATCTGATATATGATGTGACGTCTCACGGTAGCACGGTGAGAGGATCGGGTCAGTTGTCCTGAAAGTTGGGACGGTTGGCCCTTTCGCAAGTCCGTGAAGGCCCCTTCCCGCGGCTCAGCCGAGGAAAGGGGGCCTTCATGTACCTCGAGGTGGGGAGTTTCGTGTGCTTGGAGGGACGACACGCGTGACTGGAGGGACGACACGCGTGTCCAGGCGGACGACTCGCGTCGGTAGCGGAGCTCCGGGTCCCGCGCCTCAGCCGAAGTAGGAGTCGAAGTTCTTCGAGAACTCCCAGCCGGTGAACTTGTCCCAGTTGATCGACCAGGTCATCAGCCCGCGCAGCGCCGGGAAGGTGCCGTGCGGCTGGTAGGCGCCGCAGCCGGTTCCCTTGGTCAGGCAGTCCAGCGACGCGCGCACGTCCGCCGGTGTCGTGTGCCCGTTGCCCGCCGACGGCGCCGCCGGCAGGCCGATGGCGACCTGCTCCGGCTTCAGCGCGGGGAAGACGTTCGCGGCGTCGCCCGCGACGGGGAAGCCGGCGAGCACCATGTCGGTCATCGCCGTGTGGAAGTCCGCGGTCCCCATGGTGTGGTACTGGCCGTCGAGGCCCATGATCGGGCCGGAGTTGTAGTCCTGGACGTGCAGCACGGTCAGCGAGTCCCGCAGCGCGTGGATCACCGGCAGGTACGCCCCGGAGCGCGGGTCGGCGCTCCCGTTCGGACCGGGGCCGTAGAACTGGTGTCCGAGTTGGACGAAGAACGTCTCCGGTGCCATCGTCAGCACGAAGTCGTTGCCGTACTTGGCTTTCAACGTCTTCAGCGCGGAGATCAGGTTGACCACCACGGGAGTCTTCGGGTTCTTGAAGTCGGAGTCGCCCGCGTCCAGGGACAGCGAGTGGCCCTCGAAGTCGATGTCGATCCCGTCCAGGCCGTACTTGTCGATGATCGCGCTCGCCGAGCTGACGAAGGCGTCCCGTGCGGCGGTCGTGGTCAGTCGCACCTGGCCGTTCTGCCCGCCGACCGAGATGACCACCTTCTTGCCCTTTTCCCGCTGTGCCTTGATCCCGGCGATGAACTCCGCCTCGGATTCGACGTTCGGGCATTCCGCCGCCGGGCAGAGGCCGAACCGGAGTTCGCCCGAGGTCACGGAAGTCGGCTCGGCGAAGGCGAGGTCGATGATGTCCCAGTCATCGGGGACGTCGGCGATCCGCGTGTAGCCGGAACCGTTCGCGAAGCTCGCGTGCAGGTAGCCGACCAGGGCGTGGGCCGGGATCGCGGCCTGCGCGGTGGCGGGCAACAGCAGGCCCAGTAAGAGGAAAACGATGCCGACGGCGGATTTCCGGCGCATGGGGACTCCCTCGGATGTGGTTCACGTCACGTCAGAGATTGGACTAGACCACCGGGGAGTTTGTCAAGAAGTAACCGGAACTCGTCCGGTTTTGTCGTAGCCGAACGGAGTTGTCCACACGTGAACAACCTGTGGACAACTCCGTGGATTGTCTACTTAGGACAGTTAGGCGAGGAAGATCTCCAGCTGCTCGACGACGAACGCGTGATCGTCCGCCTGGGGCAGTCCCGAGACGCCGACGGTGCCGACCGGGCCGACGCCCTCGACGATCACCGGGAACACCCCGCCGTGCGCGGCGTACAGGTCCGGATCGAGGCGCGAGTCGGCCTCGAACGTCGTGCCCTTCGCGCGGAATCGCTCGCCGACGAGGAACGAGCTGTGCCCGTAGCGGTCGACGACGCGGCTCTTGCGGTCGATCCACGCGTCGTTGTCGGCCGAGGTGCCCGGCAACGCCGCGTGGAACAGCCGCTGGCCGCCGCGGCGCACGGAGACCGTCACCGGAAGGGCGCGGTCCCGTGCCGCCGCGAGCAGGTGGGCGCCCAGCTCCAGCGCGGTCTCGTTGTCGAACCGGCGGAAGACCAGGCGCTCCTCCTGGGCGGCCAGGACGGCCAAGGTGTCATCGCTCATGACACCTATTAAATCAACAGCGTTGTGTAATGGCTACCGAAGCGAGTCCAGGGCGAACGCCGCGTACATCGCGACGCCGTTGGCCATCGCGTCCTCGTCGAAGATCACCCGGTTCGAGTGGTTCGCCTCGACCGTGGCCGGGTCGGAGCCGGGCGGGGCGGCGCCGAGGAACGCGAAGGCGCCCGGAACGCGTTGCAGGACATACGAGAAATCCTCCGCGCCCATCACCGGGTGCTCCATGAACTCGGAGTTCTCCGCACCGAGGACCTCGGCCGCCAGTTCCAGTACCCGGCCCGCGACCTGCGGATCGTTCACCGTGGTCGGGTAGCCGGCGGGCACTTCGGCGTGCACGCGGACGCCGTGCGCCGCGCCGACCGCCTCGCACACCTTCGGCAGTTCCTCGCGCACGAACGCCTGCGTCCGCTCGGACAGCGTTCGGATCGTGCCCTCCAGGAACGCCGTCTCCGGGATGATGTTCGTCGCGGTCCCGGTCTCGATGCGGGTCACCGACACCACCGCGGGCTCGAACACGCTCACCTTGCGGGTCACCATCGTCTGCAGCGCGGTCACCATCGCGGCCGCCGCCGGCACCGGGTCGATCGCCTGGTGCGGCGCCGAGCCGTGCCCGCCCCGGCCGGTGACGGTGACGTGGAAGGTGTTCGCCGACGCCATGATCGGACCGGGCCGCGTCTGCACGACGCCGGTCGCGGCCGAGGTGAAGATGTGCAGGCCGAACGCCTTCTCGACCCGCTCGCCCGCGGCGTCGAGCACGCCTTCGTGGATCATGTGGCGCGCGCCGTGCTCGCCCTCCTCGCCGGGCTGGAACATGAACACCACCGACCCGGCCAGCTCGTCCACGTGGTCGCTGAGCAGCCGCGCGGCCGACGCCAGCATGGCGACGTGGGTGTCGTGCCCGCAGGCGTGCATCGCTTCGTCGTCTTCGGAGGCGAAGTCGAGGCCGGTGTCCTCGTGCAGCGGCAGCGCGTCCATGTCGCCGCGGAGCAGGATCGCCGGGCCCGGCTTCCCGCCCCGCAGGATCGCGGTCAGCGAAGTGGTCGATTTGCCCTCGATGATCTCCAGCGGCAGGCCATCGAGGGCCGCTTTGATCGAGGCCTGGGTCTTCGGCAACTGGAGGCCGATCTCCGGATTCCGGTGGATCTCCCGGCGGAGTTCCACGGTTTTCGTTTGAAGAGCGCGGGCCTCGCCCAGCAATCCGGCGAAGCGCGCATCGGGGAGAGTGGGAAGGTCGGTGGGTCCGGTCATGTCTCGATAGTGGCGCATGCGGCGCTTCGGGTGCACCGTGCGTGCGTTCCGAATGCGGGCGGAATACGGTGTGCGCATGGCGGTGCAAGAGCCGATCACGGGGTTCGCGGTGGCCGTGGTGCGGGAGGACGGT
This sequence comes from Amycolatopsis azurea DSM 43854, assembly GCF_001995215.1. GTDB lineage: Bacteria > Actinomycetota > Actinomycetes > Mycobacteriales > Pseudonocardiaceae > Amycolatopsis > Amycolatopsis azurea. The sequence continues at coordinate 23,866 of NZ_MUXN01000017.1, forward strand.
CGATGGCGGTGCAGCTCCCTTGATCAAGGGGCGCTCGCCGAACTCGACGCTGCGATCACCGAGCTGGGAAAACTGCGTTCGACCGGTGCCGCGTTCGGCCTGCTGGCGATCGACGACGAGTTCTTCGTGATCGTCCGGCCGAGTCCCAGAGGTCCCTCGCTGCTGTTGTCCGACGCCGCCGCGGCGCTCGACTACGACATCGCCGCCGACGTGCTCGACGTGCTGAGAGTCGATCCTCCGGACGAGGACGACGACGCGGTCTGGCCGGAAGGCGATCTGGAGATCCTGTCGGATCTCGGACTGCCGGGGGCCGAGCTCCAGGTGATCGTCGGCGAGGTGGAGCTCTATCCGGACGAGCAACTCCAGATGGTCGCGCAGCGGTGCGGATTCGCCGCCGAGTTCGCCAAGATCCTGGACGAGATCTGAGCCCCGCCGCCTCCGCCGCCGACATCGCCGCCGTCCGGGCGGCGATCGTCGCGGCGCGGGGCGCGGGCGATGACGTGCCGATCGGCGCCGTCGTGCTGTCCCCCGACGGGACGCCGCTGGCCTCCGCGCGCAACGCCCGCGAAGAACTCGGCGACCCGACGGCGCACGCGGAGATCCTCGCGCTGCGGGCCGCGTCCGAGATCTACGGTGACGGCTGGCGCCTCGAAGGCTGCACGCTCGCGGTCACGCTGGAGCCGTGCACGATGTGCGCCGGCGCGCTCGTGATGGCCCGGGTCTCGAAGCTCGTCTTCGGCGCCTGGGAACCCAAGACGGGGGCCGTGGGGTCGCTGTGGGACGTCGTCCGCGACCGGCGGCTCAGCCACCGCGCGGAAGTCGTCGGCGGGGTCCTGCAGGCCGAATGCGCGGCCCTGCTCGAAGACTTCTTCCACGGGCAGCGGGGTAACCGCACCGGGTGACGGATGTGTCGGTCGAGGCTTCGCGGGTAACCCTCCTGGAAGGCGGCCGCAAACGGTGGCCGCGGTCGAAGGAGGAACATCCGCCATGAGCGTGTTCGACAAGGCGAAGGACAAGGCCGAGCAGGCCATCGGCGCCGCCAAGGAGAAGCTCGGCGAGAAGACCGGCAATCAGGACCTCGCGAACTCCGGCCGGGCGGACCAGACCGAAGGTCAGGTCAAGGAGGCCGGGCACGACCTGCGCGACCGCGCGGAAGGCGGCGTGCAGGACCTCAAGGACAAGTTCACCAAGTAGCTTTCACGCGGAAGAGCCCGGTCTCCGTGGAGACCGGGCTCTTCGCTGCGGTGGCGGTGGGATTTGAACCCACGGACGGTTATTAGCCGTCACACGATTTCGAGTCGTGCTCCTTCGGCCGCTCGGACACGCCACCGCCGAGAACAATACCGGAGGGGCTTCCGGGGTCTTCAGGGGGTCAAGAAAGCTGCGCGGTGATCTCGTCGATCGCCGCCGTCTGGTTCTCCACGATCTCCTGTGCGAGCGCTTTGGTCTCGGCGTGCTCGCCGGAGGACAGCACGGTCTTGGCCATCGCGACGCCGTTGCGCAGGTGTTCCGCCATCAACGGGAGCCACGTCTTGTCGAACTCGGCCCCGGTCAGGTTCTGGAGCGAGGCGACCTGTCCTTCGGTGATCATCCCCGGCATCGCGTGCCCCGCGTGTCCCGCCGCCGGGAGCACGGCGGCGTTCCAGGACTGGAGCCAGGCGGTCATCGTCCGGACCTCCGCCGACTCGGCCTTGACGATCTTGGCCGCGGTGGCCTTCACGTATTCGGAAGCCGACCGTTCCGAAGCCAGGTTCGCCACTTGGATCGACTGCTGGTGGTGCGGCACCATCTGCTGGGAAAAGGTGACGTCGGCCTGGTTGGCGCCGGGAGTGCCCGCCGCCGGTGCCGCGCCCGTGGCCGTCGAGCAGCCCGCGAGCACCCACACGACCAGCGCGAACAGTGCCATCGGCAGTCGCCGTCGCATCGATACCTCCGTAGTCAGGGGAAAGCGGCCCCTCCGTTCTGTGATACGGCTGTGACCTTCCGGCGGTTCAAAACCGGATTAGCCTTGGCTGACATGACGGATCCGAAGACCGTGGTGACCGGTTTCCTGCAGGCCCTCGAAGAGCTCGACATCGACCGCGCGCTGGGCTTCGTGGCGATCGACATCGTCTATCAGAACGTCCCGCTTCCCGCGGCCCGCGGGCTTTCGGCGGTGGAGAAGCAGTTGCGCACCATGGCCCGCTACGGCAGCGGGTTCGAGGCGCGCACTCACCACATCGCCGCCGACGGCCCGATCGTGCTCACCGAGCGCACCGACGTCCTCCGGCGTGGTTCGTGGGAGGCGGAGTTCTGGGTGTGCGGCACCTTCGAGGTGCGCGACGGCCGGATCGTGCTGTGGCGCGACTACTTCGACTGGACGACGTTCCTGGCCGCGAGCGCGAAGGGCGCGGGCAAGGCGGCGGTCGCCGGGGCGAAGTCGCTCATCGGGAAGGTCAAGGCGCGACAGGAACTCGAGCCCTGACCCAAGGCCTTCTGGCGTGTTTAGTCCTCTGAAGGCCGCACCCACGACGTGAAATGACGCACCGCCGGTGTACGGGCTCCGTCCTCCCCCGACGGGTCCCGTGCACCGGCGGTGCGCCCCCAGTTCCCCCCGCTCACCCTCCCCGGTGAGCGTCAGGAAGTCAGATGCCGTTCGCGCCGATCGGCTTCGCGCAGCACGGCGTCGAGCCGTGCGCCGCCGAAGTGGGCCACTGGGCGCCTGCCGCGGCCGCGGTCGCGCAGGTCGGTGGCCAGCGCGATGCCCAGCAGCAGAACCAGTGCCGTACCGACGATGAGCCAGCTCATCGGACACCTCCTCCGGCGACGTGAGGGAGGATTGTGTCCTCGCTCACGCCGCCAAAGGTAACTCCGGAAATGCCGGGCTGAACCCGGACTTGAGGTTCATTTAAGGCAGGGGAACACCAATGGGCTATTTCCGCGGGGCTCCTGCCACATAAATGTCACCGTCGGCCACCGAGACGTCACGCGCGCTGGACGCGCCGGTCGCCAGAATGCGGGCGGGGTCCCGGAAACCGGCGATCACTTCGACGCGCTGGACCGGTTTCGCCGTGGTGATCAAGGTTTCCGGCTTCCAGCCCCGGCCGTTCTCGAGCAGGAACGTCTCGATGTTCGGCTGCCCGTCCCGGGTTCCGTAAACGCGCCAAGTGCCGCCATTGAGCTGTTCGATCTCGCGCATTCGGAGCCCGTTCGCGACTTCGCGCACTTCCCAGTTCCGGCCGTTCCACGCGCCCGCGAAATCGCGTGGCGAGCCCGCGGCGTCGAACTGGAACCAGGTGACGAACGGTTTCCCGTCGCGCTGGGTACCGGTCTGCAGGATGTAGTCCGGCGACTTGAGCCCGCCGGGGAGTTCGAGCGGGGTCTCGACGACCTTGAGGTACCGCTCCTGCTCGGCGTCGTCGACCTGCGTGCCGAGGTCGTGCCCGGCCGCGGAGAAGAAGCGCAGGGTGTGGACGTCGAACGACAGGTAGTAGACGTTCCGGTGGTAGACGTCGTGCTTGTGCTGCTCCGGCCCGCCGCCCGCGAGCGTGTAGACGAACTGGATCCGCCCGGACGACGGCAGGTAGCGCAGCTGCCCGACGTAGATCTCGTCCATGTGGTCGGCCCGGCCCAGCGAGCCGAACGCCCACCGCTTCCCGGTCAGCTGAACGGAGTTCTTCCACGTCTTCCCGTTGTCCCGCGAGACGATGTACTTCATCGGGCGGAAGTCGGACGCGGCCGAAGGATCGAGTTCGTCGGTCGTCTCGCGGTAGAACATGAACAGCGTGCCGTCGCCTGCCTTGACCGGCATCGGGTAGCTCGCCGAGTCGCCCTCGGGGACCTCGGTGTCGGTCCAGGTGCCGTCGAGGGAGTGGGCCAGCGGCGCGCGGCTGATCACGGTCCGCGTGTTGTGCATGCCGCGGAAGATCAGCAGGTGCCCGTCTCCCGCCAGCAGCATCGTCGGGTAGTTGTGCGGATCGGACTCGCCGCCGGCGATCTTCTTCGGCGCGGTCCAGGCGCCGGTCCGGTGGTCGTAGGCCTGGACGTAGGTGTCCGCCGCCTTGCCGGACCACGAGATGAAGGTCTTGCGCGCGACCGGGTCGAAGATCCCGCCCGCGTTCGGCCGCCGGTCGGTGCGGGACGCGACCGCGCTCGCCGGGGTCATCACCTCGAAAGCGGCCTTTCCGGGCGGCTTGGCGGCCGCCTGGGGAATCGGGAACACGAGACCTGCCATGACGAGCGCGCAAAGAAGTCCGCGCATGAAGACGCCTCCTGGTGCTTCGCAGGCGGCGGAGCTTGATCCTCTCACGTAAGAACACGGCAAAACCAGCCCCGAAACCTGCGAAAGCAGGGGTCCGAACGGGCTAGCGGTGACGAATCGTTGTCTTGTCGTCTTCCTCATTTCACTTGTTCGGGGGAGTATTCCTCGACCGATCTGGCGAAAAGGGGACTCAGCGTGACCATATCCCGACGTGCTGCCCGGAGAAGGGCCCTGACCGTGGCCGTCACCTCCGGGCTGGTCGTGAGCGGTACTGCCATCACAGCCGCTCCGGCCGCGCTCGCCGCGCCCAGCGCCGACGCCGTGATCGCCGAGGTCTACGGCGGTGGCGGCAACTCGGGCGCCACGTTGACGAACGACTTCGTCGAACTCGCCAACCGTGGCGCGGCGGCCGTGAGCCTCGACGGTTTCAGCGTCCAGTACGCGCCCGCGTCGGGGAACAGCTGGCAGGTCACGCCGCTGACCGGCGGCGTCGCGCCGGGCGCGCGGTACCTCATCGCGCAGGCGAAGGGCTCGGGCGGCACCGTCGCGCTCCCGACGCCGGACGCCACCGGCTCGCTGGCCCTGTCCGCGACCGCCGGCACCATCGCGCTCGTCCAGGGCACCACGGCCCTGACCTGCAAGACCGCCGCCGACTGCGCGGCCGACAGCCGGATCAAGGACCTGGTCGGCTTCGGCGGCGCGACCATCCGCGAGGCGACCGCGGCGCCGGCGCCGTCCAACACCGCGTCCGTCGCCAGGGGGACGACGCTCGCGGACACCGACGACAACGCCGCCGACTTCACCTCGGGCGCGCCCACTCCGACGAACAGCAAGGGTGAGACGCCGGGCGAGACCGGCCCGCCCGCGGTGAACGCCAAGATCCACGACATCCAGGGCACCACCCGGATCTCGCCGTTCAAGGACCGGAAGGTCGCCGGGGTCACCGGCGTCGTGACCGCGATCCGGAGCTTCGGTTCGGCCCGCGGGTTCTGGATCACCGACACCGCGCCCGACGCCGACCCGCGCACCAGCGAGGGCCTGTTCGTCTTCACCGGCTCGACCACGCCCGCCGTGGCCGTCGGCGACGCGGTGACCGCCACCGGCACCGTCCGCGAGTTCTACCCGGACGCTCCGGCGACCTCGCCGTACCAGTCGCTCACCGAGCTGACGAGTGCACAGTGGACGGTCGATTCGAGCGGGAACGCGCTGCCCGCGCCGACCGTCGTCACGCCGGACTCGGTCCCGGACACCGTCGCCCCGGCGCCGGGTGGCAGCATCGAACCGCTGCCGCTGGAGCCCGCGAAGTACTCGCTGGACTTCTGGGAGTCGCACGAGAGCGAGGTCGTCAGCGTTTCCGACGCGCGCGTCGTCGGCCCGACGTCGTCGTTCAACGAGCTTTACGTGACCACCAAGCCGAAGCAGAACCCGAGCGTCCGCGGCGGCGCGGTGTACCTGGACTACGACCGGCTCAACACCGGCGTGCTCAAGGTCGCGTCGCTGATCCCGTTCGCCGAGCAGCCGTTCCCGAAGGTCAACACCGGCGACGTGCTCACCGGCGAGACCTCCGGCCCGGTCGAGTACAGCAACTTCGGCGGCTACACGCTGTTCGCGTCGAAGCTGGGTGCCGCCAAGGACAACGGATTGCAGCGCGAGAGCACTCGCGCTCAGCGCAGTGGTGAGCTTTCCGTGGCCACCTACAACGTCGAGAACCTGTCCGCTTTGGACGGTGACGAGAAGTTCGGCGAGCTGGCGAAGGCCATCGCCACCAACCTGGCGAAGCCGGACATCCTGAACCTGGAAGAGATCCAGGACAACAACGGGCCCGCGAACGACGGCACCGTCGCCGCGGACCAGACGCTGAAGAAGTTCGCCGACGCGATCGTCGCCGCCGGCGGCCCGCGCTACGAATGGCGTCAGATCGACCCGGAGAACGGCAAGGACGGCGGCCAGCCGGGTGGCAACATCCGCGTCGGCTTCCTGTTCAACCCGGCCCGGGTGTCCTTTGTGGACCGCAAGGGCGGCGACGCGACCACCCCGGTCGACGTGGTCAAGGAACGCGGCAAGACCCACCTGACCGTCTCGCCCGGCCGGGTCGACCCGCTGAACGAGGCGTGGGAGGCCAGCCGCAAGCCCCTGGTCGGCGAGTTCGTCTTCCAGGGCCGCACCGTGTTCGTCGTCGCGAACCACTTCAACTCCAAGGGCGGCGACCAGCCGACCCACGGCCGCAACCAGCCGCCGGTCCGGAGTTCCGAGGTGCAGCGGGCCAAGCAGGCGACCGTGCTCCGCGGGTTCGTCGACAAGCTGCTCGCGTCGGACAAGAACGCGAACGTCGTCGTCGCCGGTGACCTGAACGACTACCCGTTCTCGCCCGCCGTGAAGACGCTGACCGCCGGTGGCGCGCTGAAGGACCTCATCGCGTCGCTGCCCGAGAACGAGCGGTACAGCTACGTTTTCGAGGGCCAGTCGCAGGTGCTGGACCACATCCTGGCGTCGAAGGCGCCGCGTGGGGCCGACTACGACGTCGTCCACCTGAACGCCGAGTTCGCGAAGCAGGCGAGCGACCACGACCCGCAGGTGCTGCGGTTCCGGCCGAGCGCGGGCAACCCGGTCCAGGACGCGTTCTACGACCTGGCGGACTACCTGGAGAAGGTGCTCGGCCCCTACCTGCCGAAGCCGTAACCCATGCGCGTGAAGGCCCCCTTCCCTCGGCTCAGCCGAAGGAAGGGGGCCTTCACGCGCTTCAGGAGCGTTTCGCGCGCCAGCCAAGGGAAAGGACGGCCTGGACGAGTTCCTGGTAGCTCGGCTTGACCTCTTCCAGGTACTTCTCCAGGTACCCGGGCCGCGCGGTCGGCACCGGCGCCGGGTCTTCGTCCTCCGGCAGCCAGGTCAGGCCTTCGACGTTGTGCTGGGCCATCTTCCACCACCGGGAAGCCCGGTCGACGGCGCGCTGCTCGCGTTCGGCCGCGTCCGCGACGGCCTGGTGCGCCTCGGCGAGCCGGGCCTCCAGTTCGTCCGCGCGGGCGACCTCCCAGCTCCGCAGGTTCTCCGCCGAAGCGCGGGCGAGGCCGACGATCTCCTTGTACCGCATGGCCGCGGTGATGTCGTCATCCATCGAGAAGCCCTTCCGGACGCTGGAACGGGATGATCACCTCGGGGGCGCCGTGGGTGGTGCGGTCGAAGAACAGGGCCCGCCCCGGCCGCGGCGACCAGTGCACGACCTGCCCGGCGGCGAACGGCGACAGTTCGTTGCCCTGGACGTCCAGCGCCGCCCAGCTCCCGATGTCGTCGGTGCCCGCGAACCCGAGCGTGTCCTTCAGCCGCGCGATGCTGCGCCACCAGCCGACGGTGTGGACGCCGTGCGCCGGACCCTGCTTCAGCAGCACTCGCAGCTGATCCAAACCGCTCTTGAGCTGTCCGGGCGCCTTGGCCTCCAGCGCGGGGATCGAAGCGTCGACGCCGTACAGCAGCAGCACTCGCGGTTTGTCCAAAGAGGACAGTTTCTCCGCGATATCGATTACCCGGCCAGGTAAATCGTCGACCAGCTCCGCGCGGTGTCCGTCCGCCCGCAGTCGCTCGGCCAGTTCCTGCACCGCCGGGATCGACGCCTCGATGGGGCACGAAAGCACGAATTCCACGGCCCCTTCAGCGTGCTGCTTGGCCAGCGACCGCGCGGCCGAGTCCATGATGGACAGTGCCTCCGCCGTGGCCGCGCCGAGCACGGCGATGTTCCGTCCCGGCGCCTTCGGCAGGTCGACCCCGCAGGCGGCCTCGTCGACGTCGATGGACTGACCGAGCAGCGCGCGCGGCTTGCTCGTCAGCTTCAGATCGGTGAACGCGGGGAACTGTTCCAGCACGGGGGAATGCGCGCCGTCGAACAGCCGGGGTCGCTTGAAGGACTCCGAGTACCGCTCCCACAGCCGGTGCTGCAGCTTGTTGAAGACGTCCTTGCTGCTCGCGTCCGGGACGTGGGCCAGCTGGTTCCCGTGCGCCACCCCGGAATCGTGGTTGATCACCGCGTGCCACTTCGGCGCCGAGACGGCCGCGTTGTTGGTCTCGGACAGCACGCGCCGCGCCTTCGGCATCGCGATCCGCAGCGTGCACTGCTCGAACACCGCCGGTTTGCCCCAGAACGCCTCGATCCCGGCGACGTCCTGGCTCGCCAGCACCAGGTGGATGCCCTGCGACCGGCCTCGCCGCGCGATGTCCTCCAGCAGCTGGGTCGCCGTCGACGTGACGCCGTCGCGCCCGGCGAACAGGTACTGGAACTCGTCGATGACGGCGACGATCCGCGGCCAGTGCCCGCCGGGGTCCTGCTCGCGCAGGTCCGCGAGGTTGGTGACCTCGTACAGTTTCGCCGCGGCGGACCGGCGGCGCAGCTCGTCGGCGAGGTACCGCAGCAGCGCCAGGCCGAACTCGCGGTCGGTGTTGACGTTGACCCCGATGAGCTTGGCGTGCGGAAGCCAGCTGGAGTCCCGCCGCCCCGGCGCCAGCCCGGCGAACGACACGCCTTCCTTGAAGTCCAGCAGGTACAGCGCGAGCTCGTCCGGCGAGTACCGCGCCGCGAAGCTGCCGAGCAGCGAGTACAGGAAGTTCGTCTTCCCCGAACCGCTCGGCCCGCCGATGAGCACGTGCGGGCTGGCGTCGCCGATGACGACCTCCACCGCCTCGCCCTCGAAGAACCCGACCGGCGCCCGCAGTTCCCGCGCCGAGCTCTCCTTGCCCAGTTCGGTGGGCAGGAGGTCGGCGAACGCGCGGGGCCCGCCCTGTTTGGCGATCAGCGCCTCGGCGATCCGCCCGGCGGCCCGGATGACCTGACCGGACGGCATCGGCGGATCGAGGTCGACGATCAGGTCGGGGCCGGTCATGCTGCTGACCGCGCGCCGTTCGTCGTGCAGGCTCAGCGATTCGACCGACGTCGACAGCATGGTCGGCACGTCGATCAGGATCAGGCAGATCCCGGCGGCCAGTGCCCCGGTGGCGACGCGTTTCAGTTCGCGGGCGCGTTCCGGTTCGAGGGTCTCCCCGTTGCCGTAGAGCACCGCGACGCGGAACGGTTCGACGCGCTGGCCGGTGGCCTGCCGGATCTCCCGCAGCGACGTGTGCCCCGCCTGCATCCCGGTCGCGTGGATGCGGCGGATGTGGCCCGCCAGTTCGTCGAGGAGGTCTTCGAGCCGTCCCGGGTCGTACAGGGTGAGCGCGCTCGTGCGGCTCAGCGGGTAGAGGTCGGGCAGGATCGCGGTCAGCTGCCCGACGTCCCACAGATGGACGCGCACCGCGCCGGGTTCGAACGTGCTCAGGATCCGCATCAGCAGGTTCTGCACGATGCCGTCCACGGTGGCCCGGGTCTTCGGTGCCGACTGGATGGACAGATGCGACTCGTCGAGCAGGGGCGTCGCGACGTCGAACGTGCGCGGGACGTCCCGGCCAGGCACGGTCGCCGAACCGATGCGCCACAGTCCGGGCGCGGTGATGCCGGGGTTGGTGCCGACCCGGCCCAGCCAGTCGCCCGGCTGCCGGCTCGCGGGCCCCGGCGCGTTGTTCGCGACCAGTTCGCGCAGAGTGTTCGGGCCCGCTTCCCACTCCGAGTAGAACTGGCCGCGGATGCTGGAGAGCTGACCGAACACCTCGTTCGAGGCGGGATGTCGCGACCACTCGGCGTACTGCTCCGAAGTGGAGTTGTTCATCCCCACCCGGACTATGTGCTGTTCGAGTTCCAGCTTGGCCAGGTCCGCTTCGGCGGCCTGGCGGGCGCCGGCGGCGGCGCCGAGGACGAGCCCGATCTGGTGGCGGACCCGCTCCAGCGCCGTGGCGACGCGATTGCGCTGTTCACTCGCTTTGCTGCCCATACCGGCTCGCCGATCTCAGTGTCCGATGGTGAACCCGCGACCGCGATCGACGTCGGCAGGACGCGACCTGGTCATCCACGTCACCGACGCGGACAGGGCGTCCTGCCACCGCGATAGCGGGGCCTTCGGCCGGGCGGGTTCAACCCTTTGTGGCCATTTTTCCAAGTACATGGCAGCTCCGCCCGCAGTCTCAGAGGCGTGATTGGTAGCCGCTGACCAGGTCGTCAGCGGCGGAAAGGCGCGTCAGGAGATTTTCCATTCCCTCGTCGGCCTGTGCCAGCTGCGGCGGTACCCAGGGGACGGCTTGGGCCTGCGGTTCGACCATGGCGCGCCGGGACTCCTCGAGCAGGCTCCTGGCCCGCTCGGCATGGGCGCGCCCGTCGGCGAGCCCGGTCTGGACGGCCGTCAGCAGCTGGTGCAGTTCTTCGAGGTACATGCTCAGAGGCGGGTCGAGTACGACTCGGCCGACGAGATGCCTGCCTGGATGGTGCTCTGCATCCCGGTGATGCCCTGCAGGGCTTCGGCGAGCAGTCCGTGCGCCTGGCTCACCTCGTGCTGGGTGCTGCCCTGAGTGGCCTGTGACAGGGAGAGCTGGGCTTCTTCGAGAGACTGCGCTGCCTGCTGAAGAGCGGCGATGCTCGCGGATGCCTTCTCGTTCGCGAGCGCGATACCAGCGCGGATCTCTTCGACTCCGGCCATTTTGGCGGACTCCTTGGGACGTCGGGGGCTGGAACGACCACACTTAAACTTAGCGTGATCATCTGACTCTGTTAAGTGAAGGTCCTGCGAAGTAATCAACAAGGCCCCGGACGTCGAGACGTCCGGGGCCTTGTTGCGGCGGAGGATACAGGATTCGAACCTGCGAGGGCGTGAACCCAACACGCTTTCCAAGCGTGCGCCTTAGGCCGCTCGGCCAATCCTCCGTGGACAACTTTACCGGATGCCCTTTCGCCCCTTCGAAGGCGGGTCTGACCTGGACTTCCGGCTGGTGGGCCTCACGTGTGCGCGGGCGGTAGGACGTCGGCGACGACGCAGGTGATGTTGTCCGGTCCGCCGCCCTCGTTGGCCAGGTCGATCAGCCTCGGGACGGTCTCGGCGGGAGCTTGGAAGGCGCCCAGGACGTCCTTGATAACGGTTTCGACAACCGTTGCCGTTAACCCGTCCGAGCACAGGAGAAGGCGGTCTCCGGGAGCCGCTTCGAAGGTCCAGATGTCCGCTTCGCCGCTTCCGGTGCTCAGAAGCGCCTTCATCAGCAGGGAGCCTCGAGGGTGCCCTTCGACCTCTGACGGGTCGATGCGCCCGTCGTCCGCGAGAGCCTGTGCGAGGGTGTGGTCGCGGGTGAAGCGCTGAAGCGTCCCGTCGCGTAGGAGGTAGCCCTTCGAGTCGCCGATGTGGACGGCGGTGAAGTGCGCGCCGTCGAACAGCAGGCCCGTCAGGGTGGTGCCCATGCCCCGCGTCTCGGGCTGTTCCTCGGCCGTCGCGGCCAGCCGGTCGTCGATGGCGCGAAGGCCGCCGGTGAGCACCTCGTACAGGTCGACGTCCGCGAGGTCGAAGCCGCTGAGATCCGAGTCGAGCCGGGACAGGACGCCCACCGCCTCGGCGCTGGCGACCTCACCGTGCGGCTGGCCGCCGATGCCGTCGGCGACCGCCAGCATCCTCCCGCTGGCGTAGACCGAGTCCTGGTTGACCTGGCGTCGCTGCCCGACGTCCGAGCCGGCGGCGTACCGAAGGGTGTACCTCATGGACCCCAGTAAAGCAGTTGTGTACTGAGTTCACAAACAAAGGGCTGGAATGGTCGACTTTCGGTTACGATGCGCCGATGGAGGAGCAAGCCACCGTCAGCGCGGCGGACATCGCGCGGATCGCCGGCGTCGGCCGCGCCGCGGTGAGCAACTGGCGTCGACGGTACGGAGATTTTCCGCCGCCCGTCGGCGGGACGGCGTCGAGCCCCCTCTTTTCCCTGTTCGCCGTCGAAAACTGGCTGCGTGAACGGGGGAAACCGGTCGAAATATCGCTCGGTGACCGGGTCTGGCAGCGGCTGCGCAACCTCGGCGACGATCTGGAACTGGGCGACCGGGTGGGCCGGGTGGGCTCTTTCCTGTCAGGGCGAGGTGTCCGCGAGTGGACCTTCTCGCCCCGCTACGACGACGCCGAGCTGCTCGACCTGCTGGACCGCTTCGCCGACGAGGTGGGTGCGCGCGAGGCCTTCGAGTTCCTGCTCGAACGCTACGTCGAGGCGCACTCCCGTCAGCTGTCCGTCACCGCGGGACCGGTGGCCGCGCTGATGTCCCGGCTCATCGGCCCCGATCCCGGCGTCGTGCTCGATCCCGCGTGCGGGATCGGGACGCTGCTCCTCGCCTCCGGCGGCGGCCGCCTGCTCGGCCAGGTCGGCGATCCGGCGACCTCGTGCATCGCCGCGCACCGGCTGCTGCTCGCCGGGGCGGACATGGAGATGTACGGCGCGGACGCCCTGTCGATGGACTCCTACGAAGGACTCCTCGCGGACGCCGTCGTCTGCGATCCGCCGTTCAACGAACGGGAATGGGGATACGACGAACTCGTCGGCGACCCGCGCTGGGAGTACGGCCAGCCGCCGCGCGGCGAACCGGAACTGGCGTGGGTGCAGCACTGTCTCGCGCACGTGAAACCCGGTGGGCTGGTCGCGATCCGCATGCCGCCCGCCGCCGCCGGACGCCGCACCGGGCGGCGGATCCGCGGGAACCTGTTGCGGGCCGGGGCCTTGCGCGCGGTGGTGACGGTCGGCGGCGCGGATCTCTGGCTGCTGCGGCGACCGGAACCCGGGGAGCGGCCGCCGTCCCGGCTGCTCCTGCTGGCGGATCCGTCCACTGTGGAGGAACAGTGGCAGGAACACCTGCGCGGCGCCGAGGTTCCGGGCGCGGTCCGGATCATCGACCTGCTCGACGAGGTGATCGACCTTTCCCCCGCGCGGTATCAGGCGCGGGACGAACACGCGGGTGAGGCGTTTCTCGAAGTGCGGCGGCATTTCGAGAAGATCCGGCCGGAACTGCCGCCGCTGGCGGTGTCCGGCGGGAAGCTCTCGTTCACCACGATCGGCGAGCTGCTGAAGTCCGGTGTCCTCACCGTGCCGGAATCGGTGGAGGCGGGGGACGTCCTCGCGGCGCCCGCCGTGCCCGCGTATGTCCACAGTGGAGCTTCGTTCGCGGCGGAGCCGACGATGTCGAAGTACCGCACCGATCCCGAACGGCTGGACGCCGCTTTCCTCGCCGGCTGCCTGCGCGCGGCCGGGCAGCTCGCGCCGTCCTCCTCGACCAGGATCGACCTCAGGCGCACCCGGATCCCTCGCCTGCCGATCGAAGCGCAGCGTGCCCACGGGGCGGCGTTCACCCGGCTCGCCGCCTTCGAGGACGCCATCCGCGAGGCGGCGGAATCGGGTCTGGAGCTGGTGAGGCTAGGCTTGACGGGACTGACTGAAGGCCAGCTCAAGCCGGAGAACTAGTGCTTATCTCGGACCGCTACGAACTCGACGAGCTGCCGCTCGGCCGGGGTGGGATGGGCGCGGTCTACGCGGGCCACGACCGGCATCTCGGCCGCCGCGTCGCGGTGAAGTTCCTCGGGCTTCCCGGCGGTCCGGACGCCGAACTCGAACAGCGCTTCATCCGCGAGGCGCGGATCCTCGCCACCCTCGAACACGCGGGCGCGCCGACGTTGTACGACTTCGGCACCTACGACGAGCGGTTGTACCAGGTCATGCAGTTCATCGAGGGCGTGACCGTCGCCGATCTCGCCGCCGAACACGGGCCGCTGCCGGTGCCGTGGGCGGCCGCGATCGCGGCGCAGGCCTGCGCCGTGCTGTCCGCCGCGCACGCGCTGTCCATCTGCCACCGTGATCTCAAGCCCACCAACCTGATGCTGTGTCCCGACGGCAGCGTGAAGGTGCTCGACTTCGGGCTCGCGATGCTGCGCGAGACCGACGTCGCCCAGTTCACCCGCGCCGGGCAGATCCTCGGCACCCCCGCGTACATGGCGCCCGAGCAGATCCAGCGCGGGATCGCCGGGCCGCGCAGCGATCTGTACGCGCTGGGCTGCGTCCTGCACGAGATGCTGACCGGCAGGCAGCTGTTCACCGGCCCGACGGCGTACGCGGTGTTCGAGAAACAGGTCAAGGACAGTCCGGCCGAAGTGGACGGTGTCCCGGACGGACTGAACGTGCTGCTCGCGGACCTGCTGGAAAAGGACCCCGGACGACGTCCCGCCGACGCGGACGAACTGTTCGGACGGCTCGCCGTGTTCGCGCGGGACCTGCCGCCGCTGCCCGGATACCTGGACGAAGGCGCCAATCCGGGCCGCATGTACGCGCGGGTAGTCGGCCGCGTGCCCTGAGACGTGATCGTGACCTTCCGATCAACAACCCCGAACCGGTGACTTCCGTCTTTACCCATGTCAGACGGACCACGACATTCGGGGGTAAGGGTTGTGAAGAAGTTCCTGGTGGGGGTGACCGCACTGGCCACGGCGCTGGTGCTGACCGCGTGTTCCGGCAACTCCGGCGGCGGTACGCCGGGCGGCGGAGCCGTCGCGCAGGGCGACCCGGCCGGTGGGGCCACGACCACGTCGGCACCGGCCACGTCGGCGCCGTCCACCTCGTCCGCCGCGCCGACCACCTCGTCCCAGCCGCCGAGCAGCAGCTCCACGCCGAAGCCGACGTCCTCGAAGCCCAAGCCGACGCCGAAGCCCACCCCGAAACCCGAGGTGAAGCCCGCCGCGAACGCCGCCGACGTGCCGTGCAAGGCCGCGCTGGCCTCGCCCGGCGTGAGCGCCTGCGTGGACCTCTCCTCGCTGAAGACGTGGCTGCTGCAGGACGGCAAGGTCATCTACGGCCCGGTCAAGCAGCTTCCCGGCAAGAAGGGGCACGCGACGCCGACCGGCGTCTTCCACGTTTCGAACAAGGTCAAGAACTACCACTCGAAGGCCTTCGACGCGCCGATGCCGAACTCGGTGTTCTTCCTGCCGGGGATCGCGTTCCACACCGGCAGCCTGTCGGTGTACTCGCACGGCTGCATCCACCTCTCGGCGGCGGCTTCGCAGAAGTACTTCACGACCTTGCAGAGCGGCGACGTGGTTCAGGTAGTGGCCTGACCCGCACGTACCCGATCGGCTGCACAGCGTGAGAGTCGATTGCGGTTCGGTTGCTTTGAGATAAATGAAAGCTTCGGGCGGCAATGGCCTCCCCGTTTCCGGCGACGTGCCCAGGAACACGCCGGAAGTGGGGAAACGCCGATGATCAGGAGCCGCGCACGCGCTCGTACCTTCGTCGCACTGTCGGTTTCGATCCTGCTTTTCCCGGGATGGGTGGGCGCTCCGGAAGCAACCGGGGCGCCCACTCTGCCATCCGGCTTCGTCCTGCGTGACCAGCCCAGCGGCCAGGCCGCGTTCGACCTGACCGATTTCGCCTACCTGCCGGACGGTTCGGTGCTCAGCACCGGAAAGAGCGGCAAGGTCGCCTGGGTGCCCGTCACCGGGCAGGCGCGGACGCTCGCGACCCTTCCCGTCCACGACGACGGCGATCTCGGCCTCGTCGGCCTCGCCGTCGCCCCGGATTTCGCCACTTCGCGCCAGATCTACCTCGCGCGGTCGTTCGACACGAGCGGCGGCGCGTTCACCATGCGGGTGGCGCGCTGGACGGTGACCGGCACCGACGTCCCGACCGGACTGACGAACGAACGGGTGCTCGTCGACCTTCCCGGGTTCTACGACGTCCACGGCATCACCGGGCTCGTCGCGGCGCCCGATGGTACTTTGTGGATCTCCATCGGCGACGCCGCCGACTTCACCAGGATGGATCCGGGCGCGTTGCGCGCCCTCGACCTCGATCAGCTCTACGGCAAGATCCTGCACGTCACCTCCGACGGCGCCGGCGTCCCCGGCAATCCGTACTACTCCGCCGCGGCCCCGGATTCGAATCGTTCCAAGGTCTTCTCCAGCGGCTACCGCAGCCCGTTCCGGTTCTCGCTCGACCCGCGGCTCGGCCTGCCGGTCGTCGGCGACGTCGGCTGGAACACCTGGGAAGAGGTGGACGTCGTGCGGCCGGGCGCGAACCACGCCTGGCCCTGCTGGGAAGGAAACGCGCCGACACCGGGGTACTCCGGCCTCGCCGGCTGCGCGGGCGTCGTCAACACCCCGCCGATCACCGCGTACCACCACGGTTCCGGGGTGGACGAAGGGAACAGCGTGACCGCCGGGATCGTCTACAGTGGATCGTCCTATCCGGACGAATACCGGGGCGCGTTCTTCTTCGGCGACTACGTCACGCAGAAGATCTGGACGATGACCTACGACAGCCAGGGCAGGCTCGTCCAGGCGCCGCAACGGCCGCCGAAGTTCACCGGCGTCGGCGGCCCGGTCAAATTCGCCGCCGCGGCCAACGGCGACATCGTGTACGCCGACATCATCAGCGGGAACCTGCGGCGGCTCAGCTATCCGGGGACGAACGCGGAACCGGTCGCGGTGGCGACATCGAGCACCGATCCGGCCACGAGGACGGTGACCTTCGACGGTTCCGGTTCCTACGACTTCGACGGCGATCCGTTGAGCCATCACTGGGATTTCGGTGACGGCACGAGTCAGGACGGCGTCCGGGTGACGCACTCCTACGACGCCGCGTTCGCGCGGGCGACGGCGCGGCTCACCGTCACCGACCGGCTCGGCGCCACCGACGGCGCGGATGTCGTCGTGGTGCCGGGAAACCATTCGCCGGACCTGGTGATGACGGATCCCGGAGCACGGACCTTCGCGGTCGGGGAACCGGTCGTCGCCGCGGCGACGGCGATCGACGCCGAGGACGGCCTGTTGCCGGTCGGCTGGACCACGCTGATCCGGCACTGCCCGGAAGAGGCGACCTGCCACGCGCATCCCGGTTCGCCGGGCGGCGGTCCGGTCTTTTCCTTGCCCTTCACCGATCATCAGGACTCGCGGGTCGAGATCACCGCGTCCGTGACCGACAGCGCCGGGGTGACGTCGAGCAGGACCTACGTCGCCATGCCGCGCGAACACCGGCTGACGCTGACTTCCACCGTCCCCGCGGCGCTGAGCATCCCGGCGGAGGGCGGGGTCAACACCGCGATGGTGACCGAGGGCGCGACGTTCGAGATCGTCGCGGAAGAGGTCGCCGCCGACGGCGTCTCGACGTTCGCGAACTGGTCCGACGGGCGGACCTCGCGCACGGTGACCATCACCGTCCCGGCGCGGGACCTGACCATGACCGCGACCTACCTCACCCCGATCGACCGGCGCTACCAGGCGGAACCCGCGCTGCGCCAACGACTTGGCGCGCCGACCGGGCCGGAGGTCGCCGACGGGAACGTGCGCTACCGGCCGTACGCGGGCGGCAGGCTCTACTGGAGCACCGAGACCGGCGTGAAGCAGATCGAAGGCGAGATCCTCAAGAAGTACCTCGCGCTGGGCGGGCACCGGAAGTTCGGTCCACCCGCGACGGACGAACTTCCGACCCCGGACGGGATCGGCCGGTTCAACCACTTCCCGGACTGGCCGGGCACCCAGCGGTCCTCGATCTACTGGACGCCGTCGACCGGCGCGCATCCGGTGTACGGGCGGATCCGGATCAAGTGGGAGGCGCTGGGCTGGGAGACGGGTCCGCTCGGCTATCCCACGACGGACGAGCTTCCGACGCCTGACGGGATCGGGCGGTTCAACCATTTCAGCAAGAACTCGTCGATCTATTACACGGTGCAGACGGACGCGCACGCGATCTGGGGCCGGATCCGTGTCCGGTGGGAGGCACTCGGCTGGGAGACGGGTCCGCTCGGCTACCCGACGACGGACGAGCTTCCGACGCCCGACGGGATCGGCCGGTTCAACCACTTCAGCAAGGCGGGCTCGATCTACTGGACGATGGCCACCGACGCGCATGCGGTCTACGGGGCGATCCGGCAGCGTTGGGAGGCGCTCGGCTGGGAGACCTCGTACCTGAGATACCCGACGACCGACGAGTTCACCATCCCCATCGGACGGCAGAACAGCTTCCAGAACGGGTACGTCACCTGGAACCGGAACACCGGGCAGGTGCTCGACAGACGGTGGTGATCACAGTTCGGTAAAGCCACTCGAAAGTGTGAAATGCGCAGCTAGACCCCGTCGATGAGACGTTCGACTGGGGAAAGGGGCGTCCATGCCTTCGAAATTCCGCGTGCTCTGTCGCGCGGTCGTGGCGTCGCTGATCGCGCCTTTGCTGGTGCCGTTGACGTCGACGCCCGCGTCCGCGGCGCCCGTGTTGCCGCCGGGCTTCGTCCTGCGCGATCAGCCGAGCGGACAGGCTCCGTACGACCTGACCGACTTCGCCTACCTGCCCGACGGCTCGATGCTGACCACCGGGAAGCAGGGCAACGTCGCCTGGGTGTCCGCCACCGGGCAGGTGCGGAACATCACCACCCTTCCCGTCCGGGGCACCAGTGACCTGGGGCTGGTCGGGATCGCGATCGCCCCCGACTACGCCACCTCCCGGGCGGTCTACACCGCCCGCGCGATCGACGTCCCCGGTGGAATTTCGCTGCGCGCTTCGCGCTGGACGGTGTCCGGCACCGCCGAGCCCACCGGGCTGACGGACGAGAAGGTGCTCATCGAGGGGCCCGCGAACACCGAAGTCCACGCCATGACCGGCCTCGTGGCCGCCCCGGACGGCACCGTGTGGATCTCGACCGGCGACAGCTCCGGCTTTCAGGAGGAGGCCGACCCGTTCGCGCTGAACGTGTACGACCTCGACAAGATCTACGGCAAGATCTTCCACGTCACCGCGGACGGCGCCGGCGTGCCGGACAACCCCTACTACGCCGCGGACAACCCGGACTCGGTGCGCTCCAAGGTGTTCGCGAGCGGCTTCCGCAGCCCGTTCCGGTTCAGCCTCGACGACGGCACCGGTCTCCCGGTGGTCGGCGACGTCGGCTGGGTCACCTGGGAAGAGATCGACTTCGTCCAGAAGGGCGCGAACCACGGCTGGCCGTGCTTCGAGGGCAACCAGCCCACCGACGGCTTTTCCGTGATGCCGCAATGCGCTTCGGCCGTGAACACCCCGCCGATGCTGGCGATCCGCCACGGCGAGGGCGTCGACCACGGGAACAGCATCACCGCAGGAATTGTCTACAATGGAGAGTCGTACCCGGAGGAATACCGGGGAGCGTACTTCTTCGGTGACTACGCCACCCAAAAGCTGTGGACGGCCGAATACGACACGCAGGGCCGGGTCGTCCGCCCGCAGGAGACGCCGCCGAAGTTCACCGGCATCGGCGGTCCGGTCAAGTTCCTGGCCGCGGCCAACGGCGACATCGTCTACGCCGACCTCTACAGCGGCATGCTGCGAAGGCTCAGCTACACCACCGGGAACAAGGAGCCGGTCGCGGTGGCCACGTCCGAGACGGACCCCGAGACCCGCACGGTCTCCTTCGACGGCAGCGGTTCCTACGACTTCGACAACGACCAGCTGACCTACGAATGGGACTTCGGCGACGGCGAGATCGGTACCGGGGCGAAGGTCAGCCACACCTACGCGGCGGGCCTCGAGAAGTTCACCGCCAAGCTGACGGTGAAGGACGGCTTGCAGTCCTCCGGGACGACGGACATCGCCGTGGCGCCCGGGAACCACTCGCCGAAGCTGACCATGACCGACCCCGGTGACCGGCTGTTCGCGGTCGGCGAGGAGGTCAAGGCCGGCGCCACCATCACCGACGCCGAGGACGGTGAGCTGCCGGTCACCTGGACCACGCTCGTCCGGCACTGCCCGGAGAACGCGGTCTGCCACGCGCATCCGGACCGCGGCGCCACCGGCCCCGAGTTCACCATGCCGTTCACCGACCACACGGACTCCACCCTGGAGTTCACCGCGTCGGCGACCGACAGCGCCGGTGTCAAGGTGTCGAAGACCTACATCGCGAAGCCGAAGGAACACCGGCTCACGCTGACCAGCAACGTCGCCGCGGCGCTCGGCATCACGCCGGAAGGCGGGGTCGCTTCGGCGATGGTGGTCGAAGGCGCGACGGTGGAGATCCAGGCGGCCGAGGTCGCTTCGGACGGTTCGTCGACCTTCACCGGCTGGTCCACCGGGGCCACCGGGCGGCTGACGAACATCACCATGGGCGCGGCCGACCAGACGATCACGGCGAACTACGACACGCCGATCGACAAGCGCTATCGCGACGAACCCGCGCTGGCGCAACGACTCGGCGCGCCGACGGCCCCCGAGGCGGTCGACGGCACGGTCCGGTTCCGCACCTACGAGGGCGGACGGCTGTACTGGTCGAAGGAGACGGGCGTCAAGCAGATCGAGGGCGAGATCCTCAAGAAGTACCTCGCTCTGGGCGGCCACCGGGAATTCGGCCCGCCCGCGACCGACGAGCTGACCACCCCGGACACCATCGGCCGCTACAACGACTTCCCGATGTGGCCCGGCAAGATGGAGACGTCGATCTACTTCACGGGGAGCACGGGCGCGCATCCGGTGTACGGGCGGATCCGGCTGAAGTGGAAGGAATTGGGTGCCGAGGCGGGTGAACTCGGCTATCCGACGACGGACGAGCTTCCGACGCCCGACGGGGTCGGGCGGTTCAATCACTTCAGCAAGAATTCGTCGGTCTATTACACGGTGCCGACGGACGCGCACGCGATCTGGGGCCGGATCCGCGCCAAGTGGGAAGAGCTGGGCTGGGAGGCCGGGCCGCTCGGTTACCCGATGACGGACGAGCTTCCGACCCCGGACGGGATCGGCCGGTTCAACCACTTCAGCAAGGCCGGGTCGGTCTACTGGACGATGCAGACCGACGCGCACGCGATCTACGGCGGCATCCGGCAGCGTTGGGAGGCGCTCGGCTGGGAGACCTCGTACCTGAGGTACCCGACGACCGACGAGTTCTCCGTGGACGGTGGACGGCAGAACAACTTCCAGGGCGGGTACGTGTACTGGAACGCCTCCACCTGGGCGATCACCGACCGCCGCTGGTAGCGGCGATCCAAGTCAGCCGAGAAGATCCGACGGCGAGGTGCCCGACGAGGTGAGCGGCAGGCCGAGCGCGACCCGTTCGGTGAGCCAGCCGCTCGGCCGGTAGCGCTGGTCCCCGGTGCTCGCGACGAGTCCGCGCAGGACCCGCAGCACGAAGTCCGCGCCCGCTTCCTCGCCGAGCGCCAGCGGTCCGCGCGGGTAGCCGAGGCCGAGCCGGACGGCGGTGTCGATGTCCTCCGGCGTCGCGAGCCGCTGCCCGGCGATGAAACAGGCGGTGTTGACGATCGACGCCAGCAGCCGCTGCGCGATCGGCGCGGGTCCGTCGCGGACCACGGTCACCGGCAGCCCGGTCGCGGCGAGCGCGCCCCAGGCGGTGCGGCCGGCGGCCGGGTCGAGCGCGGGATGGACCGAAAGCGTCAGGCGTTTCGTGTAGCCGCCGAGGGGATCGACCCCGACGACCCGTTCCGCCGGGAACCCCGCGGCGAGCGCGGTGTCCACAGTGGACGATCCGACCGGGCTGACGATCAGGACCGTGTCCGGGTAGGCGGAGTGCACGACCTGGATCCCCGCGGCCGAGAGCAGCGTGCCGAGCCGTTCGTCGTCGACCCACACCGGCGTGGCCGGGGCTTCCGGCGCGGCCGGCTCCGGCTCCGCCTGCTGTTGCCCGTCGACGTAGCTGTAGAAGCCCTCGCCGTTCTTGCGCCCGAACAGTCCGGCGGCGACGCGGGGACGCGTCAGCCACGACGGCCGCAGGCGCGGTTCGCCGTGGAACCCGCTCCAGATGCTTTCCAGCACGGCGTGCGAGACGTCAAGGCCGGTGAGGTCGAGCAGTTCGAACGGGCCGAGTTTCAGGCCCAGCACGTCCCGCGCGACGCGGTCCACCTCGGCCGGGCTCGCGATCCCTTCGGCGAGGATCTGCAGCGCCTCGGTGCCGAGCCCGCGTCCGGCGTGGTTGACCAGGAACCCCGGGGCGTCGCGGGCGAGGACGGGTTCGTGCCCCCAGCCGCGGACGAGTTCGGTCACGGCGGGCGGCAGCCACGCGGCGGTCCGCGCGCCGGGCACGACCTCGACCAGCCGCATCAGCGGGACCGGGTTGAAGAAGTGGAGACCGAGCAGCCTGCCGGGTTCGGTCAGCGCGGCGCCGATCTCGGTGACCGAGAGCGAACTGGTGTTGGTGGCGAACACGGTGTCCGGCCCGCAGACGCGCTCCAGTTCGGCGAACAGCGCGCGTTTGATCTCCAGGTCCTCGCGGACCGCCTCGACGACGAGGTCGACGCCGTCGGCGGGAGCCAGCGGGCCGTCGGCCGCGATCAGCCTGCCTTTCGCGGCCGCGGCGGCTTCCTCGGTGATCTTGCCCTTCGCGGCGAGCTTGCCGAGCATCGCGCCGACGTGGTCGATGGCCTCGCCGACCGCCTCGGGCCGGGCGTCGGCGAGTTCGACCTCGAGCCCCGCCGTCACGGCGAGCTGGACGATGCCCCGGCCCATCACCCCGGTTCCGATGACCCGGATCCTGCCGACCTGCTCCGCCCACTTCTCCACCGCGAGCCGCCTTTCCCTCGATGCCGTCTCCGGCGTGACGCTAGCCGCCACGCCGGTATCTCGCCCGGAAGGGTGATCTCCGCCCCGTCCGGCGTAAGGCCACCGAACCGGTGAGGTCCCTTCCGCGAAAACCGAGTGTTCCGCGCACCACCCCCGAAGGGAAACCTCCCATGGCCACCGTCCCCGCCGCCGCAGCCGTCCGGACCACGCCGTTGCTCCTCGTCGCGGTTCTCTTCGGTGCCGTCGCCGCGTTCTTCGCCAGCCAGGCGCTGTGGCCGCTCACCGCGCTCGCCGTCGTGGTCGCCGCCGCCGTCCTCGCGGGCGGTGTGTGGATGACCGGCCGCGGGGGAAATCGCGAACTCTAGGATCGCCGTGTGACGGCGAGACGCTTGACGCGGGAGGAAAGCCGCGAGCAGACCAAGCAGCGCCTGCTCGCGGCGGCCGCCGAACTGTTCTCCGAACGCGGGGTCAACGGCACGTCCGTCGAGCAGATCGCCGAACGGGCCGGGTTCACGCGCGGCGCCTTCTACGGCAACTTCGACGGCAAACACGAGCTGGTCGTCGAGCTGCTGCGCCGCCGGACCCAGCGGGAGGCCGAGGAGGTCACCGCGCTGGGCGCGGGTGTCGGCTCCTTCGCCGAGATGATGGACCGGCTGCGCGCCTGGAACGTCGAGCGCGCCGAACACCTCGCCGGGTGGCTGACCCTGCGCACCGAGCTGGCCCTTTACGCGCTGCGCAACCCCGAGGCGCGGCCGCTCGTCGGCGAAGGCGAGAAGTCGACAAGGGCACTGCTGGAGACGTCCGTCCGGACCGAATTCGCCGCGCGCGGCACGGAACCGCCCGCCGACCCGGCCTTCCTCGCTTTGATCCTGCACGCGCTCGAGGACGGCCTCCTGCTGCAGCGCTTCCTCAGCCCCGAAGGGACCGGCGACGAGGACGTGGTGGACGCCGTCCAGCTGCTGATGCGGTCGTGGACCGCGCTCAGCCGGTCATCCTGATCCCGGTGAACTCGGCCATCTGACGGGTCCCGTGCGCGAAGAAGGCGTCCGACGGGTCCACGGAGCCGACGTACTGGCCGAACAGTTCGAAGTTGATCATCCCGAACAGCTGGGTCCACGCCATGATCAGCCGTGAGGCCGTCTCGGGAGCCAGGGTGACCTTGAGGATTCCGGTGACGGTGCCGAGCTGGCGCTGGAGTTCGGCGGGCAGCTCGCCGACCTCGGTCTCGACCCGGAGGTTCGCGTCGCGCAGGACCGCGACCAGCGCGAACGCCACCCGGCCCGCGGGCGTGACGGTGTCCTGCGGGGCCTGGTAGCCGGGGATCGGCGAGCCGTAGATCAGCGCGTACTCGTGCGGGTGCGCCTTCGCCCAGGCGCGGACCGCGAGCCAGATCGCTTCCCAGCGTTCCAGCGACGTCTTCGTGGGGTCGTCCGCGGCTTCCGCGGCCTCGCCGACGGCGTTGTAGGCGTCGACGATCAGGGCCGTCAGCAGTTCCTCGCGGCTGGAGAAGTACCGGTAGAGCGCTGAGGAGACCATGCCCAGCTCCCGCGCGACGGCACGGAGCGAAAGCCCGTGGGCGCCGACTTCGGCGAGCTGGCGCCGGGCCTCGTCCTTGATCTCGCGGGTGAGCTCGGCGCGGGCGCGTTCCCGCGCGGTCTGGGTGGCAGCCATGCTCTCACCATAGAGCATCGCACCTAAATGAGAGCACTGCTCTTGACACGATGCACCGCTCTGGTGTTCACTGCTCTTAATAGAGAGCACTGCTCTCGCCTACTTCGAGGAGACGACATGACCGGCACCTACAACGCCGCCCGCTACATCAAGCCCGCCGCGGCGACCAACGCGTTCAACGAATTCGTGCTCAAGCTGACGAAGCTCGGCGTCAGCGTCCTGGGCAGCCGGGTGCTTTCGGTCCGCGGCCGCAAGAGCGGCGAGCTGCGCTCGGTCCCGGTCAACCTGCTGAAGCTGGACGGCGAGCGCTACCTGGTCGCGCCGCGCGGGGTCACGCAGTGGGTGCGCAACCTGCGGGTCGCGGGCGAGGGGCAGCTCAGCGTCGGGCGCCGCACCGAGACGTTCACCTACACCGAACTCGCCGACGACGAGAAGCCCGAGATCCTGCGTGCCTACCTCAAGCGCTGGAAGTTCGAGGTCGGCGTGTTCTTCGACGGCGTCGACGCGAAGGCGTCCGACGAGAAGCTGCTGGAGATCGCGCCCGGCTACCCGATCTTCAAGATCGCGTGATGCCGCTCGCCGAACACGCGGCTAGTCGTCGGTGGGGGTCCGCCGCGTGCGCCGGGCGGTGGCCGCCACCAGCACCACGCCGACCAGGAACGCGACGAGCCCGATCAGGAACCACAGTTTCTGCCCGGTCATGAAGCTGCCGGTCAGCACGCCGGCGCCCTGGAGCACCCAGACCCCGCCGACCAGCAGGAAGACCAGCCCGATCGTGAGCGTGACCCAGCGCTTCATTCCCAGCTCCCAGCCTCGACGTGCCCTCCGGCGATTCTGGCAGGAGCGGCCCGGCCAGGCGAACCGATCACCGGCCGCCGACGAGACCGTTGCGGTAGGCGTAGACGACGGCGTGCACCCTGTCGCGCAACCCGAGCTTCGCCAGGATCCGGGAAACGTGGGTCTTCACCGTCTCCTCGCCCACGTGCAGCCGCTCGGCGATCTCCGCGTTGCTGGACGCGTCGGCGACCAGCAACAGCACTTCACGTTCGCGTGAGGTGAGCCGTTCCAGCTCCGCCGGTTCGGCGGCCACGGGTTCGATGCTGGTGGCGAAGGTCGACACGAGCCGCCGGGTCACCGTCGGATCGATCAGCGCGTCGCCGCGTGCGGCCACCCGCATGGCCGAGACGAGTTCCTCGGGGGCGAGGCTCTTCAACAGGAACCCGCTCGCCCCGGCCCGCAGCGCGCGGTAGACGTACTCGTCCGAGTCGTAGGTCGTCAGCACGAGGACACGGGTGTCGTTGCCGGGCGCGGACATGATCGCCTCGGTCGCGGCCAGACCGTCCAATTTGGGCATCCGGACGTCGAGCACGGCGACGTCCGGGCGCAGCGTGGCCGCCTGCGCGACGGCTTCGCGCCCGTCCGCGGCCTCGCCGACGCAGGCGAAATCCGCCTGGGTGTCCAGCACCGCGCGCATCCCGGACCGGAACATCGCGTGGTCGTCCGCCAGCAGAACCCGGATCACTCCGCCTCCAAAGGAAATCCGACTCGAACCCGCCAGTGCCGCCCGTCGTCGAGCGGCCCGCATTCCACCTGCCCGCCGAACAACGCGACCCGCTGCCTGATCCCGGCGAGGCCGCGTTTCGTCGACTCGGCGGGGGAACCCCGGTTCGGGCGGCCGATCTCGTTCGTGATGGCGAGGACGATCTCCGTCTGCCGGTAGGCGAGGTCGATCTCGACCGTCCCGCCGGAGCCGTGCCGGAGCGCGTTCGTCAGCGCCTCCTGCGCGATGCGGTACAGCGCGACGTCCACCGAGCCCGGGAGTTCCCGCGGCCCGCCGTGACTGGTCAGCCGCGCGGGCAGCCCGGCGGTGCGCAGGTTGTCGAGCAGCTCGTCGAGGTTGTCCAGCCCCGGTTGCCGTTGCGCGTCGCCGTTCTCCTTGCCGTGCAACAGATCCAGCAGGCGCCGCAGATCGGCCATCGCGGACCGGCTCGACGATTCGACGGCGGAGAGCGAACGCCGCGCGGCCGGTTCTCCCGCCGGCAGTCCGAGCCGCGCGGCGCCGGCGTGCACGCCGATCGCGCTGACGTGGTGGGAGATCACGTCGTGCAGGTCGCGGGCGATCGTCGTGCGTTCTTCGGCGACGGCGCGGCGGACCGCTTCGGCTTCGTGTTGCCGCCGTTGTTCTTCCGCACGTTGGAGATCGGCGATGTACGCGCGCCGCGCGGTCGTGTAGCGGCCGACCATCCACGGCAGCAGCCCGCTTATGCCGACGTCGATGAGCACCAGCCGCCAGTCCCGGTTGCCTCGGTCGACAGGGATGAGGATGCACGCGAAGAGCCCGATGAGCATCGCCGCCAGCGCCGCCAGCGCCGGTTTGGTCGCGAGCCAGGCGCCCGCGCGGTATCCCGCGATCAGCACGCCCGCGTTGGTGGCCTGGAGGTAGTGGTCGAACGGGTACAGCAGGAGCGGCGCGGCGACGAGCAGCGCGCCGTGCGCGGCCGAGACCCAGCCGGAATAGCGCGAAGGCCCGGCGAGCGCGGCGTTGGCGAGTATCCCGCCGATCAGCACCGCCCACGCCTGCCAGCCCTGCGAAAGCGGCGGTCCGTCGATGAGGAACAGCCCGGCGTCGGCGACCAGGCAGACGGCCGCGACCGCGCACGCCTGCCTCGCCAACGACCCGCTGATGTCCCGCACGCGCCCAACTCTGCCCTATTTCGCTGGACAGGGGTCCCTAAGCTGAGAAGTCATGGGGATCGAGAAGACGCCTGTGCTCTGGACGACCGGCGCACCGGGCGCGGGGAAATCGACCACCGCCTGGGGTGTGTACAGCCGCATCGCCGAAGCCGGCGGCAACGTCGCGTACGTCGACATCGACCAGCTCGGGCTGATCGGCCCGCCGCCGGGCGGCGGAGAAGCTTCGCACGCGATCAAAGCGGCCAATCTGCTGAGAGTGCTCGAGATTCTGCGTGGCCGGGGCGCGAGGCAACTCGTCGTGTCCGGGGTGCTCGATCCCGAAATCGGGATCGAGCCGTACTTCGAGGGCCGGGACTTCGACGTCACGCTCGTCCGGCTGACCTGCGATCGCGACGAACTGCGGAGCCGCTTCCTCGGCCGTGGTTCGCCCGAAGGCGCTCTGCCCGACCTCTTCGAGCTGGTGGACATCTACGACCGCGCCGCTTTCGGCGAAGAGATGGACACGACCGGGCAGTGTCCGGAGGAGACCGTCGACGCGCTGTTCCGGCGGTGCGTCGTCGAAAGCGGTCCGGTCCTGCCGCCGGACGTCGTCGAGCCGCAGCCCGGACCGGTGACCGTGGTGACCGGTCCGACGGCGGTCGGCAAATCGACGGCCGCGTGGAGCGTGCTGTACGAAATGTGGCAGCAGGAGAGTCCGGTCGCCTACGCCGACATCGCGCAGTTCGGGTTCGTGCACCCGGGCCCGGATCCGGCCGTGGAGGCGGCGATCCTCGCGGCCGTCCGGCGTGGCTACCGCGAGGCCGGAGCCGAGCGCTTCATCGCCGTGGCCAGGGAATTCCTTCCCGAGCACCGGCAGGTCTTCAAGGAGGCCACCGTCGTCCACCTCGACGCGGACGACGCGACGCTCACCGAACGCGTCCGGCGCCGGGCCGAGGGCGAATCCGCGCTGCTGGCCGGTGACGAACTCCGCGGCGCGCCACCCGGTGTGCGGGACCGGGTGGCCGCCCGTGCGATCGCCGAGGCGGCCCAGGCTCGGGACTCCGGCGGCGATCGCGTCATCCTCGACACCTCCGGACAGGAAGCCACCGAGACGGCCGCCGCGCTGAGGGCGCTCGTCCGTCAGTAACCGGGCGGCGGTCCGCCCTGCCCGTCCTGGCCCGGGAAGCCTTGCCCCGGTTGACCTTGCTGACCCTGGCCCGGCTGGCCCTGCTGCCGCTGACCCCGCTGGCCGCCGTTCTGGCCACGCTGGCTCTGCCCGGGGTTGCCGATGCTCGTCGCGGTCGCCTTGTCTCCGGTGACCTTGGCGTTCACCGTCACCGTCTGGCCGGTCTTGGGGTCGCCGGTCTTCTTGGTCGCCGCGTCGATCGTGTAGACCTGTTTGTAGCCGTCCTTGCTGGTCAGGCTGATGGTCGTCGCGCTGATCTCGGTCACCTCGCCGGTCTGCATCCGCTCGGTGCTGTATCCGCCGTTGCCGTCGGAGACGACGAAATCGCCGTGCAGCGCGTCACGGGGCATACCCCCGCCGGGGCCGAAGATCATCCGGCCGCCGCCGGGTCCGCCCATCATCTGGCCCTGTTCGGCGCCGTTCGCGGCGGTCCCGGCCCAGATCGCGGCCCCGCCACCGGCGGCGATCACCACCGCCACCCCGGCCGCGATCGCGGTCTTGCGGCCCGACCAGGCCTTCTTCGGTTCACCAGCCGGTGCGGGCGCGCCCCACGCGGCGGTCTCACCCGCCGGGGGTCCGGCGGGTTCGGTCGGTTCGGTCATCTGGTCGCCTCCGTGTACTCGGTTGCGGCCATGCTCGGCGCCGTCGCTGTGCGGAAGCTGTGCCGCCGGTGGGCGGCCGCTGTGATTCCCGCCCGGCCGGGTGATCGTTCACAGGAAACGCACAGCCGGGACACAGAGAGGGCTCATCGGCGCCGCCCAGGATGGCACCATGACCAGTGTGAACCTCCCCTCGTCCGGTTCCGCGAAGGCAGGCCTGCGCCGTGCCGACGGCAGCCCCGTGCGCGTGCTGGTCGTCGACGACGAGGCGACCTTGTCCGAGCTCGTGTCGATGGCCCTGCGCATGGAGGGCTGGGACATCCGCACCGCCGGTGACGGCACCGAGGCCGTCCGCGTGGCCAGGGAATTCCGGCCGGACGCGGTGGTCCTCGACGTCATGCTGCCGGACATGAGCGGCCTCGACGTCCTGCGCCGCCTGCGGTCCGAGGTGCCCAACCTGCCGGTGCTGTTCCTGACCGCGAAGGACGCGGTGGAGGACCGGATCGCCGGGCTCACGGCGGGCGGCGACGACTACGTCACCAAGCCGTTCAGCCTGGAGGAGGTCGCGCTGAGACTGCGCGCGCTGCTGCGGCGTGCGGGCGGGGTCGCCGGGCCGAGCGGGTCGACGCTGGTCGTCGGCGACCTGACCCTGGACGAGGACAGCCGCGAGGTGCACCGCGGCGGCGATCTCGTGCCGCTGACCGCGACCGAGTTCGAACTGCTGCGCTACCTCATGCGCAATCCGAAGCGCGTGCTGTCGAAGGCGCAGATCCTGGACCGGGTGTGGAGCTACGACTTCGGCGGCCAGGCCAACATCGTCGAGCTGTACATTTCCTACCTCCGCAAGAAGATCGACGCCGACAGGGAACCGATGATCCACACGATGCGCGGCGCCGGGTATGTCCTCAAGCCCGCGGGGTAGGCGGCCTTGGTCCCTGCGGCGGCGCCTGATCGCGCAGGTCGCGGGGCTGCTCGCGCTCGTCTGCCTGGTGGTGGGCGTGGTGACCGAACTGGCGTTGCGGGACTTCCTGATCGGCCAGCTCGACGCCCGGCTCCACGAGACCAGTGAACGCGCGAGCCGTCCGCCGCCACCGGGCCGTCCCGGCGGGGAAAGGGTTCCGGAGGGCCTGCGCGCGTACGGGCAGAGCACCGGGTCGCTGTTCGTGAACGTGTTCCCGGACGGACGCGTGCTCGCCGCCGTGCTCCGGTCCAGCTACGACGCGAAGGTCACCGACCCGTTCCCCCACGACGAGATCAGCCCTGCCCAGGTCGCCACTCTTGTGCGGTCGGGGCTGAGCAACGAACCTCGCGACGTGGAACTCGGGTCGCTCGGGGAGTACCGCGTGGTCGCGAAACAGATGTCCAACGGCGGCGTCTCGATCACCGGGCTGCCCACCAAGGACGTCACGGACACGTTGTGGAACCTCGGTTTCATCTTCGGCGGGGTGGCCGTCGGCGGCATCCTGCTGGCGGGCGCGCTCGGCGCGGTGACCGTGCGGCGCACCATGAAACCCCTCGACCGGCTGGCCGCCACCGCGACCAGGGTCTCGGAACTCCCGCTCGACCGCGGCGAGGTCGCGCTGTCCGAACGAGTGTCCGAAGTGGACACCGACCCGCGGACCGAGGTCGGCAAGGTCGGGTTCGCGCTCAACCGCATGCTTGGCCACATCTCGAACGCGCTTTCCGCCCGCCAGGCCAGTGAAAGCCGGGTGCGCAGGTTCGTCGCGGACGCCAGTCACGAACTGCGGACCCCGCTCGCGGCCATCCGCGGCTACGCGGAACTCACCCGGTGGTCCGGTTCCGAGGTGCCGCCGGACATCGCGTTCGCGATGGGCCGGGTGGAGTCGGAATCGACGCGGATGACCGGTCTGGTCGAGGATCTGCTGCTGCTCGCGCGGCTTGACTCCGGCCGCCCGGTGGTGCACCAGCCGGTCGATCTCTCGCGCCTGGTCGCGGACGCCGTCGCCGACGCGCACGTCGCCGGGCCGGAGCACGAATGGCGGCTGGAGGTCCCGCCGGAGCCGATCACCGTCCTCGGCGACGCGGATCAGCTGCACCAGGTGGTGATCAACCTGCTGGGCAACGCGCGCACGCACACCCCGGCGGGCACCGAGGTCGCCACCTCACTGTCCATTGTGGACTCGACGGTCACACTGTCCATTGTCGACTCCGGACCGGGGATCCCGCCGGAGATCCTTCCCGAGGTCTTCGAACGTTTCGCCCGCGGCGACGACTCACGGTCGCGGGCGGCGGGCAGCACCGGGCTCGGCTTGGCCATCGTCGCGGCCGTCGTCGCCGCGCACGGCGGGCAGGTCGGGGTCACCAGCCGTCCGGGGCGGACGGAGTTCCGGGTCGTGCTGCGGGCGGGCTGACTCAGGGAGTCCACTCGCTGTTCGCGCCGCACAGGATGACGCACGGCAGCTCGCCCTCGGTCCGCCCGGCCAGCCACGCGGCGAACCCGACCGCGGCGGCCGGTTCGACGGCGAGGCGGAACTCCTCCCAGAGCCGGTCCCGCGCGGCGAGCAGCTCCGCGTCGCTGACCAGCACGGACGTCACCCGATCGCGGAGCGCGGCGAACGGCACGTCGCCGACCCGGGTCGCGCCCAGCGCCGACGCCGCCACCGAGTCGATCTCCACGTCCACCGGCTCACCCGCCTCCAGCGCCGCGCCGAGCGCGCGGCACCGCTCCGGTTCGACGGCGAACGTCGGCAACCCGGCCAGCGAAGTCCCCGCGACCAGGCCGCCACCGCCGACCGCGACCAGGAACGCGTCGACGTCCGGCGCGTCCTGCACCACTTCGGCCGCGACAGTGCCCTGACCGGCGACGACGGCAGGGTCGTCGTACGCGTGCAGGTACCGCGTACCCGGCTCAGAGGCGGCTTCGAGCGCCTTCGCGGCCGCCTCGGCGTACGTCGCGCCATGACGGACGAGCTTCGCGCCCGCGGCCTCGATGCGATCCGTCTTCGCCTGCGGAGCCGACTCCGGCACGTACACCGTCGCAGGCAGATGCAGCAGCGAAGCCGCCGTCGCCACGCCCAGCCCGTGGTTGCCGCCGGACGCCGTCAGCACCCGCTCCGGCAACGGGCCGCTCACCAGCGCGTTCACCGCGCCCCGCAGTTTGAACGACCCGCTCCGCTGGAGATGCTCCAGCTTGAGGACCAGCGGCCGCCCGTCGACCTCGGCGCGCAGCACCGGCGTGCGTCGCACGAACGGGTGGACGGCTTCGGCGGCTTTGAGGACATCTGCCCAGGTCGGAGTACTCATACCCCCCACTGTCCTCCATGCTTGGACGGGAGTGTCTACACTGGTACCCGGATCCCGCGCGGCGTCCATCTTGTGAACCTCCCCAGGGCCGGAAGGCAGCAAGGATAAGCAAGCTCTGACGGGTGCGCGGGATCCGCCTTCATTTTCGGGGTGCGACCCCGAACCCGCCCGGAGGGCTTCGCCCCCGGACCCCCACGGTTGGTCGCTTGGGTGGTCGCGTGCGGTTCTGAAGCGGTCTCGGGTGCGAGTGGTGTTGCGAAAGCCACTTTCGCAACGCTGAAGGTTGCGAAAGTGGCTTTCGCAACGCTCGCAGGTGGGCCGGGTGCCAGCCGCAGCGTCACCTTTGCACAGGTCAGGGTGGTCGTGAGTGGTAAGTGTCGTTCTAACGCGACTTACCACTCACGACCCGCTGCACCGACCGCTCACCGGACCTAGAAGATTCCGAAGACGTCCTTCGGTGGCACAGGCGACGGCAGGGCTTCGGCGTCGGTGATGGCCTTCGCCTTACCTTGCAGGTCACGCAGGTCTTGGCCCGCGACGCAGCGCGCGGGGTAGGCCGAGGAAGCGGCCCGGCGGGTCAGGTCCGTGACCGGCAGTTCGACGCGGGAAGCGGCGACCACGATGTTCCCGAACCGGCGGCCCCGGAGGACGCCCGGCTCCGCCAGCAGCGCCACATGCGGGAACGACGTCGCCACCGTCGCCAGAAACCGGCGAAGGAACGGCAGGTTCGGGCCGTCCGAGACATTGGCGACGTAGGTACCGGCCGGGCGGAGGACGCGCGCGATCTCGTTCGTGAACTCGACGGTCGCGAGCCCGCCGGCCAGGACACCCCGCTCGAAGGCGTCCACGATGACCAGGTCGGCCGAAGCGTCGTACCGGGCGGAGACGCCTTCGCGGCCGTCGCCGACACGCACCTTCAGCCCCTTCAGGCCCAGCTGCTCGCGGACGAGCGCGACGAGTTCGCCGTCGGCGTCGAACACCAGCTGCCGCGAGCGCGGCCGCGCGGCGGCGATGTAGCGGGGGAGCGTGCAGGCCGCCCCGCCGACGTGCAGCACGTCGAGCGGGCCTTCGCCGAGGCAGTCGACGACGTCGGCGATGCGGCGGATGTAGTCGAACTCGAGATCGGTGGGATCGTCCAGGTTGACGTGCGACTGGGCGACACCGTCGACCGAGATCGTCCAGGCGTTGAGGCGGTCCGCGTCGCGGAGCAGTTCGGCGGTGCCGAAGCGGACGGGATACGTGCCGGGGGTCGGTGCCGGTCTCACCTGTCGGGCCCTCCCGGTAGTCTCGCCGCGTGGCTCTAGCTCTATACCGAAAGTACCGTCCGGCTACCTTCGCCGAGGTCGTCGGGCAGGAGCATGTGACCGATCCGCTGCGCACGGCGCTGGCCGCCGGTCGCATCAACCACGCCTACCTCTTCTCCGGCCCGCGCGGCTGCGGCAAGACGTCGAGCGCGCGCATCATGGCGCGTTCGCTGAACTGCGCGAAGGGCCCGACGCCGGATCCGTGCGGCGAGTGCAACTCGTGCCGGAACCTCGCGCCCGAAGGCCCCGGCAGCGTCGACGTCACCGAGCTCGACGCCGCCAGCCACGGTGGTGTCGACGACGCCCGAGAACTGCGGGACAGGGCCTTCTACGCCCCGGCGGACTCGCGCTACCGCGTCTTCATCATCGACGAGGCGCACATGGTCACCACGCAGGGCTTCAACGCCCTGCTGAAGATCGTGGAGGAGCCGCCGGAGCACCTGATCTTCATCTTCGCGACCACCGAACCGGACAAGGTGCTGCCCACCATCCGGTCGCGGACGCACCACTACCCCTTCCGGCTGATCCCGCCGAGTTCCATGCGCGAGCTGCTCGAACGCAACGTCGCCGCCGAAGGCGCGAAGGTCGAGCCCGCCGTGTACCCGCTGGTCATCCGCGCGGGCGGTGGTTCGGCGCGGGACACGCAATCGGTGCTGGACCAGCTGCTGGCCGGAGCCGGGCCGGACGGCGTCGACTACTCGCGCGCGGTGTCCCTGCTGGGCGTCACCGACGTCGCGCTCATCGACGGCATGGTCGACGCCCTGGCCGCGGACGACGCGGCCGCGGTGTTCGGCACCGTCGAGAGCCTCGCCGAGGCCGGGCACGACCCGCGCCGCTTCGCCACCGACCTGCTCGACCGCCTGCGCGACCTGGTGATGCTGCGTTCGGTGCCGGACGCGGGTGAGCGCGGGCTGGTCGCCGCGCCGGACGATGAGCTCAAGAAGATGAAGGAGCAGGCGGGAAAGCTGGAGCCCGCCACGCTCTCGCGGTACGCCGACATCGTCCACAATGGACTTCTGGAGATGCGGGGCGCGACCTCGCCCCGGCTGGTACTGGAGCTGCTGACGGCGCGGATGCTGCTGCCGTCGGTCGCCGAGGGCACCGAAGCGCTGCTCGCCCGTCTCGAACGGCTCGAACGCCGGGCCGCTTCGGCTCCGGCGCCCGCTCCCAGTGCCGCTCCTCAGGCCGCCCCGGTCGCGCAGGCCGCGCCGTCGGCGCCTCCCGTCGCTCCCTCGGGCGAGCCCGTCCGCGAGTTCCAGCGGCCGTCGCAGCGAGCCGCGGCCCCCGCTCAGCCCGCGCCCGCTCCCCAGGCCGCTCCTCAACCTGCCGCCCAGCCGGTCGCGCGGCCCGAGCCGGTCGCCGAACGGCCCGCGCCCCAGCGTCCTTCCGCGCCCACCCCGCCTCCGGCCGCGCCCGCTCCGGCGCCCGCGGCGGCTTCGGCGGGCGGGACGGACGTGGAAGGTGTCCGTGGTCGCTGGCCGCACGTGCTGGCCGCGATCCGCAAGGTCCCCGGCGGCCGCAGCACCGAAGCGATGCTCACGCAGGCGAGCGTGGTGAGCGTCGAGGGCAGCGCCGTCACGCTCACACACAACGCGGAACCGCTGGCGCGCAGGCTTTCCGAGCCGCACAACGCGGAGCGCGTCGCGGCCGCCTTCAAGGAGGTCTTCGGCGGCGACTGGCAGGTGCGGTGCGTCCACGGTGCCGCGCAGGCCCGGCAGGCCGCCGCGCCCAAGGCCGCGCCACCACCGCCCGCGCCCGAGCGGTCCTTCACCCGGCGGTCCGCCGAAGCGCCCAGCGCGGCCCCTCCGGCGCCTCCCGCGCCGAAGCCGGAGCCTCAGCGGCCGAAGGTGGCGACCGGCGAACCGGACATCCCGCTCCCGCCCGAGCCGGTCGAGGACGACGAGGATCTCTACAACGAGGACGCGAGCCCCGCGCCGCCGCCTCCGCCGCTCCCGCCCGAGAAGGATCCGGAAGAGATCGCGCGGAAGCTGCTCGCCGACCACCTCAACGCCCGCCCCCTGGACGAACGCAAGTAGTCCTCTGGATGCGGTACTTGCACACGCAAGGACCGCATTCAGAGGACGAAACGCGGGAAGAAGTCAGCGGGCGAGGTAGTCCTCGATGGCCTTCGCGATGACGGCGGCGTACTGCTGGCGCCCTTCTTCGCTCGACATCGCCGCAGCCTCGTCGGCGTTGCGCATGTTGCCGCATTCGACGAGCGCGGAAGGGCGGGTCGAGAGGTTGAGCCCGCCGAGATCGGCGCGCGGCGCGAGCCCGTTCGAGCCGAGGTAGGTCGACGTCGGGAAGCCGCCCGCGCGGATGCCGTCCCGCAACACCGTCGCGAGTTTCACCGAGGGCTCGCCCTGCTGCGCGTTCAGCGGCGGCGCCGGGTAGGCGACGTGGAATCCGTGCGCACCGGCGGAATTCGAGCCGTCGGCGTGGATCGACACGACCGCGTCCGCCTGGGCGTCGTTCCCGATCGCGGCGCGTTCGTTGACGCACGGCCCGACGCCGGTGTCGTTCTGCCGGGTGAGGACGACCCGGATTCCCTTGGCGGTCAAGGCTTGCGCGATCCGCTGCGACACGTCCCAGGTGAACGCGTGCTCGGAATAGCCGGAATTCGTCGAGGTTCCGGTGGTGTTGCACGGTTTCGTCTTCCCGCGCCCCGCCGGGACCTGCTTGTTGATCTCGCCGGGCTTGCTCGCGTTGCCGCCGTTGTGGCCGGGATCCAGCACGACGACCTTGCCCGTCTTCGGCTGCTGGGTGGCCGGAGGCGGCACCGGCGCGCTCGACGACGGCGGCGCCGCGCTCGACGAGGGGCTCGGCTGCGGAAGAGTGGTGAAGACCGTGGTGGTCCCCGGTGCCGACGGGTTTCCCGCCGGTGGCGCGGCGGTGTCCACGCCGCACGCCGCGAACAGCGTCAATCCGATCGCCAGCACAAGGCCCATCCGTCGTCGCACGGCGCCAACGGTGCCATACGCGTGACGGCTAGTCTGGTAGGCGGCACAGGATTTTCCAGGAGAGGACCGATCGGATCATGGTGCAACCCGGTGGCGGCTTCGACCTGTCGCAGATCATGCAGCAGGCCCAGCAGATGCAGCAGAAGCTGGTCGAAGCCCAGGAGGAGCTGGCCAACACGGAGGTGACCGGCACTTCCGGCGGCGGTCTCGTCACCGCGACCGTGTCCGGCGACAGCCAGCTGAAGTCGCTGGCCATCGACCCCAAGGTGGTCGACCCCGACGACGTCGAGACCCTTTCCGACCTGGTCGTCGCGGCCGTGCGGGACGCCTCGGCCAACGCGCAGAAGCTCACCGAACAGAAGCTCGGCCCGCTCGCCGGCGGCCTCGGCGGCGGGATGCCGGACCTCGGCGGCTTCCCCGGGCTCGGCGGCTAGCTTGTACGAGGGTGTCGTCCAGGATCTGATCGACGAACTCGGGCGGCTGCCCGGCGTCGGTCCCAAGAGCGCGCAGCGGATCGCCTTCCACCTGCTGGCGGCCGATCCCGCGGACATCGCGCGGTTGCAGGAAGTGCTCGGCAAGGTCAAGGAAGGCGTGCAGTTCTGCGAGGTCTGCGGCAACGTCTCGGAGCAGGAGACCTGCCGGATCTGCCGCGACACCCGCCGCGACCTCACGGTCATCTGCGTGGTCGAGGAGCCCAAGGACGTGCTCGCCGTCGAGCGGACGCGCGAGTTCAAGGGCCGCTACCACGTGCTCGGCGGCGCGCTGGACCCGTTGTCCGGCATCGGGCCGGAGCAGCTGCGCATGCGTGAGCTGCTCGCGCGGATCGGCGGCGCGGAGATCAGCGAGATCATCATCGCGACCGACCCGAACACCGAAGGCGAGGCGACCGCGACGTACCTCGTGCGGATGCTTCGCGACTTCCCCGGCTTGACGGTGACGCGGCTGGCGTCCGGTCTGCCGATGGGCGGTGACCTGGAGTTCGCGGACGAGCTGACGCTGGGCCGCGCTCTGTCGGGCCGCCGGGCTCTCTAGCCTCGAAGTACATGAAGGCCCCCTTCCTTGCGCCAGGCGCAAGGAAGGGGGCCTTCATGTACTTCGGAAAGCCGCGGGATCAGACGTCGCCCACCCATCGGTGGGGTTTCAGGCTCCGTCAGCAGTAGCCGAGGCGCGCGAGGGTGTCGACGATGATCTCCGACGGGTGGAACTTGTCGACCCAGGACTCGCCGCGGCGGTTCTGGTAGGTGTCGAGGAAGTTCTGCAGCTTGTCCCCGCGCATCTCGGTCAGCACGACGGTCTCGCCGAGGTGCTGCGGCGTCTCGGTGCGCTCGCGGTGCACGGCGCACGGCAGGCCGAGGTAGTAGCACTCGGCCGAAAGGCCGCCCGAGTCGGTGACGACGTACTCGGCGCGCGCGACCAGCGGCAGGAACTTCAGGTACCGCATCTTCGGCTGGATGATGAAGTTCTTCTCGTCGAAGAGGTTCGCCAGGCCCAGCGCGCGGATCTTCTCGCGCTCCGGCGCGCCCGCCATGTAGAGGATCGGCATCTGCTTGCTCTGCTCGCGCAGGATCTCCAGCGCCTCGCGGTACTTGTCCGCGCGCGAGACCAGCTCGAAGCGGTGCAGGGTGGCGAGGCCGAACTTCTCCGGCAGGCCTTCGACGTCGAGCGGGCCGTTGATGGCCATCCGCATCGCGTCGATCGCGGTGTTCGCCTCGGTGTCGACGACGACGCCGCGCGCGTTGCGGAGGTTGTTCACCTCACGCGCGCTCGGCGCGAAGTGCATGTCGACGATCTTCGCGGCGATCTTCCGGTTCAGCTCCTCCGGCAGCGGCGACATGATGCTGCCCGACCGCGCGCCCGCCTCGACGTGCCCGACCCGCGACTTGAGGATCCGCTTTCCGATGAGCGAGCCGTACGGCGTGGTGAAGGTGTCGCCGTGCACCAGCACCAGCGGCGGACGGCCGTCCTCGACCAGCGCGGCCTTCAGCTCGGCGCGGCGGCTCCACGCGGTCCGCAGCACCTGCGCGGCCCAGCCCGGCACCTGCGCGGGCGACTCCAGGTTGTGCGCCTTCTCCTTCGGCACGAGCCAGACGTCGGGCTCCGGGAGGTTCAGGTCGGCGAGCACGTCCGAGACCTCGTCGACGTGCTGGGCGGTGAACCAGATCTTCGGCCGGACCCCGCGTTCGAGGATGCCGTGGTAGACCGGCGCGATTTTGATCAGTTCCGCCGTGGTGCCGAGAATGAAGGAAATCACCGGAAGAGCCATTCTGTCGGGGTCTGCGGTGCCCGAAGGATACTGGTGGGCCGCGCAAGGTAGCCTCGCCGGGGTGAGTGCGAATTCGCTCCTCCCGGCCCTGTCCGTCGTGATCCCGGTCTACAACGAGCAGAACTGGATCGACCGCAGTGTGGGCGCGCTGATCGCGTCGGCACAGGCGGCGAACTGGCCGGTCGAGGTGGTCGTGGTCGACGACGGCAGCACCGACGGCACCGGCGACAAGCTCACCAGGCTGCAGGAGTTGTACGGCATCACCGTCCTCTCCCAGCCGAACAGCGGCCGGTTCGAGGCTCGCCGGGCGGGGATCGCGAAGGCGTCCGGGCGGCAGATCCTGCTGCTCGACAGCCGCGTGATCGTGGACTCCGGCTCGCTCACCTTCCTGCGCGACCAGCTCGTGGACCACCCCGAGCGCACGGTGTGGAACGGTCACATCAACGTCGCGTCCGAACACAATCCGTACGCGGGATTCATGGCGGGTCTGGTGAAGATCCCATGGCGCCGTTATTGCGCGAACCCGCGGTTGATGTCGTTCGGTATCGAGGAGTTCGACGTCTTCCCCAAAGGCACCGGATTCTTTTCCGCGCCGAAGGACGTTCTCGAGGATTCGTCCAACGCGTTCGAGTCGCTCTTCGAAGACGTTCGTTTCGCCAGTGACGACACGGGTGTTCTCCGCTGGATCGCGGAACGGCACCGAATCTTCCTCGCCCCGGAGTTCTCCGCGACCTATCACGGGCGGGATTCCTTCAAGAAGTTCATCGGGCAGTCGTATTTCCGCGGCACCACGTTCGTCGATTCGTATCTCGCGTCGCCCGGTCCCGCGCGCAACGGCCTGTTCGCCGCGATGGCCGTCGGAGTGCTCGGGCTCGGTGTCGCCGCGAAGCGCCCGAAGACCGCTGTCGCGCTGGCCGCCGCCGGTTCGACGGCCGCCGGGTTCGCGGTGACGAAGTTCGGCGCGACCAAGGCCGAGGCCAAGGCCGTCGCCCAGCTCACGCCTGTGTTCGCCGCAGGGTTCGGGGCCGGGGCGGTCCGGGGTCTCCTCATGGCGCTGCGGGCGCGGCTGCGTAAATGAGCACCGTGGCTGACGAAACCGGCGAGAAACTGGCCAAGAGCACCGGGAAATCCGCCGGCCGCATCGGCGTCTACCTGCTGATCGCGATCGCGCTCGGCTATGTCCTCACCGTGGTCTGGGGCCGGACGCTGTCGACGGCTGACAACGCTGTCCTGCTCTCGTTCTGGGGCATGCTGATGGGGCTGGGCGCCGCCCTGTCCCCGCTCGAACAGGAGATCTCGCGCCAGTCCGCGCACGCCGCGCTCGAAGGCCGCAAGGCCGGGCGACCGGCCGTGATCGCCTTCGTCACCAGCCTGGTCGCGGTCGCCGTCGTGGCCCTGTTCACGCTGATCCCGCCGGTGACCGACAAGGTCTACGGCGGCCAGTTCGCGCTCGCGGTGATCGTGCTGGCGGGCGGGGTTTCGTTCGCCTTCCAGTTCGCCGCGCGCGGCCTGCTCATCGGCCAGGACCACGTCCGGTCCTACTCGTGGCTGATCCTGGTCGAGGCCGCGGTGCGGATCCTCGTGGTCGCCGCCCTCGTGGTCGCCGGGCTCACCCAGCTGTACTGGTTCGCCGTCGCCGCCGCGACCGGATCGTTCGCCTGGCTGCTCTTCGCTCGCGGTGCCGCTCGCCTGGTCGACCCCAAGCTGGACATCGACGAGCCCGCGAAGCCGGTCGTCACGAACATGCTGATGCTGCTGGCGGGCGCCGGACTCACCGCGAGCGTCATCACCGGCTATCCCGCGCTGGTCAGCCTGCTCGCGCCCGGCGGCGACAAGGACAAGCTCGGCGTGCTCTTCGTCGCCCTGTTCGTGGCCAGGACACCGCTCACGCTGATGGCGCCGGTCCAGGCCCTCGCGGTCCCGACCGTGGTGCGCCTGTCCAGCACCGAGGAGGGCAAGCACCGGCTGCGGAAGCTGCTCGCGCTCGGCTCGGCGGGCGCGCTGGCGCTCGCGGCGCTGGGCGCGCTGATCGGCTGGCTGATCGGCCCGTGGGTGGTCCGCCTGGTCTACGGCGGCAAGAACGACCCCGAGGCCTGGTGGATGGCCGGACTGGTCTGGTCTTCGGTGCTGCTGGCCGCGATGCAGCTGCTCGCCGCCGTCCTCGTCGCGCAGGCCAAGGCCAAGAAGGTGCTGATCACCTGGGCCGCGGTCGTCGTCGCGACCGCGCTGGTCCTGCTGTTCTTCCCCGGTGACACCGTCGTGCGCGCCGTCGTCGGGCTCGCCGCCGGTCCGACGGTCGGACTGCTGGTCGTCATGGCTTTCGTGGTGAGAGGCACGCCGGAGACGGGCAACGCGAAGCCGTCCGAAACGTCTCGATAGTGTGGCCGCGCCATCACGCGCCGCGAACGGGATGGCGTTATCAGCGCCGAATAGGGTTGGACAGCGAATTCGATGAACGTTCTTTTGGTCTTACTGGCGTTCTGGCTGCCGGGGCTCGTCTTCGGCGCCGCGATCAGGTTGCGCGGCTGGACCCTCGCCGCCGCGGCCCCGCTGCTGACCTTCGGTCTCGTCGCCATCGGCATCCCGATCCTCGGCCGGTTCGGCATCCGCTGGACCATGCTGAACGTCGGCCTGTGGGTGCTGCTGCTGTCCGTGCTCGGCTTCGCGCTCTCGTTCCTCGTCCTCCGCTTCACCGCGAAGCGCCATGCCGACTGGGCCGAGGACGAAGACGACGACGAGACGAAGCGCTCCCTGCGTGACCACCTGCTGATCGGCGCCGGTGTCGTGGTCGGCCTCGGCGTCGGCACGGTGACCTTCCTGCGCGGCTCGCGCAGCCTGGAGAACGTCCAGCAGGGCTGGGACGCCCCGTTCCACGGCAACCTGGTGCGCTGGATCGCCGAGCACGGCGACGCGCGCGCGTCGACGGTCGGCACCATCGCGAACCTGCCGGACCAGACCGACTACTTCTACCCGGACACCTATCACGCGCTGCTCGCCCTGGTCTTCGGCAAGGGCGGCCTGACGATGATGCCGACGCTGAACCTGGCGGCGCTCATGGTCGTGCTGGTCGTCCCGGTCGGCGTCGCGGCGATGTGCCGCGCCTGGCGCATGCCGGTCCTCGCGACCGCCGCCGCCGCGGCCGTGTCCACCTGGTTCACCGCGTTCCCGTACGACTCGCTGTGGCGCGGCCCGCTCTGGCCGTACGTCGCCGGGGTGGCGCTCGTGCCCGCGATGCTCGCGCTCGCCCGCCTGCTGCTCAAGCCGAACGGCGTCGCCGGGCCGGTCGCGATCGGTGTCGGCGTCGCCGGGCTGGCCGGCCTCCACACCAGCCTGATCTTCGTGATCATGGTCTACTTCCTGCTGATCCTGCTCGCGGTGCTGTTCCGCTTCGAGAAGATCGACTGGCGCCGGAGCGCCGCCTCGCTGGTGGCCACGGTCGTGCTGGCGGTCGTGCTCGGCGTGCCGCAGGTCCTGCCCGCGCTCTACAACGCGGGTGGCGTGACGAGCGCGTTCTGGGCGTCGGAGACCAGTGTGTCCGGCGCGCTCGGGCAGACCATCACGTTCTCGCCGATGGCGTCGTTCCCGCAGTGGTGGATCGGCATCCCGGCGATCATCGGCGTGTTCTTCCTGGTCAAGCACCGGCGGATGCTCTGGATGGTCGGCGCGTACGTCGTCCTCGGCGGCCTCTTCGCCGCGACGATCTCGCTGGAGACCCCGCTCATCCACACCCTGACCGGGGTGTTCTACAACGACCACTGGCGGATCGGCGCGCTCGTGCCGCTGGCGGGCGCCGTCGCGTTCGGCGAGTTCGTGCACACCGCGTCGGGCAAGTTCGCCGAGAAGCTCGGCGAGCGCAAGCCGAACCTGAACCCGGTCACCGCGGCCATCGCGGGCGCGCTGGTGATCGGCCTGGTGGTCACGGTGCTGAGCCGCGGCGGCTACATCGGCCGCAACTCCGCGCGGCTCGCGCTGAACTACGGCGCGGACGGCCCCTCGGTCAGCAAGGCCGAGGAGGAGGCCTACGACTGGCTCGGCAAGCACGTCGTGCCGGGTGAGCGCGTCATGAACGACAGGGCCGACGGCTCGGTGTGGATGTACGCCCTTTCGGGGGTCCAGCCGGTCGAGTGGACCAACTACGGCGCCGAGTTCACCACCAAGGCCGGCTGGCTCAGCGTGTTCCTGAACGACATCAACCGCGAGCCGCGCGTGCGCGAGGCGCTCACCGACCTCAAGGTGCGCTACGTGCTGGTCGGCAAGGGCAAGGTGGCCCCCAACGCGCAGTCCGCGGTGGGTCTCCAGCGCCTCGACATCACCCCGGGTTTCAAGCGCGTTTTCCACAACCTCGACGCGTCGGTCTACGAAATCGAAGGTCAGCAAGGTGTGGTCGCCGACGGCGCCACCACCGGGTCCGACACCGCTCACGGCCAGTAAGAAGATAGAGTGATCCAGTGTCCAGTACGTCCGTGACCACCCGTCGCGTGCTCATCGTGATGCCTGCTTTGAACGAGCAGGCCAGTGTCGGCACGGTCATTTCCCAGGTCAAGCAGTCCTTGCCGGGTATGGACGTGCTGGTGGTCGACGATGGCTCGTCCGACGACACGGCCAAGCTCGCCCGCGCGGCGGGCGCGGAGGTGGCCCGCCTGTCGGTGAACCTCGGCGTCGGCGGGGCGATGCGCACCGGCTTCCGGTACGCGGCCGCCCGCGGCTACGACGTCGTCGTCCAGGTCGACGCGGACGGCCAGCACGACCCGGACGAGGTCGCCGCCCTGCTGGACGCGCTCGACGACGCCGACATCGCGATCGGCTCGCGGTTCGCGGGCAAGGGCGCGTACAAGGCGAGCGGCCCGCGGAAATACGCGATGGTCGTGCTCTCGTTCGTTTTCTCCCGGCTCGGGAAGACCAAGCTCACCGACGTGACCTCCGGGTTCAAGGCGATGGGCCCGCGCGCGATCAAAATGTTCGCCGCGTACTACCCGGCCGAATACCTCGGCGACACGGTCGAATCGCTGGTGATGGCGATCCGCGCCGAACTGAAGATCAAGGAAATCCCGGTGATCATGCGGGAACGGGCCGGTGGCACACCGAGCCATTCACCGGTGAAATCGGCCGTCTACCTCGGCCGCGCCGGACTCGCCCTGCTGCTGGCGCTGGTGCGCCGCCGCCCCGCCGTCGACTCGTCGGATTCGGCGTAAAAGGAGCTGATTATGGCTGGCTGGCGCATTCTCAGCATCGTCGTCGCCTGTCTGGTGCTGTTCGTCGTCCTCGAGATGATGCGACGGCGGAAACTGCGGGAAAAGTACGCGGGTGTCTGGCTCGTCCTCGCCATCGGCGTGGTCGTGCTCGCCCTCGTTCCACAGGCCGCCGACTTCCTCGCGCGGATAACCGGTGTGCAAACGCCGTCGAACTTCGTATTCCTCTTGGCCGGTGTGGTTCTCGCGCTGGTCGCGTTGCACCTGTCGACCGAGGTCGGGCATCTCGAAGAAGAGGTCCGGACCTCCGTCGAGGAGATCGCGCTGCTCCGCTGCGAACTCGCCGACGCCCAGCGTGATCTGGAAGAACGCGTCGCCGCGCTCGAAGCACGGACGGCCACGCCCGACAACGTCAAAGGGCTCCCCGAAGTGAGCCCCGCACGCGCGCGCTGATAGACGCGCTTCTCGCGGCCCCGCCGAGGTTGGGGACCGTCCGCGTGCTCGCCGTCGACGGGCCTTCCGGGTCCGGGAAATCCACCCTGGCCGGGAAGATCGTGGCCGGACTCGCCGGTCGCGGCGTCCGCGTGGCGCTGGTCAGCACGGATGAGTTCGCGACCTGGGACGAGCCCGTTTCCTGGTGGCCGCGACTGGAAACCGGTGTCCTGGAACCGCTGCGCGCGGGCAGGCCCGGTCGTTACCGGCGCGTGGACTGGTCTTCCGGCGTCCCCTCGCCCGGTGAAGCGGTCGAGATCCCGGTCCCCGAAGTCCTCGTGCTGGAGGGCGTTTCCAGTGGCAGGGCGCGGATGCGGCCGTCGTTGAGCCTGCTGACCTGGTTGGACGGCGGGAACGAGGTCGAGCGCCTCGACCGTGCCACCGGCCGGGACGGCGAGGAATCGCGGGCGGATCTGCGCCGCTGGCAGCTGTTCGAACGGGGCTGGTTCACCGTGGACGGAACCCGGGCCGCAGCGGATTTCGTGGTCTCACTGTCCACTTCTGTCAGTGATCCGATGAGCCTAGTGGTGGACACCCATTTGAGTTAGTGGACCGGCACTCTGCGCGT
The DNA here is from genome assembly GCF_001995215.1 of Amycolatopsis azurea DSM 43854. Classification (GTDB taxonomy): domain Bacteria; phylum Actinomycetota; class Actinomycetes; order Mycobacteriales; family Pseudonocardiaceae; genus Amycolatopsis; species Amycolatopsis azurea. The sequence continues at coordinate 68,644 of NZ_MUXN01000017.1, forward strand.
TAGTTGCCCGGAATTGATTACACTAAGTGCGGAATTGTGGACACTTTGCGGTCGTATTGGCCTTCGTGTAGCGCGATCGTAACCTCGCGTGCTTAAGTGCGGGCTGAGTTCCCGCTAGTGTCGGCGAGCACACCGATCGTCCGCGGAGTTCGAGTTTCCGACCGACCGGACGGTGCCTAAAACACCGAAATTCTCCTCAAGGGGTGCCAGATGCAGCAACTGCGGGTGACCCGAGCACGCCGTGTGGCCCTGATCGGGCTTGCCGGCGCACTCGCGGTCTCCATTTCCGCCTGTGCCGATTCGAAGCGTGAAGAAGGCGCAGGGGGTGGCTCGGGAGGCACCATGGTCTTCGGCGCCGCCGGTAACCCGAAGACTTTCGACCCGCTCTTCAACGACGACGGTGAGACCTTCCGCATCATCCGCCAGATGATGGACACCCTGATCATGAACAAGCCGGGGACCGCGGACCTCGAGCCCGGCCTGGCGGAGAAGTGGGAAGGCAGCAACGAAGGCAAGACCTGGACCTTCACCCTCAAGAAGGGCGTGAAGTTCCACGACGGAACCGCGTTCAACGCCGAAGCGGTCTGCTTCAACTTCAACCGCATGTTCAACATGAAGGGCGCGGCGGCCCAGAGCCAGATGATCTACTACGGCGACGTCTTCGAGGGCTTCGCCAAGAACGAGGGCGACGCCTCCGGCGACCCGGTGTTCAAGGACTGCCAGGTCAAGGACGAGTCGACAGCCGTCCTGAACCTGAACAAGGCCAAGGGCGCGTTCCCGGCCGCCTTCACGCTGCCGTCGTTCTCGATCCAGAGCCCGGACGCGCTGAAGAAGTACAACGCGGACCAGGTCACCCAGAGCGGTGACTCGTTCTCCTACCCGGAGTACGCGCTGAAGCACCCGACCGGCACCGGCCCGTTCAAGTTCGAGAGCTGGGACCAGGCCAAGGGTGAGATCACGCTCTCCAAGGCGACCGACTCGCCGACCCAGACGGCCAAGCTCGACAAGCTGGTCTTCAAGGTCATCCCGGACGAGAACGCCCGCAAGCAGGCGTTGAAGGCCGGCGACATCCAGGGCTACGACTACCCGTCGCCCGCGGACTACGGTCTCCTGCGCAACGACGGCGAGCAGGTGCTCATCCGCCCGTCGTTCAACATCCTGTACCTGGGCATCAACCAGGCGAACAACCCGAAGCTGAAGGACCCCAACGTCCGCAAGGCGCTGGCCTACGGTCTCAACCGCGACCAGTTCGTGAAGTCGAAGCTCCCCGAGGGCGCCGAGACCGCGACGCAGTTCGTGCCGAAGGCGATCGACGGCTACAACGAGAACGTCACCAAGTACCCGTACGACCTCAACAAGGCCAAGCAGCTTCTCAAGGACGCCGGCGCCGAGGGCATGACGCTGAAGTTCTACTACCCGACCGAGGTCTCCCGGCCGTACATGCCGAACCCGGCGGACATCTTCACCTCGCTGTCCGAGGACATGAAGGCCATGGGCATCAAGGTCGAGCCGATCGCCAAGCCGTGGAACGGTGGCTACAAGGACGACGTGCAGAAGGCCGGCAAGCAGGACGTCCACCTGCTCGGCTGGACCGGTGACTACAACGACGCCGGCAACTTCGTCGGCACCTTCTTCGGCCGCGAGAAGGCGGAGTTCGGCTTCAACAACCCGGAGCTGTTCTCGGCCCTGGCCGCCGCGGACGCCGCGCCCGCCGGTGAGGCGCACACCAAGGCGTACCAGGAAGCGAACCAGAAGATCATGGAGTACCTGCCCGCCATCCCCATCTCCTACGGCCCCCCGGCGATCGTCGTCGGCCCGAAGGTGAAGGGCCTGGTGGCCAGCCCGCTGACCGACGAGCGCTTCTACACCGTCACGGTCAACTGATCCACCACCACTAGTGGCTCGGGGGGTGGGCGCTACCGCGCTCACCCCCTGAAGTCCATTCCCGGGCTGGCAACAAAGGAACGCACGTGCTCCGTTTTCTCGTGCGTCGGCTGCTACAAGCGATACCGACGCTCTTGATCCTGTCCATCTTGATCTTCGCCTGGCTCCGGTCCCTGCCCGGCGGCCCCGCCGGCGCCCTCCTGGGTGACAAGGCGACCCCGGAGAAGATCGCCGACCTGAACCGGATCCTCGGCCTCGACGATCCGATCTTCGTCCAGTACTTCAAGTTCCTCGGCCGGGCCATCACCGGCGACTTCGGCAACTCGCTGGTCTCCGCCCAGCCGGTCATGTCGGAGATCGGGAACTTCCTCCCCGCCACCATCGAGCTCGGCTTCTGCGCGATGCTCATCGCGGTGGGCCTCGGCATCCCGTTCGGCTACCTGTCCGCCCGCTTCCGCGGCGGGGCCGTCGACAACGTCATCATCGTGCTTTCGCTGGTCGGCGTCGCCGTGCCGGTGTTCTTCCTCGGCTACATGATGCAGGACCTGCTGGCCGCCCCACTGGGACTTCCCTCGCAGGGCCGTCAGATGGCCGGTCTCGACGCCACCACCGTCACCGGCTTCGCGGTCTTCGACGGCATCATCACCCAGGAATGGGACGCCGCCTGGGACGCGATCCTCCACTTGATCCTCCCGGCGTTCGCGCTGGCCACCATCCCGCTCGCGGTGATCGTGCGGATCACCCGCGCTTCGGTGCTGGACGTGCTGAACGAGGACTTCATCCGCACGGCCAACTCGAAGGGCCTGACCCAGCCGGTCGTCCGGCGCCGTCACGTGCTCCGCAACGGCCTGCTGCCGGTGGTCACCACCATCGGCCTGCAGACCGGCGCGCTGCTCGGTGGCGCCGTGCTGACCGAGCGGGTGTTCAACTTCCGCGGCCTCGGCTTCCTGCTCGCCGAAGGCATCGAACGGCGTGACTATCCGCGCCTGCAAGCGCTGCTGCTGTTCGGCGCGCTGGTGTACGTGCTGGTGAACATGCTGGTCGACGTCTCGTACGGGCTCATCGACCCGAGGGTGCGTGTCCGATGAACACATTGCTGAACAAGAAGAAGGAGCCGATCGACAAGCTCGCCGCGTCGTCGGCGAAGGGGCACAGCCTCGGCGGCGAGGCCGTGCGCCGGATGCTGCGGAGCCCGGTGGCCATCACCGGCGCCGTGATCACCGGCCTGTTCCTGCTGGTGGCGATCTTCGCGCCGCTTCTCGCGCCGAAGGACCCCTACGAGCGGTATCTGCAGAGCCAGGTCATCCTCGGCCAGGGCATCATCCCGGGCGCTCAGCCCGGATTCCCGCTCGGTGTCGACGACTTCGGCCGCGACTACCTTTCGCGGCTGCTGGTCGGCGCCCAGAACACGCTGCTGGTCGGTGTGCTCGCGACGATCATCGGGGTCGCGGTCGGCATGATCATCGGCGGGCTCGCCGGTGCCTTCGGCGGCTGGGTCGACACGGTGCTGATGCGCCTGGTCGACGTCATGCTGTCGGTGCCTTCGCTGCTGCTGGCGATCTCGGTCGCCGCGCTGTTCCAGAAGCCGAGCCAGTGGACCGTGATCGTGGCCGTGTCGATGGTCGGCGTGCCGATCTTCGCGCGGTTGCTGCGCGGTTCGATGCTCGCGCAGAGAAACAGCGACCATGTGCTCGCGGCGACGTCACTCGGCGTCAAACGCGGGACGATCGTGTTGCGGCACATGCTGCCCAACTCGCTCGGCCCGGTCATCGTGCAGGCGACGCTGACCCTGGCGACCGCGATCCTCGAGGCGGCGGCGCTGTCGTTCCTCGGTCTCGGCGACCCGGACCCGAACCGGGCGGAATGGGGCATCATGCTGAGCCGCAGTGCCCGGCAGTTCCTCGACATCCGCCCCGAGCTGGCGTACTACCCGGCCATCGCGATCATTATCGTCGCGCTCGGCTTCACGCTGCTCGGCGAGTCCTTGCGGGAAGCCCTCGATCCGAAGAACAGGCGGTGATCTTTCATGGCTCTCCTTGAAGTACGCGACCTCAAGGTCGTTTTCCAGCGACGCGGCGAGAAGCCGTTCACCGCGGTGGACGAGGTCAGTTTCGACGTCGAACCCGGCCAGACGGTCGGTCTCGTCGGTGAGTCCGGTTGCGGAAAGTCCGTCACCTCGCTGGCGATCATGCGGCTGCTCGCGAAGCGCGGCAACAAGGTCAGCGGTTCGGTGTCGTTCGAAGGCACGGATCTGCTTCGCCTGTCGGACAGGGAAATGCGGGACCGCCGGGGTCGCGACCTCGGCATGGTCTTCCAGGACCCGCTGTCCTCGCTGAACCCGGTCATCCCGATCGGGCTCCAGATCACCGAGGTGCTGGAGCGGCACCGCGGGATGTCGCGCAAGGTGGCGTCGAAGGAAGCCGTCGAACTGCTGGACAAGGTCGGCATCCCCGACCCGTCGCGACGGCTTTCCGAGTACCCGCACCAGCTTTCCGGCGGGATGCGGCAGCGCGCGCTGATCGCGATCGCGCTGGCTTGCCGTCCGCGGCTGCTCATCGCCGACGAGCCGACCACCGCGCTCGACGTGACGATCCAGGCGCAGATCCTCGCGCTGCTGCGCGAACTGGTGCAGGACACCGGGACCGCGCTGATCATGATCACGCACGACCTCGGTGTCGTCGCCGGTCTCTGCGACGAGGTCAACGTGCTCTACGGCGGCAAGATCGTCGAGCGCGCGGAGCGGCACTCGCTGTTCGCCGAACCGCGGCACCCGTACACCCACGGCCTGCTCGCCTCGATCCCGCGTCTCGACGCGGGCCGCGGCGAGAAACTGATCCCCATCAAGGGATCCGTCGCCGACAACATCCCGTGGGACGCCGGTTGCGCGTTCGCGCCCCGCTGCCCGAACGCTCTCGGCGTGTGCCGGGAGGTTTCACCGCAGCTGACCCCCGATCGCGGTGGGTTGCTGCGCTGCCACAACCCGGTGATCCCGGCCGTGGCCGCACAAGGAGGGGCCCGATGACGCATACGGCACCGGCACCGGAAGTGCTCCTGGAGGTCGAAGACCTCAAGGTCCACTTCCCGATCAAGCGCGGCATCGTGGTCGACAAGACGGTCGGGCACGTGTTCGCCGTCGACGGCGTCGATCTGGCCATCCGCAAGGGTGAGACCTACGGCCTGGTCGGGGAATCCGGCTGCGGCAAGTCCACTTTGGGCAGGGCGATCCTCCGGCTGACCGAGCTGACGGCGGGCAAGGTCGTCTTCGACGGCACCGACGTCGCCGGGCTCAAGGGCGAGGAACTGCGCAAGGCGCGCCGCCGGATGCAGATGGTCTTCCAGGACCCGATGTCCTCTTTGGACCCTCGGCAGTCGGTGGAATCCATTCTGACGGAAGGGATGAAGGCGCACGGCCTCGACAAGGACAAGGACGCGACCGCCAGGCGGCTGCGGGAACTCCTTGCCGCGGTCGGGCTTCCGGAGTCTTCGCTGCGGAAGTACCCGCACGAGTTCTCGGGCGGCCAGCGTCAGCGCATCGGCATCGCGCGGGCGCTCGCGGTGCAGCCGGACCTGATCGTCGCCGACGAACCGGTGTCCGCGCTGGACGTCTCGGTGCAGGCGCAGGTGGTCAACCTCCTGGAGGACCTGCAGGAGAAGCTCGGGCTCACGTACCTGGTGATCGCGCACGACCTCGCGGTGGTGCGGCACATCTCCGACCGCATCGGCGTGATGTACCTCGGCTCGCTGGTCGAGGAGGCCGACGCCGACACGCTGTACGAGAACCCGCTGCACCCGTACACGCGGGCGCTGCTCTCGGCGATCCCCGTGCCGGACCCGACGGTGGAGGACACCCGGGAGCAGATCCTGCTCGCCGGTGACCTGCCCTCGCCGGCGCGGCCGCCGTCTGGCTGCCGCTTCCACACGCGGTGCCCGTGGAAGCAGCAGAGCCTGTGCGACACCGACCGCCCGCAGCTGCGGGAGATCGGCGCCGGTCACCGGGTCGCCTGTCACTACGCGGAGGACATCCGCGACGGGCGGATCCAGCCGCACGCGGTCGAGGCGGAACTCGTCGGAGCCGGGGACCTGAACCCCGACGTCGGCGGGCTGCCGGACGTCGGCTCGGCGGCGGAGATCCTCTAGCCCCGCTTTGCGCGTGAAGGCCCCCTTCCCTCGGCTCAGCCGAGGGAAGGGGGCCTTCACGCGCTTCCCCGCATTTAGAGGACGAAATGCGGGCGTTCCCCAGGCCCGGTCGTGTTGCGAAAGCCACTTTCGCAACCTTGAGCGTTGCGAACGTGGCTTTCGCAACACGCGGTCCCGCCGGCGAGCGCTCGGTACTTCCCGCATTTAGAGGACGAAATGCGTGGGGTGGGCGCGTGACCGGCGTGGGCGGCCGTGATCAGGCAGACTCGTGTCATGCGGGTCACAGTGCTGGGTGCGTCGGGGCGGACGGGGATTCACGTGGTCCGGCTGCTGCGGGGGCGGGGACATCAGGTGCGGGCTGGGCTGCGCAGCCGTCGCCGCGCCGAGGAGGTCGCCGGGCTCGGCGCCGAAACCGTGGTCGCGGACGTCACCGCCGACGCGGACGACCTCGTCGAGGCGCTCGCCGGTTCCGAGGTCGTGATCAGCGCGATCGGCGCGCCCGATCCGGACCAGGCCTCGGTCGACCTCGTCGACCGCGACGGCGTGATCACCGCGATCCGCGCCGCGGAGAAGGCGGGGGTCTCGCGGTTCGTGCAGCTCTCCGCGCAGTTCGCGGATTCGCCGGATCAAGGCGACCGGCTGGTGCGGTCGATCCTGATGGCGAAGCAGATCTCCGACAGCGTCCTGAGCCGTTCCAGCCTGACCTGGACGATCGTCCGCCCCGGCACCCTCACCGACGACCAGCCGACCGGCCGCGTCAAGCTCGGCGGTCACCTCGAACCCGGGCACGTCTCCCGCGCCGACGTCGCCGCGGTCCTGGTCGCCGCCCTCGACGAGCCGCTCGCGGAGAACCAGGGTTTCGACGTCATCGGTGGCGAGATCCCGATCCCGTCGGCGCTCGCCTCGCTCAGCTGAGCGCTTTCTTCCGTTCCCGGGAAGCCCGCAGGTTCGCGACGTTCCCGCAGGTCCGCACGTCGTGCCAGACCCCGCTGTTGTTGCGCGAGACGTCGTAGAACGCCGAACGGCAGCCGTCGAGACGGCACAGTTTCAGCCGCGGCCAGATCCCGGCCTGCTGCGCGAGCAGCGTCTCCGTCCACAGCGCCGAAGCGAGCCACTGCCGTCCCGCGCCGGACGGGAACAGCCGGACGACGCCGTCCCGCACGGCCAGATCGGCCTTGACCGGTTTCTCGACGGCCGCTTCGCCGCCGTCCAAGAGCGAAACGAACGACTCCCGCAGGTCGCGAAGCGCTCGAAGGTCGCTCGTGCCCAGCGTGATCTCGGGAACTTCGGATTCCCGCACGCGAGACCATTCCGCCAGCGCCTCGGCGGCCCACGGTCGCGCCAGATCGGCGTCGCTCAGCAGGTCGAGGCCGTGCGTCTTGATCGCCTTCGTGTTGAGGAAGTCCTGAACGAGCGCCAGCCCCGAGGGGGCGGTGCGTAACCGGTAGCGGTCCGTCGCGGTCCATGACATAGGTCAAGCGTACTTGACTCTGTCAGCGCGCGCCGCCATCCTGATGACAGAGGCAAGCATCAAACACTTCTGTCAAAGGAGCAAATCATGACCTCCATCGAAGGCGCGGTCGTCCTGGTCACCGGCGGGCAGCGCGGGCTGGGCAGGGCGTTCGTCGCCGAACTGCTCGAACGCGGTGCCGCCAAGGTCTACGCGACGGCCAGGACGCCGCGCGCGGAGACCGATCCGCGGATCGTGCCGCTCCCGCTCGACGTCACCGACCCGGAGTCCGTCCGCGCGCTGGCCGCCGAAGCGAGCGACGCGACGATCGTCTTCAACAACGCCGGGGTCCTCGGGCTCGGCTCGCTGCTCGGCGAAGACGTCGACGCGCACCGGCCGGTCTTCGAGACGAACGTCTTCGGGGCGCTGCGCGTCGCGCAAGCGTTTGCGGCGGGGCTCAAGGACGGCGGAGCGCTGGTCAACGTCCACTCCGTCCTGTCGTGGGCGGCTGGCTCGGGGTCCTACGGCGCGTCGAAGGCGGCCTTCTGGTCGCTCACCAACTCGCTCCGCATCGAGTTCGCCGAGCAGGGCACCCAGGTGGTCGGCGTCCACCTCGGCTACACCGACACGGACATGACCCAGGGGCTCGACATCCCGAAGAACGACCCGCGCGACGTCGCCCGCCAGGTCGTCGACGGGCTGGAGAAGGGGGAGACCGAAGTGCTCACCGACGACCTCACCCGCCGGGTCAAGGCCGCGCTGTCCGGTCCGGTCGAGCACCTCGGCACCAGCCGGATCGCCGGCTAGAAAACCGTTGGCGGGAGCACTCCGGCACGGGGTAGCTTCGCCGCCATGTGTGCTTCCGCGTTCACCAGGACCCGCCGCGCCTAGCGGCGGATCCCACGCGTCCAGCAAGGAACCGCCGCCCGAGCGAGTCATCGCCGGGCAGGCCTCGTGCTGCCCGGCTCACCTCGAAGCCGCGGAGATCCCTTGCGCACACATCGTCCCGGCCGTCACGAACTCGGCCAGAACTTCCTCATCGACCACGACATCATCGAAACCGTCGTCGGGCTTGTCGCCGGAACCGACGGGCCCATCATCGAATTCGGCACCGGCGACGGCGCGCTCACCCTGCCACTGGAACGGCTCGGCAGGCCACTGACCGGTGTCGAGATCGACGACCGTCGAGCGCTGAGGCTGGCGGGCCGCGTCCGGACGTCCACGGAGATCGTCGCCGAGGACTACCTGCGGTTCCCCCTGCCGAAGACGCCCTACGTCCTGGTCGGGAATCTGCCGTTCCACCTGACCACCGCGACACTGCGCCACGTCCTCGCCGCTCCCGGCTGGACCGACGCCGTCCTGCTCATGCAGTGGGAGGTGGCGCGCCGCCGGGCCGGGGTCGGCGGCGCGACCCTGCTGACCGCGCAGTGGTGGCCGTGGTTCGACTTCCGGCTGGCCCGCCGGGTCCCCGCGGCGGCGTTCAGTCCCCGGCCCGGCGTCGACGGTGGGCTCCTGACCATGACCCGACGCGAGCGCCCGCTCGTCGACGACGCGGATCGTGAGCGCTACCAGGACTTCGTGCGGCAGGTGTTCACCCGGCCCGGCAAAGAAGTCGTGCCCAAACGCCTCACCGCACACCAGTGGGCTGAGGCGTTTCGGCTTCGGCGAGGAAATCCGGCTCGCGGGCGCGGCGCTTCGTCGAACCGAACAGGACCCCGCCGATGACGACGGCCGCGGCGATGATCTCCACCAGCGAGGGGCGCTCGTCGAGGACCAGGAACGCCATCGACAGCCCGACCACCGGCACCAGCAGGGAGAACGGCGCGACCACGCCCGCCGGGTTGCGGCGCATCAGCGACGTCCAGATCCCGGAGCCGACGATCGTGCCGAACAGCACGACGTAGGCGAGCCCGCCGAGGCCGATCAGGCCGGTCGTCGTGCCGAGGGTGCTCAGCGAGCGCCCGATCTCGGCGGGCCCCTCCATCGCCAGCGACAGCGCGAACATCGGCAGCGGCGGCACCACGGACATCCAGAGGACGAAGTTCAGCGGGTTGTCCGGGGCCGCCTGCCGCGTGCTCAGGTTTCCGAAGGCCCAGCTCAGCGCGCCGAGCAGGGTCAGGATCACCGGCAGCAGGGCGGCGTTGCCGGCCTGCTGCCAGGCGATCGTCGCCATCCCGGCGACGGCGAGCAGGATCCCGCCCAGCTGCCGTCCGGACACCCGTTCCCGCAGGAAGACGGCGCCGAGCAGGACGGTGAACGGGGCCGAAGCCTGCAGCACCAGCGACGCGAGACCGGTCGGCATGCCGGTGTCCATCGCGATGAAGAGGAAGACGAACTGCCCGGTGCCGAAGCCCAGCCCGTAGCCGAGCAGGTGGCGGATCTTCACCTTCGGCCACGGTACGAAGAGGATGGTCGGGATCGCGATGATCGCGAAGCGCAGCCCGCCGGCGAAGACGGGCGGGAACTGTCCGAGGGTGGCGTGGATGGCGAGGAAGTTGCAGCCCCAGAGGACGGCGACGAGCAGGGCGAGCAAACGGTCGCGGGCGGGCATGTCCTTCACTCTGACGTGGATGACCATTTAGGACCAGCGAGAATATTTGCAGCGACCGTTCAGTTTCGCTTCACATATGCTGGTGTCATGGACATCGGCCGGTTGCGGACCCTGCGGGAGTTCGCCGACCGCGGCAGCGTGACGGCGGCCGCGAAGGCGTTGCACTGCACGCCGTCCGCGGTTTCCCAGCAGCTGCGCGCCTTGCAGGGTGACGTCGGTCTCGCGCTGACGGAGCCCGCCGGGCGCGGGCTGCGGCTGACCGACGCGGGCCGCGCGCTGGTCGCCCGCGCGGACGACGTGCTCGCCGCGCTCGATCGCGCGGAGTCCGAATTGGACACTTATCGCAGCGCCCCGCGCGGCCGGGTCCGGGTGGCGATCTTCCAGTCGGCCGGGCTGATGCTGCTGCCCGGGCTGCTGCACCGGACGGCGGAGTTCGACGGGCTGGACGTCATCGTGCGCGACGTCGACATGACGCCGCCCGAGGTGCCGGGGCTCGTCGCGGACTACGACATCGTGGTGGCGCACCGGGACGAGCACGCGGAGTCGCTCGGATCGGAGCGGCTGGAGTCACGGCACCTGCTGCGCGAACCGCTCGACGTCGCGCTCCCCACCGGGCACCGGCTCGCGAAACGGCGTCGCCTCGAACTCGCGGAACTGGCCGACGAAAGCTGGATCAGCGTCAACGCCGGGTTCCCGGTGGACGACATTCTCCAGTCGCTGATCATCCGCACCGGCGTGCGGCCGCGGGTGGTGCAGCGCATCAACGACTTCCGGATCATTGAACGGCTGGTGGCCGCGGGACACGGGATCGCGCTGCTGCCCCGGTACACAGTGGACACCCGGCGTGGCAGCGGCCTGGTCTGCCGTCCGCTCGCCGGGATCAAGGCGGCGCGGCACGTCGAGGCGGTCTGCCGGCTCGGCGCGTCCTCGCGGCCCGCGGTGGCGAAGGTCCTCGACGCGCTCGCCGACGAGGTCGAGGCGCTCACGGGCGAGCGTGACTCTTCAGGTGGTCCAGCGCGATCTTGAGCGCGTCGGCGATCGGCGTGATGTCGTGCCGCAGGTGGGCCATCAACAGGCCGCCCTGGAGGCAGGTCATCGCGGCCTGCGCGAGCCGCGCCGGGTCGGCGCCCTCGACGAGCTTTCCCTGTTCCCGCAAGGACTTCAGGCCGCGTTCGAGATGGGACTCCCATTCGCGGTAGGCCTTGTCCAGCAGCGGGGCCATCTTCGGGTCGTCGCCGAGCTCGCCGGTGAGGTTGCCGAGCGGACAGGCGACCGGGCCTTTCGGAGTGCTCTGGATGGCGAGGATCTCCTGTGCCCACTGGTCGAAGTCCGCCCATTCGCGGAGTTCGAAGATCGTGGGCTGGTTGCCGAGGATCAGTTCGAGACAGCGGTCGATGACCGCGCCGACGAGTTCGTCCTTGTTCTTGAAGTAGTGGTACATCTGCGATTTCCCGGCTCCGCTGGCCGCGAGAACCTTGTCGACGCTCGTCGCGGCGACGCCGTTGACGTACATCAGCTCGGCCGCCGCGTCGACGATCGCGTCACGCGTCATCCGCCCTCGCGGGGTCTTCGCCGGTTGACCACTCATGTACCGAATAGTACAGTTGGCCGCACTGTACCGATCAGTACAACCAAAGGAGCTGACGATGGGGGATCTCAACACCGACCTCGCCGACCTGCGCGTCGCCGTCGCGGAGCACCTGCCGGAGGAGGTGGCGCCGGTGCTCAAGGCCGACCGGGAGAAGTTCGTCGGACTGGTCGTCGAGGCGGCGGTGAAGCCGGGGGCGGCGATGCCGGACCTCACGCTGCCGGACGCTTCCGGTGAGCGGATCCGGGTCGCGGACGGGCCTGCCGTCGTGGTGTTCTATCGCGGCGCGTGGTGTCCGTACTGCAACCTCGCCCTGCGCGCGTATCAGCAGGAACTACTGCCGGAGCTGGAGAATCTGGGAGTGAAGCTGGTCGCGGTCAGCCCGCAGCTGCCGGACGGCTCGCTGTCCACGAACGATCTGGAATTCGCCGTGCTGTCCGATGTGGACAACGAGCTCGGGCGCGCGCTCGGCATCACGTTCCGGCAGGACCCGGAGCTCAAGCCGACCTTCGACGCGCTCATCGGCGACGTCGAGAAGCTCAACGGTGCGGCGGAGTGGGAACTGCCGTACCCGACCGTCCTGGTGGTCGACGGTGAAGGTGTCATCCGCTACATCGACGTCCACCCGGACTACACCACCCGCACCGACCCGGCCGACATCCTGGCCGCGGTGAAGGCCCTGTAGAGGTACATGAAGGCCCCCTTCCGGTGCTGGCCTTCATGTACTCGGGCCCGGCGCTGAGCGGAGGGATGTTGCGAAAGCCACTTTCGCAACCTTCAACGTTGCGAAAGTGGCTTTCGCAACACGCGTCAAGGCCGCATCGCGCCTGATGCGCCGCCCTTGCCTCTCCGCACTAGGGGGAAGTCCGTGAAGGCCTCCTTGAGGGACCCAGAGTCCCTCAAGGAGGCCTTCACGGAACGGAACAGAAGCGGGAAGAGCTACCGGTTCGCCCGGTTCACCGCCGACACGACGGCCCGCAGCGAGGCGGTCACGATCGACGGGTCGATCCCGATGCCCCAGAACACCCGGTCGGAGATCGCACACTCGATGTACGACGCCGCCCGCGCGTCGTCGCCCGGCGAGAGCGTGTGCTCGCTGTAGTCCAGCAGCCGCAGGTCGAACCCGACGGTCGACAGCGCGTCGAAGAACGCCGCGATCGGGCCGTTCCCGCGCCCGGTCACCTCGTGCTCGTCGCCTTCGACCCGCACGGTGGCGGTGATGTCGTACTCGCCGTCCCCGTTGTCCCTCACGTGCTGGCGGACCAGCTCCAGCGGCGTCTTCAGCTCCAGGTACTCGGCCGAGAACGCGTTCCACATCGTGGTCGGGTCGACCTCGCCGCCTTCGGTGTCGGTGTGCCGCTGGACGACCTTCGAGAACTCGATCTGCAGGCGCCGCGGCAGGTCGAGCTGGTGCTCGGCCTTCATGATGTAGGCGACGCCGCCCTTGCCGGACTGCGAGTTCACCCGGATCACGGCCTCGTAGTTGCGGCCGATGTCCTTCGGGTCGATCGGCAGGTACGGGACCTCCCACGGGTGCTCGTCGACCGGCGTCCCCGCCTTGTCGGCAGCGGCCTTCAGCGCGTCGAGGCCCTTGTTGATCGCGTCCTGGTGGCTGCCGGAGAACGCGGTGAACACCAGGTCACCGGCCCACGGGCTGCGCTCGTGCACCGGCAGCTGGTTGCAGTATTCGACGGTCCGCTTGATCTCGTCCATGTCGGAGAAGTCGATCTGCGGGTCGACGCCCTGGCTGTACAGGTTCATGCCCAGCGCGACCAGGTCGACGTTGCCGGTGCGCTCGCCGTTGCCGAACAGGCAGCCTTCGATCCGGTCCGCGCCGGCCTGGAAGCCCAGTTCGGCGGCGGCGATGCCGGTGCCGCGGTCGTTGTGCGGGTGCAGCGACAGGATCACCGAGTCGCGGCGCTCCAGGTTGCGGTGCATCCACTCGATCGAGTCGGCGTAGACGTTCGGCGACGCCATCTCGACGGTGGCCGGCAGGTTCAGGATGACCGGCTTCTCCGGCGTCGGCTGCCAGATCTCGGTGATCGTGTTGCAGACTTCGAGCGCGTAGGACAGCTCGGTGCCGGTGTAGGACTCCGGGGAGTACTGGAAGCGGAAGTCGGTGTCCGGCTGCTTCGCCGCGTAGTCGACGACCAGCTCGGCCGCCTGCGAAGCGATCTTCGTGATGCCGATGCGCTCCTCACGGAACACCACACGACGCTGGAGGATCGACGTCGAGTTGTAGATGTGGACGATCGCGCGCGGCGCGCCTTCCAGTGCCTTGAAGGTGCGCTCGATCAGCTCCGGACGGCACTGGGTCAGCACCTGGATGCTGACGTCGTCCGGGATGGCGCCCTCGTCGATGATCTCGCGGACGAAGTCGAAGTCCGTCTGCGACGCGGCCGGGAAGCCGACCTCGATCTCCTTGTAGCCCATGCGGACCAGCAGGTCGAAGAACTTGCGCTTGCGCGCGGGCGACATCGGGTCGATCAGGGCCTGGTTGCCGTCACGCAGGTCGACCGCGCACCACAGCGGGGCGGTGTCGATGCGCTTGTCCGGCCAGGTGCGGTCGGGCAGGACGATGTCCTCGACCAGCTCGGACCAGGGGCGATAGCGGTGTACGGGCATCGAAGTGCCGCGCTGGGTGTTCCACGAAGCCTGCTCGGAAGGGGCCGGGCGCGTGGGCTTGCGAATGCTCATGAGGGGACGGTTCTCCTGAAGAATCGGGTGCGACGACCGGCACCACGAAGCCCCGCGACGGGGAGCCGGTCCGATCAGGCCCCGTCGCGGCAGCGAAGCAGGAGAGCTCGAGCCACGACGCCACCTTAACCGCGAGATCTCCCGAAAGGAAACCCGGGCCGCGATCGAACCGTGACTCAAGTGGCGCCCATTCGGGTTACTCGCGGGTAGCAATCGGACCAGGGAGCGTGCCACACTGCCCGGCATGGGCGAGCACGCTGAAGAGAAGGAAACCGCTGATCAGGCGACCAGGCGCAAGGTCGACTGGCGGGCGGGCGGTGGCCGCGCGGCCGGGATACTGGCGAGTGTCGTCCGCTGGGTCGGGCTGGTCTTCGCGGCCATTCTGGTGCTGCACGTCGTCTTCGTGATCGGCGAGGCCAATCCCGACAACGGCATCGTGTCGTTCGTCCGCGGCTGGGCCGACGGGCTGCTGCTGGGCTTCAAGGATCTCTTCATGCCCGAAGACGCGAAGCTCCGCGTGCTGATCAACTACGGCATCGCCGCGATCTTCTGGATGGTGGTGTCCGGAATCCTCGCCAAGATCATCCGCCGCGTGGGTGGCTCGGGGGGCTAGGCTCGGTCTATGCGTGGGCCGGACGCGGCGTACGAGATCGTCGCCATCGGATCGTCGGCGGGCGGAGTCAAGGCGCTCATCGAGATCCTCGGCGCCCTTCCCGCCGATTTTCCCGTGCCCGTGGTCGCCGTCCAGCATCTCGACCCGCGGCGGCACACCATCCTCGCCGAACTCCTCGGCCGCCGGTCGTACCTGCGGGTCAAACTGGCCGAGGCCGGGGACGCCGTCGAGCGCGGTGTCGTCCACTTGGCCCCGCCGGACCGGCACCTGACGCTGGCTTCTGACGGAAGGCTCCGCCTGTCGTCCGGTGAGCAGGTGAATTTCGTACGCCCGTCGGTCGATCTGCTCTTCGAATCCGTCGCCGCCGTGTACGGCCCGGGGACGCTCGCCTGTGTTCTCACCGGAACGGGTTCCGACGGCGCGGCGGGTGCGGTCGCGGTGAAGGAACGGGGCGGTACGGTGGTCATCGAAGATCCGGAAACCGCCGAGTTCAAGGGCATGCCGGCGGCGGTGGCGAAAGCCATGACGGTCGATTTGACGTTTTCGCTGGAGGAAATGGCCGGAGCCCTGATCGGCTTGGTGAAGGGAACGAGGTCGCCATGAGCGCGCCGGAAGGCGGGAACGACGAGGACAGGGACCTCGAGACCCTGCTGACGTTCATCCGGGACTCCCGCGGTTTCGACTTCACCGGCTACAAGCGGACCTCGCTCGCCCGCCGGATCCGGAAACGCATGCAGACGGTGAAAATCGACGACTACGCCGATTACCGCGACCACCTGGAGATCAATTCCGACGAGTTCCAGGAACTGTTCAACACCATTCTGATCAACGTCACCAGCTTCTTCCGTGATCCCGAAGCCTGGACCTACCTGCGGGCGACCGTCGTGCCCGATCTGGTCAAGAAGGTCGGCCCGACCGAGGAGATCCGGCTCTGGAGCGCGGGGTGTTCGAGTGGCGAGGAGGCGTACTCGCTGGCGATGATCTTCGCCGAGTATCTCGGCCTCGAGGCGGCCACTTCGCGGGTCAAGATCTACGGCACCGACGTCGACGAGGAAGCCCTGCGCGAGGCCAGAGCCGGTCTGTACTCCGCGAAAGCGCTGGAACGGCTTCCCGAGGACCTGAAGAACAAGTACTTCGAGCCGGCAGGCGACCTCTTCGCGTTCAGCCGTGACCTCCGCCGCCGGGTGATCTTCGGCAGGCACGACATCACCCGCGACGCCCCCATTTCCCGCGTCGACCTGCTCTCCTGCCGCAACACCCTGATGTACTTCAACATCGAGACCCAGACGAAGATCATCGAACGTTTCCACTTCGCCCTCAACGAGGGTGGCCACCTGTTCCTCGGCAAGGCCGAGATGTTGCTGTCCGACGGCGCCCGGTTCGAGATCGCCAACATGCGGAACCGGGTCTTCACCGTGCGCTCGGGCAGGGTGACGACGAAGGCCCCGCGGTTCGACGTGTGGGCGGACGCGGGGATGCGGGACACCAACCGGAGACGTCTCGTGAGCGAACTCGCCCTGGCCTCTTCCCCCGATTCGGTGCTGGGCATCGACCACGACGGCGCGATCGCCCTGATCAACGGTTCGGCACGGCTCCAGTTCGGGCTCAGCCTGAACGACGTGGGCAAACCGTTCCACGAACTCGAAATCTCCTACCGGCCGATCGAGCTCCGGTCCGTGATCGACCAGGCGCACGGCGAGCGCCGCAGCATCCGGATCAACTCGGTGCGGCGGCAGAAGAGCGAGAACGAGGCACAGTACTTCGACATCATCGTCCGGCCGCTGCTCACCATCGACGGCGAGGACATCGGCGCCGCGATCACCTTCATCGACACCACCGAGGCGACCCGCCTCCAACACGAGGTCAAGCGGGTCCAGGAGGATCTCGCGACGGCGTACGCGGAACTCCAGTCCACGAACGCGGAACTCGAAACGGTCAACGAGGAACTCCAGTCGAGCATCGAGGAACTCGAGACCACCAACGAGGAACTCCAGTCCACCAACGAAGAACTCGAGACCACCAACGAAGAACTCCAGTCCACCAACGAAGAACTCGAAACCATGAACGAGGAGATGCGCGTCCGCACCACGGAACTCGACGAGACGCGCGTCTTCTTCGAAGGCGTACTTTCGAGCATCGAGGCCGGGGTGGTCGTGCTGGACGGCGATCTCCTGGTACGCAGCTGGAATCGTGGCGCGGAGGATCTGTGGGGGCTTCGATCCGACGAGGTCTACCGGGAAGACTTCTTCGCGCTGGACTTCGGCCTGCCGACGGCCGGGCTCCGCGATGCCGTCGAGGCCTGCAACGAGACCGGGGAAAAGGGCGACCGGATCGAACTCGACGCCGTCGACCGCAAGGGCCGGAGCCTGGTCGCGTCGATCGGCTGCTCGCCGCTGCACGGGCCGGGCGGCGGGGTCGTGCTGCTGATGGAGCACTCGCGGAACTGACGGTCCCGGCTCAGCTCCGGCGAGAGGCCTTCGCCCTCTCCTCCAGCAGGCCGGACGCGGTCAACCGCCGGGCGACCAGCTTCTCGGAAACCTCGGAGATCCGCTGGTTGTGGCTCCGCGCGTAGCGGCGCATCAGGAGGAACGCCTCACTCGGGCTGACTTCGAGCCGGGCGGACACCAGGCCCTTGGCCTGCTCGATGGGCACCCGGCTGGTGAGCGCGCCTTGGAGTTGCGAGGAGGTTTCGGTCAGCTTCGCGATGGCGCGATGGTTCAGCATGCCGATCGTCGCGACGTCGGCGAGCGCGCTCGCGATCCGGATGTCGGCGCTCGGCAGCGGTGCCATCCCGGTGGTCAGGATCGTCACCGAGCCCAGGATGTCTTCCCTGCGGTTGAACGGGAACGCGTGCACGGAACGGTAGCCGAGCGAAAGGGCCGCCGGGGCCAGTCGCGGCCAGCGGGCGGTCGCTTCCTCGAGACGCGCGTTGACCACGGGCACGCCCGTGGAGTGGCAGTCGAAGCCTGGGCCCTCTCTGGCGAACAACCCGTCGAGTGGCGGTTCGCCCAGGCGTTCATCGGTGTGCACCACCATCTGCCCGCCGGGGTTTTCACCGGCGACGGCCAGCCGGACCGAGGCCGAGGCGACCAGCCGGGTGTACCGGTCCGCCACGACCGGCCAGAAACTCGCCGGATCCAAGGCGGGGACCAGCGTGTCGGCCAGCTCGACCAGGGTTTCGGCGATCCACTCTTCACGGTTCTGAGGCACGACAGGCCTTCCTGCTGCTTCCTGGCGGGGGCACGTGAGTACCGGGGAGTCAACGCTAGACCGTTTCGCCAACCCGGGGAACCGGTCAGGCTCAGCCGTTCGGGTCTCCTTGACCGGCCATGGTGCGGCGTACCCTCCGCTCATGAAGGACGGCAGGCGCGATTCTTCGACCCTCCGTGGCATGGCGGAGGACGAGGCAGGCCGTGCCGACAGGGCCGCGAACGTGGCCCATCGGCATGAGGGCCTTGCCGAAACGGCCACTGTGTCGATGCGCGCCTTTCACCGGAGAATGGCCGGGATCCACCGATCGACCGAGCGGGTGCACCGGACTTCCGCCGAATTGCATCTCGCCCACGCGGATTCCGTGGACCGATCGGCGATCGGCGGACGGCGGCCGCCCACCCGGTTCATCGCGACGGTCGCCGAAGTGGCCGACAGCCCGAGCACGGCCGTGACCTTGTTCGGCAGGAACGCGGACACGACGGTCGTCGCGACGTCCGATCCGATCGCCGAGGCGGCTTGTGACTTCGAATACGTCTTCGGCGAGGGGCCGTCCTGGACACCGCCCACCACCTCCACACCGTTGCGGGTCTGTGGCCAAGAGGAGCTGACACGCCGCTGGCCTCAGTTCGGTCCCGCCGCGCACGACCTCGGAGTCCGGGCGGTGGTCGTGGCCCCGCTCGGTCTTCCCGAGAGGCCACTGGGCACCTTGACCGCCTACCGGTTCGACACGGACCCCGCCCCCGAGGTGGCCAGGGCGGTCGGGACGGTCGCCGCCGCCCTGACGACGACCGCGTTGCTCTCGTCGCCGCGGAGGACAGAGGATGGACTGCCCGACCATCCTCTGTTCGAAGAAGTGGATTTCCGTGTCGTGGTGCACCAGGCCACCGGAATGGTGATGGCCGCCGGCGGCCGCGGGGCCTCCGACGCGCTGGCCTTGATCCGGGCGCAGGCCTTCCTCCGGAACGAAAGTGTCACCGAAGTCGCTCTCGCGATCGTGAACCGGACCCTGCGGATCAGCTGACGCCGAGTCTTTCGTAAGCCTCGACGGCGGCCTTCGGGTCGTCGGCCTGGAACTTCACGACGCGGACGGTCTCGGTCGCGCCGAGCGGGCGGGTCACGGTGACCGGCTCACGCAGTTCGGCGACCAGGTTCGTCTCGTAGAAGTTGTCGTGGCTCAGCCAGGTTTCGTCGCGGAACTTCTGCGCCTTGAGCGGGTCGTGGCTCTCTTTCAGATGCCGCAGCGAGGCGACGTTCTCCCTCGGGATCCGCACGTCGTAGAACGAGCTCCAGCGCACCCGCACCTCACGCGAGGAGACCACGTGCGGCCGGACGACGGTGCCGGCGTAGACCCCGAACACCAGCAGTACCGAGTACACGCCCAAGACGAGCAGCACGACGTCGACGACGATGCCGAAGTCGATCAGCCAGAAGAGACCCGCTTCGACGGCGCTCACCACCGCCAGGACGATGAAGATCGCCTTGCCGCTGGAGCCGTACGGCACCGCGACGGCGTCCCCGTCGATGCCGTCCTTGCGGCCTCTCACATACAGCCAGAGTCCTGCCATCGTGCGGGATTCGTTGCGGACGATATTGCGTAAAGCCCCCATGACCCCATGTTAGCGATCAAAATGGGTCAAGATCTCGAGCGCGTCGGCGGACCCCGGATCCTTCGGTGTGTAGATCTCCAGCCGGTGGCCGGGGCTGTCGGGCTGGAGCCACACCTGGTAGTCGACGTCGACCGCGCCGACCGTCGGATGCCGCAGGAGCATGGTGCCGACCGTGCAGTCGGCGACGTCGCCGGTCGCCCAGAGCGTCGCGAACTCGTCGCTGCGCATGGTCAGTTCGCCGATGAGCCCGGCGAGGCGGGCGTCGGTGGGATACCGGCCCGCGGTCAGCCGCAGGTAGGCGACGTGGATCCGGGCGAGTTCGGCCCAGTTGCCGAACAGGTTCCTGGTGAGCGGGTCGAGGAAGAACATCCGCGGCACGGACGGCCGATGTCCGGGATCCGCCGGTGAAGCGAAGTCGACGTGTTCCGCGGTGAGCGCGTGACCGGCGCGATTCCACGCGAGGACGTCGCCGCGCCTGCCGAGCACGACGGCGGGCACGGATTCGGCGAGGTTCTCCAGCAGCGCGAGGACGCGGGGATGCGGCTCTTCCGGGCCGGGGTCGGACAGTTCCGGGAGCGAGGACCGCCGGGCGAGGTTGTGCAGATGGCCGGTTTCGACGTCGTCGAGCCGGAGGACGCGGGCGAGCGCGTCGAGCACTTGCTGTGAAGCGGTTTCGGCCAGTCCCTGCTCCAGCCGCGTGTAGTACCCGGCGCTCACCCCGGCGAGCTGGGCGAGTTCCTCGCGGCGCAGGCCGGGCACGCGGCGCGAGGTGCCGTAGGTGCGCAGGCCGATCTCGGCGGGGGTCACCCGGTCACGACGGCTCTTGAGGTACACGCCGAGGCTTTCCATGACTTCGAGCCTAAGTTCCTTCGCGCTCGCGTGGGTGTACCCGCGGGGTGTACCCACGGCACGGGGCTGGTCGCTCTCGCGGGTTCGATCCAGCGTCGAGGGCATGACACGACAGCACAACCGGGCCTGGTTCGGCCTGCTGGTGATCCTCTGCCCGGTCTTCCTGGTCTCGATGGACGGCTCGATCCTGTTCCTCGCGATGCCCAGGATCAGCCAGGCGCTCACCCCGACGGCCGATCAGGCCCTGTGGATCCTGGACGTCTACGGCTTCGCGGTCGGCTCGCTGCTCATCGCGTTCGGCAACCTCGGCGACCGGTACGGCCGCCTGAAGCTGCTGATGATCGGCGCCGCCGTGTTCGGCGCGGCCTCCACCGGGGCGGCGTTCGCCCCGAGCCCGGAACTGCTGATCGCGTTCCGCGCGCTGATGGGGCTGGCGGGCGCGACGCTGCTGCCGTCCGCGCTGGCCGTGCTGAGCGAACTCTTCCCCGATCCGGGACGGCGGGCGCGGGCCATCGGGATCTTCGCGGCCGCGTTCGCCGCCGGTTTCGCGATCGGCCCGGTCGTCGGCGGTGTCCTGCTGGGGCGGTTCGCCTGGGGTTCGATCTTCCTGGTCAACCTGCCGGTGATCGTGGTGTTCCTGGCGCTCGCGCCGGTGCTGCTCCGGGAGGTGCGGGCCACCCGCCCCGGACGCGTGGACGCGCTGAGCGTCGTGCTCTCCGCCGCCGGTCTGCTGCTCGCGATCTACGGGATCAAGCACGCCGCCGCCGACGGGCTGTCCGTTCTCGCAGTCTCGGCGGGGGTCGCCGGGGCCGGGCTGCTGGTGTGGTTCGCCCGGCGCCAGCGTGGTCTCGACCACCCGCTGATCGAGTTCTCCCTGTTCCGCGACCGCGTCTTCACGATCGCGGTCGTCACCGGGCTGCTGCCCCTCGCCGCGTGGTCGGCGGCCGCGTACCTGTCGGGGATCCACCTCCAGTCCGTGCTCGGCCTGCCCGTCCTGCACGCGGCGCTGCTGGCGCTGCCCGGGGCGGCCGTGCTCACCACGATGTGCGTCGTCACGCCCGCGCTGGTCGACCGGATCGGCAAGCGCGCGGCGCTGGTCACCTGCCACTTCTCCATCGCCCTCGGGCTGGCGCTGCTGCTCATGACCGGCGTCACGGGCGGGGCGGGCTGGTACGTCGCCTCGACCGTGGTCGCCGGTGTCGGCTACGGGATCTCGTTCAGCGTGGTGGCCGACACGGCCGTCGCCGCGGTGCCCGCCGAACGGGCGGGAGCGGCGAGCGCGATCGCCGAGACCAGCAACGAGATCGGCAACGCGCTGGGGATCGCGCTCATGGGGTCGCTCGCCGCGCTGGTGTTCCGCCTGGCCGGTCCGGGCCTCGCGCCCACGCTCGGCGAAACTCTTCAGCATTCGGGTATCGCGCCCACGGCTGCCGTTGACGCGAAGGAGGCTTTCGTCGCGGGTCTGCACACCGCCGTCGCGGTGCTGAGCCTGCTGCATGTCGGGCTCGGCGTCCTCGCGTCACGCTGGCTCCCTCAGTCGGAGAAGGCGCTCGTGCCCCACGTGTCGGCGTAGGCGAATTCCCCCAGCGAGACGCGCTCGCGCGGTGCCTTCTCACGCTCGATCCGCCAGTCTTCTTCGAGTACCGAGGGATCCGCCGGGTGGCCGACGGCGATGGCGACCTTGGGGACGACGTCGTCGGGGAGCCCGAAGAAGTCCGTCGCCGCCTCGGCGGAGAAGCCGGCCATCTGGTGCGCGATCAGGCCGAGCTCGACGGCCTGGAGCACGAGGTTCTCGCTCGCCAGGCCCAGCCCGTACTCGGCGTACGGGACCTCGCCCTTCTCGTTCGTGGTCACCATCACGCCGATCAGCAGCAGCCCGGCGCGATGGGCCCACGCGCGGTTGCCGGAGTTGAGCGTCGAGAGGACGCGGTCGAACGACGGCGTGCCCCGGAGGCCGACCAGGTAACGGGCGGGCTGGGTGTTGCCGAACGACGGCGCCCAGCGGGCCGCTTCGAGCAGCGCGCGGACCTGGTCGTCGGTGACGGTGGCGGCCTCGTCGTAAGCGCGAGGGCTCCACCTGGCGGCCATGATCGACGCGATCGGGGTACTCGTTTGGGCGGGCTTGTGCATTGGCGGACCATAACAAGGCGTGCTCTCCGTCACTAAAGT
This sequence comes from Amycolatopsis azurea DSM 43854, assembly GCF_001995215.1. Taxonomy (GTDB): domain Bacteria; phylum Actinomycetota; class Actinomycetes; order Mycobacteriales; family Pseudonocardiaceae; genus Amycolatopsis; species Amycolatopsis azurea. The sequence continues at coordinate 91,402 of NZ_MUXN01000017.1, forward strand.
GAAAGCCCTCCGACTATTTCGTTGGTGTTAAGGAAGATTTACTTCCAGAAGTCCCCGAAGTGGTGGTCAGGCCCACTTACGAGGGTGGCGGGCATGCGTGTCCCCGGTAGGCTTTCGCCCAAATAAGGGACGCGGGGGCTCCTCGGTGCCCACCAGGAGCACGCCCGGCCCGTCGAGGAGGTTCGGGCGTGGCCCTCGTGGTCCAGAAGTACGGCGGTTCGTCGCTGGAAAGTGCCGACCGGATCAAACGCGTCGCGGAACGCATCGTCGCCACCAAGAAGGCGGGCAACGATGTCGTCGTCGTCTGCTCCGCCATGGGAGACACGACGGACGAGCTGCTCGACCTGGCTCAGCAGGTCAACCCGGCGCCGCCGGAACGCGAGATGGACATGCTGCTCACCGCCGGTGAGCGCATTTCCAACTCGCTGGTGGCGATGGCGATTTCGGCGCAGGGCGCGGAGGCCTGGTCGTTCACCGGTTCGCAGGCCGGTGTGGTGACGACGTCCGTGCACGGCAACGCGCGGATCATCGACGTCAGCCCCAGCCGGGTGACCGAAGCCCTCGACCAGGGCTACATCGCCCTGGTGGCGGGGTTCCAGGGCGTGTCCCAGGACACCAAGGACATCACCACCCTCGGCCGCGGCGGCTCGGACACCACCGCCGTCGCGCTGGCCGCGGCGCTGAACGCCGACGTGTGCGAGATCTATTCCGATGTGGACGGTGTGTACACCGCCGATCCCCGGGTCGTCCCCGACGCCCGCAAGCTCGACACCATCGCCTACGAGGAGATGCTGGAGCTGGCCGCGAGCGGGTCGAAGATCCTGCACCTGCGCTCGGTGGAGTACGCGCGCCGGTACGGCGTCCCGATCCGAGTCCGTTCTTCCTACAGTGACAAGCCGGGCACCACGGTGACCGGTTCTATCGAGGAGATCCCCGTGGAACAAGCGTTGATCACCGGTGTGGCGCACGACCGCTCCGAAGCCAAGATCACGGTGACCGGAGTGCCCGACACCGCCGGTGCCGCGGCCAGGATCTTCCGCGTGATCGCCGACAACGAGATCGACATCGACATGGTGCTGCAGAACGTGTCCAGCACCGTCTCCGGCCGCACCGACATCACCTTCACGCTGTCGAAGGCCAACGGGGCCAAGGCCGTGCAGTCGCTGGAGAAGATCAAGGACGAGATCGGTTTCGAGTCGGTCCTGTACGACGACCATGTCGGCAAGGTGTCGCTCGTCGGCGCGGGGATGCGTTCGCACCCCGGTGTCACGGCGACGTTCTGCGAGGCGCTCGCGCAGTCGGGCGTCAACATCGAAATCATCAACACCTCGGAAATCCGGATCTCGGTCCTGATCCGGGACGCGCAGCTCGACGACGCGGTGCGCGCGATCCACGAAGCATTCGAACTCGGCGGCGACGAAGAAGCCGTCGTCTACGCGGGGAGTGGTCGCTGATGGCTGAAGGTCTGCGAGTAGGAGTTGTCGGGGCGACCGGTCAGGTCGGCGCTGTCATGCGCCGTCTGCTGGCCGAACGGGGTTTCCCGGTCGCCGAAATGCGGTACTTCGCTTCGGCGCGGTCCGCGGGCTCGAAACTTCCTTGGGGTGACGGGGAAATCGTCATCGAGGACGCGACGACGGCGGATCCGTCCGGTTTGGACATCGCGCTGTTCTCCGCCGGTGGCTCGACCTCCAAGGCGCAGGCGGAGCGGTTCGCCGCCGCCGGCGCCACGGTGATCGACAACTCGTCGGCCTGGCGCATGGACCCCGAGGTCCCGCTGGTCGTCAGCGAGGTCAACCCGGAGGCGGTCAAGGAAGCGCGCAAGGGGATCATCGCGAACCCCAACTGCACCACCATGGCCGCGATGCCGGTGCTCAAGCCGCTGCACGCCGAAGCGGGCCTGGTGCGGCTGGTCGCCAGCACCTACCAGGCGGTGTCCGGCAGCGGGCTCGCCGGTGTCGAGGAGCTGGAAGGCCAGCTGGCCGCGGCGGCGCCGAACGCGGGCGCGCTGACCCACGACGGCGCGGCGGTGGCCTTCCCCGAGCCGAAGAAGTACGCGCGGACCATCGCGCACAACGTCCTCCCGATGGCTGGGTCCATTGTGGACGACGGCGAGTTCGAGACGGACGAAGAGAAGAAGTTCCGCAACGAGAGCCGCAAGATCCTGAGCATCCCGGAACTGCGCGTCTCCTGCACCTGTGTGCGGGTGCCGGTGTTCTCGGGGCACTCGATCTCGATCAACGCGGAGTTCTCGCAGGCGCTTTCGGTCGCCCGCGCGACCGAACTGCTGTCCGGCGCGCCCGGCGTGGAGCTGTCCGACATCCCGACGCCGTTGCAGGCCGCCGGCCAGGACCCGTCCTACGTCGGGCGCCTGCGGACGGACCCGGGTGTCGACGGCGGTCGCGGTCTCGTGCTGTTCCTGTCGAACGACAACTTGCGCAAGGGCGCGGCGCTCAACGCCGTGCAGATCGCGGAACTGGTCGCCGCGAACTCCTGATGTGGGCTGAAGGGGCCTTTCGCCGCATGTGATGCGGTGAAAGGCCCCTTTGTCGCTTCAGATGCGGTGAAGGACGCTTTCAGCCCGGGCGGCCGCCCCGTTTGCGACTATCGCCCGCGCGCTAGCCCGTATATCGGCCGGTTTCGGTGTCGCGAAAGCCACTTTCGGGACGTCTGATGTCGCGAAAGTGGCTTTCGCGCCGCGGGAGCGCGGTGGGCCGGTGGGGTCGTGAGCGGACAGGTGAGACCCGGCGGAAGCTGGTGTCGTGAAAGCCACTTTCACAACACTCAACGTTGCGAAAGTGGCTTTCACAACACCTCCGGCGGGACCGGCCACCGCCGCCTTCAGAGGACGAAACGCACACACCCCCGCGCGATTAGTCACCTACTTGCGAACGCAAGTAGGTGACTAATCGCGTCACGGGCGGGTCGCGCCGAAGCAGGCCGCGTACCGCGTCGCCAGGAACTCGCTCCGCGGATCCCCGTAGTAGGACCACATCCCGCCGTCGGCCCGCGTCCCCAGGTGCCGGAACTGCTCGACGGCTTCGTCGAAGCGCCCGTTCTCCACGAGCGCCTTCGCCGCGTACGAACGGTCCGAGCGGGTCGACGAGTGATCCCGCCCTTCGCCGTCGAGCCAGGCCAGGATCCCGTCGAGCGCGCCGGTGACCCGCGGGTCACGCCACGCGGGAGCACCCTGGAGGTCGGCTTCGTGCGCGGCGACCAGCAGCAGCGGAGCCAGCTTCGGCGACTTCGACGCGGCGGTTTCGGCGAACTCCCACATCTTCTCGTTGGAGCCGAACCACTTGGCGCACCAGTACTGCAAGGCGCGTCCGTGCGCCCCACGGTGCTGCGGGTCGCGTTCGGTGAGCTCCTCCCAGACCTTCAGGTACCGGTCGTTCTCGTACTGCCGCCCCATCGCGATCGCGAGCGCGGACACCCACGGCGTCGGATCCTCGGGAGCGAGCTCCGATGCCTCGCGCACGGCGTCCTCGGCCTGCTCCAGCACCCGGAAGAACGCGGCGAACTGCTCCTCCGAGACGTGCTCCGCCCGCAGCCCGCTGCGCACCTCCCACGCCACGTGCACCAGCGATTCCGCGTTGACCAGCGCCACGCCCGCGTCACCGGGCCGGGCCTTGCGCCACGCGCGCAGCCACTCGTCGTCCTTCGCCGCGGCCTCGCCGAGCACGCCGGTCACCAGGTCGCGACGATCCCAGTCACCCCAGGTCGACGCCAGCAGCGCGGCGGCGCCCTCCCATTCGCCGCGCGCGGTCGACTCCTGGACGGCGAGGACCTCCTCGTCGGTCCAGTACTCCTTGGCCGACACCTCGCCGTCGGCCGGGAGGTCCCAGCGCGTGACGTCCGGGATCTTGCCCTTGAACTTGGGCTTTTCCGGCGGCAGCAGCGCGGCGAACTCCTCCGGTGTCATCACGTTCTCGAGTTCGTCGATCTCGACGCCGCGTCGCTTGGCCTCCTTCATCATGGCGAAGACGGCCTTGCGTTCACGGGATTTGAGCAGCCAAAGCACTTGAAACTCCTTACGAACGAACAAGAGTGAGCGACGGCCGGTAACCGGCGGGCACCCCGGCGGCCGTCAGCAACGCGCGCAGCGGCGCGGTGTCGGATTCGGCCGCGGCGGCCTCGTCGAGCGCGGGCGCGAGCTGCTCCTCCAGCGGCTCGTCCAGGACGAACGGGGCCGGACCGGACCACGACAGCGACCAGCGACCGGCACCGACGTCGGTGAGCGCCGCGTGCACCACGACCGCGAGCCGCCCGCGGACGGAGGCCGCGGCGAACTCCCGCCGGGCTCGGGAGCCTGCCCCGGCGGGCGGTTTCGAGGCGGGGTCGGCGAGTTCTTCGTGCCTGCCCGCGTCGAGCAGGTCCAGCGCCATGTCCAGGGTGCGTTCGCCGAGGACCTCGGCGGCCGCTTCGGCGGCGGCGTACCGACGGCCGATCGCGACCAGCGACTGCCAGTCCGTCCGCCGCTTCGTGTGCGCCTCGTCGGAGAAGACGGCGAACAGCGCCTCGTCGAGCATCTTCTCGGCACCGGTCAGCAGTTCGGTCGCCTGCCGTTCGCCGCCGGAGCGGACCGGGAACCGGGTGCCCGCTTCGAGCGTCGCGACGCGGTCGCGGGTGGCCGGATGCGTGTCCCACCGCGAGGTCTTCTCCTCCGACGGATTCTGACGCATCTCCTCCATCTGCTCGGCCCTGGTCGGGTCGGTGAGCAGCGCGCGGTAGCCCTCGCCGAACCGGTCCGGGAGGTAACCCGCGTCCCAGCCGACAGCGGCGTAGTTGTTCATGAAGAACCGCCAGGTGACGGCCAGCGCTTCGATCTCGCGCAGGGCCGAGGCCGCCGCGTCGGTACCGGCGAGCCGCGCGGAGACGGCGTCGGCCGCGAGTTCCTGGTTCCGGCAGACGCTCATCGAGACCATGAAGTACAGCTTCGCGTACTGCTTAAACAGCCAGCCGACGAAGCGTTCGAAGTAGCCTTCGCGGCCCAGGCCGTTGACCACCCGCGCGATCGACTTGCGCCCGCGATAGGTCAGCGCGGAGAACCGGGTGTCCTTGTTGCTGTAGTGGCCCAGCTCGTGCGCGAGCACCGCGCGGAACTGGTCCTGGCGCAGGCCCATGATCAGTGGGACCCCGATGATCATCCGGCGGCGCAGCACCCGCAGCCCGAGCCACGAGGTGCGCTCGGTGACCGCGGCGTTGACGTCGGCGTCGAGGTGGATCTCGTCCGGCGGCCGGGTGCCCGCCTCGTCCGCCAGTTCCCGGACCAGCGCCCACAGGGCGGGCTGGGACTCCGGTGTCACCTCGACGCCGGGTATGTCGTCGTCGGTGGCCCGCTCGACCGTGAGCAGGGTCTTGAGCAGGATCCAGCCGACCGGGACGGTGATGATGCCGAGCTTCACCGCCGTGAAAACGTTGTGCCGCAGCGCCAGCACTTCGAGCGTCACGATCCCGCCCACGAACGCCAGCACGAGCAGCGGGAACGCCGCCAGCAGGACGGCAGCGAGCAGCCCACGTAAAGATTTCACCGTGAAACGGACCTTCCCCAGTTGGTGTACCCCCGACACCGAGCGCTCATTGTGCCCGAAACACCGCCACCGGCCGATCACTTTTCGAATACGATCGAAGACTTCGGGATGAACATCACCTCACGCGTGGTAGTCGCTTGTGGACTGTCCATTGTGGATATCGGTAAATGCGTTGTCCGGTTCGTCCGGCCCATGCATGCTCATACGTGACAAAACGTTTTCCACGAAGGGAAAGTCATGTACACGGCGGTCGAAGGCTCGCGGGTTCCGATCCGGATGTGGGCCGATCCCACGTCGGTCGAAGACCAGGCCATGCGGCAGCTGCACAACGTCGCCAACCTGCCGTGGGTGCACGGCGTCGCGGTCATGCCCGACGTCCATTACGGCAAGGGCGCGACCGTCGGCAGCGTGATCGCGATGCGCGACGCCGTGTCCCCGGCCGCCGTCGGCGTGGACATCGGCTGCGGGATGAGCGCGGTACGGACGTCGCTCACCGCCGCCGACCTGCCCGACGACCTGCTGAAGCTCCGCCGCCGGATCGAATCGGCCGTCCCGGTCGGTTTCGGTCTGCACAAGACGCCGGTGAACCCGGCGAAGGTGCACGGTGTCGGTGGCTGGGACGCGTTCTGGAAGTCCTTCGGCGACCTGCATCCCGGCGTCCAGGACCTGCACGACCGCGCGTCGCGGCAGATCGGGAGCCTCGGTGGCGGCAACCACTTCATCGAGGTCTGCCTCGAACAGGGCGGCGACGACGAAGGCCGCGTATGGCTGATGCTGCACTCGGGTTCGCGCAACATCGGCAAGGAGCTCGCGGAACGGCACATGGCCGTCGCGCGGAAGCTGCCGCACAACGCGGACCTGCCGGATCCGGACCTCGCGGTGTTCGTCGCGGGCACCCCGGAGATGCAGGCGTACCGGCGCGACCTGTTCTGGGCGCAGGACTACGCGGCGCGCAACCGTGCCACCATGGTCGCGCTCGTGAAGCAGGCGCTGAAGGACGTCGTCCCGCGGACGACGTTCGACGACGCGATCTCGTGCCACCACAACTAGGTAGCAACACCGCGCCGACCAGCGGATTTACGTTTACGAGCGTCTGCGAGTCTGTGTCAGATTACGCGACTGTATCCCCTGGTCAACCGGCAGAACGGCGGACCCGCCCGCGATCTTGCGCGAGTGTCTGCGAGTCGACCTTTGCCCCAGACTTTGCCCCAGATCCAGCCTGAGTATCCGACGTCTGCCCCAAGCCGCCTTCAATCACGGTGAGCTGCGGATACTTCGACAACGCCGCAACGAGCTTCATCCGCGCGGCCGGCGTCTGCTGCACGTACTCCTGCGCCTGGTCGAGGGTGGCGTGTCCGAGGATCTCGGCGATCTGAAACGCGTCTAGCCCGCCCTCGGCTGCACGGGTGGCCCATCCCCGCCGGATCGAGTACGGGCTGCGGCGCGGGACCTTCGCATCCTCGGCCGCATTCCTCATGTGGTAGCCCATCGTGTCGGGGTGCATGATCCGCCCGCGCACGGTCATGAACGTCAGGACACCGCTGCACGGCAGGCCGTCGCTGTGGACGAACCCGCACCCCTTGCTTTCGTCTCTCGCGCCGAGGCGCCGGGCGGCGATCTCGCACGCCAAGTCGGTCAGCGGCACCCACCGCACGTCACCGTCCTTGGGGTACGGGCGGATGATCCCGCGCCGCTTGACGAACGTCTCGGCAACCAGCATCCAACCGCGGTCGAGGTCGATCCGGTCGGAGTGCAACCCGCACAGCTCGCCGGGGCGAACGCCGGTCTCGAGCCCGAACGCCAGGGCATCCCGGTAGTCCTCGCGCAGGTGCGCGCTCATGGCCGCGTTCGACTTCGTCGACAGGTACGGCTTGGGTTTCTTGTGTCGCTTGGGGAGCTTGACCCCGGCGAGCGGCGAGGCTGTGAGTACCTCCTGATCCAACGCTTCCTTAATCGTCACGTTGAATATGCTGAAAATGCGGTGCACGTATCCGGGCGACATGCCAGGGCGAACTTTGAGATCTCCCTCTTGCACCCAATGTTTGGCCGCTTTGTACGTGATATCGCGCAGCGCGATGTCGCCCCATTTTGGGCGGAGGTACTTCTTGACGATGTTTGCCTCAGTTGATGCGGTGTCCGTGTCGTCGAATGTGCGTTTTGTGGCGAGGTGATCCCACCATGCGCCCCACTTTGTGGTGGCCTCCATCGGGACTTCGGAGGGCGCCGCTGCCTTGCGTCGCGCGTCGACTTCCTTCTCGTTGGCGGCTGCCTTTGCCTTCTTTTTCGTATCGTATCGGACGGTTTTCCCGTCGAGGTCCTTTACATACCTCTTGTTGCCCGCGCTGTCGCGGTAGCCGCCACGGAAACCACCTCCGGGGTATGGATCAGCCCAAGCCATTTTTCGACCTCCTGTGTTCTGCGTTGCAAATCCGGGGGAGAACGGCTCGACCGTGGCGCCGCTCTCCCCCAGCGCTAAGCACCGCGGAAACGTCGTTCCAATCGAGCTATCTCAAGGTCGATCGCGTCGCCGCCCTCAGTCTCGGCTCGGTCGATCAGGTCCTGTCGCAGAGCGACGATCACGCTTTGTGTGCACAGGGTCAGAATCGCCGCGAACCAAACGACGGCGACCACCGTGCAATTCAAGATCAGCAGTGGCGCGCTCCACCCGAAGTGGTGGGCGGCAACTGCATGTGCGGTCAGTTCGGCGGTAAGTAACCCGGAGAGCCAGAACAGCATCCGATGTAGCGGGATGGTGGTGGGTTCTGGTAGCGGGCGGTTGTGCATAGTTGTGACCTCCTTCTGCCTGCGGGGGTAACCCGTTTGGCAGAAGGAATTTCGCTAACTGGTGGCGACGCGTTAGAGGTAGGACGAATGTTCGACCTGATTGGCGTAAACCTCACGCAGTAGCGTTCACTCTAACGGCCTATGAATTGACAAAGTTGCTTGCGGAAATCCTCGAAACACCTAGGATGACCAGCCGTTTTAGGTGTTACGGCCGTCCTCGCTGATCGCTGCGGCAGCCTCGGCGGCCTCGGCCTTGATTTGAAACACGGCCTTCAAGTAGTTCAATTGGGCTAGTCGCCCATCCTCTATTCGGATGTGGCGCGCCTCGGCAAGGTGTTCTTCGTCGGACATCTCGAGGGCTCGAGCGCGGAAACTTGCTGACCACTCGTGTGTGCGCCGAGGTTCGCCGGCGGATGGCGTCTCGGGGTCGGGGGTCGGTGGGATCGGACCGCCCTCAAGGATCACCCGCGGGGTGTCTTCATTCCAGTTCGGCAGCGCTCGCCCGACGGCGAACAGAACGGCCTCGGCAACCCCAGGTTTGCCGTTCTCGAGCAACTCGAGGCTTCGTGTGTTGATGCCCTCGTGTTTCTGCGCGAACGTCGTTCGGTACTTGGCGCCAGCAGCCCGCCGGGCGACCGCGACAGCATCGCCAAGTCGGCGCCGTGCTGCCTCTGAGTAGTTCGCCGTGCGCGTCCTGCCGCTGCCCATGCGTGCATCATGCCGCATGCCCCCGCATGACGCACGTCTCTGTGGTCGATGCTTCCACGTCCCATGCCCCTCGAACTCCCTGAGTAAGGTTCGCATGGTTAGGCATCATGCGGCATGGTGGCGCATGATGCAACCCTTTCCATGGATGTCCATGCAGGATCATGCTTGACCAAGCGCGCATGATCGCGCATGATGTGCCGCATGCCCCTCCTAAATGGACAGAGGGTCCGCCACCGGGCGGCGTTGCTCGGTTGGGACCTTCACACCCTCGCGGCCGCGGCCGCACTCCCCGTTCGCGCAGTGCAGAACAGCACGCGGGCGGAACGCCCGCAGACGATGAAGATCACCCGTATCTACGCGCTCGGCCGCGCTCTCGCGCAGCACGGAGAAGACCCGGTCAAGGTCTCGGCTGACATCGTCGCCGACCCCGCCGTCGCCGCCGAGATCCTCGCGAACAACGACGGCGTGCCCGACACGCCGCCCAAGCAGCCGACCCGGACGAACACCGGGCCCACCCGGCGCGAGACCACCGAACAGACCAAGGGCCCCCGCCGGAACCGTGCCGAGGCCGCAGCGTGACCGGCTCCCCGTGGATGACGTTGCAGGAAACCGCGGCCTACCTGCGCATGCACGTCCGGACCATTCAGAAAAAGGCCCTCGAGTACGACCGCTCGAACGGCAAGAGCGGCCTCAAGAACATGCAGCCGTCCGGACCGGACGGAAAGCGGTTGGTGCACATCGACGACGCGAACCGCTGGATGGACAAACAGCCCCCGTCGCGCGGTATCCGCCGGTTCTCCGTCGCTTCCTGACCCCCGCAAGAAAAAGCGCCCGCCTCGCGCATGCAGGCGCGAGACGGGCAGGCCCCGAGGGGCCACGACCAGAGGAGATGCCCTCGTGATCGCAGCGAAGAATACCGCCGCCGGCGGCCGCCATCGTTCGTGTCGTCCCGCGTCGTTCCGGACGTGGTTCCGTCGCGTGACCGGCCGCGCGTTCGTCGTCCCGGCCGAGGCGACCCGGATCCTTCCTGCTGTTGGCGACCTGATCGACCACCCGGACGTGCGGGTGATGCAGCTGCGTGCGCTCGGCGACGTCGAGGTCAGCCTCGACCCGGAGTTCGTCCCGCGTGAGTGCGAGTGGTGCCTCGGGTCGCGCCGCATCACCACCGTGCGGGTGCACGGCGCCCCGGACCCGCACGATCCGCACCGTCCCCTGCTGATGGCCGAGGCGTGCCACCCCTGCGCGCTGCGCCCGTACGGCCCGATCAGGCAGGCCCTGGTCGAACGGATCGACTTCACGCGCCCGGTGCAGCTCGAGGTGTGCCCGTGATCGCGGATCGGTTGAGCGAGGCGCAGCTGCGCGAGGCGCTCGACGTCTTCACGTCCACGCTGCGGCAGGAACGCGATCAGGCCGCGGTACTCGCGAAGGGCGGCGCGTGGCGCGAGGGCGCCCGCGTGGGCGGGCTGTCGTCCGCGCTGTCGCTGCTGTGGCAGCTCACGTGCGGTGAATTCGGAGAGGACCCCGAAGAGCGCACGCGGCAGGTGTTCGGCGAACTCGACCGCACGGTCGCGGCGATCCGCGCCGACCGCGCCGCCGAGGTCGACGGCGAGCGGGGCGGGCAGCGATGACGGTCCGCCTTGACATCCCGCCGCCCCTGCCCCTGTCCCCGTCGCGGCCGGTCCCGGTTCCGCCGCGGCTCGAGGTGCGCGAGTCGTTCGACGGCGTGGTCGCGATCCGTAGCGCGCGCACCGGCTGCCTACGGCGCCCGTGGTCGGTGGTCTACGTCCCGCCCGCTTTCCGCCTCGCCCACGTGATGCAGGCCCTCAGCGACGACCAGGTCGCCGGGTGGGTCCCGCTTGTCCAGGAAGGACTGTCCCGATGATCGACGCCGACGGGGTCACCTACCCCACCCGCGCGCGGCTGGTCGTGCGCAAGCTCGGCCCGACCGGGCGCGCCGAGGCCCGCCCGGTCGGGATCGAGTGGCGCTACGACCGCGCTGACCCGTGGGCGATCACCATGCAGGTGATCGGCACCGAGTACGTGTACCGGTTCGCCCGCGATCTGCTCGACCGCGGCCGGAACGAACCTGTCGGCGCCGACGGTTTCGTGTTCGTGCAGCCGCTGTTGTCGCAGTGGATCGAGGTCACGGTGCGCTGCAACTGCGGCACGGGCACGTGCACGTCGGTTGCGCTGTTCTCGTTCAATCACGCCGAGATCGACAACGTGCTCGACGTGACCGAGCAGCTTGTGCCGCTCGGCGCCGAGGCCGACCAAGTCGACCCGGCCGCGGTCGACGTCGAACTCGCCCGGATCGTGCTGGGCGGCCAGTGAGCACACGTTCGCACCTGTCGGTGGCGGGCGGCGACGGCGAGCGCCGTCCCGCCCGCCGCCGCAAGACCGACACCGCGGTCACGTCCGGCTACGACTACCCGCGCAACCCGCTGTTGCAGTACACGCCGGGCCCGGACAACACGAACTGCCCCGCGTGCGCGTGGCTCAAGCTCGAGGCGTGCCCGCATCACCTCGCGTGGCAGGCCGCGGCCGACTACTACGGCCATCCCGCCGAGACGGCACCGGATCCGACGGACTACCCGACCAGCCCGCCCGCGTTCGAGGTCGACCAGCCGCTGCTACTGCGCGGCACCTTGCACTGCGTCGTCGCCCGTCGCGAGTGGACGGCCGTCGGCTGGGTGTACCTGGTCGCGCTCCACCCGCGCGGCACTCCCGCCTCGGCCCGCGAAGTCGAGTTCACCGCGCTCCCGCCCGGTGAGGACCACGACACCATGAAGGGAACGCGCACATGAGTGTGAGCTTGTCCGGCAAGTTGCCTAAGGACGACAAGAACGGCCTCGGCAGGATCTCCGCGACGCTGGTCGAGGACTCGGCGAGCACGCACCTGATCGTCGCCGTTGTCAACTGCGCGACGGTCACGACCAACATGGACACCGGCGAGGTGATCCCGACCGCGCGCATTGTCGCGGTCGAGGCGTTCCCCGGCTCGAGCGCGGACGCGAAGCAGTTGCGCCGGGTGTGGCGCGAGGCGTACGAGCAGCGGACCGGGCAGCAGCAGGCGTTGCCGTTCGAGAAGACCGTGACCGCCCCGGCCGACGCCGCCGGCGACTTGCTGCGTGACGGCGCCGGGGTCGTTGTCACGTTCCCCGGCCCGAACTCGAGCAGGACACCCGACGAGGTCGACCTGATCTGTCAGGCCGCCGATCTGGTGATCACGGCGAACCTCGCCTCGGTGTCCATGCTCGCCCGGAAGCTGCGCATCGGGCGCGAGGCCGCCGAACGGCTCATGCAGGAGCTACGGCGCCGGGGCGTGGTCGGCGACGCCGAGGGCAGCAAGGAACCGCCGGTGATCGTCGAGGCGGCCGACCTGCCCGCGATCGTCGAGGCGATCCGCGGCCCGCGCGCCGACGAGGACCAGGCCGACGACGCCACCGATCCGGACCAGACGTGACCGGCGCGCCCCGCACGGCCGAGGACCTCCCGGCCGTGATCCGGCAGGCCACCGCGCAGTGGGCCCGCCGCCACAACGCCGAGGTGCCGCTGCCCGACTTCGCGGTCTACCTCGCCGACGCCGTGCAGCACCGGGTGATCGACCCGACGTTCGCCGACTGCCGCACCTACCTCGCCGAACTCGAGGTCGACAACGCGCTGTTGGCCGACGAAACCGCCCGCCTCGGCGAGGCCCTCAAAGCGCAGACCCTCGCCGCCGAGACCGCCGTCGCCGAACTCGAGCAGTACCGCCAGACCACCCCCGAACTCGACGAGAGGACACGAGCATGACCACCGCCCCGAAACTGTCCAGTTTGGACGGATCGCGCGGGCTGCGCGAGACGTTCGCCCGCGCCATGTACGAGCGCAACGTGCCCGGCGCCCGCTGGGACGACATCGTCAACGACGGCCCGCAACGCGTGGTGAAGCTGTACAGGGGCGCCGCCGCGGCCGCGGTCGACGTCTGGGGCGACAGCATGGCGCAGACCGTCACCGCCCTGGTAAAGCTCACCAACGAGACCAAGGCCGCGCAAGCGCAGTTGCTCGCCGCCGACGGGCTGCTCGAGACCGTGTTCGACTACCTCGCCACCGGCGAGCGCGGCCACCCCGGCGAGGCCGCCCGCCGTACCGGCTGGATCGCGCAGCGCCGGATCGACGAACTCGGCGAGCGGCTGCGCGCGTGGCGCGCATCGTGGGCGCCGACCGAATCGGTGGTGTCCTAATGGGACTGAACGTCACCGAGGCGAACGCCGCCAACGCCGTGCTTCGGTACGCGATCGCCTTGCAGGCGGATGAACGCGGCGGCCGGTTCGGGCGCGGCGGCCGCGGTCATGCCACGGCAGGGGGCGAGTGATGGCCGACCAGGACGACCGCGCCCACGTGGTCGACACCGCCGCCGTGTTCCTGCGCGCGGCCGCGGCCGACTCGCTGGAGGCCGCCGACGTCGTGGTGCGCGAGTACCTCGGCGAGGGCGACCCGATCGACCGCTACGGGAAGTTGTGGGCGCTGATCTCCATCGGCCTGGTGGTGGTCGGCGAGACGTTGCGCGCGCTGATGAACCCGCCCGGCCCGGTCACGCTCGAGGCCGAGGTCGCGCCGGATCCGGTCGAGATCACCGCCATGCAGGCGATCACCGCGCAGGTGAACCTCGACCCCGAGGCCGCGCAGGACGTCGTCACCGGCCACGTGGCCGCCGAGGGGCTCGACGGGCTGGTCGCGCTGCTGCCCGTGCTGCTCGACGTCTACCGCCTCAACGCGATTTGGGGAACGGAGACCGCGTCATGACGGTCGAGGAGCTGCTGCGCGCGTGGCGCGAGGACATCGACAGTGCCCCGTTTCCCGACTTCGCCGAACTCGGCGCCCGCCCTGATCCCTCGAGCGGACGCTGACCGGGCGGGGCCGGAGTCGCTACGGCGACCCGGCCCCGCTTTCCAACTGGGACAAGGAGAAACCCCCGTGATCCACCGGCACGACCCCGCCGACCCGGCGCCCGCACGGCGCCGGGTTTCCGCGCGTATTCCGGGCGGTGCCTCATGCCGTGGCTGAGGCTTAACGACGTCGGTTACGACGACCCGCAAGTGCACGCCGTCGGCAATAGCGCTTACGGCGCCTTGACGCGCCTCAAGCAGTACGCGAGTGCGCAGCGCACCGACGGGTGGGTGCCGACCCTCAAGACGCGTCAGATCGCCACCCGGCGCGAACTGCGGGCCCTGCTCGACGTTCGCCTCGGCGACGGCCCGCCGATGATCCACCGGCCCGGCGACGAATGCCGATGCCTCGAGGGAAAGAAGTGGAACGAGGGTCTCGGCGGGTACTGGATTCACGCGTTCCTCGACGAGAACCCCTCACGGGCTGAGAACGACGTGCACCGCGCCAAGACGCGCGAACTCAAGGACAAGGAACTCAGGGCTGCGGTCAAGGCCCGTGACGGCATGTTCTGTCGGTACTGCGGCATCACCGTGAAGTGGGCCGACCGCAAGACCCCCAACGGTGGCGTGCTCGACCACGTCGATCCGAAGATCGCCGCCGGTGCCGAGAACCTGGTCGTGGCGTGCCGCGGCTGCAACGGCCGCAAGAAGGACTGCACCCCGGAGGCCGCCGGGCTGATCCTGCTGCCCCCGCCGAACCTCGTCGCGATCAACGCCGAATCAACGCCGGATCAAGCGCCGATCACCGGCCGATCACCGGATCGACCAGAAACCGACCCGGATCCCGCGCAGAACACCATCTCGACCGGAAACCAGGCCCCACCAGGGGAATCCGGCAACAACACCAGGCTCGACCCTGCCCAAAACCAGCCGCAGAACCCCATGATCACCGACGGAATCACCGGCCCGATGACTACCGGGACGGGTAGGGGACGGGACGGGGTAGCTCCCCTGACTGACCCCTTCCCTTACCGGGACCGCGTAGGCGACGCAGGACCCACCGGCCACCGCCCCACCGTGGGCCCCGCCGACACACCCCGCGACCAACTCAGCCCCAACCCCTACACCCGCACCGCCACCCCGCCACCGAGACCGCCGGGACATCCCCGGTGACCCGCTACCGGGGACAGTTCTCCGACCGGGAACTCGAGGCCCTCGCCGCGCGCGAACTCCTCGAGCGTGAGCGCGAACTCGCCCTCGCCGTCGACTGCCCCGAATGCGACCAGCCCGCCGGCCACCCGTGCCTCACCCCCGACGGCCGACCCCTGCTCGCCCCCGCCCACTGGAAACGGATTCGGGCGGCCGACCACCACCGACAGGAGCGTGACCCCCGATGACCGCCAAACCCGAACGCCCCGGCCCGGCCGACGTCGTCGACTTCATCGAGACCGTGGTCGGTGTCGACCTCGAGCCGTGGCAGCGCCGTTTCGCCGAGGCGCAGTTCGCCCACGCGAGAGCGGTCGACGAGATCGCGCGGACGACGCTCGCCGCCATCGTGCCCGGAGTCGCGGCCGCCGCCGTCCACATCGGCCGGTCGTTCGCCGCGCTCGCCGAGGCAGTGCAGGGCGCAGCGCCCGCGTTCGCCGAGGCAGTGCAGGGCGCAGCGCCCGCGTTCGCCGTCCTCGACGAGATCGCCGCCCGCGACGACCGGTTCGCGGCCGCGCTCGACCACATCCGTACCCGCAACACCGGACCCGCCCGGCAGCCTCGGCCGCCGCGCACGATCAACGCGAGGGGAACCCGCCCGTGAACGACCTGACCAACCCGAAGAACTTGCGGCAGTGGCAGGACGAACTGGCCTCGCTCGCCGCCAAGCTCACCGACCCGATCACCCTCAAGGTGATCCGCGACGACCTGACGACCACGACGCACACCAAACCGGGATTGCTCGAGCAGCTGCGCCAAGCGCACGCGCACGGGGGCGAGACCGGCAAGGCATCGGGCAGCTCGCCCGGCGCCCCGATCCGGGTCGCCGCGGCCGACTTGCAGCGCAACCTCGACCGCGAGGCCGCGACGCTCCACTTCAACACCTTGGTGCAGGACGCTGACGTCGTGTCCCGGATCCGCGCGGCCGCCGGCATCGCCGGGCGCTGGGCCGACGTCCACCGGGTCGCAAACGCCGTGCTCGAGCTGCGGTACATGGTGGAGCGGATCGAGGAGCTGCTCGACCCGCCGCGACGGCTGCACATCGCCGCGGCCTGCCCCGCGTGCGGGCAGGGCATGGTGTGGCGCCTCGACCCGAGTACCGGCGAACTGGTCCAGGCCCCGGCGCTCGCCCTCGACGCCCGCACCGGCTGCACCTGCCTCGGATGCGGGCAGGTGTGGGGCCCGGAAAACCTCGAGTTCCTACAGGGCGTGCTCACTGTGGAGCAGACACAGCGGCCGCGGCTGCGCAGCAGCGCCGAGGGCAACGGGCACCGCTCCGAGGTCCCGCTCACCCACACCGGCGACCCGGACCGTAACGACGACCAGGCGGCCGCGCGATCTGCTGGAGTGAACTCCGACCAGCGAGGGGGAGCACGTCCATGACGAATGAGTACGAGTACTACGCACGTTCGACCGGCGACTGCGGGCACCCGCAGAACGGCAATGGCAACTGCTTCGAGCCCGGTTGCCCACACTCGAACAGCCGGCGGCACCACCCGCACGCCGGGCAGCCCGTCGACGAGGTGGCCGAGTTCGTGCGGGCTCGCCTCATCGCCAGTAAAGAGGCCGCGCAGGACCAGCCCGGCCACGTTGCGGCGCGCGAGGTGCGCCGGGTCGACGGGCTGCTGCAACTGCTCGAGGTGTGGGAGTCCAACCGGGATCTCGGCGACCGGCCGCACCCACTCGAGCTGCGGTTACCCTCGCTGCTCGCCGTCGAATTCGTCGAGGATCCCGACCGCGAGGTCGACCCGGTGCTCGACCTGCCTTACGACGAGCAGCAGGCCGTCACCAACGCTCTGGAAGAGATCGGCCGGACCGTGGCGCGGCTGCTCGCCGACGTCCCCGCCGACAACCGGCGGGTACAGGCGCTCATCAATCGCGCCATGGCGTCCTCGTCGGACACGTTCACCGCGCTCGAGGCGATCGCCGCCGCGTGCCCCGACCTGCCGCGCGCAGGCAACACGCGTTAAACCGAACCCCTGTTCGACTAACCGGTGATCGTTCTGCATACTGGGGGCACTTAGGCGAAGTGTGCCCGGACACGGCACCGAGTGAAGCCCCGACCCGAACAGGTCGGGGCTTCTCTCGTCTCGCCGCCCTCATGAGCTCTACGTCATGGCTGATGTGGACGCGCCGTCGCCGCCGGGCTGCTGTTCGGACTCCACATGTCCGAGGCCCGGCCCAACACTTCGGGGCGGGGGAATGGCCTCGGCGAACGGGCGCCCGTGGCGCCGGGTCACTGCGCAGCTGCGCGAACTTGCGGCCGCATCCGGTGCCGCGTGCGGGTTGTGTGGGCACCGGATCGACCTCGGCCTGCCCGCCGGGCACAAGTGGTCGTTCACCGCGGACCACATCGTGCCGCGGAGCAAGGGCGGCCCGGACACCCTCGACAACGCGCGGCCCGCGCATCGCAGCTGCAATTCGAGCCGCGGCAACCGGGCACGCGAAGCGCCGATGCCGACATCGCGAAGGTGGTGACCATGCGCCGGGTAGTGGTGATCGCGGGCCCGATCTGCGCGGGCAAGACCACGCTCGCCCACAAGCTCGCCGAGGAGCAGGGCGGGCGGGTGCTTGACCGTGACGAGATCGCCCGCGTGATGGGCAGCCCGCGCAAGTGGCTGCACAGCAAGACCTACAGCCAACGGGCCGAACAGGTGATGCGCCTCGAGCTGGACCGGATCGCCAAGTCGCGCGACGACATCGTATTCGTGGTGCGGTCCCTGCCCGTGGCAGCACAGCGCGCCGCGCTGGTCGAGAGACTGCGAGCCGAGTTGATCCTGCTGGATCCCGGCCGCGACGAATGCGTGCGCCGCGCACGAGGTGACCGCCGGCCACCGGGCAGCGTGCCCGCTATCCACCGGTGGTACGCCCGGTACCTGCCCGGAGTCGAACCGCCGATCGAGGAGCAGTTCGCAACCTCGCGTGACTGGTGACCACCGTCCGCATGCGACACAGCCTCGCTCATCGATGCGCACCGCGCTGACCTGGGGTTTTTAGACGCGGACGCACGGGAGACCCCGCGCCCACCATCCCTGAATTTCTCCCCGGCAGGACAACACAGGGCGGAGGGTGATCACATTGACGGCCGAACGGATCACGACGATCAGCGATGTGATCGCCGACGAGATCAAGGCGACGCGCAAGCGCGCCGGGCTCACGCGCGGCGAGTTCGCCGCGGCCGCATGGGAGCGCGGCGCGCCGGAGTCGTTCAGTGCCGCCGTGGTCGGCTACATCGAGACCGGCCGCCCGGACAAGGAAGGCCGCCGGCGGCGAGAGGTCACGGTCGACGAACTGCGCTTCATCGCCGCCGCCGCCGGAACGACCGGGCTCGGTCTCCTCGGCGAGCACGCCGCACTGCTCGGCGGCGACGAGCCACCGGAGTGCCCGCGCTGCGCCGCGGAAACGGGCACGCTCGAGCGGCAGGTGCGCGAGGACATCGCCGCACTCGGCGACCTCGCCGACACCGAACCGGCGCTCGCCGAACTCGCCTACGCCCTCGCGGCCGCGGTCGACCGCGGCGCCGACGAATCCCCGATACCGCCGCTCGCGAAAGAGTTGCGCGCGACGCTCAAGGCGCTGACCGACGCCGTAGCCGTCCGCACGGCGCCGGATGACGACGACGAGTTCGGCGACCTCGACGACCCGGAGTAGCACCGAGGGGAGGTCCTCGCGTGCCCCTGTCCGAAGAGGACCGAACAGAAGCCCTCAAAGCGCAGCTGCTCGACGTGTACGGGCTGCGGTGTGTTCCCCGGTGGGGGACGCCGCGCGACCTGTCACGGAAGACGTACGGGCCCAAGGTGGCGCGGATCGCCGAGGCGTTCGGAACGCCGTTTATGCCCTGGCAGCGGTACGTCGCCGACGTCGCGCTCGAGGTCGACCCCGTCACCGGACGTCTGGCCTACCGCGACATCCTGCTCATGGTGCCCCGGCAGTCGGGCAAGACCACGCTTCTGCTCGCCAAGATGGTGTGGCGAGCGAACGCATGGGCACGGCAGAACATCCTCTACGCGGCACAGACCCGCAACTCAGCCCGCAAGAAGTGGGAAGAGGAGCACGTCGCCGCCATCGACGCCGCGGCCCGGTTCGCCGGGCGCTACACCGTGCACAAGGCCAACGGCAACGAGGCGATCCGGTGGCGCAACCGCAGTCGTCACGGGATCACCTCGAACACCGAGACGGCCGGCCACGGTGAGACGTTGGACGACGGCACGATCGACGAGGCGTTCGCGCACGAGGACGGCCGGATGGAACAGGCGTTCTCTCCGGCGATGATCACTCGCCCGCAACCTCAGCAGTGGGTGGTGTCCACCGCGGGCACCCTCGCGAAGTCGCACTTCCTCAACGGCAAGCGCAAGCGCGGCCGCGCGATCATCGAGAGCGGCCTGCCGTCCACGTTCGCCGTGTTCGACTGGACCGTCGGTGACCGCTACGACCGCGACGACCCGGCGACCTGGTGGTCGTGCATGCCCGCGCTCGGCCACACCGTCACCGAGGCCGCCGTGCGTTCGGAGCGGGAAAAGATGGAGGCGGCCGAATTCGACCGCGCCTATCTCAACGTCACGAAAACCGTGGTCGTCGCCGACGACCCGAACGTGCCCACCAAGTGGTGGGCGGACCGGCACGACGCGCGATCTTCGGCGGCCGACATCACGCTCGCGGTCGATATCACACCGGACCGACAGAAAACCGCGATCATGGCTTACGGGCGCCGCCCGGACGGCCGCGGGCACGTCGAGATCATCGAGAACCGCGACGGCACCGACGGCGTGGTCGAACGGCTTATCGAGCTGCGTGACCGGCACAACCCGATCGCCCTCGGCCTCGACGTCGCAGGGCCCGCCGGGTCGCTGCTGGTCCCGCTCAACAAAGCCGGATTCAAGGTCCCCGACGACCCGACGAAACCGGAGCGTGGGCAACTCGCGATCCCGACCACGCGGGAAGTCGCCGCCGCGTGCGGCGCGTTCGCCGACGCAGTGGAGCACGACCACCTGCGCCACCTCAACCAACGACCGCTCAACGAAGCGTTGGCCGGCGCCCGAACCCGTCCTCTCGGCGACGCGTGGGCATGGGCCCGCCGCACGAGCGACTCGAATATCGCGCCGCTAGTGGGCGGGACCGTCGCCCGCTGGGCGCACGAAAGCCGCGCGCACCTGATCGTCGATGACTACGACCCGGTGGGGAACTTCTGGTGAAAGGGGACATCCCGTGACGAAGCTGCGCACCGCCTACCGCGCCGCCGCCGGTGCCGTGGCGACGTTCGCCGGGCACACCGTCCGCAGTGGACCCGGCATCGGCGCCGGGGTGTGTTTCGTGCTCGCCGGGTGGCTGGTCGCGGTTCCGCTTGGTCTCGCGATCGCCGGGGCGTTCCTGCTGTGGGCGGATTGGCGGATCCGGTGAGCCTCTGGTTTCGCAGCGCCAAACCCGAACAGCGGCCACAGATCTACTCGCCTGCGCCGTATCCGGTGCTTGCGCCGGGATCGTATGCCGATGTTGATCTGTCCTCGGCCGAGAGTGCGCTGCAATCGATCGCCGTGCACAGCGCGGTCGACCTGATCGCCTCGCTGTGTTCGGAACTGCCGGTCGAGGTCTACGCCGGTGAGGGCCCTGACCGGCGCAAGCTCACGACGCCGGGCAACCTCAAGGATCCATCGGGCGAGGGGCAGGGGCTCGAGGACTGGGCCTATCAGCTTGTCGAGTCGTGGCTGCTGCGCGGCAACGCGTTCGGGGACATCCTTGATGGCACGGTGGCGCAGCCGCGGCAGGTGCTGTTGCAGCACCCCGACGACGTCACCGGCTGGATCGAGGACGGCACGCCGGTGTGGAACGTCCGCGGCCGCCAGGTCGACGCCGCCCGGTGGATGCACCGGCGGGTGATGCCGGTCGCCGGGCGGGTGCTCGGCGTCTCGCCGATCCAGTTCCACGCGTCCACGGTCGGGCTGTCGATCACGTCGGTGAAGTTCGGCGAATCGTGGTTCCGTGACGGCGCGCACCCCTCGGCGCTGCTGACCAACGAGGAAGCGTCGATCAACGAACAGCAGGCGCGCGACGTCAAGAACCGGTTCCTCGCCGCGCTGCGCGGCAACCGCGAACCCGTGGTGATGGGCAAGGGCTGGAAGTACCAGGCGATCCAGATCAGCCCGGAGGAATCGCAGTTCCTCGCGACGCAGGGCTACACCGAAGCGCAGTGCGCCCGGATGTTCGGGCCCGGTATCGCCGAGGTGCTCGGCTACGAATCCGGCGGGTCGCTGACCTACACGAACGTGGAGTCGCGTTCGGCGCACCTGTTGGTGCTCACCATCAACAAGTGGTTGCGGCGTCTCGAGCGAGCACTGACCGCGCTGCTTCCCGCGCCGCAGTATGCCGTGATCCCTCGTGAGGGGATCTTGCAGGCGACCACGTTGGACAAGTACCGGGCGCATGAGTCCGCGCTGCGCAACCGGTGGAAGACCGTCAACGAGATCAGGCAGGGCGAGAACCTGCGCCCCGTGCCGTGGGGCGATAAGCCGAACACGGCCGGAACCGGTGCCCCGCAGGGGAAGACCGGCGACACCGGCGACGACACCGACAACAAGGAGGACGGCACCCCGTGAACATCCTGACCGTGCCCGACCTCGACCTCGTGCGCGCGGTGCCGACCTGTGTCCGGGCCGACCGCGCCGAGGCCGAGGCAGGCGTCATGCCCACGATGGTCGTGCGGTTCTCCGCGTTCGATCGCTGGTACGAAATCGATTCGTGGTGGGAGGGCCGGTTTCTGGAGCGGACCGCCCGCGGCGCGTTCACCAAAACGATCAGCGAGAACCGCGCCAACATCAAGGTGCTCTACGACCACGGGTTCGACTACCAGATCGGGAACAAGGTTCTCGGCACGATCGAGGATCTGCGCGAGGACCCCGATTCCCCGGTCGGCGAGGTCCCGCTGTTCGACACGTCCTATAACCGTGACCTTCTGCCGGGCATCGAGGCGGGCGCCTACGGCTCGAGCTTCCGCATGCGGGTGATCAAGGACGAGTGGAACGACGACCCCGGCCGCAGTGACCACAACCCGGACGGGATCCCGGAACGCACCATCAAAGAGGTGCGGCTGTTCGAGTTCGGGCCCGTCACGTGGCCGGCCAATCCGGACGCCACCGCCGGTGTCCGCGGCCTGACCGACACCTATTACGAGCGGCTGCGCTCGCGCGACCCGAACGCGGTCGACGACCTGCGTAGCCGGATCCAGACCCACCGCACTCCCGCCGACCGGGCAGCCGCCGAGGGCACTGCCCGCCGACAGGGAGCCGCATCCGACACCGACGAGCCGGCCGCGCGCCACTCGAGCGGGCTCACGCACGCCGCACGGCGTGCGCGCCTTTACCCCTACTTGGAAAGGAAACCGTCGTGACGCTCGAGGAAATGCGCGCACGGCTCGAGGCGATCGAGACCGAGCGGCGAGAGCTGCATACCAGCGCGGGCGAGAACGCGCTGACCGACGAGCAGCAGACCCGATGGGATGCGCTCGACACCGAGGAGACCGGGCTGCGCTCGGACGTCCGCGCGGCCGAGACCGCCGCCCGCGAAGCGGCCGAGGCCGAGACCCGGTCGGCGCGGGTGGCCGAATCCCGCGCCCGCTACGGCGCGCGGATGGGCAGCACCGACGATCCGCTCGGCGAGCCGGACGCGTTGCGCGGCACGTTCCGTGGCAACCCGTGGGACCTCAACGCGGTCACCCGGTCGCTGTACCAGGAGACCCCGGAGCGTGGCGGGGCTGACCTCGCCGCCCGTGCGATGGCCGCTGTGGAGCATTGCCGCGGTGTGAACGACGCGTCGAAGCAGCGGATCACGCAGCTGCTCGAGGGATCCGACTTCACTGACGACGAGGAAGAGGGCCGGTCGGCGCGCAAGGTCGCCGCGCAGATCATCGCCACGTCGTCCCCGGAGTACATGCGCGCGTGGTCCAAGGCGTTCAAGACCGGCATGCGCAACGGGCACCCGGACGTCGAGGCGCTCGCCGTGTTGCAGCGCGCCGCGTCGCTGACCGACGCCGCCGGCGGTTACGCCGTCCCGTTGCCGGTCGACCCGACGCTGATCCTGAACAGCGACGGAACGGTGTCCCCCATCCGGGAGATCGCGACGAATCGCACGATCGTCACGGACAAGCTGCGCAGCGTCAACGCGACTGCGGTCACGGCGTCCTACGACCTCGAGGCGGCCGAGGTGTCCGACGACGCCCCGACGTACGCGAACCGCGACATCGATATGCACATGGCACGGGCGTTCATTCCGCACTCGATCGAGATCGGGATGGATTACCCGAACTTCACGCAGGACGTCGCGTTCCTGCTCGCCACCGCCAAGAAGGACCTCGAGAACAACAAGTTCGTGCTCGGCAACGGCACCACGGAACCGCGCGGCATCGTGACCGCGCTGACCGGGACCGCGTTCGAGCTGACTTCCACCACCGCGGACACCTTCGCGATGGCGGACGTGTACAAGGTCGACGACGACCTGCCGGAGAACTTCGCCGACACCGCATCGTGGATCGGCAACAAGAAGATCTTTTCGGCGATCCGGCAGGCGGGCGGGGCGAACCTGGATGACTTCTGGGCGAACGCTCGCGAAGGTCTCCCGGCGCGGCTGCTGGATCACCCGCTCTACCGCACGTCGGCGATGGATGGCGTGATCAACGCGACGCAGGAGAACCGCGTTCTCGTGCTCGGCGACTTCCGGTTCTTCTGGGTGGTCGACCGGGTCGGGTTCTCCATCGAGCTGATCCCGCACCTGTTCCACACCGGCAACAACCGGCCGTCGGGGCAGCGCGGTGTGTTCGCCTACTGGCGCAACGGATCCGACTCCGTGCTCGACCGCGCGTTCCGGATGCTCAACGTCACCTGATCCACCCGTACCCGCGCCGAGGGCGCCCGCTGTCCCGTGTGGACGCTGGGCGCCCTCGGCCGTTTCACCGGAAGGGAAGGCCGTTTCATGGCGCCACAGAAGTACTTGCGAGCGACCACCGGTTTCCTGCTGCCCGACCACACGATCGTGAAGAAGGGGCAGACCGTCGCCGCCGACGACCGTGTCGTGAAGGGACGCGAGGAGCTGTTCGCGCCGCTCGAGGACACCGTCGAGATGCTCACCCGCGCGCCGGGCGAACAGCGGCTCAACGCGCAGCGACCCGACACCGTCGTGATGGCGGCCGCGCCCGCCTCGCGCCGCGCTCGCCGGGCAGCGCGCAAGGCCGCGGACAAGGCCGAGACACCCCCGGCCGCCACCGGCACGCCGCCGGCCGTCGACGAGCAGGACAACGCCGCGGCCACGGTCGAGGACCATGGCGACGGCGCGGCCGCCGTCGAGGACCAGGCGGCCGCCGACGGCGACGCGACCGGGGACTGACCAGGGATGGTCGTCACCGAATACGCCACCTTGGCGCCGCTCAAGCACGCGCTCAACATCCCGGAGAGCGACACCGCCGAGGACGACGCGTTGAACCGGGTGCTCGTCTCGGCATCGCGCGGTATCGACAGGTCGACCGGCCGCCGCTTCTACCGCGACGACGCCGCTACAGCCAAGGTGTTCCCGGTGCGGGGGCGGACGTTGTTCGCCCCCGAGGGTTTCCTGCTGATGCTCGACGACGTCGCGACCACCGCCGGGCTGGTCGTCGAGGCGGGCACCGCCTCGGGCGGCTACACGTCGGTGGTCGGCTATGAGCCGTACCCGCTCGACCCCGATCCCGGTTGGCCGGTCGACGGGCTGCTGCGGGACCGCATGTGGCCGCAAGGCCCGATGGCGCGCGTGCGGGTCACCGCCGTGTGGGGATGGCCGGAGGTTCCCGACGACATCGAGCAGGCCACGTTGCTACTCGCCGCGCGGCTGCACCGGCGCAAGGACTCGCCGGAAGGAATCGCCGGGTCCGCCGAGTGGGGACTGATCCGGGTCAGCCGCACCGACCCGGACGTCGGCGCGCTCATCGCCCCGTTCATCCGTCCCGGAATCGCGTAGAGAGGGGGACGGGTGGACATCTCCGCAGTGAAGGCCGCGGCCGCCGCCGCGGTCGACCAGATCGACGGGCTGCGCTGCTTCCCGTTCGTCCCGGACGCGATCAGCCCGCCGGCCTTTTTCGTCGCCGAGGTCGAGGTCGAGTACGACGCCACGTTCGGCCGCGGCATGGACACCGTCTACCTGACCTGTCGTCTGTTGGTGTCGCACGCGACCGACCGCACCGGGCAGGAGCAACTCGACGGCTACCTGCGCGGCGCGGGCCCGCGTTCGGTCAAGACCGTGCTCGAGGCTGACCCGTCGCTCGGCGGGGTGTGCGACGCCGTGCGGGTCCAGCGGGTATCGGGCTACGGCCTGTACGAGCACAACGGAAACCAGTTCTACGGCGCCGAGTGGCGCGTGCTGATCATCGGGCGGGGGGACTGAACGTGTCGCATTTCGTGCTGCTCAACTGCCGGTTGTTCACCGGCGGCGCCGACCTCACCGGCTCGGCGAACAAGCTCGAGCTGTCCGCCGAGGTGTCCGACGAGGAGCGGACGAACTTCGGTTCCGGGGGATGGAAAGAGGTCATCGGCGGACTGCGCGAGACCGAACTGTCGGGCGGGGGACAGTGGGAGGCGGGCGACCCCGGACGGGTCGACGATGCCCGGTGGGCCGAACTCGGCGGACTCGGCCCGTGGACGGCATGCCCGGATACGGCGAGCCTTGGCAGCCTCGCCTATTTCACCTTGGCGATGTCGGGCAAGTACAAGCTCGGCGACCAGGTCGGCGCCGTCGCGCCGTGGGAAGGCGACGCCAAGGGATCGTGGCCGCTGGTCCGCGGGCAGATCGCGCACCCGCCCGGCACCGCCCGCACCGCGACCGGCACCGGTTCCGGGATCCAGCTCGGCGCCGTCCCCGCCGGAAAGCACCTGTACGCCGCGGCTCACATCCTGTCGATCGCGGGCACCGGGTCGCCGTCGATCACGCTCGGCATCGAGTCCGACGCCGACAACACGTTCGCCTCACCGTCCACGGTCGCGACGTTCGCGGCCGCCGATGCGCTCGGCGGGCAGATCGTCCGCGCACCGGGCCCGGCCGCCGACACCTGGTTCCGTCCGAAGTGGACCGTCACCGGCACCGGTCCGTCGTTCCTGTTCGTCGTTGCCCTCGGCATCGCCTGATTCTGCAAGGAGAAAACCCCATGGCGCACATGGTGCTGCTCGCGTCGTTCCTGTCCCTCAACGGTGGCGACGTGTCCGAACACACGAGCAAGGTCGAACTCTCGACCGAGGTCGCCGACGAGGACGTGACGACCTTCAAGTCGCTCGGCTGGAAAGAAGTCACCGGCGGACTCAAAGAAGGATCGCTCGGCGCGACGTTCAAACAGGACATCGCCGCGGGCAAACTCGACGCGACCATGTGGCCGCTGTTCGGAACCCTGATCCCGTTCGAGGTACGGCTGTCCGACGCGCCGGTCGGCCCGAACAACCCGAAGTACACCGGAACCGTTCTGGTGAAGAAGTGGGCGCCGATCGCCGGGGCGGTCGGATCCGTCGCCGAGGTCGACGTCGAATGGCCGACCTCGGGACAGGTCTCTCGCGCGGTGTCGTAGATGCCGGTCGACCTCGACCTGTCGGGCCCGGAGAAGCGGCTACGCGACATCGCACGGGCCCTGCGCACCGAAGAGGACGGCAAGCAGCTACGGAAGGAACTGGCGCGGAACCTGCGTACCGCGCTGCAACCCGCGCGGCAGCAGGCCCGCGCCGCGATCCGGTCGATGCCCGCGCAGACCAAGCACCCCGGCCGGTCGCTGCGGTCGGCGATCGCCTCGAAAATCCAAGTCGTCGCGAAGATGTCCGGCAAAACAGCCGGCGCCCGCGCCGTCACCAAGACCATCAAGCTCCGGGGCTTCACTCACGCTCCCCGGCGCACGAACTCCGCGGCCGGTTGGTCGCATCCGAACTGGAACCACGGCAGCACGTCCCACCAGGTCGGCAAGCCGGACTGGTTCGACGACGCCATGCGCGGCGCGGCGATGGACGCCCGCCGCCGTGTGGTCGACGCGATGGACGCCACCGCGCGCCGCCTCTCCCGAAAGGTGTGAACCCCATGAAATTCGTCATCGCCTACAGCCCGGACAACGGGCCCGCGCAGCGGTACGACTTCGACGCCGACGACCTGCGGGTCGCCGCGGCCGAGGACCTCGAGCGCCGGTTCGAGGGCAGCCTCGACGAGTTGCAGCAGGCGCTGATGTCCGGATCCGTCCGCGCGAAGCGGGTGGCGCTGTGGCACGTTCTGCGGCAGGAGCACAAGGAACTGCGCTACGACGACGTCGATTTTCGCGCGGGCGAGGTCGAGGTCGTCCTCGGCCGTGAACTGCTCGAGCAGCTGCACCAGGCCGCGCAGACCGCGACCGGTGTCCCGGAGGACAAGCGGCGCGCCGCGGTCGCCGCGCTCGAGGCCCACCTGAACCGGATCCCCGGCGACGGCGAGGAGGGCCAGGACGACGAGGTGCCCGCCCCGACGGGAAAAGCGCCATCGAAGAAAAAGGCCGCAAGTACTGCCTGAAGATCGCCGAGGTACTGCACATCCGCCCGTGGGAACTCGGGCTGTTGACGGTCTCGCAGTTCCACGCAGCGTGTGCGTACATCGATCAAATCATTGAGGCACAACAAAACTGAATAGCGGCAGGGGGTGTCATGGCTTCCGATACGTCCCTGTTGTTCAACATCCTCGGACGTGACGGGGTGTCTTCCGTCTTCCGGGAGATCCGGCGGGAGGCACTCGTCACGGCGGGGGTCATGCGCACCGCGGGCGAGTACACCGCGGGCATGGCGCAGAGCAATGCGCAGAGCATCCTCGGTCTCAGCAAGAACCTGGCGATGTTCGGCGCGGCCGCGTCGGCCTCTGCGTTGGTCGCCGGTGGCGCGCTCGCCGCGGTGCCGTTGGCGTTCGCCGGTATCGGCGCCTTGGTGCTCAAGGAAAACGCCGTGGTCCAACAGGCGTTCTCGTCGCTTGGCTCGCACGTCAAGCAGGAGCTGACCAACCTTGCCGCGCCGCTGGTCCCGTACCTCAAGGGAATCGCCGGTGAACTGCGCGCCACCTTTGACGAACTCGCCCCGTCGATCGGCCACGCGTTCTCGGCCGTCGGCCCGTACATGGCCACCCTCACAGACGGGATCACAGGTCTTGCGTCGCAGGCCATGCCGGGGTTGCTGACCGCGATCACCGCGGCCGGACCGGTGTTCGACGGGTTGGCGAACTTCCTGACCTCGCTGGGATATGGGGTCGGTCAGTTCATGGCGAACCTGTCGACCGCGTCCGCGGCCGTTGGTCAAGCGTTCTCGGCGCTCGGCCCGTTCCTGGGCGATCTGCTCGCCACGGTCGGCGCCGTGCTCGCCACGCTCGCCGAGGCGGGCGGCCCGATCCTCGCCGCCCTCCTGCCGATCATCGGGTCGATTGTGGACGGTTTGGCGTCAGCGCTGATCCCGGTTCTTCAATCCCTGGGCCCGATTTTCGTTCAGGTCGCGACCGCGCTCGGTCCGCTCGCCGACGCGCTGATCGGCGCGTTCGCCGCGGCCGGACCTGCCGTGACCGAGATTTTTTCCCAGCTTGGCGAGGTGCTGACCGGCTCGCTGCTCCCGGCCGCGACGCAGATCCTTCAGGCCGTAACCCCTTTGATACCAGCGTTTTTGTCGCTGCTGTCGCCGATCCTGCCGCTGGTGCCCGCCATCGCCGAGATCGCCGCTCAACTCGCCGGTGCGCTCGCCCCGATCCTGGTGCAGCTGGTACCGATCGTCTCGCAGATCATGGGGCTGATCTCGCAGTTCGCAGCCGACACGCTGCGGCAGCTCGCCGCCGCGATCGTGCCGCTGCTGCCTACCCTGGGGCAGCTCGCCCAGACCTTGGGCTCTGCGATTCTCCAGATCCTTCAAGCGATCTCGCCCGTGCTCGGCGCGCTCATCGGCGCGTTCGTGCAGCTGCTACCACCCCTGGTCCAGCTGCTGCCCCCGATCGCCGAACTGGTCCTCGCGCTCACGCCGGTCATCACGATGGTCGCCGAACTCGCCGCGTTCCTGATCAACTTGCTCGCGCCCGCGCTGACGTTCCTGGTGACCCACATCGTGCAGTTCCACGCGTTCAGCCTCGCGCTGCTCGGCGCTGTCGTGAAATTCGTCGTCGACGTTTTCGGCGGCGCGTGGGAGTGGGTGAAGGGTGCGACGTCTCGCGCCATCGACGGGATCGCCGCGGCCATCTCGTGGTTCGGTTCCCTGCCGGGCAAGATCTCCGGGTGGTTCGGTGAGGTCACCCGGTGGATCCGAACCCGCTGGGATGAAGCAGTGTCCTTTGTGGCCGGTATCCCCGGCCGGATCCTCGACGCGTTGGGCGATCTCGGCGGGCTGCTGGTCCGCGCCGGTCGCGCGATCATCGACGGTTTCCTGCGTGGCCTCAAAAACGCGTGGGGTGCCGTGACCGACTTCGTGGGCGGTATCGGCGATTGGATCGCCGCGCACAAGGGACCGTTGTCCTACGACCGGACACTGCTGGTTCCCGCCGGTGAGGCGATCATGCGCGGCTTTCACGATTCGTTGGTCGAGAACTTCGGTTTGGTGCAGGGGTTCGTGCGCACGATCGGCCCGTCCATCGCCGCCAGTGCGGGCGGGCTCGGCGGAACGCTCGGCGCCGGATACGGCCCGCCCGGTGGCGGACCGCCCGGCGCGGCCGCGGCCGCCGGCGGATCCGGTGGCCGGTCGCTGGTCCATATCGAGAACTACCACCCGCCCGCGAACGCCTCGCCCGGCGAGGTCGCGCGTGATCTCGACTGGTTTTCCAAGAGCGGGGGTTACTGATGGCGGGCGAGTTGGTGACCCTCGACGGACAGGTCGAGTGGCGCGCGACGCTGCTCGGCACCGACACGACGTTCGGTACCACCGGAATCGCGGGATGGTGGGACCTGCCGGGGCAGCGAGGCGGAAACGTCCCGCTCCCCGGCTACCACGGGAGCTACCTCGGTCAGCTGCTCTCCACCGACCGCGAAGTCGTCTGGGAATGGAAGTACCTCGGCGATCATCCCGGACTGCCGGCCGCGCTGGACACGCTGCGGCGGATCACCGCGCCGGGTGAGAACCCGGACAACGAGGCACTGGTGATCCAGCTCGACGGGCGGCCCATGCGGGTCAACGCCCGCGTGAAGCGCCGGGCGATCCCAACTGACCTCATGTACGCGAACGTCGGCTACGTCGCCGGAGCGATCGCGTGGGAGACCAACGACCCGCGGTTGTACGGCATCGCCGAGAAGACCGTCACTACCCGGCTCGCGGTGCCTGCCGCGGGCGGGCTCGACTTCGGTGGGGGCGGGCTCGACTTCCGGGCGGGCGGGCTGGACTTCGGTCCGGGCACGACCGGCGGGCAGGCCACCGCCACCAACGACGGGCACGTCCCCACGTGGCCGGTGCTCGAGGTCACCGGCCCGGTGCCCGGACCACAGATCATCTACAGCGGCCGGACGCTGCTATTCGATCCCGCGTGGACCGTCCTCGCCGGACAGACACTGCGGATCGACACCGCGCCCGGTGCCCGCACCGTCGAGATCAACGGCGTTAGCGTGCGGCAACGGCTGTTCGTCGCGCAGTGGACACCGCTCGAGCCCGGTGTCGCAACCCGGATCCAGTTCACCGGCGGTGCCTACAACCCGGCCGCCGAACTCCGCGCCTACTGGCGCGACGCCTATCAGTAGAAAGGGATCGCACCTGAAGTGCACTTAGTTAGATACCTTATGTAGTGACCCGTCGTAATCCCTATGCCACTGTGACTCTCCATCGGAAAACTCGCAGCTGACCGAAATGTAATGCGAGTTGAGCAGCACGCCTCTATGTGCTCGCACCTCTTTTCGGCGATTGTTTTCGTAGATCTTCTGGTTCCGGTGGACGGGGCTGGGCGGTTCTTTCTCATTCAGATCCTTCGCGGATACGCCATTGACAAACTCGAGTAAGGCGTCTGTAGCAAGGGGTACTACCTCCGGTTCGCTCGTGGGTGCCAGTAGTGGCAACACGACGAGGAGCAGAGTCTTATCCATGAAGCGGGCCGTAATTTTCACATTGTAAACGGGGAGAGAGCCCGCATTGTGGTAGCGGATTGAATACAGCCATACGTCCGGCGGCATGTTGGCCACCCGATCAGATTCCGGCCATACGCCGAACTTGGATGCGTGCTCACGCTGACTCGCTTCCTCGAGCCTTCGGAGCTGCTCAGACTGGTTTCGGTTTGTTGCAATTGTCGCGGTCGCGGCTACAGCTGCGGCGCCCAATGCAAACACGGCAATGATCGCGCTCGCACCGGATGCCCACGCGGAGAACCAATCCGCTTTCTTGTCTTGCAGGATTCCCCATGTCACGACACCGGTGACGAGGAGCACGAGAACCCCCGCGCCTGCGAGTGCGGCGCGCTTCCACCATTGAGTCATAGGCCAACTATCCCCTGCCCACCCAAAAGTGTTACGAGAACGGAGGCCCTACGTGGCTGAGCGTGATAGCTGGGCGACCATGAACGGCGCAACCCGCGTTCTTGACGCTGAGGATTCCCGAGTCGCGTTCGGCGCGCTGTTGCAGCCCGGCGCGACCGCGACTGCGAACAGTGTCGGGATTATCAACGCCGCCGGAACTCCGGGTCAGGTCGCGGCGACGTCGCCGACACCGGACGTCAGCGTGAAGGTGTCCGCGTTCCGCGCCGTGGTCCCGGCGACCCGTGGCATGGGGCCGTACATCGCGACGCTCGACGGCGACAAGACACTCAACGTGCTGGGCACCGACCCTGCGGACCCGTCGAACGCGCGCCGTGACCTGATCATCGCCCGGCAGACCGACACCTACTACGGCGACGGGTCGACCGCGTACACCGTGATGCGGGTCAAGGGAGTCGCGACCGGCAGCCCGACGGATCCCGACCCGACGCAGGGCGGGGTTTACCCGGATTACCTGCTGCTGGCCCGGATCCGGATCGGCGCCGGGGCGACCGCGATCACCGGCGCGATGATCGACGACCTGCGGCCGCCGCGCGTGGTCGCCCTCGGCGGTGTCGTCCCGGTCGCGTCGGTGACCGAACGGAACGCGTTGCCGGCGGTTCCGGGGTTCACGGTGTACCGGCGCGACAAGGGATGGACCGAGGTCTACAACGGCACGTGGCAGTGCCAGGGCACCGTGACCACGGGCGCGCTCGCCGACATCACCCACCCGTTCACCGGGCAGCTCGCGATCCTCACCACCGACAACGTGCTGTACCGGTGGACCGGGTCCGCGTGGGCAGGGACGGTCAGCCTGGTCGACGGCGCGACTCCGCGCGGCATCATCGCGTTCGGTGTCCACGTGGGATCGGGCACCATCACCACGACCGACGCGCTACAGACCGAGAGGGCAACGGGCAACGTGGTGAACGGCCGGTCTTACAGGATCACGCATGTGCGGAGTGAGGCGGGCGCCTCGAACATCCTGACGTTGGGCTACCGGTTCAAGGCAGGCGCCACGATCGATTTTGCGGGCAGCACGGTGTTCGAGTTCCACACCGACGCGCCGCCCGGCAGCTACCGCACCACGACGCGCGAGTCGTATTGGCGGGCGCCGTTCACCGGGCAAGTCACGTTCGGGGTGTCCGCGCGGGTCAACTCGGGAGTTGCGACCATCGACGAGTTTCGCGCGCGGCAGCTGATGATCGAGGACACGGGCCTCTGATGGCGGCACCGATCTACACCTACATGGTGCACGACCTGCTGACCAACGCCCCGCTCGCCGAACTGCCTTTGTCCGGGGTCGAGTATTCCAAGCGGCTCAACGACTCCGGGGCCGCGCGCGGGTCGTTCGCCGTCGAGTCGCGTACCAACCGGTTCCGGAAGGTGCGCGACCCGTACGACCTCACGATGCCCGGCCGCCGGTGCCTGTACATCTACCGCGACGACAAGCCGATGTGGGGCGGCATCATCTGGACCCGCCGCTACTCCTCGAGTTCGCGCACGGTGGAGATCGGCGCGGGGGACTGGTGGAGCTACTTCGATCACCGGAAAGTTTTGCCAATCCTGAGTTTCCCGGTGGCACCCGCCTACGACATCGCCGAGGCGCGCGTCACCTACACCGGCGATCAGAACCAGATCGCCCGCGCGCTGGTCAACCTCGCGCAGTCGCACGCCGGTGGGAACCTCGGCATCATCGGCGACACGTCGCTCTCGGAGATCAACCGTGTGCGGCAGTACGCCGGGTACGAACTGCCCTGGACGGGTGAGGCGCTGCGGCAGCTCGCCGGGGTCGAGGGCGGATCCGA
Organism: Amycolatopsis azurea DSM 43854; assembly: GCF_001995215.1. Lineage (GTDB taxonomy): Bacteria > Actinomycetota > Actinomycetes > Mycobacteriales > Pseudonocardiaceae > Amycolatopsis > Amycolatopsis azurea. The sequence continues at coordinate 124,757 of NZ_MUXN01000017.1, forward strand.
CATGATGTTCGACACCGGCGGGCCCGACGCGAACGGCAGGCCCACCCGGCTGTTTCGGCAGGGTGAGCCGTGGCTCGGTCAGCAAGGCTCGCCGTGGGTGTTCGAGTTCGGCGCGAACCTCCTGAGCTACACATGGCCGTCGGACGCGACCCGGTACGCGTCCCGCGGTTTCGTCACCGGCGAGGGATCCAACGACGGAACCCTGATCGCCGTCGCCGAGGATCCCAGCCGCTACGCCGGCGGTTTCCCGCTCATCGAGTCCGAGACCGCCTACACCACCGTGTCGAACGTCGACACGTTGCAAGAGCACGCCGACGCCGATCTGTTCGCGTCGCGTCTCCCGGTGGTTCTGCCGGAACTCGAGGTCCGCGGCGACCGGTCGCCGATCGTCGGCGAATGGGGACTCGGCGACGACGCGCACGTGCTCATTGAGGACGACTTCGTGCCGATCGGGATCGACACCAGTCTGCGGATCATCGGCATGTCCATCTCGCCCGGCGAGGACCGGGAATCCGTCCGGATCACCTGCGGCCCGCTGCTCGACGACGTCGCCTGAACGAAGGGAATCACGGTGGGGCAGCTCAACCAACCATCCAACCTGGTCGACCGGGTATCCAAAGTCGAACGCGCGCTCGAGGCGTTCCGCAAGCTGTCCGGCCTCACCTCGGCGATCATCCGCCGAGGCGGTATCACGCTGCTCGACGATTCGTTCCTCAAGGTCGTTGACGACCAGGGAACGCAGATCCTCTACATCGGACCGAACAGCGAGGGCAAGCAGGTTGTATCGCTCGCTCGTGAGAACGGATCGGTAGTCCTTCAATCGAGCTACTTCGCCGGGCAACCGTTCTTCGCTATGCGAGACCAGCACAACGTGATCTTGTTCTCTGACAACGCTGCGGGATCGGGCGGGATGGCGCGCCCGTGGCTGCCCATCCCGATGTATCCACGGTTCGTCACGCACGACGAGGGTGCTGTCGATCCCGGACTCGGATACACCTACAGCAGCATGTGGATAGACAACGGCGCCATCGCAACCGAACAGGTTCTGTGGCGCGGCAGTGCGTCCGTGCTGCACAAGTTCGTGCAAGTCACTGGAGGATGGGGCCGCGCCGCGGGGTCGTCCCACGTTCCGCGCTACCGGCTCAAGTTCAACGGCACGACCGTTGGGACATGGACAGCAACGGACAGCATCGGTGCGACCGTGGGCCCGTACGACATCTCGGCATTCCTCGATCAGAACAACGTCGCCGTAGAACTTACGTGCTCTCTCGACACCGGCGGTACGGGTGGCACGCTCTGTCAGATCGACAGTGTCTACATGAGACAGTAAGGAGGGTGGGCCATGCTCCCCGAACCCGGAAACATTGTTACGTGGCAATACGTTCGGGAGGAGCTAGCCGCCCTGCGTACTGACTTGCACGGTGAACTCGGCGGTGTCCGGACCGACCTCGCCGACCTCGCCCGCGATCTCCGTGCGCACATGATGCAGCAGGGCCCGGAGATCGCCGTAATCAAACGACGGCTCGACGAGGTCGAACGCGACGTCGCCGAACTGCAAACGTCCAAAAAGGACACGTGGAAGTACTGGGGATCCCTCGCCCTGATGGCGCTTGGCGTCGTCCTGTCGTGGGTGTTCACCCTGATAGGAAAGTGAGGCACCATGGGGAAACCCTGGTATGTAGCGAACTCGCTCGACATCCTGCTCGGTCAAGTCAACGCGCTCGCGCCGGACCGGTCCCGCGTGTCCGACGGATCGATCGGCGACGCCGATCACTCGGCCCGGCTCTCGGACCACAACCCGAACGACTACCGCAACGGCGCTGGTCGGTACCAGGTGTGCGCGCGGGACTTCACCCACGACCCCGGCGACCTTGACGGGCAGTGGCTCGCCGACCGGCTCACCGGCCGCGGCGACGCGCGGCTCAAGTACGTGATCTGGAACCGGCGCATCTGGACACCCGGCATCGGGTGGAAGTCCTACAACGGGCAGAACCTGCACACGCACCACGTGCACGTGTCCGTGCTCGCAGGTGCACGCAGCGACTCCACCGCGCTGTGGAACCTCGGCGCCGCCGGCGCCCCGAACCCGCCCAACCCGCCCCGGCCCGCCGGGCGAATCCTGATGACGGAGGACAACATGGCAACTCTTCCCGCTGCGATGGGCGAGGGCGAGGAGGTTCTCGCCGTCCCGCCGGACGCCGACGTGAAAATCATCCTCGCGTCCAAGTCCGTGATCCATGGCGGTCACGTCTACAACTGGTCCCCGACCCCCGGTCAGGGCACCGGCGGCGACCCGGTTCGGTGGCGTACCGAGATCCAGGAAGGTGAGGCGATCCCGATCCCTCGAGGGACGTCCAAGGTCCACATCTTCTACAGCTGCGCCTCGCCCATCTCTGTGTTCATCCAGGCGATCGCGTGACCGCGCAGCACAGCGGCCCGGTCGACGAACCCGGCTTCGGCGCCCGGCTCGCCGCGACCGCTCGCCGGTTCTGGAAACTGCTCGGCGCCGTCGCCGGTGGCGCGACCGGGGTCGGGGTCGCTTCCGTCCTCGACGCCGTCGGGGTCGACGTCGGCCCGTCCGGCGCGGCCGGTATCGCCCTGGTCCTCGCCGCCATTGGAACGTGGCGGGCACCGCGGAACAGCACCGACCTCGCCGAGTGGCTCGGCGAGCTGCAAGCCCACGTGGCCGCGCAGGGCGGCGATCCCGCCCGCCCGCGGCCCGAACCGCCGCCCCGTACCTGACCCGCCCTCGGCCGCCCCGTGCTGCCCGTTCCCACGGGCAGCACGGGGCGGCCCCCCTTTCGTGTCCGGCGACGTCGGCCCCGCGCCGGGTCGGCCGCCGGCGGTTTGCATCACTCGAACACGTGTTCTACCGTCCACAGTGGGCGCGGCCCGGCGCCCGGCACGAGAACAGCGAGGCCCACACCATGCCGACCCAACGCGAGGAACGCGACCGGCTGACCCTCAAGCGCATCGGGGAACTCGCCGACGAGTGGCGCGCCGTCGCCCGCGGCTTGCCGGTGTGGCGCCGCGACGACACGGCCGAGGGCGGCGAGCCCGGCGACATCGTGTTCCGCTCCACCGACTTCAACGCCCCTTGCATCACCGTTCACGGCATGTGGGCGCCGAACATCGCGCGGTACCTCGAAGCGGTCGACATGTACGCCGCAGTGTCGCTCGCCGAACTGCTGTGGAGGATCGGCGGGCACGGTGGCCGCGACGACATCACGCAGCAAACGGTGCACCTGCTGCAAACTCTCGGCCTCGAACAGCACGAGGTACGACACCGGCGCAGCCGCTAGGCGCACCCGCCGGCCGCGTCGCACTCCGGTACCGGCTTCCCGCACTCGCAGCGCAAGTCGGACAGGTCGACGGGCTGCTGCGGCAGCTGCGGCTCTTGCTGGTCCTTGTCGCCGCTCATTCTTCCTCTGCCTCCGGTTCGGGGGCCTGCTCACTGCTTTTCTTGGCGGCTTCCTCACGGGCCGCGATGGCCGCTTCCGACCAGAACTCGTTAAACGCCAAGAGCCCACTCCATTCCGTTCTTCGGATAAAGGTTGCCGGGGGCGGGGCATCCCGTGTGAACCCCGCCCCCGGCGCTTGCCCGCACCGGCTCCAAACCCCTTCGGAAACTTCCGGTGCGGGCCCGCCCGTCGGATCACCCCTGAAACGACGGGAGGTGTGGAACCTGGTCAGCGCGCAGGGGAAAGAGCGACGCTGACCAGGCGGCCCGACGCCACGCGGGTAAGAGGGGGCCCGGCGCCGGGAGTCTTGGTGAGGGTCATCCGGCGGACGGCTTGCCGTTCGCCGGGCGGGCGAGCAGCACGCGACCGTTGTGGATCCGTATATCGCCGTCGTCGAGGCCGCGGTACAGGTAGCCGCGATCGGTGAACTCCGGCGAGTTGATCCCGCCCTTGCTGACGAGGATCTGCGCCTCGCCGGCCCCGGTGCCCAGTCCCGTCACCCACACCCGGTTGGCGGCGACCTCGGCGAGGAAGTGCTCATAGCTGCCCACCTCAAACGCCGCGGTCACGACAGATCGCCTTGGATCGCCCTCGGGTCGTGCAGGACGTCGACGGGCATGGCCATCGTGCCGTCAAGCTCGGCCGCCCGGTACATCAACGACGCACCGACCCGGACCAGGTCAGCACCGACCTGACGCAGAGCCGCGGCATACTCCGCGTCGTCCGGCTGCGTCGAGAGCAGCGCGATGGTGACGCGCCCGATCTCCGTATTGACGCGCGCCATCCCGGCGAGCAGCTTCCGGTCACGTGCGTCCACTGAATGCCTCCCGGGCGCGGCGCCGCGCGTCCATGTGCGCCAACCGCTGTTGGTGCTCGCAGTCCTTGCAACTGCCCACCACTGCCCGGTGGCGCGGCTCGAGGCGCATCCGGCCGACCTGCCCCCGCTCATGACCGACAGGCCACGGCCCACGAGCCCGCTCGCACCACGCGATCACCGTCGGGGCCCATTCATCCGCGAGACGCGCCGACAAGTACAGGTGCGCGGTCCCGCCGAACATCCGCCACTCGTAGCCATCTGAGGCGTTCGCGACCTCAGCGACCTGCGGAACCGGCGGGCGAACACGCCGACCGGCCCGGCGCCGCACCTTCAAACGGTGCTTCATCGTGAGTGCCGTTCAAGGTGCATCACGTCGTCTCGGGCCTGGTCGAGGTGTGCGGCAAGAACATCCCGCTCCGTGGCGTCGAGAAGCAGGGTAGGTCCGTCGTCAACAGCAAGGGCGACACGAAGGTGCCCCTTCAGATTCCGCACGACACCAGTAGCCACAACGACCCGCTTGCCGTGTATGTCGCTGATCCGTTGTTGCCGTTCGATCCGCCAGTGTCGTGAAGTCATGTCCATCAGGGTCACACGATTTCGCGAACACGCGGGAGAGATTTCGAGAAATCCAGCCGAAATGCACACGATTGGACCAATCGCAGGGCGAAACGCCGCTGACATGATCAATCCTCGCGAAACCCCCTGATAGGAGGCCCTTGATGTCCCACCACGACGAACCCCTCGACCTTGTGTTTCTTGGCACGACCAGCACGGGCGGTCAGTGTCCGAACGCGTACGCCACGAACCGCGGAACCTTCGTGATCCAGGGCAGCAAGATCACTGATCCGAACGCGCTTGCGCAGCTGCACAAGCGTGGCCTGCCCGAGTGGGAGACCGCGGTTGAGATCCCCGCCGGCTTGCTCAAGTTCCTGCCGCTCGAGGACTCATGATGGATCGCCTCTCCGGCGACGAGTGGGCGCGCGCGTTGCATGACTTTGAGCGCACGGCGTTCCGATTCGAATGCCAAGGCACCTACCACGAACCGTACGAACAGGAGGCACTCAGGCAGTACCTCGCGGGTGGCGAACCAGACCTGGGCTATCTGCGCGGATGGCTTGACGACGTCCGGCGAGGAACCGAGTCCGGACGTCGGTACAGCCGAGTTCGTGTACTTACTGATCCCCTCACGGACTACCTCAAATTCGAGCTAGCCGTGACGCCACACAATGCGGCCGCGGGCGAGGAGGTACGGATCCTGTCGGCTGCGCAGGCCGCCGAGATGGATCTGCCACAGGATGACTTCTGGCTGTTCGACAACAAACTCGCCACGGTCATGCACTTTGACGAGCGCGAGGGGTTCCAGTACGCCGACGCGGTGACGGCACCCGATCAGGTTCGCGAATTTCTCGAAATTCGCGAACGCGTGTGGGATGCTGCGGTCTCGTTCCGGGAGTTCGTCATGACGTAGGCGAGGGTGGGAGTGGCAGCGAGCAGCTTTGAGAAGCGGCGCGAGGCATTCGGCGAGCGTCTGCGCGGACTCCGCGCCGATGCCGGGTTCGTCACCGGCAAGGACTTCGCGCGGGCGCTCGGCTGGAACGCGCCGAAAGTCAGCAAGATCGAGAACGGCCGCCAGACGGCGAGCGCCGAAGATCTCGACGCGTGGCTCACTGCTGCATCTGCTGCGCCTGACGATGTCGAACAGCTGCGCGCGATGCTGACCGGCATCCACGAGGCGTACATCACGTGGAAGGACCGAGTTCGCGCCGGCCATCGGGCCCGACAAGAAGAGTCCGTCGATCGCGAGGCACGAGCCCGTGTCATCCGCGCGTTCGAGGTCGTTGTGCCTGGGCTGCTCCAAACTCCGGAGTACGCCCGGCACATCCTCACCGCGCACGCCGAACTGCACGGCGGCCGCCAGGACATCACCGAGGCAGTTCGCAGCCGCATGAAACGGCAACAGATCTTGTTCGAGCCTGGCAGAAAGATCGAGCTACTCATTTCCGAGTCAGCCCTACGCCATCCGATCGCTCCCCGCGAGATCATGCTGGGTCAAATCCATCGCCTGATCGCGAGCATTGGCATGCCCGACGTTCGCGTTGGCATCGTGCCGCTCGACGTCCAGCTGCCATATCCGCTGCTGCACGGGTGGTGGATCATCGATGACGTCGTGCTGGTCGAGACGGTCACAGCAGAACTGACCATCGACGACCCGGACGAACTTGCCGTGCACAGTCGCCTGATCGACATGCTTTGGGAAGTGGCGGCAGAAGGCGACAAGGCGCGGGACATCCTCGCCGCGGCTGCGCGAGCGTAGCCGCGGCGAAGGAAGCCTCACCGCAGTTGCTGCGGCCCACCTCCGGCGATCTGACGAGATCTCGGCTAGATGCCGTGCTGCCACGCGGTGAGCGAGTACGCCGAGTACCAGCAGCCGAACAGCACGAACGCCGCGGCGACGGCGACGGCCGTTGACGGGCGACGTTTCGCGAGGCCGACGGCGACGGGCAGCAGCAGCACGAACGCGGGCAGCAAGAAACGGCCCCGCATTTGAGGGAACCCGGCGGTTCCGATCGCGAGGACGGCGACGCCGATCCCGTAGGCGACCAGCGGCCACGGCATCCGGCGCGCGATCATGACCGCGCCGAGGATCACCGCGGCGACCGTCACGAACAGCACGAGCGTCTCGAACCGGCTGCCCTCACGGGTGAGTAGCCGCACGGTGTACTCGGCCGCCTCGCGTCCCCAGTCCCACCGGACACCCCACCCGCGCAGTTCGATGTCCTGCCACCCGGTCAGGCTCCCCGTGCGCGCCGCGACGAATCCCCAGTAGCCGGCCAATCCCAGCGGCGCGATCGCCGCCCATCCCAGCAACTGCCACCGGTCGCGGCCGCGGCCGCGCGTAGCGGCGAGCACTGCGGCGACCACGACGACGGCGACCAGGACGACCGCGGTCGACCGGGTCAGCCCGGCGAACATGGTGCACACTGCGGCCATCCCGAACCGGCGCTCGAGCACCCCGACCAACGACCACGCGGCGAGCGCCACGAACAGGCTTTCGGTGTACACCATCGACTGTGTGATCGACATCGGCGCGCCCGCCCACAACACGACGAGGACCAGGCCCACCCGCTGCCCGCCGAACCGTTCGCCGATTCGTTGCAACCCGCACGCGGCGACGACGCCGGCGCCCGTCGACACGACCAGCCCGGCCGCCAACAGCGGTAGGCCGAGTTCGCCGAGTACCCGCATGGCGCCGGGGTACAGCGGGAAGAAACCCATTGGGGCAGCAGGGAAAAGCTCGCCCGCGGCGTCGAGGGGTTCGGGCACCCCGCCGTAGTTGCGCTCGGCGATTTGCAGGTACCACCAGCCATCCCAAGCGCTCAATCGCTCGAGCAGCGGCAGGTCGCGCGGCGCCGCCATCACGGCGAGCATCGCCACGCCGAGGACGCGCACCGCGAGGTAGGCCGCGACGGCGCGGAGGTACGGCGTCCACCGCCCGAACCGGGCGGCCGGCGGGGCGCCGACAACGGTCAAGGCCGGCCGAACACGCGGCCGGTAGAGGTCGAACGCGAGCATGTTTGCCCCAGATCTGCCCCAGAATCGGGGCTCCGGCGCTGGTCAGCGCGGTTCTGCCTCCACCACAACTATGTGGCGGAAGAGACCTACGACGACGTCGAACTGCTGGTGACCCGCAAGGGCGCGATCCGCGCGGGTTCGGGTGACCTCGGGATCATCCCGGGCAGCATGGGCACCGGTTCGTACATCGTGCGCGGGCTCGGGAACGCGTCGTCCTTCCAGTCCGCGTCGCACGGCGCGGGCCGCCGGATGTCGCGGAACAAGGCCAAGAAGCTGTTCACCGCCGAAGACCTCGCCGCGCAGACCGCCGGGGTGGAATGCCGCAAGGACTCCGGTGTGGTGGACGAGATCCCGGCCGCGTACAAGGACATCGAAACGGTCATCAAGGCGCAGACGGATCTCGTCGAGGTGGTCGCGCACCTCAAGCAGGTCGTCTGCGTGAAGGGCTGAATTACCCGGTGATTCGTGGGTGGTGGTCAGGGGAACCCGACATACCACCCACGAAATCGCTACGCTGAACGCATGAAGAGGTTGGTATTCGCGGCGCTACTGGCGGCCGCCGGACTCACGCTGGCGGGCTGCAGCGAGGTCACGAACGCGGTCGATCAGACGAACAAGGCCGCGACGAAGGTCGGCGCCTGCGCCGAGGCGCTCAGCCTCGCCGACCTCAACCCGGACCCGGCGACGATCAAGGAGCGGGCCGCGGACAAGGAGAAGCGCCTGCGCGAGCTGGCGAACAGCGTCGGCGAGCAGAACGTCGCGAGTGCCCTCACCGGCATGGCCGACTCGTACCTCCAGGTGCAGAAGGAGAACATCCAGGACGCGGGCAAGATCGCGGACTGGACCAAGCGCAACCTCGACCGGCTGGACGCGCTCCGCAAGGTCTGCGCCTAGCCGGAGCTGAAGGGGACTTTCCCCGCATAAGACGCCACGAAGGGGCCCTTCACCGCATCGCACGCGGTGAAGGGCCCCTTCAGCCCACGTCAGGAGGAAGTGAGCGCGGGAACCGGGGCCGGGGTGCGCGACCGCCGCCAGAACAGGCCGACCGAAGCGATCGCCAGCGCGCCCAGCGCCGACGCCGCGAACCCCCAGCCGGGGCTGGAGTGGTCGATCACGAACCCGATGATCGGGCTCCCGACCGCCAGCCCTATGCGGCTGGCCGCGTCCAGCAGGCCCATCGCCTCACCGCGGACCCGAGCCGGGGCCGCCGCGCTGACCGTCTCCGTGCTCGCCGCGAGCGTCGGCGCGCACAGCACGTTGCTCGGGAAGAGCACGATCGCCAGCAGCCACCACGGGTGGTCGATCAGCCCGACCGGCAGCGTCAGCACCGCGAGCAGCACCATCAGCGTGCCCTGCGAAAGCGACCGCCGGACCGCGCCGTGGATCGCCCCGCCGAGGACGGACGCGACGCACATGAACGTGATCAGCAGCCCGGACCAGGCGATGTCTCCGCTCGCGCGCAGGGTCGCCAGTGCGGCGAGTTCCATGCCGACCAGGCAGAACAGCGCGCCGGCGGAGATGAACATCGCCATCACGAGCCGTCCGGTGAGCCAGCTCCGCACGGACGGCCGCTCGCCGGTGACCACTTCGGCGTCGGCCTCGGCGCGGATCGGCGGGTTCATCCGGTAGATCAGCGTCGCCGAAATCGCGAAGCAGACCCCGATCCCGGTGAGCGCGTAGACCGCGGGCAGCTGCGTGATCGCCATGATCCCGGCCGACGGCCCGATCATGAACGACGCCTCCACCAGGATCGTGTCCAGCGAGTAGGCCGCCCGCCGCTGCTCCAAGGGCACGAGCGCGGTGAGCACCAGCCGCGCGAGCGTCCCGGCGGGTACCGAAAGCACGCCCGCGGGGAGCGCGACAGCCAACAGCACCTGGTACGGCAGATGCGGCGCGCTGATCCAGAACGCCGACGAGGCCAGCCCGCAGATCGCGACCACCGGCCGCAGCCCGTAGCGGTCGACGTACCGGCCGACGAGCGGCGCCCCGAAGGCGCTGCCGAGCGTGGTGGCCGCGCCGATCAGCCCGGCGGCCCCGTAGCCGCGGCCCAGGTCGTTGACGACGTACAGCGTCATCGTCACGCCCATCGCCGTCATCGGGAGCCGCGCCAGGAACATCAGCAGCATCGAGCCGCGAACCCCGGGCACGGCTAACACGCGACGATACGGAGCGAGGGCCATGATCCGATGAGAACGTAACTTGGTACGCGCGTGCAAGTTTTTTTCGCGCATGGCGGACGTCACGCCGGTCACCCGCCCCGGGGTCTTTTCTTGACTGATTCCAGTTTACGCGAGAGGGTGGGTGAACCAGGTCGTCCACGAAGTGCTGAGCACGCGCACTCGGGCGAAGCTGGTGTGGCTGACCGCTTCACCACCACGAACCAGGAGGCACCGGCGTGACCTTGCCGACCACGAACAACGTGGGCATCCCCGTCGCCAGCGACAACGATTCGCTGACGGTGGGTGCCAACGGCCCGATCCTGCTCCAGGACCACTACCTGATCGAGAAGAACGCCCAGTTCAACCGTGAGCGCGTCCCGGAGCGTGTCGTCCACGCGAAGGGCGGCGGCGCGCACGGCTTCCTCGAGGTCACCGAGGACGTCAGCCAGTTCACGAAGGCCGCGCTGTTCCAGCCGGGTGTGCGCACCGAGAGCCTGGTCCGCTTCTCGTCGGTCGCCGGCGAGAACGGTTCGCCCGACACGTGGCGCGACCCGCGCGGTTTCGCGGTGAAGTTCTACACCTCCGAGGGCAACTACGACCTCGTCGGCAACAACACCCCGGTGTTCTTCATCCGCGACCCGATCAAGTTCCCGGACTTCATCCACTCGCAGAAGCGCCGCGCCGACAACCACCTGCGCGACCACGACATCCAGTGGGACTTCTGGACGCTGCGGCCCGAGTCCGCGCACCAGGTCACCTGGCTGATGGGCGACCGCGGCATCCCGTCGAACTGGCGCGAGATGGACGGCTTCGGCTCGCACACCTACCTGTGGGAGAACGCCGGCGGCGAGAAGTTCTGGGTCAAGTACCACTTCAAGACCGACCAGGGCATCGGCTACCTGCCGCAGGCCGACGCGGACCGCATCGCGGGCGAGGACTCGGACTACTACATCCGCGACCTGTTCAAGAACATCGAGAAGGGCAACCACCCCAGCTGGACGCTGTACGTCCAGGTGATGCCCTACGCCGAGGCCGCGGACTACCGGTTCAACCCGTTCGACCTGACCAAGGTGTGGCCGAAGGGCGACTACCCGCTGATCAAGGTCGGCCGCTGGGTGCTCGACCGCAACCCGGCGAACTACTTCGCCGAGATCGAGCAGGCGGCGTTCGAGCCGTCCAACCTGGTGCCGGGCATCGGCCCGTCGCCGGACAAGATGCTGCAGGGCCGCCTGTTCGCGTACCCGGACGCGCACCGCTACCGGATCGGCGCGAACTACACGCAGCTCCCGGTCAACGCGCCGAAGTCCCCGGTGAACAGCTACTCGCGCGACGGCGCGATGCGCTACAACAACCCGGGCGACCCGGTGTACGCGCCGAACTCCAAGGGCGGCCCGCACGCGAACGCGGAGATCGCCGCCGAGACCGCGTCGGGCTACGGCGTCGAGGACGAGGTCATCCGCTCGGCGTACAAGCTCCACGCCGAGGACGACGACTTCGGCCAGCCGGGCACGCTCGTGCGCGACGTGATGGACGACGAGCAGCGCGAGCGGCTCGCGAACAACATCATCGGCCACGCCTCGAACGACGTCTCGCAGCCGGTGCTGGAGCGCGTCTTCGAGTACTGGCGGAACGTCGACAAGGACCTCGGCGACAAGGTCGCGGACGCCTTCCGCAAGTAAAGACCTCTCTTCGGAGAGCTGCTCCCACCACCGGAACGCACCCGGTGCGCGTCATCCCCCGCGCACCGGGTGCGTTTCCATGTCCCCACTCGCATGTGAAACCAGAAGACGGCGGGGCGTGCGTGGGGGACACCCCGAGTGGAGCAGTGCGACACGCCTGTCCGACGGAGTGATGAAGCCAAACGATCACCGTTTACACCGCTGTGGGTGAACGAAACGTGCGGCCGTGTCGCCCGGTCACGGGCGGTCATAAAATGACGGCAAAAGGATGATCTTCAGGGGGAAGCGCAAGATTTCGACGTTAATCAATTATGGGGGTCTTCACCGGGAACGAATCCGGCACGTAAGGGTTAGAAAAATGTGCAAACCGGTGATCGGGTGGTGTTCGGCCGATACGGCGGGTATCGATTACCTCGTCAGGTCCCAGAGGCCAGGAGGTAAGGGAATGAAAGGCAACATTGCCCGGACGATTGCCGCGGTAGCCGCGGGCAGTCTGTTGGCGGTGGCCTCAGCCGGCGCCGCGACGGCTAGTACCGATGGTGGAAAGGGTTCGTCGAATACGCAGGCGCTCGCCGCGCAGGTGCTGCAGATGCGAGACGGCCTCACCAAGGTGGCCTACGGCGGCGACGTCGCCAAGACGCGGGCGGACTTGGACAGGCTGAGCCCCGTCCTCGGTGACATCGCCGCAGGCAAGCGCTACCAGATCCAGACCGAGACACAGAAGCTCGGCGACCTCGCCCAGGGCCGCTCCGTCGAGTCCAGCAGGCTGCTGGCCGACCCGACGGCCAAGGCGCGCCAGCTGCCGCCGCTGCCGGTGCCGATCCCGTCGCTGCCGGACCTTCCCGGACCGCTGAAGATCGTCAGCGACCTGGTGAAAGCCCTGTTGACGGCCGTGACCGGCATCCTCGCCGGCCTGCTCGGCGGACTCCCTGTCCCGCCGCTGCCGGTGCCGCCGGTGCCGCTCCCCACGCCCTAGACCGGAGGTGTCGTCTGGTTCCGCCGTGCAGGGCGGCGGGCCACGAAATGGGGGCCGGAGCCCGGGTGGGGACATTTCTCCTCACCCGGGCTCTGGCCGTCACTTCGGGGCGAGGCCCAGCCGCAGGGCGCCCGCCGCTTCGGCCGTCGCCTCGCGGAACCGGCGGCCGACGCCGAGGAAGTTGATGTACCCGTGGATCAGGTCCGGCTGGCGGCTGAGCGCCACCGGGACCCCGGCCTTCCGCAATTTCTCCGCGTAAGCCTCGCCCTCGTCGCGCAGCGGATCGAAACCGGCCGTCGCGATATACGCGGGCGGCAATCCGGAAACGTCGCCGTGCAGCGGGGACAGTTTCGGGTTGTGCAGATCGGTGCCTTTCGGCACGTAATGGCCTTCGAACCAGGTCATATCCGAATCGGTGAGGAACAGGTCCTCCGCGAACAATTCCCGGGACCGGCGGCGCACGGTGAAATCCGTCGCCGGATAGAACAGCAGCTGGAACGCCGGGATCCCGCCGCCGCGTTTCACCGCCTGCTGTGCGGTCACCGCCGCGAGGTTCCCGCCCGCGCTGTCGCCGCCGACGGCGATGCGGGCCGGGTCGGCGCCCAGGTCCCGCGCCTTCGCGAAGGCGTACTCGAACGCCGCGATCGCGTCTTCGGTCGCGCCGGGGAACTGCGTCTCGGGCGCGAGCCGGTACTCCACCGAAAGCACCCGCACCCCGGCCTGTTTCGCCAGGTAGCGGACGGTGTTGTCGTGCGAGACGCGGCTGCCGACCACCCAGCCGCCGCCGTGGAAGAACACCAGCAGGCCGGACGGGTCCGGGAGGCCGGCGGGCGTGTAGAGCGTGGCGGGCACGTCGCCGTCGCCGGTCGGGATCCGCAGCTCCTTGGTGGCGACCGGCTCGATCGTCGGTCCGCTGACCAGGTGCCTGCTCGCCAGGAGCAGGCGGCGCGACTCTTCGACGCTTCCCCGCACCAGTGACGCCTTCGCCAGCTTCTGGAGGCGAAGCAGGAGCTGGGCGTCGAGGGCGAGTTCCTGTCCGTCCAGCCGGAGCGGCGGACCGGCGATGGCCCTTCTGATCGGCTGCGGGAGCCAGAACGCCAGCTGCGAAAACGCGGCCTCGGCACGGATCTGGAGCGGTATCGCCATGTCTCCTCCTGGGGGCTTCCCGACAGGTTACTTGCGAGTAGGTAGACCGTCCAGCGGGACCGGCGGCCGTTGAGTCGAACGAGTGTGACGCAGGACTCCGTTCCAGATCGTGGTCCTCCACTTAAGTAGAGGGGTTAGCCTCGAAAGCGTGACTTCGACGAACGCGGTTCATGTCCTCGGTATCGGCGGCTCCCTGCGGGAGGGCTCGCAATCCGAGCGCGCGCTGCGCATCGCCCTGGACGGCGCCGCCGAGGCCGGGGTCACCACCGAACTGATCGCCGGACCCGAGCTGGTGTTGCCGTTCTACGACACCGCGTTGGCGGAGCGGCACGAAAGGGCCGTTCGTCTGGTCGAGGCGATCCGCCGCGCCGACGGGATCGTCGTGGTCTCGCCCGGCTATCACGGCGCGTTGTCCGGCTTGGTCAAGAACGCCTTGGACTACGTCGAGGACCTGCGTGACGACGCCCGCCCGTATCTCGACGGCCGCGCGGTCGGCCTGGCCGCCGTCGCGTTCGGCTGGCAGGCCGCGGTCACCACGCTGGAGCAGCTGCGCACGATCACGCACGCGCTACGCGGCTGGGCCACCCCTTTGGGTGGTTCGATCAACACCGCGGAGACCAAGTTCGACGAGGCGGGCGGCGCCTCCGACGACAAGACCGTCCGCACGCTTCGCCTGATCGGTAGCCAGGTCGCCGAGTTCGCGCGGAGTCGCGCCGGTCACTAGTCGTTTGTTTCGGTCTTCGTCCGGGTAATTCCCGGACGTGATGCCTGCCATGGGGTGGCAAGGTTTCGCGGTTGCGGGACGTTGGCACCACAGAGACGCTCAACGGGGCGTGTCTTGAATCCAGGAGGTAGGCGAAGAATGGCTGAGGCTCTGTACACCGCTGTTGCCACCGCTCGCGGCGACGGCCGCAACGGTGAGGTCACGTCCTCCGACGGCGTCATCGACGAATCGCTGGCGATCCCGAAGGAGATGGGCGGGCCGGGCGGGGACAAGACGAACCCCGAGCAGCTGTTCGCCGCGGGCTATTCGGCCTGTTTCCACTCGGCGCTCCAGGTCGTCGCACGCGCGGCCAAGGTGAAGCTGGAGGGTTCCACCGTCTCAGCCGAGGTCAGCGTGCTCAAACAGGGCGAGGGTTTCGGTCTCGCCGTGGCACTCAAGGTTTCGCTGCCCGGTCTGGAGCAGGCGCAGGCCGATCAGCTCGTCGAGCAGGCGCACCAGGTGTGCCCCTACTCGAACGCGACCCGGGGGAACATCGAGGTCGCGCTGTCCGCGACGGTCTGATTTCCCGCGCGAGGCAGGTCCACTCCCGAACCGACTGATTTCTGAAAGGAAGACCGAAGATGGGCAAGTCTCCGATCAAGAGTCCGCTGAGCGAAGCCGACAAGGAGATCACCGGTAACGCCTTGCAGGCCACGCTGGTCGATCTGGTGGATCTGTCGCTGATCGCGAAGCAGGCCCACTGGAACGTCGTCGGCGCGAACTTCCGCAGTGTGCACCTCCAGCTCGACGAGCTGGTCGACACCGCGCGCCAGTACACCGACGAGGTCGCCGAGCGCGCCAACGCCATCGGTGTCTCGCCGAACGGCCAGGCGAAGGCCGTTGTGGAGAGCTCCGGGCTGCCGGACTATCCCGACAATTGGCAGTCCGTCGAGTCCACGGTCGGCGCGATCGTCGACATCCTCGCTGCGCTGATCGAGCGCCTGCGCAAGCGCATCGACGAGACCGACAAGAGCGACCTGGTCACCCAGGACCTGTTGATCGCGATCACGCAGGAGCTCGAAAAGGCGCACTGGATGTGGCAGGCGCAGCAGGCCTGACCTTTCACCTCTCGTGAGTGGTAGGGACGGTTCTGACCGTCCCTACCACCCGCGAGGCGCTACGTTCGGGTCATGGTGCTGCACAAGGGGAAGCCGACCGATCCGGACCGCAAGAGCGGGGCCAATCCGTTGTACGCCGGCGCGTATCCCGCGCTCGCCGCGAACATCCGGCTCCCGCACGACAGCCTCGCCGAAGATCCGCTGCCGCCCGACACCGCGCTCCAGGTGGTGCGCGACGAGTTGATGCTCGACGGCAACGCCCGGCTCAATCTGGCCACGTTCGTCACGACGTGGATGGAGCCGCAGGCGCGCGAGCTGATGGCGGAATGCGTCGACAAGAACATGATCGACAAGGACGAGTACCCGCAGACCGCGGAACTCGAGCGGCGATGCGTGAACATCCTCGCCGATCTGTGGCACGCGCCGGATCCCACGGAGGTCATGGGCTGCTCCACGACCGGGTCGTCCGAGGCCTGCATGCTCGCCGGGATGGCGTTGAAGCGCCGCTGGTCGAAGCTGGGGCGCGCCGGGAAGCCGAATCTGGTGATGGGCGCGAACGTCCAGGTGTGCTGGGAGAAGTTCTGCGAATACTGGGAGGTCGAGCCTCGGCTGGTGCCGATGGACGGCGACCGGTTCCATCTCACCGCGGACGAGGCGATCGCCCGGTGCGACGAGAACACGATCGGTGTCGTCGCGATCCTGGGGTCCACTTTCGACGGCAGTTACGAGCCGGTCGCCGAGATCGCGGCCGCGCTCGACGGGCTGCGGGACCGGTCGGGCTGGGACATCCCGGTGCATGTGGACGGTGCTTCGGGCGCGATGATCGCGCCGTTCCTGGATCCGGAGCTGGTCTGGGATTTCCGGTTGCCGAGGGTGGCGTCGATCAACACGTCCGGGCACAAGTACGGGCTGGTCTATCCCGGTGTCGGCTGGGTGCTGTGGCGGGACAAGGCGGCGTTGCCGGAGGAGCTCGTCTTCAACGTCAATTATCTCGGTGGCGACATGCCGACTTTCGCGTTGAACTTCTCGCGTCCCGGTGCCGAGGTGGCCGCGCAGTACTACACGTTCGTCCGGCTCGGGCGGGAAGGTTTCCGTGCGGTGCAACAGGCTTCGCGTGATGTGGCGACCCAGCTGGCGGACGGGATCGCCGGGCTGGGCCCGTTCGAGCTGCTGACGCGTGGTGATCAGCTGCCCGTGTTCGCCTTCACGACGAAGGCGGACGTCGAGGGCTTCGATGTGTTCGACGTGTCACGGCGGCTTCGGGAGCGTGGGTGGCTTGTCCCGGCGTACACGTTCCCGGAGAACCGGACGGATCTCGCGGTGCTGCGGATCGTGGTGCGCAACGGTTTCACGCATGATCTCGCGGATCTGCTGCTTGCTGATCTCCGGCGGCTGCTGCCGGAGCTCGATCATCGGCCTGGTCGGCGGACGGCGTTCCATCACTGAGCCGGGTGCCCTGCGTCACGCCGGATTTCCCCGGGCCCTACTGGCGCGTAACGTCGTGGGGTATGGGAGTC
Source organism: Amycolatopsis azurea DSM 43854 (assembly GCF_001995215.1). Lineage (GTDB taxonomy): Bacteria > Actinomycetota > Actinomycetes > Mycobacteriales > Pseudonocardiaceae > Amycolatopsis > Amycolatopsis azurea. Next base: position 141,906 of record NZ_MUXN01000017.1, read on the forward strand.
GCCGGAGACGAACGTCGTGCGTTGAGCGAGCTTTTCGAAGAGGTCGGGCCGGACGCGCCGACGTTGTGCGCGGGCTGGAAGACGCGGGATCTGGCGGCGCATTTGCTGGTCCGTGAGCGGCGGCCGGACGCGGCGCCGGGGATTCTGGTGCCGGCGCTGGCGTCGTACACGCAGCGGGTGCAGGACTCCTATGCGGCGCGGCCGTGGGCCGAGGTCGTCGGGAAGGTGCGTTCGGGTCCGGCCTGGTACTGGCCGACGTCGATCGGTGCGCTCGACGAGCTGACGAACAGCGCGGAGTTCCTGGTGCACCACGAGGACGTCCGGCGCGGGCAGTCCGGCTGGGAGCCGCGTCCGGCCGAGTCCGCGCGGGACGCGGCGGCGTGGAAGTCGGCCAAGCAGGCCTCGAAGCTGAATCTGCGGAAATCACCGGTCGGCGTGGTCCTGAAGACTCCCGAAGGCCGCGAAGCGCGGGTGAAGGAAGGCCCGGACACGGTGACCGTGGTCGGTGCGCCGATCGAACTGCTGCTGTTCGTTTTCGGCCGCGACGCCGCCCGGATCACCTTCGAAGGTGACGCCTACGCGGTGGACAGGCTCCGGAAGCACGACCGCGGCCTCTAAGGTGCGGTCATGCCGATGATCAGTGTCTCGATGTTCCCCGGCCGCACGGCCGAACAGAAGCAGGCCCTCGTCCGAGAGGTGACCGACGCCTTCGTCCGCACCTGCGGCGGCAACCCCGACGGCGTCTGGGTGACCATCAACGAGATCCCCGCCGAACACTGGGCTTCCGGCGGCACCCTCTTCTCGGACCGCTGACCCCACTCACCTGGGCCGAATGCCAAACCCGCCCCACCCCAGCCCCCCGCCCTCCCTGGGGGACGGCCCCGCACCCAGCG
>NZ_MUXN01000018.1:0-8102 GCF_001995215.1 Amycolatopsis azurea DSM 43854
CGATTGAGACCGCCGCGCTTTCGCCACGTCGCATGCGGGGAAAGTCCCCTTCGGCTCAGCCCTTGTTCTCGTGCAGGGCCGTCAGGGTCGCCCGGCCGATGGCGTGGCTGAAGAGGTTGAAGCCCAGCAGCGCCGGAGTGGCGTCCTCGCCGACGTCCAGCTTTTCGACGTCGACGGCGTGCACCGCGAAGATGTACCGGTGCGGCCCGTGCCCGGGAGGCGGGGCGGCGCCGAGGAACTGCTTCACGCCACCGTCACCCTTCAGGGTCACAGCGCCCTTCGGCAGACCGGAGCCCGCTTCGTCGCCCGCGTTCGCGGCCAGCGCGGTCACCGACACCGGGATGTCGAACACCGCCCAGTGCCAGAACCCGCTCGCCGTCGGGGCGTCGGGGTCGTAGCAGGTCACGGCGAAACTCTTGGTCCCCTCGGGGAAGCCCTCCCAGGACAGCTGCGGCGAGCGATCTTCGCCGCCCGCGCCGAAGATCCCGGAAAGCTGGGGTGTCGGCAGGAAGCCGCCTTCTTCGATGTCGATGCTGCTCAAGGTGAAGGCAGGCAGATCGGGCAGGAAGTCGTACGGATCGGGTGCCTGCGGCATGCGTCCTCCTGGTCGTGGATCAGATGACGAAGTCAGGTTATGACCCCGAGGACCCGGGTGCGGGTTCAGGGACGAATCCGGGGGTTACCCCTATGTCCAACCCGCCGCGCTGCCCTTAGCGTCGAGCTACACGAAAACCTGCTCTGGAGGGACTCAAGACCATGGCGCGCCCACTCCTCGCCTTCGGCGGCATCGCTTTGATCGGCGTCGGTGTGCTCACCGGTCTCGGCTGGTGGTGGCCTTCCGACGCGGAGGCGACCAGCGAGCTCACCCAGTCGATCAAGAACGTCCGCGTCGACAACGAAGACGGCGCCGTCAAGATCCGCACGGGCAGCGGCCCGGTGAAGGTCCACCAAGCGTTCGAGTACCGCTGGAACAAGCCGGGCGACGCGTACCGCGTGGAGGGGGACACCCTGGTCCTCGCCGGCTGCGGCAACAACTGCGAGGTCGCCTACGACGTCATCGTCCCGGCGGGGATCCCGGTCTCGGGCAAGGTCGACTCCGGCGCGGTGGAGATCGCCGGGGTGTCCACTGTGGACATCACGGTCGACTCCGGCCGGGTCGAGGTGAGCGACGTGCCGGGTACGGTGAAGGTCAGGGCCGACTCCGGCCGCGTCGAGCTGAAGAACATCGGGCAGGACGTCGACGTCCACGCGAGTTCCGGCGCCATCAAGGGCGAGCGGCTCGGCGGGAACGTGAAGACGCAGGCCGACAGCGGCCGTATCGACCTCGAACTGGTCAAGGCCGCGAACGTCACGGCCAAGAGCGACAGCGGCTCGATCGAGGTCACCGTTCCTTCCGGCGACTACGACGTCACCGGCACCACCGACAGCGGCCGCCGCGACATCGACGTGAACCAGTCCGGTTCGGCCCAGTACAAGCTCGATCTCACCACTGACAGCGGAAGCGTCAAGGTCAAAGCGGCCTGACGGACTTATCGGGGGAACACTTTCTCATGGGAATCAAGGAGAAGCGTGTCCTCGGCGCGCTCGCTCTCGGCGCGCTGACGGCTTTCGGCATCGTCGGCTGCACAGGCGAAAGCCGCGAGACGCTGAGCGACGGCACGCCCGTCACCGAGCAGGTCACCGCGATCCGGGTGGACGTCCCGGTCGGCGGCGTCACGCTCCGGGTCGAGGACGGCGCGCCCGTCTCGCTGCGCCGCGAAGTGACTTACACCGGAAAGAATCCCGGCAAGACGCACAGCGTCGAGAACGGCACGCTGGTCCTCGGCGGGTGCAGCCAGTGCGGCGTCGACTACGACGTCGTGGTGCCGCGCGAACTGGCGATCTCCGGGTCGATCGGCACCGGCAAGATCAAGCTTGCCCGCGCGGCTTCGGTGGATCTCCACGGTGACACCGGCGATCTCGAGGTCGTGAATCCGACCGGCCCGGTGAAGCTGAGCACCGGTACCGGGGACATCAAGGTCGGGCTGGCCAAACCGGGCATGGTCACGGCGAAAGCCGAGACCGGGAAGGTCACCGTCACCGTTCCCGACGGCGCGTATCGCATCGACGCCGACACGGACACCGGCACGGTCGAGACCGGCGGCGTGCGTCAGGACCAGGCTTCGGCGAACGTCCTGGACCTCAAGTCCGGCACCGGCTCGATCACGGTCCGGGCCGCATGAAGACGCTCGCGGTGGTCACCGCGCTGACCCTGCTGCCGCTTTCAGCGCTGCCCGCGTCGGCCGCGCCCCGGCTCGACTGGAAACCCTGCGCGACCGAGTACGCGCCGACGCTGGAATGCGCGAACCTCCAGGTGAGCGGCACCGTGTCGATCGCGCTGGCGAAACTGCCCGCGACCGATCCCGCGCGCCGCGTCGGCTCGCTGCTGACGAACCCGGGCGGGCCCGGCGGTGCCGGGGTCACCGTGCTCAAGTACGGCGGCCGCGGTTTCGCGCTGGACAAATCGGAAATGGCCGAAGTGCGGCAGCGTTTCGACGTCATCGGGTTCGACCCGCGCGGCGTCGGCGAAAGCAGGCCCGCGATCACCTGCGGGCCGGAGCTGCACGATCCCGCGATCAGCCGCTTCCCGAAAAGCCGCGCGGACTACGACAAGCTCATCGCGCACAACCGCGTCTCGGGCACCGAGTGTCTCAAGAGGACCGGACCGGAGTTGTCCTCTGTGGACACTTGGCACGCCGCGGACGACGTCGAAGCGATCCGGATCGCGTTGGGCGAGCCGAAGGTGAACTGGCTCGGCGTCTCCTACGGTTCCGAACTCGGCGCCGTGTACGCGGAGAAGTACCCGAAGCGCGTCCGCGTGATGGTGCTCGACGGCGCCGTCGACCATTCGCGGCCGACCCGGCTGGCCGTCATCGACGAGACCATCGCGACGGAAAGCGCGCTCAAGGACTTCGCGAAGTGGTGCACGACGTCGGCGGACTGCGTGCTTCGCGGCAAGGACGCCCTCGCCACCTACGACAAGCTGATGGCCACGCCCGGCGGCGTGCCGTCGAAACAGCTCGGCCGGAACCTGACCGCCGAGGAAATGGCGTCCGGCTTCTACGGCGCGCTGATCATCCCGGCGTTCTGGCCGGAGCTGGCGAAGGCGGTCGAGGCCGCGGCCGCGGGGAACGCGGACGGGCTGGCGCCTTACTCGCAGCTGGACCCGTCCTACGGCGCGTACCGCTCGATCGGCTGCCACGACTTCGGCTCGCCGTTCACCTCCTATGCCGACATGCGGGCGATGCAGGGTCTGGTGAAGACCCTCGCGCCGCACGGCTGGCGGTACACGGAGTTCTGGGACATGGCGAGCGGCTGCGCGGGCTGGCCCGTGCCGCCGGCCTACCTCCCGCGCCCGCAGAAGGTGAAGGGCGCGGCCCCGATCCTCGTGGTCGGCGGCGAACACGATCCGGCGACGCCGCTCGTCTGGGCGAAGGGGCTCGCGCGGAACATCGAGAACTCGGCGTTGCTGGTCGACGCCGGGTACGGGCACACGGGGCTGCTCAACTCGGCCTGCGTGCGCACCGAAGAGGTGAAGTACCTGGTGAGCGGGCTCACACCCGCTCCCGGCACAGTCTGCCGGTAGCCCGGGAACAAGACGCCCGGGTCGCTCGTTGAGCCGGATACAAGGTTGAGTGCAGTCGGCTCAAGTCCGGCTTGACGGAGACCGCATCATCCCGATAGAACTTGCGTGGCGCCCACTCAAGGTGGGGGCGAACGTGCAGGTCAAGAACTAGCAGGAGGATCACACCATGGCGCGAGCGGTCGGCATCGACCTCGGCACGACCAACTCGGTCGTCGCTGTCCTTGAGGGCGGCGAGCCGACGGTCATCGCCAACTCGGAAGGTTCACGCACCACCCCCTCGATCGTCGCCTTCGCCAAGAACGGTGAAGTGCTGACCGGTCAGCCGGCGAAGAACCAGGCCGTGACGAACGTCGACCGGACCATCCGGTCGGTCAAGCGGCACATCGGTACCGACTGGAAGACCGAGATCGACGGCAAGGCCTACACCTCGCAGGAGATCAGCGCCCGCGTGCTGATGAAGCTCAAGCGCGACGCCGAGGCGTACCTGGGCGAGACCATCACCGACGCGGTCATCACCGTCCCTGCCTACTTCGAGGACGCGCAGCGGCAGGCCACCAAGGAGGCCGGGCAGATCGCCGGCCTGAACGTGCTCCGCATCGTCAACGAGCCCACCGCGGCCGCGCTGGCGTACGGCCTCGACAAGGGCGAGAAGGAACAGACCATCCTGGTCTTCGACCTCGGTGGCGGTACGTTCGACGTCTCGCTGCTGGAGATCGGCGAGGGCGTCGTCGAGGTCCGCGCGACCTCCGGTGACAACCACCTCGGCGGTGACGACTGGGACGAGCGGATCGTCACCTGGCTGGTCGACAAGTTCAAGTCGTCCAACGGCATCGACCTCACCAAGGACAAGATGGCGCTCCAGCGCATCCGTGAGGCCTCCGAGAAGGCGAAGATCGAGCTGTCCAGCTCGAACTCGGCCAGCATCAACCTGCCGTACATCACCGTGGACGCGGACAAGAACCCGCTGTTCCTCGACGAGCAGCTCTCCCGCGCCGAGTTCCAGAAGATCACCTCGGACCTGCTGGAGCGCACCCGCAAGCCGTTCAACAACGTCATCCGTGACGCGGGTGTCGCCGTCGGCGACATCGACCACGTCGTGCTCGTGGGTGGTTCCACCCGCATGCCCGCCGTGTCGGACCTGGTCAAGGAGCTGACCGGCGGCCGCGAGCCGAACAAGGGTGTCAACCCGGACGAGGTCGTCGCCGTCGGCGCCGCGCTGCAGGCCGGTGTGCTCAAGGGCGAGGTCAAGGACGTCCTGCTGCTCGACGTGACCCCGCTTTCGCTGGGCATCGAGACCAAGGGCGGCGTGTTCACCAAGCTCATCGAGCGGAACACCACGATCCCGACCAAGCGTTCGGAGATCTTCTCCACCGCGGACGACAACCAGCCGTCGGTGCAGATCCAGGTGTTCCAGGGTGAGCGCGAGATCGCCGCGCACAACAAGAAGCTCGGCATGTTCGAGCTGACCGGTCTTCCGCCCGCCCCGCGTGGCGTGCCGCAGATCGAGGTCACCTTCGACATCGACGCCAACGGCATCGTGCACGTCCTCGCGAAGGACCTCGGCACGAACAAGGAGCAGTCGATGACGATCACCGGTGGCTCCGCGCTGCCGAAGGACGACATCGAGCGCATGGTCAAGGACGCCGAGGCGCACGCCGAGGAGGACAAGCAGCGCCGCGAGGAGGCGGAGACCCGCAACCAGGCGGAGACGCTGGTCTACCAGACCGAGAAGTTCGTCAAGGACAACGAGGACAAGCTGCCCGACGAGCTCAAGGGCAAGGTGAAGTCCGCGATCGACGAGGCCAACGAGGCGCTCAAGGGCACCGACTCGGCGAAGATCCGCGAGTCCATCGAGAAGCTGAACACCGCTTCGCAGGAGCTGGGCACCGCGCTCTACGCCAACGCCACCCCGGGCGCCGAAGGTGCCGCGGGTGCCGCCGGTGAAGGCGCGACCGGTTCGGCCGGCGCGGGCACCGGTTCGCAGGCCAAGGCGGACGACGTCGTCGACGCCGAGATCGTCGAAGAGGACGAGAAGGACAAGAAGTGACGGGACGCTACGACGAAACCGAGGGCCGGGGCCCGGAGGAACCGGTGGTCGTGCGGGACCGCAGGCGGATCGATCCGCTGACCGGTGAAGTCCGCCCGGCCGCCCCGGCCGCCGAACCCCAGGACGGTCCGAAGCACGCCGCTCCCTCGGAAGACCCGGTGGACACGGTGGAGCCCGTCGAGCCGGTGCCCGCGACCCACGCGGGCCCCGGCCTCGGGGACTCCATCGTGGACGATTCGGTGACGGTGGCCACCGGCCTGGAGAAGGAGCTGGCGGAACGCACCGCCGACCTCCAGCGGCTCCAGGCGGAGTACGCCAACTACCGCAAGCGCGTGGACCGCGACCGCGAGCAGGTCGTCGCCGGTGCCAAGGCGTCGGTCATCGACGACCTGCTCCCGCTGCTCGACGACCTCGAGCGCGCGGAGCAGCACGGCGATCTCACGGGCGCCTTCAAGGCGGTCGGCGAGAAGCTGGTCGGGAGCCTGCAGCGATCGGGGCTCGAGCCGTTCGGCGCCGAGGGCGAGCCCTTCGACCCGAGCGTGCACCAGGCCGTCCAGCACAGCACTTCGCCGGACGTCGCGGGCCCGACGGTCACCACGGTCATGCGCCGCGGTTACCGCTTCGGCGAGCGGGTGCTGCGCGCGGCGATGGTCGGGGTCACCGACCACGAGCCGGGAGCCGCTCCCGCGCCGGCGGCGCAGGACGCCCCGGTGGACCCGCCCGTGGGTGGCGAACTGCCGCTCGAGGGCGAACTTTTCGATGAGAACAACCGCTGATCGGCGATACGGCGTGAAAGGAGGAGACGTTCGGTGAGTGCACGGGAATGGATCGGTAAGGACTTCTACCGTGAGCTGGGCGTCTCCTCCGACGCCACCGCGGACGAGATCAAGAAGGCCTATCGCAAGCTGGCCAAGGAGAACCACCCCGACGCCAACGCGGGCAACGCGGAGGCCGAGAAGAAGTTCAAGGCGGTTTCCGAGGCGTACGGCGTTCTCTCCGACTCGTCCAAGCGCAAGGAGTACGACGAGGCCCGCCGCCTCTTCGGCTCCGGCGGTCCCGGTGGCTTCGGCTTCCCGGGCGGTGGCGGGGGCGGCGGCTTCGACGTCGGCGACATCTTCGGCCAGGCGGGACAACAGCAGCAGGGCGGCTTCGGCGGTCTCGGCGACATCCTCGGTGGTCTGTTCGGCCGCCGCGGCGGCGCGGCCGGTGCCACGGCGAACCGGCCGCAACGCGGTTCGGACGTGGAGACCGACGTCCGGATCGACTTCACCGAGGCGGTCAAGGGCGCGACCCTGCCGCTGCGGCTGTCGAGCCCGGCGACGTGTTCCACCTGCGGCGGGAACGGCGCGAAGCCGGGAACCTCCCCGAGGACGTGTTCGACCTGTCAGGGCAGCGGGCTGGTCAGCCGCAGCCAGGGCGCGTTCGCGTTCTCCGAGCCGTGCCGCGACTGCCGCGGCCGCGGCACGATCATCGACGACCCCTGCCCGGAATGCGCGGGCGAGGGCGTCAGCACCCGCACCCGCACGCTGACCGTGCGGATCCCGCCGGGCGTCGCCGACGACCAGCGGATCCGGCTGGCGGGTCAGGGCGAACCGGGCCGGGGCGGCGCGCAGCCGGGCGATCTGTACGTCCGCGTGCACGTCGCGCCGCACACCGTGTTCGGGCGCCAGGACCTCGACCTGACGATCACCGTGCCGGTGTCCTTCGCGGAACTGGCCCTCGGCGGCACGATCACCGTGCCGACGCTCGAGGGCAAGGTCTCGCTGAAGGTGCCGCAGGGTACGGCGAGCGGTCGCGTGCTTCGCGTGCGCGGCAAGGGAATCGCGAAGCGGGACGGCTCGCAGGGCGACCTGCTGGTCACCCTGCAGGCGGCCATTCCGTCCAAATTGGACGACAAGGCCCGTGAAGCGCTGGAGGCCTACGCGGAGGCCATGTCCGACCACGACCCGCGACCGGAGATCACCGAACTTCTCGAAGGCAGGTGAGCACGATGTTCGGCGGGCTGCCGCACGGTGCGGACGAGGACACCCCGGTGTTCGTCATTTCGGTGGCGGCACAGCTGTCCGGCCTGCACGCGCAGACCCTGCGGTCCTACGACCGCCAGGGTCTCGTGTCGCCGGGCCGGACCTCCGGGGGTGGCCGCCGGTACTCCATGCGGGACATCGCGCTGCTCCGCGAGGTGCAGCGGCTGTCCCAGGAGGACGGTGTCAATCTCGCGGGCATCAAGCGGATCATCGAGCTGGAGAACCAGGTCGACGCGCTCCGCGCCCGGATCGCCGAACTGACCGAGGAGCTCACGGCGGCGTACCTCACCGCCGAACAGACGGCCGCGGCCGTGCACGCCTCCTACCGCAAGGATCTCGTTCCCTTGCGCCAGCAGACCGCGCTGGTCGTCTGGAAGCCCAAAAAACGCAGTTAGTCCTCTAAATG
>NZ_MUXN01000018.1:8141-172872 GCF_001995215.1 Amycolatopsis azurea DSM 43854
CATTTAGAGGACTAACTGCGTTATTGGCCGGGAACCAGGGTCCGGATCTGCTGGACCTCGCCGGTGCGCGAGTCCATGATCCGCTGGGCCAAGGCCTTCGAGCCGGGGTTCTTGCCGTCCTTCAGTTCGGTCCTCGCCAGCGCGACCCCGTTGTGCTGGTGCGCGACGAAGATGTCGGCGAAGTCGAGGGTGAACTCCTGACCATCCTTTTTGGACAGTGCGTCGAGCAGGCCCTTGTCCGTGAGCCCGTCGCCACCGTGATGGTGGTGCGCGTTCGGGTCCATGGAGCCCGTCTCGGGCTTGCCCCAGTTCTTCAGCCAGTTCCGCATGTCGGTGCTCTCGGTCTGCTGCGTCGCCTCGATGGCGGCGGCGAGATCCTTGAGCTCCTGTTTCTGCGCCTGCTTGGTCTTCACCAGCTTGACGATCTCCACGCCCTGGCTGTTGTGGGCGAGCATCATCTGCAGGAACATCACGTCGGCGTCGTTGTAGTCGGCGGACGCCGGTGCGGCCGACTGGGGGACCGGGGAGAGCGGCGCGCCGGCGGTGGTGGGTGAGCCATCACCGGCCCCGCAGCCCGCGAGGGCCACGAGACCGGCGACGAGAACGAGGGCCAGCTTCACTGGCGAGTCCTCCTTACTGCCGGGTCCACAGTGCGGGGGTGTTCGGCGGTTCCCAGCCTTGGATCGCCGTGTGCGCCAGCTGGCAGCGGTAGGTCGCGCCGTCGTAGGTCACCGTGCTGCCGACCGCGTAGGCCGTCCCGGCCGCCCACGTGCCGCCGGTGGGCGGGTTGGTGGTGCTGCTCGGCGGGTTCGACGTCGAGGGCGGGTTGCTGGTGGTCGGCGGGTTGCTGGTGGGCGGGGTGCCGCCGCCGATCTGCAGGTCGATGCAGCTGTAGAAGGCCATCGGCGTGTCCGCGATGTTCCAGATGGCGAGCACCTTCTGACGTCCGCTGAAGCCGTTCAGGCTCACCGTGTGGGACGTCGGGTCCTTCGGCGCGGAGTTGTTCCCGCTGATGTCGGCGATCTTGGTGCCGCCGATGTAGTACTCGTAGTTCGTGGTCCGGTGGTAGGCGGTGAACTTCCAGTTGAAGGTCACGCTGTTGCCGACCGAAGCGGCGGGCCACGGCTTCGATTCGTCGTTGAGCTGCGCGAACCCGGGAAGGCCGCCGTTGCAGCTGCGGAGCCCCTTGGGGCCCTCGACGCTCTGGGGTTCGTAGACGATGCTGCCGCAGCCCGAAACCTTGCCCTGGGCGCAGTTCGCCTGGCGGCTGGGCGGGGACAGCACGTAGCCGTGGGCGCTGGCCACCTGCGGGATGGCCACGATGGCGATCGGGGCGAGGATCGCACCGGCGGCGGCTGCCACGAGCTTGCGTTTGACGGTCATGCCGGCTCCTGGGGATGGAACGACGGTGTTCCCGTGAGGGGGAGCAATGTGGTCTAGACCATAAATCCGCCGGTGACCGCGGTCAATGATTCGCAGACCTACTGCTGCGTCGAGCCCAGGTAGAACAGCCGAACGGCCTAATACGAACGAAGCATCGTCAGCTCAGTCCAAGGTGAACGGGTCGTATTTGATCCGGGCCAGATCCGTTCCGGCGGCGAGCAGTTTCGCGATCGTCGCGCGGATCATCGACGGTGAGCCGGCGACGAACACGTCCCGCTCCTTCCAGGCGCCGCGCTGCGTGACCGCGGTGGCCAGCGTGCCGCGGTCGCCGCCGGCGATGGTGCCTTCCTCGGTCACCGGGGTCACCGTGAGCCAAGGGGAGGTGACGGCCAGCCCGCGCAGGTGGTCGAGCGCGTAGAGGTCGTCCGGCCGGTGCCCGCCGAAGAACAGGTGCACCGGCGGGTTGTTCTTCCAGCGTGACATCTCGTCGAGCAGGGCGAGCATCGGCGCGATGCCGGTGCCACCGCCGATCATCAGCAGCGGACGGCTTTCAGTGTGGTGCACCGAAAGCGCGCCGAGCGACGGGCCGAGGCGCCAGACGTCGCCGAACCGGGTGTGGTGGACGATCGTGCGCGAGACCCAGCCGCCGCGCACGGCGTGCACGTGGAACTCCAGCAGCCCGTTGTCGTGCGGCGCGGTCGCGGGCGAGAGGTACCGCCACATCCGGGGCCGCTGCGGGACCTCGACGCTGACGTAGCCGCCGGCCCGGTACGGGAGCGGCTGGTCGGTGCGCACCTTGACGACGGCGACGTCGCGCGACACCAGCCGGTGCTCGACGACGGGCGCCTTCCACCACGCGGGCCCGGTCTCCTTGCCCGCGGCGTCGCGCATGGTCTTCGAAATGACGCCGTAGGCGGTGACCCAGGCATCCTCCACATCGGGCGTCCAGCCGTCTTTCAAGAACCTTTTCAACGTGGCGATCAACGCGACACCGACCGCGTCGTAATGCCGGCCGAGGACGTCGAACTTCCGGTGATCCCGGCCGAGCTGACTGAGGAAGGTGGTCAGTTCTTCTGGCCGGTCCACCATCTGCACGACGTAGACGAGCGCGCGCAGTAAACGATTCCTTTGGGTGGCCATGTTGATCGGGAACAACGCCCTGGTGTCCGGCGAAACGGAGAAAAGCGCCCCGTAGAAGTACTGGGACAGCTCGTCGGCCTTCGTTTCGACGGCGGCGAAACTCGTCCGGACGAGCTTCGCCATCTGGACGGTCTTGTCCACCGTCGGCGTTTCGATCAAGGGTGGAACGGGAATCGGTGAAGATCTGGACGAACTGGGTGGATGCTCGTACTTCACTGTTTCGGCAGTCATGGGTGAACGATTTTCTCCAGTTGGATCGGGCATATTCTCCAGACCCGATGTCATCGTGCTTGTTTCCCCGAGGGGTCTCGACTGTAGGCCCGAAAGTCGCAAAAGGATCCACGAATGGTTGTTTCCCGCTCGAACGGAGCAAACGATATACGCGCCGTCAACCCCCTCTGGCCCTCAGTGAAAGTGATCAAGCAGGACGGGTTTTCCCTTGTTCACCAGTGGTTTTCGCCAGTTTCCGGAGAAAGTGTGATCCCCCGATCGGGTGGCGTTTTCTCCGTGATTACCGTGTCACGTAACGGTATGCCGCCGACGACTGATCACCATTGCGGAATCGAATTCGGGCCGGACGCGACCTAGTCGATGGTGAAGGGGTCGTACGCGATCTGGTCGAGCGCGCTGCCCGCGACCAGCATCCGGGACACCGTCGCCCGGATCATCGCGGGCGAACCGGCGACGAGGATCCGATGGCCCGGCCAGGATCCTTGCTGTGTAACGGCTTCCGCGAGGGTGCCCTGGACGCAGCCGGGAGCTTCGTCACCGTGCTCGATGACCGGGGTCACGGTGAGCCACGGGTTCGTGGCCGCGAGGGCGCGCAACTCGTCGAGGTCGTAAAGGTCCTCACGCGACGGTCCGCCGTAGAACAGCTGGACCTTCGGGTTCTCGCCCCATTGCGCGAGGTCGTCCAGAATGGCGCGCAGCGGCGCGATGCCGGTGCCGCCCGCGATCATCAGCACGCCGCGGCCGTCGGTGCGATCCACGGCGAGCCTGCCGAGCGGCGGCCCCAGCCGCCAGACGTCGCCCGGTTGCGTGTGGCTCACGATGGCGCGGGACACCCAGCCGCCGTCGACGGCGCGCACGTGGAACTCGATGCCGCCGTCCTCGCGCGGCGCGTTCGCCGGGGACAGATAGCGCCAGAGCCTGGGCCGCTGCGGTACTTCCACGCTCATGTACTGGCCCGGCTGATACGGCACCGGGAATTCGGGCTGGACGCGGACCAGGGCGAGATCCCAGGTGAGCCGCCGGTGTTCGAGCACGGTGGCCGACCACGACGCCGGGTTGACGTCGGCCGCGGCGGCCTCCTGCATCGCGCGGGCGACGATGGTGAACGCCTCCGCCCAGGCCCGTTCGACCTCCGGTGTCCAGTCCGGACCGAGGTGGTTCTTGAGTGAGGCGAGCAGCGCGGTGCCGACGGCCTCGTAGTGCCGCGGGATGACGCCGAACTTGCGGTGGTCGCGGCCGAGCTGGGTCAGGAACGGCACGAGGTCGTCCGGCCGGTCGACCATCTGCACGATGTGGACCAGCGCGCGCACCAGCCTGCCGCGCTGGACCTCCATGTTGATCGGGAAGAAGTCGCGGGTGGCCGGCGCGAGGGTGAACAGCATCCCGTAGAAGAACTGGGAGATCTCCGGGATGAACGGTTCCGATTTCGCCCAGGTGTCACGGATGAGCCGCACCATCGCGGTGACCGCGGGCGGGGCTTCTCGTGGCGCCGACGACCGGGGTACCGGGCTGACCGCGTCGGCCGTCACGGGCTGGGAGTCGCTGATCGGGAAGCGCATACCGGAAGAGAGTTTCCCAGGTTCACGGACGAGTGACCACTGGAGAAGAATTCACGGACCATTCACCTCTCCGGTCAGTGGCTGTCGGCCGGTCGGCTGGTTCCGGCTCGTCCGCGAGACTAGTCGCCGAGAGCCCTATTGCCCGCATCGTTGCTCCGGACGGGTGTACTCGGATCCGCCCGGCAGTGGGCGATCTCACGAGGTAAATAGTTGTCTTACGCAAGCGTCGCCGAATAAAGTTGTACTGTACAAGTAGCCGGGAGGCACCGATGAGCTCCGCCGACGACGCCAGGGTCGAACTGATGCGTGAGCTGAAGGCCGCCTCCCAGCTGCAGCACGCTTGGATAATGCAGGCCTGGCAGGACGACCCCGGGCTGCATCCGGCCGCCGCCATGCTGCTTTCCGATCTGGCAAAGCACGGCGAGGCACGCCCTTCGGAACTCGCCAAACGACGCTTTGTGGATCTTTCGGTCGTGAGTCGTCAAATCTCCCAGCTGTCCGCGGCGGGGATGGTCGACCGCCGTCCCGCGCCCGAGGACGGCCGCGCGTCGATCATCAGCATCTCCGAACGGGGCCGCGAGGAACTGGGGCGACGGCGGGCCGGCTATCTGAAGTTCATGGAGCGCGCGCTCGGCGATTGGGACGACGAAAAGGTCGTCGAACTGACCACGCGCCTGGCGGAGATGAACACCGATGTCCGCGCGGCCCTCGGCGGCCGCACCTGCCCCGTCTGAGGGGTTTTGTTGCTACCCGCCGGTCTTGACTGAACGGACCTTTCGTAGCGCCGTCACGCCGGTAGCGTCGAAGACGTGCGGAGCAGGGTCGCGTTGCTGGTCGCGTTGGGAATCGACAACTTCGGCTCGGGACTCTTCCTCCCGCTGGGCCTCGTCTTCGTCATCCGTGTGGTGGGTCTCCCACTGGTCCAGGCGGGGGCCGCGGTCACGCTCGGTGCACTGGCCGGGCTGCTCGTCCCCGCGTTCGCCGGGCGGCTCGTCGACCTGATCGGCGCGCGGACGGTGATGATCTGCGCCCACGTCCTGCAAGCCGCCGGAGTGAGCGCTTTCCTGCTCGCCGACGGTTTCGTCGGCGTCGTCTGCGCGTCGGTCATGCTCGCGTCGGGGCAACAGTTGTTCTACAGCTCGCAGTTCTCGCTCATCGCCGACGTCGCCGGCGAAGGACCGAAGGACCGGCCGTTCGCCGAAGCCGCGATGGTGCGCTCCGCGGGCTTCGGGCTGGGCGGGCTCGCAGCGGCCGGGCTGCTGGTGTGGATCGGGCGCGAGGGCCTGTACGTCGCCGTGATGGTCGACGTCGCCACCTTCGTCGTCGCCGCGGCCATCCTTTCGACACTGGTGACGCCGGTCCAGCGGTGCCCGAGGCGGCTTTCGGGGCCCGCGCGGGTCTGGCGGAACCGCCCGTACCTGGCCCTGATCGTGTTCAGCGGGCTCTTCGCGCTGACGATGGACTTCTTCCTCATCGGGATGCCGGTGTACGTCTTCAACGCCTTGCACGGGCCGCGGTGGCTGCCCGGCGCGATCATCGCGCTGCTCACCGTCGTCACCAGTCTGGGTGGAGTCGTCGGGCTGCGGCTCACCCGGAGACTGACCCGGATCGCGGCGATGCGCACGGGTTCGGCGCTGTTCGCGGTGTGGTGCCTGGCGTGCCTCCTGGTGGTGTTCGTGCCGAAGGTCTTCCAGCCGGTCTACCTGCTCGCCGCGACCCTCGTGCTCGCGGCGGGCGATCTCGCGTTCGGTCCGCGGTCCGGCGCGCTGGCCGAAGCCGCGGCGCCGCCGGAGGCGCGGGGCCGCTATCTGGCGGCCTTCCAATACGCGTTCACGCTCGCCGCGGTGATCGCTCCGGCCGTCGTCGCGCTGTTCTCCGTGGCAGTGTGGATCCCGTGGGTGCTCGTGGCCGCGTGCGCCTGCGCGGCCGTCGTCGGGCTCGGCCGGGTGGGCCCGCGCCTGCCCGCGGAGGCCGTCTCGCCGACGGGAGGCTGAACTTTTCTCAAGTTGAGCGGAACAGACTCAACTTTTCTGACGTTGTACCCATCGACAAGAACTTCGCAGGACCTAGTACGAGGTGAGGGATGGACGCTTTCAACCCGACCACGAAGACCCAGCAGGCGATCTCGTCGGCGGCGCAGGCGGCCACGATGGCGGGCAACCCGCACGTGGCGGCCGCGCATCTGCTCGGCGCCCTGCTGGCGCAGGGTGAGGGGCTCACCGCACCGCTGCTGACCGCGGTCGGGGCCGATCCGGAGCAGGTGCACAAGGAGCTGGAGCCGCTGATCGCGGCGCTGCCGTCGGCGACCGGGGCCACCGTGTCGAGCCCGCAGTTCGACACGAACGCGGTCAAGGCGCTGACGCACGCGCAGAAGCTCGCGACCGAACTCGGCGACGAGTACGTCTCGACGGAGCACCTCCTCGTCGGCCTCGCCACCGAGGGCGGCCCGGTGGCCGACCTGCTCAAACGGCACGGCGCCACCCCGGACGCGCTGCGCGAGGCGTTCGCCAAGGTGCGCGGCTCCGCGCGGATCACCAGCGCGGACCCGGAAAGCACGTTCAAGGCGCTGGAGAAGTACGGCGTCGACCTGACCGCGCGTGCCCGCGCCGGCGAGCTGGACCCGGTGATCGGCCGCGACACCGAGATCCGGCGCGTGGTGCAGGTGCTCTCGCGTCGCACCAAGAACAACCCGGTGCTCATCGGCGAGCCCGGCGTCGGCAAGACGGCCATCGTCGAGGGGCTCGCCCAGCGGATCATCGCCGGTGACGTGCCGGAATCGCTGCGCGGCAAGCGCGTCGTGGCGCTCGACCTCGGCTCGATGGTCGCGGGCGCCAAGTTCCGCGGCGAGTTCGAAGAGCGGCTGAAGGCCGTGCTCAAGGAGATCACCGACTCCGCGGGCGAGGTCGTCACCTTCATCGACGAGCTGCACACCATCGTCGGCGCGGGCGCGACCGGCGAGGGCGCGATGGACGCGGGCAACATGATCAAGCCGATGCTCGCCCGCGGCGAGCTGCGGATGGTCGGCGCGACCACGCTCGACGAGTACCGCCAGCACATCGAGAAGGACGCCGCGCTGGAGCGGCGCTTCCAGCAGGTCCTGGTCGGCGAACCGTCCACTGAGGACACCATCGGCATCCTGCGCGGGCTCAAGGAGCGGTACGAGGTGCACCACGGGGTGCGCATCACCGACGCCGCGCTGGTCGCCGCCGCGACGCTGTCCGACCGCTACATCACCGCCCGGTTCCTGCCGGACAAGGCGATCGACCTGGTCGACGAGGCCGCGTCGAAGCTCCGCATGGAGATCGACTCCCGGCCGGTCGAGATCGACGAGGTCGAACGCGCCGTGCGGCGCATGGAGATCGAAGAGATGGCGTTGTCCAAAGAGGACGACGCCGCCTCGAAGGAGCGGCTCGCCGTGCTGCGGTCGGAGCTGGCCGAGAAGCGCGAGACGCTGACGGCGCTGACGGCGCGCTGGCAGAACGAGAAGGGCTCGATCGAGCGCGTCCGCGAACTCAAGGAGCAGCTGGAGCAGCTGCGCGGCGAGTCCGAACGCGCCGAGCGCGACGGTGACCTCGGCAAGGCCGCCGAACTCCGCTACGGCCGGATTCCCGCGCTGGAGAAGGAGTTCGAGGCCGCGACGGCCGCCAGCGAGGTCAGCCAGCAGAACGTCATGCTCAAGGAGGAGGTCAGCGCGGACGACGTCGCCGACGTGGTCAGCGCGTGGACCGGCATCCCGGCCGGACGGCTGCTGGAGGGCGAGACGGGCAAGCTGCTCCGGATGGAGGAGGAGCTCGGCAGGCGCGTCATCGGGCAGAAGGAGGCCGTGCAGGTCGTCTCGGACGCGGTGCGCCGCACCCGGGCGGGCGTCGCGGACCCCGACCGGCCGACCGGCTCGTTCCTGTTCCTCGGCCCGACCGGCGTCGGCAAGACCGAGCTGGCGAAGGCCCTCGCGGAGTTCCTGTTCGACGACGAGCGCGCGATGCTGCGGATCGACATGAGCGAGTACGCCGAGAAGCATTCGGTGGCGCGCCTCGTCGGGGCGCCGCCGGGCTACGTCGGCTACGACCAGGGCGGGCAGCTGACCGAGTCGGTGCGCAGGCGGCCGTACTCGGTGGTGCTGCTCGACGAGGTCGAGAAGGCGCACCCGGACGTGTTCGACGTGCTCCTGCAGGTGCTCGACGACGGACGGCTCACCGACGGCCAGGGCCGGACGGTGGACTTCCGCAACACCATCCTGGTGCTGACCTCGAACCTCGGCTCGCAGGCCATCGCCGACCCGGCGCTCGACGAGCGCCAGCGCAACGACGCGGTGATGTCGGTGGTGCAGCGGCAGTTCAAACCGGAGTTCCTGAACCGGCTGGACGACATCGTGGTCTTCCACGCGCTCGGCACCGACGAGCTGACGTCCATTGTGGACATCCAGATCGAGCGGCTCGCCTCCCGGTTGTCGCGGCGCCGCCTGACACTGGACGTCACCGCCGGGGCCCGCGAGTGGCTCGCGCTGAACGGCTTCGACCCGATCTACGGCGCGCGGCCGCTGCGGCGGCTGGTGCAGTCGGCGATCGGCGACAAGCTGGCGAAACAGCTGCTGGCCGGCGAGATCCGGGACGGCGACACGGTCCGGGTCGACATCCCGTCCCAGGAGGCTTCGGAAGCCTTGACGGTCACCCGGGTGGACTGACGTGGGCTGAAGGGGCCCATCGCCGCATAAGAAGGGCTGAAGGGGACTTTCCCCGCATGGGATGCGGGGAAAGTCCCCTTCAGCCTCCTTGGCGACACGGCGATTTGTCGACGTTTCGCGGCGTCTTTCGTGTTCTTTCCCGGGCCCGGCACCGAAAGGGGGGCGCGACACGGCGCCCGGCGATCACATCCGGTGAGGGCAGGGGGATACCCTGACCGGCGTGGGTATTCCGGCGTGGATCTGGTTCGTCATCGCCGCCGTCGCCTTGGTGGCGGGGCTGGCGCTGCTCGCGGCCGACCGGGCGAAGGAGGGCTCGCGCAATCGCGAGCGAATGCGCTGGGCCGAGCTTCGCGGCTGGCAGTTCGTCGAAGAGGACGAACGCTTGCCGAAGCAGTGGTCCAACGGCGCGATCGGGTACTTCGGCGCCCAGATGGCGGTCAACGTCGTGGCCGGGTCCACCTTCACCTCCGACGGGCGGCGCCCCGTCTTCATCTTCGACATCGAGTCCGAGGGACAGATCCCGGCGGTCGTCGTCGCCGTGCGCTGCAACCGCGTGCACGAGACGCCGCTGGAGATGTGGCTGTCCAGCGTGCCGTTCCAGCGCGAGGACATGCCCGAGATGCTCGGCCCGATCGGCCAGCGCTACGCCTTCGCGAACGACTCCGAGGGCGCCCGCAAGGTGATCACGCAGGAACTCGTCGACGCGGCCGACTCGCTCGGCGGCGACGTCGGCGTGGCGTGGCTGGAGAACGAGTGGGTGCTCGCGAGCGTCGCCCCGAACGCCGGGCCGTCGCGGCTCGAGCGGCTGCTGCGCGACCTCGGCGAGATCGCCGACATCGTGGACCCGTTCGACGAGGAGTACGACAACGCCTCGACTCCCGGCCGCCACTGGCAGGCCGACGCTCCCGAGGACATCGAGCCTCAGGGCTAGGACTGCTTGATCTCCAGCGGGAGCGCGCCGGCGGTGAAGCCGGTGTGCGACGGCTGACCGAGCAGCGTCAGGTCGAGCGTCCCGGACTGCGTCACCCGGCCCGCCCGCGCGGGATCGGTGGTCGGCAGGACTCCGCGCAAGGACGTCGTCGAGCCGCCGCGCGCGGACACGACCTCGCCGACGCCGAGGTCGCCGCTGATCTTGTTCGAGCCGGATCCGGTGAGCCCAGCGCCGTGTTGAGCCAGGTCCACGTCCTGTCCGGTCGCCACCAGCCCGGACCCCGGACCGATCGTGCCGCCGAGAGCGTGCTCCTGGCCGTAGCCTGCGCCCGAGCCGACGTCCACCGGCAGGACGCCTCGGAACCGGCCGGCGCCGTGCTGCGCCGACGTCGCCCCGATGGCGGCGAAGTCGCCGATGTCGACCCCGTGCCCGGAAGACCGGCCCGCTTCCAGCGCGCTGCCGAGGTCGCCGGAGAACCCGCCGTCGAGCCGCAGCGCCCGGCCGAGATCGCCGCCGGTGTGCTGCTGGGTCTCGTTGATCACGCCGACACCGGGCAGCGGGCGGACGGCGTGATAGGTCCCCTCGGCCGCGCGGAGCCCCCGGCCGTCCTCGGAGACGAACGTCGGGACGCCGGTGCGCGGGTCGAGCGCCACCTCGGTCACCCGGCTCCCGGTCTTCTCGAGTTTGGTCTCGTTCCCGGCCACGACACTGCCGTAGCGGTCGAGCTTCACCGTCTCCCGCTGGCCCTGCACGACGGCTTCGGCGGTCTTCGCCGCGGCGAGCACGCCGAGCTTGTCCGGGCGGGCTGTGACGCCGTCGCGGGTCTCGACGGTCTCGCTCACCGAGCGACGGACGTCCGCGACGACCTTCGCGTCGCCGACGTCCTTGCTGTAGACGTTCCGCTCGGTGCTGGTCAGGAAGCCGCGAAGGACGGATGTGTCCCCTTCGCTGGTGAAGCCGACCCCGCGATCGAGGGTGCCCTCGCGCTGATGGTCGAGCGGGAGCGGGATGGCCGGGTCCGTCTGGGCGGCGAGCGCGGTGGCCGGACCGGCGAGCAACAACGCCAGCGGCGCCGCGCCGGCCGCGACTTTGGGCAGGTAGCTCGGCTTGCGCCTGCTGTGCTTCCCCATGGGGCGGGACGATACTTCCCGACTTCGGCCATTGCACGCCAAATCCCCACGGTGGGTGACCCCCACACCTGCCCCTTCCAGGCGGCTCTCCGGGACCCGACCGAGGAGTAGGTTCCCGGCATGACACAAACCGCCCTGATCACCGGCGCCACCGCCGGAATCGGCGCGCAGTTCGCGCGCAGGCTCGCCGCCGAGGCGTACGACCTCGTGCTCGTCGCCCGCGACGTCGACCGGCTGGAAGGCTTCGCCGCGGAACTGGTCGAGGCGCACGGCGTCGACGTCGTCGTCCTGCCCGCCGATCTGTCCGAAGTGGACGGACGCGGGGCGGTCGAGGCCCGCCTCGCCGAAACGCCGGTGGACCTCCTGGTCAACAACGCGGGCTTCGGGCTCAACGGCGATTTCTGGACCATCCCGCCGGACGCGCTGCAACGTCAGCTCGACGTCAACGTCACCGCGGTCCTGCGGCTGACCCGCGCCGCGCTGCCGGGGATGATCGAACGCGGCGAGGGCGCGATCATCAACGTCAGCTCGGTCGCCGGTTTCTTCAGCGGCCGCGGTTCGACGTACACGGCCAGCAAGAACTGGGTCACCTCGTTCACCGAGGGCATCGCCGCCTCACTGCCGAAGAACATCCGCATGATGGCGCTCTGCCCCGGGTTCACCACCACGGAGTTCCACGAGCGGGCGGGACTGGACAAACCCGGCCCGAAGGCGTTCTGGCTCGGCGTCGACCAGGTCGTCGACGAGGCGCTCGCGGATCTGCGCCGCGGCAAGGTGATCTCGGTGCCGAGCCTGCAGTACAAGGCGCTCGTCGCGGTCGGCGGACTGCTGCCGCGCGCGGTGCTGCGCAAACTCGGCGGCGGGTTCGGCGGCAAGGGCCGCACCTGAGGCGCCGCGCTAATCGTCGTCCCTGCGCCGGCCTCGGTGTTGCGAAAGCCACTTTCGCACCATCTCCGGGACTCCGGCGCCTGACAGGGACACCCTTGCCCTCATTGGCACTCGCCGAACCTGGTTCAGTCGTCGTCCGCGGTCTCGATCGACCGCACCCCGTTCGCCGTGGCGAGCACGGTGGGCGCGGCGGCGTGATCGGGTCCGGTGAGGTCGAGCGTCACCGTCACCTCGCCGTCGCGATCGTCGGTGATCCGCAGGGACGTGACCGACCATCGACGCCTCGTGCACAGCTCCAGCAGGTCGCGCAGCACGCCCTTCCCGTCCGCGTAGCTCACGCGGAGCCTGGTCGTGCCCGCGCCACCGGGAAGGTGCTTGGTCAGCCAGGTGAAACCGAGGACCACCACGAAGTGCATGGCCGTCACCACGGTCGCGAGCAGGAACAATCCGGCGCCCGCCGCCATGCCGATGGCCGCGGTCTCCCAGACGGCGGCGGCGGTGGTGAGCCCACGGATCGCGCCCTGTCTGGTGATGATCAGCCCGGCGCCGAGGAAGCCGACACCGGAGACGATCTGCGCGGCGATCCGGGACGGGTCGAGGACCACTTGCCCGGCCGCGAGGATGTCGCCGAATCCGTATTTACTGACCAAAAGGATCAGCGCGGACGCCGTGCCCACGATGGTCTGGGTCCGCAATCCGGCGCTTTTGCCCCTTATCCGCCGTTCCAGGCCGATCGCCGCCGACAGCGCGAACGCCGTCGCCAGTTCGCCGACCTGGAGCCAGCCCTGTCCGTCGGAAACCATCACCCCACAGTGCCATCCGCTTGACGACGGTTCGGGGCCGCACCGGGCGGGTACTCGGGGATCATGAGGTCACCACGTCTTGTCGCGGCCGGGGTGCTGACGCTGACCTTGGCCGCTTGTTCCACCGAACCGGCGGCAGGCCCCGCTGCGCCCGGACCGGGTGGGGACAAAGCGCAGCCGGTCAAAGCGATCCAAGCCGCGGCGGGTGCCGTGCCCGACGGGCAGGTGTTCGACGTGGAGCCTGGGCCCGACGGCTGGGAGATCAAGGTCGCGTCGCACGGGCAGGAACACAAGGTGCGGGTGAGCCGGGACGGCGCCCAGGTCCTGGGCGAACAGCAGACCGCCAAGCCGAGCGACGACATGGCGAAGCTCGAACAGGCCGGTGTCGACGCCGTCAAGGCGCTCCAGACCGCGCAGCAGCGTCAGCCCGGCGAACTCGACGAGATGGAGATCGACCGCGCCACCGACGGCACCGTCGTCTGGGAAGTCGGGCTCCGCGACGGCAAGGGAATCGAGCACGAAGTCGCCGTGGACGCCAAGACCGGCGCGGTGAGGTAGGGCTCGCCCTACCCAGGAGAGGCACGCTCGCCCCAGGGTGCTTTCGACCTGGGATTCCTAGGGTTTTCCCTATGAACAGCAGGTGGAACGGTGACGCGGTCCGGCTCGACGGCGTCCGCAAGGAATACGGCAAGGGCGTCGTCGCGCTGGACGGGGTGACGCTGGCGTTTCCGCGCGGCGGCTTCACCGCGGTGATGGGGCCCTCGGGCTCGGGCAAGAGCACCTTCCTGCACTGCGCGGCCGGGCTGGACCGGCCGACGTCGGGGTCCGTCGTGCTCGACGGGCAGGAGCTGGCCGGGATGAGCGAGACGAAGCTGACCAAGCTGCGCCGCGACCGGATCGGCTTCATCTTCCAGGCCTTCAACCTGCTCCCGGCGCTGACCGTCGAGCAGAACGTCACGCTCCCGCAGCAGCTCGCCGGTGCCAAGCCGGACCGCCGCGTCGTCGAGGACATGCTGACCCGCGTCGGGCTCGCCGGCCGCCGCAAGCACCTTCCCGGCGAGCTTTCCGGCGGCCAGGCGCAGCGCGTCGCGATCGCGCGGGCGCTGGTCACCCGGCCCGCGGTGGTCTTCGCCGACGAGCCGACCGGCGCGCTCGACACCCGCACCGCCGCCGAGGTCCTCGGGCTGCTGCGCGATTCCGTCCGCAGCACCGGTCAGACGGTGATCATGGTGACCCACGACCCGATGGCCGCCTCCTACGCCGACCGCGTCATCTTCCTCGCCGACGGCCGGATCGCGGACGAACTGCGCTCGCAGACGGCGGACGTCGTCGCCGAGCGCATGACCCACCTGGGTGCCTGGGGCTCCCCGGCCAGGGCGGGTGCGTGATGCTGCGACTCGCCTTCCGGACCCTGCGCCTGCGCAAGGGCGGGTTCATCGGAACCTTCATCGCCGTCTTCTTCGGCGCGCTGATCGTCGCCTCTTGCGGCGGCCTGATGGAGACCGGGATCCGCGGCAACGCGGAACCGCAGCGGCTCGCGGCCGCCCCGATCGTCGTCACCGGCGGTCAGACCTTCGACCTGCCGAAGGAAGACCCGGCCACCCTCGAAGCGGACGACAAACGCAAGTTCGAGGACGCGCGGCTTCCCGAGCGCGTCCGGCTCGACGACGGGCTCGTCTCCCGTCTTCGCGCTGTCCCCGGCGTCTCGGATGTCGTCGGCGAAGTGAGCTTCCCGCTCGCGACGGGTGGGCAGCCCGCGCTCGGCCACGCTTGGGATTCCGCCGCGCTGACCCCGTACGCGCTGGTCGAGGGAACCGCGCCCGCCGCGGGCGAGGTCGTCGTCGAGTCCAAGTCGGGCCTGAAGTCCGGTGACCGGGTCGACGTCGCCGCCCGCGGCAAGATCGAAGCGTTCCGCGTCGCCGGCGTGGCCGGTGCGCCGCGTTCGATCACGCAGGCCGCCGTGTTCTTCTCCGCCGCCGACGCCGCCCGGCTCTCCGGGCACCCCGGCAAGGCCGACGCCATCGGCGTCTTCACGAAGCCGGGCGCCGACGTCGAAGCGGTGCGGGCGAAGGTCGCCGAGGTCGCGACCGGCGCGAACGTCCTGACCGGCATCGACCGCGGTGTCGCGGAGTTCCCCGAAGCCGATTCGAGCGGCACCAACCTGATCGTCATCGCCGGAGTGGCGGGCGGGCTTTCGGTGATGGTCGCGATGTTCGTCGTCGCGAGCACGCTGAGCCTGTCCACCCAGCAGCGTTCCCGTGAACTCGCCCTGATGCGGGCGATCGGCACGACCCCGCGCCAGCTCCGGCGGATGGTGCTCGGCGAGGCGCTGGCCGTCGGCCTGCTCGCGACCGCGCTCGCCGCCGTGCTGGGCCCGTTCCTCGGCGAATGGCTCTTCGGTCAGCTCGTCGAAAACGGCATCGCCCCCGCGGTTCTGCGGTTCTACCAGGGCTGGCTGCCCGCCGTCGTCGGCGCGGGCGCCGCGATGCTCGCGGTGTTCATCGCCGCCTTCGTGGCGGGCCGCCGGGCCGGGAAGATCCGGCCGACCGAGGCACTCGCCGAAGCCGCGGTCACCCGCCGCTGGCTGACCCCGACGCGGTTCGTGGTCGCGGCCCTCTGCTTCGGCGGTGGCACCGCGCTGGCCATCGTGACCGTCGCGGTGATGACCGGTCCGATCGCGGCCAGCACCGCCGGCCCCGCGGTGATCCTCTGGGCGATCGGCGTCGCGATGATCACCCCCGGCGCCGCCAAGGTGATGACCGCGATCCTGCAGTGGCCGATGCGCCTGCTCGGCGGCATCGAAGCGCGCATCGCCGTGCTCAACACCCGCGCCGGGATCGTCCGGGCGGCGGGCGCGGTCACCCCGATCATGCTCGCCGTCGGGATCGCGACCGCCAACATCTACCTCCAGACCACCCAGCAGGAGCTGTCGAACCAGGCCTTCACCGAGGACGTCCGGGCCGACGCGGTGATCGGTTCCGCGGCGGGCGGGCTGTCCC
Organism: Amycolatopsis azurea DSM 43854; assembly: GCF_001995215.1. GTDB lineage: Bacteria > Actinomycetota > Actinomycetes > Mycobacteriales > Pseudonocardiaceae > Amycolatopsis > Amycolatopsis azurea. The sequence continues at coordinate 23,887 of NZ_MUXN01000018.1, forward strand.
CGGACCTCGTCCAGCGGATCCAGGCCGTCCCCGGCGTCGCCGGAGCCTCGGAGTACGTCACCACCAACGTGTTCCTCGAAGCGCCGTACGACTCCTCCGACGAAGGGCGCCCCGCGATCGGCCTCACCGCGTCCGGCGCGAACGCCACGATCGACACCAAGGTGACCCAGGGAGACCTGAAGGCGCTGACCGGCAGGACCATCGCGCTGCCCGACGTCTACGCGAAGGACTTCAATCGCGGCGTCGGCGACACGGTGAGCCTGAGGCTCGGCGACGGAACCCCCGTCGACGTCAAGGTCGTCGCGGTGACCAGCCAGCGCCGCGGCTTCGAGAGCCTGCTGCTCCCGGCCGAGCTGCTGGCCCCGCACACCACCGCCGGACTCGCCCCGCAGATGCTGGTCCGCGCCACCCCGGACGTCGATCCGGCGGCGTTCACCGAACGGCTCCGCGAGGCGACGGCCGGGCTGCCGGTGTCCGTCGGCGACCGCGGCGCGCTCATCGCCGCGCACGACAAGGACCAGGCCGTCGGCGCGTGGGTCAATTACCTGCTGGTCGGGATGATCATCGCCTACACGGTGATCTCGGTGGCCAACACGCTCGTGATGGCGACCGTGCGACGGCGCCGCGAGTTCGGCCTCCAGCGGCTCACCGGCTCGACCAGGGCGCAGGTGCTGCGGATGGCGGGCTTCGAAGGCGGGCTCGTCGCGCTGATCGGGATCGTCCTCGGCACCGTCGTCGCCGCGGGCTCGATCGTCCCGTTCTGCCTGGTGGCGGCCGATTCCCTGCTCCCGATGGGCTCCCCGCTGATCTACCTGTCGATCATCGGGCTCGCCGCCGCGCTGGCGCTGGTGGCCACCCTGGTCCCGGCCTGGGCGGCGACCCGCGGCCCGGCAGTGGACGCGGCGACGTCCGGCAGTGACTGACCACACCGGGACCATCGCCGGGGGAAACACCCCGGCGATGGTCCGCGGGCCGTGTGTAAGACTCTCGGCCGTGGCGTACCCCGGGTTGGATCAAGCGGCGAAACTCGAACTGGCGAGACTGGTCGGCGAGCTCGCCGTCGTGCACGGCAAGGTGACCTTGTCTTCCGGCAAGGAAGCCGATTACTACATCGACCTCCGGCGGGCGACGCTGCATCACGCGGCCGCACCGCTCATCGGGAAGCTGCTCCGCCAGCTCACCCACGACTGGGACTACGTCGCCGCCGGCGGCCTGACCCTCGGCGCGGACCCGGTGGCACTCGCGATGCTGCACTCCGCGGCGACCGACGGTGTCGTGCTCGACGCGTTCGTCGTCCGGAAGGCCGTCAAGGAGCACGGCATGCAGCGCCGAATCGAGGGCGTCGAGGTGCTCGGGCAGCCCGTGCTGGCCGTCGAGGACACCTCGACCACCGGCGGCAGCGTGCTCACCGCCGTCGAGGCGCTGCGCGAGGCCGGGGCGAACGTGGTCGGTGTCGCGACCGTCGTCGACCGGGACACCGGGGCGCGTGAGGCCATCGAGAAGGAAGGCCTCGAATACCGTTACATTCTGAACAAGGACGATCTCGGTCTGTCCTGATTACCAAGTCCCGAAGGGGGCATCCTCCGTGTGCGAACGGAGGATGCCCCTTTTTTCGTGAGCGTTTCTCAAGACGAAAGGGGTAACGTCGCTGGTAGGGGTGTGAAAGGGGGCTTGAGGTGGCGGGTTTCCTGGCGAACGTGACAGTGGTGGTGCACATTTTCGCGCTGCTGTTCATCGGATTCGGTGGTTTTCTCGCGTGGCGGTGGCCGAAGGTGATCTTCGCGCATGTGTTCTTCGCCGCATGGGGAGTCCTCGTCAACGTCTTCCCTTGGCCGTGCCCGCTGACGGCCGCCGAGAACTACTTCCGGAACCTCCAAGGCCTCGGCGACCTGCCCGGCGGCTTCAACGCCTACTACCTCTACGACACGGTGTTCCCGCGCTCGACGCTGCCGTTCGTCGTCGTGATCGCGATGGCGACGGTGATCATCTCCTACGTCGGCGCGTACCAGCGCTGGCGTCACCGCCACCACGACGGGGACGCACCGGCGCACCGCGTCAGCATGGGCTGAGTGACAATCTCCGGGTGACTCAGTCGGAAGAGGCCGGCCCCACCGAATGGGTGGCGCGGGAAGAGGTCGGCGTCGGACCGTGGGAAGGCGAGTGGCCCGCGGACGAGCGCTACGACCCGGAACTCCTGGCAGGAGGTGATCGCCGCAACGTCGTCGACCCGTACCGCTACTGGCGGCGCGAGGCCATCGTGTCCGATGTGGACTCGCGGCGGCACCCGTTCCACGTGGCGATCGAGAACTTCCAGCACGATCACAACATCGGCACCGTGGTCCGGACGGCGAACGCGTTCGCCGCGGCCGCCGTGCACATCGTCGGACGGCGGCGCTGGAACCGGCGCGGCGCCATGGTGACCGACCGCTACCAGCACCTTCTCCACCACGAGGACGTCAACGGGCTGCTGACCTTCGCCGCCGCGGAAGGTCTCGCCGTGGTCGCCGTCGACAACACCCCTGGTTCGCAGCCCGTCGAGACCGCCGAGCTGCCGCGCGAGTGTGTCCTGCTGTTCGGCCAGGAAGGGCCCGGGTTGTCGGCCGAGGCGCAGAAGACCGCGTCGCTGGTCGTTTCGATCGCGCAGTTCGGCACCACGCGCTCGATCAACGCCGGTGTCGCCGCCGGGATCGTCATGCACGCCTGGGTCCGGCAGCACGCCGACCTCACCACGGCCTGGTAGCTAGGCCGGGGCCACCTCCACCGGGATCCCGTTCAGGACGGCGTTCCCCGACGGGACGTCGAGCAGGGTCTCGTCGGCGACCAGGTTCGAGTTGACCCCGGCGTGCGCCGCGGCGACCTTCGTGCGCGTGCCGTCGAGGTCGTGACCCCAGCCGTGCGGCATGCTCACCACGCCGGGCCGGACGTCGGCCGTGACCTCCACCGGGGCTTCCAGCTTCCCGGCCCGCGACGTCACCGCCGCGAGCCCGCCGTCGGTCAGGCCGAGCCGGGCGGCGTCGTCCGGATGCACCTGGACGGTGCACCGGTTCCCGCCGCGTACCAGCGGCGTCAGGTTGTGCATCCACGAGTTGTTCGAGCTCAGATGCCGTCGTCCGATCAGCAGCAGACCGCCGTCGGGCGCCTTGTCCAGCTCCGCGCGCAGCCGGGGGACGTCCTTCGTGATCGCGTCCGGGGCCAGTTCGACCTTCCCGCTCGCGGTGGCGAGCACGTCGGGCAACCGCGGCTTCAGCGCGCCGAGGTCGATGCCGTGCGGGGCGGCTTCGAGGTCGGCCAGGCTCAGCCCGTACGGTCCGCCGCGCAGCATCAGGTCGATCATCCGCGCCGGTCCCGTGCGGCCTTCGGCGAGCGACAGGTCGACGCCGGTGCGCCGCGCCGTCTCGCCCGCGACCATCGTGTCGAAGGCGGCGACGTCGACGTCCGGCCCCTGACCGGCCGCGATCCCCGCCAGCCGCAGCAGGGTGACCCACTCCTGCGGCAGGTCCGTTCCGAGCGTCGGCGGCGTCCAGTTCGCGACGTTCCGCACGGCGAGCCCGTACAGCGCGACGTCGTAGTGCGGCCGTTCCAGCGGTGACGGTCCGGGCAGGATGACGTCGGCGTGCCGGGTGGTCTCGTTGAGGTACACGTCGAGGGAGACCATGAAGTCCAGTTGCCGCAACGCTTCCGTGAGCCGCGCGGAGTTCGGCGTGCTCAGCGCCGGGTTGCCGCTGATGGTCACCAGCGCCCGCACCTGGCCCTCGCCGGGCGTCTCGATCTCGTCCGCGAGCGTGGCCACCGGCAGCTCGCCGAGCACCTCGGGATACCCGCGCACCCGGCTCGTCCAGCGGCCGCTGGTGAACGGCGAAGACCGCCGCGGCCGCCAGAGGGCGGGCAGCGGGAACATCACGCCGCCTTCGCGGTCGAGGTTGCCGGTGAGCGTGTTGACGACGTCGACCAGCCAGCTCGCGATGGTCCCGAAGGACTGCGTCGTGGTCCCCATCCGGCCGTAGACCGCGGCCCGCTCGGCGTCCGCGAGGTCGAGCGCGATGCGGCGGATCTCGGCGGCGTCGATCCCGGTCGCGGGCGCGACGGCCTCGGGCGTGAACGGCTCGGCGAGCGCGCGGACCTCGTCGACCCCGTCGACGTGCTCACCGGGGCGGACGCGGTTCTCCGCGAACAGCACGTTGACCAGCGCGAACAGGAACAACGCGTCGGTGCCGGGCCGGATCGCGTGGTGCTCGTCGGCGAGCTGAGCGGTCCGGGTGCGGCGCGGATCGAGGACGACGATCTTGCCGCCGCGCTCCTGGATCCCGCGCAGCCTGCCGCGGATGTCCGCCGCGGTCATCAGGCTTCCGTTGGACACCAAGGGGTTCGCGCCCAGGATGAGCAGGTGCCCGGTGCGGTCGAGGTCGGCGACGGGGATGGTCTGCGGGTCGCCGAAGAGGTAGCCGGAGGAGAAGTGCTTCGGCATCTGATCGACCGTGGTCGCGGTGTAGAAGTTCCTGGTGCTCAAGGCCTTGAAGAACACGCGGCCGTAGAGCACCAGCGCCGCGTTGTGCACCGTCGGATTGCCGGAGTAGACGGCGACGGCGTTCTTGCCGTGCTCGTCGATGATCGGCCGGAGGCGCCGGTCGATCTCGGCGAAGGCCTCGTCCCAGGTGACCTCGACGAACTCGCCGTCCCGTTTGACCAGCGGCGCGGTGAGCCTGTCCGGATCGTGGTGCAGCGCGCCGAGCGACGCGCCCTTCGGGCAGATGTAGCCCTGTGAGAAGACGTCCTCGCGGTCGCCCTGAACCCGGGTGACCAGGCTCTTCTCGTCGATCGTCACCTCCAGGCCGCAGGTGGCTTCGCAGAGCGGGCAGGTCACGTGCGCCGTGGTCATGAAGCACCTCGCGAGGTCGGGGGTCAGCTCAACATACTGAGCGGTATGTCAGCGGGCAAGGGATGATGGCGCGATGACCGCACTCGCCGACCGGGCCGCGGCCGCCGAACGCGCGGTCCGTGACCGGCATCTGCGCAGGGTGTGGGGGCTGCCCGGGACCGTCCTCGGGCGCAGCGGCTGGCCCGCCTCGGCGAGCCAGCGCGTCCACTGGCACTGGAACTACTGGTGGCAGGCGCATCTGCTGGACACCCTCGTCGACGCGCAGCTGCGGGATCCCTCACCGGAACGGCTGAGGCTGATCGACCGGTTCGTGGGGTCCGTGCGGCTGCGCAACTTCGGCAGGTGGATCAACGACTACTACGACGACATCGCCTGGCTCGGCCTCGCGCTGCAACGGGTGGGACATCTCGGGCTGGACGTCCGCGGCGGGCTGGAGGCGATCAGTTCACGGCTGCGCGAGGGCTGGACCGACGACGCGGGCGGCGGGATCTGGTGGCGCGCCGGCGACGACTTCAAGAACGCGCCCGCGAACGGCCCGGCGGCGATCTTCCACGCCCGCGAAGGGGCCGCCGAACACGCGGCGGGTTTGACCGGCTGGATGACCGAGCGGCTCGTCGATCCGGAGTCCGGCCTGGTGTGGGACGGCCTGCGCGTCGGCTCCGGTGAACTGGTCAAGCATATTTTCACGTACTGCCAAGGGGTTTACCTCGGCGCCTGCCTCGAACTGTCCGAAATGGACAGGGTGGAGCACACGATCCACGCGGTCGCGGCGCACGTCGCGCCGAACGGGGTGATCCGGGGACAGGGCGGCGGCGACGGCGGCCTCTTCGCCGGGATCCTCGCGCGCTATCTGGCGCTCGCTGCGCCGCTGCTGCCGAGCGGGGTGGCGCGCGATCTCGTCCTGCATTCGGCCGAAGCGTGCTGGACCGGTGCCACCGAGACGTCGCACGGGCCGCTCTTCAGCGCCGACTGGGCGACTCCGGCGCCTTCGCTGCCTCTCACCCCGGAAGCTCCCGAGCGTGACCTGTCCGTGCAGGTCAGCGCTTGGATGCTCCTCGAAGCCGCCGCGACCCTGGACCACCGCGTTTAGTCCTCTGGATGCGGTACTTGCGCGTGCAACTACCGCATCCAGAGGACTGAACGCGAGGTCACCAGGCGTCGCCGGAGCGCCAGTCGCAGGTGATCTCCCCGTCCAGGTCCAGGGTGACCCCCACCGGCAGGACGTGGATCGACCCGTCGTCCTCCTTCGTCGCCTCCAGGCCCGAAGGGGTCATGACCGACGAAGTGCCGCGCCACAGCAGCCAGCCACGCGACGCGTAGAACTCCAGGGCGTCTTCGGACGCCGAGAGCGCCCCGAGGTCGTACGCCTTCCGCAGGACCCGCTCCAGCGCGTCCATCATCGCGGCGCCGTGCCCGCGCCGCCGGTGATCCGACCGGACGGCGACCGCCTCGACGTAACCCGTCCGGAGGGCCCGCCCGTTGTGCGCGAGCCGTCGCTGGACCAGTGACGCGTGCCCGATCAGCTCGCCGCTCTCCCACACCAGCGTGTGCATGCCGCCGAGGGCGTTCTCCCAGTCGTGGTCGCTGAAATCGCCGTCGAATGCGTCGTCCAGCAGAGCGCGTGCTGCGGTGAGCACGCCTGCTTCGAGGTCGGCGGTGTGCACGGTCCACAGGTCGGTCATTCCGCCATCTTCACCCGGCGGCGGCGTTCTGACCAGCGGGTTGTGACTCAGCAGCCGCACGACTGACGGTGTATGAAGCGCGGTGCGAGCCGTACGGATTCGGGTCGTCGCTCTGGGTCGGTGATCCGGGCCAGCAGGAGTTCGACGGCCTTGCGCCCGATCTCCTCGATCGGTTGCGCCATAGTGGTCACCGCCGGGGTCACCTGCCCGGCCCACTCCATGTCGCCGTAGCCGACGATCGCGAGGTCGCGCCCGATCCGGATGCCGAGCCGGTGCGCCTCGTACTGGACGCCGATCATCATCGCCTCGCTCGCCACCACGAGCGCGGTCGGCGACGGCCAGCTGTCGAGCAGTTTCGCGGTCGCGGCCGCCGCTCCGCCCGGGGTCGACTGCCCGCACGCGACCAGCTGCGACGTCCACCGGAGGCCGGAGCGGCCGAGGCCGAGCCGGTAGCCCAGCGCCCGCTCCTCGTGGGTGGCCATGTCCTCTTCGCCCGAGATGAAGCCGATCTTGCGGTGCCGCAGCCCGGCGAGGTGCCGCACGAGCGCGCACACCGCCTGGATGTTCTCGGAGCCGACCTGGTCGACGTCGTTGCGTCCGGCCATCCGGTCGACCAGCACGGTCGGCACGCCCATCCGGACCAGTCCGTTGATCACCGCTTCGTCGCCGGCCGCCGGGACCAGCAGGACCCCGTCGACCCGGTCCGCCCGCAACGCGCGGATGACCGCGGCTTCTTCGGAGACGCTGTCGCCGGTGTCGGCGAGGGTGATTTCGCAGCCGTGGCGGCGTGCGGCGCGGCGGATGGCACGGACGAGTTCACCCGAATACGGGTTCGCGTGCATCGCCATGGCCACCCCGAACCGGTGGGTGACGGGGGTGTCATCCCACAGGGGTAACGCCGGGGACAGTGCGGTCATCGCTCCACGCCTTCATCCGAGCTTGAATGACGGTAACGGCTGACGGAGCGTCACTCGGCGGCGAGACCGGAAAGTCTCCCAACAATCATCAATGTGAGTGAACGAGGGCGCATCCGCAGGACGCCCGATGGCGGAGAGTAGGCGGAATCCGCATCGTCTGGGCCTTGCGGGCGGGATCGTTGATCCGGGCCAGCAGCAGGCGTACCGCCTGTGTGCCGATCTCGTCGATCGGCTGCGCCATCGTGGTCAGCGGCGGATCGACCAGATCGGCCCACTCGACGTCGTCGTAGACCACGACCGGGAGGTCGATCCCGGCGCGCAGGCCGCGGTTGCGCAGCTCGTGCAGGACGCCGACCATCATGGTGTCGTTCGCGACCACCAGCGCCGTCGGCGGTGACGGCAGCGCGAGCAGCGTGCTGAGCGCGAGAGCCCCGCCCGCCTGCGAAGACTGCCCGCACGCGACCAGGTCCTCCGACCAGGTCAGCCCCGAACGGCCGAGGCCGAGCCGGTAGCCGAGGATTCGCTCCTCGCTGGTGCTCAGCCCGGCGGTGCCGCTGATCATGCCGATCCGCTGATGCCCGAGCGACGCCAGATGCGCCGTCAGCGCGGACGTCGACTGGATGTTCTCCGCGCCCACCTGATCGACGTCGGTGCGCGTGGACAGCCTGTCGATGAGCACGGTCGGGACGTCGAGCGAGACGAGCTCCCCGATCACGGAACCGTCGCCCGGCGACGGCGTGATCAGCAGCCCGTCTACCCGGCGGGAACGCAGCGTCCGCACGGTCTCACGCTCGGTGTCGACGGTGTCGTGCGTGTCCGCCAGTAAAACGGTGTACCCGGCCAGCGCCGCTTCGCGCTCGATGGCCTGGATCAGCAGGGCGAAGTACGGGTTCGCGATCAGCGAGATCGCGACGCCGATCGACCGCGTCCCGCCGGTGACCAGGGAACGGGCGATGGCGTCGCCGGTGTAGCCGGTCTGCTCGATCGCGCGGAGGACCGCCAGCTTCGTCTCTTCGGCCACCGCCCTCGTCCCGTTGACCACGTGGGACACGGTGGTGATGGAGACTCCCGCCAGCTCGGCGATGTCGCGTTGAGTGGGGCGGGACGAGCGAGACGGCGGCATCAACGTTCCTCGGTGCAGGCAGGCTGGCAAGCGTTTGCGCAAACGCTTGCGAGTGAGCATAACCCTGTCTACCTTCCGGTCCATCACGGACAGCCTGGAATCGGAGGGCATCCCCATGAGACAGCGACGTCTCGCCGCGCTCGCCCTGGCCGCCGCGCTCGCGGTGACCTCGGCCGGGTGCACCGTCGAACGCCACTGGGGTGGCGGATCGAAGGCAGGCGGTGGTGGCAAGGCCAAGGTCGGCCTGGTCACCAAGACCGACACCAACCCCTACTTCGTGGAACTGAGAGCGGCCGCCAAGGCCGCCGCCGAGGCGAACGGCGCCGACTTCAGCGCGCTCGCCGGCCAGTTCGACGGCGACAACGACGGCCAGGTCCGGGCCATCGAGAACCTCATGCAGCAGGGCGCGAACACCATCCTCATCACGCCGAGTTCCTCGACCGGCGTCCTCGACGCCATCGACCGCGCCCGCAAGGCCGGGGTGCTGGTCATCGCGCTCGACACGGCGACCGAACCGGACACCGCCGTCGACGCCACCTTCGCCACGGACAACTTCGAGGCCGGACGCCAGCAGGGGTCGTACGTCAAGGCCGCGCTCGCCGGCAAGCCGCCGAAGCTGTTCATGGTGGACGGCACCGCCGGGTCCACAGTGGACACCCAGCGGCACACCGGGTTCCTCAAGGGCATCGGCCTGACCGACGCGTCGCCGGAGATCAAGGGCAAGACACCCGCGAACGGCGACCAGAGCCTGGCCCAGCAGGGCGTTGAGAACCTGTTGCAGCGCACCACCGACATCAACGCCGTCTACACGATGAACGAGCCGATGGGCCGCGGCACCTACGCCGCGCTCCAGGCCCGCGGCCTGGTGAACCAGCTCGTGATGGGCTCGATCGACGGCGGCTGCGAAGGCGTCAAGAACGTGCGCGACGGCCAGTACGCCGCCACGGTCATGCAGTTCCCGAAGAAGATGGCCGAGCAGGGCGTCCTCGCCGCCGTCGAGTACGCCAAGACCGGGAAGAAGCCGAGCGGGTTCGTGAACACCGGATCAGCGGTGATCACGGACAAGCCGATCCCCGGCGTGGAGAGCCAGGACACCAAGTGGGGCCTCGAGAACTGCTGGGGGACGAAATGAGTACCGCCACCCTCAAAGGAAACGAACGGCCGTCGATCGGTGAGTTCTTCCTCCGCGCGCCCGCGGTCGGGCCCGCGTTGGCCCTGCTCGTCGCGATCGTGGTGTTCTCCGCCTCGACGGACACCTTCCTCGACCTCGACAACCTTTCCCTTGTGGTGCAACAGTCCCTGGTGATCGGCACGCTCGCCCTCGGGCAGACGCTGATCATCCTGACCGCCGGCATCGACCTGGCCAACGCGGCCGCGATGGTCCTTGCCACGCTGATCATGGCGAAGCTCGTGGCGGGCGGCGTCTCCGGGATCTGGGCGCTGCTGCTGGGAATCGTGGCGACGGTGGCGATCGGGATGGTCACCGGATCGCTGGTCACCCGGATCAAGCTGCCTCCGTTCATCGTCACGCTCGGTCTGCTGACAGTGCTCACCGCGGCCGCGAAACTGTTCGCGAGCGGCCAGGCCGTCCCGGTCGCCGACGAGCTGCTCAAGTGGCTCGGCACCCGCCGCTACTTGTTCGGCGGCATCCCGATCACCTACGGCATGACGCTGGCTTTGCTGATGTACCTGGGACTTTGGTACGCGCTCACGCGGACGCCGTGGGGCAAGCACGTCTACGCGGTCGGCAACGCGCCGGAATCCGCGCGGCTGTCCGGGATCAAGGTCAACCGGACGATCCTTTCGGTGTACCTCGTCGCCGGGGTGATCGTCGGGATCGCCGCCTGGCAGGCGCTCGGCCGCGTGCCGAACGCCGACCCGAACGCCTTCCAGCTCGGCAACCTCGACTCCATCACCGCCGTGGTGCTCGGCGGCGCGAGCCTGTTCGGCGGCCGCGGTTCCGTACTCGGCACGATGATGGGCGCGCTGGTCGTCGCGGTCCTGCGATCCGGGTTGACCCAGCTCGGCGTGGACGCGCTCTACCAGGACGTCGCCACCGGCGCCCTGCTCATCGGCGCGGTCTGCGTCGACCGGTTCGCGAGGAGGCAGCAGTCATGACGACGCCCACGTTGTCAGCCAGCGGGCTGGTCAAACGCTACGGCCGGGTCACCGCCATCGACGGCGCCGACTTCGAACTGTTCCCCGGTGAGGTGCTCGCCGTCGTCGGCGACAACGGCGCCGGGAAGTCGAGCCTCATCAAAGCCCTTTCGGGCGCGGTGATCCCGGACGCCGGTGAGATCAAAGTGGACGGTCGGACCGTGCACTTCAAGTCCCCTTTGGACGCTCGCCACTACGGGATCGAGACGGTGTATCAGGACCTCGCCGTCGCACCCGCGCTCGACATCGCGTCGAACATGTTCCTGGGCCGGGAAAAGCGGCGAAAGGACCTCTTCGGACAGCTGTTCAGGAAACTGGACACGGCGACCATGAGGGCCGACGCGCAGCGGATCCTGGACGAACTCGGCATCAACATCAAGTCCATCACCCAGCCGGTGGAGACGCTGTCCGGCGGGCAGCGCCAGGGCGTCGCGGTCGCCCGGGCGGCCGCGTTCGGCACCAAGGCGGTGATCATGGACGAGCCCACCGCCGCGCTCGGCGTCGCCGAATCGGGCAAGGTCCTCGATCTGATCAACCGGATCCGCGAACGCGGCCTGCCGGTGGTCCTGATCAGCCACAACATGCCGCACGTGTTCGACATCGCCGACCGCATCCACGTACACCGACTGGGAAAGCGAGTCGCGGTCGTCTCGCCGAAGACGCACACTATGAACCAGGTCGTCGGCCTGCTCACGGGTGCGCTGAAGATCGGTGAGAACGGCGAAGTCGAAGAAGTCGCCTCGGCCGTCCACACTGGACTGTAGTGAAAGTACTGCTGGCGGGCCTGTGCACCGTCGACCAGGTTCAGCGCGTCGCCGAGATACCGGCGCCGGGCGAAAAGGTGCGTTCGCTGTCGATGGACGTCGCCGCCGGGGGGCCGGCGACGAACGCGGCGGTGACCGTGGCCGCGCTCGGCGCCGGGGCGACGTTGCTGACGGTCGCCGGCGCGCATCCGCTGGCGGCACTCGCCCGCGCCGACCTCGAAGCGCACGGCGTCGACCTGGTCGACCTCGATCCCGGACGGCCCGATCCGCCCGCGATCAGCGCCATCACCGTCCGTGACTCCGACGGCGAACGCACCGTCGTCTCGCGCAACGCCCACGCTTCCTCGCGTTTCGTCCTCTCGATGCGGTCCTTGCACGCGCGACTACCGCGTTCAGAGGACGAAATGCCCGGGTGCGTGCTCCTGGACGGGCACCATCCGGAGGTGGCGCTGGCCGTCGCGCGCTGGGCGCGCGAGCGCGAGGTGCCGGTGGTGCTCGACGCGGGGAGCTGGAAGCCGGTCTTCCCCGAACTCCTGCCGCTGGTCGACGTCGCGGCGTGCTCCTCGCTGTACCGAGGCGACGATCCGCGCGAGCACGGCGTGCCGCTGGTCGTCACGACCGCGGGCCCCGATCCGGTCCGCTGGTCGACGGCGGACGGCTCCGGTGCCGTCCCCGTTCCCGTCACCCGGGCGCGTGACACGCTGGGCGCGGGCGACGTCTGGCACGGAGCTTTCGCGTACGCGGTCGCCAGGGGAACCGGGGATGTCCCCGGCTGGATCGCGTTCGCCAACGAGGTGGCCGCCGAACGGGTGCGGCATGAAGGACCGAGGTCGTGGACGGCCGCGGTCGCGAAGATGGGAGAAGGACAGTCATGACCGCCATGCCTCCGGTGTTCGAGGATCTGTTGAGCAGGGCCCGGGCCCTGGCGAAGCCGGGACAGCGCAGCGTGCTCGGGATCGTCGGCGCCCCCGCGTCCGGCAAGACCACGCTGGCCTGGGGCCTCGCGAAGGCGCTGGGCACGAGGGCGGCCGTGGTCGGGATGGACGGCTTCCACCTGGCGCAGGTCGAGTTGCAGCGCCTCGGCCGGGTGGAGCGCAAGGGCGCCCCGGACACCTTCGACGCGGCCGGGTACGTGCACCTGCTGCGGAGGCTCGCCGAAGGCCGCGAGACGGTCTACGCGCCCGAGTTCCGCAGGGAGATCGAGGAGCCGATCGCCGGTGCCGTCGCGGTCACGCCGGACGTCCCGCTGGTCATCACCGAGGGTAACTACCTGCTCATGCAGGACGACCCGTGGAGCGGCGTGAAGCCGATCCTCGCCGAGTCGTGGTTCCTCGCGCCGGACGAACCCGAGCGCATCGAGCGGCTCGTTTCGCGGCACCGCCGCTACGGCCGCTCGCTGGTCGACGCGCGCCGCCGCGCCCTCGGTTCCGACCAGCGCAACGCCGATCTGATCGCGTCCACCAGCGGCCGGGCCGACCTCGTCCTCGAGAACCTCCCGCTGGTCAACTTCGCCATATGAGCGGGGTTCTCGTCGTCACCGGCGGCAGCAAGGGCATCGGCGCGGCGGTCTGCGAACTGGCTGCCGCGCGCGGCTACGACGTCGTCGTCAACTACGCGGGTGACGCCGAAGCGGCCGAAGACGTCGCTTCGCGCGTCCGGGACCACGGAGTCCAAGCGATCACCCAGCGCGGGGACGTCGCGTCCGAAGACGACGTGGTGGCCCTGTTCGACGCCGCCGTCGCCCTCGGCCCGCTCGCCGGGGTGGTCGCGAACGCGGCCGTCACCGGCAACACCCCCGGCCGCTTCGACGAATACGAGGTCGACGTCGTCCGCCGCGTGGTGGACGTCAACATCACGGGCGTCTTCCTGTGCGTCCGCGAGGGCATCCGCCGGATGTCCACCCGGTACGGCGGTGCGGGCGGCGCGATCGTGACGCTGTCGTCCACCGCCGCGCGGACCGGTTCACCCGGGGAATGGGTCCATTACGCGGGCACCAAGGCGGCCGTCGAAACGATGACCTACGGCGTGGCGCAGGAAGTCGCGAGGGAATCCGTGCGGGTCAACGCGGTCGCGCCGGGGATGATCCACACCGGACTGCACGCGGCGGCCGGGCTGCCCGACCGCATGGACCGGATCGCCCCGACCATCCCGATGGGACGGGCGGGCGAACCCGGTGAGGTCGCGGAAGCCGTGCTGTGGCTGCTTTCCCCGGCCGCGTCGTACACCACCGGGACGGTGCTGACCGTCGGCGGAGGGCGTTGACCACCGGGACTACGAGGCGGTCACGAGGGGATATCGGGTCCGCGTGCGGTTCAGCCACTTTTTAACACCCTTTCCCGGCGGATATCACGATTCATGTGGGAAGTCGGCGGATCACCTCGTGGCCACAGACGCCTGTGTCACCCTGGGTTCGCCCCCAAGCTTCTTGATCAGGACGGTCATCCCCGATGTCCAAGCTCATGTCTGTGCACCACCTGGCACTCACCGTGACCGATGTGGACCGGAGCGTGCCCTGGTACGCCCGCGTGCTCGAACTCGAGGAGTTCACGCGTCGCGAAGACCCGGAGACGGGCCTGCGGAAGGTCGTGCTGAGGTCGCCGAGCGAGGGTTTCGCGGTGGTTCTCGTCGAGCACCAGGACACCGAGCGGCCGCGGTTCGACGAACGACGGACAGGTCTGGACCACGTGGCGTTCAAGGTCTCGTCGCGGTCGGAACTGGCGGAATGGGAAGCGCGGCTCTCGGAGTACGGCGTCGTCTACTCGCCGTCGAAGGGATCGAGGACCCTCGAAGGTTCGTCGGTCATCGTGTTCCGTGACCCGGACGGGATCCAGCTGGAGATCTGGGCGGACCCCGAGGTTTAGGTCGTGCTCTGTTCGGTCTCTTCGGCCGGACGCCGCATCTCCTGGCGGTAGCGGAGCACGCCGTAGGCCGTGCCCACCACGAAGAACGCGACACTGATCCACAAGGCCGCCGTCTTGACCCACGGCAGCTGGTCGAGCAGGCCGGCGCCGTAGTAGCCGAGCAGCACCAGCGTCGGCACCCAGAGCAGGCCGCCGAGTGCGGTCGCGAGCGCGAACCGGCGCGGATCCATCCGCGCGGTCCCCGCGATGAGCGGCGCCAGCGTGCGGATCCACGGGATCCAGCGCGCGGCGACGATGGCGAAGAAACCCCTGCGGTCGAGGAAGTTCCTGGCGCGGTCGAGGTTGTGCTTGTTCAGCACCTTGCCGCCGCGCCGCGCGATCAGCTTCGTGCCCGTGCCCCGGCCGATGTAATAGCCCACCTGGTTGCCGAGGATCGCGACGAGCAGCGCCGCGGCGGAGAGCAGCCACGCGTTCAGGTCGGAGCCGTGTTGCGCGAGAACGACCCCGGCCGCGAACAGCAGGGAGTCGCCGGGCAGGAAAAGCCCGATGATCAGCGCGCACTCCACGAAGATGAAGCTGAGCACGATCACCCAGACGAGCACGGGCCCGGCGGTGTCGAGCCAGCCCACGCCGATGCTCGCGGCCTCGGTGTACACCTCACTCACGACGCGAGCCTACGTGTACCCGGCGAACCGCACTTCACCGAACGGTGGAATCGGGATGTCGTCACGCTCCCGGTCATGAGCCCCGCACACGCCACGAAAGGTCCTTTCCCGGCGAATTTCGCCAGGAAAGGACCTTTCACGGTGTTCGGTGCCTAGTGCTCGACGAGCTCGTCGAGCGCCTGGTCGTAGCTCAGCCGGACATCGTGTTCGGCCTGGTCACCGCCCAGCAGTTCCACTCGGCTGGTGGCGGGCGGGTAGCCGCTGGCGATCACCGTGTACGTCCCGGCGGGCAGGTCGCTGACCGTGTAGTTGCCCTCCGCGTCGGTCCTCGCCACGGCGGCGACGCCGCCCGAGGAGTCGAGCACGGTGATCCGCGCGTCCGGGACCACCCGGTCGCCGTCGGTGCGGGCGACCCCGCTCAGCAGGATCGTGCTGACCAGTTCGACGTCGTGGCGCAGCACCCCGGAACCGGTGGCGGTCAGCGTCGCCGCGACCGGCCGGAACCAGCGGCCGCTGGCGACGATCGTGTACCGCCCGCCCACGATGCCGGCGAAGGAGTACACGCCGTTGTCGTTCGTGTGCGTCCTGGCCACCTGGTTGCCGTTGTGGTCGATCAGGGTCAGCGCCGCCCCCGCGACGTTGGTCGCGTCGTCCCGGCGGACGTGCCCGCTGATCTGCGCGGATCCCGCCCGATAGGCGCCGTTGCCGTTCCCGTTGGTCAGCGCGTGCTTGCCGGGTTCGACGGGAGCGACGGGCGCGGTCACGACCGTCTTCTCGGAAGCCGTCTCGACAGGCTTGGCCTCTTCTTCTTCGAGAAGCGCTTCGCCGCCTTCGAGTGCCGAAGCCGCCGAAGGGGCCGAGCCGCCGAGCAGCGGGATCTCCTTCATGAACATCAGGACCAGCGTCGCCAGCAGCGCGACCGCGCCCGCCACGTAGAACACCGTGGTGATCGACTCGGTGAAGCCGATCAGCACCGGGGTCTTGATGGCCTCGGGCAGGCTCGCGATACCGCTCGTGTTGGACTGGATGTCGCCCAGCGCCGCCGCGCCGGGCCCGCTCGGCGGGTTGCCGCCGAACGCCTTGGTGATGTTGCCCGGCAGGACGTTGAACAGGATCGTCAGGAACACCGCGACACCCGCGGTACCACCGATCTGCCGGAAGAACGTCGCCGACGCGGTCGAGACGCCCATGTCGCTGCGCGGGCCCGCGTTCTGCACCGCGATGATCAGTGTCTGCATGCAGGCACCGAGGCCCAGACCGATGATCGCGGCCGCGACCAGCGGGTGCCACAGCGCGCTGTTGTACTCGACCTGCGCGAAGAAGAACGCGCCCGCCGCGATCAGCAGCGTGCCGACCACCGGGAACACCTTGTAGCGACCGGTCTTGCTGGTGATCTGGCCCGAGATGATCGAACCGCTCATGATGCCGGCCATCAGCGGGATCATCAGCAGACCCGACTCGGTCGGCGAGAACTCCTGCACCACCTGCATGTACTGCGGGATCATCATGATCGCGCCGAACATCGCGACACCGACGATGACGCCGCCGACGATCGCGACCGTGAAGGTCGAGTTCTTGAACAGCCGCAGCGGGATCAGCGCCGCGTCCTTCATCAGCTTCTCGACGAAGATGAAGGCGACCACGCCGACGCCGCCGATGATGTAGCAGATGATCGCGTTCTGCGAGCCCCAGCCCCACTTGTTGCCCTGCTCGGCGACGATCAGGAACGGCACCACGGCGACGACGAGCGCGAGCCCGCCCCACCAGTCGATCTTGTGGTCGTGCCGCTGGTGCGGCACGTTGAGCACGCGGGCGACGACGAACAGCGCGACGATCGCGATCGGCACGTTGATCAGGAAGACCCAGCGCCAGCCGGCGATGTCGTAGCCGAAGACGCTGCCGAGCTTGTCGAAGTCGGCGAAGAACCCGCCGAGCACCGGGCCGAGCACGGTGGAGATACCGAACACGGCGAGGAAATAGCCCTGGTAGCGGGCGCGTTCCCGCGGCGGCACGATGTCGCCCATGATCGTCATCGCCAGCGACATCAGACCACCGGCGCCGAGCCCCTGGATCGCGCGGAACGCGGCCAGTTCGTACATCGACGTCGCGAACGCCGAAGCGATCGAGCCGACGAGGAAGATCGAAATCGCCGCGATGTAGAACGGCTTGCGCCCGTAGATGTCGGACAGCTTGCCGTAGATCGGGGTGACGATCGTCGAGGTGATCAGGTAGGCCGTGGTGATCCAGGCCTGCAGGTCGAACCCGTTGAGGTCATTCGCGATGCGGACGATCGAGGTGCCCACGATCGTCTGGTCGAGCGCCGCCAGGAACATGCCCGACATCAGGCCGATCAGGATCGTGACGATCTGACGGTGACTGAGCCGGGGCCCCTCTTCGTGAACAGATGGCGGACTTTCTACTGCGGAACTCATTGTTCAGGCCCCCTTGGCCTTCGACGCCGATGCGGGATCGGCGAACTGTGGAGATGTTTTCTCGATGTCGTTGTTCAGCCGTCGGAACAGCGAGTTGAGGGTTTCCCGGTCGGAGTCGGACCACTCGCCGAGTACCTCGGCGAGCCACTGGTTCCGCTGCTTGCGGTTCTCCTCGAAGACCCGGAGTCCTTCGGCGGTCGGTGCGAGCAGGCAAGCCCGGCCGTCTTCGGGGTCGGCCAGGCGCTCGACCAGACCGTGCTGGACGAGGGAGCTCGACTGCCTGCTGATCGTCGAGATCTCGGAGTGCAGGAACTCGGCGAGTTTGCTGGTCCGCTGGGGACCGACGTGGATGAGGCAGAAGAGGATCGCGTACGCGGCCCGCTCGATGCCGTCCGGTCCTTGTTTGGACACCTGGGACTTGGCCCGGTTGACCAGGCGCACGAGCCGGACGAGCTCGTGCCCGAGGGTGTCGGCCAGGTCGAGGTCGGCCTTCGACCTGGTGCCGGGTGTCGTGGGTGTCATGGTGGTCTCTCTCGCCGGTTGCTTGGTCACTGCAACTAGTTGCCTTGAGCAAGGATGTTCCTCTTGGCGGAGCTTCGCAAGGAGAAAGTGACCGGGTGTGTCTGATGACACTTTAGTTGCCGCATGCAAGCACATTTATTCGTGCATGTTTGTCCGGTTCGCCCGTCTTGGGGCGCTGAGCTGCGCTTTTGCCGGTCGCGGAACAAGCTGGACGGCGCGCGCTTTGAAGGAGTCATGACCGACTCCGCGCTCTACGCGATCCTCGCCGACCGCAACTTCGGCACCCTCGCCACCATCAAGCGTGACGGCAGGCCTCAGCTGTCGACCGTCAACTACCTCTACGACGCGGACGCCGGCGCGATCCTGATCTCGATCACCGCGCCGCGGGCGAAGACCAAGAACCTCCAGCGCGACCCGCGGGCGACGCTCCATGTGTCGACCGAGAGCGGCGACGGCTACGTCGTCGTCGAGGGCCCGGCCGTGCTCACGCCGACCGCCGCTTCGCGTGACGACGCGACCGTCGAGGCGCTGGTGGACCACTATCGACGGGCCCGGGGCGAGCATCCGGACTGGGCGGAGTTCCGGGACGCCATGGTCGCGGACCAGCGTGTGCTGCTGACCATCCCGATCGAGCGCGTCTACGGGATCCAGATGTAAGGGGTCAGCCCTCGATGCGGGCCTTGATCTCGTCGATCTTCTCGAGCAGGGGGCTCGCGTCGTCGCGGCCGAGCGCCGCGCGCAGGTAGAGGCCGTCGCCGACCAGGATGACCAGTTCCGCGGTCAGCGGGTCGCCGACGTGTTCGCTGATCAGGTCGTGGACCTTCTGGTTGTAGACCTGCACGACCTCGAAGACCCGCGGCTCGTTGAGCATGATCCGGATCGTCGCCATGGTCGTGCGGACCAGTGGTTTGCGCTGGGTGACGTCGGTGATGGCGGTGCGCAGGTACCAGGAGACGACGCCTTCGGGGGCCGTCCGCGCCTGGTCGAGGTCCTCCTCCGACAGTCGCGCGAGCCGTTCCATCAGGCCGTCGACCAGGGCTTCCTTGGAACCGAAGTGGTAGAGCAGGCCGCCCTTCGAGACCCCGGCGTGCGCGGCGACGGCATCGAGGGTGACCCCGCCGGGGCCTTGCTCGACGAGGATCTCCTCGTACGAGTCGAGGATGCGTTCCTTCGCGGTGGGCTTCGCCATATCAGTTGACTATACCGTCTGGACGGTTTACTTTCGAACGAGGCGGTAACTGTACCGTCCAGACGGTTTAGCTTAAGGAGAGTGCGCCATGGCGGGGCGCAAGCAGTGGTGGGCGTTGGCGGTACTGGTGCTTCCGGTGCTGTTGATCAGCGTGGACATGACGGTGCTCGGGTTCGCGCTGCCGTTCCTGTCCGAGGATCTGGCGCCTACCGGTGCGGAGCAGTTGTGGATCGTCGACATCTACTCGTTCATGCTGGCGGGCCTGCTGGTCCTGATGGGCACGCTCGGCGACCGCATCGGCCGTCGCAAGCTGCTGCTCATGGGCGCCGCGGCGTTCGGCGCCGCGTCGGTGCTCGCGGCCTTCTCGACCAGCGCTTTCATGCTGATCATCGCCCGGGCGCTGCTCGGCGTCGGCGGCGCGACGCTGATGCCGTCGACGCTGTCGCTGATCCGCAGCATCTTCACCGACCCCAGGCAGCGCCGGACCGCGATCGCGGTGTGGAGCGCCGGGTTCTCCGGCGGCATGGCGCTCGGGCCGGTGCTCGGCGGCTGGCTGCTGGAGCACTTCTGGTGGGGTTCGGTGTTCCTCATCAACGTCCCGGTGATGCTGGTGCTGCTGATCGTCGGACCGTTCGTGCTGCCGGAGGCGCGTGACCCGAAGCCGGGCCGCTTCGACCCGTTGTCGGCGCTGCTGTCGCTGGCCGCGATGCTGCCGGTGGTCTACGGCATCAAGCTGGTCGCCGAACACGGCTTCGGCCTGAAGGCCGCGATCAGCGTCCTGATCGGTCTCACGCTCGGCTACCTGTTCGTCCGCAGGCAGAACCGCCTCGACGAGCCGATGCTCGACCTGAAGCTGTTCTCGAACCGGGCCTTCAGCGGCTCCGTCGTGACGAACATGCTCGGCGTGTTCGCCATGGTCGGCCTGCTGTTCCTGGTGCCGCAGTACCTGCAGCTGGTGCTCGGGCTGACCCCGGTCGTCGCCGCGCTGTGGATGCTCCCGGCGACGGTCGCCGGTGTCGTCGGCGCGCTTCTCGCGGCCTGGCTCGCGAAGCGGATCCGGGTGTCCGTGCTGGTCAGTGTCGGTCTGCTGGTCGGTGCGGTCGGGTTCCTGGCGCTGACGCAGGTGTCGTCCGGCGGCGGGCTCGCGTACGTCGTCGTGTCGTTCACGCTGCTCGGGGGCGGTGTCGCCCTGTCGGAGACGCTGACGAACGACCTGGTCATCTCGGCCGCCCCGGCCGAGCGGGCCGGGGCCGCGTCGGCGATCTCCGAGACCGGGTTCGAGCTGGGCGGCGCGCTCGGCACCGCGATCCTGGGCAGTGTCGCGACCGCGGTCTACCGGTCCGGGCTGCCGGAGGGGACGGCCGAGTCCGCGCGGGACACGCTCGGCGGCGCCGTCGCGACCGCGCAGCAGCTCGACCCCGTCGCGGGGCAGGCGCTCCTGGACTCGGCTCGTCAGGCCTTCACCCAG
The DNA here is from genome assembly GCF_001995215.1 of Amycolatopsis azurea DSM 43854. Taxonomy (GTDB): domain Bacteria; phylum Actinomycetota; class Actinomycetes; order Mycobacteriales; family Pseudonocardiaceae; genus Amycolatopsis; species Amycolatopsis azurea. The sequence goes on from NZ_MUXN01000018.1 coordinate 44,543, forward strand.
GGGGTGCACGTCACCGCATGGGCGGGCGTCGCCGTGCTCGTCTATACAGGTGTTCAAGCCTTCGTTCTGCTCGATCGGAAAAAAAGTTCCGCAGTGCGGATCTGATGGAGCTTACGATGAGGGTATGAGCAACCCCCTCGTCACCCGGCTCCGCGAGCATCTCGGCACCGCCGCGGTGCTCACCGACACCGACGTCACGGACGCCTACTCGCGCGACATGATGCCGCTGGCCGACAGCGGCAAACCCCTCGCGGTGGTGCTGCCGTCCGACGTGGAAGGGGTGCGGGCCGTGGTCAAGGCCTGCGCGGAGTTCGAGGTGCCGATCGTGCCCCGCGGCGCCGGCAGTGGTCTGTCCGGCGCCGCGAACGCGATCGACGGCTGTGTCGTGCTGGTGCTGACGAAACTCGACCAGATCGTCGAGATCGACGAGGGCAACCGGCTCGCCGTCGTGCAGCCCGGCGTGGTGAACCTCGACTTCCGCAACGCGGTCGAGAAACACGGCCTGTTCTATCCGCCGGACCCGTCGAGCTACGACTGGTGCACCATCGGCGGCAACCTGTCCACCAACGCCGGTGGACTGTGCTGCGTGAAGTACGGCGTCACCACGGATTCCGTGCTGGGACTGGAAGTCGTGCTCGCCGACGGGTCGGTGCTGAAGACCGGGCGTCGCACGGTGAAAGGCGTCGCGGGCTACGACCTCGCGCGACTCTTCGTCGGCAGCGAGGGCACTCTCGGCGTCATCACGCAGGCGACCGTCGCGCTGAAACCGTTGCCACAGCTGCCTTCCACGCTCGTCGCCGCCTTCAACAGCACGGAGGCCGCCGGTGAAGCCGTCGCGCGGGTCGTGCGCGAGGGGCTGGTGCCGTCGCTGATGGAGATCATGGACGCGACGTCCATCAAGGCCGCCGAGGCCTACCTCAAGACCGACCTCGGCACGAGCGCGGATTGCAAAGCCTTGCTGCTCGCGCAATCCGACTCCGGCGGCGAGGTCGCGCGGCGGGAACTCGCGGCGCTGGAACAGATCTGCGTCGACTGCGGCGCGGATCTGGCCTACGCCACCGAGGATCTCGAAGAGGGCAAGATGCTGCTGCAAGCGCGGCGGGTCGTGCTCACCGCGCTGGAGATGTACGGCGTCTGGCTGACCGACGACGTCTGCGTGCCGCGCACCCGGATCGCCGAGCTGATCGCCGGCTGCGAGCGGATCAGCGAGGAGGTCGGGTTGCGGATCGCCGTCGTCGGCCACGCCGGTGACGGGAACATGCACCCGACGATCGTCTACGCGCCGGATTCCGAGGAGGAGTTCGCCCGCGCGCGGACGGCCTTCGACGCGATCCTCGACGTGGCCCTGTCGCTGGGCGGGACGGTCACCGGTGAGCACGGCATCGGCCGGATCAAACGTGAGTGGCTGGCCAAGGAGATCGGCGAGGTGGGCCTCCGCGTGCACCGCCAGATCAAGCAGGCCCTCGACCCGGGGAACCTCTTCAACCCGGGCTCGATGTTCTCCCTCTAGCTGTCGGCTGGTCGTGAGTGTTTTTGGTCGTTCTAACGACACCTGCCACTCACGACCACCTGCGCCGATGCGATCTGGTGGGACAGCGGCGTTGCGAAAGCCACCTTCGCAACGTTGAAGGTTGCGAAAGCCACTTTCGCAACATCCGAACCCGAGGAGGGAAGGGTCAGTCGCGCACGCGCGGGATCTGCTGCGTCGCGTCCATGTCCGCGGCCGGAGCGGCGGCGTCGGTGCCTTTGCCCGCGTGCTTCTTCTCGCGGCGCGCCTTCAGGTACTCGATGACGATCGGCACCACGGACACCAGCACGATCAGGATGAAGATCGCGTCGATGTTCTTCTCGATGAAGGTGACCCCGCCGAGCAGGTGGCCGAGCGCGGTGATCCCGGCGGCCCACAGGATGCCGCCGATGACGGTGTAGGTGAAGTACTTCTTCGGGTCCATCTTGCCGATGCCGGCGATCCAGGTGATGAACGTCCGCACGAACGGCACGAACCGGGCCAGCACGACCGCCTTCGGCCCGTGCTTCTCCAGGAAGGCGTGTGTCTGGTCGACGTACTTCTTGTTGAAGAACTTCGAATCCGGCTTGCGGAACAGCCAGGGCCCGATCTTCCAGCCGAGGCCGTAGCCGAGCATGTTGCCGATCAGGGCGGCGAGCGTGACCAGCACGCACACCAGCCAGAGCGGGGCTTGGATCGAGCCGTTGGCGATCAGCAGGCCCGCGGTGAACAGCAGGGAGTCGCCGGGCAGCACCGGGAAGACGCTGCTCTCGATGAAGATGATCAGGCAGAGCACGGAGATGACCGGAACGGTCAGCCCGCTCAGCAGGATCTTCGGGTCCAGCCACTCGGGCAGGAGGCCCATCGTCGTCACGGTGCTCTGCGCCAGGATCACACCAAAACGGTACAGGGTGACGCAGAGTGCCTTGATCCGGCGGGACAGGCGGCTCAGATCAGCGTGAGCAGCCCGATCACCGAACCGGCGGCCAGCCCCAGCAGCACGGCCAGCAGCAACACCCAGTACGCGGGCAAGGGCGCGCTGCCGGGCGAAGGAGCCGGAGGCGGCGTCGGACGCTCTGCCAGCCTGGCCGTCTCCGCGTCCTCCAGCGCGACGCGCTCTCGTTCGAGCGAGTCGGCGCCGGCGCCGGAGAGCAGCCCGTACTGCGCAGGCAGCTCGTTTTCCCCGGAAGACGGGGCAGACGTCTCCGGGGGCTCCGAATCACTCTGTGTATCCGAATTGTCCGGTTCAACCGGTTTCTCGGTGGATGCCTCGGAGATCCGCTCCGCCGAAGGGGCGAAGACGGCCTGAGCGCGCAAGGCGTCGGCGAGGAGTTTTTCCGGATCCTTGGGCTCACTCATCCGGGACTCCCTTCGCCGCTACCCGTCGCTGACCGACACACCGCCTTCGACCGCGCCGCTGAGCGGGGCCGTGGCGCTCAATGTAGCCGCAGCGTCGTCCTTGACCCATTCGCCCTGGCGAAGCACCTTCGACGGCCGCAGGTCGCGGTCGAGCACGACGACGTCCGCCGCGAGCCCGGCGCGCAACGACCCGGTCCGGTCGGCGATGCCGAGCAGTTCGGCGGGGCGCCCGGAGGTCGCGCGGACGGCGTCGAGCAGGTCGATGCCCGCGCCGCGGACCAGGTTGCGGAAGGCCGCGTCCATGGTCAGCGTGCTGCCGGCGAGGGAGCCGTTCCCGGCCAGCGTGGCGACGCCGTCGCGGACGTCGACCTCGAGCCGGCCGAGGATGTAGCTGCCGTCGGCGGCGTCGGTGGCCGACATCGCGTCGGTGATGAGCACCGTCCGGCCCTTGCCCGCGTGGTGCGCGGCCAGCCTGAGCACGGTCGGGTGCACGTGGACGAGGTCGCAGATCAGCTCGACGGTGATCCGCTCGTCGTCGAGGAGGGCGCCGATCGGGCCCGGCTCGCGGTGGTGGAGGGGCCGCATGGCGTTGAAGAGGTGCGTCGCGACGGAGGCGCCCGCGTCTATCGCGGGGATGATCTGGTCTTCGACGCCGTCGGTGTGCCCGATCGCGGCGATGACGCCCGATTCGGCCAGTTGCCGGACCGCCTTGATCCCGCCGTGCAGTTCGGGGGCGAGGGTGACCATCCGGATGTCGCCGCGGCCCGCGCCGAGCAGCGCGTTGACCGTCGCAGTGTCCGGCTCGATCAGCGTCGCCGGGTCGTGCGCTCCGCAACGGGCCTTCGAGATGAAGGGTCCTTCGAGGTGAATTCCGGCAAGTTCACCCTCTTGGACCAGCTCACGCAGGGCCGCGATCTGGTCCCGGAGCACCGGGATGGGGTCCGAGACCAGACTGCCGAGCATGGTCGTGGTCCCGTGCCGCCGGTGCGCGCGGACCGCGCGGAGCAGCTCCTCGGGGTTCCCGCTGGAGAACGATCCGCCCCCGCCGCCGTGGCAGTGGGTGTCGATGAACCCGGGTACGACCAGGCACCCGTCGACGTCGACGTATTCGGCAGTGCCGATGTCCGGGGGTGTCCCGGAACCGACTTGGACGATCTTGCCGCCGGCGATAGCCAGCCAGCCGTCGTCGAGTACACGGTCCGGGGCGACTACCCGGCCGCCCACGATCACGAAATCTCCGGCGCCTCTCACGCCCCCCAGCATATATTGGTCTGGACCAAGCATGGCGGCACAACCCAGCGGTCGAGATGAAGGCCGGGCATCAGTTCGGTGACTGCATCGCTTTCTGCAGCGCCTCGAGTGCCCGGCTGGCGGTTGACTTCACGGTACCTTTCGAAATACCGGCGGCCTCGGAAATCTCGGCCTCACTCAGCCCACCGTAGTAACGGAGCACCAGAACTTCGCGCTGGCGAGGGGGCAGTTTGGACAAAGCGCCCACGACGGCCTGATGTTCACTCGACAGCATGGCGAGGCTTTCGGCCGAACGCGCGTTGACGGCGTGCGGCGCGACGTACTCGCGCGCGGTCTTGCGGCGGCGCAGCACACTGCGTGACCCGTTGACCACGGCGGTGCGCAGGTAGCCGACGGCCGCGGCGGCGTCCCGCAGCTTCCCCCAGTTGCGGTGCAGCCCGGTGAACGCCTCCTGGACGACGTCCTCGGCCGTGGCCGGTTCGTCCACGAGCAGGATGGCCAGCCGGACGAGCCGCATCCGGTGCTGGCGATAGAGATCTTCAAGGGTCAGCGGTGCCGCAGGCGGCGGTGGCGTGACCGGTCCGTCCATGGTGCGCAAGTGGCCGAGGGTCGCCTCGACACTGCGTTCCGCATTGCCCTCGAACATGTACCCCTACCTGTTCATTTACCCCTTTGAAGCACAACCTGTGCCTGGCGCTCGGTCAGCGTATCGGGTGGGGCGGGGCCGCCGCCTGATCGGATCCTGAGAACGCCTTTCCGGTTCGGATAACGTCTACCGAAGACCCGTTCGCAGCGATCTTGGAGACGTCGATGGCCTGGTTCCTGGTGGAGATCACCTACGTGCAGGAGAAGCTGGAGGACGTGCGCCCCCGGCACCGGAAATTCCTCTCCGACCTGGCCGAACAGGGTGTCGTCGCGCTCGGCGGCCCGCTGGGCGACGGCTCCGGTGGCATCTCGCTCTACCAGGCGGCCGACGAGACGGCGCTGCTCGACGTCATCAACCAGGACCCGTACCACCTCGAAGGCGTCGTCGCGGAGCGGTCCGTGCGCGAGTTCAAGCCGGTGATCGGCGCCTGGGTGCCGCAAGAAGCCTGACACCTCGGGAACCTCAGAGATCGAGGGTGACCGGCCCGCGTTCGACGCAGACCCGGACGCGGTCGCCGGTCACCGTCGGCAGCTCGCACGTCCCGCAGAAGCCCTGACGGCACGAATAAGCGATGCCGGGCACGGTTTCCCGCAGGACGTCGAGGGTCGTGCGGTCGGCGGGCACGTCCAGCGTCCGGCCGCTGCGGGCCAGTTCGACGCGGAACGGCGCGCCGCCGACGATCGGCGGCGTCGAGAACCGCTCGAAGAACACCGGCCCCGAACCGTGCAACGCCGCGTCCGTCCGGACGCCGACGATCATCGGAACCGGGCCGCAGCAGTAAATCGGGACACTCTTTTCTGTCCCTTCGAGCAACTCCGCGCCCGAAGCCGGGATTCCGTAGTCCGTGTCCGGACGAATCCAGACACGGTCGGAGTATCCGGACAATTCATCCAGGAACGGCATCGAAGCCTCGTCGCGACCGGTGTAGACCAGCCGCCAGTCCGCGCCGGCGGCGGCCGCCTGCCGCACCATCGGCAGGATCGGCGTGATCCCGATGCCGCCGGCGATGAACAGGTAGGCCGGGCTCGCGACGAACGGGAACGCGTTGCGCGGGCCGCGCGCGGTGATCCGCGCGCCCTTCTTCAGGGCGTGCACCGCCGTCGATCCTTCGCCGAGCAACCGGACGCCGACGCGGTAGGCCGAGCGGTCGTCCGGGTCGCCGCACAGGGAGTACTGACGGACCAGCCCCGGCCGCGGCGAGAGGTCGACGTGCGCGCCGGGCCGCCACCGGGGCAGCGGTTCGCCGCGTCCGTGCACCAGCTTGAGACTGACGACGCCTTCGGCCTCGGCGCGGAGGTCGTCGACGACCAGCGGGAGGTCGCGGTCGACGGCGGCCACCGGCGGACGACGGCGCCCGCTCACTCCGCTGAGCCTGCGGTACAGCGCGACGACGCCGGTCAGCGACGCCATCGCGCGGTCGGTCCGCCCGCTGCCGTCGAGCCGCAGCGGGCGCGTCGGCGGCATCACCGGGGTTCGTCGGCGGCCAGCGCGGCCGGGGAGCTCGCGAGGTACGCGACGGCCTGATCGGTGTTGCCGGTTTCGGTGGGGTGATAGGACTTCCGGAAGTACGGCCGGATTTCGCGCCGCAGTTGCCTGCCCGAAGGCAGCAGCCCGAGCTTCGCCGCCCGCAGATAGGTCCGGAACCGCGTCTTGCCCGGCCGCGTCGGGTCGTTCTTCATGAGGAACCTGGTGCCGCGCAGGAAGACCCACGCGAGCACCGGGGTCACGACGAGCATGCTTCGCACGCGGCGGCCGTAGCGCCCGTCGAGGTGCATGAAGAGATCGAAGGCGACTGAACGGTGCTCGACCTCTTCCGCGCCGTGCCAGCGCAGGAGATCCAGCATCGTCGGGTCGGCTTCGGCCTTGTCGAGCGCTTCGGCGTCGAGGATCCACTGGCCGAGGAAGGCGGTGTAGTGCTCGATCGCGGCGATGACGGCGAGCCGTTCGATGAGCCATTCTTCGCGCCGCTTGGCGGAAAGGTCACGGTCGCCGAGCAGGCGGCGGAACATCCACTCCATCTGCGCGATGTACGGCCGCACGTGCACGCCCGCCGCTTCGAGGTGTTCGGCGGCGCCGTCGTGCGCCTCGGCGTGCATGGCCTCCTGGCCGATGAAGCCGAGGACGTCCTCCTTGAGCCGCTCGTCGCGGATCAGCGGCACGGCCTGCTTGAACACCTCGACGAACCAGCGTTCGCCCTCCGGCAGCGCCAGATGCAGCACGTTGATCGTGTGCGTCGCCTGCGGTTCGCCGGGGATCCAGTGCATCGGCAGCGACGCCCAGTCGAACTCGACGTCACGCGCGTGAAGGACGATCTGCTCGTGGTCCTCGTGTCGCGCGGTCACGACGCCCTCCCGCTGAGCTCGTAGTCGCTCGGGTCGACCTTGCGGGTCTCCAGCCAGTAGCGCCAGGTGAAGCCCGGCCAGATCGTCCGGTTGACGCCCTTCGCGTCGAGGTACCAGCTCTTGCAGCCGCCCTGGGTCCACACGCCCTTGACGAGCTTGTCCTGGATCTCGCGCTGGAACTTCTCCTGGACGCCCGTGCGGACGTCGAGCGCGGCGGCGCCCCGCGAGTCGGTGAGCTTGATCGCGTCGACGACGTAGCGGGCCTGCGATTCGATCATGAACACCACGGAGTTGTGGCCCAGCGCGGTGTTCGGGCCGAGAAGGAAGAACAGGTTGGGGAAGCCGGCGACGGTGATGCCCTTGTGCGTGTGCATCCCTTCGGTGGCCCATTCCTTGGCGAGGTCGCGGCCGTCGATCCCGGTGATGTCCAGGTACTCCAAGGCATCCGTGACCTTGAAGCCGGTTCCGTAGACGATCGCGTCGACCTCGTGCTCGACGCCGTTCCCGTCGACGACGCTGTGTGCCTTGACCTCGCGCACGCCGTCGGTGTTGACGTCCACATTGGACCGATTGATCGCCGGGTAGTAGTCGTTGGAGATCAGCACCCGCTTGCAGCCCATGGTGTAGTCCGGGGTGACCTTCTTGCGCAGCTTGGGATCCTTGACGCCCTTGCCGATGTGGCGCTTCGCGATCACCTCGCCCGCCTTCATGATCGCGGGGTGGCCGTTGAAGCCGACGGCGCGCACTTCGAGGAACCAGTACAGCGCGTTGCGGTAAAGCCGCTGCACGCCGGGGATCCGGCGGAACGCGGTCTTGGCCCAGTTCGGCATGGCGTGGTCGGGCTTCGGCATGATCCACGGCGGCGTGCGCTGGAACAGCGTCAGCTCGGCGACGTCGGGCGCGATCTTCGGGACGAACTGGACGGCGCTCGCGCCGGTGCCGACCACGGCGACCTTCTTGCCGCGCAGGTCGTACTCGTGGTTCCACTGCGCGGAGTGCCAGGTCTGGCCCTTGAACTTCTCGATCCCGGGCAGCTTGGGGACCTGCGGGATGTGCAGGCCGCCGACGCCCGAGACGACGAACTGGGCTTCGAGGTCACCCGACTTCGTGTGCACGCGCCAGAGCCGCGCGGTGTCGTCCCAGTCGGCGCCGGTGAGTTCGACGCCGAACCGGATCTTGCGCCGCAGCCGGTACTTGTCGGTGACGTCCTTCAGGTACTGGAAGATCTCCGGGGCGGGCGAGAACGACCGCGACCAGTCCGGGTTCTGCTCGTAGGAGAACGAGTACATGTGGGACTGCACGTCGCAGGCGCAGCCGGGGTACGAGTTGTCCCGCCACGTACCGCCGACTTCGTCCGCCTTCTCCAGGATCACGTAGTCGGTGATCCCGGCCTTTTCCAGCTGGATGGCCTGGCCGAGCCCGGAAAATCCGGTGCCCACGATCACGACCTTGAATCGCTCGGTCATCTGCGCCCTCCGCGTCGAGGCTTTCCTGCGCGGATGACGTTACCTGAAGTAACAGTTACTTGCTAGTACGACTTACTGGCTAGTACGAGCCGCCGAGCTTCGTGTGGTCCCAGCTCACGATCTTGGTCGGCGTGAAAACCAGCCCGATCCGCTTCGGGGCCTGCTTGCCGATGAAGGCGGCGAGCTCGTCGGGCACCGGGTCCCCTGGCTTCGCGCCGGCGTACCGCTGCATGAGGTTGATACCCATCTGGGTGACCTGGGCGGTGTCGGTGATGACCTCGACGTCGGCTTCCAGTGAGACCCCGCGCAGCTTCTCGTAGCTTTCGCCGTCCTCGATGAGCACGGTGGCGCGGGGGTCGCGCTCCAGGTTCTTCGCCTTCTGGGACGTGCCGTAGGTCCAGGTCGCGACGCCCGATCCGTGCGGGTAGTACCAGAGCGGCGCGAGATGCGGACGGCCGTTCGGACCGATCGTCGCGACGTTGATGACCTTCTGCTCGCCGAGGTAGGCGGCGAGTTCGTCAGGTGACATGCGGATCTGGTCGCGACGCGACATGCGGTCAGCCCTTCTTCGTGGCGGCCCGGCCTGCCTGACCGGTTATCGAAGATTCGTACGCGCCGCGCTCCTGGATGTCCACGAGTGCGGCCGCGTCGGCCTTCTTGATCCGGCCCTTCGCGCCGATCTCGATGATCGGCGGCAGGAACGCGCGGATCAGCTTGAGCCCGCCGACCCAGCGCGGCACGTGCACGGTGCGGGCGCGTTTGTTGACCCCGGCCTGGAGGTGGTCGAGCGCGACGGACAGCGGGTAGGTCTTGCCGAGCAGGCCGGGCATGCCGGTGCGGAGCTTGCCGAAGACCGGGTGCTTGTCGGCGCTTTCGACCAGGTCGGTGCGGATCCAGGTGGGGTGCGCGACGCCGACCTTCACGCCGAGGTGGGCGACTTCGGCGCGGAAGCTGTTGCAGAACGCCTCGACACCGGCCTTCGCGGCGGCGTAGTTGGCCATGCCGGGCGCGTGGGTGATCGCGGCCAGCGAGGAGATCGCGAGCAGGTAGCCCTTGCGGTCGAGGACATGCGGAAGGGTGACGCGGAAGGTGCGCCAGACGCCCAGGAGGTCGACCTCGATGACCTTCTCGAAGGCGGCCGGGTCCACCGACCGGACGAAGCCGGAGGTCGCGATGCCGGCGTTCGCGATGACGATGTCGATCCCGCCGAAGTGCTCGACGACGCCCGCGGTGGCCCGTTCGAGGTCGTCCCAGCTGGTGACGTCGGCTTCCCAGGCGTGGGCGTTGGCGCCGATCTTGTCGGCGACCTCCTGCTGTTCCTTGGCTTCGATACCGACCAAGGCGACCTTCGCGCCCTGCGCGGCCAGGCGCTCGGCGAGTCCCGCGCCGATGCCCCTCGCGGCGCCGGTGATCAGGACGACCTTGCCGTTCACGCTGTTCTTGGCCACGTTGCCTCCTCGTCCGAGCCCTGAGGCTTTCGGACGTTACCCCAACCTACCCGGAGTAAGCTACCCACAAGTAAGTCCGCGTTTCGTCCTCTGGACGCGTTGGTTGGTGATGCGAACTACCGCATTCAGAGGACGAAACGCGAGGGATTTCAGCGCGAGGCGGTGGTGAGGGCCTCGAGTTCGTCGGAGGTGAGCGAGAGGTCGACGGCGGGCAGGAGGTCGTTCAGCTGCTCGACCGAACGGGCGCTCGCGATGGGCGCGGTGACGGTCGGCTGCGCGAACAGCCACGCCAGCGAAACGGCCGCGACCGAAACGCCGCGATCGGCCGCGATCCCGTCCAGTGCCGCGAGGACGCGCTCGCCGCGTTCGTCCAAATAGGACGATGCGCGGGCGGCGCGCGGGCTGTCGCCGAGGTCGTCCTTCGATCGGTACTTCCCGGCCAGGAAACCCTTGGCCAGTGAGAAATACGGCAGGACGGCCAGTCCTTCGCGTTCGACCGTCGGCGCCAGGTCGCGTTCGTAGTCCCGCTCGACGAGGTTGTAGTGCGGTTGCAGCGCGACGTACTTCGCGAGACCTTCACGGTCCGAAATGGACAGTGACTCGCCCAGTCGTTCCGCCGAGTAGTTCGACGCCGCGATGTAGCGGACCTTGCCCGCCCGCACGAGCGCGTCGAAGGCCCGCAGCGTCTCCTCGATCGGGGTCTCCGGATCGTCGATGTGCGAGTAGTAGAGGTCGATGTGGTCGACCTGGAGCCGGCGCAGCGAGTCCTCGGCCGCCGCCGCGATGTTCGCCGCCGACAGGCCCTTCCGCTGGTCCCACATGCCGGTCTTGGTCGCGATGACGACGTCGTCGCGGCGTCCGCGCCGGCTCAGCCAGTTGCCGATGATCGTTTCGGAGCCGCCGCCCGAATAGAGGTCGGCGCTGTCGATGAAGTTGCCGCCTGCCGCCGTGTAGGCGTCGAGGACGGCGAAGGACTGTTGTTCGTCCGCGGTCCAGCCGAAGACGTTCCCGCCGAGGTTGATCCCTCGGACGTCGAGGTCGGAGTTCCCGAGTTTCGCCATGCTTCGAACATAAGGGAAGACATCGGCGGCGGGTGGCGTTAGCTCGAAGCATGGGAATCGAACTCGGCAGGATCGGCATCTGGCAGCACGAAAGCGTGTTCACCCCGGAGCTCGCGCGTGAGCTGGAAGAGCTCGGCTACGGCGCCATCTGGCTCGGCGGCTCACCGGACGGCGACCTCGCGAAGGCGGAGGAACTCCTCGACGCGACGAAGACGATCAAGGTCGCCACCGGCATCGTCAACATCTGGAAGGACGACGCGGCGACGGTCGCCGGGTCGTACAAGCGCATCGAGGCGAAGCACCCGGGCCGCTTCCTGCTCGGCGTCGGCGCGGGGCACCGCGAGCACACCGCGGAGTTCAAGAAGCCGTACACCGCGCTGGTGGAGTATCTCGATGCCCTCGACGAGGCCGGAGTGCCCGTCGAAGGCCGCGCGCTCGCCGCTCTCGGCCCGAAGGTGATCAAACTCGCAGGAGACCGCACGGCGGGAGCCCACCCGTACCTGATGACACCGGAGCACACGCGTCAGGCGCGCGAGATCCTCGGCGAAGGACCGCTGCTCGCGCCCGAACAGAAGGTCGTCCTCGAGGCCGATCCGGCGAAGGCCCGCGAGATCGGACGGGGCAGTGTCGGGTTCTACCTCGGCCTCGTCAACTACACGAACTCCCTGCGGAAACTCGGTTTCACCGACGAGGACCTGACGGGCCAGGGCAGTGACAAGCTGATCGACGCGCTGGCCGTGCACGGCGACGCCGAGACGGTCGCCCGCGGGGTCACCGCGCACCTCGAAGCCGGGGCGGACCACGTGAACATCCAGGTACTGAACCAGGACCCCCTGCCGGTCTACCGCGCGCTCGCCGCCGTCCTGCTCTGACGCGACGGCTGTAGGCACCTCCCGGCCGACCTCGTACGATGCGGCCGAGAGGTGCACCAGCCTGCTTCGAGGAGGAGTAAACGATGCCCATCGCCACCCCCGAGGTCTACGCGGAGATGCTCGACCGGGCGAAGGCGAACGAATTCGCCTACCCGGCCATCAACGTGACCTCGTCGGAGACCCTGAACGCCGCCATCCGCGGGTTCGCCGAGGCGGAGAGCGACGGGATCATCCAGTTCTCCACCGGCGGCGCGGAGTTCGCCTCCGGCCAGAAGGTCAAGGACATGGTGACCGGTTCGGTCGCGCTCGCCGAGTTCGCCCAGGTCGTCGCCGCCAAGTACGACGTCAACGTCGCGCTGCACACCGACCACTGCCCGAAGGACAAGCTCGACGGCTTCGTCCGCCCGCTGATCGAGATCTCGGCGGAGCGGGTCAAGAACGGTCAGCACCCGCTGTTCCAGAGCCACATGTGGGACGGTTCCGCGATCGACCTCGACGAGAACCTCGAGATCGCGCAGGAGCTGCTCGCCAAGGCCGCGGCCGCGAACATCATCCTCGAGGTCGAGATCGGCGTCGTCGGCGGCGAGGAAGACGGCGTCGAGGCCGAGATCAACGAGAAGCTGTACACCGCCGAGGGCGACTTCCTGAAGACGATCGACGCGCTCGGCTCCGGCGAGAACGGCCGCTACCTGCTGGCCGCGACCTTCGGCAACGTGCACGGCGTCTACAAGCCCGGCAACGTGAAGCTGCGCCCGGACGTGCTCAAGGGCGGCCAGGAGGCGGCGTCGAAGAAGCTCGGCCTCCCGGCCGGTTCGAAGCCGTTCGAGCTGGTCTTCCACGGCGGTTCCGGCTCGCTGCCGGAGGAGATCCGCGAGGCGGTGTCCTACGGCGTCGTGAAGATGAACGTCGACACGGACACGCAGTACGCCTTCACCCGGCCGATCGCGGACCACTTCTTCAAGAACTACGACGGCGTCCTGAAGATCGACGGCGAGGTCGGCAACAAGAAGGTCTACGACCCGCGCAGCTACCTGAAGGCCGCCGAGGCGGGCATGGCCGCGCGCATCGTCGAGGCCGCTCAGTCGCTGGGGTCGGCGGGCAACAAGCTCTCCTGACCCAGGACCGCATTTAGTCCTCTGAATGCGGTTTGGCTCGAGTACGTGAAGGCCCCCTTCATTGCGTCTAGCGCAGTGAAGGGGGCCTTCACGTACCTGGGACAGGGGCCCCGGCCGCTGTCTCAAGATCAGCAAAATGTCGGTTACTTGCACTGTGGAATGTCGGTTCATCCAGTCGTGAAATGTCGGCTGGCGGTCGACGTGGTCTTGGAACGGGACGACGGACAGGTCGTCGGTGTCGAATCGAAGGCGCGTGACACGGTGACCGCGGCAGATTTCCGCGGACTCGTCCAGCTACGGGACCTTCTCGGCGATCAGTTCACGCAGGGAATCGTCCTGCACACCGGAAGCCAGAGCGCCATCAGCTTCGGTGATCGGCTGATGGCGCTTCCGCTCGCTTCGTTGTGGCGGGCCGGACACGATCCGGCCTGAGTCAGGCGGCCGGAAGCTCCGTACGCCCGCGACGCTTCTCCAGCAGCGAGTTCACCGCCCGCGTCCCCGGCCCGGCGGAGGCCCACAGCGCGCCGACACCGACCAGGCAGACCGCGGCCGTCCAGTACGCCACCGGCGGCGCCGACTCCGTGTGCGCGTCGCCGAGGATCCACGGCCGGAACTGCGACTGCACCCACAGCATCCCGTAGCCGAACGCCGTCACCAGCAGCGCGCCCGCGCCCGCCGTCAGCATCGGATGACCCCGTCCGATGCGGAACGCCAGGTCCACCGCGACTCCGACGGCGAGCAGGTAGAACGGCACGACCGAGATCGGGAAGCCCATTCCGAGCAGCAGCGGCCACATCACCAGCCGGTAGGCGAGGTAGGCGGCGGCGACCGTCGTCCCGGCCCAGCGGAAGCCGGTGGTGTGCCGTGCCAGCGCGAAGATCAGCGCCATCACGCCGATGCCCCACAGCGGGTAGACCCAGTCTTCGATCGGCATCGTGAAGTACTCGACGGCCACCCGGTCGACCGGATGCCCGATCTGGTTGGCGGCGAAGTTCAGCAGCTCGGGTTCGGCCTCGGGCGTGCCGCGTTCCCAGGCGCGCAGGCCGAGGATGCCGTACTCCTGCTGACCGTTCGGGAAGAACGTGTTCTCCAGGAAGAACGCCCACAGTCCGATGAGGACACCGGTGCGCGTCCGGCCGGGCTTGGCGTACTTCAGCCAGCCCATGATCACGCCCGCCTGCATGATGCCCGTTCCGATGTAGAGCATCATGTGCGACGGGCTCCACGCGGTCAGGTCGAGACCGTTGACGCGGTGGTTGATGACGTCCAGCGGCGCCGCGATGAGGAACACCACGAGCCCGATCTGCATCAACCGCAGCGAACGCCTGTCCGCGCCCATGCCGGTGTAGCTGTGGATCGCCACCAGCACCATGATGATCACCGTGCCGACGGTGTTGATCAGGTGCGGCGGGGCGAGGTCGTCCCGCAACCACATGAAATGCCACGACATGTCCCAGGACGAGCCCACCAGTTTGAAGGCGAACGCGGCCAGCCACATCGAGTAGCAGAAGTTCAGCACCCAGTCCGGAGTCGCCTGTCCCGGCGCGCCGCGGTGCCAATGAAGTTTGAAGAACAGCCTCGTCTTCGCGATCGGGCTGCGGGGGATGACACCCGGCGAAAGGTCCCCGGTCACTTCTGTCGCCTTTGTCATGCGGGACATCTTCCCTGCTCCAGGTCACGAGATGGGCATTTGGGGTCGAAAATCGGGGTTCACCCGTAGGGGTGGCGGATTTGCGGTCGGCGTGCGAAGCAGGGCAAGGTGTGCCGCCATGATGCCGAAACGACTTGTCGCGGCGGTCCTCGTCGCCGCTCTGGTGCTGGCCGGTGGGGGCATTCTCGGGAGCCTGTTCTTCTAGTCACAGTGTTCCTGATCGTGCGCTGACGAAAGCTCGTCGAAGGGGCGCGTTCCGCACGCCGGTCGCGTGATCAGGAAGGCCCCTCCACCGAGCTTTCGGGGGCCTTCGGCCCAAAGAGGGCGCACGATGTGAAGTCTCCGTCGGGCGCAGGGCGCCCTTGGGGAGACGCGTTGGCAAGATGGGCCGTATGACGAACCTCCTCGGCCCCCAGCCGACGCATCTTCCCGAGCACACCGCCGCGCAGGCGGCGCTGGACGCCGGGAGCGACCCGGCCGCCGTCGCCGCCGAGCACCCCGACTACAGCGAGGCGTGGGCCACCCTCGCCGAGAAGGCGCTCGAAGCAGGCGAGACCGTCGCCGCCTACGCGTACGCCCGCACCGGTTACCACCGCGGTCTGGACCAGCTTCGCCGCGCGGGCTGGAAGGGACACGGCCCGGTTCCGTGGGCGCACCGGCCGAACCAGGGTTTCCTGCGTTCCCTCGCCGTCCTCGGCAAGGCCGCCGGCAAGATCGGCGAGACCGAGGAGTACGACCGCTGCCGGACCTTCCTCAGCGACTCGGACCCCGCCGCCGCGGAAGCCACCGGCCTCAAGTGACCTCGAGAGTGGTAAGGACGGTTCTAACCGTCCTTACCACTCACGAGCCCTAGAACAGCCCGCAGTTCCCCAGCGCCGGGAGCCCCGCGAAGCGGCCCTCAAGCCAGGCGAAAGCCTCCGGGAAGGCCCGGATGGCCCCGCCGACGTGCGTGGGAACCAGCGAAGTCGAGAACTGCACCTTCGCGCCCTTCGCACACCACGAGCGAGCCATGGTCCGGCCTTGCTCGTAGGGCACGATGTCGTCGAGTGCACTGTGGACGACCAGCGTCGGCGCGCCCGGCTTCCGCGCCCCGATGAGCTGCTGGCCGACCCGCGTCTTGTACGGCTCTTCGCCGAGGTACGCGGTCAGCGGCCTGCCGTCCTTCGTGAGGTTCTTCGACTGCGTGAACGCGTGCCCGAAGATCGCGTCCACTGTGCACTCTTGCTTGACCTTCTCGAACGCTTCGGCGCCCTTCGCGTTCAGCACCGCCGGGATGTTCAGCTCCGGGTACGCCGCGTCCATGCTCACCAGCGTGAACCCGAGGAACCCGAAGGCGTAGTGCCCGTCGATGTTCTTGCCGACGGCGGCCAGGTCCGCCGGGACGGCGCCCGCGTACGAGCCCTTCAGCCTGAGTTCGGGCGCGTACGACGGTTGCAGTTCGGCCGCCGACGCGGACGCGCCGCCACCCTGCGAATAGCCGGCGGTCGCGACCGGACCGCTGTCCGGCAGGTTCGCTTCGGGCAGGCGTTGCGCCGCGCGGATCGAGTCGAGGACGGCGTTGCCTTCCGCGACGCGGTTGACGTACGTGTGGACGCCGGGAGTTCCGAGGCCTTCGTAGTCGGTGACGACGACGCCGTAGCCGCGAAGCAGCAGTCCGGCGATGAAGGGACCTTCGTACTCCATGCCCGCCGAGAGGGCCTTCGACGGCGCGCACTGGTCGCCGACGCCCTGCGTCCCGGCCGCGTAGCCGATGACCGGCCGCTCGCCCGCGCCGGTCCACGCCTTCTTCGGGGTGAGGACGGTGCCGGTGACGGCGTTCGCCTTGCCGTGGGTGTCGGTGCTGCGGTACATGATCCGCTGGACGTCCGCGTCGGCCTTGATGAGTTTCACGGGATCGACGTAGAACGTGGACGGTTCGTGCCGGATGATGTCGCCGGGAGCACCCGCGGGCAGTGGCGACGGGGGGTCGTAGAAGGACGGTTCGGCGATGGCCTGCTGTGCCCCGAAGGTCAGCAGGGCCGCGACGGTGACCGCTGAGACGGCTGCGGGGACACCGCGCCGGGATCCTGGACGCATGTTTGCTCCTCGTTGAGCACAAACATTTTCGACAGACGTGTCGAAAAAGAGAGTCAGTGAGGTGGCGCACAATGTCAAGTCCGGCGCCGAGAGGCAGACCCCGCAAGCTCCCGGTCGGCGAGCAGCGCGCGCGGGTGCTGAGTTCGGCGGAGGGCGTCTTCGCGGTGCACGGGGCGCAGGCCGCGACGATCGAGCAGATCGCGCGGCGCGCGGGGGTGTCCCGCCAGGCCGTCTACGAGCAGTTCGGCGACCGCACGTCGCTGTTCGCCCAGGTCGTCGTGGACATCGAGGAGCGGGCCTTCGAAGCGATCGGCGCGCCCGCCCTCGATCTCTCGCAGCCTGAACTCCGCGCTTGGGCGCGCGCCAACTACGCCAACATGTTCGCCTTCGTCGCGGCGAACCCCGACGCGTTCCCCGTGCTGCGCGAGGCGGAGCGCATGGGCGATCCGGCCCTCACCCGGCTCCGGGAGCGGCTCGCGGGCGTCTACACCGAGGCGAGCAGGCAACGCTGGGCCCGTCACGGCGTCGACTCCGGCCGCGCGGACAAGGCCCTGGTCACGCTGTTCTTCGCGATGACCGAGGCGCTCGTCCAGGCGAGCTGGGACGGTGAGCCGCCCGACGCGGACGCGCTCATCGACCTGCTCACCGAATTCACCGTCGGCGGCGTGGTCCGGCTTCGGACCGCGGCCGCCGACGTGATGGAAAGACTGCGTTAGGCCGCGACGGCTTCCAGTGCCTCTTCGGTGACCTTCGCCAGGTCCGGTGAGGACACGACCCGGTTGCGGCCGTTGCGCTTGGCCGCGTAGACGGAAGCGTCCGCCGAAGCCATGACCTCTTCGATCGTCCGGCCGTCGAACGGGAAGGCCGCGACGCCGACCGACGCGGTCCGCTGCTCGATGACCACGGGGGTGCCCTCGTTGTCGTGGGTCTTGATGACCATTTCGCTGATCCGCTGCCGGATGCGCTCGGCGACCGCGACGGACTCTTCCTTCGACGACGACGTCAGGAGCACGACGAACTCTTCACCGCCGAAGCGGCCGGCGAGGTCCTGCGTCCGGGTTTCGGCCTTGACCAGCGCCGCGACACCCTTGAGCACGTCGTCGCCCGCCAGGTGGCCGTAGGTGTCGTTGATGCTCTTGAAGTGGTCGAGGTCGATCATCAGCGCGCCGAACTGGCCGTTCTCGCGCTCGGCGCGGGCGACTTCACGGACCGCGCCCTGCTGCCAGGTCGTGGCGTTGAGCAGCTGGGTCTTCTGGTCGGTGGTCGCGAGTTCTTCCAGCTGCTTGATCAGCACCGAACGCTGGAGCACGTACAGCGGCAGGAAGACCAGCAGGACCAGCGCGGGCTGGTACGGCAGGGCGGCGATGACCAGGCCGCCGAGGCACACCGTGGAGAGTTCGAGGATGTTGTCGTCCCAGGTGCCGAGGCAGTTCGGGACGGAGGCCTTGCCGGGGGCGGCCAGATAGAGCCCGATCCCGGTGAGAGCGGTGTTGACGACGAAGAAGGCGAGGCCGGCGAAACAGATCGCGGAGACCGTCACCGAAGCGTCGCCCACGATCTGCACGGCCCCCCAGCCGGCGAACGCGGACATCGTCATCGTTGTGGCGTTCGCCACAGTGCGATGTGGATTCACGTGACGAATTCCCGACCAGCTGCGGAAACCAAGGTGCAGGTAGATCACCGCGACCAGAAGCGCGGAAAGCTGCGGCGGCAGGAGAAACGCGCCGGGGAAGACCCAGACCGACGTCATGCTGACGTGCGGGGTGATGCTCAGGCTACGGCGCTGGTGCTCGATCCGCCGGGTCGCCTCGGCCTGCGCGATCGCCAGTCCCGCGAGCAGAAAACAGGTTATGACCTGCGACGTTTCGATCGCGACGGTCATCATTGAGATCCCCGTCAGCGCGAGCATCGCCGCGACGGTCAGCCCCGTGAAGGTGATCCAGTTCTTGGGCCGCTTCCAGAGCTCCCACGCCCCTACCGTGAGAGCCGAACGATGTCCAGCGCGTTCCTCCGATGTGATCATCTTTCCCCCTGACTGTTGCGTCATTCTCCGAAACCCCCTACTTACCGACAGCTTCCACTGACTTGCGGGCTGTCGACAAGCTCCCTAGGTGTGTACTTTTCTCTGAGAGACCGAGGGAAAGGTGCCAGCGATGGCCGGTAAGGAGCAGTGACCCGAGGCGTCAGCCGGACGGCTGCACGGGAGTGACCACGCGTGGAGCATTCAATGTTCCGCGCGTGCGTCGTCATGCTCGACCCACTTTTCCGGTGTCTCTTTGAGCGTCTTGGCCCAGGCCACAGCCAGGGGGACGGTCAGGACCAATCCGGCAAGACCGAAGACGCCGACCGTCGTCTGCGCACCGGCCTGATCGGCGAGAACACCGCCGATCAGCGGGCTCACGCCCATGGTCGTGGTCAGCCCGGTGTTCGACAGGCCCATCACCTGAGCCCGGCTTTCGTCGGGGACCGCGAGGGTCAGGGACGCCGTCGCCTGCATCAGCGCGACCGTGCCCAGTCCGCCGGACACGACGAACAGCACGATCGACGACAGCGGACCGGGCTGCAGGAAGCACAGCAGCAACGGGACGGCCGTCAGCGCGGAAAGCGGTCCGATCAGCTTGGGCCTGACGTGTGCGGGCACCCAGCGCGAGTAGATGAACGCGCCGATCACGCTGCCGATCGGGTCGGCGGCCAGCAGCAGGCCGATGACTTCGGGACCGCCGCCCGACGCGGCGACGTAGGGCGCCGCGATGCCCTCGTACACCGGCAGCAGGCCCATCAGCCAGGTGAACAGCAGCAGCGAGCGCAGTCCCGCGCTGGCGAAGACGATCTTCCCGCCCGAGCCGATCGAGCTGAAGAACGACTTGCGCTTCTCGCCGGACGCCGCGGCCGGGCGCGTGGCCAGTCCGAACCGGACGAACAGCGCCGAGATCACGAAGGTGACCGCGTCCAGCGCGAGGGCGATGTGGGGTTCGAGCGCGGTCAGCAGGAGACCGCCGCCGGCGAACCCGGCGAGCTGTGCCGATTGGACGGTCATGCTGCGGATCGCCATGCCGACGACGAACCGGTCGCCTTCGAGGATCTGCGGCAGCAGGGCCAGCTGGGCGGCCTTGAACGGCGGGTTCAGCAGCGAGACGGCACCGACGAGGACACACAGGACCCAGAACGGCAGGACCGGGACCGCGACCAGCGCGATCAGCGCGGCCCGTAAGAGGTCGACGACCACCATCACGGTCCGGCGGGGGAAGCGGTCCGCGAAACCGGTGAGGAAGATGCCGCCGAGCAGCGACGGGGCGTAGGTCAGCGCGTAGGTCAGACCGGTCAGGGTCGCGGAGCGGGTTTCGGTGAAGACCAGGACCGAGAGAGCGACCCTGGCGAGCTGGTCTCCGAAGATCGAGAACAGCTCAGCGAACCAGAGCGAACGGAACTCGGCTACGCCGAACACCTCTCGATAGGTGACCCGTCCGGCCGAAGCCATGTTGCCCCCAATAGGGTCCTTATTACGCGACAAACTCGTGACCGAGAGTAACGCGGTCACGAGCTCGTCACGAAGCGTCATTCGTTCACGTAAGTGTCTCCTGACTGTTGGTGATTGGCTAGGTTCTTTCGCCGGGTTTCTGGAGTCGGAGATCTTTTTCGTAGCCGGACGGCCGTCCGCGAAAATGTCCCGATCACCGGAAATAGGGACCAGACCTGCGACTTTCGCCGACTTCCCGCCGTGGGGCGGAAGAAGCCGGGCAAGGTCGCGTCGCAGGCCCGGGTGAGGCGGTACCGCCGTGGCCGGGGCGCGGGAGGTCTCGCCGCTCGTGCGCGGAGTGTGTCCGAGGCCACTTCGACTCCGCTGAGCGACCATCGCGGCCGCTGAACGCGCTACCCGGCGGAGCGGGGCTATCCGCCAAATGGATGACCGTGCCGCCATCCGGTGGAGTGAACGACTCAGCCGTCGACGGCGAGTACTTCCCGGGCCGAAGCGGCCTTCCGGGCCTTCGCCGCGTCGCGTTTGGCGACCTCTTCGCGCACGATCGGGATGACGTGACGGCCGAAGTCGATCGTGTCGCCGAGCATGTCGTACCCGCGCGCCGAGAGGATGTCGACGCCGAGGTCGTAGTAGTCGAGCAGGGCCTGCGCGACGGTCTCGGGCGTGCCGACCAGCGCGGTGGAGTTCCCCGCGCCGCCGGTCGCGGCCGCGGTCGGGGTCCACAGGGCCCGGTCGAACCGCTCGCCCTCGGCGGCGACCGCCAGCAGCCGCTGCGAGCCGGTGTTCTCCGGGTGCGTGAGCGAATGCCGCCGGGTCAGCTGCCTGCCTCCGCTGGTGCGGGCCTTGATCGCGTCGACCGTGCGGTACGCCTTCTCCCAGGCGAGTTCCTCGGTCGGCGCGATGATCGGACGGAACGCGACCTGGATCCGGGGGACGTCGGTGCGGCCGGCGGCCCTCGCCGCGGCCTTGACGGACTCGATCTGCTCGGCCGTCCGCGCGAGCGGCTCGCCCCAGAGGCAGAAGATGTCCGCTTCGGCCCCGCCCGCCGCGTACGCCGCCGGAGACGAGCCGCCGAACGAGACACCCGGGCGTGGCTGCTGCACCGGGCGGACGTCGAGGACGAAGTCGGCGAAGCGGTAATGCTCGCCTTCGTGGTCGAAGGGCTCCTCGGATGTCCACGCCTGCTTCACGATCTGGATGTACTCGCGCGTGCGTGAGTAGCGCTCGTCCTTCGTGAGGTAGTCGCCTTCGCGCTGTTGCTCGTGGTCGCTGCCTCCGGTGATGAAGTGAACCGTGAGCTTCCCGTCCGAGAGCTGGTCCAGCGTGGCGAACGTCTTCGCCGCGAACGTCGGGTACGAGACGTTCGGCCGATGCGCCAGCAGGATCTGGAGCTTGTCGAGCTTCGCCGCCACGTACGCGGCCGCCTGCGCCGGGTCCGGTCCGCTGGAGCCGTACGCGAACAGCACCCTGTCCCAGCCGAAGTCCTCATGCGCCCGCGCGAGGCGCAGCGTGTAGTCCTTGTCGAAGACGCCGCCCGAGCGCGGATGTGTCTCCGAACCGTCGTTGGTGCCTCCGATACCCAGGAATTCGACCGGCATCGTCCGTCCCTCTCGTCCGTGTCCCCCTGTCCGACGAGTACGCCCGGGTTCCTCGGCGTGGCAACGAGTTCCGCTCCTTGAGAACCCGCACGCGCCCCGAAGACCCGGCGTAGCTTCGGCTTCGTGAGTACCGCAGACCTTCCCTACGTGCTCGCGGTGGTCGGCGCCGGTCCACGTGGGGTGGGCGTGCTCGAGCGGCTCGGCGCGAACGCCGCCGAGCTGCTTCGCGGGCGGCGGCTGGTCGTGCATCTGGTCGACCCGTTCCCGGCAGGCCCCGGGCGGGTCTGGCGGTACGAGCAGTCGCCGCTGCTGCGGATGAACTCCATGCCCGAGGACGTCACCGTCTTCACCGACGACACCGTGCGGATCGAAGGCCCGATCCAGCCCGGGCCTTCGTTGATCGAGTGGGCGCGGCAGGTCCGCGAGGGCACGCTCGACGCCGAGGTCGACGACAGTCTGCGCGCCGAACTCGGGGCGCTGGAAAGAGATCACTTCCCGACGCGACGGCTTCAGAGCGCGTACCTCGCGTGGTTCCACCGCAAGATTCTCGCCGAACTCCCGGACGGCATCGAGGTCGTCGAGCACCGGACCCGCGCGGTGCGGCTCGAAGACGGCGAGCCGCAGACACTCTGGCTGGAGGACCGCGCGGAGCCTCTCGAAGTGGACGCGGTCCTGTTCACCGTCGGGCATCTGGACGCCGAACCGGACGAACGGGAAGCCGAACTCGCCGGCTTCGCCGTCCGCCACGGCCTCGCTTACTACCCGGCCGGGTACACCGCCGACGTCGACTATTCGGCGATCCCGCCCGGGGAAACCGTGCTGGTACGCGGATTCGGTCTCGCGTTCGTCGACCTGATGCTGTTGCTGACCGAGGGGCGCGGCGGTCGTTTCGAAGAGCAGGCGTGCGGCGGGCTGAAGTATCACCCCAGCGGCGCCGAGCCGGTACTGCACATCGGTTCGCGTCGCGGAGTGCCCTATCACGCGAAGATCGGCTACCGCTTGCGCGGGAAACCGGCGCAACTACCCCGGTTCTTCGACGCGTACGCCATCGAAAGACTCTGCGCCGCTCCCGGTCCCATCGACTTTCGCCGCGACGTCTGGCCGCTGATCTCGAAGGAGCTCGCCTGGGCCTACTACAGCGAACTGTTCACCGCCCACCCGGAACGGGTGCGGATGGACTTCGCCGTCTTCGCCGACGCGTTCGCGGACGCGGCGCCCGGCGAACTCGACGCGCTGGTCGCGAAGGCGGTCCCGGCGCCGGACGACCGGCTCGATCTGGACCGGCTCGACCGGCCGATGGCGGGCGCCGAATTCGGTACCGCCGAGGAGTACGGCAAGGAACTGCGCGAGTACGTCGAGGCCGACTTGAGCCGCCGGGCGGACGCCGAGTACAGCGCGGATCTGGGCGCGTTCACGGCGTTGTTGTCCGTGATGGGCCAGCTTCCCGCGCTGGTGCAGACCGGCAGGCTCGACGCGGTCTCTCAACTGTCCGATTTGGACGGCTGGTTCCTCGGGTTCTTCTCGTACTTCGCCAGCGGGCCGCCACCGCGGCGGCTCGAAGAACTGCTCGCACTCCAGGAAGCCGGACTCGTTTCCTTCCTGGGCGCCGAAACGCTCGTGTCGGCCGACGAGGAACGGCGGGCGTTCGTCGCTTCCGGTGCGAGTTTCCCCGGCGAAACCGAGGCGCGGACGCTCGTCGAGGCGCGGCTTCCCGAGCCGAGCATCACCCGGGCGTCCGATGTCCTTTTGCGACAGTTGCGCGACAGCGGCGCGCTCGGCGAGGAGTCCGTTCTCGACGCCGTCACCGGTGAAAGGCTGCTAGCCGGCCGGATCCACACCCGCGTCTCCGACGGCCGGATGCTCGACGGCGACGGCCGTCCGCATCCACGCCGGTTCGCCCTCGGCCCGCACACTTCCGCACGATCCGCCGGGGCGTTCACCCGGCCGCGGACCAACGCGCTTCCCTTCCGGCAGAA
The DNA here is from genome assembly GCF_001995215.1 of Amycolatopsis azurea DSM 43854. Classification (GTDB taxonomy): domain Bacteria; phylum Actinomycetota; class Actinomycetes; order Mycobacteriales; family Pseudonocardiaceae; genus Amycolatopsis; species Amycolatopsis azurea. The sequence continues at coordinate 68,389 of NZ_MUXN01000018.1, forward strand.
CGACCGCGTCGCGCGGGAGATCCTGAAGCTGACCTGGCCGTGAGACGCCGGGCCGTGTTGTGAAAGCCACTTTCGCAACGTTGAAGGTTGCGAAAGTGGCTTTCGCAACACACCGCCCAAGGCGAAGACGGCTTTCCGCAGCTGTACCCCGGTCTAACGCGCGGCGAACTCCGCCAGCCGCCGGACGACCTCGGACGGCGCGGGCATGGCGGCGATCTCGTGGCGTGCCCTGGCCGCCACCTCGCGCACGCGCGGGTCTTCGAGGAGCTGCGCCGCCTGCTCTTCGACGGCGTCCGCGGTGACCCGATTCCCGAGCAGCGCGCGTCCGGCGCCGGCCGTCTCCAGCATCTCCGCGTTGAAGAACTGGTCCGCGCCCTGCGGCAGCACCAGTTGTGGCAGACCGGCCGAAAACGCGCCGAGCACGGTCCCGGTTCCGCCGTGGTGCACCACGAGGTCGGCGCGCGGCAGGATTTCGGACTGCGGCACGAAACCGGAGACGTGGACGTTCGGCGGCACGTCGCCGAGTTCGCCCGGGTCGCCGGGGCCGCGCGCGACCAGGACGTCCACCGGCAGCCGCGAAAGCCCGTCGATCGCCGCGCGCAACGGTCCGGTGGCGCCGAAGGCGACGGTGCCCAGCGTCAGGTAGACCAGCGGCCGGTCACGCCCGTCGAGCCACGACGGCAGCGTGCCCGGTTCGTTCCACGGCACCGGCCGGAGGCGGAAGACCGTCGGCAGCCCCGTCAGCCCCGGGTCGCGGAAGCTGTCCGGCCACACGTCGATCCCGGCGTCGCCCAGCATCAGGTCGGCGGGCGGGTTCCCGTCCCACAACGGCGCGAGGCGGGGCGCGGCGAAGGCCATCAGCTCGGCGGGTATCGAGCGGCCGATCACGTGGGACACCACCGGGATCCCGGCCCGCCGGGCGGCCGTGGCCGCGCCGACGTCGCTCATCTCGTAGACGATCAGATCCGGCCGGAGCACGGGGAGCAGCGGCGTCAGGTCGGCGATCGTGGCGCGCGGCAGGACTTCGGCGAAGATGGTGAGGGTGCGCTCCACCAGGTCGTCGCCGCCGGCTTCGTCGTCGGCCTCCTGGATCGAGATCCCGACCTCGCGCGCGTCGAAACCGAGCGCCCGGACCTTGTCCAGGAACGCCTTGCCGGTCCCGAAGACCACCTCGTGCCCGGCGTCACGGGCGGCGATCGCGAGCGGCATCAGCGGGTACAGGTGGCCGTAGGCCGGGCGGCACGTGAAGAGGATGCGCACCTCTCCGAAGCTACTCGCTTTCCCAGACCCTGGAGGGCAGCTCTTTCCGCACGATGGGGATGACGTCGGCGGCGAAAAGCTCCAGGACGTCCCGCGCCTCACCGGAGGTCAGGCCGTCGACGGAGACCGCCTGCACCTCGTGCCCGAACGACGCGTGGTAGTCGCCGATCTTGTCGATCACCTGTTCCGGGCTCCCGACCAGCGCGGAACCGCCTGCGATCTTGTCCTCCAGCGTGGTGAACTCCGATTTGTTGTGCTGATACGCGGGAGTCTTCATCAGCGCCTCGAAATACGGCCGGTACCCGTCCAGCGCTTCCTGCGACGTCTTGGCGACGTACAACCCGCCCGCGCCCGAACCGACGAGCGCGTCCGCCGGGTCGTGGCCGTACTCGGCCCACCGCCGCCGGTAGTGGTCGATCAGATCCGCGTACTTCTTCTTGGGGTGGAAGCCGTTCGCGGTGAACAGCGGGTCGCCGAACTTCGCCGCCAGCTCGGTCGACTCGGTGCTCGACGCGCTCCCGTGCCAGATCCGCGGCCGCGCGTGGAACGGACGCGGCTGCGTCGTGACGTCCGTCAGCGGCGCGCGGAACTCGCCGTCCCACGAGACGCCTTCCTCCAGGAACAGCCTGCGCAGCAGGGCGAACTTCTCCGACTGGTACTCCCATTGCCGTTCCTCTTCGAGGCCGAACAGCGGGAAATGCCGGGGATCGTTGCCCTTCCCGATCATGAGTTCCAGCCGCCCGCCGGAAAGCTGGTCCAGCGTCGCGTAGTCCTCCGCGACGCGGACCGGGTCGAGCACGCTGATCACGGTCAGCGTGGTCAGCAGCCGGACGCGTCGCGTCCGTTCCGCCACCGCGGCGAGGATCACGGGCGGCGCCGAAGAGAGGAACGGTTCGCCGTGCCGTTCGCCGACGCCGTACGCGTCGAACCCCAGCTCCTCGGCGAAGATCGCTTCGTCGACTACTCGGCGCAGCCGTTCGTGCTGGGTCGGCGTCACCTCGGTCACCGGGTCTGGGTGATTGGCGACGAGGGAGAAGAGCCCGAACTTCATCGTGCCTCCAACGGTTTCCGGCCCGGGATCGCGGCCAGCAGCTCCCGGGTGTAGTCCGCGCTCGGCCGTTCGAGGACGTCCCGGGCCGGACCGAGTTCGACGAGTTCGCCGCCGCGCAGCACGCCGACGGTGTCCGCGATCTGCCGGACCACGGCGAGGTCGTGCGAGATGAACAGGTACGTGAGCCCGAGTTCGTCCTGAAGGTCCGCGAGCAGCCGCAGGATCTGCGCCTGCACCGAGACGTCCAGCGCGGACACCGGTTCGTCGGCGACGATCAGTTCCGGGCGCAGCGCGAGCGCCCGCGCGATCGCCGCCCGTTGCCGTTGCCCGCCGGACAGTTCGGCGGGTTTGCGCTTCAGCACCGAAGAAGGCAGGGCGACCTGGTCGACGAGTTCCGCCGCCCGCGCCCGGCGTTCCGCCTTCGTGCCGACGCCGAAAGCGCGCAGGGGCTCGGAAACGACATCCTCGATGCTGAACTTCGGGTTCAGCGACGCGTACGGGTTCTGGTACACCAGCTGGAACCGGCGCCGCAGCCGGCGCAACTCCTCGCCGCGCAGGGACGTGATGTCCTGGCCGTCGAACTCGACGGTGCCCTCGGTCGGCGTCTCCAGCCGCAGGATCATCCGCGCGGTGGTCGACTTGCCCGAACCGGATTCGCCGACGAGCGCGAGCGTCCGCCCGCGGGCGATGTCGAAGGACACCCCGTCGACGGCCCGGGTCGCGCCGAAGGTCTTGCCGAGATCGCGGACCGAGACCAGGACGTCGGACGACGGCGGCTTCGGTTCCCTGAGCGGACTGTCGGAGAGACTGGGCGCGGCGGCGAGCAAGTCCTGGGTGTACTTCCGCGAAGGTGCCGCGAGGATCTCGCCGGTGGTGCCCTCCTCGACCACGGTGCCCTGGGACAGCACCACGATCCGCGACGCCCGGTCGGACGCGACGCCGAGGTCGTGCGTGATCAACAGGATGGCGGTGCCCGCTTCGGCGGCGAGTTCTTCGAGGTGGTCGAGGATCTGCCGCTGCACGGTGACGTCGAGCGCGCTGGTCGGCTCGTCCGCGATGATGAGTTTCGGCCGTCCGGCCAGCGCGGCCGCGATCAGCGCGCGTTGACGGAGCCCGCCGGACAGCTCGTGCGGATACTGCCGCGCCCGGGCCTCCGGATCGCTGATTCCGGCCTTGCGCAACAGTTTCACCGCTTCCGCGCCCGCCGTTCGCTTGTTCGCGAGGCCGTGGATCAGCAGCACCTCGGCGACCTGGTCGCCGATCCGGTGCACGGGGTTGAGCGAGACCGTCGGATCCTGGGGGACCAGCGCGATCTCGCGGCCGCGCACCGAACGCCAAGCGCGGTCGGAGAGTTTCGCCAGGTCACGGCCGTCGAAGGTGATCTCGCCGCGGTCGATCCGCCCGCCACGCGGCAGCAGCCCGATCGCCGCGTGCGCCGTCGTGCTCTTGCCGGAGCCGGACTCGCCGACCACGGCGACGATCTGTCCCTTGTGGACGGACAGGCCCACGCCGTCCACGGCGGGCACGTTCTTGTAGGACACCGCGAGATCGCGGATGGTCAGCAGCGCGCTCACCGTACGTCTCCTTCGATCGCCCGGGACAGCCGGTTCGCGGACAGCACCACGGCCGCGACGGTGAGCCCGGGGAAGGTCGTCATCCACCAGGCGGTGGCGAGGAAACCGCGCCCGCCCGCCACGAGCGAGCCCCACTCCGGGGTCGGCGGGGTGGCGCCGTAGCCGAGGAAGCTCAGCGCGGACACCTCCAGGACCGCTGTGCCGAAGGTGAGCGTCGCGAGCGCGAGCACCGGGCCGAGCGCGTTGGGCAGGACGTGCCGTCCGAGCACCCCGGTCCAGCGCACGCCGCCCGCGCGGGCGGCCTCGACGAACACGCCGCTGCGGACGCGCAGGACCTCGGCGCGCATCAGCCGGGCGAACTGCGCGAGATTCGCGACGCCGACCGCGATCGCGATGTTGGTCGTGCCGAAGCCGAGCGCGGTGACCAGCGCGAGCGAAAGCAGGATGGACGGGATCGCCAGCAGGACGTCGACGCAGCGCATGATCGCCGAGTCGAGCGCGCCGCCCCGGAAACCGGCGAGCAGGCCGAGCGCGGAACCCGCCACGAGCGCGACGAGCACGGCGATCACGGTCGCCTGCAACGAGAGCGCGGCGCCGTGGACCACCCGCGCGAAGATGTCCCGCCCGGTTTCGTCGGTGCCGAAGAGATGCGCGAGCGAAGGGCCCCGCATCTTCTCGGCGGGGACGCCGGCGAGCGGGTCCTGTCCGGTGAACAGTTCCGGGACGACGGCGGCGAGCAGGGCGAAGGCCAGCACCGCGATCGCCAGGATCAGGCCCGGCCGCTGCCGGGTGCGTACGAGAACGTCAGGCATCGGCCGTCTCCCGGTGTCGGATCCGCGGGTCCAGCAGCGGATAGACGAGGTCCACGAGCAGGTTGATGACGACGAACACCAGCGCGGCGAGCACGATCACCGCCTGCACCACCGGGATGTCCTGCGCGGTGACCGCGGACGACGTCACGCGCCCGAGGCCGTCACGGGAGAACACCGTCTCGGTGATCACCGATCCCGCGATGAGGTTCCCCGCGACCACGCCCGCGATGGTCAGCGTGGGCACCGCCGCGTTGCGCAGGAGGTGTCCGAAGTGGACTCTCAACCGGCTCGCCCCCTTCGCCAGCACGATCTCGGCGTACGGCTCGGCGAGCTGCGTGCGGAGGCTCTTCGCCAGCACCTGACCGATGATCGCGCCGGTCGGGATGGCGAGGGTGATCGCGGGCAGGATCAGCGAGGCGAAACCGTTCGAGCCGAGCGCGGGCACCAGCCTGAGCTGGAAGGAGAAGAACTGGATGAGGATGAGCCCCACCCAGAACGGCGGCAGCGAGATCCCCAGCGGCGGCAGCGCGAGCAGGACGTTGCCCAGCCAACGATGCCGGGTGTAGGTCCCGGCGAACGCGACCCCGCCGCCGAACAGGATCGCGAGTACCAGGGCGAATCCGGTGACCGCGAGCGTCGGCGGCAGGGCGGAGACGACCATGTCCGTCGCGTCGTCCCCGGTGGAGATCGACCGGCCGAAGTCGCCCTGGAGCGCGGCGACCAGCCGCTTCCCGTACTGCAACGGCAACGGGTCGTCGAGTCCGTACTCCGCCTTCGCCGCGGCCAGTTGCTCAGGCGTCACCGAAAGCCCGGCCTCGCCTCCACCGAGCTTCGCGCTGACCGCGTCGCCCGGCAGGAGGTAGAGGATCACGAACGACACGGTGAACGCGGCCCACAGGACGAAGACCGCTTGGAGGAGCCTGCGGAACAGGTACCGCTTCACGAGCCGGACACCCAGGCGTCGAACAGCTGGAGCCGGGACGACGCCTCGAAGCCGACGCCGTGCGCGTTCGGTCCGTGCGCCAACACCTGGGTCAGCTCGAACACCGGCGCCGAGTATCCGTGCTCGATGATCGCGCGCTGCGCCTCCGCCGCCGCGGGCTTCCGCTTCTCCGGGTCCACTGTGGACGACTGCGCGTCGAGCGGTGCGTCGACGGGGTTGCCCGCGGGCAGCCTGCTGCGGTTGTTCGCCTTGGTGGAGAAGAGATTGCGCAGGATGTCCGGATCCGCGCGGGTGGTGTTGTACCAGAGGTACTCGTAGTCGCCGCTCTGCGTGATCTGCACGGTCTCGGCGGTGGTCCGCTGGTCGATCTGCAGATCGAAGCCGATCTTGCGCAACTGCTGCTGCACGAGTTCGAGCACGCTCTTGTTCTGGTTGAACACCAGGGAGAAGGCGACCTTCGCGGTCAGCCGCTGGCCGTTCTTCGTGCGGATCCCGTCGGGGCCGGGCACCCAGCCCGCGCTTTCCAGCAGCGACGTCGCCCCGGCCGGGTCGTAGGCCAGCAGCGGCGACAGATCGGTGTAGAACGGTGTCGCCGAGCCGAGAATGCTGGTGGCGGGCTTGTAGTTCGGGGTCAGCACGGTGTTCGTGACCTCGGGCCGGTTGATGCCCTTGACCACCGCCTGGCGGACCTTTTCGTCGGTGAGCACGCCCCTGGTGACGTTGGCGTGCAGGTTGAACACGATGCCGGGGTTCGGGCGGGTGGGCTCGGTGAAACCGTTGCCGGTGAACTGCGGTTCGTCGACCGGCTGGACGTCGGTGATGGCGTCGAGCTGGGCGGAAGCGAGACTTCCGGTGCGCACACCGGGTTCCGGCACGATCTTGTAGGCGATCTTGTCGAGGTACGCCTCACCCTGGTGCTTGAACAGCGACGAGCCCCAGTGGTAGCCCTTGCGTTTGGCGACGACGATTTCCTGGTTCTGCTTCAGGCTTTCGAAGACGAACGGGCCCGAACCGATCAGGCCGTCCCCCTGGCAGCGCTGGTCCGCGGTCTTCTTGTACGCGGCGGGCGCGAGGACGCCGAGCGACATCGTCGAGCTGGCCTGCAGGAACTGGGCGCTGGGAACGGAGAAATCGATCTTCACCGTCTTCGGGTCGACGACCGTCGTGCCCTTGTACACGGCCAGATAGCCGACCCCGAGCTGGGACTTCGGACCGAGCGCCTTGATCCCGTCGAAGCTCGTCTTGACCGCGGCGGCGTCGACGGGGCTGCCGTCGGAGAAGGTCGCGCCGTCGCGCAGATGAAAGGTGAACGAGGTCGAATCCGCGTTGCTCTCCCACTTTTCGGCCAGCCACGGCTTGATCTCGCCGGTGGCGGGATCCTGGTCGGTCAGGGAGTCGACCAGCTGGCGGCCGACGTTGAGCGAGGCGTTGGTGCCGACCTGTTGCGGGTCGATGCAGTCGGGGCTCGACGAGATGCCGAGGCGCAGCGTGCCCCCGGGTTTGGGCGGCCCGGCGTCGGCACCGGTCGCACCGCCGGCGGACGAGCAGGCGGTGACGAAAAGTGCCGTGAGCGCGAGTAACGAAGTGGCGGCGAGACGGGACACCGGGTGGCCTCCAGCGGGGAACGGGGCGCTTGTTGGGAACAGCACTGCTGCTTGCGCCGACCCGATTCACGCTAATCACGACCTTGAGGGCGGCCCACATGCTGAGCGCCACTCCCACCCCGCGAAACGTCCCATGATTCCGCTTGACAGCCCCGAAAGTACGTGAAGGCCCCCTTCATTTACCTAGGCGCAAGGAAGGGGGCCTTCATGTACTGCTGTGGTCAGCAGCGGTTGAGCATGTCCGTCAGTGCGGTCTTCTCCGCCGACTTGATGGTGAGCTTGTACTTGTACTTCACCGTGGTCCACATCTTCGCGTAGGTGCACCAGTAACCGGTGGACGGCGGCTTCCAGGCGTCCGGCGACTTGTCGCCCTTCTCCTGGTTGACGTTGTCGGTGACGGCGATCAGCTGCGGCGCGCTGAGATCGTTCGCGAACGCCTGCCGCTGCGCGGTGGTCCACGAAGACGCGCCGGTGCGCCACGCGGCGGCCAGCGGGACGACGTGGTCGATGTCCAAATCGGACGCGGCGGTCCAGGTGGCGTCGTCGTACGGGCTGAACCATTTGCCGGAGACGGCGGCGCAACTGCTGTCCTGCTGGACGTTCGTGCCGTCCCGCTTCAGCACGACCTCACGGGTGTTGCAGCTGTTGCCCTGGTCGGCCCAGTGCGGGAACTTGTCGCGGCTGTACCCGCTCGACGAACCGTCCGCCTTGACGGTCAGCCCGGCCAGCTGGGTCTTGGCGGTCGCGGTCGACGGGATGCCCGGGGGTGTCGCTTCGGCGACGCCGACGACGCCTGCCGAGACGATCGCCGAGACGGCGAGAACGGTGAAGGAGCGACGAACAGCAAGCGCAGTTGGCATATTGCTGCCTCCGTGTCAGGTTTGGGGACCTGGTCACCATGCGACACCGATATGACCCACGCAACACCATCGGATGACACTCTGCTGGCTCTTCGTGAACGGAGGGTGTCACGAGCAGGTAGGACGCGGTGTACGCGGCCGAAAAAGTTTCGGAAAGTCCAGCTGAAGGTTCTGGGCCGAACGGCCTAGACGAGGCCGCGGACCAGCCGGAGGTCCTCGGTGTGCCGGTACCAGGTCCAGCGGCTCATCGCGCGCGGATGGGCGACGCCGTCGCTGCTCGGGCGGGTCGGGATGCAGCCGAGCTGGAACGCCCGCGCGTACTGCGTCGTCGGCCGTTTGAAGAGCGTCCCCTTGGTCACGCGGACCATCAGGCCCGGCCCGCTCGCGTCCGGTTCGACCTCGATCGAGCGCGCGGGCCCGCGCAGGACGGTGTGCTCGTCGCAGTAGGCGACCCCGCGGATCATGCCGATCGCGCCCCGGCCTACGAGCACGCCGCCGGTGTCGTCACGGATCAGCGGTACCGGGTCGACCTCGCCGCGCAACGCGAGCGCCAGCGCCCGCAACGGCTGGGTCGGCAGGCTCCAGATGCGGGCGACGTCGGAGTCCGGCGAGGACGGCACGAAGCCGAGCGACACGCCGGGGAGCTGTTCTTTTCGTAACAGCCGGAGCGCGACGGCGGCGAGATCGGCGTCGGTGCCCGCGACCACCAGGTGATCGTGTTCCCCCAGCAAGGGGTCGATATCCGCCTTGCCGGGACGGCTCGGGACGCGCACCATCTCGACGTCGTCGATCTCCGGGAGTGTGGGCTCGCCCGCAGGACAGACCACCACTATTCCGCGCACCCGAAGGCCCTCCGTTACGCTCATGCACCGGCATTTACCAGCGCCAAAACCATCAGTCGCCGAACACCTGGAGTGTCACATGCCGGCCATCGTGCTGATCGGGGCCCAGTGGGGGGACGAGGGCAAGGGCAAGGCCACCGACCTGCTCGGCGACCGCGTCCAGTGGATCGTGCGTTACCAAGGCGGTAACAACGCGGGCCACACCGTAGTCCTTCCCGACGGGCAGAACTTCGCCCTCCACCTCATCCCGTCCGGGATCCTCACGCCGGGCGTCACCAACGTCATCGGCAACGGTGTCGTCATCGACCCGGGCGTGCTGCTCGACGAACTCGCCGGGCTGGAAGAACGCGACGTCGACACCAGCAAACTGCTGATCTCCGCCGACGCGCATCTGATCATGCCGTACCACGTGGCTATCGATAAGGTCACCGAGCGTTACCTCGGCAGCCGCAAGATCGGCACCACCGGCCGCGGCATCGGCCCCTGCTACCAGGACAAGATCGCCCGCGTCGGCGTCCGCGTGCAGGACCTGCTCGACGAGAAGATCTTCCGGCAGAAGGTCGAGTCGGCCCTGGAGTTCAAGAACCAGGTGCTGGTCAAGGTCTACAACCGCAAGGCCCTCGACGCCGACCAGGTCGCCGACGAGGTGCTGGCCGCGGGCGAGAAGTTCGCGCACCGCATCGCCGACACGCGGCTGCAGCTCAACCAGGCCCTCGAACGCGGCGAGACCGTGCTGCTCGAAGGCTCGCAGGGCACGCTGCTCGACGTCGACCACGGCACCTACCCGTTCGTGACGTCGTCGAACCCGACGTCCGGCGGCGCGAGCGCGGGTTCGGGCATCGGCCCCGGCAAGATCACCACCGTGCTGGGCATCCTCAAGGCCTACACCACCCGCGTCGGCTCGGGCCCGTTCCCGACCGAGCTGGACGACGAGTCCGGCGAGTACCTGCGCAAGCAGGGCGGCGAGTTCGGCGTCACCACCGGCCGCTCGCGGCGCACCGGCTGGTTCGACGCGGTCATCGCGCGCTACGCGGTGCGGGTCAACGGCATCACCGACTACTTCCTCACCAAGCTGGACGTGCTGTCCGGGCTGGAGAAGGTGCCGGTGTGCGTCGGCTACGAGGTCGACGGGTCCCGCACCTACGACATGCCGATGACGCAGACCGACGTGCACCACGCGCTGCCGATCTACGAAGAGCTGCCGGGCTGGTTCGAGGACATCTCGGGCTGCCGCACCTTCGAAGAGCTGCCGGCGAACGCGCGGGCGTACGTCGAGCGGCTCGAAGAGCTTTCGGGCGCGCGGATCTCGGCGATCGGCGTCGGTCCGGGCCGGGAGCAGACGATCGTGCGGCACGAGTTCGTCTGACGCTTGCCGGCGACCTCGCCGGAAGCGTTGCGAAAGCCACTTCCGCAACCTTCAAGGTTGCGAAAGTGGCTTTCGCAACACGCGGCGCCGCCGGAGCGCGCTGGGTCCGGGTGGTCGTGAGTGGTAAGTGACGTTAGAACGACACTTGCCACTCACGACGTTCCCAGCTGGTGAACGCCGAAATATCGCGTCGACAGCGTGGTTAGCGTTGAACATGACCATCGGAGTGGCACTCCCGTCCGGCGACACCGCGAACGCCGTCAACATCGTCGACGAACTCATCACGCAGACTCGGCAGGCCGCCGACGCGGGCCTGACCTCGGCCTGGTTCTCCCAGCAGATGGAGCACGACGCGATCACCGTCGCCGCCCTCGCCGGCCGCGCGGTCCCGGGGATCACCGTCGGGACCAGCGTCGTCCCGGTCTACCCCCGGCATCCGTTGCTGGTCACCGGCCTCGCGCAGACCGCGCAAGCCGCGACCGGCGGCCGGTTCGTCCTCGGCCTCGGAACCGGCGCCAAGAACTGGCTCGAACCGGCGTACGGCATCGAATACCCGTCGCCGATCAAGCACCTTCGCGAGTACCTGACGATCCTCCGCGAGGTACTCGGCGGCGGCGAGGTCGACTTCCACGGCGAAACGGTCAGGGCGCACGCCAAGGGTTTCGCGGCTTCGCTCACCGTCGCGGGCGGTTCGGACATCCCGCTGATCATCGCCGCGATGGGGCGGCAGGCGCTGCGCGTCACCGGCGAACTCGCCGACGGCACGATCCCGTTCCTCGCCGGGCCGAAAGCCCTTTCCGAGCTGATCGTCCCGGAGATCACCAAGGCCGCCGCGGGCCGTCCGGCACCGCGGATCATCGCGATGGTCCCGGTCGTCGTGACCGACGACCCCGACGCCGTCCGCGCGACGGTCGACAGGCAGTACGCCTTCTTCCGCGACATCCCCTCCTATCGCGCGGTCTTCGACGCCCAGGGCGTGGATTCCGCCGGTGAGCTGGTGATCGCCGGGGACGAGGAGACCGTCGCCGCAGAGATCCGGCGGTACTTCGACGCCGGGGCGACCGAGGTCGTCGCGACCCAGAGCGGCATCCGGAACAGCGAAGAGCGGCTCCGCACCTGGCATGTCCTGGGAGACCTCGTCAGGGGCTGAGGAGGCCATCACCGAACAAGATGAGCTGAAGGGGACTTTCACCGCACGACATGCGGGGAAAGTCCCCTTCAGCTCTTTTCAGGGGTCCAGTGGCCTTGCTCACAGCGTTCGGATTGTGCATACTCGTGCGCATAGCGAACACAGCTGGAGGTCTCCATGTCCCCTGCCACGGCTCGTTCGTGGGTGGTCCCGCTCGCCTGGACGGCGGTGCTGCTCGACGGATTCGACCTGGTCGTCCTGGGCACCGTGCTGCCCGCGCTGCTCCGTGACCACGTCTGGGGCCTGACACCCGGCACGGCGTCGGTGATCTCGACGTTCGGCCTGATCGGCATGACGATCGGCGCGTTGACGATCGGCACGATCACCGACCTCATCGGCCGCCGGAAGGCGCTGATCATCGCGGTCACCGCCTTCTCGGCGTTCACCGCGCTCTGCGCCCTCTCGCCGTCGGCGTTCGTCTTCGGCCTGCTGCGCTTCCTGGCCGGGCTGGGCCTCGGCGGCTGTCTCCCGACGGCGATCGCGCTGGTCACCGAGTACGCCCGCAAGGGAAAGGGCGGCAGCGCGACCACCACGGTGATGACCGGCTACCACGTCGGCGCGGTGCTCACCGCCCTGCTCGGCATCTGGCTGATCCAGCCGCTCGGCTGGCGCGCGATGTTCGTCGCGGGCGCGCTGCCCGCGCTGGTCCTGGTGCCGCTGATGATCAAGTACCTGCCCGAATCCGAGTCCTTCGAGCGGGCGCGGGAGACGCAGGCGAAGTCGGCGACGGACGTCGTCGGCGGGCTGTTCCGCGGCGGGCTCCTGCGCGCCACCATCGCGTTCTGGGTGACGTCGTTCATGGGCCTGCTGCTGGTCTACGGCCTCAACACCTGGCTGCCGGAGATCATGCGGCAGGCCGGATACCCGCTGGGCGCGGCGCTCGGGCTGCTGCTCACGCTGAACCTCGGCGGCGTCGTCGGCCTGCTCGTCGCGGGCCGGGTGGCGGACAGGGCCGGCGTACGGCCGGCGGCGATCTTCTGGTTCATCGGGGCGGCGCTCTTCCTGGCCCTGCTGAGCGTGAAACTGCCCGCGGTCGGGCTGTACGTGGCGGTGTTCCTCACCGGCGGGTTCGTGTTCAGCGCGCAGGTACTCGTGTACGCCTACATCGGCAAGACGTACCCGGACGCGATGCGCGCCACCGGAATCGGCTGGGCGGCGGGTGTCGGCCGGGTCGGCGCGATCTGCGGGCCGATCCTCGGCGGCGCGCTGCTGAGCGCCGGGATCGCGTACCCGTGGGGTTTCTACGCGTTCGCCGGGGTCGGGGCGGTGGGCGCGGTCGCCGTGACCGGAGTCCGCGCCGGCCGCGCCCGGGAGGAGGCCGCTACCCCAGTTCCTTGAGTTCCTTTTCCACGGCGGCGAGTTCTGCCTCGGAGCCCTGCACCTTCGGACCCGTGAACCACTTGCGCGCCGAGGCGAACCACCACACCGCCGCCCCGCCGAGTACGACGAGGAAGGCGATCGGCGTGTAGTTGAAACTGTCGATGGTGACCGGCGATCCCTGCGGGAGCATGAACAGCACGAAGATGAAGCACACCCACACGGTCGCGACGATGCCGATCGGCTTGCCCCACTTGCCGAGGTTCCACGGTCCGGGTTCGAAGTCGTCGCCCTTGCGTACCCGCAGGAACACCGGGATCACGTAAGCCACGTAAAGGCCGACGACCGCGATCGAGGTCACCGCCGCGTAGGCGGTCGCGCTCCACAGGTACGGCAGGGCGAGCAGGAGCGCGCCGCCCGCGGCCAGCCACACCGCGTTGGTCGGTGTCTGGGTGCGCTTGTTGATGCGGTGCCAGAACCCCGAACCCGGGATCGCGCCGTCCCGGGCGAAGGCGTAGATCATCCGTGAGTTCGCGGTAACCGAAGCCATCCCGCAGAACAACTGCGCGCCGATGCAGATCAGCAGAAGGAACTTGCCGGTCTGCTCGCCGGTCGCGTCGATGAAGATCTGCGCGGGCGGCACCCCGGTCTCGGAACCCGCGGCGCCTTCGTAGTCCTGGATGGCGAAGGTGAGACCGATCAGCAGGATCCATCCGGCGACCAGGGAGACGAGGATCGAGTTGATGATGCCGCGCGGTCCGGCCTTCGCCGCGTTCTTGGTCTCCTCGGTCATGTGGGCAGAGGCGTCGTAGCCGGTCAGCGTGTACTGCGCGAGCAGCAAGCCCAGTAAGAAGACATAGACCGGTGACGCCCAGCCGGTGTTGTTCACGAACTCGCCGAAGACGAAGGACGCGTCCTGGTGCTTGGCGGGGACGACCACCAGCACCCCGACGATGACCAGTACGCCCACCAGGTGCCACCACACGCTGACGGTGTTCAGGATCGCCACGATCCGCACGCCGAAGGTGTTCAGCAGGCCGTGGATCACCAGGATGATCGCCAGCAGCAGGATCGTGTTGCCCGGTGTGGCCTCGAAGCCGAACTGCAGGTCGAGGAAGGCGTTGAGGAACAGCGCCGCGCCGAAGTCGATCCCCGCGGTGACGGCGATCTGCCCGATGAGGTTGAACCAGCCGGTGAACCACGCCCACGCCGCGCCGTTGCGCGGGGCGAGCTTCGCGGCCCAGTAGTAGAGGCCGCCCGCGGTCGGATAGCTGGAGCAGACCTCGGCCATGCCCAGCCCGACCAGGATGACGAACAGGCCGACCAGCGGCCAGCCCCAGATCATCGCGGCGGGCCCGCCGGTCTTCATGCCGAACCCGTAGAGGGTCAGGCAGCCGGAGAGGATCGAGATGATCGTGAACGAGACGGCGAAGTTGGAGAAGGTCGACATCGTGCGCCGGAGTTCCTGCGCGTAGCCGAGCTGGTGGAGCCGGGCACTGTCTTCGTCGGCGGGTTCGGCCTGCTTGTCTGAGACATCCATCGGGCACCCACTTAAAAGGTATGCGGACAGACCATTGAGATCCGCCGAAATTAGGCCCGCCCACCTGCGGATGTCAAGGTCTTGTCAAGAACCGCGCCCGCTGGATGCACAAGAACGGCCCGTTCCCGCGAAACTCGCGAGGAACGGACCGTTCGTGGTGCGGTCGAGCGGGTCAGCGTCCGCGGAACGCCTTCACGGCTTCCAGTGCGGTGTCCGGCTGGTCCGAGAAGTACCCGTCGACACCCGCCTTCAGGAAAGCCTCCTGCTCGGCGAACGCGTCGCCGTACTCGGCGAGGTTCGCCGACGAGCGCAGGTTCTGCGGGAGGAAGTTGTTCTCGTTGCGGAACGTGTACGGCCCGACCTTCAGTCCGGCCTTGTGCGCGTCGGCCACGAGCGCGGTCGGCTTGCCCAGTGCGCCGTTCACCACCGGGATGACCTGCGCCTTCTCCGGGCCGAGGTAGTCCGCGTACTTCGAGATCTCCTTCAGGCCCACGGGCGTGACGAGGTCCGCGTACGTGCGCGGGTCGCCCTTCGCGACGAAGTCGGCCGGAGCGCCGGTCGCCGAGGTCAGCTGGAGCAGCGGCACTCGCACCTGGCGCGAGAGCTCGATCAGGTTCGACACCTCGAACGACTGGATGATCACCGGCGCCTTCGGGTGGTTGAGCCCGTTGCGCTTGAGCAGCTCGACCAGCTTCGGCTCGGTCGGGTTCTTGATCGAGGAGAAGTAGGTCGAGTGCTTGACCTCCGGGTAGGTCCCCAGCTCGCGACGCAGTTCGCGGCCGAGGCGGCGCGTCAGGTCGAGCACCTCCTGGTAGGTGGCGATCTGGTAGCGGCCGTCGTAGACCTTGTTGTTCGGCCGCAGCTGCGGGATCCGCTCGGTCGCGCGGAGGGTCTTCAGCTCGGCGAGCGTGAAGTCCTCGGTGAACCAGCCGGTGAACGACGTGCCGTCGATGACCTTCGTCGTCTTCCGGTTCGCGAACTCGGGGTGCTTCGCGACGTCGGTGGTCCCACCGATCTCGTTCTCGTGGCGAGCGACCAGCTGGCCGTCCTTGGTGGGCACCAGGTCGACGTCGACCCAGTCGACGCCCTGGCGGTAGGCGAGCTCATACGAGGCGAGCGTGTGCTCCGGGCGGTAGCCGGGGGCGCCGCGGTGTCCGACGATCACCGGCCCATCGTGGCCCTTCGCCAGCGCCGACACATCTCGGGCACCCGGCTCGGTGGCGCCCGCCAACCCTGTCACGCTGAGTACGGCGAGTCCGGACAGGGCGAGCACGCCCAGGCGCTTTCGCATGGTGGGTAACCTCTTTCGGTTGAACTCGGGGTACCGCGCCACCCTTGACGCAGGAGGCGTCCGGACGGCGAAGTCGGACCGGCGGAGCGCTGACCGCCGGGTGAACGCCGGATGGAACCACCCGCTCGAGGACGGCGACGTCTTCGTGGCTCACCGGCCCGGTTACCCTGTGCTTCGTGCGCGTACTGGTAATCGGGTCCGGCGCCCGTGAGCATGCACTCGTCCTCGCGGTCGCGGAAGACCCTTCCGTCACCGCACTGGCCTGTGCCCCGGGTAACGCCGGCACCTCTTCGGTGGCCGAGCAGCTCGGCGTGGACGCGGCCGACCCCGAATCGGTCTCCGCCCTCGCCAAGCAGTGGCAGGCGGACCTGGTCGTGGTCGGTCCCGAGGTCCCGCTGGTGGCAGGCGTCGCCGACGCGGTCCGGAAGGCGGGCATCGCCTGCTTCGGCCCGTCCGCGTCCGCGGCCCGGATCGAGGGCTCGAAGGCGTTCGCGAAGGACGTCATGGCGGCCGCGAAGGTGCCGACAGCGCACTGTGAGGTCGTCGACAACCCGGCGCGCCTCGACGCCGCGCTCGGCCGCTTCGGTCCCACCTGGGTGGTCAAGGACGACGGTCTCGCCGCGGGCAAGGGCGTCGTGGTCACCACGGACGTCGACGTCGCGCGCAAGCACGCCCTGATGCTGCTCGACGGCGGGCACCCGGTGCTCCTGGAGTCCTTCCTCGACGGCCCCGAGGCCTCTCTGTTCTGCTTCGTCGACGGCCGCACGGTCGTCCCGCTGCTGCCCGCGCAGGACTTCAAGCGCGTCGGCGACGGCGACGCGGGCCCGAACACCGGCGGCATGGGGGCGTACGCGCCGTTGCCGTGGGCGCCGAAGGACCTGGTCGACGACGTCGTCGAGCGGATCGTCCAGCCCGTGGTCGACGAACTCGACAAGCGCGGCGCCACCTTCTCCGGCCTGCTCTACGCCGGGCTCGCGCTGACTTCCGAAGGCCCGCAGGTCATCGAGTTCAACTGCCGCTTCGGCGACCCGGAGACCCAGGTCGTCCTGGCACTGCTGCGCAGCCCGCTCGGCAAGGTCCTGCACGCGACGGCGACCGGCAAGCTCGCCGACCTGCCGCCGCTGGACTGGGATTCCGGCGCGGCGGTCACCGTCGTGCTGGCCGCGGACGGCTACCCCGGTAAGCCGAGGACCGGCGACGTCATCACCGGTGGCGAGCTCGAAGGCGTGCTCCACGCGGGCACCCGCCGCCGTGACGACGGCGCCGTGGTCTCCTCCGGCGGCCGCGTGCTGTCGGTCGTCGGCACCGGCAAGAACCTGAAGGCCGCCCGCAAGGACGCCTACGCGACGGTCGAGAAGGTCCACCTGGCCGGCTCGCACCACCGCACCGACATCGCCCTGCTCGCCGCCAAGGGAGAGATCGCCACCCCGGTCTCCTGAATCCGGGTTTCGTGAATCTCCGACGGAACCGTTCGGGTTCCGGGTGCGTCTAACCCGGTATTTCCTGTGAAGCTTAGGCGCCCGATACATCGGCGTTGGTAGCCTCGACGGGGCGGTTCGAGCGCGCAAGGGGTGGGGAATGGCAGCATCGGGCAAGGTCCAGGACCTCACGTCGGCGGTCCCGACGCCGCCGTCGGTGGCCGACATCAGAGTGGATCCGTCGAAACTGCTCGAAGTGGCGAAGATCGTCGAAGAGCAGGTCGACGCGCTCCAGGACAAGCTTTTGACGCGGCTCGACCAGCTGCGTATCGACACTCCGGCCAAAGACACCGTGAGCGTGCACTCGACCAGCGTCTGGAACGAGCTCGTGGCCGACGGCGACCAGTCGTACGCCGCGCAGGTCAAGGCGTACGTGGCCGGTCTGCGGGGACTGGTCAACCAGCTCCGCACGGCGGCCAAGGAGTACAAGACCAGTGATGCGGACAAGGCCGCCGCGTTCGGGGACCGTGGTGTACACCGGGCGTAGGCCTCGTGTGCTGGTCTCCGGCGGGGTGCTCACCCTCGTGCTGGCCGGATGCGCCACGGACACGGGTGGACAGGCTTTCCCCGACGAACCGGCGCTGGCTTCGGCCACGCAGGGTGCCAAGGCGTCCGCGCTGCCCGCCAGGCCGTCGGAGCTGAACCTGCAAGGGGCCGATCCGTGCGCCTTGCTCACCGGGCCGCAACTCGACCAGCTCAAGATCAACAGCAAGCCGCGCGCGGCCGCGGAACCGATCGACGGCCCGACCTGTGTCTTCGACGCGGACGCCGCGGAACCGTTCCACACCTACTACGTCCGCGCGGTCACCGCGGACGTCGAAGAGTGGTTCACGGGCAAACGCCGCAAGAACAGCATGACGACGGAACCGAAGGCGGTCGGCGGGTTCCCCGCCATCACGAACTACCGCGACGCCGGGAAACCGAGTGATTGCGAAACGCTCGTCGGTGTCGCGAAAGGGCAGACGCTGGCGGTGCGGGCCGTCACCGTCACCGCCGGCGGGTTCACCATGCCGCAGCTGTGCGAGATGTCCGCGCGGGCGGCCGATTCGGCTTTGCAGACCTTGAAAGCACGCAACTAGGGAGGGCGCCGTGAACGTTTCCGACCTCGCGGGCAGGCTCCGCGATCTTCGGTTCGACGGCTACACCGACACCGGGATCGCGACCGAGATCGAGCGTTTCCGCAGCGGCGACGGTACCGGCAGCATCGGCATCGCCGTCGAGGCGCTGAAGTCCGTCGCGGGCGCGCTCGCCGACACCGACAAGACGCTGCGTGACGAGCTGGGCAAGCTCGGCGTGGAATGGCAGAGCGAGGCGGGTGGCGCCGCCGGCCAGGTGTTCACCGAGCAGGCAGGCTTCTCCCAGGACGCGAACTCGAAGGTCTCGCACTCCGCGGAGATGATCTTCGCCCAGGGCGAGGCCTTCAACCGGACGCTGCACAAGCTCCCGGATCCCGAAACGGTCCGGAAGGGCGCGGGCGGGCTGACCATCGGCGACGTCGTGCTGAGCCTCATCGGGTTCGAGACCGACCACGCCAAGAGCGTCAGCGCCGCGAACAACGCGCGGGCGCAGGCGCAGGAGGCGTTGAACGACTACGCCAAGACGAGCGGTGAGAACCTGCTGACGACCGACACGCTGGCCGATCCGCAGGCGATGAACCTGACCCAGAACACGACCGCCGCTTCAGCGGGCGGTGGTCCCGGCCCGCTGAATCTCGCGGGCACGGCCACCGACCTGACCCCGGACGGCAGCGTGCGGCCCGCGTCGGCCGCCGTCGAGTCGAAGTACGTGCCGCCGCCCGTACAGACCGCAGGCAACCCGAAGGCGCCGTCCTACGACGCGCCGACTCCGGCCTACGGCGTCGCCATGGGCGGCGGGGTCGCCCGGAAGACCGGTGCGTCGGCGCCGTCTCAAGGTGGCGCCACGGTTCCCGCGGCCGCCGCGCCGACCACGCCGTCCGGCACCTCGCGGCCCACGCCGGCGCCGGGCAGCGGCTGGGTGACGCCGAACCGGCCCACCCCGCAGCCCGAGACGGGCAGGCCGTCGTACCCGGTCACGGGTTCGCCCGCCTCCCCGCCGTTCGTCCCGCCGGGCGCGCCGAACCTGCCCGCCGGTTCCACGAACATCCCGCCGGGCCAGTCCACCGGGAGCCTGCCGCCGAGCAGCACCACTTCGGCGCAGCCCTTCGGCAAGTCGTTCGGTCCCGGCCCCGGTGCCGAAAGCGCCCTGGGCAAGGGCCCCGGCTCCACCTCGGGCCCCGGCGTGTTCGGCGGCGTCGGCGGCGGTACCGGTGGCGGCGACCAGGGGCTCGGCAAGGGCCGCTCGGTCGGCGCCGGACCGCAGGCGCCGATGGCGCCCGGCAACGAGTCCGGCCGCGGCTTCCCCGCCATTCCGAAGGTCACCGGTCCGGCCGCGGGCGATCTGGGTGCCGGCGCCGCCGCGCTCGGCGCCGGTGTCGCGGGCGGTGCGCTGAGCGGCGACAAGGAACGCGACCGTCGTCCCCGCCAGGAAGGCGGCGCCGTCAAGCCGACCCGTCAGCTGCCGATCGGCGAGCTTCCCGAAGAGGAGGCCATGCGGCGCTCGGAGAAGATCGGCGCGAAGCAGCCGAAGCCCGAGTCGAAGTTCATGGAGCGCGCGGCGACCCAGGACGTCGACGAGGACGCGGAGCACATCAGGCGTTACGGCGTCGACGACAAGGACCTGTTCACCGACGAGCGCATGGTGTCGCCCGACGTGATCGGTGACCATGGCAACCGGGAAGCGCGCTGAACCTGTGCCGAACGACAACGGCAGCCTGGTGCTGTCCGCACTCGAGTTCGAAATGCTCTGGGAAGCCGAACGGCTGCCCCGCCGCCATGTCGCACTCGACGTGCCGAGCCCCGGAACGACCCATACGGAGCGGGCGGCACTGATCGAAGAGGCCTGGGAATCCCTGCGCGCGCGAGGTCTCGCGCGGGGACACCAGGCGTCGGGCGAGCTGGTCGACATGCTGAACCTGTTCGCGACCCCCCGGTTCGCGATCGACGTCTGGGTGTGGACCGACCGCGAGATCAAGGGCCAGGCGGTCAGCGTCGGCAACCAGGCGCTGCTCGGCGTGATCGACGAGGGTCAGGTGTGGCTGATCCCGGCCCGCGAAGGCTCCCTCGCCGAAGCCGCCGTCTCGGTCGCGGGCGACCTCGGTCCCGGCGTCGGCCAGTCGATCAGCATCCCGCACGACCTCCTCGTCCAGGCCGACGCCTCCGCCCGCGGTGACGCGAAAGCGATGGTCACCGCACTGGAAGACCTGGACGTGCCCCTGTGGCAGGCCCAGGAGGTGGCGGGCATGCTGCTCGGCCAGGAGGCACGCGGCCAGTTCGGTGTCGAACGCGCGGGCCGCGACGGCCGCCCCCGGCGCGCGGGCAGCGTCGTCGCCTTCTACGACACGGACGCGGGGCGGTACCTGTTCCAGGTCGCGCGGAACCGTGACGGGCGGGACTGGGCGACCATCACCCCGGCGGACAACCAGCTGCTGGCGACGCGGATCCGGGAAGTCGCCGACTTCTGACTCAGGGCTTGGGAAGCTTGGCGGCCACGAGTTCGGCGAACTCCTTGGCTGTGCGGCACATCGGGACGGGATCGGCGACCTCCTCCTGTGGCACGACGCGTGCTTCGAGTTCTTCGGTGGCGAACTCGTCGATCTTGCGATGGGTCCAGGTGATCGTGCAGTCGTCCATTACTTTGGGGCCGTTGCGAGAGGCTTCATAGGCGGGCTTGCCCGCGATCTCGATCGGCTTCTGGCCGCTCGCGCTGTAGTCCTCTCCCACACCCCGGTTCAGTCTGATGTAGAAGCTGTTCTTTCTGCCAAACCAGCTGCACTCTTGGAAGTTGGTGACGAGAATTTCGAGAGGTTCTCGGGCAAGCGACGCGGCGTCTGCGTTTGGCACTGTCTTGCAAAAGTCGATAGCCAAGGCGGAACCTGGCGAGGCCGGGCGGAGTGGGGCTGAGCCGGAACGAATTTGGTCAAGGACGACACCGAGTGCTTCGAGCGGGGTCTCGCACCTGTCCCCGGAGTTTCGAGAAGCCGTGGTCGCGATTCCGAACCCGGGCGTCGATTTGTTCGCGGCGATCAACTTGCAGCTTTTCTCGTGGATGTACTTGACGACATCGGCTCCGAACAGCTTTAGTTGTTCACCTTTGTAGAGGGACAGATTTGCGGTGAGGTCTATTTCGATCCCGCCGCTCTTGGACTTGTCCGCGGTTTCGCCGATCGAGTGAGCACAATAGGTGAATCTGGTACCGGGTCTTGGCTCCTTTACCGGCCCGCTGTTGGGTAGCGAGTTGTTCTTCAGCAGTTTGCAGGTGTCGATTCGCCCGATCTGTTCGGGACTGAACGGTGCCGGGGCAGGTGGCTGCCCGGCCGATTCCGGAGTCGGTTGAGCTTTCGCTGCGCCGTCATCCCGATCGGCCACGATGAGACCGGTCGCCACAGCGATCGCGACGACCGCTGTCACCGCTCCCGCGATCAGCAGCGGAGCCCGGCGTTTCCGAGGTCGCGACAGGTCGGTCGGAAGAGAAAGCGCCGTGTTGACCTCGGCCTTCTGCCGGGCGATCGAGGCGTGTACCGCTGGAGGCCAGGGTGTCGCGCTCGGTGTGACCGGCCCCAAGAAGTCCAGGATCTGCGCGGGTGTCGGCCGTGCCGCCGGATCCTTGGCCAAGCAGGGCTCGGCGAGCCGTCGCACGTCCGGGTGCACCATCCGCAGGTCGGGATGGCTGTGCACGACGTTGTAGAGGGTCTGCGGTGTGGAACTCCCCGCGAACGGGCTTCGTCCGGTCGCGGCCATCACCAGCAGGGCGCCGAGAGAGAAGACGTCACTCGCCGGGGTGATCGGGTACCCGTTTGCCTGCTCAGGCGACATGAACCCGGGCGAGCCGATGATCGACCCGGTGTGCGTGATGTCCGTTTCGCCCTCGGCCGCACGCGCGATCCCGAAGTCGATCACCCGCGGACCGTCGTCGGTGAGGATGACGTTGCTCGGTTTCAGGTCACGGTGGATCAGCCCGGCCCGGTGGATCTCCATGAGCGCGGACGCGAGGCCGACAGCGAGGAATCGCAGCGAGTCCAGCGGCAAGGGACCAGTGGCGTCCACAGCCTCCTTCAGTGAAGGCCCGGGGACGAAGACGGATGCCAGCCAGGGTGTCGCCGCATCGGCATCGGCGTCCATCACGGCCGCCGTATAGGCGCCCGACACCATTCGCGACGTTTGGACCTCACGGCGGAATCGCGAACGGAAACCCTCGTCATGCGCAAATCCCGGGTGGACCTGCTTCAGCGCGACGAGGCGGCCGTCTTGCGACACCCCTAGCAGGACTCGGCCCATGCCACCCTCGCCCAACGAAGCGACAAGGCGATAACGCCCGACTTGCCGGGGTTCACCCGGATTCAGCGGTTTCACGAAGTCTTACCTCCCCGGTGGCATGCTACAAAGCGTGTCCGGGTGGTCGCATGCTTATCGGCGGGGTGGAAGTTGGCGTGGATGCGCACACGGCCCGCTGTCGAGGTCTTACAGTATGCGCGGGAACCGTCCTGATCGGCCGCGCGTCTGATCGGGCGGACGCAGAGTTTTCCGTGTTGCGGTGAAGGGGATGACGAACCGTGCCTGTTTACGACCCGGAGTCGATGGGGATCGCCGCCGGTCAGGTGGAGCGGCTCAAGGACGAGTTCGACAAGTCCAAGAAGCAGGTCACCGGCGTCGATGACGAGAGGGAAAGTCCGTTCGGCACGATGGGCGGCTCAGGCGACGTCCATGGCGCCGTGGGCTCTTTCAAGGACGGCGTCCACAACGAGTTCGATTCCGCCGGAAAGCTGATGGAGGCCACGGCCTTCGTGTTGCGGAAGGCCGCGGGCCTGATCCAGGAGACCGAAGCCGTGCATGTGGACAACCTGAAGCTGCACGAGCACGGCAAGCAGTGAGCACGCGAAAGCCGGCCCCGGTGGGCCTGATTTCTAGGGGGCGTTGTGGGCGATATTGACTTCCCACCGAACTGGTCGCAGGTCACGGAAAAGGCCAAACAGGTCGAGGGCATCAAGCCGGAAGCCATCCAGAAGGCCGCGGATCAGTTCCATGCCGCCGCGACGCAGGCCGGTGACCACAGTGCCTCACTGAAGTCGTCGACCGACGCGTTGAACGGCGGTGTCTGGAAAGGCCCCGCCGCCGACGCCTTCTTCGATTACGTGAAGCAGATCACCTCCGCGGGTGACCGGGTCAAGGGGCACCTCGAGGAGATCAGTAAGGACCTCGGTGAACTCCAGGTTCAGCTGAGCGACATCAAGGGCAAGATCGACGACGCGGCCAAGACGGCGCAGACCACTATTCAAACGTGCATCGACACCGAGACGCCCAAGGTCGCGGCCGCTCGTAAGCAGGCGACCGACGCGGCGGACCCGGACAAAAAGGTTCAGCCGCCGAACCCGACCGCGGAACAGATCATCGCAACGGCGAACACCGCGAACCAGAAGACCGCCAGCTCGGCCACTGAAACCATGACCGGGTTGCTGACTCAGGCCGACGGTCTTATCAGCAAGTCGCAGCAGTTGATGAAAAAGGACATCGAGGGCGGCGGCTACTCCAAGGTCCCGATGCCCGGCAAGGACGGCACCGTCCCCAAGCGCACCGGTGGTCTCCACACCGGAGGCGGCGGTGGAGGGGGCGGCGGCGGTGGCGGTGGGGGCGGCGGCCTCGGGCCGAGTGGTGGCCCGCCGTCGACGACGCCGCCGGGCAACGTCCAGCAGTGGATCCAGGAGGCCATCAAGATCCTTCAGGCCAACGGGATCCCGGTGACCGACGCGGACATCCAGAAGATCTGGACGATCATCGAAAAGGAGTCCGGCGGTAACCCCAACGCCATCAACAACTGGGACTCCAACGCGGCCAAGGGGACGCCGTCCAAGGGCCTGATGCAGTGCATCGACCCCACTTTCAATTCGCACAAGCTTCCCGGGCACGACAACATCTACAACCCGGTCGACAACATCATCGCGGGCGTGCGGTACACGTTCTCGCGGTACGGCGGGTTCGAAGGGCACCCCGGCCT
This sequence comes from Amycolatopsis azurea DSM 43854, assembly GCF_001995215.1. Lineage (GTDB taxonomy): Bacteria > Actinomycetota > Actinomycetes > Mycobacteriales > Pseudonocardiaceae > Amycolatopsis > Amycolatopsis azurea. The sequence goes on from NZ_MUXN01000018.1 coordinate 92,584, forward strand.
GAAGTCCATGGCCGGTGGCGGCGGATACCAGGGCTACTAAAGCTTTTCCGCGGTACATGATGGCCCCCTTCCTTGCGTCTAGCGCAAGGAAGGGGGTCATCATGTACTCGGTCTCAATAGTCCTTCAGGGGCAAAGCGTTCGCCGCTTCGGTCAGCGGTCGCATGGCCGCTTTCATCACCCGTTCCCGGAACGGCAGATACGGCAGCACGCGCATCGACTGGATCTGCTTCCACTGCCGAAAACGGGTCTGTTTCTTCTGATTCAGCGAAGCCAGCGCTTGATTCCGGAGTACGAACGGCCGCATTTCCTTTTCGTACGAAGTGAAAGCGGCGCGATGGTCCGGCGAAGAAGCCAGTGAACCAGCGAGCACGTAAGCCCCGACGAGCGCCAAACTGGTGCCCTGTCCCGAAAGTGGCGACGGCCCGTAGCCCGCGTCGCCCACCAGGGCGACCCGTCCTTCGGTGAACCGGTCCATCCGGATCTGGGTCATGGAGTCGAAGTACAGCTCGCTCGACGCCATTTCCCGCAGCAGCCGCGGCACTTCCCAGCCCTGGCCGAGGAACCGGTCGGCGATCAGTTTCCGTTGCTGGTCGAGGTCGCGCCGGTCGAAGTCGAGTTCCGGCGACTGGAAGCCGAGCATCGCCCGCGCCTCCGTGTTGTTCCGAGCGCTGTACAGCCCCGCCAGCTTCCCCGGCGTCATGTGGAACGTCTGCCAGCGGTCCAGGTCGAGGAAGTTCGGCACGGTGAACACCGCGAGATAGGTGTCCATGTAGTGCGAAAATTGTTTCTCCGCCCCGAAAACGAGCGATCGCACGGCCGAGTGCTGGCCGTCCGCGCCGACGACGAGGTCGAAGTCCCGCGCTTCGCCGCGGGCGAAGGCGACCCGGACGCCGTCGGTCCGCTGCGCGATCCCGGTGATCCAGTCCCCGTAGACGTACTCGACGCCGTCCTGGGCGACCGACGCCAGCGTCTCCGTGAGGTCGTCCCGCAGGATCTCGACGTCGCCGCTGTCGGTCAGGCCGCCGGTCAGCGTGTGGTCGGTGACCTTCACCAGCGTCTTGCCCGCGCCGTTCACGAACGACATCCCGCGCATGTCCGTCCGCAGCTCCCGAAGCCGCCCGAGCACGCCCATCCGGTCGACGACGCCGAGCGCCGTGCCGCGGATGTCGACCGCGTGCCCGCCGACCCGGGGCGCGGGGGCCCGCTCGACGACCGTCGGCGCGAAACCGCGTCGGCGCAGCCAGTACGCCAGCGTCGTACCGGCGATTCCCGCGCCCGAAATGAGGACCTTCCGCATCCGAACTCCTTGTGTACGGTGTTGTGAAGCACTGCGTACAACGTATGAGCGCACTGGTGGAACCCTAGGAAAACGAGCTGATTTACTTCAGTGCACTAGTGCGATCAAGGTAGTGCGGCAGCCGGAACGGAGTCAGGTGCACTATGTCGAGGATCGAGCCGCCCTACCTGCGGATCGCCGCCGAGATCCGCCACCGGATCGTCGCCGGGGAGCTGCGCGAAGGTGACAAGGTCCCTTCGACGCGGCAGATCATCGCGGAGTGGGGCGTCGCGATGGCGACCGCGACGAAGGTGCTCGCCGCGCTCAAACGGGACGGCCTGGTCATCGCCAAACCCGGCGCGGGCACGGTGGTCGCGAGCCGCACGCGGAAGGCCGAACCGAAGCCCGACACGGAGCTGTCCCGCGAGCGGGTGGTGAAGGCCGCGATCCGGATCGCCGACGCCGAGGGCATCCGCGCGCTCTCGATGCGCCGCGTGGCGTCCGGTCTCGGCGTAGCGACGATGGCGCTTTATCGCCATGTCACCGCGAAGGAGGAGCTGGTTCTCGAGATGGCCGACACGGCACTCGGCGAGATCCGCTTCCCGCCCGAGCCGCCGCCCGGCTGGCGGGCGCAGCTGGAGCTGATGGCGAGGGCACAGTGGGCCCTGTTCCGGCGGCATCCCTGGCTCGCGCAGGCGCTCTCGATCACCCGCCCGCAGCCGCTGCCGAACCTGTTGAGCCACGCGGACTGGGCCACCCGCGCGCTCGACGGTCACGGCCTCCCGGCGTCGACGATCATGTACGCGCACATCACGATCTTCAACCACGTACGCGGCATCGCCCTCAACTTCGAGGCCGAGGCCGAGAGCGAATCCGGGACGGCGGTCTCGGCCGACGCCTGGCTCGCCGTGCACGAACCGATCCTCTGGGACCTGGTCTCCGAAGGCCGTTTCCCGAACTTCGCCGGTGTCGTGTCGCGTGCTCCGTTCGACTACGACCTCGACACGCTCTTCGAGTTCGGCCTCCAACGGCTCCTGGACGGTTTCTCGGTTCTCCTCGCGAAGGCCGGTTAGCCTCACTCCATGTCCTTCCCTGGTCCCGCCGCACGGTCCGATGTCCCGCCGTTCCACGTCATGGACGTCCTTTCGGCGGCACAGGCGCGGCAGCGCAGCCATGGCGATCTGGTCCCCCTGCTGGCGGGGCAGCCGTCCGCGCCGGCGCCGCGGCCGGTGCTCGAAGCCGCCCAGCGGGCGCTGAAGGACCACCACCTCGGCTACACCGAACAACTCGGCATCCCCGAACTGCGCGAGGCCGTCGCGGCGCATTACAACCGCACGTACCCGGTCGAGGTGAGCCCGCAGGACGTCATCGTGACGACCGGTTCGTCCGGCGGTTTCCTGCTCTCGTTCCTCAGCGCCTTCGAGGCGGGTGACCGGGTCGCGATGGCGCGCCCCGGCTACCCGGCCTACCGCAATCTGCTGAAGGTGCTCGGCTGCGAGGTCGTCGAGTTCGCCACCGGACCCGAAACGAACTTCCAGCCGACCGTCGCGCTGCTCGACGAACTGGGGCCGATCAAGGGACTCATCGTGGCCAGCCCGAGCAATCCGACCGGCACCGTCCTCCCACCGGGTGAACTCGCCGCGATCAGCGGCTGGTGCTCGTCACGCGGTGTGCAGCTGATCAGCGACGAGATCTACCACGGCATCTCCTACGGCAGTGGACTCGACTGCGCCTGGCAGTACGGCGACGAGGCGCTCGTGCTCGGTTCGTTCTCCAAGTACTTCGCGATGACGGGCTGGCGGCTCGGCTGGATGCTCGCGCCCCAGCGGCTGCACCGCGCGATCGACGTCCTGACCGGCAACTTCACCATCTGCCCGCCCGCGGTCTCCCAGCACGCCGCGACCGCCGCGTTCACCGAGGAGTCGTACGCCGAGGCCAACGGCCACGTCGAGCGCTATCGCGAGAACCGCGACGTGCTCTTCGACGGCCTCAAGGGCATCGGCATCGACAAGCTCGCCCCGGCCGAAGGCGCCTTCTACGCCTACGCCGACGTCTCGGCGTACACGAACGACAGCCTCAGCTGGTGCCAGCGACTCCTCGCCGAGACCGGCGTCGCGATCGCCCCCGGCATCGACTTCGACCCCGTCGACGGCGGGAGGTTCGTGCGCTTCTCCTTCGCGGGCTCGCGCGAAGACATCGACGAGGGGGTCCGCAGGCTCGGCGATTGGCTCACATCGTCAGGGGGAACCCCGAATTCACCCTGAACGTTGGGCAGAATGAAGGCGCTCGCGAGTTCCGCCTGACAACCTGGACTCACCGGGCCCGCTCGGGCACGGTGAGGCAATCGGAGGATGCCATGTTCTGGAAGATCGTCGGCGGGCTGATCCTGGCTTGGGTGGCCTTCATGGTCCTCGGGTCCGTGCTCGGTTTCCTCGTGAAGGCCGTCTTTTGGATCGCCGTCATCGGCGGCGCGGTCTTCCTCGGCACGGCCGCCTATGGCGCGATCAAGGGCAAGGGCACCCCGAAGCAGCTCCGCTAGGAGTCAGGGTTTGCGCGCCACCCCGCCGAGCGACGTGAAGTTCACGGGCGCGAGCGGGGTGAAGCGCGGACCGTCCGGCCACCACAGGTGCGGGTAGGTCAGCCCGGGCTCCATGAGCTCGAGCCCCTCGAACAAGGACTCGATCTCCTCACGCGTGCGGTACAGCGTGTCCAGCCCCGTGCCGTTGAACCGCTTCTCCAGCGACGTCGCGAGGTCGGCCGCTTCGGAGCCATCGGCGGGGTTGTGCTGGTGAAGCAGGACGACGAACGAGCCGGGGGCGAGCGCGTCGACGTAGGCGCGGACGATCTTCCGCGCCTCGTCGAGGTCCTGGATGTGGTGCACGATCGCGCACAGGATCAGCCCGGCGGGCCGGTCGAAGTCCAGCCGGTGGGTGCGGGCGAGTTCCTCGACGACCTCGGTGGGCTGGGTCAGGTCGGAGCCCAGCATGTGCGCGAAGTCGTTCGCCGCGAGAATCGCGCGGCCGTGCGCCTGGACCACCGGATCGTGGTCGATGTAGACGACCTGCGCCTCGGGGTTGTACCGCTGCGCGACCTGGTGCGTGTTCTCCACGCTCGGGAAGCCGGAGCCGAGGTCGAGGAACTGGTCTATGCCTTCCCGGTCGGTCAGGTAGCGCACGGTCCGGACCAGCCAGTGCCGGACCTCCTTGGCCATGACCTTGGATTCCGGCGCCAGTTCCAGGATCTGGCTCAGCACCGCCCTGTCGGCCTCGTAGTTGTCCTGGCCGCCCAAGAGCGCGTCGAAGACCCGCGCGATGCTCGGCCGGTCGAAATCGACCGGAACGAACGGGCGCTGGTCCGCTGACATGGGCACCTACCGGATCAATCGGTTTGGACGTATCCAGCGTAGGTCATCCGCTTCACCGCACGTAAGCGGACGGATGACGAGGGTGAATTATTCCTCCGAAGAGCCGAAAGCGGATTGCGCTGTTGTCACGCCGACCCAGCGTTCGGCCTTCATCCCGATCGCCCGCGCTCCGTCCACATTGGACTGACGGTCGTCGAAGAACAGGCAGTCGCCCGGTTCGGCGCCGAGTTCGGCGAGCAGGATCCGGAAGATCTTCTCGTCGGGTTTCATGCAGCCGAGGTCGCCCGAAAAGAGCTTCACGCGGAACAGACCGGCCCACTCCTGCTCGCGCACCCAACGGCCGAACGTCGACGACGCGTTGGAGAGCAGCGCGAGCGCCGCGCCCGCCTCGTGCAGTCCTTCCAGCAGTTCGAGCACGTCCGGTTCGAGGTGCGTCCAGCCGGCGACGTCGATACGGGTCAATTCGTCGGCGAAAGCCTTGTCGACCGGGACGTTCAGCGCGCGGCCGACGTTCTGCCAGTACTCCAGGTCCGAGCCGCCGGAGTCGTACCGGTCCCGTTCGGCCCAGTAATGCGGCTCGAAGTCGGCCTGTTCGAAGCCGAAGGCCTTGGCCAGGGCCGGCAGCGCGTCGGTGTGCTTGCTGATGACGTCGCCGTAGTCGAAAACGATCCAGTTCATGGGTCAGCCCCCGGTCTTGATGCGATTAAGGGTTTCTTCGATGTCCGCCGCGGAAAGGTCCCGGTGCGTCACGAACCGGATCCGGCCCGAGCTGGGCAGCGTCTGGATCCCGAGCCCGGCCAGCCACTCCAGCCTGCCCTGGAGGTCGGGAGCGGTGACCTGCACGATGTTGGTCTCGGGGGTGTTGACCTCCCAGCCGTGCTCGGCGAACCCCGCCGCGAGCCGCGTCGCGTTCTCGTGCGCCTCGGCCAGGTCGCCGATGCGGTCCAGCGCGACCAGGCCGGCCGCGGCCAGCACGCCCGCCTGACGGACGCCGCCGCCGAGCATCTGGCGCATCCGCCGCGCCTTCTCGACGAACTCCTCGCTGCCCGCGACCACCGAGCCGACGGGCGCGCCGAGGCCCTTGGAGAAGCAGGCGGAAACGGTGTCGGCGCCGACCGTGAGCGCCGCGGGCGGCAACCCCAGCGCGACCGACGCGTGCCAGAGGCGGGCGCCGTCGAGGTGCACGGTCAGCCCGGCTTCTTTCGCCACCGCGACCAGCTGGGCGTGCTCGTCGGGCGGAGTGATCGCGCCGCCCGCCGAGTTGTGCGTGTTCTCCAGGCACAGCAGCGGGGTGCGCAGCGCGTAGTACGGCCCGCGCGGGTTGCCGATCGCGGCCGAAAGCGTTTCCGGCGTCGGCCGTCCGGGGCCGGCGTCGTGTTCGAGGGGCTCCGGCATGCCGCCCGCGAGCCAGGCGGCGGAGCCGAGTTCGTCGGTGATCACGTGCGAGCCGCGCGGCGCGAGGAACTTGTCACCGCGCCGGAGGTGGAGGCACAGCGCGATGAGGTTCGCCATGGTGCCGGTCGGCGTCCAGAGCGCGGCGGGCATGCCGAGGAGCTTCGCGGCGCGTTGTTCGAGGGCGCCGATGGTCGGGTCGCCGTCGAGGACGTTGTCGCCGACCTCGGCGTTCGCCATGGCCTGGCGCATGACGTCGTCCGGTCGGGTCACGGTGTCGGAGCGGAAATCGATCAACGGGAGAGGGCGCGAGGTCACGGTACGATCACATCACATCGACGGCCCCGCCATGAACCTCCTCCCCGGCTGGTCCGCCGCGCCCGCTCATGCAACCGTGGACGCCCCCGGTTCCGTCCTACCCACCGACGAGGCAAGAGCGGAGACAACAACCGCGTGAACCAGCGCGACGAACAAGAGTTCGCGGAGTACTTCGCCGCGAAGCGGGACTCCGTGCGCAGGACCGCGTACATGCTCTGCGGTGACTGGCATCGCGCGGACGACCTCGCGCAGACGGCGTTCGTCGCGCTGCACCGGAGGTGGAAGAAGATCAGGGAACGGGCGGCGACCGACGCCTACGTGCGGAAGACGCTGGTCAGGGCGGCCATCGACGAGTCGAGGCGGCCGTGGCGGCGGGAGTGGCAGACCGAAGAGCTGCCCGAACCGCCGCAGGACGGCTTCGACCTCGGCGAACAGGTCGTCACCAGGGAAGACCTGCTGGCCGCGCTGCGCGAAGTACCCCCGAAGCAGCGGGCCGTGCTGGTGCTCCGGTTCTTCGAGGGGCTGGACGTCGGCGCGGCGGCGAAGGCGCTCGGCTGCAGCGAAGGGAACGTGAAGAGCCAGACCGCGCGCGGGCTGGCGAACCTCAGGCAGGTCATGGAGAAGGAGGAGGTGGCACGGGATGGACGAGAATGACCTGAAGGCGTTGTTCCGTGACGCCCCCGGTGACGCGCCGTCGTCCACCTTCGACACGGCCGACGTCGTCCGCGCCTCGAAACGCGCCACTGCACGACGCCGAAACGGTATCGCCGTGGCCTGTAGTGCGCTGGTTTTGGTCTTGGCCGGAGTGGGCATGTTCGGCGTGCTCGGCGGAACCGAGCTCCAGATGGGGTCTGCCGCCAAATCCGACGACGAAGCCGCGGCGCCGAAGCAACCCGGAGCCGCTTCGGTACGTCCTCAAGACGGGGAGTCCTCGAACTTCTCGAACCCGCCGCCTCAGCAGGGGGGCGACGGGCCAGAGAGGACCGGCCAGCTATCGGCCGAAGGCACCTACGGGTGCGACCAGGTGGACCGGGAGCTCGCCACCGCCCTCGCTGGCGAGCTCCCGGTCCCCGTGGATGTCGCCAAGTCGACGCCCGGCGACATCTGTTCGACGGGAGCCAGGTCCGCGGGGTTCCAGGTGCCGGGCGGCACGGTTTCCACCGCGGTCTACCCGGCGGGCGCGTCCGTCCCGGTGCTGCCCACGGGGGCGGCCGAGGGGCGGCGGACCACCGCCAAGGGATCGCTGGTGATCGTGGTGAGCCTCGGCGACGGTACGGGCGGGTCCGCGTTCTCCGCGGCCGATGTCGACCGGTTCGCCGCCGTGCTCGCCACCCGCTACTGACGGCGCCTGGCAAAATAGCCCGCCATGACCGCTGCCGCGACCACGCCGAAGGGTGAGCGACGCCGTGCCGAGCTCATCGAGGCCGCCGCGTCGCTGCTGGCCGAGGGCGGTTTCGACGCCGTGCGGCACCGTGCGGTCGCCGAACGCGCCGGACTGCCGCTGGCGTCGACGACGTACTACTTCGATTCGCTCGAAGAACTCGTCACCGCCGCCGTCGAGCACCACGCGAACCAGGAACTGGAGACCGGGCGGACCAAGCTCGACGAACTGGCGACCCGCAACCGTGGTGTCGAGGCCACCGTCGACCTGGTGCTGGACATGCTCCTCGGACCGCTCCGCCCGGATCGCGAGGCCGACGCCGAAGCGGTCCTTCTGCGCTACGAGCGCCTCGTCGGCACTGGTCGCCGTCCGTACCTTCGGCCGTTGATGCGGACGCTGTCCGCGCAGCTGTACGAACTGCTCCACGAGATCTTCGCGCGCTCCGGCACCCCGGTGGACGCCGCCGAGCTCGAGCGGCTGGTCGCCTTGGTCGATGGCGCCGTGGTCAACGCGCTGATCGAGGTCGACCCGGAGCCTCGCGCCGCCGCCGCCCGGATGCTCCAGGCCGCCCTCGCCTAGCGCCGGTTAGTCTGGCCGCGTGACGGACAAGCCCCGCATCCCCAACGTGCTCGCCGGCCGCTACGCCTCGCCTGAGCTGGTCGAACTCTGGTCCCCGGAACGCAAGGTCGTGCTGGAGCGCGAGCTCTGGCTCGCCGTGCTCCGGGCGCAGGCCGACCTCGGCGTCGAGGTGCCGGACGGCGTCGTCGCCGACTACGAGCGCGTGCTGGAGCAGGTCGACCTCGACTCGATCGCCGCGCGCGAGCGGGTCACCCGGCACGACGTGAAGGCCCGGATCGAGGAGTTCAACGCGCTCGCCGGCCACGAGCACGTCCACAAGGGCATGACGTCGCGTGACCTCACCGAGAACGTCGAGCAGCTGCAGGTGCGGCGCTCGCTGGAGCTGGTGCGCGGCCGCGTCGGCGCGGTGCTGGCCCGGCTCGCCTCGATCGCGGTCGAGCACTCCGACACGGTGATGGCCGGCCGTTCGCACAACGTCGCCGCGCAGGCGACGACCCTGGGCAAGCGGTTCGCCACCGCCGCCGACGAACTGCTGGTCGCCTTCGACCGGCTCGAAAACCTGATCGCCCGGTACCCGCTGCGCGGGATCAAGGGCCCGGTCGGCACCGCGCAGGACATGCTCGACCTGCTCGGCGACGAGTCCACTTTGGACGAACTGGAGTCGCGGGTCGCGGCCCACCTCGGGTTCGAGAACGTGTTCACCAGCGTCGGCCAGGTGTACCCGCGTTCGCTCGACTTCGACGTGCTGTCCACCGTCGTCCAGCTGGCGGCCGCGCCGTCGAGCCTGGCGAAGACGATCCGCCTGATGGCGGGCCACGAACTGGTCACCGAGGGCTTCAAGCCGGGCCAGGTCGGCTCGTCGGCCATGCCGCACAAGATGAACACGCGTTCGTGCGAGCGCGTCAACGGGCTCGCCGTCGTGCTGCGCGGCTACCTGTCGATGATCGGCGAGCTCGCCGGCGACCAGTGGAACGAAGGCGACGTGTCCGACTCCGTCGTCCGCCGGGTCGCGCTGCCCGACGCGTTCTTCGCGCTCGACGGCCTGCTGGAGACCTTCCTCACGGTGCTGGCCGAGTTCGGCGCCTTCCCCGCGGTCATCGGACGTGAGCTCGATCGCTATCTGCCCTTCCTCGCGACCACCAAGGTGCTCATGGCCTCGGTCCGCGCGGGGGTCGGACGTGAAACCGCTCACGAGGCCATCAAGGAGAACGCCGTCGGCGTCGCGCTCGCGATGCGGGAGCAGGGGCTGGCCGAGAACGACCTCCTCGACCGCCTCGCCGCCGACGAGCGCATCCCGCTCGACCGCGGTGAGCTGGACAAACTCCTCGCCGACCGGATCTCGTTCACCGGTGTCGCGCCGCGTCAGGTGGCCGCGATCGCGTCGCGCGTCTCGGACATCCTGGAGCGTTTCCCGGAGGCCGCGGGTTACTCGCCGGCACCGATTCTCTGACGTGTGAGCAGCCCCACCACGGGGTGTTCACAGAGTGAGACGAAATTACTCGATCGGGCGAAATGCCTAATCTCGATCGCTGAACCCGGAGCGCCAGGCCGCCCATGAGGCGGCCTGGCGTGTTTGTATCGCGCCTTGCGCGCCGAACCCACGGAAGAAGCGATGAGATCCACGCTGTCGAAAATCGTCGCCGTCGTCACGGCCGGAGCGGCCACCCTCGCCCTCGCCGCCTGTGGCTCGGGTGACGCGAGCACGAGCGGCCAGAAACTCCGGGTCGGCACCCTGACCGACGCGCCGCCGTCCATCTACCTGGAGAACGGCACGTTCACCGGGTACGACAACGAACTGCTGCGCGACATCGCGAAGCGCGAGGGCTTCGAGGTCGAGTTCGTCGGCACCGAGTTCGCCGGGCTGCTCGCCGCCGTCGCCACCAACAAGTTCGACATCGGCAGCTCCACGATCTCCACCACCGAGGCCCGCAAGAAGACCGTCGCGTTCAGCAACGGCTACAGCACCGGGTTCACCTCGATCGTCACCAAGAAGGGCGCGGGCCTCAAGGACGTCGGCGCCTACACCGGCAAGCGGCTCGGCGTCGTGCAGGCGTCGGTGCAGGACGACTTCGCGAGCGGCAAGGTGCCCGGCGCCGACGTCGTCCGGTTCCCCGACTACAACGCCGGTTTCGCACAGCTGAAGAGCGGCAGCCTCGACGGCTGGGTCGTGCCGAAGGACATCGGGCAGAAGTACATCGACCAGAACCCGGACCTGGCACTGGAGTTCGGCTACACGGTCGAGACCAAGGACACGCCGTCCGCGTTCGCCGTCCGCAAGGACAACAAGGACCTGCTGAAGAAGCTCAACGACGGTCTCGCGAAGGCCGTGGCGGACGGCACCGTCGCCCGCCTGCACGCTCAGTTCTTCAAGACCGAGCCGCTGCCCAAGGAACTCGAACAGGGCGGCCCCGGCCTGCCCGTGCAGAACGCGGGGGCATGACCATCATGAAGAAAACACTGCTCGCCACGCTGGCCGCCGGTCTCGTCGCCGTGCTCGCCGCCTGCGGTGGTGGCGAATCCGCCACCGAGAAGACCCTGCGCGTCGGGACCCTGAGCGACGCGCCGCCGAACGTCTACGTCGAGAACGGCACCTTCACCGGCTTCGACAACGAGCTGCTGAGGGCCATCGCGGCCAAACAGAACCTGAAGCTGGAGTTCGTTTCGACGGACTTCTCGTCGCTGCTGGGCCAGGTCGCGAACAACCAGTTCGACATCGGCAGCTCGGCCATCGCGCAGACCGACGAGCGCAAGAAGAACGTCGACTTCTCCAGCCCGTACAACTTCGAAGTGATGAGCATCCAGACCAAGGACGGCTCGCCGATCACCGAGGAGAAGGCCCTTTCCGGCAAGCGGGTCGCGGTCATCCAGGCGACCGTCGGCGACAAGTGGCTCACCTCGACCGTGCCCGACGCGCAGGCCGTGCGCTTCCCCGGGTACGCCCCGGCGCTGGCCGCGCTCAAGAGCGGCGCCGTCGACGCCTACATCCTCGACCAGGCGATCGCCGAGTCCAACGTCAAGGAAAGCGCCGACGCCAAGCTCAAGGTCGTCAAGTCCTTCACCACCGACGTGCCCCACGGCTTCGCGGTGAAGAAGGGCAACACCGAGTTGCAGACGAAGATCAACGAGGGCCTGAAGCAGGTCATCGCCGACGGCACCTGGGTCAAGCTGCACGACAAGTTCCTGCCGACCGCACCGGTGCCGGACCAGTTCAAGGCGTGAGGATCACGATGAAGAAGTCACTCGCCGCCGCCCTCAGCGCTGTCCTCCTGACAGTGCTGGCGGCGTGCGGCGGCGGTGAAGACGCCGGCGCGGGCACTTTGCGCGTCGGCACCCTCAGCGACTCGAAGCCCAACGCCTATCAGGAAAACGGCGTGTTCACCGGCTTCGACAACGAGCTGCTGAAGGCCATCGCCGCGAACCAGAACCTGAAACTCGAGTTCGTCTCCACCGAGTTCGCGACACTGCTGAGCCAGGTCGCCACCGGCCGGTTCGACATCGGCAGTTCGGCGATCTCGCAGACCGACGAACGCCGCAAGACCGTCGACTTCTCCGCGCCGTACAACTACCAGTCGCTCGGCATCGAGACCCGCGAAGGTGTCGCCATCACGGACGAGAACTCCTTGGCGGGCAAGCGGATCGGCGTCGTCCAGGGCACCGTGTCGGACAGCTGGCTGGTGGCCAACGCGCCCACCGCGCAGGCCGTGCGGTTCCCGCAGGACGCCGCCGCCCTCGCCGCGCTGAAGTCCGGCGCGATCGACGGCGCGATCTTCGACCAGGCGACCGCCGAGGACTACGCGGCGAAGAACCCGGACGCGAAACTCAAGGTGGTCAAGGCGATCACCACGACGATCCCGCACGGCTTCGCGGTGAAGAAGGGCAACACGGCGCTGGCGGGCAAGATCAACGCCGGGCTCAAGGCGGTCATCGCCGACGGGACATGGGAAAAGGTGCACCAGCGGTTCGAGCCGAACGCGCCGGTGCCCGCGGAATTCAAGGCCAGGCAGCAGTAAGTGAACGACTTCCTCAACACCTTCCTGAACTGGGAGTACATCTGGGAGGTCTTCCCGGACCTCCTCGGGACCGGCCTGCTGAACACGCTGATCCTGTCGGTGTTCTCGGCGCTGATCGGCACCGTGCTCGGCATGCTGCTGGCCACGATGGGCCTGTCCAGCAAGGCTTGGCTGCGCTGGCCCGCCCGGGTGTACACCGACATCTTCCGCGGCCTGCCCGCGATCCTGACCATCTTGGTGATCGGGCAGGGCGGTGGGATCCTCATCCCGTCGCTGTCACGGAACCCTTATCCGCTGGGCATTCTCTCGCTGAGCCTGATCGCCGCCGCGTACATCGGCGAGATCTTCCGCGCCGGTATCCAGAGTGTCGAAAAAGGACAGATGGAGGCCAGCCGTGCGCTGGGCATGACCTACACCAAGGCCATGGCGCTCGTCGTCATCCCGCAGGGTGTGCGGCGCGTGCTGCCCGCGCTGGTGAACCAGTTCATCGCGCTGGTCAAGGACTCCAGCCTGGTGTACTTCCTCGGTTTCCTCGCCGCCCAGCGTGACCTGTTCCGCATCGGGCAGGACCTCGCGGCGAACACCGGGAACCTGTCGCCGCTGGTCGCGGCCGGTGTCGTCTACCTGGTGATCACCGTGCCGCTGACGCATCTGGTGAACTTCATCGACAAGAAGCTGCGCACCGGCAAGAAGGTCCGGGCCGAGGACGACGGTGGCGATCTGGAACTGCTGAACGCCGGAAAGGTGCCGATGTCATGACCGCCGCTGTCCGTTCTTCCAGCGTCGAACTCCGCGACATCCACGTCTCGTTCGGCACCCTCGAAGTGCTCAAGGGTGTGAACCTCAAGGTCGAAAAGGGTCGCACGACCTGCATCGTCGGGCCGTCGGGCTCCGGGAAGTCGACGCTGCTGCGCTGCGTGAACCGCCTCCAGGAGCCCGACTCGGGCGACCTGCTGCTCGGCGGCGAGAGCGTCATCTCCTCCGACCCGGACGCGCTGCGCCAGCGGGTCGGGATGGTGTTCCAGCACTTCAACCTGTTCGGGCACCGCAGCGTGCTGGACAACATCACGCTGCCGCTGCGCAGCGTGCGGAAACTCGGCAAGGCGGAGGCGGCGGAGATCGCGCACGCCCGCCTCGCCGAGGTCGGCCTCGCCGACAAGGCGCCGTACCGGCCGAGCGCGCTGTCGGGCGGGCAGCAGCAGCGGGTCGCGATCGCGCGGGCGCTCGCGATGGAACCCGAGGTCATGCTGTTCGACGAGGCGACCAGCGCGCTCGACCCGGAGCTGGTCAAGGGCGTCCTCAACCTCATGGCCGGGCTGGCCGAGCGCGGGTTGACGCTGCTCGTGGTCACCCACGAGATGGGCTTCGCGCGCAGCGTCGCCGACGAGGTCGCGTTCATGGACGCCGGGAAGATCGTCGAACACGACGCCCCGGAGGCGATCTTCGACGCTCCGCAGAGCGAACGGCTTCAGCGGTTCCTGTCGCAGGTGTTGTGAGGGGGCGGCGGTGTGGCATGGGTCGGGGTGGTCGTGAGTGGTAAGTGTCGTTCTAACGTCACTTACCACTCACGAGGCCCGAGTCGCTAATCTGCGGCCATGGCGAGAGTGGCGAAGCTGGTCTATTACCCGGTCAAGGGCTGCGCGGGGACGTCGGTCGCGACGGCCGACGTCACCCCGGCGGGCCTGCGGTTCGACCGGGCCTGGATGGTCGTGTCCCCCGAGGGCGAGTTCCGCAGCCAGCGCAAGCAGCCGGTGATGGCCGCGATCGGGGCCGAAGTGCTGGACGACGGCGCGCGGCTGCGGCTCACCGCTCCCGGCGTCGAGGACCTGCTGGTCGAGCCGGTCACGGACGGGCCGCGCCATCCCGCGGCGACGTTCACCTGGCAGGGCAAGGGCGTCCATCAGGGCGACGAGGCCGCGGAGTGGTTCTCCGACGTCCTGGGCCTGCCGTCGGTCTTCGTCGGGCTCGCGCCGGAGCACGAGCGCGTCACCAACGGCGAGATCCCCGGCACCGCGGCCTTCGCCGACGCGCACGCGATCCTGCTCACCTCCGAGTCCTCTTTGGACGGTCTGAACGAGCGCATCGCGTCGCGCGGCGCGGAGGCGGTGCCGATGGACCGCTTCCGGCCCAACATCGTCGTCGCGGGCTGGCCGGAGCCGCATCGCGAGGACGACGTCCGCGCGCTCACCGTCGGTGGCCTCGACCTGGGGTACGCCAAGGTCTGCATCCGCTGCACGGTGCCGATGGTCGATCAGGAGACCGGCAAGAAGGCCGGTCCCGAGCCGATCCGGTCGCTCGCCGACTACCGGCGCGAACCCGAGGGCGGGGTGTCGTTCGGGATCAAGATGGCGGTGACCGGGCCGGGTCAGCTGGCCGTCGGCGACGAGGTGATCGTGCACTCCTGGGCGGGTCCCAGCCCGAGCACGTCGGCGGCCGAACCGCCGTTCACGGCGACCGCGAGCCGCCCCGCGGAATCGGTGTAGAGCACGTTCCGGCCCGGCGGCACCGTGCCGAAGGTGTCGCCGACCAGCGCTTTCACCAGGACGTGTTCGCTGCTGACCGAGACCGTGCCCGCCAGCCCGGCCAGTTCGAGGTCGGCGGGGCTCGCGGCCAGCTGGACGTTGCCGAAGTGGTCGACCGTGAGCACTTCGGCCACCAGCTTGCCGGGGAACACCGCGACGAACGGGTCCGGAAGGCGCACGAGGTCGTCGACGCGCGGCCCGAAGTCCTCGGGGGCGACGCCGAGCGCGAGATGCGCCGCCGCGGGGGCGAAGATGTCGCGTCCGTGGAACGTCGAGGACGTCACCGGAAGGCGGTACTCCGGGGCCGCGAGTTCGTACGCCGCTATCACCCCGGTGAGTGTTTCGGCGGCGGGAATGAGGAGCCCGTTGTCCGGGCCGACGAGGATTCCGCGTTCGGTCACCACCACGACACCGCGCCGCGACGTGCCGACGCCGGGGTCGACGACGGCGAGATGGACGCCCTCCGGCAGATACGGCACGGTCTGGGCGAGCACCTCGGCCCCGGTCCTGACCTGCTGCGGAGGGACCTCGTGGGTCACGTCGAACACCCGGACGGACGGCGCGATCCGCGCGATCACCCCGTGGCACGCGGCCACGAATCCGTCGCACAGCCCGTAGTCGGTCGTGAACGAAACGCAGTGGATCGGCATGATCAGCCATCATCCTTGATCGCTAGGGTGCAGCCGTGACGACGCTCGAATACCCGAAGATCGCCGCCGGTAAGGTCCGTGAGCTCTACGCCGTCGATGACGAGCATCTGCTGCTCGTCACTTCGGACAGGATCTCCGCCTACGACGTCATCTTCAACACCCCCATCCCGGACAAGGGGCGGGTGCTCACCGCGATGAGCGTGTTCTGGTTCTCCCTCCTCTCCGATGTCCTCCCCAACCACCTGGTCTCCTACGACGACGAACGCATCCCCGCCGAGGTCCGCGGCCGCGCGCTGCTGGTGCGGCGGCTGGCGATGCTGCCGCTCGAAGCCGTCGCCCGCGGCTATCTCACCGGCACCGGACTCGCCGACTACCGCGCCACCGGCACGGTCTGCGGCGTCGAACTTCCCCCCGGCCTGACCGAATCCTCCCGGCTCCCCGAACCGATCTTCACCCCGGCGACCAAGGCCGATCGCGGTTCGCACGACGAGAACATCGCGTTCGACGACGTGGTCGGGCAGCTCGGCCGCGAGCGGGCGGAAGAGGTCCGCGAGGCGACGCTGGCGGTGTACCGCCGCGGCGCGGAGTTCGCCGCCGAACGCGGCATCCTGCTCGCGGACACGAAACTCGAGTTCGGTATCGACCCCGAGGGGAACCTCGTGCTCGCCGACGAGGTCCTGACCCCGGATTCGTCGCGCTACTGGCCGGCGGCCGGGCGCACCCCGGACAGCCCGCTCCCGTCGTTCGACAAGCAGCCGCTGCGCGACTGGCTGACCGGGCCCGCGTCGGGCTGGCACCGGCTGGAGAGACCGGAGCCGCCACCCCTGCCCGACGAGCTCGTCGACGCCACCAGGGCGAGGTACATCGACGCCTACGAACGCATCACCGGCTGCTCGCTCGACGACTGGCCCACCTGATTCGCCCGGCTGACCTGCGGCGTTCACTCCGTCGTCAGTCCGGCGCAAGGCCGGTCTGTCCCAATGGGGAACGTGGACGCACGTTTGCTGGTTTCCCTGTCCGGCGTGACCACCCGGACGTTGCACCGCTGTGCCGACCTCGCGGCCGAACTCGACCGGCGCAAGGTCCCGTTGTCCGTCCTCTACGCCGCCCGGACCGGTCAGGGGCCGGTGACCGAGTGGGTCCGGACGCGCCGCGCTCACGGCGACTCCGTCCTCCTGCACGGTTACGACCACCGGATCACGCCCACCCACCGCGCGGTCCAGCTGGGCAAACGCGCGGAGTTCGCGGCACTGCCCGCGCACGAGGCGCGGTTGCGGCTGATCGCGGCGAAGGCGGCGCTCGACGCCAACGGCATGGCCGTCGACGGTTTCGCGCCGCCGCGCTGGATCGCGTCGGAGGGCACCGTGCAGGCCCTGCGCGAGCACGGGTTCAGGCTGTGCGCGGACCTGGTCTCGGTGCGGGACCTGGTGTCCGGCGAGGTCCGGCGCGCGAGGGTGCAGGAGTTCGGCGGCCCGTCGCACCGGACGGAGACCGTCCGGTGTTTCGCGCTGGTGCTGGCCGCAGCCAGGGCCGCGCGCCGCGGCGGGCTCGTCCGGCTCGGCATCGACGCCGCCGATCTCGCCCGGCCGGGGCTGCGGCAGGCGTTCCTCGACGCCGTCGACGTCTCGCTGGAGAACCGCGCTTTCGGGACCACCTACGGCTCGCTCTCCCGGCCGCGGTCGCTGCAACTAGATTGACGGGATGACCGACGACGCCGACCGGGGTGACGCGCAGGCGACGTTGCTGCGGCTCTGGCGTCGCTCGGAACGCCCGACCCGCGGCAGGCCGTCGGTGCTCGACGTCGACAGCGTGGTCGCGGCCGCGGTGGCCCTCGCCGATCGCGAAGGCGTCGCGAACGTGACGCTGGCGAACGTGGCGAAGGACCTGAGCGTCACGAAGATGTCGCTGTACCGCCACATCGGCTCGAAGCCGGAACTGCTGGAGCTGATGGCCGACTTCGCCGTCGGTGACCCGCCACAGGTGGAGCCCACCGGTGACTGGCGGGCCGAGCTGACCGCGCTGGCCGAGGCCAACCGCGAGGTGCTGATGAGGCATCCGTGGCTGGTCGAGCTGCCGCTGTCCGGTCCGCCCGCCGGTCCGCACGCGGTCGCCTGGATGGACGCGATCCTGCGGACGCTGCGCGGCACCGGTCTCGACTGGGGCACCAAAGGCGGGGTCCTCGTGCTGGTCAGCGGCTATGTCCGCCTCGCGTGCGCGCAGGCCATCCAGCTCGCCGAGGGCAGGAAGGGCAGCGGGTTGAGCCAGGCGCAGGCCGAACAGGCCTACGGCAAGGGGCTCGCCGAGCTGATCGACCCGGAGCGGTTCCCCGACGCGGTGGGCTTCCTGACCTCCCTGGGTGCTCCCGAGCAGGCAGAAGACCCCGAATTCGCCTTCGGCCTCGACGTCCTCCTCAACGGCGTCGCCGCTCTCATCGACGCGCACTGACCGCCCTCGCCCCGGCTTTAATATCCGTCGGACACTAATTAGTGTACGTTGGATACTAAAGGTCTTCGATGGGGGAACAATGAAGTCGTTGCCGACCGACGAGCGAGTGCTCGCACCGGATCTGGCCAGGGGTTTCGCGCTACTGCTGGTCGCGCTGGCGCATACCGCGAGCATCTTCCTGGGGAACTCGCCAGGGGTCGACCAGACCCCGCAGGGCCTGGAACAGCCGTACTTCGTCGGGCTGTTCGTCTTCGTGCACGCGTGCGCGTTGCCGCTGTTCGGCATGATGCTCGGCTACGGGATGGTGCAGTTCGCGGATCGCCAGCAATCGCTGGGAGAGTCGTGGCCCCGGACGCGGGGCGTCCTGCTCCGGAGGCACGCGTGGCTGCTGGTCTTCGGCGCCGTCGACGGGGTGCTGTTCTTCTCCGGTGACGTGCTCGGCGCGTACGGCGTCATCGGTGTCGTGTTCACCCTGCTGCTCCTGCGACGCGGCAAGGGCTTCTACCGGCTTCCGGCCTTCTACCTGGTCTTCGCCCTCTGCTATCTCGCCGTGCTGATGTACCTGGTGCTCACCGGGAACTCGGGGAGCGCGCCGGTCCCGTCCCCCGAGGACAAGTCCTCCCTGGCGCCGACGTACGGCGACGCCCTGGGCGAGCGCCTCGGGGAATGGCCGTCCATCACGCTGGTCCTGCTGCCGTCGATCCTCTTCGTCTGGGTGGGCGCCTGGGCCGCGAAGAAGCGCCTGCTGGAGGAACCGAACCGGAAGGTCCTCCTCGTCGGCCTGTTCGGCGGATTCGGCGTCGCGATCGCGGGCGCCCTGCCGATGGGTCTCTTCGCCGGCGACTACATCGGGTTCGACGCCGACACCGCCGCGTTCGCCAAGATGCTGTACGAGGGAGCGGGCGTGTTCGGCGCGATCGGCTACCTCAGCCTGTTCGGCCTCATCGGCATGGCGGTCGGCAAGAAGCGCCGCAACGTGGTCGTCACCGCGATCTCCGCCCTCGGGCAGCGCACGCTGAGCGCCTACCTGTTCCAGTCGGTGGCGTGGTTGATCCTGGCGCCGCCGTTCATGCTGGGCCTCGGGGGTCAGGAGAAGAACCCGACGTTCGTGGCGGCCGCCTGCGGGCTCGGCGTGTGGCTGCTCTCGGTCGTCGTCGCGTACTGGATGCACCGGAAGGGCTACCGGGGACCGGCGGAGATCCTGGTACGGAAACTCGCCTACCGCTCCTAAAGCTTCACGGGTTCGCCCACGTCGAGCACCTTCACCTCGGTGCCCTCCGGAGCCAGGTTCGCGAACAGGCCGTAGTGCATCTGCGGCCGCGCGAGGACGGCTTCGTGGATCGGGACGGCGAGGCGCGGCGAAACGGCGCGCAGGTAGTCGACGGCTTCGCCCGCCTTGAGCCACGGGGCGCCGGTGGGCAGGCCGAGGACGTCGATCTTCTGTTCCGGCACGAAGAACGAGTCACCCGGGTGGTAGAAGGCGCCGTGGTCGACGATGTAGCCGACGTTCGGGATGGCCGGGATGTCCTCGTGGATCACCGCGTGCTCGCCACCGACGACGTTGACGCCGCTGGAGCCGATGCCGAAGGCGTCGCCCGGGTTCGCGATCTGGAACTCGGCGCCGATCTTCCGCACGGCTTCGGCGGATCCCGGGTCCACGATCAGCTGGGCGCCGGGGTTCGCCTCCAGCAACGCGGGCAGCCTGTCCGCGTCGAGGTGGTCGAAATGCTGGTGGGTGATCAGGATGGCGTCCAGCTCGCGTTCGCCTTCGAACCCCATCGAGAAGGTGCCGGGGTCGATCAGGATCCGCGCGCCCTCGGTCTCCAGAAGTGTGCAAGCGTGTCCAAAGTGGACAATACGCATCGGTGTTCTCCTTCTCGGTAGGTCGTTTTCCAGCCTATGCCCGGAGCAGGGCGTCGCCAAGTTCGGTGCGCAGGTAACGCACCTCGCGGCCTCGCCGCCGTGTGTCGAGCAGGCCCGCCGCGCGCATCGCGGTCAGATGCTGTGAGACCGTCGGCGCGGAGAAGTCCAGCCTGCGGGCCAGTTCGGTGGTGCTCGCGGGCTCGTTGAGCGTCGCGAGCAGCGCGGCTTTCGTCCGGCCGAGCACTCCCGCGAGCGCGCCGGGCGGGCGTTCGGGATCCGACCAGAGTTCGGCGACCCCGCGGGCCGGGTAGAGCAGCGAAGGCTGCCACGGCTCCATGGTGATCACGCCGACCGACGGCCACGCGAAGACGCCGGGGATCAGCAGCAGACCGCGGCGGTCGAGGTGGACGCGTCCGCGTTCCTTCATCTCGATCACCAGGACGTCGTCGACGAGCCGCACGCGCGGGTGGATGTCCTCCAGCACCAGCGCGATCCCGCCGGCGGCCAGCCGTCGTGAGCGTTCCTCGATGTCGGCGACGAGGAACCGGCGCATCCGCGGCCAGTGCGGTTCGACCAGTTCGGTCCAGGCGATCCCCATCTGCTCGGCCAGCAGGTCCCTCGCCACGGCCGGGTCTTCGGGGAGCCCACTCAGGTCCGCGTCCACTTTGGACAGTTCACGGGCGACCTGTTCCGGCGGCGTGCGGCGGATTTCGGCGAGCTGGGCGGACGCGGTGGTCTCCGGTCCGGTCGGCGGCGGGCTGAGGAAGTCGGTGATGTAGTGCCGCGCGCTCATCACCCTGGCGAACTCGCCGACGGGGAGGTCCGGCAGTTTCGCGGCGGCCTCGCGCAGCCACGGCAGATGACTCGGATGCCCGCGCCGCCCGAGCAGGGTCTGCATCGCGCCCATGGTCTCGTCGAGCGGCGAGATGCCGAAGCGCACGCGGTTGGCGCTCTCGGCGGTCAGGACGAGCTCGAGCATCCAATTAGGCTATTCCCTAATCAATGGTTCCGGCCAGTGCTTCTCCGGCAGTGTCCACCGGCATGACGTTGCTCCGAAATTCCGGGTATTGGCGCTGGTCGGCGGGGGTCCAGCTGAATCGCCTGCCCGCCACGATGGCGCCACTGGCCTTCACCGTGCTGACCACCGCGACGACCGGTTCGTACCGGCTCGGCGGGGTGATGATGGCCGTCTTCGTCGCCGCCGAGATGGTCGGCGCCGTGTCGACCGGGCGGCTGCTCGACCGTGTCGGGCCCGCCCGCGGGCTCATTGTGCTGCTGCCGCTGGTCGCCGCGGGACTGTTCCTGCTGGCCGCGGTCGCCTCCGCGGGCGCCCCGGACCTCGTGCTGCTCGCGCTGGCGATCCCGCCGGGCCTGGTCGCGGGCGGGCTGAGCGGCGGTTTCCGGACGCTGCTCGCCGGGACGGTGACCGAAGACGAACTGCCGCGCGCCGTTTCGGTCGACGCGATGATCATGGAAGGCGTCATCGTCGGCGGCCCGCTGCTGGTGGCGCTCCTGGCGACGTCCGGCCCGGTCGTCCCGGTGCTCGCGATGGCGGTCGTCGCCCTGCTCGCGGCCCTGCTCGTGCCGCGGCGGACGATCGCCCGTGATCCACAAAGGACGGTCGAGCACCAGGTGCTCCCCATCGCCGCTTGTGTTCCCTGGCTGGCCGGGTTGTTCACCGTCGGGCTGCTGCTGTCGACCATCGAGGTCGGCCTGCTGCCGCTCGTCCAGCGCCTCGGCGCGCCCGATTCGGCGACGGCCGTCGTCATCGTCGTGCTGTGCGCCGCCAGCATCACCGGGAGCGCGCTCTACGCGGCATGGGGGAAGGTCGGTGACCCGCGGTTGTTCCTGGGGGGCTTCGTCCTCGGCGGCATCGTGGTGTCGGCGGGCCTCGGCTGGGCGGGCCTGCTCGGCGGGGTCGCGCTGATCGGGCTGTGCACCGGCCCGCTGATGGCCGTTTCCTCGGTCAACCTGCAGAAACTGCTGCCGGAACGCCGCCGGTCGGAAGGCTTCTCACTGGCTTTCACCGTGCAGGCGTCGGGGTTCGGGCTGGGCTCGCTGGCTATCGGCGTGCTGCCGATCCGGCTGGCCCCGCTGCTCGGAGTCCTTGCGGCTCTCGTCTCCTGTGTAATGCTGGTGGCCCGCCCCAGGCGAGCTATTGGCACGCCGTCAGTAACGTCGTAGCCTGGGCTTTGAGCCGAGACACGGGAGAAGTCGATGACCGCAGTCCAGCCGAAGCCGACCGCGCACAGCGTGGGGGAGACCTTCGATTCCCTCAGCCCGGCGACCGACGAGGTCGTCGGCACCTACCCCGTGCACACCGGGGAGGACGTCCGCGCCGCCGTCGCGCGCGCGAAGGACGCCGCCGAATGGTGGGCCGGGCTCGGCTACGACGGTCGCGCCGAACGGCTGCGCCGCTGGAAGGGCGTCATCACCCGCAGGCTGCCGCAGCTGTGCCAGGTCGTCCGGGACGAGACCGGCAAGCCGATCGCCGACGCGCAGCTGGAGAGCGTCCTCGCCATCGAGCACATCGCGTGGGCGGGCAAGAACGCGCGCAAGATCCTCGGCAAGCAGCGCCGCGCGGCCGGGCTGATGATGTCGAACCAGGCGGCGACGGTCGAGTACCAGCCGCTCGGCGTCGTGGGCGTGATCGGCCCCTGGAACTACCCCGTGTTCACCCCGCTCGGCTCCATCGCCTACGCCCTCGCCGCCGGCAACACCGTCGTCTTCAAGCCGAGCGAGTACACGCCCGGCGTCGGGAAATGGCTGGTCGACGCCTTCAACGAGGTCGTCCCGGAATGGCCGGTGCTCCAGCTGATCACCGGCTTCGGCGAAACCGGCGCGGCGCTCGTCGGCGCCAACGTCGACAAGATCGCCTTCACCGGTTCGACCGGGACGGGCAAGAAGATCATGGCCGCGGCCGCCGAGACGCTGACGCCGGTGATCATCGAGGCGGGCGGCAAGGACGCGGTCCTGGTCGATGCCGACGCCGACCTCGAGGCCGCCGCCGACGCGACCGTCTGGGGCGCGTTCTCCAACTCGGGCCAGACCTGCATCGGCGTCGAGCGCGTGTACGTCCATCAAAGCGTGCACGACGAGTTCGTCGCGAAGGTCGTCGAGAAGTCGAAGGACGTGCGGGCCGGTTCGGACGAGGCCGCGCAGTACGGCCCGGTGACGATGCCTTCGCAGCTCGCGGTGATCAAGCGCCACATCGCGGACGCCATCGAACGCGGCGGCAAGGCGCTGGTCGGCGGCGTCGACGCGGTCGGCGACCGCTACGTCCAGCCGACCGTGCTGGTCGACGTGCCGGAGGACTCCAGCGCGGTCAAGGAGGAGACGTTCGGCCCGACCGTCACCATCGCCAAGGTCCGCGACATGGACGAGGCCGTCGAGAAGGCCAACGACACCAAGTACGGCCTCGGTTCGACGGTGTTCTCGAAGTCGCGCGGCCTCGAACTGGCCGCCCGCCTGCGCACCGGCATGACGTCGATCAACGCGCCGCTTTCCTTCGCCGGTATCGCTTCGCTGCCCTTCGGTGGCGTCGGCGACTCGGGGTTCGGCCGGATCCACGGCCCCGAGGGCCTGCGCGAGTTCGCCCGCCCGAAGGCCGTCGCGCGCCAGCGGTTCACCGCGCCGATCGTGCTGACCTCGTTCTCCCGCAAGGAAAAGACCGACGCGCTGGTGGCGAAGCTGATCACCGTCCTGCACGGAAAGCGCTGAGCTGAAGGGGACTTTCCCCGCATCTCATGCGGGGAAAGCTCCCTTCGCCGCGTCTGATGCGGGGAAAGTCCCCTTCAGCCGCGGCCCCGGATGAGATCCGCGGCCTTCTCGGCGACCATGATCGTCGGCGCGTTCGTGTTCCCGCGCGGCACCACGGGCATCACCGACGCGTCCACCACCCGCAGGCCGTCCACCCCGTGCACCTTCAGGGACGGGTCGACGACGGCGTTCTCGCCCGTCCCCATCGAGCAGGTGCCCACCGGGTGGTACAGCGTCTGCGTCTTCTCGCGCACGTAGTCGGCCAGCTCGCCGTCGGTCAGGTCGTGCCGCTCCGGCAGGAACGGCTTGTCGAGGTACCGCGCCAGCGGACCGGACTTCCCGATCTCCACCAGGGCGCGCATCCCGGCCAGCATCTTCTCCATGTCGACGGACTCCGCGTAGTAAGCCGGGTCGATTTCGGGCTTCCACAAGGGATTCCCCGACTTCAACCGCAGCCGTCCCCGGCTCGCGACGTCCACCAGTGTCGCCGCGGAGGTGAAGCCCGGCACCGTCGGCTCGCGCATCCCGTTGTCGTAGAACAACGTCGGCGCGACGTGGATCTGCATGTCCGGCGGCGAAACACCGTCCGCGGCGGGGAAGAACGCGCCCGCCTCGCCGATGTTCGAGGCCAGCGGACCGCGTTTGGTGAGCTGGTAGCGCACCAGACCGCCCGGCGTCGCCGCGTCCACCAGGTCGGTGGAGCCGCGAGTCGACCAGATGATCCCGCAGGCCGGGTGGTCGTGCAGGTTCTCGCCGACGCCGGGAAGCGCGGCCACGACGTCGATCCCGTGCTCCCGCAGGTGTTCCGCCGGTCCGACCCCGGACAGCATCAGCAGTTGCGGCGAGTTCACCGCACCGCCGCTCAGCAGGACTTCGGTGGTCGCGCGGACCGTCGTTTCCGTGCCTTTGTCCAAATAGGACACGCCGACCGCGCGGGTGCCTTCGAAGACGACGCGGGTGGCCTGCGCGTGGGTCCGCACGGTGAGATTCGGCCGCGCCAACGCCGGTCGCAGGTACGCGTCGGCCGTCGACCAGCGACGGCCCTTCTTGCACGTCACCTGGTAGACGCCGGCGCCTTCCTGAGTCTCGCCGTTGAAGTCGTCGGTGCGCTTGAGGCCCCAGGCGACGGCGGAATCCACCCAGGCGAGCGAAAGTTCGTGGGTGAAGCGCCGGTCCTCGACGTTCAGCGGCCCGTCGGTGCCGTGCAGCGGCCCACCGAGCCGCTGATTCCCCTCGGCCCGCTTGAAGTACGGCAGGACGTCGTCGAAACCCCAGCCCTCGGCGCCGTGCGCGTCGCGCCAGCCGTCGTAGTCGGCGCGGTTGCCGCGGATGTAGATCATCGCGTTGATCGAGGAGCAGCCGCCGAGCGTCTTCCCGCGCGGCCAGTACAGGGTGTTGCCGGTGTGTTTCTGCTCGACCGTCTCGTAGTTCCAGTCGTACTTCGTCTTGAACAGACCGGGGAACGCGGCGGGGATGTGGATCTCGTCGGCGTCGTCCTCGCCACCGGCTTCGAGCAGCAGCACCCGCGCCGACGGATCCTCGCTCAGCCGGTTCGCCAGTACGCATCCCGCGCTGCCCGCGCCGACGATCACGTAGTCGAAGGAGTCCTGATCGGCCACGGTGCCTCCTGCTGCTCGCCCGGTGTTGACGCCCCGCCAATGGGCTCATCTTGGCCCAACGCCGCGCTCTGAGCATCCCCCAGTCGAAGGATCGGTGCGAGCTCAGTCGGAGTCGGGCGCGAACGACGTGACGCAGGGGCCACCCTCGCCGTCGTCCGAGGTCTCCACCCGGCCTGGTGCCTGGACGCCGTCGATCAGGCCGTCGAGGTGCAGGATCGTCTGCTTCGCGGTGGTCAGCACATCGGCCCTGGTCACGGTGTAGCGAGCGTCGCCGTGGATGATCTGCTGGACGCCGTCGCGGGTCGTGTCGGGCACCTTTTCACACAGCACGGACAACGCCGCCGGGATGTCGCGCGCGTTGATCGCGTCGACGAACTTGGTCCCCGCCTCTTCCCCGGTCTTGACGTCGGGGCGCGGCGCCGGTCGCGTCTCGACGCTCGGAAGCGGTTCGGGCTCGCCACCGACCTTGGCGTCACGCACACACCAGCCGCCTTCGCCGGGGATCATCGCGATCCCGACGGTCTGGCCACCGGTGGTCAACGCGGCCGAGTACTCCTGCGCCGCACGCTGGTGCGCGGGCGTGCTGAGCTGTGCGCCTTCGGAGACGCCCATGAGCTGCTCGAAGGCGTAGGACCGCTTCGAGCGGATCGCGCACCAGAGCTGACTCGCGCTGTCTTCGGCGACGCCGTTCACGAACGACTGGCTCAGCTGCTCCGGCGTCGCGCGCGAGGTGGTGTCGGACTTGGCCTTGAAGAACCCCGGCGTCACGAAGCCGGTGAACGCGACACCGCCCGCGACCAGGACCACGACCAGCGTCAGCGTGATCCACAGCCAGGTCTTCGACTTCTTCGCAGGAGCGGGGTACCCGTACTGCGGTTGCCCGTAGGTCATGCGGCAACCGTAGTGAAGTAGGCTCGGGCGGTACCCACGACCTGCGTGAATAAGGAGCAGCCTGCCGTGGCCCGAGTCGTCGTCGACGTCATGCCCAAGCCCGAAATCCTCGACCCGCAGGGCCAAGCCGCGCTCGGCGCGGCCGGTCGTCTCGGCTTCACCGGGATCACCGGGATCCGTCAGGGCAAGCACTTCGAGATCGAGGTCGACGACTCCGTCGACGACGCGACGCTCGAAAAGATCGCCGAGGGTTTCCTCGCGAACCCCGTCATCGAGCAGTGGACCATCAAGCGGGTGGACGCGTGAGCGCCCGGATCGGGGTCATCACCTTCCCCGGCACGCTCGACGACGGTGACGCGGCCCGCGCGGTCCGCTACGCCGACGCCGAGGCCGTCCCGCTGTGGCACGCGGACGAAGACCTCAAGGGCGTCGACGCGGTCGTCGTCCCCGGTGGCTTCTCCTACGGCGACTACCTGCGCGCCGGCGTCATCGCCCGGTTCGCGCCGGTGATGACCTCGGTGATCGAGGCCGCCCACAAGGGCATGCCGGTGCTGGGCATCTGCAACGGCTTCCAGATCCTGTGCGAGGCCGGGCTGCTGCCGGGCGCGATGATCCGCAACGCGGGTCTGCACTTCATCTGCCGTGACCAGTGGCTGCGCGTCGAGAACAACGACACCGCGTGGACCACCCGGTACGACAAGGGCGCCGAGATCCTCATCCCGATGAAGAACATCGACGGCTGCTTCGTCGCCGAGCAGGCCACCCTCGACGAGCTGGAGGGTGAGGGCCGCGTGGTGTTCCGCTACGTCGGCGGCAACCCGAACGGCTCGCGCAACGACATCGCCGGGATCCGCAGCGAGAACGGCCGCGTCGTCGGCCTCATGCCGCACCCGGAGCACGCCATCGACGCCCTGACCGGGCCCTCCGATGACGGCCTCGGCATGTTCTACAGCGCCGTGGACGCGCTCGTCTCCGCCTGACACCCCACGCGTTTCGTCCTCTAAATGCGTTAAAACCGCATTTAGAGGACGAAATGCGTCAGGAGGCGGCGGCGACCAGGGCCGAGTAGGGCCCACCGGCCGCCAGTAGCTCCGCGTGCGAACCCAGCTCGGTCACCCGGCCGCCCTCGATGACGGCGACCCGGTCCGCCGCGGCCGCCGTGTGCAGCCGGTGCGCGATCGCGATCACCGTCCGCCCTTCGAGCACCGCGCTCAGCGACCGCTCCAGCTCCCGCGCCGAACCCGTGTCCAGCAGTGACGTCGCCTCGTCCAGCACCAGCGTGTGCGGGTCGGCCAGCACCACCCGCGCCAGCGCCAGCTGCTGCGCCATCGCCGCCGGGACGGCGACCGCCCCGGCCCCGACCTTCGTGTCCAGCCCGTCCGGCAGGCTCGCCACCCACTCCGAAGCGCCGACCGACGCCAGCGCGTCGAGCAGCCGGGAGTCGGTCCACTCCCCGGCGGGCAGCGTGAGGTTGTCCCGCAGCGTCCCCGCGAACACGTGCTGCTCCTGGGTCAGCAGCAGGACCTCGCCGCGCAGGACGTCGTCCGGCAGCGTCGACACCTCGGCCCCGCCGATCCGCACCGAACCCGACGTCGGCGCGGACATCCCGGCCAGCAGCCGTCCCAGCGTCGACTTGCCTGCCCCGGACGGGCCGACGATCGCCAGCCGCTCACCGGCGGGCACCCGCAGGTCGATGCCGTGCAGCACTTCGCGCTCCGCGTTGTAGCCGAAACGCACGTCACGGACCTCGATGTCCTGGCCGCGCGGAGCTTCCGAAGCAGGCGCCTCCGACGAAGGCGGCCGCACGCCCAGCAGCCGCCGCAGCGACGCCCCGGCGACCTGCATGTCCGCGAGCCAGAACAGCGCCTCGTTCAGCGGGCCCGTCATGACCTGCGAATACAGCAGCATCGCGGTGATCGTGCCGAGCCCTTCCCAGCCGTTCGAGTAGGCGAGCAGGCCCAGCCCGAGCATCACCGGCACCGGCAGCACGTAGCTGATCTCCAGCGACGGGATCCACCGCATCTGCAGCGCCCGGATCTTGCGTTCGCCCAGCATCGCCTCGTCGAGACCGTCGTGCCCGGTCTTCACCCGGCGGCCGGTCAGGTTCAGCGCCTCGGCCGTCCGTGCGCCCTCCGCGGTCTCGTGCGTGGTGGACTGCAGCTCGGCCCACCGGTCCAGCATCCGCCGCATCACGTCCGGGATCCGCCGCTGGTACCAGATGTTCACCGGCACCAGCAGCGGCAGCGCGATCAGCAGGCCCAGCGCCAGGAACGGCGACGTGACCACCATCGCCACCACCGTGAACACCACCGTGACGGCGGCGATCAGGATCTCCGGCGCGCCGTGGCGCACCGCGTGGTCGATCCGGCTGACGTCGGTGGTCGCCCGGCTGAGCAGATCACCGGTGCCCGCCGCCTCGACCGTCCCGAGCGGAAGGTCCAGCGCGTTCCCGACGAACTCCTCGCGGTTGCTCGCCAGGATCCGTTCGCCGAACACCCGCGCACGCAGCCGCGCCAGCCCCTTGAACCAGGCCTGCGCGCCCAGCACGACCACGAACGCGACCGCCAGGAGCGTGATCGTGGTGGTCGTCGTGCCTTCGACGACCTCGTCCACCAGCGCGCCCAGCAACCGCGGCCCGGCCAGCCCGATCGCGGTCGCGACGCAGAACAGGCCGAGCATCACGGAGAACTCGCGCTTGTTGTCCCGCGCGGTCTCCCTTATCCATCGTCGAACGTCTTTCCGGTCTGCCAGCGGCAGCTTCTTCATGCGGGCACTCTCGTACTCACGACCACGTCGGCCACATGTGTCCACAGTGGACTTTGACTGAACACGACGGTGGTCTTGCCGCGCCGCAGCTTCGCGACGCGTTCGGTTATGCGGGCTTCGGTATGCGCGTCGACGGCCGAGGTCGGCTCGTCGAGCAGCAGGACGTCGGCGTCGGTCGCCAGCGCGCGGGCCAGGTTCAGCCGCTGCCGCTGACCACCGGAGACCTCGCGTCCGCGTTCGCCGATCACCTCGTCGACGCCGTGGGGCAGCGCGTCCACGATGTCCTCGGCGTCCGCCGCGTACAGCGCTTCGGTGATCTCGACGTCGCCGGGCTCGGCGGGGGCGACCTGCTCGCGCAGCACCCCGGAGAACCAGATGTCCTGGTTGTGCGCGTAGACCAGGCGCCGCCGCAGCTCGCCGAGGGCGACCCGGTCCACCGGGATCCCGCCTGCGAGCGCGGGTTCATCCGGATCGGTGAACCGCGCCATCCGCGAGGCCACCTTCTCGGCGTCGGCCCCGACGTCGATCACGGTCAGCTTCCCGGCCTCGGCCTTGATCCCGGACGTCTCGTCGTACAGGTCCAGCGGGCCTTCCGGCAGCGGCACCGGGTTCTCCGGTTCGGCGAGCGTGCGTTCGGTGGACAGCAGTTTGCACACCTTCCGCGCCGAAACCAGCGCGGCGCTCAGCACGCCCGCGAACTCGGTCGCCGTCGTCACCGGAATCACCAGGAACACCGAGACGCCGTAGAACGTGATCAGCTCGCCGACGCCGATGGTGCCGTTCATCGCCAGCTGCGCGCCCAGCCAGGTGATGACCACCGTGACCAGGCCCGGCAGCGCGACCTCCGCCGCAGCGAGCCATGCCTCGCTGCGGCCGACCTGGACCCCGGCCGCCCGGACCCGCTGGCTGGAGCGGCGGAAGCGGTCGAGGAACTGCTTCTCACCGCCGACGCCGCGAAGGATCCGCAGGCCGGAGACGATGTCCGCGGCCAGCGCGTTGACGTCGGTCTTCTCCTCGCGCTGCTTCGTCTGGCGCTTTTCGAGCGGCTTCAGCAGCGGTCCGATGCCGACCACCGCCAGCGGGACGCCGACCAGCGCGACCACGCCGAGCAGCGGGGACGTCGTCAGCAGCGCCGTCGCGCACACGATGAACGCGATCAGCGAACCGAAGGCCCGGCCGAGCACCTCGAAGGAGTCACCGATCGGGTTGATGTCGCTGGTGGTGATCGCGACGACGTCACCGGTGGTGGTCGTGTCCCGCAGGTTCACGCCCAGCTTCGCGGCGTGCTCGGTGGCCAGGCGCTGGGTGACCCCGGCGCCGTGGATCCAGCAGCCGTAGGACGCGAAGTGCTGCACCGTGCCCGCGAGCGTCTGCGCGATCCCGAGCCCGGCGGCCGCGAGGCCCCACAGCCAGACCGAGTCGCCGTCGCCACGGCCGATCGCGTCGATGCCGCGGCCGATCGCGACCGGCAGCAGGGCGATCGGCAGTGACCACAGGGCACCGCTGATCGCCGAGACGGCGAGCAGTCCCGGGCGGGCGAGCATCATCCTGACCAGGTATCGCCAGGCGGTCGGCTTGGCGGGCAGCCGCAGTCGCGGAAGGGGATATGTGGCGGAAAGCACGATTATCGACGGTAAGCGGATCACCGTCTCGGGCGCGACCGATTTATCTGTGGGCGACCGAGAGGTGAACAACCCTCTCCCTTATTCTGGCGGCCGTGGCGAACCCTGATGTGGACACCGTGACCAGCACCGACGTCGACACCACCGCACTTGCCGAGGCGACTCCGGAACAGACTCAGCCGTACGTCGAGCTCGGCCTCGCCGACGACGAGTACGCCCGGATCCGGGAGATCCTCGGCCGCCGTCCGACCGACGCCGAACTGGCGATGTACTCGGTGATGTGGAGCGAGCACTGCTCGTACAAGTCCTCGAAGAAGCACCTGCGCTACTTCGGCGAGACCGCCACTCCCGAGATGAAGGAGAAGATGCTCGCCGGCATCGGCGAGAACGCGGGCGTCGTCGACATCGGCGAGGGCTGGGCGGTCACCTTCAAGGTCGAGAGCCACAACCACCCGTCCTACGTGGAGCCGTACCAGGGCGCCGCGACCGGTGTCGGCGGCATCGTGCGCGACATCATGGCGATGGGCGCGCGTCCGCTCGCGGTGGCGGACGCGCTGCGCTTCGGCCCGGCGGACGCGGCCGACACCCGGCGCGTGCTGCCCGGTGTGGTCGCCGGCGTCGGCGGCTACGGCAACTGCCTCGGCCTGCCGAACATCGGCGGCGAGCTCGTGTTCGACCCGAGCTATTCCGGCAACCCGCTGGTCAACGCCCTGTGCGTCGGCGCGATGCGCGTCGAAGACCTGCACCTGGCCTTCGCCTCCGGCAAGGGCAACAAGATCATCCTGTTCGGCGCGCGCACCGGCCTCGACGGCATCGGCGGCGTGTCCGTGCTCGCGAGCGACACCTTCTCCGGCGACGAGTCCTCGGGCGGGCGCAAGAAGCTGCCCAGCGTCCAGGTCGGCGACCCGTTCACCGAGAAGGTGCTCATCGAGTGCTGTCTCGAACTGTTCGCGCAGAAGCTCGTCGTCGGCATCCAGGACCTCGGCGGCGCCGGGCTCTCCTGCGCGACGTCGGAGCTCGCGGCCGCCGGTGACGGCGGCATGCACATCTACCTCGACCGGGTTCCGTTGCGCGCCACCGGGATGACCCCGGCGGAGGTGCTCTCCAGCGAATCGCAGGAACGGATGTGCGCGGTCGTCTCGCCGGAGAACGTCGAGGCGTTCATGAAGGTCTGCGAGAAGTGGGACGTCATCGCCACCGACATCGGCGAGGTCACCGACGGCGAGCACCTGGTCATCACCTGGAACGACGAGGTCGTCGTCGACGTCCCGGCGCACACCGTCGCGCACCAGGGCCCGGTGTACGACCGGCCGATCCAGCGTCCGTCCACACAGGACGCCTTGCAGGCCGACACCTCGGCGAAGCTGCCGCGTCCGTCCACTTCGGACGAACTGCGGGCCGACGTGCTCAAGCTGATCTCGTCGCCGAACCAGGCGTCGAAGGAATGGGTCACCTCCCAGTACGACCGCTACGTGCGTGGCAACACCGTGTCCGCGCAGCCGTCGGACTCCGGTGTCATCCGGATCGACGAGTCGACCGGCCGCGGCGTGGCCGTCTCGACCGACTGCAACAGCAAGTTCGTCTACCTCGACCCGTACGAGGGCGCGAAGCTCGCGCTGGCCGAGGCGTACCGCAACGTCGCCACCAGCGGCGCGAAGCCGGTCGCGGTGTCGGACTGCCTGAACTTCGGCGCGCCGACCGACCCGGGCGTGATGTGGCAGTTCGAGCAGGCCGTGCACGGTCTCGCCGACGGCTGTGTCGAACTCGGCATCCCGGTCACCGGCGGCAACGTCAGTTTCTTCAACCAGACCGGTGACGTGGCGATCCTGCCGACGCCGGTGGTCGGCGTGCTCGGCGTGATCGACGACGTCACCCGCCGCATCCCGACCGGGATCGGCGCCGAGGCCGGGGAAACCCTTCTGCTGCTCGGCGAGACCCACGACGAGCTGGACGGTTCCGCCTGGGCGCGCGAACTGCACGGCCACCTCGGCGGTCGCCCGCCTCGCGTGGATCTGGCGCGCGAGAAGCTGCTCGCCGACATCCTCATCGCCGGTTCGCGCGACGGCATGATCTCCGCCGCGCACGACGTCTCCGACGGCGGCCTGATCCAGACGCTCGTCGAGACCGTCCTCATCGGACAGTGCGGTGCCCGCGTCTTCCTCGACTCGGAGCAGGACCCGTTCGTGCAGCTGTTCTCCGAGTCCGCGGGCCGGGTGCTGGTCGCCGTGCCGCGCACCGAGGAACTGCGGTTCACCGAGATGCTGACCGCGCGCGGCCTGCCGTGGCGCAAGACCGGTGTGGTGGACCCGGAGTCGGGTTCGCTCGAACTCCAGGACATCACGGAGTTCACGCTGGACGAGCTCCGGGAGACCTGGGAGAAGACCCTCCCCGCGCTCTTCGACTGACGGCTGTCGTGAGTGGCGATTCGGGTTCTGCACCGGCTGGGACAACCGACTACAGTCGGCAGGGCGTCTACCAGCGAGGATACGGCCATGAGCGCACCAACACCGAGGAAGCGGCGGAGGTTCAAGAAGCAGGCCAGTGAGCGGCCGCCCGTCGTCCCCTTCACCCCCGAGGACGACGCGGCGGTCTGCTATTCGCGTGAATCGCACTATACGGATGAGAGCACGTCCAACGTGGTCCAGCGCGACACCACGCACCGGTGGACCTCGGCCTACGACATCCCGGTGGTGGCGACGGTTGAGGACTTGCACGTGTCGGGCGACCTGGAGCCGCACAAGCGAGCGGGTCTTAAGCAGTGGCTGTCCGACGCGCCGCCGCAACCGTGGAAGACGCTGGTCGTGTCCAAGCTTGACCGGCTTGTCCGGAACGTCATGGACGCCTTGAACTTGCTTGAGTGGCTGCGGGCGCGCGGTAAGCGCTTGATCGCGATCGCCGAGGGCATCGATTCCAGTAACTCGATGGCTGAATTCATGATCACGCTGATTGCGGCGTTCGCCCGCATGGAGCGTGAACGGATGCGCGAGCGGTTCCGCTCCGCGAAAGCGTCCCTGAAGGAACAGGGCCGTTGGAGCGGCGAGAGCCACCTGTACGGGACGATGCCGGTGGAGTTGCCGGGCGGTGGTGGCTGGATTCTCGGTTTGGACCCCTACGCGGTCAAGATCCTGCATTCCCTGTCCACGCTGGTGCGGGCGGAAAAGAAGGGGCTCACCGACCTGTGCAAGTGGCTGACGGATAACAAGGTCGTCACTCCGCGAGACCGGCAAGCCCAGTTGACGGCAGAACGGCGGGGTGAAGAACCGGCCACAGTGGAACTCAAGGGCTATCAATGGAAGGGTGCCACGCTTGCCGCGTTGTTGGTGAATCCGGATCTTGTCGAACTCGGCATTTTCGAGCCCGCCGAACAGGCGGAGATAATCGCAGTGCTGGACGAGAAGTCACGCCGCAAAGCGCGTGGTAGCAACCGGCCGTACCCGTTCTCCGGTGTCCTGGTGTGCCCGGAGTGCATGGAGCCGTTGTGGCACCGTATCGCGGGTGACACGCGGACCCGCGCGAACGGGACCAAGGTCAGTTATGAGTATCGGTACTGGAAGTGCCCGACGGCCAAACACGGGCCGTCCATCCGTGCGGAAGACGTGGAACCCTATGCCGAGAAATCTTTCTACGTACTCTTTTCCATGGTGCCGGTCCGCGAACGGATCGTGTTGCCCCCAACGAATCACGCTAACGAAATCGCGAAGCTGGAGCGGGAACACGCGCGGCTCATGTCACGGGTTGCGCGGGCAGTGTCGGCGGATGAGCGTCAGCGGATCATGGGCGACGGGAACAAGATCCTGAAAGATATCGACACGCTTCGGGCGTTGCCGATTGATCCCGGGGGTGTGCAGTGGGTGCCGACGGACCGGACGTGGCGGGAAGAACTGGAAACACTGACACCGGAGGAACGGCGTCTCCGGTGGCTTGATGTGGGTTTCTCGTTCGCCGCACAGAAACGGCCCGATGGAAAACTTATGATGGGGTGGCTTCTGCCGGAGGGCTGGCAGGACGCCATGCCGGAACTAGCCGAATTCGCAGATAAGTACGTCACGGAAAGCGGGATGGTCGATATCACGGACCTACTCGGCTAACGCCCGGGGGCGTGAGCACAGATCACGGGCAGGGCCGGTACCCGATCACTAGGTGGCCCTGCCCGTGTTGCTGTCTGAGTGTCAGTTCACCGAGTTGCGGACCGGGTGCGGCGGTGGGGGTGTCGTCAAAGATGGAGCCGAACGTCAGGTGGCACGCGTCCACGACGCTGGTGACGTGGTCCGGCTCGAACCGCACAGCGCTACCGGGGACCGACAGGCGCGTGACGTAGTCGTGGGGGTTGGTGACCTCGGCGGCCAGTGCCAGGAACGCGCCCGGACAGTCCACCGCGCCCCGCGCGGCGGCGAACGCGTCCGCCGCCTGCGGGCTGAAATGAAAGCAAAAGTCGGCGGCGGCACTGGTCCCGGATGCCGCCGCCTGTCGGCCGCCCGTGGCCTGATCGGACAACCTGACGACCAAGTTCCATACCAGTGCGTTGGGGGTGCGCGGCAGAATCCGCGCGACCGCTTCCGCGTGCGCCGCGTTCAGTTCGTCCTGTGTCTGGCGGGTCTCTTCGGCCGCGTTCACGGCCAGCATGACCGAACCGGCCGTCACCATGGCCAGCCCGAGGGCCAGCGCCCCGAGCGTCTGTGGTCGGCGGGTGCGGAGTCTCAGGTGGACGGCGGCGACCATCGCGGCAGCGAACAGGATCACCCCGGCGACCACGACCCACCACCACGGGTCCACATAGGTCAGCAGCCACACCGCGACCACGAGCAGCGGCACCGTCAGCCGCCACGCCAGCGGCACGCCGCGCCCGAGCAGCAGCATGACGACCATGCCGCCGACACCGCCGAACAACCAGGGCCACATCTGCCAGCCTGACAACCACCACGCCGCCAGCGCCA
This sequence comes from Amycolatopsis azurea DSM 43854, assembly GCF_001995215.1. Lineage (GTDB taxonomy): Bacteria > Actinomycetota > Actinomycetes > Mycobacteriales > Pseudonocardiaceae > Amycolatopsis > Amycolatopsis azurea. The sequence goes on from NZ_MUXN01000018.1 coordinate 127,976, forward strand.
AGAACAGCGCCAGCCCGAGCGCCGGATATCTGACGCCCCGTTCAATGGCAGCGCGCCGCCGCTCACGAGCGGCGGCGCGTTCGCCTGCCTCTGCCATCCGATCGAACAATGATCCTCCACCCATCTAGTCAGGATGCGCCCGGACCACCCGGGACGCCACCTATCAGTGCTGGTCACCGCGCTGCGGACGGGTGAGGGCGTCGTACACGACGTTGATCCTCTCCGCCAGCTCCGCGAAATCGGAACCTTCGACCAGCACCCACGCCGCACCCTCTGGCGTCGTCTTGAGCATCACGCGCCCCACGTCGGGCCGATGACCCGCCGTCGACCGTGCGGAGCCGTCTACGGCCCTCTCAGCGCCCCCGGCGGTGGTGCCCTGTCCGCCGTCGCGGGCTGAGTCCGCGTCTGGCTGGTCCGCGTCCTGCGGGCCGTCGGCGTGGTCACCGTCCGGTGTGTTCGGTCGGCCGCCTGCGGCGCCGTGTCCGTCCTCGGATTCGTCGGCGTCGTGGTCATGGTTGCTGCCTTTCGAGCGGGTGTCTGCGGTCGCTGGTCGGGGGGAGCGGGGGAAGGCCCCGGGCGTGGTACCGATTTCCCTGGTTTCGGGCGGTTTACGGGTCTTCGGTGGTGGCATTCCCCCGCCTCCCCCCGGGGTGTTTGCCCTGGTCAACCGAGGGATCTTGGTCGGGGGAGGCTAGGGGGAGAACTCCCCCGGTCTCTGGTGCTTCCCCCGTTGCCTCCCCGCGTGCCTGTCGGCGGGCGGCGGCCACGTCGTCGGCGTGGACGTACATCAGTCCGCGTACCTTGCGGAGCCGTTGCCCGTGGTCGGTCAGCACTGCTTTCAGGTCGGCGAACGCCCACGGTTCGTACTCGTCCGCGTTGTACTCGGCAAGGCGGGTGAGCACGGTCTGTGTCCGCACTCGCTGTTCGTCGCCGAGCACGTGCGCAATGTCGGCGAGGTGATCCACCGGAGCCGCCTCAATCTCGATTCGCTCCGCTGTCTCCACCGCCCGCCCGGCGTCCTCAATGGACGCCATGGCGCGGGCGATGACCGGTGTCACGTCGTCGGCCCCGTCCTCGAACGGCACATAGAACGTCCGCACCAACTCGAAAACCTCATCGGTGATGCCGACCGCGACACAGGTTCCCCGGTCGGTGTTGATCCGTAGTTCGGTCGCGCGGACACCGGCTGCGTACCGGCCAGAACCCAACAACCCGTCGTTGGCCACCTGGTCGGCCACGGAGAACGCCACGCCGCAGGAGATGTTGCGCGTGATCTCCCGGGGAATGCTGTCCTTGGTGGGCGACTGCGTGGCCAGCAAGAGAACGACGCCGTACTTCCGGCCGCGTTTGATCAGCCGCACCGCCAGCTCCGCCGCCCGCTTCCCGAACTTGGGATGTTGGAACAGTTCGTGACACTCATCGATCGCACACACCAGCGGGTGCAATCCCAACGCGCGTTTGTCGGCGAGCTTGCGCGACACCTTCGGCGGCCGCCCGGGTTGTTCGCCGAGCGTCTTACCGCGTCGCTCCATTTCGGTCAGCAGGTCCGCCAGTGCTTGCGTCGCCGCCTCGGCGACGGTGTCGTCCATTCCCATGCGGTAGCGGGACAACCGTGGTTCGAACGGCGCGAAGTCCGGGGACTCGCCCATCACGAACACCCACAACTCGGCCGTCGGGTCGAGTGCCGCGCCGAGCATGAGCGTGCGCAGCGCCGACGATTTCCCTTGCCCGGGGCGGCCTCCGATCAACCAGTTGACCCCGAGCAACGGCGCGTTGATGACCAGCCCGCGTTGCGAGAGTCCGAACGGGACACCCTCGAAAAGGTCGACCTGTCCATCGTGGACCAGGGGCCAGTCGCCGGCGCCGCGGCCGCCGAGAACGCCCTTGTCCGCGACCCACAGATCTAGGATTCCGTCCTCGGATCCCTTGGTGGGCCACGTTTCCAGCGCGGCGCGTCCGAGGTTCGCCGCCAACCTGGATCGGCGCGCGGCCACCATGTCGGCCGTGACACCCATCGGCAACCGGATCTGCGCGGCGGTGCCGTCGCCGTCCTTGCGGGCGGCCACCGTGTACACGAGTTCGCCGCCGTCGCGGTAGAACTTGTCCAGCGGAGCGATACCGAGATGCGCGAGTGCGCGGGAGATCATCCGTTCGTCGATCCACGAATCGGCGTCGTCCCGGTCCGGCTGCACGAGCCACCCCGCGCCCGGGGTCCGGTCGCGTCCCTCGAACGCGGCCGCGACCACCAGCACCAACGGCAGCGCCCACAACACCACCGGTCCGAGGAACACCAGCACCGACCATGCCGCGTCGAGTCCGGTGTAGACCTCGGCCAGCCACGTCCACATGTCCGCCCGTTCCATGAACGCGGCCACCGCCCACAACACCGCCACCACCGGCGCGGCCACCCGCACCGTGATCACGAACCGTCGAACGGCGATCCCGAGTTTCGCCCATCGTGCCGTCGCGTCGGAGCGGATCAGCTCCTGCGCGGCGCGGCGTGCTTCGGCGTCGCCTGCCAGCCGTGCCCGCCGCGCGTCCGCCCGCAGGTCGGCATACGTGGCCCACTGCCAGAACTTCAGCAGCCACCGCCACATGCCGCGCGCCACGAACCAGACCAGCCGCGCCACATCGCGCGGAGCCTGCCGGACGCGGTAGGCGGCCAGCGACCGCGCCCGCACCACCGGCGCGGACTGCCACGCCCGACGCAGCCACCGGCCGACACGGCGCCGCACCGTCCGCCGACGTGGCTGCGGCAACGTGTCATCCACCAACTCGCCGTCAAGGATCGGCCCGACGTGTTCGACGTCGCGCGACCCGGCACGCTCCAGATCACTGGTCATGGCGCACCCCCTCGGCCACCTCGGCGACGAGCGCGGCGGCCAGCCGGGACGACAGACCACGCGAACACCCGGTGGCTTCCCGCACCCATGCCGGAGTGATCTCCACCTCCGCCGACCACACGGCCCGCGCGTCGGCGAGATAGTCGGCGAACAGCTTCCGCCGTTCCGGCCGCGCCACCTCGGCCACGGTCGCGGGCGGTTCGTCCACGGCGGGTTCATGAACCTCCGTGCGGTTCATGGACGTAGAGACCGCGACGTGAACCGCGTCCGTGAGCTTGTCCCGCAGGTCGGTGACCGCCTCGGCGGCCACGAACACCACCACCGGGGGCACCGAGTGCAGCACCACCCCCGCCGGAGACCCTGCCGCCCACGATGACCATGTGTTCATGACATACGTCGCGGCCAGCGTGAGCCATTTCGCCGCGCGAACCCACCGTCCGGTGTGGACCTGGTACCGCGCGGTGATCTGTTCGGCCCGCAGGATGGCCAGCAAGACCAGGCACACGGTCGGGTCCAGCAGCCACGCCGTCAGCCACGGCAGCGAACCCACCTCGGCGCCAGCGGCGGCGAACCACTGAACGTTCGCCGTCGTGAACGCCAACCCGAGCACGATCCCGGACCAGCACAACCGGTCCACCTGACGGCGGACCCGCTCCACTCGCCACGCGATCACATCCGGGTGGGACTGCCAGCGCCGAACCTCGGCAGCGTCCGCCGCCTCACGGGCCAGCCGATCAGCGTTCGTGGTCATCGGCGACCACCACCCCGACGCCTCATGGTCGGAGCGTCCAGTGTGGTCACCGTCAGCGCCCGAGTCAGGACATGTGCCGCGATCAGGTCAGGCACCGCCAGCACCACGAGCAGCAGCAGCGGGCTACCCGGGTGCGTGATCACGAGCCACTGAACGCCCACGAACGCGGCGCCCATGAATAGCACCCGTCCGGCCAGCGACACCACCCGGGCGCTAGCCCGCGCCGCGTCAGCCGCCGCACGCGCCTTGCGGGCACTGGCCCGCCAGACGGTGAACAGCAGCACCAGGACACCAGCCCCGGCCAGAATCTGTGTCGTCGACAGAGAGACAGTCATCGTGCCTCACCACCCCGACGACGCAGCCACACCGGGAACAGTGCCCGCCGATCGGTATCCGGCAGCGCGCCCCACACCCCGACCGTGTTCTCACCGGCCGTGCGCAAGTCGAGTTCCAAGCACTCATCAACCACTGGACACCCGGCACACATCCGTGCCGCCGTCGCCCTGTCCGTCTCACCCTCGGGGAAGTCGCTCCGATCGAACGCCCACAAACACAGGCCATCCCTTGCCACCACTTCGGACAACACGTCGTCCGGCACGGCGGACAACCGGTCAAGCTGAGCAGCCAACTCCGTGTATTCGTCTTCAGTCATCGCGCACCGCCAAGCACACGCCGCAGTTCGGCGGCGGGAACCACAAGACGGGACCTACGCCGAACGGCACGCAAGGCACCAACTCGGACCGCGTGGCACACCCTGGACTCGCTAACTCCGAGAGCCCAGGCGGCCTGACGGATCGAAACATGCGCCGAAGAACCGGCACTTTGGATTGTGTTACTCATGATTGTTGAATCCTTACTCTTGGCTGCGACTCGCGGAATTGCGAGCCGTCGCCATCAAGTAAGGCGCCGAAGCGTCGAATCAACTATGTCAACACCGAAGTAAACTATTCCATGCTTGAATAGCCGCAGGTAAGGAATGCTTTAATGAAGCGCGGTATTCCGAGAAAGAATGCCGCAGTGGCTAAATATTCTCAGCCAGGATGTTGATCAAGGGTTGCGCTTGACCTCGGCCAGCAGCTCGCGGAAGTCGCGCCCCGCGTCGGTGCCGTACGTGGTGAGCTCGTCTTCAAGTTCGGTCGAGACCATCAGTAGTGATGGGCGACTCTGGCGGCCGGACTGGAGCGCGCGCATGCCCAGTTCCTCCGCCTGTTCGACGTCGCCGCGCCTTGCGGCTATGACGGCGAGGGTTAGCTCAGCTTCGGCTATGCGCATCGGGGAAAGCGGAACGCCCTCGGGGTTGACCCCGCGTCGGATTACTTCCTCGGCGTTTCGCTGCGCGAGTTGGTCTTCGCCGACAATTCGATAGGTATCCATTGCGTAGAAGTCCCACTTGTCAGGATCAACAACAAAGTGGTTATCCGGCCTATCTGGGAAGGGGAGCCGATCCAGGAGGGCGCTGCCGTTGTCCAGCGCTTGGCGAACCTCTTTGGGCTTGCCCATGCGGGCGTACGCTTTCGCCTGCTGCCCGTACAACTGCACTGCGACAGAGTGGGAGGGTGCCGCCAAAACCCCCGCTTCAGCGGCCGGAATAACGGCGCGGTAATTTCCTGCCGTCAGATGGAACCATGCGAGCATTTCATGCGCCCACCCTACAATTCCCTGATCCCCGGCTTCCTTACCTAGTTCCATTGCCATGCGACGTGTCGCTTCCGCTGCGCGAGCATCGCCTGTGTCGTATTCCAGGCATCCAACAAGCAAGGCCAGTGTTCCCGCCTTGCTGAGTATGTCGCGGTGCTGTGACAGCGTCAGTCGATTTTCGAGCAACTGTGTCATCTTGCCCAGCCACTCTTTACCGGCAACCATCAGCGTGCGAGCGTCAGCATGCGGATAGTCGCAACACAATTGCTCCACCGTGATACTGAGTGCGTCAATGGTCGACGAGTCGATTGCCGATGCGCGCACGCGTCGCAAGAGTTCAAGTGTATCCATTCCGGTGTTGACCACCAGGAGTTCGTCACGTTCCCCTGCCGCAATTAACTTATTGGATTCATGGCCAGCATTGGCAGTCCGCGGAATCCTCAATCGGCTTTCGCCTGGAAAATCGAACCAAAGAAGATGCTGCGGCAGATGCAGAATCTTTGCATAGTTCCGGAGATTTCCGAGGTTTTCTTCCGGCTTTCCGTTTTCAAGCTTGCTTACCTGGGCTTGCGTAAGTCCCAGCCAGCGACCCAGCAACTCTTGATTGAGCGCCTTCCCGAACAGTTGAAGGTGGCGCGGGTGGTTCCGATACGCCTTGAAGACCTTCCCAATGTGATGACTCGCGAAGGCTGCGCGAAACGCATCAGTCTCGAAGAATTCATTTCGAAGCTGTGCAGGGGGTGTCCGCAGCTGGTCGCGCTGCTCCCTCAGGCACTTGCTGCACATTCGGGCCGTATTGTCGGCAGCGAGCAAGGTCCCGCATTCCGGGCAGTTCCGTGAACCACCGGGTGTACCCATGCGATCCCCCTTGCCGAGGTCTGTACCGATCAGCCTCCGACCAGCGTACCTAGCGCTATCGGCCGCCACCACCGAGTGAAGCTCACAGTCCCCTGATCTGACCTCCCACCTGCGGATATGTCAGATACGGCATGTGGCATGCCCGAGTAGATATAGACCCCCGCGCCACTCCCCGTGACCGTAGGCCGAGCAAGACCCCGACAGGGGGCCGAGACCGGCTTCAACCGACCGAACGGTGACATGGACGCATGATTGTGACGGCATCGCTTTCTTCCGGCGTGGCCCGAGTCGCGCGCGGAATGGCTGCATCGGCCGCACTTGTTGAAGAAATCTTGACAATAGACCACACCGATTCGGAAACCACCCTTTCGATCGGCGAAGTTGAGTTCTACATCAGCAAGGATGGGCCGTTTCCAAATCATCAATTTCGGGTAAGCGTCCGCCCGTCCATTGGTCTTGCCGCGTTGAACTACATGGACAACGACGATGCTCGAATGCCGATCGCGAACTCATACAATCCCAGGCGTCCGCTTCCTGAATCAAACCTCATCTTCAATGGGTCAGTGGGGTCGGTGTTTCCGCGCTCGGCGGCGATTCCTATTGCCGATGCGCGCACTGCGTTAATCGAGTGGCTAAATACGAGACTGCGGCCAACCTGCATTCAATGGCGCCCATACGACAAATACTGAAGGAACCGGCAATGACGACAGGAACTCAATCGACCTCAGAGCGGCATCACTTGACTTGGATCACAGCCGATAGCGATGCTGTGATCGATCATGCGGTGACCGACGACGCCTTGGCGGCAGGAATGGCGTCCCAGGATGTATATCAGGGCTTATGTGGAGTGCTGTTCGTTTCTGCGCCAATGACTGCCGCTCCGGGAAATGTGTGTGTAGGTTGCCGCCTGTTTATAGAGGCGCGAGCATCCTTGAAGTCAATGGAACAGCGAATGTCAGTCCGACGCTGCCATCGTCGCCATGCACGTCCCGGTGTACTCGCCCGGATGGCGGCGGCATTGAAATCTCCGGCTGTCCCGACCCATATTCCGCATCCCCGTTCGGCGTCGGGCATGGGAAGCGCTAGGTGAAACAACCCATGAGGCAAGAAACATCGACCGCGCGCTCTAGGGAACTCGGCCACGAGCTTCGACGAGTCCGCAAGCGCGCCGGGTACTCCGGCACAGAAATGGCGCGGATGTTGGGTTGGGGCCTACCCAAAGTCTCCCGACTGGAGAGCGGTCAACGCGAGGTGCTCCCGACGGAAATCACGGACTACCTTGCTCGCGCCCGAGCGACGCCCGAAGAACTCGCGGAGCTCGTAGCGCTGGCAAGCGGGGCTCACAATCACAGGCTGCAATTTCACGCCGCAGGCCAACCCGACGCCCTTCGCACCCTCACCTTGCTGGAAGCACGCTGTAAATCGATCACGACCTACAGCCCGGATCTTGTTCCCGCTCATCTCCAGACTGACGCCTACATTCAGGCCGTCTTCCGACGGTACGGCCACACCGCTGGTCCCGAGTTCGACGCGGCTGTCGCTGCCCGGGTCAAGCGCCAAACGGCCATATTCACCCGGCACTCACGCCCCGCCCTCACCCTCTATGTTCACGAAGACGCTCTCTGCGCGACGCTCGACGACCCGGCGATCATGTACGAGCAACTGCTCCATCTCCAGCTCTCGTCGGAGCTGCCTCACTGCCGTATCCGTGTCGTACCCGCCAGCAACGACACCTTCGACAGCCGCCACGACTTCACGATCTTCCGGCACGAAGTCGATCAACCCGTGCTCCACGTAGACGCTCTCACCGCCAGCCTCTTCCTGGAGGACGACACCGAGATCGCCTTCTATCAGGAGTTCCTGAACCACGTCGATGCCGCCGCGCTCGATCGCCACGAGTCCAGGGAATGGCTCGCCAGCCGAACGCGGGAGCTCGAACCGAGAACGCATGTCCATGCCAGGAGATGGCCGCAGGACTCCCGGTTGGTGCACCAACCCCGATAGGTGCACCAACCGGGTTCCACTCTGCTGTCACGGTCAAGCAGCGGCGTCACGTGCACAGCCCGTAGCGTGGACTGCGCTGCGTTGATCCGCCTGCGGTAGGCATGAGTGCCCAGAGTTGAGCCGCCCGCCCTTGACACGACCAGGGGCGGGCGGCTCCTCGCACTCATGGCTCGTACAGGACGAGCGGAGTACAGTGTTGTTGGTTGACTTAGACGGTGGCTAGCCCGAATCGCCACTCACGACCCCCGGTACCGACGTCTCACCGCCGCGTGGCCGGGCTCCCGACGCGAGTCGTCCGTCTGGACACGCGTGTCGTCCATCCAGTCACGTGTGTCGTCCGTCCAAGCACACGAAACCGTCCGCCAGTAGGTACCTAAGAGACGGTCAGCCCTAACCCGAATCGCCACTCACGACCGGCAAAGTCGTCCCGGGCGGGAACTTCGCGCCTTCCAGTACCGGCGGCTCCGCGAAAGTGGCGACGCTGAAGTCGACAGCGGTCTCGACGACCGTGTTGGCCAAGGACACCTTCCGCTCGAACCTCGCCCGCGTGAGTTCGAGCTCGCCGTGGATCGTCACGTTCTCCAGCAGGAACTTCCCGGACAGCTGGGCGTCGGTGAGGTCGAGATACGTCAGCACCTCGCAGCGATCCGCGCCGAACCAGCCGACCCGCCTGCCGAGCAGCCCCAGTTTGTCGAGCCGGGCATCGCTGAGGTTGAGCGAAAGCGTCGGCCCGGTGGTGCCGGAGATGGGCAGGATGTCGCGGATCAGCCGTTCGGCCGCGCGCCGGACCAGCCGTTCGCGTTCGGCTTCGGCCTTGTTTTCCTTGTCCCACTTGGTGTCGCTCGGAAAACTCGGATGGTCGAACGGCCGCCGCAGGTAGGCGCACAACACGTCGAGCACCGTCTGCCGGTACTCCGGACGCGTCCTGGCCAGCCCCGCGAGCGAATGCATCGCCCCGACCCGCACCTGGTCGGCCTCGTTGCCCAGCAGTTCGATCGACTTGGCGAAGCGCTCGTCGGAGATCCGGCTGCGCTCGATCTCGTGCCGGTCCTCCTCGGTACGCCTGCGCCGGTCGTTGAGCCAAAGTCCATACAGCGCGGCGACCGCGCCACCGGCGAGGGCGCCGGTCTTGAGCGCGTCGCCGCGGCTCGTCGCGCGATCCGTGAGCAGCCAGGCGGTGACCCCGACGAGCACCACGACCGACGACAGCAACGTCCACAGCAGCGGTGACCTGAGCAGTCGTTTCATCGGTCCTTCATCACGAGCCTGGCCCGGCCGTCGGGCAGCGTCTCGACGGACCAGCCCGCCGGGAGCTCGTGATCCCTCGACGGTTCCACCATCGTGTTGTACAGCGACACGGTGCCGGGCGGCTCACCGAAGCTCAGATCCGCGAAGCTTTCGAACCGCGCGCGATGCAGGTCCAGCGTCTTCCCGAATTTCGCGTCGGCGAAGACGGCGTTCTTCACGAAAACGCTGTCCTTGAAGGACGTCTCACCGGCGAAGGCCGTGCCCCGGAACTCGGCGTCCTCGGAGAACCGCACCCCGCTGAACCACGCCCGCTGTTCGAACTTGGCTTCACTGCACCGGAAGAAGCCGATCCGCTTCTTCTCACCCGCTCCGGCGCCGGTCAGGTACACCGGCCCGCGGAACACGCAACCGGACAGGTTGGTGCTGCTGTACAGACCGGCGTACCGGAGCAGCAGCTTGCCGACCTTCCGCTCCGACAGGTCGAAGTACTCCAGCACCGCCCCGGTCAGGTCGAGGTCGTACGCGGGCACGTCCGCGGAATCCGCGGCCGGGAGCAGTTCCCCGATCAACCGCTGCGCGGTCTGCCGCACCTGGAGTTCCTGATCCTGCTCCGGGGTCGCCTTCTTCTCCGAGTCGCCCCTGGACGGCTTCGCGGTTTCGTCGTACCGCGGATGTTCGAACGGCCGCCGCAGGTACGAGCACAGGATGTCCAACACGGTCTGCCGGTAGACCGCCCGCCCGCGGGCCAGGCCCGCCAGCGCGTGCATCGCCCCCACCCGTACCTGGTCGGCGTCGTGCCCGAGCAGTTCGACGGCCTTCGCGAACCGTTCGTCCGAGATCCGGTCCCGGTCCTGGTCGGCCCGCCGCAGTTCGAGTTCCTGCCGCTGCCGCTCGATCTCCTGCCGCCGCTCCTCGACCCGGCGCCGCCTGTCGTTGAGCCACAACGCGTAGAGCGCGACGATGGCGCCCCCGGCGATGCCGCCGGTCTTCAACGCCTCGCTGCGGCTGGTCGCCGGATCGGTCAGCAACCAGCCGCCCACGGCCAGCAGGAGTACGAGCGAGGCGATGAACGTCCAGAGCAACGGGGAGCGGAGCGTCGGGGACCGGAGCAACCGCTTCATTCGCTCAGAATACGAAGAAGTTGCGGACGCAGAAGGACTTGTCCGGGTTGTCGTCCGAGGAGATCCCCGACCCGCTCACCTTCTTGCCCTTGACCGTGCCTTCGATGTCACCGGTGATGAAGCCGTCGCCGATGCCGGCGGTCTTGGTGACCTCCAGCTGCGACGGCGCCGGGGCCATGATGTCGATCGAGTCGCCCATGGTCGCCTTCATGTCCTCGCAGACCAGCGACAGCGCGCCGGCCTTGTCGCCCGCGCTCACCTTCGCCAGGAAGTCCTTGAGGTTCTGGACGCCCTTCGGGTTGCCTTCGGAGCCCGTGCTGCCACCGCTTTCGGTGCTCTTCGGGCTGCTCTTGGGCGCGCTCGACTTCGGGCTGCTCTTCGGCGCGGAAGACGGCGGCGCCTTCTCGGACGACGACGCGGGCGGCGCGGCCGTGTTGTTGCCCTCGTCCTTGCTGAGCAGGAAGCCCGGCGCGAGGAACCCGGTGACACCGAAGGCGATCAGTACGACGAGGCCGATCACGATCCCGATGATCAGGCCGGTCTTGCTCTTCTTCGGGGGCTCGGGCGGGCCGCCGTAACCCTGCGGGTAGCCGGGGTTGTTCGGGTCCCAGCCCTGCTGCTGCGCGTTCGGGTCCCAGCCTTGCTGCGGCTGCTGCGGGTATTGCTGGGTCTGGTCCCAGCCCTGTTGCGGCTGCTGCTGGTACTGCTGGGTCTGGTCCCAGCCCTGCTGCGGCTGCTGTCCGTACTGCTGAGGCTGACCGTATTGCTGGGTCTGGTCCCAGCCACCGGGCTGCTGTCCCTGGGGGTCCTGGCCGTAGGGCTGGCCTGGCTGGGGTGGGTAGGTCATCGGTCTCGCCTTCCGTACTGGGGCCTGAGGCTGCAGATCAGACGACCGGCGGTCAGCGCTGGTTCCGGATCCGCCCATGCCAGGGTTTTCGTGGGCATTCTGCTCCGGAAGGTACCCCGCGACGAAAGTGGCGCGCGAAAGCGGCTCCCGGCCGGGGCCGGGAGCCGCTTCTTCACGAAATGCGCAGCTCAGCCGTTGGCCAGTGCCTGCAAACGGTCGTAAGCGCCGTTGAAGGTGTTCTGGTCGAGCGGGCTGGAGGTGTACTGCCACACGGTGTAGAAGCCCCAGCCGTAGGGCAGTGTGCCCACGGAAGACGCGTAGCGCGCGATCCACAGCGGGACCGTGCCACCGAAGTTCTGCGACGAGCCGACACAGGTGCTCCACCAGCTCGTCGAGGTGTAGATGACGGGCCAGCGGCCGGTGCGCTGCTGGTATCGGTCGTGGAACGCCCGGATCCACGCCCCCATGGCCGACTGGCTCAGGCCGTAGCAGGTGGCGCCGTACGGGTTGTACTCCATGTCCAGCGCGCCCGGCAGGGTCTTGCCGTCCTTGGACCAGCCGCCGCCGTTGTTGACGAAGTAGTCCGCCTGCGCCGCGCCGCCGGAGACGTTGGGCAGGGCGAAGTGGTACGCGCCGCGGATGAAGCCCTGGCCGTAGGAGCCGTTGTACTGCTGGGCGAAGTACGGGTTCTTGTAGCTCGTGCCTTCGGTGGCCTTCGTCCACACGAAGCGCTTGCCCTGACCCCACCAGTAGGCCCAGTCGACGTTCTGCTGGTAGCTGGCGACGTCCATGCCCGCGACCGTCGCGAGCACCCCGGCCTCAGGCTGCGGCCGGGCCGCCTTCTCCTTGGACTCCGGGGTGGAGGTGTCGCCTTCCACGCGCCGGATCTGCGATCCGATCGTGTGGTCGTTCTGCTGGAGATCCTGTTCGATCGACGTGATCTCGGGGGACGGGGCGGCCGACGCCTGGACCGTGCTGCTGAGCAGGAGCAGCGCGGAGCCGACGGCGATGGCGATTCTTCGGGAAGTGCGCATACGACAATCCCTTCACGGATAACCCTCGCTGAGGACGGCTAACTTGCAGGTGGTAGCCGTCCGGGCACGATTGTTGACGACGAGTGCCGGGTTTGTCACTAACTTCCGTGAAATTGGTACTACGCGTGGGTGATTTTCATTTCCATGTTGACGGTGTTCTGTGATCTTGTAACCCCACTCGGGGGTGACGGCGTCAGCCGATCGACAACGCGTGCACGCGATCTTGCGTGCCGTTGAACCAGTTCTGATCGCCGGGCAGGCTGCCCTTGTTCGAGAACTGCCAGATGGTCTGGGTCTTCCAGCTCGCGGGCAGTTCCCCGACCTCGGTGTTGTAGCGCGCGACCCACAGCGGGTTCTGCCAGAACAGGTTGCTGTTCCCGGTGCAGCGCTTCCACCAGCTCGTCGACGTGTAGATCGCCGGATGCCGGCCGGTGCGGTGCAGATAGGCCGTGGCGAACGACGCCATCCACTCCACCATTTGCGCGGGTGTCTTGCCGTAACAGGTTTCGCCGTACGGGTTGTACTCGACGTCGAGCGCGCCCGGCAGCGTCTTGCCGTCCTTGGACCAGCCGCCGCCGTGGTCGACGAAGTAGTGCGCCTGCGCGGCGCCGTCCGAGATGTCGGGGCGTGCGAAGTGGTAGGCCCCGCGGATCATGCCCACGCCGTAGGAACCGTTGTACTGCTGGGGAAACCTCGGGTTGACGAAGCCGGTGCCCTCGGTCGCCTTCACGTAGACGAACTTCGCGCCGGTCCTGGCCGCGGCGGGCCAGTCGACGTCGCCTTGATGACCGCTGACGTCATGGCCGAGTGTCTGCGCTTCGCCGCCGTACAGCGGCCCCACCGACACGTTGACGCCTTCGTGCAGCGCGATCTGTGAACCGGCGTAGTGCTCCTCGGCCCCGTCGTATCTGGGCCCGCCTTCACGTGCGACGGCGGGGGTCTGCGCGAGCAGCAGAACCCCCGCCGCGAGGACGGCCCCCCAGCCTTTCGAACACACTCTGCGACTCATCACGTCGCCACGATCCCCCGGGAAAAGGGAATCAGCGACTCGAACATCACCCGAAAGAGTTGCTTTCAGGGCGAAAAAATTGGGCCGAGTGGGTTAATCGAGCCCTAACGACGCTCGTCCGAAAGGGCTTTGTCGAGGTGCTCCGAGGGGATGATCGCGGTGAGCCGATCGTGGGGATTGAGCGTCACGGGATGCCCCGCGAGCAGCGGGACCATGTCGCGGCCCAGCACCGCGCGGGCGTGCGGCCACTCGCGCGGCACCAGCGCCTTTGCCGTGTACGCCGGCACCAGCACCTGGCCGTCGACGTTGTGGAAGCCGATCACCGTGCGCTGGACCGGGGAAAGGGCGTAGACGAACAGCGTCGAGTCGAGGAAGACCCGCGGCAGGTCGGCGGCCGGGCGGTGGTTCGTGCGCACCAGCTGGAGGAGCTGCTCGAGTTCGTTGCGCGGCTCCGGGAAGCCGAGCGCCTTGGGCGAGGGCCGGTAGCGGTCGTTGGGGTGGAAGTCCTCGACGATCTCGCCGCCGCCGTTCACCGGGTACGCGCCGACGACCGCCCAGGACGGCACCGGGCCGTCGGGGTCGAAGGCCTCGTCGATGACATAAAGCCAGCTGTTCGGGTTGGCCCTGGCGTTGGCGCGCATCTCTTCGGTGATCTTCGGCTTGCCCGGTTTCCGCTTGCCCGCCGGGCTCGACGCCAACCGATCCGCCTCGTCCCGCTGCGCCATCGCCATCCCCACGTTCCGGGTGCCTGAAGGTTTGTTCGCGCTCACTCTACTGTTCTCCCATGGCCTCTTCGCGTTCGGTCGACCCCGCTGAGTTACGTGCCGCGATCACGGCGATTTCCCCCTGGTTGAGCGGATCCGGTCCTGATCCGGCCCGGCCCGAGCTGGCCGCGGCGGTGCGGCTGAGCCTGCGGACGCTGGCCTCGGACGCCCCGGGGAAGAGTGTCGAAGTGCGGGTGCCGCCGTTCGCGGCTGTGCAGTGTGTCGAAGGATTGCGCCATACGCGCGGAACTCCGCCGAACGTCGTCGAAACGGATCCGCGCACGTGGCTGGAACTGGCGACCGGGCTGCTCGGCTGGGCCGACGCCGTCGGGTCGGGGCGGGTCACCGCCTCCGGGAGCAGGGCCGATCTGGCCCGATGGCTGCCGCTGGTGCGCCTGTGAAAGTCCCCTTCATCGCGAACAGTGCGCTGAAGGGGACTTCGGAGGTCGAACTTTTTAATTCTTGCGGCCGATGCCGCCGGAGATGGTCCGCTGGGCCGCGTTCAGCTCCTTGATCCGCGGGCCGTCCGGCCACCAGTCGACGCACAGCTTGACGCCGGGCTCGACCATCTCGAGGTCGTGGAACAGCTCCTCGATCTCGGCCTTGGTGCGGAAGGTCCCCGAGCCCATCGGGCTGTGGATGAAGAAGTCCTCCATCTTGCGGGCGACCTCGGACAGCTCGTCCTCCGGGTCGGAGAAGTGCGAGATCGCCACGTACGAACCCGACGGCAGCGCGTCGAGGTACTTCCGCATGATCTTGGCGGGCTGTTCCTTCGGCCCGTTGTAGTGGTGCAGCGTCCCGAGCTGCAGCAACGCGATCGGCTGCGTGAAGTCGATGTGCCGCCGGACGTCCGGGTTCTCGAGGATCCGCTCCGGCTCGAAGATGTCGTCCGAGACGAAGTGCGTGTTCTCGTTCTCCTCGAGCAGCGCCCGCCCGTGGGCGAGGACGACCGGGTCGTTGTCGACGTAGACGACCTTGATCTCCGGGTTGATCCGCTGCACGACCTGGTGCGTGTTCTCGGCCGTCGGCAGGCCGGATCCCAGGTCGAGGAACTGGGTGATGCCCGTCTGACTGGCGAGGAACCGGCACGCGCGGATCAGGAACCCGCGGTTCTCGGTGGCCAGGTCCTGAGCCTCCGGGGCGGCCTGCTGGACCTTGCGCAGCACCTCCCGGTCGATCTCGTAGTTGTCCTTGCCGAGCAGGAAGGCGTCGTACACCCGGGCGATGCTGGCCCGGGTCGGGTCGACACCCACTGGCACTCGTTCCGTCCGCGTCGGGGCGTCGGGCATCTTGAACCTCACAAAACTGTGTCGGAAGTCTCGGGCTCTACGTAGAGTAGAACCACGTTCGCGGCGGGTAAACCGAGCCATCCCTGTCGTGTCGAGGCCCAAACGTGTACTTTCAGTAATCGGCTTGTTCCCCTGGCGAGTGTTGTCGTACGAAAGGTCCCCGGTCGATGAACGCGGTCACCCCGTCCGGCGGTGAGCAGTCCCTGGGTCCCACCGCGCGGCGGATGATCCTGGGCTCTCAGCTCCGGCGGATGCGCGAGGACGCGGGCATCACGCGCCAGGAGGCCGGCTACAGCATCCGCGGCTCCGAGTCGAAGATCAGCCGTCTCGAACTCGACCGCGTCGGGTTCAAGGAACGCGACGTCGCCGATCTGCTGACCATGTACGGGATGACCGATCCCGGTGAGCGGCAGCAGTTCCTCGACATGGTCAAGGAGTCGAACGAGCCGGGCTGGTGGCGCCGCTACGGCGACCTGATGCCGAGCTGGTTCAACGACCTCGTCGGGCTCGAAGAGGCCGCGGCCCGGATCCAGGTCTGGGAGCCGCTGTACGTCACGGGCCTGCTGCAGACCGAGGACTACGCGCGGGCGATCATGAGCCACGGCCGCAAGGACATGGTCAACGAGCAGATCGACCGCCGGGTCGCGCTGCGGATGCGGCGGCAGAAGATGCTTTCGCGGCCGGACGCGCCGCGGTTGTGGCTGGTGCTCGACGAATCGGTGCTCCACCGGCCGATCGGCGACCGCGAGATCCTCAAGGGCCAGATCGACTACCTGCTGGAGATGATCCAGCAGCCGAACATCTCGGTGCAGATCCTCCCGTTCGACCGGAGCGGCTACTCCGCCGACAGCGCGTTCTCGCTGCTCAGGTTCGCGGAAGAGGAATTGCCGAACATCGCCTACACCGAGTACCTGACCGGCGCGCACTACATCGACAAGCGCGACGAGATCGAGCGGTACAGCCGGGCGCTGGACATGCTCGCGGTCGACGCGGAGACGCCGGACCGCAGCCGCCAGATGCTGATGAAGCGCCGCGCGGAAATCTGAGTCACTCACCGTTGTGGGGTTACCCGCCGTCCCGGTGACGGACGGACTTTTCTTGTGTGCGCCCGAAAATGCCACCACGAACAGTAGTTGGTCACTCGATGGTGGCTGCGGCTGTCACGCTTTGGTGGTACGAAAGAGGACCTAAGTCATCACTGCACGCGAATTCTGCAGAAACTTCTGCACGTGCATTTACCGTTGCAGTCACACGTGCTAACTTTGGGATCACAGGCAAATGCACATGCAGATGCATCGCCCGAAGTTCTCTCGTCGGGGAAGGTGGGGACCATGGCTGAACAGTTCGACAACGGCATCCCGGCCGATCGTCTTACCGGTGCGCAGTGGCGCAAAGCGAGCTACAGCAACGCGATCGGCAACTGCGTCGAGGTGGCACCGCTCGCATCCGGCGAGATCGCGATGCGCAACTCGCGCTTCCCGACCGGGCCTGCCCTGATCTACACGCAGGCCGAGATGGCCGCGTTCCTCGCGGGCGCCAAGGACGGCGAATTCGATGACGTTCTCGGGTGACACCATCGCCGCGGAAATCACCGACATCGAAAGCGGCCTGCAGGAACTGATCCACCGCGGATACCAGTTCGTGCACCCGTGCGACGCGACCGGCGAGGTCATGGCCGTGGTCGGCGTGCGGGTCCACGACAACGTGGTCGACGTGGTCCGGCTCAACGCCGAGGACGACGTCGTCGCGACCCGCATGCCGGGTACCGAGGAGGACATCCTCGAACCCGACGTCTGGCTGTGGCGGACCACCGGCGACGCCGTGACGGTGCTGACGGAACTGCTCGCACTCCCGGACGAGCGGATACCCGGCTCGCTTCAGCTGCCGGAGACCGCGTCCAAGGGCTGCTGGGTCCCCGGGCGTGGTGGCACATCCAAGTGGCTCGCCGCCAGCTAGTCACCTCCTATGCACAGTCGACCGCCTCTGTCGAGGGGGAGCGGTCGGCTGGTCGGGGGTCGTGAGTGCCGGGCCTTGACACCCGCCCGTCACTCACGGTCATCAACCAAAGCGTGTCCAGTGCCACTGCGCGCGGCGCGTTGATCTACGGCTCACCGTTTACACTGGTGGCGGCCTGCCCTCTTTCTCCCTGGGAGCACCTCGGTGGTTTCCGACCCGTCCCTCGCCGGACAGCCCGTGACCGACCAGCCCGATCCGGAACCCCGCGAGGAATGCGGTGTCTTCGGTGTCTGGGCGCCCGGAGAAGAGGTCGCGAAGCTGACCTACTACGGGCTCTACGCACTTCAGCACCGCGGCCAGGAAGCGGCCGGCATCTCGGTCTCCGACGGTTCGCAGATCGTCGTCTTCAAGGATCTCGGCCTGGTCAGCCAGGTGTTCGACGAGCAGGTCCTGCAGTCGCTGCAAGGACACATCGCCGTCGGGCACTGCCGCTACTCGACCACCGGCGCGACCATCTGGGAGAACGCGCAGCCGATCTTCCGGACCACCGCCACCGGCAGCGGGCTGTCCTTCGCGCACAACGGGAACCTCGTCAACACCGCCGAGCTGCGTGATCGCACGGTCGAAGCCGGCCTCAAGCCGCACGCGGGCCTGACCGGTTCCTCCAGCGACTCCGACCTGGTGTGCGGGCTGCTCGCGGCCAACGCCGCCGACAAGGGCATCGAAGCCGCCGCGCTGGAACTGCTGCCCACCCTCAAGGGCGCGTTCTGCCTGGTCTTCGCCGACGAGTCCACCTTGTACGCCGCGCGCGACCCGCACGGGGTGCACCCGCTGGTGCTCGGCAGGCTCGAACGCGGCTGGGTGGTCGCGAGCGAGACGGCCGCGCTGGACATCTGCGGCGCGTCGTTCGTCCGCGAGGTCGAGCCCGGCGAGCTCATCGCGATCGACGCCGAGGGCCTGCGCTCCTCGCGGTTCGCGAACCCCGAGCCCAAGGGCTGTGTCTTCGAGTACGTCTACCTCGCGCGGCCCGACACCTCGATCGCCGGCCGCAGCGTGCACGCGACCCGCGTCGAGATCGGCCGCAAACTCGCCGCCGAGCATCCGGCCGACGCCGACCTGGTCATGCCGGTGCCCGAATCCGGCACCCCGGCCGCCATCGGCTACGCGCAGGGCTCCGGCATCCCCTACGGCACCGGCCTGGTGAAGAACGCCTACGTCGGGCGCACCTTCATCCAGCCGTCGCAGACCATCCGCCAGCTGGGCATCCGGCTGAAGCTGAACCCGCTGCGCGACGTCATCCGCGGCAAGCGGCTGGTCGTGGTCGACGACTCCATCGTCCGCGGCAACACCCAGCGCGCGCTGGTCCGCATGCTGCGGGAGGCGGGCGCGCTCGAGGTGCACGTCCGGATCGCGTCGCCGCCCGTCCGCTGGCCGTGTTTCTACGGGATCGACTT
Source organism: Amycolatopsis azurea DSM 43854 (assembly GCF_001995215.1). Lineage (GTDB taxonomy): Bacteria > Actinomycetota > Actinomycetes > Mycobacteriales > Pseudonocardiaceae > Amycolatopsis > Amycolatopsis azurea. Next base: position 146,792 of record NZ_MUXN01000018.1, read on the forward strand.
CGCGTCCCGCGCCGAACTGGTGGCCAACGGCGTCGACCTCGACGGCATCCGCCGCTCCATCGGCGCGGACAGCTTGGGCTACGTTTCCCTGGACGGGCTGGTCGCGGCTTCGGAACAGCCGAAGTCGCGGTTGTGCACCGCGTGCTTCTCCGGCGAGTACCCGATCGCGCTCCCCGAGGACGCGATGATCGGGAAGCACCTGCTGGAAAGCCTGGACTCGGTCAATGGCGCGGCGAAGCCCGTCAGCCCTGCCGGGTACGGTGCTGAAGACGCCATCCGGCGTCCCTAGTCCTTTCTTCCAAGAGTTGGAGTCCGCTTTCGTGAGCGAGTCCACGAGCGCCACGTACGCCGCCGCCGGCGTCAGCATCGACGCCGGTGACAAAGCCGTCGAGCTGCTCAAACCACACGCCGAGAGGGCCAGCAGGCCCGAGGTGATGGGTGGGGTCGGCGGTTTCGCCGGGCTGTTCTCCCTGAAGCTGGACAAGTGGAAAGAGCCGGTGCTGGCCTCGTCGACCGACGGGGTCGGCACCAAGATCGCCGTCGCGCAGGCGCTCGACAAGCACGACACCGTCGGCATCGACCTGGTCGCGATGGTCGTCGACGACCTGGTCGTCACCGGCGCCGAGCCGCTGTTCATGCAGGACTACATCGCCGTCGGCAAGGTCGTGCCGGAGAAGATCGCGGCACTGGTCGGCGGCATCGCCGAGGGCTGCGTCCAGGCGGGTTGCGCGTTGCTCGGCGGCGAGACCGCGGAGCACCCCGGCCTGATGGGCGAGCACGACTACGACCTCTCGGGCACCGGCATCGGCGTCGTCGAGGCGTCGAAGGTGCTCGGCCCGGAACGGGTCCGCCCCGGCGACGTCGTCCTCGCGCTCGGTTCGTCCGGCCTGCACTCCAACGGCTACTCGCTGGCCCGGCACGTGCTGCTGGACATCGCGCGCATGCCGCTCGACGGGCACGTCGAGGAGTTCGGCCGCTCGCTGGGCGAGGAAATGCTGGAGCCGACCAGGATCTACGCGAAGGACTGCCTCGCGCTGGTGGCCGAGGCCGACGTCCGCACGTTCGCGCACGTCACCGGTGGCGGGCTGGAGCAGAACCTCGCCCGCGTCATGCCGCGCGGCCTGGTCGCGCGGCTCGAACGCGGCACCTGGACCCCGGCGCCGGTGTTCGCGCTGATCGGCCACCGCGGCAAGGTCGAGCGCGCCGAACTGGAGAAGACGTTCAACATGGGCGTCGGCATGGTCGCGATCGTCGGCCCCGACGACGTCGACCGCGCGCTCGCGATGCTGACCGCGCGGCACGTGCCGGCGTGGATCCTCGGCGACGTGCAGCCCGCGGAGGACCCGGACGGCCCGCGCGCCGTGCTCTCCGGTGACCACCCGCGCTTCTGAAATTCCGTTCCCCCGGGTGACACACTGGGTCCGTGGCTGATGACGTGGTGATCGGCACCCGGTTCGTGATCCCGGGTGCCGAATTGAGCGAACGGTTCTCCCGGTCGTCGGGTCCGGGTGGGCAGGGCGTGAACACCACGGACTCGCGGGTCGAACTGTCCTTCGACGTGGCCGGTTCGGCTTCCGTCCCGGAACATCTCCGGGCCCGGATGCTGGACCGGCTTTCGTCGCGCCTGGTCGAAGGCGTCGTCACGATCGCCGCGTCCGAGCACCGCTCCCAGCTGATGAACCGGGAAGCCGCGCGGGCGCGGCTGGTGATGTTGCTGCTGGACGCGTCGGCGCCCCCGGCCGCCAAGCGGCGTCCCACCAAACCTTCACGAGGTTCGAAGGAACGCCGCCTGGCCTCGAAGAAGCGCCGCGGCGAGGTCAAGAAGTCACGCCGCGGCCGCTTTTCCGACGAATGACAGGCTCAGACGACTGACAGGTGCACGCATTCGGCCGCGGTCTCGAACCCGACCCGGCCGTAGACGCGTTCCGCCTGCCCGGCGCCCGGTGTCAGGAACACCGACCGGCCGCCGCGGGCGTGGGCTTCCCGCGTCAGGTACTCCGTCATCGCCGCGGCGATCCCGCGGCTCCGGTACCCCTCGATCACCCCGATGCCCGCGACCTCGGTCGCGCCGTCGAGGATCGCGGTCGCGACCCCGCCGCCGATGATCTCGCCGTTTTCATCGACCGCCATCACCGACATGGTCTCGCCGCTCAGCTGATCCGGCGACGGGTCGAGGTGCTGATCGGGATCGGTCTCGCCGAAGGCCAGGTTCTGCGCCCGGATCATCTTCCGGAGCTCGTCGGCGGTCTTCGGGGTGACCAGGGTGATCCCGGCCGGTTTCGGCTGTTCGAGAACCTGATCCGGAGTACAGATCATCAACGGGACCCGTCGTTCCAGCGTGTAGCCGCACTCGACCAGCACGGCTTCGGCCGCGGGAACGGCTTCGGTCAGGAATTCCAGGCGCGGCATGAGCCCGCGCTCGCGGAACGCCCTGGTGAGTCCGGCGACGTCGTCGTGAGTGGGGACGGCGCCGTCGTCGGGGATCGCGTAGTTGAGGAACGGGCTGGTGGCTTCGAGGTAGTACGTGGCCAGGAACGGCCCGATCCGCTCGGTTTCGCGGAACTTCGCCGCGGTGGTGCGAATGTAGGACTGCAGAGAACGAATCGTCTCGGAATGCACTGGTGAAAGGCCTTTCAGGCAAGAGAAAGAGACGCACGGGAGGACCCGCGTGCGTGGTGGAGCTGGCGTTGGGCGCCGGCTAGCTCGTGCCGACGCCGCTGAAGGCGTCCGGCATGAGGCATCCCTCTTCTCTCTCCGGGAAGGGCTTACGCGCTTACTTTCGCACGAGGGGCAAGCGATTTACCGCCGTTGCGGATGCGCGATGCCCGAATACCGCTCGTCCCAGACCGACCTCGGGACCCGCATCCGGACGGGGGCGTCGCACACCCGCCGGACCTGCACCGGGATCTTCACCGGCGGGCGGACGTCCAAGAGGCACCAGAGGCGTTTGCTCACCAGGGCGCCCGCCACCGCGCCCAGGGTGTTCAACAGGACGTCGTCGGCGGAGGTCACCCTGCCGGCTTGTATCAGATATTGCGTACCCTCCACCAGCACCGAGACGGCCAGCGCGCCCAGCGCGACGCGGCTCAGTGACCGCAGGCGGCGGGACCGCAAGGGGAGCAGGGCGCCGAGCGGGCTCAACATGAGGAAGTTCCCCAGCGCCTGCCAGAGATTGGCGCCGTCGCTCAGCGCGAGACGGAGGTCGGTGCCGGGTTCGAGGTTGAGCCTGCTGCCCTCCGCGCCGGTCACCGGCATCGTGACCAGGCACAACACCAGGAAGAAGGTCAAGGCGAGCGTCATGTCCACGGCGGCGGTCGCGGACGCGGTGAAACGGTCGGCTTGTCTTCGCCGCCGGTGCGCCGCGAGCAGCGGCCAGCCGAGCAATGTGTACGGGATCGCGGTGATCGTCAACGGGATCATCGCGCCGAAAGCGCGGAGCAGCTCACCCATGGCCTTCCTTTCCGGAGCGCCCAAGATCACCTTCGCATCACAAGATCGACTCGGCATGACGGAGCGACCGCTCTAAGAGGTGATCTTTTCCGGTGGCGGAAAAGGGTTTCCCATGCTGGTTACCGTCCACAAAGGAACCTGTGGACAAACCTGTGGATGACCGCGAAGTAACCGGAAGAAGGCGTTATCGCACAAGGAAAAGCCTTGTGAGTGACCTGTGTACTACTTGCCGTGTCCGGCGAGCTCGCGCGCGCGTTCGAGCAGCTTCTGGAGGTGCAGCCCCCGGTGCACGTCACACGGGTGGGACGTCGTCCCGCTCGCCGCCATCGCGGCGAAATCGTCCAGGAGCGCGGTGTACGACTCGCCTGCCGACCCGGGTTTCCGGCCCAAAGTGCGATAGCCGTGTTCGCCGTAAACGGCCACTTCGACGACCGTCGGCTGGATCGGCAGCCGCAGCGACAGGGTCGCCGTACTGGTCGCGCCACCCGCGTGGGCGAACAGGAACTGCCACAGATCGTCATCGGTCCGGTCGGCGGCGAGCACCTCGGTGATCTCACCGAGCGCCGCGTCCAGCAGATCGAAGGCGTGCGGGCCGATGTCGGCGAGCGCGCCGGAGTCGTGCCGCCACGCCGAAGACTGGTACTGCCCGCCGAGCAGCGCGCCCGAAAGCCACCGCGCCCCGCCGCCGCGCCAGCCGCCGGTCTCCTTGATGCCGTCGAGCCATTCGCGGGTCATCGGCGAGAAACGCAAGGTCAGAACCACGAGGGCGGCCACACCAGCGGCGTCGACCGCGTTCGCGAGCCGCCGCGCGCCGTCGAGATCCGCGGCGATCGGCTTCTCCAGGATGAGATGCTTGCCCGCTTCGGCCGCCTTGACCGCCAGCTCCGCCTGAACGGCGGGCGGCACGGCGAACGCGACGGCGTCCACCTGCTCAAGTAGTTCCTCGAAGCTGTCGACTGCCCGGGCTCCGTGCGCGTCGGCGAGCTCTTTCGCTGCCTCGGGACGCCTGGTCCAGACCGTGCTCAACGTGGTTCCGGGGTGATCGGCGAGACCCGGCGCGTGCACCGTCTTCGCCCATGGACCCGCCCCGACCAGACCCGCGCGCAGCTGCCCCTGTCCCACGCCCCCGAGTCTAGGCGTGCCGCCAGCGGCGCTGGCCCCGACCACCCCGCAATTAGTCCTCTGGATGCGCTCCTTGCACACGCAAGTACCGCATCCAGAGGACTAAACGCGAAGGTGAGGCGGGTCAGGAGTAGCTGTAGAACCCGCGGCCGGTCTTCTTGCCGAGCAGGCCGGCGTCGACCATGCGCAGCAGCAGCGGCGGCGAGGAGTACAGCGGCTCCTTGAACTCGGCGTACATCGAGTCCGCGATCGCCTTGATGGTGTCCAGGCCGATCAGGTCCGACAGCCGCAGCGGTCCCATCGGGTGCGCGGTGCCCAGCTCCATGCCGCGGTCGATGTCCTCCGCCGACGCGAAGCCCGACTCGATCATCCGGATCGCCGAAAGCAGATACGGCACGAGCAGCGAGTTCACGATGAACCCGGCGCGGTCCTGCGAACGGATCACCGTCTTGTGCAACGCCGTCGTCGCGTGCTCCTCCGCGCGGCGGGCGGTGTCGTCGCTGGTCAGCAGCGACGGCACCAGCTCGACGAGCGGCAGCACCGGGACCGGGTTGAAGAAGTGGATGCCGACCACCTGCTGCGGTCGGTTGGTCGCCATCCCGAGCTTCATGATCGGGATCGACGAGGTGTTGGACGCGAACACCGCGTCCTCACGCTCGACGATCTTGTCCAGCGACCGGAACACCTCGACCTTGGCCTGCTCCTGTTCCAGGATGGCCTCGATGACGAGGTCGCGGTCGGCGAACTCGCCGATCTCGGTGGTGAAGCGGAGCCGTCCGAGCGCCGCGTCGGCGTCTTCCTGCGAGAGCTTCCCGTTCTTGACGCCGCGTTGCAGCGACTTCTCGATCCGCGCCCGCCCGGAGTCCAGCGCCGGCTGGTTCACCTCGGTGATGATCACGTCCAGACCGGCACGTGCGTGCACCTCGGCGATGCCCGAGCCCATGAGCCCGGCTCCGATGACACCTACCCGCGTTACGTCAGACACGGAACCCTCCTCGTATTTTGGGCAGCACGTGACACGCGAGGGTGGACCACGGAGTTCAGTCCGTCCCACCCTCGCGTGTCACGCCTGCTCAGCGGCGGTATTCGTCGTACCCGTCGTACGGGTCGTCGTCGTCCCGCTTGTCGTCCTCGTGCCCGTAATCAGAGGAACTACTGGACAGCTCGCGCTGCAAAGCATCGAAGTCGGTTTCGTGCGAGCTGTACTTGAGCTCGCGCGCCACCTTCGTCTGCTTGGCCTTAGCCCGGCCGCGCCCCATGGCTCGACCCCCTCGCACAGGGGCGGGGCGGCCGGGGGAATCGGCGGCCCCGCATCGTCTCGACAATTATTTCCTGCTGACACCGTACCGTGTCTGGGGGGTTGGATGCGACGTGGCACGGTGTGCCGGTGGCGACAGTGTTCACCGAACGCCGGTTACCGGCCGGTCGGTGGCGATAGTCGCAGGTCGGCGTGCCACGATGCTCCTGTGCCCCGTCCGTTCGCGGCTTATCTCCGCGTCTATGAGCCCCTGCTCGCGCTGGGGGACCCGCCGGACGAACGCCTGCTCGAGGCCGTCGAAGCGGCCCGGCTCGACCGTTCGGCCGCGGGCGAGCGCGAGCAGGCACTGTGGCTCAAGTCACAGCACGTCGGACGGCTGCTGCCCGCCGAGCTCGCGGACGGCCGGGCCGCGCCCAGTCTCGTCACCGACGTTCTCGTCCTGGACCCCGAAGACGTGCCGGAGGGTGAGCACGGCGACGCCGGTCCGGGGCCGCTGATCTGCCCGATGGAGATCCGCGCCCGCTCGGCCGCCGCGCTGGTGACCTTCCTCGGCGACGCGCATCCCACGTTGAGGAACGCCGTGCTCGACGCGGGCGGCGCTTCGCTCGACATGATCCGCTCGCGGGCGAAGTCCGCCATCGGCGATCTGTCCGCTTCGGCCTCACACACGCTCTCGACGACCTGGACCGTTCCGCTTCCGTGGTTCGTACTGTTCGATCCCGGGATGCGTCGGGTCAAACTGGGCAAGGGCCGCGACGACCCCGAGCGCGAGGTGTCGTGGCGGGTCTCCATCGCCGACGCGCGGCATCGCGCCCGCGAGGTCGGGGACCTGCTCGAAGCCACTTTCGGAGACTCGGGGCCCGGCCGGGTCCTGCTCGAGACGCGACGCTGGCTCGACAGCTTCCACCCCGGCTCCGCCGTCGAACTCGACTACGGCGGTCTCGTGCAGCTCTTCGCCGACTCGATCCTGCAGGCCGACACGACCGCCGAAGAAGTGCACGACATCCTCGACGCGCTCCGCACCGGCAACGTCGACGAGCTGGCGGAACTGTTCGCCGACCTGCGGGACTTCTGGGGAGACCTGGCCGCGCGGGAACGCGCGAACTAGCCGAAGAGCCCGTCGGTGACCTTCAGTTCGCCGACCGGCTTCCCGCCGCCCAAGACCGCGTTGCGCGCGAGGCCGCTCGCCTCGTCGCTCGGGTCGATGCCGAGGTGGCGCAGGGTCGCGAGCAGCAGCGGGATCCGTGCCCGCGCGTTGCCGTCGTCGATCTTCAGCGCCAGCGCGGTGCCGTCCGGGAGGGCGAACGCGTGTACTCCCTCGGCGCCGCCCTTCGAGAGCAGGCCCTCCACGCTCCGCATGAGGACGGTGTCCTCGCGGCCGGTGCCCGCGACCTGCCACGGATGCGCGCGGACGGCGTCCGCGACCCGGCGGTCCGGCCCGCCCATCGCGGTGACCAGCCTGCCGAAGGACCGGGCGAGGCCGGTGAGGGAGAACGCGAACAGCGGGGCGCCGCAACCGTCGACACCGACCGTTTCGATCGTCTCGCTGGTGAGGTCGCCGATGGTGTCCTGGATGACCTTCTGCAGCGGGTGGTTCGCGGCCGCGTAGTCCTCGGTGGCCCAGCCGAGCTGGGCGCAGGTCGTGAGCATCGCGGCGTGTTTGCCGGAGCAGTTCATGGCGGCGCGGCGTTTCCCCGCCGCGGCCACGGCCAGCATGCTCGGCTCGTGCAGCGGGAAGGCGGGCGGGCAGGCCAGCGCGTCCTCGGTCAGGCCCGCGCGGGAAAGCATCGACAAGGCGCCCTCGACGTGGCCGGGCTCGCCGTTGTGCGATCCGCAGCCCAGCGCGAGGTCCTCGTCGTCGATCGTGAGGCCGGCGCGCAGCATCCCGACGGCCTGGAGCGGTTTGTTGGACGAGCGCGGGTAGACCGGGCGCCCGATGTCGCCCGCGGAGAACCGGACCGACCCGTCCGGGGCGGTGATCACGAGCGCGCCGCGGTGCGTGCTCTCCACGAAACCGGATCGGACGACCTCGACCAGGACGGGATTCGTCACTCGGACCCGCCGCGTTCGGTGTCGAGCAGGTCGTCGACGGACGCCGTGCCCTTGCGGTAGCGGGTCGCGATCTCGGCGTTGATCGTGTCCATCACGCCCTGCACCTCGCGGCGATACGAAGAGACCGAGACCTCTTCGTCGGCGTACCGGTTGAGGGCGTTGAGCAGCTTCTCGTCCGAGAGCGTGCTGACGTCGGAAAGGTCCGTGTCACCGATGAGCGCCTCGGCGAACCGCCGGTGCTCGCCCGCGCGGGACGGCTCCAGCCGCTGATGCCTGCCCGAACCCGTGGCCGGGCCGATCGCGTTGTCCGCCAGGATCGCGGCCAGCCGCTCGACGACACTGCTCTCGCCGCCCGAACTCCGGCGCTCCTGCTCGGCCCGCACGATGTCGATCCGCGCGTGCAGCAGACGCCGCAGGTACGAGAGGTCGGTCTCCTCCTGCGCGGCCTCGTCACGGCGCTCGCGCAGCACGGAGAGAGTCAGCTCGCCGAGGTCGCTGAGATACCCAGGGCCGAGCACGCGGTCGATACGACGGCGACCACCGGGCCGGACTTCGATCACGCGCGTAGCTTATCGCGCTCACGCCGAAATGTTCCGCAGGGAGCGATACCACAAGGATCTCTGCCCTCCCCGACACCCTCCACTGCGCTACCGCTCTTTCGGTCCCTTCCAGAGCGCGCCCCCCACCCGTCCCGGGGGCGGCCCCAGGTCCAGTCTACCGGGGGCGGAGGGGGGAAAGTGCTGGTCGGCGAGGTTGTCCACAGGTGGGCGGAGTTGTGGACAACTGGGGTGAAGGGGACTTTCGCCGCGTGTGACGGGCGGAAAGCGTCCTTCGCCGCGTGAGATGTGGGGAAAGGGCCCTTCGACCCCCGGCGGTAGGTGGGAGCGGCAGTACATGAAGGCCCCCTTGCTTGCGCCTAGCGCGAGCAAGGGGGCCTTCATGTACTTGGCGGTGCCTCGGTCGCGAGTGAAGGCCGAGTTCCCTGCGCTCAGCCGAGGCAAGGGGGCCTTCACGCGACGCCGTTGTGACTGGTGTGGCAGTTGGGGCGAAAGTGCCGGTCCCGGAGGCCGTGAAGGACTCCTTGAGGGACCCAGAGTCCCTCAAGGAGTCCTTCACGGACCGGACCAGACCGGGTCGGCCCGAGCCGGGTCCAGTTCAGCCCCGCAGTCGCTGGGCGGCCTCCCGGCCGGGAGCGGGAGCCTCACCCGGCACCGAGTCCGGGTCGATGGCCGCCTGCACGACGCGGTCCTCGGCGCCGACCAGCAGTTCGGCGCCCGGCCGCGTCGAGCGTTTGACCAGCGCCAGCGCGATCGGCCCCAGTTCGTGATGCTGCACCACGCTGCCCACACGCCCGACCGTCCGCTCGCCGAGGACCACCGGGTCACCGGTCTCCGGCGTGATCTCCGGCGAACCGTCCAGGTGCAGCAGCGCCATGTACCGCGGTGGCCGCCCGACGTTGTGGACCTTCGCGACGGTCTCCTGCCCGCGGTAGCAGCCCTTCGCCACGTGCGCGGCGGAGTCGACCCAGTTCACCTCGTGCGGGATCGTGCGCTCGTCGGTGTCGAGTCCCAGCCGCGGCCGCAGCGACTCGACCCGCAGCGCGTCGAAGGCCCAGCTGCCCGCCGGGCGTGCGCCCGCGTCGGTCAGGCGGCGCCACCAGTCGGCGAGTTCAGCGCGAGGCACGGCGAGGTCGACGCTGTGCCGTCCGGGCCACGGCATCCGCCGCGCGAAACCGCCGGGGATCGGCGCGACGGAGTAGGCGTCCGCGCCCAGCGAGACACCCACGGAGTCCAGCACCCGGTCCGCGTCGGGGCCGAGGACGGTCAGCAGCGCCAGTTCCCCGGACACGTCGCGGATGTCCACTTTGGACCAGAACTTCATCGCTTCGAGGTACTCGCGCAACGTCTGCTTGCCGCCGGAGGGCAACGCGCTGGAGGCCATCGCGCCCCGGTCGCTGTCCAGCCACACCGTGCCGCCGGAATGCGCGACGACCATGTGGGTGTCGACGCGGCCCTGACTGTCCAGCACGAGAGCCTCGGTGCCGGTGCCGTCGGCGAGCCCGGTGACGTGCTGCGAGATCACCAAATGCAGCCAGGACAACCGCTCTTCCCCGGTCACGGCCAGGATCTCGCGGTGCGAACGGTCGATCACGACCGCGCCGCGCGCCGCCGTCCGTTGCTCGGCGAAGGGGTCTCCCCAATGCCACGGGACACCCTCTTCAGGATGCCCGTCGGGTGCCGCGATCGGTCCGGGAAGGTCGAGCAAGGGGGAGCGGTAGGGCATGAAACCCATGCTAGTGAGTACCGTGTCCCCATGCGCGTGCTTGCCTTCCTCGACGGGACCCTGGCCGACCCCGAAGCCGCTCACCTGCGAGTGGACGACCTCGGGTTGCTTCGCGGCGATGGCGTGTTCGAGACGATCCTCGTCGTCGACGGACGCCCCCGCGAACTCCGCCCGCACCTCGAGCGGCTGGCCCGTTCCGCGGCCATGCTCGACCTGCCCGAGCCGGTACTGGCGGACTGGGAACGCGCCGCGCGGGTCGTCATCGACAACTGGTCCGGCACCGCCGAAATCGCGCTGAAACTGGTGTACACCAGGGGAATCGACGGCGATCCGGAAGCGAAGCCGTTCGGGTTCGCGCTCGGCGTGGAGATCGACGAGAAGGTCCTGCGGGCCCGCGTCGAAGGCGTCGCGGCGGTCACCCTCGAACGCGGTATCGAGCCCGACCTCGCCGAGCGCGCGCCGTGGCTGCTGCTGGGCGCGAAGTCGATTTCGTACGGCGTCAACATGGCCGCGCTGCGGGAGGCGGGCCGCCGCGGCGCGAGCGATGTGATTTTCACCGCCGCCGACGGTTCGGTCTTCGAAGGGCCGACTTCGACGGTCGTCCTCGCGAAGGACAAGACGCTCTACACGCCGCCGGCGACCATCGGCATCCTGCCGGGGACGACGCAGGCCGCGCTGTTCCGCGGTGCCGAGCGGGCGGGCTGGTCGGTCAAGGTGGAGCCGCTCAAGGTCGCGGACCTCACCGCTGGCGAAGGACTGTTCCTCGCCTCGTCGGTCCGCAAGCTGACCAGGGTGCACACGCTCGACGGCGTCGCGCTCGGCGACTCCAGCGCGATCCACGCCGAACTGGCCGCCGCGTACGAGAGCGAATACGCGATCAGCTGAGCGTCGCGCGCAGCTTGGTGATGGCGCGAAGGACCTCGTCGCGGTTCTTCGCCGCCGTCATCCACGACGGCAGCCGTGCGACCAAGGTCATGCCGGGGTCGTCCCCTGGCCCGCGTTCGCGCAGCTTCGCCGCGACGAATCGTTCGAGCAGGTCGAGGTGACGTTCGTGGAACGCCCACAGGGTGTTCCCGCGACAGTCGGCGCGCAGCCACAAGGGCTCGTGGAAGAACGGATCGATGGGCCGGTTCCACGCGTGGAAATCGGGCCGAGGGTCCTCCCGCACCAGTCCGCACGCGGGACAGGTCAGCCGGGAGGCGGTCACCGAGGCCCGGCCGCCGCAGCGCGGGCAGAGGACGAGGATCGGCTCGTCCGCGAGGTCCTCGATCCGGAGCTGGGGATCGCGGAATCGCGGGGCGTCCATCAGTCGAGCGGGCTGATGATCAGCAGGTGCGGCAGGATCGCTTCTTCGCGGTAGGCCGCGATCTTGTGGTGCCCGTCGAGGATCACCGCCGCGTCCGCGGTTTCCAGCACGACCGCGACCGGACGGTGCCCGCTCTTGATCGCCGTCCGGTAGTAGCCGACCCGCGAGACGTCGGCGGGCGGCCAGTCGGCGCTCGGGGTCAGATAGCGGTCCTCGGCCAGCCGTTCGGGGCCGGTGACCTGGTAATCGCCGTCGGCGAAGAGAGCGAGAAGCGGGCGGAGCGTGTCGCCGAGCGGGCGCCGCATCTGGCCGGTGGCCAGCGCGATCCGCAGCGACTGCGGGAGTTCGGGCTGCGAAGGGACCGAATTCGTGTCGATGACACCTGTGCCACCGTCGACCTTTACCTGTTCCACACCCTCGTGGACGAGTGAAAGCGGAGAAGGGTTCCGGGACGGGCCTGCGCGAGCGTCGGGAGTGACGCCCGTCTCACCGCCGCCGCCACCGGATAACCGCCGGTGGTCGGATGATCCGCCAGGAAAACGACCGGCAACCCGTTCGGCGGAACCTGGATCGCTCCGGTCAGCAGGCCTTCGCTCGGCAGCTCCCGCTCGACGTATCCGGCCTCGCGGGTCAACGCGGGCCCGTCGAGCCGGAGGCCGACGCGGTTCGATTCCGCCGTCACCGTCCAGGTCTTCGCGAGCCCGGCCGCCAGGTGCTCGAACCAGTGCGCACGCGGGCCCGGCTCCACCTCCACGACCAACGACGCCGGAGCGGCGGTGGGCAGCACGACGTCGGCGCCTCCGGGCACGGACGGGGTGCCGAGCGGGAGGACATCGCCTGTCTCGAGCGGAGCGGGTCCGATCTCCGAGAGGACGTCCCGCGACCGGCTGCCGAGTTCCGCCTCCACCGCGATCCCGCCGGAAACCGCGAGGTAGCACCGCAAACCGGTGGCGGGCGCGCCGATCGTCACCACCTGACCCGGCGCCAGCCACACCGGCACGTGCGAGCCGGCCGCGCGCCCGTCGACCTCGACGTCGACGGCGGGACCGGTCACCGCGATCGTGCAGGACGTCGTGGCGCGCAGGCTCAGCCCGCCGAGGAGGCACTCGACGCCCGCGGCGCCCTCGCCGTTGCCGACGAGCCGGTTGGCCAGCCGCAGCGCCGGGACGTCCAGCGCGCCGGACGGCGGGACGCCGAGATGCGCGTAGCCGGGCCTGCCGAGGTCCTGGACCAGCGCGAGCGGACCCGGACGGACCACTTCGAGCGCCCTCATCCGGCACTCCGGAACCGCACGCGGTCGCCGGGCGCGAGCAACGCGGGCGGATCGGCGCGCGGATCGAACAGGACGGTCCGGGTATGGCCGATCAGCCGCCAGCCACCGGGCGAGACGCGCGGGTACACGCCGGTGAACTCACCCGCGATCCCGACCGAACCCGGCGGCACACGAGTGCGCGGAGACGGCAGCCGTGGCTGCCGCAGTGGTTCGGGAAGTCCTGTCAGATAACCGAAACCGGGCGCGAACCCGGTGAAGGCCACGGTGTAGACGGCGCCGGTGTGCAGCCGGACGACGTCCTCAGTGGACAGTCCGGCGTCCCGTGCGACGAGTTCGAGGTCTTCGCCGTCGTAGGTGACGTCGAGGGTGATCTCGCGCGGTTCGCCCTCCGGCGGATGTTCGAGGTCCGCGCCTGACAGGAGGTCACGGACGGCGGCGAGGGCGCCCGAACCCGGGGTTTCCACCACGAGCAGGCTGCGGGCGCCGGGGACGAGTTCGGCGATCCCGGACGGACGGGAAGACGAGACCGCGGCGTGCGCGGCGATCGTCTGCGTCAGGGAATCACAGTCGAGCAGGGCGGCGTGCTCGCCGTAGGCACGCCACCGCACGGGAGACGGTCAGCCCACCACGCGACGCAGCAGCGCCGACGTGTGCGGCTGGAGTTCCTGGCCCATCATGGCGCGCTCCTCGACGTAGCCGAGTTCGCCGTTGACGATGCCGTAGAGCCGCTGCGAGGCCGTGACGTCCTTGGCCGTCGAAGTGCGGACGACCGCGTCGGTGCCCAGCTCCCAGGCCGGAACCGAGGCCTTGCCGCGAGGCTTGCCGTAGAAGAGTTCGACGATGCCGGTGTTGTGGGTCAGCAGCAGCTCGATCGTGTCGTCGGCTTGCGGACGCCAGAACCCGGATTCGCGCGCGGCGGGACGGATGACCTTGCCGTCTTCGTCGAGCAGCCAGGCGCGGGCCTCGTGCGTGAGGAAGGGGCGGCCGTCGTGCGCGATGGTCAGCTGCATGCCGAACCGGTACGGGCCGTCGATGGTCGGGTAGTCGACCTCGCCTTCGCCGCGCCACACGCCGACGAGCGGCAGCAGCGCCAGGCAGGCGTCGTTGAGGTTCGGACCCTCGCGCAGGTTCGCCGTGTCGCCCGGGATGGGCATGTCGTCGAACTGGGGAAGGTTCCGGTCGCGCGTGCTTTCCGCGCGCTTTTCCGCGGCCTGGATGGCCTCGTCGCCACTAGCCGTCATGGGTCAGCGCTGGTCCGCGTAAAGCCGGTAGACGACGTACACGGCGAACCAGGTGATCGCGACGCCGGCGAGCACCAGCAGGGTCGTAAACAGGATCTCCACGCCACGCACTTTAGTCGCTACCTGCCCGGACGGGCCTGCCGAGGGTGCGTGGCAGTGCCCACAAGGAGCTGAAGGACGCTTTCGCCGCATCACACGCGACGAAGGGGCCCTTCACCGCATGACATGCGGTGAAGGGCCCCTTCAGCCCGTCTTAGGCGACGGAGACCTGGAGCTGGTGGACGCCCGGACCCTGAGCGGTCACGGAGGCCTCGCCGTTGCCGGAGCGGTGCAGCGCGCGCACCGTCCAGTCGCCGGGGGCGGCGTAGAAGCGGAAGTCGCCGTCCGCCGACGAGACGACCTCGCCGGTGAAGTCGCCGCCGCCGTCCAGCAACCGCACGAAGGCGCCGCCGACGGGCCCCTCCGAGCCGGTCACCTTGCCGGCCAGCACGACCTGGCCGCGGGTGTCGTAATCGGCGGGCGTGGCCTCCTGGACCGGTGCGCCGCAGCTGTCGTCAGCCATCACTTAGCTCCCAACTCGACCGGCACGCCGACGAGCGAGCCGTATTCCGTCCATGAACCGTCGTAGTTCTTCACGGCGTCGTACCCGAGGAGCTCGTGCAGCGCGAACCACGCGATGGACGAACGCTCGCCGATCCGGCAGTAGGCGATCGTGGACTTCGACTCGTCGAGGCCCTCGTCGGAGTACAGCTCCTTGATCTCGTCCTCGGTCTTGAAGGTGCCGTCTTCGTTGGCGACCTTGGCCCAAGGGACGTTCAGCGCGCCCGGGATGTGGCCCGGGACCTGCGACTGCTCCTGCGGCAGGTGCGCCGGGGCGAGCAGCTTGCCGGAGAACTCGTCGGGCGAACGCACGTCGACGAAGTTGCTGCCGCCGATGGCCTGGACGACCTCGTCGCGGAACGCGCGGATCGAGAGGTCCTGCTCCTTGGCCTTGTACGTGGTGGCCTCGCGCTTGACCTCTTCCGAGTTCAGCTCGCGCCCGTCGAGCTCCCACTTCTTGCGGCCGCCGTCGAGCAGCTGCACGTTCTCGTGGCCGTAGAGCTTGAAGTACCAGTACGCGTACGCGGCGAACCAGTTGTTGTTGCCGCCGTAGAGGACGACGCGGTCGTCGTTGGAGACGCCCTTCTCCGAGAGCAGCTTCTCGAAGCCCTCCTTGTTGACGAAGTCGCGGCGGACCCCGTCCTGCAGGTCCTTGCGCCAGTCGAACTTCACCGCCCCGCGGATGTGTCCGTTGTCGTACGCGGTCGTGTCCTCGTCGACCTCGATGAACACGACACCCGGGGTGTCCAGGTTCTCCTCGGCCCACTGGGTGGTGACCAGGACGTCTTCACGGCTCATGGAGCTGACTCTCTTTCTGGGTTAGGACGCGCGAGGGCTGGGGCTGAAACGCTTGATGAGCAGGTACATCTCGCAACCGAGACAGAAGTTGAACGCCGCGTTGAGGAACGCCGCGAACAGCGCGAACGCCGTCGCGACGAAGCCGAGCGCGGTCAGGCCGGCGGCGAAGCCGACCGTGCCGATGACGGCGAACACGAAACCGACGGCCTGCGCGAACCGCAGCGGGGCGGCGTCCTCGCGTTCGGTCGTCGGGCCGAGCCGCGGCGCCACCAGGTAGCGGTAGACCAGGGAATACGGCGCCGGCTTCAGGCCGACGAAGGCGCCGATCGCGAACACCACCGCCTGCGCCGCGAGCAGTGGCCACCACTGGGTGATGAGCACGACCGCGAGCACGATCGTCGTCAGGATGGCGGCGAAACGCGGACCCCGGGGGTCGACGGCCGGTCCTGCGGACATGGTTCCTCCTGCGAACGAGAGGGAAAGAGGTGCGTGCCGGTCAGGGCACGCGGCGACGGCTTCAAAGGCGCGATCAGCAGGCCGGACACAGGCTGCTGCGAACGCGGCACAGATCCACTGCGCGGCGCTGGGTCAGCAAGGTTCGGGGCAGCCTGTTCACGGGTGCGAGGGTACGCAGAGCTCCCTCAGGTTGGGAACCGTGTTCACACCTTGGGACGCTTCCCAAAATTCGGGATCAGACGTTCGCCAGATGGGGTTTCAGGGCTTCGAGAAGCTCCTGACCTCGGGGAACGCCGCCGACGCGGAAGACCTCCCGGCCGTCCGGGGTCAGGGCAAGCGTCGTCGGAGTCCGCAATATCGAAAGTGCCTGGGCGACTTCCGGGGTCTCGGTGACGTCCAGATCGACGTGCGTGAGGCCGTCGGTCTTCTCCGCGAGCGCCGACAGGATCACGCGGGTGTGGCGGCACGGCGCGCAGAACGTGGTGGAGATCTGGACCAGGGTGACGCCCTCGGGCGCGAGGGTGGCGGAGACGCGCTCCGGCAGCTTGGTCACGTCAGCGGCCTTCGCGGCCCTGATGCGGCCGTTGCGCGCCTGCAACAGCGCGCCCGCCACGCCGCCGAGCACCAGGACACCCAGCAGCACCCACACCCCGGTCATTCGCGATCACCTCTGTGTCGTCAACCCTGCGGCTGCGCTCCGCTGAAGGCGACGTTCTTGCCTTCGCCCTTGATGGTCACCGAACCGCTGTTCACGCGCACCGACGTCGGGGTCACCGAGAACGGCATCGTGCCGGTGTCGATGGTCGCGTTGAAGTTCGGGAGCAGCGCGTCCTGCACAGCCTGGGGAACGACGGTGGTCTCCTTGTCATTCCCGAACTGGAGCCGCTTCGGCTCGAGACGGATCTTCCGCCCGTCCAGTTCGATCATCGCGAAGCAGAAGATCTCCACCTTCTGCCCGGCGATCTGCACGTTGCCCGAAACCCGGATCCCGGCGCTGGCGGTGTCCACCGGCTCGCCGTTCTCGTTGGTGGTCGTCGTGGGCTTCGTCTCGCCCTGCCCGCTGTCGCCGTTGCGGACGTAGTCCTCGGTGACCGGCTCGATCTTCAGGTTCTCGATCTTGTTCAGCGGCGCCTGCCGAGCGATGTCGGCGGCCTTGATGATCACCTCGCCCTTGAGCGTGCCGATGGTGATCGCCTTGGTGTTGCCGGACGTCAGGTCCGAGAGCGGCGCCGTGACGTCGCTCATGTCGGCGTTGAAGTCCACGTCGTTCAGCTTCGGCGGAACGGCGACGCCCTGGGCGTTGATGGTGATGTGACTGTAGTCACCGGAGAGGGCCTGGGTCAGGAACGGGAAACCGTGCACCGTGACCGCCGGATCGTTGGCCAGCTTCAGCTGTTCGCGGGCCTTCTGGGAGATCGTGTGCTCGGCGAACGCCGCCGCCCCGAAATCAGCCCCGACCAGCAGCACCAGCAGCACCGCGAGGGCGATGAGCCAGCCCCGTCCACGCCGCTTCGGTCGCTTGGCGGACCGGCCTGGGGACGGCCGTTCGTCACGCGCCACGGGCCTGCTCACCATCGCGTCAAATCTCCTTCTCGAACCTCTTTGGCCAGGTGTGATCGATCCAGCACGGGGTAGGTCCTCGGCTGTTCACCCGCTATTCTCACTAAGCACCGGCTGTAGCCACGTATACGGCGACTACGAGTTAGGGCGGTGCGGCGATGAGCCTGGACCTTCTGGTGTTGACTGCGGAACCCGACGCGACCGCGGTGCTGCCCGCCCTCGATCTGCTGCCCCACACCGTACGCGTACGTGCTCCGGAAGTGACCGCGCTCCTCGACGCCGGCCACCGCGACGTCATCGTCCTCGACGCCCGCACCGATCTCGCCTCCGCGAAGAGCCTCTGTCGTCTGCTCAAGGGCGCCGGTGAGGACGAGGCCTCCACGCCGGTGATCGCCGTCGTCGGCGAAGGCGGACTGGTCGCGGTCAGCGCGGAATGGCGCACCGACGACATCATGCTCCCGACCGCCGGTCCCGCCGAGGTCGACGCCCGGCTGCGGCTGGTCACCACCCGCGACGGCGGCGCCGCGCAGGTCGACGCCGAGCTCCGCGTCGGCGAACTGGTCATCGACGAGGCGACCTACACCGCGAAGCTCCGCAAGCGCACTCTCGAACTCACCTACAAGGAGTTCGAGCTCCTCAAGTACCTCGCCCAGCACGCCGGCCGGGTGTTCACCCGCGCCCAGCTGCTCCAGGAGGTCTGGGGTTACGACTTCTTCGGCGGCACGCGCACGGTCGACGTCCACGTCCGGCGCCTGCGCGCCAAGCTGGGGCCGGAGCACGAGCAGATGATCGGGACCGTGCGCAACGTCGGCTACAAGTTCGAACGGCCGTCCAAGGGGGCCGCGGCCAAGCAGCAGGCCATCGCCCCGGACGCGAGCGTCTACGAGCCGAACGAGCTTTCCGCGCACTGATTCCCTTCCCTTCCTGTCCGACAAGACGCCCGGGCGTCCTTCTGGTTCCCCGGTAGGGTCGGTTTCATGCTCGATCTGTCTTGGACCGGTGAACCGGAAACGGAAGAGATCCACGACTTCCTGCTCGCCGTGCGCGAGGCCGACGGTGATCCCCAGGACACCGGTTTCGCCGGTGGCCGGCACCTGCTGGGGCACGTCGACGGTGAGCTGGTCGTGTACGCGCACCTGGACACCGAAGGCGATTCGCACGGTAACCAGGTCGCCGAACTGTTCGTCCATCCCGCGCACCGCCGGTCCGGTCACGGCCGCGCGGCCACCAGGGCTCTCGTCGAGCACGCCGACGGGAAGCCGCTGCGCGTCTGGGCGCACGGCGACCACCCCGCCGCCGTCCACATCGCCGGGACCGAGGGCTTCGAGCGCGCCCGTGAGCTGCTGATCCTGCATGCCGACGCCGAAGCGGCGGACTGGCCGGAACCCGTGACGCGCGAAGGGGTCACGCTGCGCACGTTCGTTCCCGGCCAGGACGAGGAGGCGATGGTCCGCGTCAACGCGCGCGCCTTCGACTGGCACCCCGAGCAGGGCGCCCTGACCGCCGACGAGGTGCGGGCGACCGAGAAGGAAGCCTGGTTCGACCCCGAGGGCTTCTTCCTCGCGGAAGAGGACGGGAAGGTCATCGGCTTCCACTGGACGAAGGTCCACGAGGCGGTACCCGGCAGGTTCGGCGGCGAGCCCGCCGGCGAGGTCTACGTCGTCGGCATCGACCCGGACGCGCAGGGCGGCGGCCTCGGGAAGGCGCTTACCCTCGCCGGGCTCCGGTATCTCCGTGATCGCGGGCTGGGTCAAGTGATCTTGTACGTCGAAGGCGACAACGCTCCGGCGCTCGCGGTCTATTCGAAGCTGGGCTTCACCCGATACGAGGTCGACGTTCAATACGCTCGGTAACCGCGTTCACACGTGCGGCACTTGACCGGTCACGGAGAGCAGACGCCCAGGTCACGGGCGGGACACGGCCCACTTTCGGAGTAGTCGCGCTGCTCACATCGGCCGCCTTGTTCACTTGCCGTTCACCCTTAGACGGTCGCCTGTCCACTGTCGGTGCTTAATGTCCGGGTCCGGAAGGAACGCTCCCGTTCCACCGATCCGGCGAAAGTCTCCCAGTGGAGGAAATGCAGTGAAGATCATGCGGCCCGCGGGCGCGATCGGCATCGTGGCCACCGCCGCCCTCGTGCTCGGCGCCTGTGGATCCGACCCGGCGGCGACCAAGCCCCAGAGCTCTGGCGCCGCTTCCGCGCCCAGTGGCACGGCAGGCGTCGAATGCGGCGGCAAGAACCCGCTTTCGGCCGAGGGCTCGTCCGCGCAGAAGACCGCGGTCGACATCTTCGTGCAGCAGTACGCCGCCAAGTGCGCCGGCCAGAAGGTGAACTACAACCCCAGCGGTTCCGGCGCCGGCATCAAGCAGTTCAACGCGAACCAGGTCGACTTCGCCGGTTCGGACTCGCCCCTCAAGGAGGGCGAGGAAGCCGACAAGGCCAAGGCCCGCTGCGCCTCCGACGCGTGGAACCTCCCGCTCGTCATCGGCCCGGTCGCCGTGGCCTACAAGGTCTCCGGTGTCGACAAGCTGACCCTGACCCCCGAGGTCACCGCCAAGATCTTCAACGGCGGCATCACCAAGTGGAACGACCCGGCCATCAAGGCGGTCAAGGGCAACGAGAGCGTCAACCTGCCGGACAAGGCCATCCAGGTCATCTCCCGCACCGACGAGTCGGGCACCACCGACAACTTCCAGAAGTACCTGAAGGCCGCCTCGAAGGGCGCCTGGACCCAGGGCGACGGCAAGAAGTTCAACGGTGGCGTCGGTAACGGTGCCGAGAAGTCCAACGGTGTCGCCAGCGCGGTCAAGGCCACCGACGGCGCCATCACCTACGTCGAGTCCGCGTTCGCGAAGGACGGCATCAACGCCGCCCTGATCGACAGCGGCTCCGGCGGTGTCGAGCTCACCGCGGCGAACGTCGCCAAGGCCCTCGACGCGGCGAAGTTCAAGAAGGAAGGCACCAACGACCTCGCGCTGGACCTGAACGCGATCTACTCCAGCAACGTCGCCGGTACCTACCCGATCATCCTCGCCACCTACGAGATCGTCTGCTCGAAGTACGCCGACCCCGAGGTCGCCAAGGCCGTCAAGGCGTTCCTGAACGTCGCCGCCACCGACGGTCAGAAGCCGCTTTCGGACAAGGGCTACGTGCCGATCCCGCAGAGCCTGCAGGACAAGGTCCTGACCGCCGTCAAGGCCATCGCCTGACCCTGTCGCCGATCTTCAGGTCGATCAGTAAACAGGCTGGACAGAAGTAGTCGATGAGCGATTCGTCTTCGCCCAGAACGCCCACCGGCGACCCCGGTGGGCGTTCTGGCGTCCGCGAGACCTTCACGGAGGACCCGATTTCGGAGCAACCTGCCGCGTCACCGCCCGAGAAGTCCTCGGTGCCACTCGCGAGCCCCAATTCCAGGACGGTGCGGCCCGGTGACCGCATCTTCCAGTTCCTGACCACCGGAGCCGGCGTCTTCGTCGTCTCGCTGATCGGCCTGATCGGGCTGTTCCTGCTGGTGCAGGCGATCCCGGCGCTCCAGGCCGACAACGTCAACTTCCTGACCAGCCAGGTCTGGCAGACCGAGCCGAACGACATGAAGTTCGGCATCATGGGCCTGCTGCTGGTGACCGTCTACTCCGCGCTGCTGGCGCTGATCATCGCGATGCCGATCTCGCTCGGCATCGCGCTGTTCCTCACCCAGTACGCGCCGAAGCGGCTGGCGAAGCCCTTCGCCTACGTGATCGACCTGCTCGCGGCGGTCCCCTCGATCATCTACGGCCTGTGGGGCCTGATGGTCTTCGCGCCGACGATCGAGCCCTTCTCCCAGTGGGTCAACGACACCTTCTCGTGGGTCCCGATCTTCGCGGCGGGCAACGTCTCGCCGGACATGCGCGGCACGATCTTCACCGCGGGCATCGTGCTCGCCGTGATGATCCTGCCGATCATCACCTCGCTGTCGCGTGAGGTGTTCGAGCGGACCCCGACCCCGCACATCGAAGGCGCGCTGGCGCTGGGCGCCACCCGCTGGGAGGTCATCCGCACCACGGTGCTGCCGTTCGGCAAGGCCGGGTACATCGGCGCCTCGATGCTGGGTCTCGGCCGTGCGCTCGGCGAGACGATCGCGCTCGCGATCATCCTGACCGGCGCGGTGGGCCGCGAGTTCACCTGGAGCCTCTTCGACGGTGGCGCCACCTTCGCCTCGAAGATCGCGGCGGACTACGCGGAACTCAACAACGAGATCTCGGCGGGCGCGTACATCGCGGCCGGCCTCGTGCTGTTCCTGCTGACGTTCATCGTCAACTTCGCCGCGCGATCCATCATCGCCAAGAAGGGGGACTGAGCATGTCCACCACGCTCGAGAAGACCCCTGCCACCACCCCCGCCTTCCAGCAGGTCAGCCTGGCGCGGAAGGCCAAGAACGGCATCGCGACGGTCCTGATCTGGCTGTCGTTCCTGATCGCCGTCGTGCCGCTGGTGTGGCTGCTCGCCACGGTGGTCATCAACGGCGTCAAGCGGATCCCCTACAGCAACTGGTGGACCGAGGACTTCGGTTCGGTGCTGTCGGACGAGGTCGGCGGCGGCGTGCTGCACGCCGTCATCGGTTCGGTGCTGCAAGGCCTGGTCTGCGCGATCATCGCGGTCCCGATCGGCATGCTGGTCGCGATCTACCTGGTCGAGTACGGCCGAGGCAAACTCGCGAAGGTCACGACGTTCATGGTCGACATCCTCTCCGGTGTCCCCTCGATCGTCGCGGCGCTGTTCATCTACGCGCTGTGGATCACGACGTTCGGCCTCCCGCGCAGCGGTTTCGCCGTGTCGCTCGCCCTGGTGCTGCTGATGATCCCGGTGGTCGTGCGCTCCTCGGAGGAGATGCTGCGGATCGTCCCGGACGACCTGCGCGAGGCCTCCTACGCGCTCGGCGTGCCGAAGTGGAAGACGATCATGAAGATCGTCCTGCCGACCGCGCTGTCCGGCATCATCGGCGGCATCATGATGGCGCTCGCCCGGGTCATGGGCGAGACCGCGCCGCTGCTGGTCCTCGTGGGCTACTCCGCCTACGTGAACTGGGACATCTTCGGTGGCGAACAGGCCGCACTGCCGCTTCTGATGAACAACGAACGGGTCAGCAACCCGTTCGACGAAGGTACCGTCGCGTTCGACCGGATCTGGGGTGCCGCGCTCACCCTGGTGCTGATCATCGCGATCGTGAACCTTCTCGCCATGCTCTTTGCCCGTCTTGTCGCCCCGAAGAAGAAGTGAGCTGTTTGAGATGGCCAAACGAATCGACGTCAAGGACGTGGACATCTACTACGGCAAATTCCACGCCGTGGACGGCGTCACCCTCTCGGTGCCGCCGCGGAACGTCACCGCTTTCATCGGCCCGTCGGGCTGCGGCAAGTCGACGGTGCTGCGCACGCTGAACCGCATGCACGAGGTCATCCCCGGCGCCCGCGTCGAGGGTGAGGTGCTGCTCGACGGCGAGGACATCTACGGCGCCGGGGTCGACCCGGTGCAGGTCCGCCGCACGATCGGCATGGTGTTCCAGCGGCCCAACCCGTTCCCGACGATGTCGATCCGCGACAACGTCGTGGCCGGCCTGCGCCTCGGTGGCACCAAAGGCAAGAAGGAACTCGACGAGGTCGCCGAGCGCGCCCTGCGCGGCGCGAACCTGTGGAACGAGGTCAAGGACCGGCTGAACAAGCCCGGCGGCGGCCTCTCCGGTGGTCAGCAGCAGCGGCTCTGCATCGCGCGGGCGATCGCCGTGCGGCCGGACGTGCTGCTGATGGACGAACCGTGCTCCGCGCTCGACCCGATCTCGACGCTGGCCATCGAGGACCTGATCGGTGAGCTCAAGAAGGAGTACACGATCGTCATCGTGACGCACAACATGCAGCAGGCGGCGCGCGTCTCGGACCAGACCGCGTTCTTCAACCTGGCGGGCGTCGGCCAGCCGGGCCGCCTGGTGGAGCTGAACGACACCGAGAAGATCTTCTCGAACCCGGACGAGAAGGCGACCGAGGACTACATCTCGGGCAGGTTTGGCTGAGTCTCGGCAGGTACATGAAGGCCCCCTTCCTTGCGCCAGGCGCAAGGAAGGGGGCCTTCATGTACCTGGGCCATTGACGCGATTAGTCGACTACTTGCGGTACCAGGGCATGTCGCGAGGGATTGGGATGCCGACAGACGCGAAGGGGCCCTTCACCGCATCCGATGCGGTGAAGGGCCCCTTCGCTACGTCTGACGAGGGGAAAGTCCCCTTCAGCCCTTAGATGTCTTCGGTGCCGTAGCCGGGCATCTTGCCGGTCACCACGAAGATCATCCGGCGCGCGACCGAGACGGCGTGGTCGGCGAAGCGCTCGTAGAAGCGGCCCAGCAGGGTGACGTCCACGGCCGCGGCGACGCCGTGGTCCCAGTTCCGGTCCATGATGACCGTGAACAGGTGCTTGTGGATCTCGTCGACCTCGTCGTCGTCCGACTCGATCGTGCGGGCGGCCTCGACGTCCTTGGACTTGATGACCTGCTCGGCCTGCCGGGCCAGCTTGACGGCCACCTCGCCCATCTTGGCGAAGTCGCCCCGCACGGCATCGGGGAGCACGGGGTCGGGGTGACGGCGGCGCGCGGCCTTGGCCACGTGCAGCGCCAGGTCGCCCATCCGCTCCAGGCTTTCCGCCGCGTGGATCGCGGCGAGGACGGTCCGGAGGTCGGTCGCGACGGGTGCCTGCAGGGCCAGCAGCGCGTACGCCTGCTCCTCGCATTCGGCGCGCGCGTCGTCGACCTTCGCGTCGTCGCTGATGACCTGCTCGGCGAGTCCGAGATCGACCTCGAGCAACGCCCGGGTCGCCCGCTCCATCGCGTCGGCGACCTGGAGCGACATGCTCGCTAGGTTCTCGGCGAGCTGTTCGAGTTCGACATGGTAAGCCTCACGCATGGCCCAACCCTACGGGGAAGAGGGTCCAAAAGCCGCATCCCAGAGTGAACCTGACGTGAACCCGGACTAACGAATGATCCTTCGGCGGATCTTCAGCCTGAGCTGCTGCTCTTCTTGGCGCCGCCGGACTTGGCGGAGCTGGTCGGCGTGGCCGCCGTGTCGCTCGCGGGAGGCGCCGGGGTCTTCTCTTCCAGCGGGGTGTTGTTGATCAGCGCCTGGAAGAGCGTCTTCGACTTGCTCTGCAACAGCACCTCGTTGCCGCGCTTGTTCGCCTCTTCGGTGGTGGGCACGGTGAGGAACTTGACCTTTTCCGAGCCCATCCCCTTCATCGACTTCGCCAGCGTCATCATCTGGTTGATGCCGAGGTTCTCGCCGAAGGTGGCCTTGGCGAACGCGTCGATGAAGCCGCTGAGCTTGCCGGTGTCCAGGATGACGTCCTTCGACATCACCGTCTTCAGCAGCGCGCCGAGGAAGGCCTGCTGCCGTTTGATCCGGCCGTAGTCCGACGTCGGGTCGCCCTTGACGTGCCGCGCCCGGACGTAGTTCAGCGCCTGGTCGCCGGAGATCCGCACCTCGCCCGCCTGCGGGATGACCATGCCGAGCGTGGTGTCGTCGATCGGCTTCTCGTTGTACACGGTGACGCCCTGCACGGCGTCGACCATGGCTTTGAAGCCGTTGAAGTCGATCCCGACGAAGTGGTTCATCTTCATGCCGGTGATCTGCTGGATGACCTTCGTGACGCACTGCGGGCCACCGACCGCGTAGGCGGTGTTCAGCTTCGTGATCTTCTGCGCCGGCGAGACCTGGTCCGAGTACGACGACGTCGCCGGGTCCCACCGCTTGCATTCGGGGCGGCTGATCTCGAGGTCGCGCGGGAAGGACACCATGACGACGCGCTGCCTGTCGGCGGGGACGTGCGCGATCATGACCGTGTCTGACCGGGCGCCCGGGGTGCCTTCCGTGTCGCCGACGCCGTCTTCGGCGGACGCGCCGTCACGGCTGTCGGAGCCGACCATCAAGAAGTTCTCGTCGCCTGTCTGGCCCGCGGCGTCCTGGATGTCGGCGGAGTCTTCGTCGAGCGAGGCGACGTTGTTGAACTTCGCGTCGAACCAGGTCTGGGCACCCCACGCCGTGCCGATGGAGAGGAACACGAGCGCGGCGACCACGGCGGCCGCGATCCGGCCCGCCTTGGCCGCCTGCCTGGTCTTGCGTTCCTTCTTCTCCTGCAGGCGGGTCTGCGGGGACGCTTCTTCGGCGGCTTCCGCGGGCTCCGGGTCGGTGGTCGTGACCACCCGCTGCAGCGCCGTGCGGGTCTGCTCCAGCAGCGCGGCGGGACGGGACGCGAGCCGTTCGCGGCGCTCGCGCTTCTTGGCCTCTTCGGCTTCGAGTTCGTCGTGCGCGGCGGAGAACCGGGCGAGCGTGTGATCGATCTTGCGCTTGGTGATCGTCGCGTCGTCGATCGCTTCGAGTTCGTCGGTCATCGTCAGCCGGTCCATCTCGGACCGCGGCGGGACACCGGGCGACAGGGACGGCGCGGACGGCGCCTGCGCGGCGGGTGTCTGCTGCACCGGTCGCTGAGCGGGGCGGCGGGGACGGCGCGGCGGCGCCGGGACCGCGGGCTGCTGCTGCGCGCCCGGGTTCACCACCGGCGGACGGCGCTGCGTCGGAGCCTCGGGGCTGGGCGCGGCCTGCGGGGCACGGCGCGGCTGGCGCGCACGGGGCGGACGCGGTGCTTCGGCGGGCGCCTGCGGCGCGG
>NZ_MUXN01000019.1 GCF_001995215.1 Amycolatopsis azurea DSM 43854
TCCCCGACACCCCCTCCCGATACGCTGGTGCGGGGCGCGCCCCCCCTGGGACGGGTGGGGGGTGGGGTTAGCGCGCGGCGAGGGGAAAGTGCTGGTCAGAGCGGCGGGGTGCACGAGGCCAGGCGCCTGGTGAGGAAGCGGCGTCGCGGTTCCGAGCACGGCAGGGTGAGCGCCCGCCGGTAGTGGCCCGCGGCCCGCGCAGGGTCGCCGGCACGCAGCCAGAGCGCGCCGAGAACGGCGGGCAGCAGCGTGTAGTCCGGCAGGTCGGCCTCGACGGCTTCGAGTTCGGCGATCCCCGCGAAAGCACCGTCCACCATCGAAAGCGCGATCGCGCGGTTCAGCCGCGCCACCGGTGACGGGCGCAGCGCCAGCAGGTCGTCGTACAGGCCGACGATCCGCCGCCAGTCCGGCGGCGGGGCCGCGCTGTGGCACAACGCGATCGCCGCCTCGACGTGGAACGCCGACATCTCCGGCCCGGTGCACGCCCGCTCGAACAGCCGCGTCCCCTCCGCGATCATCGCGTGGTCCCAGCGGTCCCGGTCCTGTTCGTCGAGCAGCAGCAGATCACCGTCCCGGTCGACCCGCGCGGGCAGCCTGCTCGCCTGGAGCAGCATCAGCGCGACCAGCGCCCGCACCCTCGGCAGATCCGTCTTCGGCTCGGCCAGCAGCAGCCGGCCCAGCCGGATCGCCTCGCCGCACAGTTCGCCGCGCACCGCGACCTCGCCGGCCGTCGCGTCGTAGCCCTCGTTGAACAACAGGTAGAGCACGGCCAGCACACTGTCCACTCTGGACTCCAGTGCGTCCGGGCCGGGCAGTGTGAGCGGTCTCCCGGACTCCCGCAACCACTTCTTCGCTCGCACGAGCCGCTGCGCCACGGTCGCCGGTTTCGTCAGCAAGGCCGCCGCGATCTCGTTCACCCCGAGCCCGCCGACGGTCTTCAGCGTCAGCGCCACCTGCGACACCGTCGGCAGCGCGGGATGACAGCACAGCAACATCAGCACGAGTTCGTCGTCCGTGCGCCGATCGACCTCGAAACCGTCGAGTTCCCCGAGCCGCGGCAGCAGCGCGCGCAGCGTCTGTTCGCGCCGGACGACGTCAATCGCCCGGTTCCGGGCGGCCCGGAACAGCCAGCCCCGCGGATTGTCCGGCACCCCGCACTGCGGCCAGGTGCGCAAGGCCTGTTCCAGCGCGTCCGCGACGGCCTCTTCGGCCAGATCCAGCCGTTCGGGGCCGAGCACCCTGGCCAGCGTGGCGACGATCCGCCCGGCGCTGTGCCGGAACAGATGCTCCACCACGCCGGCCGGGCGGCTCACGACAGTCCGAAGCGGCTCAGGTGTTCCTCGCGTGGTGTGTCGAGGTCGAGCGCGATCTCGCTGACCACGAACATCCCGACGCCGTCCACCGCGATCGGATGCGTCTCGAACAGCTTCGCCGCTTCGTCGAGACCAGCGGCTTCGACCACGAGATACCCGGCGACGATCTCGCTGGCCTCGGTGTACGGGCCGTCGGTGATCGCCCCGGCGCGCACCACCCGCGATTCCGGGTCCAGCCCGGCGGCCGCGACCAGCTTTCCGGACGCCCGCAGTTCCTCCTGCCAGGCGAAGTACCGTTCGATGCCGTCACCGGCGGGCTCCGCCGACGAAGTGTCCCGCGGAAAGGTCATCAGACCGACGAACTTCGGCATCAGTCCTCGCAACCGCGATCGCCGACCTTGCGCACCTCGATCGGCCCGAACTCCAGATGCGGGTGCGTCGCGAAGATCTTCTCCGCCTGGTCGAGGTCCGCGGCTTCGATCACCTGGTAGCCGCCGACGATCTCGGTGGCCTCGGTGTGCGGTCCGTCGGTCGCGCCGATCTCGCCGCCGCCCGAGGCACGCAGCACCCGGCCGCTCCTCGACAGGCCGCCGCCACCGACGAACCTGCCCTCCTTCGTGCGCTCGTCCGCCCAGGCCACGTAGTTCTCGAGCACGCGTTGTGCTTCGTCGGGGCCGAGGTGGTCGTGCGAGTCCTTCGTCGCGCGGATGAAACCGATGTAGTGCGGCATGGCGTCCTCCCTGGGAATCGATGGTCCCTAGACGAACGAGCCCGCCGCAAATCGACACTCGTCAATAGCGGAAAAGCCGGTCGTGCAGTTCACGCTGCCGCGCGAACCAGGCACCCAGCCTGGTCCGGCGGCGACGGCGGTTCAGCACCTGCCGGATTTCGCGCACGCACTCCGCCCTCTCGTGGGGTGTGAAGGACTTCCCGGTCAGGAGGACGGCGTAGTGGCCTTCCGGGCAGCGTCCGGACACGGAGATCATTCCCGGGGTCAGGTTGTCGACGGAGTCGATCGCACCGACTCCGATCACGGACCGCCGGTCGCAGGTCGGGCAGTAGACGACGAACATGTCACAACTCCAGCCGCCAGGTCTCCCCGGTCAGCTCGTGCCCGAAACCGGGGATCGTCTGTTCACCGACCAGCCGGAAGCCGGCCTTCCGGTAGATCGCCCTCG
Source organism: Amycolatopsis azurea DSM 43854 (assembly GCF_001995215.1). Taxonomy (GTDB): domain Bacteria; phylum Actinomycetota; class Actinomycetes; order Mycobacteriales; family Pseudonocardiaceae; genus Amycolatopsis; species Amycolatopsis azurea. Next base: position 2,492 of record NZ_MUXN01000019.1, read on the forward strand.
CCGCGTCCAGCAGCGAGACCGTCCAGAGCTCCATCGCCGGGTAGCCGGACGCCCTGGCGAACTCGACGCACTCGGCGACCAGGCGTTTCCCGACTCCGTGTCCCCGCGCGGCCGGTTCGAGGAGCAGCATCCGCAGCTTCGCGGTGACGCCGTCTTCGGCGGGCATGCAGAAGACGCTGCCGACGCGCTCCCCGTCGAGTTCGGCGATCCAACCCGCTTGGCGGGGCTCGCCGCGGTTGTCGACGTATTCCGCGACGACCCGGGCGACGAGGGCTTCGAAGCGTTCGTCCCAGCCGTACTCGCGGGAGTACAGGACGCCGTGGCGGTGGACCACCCAGCCGAAGTCGCCCGGCCGGGGCGGCCGCAGGACCAGCGTGGGATCAGAAGCGCGCTCGCCGACCAGCGAGGTGATCGTGTCCATCGCTCCGAGCAGCCGCTTCTGCTCGTCGTCGCCGAACCGGCCGAGTAGCGAGCCGATCCGGTCCACCGATCGCTCGTCGAGGACGGCGAAGGCCTTACGGCCGTTCTCGGTCAGCCGGACGATCTGACGTCGAGCGTCCTCTTCGCTGCGTTCGCGCGTGAGAAGACCTCGGTCTTCGAGCCTCGCGAGCAGCCTGCTCGCGTAACCGGCGTCGAGGTCGAGACGTTTACGCAGGTCGGTGACCTGGGTCGGGTCCTGCTGCGCGAGTTCGAAGATGACCCGGGCTTCGCTCAAGGAGTACTCGGCGTCGGCCGGTCCTTCGTCGAGGATGCCGATCACGCCGGTGTACAGGCGGTTGAAGGCCCGGACGGTCGCCACCCGGTCCGCGGGACGATTCATTTGACCACCTCAACAGATTCGTTGACTGAGTCAAACATTACTCCGCGAAGCGGTGAAGGCAAGAAATTTCCGAAAGGGTCCGGACATATGGAAACCCCGTGATGCTGCCAGGTCGGGGGTCCGCCAGCATCACGGGGTCGTAGTGGGTATCGACGCCGCGTTCCGCGGCGTTACACCTCACGCACTATGTGTCGTAGGTCACTCGAATGGGCGACACCTACAACGGTTGTTGTCGGGTCAGCGCATGTGTGTGTGATGCGCCTGGGAGATAGCGATGAGCTCCTGACGAACGGTCGCGGTGGCCGCGGTGTCGATCGCCCGGTTCAGGGCCCGGCGAGTGCGAGCCTCGGCGCGACGGGCACGGAGCTTGGCGGCGATGTTGTTCATCGGTTTAAGTCATCCCCTTGAGGGTCTTGTGTCTCGGTGGCTGTGCTTCTAGTATGCACCCTTTTTCACAAGGAAGCCAACGATTATCCGGTGATGTGGCACACCTGCCGATGAATCATCGGCAACGAGAGTGGAAATCCGGAGAGATTTGGTGTCGCCGGTCACTTCTTGGTAACGCTAAGCGTCTCTAGCGCCGCTCCGATACGGCCCCGTACACCCGTATGGAGCAGCTCAAGGCCGTCGGCCGAACGCGTAGAGCACCTCTGGCTCGAGCGCCGAAGTTTCATCGGCGCGCAGAAGGGCCGCCAAAGCGCCGATATGGGTGTTTCGGAAGGTTTGAGACCGCTGGGGTGTGAGGGCGGCCACGGCATCGTGATGGGTCCCGTGGGCATGGGCTTCCCAGGCATGGTCGAGGTCGCGGGCGTCGTAGTCGCTGGCCCGCGTAGCCCTCTATACGGCTTTCTAGTTTCCTTGCTAGAGAAGGCCAGAGAGGCTTAGTCCCGGCCGAGCAAGTAGTGGCCGAAATGCGGGACGGTGAAGGCGATGTGGCCGCGCTCGGCGGAGTAGACCAGGCCCTTCTTCATCAGGCTGTCCCGCGCCGGCGACAGCGACGAAGGCTTCCGCCCCAGGTAGACGGCCACATCGGCGGTACCGGCGGCCTCGTCCCTGCCCTGGGTCAGCTCGGCCATCGCGATCAGGTACTCACGTTCGGCGGGCGTCGCGCGCTCGTAACGGGAGCCGAAGAAGCCGACCGCGAGTTCCGATTCGGCCTCCGGGGCGGCGACCTGGACGTCCTTCACGGTGATCGGGTCCGCGGGCGCGGCGTCCCAAGCCGCCTTGCCGTACGCCTGGATGAAGTACGGGTAGCCGCCGGACGCGTCGAACAGGGCGTCCAGCGCCTCCGGTTCGATGCCCGCGTCCTCGCGTTCGATGGGCGCCATCACCGCGAGGTCGGCGTCTTCGCGCTCGAGCCTGTCGATGCGCGCGTAGCGGAAGAGGCGCTCCGAGTACGACTTCGACGCCGAGAGGACGGCGGGCACGTGTGGCAGCCCAGCGCCGACCACGACCAGCGGCGCCCCGGACTGCGAGAGTTCGTGGCAGGCGGCGCAGAGCGCGGAAACGTCTTCGGGCAGCAGATCCTGGATCTCGTCGATCAGCAGCGCGACCCCGGTGCCGACGTCGGCGGCCAGCTCCGCGACCTCGGTGAACAGCTCGACCAGGTCGATCTCGATGTCGCCCGAATCGGCGCGGCCCTGGGCGGCGGGCACGTCGATGCCCGGCTGCCAGCGGTCACGGAGCTTCGCGTCCGGCTTGTTGGCGCGCAGCGCGAACGCCTTGAGCACGCCGAGCACCTGCTCGACGCGGTCCGGCGCACGATGACGCACGGCGAGGTCGCGGATCGCGCGGTGCAACGCGGCCGAAAGCGGCCGCCTTAGTTCGGTGTCCGGGCGGGCTTCGATCTTGCCCGCGCCCCAGCCGTGCTTGATGGCCTTCGAGCGCAGTTCGCCCAGGAGCACGGTCTTCCCCACGCCGCGCAGGCCGGTCAGCATCAGGCTGCGTTCCGGTCTTCCGCGGGCGACCCGTTCGAGTACGACCTCGAAGGCCTGGAGTTCGCGCACGCGACCTGCCAGTTCGGGCGGCCGTTGACCGGCGCCCGGGGCGAAGGGGTTGCGGATGGGATCCACTCTCACACGCTATCGGCGTTTCTAGCGTGGACCCGATATTCGGCGATATAAGCCTAGGGCGTGTCGCGCTGACGGAAAGACGGGTCTGCAGCCCCGCCCTCCGTTTACTCGCTCAGGTTGCGCTCGGCGTAGACCGCCATCGCGTCACGGATGTACTCCGCGGTGCCGGCGCCGTGCTTCTCGTCGTACTGCCCGTAGCGCGGGTCGTCGACATAGAGCTGCCCGAGACCGGCGAAGTAGCCCTTCGAGACGGCCCGCACGGCAGGCCGAAGCCACTCGTACAGTCGTCGCGTGATCGCCTGAGCCTCGTCACCGTCGGCGGGCAGCCCCTGGGCGCGTGCCTCGCCGAACGCGGCCGCGATGTCCTTCTGTTCCTGCTGGTGCGCCTTCTTGTCCTCGGCGCTCAGCGACTTCCACCACCGGTCACCCTGCTTGTACGCGTCGGCGCCCCAGCGTTCGGTGACCTCCTTCTCGTACTTCGTGTGGTCGAAGCCGTCGAACACTTCCGTTGCCATCAGCCGTTCACCTCTCTCCGTTTTCTCCAAGGTCGTCCTGACCGATTCGATCTGCCGTCCGAGCCGCTGTCGCTCCTGCTCCAGCCACTTCAGGTGCGTGCGCAGCGCCGCCGTCGTGTCCTGCTCCCCTTCGAGCACCTCGCCGATCGCGGGCAGGCTCAGCCCGAGTTCGCGAAGCAGCAGGATCCGTTGCAGCCGCACCAGCGCGTCCTGGTCGTAGTAGCGGTATCCGTTGTTCCCCACCCGGCTCGGTTCGAGCAGCCCGATGTCGCCGTAGTGGCGTAGCGTGCGGCTCGTGGTCCCGGCCGAGCGGGCGATGTCCTGGATCGACCACTCCGTCTCGTTCGGCATGTCCACGAAGGTAGAGGTTGACGTTGCGTCAAAGTCAATCGAAGTTCACCCGACCGTGGCATGGTTCACGAATGAAGACATTCGCGCTGGTCATGGCCGCTGCGCTGACCCTCGGCACGGCCGGGGCCGCCGACGCTCATCCGCGTCGCGCCTTCGACATCCAGGCCCACCGCGGCGGGCTCGGCCTCACGGTCGAGAGCACGCTCGCGTCGTTCGGCAAGGCGCTGGAGCTGGGGGTGACCACGCTCGAACTGGACCTGCAGATCACCAAGGACGGTCGCGAGGTGATCACCCACGACCGCAAGACGACGGCCGCGAAGTGCCGCGACACCGCGCCCGCGACGCCCGGCGACCCGGCGTACCCGTATGTCGGCAAGTACGTGAAGGACCTGACGTTCGCGCAGGTCCGCACGCTGGACTGCGGTTCGATCCGGCAGCCCGCGCACCCCGGCCAGACGCTCTCCCCCGGCGCCAAGATGCCGACGCTGGCCGAGCTGTTCCAGCTCGCGCGCGACCACCGCGCCTGGAGCGTCAAGTTCAACATCGAGACCAAGGTCGAGGCCGCCGCTCCGCAGGAGACCGCGCCGCGCGAGCAGTTCGTCCAGCGGGCGGTGCGCGAGATCCTGCGTGGCGGCTTCGCGCACAACGTCACGGTCCAGAGCTTCGACTGGGGCGCCCTGATGCTCCTGCGCGAGGTCGCGCCGTGGATTCCGACGGTCGCGCTCACACAGCCGGAGTTCCTGCAGGCCGGGCAGCCCGGCAAGTCGCCGTGGCTCGGCGGGCTCGACATCGACGACTTCGGCGGCAGCCCCGTCCGCGCGGTGAAGTCGTTCGGTGCGAGTGCTCTTTCGCCGGTGCACGGCAACCCCCAAGGTGGGAAGGTCGGCGACCCCGACTACCGGCCGTTCACGACGAAGGCGCTGGTCACCGAGGCGCATCGCGCGGGCATCAAGGTCGTGCCGTGGACGATCGACGACCCGGCCACCATGCACAAGCTCATCGACGACGGCGTCGACGGCATCATCACCGACTATCCGGACCGCTTGCGGGACGTCGCGGCCGACCGCGGCTTCAAGCTGCCGAGGGCGTATCCGGCCCGCTAGCGAAATCTAGCGCCATCTAGTGTCAGAGAAATATTTTCGGATACTCCGTTAGCGCGGTTCGGCGGCGTGGCGGGCGGGAAGACTGGGGATAGGTTTGTTTCCCGGGCCCGGATCCAGAAAGGTTACGACCGTGATTCTCCGTCGCGTCGCACGTCCGCTCCTCGCCGCGATCTTCATTTCCGGCGGGATCGGCGCGCTGAGGGACACCCAGGGGCACGCCAAGGCCGTGGAGCCGTTCCTCGCCGGGTCCTTCGACAAGCTGGAGGGCGTGGTGCCGGAATCGGTGCCGCGCGATCCCGCCACCCTCGTCCGGATCGACGCCGCGGTGAAGGTCGGCGCCGGCGTCGCGCTCGCCGCGGGCAAGGCGCCGCGGCTGGCCTCGCTGCTGCTGCTCGGCAGCCTCGTCCCGACGACGCTCGCCGCGCACCGGTTCTGGGAGGTCAAGGAACCGGCCGAACGTCAGCAGCAGCAGATCCAGTTCATCAAGAACGCCGGTCTCGCCGGCGGCCTGCTGCTGGCCGCCGCCGACACCGCAGGCAAGCCTTCGCTCGGCTGGCGTGCCCGGCGCGCCGCGTCGAAGACGGAGAAGCGCGCCGAGAAGCTGGCGAAGAAGGCCGAGAAGGCCATCAAGTAACGCCCGCGTTTAGTCCTCTGGATGCGTATGAGGCGCATCCAGAGGACCAAACGCGTGGGGTCATGCGGTGAAGGCCTCGATGTCCTCCGCCTCCACGACCGTGCGGACCTCGACCTCGATCTCGTCGAACAGCGCCGCGTAGGTCTCCGCGAAGGCGACGGCCTCCGCCAGGTCCTTCGCGTTGATCAGCGCGAACCCGCCGATGACCTCCTTGGTCTCGGTGAACGGGCCGTCGGTCGCGGTGATCTTGCCGCCGCGGCCCTTGCGGACCTTCGCGCCCCGCTCGGACGGGTGCACGCCCTCCGCCGTGATGAGGATGCCCTTCTTGAACGAGTCCTCGATGAAGGCGCCCATCTGCTCGATGAACTCCTTGCTGGGGTTCCAGGCTTCCGGGGCGCTCTCGTCCAGCCGGTGCATCATCAGAAACCGCATCGCTGCTCCTCAGTGTCTTGGCGGGGCTGTTTCTACCCCGCCTTCACCAGCGCGTCGAGCGGCTCGACGGCGGTTCGACATTTCGTTCAGAAAAATGTTTCAGCGACACAAAAGTTTTTCTAGCGGCTCGCGACCTTCTTGTACTGGGCCGTCGCCAGCGGCGCGAAGATCGCGATGATGGCGATGCAGCACAGGATCGCGTACAGCGAGGCGTGCTCGGCGGGCCAGCCCGTCGGGGCCGCGCCGAAGCGGTTCCCGAACAGGTCACGCGCCGAGTTGATCACCGCGGTGAACGGGTTCCAGTCGGCGATCGCCTTCAGCACCCCCGGCAGCTTGTCGGCCGGGACGAACGCCGTCGAGATGAAGCTCAGCGGGAACATCCACATCAGCCCGGCGCTCTGCGCCACCTCGACACTGCGCGCGACGAGCCCGATCCACGCGCCGACCCAGGACAGCGCCCAGGCGAACATCAGCATCACCAGGTAGCCGAGCACGGCGTCGAGGAAACTGCCGCGGATCCGCCAGCCGACGAGCAGCCCGCACAACGACATGACGATCAGTGCCACGACGCTGATCACGAGGTCGGACGTCGTCCGGCCGAAGATCACCGCGAGGCGGGAGATCGGCAGCGAGCGGAACCTGTCGATGATGCCCTTCTGCAGGTCGTTCGCGAACCCGATCACGGTGAACGCCGAGTTGAACGCGACCGTCTGCGCGAAGATCCCGGCGATCAGGAACTCGCGATACGCGAGCCCGCCCGCTTCGCCGCCGATCGCGTCGCCGAAGACGTACGCGAACAGCAGCACGAACATGATCGGCTGCAGCGTCGCCGCCATCAGCCAGTCCGGGTTGCGCTGGACGTTCTTCAGGTTCCGCCAGGTGATCACGCCACCGTCGGAAAAGGCCTTCGCGACCGCGCTCACTTTTTCTCCCCCTCGTCCGTGGCGTGCCCTGTCAGCGAAAGGAAGACGTCGTCGAGCGTCGGCCGGTGCAGCGCGACGTCCTGGACGGCGACGCCCTGCGCGTCCAGCCGTCGCAGCGCCTCGATGAGCGCCTTCGGCCCGCCCTCGACCAGGACGTCGACCTTGCGGGTGTGGTCGTCGACCGACGGTGTCCCCGAACCGACCTCGGCGAGCACCTGAGTGGTCGCGGCGAGGTCGTCGGCGGAGGCCACGACCAGCTCCAGCCGCTCGCCGCCGATCTCCTGCTTGAGCTCGTCGGCCGTGCCGCGCGCGATGACCTTCCCCTTGTCGATCACGACGATCGAGTCGGCGAGCTGATCGGCTTCCTCCAGGTACTGCGTGGTCAGCAGGACCGTGGTGCCGTCGGCGACGAGTTCCTTGATGACCTCCCAGGTGTCGATCCGGCCGCGCGGGTCGAGCCCGGTGGTCGGTTCGTCGAGGATCACCACCGTCGGCTCGGCGACCAGCGCCCCCGCGAGGTCGAGCCGGCGCCGCATACCGCCGGAATACGTCTTGGCGGGCCGGTCCGCCGCGTCCTCCAGCCGGAACCGCGCGAGCAGTTCACGCGCCCTGGACTTCGCCGCGGCCTTCTTACTCCCGTACAGCCTGCCGACCATGTACAGGTTCTCGAACCCGGTGAGGTTCTCGTCCACGGCGGCGTACTGCCCGGACAGCCCGATCGACCGCCGGACGGCGTCGGGCTGGGCCAGCACGTCGTGCCCGGCCACCTCCGCCTCGCCCGAGTCCGGGCGGAGCAGCGTGGTCAGGATGCGGACGGTCGTCGTCTTGCCGGCGCCGTTCGGCCCCAGCAGGCCCAGCACCTTGCCCGTCGGGATCTCCAGATCGACCCCGTCGAGCGCCTTGGTGGACCCGTAGGTTTTGACCAGCGCTTTCGCCTGAACTGCGAACATGCGGACAAAGTAGACCCCGGCACCGACAAAGGCACCGGGTTTTCCCCGAATCCGCTCAGAGCGGACGGACTACTTCTCGAGGATCGCGGTGACGCCCTGGCCACCGGCCGCGCAGATCGAGATGAGCCCGCGGCCGGATCCCTTCTCGTTCAACAGCTTCGCGAGGGTGGCGACGATACGGCCGCCGGTCGCGGCGAACGGGTGCCCGGCCGCCAGCGACGAACCGTTGACGTTCAGTTTCGCCCGATCGATGGAGCCGAGCGGCTCGTCGAGGCCCAGCTTCTCCTTGGCGAACGCCGGGTCCTCCCACGCCTTGAGGGTGGCGAGCACCTGGGAGGCGAAGGCCTCGTGGATCTCGTAGAAGTCGAAGTCCTGCAGGGTGATCCCGGCCCGCGTGAGCATCTGCGGGACGGCGTACGCGGGCGCCATCAGCAAGCCCTCGTCGCCGTGGACGTAGTCGACGGCCGCGGTCTGCGAGAACGTCAGGTACGCCAGCACCGGCAGCTTCCGCGCCTTCGCCCACTGCTCGGTCGCGAGCAGGACCGTCGACGCGCCGTCGGAAAGCGGCGTCGAGTTGCCCGCGGTCATCGTGCCTTCGGGGCCACCGAAGGCGGGCTTCAGCTTCGCGAGCTTCTCGACGCTGGAGTCCGGGCGCAGGTTCTGGTCGCGGGCCAGCTTGAGGAACGGCGTCACCAGGTCGTCGAAGAAGCCCTTGTCGTACGCGGCGCCGAGACGCTGGTGGCTGGTCGCGGCGAGTTCGTCCTGCGCCTCACGCGTGATCTCCCAGACCTTCGCGGTCAGCGCGGCGTGCTCGCCCATGGACAGGCCGGTGCGCGGCTCGGAGTTGCGCGGGATCTCCGGGACGATGTGGCCGGGGCGCAGCTTCGCGGCGAGCTTCAGCCGTTCGGGGAGCGTCTTCGCGGCGTTGAGCTGCACGAGGATCTGGCGCAGGTCGTCGTTGACCGCCAGCGGCGCGTCGGACGTCGTGTCGACGCCGCCCGCGATGGCCGAGTCGATCTGGCCGAGGGCGATCTTGTTGGCGACGTTGACGATCGCCTGGAGGCCGGTGCCGCAGGCCATCTGCACGTCCGACGCCGGGGTGGCGGGGTTCAGCCTGCTGCCGAGGACGCTTTCGCGGGCGAGGTTGAAGTCGCGGGCGTGCTTGAGCACGGCTCCGGCGGCGACCTCGCCGATCACCTCGTCCTGCAGGGAGAAGCGGCTGACCAGGCCGTCGAGGGCGGCGGTGAACATGTCCTGGTTCGACGCCTTCGAGTACGGACCGTTCGAACGGGCGAAGGGGATCCGGTTGCCGCCGATGATCGCGACCTTGCGCACGGGTGCCGTCCTTTTCGTGGCCATTTTTTCCACTCCTCCGTAGGCTCTCTCACACTGTAACCTACTAGCGAGTAGGTTAGAATGCGACGTGATGCTCACTGCACGGGAGGCACGAGATGGCTGACAGGTACCAGCAGTTCACGAAATCCCCCGTGGGGAAATTCGTGGTGCCGAAGCTCGGCCTGCCGAACCCCGCGACGCTCCGCCGGTACAAGCCCGGCCAGCCCGCTCTGGAGGGTCCCGCACTTCTCGGTGCCGCGCCGGGCGGCCGCCTCGAAAAGGTGATCGAGGCGCAGTTGCATCGCGCGGGGATCGAGGTCGTCTCGACCGCGTCCGACAAGCACGCCGCGCTCGTCTTCGACGCGACAGGTGTGAAGGACCCGAAGCAACTTCGCGAGGTCTACGACTTCTTCCACCCGGTGATCCGGAGCGTCGGGCCGTCGGGCCGCGTCGTCGTCCTCGGGACGCCGCCTGAGCTGGCCGAAGGACACGAGCGGATCGCGCAGCGCGCGCTCGAAGGCTTCGTCCGCTCCGTCGGCAAGGAGCTGAAGCGCGGCGCGACCGCTCAGCTCGTGTACGTCGCCGAAGGCGCCGAAGAGGCCACTGAGTCCACGCTCCGTTTCCTGCTGTCGTCGAAGTCCGCCTTCGTCGACGCCCAGGTCATCCGCGTCGGCACCGAGACCAAGACCGCCTCCGCCCCGGCCGACTGGGCCAAGCCCCTGGACGGCAAGGTCGCCCTGGTCACCGGTGCCTCCCGCGGTATCGGCGCCGCCATCGCCGAGGTACTGGGCCGCGACGGCGCGCACGTCGTCGCCCTCGACATCCCCGCGCAGGGCGCGGACCTGTCGAAGGTGGCGAACAAGGTCGGCGGTTCGGCGCTGCAACTGGACATCACCGCCGCCGACGCGCCGGAGAAGCTCGCCGAGTACCTGACCACGCGTCACGGCGGCGTCGACATCGTCGTGCACAACGCGGGCATCACGCGGGACAAGACGCTGGGCAACATGACCGAAGGCGGCTGGGACTCGGTCATCTCCGTCAACCTCGCGTCGCAGCTCGCGGTGAACGAGAAGCTGCTGTCCGGCAAGGTGCTGCACGACAACGGCCGGATCATCGGCGTCTCCTCGATCGCCGGGATCGCGGGCAACGTCGGCCAGACCAACTACGCCACCAGCAAGGCGGGCGTCATCGGCATGGTGAACGTCGGCGCGCCGGTGCTCGCCGGATACGGCGGCACGATCAACGCCGTCGCGCCCGGGTTCATCGAGACCAAGATGACCGCCGCGGTGCCGCTGTTCATCCGCGAGGCCGGGCGGCGGCTGTCCAGCCTCGGCCAGGGCGGGCTCCCGGTCGACGTCGCCGAGACGATCGCCTGGTACGCGAACCCGGCTTCGGCCGCGGTCAACGGCAACGTGGTCCGCGTCTGCGGCCAGGCACTGCTGGGGGCGTGATCATGGCCGTCAAGGAACTCCACGAGTCGCCGAGCCTGTCTTCGCTGTACCCCAAGGCTTTGCTCGGTTCGCTGCGCAAGAGCGGCGGGAGCACGCTGCCGTCGACCGAGTTCGTCCGCGAGGGCGTCGTCGTCGACCCGGCGCATCTCGCCGCATACAACCAGGTGTGCGGATTCCGGCTGGACGACGTGCTCCCGGCGACGTATCCGCACATCCTCGCGTTCCCGCTGCAGATGGCGCTGATGACCGAGGCCGACTTCCCGTTCCCGTTGCTGGGCATGGTGCACGTCGCCAACCGGATCACCCAGCACCGTCAGCTGCGGCTCGACGAGTCGTTCACCCTGCGCGTGCGCGCCGAGGATCTGCGCCCGCACGAAAAGGGCAAGCAGTTCGACGTCGTCAGCGAGCTGCTCGTCAACGACAGTCCGGTGTGGACGGACGTCAGCACGTACCTGCGCCGCGGTGGCGGCAGCGGCGAGAAGACCTCGCGCGGTCAGCTCTCGCAGCCGTCGCCCAACGCGATCTGGCACGTGCCGGGCGACATCGGCCGTCGCTACGCCGAGGTGTCCGGCGACCGCAACCCGATCCACCTGCACCCGATCACCGCGAAGGCGTTCGGGTTCCCGGCCGCGATCGCGCACGGCATGTGGACGAAGGCGCACGCGCTCGCGGCGTTCGAAGGCAGGCTTCCGGAGGCCTTCACCGTCGACGTCAAGTTCAAGCAGCCGGTCCTGCTGCCCGCCAAGGCGGCTTTCACCTCATGGAGTGAAGGCGAGGGCTGGGCCTTCGAGCTGTGGAACGCGCGCAAGCCGAAGCCGCATCTGGAGGGCTCAGTCGTCGCTCTCTGACGGCTTCCAGATCTCGCCCTCGACGAGGTCGTTGAACCCGAGCCAGACCAGGTTCATCAGCCACGAGGCGAGTACGCCGTCGGAGACATCGGGGTGGTCGAGCGCCCAGTCGGCCAGCGACTCGGCCGCCCCGACCAGTGCGGCGGACAGCCCGGCGCCGGAGAACTCGGCCTGCTCGCCGAGGCCCTTGCGGGTGCCGGCGGAGACGACGAGCGCGGCGACCAGTTCGATCGCGCGGGTGCGCATGTCGGTGATCTCCGCGGCGAAGGCGCCGCCGACGGTCATGGCCTGGCGGTGCAGCACCGTCCAGGACTCGCGGTACTCGGCGACGAACCGGTAGAACGCGCGGAGCCCGTGCCAAAGCTGCATGTCGGGCGGCAGATCGGGCTTGATCCCGTCCTGTACCGCCTCCAGCAGGCGGGTGGCTTCGCGGCGGATGCACGCGCCGAAGAGGTCCTCCTTGGAGCCGAGGTAGGTGTAGATCATCGGCTTGGACACGCCGGCGACCTCGGAGATCTCGTCCATCGACGCGGAGTGATAGCCGTAGCGCGAGAACACCGAGACCGCTGCGTCCAGGATCTGGCGTTCCCGCACCGCTCTCGGCAGCCTTTTGGCGCGTTCGGCGGGACGCGGTACTTCCTCGGACACTCAGGACCTCCCATTAGTCGCGTAAGACGCTACCGGGCCCCTTCGGGCAAAGGTGCTTTCGGCACGCTTGCCCGCCTACCTACTGGCGGGTAGCCTTACGCTCTGGTAGCTGGAGCTGGAGGGAAGATGACCGAGATCGTGGGGCTGACCGGCCGCGCGCTGGTCGACGCGCTGGAACGGATCGAGCCGGATTCGGCCGAGGCGCACTCTCTCGACGTCAACGAGGTCGCGGGCGCCATCGACCCGAAGGACCTCGGCAAGGACGACGTCCGGCGGCTGCTGACGGCGCTGGGGCGGCTCGCGGAGTCCGCGCCCGCGTTCGACCTCCGCAAGGTCGACCCGGCCCGGTTCGCGAACCTCGTCGCGCGCGCCTCGCGCACGCAGCTCGAAAGCGTTGTCGCCGAACGGCCGCTCCGGGAACGGGTGCTGCGCGAGATCTTCGACCGCATGGGCGCCCACATCCGGCAGGACCGGGCGAAGACGCTGCACGCCGTCGTCCACTGGCGGCTCTCCGGCGGCAGCGGCGCCGGCGGCTACGACCGCTACGAGACGGTGATCTCGCACGGCGAGTGCACGGTCGACCTGGACATGAAGGAGAAGCCGAGGGTGACGATCACGATCGCGCCCGTCGATTTCTTCCGGCTCATCACCCATCAGGCGACACCGGCTGTGCTATTCGTCACCGGAAAGATCAAAGTAAAAGGTGACCTGGCATTCGCGGCGGGCCTGATCGGTTTCTTCGACCTTCCGAAGCCGTCCTGAACCCGGCCGAGCAGATACACTTCCGTGCCGTGCCCCGAAATTCTCCGAACCGGCGCTGGCGGGACAAGGTACGCCTTTCCCGTCCGCTGCGGCTGCACAAGACACGCACCGCGGGAGAGCACGTCATCAACGCTTTCGCGGAGAAGCTCGAGCTCGCCAAACTGACCCCGGAACAGTTCACGCAGGTGCTGGAAACCCTGCACATGCTGGGCGAAACCGGTGCGGGCATCGAGCTGAGCTCATTGGAGACCGAGGTGCTCGTCGACGTCGTGCAGCGCGCGTCGCGGGAGCAGCTCAAGGCGATCGCCGATCACCGGGAACTGCGTTCGGCGTTCCTCGACGAGATTTTCCGCAGAATGTCGGACCATTTCGTTCCCGAACGCGCACGGCATGTCGACTTCGTCGTCGCCTGGCGTTTCACCGATGGTGACGGAGAAGACGGTTTCGATCGTTTTCAAACGGTCATCGAAGACGGCGTCTGCGTTTCGAGCACCGATCTCGCGCGCACTCCGGACACCACCATCACGTTGTCCGTCGACGACTTCATCCGGATGGCCACCGGCAACGCGGCGGTGGCGGCGATGTTCGTGACCGGCAAGGTGAAGGTGAAGGGCGAGTACGCGCCGGCCGTGCGGTTCAGCGGGTATTTCGACATCCCGAAACCGAGCGGGGCCTAGCCCTCTGGCTCGTCGAGGGTTCGCTGGGATGTGCGGCGATAACGGACGTTGGGGCTCCGCAGGTTTCGCTCGGTCGCTTCGATCAGTCCTTGCCGGAGCAGGACGGTCAGCCATCGTGTCATCGTGCGGTCGTGCAGCCCGGTCGCCGCCACCAGATCGGCGCGTGTCGCCTCGTTGTCGCCAAGGGCGTCGAGGATTTCTTCGCGACGGTCAGCGCGCCGCTTCGGAGGTGCCGGACTGTCGGTGGAAGCGGGTGCCACGTCTTCGGCGAGGGTGTAGTGCGTGTATCTGCGTCCACCGGCAGGGATGAGAAGTCCCCGGGCGACAAGATCGCCGAGTTCCTCGGTAGCCACCCTCGAATCGAGGTCGTTGGCGTTTCGATAGGCCTGGTTGTTGAGAGTCTCGCCGTGGAACAGCATCGCGAGGCCGTGGCATTGGCTGTCGGTGAGGCCGTGCTCGTCCAGTGAAGCGATCCAACGGACCGCGTCATCACCCAACAACGTGTGGTTCGGGAAGGTCGCCGTGAAAGTGGAAATGTCATCCGCGAACCGAGGTGGACTGAGCTTGGCGTCGCGCATCGCGGCCAGCATCGCCGGGATCCCGGAGCCGCGGTTTTCGCAGATCGGACGATCCGACCCCGGCAACGGGGTGTCTTCGAGGATCTTGAGCAGTGTCGCGTTGCGAGCCGAGGAGGTCCCCTCGACGCCGAGGTTTTCTTCGCGGACCGCTCCGTAGAGGCCACCGGGGTTTCGGATGAGCAGGCGATCGGGGTACATCTCGACCTGCACTTGTGTCCCGTGGGAAGAGCCCGAGTAGTCGCGGTGCACCAGCGCGTTCACGACTGCTTCTCGTAGCGCGGTCTCGGGATACTCGTACGTCTCGGCCCGGCCTGCGCCGCGAACGGTGGATCGTCGTTTCATATTGCGCCGGAGGGCGATGAGCGCTTCGTCCACGATCGCCGGAATCGGCCCCTCGGCCGCGACGTTGTCGATGAACCGTGTTCCATTTCGTGGATCGGGTCCCGATTTCATCGGGTAGTGAACGAAGGTCAGCATGAGCTGCGGGAAGAACTCCTGCGGATACTCACCCAACGCCAGGAGTCCCGCGAGGGACAGCTCGGTGCCGATGAGTACCTTCGCGCGTTGCAGCGCCGCAGTGGCGTCCAAGTTCGCGAACGCCCTGCTTCGATGGCGGCGGAGCCGATTCAGGTAGGTCTCGACCAGGGCCTTGTCGAGGTTCGCGACGGTCGTCCCGGCGACGGGCTGCTCGTCGTCCCGAGGTTGACCTCGGTTCGCCATCATCAGTTGCACTTCGTACGGGCTCAGCTTGCGATCGCCGTCAGCGACCCTGACGAAGCTCCCCTGCGTCATCCCCGTGCCGCGGTTGAAGGCGGGCTTGCTGCCCGGCGGCAGTTCCGGGATCTCCGCGACCACCAGATCCGCGCCCTCGAAACGGTGAGTCCCGATGAGCGGGCGTAGCGGCGGCTCCAGATTCTCCGAGCACAGCGCCGCCAGATCGGCTTCCATCTTCGCCGGGGCGCGAACTCCGGTCGCCTCGAACCCTTGGGTTTCATCGAGGCCGAGGATCAGGACTCCGCCGCTGGTATTGGCGAAGGCCGACAGCGTTTCGCGGACGCTCTTCGGCAACTTGGTCTCAGCCCGTTTGGCCTCGACAAAGGCGTGATCGCCACCGAGGTCGCGAAGGTTCGCGATGATCTCGGCGAGTTCGTCGTAGAGCATGCCGCCGTCCTAGCTTAGACACTAGCTTAGACACTAGCTTAGACACTGGAGTTCAACGGCGAAGTTAGTGTCTAAGCTGAGCTGCGCACAGGACACGGCCTAGCCCTCGACGACGCGGCCTTCGATCACCGGCGGCTGCTTCCTGACGGCTTCGGCGGGCGGCGTGTCCATGACGACCTCGCTGTCCACCACCATCACCGGCCCGCGGGCGCGGTTGGCGAACTTGACCGCCCGGCGCTGCATCCGCTTCTGCCACACCTTGCGCGCGACGCTGCGGGTCGGCGGCAGGATGAACAGCAGGCCGATGACGTCGCTGACGAAACCGGGCAGCAGGATCAGCAGGCCGCCGAGCCCGATCAGCATCCCGTCGGTGAGTTCCCGCTCCGCGTCGGCGGGGCGGCCCAGCCGCGCGGACTCCGCGAACGCCCGGAAGGCGCGGCCGCCTTCACGGCGCGCGAGCCAGGACCCGATGAACGCACCGGCGAAGAGCAGCGCGATCGTGCCGAGCACACCGATGGCCGAGCCCACCGCCCACACGGCGGCGATCTCGGCGACGACATAGAGCAGGAACGCGACAGCCATACCCGGACAACGTACGGCTTGCCCGTTTTGCTCCCGGACCCCCGATACGGTGACCGGGGTCAACCGAATCGGCGCAGGAACTCCTCCGCCTCGGAGGGCCTGGCCAGCACGATCCGCCGTGCGTGCGCCCCTTGCTCCGCGAGTCGCCGCGCCGTCCGCGCCCGGTGGTGCTTCGGCCAGCGCCAGACGTAGGAGTAGAACTCCAGATCCAGTCTTTCGGGGCAGCCGGGTGCCTGTTTGTCCTGGCCGTATTCGCGCAGGCATCGCGTCAGCACCCGCCACAGGCAGACACGGCGCGGGTAGTCGAGGAAGACGATCGTGTCCGCTCGCGGGAGCCGGAGATGCATCGACGACCCGTAGTTCCCGTCGATCACCCAGGCGTCGGACGCGATGATCTCCTGTTGCGCGGCGTGGAACTCGGCGTCCGGCGCCGGTGTCCACCCCGGTCGCCAGTAGAGCCGGTCGAGGTGGGTGACCGGGAGGCCGAGCGCGGCGCCGAGCCGTCGCGAGAACGTCGACTTCCCGGCGCCGCTGCAGCCGACGACCATGATCCGCCGCATCGTCAGCCGACGGCCTCGTCGAGGTACGCGGCGGCCTGCAGCGTGAACAGTTCGGCGTAGCCCGCCTTCGCCGCCATCAGTTCGTCGTGCGTGCCGTACTCGGCGACTTTTCCGTGCTCCAGCAACAGGATCCGCTCCGCTTGCCGGACGGTGGAGAACCGGTGCGAGATGTACAGCGTCGTCCGCCCCTCCGAAAGCTCCCGCAGGCGCGAGAAGAGGTCGTGCTCGGCCTGGGCGTCCAGCGCGGACGTCGGTTCGTCGAGGATCAGGATCGGCGCCTCCCGCAGGAACGCCCTCGCCAGCGCGATCTTCTGCCACTCGCCGCCGGACAGGCTCACGCCCTGGTCGAACCAGCGGCCGAGCGGGCTGTCGTATCCGCTGGGCAGGCGCTCGATCCGCTCGTCGGCGCCGGCCCGCTTCGCCGACGTCTCGATCCGTTCGCGGTCGACGAGATGCTTCAGGTCGCCGAGTCCGATGTTCTCGGCCGCGGTGCCCTGGTAGGTGACGTAGTCCTGGAACATCGCGCTGATCTGCCGCCGCAGGGCCACCGGGTCGTACTCGCGGATGTCGACTTCGTCGAGCAGGATCCGCCCGCCCGTCGGGTCGTACAGCCGGCACAGCAGTTTGAACAGCGTCGACTTCCCGGCGCCGTTGCGGCCGACGACGGCGACCGTCTCGCCCGGCCGGATCTCGAAGCTCACGCCGTCGAGCGCGGCTTCGGACGCTCCGGGGTAGGTGAAGGACACCTCTTCGAACCGGATGTGTCCCTCCACAGTGGACGGAAGAGGTCGAGGCTCCGGTGGCGCGACGATCTCCGGTTTCGTGCCGAGGAAGCGATACAGCGTGTCGAGGTAGAGATTGTTCTCGTACATCCCGGAAAACGCGGCGAACAGGCCTTGGACGGACGTCTGCACCGACGCCGCGGCGGCCGTGTACAGCGCGAGATCGCCGAGGGTGAGCCTGCCGCCGACGGCCTCCAGCGCGATGTACAGCGCGATCGCGGATCCGGCGGCGGTGCTCAGCAGCCCCCACGACGTCGAGCTGACGCTGCGTTTGCGGGTCAGTACCCGTTGCCGGTCGTAGAAGACCTGGCCGAGCCGCTGGAACCGGTCGACGAAGTACGGGCCGAGCCCGAAGAGCTTGGTCTCCTTGGCGTAGGTGTCCGTGGTGACCAGGGAGGACAGGTAGTCCATCCGCCGTTTCAGCGGCGACATCATCAACGTCAGCCAGAACGCGCGGGCGCCGTACTTCGACTGCGAGATGAATGCGGGGATCGGCGCCACGAGGGCGACGAGCGCCAGCAGCGGGCTGATCGACACGAGCAGCGCGATCATGCTGGCGAAGGTGATCATCGTCCGGACCAGGCCCAGCGCCGAGTTCATCATCGACAGCGGCCGCGTCGGCGCCTCCTGCGCGGCCTGGCGCAGCATGTCGTAGGACGCGGAACCCTCGAAGTACGACAGGTGCAGCTTGCTCGAGTGCTCCATCACCTGGTGGCGGATGGTCAGCGTCATGCGTTCTTGCAGCAGGGCCTGCCCGTAGGTGGTCAGCGCCTGGGAAAGCGCGGTGAGCGCGAGGACGCCGAACTGGACCAGCGCGACCCCGACGATCGCGCTCTTGGTCCCGTGGCCCTGGATCGCCGCGACCACCGAGTCGATCAGCAGTTTCGCGACGTACGCGGTCGCCGTGGGCAGCAGACCGGAAAGCAGGGTCACCGCGGTGATCGTGATGGTCAGGAACGGGCTCGCCTGCCAGGTCAGCTTCGCGACCTTGGGCAGGCCGCGGACCGTGCCCGTGACGTTGACCCACATGCGGGTGAGCCGGGACTTCAGGTCCTTCGGGACCGCTTCGGGCTCCGGTTCGGGGATGTCGACCGGACCGGTCAGCCCGCTGTCGGGCACCGTCGACGGCGGACGGCGTCGCCTGCCGCCGCGGGCCAGCAGCAGCTCCATGCCGCCCCCACCGGGCGGGCCGATCACGCGGCCTCCACGGCGCCGTTGAGGAAGACGTCGACGAGTTCCATCGTGGTGGGCTCGTCGCCGTTCGCGTCGAACCGCATCCGGCCGCTGAACAGCAGCGAAAGGAAGAGCGCGGCCAGCTGGGCCGCGGGCAGCCGGAGCCGTTCCCGCTCCGGTTCGAACAGCTCGGCCATGGCCTCGCGCATCGCGGTCATCGACTCCTTGCGCCGGTCCCTGCCGTCGCCGGGATCGTGGCGGTGCTCGGGCCGCCTGCCGGAGCCGTGCATGACCGCCATCAGCGCGCCCATCCGCTGGAGATGCGCGCTGAGCGCGTCGGCCGCCTCGACGAGCCTGTCGTCGAGGGACTGTTCGAGGTCGATCACCGCGATGGCGTCGAGCACCTGGTCGGGCTTCAGCGCTTCGGCGAAGCAGGTGGCGAAGAGCTCGTCCTTGTCCTTGAAGACCCGGAAGACCGTGCCCTCGCCGATGCCGGCGGCGCGGGCGATCTGGCTGGTGGTGACGCCGGAGCCGTGCTCCACCAGCAAGGGCAGCACGGACTGGACGATCATCCTCCGTCGCTCTTCGGGACTCATCCCCGGCGCTCTCCGCCGGGTGGGGGTTTCCGTCATGCTCTCCAGTGTGCGGAGTGAGCGCTCACTCCGTCAACCGATTAAGGCTGAAGCGCGTGAAGGCCCCCTTCCCTCGGCTCAGTCGAGGGAAGGGGGCCTTCACGCGCGAAACGTCAGTAGGTGATCGCGACCGCGGGGTCGGCCAGCAAGGCGCCGACGTCGGCCAGGAACTCCGAACCCTGCTGCCCGTCGACCACGCGGTGGTCGAAGCTCAGCGAAAGCTGGAGCACCTTGCGCACCTTGATCTCGCCGTCGACCACCCACGGGGTGTCCTTGATCGCGCCGAGGCACAGGATCGCGGACTCGCCGGGGTTGATGATCGGCGTACCGGTGTCGACGCCGAAGACGCCGACGTTGGTGATGGTGATCGTGCCGCCGAGCATGGCCGCCGGGGTGGTCTTGCCCTCGCGGGCGACGTCGGTCAGCTCGGTGAGCGCGATCGCGAGTTCCTTGAGGGACATCGCGTCCGCGTCACGGACCTTGGGCACGACGAGCCCGCGCGGCGTGGCCGCGGCGATCCCGAGGTGCACGTAGTCCTTGTAGACGATCTCCTGCGCCGCCTCGTCCCACACCGCGTTGACGTCCGGAGTGCGCTTGGCCGCCAGGCAGACGGCCTTCGCCGCGAAGGTCAGCGGGGTGACCTTGACCCCGGCGAACTCGCGCGACTTCTTCAGCTTCTCCCGGAATTCCATCATCGGCGTGACGTCGATGGTGAGGAACTCCGTGACGTGCGGGGCGGTGTAGGCGCTCTGCACCATCGCGGCCGCGGTGGCCTTGCGGACACCCTTGATCGGCACGCGGCGTTCCCGCGTCGCCGGGTCGTAGCCACTGTCAACAGTGGACACGGCAGCGGCCGGGGCGGCGGAACCATTGGCGGCGGCGTGCACGTCGTCACGGGTGATGACGCCGCCGTCGGCGGTGCCGGTGAGCGCGTGCAGGTCGACGCCGAGGTCCTTGGCGAGCTTCCGCACCGGCGGCTTCGCCCGCGGGACGTACCCGCCCTTCGGCTTGGCAGGCGCGACAGGCGCGGGAGTGGCGACAGGCGCGGGCGCCACAGCCACCGGAGCGGGAGCAGCGGCCACGGGAGCGGCAGTGCCCTTCCGTGCCCGCCGCTGCGTGACGACGGCCTTGGAGCCGTAGCCGACCAGCGGCTTCATCTCCTCTTCCGCCGGCTCTTCGGCGGCGGGAGCGGCGGCCGGTGCCGGGGCCGCCTTGCCGCCCGGGTCGACGTCGATGGTGAGGATCGGCGCGCCGACCTCCACCGTCTGACCCGGCTCGACGAGCAGTTCGGTGACGACGCCCGCCCACGGGATGGGCAGTTCGACGGCCGCCTTCGCGGTCTCGACCTCGACGACGATCTGGTTCACCGTCACCGTGTCACCCGGCTTGACCTGCCAGGCGATGATGTCGGCCTCGGTCAGCCCCTCCGCCGTGTCGGCGAGGGGGAAGTGTTTGTACTCGGGCATTTCAGGAACTTCCCCCTTACCAGGCGAGCGAACGGTCGACGGTGTGCAGCACCCGGTCCAGGTCGGGGAGGTAGTGCTCCTCGAGCTTGGCAGGCGGGTACGGCGTGTCGAATCCGGTCACCCGCAGCACGGGGGCTTCCAGCGAGTAGAAGCATTCCTGCTGCACGCGCGCGGCGATCTCCGAGGTCAGCGACGACTCCGACGGCGCCTCGCTCAGCGCGATGAGCCGTCCGGTCTTGCGCACCGACTCGAACACCGGCGCCAGGTCGAGCGGGGACAGCGTCCGCAGGTCGATGACCTCCAGCGACTTGCCCTCGTCCTCGGCGGCGGTCGCCGCGTCGAGCGCGACCTTCACCGACGGGCCGTACGCGACGACGGTGGCCGTCGTGCCTTCGCGGACGACGCGGGACTTGAACAGTTCGTCCGGCGTGGCCTCGACGTCGACCTCGGATTTCATCGCGCCCGAGTGGTACAGCTTCTTGGGCTCGAAGAACAGGATCGGGTCGTCGGACTTGATCGCCTGCTGGATGCCCCAGTAGGCGTCGACCGCGTTCGAAACCGACACGACCTTGAGGCCGGGGATGTGCGCGAACAGCGATTCCGGCGACTCCGAGTGGTGCTCGACCGCGCCGATCCCGCCGCCGAACGGCACCCGGATCACGATGGGCATCTTGATCTTGCCCTGCGTCCGGTAGTGCAGCTTCGCGACCTGGCTGGAGATCTGGTCGAAGCCCGGGAAGATGAAGCCCTCGAACTGGATCTCGCACACCGGGCGGAAACCGCGGACGGCGAGGCCGACCGCGGTGCCGATGATGCCCGATTCCGCGAGCGGCGTGTCCAGGACGCGCTGCTCGCCGAAGTCCTTCTGGAGACCGTCGGTGATGCGGAAGACGCCGCCGAGCTTGCCGACGTCCTCACCCATGATCAGGACCTTCGGGTCCTCTTCCATGGCGCGCCGGAGGCCGAGGTTGAGTGCCTTGCCGATGGTGAGTTTCTGGAGGTCGGCCATTTCAGTGCTCACCCGCCCCGACGAAACCGTCCATGTAGGACAGGAACTCTTCGCGCTGCGCGTCCAGCAGCGGCGTGGACTCCGCGTACACGTTGGAGAAGATCCGGTCCGGTGGCGGTTCGGGCATGTTGAAGCAGTACTCGCGAAGCTCGGCCGCGAAGGCGTCCGAATCGGCCTGCACCTGGTCGAAGAACGCCTGGTCGGCGCCGCCACCGCGGGCGAGGTACGCCCGGACGCGCTCGATCGGGTCCTTCAGCTTCCACTCCTCCAGCTCGTCGGAGAGCCGGTAGCGGGTGGGGTCGTCGGTGGTGGTGTGCGCGTCCATCCGGTAGGTGAACGCCTCGATCAGCACCGGGCCGTTGCCGTGACGGCACTCCTCCAGCGCCCAGCGGGAGACCGCGAGGCAGGCGAGGACGTCGTTGCCGTCCACCCGGATGCCGGGGAAGCCGTAACCGCGGGCGCGCTGGTACAGCGGCAGGCGCGACTGGCGTTCGGTGGGCTCCGAGATCGCCCACTGGTTGTTCTGGCAGAAGAACACGAGCGGCGCGTCGTAGACGGCGGCCCAGACGAAGCCTTCGTGCACGTCGCCCTGCGAAGTCGCTCCGTCACCGAAGTAACAGATGGTCGCTTCGCTGTCGTCGTCGCCGACCTTGCCTTCGAACTTCTGGCCCATCGCGTACCCGGCGGCGTTGAGCACCTGGTTGCCGATCACGATGGTGTACGGGTGGAAGCCGTGGGCCTTGTAGTCCCAGCCGCTGTGGTCGGTGCAGCGGAAGATGCCGAGCACCTCTTTGAGGTCGACGCCGCGGGTGTACGCGACACCGTGCTCGCGGTAGCTGGGGAACGCCATGTCCCCCTTCCGCAGCGCGCGGCCGGAGCCGATCTGCGCGGCCTCCTGCCCGAGCAGCGGCACCCAGATGCCGAGCTGGCCCTGGCGCTGCATCGCGTTGGCCTCGCGGTCCGCGCGGCGGACCAGGACCATGTCGCGGTACAGGCCCTTGAGGGCTTCGGCGTCGATGTCGTCGACGTAGCGGTCGAATTGCGGCGACGAGACCCGTTCGCCTTCGGGGGTGAGCAGCTGAGTCAGCTCAGCGCCACCTTCGCTCGTTGCTCGCAAACCGGCGATCACCTGTTCGGGGGAAGGTTGCGCCGCTACGGCGGCGGGACCGTCTCCAGGTTCCGGGTGCGTCCAGTGTTCGGACGGCATGCGCTGCTCTCCTTGATGTCGGCGCCTCTGGCGGCCACTTGTGGCGGCCACAGTGACTGCGCCGGCGGGGACCAGCGCGTCGGATCTGAAGCGCTGGGTCACCATCGGCGTTGACGGTTCGTGCGCACATCCTGGCATGCCGGACGCCGTTTTGGTCAGGGCAGGATGCTGATTTGTTGCTGAGAAACGGTGTCTGATCAGGGAAAATGCTAGGAAGCCCGAGTGTGGGGCCGCCGAAAGTAGGGGTTTCACTCGCGGGCCGACCAGCGGACGGCGAACCCGGACGGGTGTCCTGCCCGGCTTGATCGATGACGATCCGTGCCCGCCGCTGTGATCCATCACACGCTCGTTCGGGCGTGGCAGGATGGCGGACGTGGAGCAGAAATCCGTACGCGAATCCGTGGTTTCGAACTGGACCGACGAAGTCGTTCCGAGCCTGTCCGGCCTGGTGGCGATCCCCGCCTTGTCGCCGGCGTTCGACGCCGAGTGGGCGAAGACCGGCCATCTGGCCGCCGCCGTCGAGCATGTCCGCTCCTGGATCGCCGCCCGGGAGATCCCCGGCGCGACGCTCGAGGTCGTGGAACTCGAAGGCCGTAGCCCGTTGCTGGTCGTCGACATCCCGGCGACGTCCGACGCGGCCGAAAAGGGCACCGTGCTGATGTACGGGCACCTCGACAAGCAGCCCCCGGTCGGTGGCTGGTCGGAGGGGCTCGACCCGTGGACGCCGGTGATCCGCGACGGCAGGCTGTACGGCCGCGGCGCCGTCGACGACGGCTACTCGGGCTACGCGGCGACGACGGCGATCGAGGCCGTACACGCCGCCGGTGGCGAGCACTCCCGCGCGGTCGTGCTGCTGGAGACCGGTGAGGAGTCCGGCAGTCCGGACTTGCCCGCCTACGTCGAGCATCTGAAGGAGAAGCTCGGCGAGGTCACGCTGGTCGTCTGTCTCGACGCCGGCGGCACCGACTACAAGCGACTGTGGCTGACCACCAGCCTCCGCGGCATGCTGCACGTCAACGTCACCGTGAAGGTGCTCGAGTCCGCTCAGCACTCCGGTATGGCCAGCGGCATCGTGGCGAGTTCGTTCCGCGTCCTGCGCGCACTGCTCGACCGGATCGAGAACGCCGAGACCGGCGAGATCAAGCTCGCCGAACTGAGCGTCGACATCCCGGAGAACCGCGTCGAGGACGCTCGCGGTGTCGTCGAGATCGCGCCCGGCGCGGCGAAGACGCTCTTCCCGGTGGTCGGCCGGACGGTGTCCGACGACGATCTGGAACTGCTGCTCAACAACTCGTGGCGGCCGACGCTTTCGGTGATCGGCGCGGAGGGCTTCCCGCTCCCGGCCGAGGCGGGCAACGTGCTGCGCGACAGCACCACGCTCACCCTGAGCTTCCGGCTCCCGCCGACCGCGAACGCGCAGGCCGCGATGGAGGCGGTCCGCCGCGTGCTCACCACCGACGTGCCTTACGACGCTTCGGTGGAGCTCGGCGATTTCCAGGCCGAGAACGGCTGGAACGCACCGGACACCGCGCCGTGGCTCGACAAGGTCCTGCACCACGTGAGCGGCGAGGTCTTCGGTGAGCCGCACAAGAGCTTCGGCATGGGCGGGTCGATCCCGTTCATGGGGCTGCTCGGCGAGAAGTACCCGGAGGCGCAGTTCGTGGTCACCGGCGCCTGCGGGCCGGACTCGAACATCCACGTGCCGGACGAGTGGCTGAACATCGACTTCGCGCAGCGGGTCACCGAGGCGGTCGCGCACATCCTGGACGCGCACGCCCGGAGCTGACGACTGGACCGGTCGCGTTTCGTCCTCTGGATGAGGTACTTGCGTGTGCAAGGACCGCATCCAGAGGACGAAGTGCGGCGGAGGGACTCAGGCGAACTTGTTCAGTGCCGCGGTCAGCTCCGTCAGCTGCGGCGTGAAGCGCTGGTACGAGAACGGCGTCTCGTTGTTCCAGGGGATCAGCTTCCCGGCCTTCACCGCCGGCAGCTGCGCCCAGGTCGGCACGCCGCCGAGCCCGTCCGGGCCGAGCGAGAGCGAACCGCCTCGGTTGTCGTACATGATCACGTCGGCGGGGTACTTGCCGATGTTCTCCCAGCTGATCTGCTGGTAGTAGCCGCCCTGGCTCTCGTCCGGAGCCTCCGGCGTGACGAAGTTCAGGCCCTTGCCCTGGTAGTGCTTCGAGGTCGCGAACTTCGGCGCGTTCGAGACGTAGACGGCGTCCTTCTGTGCGGACACCAGCAGGATCTTCAGCCCGGCCGCCTTCTTCGCCGCCTCGCCGAGCGCGGCGTCGGCCTTCTCGTACTCCTCTTTCGCGGCCCTGATCGCCGGAGTTTCGGTGTCGGCGCCGAGCGCCTTCGCGAGCGAGATGAACTTCTCGATCCCCTCGGGCATCGAGATGTCCTGCAGCCGGATCCCGACGCTCGGCGCGGCCTTGTCGATCTTCTCCGTCTGCGTGTCCGGGACGTACCACATCTGTTCCTTGAGGTACATCACGCTGATCAGCAGCTGCGGGTTCAGCGAGACGAACTTGTCGAAGTTGAACTCGTTCCACACGTTCCCGAGCGAGGTCACCGTGTTCAGGTCGACGCCGCCCGCCTGCGGGTCCGGCTTGCCGTCGGCGAACTTCGACGGGCCGAAGATCCCGACCGACTTCACGCCGAGGTCCCACAGCGCCGCCGCGGCGGTCACCTGCGCGACGATCCGGGTGGGCCGCTCGCCTTCGAGTTTGCGGCCGCGGTCGTCGGTGAAGGACCAGGTCGCGCCCGCTCCCTGCGTGGGCGCTTCGTCCTGATAGCCGCAGGCGGTCAGGAAGCCGGTGGCGCCGAGCGCCGCGGTGCCGGCCAGGAAGCCGCGCCGGGAGAGGTGCATGGAGATCTTCTTTCGCCGTCGAGCCGGGTTTCGTCGTTAGGCTAGCCTTCGCTTACTGTGAGGGCCATGGTCCAGGTCACGGAGCGCGTCAGATCACCCAGGACCAGCGTTTCCGTGAGAACGCTGGTCCTCGTGGGGTCGCTCATCGCGCTCGTCGCGGTCGTCCTGCTTTCGATCGGCTTCGGGTCGAACCGGCTTTCGCTCGGCGAAGTGCTGCACGCCCTCTTCGCCTACGACGGCGGCTACAACGACGTCGTCGTCCGCGACGACCGCCTGCCGCGCACGGTGCTCGGTGTCCTGGTCGGGATGGCGCTGGGCCTGGCGGGCGCGCTGATGCAGGCGATCACCCGCAACCCGGTCGCCGAACCCGGCCTGCTCGGCATCAACCACGGCGCCGCCGTCGCGATCGTGCTCGGCTCCGCGGTGTTCTCGGTGACTTCGCCCGGCCAGTACGTCTGGTTCGCTTTCGGCGGGGCTCTCGTGGGAACCGCGCTGGTCTCGGTGATCGGCGGGACACGCGGCGCGACGAGCCCGCTGCGGCTGGTGCTGGCCGGGGTCGCGATCCAGGCGGTGTTCATCGGGATCAACCAGGCGATGCAGATGATCAACACGCACAACCTGCAGGCCATGCGGTTCTGGCTGGTCGGTTCGCTGGTGAACCGGGACCTGGGCCAGCTGTCGGTGCTGCTGCCGTTCTTCGTGGCGGGCGTGGTGATCGCGGTCGTGCTGGCCCGCGCGCTGAACGCGCTGGCACTGGGTGAGGACACCGCCCGGGGGCTCGGCGCGAATCCGGCGCTAGTCCGCGTCGCCGGGATGGTCGCCGTCGGGCTGCTGTCGGCGGCGGCGACCGCGGCCTGCGGGCCGATCGCCTTCGTCGGCCTGATGATCCCGCACGTCGTCCGGTCGCTGGTCGGTCAGGACGAGCGCTGGGTGATGCTGCTTTCGGCGCTGCTCGGACCGGTGCTGCTGCTCGGCTGCGACGTCCTCGGCCGGGTGGCCGCTTCGCCTGCCGAGATCCAGGTGGGTGTGATGACCGAGGTCGTCGGCGGGATCGCGTTCGTGATCGTGGCCCGCCGTCTGAAGGCGGTGCGCCGATGACCGCGTACGTCCGCCGAGAGTCCGGTTTGGACAGGCGATCGCTGATCGTCGTCGCCGCGCTGGCCCTGGTGACGCTGGCCCTCGTCGTGCTTTCGGTCGGCACGGGCGACTACGAGATGAGTCCCGGCGAAGTGCTCACGACGCTGGCCGGTTCGGGTACGAAGGCGCAGTACCTGGTCGTCATGGGACGGCTGCCGCGGGTGCTGGTCGCGATCCTCGTCGGCGCCGCGCTGGCACTGGCGGGGACGATCTTCCAGACGATCACCCGCAATCCGCTGGGCAGCCCGGACGTCATCGGGTTCACCACGGGTTCGGCGACCGGCGGCATCGTGACGCTGCTGTTCTTCGGCTCCGGCCCAGGCCTGGTCTCGCTCGGCGCGCTGGCGGGCGGGCTGCTGACCGCGCTGCTCGTGATGGCGCTGTGCGCGCCACACGGTCTGCTGAGTTCGCGGCTGGTGCTGATCGGGATCGCGGTCAGCGCGGTGCTGGTCGGCGTGAACTCGTACCTGCTGGTCAAGGCGAACCTCGAAGCGGCCGCGCAGGCGGTCGGCTGGCTGGTCGGCGACTTTTCGGGTCGCGATTGGACCTATTTCGTGCCCCTGTCCGTCGCGATGGCGGTCTTCGTGCCGATCGTGTTCGCGAACGGCCGCGCGCTGCGCATGCTGGAGATGGGCGACGACACCGCGACCGGCATCGGCGTCGACGTCCCCCGCGTGCGGCTCACCCTGGTGCTGGTCGCCGTCGGGCTGGTCGCCGCCGCCACCGCGACGACCGGGCCGCTCCCGTTCATCGCCCTCGCCGCGCCGCAGCTGGCCCGCCGGATGACACGCCTGCCGGGACCCAACCTGGTGGCGTCGGCCTTCGTCGGGGCGACCCTGGTCGTCGCGGCCGACTACCTCGGCCAGCGCCTGCTGGAGTCTTCGCTGCTTCCGGCAGGTGTCGTCGCGGCGGCCCTCGGCGGCGTGTACCTGCTCTGGCTGTTGCTGCGGCGACGGGCTTAGGTCAGCCGGGTCAGCTGCACCGAGACGTCCAAAGTGGACTGACCGCCGCCGGTGAAGATCCCCTTGAGCGGCGGCACGTCGGCGTAGTCGCGGCCGTAGGCGACCCAGACGTGCCGCGGTCCGACCGGGATCGCGTTCGTCGGGTCGTAGGCCCACCAGCCGCCGGTCCAGACGTCGACCCAGGCGTGACTTTCGCCCTCGACCGTCTCGCCGAGCTTCGCCTCCGGTTTCGTGTGCAGGTAGCCGGAGACGTACCTCGCCGGGACGCCGATCGCGCGCAGCATCACCAGTGTCACATGCGCGAAGTCCTGGCAAACCCCTTCGCGTGCCTGCCAGGCGTCGGTCGCCGTGCTGTGCACACCGGTGGTTCCCGGCTGGTACTTGAGCTGCTGGTTGACCCATTCGCAGACGGCGAGCACGGCCTCCGCCGGGTCGAGTCCCTTCCGCAGTTCGCGTGCGACCTTCGACAGCTCGGGATCGCGCGGCGTGTACGCCGTCGGCGTCAGGTACTCGGTGCGGTGGTCGACCACGGTGTCGCCGCGAAGGTCCTTCCACGACGCCGAACGGATCGGCTCGCCTTCGTCGGCGGTCTCGACCACCGACGTCGCGAGCACGGTGAACTCGGTGTGCGGCGCGTGAAGGTCGAACGAGGTCACGACGGTGCCCCAGTAGTCCGTGTAGCGATAGGCACGGGTCGCGGGGGTCGTCTCGACGCGGTTCACGACCGTGGTCTGCCGCCGATCCGAACGCGGGGTCAGCCGCGCCTCGTTGTACGACTGCGTGGCCGGCGTCGCGTACCGGTATCCGGTCCGGTGGGCCACCCGAAGCTGCCAGGTCACAGCGAAACCTCCGCACCGCTCCAGGCCACCCACGGCGACGAATGGAAGTACTGCACCGAAACCGCGTCGCCGATGTCCTTGATCGACGTCTGCAGGGTGACGAGCCGTTTCGGCAGGTCCTCCAGCAGATCCGACTGCCGCAGGAACTCCAGTTCGCTGCGGGCGCGGCCGAGCTGCCGCAGCGCCTCGGACTTCTCGTTGGCCCGCGAGTTGACGCCGGGGTCCAGCCGCTCCAGGCATTCCTCGGCCTGCCGCAGCGCGTGGAACACCGAACGCGGGAAGAGCGTGTCCCGCATCAGGAACTGCACGACCCGGGCCGCGTCGAGTGCGCCACGATAAGTCCGCAGGTAGGTGTCCTGCGCGCCCGCCGAGCGGAGCACGGTGATCCAGCCGGGTGAGGACGCGCTGTCCTGGACCCGCGAAAGCAGCAGCCGCACCACCATGTCCGCGCGTTCGACCGAGCGGCCGAGCACCATGAACAGCCAGCCGTCGTCGCGGCTCATCGTCGAATCCGCGAGCCCGGCGAACATCGCCGCGCGCTCCTCGACGAAGGAAAGGAAGGCGTGCGGCCCGGCGCGGCGCGCGTACCGCTGCCTGTCCGGTACCGCGTTCCAGGTCGCGTTCAGGCATTCCCACAGCTCGGTCGAGACGACCTCGCGGGCGCCGCGCGTGTTCTCGCGGGCGGAGTTGATCGAGCCGACGATCGACGCCGGGTTGTCCTTGGCGTAGGCGACCAGTTCGGTCAGTTTCCACACGTCGAGGGAGTCCATGCCCTCCGGGCTGATGCCGAGGACGGCGAGCAGCTGGCGGCTCGCGTGGTCCGGGTCGACGCTCGCGTCTTCGAGCAGCTGGTGCACGGAGACGTTGAGGATCCGGGAGGTGTCGTCGGCGCGTTCGACGTATCGGCCGATCCAGTAGAGCGATTCCGCGTTGCGGGCGAGCACATCAACCTCCCTTAGGCCTGTTGCTGCTGCTGTTGCTGGGTGGTGGTCAGCTCGGGGCCCTGTTCGGCGATCAGACCGTCCACATGGGACAGTGCGCCGAGCGCGGGCCGCTCCAGTTCCCGTTCCGCCGTCGAGGATCGCGGCGCCAGCACCCACGTGTCCTTCGAACCGCCGCCCTGCGACGAGTTGACCACCAGGCTGCCTTCCGGCAGCGCGACCCTGGTCAGCCCGCCCGGTAGGACGAAGATCTCCTTGCCGTCGTTGACCGCGAACGGCCTCAGATCGACGTGGCGCGGCGCGAGCCTTTCGTCCACTTTGGACGGAACGGTGGACAGCTGGACGACGGGCTGGGCGATCCAGCCGCGTTTGTTCGCCCGGACCTTCCGCTTCAACGCGGTCAGCTCGGCCGGTGTCGCTTCGGGCCCGAACACGATGCCGTAGCCGCCGGAGCCCTCGACCGGCTTGATCACCAGCTCGTCCATGTGCTGCATGACGTGGTCGAACTCGTCCGGCAGCCAGCACCGGAAGGTGTCCACGTTGGGCAGCAGCGGCTTCTCGTTGAGGTAGTACTTCACCATCTCGGGCACGTAGGTGTAGACGAGCTTGTCGTCGCCGACCCCGTTGCCGACCGCGTTCGCGATCACCACGTTGCCCGCCCGGGCCGCGTTGAGGACCCCGGCGACACCGAGCACGGAGTCCGGCCGGTAGTGCACCGGATCGAGGAACTCGTCGTCGATGCGCCGGTAGATGACGTCGACCTGCTGTTCCCCCTCCGTGGTGCGCAGGTAGACGACGTTGTCCCGGCAGAACATGTCGCGGCCTTCGACCAGCTCGACGCCCATCAGCCGGGCCAGCAGCGAATGCTCGAAGTACGCGGAGTTGTGCACGCCGGGCGTGAGCACGACGACCATCGGGTCGGCGACGTTCGCCGCGGCCGCCGCCCGCAGCGCGCGCAGCAGATGCGAGGCGTAGTCGCCGACCGGGCGCACCCGGTGCTGAGCGAACAGGTCCGGGAACACGCGCGCCATCGTGCGCCGGTTCTCCATCACGTACGAGACACCCGACGGGTTGCGGAGGTTGTCCTCCAGTACCCGGAAAGTCCCCTCTTCGTCGCGCACCAGGTCCACACCGGACACGTGGATGCGGACGCCGTTGGGCGGGTTGATCCCGAACGCCTCGCGCTGGAAATGCTCACACGAGGTGATCAGCCGTCGCGGGAGAACGCCCTCTCGCAAGATCTGCCGGTCGCCGTACGCGTCGGCGAGGAAGGCTTCGAGCGCACGGACCCGTTGCGCCACACCGCGTTCGAGTTTGCTCCATTCGGACGAAGTGATCACCCGCGGCACGAGGTCGAGCGGAAAGGGACGTTCCTGGCCGGACAGTGAGAAGGTGATGCCCTGATCCACCATCGCCCGGTCGATTGCCGCTGAACGGGACGTGAGGTCCGTCGAGGTCAGCGCGGAGATCGACTCGTAGAGCGCCCGGTACGGCTGGCGGACCGTGCCGTCGGCGGTGAACATCTCGTCGTACGCCCCCGCGTGCGGCCTGGACGGCGAAAGATAGCCGTCGAACTGCGCTCCAGGTTTTGACGCCCGGGGTTTCGCCGCCCGCCTCGCCGAAGTGGTCGCGCGAGGGCGGCGGCCCGCAGGTGGGAGGCGCGGCGCCGAGTTGTTGTTCATGGAGGTCATCGTGACCCATGAACCCCGTCCGGCGCGAGGTGCCGGGGTCGGCTTGGTGGAATGATCAACCTGATGCTAGCCTCCCCGGGCGTATTCAAACCTGACTGGGGAAGGTTGGATTCTGTTTGGCGTTTCGCCATGTGTAAAACTCGTGCGTTATCTGCTTGATAAGCAGACTCTGAATTTTCATGCAATTTCAAGGGGAATTGTGAAGAATCTTGTGAAGGCGTTCGTCGTGGCCGGTGCCGCGGTGGCGGCGTTGGCTGTTCCGGGTGTCGCGATGGCTGCTCAGGATGGTGCGGCGGCGCCGTCGACCAGTGTCGGCGTAGCGGACGTCAACAGTCGTTGGTGCGGCCATAACTATAATAGCTGTGTCAGTGAGCGGAGCAACTTCGCCCGCTATTACAAAGTCGGGCCGCTCCAGTACTTTCCTGTTGACCCCAGCTGTGCGGGTATCTGCTACAACGGCTACAAGTTCGATTACTGGAACAAGTAATAAGGCGGCGGTGGGGCGCTTCGGCGCCCCACCGTGTTTCACGTGCCGGGCCAGTTGAACCCCTGCCGGGACCCCGCCGGACCGAGGTCGGCTCGATCCCGTCGTCGGGACGATCTTCGCTGGAAACAGCGCTGTAACGTCTCGGTGCTGTGCTTGCCGCCGGATGAGTGGCAATATGCGTGCTCTCGACACATGGGAACTACAAGGAGTGACGACGTGGCCCGATTCAAAGCGCTCGCCCTGATCCCGGCGCTCGCCCTAGCCGCGGGTGCGCTGTCCGCTTGCGGTGAGGAAGGTGGGCAGGGCACCGCGGCCGGTGGCGTCCAGCTCGTCGCTTCCGGCAAGCTCACCACCTGCACGCACCTGCCCTACCAGCCGTTCCAGGTCAAGCAGGGTGACAAGATCGTCGGCTTCGACGTCGACCTGGTCGACCTCGTGGCGAAGAAGCTGGGTGTCGAGCAGAGCATCGTCGACATCGCCTTCGAGAACATCGAGTCCGGCGAGGCGATGAACACCGGTCAGTGCGACCTCGCCGCCGCCGGGATGACGATCAATGACAAGCGCAAGGCGAAGTTCGCCTTCTCCGACCCGTACTTCGAGGCGTCGCAGGCGCTGCTGGTCAAGACCGGTTCGCCGATCAAGGACCTGAGCAACGTCGCCGGCAAGAAGATCGGTGTCCAGTCGGCCACCACCGGTGCCGACTACGCCAAGGAAAAGGCCGCCGGCGCCGAGATCGTCACCTTCGACGACCTCGCGCTGCTGGAGCAGGCGGTCAAGAGCGGCCAGATCGACGCGGGCGTCAACGACAACGGCGTGCTCTACGACTTCGTGAAGACGAACCCCGACACCACCGTCGTGACGGAGTTCAAGACGAACGAGTTCTACGGAATCGGCATGAAGACGGGCAACACCGCCCTCCTCACCCAGGTCAACGAGGTCCTCAAGGCCTCGGTCACCGACGGCTCGTACGCGCAGATCTACCAGAAGTGGTTCGGCAAGGCGCCGACCTGGCAGCCGGGCAGCCCGGCCGCCGGTTGATAATCCGTCCTCTGTGGCCGGTGCCCAGTGCACCGGCCACAGGCTTGTCACCACCTGTTTGAGGAGTGAAATGGCACTGAGCCGCCGCCAGCGACGCTCGGCGTTCCGGTGGGCGCAGTACGCGCTGCTGCTGGTGATCGTCGTGGTGTTCGCGTTCCTGGCCGACTGGGGACGGCTGGGCAAGGCGTTCTTCGATCTCGACGTCGCCGCGAAGCAGTTCCCGGACGTCATCACGGTCGCACTGAAGAACACCATCATCTTCACCGCGCTGGGCTTCGCGCTCGGCCTCGGCCTCGGCCTCCTGCTCGCGCTGATGAGACTGTCCTCGGTCGGCCCGTACCGCTGGTTCGCGCGCGGGTACATCGAATTCTTCCGCGGCCTGCCCGCGCTACTGATCTTCCTGGCGGTCGGTGTCGGGGTGCCGATCGCCTTCCCGAACGTGTTCCTGCCGCGGAACGTGTCGATCATGCTGGCGCTGGGCATCGTGTCGTCGGCCTACATGGCGGAGACCATTCGCGCCGGCATCCAGGCGGTGCCGCGCGGACAGGTCGAAGCCGCGCGTTCGCTCGGCATGTCGCCCGCGCGCACGATGATCACCGTCGTGATCCCGCAGGCGTTCCGGATCATCCTGCCGCCGCTGGCCAACGAGCTGATCATGCTGACAAAGGACTCGTCGCTGGCGTTCCTGCTCGGCACCACGCCCGCGCAACAGGAACTGGCGCAGTTCAGCCGTCAGGCGCTGCTGGAGGCCAAGGGGCTGACGCCGATCGTCGTCGCCGGGCTGTGTTATCTGGTCATCACCATCCCGCTGTCGATCCTGCAACAGCGGCTAGAGAAGAAATACGGAGCCGGAGTGCCCGGCGGAGGAACGGTATGAGCGGCCAGACGATCGTCGAGGTTTCGGGACTGCACAAGGCGTTCGGCGAACTCGAGGTACTCAAGGGCATCGACCTGCGAGTCGAACGCGGTCAGGTCGTCTGCATCATCGGCCCGTCGGGTTCGGGCAAGTCGACGCTGCTGCGCTGCGTCAACCTCCTCGAGGAACCGCAGCAGGGCAAGATCGTCGTCAACGGCAGCGAGATCACCGATCCGGACGTCGACATCGACGGCGCCCGCACGAAGATCGGCATGGTCTTCCAGTCGTTCAACCTCTTCTCGCACCTGAGCGTGCTCGACAACCTCACGGTCGCGCAGCGCAAGGTTTTGAAGCGCGGCAAGGACGAGGCGGAGCGCGTCGCGCGGGACAACCTCGCGAAGGTTGGGTTGGCAGAGAAGGAGTCTTCGCTGCCGACGCAGCTGTCCGGTGGACAGCAGCAGCGCGTCGCGATCGCCAGGGCGCTGTCGATGGACCCGGACGTCATGCTGTTCGACGAACCGACGTCGGCGCTCGACCCCGAGCTTGTCGGTGACGTGCTCGCTGTCATGCGCCAGCTCGCGCAGGAGGGCATGACGATGCTCGTCGTCACGCACGAGATGCAGTTCGCCCGCGAGGTGGCCGACATCGTGCTGTTCATGGACGGCGGCGTCGTCGTCGAACAGGGCGCGCCGGACCAGGTCATCGGCGACCCGCAAGAGGAACGCACGAAGACGTTCCTCTCACGGGTGCTCAACCCCAACCACCAGGGCTAGCGGCCCCGGAGCTGAGACTCCAGCTGGACGACCTTCGAGGCGATGTCGTGCGGCCCGGCGCCCATGAGGCTCACCCAGCCCTTGGCGTCCGGGCCGAACACGACGCGGCCCTGTTCGGTGTCCATCCAGCCCGGTGGCCGCTCGACGCGTTTCCGGTTACCGCCGCCGTCACGGATGGCGACGTACAGCCTGCCGAAGAAGGTGTGCGGCGATCGGATCCACTGGAGGACCTTCTTGGCGTCGCGGATGCTCGGGCCGGCGCCCGTCAGCATCTCGCCCTTCATGAGGATTTGCAGGTCGGCTTCCGAGCAGTTCAAGGACGGCGTGCGCGCGCCCGGCGCCTCGGGAAGCAGAGCGGTGAAATCCTGCGGGAGCGTGTCCGGCCGGGTCGGCTTCAGGTAGACGACCTTGTCGACGAGGACGACCGTGACCGCCTCGCGGCCACTGCCCGCGGCGCGAACGGTCCGTTCACGCCCCTCCGACTTCACCCACGAGTAGTACTCGACCGCCGGCCGCTGCAGGAACCGCAGCGTGTCAAGGAATTCGTCGTCGATCCGGCCGCGCCGGAGCAGTCCTTGTCCGTCCAATTCGGACTGCGCGGTCGCGGCCAGCTGGCGGCGCTCCTCGGGCAGGTACCACTGCGCGCCGCGCACGAGCGTCGGGTGGATGTCGCCGAGATTGTGGTGGTCCAGCAGGGTTTCGTAGGTCTGGAGCGTCAGTTCGACGGGTTTCTGGAGCACGTCACGCGCCGATCACCGGCGGAACCGGCTTGTCGCCGTCGTAGCCGCCGAAAAGTGAGTCGCCGTCCTCTTCCTGCAACGTGATCTTGCGCTGGTGCTCCTCGTCCTCGCCGCCCTTGCCACCTTTGCCGCCACCCATGCCGCCGCCACCCATGCCCGGCGCGCCAGGACGTCCCGCCCCCGCGCCGCCCGCCGGTGTCCCGCCGGGTCCGCGCATCGCGCCCTCGCCGGGCATGCCGCCGGCGCCGACGCCGCGACCAGGCCCCATGCTGCCCGGACCGCCCGTCGAACCACCCGGACCGAAACCGCCGCCAGGCCCGAATCCGCCGCTGAATCCGTCCGTCCCCGGGCCGAATCCACCGCCGCCACCTCCCGGGCCACCCCCGGGTCCGCCGCTTCCGGGCCCGAACACGGGCGGCCGGAACTCACCCGGCCGCATCCCAGGCGGGGTCTTCACCGAGGAAAGATCGGTCCCGTCGTTCGGCCGCCGGACCGGTTGCTGCGGAGGCTGCGGCATCCTCGGCGGCTGCGGAATCTGCGGCGGCCGCGGCGCCTGATACCCCTCGGCCCCCGGCGGCGCGCTGTACGAACTCGGGCCGCCGGTGTATCCACCGGGTCCACCATGTCGTCCGCCGGTGTCGCCATGGCCGCCGGTGAACCCGCTGACCTTCGTCCCGGGATCGATCGGATCCGCCGTGATCGGCCCCGACGAGACGTTCGGATCGTGCGCGGCCGGGTAAACCGGCGCGAGCGAGGACTGCCGCGGCTGGGTGCTCTGGTAGTACGGCTCGTAGATCTCGACGTTGTGCTTGGTGTCCGCGTCGAACTTCGCGGCCGCGATCTCGTCGTCACTCGCGCCGATGGACACGATGTCCTCAGGCCCGCTGTCCCCCGCGCGCTCCTTCTCGACCGGGCGAACGTTGCCGCGCGTGTAGTGGAAGGAGGCGTTCTGGTCGTACATCGACTGACGGGCGCGGTCCATGTTCTCGCCCGCGATCTTGGAGGTCGCGATGAGCGGGGCGAGGCCCGCTGCTCCGCTGTCGGCGGCTTTGCCCTTCCAGAAGGAACTCAACGCCGTCTGGCTGTTCTCCATCGCTGTACTGAACTTGTGGTGGAAATCCATCAACTTGTGCGAGGCGACCTGGGCCTTGTCAAGAGTTTCCGTCGTCGAGGGATTGGCGTTGAGTTTGGTGAAGATCTCCCATCCGCTGTAGGTCATGGCCTAAGCTCCTTTGAGCTTCTTGATCGCCGCGGAAGCGACCTTGGTGGCCAAACCGCAGGGATCCGACAACATGGGATTACCAGTGGCCAGGAGCGGCGTGACCGTGTAGGTGAGATCGTCGCGAACGCCCACGGCGAGCACGCACCGCCCCTTTCCTTCTCCGCCGTTGTCGTAGATGACACCCGGATATCCTTCGATCGAGTCGATCGGCTTGAAAGTGGACAGCCCACCCTGCGCATGTTTTGCGTAAAGGCTGCTCAGCCCATCTTTGTTTCCAGGTAGAAGGCCCGCGGTCACGCTGCTCGGGCCCGCTTCGAAGATCCAACCGCAGCTTTTGCCGAAGGTCCCGTCGTCGACCTCCGTCTTTTCGACCTTTCCACCGATTTCCTCGATCTGGGTGGTGGCCACCGTGCTGCAGGGATCTGATTCGGCCTGGGCGGTATTCAGAATCGGGTTCGTCACGCCAGGGGCGCCGTTGGCCGGGAGCCGGGCAGAGGGAGGTGCTGTCGGGGCGGCTGAGGTCGCATTGCCCGTCTTCGGATCGCTGCATCCGCTGAGAAGCAGCAGGGTTCCCACTGCGGTTACGGACACGATCTTCCAAGCGTGGTGCATCAATCGGCCTTCCCGATCCGGCGGAGCGCGTCGATGGCTGCTTGATCCTGATTTTGGTAAGCAGTCCGAATTTGCCTCAAAGTGTCCAGGTAGGAGTTCGTGTAGTCCCAAGCCCCTTGCATGAAGGCCTGGTAGGCAGTGCCTGAGTTGTTCGCCGCGACCGTATAGCCCTCACTGCCTACTTCATGACCCGGCGGCTGGATCTGATTCAGTACGTCGGCTTCGCGTCGTGCCTTCCGGAAGTCGTTTTCCAGGCAGTCTTCGAGAGACTTGATCACCTTGTCCATGGCCTCGGGATCGAACTCCCAACCACCGTTCGCCGAGGCCGACGCGAAATCAGCCTGCGCCTGCCCCTTGCCCAGCTCGCCGTAGTTCGGCGGCGGGCCCGGTGGTGGTGGCGCCGCGGTGGCGCCCTGGATCAGCCCCGACCCCGGCGGCGGTGCCTGCGGCGGCGTCGTGTTGAGCTGGTTGTAGACCCCCTGAGGGCCACTTCCCGGTCCTGTCATGTCGTGCCTCCCCGCACGGGCCGCGATGGGGTGCGGCCTACCCGTAGTTCACCACTGACTCCAACCGGTGACGATAGCAGCAGGTAGATCGCTGATCAGCTGTTCCGCGAAAGATCACCATCGAAAGATGGGACGATCAGAGCGGCCTGGCCTGAAAGAGGTAATTGTCCGGTCAGGTCCCCTCACCTTCGCCGCCGTTGGCGTAGATCGCCGCGGGATACCCGTTGATCGGGGCCACCGGCTTGAAGGTGGTGAGACCGCCTCGGGCGTTTTGCGCGTATAGCTAGCTCAACTCATCTTTATTGCCGGTGACAAGGCCGCCGCTCACGGTACTTGGCGATTCTTGGAAGACCCAGGCGCAGGCGTTGCCCATAGTCAACTGCTCCAGGTGTGAGCGCTTGACCTTGCCGCCGATCGCCTCGATCTCCCCCGTCGGGACGGCGCTGCACGGATCAGCCTCGACGGCCGCGGTACTGGTGATCGGGTCGGCCACCGCCGGCGCCCCATCGGACGGAAGCCGCGCCGAGGACGGTGCGCTCGTCACCGCAGTACCAGCTGTCTCAGTGCCGCAACCGCCGGCCAAGAGCGATGCCGCGGCCGCCAAGAGCAAGAAACGCTTCATGTCGTGCCTCCCCGCACGGGTCGCGAAGGGCGCGACCTACCCGTAGTCCACTGCTGACTCCGGTGCGTGACCGTAGCAGCGAAAAGCGACCCAGGCGGCGAGTCCGGCCAAGATCACCGAAGCGGACGCGAACGGCCTGGTCCGGAACCCGCGATGGCCGTTCCGCCGTCGCGGTCCGGTGACAGGTTCGGGTCTGATGTCCTGGCCCACTTGCGAATCCCGAGGGTGATCGGCTTCGCTTGTGACCGGGGAACGACGGGGGAGGGAAGCGAGACGATGCCGGGCTTTCGGCGCAACAACGGGCCGCGCGAACCGGGGGAAGGTGAGCCGAACGGGGACGCGTCGCTGCCGCCGCTCGACCCGTTCGACCCGAACCCGGACAAGCGGTACGAGGTTCCGGCGTCCGAGTTGATGAAGCCGGGGACGACCGGTCTGCTGCGGTGGCGCCGTCAGGCGACCAACGCGCCGATCGTGCAGGTCGAGGACGCCTACATCACCGGGACGCTCGATCTGCGCGCGGCCGACATCAAGTATCTGTTCCGGTTCGAGCGGTGCCGGTTCGAGCATCCGCCGGACGTCCGCGAGGCGCATCTGCTCGGGCTGGTGTTCCGCAAGTGCTGGCTGCCCGGACTCAAGGCGCGCAATCTCCGCACCCGCAACGACGTCCGCCTCATCCGCAGTGTCGTGCACGTCGACGCCGAGCACGAGGTCGAGGAGACGACGGTCCAGCGCGGCGACGATCGCGAGCGCGGGATGCCGAACGCGGCGGTCAACCTCACCGACGCGGTCATCGAGGGCTCGGTCGTGCTGACCCGCACGGTGATCACCCATCCACGCGGCAAGGCGATCCAGGCCGACCGGGTCAACATCGTCGGCGCGCTGCTGGCGTATCGCTTGGTGGCCAACGGAGAAGTCCGCATCCCGGGTATGCGGGCCGGCGGTAACGTCAACTTCTCGGGCGCGACGCTGAACAACCGGGATGGCTTCGCGCTCAACGGGAACGGGATCCACATCGGCGGCAGCCTGCTGTGCGAAGTGGACAACTACGGGCCCGCCGCGCAGCGGAAACGCTTCTCCGCCAGTGGGATCATGTTCCTGCCGAGCGCCACTGTGGACAGTGACGTCATTTTCCGCGAGGCCAAGCTGTCGGTGAACCAGGCCGGGCCGATCGTCGTCGACGCGTGGAAGTCGAACGACCCGTACATCGATCCGAGGCCGGCGCTGGTCGCGGATCGGTCGACGATCAACGGGAACCTCGAGTTGAGCGACGGTATGCAGGCGACCGGGACGCTGCGGATGGTCAACGCCCGGGTCGGGGGTTCGCTGCGCCTCGCCGGTGCCGAGGTCCAGGTCGTCCGCGGGCACAGCATTCCCTACTACGACCGCGCGATCCACCTCGACGGCACCACGATCGGCGGCGACCTCGAGGCGACGAGCCTGCGCGTGCCGTCCGGGCAGCTGCGCATGGCCGACATCACCATCGGTGGCAACGTTTTGGCGTGGAACTCGATGTTCCTGCACCCGCGCCGCGACGTCTTTTCCGCGCGGCGCGCGAAGATCGCGGGCAACTTCCAGCTCACCGACGCGACCGTCCAGGGCACCCTGCGGCTCCAAGGCGCCGAAGTGGGCGGCAGCGTGAACCTTTTCGGCACGAGCCTGACCGAGCCCGGGACGCGCACCCGCACCAGTTACTCGCTGGACGTCCGCACCGCGCGGATCGGCCGGGACCTGATCCTCACCGAGAACAAGGAACGCCCGTTCGTCGCGCAGGGCGGGGTCAACCTCGACGGCGCCCAGGTCGCGCGGCGCGTCGATTTTCGCGGCGCACGGCTCGGTTCCCTTTCACCGCACGGGATCGCGCTCGACGGCAGTGATGTGTCGGCCGACGAGTTCCTGCTCACGCCCGCCGTTCCGCCGGAGGGCCGGATCGTCCTGCGGCGCGCGCATTGCGGGACGCTGGGCGACAACGAGGCGTTCTGGGCGTCGACGGCCGGGATCGAGCTGGAGGATTTCCGGTACGACGCGTTGCAGGAGGACATCGCGCTCGACGACGACCGGGCGATCGACCATCGGATCGTGTTGCTGCGCAAGGCGATGGACGGTTACCGCCCGGGACCCTACGACCAGCTGGCGGCGACGCTGCGCGCGTCCGGTAATGAAGAGCACGCCTCCACGGTGCTGCTGAAGAAGCAGCAATTCCGGTACGTGGCGCTCGCGAAGGGCTTCAAGTTCTTCGGGCCCGGCGTGCGCGTGTGGAGCTGGTTGCAGCGGTCGATGGTCGGTTACGGCTTCCGTCCGGTGCGTGCGCTCGGCTGGCTGTTGACGTTGCTGGTGCTGGGAAGCCTGTGGTTCGGGCTCGGCGTCGACGACTGCGTCACCAAACCCAATCTCACGGTGAGCGGGCCGCGATGCCTGGTCAACCAGGACGACACCGGTTTGCAGTGGAACCCGGTGCTGTACACGATCGACCTCCTGGTCCCGATCGTCGACTTCGGCAACAAGTCGCGCTGGTACATGCACGGCATGGACAACTGGGTCGCGGCCGGGTTCACCGCGTCGGGCTGGGTGCTGGCGACGACGGTCGCCGCCGGTATCAGTCGTATGCTCCGTAGGGACAACTGAGGGTATTTCACATACCCTCAGTACGGAGGTATGTCATGACTGAGCCCAGCGCCACCGGAAAGATCGCGATCGCCGCCCCGCCCGAGAAGGTGTACGCCCTGGTCAGCGACCCGGGCGCGCTCGCGGGCATGGCCGAGGAGTACGAGGGACACCGCTGGGTCGGCG
Source organism: Amycolatopsis azurea DSM 43854 (assembly GCF_001995215.1). Lineage (GTDB taxonomy): Bacteria > Actinomycetota > Actinomycetes > Mycobacteriales > Pseudonocardiaceae > Amycolatopsis > Amycolatopsis azurea. Next base: position 43,248 of record NZ_MUXN01000019.1, read on the forward strand.
CGGCGGAGGGGCCCGCGGTCGGCGCCAAGTTCCGCGGCCGTAACCGGAACGGGATCCGTCGCTGGAGCACTCTCTCGACGATCACCGACGCCGAAGCGGGCAAGCGGTTCGCGTTCGAGGTGACCACGGTCGCGGGGCTTCCCGTCGCGCGCTGGCAGTACGACATCGAGGCCTCGGACGACGGCTGCGTGGCCGTGGAGAGCACGTGGGACCGGCGGCCGGGCTGGCTGCGCGGGCCGACGTCGCTGTTCACCGGGGTCTGGAAGCGGGACGACGCCAACCGGGCGAACATCGCCGCGACGCTGGCCCGGCTGAAGGCCGCCGCCGAATCCTGACCCTTACCACCACTTTTCCGAATCGCGAAGAAAGCAAGGGACCTTTGCTCTCGCCGGAGGCACATTTGGTGACCTCCTTTGCGCGAAATGACCACATGTAGTGGCCCCAAAGCGCGAACTCAAGGCATGAACGGTCCGTTCATTCCACGAACCGCGACCAGAACCCGACGTGCCGCGGCCCGCCCGCCGGTGGCGGGCCGAGCGGCTCGTCACCGAAGTCGTGCCGCAGGTATCCCCGCAGGTCGTAGCCGTAATAGGCGATGTCGGTCTGATACACCGAAAGCACCGGATATCCCGTGCTCCCGGCGATCCCGGGCAGATACCGATGCCCGCAGACCGGAACCAGCTGCGGGGCGTGCGCCAGGTGTGAGCGGGCCCGCGAAAGCGCGTCGGCGAGGTCGATCGGGCGCATGCCCCAGTCCGGCAGCCAGAAGCCGTTGTGTTCGACGTCGTACAGCACCCCGTCGACCGGCCAATCCAGCCGTTTCCGCAGCTGGTCGGGGTTGCCGCAGCGCCAGTCTGGCCAGCGGTCGCCGATCGGCACCCCGGCGGACAGGAACGTCCGGTGATCGGCGGCGAACCGGAAGCCGAAGCGTGCTTCGACGTCGTCGAGCTCGGCCTCGCTCAACCCGGGACGCACGGGTTCGGCCAAGCTCGCCTGGAGGTCGTGTGCCTCCTCGATGGTGAAGGCGTGCTCAACAGTGGACATGTGTTCGAGCGTAAATTGCGCACCGCGCAGGCGCCTTCTCTTTTAACGCCGACCGAGCGCGACGGCGAAAACGGGATGAAGAGCGCACCGTCCCGGCGGTAGCGTCCGCGAGCGTGAGCTCCGAAGACGACCCGGCCGACGGCTGGTTCCCCGAGAGTGTGGCCACGGACTACGACGACCCGGGCGGCGCGAACGCGCCCGAAGTCGTGACGTCCGCCGTGGACGTCCTCGAGGACCTCTCCGACGGCCCGGTGCTCGAGTTCGCCGTCGGGACCGGGCGGATCGCCGCGCCGCTGGCCGCGCGCGGGGTGCCCGTGAGCGGCATCGAGCTGAGCCGCGCGATGGCCGCGCGGATCGCGGACAAGCCGGGCGGTGACGCGGTCGAGGTCACGATCGGCGACATGACGAGCACCCGGGTGGCGGGCGAGTTCTCGCTGGTCTTCCTGGTGTTCAACACGATCGGCAACGTGACCACCCAGGACGGCCAGGTCGACGTCTTCCGCAACGCGGCGGCGCATCTGCGGCCGGGCGGGCTGTTCGTCGTCGAGGTGGGCGTGCCGGACCTGCGCCGCATGCCGCCCGGGCAGGACGTCGTCCCGTTCGCGATGGACCACGACGCCGGCTACGCCGGGTTCGACCAGTACGACGTGGTCACGCAGCGGTTCACGTCGAACCACGTGACCGTGGCACCGGACGGGACAGGGCGGTTCCGCCGCATCCCGTTCCGCTACGTCTGGCCCGCCGAGCTGGACCTCATGGCCCGGATCGCCGGAATGCGCCCGAAACACCGCTGGGCGGATTGGGCCCGTTCGGAATTCACCGCCGAGAGCACCGGGCACGTGTCGGTCTGGGAGAAGGCCCCTCATCACCCACATGAGGCTCCTCCCCTGGGGTGAGCTCGCCCTCTCAACGCCTGGACCTCGGAACAGAGCGGCGACCCGTGTAGTTCACTCATGGCGTGACTTCTCCACGAACGCAGTCCCGCGTGCGGGCGCCCGAGCTCGCCGGTGACGTGTGGCTCAACACCGGCGGCGAGCGGCTCACGCTCGCCGGGTTGCGCGGCCGCGTCGTCCTGCTGGACTTCTGGACCAGTGGCTGCGTGAACTGCCTGCACGTGCTGGACGAGCTGCGCCCGCTGGAGGCCGAGTTCGCCGACGTCCTGGTGACCGTCGGCGTGCATTCGCCCAAGTTCCTGCACGAGGGCGAGGCGGCCGCGATCGAGGCGGCCGTCCGCCGGTACGAGGTGCACCACCCGGTCCTCAACGACCCGAAGATGGCCACCTGGTCGCAGTACGCGGTCAAGGCGTGGCCGACGCTGGTCGTCGTCGACCCCGAGGGGTACGTCGTCCACGTCGCCGCAGGTGAGGGGCACGCCGAGGCGCTGCGCCGGGTGATCGCCGACCTCGTCGCGACCCACGAGGCCAAGGGCACGCTCCGCCGCGGCGGCAGTCCGTACGTCCCCGCCGAGGAGCAGCGCGCCGAACTGCGTTTCCCGAGCAAGGCCGTCACCACGGCCGAGGGCCGGATCCTGGTCGCCGACACCGGCAACCATTCGATCGTCGAGTTCGCGTCCGACGGCGAGACGATCATCCGCCGCTTCGGCAGCGGCAGCCGCGGCGCGCAGGACGGGCCGTTCGACCTGGCGAGCTTCACCGAGCCGTCCGGGATCACCCTGCTGCCGTACGAGGTCGCGGAGCGCGCGGGATACCACGCCGTCGTCGCCGACACCGCCGGTCACCGGCTGCGCGGGATCGACCTGATCACCGGCGAGGTCTCCACGGTCGCCGGAACCGGCCGTCAGTGGCGCGACGGCGTCGACACCGGCAAAGCGCTCGACATCGACCTCACGAGCCCCTGGGACGTCGCCTGGTGGGGCCCCGCGGGCGGGGTCGTGGTCGCCATGGCGGGCAACCACACGCTGAGCGTGTTCGAGCCGGTCTCGGGCACCATCCGCCGCTTCGCCGGCACCACTGTCGAGGGACTGCGAGACGGCGACGTCCACGAAGCGTTCTTCGCGCAGACCTCCGGTCTCACGCCGGACGGACGACGCCTGTGGCTCGCGGACGCCGAGACGTCCGCGCTGCGCTGGATCCAGCCCGAGGGCGAGTCGTTCACCGTGCACACCGCGGTCGGCGTCGACCTGTTCTCCTTCGGCCACGTCGACGGACCGGCCGACCAGGCGCTCCTCCAGCATCCGCTCGGTCTCGCCGCGCTGCCCGGCGAGACCATCGCGATCGCCGACACCTACAACGGCGCCGTCCGCCGCTACGACCCGCTCACCCGCCGGGTGACCACGCTCGCGACCGGTCTCGCGGAGCCCCAGGGTCTGCTGGTGCACGACGGCGAACTGCTGGTCGTCGAGTCGGCGGGCAACCGGATCGGACCGGTGCCGCTCGGCGAGCAGGCCGTGACCGGGGACGCGCACGCCGTCCGCCGCCCGCCGACCGTGCTGGCGCCGGGTGAGCTGGAGTTCTCCGTCGTCTTCACCCCGCCGCCCGGAGAGAAGCTCGACGACCGTTTCGGCCCGTCGACGCGGCTGGAGATCAGCGCGTCGCCGCCGGAACTGCTCGCCGAGGGCGCGGGGATCGGCACGGATCTGTTCCGCAAGCTCCGCTTCGCCGAGGGAGTCACCGGAGGCGTCCTGCAGGTCGTCGCGCAGGCCGCGAGTTGTGACGACGGAGGCGAGCACCCCGCGTGCCGCATCACCCGGCAGGACTGGGGCGTGCCGTTGCGGTTCGAAAACGGTGGAGAAAGCGTGCTGAGCCTGGTCATGGCGGGGGACCCGGGTAAGTAGAGTCGTCCTTGTGTCGGAACGGCCGAAACTCGAGATTCAGATGCTGCAGGACAGGGTGCTCGTGAAGCTGTCCCCCGAGGACGGCGAGCGCCGGAGTTCCGGCGGCATCGTCATCCCCGCGACAGCGCAAGTGGCGCGACGGCTGTCGTGGGGTGATGTACTGGGCGTGGGCAACAGTGTGCGGAACGTCAAGACCGGCGACCGGGTGCTGTTCAACCCGGACGACCAGCACGAGGTCGAGATCCAGGGCGAGGGACACCTGGTGATGCGTGAGCGGGACATCCACGCCGTGGCGACCGAACGGACCGAACACGGTACGGGGCTGTACCTGTAGCTCCGGCCCGCGGGAGGGGTGGTGAGAGTTGGTACGCGATGACCACGACGAGCCGGGCACCGATCTGTTCACCGACGAACTCCTCCCGGACCCGGACGACGCCCGGGAGAACGACGAAGGCCTGGTGGACGAGCTCTTCCAGGCCGACAGGGTGGTACATCCGCCCCCGACACCCGCGTCGAGGTTCCGCAAGGGACTCGGCAAGGCCCTCATGGCCGCCGGTGTCCTCATGGGCCTGTTCGTGCTCGCGTACGCGGTCGATCTGATCGTCAGCGCCGGGGACGTCCCGCGCGGCGTCACCGTCGCGGGGATCGACGTCGGCGGTCTCACGCACAAGGCGGCCGAGTCGAAGCTTCGCCGTGAGCTGGAGCCGAAGCTGATCGAGCCGGTGCGGGTCAAGGCGGGAGACGTCCACACGGTCCTGTACCCGACGTCGTCCGGCCTCGGCCTGGACTGGCCGCAGACGCTGGGCCGCGCCGGGCACCAGCCGCTGAGCCCGTACACGCGGCTGATGTCGTTCTTCACCAGCCGCGAGGTCGGCGTCGTCACCTGGACGGACGCGCCGAAGCTCGAAAAGGCCGTGTCCGACCTCGCCGCCGCGCAGCTGAACCGTCCGCCGATCGAAGGGAACATCACCTTCCGGCCTGTCGCGGGCGGCGACGGCGCGGTCGCCGCGGCCGCGGTCGAACCGCGGTCCGGCCAGACCCTCGCCGACGTCAAGGCCGCCGTCACCACGGTCACCGACGGCTGGCTGAGCGACGGCGGTGTCGAGCTGAAGATGAACGTCGCGCCGGTCAAGGCGAACTCGCCGGGCGTGCACGCGGCGCTCGACAAGATCGTCACCCCGGCGGTCGCGAAGCCGCTCCTGATCCGCGGCGAAGGCAAGGACGCGACGCTGAAACCGGACGTGATCGCGGGTTCCTTCCAGTTCGCCGCACGCGACGACGGCAACCTCGAAGTCCGCATCGACCAGGGCAAACTCCGGGCGGCGGCGCAGCCGCAGCTCAAGGAGACCGAGACCGACGGCGCGGACGCGCAGATCGTCTTCGTCGGCGACAGGCCGGCGGTGCAGCCGTCGAAGGACGCGAGGAAGGTCAACTGGGACCTCACGTTCTCCGCGCTCACGACGACGCTCGCCAAGAGCGAGGACCGTGAGCTGAAGGCGGTCTACGACGCCAGCAGTCCGGCCGTCAGCACCGAAGCGGCGAACGTCCTCGGCATCAACGAGGTCATCGGCGAGTTCACCACCTCCGGCCTGAGTGGGCCGTCGATGACGAACACGCAGGCGCTGGCCACCCGCGTCTCCGGCGCCATCGTGAAGCCGAACGAGACGTTCAGCCTCGGCGCGCGGTCCGGGCCGAGGACGGTGGACGCGGGCTACGTCCCCGCGCCGTCGAACGAGGACGGCACCGGGCCGGTCGTGGTCGGCGGCGGTGTCTCGCAGCTCGCGACGACGCTCTACAACGCCGCGTACCTGGCCGGGTTGGCCGACGGCGGGCATCTGGAGCACGACCACTACCTGGACCGCTACCCGGTCGCGCGCGACGTGAAGGCGATCAACGACGACGGTTCGCCGGTCGAGATGCAGATCGTCAACGACGCCCCGACCGGCATCGCGATCCAGGTGATCCCCGCCAACGGCTCGGTGACCGTGCGGATCTGGGGCACGAAACGCTTTTCGGTCCAGAGCGTCGGCGGGGATCGGCATTCCTACGTCGCGCAGCCGGTGCGGGTCGGTTCGGGTCCCGGTTGCGTGCCGGACGCCGGTGCCGCCGGGTTCAGCACCTCGGACACCCGCGTGCTCGTCGACGTCGTCACCGGCACGGAGGTCCGCCGGGAGACGCGGAACGCGACCTATTCGCCGCGCCCGGCGGTCATCTGCGCCTGAGCCTCACCGCAGCACCATGCAGCCGCGGGCCTCGAACTCCGCGAGCCACGGCGGCTCCCGGAAGTCCTTGTTCCACCGCAGATCCAGTTTGTCCAATTTGGACAGCCCGGCGAGGGTCGACGGCAGCGAGACGAGCCGGTTCTCGCGCAGGTCCAGCTGGCGCAGTTCGCTCAGGTCCCCGATCGAGGACGGCAACGACGTCAGCCGGTTCTTCCGCAGATGCAGCTCGCGGAGTGCGGAAAGCGTCCCCAGCGATTCCGGGATTTCGATCAACCCGTTGCCGTACAGGCGAAGTTCGCGCAGTGAGGCCAGTCCGGAAAGGTCTTCCGGCAGCGTGGAGATGCGATTGTCCGTGCACCCCAGGTATTTCAGCCGTCCGAGCGAGCACAACGCGACCGGGAACTCGGTCAGCTCGTTGTCGCTCACGTAGAGGTATTCCGTCAGCCCGGACAGCTCGCCGATTTCGTCCGGCAGCGCCGAAAGCCGGTTGTGTCCCAGGTCGAGCGTGTGCAACCGCCGCAGGGCGCCGATCGAAGGCGAGACGGTGGTCAGCCGGTTGGTGGCCAGGTTCAGCACCCGGAGCCCGGTGAGCGACCACAGGTCGTCGGGAACGGACGTCAGGCGGTTGTCGTAGAGGTCCAGGTATTCGAGCGAAGCCGGAAGGGGGACGCCGGACAGGGTGGTCAGCCCCTGGCCACTGAGTTCGAGTCGAGTGGTCACAGGGGCCGACCGTAGCCACCGCGCCCGGGTCAGGTCGCGGCGCGGTGCCCGCCCTTGACCTTCGCGTAGATCGCGGACGCCGCGATCACGCCGATGACCGCCGCGCCGACCTGGAAGGCGTGCCGGATCCAGTCGATGCCCGCGGTGTCGCGGACCCCGAACACGCCGGCCAGCCAGTTGCCGATGAAGGCGGCGACGATGCCGACGACGATCGTCAGCCACATCGGGATCTTCTGATCACCGGACGCGAGCATCCGGCCGATGACGCCGAGGATCAACCCGACCACGATCGTGGTGATGATGCCCCAAAGGCCACCCAACATGGTTCCTCCTTCGCTGGAGAATCGGTTGGAACCAACGGTGACACCGAAACCGGCTCGTCGCGCCTCGATACCCCTTTACGGGTGAACCCGCCGTCTATGCCTCTCGCAACGCGAGAAGCCCCCTCCACGCGGGAGGGGGCTTCTCGTCACGAAGTCGCTTAGAACGCGGCTTCGGGGATGTCCATCAGGCTGTTGTCCGCGGCCTCGACGATCGCGCGGCGCGACGTCAGCTCCGGCAGCACGCTCTTCGCGAAGAACGACGCCACGGCGAGCTTGCCCTCGTAGAACGGGGTGTCCTTCGCCGACGCGCCCGCGTCGAGCTTGCCGATGGCGACCTCGGCGTGCTTGATGAGCTGCCAGCCGATGAGCAGGTCGCCGACCGACATCAGCAGGCGGACCGTGTGCTGGCCGACCTTGTTGATGTTCTGCGGGTCTTCCTGCGACGAGGTCAGGTAGCCGATCAGCGAGCCCAGCATGCCCTGGGTGTCCTCGAGCGCCTGCTTGAGCAGCCCGCGCTCGTTCTTGAGCCGCCCGTTGCCGATCTCCGACTCGATGGTCTTCGTGATCTCCCCGGCGATGTAGGCCAGCGAAGCGCCCTTGTCGCGGACGATCTTGCGGAAGAAGAAGTCCAGCGACTGGATCGCCGTGGTGCCTTCGTACAGCGAGTCGATCTTCGCGTCACGGATGTACTGCTCGATCGGGTAGTCCTGCAGGAAGCCCGACCCGCCGAGGGTCTGGAGCGACTGCACGAGCTGCTCGGTGGCGCGCTCGGAGCCGACGCCCTTGACGATCGGCAGCAGCAGGTCGTTGACGCCGTGCGCGACCTTCTGCGAGGCCTCGTCGCCCTCGCCGGTCCACACCTGGTCCTGGAAGGTCGCGGTGTAGAGGTACACCGCGCGCAGGCCTTCGGCGTACGCCTTCTGCAGCATGAGCGAGCGGCGGACGTCCGGGTGGTGGGTGATGGTGACGCGCGGCGCCGCCTTGTTCAGCATGTTCGGCAGGTCGGAACCCTGGACGCGCTCCTTGGCGTACTCGAGCGCGTTGAGGTAACCGGTAGACAGCGTCGCGATGGCCTTCGTGCCGACCATCATGCGGGCGTACTCGATGACCTGGAACATCTGCGCGATGCCGTCGTGCACCTCGCCGAGCAGCCAGCCCTTGGCGGGGGTGCCGTGCTGGCCGAAGGTCAGCTCGCAGGTGGTGGAGGCCTTGATGCCCATCTTGTGCTCGACGTTGGTGACAAAGGCGCCGTTGCGCTCGCCCAGCTCACCGGTCTCGCCGTCGAAGTGGAACTTCGGCACGAGGAAGAGCGAAAGGCCTTTGGTGCCGGCCTTGGTCTCGATGCCGGGGCCCTCGGGGCGGGCCAGCACCAGGTGCATGATGTTCTCGACCATGTCGTTCTCGGCCGAGGTGATGAACCGCTTCACGCCGTCGATGTGCCAGGAGCCGTCCTCCTGCTTGACGGCCTTGGCGCGGCCGGCGCCGACGTCGGAACCGGCGTCGGGCTCGGTGAGCACCATCGTGGCGCCCCAGCCGCGGTCGATCATGACCTGCGCCCAGCGCTTCTGCTCGTCGGTGCCGTTCTTGTCGACGATGCCGGCGAAGTTCGGGCCCGCCATGTACATGAACAGCGGCGCGTTGGCACCGAGGATCAGCTCGGCCGCGGCCCACTGCACGGTCGGGGGCAGGCCGAAGCCGCCCAGCTCGTTCGGCAGGCCCAGCCGCCACCATTCGCCGTCCATCAGCGCCTGGTAGCTCTTCTTGAACGACTCGGGGATCTTCACCGAGAAGGTCTTCGGGTCGTACACCGGCGGGTTGCGGTCCGCGTCGGCGTACGAGTCGGCGAGGGGACCGGAAGCGAGCTTGTTCAGCTCCGTCAGCACGCCGCGGGCGGTCTCCTCGTCGGATTCCGCCAGGACGCCCTTGCCGAGGCGGTCCTGCACGCCGAGTACCTCGAAGAGGTTGAACTCCAGGTCTCGGACGTTGCTCTTGTAGTGGCCCATTTCGTCACTCCAATGTGTTCGGCTCCCCGGCCGGGCACACGTCCCCTACTCGCCGGTAACTTCAGGATATTACCTGTGGGTAACCGGCGGCAAGTGAATGGCCACTGTTGTGATGTGTAAATCAGCAATACGGGGGGTCTCAGCGTCGTTGAGGAACCCGCGACCGCGATCGATGTCGGCAGGGCGCGGCCGGGTCTTCCAGGTCACGGTAGTGGGCAAGGCGCCCTGCCACCGCGATAGCGGGGCCTTCGGCCGGGGCGGGTTCAGCGAGGTGACGGCGCGATCGACGAGGCCGAAGGCGTCTCGGCCGGGCTGTGCGCGTCGTCGGGATTCGTGACCAGGATGCCGGAGCGGAACGCGATGGTCACCGCGTGTGTGCGATCGCGCGCCGAAAGCTTGCGCAAGATGCTCTTGACGTGGGTCCGCACGGTTTCCACCGACAGGAACAGGATCTTGGCGATCCCGGAGTTCTCCAGCCCTTCGGCGACCAGCTGCAGGACCTGGTACTCGCGCCGGGACAGCGGCATCAGGCCGCGCGCGATCGCGGGCTTGGGGGCGTCGCCCGGCTTCGGGAGCACGGGCTGGCGCTTCGGTCGCGCCGTCAGCGCCGCCAGCGTCGGGTCGATGTAGCGGCGGTCACTGTGCGCGCGCCGGATCGCCTCGGCCAGATGCCGCCCGTCGGTCGCCCGCGGCACGATCGCGTGCACGCCGGCCGCGATCGCCGCGGCCAGGTACTGCTGGGTGCGGTTGGTGTCCCGGATCATCGTGATGATGACCAGCGCCGGGTCGCCGCCGCTGAGCAGCCGCGACAGGTGGCAGTTCGGGTCGAGCGCCGAATCCAGCACGATGACGTCCGGTTTGAGCTGTTCGCACAGCTGGAGCGCGGCGTGATGGCTCGCCGCGTGCCCGAGCCATTGCAGCCCGGGGGTGCGATGGACCAGTGAGCTCAGGCCCTCGCAGAAGATCGGGATCGGATCGACCGCGGCCACTCCGAGGCCGCGGCCGCCTGGTGACAGTCCGCCTGGCCTGCCGGCCTGGGTTCGGTTCGGCTCGATGCCTCGCATCACGGACCCCTCCGTTTTCCTGCCCGTCATCTCCGGACGAGAGGACTTGAAGTCCATTCGGTGACCACGGCCCCCCGGCGTGGTCACCCTCGTCAACCGGTCCCCCCTGCGGGACCGGACAGAGATGACACCTCGTAACTATTACGAGTCAGTAGGTCGGCGGGCGTGACGCGATATCCCCCTCATAGATGTATCGCATCGTCGCAGCAAACTCTGCGTATCGACTGGTTGTGGATCACTGGCTCTATTGAGCGCGCCAACGGACGTTCTTGGCGCGTTCGCTACTCAGAGTGGGCTTCGGCTCTGAATCGGCCGAACTCGTCCCCGAGCGCCGCGGGCGTCCAATGCGCGTTCAGCCCGCTCGGATTCGGCAGGACCCAGACGCGCGCACCGCCGATCTCGCCGTCCTGCGGGCCGATCTTCGCCTTCGCCCTGCCGAACGCGGTCCGGAAGGCCGTGATCCCGACGACGGCGAGCCAGCGCGGCCGGTACTCGGCGACCCTCGCCGTGAGGAGCCGTCCGCCTTCGCGGAACTCGTCCGGCGACAGCTCGTCGGCCCGCGCCGTCGTCCGCGCGACGACGTTGGTGATGCCGAGGCCGAGTCCGGGCAGCTCGTCCTGCTCGCTCGGGTCGAACAGGCGCGGGGTGAAGCCGCCGCGATACAGCGCGGGCCAGAACCGGTTCCCCGGCCTGGCGAAGTGCAGGCCGAGGGCGCCGGAGTAGAGACCGGGGTTGATCCCGCAGAACAGCACGTCCAGATCCGGCGCGATGACGTCGGGGATGGTCTTGCCGTACGCGGCGGCCAGCTCGTCCTTGGTCGGTTTGGTCCTCACCGGACCAGTCTCCGGCACGCTGGCGGGCGTTCCCCGCATTTAGTCCTCTGGATGCGGTAGTTCGCACTGCCGACTGCCGCATCCAGAGGACTGAATGCGCCGCCCCCGCGTGACCTGCGACACCCACTTTCGTCGCAAGGGGTGGCCAAGTCACCACGACCTGCGTACTGTTTGTGATCTCGCACACAAGGTCGTATCGAGGAGGCGTTTTGCAGCTCTCGCTCATCCTCGGCCTGGTCGCGCTGATCTTCGTCGTGGCCACCGTGCTGGTGATCGCGGAAGACCGGCGGGCCGCGCGGCGCGCGGCCCAGCGGCGGCAGGCGAGGCTAGCGGACCTGGGCGAGGTCGACCCGCTCGCGGCCGAAAGGCTGAAGCTCGACCGTTGAAGGAACGGGCTTCCGGACGAGGCTGAGCAGCAGGGCGCCGGCGATCCAGCCGAGCATCGCGCCGCCGGTGTTGTTGAGCAGGTCGTCGACGTCGAAGATCCGGTAGACGTAGGGCGCGGTGCCGAAGTTCGCGGTCAGCTGCGTGATCTCGATCAGCAGCGAAGCGGCGAGGCCGATCAGCGTCGTGCCGATGAGGCCGCGCTTCCACAGCGTCCTGGCGAAGAAGCCGAGCGGGACGAAAAGCAGCACGTTCATGGTGGCCTGCTGGAAGGTCTGGGTGGTGAACCAGTCGGCCATCGGCAGCCCGTGCTTGAGCAGTTCGGTGTGGATGTCGGTGATCCACTGGAACGGATGCAGCTGCACGGTCTGGCTCAGCCGCTTGGTGCCGGGGCCGGGCAGCGGCAGGAAGGTCACCGCCAGGGTCATGGTGGCGTAGAGCAGCACGGCGGCCGTGGTCAGGACGGGACGGAGACGCACCCGGCCGTGCCGCGCGTGCAGGACGATCAGCTGCGGGATCAGCACCGTCGCCCAAAGCGCGAAGAAGCCGACCAAGCCGTACTGCAGGGCGGTGACCTGTGCGTTCGTCATGACAGGAACGTTATGGATCATGGGGGTCCCGCCACTTCGGTCGAAGGGCCGCCGCGGCCGGGGCCGGATCGGCCAAGTGGCTGACCCCGATCTTGGCCGATCGGCGTTATTCACTCCCGATCCGCCGCCTGCCGTGGGATTCTGCCCGGATGCTGCTCGTTCGACGGCTGACTCCCGAAGACCTCGACGTCTTCCGCGACGTCCGCCTGCGCGCCCTGACGGACACTCCCGAGAACTACGGCTCGATCGCCGCGGCGGAACGGACCCAGTCCGATGAGGAATGGCTCGCGAAGCTGGCCGGAGACGCCTGGTTCGCCGCCTTCGACGACGGCCGCGCGGTGGGCCTGGTCGCCGGCCGGGCCCGGGACGGCGACTGGATCCTCTACTCGATGTGGGTCTCGGCCGAAGCCCGCGGCCAGGGGCTGGGCACGAAGCTGATGGGCGAGGTGCGGTCGGCCGCCGAGGCCGACGGCGCGGGTGAGCTGTGGCTGCACGTCGCGGAGGACAACGACCGGGCGCGGCGGCTGTACCTGAAGCTCGGGTTCATCGCGACGGGTGAACTGGAGCCGATGCCTAACGACGTCACCCGGCGGCGTGAGCGTCTTTACTTACCTGTTACCGCCGGTAGCAGTAAATAGCTTAGCCTCGCGGGATGGACAACGTCGTCTTCGACCGCGCGGGCCACGGCGAACCGCTGGTGCTGATCCACGGGGTCGGCCACCGCCGCCAAGCCTGGTCGCCCGTGCTTTCGCTGCTCACCCCGCATCGGGACGTCCTCACCGTCGACCTGCCCGGTTTCGGCGAATCGGCGCCGCACTCCGGCGGCTACGGCGTCGAAGCCGCGGTCGACATGTTCGGGAAGTTCTTCCGCGAACACGGCCTCGGCAAGCCGCACGTCGCGGGCAACTCGCTCGGCGGCCTGCTCTCGCTCGCGCTCGGGGAAGCGGGTCTCGTCCGCAGCGTGACGGCGTTGTCCCCGGCCGGGCTGTGGACGCCGCGCCAGCAGCGGTACGCGCTGAGCATGCTGCGCACCCACCGTCTGCTCGCCGAGCGGATCCCCGAACGCACCGCGCGGCGCCTCGCCGCGACACCGGCGGGCCGGTCGGTGCTGACCGGGATGATCGTCGGCCGTCCGGACCGGCTCACCACGCAGGTCGTCATGGAGGACATCCGCGCGCTCGCCGGCTGCCCGGGGTTCCGGCCGACGCTGGAGCAGGCCCGCGGCGGTTTCCGGTTCGACGGTGTCGTGCGGGACGTCCCGGTGACCATCGCGTGGGCGGAACGTGACCGCATCCTCGCCCGCCCGAAGGCCGCCGAGCTGCGGCGGATCGCGCCCGAGGCGGAGCTGCTGGTGCTACGCGGCTGCGGGCACGTGCCGATGAACGACGAGCCCCAGATGGTCGCGAGGGTGCTGCTGGAGGGCAGCTCACGCGCCATGTGACGTTTGCCTATCGTCCTGCTTTTTCCTCTGGTGAAGGTCAATTCCGCCAGGCAGACTCCTCCGCCGTGCGCCCGATGGGGACGTTCGAGCGCGAATCGGAGGAAGAATGAAGCTCTCTACCCGGCTGTCCGTCGCGGTCGGTGCCGCGCTGATCGCGCTGGGTGCCGTGGCCGCGCCCGCGTCCGCCGCGCCGGCCACCACCGACGTCCGGCTGATCACGTTCAACGACCTGCACGGCAACCTCGAACCGCCGTCCGGTTCGAGCGGCCGTGTCACGCTGCCCAATGGCACCACCGTCAACGCCGGTGGTGCCGTATACCTCGCGGCGCACCTGAAGCGGCTTCGCGGCGAGGTACGCAACTCGGTCGTGCTTTCGGCCGGTGACAGCATTGGCGCGTCGCCGGTGATCTCGGCGTTGTTCCACGATGAACCGACCGTCGAACTGCTGAACCAGCTCGGCGTCCAGGCTTCCGTGGTGGGCAACCACGAATTCGACGAGGGCCTCAAGGAGCTCCGCCGGATCCAGAACGGCGGCTGCCATCCGACCGACGGTTGCCAGTTCCGGAAGTCCTTCAAGGGCGCGAACTTCCCGTTCCTCGGGTCCAACGTGTACTACGAGAACGGCTTCCCGGCGTTGCTGCCGTTCAGCATCGAGTTCTCCGGCGGCGTCCCGATCGGCATCATCGGCGCGACGCTGAAGGACCTGCCGCAGGTCGTCACCCCGGAGGCGATCAAGGGCCTGAAGTTCGGCGAAGAGGTCCAGGCCATCGACCGCACCGCCAAGCTGCTCGACCTCTTCGGTGTCAAGGCGCAGGTCGTGCTGCTGCACCAGGGAGACAACTCCGAGACCGCCGGTCCGGACGAGTGCAAGGTCAAGCCGGGCGCCGCGACGGCCATCGCGCAGCAGGTGACGTCCAAAGTGGACGCGATCTTCACCGGGCACAGCCACCAGCAGTACAACTGCGTGATCAACGACCCCGAAGGCCGGCCGCGCCCGGTGATCCAGGGCGCGTCGTTCGGCCGTCTGCTGTCGGTCGTCGACCTGAAGATCGACAGCCGGACCCGCGACGTCGTCCGTGGCGAGACCAAGGCACACAACCAGATCGTCACCCGCGACGTCACGCCGGACGCCGACGTGCAGAAGCTGATCGACGAGGCCAAGGCCAAGGCCGCGCCGATCGCGAACAAGGCCGTCGGCACCATCACCGCGGACCTGGTCGCCAAGGGCGCGCCCTCCGGCGAGTCCCCGCTCGGCGACGTCATCGCGGACGCCCAGCTCGAGGCCACGAAGTCGAACGGCGCGCAGATCGCCATGACGAACCCGGGCGGCATCCGCACGGACTTCACCTACGCGTCCTCGCCCGCCGGTGAAGGGGACGGCGTCGTGACCTACGGCGAGGCGTTCGCCGTGCAGCCGTTCGCGAACATCATGCAGACGATCACGCTCACCGGGGCGAACCTGAAGAACGTGCTCGAACAGCAGTGGCAGGCCAACGGGATCGTGCGGACCCTCCAGATCTCGAAGTCGCTGAAGTACTCGTACTCGGCGTCGGCGGTCCAGGGTTCGCGCATCTCGAACCTGACGCTCGACGGCGCGCCGATCGATCCGGCGGCGTCGTACCGCGTGTCGGTGAACAACTTCCTCGCCGCCGGCGGGGACGGCTTCACCGAGTTCACGAAGGGGACCGATCTGGCGGGTGGTCCGGTGGACCTGGACGCGCTGATCGCGTACTTCGGGGCGCACCCGGGCATCGCGCCGCCTGCCGCGGACCGGATCACCGTCCTGCCGTAGCTCCCGCGAGTGCCGTGAACGGCCCGTTCCCCGCTGATTTCGCGAGGAACGGGCCGTTCATCGCGTCTTCCGGGGGTGGTTTTGTCAGTGACCCAGGGCACAATGTCCGCCATGACGACCTGGGAAGAAGTCGTGGACCTGGCGGGCAGGCTGCCGGAGGTCGAGGAGTCCACTTCGTACCGCACACCGTCGCTCAAGGTCGCGGGCAAGAACTTCGCCCGGCTGCGCACCGAGGCCGAGGGCGGGCTGATGCTGCTGTGCGAGCACGCGGAGAAGGAGGCCCTGCTGGCCTCCGGCGACCCCGCGTACTTCACCACCCCGCATTACGACGGCTACGGCGCGATCCTCGTCGACCTGGAAAAGGTCGACAAGGCGCAGTTGCGTGAACTCATCGAGGAAGCCTGGCGGATGAAGGCACCCGCCAGGCTCACCAAAGGCCTGGCCGACTAAAGGAGTTCCCCTTCGAGCATGCTCATCAGGTATTCGTCGTGCCACTCGCCGTTCTGGCCGCGGAACGACTGCCGGTGCCTGCCGTCGATCTGGAAGCCGATCTTCTTGTAGACGTGGATCGCGGCCTCGTTGTCGACCACGACCCACAACGCGATCATGTGCAGCCGCATCATGTCGAAGCCGTAGCGGCAGAGCGTGCGCATGGCGTCGGTGCCGTAGCCGCCACCCCAATGGTCCTTCTCGCCGAGATAGATGTCGAGCTCGGCGCGGCCCTGCTCAGGGGTGGCGTCGCGCAGGGTGCAGGTGCCGATCAGCGTCCCGACGGCGAGGCTCTCGATCGCGAAGTTCGCGCTTTCGTAGCTGTTGGGCTTCCGCTTGGCGTAGCGCTCGCGGATCTGGGCGAGGGATTCAGGATGGTCCGCCATCATCCAGCGCATGACCTCCGGGTCGTTGTGCCAGCGCCACAGCGTGTCCGCGTCCTCGGGTTCCAGCGGCCGTAAGCGAATGAGTTCACCGGTCAGCATCGTCCCATCCCAAGATCGGTATCGGACTTTCCAGACTATTGGGCGACACCCCGGAGCAGCCACCGCTTTACGGGCACTTCCAGCAGCACCCTGGCGCCGAACGGCTCGATCTCCTCGCCTGCCGCCCAGCCGTCGTACTTCGCCGCCAGCGCGGCGAGCACGTCTTCGCGCAGGGCCCCGCGATGGACGCGCGCCAGGCCTTCGGCGACAGCGGGCGCGTCGCCGTCTTCCAGCGCGAGGCTGACGCGCGGATCGCCGCCGACGTTGCGCACCTTGACGTTCCGGTCCCCGCTGCCGATCCAGAAGACGTCGCCGAGGTACACGAACCACACCGGCGTGACGTGCGGCGATCCGTCCGCGCGGAGCGTGCACAACCAGACATTGCGCTCCCGCGCGAGCCGTTCGATAAGCGATTGATCACGTTTCACCTGGTCAGCCTGCCTGAAAGCTAGGGTGCCGGGCGTATGAAGGTCCACCAGTACTGCTACTTCGCCTTGAAGAGCGAAACCGTGTCCGCCGGGGAGATCACCGCGCGGCTCGGCATGGCGCCCGACGAGGCCCAGGTACTGGGGTCGAGGTCCGCCGAACACCGGCTGCCGCGGATGCACGCCTGGAAGGTGACGCATCGCGGTTCCGGGCCGGTCGACGACCAGATCGAGGGCCTGATCGGCAGACTCGCCCCGGTCCGTCCGGGGATCCGGAAGCTGGTGGACGAAGGCGTGAGCGCGGTGCTGCAGGTGGTGCGCTACTTCCACCACCGCGACGGCGGCGAGGAATTCGGCTGGCATCTGTCGCCGGCCGTGATCGCGTTCCTCACCGAAGCCGCCGCCGCGCTGGACGTCGACGAGTACGACCTCAGCGAATAGCCTTCCGCCGGTCCGGTGCGCGGCGGTCACGCCGGAGATGGTGGGATGGTGCCCCACAGCCGGACAACCCCGTTGGGAGCCCAGCATGTCGAGCGAGAACTGGCCGCTGCGTCAGGATCCGGAATCGCCGGTCATCATCTCGCGGTCACTCGTGGAGGACCCGTCGAATCTCGCGTTCGTCGTGCTCGACGACGACGGTGACTGGTTCATCAGCGACGGCAACGAGTTCTCCGAGGACATGGAACTCAACCGCGACGCTTTCGGCGCGCTGCCGTTGCGGGACGCGGTGGAACTCATCCCCGAACTCACCGCGCTCGCCGGTCTCCCCACCGGCATGGCCGCCGACTGGGACCCCGAGCGGCGCTCGTGGCTGCTGAGCTCGGTCGCCGACTCGGATGACGACGAAGAGGACCTCCTGGTGCGTGCCGCCCGCCTCGCCGCGTGGACGCATCCGGGTTCGCCGCTGGAAGAAGTCCAGGTGAGCACCGAACTCGCCGAGATCTCCACCGACCCCGCCGCCCCGGCCCGCGCCGTGCGCCAGGTCGTCCGCGAGGCCGACGGCAGCTGGCTGCTCGTCGGTTTCCAGGTGCCGGAGAACGAGGACTTCGAGGTCGAAGCGCTCGAAATGGAGCACGCCGTCACGCTGTACCCGGACGTCGCGCTGGTGCTGAGCGCCGCGCCCGGCCAGGTGTACGACCGGCCGAGCGCCGACGACCCTTGGGAACTCGTCGAAGGCTGACCCGGGCTCAGCCGAAGTCGCAGTACATGACGTGCAACCCGATGCGCCCCAGCGTCGGGTGCTCGAACGCGCCCGGCACCGTCCCGACGATCTCGAACCCGAGCCGTTCGTAGACCCGGAGCCCGGCGGCGTTCGACTCGACGACCGCGTTGAACTGCATGCCCGCGAAACCCTTCGCCCTGGCCCAATCCAGCACATGCGCGCACAGCGCCCCGCCGACCCCCTTGCCGCGGACTTCCTTGTCCACCATGAAACTGGCCGTCGACACATGCGATCCGGGCCCGCCGCGGTTCGGGCCCATCTTGGCCGTGCCGAGCACGCGGCCGTCCTCGACCGCGACCACCGTCCGGCTCGGCGGCTTCTCGACCCAGGTTCCGCGGGCGGCCTCTTCGGTGAGGTCCGGCTCGTAGGTGTACGTGTCCGCCGCCCGCACGACTTCGCGCACGATCGGCCAGACCTGCGCCCAGTCGCCGTCAGTGATCTCCCGGATCTCCATATCCGGCACCGTAACAACGCCGGGAAATCAATAACCGGCTTGGCGGTTCCGGCGCCACTGCCAGGCGAAGCCGGAAACCAGCGCCAGTCCGGCCGCGGTCAAGGCCGCGCCGATCCAGATCTTCGTCGCGCCGGACTCCGGCTCGACGCGTGTTCCCGGCGGCAGGCCGGCCGCGATCCCGTCGATCTTGGCCTGGACCGAACGATGGTCGAAGACGTCCAGACCGCCGTCCTCCGCCAACGTGGTCAGCCAACGGCGAACGTCGTCGTTCTGCTCACGGGAGAAACCGGGGAATTCGAGCGAAGCCGTCCGGAACCCGCCGGGGCCCATGCATTGCAGCGGCTTGCCGGTGGACACGTCGAGGTATTGACCTTGTGCCCCGCATTCATCACCCGCCTTCGCGAAGATGACCGTGTACGCCCCCGGGCCGCTGCCCGCGTTCAGGCCGATGATGAGGAAGATCGCGCCGACCAGCAGGAGCGGGAGGAGCAGCGATCCCGCCAGCACGGTCAGCAAGGCGACCGCCGTGCTGTCGCTCGCCTTTGCCCGCATCCCCGGACGGTAGCCGCGGCGTGCGGGGACGGGTCCCGAATGTCTCGCCACTGCCACGGCAGAGCTTCACGATGTCCCCAATGCCACATTGGGGACACTGAGCGTCTCGAATGTGGCATTGGGGACATCGGCTCTGGAATGGCCCAGCCGCAAGATCGGCCGGACAAAGCGAAAGCCCCAGGTCCAAAGTGGACATCCACTGACCTGGGGCTTTCACGTGAGAGCGGATGACGGGAATCGAACCCGCGTATTCAGCTTGGGAACCAGGGTGATCATGCTGGAAAGTGGCCCTGACCTGCGGGCGGCGCTTGCTTGGGGTGGCCGCGATTGACCGTGGTTGACTCCTCTGAATGGCCCGTTAATGGCCCAACGCGCCCCTGTCTCCACCTGCGTCTTTGTGCCTGTTTGCTCCGCTTCCCTCGCCCCTGCTGCTTCTAGCGCCGGGTCGGTCGTGTCAAGGCACGCTTTCCCGCCTTGATGCGGGCGGGCCGGTGTTAGACGCTGAGCAGCGAGGGACACCCGGTGACCACTGCTACGCGGTCAGGTGGGTCGGGTGATCTGACGTCGTACTCCATTGGTCTCCGGTGGCGGCGGCGCGCTGTGCGGTGCTGCCTCGTCGGCGGGCTCGCCCGGCGGCGCCTGCCGGAGCGGAGCGGGAGGCCGGCGTCCGCCATGGGGCGAAGCTCGCCGTACGGGCGGTGACGTGCGCGCCGCCGGTGGCGGCGTCTTGATCCCATAGAGCCAAGTTCGGCAGGCGACGAGGATTGGTGGTGAGCCCGGTCATCTGAGTCACTCAATGGCGGTTGAGCCAGTGGGATGGGGAGCGAATGTGGTGTTCTCCGTCCCGTCAGCCGAGTAATCGCCAATGGCTGGGTTGGTTCCAAAGGGGCGTAAGGGCGCATCTGACTGGTGGCTAAAAATCACAATAAAGAGCCATAGTTAGTAAATAATTTACCTTTAGGTGAATGACCAGCTGATACGGGCAACCTATTTGCGGAAGCCCGTCCGGCGACTAGCCTCGTCACGTTCGAATCCGAGGTAGTCGGAGACGGAGGCTAGTCGCCGGACGGGCAGCTGTGCGCCTTGACACGCCGTGGTGTTGCTGAATTGCTGCCCGCGCCCAGGTGTGGCGAGCATGTCGTCCGCCTCCTGGCACGATCGGGTGGAAAGCTGCTGGTCAGCTAGGTTTGGCGTGAAGTTCGGGGTGGAAGTGTCTACGGTTCAGCTCGGCGGCAACATGTCTACCGTGTAACTTCTCATGCAGTGCCAACTGTGAGCTGTAACACGAACGGCTGTGCTGTCGACCCATCCAGTGTTGTATCTTGGACTGGTTGCTCCCCGCCGTCCTCCGGGACTGGCGGGGCTTTTTTGTCTTAGGAGACGCGATGCGGGCTCCGCAAGTTTGCGTAGTGATCGACTATCAGAACATCCATCTGACTGCCCATGATCTCTTTGCACCCAACGGTTCGCCAGCCGAAAACTGCTTGATTGATCCACTACTCTTCGCAAGACAGGTCCTTCTCGTCCGAGCTGGAAATCAACGTGACGAGCGTCAGAAGCAGGCGGAACTGGCCGCCGTTCGCGTGTTCCGAGGGCAACCGAGCAACCATCGGCAGTCATTCATCTATGGCATCTCCCAGCGCCAGCGGTCCGAGTGGACACGAAGCTCGCTTGTTGAGGTGACCTATCGCTCGCTGAAGTACCCGCCCTCCTGGCCAAGCAAGCCAGCGCAGGAAAAGGGCATCGACGTGCTCGTCGCGCTAAACGTGGTGAAGGCGGCCTCAGACGATGCCTACGACGTAGTGATCCTGGCCTCGCATGACACGGACCTTGAGCCTGCCCTCGAGATGTCCGTAGCGGATGGCAAAGCCAAGATAGAGACTGCGGGTTGGCAAGGCTCGCGTGTACTTCGGGTAACTGGTGGTCGTCGACTATGGCATACGTCGCTGTCAGGAGCTGACATGGTGAAGACGAGAGATCGCCGTAACTACCTTCCGCCCGGGCCCCGATAGCAGTCGTTGTCAGCCGGGCGGTCATCGCTGTCAGATGAGGCGTTCTGTAAAGCCCTCACGAGTTAAGCGGTCGTAAGCACTCTTGACGTCATCCGGTACTGCCTGCGGAATAGCGAAACCTTGCTCGGCGTAGACGCTGATGCGCTGGGTGTCGCCGACCAGCATGTTGATGACGCGGTCCACGTCGCCGATGTTCTCGATGTACTCGTCCAACGGCAGCGGCCGCGAAGCGCAGATGACGTCGACCTCGGGCCACAGCTTCTTGCAGGTCGCGTACGCGCGCCGCTGTTGATACGGCCGAGAGATGAGGACGACCGACCCGACCTCGATGCCGCGTGACTCCAGCAGCTTTCGAGTGAGCGTGATGTTGTCGCCTGTGTTCCGCGCCTCGGGCTCGACCAGGATGGCGTCACCGGGTACGCCCAGCTCAAGCGCATGTTCGCGGTAGTGGACAGCCTCGCCGCGCGGAAACCGTTCGATGGTCGTCGGGGCGTTGGCCCCGGTGAAGACGATGAGCGGGAACATCCCGGCGTGGAACAGTTCCGCGGTGAAGGTCGCGACCCCGAGATCGTGACTGCCAAGTCCGATCCCGACGTCGGCGGGCCGGAGTTCGTGGTGCATGTCGTGGTAGTCCCAGAGCGTCTGGATGTCGGCGCGGAGGTCGTCCGGCAGGGTGGTCGAACGCTCGGGCATCTGGGTCTCCGGGGTCAGTCGGGGATCTTGAAAGTGTAGGTCCAGGAGAAGCGGCTTGCGGCGTGTACGCCTCGTGCGAATTCGACCACGCGGCCGTCTTCGGTGTACGTGCGGCGTTGCAGGACCATGACGGGTTCGCCTGCGGGGAGTTCGAGCTGTTCGGCCTCGTCGGGCGTCGGCATCCGCGCGTAGAAGGTCTCGGTCATGGTGTCCGGCTCAAGGCCTTGCAGGGTGAGGACCAGGAACCCGCCACCTCGTCCGGCAGGCCCGGGTGTCGGGTCGACGATGGGGGTGCCTTCAACGTCGGCGGGGCGGTAGTAGCTGGTGAGTACGTGGGTGGGCTGGCCGGCGTCCTTGACCAGTCGTGCACGCTCGTAGACCGGTGACCCGACCATGACACCGAGAGCATCCGCGACCTCTCGATCAGCTTCGATCTTGGCGACGGTCTGCGTCTGGTCAGTCGGCTTCCAGTCTCGGCCGGAGGCTTCGCGGTCGGCGACGAAGGCGACGGTGTCGCCGTACTTCCACTTGCTCTTCGCGTACCGGTCCTTGCCCAGGCGCTTCATGGGCGGGCGGGCACGGACGACGGTGCCGCGTCTCCTGATCGGCGTGACCAGCCCCTCGGCTTCGAGGACTCCAACGGCCTTGCGGACGGTGTTGACATTGACGTCGTACTCGTCGGCAAGCTCGTCCTGCTTGGGCAGCGTGGTGTCCGGGGCGTAGTCACCCCGCTGGATCGCATCTCGCAGGATCGCGGCCAGCTCGCGGTACCCAGTGCCCACCTGGTCCTCCTTCGTCGGTCGATAACGCTAGCGGTATCACCTCATCATGGTCTACGGAGCCCGATAGAGATAGTTCTATTGACAACTCGCGCGACGAAGCGCTTAATAGAACTACCTCTAACAAGGTGTAAGCCCGCTAGGGCTCCAGAGACGACAGGAGACAGACGACATGGCGATCGCCAAGGGGCACCGTTTCGAGATCGACTTTGATGCCGCGTTCCCGCTGGGGCTGGTGATGGTCGGGGAGGTCGCGCCGGACAACGAGTATCAGTCGCGGGAAGACCGGTCCGCTGGCCGACCTGTTCGTCAGCGGGTCGACGAAGTAACGGGCAAGCGCCAGTGGAAGGCCACGGTCACCGACCCGAGCGAGACCAACTCCAAGCGTGCGTCCTATGACGTCACGTTCCTGGCTGATGTGCAGCCGGTGCCAACGACGTCCGAGGTCTTGCCGGGTATGCGGCCGATCGAACTGGAGGGCCTGACGGCTGAGCCGAAGGTGGCTGGCCAGGGCGAGTTTAAGTACCAGTCCTACGTGTTCCGTGCGACCGGCTTCAAGGCTGCTGCGTCGGGTGGCGCGTCGAAGTCGGGCAGGGCTTCCAACGCTGCTGAGTCCGCGCCCAAGGCAGCGTGATGACGGGCCGGGTGCCTGGCAGTCAGGGCGTGGCCGTGGTTCCACCGCACCTGGTCCACGCCTGGGAGGCGGCGTACCGCCACTACAGCGGGATGACACAGCGGACCGCGCAAGGTGGGGATGCTCTGGCGGCGCACGACATGGCCGTCGCTTCCTTCGCGGTGGCGTCGGCGTGGCGAGAGCTGGCGACTTACGGCCAGTTGCCCTGGTGGGTATTGGCCGCGGTGACGGCGGCGGCTGAGGGTTTCGAGGAGAACGCGCGTTCGTGGGAAATGCGCGCCTACAGCGAGGAAGAGCAGGTCCGTGGCGTTCAACGCGATGTGGAAGCCGGGACCTCAAGCGGTGGCGGGGATGCAGGGCAGTGGTTCGGCGGATCCGGCGTTGGTGATCTATCTGGATCCGGACAGCCTGGCGATTCTGCCGCCGTCCGATCCGGCGGTGTGGCCGGAGTTCATCCGGCTCCTTCGCCAGATCCGCGACAGCGCGGACGCACTGGCCGTCTTCCTCGACAGGCGCGCGGTGGTCCTCGATGACGACACCGGGACGGAATGAGCCACAAACCCTCCAGGACGCGCACGCTGTCGCCTCGGCGCACCGGCCGAAGCCTGGGTCGAATCTGACGACCTGGCTGAAGTTCCACCAGGCTAACGCGCGCATGTACCGGGCCGTGTCCGATGTGGACCGCTGGCACCACCACGAACTCCGTTACTGGGTGGGTTATGAGGAGCGCAAAGCGGAGGAGGTGGCCGAACAGATCCAGAAGAACAAGTCTCAAGCTAGCTGAGAACTGAATAACTGTAGGGAAAACGTGCGTGGGGGCGTGCGGCGTACAAACACGTCCTCACGCGCTTCCCGTGTCTCGTAAGGCGCAGAACCGGTACCTGGCCTAGGAAACCTCGCCGGTCCTGCGCTGTCCACAACCACTGGAAGTGAACAATGACAACGCTAAACGATGACAACAACCGACCGCTAGACGGGGTCACCCGAACGCGCTGCACGGTCTGCAAGCGGTTCGCCAAGCTCCTGCCCGGCGAGACCGAATGTGCTCCCTGCCGGGGAATGCTCCCGCTGGATCTGACCGGCGGTGGTCGCCGATGAACACGAACGGACTCGGTTTCCTTCTCGTCGGCGGTGGGGTGCTGGGTGTGGTGGTGTGGCTGCTGCACAAACTCGGCCGCGCCTTGGCCACGATCGCGGAAGTCCTGGCTGCGGCTGCGGTGGTGTTCATCGCCCTGTGGTCGGCCGTGAAACTGTTGGCGTGGCTGGGAAAACAGGTATTCACGCACTGGCGGACCAGTCTCGGGGTCCTTGCCGTGGTGGCCTGGTGGCAGTGGCTCGGCTGGCCGTCGCTGGCTATCACCGTGGGTTCGGTCGCGGTGGTGCTGGTGGTGTGGCGGCTGCTCGACGTGGTGTCGTTCGACCGGTGCTGCGGCCGGTTCCTGCGGGCGTGGTGGCTGCGCTGGTTCACCTACGCCCGGAAACTTCCGGGCTGGCTGCACGCCTGCGGCCTGTCCATCTCCGACGGCACCATGCCCGTGGAAGTCACGGTCAACCTCGTCGGCCGTCGCCGGAAGGCTGTCTCCCGTACTGCGGGCGGTGGCACGGCGGTGCAGGTGCCGAGGGTGCTGGGGGTGAAGTCGGGGCCGTCGTGGGATGAGGTGCGGGTTCGGCTCGTGCCTGGGCAGAAGCCGGAGGATTTCGACGACGCCGCCCGTGCTCTGGCCGTAGCTCGCAAGGTCACGCGGTGCCAGGTGCGGGAGCTGGAACCCAACGTCGTCTCGCTCGACTTTCAGCGCCGGGACCTCCTCAAAGCCCCGGTGGACTGCGCGGAGCTGCCCGACCTGGCGGCCGTCAACCCGGTGGATCTGCGGCGGGTGTTCACCGGACGAACTGAGTACGGGCAGAACTGGCGGCTGCCGCTGACCGGTCCGGGCGCTCACATGCTCGTCGCGGGTGCCACCGGGGCCGGGAAGAACTCCGTGATGTGGTCCCCGCTGGTGTCGGCGGCCTCGGCGATCCGGGCCGGGACAGTGCGCGTCTCGGGGATCGACCCGAAGGGGATGGAACTCGCCTACGGGCGCGGGATCTTCGCTCGCTACGGCGTCGCGGGGAAGGAAGCGATCGAGGTCCTGGACGACCTGCTCGACGGCCTTGAGTCCCGCAAGCGCGAGTTCGCCGGGCGCACCCGTGAGGTGCCGATCTCCACCGACTACCCGTTGGAGGTGCTGGAGTTCGACGAGATCGGCGCGCTGACCAAGTACACCGACCGCAAGACCCGCGAAGCCATCGTCGAACGCGTCGCCATTCTGACGACGCAAGGTCGGGCGCTGGGCTACACAGTGCGTGGCTACGTGCAGGAGCCGACGAAGGACACGGTTCCGGTTCGGGAGCTGTTCCCGCGCCGGGTGTGTCTGCGCGTCACCTCGAAGACGCACGTCGGGATGGTCCTCGGCGACGGCGCCTATGAACGGGGCGCGTGGGCGAACCGGATCGAGGAGTCGGCTGCGGGCGTCGGCTACATCTGGGGCGAGGGCATCCGCGAACCGCTTCGGGTTCGGGCTGGTTGGGTGCCGGACGAGACGGTCAAGGCGTTGGAGACCTACGTGACCAACGGCGGTGCACACGTGATCGACCTTCCTGTCCGCCATGGTGGAGAGGAGGTAGCGGCGTGAACCGCGTTCTGGTGTTTCTCGATGCGATCCGCGATCACCTCGACTCCCACGCCTTTCCGTCGGTTGCGTCCGTGCGCGTTGGGATTGGTCCGGACCCGGTGTCTGTCCAGCTCGACACCGACCGTCTGACGGACGTGGCGCGGGGCCTGGTCGTCTGGGCGGATTCGCTAGAGAACGTGACCGCCTCTATCTGGCGGGTGCCCCATGGCGGCCGTGTGCATCTGGAAGTACAGGGCCGGACTCCCTGCGGCATCCCGGTCTTGGTCTACGGCGGAGTCCGGTTCGACGAAGCGACCTTCCCGGATCTCCCTGCGGGGATGCGGCAGGAGATGCCGGTGTTCGTGCTGCGGCAGTGGAACAGCGCTGGGGAGGTGGCAGCGTGACAGGTACCAAGGAAGCCGCGGTGACCCCGCCGGCCAACTCGCGGGCCGCTCGGATGCGCGAACCTCTGGCCTCGGACGTAGTCAAGGCGACCGCTGAGAAGCACGGGGTCTGTGTCCGGCCGTTCACGATGGAAGTCGGGGATACCGAGACCGGTGAACTCCGGTACGTTCCCGTCCCCTGCGGCTCGACCGTGGAATCGGTGTGCCTGCCGTGTGCCCGGAAGGCGAAGGCGCTGCGACAGGTTCAGTGCCGCGAGGGCTGGCACATCGACACCGAACCGGACTTCACGCCGGAACCACCGACCGAGACACAGACGGAGCTGTTGGCGTTCCGGGCTGACCTGGTCGCGGCCTACCGCGAGGTGAGCGACCAGGCCGAAGCCGACGAGCTGAGGGAGGAGATCCAGGGCGTCGACGACGAACTTCGGCAACTCGGGATGCGCGGCCGCCTCCCCTCCATCGACCTGCCCACGAAAAAGGCGGTCAAGCGGTCGACCAAGCGGCGACAGGACGCGCCGAACCTGCCTCGACGCAAGGTCGCCAAGACCACGCTCGGACGGGAGTACGCGGGCAAGTTCCGGCCCTCGATGTTCGTCACGCTCACCTGCGACACCTACGGCCCTGTTCGCTCCGATGGTGCTCCGGTGAACCCGGCGACGTATGACTACCGGCGGGCGGCTCGGGACGCGGTGCACTTCTCGGCCCTGGTGGACAGGTGGTGGCAGAACCTGCGGCGAGTCGTGGGCTGGGACGCGCAGTACTTCGCGACCGTGGAGCCTCAACGGCGGGCCGCTCCGCACCTGCACGCGGCGGTCCGGGGATCGGTGCCGCACGACGTGATCCGCCAAGTCACCGAAGCGACCTATCACCAGGTGTGGTGGCCTGCGCACGACGAAGTGGTCTATGTCGATCGGATGCCGCTGTGGGACGGCGACCGCAGGGTGTTCGTCGACCCCGACACCCGCGAACCACTGACCGACTGGGACGACGCTGTTGAAGCCGTGGAAGACCCGGCGCACGTGGTCACCTTCGGCCGCCAGGTGCACTCGAAAGGCATCCTCGGTGGCTCGGAGGAAGCCGGGCGGCACATCGGCTATCTCACGAAGTACCTCACCAAGTCCACCGGTGAAGTCGTCGAAGCCGACACCGTGCGGCAGAAGGACCATCACGACCGGTTGCACGCGGAACTGTCGGTGACACCCTGCTCGCCCCGGTGCGCGGTGTGGCTGCTCTACGGGATCAATCCCAAGGGAGTCAACGGAAAGACCACACCAGGACACTGCAAAGGGCGCGCTCATCGGCGGACCACCCTCGGTCTGCCAGGGCGGCGGGTGCTGGTGTCACGAAAGTGGTCAGGGAAGACGCTCGTCGACCACAAGGCGGACCGGAAGGCGTTCGTCCTGGAGGCACTGGCAGCGGTCGGGATCGAGAAACCCGCACCGGACCCGGCTCGGCTCGTCTGGCGCAAGGTCGACGCGGGCGACACCAATGTGCCACCTCGGGACCACCTGGTGATGCACGCGATCTCGGAACGGATCACGTGGAAAGCCGAGTACGACAAGGCATTACTCGCCGCGCAGAGTCCGCCAGATCTTTCGGCAACTCCGCTGGCAGCTTAGGAACTGGGGGCGAAACCGTGGGCAAGAACTATCTGACAGTCGAAGAAGCAGCCGAGTACCTGAACACGCGTGTCCGGTTCGTGCGGCGGTTGATCGCGGAGCGGCGCGTGGCGTTCCACAAGGTCGGCGTACACGTGCGGTTCGCCATCGCTGATCTTGAGGAGTTCATCCAGGCCGGTCGGGTCGAGCCGATCACGCGGGCTTCGGTGATCCGTGACCTCGGAAGGGCGGCCTGACATGGCGAACAAGCGAGGACACCGGGGTTTCGGCAATGTCCGACAGCGGGAATCAGGGAAGTGGCAGGCGCGTTATCCGGGGCCGGATGGCCAGATTCGTAACGCTCCCAACATGTTCACGAGTAAGCGCACGGCCGAGCAGTGGTTGTCGGTGACCGAAACGCAGATCATGAAAGGCGAGTGGGTCGACCCTGAACGGGCGAAAGTCAAGCTCGGGCACTATGCGGACCAGTGGATCACGCAGCGGCCCGGCTTGCGTCCGCGCACGGTTGAGTTGTACCGGTGGCTTCTGCTGAAGCACATCGCAGCGGATCTCGGCGGTGTCGAACTGGGCAAGTTGTCGACGGCGATCATTCGGCAATGGCGTGCGGATCGGCTGGCGGCCGGAGTGTCGGAGTCGGTCACTGCCAAGGCATACAGGTTGCTCCGGGCGATCCTGACTACGGCGGTCGACGAAGACAAGATCTTGCAGCGGAACCCCTGCCGGGTGCGGGGTGCCGACAAGGAGAACCCGGCGGAGCGGCCAATTGTGACCGTTCCGCAGGTGTTCGATCTGGCTGGGCGGATGCCGGAGCGGTTCCGGGCGCTCGTGCTGTTGGCCGCGTTCGCGTCGCTTCGTTGGGGTGAGGTGTCGGCGCTGCGGCGGTGCGACGTCGCGGAGGATGGGAGCTGGGTCCGGATCTCGCGTGCGCTGGTCGAGGTTCCTGGGCGTGGGCTGATCGTCGGTCCGCCGAAGTCGAGGGCGGGGGTGCGCACGCTGATCGTTCCGGCGGCGATTCGACGTGACGTCGTGAAGCACCTCGACGAGTTCGTGAAGCCGGAGCACGACGCGCTGTTGTTCACAGGTGAGCGTGCGGGCAACCCGGTGCGTCGGCCGAACTTCAGCCAGCGGACGAAGTGGACGGAGGTCGCGGCGAAGATGGGTCTTAAGGGCCTGCACTTCCACGACCTCCGGCACGCGGGGAACATCTGGGCGTCGAAGGCTGGAACGTCGACCAAGGACCTCATGGCGCGGATGGGGCATGACGACATGCGGGCGGCGCTGATCTACCAGCGGGCGACCAGCGACGCTGATGAACGGATCGCCGATCGGCTGTCGAAGCTCGTCGACCAGCACAGGACGGGCAACGTGGATGACGATGACGACGGTCTGAGCGGGCAGCCGGTGCCGGTCGGCTAATGGCCCATTAATGGCCCAGCCGGAAGATCTCCCGGTCAAATCGAAAGCCCCAGGTCCTAAGTGGACATCCACTGACCTGGGGCTTTCGCGTGAGAGCGGATGACGGGAATCGAACCCGCGTATTCAGCTTGGGAAGCTGATGTTCTACCATTGAACTACATCCGCAGTGCTCGGCCAGCATACATGGCCCGCATCTCCCTCTGCCAAGACCCCACCTCGCCTTGACGGCGCCACCGAAAGTGACAACACTTGTTGTCTACCTCGGAGGTGATCCGGATGGGCGAGCGGCTGCCTGACCCCGAACTGTTCCGTCAAGGCGGGTTCCGGGTCGCGTCGAGGCTGTTCATCGACGGCGACATCAGGGGCGACGAGCGTCAGGTGGCCCGGCTGCGGGAGTTCGCGCAGCGGGAGGATCCGGCGGCCGACGTGCTGGTGCCACTGCTGCGGAAAGGCGCCCAAGGCCAGTTCGAACAGGCGCTGCGGCAAGGCATCGACAGCGTCGAGGAGTCGCCGGAGGAACTCCAAGCGTTCTTTCGCGACGTCGAGGCGACGCCGTACTGGGTCGATCCGGACCGCATCGATCGTGGGGCGCGGGCGATCACGCGCGCCGGGTTGCTCGGGCTCTTCCCGCTCGGCGACGTTTCGCTGATGGGCGGCTATCTCGCCTCGCGCGCCACTAAGTCGCTCGTCGGCACCGGCGAGATCGAGTACAAGGCGTCACGCCGTCTTGTCGAGACGGCGACCTGGTGGATCCACGTCACCACGCCGGGCGCGCTGGTGCCCGGCGGGCGCGGGTACGAGTCCGCGTTGCGGGTGCGGATCGTGCACGCCCACGTCCGCGCGGCCATCAACCGCCGCAAGGACTGGGATTACGCGGCTTGGGACAAGCCGGTCAACCAGGTCCAGACCGCGGGCACGCTCCTGCTCTTCTCCCTCGTCTACGTCTTCGGCACGCAGCTGCTCGGGCTCCGCTACAGCCCCCGCGAGCGCGCCGACATCCTGCACCTCTGGCGTTATGTCGGCTGGCTGATGGGCGTCGACTAGGAACTCCTGCCCGCCGACGAGGAGGACGCCTGGCGGCTGCTGTGGCTGCTCGCCACCACCGAGTTCATCCCCGACGACGACTCCAAGCGGCTCGCCGCGGCGCTCATGAAGTCCCACGCCGGGATCGGCGAGGGCCGCGGCGCGCTCGGCAAGGTCCTCGCGCACGTGTCGGTCGCGGGGCACGGGGCGATCAGCAGGCTGCTGCTCGGCAAGACCAACGCCGACTTCCTGGAACTGCCCGACGACCCGATCGCGCAGGCGGCCGTGGTCGCGGTGGCGGGGGTCAACTTCGCCGCCGAGACGGTCCGGCGGGTGGTGCCCGGGGCGACCGCGCTCCAGGAGCTGATCGGGGCCGCCGGACGCCGCCACTACCTCCGGCAGGTCACCAAGGTCTTCCGGCCCGACACCACCTACGGCAGGCACATGAAGGCCGCTTGACTACGCTGAGCGCGTGCTCCTCAGCGACCGTGACCTCCGTAAAGAGCTCGACGCCGGCCGTCTCGGCGTCGACCCGTTCGACCCGACCATGGTCCAGCCGTCGAGCATCGACGTGCGCCTCGACCGCTTCTTCCGCGTGTTCGACAACAGCAAGTACACGCATATCGACCCGCAGCTCCAGCAGGACGAGCTGACCTCACTGGTCGAGAAGGAAGGCGAAGACCCCTTCGTCCTCCACCCCGGCGAGTTCGTGCTGGGCTCGACGTACGAGACGGTCACGCTCGCCGACGATCTCGCCGGCCGCCTGGAGGGCAAGTCCTCCCTCGGCCGCCTCGGCCTGCTCACCCACTCCACCGCGGGCTTCATCGACCCCGGCTTCTCCGGCCACATCACCCTCGAACTGTCGAACGTGGCCAACCTGCCGATCACGCTCTGGCCGGGAATGAAGATCGGCCAGCTCTGCATCTTCCGCCTGTCCAGCGCGGCGGAGTTCCCGTACGGCTCGAACGAGGCAGGCTCGCGTTACCAGGGGCAGCGGGGACCGACCCCGAGCCGCGCGTACAAGAACTTCCACCGCGTCGACACCTGGAGGTAGCGCGGTCAGCCCACCGGGGCTTCCCAGTCGATCCGGTGTCGCCACATGAAGGCGTTCGGGTCCTCCGAAGGCGGGTTCTTGAACGCCCGCGCGATGAAGAAGTCCCGGATCACCCGCCCGACGGGGCCGACCGCCTTCGCGTCGCCGTTGCGCTTGCCGCGCTCGACGACGGCCTCGACGCGCTCGCGTCGCAGTCCTTCGTAGACGGCGAGCGCCTTCGGGATCGAGGGCACGTCACGCAGGCATCGCGCCAGCGTGACGGCGTCCTCGATCGCCATCGCGGCGCCTTGCCCCGCCGCCGGTGAGGTCGCGTGGGCGGCGTCGCCGATGACGACCATCCGGTCCGTCCGCCAGGTCGGCACGCTCGGGAAGTCGTACGTCGCCCACGGCCGGTAGATCTCCCGCGTCGCGCGCACGATCTCGACGGCCGGTGTGCGGTCCACCGCCAGCCGCCGGATCAGGTCCTCGCGCCAGGCGTCGCCGGTCATCGCGGCGAGTTCGGCCTGCGCCGGATCCTGCTTGCGGGGCACGTTCGCGAACCACCAGACGCCGCCGTCCGGGTGGACGACGTGCGAGAAGAACAGCCGCTTGCCGAAGGTCATGTGCATGACGCCGGGTTCGTCGTCCAGCCGCAGGCCCTCGGCCAGCCCGCCGGTGTTCAGCAGCGGCACGTAGCGCGGTGACGGCGCCCGCGGGTCGATGATCTCCCGCACCCGCGACCGGAGCCCGTCCGCGCCGATCAGCAGGTCGCCGTCGGACGATGAGCCGTCCGCGAACGTCGCGAGCACGCCGCCGCCGGTGTCTCGCGCGTCGGCCAAACGCTTGCCGTAGCGGACCTCGATGCCGCGTCTGACGGCCTCGTCGCGAAGGGCGACGTACAGGTCGGAGCGCAGCACGGTCTGGCTCACGGTGCCGTCCTCGAGCTGCCCGCCGAGCGCGAAGTCCGCCAGTTCACGCCCGTTCCCCAGGTGCATCTTGATCCGGGGCGTGTCGAATCCCAGGTCCTTGACCAGTCCTTTCAGCCCCAGCGGCGTCAAGGCGTCGAGCCCGTTCACCGCAAGGGTCAGGAACGCGCCGACGCCTTCCGCGGTCCGGTCGTACGCCTCGTGGATCACCGGCTCGTGGCCGGTCTCGTGCAGTGCGATCGCCGTGATCGTGCCCGCGATACCCCCGCCGGCGATCAGTGCCTTCGCCATGTCTTTCACCCCATCGAATCTCTTAGAAACTAATTCGTTCTATCGAACTAAAGACTCCGCTAGGCTGGCCGACGTGTCAAGTGAGCGAGCGGAACTGGTCGAGCGGATCCTCGGCGGATCGAGAGCGTTGTCGACGGAGACGGTCATGTTCCATACGGCGATCGCCGAACAGGGCGGCCTCTCGGTCGTCGAAAGCAAGGTGGCCGACTACCTCGCCCGCTTCGGCCCCCAGACGCCGAAGGCGCTTTCGCAGCTCTCGGGGCTGGCGCCGGCGTCGATCACCGCGCTCATCGACAGGCTCGTGGGCAAGGGGGTCGTCGCGCGGAAGCCGCATCCCGAAGACCGGCGGAAGGTGCTCATCGAGATCGACGCGGGGATGATGGCCGCCGCCGCGCCGATGTGGGATCACCTGGTGAAGTCGGTCCGCGAAGCCTGCGAGCGGTACACGGAGGGTGAGCTGGAGACGGTTCTCCGGTTCCTGGCCGACGTGACCGCGATCACCCATGAGTCCACGGAAATGATCACCCACGGCAACCGCTGACCGGTATTACTACTTTCGGGGGTATTGCCGTAACCAGTTCGTGATAGTTTTCGGCCCCGTGTCCCCCAATAGAACACGAGGCCGGTTACTGCTTGTCACGCTCAGCGTCCTGCTGGGCGGGGTGATCGCCAGTGCGAGCTACCTGATGGTGACCGACCGGTTCCAGGGCACCGCGTTGAGCAACCTGTCGCTGAGCGTCCCCGACACCAAGGGCAGATCCGGCGACGCCCTCGCGAAGCCTCCCGCCTACTTCGGTCAGACGTCCGCTCCGGCACCGGCAGGCCCCGAGCCCGGCTCTGCCGCCCCGACGTCGTCTTCGGCGGCTCCCACGTCTTCCTCCGCGCCGCCCAGCACTTCCTCCGCCGCGCCCGAGCCGCCGGCCACGCCTTCCGAGGCCCCCAAGCCCACCCCGAGCAAGGCCCAGGACCCGCCGCGTTCGCAGGACAGCTCGCTCGCCGGTCAGGTCATCGATCTCGTCAACGCCGAGCGCGCCGACGCCGGCTGCTCGCCGGTGAGCAACGAATCCCACCTCGCCACCGCCGCGCAGGGCCACAGCGACGACATGTCGGCCCGGAACTACTTCTCGCACACCACGCCGGAAGGCGTCACGTTCGACCAGCGCATCCGCACCGCGGGCTACGACAAGCCCGGCGCCGAGAACATCGCCAAGGGCCAGCAGAACGCCGCCAAGGTGATGGACGCCTGGATGAACTCCGAGGGCCACCGCGCGAACATCCTCAACTGCAAGCTGAAGAAGATCGGCGTCGGCGTCAACACCAAGGGCATGTACTGGACGCAGAACTTCGGCTACTGACCCTTCTGCCACCGTTCGGCGATGTCGCCGTAGCGGGCCAGCACCGTCGCGCGCAGTTCGGGATCCGTCCGCGGGACCGGTTCGATGAACACCTCGGTGACGTCCCCGAAGTCCCGGGTCAGCTCGGCCGCCATCCGGACGCAGGCGCGTTCGACGTCCGCCGCGCCCAGCGCGTCGTCGAAGTCGACGCGGGCGCAGACGAGCACCTGATCGGTGCCCATCAGCATGGTCTGGAGGTCGACCACGGCCTCGATCTCGGGCGCGCCCATCAGGTGGTCCCGCACCCCGCGCACCAGCCTCGGATCCGCCTGCCTGCCGATCAGCAGACCGCGGTTGGTGCGGCCGAGCACGTAGGCGACCAGCGCCAGCAGTACCCCGATCGCGATCGACGCCGCGCCGTCCCAGACGTGCGACCCGGTGAGCTGGTGCAGCCCGATCCCGGCGAACGCGAGCAGCAGCCCGATCAGCGCGGCCGAATCCTCGAACAGGACGGTCTTCGGCGCCGGGTCGTCGATCATCCGCAGATAGACCGAGATCTTCTGGTCCGCGGCGGCGGCGTCGCGCCGCACCTGCCGCACGGCCTGGAACCACGAGACGGACTCGAGGGCGAAGGCGATCGCGAGGACGGCGTAGCCGACGATCGGATCGGTCTGTTCGGTCTCTTCGCCGAACACCGTCGAGAAACCTTCGTAGAGCGCGAACATCGCGCCGGAGGCGAAGATCGACACCGCCGCGAGCAGCGACCAGAAGTACCGCTCCTTGCCGTAGCCGAAGGGATGCACGCGGTCGGCGGGCCGGTCCGAGCGTTTCAGTGCCGTCAGCAAAAGGACTTCGGTGATCGTGTCGGCCACCGAGTGCACGGCTTCCGAAAGCATCGCGCCGGAGCCGGTGATGATCCCGGCGATCAGTTTCAGCACGGCGATGGCGAGGTTGACCCCACCCGCCAGCACCACGGTCAGGGTGCTTTCGCCACCGGATTCTTCACTCACCTTGGGCAGCGTAGTGCGAGTGCGCCGATCTCACAGGCGACGCAAACCCTGCAGCACCCGTTCCATCAAGGCGAGTGCCGGGTGACCGTCGAATTCAGCCTGCGTTTCATGAACGGTAACCAGACCGAGTTCGGCCATGTCACCCAAAAGGACCTTTGCAACGCCGAGCGGAACGCTTAGTGACGCCGCCACTTCCGCGACGGAAGTCGGACGACGGCACAGTGATCGGACCGAATGGAATTCGACACTGAACCCCGGTGCGCTCCATGGGGCGTCGTTCCGGACGGAAATCATCGCTTCGATCGCGAAGTTCCGCTTGGACTGCGTGCGTCCGCCCGTGCGGACGTACGGGCGGACGCGCGTGCGCCGTCGTTCCTGCCGCGGCGGCCGCCGGGCGGCCGGGATGCTGGGGATGGTCGCTTCCTGGGCCATTCTGGCGAACGCCGCGGCCGACGGGAGACGGGCAGGCGGACGCAGAGTCGACGATCCCGGCGTCGCGAGGCGGTGTTCCTTGCCCGACCGGAGTTCGTGACGGTTGCCCATTGATTTCCCTCGCCCCTTTTTTTCGGACCTTGTGCCATGCCACCTAAAGCAACCTCGTGGACGACAACGGCAACGAGGAAACGCCAGCCTATCGCCACGGTGTACCGCCGAACGGGTAATGGAAACGGAATAATCGCGCGAGGATAAAACGAGAGGGAACATTCTCTCGCATTATGTGCGAGAGAATGTTCCCTCCGACCTCGATGTTCTACTTGTCTTCCTCCGGCTGGGGCGTCTCGGTGGCCGGTTCCGCGGCGGGCTTGTCCGCGTCCCCGTCGAGTTCAGCATCCGAGACGGCGTCCAGGGACGGCGCTCCCGCCGGGACCAGCTGCGGTTCCGGCTTGCGCTTGACGGCGTTCAGCAGCAGCTGCGCGACGTCGACGATCTCGACCTTCTCGCTCGCCTGCCCGTCGCTCTGGCGCGCGGTGAGGCCGTCGTTGAGCATCACCTTGCAGAACGGGCAGCCGGTCGCGATCTTCGACGGCGCGGTGCCGAGCGCCTCGTCCACGCGCTCGACGTTGATCCGCTTGCCGATCTTCTCTTCCATCCACATCCGCGCGCCGCCGGCGCCGCAGCACATCGACCGGTCGCCGTGCCGCGGCATTTCCCGCAGCGTCGCGCCGGTGGCCCCGACGAGCTCACGCGGAGCGTCGTAGACCTTGTTGTGCCGGCCCAGGTAGCACGGGTCGTGGTAGGTGACGTCCTCGGCGACCGGGGCCACCGGGGTCAGGTGCTTCTCCCGCACCAGGCGGTTGAGCAGCTGCGTGTGGTGCACGACGTCGAACTGGCCGCCCAGTTCCGGGTACTCGTTCGCGAGGGTGTTGAAGCAGTGGGCACAGGTGACGACCACCTTGCGCGCCTTGCGTTCGCGGCCCTCGAACACCGAGTTCAGGATCTCGACGTTCTGCTGCGCCAGCATCTGGAACAGGAACTCGTTGCCCGCGCGGCGGGCCGGGTCACCGGTGCAGGACTCCTCCGAGCCGAGCACGGTGTACTTCACGCCCGCGATGTGCAGCAGTTCCGCGACGGCGCGCGTGGTCTTCTTCGCGCGGTCCTCGAACGCGCCGGCGCAGCCGACCCAGAAGAGGTACTCGGTGTCGCCGAGGTCGCCGTCGAACACCGGCACCTCGAAGTCCAGGTCCTCGGTCCAGGCGAGCCGGTCCTTGGCGTTCTGGCCCCACGGGTTGCCCTTGTTCTCCAGGTTCTTGAACATCCCGTTGAGCTCGCTGGGGAACGCGGACTCGATCATCACCTGGTAGCGGCGCATGTCGACGATGTGGTCGACGTGCTCGATGTCCACCGGGCACTGCTCGACGCAAGCGCCGCAGGAGGTGCAGGACCACAGCACCTCGGGGTCGACGATGCCGCCGTCGTCGCCGACGAGCGCCTTCTGCGACTCCGCGATCGCGAGGACGTCGATGCCCGCGTACATGTTGTCGCCGGACAGGCCGACCTCGTCGCCCGCCATGTCGCGCTTGCCGCCCGCGAGCAGATACGGCGCCTTCGCGTAGGCGTGGTCGCGAAGCTGCGTGATGACGAGCTTCGGCGAAAGCGGCTTGCCGGTGTTCCACGCGGGGCACTGCGACTGGCAGCGCCCGCATTCGGTGCAGGTGGAGAAGTCCAGCCAGCCCTTCCAGCTGAAGTCCTCGATCTTGCCGACGCCGAAGGTGTCCTCGTCCGGGTCCGCCTCTTCGAGGTCGAGCACCTTGCCGTTGCTCATCATCGGCTTGAGCGCGCCCAGCGCGACGCCGCCGTCGGCCTCGCGCTTGAAGTAGATGTTGAAGAAGGCGCTGAACCGGTGCCAGGCGATGCCCATGGTCATCGTGCGCGCGACGACGATCAGCCAGATCGTGGCGCTCATCAGCTTGACGAAGGCGAACACCGTGACCAGGTCCGGGCTGGACGGCAGCAGCAGGCCGAGCGGGTGTGAGACGAACGCGGCCCAGACCGGGGTGTCGTGGACGCCCAGCGCGGACTTCGCGGCGCGGACGCCGATGATGCCGATGCCCTCGATGAGCACGACAGCCTCGATGAAGTACGCCCACTTGAAGTTGGAGCCCTGGAAGCGGGACTGCCGGTCCGCGCGGCGCGGGTGGTTCTTCTGGCGGATCCCCATCAGGATCAGGATGCCGACGATGGTGCCGACCCCGAGCAGCTCCATGAGCAGCTGGAACAGCGACCAGTCGTCGAGGATCGGCCAGCCCCACGTCGGGACGAAGACCTCTCCGTACGCCTCGAACAGGGCGAGCGACCCGAGCAGGAAGCCCCACATGACCAGCCAGTGCGCCGGTCCGACGCTCTTGACCTTGTTCATCCGGGTGTGCGCGGCGAATTCCTTGATCAGGGTCTTCATGCGCGGGATGAACGGGCCGTTGCGGGTCGAGTCCGGCTGACCGAGGCGGATCACCCGCACGAAGCGGGCGATGGTCGCGAAGAACATTCCCCAGGCGACGACGCCGAGCAGGACCGCGATCCCGCCGAGCGTCAGCTGTACAGCGCCCATCGTCGGGAGCCTTTCGTCCGAATGAAGCCAAGTGGTGGGTGGGCAGAGTGTGGTTCGGGCAGACTAATGCTTCTTACTGATGGGTAACCCACTGACCGCGCCCAAGTCCCACCGATGTGGTGTACGCCTCTCTTTGTTTTAAGACGATCGTCCAGGTAGTTTTTGTAACATGGCTGCGTACCTTCTCCTCGCTTTCGCCATCGCCGCGGAGGTGACGGCCACCGTCTCGTTGAGGCTTTCCGAGGGCTTCTCCAAGGTCGGACCGTCGATCGTCGTCGTGGTCGGCTACGCCTTCGCGTTCGTCGCGCTCGCGTACGTTCTGAAGGCCGGCGTGCCGGTGAGCGTCGCCTACGCGATCTGGGCCGCGGCCGGCGTCGCGCTGGTGGCGGCCGTCGGGATCGTGTTCTTCAAGGAACCGGTCAACTTCTCCGTGATCGCCGGGCTGGTACTCGTGGTCGGCGGGGTCGTGTTGATCGAGGCAGGGAGCGCGCACTAAGTGAAGATCCAGGTCGACGGCCGGAAGGCCAGGGGCGAGAAGCGGCGCGACGAGATCATCGCGGCCGCGCTGCGGGTGATCGAACGGGACGGCGTCGCCGGGGTCACCCATCGGACGGTCGCCGCCGAGGCGGGCGTGCCGACGGCGTCGACGACCTATCACTTCTCCAGCCTCGACGATCTGCTGATCGCGACGCTCATCTCGTGCGCGCGGGACATGGCGACCGAGGTCTACTGGATGATCGACCGCGCCCGGTCGCGCGGCAGCCGCGGCGCGGAAGAGGTCGCCGGGCTGCTCGCGGAGGCGCTGGGCCCGCGGCGCGGGCGGACGATGGCGGAGTACGAGCTGTACCTGCTGGCCGCGCGCAAACCCGAGCTGCGGCCCGCCGCGCGGCGCTGGCTGGACGTGCTGACCTCGATGGTCCGGCACGACGACGAGGTCGCGTTCCGGGTGTTCCTCGCCGGGATCGACGGCCTCCTGATCCAGGGCCTCATCGACGACGAGCCGCCGTCCGCGGAGGAACTGCGGCCGGTGGTGGACTACCTGCTGAAACCGCGTTGACCTGCTGGGTAACGTGCGGATCATGAGGACTGTCGGCGCATACGAACTGGACGACGACCCGGCACGGGTGGACCTCGACGTGGTGTGGAAGCACCTGTCCACCGACGTCTACTGGGGCAAGTGGCGTGACCGCGAGATGGTCGAGAAGGTCTTCAGGAACGCTTGGCGCGTCGTGGGCGCGTACGAGTCTTCTAGCGGACGCCTCGTCGGCTTCGCGCGGGCGTTCTCGGACACGATCGGCAGCGCCTATCTCGCGGACGTCTTCGTCGTCGACGAGGCGCGCGGCGCGGGGCTCGGCAAGGAGCTGGTCCGGGAGATGATCGAGAACGGACCGGGCGCGGAGTTCCGGTGGATGCTGCACACCGCCGACGCGCACGAGCTGTACCGGAAGTTCGGCTTCGGGGACCCGCCGGAGGGGCAGTACATGGAGCGGACGCGGGCGAACGGACAGGCCTAGGGGGCTGAAGGGGACTTTCCCCGCATCGCAGGCGGTGAAGGGCGGGCGGTCTC
>NZ_MUXN01000002.1:0-284413 GCF_001995215.1 Amycolatopsis azurea DSM 43854
ACGGGCCCCTCGACATACCCACGCCCACGTGAACCAAGTCCCGGACATCGAATTCCGCGACCGACCCGCCAACCACTCTTCATGATCGACGGCCTGAGCGTCAGTGGGTAGACAGCGGTAGTAGCCGGGCTTCGGTACAGCCCCGCTCACCACTCACGAACCCCGCCCGGACCGAACGCCCACCCGGTCCACGGGTGGGCCCTCGGTTACCGGGGAATGGGGCCGGGGTGGCGAACAGTGCCGGGGACGAGCGGCGCCCGCGCCCAGGATGAGGCCATGCCCGAGCTGCGTCCGTCTCGTCCGGTCCGGAGAATCTGATGGCGACACCCGAAGAGCTGGTGACCGCGCTGCGGGAATCGGTCAAGGAGAACAGCAGGCTGGCCGCGCGCAACCGCGAGCTCGCCGAAGCGGCGAAAGAGCCGGTCGCGATCATCGGCATGGGATGCCGCTATCCGGGCGGGGCCGACTCGCCCGAGGCGTTGTGGGATCTGGTGGCCGCCGGCCGCGACGCGGTCTCGGAGTTCCCCGAAGACCGCGGCTGGAACCTCGCCGAGCTGTTCCATCCCGACCCCGACCACCCCGGTACGTCCTACGCGCGTGAAGGGGGATTCCTCCACGAGGCCGCCGAATTCGACCCCGAGTTCTTCGGCATCTCTCCGCGTGAGGCGCTCGCGATGGACCCGCAGCAGCGGCTCCTGCTGCAGATCAGCTGGGAAGCGATCGAGCGCGCCGGACTCGACGCCTCGGCGTTGAAGGGCAGCGCGACCGGCGTGTTCGCCGGGATCATGTACCACGACTACGGATCCGGCGTCACTGAGCTGCCCGAGGGCGTCGAGGGCTTCCTCGGCACCGGGACGGCGGGAAGTGTGCTGTCCGGCCGGGTCGCGTACACCTTCGGCTTCGAGGGACCGGCCGTGTCGGTCGACACCGCCTGTTCGTCGTCGCTGGTGGCCGTGCACCTGGCCGCGCAGGCGCTGCGGTCGGGAGAGTGCTCGCTCGCCCTCGCCGGCGGCGCGACCGTGATGGCCGTCCCGGACACCTTCGTCGAGTTCTCCCGCCAGCGCGGGCTCGCCCCGGACGGGCGCTGCAAGTCGTTCGGCGCGGGCGCCGACGGCACCGGCTGGGGCGAGGGCGCCGGAGTCCTGCTGCTGGAAAAGCTATCCGACGCCGTCCACAATGGACATCGCGTCCTCGCCGTCGTCCAGGGCTCCGCGGTCAACTCCGACGGCGCGTCGAACGGGCTCACCGCGCCGAACGG
The DNA here is from genome assembly GCF_001995215.1 of Amycolatopsis azurea DSM 43854. GTDB lineage: Bacteria > Actinomycetota > Actinomycetes > Mycobacteriales > Pseudonocardiaceae > Amycolatopsis > Amycolatopsis azurea. The sequence goes on from NZ_MUXN01000002.1 coordinate 1,259, forward strand.
GCCGTCGCAGCAGCGCGTGATCCGCACCGCGCTCAAGAGCGCGGGCCTGTCCACTTCGGACATCGACGTCGTCGAGGCGCACGGCACGGGCACGAAACTCGGTGACCCGATCGAGGCCGACACCCTGCTGGCCACCTACGGTCGCGAACGGGAAAACCCGCTGTGGCTCGGCTCGATCAAGTCGAACATCGGGCATACGCAGGCCGCGGCCGGGGTCGCCGGGATCATCAAGATGGTCGAGGCGTTGCGCCGCGGCGAGCTGCCGCGCACGCTGCACGCCGACGAGCCGTCCCCGCACGTCGCCTGGGATTCCGGCGCGGTCGAACTCCTCACCGAGCACCGGCCCTGGCCCGAGACCGGCCGCCCGCGCGCGGCCGCGGTGTCGTCGTTCGGGATCAGCGGCACCAACTCGCATGTCATCCTCCGCCAAGCTCCAGAGCAGCCCACCGAGACCGGGAGCGGCTCCCGAACCCGGGTCCCGTGGGTGCTGTCCGCGAAGACCGAGGCCGCCTTGCCCGAACTGGCCGACCGGCTCCTTCAGGTCGACGGCGACCCGGCCTGGTCGCTTGCCACCGGCCGGGCGCCGCTGCCGTATCGCGCGGTCGTCACCGGCGCCGACCGAGAGGAACTCCTCGCCGGACTCGGTGCCCTGGCCCGCGGCGAGGCCGCGCCCGGCGTGGTCACCGGCCGCGCGGGCAGTGGCAAACTCGCCTTCCTCTGCACCGGGCAAGGGGCGCAGCGGCTCTCGATGGGCGCCGCGCTCGCCGCGGCGTTCCCCGTCTTCGGCGAGACCTTCGACCGCGTCGCCGAACGGTTCGACGCGCACACGGGCTTCAAACTCGCCGAAGTCCTTGCTTGTGAGGACCAGAAGAGGATCGACCGGACCGACGTCGCGCAGCCCGCGTTGTTCGCCTTCGAGGTCGCGATGGCCGAGCTGGTGCGGTCCTGGGGCGTCGAGCCGGACTTCCTGCTCGGGCACTCCATCGGCGAGCTCGCCGCGGCGTACGTGGCCGGGGTGTGGTCGCTCGACGACGCCGCCCGCCTGGTCGCCGCGCGCGGCCGGTTGATGCAGACGCAGCCGACGGGCGGCGTGATGGTCGCCTTGCAGGCCACCGAAGCGGAGCTGGACCTGCCCGACGGCGTCAGCATCGCCGCGATCAACGGTCCCTCGTCCGTCGTGCTTTCCGGCGAGGAAGCCGCCGTCACCGCTGTCGTCGACGCGTTCCCGGGCCGTCGCACCAAGCGGCTTTCGGTCAGCCACGCCTTCCACTCCGCGATGATGGACGGGATGCTCGACGACTTCCGCGAGGTCGCCGCGAGCGTGACGTATGCCGAGCCGCGTATCCCGATCGTTTCGGGTCTCACCGGCGACATCGCCGAGATCGGCTACCCCGAGTACTGGGTGCGGCAGGTGCGCGAGCCCGTCCGGTTCGCCGACGGCGTCAAGACCCTGCACGCGCGCGGAGTCCGGCGCTTCGTCGAGGTCGGGCCCGACGCTTCCCTGACCGCGCTCGGAGCGGACTCGGCCAGCGACGGCACGTTCGTCGCCACGCAACGGAAAGACCGCGACGAGGCGGCCGCCGCCGACCTGGCCCGGGCGAGGCTGTTCACCGCCGGGGTCCGGCTCGACTGGGCCCGGATCTTCGACGGCACCGACACCACCCGTGTCGACTTGCCGACGTATCCCTTCCGGCGGGACCGCTTCTGGCTCGCCGCCGCCGATCGGAGCACGCCCCCGGCGCGACGCTACGAAATCGTCTGGCGTCCGATCGAGCCCATGGCGTCACAGGAAACCTGGACCGTCTACGCCCCCGAAAACCACGCCTGGGCCCAAGCCGCCGCGAAGGCACTCGACGCGCCTTTGGTGACGGAAGTCCCGGAGAACGGGCCGGTCCTCGCCTTCCCCGCGGACGGGGCCGCGCTCGCCGCGCTCCTGCGTGACTCCCCGGCGAAGATCTGGTGCGCCACCGGCGATCCCGGCGTCGCCGCCGTCGCGCGGGTCGCGGCGATCGAGCAGCCCCGCCGCTGGGGCGGCTGCGTGACTCTGCCCGAGGATCCTGCCGTGGCCGCCCGCCTCGGCGAGGTGCTCGGCGGTCCGGAGGACGAGGTCGCCATCCGCGAGGACGGCATCTTCGCCCGCCGGTTCGTCCCCGCCGCGCCCGCGCCGACCACTGCGTGGACCACCTCCGGTACCGCGCTGATCACCGGCGGCACCGGCGCGTTGGGCGCGCTCGTCGCCGAACGGCTGATCCGCGCCGGGACCGAACACGTGGTGCTCCTGTCGCGGCGCGGCGAGAACGCGCCCGGAGCGGCGGAACTCCGCGCACGACTGGAGGGCCTCGGCGCCAGCGTCAGCATCCACGCCTGCGACGCCGCCGACCGAGACGCACTGTCCACAGTGGTCAGCGGTCTGGAAGACCTGCGTGTGGTCGTGCACACCGCCGGCGTCCTCGACGACGCGCTGCTCGACGACGTCACCCCGGAGCGGTTCGAAGCCGTCGCCCGCCCGAAGGTGACCTCCGCGCGGCATCTGCGCGAACTCACGAAGGACCTCGACGCGCTGGTGCTGTTCTCCTCCGTCGCCGGGGTGCTCGGCAACGGCGGGCAGGCCGCCTACGCCGCCGCGAACGCGGAACTCGACGCGCTCGCGACCCAGTGGCGGGCCGAAGGAGTGAAGGCGGTGTCGATCGCCTGGGGCCCGTGGGCCGAGGGCGGGATGGCCGAAGCCGTCGACGACGCCGTCCGCCGCAAGGGTTTGCGCCCGATGACCCCCGAAGCCGCGGCGGAGGAGTTCGTCCGGGCGATCGCCGCGGACGACACCTGCGTCACCGTCGCCGACTTCGACTGGCCGTCGTTCTTCGAGGACTTCCGCGCCGCGCCGATGCTCGCCGAGCTGCCGCGGCCGGAAACCGCGGCGGCCGAAGCCCCCGTGGCGGATCTGCGGTCGCGGCTGGCCGGGCTGATCGAGCCCGAGCAGCGGCGGCTGCTGTTGAAGGTCGCCCGCGAGACCGTGGCCCGCGTGCTCGGCCATCCGGACACGTCGGCGATCGGACCGGACCGCGCGTTCACCGAACTCGGCTTCGACTCGCTGACCGCGGTCGAACTGCGCAACCGCCTCGACGCCGCCACCGGCCTCGCCGTGCCCGCGACGCTCGTGTTCGACCATCCGACACCGCAGGCCCTCGCCGACTACCTCTGGCAGGAACTCGCGGGCACCGAGCAAGACCTGGAAGACCTGCTCGACGGCCTGGAAGCCGCCGTGAGCCGCCTCGACCCGGGCAGCGAAGACCACGCCAAAGCGGGCGCCCGCCTGCGGAAACTCGCCGAGAGCCTGGACGGGCCCGGCTTCACGCCGTCTTCGGACGACGAACTCTTCGCCTTCATTGACCAGCAACTCGGCGCTTGAGCCGGGTGCACGCGACCTCGACCGATGAGTGGGGACACCGTGGGTGAGAACGACAAGCTTCGCGACTACCTGACGCGAGTCACCGGCGAACTGCAGCGCACGCGCGGCAGGCTCGCCGCGCTGGAGGACCGCGCCGCCGAACCGATCGCGATCGTCGGCATGGGCTGCCGGTTCCCGGGCGGCGTCCGCACGCCGGAGCGGTTCTGGGAGCTGCTGACCGCCGGGGAGCACGGGATCTCCGGGTTCCCCGAAGACCGCGGCTGGGACGTCGGCGCGCTCGTCGACCCCGACCCGGACCATCTGGGCACCAGCTATGTCGACCGAGGCGGATTCGTCGACGGCGCCGGGGAATTCGACCCCGAGTTCTTCGGCATCTCGCCGCGCGAGGCCGTCTCGATGGACCCGCAGCAGCGGCTGCTGCTGGAGACGTCGTGGGAGGCGCTGGAACGCGGCGGAATCGATCCCGCGTCGCTGTCCGGCAGCCGCGCCGGGGTCTTCGTCGGCACCAACGGCCAGGACTACGGCCGCGACCTGCCCAAGGGTGTCGAAGGCGTCGAGGGGTACCTTGGCACCGGTATCTCCGGCAGTGTCCTTTCCGGACGGATCTCCTACGTGCTCGGGCTGGAAGGCCCGTCGGTCACCGTCGACACGGCGTGCTCGGCGTCGCTGGTCACGCTGCACCTCGCCGTCCGCGCCCTGCGCGCGGGGGAGTGCGACCTCGCGCTTTCCGGTGGTGCCACCGTGATGGCGAGCCCGGACGCGTTCATCGAGTTCTCCCGCCAGCGCGGTCTCGCCCGCGACGGCCTGGTCAAGGCGTTCGCCGCCGGGGCCGACGGCACCGCGTGGGGCGAGGGCGCCGGCATGATCGTGCTGGAGCGGCTTTCCGACGCCCAGCGCAACGGACATCCGGTGCTGGCCGTGGTCCGCGGCTCCGCGGTCAACCAGGACGGCGCGTCCAACGGCCTCACCGCGCCCAACGGCCCCTCGCAGCAGCGCGTCATCCGCCAGGCACTGGCCGACGCGCGTCTGTCCACAAAGGATGTCGACGTCGTCGAGGCGCACGGCACCGGCACGACCCTGGGCGACCCGATCGAGGTCCAAGCCCTCCAGGCCACCTACGGCCGCGACCGCGGTGAGCGCGGGCCGCTGCTGCTCGGCTCGGTGAAGACGAACATCGGCCACACCCAGGCCGCCGCGGGCGTCGCCGGGATCATCAAGATGGTCCTGGCCCTGCGCAACGGGATCCTGCCCGCGAGCCTGCACATCGACGCGCCGAGCCCGCAGGTCGACTGGTCGCCCGGCACGATCGAGCTGCTGGCGTCCGCGCGTCCCTGGCCGGAAGGGGAGACCCGCCGGGCGGGTGTCTCGTCGTTCGGCATCAGCGGCACCAACTCCCATGTACTGCTGGAGCAGGCGCCTGCCGTCGAAGAGTCCACAGTGGACAGCGTCACCCCGCCGGTGATCCCGTGGGTGCTGTCCGGCCGCACTCCGGCGGCGTTGCGGGCCCAGGCCCGCGCGCTGCTGGACGTCGAGGGTGGCCCGGCGGACATCGGCTGGTCGCTGGCCGCGACTCGGTCCGTGTTCGAGCACCGCGCGGTCGTCACTGGCCGCGACGAGGCCACGCTGCGTGCCGCGCTGACGGCGGTCGCGGAAGGAACTCATGACGGTGGCGAGGCGACCGACGGTAGCCTCGCGATCTGCTTCACCGGCCAAGGATCGCAGCGTCTCGGCATGGGCCGCGAGCTGTACGAGACGTATCCGGCGTTCGCCGCCGCGTTCGACCAGGTCTGCGAGTTGCTGCCGGGTATCCGCGAGATCGTCTTCGGCGACGACGTCGATGCCTTGAACGACACCGCGAACGCGCAGCCCGCGCTGTTCGCGCTCGAGGTCGCCCTCTACCGGCTGGTCGAATCCTGGGGCGTGGTCCCGGACTTCCTGATCGGGCATTCCGTAGGCGACTTCGCCGCCGCGCACGTCGCGGGCGTCTGGTCGCTGGAAGACGCGGCCGGGCTGATCGCCGCGCGCGGACGTCTGATGGGCGCGTTGCCGCGCGGTGGCGCGATGTGCGCGATCGAGGCGACCGAGGACGAGGTCCGCGCCGCCCTGGTCGCGGGCGCGGACATCGCCACGGTCAACGGCCCGCGCGCCATCGTCGTCTCCGGTACCGAGGACGCCGTCCGGACCGTCGCCGCGGTGTTCCGTGAGCAGGACCGCCGAACCAAGAACCTCGCCGTCTCCCACGCGTTCCACTCGGCGCTGATGGACGGCATGCTCGACGACTTCGCCGCCGTCGCCCGCCGTGTCACCTACAAGACGCCCAAGATCGCAGTGATCGCGGGCGTCACCGGCCGCATCGCCGAGACCGCCGAAATCCTCGACCCGGCCTATTGGGTCCGGCACGTGCGCGAGGCCGTGCGGTTCGCGGACGGCGTCAAGGCACTGGCCGAAGCGGGAGTGACCCGTTTCCTCGAACTGGGCCCGGACGGCATCCTCTCCGCCGCCGGTCAGGAGAGCGCGGACGGCCTGTTCGTCCCCGCGCTGCGCCGCGACCGGCCCGAACCCGAGACGTTCGTCGCCGCGCTGGCCGCCGTGCACGTCCACGGCGGGAAGGTCGGCTGGGCCGCCGCGTTCGACGGCGCGCGTCCGGTCGAACTGCCCACATACCCGTTCCAGCGCGAGTTCTACTGGCTTCCCCCGACCCACGCCGCCGGCGACGCGGCGGGTCTCGGCCTCGGCTCGCTCGACCATCCGCTGCTCGGCGCCGCCGTCTCGGTCGCCGACGCGGGTGGATTCCTGTTCACCGGAAGCCTTTCGCTGCGCACGCACCCGTGGCTGGCCGACCACATGGTGCACGGGCAGGTCGTCGTTCCCGGCACCGCGCTGGTCGAACTCGCCGTGCGCGCGGCCGACGAAACCGGCCTGTCGGCGCTGGAAGAGCTGACCCTGCAGACGCCGCTGGTGCTTCCGGAGAGCGGCGCGGTCCAGGTCCAGCTGTGGGCCGGGACGCCCGAGGAGTCCGGCCACCGCCCGCTCACCGTGCACTCGCGTCCGCACGGGGCGGGGGAGTGGACGCTGCACGCCACCGGCGCGCTCGCCCCGACCGCCGCCACACCGGACTGGGAACTGGCCGAGTGGCCGCCGCCCGGCGCCGAAGCCGTGTCTCTCGAAGGCCGCTACCCCGAACTGGCCTCGGCCGGGTTGGAGTACGGCGAGATCTTCCAGGGCCTGCGGGCTCTCTGGCGCGACGGCGAGCACACCTACGCCGAGGTCTCGCTGCCCGGCGCCGCCCGCGACCAGGCGGGCCGGTTCGGTCTGCACCCCGCGCTGCTCGACTCGGCGCTGCACGCGCTGGCGGAGGGCGACGGTCCCGCGCGCCTGCCGTTCGCGTGGAGTGACGTAGTCCTGCACGCCTCCGGCGCCGCCGAACTGCGTGTCCGGCTGACCCCGGCCGGCACCGACGCGGTGACGTTGCGCGTGGCCGACGGGACCGGTGCGCCGGTCGCCACGGTCGGCTCGCTGGTCGTCCGCCCGGTTTCGGCGGGACAGCTGCGTCCGACGGCCACGCGCGAAGGGCTGTACGAGCTGGAGTGGCGGCCTCTCGCCACCCCCGAGACCGAAGCGCCGAGCTGGGCGCGGTTCGCCGACGTCACCGGCGACGCGCCCGAGGTTGTCGTGTACCGCGCCGAAGGGGACGACGTCCACGCCGTCACCGGCGCCACGCTGGACGTCCTCAGGACCTTCCTCGCCGAAGACCGCTTCGCCACCTCGAAACTGGTCGTCCACACTGGACAGTCCGATGTGGACCCGGTCGCCGCCGCGGTGTGGGGACTGGTGCGCAGCGCGCAGTCCGAGCATCCGGACCGGTTCCTGCTGGTCGACGCCGACGAGCTGACCGACGCCGTGCTGGCCGCCGGTGAGTCGCAGATCGCCGTCCGCGAGGGCGAACTGCGCGTACCGCGCCTGGTCACGCCGGAATCCACCGGCAGGCTGCTGCCGCCGTCCGGGAACTGGCGGCTCGGCCTGTCCGGCAAGGGCACCTTCGACCACCTGACCCTGGAGCCGCTGCCCGACGAGCCGCTCGGCCCGCAGGGTGTCCGAGTCTCCGTCCGCGCCGCCGGGCTCAACTTCCGTGACGTCCTCAACGCGCTCGGCATGTACCCCGGCGAGGCGGGGTTGCTCGGCAGCGAGTTCGCCGGGACCGTCCTCGAGGTCGGCGACGGCGTCACCGACCTGCGGCCCGGTGACCAGGTGATGGGCCTCGTCTCCGGCGGCGCCGGTCCGGTCGCGGTCGCCGAACGGCCGATGATCACCCGCAAACCCGCGGACTGGACCTACGAACAGGCCGCGTCGACGCCGCTGGTGTTCCTCACCGCCTACTACGCGCTGGTCGATCTGGCCGGGCTCAAGGCGGGCGAGTCGATCCTGATCCACGCCGCCGCCGGCGGGGTCGGCATGGCCGCCACGCAGCTCGCGCGTCACCTCGGCGCCGAGGTCTACGGCACCGCCAGCGAAAGCAAGCAGTACGTGCTGCGCGACGCCGGACTCGACGACGCGCACATCGCCTCCAGCCGCACGCTGGAGTTCGAGGAGCGGTTCAGCGGCATCGACGTCGTCCTGAACGCGCTCGCCGGGGACTTCATCGACGCCTCGATCCGCACGATGGCGCCGGGTGGCCGGTTCCTGGAGATGGGCAAGACCGACATCCGCGAGCCCGAAGGCGTCCACTACCAGGCCTTCGACCTGATCGACGCCGGTCCGGAGCGGACCGCGCAGATGTGGGACGCGCTGACCGATCTGTTCGCCTCCGGCGCGCTCGCGCCGCTGCCGACCCGAACCTGGGACGTCCGCGAAGCCCGGGAAGCGTTCCGGTTCCTCAGCCAGGCCAAGCACATCGGCAAGGTCGCGCTCACCATGCCGAGGGCACTCGACCCCGAGCGGACGGTGCTGATCACCGGCGGCACAGGCGGTCTCGGCGCGCTGATCGCCCGCCATCTGGTGACCACGCACGGCGTCCGGAAGCTCCTGCTCACCAGTCGCCGTGGCCTCGACGCGCCGGGCGCGCGGGAACTGGCCGCCGAACTCGACGCCGAAGTGACGGTCGTCGCGTGTGACGTCGCCGATCGTGACGCCGTCGCCGCACTGCTGGACGGCGTCGAGCTGACCGGTGTCGTGCACGCCGCCGGTGTGCTGGACGACGGCACCATCGACGCGCTCACCCAAGAGCGGCTCGACTATGTGCTCGGTCCGAAGGCCGACGCCGCAAGGCATCTGCACGAACTGTCCGGTGACCCGGAACTGTTCGTCACTTTCTCCTCGGCCGCCGGTGTGCTCGGCGCGCCGGGACAGGGCAACTACGCGGCGGCCAACGGCTACCTCGACGGCCTCGCCGCCCACCGCCGTTCGCTCGGTCTCGCCGGGCAGTCGCTGGCCTGGGGCCCGTGGGCCGCAGGCATGGCGGAAACGCTCGGCGAGGCCCACCTGGCGCGGCTGCGCGCCGGGGGCACTCCCGCGCTCGCCGTCGAAGACGGTCTCGCGCTGTTCGACGCGGCCATCGCCGCCGGTGCGCCGCTGGCCATCCCCGTCCAGCTCGACCTGCCGGTGCTCGCCGCGTCCGGACCGCTCCCGCCGCTGCTCGGCGCGCTGGTCAAGCCCGGTCGCCGGACCGCGAAATCGGGCAGTGACTCCTCGCTCGCCAGGCGGCTCGCCGGGCTGACCGAGGCCGACCAGGACCGCGAGCTGCTCGACCTCGTCCGCACTCAGGTCGCCCTGGTGCTCGGGCACGTCAACGCCGCCACCGTCGAACCCGGCCGCGGGTTCATGGACTCCGGTTTCGACTCGCTGACCGCGGTCGAACTGCGCAACCGCCTCGGTTCCGTGACCGGGCTGCGGCTGCCGTCGACGGTGATCTTCGACCACCCGACTCCGGTCGCCCTCGCCGGATACGTGCGCTCGGAACTGCTCGGCGACCTCACCGCCGGACCGCGCACCCGCGCCCGCGTGATCGACGACGGCGAGCCGATCGCGATCGTCGCGACCAGCTGCCGGTTCCCCGGCGAGGTGAACACGCCGGAAGACCTGTGGCGCCTCGTGTCCGAAGGCCGCGAAGGCCTCACGGAGTTCCCCACCGACCGCGGCTGGGATCTGGCCGCGCTGTTCGACCCGACCCCGGGCAAACAGGGCGTGTCGAACACCCGCACCGGCGGATTCCTGCCCGACGCGGGCGACTTCGACCCGGAGTTCTTCGGCATCTCGCCCCGAGAAGCCCTCGCGATGGACCCGCAGCAGCGGTTGCTGCTGGAGATCGCGTGGGAGGCCTTCGAACGCGCGGGTATCCCGCCGGGCACCCTGCGCGGCAGCGACACCGGTGTCTTCACCGGCGCGATCTACCACGAATACGCGTCGCGGCTGACGAAGATCCCGGAGGAGGTGGAAGGTTTCCTCGGCACCGGCACGTCCGGCGCGATGATGTCCGGCCGCGTCTCCTACACCTTCGGCTTCGAGGGGCCGGCCGTCTCGGTGGACACGGCGTGCTCGTCGTCGCTGGTCGCGATGCACCTGGCGAGCCAGGCGCTGCGGTCGGGGGAGTGCTCGCTCGCGCTGGCGGGCGGTGTCACCGTGATGGCCAACCCCGACCCGTTCGTCGACTTCAGCAAGCAGAACGCGATGGCGATCGACGGCCGCTGCAAGGCCTTCGCCAACGGCGCCGACGGCGTCGCCTGGGGTGAAGGCGCCGGGTTCGTCCTCCTGGAGAAGTTGTCCGACGCGCGTCGCAACGGACACCCCGTGCTGGCGTTGCTCAAGGGTTCCGCGGTCAACCAGGACGGCGCGTCCAGCGGGCTCACCGCGCCGAACGGTCCGTCGCAGCAGCGCGTGATCCTCCAGGCGCTCGCCAACGCGGGACTGTCCACTTCGGATGTCGACGTCGTCGAGGCGCACGGCACCGGCACCAGGCTGGGTGACCCGATCGAGGCGCAGGCCCTGCTCGCCACCTACGGCCAGGACCGGGAAGAGCCGCTGCTGCTCGGCTCGGTGAAGTCGAACTTCGGGCACACGCAGGCCGCGGCCGGTGTCGCCGGGGTGATCAAGATGATCGAGGCGATGCGCCACGGCGTCGTCCCCGCGACGCTGCACGTCGACGCGCCGTCGTCCCAGGTCGACTGGGAAGCCGGCGCGATCCGCGTGGCCACCGAGTCCGCGAGCTGGCCGGAGACCGGCCGTCCGCGCCGGGCGGGCGTGTCCTCGTTCGGGTTCAGCGGGACCAACGCGCACGTCGTGCTCGAACACGTTCCCGCGCAAGAGATCCCTGAGCCGGGAGCCCGGCCCGCGATGCTGCCGTGGGTGCTGTCCGGTCGTTCCGAGGAAGCCTTGCGGGCACAGGCCGCGCGGCTCGCCGAACTGACGGACGACCCGCTCGACGTCGCCTGGACGCTCGCCACCACCCGCACCGCGCACGAACGGCGCGCGGTCGTCGTCGGGACCGACCCGTCGGTGCTGCACGCCGGGCTGGCCGCGTTCGCCGACACCGGCCGGGCGGCCAACGTCGTGTCCGGCCGCGCGGTCACCGGGCGGCTCGCGTTCCTGTTCACCGGCCAAGGCGCCCAACGCCTCGGCATGGGGCAGGGCCTTTACGAGACCTTCCCCGCTTTCGCCCAGGCTTACGACGAGGTCGCCGCGCTTCTTCCGCTCGATGGCGACATCGACCGCACCGGCACCGCCCAGCCCGCGATCTTCGCCCTTGAGGTCGCGCTGTTCCGGCTCTTCGAATCCTGGGGTGTGACCCCGGATCTCCTGGCCGGGCACTCGATCGGCGAGATCGCGGCAGCGCATGTCGCGGGTGTGCTTTCGCTGGAGGACGCGGCGAAACTCGTCGAGGCGCGGGGCCGGTTGATGGAGGCGCTGCCCGAGGGCGGCGCGATGGTCGCGGTCCAGGCTTCCGAAGACGAGGCCCGTGAGTTCCTGACTGACGAGGTCTGCCTGGCCGCGGTGAACGGGCCCGACGCCGTCGTGCTGTCCGGTGTGGACGGCCCGGTCCGTGAGGTCGCCGCCCGGTTCGCCCAGGATGGCCGCCGTACCAAGCATCTCGTGGTGTCCCACGCCTTCCACTCGGCGCTGATGGAGCCGATGCTGGACGAGTTCGCCGCGGTCGTACGGAGCTTGGAGTTCTCGGCGCCGCGGATCCCGATCGTCTCCACCGTGACCGCGTCGGCGGATTTCACCGACCCGGCGTACTGGGTCCGGCACGTCCGCGCAACCGTCCGGTTCGCCGACGGCCTCGCGGCCCTGACCGCCGAGGGCGTCACGACGTTCCTCGAACTCGGCCCGGACGCGGTGCTTTCCGCGATGGGCACCGACGGCGTCTTCGTTTCCGCGCTGCGCAAGGACTCCGACGAGGCCCGGACCGCGATGACCGCGCTGGGCGCGGTGCACGCGGCCGGTGCTCCTGTCGACTGGGACCGCTTCTTTGACGGCAGTGGCGCGCGACCCGCGAACCTGCCCACGTATCCGTTCCAGCGCCGCCGCTTCTGGCTGCTGGCCCCGCCGGGGTCCGGCGACGCCACCGCGCTGGGTCTCGGCGCGCTCGACCACCCGCTGCTGGGCGCCGCCGTCGCGTTGCCCGAACGCGGCGGGCTCGTGCTCACCGGACGGCTGTCCCTCGACGAGCAGCCGTGGCTGGCCGGGCACCGTGTCCGCGACGCCGTCCTGCTGCCCGGGACCGCGTTCGCCGAACTGGCCGTGCGAGCGGGCGACGAGGTCGGCTGTGGCACCGTCGAGGAACTCACGCTTCAGGCACCGCTGGTGCTCACCTCGGCCCCGGTTCAGCTTCGAGTGTCCGTTTCGGACAGTGGTTCCCTGGCGGTGCACTCGCGTCCCCAGGACGGCGAATGGACCTTGCACGCCACCGGTTCGCTGACCACGGCCGCCGAGGAACCCACCGCGATCACCGAGTGGCCGCCGTCCGGTGCGGAAACCGTTGACCTGGAGGGCTTCTACACCACACTCGCCGAAGCTGGGCTCACTTACGGAGACCCGTTCCGCGGTCTGCGTGCGGCCTGGCGTCAGGGTGACGAGGTCTTCGCCGAGGTCGCGCTGCCCGAGGGCACCGACGTCCGCGGGTTCGGACTGCACCCGGCCCTGCTCGACGCCGTCCTGCACGCCGTCGGCCTGACCGGCGGCCCGGCGCGGCTGCCGTTCTCGTGGGCAGGGCTCGCGCTGCACGCCACCGGCGCGAGCGCCCTGCGGGCCAAGCTCACCCCTGCCGGTCAGGACGCCGTTTCCTTGCAGGTCACCGACGGCACGGGCGCACCGGTGCTTTCGGTCGCGTCGCTGAGCCTGCGTCCGGTGGGTGACGGGCCGCTGCCCAGCGCCGCCACCGACGCGCTGTTCGGCATCGACTGGATCTCCGTCGCTGTTCCGCAGCAGGCCGAAGACGTCGCTGTGCACGAAGCCACGTCGGTCGAGGCCGCGCTCGAAGCGTTGCAGGCCGCCGAAGACCGGCTCGTCGTCCACCTCACCGGCGACAGCCCGGAGCACGCCGCGATCGCCGGACTGGTGCGCAGCGCGCAGGCCGAGTACCCGGACAAGTTCGTCCTGGTGCACGGCGCCGGAGACGCCCGGCTCGCGGCGGCCACTGGCGAACCCGAGGTCAAGTTCACCGAGGACGGTCCGCGCGTACCGCGCCTGACGCGGTCCCGCGCCACCGCCGACCCGGACTGGACCCTTGAGGGCACCGTGCTGGTCACCGGCGGTACCGGCGGACTCGGCGCACAGGTCGCGCGACGGCTCGTCGAGCGGCACGGCGTCCGGCATCTGCTGCTCGTCGGACGCCGGGGCGCCGACGCTCCCGGTGCCGAAGCCCTGCGTGAGGACCTGCGCGCGCTCGGCGCGGAGGTGACGATCGCCGCGTGCGACGTCGCCGACCGCTCCCAGCTCGAGTCCGTGCTCGCGCTTGTCGAAGAACCGCTGAGTGGCGTGGTGCACGCGGCCGGTGTCCTCGACGACGGCGTCCTCACCGCGATGACCCCCAAGCGGCTCACCGCCGTGGCGGGCCCCAAATCCGACGCCGCGCGGCACCTGCACGAACTGACCACCGAGCTGAAGCTGTTCGTCACGTTCTCCTCGATCGCCGGTGCGCTCGGCGCGCCCGGTCAGGCGAACTACGCGGCGGCCAACGGCTACCTCGACGGGCTCGCCACGCTCCGGCGTGCCCAGGGCCTCCCCGGGACGTCGATCGCCTACGGCCTCTGGGAAACCGGCATGGGCGAGGGGCGCGGGGGAGCGGCACTGCCCATCGAAGCCGGGCTGGAGCTGTTCGACCTGCTGGCCCTCGGTGACGACCCGCGTCCGGTCGCGACCAAGCTGGACCTGGCCGCGTTGCGTGCCGAAGCCGAGGTGCCGCACGTGCTGCGGAGCCTGGTCCGGCCGCGCCGTCGCCGTGCGGCGGAGGAAGCGGAAGCCGCGGGCCTGCGGCAGCGTCTGGCGGGCGTGCCCGCCGGTGAGCGCACGCGGCTCCTGACCGAACTGGTCCGCACCGAGGCCGCGCACGTCCTCAGCCACACCAGCCCGGACGCCGTCGAAGCCGACCGCGCGTTCGGTGATCTCGGCTTCGACTCGCTCACCGCGGTCGAATTCCGCAACCGCCTGAGCACGGTCACCGGGCTGCGGCTCCCGGCGACCTTGACCTTCGATCACCCGACCCCGGTGGCGCTGGCCGAATTCCTGCTCGCCGAACTGCTCGACGAACCCGCCGACGCGACCCCGGTCTTCACCGCCGCCCGCGCCGACGGCGACCCGATCGTCATCGTCGGCATGGCCTGCCGCTACCCGGGCGGCGTGACGTCGCCCGAGGAGCTGTGGGACCTCGTCGCCGGTGGCCGCGACGGCGTGACCCGGTTCCCCGAGGACCGCGGCTGGGACGTCGACGGCATCTACGACCCCGACCCCGACCAGCCGGGCAAGACCTACACCCGCGAAGGCGGATTCCTGCACGACGCGGGCGACTTCGACCCCGAGTTCTTCGGGATCTCGCCCCGCGAGGCGCTCGCCATGGACCCGCAGCAGCGCCTGCTGCTCGAAGTCGCGTGGGAAGCGCTGGAGCGCTCCGGCACCGACCCGACGGCGCTCAAGGGCAGCCCGACCGGCGTCTTCGCCGGCGTCATGTACCACGATTACGGCACTCGGCTCGGCAACGACGTCCCCGACGACGTCGAGGGCTTTCTCGGCACCGGCACCTCGGGTTCCGTGCTGTCCGGCCGGGTCGCCTACACCCTCGGCCTGGAGGGACCGGCGGTTTCGGTCGACACCGCGTGCTCGTCGTCGCTGGTCGCCCTGCACTGGGCGACACAGGCCCTCCGCTCGGGCGAATGCTCGCTGGCGCTGGCCGGTGGTGTCACGGTGATGGCGACGCCGGAGACGTTCATCGGGTTCTCCCGTCAGCGCGGGCTCGCCGCCGACGGCCGCTGCAAGTCCTTCTCGGCCGACGCCGACGGGACCGGCTGGGCCGAGGGTGCCGGAATGCTGGTGCTGGAACGGCTTTCCGACGCTCGCCGCAACGGCCACCGCGTCCTCGCGGTCGTCAAGGGCTCCGCGGTCAACTCCGACGGCGCGTCCAACGGTCTCACCGCCCCCAACGGTCCCTCGCAGCAGCGGGTGATCCGCCAGGCGCTGGCCGCCGCCGGGGTCCCGTCGTCCACTGTGGACGCTGTCGAGGCGCACGGAACGGGCACCACGCTGGGTGACCCGATCGAGGCGCAGGCGCTCCTGGCCACCTACGGCCGCGAGCGCGACGGCGAACCGCTGTACCTCGGTTCGGTGAAGTCCAACTTCGGTCACACGCAGGCCGCGGCGGGCGTCGCCGGGATCATCAAGATGGTCCAGGCGATGCACCACGGTGTCCTTCCGCCGACGCTGCACCTCGGTGAGGCGACCCCGCACGTCGACTGGGAAGCCGGTGACGTCGAGCTGCTCGCCGACGGCCGGGAGTGGCCGGAGACCGGACGTCCGCGCCGGTCCGCCGTGTCGTCGTTCGGGATCAGCGGCACCAACGCGCACGTCATCCTCGAACAGCCGCCGGTCGAGACCCCGGCCCCGCGTGAGGTCGTGGCCCCGGCCCTCGTGCCGTGGGTGCTCTCCGGCCGCGCCGAGGACACCCTGCGGGAGCAGGCCGGGCGTCTGCTCGGACGCGACGGCGAACCGGTCGACGTCGGATTCGCGCTCGCCACGACCCGGACCGCGCACGAACGCCGTGCCGTCGTACTCGGTGCCACGGACGCGGATCTCCGCGCCGGGCTCGGCTCGCTGGCCGAGGGTGCCACCACGCCGTCGGTCGTCGCCGGACGCGTGCTGTCCGGGCGGACCGCGTTCCTGTTCACCGGTCAGGGATCCCAGCGTCTCGGCATGGGCGAGGGGCTCTACGCCGCCTTCCCCGCGTTCGCCAAGGCCTACGACGAGGTCACCGCGCTGCTCCCGACCGGCGGCGACCTGAACCGCACCGGCGCCGCGCAGCCTGCGATCTTCGCGCTGGAGGTCGCGCTGTACCGGCTCGCCGAGTCCTGGGGAATGACGCCTGACTTCGTGGCCGGGCATTCGATCGGCGAGATCGCGGCGGCGCATGTCGCCGGAGTGCTTTCCCTGGAGGACGCGGCGAAACTCGTCGAAGCGCGCGGCCGGTTGATGGAGGCGCTGCCCGAAGGCGGCGCGATGGTCGCGGTCCAGGCGAGCGAGGACGAGGTGCGCGAGCACCTGACGCCGAAGGTCTCGCTGGCCGCCGTGAACGGCCCGAACGCGGTTGTTCTTTCGGGTGCCGCGTCACCGACGCTGAAGCTGGCCAAGAAGTTCGAGAAGCTCGGCCGCCGCACCAAGCGGCTGGAGGTCTCGCACGCGTTCCATTCGGCCCTGATGGAGCCGATGCTCGACGAGTTCGCCGCCGTGGTGGACGAGCTCGACTTCTCGACGCCGACGATCCCGTTCGTGTCCACAGTGGACGGCGAGCGCGCGGCCCGGGTCGTCGAACCGGAATACTGGGTGGAGCACGTCCGCGCCACCGTCCGGTTCGACGCCGGGCTGGCGTGGCTGCGCGAGGCAGGGGTGACCAGGTTCGTCGAGCTCGGCCCGGCCGCCGTGCTGACCGCGCTCGCCGACGACGGCCCGGACACCTTCGCGGCGTCGTTCCTGCGAGCCGACCGCGACGAGGCGGAGACCGCGCTCACCACGCTGGCCGCCGCGTACACCCGCGGTGTCGCCGTCGACTGGGCCGAGGTGTTCCGTCCGACCGGTGCCCGCGTCGTCGACCTGCCGACGTCGGTGTTCGATCGCCGCCGGTTCTGGCTCGCCGCCGGGAGCGGAGCGGGCGACGTCACCACGGCCGGGCTCCAGGCCGCCGGGCATCCGCTGTTGGGCGCGGCCGTGCCGTTCGCCGACGGCGACGGCTGGGTCCTGACCGGACGGCTTTCGGTCGCCACGCATCCGTGGCTGGCCGGGCACGCCGCGTTCGGTGAAGTGCTCGTCCCCGGCACCGGACTGCTCGAACTCGCCGTCCGCGCCGCCGACGAAGCCGGCTGCGGAGGTGTGGAGGAACTGACCCTGGCCGCGCCACTGGTGCTGCCGCCGCACGGCGCGCTGGACGTTCAGGTGCTCGTCGGTGCGGCGGGTACGGGCGGACGTCGCCCGGTTTCGGTGCATTCGCGTGCCCCGCAAGGGGAATGGACCGAGCACGCCACCGGCACGCTCGCCCCCGAGACCGCCGCCGTGCCGTCCGGGCTCACGGAATGGCCGCCCGCCGCCGAGCCGCTTTCGCTCGACGGGCTCTACGCGGACATGGCGGCCGCAGGGCTCGACTACGGTCCGCCGTTCCGCGGGCTCACCACCGCCTGGCGCGACGGGGACACCGTCTTCGCCGAGGTCGAGCTGCCCGAAGGCACCGACGTCAACGGCTTCGGCCTGCATCCGGCGCTGCTCGACGCGGCACTCCACACGCTCGGTCTCCTCCCGGGCGAGGGCACCCGCCTGCCGTTCCTGTTCGGCGACGTCACCCTGCACGCCACCGGCGCCACCGCGCTGCGCGTCCGGGTCACACCCGCCGGCTCCGGCTTCTCCCTGCTGGTCACCGACACCACCGGCGCGCCGGTCGCCACGATCGGCACGGTCGCGGTCCGCACCGCCGAGGCACCGGCGCGGCGCGGCACGGACTCGCTGTACGAGCTGACCTGGGTCGAGGTCCCCGCCGACGGCGAGGTCACCGAAGACGTCCAGGTCTTCACCGCGCCGGACGGTGCGCCCCGGGACGCGCTGGCCGCGACTCTCGCCGCCGTCCAGGAGTTCCTGGCCGACGGTGGGACGCGTCTGGTGATCAGCACCGGCGACACTCCGGCCGGGGCCGCCGTCCGCGGGCTCGCCCGCACCGCCGCTTCGGAGCACCCGGACCGGTTCGTCGTCCTCGAAGGCGACGACGTCAGCCTGGCGCTGGCCACCGGCGAACCGCAGGTCCGGGTCCGCGACGGCGTCGCGGAGGTCCCGCGACTGGCTCGCGCGACTCCGGGTGAGGCAGCGATCTGGGGTGAGGGAACGGTTCTCGTCACCGGCGGCACCGGCGGGGTCGGGGCCGCGATCGCCCGGCATCTCGCGCCCGAGGTCAGCAAGCTGGTCCTCACCAGCCGTCGTGGTCTCGACGCCCCGGGCGCGGCGGAACTGGCGGAAGAACTCGGCGCCGACGTCGTCGCCTGCGACGTCACCGACCGCGACGCGCTCGCCGCCCTGCTCGACGGGATCGAGGACCTCACCGGGATCGTGCACGCCGCCGGTGTGCTCGACGACGGCGTCGTCACCGAACTGACCCCGGAGCGCTTCGACACCGTGCTGCGGCCCAAGGCCGAGGCGGCGCTCGCGCTCCACGAACTCACGCTCGGCAAGCCGCTGACCCAGTTCGTCCTGGTGTCCTCGGTGTCCGGGATCCTCGGCGGTCCCGGGCAGGCCAGCTACGCCGCGGCCAACGCCCTGCTCGACGACCTCGCGCGACGACGTCACGCCGAGGGCCTGCCCGCCCGTTCGCTCGCGTACGGCCTGTGGGCCAACGGCATGGGCGGACAGTCCGATGTGGACCGTCTGGCCCGTGCCGGATTCGGCGCGCTGACCGACGAGGAAGGCCTGGCGCTGTTCGACGCCGGGCTGGCCGCTTCGACACCGGTCCCGGTGCCGGTCAAGCTCGACCTGGCGACACTGCGCACGCTGGCCCGCACGAGCGAGCCCGCTCCCGCGCTGCGCGGTCTGGTCCGGGTGCCGAAGCGGCGGGGCGCGGCCAACGCCGCGGCCGCCGCCGGGCTGACCGCGACGCTCACCCGGCTCTCACCCGCCGACCAGCTCTCGCATCTGGTCGACCTGGTCCGCGGTCACGTCGCCGACGTGCTCGGCCACGGCACCGCGACGTCGGTCGAGGCCGGGCGCGCGTTCACCGAACTCGGGTTCGACTCGCTCACCGCGGTCGAACTGCGCAACCGGCTCGGCGAGGCGACCGGCCTGCGGCTGCCCGCCACGCTGGTGTTCGACCACCCGAACCCGGCGGCGCTGGCGACCTACGTCCGCGGCGAACTGGCCGGTGAAGAATCCACTGTGGACGTCGAGCCGGTGCGGGTGGCCGAGCCGGACGAGCCCATCGCGATCGTCGCGATGAGCTGCCGGTTCCCGGGCGGCGTCAGCTCGCCGGAGGACCTGTGGCGCCTGGTCGCCGAGGGGACCGACGCGATCACGCCGTTCCCGTCCGACCGTGGCTGGGACCTCGACCGGCTGTACCACCCGGACCCCGACCACCCCGGCACCAGCTACGCCCGCGAGGGCGGTTTCCTACACGATGCCGCCGACTTCGACGCGGAGTTCTTCGGGATCTCGCCGCGTGAAGCGGTCACCGTCGATCCGCAGCAGCGGCTGCTGCTGGAGACCGCGCAGGAGGCGTTCGAGCGCGCCGGGATCGACCCGGTCTCGCTCAAGGGCAGCACCACCGGGGTGTTCGCCGGCGTCATGTACGACGACTACGCCTCTCGGCTGGCCGCCACCCCGGACGGGATGGAGGGCCTGCTCGGGACCGGCAGCGCGAGCAGCGTGCTGACCGGCCGCGTCGCCTACACCTTCGGGCTCGAAGGCCCGGCGGTGTCGGTCGACACGGCGTGCTCGTCCTCGCTGGTCGCCCTGCACTGGGCGGCGCAAGCGCTGCGATCCGGTGAATGCGGCCTGGCGCTGGTCGGCGGCGCGACCGTGATGGCCAGCCCCAACCCGTTCATCGAATTCTCCCGCCAGCGCGGCCTGGCCGCCGACGGCCGCTGCAAGCCGTTCGCAGCCGCGGCCGACGGCACCGCCTGGGCCGAGGGTGCCGGATTCCTGCTCCTGGAAAGGCTTTCCGACGCTCGTCGCAACGGACGTCACGTGCTGGCGGTGGTCCGCGGCAGTGCGGTCAACCAGGACGGCGCGTCCAACGGCATGACCGCGCCCAACGGACCCTCGCAGCAGCGGGTCATCCGCCGTGCGCTGGCGGCGGCGGGCGTCGAGTCGTCCACTGTGGACATCGTCGAGGCGCACGGCACCGGAACCGCGCTGGGCGACCCGATCGAGGCGCAGGCGCTGCTGGCCACCTACGGCCAGGACCGCGAGGAACCGCTGTGGCTGGGTTCGGTGAAGTCCAACATCGGCCACACTCAGGCCGCCGCGGGGCTCGCCGGGATCATCAAGATGGTCGAGGCGATGCGCCACGGCGTCCTGCCCGCCACCCTGCACGTCGACGAGCCGTCCCCGCACGTCGACTGGAGCGAGGGTGAGGTCCGGCTGCTCACCGAGGCGCGGCCTTGGCCCGAGGCGGACCGGCCCAGACGGGCGGCGGTGTCGGCGTTCGGCATCAGCGGTACCAACGCGCACGTCATCCTGGAGCAGGTCCCGGAACCGGTGACGCACGCGGCTCCGGCGGCGCCGTCGCTCCTTCCGTGGGTGCTGAGCGCCCGCACCGAAGACGCGCTGCGAGCCCAGGCTGGACGGCTGCTCGGCACCGTCGGGTTCGCCGACCCGGTCGACATCGGCTACGCGCTGGCCACCACCCGGACCGCGTTCGAGCGGCGGGCGGTGCTCACCGGCGACGCCGACACGCTGCGTGCCGGACTGGCCGCCCTCGCCGGTGGCCGTCCCACGCCGGACGTCGTCATCGGGCGTGCGGCCGAAGGCAAACTGGCGATGTTGTTCACCGGTCAGGGTTCGCAGCGGCTCGGCATGGGGCAGGGACTCTACGACGCCTTCCCGGTGTTCGCCGCGGCTTACGACGAGGTCTCCGCGCTGCTTCCGCTCGATGGCGACATCAACCGCACCGGCACCGCGCAGCCCGCGATCTTCGCCCTCGAAGTGGCACTGTTCCGCCTCGTCGAGTCGTGGGGGATCCGGCCTGATTTCCTGGCCGGGCATTCGATCGGCGAGATCGCGGCGGCGCATGTCGCCGGAGTGCTTTCCCTGGAGGACGCGGCGAAACTCGTCGAAGCGCGTGGCCGGTTGATGGAGGCGCTGCCCGAAGGCGGCGCGATGGTCGCGGTCCAGGCGAGCGAGGACGAGGTGCGCGAGCACCTGTCCGACGAGGTCTGCCTGGCGGCGGTCAACGGACCGCAGGCGATCGTCCTGTCCGGTGTGGACGGTCCCGTGCACGCAGTGGCCGAAGTGTTTGCGAAGGAAGGTCGCCGCACCAAGGCGTTGGTCGTCTCGCACGCGTTCCACTCGGCGCTGATGGAGCCGATGCTGGCGGAGTTCGCCGAAGTCGCGGCGTCGCTGGAGTATGCCGAGCCGCGAATCCCGATCGTGTCCACGGTGAGCGAATCGGCCGATCTGACCGACCCGGGTTACTGGGTGCGGCACGTCCGCGAGACCGTGCGGTTCGCCGACGGTATCGCCGCGCTCTCGGCCGCCGGGGTCACCCGGTTCGCCGAACTGGGCCCGGACGGCGTGCTTTCCGCGATGGGCCTCGACAGCGCCCCCGACGCGGTGCTCGTCCCGGTGCTGCGCAAGGACCGCGACGAACGGCAGACCGCCTCCCTCGCCTTTAGCCGACTAATTGCGACGGGGACCGAGGTCGACTGGACGGCGTTCTTCGACGGCACGGACGCCCACGCCGTCCCGCTGCCCACCTACGCGTTCCAGCGCGAGCGGTTCTGGCTCGACCCGCCGGCCGTCGCCGGTGACGCCGCCGGGCTGGGCCTGGCCGCGGCCGGGCACCCGCTGCTCGGGGCGACCGTGCCGACGGCGGGCGAGGACGGCCTGGTCGGCTACGGCAGGTTGTCGCGCGCTGTGCAACCGTGGCTGGCCGATCACGCGGTGCTCGGGACCGTGCTGGTGCCCGGTGCGGCGCTGGTCGAACTCGCCGTCCGGGCGGGCGACGAACTCGGCTGCTCCCGCGTGGCCGAACTGACCCTGGCCGCGCCGATGGTGCTGCCCGAGACCGGCGGCCTCGCCGTGCAGGTCGTCCTCGGTGCCCCGGACGACGACGGACGACGTCCGGTGTCGATCCACTCGCGGCGTCCCGAAGCCGACGCGTGGACCGAGCACGCCACCGGCCTGCTCGCCCCCGGCGACGCCCACCCGGCGGCCTCGGATGCCGCGTGGCCGCCCGCCGGAGCGGAAAGCCTCGACGTCACCGAGCTTTACGCCGGTCTCGCCGACGCGGGCCTGCAGTACGGGCCGGTGTTCCAAGGCCTCACCGCCGCGTGGCTGGTGGGCGAGGAGGTCTGCGCCGATCTCGAACTGCCCGCCGCCGCGCACGGCGACGCCGGGAAGTTCGGCCTGCACCCGGCCCTGCTCGACGCCGCGCTGCACGCCATCGGCCTGCTGCCCGGGAACGCCGAGACCACCCGGCTGCCGTTCCTCTGGCGTGACGTCGTCCTGCACGCGGCCGGTGCCACCGCCGCCCGGGTCCGGGTCGCCGCCTCCGGCACCGACTCGGTGCGCCTGGAGCTCACCGACGGCGCCGGAGCGCCGGTCCTGACGGTGGGATCGTTGCTGCTGCGCGAGGTCACCGACCTCGGCCCGGCGGATCCGTCCACTTCGGACTCGCTGTTCCGGCTCGGCTGGGCCCAGGTCACGAACGAGTCCCCGGTTCCGCCGACAGAGCTGCTCTCGGCGGTACCCGGTACCGACGAGACCCCGGCGGCCGCGCACGCTCTGTTGCGCAGCACGCTGGCGAAGTTGCAGGAGTGGCTGGCCGAGGAAAAGGACACCATCCTCGTGGTGCGCACCGAGAACGCGGTCGCCGTGTCCACTTCGGACACTGTCGACCCGGCTTCGGCCGCGGTCTGGGGCCTGGTCCGCAGTGCCCAGTCCGAGAATCCCGGCCGTCTGGTCCTGCTCGACGCGGCCGAAGCCGACGTCGACATCGCGCTGGCCGTGCTGGGCGACGAAACCCAGCTGGCCGTCCGCGACGGCGTCGTCCACGCGGCCCGGCTGCTGACCGCCGCGTCGTCGCCGGACCTCGTGCCGCCGTGGCACGAACCGGCCTGGCGTCTCGACAGCGTCGTCAAGGGCACGCTCGACAGGCTCTCCTTCGAGCCGTACCCCGACGTGCTCGAACCGCTGCTGCCGCGTGAGGTCCGGATCGCCACCCGCGCGGCCGGGACGAACTTCCGCGACGTGCTCAACGTGCTCGGCATGTACCCGGGCGACGCCGGCCGGATCGGCTACGAGGCCGCCGGTGTCGTCACCGACGTCGGGTCCGAGGTGACCGACCTCGTGCCGGGCGACCGCGTGATGGGCCTGGTGCACGGCGGGTTCGGCCCGCTCACCTTCGCCGACCGGGACCTGCTGGCGAAGATGCCCGAGGGCTGGACGTACGAAGAGGCCGCGTCGGTGCCGCTGGTGTACCTCACCGCCTACTACGCGCTGACCGACCTCGGCGCGCTGAAGAAGGGCGAGTCGGTGCTCATCCACGCCGCGGCGGGCGGTGTCGGCATGGCCGCCACGCAGCTCGCCCGGCATCTCGGCGCCGAGGTGTTCGGCACCGCGAGCGAGGGCAAATGGGACGTCCTGCGCGCGGCCGGACTGGACGACGACCACATCGCCTCGTCGCGGACGCTCGAGTTCGAGGAGCGGTTCCGCGAGACCACCGGCGGGAACGGCGTGGACGTCGTCCTCAACGCGCTGACGGGCGACTTCATCGACGCGTCGATGCGCCTGTTACCGCGCGGTGGACGGTTCGTGGAAATGGGGAAGACCGACGTCCGTCCGGACGGCGGCGCCGCGGGGCACCATCCCGGTGTGACTTACCAGGCGTTCGACGTGATCGACGCGGGCAACCGCCGGATCGCGCAGATATGGGAGGAGCTGATCACCTTGTTCGACCAGGGCGCGCTCACCCCGCTGCCGATCCGGACCTGGGATCTGCGCCGGGCACCGGAGGCGCTGCGCTTCCTGTCCCAGGCCAAGCACGTCGGCAAGGTCGTGCTGACCGTGCCGCGCCGCCCGATCGGCGGCACGGTGCTCGTCACCGGCGGTACCGGTGGCCTCGGCGCGGTACTGGCCAAACACCTGGTGACCAAGCACGACATCCGCGACCTGGTGCTGACCAGCCGTCGCGGTCCGGACGCGCCCGGCGCGGCCGAACTGACGGCGGAACTGACCGAGCTGGGCGCGACCGTGCGGATCGAGGCGTGCGACGCCGCCGACCGCGCCGCGCTCGCCTCGGTCCTGGACCGCACACCGGACCTGACCGGTGTGGTGCACGCGGCCGGCGTCCTCGACGACGGCCTGCTGACCGCGCTCACCCCCGAGCGGCTCGAAAAGGTGTTGCGGCCCAAGGTGGACGCGGCGTGGAACCTGCACGAGCTCACCCGCGGGCACGACCTGACCATGTTCGTCCTCTTCTCCTCGGCCGCCGGCGTGCTCGGCGCGCCGGGGCAGGCGAACTACGCCGCGGCGAACACCTTCCTCGACGGGCTGGCGCACCACCGCCGCGGCCTCGGTCTGCCCGCGACGTCGCTCGCCTTCGGTCTGTGGGCCGACGGCATGGGTGACTCGGCGGACGCGGACCGCATGGGCCGCGATGGGGTCGGCAGTTTCGACCCGGTGGAAGGACTGGAGCTGTTCGACCTGGCCACCGGCCTGGCCGAACCGGTCTCGGTGCCGGTGAAGCTCGACGTCGCCGGGCTCCGGTCGATGACCGGGCCGGTGCCGCCGCTGCTGCGCGGTCTCGTCCGCGGTTCGGTGCGGCGTGCCGCACCGGTGGACGCGGCGGCGCAGGCCGACGGTCTCAAGCGACGGCTCGCCGGGCTGTCGCAGGTGGACGCCGAACGGGTGCTGCTCGACGTGGTGCGCGGCCAGGCCGCGGCCGCGCTCGGGCACGACGGCGCGGACTCGATCGAGCCGGGCCGGGCGTTCACCGAACTGGGCTTCGACTCGCTGACCGCGGTCGAGCTGCGCAATGGGCTCGACGCGGCCACCGGGCTGCGCCTGCCCGCGACGCTGATCTTCGACTACCCGACCCCGGACGACCTCGCCAAGTTCTTGCAGTCCGAAGTCGTGCCCGCCGCGGCTGAGGAAACCGGCCTGGCGTCCGGGATCGACAAGCTCGCCGCCGAACTGTCCACTGTGGATCTGGCGAGCGCGGACGGGGCCGAGGTCGAGACGAAGCTGCGGAACCTGGTCGCCCTGTGGCAGGACCGCGTCCGGCCGTCCGGCGGCGACGCCGACCTGGAAGTGGACACCATCGACGACATGTTCGCCCTGCTGGACAACGAACTCTGACCCCCGGCCCGCCGCCGCGAGGAGGACCACCGTCATGACCACCGACGAGCGGACGCTCGACTACCTCAAGCGACTGACCGCCGAACTGCGTGAGACGCGGCGCCGTCTGCGAGAAGCCGAGGAGAGCGGCTCCGAGCCCCTCGCGGTGATCGGCATGGCCTGCCGGTTCCCGGGCGGGGTCACCTCGCCGGAAGGACTGTGGGACCTCGTCGACGGCGGCGGGGACGGGATGACGGGTTTCCCGGCGAACCGGGGCTGGGACACCGACGGGCTGTATCACCCGGACCCGGAACACCGGGGCACCAGCTACAGCGACCAGGGCGGATTCCTCCATGACGCCGGGGAATTCGACGCGGGTTTCTTCGGCATCTCGCCGCGGGAAGCCCTCGCGATGGACCCTCAGCAGCGGCTGCTGCTGGAGGTCACCTGGGAGACGTTCGAACGGGCCGGGCTGGACACGGCCGCGCTGAAGGGCAGCGCCACCGGCGTGTTCGCCGGGGCCATGCGCAGTGAGTACGTCTCCGGGTTCGACGGCGGATCCGAAGAGGTGGAAGGGTTCCTGGGCACCGGCTCGTCCAACAGCGTGCTGTCGGGTCGGCTCGCCTACACCCTCGGCCTGGAGGGTCCGGCGGTCACGATCGACACGGCGTGCTCGTCGTCGCTGGTCGCGGTCCACCTCGCGGCGCACGCGCTGCGGTCGGGGGAGTGCTCACTGGCGCTGGCCGGCGGGGTCACGGTGATGGCCACACCGGAGACGTTCGTCGAGTTCTCGCGGCAGCGCGGCATGGCACCGAACGGGCGCTGCAAGGCGTTCGCCGCCGGGGCCGATGGCACCGGCTGGTCCGAGGGCGCGGGCATGCTCCTGCTGGAGCGGTTGTCCGACGCCCGCCGCAACGGGCACCGGATCCTCGCCGTCCTCAAGGGTTCCGCGGTCAACCAGGACGGCGCGTCCAACGGCCTGACCGCGCCCAACGGCCCGGCCCAGCAGCGTGTCATCCGTGCCGCGCTGAAGAACGCGAAGCTGACCGCCGCCGACGTCGACGCCGTCGAGGCGCACGGCACCGGCACCACCCTCGGTGATCCGATCGAGGCACAAGCGCTGCTGGCCACCTACGGCCGTGAGCGGGAAACCCCGCTGTGGCTCGGGTCGATCAAGTCGAACATCGGGCACACCCAGGCGGCCGCGGGTGCCGCCGGGATCATCAAGATGGTCGAGGCGATGCGCCGCGGCGTGCTGCCCCGCACCCTGCACGTCGACGAGCCCTCCCCGCACGTCGACTGGTCGGCCGGAGCCGTCGAACTGCTCACCGAGCCGAAGCCGTGGGACACCGGCGACCGTCCGCGCCGAGCCGGGGTGTCGTCCTTCGGCATGAGCGGCACCAACGCGCACGTCATCCTGGAGCAGGCCCCTGCGGACGACGACGCAGAGCCGGAGCGGACTCCGCCCGCCGTCCAGACGTGGCCTCTTTCGGCCCGCGGACCCGCCGCGCTGAAAGCCGCCGCCGCCGACCTTCTGTCCACAGTGGACAATAGTGATCCGCTCGACCTCGGGTGGTCGCTTGCCACCACGCGGACCGCGCTGGAAAGCCGCGCCGCGATCGTCGGCACCGGCGTGGAAGACCTGAAGGCCGGGCTGACCGCGCTGGCCGAGGGCGAGCCCGCCCCCGGCGTCGTCACCGGTGAACCGCTGCTCGGGCGCACCGCGTTCCTGTTCTCCGGCATGGGCGCCCAGCGTTGCGGCATGGGCCGCGAGCTCTACGACACCTTCCCCGCGTACCGCGCCGCCTTCGACGAGGCGTGCGCCGCTCTCGACCCGCACCTCGACCGCCCGCTGGCCGACGTCGTCTTCGGCGACGACCAGAAGCTGCTCGACCGGATGACCTTCGCCCAGCCTGCGATGTTCGCCTTGCAGGTCGCGCTGTTCCGCCTGCTGGAATCTTGGGGCGCCCGGCCGGACTACGTCGTCGGCCACTCCGCCGGTGAACTCGCCGCGGCCCACGTCGCCGGGGTTTGGGACCTGGCGGGCGCCGCGCGGATGATCACCGCGCGCGGCCGTCTGATGGAGGCGCAGCCGCCGGGCGGCGCGATGATCGGTATCCAGGCCACCGAAGAGGAGGTCGCCGCCGAACTGACCGACGGCCTCGCCATCGGCGCGCTCAACGCCCCCGACTCGGTCGTCGTCTCCGGTGAGGAGGCCGCCGCCGAGGCGCTGGCCGCGAAGTTCGCCGAACGCGGGCGGAAGATCAAGCGGCTCAACATCTCCCACGCGTCCCACTCCGCGCGGATGGACGGCATGCTCGCCGAATTCGGCGCCATCGCCGAAGAGATCCCGCACGGGACGCCGACGATCCCGGTGGTCTCCAACGTGACCGGCCGTCTCGCCGGACCCGACGAGGTCACCGTGCCCGGCTACTGGCCGCGCCACGTCCGGCAGCCGGTGCGGTTCGCCGACGGGGTCGGATTCCTGCGCGGCGAAGGGGTTTCCCGGTTCGTCGAGATCGGTCCGGACGCGGTGCTGGCCGGAATGGCGGCGCGCAC
This sequence comes from Amycolatopsis azurea DSM 43854, assembly GCF_001995215.1. Classification (GTDB taxonomy): domain Bacteria; phylum Actinomycetota; class Actinomycetes; order Mycobacteriales; family Pseudonocardiaceae; genus Amycolatopsis; species Amycolatopsis azurea. The sequence goes on from NZ_MUXN01000002.1 coordinate 28,944, forward strand.
GCTGCCGCCGGAAGGCACTCTTGTTGTCCCGGTGCTGCGCAAGGACCGCCCCGAAGCCCCGACGGCGATGACCGTGCTCGCGGAACTGCACGTCCGCGGCGCCCGCGTCGACTGGACGGCGTTCTACGAGGGCACCGGGGCCCGCACGATCGATCTGCCCACGTACCCGTTCCAGCGCGACAACTACTGGCTGCGCGGCGGCCACAGCGCGGGCGACCCGGGCGGGCTCGGCCTGGCCGACGCCGCCCACCCGCTGCTGGGTGCGGCCGTCCCGCTCGCCGACGGCGCGGGCGTCGTCCTGACCGGCCGGATCTCGCCGTCCACCCACCCCTGGCTTTCCGACCACGCCGTCGCGGGCACCGTCATCGTGCCCGGCACCGCGCTGGTCGAACTCGCGCTGCGCGCCGGTGACGAAGCCGGCTGCGCGCATCTGGAAGAACTCACCCTGCGCGAGCCGATGGCCCTGGCCGGCCCGCTGGACGTCCAGGTCGTCCTGGCAGGCCCGGACGAGAGCGGCCGTCGTGCTGTCGCCGTGTACTCCCGTGCCGGTGAAGGCGCCTGGACGCTGCACGGTTCGGGAACCCTGGCACCGCAGGCCCCGGCCGCGAACTTCGACCTGGCCGAGTGGCCGCCGCGCGACGCCATCTCTGTGGATGTCGCCGAGGTCTACCCGGTGTTCGCCGCCGCCGGCCTGGAGTACGGCCCGGTCTTCCAGGGACTCAAGGCCGCCTGGCGCCTCGGTGAGGAGATCTTCGCCGAGACCGCGCTGCCGGAAGACACCGCGAAGGCCGACGTAGATCGTTTCGGCCTGCACCCCGCGCTGCTGGACGCCGGTCTGCACGCGATCGGCCTCCTGAGCGAGGAACCGGGTGGCGCCAAACTGCCGTTCCTCTGGCAGGACGTCACCCTGCACGCCACCGGCGCGTCCGCGCTGCGGCTGAAGCTCACCCCGGCCGCGTCCGGCGCCGTCACCCTGCGCGCCGCCGACGGCACCGGCGCGCCGGTCGTCACCATCGGCTCCCTGACCCTGCGCGAACTCGCCCCTGTCACCACGGCGACTCCCGGTCTCGACTCGCTGTTCCGCCTCGACTGGACCCCGGTGCCCACCCCGGCGGACTCGGCCCAGGTCGACTGGGCGTATCACGGGCGGGTCGGCGGTGGCGCCGTGCCGCCGGTGGTCGTCCTCCCGGTGTTCACCGACCCGGCGGGCGTCGGCATCGCCACCCGCGAGGTCCTCGCCGTCCTGCAACAGTTCTCGACCGAAGACCGGTTCGCCGACGCGAAACTCGTCCTCGTCACCTGCGCCGCGATCGGACCCGGCCGCGTCGATCCGGCCGCCGCCGCGGTCTGGGGCCTCGGCCGCTCCGCACAAAGTGAACTCCCGGGCCGGGTCGTCCTCGTCGACACCGAGACCGGCGACCTGACCGAGACCGAGCTCGCCGCCGCTTTGGCGACCGGCGAACCCCAATTGACCTTGCGTGACAGCGGTTTCGCCGCCCTGCGCCTCGCGCCGGTTCCCGGCACCGACGAACTCAGCCCGCCCGCCGAGCCCGCCTGGCGGCTCGGCATGGCGGCTCGCGGAACGCTCGAGGAACTGCGGCTGGAGCCCTGCCCGCAGGCTCTGGAACCCCTGGCGCCCGGGCACATCCGGGTCGCCGTCGGCGCCGCAGGCCTCAACTTCCGTGACGCGCTCAATGTCCTCGGCATGTTCGAAGGCGAGCCGGGTCCGCTCGGCAACGAGATCGCCGGTGTGGTGCTGGAAACTGGGCCCGAAGTGGACGATCTCGTGCCCGGTGACCGCGTCATGGGTGTCGCGATCGGCGGCATCGGCTCGATCACCACGGCGCAGCGCTCGATGTGCGCACGCATTCCGGAGAACTGGACCGACGAGGAAGCCGCGTCCGTGCCGCTGGTGTTCCTCACCGCCTACTTCGGCCTCAAGGAACTCGCTGGGCTGAAGGCGGGGGAGTCCGTCCTCGTCCACGCGGGTGCCGGTGGCGTCGGCATGGCGGCGATCCAGATCGCCCGCCACCTCGGCGCCGAGGTCTACAGCACCGCCAGCCCCGCGAAGCAACACGTGCTGACCGAAGCCGGGCTGGACGACGGCCACATCGCCAACTCCCGAACCCTCGACTTCGAACAGCATTTCCTCGCCACCAGCGAAGGACGCGGCGTCGACGTCGTGCTCGACGCGCTCACCGGTGACTTCGTGGACGCGTCCCTGCGGCTGCTGCCGCGCGGCGGCCGGTTCCTGGAGATGGGCAAAGCGGGACTGCGTGACCCCGAAGAGGTCGCCGCGCAGCACCCGGGCGTGCACTACCGGCCCTACGACCTCATCGAAGCGGGCCCCGAGCAGTTCTCCCGCATGTGGGCCGAAGTGCTGGAGCTGTTCGCGAGCGGTGTGCTGAAGCCGTTGCCGCGCCGCGTCTGGGACGTCCGCCGCGCCCCGGAGGCGTTCCGGTTGCTCAGCCAGGCCAAGCACATCGGCAAGGTCGTGCTCACCATCCCGCGCGGTCCGGAGCCCGAGGGCACCGTCCTGATCACCGGCGGCACGGGCGGCCTCGGCGCGATGCTCGCCAAGCACCTGATCGCCGAGTACGGCGTCCGGCATCTGCTGCTGACCAGTCGCCGCGGTCCCGACGCCCCCGGCGCTTCCGAGTTGTCGCAGGAGCTCGAAGCCCTTGGCGCGACCGTCACCATCGCCGCGTGTGACAGCGCGGACCGTGGAGCCGTCGCCGCGCTGCTGGCCGCCATCCCCGGCGAGCATCCGCTCACCGCCGTCGTCCACGCGGCCGGTGTCCTCGACGACGCTCCGATCGACGCGCTCAACCCCGAACGCCTCGATCGTGTTCTGGCCCCCAAGGCCGACGCAGCCTGGCATCTGCACGAGCTGACCGCGGAACTGCCGCTGCGCTGGTTCGTCCAGTTCTCCTCGGCCGCCGGTGTGCTCGGCAACCCCGGCCAGGGCAACTACGCCGCCGCCAACGCCTTCCTCGACGGCCTCGCCACCCGTCGTCGCGCCGAAGGTCTGGCCGCGCAGTCCGTCGCGTGGGGCCTGTGGTCCGGCGGGATGAAGGGCGAACTCGGCGACGCGGGCGAAGAACGCATGCGCCGCAGCGGTTTCCCCCCGATCGACGCGGGAGAGGGCCTGGCGATGTTCGACCGCGCGGTCGGCCTCGACCACGCCGTTCTGCTCGGCCTCAAGTTCGACCGCGCGACCGTCCGCGGCAGCGACGCCCCGATCTCGCCGCTGATCCGCGCCCTGGTCGGCGGATCCGGCCGGGCCAAGGCCAAGACCGCCACCGCCGAGCAGGCGGGCGAGCTGCGGCGCAAACTCGCCGGGCTGCCCGCGCCGGACCGCGACGAACTCCTGCTGGATCTCGTACGCCGCGAGGTCGCGCTGGTCCTCGGGCACGCCGACGCGGCCGGCATCGCCGCCACCCGCGCGTTCAACGAAATCGGCTTCGACTCGCTCACCGCGGTCGAACTGCGCAACCGCCTCGGCGCCGCGACCGGCCTCCGGCTGCCCGCGACGCTCGTCTTCGACCACCCGACGCCCGACGCGCTGAAGGTCTTCCTGCGCGGCGAACTCGTCGGGGACGAGACGCCGGCCCCGGTCGCGGTGGGGGCGGGCCATGTCTCAGCCGGGTCCGGTATCCACGACGATCCCATCGTCATCGTCGGCATGGGCTGCCGGTACCCGGGCGAGGTCACTTCGCCCGCCGAGCTCTGGCAGCTGGTCGCCGAGGGCCGCGACGGCGTCGGGGACTTCCCGGCCGACCGCGACTGGCCCCTGGACTCGCTGTTCCACCCGGACCCCGACCACCGCGGCACCACCTACGCCTCCGAAGGCGCTTTCCTCTACAACGCGGGCGATTTCGACGCCGAGTTCTTCGGGATCTCGCCGCGTGAGGCGCTGGCCATCGATCCGCAGCAGCGTCAGGTCCTGGAGACGTCGTGGGAGGCGCTGGAGCGGGCGGGCATCGACCCGGCTTCCCTGCGCGGCACCAGCACCGGTGTCTTCGCCGGGGCGCTGTCCAACGACTACATCTCGCGGCTGAGCGCGATTCCCGAGCAGGTCGAAGGTTTCCTCGGCACCGCGTCCTTCAGCAGTGTCGTGTCCGGCCGCGTCGCCTACGCGCTGGGTCTCGAAGGCCCGGCCGTCTCCGTCGACACCGCCTGTTCGTCTTCGCTGGTCGCCGTCCACTTGGCCGCGCAGTCGCTGCGGTCGGGGGAGTGCTCGCTCGCGCTGGCGGGTGGCGTCAACGTGATGGCCTCACCGGACATGTTCGTCGAGTTCTCCCGTCAGCGCGGACTGGCGCCGGACGGCCGCTGCAAGCCGTTCGCCGGGGCCGCCGACGGCACGAACTGGGCCGAAGGCGTCGGCATCCTGGTGCTGGAACGCCTTTCCGACGCCCGCCGCAACGGGCACCGCGTCCTCGCCGTCGTCAAGGGTTCCGCGGTCAACCAGGACGGCGCGTCCAACGGTCTCACCGCCCCCAATGGACCTTCACAGCAGCGCGTGATCCGTTCGGCGCTGGCCAATGCCGGGGTCGAATCGTCCACTGTGGACGTCGTCGAGGCGCACGGCACGGGCACGCCGCTGGGCGACCCGATCGAGGCGCAGGCGCTGCTGGCCACCTACGGTCGTGACCGTGAGCGGCCGCTGCTGCTCGGCTCGGTCAAGTCCAACATCGGCCATACGCAGGCCGCCGCGGGCGTCGCCGGGATCATCAAGATGGTCGAGGCGATGAACCACGGTCTCGTTCCGGCGAGCCTGCACGTGGACGAGCCGACCCCGCACGTCGACTGGACCGCCGGTGACATCGCGCTGCTCACCGAGCAGACGCTGTGGCCGGAGACCGGCGGCCCGCGCCGCGCCGGTGTGTCGTCGTTCGGCATCAGCGGCACCAACGCCCACGTCGTCCTCGAACAGGCTCCGGCCGAAGCCGAGCCCGAGCCCTCGGGCACGCTCCCCGTAGTGCCCCTGCTGCTTTCCGGACGTACGCCGGAGGCGCTGGCCGCGCAGACTTCCCGTCTGTCCACTGTGGAGTACACGGCTGACACCGGTTTCTCACTGGCGACCACCCGTACTCACCACGCGCACCGCGCGGTCGTCGTCGGCGAGCCCGGCGCCGGACTGCGGACGCTGGCCTCCGGCGAAACCGCGTCCGGCCGTCTCGCGTTCCTCTTTACCGGCCAGGGTTCGCAGCGACTCGGCATGGGACAGGGGCTCTATGAAGCTTTCCCCGAGTTCGCGAAGACCTACGACGAGGTCGCCGCGCTCCTCCCCCTCGACGGTGATCTGAGCAGGACCGGGACCGCGCAGCCCGCGATCTTCGCCCTCGAAGTCGCGCTGTACCGGCTCTTCGAGTCCTGGGGTGTCCGTCCCGCGTTCGTCGCCGGGCACTCGATCGGCGAGATCGCCGCCGCGCACGTCGCCGGTGTGTTCTCGCTGGAGGACGCGGCCAAGCTGATCGAAGCGCGCGGCAGGCTGATGGAGGCGCTGCCCGAGGGCGGTGCGATGGTCGCCGTGCAGGCGACCGAGGACGAGGTCGCCGAGTTCGACGGTGTCGCCGTCGCGGCGGTCAACGGCCCGGACGCCGTCGTGCTGTCGGGTGCCGAGGAACCGGTGCTCGCCGCCGCCTCGGCACTGGAAGCCCGTGGCCGCAAGGTGAAGCGGCTCGACGTCTCCCACGCGTTCCACTCGCCGCTGATGGACCCGATGCTCGACGACTTCGCCGAAGTGGCGCGGAGCCTGACCTACGCCGAGCCGTCGATCCCGGTCGTTTCGGCGGTCACCGGCGCTGTCGCCACCGAGCTGACCGACCCGGTCTACTGGGTGCGGCACGTGCGGGAACCGGTCCGGTTCGCCGACGCGCTGGCCGCCCTCTCGGCCGAAAACGTCACCACCTTCCTCGAAATCGGCCCGGCGGCGGTGCTTTCGGCACTCGCCGCGGGGATCGGCGAGGCGATCCCCGCCCTGCGCGACGAGAAGGACGAGCCGGAAACCGTGGTCACCGCGCTGGCCCGTCTGCACGTCCGCGGCATCGACGTCGACTGGCCCGCGTTCTTCGCCCCCGCGAAGCCGCGCGTCGTCGACCTGCCGACCTACGCCTTCCAGCACGAGCGGTACTGGCTGCGTGAGCCCGCCGTGGCGCGCGTCGCCGGCGGCCTGCGTCACCCGGTCCTGGCTTCCGCCGTGACCTCGGCCGACGACGGTGCGGTCCTGTGCACCGGTGTGCTGCCTGCCGACCCGTCGGACACGCTGCTCGTCGAACTGGCGATCCGCGCCGGTGACGAGATCGGCGCGGGCACCCTCGCCGAATTCGCCGTCGAGGCACCGCTGACCGGGGATCGCGAGGTCCAGGTCTCCGTCGGGGCCGAGAGCGATGGCCGTCGCCCGGTCTCGGTCCACACCCGGGCCGGTGCGGGCTGGCAGCGGCACGGCACCGGACTCCTCGTCACCACCCCGGCCCCGGCACCGCGACTTCCGGAAGACGGCCTGACCGAACTGACCCTGCCGGACGACAGCGCGCAGCTGTACGGCCTGCACCCGAGCCTGCTCGACCCGGTGCTGGCCGAACGCGGCTGGCCGGTCGCCTGGCGGAACGTGACCCTGCACGCCACCGGCGCCACCACCGTCCGGGCGCACCTGAGTCCGGCGGGGGAGCTGGCGGTGTTCGACCTCGCGGGAGCCCCGGTGCTGTCCGCCGAGGTGACCTTCGGCGAGCGTCCGGCGGCCGTGACGGAGCCGAGCGAGTCGCTGCACCGGATCGTCTGGTCGCCGGTTCCGGCGGGTGACGGCGAAACGTCGTGGACCCGGCTTGAGGACGTCGGCGCGGAACTGCCCGGCGCGGTGGTGCTGGAACTCGCCGAACCGGCGGGGAACGTGGCCGACGCGGCGCGTACGGCGACCGCGACCGTCCTCGCCGCGTTGCAGGAGTCCACAGCCGCCCGTCTGGTCGTGCTGACCGCCGGTGCCGTCGCACTGTCCGAAGAGGACGGTGCGGATCCGGCCGCCGCCGCGGTCTGGGGCCTGGTGCGCGCGGCGCAGTCGGAGAACCCGGGCCGGTTCGTCCTCGTCGACGGCGACGGTGACACCTCGATGCTCGGCAAGGCGCTGGCCACCGGCGAAGACCAGTTGCTGCTGCGCGAAGGCAAGCTGTACGCGCCGAAACTGACGCTGGTGGGCACGCGAACCACCGAGCCTTCGGCTTTGGCGGGCGGGACTGTCCTCGTCACCGGTGGTACGGGCGGCCTCGGTGCCCACCTAGCCCGGCACCTCGTCCAGGCACACGGCGTCCGAGAACTGGTGCTCACGAGCCGACGTGGCCCGGACGCGCCGGGCGCGGCGGAACTCGCCGCCGAACTGACCGGACTGGGCGCGAACGTCCGCGTCGAAGCGTGCGACGTCGCCGACCGCGCTTCCGTCGAAGGCCTCGTGGCCGGGATCCCCAGGTTGACCGGGGTCGTGCACGCGGCGGGTGTCCTCGACGACGGTCTCGTCGGCGCGCTCACCCCGGAGCGGCTCGCGACCGTGTTCGGTCCCAAGGCCGCCGCCGCTTGGCATCTGCACGAACTGACCAAGGGCCACGAGCTCGCGGCGTTCGTCCTGTTCTCCTCGGCCGCCGGGGTCTTCGGCAACGCCGGGCAGGGCAACTACGCGGCCGCCAACGCCTTCCTCGACGGTCTCGCCGTGCACCGCCGGGCGCTCGGCCTGCCCGCCCGCTCGCTGGCCTGGGGCCGCTGGGCGGACGGCATGGGCGGGGCGCTGGGCACCCAGGCCGGGCAACGGTTGAGCCGCAACGGTTTCCCGGCGCTGAGCACCGAGGAAGGACTGGCGTTGTTCGACGCGGCGCTGGCCGCAGACGTGGCCGCGTCGGTCCCGGTCAAACTCGATCGAGACGCGCTCGCCTCGGCCGGGCAGCTGCCGCCGATCCTGCGCGACCTCGTCCCCGTGGTCCGGCGCACCGCCGCTGCCGCCGACGCCGGCGCGCTGCGGCTCAAGCTCACCGGGCTGGCCGAATCCGAACAGGAACGCGCGCTGCTCGACCTGGTGCGCGGACAGGCCGCCGCCGTCCTCGGCCACGCCGGGGCGGCCGCGATCGCCCCGGGCCGTGGCTTCCTCGACCTCGGTTTCGACTCGCTCACCGCCGTCGAGTTCCGGACCGCGCTGGCCGCCGCGACCGGCCTCACCCTGCCCACGACGGTCGTCTTCGACTACCCGGCGCCCGACGCGCTGGCCAAGTACCTCCAGACCGAACTCGCCCCCGAAACCGGTGCCGGGGCCGCGGTGACCGAACAGATCACCCGGCTCGAAGCGCTGCTGGAAGGAGCCGATCCCGGTGACGCGGAGATCGACGGACGGCTCAAGCGGCTCGTGGCGGCCTGGACGGCGAAGAAGCCCGCGCACGCCGACCTCGACGCCGCCTCACCCGACGACCTCCTCGCGCTGATCGACGACGAGTTCGGCCCGCGCTGAGAACCGCCCTCATCCATTCAGGAGCCGTGACATGCCTTCGGAAGAGCAGTACGTCGACTACCTCAAGCGGATGGCGGCCGACCTGCGGGAAAGCCGCCGCGAGCTGGCGGACGCGCGGGAGAAGGAGACCGAGCCCATCGCGATCGTCGCGATGAGCTGCCGGTTCCCCGGCGGCGTCCGCACCCCGGAACAGCTGTGGGAACTCATCGACGGCGGCGGTGACGCGATCTCGCCGTTCCCCGCCGACCGCGGCTGGGACACCGACGCGATCCACGACCTCGACCCGTCCGTCCCCGGCACCAGCTACGTCCGCGAGGGCGGGTTCCTGCACGACGCCGCGGAGTTCGACAACGAACTGTTCGGCATCTCGCCGCGTGAGGCCGAGGCGACCGACCCGCAGCAGCGGCTGCTGCTGGAGACGGCGTGGGAGGCTGTCGAGCGGGCCGGGATCGACCCGCTTTCGCTCAAGGGCAGCGCCACCGGCGTGTTCGCGGGCGTCGGGTTCACCGACTACGCGTCGCGGCTGACCGCGCTGCCCGAGGAACACGAGGGCTACCTCGGCATCGGCACCTCCGGCAGCGTGGTGTCCGGCCGCGTCTCCTACGCGCTCGGCCTCGAAGGGCCGTCGGTGTCGATCGACACGGCCTGCTCGTCGTCGCTGGTCGCGGTCCACCTCGCCGCCCGTGCGCTGCGGTCGGGGGAGTGCACCCTGGCCCTGGCCGGCGGTGTCACGGTGATGGCGACGCCGGGCGCGTTCGTCGAGTTCTCGCGGCAGCGGGGGCTCGCACCGGACGGGCGCTGCAAGCCGTTCGCGGCCGCCGCCGACGGCACGAACTGGGCCGAAGGCGCCGGAATGCTGGTGCTGGAACGCCTTTCCGACGCGCGCCGCAACGGCCACCCGGTCCTCGCGCTGGTCCGCGGCAGTGCGGTCAACTCCGACGGCGCCTCCAGCGGCCTGACCGCCCCGAACGGCCCGTCCCAGCAGCGCGTGATCCGCGCCGCGCTGGCGAACGCCGGAGTCGAAGCGTCCACTGTGGACGTCGTCGAGGCGCACGGCACCGGAACCGCGCTGGGCGACCCGATCGAGGCGCAAGCACTGCTGGCCACCTACGGCCGCGACCGGGAAACGCCGCTGTGGCTGGGTTCGGTGAAGTCCAACATCGGCCACACCCAGGCCGCCGCCGGACTCGCCGGCATCGTCAAGCTGGTCGAGGCGATGCGGCACGCCACCCTGCCCGCGACGTTGCACGTCGACGCGCCGTCCCCGCACGTCGACTGGTCGGCCGGGTCGGTGGAGTTGCTCGACAAGGCCCGTCCGTGGGCCGCGACGGACCGGCCGCGCCGCGCGGGCGTGTCGTCGTTCGGGATCAGCGGCACCAACGCGCACGTCATCCTGGAGCAGCCCACCGAGGAAGGTGCCGAAGACCGCGAGATCGTGGCGCCGCCCGTGGTTCCGTACGTGCTGTCCGGTGCCTCGCCCGCCGCCGTCCGCGCACAGGCCGCCGCCCTTCTGTCCACTGTGGACGAATCCAGCGCCGAGCCGGTCGACGTCGCGCTCTCCCTCGCCACCACGCGCGCTGGGATGGAACACCGCGCCGTCGTCACCGGCGCGGACCGCGCCGAACTGGCCGCCGGTCTCCGTGCCCTCGCGGGTGGCGAAGCGGGAACGGTCACCGGCAGCGACACCGCCGGACGCCTGGCCGTGCTGTTCACCGGCCAGGGTTCGCAGCGGCTCGGCATGGGCCGCCGTCTCCACGAATGCTTCCCGGTGTTCGCCGAAGCTTTCGACGCGGCCTGCGCGCACCTGCCCGGCGTGCGGGACGTCGTGTTCGGCGCCGACGCCGCCCGGCTCGACCGCACCGAATTCGCCCAGCCCGCGCTGTTCGCCTTCGAAGTCGCGCTGTTCCGGCTCGTCACGTCCTGGGGTGTCAGCCCGGACTTCCTCGCCGGGCACTCGGTCGGCGAGATCGCGGCCGCCCACGTCGCCGGAGTGCTTTCCCATGAAGACGCGGCAAAGCTCGTCCTGGCCCGAGGCAGGCTGATGCAGGCGCTGCCCGAGGGCGGCGCGATGATCGCCCTGGAAGCGACCGAAGACGAGGTCCGCCCGTATCTGTCCGCCGACGTCGCGCTCGCGGCGGTCAACGGGCCGCGCGCGGTCGTCCTGTCCGGCGCCGAGGCGGCGACGACCGCTGTCACCGAACGCTTCCCCGGCCGTCGCTCGACCCGCCTCTCGGTGTCTCACGCCTTCCACTCGGCGCTCATGGAGCCGATGCTCGCCGAGTTCGCCGCCGTCGCGCGGACCCTGACCTACCGCGAGCCCACGATCCCGGTCGTCTCGACGCTGACCGGCGAGCTCGCGGACCGGCTCACCGATCCGGAGTACTGGGCCGAGCACGTCCGCGGCACCGTCCGGTTCGCCGACGCGGTGGAAACCCTGCACGGCCAAGGCGTCACGACGTTCCTCGAGCTCGGTCCGGACGCGGCGCTCACCCCGATGGGCCGTTCTGTCCGCCCTGACGGCGTCGTTTTCGCCGCCACCCAGCGCAAGGATCGCGACCAGGCCGCCACCCTCGTCACCGCGCTGGGCCTGATCCACGCCCACGGCGCCCGCGTCGACTGGTCCGCCTACCTCGGCGGAAGCGGGGCGCGCGTGGTCACGCTGCCGACGTACCCCTTCCAGCGCAAGCGTTTCTGGCTGGAGGACCCGGGCGCGGACGTCGCCGCCGCCGAGGACGGCCGGTTCTGGTCGGTCGTCGAGGCAGGCGACGTCGGCGAGTTCGCCGCCGAGCTGAAGCTGTCCGACGTCGAAGCGCCGCTCGGCACTGTCCTGCCCGCGCTGTCGCGTTACCGCCGCGCCCGGTCGCTGGCGGCCGAAGCGACATCGCTGGCCTACCACGTCCGCTGGCAGCCCTTCACCCCCGCGACGACCACGGCCACCGGACGTTGGCTGCTCGTCACGTCCGCGCGGGAGCACCCGTGGATCGAGACCGCCTCCCAGGCCCTTTCCGGCGCCGAAGTGCGACGGCTCGTCGTGGAGCAGCCCGACCGCGTGGACCTGCCGGACGAGTCCTTCGACGGAATCCTGTCCCTGCTGGCCCTCGACGAGACCGAAACCGACGGCCTGTCCTTCGGCGCCGAAGCCACGATGTCGCTGGTCCGCGAGCTGGCCACGCGCGACCCGCAAGGTCCACTGTGGACGCTCACTCGCGGCGCGGTGTCGACCGGCGCCCACGACGCGCCGGACTCGCCCGCACAGGCCCAGCTGTGGGGTTTCGGCCGCGCGGCCGCCTTGGAGAACCCGCAGGCGTGGGGCGGTCTCGTCGACGTCCCGGCCGAGCCGGGAGAGCGGACCCTCGCTCTGCTGCGCGGCGTCCTCACCGGACCTCGCGGTGAGGACCAGGTCGCCGTCCGGGCCACCGGCGCCTTCGGCAGGCGGCTCGCGCACGCCGAACCCGTCGAGGCCAAGCGATCCTGGCAGCCGCGCGGCACCGTGCTCGTCACCGGCGGTACCGGCGGACTCGGCGGGATCGTCGCCCGCTGGCTGGTCGACCACGGCGCCGAACACGTCGTTCTCGTGTCACGTCAAGGACAAGACGCTCCCGGCGCCGCCGAGCTGGCAGGAGATCGCGTCACCATCGCCGCCTGCGACGTCGCCGACAAGGACGCCCTCGCGGCCGTGATCGAGCCGATCCGCGACGACCTCCGCGCGGTCTTCCACCTCGCCGGCGTCCTCGAACTCGGCCTCATCGAGACCATGGACCGCACGCGCTACGCCGACGTCCTTCGCCCGAAGGTCGCCGGGACGCGCAACCTCGAAGAGCTGACCGAGGGACTCGACCTCGACGCCTTCGTCCTGTTCTCGTCGATCGCCGCCTCCATCGGCAACGCGGTCCAGAGCGCTTACGGGGCCTCGAACGCGTACCTCGAAGCCGTCGCGCAGCGGCGCCGGGCGAACGGCCTGCCCGCGACGTCGATCGCGTGGGGCCGCTGGGGCCGCGTCGGCATGGGCGTCGGCGCGGACCTCGACGAACTGCTCAGCGGGCTCGGCGTCCCGGCCATGGCGCCGGAGACCGGTCTGGTCGCGCTCGGCCAGGCGCTGGACCGCGACGAGACCGCGCTGACCGTCGCCGAGCTGACGTGGGAGAAGTTCGCCCCGCCGTTCGCGGCGCTGCGGCCGAGCCCGTTGCTGGCCGATCTTCCCGAGGTCGTCGCCATCGCCGAGGCCGAAGCCGCCCAGGCCGCCGAGGGCGCGGAAGCCGCCGATGCCTGGCGCACCCGCCTCGCCGGGCTGCCCGAGGCCGAACGCGAACGCGTCGTCACCGAACTGGTCCTGACCCACACCGCCGCCGTGCTCGGGCACACCGACGGCGTCCCGGCCGGGCAGCAGTTCACCAAACTGGGCATCGATTCGCTCACCGCCATCGAGTTGCGCGGCCGGATCAACACCGAGACCGGACTCGCGCTCCCGCCGACGATGGTGTTCGACCACGCGACCCCGGCCGCGCTCGCCGCGCATCTGCTGGCCGCGCTCACCCCGGCCGCCGAGGAGACGCGGACCGTCGTCGCCGGACCGGCCGCCGCGGGCCAGGACGTCGCCGTCGTCGGCCTCTCCTGCCGCTTCGCCGGTGGCAGCGACACTCCGGAGAAGTTCTGGCAGAACCTGGTCCAGGGCAAGGATCTGGTCCGCGAGGTCCCGCCGGACCGGTGGACCGCCGCCGATTACTACGACCCCGACCGCACAGCGCCGGGCAAGGCGTACACGCAGCAGGGCGCGTTCGTCGACGACATCGCCGGCTGGGACGCGGCGTTCTTCGGCCTGTCACCGCAGGAAGCGCGGCGGCTCGACCCGACCTTCCGGCTGCTCATGGAGCTGGTGTGGGAGGGCATCGAGGACGCCGGGCTCACCGCCGACGAACTGCGCGGCAGCCGCACCGGCGTGTTCGCCGGGCTGATCGACACCATGCAGTACAGCATGCGGCAGCTCGAAGCCGACGGCATGGACGCGGCCGACGACCCCTACTTCGGGCTCGGCAGCTCGCTTTCCGCCGCCGCCGGGCGCATCGCGCATCTGCTCGACCTGCGCGGCCCCTGCCTCACCGTGGACACCGCGTGCTCGTCGGCGCTCAGCGCGGCGCATCTGGCCGTGCAGAGCCTCCGCCGCGGCGAGTGCGACATCGCGATCGTCGGCGCCGCGTCGGCGATGATCAACCCGGACGTCTTCATCCAGTCCTGCAAGATGAGCATGCTCGCCGCCGACGGCCGTACCAAGACCTTCGACGAGAGCGCCGACGGCTACGTCATCGGTGAGGGCGGCGGCGTCGTCGTGCTCCGCCGGGCGGGCGAGGTCGGCGCGGGCAGGCGGACCCGCGCGGTCATCCGCGGCACCGCGACCAACCAGGACGGCCGCAGCAACGGGCTCACCGCGCCCAACCGCGCGGCGCAGAACGCAGTCATCCGCGCGGCGCTCGCCGACGCCGGGGTCGGTCCCGACGAGATCGGCTACGTCGAGGCGCACGGCTCCGGCACGCAGCTCGGCGACGCGATCGAGTTCACCGCACTCGGCGAGATCTTCGGCGAGCGAAACGCGCCCGAGCCGCTCTACGTCGGCGCCGTCAAGACCAACGTCGGCCACACACTCGCCGCGGCGGGCATGGCCGGGCTGATCAAAACCGTGCTGTCGCTGGAGAACGGCACCCTGCCGGGGAACCTGCACATGAGCACGCCGAACTCGGTGGTCACCGTGGACGGCACGGTCCGCCCGGTCCCCGAGGCGCGGCCCTTCCCGGCCAACGCCGCCGGGGTGCTGCGCGCGGGTGTCAGCTCCTTCGGCTGGTCCGGGTCCAACGTGCACTTCGTTCTCGACCAGGCCGCACCCGCCCCGCCCGCCACTCCCGGCGTGGAATGGCAGCTGCTCACGATTTCCGGTCAGAGCGAAGCCGGGTTGCGCGCCAACGCCGAGGCGCTGGCCGAGAACCTGACCGGAGAACTGGCCGACGTCGCCTTCACCACCCAGGCCGGGCGCAGCGCTCTCCCGCTCCGCAAGGCCGTGCTGGTGCGCGATCACGCGGACGCCGTCACGGCCCTGCGCGCGGTCACCGGCGGTTCGGCCGTCACCGACAAGCGGCGCTTCGGCCTCTTGCTGCCCGGTACTCGTGGCGCCTGGCGGGGCACGACCGACGAGCTGTACCGCACCGAACTCGCGTTCCGCGCCGCGATCGACGAATGCGCGGCCCTGCTGGACGGTCGCGCCGACCTGCTCGGCGCGCTCTACGGCACGGCCGAAGCCGACGAACGGGCCGTGGTCTTCGCCGTCGAGTACGCCTTCACCCGGCTGCTGACCGCGTGGGGCCTCGAACCGGCCGTGGTGCTCGGACGCGGGACCGGCGAATGCGTCGCCGCCGTCGCGGGCGGGCTGTTCGGTCTCGCCGAAGGCCTCGAACTCGCGCTCGGCGGACCCGTTCCGCAGGCGGGAACCCCGACGGTGCCGGTGATCTCGCCGCGCACCGGCACGGTACTCACCGCCGCCGAAGCCGCCGACCCGGCGCACTGGCGGATCGCGGACGACCGTTTCGAAGACGGCCTGCTGGCGCTCGCCAAATACGCCGGAGTGCTGGTCGAAGCCGGACTCGGTGACGACGGCGCCGAAGCGGCGGGCCGCTACCTGCCGCAGACGCCGGTGGTCTCCCTGTTGCCGCAGCCGGTGGCCGGTACCGGACGACAGGCCTGGCTGACCGCGCTCGGCGCGCTCTGGGAGCACGGCGTCCAGATCGGCTGGGCCGACGGCGCCGGACCGGACCGCCGGTTCGTCTCCCTGCCCGGCTACCGCTTCCAGCGCACCCGCTACTGGCCGGAGGTCGCTTCTCGCGGTGGCGGCTGGTCCCTGTCGCAGATGTCCGCCGGTGAACCGCAGCCGGAAACGCCGGTCCGCGACGGTCTGGCCGCGCACACGCCGACCTGGCGCCGGGACAGCACCCGCCGGGTGCCCGCGACTCCGGGAGACCTCGTCCTGTTCGCCGAGCCTGGCGCGTTCGCCGACGGTTTCGCGGCCGCCGCGGAGGCCGCCGGACACCGCGTCACCGTCGCGTCCGACATGGACCGCCAGGTGTTCGCCGGAGACGGCCCGTTGCGGATCGTGCATGCCCTCGGGCTCACCGCCAGCGGCCTCGAATCCGGCTTCTACAGCCTCCTGGAACTCGGCAAGGCGATCGGCGCCGAATGCGCCGGGCGCCGCGTCGACCTGCTCGCCTTGGGACGCAACGGCTTCGACGTCCTCGGCGGGGACGCCACCGACGCCTTCGCCCCGACCATCGCCGCCACGGCCGACGCGATCGCCGCCGAGTACCCGCTCGTCCGCGCGCAGTACGCGGACTTCGACCGCACCGGCGACAAGGTCGCCCAGGCGACGCACGAACTCGACCTGCTCGCCGCGTCCACAGTGGACACCGTCGACGGGGTCGCCGTCGCCGCTTGGCGCGGCGGACGGCGCTGGCTGCGCGGCTTCGACGTCGTCGAGCTGCCCGAGACCGACGACGCGCTGGCCTGGAAGCCCGGCGGGACCTACCTGATCACCGGCGGGCTCGGCGTCCTCGGCCTGGCGCTGGCCAAACGCCTCGCGCCGCTGGGCGTGAACCTCGCGCTGGCCGGCCGTTCCGAGCTGCCGCCGGAAGAGACCTGGGACGACTGGATCCGCGACCACGGCGTCGACGACCGCACGAGCGAAGTCCTGCTGGCGGTCCGGGACCTGCGCGCCCTCGGCGCCGAGGTCCTGACGCTGCGCGCCGACGTCAGTGCCCCCGGCGAGGCCGCCGCGCTGCTGGCCGAGGTCCGCGGCTACTTCGGCTACCTCGACGGCGTCGTGCACGCCGCCGGGATCGCCGGTGGCGGTCTGTTGCAGAACAAGACCCGCGAGCAGGCGGCCGCGGTGCTGGCGCCGAAGGTCGACGGCACGCTGGCCCTGACCGAAGCGCTGCGTGTCGAACCGGTCGACCTGCTGGTCCTGTACTCCTCGACGGTGACGCTCACCGTCGGCGTCGGCGAGATCGACTACTCGGCGGCCAACGCCTTCCTCGACGGGGTCGCCTCGGCCTCGGCGGGGGGACGTGGTCCCGCGAAGCAGGTCGTGTCGGTCGCGTGGGGTCCCTGGCAACTGGACGCCTGGACGGCGTCCGGGCTCTCGGGATCCGCCGAAGCGCAGGAAGGTTCCCGCAAGTTCCGCGAGGAGTTCGGCATCGGCGCCGAGGAAGGCACCGAACTGCTGTCGCGGATCGTCGCCTCCGGCGAGCCGCTGGTGACCGTGCTCCCGCTGCCGCTGTCCGACGTGCTGGCCGCGCTGGCCCGGATGGGGTCGGTCGACGCGCTGGTCGGCGCCGACGCCGCCATCCCCACCGGTGAGCGGTACCCGCGGCCCGATCTGCGCACCGCGTACGTCGCCCCGCGCACTCCGGCGGAGGTGCGGGTCGCCGCCGCCTGGTGCGACTGCCTCGGCCTGGAAGAGGTCGGCGTGCACGACCCGTTCTTCGACCTCGGCGGCACGTCGCTGATCGGCCTGGTGCTGATCGGCCGCGTCGCCAAGGAGTTCGGCGTCGAACTGGCGCCGGCGAGCCTGTTCGAGAAACCGACCATCGCCGAATTCGTCACGCTCCTCGGCGAACAGTCCCCGGCGGCCGCCGAGCCTGCCGGGGTCGCCGAAGACGTATCCGCCCGCGGCGAACGCCGCCGCGCCCGCACCGCGAAGCTCCGCAAGCGCCCGAGCCGGACCGGAAGGTGAACCACCCCATGACCACGCGAGAACGGGACACCGGCGACGACATCGCGATCGTCGGCATGGCCGGGAACTTCCCCGGCGCGCCCGACATCGGCAAGTTCTGGGCCGACCTGTGCGCCGGCCGCGACGGCATCACCCGGATGACCCGCGACGAACTGCTCGCCGCGGGCGTCCCCGCCGAAGTGGCCGACGACCCCGCGTTCGTCCCCGCCGCGGGCCTGATCCCCGGGATCGACCGCTTCGACGCCGACTTCTTCGGCTACAACCGGGCCGACGCCGAACTGCTCGACCCTCAGCACCGCCTGTTCCTCGAATGCGCGTGGCACGCGCTGGAGGACGCGGGCGTCGACCCGGACCGGGTCGAAGGCCTCGCCGGGGTGTTCGCCGGTGGTGCCCCGAGCACCTACCTGCTGTCGAACCTGCTCTCCAACGACGTCACCGCGCTGACCGTCGGACCGGACCAGCTGATCCTCCAGAACGAGAAGGACCTGATCGCGTCCCGGCTGTCCTACGCGCTCGACCTGACCGGCCCGTCCGTCAGCGTCCAGAGCTGTAGCTCGACCGCGCTCGCCGCCGTCGCGCAGGGCTGCTCCAGCCTGCTCACCGGTGAGTCCGACCTGGTGGTCTCCGGCTCGGTTTCCGTTGTCGTGCCTCAGGAACCGGGCTACCTCTACCGCGAGGGCAGCCGGTTCGCGCCCGACGGGATCAACCGGATCCTCGACGCCGGAGCCAACGGCAAGGTGCCCGGCAACGGTCTCGGCGTAGTCGTCCTGCGGCGGCTGGAGGACGCGCTCGCCGACGGCGACCGGGTCTACGCGGTGATCCGAGGCTGGGCCATCCACCACGAGGGCAACCGGGCGAGGCAGGGATTCAACCTGCCGGGCGTGCCCGGTCAGGCCGCCGTCGTCGCCGAGGCGATGGCCGCCGCCGACGTCGAACCCGGCGAGATCGACCACATCGAAGTGTCCACTTTGGGCACTCCGTTCGGTGACGTCGCCGAGATCTCCGCGCTCCAGAAGATCTTCGACGTCGACGACGTCGAGCGGATCACGCTCGGCTCGATCGACGCGAACCTCGGGCACATCAACCAGGCGGGCGGTATCGCCCGGCTGATCAAGGCCGCGCTGGCGCTGCATCACGAGAAGCTGCCGCCCGCGGTCAACTTCGAGAAGCCGAATCCGCAGCTGGCCCACAGCGGCGACAAGCTCGTCGTGCAGACGGAACTGGGCGACTGGCCTCGCGGCGAGCGTCCTCGTCTGGCCGGGGTCAGCGCGTACGGTTTCGGCGGCACCGATGCGCATGTCGTCATCGAGGAAGCGCCGGAGGATTGCCCGAAGCGCCCGGACGCCCGGCCGCATCAGCTGCTCGCGTGGTCCGCGCGGACCCCCGAGGCGGCCGACGCGATGACCGGCAGGCTCGCCGCGCACCGTCCTGAGTGGACGGACCTGGCCGACGTCGCCTACACGCTGCACAACGGCCGGAAGGCGTTCGAGCACCGGCGGATGGCCGTGGTGTCCTCTGTGGACGACGCCGCCGACGCGTTCGTGTCCGAGACCCGTGTGGTCGCCGAGGCGGACACGAAGCCGAGGAAGGCGGGTTTCCTGCTGGCCGGGGTCGGCGAGCAGTACCGCGGCATGGCGGGCGGCCTGTACGACAGCGAGCCGGAGTTCAAGGCCGCCGTCGACGAATGCGCCGAGCTGTTCAAGGCTCACCTCGGCGCCGATCCGACGGCGAGCTTGCACGGAGACCGCGGTTCCGACGGCGGGGACCTGGCCCGGCTGCTAGGCCGCGCCACCGACGCCGAGGACGCGGCGCCGTCGGTCACCCAGCCCGCCGTGTTCACCCTCGGCTACGCGCTCGGCCGTGTCCTGCGCGCCTGGGGCGTCCAGCCCTCGGTGCTCGCCGGATACAGCGTCGGTGAGTTCGCCGCCGCGACCCTCGCGGGCGCTCTCACGCTGGAGGAGGCCACCGCACTGGTGGCCTTCCGCGCGAAGCTGATCGAGAAGCTGCCCGAAGGCGCGATGGCCGCGATCCCGCTGGGCGCGGCCGAACTCACCGCGCTGGTGGGCGACGTGACCGCGTTCGGCGTCGACGTCGCCGCGATGAACGGGCCGCGGATGATCGTGGTGTCCGGCGCGGGCGACGGTGTCGAAAAGCTGGCCGCCGCGCTCACCGAACACGGTGTTCCGGCGCGTCCGCTGCGCACCACGCACGCTTTCCACTCACGCGCCCTGCGCCCGGCCGCCGCCGAACTGACCGCTTGGGCGCGGAAGAACCTCACGCCGCGCGAGCCGGAAGTGCCCTACCTGTCGAACGTCACCGGCGCGCCGATCACCGCGAAGCAGTTGAACGATCCCGGGTACTGGGCCGAGCACATGTGCCGTCCCGTGCGCTTCGCCGCGATGATCGAGCATCTTGCCAGTACTTCCCCGGATACCGTGTTGCTGGAACTGGGAGCCGGGCAGTCGCTCGGCTCGATGTTCCGCGGCCACCCCGATTTCCCCCAGACTTCGTGGTCGCTGCTGGTACCCACCCTGCCCGGCGAGGCCGACCCCCGCCAGGACACGGCCGTGCTCACCGAAGCGCTCGGCCGCGCCTGGCTCTCCGGGGCGGACATCGACTGGCGGGCCTATCACGACGGCCGTGACCCGCGGAAGACCACGTTGCCCGGTTATCCGTTCCAGCGCGACCGCTACTGGATCGAGCCGACCGAAGCCGCCGCCGACGTCGCCCTCGGCGCCCGGTCGGCCCGGCCGGTCTACCTGATCGAAGGCGAACTCGGTGTCACCGCCCGGGATCTGGCCGCCCGGCTGGGCGCCGAACTCGGCGCGACCGTCTTGTTCGCCGAAGAGCACCCCGGCGGCGCCGACGCGGTGCGGGCCGCCCACGGCCGGCTCGACGGCGTGCTGGACCTGACCACGAGCAACGCAGCCAAGGAGGAACGATGACCCTCGTCGGAGTCGTCGGCGCCGGTGTGATGGGCACCGGGGTCGCGCAGAATCTCGCCACCAGCGGGCACGAGGCCGTGCTCATCGACGTCGACCCCGGCAAGCTGGCCGACGCCCGCGACCGGATCGAACTCGAATGCCGGATGAGCCGCATGCTCGGCGGTCCGGAGATCGACGCGGAGGCCGTACTCGGCCGGATCACCTTCGGCACCGAACTCGACCTCCTCGCCGAGGCCGAGGTCGTGATCGAGAACATCACCGAGAACTGGGACCTGAAGTCCCGGCTCTACCCGAAACTCGACGAGGCCTGCAAGGCCGACACCGTGTTCGTCGTCAACACCTCCGCCATCCCGATCACCAAGGTCGCCGCGCTCACCCAGCGCCAGGACAAGGTGATGGGCGTCCACTTCATGAACCCCGTGCCGATGAAGCCGTCGTGCGAGTTCATCCCCGGCTACCACACCAGCGAGTCCACCAAGGACATCGTGCGCGAACTGCTGCTGTCGATGGGGAAGAAGCCGATCCCGGTCAACGACGCCTCCGGGTTCGTCTCCAACCGCGTGCTCATGCTCACCGTCAACGAGGCCGCTTTCCTCGTCCACGAAGGGGTCGCGGACGCGGAGACGGTCGACGAGGTCTTCCGCGGCTGCTTCGGGCACCCGATGGGCCCGCTCGAGACCGCCGACCTGATCGGCGTCGACACGATCCTCTACAGCGTCGAGGTGCTCTACGACGAGTTCAACGACAGCAAGTACCGCCCTTGCCCGCTGCTCAAGCAGATGACCGCGGCCGGGCTGCACGGCCGCAAGAGCGGCAAGGGTTTCTACAACTACAGCGGCTGAAGGACGCTTTCGCCGCATCTCACGCGGTGAAGGGCGCTTTCCTCGCATCGCATGCGGCGAAGGACGCTTTCACCCCCCTTGACAAGAAAGGTATCCACCATGTCGCAGGACGTCCGCGGCGAGATCCGCGCCTTCATCGGGGCGAAGTTCCCCAGCCTGTCGTTCACCGACGAACAGGACATCTTCGCACTGGGTTTCGTGAACTCCCTGTTCGCGATGGAGCTGGTCATGTTCATCGAGAAGGCGTTCGCCACGCGGATCCCCAACGAAGAGCTGAAGCTGGACAACTTCCGCACCGTCACGCGGATGACCGAGCTGGTCGAGCGGCGCACCGCCGCGGCCGCGCACTGAAACGGGGAGAAAGACGTGAGGGCGAGGACACGGCCCGAAACGCCTGAGGTCGAGGTGGTCGGGCGTTTCGTCGACGAGGAGGTCGGCCCGCACGCGGACGCGTGGGACCGGGCCGAGCACATCCCCGGTGACGTGCTGCGGCGAGTGGGGGAGCTGGGACTGTGGGCCCCGTTCCTCCCCGCCGAAGCGGGCGGCGCCGGGCTGGACATGGTCACCCTCGGGCGGTTGCACGAGGAGGTCGGCCGCGGGTGTTCGTCGCTGCGGAGCCTGCTCACCGTGCACACCATGGTGACCGCGACGGTGCAGCGCTGGGGCGACGACGAGCAGCGCGACCGCTGGCTGCCCGCTCTGTCCGAAGGCACGACGCTGGGCTCTTTCTGTTTGACCGAACCGGACCACAGCGGCAGTGACTCGACAGCCGCGGGGACCGTGGCCGTCGCCGAGAACGGCGTCTGGACACTGCGGGGGCGCAAGACCTGGATCACCGGCGGACAGGTCGCCGGGCTGCTGCTGGTGTTCGCCGGCACGGCGACCGGGATGAGCGCGTTCCTGGTGCCCTCGGACCACCCGGGAGTCCGGGTGACCCCGGTCCGGCACATGCTCGGCACCACCGCGAGCATGCTGGCGACCATCGAGTTCGACGACGTCCGGCTCGAGCCGGACGCATTGGTCGGGCCGCCGGGCTGGGCCGCGGGCACGGTGATGACCGGCGCGCTCGACCTCGGGCGCTACAGCGTGGCGTGCGGTTCGGTCGGGATCGTGCGGGCGGCGTTGGCCGCGTCGGCCGCCTACACCTCGACGCGTTCGGCGGGCGGCGGGCTGCTGCGGGATCTGCCGCAGATCCGCGCCAAGATCAGCGAAATGGTCACCGCGCGCGAGGCCGCGCGCCTGCTGTGCGAGAAGGCGGGACGGCTCAAGGACGCGGGCGATCCGGCGACCATCATGGCGACCTGGGTGGCCAAGTACTTCGCGTCCACGGCCGCGGCCAAGGCGGCTTCGGACGCGGTCCAGATCCACGGCGCGAACGGCTGCGGCCCGGACTATCCGGTGGCACGGCTGTACCGCGACGCGAAAGTCATGGAGATCATCGAGGGCAGCACCCAGATCCAGGAGCTGACCATCGCCGACGAGGCGTACCGGGAGGTGTCGGGATGACCGAGGTTCTGGAGAAACCCAAACGGGGCCGCATCAAATGCGTGGTGTGGGACCTGGACAACACGGTGTGGGACGGGACCCTGCTCGAAGACGGTGAGGTCACCGTGCGGCCGGAGGTCGTGGCGGAGATCAAGCGGCTCGACGAGCTGGGCGTCCTGCATTCGGTGGCCAGCCGCAACGACCACGAAGCGGCGATGGCACGGCTGAAGACGGCCGGGCTCGACGAGTACTTCCTGTACCCGCAGATCAGCTGGAACCCCAAATCCGGTTCGGTGGAACGGATCGCGAAGGCGCTCAACATCGGGCTCGACGCGATCGCGTTCGTCGACGACCAGCCCTTCGAACTGGAGGAGGTCGCGCACGCGCTGCCGACGGTCAAGACGGTCGACGTGGCCAAGCTGGGGGAGACCCTGGCGTCGGAGGAGTTCCGGCCCAAGTTCGTCACCGACGAGTCGCGGGTGCGCCGCGAGCTCTACCGCGCGGCCGCCGTGCGGGAGCAGGTCGAACAGGACCACGAGGGCACCAGCGAGGAATTCCTGTCCACTTTGGATATGAAGTTCACGATCGCCCGCGCGCAGCGGGAGGACCTCCAGCGGGCCGAGGAACTGACCGTCCGCACCAACCAGCTCAACTCCACCGGCCGTACCTACTCCTACGACGAACTGGACGAGCTGCGGACCTCGCCCGACCACGTGCTGCTCGTCGCGTCCCTTTCGGACAAGTACGGCGGTTACGGCAAGATCGGGCTCGCCCTGGCCGAACGCGGCGAGGAGGCCTGGCATCTGCGGATGATGCTGATGTCGTGCCGCGTGATGTCGCGCGGTGTCGGCACGGTCCTGCTCAACCACATCATGGGGCTGGCCAAGGAAGACGGCGCGAAGCTGCGCGCGGACTTCGTCGAGACCGGGCGCAACCGGGTCATGTACGTGACCTACGCGTTCGCGGGGTTCTCCGAGATCTCGCGTGACGGTGCGCGGCTCGTCCTGGAGTCCGACCTGAGCACGATCCAGCCCCCGCCGCCTTATCTGACGATGGAGCTGCGATGACCGTACCGATCACGGCGCGGCCCTGGCTGCCCGGCGGGATCCCGCCGGGCGGCGCGACCAAGCTGTTCTGCTTCCCACACGCGGGCGCCAGCGCGGCGGTCTACCGGGAGTGGATCCCCGCCGCGGGCGGCGATCTGGTCGTCCTGCCGGTCCAGCTGCCCGGCCGGGCCGAACGCGGCCGCGAGACGCCGCACCACGACGTCGAAAGCCTGGTCGAGGCGGCCATCGACGGCCTCGGCGACGCGCTGACCGGGGACTTCGCGTTCTTCGGGCACAGCGTCGGCGCCCTGACCGCGTACCTGCTCACTCGCAGGCTCGCCGAGCGCGGGGCCACGCTGCCGAAGCACCTGTTCGTCTCGGGCCGGGCCGCGCCCCAACTGCCCGACACCCGGCTCCAGCTGCGGGACCTGCCGGACGAGCGGCTCGCCACCGAACTCCACGCGCTCGGCGGGCTGCCGGACGTCCTGCGGCGCGAACGGGAACTGCTGGCGATGTTCCTGCCGCTGATGCGGGCCGATCTGGCGGTCAACGAGACCTACCGGCACGTGCCGGGGGAGCCGTTGCCGGTGCCGCTGACCGTGTTCGGCGGAGACCGCGACCCGAGGGCCGATCTGGACGAACTCGCGGCGTGGCTCGAACTCGCCGCGGACTCGACGATGGTCACCTATCCGGGCGGGCACTTCTACCTCGAACAGCGGGTGGCGGAGCTGCTCGGCGTGATCCAGCGAAAACTGGGCCGATGACCACGCAGTGGTTCTCGGCCTGGAAACAGCCTTCGGGCGCGCTGGGGGAACGGCTCCGCCCCGGCCGGGACGCGCACGTGTGGCGGATCCCGCTCGCGCGGGTGCTCGCCCCGGGCTCGGCCGAGGTCTACGGCCTGCTCGGCGCGCTCTCCGAAGACGAGCTGCGCCGCGCGGCCGCCATCACGGTGGACGACGAACGGGCCCGGTTCCTGGCCTCGCACGTCGCCCTGCGCGACATCCTCGCCTCCTACACGGGCACCGCGCCGTCCGCGCTGCGCTTCACCCGCGACGGCGACCGCCCGGCACTGGCAGGCGAGACCGGGATCGAGTTCAGCCTGTCCCGCTCGGGTGCGCTGGCGCTGGTCGCGGTCACCTCCGCGGTCCGGGTCGGCGTCGACGTCGAAGAGGTCCGGGAGGTCGACCACGACGGCCTGGCCGCACGGACGCTACGTCCGGAGGAAGCCGCCGCCGTGCGCGAGCCGCTGACCTTCTTCCGGTACTGGACCTGCAAGGAGGCCTACCTCAAGGTCGACGGCACCGGCCTGGCCGGACTGCCGGGGCCCTCGTTCACCCTCACCGGCGGCGACGTCGTCTTCGACGACAGTCCTGAGTGGACGATCACGGAACTGGACGCCGGCGCCGGCCACGCGGCCGCGCTGGCCGTCCCGGCGCGCCCGGTCACCGTGCGCGCCTTCGACTGGCTTCCCGGCAGGCGGCGTGCGGCCGGGGAGCACCGGAAAGGCGGAGTGAAATGAGCGACCCGAAAGCGGAGCTCGAAGCGTTCATCCAGACCACGGAGTTCAGCTGCCTCGGCGCTCGCGCGGCGTTGAAGAAGGGCTCGATCGTCCACGGCCACTACCCGGCGCTGGGGGATCCGGAATCGGCGCGTGCCCACTACCGCGACATGCTCGGCTACGCCCGTGGCATCCGATCCACCTTGTCGGACAAGAGTTTCCGCACGTTCGTGTCCACTTTCGAGGAACCCGGCGGTGTTCTCGACGAGGAGGAGTACGAACGCCTGCTGTGGCGCCATCTCCAGCTCATCCACGACATCGACAGCCGCACCTACGGCCTCGACGAGGGCGCCACCTCGGACCCCGGCGAACCGAACTTCGGCTTCCACGTCGCCGGTCACTCGTTCTTCGTCGTCGGCATGCACCCGGGCTCCTCCCGGGCGAGCCGCCGGTTCTCGCGGCCGGCGATCGCGTTCAACTCGCTGATGCAGTTCATGTTGCTGGGCGACAAGTTCTTCTCGATGCAGGACGCGATCCGCAAACGCGAGACGACGAACAACGGCTCGGTCAACCCGAGCTTCACCACCTACGAGTACCAGATGCCGTCCCGCCACTTCTCCGGGCGGATGACCGAGGAGGACTGGAAGTGCCCGTTCACCTCGCGGCACGAGCCTTCGTCGGTCAAGTACACCTCGGATGTGATGCAGCGCCCCACCGGCTGACCCCTCTTCGCGACGTCAGCCCCCGGCCGCTTCGGCGACCGGGGGCTTTCTCGTTCGGTGCGAGTCAGTCCGCCAACCACTCGTACGACAGTTCGTAGCGATCACCGGCCAGGATCATGTCGTTCATTTCCAGCGGCTTGCCTTCGGTGCTGTACGCGACGCGGGTAACGGTGACAACCGGGACGCCATCAGCGAGCTGCAACAGCGATGCTTCATCCGGCGTCGGCATTCGCGCACCGACATGCTCGATGAACCGTCCGATCACCTGCCCGGCGTCTTCGAGTCGCGCGTACGTGCCGCCGTTTCCGGTGTCGACCTCCTCGATCGCGGTGCCACGGGTGAAGTCACGCGGTAGACGCGACACCGCGAGTTGGACCACCAGCCCATCGGCACGCATCACCCGGTCTCTCACGGTGATCTCGGCGCCTTCCTCGATGGCGAGGTGTTCGGCAACGCGGACATCTGCTTGCTCGAAGCGAACCTTGACCGAGGTCGAAGGCGTGAAGCCGCGGCTCGCCGCGTCCGCGAGAAAGGCGCCCTTGTTCTGGGCGCGTGCGGCGCGGGACAGACGAGCACGGGCGATGCGTTGGATCGTGGCCGGCGGTCGCACGAAGACGCCGCGCCCGTGCTCGGAGGTGACGAGCCCCTCGGACTTGAGCATGTTGATGGCGTCGCGAACCGTCGGCCGTGAGACGTCGTAGGCCTCGGTCAGCTCACGTTCGCTCGGCAGCTGATCACCAGGCGAATAGGTACCTGTCGAGATCTTCTGTCGAAGGTCCGCCGCGACCTGCCGGAACGCGGGGACTCCGCTTCTGCGATCCACCATGCCCTGATTCTCTCACTTGTAAGCTTGTCTTGACCAGTTGCCGTGCTTGTGAGACCGTTGAACTTGTCAAGACGTCCTTACAAGTTGCGGAAGAGGGTCGACGGTCAAGGCAATGGTGCCCCCTCCGGCCCGGGGCAGCAGACGGGTTCCACCTGCCCTTTGCGCCGACACGGAGGACGGTTCGATGCCGCGCAACCCAGCAGGATCGGGACCGACGAGGCCGGGGCAGGCAAGGACCGGCCCAGCTCGCCCACGCGCGACAACCCCGGACCGCAACCCCGGCCCATCCAGCCGAAGCGACCGCAGCGCTAGAAGCAACCTTCGCAGGGGCGGGGAGTCTCTTTTCATCGCAGCCGACTGGTCCGACCCGACCGGGTGGCAACTACCGATCGACCCGGTTCCGCTGGTCGCAGGAGCCTCCAGCGCAGGACGACGAGGACTAGAATCGGACTATGCGGTCGACCCGAGAAATGCACAGGCTGACAGCGGTGTTCCTGGCAGGAGATACGAAAGCCCGCTTCCACGCCGGGGATCTGCGACGTGCGACGAAAGTGCATAACCGGCGGCTGTACCCGATGCTGGCGCGCTTGCTCGAACGTGGCTGGATAACGAACGGGTGCGACGAGCCTTCATCCGACGAGCCCTCACCCCAGCCCTACTACGTGCTCACCGATATCGGTCGGCGAGAACTGAACAGGCCGTAGCAGTCCAGGCGCAGCAAGGGATTCATCCTCCGCGATAGGGCTTTTCCGTGTCAGGCGAGGGCTTCGACGCGGCGCGGGACCGGGCGGCGCAGCAGCGCGGTGCGGGTCGCGCGCGGGATCCGCTGGTAGACCAGCTCCCGCAAAGTCGCGCGGCGGAACGTGTAGCCGGCGTCGTCGTCCTCGCGGCGCAGCACCGAGAGGCTCGCGAGCCGGGAGAGCGTCCCCTCGATCTCGGCGGTGTCCCGGCCGCAGACCGCGGCGACGTCCTCGGCGGTGAACGCGTCCCCGGCGAGGCTGGCCGCCTTCAGAAGGGATTTCTCGGCGGTGGGCAGGTTGTCGAGTTGCGCGGCTAGGGTCCGGCGGACCAGCGGGGGTGTCATCGCCTGGCCCAGTCCCGGAAACGGGGTGGTCTTGCCATGCACCCCCTGGGCGTACGCGTGCGCGAAGCGAGGGTTCCCGCCGATCCTGCCGATCAGGTCCTGCCTGCCGCGGATGAGCCGGGCGGTGCCGGGCAGCAGCTTGTCGAGCAGTTTGCCGACGGCGTCGTCGGAAAGCGGGGAAAGGCTGACCGTCGTCCCGCAGCGTTCGCCGTGTTCGGCTTCCAGAAGCCCGGGCCGGGCGGACGCGACGACGAGGACCGGTAGTCCCGCGCAGGCTTCTCCGAGCCGGTCGACGGCGTCCCGGGTCTCGAGGTCGGCGCGGTGCAGGTCGTCGGCCAGCACCACCAGCGGACCGTAGGCGGTCAGTTCGCCGGCGGCGGCCCGGAGTGCCGAGTCGCCACCTTCCGTGCGCAGCCGCGAGGCGGTCTGGGGGAGCAGACCCGGGACGACGGCGAACGCTTCGGCGACGTCGGCACCGGCGTCCAGCACCCGGATCCGGGGTTGCTCGGACAGGGTCTCGGCGAACTCGGCGAGGAGCCGCGACTTGCCGATCCCGGGCTCGCCGAGCACCGTCACCCGGTGCGGGCGGCCGCCGCGCTCGACGAAGCCGAGAAGGTGGCTGAGCAGATCGAGGTCGTGGTCACGGCCGACGAAGCCGCCGGGGTCGGCGGGTTCCGCCACCGGGTGCTGGCGGGCGGAAACGGCGTGCCACCAACCAGGTGAGTCTTCCGACGCCTCGTGCACCACGGCGGGTTCGGAGGCCTCGCGGACCGCGTCCGACACCCGGATCCGGCCTTCGGGCGCGCGCAGCGCCGAGCGGACACAACGGTCCAGCACGGGGCCCGCGACCTGACCGGGACCGGAGGCGGTGAACTCGACGAGGACGTCGCCGCTGTCGACGCCGATCTGGGTGGCGATCCCGGCCGTGACCAGCCGGTCGTGGATCCGCAACGCCGTCCGCGTCGCGTGGACGGCGTCGTCGTCATCGGTGCGGGGGAGACCGAACAGGGCCAGCACCACCGGACCCGATTCGCCGGGCAGATGCGCGCCCGCCGCGAGCGCCTCCTCCTCGACGACGGTCCGCAGCCGCGCCTGCACCTCGACGGCCTCCTCGGGGTCGTCGTCCGGGGTGGCGGCGAGGGCGACACCGATCGCGACGACCGGCTTCCGCTCGCTCTCGACGGGCTCGGTGCGGGGCAGGGCGATCACAGGAGCGGGGGTGAACGGCAGCGGCTCGGCCACCGGTGCGGGCTCGGCCGACGGCACGGGTTCCGGTCGCGGTGCCGGGTCGGGACGCCGGGTGAGCAGGGCTTCGTCGTGCTGGAGGATCGCACGTTCCAGCTCGCGCAGCTCCTTGCCCGGCTCCAGGCCGAGGCCCTCGGCGAGGCTGGCCCGCGTCGCGCGGTAGACCTCGAGGGCGTCGACGTGGCGGCCGCAGCGGTAGAGCGCGGTCATCAGCTGGGCGTTGAGCCGCTCGCGGTTCGGGTTGGCCTCCGCCATCCCGCGCAGGTCGGTGAGCACCTCGTGGTGGTGCCCCCGGTCCAGCTCCAACCCGAAGAGATCTTCGTGGACGGCGATCCGCTGGTCCTCCAGCGCGACCAGTTCGGGCCACACCACGCCGGTCTCTGTGAGGTCGGCGAGCACCGGGCCACGCCACAGCGCGAGCGCGTCACGGTAGGCGGAGACGGCCTGATCGACGTCGCCACCCGCCTGCGCGGTCCGGCCTTCGGCGGCGAGACGTCGGAAGCGGGAGACGTCGACCTGGTCGCTGTCGACGCGCAGCAGGTAGCCGGGCGCATGGGTGAGCAGCATGGCCTGCTCGGCGGCGCCGGTGCGCTGGGCCAGCGTGGCGCGCAGCCCCGAAACGGCGTTCTGCACCATCTTGCGCGCGGTGGCGGGGATCTCGTCCGCCCAGATCGCCTGGAGCAGGGTGCTGGTGGCGATGACCTCGTTGTGGCGCAACAGGAGATAGGCGAGCACGGCCCGCTGGGTCGCCCCGCGCAGCACGACCGGACGTCCGTCGTGCACGACGTTGAAGGGGCCGAGGAGATCGAAACGCACGGGGTCACCACCTTGTTCGGGACTTGCGAAGACGATCTCCACCGTGGCCCCGGACCCCGCCTCCCGACAACGCTGTGGCGCGGATACTGGCTCGGTGCCAGTGGCACCCGAGAACGATGCCAGTTACCGCCCGATGTGTTGACTGTGGACGTTCCCACTGCTAAACGCGCGCGGCCCCTCCCGCTTTTGTAGGGCGGTAGGGCGAAGGTGTCCTGTCGGGTGCCAAGTCCGTGAAGGCCTCCTTGAGGGACTCTGGGTCCCTCAAGGAGGCCTTCACGGACCGGTGTTCGTCCGCGGGGCATGCGGGTCTCGTGGGCGGCGGAGTCCCGGAAGCGTTGCGAAAGCCCCTTTCGTAACCTTCAACGTTGCGAAAGTGGCTTTCGCAACACCCGAGGTCGGCGTGCGGGCGAGCGACCGAATTCGCCACCTTTGCCTTACCGCCAATAGTCCTCTGAATGCGGAGTTCAGGTGCGGTATTCGCCGGTCAGGATCCCTGCCGCGAGTTCCACCCGGGACGTGTACCCGGTCCGGGAGAACAACCTGCTGAGCCTGCCTTCGACGCTCTTCTCGCTGGTTTCGAGGACGACCGCCAGTTGCCGGTTGGTGAGGCCTTCGGCGACGAGGATCGCCAGCAGACGTTCGTTCTCGGCGGTCGTCTCCGTCCGGCCGGGACCGGCGAAGCCGTTGTCACGTAACAGCTTCCGCACCTTGCCCCGCCAGAACCAGGCACCGACCTCGCCGAACAGTTCGTACGCCTCGGTCCACGACTGCTCCGGCCGGTGCCCGGCGAGGCCCGCTCGCAGGAGCGTCATCGCCGACTCGTACGGGACGTCCCGGCGTTCGCGGGCGATGGCCGCGGCGCGCCGGGCCGCGGCGGGCTCGCGGTGAACCACGGCGCGGGCCAGATGGTGGTTCTGGTGCGCGCGGGCGGTGTCGAGCTGGGTGGCCGTACGCGCCGCGCGCCGGACCCAGTGCTCGCCTTCGCGCTGCTTGTTCCGCGCCAGCGCGGAGCGGGCCAGGTCGGCCCAGAGGTCTTCGGTGCCCAGGACGTAGCCGCCCGCGTCGGCGCTGCGCGCGGCCGAGTACAGCAACGCGTCGGCGCCTTCGGTGTCGCCGAGTTTGCTGAGCACGGTGAACTCGGCGTGGTCGATCGAGTGCCGCATCCCGGACGGACGGCTGTCGGCGGCGAGCGCCCTGGCGCGGGAAAGCCAGCCCTGCGCGCCGAGAATCCGGATCGCGCATTGCGTCAGCAGGAAATGCAGTGGCCGCGCCGGATCGGTGCCGCCCAGCATCGTCCGGCGGGCCAGTTCCATCGCCTCCGGCCAGTCCCCGCCCAGGTAGTTCAGGGCGAACCGGTTCGCCACGGGCAACTCGTCGACGGCCAGCCCGGACGCGGTGATCCGCTGCCGCACCTGCCGGAGTTCTCCCAGCTGCAACAGCATTTCGACTTCGAACCGGCGATGTTCGACCTCGTAGTGCGGCAGATGCGCCGCCCGCCACAGTTCCGGATGCGCCACGAGGGTGTGCAGCTGGGACGTGTCGCCAAGCACGACGCCGCAGGCCGCGAGGAACATCGTGCCGAAGTCGGCGGTGATGTGATTGCTGCCGGTCCACACCGCGCGTTCCCGTTCGAGCAGGTCGCGCGTCTCGATCCAGCGATGGCTCAGCAGCAGGGCGTACGCCCGGTTGACCACCATCAGGGCGGGGTCGTCCGGCAGCACCGGTGACGCGCCCGCGGCGATCTCGGCGAGCTCACCGAGATCGCGGCGGGCGGCGAGCCCGGAGATGAACACGGTCGACAGTTCCTGCGCTTGAGCCGGGTCCAGGTGGCCGAGATGTTTGCAGAGCACCTGCCGCGCGCAGTCCCCGGCTTCGGCCGCCCGGTAGTGCACGGCCTTCGCCGAGCTCAGCAGCATCAGCACGGCCGTCCGCTCGGGCGGTTCGGTCACCCAGGCCAACGTCGCGTGGAGCCAGCGTTCCGCCTTGGCCCCGTCGGTGAACAGCACACGCTCGCCGTTCTCGAGGAGTTCGGCCGACGCGCGGCGCGTGTCCACCAGCGAACCGGCCTGGGTGATCCAGTCGAGCACCAGATCCGGATCGGAGACCGAAGCCGACCCCGACCACACGGCGTGGACCGCCTGGGCGGCCAGGCTGCGCGTGGCGTACGGCCCGATCCCGGTCAGCAGGGCGTCCCGGACGGCCGGGACCCGGAACCGGTACCCGCCGTCCCGGTCCCGTACCAGGACCCGTTCGGCGACGAGCCTGTCCAGCACCGCGCGGAGATCGGCCTCCCGCCACCCGAGCGCGGTCGCGGCCAGCCCGGCGGCCGAAGCGCCGAGCGGGCCGAGCACCGCCATCCTCTCGGCGACCTCTCGCACTCCACCACCGGCCTCGGTCACCGCCCGCAGGAGCGGATGGTCCTCGGTGGCCACCGGCTGATCGACCCGTTCGACGCGGTACGCGGTCCGGTCGACGATCCGCAGGGCGCCGGCGGACCGGTAGCCGTGGACCAGCGCGGTCAGCGCGGCGGGGTTGCCTCGCGCCGCGGCGTGCAGTTCGGTCACCAGTCCGTCGTTCGGCATGGCCGACACCAGCCCGGTCAGCAGGGAGCGCGACTGGGCTCGCGAAAGCGGCCGGAGGAACCGCAGCCTCGCGTGCCCGCCCGCGCGCAGCCGGGCGAAGGCGCCGCGCAGTGCGGGGCTCCCGGAGAGGTCGTCCCCCGCGCCGATCCGCAGTGTCGCGACCACACTGATCGACGTCTCCGCCGAACACCGGTGCAGGAGCGGGCTCACCAGCCGGGCGGTGTGCTCGTCGAGCCATTGCGCGTCGTCGACCAGGACCACCAGCGGGGTCTGCGTGCGCAGGAGGGCGAACACGGCCGTCGCGATCTTCGCGACGGTCTCCGGGGTCGGCGTGGTCTCGCCCGCCCTGGCCAGCATCGCCAGCACGGATCGCCGCGCGGGCTCCTCCTCGGTCCGGTCCGCGCCGAGGAGGACGAGAAGCCGGAAGATCGCGCCGTACGGGAGCGTCCGGTCGAGTTCGGCCAGCCGCAGCACCAGCACCTTGGCCGAGGGGGTGAGTTCCTCGGCGAGCCTGTCGAGCACCGCGCCGCGGCCGCAGCCGGGCTCGCCCGCGAGCACCGTCAGCGGGGTCGCGCCGGGAGCGGCGTCGTCCCTCAGGACCCTGACCTCCTCGGTGCGGACATCGGCCCGCAGTCCCGTCCCGGCGCCCGGGTGCCTGGTGCTCATGCGCCCAGTTCACCAGGACGGAGCCCGGCTGGCCGTCACCCAACCGTATGAACCGTGCCGTCGCGGGCGCCTCGGGCGACCAGTGACCGGTAATTCCTTCCGGGAACCGGCGCTTCTCCGGCCGTCGACAAACCGGCCGGTATGCTGAGACTCCGCACGAGAAGGAGCCGGTCATGACACGAGCGACCACCAGGAAGGCCGAGGCGAGCGGCGAAGATCAGGCCGCCGTCCCGCGCCGTCTGTTGTCGCACGCCACGAAGCTCTTCGCCAAGAAGGGGTTCGACCGCACCTCCGTGCAGGAGATCGTCGAGGCGGCCGGGGTCACCAAGGGTGCGATGTATCACTACTTCGGCTCCAAGGACGACCTCCTTTACGAGATCTACGCCCGGGTGCTGCGTGCGCAGACCGAGCAGCTGGAAAAGGTGGTTTCGAGTGAGGCGCCGCTGCGGGAGCGGCTGCGGTCCGCCGCCTCCGACGTCGTCGTCAGCACGATCGACAATCTCGACGACAACACGATCTTCATGCAGTCCATGCATCAGCTCGGCGTGGAGAAGCAGAAGGCCGTCCGCGCGGAGCGCCGCAAGTACCACGAGCGGTTCCGCACGCTGGTCGAAGAAGGCCAGGCGTCCGGCGAGTTCCGCGCGGACAAACCGGCCGACGTGATCGTCGACTTCTTCTTCGGCTCGGTGCACCACCTCGGTTCCTGGTACCGGCGTGGCGGCGCGCTCTCGGCCCGCCAGATCGGCGACCACTTCGCCGATCTCCTGCTGGCCTCGTTGCGCCCCGAGTAGCGACCGGGCTCAGCCCGGTGGTGCCGTCGCCAGGCGTTCGACGAACAAGTCGCACCGGCGTTCGAGCACCGTTCCCACCTCCCAGCCGAAGGCGAAGGCGAGCAATCCCGTCGCGACTTCGTCGGCGGCTTCGGAAGGCCAGCCCTGTGCGGCCAGACTCGACCGCAAGGCCTCGGCGTAATCGGGATAGGTGAAGCCGGGCAGTTCCGCGACGAGCGCCGTCGTCGTGCCGAGGTGCGAGTTCAACCCGCCGAACGACCGGCCGCAGCCGCATTCGGAATCGGGCGAGCTCTCGCCGTCTCCGCAGCACGGCGCTATCCAGAGCAGCTCGCCGTCGACGCAGTGGTTGAAGTCGTTCGCCCGCTCGCCCTGGGTCTGCGAGGTGGCCACGAGCAGTTTCATGAGGACTCCCTGTTCGATCAGATGTTCGAACAGGTTGTACCGGCGGGGTCCGACACTTTCCGGGGCGGACCCCGCCGGGGGAGCTCAGGCGGGCAGGTCGATCAGCGGCGCCAAGGCGGCGCGATGCCGACCAGGAGTGCCCAACGCGATCTCGTCGCTCTTCGCGCGCTTCAGGTACAGGTGCGCGGGATGCTCCCAGGTCATGCCGATCCCGCCGTGCAGCTGGATCGCCTCTTCGGCGGCGTGGACGGCGATGAGGGAGTTCCGGGCCTGCGCCACCGCGACGGCGATCGCGATGTCCTCGCCGGTGGCCAGGCAGTCGGCGGCGTAGCGCGCGGTCGCCCTGGCGTTGACCAGATCCGTGTACAGGTTCGCCAGCCGGTGTTTCAGCGACTGGAAGGAGCCGACCTGACGGCCGAACTGGTAGCGCTCCTTGAGATAGCGCACCGTTTCGGTCAGCGCCCATTCGGCGATCCCGAGCTGCTCCGAAGCGAGCAGCCCCGCCGCCGTCACGAGCGCGATGTCCAGCGCGGAAGCCGCCGTCGAGGAGTCGGCGACGCGCTTCGCGGCCACGTTCTCCAGGGTGACGTCGGCGATGCGCCGGGTCAGGTCCAGGGAAATCGCCTCGGTGACCGTCACACCCGCCGAAGCCGCGTCGACCGTGTAGAGACCGGGGCCCTCGGGTCCCACTGCCGGGACGACGATCAGCTCGGCCACCGAAGCGTCGGCGACACTGCGGACCGCGCCGCTGAGCGTGCCGTCGGCGGTCGCGGTGACCGTCGACGGGAACTCGGCGCCGGGCGCGGTCGACAGCGGTACGGCCAGCGCGCCGATGAGCGCGCCCGCGGCCAGTTTCCCGAGCCTTTCCGCCACTTCCGCCTGCGAAGTGTCGGTCGCCAGCAAGGCCGACGTCGCCAGGACGGCGCTGCCGAGATAGGGGACGGGGGCGACGCTGCGCCCGAGTTCCTCCATCACGACGGCGACTTCACGCGCCGAAGCGCCGTGCCCGCCCAGTTCCTCCGGGACGGCGAGACCGGCCGCGCCGAGATCGGCGGCGAGCGTGCGCCACAGCGACAGGTCGTACGGCTCCGCCGTCTCGGTCCTGGTGATCAGGGACGCGGGTCCCACGCGGTCGGAGAACAGGTCGCGGACGCTGGCCCGGAGGTCCTCTTCGACCTCGGAGTACAACAGGTCGCTCATCGGGGCAGGTCCTTCCAGGCGACGTCCTTGTCGATCCGCGGCTCGGACGGCAGTCCCAGCACGCGTTCGGCGATGATGTTGCGCAGGACCTCCGAGGTGCCGCCCTCGATCGAGTTCCCCTTCGCGCGCAGATAGCGGTACCCGGCTTCGCGACCGAGGAAGTTCACGCCGTCGGGACGCCGCATCGTCCAGTCGTCGTAGCGCAGGCCTTCGTCGCCGAGCAGTTCGATCTCCAGCCCGGACGCGGCCTGGTTCAGCTCCGAGAACGCGACCTTGACCGCGGACCCCTCGGGGCCCGGCGCGCCGGCGGCGAGTTGCTGCCGCAGCCGCGAACTCACCAGGCGCAGGCTTTCGCCTTCCACCCACAGTTTCAGCAGCCTGTCGTGCAGTTCGGAGGTCCGCAGCTCCGGACGCTCCCGCCAGGCCTCCGTGACGACGCCGACCATCCCGCCGTCGCGCGGGAACTCGGTACCGCCGATGGCGACCCGTTCGTTCATCAGCGTGGTCTGCGCGACCTTCCAGCCCTCGCCGACCGCGCCGAGGCGGTGCGCGTCGGGAATGCGGACCTCGCTGAGGAAGACCTCGTTGAACTCGGCCTCACCGGTGATCTGGCGCAGCGGCCGGACCTCCACGCCCGGCGCGGTCATGTCGCACAGGAAGTACGTCATGCCACGGTGTTTCGGCACGTCGGGATCGGTGCGGGTGACCAGGATCGCCCACTGCGACTGGTGTGCGCCCGACGTCCAGACCTTCTGGCCGGTGACCACCCAGTCGTCGCCGTCCCGGACCGCGCGGGTGCCCAGCGCGGCGAGGTCGGAGCCGGCGCCCGGCTCGCTGAACAGCTGGCACCACACCTCCCGTTCGGTCCACAGTGGACGCAGGAAGCGCTGGTGCTGTTCGGGGGTGCCGAAGGCGAGAATGGTCGGCGCGGCCATGCCGAGGCCGATCCCGATCCGCCGTTTGTCGTTGTCCGGCGCGCCCGCCGCGGCCAGTTCTTTGTCCACAACGGACTGAAGCGACCGCGGCGCGTTCAAGCCGCCCAGGCCTTCGGGGAAGTGGATCCACGCCAGCCCGGCGTCGAACCTGGCGTCGAGGAAGTCCTGACGCGGAGTGCTTTCCGGCGGATACGCGGCCAGCAGGCCGGCCACCCGTCGCTTGAGGTCGTCCACAGTGGTCACTTCTTCTCCCCGCGGTACTTCTTCAGTTCACGGTGCGCCAGCGAGCGCTTGTGCACCTCGTCCGGGCCGTCGGCGAGCCGCAGCGTCCGCACCTGCGCCCACATCTCGGCGACCGGGAAGTCCTGGCTGACCCCGCCCGCGCCGAACAGCTGCACGGCCTTGTCGAGGATCCATTCGACGGTGATCGGCGTGGAGATCTTGATCGCCTGGATCTCGGTGTGCGCGCCCTGGTTGCCGACGGTGTCCATCAGCCACGCGGTCTTGAGCACCAGCAGCCGCTGCTGCTCGATCTTGACCCGCGCTTCGGCGATCCAGTCCTGCACCACGCCCTGTTCGGCGATCGGCTTGCCGAAGGTCTCGCGCGAAAGCGCCCGGCGGCACATCAGTTCCAGCGCGCGTTCGGCCATGCCGATGGCGCGCATGCAGTGGTGGATCCGACCGGGGCCGAGGCGGGCCTGCGCGATCGCGAACCCGTCGCCCTCACCGGCGATGAGGTTTTCCGCAGGTACGCGGACGTCCTCGAAGAGCACCTCGGCGTGCCCGCCGTGGTCGCCGTCGGTGTAGCCGAACACGTGCATCCCGCGTTTCACGGTCATTCCCGGGGTGTCGCGGGGGACCAGGATCATGCTCTGCTGCTTGTGCGCGGGAGCGTCGGGATCGGTCTTGCCCATCACGATGAAGATCTTGCAGTTCGGGTTCATCGCGCCGGAGATGTACCACTTGCGGCCGTTGACGACGTACTCGTCGCCGTCCCGGCGGATGCTGGTGGCGATGTTGCGCGCGTCGGAGGAGGCGACGTCGGGTTCGGTCATCGCGAACGCGGACCGGATCTCGCCGTCCAGCAACGGCTGGAGCCACTGCTTCTTCTGCCGGTCGGTGCCGAACATGGTGAGGACTTCCATGTTCCCGGTGTCCGGCGCCGCGCAGTTCAGCGCGGTCGGCGCGAGCCGCAGGCTGCGGCCGGTGATCTCGGCCAGTGGCGCGTACTGCAGGTTCGTCAGGCCCGCGCCGTGGTCGCCGGGGAGGAAGAAGTTCCACAGCCCGCGCTTGCGCGCCTCGGCCTTCAGCTCCTCGACGATCGGCGGCTGCGACCATTCGCTGTCACGCTCGGCCAGCTGAGTCTCGAAGACGGCCTCGGCCGGGTAGATGTGCGAATCCATGAACTCGAGGAGTTTCCCCCGCAGTTCCTCGGTTTTCGCGTCGAAGGCGAAGTCCATCTTGCTATCCCTCTTCCTTGATTTCGGGGGCGCGCGGTCGACGAATGCGTAGCCAGGCCGCGGCTTTCAAAGGCTTCTCTTGTTCGCGATGAGGGCGGCCCGCCTCCACCTTCGCGAGGCCTTCGGCCAAAGCGCGCGCTGCTTGGCCGCCTTTCGGATAAGTCATCGCACGTCCCTGTCAACCATCCTTGAGAGTCTCATTGCCGTGCGCGATCAGGGGGACGACGCCCGAGCCGATGCCGTCGAATCCGGCGCCGACGGTCTGCCCTTTGCTGTAGCGGAGGTGGATGCCTTCCAGGATCACCGCGAGTTTGAAGAAGGCGAAGCTGACGTACCAGTTGAGCCGGGAGACGTCGCGCCCGGAACGCTCGGCGTACCGCGCGATGACCTCGTCGTTGCGCGGGTAGCCCGGCGCGGAACTGGCGTTGGACACGAACTGCAAGGAAACCTTGTCCCGTTCGGCGTAGGCCACCAGCAGCGCGAGGTCGGTCAGCGGATCGCCGAGAGTGGACATCTCCCAGTCCAGCACCGCGGTGATCCGGTCGTCCGCGTTCACCAGCACGTTGTCGAGCCGGTAGTCGCCGTGGACGATCGACGGCTTACCCGATTCCGGCACCGTCGAGGCGAGCCGGTCGTGCAGTTCGTCGACGCCGGGCAGATCGCGGCTGCGGTTGCCGTCGAGCTGCTTCTTCCAGCGCCGCAACTGCCGTTCGAGGAAGCCTTCCGGACGGCCGAAGTCGCCGAGTCCCAACGACTCCGGATCGACGGCGTGCAGCTCGACGAGCGTGTCGACCAGCTCGTCCGCGATCGCCTTCGTCCTGGCGGGGCCCAGCGCGGCCAGTTCGGTGTCCGAGCGGAAAGGCGTGCCTTCCACGAACTCCATCACGTAGAACCGCGAGCCGATGACGTCCGTGTCTTCGCACAGCAGCACCGTTTCCGGTACCGGGACGGCCGTTCCGTGCAGACCGGAGATCACCCGGAACTCGCGGCCCATGTCGTGCGCGGTCGGCAGGACGTGGCCCAGCGGCGGGCGGCGCACCACCCAGCGGGACCGGCCGTCGCCCACGACGTAGGTGAGGTTGGACCGGCCCCCTTCCACGACCTCGCCGCTCAGGTCGCCCTGGACGAGCCCCGGCCGCTGCTCGTCCAGGTGGGCCTTGAGCCTGGCCAGGTCCAGGCCCGGCAGGTCGGTCTGGTTCATGGTGCCTCCAGCGTCTCGCTTTCCGGTTACAGTACCGACCAGTCGGTATGTCGGGTAGTGGTGGTCCGGCGAGGTGCCGGAGGTCACCCTCTCAGGCGATCAGCCGGACGACCATCTCCGCGACGCACGCCGGTTTCGGCTCGCCGTCGATCTCGATCGTCCAGCGGACGACGGCCTGCTTGCCCCCGGTGACGTCGGTGACCTCGACCAGTTCGGCGCCCGCCCGGATCTTCGAGCCCACCTTGACCGGCTGCGGGAAACGGACCTTGTTCAGGCCGTAGTTGATGCCCATCCTGAGCCCGTTGACCCGGTAGAGCTTCCCGACGAAGCCCGAAATGAGCGACAGCGTCAGGAAACCGTGCGCGATCGGTGCCCCGAACGGGCCTTCGGCCGCTTTCTCGACGTCGACGTGGATCCACTGGTGGTCGTCGGTGGCGTCGGCGAACAGGTTCACCCGCTCCTGGGTCAGCGTCAGCCAGTCGCTGTACCCGAAGTGCTCGCCGACGGCGTTCTCGAACTCCTGCAGGGAGGCGAATTCGCGCATGGCTCAGTCCTTCGGTCCGCCGGCGACGTAGATGACCTGGCCGGAGATGAATCCGGCGCCGTCGCTCACCAGGAACGACGCGAGGTTGGCGATGTCGTCGGGGGTGCCGACGCGCTGCACCGGGATCTGAGACGCGGCCGCCGCCTTGAAGTCCTCGAACGACATGCCGATCCGCTCGGCGGTCGCCGCGGTCATGTCGGTGGCGATGAAACCGGGGGCGATGGCGTTCGCGGTGACGTTGAACTTGCCGAGTTCGATCGCGAGGGTCTTGGTGAAGCCCTGCATGCCCGCCTTGGCCGCGGAGTAGTTGACCTGACCGCGGTTGCCCAGCGCCGAGGTGCTGGACAGGTTGACGATGCGGCCCCACTTCTCCTGCGTCTGGTACTTCTGCACCTCGCGGGTCATCAGGAACGAGCCCTTCAGGTGCACGCCCAGCACCGAGTCCCAGTCCTGTTCGGTCATCTTGAACAGCAGGTTGTCGCGGGTGATGCCGGCGTTGTTGATCAGCACGGTCGGCGCGCCGAGTTCCTCGGCCACCCGGGTCACCGCCGCCTCGACCTGCGCGGCGTCGTTGACGTCCAGCGCGACGCCGACGGCCTTGCCGTCCTCGGCGACGATCGCTTCGGCACCCTGCTTGACGCCCGCCTCGTCGAGGTCCAGCAGGCCGACGGCGAACCCGTCGGAAGCGAGCCGCTTGGCCACGGCCGCGCCGATGCCGCGGCCGGCGCCGGTGACGATCGCTACGCGGGAGGGATGTTCGGTCACGGGTGACTCCTCGTCGTCGAGTGGAAGTGACGCCGAGTCTGCCGTACTAAGCAGTTGCTTTGCAGGGTCTCCTCGTGTGACCGGGGTCACCCATCGGGGTGCTCAGCTGTAGACGGTCACCAGGTCGACGCCGTCCGCGACCACCTTGCGCAGCGCCGCGAAGACGGTGCCGACGATCATGGCCTCCTCCAAGGGGAGCCCCTCCGCCGGATCTTCGCCGAGCGCGTCGAGCCTGGCGACGGCGTCCCGCAGTTCGGCGTTGGCCGCCCAGCCCACGCTCGGGTACTCGTCCCAGACGAGGCCTTCGAGCGGCCTGTCCAGGAGGTGCTCGGCCAGGTCCGCACCGATCGCTTCGGCGACCAGCCCGCCGATGACCTCTTCGCGGAACCAGTCACCCCCGGAGGAGGAGTGCTCCACCATGTCGATCGGCTCCGCCAGCTCCCGTACGACCTGGACGACCTCGACAGCGGCCTCCTCGTCCACCGCACCGCCACCCGCGATGATCAGGCGGGCGGCCGCGTCCGTCGAAGCCCGCAGCCGTTCTCCGAGCGCGTTCAGCGAAAGCCCGTGGAATTCCAGTCCGTAACCCACCGCGATTCCCTCTACTGCTTGATGACACTGACGACGGCGTTGCCGCTGCCGTTGATCTTGGTCCCGATCGGGACATAGTCCACGATGCCGTCCTTCTGCCCTTGCCAGACCAGATCGCCGATCAGGTTACGGCCGTCCTTCTGAGGCGAGTTCCG
The DNA here is from genome assembly GCF_001995215.1 of Amycolatopsis azurea DSM 43854. Classification (GTDB taxonomy): domain Bacteria; phylum Actinomycetota; class Actinomycetes; order Mycobacteriales; family Pseudonocardiaceae; genus Amycolatopsis; species Amycolatopsis azurea. Next base: position 69,997 of record NZ_MUXN01000002.1, read on the forward strand.
CATCGCGTGCGCGATGTCGGTGAGGTACTCGGAGCTGCCCTGATCCATCTTGTTGGGGTTGTTGGTGCGATCCGGCAGGGGCCGCATGGTGCCGGTGTCGGGATCGAACCACTGGGTCCGCCCCTTCATCGGTCCGCCGACGAGTTGCGAACCCCCGCCCTTCGCCTCGATGACGTGCAGCTTGTTCCCGTCGAAGTACGCCACGTCGACCACGCCGGAGTTGTTGAACTTGACCGCGTTCGGCCACGGTTTGCCCTGGGTGGTCGTGTAGTCGTCCTTCGAGAGCGGATTCTTCACCGACGGGGTGTGCAGGTTCAGATCGTCCTTGCCGGTGGTCTTCTTGATGTAGTCGAGAGCACCGGCCTCGCCCATGTCTTCGGAACGGTTCTTCTTCGTCTTCCCGTTGGCGTCCTTCTTACCGATCTTGGCCTTCCACTTCTTGTACGCGTCGACCGCGGGATCCTTGAGGTTCCGGTTCACGATGTTGCCGGGCTTGAAGATCCGGTGCCGCTTGGCTTTCGAGCCGCTCGCGTTCGTCTTGTCGTTCTTGCCGTTCTTCCGGCCGCCGATCCCTCGGGTGCCGCCGCCACCGCCGTCCTTGCACGGGCCGAGGCCGAGCGGATCGCTCACCTCGAGCGGGTTGGGGACATAGGTGACCGGGTTCGGGGCCGGTTCCAGGCCGAGCGGGTCCGGGCTGAGATAACGCCCGGTTTCCGGGTCGTAGTACCGGTAGACGTTGTAGTGCAGCCCGGTTTCGGCGTCGTGGAACTGGCCGGGGAACCGCAGAGGCGTGCCCGCGGCCACGCCTCCCGCGCCCCACAAGGTGCTCTGGTCCTGCCAGACCGGACGGCCGTCGGCGTCGATCAGTTCGAGCGGGCTGCCGACCCGGTCGGTGATCACCGTGGCGAACCGGGCGGCGTCGCGGGAACGGTCGAACTGGGCGACCGGCCGGTCGTCCTCGGGATGGTGTTCCCAGGTGGTCACCTCATCGCCGGACCACTGCTCGACGATCATCGTGCCGTCCCATACGAAGGTGACTTCTTCGGCGATCACGGGCGGTGCGCCGGGAGCGGGGGAGACGAGGCGCTGCTTGGCGATCCGCCTGCCCATCGGGTCGTAGCGGTACACCCAGAGCGAGCCGTCGGGGGTGGTCGCCGAAGTGAGCCTGTCGAGGGCGTTCCAAGTGAAGCGCCAGACCAGTTCCCGGCCCGTGAGGTCGCGGACGCGGCGGACGATCAGCCGTCCCTGTCCGTCGTATTCGTAGGCCGCGGTGGACGTGCCGAGGAGCCGCGTCCCCTGGTACTGCCGCTGGTCGGAGCCGACGGTCACGATGTTGCCGCATCCGTCGTACCGGTAGTGCTCGAGCCTGCCAGGCCCGCTGACCTCGGTGATCCTGTCCTCGGCGTCGAGCTGGAACCGCACGGCGCCGGTCCCGTCCTCCACGGCGGCCAGCACGCCGTCCGGGCGGTACTCGAAGCGGCGCCTGCCGATCTCCTGCCCGCCGATCGTGGTGACCTGCTCGGTCAGCCGCTGCTCCTGGTCGTAGGCCTGGGCGAGGACCGGGCCGCCGTCCACCTGCCGCCGCACCTCGACACCGGAGTCGTGGTCGAAGGTGACCTCGTGCCCGCCCATCTCGAGCGCCGCCGGTTCGCCGTCGTCGGCGTGTCGCCAGACGCTGTCCACGCCCGACGGCGTCCGGCGGGCCAGGGTGCCGGTCTCGTCGTCGTAGCGGAAGCCGAGCGTGCGCCCGTTCACGGTGTGGCTGACGACCCGCCCCCGGTCGTCCCGTTCGACGGAGACCGTCGCGTCCGGATTGGCCGCGGTGACGAGCCTGCCCACCGGGTCGTAGGCGAAGGTCGCGACCTCGGTCGGGGTGCGGCGCCACACCACGTTGCCGAGGACGTCGTAGCCGTACTCCACCGTCTCGCCCGCGCCGTTGACCGAGCGCACCAGCTGCCCCGCAGCGTCGTGCTCGTACCGGGTGATCCGGCCGTCGAAGTCGATCTCCTCGACCACGCGCCCCGCGGCATCGTGGACGTAACGCCAGGTCTGGCCGTTCGGGTTGGTGACCGCGACCAGGCGGAGCTCGGTGTCGTAGCCGTAGGTCGTCCGCGCGCCGGTTCCGTCCACGGTGGCGGTGATCAGGTCGAAAGTGCCGTACTCCGTGGTCGCGGACTGGCCGAGGGCGCGGACGTGGCCGATCTCGTTGCCCTCGTTGTCGTACCGCCACTGTTCCCGCGCACCGGACGGGCCGGTGCGGGACAGCATCTTGCCTTCGACGTTCCAGGCCAGCCGGGTGTGCCCGCCTGCCGCGTTCACCATCGTGTGCGGGCGGCCGAACAGGTCCAGCTCGGCCCGGGAATCGGCGGCCGGTTCGCCGCCGGGCGACCCGGTGCCGCCGGGGGCGCCGGCCGGAGTGGTGCCGGATTCGGCCTCCGGGGTCTCACCGGACACGCCGAGCTGCGCGGTCATCGGGTCGGGAGCCGTGCCGGCCGGATAGGTGCGGCGCCAGACGCGGCCGTCGGCCTCCACCTCGATGTCGAGAGCGCCGTCCGGGTGCCGGGTGGTGCGGACGCGGCTGCCGTCCGGCCGGATCACCACGGTGAGTTCGCCGAGCTCGTCGTACTCGTAGCGGGTCGTCCGGCCGAGCGGGTCGGTGCGGGACAGCTGCCGGTCGTAGCGGTCCCAGGTGTAGGCGGTGACGTTGCCGAGCGGATCTTGTTCGCTCAGCAGCTGGTCGGCCGGGTTGATCCGGAGTTCGCTGGTGTGGCCGAGGGAATCGGTGAACGCGGTGACCAGCCGCTCGCTGTCGTAGGTGAATGCTCCGTCATAGAAGCCGCGGTCGCCGACGGTGCGGACGCACCGTCCGGCGGTGTCGTAGATGTAGCGGTACCAGACCCCGTTGCGGTCCTGCCAGCCGGTCATCCGGCCGACGCCGTCGTAGTCGAACTGCTGGGGAAGGCCGGTGGAGTCGACGATTCCGGTGAGCCGTCCGAGGCGGTCGTAGCGATACCGCACGACGACCACCCGGGAGCCGGTGTCCTGGTCGGCCACGCGGACCTCGGTGACCCGGCCGTCGGCGGAGGTGAACTCGACCAGATACCCCACTGAATGGCGCAGCAGGAGCGGCGCCCCGAGATCGTCGTATTCGACGTCGATGGTGTCGCCGCCGCTGCCTTCCGTGCGGATCAGCGGCAGCACGGCGCCGCCGCGGCCCGGCAGCGGGGCGAAGACCAGTGACGTGCCGGTCTTCGGGTCGGTCAGCCGGTAGCCGCGCCCGGTGCGCAGCAGCGGGCGGCGCGGGCCTTCCAGCGGCAGCGTGGCCGCACCGGGTGCCGGCAGCGGGTAGACCAGCCGCATCCCGTCCGGCGAGAACCAGACGGCGTGCTCGTCGTCGAGCTCCAGCCGCTGGTCCAGCGTCGACGCCCAGGTCGTACCGAACCAGAGACCGGCCCGGTACGACGAGGTGTGCGTGCGTTCCAGGATCAGGTCGAGGGTGTGGGGCAGCGTCAGGTCCCGCTGGACCAGCAGGACGTCCCCGGTGGCGATGTCGACCGGATCCGTTTTGCACTTCTTGTTCTTGGTCTCGACAGCGCCCTTGCGCGGCGGATTCGGCTTGTTCGGCGAACCGGACGACCCGGACGGGTTCGTGGAGCCGTTGTCCGGCCCCTTTGTCACGGGCGGCGGACCGTTGGGGGTGGGATCGGGGGAACCGTGGGTACTCGACGGGCCGGTGCCACCACCGTTGCCGGACTGCGAACCGCCGCCGGGCCCCTTGGCGCTGGACGCGCTGGTGCCTTCGTCGATGTCGGTCTTCTTGGCGGACTTCGTGCTGCCCGGCGTCAGCTTCTTGAGCGACTTCGCCGCGTCGGCGAACAGGTCGTCGGCGCGTTTGAGCAGCGGCATCAGGGCTTTGAGCGCCTTGACCAGTTTCTTGGTGAGGCCGGCGATCTTGTTCGCCGTCTTGGTGACCGCGGCGACCACCTGGGGGACGACCCAGGTGAGCCCGATGCCGAGGGTGAACACCACCTGGAGCGCCCAGCTGACCAGGTGCCCGACCAGTTCGGCGATGATGTCGCGGACCAGCGTCCGCACCGCGGCCACGACCTCGCCCGCGGTCTGCACACCGCTTCCCGCGCCCTCGGCGCCCTTTTGCGCCGCGGTGATCAGCGTCGCGGTGTCCTCGGCGCGCTTGCGGTAGTTGTCGCCCGCTTCGCCCTTCCAGCTCCCGGTGTCGGCCTTGACCATGGCCACCAGTTCGGTGCCGACGTCGCCGAGTTCCTTGGCGACGTTCTTCCACGTCTCGGCCTGCGCCTTGACCTCGTCGGGGTTGCCCGCCAGCGCGTCGAGCGCCTGCTTCAACGGGCCCACGTGCTCCATCAGCCAGCCGACACCCGCGGCGAGGATCGCGCCGAACGGGTCCATCGCCATCGACAACGCGTCGAGCGCGGTGCCGACCGCCCCCATCGCGACCGATGCCCAATCGCCGCTCTCGATCGCGGATTTCAGATCGTTCGCCGACTCCAGCAACGGAATGCCCGAAAAGCCTTGAGTCGAACTCTTGGTTTCCGCGACGAGCGGGTTCCCCACCGGCCGTTCCCCCTCCTCAGCTCACGGCATGATCTTCCCATCGAAGGCTATCCAGGAAGCGAGACCGGCGACTTCGCAGGTCCGATCCGTGCCCGAACGGGCATGCCGGATGACCCGATCGCTCAAAAATGTGGCGTCACACACCGTTTTTCCGCAATTCTCGGCGCGTCCGGAGGCGGTGCATTGTCCGGATCAAGTCCATTGTGGACGTTCGTGGAGGAATGAACGGAGGGTGCTTCATGCGCCGAAGAACTCACGTCCTGGGCGGTCTGCTCCTGGTGACCGTTCTCGGGGTGACCGGTGCGCAGGTCGCGCAGGCCGCTTCCGACCAGCCGCCGACGGCGAACGCCGCGCCGGGTCCGCGCACCCTCACCCTGATCACCGGCGACCGGATCACCGTGCAGGAGCGGCAAGGCGGAGTACCCGCGCTCTCCGTGCAACCGGGTCCCGGCCGCGAGCGGATGGGTTTCCAGCGCAGCCAGGGCAAGGACGGCTGGTCGGTGTACCCGGCCGACGCCCTGCCGCTGGTGGCCGAGGGAGTCCTGGACGAGCGCCTGTTCCGGATCGACCGGCTGCTCGCCGACGGCTACGACGACAGCGCGCGACCGACTCTTCCGCTGATCGTGCAGCAGGAAGGCACGGCGGCCATCGCGGGCGCGACCGCGGTACGGCGGCTGGACAGCGTCGGCGCGACCGCGTTCGCCCAGCCCAAGGACCGTGCGGGGGAGTTCTGGTCCGCGTTGACCGGTCCTCGCGCGGCTTCGGTGCGGAAGGTGTGGCTGGACCGCAAGGTCAAGGCGAACCTCGACCACAGCGTGCCCCAGATCGGCGCGCCGCAGGCCTGGCGGAGCGGGTTCACCGGCAAGGACGTCAAGGTCGCCGTGCTGGACACCGGTGTCGACGCCGGTCACCCGGATCTGGCGGGCAAGGTGGTCGCGGCCAAGGACTTCTCCGGCGGCGGCGACCCCACCGACCGGCACGGCCACGGCACGCACGTCGCCTCGACGATCCTCGGTTCCGGCGCGGCGTCCGGCGGACGGCTCAAGGGCGTCGCGCCCGACGCGGGGCTGCTTGTGGGCAAGGTCCTCGGTGACGACGGCAGCGGCGGCTGGTCCGAGATCATCAGCGGGATGGAGTGGGCGGTCGCGGAGGGCGCGAAGGTGATCAACCTGAGCCTCGGCGGCGAAGACGGTGACGACATCGATCCGCTGGAAGCGGCGGTGAACCGGCTCACGAAGGACCACGGCGTCCTGTTCGTGATCGCCGCGGGCAACGACGGGGAACGGGGCGCGGGCACGATCGGGTCGCCGGGCAGTGCCGACGCGGCGCTCACCGTCGGCGCGGTGGACCGGGCCGACGCGCTCGCGTCGTTCTCCGGCAAGGGACCGCGCCGGGGCGACAACGCAGTCAAACCGGAGATCGCCGCGCCGGGTGTGGAGATCGTCGCGGCGAAGGCCGGAGGCGGCTACCAGCCGATGTCGGGCACCTCGATGGCGACGCCACATGTGGCGGGCGCGGCGGCGCTGCTCGTCCAGCGGCATCCCGACTGGCGGCCCGAGCAGCTCAAGGCCGGCCTCACGGGCACCGCGAAGCCTGCCGACGGACCGACCGTCTTCCAGCAAGGAGCGGGACGGATCGACGTCGCCAAGGCGGTCGAGCAGCGCGTGCACGCCGACGTCACCACGCTGGCCTTCGGCACCGTTCCGGTGGCCGACCCGAAACCGCTGACCCGCGAGATCACCTACCGCAACGGCGGCGACGCGCCCCTCGATCTCGACCTGCGGCTGGACGTCCGCGACGAGAACGGGAAGCCGGCCGTCGACGGCCTGTTCACGGTGGACCGGCCGCGGGTCACCGTGCCCGCCGGGGCGACCGCGACCGCGGTGGTCACCGTGAACCCCGGGCAGAAGCCTCGCGGTGCCTACGGCGGCACGCTGCTCGCCACCTCCGCCTCCGGTACCGAGGTCCGCAGCCTGATCGGCGCCGACCTCCAGCGCGAGGTCTTTTCGGCCGACGTCAGGCTTTTCGACCGCAAGGGCAACGGACCCGGCCCGCAGGGGCCGAGCGGCGTCCTCATCGTGACCAATTTGGACAGTGGTGACCTGAAGATCTACGCCGCGAAGGAAGGGGGAGGCCCGATCCGGTTGCCTCAGGGCCGCTACCTGTTCGTCGCGCAGATCGACGAGCGGCCGGGGTCGAGTCTGGTCAGTGAGCCGGGCTTCGTCCTCGACCGGGACCGGGAAGTCGTGCTGGACGGGCGTTTGGCGAAGCCGGTGACCGTGCGGACGGATCGCGAGGACGCCAGTTCGAACGGCCAGATCGTCGTCTTCTCCGAAGAGGTCACGGGACGGGGCGCCACGAGCCATTCCTGGTATCAGCCGAGGCTTTTCCACGACGAACAGTACGCCTACGTCGCTCCCACCCGCACGGCCGTGCCCGGCTTCGGCTTCCTCGTCACGACCATGCTGAGCAAGCAGACCGACGAGGGCCGTTCGGAGAACAGTCCGTACGTCTACAACCTGCAATTCCCCAGCGAAGGCAGGGTTCCCGACGTCTCCGCGTACCGGGTGCGCGACCACGATCTGGCGAAGGTGACCGCCACCTACGCCTCCACCGGCAAGCAGTGGGGCAACCTTCACGTGCTGCCCTCGCCGTACGACAACGAGGTCGCCTTCGGCAACGCATGGTTCCTCACCGCTCAGGCGCAGTTGCCCTCGACGCGCGAGGAGTTCTACAGCACCGGGAAGATCCGCTGGCTGAAGCGGCTCTTGGTGCACCGGGCCGGCACCAACGCGACTTGGAGCGACATCCAGGAAACCGCTTCAGGCGTGGAATACCGTGCGGGGCAACGGTCCAAAGAGGACTGGAATCGCGCGATCGTCGGCCCGACCCTGGCGAAGCTGACCAAGGCGGTGCGCGACGGTGACACCTTCAGCGTCCTGCTGCCGCTGCTCTCGACACGGGGTGAGCACATCAGCCTTTCGGCGGTGGAAGGCACCACGCGGCTCTCGCGGAACGGGAAGGAGGTCGGTTCCCTGCCCAGGGTGCCGGGCTACGTCTGGCCGAGCAACGGCCCGGTCACCTTCACCGTGCCGCCCGAGAACGGCGACTACACGCTGACAGTCGACGCGAAACGGCCGGAAGGCGCCGACGCCGAGCTGTCCGGAAACGTGGTCATGGAGTGGAAATTCCGTTCGCAGCGGGCAACGGGGGAGACGCCGCTTCCGCTGATGACGCTGAGGGCCACCCCGTCGCTCGGCCCGGCCAACGACGCCTGGCGCCTGTTCCCGCTCGCCGTGCCGATCGAGGTCGAGCGGTCCGCGGGGATGGCGGGCACCGTCCGGCAGGTCACCGCCGAGGCCTCCTTCGACGGTGGGAAAACCTGGCGACGGCAGTTCGTCTTCGGCAGCGGCGCGCACCGGCAGGCCTTCGTCGTGGCGCCGCCGTTCGGCTCCTCGCCCTTCGTGTCGCTGCGGCTTTCGGCGACCGACTCGGCCGGGAACTCGGTGACGCAGACGGTCAAGGACGCTTACCGGTTGAGGTAGGTGTCGGTACAGGTGGTCGTGAGTGGCGATTCGGGTTAGAACCCGAATCGCCACTCACGAGGCCCGGAGCTCAGCCCCGCGCGCCTGCATACCGGCCTCGGGTGTTGCGAAAGTGGCTTCCGCAACCTTCAGCGTTGCGAAAGTGGCTTTCGCAACGCTGGGCGCCGTCGGGTAGCGCTGGGCCGAGGGGGTCGTGAGTGTTTCGGGTCGTTCTAACGACACTTTCCACTCACGACCCGCCGGAGCTCAGCCCGCGCGCCTGCCGAGGACCTCGGTGATCAGCTTCGGAAGCTCGCCACCGTGCCACGAACTCGGCGAGAAGCGCTCCTGCGCGATCCCTTCCCAAGGTTCGCCGTCGTCCAGCGAGATGCCTTCCTCGCGGGGAACGAGGGTGCCGATCTCCTGCGCGGCGACGCCTTCCGCGGCGAGCGTCTTCCTGGCGAGTTCGACGTCGTCCGGCCGCACGGCGACCACGAGTGTCCAATCGCCCCAGGCCTGCGCGAGTTCGAACCGGCCGAGTCCCGACTGTTCGCAGACGTCGGCGGGCGCGTTGTCGAGCTGGATGTCCGTCGTGATCCGCGCGCCGAGACCGTTGGCGCCGCACAGGGTCCGCACGGTCGGGAAAAGGCCGTCGGACACGTCCATCGCCGCGCGCGCCAGCCCCGCCGTGGCGAGGATCTTCCCGGCGGCCACCTGGGCCATCGGACGGCAGGCGCGGTCACGGATCTCCGCGACGACCGACTCCGGGAGCCGAGCCTGCTCTTCGACGAGCAACGCGTACGCCCAGAGGTAGCCGGGCGAACCGACCAGCAGCAGGCGATCGCCGGCCTCGGCCCCCGCGCGCCCGAGCCTGCTCCCGGGAACGCACCGGCCGATCGCGGTCGCGGTGAGCTGCCGGACCGGACCGTCCCGGAGATCGCCGCCGACGACCTTGGTCCCGTGTGTCGCCGCGCAGTCGTCCACGCCGTCGAGAAGCCGCCGGAATTCGCCGGCCGTGGTCGTCTTCGGCAGGGTGTAGTTGACGACCAGGCCGAGCGGGGTGGCGCCGGCCGCCGCCAGATCGGACAGGTTGATCGTCGCCAGCAGCCAGCCCGCGTGGTACGGATCCATTTCGCCCAGGATGGTGACCAGGGGAGTGGGGCAGCTGTCGGTGGTGGCGACCAGTTCGCCGCGAAGCCCTTCTTCGGCGTCGAGGACCGCGCAGTCGTCACCGAACCCGTGGACGCCGCCGTAGCGCGGCCGCAGGATGTGTTCCAGGATGGCGTGTTCGCCGAGTTCGCCGAGGTGCACGTCGTCACCGACGGGCGAGAGTTCAGTTACGACCGACATGGTCCGCCAATCGGGACGGGGCGACGGTGTGGTCGCTGGAGTAGTTGCCGGGCATGGTCCCGTAGGGCTGATCGCTGCCGGTGGAGGCGAACAGCATCAGGTTGCAGATCCGGGTGCCGGGGTGCAGGAGCACCGGATGCCGTAGGTGGTTGACGATCTCCAGGGTCAGCACGGCGCCTTTCTCGCTGCCGAAGCCGGGGCTGACCTGACCACAGAGGACGACGCTGATGCCGAGCCGCGCGTAGTCGCTCGTGCCGTCGACGAGCCCGGCGAGTTTCTCCGAAAGCCCGATTTTCTCCAGGGTCGGCGCGAGGACGACTTCGCCGGGCTCGACGCTGATCCTGCCTTCGGCGTCGAGTTCCTTCGGCCGCAGTTCCGGATACGTGGTCCGGTCGGCGATGTCGACGGTTCCGGTCGATTCCAGCGCGAAAGCCTCGTGGCCGAGCCGCAGGCTGATCGCGGCGGGGCGGACGAGACCGGGTTCGAACGGGGTGATGGAGAGTTCCCCGTTCCGGTGCGCGCGCCTGATCGCCCTGTCGGTGAGGATCCCGCGGCGCAGCGCGGGCCGGATCAGGGGCATGACGCCACCGCTTTCGCGACGGCGCCGACGAGGATCCGGAAGTCGGTCTCGGTCAGTTCGCCGTTGGGCTGGTCGTCGGTCTGGCCGGGTTCGCAGTAGACCACGGTGGTGCCGGTGCGATGCGGGCCCTGGATCACCACCGTCGCGGTCAGGCCCGCCGTGATCGGCCGGACGGTGTGCACGACGGTGGTGTCGCACGAGTAGACGTCGCCACGCCGGACGTGCGGGGTCTTCTCCACCGCGAGCCGGGCTTCGCCGTCCGCGAGCAACGCGGCCGGATTCGCCGGATCGGCGCCGTAGCGGAAGCGGTTGTGCGCCTTGCCGCCTTCGGGCGTTTCGCGGTACTCGACCATGTGCAGGCCTTCGCCCGCGACGATGGCCGAGGCGAATTCCCAGCGGTGGCTGTGCGGATTGGATTCACCGCGGGACGGTTCCGCGGATTCCGGCCAGACGTGGAGCCGGATCCGGAAATCGGCCGAAGAGTGGAGCACCATTTTGGCGAATCCGTTGGGATGCCAGTAGGAACGCTTCGCCGCGGCGCGCACGGCTTCTTCGTCGCCGAGGATTTCTTCGAGCCACGCGAGAAAAGTGCCCGGGGCGTCCTGGACCCGGTGTGCCACCGTGCGCAGCCAGGTGAGGTCCGCGTCGCCGTCCGGAGCGGCGACGAGGGTCGAGGGCGGAGAGTCGATCATGGAGTTCCTGGGGGGCTGAGCGGGGGTGCGGCGGCCGCGAGCGCGGCCGCGCGGAGGGCGGTGACGGCGTCCAGCGTCTGCCAGATCGGGAGGTCGCCGCTGCCCCAGACCCACAGTCCTTGTTCGGCGTCGTAGCGCTCCCAAAGGGTTCCGAGCGCGCGGTTGAGCCGGGGGAGGGGGAGGGAGGGGGCGTTCGCGAGCGCTTGGACGACCCAGGCGGCGGTGAAGTGCCGGATGATGATCCGGGTCGTTCCTTCACCGTCGGGACGAGGCCTTTCCAGGTCCTCGGCCACGCCGTCGTCCGAGTGCGACCGCTCGATGAGCCATTGTGTGGCTTCGTCGGCCGCTTCCCGGACATCGTTGCGATCTTCACGGCTGCGCAGGACGTCCCGGAGAGCGACGACCGACCGCGCGGTGTGGACCACCGAGGCCTCCGGGGCGACGAGGCCGGCCTCGTTCTTCTCCGGCCACAGGCGTGAGCCGTCGAAGTCGAGCCGGGCCGCCAGGAGGGCGTCGATCAGCCGGTCGGTCAGCGGGGCGTCCGGCCGCAGCCGGACCGCCGTGTGCAGCACGGCGGACAACAGGTACGGGCGGGTCCGGCTGTACAGGTCGAGCGACCCGTCGAGTCGTGCCAGCCCTTCGTCGGCGGACATCGTGCTGGTGCGGAAGAGGGCGTCGACCACCGACGCGGTGGTCTCCGGTCGTTTCCCGCCCGCGCGGCCCCGCCAGCCGTGCATCGATTGGAGCCGGTAGAGATCTTCGGCGAGCGTATGTAGGTCGATGTAGGGATCGCCTACCAGCAGCATCGTATTGATCCCATACGCGGTGCTGAGTGCCTTCGGCCCGGTGTTCTTCTGCAGGTTGTGGCGCCAGCCGAGCGGTTTGCCGTCGGCGTCGTGGATCAGGTGCTCGGTGAGTTTGGCGCCGACGGTGTGGAAGACCTGGAGCAGCGAACGAGAGGTGTCGACGACGCCTGCGTCGCCGACCGCGGGCGGGGCGTGCTCCTGGGGTGATCGGGCCTTCTCCACCAGCCTGAACAGCTTGTTCGCGGCGCGGAAGTGGTCGTCGAGCTGGCGGGCGTTGTGCGGCGACGGCAGGTACTTCGCGGTCTCCCACTGGGTCAGGTTCGCCCTGGTGACACCGATGATCCGGGCGGTCTCGGCCTGCGTTTCGCCCGCGGCCTTGCGCAGCCGCCGCAGCTCACGGCCGACATCCGACGCGGTAACGGTTTCCGCATCGGGACTTACCGGCCGGTCCCCGGCCGATGTAGGCTTCATGTAGGCACTAGACACGGGCTTACCTACCTCGGGTAGGCAATGTAGGGCGGTGACTGAACGTGCACACAACGGCGAGAGTACAGCAAGCGAATCGGACCGCGCTGGCGCGTCGGTCAACGTCGTGTCACAACGTGGGAATGGCTGTGACGCGCCCTGTTCTGCCAGGTCCGAGGGTGCGAGACCCGCCGGGAGGCCAGGGCCGGTGCGACCCGGGCGCGACCGGAAAGCGGATGCTGTCAGCCATCTGATCGTAACGCTGCGCATCCGAACCGGTTCGAGCCGCCTGTGGGCCACACGAATGCCGGAGTAGGCGTCGTGTGTGCCGACCCGAATCCGCGTTTTGCAGTATCGGGGGTGAACTTCATGTCCCACCACGAGATCCACACGGCAACACCCCGACCTTGGTTCGATCGGCTTCTCGCGCGCTTCCACGAATGGCTGTTCGCGGCGGAGGAGGACCGCCGGGCGGCCGCGCGCGGCTGGCAGGTGACTCGCGTGCCGGGGAGCAGGCGCCGCGTCTACCGCGATCCGCGCTGGGACACCGTGCACGCGTGCGAACCGTGCGGGGGCACGGGCTGGTGGCCCTACGAGGACGCCGTTTGCCCGGACTGCTCCGGTGCCGGTGTCGTCCGCTCCATTCCCGCGGCGGCGGTGGCCGCCGAACAGACCGCCGGACGGACAGGAGGAAGGTCATGAGCCGTTGGCAGGAACCCCAGGCGATCGCCGAGCTGGCCAGGGAGGTCACGGTGGTCAGGCGGCCCAACCCGCTCGTCGCGCTGTACCACTGGCGCTACGAGATCGGTGCGCTGCTCGTCTTCCCGTACGCGTTGTTCACGCTGTTCCAGGCCGTGGGCCCGATCTGGGCCGCGGTCGTGCTGTTCGGCGTCGCGAACTGGCTGTTCTACTGGAAAGCGGCGCGGCGCTTCCTCCGCGACCGGCTCCGCTCGATCGTCGTGCAGCACCGGCTGCGGACCGGGTTCGCCCGGGCGCGGGTGTGCACGCTCGACGGCAAGCTGCCGGTGATCCTGTGGACCAAACCGCGGGGTGACGAGGTCGAGGTGACCGTGTTCTGCCCGGCGGGGGTCGGCTACGAGCGCATCGAGCAGCGGCGGGCCCTGCTCGCCGCGGCGTGCTTCGCCACCGACGTCCACGTGTACCGCCATCACAAGCGCGCCAACGTGGTGCACCTTTCGGTCTGCACCGCGCGGTTGCGCAAGGACGCCGACGAGGACGAGCTCGTTCCCGCACCGCGCTACGCCGGGCAAACGGGCGGTGTCGTCCTGCCCGTCCAGGACATGTCGCGAGGGTTCCTCGTCTGACGCGGTGAAGAATCGTGTCTCGTCAGGCCGGGCCGTCGGGATCGCCGACGGCCCGGGCCGGGATGAGCAGCGACGCCAGCGCGATCAGCCCGGTCAGCGCCATCGCGCGTTCGACCAGGCCCAGCGGGATCGCCTGCCACCACGGCCTGCCGCCGTTCATCGAGACCACGATCGCCCCGAGGATCACGCCGAACCAGGCCAGTGCCGCCACCGCGAGCACCCGCGTCACCGCGCGGCGGGCGGGGGAGGACGGGAAGACGGCTTTCGCGGCGAACCACACCGCCAGTGGCAGGCAGATGAAGGCCACGACGCTCGCGATCCGGTGCACGGTGCCACCGGTGCTGGGCCCGATGGCCCAGTTGTTCTTGGGGAACGCCACGATCACCACCAGGCTCACCGTCCAGAGCGCGCAGAAGACCGACGCCGCGGACAGCGCGGGCAGGTGCTTGCGGCGGATCAGCGCGCCGAAGCCGATCGCCGAACCGATGGCGACCAGCAGGACCGCGACGTCGAAGATCCACTTGTTCTCGCTCAGCGCGTATTCGCTGATGGTGCGGCGGACCGGGCTGATGTCGCTGGTGGCGGGGAGGACCTGCAGCAGCAGGATCAGCAGTGCTCCGCCGGCGACCGAGCCCACGGCGGCCAGCAGGGCCAGCGGTGATCTGGCGGTGACCTCGGACGTCGTCATGGTGGAAAGGTAACCGCCCAACCTGAAGGTTTTCTTAGGTCTTCCTGTCGGAATCGACAGGAAAGTCCCATTCTATGGCGTCCATCCGCGGTGATCGTTCCTGCACTTTCGGTGAGATCGTTGGGCCGAAAGGGGTGCAGACGACTTGTGGCGGGTCCCCCGGGTGGGGTCTCGGGTCTAGTGTCTCGCTACCGGTGACCTCACCCGGTCACCGGACTGTCCAAGGAGGTCAGTCTGTGGGGTATTCACCAAACCGGCGAAGAGCGGGATGGACGGCGGCGACACTGGTGCTCGCCGGCACCTTCGTGGCCCTTCCGTCGGCCACGACGGCGGGGGCCGCGGACAACGTGGTGCGCGCCAATCAGGCCGTGGCACGGTCCTGTTTCGCCGCGTTGCAGAAGCCGGGTGCGTCCGGCACCGACCGCCGTGAGTTCACGTCCACAGTAGACGGTCTGCTGCAGGCGCGCCTCGCGCCTCGTGGCGGCACCGAAGGCGACTGGGACCTCGCGGTATTCGATCAGGCGACCGGTGCCGTGGTCGCCGCGTCCGCCGCGTTGCGCAGTCACGAACTCGCCGAAGGATTCGTGAAGAAGGGCCAGAAGCTGGTCGTGCAGACCTGCCGGTACGACGGGCAGACCCGCGACGCGGTACTGGGGGTCGACTTCCTCGCGCTCACCCCGCAGGGGACACCGACCGGCGCCGCGCCCGCGCCGCAGCGCGCCGAACTGGTCCGGGTCGAAACCCCGGCCAAGCAGGACAAGGACAAACTCCTCCGGCTCGGGCTGGACGTCACCGAGAAGGCCGACGCGACCGGCGTCGAGGTCGTCCTCGCCAACGACGCCGACCGCAAGACGCTGGCGGACAACGGCTTCAAGTCGAAGGTGGTCGACGCCGACCTTTCGGCCCGGTCGATCCAGAACGCCAAGACCGACCGCGAGTACGCCGCGAAGACGCCGGGCTCCACCCTGCCGTCCGGGCGCACGAGCTACCGGCACCTCTACGACTACCAGTTCGAGGTCAAGGAACTGGCCCGCAAGAACCCCAAGCTGGCCACGGCGTTCACGCTGCCGCAGCCGACCTGGGAAGGCCGTGACGTCGTCGGTCTCGAGATCGCGACCGACGTCAAGAACATCACGGACGGCAAACCCGTCAACTTCACCATGGGCGTGCACCACGCCCGGGAGTGGCCCGCGGGCGAGCACGCCATGGAATGGGCCCACGAACTGATCAAGGGCTACACCGGCAACAACCCCGAGGTTCGCGGTCTGGTCGGCCGGACGCGCAACATCATCGTGCCGATCGTCAACCCCGACGGCTTCGAAATCTCCCGTGAGGCCGAGCCCAAGGGCGACTTCTCGCGGTTCGACTACGAGATGAAGCGCAAGAACTGCAACGTCAACGACTCGCCCAAGGAATTCGCGACCGGCGTCTGCAAGGCCAACCCCGGCGGCCGTGAACGTGGCACCGACCCGAACCGCAACTACGCGGGCTTCTGGGGCGGCGCGGGCGCGTCGACCCTGTGGCGCAGCGACACGTTCCGCGGCTCCGGCCCGTTCTCCGAGCCCGAGACGCAGAACATCCGCTCGATCGTGTCCAACCGCCAGGTGACCAACCTGATCACGCTGCACACCTTCTCGAACCTGGTGCTGCGTGTCCCGGGTGTCGCCGCCGTCCGCCCGCCGCTCGACGAGCCGGCGTACAAGGCGCTCGGCGACAAGATGGCTTCGCGCAACGGATACACCAGCCAGCCGTCGTGGGCGCTCTACGACACGACCGGTTCGACCGAGGACTGGTCGTACTGGGCCACCGGTGGCTGGGGCTTCACCTTCGAGATCGGCAACACCGAGTTCCACCCGCCGTTCCAGGCAGGTGTCGTCGCCGAGTACACCGGCGTCGCCCCGGCGGCCGGTGCGGGCAAGGGCGGCAACCGTGCGGCCTTCATCGACATGCTGGCCAACGCCGCCGACC
Source organism: Amycolatopsis azurea DSM 43854 (assembly GCF_001995215.1). Lineage (GTDB taxonomy): Bacteria > Actinomycetota > Actinomycetes > Mycobacteriales > Pseudonocardiaceae > Amycolatopsis > Amycolatopsis azurea. The sequence continues at coordinate 85,985 of NZ_MUXN01000002.1, forward strand.
CGGCGGCGCACTCGACGCTGATCGGTACGGCGCCGAAGGGCTACCAGCTGAAGCTGCACAAGACCTTCCAGACGCCGACCTCCCCGGTGGTGCAGCCCGACGGCTCGACGAAGCCGCCGATCTACGTCACCGACGACCTGAACTCGTCGCTGTCCTCGACCGGTGGCCGGTTCGCGTGGTCGATCAACCCGTCGACCCGTCCCTACGTCGCGGGCCGCTACGGCCGCGAGCCGCAGGGTCCGGCGCAGGCCGGCATCGCGGTGACCAACCCGCCGGGTGTGCCCGCGCCGAACGCGAACTACCCGACCGACCCGACGTCGGAGAGCTTCACGTTCCACGTCGACGGGCTGCCGAAGGTGGACAACGGGAAGTTCAGCGTCGACGTCAAGTGGGCCAGCCAGGACACCGACTGGGACCTGTACGTCTTCGACGCCGCGGGCAACATGGTGTCGTCGTCGGCGAACGGTTCGACCACGGAAGAGCACGCGATCCTGTACGACCCGCCCGCCGGGGACTACCGGGCCGTGCTGGTCAACTACGCGCAGGCGAACCCGTCCACTGTGGACGACTGGACCGGCGGTGTCTCGTTCCAGGCGCCGATCCCGCCGACCTACGGTCCCAAGGAGGCGTACCAGCTGACCTGTACGTCGCCGAAGGGCAAGCTCGTCGGGCTCGCGGACGTCTACATCGACCGCGGCCAGACGGTCGACGTCGGTGAGGTCTGCACCCGTTCCGCGCGCGCCAACAAGGAGCGCTCGGGCCGGTAGTTCTCTTTCAGTACATGAAGGCCCCCTTCCTTGCGCCAGGCGCAAGGAAGGGGGCCTTCATGTACTGCGTCGGATGTGGGGTCCGGCATGCTGGGAACGTCGCGTCGATGCTCCGGCTCGCGTTGCGAAAGCCACTTTCGCGACGTCTGGTGTCCCGAAAGTGGCTTTCGCGACACCTTCCGGTCCGGACCTGCCCAGAGACCGCGTCCCGGATCAAACGGTGCCGACCACCCGGTCCCGCACCACCCGCATCGTCGCCGAGTCCACAGTGGACGGCTCTGCCGCCAGCCAGCCGCCGATCTCGTGCAGGAACTGCTCCGGCGTCATCGGCGGCGTGGGGGAGGGATCGTCGGGATCCGTGGTGATCTCACCGGTCCGGCTCGGGTACACGATCATCGCCCCACGCAACGCGACCCCCGGCAGGATCCGCCGGTATTCCGCGAGGCTCTCCGCCAGCCGGCTGCCGCCACCGCGGAAGGCGCGGCCGTTACGGAACAGGCGATCGTCGTCGTCGGTTTCGTAGTGTCCCGGCAGCCACAGCTTCGATTCGATGAGCACGAGCCGCTTCCCGCACAGCACCGCGTGGTCGACGTCGGCGAACACCGAGTCCGGCCACGAGAGGCCGTGGAAGATCCGCGCGCCGGGCAGCCGGGTCAGATAGCGCTCCAGCATGTCGGCGGTGAGCCGTTCGGCGAGTTCGTCGGTCTCGGTGCCGGGGGTGCCGAATACGCGTTTCCCGCCGAATTCGGCGGCGAACCGGTTCTTGGCGCGGGAGGCGGCGAGGTAGCCGCGCGCGAGCCGTTGCACCAGCAGGGCCGTGCCCGCGGTCAGGATCAGCCAGATGATCAGGGTGGGGGCCGAGAAACCGACACCGGTCAGCACCGGCAGCAGGACCAGCACCATCCCGCCGACCGCCGCCACGACCGGGGTGTGCCCGGGACCGCGCCGCCGCCCATGGCGCACGCGCCCGTCCTGTGCGGCGAACTCCCACCATTCGAGGTCTTCCGGGTCGATCACGACCGGCTCGGGCTCGTAGCCCGGCTCTTCGCCGAAGCGACGTCTCGGCCGCGGCCGGATCGGCACGCGCACGGAGCGACCGCCCGCGTCGTAGCCCGCGCGCCGCATCGGATCGCTGAGCGTGTCGTAGGCCTCGCGGACCAGCTGGAACGTGAGCGCGGAACCCCCGGTGTCCGGGTGATGCGACTTCGCGAGGCGCCGGTACGCGGTCTTGATCTCGTTGACGGAGGCGGCCTTGCCCACGCCGAGCACTTCGTAGTAGTCGACATCGGGCACGGGCGGTTCACCTCCAAAGGGCCGGGCCGCAACACTATTCGGCTGCCGCCGATCGCCCGCAACCACCTCCGCGGCGCGTCGGGGTGACGCCGCGGGCATACTGTTTCGCTTGTGGCGGAACGAGGTCCGCCTCCGGTGCGTCGTGGATATCGTGGAGATCGACAGCGTACGAGGAAGGATCGCGGTGGAAGAACCGGTCACGGGTACGGCAGCGGGGGTACCGTTCACCGTTTTGCCGCCATCGGCCGAGGTCAGCGGCCCCGCGCCGGTGGTCGTCGCGTGGCACATGATCGACGCGCCGCGTTCCGACGCCGCCTTCGCGGCCGCGTTGCCGCTGGCAGGGGTGCCGGCGTGGCGCGTGTACCTCGGAATGCCGTTGTGCGGCGCGAGAATGGTCGACGGCAGCATGGACGCCATCGTCGAGCGGGCCCAGCGGGACGCCATGCTCGCCTACGTCGACCCGTTCGTCCGGCAGGCGGCGCTGGAATTCCCCGCAGCCCTGGCCGAGCTGCGCGAACGGTTCGGGTTCGACACCTCCCGGACGGCCGTCGTCGGAGGTTCCCTCGGCGGTGCCGTCGCGCTGACGATCCTGGCCACACGGGAGATCCCGGTCCGAGCGGCGGCCCTGATCAACCCCGCCGTGCGGGCGCGTTCGGTGATCGGCCTGGTCGAAGGCATGCTGGAGCAGCCGTATCCGTGGAACGATGAGTCGGAGCAGGCGGCGGATCAGCTCGACTTCGTCGCACGATCGGGTGAAATCTCGGCCAGGGAAAAGCAGGCGCCGCTGCTGCTGGTCAGTGGTGAAGAGGATTTCCCCGGCTTCCGCACCGATGCCGACGAACTCGTCGGCGCGTTGCGCGGCCAGTACTCCGTGCCCGGCGAGGTCCGGCTGGATCGCGTTCCCGGCCTCGCGCACCCGCTGGCCGAAGACCCGGGCATCGAGCCGGCGCCGCAACTGCCGATCGCGCGGCAGGTCGACGAGGCGATCACGGAATGGCTGGTGCGGCACCTGAGCTAGCAGCCGGCGGGTGGCGTCGACCGGGCGGGACCGAACTCCAGCCGGAGTTTCTCGGTCTTCGGAATCACGAACGCGACACCGCTGCCCGCCCGCCAGCCCGACGGCACGAACACGTACTGCCCGCCGGACTGCAACAGCAGTTTCAGGCCGGTGTACCGGTACTTGTAGGCCGCATCGGGGTCCGCACACTTCACCTGGAGCACGCCGCCTGCGGTGAGGTTGAGGCTCTCGGCGCTGTAGAGCGTCGCAGCGGGCCGCGCGGGGAGCTGCGCCGCGGTCTCGAAACCGCGCCGCGTGCCGACGGACGCCGAATAGTCGCTGACGGCCCAGAACAGCCCGATGCTGACCAGCGCGTAGCCCAGGACGAGTTCCAGCAGGCTCGGGCGCAGCGCCGAAGCCCAGTGGCGCCAAGCGAACAGCAGCATCAGCACGCCGGCTCCGAAGCCGAGACCCGGCAGGCCGGGACGGTCGCGGAACGGTTCCGGATTCAGCGCGACCAGCACGGTTGCGATGACCAGCAGGGCGCCCAGCCCGGCCGCGATCGGCGCGGAGATCCGCAGCAGCCGGGTCCACGCGCCCTCGGAGAGACGTAACCGCAGGATCCGGACGACGATCACGCAACCGAGCACCGCCCCCGCGGCACCCGCCAGCGGCAGGTACAGGCCGTCGACACCACGCGCGAAGATCTCGTCCGGGGTCTGGGCGAGAAGCGTGTAGTGCACGCGGAAGTACGCGAAGAGCACCTGCGTCTCGATGAGCCCGAAGAAGTACAGCAACGCGGTGAGCAGGGTCGTGTTGGCCAGTACCGCGCCGACCAGTTTGAGCGCCTGGGGCGGCCCGGGATCGGGCTCGGCACCCTTCGGCTCCGGGCGGCGCAGGCCACGCCGGGGCGTCATCCGGACGTGGTCTCGGCGGGTGGTTCGCTGGACGACGCCGGGCTTTCCGAGGTCGTGCTCTCCTCGGTGACCTCGGACGGGCATGCCCTGGCCTTGACCGTCACCGTCCCGCCGGGTTTCACCGGCGAGAGGGTGATGCTCGCGGTGCAGTCGCCCTTGCCGGAGATGACCACTTTCACCCCGCACAGTTTCGGGCCGCAGACCTTCCGGATGTCGCCCTCGATGTCCGACTTGGCGGTCTCCGGCGCGGCGCCGAGGCGGGTGTGGTCGTAGATGATCGGGCTGCCGGGTACCCCGGGCGGCGCCGGATCGTCGGTGTGGCCGCCGCCTCCGCCGGACGAGGTCGACGAGGTCGAGCCTGCCGACGCCGTCGGTGCGAGCTCCGTGGTCACACTGCCGCCGGTCTGGTCGGCGGGCGCAGTGTCGCGGGGAGTGGAGGTTCCTCCGCATGCCGTCGCGAAGCCGAGGGCGGCGATCACCATCGCCGCGCTGAACAGCCGTTTCATGGACCTCACCGTCCCTGTGAAGACGTCCCTTCTTGCTAAGGACGCGGAACGGTGCCTCCCTGATACGTAACGATTTGGTCCGTTCGGGGGTATTCCGGCTGATTCCGCCCTTTCGGGCAATTCCGGGTGGACGCCGAGCACGACAACTTTGCGGACCGGCCTTCCGACACGCCCGAAATTATGTTAAGAAACTTTACTAACTAACAGGGAGGCGCGTTTTGAGTTCATCCCCGCGGCCGGGGCTCGAGCGGAAGATCGGGCCGCTCCAGGCGACCGCCATCAACATGACCCAGATGTGCGGGATCGGCCCGTTCGTCACCATCCCCGCGATGGTCGCGACCCTCGGCGGCCCGCAGGCCATGTTCGGCTGGCTCATCGGCGCGGTCATCGCGCTGGCCGACGGCCTGATCTGGGCCGAGCTCGGCGCCGCCCTCCCGGGCGCCGGCGGCACCTACGTCTACCTGCGCGAAGCGTTCGGCTTCCGGACCGGCAGGCTCATGCCGTTCCTGTTCGCCTGGAGCGCGGTGCTGTTCATCCCGCTGATCATGTCCACCGGCATCATCGGCCTCGTCCAGTACCTCGGGTACCTGATCCCCGGGGTCGCCGACGACGGCGGGACGACCGCGCTCGGCAAGGTCATCGGGCTCGGTGTCATCGCGCTGATCGTGCTGGCGCTGTTCCGCAAGATCGGCGAGATCGGGAAGCTGACCACCGTCCTGTTCGCGATCATGCTGTTCGCCGCGCTCTCGGTGATCGTCGCGGCCTTCACCCATTTCGACGGCGCGCAAGCGTTCGCCTTCACGCCGGGCGCCTTCTCCTTCGGCGGCGGCGCCTTCTGGGCCGGGCTCGGCGCGGGCCTGATCATCGCCATCTACGACTACCTGGGCTACAACACCAGCGCCTACCTCGGCGGCGAGGTGCGTGACCCGGGCCGGACGCTGCCGCGGTCGATCATCTTCTCGATCCTCGGCATCATGAGCCTGTACTTCCTGCTGCAGCTCGGCGTGCTCGGCTCGATCCCGCTGGAGGAGCTGAAGAACGCCACGTCGGTCGCCTCCACCGTGCTGGAACAGGCGTGGGGCACGGGCACGGCCAAGGTCATCACCGTGTTCATCGTGATCGCCGCGGTCGGCTCGGTGTTCGCCGGTCTGCTGGGCGGCTCGCGGGTCCCGTTCGAGGCCGCGCGCGACAAGGTGTTCCTGCCGGTGTTCGCCAAACTGCACCCGAAGCTCAACCTGCCGACGGCCGGTGTGCTGACGATGGGCGCCATCACCGCGATCGGCTCGCTGTTCACACTGACCGCGGTGATCAACGCGGCGGTGACGGTGCTCGTGCTGATCCAGTCGCTCGCCCAGGTCGCGGCGATCGTGGTGCTGCGGCGACGGCGGCCCGAACTGGACCGGCCGTACCGCCAATGGCTCTACCCGATCCCGACGGTCATCGCGCTGCTCGGCTGGGTCTACATCTACTTCTCCGCCACCTGGCTCTCGATCGGGCTTTCGGTGGGATGGATCGCGCTCGGCGTCGCGGCGTTCCTCGCCTACGCGAAGGCGGAGCGCGTGTGGCCGTTCGGGCCCAAGGGAATTCAGGAATCGTTCGTGGGGGCGGCAGAGGGGAACGGGAAGTGACGGGGGAAGAACTGATCCTGGGGATCGACTTCGGCGGGACGAAGGTCGCGATCGGGCTCGCGGACAGAGCCGGGAGCCTGCTGGTCACCCGGCGGCTCGACACCGACGCGCAGGCGGGCGCCGAACAGGTGGTGAGCCGGGCGCTCGCCGCCGCGCGGAAACTGCTCGCCGACGAAGGCGCCGCCGACAACCTCGGCGCGATCGGCGTCGTCAGTCCCGGCATCGTGCTGGAGGACCGCATCCTGCTGGCCCCCAACGTGCCGGGCTGGGAGGAACTACGGCTGCGCGAACTCGTCGCCGACGAGTTCGGCGGCGTCGGAATCGAGGTGGGCACCGACGCCAAGGCGGCGGCGCTCGCGGAATGGCGATGGGGGGCGCTGGCGGACACCGATCCGGCGGTGTTCCTCTCGCTGGGGACCGGGATCGCCGCGGCGGTCCTGGTCGGCGGCCGGCTGCTGGCCGGCGCGAATGGCGCTGCGGGAGAGATCGGGTACAACCTCCTCTCGCCGCAGGACACCGACGGGTTCGCCAGCGGAGCGGCGCCGCTGGAGGAAGCCGTCGGTGGGCGTGGGCTGGGCGGCCGGGCGAGTGTGCTGCTCGGCCGCCCGGTAACCGCGGGCGAGCTGTTCGGCCTCGCCAGGGAGGACGCTCGGGCCAAGGACCTGGTGGGCGCGGCGCTCGACGAACTGTCGATGCACGTCGCGAACCTCGCCATCGCGCTCGACCCGCAGCGCATCGCCGTCGGCGGGGGACTGGTGCGCTCGGCCGACATCCTGCTTCCCGCGCTGCGTGAGCGGCTGGCCAGGGCGGTGCCGTTCCCGCCCGAACTGGTGTCGGCGAAGTTCGACCAGGACGCGTCCCTGCTGGGCGCGATCGCCATCGCGCTCGACGCGTAACGCGATCACCGACCGAAGCCGCCGGGCGTCCGCTAGATCCGATCTAGCGAACGCCCGGCGGCTTTCTCGCGCCTAGGGGGTGAAGCGAGAGGAGGTCGGTCATGAAGGACAGCCCACTGCGGGTCGCGGTGATCATCGGCAGCACCCGCGAAGGCCGGGTGGGGGACGCCGTCGGCAAGTGGTTCGCCGGCCGCGCGGAGGAGCGGGACGATGTCGTCGTCGACGTCCTCGACCTGATCGACTTCACCATGCCCGCCGGACTGCCGGAGCAGCCGACGCCCGACATGAAGCGGTTCGCGAGGCTGGTCGACGAGGTCGAGGCGTTCGTCGTCGTCACCCCCGAGTACAACCGCAGTTTCCCGGCGTCGCTCAAACAGGCGATCGACTGCGCCTACGACGAGTGGCGCGCGAAGCCGGTCGGTTTCGTCTCCTACGGTCACCGGTCGCAGGGCCTCTACGCCGTCGAGCAGCTGCGCTCGGTCTTCACCGAGCTGCACACGGTGACGATGCGGGACACCGTCGCCTTCAACCTCCTCGACGGAACCTTCGCCCGTGACGGCACCCCCATCGACACCGACGGCCAAGGACAGGCCGTGACCACCCTGCTCGACGAGCTCGTCTGGTGGGGCCTCGCCCTGCGTGACGCGCGCACCGCGCGCCCCTACGTCTGCTGAAAGTTTCTGAAAGGAAAAGGAAAATGAGTGAACTGGCCATCGAAGCCTCGGGGCTGGTCAAGGTGTTCGGGGAGAACCGGGCGGTCGACGGGATCGACCTGAAGGTCCCCGCCGGCACTGTGTACGGCGTCCTCGGCCCGAACGGCGCCGGCAAGACCACCGCGGTGAAGATGCTCGCGACCCTGCTCCGCCCCAACGGCGGTGAAGCGCGCGTCTTCGGCAAGGACGTCGTCCGCGACGCCGACGCGGTCCGGTCCATGGTGAGCCTGACCGGGCAGTACGCCTCGGTCGACGAGGACCTGACCGGGACCGAGAACCTCGTCCTGATCGGCAGGCTGACCGGGCACCGCAAACCGGCCGCCCGCGCACGGGCCGAAGAGCTGCTGGCGGCGTTCGGCCTGACCGAGGCCGCGGGGCGGCAGGTGAAGAACTACTCCGGCGGGATGCGGCGGCGGATCGACATCGCCGCGAGCATCCTCAACACCCCGGACGTGCTCTTCCTCGACGAACCGACGACCGGGCTCGATCCCCGCAGCCGCAACCAGGTCTGGGACATCGTCCGCGCGATCGTGCGGCACGGCACCACCGTCCTGCTGACCACGCAGTACCTCGACGAGGCCGACCAGCTGGCCTCGCGCATCGCCGTCATCGATCACGGCAAGGTGATCGCCGAAGGCACCAAGGGGCAGCTGAAGGCGTCGGTCGGCGCGGGTGCCGTCCACGTCCGGCTGCGCGAGGCCGATCAGCGGCCGGAGGCGGAAGCGCTCCTCGTCCGCAACCTGGAAGCCCAGGTGGTGCTCGAATCCGATCCCGTCGCGCTGACCGCCCGCCTTTCGGGCGAGAGCACCGAACAGGGGGCCGCCGAACACGCCGCGCGTGCCCTGGCGGAGCTCGCCCGCGCGGGCATCGTCGTCGACACCTTCTCCCTCGGCCAGCCGAGCCTTGACGAGGTCTTCCTGGCCCTCACCGACCGCACCGCGGCTTCTTCTCAGGAGAGTGCAGCTTGAGCACAGAGGTCAGCCGAGCACCCGAGCTTTTGGCGGCCACAAGGCGCGCGTCGGCCATGCCCCGCTATCGGGGCGGCAGGGCGCCTATTCCCTCGGACAGAAGTGTCATCTCGAACGCGCGCCCTGGCGACCCGATCGCGGACGCGCGCGGCAAAGAGGAGGAAACAGCTTGAGCACCACGGCAGTCAAAGAAAACGAACCCGTTCTCGCGGCACCGAAGGCGGAGGACCTCGCCGCCGTCCTGATCGCGAAGAACCGCCCTCAGCGCCCGAGCGCGCTGTCGGCGTCGGTCACCTTCGGGTGGCGCGCGATGCTGAAGATCAAGCACGTGCCCGAGCAGCTGTTCGACGTCACGGCGTTCCCGATCATGATGACGCTGATGTTCACCTACCTGTTCGGCGGCGCGCTGTCCGGCTCGCCGACGCAGTACCTGCAGTTCGTGCTGCCGGGCATCATGGCGAGCAGCATCCTGATGATCACCATGTACACCGGGATCTCGGTGAACACCGACATCGAGAAGGGTGTCTTCGACCGGTTCCGCACGCTGCCGATCTGGCGGCCGTCGGCGATGGTCGGCTACCTGCTCGGCGACTTGCTGCGCTACCTCATCGCGTCGCTGGTGATCCTCGGCGTCGGGCTGATCATGGGCTTCCGGCCCGGCGGCGGATTCGGTGGCGTGGCCGCCGCGATCCTCCTGCTGCTGGCGTTCTCGTTCGCGTTCTCGTGGATCTGGACGATGTTCGGCCTGTTGCTGCGCAGTGAGAAGTCGGTGATGGGCGTCAGCATGATGGTGCTGTTCCCGTTGACCTTCCTCAGCAACATCTACGTCAACCCGGAGACGATGCCGGGCTGGTTGCAGGCCTTCGTCGACGTCAACCCGGTGACCCACGTGGTCGCGGCGGTCCGTTCGATGATGGACGGCAACTGGGACGGCGGCGAGATCACCTGGGTGCTGATCGCGGGCGGCGTCATCCTCGCGGTGTTCGGAACGTTGACCATGCGGCTCTACAACCGCAAGTAACTGGGGGTGGCAAGGTCCCCTGGCGGCTCAGAGCCGCCAGGGGACCTTGTCTTCCGGCGCGTAGCGGCACGAAGACCCGGTGGTGACCGACGCCCGCAGGTGCGCGGCCAGCGCCGGGTGTTGCTCGTCGAGTTTGCGCAGGGTGTCCCGGATCCGGGCGGTCACCGTCTTGCGGGCGCGTTCGGCCTCGTCGCCGAGCCGCCGGGTGCGGCCGCCGAGCCCGGCCGCGGATCGCAGTTCCGCCAGCAGCGCGTCCCTTTCGCGATCCAACGCGGCGGCGCGGGTGTCCTGGCCCAGTTCCGCCGCGGTGTCGATCAGTTCGTCGAGCTCGTCCAGCCGCGCGCGGTACCGGGCCTTCGCCTCGTCGTCGAGGACGGCGTCCCCGCCGAGGCTCTTGGCGGCGACGACCACCTCACCGCCTTCGGGATCGAGCAGCCGCACGGACGTCACTTCCGAACCCGGCCTGCCGAGCAGGAAATGCAGATCCCGCAAGCCTTTCGAATCCGGAAGGTGCGCGGTGACGCCTTCGTAGTGCAAGGTCCACACGGCATCGTCGCGCCGGAACTCGGCGGCGGGGGAGGGCGGCGCCTGCGCGTTCTTCCGGGTCTCCGCGGCCCGCGCCACGACCTGACGCATCCCGATCGTGCCGGCCTCTCTGTCCACTTCGGACAGCAGGGTCGCCGCTTCGGCGGAGTCTTCTTCGAGATTCCTGCCCAGCAAGGCTTTCGCCAGCCAGGACTTCGCTTCGACCGCCCACGGCGTGGACTGCATCCGGTCTGCCGAGAGGGCCGCGGCCCGCAGCCTTTCGACCGCGTCGTTCCACCGGTGCTGGGCCAGATCGAGCCTGCCGAGCCACAGATCGACCGGCCCGGAGACTTCGCAGCCGTAGAGCGAGACCACCCACTCGCCGCTGTGCGGGGCGAGTACCGCGCGGGCCGCCTCACAGCGGCCGGGATCGCCGGACAACGCGGCCGCCTGCGCCTGGCAGCGCAGCCACAGCGGCTCCAGTTCGCGCGGGAACGGCCTCGCCTCGGCCGCGAGATCGGTGAGCCGTACGGCTTCCGCGACGTCCTCCCGTTGCGCGGCGGTGATCGCTTCCAACAGCCTGCTGTAGCCGTAGCCGCTGCGCGCGATCTCCCGGTGCAACCCGGCGAGGTCCTCGAAACGGCCTTGCAGACACCATCTCGCCCACTGTTGCAACTGGTGCAGATTGCCGAAGTAGGGATGCTCGTGGTCGTCTTCACTGCGCGCCAGCTGCCGGAGGGACGCCTCCGCCTCGGCGAACCGGCCTTGGAGGGTGGCGATGATGTTCCGGTCGATCATCGAAGCCAGATACGAACTCGGCACCTGGTTGTCGCTCGCCATCGTGAGGAAGTCCCGGTACTGCTCCAGATAGCGCGGATCACCCTGCTCCAGCAACGCCACCCAGCGGAACGACGACGCGAAATGCTCCAGCTCCGGGTTCGCCGTGCGGCGGCCGACCGCGATCAGTTCCTCGGTGAGCCGTTGTCGTTCCGCGGCGGTGCCCGGCCCCCAGATCGCGTCGTGCCGGGCCCACAACCCGAACAGCAGGGCGGAATCGTCGTGCACGTCGCGGGCGGTCATCATGATCCGCGCGGTCAGTTCCTGCGTCATCAAGTCGATGTCGTCGCCGGGTTTCCCGCCGCAGAGCCGTTGGTACGCCTCGGTGAGCAGCGCCGTGGTCTCCTCGACCCGCAGTCCTTTGTGATCGGCCCGGATCAGGGTCAGCGCGAGCCGGGCGAGCAGATCGTCGTCGTCGAGTTCGCGAATGAGCGCCGACGCGCCGTCGAGGACTTCTTGACCCTCTTCGGAGCTCTGGTGACGCGTGAGGTGGGCTCCCAGTTCGAGGGCGATCACCGCGCGGCGGCGGCGATCCACGGCGACCTCCATCGCTCGCCGGTAATGAGTGGCCGACTCCTCGAGCGCCATGCGGCCGGTGGCGTCGATCGCGGCGGTCAGCAACAGGTCGACGGCCTCTTCCGGATCGAGTTCCCGGCCCGCGAGCAGCGCGTGGCGGGCCATGTCCGCGGGGAAGAGCCTGCCCGGTGCCGCCGGGGCGTCGCGGACCGTCGCGATCACCGCGGCGTGCTGCTTCCGCCTGTCCGCTTCGGACAGGTTCGCGTACAGCGTCTCGCGGACGAGGTCGTGCGCGAAGGCGAACCGGCCCTGCCCCTGCACCACGGCCAGCCGGGCCGCGACGGCCTGGTCGAGCAGTCTGTCGACCTGGGGCACGGGTGCCGACGCGACGCCCGCGAGCAGTCTTCGGTGGAATTCCCTGCCGAGTACGGACGCGGTGGTCAGGAGATCGAGAACCGATTGGGGGAGCAGGGAAAGCCGTCGTTGCAACGCGTCGGCCACCCCGGGCGCGATGGTCTCGGCGGAGCCGCCGCTGTGCCAGAGCCGCGCGGTCTGCTCGACGAAGAACGGGTTTCCGCCGGTGCGGCGGTGGACCTCGGTGACCAGCGCGCCGTCCGGCTCCGCGCCCGCCGTCCTGGCCATGAGCCGGCCGACCTCTTCCGGTTCGAGCCCGGTGAGAGTGACCGAAGTGGCCTTCGCGAGCAACGGCAGCATGAGGGAGCGGAGCGGATGATCGGTCGCTTCGACCTCGACGTCCCGGTACGTGCCGATCAGCAGGAGCCGTTCGAACCAGGTGTGCCGCGCGGCGAACTCGAGCAGCCGCAGCGACGCGGCGTCGGCCCAGTGCAGATCGTCGAGCACCACCACGATCGGCTGATCCTGGGAGGCGGCCACCAGCACGCTCGTCACCGCGTCGTACAGCCGGAACCCGTCCGCCGCGCCGTCGCCGCGGGTCTCGCCGAGGAGGACGTCCAGCTCACTGTCCGCCATCGCCGCCCAACGGCCCTGCCCGACCGCGCGCCGCAGCCCGCGCACGACCTGCGTCCACGGCCAGTAGCCCGGCGCGCTCGACGAGTCCCAGCAGGACCCGTTGAGCACCAGGGCGCCGAGGCGTTTCGCCTCGTCGGCGGCGCCGGTGACCAGCGTGGTCTTGCCGATCCCGGCCTCGCCGGTGACCAGCACCAGCCCGCCGTGGCTTTCGGCGGCACGGGCGATTTCCGCGCGGAGCACACCCGCGGGATGGTCCCTTCCGATGAGCGAGGGTGACATGTCCGAATCCTCCCAGCAGGGTCCGACAATCTCATGACCCCCGCCGGATGTCAGGCGTTCTCTCCGGTTCGTCGTGACCGGCCGTGATCGACGTCTCCCGGCCACTGGGAACCGTCCGCGGCTCGAATCCGACGTTCTGGACGTGACGAATCGAGTGGGACGGCGGGTGAACAGCCGTCGAAATTCCTGCCCGGCCGGGCGAACGCGACCTGTTGTGCCAGGTCAGGTGGCCAGTGGCTGGAGTAGGGTGCGGACTATGGGGAGCATTCGCTCGCGCGTGCTGGCGTGGATCGGCCGCCGCTACCTCGCGCGTCAGCAGAAAAACGGCTTCGACCTGGCCAAGATGTCGATCATCCCGGACAGCGCGCTGAAGCCGCTCAAACGCGACGGTCTCGACCCGGTGGCCGAGCTGGGCCGCATCCGCGCGGACGAGCCGATCAGCAAGCTGGACCTGCCGTTCGGGATGAACGCCTGGCTGGTCACCGGCTACGACGAGGCCAAGGCCGTACTCGGCAAGGTGACCGAGTTCAGCAGCGACTTCACGAATCTGGTCGGGAACGCGGGCGTGACCGAGGACCAGAACCCCGGTGGGCTCGGGTTCGCCGATCCGCCGGTGCACACCAGGCTGCGGCGCCTGCTCACCCCGGAGTTCACCATGCGGCGGCTGTCCCGGCTGACGCCGCGAATCGACGAGATCGTCGCCGACCAGCTCGACGCGATGGAGAAGGCGGACGGGCCCGTCGACCTGTGGGAGGCCTTCGCCCTGCCGATCCCGTCGCTGACCATCTGCGAGCTGCTGGGCGTCCCGTACGAGGACCGCGACGACTTCCAGCGCCTGAGCACCGCGCGGTTCGACCTCTTCGGCGGCGCGGGCGCGTCACTCGGCGCGATGACGGAGTCACTGTCCTATCTGGACGACATCGTCAAGAAGCAGCGGGAGAACCCGGGCGACGGCTTGCTCGGCATGCTCATCAAGGAGCACGGCGACGAGATCGACGACCGCGAACTGGCCGGTCTCGCCGACGGTGTGCTCACCGGCGGGCTGGAGACCACGGCGAGCATGCTCGCGCTCGGCGCCCTCGTACTACTGAAGGACCGTTCGCTGTTCGACACCGTCCGCGGTGACGACGACGCCGTCCACAAGTTCGTCGAGGAACTGCTGCGCTACCTGACCGTCGTGCAGATGGCCTTCCCTCGCTTCGCCAAGGAGGACATGGAGATCGCCGGCGTGCAGATCTCGAAGGGCGACATCGTCCTGGTCTCGCTCAGCGTCGCGAACCGCGACGGCGTCCTGGGCGAGGACATGGAGGAGTTCGACGCGACCCGCGAGCCGACGTCGCACCTCGCCTTCGGCTGGGGCATCCACCGGTGCATCGGTGCCGAACTGGCCAGGATGGAGCTGCGCACCGCGTATCCCGCGCTGGTGCGCCGGTTCCCGGAGATGCGGCTGGCGATCGAACCGGACGAGGTGGGCTTCCGGAAGGTCTCGATCGTCTACGGCGTCGACGCTCTGCCCGTGCTCCTGGACTGAAGCTAGGCCACTCCTCTCGGCCGGAACTGGATGCTGATCCTCGGCCCGACGGGTTTGGCGGTCTTGGGGATGGCGTGTTCCCAGGTCCGCTGGCAGCTGCCGCCCATGACGATCAGGTCGCCGTGGCCGAGGGCGTGCCGGAGGGTTTCGCCCCCGCCACGCGGGCGCAGCGCCAGCTGCCGGGCGGCGCCGACCGAGACGATCGCGACCATGGTGTCCTCGGTGCGGGAGCGTCCCGTGTCGTCGCCGTGCCAGGCGACGCTGTCGCGCCCGTCCCGGTAGAAGCACAGACCGGACGTCACGAACGGCTCGCCGAGCTCGTCCGCGTAATGCGCGGAGAGCTTCTCCCGCGCCTCGGTGAGGAGTGGGTGGGGGAGCGGCATGCCCTCGCGGTAGTAGCTCAGCAGCCGGGGGACGGCGACGACACGGTCGTACATCTGCCGTCGTTCGGCGTGCCAGGGCACGTCCTCGGCGAGCCGGGTGAACAGTTCGTCGGCGCCGGTGAGCCAGCCGGGCAGCACGTCGATCCAGGCACCCCGGGTCAGCTCGGTGCGACGCGTCCCGTCGAGTGAGCCGAGCCCGAGGGCGGCGCACTCGTCGAAGAGCGAGGCTTGAAGCGCGGGTGTCATGGCAACCGAACCTACCCCGGATTCGATCATTTGTCGAACGCGTGTTCGACTCGAATGTCCGACGGTGCCGTCGTGCCGCTGTCGGGCATGGTGGAGATCATCGAACGGGGTGGGTTCCAGGGGGGCGCCGACAGTCATGTCCGAACCATCGAACGCCAAGATCGGGACAGTGACCGCGATCGGGGTGACCGTGTTGTGCGTGCTGGTCACCGCGGGGACGGAGTACGCGGGCGCGCTGGAACTGCGGATCGGCACGTTCGCGCTCGTCCTGCTTCCGCTTTTCTTCGCCTTCGTGATCACGGTCGCCGTCAACCTGTCGCTGTCCTGGCGGCGTCCGGACGTGGCCCCACTGGTCTGGTCCACCGCAGGGAAGCTCCTGCAACTGCTGACGGTGGTCTTCGTGGTGCGGGCCGGGGTCGTGCTGGGCACGTCGCTGCCCACGATCATCGAGGCCGGACCGGCGATCCTGGTGCAGAGCCTGGGAAAGACGGGGACAGTGCTGCTGGCCTTCCCGGCGGCTCTGCTGCTCGGCTTCGGGCGCGCGAGTATCGGCGCCACCTTCTCCATCGGCCGCGAACCCAGCATCGCCCTGGTGACCGAGCGATACGGCATCTCCGGGCCGGAAGGTTCAGGCGTTCTCGCCACCTACATCAGCGGCACGCTCTTCGGGTCATTGTTCTTCTCCGCACTCGCCGGTGTCGGCTCGGCGATTCCGCTGTTCGGTTCCACCGCGCTGGCGATGGCCTGCGGGGTCGGCAGCGGAGGCATGACGATCTCGTGCGCGGGTTCACTCGCGCACGGTTCCCAAGACCTGCCCCAGGACGAGATCCTCGCGCTGGCGACGGCCAGTGACGTGCTGACCTACGTCACGACCGTGCTGCTGGGCACCTTCGTCGTCCTTCCGGTGCTGGAGCGGCTGTACCGCGCCCCCGCCGCCGCACGGAACCGGCTGGAATCCGGGGACACGGCTGAGGCCGGACCAACTGTCGTGCCCTCCTCGCTGGTCGCCGGCCTGGCCGTGACCGTGTTACTGCTCGTCACTCAGGGATGGCGTGCGGCACCGGGAGTTCTCGTCCTGCTGGTCCTCGCCATCGGGGCACGGCTCCTCGGGCATCGGACCGGCCGGTTCGTGCCGACGGTGTTGTGGGCGGCGCTCGTCGGCGCGGTACTGACCGTTCCGGGGCTGCCGTGGTCGCCGGTCATGCTGCGGATCCTGTCCGCCGTCGACCTGCTGACACTGGCCACCGCGGTGCTCGCCTGCGTCGGTCTGTCCGTGACCACCCGGCAGCTGAAGATCTTGCGCACTCTGAGCTGGCGCGCGGTCGTCGTCACGCTTCTCGTGTTCGCCGGTTCCTTCTTCACTTCGGCCCTGCTGGCCCAGGGCGCGTTGTCGCTCGTCGGGGCCGCCGGATGACAATGGTCCACATGATCGACACAGTCAGGTCCACGGACGGAACGCCGATCGCGTTCGAACGACGTGGCGAAGGGCCCGTGGTGGTGATCGTCGCGGGTGCCGCCAACGACCGGCACGGCGACGAACCGCTGGTCGCGGAGCTGGCGGCCGAGTTCTCCGCGGTGACCTACGACCGCCGGGGCCGGGGCGACAGCGGGGACACCGCGCCGTACTCCGTCGAGCGCGAGATCGAAGACCTCGCCGCCGTCGTCGCCGCTTTCGACGAGCCGGTGATCGTGCACGGCATCTCCTCCGGCGGTGCGCTGGCCTTGCTCGCCGCCGCGGCGGGAGTGCCGATGGCGCGGCTTTCGGTCTTCGAGTCGCCGTATCGCGGCGAAACGGAAGAAGTCGCCGAGGGCTACGCCGACGAGATGCGTGAGCTGGTCGCGGCGGATCGGTGGGACGACGCCGTCGCGCTGTTCATGATGTCCGCGGTCGGTTCCCCGGCGGAAGCCGTCGCCGAGGCCAAGGCGACGCCGATGTGGGCCGAACTCCGGTCGTTCGCGCCCACGCTCGTCTACGACGCCCTGGTGATAGGCGACTCGAAGGTGCCGGGCGAGCTGTCCTCGATCACGACGCCCGTCCTCGTGGTGAACAGCAACGGCAGTACGGACTGGCTGAAAGCCGCCGCTCTAGCCACCGCGAAAGCGATCCCCGGAGCACGGCAGGTCGAACTCGACGGCGAGTTCCACAGTGTCCCGCCGGAGCGTCTCGTGCCGGAACTCAGCACGTTCTACCGGGATCCCCGATGAGCCGCAGGTAGGCCGCGCCGCGCGGGGAGATCCGGTAACCGACTTCGAGGCTGAGCGTCAGGCCGAGACCCTTGAGCTTGCGGATGTCGACCTTCAGTGATTCCTTTTCGCGGCCGAGGAGGTCAGCGAGTTCCTGGGCCCGGCGGCCGGGGTTGCCTGCGATGATCCGCAAGGTCTCGTGTGTCCGCGAGCGGTGTCTGTCCATATTGGACAAACGGTCGCGGATCGCCTCGATGTCCTTTTCGGACAGTTCGGCCTCCGCGCTGAGCGCTCGCCGATTCCGCCCCGCTGCGGCGGGCGTCCGCGTCGGTGATGGTGGCGGGGTCGACGACCTCGACCGACTCGACCTCGATCACCCCGGCTTCCAGGCGCATGACGTCGCCGGGGTGGACGTTCTGGTTCGACCAGCGCCGGAAGGCCAGGTCGATCGTCCCGGCCGCGAGTCCTTCGAGGACCGTCATGGAGAGGATCACCGTCGTTACCCAATCAGCGGGACGCCGGAGCGTCAACGTCTTGTCCGATGACGGTTCGTGCTCGTACAGTCGCAGCCTGGTCCTGGTCTGGACCATCACCGCCGCCCTGAGTGCGCAGGAGGCAGGATGCGGAGACGACTTCGGACCGCCGGGGTGGTCGCGGCGGCCGTTCTCAGCCTGGTGGCGTCGGCGATGCCGGCGAACGCCCAGGTCGGAACCGGGCCGTGGACGGCGGAGAACCCCTCGTTCAACGTCCAGGAACGAGGGTGCGGCAACGTCGACGGGCTCGATTTCGAACTGACCTGTTCCACCGGGAGCGGGGACCAGCGAGCGGAACGGCGCTACGTGACCTACACCGGCGGGACCCGGCAGTTCGAGGGCTCGTTCCGGATCGCCAGCATGGCGGGAACGCGGATCAGCCTGAAACAGACCTTCCGCGACGCGCCGACGGCCGGACCGTATTTCATGCTCGCGGTCGAACGCGGCGGACGGCTCTACGCCGTCCACGGCGGCGAGACCCTGGGGAGCGGGGCGACCGTCGGGACGTCGGTGCGGGTCAACACCGTGCACCAGGTGGGGAGCACGCACAAGGTGTACATCAACGGTTCGCTGAAGCAGACGGTGAGCAGCAGCGGCGGCAGTTACTACGACAAGTTCGGCGCGTACCGGACGGCCAGTGGCGCCGGGCCGGTCAAGGTGACGTGGAGCGGGATCAAGTTCTGGCGGAAGTGAGCCGGTGTCACGGACCTCGGCGCCACGCGTCGAGGTCCGTCCACGCTTCGAGGGTCTGCCCGCTTTCGAACCGGCGGCGTTCCCCGGTGACCGGATCGGTGAACTCGAGGACCTTCGCCAGCAGTTGCAAAGGTTCGGTGAAGTCGTCGAGCGGGGTCTCGGTCAGCTCCGGATAGAAGTCGTCGCCGAGAATCGGCAACCCGAGGCCGCTCATGTGCAACCTGAGCTGATGGGTGCGGCCGGTCGCGGGGAGCAGCCGGTAGCGGCCGAGGCCGTCGCGGTGCTCGATCAGCTCGACGCGGGTTTCGGCGTTGGGCGGCCCGTCGACCTCCTGCGCGGCGATGACCCCGCGTTCCTTGACGATGCGGCTGCTGATCTCACGCGGCATCGCGATGTCCGGATCGTACCGCGCGATCGCCTCGTATTCCTTGTGTACCAAGCGATCCCGGAACATCGTCTGGTACTTGCCTCGGACCTCGGGGGTGATCACGAACAGGATGAGCCCCGCGGTGACCCGGTCGAGCCGGTGCGCGGGGACGAGCGTCGGGAGATCGAGTTCGCGGCGGAGGCGGACCAACGCGGTCTGCAGAATGTGCTGCCCGCGTGGGATCGTCGCGAGGAAATGCGGTTTGTCGGCGATCAGGAAATGCTCGTCGCGGTGCACGACGGAGACGTCGAACGGGACGTCGACCTCGTCGGGCAGGTCGCGATGGAACCAGATGAACGAGTCCGGCACGAACGGCGAATCGACGCCCAGCGGCCCGTCCAGCCCGACGATGCGCTCCTCGCGGAGCATCTCCTCGATCCGCTCGGGCGTGACCCGGGGGAGCCGCTCGACGAGGTGCTCCCGCAACGTCGTCCACGGCCCCTCGGCGGGCATCTTGAGTCGCGCGGGGTCGAGCCCGTGGCGGGGCGGGAGCGGCGGGCGGAGCTTGCGTCTCATCACCTCGCACTCTAGCCGCGACGGCTCATCCGGCCTGGTCGTGGGCGGGCGTCGGGGCTTGCGGCGCGGCTGGCGGTGGGGCGCTCGATGTTGCGAAAGCCACGTTCGCAACCTTCAACGTTGCGAACGTGGCTTTCGCAACACCCTCACCACGCGGGAGCACCCCCGATGGCGAGCAGGGTCAGGCGCCGGTCTGGTCGCGATACCGCGCCAGATACCGCTCCGTCACCTCGGCCTCCGCGACCGCGATCGCCTCCGCGCGCGTCCGGCGGCCGATGCCCGGCGGGAAGCCGTTCTTGGCGAGCCGGTGCTCGATGCTCTCCTCCATGTAGGCCATCGAGTAGAAGTACGCCACGAGCGCGGCCATCAGCACGATCGCCAACCGCAGGGGGAGCGGTCCGGGCAAGAGCAGCCACACCGCGCACAGCGGGGCGATCATCACCGTGCTGCGGGCGACGTGCCGCCAGCGCCAGCTTCCGGTGGTCGCGTCGTGGAGGATCCAGTCGTGGTAGCGCTCGGGCAGCCTGCCGCCGAGTGAGTACCACAGCCAGCGGAACACGTCCGGTCGCTTGCGGGGCGCGGGCATCGGGCGACTCCTTCCTTCGCTGCTCGTCACAGTACACTAATGATTAGCACACTAATCTTTAGTGTCGTGCACGCCACGGGCTAGGATTCGCGGCATGGACACGGAGGGGCCGGAGATGAAGTCGATCGATCTGGGCGAGGATCCGCTCGCGCTGGAGCGTCAGGTGTGTTTCGCGCTGTCGGTCGCTTCGCGCAGCGTCATCGCCATCTACCGCCCGTTGCTGGAGCCCCACGGGCTCACCCATCCGCAGTATCTGGTCATGCTGGCGCTGTGGGAGCGGGGCCCGCAGGCGGTGAAGGACCTGAGCACCGCTCTGCGCGCCGAACCCGCGACGCTGTCACCGCTGCTCAAACGGCTGGAGACGATCGGGTACGTCACCCGCAGGCGCAGCGCCGAGGACGAGCGGCTGCTGACGGTCGAGCTGACGGAATCCGGTCGCGCGTTGCGCGCGGAGGCGGAAAAGATCCCGTACCGCGTCGTCGAGAAGCTCGGGATGGAGGTCTCCGAGCTGGAGGCGCTGCACAAGGTTTTGACGCGGGTCATCGAAGCCACGGCTTGAGCGAACCGAAACCGTGGTGTGACGAAATGGGGGTGTGAAGCCGCGCGGGGGTGGGTAATTCCCGTCACGCCAACTCAAAGTGACAGGAAGCTGAGGGACCGTGACCACCTCGACCCCCGCGCCCACGGAATCAGGTCTGGATCTCATGACCAGGCTGAACGCCTATCTGGAGGACGTGGCAGCGGCACTGGGTATACGGATGGACGACTGCACGGCCGACCTCACCGGCCCCGTCACCGCCCGGTTGAGGCTCAACTGGCGTCTTCCCGGCTTCCCCGAACGCGACGTCGACCTGATGTGGCACGAAGAACACGGCTGGTCCGCCGCCGTCGCGACCCAGTCCGCGGACGACCACCACGTCGTCGTCGCTTACCTCGGAGGCCGGACGGTGGCGTCGCAGCCACGTCTGGTGGCCCGGTTCGCCGAGACCCTGCGCACCGGGGACCACCAGGACTGCTGGCCCGGCGCGCCCACGTTGCGCACCGCGGGCGGACCGTCCGCGCTGGCCAAGGAACTTTCCACCTGGGCCTGACTTTCAGGGGCTGACGGTCAGTTTGCCGAGGACGCGCGCGGCGATGGCGTCGAGATTGTCGTCGACGAAGAAGTGCCCGCCCTTGAACACGTCCATCTCGAAGGTGCCGCTGGTGTGCTCGCGCCAGTTGTCGACGTCCGGCACCTCCAGGACAGGGTCCGCGTCCCCGGCGAGCGCCACGATCGGGCAGCTCACGTCGGGACCGGGCCGGTAGCGATAGGTCTCGACGGCCTTGTAGTCGCCGCGCAGCGCGGGCAACGCGAGCGCGCGGATGTCCGGGTCGTCGAAGATCGACGCGTCCGTGCCGCCGAGCCTGCTGACTTCGGCGAGGAAGGTGTCGTCGTCCGCGAGGTGGTGTGAATTCTCCTTGACCACGTCCGGGCCGCGACGGGCCGAGACGAACAGCGCCGCCGGAACGAGTCCGCGCGCTTCGAGCCGCCGGGCGACTTCGAACGCGACCATGGCGCCCATGCTGTGGCCGAAGAGGGCGAAGGGCTTCGGTAGCGCGGCGACGACGTCCACCAGCTGCTCGGCGAGGACGTGCAGATCGTCGATGACCGGCTCGCCCATGCGGTCCTGCCGTCCCGGGTACTGGGCGGTGTGCACCTCGACGGTGGGCGAGAGAGCGGCCGAAAGCGGCCGGTACGCGCTTGCCGAGCCGCCGGCGTGCGGGAAGGCGACGAGCCGCATCCCGGCCTCCGGTGCCGGGTGGAAGCACCGTGTCCAACGGCGAAGAGCCTGCCCTGCCATCGAAAATCCCCCAATCCGTGCGGGAACGGCCCACACGACACTCGAATGTACGGGGAATTCGAGGGAAGAGTCCATGGGCGTGCGGGGTTGTTCACGCCAGTACCTGGTGTGAACACTGGACATCGGCCCGAATCCAGGGCCTGGCGGAAAGGAGCGGGTGTGGCGGAGGAGCTGAAGATCAGGGTCGGTGCCGGGCTGGGGACCGGGACGGCGCCCGAGGAGTTCGGTGCCGCGGTCGACGTCCTGGAGCAGGCGGGTGTCGATTCGCTCTGGCTGCCCGAGGCGGTGTACTCGCCCAGGATCGACCCGGTCGTCGGGCTGACGCACGCTCTCGCCCGCACGTCGAAACTGAAGGTCGGCACCGGCGTGATGGTGCTGCCCGGCCGTGACCCGGTGCTCGTCGCCAAACAACTCGCCTCACTCGCCGCGCTCGCGCCGAAAAGGGTCCTCCCGGTCTTCGGCCTGAAGCCCGCCCGCGACGCGGAACTCCCGCTTTTCCCGGTGCCGCAAGGCCGTCGCGCCGCCGTGTTCGACGAGTCGTTGCTGCTGATCAAGGCGTTGCTGGAACAGGAAGAGGTGACCTTCGAGGGCGAGTTCTTCCGCGTCGAAGGCGTGGGTCTCGGCCTGCGCCCGGTGAAACGGCTCGACCTCTGGCTCGGCGGGAAGGCGCCCAACGCGCTGCGGCGGGTCGGCAGGCTCGCGGACGGCTGGCTGGCCAGTTTCCTCACCCCGGAGGAGGCGAGGGCAGGCCGCGAGGCGATCCAGAAGGCCGCCGCCGAGGCGGACCGGGAGGTCGAGGCCGATCACTTCGGGATCAGTCTCCTCGTCGCCGAGGACGGGATCCCGGACGCGCTCGCGGCTTCGATCGCGGCACGGTCCGACGCGGATCCGTCCCGGCTGATCGCGGGCGGCTGGCGTGCCGCCCGCGATCTGGTCGCCGAGTACATCGACGCCGGGCTCAGCAAGTTCGTGCTGTACCCGGCCGGACCGGAGCCGATCGAGCGGTTCGTCGAGAACTTCGTCGAGCACGCGATCCCGATGCAGAACTAGGCGCTAGTCGAACTTCAGCTCTTCGGTCCGCCGCGGCATCAGCAGCAGCGCGCCGACGCTGAGCACGGCGACCACCAGCATCGCCAGGAAGACGTGGTGCGTGGCGCCGGCGAGGGCGTCACGCACGAACGACGTCGTCGGTGTCTCCGGGCCGTCGCCACCCAGGACGACGCTGGTCGCGTCGACACCGGACGGCAGGCCGGAGACCCCGGCGGGCGGGTTGGCGAACCGGCTCGCCAGGGTGGCGTTCGCGATCGCGCCGAACATCGCCACGCCGACGGCGCTGCCCAGCGACCGGCTGAACATGTTGGTCGCGGTGACGACGCCGCGGCGTTCCCAGCCGATGGTGGACTGCACGGCGATCAGCGTCGGGCTCGACGTCAGGCCCAGCCCCAGGCCGAGGACGAACGCCGCCGCTGCCGCCAGCCAGATCGACGACCCCGCCGCCAGGAACACGGTGAGCCCCGCGCCCGCGATGACAGCCCCGCTGCCGATCAGCGCGGTGTCCCGGAACCCGATCCGCATGTAGATCCGGCCGGCCAGCGACGCCGAGATCGGCCAGCCGACGGTCAGCGCGGCCAGCGCGAATCCGGCGACGAGCGCGCCGGTGCCGAGCACGCCTTGGGAGAAGGTCGGCAGGTACGAGGTGAGCCCCATCAGCAGCATGCCGACGACGACGGCGACCAGGTTCCCGCCGATCAGCGTCCGTTTGGTGAAGATCCACAGCGGCAGCACCGGTTCCTCGGCCTTGCGTTCCACGAGCACGAACGCCGTCAGCAGGACCACCGCGCCGATGAAGATCGCCAGGCTCGGCGCGGACGCCCAGCCCCAGGCGACCCCGCCTTCCAGCAGGCCGAGGATCAGCAGTGAGCAGCCGAGGGTGAGCAGGGTGGCGCCGAGGTAGTCGATGCGGTGCGAGCGGCGCTCGACGCGCTCACGGAAGTTCCGGAACAGCATCCACGCCGCCAGTGCGCCGAGCGGCAGGTTGATGAAGAAGATCCAGCGCCAGTCGAGGTATTCGGCGAACACCCCGCCCAGTGTCGGCCCGACCACCGACGAGATGGCCCAGACGCTCGCGAGATAGCCCTGCACCCTGGCGCGTTCCTCGACGGTGTACATGTCGCCGACCATGGTCAGCGCGATCGGCTGGATGGCGCCCGCGCCGATGCCCTGCACCGCGCGGGCGGCGATCAGCACCGGCATGCTCCAGGCCGCGCCGCACAGCACCGAGCCCAGCAGGAACGCCGCGATCCCGAAGAACATCACCGGCCGCCTGCCGAGCACGTCGGCGAACTTGCCGTACAGCGGAACGGTGACCGCCTGGGTCAGCAGATAGATCGAGAACAGCCACGGGAACTGCGAGAACCCGCCGAGATCGGCGACCACCGAGGGCACCGCCGTCGCGATGATGGTCGAATCGAGGGCGATCAGGCCGGAACACAGCATCACGGCGATCAGGACGGGGCCGCGTTCGGAACGGAAACCGACCCCTTCCTTCGCGGCGACCGGGGCCGGGGTGGTCATCTGAGGGGCTCTCCTCGGGCTCATGAAGGGCGTCAACTACTTCGCATGGGTAAGCATTCCATGGAGACACCCGGTCATGGGACCGATTTTTTCCGTGAGGTATCCCGCAAAATGGATCGGATGAGCACCTGGATCCGCCCGATCGACCGTGGCTGGGTTGTCCGCGACACCGTCCCGGGGCCCGACGTCGACGAATTCGCCGACCCGGACCGGGTCGCCGCCGCGCTCGCCGAGGCGCGCGGGGACAGCCTGCTGGCGGTCCAGCATCCGGCCAGGACCCCGGCCGCGCTGGCGGGCGGCCTCTCGATCGAAGAGGCGTTACCGCAGGCCAGAGCGACTTTCGAGCGGATCCGGGAGCGGCATTATCGCCCGGTCACCGCCGTCGTCGCGCCGTATCGCATCGACGGGCCGGACGGCGTCGCGCTGGGTGTGCTGTGCCTCGTCGACCCGGCGGCGGTCCGGGCCGACGGCGTGACCCGGGTCCGGCACACCGAGGACGTCTATCCGGACGTCGTCGCGGAGCGGGCCGCGATGCTCGCCGGACTCGGCGTCGCCACGAGCGCCGCCATGCTGGTCCCCGCGACCGGCGGTCGCGAGCT
Organism: Amycolatopsis azurea DSM 43854; assembly: GCF_001995215.1. GTDB lineage: Bacteria > Actinomycetota > Actinomycetes > Mycobacteriales > Pseudonocardiaceae > Amycolatopsis > Amycolatopsis azurea. Next base: position 110,951 of record NZ_MUXN01000002.1, read on the forward strand.
GACCGCGCTGATCGAGCGGACCTGCCGAGGGCAGGTGCCGACCTTGTCCACAGTGGATGGCGCGGGCCGCAAGCACGAGCTGTGGCTCGCCGGTCCCGGCGACGACCAGGACGAGTTGCTGGCGACGCTGGACGAGCTGGATCTGCTGGTCGCGGACGGGAATCACCGTGTCGCGGCCGCCGCCGCGTCGGGGCGGGGCGCGTTGCTGGCGCTGGTCACCGGGGGACCGGGGCTGCGGATCGGGCCCATCCACCGAGTGCTCGCCGGCACCGGTCTCGACGCGGCGACACTGGTCCGGCGCTGGACGGAGGCGGGGTTCGACGTCCACTCCGGCCCGCCGACGGCGCCCGCCGAAGCGGGGGAGGTGACCGTGCTGGCGGGAGGATCGGCGTTCCGGGTGGTACTCGGCAAAGCGGGCCTCGACCACGCCGTCGTCGAGCAGGACCTGCTCCGCGGGGCACTCGGCGTCGATCCGGAGGGCACGAACTTGCGGCCGCTGCTGCCGGGAGCCCCGGTGCCCGAAGACGCCGACGCGGTGTTGCTGCTGGCCCCGGTCCCGTACGCGGAAGTGCTGGCCGTGCACGCGGCCGGGCTGCGGATGCCGAGGAAGGCCACCTATTTCACGCCGAAACCGCGAAGCGGGCTCTTGCTGGCGGAGCTGTAGAGCTGCGCTTTTGTCAGTGGTCCGGCTTAGGATCACCTCGTGGAACTGCCCGTGATGCCACCCGTGAAGCCGATGCTGGCCAAGGCCGTGCACGAACTGCCGCGCACGCCGGGGCTGCTGTACGAGCCGAAGTGGGACGGTTTCCGCTGTGTGGTCTTCCGCGACGGTGACGAGGTCGTGCTGGGCTCGCGCAACGACAGGCCGTTGACGAGGTACTTCCCCGAACTGGTCGAGCTGCTCAAGGAAGCGCTGCCCGAGCGCTGCGTCGTCGACGGCGAGATCGTGCTGGTCACCGAGGGCGGGCTCGATTTCGAGGCGCTGCAGCTGCGCCTGCACCCGGCGGCCTCCCGGGTGAACAAGCTGGCCGAGGAGACGCCGACGAGTTTCGTGGTGTTCGACCTGCTCGCCCTGGACGACCGGGATCTGACCCCCGAACCGTTCTCCGAGCGGCGGAAGCTGCTCGAGAGCGTCGTCGACACGAAGTTCGCCCGGGTGCACCTCACCCCGCTGTCCGAGGATCCCGACGTCGCCCAGGACTGGTTCACCCGGTTCGAGGGCGCGGGCTTCGACGGTGTGATGGCCAAACCCGCCGACGCGCCGTACGAGCAGGACAAGCGCGTGATGTGGAAGGTCAAGCACCAGCGGACCGCGGACTGCGTCGTCGCCGGGTTCCGGTGGCACAAGGACGGCGTCGGCGTCGGATCGCTGCTGCTCGGGCTCTACAACGACGAGGGCGTCCTGCACCACGTGGGCGTGGCCAGCAGTTTCACCGCCGCGAGGCGCCGTGAGCTGGTGGACGAGCTCGCGCCGCTGCGCGAGAACGCGCTGGAGCATCATCCCTGGCGCGAGTGGGCCGAAGCCCATGAAGAAGCGGGCGGCCGGATGCCGGGCGCGGGCAGCCGATGGGCGCCGAAGAAGGACCTGAGCTGGGAGCCGGTCCGCATCGAATGGGTCGCCGAAGTCCGGTACGAGCACGTCGAAGGCACGCGGTTCCGCCACGGCGGCAGGTTGGTGCGCTTCCGTCCCGACCGGGAACCGGCCTCGTGCACGTACGAGCAACTCGAAGAGGTCCCGCCCGCCGAGCTGGCCACGCTGTTCACCGAGCTGGGGGAAGCATGAAGTCGGAACCGGTCACGCTGGACCTCGACGGCGTCGAGGTCACGGTGTCCAATCCGGGCAAGGTCTACTTCCCGGAGAACGGCGAGACCAAACTGGACCTGGTCGAGTACTACCGCGCGGTCGCGAAGCCGCTGCTCGCACAGCTCGGCGGCAGGCCGCTGTTGCTGGAACGCTATCCCGACGGCGCGGGCGGGAAGTCGTGGTTCCAGAAGCGGGTCCCGAAGAACGCGCCCGGTTGGCTGACCACGACGGTGGTGTCCACCCCGAACGGGACCACGTCGGACGCGCTCGTGGCGAAGGACCTCGCGCACGTCATCTGGGCGGTGAACCAGGGCTGCCTCGGGTTCCACGTGTGGCCGAACCGGGCCGACGCGCCGGACATCAGCGACCAGTTGCGCGTCGACCTCGATCCGTCGCCGGGCATCGGGTTCCCCGAACTGCGGCGCGGTGCGGTCCTGACGAAGGCGTTGCTCGAAGAACTGGACATCACCGCGCAGATCAAGACTTCGGGTTCGCGCGGCTTGCACCTTTATGTGCCGCTGGAACCGAAATGGGACGCCTACGAGGTCCGCGCGGCCGCCGTCGCGCTCGCCCGCGAACTCGAACGCCGTCACCCGGAGGAGATGACGGCGCAATGGTGGAAGGAAGAACGCGGCTCCCGGGTGTTCGTCGACTTCAACCAGAACGCGCCGCACAAGACGGTGTTCGGCGCGTGGTGCGTGCGGCCGCGTGTCGGCGGGCAGGTGTCGACGCCGATCGGCTGGGACGAACTGGAGACCGTCGAGCCGGACAAGCTGACGCTGTCCACTGTGCCCGCTCGTTTCGCCGAACGCGGAGACCCTTGGGAGGGAACGAAACCGCAGTCGATCGAACCGTTGCTGGAAATGTCCCGGAAGGACATGGAGCGCGGGCTCATGGACGCGCCTTGGCCACCCGTCTACCCGAAGATGCCTAACGAGCCGCCCCGGGTGGCGCCGAGCAGAGCGAAGAAAGAAAGCAATTAGTCCTCTGAATGCGGTGGTTCAGAGCGGCAGGTCGAAGGCGAGTTGCGTGTTCACGGCGGGCTCGGCCTTGCGGGTCGAACGGTGGCCCGGCAGGGTCGCGGCGCAGCGTGGGCACGGGGCGACGTCGCTCGTGGTGAGATCCACCGGCGTCCACATCCGGGATTCCTTGTCCCCGCAGGCGGAACGCCGGTAGCGGAGGTCTTCGGAGCGTGTCATCAGGTGCGCGGCGGGGGAGTCCTCCGGCAGCGCGCCGACGAGGTACCAGCGTCCGGCGGTGTTCGTCATGGAACTGTCCTCCCGATACAGGTGGTCCAGCTCGAGATTCCTTCCGCGGATCAGTGTCGAGCAGACGCGCGGCGATACCGGGTATTTCGAGGCCTTTCGGCGTGTCAGCCCTGAATTCAGTCCTGAATGAAGCGCAGGACGCGCAGCATTCCGCGCTCGTCGGCGACCTCGGGATCGTCCGCGACGCACTCCTCCAGGCGTGCGGTGACGGCCTCGGTGTCGATCCCCGAGCCGATCAGCACCAGTTCGCTCCGGCGCGGCTGCCCGGACGGCCACGCCGATCGCTCCAGCTGGATGAACGAGCCCACCGTGTGCAGGCCGAATCGAGAGCGTGGGTCGTTCGGGCCGAAATCGAGGAAACCCTTGATCCGGTAGAGCCCGCCGGGGCGCTGGTCGAGGAAGTCCATCAGTCGTCGCGGATCCAGCGGCCGCTCGGTGGTGAAGGCGACGCTGTCGTACGCGGTGTGGAAGTGGTGCTCGTGGTCGTGCTCCTCCTCGCGGAGGTCGTCGAACGACATCTGGCCCGCCCGCTCGCGCGGCCGGGCGTCGAAGAACAGGGTGGGGTCGATCCGGCCGTGGGAGGTCGCGATCACCGGGGTGCCGGGCGCGATCTCGTCGATCGTGCCGCGCAGCTTGGCCAGGGTGTCCTCGTCGGCCCGGTCGGTCTTGTTGAGCACGACCAGGTCGGCGAACCCGAGGTGCTCGTCCAGTTCCGGATGCCGCTTCCTGGTCGCCTCGAACTCGGCCGCGTCGACGAGTTCGACGAGACCGCCGTAGGCGATGGCGGGGTTCTCGCTGGCGATCATCAGGCGGATGAGGTCACGCGGCTCGGCGAGCCCGCTGGCCTCGATCACGATGACGTCGATGCCGGCCTCGGCCTCGGAAAGCTTGGCGAGCATGGCGTCGAGGCCGCTCGCGTCGACGGCGCAGCACAGGCAGCCGTTGCCGAACGACATCATGGTGTCGACCTGGCCGGAGACGGCCATCGCGTCGACCGCGATGCTCCCGAAGTCGTTGACCACGACACCGATCCGCGCGCCCTGGCGGTTGGCCAGCAGGTGGTTGAGCAGGGTGGTCTTGCCGGAGCCGAGGAAGCCCGCGACCAGGATGACCGGAATCCGCCTGTCGACCACGATTTTCCTTTCCGCCGGGGATGCCCGCACTCTAGCGATGGCGGCCACGGGTCAATACACCGGCATGGGGAAACAAGAGAAGGGGAGCCGGATGAATACGCTCGAAAGAGTGATGAATAACGATCATAAAGTGATCTTGAAAGCGGGTGATCATTTCGCACGATGAAATTCGGTGAATATCAGGCGAAGTGGTAACCGATTCCAAATATTGTCGTCGATAGGCTCGCTGCCTGCGGAAATGTCATCCAGGCGGCGGCTTCTGCCGTTTGGTGGATAGTGCTCGTCTTTCTCTGGGGTATCCTCTTTCGTCTGGTCCGGACCCGGCCGTCTCGCCGATCAGGCATGATCCTCCGGGCATTTCCGAGTGCAGGAGGAATGGTGATCGTTCCCGCCGCCGGAGCCGGCGTCGAATTCGGAGAGTGGGAGGCCGAGGTATCGACAGCCTCCATGCGGGTGACGGATATCCCTCGCTTGCCTCCGGAGGTGAGGCCGCGGGAACGGACGGTGGACGTGGCCGAGGCGGAGGACTTCCTCCGCCTCTTCCACGCCGAGGTGGACGACGGGACGGCACGACTGCGTGAGCGGCTCGACAGCGTCCGCGCCGAGATCGACGAGACCGGCACCTACCGGCACACCACCGCCGAGGTCGAGTTCGGCGCCCGGGTGGCTTGGCGGAACTCCGCACGGTGCATCGGGAGGTTGTATTGGCAGGGGTTGAAGGTGCGGGATCGCCGTGACGTCGAAGGCGCGGAAGCCATCGCCGACGAGTGCGTCACGCATCTGCGCGAGGCGACCAGGGAGGGCCGGATCCGCTCGACCATCACCGTGTTCGCGCCGGACGGCCCGGCGGGACCCGGGCCGAAGATCCACAACGATCAGCTCATCCGGTACGCCGGCTATCGGCTCAGCGACGGCTCGGTACTGGGCGACCCGCGCCACGCCGACTTCACCGAGACCGTCCAGGGGCACGGCTGGCGCCCGCCCGAACGCAAGGGCTCCTTCGACGTCCTCCCGCTGCTCATCGAAGCCGAACCGGGGGACCGGCAGCTGTTCGGACTGCCCTCGGACGCCGTGCTGGAGGTCCCGTTGTCCCATCCCGACCACCGCTGGTTCGCCGGGCTCGGGCTGCGCTGGCACGCGGTTCCGGCGATCAGCAACATGCGGCTGGTCATCGGCGGGATCACCTATCCCGCGGCGCCGTTCAACGGCTGGTACCTCGCCACCGAGGTCGGCGCGCGCAACCTGGCCGACACCGACCGGTACGACCTGCTGCCGGTGATCGCGGACCTGATGGGGCTGTCGACGAAATCGGAACGCACCCTCTGGCGCGACCGCACGCTGGTCGAACTGACCCTCGCCGTCCAGCACTCCTTCGACGCGGCGGGCGTGACCGTCGCCGATCACCACACCGAATCGAGGCGGTTCCTCACGCACATCGCCAAGGAGGAGCGCGCGGGCCGCCGTTGCCAGGCGGAGTGGAGCTGGATCGTGCCGCCGTTGTCCGGTGGGCAGACCGCGGTGTTCCACCGCTACTACGACGAGCCCGATCCGGCCGTGAGACCGGCGTTCCTGCCTCCCGGGTAGGGCACTGACGGGTGAAGAGGTGAGCCGAATGCGGCGTGTCGATAGGCCGGACGGTGGCGCGGGTTGCGCCCGCGCGGACAATGGGGGCATGACCGCAGTGCTCGTCGCCCACGCCGGCCGGTCCGGCGGGACAAGGGAGATCGCCGAGGTGATCGTCGCCGAGCTGCGGGAAGGCGGGCTCACGGCCGATCTGCTGGACGCCGCCGAGGTCGAGGACGTCGAACCCTACGGCGCGGTGATCGTCGGGAGCGCGCTGTACCACCGGCGATGGCGTCCGGAGGCGGTGCGCCTGCTCACCGAGCACGAGGAGGCGCTCCGGAACCGTCCGGTCTGGCTGTTCCACAGCGGGCCTTGCGGGCCGTTCGCCGCGGGCAAACGGGTCAGCCTTCCCGCCGGGGTCGCGCTGCTGGCGGCGAGGATCGACGCCGAGCGCACGGCCACCTTCGGCGGGAGGCTCACGCCGGCCACCGCGCGCGGCCTGTTCTGGAAGATCATGGCCATGGGCCCCTGGGCGGGCGACTTCCGAGACTGGCCGTCGATCCGGGCCTGGGCGCGCGACGTCGGCCGCCGCGTCCGCACCCGTGTCGCACTTTGACGTATCGGTTTCGTCGGTGCCCTGTCGTAGGGTGCTTTCATGAACAAGAAGTTCACAGCGAAGCTGCTCAAGAGCCCGGAGAAGGGCGGCTGGACGTACGTGGTCATGCCCGGCTCCGCCGAGTTCTTCGGCACCAAGGGGCTGGTGAAGGTGCGCGGGACCATCGACGGACATCCGTTCCGGAGTTCGTTCATGGCGCTGGGCGACGGCACCCACAAGCTCCCGGTGAAGGCCGACGTGCGCAAGGCGATCGGCAAGGAAGAGGGTGACACCGTGGACGTCGTCCTGCTCGAAAGACTGGAGAGCTGAGTGGCCGCTGAATGGAAGCCGTCGCCGGTCATCAAGATCTACGAGGCGCTCGGCGCGGTGGCCGACGGGCGGGTCGAGATCGACGGTGACACGGCGCGGGTCGCGTCGTCGGACAAGGCCAAGACCTACGACGTCCGCCACGATCCGGCCGCGGGGTCGATCACGGCCAACGACAACGGGTCCTACTGGCAGGGATATCTCGGCTACCCGGGAATCGCGTACCTGCTGGAATGCGGCGTGATCACCTACGACCGCGGCCTCGCCGGGGAACTGGCGGGCGTGCCGTGGAAAGAACTCGCGACCAGGTACCGCAACGACTGGGCGAAGGTCGAGAAGCACGTCCGCGAGGACCTGTCCGGCCGGGGTGTCGACCTGGACCGGTTCGACGCCGGGCTCGCGGAGATCTCGGCACAGCTGGAGAAGCTGGGGCTGACGAAGCTTTCCCCGCGGTTGAGGCCGCCGAAGTGATCCTGAGTGGCTGAAGTACATGAAGGCCCCCTTCCTTGCGCCTAGCGCAAGGAAGGGGGCCTTCATGTACTTGAACGAGGGAACGCAGGCGTCCTGTCGGGTGCCAAGTCCGTGAAGGCCTCCTTGAGGGACCCAGAGTCCCTCAAGGAGGCCTTCACGGACGGGCGCTCGGACCGGCCGCTTGGGGAGTGTGGTGAGCGGGGTGAAGGGAACCTTCCCCGCAGCGCGCGCGGAAAGTTCCCTTCGCCTCGGGGCTTGCGGTCCTTGTGGGTGGCGGGGTCCCGGAGGTGATGCGAAAGCCACTTTCGCAACCTTCAACGTTGCGAAAGTGGCTTTCGCATCACCGAGTTCGCGTAGGGGTCAGCCGCAGTGCTCGGACGGGCTGTCGTACTTCGTCCCGCCCGCGGAACCGCCCCACTTCACGCATTTGTCCGCCGCGGCGGCCTTCACCGGTCCGGCGAACCACGAGAACGACCCGGAGTCGGTGATCCGGGCAGATCCCGCGACCTCGAGGTAGGCCGACGTCGCGGTCGCGGTGCCCGCCGACGCGCTCTTCATCGTGCTGACGCAGTTCTGCCCGTTGGAAGCGTTGTAGGACAGGTAAACCGTGCCCGAGGTCCCGAGCGGCGCCGAGTCGATCACGCCGTAACCGCCGCCGCACACCGGGGCGCCGAGCGTCGTCTCGGTGACGGTCGAGAAGCGGATGGTCTCGTTGGCGTTCCCCGCCGGGCCCGCTTCGTACAGCACGCCGACCGAACCCGAGGAAAGCTGGACCATGTCGGAGTACGCGGCGTCACCGCTCCACACCAGCGTTCCGGCGGAGTTGCCCTGCCAGTTCGCGCCTTCGTCGAACGACGACCGCACGATGAGTTCCTTGCGGCGGTCGCAGACCGACGGCGCGGCGAACAGGATCCGGTTGTACTTGCCCGCCTTGTCGGTCGCGGTCATCCGCGCGGTCGAGGCCTGCACGACCGGGGTGATCAGGTCCTCCTCGAAGGTGAACTTGGTGGAGAAGCTCGCCCCGCCGTCGGAACTGATGGCGAAGGCGCGGTTCTTCGCACCGCCGCTGAGGCATTTGTTGCCATTGTTGGCCTGGTTGCGCGCCGCCACGTAAACGCGGCCGTCGAGCAGTTCGGTGACGCTGATCTCCTGCGGGTTCAGCGTGGCCGACGTCGCCCGGCTGTCGGTGGCGCCGCGCTTCCACGTGACGCCCTGGTCGTCGCTGTAGATGAGCGCGCCGCTGTTCTCGCCGTCGTCGGTGTAGCTCATCCCGGCGACGATGCGGCCGGCGTGCGCGCCGCGGGTCAGCACGATGCCGTGCGACGGGCCGGTCGCGAGCCAGCCGGGCGCGGCGTCGAACCCCAGCTGCGTGGTGAGCACCTTCGGCGCGGTCCAGGTCTTGCCGTGGTCGTCGCTGATCGAAACGCGCGGAATCCGGTTGCAGTCAGGGTTCTTGACGCATTCCATCACCGAGAGCAGCACGATCCGCCCGGTGGACGGGACCACGATCGGGGTCGGATTTCCTTTGGTGTCCCCGAAACCTTCGATGACGATCTTCGGGGCGCTCCAGGTCTTGCCGTTGTCCGCCGAGCGTTTCACGACGAGGTCGATGTCGCCGCTGTCGTTGCAGAAGCTGGCGCCGCCTCTGCGACCTTCGGCGAACGCGAGCAGTTCGCCGTTGTTCGCCTTGACGATGGCGGGGATTCTGAAGCAGTCGTAACCTTCTGTTTTCTCTTTGTACACCACCGTGTTCCCGACGGCGGCGGTCGCGGCGGGCGCGGCGAGTGAAGTGGCCGGGGATGCGCCGACCGCCGCGATGGCGACGAGGGCCGCGAAAAGGCCCTGTGCGACGCGAGAGATCTTCAAGGGAATGCTCCGTCCTGGAGGGGTTCCGGGTGACGGGACATCAGAGTCCATTCAGGTCGTACAAGGCGCGTACAACCTGGTTTCGCGTTCTGTGTCAGGTGACGCAGAACGGGAGGCCGTTCCCTGACAAAGTTCCTTCAGCCGGCCACGGCGCGAGAGGGAAGGGGAGGCCCGATGAAGGTGATCGATCCCGAGGGGCGTGAGTGGGAGATCAATCGCCGCTTCGCGCCGTGGCGCCGGTGGGTTCAGCCGTTCGCGCTGCTCAGAGGTGGCTATCGGCACTACAAGATCACCGCGGACTGGACGCTGTATCTCAAGGATCTGCCCAACGACCCCGAGGACACCCCCATGGGCGGCCCCGTGGAGAAGGCGGCTTACGGGCTGTTAGGCGTACTGGGCCTCCTGGAGGCGGTCGTCGAGTTCCTCTTCTATCTGCTCTTCGGGCTGGTGCTGGTGCCGGTTCGGCTGCTGGAGCTGCTGTGCCAGGGCATCGTGGGGTCCGTCGCGCAGGCCGTCCGGTGGTTCCGGAACGCGCCGGAGCGGGTCGACGTCGCCGGCTGGAACAAGGACCGGACCGGCCTGGTCTCGCTGGCGATCCTCAAGGTCCACCGAGAACTCGCCGACCCACTGGCCGCCGAATTGCGTGGCCTGTTCCGCGATCGCGTGATGTTCGACCCCGGTGACCCGGCCGTGCGCGAGGTGCTCACCCGGTTCGGCGCGCGGGTGGAACGGCACCGGACCCTGCTCCGTCGGAGAGCTGTGTCAGGATCGGCTCACCGATGACGGGGGAACGCGATGCGGGTGACCGATGCCGACGGCGGCGAGTGGCTGATCGTGCGGCGGTTCGCGCCGTGGCTGCGCCGCGTCCGCCCGCTCGCCATCGCCACCGAAAGCGACCGCTATCGGGAAGTGGCGTTCACCCGGCACCGCGGCCGCTCCGCGGACAAGGAACGCCTGAGCTTCGAAGATCTGCTGGTGCTGGGGATCGTGCTCGCGTACGCAGCCTGGCTGACGTTGATCCTGTCGCCGTTCCTCCTGGTGGAACTGCTGGCCTGGACGGTGACGGGTGCCGTCCTCTGGCTCGTCAGGCTCACCGGTCTCGTCCGTGCCCGGATCGACCTTGTCGCACCGCCGCCTGCCGTGCGCAGCCTCGCGCCGGTGCGGGTCGTGCTGGTGCCGAGGGCGGGCGCGGCCAGGCTCACCCGCGAACTCGGGACGCTGATCGAGACCACGCCGGACTTCGACCCGGAGAACGAACCGCGCGTGCGGAAGCTGTTCTCGGCCACCGGGGCACGCGTGGAGCGGCACTTCGGCCTGCGGTGGCGGCTCAGTGGTCGTCGGGTGCGAGCTGTTTGAGGTCGCGCAGGCTCCGGACGACCAGCCGCTGGCGCCCGGTGCTGAGCAGCCCGTCGGCGCGCAGGGTCCGCAGGGTCCGCGCGACGGCCTCCCGTGACGCGGACGCGAGTCCCGCCAGATCGCGCTGGCTGATCCGCAGGGCGATCAGGGTGCCGTCGGGGACCGGCACGCCGTACCGCTCGGCGAGGTCGACCAGGATCGCGGCGATGCGTTCGGCGGCCGTGCTGTCCCCGAATTCGGTCCGCCGCGAGTTGGCGTAGCGAAGCCGCGAGGTGATGATCCGGAGCAGGACCACGGAGATGCCGGGGTGTTCGCGGAGCACGGTGTTGAACGACCGCGCGGACAGCCACAGCCCGGTGACCGGTTCGACGGCGATCGCGGTGGCCGAGCGCAGGCTACCGTCCATCGACGCCATCTCGCCGATGATGTCGCCCGGGTCGCGGACGGCCAGCACGGCGTCGTAGCCGCCGGTGGACACCGACGTGATCTTCACCCGTCCGGTCATCAGGATCAGCACCCAGTCCGACCGGTCGCCCTCGCGGATGATCACCGTGCCCGGCGGGTACCGGCGCAGCTCGGCCTCGGCGCGCAGCGCCTTGCGCTGGCCGTCGTCGAGCAGCTCCCAGAGCCTGTCGGGTGAATCTTGCGGCTCCGCCGCGGGCTGTGTCATTCCTTTTCGTCGCCTCCGAGCGCGATGGTACGAGCATCGCGCGCCGGGCGTTAACCGGGGATCTCTTGGTATGCCTGGGAAAGGCGCTGGATACCGTCCCGCAGCTGCGAGCCGGTGGCGGCGCTGACGTAGCTCAGGCGCAGATAGGGCCCCGGCGCCTCGGCCGCGAAGTAGAACCGGCCGGGGGTGACCGCTACTCCAGCGCGGAAAGCGGCGCTGGTCAGGGCCATTTCGTCGGCGAAACCGGGTAGTGGCTGCCACAGGTGATACCCACCGGTCGGGACCGGGACCGTGCGCCACGAGGGCAGGAACTCCCGCAGTGCCGAGACGGCGACGTCGCGGCGCTCCCGCAACGAGGCGGCGAGGGTTCGCAGATGGCGTGCCCAGGCGGGGGAACTCACCAGTTCGAGCGCGGTTTCCTGCAACGGCCGCGGGACGAAGAAGCTCTCGACGGCGTGGAGGCCGCGAAGCCGTTCCAGCGCCGGTCCGCGGGCGGCCAGCGCGCTGATCCGCAGGCTCGGCGACGCCGGTTTCGTGAGCGACCGGATGTGCACCACGACGCCGTCGGGGTCGTCGGCCACGAGCGGCGGCGGGGGAGCCGGGCTGCCGGGATGCGCCATCAGCCGCGCGAAATCGTCCTCGACGACGAAAGCGCCCGCGTCCCGCGCGATCCGCAGGACCTCGGCCCGGCGTTCGGCGCACAGCACCGCGCCGGTCGGGTTCTGGAACGCGGGCTGGCAGACGAACAGCCGGGCGCCGGTGTCGCGGAAGGCGTCCGCGAGCAGTTCGGGCCGGACGCCGTCGCGGTCGATCGGCACCGGGATCGGCCGCATCCCCGAGGCCCGCGCGATGGCCAGCAGCCCGGGGTAGGTCGGGGATTCCACCAGCACCGGCGCGCCGGGGGCGCCGAGCGCGCGCAACGCCGTGGTCAGCGCGCTCTGCCCGCCCGAGGTGACCAGCACGTTCTCGACGTTCACCGGGCTGCCGATGTCGCGGGCGAACCAGGCCCGCAGTTCGGGCAGGCCGCAGATCGGCGGCCGCGTCCACGCACCGGGACGGCGTCCGGCGCGGGCCGACGCCGCCGCGAGCTCGCGTTCCGGCTGGAGGCTCGGATGCGTGTAGCCGCCGTTGAGGTCGATGACGCCCGACGGCGGGTCGCTCAGCGCGGTGAGCACGCCGGTGGCGTCGATCGCGCGGGTGCCCGACTGCGAGCTCAGCGCCACCTCCTGCCACGAGACGTCGCCGGTCACCGCCACCTCGCGGGGCGGCGGGGCACGGAAGACGCCGGCACCGGGACGGGTGATCACCAGGCCTTCGGCGACGAGCGCCGAGATGGCGCGCGAGACCGTCACCGGGCTCACTTTCAGCTGCCGGACGAGCTCCCGGCTGGACGGGAGCTTTCCTTCGAACGGATAGCGCTCAAGTTCGGACCGCAGCTGTGTTACCAGGCTGGCGACGCTGCTACCATCGGACATGAGACTGGATGATAGCGCTATCGCGGACCGGGCAGTAGCGGTCCGCTCCGGGACCTTGCTGTCGGCGCTGGGTGTCCTCGCCTTCTCGTTCACGTTCCCCGCCACCGTGTGGGCGCTCAAGGGCTTCGAGCCCTGGACCGCCACCGGCCTGCGAAGCGTGTTGGCCGCGCTGGTCGCAGGCGCCTGTCTTCGCGCTTTCCGTGTCCCGCTGCCGAGACGGGACCAGTGGCGTGGCCTCGCGGTGGTTTCCCTCGGCTGTGTCCTCGCGTTCCCGATCCTGACCACCCTCGCGCTGAAGACGTCGTCGACGGCGCATTCCGCGGTGGTGATCGGACTGCTGCCGATGGCCACCGCCGTCATTTCGTCGAGGTTGACCGGGCATCGTCCGTCCCGTCGGTTCTGGCTCGCCGCCGCGGTCGGCGCGAGCGCGGTGGTCGTGTTCACCGTCGGCCAGAGTGGCGGCGGACTGTCCACAGCGGACTTGTTCCTGTTCGGCGCGCTCGTGCTGTGTGCGTTCGGGTACGCCGAGGGCGGCAGGCTGGCCAGGGAGATGGCCGGCTGGCACGTGATCGCCTGGGCGCTGGTCCTCGCGCTGCCGGTCACGGTCGGTTTCGCCGTCTTCGGCCTGGTGACCGAGCCGCTGCACGTCACCGGCGAGGGGATCGCCGGCCTGCTCTACGTCGCGCTCATCTCGCAGTTCGGCGGATTCTTCGCCTGGTACCGGGGCATGGCGGAGATCGGCGTCGCACGGGCCAGCCAATTGCAGCTCGCACAGCCACTGCTGACCCTGGTCTGGGCGGTCCTGCTGCTCGGTGAGCACCTCCCGGCGGCGGCGCCCGTGACGGCGCTGATCGTCGTCGCCTGCATCGTCGTGACCCAACGGTCCCGCAGCTAGATCAACGTCGCGAATCCGCCAGACCGCGGTGTCCGCGTGGTGATGGGCTGAAGCACATGACCGCTTCGACCCTCGACACCTCCGCGCGAACCCCGCTGAAGGGATGGCTCGCCGTCCTCGCGGTGACGCTCGGGATCTTCTCCCTCGTCACCACGGAGATCCTGCCGATCGGCCTCCTGACCCCGATCGGCGAGGACTTCCGGATCACGCCGGGGACGGCGGGCCTGACCATGACCCTGCCCGGCTTCCTCGCCGCGCTCGCCGCTCCGGCCGTCACCGTCGCCGCCGGGCGGCTCGACCGCCGGATCCTGCTGTGCGCGCTGATGGTGGTGCTGGCGCTGGCCGACGTCCTCGCGGCGACCGCGCAGGCCTACTGGGCGGTGCTGGTCTCGCGAGTCCTGGTCGGACTGGTGATCGGCGCGTTCTGGGCGATCGGCTCCGGGCTCGCCGCGCGGCTCGTCGGACCCGGGCACGCGGGCCGCGCGACCGCGGTGATCTTCTCCGCCGTGCCGCTCGGTTCCGTGCTGGGCGTGCCCGCCGGGACGTTCGTCGGCGAGCTGTTCGGCTGGCGGGCCGCCTTCGCCGTGCTGGCGGTCTTCACGATCGGCGTGCTCGCCGCGCTGGCGTGGGCGCTGCCTCCGCTGACTCCACTGCCCTCGACGGACGCGACCCGGCTCGGCGTCCTGCGCGAGATGACCCGCGGGCGGGCGACCCGGATCGGCCTGCTCGTCACGGTGCTGGTCGTCCTCGCCCACTTCGGGACCTACACCTACATCACGCCACTGCTGCGCCAGGTGACGCAGGTGAGCCCGGAGCTGATCACCGTCTTCCTGCTGGTCTACGGCACCGCCGGGATCGCGGGCAACTTCGTCGCCGGAGCGGCGATCGCCCGCGATCTCCGGCTGACCTTCCTCACCGCCGCCGGGCTGATCGGCGTCGCCACCTGCGCGCTGCCCTTCCTCGGAGACTCGAAAGCGGCCACGCTCGCGCTGCTGGTGATCTGGGGGTTCGCCTACGGGGCCGTCCCGGTCTGCTCGGGGACGTGGTTCGCGCGGGCGGCACCGCAGGCGCCCGAGGCGGCGTCGGTGCTGTTCACCTCGTCGTTCCAGGCGACCCTCTCGGCGGGCGCACTGCTCGGCGGGTTCGTCGTCGACACGACGTCCGTCTCGGTCGTGATGGTGGCGGGCGGGGTGCTCGCGCTGCTCGCGGTCGGCGTGCTCAGCCGAGCACGGTCAGCGTGACCAGCGCGGTGGTCCCGACCAGCAGGGTGGAGAGCAGGCCGAGCAGCAGGGCACGGCCGCCGGTGCGGACGAGGGTGCCGATCCGGACCGCGCAGCCCAGCCCGAACAGCGCCCCGGCCAGCAGCAGCGTGCAGGCGATCTTGGCGACGTCGAGCGCGGGCCCCGGCACGATCCCGGTGCTGCGCACGGCGGCCATCGCCAGGAAACCGAGGACGAACAGCGGGACCAGCGGGGGCCGCTTCCCGTCGACGGGACGGTGGCGTTCGGCCACGCCGACGGCGGCGACCATCGGGGCCAGCAGGACCACCCGGCTGAGCTTGATCACGATGGCGACCGCGATGGCGGCGGCGCCCGCGGGCGTGGCCGCGGCGACGACCTGCGCGACCTCGTGCACGGAGAGCCCGGCCCATTCGCCGATCCGGGTCGCGTCCAGGTGCAGCCAGCCACCGATCAGGGGGACGGCCGCGATGGCGAGCCCGCCGTAGAAGGTGACCAGCGCGACGGCGGTCGCGACGTCGGAATCCTCGCGTTTCACGACGCCTTCCATGGCGGCGATGGCGGACGCCCCGCAGATCGAGAACCCGGTCGCGACCAGCATCGCCAGGCCACGCGGCACGCCGAGGAGCCTGCCGAGGCCGATCGTGCCGAGGAACGTAATCCCGACCGTGAGCACGCCGGCGAGCAGCGTCCCGGGCCCCAGCGCCAGGACCGACGGGAGCGAGAGCTGCAGGCCCAGCAGCACGACACCGGCGCGGAGCAGCTTCTTGGTGACCCCGGCGATCGCCTTGCGGGTCTCTTCCGACAACGACGACAGCGAGCCGGTGAGGATGCCGAGCACGACGGCGATGGTGAGCGCGCTGACGACCGGGAAAGCGGTGCCGACCAGGTACGCGGCGGCCACACCGGCGCCGGTGACGGCCAAGGCGGTCAGGTAGGGCTTCGTCGGTCTCGCGTGCGTGGTGCTCATGGTTCGAGCCTCGCCCGGACGAGGGCGCCTCGGTAGCCGGGAATACCGGGGGTAGATCATACACTTGGGCTATGACCGCACCCGACCTGGACTCCCTGCGCCTGCTGGTGCTCGTGGACGAGCTCGGCAGCATCGGGCAGGCCGCGGCCAGCCTCGGGATCGCGCAGCCGTCGGCGAGCAAACGACTGTCCACAGTCGAGCGACGGCTCGGCCTGGTCCTGGTCGACCGTACGCGTCGGGGGTCCGCGCTCACCCCCGACGGCCGGGTCATCGCGGGCTGGGCGAGTCGCGTGCTGTCCGAACTCGACGGTCTGCTCGACGGCGCCGAAGCGCTGCGCACCCAGCACGAGGCGCAGCTGCGGGTGGCCGCGAGCATGACACTGGCCGAGTATCTGGTGCCGGGCTGGATCGGCGAGCTCAAACGCGGCGACCCCGGGCTGTACCTCGGGCTGGAGGTCACCAACTCCGATCAGGCCGCCGAACTGGCACGAGAGGGCAAGGTCGACCTCGGGTTCGTCGAGTCGCCCGGTCCGCTGCCCGGACTTTCGACGAGGCGGGTGGCCACCGATCGCCTGGTCCTCGTCGTACCCGTAAACCATCCGTGGGCGCGCAAGCGCCGTCCCGTGACCGCGGCCGAGCTGGCGATCACGCCGCTCGTGGTCCGCGAACCGGGTTCCGGGACCAGGGAGACCGTGGACGCCGCGCTGCGCAAGGCCGGTGTCGGACCGGCGAAACCATTGCTGGAACTGGGTTCCGCCTCCGCTGTCGGCAACGCCGTGATCGCGGGCGCCGGTCCGGCGGTGATCAGTGAACTCGCCATCGTCCGGGACGTCGCCGAAAGCAGGCTCGTCCCGGTCGCCGTCGAGGGCGTCGACTTCGGCCGGGAACTGCGGGCGGTGTGGCCTGCCGGGCGGCGGCTCGCCGGTCCGGCCGCGGCGCTGCTGGCCATCGCGGTACGGAATGCGAAATCCCGGTGAGTCCTTTCATGTTCCTCTGTGAACGGCCCGTTAATCGCGCGTGATACCGAAAGTCCCGGCGGCGTGGATACCGACGATAGGGCGAATCGCGGGCAATTCCCCGGAATGGCGGCGGACCACCATTTCCGGTGGTACTGGCGAAAGCGGAATGGCGAACTCCGGGTAACAGGCCGGATGGCGTATCGGCTGTTGGGACACCTGGTCGTTGACGGCACTTCCCTGGTACTGCGGGAAAATGTGGCGTCTTCGATGTCCGCCGTGTATCCGGAACGCTAATTTTCCGCGACGATCCTCGCGTTTCGCAGGTCGGCGTACCGCCATCCGGTTCCTGTGACCGGAAACCCTACTGTCGAGTATTGACGTGAAGCCCCGCCTGCGTTTAAGTACGCCCGGTAACCAAATCACTCTTCCGTGTGCTCGGAGGCTTCCCGTGGGTAAGTCACTTCGTGGCTCCGACACTTCTGCTGCCTTATTGCCGACCGGTACGGCGGATCTGCTCATCGCGGTGCATCCCTTCGGGGTGCCTTCCGCGCGGTTCGCCGCGACGGCGACGCGGGCCGGCGCGCTCGGCGTCCTGGATCTGACCAGCGGAAACCGGGCCGCCCGCGAGGAACTCGACCTGGCCGTGGACTGGCTCGGAACCGGCATCGCCGTTCGCGTCGCGGGTCCGGTCGAGCTTCCCGATGCGGTGCACACGGTTCTGCTCGCCGCTGACTCCGTAATGTCCACTGTGGACTTCAAAGGGCGGCGAGTCCTCGCGGAGGTCACCAGCCGAGACGAGGCCGCCGAAGCCGTCGCCTCCGGCGCGGACGGCTTGATCGCGCGTGGCCACGAGTCGGGCGGCCGGGCGGGCGAACTCGGCACGTTCGTCTTCCTGCAACAGCTGCTGGCCGATCCCGCGATCGATATCCCGGTCTGGGCGTACGGCGGGATCGGCGCGCACACGGCGGCCGCCGCCATTGCCGGTGGCGCCGCCGGTGTCGTGCTCGACACGGCGTTCGCGCTGCTCTCCGAGGCGGAACTCGGCTCGGACGTCACGATGGCGGTGGAAGGCCTCGACGGCTCCGAGTCCATTGTGGACGGCGGCGTGCGGGCGCTCCGGCGCCATCGTGCGGTGGAAGTCGGGCAGGACGCGTTCCTGCCTCAGCGTTTCCGCGACACCTGGGGCACGCTCCCCGCCGCGATCCGGGGCGTCCGCGCGTCGATCGCCGAAGGCCTCGCCGCCTCCGGTGGTCCGCTGCCGCTCGCGCAGGGCCCGATGACCAGGGTCAGTGACCAGCCCG
This sequence comes from Amycolatopsis azurea DSM 43854, assembly GCF_001995215.1. Classification (GTDB taxonomy): domain Bacteria; phylum Actinomycetota; class Actinomycetes; order Mycobacteriales; family Pseudonocardiaceae; genus Amycolatopsis; species Amycolatopsis azurea. The sequence goes on from NZ_MUXN01000002.1 coordinate 128,842, forward strand.
AGTTCGCCGAGGCCGTCGCCGCCGGGGGAGCGCTGCCGTTCCTGGCGCTGGCGTTGTCCGGGCCCGCGCAGACCCGCGAGATGCTCGAAAAGACCAAGACGGTGCTGGGCGACGCGCCTTGGGGCGTCGGGGTGCTCGGGTTCGCGGCCGAGGACGTCCGCGCGTCGCAACTCGAGGTGATCCGCGAGATCCGGCCGAGCCACGCGATCATCGCCGGTGGCCGTCCGGCGCAGGCGAAGGCGCTGGAGGACGTCGGTATCTCGACGTTCCTGCACGTCCCTTCGCCGGGACTGCTGCGCCAGTTCCTCGAAGCGGGCGCGCGCAAGTTCGTCTTCGAGGGCTCCGAATGCGGTGGTCACGTCGGCCCGCGAGCCAGTTTTCCGTTGTGGGAAGCCCAGATCGACGTCCTCCGGGACTACGCGGCCGACGTCGAGGTGTTCTTCGCCGGGGGAGTGCACGACGAGCGTTCGGCCGCGATGGTCACCGCCGCCGCGGCACCGCTGACCCGGCTCGGCGCGACCGTCGGCCTGCTGATGGGCACCGCGTACCTGTTCACCGAAGAAGCCGTCCGCGCGGGCGCCGTCCTGCCGTTGTTCCAGCGCCAAGTCGTCGAAGCCACGCGCACCGATCTGCTGGAGACCGCGCCGGGGCACGCGACGCGGTGCGTGCGGTCGGCTTTCACGACCGAATACGCGGAACTCAAACGCGCGCTGAAGGACCAGGAAGTACCGGACCGCGAGGCCTGGGAACGGCTGGAGAAGCTCAACGTCGGGCGGCTTCGCCTGGCCAGCAAGGGGATCGAGCGGATCGGGGACACGCTCAGCCCGGTCCCCGAGCGGCGGCAGCTCACCGAAGGCATGTTCATGGCGGGCGACGTCGCCGTCCTCCGGTCCGAGGTCACGACGATCGCCCGGCTGCACGAGGCCGTGGGCCCGGGGGCTCGGGCGTTCCTCGAAGCCAGGGCGGCCGAGTTGCTGGAACCACGGCCCGAGGAGCCCGCGCCGGAACCGCTCGACATCGCCATCGTGGGAATGGCCTGCGTCTTCCCGCAGGCCGGGGATCTCCCGTCGTTCTGGTCGAACATCCTGTCCGGAGCGGATTCGGTGACCGAGGTCCCGGCACACCGCTGGGATCCGGCGCTCTACTACGCGCCCGGCGGAGACGGCGAGAAGACGCCCTCGCGCTGGGGCGGGTTCCTGCCGGAGATCCCGTTCGACCCGCTCGACCACGGCATCCCGCCCGCATCGCTCGCCAGTATCGAACCGGTCCAACTGCTGGCGCTGGAGGTGTCACGGCGGGCGCTCGCCGACGCCGGGTACACCGAACGGGCCTTCGACCGGTCCCGCACCTCGGTGGTCTTCGGCGCGGAAGCCGGGAGCGACCTGTCCAACGCGATGACCCTGCGGACCGTGCTCCCGTCCTACCTCGGCGAACTCCCCGCCGACCTCGACCGCCAGCTGCCGCGGCTGACCGAGGACTCGTTCCCCGGCGTGCTCGCCAACGTCATCGCCGGCCGGATCGCGAACCGGCTCGACCTCGGCGGCGCGAACTACACGGTCGACGCGGCGTGCGCGTCCTCGCTGACCGCCGTCGACGCCGCCTGCAAGGAACTCGTCACCGGCACCAGCGACCTCGTCCTGTGCGGCGGCGCCGATCTGCACAACGGCATCAACGACTACCTGCTGTTCTCCTCGGTGCACGCACTCTCGCCGTCCGGCCGCTCGGCCACCTTCGACAGCGACGCCGACGGGATCGCGCTGGGCGAGGGCGTCGCGTGCGTCGTGCTGAAGCGGCTGGCGGACGCCGAACGCGACGGCGACCGGGTGTACGCCGTCATCAAGGGCGTCGGCAGCGCCAGCGACGGCCGGGCGCTCGGGCTCACCGCGCCGCGGCCGGAGGGCCAGCACAACGCGCTGACCAGGGCTTACCGCAACGCCGGGATCTCGCCGTCCCGCGTCGGGCTCGTCGAGGCGCACGGCACCGGCACGGTCGTCGGCGACCGCACCGAACTCGGCACCCTGACCCAGGTGTTCACCGAGGCGGGCGCCGAACCCGGCCGGTGCGTGCTCGGTTCGGTGAAGTCCCAGATCGGGCACACGAAGTGCGCCGCCGGACTGGCCGGGCTGATCAAGGCGAGTCTCGCGCTGCACACGGCCGTCAAACCGCCGACGCTGCACCTGACCAAGCCGAATCCCGCGTGGGACCCGGCGACCAGCCCGTTCGCGTTCCACACCGAGGCCCGGCCGTGGGCGGAGGACGAACGCGTCGCCGGGGTGAGCGCGTTCGGCTTCGGCGGCACCAACTTCCACGTCGTCCTTACGTCGCACGAGGGAGCCGTCCCGCCCGCGAAGACCCTCGACGCATGGCCCGCCGAGCTGTTCCTGTTCGCGGGCAAGGACGACAAGGACGCCGAGGATCTGCTGTCCGCCACTGGGCAGGGCTGGCAGCTGCGTGACCTGGCGCTGGCCGCGTCCCGCCGGGCGGAGTCACGGGGCGGCCGGACGAGGTTCGCCGTCGTCGCGTCCACTGTGGACGAACTCGCCGTCTTGCTCCGCAGGGCCATCGCGGGTGAACGCGACGAGAACGCCGGTATCTTCGCCGCCGACGGCGAACCTGTGGGCGAGATCGCGTTCCTCTTCCCCGGGCAGGGCGGCCAGCGGCCCGGGATGTTCGCCGACCTGTTCGTCGCGTTCCCGGAACTGCGGCGTTACCTCACGCGCGCCGGGAGCACTGTCGACGTCTTGTTCCCGCCCGCCGCGTTCGACGAGGCCGGGCGTGAGGACCGGCTCGCCCGGCTGACCGACACCCGCGCCGCGCAACCCGCGCTCGGGGTCGCCGGCCTCGCCGCGCACCATCTGCTGGGGAAGGCCGGGGTCCGCCCCTCGATGGTGGCGGGGCACAGCTACGGCGAACTCGTAGCGCTCACCGCCGCCGGTGCGCTGAGCTCGGCCTCGCTGCTCGAATGCAGCCGGGCGCGAGCGGCGGCGATCCTCGGCGCGACCGGCACCGGCGACCCGGGAACGATGGCGGCCGTCGCCGCGAACGCCGAGGACGTCACTGACGCGCTCGTCGCGGAAGGCTTGGCCGAGGCCGTCGTCACCGCCAACCGGAACTCGCCGAAGCAGACGGTGATCTCGGGACCGACCGACGCCGTCGCCACGGCCGTGGACCGGTTGCGGGGACGCGGGTTCGGCGTGAAGAGCATCCCGGTCGCCTGCGCGTTCCACAGTCCGCTGGTCGCCCCGGCGGAGGCGGAGTTCGCGCGCGTGCTCGACGCCGTCCCGGTGCGCGAACCGGAGATCCCGGTGTGGGCCAACCGGACCGCCGCGATCTATCCGGCGGACCCGGACGGGATCCGCGCCGGGCTGGCCGCGCAGATCGGCGCGCCGGTGCGGTTCGCGGAGCAGATCGAAGCCATGTACGAGGCAGGCGCCCGGACGTTCGTCGAAGCGGGCCCGGGATCCGTCCTCGCCCGGCTCGTCGGCGCCGTGCTCAACGGCCGTCCACATCGGACGGTCACGTTCGAGAGCGGTCGCCGCACCGGGGTTCCCGGTTTCCTCGCCGCGCTGGCCAGGCTGGCGGTCGCCGGTGCGGACGTCCGCACCGGCAGGCTGTTCACCGGCCGCGCGTGCGCGGACGCGCTGTCCGCACGTCCGCCGAAGAAGGCGGGCTGGACCGTCGACGGCCAGCTCGTCCGCACCGCCGACGGCGAAATCCCCGCCGCCGCCCTGCACCCAGCCCAGCGAATCCCCACGGAGGCGATCGTGACATCCCGGCCCGGCCACGACGGCGGCGAGGCGCTCATCTCGGAGTTCCTCCGCACCAGCCGCGAGATGATCGCCGCGCAACGGGACGTCCTGCTCGGCTACTTCGGCACCGATCCCGGCGCCCGCCCGGCCGCGCCCGTCGTCCTTCCCTCGGTGCCGGAGCCGGTCTTCGAACGGGAGCCCGAGCCGGTGCGCGCCGAGGTCGCTCCCGAACGTTCGGTGTTCGACGTCGTCGTCGAGGTGATCGGGGAGCGGACCGGCTACCCGGCCGACATGATCGAGCCCGATCTGGACCTGGAAGCGGATCTGAGCGTCGATTCGATCAAGCGCGCCGAGATCGCCGGCGAGCTGGCGAACCGGCTGGGCCTCGTCGGCGGCGATCCCGAGGTGTTGGCCAAGGCCAGGACCGCGGCCGCGCTGACGGACCTGATCACCGGCAGCGGAACCGGAGACGCGCCTGAGGCCGAGGAGACCGAGGCCGTCGTGGTGGCGCCGAAGCGGTACCTGATGCGGGAGTTCGACCTCGCCGGCGCCGTCCCCGCCGACGAGGAACTCGCCGGGCTTCGCTTCGCCGTCGTCGGTGAGGGCCAGGTCGCCGAAATGCTCGTCGCCCGGCTCGCCGGGTACGGCGCCGAAACCGAGCTGGTCCCAGGCGTGCCGGGACGCGGCACGGACGGCGTGTTCCACCTGTCGCCGACGTTCCCCGACGATTTCCCGCTGTACCAGGCCGTCCTGGCGGGCGGGCCGCGCTGGCTCATCGCGAACGGCCCGGCCGACGGTGCCCGCGGCTTCTTCCGCACGGTGGCCAAGGAGTATCCGGACACGGTCGCCCGCGTCGTCGAGCAGCGTCCGGAGTCCACTGTGGACGAACAGGTCGAGACCCTGCTCGCGGAGCTGTCTGCCGGGGACTGGGAACCGGTCGTCGTCCGCCGGGACGGGGCGCGGCGAGGTCTGCGGATGACCGAGGAAAGCCTCGGGCTGCTCGGCAGCACGGGCGCCGGTCCGGCGGGTGACGGGACCGCCGAAGCCGAAGCGCTCGGCCTGGACCGGGATTCGGTCGTCCTCCTGGTCGGCGGGGCGAAGGGCATCACGGCCCGGCTGGCCACCACGCTGGCCTCGGCGTCACGCTGCCGCATCGAGCTGTTCGGCCGTACCGCCGTGCCCATCGACGGCGAGGAACCGGAGATCGCCACCGCCAGGACGACGGCCGAGTTACGCGCGGCCCTCATCGAGAGCGGGCTGACCAAACCGGCCGAGATCGAGCGGACCATCCGGCTCATCGAGGCCGAACGCGAGGTCCGGGGGACGCTGCGGCGGATCAGCGGCCTCGGCAGCCCGGTGCGCTACCACTCGGTGGACATGCTCGACGCCGAGGCCGTGCACCGCGCGGTCAAGGAGATCCACGCCGAACACGGCCGGATCGACGGCATCGTCTACGCGGCGGGCGTCATCGAGGACAAACTGATCGCGGAGAAGGACCCGGCGTCGTTCGACCGCGTCTTCGCCACCAAGGTCGAAGGGGCGGGCACCCTGCTCGCGGCGGCGGGCGAACTGCCGGAGGCCCCGAGGTTCGCCGTCCTGTTCGGCAGTGTCGCGGCGACACTCGGCAACCGGGGACAGTCCGACTACGCGGCCGCGAACGACGCGCTGGAGGCGCTGGGCCATCGATGGTCCACTGTGTACGGACGTCGCGGGCTCACCGTCCACTGGGGACCGTGGGCGCCGACCGGCGTCAACAACGGAATGGTCACCCCGGAACTCATGCGGGACTACGCCCGGCGCGGGATCGAACTGATCGACCCCGAGGAAGGCACGTTGAGCCTGCTGCGTGAGCTGGCGTGGGGCGACGAGGGCCTGACGGCCGTCACGTACACCGCGTCGGGGTGGTGACCGGTGGCCGAAACACCCCCGATCGCGATCGTCGGGATGTCGGTGCTGTTCCCCGGCGCCCCTGACCTCGACACCTACTGGCGCAACATCGTCGACGGCGTCGACGCGATCACCGAGGTCCCCGCGGACCGCTGGGATCCGGCTTTCTATCAGCCCGACGCGGAACCGCGGGCGGACCGGATCTACTGCCGTCGCGGCGGTTTCGTCGGTGAACTGGCCGACGTGGACGTCGCAGGCTTCGGCGTGATGCCGTCGTCGGTCCCGGGCACCGAACCCGATCAGCTGATCGCGCTGCGGGTGGCCGCGCAGGCCATCGCCGACGCCGGCGGCGAGCACCGGCTGCCCTCCGACCGGCAGCGGACCGGCGTCATCCTCGGCCGCGGCGGGTATCTCACACCCGGCCTGGTGCGGCTCGACCAACGCGTCCGCACGGCCGCGCAGGTCGTCCGCACGCTCGGCGAACTGATGCCCGAACTCGACGGCGAGCGGCTGGAGGAACTCCGCCAGGCCTTCACCGACCGCCTCGGGCCCGAGGCCCCCGACGCCGCGATCGGGCTCGTGCCCAACCTCGCCGCCTCCCGGCTCGCGAACCGGCTCGACCTGCGCGGTCCCGCGTACACGGTGGACGCCGCCTGCGCCTCCTCACTCGTCGCCGTCGACCACGCCGTGCGTGAACTGGCGACCGGGCGGTGCGACGTGGTGCTGGCAGGCGGCGTGCACCATTGCCACGACGTCACCTTCTGGAGTGTGTTCTCCCAGCTCGGCGCGTTGTCACGGAGTCAGCGGATCCGGCCGTTCCACCAGGACGCGGACGGCGTGCTGATCGGCGAGGGCACCGGCGTCGTCGTGCTGAAGCGGCTGGAGGACGCCGAACGCGACGGTGACCGGGTCTACGCCGTCGTCACCGGGACCGGCGTGGCCAGCGACGGCCGGACCGCCGGACTGTCCAATCCGGACACCGCAGGGCAGGTCCGTGCGGTGCGGCAGGCCTGGACCGCCGCGGGGGTCGACCCCGCCTCGATCGGGCTGCTCGAAGCGCACGGGACCGCGACCCCGGCGGGTGACGCCGCCGAACTGGCGACGATCGCGGAGGTCTTCGGGCAGGCGGAGGAGCCGACGGCGGTGCTCGGCTCGGTCAAGTCGATGATCGGGCACACCATGCCGGCGGCGGGCGTCGCCGGGCTGGTCAAGGCCGCTTTGGCCGTGTACCACGGGGTTCTCCCACCGACCCTGCACTGCGACGAACCGCATCCGGCGCTGGCCGCGACCCGCTTCGAGACCCTCGGCACCGCGAAGGTCTGGGAGACCGACGACCGGCGGCCGGTGCGCCGCGCCGGGGTCAACGCCTTCGGATTCGGCGGGATCAACGCCCACGTCGTGCTGGAACAGGCCGCGACGCGCGGGCCTGTAGTGGTCTCCGAACCCGAACGTGTCCTGCGGCTGTCCGCGCCGACCGTCGCCGAGATGGGCTGCCTGCTCGACCGGGACGACCTCCTGGACACCGGGGACACCGGACGCGGCCGGATCCGGCTCGGTCTCGTCGACCCGACGCCCAAACGGCTCAACCTGGCCAGGAAAGTGGTCGCGAAGGGCAGACCCTGGCGCGGCCGCAACGACCTCTGGTTCGTTCCGGAACCACTGCTCGGCGCGGCCGGTGGCAAACTCGCGTTCGTCTTCCCCGGGCTGGAGAACGAATTCGAGGCCCACGCCGACGACATCGCCCGGCACTTCGGCCTGCCCTGGGATTCGCCGGACGTCACCGTCGGCGACGTCGGCAGGCACGGCAAGGGTGTGTTCCAGCTGGGCAGGCTCCTCGACGCGGCGTTACGCGGACTGCGCGTGACGCCGGACGCGCTCGCCGGGCACAGCCTGGGGGAGTGGACCGCCATGGCCGTCGCCGGGATCCACGCCGACGCGGAGGTCGACGCGTTCCTGGCGGGCTTCGATCCCGACGCGCTCAAGGTCCCGGGGCTGGCTTTCGCGGTGATCGGCGCGGATGCCTGTGCCGTCGCAAAAGTCCTCAATGGACAGTCCGAAGTGGTCCTCTCGCACGACAACGCGCCCAACCAGTCGATGATCTGCGGTCCCTCGGAAGCCGTCGACGGCTTCGTCCGCGCGTTCCGCGTCGACGGCGTGATCTCCCAGGTGCTGCCGTTCCGGTCCGGTTTCCACACCCCGATGCTCGCGCCGTATCTCGGCCCGATCCGCGAGGCCGCCGAGCGCTACACCCTGCATCCGGCGAAAGTCCCGGTCTGGTCGGCCACGACGGGGAAGCACTACCCGTCACCGGCCGCGGAAGTCCGGGCACTGTTCGTCCGGCATCTGCTGGAACCAGTGCGGTTCCGGGGCCTCGTCGAGAACATGTACGCGGCCGGGTTCCGCGCGTTCGTGCAGACGGGCGCCGGTCAGCTCGGCTCGCTGATCGGGAACACCCTGCACGACCGCGAACACCTCGTCGTCGCCGCGCATTCCGCGCATCGGCCGGGTCTTCCGCAACTTCTGCGGGTGGCCACCGCCCTCTGGGCCGACGGCGCCGATCCGGCGTTCGAACTCCTGCCGGGGCAGGGCGGCAAGCGCGGCCGGACGATCCGTCTCGATCTCGGCGGCCCGCTGGTGTCGCTCGACGAGAGCGTCTGGCGCGGGTTCCGGCCCCGCGCGACCCGGACGTCCACTTTGGACCGGATCGGGGAGCGGAACCCGCTCGCGGCCGAGCTCTCCGGGCTGCTGGCCGACACCGCCGGTCTGGCGGCCGAACTGTTCGCGGCCAGGCGGACACCCCGCCTCCGGCCGCTGCGCACCGAACTCCGGGTGTCCGTCGAGACGATGCCGTATCTGCTCGACCATTGTTTCTTCAAACAGCCCACCGGTGCGGATCCCGCCGACGCGTGGCCGGTCGTGCCTGCCACGACGGTGATCGGGCACTTGATGGACTTCGCCGAACAGGCGGCGCCGGGCAGCCGCGCGGTCGCGCTGGAGGACGTCCGGCTGAACCAGTGGATCGCCGCGACACCCGCGCTGGACGTGCCGGTGAGCGTAGTGCCCCAAGGCCCTTCCCAGGCCTGCGTGTCGCTGGGCGAGTACTCCCAGGCCGTCGTCGGACTGGACGCCGGATTCCCCGCCGACCGGCCCCGGCCGTGGACGTTTCCGGCCGGGAGCGAGCGGAAGCCGGACCTGTTCGCCGAGCAGCTCTACACCGAGCGCTGGATGTTCCACGGGCCGAAGTTCCAGGGCGTCGAGGAACTGGTCGCGTCCGGTGAGCGGCACGTACGCGGGATACTGCGGACGCCGGAAGCGCCGGGGGCGCTGCTCGACAACGCCGGTCAGCTGCTCGGGTACTGGATCATGTCCCGGCTGAGTGGCCGCACCACGGTGTTCCCGGTGGGGATGCGGCGGATCCGGTTCTACGGCGAGCATCCCCTGCCGGGAGAGCGGCTCGACTGCGTCGTCCGCGTCGTCTCGGTCACCGACGCGGAGGTCGAAGCGGACGTCCAGCTGATCCGCCGCGGCCGGGTCTGGGCGGAGATCGAGGGCTGGCGTGACCGCCGGTTCGACAGCGACCCGGTGATCCGCGCGGTGGACCGGCGGCCCGAACGCGCCACGCTGTCCGAGGAGCGGCCGGGCCGCTGGGCCCTGGTCCGCGAGCGCTGGCCCGATCTCGCGACCCGCGACCTGATCATGCGGAACATGCTGGCGGGTGGGGAAAGACAGGCATACGCGAGTCAATCGCCACGCCGGAGACGGGCCTGGCTGCTCGGGCGGATCGCGGCGAAGGACGCCGTGCGCCGTCTCTTGTGGACAGACGGCGAAGGCGACATATTCCCCGCCGAACTCCGGATCGGGAACGAGTCATCGGGTGCGCCGACCGTGTCGGGAGCTTACGGACGGGAGCTGCCCCGGCTCACCGTCTCGATCGCCCACCGGGACGCGCTCGGTGTCGCGATCGCCCGCCGGGGACCGTGCGGGATCGACGTCGAGGCCGTCGAAGACCGTCCGGAGAGCACGGTCGCCGCTGCCCTCACCGAAACCGAACGAGCGCTGCTCGGCGCACCGGAGGCCTTGTGGTTCACCAGATTCTGGGCCGCGAAGGAGGCCGTCGCGAAACGGCTCCGCACCGGCCTGCGCGGCGACCCGCACGCCTTCACCGTCGTCGAGGTGGACGGCGGACGGCTCACCGTCGAAACGGGCGGTGCCCGGTATCCGGTTCGGCACACCACGATCACCACCCCGGCGAAGAAGTACGTCGTGGCTTGGACGGAGAACGAAGATGACCACTGAAACCGCATCCGCCGCGACCGTCCTGGCCGACATCGCCGTGATGCTGCGTGAACTGCTCGAGGAATACGGGCTGGACGACGCCGAGATCGGCCGGGACACGAAGTTCCACGACGATCTCGGACTGGAGAGCGTCGACCTCGTGACGCTGTCCGGCCGGTTGCGCGACCACTACGGCGACAAGGTCAACTTCGCCGAGTTCATCGCGGAACGCGAACTGGACGAGATCATCGCGCTGACCGTCGGCGAGCTGGTCGACCACGTCGTCGAGTCCCTGACCGGGAAGGCCTGAGCATGGCTAGGGTCAAGGTCGGAGACCTCGACGTCCACGTCCAGCGCCTCGGGCCTTCGGACGAAGCTGCGCCCGTCGTGGTGTTCGTCCACGGTCTCCTCACCGACAGCCTGGCGAGTTACTACTTCACCCTCGGAACGGCCTTCGCCGCACAGGGGATCGACGTCGTCATGTACGACCTTCGCGGGCACGGGCGCACCACCCGGCCCGCCACCGGTTACCGGCTGGAGGAGTTCGTCGGTGACCTCGACGGCCTGCTCACCGCGCTCGGGATCGACCGGCCGGCGCACGTGGTCGGGAACTCGTTCGGCGGCTCGGTCGCGTTCGGTCTCGCGGCTTCGCGACCAGGACGCGTCGCCAGCGTGATCGCCATCGAGGCGGAACCGCCCGTGCGGGCCTGGATCGGGCACATGGCAGAAGGGCTGGCCGACGCGAAGAACAGGCTCGCGCACGATGAGGTGATCGGGTGGATCGCCGAGAACCACGGCGCGCACACCGCCCGGCTGTCGAAAGCGGCGTACCGGATCCTGGCGGCCACCACACTGGCCGAGGACATCCCGCTGAGCCGGACCATCGACGACGACCTCGCGGCGGTGCGCTGCCCGGTGTTCGCGCTGTTCGGCGACCGGTCCGGACTCGCGGAGCAGGTCCCGGACCTGGAGGCGAACCTCGCCCGCTGCCGCACGGTCGTCCTGCCGGACCAGGGACATTCGGTGCTCGTCGAGCGCACCGCGGAGACGTCGGAGCTGATCCTGGGCTGGGTGCGCGAACACTCCTGCGAAACGGCGGTCTAAGTGGGCAGATTCCTCTTCGTCACGCCGCCGCTGACCGGGCACGTCAACCCTGCGGTGGGTGTCGCGGCCGCCCTGGCCGCGCGCGGGCACGAGGTCGCCTGGGCGGGGCAGCCGCAGGTCATCCGGCGGCTCGCCGGCGACGGCGCCGACGTGTTCCCGTGCGCCGTCCCGCGAGGACTGCCCCAGCGCGACGCGAGCCTCAAGGGACCGGCGGCGTTCCGGTTCCTGTGGGAGGAGTTCCTGATCCCGCTGGCCGAGGCGATGGCGCCCGGGATCCGCGCGGCGATCGCCCGGTTCCGGCCGCAGGTGGTGGTCGCCGACCAGCAGGCCATCGCGGGCGGACTCGTCGCCGACGGGCTCGGCCTGCCGTGGGTCAGCTCCGCGACGACGTCCGCGGAGCTCGTCGACCCGCTGGCCGGGATGCCGAAGGTGGCGGCCTGGCTCGACGACCTCCTCGACGGTCTGCGCGCGCGGATCGACGGCGGCCCCGCCGACCCCAGGATGTCCCCGCACGGGGTGCTCGCGTTCACCACCCGGGAACTGCTCGGCCCGGCCCCGCTGCCGAAGCGGGTCCGGCTGGTCGGGCCGTCGATCGGCGGGCGCGCGCCAACCGGCGACTTCCCGTGGGACTGGCTCGACCCGGCGATGCCGACGGTGTTCGTGACGCTGGGGACGGCCAACGTCGACGCCGCCGGGGACTTCCTCGGCGCGGCCGCCCGCGGGCTGTCCCGGGTCGCCGGGATCCGGACCGTCGTCGCCGATCCGGGCGGCGCCGTGGGGCAGGTGGGGGACACGGTGCTCGTGGTGCCGCGGGTGCCCCAGATGGCCTTGCTGGCGCGGGTCGACGCCGTCGTCTGCCACAGCGGGCACAACACCGTCTGCGAGAGCCTGTGGCACGGGGTGCCGCTCGTGGTCGCGCCGATCCGGGACGACCAGCCGATCGTCGCCGGGCAGGTCGTCGACGCGGGCGCCGGGATCCGGCTGCGGTTCGGCCGCGCGAAACCCGACCGGATCGCGACCGCGGTGACCAAGGTGCTGGACGATCCGGCGTATCGGTCGGCCGCCGAAAAGGTGGGCGCCTCGTTCCGGGAAGCGGGCGGGGCCGCGACGGCGGCCGACCACCTGGAGGCGCTGCTCGGCTAGGAGATCGCGGCGGAGACCTCATGCAGAAGCTGTCCGGCGTCCTCGCCCCAGCGGGAGACGATGACGAGGTCGCGTTCGGGATCGACCCACAGCAGGTGCCTGCCGCCGTTCCCGCGAGCGCACCGGCCGCTCGCCGGGGCGGCGGGGTAGACCCGCTGCCGGTCGTTGAGCCACCAGAGGTAGCCGTAATCCTGGTTGTGGTCACACGGGCGCCAGGTGCGGTCGATCCACTCGGCACTGAGCAGCCGGCGACCGTGGTCGTAGCCATCGCGCAGATAGAGCAGGCCGAGGAGGGCGAGGTCGTCGGCGGAGATCCACAGGCCGCCTCCCCAATGCGCTCCGCCGCTGACGACGGGAACGTCTTCGCCGCCGATGCCGGTCGTCGCGCCGCGGTAGCCGTGCCATGACCAGGTGCCGGACGCGCCCAGCGGACCCAGGACGCCGTCCCGCAGCACGGCGGGCAGCGGCCGGCCGAACAGGCGGGTGAGCGCGAGGCAGAGCAGGTTCACCCGGACGTCGTTGTAAGCCCATCCGGCGCCTGGAAGGGCGTCCGGCGGCGCGCTTCCCGGACGGTGACTCCCGGCGTCCGCCCAGGCCGGTTTGCCCCAGAGCTCACCGTCCCACTGGCCGGTCTGCTGGAGCAGGTGGTGCCACGTGATCGTGCTCCCGCGACGATCCTCCAGTTCGGGCATGTCGAGTGTGCCCGCCACCGGCCGGTGGACGTCGGGGATCTGTCCGGCGTCGAAGGCGAGGCCCGCGACCGTCGAAACGACACTTTTGGTGGCGCTGAACGCCATTTCGGGGACGCTGGGATCGCCCCAGGAAGCGACGCGTTCCCCGCCGTGGACGACCACTCCGGAGGCTCCGGACGCGGCCAGTACCGGCCCGATCACTTCGCGGTGGAAATCGTCGGTCACCTGAGAGTCCAGGTAACTCGTCATGTCCTCGATACCCGGCGTGACACGCTCTCGCTGTGCCGCCACGGCGGCACGGACCATGGACGGATTCAAGTCAGCCCCCTTCACTCCCGGTCGCCAGGGTCCTCTACTCGGCTAGCCCTTGAAAAGCCCGCGTGTAGGGACTCTCCTGGAGGGGTACCAGCTTTCAGAAGGTGTGTCCTCGTGCTGGGAGTCGCCGTGACCACAGTGAAGACATCGCCCCGACCGGAGGCCATCCGCTTCGGCGGGCGGCCTCGCGCCCCCAAAGGCTCCGTGTTCCTCAGCGTCGTCCGCACCACCGACCACAAGACGATCGGCCTGCTCTACCTCGGCACCTCGTTCGCGTTCTTCCTCGCCGGCGGGTTCATGGCGCTGCTGATGCGCGCCGAACTCGGCAGGCCGGGGTTGCAGTTCCTTTCGCAGGAGCAGTACAACCAGCTGTTCACCATGCACGGCACGATCATGCTGCTGCTGTACGCGACGCCGAATCTCTTCGCCTTCGCCAACTACATCCTCCCGTTGCAGATCGGGTCGCCGGACGTCGCGTTCCCCCGGCTGAACGCGTTTTCCTACTGGCTTTACCTTTTCGGCGGCACGATGACGCTCACCTCGTTCGTCACCCCGGGCGGAGCACCCGACTTCGGCTGGACGGCCTACACGCCGCTTTCGGCCGCCGCGCACGCGCCAGGGGTCGGCGCGGATCTGTGGATCATGGGCCTGATCGTGTCCGGGCTGGGCACGATCCTCAGCGCGGTCAACATGATCACGACGATCCTCTGCCTGCGCGGGCCGGGGATGACCATGTTCCGGCTGCCGCTGTTCACCTGGAACATCCTCTTCACCACGATCCTGATCCTGATCGCGTTCCCCATCCTCACCGCCGCGCTGTTCGCGCTGGAAGCCGACAGACGGCTGGGCGCGCACGTCTTCGACCCGGCCAACGGCGGGGTGATCCTGTGGCAGCACCTGTTCTGGTTCTTCGGCCATCCCGAGGTCTACATCGTCGCGTTGCCGTATTTCGGCATCGTGACCGAGATCGTCCCGGTGTTCAGCCGGAAACCGTTGTTCGGCTACAAGACCATGGTGTTCGCGACGATCTCGATCACCGCGCTGTCGATCGCGGTGTGGGCGCACCACATGTTCGCCACCGGCGCGGTCCTGTTGCCGTTCTTCTCGATCATGACGTTCCTCATCGCGGTGCCGACCGGGATCAAGTTCTTCAACTGGATCGGCACCATGTGGAAAGGACAGCTGACCTTCGAATCGCCGATGCTGTGGTCGGTCGGGTTCATGGTGACGTTCCTGCTCGGCGGGCTGACCGGGATCATCCTCGCCTCACCGCCGCTGGACTTCCACGTGCACGACAGCTACTTCGTGGTCGCGCATTTCCACTACGTGCTGTTCGGCACCATCGTTTTCGCCACCTTCGCCGGGATCTACTTCTGGTTCCCCAAGATGACCGGCCGGATGCTCGACGAGCGGCTCGCGAAATGGCATTTCTGGACCACGTTCATCGGCTTCCACACGACGTTCCTCGTCCAGCACTGGCTCGGCAACGAAGGCATGCCGCGCCGCTACGCCGACTACCTCACTTCGGACGGATTCACCACGCTCAACACGATTTCCACGATCGGCGCGTTCCTGCTGGGCGCGTCGGTGCTGCCGTTCCTCTGGAACGTCGTCCGCAGCTTCCGGTTCGCCGACGTCGTCGAAGTCGACGACCCGTGGGGACACGGGAACTCCCTGGAGTGGGCGACGACCTGTCCGCCTCCCCGGCACAACTTCTTAGACCTGCCGAGGATCCGGTCCGAACGGCCGGCGTTCGAACTCCACTATCCGCACATGGTTTCCCGACTGCGTGCCGAGGCGCATTCCGGCCGACCGAAGGAATGAGGTACCGCGCATGATCCCGATGGACGTCGAGGGGATGGCCGTCCTGGCTCCGGAAGCGGCACCGGTGATGCTGCTGCGGGAGCGGGAGGGCGAACGCCGCTGGCTGGCGATCACGATCGGCGGCCCCGAGGCGAGCGCGGTGGCGCTCGCGCAGGAGAAGATCCGGCTGCCGCGGCCCGGCACGATCGAACTGATCGGGAAGGTGGTCGAGTCGTTCGGGCATCGGGTCACCGGGGTGGAGGTCACCGCGCTGCGGGACGGCATCTTCTTCGCCGACCTCGTGTTCGATTCCGGGATCCGCATCTCTGCCCGGCCGAGCGACGCGGTCGCGATCGGGCTGCGCGCCGGGGTCGTGATCGAAGTGGCTGATTCGGTGCTGGAGGTCGCTTCGGTGCGGGTCGAGATCGTGGGCGCCGGGCCCGACGCGGAACTGCCGTCGGTGCCGCCGGATCCGGCGGCGCAGGAGCGGGAGGTCGAGGAGTTCCGGGCGGCGCTGGACAAGATCGTGCCGGAGGACTTCGGCGACCTACCGCCCGACCCGCCTGGCCACTGAGCTACGCGGCGTAGGGGCCTTTCACAGCAACACTTGCCGTGAAAGGCCCCTACGCCGCGATCAAGTACTACTTCTTGGCCAGGCCCTGTTCGATCGCCTCGATGATGCGAGGCCGCATCTCGGCGGCGCCGATGATCGCGTCCACCGAACCGACCTTCACCGCGCGTTCGATGCTGTGCACCCCGTCGAACTCCGAAGCGACCGCGCCCAGCTTCTCGGCCCGCACCGAGGACTGGACCTCGGCCAGTTCCGCGGCCAGCGCGGCGCGTTCGGCGCCGGTCGCCCCGCTGAGCTTCTCCGACAGCGAGCGCACCCGCTGATCCGCCGCGGTCCGCGCGTTGACCTCACCGGAGAACACGACCGCCGCGGCGGGCGCGCCACCGAGCACGGAGGCGAACGAGCCTTCCAGCGCCAGCACGGTCATGTTCGGGTTCAGCGCCTTCGAGAAGACCACGAACGCGCCGCCGTGGTACCGCGAGATCACGGTGAACACGATGGGGCCTTCGAAGTTGACGATCGCCCGGCCGATCTCCGCGCCGTACTCCAGCTGGAGCTTCCGCATCGACTCCGGCGAACCGTCGAAGCCGGACAGGTTCGCCAGCACCACCAACGGCCGGTTGCCGCTGGCCGCGTTGATCGCCCTGGCGGCCTTCTTCGACGAACGCGGGAACAGCGTGCCCGCGGTGTAGGTGTCCGGGCCGTCGGTGGGCGGGAAGCCGCGGCGCGGCACCGAACGCGACTCGATGCCGAGCAGGCACACCGGCCGCCCGCCGAGGTGCACGTCCTGCACGGCCGCGGTCTCCGCGTCGGCCATGCCCGGCCAGCGCTCCAGCACCGGGTGGTCCTGGTCGGACAGCGCGCGCATCACCGTGCGGATGTCGAACGGCTTCTTGCGGTCCGGGTTGGCCTCCCGCGAGAAGATCTGGCCGACCGTGGTGAAGTCGCTGTCGACGGCCGCGTGCGGGAACGACGAGATGTCGCGGTCGATCGGGTCGCTCGTGACCGCCTTGCGCGGGCCGGTCTCCTCCGGCGCCACGTAGGTGTGGTCGTAGTGCGACATCAGCACATCGCGGGCCGCGGCGAGGTTCGGCGCCCAGTACTGCGCCTGGCCGTTCGGGCCCATGACGCGGTCGTAGCCGCCGATGCCGAAGTTGTCCTCGGCCGAGACGCCACCGGAGAAGTCGAGTGACTGCTTACCGGTCAGCACCATCGCGGAATCCGGCGTCATCACCAGGATTCCCTTGGTGTGCATGAGCATCGTCGCTTCGGCGTTCCAATACGGCTGGGCGCCGACGTTGATCCCGGCGACGACGATGTTGATCTCGCCACCGTCCTGGGTGAAGTGCACGATCCGCTTGAGCGCGGCCGCGACCCAGTCCATGTTCTCGGTGCCGGACTCCATCGAGATCCGGGCGCCCGCAGAGAGGGCGTACCACTCCAGCGGGACCCGCAGCCGCTCGGCGAGGTCCAGCGCCGCGATCACCCGGGAGCACTCCGGCTCCGAGAGCGCGCCGAGCGCCTTCGTCGGGTCGCCCAGCAGCACCACGCGCTTGACGCCCTCCGGGTACCGCTCGGTCGGCGTGGTGACCACCCCGGCGACGATCGCCGCCTTGTTGCGCCCCTTCTTCCGGTCGACCGGGACGAGCGTGTTGGTGTCGTCCATGTCGTACTCGGTGAACGAGCCGAGCATTTCGGTCAGCTCGTACGGGTACACCGTGTCGCGGCGGCGGGCGCGCAGCACGTTCTGGCGGTAGTCGTCGAGCGGGAGGATCGGCTCGGTGGTGGGCTCGGACAGCGACATCTGCACGCCGCCGCTCACGTCGTAGCCGATGCGGACGGCGACCTCGGTGACGTCGCCGGTCACGCGGTCGCGCTGCCTGCCGAGGAACTGGACCTCTTCGAGGCCCGCGCCCGCCGTCGACGGCTGGACGCGCTGCGCGACCGTGTTCAGCTCCTCACCGGTGAGCTCACTGGTCGGCCACACGTACAGCATGACCCGGTTGGTGTCGAAGCGCTTCTTCGGCGGAAGCTTCGCCTGCACCTCGCGGATCGCGTCGAGGCAGCCCGCCAGCGTGCCTTCGACCGCGGGCAGGGCCAGCAGCTTGCCGTCGTTGTCCCGCAACGGGGTCAGGTCACGGACCTGGGCGAGCGCGACCAGCCGCTGATCCGACGGGTTCATCGGCGAGACGCACTTGAACAGGTAGACGTCCTCGTCACCGGACGGCAGGCGCGTGAGGTCGAAGTTCGCCAGCCGCTGCAACTGCATCCGCTGCGCGATCAGCGGGTGGAGACCGCGGATCAGCCGCTCCTCGCTGAAACCGGTCGAGGACGGGCGGAAGGTGAAGTGGTGGTGCGTCACCGCGCCGCCGTGCCCGGCGACCGTGGTGGTGACACGCCGGATCCGGCTCGGCAGCGACTCGGCGGTGAGGATCTCCCGCAGGCCCGCCGCCATCGCGTCGTCGTCGGCCGAGTCGTCGTCCCAGGTCAGGTAGAGGTCCGCCTCGACGTCGGTGTCGGCGGGCAGCTGGGCGGCGAGATCGGCGACCGCCTTGATCGCGCCGGGCAGCCCGGCCCGGTCGACGGCGGTGGTGGCCATGTGGAACCGCTCGTTCTCGTCGGCGTAGTCACCGGTGACGAAGGTGCAGCCGCCGACGGTGACCTGCTGGACACCGGTGAGCGCGCGGTTGCCGTAGTAGCGGCGGCTCAGCACTTCGAGCAGCGGGGTGTGATCGGTGCCGGGGCGGCCGATCCGCTGCCCGAGCAGGCGCACCAGCGGTTGCGCGCTGGCCTGCATGCTCGCGATCCGCTCGGCGCGGTCCGGCGAGTCCGGGTTCAGGTCGAGGTGACGCAGGTGCTTGCGGACCTCGCTGTACACCTCGGCGCGCGTGCGGCGGAGCAGCGGCTGGGCGAACCAGCGGAACACGACGCTGCGGGCCAGATCGCCGACCACCGGGAAGCGGAGCTGGGTGGCGGCGATGAGCGCTTCCAGCGCCTTTCCGGCGGGTTCGCGCATCGACTCGAACGGCTGCGCCTCGGTGAGCCACTGCCGCAGCAGCGCCGTGACGACCGCTACGTCGGACGCGGTCCGCTGCTGGGCGAGGAAGATGCGGAAGACCGCCTCCTCCAGCTCCGGCGTCCGCTCCAGATCCGTGATGCCGTAGTGCGCCAGGACCTTCTTGAGCTTGTTCTGGAACGACTCCGACAACCCGGCGCGTTCGACGTCGAGGCTTTGGAGGTAGGTGTGGAAGAACTCGCGGGAGCTGTGCACCCGGTTGTCCGTCTTCGCCTCTTCGCGCGCCGGCTTGTTGCGCATCAGCTCGGACAGGTCGGCGAACACGGTCAGCAGTTCGACCTCGCCCTCCAGCGGGCGATCGCCGTTGTCCTCCAGCTCGGAACGGGCGGCCAGGTACGCGCTGAGCGTGCGGCGCTCGTCGTGCGGGTCGACGTCGAAGCCGAGCAGGAGGCTGCGGAGGTCCTGCTGTCCGCGCGTGATCCGCTGCGCCGCCGACGTGCCGTCCGGCTCCGAGGGCAGCTCGATCTCGACACTGCCGGTGTCCTCGGCGACCTCTTCGCCTTCGTCCGCCAGCGGTTCCAGCCGCAGCAGGGGAGCGCCGGTCTCGACCTGGCTGCCGACCGAGACCACGCACTCACGCAGCTTCGCGCGGAACGGCGCGCGGAGCACCGTCTCCATCTTCATGCTTTCCAGTACCAGCACGGGCGCGCCTGCCTCGACCTCCGCGCCGACCTCGAGCGGCGTCGCGACGACGAGCGCGGGTGCGGGTGAGCGGACGACGCCGCCCTCGTCGCGGCTGATGCGGTGGGTGACGCCGTCGACCTCGACCAGGTGGATCGGCCCGTGCGTGCCGGTGACCAGGCGGAACCGGGTGCCGTTGACGGTGATCTGGCCGGTGTGCTCGTCGAACCGGTCGACCTCGACGTCGGCGGGGTGGATGTCGCCGCCGCCCGCTGAGACACCGACGCGGAACCGGCGGTGGCCGATCCGGGCCACGCTCACCCGGTACGCGGCGCCGCGCAGTTTGAGGTCGAGCGGACGGCCGCTCTCGTGCTGAACCTGCGGGCGGCCACCGTGGGCGGTGGACAGAAGCCGTTGGCGCTCAACGGCTTCCTCGTCCTCGTAGGCCTCGATCGCCGCGGCCGCGAGCGCGATCGCCGAGTGGCGGTGGGTGACCAGCTTGCCTTCGCCGCGGACGCGGTCGATCCAGCCGGTGTCGGCGCTGCCGTCGATGACCTCGGGCTGGTCGAGCAGGTCGAGGACGAAGCTCTTGTTGGTCGCGCCGCCCTCGATGATGACGGTGGTCTGCGCCATCGCGCGGCGCAGACGGCCGAGCGCCTCGTCACGGTCGCGGCCGTAGGCGATGATCTTCGCGATCATCGAGTCGAAGTCGGCGGGGATCGTGTCGCCTTCGCTGACCCCGGTGTCGACCCGGATACCCGGTCCGGCGGGCAGATCCAGGCGGGCGATGCGGCCGGGCGATGGGGCGAAATCGCGGTCCGGGTCCTCGGCGTTGAGCCGCGCCTCGACGGCGTGGCCGAACTCGGCGGGCTGGACGCCCTCGAGCTTGCCGCCGGAAGCGACGTGCAGCTGGGCCTTGACCAGGTCCATGCCGGTGGTCAGCTCGGTGATCGGGTGCTCGACCTGGAGGCGGGTGTTGACCTCGAGGAAGGCGAACAGCTTGTCGCCCGGGTGGTAGAGGAACTCCACGGTGCCGGCGCCGCGGTAGTCGACCGCGAGCGCGAGCCGTTCGGCGGACCGCTTGAGCTCGTCGGCCTGCTCGGGGCTCAGCACCGGGGAGGCGGACTCCTCGATGATCTTCTGGTTGCGGCGCTGCACCGAACAGTCGCGGACGCCGAGCGCCCACGCGGTGCCCTGGCCGTCGGCGATGACCTGGACCTCGACGTGCCGGGCGCCGGTGACCAGGCGCTCCAGGAACACGACGCCGCTGCCGAAGGCCCGCTCGGCCTCCAGGCTGGTGCGCTCGTAGGCGTCCTTGAGTTCGTCGGCGGAGGTGATGACGCGGATGCCGCGCCCGCCACCGCCCGCGGTCGCCTTGAGCATCAGCGGGTAGCCGATGTCGTCGGCCGCGCGGATGGCTTCGTCGAGGTCCGCGACGGCGCCGCGGCTCCACGGCGCCACGGGCACGCCGACCTCTTCGGCGATCAGCTTCGCGCCGATCTTGTCGCCGAGCTTGCGCATCGCGTCCGCGCTCGGCCCGATGAA
This sequence comes from Amycolatopsis azurea DSM 43854, assembly GCF_001995215.1. Classification (GTDB taxonomy): domain Bacteria; phylum Actinomycetota; class Actinomycetes; order Mycobacteriales; family Pseudonocardiaceae; genus Amycolatopsis; species Amycolatopsis azurea. The sequence goes on from NZ_MUXN01000002.1 coordinate 149,623, forward strand.
GGTGACGCCCAGCCGCTCACACAGCTCGGCGAAGGCCGGGTCCTCGGCCACGAAGCCCCAACCGACCCAGGCCGCGTCGGCCCCGGTCTCGGTCAGCGCCCGCTCCAGCACGGCGAAGTCCAGATACGGACGCGCCGACGCGGGACCCAGGTTGTGGCTGAGGTCGGCTTCCCGCACGAACGTCGCCGACCGGTCCGCGTCCGTGTAGAGAGCGACGGTCTCGATCCGCTGTCCGGTCTCCGCCGACAGCTCGCGGACGGCATGGATGAGCCGCATCGCGGCTTCTCCGCGGTTGACGATGGCGACACGACTGAACACCGACTGAGCCTCCCAAGTACGCAGCACAACAGGGTGACGTCCCGCCGGATCTCGCGCGGGACAGTCTCCTGAACCTGCCTTACAGCCTGCCTCTTACCGGCCGGTACGAGAATGTCGTCGGTGGCGCATGCCGAGGGCCGGGTCTTGTAGGAACCCGCCAAAAAGTGTCCTGGAACACCTAGTAGAGGGCCCTGATGACGTGATGAAGTGGACAATCGGGGGCCGGACTTGCTAGCCGGGTTCGTGAGGTGTCACCAGGTGTTCACGGCGGTTTCATCGGGGTGGCCCGGGTGGGGAGGCGTTGCCGGTTTTCGGCGACGGCTCTGGCCGGGGTGTCTCTCGGGCGAAGCCGGCGGCTGGAAGTCTGTCGCGCCGGGATCGCGGTGGACGGCATCATGTCGGACATGGCCGCAGACCTGCCCGCCGTGTCGATCGAGCTGTGGAGAGCCGATGCCGTCGTGTTGTTCGACTGGCTGATGAGCACGGACCTGAACAGCGTCCCGATCACGCACCCGGCCCAGAAGCAGGCGCTGATGGACTTGCTGACCCGGCTGGAGCACGAGACCGACATCCCCGGCGTCACGCAGGCGCAGATCGACGCCGCCCAAGCCGAAGTCGCGCATGACATGGGCTGGTAGTCGAAGGGGCGAGCAGGTGCGGGACCACCTGTAGAACGCGGCCTGTCGGGAGGCGTCGTCGTTTTTCGGCAATGGGTTCAGAACGGCGACGGGTCGTCGTCCGGGGGTGCCGTCGGGCGGGGTTCGTGCAGGGGCGGCGGGGTGCTGTCGTAGTGCTGCCCGGTCGGGGTGGTGATGGTGAGGGTGCCGTCAGCAGCCAGGGTGTAGATCCAGCCCGGTTCGTCCTTGAGCCGATGATCACGGCGGCAGAACGCGATCAGGTCATCGACATTCGTATGGCCACCGAACTGCCACGGCACCGAATGGTCCAGGTCGCAGGCTTGGGCGACACGGTGGCACCCGGGTCTTCGGCACTCACGATCCCGCACCCTCACGAACTCGCCGACACCGGCGGTGGGCCGATACCGTTCCCGGCCCAGGTCCAGCACCTGCCCGGACAGCGGGTCGGTGATGATCCGCCGCAGCACTGCGTCCGCGCCCGTGGCGATCTCCCGCGCCAGCGATGCCGGAATATGACCATGCCCGGCCAGCTCCGCCGGATCCTCGTTCAAGCCCAGGTAAGTCGCCAGGTCCATGTAGAGGAACACCTCCGCCCGTTCCCGGGAACCACCCTGCCCGCCCAATAGGAGATCCAGCGCGACGTCAGCGCGGAGCTGGTCCAGGGTGCGGGTCTCGCCACCGGTCTTGAGTGCCCGGGCTTCCCGGTCGATCCGGGTGTAGGCAGCGGTCACCTTCTCCACGGGGCCGTCCTCGACCTCGATCGACGCCACCCCGGACTCGCCCTGCCGCACTCTCAGCCGACGCCCCGCGCGGTTGTGTTCGGTGCGCCGCGCCGCCCCTTCCTTGTCCACGACCCCTGCCGCATGACTCGCCGCTTTCCGGATCTGCTCGGTATTCCGGCCCGCCAGCCGGTCCTCCAGCACCGCGTCCACAGCGCGAGCGTTCTCGTCGGACAGCCACGCGGTCGCCGCGGCGACCTTCGCCGCCCCCGCACCACCCAGCAACCCCCGATCCATCAACCCCAGCGTGCACGGCAAGCGGGTGGTCAACGCCTCCGCCGTCGACACCAGCGCCGCGGCATGAACGTCCACAACAGACAGCTCGAACGCCACCTCCTGCACCACACTCGACGCGCCACCGCGATGACGACCCAGCCGCGCGATCGCACGGAACCGGACCGCCTCCAACCGCGCGATATCCGCCGACGCCGCCTTCGCGAGCGCCACGCACTCGACGTCGGTCAGGGAGCTGATTTCCTTGTTTGAAGCCAAAAAGGCTGTGTCAGTGTCCACGACGAGAACGGTATGACCGGCCACCGACAGTTTCTGATCAGTAGTAGTGCCGCAACTCGCCCCACATAGCGGACCAAGGACGAGAAGTCCCTGCGCACAAGGAAATTTTCACTCCTTGCTCCTCGTTCTCGACTCCGAGACCGTTGTCGTGAGCGGCCACCTCACGACATTCGCGGAACCATTCCGGACGATACGGCCCGACGACGACCACCGGGCCGGTAGTCTCAGGAGGAGGTCCCCAGTCCGCATAGGACATATGCCCCGAGTAGACCGAAGGAAGTCCGTAATACTCCAAGGCTCCCGCTTGCCCGTAGTTGCGCGTGAAGATCACTGCGGTGGGTGCTTGCGACTGAACCCTGGCGACCGTCGAAGCCAGCTCGGGCCAGCCCGCTTGCTCGCCTTGCTCCTTGTTCACCACCAGAATCGGTGCCAGCGCGGAGACCGGCAGCAGTGGCAGCCCGACGATCAGCGACGCCGCCGCACCGGTCACGGCCCAGAACGCCGGCAGAACCCGGCGCGAGGTCCGGTCGAGCCGCCGCAGACAAGGTTCCGCGCCCGCGGCCGCGAGCAGCAACAAGAACGGTGCCGAGTAGTACGGTTTTCCGCCCAGTACCACCAGGATCACGCACAACACCGGATAGGCCAAAGCCAGTGAGCGAGCCCAGCGCAGGTCCGGATCCCGCCAGAGCCGCAGGCCCCCGGCGATCCAGACCGGCACGACCGCGGGCGACAGATAGAGCAGTTGCATCGGCACGAACAGGATCCGGTTCTCCGCGCCGTCGTCCTCGCTGATCCCGGAAGCCACAGTCAACAAAGGGAAATCGTGGGTCGCCTGCCAGATCAGCCCCGGCGCCGCCAATGCCAGCGCGAGCAGGATCCCGGCAGGCAGCCATAAAGTGCGGAACACCGTTCGCGGGCCGACGGCGAGCATCGCCACACCGATCGAGGCGACCATCAGCAGGACGAGCCACTTGCTCTCCAGCCCGACACCGATGACAGCGCCGATCGCGAGCCACCACCGCCCGTCGCCGGTGCGGAACAAACGCAGGACCACCAGGCCCAGCGCACTCCAGACCAGCATGTCGATCGTGGCCGTCGACAGCATGTGCCCGTCGACCACGACGAACGCCGCCAGCGCGGTCATCGCGGCGGTGAGGACCTGCGGACCGCGGCCACCGCCGAACTCGCGGGCGACCAGCGCGAGCAAGACCACCGTTCCGGCCGCGCACAACGTCGCGGCCACGCGCAGGCCGTAAGGAGTGGCTCCGAAAAGGTCGGTGGAGATCCGCGCGAGCAAGGGCGTCAGCGGCGGCTGATCGACATAACCCCACGCGAGCCGCTTGCCCGCGGCGAGGAAGTAGAGCTCGTCCCGGTGAAATCCGTACCTTCCGGACAACAAGGTCAAGACCAGGACCTGGATCGCGACCACCAGACCGACAGGACCCCAAGCGAATCGCTTCATCGTGCCTCCCCAGACGGAGGCGAAGCTTACTGCGCGGGAGGGGCCAGTTCGACGCGATTGCGGCCACCCTGCTTCGCCCGGTAGAGCGCTGTGTCGGTGGCGACGAGCAGGTCGTCGACGCTGGTGATGTTGGTGGCCGGGTACAACGCCCCGCCGATCGACACCGTCAGGTCGGTCAGCACGGTGTCGCGATCGGGCAGGGCGACCGAGACCACCGCCACCTGGTGCCTAATCCGTTCGGCAACCTGGCGCAGCGTCTCTTCGCCGTGGATGTCCGGGATGACGATCGCGAACTCCTCGCCGCCCCAGCGTCCGCAGACGTCCTGCTCGCGGATCTCGGCGCGCAGCGCGTCACCGACCGCCCGCAGGACGAGGTCGCCGTTGGGGTGACCGTAGGTGTCGTTGATCGTCTTGAAGTTGTCGAGGTCGAGGAACAGCACGCCGAGTTTCCGGCCGGCCCGTGTCCGGCCCAGGTGTTCCTCGGCCAGCTGGCGCCAGCGGCGTTTCGTGACGAGCCCGGTGGTGGCGTCGGTGTGCGCGTCGCGCCGGTACTGAGTCAGCAGCAGTCCGCGGTGCAGCGCGACCAGCGCGATGACGACCCCGACCAGGACCAGTGGATTGGCCTGGACGAGGACGACGGCGGTCACGAGACCGAGGCCGAGCGAGCCTGCTTCGAGGATCTGGTCGCCGAACCCGGAGAACAGCTCGCCGATCGACTTCGGCGGTGAGGAGAGCGCGATCGCGATCATCACCAGCGCGGTGTTGATCGCCCAGCGCAGGGCCGCGGCCACGATGATGACGGCCAGGTCGCCCAGCCCGGCGAGCAGTCCGGAGTCGGGTGAGCCGGGGTAGTGGCGCATGCCGAGGCTGAGGACGACGACGGCGGCCTGCGTGCCGCAGAGCACCGTCGCGGCGGAAAAGATCCACCGATGGGGGAGCACCGGCCGCTGGTGTGGCCAGATCCGCAGCCATGCGATGGTGTAGGTCACCACGACCATCGCGGCGGCGAGCACCGGCGGCAGCGCGATGACGGCGGCGACGCTCCACACCGCCTTGGTGTCGACGTAGGCGACCGCCGGGGCCCTGTCGTACTCCCGCTGGCGTTCGATCTGCCGGGTGCCCTCGATCGCGATGGCCGCGCACAGCGTTAAGACGCCGAAGCGGATCAGGTCGGTACCGGTCACCGGGACCAGCCAGGCCGTGGCGGCGGTCGAGAGGACCGCGATGAGATTCACGACCAGGACGTAGGAACGCACAGGTCGCGGCAGGCTCCACAGGTGCCAGGCCCTGAGCCGCCGCCGCGCGCCGCCGAGTCGTCCGTCCACGCACCCTCTTCCGTCGGTGATCTACACCGTAATCGAACCGGGACTGCGACGACCGTCGTTGTCCGGACGATAAGAAGCGCGGCCTCGAATTCCCCCGGACAGCCCAACCGAAACGAGGGAGGTGCACCGATGCAGGACAACAACTGGTGAATGTTTTGCCTGATGCATCGCTATTTCGAGGGAGGTGAACGACATGCGGGACAACAACTGGACCACTCGGCGTGACAACAACTGGACCTGAGTGATCTCGCCCACGAGCGCGCGGCTTCGCGAAGGGAGGTGAACGCAGTGCGTGACAACAACTGGACGACCCGACGTGACAACAACTGGACGTGATGAACCGATCGAGTCAGGAACCGTGCTCGCCAACGGGTGTCGTCCCGCCGGCCGGTCCCACGGGATCTTCGTGATCCGCGGGGCCGCGGCGGGACGACACCGCCCGTGACCAGCCCACTCCGGCGACGAAGGCGACCACGACGCCCGCACTCGCGGCGACGGTGATCACGGTGGTCGGCGCGAAGACCTGGGCCAGCAGGCCGGCGGCCGCGATCCCCGCCGCCTGAGCCGCCCTCAGTGCCGCGATCGCGACCCCGATCACCTGGCCGCGCTGGGCCGACGGCGCGGCGAGGCTGTACTGCGTCTGGGTGATCATGTCGTGCGCGGAGAACACGCCCGAGAGCGTCCACAACACGACGATCGTGACCAGGCCGGAAGCCCAGCCGGTCGGGATCAGCACCAGGCTGCTCGCCACCGTCAGCGCGCCCAGCACCCGGACTTGCCGTTCGCGCGGGATCCGGCTCAGCAGGATGCCGCCCAGCACCGACCCGACCGGGTTCGCGGCCAGCAGCCAGGGCAGCGCGCCCGCGCCGCCCAGTTCGGCGGCGACCGGGACGGCGAGGCCTTCGGGCACGACATAGAAACCGCAGCAGCAGGCGATCAGCAGCAGCCAGCGCAGCTTGCGGTCGCGGGCGACCAGGCGGCAGCCCGCGATCAGGGAAGGGCGCTTGTGGTGGCTCGGCGCCGAAGGCGGATAGCGATCCAGTCCGAAGCGGAGCATGACGGCTGACAGCGCGAACGTCCCCGCGTCGATCAGCAGCGCCCCGGGGACGCCGAGACCGGTGACGACGGCGGCGCCCGCGCCGAAGCCCACCACGAGCCCGGCCTGGTAGGTGGACGAGATGATCGCCTGGCCGACGACCAGGCGGTCCGGGTCCAGCAGATCCGGCAGCATCGCCTGCCGGGCCGCTTGGAACGGTCCGGCCATCAGCTGCACGAGGAACAGCAGCGCGGCCGCGGCGGGCAGGGGCAGGCCCGGGACCGCCATCAGCGCGATCAGCACCGCGCGGCCGACGTCGGTCACCACCATCACGGTGCGTCGCGAGAACCGGTCCGCGACGCCGCCCAGCGCGCCGCCGAGGAGATCGGGCACGAAGGTCAGCGCATACGCCGCCGATGCCCAGCCCGCCGACGACGTCCGGTCGAACACCAGCACCGTGAGCGCGACCCTGGCCAGCTGGTCGCCGGCGATCGACAGCAGGTGCGCGAGCCAGATCCGGCGGAATTCGGCGACCGCGAAGACGCTGCGGAACGACGCCGCCCGGGCTGGCATGCGCTTCAGGCTGTCGTGAAGCGACCACTTCGCGCAACCCCGAAGATCTTCGAAAAATATCCGCCGCCGTGTCGAACCGCGGGGTACTCGTTCGACGTGTGAGTAAGAGAAGGAACGGAGAATCCGATGTCGCACTCACTGGGCCCGCTGGCCAACAACCTCGCCGCCTATGCCATCTACTCGACCGCGCAGACCGAGATGCGCCACGCCTACAAGCTGATCGATGCGGGCGACTACCTCGGCGCCGCCGCGGAGATCGATTCCGCCGCGCACGCCGCCGAGGTCCTCGCCCGCGCCACCTCCGAACTGGACGCCGAGCGTTCGGAACGATGGCTCAGAGTCGTCGCCGCCCGGAGGCGGTTCGCCGAACAGGCCCGGGTGCGGGCCTCGGACACCGCACTGCCGCTCGCCGCGTGAGTCAGCCCGCCGGATAGGCCGAGCCGATCCAGGCCTCGTCCACCCGCAGCCGGTCGACGCCCTGGCCGTCGACCTTCTCCACCCGCACATGCCGCGCCGTCGTCATGGGCAGGTCGATGAACTGCACGCCCCGGTGGTTCGGCAGCGAGCCGGTCTTCACCGGCGAACCCCAGTTCTTCCCGTCCGCGCTGACGTACACCCGGTAGTTCTTGATCCGCGCCGAATTCGTCGCCGGGTAGGTGGTCGAGTCCTCACGCTGGTTGATCCCGACGTACTGGATCCGCTTCGGCGTCCCGAGATCGAAGCGCAACGACACCGGCCGCGCGGACGTCGCGTCCCAGTACGTCGAGTAGTCGCCGTCCGCCGCGGCCTGCGCCGGATGCCCGCTCCCCGAAGCGCTGGCGCTCATCGTGTAGGACGACGGCGGATAGGCGCCCTCGCGTCCGCTGGTCTCCACCGTGAACACGGTGTCGTACTGGTCCCACGACGAGATGCCCGACAAGGTCAGCTTGCCACCGGACTGGCTGTGCGCGACCACCGCGCCGGTGCGCTGGTTCGTCACCCGTTTGACCTTGTACCCGTTGTCGCGCAAGGAAAGCGTACTTCCGGATGGGCGGGTGAGCACATGGAGATAATGCTTGTCCGGGTCGGTTTTGGACACCGTCGTGACGCCGTGCGCGCCGTCGTTCCAGAAGCCGGGCGCGAACCCGCCGTGGTCGTAGCCGCCGCCGTGGGTGCCTTCGATGGACGGCCAGATCTTGTCGAAGTACCCGGCGGCGAAGTCGTTGAACGCCTCCTGGTTCGACGGGAACCGCCCGTTCACCATGGCGGTTTCGGCCATCAGCGCCTTGACGTCCGAGCCCTTGTTGGCCAGGTACCGGCCGAGAGTGAGCTTGTGGTCGACCGCCGAGTTCGAGCCGCTGTACCACCACGCACCGGACGTGGGGAGCTTGAAGCACGCCTCGATCAGCCGCGGCGCGGCGGTGTAGACCGCCTGCGGGTAGTCGTAGGCCGGGGTCATTCCGGTTTTCTGCTCGTTGCTGATCGTGTCCATGATCGGGGTGTCTTCGTTGTTGTTGCTCAGCAGGTAGTCCGGCCGCTCCCGGCGGACGCGTTCGTAGAGGCCGTTGCGCTCCCAGTACGCGTTGTCGTTGTCGATCCAGAACCCGGCGAGATCGGGATAGCGCCGCATGATCTCGACGAAGTTGTCGTAGCCGAACTCGCCGAAGCCGTCGCGGGTGTGCAGGTCGACCTGCTTGCCCTTGTACTTCGAATACGCGGACGAGTTCAGCCAGCTCTTGCCCGAACCGAGACCTTCGTTGTACCACTGGGGATCGTCGGTCAGGTAGTTGATGACCTTGACCCCGCCCGCCTTGCCCGCGGCGATCAGCTCGCCGAGGAAATCCCTTGTGGTGGAACAACTTCCGGGAATCGCGCTCGGCCACGCCCTGGCGTAGCCGAGCCTGCTGTGGAACGACGCCAGGACGATGTACTGCGCGTGCAGTTTCTTCGCCTCGTCGATCCAGTACTTCGCGTTCCATCCGCCGTCGGTGACGGCCTTTTCCCAGTCGCCGCAACTGGTGTAGCCCGGCGACGTGCGCATTCCCCAGTGCAGGAACAGGCCCGCGCTCGAGGCGCGCAGCCAGTCCTGGCGAGGATGCCGCACCTCGGCGTTCGCGGGTGTCAGTCCGGTGAGAACGAGTACGAGGGCCACTAGGACGCCCAGCTTCTTGCCCAGCACGAGCTTGCCTCCTGACGACGTCCCCTACGGCGGGAGAAGACGTGCTCGGTGATGTGTACGGCCATCGTCGCCGGGACGCCCGGTCACCGGCAAGAGGTGTTCCCGGTCAACGGAAAGCGCGTCGATAGGTGACCGGGCTGACGCCGGTCGTGCGCTTGAACCGGTCGCGGAACGAGGTGGGCGAACCGAAACCGACTTCGGTGCCGATGCGTTCGACGGCGTACTGGGTGGTCTCCAGCAGATGCTGCGCCTGCCGGATCCGCGTCCGGTGCAGCCACTGCAACGGGGTCGTCCCGGTCTGTTCGCGGAAGTGCCGGATGAGCGTGCGGGTGCTCATCCCGGCGCGGGCGGCGATGTCGGCCAGGCTGAGGTCGCGCGCGAGGTTCTCCTGCATCCAGAGCAAAGTGGGTTCCAGCGCCGCGCCGCGGGGAGCGGGCGGATGCCGCAACGCGATGAACTGCGCCTGGCCGCCTTCGCGTTCCAGCGCCATCACCGAAAGGCGGGCGGCGTCGGCGGCGATCGCGGCGCCGTGGTCGCGGCGGATCAGGTGCAGGCACAGGTCCATGCCCGCGGCGGCGCCGGCCGACGTGAGGATCTGCCCGTTGTCGACGTAGAGCACGTCCGGGTCGACGTCGATCTCCGGATAGGCGGCGGCCAGCGCTTCGGCGGCTATCCAGTGCGTGGTGGCGCGGAGGCCGTCGAGAAGGCCCGCGGCGGCGAGGATGAAGGTGCCGGAACAGATCGAGGCGATCCGCGTGCCCTTCGCGGCGGCCGAGGTGAGCGCGTCGCGGACGGCTTCCGGTAACGGCCCGGCCGGGTCGGAGGTACCCGGGACGATGATCGTGCCGGCCTCGCGGAGCGCGTCCAGCCCCCACGGCGCGCGCAGGGTGAAGTGCCCGGCGTCGATCTCCGGATGCTCGGCGCAGACGATCACCCGATAGCCCGCGTTTCCGTCGGCGAGCCTGGTCCTGGCGAAGACCTCGATCGGCGTCGAGAGGTCGAACGGGATCACCTTGTCCAGCGCGAGGACGGCGACGGTGTGCATGACCGCAACCTACCCGCCCGATGGCGAGATCCCGTTGGAAGACGTCATTCACGCCACTGGGAGCGGGCTTCGTCCGGTTCTAGCGTCGAGCCATGATGATCATCGCGCCGATTCTGGTCGGCCTCGTCTACGTCGTGCTGATGTCGCTGATCCACGAGCCGCACCGCCGCCGCTTCAACGCCGTCATGGTGGCGGGCGCCGGCGCCGCGTACCTGAGCGGCGGCGGACTCGGGATCTGGGAGTTCGCGTTCACCGCCGTCGTCACCTACGTGGCGTACCGGGGCCTGGAGTCCTGGACGTTCATCGGCATCGCCTGGCTGCTGCACACCGGCTGGGACGTCGTGCACCACCTCAAGGGCGCCCCGATCATCCCGTTCGCGGAGCATTCCTCGTTCGGCTGCGCGATCTGCGACCCGGTGATCGCGATCTGGTGCTTCACCGGCGGGCGATCGGTGACGGATTTCGTCCGCACGCGTGTCGTTTTCCGTCGCGCCCGTTCGACGGTTCAGTAAGGCGACCGAACGAAAGGAGTACGGGATGACAGTGATCGTCGCGGGGAAGGTGTACGTCGACCCCGAGGAGCGGGACGAGTACGTGGCGGGCCATCAGGTGATCGTCGAGAAGGCGCGGGCCCACCCCGGGTGTCTCGACGTGGTGATCTCGGCCGACACGCTCGAGGCGGGCAGGGTGAACATCTTCGAATACTGGGAGTCGGAGGAAGTGCTGAACGCGTGGCGCGCGATCTCGCCGAGGCCGACGTATTCCGCCGAGATCCTGACCGGGGAGGTCTTCAAGCACCGGGTTTCCCACTCGGGGCCGCCGTTCGACTGAGCCGGAAGCTTGGTCGTTCCGCCGTTTGATGCGAACATATGTTCTATGACGACCGAGGGTCCCATCCTGCACGCCGACCTGGACTCGTTCTACGCGTCGGTCGAGCAGCGGGACGACCCGAGCCTGCGCGGGCGGCCGGTCATCGTCGGCGGAGGTGTCGTCCTGGCGGCCAGCTACGAGGCCAAGGCGTACGGCGTCCGCACGGCGATGGGCGGCGGCCAGGCGCGGCGATTGTGCCCGAACGCGATCGTCGTCCCGCCCCGGATGCGCGCGTACTCGGAGGCGAGCAAGGCGGTCTTCGAGGTCTTTGGCAACACGACGCCGCTGGTGGAGGGCATCTCGATCGACGAGGCCTTCCTCGACGTCGGTGGGTTGCTGAAGATCGCGGGCACGCCGAGCCGGATCGCCGCGAAACTGCGAAAGGACGTCCTGGAGCAGGTCGGCCTGCCGATCACCGTCGGCGTCGCCAGGACGAAATTCCTCGCGAAGGTGGCCAGCGGTGTCGCGAAACCCGACGGACTGCTCGTCGTGCCGCATGACAAGGAGATGGAGTTCCTGCACCCGCTACCGGTCGAGCGGCTGTGGGGCGTCGGCAAGGTGACCGCGCAGAAGCTGCGCGAGCGCGGGGTGACGACGGTCGGGCAGATGGAGGGGTTCGGCGAGAAGGAACTCATCCGGATGCTCGGTCGCGGCGTTGGCGTCCACCTGCACGCCCTCGCCCACAACGACGACCCGCGGCGGGTGCAGACCGGCCGCCGTCGCCGGTCGATCGGGGCGCAGCGCGCGCTCGGCAGCAGACCGCGTACCCCCGCCGAACTCGACGCGACACTGCTGACCCTGGCCGATCGCCTGGCCCGGAGGCTGCGCGCGGCGCACCGGGTGTGCCGGACCGTGGTGCTGCGGATGCGGTTCGCCGACTTCGCCAAGGTGACCCGCTCGCACACCCTGCTGGAGGCGACCGAGCAGACCGGCGCGATCGTCGCCGCGGCCCGCGACCTGCTCGCCGCGGCGAGACCGCTGATCGACGAACGCGGGCTCACCCTGATCGGCCTCGCTCTCACGAACCTGACGAAAGACGACGCGATCCAGCTGGCTCTGCCGTTCGACGCCAAGCCAAGGGACGCGCTCGACGCGACGCTCGACACCGTTCGGGACCGCTTCGGATCGAAGTCCATCACCCGGGCGGTGCATCTCGGGCAGGTCGAGGAGCCGTGGGTGCCGCTGCTGCCGGACTGACCCCGTTCATTAAGGTGTCCGGGTGGCGGAAGTCGAGATCTACACCGATGGCGCGTGCAGCGGCAATCCCGGCCCCGGCGGCTGGGGCGCGGTGCTGCGGTACGGCGACGTCGAGAAGGAGATCTACGGCGGGGATCCTGGTCCGACCACGAACAACCGGATGGAGCTGACCGCGCCCATCGAGGCGCTGGAAAGCCTCAAACGCCGGGTCACGGTGGACATCTACACCGACAGCACGTACGTCCGGAACGGCATCACCAGCTGGGTGCGGAACTGGAAGAACAACGGCTGGATGACCTCGGCCAAGACGCCGGTCAAGAACGCCGACCTGTGGCGCCGTCTCGACGAAGCCGCATCACAGCACGACGTCGAATGGCACTGGGTGAAGGGGCACGCCGGGCACCCGGAGAACGAGCGAGCGGACCGGCTCGCCGTCAAAGGCGTGGAAGAGGTCGTGGGGCGACCTGTCGTCCAGCCCGGCGAACGGTCCGCCCGGCGTCGCTAGCGATCCGCCGGGCCACCGAGACCACGCCTTCGCCCCGTCTGAACGTCGTGACCGGACCGGTCACGCAGGGACTGTGTGGATTTCTGGTCATCCAACGCACCAAAACCCACACAGTCGACGTCCTGGCACGAACATCACGCAGGACCGCTGACCTGCACCACGAACTCGCCACCCTTGCCCTATCCCTCAATAACTCTCAAGGGAACAGGCCTGCCAGTCACGACCCCTCGACCCGGCGCGGTCAAGACGGGGAGATGGTGTTGCGAAAGTGGCTTTCACAACGGTGAAGGTTGTGAAAGCCACTTTCGCAACATCCGGAGCCGGTACGCAGGCGGGCACGACACGCCTGCCTTGGGGCCGTCGTTAGAAAGCGTCGTCAGCAGCTGACGCTGACCTTCGCGCTCTTGGCGAAGGAAACGTGCACGTGGTCCATGTGGTTGGCGGTCGCGCCGCCGCGGTCCTCCATGGTGTCCCAGCCGCTGCCGTCGTTGTAGCGCTGGCGCCAGATGACGTAGGTGACGCCGAAGTCCTTCTGGTTGGCCAGGATGTAGTCGGCGATCGCGTTGCCGGTGGCGGTGTCCACCATGAAGTCCAGCGCGAGGCCGGAGGGGTGGTCGCTGGCGTTCGCGCGGCCGGCGACGCCGCCGACGGTCTTGACGCCGAACTTCGCCTTCACGTGGTTGCCGACCTGGGCGACGTGCGGCTTGGTGCCGGCGAGGCTGGTCGAACACGCCGTCGCGGCGGGCACGGTCGTCTTCACCGGGGCGGGGGCCTTGGTCGACGTCGTCGGCTTCGGGGGAGCCGAGGAGGTCGAGGGGGGCGGGGTCGTCGTCGAGCTGGAGGGCGGGGTGCTGCTGGTCGACGGCGGGGGAGTCACGCTGGAGACCGGGGGAGCCTTCACCGCGAGCGCCGCGCTGGCCGCTTCGACGTCAGGGGTACCTGCGGTGGTCAGCCACATCGACGCCGGGAGCGCCGTGGCGACCGCTGCCGCGATACCCGCGGGGAGCTTCCATTGCGGAGCCTTGGTTTTGCGATGTCTGCCGGCCATTTCTCTGATCACTCACCACTTCGGGGACGGGAACTCGCGTCGGGGGCCGCGAGCTCCGGGCAACATTACGAAAAGGACACGGCAATGTCACGCCCGAGTGTGTTCGCCCACAGTTACCTTGATCCGTGAACCAAAAGGAGCTCACGTCCGTACAGGTACAAGAAGTGCTTTTATGTGAGCACTGTGAGTGACGAAATCAGTCCGCTTTGCAGGACTGGAAGAGCACGTCGTCGTAGGGCGAGATCACGTTCACCCCGGGGGAGCGCGGAGCCTGTCCGGTGCTCGTCGAAGCCGCGATCACGGTACAGACCAGCTGATTGATGGCCTGGTCGGACAGTTTGCGCACCGAGAACGGCAGCGAGAGGCTTGACGGGTCGCCCGGGTACACCGCGACCTTGTCCAATCCCACGGGAACGAACGTGGTGAGTCCCTGCGCGGCTTCCCGTTCCGTCGGCCCCTTCAACAGCATCCTGATCGCGCCTTCGGGGGAGACGTAGCCTTCGGTGGGCCTGGTCACCGGGATGACGCGGCCGTCGGAGACGAAGTACAGCGTCAGGCCGCCGAGAAGCTGCCTCCCCCCGGTGTTGTGGATCGACGGTCCCGGCCCGGCCGGGACGACGCCGGTCGGCTGCACGCCGCAGGCCGTCACCAGGGCCGCGGCCGCGAGGACGGGCAGGATCCGGGTCTTCCTCATCGCGTCCCCCCTTCGGTGCGGTGCGGCAGGCGCAGCACGAACCGGGCTCCGTTCCCGGTGTTGGCGGCCGTGATGTCGCCGCCGTGCAGACGGGCGTTCTCCAGCGCGATCGCCAGCCCCAGCCCGCTGCCTTCGGACCGGGCCCGGGCGGTGTCGGCCTTGGTGAACCGGTCGAACACATGCGGCAGGACCGCGGGATCGATCCCGGGCCCGTGATCGTCGACCTCCAGCGTGACGCCGTCGCCGTCGGCGCGCAGCCGGACTGCGACCGGGCCCTCACCGTGCCGGAACGCGTTGCCGACGAGGTTGGCCACGATCAGGTCCAGCCGTCGCCGGTCGACGCGGGCGAGTACGCCTTCCGGCAGGTCGACGGTCAGGTCTTCGCCGTCGCGCCAGCCGCGGGCGTCGAGACTGTCCCGGATCGCCGTCGCGAGATCCCATTCGTCAAGCACGAGTTCGGCGCGGCCCGCGTCGAACCGGGAGATCTCGACCAGATCCTGCACGAGCCGCGTCAGCCTGCGGGTCTCACCCGAGACCAGCCGGGCCGCGACGGCCGTGTCCGGCGGGAGTGCCTCCGCGTCCTCGTCCAGGACGTCGGTGACCGCGTTCATCGCCGCGAGCGGCGTGCGGAGTTCGTGCGAGACGTCGGCGACGAACCGGCGGGCGTCGGCCTCCATGGCTCTCAGCTCGCCGACCGTGCGCTCCAGTTCGGCGGCGGTGTTGTTGAAGGTGGTGACCAGTTCGGCCAGCTCGTCGGATCCCTTGGCGGGCAGCCGGACGTCGAGCCTGCCTTCGCCGAGCTGGGCGGCGGCGGTGTTGAGCGCGCGGACCGGCCGCAGCACCTGTCTCGCCGCGAGCAGGGCGAGCGCGGCGGCCAGCGGCAGGGCGAGCGCGGCCATCTGCCAGGCGGACTTCGCCAGTTCGTCGATGGCCTGTTGCTGCTGGACGAGCGAGGTGAGCGAGTACACCTCGACGCCGCTGGCCCCCATCGACCCGTCCGGCTGCCGCGCCAGCACCGGCAGGCCGACCAGAAGTTCGGGACCGGTTTCACGGTCCACCCGCTGGAATTGGATCCGGGTGTCGCTCGCGACGGTCTGCCGCAGTTCGGGCGAGAACACGGACAGATCCGGGCCGTTGACCGACCGCAGGTTCCGGTAGACCGCGACGGCGGTCAACCGCAGGCTGCCCGCGAAGTCGTTGAGCTGCTCCTGGGTCGGCGGCGTGGACAGCGGACGGCCGTAGGTGCTGACCCGGTCCTTCAGCTGGTTCATCGCCGCGTTCTGGACCGCTTCGAGGATCGCGTTGCGGGCCGAGACGTAACTGGCTCCCGCCGCGGCCGCCGCCCCGATGATCGTCATCGCCGCGAAGGCCAGGATGAGCCGGGGCCGCAGCCCGGAGAGCAGCCTCATGAACGGCCGAACCGGTATCCGAAGCCCCGGACGGTCTGGATGTGGTCTGGTTTCGCGGGGACGTCTTCGATCTTCGCGCGCAGCCGCTGGACACAGGCGTCGACCAGCCGGGAGTCGCCGAGGTAGTCGTGATCCCAGACGGCGGAGAGGATCTGCTGGCGGCTGTAGACCTGGCCGGGCGTGCGCGACAGCTCCAGCAGCAGTTTCAGCTCGGTCGGGGTGAGCGAGACCGGCTGGCCGTTCTTCGTGACCACCAGCCCGGCCCGGTCGATGATCAGGCGGCCGTGCCGCTCGACGGCCGGGTCGTTCTCGCTCGCGGGCTTCTCGCTCACCGCGCGCCGCAGCACCGCCCGGATCCGGGCGTCGAGCACGCGCGGTTCGATCGGCTTGGTCACGTAGTCGTCGGCGCCCGCCTCCAGCCCGGCCACGATGTCGAAGTCGTCGCTGCGGGCGGTGAGCATGATGATCGGCACCTCGCCCGCAGAGCGGATGCGGCGGCAGGTCTCGAAGCCGTCGATGCCGGGCAGCATCAGGTCCAGCACGACGATGTCAGGCTGGAACACCCGGAGTTTCTCCAGCCCGAGCTCACCGCTTTCGGCGGTGTGGACGGTGTGCGCCTGCCGGCGCAGCGCGAGTTCCAGTCCCTCCCGGACGGACGCGTCGTCTTCGATCAAAAGGACACTTGCCACGCCGCCATTATTCGGATATCGCAGCGCCTGTGCGACTCGGCCCGATCTTGTAGCAGAACCATGACATTGTCCGGACCTTCCGGCGAAACGGCGTGGGGACAGTGGGACCCATGGCCGTCCTCACCCCCGAAGCGAACCCGACCCCCGTCCACCGACCGCTGCCCGGGCGCCACGCCGAGACCAGGCGCACCCTGTCCAGGGCCGTTTTCCAGCTGGCCACCGGACTCGGACTTGCCGTCGCGTTCATCGTGACGTTCGTGCTCTTCGTGCACACGTCGGCCGGTCAGCTCGCGGAGAACGGCGTCGTCCGCAGCGCGCAGTCCGGCCAGTGGTCCACAATGGACTGGGCCGGGCCGCTGCGGGACCAGGACATGGTGCTCGTGATCGGCTCCGCCGGGATCGTGCTGGTCGGCTTGGCGCTGATCCGCCGCAAACCCGGTCTTCTCGTCCCGGCGCTGAGCGTCCTCGTGCTTCCGCTCGTCGTCGCGCAGCTGCTCAAGCTGTACGTCCTCGAACGCCCCGACCTGCCCGACGCCGGCTACGGACCGGGCCACAACAGCTTCCCGAGCGGGCACGTCAGCGCCGCGATGGCGATCCTGATGGCACTCGCTTTCGTTCTGCCTCAACGGTTCCGTCCGGCGATCATCGGGATCGGCGGCGTCGCGGTCGCCTGGGTCGCGTCGTCGACCATCGCGCTGGGCTGGCACCGGCTGAGCGACACGGCGGGCGCCTGCCTGCTGGGGGCGTCGTTCGCCTGCCTCGTCGCCGCCTGGCTGACCACCCGGCGCCGCGACCTGCGCCGCACGCCCGCCGCGCTGGTGGCGCTGGCCGCGGTGCTGCCCACCGCGATCGTGCTGGTCGGGTTCGCGGTGCTGAGCACGGCGACCGACGGCGCCGCCCAGTTCGTCGCCGCGCTGGTGCTGGCCGCCCTGGCCGCACTGGGGATCGTGCTGGTCGCGCTGTGGCCGTTGCGCGGTTCCGCGTTCGAGCGGCGGGCCGGTGTCGAGACCCGGGTGGTCGACGACCTGCTCGAGACCCGCCTCGTGACCCGCCGCTGACGCGGGTCCCCCGAGGTGCTCCGGAATGTCACGTATGGGACCGGTCGGGTCCCATACGTGACATCGGTGCTTGGGGCGCGCACGCCGGTGTCGCGAAAGCCTTTCGCGACGTCCGGTGTCCCGAAAGAGGCTTTCGCGACACGTCCGCGAGTCCTGGGGCAGGGGGCCGGCCCACGTCGGCGAAGGCATCAGAGGACTGAACGCGTCAGTCGCGGCGTGAGTCCCCAGCCCGGCTCAACGGTGACATCGGTGCCCGCGGCGAGGGAGGAACGGCGGAAGTCGCGACGACGACCCGGTTCCGCCCGGTCCGCTTCGCTTGGTACATGGCCGTGTCCGCCGCGCGGAAGAGCTCGCCGTAGTCCGTGGAGTGCTCGGGCGAGAGCCCGACGCCGATCGACACCGTGCAGCCGTGGATGGGTCCCACCGCGCGGGGTTCGTTCGTGGCGTGGCCGCTGGCGAGTTCCGTCAGGCCGGTGATCGCGGTCTTCGCGACGGCTTCCCGGATCCGCTCGGCGATCCGCATCGCCTCCTCGCGGGTGGTGTCCGGCAGCAGGACCGAGAACTCCTCGCCGCCCCACCGCCCGACGACGTCCGTGGCGCGGGTGTTCTGCCGGAGCACGGCGCTGACGCAGCCGAGCACGATGTCGCCGCCGGAATGCCCGTACTTGTCGTTCCACTGCTTGAAGTGGTCGAGATCCAGCATCAGGAACGCGGTCGGCCGCCGGTCGGTCTGGTCTTCGAGCAGCCGCAAGGCGGCCGGGGCGTGGAACGAGTCCTCGGTCAGCAGCCCGGTCTTCCGGTCGCGCTGGCTGCGCGCGATCGTGTCCGCCAACGCTTGCGAGAGCCGGGTCGAGCGCAGCGCGACCCCGATCATCACGAGCGGCACCAGCGCGATGTTGACCGCGCCGAGGATCGTCGTGCACGCGGCGAGCTGCAGCGCGTAGACGAAGTCCGCGTTGTCGGCCCAGCTGCCGATCAGCTTCTGCCGCCGCCAGCCGCCCCAGGCCAGGCCGCGCGCGATGCTGATCAGGAGCGTTTGCGACGCGAAGTACCAGAGCGCGGCGCCCACCAGCGCGACGGCGGCGACCGCGATTTCGCCGGCCCGCTGGGGGAGCGTCCCGGATTCGAGCCAGGTGTGCAGCGACGTCAGTTCGGTGATCGCGTGCACGCCGAGGATGGAGGCGGCGTGCGCGGCGGTCGTGAACAGGAACGTCGTCATCGCCTTGTGCGCGATGGAGTAGCGCTGCACGCGCACCATCAGCAGCAGCGTCAGCGACAGGGCGGGCGGCAGGAGGACGGCCGCGCCGCCCAGCCAGACGGCGGTCTGGTCGATGTGCTCGCCCCGCCGGTCGTCGGCGCGGCGCTGCTCCTCGGGATGCTGGGTCTGGACGAGGTACCAGATCGCGCAGGCCGTGATCACGCCGAAGCGGACGAGGTCCGTGGTCGTGACGGTGGCCTTGAAGCCGCTGTACAGGGCCCAGACCGCGACCGCGATCTCGGTGCCGAGCATCCAGAGGACCGCCGCGGGCGGCAGTCGCCACAGTTCCCACCCCGCCGGATGCCGCAGGGTGTTCCAGGCGCGGCCACGCAGCCGCCAGACGCGGGCGGAGGCGAGGCCGACGGTGTCGGCGAAACCCCGGAGAGAACCGGGCGGCCGCTCAGGAACCGCGTCACGGTCGTGCTTGCCGAACTCGCTGACGGGGTCCACCTCCTTCGTCACGCACCGCACCCGCTTCGATCTTGCTGGGTCACCGCAAGGGGGTGACAGGGGGACCGCGTTGACGATCGCGTGAGACAGGCCAATACCGGCGTTCGCCGGATCAGACGCCGCCACCAGCTGGCAGGGTGACCCGTATGCCTGATGCCGCACACGACGCCGCCGCGGTCCCCGTGATGTTCGGTCCGGAATTCGACAGGAATCCCTCTCCTGCCTACGAATGGCTTCGTGCGAATGCCCCGGCGTTCCGGCTTCCGCTGCCCGGCGACACCTGGACCTGGCTGCTGACCCGGCACGCGGACGTCGTTTCCGCGATGGCCGACCCCCGGTTGTCCAAATGCCCGTCGGTCGCCGCGGACCACTGGCGCAAGGCCAATCTCGGTCTGCCCGCCGACCACCGGCAGACGCTCATCGGGCATATGAACAACTTCGAGGGCGAGGAGCACGCTCGGCTGCGTAAGGCCTGTGCCGGCGCGTTCGGCCCGCGCCGGTTGCAGCACATGCGGGACCGCACGCATCAGCTCGCGAACGAACTGCTGGACCCGATCCTGGACCGGGGCGAGGGCGACCTCGTCGAGGATTTCGCGTACCCGCTGGGGATCCGGTCGATCTGCGAGCTGATCGGCATACCCGGCAGCCTGCTGGACGAGGTCCGCCCGCCCGCGCTGGTGGTCGCCGCCGGCGACGTCACCGACATGGCGTCCATGCTCAAGGCGACCGACGACCTGGACGCGCTGCTCGCCGACGTCGTCGCGCGCAAACGCGCCGAACCCGGTGCGGACCTGATCAGCGACCTGCTCGCCCAGGAGGCCGACGGCAGGCTGACCGACGACGAGGTCGCCGCGACGGCGTTCCTCTCCCTGATCGCCGGGCACGAGACGACGATCAGCCTCATCGCGTCCACCGCGCTGACCCTCATCACGCATCCGGAGGAGGCGGCCCGCGCCCGCGCCGACGGCTCGCATCTGACGCTCGTCATCGAGGAGGTCCTGCGCCGCGACACCCCGTTGCAGAACACCAGCTGGCGGTTCGTCACCGAGCCGATGGAACTCGCCGGGCAGCGGATGGAGGCGGGCGACCCGATCCTGTTGTCGTTGCTGTCGGCCAATCGCGATCCGGAGGTCCATCCGGAGCCGCTCGCTTTCCGGCCGGGCGAACGGCCGGTGCGGCACGTGGCCTTCGGGGTGGGCCCGCACATCTGCATCGGCGCCGCGCTCGCCCGGATGCAGGCTTCGGCGGCCTTGGAGACGTTGTTCGACCGCGCGCCGTCGATGACGCTGACCGTGCCCGAGGACCGGCTCGTGTGGTGGCCGAGCGCGATCACCCGCGGTCTGCACAACCTCCCGGTGCGGCTCTAGACAGCGCCTTCGATGCGGCCGCGCAACACGTTCGCCTTGCGGTCGTCGAGATCCATGACGAGCTGGAGCGCGTCACGCCAAGCCGTCATGGCCTCTTCGGGGTGCCCTCGCGCGGACAGCGCGCAGCCGCGTTCGTCGAGCGCGTCGGCCTGTCCCCAGACGTCGCCGCAGTTCCGGTACGCGGTCAGCGCCCGCTCGCAGTACCCGAGCGCCTGCTCCGTGTCGCCGAACCGGCGGCAGGTCCTGGCCAGCGGCACCAGCGCGAAGCCCATGCCGTGCTGGTCGGCGTCCTTCGCGTAGGCCTCGTAAGCGCGAAGACCGTGTTCGAGGGCGAGG
Source organism: Amycolatopsis azurea DSM 43854 (assembly GCF_001995215.1). Classification (GTDB taxonomy): domain Bacteria; phylum Actinomycetota; class Actinomycetes; order Mycobacteriales; family Pseudonocardiaceae; genus Amycolatopsis; species Amycolatopsis azurea. Next base: position 170,351 of record NZ_MUXN01000002.1, read on the forward strand.
TCCCGTTCGCCGAAATCGCGGTAGGCGCGGCCGAGGTGGACCCGCGCGGTCGCTTCGCCGAGCTGGTACCCGATCCGCGTGTTCACCGCGACGCTCTCTTCGACGAGCCGGACCGCCTCGTGGTAGTCCTCGCGTTCGTGCGCGATGTTCCCGAGCCCCACCAGAGCCCAGCCGAGGCTCGGGTTCTCGCCGATCTCCTTCGAGATCTCGACGGCCTGGCCGAACAGTTCGTGCGCGCGGTCGAGATCGCCGCGTCGCCGGTGCGCCTCGGCGAGGTTGATCGCCGACCACGCGAGCCCGCCGAGGTCGCCGCCCGCCTTCGCGGCTTCGATCGCGACCTCGTGACTGGAGATCCACGTCTGCCACGGCCTGCCGAGCAGGTGGTAGTCGAACAGCTCGACCGGCAGCCGCCAGGCGGTCTCGTACAGCCCGTGATCCAGTGCCAGCCGGGCGACACCGGTGATGCTCGGCATCTCCGACGCGCACCAGATGTAGGCCTCGTCGAACGTGGCGAACCGGAGCGGCTCGACGCCTTCAGGCGCAGGACCCAGGTCGATGTGGTGGTCGCGGGCCGGGGTCAGCGTCCAGCTCGCCGCGTTGGCGCCGTAGAGATACCACTGGGTCAGCCGGGAAACCGCCGCCTGCCGCTCGTCCCGCCATTGCTCGGCGGTGGCCTCCTCGGCAGCGTAGACGCGGAGCAGATCGTGGAACCGGTAGTACTGGGCGCCGACCTGCTGGACGAGGTGCGCCTGGACGAGTTTGTCGAGCAGCCGGCGCGCGTCGTGTTCGGGCAGTCCGGTGAGCGCGGCCGCCGCGCCCGCGGGGAAACGCGGGCCGGGGTGGAGGCCGAGCAGCCGGAACATGCGTGCGGTGTCCGCCTCCAGCGCGCGGTAGGACCAGCTGAAGGCGGCCCGGACCCCGACGGCGTCGTCGTCGACCGCGAGCAGTTCCAGGCGCCGTCCCTCGGCGACGAGTTCGCGGGCGAGGTCGCCGACACTCTGATGCGGATGCGTGGCGACCCGTTCGGCGGCGATGTTCACCGCCAGCGGCAGCGCCGCGCACAACCGGACGAGCCTGCCGACGCCTTCGGGGTCGCCCGCCGCGCGGTCGTCGCCGATGAGTTCGGCCATGAGCCGTGTCGCTTCGAGATCTTCCAGTGGTTCCAACGAAACCTGGACCGCGCCGCTGCCGATGACGAGCCCGGAGAGTCGCCGCCTGCTGGTGATCAGCACGGTGGTGTCCGGGGTTCCGGGCAGCACCGGCCGCACCTGGTGCGAGTCGAGGGCGTTGTCCAGCACGACGAGCGTGCGCTGGCCGCGCAACAGCCCGCGCAGGAGCGCGAGCCGCATGTGCTCCTCGGCGGGGACACGGTCGGGACGGACGCCGACGCAGCGGAGAAGGTCGTCGAGGATGTCGGCGGGCTGCGCGGGGGAGCCCGCCGCGTAACCGCGCAGATCCGACCAGAGGACGCCGTCGAACTCCTCTTGCCGCCGATTGGCCCACTTCAGCACGAGCGCGGTCTTCCCTACCCCGGGCGGTCCCGCCACGAACACCACTTCGGCCTGTCCGGTGAACACTTTTTCGTCGAGCAGGGCGAAGTGCTCCTCGCGGCCGACGAAATGGCTCGGTGGTGGGGGAAGGTGAACGTACGGTTCCGCGCGGGCGGCCTCGGCGAGGACGATCAGCGTCCCGCCCGCCTCCAGCGCGCGATCGCAGGATTCGGCGAATTCCGCGCTCGGCGGGGTGAGGCCGCGTTCGACCCGGCTGATCAGACTTTTGTCGACATAGGCCAGTTTCTGGAGCTCGCGCAACGCCAGGCCCTTGGCCTGCCGCCGCTGCCGCAACGCGCGCCCGAACGCCAGCGCCGCCGTCGAAACAGGCCTCGGTTCCGAGCGTGCTTTCCCGGTCTCCCCGGATCCGGCCGAACCGGAATTCTCGGTCACCAGAAGCACCTTTCTTCCCGCACCGCGGCAGATCGTGCCACAACCTTCCCATTACCTGGGTCACAACACGGCCACTGGGTGTGCGGAGGCGTGAACAGAGCCCCCAAACTGTGCGAGAACGCGCCCGTCCCCCACCGGAGCGCCGGTCGAAAGGGAGGTGGATCATGCGCGACCGCGAAATGTGAGCAGGCCCTGTTCCGCTTGCGAACAACCCGGCGAGTACTGATCTCCTCGGAAACCGGTCGTGGCCGTCGGCTCCGGCGGTCACGACCGGGACCTTTCGGAACATGTAGGTCCGCTTAACGTCGGTGTAGATCTTTTCACTTGTCCTGACGAGTCGCCCGAGGCAGCTTGGAGAGGTATCGAGCTGCCCGGCGAAAGGAACGAAGTGAACATCGGCGCGCCGGGAACCTTGGTCCGGATGGGCGTTCTCGCCCTGTTGTGGGGATCGGGGTTCCTGTGGATCAAGCTTGCGCTGACCGGGCTGCCGCCCGTTCAGGTGACCGTCATCCGCTGCGCCCTCGGCGCGGCCGTCCTTCTCGTGCTGAGCCGCCGGGCCGGGCAACGCCTGCCGCGTGGCCGCCGGATCTGGGGCAGGCTCCTCGTCGCCGCCTTCTTCTGCAACGCCTTGCCGTTCGCGTTGTTCAGCATCGGTGAACTGACCGTCGACTCCGGTGTCGCGGGCGTGATGAACGCGACGACCCCGCTGTGGTCGTTGCTGATCGGCCTGTCGATCGGCACCGAACGCCGGATCACCGCTCTCCGGGTGGGCGGGCTGGTGCTCGGGTTCGCCGGCATCCTGCTGATCTTCGCGCCCTGGCAGAAGAGCGGCCTGCTCGGCTGGGGGACGCTGGCCCTGCTCGGCGCCGGCCTCAGTTACGCCGTCGCCTTCGCTTACATGGGCCGGAAACTCGTCGGCCAGGGCGGGCCGATCGCGATCTCCGCCGCGCAGCTGCTGACCGCCACCGGACTGAGCGCGCTCGCGCTGCCGTTCGACGCGGCGCCCGCCGGGCCGCTGAACGTGACCGCGGTGATCGCCGTCGTCGTCCTCGGGATCTTCGGCACCGGCGTCACCTTCTACCTCAACTACCGGCTCATCGCCGACGAAGGCGCGACCTCCGCGGCGACCGTCGGCTATCTGCTGCCGGTCGTCTCGGTCGCGCTGGGCGCGGTCGTGCTCGGCGAGGAACTCGGCCCGCGTGTGCTCGCCGGGATGGCGGTCGTACTGCTCGGAGTCGCGTTGACGCGCTACGTGAGGTCTTCGGCGAGCAAGTCCATCAGCAGCCCGTCGTGCCAGCCGTCGCCCTCGGTGTCGCGTTCGTAGCCGCGCATCACCCCGACCTCGCGGAAACCGACGGCTTTGTAGCAGCGGATGGCGGCGTGGTTGTCCGCGGCGGGGTCGATCACCAGCCGGTGATGCCCGCGATCGTGCAGGAGGTGGCGCGCCATCGTGCGGACGGTGTCCGTGCCCAGGCCCCTGCCGTGCTCCGCCGGGTCGAGGAAGAGGTCCACCGACGCGTGCCGGTACATCGGGTCGTCCTCTTCGCCGTACTGCACGAAGCCGCGGACGACGCCCTCCTCCAGCACGGTGAAGTGGGCCGTCGAGGGATCGTCGAACGGCCAGGTGGGGGAGTCTTCGACCGAACCCCAGCGCGCTCTGACCCCCGCCGTGCCGCGGATCCGGCGCAGTTCCTGGACGTGGGCTTCGGTGACCGGGGTCAGGATCACGATCTCCCCGCGCAACTCGGTGGTCAGGTCCTGCTCCGTCCGGTCGTTCTTGTGACGCCAGTCTAGGGAGAAATCGACGTTACCGCCGCCGGAACAGCAAGAACGCGGGGGGCCATCTCAGCTCGGATCGGGTATCAACGAAAGGGAACACGGAGGTGGGTCATGGGGAACCTGTTCGAGGAACTGCGTCCGGCCGAGGAACTCATCGACGGCGGGGCGACGACAGTGCGGGCGGTGGTGCTGCGCAAGGCGACCGAAGCGGTGGTCGCGAACGCCCGCGACGCGACGGACTGCCGGATGCTGCTGGAAATGCTGGGGCTGCACTCCGAACGAGCCGTCCGAGCCGACGAGGCCGCCTGAGCTCTCCCGACCTGGGGGAGTCGCAAGTCCGTGAAGGCCTCCTTGAGGGACTCTGAGTCCCTCAAGGAGGCCTTCACGGACTTCTCGGCGGCCGGAAACCGGTGCCGGGTACCGGCTGATCACCGGCATACTCACCGGGTGGCTTTCTTCGACATCGAGGGTTATGAACCCGTGTGGCTCTCCGGACTCAAGCAGATCCGGGGAGCGCACGGTGACCGGCTGGGCGCGTTGGTGGGCAAGCGGCTCCAGCGCGTCCACCTGACGTGGTTCGTCGAATACCGCGAATGGCTTCAGGACGCGCCCGTCGTGGTGGACTTCGGTGACGAACGGCTGGAGATCACGCACTGGAAGTTCGACGAGGTTTCCCTGACCTGGAACACGATCGACCCGTACGGGAAGTCCGCATGGGACTGGGGCGACCCGGAGGAGCCCAGCCCACTCGAGTGGCGGCAGGACATCTACCCCGAACTGTCCGCTTTGGAGGGTCAGGTGCTCCAGGACGTCGAACTGCTCGAGTGGGCGGGGCGGGACATGGCAGGCGGCATGGTCGCGATCGGCTTCGTCTTCCCGCAGGGTCGCTTCACCGTCTTCAACGCCATGGACGAGAACGGCCTCGAGTACACCGAGCCGGAGGCGGCTTACCGGAGGCATTCCCCGGTGGGCTGAAAACGGGATGCGGCGGTCGTCGATCTTGGCGATACTTGCCGTCATGTCCCCGATCAAACTGGCCGAAGCGCTCGCACTGCGCGCCGACGCGACGAAGAAGGTGGAGGCGCTGCGTTCCCGGATCGTCGACAACGCGCGGTACCAGGAAGGCGAGGAGCCCGCGGAAGACGCCGCCGCTCTGCTCGTCGACGCCGAAACCGCGCTGGGCGAACTGGAGTCGCTGATCCAGCGGATCAACCGCACCAACGCCGCCACCCCGCTCGGGGAAGGCACGATCACCGACGCGATCGCGCGCCGCGACGTCCTCCGGCTCAGGCACGGGGTCCTCACCGCGGCCGCCGACGCCGCGGCCGGTCGCAACCAAGGCGGCTACGGCCGTCAGCTTCGCTCGGAACTCCGGTATTTCTCCACGCTCCCGGTCGCGGAACTGCGGTCCAGCGCGGACCGGGTCGCCGGGGAGATCCGGGCGATCGACGTCGAGATCCAGCGCACCAACTGGGAGACCGATCTCCTGGACTGAACGTGGAAAGCAGGTAGCCCTCCGGGAAGCGGGCACGAGCCGAGGGCCGGCGGTACTCCGGTCCACCTCCTGGCACGTGGCGGGCAACGTGGGGGTTCGACTCCCCGATCACAACTCAGCCCAGCACGACGCACAGGTGACGGCGCAAGCGGCACAGCTCATCACCATGTGCCGGTCCCGGAAGGTGAGGGTGGGTACGGGGCCTTTCCACGTCCGCGGTCACGCATTCCCCTTGGCCGAGTGGCGTTCCCGACACAGCGAGGTATGGGCGGACCTGATCGACTCTGTGCCAAGGTGAAGAGCGGAACAACCCAAGAGCCCAGGTGGTGACCCCGGATGGCACTGAAGATCGGATACAAGGCGTCGGCCGAGCAGTTCGGCCCGCGCGACCTCGTCGAGTACTCCGTGCTCGCCGAGCAGGTCGGGCTGGACAGCGTGATGGTCAGTGACCATTTCCAGCCCTGGCGGCACCAGGGCGGGCACGCGCCGTTCTCGTTCGCCTGGATGGCGGCGGTCGGCGAGCGCACCGAGCGGGTGGTTCTCGGCACCAGCGTGCTGACGGCGACCTTCCGCTACAACCCGGCCGTGGTCGCGCAGGCGTTCGGCACCCTCGGCAGCCTGTACCCCGGCCGCGTGCTGCTCGGTGTCGGCAGCGGTGAGGCCCTCAACGAGGTCGCGGTCGCCCGGATCGAGTGGCCCGCGTTCAAGGAGCGGTTCGCGCGGCTGCGCGAGGCGATCGAACTGATGCGCAAGCTGTGGTCCGAAGAGCGCGTCACGTTCGAGGGCGAGTACTTCCAGACCACCGACGCCACCGTGTACGACCGTCCCGAGGGCGGCGTCCCGATCTACATCGCGGCCGGCGGCCCGGTGATGGCGAAGTACGTCGGCAAGCAGGGCGACGGTTTCATCTGCACCAGCGGCAAGGGCATGGACCTCTACACCGAGAAACTGCTGCCCGCGGTCGCGGAAGGCGCGGAGCAGGTCGGCCGGAGCACCGGCGACATCGACAAGATGATCGAGATCAAGCTGTCCTACGATCCGGATCCGGAGCAGGCGCTGGAGAACACCCGGTTCTGGGCGCCGCTCTCGCTGACGCCGGAGCAGAAGGCGGGCATCGAGGACCCGGCGGAGATGGAGAAGGCCGCGGACGCGCTGCCGATCGAGCAGGTCGCCCGCCGCTGGATCGTCACCTCGGACCCGGCGGACGCCGTCGAGCAGATCAAGCCGTACGTCGAGGCGGGCTTCAACCACCTCGTCTTCCACGGCCCCGGCCACGACCAGGAGCGGTTCCTGCGCTCGTTCTCCGAGCAGGTCGTCCCGGGTCTCCGCGAACTCGGCTGATCCAGGCGCGGGTGGCGGCATCGCATCGGCGGTGCTGCCACCCCTCTTCGCGTTCAGTCCTCTGAATGCGGTCCGTGCACCATCGCGTACAGCGTTTCGGCGCTCTCCGTGGGGCTCTGGAGTGCGGTGTCGATGACCAAGCGGTCGCGGTTCCACGGTTCGTACTCGTGGTCGAGGATCGACTGCCAGCTCGGTGGCTGGAGCCCGACGACGTCGACGGTGCGGGTCTCGGCGCGTCGGCGGTGTTCCTCCGGATCCGAACACACCACTTCGACTTCGAGCAGACGCGCGCCGTGGTCCGCCGCGACGTTCCGCCACGCGTCGCGCGTGATGCCGAGCGGGTTCACGCTGTCGGCGATGACGCCGAGGCCGTGGCGCAGCTGGTCCGCGGCGAGGTCGTAGCCGATGATGTAGCCGACCGGTCCCACCGGCTGTCGCAGCGCGGTCGACCGGACGACGGCCTGCTCGATGCTGTCGATCCGGAGGTGGGCGAAGCCGGTGCGACGCGCCAGTTCCTTCGCCACGGTGGACTTCCCGGTCGCGGGAAGACCGCCGAGGACGACCAGGCAGGTGTCACAGGCCATCGATCAGGACTCGGTGACGAGCTTGGCCATCTCCTGGTCGAAGTCGAACCACTCCTGCTCTGAGCCGGCGGGCACCACGTCGTAGGTGCGGTCGAGGAACTCGGCCAGCTCCTCCGCCGAGGCTTCGAGGACCGCGCAGCCGTCGGGCGCGCTGAGCGCGAAGATCACGATCGAGGTGTCGTCGGCCGGGCTGATGATCACGTCGCCTTCACCTGATGGGGTGAGGAGGCCGTCCGCCAGCAGGTCACGGCCGAACATCCAGCGGACCGTTCCGCCGCCCGAGTGGTAGGCCACCACGACGGCGTAGGGGTCTTCGGGGTCGTATTCGAGATCGGCCTGGACCGGCAGGGGGTCCGCACCGAAAGTGCGCAAGCCGAAGACGATCGTCCCCCGGATGAGGTCGTTTTCCTTGTCCAACGCTTCAGCCCCTTACGTTCGGTTGCTGTTGATCTTCAATCATTGATAACGCAATGTGAAGCGTTTTCGTGACCCGAGACGACAACTTTCACACGTTCGGCTGAGAGCTGCGTCTCAGGCGCTCACGGACGGTCCCTGTCGAGCACGTGCGGTGAGCGGCCGGGAAATGTGATCATTCGTGCAAAGGAAAGAGATTTCGCACGTGCATATTCCGGTGAATGGAAATAGCCAACCGTTCGGCGGAGTGCATCGATATTTCCCGCGGTTAACATAATCGTGCGTCGTTCAAGTGTTTCCAGGAGACCGGCGTAGCTCCGTCCTGGACCCCGGCGAGCGTGATCGTTGTGGATCTGGAGGGGAGTAATAATGGGTGTGCGAATCACCATCAGCATTCCGAGGGAAGACAAGGCGCGACGAGACGCGGATTGCGGACCGCGTAGACGGCCGGGCGCGACTTCTTCCAGGTACGGCTCCGGGACCGAACCGGCCATGCCGCGAGCCCAGGGGCGCCGCCATGATTGAGCGGCTCCCGATGCGGGTCGGGCAGGCCGACATCGATCGCCTGGAGGGTGTCATCGCCGCGCTCCGGGCACGTGACTATCGGGAAGGCGGTGGATCCTGCCGGGAACTGCTGCGCGTGCTGGAGCCATACGGCGCGGCACTGCGGCGGGGAATGATGTCCGAACCGCTGGCCCGGCGCCTGGCGGGTGTGGTCGCGGATCTGCACAACCTCAAGGGCTGGACGGAATTCGACTCCGGCCGTCCCCTCAGGGCGGAGTGGCACTTCCGCCGCGCGCTCGAACTCGCGGGGCAGTCGGGCAACGAGGATCTCGTCGCCAACATCCGCTACCGGCTCGGCCGGATGTATCTGCACCACCGCTCTCCGGCGGAGGCGCTGGAGCAGTTCGGTCACGGCCAGCTCGCCGCACGCAGGGCGGGAAGGCCGTTGTCCCAGGCGATCCTGTCGGCGAACGAGGCGTGGGCGTACGCGCTGCTCGGTGACGTCCGGCAGGTGCTGGACAAACTTTCCCTTGCCCCGGAACAGTTCGCCAGTTCGCAGGAGGACACGGTACCGTCGTGGTCGGCGTTCTTCACGGCCAACGACCTGGCCGCGATGGTCGGTACGGTGCGCACGGAACTCGCCAGGATCGTCGACGTCCGCCACAGTCGTGAGGCCATTCCCGCGCTCACCGAGGCCGTCGACGGCTACGGCCCGGACATGGTCCGCAGCCGGTCGCTGACGATGATCTGGCTCGCCGTGGACCACGCGCTGGAAGGGGATCTCGACCAGGCCGCGGAGGTCGGCCTCGCCGCGATGGAGATCGCGTACGGAATCCGCTCCGCGCGTACACGGGATCGTTTGCGGCCCCTGTCGGAAAGTGTGCGGAAGCGGGTGAGTGATATTAACGCGCGAGATCTCCTTGATCGGATCGCGACATTTCGCGCCGCCGCTTGAGCGCCGTGGAATAGGTGGAGGAATGACCGGATCAATTCCGGCGAGCGTAGGCTCGCAGACATGAAACGGACTTCGTTCGCGCAGTGGCCGTGCTCGATCGCGCGCACCATGGACCTGCTCGGCGACTGGTGGACACCGCTCGTCCTGCGGGAGGCGTTCTACGGCATCCGCCGGTTCGACGAGTTCCAGCAGGAGCTGGGCATCGCGCGGAACACCCTCGCCGACCGGCTGCGCCGCCTCGTCGGGGAAGGGCTGCTGGAAAAGCGCGCCTACCAGGCCGAACCGGTCCGATACGACTACGTACTGACCGAGAAGGGCGCGGATTTCTACGGCGTGCTCGCCGCGATGTCGCGCTGGGGTGACCGATGGCTCGCTGAAGAGGCCGGGCCACCGATCACGCTCCATCACGACATGTGCGGCCACGACACGCACGCGGAGGTCGTCTGCGCGCACTGTGCCGGGCCGCTCACCGCCGAGAACACGCGGGCGCGGCTCGGCGCGGGCTACCCGCCGAAGCTCGCGAACCGGCCCGACGTGGTCCGCCGCTTCGCCGCGCAGGAAGGTTTGACAAGCTAAGTCTATTTACGCAACTATCGAGGTCACGAGCACGGGAGGCGGGACCACGATGGAGTGGACGGGCGCCAAGTACGCCGACAAACCGACGGTCGAGGTCCAGGCCTGGGTCGACGCCGATCCGGAGCGGGTCTGGGCGATCGTCTCCGACGTCCGGCTGATGCCGGAGATGAGCCAGGAACTCCAGGCGGCCGAGTGGTGCGACAGCACCGACGGCGGGGCCGCGGTCGGCAGGCGGTTCGTCGGCCGTAGCAAACACGACGCGCTCGGCGAGTGGGAGACCACGTCGCACGTCGTCGAATGCGACGAGCCGCGGGTCTTCACCTGGGCTGTGCACGATCCCGAGACCCCCACCGCGTTGTGGCGCTTCACGCTGGAGCCCGAGAACGGCGGGACGAAGCTGCGGCAGTGGATGCAGCTGGGGCCCGGGCGGTCGGGTCTGTCGCTGGCCATCGACCAGATGCCGGACAAGGAGGAGAAGATCGTCTTCGTCCGGCTGCGCGAGTTCGAGAAGGCGATGACCGGGACCCTCGCCGCGATCAAGGAGCGGGCCGAGGCGGGCCGCGCGTGATGCGGACGGCGACCACGGTCGAGGCTTCGCGCGGCTGGCGGGAGACGCTGGATTTCGTGCTGGAGGCGGAAAAGCTCGGTCTCGACGACTGCTGGGTCGCCGAGGCCTGGGGGTCGGACGCGCCGTCCGTGCTCGGCTATCTGGCCGCGCGGACCGAGCGCATCCGGCTCGGCTCGGGGATCATCCAGCTCGGCACGCGGACCCCGGTGGCGATCGCGCAGGCCGCGCTGACGCTCTCGGAGCTGTCCGGCGGCCGGTTCGCCCTCGGGCTCGGTGCTTCGGGTCCGCAAGTGATCGAGGGTCTTCACGGCGTTTCGTTCGCCCGGCCGCTGACTCGGATGCGGGAGACGGTCGCGATCATCCGCCGGGCGTTCGCGGGCGAGAAGATCGCGTTCTCCGGCGAGGAGTTCGAGATCCCGCTGCCGGGTGAGAGCAGGCCGATGCGGCTGTCGACGGCGCCGAATCCCGGCATCCCGATCCACCTGGCCACGCTGTCGCCGAAGCTGCTGGAGCTGACCGGCGAGATCGCGGACGGCTGGCTGGGCACCAGTTTCGTCCCGGAGGGGGCGCAGGCGTACTTCTCGCATCTCGACGCCGGCCTCGCGAAGGCGGGCCGGTCGCGGCCGGATCTCGAAGTCTGCCAAGGCGCCGAGGTCGCCTTCGCCCGCGATGAGGACGAGTTGCGCGGGATGGTCGCTGGCCGCAAGGCCGAACTCGCGTTCAGTCTCGGCGGGATGGGTTCGGCGAAGACGAACTTCTACAACAACGCCTACAGCAGGCAGGGCTGGGCCGAGGTCGCGGCGGCGGTGCGGGAGCGCTGGCAGGCGGGCGACCGGGAAGGCGCCGCCGCGCTGGTGACCGACGAGATGGTGCTCGGCACGACGTTGATCGGTACCGAACCGATGGTGGCCGAGCGGCTTCGCGTCTGGCGTGCCGCCGGGGTCGACACGGTCCGGCTGTACCCGGCGGGGGAGTCGGTGGCGGACCGGCTCACCACCCTCGGCCGCGCGCTGGACCTGGTCCGCGCCCAAGGCTGAGGAGTTCGCCCGAATGCCCGCGCCGGTTGAGGTGACCGGCGCAGCGTGCCCCTCCCGGCCTGCTCCAAGCGGGTAGAACTTGTTTCACTTTCACCCTCGCCCGGAGAACATGACCTCGCTCGATCACCACGCGAGGAGGACTCATGGAGCCCGAAAACCGCCTGTCCCGGCGCCAGATCCTGCGCGGCACCGCCGCGGGCGCCGGGATCGCGCTCGCTTCGGGCCTGCCGTTCGCCGGGACGGCTTCGGCAGATGCCGCGGTGATCGGCGAGTACGACGTCGTCGTGGTCGGCGCGGGCGCGGCGGGGATGACCGCCGCGCTGACGGCGGCCCGGCGCGGGCTGAGCTGCGTCGTGCTGGAGAAGGCGGCGAAGTTCGGTGGCTCGGCCGCCCGTTCGGGGGCGGGGATCTGGATTCCGTGCAACCCGGTGCTGGCCGAGGCCGGCGTCCGCGACACCCCGGAACAGGCCGCACGGTACTTGGCCGCCGTGGTCGGCCCGTCGATCCCCGCCTCGCGGCAGCAGGCGTTCCTCGCCAATGGCCCGGCGATGCTGTCGTTCGTGATGGCCAACAGCCCGCTGCGGTTCCGGTGGTTGGAGGGCTACAGCGACTACTACCCGGAACTGCCCGGCGGGATGCCGGACGGCCGCTCGATCGAACCCGATCAGCTCGACGGGAACGTGCTCGGCGCCGAACTGGCCAACCTGAACCCGCCCTATCTCGCCACTCCCGCGGGAATGGTCGTCTTCAGCGCCGACTACAAATGGCTCGCACTGGCCGCGGTCAACCCGAAAGGCACCGCGGTGGCCGCCGCCTGCCTCGCCCGCGGCACCGCCGCCGCGCTCGCCGGGCAGAAACCGCTCACCATGGGGCAGTCGCTGGCCGCCGGGCTGCGGGCCGGGCTCCAGCGCGCCGGTGTCCCGGTGTGGCTGAACACGCCGTTGACCGATCTCGTCATCGAGAACGGGAAGGTCACCGGGGTGACCGTCGCCGCGGGCGTGGTGAAGGCCCGCCGCGGCGTCATCGTCGGCTCCGGCGGTTTCGAGCACAACGCCGCCATGCGGGCGGAATACCAGCGCCAGCCGATCGGTACACAGTGGACGGTCGGCGCCCGGTCGAACACCGGGGACGGGATCCTCGCGGGCAAACGCGCCGGAGCGGCGCTGGACCTGATGGACGACGCCTGGTGGGGACCGGCGATCCCGCTCCCGGGCGAACCGTACTTCTGCCTCGCCGAGCGGACCCTGCCCGGCGGGCTGATGGTGGACGGTGCGGGCAAACGGTTCGTCAACGAAGCGGCGCCGTACAGCGACGTCGTGCACACGATGTACGACCGGAACCCGACGTCGCCGACCATTCCGGCCTGGCTGGTCGTCGACCAGCACTACCGCAACCGGTATCTCTTCCGCGACGTCGCACCGCTGCTGCCGCTTCCCGATGAGTGGTACACGGCGGGCGCGGTCAAGAAGGCGTGGACCGTGGAGGCGCTCGGCACCGCGATCGGCGTTCCGCCGCAGGCGTTGCGCGCCACGGTCAACCGCTTCAACGGTCAGGCACTGTCCGGTGTGGACAGTGACTTCCGCCGGGGTGTCAGCGCCTACGACCACTACTACACCGACCCGTACGTCCTGCCGAACTCGTGCCTCGCCGCGCTCTGGGAACCGCCGTTCTACGCGTTCAAGATCGTCCCGGGCGACCTCGGCACCAAGGGCGGGATGCGCACCGACGCGCGGGCGCGGGTCCTGCGGGCCGACGGCTCCGTCATTCCCGGCCTGTACGCGGCCGGGAACGCCAGCGCGGCGGTGATGGGCCCCAGTTACGCGGGCGCGGGGTCGACGATCGGCCCGGCGATGACCTTCGGGTACGTCGCGGCGAACGACCTGGCCCAGGCGCGGGAGTCGTGAGTGTTTTGGGTCGTTCTAACGACACTTGTCACTCACGACCATCGGGACCGACGCGTCACAGCCGCTTTGATCGGGCGAGGTTGTGAAGGGCCCCTTCGCTACTTTCAGGGTAGGCAAGGAGGCTTTCCTTGCCCTCGATCTATTCGTCTTCGAACGGCTTGTGCGACCGAAGCTGCGGGGGAGTGAAAGGGACGCCGTCCAAGGTCGAGTCGGTGAATCTGATGTCGCCGCTGAACGTCGTGCCGTCGAACGTGGTGAATCCGCTGAACGTCACCTGGTTGAACCAGGCGTCACCCGCGAACGAAGCTTCGGTGAAGTAGGACCGACTGGCGAACGCCACACCTGGCAGGTACGCGTCTTCGAAGAACGTGGCGTCGTTGAAGTTCACTCTGTCGGTGAACACGGCTTTGCTGAAGACCACGCTGCCGGTGAACGTCGTGTCGTTGAACCGTGCTTCGCGAAGGAACGAAGCCGAGCGGAAAGTGGTGGTCCCCTTGAAGGTGGCCGCGTCGAATCTGGCCGATGCTTCGAAGGTCGCCTGGTCGAACCGGACGTTGCCGGTGAACCGTGCTTCCGAGAACCAGGAGTCTCCGGTGAACGTGGCACCGTCGAACCTGGTCTCCCCCTCGAAGTGGATGCCCATGAGCAAGGTGTCACCGCAGAAGCGGGCGTTCGAGAAGCGAGCGTTGTTGAGCCGGCAGTCTCGGAACATGACGTCGATCAGCAGCGCGCCACTGAGGTCCAGGTCGATGTCCGGCCAGAACCGTTTCCCCTCCTGAAAGGTCGGGTCGAGATGGTCGGTCAGGATCCGTTGAGCGGTAGTCCGAACCTCACGTTCTTGGATATCGCTTCGGTACTCGTCGTGGATCTCTTTCTCCGCGCCGGGATCGGGAGGTTTTTCGGGCAGTTCATAGGGCATGCGAAGGTAGGCGCTGATCACATTGACGATGGTTTGCCGCTGCGGGGGATTGTCCTGCGCCAAGCGATCGAGTGCGTACAGCCCGGCGAGCCGGACGGGTGCCTTGTCCGCCCCCAGTTGCTCCACCGCTTTGAGATAGAGGTCGCTGATCCGCCGTTCCGCGGCGTCGTGGCGCGCGTCGTCGTTGGCTTGTTCTCGTAACACCAGGTCATGTCGTTTGGTCAGAAGATCTTGCTCCGCGGTCTGTTGCCGTCGAGCGGCAAGGAGCAACGCGATGGTGCCACCGGCCCCGAGCACGATCGTGCCGACCGTCCGTACGCCTTCAAGCCGGGCTTTGTCCGCGTCGGTTCCTTGACCGTAGAGAGAGAAAAGCACCCAGCAAGCGGCGACGGCGAAGACCAGCAGCAGTCCGGCGCACAGGGTGACGGTGCGATTGGACAGCGTTCGATGTTCCCTGGGAGCAGACCCGGGAGGCCTGGTTCGAGACTTCTCCGGTGAGTGGGAATCATCGGCCATCAGACCATGATCGCAGCGCGTGGCCGATTTCGAATCGGGCGAACACGTGACAGTGATGATCGAGCCTTCGGCCACCGGAGCGCTGCCTCCGCTAAGGTGAGGCGTTCGCGTGGCATCAAGGGCTGGGGGGGTCCGCCATGGTCGTCAAACGTTCCTATCACCACGGGGACCTTCGTCGTGCGCTCGTCATGGCCGCGCGGGAGGTCCTCGTCGAGCGAGGTCCCGAGGGGGTGAGCCTGCGCGGCACGGTCGCGAAGGTCGGCGCGTCCACCGCGGCGCCGTACCGGCATTTCCGCGACAAGGACGCGTTGCTGGTGGCGGTCGCGCTGGAAGGGCACGCCGAGTTGCAGGGGCGCCTGCGCGGATGCGGACCCGGGACGGTGACCGCGCTCGGGCAGTCCTACCTCGGTTTCGCGCTGGAGAATCCCGCGCTGTACCGGTTGATGGTGGGCGCCGGCATCGGCGACCGCGCCGCGTATCCGGAGCTGGGTGACGCGCACCGGGAGACCTTTGCGCTGCTGGCCGACCGGGTGGGGGAGCGGACCGATCCGGACGGGTTCGCCATCACGCTGTGGTGCCTGCTCCACGGGCTGGCCACACTCGCGATCGACGGTCACGTCGAGCGTGACTCCGCCGTCGAGGAGGCCGAGCGCAGCCTCGCGCTCCTGGGCCAGGCTCGTCCGTGAAGGCCTCCTTGAGGGACCCAGAGTCCCTCAAGGAGGCCTTCACGGACCGGGCTCAGCCGATGGACGGGATGAAGGTCGGCAGCCGCCGGACCTTCGTGTCCTGCTCGAAGGCGTAGGCGATGGCCAGCAGCGACGGTTCGCTGAACCGCCCGCCCATGATCGACAGCCCCAGCGGCAGCGGTCCGGCGTACGCCATCGGGACGGTCATGTTGGCGTAGCCCGACACGGCCGCCGGTCCGGACGAGTCGATCAGCAGCGCGCCGTCCCCGACGCCGAGTTGCGTCTTCCACGCGGCGTTGTTGGTCGGCGCCACGATCGCGTCGAGCTTGCTCCCGCGCAGCGTCTCGTCGAGCCCCCGGCGGGCCGCGCTCGTCGCGGCTTCCCGCATCGCGCGGTAGGCCGGATCGTTCAGATCACCGGTGGTCGCCTGCGACCGGTCCCACAGATTCTGCGTCCAGTAAGGCATCTCGACCGCCGCGTGGTCCAGGTTGTACTGGATCAGCCCGGCCAGGTCGGCGGGGTGCTCGCCGCCGGTGGACGCGAGATAGGCGTTCAGGTCGTGCTTGAACTCGGTCCTGATCGCGGGGAACTCGTTCGCCGCGATGACGTCCAGGTAGGGAATGGTGATCTCGACGGTGGTCGCGCCGAGCTTCCGCAGTTTGCCCAGTGCCTGCTCGAACGCCGCCTTCGTCGTGTCGTCCGGGGTGTAGACCTCGCGCCAGACGCCGATCCGCTTGCCGCGCAAGGCGTTGGGGCGCAGGTACTTCGTGTAGTCGTCGAGGGACTGCCGGGCGGCGTCGACGGTGATCGGGTCACGGCGATCGGCGCCGTTGAGGGCCGCGAGCAGGATCGCGGCGTCGACCACGTTGCGCGCCATCGGCCCGGCGGTGTCCTGCTGCTTCGACACCGGGATGATCCCGCTGCGGCTGACCAGCCCGAGGCTCGGCTTGACGCCCACGATGCCGTTGGCGCCGGACGGGCAGCTGATCGAACCGTCCGTTTCGGTCCCGACGGCGACGGTCGCCAGATGCGCCGCGACGGCGACCCCCGGACCGGACGACGAGCCGCACGGGTTGCGGTCGAGGACGTAGGGGTTGGCGGTCTGGCCCGCGAGCGGGCTCCAGCCGTTCGACGAGCTGGTGGACCGGTAGCTCGACCATTCCGAGAGGTTGGCCTTGCCGAGGATGACCGCTCCGGCCTCGCGCAGGTTTTCGACGACGCCGGCGTCCCGGTACGGGCGGGATTTCACCAGCGCCGTCGAGCCCGCCGTAGTCGGCTGCCGGTCCGCGGTGTCGATGTTGTCCTTGAGTAGCACCGGAATGCCGTCCATCGGCCCCTTCGACCGGTGCCGGTGCCGCCTCGCGTCGCTGTCCGCGGCGAGCCGCAGCGCGTCCGGGTTCGTGGTGAGCACCGCGTGCAGCGTCGGATTCAGCTTCCGGATCCGCTGCAGGTAGAAGCTGGTCAGTTCGACCGAGGACAGCCGCCCGGAGCGCATCGCCCGTTGCAGATCAGGGATAGTCGCCCGCTCCAGATCGATACCGGCCACGACGGGACGGCCGGAGAAGTCCGCGGCCTGCGCCGGGACCGCCGTGGCGGCGGAGGCGACGAACATCATGGCGAGTAGAGCGGTCGCACTCCATCTTTTGAGCGAGTGCCTTTTCAGAGAATGTCTTTTCAAGGAATTCCCTCCTTGGTCGAAAGAATTCCTGCACCGTACGTGCGCCGCTTCCGTCGGGAAAACGACGAACGGTGCGAAAAACGGTGAATCAATTCCCGGGCCGTCGGTTGACCGGTAGGCGGCCGGTCACGGAAACGGCCTGATGAGGGCGATCGGGTGCGGTTTCGGCACGCGGAGCTTCCGGACACGGACGCTGGGTGAGACGATTCCGTGGATTCTCGTCGGAAATATTCCGTCCGATTTCGATGATGGGCCGGTCTTGTGGTTGTTCGGGGATTGTTCGGGGTTCGTCGATCATCCGGCCCGTTTCGGCGGTGAATGCTCGGCGAGCGCGGCGCCGAAGGAGCGCGCGGTGCCGGTCAGTCCGGCGACCACCGAAACCGGGTCGCGCCGGGCGGGCAGGACGGCGGCGAGGGCCGCGCCGACCCGGCCGTCCGGCGTCCTGATGCCGACGGCGGCGCAGCCGAGCCCGGCCGTGATGGTCTCCGACTCGGTCGCGTACCCGGCCGCGCGGATCTCCAGCGCGTCGGTGTCCGGTTCCGCCAGCGAGGGGTGATGGGCGGCGAGCAGCCGTCCGGCGGCGGTCCCCGGCGGCAGCGGGGTGCCCGGCCACACGGGGACGTCGTCGGCGGGCAACACCGCCCCGGCGGCGACCAGCGCGCGACCCTCCCGCGGGACCACGAGCACCAGGCTCGTGCGCATCCGCGCCGAAAGCACCGGCAGCCACTCCTTGGCCAGGTCCCGGAGTTCGGGCTGCCAGAACCGGCCGAGCCGGAACACCCGGGAGCCGATCCGGTAGCCGCGTCCCGCCCGCTCGACCGCGCCGAGGTCGGCCAGCTGCTCGAGGAGCCGGTGCACGGTGGTCTTCGGGAGCCCCGTGGACCGTACGAGCTGGGTCAGCCCGGCCTGCCCGCCGTGCTCGTCGAGCGCCTCCAACAACGTGAACGCGCCTTCGAGCACGCCGCGTCCGCCGATGGTTTCCCGCATCGCCGCCCTTTCCCGAAGTCAGGCCACACCGAAGAAGTAAAGTGCGCTTCCGGCCGCCCGGGATACGGACTTTCGGGCAGCCGATGGGGCGGGGTTCCGCTGAACGGTCCGATCACCGACGTGACCGACACCGCGTCGGAAACCACCGTGCCGGGTCCGGTGTCCCGGCGAGTTCCTGGCATGCTGGCAAGGTTCGCGCGAACACCACAGCTCCAGGGGGACGTCGATAATGGAGGAGATCCGCCGCCTCGCCGACCGGTTCGATCTCATCGAGCCCGTCGGCGGTGGCTCGATGGGCACCGTGTGGCGGGCGCGCGACGACAACCTGGAGCGCACGGTCGCGGTCAAGGAACTCCTGCTGCCGCACGGGCAAGGGGAGCAGAAGGCCGACGAGGCCAAGAACCGCGCGCTGCGCGAGGCCAGGATCGCCGCCCGGCTGGTGCATCCGCACGCCATCACCGTCTTCGGGGTGATCGACGAGCAGGACCGCCCGTGGATCATCATGGAGTACCTGCCCTCGAAAAGCCTCGCGGACAAGCTGCGTGACGGGCCGATGGAGGTCGACGACGTCATCCGGCTCGCCATCCAGCTGTGCTCGGCGCTGGCGGCCGCGCACCGGGCGGGCATCGTCCACCGCGACATCAAGCCCGGCAACGTCCTGCTCGGCGACGACGACACCGTCAAGATCACCGACTTCGGGATCTCGCGGGCGATGGGCGACGTCCAGCTCACCGCGACCGGCGAGATCTCCGGGACCCCGGCGTTCCTGGCGCCCGAGGTCGCCCGCGGCGAGGACGCCACCTCCGCTTCCGACGTGTTCTCGCTCGGCGCGACGCTGTACACCGCGCTCGAAGGCGGCACGCCCTACGGCACGGCGGAGAACCCGATCGCGCTGCTGTACCGCGCGTCGAGCGGGGAGATCACCCCGCCGACCAAGTCGGGGATCCTGACGCCGCTGCTGAACCGGCTCCTCGACGTCCGGCCGGACAGCAGGCCGACGATGACCGAGACCGAGCGGGAACTGCGGGCGCTGGCCGCGGGGGAGCCGACGACGCTCGTCGCGGAGGAACCGCCGCCGAAGGCGCGCAAGGGGATGCTGATCGGTGTCATCGCCGTGTTCCTCGTGCTCGCGGCGGCGGCCGCCGCGGCCGTGGTCGTGGTGCTCAACCGCGGTGAGGACACCCCGTCCGGTACGGCTCCGCCGGCGTCGCAGTCGCAGAGCGCCGCCCCGCCGTCGTCGGAGCCGGTGGCCCCGCCGCCTACGCCGTCTTCGGTGCCTTCGTCGTCACCACCACCGCCTTCGACCCCGCCGTCCTCGACGGCGCCTCCGCCTGCCCAGACGCCCGGACAGGCTCTCCAGGCCTACTACACGCTCATCCCGGCCAACCTCCAAGCCGGGTTCGCGGGGCTGTCCGACAACTTCAAGCGCACCAGGAACCAGAGCTTCGAGCGGTACTCGAGCTACTGGAAGGACTACCGCTCGGTGACCGTTTCCAACGTGTCCGAATCCGGCAACACGGTGACGGCGACGCTCACGTACGTCAAGGCCTCCGGTGCGACCACGTCGGGGCGGGAGACCTTCGTCCTGGTCCAGCAGGACGGCCGCTACCTCATCGACTCGCAGAAGGCAGGCTGAGCTTCCCGGCGAGGCGGCCGAGCCAGGCCTCGACCTCGTCGGGCGAGCGGTCCGGAAGGCCGAAGATCGTCTCGGTGACGCCCGCCGCTTCGAGCTTCGCCAGGTTCTCCGGATCCGGGCGGACGCCGAGTGCCGAGATCTCCGGTTCGCCGGCGCGGCCCGCTTCGTGCCAGATTTCGCGCAGCTGCCGGGCCTTGTCCTCGATGTCCGTGTCGCCGGGGGTGGTGAGCCAGCCGTCGGCCGACTTCGCGATCCAGCGGAACGTCTTCTCTGTCCCGCCCGTGCCGACGATCACCGGGATGTGGGCTTGAGCCGGTTTCGGCCACGCCCAGCTCGCGCCGAACGAGACGAACTCGCCCGTGTAGGAGGCTTCGTCGTCCGTCCAGAGCGCGCGCATCGCCTCGATGTACTCGCGCAGGACCGTCCGCCGCTTGTTCCCCGGGACGCCGTGATCGGCCAGCTCGTCGACGTTCCAGCCGAAGCCGACGCCGAGGGTGACCCGCCCGGCCGAGAGGTGATCGAGGCTGGCGATCGTCTTCGCCAGCGTGATCGGGTCGCTCTCGACCGGGAGGGCCACCGCCGTCGCGAGCCGGATCCGCGTGGTCACCGAGGCCGCCGTGGCCAGCGCGACCCACGGGTCGAGCGTGCGCAGGTAGCGGTCGTCGGGCAGCGACGAGTCGCCGGTGCGCGGATGCGGCGCCTCCCGTTTGACCGGGATGTGCGTGTGTTCGGGTACGTGGAAGGTGTCGAAGCCCGCGGCTTCCGCCGCCCGTGCGGCGGCCGCCGGGGTGATGCCCCGGTCACTGGTGAACAGTACGATCCCGTGTTTCACCGATCGCACATTATTAGAACGTGTTTCAGTTTGCAACCGGGGCGTGCAGCCTGACCGGCAGCGCGTTCAAGCGCCAGGTACCCGGGTCCGGGATCCGCAGCAGGCCGTCGGCGAGCGCGAGATCGGGGAACCGGCGCAGCAGGGCGGTGAGCGCGACTTCCGTCTGCACCCTGGCCAGTGAGGCGCCGAGGCAGAAATGCGGTCCGTGGGCGAACGCCAGATGCCAGGCCGGGCCCGCCGCGCGCCGGATGTCGAAGACGTCCGGGTCCCCGAACGCCTTCGGATCCCGGTTCGTCGCGGCGATCGCGACGGTAACAGGTTCTCCTTCCGGGATCGTGACGTCGCCGATCCGGACGTCCGTCGTGGTGAGCCGGGGGACGGTCAGCAGCTGCGGGCTGCACCAGCGCATCAGCTCCTCGACCGCGCCGGGCATGAGGGACGGGTCCTCGCGGAGCTCGGCCAGCTGCTCGGGGTGGGAGAGCAGGACCTCGACGGCGTTGGCGATGAGGTTGCCGGGCACCTGACCGCCGAGGACGAGCTGCCAGACCAGGGAGACCAGTTCGGTTTCGCTGAGCCTGTCGCCGTCTTCGGCCTGGATCTGGAGCAACTGGGAGACGACGTCCTCGGCGGGCTCGAGCTTGCGTTTCGCGATGGCGGCGAGTGAGTTTTCGACGATTTCCGGGACCGCCTTCGCGAGTCCGGGGCCGTCGCCCGCCGCGACCATCGTTCCGTACTCGCGCCAGCGCGGGCGGTCGGCTTCGGCGATGCCGACCAGCGCGCAGATCACGTCGACCGGCAGCGGGCGGGCGAAGGCGGTGACCAGGTCGATCTCGCTTTGCCCGGCGAGGCCGTCGAGCAGGTCTTCCACGAGCCGCTCGATCCCCGGCCGGAGCGCGGCGGCCTTGCGCGGGGTGAACGCGGGGGACACGAGGCGCCGGAGCCGGAGGTGTTCCGGGCCCTCGACCACCTGCATGGACCGCATGTACGGACGGCAGTGCTCGGGGATGTCCATCGGCGGGTAGCTGGCCGGGCTCAGCGCGAAGCGCGGGTCACTCAGCATCTTCCGCGCTTCTTCGTGGCGCAGGACCGCCCACAGCGAGAACCCGGGCGCGACGAGCTTGGCGATCGGGGAGCGCTCGCGGGCCGGGCTGTACGCGGTGAACGGATCGCGCAGGACCTCGGGGTCGGTCAGCTGGATCTCGGGAACTTCGGGCAAGACGGCTCTCCCAGTTCGAATGTTCAGATCAGATGTTCTCATCATCTGAATGGCCAAGGTATCTTGATCCGGGTCCAAGGGCAATCTTGTGAGGTGGCGGGAGACCGATGGTCCGGCTGAGCAGGGCGGAGACACAGGAGCGCAATCGCGCGAAGGTGCTGGCCGCCGCGCGTGACGAGTTCGCGGACCAGGGCTTCCGGGACGCCAAGATCGACGTCATCGCCGAACGGGCGGAGCTCACGCGCGGCGCGGTCTACTCGAATTTCCCCGGGAAGCGCGCGCTGTACCTCGCCGTCCTGGCCGAGCTGGCGGAACGGCCGGCCGGAGCGCCGCACGCCACGCCGGGCAAGACGCTCCAGGACGCGCTGGGCGCGCTGGCCAGGGCGCGGGTCGCGGCGCTTCCCCTGGACGACGAGCAGGCGGGTCTCACCCGCGACCTGATGCCGGAGGTGCTCGCGGACGAGCGGATCCGGCGCCCGTTCGCTCAGCTGGTGAAGCTCAGCGGGCTGCTGCTCGGGCTCGCGCTGGAGCGGCTCGATCCGCCGGATCGCCCAGCGGGGGCGCCGATCCCGCGCCGGATCCGGCTCGCGGAGACCGTGCTGACCACGTTGCACGGCGCCGGCCAGCTGGCGGCCGCCGCGCCGGGGCTCGTCGAGCCGTTCGACGTCGTGAGCGCCTGCGAACGGCTGGCGGGGCTCGCCTTCAACGACTGGTGGGCGCCGCCGGTGATCGTGCCCGCCGCGCAGGCCGCCGACCGGCCCTGGTCACCGCCCGAGGTCGTGGATCTGGTGCGTGCCGAAGCGTTCGTGCCCGCCGACGGCGTGGTCGTCGTACTGGGTACCCATCGGCTGGCCGCCGTGGAGGAGGCCGTCCGGGCGTCCGGTGGTGAGGTCACCGTCGTCGTGGTGACCAGCGAGCCCGACGAACTGGCCCCGTTGACCCGGCTGATCGTCGCGGAGGTCTGTGGCGGTCTGCGGCAGGCCTTCCCCGAGTCGTCGTGGCCGGGTGTCCGGGTGGTGTGCGACGTGACCGGGACGCTGGCGGCCGCCGCCGGGGTGCTGGCGGTCAGCGACGAGACCGAGGCGGCGGTGCGGATCGAGCGAGGCCGGATCGTCGCCACGGCGGACGGCCGCGGCGCCGGGCATGCGGTCTCGATGACCGGTGAGGTGTCCCGAGTGGACTAGACGGGGTTCTAGACGACGTCCGTGTGACGGATCCGGTACACCTGCAGGCGAAGCCCGTAGTACTTCTCGGTTTCCCCGACCCAGACCATTCCGAGCCGTTTCGCGGTCGCGATCGCGCGTTCGTTGGCCGGCCGCGCGACGGCGAAGAGCTCGTCGGTGTCCTGGGTGAACGCCCAGCCGATCAGCGCGCGGGCGGCCTCGGAGGCGTACCCCTCGCCCCAGGCGTCCGGATGCAGCTGCCAGCTGATCTCCAGGTCCTCTTCGTACGGTGGCAGCAGGTGGATGCCCAGCCCGCCGACGACCGCGCCGTCCTCCTTGCGCTGCACCGCCCATCTTCCGCGCGGTGGCACGAGATTGGGCTGCGCCTGCTGCCAGGCTTGCAGTACCGAGCGCATGGCCGCGGCGTCGGTCACCCGGTCCATCGCCGGGGTGAGCCAGCGGGTCACGTCGGCGGTTCCGTAGATCGCCAGCGCGGCTTCGGCGTCGTCCTCGGACCAGTCACGGACGATGAGCCTTTCGGTGGTCAAGTCCATAACAGAACGTTACGCGCGTCAGCGGGGTGTTTGGGTGTCTGGATCATGACAACTCGGCAACCCGCGTACCTTGGCCCCATGCGCGCCGACGCCTTGACGACACCCGAGCAGGCCTGCCCGATCGCCCCGGTGGTCGACCTCGTCTTCAGCCGCTGGACCACGCCGATCCTGTGGACGCTCAACGAGTTCGGCAGGCAGCGGTTCGTCGAACTCGAGCGCCGCATCGGCTCGATCACGCCGAAGGTGCTCACCCAGCGGCTGCGGCAACTGGAACGCGACGGTCTTCTCACGCGGACCTATCACGCCGAGGTACCGCCCCGGGCCGAATACGAGATCAGCGATCTGGGCCGAAGCCTGTCGCCGCTGTTCGCGACCCTCGCGGACTGGTCGGCGGAGAACCTGCCGAAGGTGGAAGTGGCCCGGTCGGCCTACGACTCCGCTTCCTGAAGGCCTGTCTCCTGTTGGGGCAGCGTTGCGAAAGCCACGTTCGCAACCTTCAACGTTGCGAACGTGGCTTTCGCAACGCTCGCTTCTCACGAGGTCGCACCAGGCCGCGTGCGTGTGTCGTCCATCCAGTCACGTTTGTCGTCCGTCGGATCACACGTGCCGACCGAATCGTCGCGTGCCGTTCGCTTATTTGACCGATCGGTACAGATGTGGCTAAGCTTCTCTCGTGTCCAGGGTGAAGGAATTCGACGTCGACGCGGCCTGTGAAGCCGCGCTGGAGCTGTTCTGGCGGCAGGGGTACGAGGCCACTTCGGTCAGTGACCTCGTCGCCGGACTCGGCATCGGCAAGGCGAGTCTCTACGCGACGTTCGGTACCAAGCGCGAGCTGTACTTGACCGTGTTGAACCGCTACATCGCCAGGGGCAACAAGCGGGTCGTCGAAGACTTCGCCGGACCAGGGCCCGCGCTCGCGGGGGTTCGGCGGCTCATCGACCGCTATCTGGCCGAAATCCTCGACGAATCGGGCCGGAAAGGCTGTTTCGTGGTCAACGCGGCCATGGAACTGATGCCGAGCGATCCCGACGTCGCCCGCGTGGTCGAGCGCAGCTGGGACGCGCTCGAACTGGCCCTGCGGATGGCGTTGAGCCGGGCGAAGGCGCAGGGCGAACTCGGCGACGCCGTCGATCCGGAGGAGCTCGCCGGCTTCCTGCTCACCGTCCTCCAGGGGATGCGAGTACTGGGCAAGGGGCCGGATCCCGCGGCGCGGGCCAAGGCGACGGCGAAGCAGGCCATCGCGGTCGTCGAAGCCGCTCGCAAACACTGATAATAGAACGATCGGACCAGAAAGTTGGGAACTGTGGGGAAGCGATTCAGCGGCAAAGTCGTCCTGGTGACCGGGGGAGGTTCCGGGATCGGCCGCGCCACGGCGGCGGCTTTCGCGCGCGAAGGCGCTCAGGTCGTCGTTTCCGGTCGTGACGGCGAGAAACTGCGTCAGACGGTCAAGGAGATCGAGGCAGACGGCGGCTCGGCCGACGCGGTGACCGCGGACGTGAGCGCGGGCGCCGAAGTCGAGCGCCTCGTCGTCGAAACCGTGCGGCGGCACGGCAAACTCGACATCGCGTTCAACAACGCCGGTGTCCTCGGCAGTCCCGCGCCGACGGCAGATCTCGACGAAGACGGCTTCACCGCCGTCGTGCAGACGAACATCACCGGCGTCTGGCTGTCCATGAAGCACGAGATCGCGCAGATGCGGGCGAGCGGCGGGGGAGTCATCGTCAACATGTCGTCCAACATCGGCTCGCACATCCGCCTTCCGGGAATGGCCGCGTACGCCGCTTCGAAGGCCGCCGTGGACGTGCTGACCCGGACCGCCGCCCGCGACCACATCGCCGAGGGCATCCGGATCAACGCCGTCAGCCCCGGCGCCACCGACACCGGCATGTCGTTCCGGCCCGGCGAGACCGAGGCCGAGCGTGCCGAACGGCTCGCCTCGGTCATCCCGATCGGCCGGATCGCCGCGGTCGAGGAGATCGCGGCGGCCGTGCTCTGGCTGGCCTCCGACGAATCCGCGTACGTCGTGGGGCACGACATCGTCCTGGACGGCGGTACGAGCGCCTGATCCCTAGCGGTACGCGCGGGGCAGTTCCGGGGAATCGGTGTCCAGCGGCACCGACGCCGACCTGACGAGTCCTAATCGGACGGTCTGGCGTTTCGTCACCGCTTCCAGCGCCCAGTCGGAAGTAGTCAGTCCTCCGTGGGCCAGTCGCCGGTCGCCTTGCGGTAGCCGACCGCGCCCGCGCGTTCGGTGGCCGCCTTCACCGCGCCGAAGATCGCACCCTGCGCGGCCGCCGCGACGATCACCTGCGTCCAGGTGAAATCCCGGTCCGTGGCGCTCGGTGCGTCTTCTTCGCCGCTCACGCGTTTCCAGATCTGCTTGAACGCGATCCCCGCGAGCACTCCGCCCGCGGCACTCACGACCATGTTCAGCGGTTTGTAGAGAACCTTGTTCACGACGAAGACCTCTTTCGCAGGATCAGCCGGATCGCCACCACCAGTGCGAGCGCACCGGCGAAGATCGGAAGGGGGTTCGCGCGGACGACTTCGGTGCCCTGACGGAACTTCTCCGCCGCGGGCTCGGAAACCTTTTCGGAGATCTTGGCGCTGGCCTCGTCCACCTTGGCGTCGAGGTTGTCGTTGACCCTCGACTTCACGTCCATCTTCTTGCCCAGCGCGTCGAGGGTCTCGGTGAGTTCCTCGCGGGTCACGTCGCGATCGGTGCGGGCTTCTTCGGCGTTCTTGGGGAAATCACTCACGAGCGCACTCCTTGTTTGACGGTGTCGACATCCTCGCGGACGCCCTCGATGGCCTCCTCCGGCAGCGGCGGTGTCGCGCTCGTGACCTCCTTCTTGCCGACCATGGCCGAAAGGCCACCGATCACCAGCAGCGCCGCACCGGTCACCACGGCCGCCAGCCACGCGGGCATGACCAGGGCGAGCGCCAGCACCACGGCGGCGATCAAGGTCGCCAGGCCGAAGAGCGCGAAGATCCCGGCCGCGCCGAACAACCCGGCGCCGAGTCCCATGCGCTTCCCTTTGCCCTGCAACTCGAACACGGCCAGGCGCATCTCGTCCCGGACCAAGCGTTTGACCTCGTCACCCAGGTCGGAGACCAGTTCGCCGACCGACTTTTCCGCGGTCGGCTTCCGGCGGGCTTCTTCGATCATGGAGCACCTCCTCGGAGCGTTCTGTCCGCCGGGTACCCGGCGTCGCACGCGATCAATCACGGTGAGTTTCGGCCCCCGGAGCGCCGGGTAGCCGGGGAGTGCCGGCTCGAAAGCACTCAACCGAGGAGGAGGATGCATGAGCACGATCACCGAAATGGTGGACGTCGAAGTCCCAGTGCAGACCGCGTACAACCAGTGGACCCAGTTCGAGACCTTCCCGCATTTCATGGAGGGTGTCGAGGAGATCCGTCAGATCGACGCGACCCACACGCACTGGGTGACCAAGTTCGGTGGTGTGAGCCGGGAATTCGACGCGACCATCACCGAACAGCATCCCGACGAACGCGTCGCGTGGACGTCGGACTCCGGTCCCGACCACGCGGGCGTCATCACCTTCCATCGCCTGGACGACAACAAGACCCGTGTCACGGCGCAGATGGACATCGATCCGGAAGGCTTCGCCGAGAACGTCGCCGACAAACTCGGTCTGCTCGACCGCCGGATCAAGGGCGACATGAAGCGGTTCAAGGAGTTCATCGAGAGCCGCGGTCGCGAGTCCGGCGCGTGGCGCGGTGACGTGGACCGCCCCGGCAGCTGACCAGAGCCCGGCATCTCTCCTGGAAGACGGCGTTTTCCGGGGAGAGGTGCCGGGTATCTCTCGGGGTGAGGTCCACAACGAAGGGAGCGTTCCAGCATGACTACCAACGCGTACGTGGCCTTCCTCGTCATCGGGGTGGCCCTGGTCATGCTCGACGGCCTGATCATCTATCAGAGTGGTAAGCGCTACCTGCGAGGCTCCTATGGCGATCCCGCCGCCGGCGCGTCCATGACCTGGCTCGTCACGGTGCTGTTCCACCTCGCCACTCTGGGTGTCTTGGCCCTGCTGTCGACCATCGACATCGGGGGCAGCGACCTGCCGGGTGTGGTGGGCAGGCTGGGTGTGCTGTTGCTGGTCCTGGCCATCGCGCACGCGATCACGCTCAGTGTGCTTTCGCGCATTCGCGGCGAGCAGGAGGCCGAAGCGGTCATCAACCGCCCCAGGCAGCGTGTCGAGCCCGAGCAGCGGGGCACGACGGTGACGCCGGTGCCCGGCCAGGAAGGCCGTTTCCCGACCGCGAGCCCGTCGATCGAACAGCAGGCGCCCTACACGACGCCGTAGAAAGTCGAGTGCTGGCAGGAGTTTTCGGCCGTGCACGAGATCGAAGACGAACTGTGGGACGAGTTCCATCGCGTGGTCAACATGACCTCGCGGGAGCTGGCCGACTGGCTGCGCACGCGTGACGAGCTGGAACCGGTCGCGGGGGGCAGGCGCACTGGCGGCACAAGCTGATGTCGCTGGGGCACGATCCGCTGAAACCCACGTGAGGTAGTCGAAGCGTGTTGCGAAAGCCTCTTTCACAACGCTGAAGGTTGTGAAAGAGGCTTTCGCAACACACGGAGCCGTGGAGAGGAGCCCACGGTAGCGGTGGGCTACTGGAGAGAGTCCCGAGCGCCACGTTCGAGACGTTGAGCGTCCCGGGCGTGGCGCTCGGGACTCCCGGCACCGCTGGGAGCGGCTACTCCGAGAGCTTTCCTCGCAGCTGTTCCAGCGTCTGTGAGAGAAGCCGGGAAACGTGCATCTGCGAGATGCCGATCCGTTCCGCGATCTGCGTCTGCGTGTACCCGCCGAAGAACCGCATCACGAGGATCGCGCGCTCCCGCTTCGGGAGTTCCCGCAGCAGCGGTTGTAGCGCCTCGTGGTTCTCCACCAGGGCCATCTCGTGGTCTTCCTCGCCGATCGTGTCGGCAAGGGAGAGGGCTTCGGAGGCGTCGTCGTGCACCGGCTTGTCGACCGACAACGTCTGG
The DNA here is from genome assembly GCF_001995215.1 of Amycolatopsis azurea DSM 43854. GTDB lineage: Bacteria > Actinomycetota > Actinomycetes > Mycobacteriales > Pseudonocardiaceae > Amycolatopsis > Amycolatopsis azurea. The sequence goes on from NZ_MUXN01000002.1 coordinate 198,652, forward strand.
TACGCCTGGCCGGCGAGCAGTCCTTCGCGCACTTCGTTGACCTCGAGCCCCAGGTACTCCGCGAGTTCGGTCGGTGTCGGCGCGCGGCCGAGACGCTGGGACAACGCGGCGGTGCCCTGGCTGAGCGAGACGTGCAGTTCCTTGAGCCGCCTCGGTACCCGGACCGACCATCCGGTGTCCCGGAAATGCCGCCGGACCTCGCCCATGACCGTGGGTACCGCGAAGGAGAGGAAGTCGTGCCCGCGGCCGGGATCGAAGCGGTCGACCGCGTTGATCAGGCCGATCCTCGCCACCTGCACCAGATCTTCCCGGGGCTCGCCCCGGCCGGAGAATCGGGTGGCGATGTGCTCGGCGAGCGGCAGCAGTTCGGTGACCAGGCGGGCGCGCAGCTCCTGGCGACGCTGGGAATCCTCCGGCAGGGAGGACATCTCCTCGAAGAGCGGTTCGCAGTGGGCGTAGTTGTCCGCCTGCCGCGTGAGTGTCTTGCGCTCCCCGCTCACCCGTCGCTCGTTCCCGGGGCCAGGACGAGCTCGATCGTCGTCGTACCCCCCGGTTCGCCTGGAATCGGTTCGTAGCGTGCCGCCACCGAGCCGGTCAGGGTCGTCAGGACGTGCCAGCCGAACGTCGTCTCGCTCGGCAGGAAGGGTTTCGCCGTCGTCGTCGAGATCGAGACGGCGATCCCCGCCGGTACCTCGTGAAAGACACAACACAGAACGGCTCCCAATTCGGCGGGCTGGACAAGTTGGGAACAGGCTTCGTCGACGGCCATCTTCGCGTCTGAAATGGCGTCCAAGCCGAAGTCCGCACGCGCCACCACACCGTGGGTGAGCGTACGGACGAGAGGGATCTGCTCCGCCTCGGCGGGCAGGCGGAGTTCGACCCGGTCGAACAGGTCGTCCGACTGGGGCCGGGTTTGCGGGGTCAGGCCGCCCCGTCCTTGTGCATCCATTACGAAACCCATCCGTCCGTGGCCGTGAGATACCCGCGGCGGTGATCCGCCGCAGGGCGCGTGATCAACGGCCTAGGGCGCGCTGAAGCTCCTTTTTGGACATCTTCGACCTGCCCCTGACGTCGCGTTTCTTCGCTTCGTTGTAGAGCTGGTCCTTCGTCGGGCCGTTCGGGCCCTGACGGTTGCCGGATCGCTTGCCGCCCCGCCGCTGCGGCGACATGTCCCGAACGGACGTCCGGCTCGCCTCGCGGGACTCGCCCGCCTGCGCGCGGTTCTTGTTGACCGTGCGCGCGGCGATCTCCTCGGCCCGGTCGGTGCTCGCGCCCCGGTCCTTCGCCGAATCCTTGATGTGTTCGAACTGACGTTCTCGTTTGTCGCTCCAACTCTGCTGGGGCATCGCGGCTCCTCTCTTCCCGGATCAAGTACCCCGTTCGATTCGCCGGATAAACGTCCGGTTGGTCCCGGGAACGGCCGGGTACGCGGAGGTCAGACGCGAAGGAGGGTGCGATGCGCATCGGCTACACGCTCATGACCGAACAGGCCGGGCCGAACGACCTGGTGGCGTACGCCACCGGGGCCGAAAAGGCGGGATTCGACTTCGAGGTGATGAGCGACCACTACTCGCCCTGGCTGGACGAGCAGGGCCATTCGCCGTACGCGTGGAGCGTGCTGGGAGCGGTCACCCAGAGTACCGATCAGGTCGAACTGATGACCTTCGTGACCTGCCCCACCATGCGCTACCACCCGGCGGTGGTGGCGCAGAAGGCGGCGACCGTCCAGGCCCTGTCGGATGGCCGGTTCACCCTCGGGCTCGGTGCGGGCGAGAACCTGAACGAGCACGTCGTCGGGCGCGGCTGGCCGTCGGCGAACGTCCGCCACGAGATGCTCGCCGAAGCGGTCCAGATCATCGGCGGGCTGTTCGACGGCGGATACTTCAACTACTCGGGGAACCATTTCCGGGTGGACTCGGCGAAGCTCTGGGACCTTCCGGAACAGCGTGTCCCGATCGCCGTCGCGGTGTCCGGCTCGCAGTCGGTGACCCGGTTCGCCCCGATCGCCGACGCGATGATCGCCGTGGAGGCGGACGCCTCGCTGAGCAGTGAATGGGACGCCACCAAGCTCGGCCCGCCGTCCAGGAAGATCGCCCAGCTGCCGGTGTCCTGGGGTGAGGACCGCGACGCCGCGATCCGGCGGGCGCACGAGCAGTTCCGCTGGTTCGGTGGCGGCTGGAAGGTCAACGCCGAACTGCCGGGGCCCGCGGGGTTCGCCGGGGCGACCCAGTTCGTCAAACCGGAGGACGTCGCGGCGGCCATCCCGTGCGGACCGGACGTCGACGAGATCGTGAAGCAGGTCGGCGAGTTCGAGGCGGCCGGGTTCACCGACCTCGCCCTGATCCAGATCGGCGGTGACCAGCAGGAAGGCTTCCTCCGGTTCGCCGAGGACACCCTGCTCCCGGCGCTGCGGGGCTGAGTCACCCTAACGGAGTAAAGCGGTTGTGTCTCTGAGCACCCGAACGGGGACACCTGTGTTCAACCCCGCGATCGCGGGTACCAGAACGACACATTGTCCTTCACACATAGGGGGAACTGATGAGCAACGAACTCGGATTGCACCCGGTGCCCGACCTGATGCCGGAGAGCCAGGACACGCCGGAGCAGGAGGCGGTACGCCGCAAGGCGGCCATGGCGGTGGCTTCACGGGCGAGGAGCGCCGAGGACTGCGCGACGCTGCTGGACATGCTCGGGCTGCACGACGGCGGCCGCAGTTCGGAAGTGGCCTGACTCAGCGGCCGCGCGCCGCCCCGAGGCCGGCCGCAGGTCCCCAATGTCGTATTAGGGACGCTCGGCGACTCATATGCGACATTGGGAACACTCGCCCGAGCGGAGCGCGTTCGGGAAATCGCTCACCGCATTCGGCGAACGGGGTTGAATTTCCGTTGCGTGAAGGAATTCACCCGGCCGTAGTTCAGTCGTTGTCGCGCTCGGTGGTGTCTGCCAGGATGCTCGTGACCCGAGCCGAAGGAGTTTTCCAGTGGGTAGCCGCCTCAATCCTTACCTCAGCTTCGCCGGTGACGCCCGGCAGGCCTTGGAGTTCTACAAGTCGGTGTTCGGCGGAGAACTTACGCTGCACACGTTCGGCGAGTCCGGAATGGCGGGTTCGCCGGTGGAGGACCAGATCATGCACGGCCAGCTCGAATCGCCGAGCGGCTACACGATCATGGCGTCGGACACGCCGCCGGGAATGGAGCACCGTCCCGGTACGAATATTTCGGTCAGCCTCAGCGGTGATGACGGCGAGGAATTGCGTGGGTACTGGGAGAAAATCTCCTCGGAAGGCACTGTTTCGGTACCGTTCGAAAAGCAGATGTGGGGCGACGAATTCGGTGCCTGCGCCGACAGGTTCGGCATCCAGTGGATGGTGAACGTCGTCCAGTCCTAGGGCATTCCGGCCCTGTCCGATCGGGGCCGAAGCTCCCGACTTCCGGGGACTTGCGGCTCCGATCGCGCGAAACCTGTGATGCCGCCGGCGAAACCGTCGTTCTCCTCACGTGAGGGTTCGGCGGTTCACCGGGAGGCGAGAACATGAACAGGATGGTCGCGGCACTGCTGGTTTCGGCGGGGGCCGCCGCGGTACTGGGCGGCTGTGGGACGACGACCGCCGGGACACCGGTCACGGTCGTGCGGGAGGTCGTGCCGCCGTCGACGACCACCGCGGTCGTCGCGCCGCCGACCACTTCGGTGGTCGTGGTGGAGCCACCGGTGACGGTCACGCGAGCGCCTTCGCTCACGTCGTGCCAGCGCCTGTTCGCCGAGGGGTTCTCGTACACCTACGCGTACAACTCCTGGGTGAACGCCGGACGCCCGCTCAGCTGGGACGCCGACCGCGACGGGTACCCCTGCGAGCAGTCCTACGGCAACCGGAACTAGACCCGCCTTCCCGTTCGGCAAGAAGCCACTAGGCCGGGCGGAACCGGACATCGACCGACGCGAGAGGATCTTCCGTTCCGACTCCGCGCAGCCGGATCGGCGGCCCGCCGGGGTTGACGTACAGCCGGATGCCGTCGCCGAGCAGGACCGGCGCGATGTGCAGGTCGATCTCGTCGATCAATCCCAGTTCGAGCAGCTGGCGGCCGATGTCCGGCGAGAACACCTCGAGGTTCTTCCCGCCCGCCGCCTCCAGTCCGATCCGGACCGCCTCGGCCGGGCCGCAGTCGAGGAAGGTGGCGCCGTCGGTGGGCGTCGCGTCCTCGGGATGGTGGGTGAGGACGAACAACGGTCCCTTCCAGACACCACCGTAGATCCCGCCGGGGTCGGGGTAGGCGTCCCAGCCGTCGCGTCCGCCCAGGACGGCGCCGGTGGTCGAGGCGTACTCGTCGATCAAGCCCGGCCGGAACGTCGTGCCGGTCATCCAGTCCATGCTGTGCCCCGGGCCCGCGACGAAGCCGTCTAGGGACATCGTGAAGTGCCAGAGAACTTTTCCGCCGGCCGTCTGTGGTTCGAACACCCTGCCTCCTGTCGGTCGTGACGACGGGAGCCATCCCGCGCGTCTCGTTGATTGTTCTGCCCGAATCAAGGGTTCCGGTCAACCAATCCCCGGGATGTAGTAGCCCGCGACGAAGCGACGGGCTGTGGGGAGAGGGAATGAGCTCAGCGGAGGGTGTTGTCCTGGTGATCGGCTGCGGGATGCGGCCGTACCGGGAGTACCTGTTGGCGTCGGCCGGGCACCGGCATCCCTTGTGGCTGTTCAACGGGACCGAGCCGGCCTGGCAGGAGCGCTACATCACCGGCGCCACGGTGCTGGACCTGCAGGACCGCGACGCCGTGCTGGCCGCGGCCCGCGCGGTGAACGCGAAGACACCGGTGCTCGGCGTGGTGTCGTGGGACGAGGCGCTGATCGTGACCGCGGCGCACGTCGCGGACGAACTCGGCCTGCCGGGCGCGGGGATCTCCGCGATCGAGGGCTGCCGGGACAAATGGCTCAACCGCAGGACACTCACCGCGGCCGGGGTGACGCAGCCCGACTTCGGTTTCGTGCACGACGAAGAGCAGGCCGTCCGCGTGGCCGACCGGATCGGCTACCCGGTCGTCGTCAAACCGCGCGGGGGCGGGGCCAGCATCGGCGTCAGCTTCGCGGACGACGCGGAGGCGGTGCGGAAGGCGTTCCGGACCGCGGAGGACGCCAGCTTCGGCGGCTCTCCCGCCTACCAGGGCGGCGCGCTGGTCGAGGAGTATCTGACCGGACCCGAGATCAGTGTGGACGGTGCCGTCGTGGACGGTGAGTACACGCCGATGTTCGTCGCGCACAAGACGGTCGGCATGCACCCGTACTTCGAGGAGCTCGGCCACCTGGTCAGCTCCGCGGACGAGCTGCTGGCCGACCCGGTGCTCCGTTCGACGCTGGCCCGCGCGCACAGCGCGATCGACTTCCGGTACGGCATCACCCACACCGAACTCAAGCTCACCGAGCGCGGACCGGTGATCGTGGAGATCAACGGCAGGCTCGGCGGGGACCTGATCCCGTTGCTCGCCCGGTTCGCGACCGGGATCGACCCGGGCGCGGCCGCGGTCGACGTCGCGCTCGGCATGCGTCCCCACATCCCGTACGAGGCCGAGCCCCGCTGGGTCGGGGTGCGGTTCGGCTACCCGAAACAGGACTGCGTCGTCGAGTCCGTGTCCGTCCCGGGTTCCATGCGGGACAACGGGGTCCTCGCCGCCGACGCGCTGGTCGAGCCGGGAGCGCGGATGCGGCTGCCGCCGGCGGAGTTCATCTCGCGGCACGCGTACGTGATCTGCGCGGGCAGCGACCCCGACGACTGTGAAGTGGTGCTGGACAAGGCCATGGCCCAGGTCCGGCTGACCGCGCACCCCCTGCTGCCCTCGGTGGCCGCCGGTGGCTGACCGCGCACGGGCACCGCAGAACACCTTCCAAGCACTCACAACGATGGCGGAGCAAACAATGGCGAACCGTGATGTCGAGCTTCTCGCAGTCGGAGCAGGACCGTCCAACCTGGCACTCGCCGTGGCGCTGGAGGAGCTCGCGCCCGGCCTGGCCCGCGAGTCGGTCCTGCTCGAACGCGACGAGGAGGTCTCCTGGCAGCGGGGCATGCTCCTGCCGGAGGCGCTGTCGCAGGTCTCGTTCCTCAAGGACCTGGTGACCCTGCGCAATCCGTGCAGCCGCTTCTCGTTCCTCAACTACCTGCACGCCACCAACCGGCTCAACGAGTTCGTGAACATGGGCAGCTTCGTCCCGTACCGGGTCGAACTCGCCGACTATCTCAAGTGGACGGCCGATTCACTGGCGCTGGTGGACATCCAGCGCGGCCGTGAATGCCTCGACGTCACTCCCGTGTGGACGGACGGCGTGCTGACCGGCTGGGACACCCGGGTCGCCGACGGCGAGGTCGTCCGCAGCCGGTACCTGGTGGTCGGCGCGGGCCGCGACGCGCGGATCCCCGACCAGCTCCGGACGGTGAACCAGGACCGCGTCATCCACAGCACGCAGTACCTGCCGAGGATCGCCAAGCTGCGCAAGGATCTCCCGTACCGCGTCGCGGTGATCGGCGCCGGCCAGAGCGCGGCGGAACTGTTCAGCACCGTGCAGCAGGACCTGCCCGAGTGCAAGCCGACCATGGTGATGCGTTCGATCGGCCTGAACTACTACGAGAGCAGCAAGTTCAACAACGAGCTGTTCTTCCCGTCCCATGTGGACAAGTTCTTCGACGCGCGACCGGAAGCCCGCGAACAGATGCTCAAGGAGATGCACCACACGAACTACTCCGGGCTGGCGCCGGGCACGATGGACGCGCTCTACCGGTCGATCTACCTGGACCGCCTTTCCGGCCGTTCCCGGCTGCGGATGATCACGATGAGCGACATCACCGACGCGCGCGACGACGGTGACGAGATCGTGCTGGAACTGACCGACCGGCGCACCGGCGAGACGCAGGAACTGCGCACCGACCTCGTCCTGCTCGGCACCGGGTTCTCCCCGGAGATGCCGAGGATGGTCCAGGAGATCGCGAAGTCGATCGGCCTCTCGGAGATCAAGGTGACCCGCGACTACCGGCTGGAGATCGACCAGCCCGCCACCGCGGCCGTCTACCTCCAGGGCGTCAACGAGGCGACGCACGGGATCGCGGACTCGCTGCTCAGCGTCCTCGCCCCGCGCGCCAACGACATCCTGCAGGACATCCTCGCCCACCGCGGGGAAACCCCCGAGGTTCCGCCGCAGCCGACGCAGGACGCCGACCCCGTCGTCGCCACCCGCTGATCATCGAGAAGAAAGAGAACGTCATGGAGATCCGGCCGCTGGAGCGGGAAAAGATGGTCTTCGAGAACGGCGCCTACGGCCAGCGGCTCCTGCCGTGGGCGGCGCTGAACGCGCCGTTCGAGGGCGCCTGGGTCACGGTGCCGGCGCACGGCGCGACGGGTGCGCATTCCCACCACGAGTACGAGATCTTCATCGCCGTCAGCGGCGAGGCGGTCGTCGAGTCCGGGGGAGAGCGCCGCCCCTTCCGGCCCGGCGACATCGAGTTCCACCAGCCCGGCACCGAGCACCGCATCCTCAACGACGGCGCCGAGGACTTCGAGATGTACGCGATCTGGTGGGACACCGACATGACGGCGAAGTTCGCCGCCCGGCACGAGGAGCTGGCGTGACCGACACGAGACCGGTGGTGATCATCGGCGGACCCCCGACGTCCAACGGGGACCTGCACATCGGGCACATCGCGGGCCCGTACCTCGGCGCCGACGTGCACCGGCGGTACCTGCGCGCGGCCGGTCGCGAGGCCGTGTTCGCCTCCTGCACCGACGACAGCCAGACCTACCTCGTCACCAGCGCGGCGAGGGTCGGGCTCACGCCGCCCGAGCTGGTGAAGCAGTCGACCGAGAACATCCAGAGCACGTTCAAGGCGATGGGCGTCGAGGTCGACGGCTTCTCGCCGACCGACGACGGCTACAAGGCGCTCGTCCACGACTATGTGAAGCGCTTGTACGACAAGGGAAAGCTCCGCCTGCGCAAGGTGCGGCTGCCTTACAGCGAGAGCAAGGGCGAGTTCCTGGTCGAAGGGTTCGTCGGCGGCGGCTGCCCGACCTGTCTCGCGGACAGCCGCGGCGGTTTCTGCGAGGGCTGCGGGCATCCGATCGACTTCGACGCGCTCATCGAGCCGTATTCGGTGCTCGACCCGGCCGACGAGGTGACCTACCGCGAGACGGAGATCATGGTCTTCCCCGTCTCGGAATACCGCGAACGGCTCCTCGCCTACTACGAGGAACGTGGACCCGCGTGGAGGCCGCACGTGCTCGGGCTGATGCGGGAGCTGCTGGCCGGGCCGTTGCCGGACTTCGCGATCACGTACCCGGTCAAGTGGGGGCTGCCGGCGCCGTTCCTCCAGACACCCGGACAGCGGCTCAACGCCTGGGTCGAGGGGATGCCCGCCTCGATGTACTGCACCGAGTACGCGCTGCGGCGCAACGGAAAGCCGCAGGCGGGTGACGACGACGCTTGGCTCGTGGAGAACGACGCGCGGGTCGTGGTGTTCATGGGGTTCGACCCGCTGTTCACCTGGGGCGTCGTCCACGTCGCCGAGCTGATCGCCCTGGAGGACCGCTACGTCCTCCCGGACACCCTGCTCGTCAACGAGTTCTACGAACTGGAGAACGAGAAGTTCTCCACCAGCAAGGGACACGTGGTCTGGGCCCGCGAACTCGCGGCCGAGGTACCCCGCGACATCGCGCGGTTCCACCTCAACCTCACCGCTCCCGAGTTCGCCCGCACCAACTTCTCCCGCGCGGCGCTGGAGAAGGTCGCGGGGGAGCGGCTCGTCGCGCCCTGGAACGAGCTCGCCGAGACGCTGGCCAAACTCACCGCCGAGGTCGGCGGGGAGAGCGGCTCGCTCCCGGTTTCGGTCGAGGCCACGGAACGTGCGGCGGCGATGGTCTCCCGGTTCGTCCTGAACTACGAACTCGAGGACTTCAGCCTCAGCCGGGCCGCCGATCTGATCGTGCAGCACGTCGGGCGCCTGCGCGCGGCGACCGAACGCACGCTGAAGGGCAACCTCGACCAGGAGGTGCTCCGCGGCGCGCTGGGCGACCTCTTCCTCGAACTGCGGGCCCTGATCGGCTGCGCCTCGCCGATCCTGATCGACCTCACCGCGCGCGCCGCCGAAGCGGGCGGGTTCGACCTCCGGATCGACCCGGACGCCTTCGACGTCACGCACACCACGGCGTTCGCCGTGCCACCACTGGAATTCCCCCCGACGAGCGAGGCCTGAGACCCCATGTCACTCGACAGCACCCTCACCCCCGACGCGGTCCGGAGTTCCCGGCTCGCCGAACGCCTGCTGGTCCCGGCAGGGTTCGTCACCACGGCGGGCAACGCGTTCCAGATCACCGCCGCCGCGATCCTCGTCTTCCACGCCGAGCAGACCACCCTCGCCGTCGGCTGGCTGTTCATCGCGGTGTCGATCCCGCAGGTCGCGCTCGCGCTGCTGTTCGGCAAGCTGGTCGACAAGGTCGACCGGCGGATGCTGTGCATCGCCGCGGACCTGGTCAGCGCGATGACCGCGTTCGCCCTGCCGGTCTGGCTGTGGATCGGCGGCCCGGCGAACCTGGGTTCCTACATAGCGAACTTCATGCTCGCCTGCACCGCCGCGCTGTTCATGCCCGCGAGCAACGGCTTGATCAAGGAACGCATCCGCGACGAGCGGCTCGGGAAGTTCAACTCGCACTTCGAAATGGCGAGCAACGCCGGCATGCTGATGGCGTCCTCGCTCGCCGGGTTCCTGGTGATCTGGTTCGGTGCCACCCCGCTGTTCGTGTTCAACTCGCTCAGCTTCATCCTGTCGGCCGTCCTCGTCTACGCGATCGGCCGCAAACCCGCCAAACCGCTGGTGGTCGCCGAAGCGACGGCCGACGACTCGGCGGCACCGGTCGAGGTCCTCGTGCGCCAGCCGGTCAAGCGGCTCGCGCTGTTGTACGCCAACGGGAACATCGGCCTGATGGTCGCCAACGTCATCCTGACGACACTGATCCTGCAGACCTTCAACCAGGGCGCGTGGATGATCGGCGTGGTCGACGCGCTGGCCGGGGTCGGCTTCATCGTCGGCGCCGCCGCGTACGGCAAGGTCAGCAAGCGGTTCAAGGGAATCCACCTGGCCGTGCTCGGCACGCTCGGGAACCTGATCTGCCTCGCGATCCAGCCGCTGCACTACATCGCGCTGATGGCGGCGATCCCGTTCGCCGGGTTCTGCTTCGCCCAGGGCCGGATCGCCGCCCGGACCCTGCTGATGCGCGCGAGCCCGGAGGACCGGGTCGGCCGGATCTTCGGCGGTACGCAGGCGGTCGGCCTCGGCCTCGGTGTCGGGGCGACCGTCGGGTTGTCGGCGCTGGCGGACGCGACCACCGTGCCCTACGCGTTCTGGGGCCTGGCGATCCTGCAGGGCGCGATCGTGATCGGCACCTACTTGAGTCTGGCGAAACCGCTGTCGGCGCAGGAGAAGAAGCAGCCGGCCGAGGTTCTCGAAGCGACCGCCGCCTGAGCGCGGACCGAATTCGGAGGAAGCGAAAGTCATGACGGACAAGCCGATCAAGGGTGGCGTCGCCACCTGGGCCTGCCTGCCCGGGTTCCCGCCCGCGGTGATCTTCCCCTTCACCCCGGGCGAGCGCTTCGGCGTGCGGAGCCTCTACGAGTTCCAGATGCTGATGTACCGGCCGCTCTACTGGCTGGGCCGGGACGGCGCGCCGGAGATCGACTGGGACCTCAGCGTCGGCGAAGAGCCGGTGTGGGACGAGACCGGCCGCACCTGCACGGTCCGGATCAAACCGTGGAAGTGGTCCAACGGCGAGACGGTCTGCGCGGACAACGTCATCTTCTGGATGAACATGCTGAAGGTGAAGGGGCCGAGGTTCGGCGCCTACTCCGAGGGCTACTTCCCGGACAACCTGGTGTCGTTCGAGAAGGTCGCCGACGACAAGGTGAGCTTCACCTTCGACAAGGCGTACTCGACGAACTGGGTGCTGCTGAACCAGCTCACCATGATCACGCCGATGCCGAAGGCGTGGGACCGCACCGCGGACGGCCCGGCCGACGCGACGCACGACATCGACCAGGCCGAGGCGGTCTACGAGTTCCTGATGGCGGAGAACGGCGACGTCGTCGAAGAGGACAACTCGCACCGCACGCGCTGGGCCGACAGTCCTGTGTGGAGTGTCGTCAACGGACCGTGGCGGCTCAAGAGCTACACCGAGGACGGCGTCGTCACCTTCGTCCCGAACGAGCACTACAGCGGACCCAACCCGGCGCACCTCGACGAGCTGCGCCAGGTCTCGACGACGTCGGACGAGCAGCAGTACGAGCTGCTGCAGTCCGGTGACGTCCAGGTCGGCTTCCTGCCGCCGGGGATGGGCGTCCAGCCGGACGGCGACCCGACCAAGGGCGGGCCGAACCCACTTGGCGACGGCTTCCAGCTGGAACCGCAGATCCTGTTCAACATCAACTTCATGGCCGTCAACTTCAGCAACCCGACGGTGGCCGGGCACCTGATCAGGCAGCCGTACGTCCGGCAAGCCCTCCAAAGTTGCTTCGACCAGGAGTACGGGGCCCGCGAGGTCTACCAGGGCTACGGCTGGAGCCAGACCGGGTCGATCCCGGTGCTGCCCAAGAGCGACCTCGTGTCGCCGAAGATCGCCGAGCGCGGCGGGTTCTGGCCGTTCGACCTGGAGAAAGCGCGAGAGCTGCTCGCCGACAACGGCTGGGACGTCAGCGCATCACCCGCGGTGTGCGTGCGTCCCGGCACCGGGCCCGGTGAAGCGGGCGAAGGCATCCCGGCAGGCACCGAGCTGAGTTTTTCCCTGCGCTACTGGGAAGGACGACCTTCGCTGGCGCGGCTCATGGCGCAGTTCCGGGACGACGCGGCCAAGGCCGGGATCGAGATCCGGCTCGAAGAGGTGATGGGTTCGGTCCTGGTGGCGGAGGACGGTCCCGGCGAGAAGCGGATGTGGCAGCTGTCCTGCTGGGGCGGCGGCTGGGTCTACAACTACCCGACCGGCGAGAACCTCTTCCAGAGCGGTGCCGCCTGCAACTTCAGCAACTGGCGCGACGCCAAGGCGGACGAGCTGATCGCGAAGACGGTCACCACGGACTCCCTCGAAGCGCTGTACGAGTACCAGGAGTACATCGCCGAGCAGGCGCCGGTGATCTTCATGCCGACGTTCCCGCGCCGGCTGTTCGAGGTCGCGGGCAACCTGCGCGGGTTCTCGCCGATCAACCCGTACGGGCTCATCAACCCCGAGAACTGGTACTACATCGACGACACAGCGGATGGTGCGTCATGACTCGCCCGGTGATCCTGGTCGGCTTTGTGGCGGCCGCGCTGGGTTCGTCCATCAAGGACTTCCAGCCGGACGGTTCGGTCATCTTCGTCGAGGAGCCCGACGTCGTCCGCAAACGCAACGCGCGGGAGACGGTCGCCGGTTCGGCGCTGGTGCGCGAACTGATCGAATGGGAGTTCCACCTCCCCGGCAAGGCGGACGAGTTCTACCACGTCCACCGCGACCTCGACCCGGCCGCGGTGGTCCCGCTGACCGAGTACGCGACCCCGTTCGCGGCCCGGCTCGCGGAACGCTACGGCCTGCCTGGCGCGGGCTTCGGGGCAGCGCAGATCCTGCGGGACAAGGGCGTGCTGCGCCTGGTCAGCCGGGCGGCGGGGATCGCGAATCCGGCGTCGGCCCGCGTCGAAAGCCCGGAGCAGGTCCGCGAGTTCATGGCGCGGCATCCGGGGAAGATCGTGCTCAAACCCGCGAACCGGCAGGCGTCGGTGGGAACGCAGGTGCTCAGCGACCCGGCCGAGGCCGAACAGGCGTGGGCGAACTGCGTCGTGCAGGACGAGGGCATTTTCGTCCCGGATCGCGCCATGGACCTGAAGATGCTGGCCGAAAGCTTCGTCGACGGCGACGAGTACAGCGTCGAAATGCTGCTGAGGGACGGCGAACCGCTGTTCGCCAACGTCACCGGCAAGCAGTTGTTCCCCGGGCCGCGTCCGGTGGAGCTCGCCCACATCGTCCCCGCCGACATCCCGGACGAGCTCACCGCGACGCTGAACGAGGAGACGCGGCGGCTCACCGGGGCGGCCGGGTTCCGCACCGGGATCGTCCACTGTGAATGGATCGTCTCCGACGGTGTCCCGTACCTGGTCGAATGCGCCGGCCGGTTCGCGGGCGACGGCATCATCGAGCTGATCCAGCGCGCCTATCCGGTGGAGCTGAACCGCGCCTACTTCTCGGTGATGAAGGACGAGCCGGTCGTGGACGTGCTGCCGCGCAAGGCCGAACGCGGCGCCGCGGTCCGGTTCGTGTCCATCGAGCCGGGGCTCATCGAGGACGTGCGCGGGGTGGAGAAGGCGTCGCAGGCGGAGGGCGTCTTTCTTTGCGACGTCAGTGTTTCGGCCGGTGACCGGTTCGACGGGCTGCGCAGCTCGTGGGACCGCGTCGGCGATCTGATGGTGACCGCGGACAGTCCGGCGGAGGCCTTGCGCCTGGCCGAGGACGCGGTCGTGCTGATCGAGATCGACGTGCGGCCGGACGGCGAGGAGAGGGAGAAAGCCGCACGATGAGTATCGAAGCCGTCCAGCCCTCGCTCCCGGACGCCGGTCTCGACGTGGTCGTGACCGGGCTCTCGTCCGACGCGCACACCTGGAACCTGGTGTACCTGGAGCTGTTGCTGGAGGAACTGGGCTGCCGGGTCACCAATCTCGGCGCCTGCGTCCCGGACGCGACGATCGTGCGCGAATGCGCCGTCCGGCGGCCGGACCTGGTGGTGATCAGCAGTCTCAACGGGCACGGCTGCCAGGACGGCGTCCGGCTGATGGACACCTTCCGCGCGCACGCGGACCTGGTCACGACGCCGGTCGTCATCGGCGGGAAGCTCGACGTCATCGGCGGCAGCAACGCGGCACGGCTGCTGGAGGCCGGCTTCGACGCGGTGTTCGAGGACTCGGGCGGGCTGACCCCGTTCCGTACCTTCCTCCGCACCTTGTCCGTGCGCACCTCCGGTGTCCCGCTGGGCGCGGGATGAACGTGCTCACCCCGCGACGGGGACTTTCGTTCGGCGAGGTGGTGGCGCGCCACCACGCCGAAGGGGATCTGGTCGTCCAGCCCCGGATGGGGTTCGCCGATCCGGGGCGGATGACCAGGGGGCTGCTGGCGACCCGGTCGGCCCGGGCCGCGACGGTCGGGACCATCACGATCGACAGCTACACCAGGGTCGGCGACCACGAGGCGGCCCGCGCGGCGCTGGCGGCCGGCGCCGATCTCAACGGGTACCCGCTCGTCGACCACGATCCCGTGACGACGACGGCGTTGCTCGACGGCGTGCTGACCAGGGATTTCCCGGTGCAGATCCGGCACGGTTCGGCGGATCCCCGCCGGATCGTGCGGACGCTGCTGGACTTCGGGCTGCACGCGACCGAGGGCGGGCCGGTGTCGTACTGCCTGCCGTACAGCCGGATGCCGCTGTCCGCGGCCGTCGACAACTGGCGGCGTTCGTGCGAAACGCTGGCCGAAGCCCGGGGGCCCGAGCTGGAGCCGCATCTGGAGACGTTCGGCGGCTGCATGATGGGCCAGCTGTGCCCGCCCGCGCTGCTGGTCGCGCTGAGTGTGCTGGAGGGGATCTTCTTCTGGCGGCACGGGATCCGGTGCCTGTCCTTCAGCTACGCGCAGCAGACCCACGCCGGGCAGGACGAGGAGGCGGTCGCCGCGCTGCAGGCGCTGATCAGGGAATACGTGCCGCACGCGCGCACGCATGTGGTGATCTACGGCTACATGGGCGTCTACCCGAGGACTCCCGGCGGCGCGCTGGCGCTGATCGCGGAGTCCGCGCGGCTGGCCGCCCGCACCGGGTCGAGCAGGCTGATCGTCAAGACCACCGCCGAGGCGCACCGGCTGCCGACCGTGGCGGAGAACGTGACCGCGCTGGAGCACGCCGCCGAGGCCGCCAGTGGTGTCTCGCGGATCGGCCATCTCGGCGACACCGGGATCCACGCGCAGGCGAAAGCGTTGGTGGACAACGTTCTTTCGCTCGACGGCGATCTCGGCAGGGCCTTGGTCACCGCGTTCGCGCGGGGGCAGCTGGACGTCCCGTTCTGCCTGCACCCGGACAACGCCGGCCGGGCGCGCGGACGGCTGGACGCGAACGGGCGCCTGGAATGGCAGCGGATCGGCGCGATGCCACTGGGCGATCTCGTCGACCTGCCCGCGGACCGGCGGATGACCTCGGGCGATCTGCTGGACGCGCTCCGGTACGTCGAGCGGACGTTCGACGAGAAGTACGGGATGCCCGGAATCGAAACCGCGAAACTGATACAGGGGAGCAGAACATGACCGGAACACCGGAAGCGGCGCTGCCGCCGGGCACCCGCGAGCACCTGACGTCACCGGTGACGCAGGCGGCGTTGCGCATCCAGAACAGCATCACCGCGGGCACCCGCGAATACCTCGGCATGAACGGGTTCGTGGAGCTCCAGCCGCCGCTGATCGGGCCGGTCACCGACCCGGGATGCCGCGGCGCCAAACAGGTCGACGTCGACTACTACGGGCACAAGTACAAGATGATGACCAGCGTCATCCTGTACAAGCAGGCGTCGCTGCTCGCGTTCGACAAGATCTTCTACGTCGCGCCGAACGTGCGGCTGGAACCGCTGGAGACCTCGACCACCGGACGACATCTGGTGGAGTTCACCCAGATCGACGTCGAGGTCGCGCGGGCGAGCCGCGAGGACGTCCTCGACCTGGCGCAGGGCCTGCTCCGGCATGTGGTGACCTACACGCTGCGAGAGTCCAAAGTGGACCTGGCCACTCTCGGCCGGGACCCGGAGGCGTTCACGGCGCTCCTGGACGAGGACTTCGAGCGGATGACGCACCGCGAGGCGGTGTCACGGTTGCAGGGGCTGCTGCACGGCCAGAGCGCCGACGCGGAGATCGACTGGCAGGGCGAGCGGATCATCTCCGGGCAGACGAACCGGCCGTTCTTCATCGTCGACTACCCGAAGGGATCGCGCGGGTTCACCGACGGCGAGTCGAGCACCGAACCGGGCGTGCTGCGGAACTTCGACCTCATCGCTGCGGAAGGGTTCGGCGAGCTGTGCAGTGGCGGTGAGCGCACGCACGAGTACCGGCGGCTGATCGAACGGATGCGGGAGACGGGGGAGAATCCGGCGAAGTACGCCTGGTACCTCGACCTCGCGCGCGAAGGACTGCCGCCGAGCGCGGGCTTCGGGATGGGGCTGGAACGGGTGACGCGCTACATCGCCGGGCTGGACGCGATCTGGCAGGCCAACGCGTACCCGAAGCTGCCCGGGATCGCGGCGCCGTGATCACTGCGCGGCAGCTCCCCGAAGACGCGATCCGCGCCAGGGCGCGGGAAGGCAGCGCGGCGATCTTCCCCGACGTCGGGGGATACGGCCGGTCGCTGTTCGGCGCGGACGTCGACAGTCCGCCGGACGAACTCGACCGCGCGAGGATCGTGCCGCCGGTATTCGTCCCGCGGCGCCTGGAGAAGATGTTCGACCTCGCGCGTGAACCGGTCTACGGCGATGTCGGTCTCTCGACGGTTCTGGGCGGCTTCACCGCGCCGTCGCCGGTCTTCCTGTGCGCGTTCGGATCCACGCAGGTGGCGGGCAGCGGTCTCGGGATCGCCGCGAGCGAGCAGGCGGGCAGGCTCGGGATGCCGATGGTGATCGGCGAGAACGTGGTGCCCATGCACGGATACGGCCGGATGGGCGAAAGCGCGGAGGACGGTCTGCTCGGCCGGATCCGCGCGTACGCCGGCGCGGTGCCGGACGGGCTGGGCGGCGTCGTGGTGCAGCAGAGCACCGAAGACGCCGACGCCGAGGTGTGGAACCTCGTCTACAGCGACCCGTCCGCGACGAAACTGCTGGAAACCGGGCGGCTGGCGTTCGAGCTCAAGGTCGGCCAAGGCGCCAAGCCGGGGCTCGGCGGGATGACCGTGCTCTCGCGCACGGCCGCCGGCGAGATCGCCGAACAGTACACAGTGGACGAAACGTTCGGCACGGACACCGCCATGGTGCTGCGCTCGAGCAGCCCCGGCACGTTCACCGGCGAGATCCTGCGCCAGCAGATCCACCTGATGCGCAACAACTACCCGCGCGCACGGGCCTGGGTGAAACTGCACCCGGGTCGCGACGTCGGCGAAGCCGCGCGGGTCGCTTGGGCGGCGGGCGCGGACGCCGTCACCGTGGACGGAGCCGAGGGCGGCACCGGCTGGGCGCCGTCGGTGTTCCTCGACCAGGTCGGGTTGCCGCTGGTGGAATGCCTGCGCCGGGTCGGCAAGCACGACGCGTCGCTGCTGGTTTCGGGGCGGATCTGGGAAGGGGCCCGTGCGCTGAAGTGCCTTGCCATGGGCGCCTCCGCGGTCGGCCTCGGCCGGGCTGCACTGCTCGCCGTCGACGAGGACGCGACCGAAGGGCTCGTGCGGCTGGTGCGGTGTCTCGAACTCGAACTCCGGCTGCTCACCAGCGCGCTCGGGAAGTACGACCTCGCGGAACTCACCTCGGACGACCTCTGGTTCCCCGGCTCTCCCGGACGAATGGAGCAGGACGGATGATCAACTACGACGGCAAGCGGTTCCGTAAGGTCAGCACCGACCCGAACGCGCCGGTCACCCTGTACCGGCAGAGGGACGACCTGGTGTGGGCCGAGCTGACCGGCGGCGGCGTGCGGCTCGGGTCGCTGACCGGGAAGTGCGGCGAGGACGGGACGATCGACATGGCCTACACGATGGTGCTGGCCAGTGGTCAGGTGATCTCGGGGCACAGCACGAACACCCCGGAGTTCCTGCCGGACGGGCGGATCCGGCTGAACGAGGTGTGGGAGCGGTACGGGACCAATGGCTCCCGTGGTACGTCGGCGATCGAGGAGGTCGCGGAGTAGGTCCGGCGGTTTGCGCGTGAAGGCCCCCTTCCCTCGGCTCAGCCGAGGGAAGGGGGCCTTCACGGACTTCAAGCCGGACGAGCGGCACACGAACAGTGGGGGCGGCACCGTATTTCTGCCCTTTTCGGTCACCCGAAAGGCGATTCACGCGACCGAAAAGGGCAACCGGGAGGGCTGAACGGCTCACTCCGAAAGGAGCAGCTCAGTTCGGGTTCTTTTCCAGGTATTCCGTCCAGACCTTCTTCGGCACGCACATTCGCCACGAGTCGACGATCAGCTCTCGTAACTCCTCGTAATCGATTGCGGACAGCCGGACGCGGACCCACTGATAGCGCATATCGGAGGGAATCGGCATCATGAACTTGTCCGGCTCGCCCGCCACCAGCGCTTCCCGCTCCTCTTTGGGATACCCGAATCCCAACACGGTTTCGTCGGGTGAGAGCGAAAGGAACACGATTCGCCCCACGCGGAACTTCGCCCGGTCCCGGACCAGCGCCTCATAGGCGCGAGGCAGCTCCGAAGCGATCCGTCTGACGTCATCCCCGGTTACCATTTTTCCACCATTCTCCGCTGTCTGTTCCCCAGTCACCCGTGGCGCCCATGGTGAAGGCGACGTAAAGGTATTCGTCCAGGATCTTCGCCAGTGACACGGGTCTGCCCACAAGGGCGGGGATCTTCTCCCCGTCGTCCGCCGCCTCCGCGATCACCGCGGCGGCCCACTCGCGGCCGAGCCGCAGATGCCTGCCGAACGCGGCGCCGTCGCGGTCGCCGTGGAGCGCTGCCGCGATGGCGGCGTCCCACGGGATGATCGTGTTGGGCCGCAACGCATACAGTGCCTTGGCCGCGGCGGTCGGGCCCAGCGTACGCCTCGTCCGTCCCGCCGAGACGACGACACCCGAGAGATCCGCGTACGCCTGCGCCGTCGCGTCGATCCCCGCGTCCGTCAGGTGGACGAGGTCGACAGTGGGCAGTGCGGAACCCCAGATCTCCCACCAGGCCCGGATCCCGTCGTCGAACGGGGCGGGCTCGCCTTCCCGCGGGTACCGGATACGGCATCCCCATGAGTTCAGCCAGCGCAGAAGAATTGTGCGATGTGCGGCCTGTGACAGGTCGATCGCGGACCGCGTTTCTTCGAGCAGTCGGAGCCAGGAGCTGTCGGCATTCGCGAAGCCGTTGAACACTTCGGCGGCGCGCCGGAGTTCGGCGAGAGGGGGTAGGGGACCACGCATGGGCGAACCCTATCCGGTGCCACCAAGGGGGTGAATTTCCGCGTCCAACTATTGGACTTTGTACATTGAGTCACCTATTTGTATCTGCTGCACGGTTCATTGGTCCTTTAGGGTTGTGGCCAGGAAGGCCGCAAGGATGATGGTCACGCAGAGCGATCGCGTTACCTCGTCCAGGGGAGGAGTAAGGCATGGGCAGACCCGAGCGACCGTTGGACGGCTCCACTGGTCCGATCGCCGCATTCGCTCATGATCTGCGTGTTTTGAGGAACCGTGCGGGAAACCCGAGCTACCGGGAACTCGCCAGGACGGCACTGTTCGCACCTTCCGTACTGTCCAGCGCGGCCAGTGGCCACCGGCTGCCCACTCTCGCCGTGACACTGGCGTTCGTCTCCGCGTGCGGGGGAGACCGGGCGGCGTGGGAACGGCGATGGCGGAGTCTCGCCGGGCAGACGGGAGGCGGCACCGAGGTCCGGGAGGAGCGCGCGCCCGCGCCGGCTCAGGCGGAGATACCGGCGGACGGCGCACACGCGCTGGCATCCGGCGTCATCCACCTCGCCCGTCCGGCCCAGCTGCCCATGGGGTCGAGGACCTTCGTCGGCAGGGAAGGGGATCTGGCCGAAGCCGCGGAAATGATCGGAGCGTCCGGTCCGATCAAGGTGCCGTTGCTCGTCAGTGGTCCGATCGGGGTAGGTAAAACCGCCTTCGCGTTGCGGCTGGCCGAAGAGGTGGCGGCGGACTTCCCGGACGGGCAGCTCTACGCCGACCTGAGCAACAGCGGGACCGGTGGCCGGTCGGCGAACGGGATCGTGCGCGGCTTCCTGCGCGCGCTCGGCGTGCCGGCGCATCTCGTGCCCGACGACCCGATGCAGCGGATCGGGTTGTACCGATCCCTGCTGGCGGAACGCCGGTTGTTCGTCCTCCTGGCGGGCGTCAGCGACGAGGGACAGGTGCGGCCGCTGCTGGGCCAGGCCCCGCACAGCCAGGTCGTGGTGACCAGCCGCGCCCGGCTGCTCGGGCTGGAGGACACGAACCGTGTCGAACTGGATACGTTCTCCCGTAAGGAATCGCTGGCATTGATCGGCCGGATCGCCGGACCGGGCCGGGTACGGGCCGAACACGACGCCACCGACTCGATCGCCGAACTGTGCGGGGATCTGCCGCTGGCGGTCAACATCGTCGGCCGCAAGATCGCCGCGCGCCCGGAATGGGCGATCGCGTACACGGCGGGCCAGCTCGCCGATCGCGAACGGCTCATGGACAGCCTCAGCGTGGGCGACGTCAACGTCCGCGACCGGTTCACCGCGGCGTACGAACATCTTTCGCCCGCCGAACGGGAGGCCATCCACCACTTCGGGCAGAGCGGGGCGGGCTGGACGACGTCGATCGGCGTCGCCGCGGCGATGGGCATCATGATCGAGACCGCCGACGAACTCCTCGAGTCCGTCGTGGACGCCGGACTTCTCCAGCGTGCCAACGTCGCCGGCCGCTACGCGGTCTCCCGGCTGGTCAGCGCGTTCGCCGCCGAGCGGCAACGGGACCCGGATTCCGTCGCCGCCGCCGTCCCGATGGTCGGCCGCAGGGCACGGAAGAACGCGTTCGAATCGCTGCGCCACGACGCCGTGCGCACCCTGCCCGGCAGCTCGTCCGAAGGTTGATTGTTCTCCCCGCGCGACGCTTCCGGTCAACGGAGCGCGCGGCTTGAATGAGTCGACGAATGAAGGCGAGCGAAATTCGGTGACACAATGCTGATTCTGTCGATGAAAGAGGGCCACGATGGCGGGATCGTGGCCATCGAGGACGGCAAGCTGCTGTTCGCGCTGGAGTCGGAAAAGGACAACTACCCGCGCTACGACCGGATCACCGGCGAGCTGATGGCACGCGCGGCGGGCATGCTCGACAAGCAGCCCGACGTGGTCGCGCTCGGGGGCTGGGTCAAGGGCGAGTTCTCGGTGGAACCCCCGTCCCGCACGGGATACTTCGGTGTCGGCGAAGGCGCGATCTCCGACGAGGTCGGCAAGTTCTTCGGCAAGGACGTGCGCTACTTCTCCTCCACTCACGAGCGCTCGCACATCTACACCTCCCTCGGGATGGCCCCGGCCGCTCCCGGCCAGGCGTACTACTCCCTGGTGTGGGAAGGGAACATCGGGGACTTCTACCGGATCGACGAGCGCGGTGAGGCCACTCACCTGCAGCACGTGCTGACCGACCCGGGCGCGAAGTATGCGTACCTCTTCGCGCTGGCGGACCCGGGTTTCCCGCTCGGCAAGGGGAAGTTCCGGTTCAACGACGCCGGCAAGCAGATGGCGCTGACCGGATTCGCCGAACCGGGCCCGCTCACCCCCGACGAGCAGAAGACCATCGACTTCATCCTCGACCGCGACGGCATCATCCTCGGCCTGTCCAAAGAGGAGATGTCCTGGTCCCATCTGTACAACGCGGGTGTCTGGTCGCAGGAGTACCGCAACGCGGCGGCGAAGCACTCGCAGGCGATCTTCAACCGGTTCCACGACTACGCGGAGAAGAACCTGACCGAGGGCCTGCCGTTGCTGATCTCCGGCGGCTGCGGCCTGAACTGCGACTGGAACCGGTTGTGGCGCGAGAGCGGCCTGTTCTCCTCGGTGTTCGTGCCGCCGTGCCCCAACGACAGCGGTTCCGCGCTGGGCACGGCCATCGACGCGCAGTGGTTCTACACCGGACAGGCGACCATCGATTGGGACGTCTACGCGGGGGAGAACTTCGTCGAGGACGTCGTCCCGGATCCGGCCAAGTACGAGACCCGGCCGCTCGTGGCGAGCGAGGTCGCCAAGTACATCAAGGACGGCAACATCATCGGCTGGGCCCGTGGCCGCTACGAGATGGGCCCGCGGGCGCTGGGCAACCGGTCCATCCTCGCCGCGCCGTTCACCGTGGACACCACCGTGCGGCTCAACAAGATCAAGCGTCGCGAGGACTACCGTCCGATCGCCCCGATCGCGCTGGAATCCGACGCGCCCCAGTGGTTCGTCGGCTCGGTGCAGGACCCGTACATGCTGTACTTCAACCACGTCACCTCCGACGAGCTGAAGGCCATCACGCATGTCGACGGGACCGCGCGCACCCAGACGGTGACCCGGGAACGCAACGCCGGCATCACGGACCTGCTCGAAGCGTTCCGCGAGCAGACCGGGTTCAGCGTGCTGTGCAACACCTCGCTGAACAACAACGGGCGCGGTTTCCTCAACCGCACCAGTGATCTCATCGAGTACGGGGAGACGTACGGCCTCGACGGCTACGTCATCAACGACACGTTCGTGACCCCGCGCGCATCCTGATTCCTTGCCCAACGGGGGTAAGGCCCGGATGCCACGTCCCCAGCCGTGGCGTCCGGGACCCCGTTGCGCCCACTCGAAGTCTCGCCCGGAGGGGGAAGGCCATGCGAGTCGTGCTCGCGGGCGGCGGTGTCATCGCGCTGCTGACCGCCGTGGAGTGCGTGTCGGCCGGGCACGAAGTGGTGATCGCCGACCAGGCGGACATCCCGTTCACCGGTGCCACGTCGTTCGACCGGCATCGCGTGCTGCGCGCGTTGCATCCCGGCGACCCGGCCACGACGGCGGCCGCGGTCGGCGCGCATCACGCGTGGATCGAACTGGAGCATCTGCTGTCCACGGCGTTCTACGAACAGTCGGGCGCGCTCACCGCGATCGGGGCGGACGAGGCGACGGCTGCGCGGGATCTGCTGAACGCGGCCGGGTCCAAGGCCGAAGTGTTCGGCGCGGGCGAACTCGCCGCCGAGTTCCCGCACGCCGGGTTCGTTCCCGGGACCGGCGCGGTCTTCGAGTCGCACGCCGGAGTCCTGCTCGCGGACCGGGTACTGACGGCTTGCGCGGGCTGGCTGCGCTGGAACGCCAAGGCGGAACTGCATCCGCACCGCAAGGTGATCGGAGTCGACACCGACCGGGCCGAGGTCCGGCTGGCCGACGGCGGCTCCCTGCGGGGCGACGCGGTCCTGCTGGCGGCGGGCCCGTGGTCCAGGGACCTGCTGGCCCCCGGGCTGGCCAGGGAACTCGTGCTGCACCGGCAGACGATGCTCTACTGCGACGTCCCGCCCGCCGACGCCGCGGCCTGGGCGGCGACACCGGCGATCACCTCGCTCGGCTCCGCCGGCGGCGCGTGGCTGGTGCCGCCGGTCGCCGGGACGCCGTTGAAGCTCAGTGCCGCGAGCGCCTGCCGGGTCGTCGACGAGATCGGCGCCGCCACCGCGCCCTCGTGGTGGCGTGAGCACCTGATCGACACGTTCGCCGAGCTGATCCCGGGTTTCCGCCGGGACTGGCTGATCGACACCCGGGACTGCCACTACCTGGCCCGGCGCTCCACCCTCGGCCCGATGCTCGCCGTCCTCGGCGACCGGGTCCTGTCCTACGCGGCGTGCGGCGGCTCGTCCTTCAAGTTCGCCCCGCTGATCGCCCGGTCGCTGACCGCGCGCCTGACCGGCGCGGATCCGGCCCCGACCGGACTCGAACCGCTCGACCGGCCGCTCGTGCGCGCGTCCGGCGTCCATCCGATCCGTCCTGCCCTACGAGGTGTGTCGTGAAACTGCTCGCGCTGGAAGCCAGCCAGAACTCCTACTACTACCTGCCCCGGTACCAGCAGATCGAGGACTTCGGCGGAGTGCTGTACGTGCTCAACGGGGTCGGGACCGAGGACCTCTGGCCGTCCGAGCGCTACCGGATCGCCGGCAGCAACCACATCGACGACCTGATCGAGCACGCGAAGGCCTGGCACGCCGAGGAGTCCTTCGACGGCGTGCTCACCTTCTCCGAGTCCGGTGTGGTCCTGGTCGCCGCGGTGGCCGAGGCGCTCGGCCTGCCCGGTATCGGCGTGGACGCGGCCCGGACGAGCCGGAACAAGCTGATCATGCGGCAGGCGCACGAAAAGGGCGGTGCCGCGCATCCGGACTACCGATTCGTCGAAGACCTCGATTCGGCCCTCCAGGCGGCCGAGGACTTCGGATACCCGGTGATCCTGAAGCCGACGCTCGGCGCGGCCAGCAACTTCGTCTTCCGCGTCGACGACGAGGAGAAGATGCGGGAACGCTACGCGCAGGCGCGCGAAGGCATCGACCGGATGACCTGGTACAACATGGAGGCCGAGGGGCTGGATCTCGGTCCGCACGGCCTGCTCGTCGAGTCCTTTCTGGACGGTCACGAACACCTCATCGAGGCGCTGGCCTGGGACGACGAGGTCTACCTGGGATCCATTGTGGACAGGGTCACGTCGGAAGGTGAGACCTTCGACGACGACGTGCACCACGCGCCGACATCGCTGACCCCGGACCAAGTGGCCGAAGTGCAGGGCGTGGTGGCCGCCGGGGTGCGGGCGCAGGGCATCACCCGCGGCGCGCTGCACGCCGAGGTCCGCTTCCACCAGGGCAAACCGTTCCTGCTGGAGATCGCCGTCCGCCCCGGCGGCGGAGGGCTCGACCACATGGCGCGGCTTTCGGCCGGATACGACCCGATCCGGGGACTGATGGACGTCTCCCGCGGTGTGCGGCCGGACGTCCACCACTTCAGCCCGACCGGGCTGCACACGGCCGCGATGTGCCTGATCTGCCCCGGCGGCGTGATCGCCTCGATCGAGGTCCCGCCGGCGGTGAACGACTCGGAAGCCTTGTACTACCTCAAGATCTTCGCGAAGCCGGGTGATCTGATCAAGCGCCCGCCGCTCGGCAACAACATCTTCGGCGGCATCGGCGCGCTCGGGGCGTCGTTCGACGAAGCCATGCGCAACGCGAACGACCTGGCCGGGAAGATCGAGGTCAAGCTCAGCGAAACCCAGAAATAGCAACGGATCCCGTTCTGTGAAACCGGCCCCTTACCCAGGGGCCGGTGGAAGAAGACGCCCAAAACCGCGTGGAGGAAGCGTGTCACGGACAGCCACTCAACGGCATTACCTGATGGTCAGACCGACGTACTTCGACGTCGAGTACTCGATCAATCCCTGGATGGACCCGAAGAAGCCCACGTATACCGAGCTCGCCCTCGCCCAGTGGGAGTGGCTGCACGATCTCTACGTCGATCTGGGGCACCGCGTCGACCTGCTCGAACCGGTGCCGGGCCTGCCCGACATGGTGTTCGCGGCCAACGGCGCCACCGTGGTCAACGGCCAGGTCCTCGTCGCGCGGTTCCATCACATGCAGCGGGCCGGCGAGTCCGACGCGTACCTGGAGTGGTTCCGGGCCAACGGATATCGCTACGTCCGGCAGGCACAGTGGGTCAACGAGGGGGAGGGCGACTACCTCGTCGCGGGGAAGAAGATCCTCGCCGGGACCGGGTTCCGCACCAATCCCGAGGCACACAACGAATCCCGCGAGTTCTTCGGCTGCCCCGTGATCGGGCTGACCCTGATCGACCCGCGGTACTACCACCTCGACACCGCGCTCGCCGTCCTCGACGACGAAACGGTCATGTACTACCCGGAGGCGTTCTCCGAGGACAGCCGCCTGGTGCTCAAAGAAATGTACCCGGACGCGATCCTGGCCTCGGAGCGTGATGCCGCCGTCTTCGGGCTCAATGCCGTGTCGGACGGCAAGCACGTCGTGCTCCCGCAGGCGGCCACCGGGCTGACCGCGCAGCTGCGGGAACACGGTTTCGAACCCATCGGTGCCGATTTGTCCGAACTGCTGAAGGCAGGCGGCAGCGTCAAATGCTGCACGCTGGAATTGCGTGCCGGTTAAGGAGAACTCCATGGAGTCAGCTGTACCGGAGAGGACCGGGCGCACCACACTGCGCCGGGTCCTCGTCGGGGCGACGTTGATCGCGGTGCCCGCGGTGGTGGTCGTCGTGGTGCTCGGCCTGGGTTCGGCCTACGAACCCGTCGCGGGCACCGCGGCCAAGGCCGCGAGCGGCGGACCCGACATCTACGCACGCCTGCTGGTCGCTTTGCCGGTGATCCTGGGCGCCTGCTATCTGGCGGGCGCGCTGGCCCGGCGGCTCGGCCAGCCCCCGGTGATCGGCGAGATCGTCGCGGGCATCCTGCTGGGGCCGTCGCTGTTCGGGCTCGTGTGGCCCGGCGCGTTCGGCTGGCTGTTCCCCAGCGGGGTGGTCTCGGCGATCAACATCCTGGCGCAGCTGGGCCTGATCTTCTTCATGTACCTGGTCGGTTCCGAGATCGACCTCGACGCGGTGCGCGAACGCGGGTTCACCGCGGTGACGGTCAGCCAGGTCAGCATCGCGCTGCCGATGGTCACCGGCATCGTGCTCGCGCTCGGCATGTACCCGGTGTTCGGCGGCGACGTCGGCTTCCTCGCGTTCGGGCTGTTCATCGCGGTCTCGATGAGCGTGACGGCGTTCCCGGTGCTGGCGCGGATCCTGACCGACCGCGGGATCTCGAAGACCCCGCTGGGCGCGCTCGCGCTCACCTGCGCCGCCGTCGACGACGTCGCCGCGTGGTGCCTGCTCGCCGTCGTGGTCGCCGTCAGCCAGGGCGGCACGCCGTCGGAGGTCTTCCTGACCGTCGGGCTCACCCTGGCCTTCGTCGCGCTGATGGTCTACGTCGTCCGGCCGCTGCTGCACAAGTTGCTGACCCGGGTGCCGGAGCCCGCGGTCCTCGCGATCCTGCTCGGCGGGATCATGCTGTCGGCCCTGGCCACCAACGAGATCGGCATCCACGCGCTCTTCGGCGCCTTCCTGTTCGGCGCGATCGCGCCGAGGCGGGACCCGGTCGTCGCCCGCGCCGCCGGGAAGCTCGGCAGCGTGACCCTGACCCTGCTGCTGCCGCTGTTCTTCGCCTATACCGGGCTGCACACCGAGTTCAGCCTGCTCGGTTCCGGATCGATGTGGCTGTGGACCCTGGCCGTCACGGCGGTGGCGGTGTTCGGGAAATGGGCCGGCAGTACCACGGCGGCCCGGCTGACCGGCGTCGGCTGGCGCGAGTCGCTGTCGCTCGGGGCGCTGATGAACTGCCGCGGGCTGACCGAACTGGTGGTCCTCAACGTCGGCCTCCAGTTGAAGGTGATCAGCCCGACGGTGTTCGCGATGCTCGTGATCATGACGCTGGTCTCGACGATCGCCACCGCCCCCGCACTCACCCTGATCGACAGGTTCGGGAAGAAGTCCGAAAAGGACTCGGAGAAGACCGCCGGTCCAGCGGCGGCGGAAAGTAGATAGGACACCATGACCAGCAAGCAGGAAACCCTAGTCAGCACCTTCGCCGAAGTCGTGCTCCCCGACGAGGTCCGGGACATCATCGGGAACGACCTGCGGTCCTTCGCGAACCCGGTCGAGGACATCGACCGGTCGCTGGCGATGCTCCGGGTCACGTTCTCGAAGCTGCCGATCGACCAGTTGCAGACGATCCTGGACTTCGGCAGGCACGTCGACACCCCCGGCGTCGCGCTCGTGCGCAACCTGCCGGTGGACCCGGAGCTTCCGGAGACGCCGATCGACGGGGAACCCAGCAAGGACAAGAAGACCTTCGTCGCCGAGACCGTCCTTTTGGGACTGAGCCAGCTGCTCGGCGAACCCGTCGGGTTCACCACCGAGAAGAGCGGGCGGCTCGTGCACGACGTCGTCCCCGTCTCGGCGGGCGCGCGGAGCCAGACCAACCAGAGCTCACACGTGTTCCTGAACTTCCACAACGACATCGTGCACGACGAGGTCGGCCGTTACGACGTGTCCAATCCGGACTTCCTGGTGCTGAACTGCGTTCGCCAGGACGGGAACAAGGAGGCCGTCACCTACTACGCCGACGGCCGGGACATCTCCGCCGCCCTGGACCCGGAGGTGCTCGACATCCTGCGCCGTCCGGTGTTCCGGCTCAACGCGCCTGGAAGTTACGTGCGCGATGTGGCCAAGGGGGCCGACGTGCTGTCCGACCTCGTGCCGGTGATCTCCGGGCCGGCGGAGTCGCCGGAGGTGGCGGTCTCGGCCAACGGCGTGGTGGGGGAGACCGTCGAGGCGGAGCAGGCGCTGGAGCACTTGCAGCGCGTCTGCCGCGAGGTCGCGCACCAGGTCAAGCTGGAGCCGGGGACCGCGCTGCTGATCAACAACCGGAAGGGCCTGCACGCGAGGTCGCAGTTCTTCGCGCGGCACAACGGGCGTGACCGGTGGCTGCAGCGCACCTACATCCGGCGCAGCCTGTGGACGATCCGGTACCGCGGCACGGCCGAGGACCGGCGGGTGCACTGAGGATCTTTGTCCGTGAAGGCCTCCTTGAGGGACCCAGGGTCCCTCAAGGAGGCCTTCACGGACCGCTGCCGCCCCGGAACCCCGGCGGGACTGGTTTTCGCAGGTCGCGGAGGGGGTACTTCAGGGCAATGAGACCCAACTCGGAGGTGCCGCCGTACGTGCTGGCCGCGCAGGCGGGAGGCGCCGTGCGTCACCTGTGCCGTCGGATGCGGAACGGCGAACCGGCCTCGCCCACTGACCTCTGCCGGACTCTCGGCGCGTTGCAGCAGCTCGCCGGCGACCTCGCCCACGTGCTGCCCGGTCTGCAAGAACAACTCGAAGCAAGCCTGCTGGCCGGCCGAATCGGCACGGGCGAGACGGCGGGGGAGGCCTGGGACAAGGTCGCCGACGTCGGCCATGCTCTCGCACAGGCCCACGCGAGCAGCCTGGTGATGGCCACTGAGCTGCGCGCCTCGCAGCGGGTGCTCGGAGAGCTCGCCTCTTCGTGACTCAGCCGACCGGCTGAGTCCGGACCACCGCCACCGGACAGTGCGCGTGGTGCAGCGCGTCGTCGCTGATCGAACCGAGCAGCAGACGCCGGAGGTCACCGCGATCGCTCCGGCCGACCACCAGCAGCGCGGCCTCGCTGGACTGAACGGTCAACGCCTGCGCGGCGGGCCCGATGCCGTGCACCATTTCCACGGCGACGTCCGGATAGCGCTCCTGCCACGGCTTGAGCTGCCGGGCGACGAGTTCGTCGGCGACTTCCTGGGGGAGACCGGGCGACGGATCCAGGACCGGCCCGCCGAGCAGGGGTTCGCTCGCGGGACCCCAGATCGGCATCCTCGCGACGTGGACCGCGTGCACGGTCAGTCCGTGACGTGCCGCGAAGTCGAACGCGAAACCGGCCGCCTGCGCGCTCTGCTCGGAGCCGTCGGTACCGAGGATCACCGGCCCGTCCGGGGGCGGCTGCTCCCCGCGTACGACTACGACCGGCCGCCCGGCGGTCTTGGTCACGCCGGATTCCGTCGAACCGCTGACGGCCCTGGCGAACAACCCGGTGTGGGATTCGCCCAGCACGATCATCGCCGCGTCCGTCTCGTCGGCGACCGCGGTCAGGACCTCTTCCGGAGTGCCGCCGCGGACGACCGTGCGGACGTCGACGCCGGGATCGGAACGTTCCAGGGCTTCCGCCATCGAGGCGAGTCGCCGCTGGGCGGGCTCGACCTCGGCCGCGTCGCCCGCGTGCGCGAGGAGCAGGCCGAGTCCGCGGGATTGCGCCTCGGCGGCCGCCCAGCGCACGGCGCGTTCGGCCTCCTGCGATCCGTCGAAACCGGTCACGACGGGTCCGGGGTGGGTTCGGTCGGCGGACATGGGGCATCACCTCCGTTTTGCCGGTGGTACCCGCTTTTCGCGGTCTTCAAGTCACCGAAGTCCTCCGTCCGGTTTCGCCTGCCCCCGGATCTGGGTACTTCAAGGTATGACTTCCCTGTCGACGCCCCGCGCGCTTGACACGAAGCGCGCACTCCCGGTGCCCTGCGAATCACGGGCGCTGGAAGAACCGAGGGGACGTCTGCGGCTGCAGGTGAGCAGGCCGACCAAGGGGACCGCCGTCATCACGGCGAACGGCGCGGTCGACCTCGGTACCGCGCCCCGGTTCTGGGACATGCTGAACCAGCGGCTCCACGGTCACGGCGCCACGCTGATCGTCAACCTGTCCGATCTCGATTTCTTCGGTGTGAC
This sequence comes from Amycolatopsis azurea DSM 43854, assembly GCF_001995215.1. GTDB lineage: Bacteria > Actinomycetota > Actinomycetes > Mycobacteriales > Pseudonocardiaceae > Amycolatopsis > Amycolatopsis azurea. Next base: position 228,662 of record NZ_MUXN01000002.1, read on the forward strand.
CGGTATTCGGGTGCTCGAACGGGCGCAGTTGCTCGCCGACGACACGGGCACGCTCCTGTTCGTCTTCCCCGGCGAGTGCCGTTCCGCCCGGCGGTTGCTCGACCTCTACGACGGCGCGGGTCTTCATTCGCTGTAAGCGCCTTCGGTGACGCGTCACAAACGGCGGCGGGCCGAAAGAGCCGCGTTCAACAGGGCGATGTGTTCGAGCCGGGTGGGGTCCAGGCCGGTGAGATCGGCGATCCGGCGCAGCCGGTAGTCGACGGTGTTGGGGTGGACGTGCAGGTCGGCGGCGGTCTGTCGTCGTCCGCCCCGCCGCAGGAAGGTTTCCAGCGTCTGCAGGAGTTCTTCGTTGCCGTCCAGCGGCGCGAGCCGGGTGGCCAGCCGGTCCAAGGCCGGGCCAGGGCGCGAGAGCTGGTATTCGAGCAGGACGTCGTCGAGCCGGTACAGCCCGGGCGGTCGCCCGGATCCGGTGGCGACCGCGAGCACGTCCTGCGCGAGCTTCGCCGCGGCTGACACGCCGGACGGGCCGGCGGCGGCGGTCCCGGCGATGACCTCCGCGCCCGCGGTGCGGGCGACGTCGGAGAGGACCCGCTCCAGCCGTGCCCAGTCGCGTGTGGACAGTTCTTCGGCCGGGGTTTCGTGCGGCAGCAAGGCGATGCCGCCCTCTGGAGTGAGCGAGGTCAGGACCGTGCCCCGGATCTGCCGCTCCAGTTCGACCCGCAGCCGCCGGAGTTTCCGGCGTCCGGCGATCAGCGGGTCGACCCCGTTGTCCTCCTCGTCCGGATGCGCCCCGACCGACGCCGCGAGGACGATGTAGCACGGCGGCAGGCGCAGGCCTGCCTGTCCCGCCGCGACGTCCGCCGGGTCGCCGTCGAGCAGGGCGGACAGCACCGTGTGCCGCGCCGAACGCTCGTCGTCGAACATCGTCCGGCGCTCGTCGAGGTAGCCCGCGCCGACCGCGGGGGTGACCACTTCGAGGTAACGCAGAGTCAGCGCGTTGACGGCCAGGACGTCGGCGACCTCCTCCGGCCGCGCGTCCGACGTCACCGACGCCCAGACCACCTGGATGCCGATGTGGTACGCGGTGAGCACGATGTCGATCGGGATGCCCTCCTCCGCGCGCCGGGCGGCCGATTCGCGGAGGAAGTCGAGTTCCTCCTGCGTCGGCGTGTCCCCGGTGCGGAGGGTGTCGATGAACGACCGCAGGTTCTGCTCGATCACGTGCGTGATGTCGCCGCTGAGTTCTTCGGCGGGCAGCAGGCCGTACTCCGGGATGCGGGCGACGATCTCGGACAGGACCGTCTTGGTGAGCGACGGCAGGACTTCGGTCAGCCGCTCCGCCAGTGGACGTCCGCCGATACGGAATCCCGGATCCTTGTCACCCGTCACAACCGCCCATCATGACAGCTGGTCAGCGAGTGAGCGCGTCCCGCGCCGAATCGAGCGTCGGGTGCACGTTGAAGACGCTGTCGAGGCCGAGCAGCGACATCGGTCGCAACAGGGCCCGCTCCTGGGTGACCAGGACGAACGGGACGCCCGCCTTCTCGGCCTGCGTGCGGATCTGGACGAGGGCGGTGAAGCCGGACGAATCACAGAACGTGACCGCGGACAGGTCCGCGATCAACGCCGCGGGGGTGAACCTGAGTTCCTCTTCCAAAGCCTTCCGCAGGCCGTCCGAGACGGCGAGGTCGATCTCGCCGGATACGGTGACCACGGTGTCGGCGCTGGACGTGGTGACCGAGATGTCGAGCGGGGACACGAATCTCCGTGCTGGACGGGGCGGATCTGAAGCGGGAGCGCGGTAATCGGTCAAAGTGACTCCTTGCCGGTACGAGGGGACCGGCTACTGCCCGGTGGACATACCGGACCCGTGAAAAGGGACCCGGCGGCTGGTGTCTGAACCGCGACGGGACAACCGTAGCAGCCTCGCGGCCCGTCTCGCCGGTTGAGCGGTGTCCGTCCGGTCACGGTGGAACTCCTCGTAGGCTGAACGCCACACGCGGTGGACGGGAGGCCGAGGTGACCGGGACGACGACGGCCGAGGTGATGGCCGAACTTGCCGCGCTCGAGGATCCGCGCGCACGCGCGGTGAACGAGAAACGCGGTGACGACCACGGGGTGAACCTCGGCAAGCTGCGCGCGCTCGCGAAGCGGCTGAAAACCCAGCAGGAGCTCGCGTTGGAGCTCTGGGCGACCGACGACACCGCGTCGAAACTGCTCGCGCTCCTGATCTGCCGCCCGAAGGCGTTCGAGCGTGACGAGCTGGACCGCATGGTGCGCGAGGCGCGCACCCCGAAGGTGCACGACTGGCTCGTGAACTACGTGGTCAAGAAGAACCCGCACGCCGAAGAGCTGCGCCTGGCCTGGTCCGGGGATCCGGACCCCGTGGTCGCGAGCGCGGGGTGGGCGCTGACCACCGAACGGGTGGCGAAGAAGCCCGAGGGCCTGGACCTCACCCGGCTGCTCGATGTCATCGAGGCGGAGATGAAGACCGCGCCGGATCGGTTGCAGTGGGCGATGAACCATTGCCTGGCGCAGATCGGGATCGACCACGCCGGGCACCGTGCGCGGGCGATCGGCATCGGGGAGCGCCTGGAGGTGCTCAAGGACTACCCGACGCCGCCGAACTGCACGTCGCCGTTCGCGCCCGTCTGGATCACCGAGGTGGTGCGGCGGCGGCACGCGTAGCGTCCGCCTTGATGTCCTCGAACTGGGCACCCATGCGCGCCGCGAGCGCCTGCGCCGCCCGCAACGGCCGGACCATCACCTTGAAGTCGGTGATCTTGCCGTCGGCGTCGAAGGTCAGGAGGTCGCAGCCGTTGATCTCCAGCCCGTCCACCGTGGCCTCGAACTCGTACACGTGGTGCGCGCCGTCGTGGATCTCGCGGACGTAGCGGAAGTCCTCGAACACGCGCAGGACCCCGCGCAGGATCGCCCCGGTGATCGCCTTTCCCTGGTAGGGCTTGAAAGCCACCGGGCTGGTGAAGACCACGTCGTCGGCGAGCATCGCCTCGATCGCGGCGGCGTCCTTCGCTTCGACTGCCTGACGGAACGTGGGCATGAGCGATCTCCTCATAGTCAACTTGTTGAGTAGATGCCGCCGAGCCTAGGTGATCAGCCCGCCCACTGTCCATCAAAGTGACTAATCAACTTTGCGACTAGTCCGGTCGGCGATACCATCGCGCCATGGCGTTGCGGAACGCGATCCTCGCGATGCTCCTGGACGGCGAGTCCTCGGGCTACGACCTGGCGAAGGGCTTCAACGCGTCGGTCGCCAACTTCTGGACCGCGACACCCCAGCAGCTCTACCGGGAGCTGGACAAGATGGAGTCGCAGGGCCTGGTGGCGGCCCGGGTCGTCGAACAGGAGCGGCGGCCGAACAAGCGGCTCTTCTCCTTGACCGACGCCGGCGCGGCCGAACTCGCCGAGTTCACCACGCGGGCACCGAAGCCGACCGCGATCCGCGACGAGCTGCTGGTGCAGATCCAAGCGGTCGAGGCCGGTGACGACGAGCGGATCCGGCGTGCCGTCGCGGACAGGATGGCCGTCGCCGAAACAAAGCTCAAACGCTTCGAACGCCTCCGGGACCGCCTGCTCGGCGAGTCCGCCGAGGCGGAGTTCCTCGCGACCGCGCCGCGGGTCGGCCCGTATCTGACCCTCGCCCGCGGGATCGCGTTCGAACAGGAGAACATCCGTTGGTGCGAACAGGTTCTCGCGGTGCTCGACCGGCGCGAGGCCGCGGGTTTCGGAGGTGAACGGCTTGGCTGAACGGGAGAAGGGCCCGGCGTTTCGTCAGGTGGTGCTGGACTGCGTCGACGTCCGCGCTCTCGCGGAGTTCTACCGGCGGCTGCTGGTGTGGAACTACCGTCCGGGTGACGAACTGCCTCGGTCCGGTGCCGACGACAAGGACTGGCTGGTGCTGCGAAACCCGGACGGCGGGGCGCAACTCGCCTTCCAGCAGGTCGATCGGCTGGAAGAAGCGAGCTGGCCGGACGCCGAGCCGGTTCCCCAGCAACTGCACCTGGACCTGACCGTGGACTCGGTCGAGGAACTCGACGTGCAGCACGCCCGCGTCCTCGAACTCGGCGGGCGGCTCCGGTTGGACCGCAGCGAAGATCCCGAAGAACCCCTGCGCGTCTACGTGGATCCGGCGGGGCATCCGTTCTGCGTCTTCGTCGTCTGAAGGTCTTATCGAGGGTTCGTGGCCAGGCGTGACTCGCGTGATCAGACGGCGAACTCGCGTGCTTGGAGGCGGAACTCACGTGATTGGGCGTGCGGCTTCTGATCACGCGAGATCCGGCTCGTTTGCCTTTATCTCTCTAGGCGCGGCAAAGCAGCGCGTCGGGAGTGCGATTCGAGCCGACGCGGCCGGTGTACGCGACGCCGGCGACGTACTCGCCCGGTGCGCATTGGCCCTTGTAGTGGCCAGACGCGAAGTCGCCGCCGGGGGACCCGGACGGCCGGTTGTCGCCGCGGTCGAACCAGACCGTCCGGCCGGTGCGGCCCAGCGGGGTGGCGGATTTGCCGCACAACAGGGCGGAGAACGCCGCGCCGGTGACGCTGTAGCCGACGGCGGCGTGATCGGGCGGGCATTGCACCTTGGTGTACCCGGACGCCCAGTCGGTGTCCACATGGGTCTCGTCGCGGACCACGGAGTATCCCGACGGAGCGTCGAGCGTGCCGGTGCACAGACCCCGGTTGCCGGTGTGGGCGAGGCCGGTGAGCCGCTGGCCGTCGGGGCAGACACCCTTGCGCGCGCCCGGATTCCAGTCCGACATCGAGCGGACCTTGCGTGAGGCCGGGAAATCGGCGTAGTCGAGGTTGAGCATCGACCAGCGCTCGGCCACCGGGATCTGCCCGGTGCGGGACGGCGAGTTCACCAGCCGTCGCCAAGCCGGGCCGCGCCAGTCCGAGCCGTCGAGTACGTCGACGCGCCGGCCCGCGGTGTCCCAGGAGAGCAACGCCCATCCGTTTCCCCCGCCGCCATCGTGGAAGCCGACCGCGGGCCAGTAAGCGAAATCGGTGTCGTTCTCGGCGAGGTGGCCGACGAAGTTCTCGAACCAGGCCCGGCTCGCCGCGTCGGTGGTGTGGCGGCCTTCGCCGAACTCGCTGATCCAGAGCGGCGCGGTGTAGTGCTTGCCGGTCTCCGCCGAGACGAAGAACGCTTGCCGGTGAAGGACATCGCGGAGTTCCTGCGGTGACAGGTCCCGGTATCGCGGGTCGTGGGTCTCGCCGGTCCCGGTCGCTCCGGAATGGTTAGGACCGGTGTAGCCGTAGAAATGCGCGGCGTAGACCAGTTTCCCGGAGTCCACGAGCGTGTGCGACAGCGTGCGGGCGGGCTCCAGCGTGGGCCTGCCGTGGGGGAGGCCGTCCACCGGCAGGCCGGTCCAGTTGATGCCCTCGACGATCAGCAGCAGGTCCGGATTGGCTTCGGTCTGGATGCGGTCGGCCACCCGCTGGCTCGCGCGCTGCCAGTCGGTGCCGTTGCCCCAGCCCCAATTGGGATCGTCGAAGACGTTGCGGCGCACCTCGTTGTACAGATCGGCGCCGACCACCCGCTTGTTCGCGGCGTAGCGGCGGACCATGAACAGCCAGTCGTCCTGCCATTGCTGCTCGGACTGCGCGGTGTTCCAGCGCTCGTTGCCGTCGAGACCGCAGCACCAGCGCGAGGTCGTCGTGTGGTTGTTGAGGATCACCGCGAACCCGCGAGCGGTCAGCCGTGTGACGACGCGGTCGTAGACCTGCAACGGGGTCAGGCCGCGCAGATCCGGGTTCGCCGGAAGGTCGGGAACCTTTGCGGTGTCGTGGATCATGGCGTTGGAGAAGGGCAGCCGGACACTGTTCAGGCCCAGTTCCGCCAGCCCGGCGACGACGGTGTCGATCGAGACCCGGTCCAGCCCGAGCGGCGTCTGGTAGGCGATCTCACCGGCGTGGTGCGAGTTCGGATCGTTCACGTCGCCCGACCCGTTCCACGTACCGCTCGCGCCGTGCCAGTTGGCGGCCCTCAGCTTGAACCGGTTGCCCGCCGCGTCGACGATGTAGCGGCCGCGAGTGCTGAGCGGTGCGACCCAGCCCGCCGGGGCCGCCTCGGTCCCGGCCGCCGAGAGCGGGGGAGGGACAACCATGACGCCGACGGTCACCAGCACCGCGAGCAGCACACTCTTGATCGTCACACGCCGGAGCTAACCAGTCGCACGGCCGGTTGTATACGGACGATCGGGTTCACTGTTGGTAGCTTCCCGTCATGACCACCGCGTTGATCATCGGTGACCTCCAGCGAGGGATCACGGGCAATTACCCGTTCGCCGAGCAAGTCCTGCCGCCGCTCACGGCCCTGCTGCCCCGCGCCCGCAAGTCCGGTGCGCTCGTCGTGTTCGTGCATTTCGCGCTGCGGGGCAACGGCGCCGACCTGCCGCCGGGGAACGCGTTGTTCAAGACGTTCCACGAGTCCGGGGACACCTTCCACGAAGGCGCGGCCGGAACCGAGATCGATCTGCCGGTCGCCGACGAGGACGTGGTCGTGCTGAAGCGCCGGGCCAGCGCGTTCGCCGGCACGGACCTCGATCTGGTGCTGCGCGCGCAGGGCGTCGACACGGTGGTGATCGCGGGGGTCGCGACCAGTGCGATGGTGGCCGCGACGGCCTATGACGCTGCGGATCGCGGCTATCACGTGACCGTGCTGCGTGACGGCTGCGCCGACGGTGATCCGGAGATCCACGACTTCTTCGTGGACAGGGTCTTTCCGGGCCGGGGGTTCACTGTCGTGTCCTGTGCGGACTGGTCGTGAGTGGCGATTCGAGCGGTTTCGTGTGATCAGACGGACGACACACGTGATCCGACGGACGACACGCGTGTCCAGGCGGACGACGCGGACGCGCGGCTCTGGGCCGATTTACGTGCCGCGGGCTTGATCAGTTCGAACAACGATTAGGGTGGATCGATGGCGTCGGTGAAACAGGTACAGATCACTTTCGATTGCGCGAAACCCGAGCGTGTCGCCCGTTTCTGGTGCGAGGTGCTCGGATATGTCGTGCCGCCGCCACCGGAGGGTTTCGCCTCTTGGGACGACTACACCGGCTCGCTGCCGCCCGAGAAGCAGGACGCGAGTTTCGTGTGCAGTGATCCCACCGGAGTGGGGCCGCGGCTGTACTTCCAGCGCGTGCCCGAGGGAAAGGTCGTCAAGAACCGGGTGCACATCGATGTGCGGGTCGGCACCGGGCTCGTCGGAGAAGAGCGCCTCGCCGCGCTTCAGGCCGAGTGCGACCGGCTGGTCGCGCTCGGCGCGATCCGCGATCAGGTTCTGCTTGCCGACGAGGAAAACGAGTCGTGCATCAATATGCGGGACATCGAGGGCAACGAGTTCTGCCTCGACTGACACTCTTTCGGCTGACCGCCATTAGCAGGATCGATTCGCAACCGATGCACAAATCGTGTATCGTCTTGGATCGCTCACGAAGCGAAAACGACCAGCTGAAAACGTGGGTGACGTGCCGTTTCGTCACCCTGCGGGCCCGGCCACCCTCCCCCTCGAGCCGGGTTCCGTGAGCCCGGCGGCGCCCGGCCGAAGCCGGCCCCCTCCCGGTCGATCCGGGGCGCCGCCGGGTACTCACCCGCGTTCGCGGTCCCGGCAGGTCGTCGTGGAAGACACGCGCGGCGGCCTTGTCGCGGCGCTCGTTTCGAGACGTGGTCTCGTAAGCTGGCCGCGGTGTGCACCCGCGCAAGGGAGGACTACACCTGAATTCGTGAGGTGTTGATGGACGTCGACGAGGTGAGTGCGGGGTCCTGGACCCCGGGCATGGTCGCCGAGGAGCTGGGCATCTCCCCGGTGACGCTCCGGACCTGGGCATCCCGCTACGGCGTCGGCCCCTCGCTGCGGCCCGACGGGCGTCATCGCCGGTACTCCGACGCGGACGTCCGCAAACTCCAGTACATGCGGCGGCTGATCGGTCGCGGGATCCGGCCGCGCGAGGCGGCGGCCGCCGTGTTCTCCGGCATGGCCGACGTGGTTCCCGAAATCCCCCTCGATCAGCGGACCGGTGAACTCGAACGGGCCGCGGAGGAACTCGACCTCCCGGTCATCGGGGCTCTCCTGGACGAAACGCTCGACACCATGGGCGCGGCGAGGACGTGGACCGAGATCCTGCTGCCGATCCTGCGCGACCTCGGCGTCCGCTGGGCCCGGGGCGACGTGTGCTTCGAGGCCGAATGGGCGCTCACCAGCGAAGTTTCGTACGCGCTCCAACGTTATGTCGCCCGGTTCGCCTACACGCCGTCGGACCGGCGCGTCCTCATCGCGTGCTGTCCCGGGGAACGTCACAGCCTGCCGGTCGAAGTCCTGCGCGCGTCGATGGCGGAGGTCGGCATCCCCGCCGTCTACCTCGGGCACATGGTGCCGGCGGAGACCACGGCGGGAATGGTCGCCAAGCTCGAACCGGTGCTGGTCGTGCTGTGGTCGATGTCCCCGACGACCGTCGACAACCTCCTGCGCCAGCGTCTCCAGCGCCGCGGTTTCGACGTCGCCGTCGCGGGGCCGGGCTGGGCGGGGCTCAACGTCAGCGGCGCTCCCTGGGTGAACGACCTGGCCGGGGCGATGGACCTCGCCGCCGAGCGGCTGAAGGCCTGACACCCTAAGGTTGCATCGATAATGAATCGAAATACGCGAGGCGCCGACCCGCTGTGGCTGTTCGGGGATCAGCTGGGACCGCACTTTCACGACACGGCGGGGAACCGGGACCGTGAGGTCCTGCTGATCCGCTCGGCCGCGGCTTTCGCGCGCCGCCCGTTCCACCGGCAGAAGATCCACCTGGTCGAGGCCGGGATCCGGCGGCTCGCCGCGGACCTAGGCGACAGGGCCAGGATCGTCGACGCGCCGACCTACGCGGAGGGGCTGCGCCGATTCGGGCGGCCGGTCGTGGTGCACGAACCCGGCTCGCACGCCGCCGAGGCGCTCGTGCGGCGCCTGCAAGAGCGAAGCCTGGTCACGGAAGTGCTTCCGACGCCCGGATTCGTCCGGTCCAAAGAGGACTTCGCGACCTGGGCGAAAGACCGGCAGCGGTTCGTGATGGAGGACTTCTACCGCGATCAGCGCCGCCGGTTCGGTGTCCTGCTCGAACCGGACGGTGGTCCGGCGGGCGGGAAATGGAACTACGACCACGACAATCGGCGCCCACCCCCCGGCCGCTCGACACTGCCCGTTCCCGCGCCCTGGTTCCCGGCCGAGGACGAGGTGGACGAACAAGTGCGCGCCGACCTCGACAAAGCGGAACGGGACGGCGAGATCCATCCCGTGGGTGTCGATGGTCCACGTCGTTTCGCCGTCAGCCAGGCCGAAGCGGAGGAGGCGCTGGACCGGTTCCTGGACCACCGGCTGGCGACTTTCGGCCCCCATCAGGACGCCATGCTCAGCGCTGACTGGGCGATGTCGCACGCGTTGTTGTCGGTGCCGCTGAACCTCGGCCTGCTCGACCCGCTCGACGTCGTCCGCCGGGCCGAGGAGCGGTATCTGTCCGGCACCGCGCCGCTGGCGAGTGTCGAAGGGTTCGTCCGGCAGATCCTCGGCTGGCGGGAGTGGATCTGGCACCTCTACTGGCAGCTGGGGCCGGACTACCTCAAGCGGAACGAACTCGACGCCCGCCGGAAACTGCCTCGGTGGTGGAAGGAACTCGACGCCGACGCGGTCGAGGCGGCTTGCCTCCGCACCGCGCTCGCCGGGGTGCGGGACCGCGGCTACGCCCACCACATCGAGCGGCTCATGGTGCTGGGCAACCACGCGCTGCAACGCGGTTACGACCCGGCCGAACTCACCGGCTGGTTCGCTACCGCGTTCGTCGACGGATTCCCGTGGGTCATGCCCGCCAACGTCGTCGGGATGAGCCAGTACGCGGACGGGGGAGTCGTCGGCACGAAGCCGTACGCGGCGGGTGGCGCCTATCTCAACCGCATGAGCGATCACTGTGGTGGCTGCACTTACGAGCCGAAGAAACGAGTGGGCGCTGACGCTTGCCCGTTCACCGCGGGTTATTGGGCTTTCCTCGACCGGAACGAAGAGCGCCTGCGGGGCAATCCGCGGATGCGTCAGCCGTTGAACGGTCTGCGCAGGCTGGCAGACCTTCCCGAGGTCGTGGCGCGGGAAAGCGGGCGACAGCGGTTCTGACCGGCGGAACAGGCGTGATCGTCAGGCATCGCGAATGCTGAAGGTCGTGACGCAGAAACTGCCGTCCTCCGTGCGATCCGCGATCACGGTTCCCTTGGCGGCCCGGTTCTCGACGGTTCCGATGACATCGGCCAGAACGAATTTCGACGTCCCGCTGGACCTCGTGATCGCGACGCGGGATCCCAGCGGGAGAAGGGAATCGATCTTGTCGTCCATGAATCGCTTCTGCTCTTCGCAGGCCAACGCGATCGCCCCGGCCTTGTCGTTCCCGGCGATCTTGGTGAGGAAGTCCGCGATCACCTGAACACCCTTCTCCGGCGGCGGAACCGGGCGCCTCGTCACGGTGACCCTCGGCCGCGTCGCCCGGCTGACCGTCGTGCTGGTCGGGCTGTCCTCGCTGCTCGTGGGCGCCGAAGTCGGTGCCGGGCTGGACGACGGGGCGGGCGGCGGGAAGTCGCCGCCTTTGCCGAGCAGGAATCCGGGAGCGGCGAAACCGGTGATGCAGAAGGCGACCAGGACGATCACGGCGATCAAGATCCCGATGGCGATCCCGGGCTTCACGGTCGCCGGCTGTGCCGGAGGGTTCTGCTGCTCTGGGTAGCTCATCGGATTCACCTTCCGTGCGGATCTGAATTGGCGATCCGACGGCGGTCACCCGGCACGGGTTCCGACATTTCGGAGACCTTACGGCTCCCGGGGTTCTGTTTCCTGATGCGGCGAAATGTGCTGGTCGGTGGACTGCGTCAGGAGTTTCGCGAGCCGGGCTTCGACGCGTTCCGCGGCCGGATGCCTGATCTCCCGGTACGTGGCGAGGGCTTCGCGCAGCGCTCCCACCCGGTCGTCGTCATCGGGATAGACTGAGCGGCCGGGATCTCGCGCCGTTGGTCGTCGGTCAGTGGTGCGTCCTCCAGCACCGCCGCGGTCGGGCTGCCACCCGCGTTCCCCCGCAGGCAGGCGCGGACGAGGATCACGGACACGGCGCGACCTTCGCGTAGTCCTCGGGCGAACGGACCTTGTAGTCGAAGACCACTCGGCCGTTCGCGATCTGACTCGGTACGAACTCCGCGGAGTGCGTGTAAGTCTCCTTCTCCCCTTCGAAGGTCACGATGGCCACGAGTTCGTCCTCGGACCCCGGTCGCCGCCACGGCGTGACTTCCTGGCCGCGCGGAGGCACCGTTCCCGCCACGAACCGGCGCTCGCCCGTCGGCTCGGGGAAGTCGACACGCCAGTACCGGGGATCGGCCTCGTCGAGCACGGTGTCGCCGTTGGAGCCGACGACCTCGACGCGGACGATGGCGGGCGTCTCGCAGTACGCGTAGATGATCTCGACAGCGCCGTCGGCGGTCTGCCGGACCGCGATCCGGCCCGGCCCGGAACAGCCGGTGGTCAGCAAGGCCACGGCCGTCAGCGCCGCGCCCAACCCCAGGGAACGTCTCATGCCGCGAACAGTAGGAGTGCCGTCCGCGACCGCGTCCCGGTTCGCCGGATCGTTACCGCCGCTCCCGAAACTGTCGGTGGCCGCTGCCACACTCCCGCCATGACGAACGAGGTGCGGCTCAGGGCCGTCGAGCGGGCCGATCTCGACGTGTTCTTCGAGCAGGAGCAGGACCCGGAGGCCACGAGCCGCGCCGCGTTCCCGGCTCGTGATCGCGAGCGGTTCATGAAGCATTGGGAGACCCGGGTGCTCGGCGATCCGGCGGTGACCGTGCGCACCGTCCTGGTCGGCGGCCGGGTCGCGGGCAACGTCGTGGCGTGGCCACAGGACGGCAGGCAGTGGGTGGGTTATTGGTACGGCAGGGAGTTCTGGGGAGGAGGTGTCGGATCGCGAGGGCTCGGCCTGTTCCTCGACGAGATGCCGGTGCGGCCGGTGTACGCCGATCCGGTGGAGACCAACGTGGGATCGGTCCGGGTACTGGAGAAGTGCGGTTTCCGGCTGCTGCCCGAAAAGGACGGTGATCACGTGCTGCTCGTCCTCGACTAGACAGGCGGCTGCCGTGTCCCGGCCGCGGGCCGCGACCGGGACGACGGGTTCAGCAGGGCCGCAACAGCCAGCAGAGCCGGTAGTTCGCCCGGTAGGTCGTGGACGTGCCCGGCGCGACGATGTTCTGCGTTCGCTCACCGCCGTGCGCCCAATCGGTGAAGGCGTACTTCAGGTTGAGCGGTGGCAGGTTCTGCGGGCTGTCCGCGCTGATCGAGTTGGTGGATCCGGCGATCACCGTCCGGGAGAACGGTGTGCGCTCCTGAGTACCGCCGACGGTGAGCAGCGCCTGGTTCGGGCTGGAGGTGAAGTCCAGCGACACCGTCTTCGGCTGGAGGTCGACGGTCTTGGCGCCGGTGCGGCCGGTCGAGTCGGTCGCCGTGAGGGTCAGTTGCAGATAGGACGGGTACTCGTGGTCCGGTGCGACGAAGGAGCCGGACGCGACACCGGGGAAGTCCTGGACGTTGTGCGTATGGCAGGTGCCGTTGGCCGCGCAGTGCCGGATCGCGAGCCGCCACGACAGCGCCGACGGCGGGAGTTCGCCGTCCTGAGCGTCGACAGCGCGGCCGGAGAACGTCACGGTGTCGCCGACCGACCAGGTCAGTGTTCCGGGCGGGCTGTCGATGACCGGCACCGGATCGAGGCCTTCGGGGTTCCCGACGGTCACCCGCACCGTCGTGGTCCCGCTCGCGCCGTGGGAGTCCGTGACGCGTAACCCGGCGTCGACGGCGGCGGCCGCGGTGTAGGTCCAGGTGGGGCGTGTGGCCGTGGAGTCGTCGTAGTCGCCGTCACCGTCGAGGTCCCAGGCGTGGGACAGGGTGTCCCCGGCGTCCGGATCGGTGGAACCGGTGCCGTCGAACTCGACCGTCAGCGGCGCCGGGCCGCTCGTCGGGTTCGCCGTGGCCACCGCGGTCGGTGGCCGGTTGGTGCCACCCGGATGGCTCACGCGATGAAGTTCGCCGCTGCCCAGTGCGACGTAGAACAGATCGCCGCCAGGGCCGGTGAGGACTTGCACCGGAGTGTTGATGCCGGTCACGAACGGCACCAGACGGCTCGAGCTCGGCAGGTCGTCGACGGTCTGCATGGCCCAGACACATCCCCGGGAGGAGTCCGCGAAGAACAACGCGCCGGAATACTCGCCGGGGTAATTGCTCCCGGACTCGAAGGCGATGCCGCTGATCGAAGAGCCGCCGGTGGGACAAGGGTCGGTCGGGACCACCTTGGCACTGTGGTTGTAGGCGTAGAAGGGCGCCGTCTGACCTCCCGAGGAGTACAGGGACTCGCACAGGCCGAGGTTCGCGCCGTCGTACCCGGCCTGCTTGGGAGCGCCTTCGAAGCAAGGCCAGCCGAAGTTCTCCACTACCGAGTCACCGACGTCGGCGACTCGGTTGATCTCCTCCCAGGTGTCCCAGCCGACGTCTCCCGCCCACAGTTCCCTCGTGCCCGGCCGGAAGCCGAACCGGAACTGGTTCCGTCCGCCGTAGGCGATCACGCGCCGGGCATCGGAGTCGGTGCTGCTCGCGAAGGGGTTGTCGGGGAGGCCTTCGCCGGTGTCGGGATCGAGGCGCAGCAACGCGCCGTTGAGCAGGACCGGCTCCCCGGCGGGCCGTCGCGGTGACTGCGAACGCAGCGCGCCGCCCTCGGCCGTCGGTGGCGTGAGGTTCGTCCCGGCGGGCGAGGGAGGATCGGCGCAGGGGTTCTCGACCTGCCCGTAGTCGGCGAAGTTGAAGCTGGCGCCGTCGCCGCCGCCCGCGTACAGGGCGCCGTCTGGCCCGAAGGCCAGTGCGCCGATCGAGTGGCTGGGGAACTGCTGGCACCAGCCCGTCACCAGCGGCTTCTCGCTCACGGCGGTGCCTTCCTGGCCCATGGTCAGCCGGGAGACGCGACCGGTGACGACACAGCCCTTGGCGGTGGCGCCCGGCGGGGTCGGGCAGGCGTCGCCCCACTGCGGCGGAGTGCCGCCGGGCGGCGCGTCGAGGGTGTAGGAGACGTAGACGTAAGGCCTGGCGGGGAAATCGGGGTCGACGGCCAGCCCGAGCAGGCCGCGGTCCCAGAAGTCCTGAGTCTGCGGGCGCAGGTCGGCGAACACCGTCGCCGTCGGGTCGGCGAGCGAGTCGAAGACCTTGACCACGCCGCTCTTCTCCGCGACGAACACCCGGCCGTCCGGCGCGAAGGCGGTGGCCGTCGGCGAGCTGAGCCCGCCGATCGCCACCGTGTCGGTGAAACCGGCGGGTACCGCGGCTTCGGCGGGTGCGGCGAGCGCGACCGCGAGGGCGCCGACGAGCGGGCCGACCACGCCCATCGACAGCGCACGCCGTGATCTTCGGGGGAACAGGGGACGTCGAGAACTCATCACACGTACTCCTCCTGCGCGGGGACCGGAAAGGAACGCGACCGCTGTCGGGTATGGCGTGATGAGATCGGAAGTTGTTACGGCCGTACGGAAAATGCGCACAATTCGCCAAAAAAGCGCCGAACATCCGCGCTCCGTCCACCCCTGGGGGAAGTCGGAAAAAGAATCACCGCGTGCCCCTTGAACTTTGCCATTCGGATGTCATTTCGGAGACAGATCCGTACATCTGTTCCGAATTCCCTGAATTGAGTACGCTGAACGGCGTACCGGATATGCCTGAGGGGTTCAGGAGGGTGGCATGGATGCGATTTCAGCGGCGGCGATCACGTCGCTCTTGATCAATTATGGGCGGCATTTGGCCGGCGTCGCGAGCGAGGTCGTCGACGAAGGTGTCAGACAAGGACTTCGCGCCCTGTGGGAAAAAGTACGCGACAGGTTTTCGTCCGACCCGCAGGCGTCGGGAGCCCTGGACCGCCTCGCGGAGCAGCCGGGCAATCAGCGGCGGCAGGCCGCCGTCGAAGACCATCTCGACGAAGTCCTGAGTGCCGACGCCGATTTCGCGGCCTCGCTTTCGGAACTGGTCGAGCGGATGAAGGCGACCGGCCGGCACGATATTCAGGTGCGGGACTCGGGAGCGGTGGCCATCGGCGGGAATGTGTCCATCAAAGGAACCCGTCAGGTCGCCGGACGGGACATCACCATCTCCGCTCCCGGGAAATGACATGAAGAAGACGAGCAGAGCCGGGAGTGTCGCGGCCGGACTCCTCCTGGCCGTGGCGCTGACGTCGTGCGGCCGCGAACCGGCCGCCAAGGACCTCGATTCGCCGCAGATCCCGGAAACTTCCACCGGGTACACGTCGATCGCGCCGTCGTCGGAAGAGATCCCGGTGCCCGGCGCGCCGACGTCTGCGGGCCAGGGAAGGCCCGGCGGGACGGTGGTATCGCCGCCGGGCCGGTCATCCCGGCCCGGAACGGGACCTGGAACCGGTCCAGGGCAAGGACAGGGGCCTCCGTCCTCGGCGCCCGGCGGTCCCGGCAACCCGTGCGGGAAGCCACCTGCCGGCACCGCGGCGGACGGGAGAGCCCAGCAGCGGATCGTCTTCACCCCGCCCGGCACCCACCAGTGGCCCGACGTCGACGTGACCTTCCGCGCCTGCGCCACGTCGGGCCTGCCCGTCGGCTTCCAGCTCCAGAACGGCGGCCGCGGCGGAAGCTGCTGGGCAGCCACCCTCACCGGCGCCACCACCCGCGCCCAGTCGGTGCCGTTGACCTGCGAGGTCACCGCCACCCAGGCCGGGAACGCCGCTTTCGCGCCCGCCCAGCCCGTCGTGCTCACCTGGATGGTGAACAAGCTGGCGGTCAAGATCGGCTGGCTGGGGTCGGCGGACACACTCGTCTACACGGCGGGCAAGGTCGTGACGCTCCAGGCGCGAGTGACGGCCATGCACGACATCCCGCCGTTGATGATCTACACGCGGGCGGAGGGGGCCTGTTCGATAGCGGAGGCACCGGACAGAACCGGCGGCACCGGCGGCGCGGCCATCACCTTCGGCGTGCGGGTCGCTCTGCTGGATCCCGGCGCGCAGCCCGGTTCCTGCGACCTCCGGGTGGCCGTGGATTCGAACCACATCGCCATCGGCAGTTACGACACCCGGCACTATGTAGTCCGAAGATGATGTCTTCCGAAGATGAGCCCGGCGCCGACCCGGCCGGAACGCTGTCGGTCGAGAACGCCGGGCCGGTCGTGCAGCACGGCGATCTGGAGCTGAGCGGCGGGCTGGTCGCGGGCCGGGACCTCACCGTCCATGGTCCTGTCAACGTCCTCGCCGACGACGGTGCCCCGTTCGGAGACCACGTCACGCGGCCGGGCCGGGCTTCGGATCTCTGTCCCTATCCCGGTCTGGACGCCTTCGATGAAGGGCTCGCGAGGTATTTCCACGGCAGGGAAAGAGACGTCGACGCCGTGCTCGCGCTGCTTCGCCGGGCGCCGCTGGTGGCCGTGGTCGGCTCGTCCGGCAGCGGCAAGTCGTCGCTCCTGTCGGCCGGAGTGCTTCCCGCGCTGGCGGACGGCGCGGTCGCCGGTTCGGCCGGATGGACCGTGTCGCTCGTCCGCCCCGGCACTCAGCCGGTCGAGCGGCTGTCGGCGGCCTTGGCGAAGCACACCGGCGCCGACGGGCCGACGATCTGGGTGATCGACCAGCTGGAGGAGGTGTTCGATCCGGCGGTGGATCCCGGCGACCGTGCCGCGTTCCTCGCCGCGGTCGCCGGACCGCATCCGTCCGCCGAGACCAAGGTCCTCCTCGCGTTGCGGTCGGACTTCTACCCGCACCTCGACCAAGCACCCGCGCTGGCGGCGGCGGTCTCGAAGGCCCAGCACCGGGTGCTGCCGATGGGGCCGCAGGCCATCCGCGAGGTGATCGAGAAACCGGCGGACCAGGTCGGCCTGCGCGTGGAGCCCGAACTGATCGACCGGATGCTGGCCGACACCAGCGCCGCCGAAAACGCGCTGCCGCTGCTTTCGTACGCGCTGGCGCAAACGTGGCGACGGCGGCGCAACGGCTGGCTGACCCTCGCCGAGTACGCGAAGGCCGGTGCGCTCGACGGCGCGATCGACCACGCCGCCGAACTCGTGTGGGAATCCTTGACCGACCGGCAGCGGGCGACGGCCCGCCGGATGATGCTGCGCCTGTCCCATCTCGGCGAGAACGCCGTCGCGGTGCGTCGCCAGGCCCGGCTCGAGGATCTGGTGACCGACGTCGACGACGAGACCGCCGTGCGCGAGGTCGCCGACCGGCTCGCCGCCGCCCGGATCCTCACGGCCGATCTGGACACCGCGACCGAGGCCCCGATCGTCGACATCACCCACGAGACGGTGCTGCGCGCGTGGAACCGGCTGCGGACCTGGCTGACCGAAGACCGGGAAGCGAAGCGCGCGCAGGACGATCTCAGCAGCGGCGCCGCGGCGTGGAAGCAGCACGGCGCCGACCCGGGTTACCTGCTGCGAGGCGCGCGGCTCACCGCCATCCAGGCCGCGCGCCGGGCCGACAGCCTGACGGTGAACGACGTCGAACTGCGGTTCCTCTCGCTGAGCAGCCGCCTCGAGCATCGGCAACGGTGGCGGTCGCGGCTGCTCGGCCTGCTGGCCGCGGCGCTGGCCGTCGCGGTGGCGATCACGTTCGTCGTCGTGAGCCAGCAACGGCGTATCAGCCGGGAAAAGACCGTCGCGGACGCCGTGTCGCTCGCCGCTCGGTCGCGTTCGGTGAGCGGCCAGGAACGAGACCTCGGCGCGCTGCTGGCCGTCGCGGGAGCGCGGATCGACGACAACGCCGTCACCCGCGCGGCCGTCATGGACGCGGTCTCCGCGCACAGCGGCCCCCTCGCCTACCTTCTCCCGGCCGGACGGCGCGCCACGGCCGTCGCCTCCGGATTCACCCGGGACGGGTCCGCGATCGTCGGCACCATCGACGGCGCGGTCTGCGCCTTGTCCCCGGCGGACGGCCACGAGACCGGTCCGTGCTTCACCGGTCATCACACCAACATCAGCGCGGTCACGACCGACGGCGACCTCGTCGCGGCGGCGGACGCCACCGGTTTGACGACCCTTCACCGGCAAGGGAACGCGGCGCCGGTCCGCGATCCGGTCCGGGCGACGTCCGCCGTGGTCGGCCTCGCCGTCAGCCCGGCGCACGACCAGCTGCTCGCGGCCACCCGGTTCGGCGCGGTCGAACGCTGGCGGTTGGGCGGCGAAGCGGCGCCTTTGCCGCCCCTCGCCCAAAGCGCCGACGTCGTGGCGCTCGCCGTCGCCGACAAGGCCGACCAGGTCGTCGCCCTCACGACGGCGGGGGAGCTCAAACGCTGGCGGCTGACCGACGGGGCCGAACTGCCCGCCCTCGCCGAACCAGGGACCGTGGCGACAGGCACGACGATGCGCTTGGCCGTCGTCGGTGACACCCGCGTGGTGACGGCGGACGAGAACCGGCTCGGCGTCTGGGATCTTCGCGGCGGGCAACCTCCTTTGTGGACGGACGCGCTGGGCGGGACGGCGGTCGTGTCGTCCGGTGACGGCGAAACGGTGTTCGTCGGCTCGGACACCGGCACGATCACCTCGTGGCGGCTCGCCCCCGCGCCGCTGGCCGTCGAACCCACCCGGCCTGGTCTCGTGAAGCCCGTCGTCGCGCTCGGCAGCGGAGGCGACTTCCTGGTGGGAGCGGATCAGGACGGCCGGGTGATCTCGTGGGATCTGAGCGGCAAGCGTTCTCCCGCGGGCACCCCGCTCGCCCAGGCGTCCGGGCCGCTCCAGGCCGTCGCCAGGAATCCGGCCGGAGCCGTCGCTTCGGGAGGTGCGGACGGTGTCGTCCGGGTGACCCGTGACGGATCCACAATGGACACTCATACCTTCGAGGGCTCCGTCGTCGGTCTCGCCTGGCAGCCGACGGGAATGATCGCGGTGGGCACCGACCGTGGAACCCTGTACGAACTCGACCCGGGCACCGGGGCGACCCGGACGGTGTCCGACCGGCCGGGCACCGCGGTCACCTGTCTCGTCGCCGACGGCAGGGGGAACCTGGTCGCCGGCTTCAGCGACGGCCACGTGCTCTTCACCGACCTGCCCGGGGCGGCCTTCACCGCGGCCAAAGGTTCCGTGTCGGCGATCGCCCTGAGCGCGGACGGAAACAGGGTCGCCGTCGCTTCCGGCGACGGGATCTCCGCGCCGCCGCAGATCTCCGTCGCCGGGAAGCGCGAAAGGTTTCGGGACATCCTGACCGTCACCGGGCACGCCCTTCCGGTCACCAGCCTCGCGTTCAGCCCCGACGGGCGAACCCTCGCCAGCGGCAGCGACGACCGGTCCATTCGCCTGTGGGGCTTGGCCGACGGCACGACGAAGAGCACGTTTCAGGGGCACACGGACATGGTCCTGGCGCTGGTCTACTCACCCGACGGCACGACCCTGGCCTCCGGAAGCCAGGACGGAACCCTCCGGCTGTGGGACGTCGCGAGCGGCCTCCAGATCGGGCGTCAGCTGGAGTTCGGCGTCGGCTACGTCTGGTCGCTCGCGCCCTCGCCGGACGGTGCGAATCTCGTCGCGGCGCAGGGTTCGACGGTCGTGGAATGGCCGTTCGGCAAAGGAGCGTGGCTGGACCGCGCCTGCCGGCTGGCAGGGCGTCTCCTGACCGACGACGAGCGGAAGCGATACCTGCCCGACGGGACCTCCCTACGCCCCTGCGCGTGACGCCGACCGGTACGCGGCGATCCTGATCCGCAGGCCGCGCAGGTGGACCAGATCGATGTCGAAGGCGGAGACCGGCCGGTAGCCCGGAGCGGGTTCGGCGGACCGGCAAGGGCCACTGACGAACACGAAATCGTCGTCCGGTTCGTATCTGGGCTCGGCCCAGACACCGGGGTCTCCGGCCCTGCTGCCGGCATGGCGAGTGCGAGCCCGCCAGTAGACGGGAAGCTTCATCGTCTCGCTCAGCGCCCTGTCGAACGCGGCGACATCGGTGGCGGCGATCCCGAGCCCGTGTCCGTTCCACACGCGAGGCGCCCAGTACTCGGCGCCGGCGGCATGGGTGAAACGGGCGGTTTCCTCGGCCGCGGTGATCGTCCAGTCGGCCACGGTGGTGAGTGTCGGCATGAGGAGTCCCGGTGGTCGCGGCCCCCCTCCGGCCCGGCACACGGTAAGGGCTCGACTCCGCACGGTGGTACCACCGGCGGCACACGGATGTTGCGCCGACCGGCCGCCGCGCGCCCGAAGAACCAGGTCCAGGAGCCGGTCGCGGTGGTGGGCCTCAATTCTGTTCATCTTCGGTTCATCCGTGAATCACCGGCTTCGGCGAACTGTGCGAGCCGGTTCCCGCCAGGCGGCGGGTCCGGGCGGGTTCGACGAACCCGGCTTCGCGGTGGACACCTCCGTGCAGCTCTCACGGGTGACAAACCCGCGCTACGGTGAATGATCGACACGACGAGGAGAGCGGATGGAAAACGGCGGAGTCCGGGTCCACGGCGAGTCAGGGCAGCCGGTACTGCTGTTGCCCGGCGGCGCCGAATCCTGTGAAGGCTTCTTTCCGGGCCTGGTCGAAGGTCTCGTCGACGATCCCGGCTGCCGGGTGATCGTGCACGACCGGCCGGGCACCGGCACTTCGACGGACGAGGGCACGCTGGCGGACGCCGCGTCCCGGCTGAGCGCGCTCATCGACAGCCTGGACTGCGGCCCGGTCGTGGTGGTCGGGCAGAGTCTCGGCGGTGCCGTGGCGGTCCTGCTCGCCCGCGATCACCCCGAGCAGGTCGCCGGTCTGGTCCTGCTCGACCCGACACCCATCGACGATCCCCGTACGTGCGCCGGTCTGGAGCGGGCGACGGGTGTGCTCGGCAAGGTGTCGACCGTTCCCGTGCTGCGCCAGGTCTTTCCGCGCGTCGTCCACACCGCCGTCGCTCGGGCCGCGCGACGTCAGGACCTCCGGCCGGATTGCGAGGCGGCGTTCTTGCGGACGGCGGACGCCGACCTCCCGACGCTGGCGCGCGCGGTCCGCGGCATCTCGGCGCTGGCGAAAGACCTGCAGGGCGCCGAGTTGCCCCGGCTGCCCGCTGTGGTGGTGACCGCCGATCGCAAACGGGACTCCGCGATGCGACGCTCCCACGAGCGTTTCGCCGCCGCGTTCGGCGGGCGGGTCGAGTGCTGGCCGGGGGCGACGCACAGCGTGCACCTCGACCATCCCGACGAGACCCTGGCGACGGTGCGTGAAGTGGTCACTCAGGTCGGCCGGGCGGCCTGAGCGTATCGGCTTGCTATGCCGCTCGGAGGCCTTCGAGCTCGTGTCGCGGGAAGGGAGCGCATGTCCGGCATCGTCGCAGGAGGCGAGCTCGTCCCCGTCGTCAGCGCAACTTGTCCACCGACGCGATCTGTTCCCAGTGGGCGCCGAGCGCGTTGAGCAGGGCGGCCGTGTCGACATCGCCTTCACCGCCCAGGAGCGCCTTGTCCAGCCTGCGGGCGCGGCGGTTCACCTGGCTCAGGACCGTTTTGCCCTCGTCGGTGAGGGACAGGAGCTTGCGCCGGGCGTCGTGCGGTGATTCGACGCGCTTGATCAGCCCCCGCCGTTCGAGCCGGCGGCACAGGTCCGCCATCGTCGAGGTGTCGAGCGCGACGGCGCCCGCCAGGGAACTCTGGTCGCTGCCGGGGTAGGCGCGGACCGCGGACAGGACCGCGAACTGCGGACCGGTCAGGACCGGGTCCACATGACGGTTCCACGCGGCGAGGTAGGCCTGGTAGAGCCGCCTGGCCCCGTAGCCGGGGGCCGCCAGCAGATCCGAGGGTGTCGCGGGCGTGACCGCCGCCGTTTCGTCCCTGCGTCGGCCCGTGCGCGCCGGTTCACCCATCGCCTTCTCCCTTGTCGGCTCCACCCGCTGCCCGGGCCCCCGAAGTGATCCTACGTGTCCGGACGGTCGCTCACGGGCAGGCCGCCGACATCCGCCCGCCGCAACCTCTTGCGTATCCGGATAGTACGTGTTCGGATGAAGGTCCCCTCGGGGACGGCGAGAGAGCGGATCCGGGCCCAACTCTTGCGTATCCGGATAGTACGTGCTCGGATTAGTGTGGAGGTGTTCGACGATGGACCAGAACCTGTTCAACGACATCTGCTTGCGCCAGCTGACGTTCTCGGGAGTGCACGAGGGCGAGACCGTGGTGGTGCTGACCCGCGGCGGCGAGCGGGCGGAGTACGCCGACGCCTTCCTGTGGGCCGCCCAGCAGCTGGGCGCTTCGACCTATCACATGCGGTTGCCTTCACCGTCCAGCGCCGCGGGCGCGTGGGCCGTGGGCGACTCGGGGCTCGGGAACATCCCCTTGGCCGTCGAGGCGCTCAAGAGCGTGGACATGGTGGTCGACTGCACGTTCCTGTTGTTCAGCAAGGAACAGTTCGCCATCCAGGACGCGGGCACCCGGATCCTCACCGCCGTCGAGCCGCCCGAGCTGCTGGCCAGGCTGATGCCGACGAAGGAACTGCGCGAGCGGGTGGAGATCGGGGCCGAGCTGCTGGCCAAGGCGGGCACGATGCGGATCACCAGCCCGGCGGGCACCGATGTCACCTATCAGCTCGGCGTGTACCCGACACTGTCCGAGTACGGCTACACCGACACCCCCGGCCGCTGGGATCACTGGCCGGCGGCGTTCGTGTTCACCGGCGGCGCCGACGACGGTGTCGACGGGAAGATCGTGCTTTCGCCCGGAGACGTGTTGCTGCCGTTCAACACTTATGTGCAGACCCCGGTGGAGATCACCATCGAGCAGGGTTTCATCCGCGACATCCGCGGCGGCGCCGAATCGTCCGGATTGGACGCGGATCTGCTGCGCTCCTACATCGAAAGCTTCGAAGACCCCCGCGGTTACGGCATGAGCCACGTGGGCTGGGGGCTCGACGAGCGCGCGCACTGGCACGGCCTGACCCAGTTCCCCGGCGGGATGGGCATGGAACTGAGGAGTTTCTACGGCAACGTGATGTTCTCCATCGGCCCCAACAACGAACTGGGCGGCCCGAACGACACGCCCTGTCACTTCGACATCCCGATGCGCGGAAATTCCCTGTACCTGGACGACGAACTGATCGTCGACAACGGTGAGCTGACCGTGGCCGACATGCGTCCGGCGGCGCGCCGATGAACGACCACCACATCGGGATGATCGTCCCCAGCTCGAATCTCACGATGGAGACCGAGTTGCCGCGGATGCTGCGTGCCAGGGAGGAGGCCGAGCCGGGGGACCGGTTCGTCTTCCACTCCGCGCGGGCCCGGATGCGGCACGTCGAGCCCGAACAGCTGCGGGCGATGAACGCCCAGGCTGGCCGGGCGGCGGCCGAACTCGCCGACGCGCGGCCGGACGTGGTCGCCACCGCGTGCCTGGTCGCGATCATGGCCCAGGGGCCGGGGTATCACTGCACCGCCGAGGACGACATCACCCGTGTGCTGCGCGAGGAGGGCTGCGCGTCGCCGGTCGTGTCCAGCGCCGGTGCGCTGTTGTCCGGTCTCGAAGCGCTGAAAGCCCGCAAGGTCGCGATCATCACGCCGTACCTGAAGCCGCTGACCAAGGCGGTGGCGGACTACATCGAGGACGCGGGGTTCGAGGTCGCCGACGCGATTTCCCTTGAGGTGCCGGACAATCTCGCCGTCGCCCGGCTGGATCCCGCCGGATTGCGAGAGCATCACCGAAAGCTGAATCTGTCCGATGTGGACGTACTGGTGCTTTCCGCGTGTGTCCAGATGCCGTCGCTGTCCGCGATCCAGCCGGTGGAGGACGAGGTCGGGATCCCGGTCCTGTCGGCGGCGACCGCCACGACGTTCCGGATCCTGTCGGAACTCGGCGTCGAGCCGACGGTGCCCGGCGCCGGAAGCCTGCTCAGTGGCGCGAAAGCTTTGACGAAGACGGGAGGCGGGCATGGCCGCGAGTCAGTCGTTTGAGGTCGTTGTCGTCGGTGGCGGGCTCGGTGGGCTCTGCGCGGCGTTGTCGCTGCGGCAGCGGGGCCTGCGCGTCACCGTCGTCGAAGCGGCGCCGGAACTGGGCGAGATCGGCGCGGGGATCCAGACCGCGCCCAACGCCAGCCGGATCCTCATCGGACTCGGCCTGCGCGCCGATCTGGAGCGGGTGCGGACGGAGCCGCAGGACCAGGTCCGCCGCCGCTGGGCGGACGGCGGCATCATCGCCCAGCTGCCGCTGGGCAGGCGGGTGACCGACCAATACGGCGCGCCGTACTGGCACTACCACCGCGCCGACCTGCACCGGGTCCTGCTCGACGCCTGCCTCGACCCGGACGGCGCCGGTCCGGCGGTGCGGGTGGTGACCGGCGCGCGGGTCGTCGAGCTGGACCGGACGGTGCCGGACCGGCCGGCCGTGCTCGCCGCCGACGGGCGCCGGTTCACCGGCGACGTCGTGGTCGGAGCGGACGGCATCCGGTCATCGGTACGCGATCTCGCCGGCTTCGACGACACGCTCGCGTTCTCCGGCGAGATGGCCTACCGGGCGCTGATCTCCGGCGACCTGATCGCCCAGGACCCCGCCACCCGGTTCCTGGCCGACCGCTACCACTCCACGATCTGGTACGGCCCCAACAAACACCTGGTGCACTACATGATCCGCGGCGGGGAGTACCTCAACGTGGTCGCGATCGTGCCGTGCACCGAAGCGGTCGCCAGGGACTGGAGCGGACCCGCCACCGCCGCCGAACTCGCCGCCGAGTACCACGACTGGGACGATCGGGTCCCGGCCATGCTGGCCAAGGCGAAGGACGAGGACGTCTCGGTGTGGGCGATGTACCGTCGGCGCCGTGATCCGGTGTGGGTGGACGGCCGGGTCGCCCTGCTCGGCGACGCGTGCCACGCGATGCTGCCTTACCAGGCGCAAGGCGCGTCCCAGGCGATGGAGGACGCGGCCGTGCTGGCCGAGGAGCTGGGCCGCGTCACGCGCGACGGGATCGACGGAGCCCTGGTGCGTTACGTCGACCGGCGTGCCAAGCACGCGGGCATGGTCCAGGACGCCTCGTTGCAGAACATGGACTTCTACCATCTGCCCGACGGTCCCGAGCAGCGCGAACGGGACGAGAAGCTGCGGCGCTTCGACGGCGAATCCGACGTGTCCTACGACTGGCTGTGGAACGGCAGCCCGCTCACCGACCCCGACACCGAGTCCATCCACTACCAGTTCGCCCGCTGAGGCGCGCTGGTCGGCAAATCGCAACGGAGCGGTTCATGCGTACTGGTGATCAGATCGTCCAGGACCTGCCCTGGCGTTGGAGCGTGCAGGGAAAGATCTTCCTGATCGGCGGGCTGGGCTACATGTTCGACGCCTGGGACGTCGCGTTGAACGGGTTCCTCACCCCGCTGGTCGGGACGGAATTCGGGTTGTCCGCCGGGACCAAGGGACTGGTGGCGACCGCGAACCTGATCGGCATGGCCGTGGGCGCGGTCGTCTGGGGCACGATCGCGGACCGGATCGGCCGGAAGAAGGCGTTCAGCGTCACGCTCCTGCTGTTCGCGTTGTTCTCCGTGCTCGGGGCGCTCGCGCCGAACGTCGAGACCTTCCTGGCACTGCGGTTCCTGGCCGGTATCGGGCTCGGCGGTTGCATCCCGGTCGACTACGCGATCGTCAGCGAGTTCTCCCCGCGCCGCCATCGCGGCCGCGTCCTGTCGGCGATGGACGGCTGGTGGCCCGTCGGGACGACGCTGGCCGCCGTCACCGCGACGCTGCTGCTCCCCGTCCAGGGGAACTGGCGCTGGATGCTGGTGCTGATGATCCTTCCCGCGCTGCTGCTGTTCTGGGTCCGGCGCGGTGTGCCGGAATCACCGCTGTACCTGGTCCGCAAGGGCCGCGAGGCTGAGGCCCGCGCCGTCATCGACGACCTCGTCCGCCGCACCGGGACGGCACCGGAGCCGTATTCGATCCCGCCCGCGGTGGTGGAGGACACCCGCGGCGGCGCGATCGCGGCGGCGTTCGACCAGCTGCGCCGGGTGTGGGCGTACAACCCGAGGATCACGGCGGTCGCGTGGTCGCTGTTCATCAGCGTCATGCTCGTCTACTACGCCGCGCTCAGCTGGATGCCGTCCATCCTGAAGGCGCAGGGGTTGAGCGAGATCGCCGCCTTCGCCTCGACCGCGTTGATGAACGCGCTCGGCATCGTCGGGGTCGCGGTGGCCGTGCTCCTGGTCGACAAGGTCGGCCGCAAGCGGATCATCGCCGTCGCCGGGCCGCTCACCGCGCTGTCGCTGGTCGTGTTCTCGTTGCTCCTGGACTCGCCCGCGGCGGCGGTCGTGGCGATCGGCGCGTTCGGTCTGTTCGCGCTGTGCGTCATCCCGGTGATGTACGCCTACGTCTCCGAGCTCTACCCGACCGAACTCCGCGCCTCGGGCTTCGGCTGGGCGTCGTCGTCGAGCCGGGCGATCACCGGGTTCGCGCCGTTGCTGTTCGGCAGCGTCCTGTGGCCGGTGCTCGGGTTGCCGCTGACCTTCACCGTGCTGGGTGTCCTCGTGGTGGCCGCGGTCGCGTTCATGATGGTGGGCGCGCCGGAGACCCGCGGTCGCGAGCTGGACCGGATCGTCGAGACCCCCGGACCCGTGACCGAGACGCCTTCCGCCACGAGGTCCGCTCTGTGAAGCCCGCCGCCTTCCGCTACCACCGGGCCCACGACGTCACCGACGCCGTCGGTCTGCTCGGCGAGCTCGCCGCCGCGGGCGAGGACCCGAAACTCATCGCCGGCGGCCAGAGCCTGATGCCGATGATGAACTTCCGGCTCGCCCGGCCGACGGCGCTGGTCGATCTGGGCCCGCTGCGCCGCGAACCTGCGCTGAACTCTCTGCGGCACAACGGTTCCAGTCTCACGATCGGCGCGATGGTCACCCATCGGACGGTGGAGACCGCCGAGCTGGGACCGGATTTCTCCGTGCTCTCCCGGGCGATGCGCTGGGTGGGACATCTGCCGATCCGGTCGCGCGGCACGGTGGCGGGCAGCATCGTGCACGGCGACGCGACCGCGGAATGGTGCCTGCTCGCGCTGCTGCTCGACGCGGTGATCGTCGCGGAAGGCCCGGGCGGGCCCCGGGAGATCCCGGCAGAGGAGATGTTCCACGGCTTCTACACCACGGCCGTCGAACCGGACGAGGTCGTGACGGCGGTGACCTTCACCCGGCCGGCGCCGGAGGCCGCGCTGACCGAGTTCGCCCGCCGACACGGCGACTTCGCGATCGTCGACGCCGCTGTCAGCCTCGATCAGCCGACCGGGGGACGGGTCGTACTCGGCGGCGTCGCACCGGCGCCCGTCCGGGTGCCCGAGGCCGAGGCCGTACTCGCCGGGGGCATCCCCGGACCGGAGCTGTTCGCCGAATGCGGGGAGGCCGCGGCGGCGGCCATCGATCCGCCCGACGACGCGGCGGGCAGCGCCGCCTACCGACGGCGGCTGGCGCGAACCCTCGTCACCCAGGCGCTGCACGAGGCCTGGGAGAAAGGAGAAACGCGATGACCGCGCGGTTCGACGGGCGTAACGGGCGCTGGGTCGGGGCGTCGGTGCCCCGGCGCGAAGACCCCCGCTTCCTCACCGGCCGGGGCCGGTTCGTCGACGACATCCAGCTGCCCGGCCTGCTGCACGCGGCGTTCGTCCGCTCGACGGTCGCGCACGGCACGATCACCGGGATCGACCTGTCGGCCACCTTGGCGGTCGAAGGGGTCGTCGCCGCGTACTCGGCGGCGGACCTGGAGCTCGGTGACATCGTCGCGCTGCTCGACCGTCCGCCCGAGGAGTTCTCGCCGACCGCGATGCCGATCCTCGCGCGGGAAAAGGTGCGGTTCACCGGAGAACCGGTCGCGCTGGTCGTCGCACGCGATCCGTACAGCGCCGAGGACGGTGTCGAGGCCGCGGTGGTGGACTACGAGCCGCTCGGGGCGGTCGTCTCGGAGGAGACGGCGTTCGCCGAGGGCGCGCCGCTCGTGCACGAGGAAGCGCCGGGCAACGTGCTGGTCGACGTCTCGATGTTCGACACACCCGGCGTCGGCGCGGCGTTCGAGTCGGCTCGCACCGTGGTCGAGGTGATCACGAAAAGCGGTCGGCAGAACGCGCTCCCGCTGGAAACGCGGGGAGTGGTCGCGTCCTGGGACGACCGCGACGACCAGCTGCTCGTGCAGATGTGCACCCAGGTACCGCATCAGGTGCGCACGGCGATGGCCCGTTCGCTGCGGGTCGCCGAACGCGTCATCCGGGTCACCGTCCCGGACATGGGCGGCGGCTTCGGCCAGAAATGCGTCGTCGGCCGCGAGGAGATCGCGGTCGCGGCGGCGGCCCGGCGGCTGAACCGGCCGGTGAAGTGGATCGAGGACCGCCGTGAGGCGCTCACGGCCGGATTCCTTGCCAGGGAACAGCGTTACCGCACGCGGGCGGCGTTCGACGAGGACGGACGGATCACCGCGCTGGACGTCGACGTCGTCTGCGACATGGGCGCCTACTCCTGCTACCCGTTCACGGCGGGGATCGAGCCGCTGATGGCGTCGGCCGAGATGCCGAGCGTCTACCAGGTGCCCGAGTACCGGGTCCGCGCCCGCGCCATCGCGAGCAACAAAGCACCGACGGCGCCCTATCGCGGGGTCAGCCGTCCCCAGTACGTGATGGCGATCGAACGGGTCATGGAACGCGCCGCCCGGGAACTCGGGCTCGATCCGGTCGAGATCCGGCGGCGCAACGTGATCACCCAGTTCCCGTACACCGGCGTCAACGCCATCACCTACGACCCCGGCACCTACCGCGAATCGCTCGAACTGGCCGAGGCCGCGATCCGCGACGAGGGGTGGTACGAGATCCGGGACCGCGCCGCAGCCGAGGGCAGGAACATCGGCATCGGCTACTGCTGTTTCTCGGAGCGGACAGGATACGGCTCGGGTGCCTTCGTCAAGCGGAAGATGGCCGTGGTCCCCGGATTCGACATCTCCGAGATCCGGATGGACACCACCGGTTCCGTCGTCGTCACCAGCGGCACCATGAACCACGGCCAGTCCCACGAGACGACGCTGGCGCAGATCGTGGCCGACCGGCTGGGGCTGCACCTCGACCAGGTCAAACTCCGCCAGGGCGACACCGAGCGCATCGCCTACGGCTGGGGGACTTTCGCGTCCCGCTCGGTGACGATCGGCGGCTCGGCGGTGGCCCTCGCGGCCGGGAAACTCGGCGAACTGCTGTGCACGATCGCCGCGCACCTGCTCGAAACGAGCCCCGACAACGTCCGCCTCGACGGCGACGGCGGCGTCGTCCAGATCGACGACCCGGAGCGGCGCGCGTCGTTCGAGGAGATCGCCGACGTCGCCTACCTGCGCAGTCACCTGCTGCCCAAGGACGTCGAACCCACGCTGACGGCCACGGCGAGTTTCGACGTGCCCGGCGACGGCACTTTCTCCAACGCGACACACGCCGTGGTCGTCGAAGCCGATCCGGGAACCGGTCAGATCAAGATCCTGCGCTACGCGTGCGTCGAGGACTGCGGGGTCGTGATCCATCCGCAGGTCGTCGACGGACAGTGTCGCGGCGGGATCGCGCAAGGCATCGCCGGGGCGCTGTTCGAGGAAATCACCTACGCGGCCAACGGGGAGCCGTCGGCCGCCAGCTTCATCGACTACCTAGTCCCGACCGCGACCGAGATCCCCGACATCTCCGTCACCCACCTCGAAACGCCTTGCGCGTTCACCGAAAACGGCGCGAAAGGCGCGGGGGAGGGCGGCACCATCGGCGCGCCCGCCGCCGTGCTGAACGCGGTCAACGACGCCCTGCGCCACACGGGTGTCGAACTCGACGCGACACCGGTACATCCGCAGACCGTGCTCGCCGCCCTCGACGCGGTGCGCCACGGGGAAATGAGCATCCCGACATGAGCGACCGGCACCTGATCGTCCTGAACGTCAACGACTCCGAACACGAGGTGCTCGTCGAGCCGCGCAAGACCCTGGTCGACGTCCTGCGCCACGACCTCGGGCTCACCGGCACCCACGTCGGCTGCGAGCACGGGGTGTGCGGCGCCTGCACCGTCCTTGTCGACGGCGAACCGGTGCGGGCGTGCCTGGTGTTCGCCGTCCAGGCGGAGGACGCCGACATCCGCACGGTCGAGTCGTTGAGCCGCGATGGCGAACTTTCCGATCTGCAGCAGGCTTTCAGCGCGCACCACGGGCTTCAGTGCGGATTCTGCACGCCCGGACTCCTGATGCTGGCCGAGGGTTTCCTCGCCCAGCGGCCGGACGCCGGACGCGAAGAGATCCGGGAGGCGGTCTCGGCGAACCTGTGCCGCTGCACCGGTTATCAGACGATCGTGGACGCGGTCGAGGCGACGGCCGTCCGTCGTTGCCACGACCGGGAAAAGGAGGCGACAGCGTGATCCTGGAGAACCAGCTCTCCGTCCCGGCCGATCCCGGCGCGGTCTTCGCGCTGATCAACGACGTCGAGCGGGTGGCGGGCTGCCTGCCCGGGGCGACGCTGGACGGCAAGGAGGACGACGCGTATCTCGGCCGGGTGAAGGTCAAGGTCGGCCCGATCACCGCCGCCTACTCCGGCACCGTGCGGTTCACCGAGGTCACCGAGGACGAGCGTCGACTGCGGTTGCTGGCCAGGGGAGCGGACAGCCACGGCAACGGCGACGCGGAAGCCGAGGTCACGCTCACCGTGCGCGAGGCGCCCGGTGGCGCCACCATCGAGCTCCGCACCGACCTGTCGATCCGCGGCAAGCTCGCCCAGTTCGGCAAGGGCGCGATCGGCGCCGTGTCCACCCGGCTGCTCGACCAGTTCGCCCGCAACCTCGCGGACCAGTTGGCGGCACGGCCCGGCCCCGCTTCCGCGCCTGCGGCGGCTGTCGTTCCCGCTGCCGCTCCGGAGGCCGTCGACGGACTGGCCATGCTGCTTCCCGCGGGCGTCAAGCGCTACGGCGTCATCGCGGCCGCCGCGGCGCTCGGCCTGTTCCAGGGCTGGCTGCTGGGCCGGATCCGGACCCAGGACAAACTGATCAAGGAGTTACAGCGTGCCCGTCGATGAGCAGTCCGACAGCGTCTACGAGCGGGCCGGGTTCGGCGCCGCGGTGCCGCGCGGATCCCGTCCGGCGCTGGTCGTGGTCGACCTGACCCGGGGGTTCACCGAACCGGATTTCCCCACCGGAGCCGACCTCACCGCCGAAGTGACCGCGGCCGCGTCGCTCGTGGCCGAAGCCCGACGACACGGCTTCCCGGTGATCTACACCGCGATCGCCTACACACCCGCCGAGGCGGACGGGGATTCCGTCGCCTGGCTACGAAAAGCACCGGGGATGCGGGCGCTGCGCGAAGGAAGCGACGCCGTCGCCCTCGACCCCCGCCTCGATCGACGGGACGGCGACCACCTCGTCGTGAAGAAGGGCGCGTCGGCGTTCCACGGAACCGCGCTGGCCGCCCTTCTTTCGGGCCTGGACGCGGACACCGTTCTCGTCTGCGGCGCCACGACTTCGGGATGCGTCCGGGCGACCGCCGTCGACGCCGTCCAGTCCGGATTCGACACGCTCGTCGTCCGGGAGGCCTGCGGTGACCGTGCCCAGAGGCCGCACGATGCCGCGTTGTTCGACCTGCAGGCGAAGTACGCCGACGTCGTCGCGTTGGACGACGCGTTGGCGTATCTCGAGGAAACCGCGGATCGCCGCACGCTCACCCAGCCCGCCCTGGCCGACCTCGGTGACGTGCCCGCGACCAGCCGGTGGGTGACGTCGGGTCCGGTCCGGCTGCACGTGCTCGACTACGGGCCCGCCGACGGCGTCCCGGTGCTCGTACTGCCCGGGATCACCAGCCCCGCCGTCACGATGGACTTCGTGGCGCGCGGCCTCACCGATCTCGTGCGCCCGCTCGTTCTCGACGTCCGCGGCCGCGGGCTGTCCGACGACGCGCCGGATCCGTCGCACGGTTACGACCTCGCGAGTTACGCCGCCGACGTCGACGCGGTCGTGGAAGGACTCGGCCTGCGCGATCCGATCCTGCTCGGGCACTCCATGGGCGCGCGGATCGCCGCGCGGGCCGCGGTCACCGGCCGCCTGTCCCTGCGCGGCACGGTGCTGGTCGACCCGCCGCTGAGCGGCCCCGGACGAGGGCCGTATCCGACCACTCTCGACGCTTTCCTCGGGCAGCTCGGCCAAGCCCGCCGGGGGACCGACGCCGACGAGGTGGCCCGCTCGTGGCCGCGATGGCCGCGCCGGGAAC
The DNA here is from genome assembly GCF_001995215.1 of Amycolatopsis azurea DSM 43854. GTDB lineage: Bacteria > Actinomycetota > Actinomycetes > Mycobacteriales > Pseudonocardiaceae > Amycolatopsis > Amycolatopsis azurea. The sequence goes on from NZ_MUXN01000002.1 coordinate 260,859, forward strand.
AGGAATTGCGCGCTCGCTGGCTGTCTTCGTGCTCCCGCGCCGCGATCACCGCCACCCACGCCGGGTTCGAATCCGAGGACTTCTTCGACGACTGGCCCAAGGTGCCCGCTCCGACGTTCTTCCTGTACGGCGGTGCGAGCCCGGTCGTCACCGCCGCCGGCGCCGCCGAAGCCGCCGAGCGCAACCCGTCGGCCGAATTCGCCGAGGTCCCGGACGCCGGGCACATGGTCTTCTGGGACCGGCCGGACGAAGGCCTGGCGGCACTGCGTGAGGCGTTGGGGAAACTGCTGTCGTGACCGCGGGGTGATGGTTCGACGGTTACCCGGCTCGACGATGAAGGATTTGGGCCGGGTAGGTAAATACGAGTCCGTTAGAACGCGACTTACCACTCACGACCCACACGACAGGGTCGCCGGGTCAGTGGCTCCGCTCGACACCAGGACCTTTGGCGCCGACTGTGTGGATTTTGGTGCGTTAGATGACCAGAAATCCACACACCCCTCACTCTGAGCGACACTTCGCGCCTCGTCGGCCACATCAACCCGTCACCTTGCCTCCCTTCAGCCCGAGGAACAGTGGCGGTGAGTGGCCGGTCGAGCGGGTCGTGAGTGGTAAGTCGCGTTAGGGCGGACCGGTGTTTACCTGCCCGCGTCGGCCACGACCGGTGACAGACGACGTCACGGGGGAAGATTCCGGACGTTCACCGTCCCAAATCCTCCACACGACCGACGGCCACACCAATGGGTAGGTAAATACGAGTCCGCTAGAACACCACTTACCGCTCACGACACCATGACCGCGGGGTGATGCGCCGTCGCCGCGGGCGCACCATCCTGGACGTGGACGACGAGAGTGACCTGAGGAGGCCGATCGTGACGGAACCGTCGACGCGGATGCACGCCTGGCGGGTCGGCCGCCCCGGACCGATGGCTTCACGGCCGCTCGACTGGTCGCGGGTGGTCGTGCCGCGGCCCGGCGACGGGGAGTTGCTGGTCCGGGTGCTGGTCTGCGGGGTGTGTCGCACCGATCTGCACGTCGCCGAGGGAGATCTCCCCGTGCACCGGCCGGGGGTGACGCCGGGACACGAGGTCGTCGGCGAGGTGGTCGCCACAGGCGGTGACGCCGCCGGATTCGCCGTCGGCGACCGTGTCGGGATCGCGTGGCTGCGCGAGACGTGCGGCAGCTGCCGATACTGCTTGCGCGACAGGGAGAATCTCTGCCCGCGCTCGCGCTACACCGGCTGGGACGAGGACGGTGGCTACGCCGAATTCGCCGTCGTCCCGGCGGCCTACGCGCTTCCGCTGCCGACGGGCTACACCGACGACGAACTCGCGCCGCTCCTGTGCGCGGGCCTGATCGGCTACCACGCGCTGGAACGGGCCGCCGTGCCCGAAGGCGGGCGACTGGGCGTCTACGGGTTCGGCGGGAGCGCGCACCTGACCGCCCAGGTGGCGATCGCGCGAGGGGTCACCGTGCACGTGATGACCCGCAGCGCGGAAGCGCGCGAGCTGGCGCTGGGCCTCGGCGCGGCCACCGCGGTGGGAGCCGCGGAGCCGCCGCCGGAGCCGCTGGATTCGGCGATCCTGTTCGCGCCCGTCGGGGAGCTGGTGCCACCCGCGCTCGAAGCGCTGGACCGGGGCGGGACACTGGCGATCGCGGGCATCCACCTGTCGGACGTCCCTCCGCTGAACTATCAGCGGCATCTGTTCCAGGAGCGGCAGATCCGGAGCGTCACGGCGAACACGCGTGCCGAAGCGCGGGAATTCCTGCGCTTCGCCGGAGAACATCACCTTGCGGTGAGCACGCGACCGTATTCGCTCGATCAGGCCGATCGCGCGCTCGCCGACCTGGCCGCGGACCGGGTGAACGGCGCGGCCGTCCTCCGCGTCACCAGTCGGTAGGCACCGCGACCGGACCTTGGAGCGTCAGGAACATCCGCCGCCAGGCGATTTCCTCGAAGGGCACCGCGAGGCGCAGACCGGGAGCGGCGGCCAGCAGCGCGGTGACGCCGGTCCGCAGTTGTAGCCGGGTCAGTGCGGCGCCGAGACAGTGGTGCGGTCCGTGGCCGAAAGTGAGATGTCCTTGCGTGCGAAGGGAATCGGTCCGCGCCGGTTCGGGAAACCGCCGGGGATCGTGGTTGCCCGCGCGCAGGGGAGCGAGGACGAACTCGCCCGCGCGGATCGGTACCCCGCCGATCTCGGCGTCTTCGGTCGCCACCCGCCCCTGGTCGGCGGCCGATCCTTGGTCCTGGCGCAGGAATTCCTCGATCAGCGCGGGCATCGTGGCGGGACCGCGGGGCAGGTCCGGGTCGGCCGCCAGCCGCAGCACGATCTGCGCCAAGGCGTTCGCGGGCGGGACGTATCCGCCCAGAAGGATCGCGAAAGCGAGCTGGGTGACCTCGTCCGGTGTCAGGGCGTCGCCGTCGTCGTCGCGGGCCTGGAGCAGCCCGGTCAGCAGGTCGTCGCCGGGCGCGCGGCTCTTCGCCTCGACCAGTTCCGCGAGGTAGTCACCCAGTTTCCGGGCGGCCTCGGTCATTTCCTCGTAGCTCGGCGCGGTGAACACCGCGAGCATGCCGTCCGCCCAGGTCCGCAGATCGTCACGCGCCGACGGCGGGACGCCGAGGAGTTCGTTCAGCACCGAGAGGGCGAACGGGATCGCGTACCCGTCCAGGACTTCGGCGGGTGGACCCTGCGCGATCAGCTTCGCGGCCAGGTCTTCCGCGAGCGCTTCCACGCGAGGCCGCAGGAACTCCACCCGGCGCGGGGTGAGCGCCTTGCCCGCGATGCGTTTGAGCCGCGCGTGGTCGGGGCCGTTCATGGTGAAGAGCAGATCGCCGCTCCCGCTCGCGGGAACACCGGGAAGCCAGACGCGGAATCGTGGATCGGCCAGCAGTGCGCGGATGTCGTCGTAGCGGGTGACGAGCCAGGCGTCCTCGCCGGTCGCGAGGTGTATGCGGCTGACGGGTTCCTCGGCCTGTCTCCGGACGAGTTCGGGCGGGCAGCGCATCGGTTCGGGCGCCGCGAACGGGTAGTCCATGTTGTTCCTCCCCTTCATTTCTTCGGTTTGCCGGTCGCCTCTTCGGCGAGCGAGTGCAGCGGCATCAGCGCTGAGTCACCGCCCACCTTGAGCGCTCGCGCGGTGAGCAGGCGGTACAGCTCGTCGGCCGCCTGGGTCAGGCGCGCGGCGCGCTCCGGGACCGAATCCGCGTCCGGGTCGAGTTCGGTGAGCGCGGCGGCGAGGACCTGCTCGGCGTCACGTTGCTGGCGTCGCGCGACCGCCTGGATCAGGCCGTCGACCGGGGTGACCAGGGTGCGGCGGCGATCCGCCGGATCCGGCTGCGTGCGCAGGGCGCCTCGCTCACGCAGCCGGGCGACGGCGGCGGAGACATGGCTCTGCGCGAAACCGGTGCGCGCGGTCAGTTCGCTGATCGACAGACCAGGCGCTTCGACGACCACCGAGATCAGCACGAGGTAGATCTCGGGCACCTCGGGATCGGCGTCGTCGCGCATGCCCTGGGACGCGAGTTCCATCAGGTGCTTGCCGAGCAGGTACAGCTCACCGGCCTTCATATCGGAAACGATACATCGAAAACGATGTAACTCGCCAGTTTCGTGACCTGCCGAAGGTGTAGTTCGCGTGATCAGGCGCCGGGCTCGGTGCCGCGCCGGAAGGGTTCGACTCCGACGACGTGCCGGGCGCGGGTCGGCTCGACCAGGATCTTGACCCGCCGCTCTCCCGGGACACGCCATTCGAACCGATCGGTCCCGACGTACTTCTTCGCCAACCGGTCCATGCACAGTTCCGCCTCGTCGCCTTCGACGAACTCGACGACCCGGCCATGGATGACCACCCGGTCGTACGGATTGTCAGTGTCCATACAGGACAGTGAAACGCGAGGATCGTGGCGCAGGTTCTCTTCTTTCACCCGGCCGACGGCGGTGTTGAACACGATGTGATCGCCTTCGACGTCGATCCACATGGGCGACACGTGGGGCGAACCGTCCCGGTTCACCGTGGCCAGATGCCAGAACTTCGCCGCCGCGACCCAAGCGCGGATCTGTTCGTTCAACCCAGCCACAAGAACCTCCGGTGTCGTTTCGATCAAACCCGGCGATAGGCGCGCAGGAACACCTCCACCCCATCGGTGAGGATATCGAGGATCTCCGGTTCGCCCACCGCTCCCGTTTGGTCCTCGTCGGTCACGTCGAGAACCAAACGCATCGTCAAGGCGACGAAATGCTGCATGGCGCGCCGCGGATCGGTCAGCTTGAGCTTGCCGTCCGCCGCGAACTTCGCGAAGCGTTCCTCCATCATCTGCTCAGGTTGGTCGCGTGCCGCTTCCGGTAGCCGTGGTGCCATCGGGGCCTGCGAACTCAGCCGTCTGAACGTCGCGTAGTCCGAAGTGGGGAACATCCCCGTGGTCACCCGTTGGGTGAAGCCGAGCAAGGCGTCGCGAATGTCCCTGTCGTCGATCAATTCCTCGTCGATCGCCTTGCGCACGGTCGCGACCACGGCGTCGTTGGCACGCCCGAGAATGCTGCGGAAGAGGGTCTGCTTGTCGCCGAAGTGGTCGTAGACGGTGCGTTTGGACACCCCGGCCCGCGCCGAGATCGCGTCGACGCTGGTGAGTTCGTAGCCGTCCGACACGAACAACGCCTCGGCCGCGTCAAGGATGGCCGCTCGTTTGGTCTCGGCCTGCAGTCGCCGGCCCGGTGTCCGTGCGGTCGCTCTCGGGGTCGCCATGGTTCTCATCGTATTCTCAGTTCCAGAACACTGCACTGTGTAGTGTAGTTTTTGAGGCGGGCAGGCCGTCTCCCTGAATCCCGCACAAGGAGTCCTTCATGCAGGAGAGCAGGATCGACGCAGGACCGCACACCAGGTGGACCGGGCGGCTCATCGGCCTGGTGGCCGTCCTGGTCCTGGTCAACTTCATGGTCGACACGGCCATCACCGCGCCGCTGCTCGTCCTTCCGGAAATGCTCGACCACTTCGGCACCGACCAGACGGCGTGGATCAACGCCAGCGCGATGCTGGCGGGCGTGATGTGGGCGCCGCTGCTCGGCAAGAGCGCCGACGTCCACGGCAAGCGCAAGGTGCTCGTGCTGACCTTGCTGCTCAGCTGCGCGGGCGCGCTCGTCTGCGCGGTGGCCCCCAGCCTCTGGATTTTCGTGCCAGGGCGCCTGCTGCAAGGCGCGGCCGTCGCCGCCCTGTTCCTGTCCGTCGCTATCGTCCGGGAGGTCTGCGCGCCCCGGATCGCGATGATCGTGGTGGGCATCGTGACCTCCGGATCCGCGGTGCTCAACATCGGTTCCCGTTTCCTCACCGAGAAACTGGCCGCGGAGTTCGGTTTCCGGATCCTGTTCCTCATCTCGGCCGTCGTCGCGATCGCGATGGCGATCTGCGTGCACAACGTCATTCCCGAATCCGCGCTCAAGACACCGGGCCGGATCGACGTCGGCGGCGCCCTGCTGCTCGGCGGCGGTCTGGCCGGAGTGCTCAGCTACGTCAGCCTCGGCTCGGAATTCGGCTGGTTCGCCGTCGGTCCGCTGATTCTTCTCGTCGGCGGCGTCGCGGCTTTCGCCAGGTGGTTCCTGGTTTCGAGCCGGAAGCCGGATTCCCTGATCGACGTCCGGAATCTCGGCGTGCCCTTGGTGCTCACGCTGCTGGTGCTCGTGTTCAGCACCGGTTCGTACCAGAGCATGCTTCAGCTCATCCCGCTCGTCAGCGATGTGCCGGGGGAGCGGGGACTCGGATACGGCCTGGCGGGTCAGGGAACGCTGGCCCTGTTGCTCGCGGCGCCCGGCATCGGCGTCATGATCGGCGGACCGGTCGCCGGGGCGCTCGCCACCCGCGTCGGGCCCGTCGTGACCCTGGCGGGCGGGATCGCGCTCGGAACCGTGGGGACCGTCGGGATGTTCTTCGGCGTCTCCCAGTTCCCCGTCGCGGTCTTTTTCGCTTTCCTGCTGGGTTTCACGGTCGGCGTCCTCGGGACCTCCGGCTTCAACGTGGCGGGCGGCCTGGCCTCCGCGGACCGGCAGGGCATCGTGTCCAGCCTGGTCATGGTCGTCGTCGCGATCGGATCGGTGGTCCTCGACTTCGTGGGCTCGGCGGTGCTCAAGTCGACCACCGTCTCCGTCGGCGGCGAAGCGGTGAACTCGGGCACGGGTGTCTTCACCTACATCACGATCGCCACCGCCGCGTTCGCGATCGCCGCGGTACTCGTCGTCCTTCTGGTGCGAAAGTCGCGCCGTATCCACAAAACGCCGTTGACGGCATCTCATTGAGGGAGAAGGAAATGAACACAGCGAAAGGCACGGTCCTGGTCTCCGGCGCGAGCATCGCCGGCCCCGCCGTCGCGTTCTGGTTGCGGCGGTACGGATTCGCGGTGACCGTGGTGGAGAAGGCGCACGGACCGCGTGGCGGCGGTTATCCCATCGACGTACGTGGCACCGCGCTGGAAGTGGCCCGCCGGATGGGAATCCTGCCGCGGCTGCGGGAAGCGCATATCGAAACGCGTTCGCTGACCTTCGTCGACGCCGAGGGTCACGAGGTGGCGTCGGTGCATCCGCAGGCGGTCGTCGGCGGGGTCGAGGGGAGTGACGTCGAAGTGCGTCGCGGGGATCTGGCGGAAATCCTTTATGGGGCAACGCGCGACGACGTCGAGTACGTGTTCGGCGACTCCATCGAAGCGCTCGCCGAACACGAGGACGGCGTCGATGTCACCTTCCGCGGTGGGACGCGGCGCGGTTTCGATCTGGTGGTGGGGGCCGACGGCCTGCACTCGCGCACCCGCGAGCTGATTTTCGGTTCCGAGCACAAGTTCCACCGCTATCTCGGATATTGCTTCGCCGGATTCACCATGCCCAACGAGTTCGGGCTCTCGCGGGAAGGCGTGCTCTGGAACAAGCCTGGCCGAGGAGCGGCGCTCTACGCCGTCAAGGGAAGCGACAAGGTCCACGGGTTCCTGGTCGCGGCCCGCCCGGAGCCGCCGCGCGAGTTACTCCGTGATCCCGAGGCGCAACGTGACCTCGTCGCCTCGACTTTCGCCGGTGACGGCTGGGAGATCCCGGCCATGATCGCCGCCCTGCGCGAGGCGGACGACCTGTTCTTCGACACCGTCAGCCAGATCCACCTGCCATGCTGGTCTCAGGGCCGGATCGGTTTGGTCGGAGACGCGGCCTACTCGCCGTCGTTCCTGACAGGCCAGGGAACCAGCCTCGCCCTCGTCGGCGCTTACATGCTGGCCAGGTCCCTGGCCGCCCATCGCGACCACGGCGACGCCTTCGTCGCCTACGAAGGCGAAACCCGGCCATTCGTCGAGCTGAATCAAGCGCAGGTCGGCGTGGGCGAGGCGGCGCTCTTCCCGGTCACCGCCAAGGCCCTCGCGCAACGCACCAGGCGGCTTCGCGGCCTGAGTACCTCGGCACCGGACACCGGGCGACCGGCGCACACCGCCCTCACTCTGCCCGAACCTCTCGCCGGGGCGCAGGGCGCCTGACCTCTCCGAAACCCACGTTGACTTTGCTAGCCATTTCAGTCAATACTGAAATGGCTAGCAAGTTCTCGAGGAGGGTTGACGGTGATGGATCAGGCTCCGCGGAAAGTGACGTTCAACAGTCTCGGCACGTCATGTGCCGGTGATCTGTACCTGCCAGAAGTGGATTCCCCGGTGCCCGGCCTGGTGCTGGGACACAGCGGGGTGATGGTCAAGGAGGCACTGGCCGTGTTCGCGGCCTACTTCGTGCGTGCCGGTTTCGCCGTGCTGGCGATCGACTACCGCACTGTCGGTGCCAGCGAGGGAGAGCCGCGAGGTCAGGACCATCCGCTACGGCAGGTGGAGGACTTCCGCAGCGCGATCTCGTACCTGGAGGGCCGGCCGGAGGTGGACGCGGCGCGAATCGGGTTGTGGGGTGTCAGCGTCGGGGGATCGGTCGCGGTGCAGGCCGCGGTGCTCGACAGGCGCGCGAAGTGTGTCGTGGTGCAGAGCCCGAGTGTGTGGAACGGGTGGCGGTATCTGGAGCGCTTGGTCGGGCATGCCGGTGTGCACGCGCTGCGAGACCGGCTGGACGAAGACTGGCAGCGCCGCTACGAGGGCGGTGCCAGTGCTCGGGTCCCGCACCTGAGCCTGGACGGGGAGTCCGTCCGGGACGCGCCGGACGTGGCCGCGAAGATGTTTCCTTCCTATCGCAACGAAAAGACGCTCGATTCCACCGAGCAGCTGCTCACCTTCGCCCCGGAAGATCTCATCCACCGGCTGGCGCCCACTCCGCTGTTGATGATCGCCAATGGTGGCTGGGACCCGTACCACCTGCTCGAGGAGGCGCAGAGCGCGTACGCCAAGGCCGGTGAACCGAAGCGGCTGGAGGTGCTGCCCTACGACGTCCTCGGGCTCTACACCGGTCCGGGTCTCGACGAGGCGATGGCGCTGGCCGTGGACTGGTTCGATCGCCACCTTCGAGTGATCCGCGCCGTCACTCCGACACCCGCCGCCGAGCCGGTCGCCGTCATGACACAGTGACAGCCCCGAGAAGTCGGCAGAGGAGGACGGGCGATGTCCGAACAGGACAAGCAGGACGAGGTGCTGCGGTGGGTCGAGCGGGTGGCCACCTTCTGCGTGGAGGAATGGGCGCTCCCGCCGATCACCGGGCGCATCCTCGGCTTGCTGATGATCTGCGACCCGCCCGAACGCTCCGCGGGCCAGATCGCCGAGACGATCCAGGCCAGTCGCGCCTCGCTGACCTCGAACATGCGCTTCCTCACCACCATCGGCCTCGTTCGCAAGGTCCGAGTGCCCGGTGACCGCACGACGTACTACCGCATCGAGGACGACGCCTGGCACAAGGTGATCCAGCGCAAACTCGACAGCCTCGGCGCCTTCGGTGACATCGCCGACGAAGGGATGAAACTCGTCGGCGGCCGAGGGGCGCACACCGAACGCATCCACGCCGCCCAGGAGGCCTTGACCTGGCTTCGCGACATCGCGGCCCGCAATCCTCCGAAAACTTAGGGACCTCTCGTGCAACGCCTTCGACTCGACCTGGACCCGCTCCGGGAAACGCTCCTGCTCACCCTCCACGCGAGGGCTCTGGACGCCGGACTTCCCAACCCGATTCTCGGCGACGCCCGCTCCATCGACATCGCCGAGCAGATCGACTACGACTTCACCAAGCTCAAACTCAAGCCCAGCCTGATCTGTGGCACCGCCTCGCGTGCCAAGAAACTCGACGAGGCTGTCCGCGCCTTCGTCGCCGACCATCCCGACGCCGTCGTGCTCGATCTCGGCTGCGGACTCGACACCCGTGTGCTCCGGTGTGATCCGCCCGCCGGTGTCGACTGGTACGACGTCGACTTTCCCGACATCGCCGACCTGCGGCAGCGGTTCCTCCCGGATCGATCCCTGCGCATCGGCACCGATCTGACCGAACGGGGCTGGCTCGATCCGTTGCCGCGCGACCGGCCAGCCATGATCGTCGCCGAAGGGCTGCTGCCGTTCCTGCCCGGCGACTCCTTCCAGCGGATGGTCCGGGACCTGACCGCGCATTTCGGCACTGGCGAACTCGCCGTCAACGGTTACACGCGGTTCGCCGCGTGGTCGATGAAGTACCACCCGACGATCAGGACGATCGGGATCACCGCCGCACAGGGCTTCGACGACCCGCGCGACCCCGAGACCTGGGATGCCGGTCTGACCCTGGCCGAGGAGCAACTGCTCGCCCGCGCCCCGGAGGTCGACGATTTCCCTCAGCCGCTGCGTGCGGTGACCCGACTCATGAGCCACAGCGTCGCCCTGTCCCGGCAAGGCACTCGCGTACTCCGCTATCGGTTCGGCTGAGAAGGGCGGGGCTGCCGGTCTTTCAGCCACCGGTCCGCCGTCTGCCAGATGACCTGCGGGTCGACGTCGGTCGCGTGCCAGGTGGTGGCGCGAGTGGTCCCGAGATCGCGGTATTTCCGCATGATCTCGACGTGCGTGGGGAGCCCGACGAAACCGCGCAGGCCGGCGCGGTCACACCAGACCGAGACCGACCCCAGGCGCCGCCGCAGCGGTTCGGCCCACAGCCACACGCCGACCGCGCCGGTGAGCCGCGGCCACTCGCGGCTGAGTGTGTAACCCGCCCGATAGGCGCCGGGCGTTCGCCGGAAGTCGTTCAAGGTCAACTCGGTGACGCTGACCAGTATTTCTCCGGTGAAGTCCGCCGCCGGGCCGATGATCCACTTGCTTCTGAGCACGCGCTCTCCTCGTGTCCATGATGATATGACACCGTAGATGATACGCGTATGCATACTACTTTCGGAGGTGGTTTTCCTTGACATGCATGACAGTATTTTTCCAACCAAACGACTAGTGCGTTGCCGGGATTGTGGTTGTGCAGACGGTGATCCGGGTCGGCGCCTCTGGGGAGAGGAACTGTCCATGCAGCCAGTCCGCCGTATCCCGCTGGTTCTCGCGCTCGGCGCCGCCTTGGGAATCGCTGTCGTGCCACCAGCCCTCGCGGGGCCGGCCTCCGGTGACGACTACTACCAGGACGCGCTGGGCAAGACCGGTGCCGAACTCAAGGCGGCGTTGCACGGGATCATCGGCAACAACACCAAACTGACCTACGAACAGGTGTGGGACGGGATCAGGGCCACCGACGAGGATCCGGCCAACGCGGCGAACGTCGTCCTGCTCTACAGCGGCCGTTCGCAGGCGAAGACGGCCAACGGCGGGGGAGTCGACGACTGGAACCGGGAACACGTCTGGGCCAAGTCGCACGGCGACTTCGGCACGGCCACCGGACCCGGCACCGACTTGCACCACCTCCGGGCCGAGGACGCGTCGGTCAACAGCACCCGCGGGAACAAGGACTTCGACGCCGGCGGGTCCCCGGTCGAGGAAGCGCCCGGGAGCCTGACCGACGACGACTCGTTCGAGCCGCGGGACGCGGTCAAGGGCGACGTGGCCCGCATGATCCTGTACATGGGCGTGCGTTACGACGGCACCGACGGATTCCCCGACCTGGAACCGAACGACGCCGTCGACAACGGCTCGAAGCCCAACATCGGCCGCCTCTCCGTCCTGCTGAAGTGGAACACCCAGGACCCGCCGGACGCCACCGAGCAGCGCCGCAACCAGGTCATCTTCGACAAGTTCCAGCACAACCGGAACCCGTTCATCGACCACCCGGAATGGGCCGCCTCCATCTACGGCTAGCGGGGCGGCGGCAGATCCAGGGCGCGAGCGAGGGCCGTGACGACCGGGACGGCATGGTGAGGCAGGGTTCGGTCGGCCCAATCTGTTGCCAGTAAAAGGAAACCGGCGAGGTCGTCCTCGGCTCCGGCGAGAAGCCGCCGGAGTTCGAGGGCGGGCAGCTCGATCACCGGGCTGTCGGATCGTTCGCAGTCGACGGTCAGCAGGACGGTCTCACCGCGGCGTTCGGCGCCAGGATCGGGATCGTGCCCGAACCCGATCTGCCACTCGCTCTCGAGGACCTGGTGCCACTCGCGCCAGTCTTCGAGACCGTTGCAGCAGCCAGGCAGGAACGTCACGCCCGTGACGCTGTCCGTCACCCTCAACCCGCCGGCCGCGAAGAGCGAGTCGAAGGTGAGCAAGCCGTGCAGGAACGACCCCATCGGGTCGGCGGGCCGGGGTGGGCGGTCGTCCTGCTCGGGGTCGACGTCGTTGCAGCGGGCGATGCGCATCACCGCTGTCCCGACCTCCAACGGCGTGAGTTCGCCGCTGAGCGCCAGATAGCCGAACGAACCGACGTCGGTGACAGGCCAGAGATCGAAGCCGTCAGACACGGAGACCTCCAAGACCGGCTGCATCGTGATCACCTGGGAAGTGTCGCTCAACCCCGCCCGTCCTGTCTGCCGAATTCTGTGGCGGCCCTAATGCGCTTGGTCCGTGGTGATCTTCTTGAAGAAGCACACGCGATCCTGGCCGGGGCCGTCGTAGTCACTGTGGACCGGCAGTCCGTCGACCGTTCGGTCACCGGGTTCGAGCGAGAACTCCATGGCGCGGTGAAAGGCGATGGATCCGGTGTTGCCCGGCGAGGTGATCGCCCGCACTTCGCTGCGGCCCGCCTCGGCGGCCCGCTGGAAGAAAGCCGTGTACAGACGGCGGGCCGTCCCCTGGCCGCGAAGCGCCGGATCCACACCCACGAAATGGATGTACGCCTCCACGTCGTTGCCGGGGGCGTGGAAGCCGACGAGGAAAGCCCTGATCCCGTTTTCGTCCTCCGTCACCAGGCTCGTGCCGGAGAAGAACTGCAAGAAAAGTTTGGGCAGCAGAAGGGAAAGCTCGCGGGCCTGTTCGGGAGTCCGCGAGTCGCCCCACCACTGTCGCACGCGGGTGACGATCGCGCTGTGGTCGGATACGCGGGCTTGGCGCAGGTCGTGCATGTCGTTCCTTTTCGTGACAGGGGAAGAGGTCGTGCCCCGCCGCTGAAGCTCGGCCACCCGCCGACGGTACCCTGCGGCTGCTACACATCGGATCCTGGTACCGGCCACAACGGCGGAAGAGGGTTCTGCTGCCGGAGCAGTTACTACTGAGGATGGACGTCCGGAGAGCCAGGGCTTTGTGGATAGAACGGCTAGCGGCCGTGCAGCAGCACCGGCAGTACACGATGTCCGTTGGAAATGAAGGAATCGAGATGCCGCAGGTCCTCCGGGGAAGTCGCGAGCGTCAGGTCCGGGAACCGCTCGAACAGAGCGGGCAGCGCGATCGCCGCTTCCAGCCGCGCCAGCGGGGCGCCGAGGCAGAAGTGCACGCCGTGGCCGAAAGCGACATGCGCTTTGTCGGCGCGGGTGACGTCGAACGCGTCGGCGTTCTGCCCGTGTAGTGCCGGATCCCGGCCCGCGGCGGCATAACCGGCCAAGATCGCCTCGCCCTTCCGGATGACCACGTCGGCGACATGGATGTCGTCGACGGCGTAACGCAGCGGCAGATGCGCCACCGGTGCCTGCCAGCGCAGCGTCTCCTCGATCGCGTCCTGCCAGGAAACCCGCCCGGCGCGGATTTCGGCGAGTTGCTCCGGATGGGTCAGCAGGGCGGTGATGGCCTGGTCGAGGAGGTTCACGGTGGTTTCGTGCCCGGCCGAGATGAACAGGATCAGGGTGTCGATCAGTTCGATTTCGTCGAGGCGGGCGCCGTCGTCCTGGCTCTGCGCGGCGATGAGTGCCGTGGTGAGGTCTTCGCCGGGGGCCTCGCGCTTCGCGGCGACGAGGTCGGTGAAGATCGAGTGGATGTCCTGGTACGCGGCCAGCATCGCCACCTGGCTCGCCGAGGTCTGGAAGAAGACGTCGACGGATTTGCGCAGCCTGGCGCGGGCCGAGTCCGGAACGCCGAACAGCTGGCAGATCACCTCGATGGGCACCGGGTAGGCGAAACCTTCCCGCAGGTCGACGGGTTCGCCCGCCGGTTTGGCCGCGATCGTCTCCAACAGGTCGGAGACGATCGCGGTGATCCAGGGTTCCAGTGTGGCGATCCGGCGCGCGGTGAACGCCTGCGCCACCAGCGAGCGCAGTCGTCTGTGGTCGGCGCCGTACGCGGTGAACATGTTCCGCACCGAAACCCACACCAGCAACGGCCAGTCCTCGCCGATGTCGGCGAACGCGGGCCAGTGTTGCCGGGCATCCTTCGATACCCGCGGATCGCCGAGCAGACCGCGCAGCAATTCGTAGCTCGTCACCGACCAGGCCACGACACCGCCTGGCAGCTCCACCTGGGTGAGCGGTCCGCGCTCGCGCAGGCGTTCGTTTTCTGCGTGGATGTCGTGGCCGTTCGGGTCCAGCACCAGCGGACGCGTCACCGGGGATCGTCCTTTCTCGGGGGAAAGAAGTGATCCCAGCGTGCCAGCAGTGCCGCTGCCCGGGTACCAGCCAACCGGTGACGCTGCTCCGTTTTGTCAGCGGCGGCCGCTGAGGGTGGTGGATCCGGCGTAGCGGGCTTCGGCGCCGAGCTCCTCTTCGATGCGGATGAGCTGGTTGTACTTGGCAGTGCGGTCGGAGCGCGACAGCGAGCCGGTCTTGATCTGCCCGCAGTTGGTGGCGACAGCGAGGTCGGCGATGGTGGTGTCCTCGGTTTCGCCGGAGCGGTGCGACATCACCACGGAGTAGCCCGCCTTGTGCGCGGTTTCGACCGTGGTGAGGGTTTCGGTGAGCGTCCCGATCTGGTTGACCTTGACCAGGATCGAGTTCCCGATGCCACGTTCGATGCCGTCGTTGAGCAGGTTCACGTTGGTACAGAAGACATCGTCGCCGACGAGCTGGACACGGTCGCCGATGGTGTCGGTGAGCTGCTTCCAGCCGGTGAAATCGTCCTGGGCGACACCGTCCTCAATGGACACGATGGGGTAGCGCGAGGTCAGGTCGGCGAGGTAGGCCACGTGCTCCTCGATGCTGCGCTTGCGCCCCTCACCGGTGTAGTCGTAGACGTCGCCGGTGTAGAACTCGGACGCGGCCGGGTCGAGCAGCAGGGCGATGTCCTCGCCGGGGGTGTACCCGGACTTCTCGATCGCGCGCAGCACGAACTCGAGTGCTTCGTCGGCGGAGCTGAGGTTGGGCGCGAAGCCGCCTTCGTCGCCGACGTTGGTGCCGTGCCCGGCTTCGCGCAGCGACGCGCGCAGGGTGTGGAACACCTCCGAGCCCATCCGGACGGCGTCGGCGAAGGTCTCCGCGCCGAGCGGGCCGATCATGAACTCCTGGAAGTCGATCGGGTTGTCCGCGTGCGCTCCGCCGTTGATGATGTTCATCATCGGCATCGGGAGCAGGTGCGCGAACACGCCGCCGACGTAACGGTACAACGGGAGCTGCTTCGCGGCCGCGGCGGCTTTCGCCACGGCGAGCGAGACGCCGAGGGTGGCGTTGGCGCCGAGCCGCGCCTTGTTCGCGGTGCCGTCCAGCGCGATCAGCGCGCGGTCGACCTCGGCCTGTGCTTCGGCGTCGAGCCCGACGACGGCCTCGGCGATCTCGGTGTTGACGGCGTCGACGGCCTTGCGGACGCCCTTGCCGTGGAAGCGGGTCTTGTCCCCGTCGCGCAGTTCGACGGCTTCCTTGGTGCCGGTGGACGCGCCCGACGGCACGGCGGCCCGTCCGAGCGAGCCGTCCGCGAGTTCGACGTCGACCTCGACGGTCGGGTTGCCCCGGCTGTCGAGGATCTGGCGGCCGTGGACGCGGATGATCGCGGTCATGTGCACTCCTTGCCTGGTCGCGCCGCCCCCAGTGAGCAGCGGGACATCCGTGAGGCTAGCAGAAATCAGCTGAATCGATACCGAGCTCTGACCAGGCATTTCGGTGAGACGAAGGGTTCCGCGCGATGCGGGGAGAGACCAGTGGTCCTGTCGGGTGTCAGGTCCGTGAAGGCCTCCTTGAGGGACCCTGGGTCCCTCAAGGAGGCCTTCACGGACCGGTGCTCGGCGGCGGCGAGCGGGGTGAAGGGGTCTTTCCGCTCATTGCGCGAGCGGAAAGTCCCCTTCGCCCCCGGTCTTGTGGTCTTCGCGGGTGACGGAGGCTCGGAGGGTGTTGCGAAAGCCACTTTCGCAACCTTCAACGTTGCGAAAGTGGCTTTCGCAACACCGAGGTCGGCGTTGCAGGCGAGGCAACTCACCACTGGCTCGGACGGCTCAGTCGCCCGGCCGACCCCGCCGCGGCGCGTAGAGGCGGTGCATGAGCAGTTCGAGCGGGCCGCGGTCGAAGTGGCGGAGCCACACGACGGCGAAGGCGACGTTCACCAGCCCGACGAACCCCCAGAGGCCGACGATCCACCACGGCCGGGCGTCCGCGAACTGTTCGGCGAAGCCGAAGCCCCAGCCGTAGCAGAGGATGCCGGCCAGCAGGTTCTGGAGTACGTAGCAGGAGAGGGCCGTGCGGCCGACCGCGATCAGTCCACTTCGGACGATTCCTGGCCGTTCGCGCATCCGGAGGGAGAGATGGGTGACGAGGGCGAGCAGGCCGAGGGCGACGAGCGGGGGCAGCAGATACCTGTCGACGAGTAGCCAGTCCGGCCCGCTGAAGCCGGTCACCACGTTCAGCGGCAGACCGACGGCGAAGCCGAGTACCAGCAAGCGTTTGCGGAGCCGTCCGCCTTGCGCCGTGTCGTCGAAGACGCCGGCCCTGCGCAGCCGGGAACCGAGCAGGAACAGGACGACGGCGGACGGCACGATCAGGACGGTTTCCGCTCGCATCATCAGGAATTCGTTCAGGCGGAGGGAAACCTGGGCGGGCCAGCTGGCCGTCGCGGCGGGGCTGACCGGGACCGGCTCACCGGAAACGTCCGGTTGGGACACCAGGAACGCGGTCAAGGCGAACAGCAGTGTGGCGTATGCGCCGCCCACCACGACGACGACGGCGCGCACGACCCGATCGCTGCGGCCGACGACATACGCGACGACCAGCGAGGTGAGTCCGTACGCCATGAGCACGTCGCCTTCGAAGACGAGCAGGTAGTGAACGAGGCCTTCGAGGAAGAGGATGCCCGCCCGGAGCGGATACCTGCCAGGCCAGGAGACGCCGCGGCGTCGCGCGGATTGATATTGCAGCTCCAGTCCCACGCCGAACAGGATCGTGAGCAGGGCGAGGAATTTTCCGTTGGACAGCACGCGGAGACCGAGTTCGGCGTGTTCGGCGAAGCCGGTCGCGGACCCGACGAAGTCCTGGAAGAATCCCGTCGGTCCGCCGGGATGCGCGAACAGGAATACGTTCGTGCCGAATGTGCCGAGAATCGCCACCCCTCGTAGCAGGTCCAGAGAAGAGATGCGTCCGCCGCGGGATTGACGCGCGGCGGCGACGGCCGAGGTCTGGTGGATCATGTCTTCGAGCGTGCCAGTGGCCGCATCCGGCCCCATCCGTCGTTGGGATGATCTTGCTCTGGTCACTTCGTAGCATTTCCGGATAGCGTTCGTCCTTCCGAGGAGGAGCAAGGCGATCCGGTAACGAAACGTATTTCCGATCGGGCGAATTACTCTGATCGGATGTCACGCTTTCGTGGTGTCCGGAGTAACGGCGCTCCGACTGTCCATTGTGGAGTGAGCTGTTTCGCTCGTCGTCGGTCTGCTACAGCTTTGCCGTGATCGTCCTCGGTTGCTTCGAAGGTCGGGCGAAGATTCGTTGCCCGTCGAGCGGTGTCCTGCGGAATCCATCGATGTCGTGCTTGCGTTGAGCCCGTCCTCTGGAATTCCTTGACAGCGACTTCGCCATCTCGGTACACAGGCGTTGTCGGTCTTCTCAAAGGGGAGCTGGGGCGAAGCTCATACGTAATCGGTCGTACCAAATCGCGTCTGACAGACGGTGTGGAAACAAATAACGGGAAAGGAGGTGCGCTCATGTATTCGAAGCCGACCTTGCTCAAGCTCGGTTCTTTCGAGCGGCTGACCAAGCACAGCCGTCCGGCCAAAAAGGACAAGGCCGGACGTCGGCGTCCGCGTCACGTCCTGCTCTGATCGGTAGCCGGTAGACGCGTGGTGGCGCGATACCTGGGAAGCGGGATGGTCACGCCACCACGTGTATTTCGGGATTCTTGTCGAACGGGGACGGTCTTGACGACGAACAATCGCGCTCCAGCCGGGGAGTGGGTGATCGCGCTTCCCGATCATCCCGATGCCGCCGCGGTCGTCGCCAAGGCCGGGCCGACGACGCGGCGAGTCGACCATCCTTCGGGCAGGCCTTGGCTGATCGGCCACTGGAATCCGATCGACCTGCGGGTCGGTTCCGCCGGAGCCGCGGCGTCCGTCGCGGTCTTCGGGTTCTGTTCCGCCACGCCGGAGAAACTGTCGGGGATCGCGGCGCGGGCCGGTGACGTGACCGCGCTGGACGATCTCCCGCTGGCCGGGAGCTTCCACCTCCTGGCCACCGTCGACGGCGTCAGCCGGATCCAGGGCAGCCTGTCGGGCCTGCGCCGGGTTTTCCACGCCTCCGTGGGCGGGGTGACCGTGGCGTCGACCCGCGCCGACGTGCTGGCCGCGCTGACCGGAGCCGGGATCGACCGGTCGAGGCTGGTGATGCGGTTCCTGCTGTCGGAGATTCCGCTCCACACCATGAACGCGCCGCTCTGGCAGGGAATACGCGCCGTGGACGAGGACTCCTGCCTGCTCCTCTTCCCCGACGGGCGCTGCCGGATCCGGCGGCGCTGGGAACCACCTGTCGACGACTTGCCGCTGACGGAGGCGGCCGGCGCGCTGCGGGTGGCGCTGGCCGACGCGGTGCAGGCCCGGCTGGACACGGGCCTGACGGTGACCGCGGATCTCTCCGGTGGCCTGGATTCCACCACCCTGTGTTTTCTGGCCTCACGCGGCGGCCGTCCGTTGACCGCCGTCACCCAGCTCGCCATGGACATCGGCGACGACGATCCACTGTGGGCGGATCTGGCCGCCGAGCAGCTGCCGAATCTGCGCCGGATCAAGGTTCCCCGCGGCACGCTGCCCGCCCACTACAGCGATGTGCTCGACCGTTTTCCCCCGGCGGAGGAACCGTTTCCCGGCGTGGAGGACCGCCCGATGTATCGCGCGCTGGCCGCCAAGGCCGCCGCGGCGGGGTCGCAGGTCCACCTGACCGGTGACGGCGGCGACGAGACCCTCATGGGTGGCGCGTCGGGAGTGTTCGAACTGCTGCCCACCCGGCCGTTGACCGCGTTGCGGCGACTGCGCGCGTACCGGGCCTTGGAGCACTGGAGATGGCGCGATATCGCCAAGTACGCCCTGGAACGGCGGGACGACTACCCGGCCTGGCTGGCGAAACGCGCCGAAGGCATCGTCGCTTCGCCACTGGACGACGAAGGCGCGTCCAATCTCGTGCAACTTCCGCCCTGGGCCACGGAGGAGGCGGTCGGCCTCGCCCGGAACCTGCTTCGTGAGGAAGCGGAGAAGACCCGTCAGCACGGGCACAACTGGACGGCTCACCACACCATCTGGGGAATCCGGCTCTGTGCGAGCCTGGTGCGGGCCGCGACGCCGTTGTACGCGATGGCAGGAATCCGGGTCACTTCGCCGTACCTGGACGACGCGGTGATCCAGGCCTGCATGTCCGCCCGCGCCCACGAGCGCCGCACCCCTTGGCGGTACAAACCCCTTCTGGTGGAGGCGATGCGGGGCATCGTTCCCGAACGCTGCCTGGCGCGATCGACGAAAGCGGAGGGCTCCAACGTGGAACACGACGGTCTTCGCGCCAACGCGGACCGGTTGGCGGCGCTGTGCGACGAATCGCGGCTCGGCGCGCTGGGCTTGATCGACCCGGCCCGCTTGCGCGAGATCTGCACCGGCTTCCAGTTCCGGCTTTTCACCCCGTACGCCATTTCCATCACCTTCAGCTGCGAGCGGTGGCTGCGTGATCTGGAACCGGTCACCGCCGACTCGGAAGCGAAGTCAGGAAGTGCCTCATGACCTTGCGCCTGCGCGACGACGTTTCGCTGACCGAGGCCGAAGACGGCGGCGGGGTGCTGCTCAACGAGCGCTCGGGCGAATACTGGCAACTGAATCTCAGCGGCTTCACGACTTTGCGCATGGGACTCGCGGACGCCGACGAGCAGATCATCGCCCACGCCCTGGTTCCCGACGGCGCACCTGCCGGAGTGGAACAGGCGCTGCTCGACATCCGGGAACTCATCGAAGAGCTGGTTTCGGCGGGGTTGGTGACCCGGTCGTGAGCTCTCCGGAGACGTTGTTCGCCGCCGATCGGCCGCCGTTGTCCCTCCGGCTGGCGGCGCGGCTCGCCGTCGCGGTCGCGCTGCCGGTGGCGCATCTCCCGCCCCGTCGGATCCGCCTGTTGCTGTCGATGGTGCGCAGGGGCGCGGCCCCGGCCACCTACCGGCAGGCGCAGGCGGCACGATCGGCCGTCATCACGGTCAGCCTGACCTGTGCGGGCAAAGGCTGTCTGCCTCGTTCGATCGCCACGGCGTTGCTGTGCCGGCTTCATGGCCGGTGGCCGACGTGGCGGACCGGGGTGCGCACCGGACCGTTCGGCGCGCACGCCTGGGTCGAAGCGGAAGGCCGCGCCGTGGACGAAGGAGAACAGGTCCTGGCCTTTCGTCCGTTGATCACGGTCGAACCGCGCCGCCCTTGACGTTCCCGGACGGTGGATACCATCGAACCCGGGAATTCCCACCGATAGCGACAAGGCATCAGGGAGCCTGCATGTTCACCAAGGTCCATTCCGGGCGAACCGATCAGGACGCCGATATGGACGAGGAAGATCAAGAGCCGGAGACCGACGAGAAAGTCCGCGTGAATTGGCGCGAGCTCGTCCGGATCACCCGAGGTCACCGGCTCCCGATCGCCGGGGCGATGGGACTGGCGCTGCTCGGCGGTGTGACCGGTCTGGCGCAACCGTTGCTGGCGACCAAGACCATCGACGCGTTCTCCGGCAGCCGCCCTTACGCGCTCCTGCTGACCTTGCTGGCCGTGGTGTTCCTGGCCGAGGCCGTCATCACCGCGTTCAGCCACTATCTGCTCGAACGCACCGGCGAGAGCATCGTGCTGGGGCTGCGGCTGCGCATCGTCGACAGGCTGCTGCGGTGGCCGATGCGGCGGTACCAGCAGCATCGGCTCGGTGACCTGCTCACCCGCACCACCAGCGACACCACCCTGCTGCGCGATTCACTGGCGTACGACCTGGTCGAGGCGACCGTCGGCGTGTTCATCATCGTCGGCGGCATCGCCATGATGATCTGGCTGGACGCGATGATGTTCCTCATCGTGGCGGTGATCGTCGGCACCATCGGTGGGCTGACCATGTTGCTGCTGGCGGGAATCCGTACCTCGGTGGAAGACGCGCAGGACAGCCTCGGCGGCATGAGCGCCGAACTGGAACGCGCGCTTTCGGCCATCCGGACCGTGCGGGTGATGCGCGCCGAAGGCCGCGAGAAGGACCGAATCGGCCGCCTCGCCCAGGATGCCTACGAGAACAGCTTGCAAGCCGTCAAACGCAACGCCGTGATCAATCCGGCGATGACCCTCGCCGTCCACGGCGCCATGATCACCGTGCTCGTGGTGGGCGGACTGCGGGTGGCGGGCGGCGGGACCTCGCTGGCCGACTTGGTCGGGTTCCTGCTCTACGTCACCTACATCGCCACGCCCATGGCGAACATGTTCGACGTCTTCGCCACGCTGCAACGCGGATTGGCCGCCTTGCAGCGGGTCGACGACGTCACGCGGATTCCCACCGAGGACGAGGAGATCACGCGCCCGGCGACCACCCGGCCCCGCTCCCTCGAGCACTCTCCGGACACCGGCGACGTCCCGGCGATCGAATTCCGCGACGTCGGGTTCTCCTACGAGCCCGATCGTCCGGTGTTGCAGAACGTCTCGTTCAGCGTCGACCGACACAGCCATGTCGCGCTGGTCGGCCCGTCCGGCGCGGGCAAGTCGACGATCTTCGCGCTGATAGCCCGGTTCCACGATCCGCGGACCGGGCACATCCTCCTGGGCGGGCGGGACAGCGCCCACGAGATGTCCGTCGACGAATGCCGCCGGGCGATCAGCCTGGTGGAGCAGAGCGCGCCGGTCATGCACGGCACCTTGCGGGAGAACATCGTCTACGCCAAACCCGGCGCCGACGACGCCGAGATCGCCCGCGCCGTCGAACTGGCCAGCCTGGAAAGCCTCGTCAGCCGCTTGCCACAGGGCCTCGACACCCCGGTGGGGGAGCACGGCAGCGCGCTCTCCGGCGGCGAGCAGCAACGCGTCGCCATCGCCCGTGCCCTGCTGCCGCGTCCACAGTTGCTGCTGCTCGACGAACCGACCTCGCACCTCGACAGCGCGAACGAAGCGGTCCTTGCCCGCACCATCGAGCACATCACCGCCGAATGCACGTTGCTGGTGATCGCGCACCGGCCGTCCACGATCCAGGCGGCCGACAAGACCGTGTTGCTGGATCACGGACGCGTCGAGGCGATCGGGCCTTATCAGGAGGTGACGGGCCCCGGACGCGGCTCGCCGCCTGCCTGAGGATCGGCTGAAGATCCGTGCCGCTTCCTCCCTGGCAGGGAGAATGGGCGCATGGAACCGGACCGGGTGTTACTCGTCGAGGACGCGGAGGCGATCCGCGCCGCGGTCGAATCCGCGCTGACCGGCGCCGGGCACCGGGTGCTCGGCCTGCCGGACGGCGACCGGCTGGAACGGTGCCTCGCCGAGTTCCGGCCCGATCTGGTCGTGCTGGACGTCATGCTGCCCGGGCGCGACGGTTTCGAGCTGCTCAAGGTCGTGCGCCGGTCCACCACGGCCGGTGTGGTGCTGCTGACCGCGCGGGACGCGGTGGACGACCGGCTCCGCGGGTTCGGCGAGGGCGCCGACGACTACGTGACGAAACCGTTCGTGCTGGCCGAACTCGTGGCCAGGGTGGAGGCGGTGCTGCGGCGGCTGGGCCGGACCCGGCCGGTCGTCGAGGTCGGCGACCTGCTGATCGACGTCGAATCCGGGGTGGTGCGCCGGGCGGGGATCCCGGTCGAGCTGACCGCGACCGAGCTGAAACTGCTCACCTTCCTCGCGAACCGCCGGGACCGCGTGGTCGGGAAGGCGCAGCTGCTCACCGGAGTCTGGGGTTACGACGACTACGCGGCGAACCTGGTCGAGGTCCACATCAGCGCCTTGCGCCGCAAACTGGAGACGAACGGACCGCGACTGCTGCACACCGTCCGCGGTCTCGGCTACGTCCTGCGCGACGGGGACGCATGAGCCGCCTCGGCACCGTGTCCCTGCGCCGCCGGGTGACCGTGACCGCGTCCCTGGTACTCGGGGTGGTGCTGGTGGCGCTGGGGTTCACCATCGCCGCCGTGTTCTCCGCGCAGGGCCAGCGGAATCTGAACGCGCTGCTCGCGGGACGGGTCCAGCTGGCTCAGCAACTGGCGAAGGAGAACGTCGCGCCGGCGAACCTGGTGCGCCGGATCGACGCGCGCGGCGTGGTGGTGAGCCTGCGCCTGCCGTCGGGGGACACCATCGGCGCGCCGCCGGAGCGTTCCGGTGACGTGAAACGGGTGACCGCCAAGCTGTCGGGGCCGCCGCGGATCAACGGCGCGGAACTGGTGCTGACCGCCGACACCGCGCTGCTCGACGGCGCCGAGCGCACGTTGGCCCGGGTACTGGTGATCGGCGGGCTGGCCGCGATCGTCGTGACGGCGTTCGCGCTCCTGCTCGGGATGCGGGTCGCCCTCCTGCCGCTGGACCGGATGACCGGACTGGCGCGGTCGATCGCGTCGGGCAGCCGGGGTGGCCGCTTGTCGCCTTCGCGGACGGACACCGAACTGGGCCGCACGGCCGAGGCGTTCGACGAGATGCTGAACTCCCTGGAGGCGTCCGAAGAGCGGATGCGCACCTTCGTCGCGGACGCCGCGCACGAACTGCGCACGCCGATCGCCGGGGTGAACGCGGCCGCCGAGGCGGTGCTGGAACTGGGCCCCGATGCGCGGCCCGAACAGCGTGAACAACTGGAACTGCTGCTGATCCGGGAATCGCGGCGGGCCGGACGGCTGGTCGAGGACCTGCTGGACCTCGCGCGGATCGACGCCGGGGTTCGGCTGGAGACCGAAACGGTGCGCTTGCGGGATCTCGCGCGGAACCAGGCGGATCGGCTGATGCTGCTGGCACCGTCGC
>NZ_MUXN01000002.1:284452-473363 GCF_001995215.1 Amycolatopsis azurea DSM 43854
CACCGTCGCCGACGAAGCCCGCGTCACCCAGATCCTGGCGAACCTCGCGGACAACGCCAGGAACGCGGCGGGCGACACCGGTCGGGTCGAGTTCCATTGTGGACAGTCGGCGACCGGCGTCTTCGTCCTGGTCGGCGATTCCGGGCCGGGCGTACCCGAAGCGGATCGCGAGCGGATCTTCGGCAGGTTGGTGCGCTTGGACACCGCACGGCGCCGTGATCGCGGTGGTTCGGGACTGGGCCTGACGATCGCCCGCGGCCTGGCCAGAGCCCACGGCGGGGACCTGACCTGCGAGGCTTCGGGATTCCGGCTCACCCTGCCGTACGGATGAGGTTGTCCAGCCTGGTGCTGTGTCCCGAAAGGACCCGGCCGGGGTCGGCGCCGAGCACGTCGCCGAGCACCGTGGCGTAGACGTCCCGGAAGTCGGTCGTGGCCTTGAGATCGTCGTTGTCGAGATCGGTCAGGCTCGGCTGCTCGCCGTGGAAACCGCCCTGGACGTGCTCGCCGAGCACGAACATCGGGCCCGCGGTGCCGTGGTCGGTGCCTTCACTGGCGTTCGCGCGCACGCGCCGCCCGAATTCGGAGTACACCAGCACGGTGACCTGCTTGCCCCGGTCGCTGCCCTGCAACCGGCGCACGAACGGCGTCAGCGCGGCGTCGAGCTCGGTGAGCAGCCGTTGCTGCGTGCCGCGCTCGTCGGAATGGGTGTCGAATCCGCCGAGCGACACGGAGTACGCGCGGGTCGGCACGCCTGCCTCGACCAGCCCCGCCACGAGATCCAGCTGAGCGGCGAGATCCGAGCGGCCGCCCGCCGAGGCTCCCTTGTTCCGCTGCTCGTCCTCATCGTCCTTTTCGGACGCGTCGTGCGCGGCACCGCCCAGGACGCGGACGGCGTCGTGCAGATCGCCGATCGAGCGAGAAGCCCTGGCACGCCAGGGATCCTCGCCGGGGACCGGGGTGCCGAGAGCGGCGAAAGCCTTGCCCAGCTCGCCCTTCGGCAGTACCAGACCGCTGACCGGCATCGAGGCGGCCGCGGTGCTCTCCCCGGCCAGCAGCGGAGGGAGGACCGGCTCGACCGAGACCGCGCGCAGCGGATCCGCGCCGGAGGTGTCCAGCCAGCGCCCGAGCCAGCCGGTCGGCACCGAAGTGTCGGGGGAGGCGGTCTGCCAGATCGCCATCGACCGGAAGTGGCTGTGATCCGGTTTCGGATAGCCCACTCCCCGCACGACCGCCAGTTTTCGCTCGTCCCACAGGCCTTTGAGCCCCTTCATGCCGGGGTTCAGCCCGAGCCCTTCACCGAGGTCGAGCACTTCCTCAGGCTGATACGCCAGCTCGGGCCTCGCGTCCTGGTACGCCTTGTCGCCCGCCGGGATCACGGTGTTCAGCCCGTCGTTGCCACCGTAGAGCGTGACGACCACCAGCACCCCCGCGTTCGGATCCAGCGGGTTCTCCGCGGCCGCGCTCATCAGCGAGTCCCAGTTCACCCTGGTCGCGCCGACGGCGAGCGCGCCGGCCGCGGTCACCCCGGTCAGGGTGAGAAAACTGCGCCGGGTCACGGTCTTCATGCTGTCCTCCTCATCCGCTCACCACGTACTCGGGCGCGCACGCGGCCACCGTGAGCAGTGTGCGAGGGTCCTTGGCCACGCCGTCCAGCGCTTTCCTGGTCCGGTTGGACCAGGTGTCGATCCCGAATGTCTCCGGCAGTCGTCCCAGCGCGTCGTCCCGCGCCTTCTGGGCGACCAGCCGCGCGAGGTTCAGCCGCGCGACCCCGGCCGACGTCGTCAGCCACGCCCCGCCGGCCGGCCAGCCACCGACGCTCGGCGGCCGGAACGGCAGCTGTCCCATCCCGCGCAAGCCGTTGAGCAGCTTCTTCGGCTCGAGATCGCTCGCCTTCAGCCCGGTCGCGCGCAGCAGGCCGACCAGCCATTCGACGGGCTGTTTGACGATCGTCGCGGCCGTGTCCCGGAACGCCGGTTCCCCGGCGATCGCCCGGAGCGCGGCCTGGATGTCCCGTCCCGGCCCGTACGCGGCGATGATTCGCTGATGTGCGTCCGGCGGCGGTGGTGTCGGTGAAACCAGGCGGAACCACAGCCGGCCGGTCACGAAGGCCGCCGATTCCGGCCGTTCCAGTACGAGGTCCACAAAGGACTCCGCGGTGAAGTCGGCGGTCCGGCCGAAGATCTGTTTCGGTCCGCGGTCCTGGCGTTGGGGTTTCAGCGCGGCCGCACCGGTTTTCTTGTCCAGCGTCCAGCCGGTGAGCGCGCGGGCCGACTCGCGCACGTCTTGTTCGGAGTAGTGCCCGACGCCGAGCGCGAACAGTTCCATGAACTCCCGGGCCAGGTTCTCGTTCGGCGAACCGACCTTGTTGTCGTTGCCGTCGAGCCATTTCAGCATCGCCGGATCCACCACCAGCGCCTTGGCCAGCCCGGTGAACGCGCCGCGGCCGAGCCGGTGGAAGGTCTCGTTCTGCGTCAGCATCAGCGACGGCGTGCGGACCTTCTGCTCGCTGGTCGCGAAATGACCGTGCCAGAACCAGGTGAGGCGTTCGGCGTCGTCGGCGACCATGCGGTCCAGCCACCAGAGCGTCAGCCGCTGCTCCTGCTCGGCTCTGGCCTGCTTTTCCTCCTTTTTGTCCTTGCGGTCGGGCAGCGCGGCCAGTTGCGGGGCCTGTCGTGCGCTTCCCGGCGCGAGGAGGTCGTCCAGCGCGGGGACCGGCTCCCCGGGGCGGGGGCCGAATCCGAACCGATCGGCCAGCCGCCGGGCAGCGGCGCGGTCATCGAGAACAGCCATGGCCCGATTCTGGGCAGCGGCGGGCCGGGCCCGCCAGGAACCCGGGCGCATCTTCAGGTGACCCGAAGGTCGCGGCCGTAGGACCCAGGGCCCAGCGGCAGCCGCCAGGTTCGGTCCCCGGTCCGACGCGCACGGGTGTCCCGCTGGAATTGACTGACGGGCGACGTGATCACGTTCGACGGGAAGAAGACCTGATGATCGAGTTCGACCGGCTCACCAAGCGACGAGGATCGGCGACGATCCTCTCTGACGTCAGTTTCGCGGCGCGCCCCGGCAGGGTGACCGGGTTCCTCGGGCCCAACGGTGCCGGGAAGTCGTCGACCCTGCGGATCCTGCTCGGACTCGACCGTCCGACTTCGGGAACCGCGCTGGTCGGCGGCGTTCCGTTCGCCGAACTGCGGGATCCCGTGCGCAAGGTCGGCGCCGTCCTCGACGGCTCGGGGGCGCATCGCGCGCGCACCGGCCGGGCGCATCTGCAGTGGGTCGCCGCGGCGGGCGGCGTCCCTCGCGGAAGGGTGGACGAGGTCCTGGCGGAGGTCGGTTTGTCCGCGTCCGCGGGGAAACGCGTCGGCGGCTACTCGCTGGGGATGGGACGGCGGCTGGCCCTGGCGGCGGCGCTGCTCGGCGACCCCGAGGTGCTGGTGCTCGACGAACCGGTCAACGGCCTCGATCCGGAGGGCATCCGCTGGATCCGCGGCTTCCTCCGCGAGCGCGCCGCGGCCGGGCGAACCGTCCTGCTGTCGAGCCATCTCATGGGCGAACTGTCGGAGACGGTCGACGACGTCGTGGTCATCGACGGCGGCAGGATCGTCGCTCGGGGAACGCTCGCCGAAGTCGTCGGCGGGCACCGGAACCTGGAGGACGCCTTCTTCGCGCTCACCACCGGGGCCGTGCGATGAGGGCCTACCAGGGCGAACTGCGCAAGCTCGCGTCCCTGCGGTCGGTGTGGGCCTCGATCGCGATCGGCGTCCTGGTCCCGGCCGCCCTCACGTTCCTCAACGCCAAGTCGGCGGCCGCTCGCGGCGGCAACGTGGACGTCGGGTTCCAGGAACTCGCGTTCGGCGTGGTGGGGGCGGTGATCCTGGGTGTCGTCGCGGTGAGCAGCGAATACACGGTGGAGGGGGAGAGCGCCGGTGGCGGCCGTCAGATCACCACGAGCCTGACGGTCGTGCCGTCCCGGCGGCGGTTGCTGATCGCGAAGCTGGCGGCGGTGATCACCGCGGTCGCCGTGCTGGCGGCGGTCTCCTCGGCCGTCACGCTGATGACCGTCGATGCGCTGCTGGGCACGAGTGATTTCGCGCGACTGCCTGGAGTCGTCCTGTACTGGGTGCTGACTGCGCTGCTCGCGTCCGGCCTGACCTTGGTGACGCGTAACGGAATCCTGCCGCTCGTCGTGCTGATCCTGAACTCGTCGGTGGTCACGGTCACCTACCTGCTTTCGAAACTCACGCCGCTTGCCGTGTTCTTCCCCGACCTGGCCGGGGTCCGCATGTTCGTCAGGCGAGTGGATCTGCCCGTCCAGCTCGCACCGGTCACCGGTGGCCTGGTGATGGCGGCCTGGGTCGCGGCGCTGCTCGCCGTGGGTTTCCTGGTTTTCCGCAGGAGGGACGCGTGACGGCCGGGCGGGCTCTCCGCGCCGAGGTACTCAAGTTGCTCAGCCTCCCGGCGACGTACTTCACCCTGCTGGGCACGCTCGGCGTTTCGGTGATCCTCGCGATCGCGTTCTCGCGACAAGGTGTTTCATCCATCGGTTATGCCCAGGCCGGGTTCCTCGTCCTCGGCGTCATCGCCGTGACGTCGGAGTACAGCGGCGGCCAGATCCACCGGACCCTGACCGCCCTGCCCCGCCGGATCGCCCTGCATCTGTCCAAAATGGCCGCTCTGCCGATCGTGGCCGTCCCCGCCGCAGGCCTTACCGCGCTGGTCTGTGGGCCGTTGTCCGAGGCGGCGGGAGCAAGTGCCTATCTCGCGCTCACCACGGTGCTCGCCGCCGCCGTCGCGACGGTCCTGCGGCGGAGTGTTCCGGCGGTGGCCGGGCTGCTCGGGTACTACTTCATCGCGGGCCCGCTGCTCCGGGATCGAGCCGCGTTCGCGGCGTACCTGCCGGACCTCGGAAGTCACCACCTCGTCGTGCTGGGCTGGGTACTCCTCGCGGTCGGGGTTTCCGCGATGGTGTTCCGGAGGCGGGACGCGTGACTCAGCTTCGCGGAGCCACCAGGCCCAGGTCGTACGCCGTGATCACCAGCTGAGCGCGGTCGCGGGCCGACAGCTTGCTCAGCAACCGGCTGATGTGCGTCTTCACCGTCTTGACGGCGATGGTCAGCGTCTCGGCGATCTCGGTGTTGGACAACCCGCGGCCGACGAACGTGAGGATCTCGATCTCGCGTCGGGTCAGCCCGGCCGGCGGGGGCGGGTTCCGGTGCGGCGGCGCCGTGACGTAGTGCTCGATCAGCCGGGTGAGAATGGCGGGCGCGAACAGGGATTCGCCGGCGTGCGTCCGGCGGACGGCGCTGATGAGCTCGTCGGGTTCGGTGTCCTTGAGCAGGAAACCGCTCGCTCCCGCACGGAGCGCGCCGTAGACGTACTCGTCCAGTTCGAACATGCTCAGCACGAGGATCCTGGTCCCGGCCAGGTCGGGGCAGGCGCTGATCTCCTTGGTGGCCACGATCCCGTCCTGGCCGGGCATGCGGATGTCCATCAGCACGACGTCCGGGCTCAGCCGTCGCGCCATTTCCACCGCCTGCGTCCCGTCCTCGGCCTGTCCGACGACGACCATGTCCGGTGAGGCGCCGAGGATGATCGCCAGGCTGTGCCGCAGCAACCGCTGGTCGTCGGCGAGCAGGATCCGGATCGGGGGTTGTCCGGGATTCGTCACCATGCTCCGTCCGGTAGTCGCGCGGTGAGCCGGAAACCGGTCCCGGCCGGTGCCGCGTGCAGGTCGCCGCCGAGTACCTCGGCACGTTCTCGAAGTCCCGCCAGGCCGTGCCCGGCGCCGCGGGCGGGGGACCAGGCACCGCGCGGCCCGTCGTCCTCGACGGTCACGACGATCGTGTCGCCCTCGCGCCGTAGCTCGACATGAGCGATCGTCGGTCCGGCGTACCGCGCGGTGTTCGCGACGGCTTCGCGGACGATTTCGCAGATCGTCGCTTGTACCCCAGGGGAAACGTCCCCGAGCCCGCCGACGTCCAGCCGTGGTTCGAGGCCCAGCGAGCGGGTGGCCTCGACGATGGCCGGAAGGTCCGAGAGGTTCCGTACGGGCCTCAGCGGCGCGCCGCGTTCGTCAGGGTCGCGAAGCACGGCCAGCATGCGCCGGAGTTCGGTGACCGCGTCGCGGCTCGTCTGTTCGATGTCGACGAGCGCCTGTTCGCGTTCCGCTTCCCGGATGTCGCCTTGGACCCGCCTCGCCGCGCTGGCCCGCAGCGTGATCACGCCGAGGCCGTGGGACACGATGTCGTGGAGTTCGCGGGCGATCCGGAGCCGCTCATGGTGCGTGGCGTGCTCGGCCGCCCAGCCGGTGAGGCGTGCTTCGTAGTCGAGGCGTCGCTTGCGGGCGCGGACCAGCGTCCACGTCGTCACTGCGGTCGCCGTGGCCACGACGAGGACCG
The DNA here is from genome assembly GCF_001995215.1 of Amycolatopsis azurea DSM 43854. Lineage (GTDB taxonomy): Bacteria > Actinomycetota > Actinomycetes > Mycobacteriales > Pseudonocardiaceae > Amycolatopsis > Amycolatopsis azurea. The sequence goes on from NZ_MUXN01000002.1 coordinate 290,848, forward strand.
GCACGACGATCGCGCCGGGCCCCTCCGCGCCGGTGGCCAGCAGCACGATCGCGGCCACGACCAGCACCGCGGAGGCGACCAGCCACGCACGCGATCGCCATTCGGGGCGGTCCGGCGGTGTCATCACCGGCCATCGTATTACCGGCGGGTCGGGTCGTGGGCCGGCCCCAGCACCCACGTTGCGAAAGCCACTTTCGCAACCTTCAACGTTGCGAAAGTGGCTTTCGCGACACCCGAAGCCGGTAGGCACGCGAGCGGCCGAACACAACAGGTTTGCCTTACCCCTCAAGCGAACCGTCCCAGCCACCCACGACCATCTGTACCGAGCCGGTTCTTTCGCGTGGCTGAGTGGACGTCACACGTGACTGGAGGGACGACACGCTCGCGGACGCCTCACACGGCATGCACCAGCGTCAGCGCGCCACCCGCCGCCGAAAGCAGGAGGACGGACCAGCGGACGGAGCGTTCGCCGACCCGGCGGCTCAGTGCTCGTCCCAGCAGGTCACCGGCGAGGGCGGCGCCCGCGACCGCGAGGAGCACGCTCACCGGCACCTCCACCCAGCCGAGACTGGGCAGCGCGACCAGGCCGAGCAGGAAGAAGTAGATCGACAGCGTCCCGCGCGTCTCGTCCGCGCCCCAGCCCGCGCTCGCCCCGTACACCGCCACGGCGGGTCCGGAGAGCCCGGCGACGGAGTTCATCGCCGCGCTCAGCACTCCGGCGCCGATGGCCCCTGTCCGGCCGGCCAGCCGCCTGCTGGTGATGCCGCTCGCCAGCACGCCGACGGCGAGGACGCAGCAGCCACCCGCCGCGAGCAGCAGCGGACGTGCGGGAACCCCGCAGACCACGAGGGCGACGACCGGGGTGAACACCACCGCGGGCACCGTCAGCCAGGCGACCTGCGCCCACCTGATCGCTCGCCAATGGGTGATCGCGACCGCGAGATAGACCGGGAAACCGAGCAGCAGGGTGAGCCGGACGGCGTCGAGCGGGCCCAGCGCCAGCGCCAGGAACGGTACGCACAGCAGGGAAAGTCCCATCCCGGAAAGGCGCTGGGCGACGACCCCGGCCGCCGCCGCCAGCGAAGTCATGGCCAGGGTTCCCACCGGACCACTGTGGACCGGAGGTGGACGGGAGGGTAGGCGGTGCGCGGCGAGGACGTCATAGCCCATCGCTATGAGTAGGCCGCACCAAACGAGATGTCGTGAGTGTTTTGGGTCGTTCCAACGACACTGATCACTCACGATGTCGTCGCCACCACCGCGTGACACCGGACCTATGGCGTCGACTGTGTGGATTTCGGTGCGTTAGATGACCAGAAATCCACACGGTCCCGCGTGACTGGTCCGGTCACGCAGGGGTGTGTGGATATAGGGACGTTGAACGTCCCTATATCCACACACCCCTCACCCTGAGTGACACTTCGTGCGATCATCTGCCACACACCGTCCCGAACTGGACCCGTCGATCGCGCGAGTTCTGGCTCTTCTGGCCGTGCCAGTCGTGCCGCACGCTCGGCGTCACTGCCTTTGGAACAGACGGGAGCGTGAGATGAGGATCGGTGTCCCTCGTGAAGTCAAGAACCACGAGTACCGGGTCGCGGTGACACCCGCGGGCGTGCACGAGTTCACCTCGGCCGGGCATGAGGTGTTCGTCGAGCGCGGAGCCGGGGAGGGATCGTCCCTGCGCGACGAGGACTACGCCGCGGCCGGGGCGAAGGTGCTGGACAGCGCCGACGACGTCTGGGCGACCGGCGAGCTCGTGCTCAAGGTCAAGGAGCCGATCGCCGAGGAGTACCACCGCCTGCGGCGCGACCAGCTGCTGTTCACCTACCTGCACCTCGCCGCGAGCGAGCCGTGCACGCGGGCGCTGCTGGACGCCGGGACGACGTCGGTGGCCTACGAGACGGTGCAGCTGCCGAACGGTTCGCTGCCTTTGCTGTTCCCGATGAGCGAGGTCGCCGGTCGGCTGGCCCCGCAGGTCGGCGCGCAGACGCTGATGCGTGCCAACGGCGGACGCGGGGTGCTGATCGGCGGCGTCTCCGGGGTGGCTCCGGCGCGGGTGGTCGTACTCGGCGCCGGTGTTGCGGGGATGAACGCGGTCGCCGGCGCGGCCGGGACCTGGGCCGACGTCGTCCTGTTCGACAAGAACGTGGACAAGCTCCGCGCAGCCGACCGGATGTACCAGGGCCGGATCCGCACCGCCGCGGCGAACGCCTACTCGATCGCGGAGGCCGTGGTCGAAGCCGACCTCGTGATCGGCGCGGTCCTCGTGCCCGGCGCCAAGGCACCGAGCCTGGTGTCGAACGAACTCGTGTCCCGGATGAAGCCGGGCAGTGTGCTCGTCGACATCTCCGTCGACCAGGGCGGTTGCTTCGAGGACACACGGCCGACGACGCATGCGGAACCGACGTTCCCGGTGCACAACTCGCAGTTCTACTGCGTCGCCAACATGCCCGGCGCCGTCCCGCACACCTCGACGTACGCGCTGACGAACGTCACGCTGCCGTACGCGCTCGAGCTGGCGAACAACGGCCTGTCCGGGGCCCTCGCGCGGTGCCCGGAACTGCGCGGCGGGGTCAGCACCGTGGACGGCCGGCTGACGTCCGCGCCGGTCGGCGAAGCACTCGGAATCGGCTCGGTCGCGCTCGACGACGCGCTCGGCCAGGTCGCGGCCTAGGCCGTGCCCTGTAAGTCTGCTCGCGGTCTTCGCGCCCAGGCGGTCCCTGGACGGCACGGGCGGATGCGGCCGAGTACAACCCGGTACGAGGCCGATCCGCCCGCACCGCCAGGAACCACCTGGATCACGAAGCCCATCGAACAGACTTACAGGACACGGCCTAGGTGGTGCGGGCCGGGATCTGGAGCTACGTTCAGGTCCCGGCCCCGTCGCCGTGAGGGAGGTGCCGTTGCCGCGAACGTTGATCGAAATCGACCGGACGTCCGCCGAACCGCTCTACCGGCAGGTGCGGCGCGCCATCGAGCACGGCATCGCGATCGGCACGTTCGACCCCGCGCACCGGCTGCCGAGCTCGCGTGAGCTGGCCGCCGAACTCAGCGTTTCCCGCAACACCATCAACCTCGCCTACCAGGAGCTGGTCGCCGAGGGGTTCGTGGAGAGCCGGGAGCGCAGCGGGCTGTTCATCAACGCGGAGATGCGGCCGCACTGCGCGGTGCAGGAACGGGGCACCAGCCCGGCCATCGACTGGAGCGCGCGGGTGCGCCGGTACCCGGACGCCGGGGTGCCGCACATCGAGAAACGCGTCGACTGGCACACCTATCCGTACCCGTTCCTCGCCGGGCAGGTGGACGTCACCGCGTTCCCGGCGCGGTCGTGGACCCGCTGCCTGCGTGACGCGCTGTACCGGCCGCACGTGTTTCCGAGCCTGCAGGACAGCGTCGGCTCCGACGACCCGATGCTGGTCGACCTGATCTGCCGTCAACTCCTCACCGCGCGGGGGATCGAGGCCGATCCGTCCGAGGTGCTGATCACCGTCGGTTCCCAGCAGGGTCTCGACCTGCTCGGTCGCGCGCTGCTCGGGCCGGACAGCGTCGTGGCGATGGAGACCCCGGGGTACCTCGACGCCCGGCACATCTTCCTGCGCACCGGCGCCGGGTTGCGTGGCGTCGACGTCGACCAGAGCGGTCTGCGTCCACCGGAGACACTCGACGGCGTCGATCTGCTCTACCTCACCCCGAGTCATCACCACCCGACGAACGCGACGCTGAGCATCGGCCGCCGTCGCCGGCTGCTCAGCCTGGCCGCGAGCGCGGGCACGGTGCTCGTCGAGGACGACTACGACAGCGAGTTCCGGTACCACGGCAGCCCGACACCCGCGCTCAAAGCGCTCGACGGCACCGGTGACGCGATCTACCTCGGCACCTTCTCCAAGTTCCTCTCACCCGGTCTGCGGCTGGGATACCTGGTCGGGCCGCGCGAACTGGTGCGTGAGCTGCGGGAGATCCGGCGCTACGTGCTGCGGCATCCGCCCGGTCACCTCCAGCGGGCGCTGGCGCTGCTCATCGACAGCGGCGAGTACCACCGGTCCCTGCGGCGGTACCGCACGAAACTGATGCGGAAATGGGAGGCGACCTGCGCCGCGGTCACCGAGCACCTGCCGTGGGCGCAGACGGCGTATCCGCCGGGCGGGGTCAGCCTCTGGATGACCGGACCGTCCGAACTGGACTGCCGGGCGCTGATGGAGCGCGCCGAACGCGACGGTGTCCTGATCGAACCCGGTGACATCTTCTTCGTCGGGGACGACCCGCCGCGCAACCACTTCCGGATCGGCTTCGCGGCGGTGCCGTTGCGCGACATCGATCCGGGTATCCGGCTGCTCGGCGAGGCCTGCCGCGACCTGCTCGGCGGCTGAGGGCATCTGGTACCACCGCACCGGACCGTTCTGGACCTGTTCATGCGGCCAGATGTGCCGCACTGTCTGGGGATCCTTCGTGAGCCAGGCAACGTCGCCAGGAGGTCCGTGTGCTGGAGTCCCTTCGAGAAGAACCCGCCGCCGATTTCGTCGCCCTCGGCGGCACGGTGCTCACTTTGGACCCGGCGGGGAGACGGGTCCGCGCACTGGCCGCGAGCGGCGGGCGGATCACCGCGCTGGGCTCCGAACGCGAGATCTCCCGGCTGATCGGCCCGGAGACCACCGTGCTCGACCTGGCCGAGCGCACGGTGATCCCCGGTTTCGTCGAGTCCCACAACCATCCGGCGTTCTTCGGGATGACACTCGCCGCGCCGGTCGACGCCGGCAGCCCGCCCAACGACACCATCGCCGACATCGCCGGCCGGGTCGCCCAGGCGGCCAAGGAGCTCGGACCGGGGGAGTGGATCCGGGGCTTCCGCTACGACGACACGCTGCTCGCGGACGGCCGTCATCCGACGCGCGCGGATCTCGACCCCGTCTCCGGCCGGAACCCCGTGGTGCTGACCCACGTGTCCGGGCACTTCTGCACCGCGAACTCCCTCGCCCTGCGTGAAGTCGGCATCACCGCCGAGACGCCGGACCCGCCCGGCGGGCTCATCGTGCGGGACGCCCGGGGCGAGCCGACCGGGGTGCTCGTCGAGACAGCGGCTTTCCTGGTCACGTCGCGGTTGCCGGGGCAGAGCGCGGGCGAACTGGCCGAAGCCCTGCTCCTGGCGGACGAGGAATACCTCGCCAACGGTGTGACCTCCGTGCACGACACCGGCATCGGGCTCATCGGCGGAGCGGCGGAGCTGGAGGCGTACGCGTTGCTGCGTCGGGCGGGGAAACTGCGCGTCCGGGTGCGCGGATACCTGTTCCACAGCCTGCTTCCCGGCCTGGACGAGGGCAGGCCGGAAGCACCGGACACCGGCGGCGCGGACGACAAGTTCGCGATGACCGGCGTGAAGATCGTCGCGGACGGGTCGATCCAGGGCAAGACCGGCTGCCTCGCGGAGGGGTATACCTGCGACCCGGACGAGCACGGCATGATGCTGCTCGAACCCGCCGAGCTCGGCCGCCGGATCGCCGCGCTCGACGCGGCGGGCTGGCAGGTCGCCGTGCACGGCAACGGGGACGCGGCGATCGACGCGATCATCGACGGCTACTCGCGGCTGGGTTCGCCGTCGGGAACCGGCAGGCGGCACCGGATCGAGCACTGCCAGACGGTGCGCGAAGACCAGCTGGACCGGATGGCCGCCCACGACGTCCTCGCGTCGTTCTTCGTCAAACACGTCTACTACTGGGGAGACCGGCATCGCGACGTCTTCCTCGGCCCCGAGCGGGCGCGCCGGATCAGCCCGCTGGTGTCGGCCCGCTCGCGCGGAATCCACTTCGGACTGCATTCGGACACCCCGGTGACGCCCGTGCCGCCGCTGGAAGGGATCTGGTGCGCCGTACGCCGGATCACCCGGCAGGGCAAGGTGCTCGGCCCCGAACAGGCCGTCGGCGTCGATGCCGCGCTGCGCGGCTACACGATCGACGCCGCGTACCTGGCGGGCGAGGAGAACGTCAAAGGCAGTCTGGAGATCGGGAAACTCGCCGATCTCGCGGTGCTGTCCGGCGATCCCACCACGGTCGACCCCGACCGGATCCGCGAGCTGACCGTGGAAGCCACCGTCAGCGGCGGCGAGGTCGTCTGGCGGCGCGAGACGGCGGGAGCACCGCGATGATCCGCAGCTGGCCGAGTGTCCTCATCGGACTGTTCGTCCCCGCTTTCGCCCTGCTGGCGGGAATTCTGGTGCTGTCGGGATCGACGGCGTCGGTGCTGGGCATCCCGGTGCTGTTCTTCTGGGTGTTCTGCTGCTGCGCGCTGACCACCCTGTGCCTGTGGATCAGCTGGCGTTTCTTCGACCGCGCCCACTACTCGGAGGACGACTGATGCTGATCGCGATCGTGGCGGTGGTGATGGCGGGTTCGATCGGGCTCGCCGTGTGGGCCGGACGGTCCACCCGCGGCGGCGGGATCTCCGAGTTCCTCGTCGGCGGCCGGTCGTTCCCGGCGTGGCTGGTGTACTTCCTCGCGGTCGGCGAGGTGTACAGCATCGGGACGATGATCGGGTTCCCGAGCGGGATCTACGCGCACGGCGCGAGCTACGGGATCTGGTTCATCGGCTACATCCTGCTCGCGTACTCGTTGGGCTACTTCCTGGCCCCGCTGGTGTGGCGGGCGGCGAAACGGTACGACGCGATGACCGTGCCCGACGTGTTCGGACGGCATTTCGGCAGCAGGCGGCTCGAACTGATCACCTGTGTCACGATGCTGATCGCGCTGGTCCCGTGGGGGCAGTACCAGTTCATCGGTCTCCAGGTGGTGCTGAGCAATCTGGGGCTGCGGCTGGATCCCGTGCAGTGCGTGGTGCTGGCGGGCATCGTGGCGTTCGTCTACATCGCCGTCTCCGGCGTGCGGTCGCCCGCGTTCGTGTCGATCCTCAAGGATCTGTTCATGCTGCTCGGCGTGGTGCTCGTCGGAGTGGCGGTCGTGCTCGCCGCCGGCGGCACCGCGAAGGTCAGCGGCCCCGAGGTGCTCAGCGCGGCGCAGACCACCATGGGCGGCTCGGAACTGACGTTCGCGATGACGACGATCCTCTTCCAGAGCATCGTGTTCTATCTCGGTTTCGGTGGCGCGTACGTGTTCCCGGCCCGCTCCGAACGCGCGGTGAAGAGCTCGACCGTGTGGATGCCGATGTACATGCTGATCTACCCGTTCCTGGTGCTGGCCGCGTACTACGGCGTGAGCGCGCATCCGGATCTGAAGAACCCGAACACGGTGTTCATGGTGACCGCCAAGGGTTTGCTGCCCGATTGGCTGCTCGGTCTGGTCGCCGCGGGCGCCGCGCTGTCCGGCGTGCTGGTGCTCGCCGCGACCGCGCTCAGCATCGGCGGCATGGTCTGCCGCAACCTCGCGCCGAACGTCCCGGCCGCCGCGCAACGGCGGTGGACGGTCGTCGCGGTGGCGAGCTTCCTGGTCCTGGCGGCGGTCCTGACCCTCGTCGCGTCGACGTTGATGCTCACGATCCTGAACCTGACCTACAACCTGCTGGCTCAGGTCGTCCCCGGCTGGCTCGCGATCCTGTTCGTGCGCCGGGTGCGGACGGCCGCGGTGGCCGCCGGGATGGTTACCGGGGTGCTCGCCGCGATCGTCCTGTACGTCACCGGTGCGACGTTCGGCGGGTTCAACGCGGGCCTGGTGTCGATGGGGCTGAACGTGGCGGTGGTGGCCGTCTGGAGCCTGGCGGCGCCGGACAAGGCACGGGTGCCGGTAGCGCGGTCGACGGGAAGCGCCCGGGCGTCCGCGGTGACGGCCGGGGCGGTCGTGAGCGGCGAATAGTCTTGCGGGTGCCAAGTCCGTGAAGGCCTCCTTGAGGGACTCTGGGTCCCTCAAGGAGGCCTTCACGGACCGGTGTTCGGCGCAGTCCCGAAGCGTTGCGAAAGCCACTTTCGCAACCTTCAACGTTGCGAAAGTGGCTTTCGCAACACCTGCGGGCCCGCCGAAGGTCACTGGGCGACGGTGATCTGCGTGTCCAACGCCTTGTCGCCCTGTGCCTTCTCGTTGCCGCTCGCTTCGCTCTTGACGCGATCCTTGGCCACACCCGCTCCTTCGAGGGCGGTCGCGATCGCTTCCGCGCGCTTTTCGGAAAGCGCCTTGGACTTTTCGGCGTCGGGGTAACCCGCGTGGGTGGCGACGGCGATCTTGACGTCGTTGCCCTGCATGGCCTTGGCGATCTCGCCGAGTGCCGTCTTGCTCTTCTCGGACAGTTCGGCGCTCTCCGTGGTGAACATGATCGGTGACTGCTGGGCCGCTTGCTGGATCGCCGCGGTCACCTTCTGGGCCGCTTCACCACCGGCCTGACCCGCGTCCCCGGTCCCCGCTCCCGATGACGCGTCGGCTCCGGTACCGGATGACGACGCGGCCGGTGCGCTTGAAGCGTTTCCATTCGCGCCATTCGTTCCAGCCGCACCGTTTTCGCCCTCGGAGCCGCATGCGGCGACCAGACCGGCCACGATCGCCACACCCGTTACCGTCCGGGCAATTGTCCTGCGCATGAAGATTCGAACTCCCTTGGGTCGTCTCGCATTGGCTGACGCCGGGGATACGAACACGAAAGAGCTAAAAGCGCCAATCGTGGTCGAGCGAACGGACGGCAAGACCACCCGAGTGAGCTACCTCGGTAGCCCGGTCTTCACGGTGGTCGAGGCCGATTTCCTTGCCTGGAAAGGGTAAATGAGGTGAAGTCGCGGAAACTCACCCAGCCGTCCGGCTCAGGTTGCAGGACGGCGCGAATGGCCTTTGATGGAGGTACGCGTCGATCTTCGGCGCCCAGCGAATATCAGAGGAGTTCCGATGGGTATCGACTTCGAAGGCATGAAGGACAAAGTGAGCGGGGAGCACGTCGACAAGGCCGCCGATTTCGCGAAATCCCGCTTCGGCGAACACTCCGACAAGATCGACACCGCCGCCGACAAGGCGAAGGACTTCCTCGGCGACTCCGGCGGCGAGCAGCAGGGCGACCAGCAGCAGGACTCACCCTCGGGCCAGTAACCCGAGGACGTCCCGGAACGGGGCGTACCCCGACGTGACCGAGGTGTCGAGAACCCGGGAGCGGCGGTAGAAAGGGCTGAGGTCGAGCCCGACGCCGACCCCGCGGATCTCGACGGTGCTTTCCTCGCGCAGCACCGTTTCCCGCAGATGCTCGTCCAGGTAGTGCGGATCGTTCGCCAGGCTCGTCGCGCTGTCCATGGGGCTGCCGTCGGAGAGGACGAGCAGGATCCGGCGCGATTCCGTTCGCGCGCGCATCCGGCCGCAGGCCCAGGCCACCGCCTCGCCGTCGACGCCTTCCCGGAACAGATCGGCCTTGAGCAGGGCCGCGAGATCCGGGCGCGCCCGGCGCCACGGGGTTTCGGCGTCCTTGAACACGAGGTGGAGCCGCTCGTTGAGCCGGCCGGGATGCCGCGGCCGTCCCGCCCGCCTCCAGTCCCGCGCGGGCCTCGCCCCGTTCCAGCCGCCGGTCGTGAAGCCGAGTACTTCGCAGGTCGCACCGGCGAGTTCGATCGAACGCGCGAAAAGATCGACCAGCGCGGCGACCGGTTCCGCGTGCGCCGTCATCGAACCCGAGCAGTCGATCAAGAACGTCACGAGCGTGTCCGCCACCGGTTCGATCCGTTCGGTGCGGAAGATCCGCCGTTCGGTGGGGGAGCTGATCAGCTGCGCCAGGGCACGGCCGTCGAGCAGGCCTTCCTCCTGGCCGCTGTCCCAGCCGTCGCGCGCGGGCTCGGCGAGCACCGCCTTGAGGTCGCGTGCCAGCCGCCCCGGGCTGACGCCCTGCCTCCCGACCCGGCGGTCGAGCCGTTCGCGGAGTTCGGTCAGCGACCCGGGGCGCACCAGGTCGGCCGCGCGTCGTTCGCGGTCGTACGTGGTGGTGTAAACCCGGTACGCCGCACCGGATTCGCCCAAGGTCCGGCTGGTTCCGGCGGTCGCGGAAGGGATCTGCTCGCCGAGACTCGCGTCGAAGTCGATCAGGAGGGTGAAGCGCGGGTCGATGGGATCGCCGTCGTCCTCGGCCTCCTGCTCGGCCCCGGTGAGCAGGACGCCGACCGTCCGGGCGATCCCCAGCGCGTGCCCGGCGAACGCCTTCTGATCCGTCCGGTGCCGGCGCAGCCCGGCGAGGTCGTGACCGAGCGAAGGCGCCAGCGCGAACCGGGTCGCCTCGATGAGGTCCTCGGTCTCCTCGACCACGGGTTCGCCGGTGATCCGCGACCGGCAGATCTGCGCGACCGTGTACAGCGTCAGGCCTCGGACGGTCTCGGTCAGCCCGGACCGGTGGAACTCCAGCGACCAGCGGACGTGCCGGAGGCGCAGGTTCCGTCGTATCCCCGGCAGTTCGGCCGGCGGGAGCGACTCGACGCGGAACTGTTCCAGCAGCTCGAAAATCCCGCGTTCGGCCGGATCTCGAGGGCACAGGCTCCGGTGCAGGACGGCGTCCGACGTGGTCAGGCGCAACGCCATCCCGTCCGCGATCCCGCGTGAGGACAGCAGATCGTCGTCGGCGGACTGCCGCAGATGCGGCGCGTGCAGGGGAAGCGGCTCGCGTCCCCGATGCAGTCGCCGCGCCCGGAAATGCAGAGCCGGATCGCCGCTGAGCGCGCGGACCGCGGCCGCGCACAACTCCTCGACCTGTTGACGGCGCAGGGTTTCCGTCTGCCCGGCGGTCATGCCGAGAGCAGCTGGAGCTCGTCGTCGAAGCACCGCTGGAAGTACTCCGCGACGATGGCCCGCTCGGCCTCGTCGCATTTGTTCACGAAGGACAGCTGGAACGCCGTCGCCGGATCGCGGAAGATCTCGATGTTCTCCGCCCAGGTGATCACTGTGCGCGGGGACATCAACGTGGACAGGTCACCGGCCTGGAAACCCTTGCGGGTCAAGGCGGCCACCGCGACCAGGGACGCGGCGAGGGGTTCGGGGACGCTGGGCACCCTGGCCCGCACGATCGCGATCTCCTCGGCGGCGGGCAGGTAGTTCAGCGACGCCACGATGTTCCACCGGTCGATCTGCGCGTGGTTCAGCCGCTGCGCGCCGTGGTAGAGCCCGTTGAGATTGCCGAGCCCGACCGTGTTGGCGGTGGCGAACAGCCGGAAGGACGGATGCGGCCGCAGGACCCGGTTCTGATCGGTGAGGGTGAACTTCCCGTCGCGTTCGAGGATCCGCTGGAGCACGAACATGACGTCCGGGCGGCCGGCGTCGTATTCGTCGAGGACCAGCGCGACCGGCCGTTGCAGCGCCCACGGGAGGATGCCCTCCTGGAACTCGGTGACCTGCTTGCCTTCGCGGAGTACTACGGCGTCACGGCCGACGAGGTCGAGGCGGTTGAGGTGACCGTCCAGGTTGACGCGTACGCACGGCCAGTTGAGCCGCGCGGCGACCTGCTCGATGTGGGTCGACTTGCCGGTGCCGTGCAGCCCCTGCACCAGCACGCGGCGGTCGCGGGTGAACCCGGCGAGCAGGGCCAGCGTCACGTCCGGGTTGAAGCGGTACGCCTCGTCGATCTCGGGGACGTGCTCGTCGCGTTCACGGAACGCGCCGACGACGAGATCCGAATCGATGCCGAACACTTCGCGCACCGAGAGCCGCAGCTCGGGAACCATGCAAACTCCTTACGACGGAACACTTTCCGGTTCGGACCCGCCCTCGGCGTCGACGCTGCTGATCGCCTCGGCAGCACGCTGCAAGGCAGGGAGCGTTTGCAGCGCCTTGTCCGGTGTCAGCCGCATGACCGGCGCCTGCACGGCGACGCACAGGTTGGCGCGACCCGGGACGAGGACCGCGACGCAGACCAGGCCGGGCAGGAACTCCTCGTCGTCGAGCGCGAACCCGTCGCGGCGGATGCGGGTGAACTCGGCCTCGAGCGCGTCGAGGTCGGTGAGGGTCTTGTTCGTGTACTGCTTGAGCGGCGCGTGCGCGAGCAGTTTCCGCCGCTGCGCCGGTTTCATCTGGGCGAGGATCATCTTGCCGCTGGCCGAACAGTGGATCGGCACCCGTGAGCCGGGCCGGAGGTAGAACCGCAGCGGTTCCGGGGTCTCCACCCGGTCGAGGTACACGATCTCGTTGCCCGACAAGGTGGTCACGTTGCAGCTCTCGCCGAGTTCGTCGACGAGGTGACGCAGGACGGCGTGCCGCGCGCCGTGGTGGGTCGCGTTGAGGAGCAGGTTCTCCGCGAGCTGCCGCAGCCGGTGGCCGGTGCCGTAGTGGCGGCCGTCGGCCTGGCGGACGAGCAGGCCCGCCCCTTCGAGCTGCTGGAGCATGCGGTGCAGGGTCGGTTTCGGCAGCCCGGTCTCCTCGACGAGGCCCTGCAGCGAGACCAGCTGATCCTTGGCGGCGATCAGTTCGAGCAGGGAGAACAGCCGGATGGTCGGCGTGTCCCCGGTGATCGGATCGGGTTCGCGAAGCAGCTCCATGTCCCGAAAAGTAGCACACCGCGTCTCGGTTTCCAGAATCCGACGTTGACCCTGGGTGATAGTCGTCCTATCGTCGACCGCATCCTGATTTCAGGAACGCCACGTATCGTTTTTTGTAAATCTCGCCTGCCGAAGGAGCGGAACATGACGGAACGGAAGACGGGTGACGGCCGCACGGTCGTCAGCGGCCGGAAGAAGATGACCCCGTCCGAGGCCTTCGTCGAGACGCTCGTGGCCAACGGCGTCACCGACATCTTCGGCATCATGGGGTCGGCGTTCATGGACGCGATGGACATCTTCGCGCCGGCGGGTATCCGGCTCGTACCGGTCGTGCACGAACAGGGCGCCGGGCACATGGCCGACGGCTACGCGCGGGTGAGCGGCAGGCACGGCGTCGTCATCGGCCAGAACGGCCCCGGTATCAGCAACTGCGTGACCGCGATCGCGGCGGCGTATTGGGCGCACAGCCCCGTCGTCATCGTGACGCCGGAAGCGGGCACGATGGGCACCGGGCTCGGCGGCTTCCAGGAGGCCAACCAGCTGCCGATGTTCCAGGAGTTCACCAAGTATCAGGGGCACGTCAACAACCCGAAGCGGATGGCGGAGTACACCGGCCGCTGCTTCGACCGGGCCCACTCGGAACTCGGCCCGACGCAGCTCAACATCCCGCGCGACTTCTTCTACGGCGAGATCGAGGCCGAGATCCCCGCGCCCGCCAGGCTCGACCGCGGTCCCGGCGGGGAGCGGAGCCTCGACGAGGCCGCCGCGCTGCTGGCCACGGCGGAGTTCCCGGTGATCATCTCCGGCGGCGGCGTGGTGATGGCCGACGGCGTCGAGGAGTGCAAGGCGCTCGCCGAACGCCTCGGCGCGCCGGTGGTGAACAGCTACCTGCACAACGACTCGTTCCCGGCGAGCCATCCGCAGTGGTGCGGGCCGCTGGGCTACCAGGGGTCCAAGGCGGCGATGAAGCTGATCTCGCAGGCGGACGTCGTGATCGCGCTCGGTTCGCGGCTCGGCCCGTTCGGCACGCTGCCGCAGCACGGCATGGACTACTGGCCCAAGGACGCGAAGATCATCCAGATCGACGCGGACCACAAGATGCTCGGACTGGTCAAGAAGATCACCGTCGGCATCTGCGGCGACGCCAAGGACGCGGCGGTCGCGCTGACCAAACGCTTGTCGGACCGGACACTGGCCTGCGACTCCAGCAAGGACGCCCGCGCGGCGAAGATCAAGGCGGAGAAGGACGAGTGGGAGGCCGAACTCGACGCCTGGACCCACGAGACCGACGCGTTCAGCCTCGACATGATCGCGGAGCAGGAAGGTGAGGAGGGCAACTGGCTGCACCCGCGGGAAGTGTTGCGGGAACTGGAAAAGGCCATGCCGCCGCGGGTGATGGTGTCGACCGACATCGGCAACATCAACTCGGTCGCTAACAGCTATCTGCGCTTCGAGGAGCCGCGCAGCTTCTTCGCCCCGATGAGTTTCGGTAACTGCGGATACGCGCTGCCGACCATCATCGGCGCCAAGGCCGCGGCGCCCGACCGGCCCGCGATCTCCTATGCCGGTGACGGCGCCTGGGGGATGAGCATGGGCGAGATCATGACCGCGGTCCGCCACGACATCCCGGTCACCGCGGTGGTGTTCCACAACCGGCAGTGGGGCGCGGAGAAGAAGAACCAGGTCGACTTCTACAACCGCCGCTTCGTCGCGGGCGAACTGGAGAGCGAGAGCTTCGCGGGGATCGCGAAGGCGATGGGCGCGGAAGGCATCGTCGTCGAGAAGCTCGACGAGGTCGGCCCCGCGCTGCGGCGCGCCGTCGAGGCGCAGATGAACGAGGGCAAGACCACCGTCGTCGAGATCATGTGCACCCGCGAGCTGGGCGACCCGTTCCGCCGCGACGCGCTGTCCAAGCCCGTGCGGTTCCTGGAGAAGTACAAGGACTACGTGTAGGTCGCTTTGCGCGTGAAGGCCCCCTTCCCTCGGCTGAGGTTTTGAGTGACCAGCCGAGGGAAGGGGGCCTTCACGCGCGTTGGGCGGTGCGTAGGGGAGGGCTGCGGGGAGGCAGCGCCGAGCGTCGCGAAAGCCACTTTCGGGACATCTGACGTCGCGAAAGTGGCTTTCGCGACGTCTTCGGGTCCCGCTGCCCGCGAGGACAACACCCCACTCGTCACCACCGAGCAGAAGTCCGTGAAGGCCTCCTTGAGGGACCCAGAGTCCCTCAAGGAGGCCTTCACGGACTTGGCACCCGATCTGGACCCATCGAACGCCGCCGCTCTGGCGCTGGGCCGGGGCCGGGCGGATTGCGAAAGTCGAAGCACAGACTCGTGTCTCGAAGGAGGTCTCCGTGGACGTCACCCAGTTGCGAGCGCAGGCTCGACGGCATCTCGGCCCGCACTTCACCCGCAAGGACACCTGGGCCTCGGATTTCCCGGTGTTCGTACGCGGCGAGGGAAGCTACCTGATCGACAGCGAGGGACGCCGCCATCTCGACGGCCTCGCCGGGCTCTTCTGCGTCAACATGGGCCACGGGCGCGCCGACATCGCCAAGGCCGCCGCCGACCAGGTCGGCACCCTGGCCTACGCGAGCAACTGGGGTTCGGCGCACACCCCCGCGATCGAAGCGGCCACGCTGCTGGCCGGACTCGCGCCGGGCGACCTCGGGACGACGTTCTTCGTCAACTCCGGCTCGGAGGCGGTCGAAACCGCGCTGAAGTTCGCCCGGCAGTACCACCGCAGCCAGGGACAGCCCGAGCGGACGAAGATCATCAGCCGCGACATGGCCTACCACGGCACGACCATCGGCGCCCTTTCGGTGACCGGGCTGGCGAAGATCAAGGAGCCCTTCGGCCCGCTCATGCCGGGCGTCCGGCACGTGCCGAACACGTTGGGACTGCTGGGAGACTGCGGCCCGGCGGCCGAATTGGACTGTGTCGCGGCGATCGAGCGGGTCATCCTCGAAGAGGGCCCGGAGACCATCGCGGCGCTGTTCGCCGAGCCGGTGCAGAACGGCCGCGGCGCGCTGGTCCCGCCGAAGGGGTACTGGCCCGCGTTGCGCGCGCTGTGCGACAAGTACGGCATCCTGCTCGTGTCGGACGAGGTCATCTGCTCGTTCGGCAGGCTGGGGCACTGGTTCGGGCACGGCGTCACCGGGGTGGTGCCGGACCTGATCACCTTCGCCAAGGGGTCGACGTCGGGCTACGCGCCGCTCGGCGGGGTGATCGTGCGCGAGAAACTGGTCACCGAGCTGTACGACTCGCCGAAGGGCGGCGTCTTCACCCACGGCGCCACCTGGGGCGGGCATCCGGTCGCCACCGCGGTCGCCGTCGCGAACCTCACCGCGATGCGGGACGAGAAGGTGCTCGACAACGTGCTCACCGAGGGCCCGGAACTGTTCGCCGCGCTGAACTCGCTCAAGTCCGCGCACCGCTGCGTCAAGGACGTCCGAGGCACCGGGTTCTTCTACGCCATCGAGCTGATGGCGGACAGCGACAGCGGCCGTGAGCTGACCGAGGCGGAGTCGCTGAAGGTGCTTCGCGAGGTGCTCCCGGAGGCGTTCCGCCGCACGGGCGTCATCCTCCGCGGCGACGACCGCGGCGCGACGATGCTGATGATCTCCCCGCCGCTGGTCGCCGATCACGAGGTGCTCACCGAACTGCTGCACGGCGTCGACGCGATGCTCAACGACGTCGAGAAGGCCGTCCAGCCCTGAACCAGCCCCTTTCACCCGGTGGGGGTCGCCGTCTTCCGGCGGCCCCCGCTTCGTACGTGGAGGTACTTCGATGAGCCTGATCACCGAGGCCACGCCGGACGTGACGCTCGACAGATGGCGGAAGGCGTTGCGCGGGCGGAACCTCCGCGTCGCGCTGCCCGACGGCGACGACGATCGCGCCGTCCGAGCCGCCCTCTCGCTCCGGGCCGAGGGGATCGTGGTGCCGTCGCTGTTCGGCGACGGCGCGCGGCTTCGCTCCGCCGGGGTGCCGGACGACGTGATCGTGGACGTCGCGGACGCCCTCGCCGACGACCGGACCGCGGCCGCCCTGACGGCGGGTTTCTCGCGTCACCCCGAGAAACTCGCCGACGCCCGGCGCGATCCGGTGTTCGTGGCGGCGGCCGCCCTGCGGGCCGGTCGGGTGGACGCCTGCGTCGCCGGGGCGACCCGGCCGACGGCGGACGTCCTGCGCGCGGGGCTGCGGGTCGTCGGCCTGGCCCCTGAAGTGTCCACATTGAGCAGTTGCTTCTTGCTGTTGCTCCCGGACGGGCGGCGGCTGACCTTTTCGGACTGCGCGGTGGTTCCCGAGCCGGGCGCCGAGCAGCTGGCCGACATCGCCCTCGCCGCCGCGGCGACCCATCGCGGTCTGACGGGGGAGGACCCGGTGGTCGCGATGCTGTCGTTCAGCACGCAGGGGAGTGCGGCCCATCAGCGCGTCGAGGTCGTCCGTGAGGCGACTTCGCTGGTGCGCCGGCGAAAGCCCGGCCTCCCGGTGGACGGCGAGCTCCAGTTCGACGCCGCGCTGGTGGCGTCCATCGCGGCGGCGAAGGCCCCCGGCTCCGCGGTCGCCGGTCGCGCGAACGTCCTCGTGTTCCCGAATCTGGACGCCGGCAACATCGGCTACAAGATCGCCGAACGGCTCGGGGGCGCCGTCGCGCTCGGCCCGATCCTCCAAGGGCTCGCGGCCCCGCTCAACGACCTCTCGCGCGGCTGTTCCGCGTCCGACATCGAGACGCTCGCCCTGCTCACGGCCGCCCAAGCCCTGGACGTTCCGTGAAGGCCTCCTTGAGGGACTCAGAGTCCCTCAAGGAGGCCTTCACGGAACGCGGACTAGCCGACGAGCAGGGCCAGGGCGACGTAGGCGATGGTGCCGACCAGCAGCGTGGAGAGCAGCCCGAGCAGCAGCGCCCGCCCGCCAGTGCGGATCAGGGCACCGATCCGGACCGCGCAGCCCAGCCCGAACAGTGCTCCCGCCAGCAGGAGCGTGCAGACCACCTTGGCGACGTCGAGCGCCGCGCCCGGCAGGATCCCGGTGCTCCGCACCACCACCATCGCCAGGAAACCGAGGACGAACAACGGGACCAGCGGGGCACGCTTCCCGGCGGCGGAAGGGCGGCGACGGCGTTCGCGCACGCTGACCGCGGCGACCATCGGTGCCAGCAGGACGACCCGGCTCAGCTTGACGACCACGGCGACCGCGACGGCGGCGGTCCCGGCCGGGGTGGCGGCCGCGACCACCTGGGCGACCTCGTGCACACCCAGCCCGGCCCAGCCGCCGATCCGCAGCGCGTCCATCCCGAGCCAGCCGCCCAGGAGCGGGACCGCCGCGATCGCCAGACCGCCGTAGAAGGTGACCAGGGCGACCGCGGTCGCGACGTCGGAGTCCTCGCGTTCGACGACTCCCTCCATCGCCGCGATCGCCGACGCGCCACAGATGGAGAACCCGGTCGCGACCAGCATCGCGAGGCCGCGCGGGACGCCGATCAGCCTGCCGATCCCGATCGTGCCGAGGAACGTGAGGCCGACGGTCAGCACGACCGCGAGCAGGGTGCCGGGGCCGAGGGAGAGCACCGACGGGAGCGCGAGTTGCAAGCCGAGAAGGACGACACCGGCGCGCAAGAGCTTCTTCGTCACCTTCGCGATCGCTTGCCGGGTGCCGTCCGAGAGGACCGGCAGCGAACCGGCGAGCACCCCGAGGACGACGGCGAGGGTGAGCGCGCTGAGCACGGGAACCGCGGTGCTCAGCAGGTACGCGACGGCCACGCCGAGAGCGGTGACGGCCAGACCGGTCAGATGCGGCTTCGTTCGCCGCGCGGTGATGGTGCCCATGCCGACGAGCGTCGTCCGGCGAAGACCACGCCGGTAGCCGGGAGAGCGACGGGTAGGTCATGCACTTTGGCTATGACCGCACCGGAGCTGGACATCTTGCGCCTGCTCGTTCTCGTCGGCGAGCTGGGCAGCATTAGCCAGGCCGCCGCCGTCCTCGGGATGACGCAGCCGTCGGCGAGCAAACGTTTGTCCACTGTGGAACGCAGGCTCGGCCTGGTGCTGATCGACCGCACTCGCCGCGGTTCCGCGCTCACCCCGGACGGCCGCGTGATCGTGGGCCGGGCGCACCGCGTGCTCGGCGAGCTGGCCGGACTGCTCGACGGCGCCGAAGCCCTGCGGACCCGGCACGAGGCCGGACTCCGGATCGCGGCGAGCATGACGCTGGCCGAGCATCTGGTCCCGGGGTGGATCGGCGAGCTCAACCGCGCGAATCCCGGCCTCCGCCTCGGTCTGGAGGTCACGAATTCGGATCAGGTCGCCGAACTGGCCCGTTCGGGCAAGGTCGACCTCGGCTTCGTCGAGTCGCCAGGGGCACTGCCCGGTCTCACGTCGTGGAAGGTCGCCGTGGACCGGCTCGTGGTGGTCGTCTCCGGTGGCCATCCCTGGGCGCGCGACCGTCGGCCGCTGACCGCGGCGGAGCTGGCGAGCACGCCGCTCGTGGTGCGGGAACCCGGTTCCGGAACCAGGGAGACCGTCGACACCGCACTGCGCAAGGCCGGGCTGGGACCGGTGAAACCTTTGCTGGAACTGGGATCCGCGTCCGCCGTCCGCAACGCCGTCGTCGCCGGCGCAGGCCCCGCGGTGATCAGCGCGCTGGACGTCACGGACCACGGACTGGTGCCTGTCGAGGTGGAGGGTGTCGACTTCGGCCGGACGATGCGCGCGGTGTGGCCGGAAGGCCGGCGTCTCGCCGGACCTGCGGCGGAGCTGCTGGCATTGGCGGTGCGCCGGTCGTCCCGAGGGTGATCTGGACCCCTGTCCCACATCGTAACTGGCACTCGCCCAGGGCCCGACTTGTTCCTACGGTGACCGGAACCACAATGGAGCTCCCAGCGCCACCGCTCCGGCGGTGCGTGCGAGAAGGAGGAGACGTGACTTCAGCGTCCGACCCGGCACAGAGCAGCGGCCTGAAACCAGGGCTCAAGCAGCGACATATGAACTTGATCGCCCTCGGCGGCGTCATCGGAGCCGGACTGTTCGTCGGCAGCGGCGTGGTCATCCAGTCGGCCGGTCCGGCCGCGGTGATCTCGTTCCTCATCGCCGGCCTGATCACCGTGCTCATCATGCGCATGCTCGCCGAGATGACGATCGCCAAACCCGCGCTCGGGTCGTTCTACGTCTACGCGAGGGAAGCGCTCGGCAACCGCGCGGGCTTCGCCGTCGGCTGGATGTACTGGTACTTCTTCGTCATCGTCGTGGCGGTCGAAGCGGTCGCGGGCGGCCGGATCCTGCAACTGTGGGTACCGGACGTGCCACTGTGGGTGCTCAGTCTCGGCCTGCTCCTGATCCTCACCGGCACCAACATGGTCTCGGCCCGTTCCTACGGCGAGTTCGAGTACTGGTTCTCCTCGATCAAGGTCGTCGCGATCGTCGTCTTCCTGGTCGTCGGCGCCCTGTACCTGTTCGGTTTCTGGCCGGGTGCCCACGGCGGTTTGACGAATCTGGTCTCCCACGGCGGATTCGCGCCACTCGGTATCGGCGCGGTACTCGCCGCGGTGGTCCCGTGCATCGGTTTCTACACCGGCGCGGAGATCGTCACCATCGCCGCCGCCGAGTCCGCGGAGCCGCAGAAGGCCGTCGCGAAGGCCATGCGGTCGATCATCCTCCGGGTGGTGCTGTTCTACGTCGGTTCGGTGTTCCTCGTCGTCGCGATCAAGTCCTGGGACGATCCGGCGACCGCGGTGAGCCCGTACGCGGCCGTGCTGGAGGTGCTCGGCATCCCGGCCGTGGCGACGATCATGAACGCGATCGTCCTGACCGCGGTGCTGTCCTGCCTGAACTCGGCCCTGTACACCTCGTCGCGGATGCTGTTCGCGCTCACCAGCAACGGCGACGCGCCGAAGGCGTTCACCAGGCTTTCCCGCAGCGGTGTGCCGCGGCGCGCGATCCTGGCCGGGACGGTCATCGGGTACGTGTCCGTCATCGCCGCCTACACCTCGCCCAACCTGATCTTCCAGTTCCTGGTCAACTCCTATGGCGCCGTCGCGCTGTTCGTGTATCTCTCGATCGCGCTCGCGCAGGTGCGGCTCCGCCGCAGGCTGGAACGGGAGGACCCGGACAAGCTCACGCTCAAGATGTGGCTGTTCCCGTGGCTGAGCTACGCGACCATCGCGCTGATGGCCGGGGTGATCCTGGCGATGGCTCTGCTGCCGTCCACCCGCTCGCAGTTCTGGCTCAGCGCGGTGACGCTGGTGCTGATCCTCGTCGGATTCGAGATCCGCAGGCGGCGCGGCAAGCCCGTGGCCGGGGTTCCGGCCGAGCCCGGCCCCGTCGAACCCGAGCGGGACGCGGCCCCGGCCGCCGTCCGGGAGTGACCCGGTGGTCCCTGACGGACGGTGTGGTGCACACACCGTCTGTCAGGCCGGGCCGAGTGGGATCAGGCGTCTCGCCTCGTGATGGCGGCGAGTCCGGCGTAGATCGCCACGGTCACCCACACCGCCATCGCGATGAGCGCGCCCAGCGGGGAGAGGTGTGTTTCCGTCGCCGCCCCGCTGAGCTGGCCCGCCAGTTCCGAGGGCAGCACCGAGGCGATCCGGCCGCCCCAGGGCGCGGGCAGCAGCATCTGCGGCAGCATCGGGAGGGCGAAGAGCAGCACCGCCATCGTGACCAGCGTTCCGGCGGTGGACCTGATCATCGTGGCGAGGCCGAGCGCGATCAGGGCGACGACCATCATCAGCAGGCCCTCGGCCAGTACCGCCGGAAGACCGGTGTCCACAGTGGTCAGTGACCCGATGGGCCGGTCGCCGATCAGCAGCCTGCTCACGAAGAACGTCGCGACCGCGATCACCTCGCCCGCGATGAAGGTGCTCGCCGCGACGACCAAGGCCTTGGCCAGCAAGAGCTTCCGTCGTACCGGGACTGCGACGAGGCTGGTACGGATCATTCCGGTGGAGTACTCGGACGTGGCGGTCAGGATGCCGAAAGCCATCAGGCACAGCTGCACGACGGTGAGGACGGAGGTGCCGTCACCGAGGCCGCCGAAATGGGCGCGTTCGTCCGGGGTGGCCGCGTCCCAGGCTCCGGCGGAGATCAGGGCCATCAGGCCGCCGACGAAGACGGCCGAGGCCGAGGAGGCCAGCAGCACGCGAGTCGAACGGACCGATCTCGCCTTGACGGTTTCCGAAGCGATGACGTCGATCACGGGTTCGCCCTTTCCGCGCGGTATTCGATGCTGTCGTCGGTGAGCTTGAGGTAGGCGTCTTCGAGGGAGTCGCTGCGCGGCGTGAGCTCGTGTACTGCGATGTGGTTCCGCACGGCGATGTCACCGATGGTCACGGCGTCGAGTCCTTGTGCGGCAAGGCTTCCGTCCGGCTGGCGGGTGACGACGGCACCGGCCGACCGCAGCAGGCGGGTCAGCTCGGCGACGTCCGGCGTGCGCACCAGCACGTCGCGCCGGAACCGTTCCGCGAGTTCGCTGATCGAGGCCTCCGCGATCAGCCTTCCCCGCCCGACGACCACGATGTGATCGGCGGTGAGTTCCATCTCGCTCATGAGATGACTGGAGACGAGGACGGTTCTGCCTTCGGCCGCCAGCGAGCGCATGAGGTCGCGGATCCACCGGATGCCTTCCGGATCGAGGCCGTTGCCCGGCTCGTCGAACAGGAAGACGCCGGGATCGCCGAGCAGGGCCGCGGCGATCCCGAGCCGTTGCTTCATCCCGAGGGAGAACCCTCCGATCCGCTTGCCCGCGACGCCGGCGAGACCGACCCGGTCCAGCACCGCGCGCACCCGCGCCTTCCGGATCCCGTTGCTGCGGGCCAGGCAGTACAGGTGGTCGAAGGCAGTACGCCCGCCGTGCACGGCGGACGCGTCCAGCAAGGCACCCACCTGGTGCAGAGGGCGATCGATGGCCGCGTAGTGCCGCCCGTTGATCAGCGCGTCGCCGGAGGTCGGTGTGTCCAGACCGAGCACGGCCCGCATCGTGGTCGACTTGCCCGCCCCGTTGGGGCCGAGGAATCCGGTCACGTAGCCGGGTTCGACCCGGAAGGAGAGATCGTCCACGGCGACCGTCGGGCCGTAGCGTTTGGTCAGTTCCCTGATCTCAATCATGACGGAAATACTGTCCCGCCAACGGGATCGGCGAATCGGACCGAGGGGCGAAGTCGCGGGTGCGACCACGGTCGTACCCGCCCCGGCGCCGCGGCCAGGTCATCCACTCTGCGGATGACCTGGCGGTGCTTGAGGAGCTACTGCGAGCGCAGGAAACTTTACGGACGCGCGGTTGACCTCCAGTAAGGTTGAGATTCTATCGTCCGTTCATGACGATTCAGTTGAACCACACCATCATCAACGCCACGGATCGGGCCGCCACGGCGGACTTCCTGGTCTCGATCCTCGGGCTGCCCGAGCCCGTCGAATACGGCCCGTTCCTGGTGGTCCAGACCGGCAACGAGGTCTCGCTCGACGTCATGCACAGCACCGAGGAGTTCTCCCGGCAGCACTACGCGTTCCTGGTCGAGGAGGACGAGTTCGACACGATCTTCGGGCGGATCCGCGACGGAGGCGTGCCGTACTGGGCGGGGCCGAGGCACCACCGGCCCGGCGAGATCAACACCGAGGACGGCGGCCGGGGTGTCTACTTCGACGACCCCGACGGTCACATCCTGGAGATCATCACCCGCCCGTACGGATCCGGCGGCTCCTGAACCGGCCGGGAACCACGGCGGGCACCACGCGGTGTCCGCCGTTTTGCCCTTCGAGGCAACTCCGTCTCGTTCGCGGCTTCTAGCGTCTTGGGCAAACCACCCGGTCGAAGGGACGAGCCCGTGGACACACAGACGTCGATGGTGGCGCTGGAGGTCATGGAAATTGACGAGGCGTCCATCATCCCGTTCTTCACGATGGTGGCGGAAGCCTACGAGGCCATGGAGGACAAGGAAAACCTCGACGGCTTCAAAGCGAAGCTGAACGAGAAATCGGATTTCCCGGCCGAGCGGGAACTCTTCCTCCGGCACGTCGAGGACACCGACCGGATGGAGCTGGTCCGACATCTGGCCGAGCTCGGAGCCGACGAGATCCAGCGGGAATGGGAAGCGGCTCAGGCGGCGGGACAGCCGGACGAGGAGGACGAGCCGGATCGGGCGCCGTTCGTGGCCGATCTTCAGACCTACAGCGGGTACTGGGATCGGACCGAGGAGGGTTGGCCGGTCTTCACGGACGCTTTCCAGGGGTATGCGGAGGGTACTCATGGTCAGGTGGCGGTCGGGTTCTTCGAGCGTGCCGCGGCGGGGGAGGACAAGCAGGCCTTGTTCGCCGAGTTCGAGGTGACCTTCGCAGACGACGGTGAGCCCGACGACCCGATGAAGGCCGTGGGGGAGCGGTTCGCCACCCTGTGGGCGGAGTTCGACGGCACCCGGGAGAGCTGGGACCAGTGCCGCGACCTGACCTACGGCGCGGCCAACGAAGCGGACCCGCAGCTCTACGCGATGGTGTACGAGCAGTTCCAGGCGTTGGAGGAACTGCCGATGCCGGACCGGGTCACGCGGCTCAACGAATGGGGCTTCGACCTCAGCGCGACCGGCGAGGAAGACGAGGACGCCACCTTCGCCGCCATGGACGCCATGTTCGACGAGGAAACGATCGCCGAGACGACCAGACGGCTCACCGACGCCGCGGCCACGGCCCTCCCCGAAGAGGCTTCGAGGGTGATCGGCCAGGCGTTCGACGACGTCCTGGCGGAACTGCCCTGGGCGGGAAACCTGACCCAGGAGGAGATCGACGAGGTGCTCGCCTCCGTCAAGAACGACCTGCAGACCAGCTGAGCCGGCGCACCGACCCCGTCGATCGAGAGGAATGACCGATGACCAGCGAAGTCAAGGACGCGCCCGGCAGGGACCTGACCGACCTCAAGGTCCGGCTCGCCGAGGCGCTCCGCGTGCACATGACGCCGGACTTCTCGGCCGAGGAGCTCGACACCGCCGCGGTCATGGAAGCGCTGGATCGTGCCATCGCCGTGACCGGCCTGGACGAAGACGAAGCCGCCGCGTTGTGGGAGTCGTTCGTCGAGGTCGTCGAGCAACTTCCCGAAGCCACGAAGCTCGACGACGCGGACCTCGCCGAGATGATCGCCGAGATGACGATGGCGACCGACTGACGACGGCAGACCACGGCGCGCAGCGAAAGGACCCGGAGACGTGACCGCACCTACGCAGACCAAAGCCGACAGCGCTACCAAATCGACCGTTTCGGTCATGTGGAAGCAGCTGTACACCTCCAAACGAGAAAAAGCGGTGGCGAAATTCGCCAAGCTTCCGCCCGCCGAGCTCGAAAAGCGGAAGACGGAGATGCTGGAGACCATCAAGACGGTCAAAGACCCGCTCAACATGAAGAATCTCCAAGCCATGCAGCTGGCCGCCGACATCCACGAGCTGGGGAACTACGAGTTCATTTACCTCAGCCCCAGTGGCAACGGGCTCCTCGTCCAGGGCAAACTGCTCGAACGGACCGCGGCGACCTTGCGCGACAAGGTCGTCACCAAACTGTTCACGGCCGACCAGAACCTGCGGGGTGCGCAGACCCCGGAGCAGCTGATTCCCGCGCTCGCGACCGCGGACAGCGCGATCAAGGCGTCCGGCGACATGATCGAAGAGCTCGCCAAGACACTCGCCAAGCTTCAGACCTACGCGCCGCAACTGCTGGAAACCAAGGCGGCGAAGGCATGGGCGAATCAGAATCCGAGCAAGGCCACGAAGGCGATCGAAGTCATTCTGAAGATCGGAAACGGAACGCTGGCACTGGGCACCGAGTTCATCCCGCCGGGGTACCGGACGCTCGGCGCGATGGCGGAAGCGGGCAAGGCGGGTTTCGACCGCGTGGTACAGGAATTCAGACTCGCACGGGACGCGAAGGAATTCCAGGACGAGAACCTGAAGGGCGCGGCCTTCGACAAGCTCACTGAAGACCCGGCCGCCATGGCGAAGTACGTGGCGGATCAGTGCGGCAAGAACTTCGACCTGTTGCTCGCCGTCGCCGGTATCGCCTGTGTGGAGGTGCCTGGCTGGGGCGAGGTCGTCTCACCGGCGATCGCCGGGGCCGGTCACGCCTATTTCCAGGAGCGGGTGAGTTTGCTCGAGGCGTCGTTGAAGAAAGCGGCAGGCGCCACAGCCAAGACGTCGAAGGAAAAGGTGCTCGAAAAGACCAAAGAAGCGATCAAGGCGACGGTCAAGGAAATCAAGGACAAGCTGAAGGACCATCTGCTCGAGGCAGTGGGTTCGGCGGGCTTGACCGCGCTTCAGCTCGGACGGTCGAAGACCATGGCCGTCGAGTCGATCTCCAGATTCGTGGTGAAGCAGATCGTCAAGTACCTGCCCATCGACCCGGCGCAACCGATCTCCGGGGATCAGCTGAAGGCCGACATCCAGGAGATCACCAACAACTCGACTCTCACGCTTTATCACAAGAAGGGCCAGGCCGAGGCGCCCATCGATTACCCCTCGGAGACCGCGGACGGGGTGAAGGTCACCATGATCATGGACCCTGTCCCGAGAAAGGACGGGGCACGCACTTTCGTCTGGGCGAAGGCCGAGGGACTGCAAGGCAGGTTGTACCTGGACGACAAGAGCTTCGTCGCCGAGCTACCCGACCCCGAGATCTCCCAGCTTCCCGACGCCGTCAAGGACGGGCGCCCGATCGACATGATCCGTTCCGGCAAGGAGAACGGCCAGTACGTGGCGAGGGTCGAGGGCATATGGGGCCTGGTGGACCCCAAGACCAAGGCGTGGGCGTATGGGCAAGATCTGACAGCCAACGTGAAGGGCAGTGTCGCGTACAACATCACCGCCCTGCTCAGCGGCAAGGTTCCCCAGTCGTATCAAGGAAGACTCTGACCTGGGCCGTCGTGAGCGGTGCGGCCGGTCCGGAACCGGCCGCACCACTCACGAATCTTTCAGCAGCTGATGTACGGATACACCCAGTCTCCCCAATCCCCGGCGGAGCCGTCGCCGCCGTCGTCCACGGCGAGCGCGAGCACTTGCACGTCCTTCACCGGCACGACGAGGTACTGTGAGGGATCTCCGTGCCGCATGTTCCCCGTGGCCTCCAGCTCGACGCCGTCCCCGAGCACACGGAATCCGAGTGTCCCGTTAGGTCCCCGGTCGTCGACGCCCACCGTCACGGCGAGCTGCTTGCACTTGCCGCCGAGGTAGTACTTCACCACCGACGGCGCGTGCGCGCCCAGCCCGCCGCGCGGGGAGACGACGCCGTTGATGGTGAAGGGGTGTCCGTTGTCGACGCTGTCCCGCTCGACCGGGCCGAGGCCGTTCTCCATCGAGATCCACGGAACGAGGTTGGGCGACACGCCCGATGTCGGCGCGAGCATGAGCGGTGCTTCGCCCGACGCGGTCGCGGTCCGCGGGCCTTGCGTGGTCTCGTAAGTCACGACGGCAGGCATCTTGAACGGCTGGGTGGCGGTCCCGATCGGGCGCAGCGTTGTCGTGGTCTTCCACGTTTCACCCGGTGGGAGGATCTCGATGGTCGCTTCGGTGGGGCCCTCGAACTGCCATTGCGCGGGCTCGGTCAACCGCAGACGAGAACCGTAGACCGGCGTGGTGCCGTTGTTGGTGAACTCGACCGTGGCGGTCACCGGCTGGGACGGCGGCACGGAGCCGGGCAGGTCGACGGTCAGCGACGTCCGCGGCGCGGCGGACGCGGTCCTGGGCCACACGCGCAGCACGGTGGCGGCGTGCCGCCCGACGGTTCCGCCGAGCGCGCCGGTCGTGACGGTCTCGTCGCCCGTCCACAGATCACGCACGCGATACCCGGCCGAGTCGGGAAGTCCCGCGTCGGCCACGGAGGTGGTGATCGGCGCGGCGAGCTCGCCGCGGTTGAGCAGCACCAGCACGGCCGATCCGTCGGACATCGGTTTCGTCCACACCTCGGTCCATCCCGTGTCGCGGACCTTGTGCCCGGCGACGCCGGCCCAGTCCCGTTGGACGGCGATGATGTCGGGATTGTTCATTTCCGCGGCCGGAAGGTTGACGTCCGCGGACAGGAACATGTCGACCACCAGTGGCGCGTTGAGCACCGCCCACAACCCGAGTTTGGCCTGGCGCTCCGCGGTGTTGAGGTAGCTGAAGGTGAAAGAGCCCGGCATGTTCCAGCCGCCCGGGCCTTGGTGCCCGTCGAGCCCGAACTGTTTGTCGAGACTTTTCATCGAGAAACCGAAGTCCGAGGTCGAGTTCCAGTCGTTCGATCGCCAGACCTGGGCTCCGGCGGCCCGTGCCCACAGCCACTGCTTCTGGGCGCGGTCGTAGTCGTCGATCTCGAGCGTGATCGGACGGCCGGCGCGTTTGATCGCGTCCGCTATCTTCTTGACCCGCGCGGGCGCGTCGCCGTTGACGCTGTAACAGGTGTCGTAGCGCAGGTAGTCCACGCCCCAGTCGGCGAAGGTCCGGGCGTCGAGGTCCTCGTGGTCGAGCGAGCCCGCCGCCCGGCCGCTACAGGTTTTCGCGCCTGTGCCGCTGTACAAGCCGATTTTGAGCCCGCGTGAGTGGATGTAGTCCACCAGCGCCGGGATGCCGGACGAGAAGGGGGCGCTGACGGTGAGCTTGCCGTCGGCGTCGCGCTGATCCGACTGCCAGCAGTCGCCGACCATGACGTACTCGTACCCGGCGTCACGCAGCCCGGTCGTGACCAGCTGGTCCGCCGCGGCCTTCACGGCGGCCTCGCCGAGCCGGGCGGAGTCACAGTAGGGAGACCCAGTCGCCCAGGTGATCCCCATCGGGGGTCTTTCGCCCGGAACCGGGTCGGGCGGCGTATCGGCCGCCGCCGGGACGGCGGTGGCGGTCAGGAAAAGTGCGCAAAGAAGGACGAAGAAGCGTCGCATTATTCTCCTCGGGAGAAGCGGACAAGACTGCCAGGATCGTCTTGTCGCGCGACAAAGGTCAAGAGGGATGCGTTGGCCTGTAGGGTCATCCGGTCGTAGAGTTCGCGCCGTGACCGAGTTGCCGCGCGAGATCATCGAGCATTACCGGTCGATCGACGAGGGAGCACGACTCACCGGCGCGGTCGGCCGTCTCGAGTTCCTGCGGACCCAGGAGATCGTGCGCCGGCATCTGCCCGCCGGCTCCCTGCGCGTGCTCGACATCGGCGGGGCCACCGGAGTGCATGCCGCCTGGCTCGCCGCCGACGGCCATCGAGTGGCGCTGTTCGACATCGTCGACGATTTCCGGCGACGGACACTGGGCGCCGCGCTGGCTGCCGGAGAACAGGTCGAATGGTTCGTCCTCTACACCGAAGCCAATGTCGAAATCGACATCACGGCCGCCGACGCGTTGCGCGAAATCTGCGTGGAGCTGCGGCGGCACGGAATCACGTTCGCCTTGGCCAGGGTGAAACAGGAACTGCGGGAAGACCTCGCGGCGGCCGGTCTCCTGGAGCTGATGGGCGCCGGGTACCTGTATCCGACGCTGCCCAGCGTGGTGGAGGCGTTCCGCCGGAGGGGGAAGTCGGGTACCGGTAAGGAAAGGAAATCGGGCATGAACGATGTCCAGAGCACACCGGCTGTCCTCGAACAGGATCAGGAGGAACCCTCATGAAAGGCCGGACGGTCGAGGACGTCATGACCGGCGAGGCCCACTCGGTTCGCCGGAGCACTCCGCTCTCCGACGTGACGAGGATTCTGGCCGCTCGCGGCATCAGCGCGGGGGTCGTGAGTGGAAAGTGTCGTTAGAACGACTCAAAACACTCACGACCCCCGTGCCCAGGAGCACCACCTTCGCCTTACTCCTCACCGGCTAAGGGCCGCCCATCAGGTCGTACGTCAGGTAGCAGTCGGCGGAGGCCTCGACGACGATTGTCGTGAACGTTCCGGCCGGGGTGACGCCTACGGTGAAAACGGGGTGCGAAGGCCCGAACAGAGTGAAGACTTCATCGACCCGCACCAGCCCCGGGTCGCTGTCGCCTCTCCCGAGGCGCAGCTCGGCACGAGGCTTGCAATACGGTCTTGCTCTCTGCTCCGGAGTTCTTTCTTCTTCGCACCATCGCGCGCCGGCGCACGTCACGTCGCTGCGGTAGTCCCGGCCGTTGTAGTGGATCTTGTACGGAAGGCCCCTTTCTCCCGGCAGGGCGTAGCCGAAGCGGTTCGCCACCTTGGGGAGGAACGGGGCGCCACACAGCGCGGCGAGCACCACCAGCACAGCGAGGGAAACCACACGCCTGCGGACACGTCGACGACGTGTCGGGGACCGGTCGTCGACGTCTTCCGCGCTCATGGCTCCATCGTGCCCGAGATAGAGGATCCAGGTTTCGTCGTGGACATCGGGAAAGATGTCGGCATGACGGAAATACCTTCCGCGGCAGACCCCGAGAGACGCCACCATTTGGAGGCCTTGCGGAATGTCGCTCAGGCCGAATTGGCCGCCGCCGGATTGCCGGTGGCGCCTGGTGGCCATCCGACGGGCACCGCCGGTGCGGTCGTGATGGTCGATATCCCGGATTTGCGGGGCGTGCTGATCGACTGGCGAGCGCACGATGTCCTTGTCGACGCGGCACAAGAAGCCTGGTTCGACGACCCGCATCGGGAAGGCGAGGAGACAGCCGAGTTCGCGCGGTTGACGTCCACGATCGGTGAGGCGATGGCCGTGGCGATGCGGACCATCCTGACGGCCGCCGGGATGGAGGTGTCCGGCACCGGCAACGACTACGCACCTCATGAGCTTTTGGTGACCCGAAGGCTGGTCCCCTCGGCGTGGAGCGCACGCCGCGACGCGCGGTTCTCCCGGCGATTCGAGGCGATGGGCGCGGCCTGGAACGCTCGGCATGCTGCGGAATGCCCGAATCCGGACTGCGAACATCACCACCCCAAGTAAAGGAGCGGCGACGCCAGGCCCGGCGGGATCCGCAGGGCCCGACGTCGCACGTTCAGCCCTTGAAATAGCCCTTGAACAGGATCTCGCTGATCTTGGTGGTGGTCTCCTGCCCGGTTTCGTAACCGTTCTGGATGACCTTGGTGTTATTCATCAGGGCGAGGGTGTATCGCTCGTGCGGTCCGACGAAGCCGACGGAGTTCATGATCCAGGAGCCGTCGTCGTTGTCGTCGGACCAGCCGTCCTTGTTGCCGGGCCGCGCGGCCGCGCCGGCACCCCAGACTCCCCACTGCTGGTTGACGTCGACGGTGCGCATTTCGCGGACGATGTAGTCGCGGTGCTGACGGGGCAGCTTCGTCAGGACGTAGTTGACCAGCCGGTCCAGGTCGTTCGCGGTGGTCAGGATCCAGCCCCAGTGATGCGGGTGCTGGTCGGTGAACCGCATGTCGGTCATCCCGTACGACGGGAAGCGCTTGGCGAACTCGGCCTCCCCGCCGTACCGGGTCCACAGGGTGTGGGCGGCGGCGTCGTCGCTGGAGTTGAGCATCCGGTGGATCAGGTCCCGGTCCTCGGCGGTCAGCTTGACCGCGCCGGAATCGTTGCGCAGCAACAGGTCGACGACCATGGCCAGCTTCGGCGTGGAGCAGGCCCAGATGAGGGTCCCGGCGGCCGCGCTCCGGTAGACGGCACCGGTCCAGCGGTCCCGGAGGACGATCCCGGTCTCGCCGGGCCTGCTGTCGGCGTAGGCCTGGGCCCGTGCGATACGCGCCTGGAGTTCCCGGTCGAAGCGGGTCGTCGCGCCGGCGGGTGAGGCGGGTGTCAGCGTGAGTATCGCGAGCGTCGCGGCCAGCATGACCAAAAGTCTCTTCATGTGTTCCCCAGGTTTCGTATCGGTCCTTCTCGAGCCTTCAGGCGTTCACAGGTACAGGAGGTTGCCACAACCCGTCGAACAGTGACGGCGGTCACTCTCCGGTGTCGTACACGAAATCTACGACGTAGATCGCGTGTATACACCGCTTTGGCAGTTTGGGCTCATGTCCGACACCATTTCCGGGGACACCCGGGCACTCGCCCTGCCGAACCTGCTGCGGGGCGCGATCGAGGCCGCGCGGGACGAAGCCGACAAGCTCGGCCGTCTGCCGGGCCATCTGGTCACCGAACTCCGCGACGCCGGTGCGTTCAGCCTGTTCACTCCCGCCGAGTACGGCGGACTGGAGGTGTCGCTCACCACCGCGCTGACCGTTTACGAGCGGTTGGGCCGGATCGACACCTCGGCCGCCTGGGTCGTCTGGAACGCCAACTTCGGTTTCACCGCGGCGATGCTCGGCGAGGCGGGTGCGGCGAAGGTCTGGACAGGTGGCCCGGAACCGGTGCTGGCGAACGCGGGCCAGCCGGGCAAGGCCGTCGTGGTGGACGGCGGGTACCGGCTTTCCGGGCAGTGGGGCATCGTCAGCGGGATCGAGTCGGCCGAGTGGTTCGTCCCGCTCGCCGTCGTGATGGACGGCGAGCAGCCCGCGACCACCGAGGCGGGCAAACCGGATGTGCGCCTGTTCCACGTCCGCCAGGACCAGCTGAAGATCGAGCACACCTGGGACGTCAGCGGCATGCTCGCCACGGGCAGCCATCGGGTGGTGCTCGAGGACGCGTTCGTCCCGGCCGAGTTGACGGCGAACATCGACGACCCGCTGCGGCTGGACCGGCCCACGTATCGGCTCAACCCCATCCTGCTGGTCTTCGCCGGCTGCACCGCCGTCGCGCTGGGCACGGTCGAGGAGGCCATCGACGAACTCGTCGCGCTCGCCCCCGGCAAGACGACCCCGTTCGGCGGTCTGCTCGCCGAGCAGCCCCACGTTCAGGAAACGCTGGCCCGCCACGAAGCCGCGGTCCGTGCCGCGCGCCTGTTCCTGTTCGACGTGGCCCGGCGGATCGACGAGGCCGCCGAGCGGGCCGTGCCGACCACTGTCGCCCTCCACGCCGATCTGCACTCGGCCATGGCCCACGCGGCGGCGGTCGGCCGGGACGCGCTGGTCGCGATGTACCGGTTGGGCGGCTCCACCTCGCTCTACCGGGGCAATGCCCTGGAACGGCTGCACCGCGACGGGATGGTCGCGCTGCAGCACGTCAACCAGGCGCCGGAATTCTTCGGCGGTTCGGGACGGGTCCGGCTGGGTCTGGAACCCGGTTTGCCCCTGTTCTGAAGCCGGTTTCGCGCAGGCGCGTCGACCGTCGGTACGTGCCCGGTGGGGTGCCGTACTGCCGCTTGAACGCCACGGCGAAAGCGAATTCCGAGTGGTAGCCGACGGCTTCGGCGATGGTGCTGAGCGGTGTGTCGGACTCGCGCAGCAGCCGGGCCGCGGTCGTCATGCGCCACCAGGTCAGATAGCGCACCGGTGGCCGGCCCGCCAGTTCGGTGAAGCGCCTGGCGAACGGTGCCCTGGACAGGCCGGCGCGTTCGCCCAGCGACGCGACGGTCCAAGGGTGCGCCGGGTCCCGGTGGATGGCGTGGAGGGCCGCCGCGATGGCGGGGTCGCGCAACGCGGCCGCCCAGCCGGTTTCGGGGTCGGTCGGCGTGCCGTCGAACCAGGCGCGCAGGGCGTAGAGCAGCAGCATGTCCAGGAGCGCGGGAATGGCGGCGTCGGTGCCGAGCCTCTGCCGCTCCACTTCGGCGCCGA
This sequence comes from Amycolatopsis azurea DSM 43854, assembly GCF_001995215.1. Taxonomy (GTDB): domain Bacteria; phylum Actinomycetota; class Actinomycetes; order Mycobacteriales; family Pseudonocardiaceae; genus Amycolatopsis; species Amycolatopsis azurea. Next base: position 323,782 of record NZ_MUXN01000002.1, read on the forward strand.
GCATGTCCACCACGGTCTTCAGTTCGGTACGACCGTCGGCACGGGAGTCGAGGTGGAGGACTTCGGGCAGGTCCTGCAGCAAGGGGTGATGGCCCTCGGGGGCGAGTTCGTAGGCGCCGCACAACGTCACCGTGGATCGTCCCGCGGTGTCGGCGATCGCGAGGGGAGGGCTGTCGTCGGCGGCAGGGGCACACGCCTGGGTGGTCGGTGACGTGGCCGGGCCGTCGGCGAGCACGTGCCCGCGTCCGTGTGGCAGGAGCACGACGTCACCCGCGACGAGCCGTATCGGTGCGGCATCGGCCGGGAGGAGAACACAGCTGCCCCGCACCACCACCCGGAATCCGACGGCGCCGGGAACGGGCGCGAACTGCTGCGCCCACGGGCCGTCCCAGGCGACGAGGGCCGACCTCGGCCTGCCGGTGCGCACCACCGACAGCACATCGCTCAGCACGTCCACGATGGTCGACCCTACGCGTTCGAAGACGATCGCGAAGGAAACAAGCGGCTTTGGCACATGGTTCGTCTCGGCCGGGGACTTTACGGTCGAGATCATGAAAGCCGCACGAATTCATCAGCACGGCGACGCGAACGTCATCCGGATCGAGGAGGTCGCCCGGCCGGTTCTCGCGGAGGGCGAGGTGCTGATCAAGGTCGCCGCCACCTCGTTCAACCCGACCGAGGCGGCTCTGCGCGCCGGTGCGTTACGCGACCTGGTGCCCGTGGACCTGCCGCACACACTGGGCTGGGATGTCGCCGGCACGGTCGTCGAACTCGGCGGGGGAGTGCGCACGCACGCTGTCGGCGACCGGGTCATCGGCTGGATCGACGGCGCGGCCGCGGAATTCGCCGTGGCCGACGCCTCGGCGATGGTCGCCGCGCCCACCGTCGTCCCCCTCGCCGACGCGGCGGCGCTGCCGCTCGCCGGGTTGACGGCGTGGCAGGCGATCGAGCGCGGCCGGCTCCTCCCGGGTGAACGGATCCTGATCAACGGCGCAGGTGGCGGGATCGGCGGTTTCGCCGTCCAACTCGCCAAACGCGCTGGGGCACAGGTGATCGCCACCGCCAGTCCCCGCAGCAGGCACACGGTTCTGCGATACGGCGCCGATCAGCTCATCGACTACACCGCCACCTCCCTCGGCGACGCGCTCGACGGTCAGGTCGACGCCGTCCTGAACCTCGTGGGCCTCGACCGGCGGCAGGCCGACGCGCTGGTTCCGCTCGTGCGCCCCGGAGGCCGCGTCATCTCGGTCACCAACGAGATCGACGCACCGCGCACCGGCGGCGTGACCACCACGCATGTCTTGGTCCGCAACGACTCCGCCCAACTCGCCGAACTGGTGGCCATGGTCGACAGCGGCGCGATGGCCATCGACGTCGCCGAACGGCACCCGCTCGGCGAACTCGTTTCCCTGCACCGCAGAAGCGAGACGGGCGACATCCGCGGCAAAGTCATCGTCCTCCCGGCTACCTGATCACGAGGTTCACCGGCTGGGCCGGGCGGCGATCGCGGCCGCCACCAGGGCGGCCGCGAAAAGCGCGTACGAGGCGAGCAATCCGGTGCCGGAGGAACTCAGAGCGCCACCGACGGCCCGGCCGAGCAACTGTCCGACACATTCCGCGGTGATGACGGCGGTCGCCAGTTCCGCGGCGCTGAAACCGTTCGAGTCCGCGGTCGTGGCTCTGATGTACAGGCCCGGATAGGCCAGTCCGACGCCGATTCCGGCGACGGTCCAGGCGACGAGGGCCACGGGAAACGAACCGCCGAAAGCGACGACGGCGGTGCCGAGGGCGGTCAAACCCAAGCCCACGGCGGGAAACCGCGCCGAGGTGAACTTGGTGGCCACCAGGCTGGTCACCGCCCAGCCCAGCGGGGCGGCGCTCAGGACGATCGCCGCCTGCCCGAGGCTCACCTGGAACACGCTCGTCAGGAGCACGGTGATCAGGCTGTCCGCGCCGAAATAGCCGATCGCGAACAGCACCATCGCGCCGAGCGCGGCCGGGGTTCCGGGCCGGAGCCGCGCGGTACCGGCGGGCAGGATCGCGATCATCCCGACGACGGTGATCGCCGCCCCGGCCAGCGCGATCGGCCACCTGCCCATGCTGAACACGACACAGGCCGCGCCCAGCGGCACCGACAAGGTCCGCAGCAGCGGGCGCGGTACCTCGTCCGTGGGTGGTTCTCCGCGAGCCGCGCGCACCACCAGCAACCGTCCGAAAAGGACGAACGGCACCGGCAGCACCAGGGTCCACCGCCAGCCGACGAGATGTTCCAGGCCGAGGGTGGCGGCCGGGCCGACCAGCGCGGGCAGGATCCACATCGCCGAGGACGCCGCGATCACGCGGATCCGCAGCCGGTCGTCGAGATGCCGGATCGCCGAACTGACCCCGAAAACCGCGAGGAGACCGCTGGCGAGCCCGGCGGAGAACTGGCCGAGCGCGAACATCCACGCCGTCTGCGACACGGCGGCCAGGAACAGCCCGCCGAGGTAGGCGATCATCCCGGCGGCGAGGGTGCCGCGAGGCCCCAGACGGCCGAGAACCCGGCTCGCCAGGGGGAGCGCGACGAACAGGCCCAACGTCGACCCGGCGATCAGGAGGCCGAGGCTGTTCTTCGCGTCGAGATCGGCGGCGACGACGGGCAGCAGGGTCGACGCGACGAACCCGGTCACGGCGGCCGCGAACTCGAGCGCGACGATGCCGACCGCGAGGAAAAGCGGTCCCGCGCGCCGGGTCTCGGTCACGTGTAGAGGTCTCGTTCGTACAGGTTGAGCTGCACCCAGACACCGTCGGGATCCTGGACGCGCATCGAGTACCCGAAGCCCTCGTCCATCGGCGGTTCCGGCTCGAATCCGGCCGCCCGCAGGCGTTCCGCGACGTCCTCCAGCGGTTCGCCGACCTCGAAGGCCAGCTCGCACCGGCCCACGTCCTCGCCCGACGACTGGTGGATGGCCAGCATCCCGCCCTCGGCGGGCAATTCGACCCAGCCGCCAGGGCGCGACACCGAACCGACCCGCAGGCCGAGCGCCTCGTAGAACCGCGTCATGGCAGCGACATCGGCGCTGTACCGGATCGGCATGACCTTCATCGTTCGCGTTCCTCACTGGTCCGCAGGTAGTCCTCCAGCACCCGTTCGACGAACGACGACAGCGATTCGTCGGCATCGACGGACGCGTGCTTCACCCGCTTGATGAGGTCGGGCGGCAGGTAGACGTTGAATTGCCGTTTCTCGACCTGAGCCATGACATGATGCTAGCAAATGAGCATCCTGTCATGCGAGCGATCGAGGAGCACGAGGGGAATCGTGACCAGCGCCAGGGCCGCGCCGATCCACGGGATGGCGGTCAGCGAAGCCCCCAGGTCCAGCGCCCCGGCGGCGAAAGCAGGCGTGAGACTGATGCCGAGCTGGAAGGCCGAGACCGTGGTCGCCCCGGCGAGGGTCGGGGCGGAGGCGGCGAGCGTGAACACCCGCCCGTAGAGCGCCGGGTTGACCACGAAGGCGGCGACGCCCAGCAGGAACACCAGCGGCACGACGACCCACGCGGAGTCCGCGAAGAGAGCGAGCAGCGCGGAGAACACCGCGATGCCGAGGACGCCGCCGAGCAGCGCGTGGTGCGGGCGCCGGTCGGAGATCCGGCCACCCACGGACAACCCGGCGAAGGCGCCGACCCCGAACAGCGCGAGGACCGCGGGAATCCAGACCGCGGGAACGACGTCCGACAACATCGCCGACAGGTAGTTGAAGGACACCATGTAGGCGGCGGTGCTCAGGATCGTGATGGCGTAGACGCCCCACAGGCGCCAGGAACGCATCGCGCCCAGTTCCCCCGAAAGGCTCGGGGCGGCGGACGCGGTGGCGGGCAGACCGGCGGCACAGGCGACCACGCCCACGACCGTGAGCGCCACGACACCCCAGAAACCGCCCGTCCAGTCCGTGAGGTTGCTGAGCAGGGTGCCCGCGGGGCCTCCGGCGACCATGGCGACGCTGAGCCCGGCGACGACGACGCCGGAGGCGCGGGCGTTGCGGTCGGGCGTCACCAGGCTGATCGCGGTCACGGCGGCGACGGCGAAGAAGCCGGCGTAGGCGAGACCGGCGACGAACCTGGTGACCAGCAGGATCCAGTAGTCGTCGGCGAGCAGGCCGGTCGCGATGGCGGCGGCGAAGACGGCCTGCGTGGTCATCAACGCCGTCCGCCGCGGCCATTTCAGGCTGAGCACGGCGAACGGCGGGCCGCCCAGGACGACGCCGAGGGCGAACGCGGTGATGAGCACGCCCGCGGACGACAGGGAGACACCGAGGTCGGCGGCGGCCGAGGGAAGAACCCCGGCCATCAGGAACTCGGCGCTCCCCATCGCGAACAGGCTGAAGGCGAGGAGATAGACCCCGGCGGGGAGCCGTTTGGTTTCGATCATGGCGCCAGCGTCGGCGCCTTCTGGCTGTTTCGGCAAAGAACTTTGCCGGTATCGGGACGAGCTGCTGTGCTGGAGGCATGGAGAGCCAACCCACTGTCACCGCCGCGATCGAACTGATCGCGCCCAGACTGCGCCGCGCCCGGGAGAAGAAGGGCACGACGCTGGTGGAACTCAGCCGTGCCACCGGTATCTCCACCAGCACCCTGTCCCGCCTCGAATCCGGCGGGCGCAAGCCGAGCCTCGAACTGGTGCTGCCGGTCATCGCCGCACTCGGCCTGCGCGTCGACGAGATCGTCTCGTCGCCGAGGGTGCTCGAACCACCCGAGGACGGCCGGGTCCTCATCCCGCTCACGCGGCACGAAAACGGGCCGAGGGCGTACAAGATGACGATCCCCGCGGGCGACGACGAACCCCGCCCGCGCACGCACACCGGCCGTGAATGGCTTTACGTGCTTCGGGGCAGGCTGCGGCTGGTGCTCGGTGACCAGGACGTCGTCCTCGGCCCCGGCGAGGCGGCCGAGTTCGATTGCCGGACGCCGCACTGGTTCGGCGCCGCCGGCCGCGGGCGGGTCGAGGTGCTCAGCCTGTTCGGCAAGCAGGGCGAGCGGGTCCACGTCCGGGCCCGCACCCGATGAGCTGTATGTCCTCTCACTCGGCGGAGGCGAGGGTGAGCCGGTCGTCGTAGGGAAAGCGGTCCTTCTCGTCTGCCGGTAGCGGACCGCGGACGAAACAGCGGTGCAGCAACAATTCCCGGCGCTGGTCCAGTGGCACGGTGGCTTGTTCAGGCGAGCCGGGCGGGTCGACGGCGATGTCCACCTCGCCGTCCCAGTTGAGGTGCAGGCCTTCCACATCGGAGTAGAACCGGGTGAAGGAGGTCCGCCACTGCGAGTTCGAACCCCAGCCGTGCGACAAGTCGTCGGTGGGGCGCGATGCTCGGCGAAAAGTGAAGTATAGCGTCGAAGTCGTGGCCACGGTGGCGTCGATGAGGTGCCGAGGCGCTCGCACTCGCACCCCGGCCCGGCTGAACAACAGGTCACCGAACCACAAGCCTGGCCACAGCACCTCTTCCACGGTCACGTTCGTCGCCGACGGGTCCTGCACCACCGCGACGATTTCGTGGTGGAACGGGGAGAACGCGCCGGCGTGGTCGAACGGGACCAACCCGATGCCGGAGAAGAACTCCGTGTGCGTGGCGGACGTGTTTCCCGGCGTACAGAACCGTTCGATCAGATAGTCGCTGATCCGGCCGAGCCCGTACAGCTTCATGATCCGCCACAACTGCTCGTCGTCCCCGGTGTATCCGCCGACAGGTATTCGTTCCCGTTCACGCAGCGGTTCCAACTCGGCCAGGTGGTCGGCCGCGATCGACCGCTGACCGTCCAGGTACGTCCGGCACCCGCCTGCGTCGTCATCGAGTTCGAGCAAGCCTTCGTAAACCTGACGGAAATATCCCCGGTCGAGTTCCACGGCGCGATCATGACAGCGGGCTGCCAGGGGGGCGTCAGTGCCCTGTGCGGGAGATGCCAGCGGGCGGCGGCAGCCTGCGTGTCGAGGACAGGGCACAGCTCTGGTCCGAGACGGAAGGACAAAAGCATGAGTGATCTCGTGGTGCACGACGTCGTCATCGTCGGCGCCGGCCCGGTCGGGCTCTTCCTGGCGATCGAGCTCGCGACCGCGGGAGTGAAGCCGCTCGCGCTGGAGCGGCTCGTGGAGCCCGACCGGGGGATCAAGGCCGCCGCGATCGGCGCGGTGGCTGTCGAGGCGCTGGAGCGACGCGGGTTCGCGCAGACGCTCGAGGCGGAACAGGCGAAGCTGCTGGCGAAAGCGGCACCTGCCGGATCCGGACCGGTGAGGAAGCCGGGCGGTCATTTCTCCGCGTTGTTCGTGATCGACCAGGATCTCCAACGCGACCCGGATCGCCACAGCCGCATGGTGCCGCAGGAGGTGCTCGAAAGGATCCTGACCGCGCGGGCGGGCGAACTCGGGATCGAGATCCGCCGTGGTGTCACGGTGGAGGACTTCAAACAGGACGACGACGGCGTGACCGTGCGGACGAGCACGGGTCCGTTGAACGCCCGATACCTGGTCGGTTGCGACGGCGGCCGGAGCAGCGTCCGCAAGCTGGCCGGTTTCGAGTTCCCCGGCACGGAGCCGACCATCACCGGCTACCAGGCCGTCATCGAGTTCGACGGTCCGCCGCCGGATCGGCGCGCGCCGGTCACCCAGGCGGAGGTCGAGGCGTCGATCCAGCGGGTGAGCGGCACCGACGTCCGGATCCTGTCGATGTCGAAGGCGACGCGCTGGTCCGACAACGCGCGGCAGGCGACGACCTACCGCAAGGGCCGGGTTCTGCTCGCGGGCGACGCCGCGCACGTCCACTCACCTCTGGGCGGCCAAGGCCTGAACCTCGGGCTCGTCGACGCGGCGAACCTCGGCTGGAAGCTCGCCGCGGCGGTGAACGGGCGTGATCATCTCCTCGACTCCTACACCGCCGAGCGCCATCCCGTCGGCGCGCGCGTCCTGGAGAACACCCGTGCGCAAGTCGCGTTGATGCGTCCTGACCCGCTCACGAGCGCGCTGCGCACCGTCGTGAGCGACCTGATCACGCTGCCCGACGGCAATCGCCACATCGGCGAGATGCTCTCGGGTGTCGGCATTCGCCACGATCTCGGCGACGACGACCCGCTCGTCGGCACTCTCGTGAAGGATCAGCTCCTCACGCTCGCGGACGGCGATGAAGAACGGCTCTACGCGCTGGCGGAGAAGGGCGGTGGACTGTTCGTCTCGCCCTCGGAACGGCCGCTCCCACCGACTGTGCGCCACGTGGGGACCAAGGAGGGCCCGTCGATGCTGGTCCGTCCCGACGGCTGCGTCGCGTGGACGGAGTCGTCGTCCAAGCCGCTCGAGGAGGCGCTCACACGCTGGTTTTCTTGAGGGACAAGGCAAGGCGAGGTGTCAGGCTCGCTCGCCGGTGTGCCGGCTTCGGATGTTGTGAAAGCCACGTTCGCAACCTTCAACGTTGCGAACGTGGCTTTCACAACATCTGGACCTTGGCGCCGACTGTGTGGATTTCGGGGCGTTGGATGACCAGAAACCCATACAGTCCCGTGTGACTGGTCCGGTCTCGACGGGGTGTGTGGGAATAGGGACGTTGAACGTCCCTATTCCCACACACCCCTCACCCTGAGTAGCACTCGCGCCCTCGTCGGCCACGTCAACCGGACACCTTGCCTTACGGCTCAATAACCCTATTTGCCACTCACGACCTCGGTCCTGCCTGGTTCAGGCCTGCTGCTCGGTCAGGCCGCGGGTCGTGACGACCCGGGCGCTGCCGTCGGCCAGCCGGTAGGACAGTCCGGCGATCGCGGTCTCCCCGGCTTCGATCTTGTCGGCGAGCAGCCGGGAGCGGTCGGCCAGGAGGTCGACGGTGTGCCGGATGTGCTCGTCGATGATGTCGTCGTCGCCGGTGAGGCCGGCGGCGCGGGCGGCGAGGATGCTCGGGGTGACCCGTTCGATGACGTCACGGACGAAGCTGTTGGTGCCGAGCCCGTCGGTCAGCGCCGCGCGGGTCGCGGCGACGGCGCCACAGGAATCGTGGCCCAGCACGACGACCAGGGGACAACCGAGGACGCTGACGGCGTACTCGATGCTGCCCAGCACCTCCGAGCCGGCGACGTGGCCGGCGGTGCGGACGACGAACAGGTCGCCCAAGCCGCGGTCGAAGATGATCTCGGCGGCCAGCCGTGAGTCGGAACAGCCGAAAAGGACAGCGAAGGGACGCTGTCCGGGGGCTGTTTCGGCTCGGCGGGTGGCGTCCTGGTTCGGGTGCTCCGGGGTGCCCGCGATGAATCGCCGGTTACCGGTGAGCAGAAGGTCGAAGGCCTCGGAAGGGGTCGGCGGCGCGTCGCTCATGAACCGGACGATACCGGCGGCTGTCAAGATCAGCATCTCGGTCAGGTGCGTGTCAGCGCCGTGACTGCGCGGTGTCAGCGCGGGAGGTGATCGTGGTCCTCGGGCTCCGCGGCTGATCCCGGAGCCCGGGATTTCGTTTTCTGGAAAGGAACACGGTATGACCGAGGGGACGAACGAGACCACCGGACCGCGCTTCGGTGGTGACGTCGAGGACGGCTGGGGGAAGGTCGCCGACGCGTTCCGCGCGAACTTCGAGGGAAGTCCTGGGGAGGTCGGCGCCGCGTGCAGTGTGTACGTGGGCGGCCGTCCCGTCGTCGATCTGTGGGGCGGTCTCGCCGATCGGGAGGCGAACCGGTCGTGGGACAAGGACACGATCGTCCAGGTCGCGTCCACGACGAAGGGCGCTGCCGCGATTTGCGTGCATCTGCTGGTGCAGCGCGGTGAACTGGATCTGGACGCCCCGGTGGTCCGGTACTGGCCGGAATTCGGTTCCGGAGGCAAAGAAGGGATCCTGGTGCGCTGGTTGCTGTCGCACCAGGCCGGTCTGCCGGTCGTGGACGGACCGCTGACCTTCGAGCAGGCGTGTGCCTGGGATCCGGTCATCCGGGCGCTCGAGACGCAGAAACCGTTGTGGCAGCCGGGTACCGAGCACGTCTACCACGCGGTCACGTACGGCTTCCTGGTCGGGGAAGTCGTGCGCCGGATCACCGGCAAGTCGCTCGGCACGTTCTTCGCCGAGGAGGTGGCCGCGCCGCTCGGGCTCAGCGCCTGGATCGGGCTGCCGGAGGCGGAAGAGCCAAGGGTGGCCCGGTTCGAAGACGCGGCTCCGTTCACCGTGGAGGAGTTGCTCGCCGGCATGATCGCGACGACCGGGCTCGACGCGGAGACGGTCACCGCTTGGGTCGAGTCCATGTGGACCCCGGACGCGGTCCAGATGCGGGCCGGAGTTCTCGGTGGCGCCCTGGATCCCGCGACCGGCTACTTCCGCACCCGTGCCTGGCGCGCGGCGGAGTTCCCGGCCGCGAACATGATCGCCGACGCGGGATCGCTGGCGCGGATGTACGCCGCCACTGTCAGCGACGTCGACGGCTTGCGGCTGCTCGATCCGTCGACGGTCGAAACGATGACGGCGATCCAGACGGACAAGACCAAGATGTACGGGTTGCCGCCAGGGCTGGACATCCCGGCCGACCGCTCCTTCAACATGTCCCTGGGGTTCTGGCGGGCCTGCCCGCCCATGCCGATGCTCGGGCCGGGTTCCTTCGGCCATCCCGGTTCCGGCGGATCGATCGGTTTCGCCGACCCGGACGCCGGTGTCGGCTTCGGCTACGTCACGAACCTCTGGAACTACCGGCCCGACGACACACGGGCGGCGAACCTGGCCAACGCCGTCCAGGCCTGCCTCGGATGACGGCTTAGCCGAGTCCGTGAAGGCCTCCTTCACTACCTTCAGGGTAGGTAAGGAGGCCTTCACGGACCTGCCGCACGCACCAGGGCCAGAATCGGCGGTGTGCAGTTCGCCATTCTCGGGCCTGTCGAGGCCCGCCGTCCCGACGGGAGCCTGGTCGCCCTCGGCGGCCCTCAGCTGCGCGGGCTGCTCGCGCTCCTGGCCCTCGACGCCGGACGTGTCGTCTCCGCCGGGCGGCTGATCGACGGCTTGCACGGCGACCATCCGCCCGAGGGGGCCGCCGAGGCGTTGCAGTCCCAGGTTTCGCGGCTTCGCCGTCGGTTGCGGGACGGCGGCGCGCCCGACGGTCTGGTCGAGTTCACGTCCGCCGGGTACCGGCTGGCCGTCGACCCCCAGGACGTCGACGTTCACCGGTTCGAACGGCTCATCACGCGGGCTCGGGAGACTCCGGACCCGGCTGCCGCGCACGAGTTGTTCGCCGAGGCCTTGGCTCTCTGGCGCGGCCCGGCGCTCGACGGGCTCGCGGACGCGCCGAGCGCGGCCCGGCTGGCCGAGTTGAGCCTGGCCGCGGTGGAGGATCAGGTCGAGGCGGGCCTCGCCCTCGGTCGGCACGAACAGCTCGTCGCCGAACTCCGAGAACTCACCGGTGCGCATCCGCTGCGCGAACGGCTCACCGGTCAGCTCATGCGGGCGTTGACCGGTAGCGGCCGTGCCGCCGAGGCCTTGGCCGTCTTCGCCGAGATCCGCGAGCGCCTCGCCGACGAACTCGGCGCCGAACCGTCGGCGGAACTCGCGGACGCGCACATGGCGGCCCTGCGCACCGCCGCACCTGGCCCGCTCCGGCGGGTTCCGGTGCCGCTGACCGGGTTGATCGGCCGCGCCGGTGAGCTCGGCAGACTGGCCGAGGCGGTGCGTGACTCCAGGCTTGTCACGCTCACCGGGCCGGGTGGCGCGGGTAAGACCCGGCTGGCCGTCGAAGCCGCGGCAGGTCGATCGGGTGAAGTGTGCTTGGTGGAATTGGCGGCGACGACCGAGGTGGCGCGGGCGGTGCTCGCCGCCCTGGGGTTGCGCGAACAGGGCGTGCTGGTGCCGGGCGCGGCGCCGGAGCCCGCCGACCGCCTGGTCACGGGACTCGCCGACCGGCCGCTGCTGCTGGTCCTCGACAACTGCGAACACGTCGTCGCCGAGGTCGCGCTGCTGGTACGGCGGCTGCTCGGCGAGTGCGCGGGCCTGCGCGTGCTCGCCACCAGCCGCGAGGCGCTGGGCCTGACCGGCGAGACGCTGGTGCCGGTCGGCGCGCTGTCCGCCGAAGCGGCGGAACGGCTGTTCGCCGAGCGGGCCGCGGCGGTCGCGCCCGGTGTCGTTCCCGATCCGGCCGCTGTCACGCGGATCTGCGCCGCCCTCGACGGCCTGCCGCTGGCGATCGAGCTCGCCGCGGGTCGCCTGCGGTCGATGTCCGCGGACGACGTCGCCGCCCGGCTCGACGACCGCTTCCGGCTGCTGTCCCGCGGCGAGCGGACCGCCGAGCAGCGGCACCGGACCCTGCGCGGTGTCGTCGAATGGAGCTGGAACCTCCTGGAACCCGGGGAACGACTGCTGGCGGGCCGGTTCGCGGTGTTCGCCGGGGGAGCCCGGCTCGGCGCGGTCGAGCGAGTGTGCGCGGTGCCCGGCACCGACGTCGTGCTGACCGGTCTCGTCGAGAAGTCCCTCGTCGAATTCGACGGCGGCCGGTACCGGATGCTGGAGACCATCCGGGCGTTCTGCGGCGACCATGGCGAAGACCGCCGCGCGGCGCACGCGCGGTACTTCCTCGACCTCGCCCGCGCGGCCGAGCCGAAACTCCGTAGCGCGGACCAGTTGACGGCGCTGGCGGAGCTGACCACCGAGCACGCCGACCTGCACGCCGCGCTGCGCTGGAGCGTCACCGAAGCGCCGGAAACCGCGCTGCGGCTCATCGCGGCGTTGACCTGGTACTGGTGGCTGCGCGGGCTGCGGAGCGAGGCGGCGCCGTTCGCGGACGCCGTTCTCGCCGCCGTCGGGCCGGAGCCGCCGCCGGGACTGTCCGAGGAGTACGTCCTGTGCCTGATCCACGCGTCGGCCACGGACGTGGACATCGAACCGATCCTGCGGATGTCCGAGGAACCGCTGAAGCATCCGTATCTCTTTCTCCTGTGGGCGTTTTCGCCGCGTAGCAAGGCGAAGGAGGGGGAACGGCTCGCCGCGCGGATCGGCCCGGACGCCTGGTCGCAGGCGTTCGCGCGGATCGGGGACGGTCTCGGCGCGCAGTACCGCGGACGGGTCACCGAGGCCGAATCCCACTTTTCGGCGGCGTTGGACGGGTTCCGCGCCCTGGGTGACCGCTGGGGCCAGGCGAGCGCGCTGGAGAAGCTGGCGGAGTTCGCGGACTGGCGCGGCGACCACCCGCGGTTCCGGGAACTGATGGACGAGTCGATCCGCCTGGCCCTCGACCTCGGCGCGGTCGAAGACACCGCCGACCTGCTCTGCCGCCGCGCCGAGGGGGTGCTCCAGGCCGGGAACGTCGAGGCAGCCAGGGCCGACTACGAAGCCGCCGCCGAACAGGCCCGCGCCGCGGGCACGCCGTTGACCCTCGCACGGGCCCGCGGCGGACTGGGCGAGATCGCCCGGCGCTCGGGCGACCTCGCCGCGGCCCGGCGGTGGTACGGCTCGGCGCTCGGCCTGGCCGTCGATCCGGTGACCGGTGGGGAGACGCGAATCCACCTGTACACCGGTTTCGGCTGGACGGCGGTCGCGGAGGGGAACCTCGACGAGGCGACCGAGTCGCACCAGGAGGCGCTCGCCACCGCGCTCGAGTACGCGAACCTGCCGGGCGCGGCCCAAGCGGTCGAAGGGCTCGCCGGTGTTCTCGCGGGGCGGGGTGAAGACGAGCGGGCCGCGTTCCTGCTCGGCGTCGCCGTCGGGCTGCGCGGCGCCCCGGTGATCGGGGACCTCGACGTCGACGCGGTCACCGCGCGAGTGACGGCGCGCATCGGCGCCGCCAGGTACGGCGAGGCCTTCGAACGCGGCCGCGAAACACCTCCTGAACAGGCGATCCGGACCTCCGGTCAGCGGCGGTTCACGCTCGGTTCGTGAACGGTCAGCGGCGCCGCCCACGATTCCGGGCATGACGAAGAACCGCGAAATCCTCATCTCCGGCGCCAGCGTCGCCGGCCCCGCCCTCGCCTGGTGGCTGCGTCACCACGGCTTCCGCCCGACCATCGTGGAACGGGCCCCGAGCCCGCGCGAGGGCGGCTACAAGGTCGACATCCGCGGCGTCGCCGTCGACGTGGTCCGCCGGATGGGCCTGCTCGACCAGGTGCACGCGGCGAGCACCGGCATGCGCGGAGCGGCGTTCGTGAACAAGCGCGGCAAGGAGATCGCGATACTGGACGCCGACACGTTCGGCTTCCGCCACGGCGACGACACCGAAATCCTGCGCGGCGACCTCGCGAAGGTCCTCTACGAAAGCACTCGCGACGACTGTGAGTACGTTTTCGGCGACTGGATCACCGGTCTCGACCAGCGTGACGACGGGGTGCTGGTGACGTTCGCCCACGGCGAGCCGCGGCGGTTCGATCTGGTCGTCGGCGCGGACGGCCTCCATTCCGGGGTCCGCGCGCTGGCGTTCGGCCCGGAAGAGGACTTCCTGCGCCGGTTCGACGCCTGCATCTCGATCTCGACGGTGCCCAACACGTTCGAACTGGATCGCTGGGAGCTGTTGCATTCTGCGGCGGCCGGCAAAATGGTCAACGTCTACAGCACCGCCCGCGCCGACGACGCGAAGGCCGCGTTCTGGTTCAGCGCGCCGTCCACGGCCTACGACCACCGGGATGTGGAAAGCCAGAAAGACCTCGTGGCCGCCCAGTTCACCGACCTGGGCTGGGAGATCCCCGAGCTGCTCGACGCGATGCGCCAGGCCGACGACTTCTACTTCGACCAGGTGTGCCAGATCCACGTCGACCGTCTTTCGGCGGGCCGCGTGACCCTCGTCGGTGACGCGGGCTATTGCCCGTCCCCGGCGTCGGGTCAGGGCACCAGCCTCGCCTTGGTGGGCGCCTACGTCCTGGCAGGTGAGCTGGCCGCCGCTTCGGGCGACTTTTCGGCCGCGTTTTCGCGGTACGAGGCGGAAATGCGGCCTTACATCGAGAAGAACCAGGCTTTGGCGAAGACGGCGCTGAGCGGGATCATCCCGCGGTCGCGGGCGTTCGCGTGGATCAACACCCGGATGATCAAACTGATGCCGTACCTCCCGGGCCGTAACCGGGTCCTGGAACAGATGGCCCGCCCGGTCCGCGAAGCGGCGAACGCCTTGGTGCTGAAGGACTACGCGACGGCCGTGCACTGAGTGTCCGCGTCGGTGGTGGGTCTGTGAGGGCCTTCGGGCGGGTCTGCGGGTGTCGCGAAAGCCACTTTCGAGACACGTGACGTCCCGAAAGTGGCTTTCGCGACACCCGCAGCAGGCACGCTGGCCGAGATCAGGCACTGGGACGACTCCGCGCGCCGGCCCGCGACGCTCCGTGGACCGGACCGCCGGCGCGATTGGTCCGGATTACTCCGATCGGCCCTGCCGGGAAGGACCTCCGGCGAATAAGTTGCGGCTAACAACAAATCCTGCCGTCGACGAAGCCTGTGGGAAGGACCGCGATGAAGTCTCCGAAGAGGCGCCGGGCGATAGTCGCGTTGGCGGCCGCGGCCGCACTCGTTGCACCCGCACCGGTGACCGCCGCACCCTTGGCGGACGCCCCCGGCGCGCCGGGCACCGGGTCGGCCTGGACGACCGGCGGCAAGGAAGGTTTCGGTACCGCCACCGCTGCCGCGTCGAAGGTGTGGTTCACCCTCGGCCAGGGCATCGGCCACGAGATCTACTACCCGACGGTGGACGTCGCCAACGTCCAGGACCTGCAGTACGTCGTGTCCGACGGCGCCGGTTTCACACAACTGGAACGGGACAGCACCACCAAACGACTGGAGCTCACCGATCCGCGCTCGCTGAGCTACCGGCAGATCAACACCGCCGCCAACGGCCGGTACCGGATCACCAAGACCCACACGGCCGACCCCACCCGGTCCACCGTGCTGATCCAGACCCGGTTCGAGGTGCTCAGCGGGGGACCGCTGCAGCTGTACGTGTTGTACAACCCGTCGCTGAACAACAGCGGCATGGGGGACACCGGCGCCACTTCCGGCGGGCAGCTGGTCGCTTCGGACGGGCCGGTGTCCAGCGCTTTGGCGGCCTCCACCGGTTTCGTCAAGGCGACCAGCGGCTACAGCGGGACCGCGAGCGATGGCTATGTCGACTTGAGCGGTGATCACGTTCTCGGCACTCAGTACGACTCGGCCTCCACGCCCGGGAACCTGGTGCAGCTGGGGCAGATTCCCGTGAACACCGACACCACTTTCACCCTCGCGGTCGGATTCGGTGGTGATCGCGGCGCCGCGTCGGCGAACGCGTCGGCCTCACTCGCGAGCGGGTTCGCGGCGGCGGACACCGCGTACCGGTCCGGCTGGAGCGGCTACCTGTCTTCGCTGACCGCGGTTCCCCGCTCGATCACCGGCGCCGGTTTGACCACCCAGTACAACGTCGCGCTGATGACCCTCAAAGCCCACGAGGACAAGACCTACCCCGGAGCGAACGTCGCCTCACTCACCAATCCGTGGGGTGAGGCGAAGGACGCGAACGGGACGGGGGACTGCGGTTACCACGCCGTCTGGTCTCGCGACCTCTACCAGGTATCGACAGCGCAGATCGCGGCAGGAGACTCGGCCGCGGCCAACCGTTCGGTCGACTATCTGTTCACCGTCCAGCAACGACCGGACGGTTCGTTCCCGCAGAACACCCGGCTCGACGGCACCAACTGCTGGACCAGCCTGCAGATGGACGAGGTCGCCTTCCCGATCGTGCTCGCGTGGCAACTGGGCCGGTCCGACGCGGGGATGTGGGCGAAGGTGAAGAAGTCCGCGGACTTCCTGGTCGCGCGCGGTCCGTCCACCCCGCAGGAACGCTGGGAGGAGAACGGCGGCTACTCGCCGTCCACCATCGCCGCGGAGATCGCCGGGCTGATCTGCGCGGCGGACATCGCCGAACGGAACGGGGACACGGCTAGTGCCGCCCGGTACCGCGAGACCGCGGACGGCTGGCAGGCGCGAGTCAGCGCCTGGACGTTCACCACTTCCGGGCCGCTCGGTGACGGCCGGTACTTCCACCGTATCGACGGAAACGGTGACCCGAACGACGGGCAGAACATCTTCCTGCGGAACGGTGGCGGAAACCACGACGAACGCGCCGTCATCGACGCCGGCTTCCTGGACCTCGTACGCCTGGGCGTGAAGCCCGCCGCCGATCCGGACGTCGCCGCCTCGCTGCCCGAAGTGGACTCGACGCTCAAGGTGAACACCCCGAACGGTCCGATGTGGTACCGGTACAACCACGATGGCTACGGCGAAACCGCGTCCGGCGGTCCCTACACCGGCGCGGGCGTCGGACGGTTGTGGCCACTGCTCACCGGTGAGCGCGGGGAGTACGAACTGGCCAACGGCCGCGAGGCGACGACGCATCTGGCCGCCATGGCCGCGTCGGCGAACCCGGGCTACCTGATCCCCGAACAGGTCTGGGACCGGCCGGGTTCCGGCGGCTTCACCTTCGGCGAAGGCACCGGAGCGGCGACCCCGCTGGCCTGGTCGATGGCGCAGTTCGTCCGGCTGGCACACTCGATCGACGCGGGTGCGCCGGTCGAGACACCGTCGGTGGTCAAGCAGCGGTACACGAAAGCGTGCTCCGGTGTCTCGGCGAAGTTCACGGTGAACGCCACCACCTCGTGGGGGCAGAACATCTTCGTCGTCGGCGACCGTGCCGAACTCGGAGCGTGGGACCCGGCGAAGGCCGTCCCGCTGGCGTCGATCGACTATCCTTTGTGGACCGCGAACGTCACCCTTC
Organism: Amycolatopsis azurea DSM 43854; assembly: GCF_001995215.1. Taxonomy (GTDB): domain Bacteria; phylum Actinomycetota; class Actinomycetes; order Mycobacteriales; family Pseudonocardiaceae; genus Amycolatopsis; species Amycolatopsis azurea. The sequence continues at coordinate 340,464 of NZ_MUXN01000002.1, forward strand.
CGCAGGGAACCGCCTTCCAGTACAAGTACATCCGCAAGGAAGGCGGCGCCACCACCTGGGAATCGGGTGTCAATCGCGCCGGTGCCGCCTCGGGTGGCTGCACGATGGCGCTGAACGACACCTGGCGGCCTTGACCCTGAGGCCCTTCGCGCCCAGGCGGTCCCTGGCGGAGCCGGCCGGCAGCGCCTAGGACGCGACCGTGAACTCCAGTGCCCACCGGCCGTCCGTCACCGGGACCGCGCCGCGGAAGGCGAGTCCGCATCCGGTGGCCAGTCCGGTCAGCTCCTCGACCGTCCTTTCCTTGCTGCCGAAGCACATCAGCATGAACAGATCGATCGCGGTGTCGGCACCGTGTCCCCGTACCGGCTCGATCAGCACGACGGATCCGTTCGGTGCGGCGGCACGGCGGCAGCCGATCAGGATCTCGCGGGCGTGCTCGTCGTCCCAGTCGTGCAGGATGTCGGACAGCAGGTAGGCGTCGGCCCCCGTGGGCAGGGGGTCGAAGAAGCTGCCGGGCACGGCGCTCGCCCGGTCGTCGAGTCCGGCGACCTTGAGCCGTTCGGCCGCGGCCGCCGCTGTCGGCGGCAGGTCGAGGATCCGGCCGCGGACGCCGGGATGCGCCCGCAGGATCTCGATGAGCAAGGGCCCGTCACCGCCGCCGACGTCGACGATGTCGGGGAAGCGGCTCCAGTCGTACTGCCGGGCGATCAGCGGTGCCTGCTCGCGGAACCGCCAGTTCATCTGGGCGTCGAACGAGGTCCGCAATTTCGGCTCGGCGTCGAGGTCGGCCCAGAAATCGCGCCCGTACCGGTGAGGATAGGCGGGTGCGCCGCTGGTCATCACTTCGAGGAGATCGACGAAGGCGAGTTCGGCGCGGCCCCCGGCGCAGGTGATGTCGAGCAGGGGTTTGATCCCTTCCGGGGCGTCTTCCCGCAGTTGGGCGCCGAGGTCCGTCGGCCGGTAGCGACCGGATTCCGTGTCCAGGTCGAAGACCTCCATCGCGACCAGGTGATCGAGCAGGCGGCTCAGCGCCGGCGCGGAGGTCCCGGTCAGGGACGCGAGCCGCTCCGCCGTCGCTCCGGCGGTCCCCGCGTGCTCTGCCAGGCCGAGCGTCGCGGCCACCCGGACGGCCATCGGGGTGGCCAAATCGGCCAACGGCATGATCGACCGCTTCACGGTGGGTTGGTTCATTCTTCAAGCCTATCCAGTAGTGGTTCAGTGGTATAGACCGGTGGTCTTCGCGATACCAGCTTCCCGCGGGCGAAGGCAAGAGCGGCCTCGGTCCGGGCGGCCCGGGTGGCCCTGCAAGTGCGGAAGTTCCGCACTTGAAAGACTTCTTTACTCGTCGATCGTGATGAGGTTTGCCGGTTCGGATCCGCTGCTCATATGGTGGCCGAGGCAATCCGCCGAAAAGCCGCCGGCCGTCCGTACTCACCGGAAGCGGGCAAAGCAATGAATGGACGTGATTTCCATTTCTCGTCGAAATCTTGAATTGCCGAACTGGCCGCAGTACGACGATTCCGAAAAGGTCGCCCTCCTGCGCGCCCTTGAGCAGAGCGGATGGTGGCGCTTCGGCGGGCAGGAGGTGTCGGAGTTCGAAAAGGAGTTCGCCGAATACCATGGCGCGCGCAACGCGCTGGCGGTGACGAGCGGTACCCACGCGCTCGAACTCGCCCTCCAGGTCATCGGCGTGGGGCCGGGGAGCGAGGTCATCGTCCCGGCGTTCACCTTCATCTCGTCGTCGCAGGCCGTGCAGCGACTGGGTGCGGTGGCCGTGCCGGTCGACGTCGATCCGGACACCTACAACATCGACGTGCGGGCGGCCGAGGCCGCGGTGACCGAGAAGACCCGCGCGATCATGCCCGTCCACATGGCGGGTCTGCTCGCGGACCTCGACGCGCTGGCCAAACTGTCCGCCGACGCCAGTGTGCCTTTGGTGCACGACGCCGCGCACGCCCAGGGCGCCGAGTGGCGGGGCACGCCGCTCGGCGAGCTTTCGACCATCGCCGCCTACAGCTTCCAGAACGGCAAGCTGATGACGGCGGGGGAGGGCGGCGCCGTCACGTTCTCCGATTCGCACGAGTACGAGACCGCCTTCCTGCGGCACAGCTGCGGCCGCCCGCCGACGGACCGCGTCTACCAGCACAAGATGTCCGGCTCCAACTTCCGGATGAACGAGTTCTCGGCGAGCGTCCTGCGGGCCCAGCTCGCCCGGCTCGGCGGTCAGATCGATGTGCGCGAACAGCGGTGGCCGGTGCTTTCCGGGCTGCTCGCGGGAATTCCGGGTGTCCTGCCGCAGGGAACCGATGACCGGTGCACCCGCAATCCGCATTACATGGCGATGTTCCGGGTCCCGGGGATCACCGTGGAGCAGCGACGCCAGGTGGTCGACGAACTCATTTCGCATGGCATTCCGGCGTTCGTGGCATTCCGCGCGATTTACCGGACCGACGCCTTCTGGGAAATGGCCGCTCCCACCACGGACCTCGACACCATCGCCGCCCGGTGTCCCAACGTCGAAGCGATTACCGGTGACTGCATCTGGCTGCACCATCGGACGCTGCTCGGCACCGAAGAACAGATGACCGCCGTCGCGGAAATCGTCGCGGACGTGGTCGCGAAGGTGGTCGTCTCCTGATGTCCGAGGAGCTGATGGCGGGCCCGGCCGTTGACCACCGGGGCCTACCCGCCGGGACCGCCTTGACCGCCGTGGTCTTCGACCTCGACGGCGTTCTCGTGAACTCGTTCGAGGTGATGCGCCTCGCGTTCACACACGCGTTCCGGGAGGTGGTCGGCGACGGCGAACCGCCGTTCGAGGAGTACCTGCGCCACCTCGGCGGATATTTCCCCGAGATCATGCGGAAGATGGGCCTTCCGCTCGACATGGAAGGCCCCTTCGTCCGCGAGAGCTATCGGCTGGCGGACCGGATCGAGCTCTATCCGGGCGTGCGTGAACTGCTCGACGAGCTGCGCGAGCGCGGTATTCCCTGTGCGGTCGCGACCGGCAAGGCGGGGGTGCGCGCCCGATCGCTGCTCGACGGGCTCGGCGTACTGGACCGGTTCGCGCACGTGATCGGCTCGGACGAGGTCGACAGGCCCAAACCCGCTCCTGACATCGTGCTCCGCGCTCTCACGTTGATGGACGTCGGCGCGAGCGAAACGATGATGATCGGCGACGCCGTCTACGACCTGGAGGCCGCGCGAGCCGCCGGTGTCGCCCCGGTCGCGGCCCTGTGGGGGGAGTGCGATCCCGGCGCGCTCCTCGCGGCCGGTCCGGTCGCGAGCCTGGAAAGCCCTGACGAACTCCTCGCCTTCGTGCTCGCGGCGGGGAAGTAGGCCGGGATGACCATCGAGCAGCTCCTCGCCGGAGACGGGCGGGCAAGCCTCGTCGTGGAGGATGTCGAGTGGGCAGGCGAAGACCTCCTGCGTGCGGGCGATCAGCTGGCCGACGAGATCTCCCGGCGGTTCACCGGGGTGCGGATCTTGACGGCCTCCACCGCGAACGCCGCCCTGATCGTCGCCGCGGTGACCGCGGCCGGCCGGTTGCGCGTTCCCGTGCTCCTGCGTGACCCCGGCGCCGCCGGCACCTTCGGGGCCACCGGCCAAGTGCTGATCGGCGACCGGTCGACGGCCGGGCGCCCGGTGACGATCACCGGAAACCTCGAGTGCCACCTGGAGCGTCGTGACGAGGGATCCGGGTCGCCGCTGCCGGAGGAGGTACCGGGTGACTCGATCCTCTTTCAGACCTCGGGTTCGACCGCCGCGCCCAAGGCGGTGGTGAAGCCGGTCGGCGCCGTTCTCCGCGACGGCGTCCGGATCGCGGACGCGCTGCACGGCGACGGCGCCCGGGACGGAATCGTCTGTGCCGCACCGGTCTACCATTCCTACGGATTCACGCACGGGTTGCTCGCTGGACTGCTGGCCGGCGCGAAGACCGTTTATCGCGCGCCTTCGTCGCTGCCTCAGGCGCTCGCGAACGTCGTGGCCCGCACCGGTTCGGGCACGCTCGTCGCGCTGCCCAACCACGTGCACATGATCGCCGCGGCGGCCTCGGCCGACTTCACCGGATTGCGGCAAGTGGTGTCCGCGGGTGCTCCCTTGCGACCGGAAGCGGTGGCCCGGGTTTGCCGCGATCACGGCTTCCGGCTCCTCAACGCCTATGGGGCGTCCGAGGTGGGCACGATGGCGATCACCTCGTTGAAGGAGACGTCGGCGCCGGGCAGCATCGGCGTGCCGCTGGACGGCGTCGAGGTCAGGATCGGGCCGGGGGACGGTGAACTCCTCGTCCGGAACGACTCGTTCGCCGCCGGCTATCTCACCGAAGGGGAGATGCGCCCGCTGCCGACCGACGACGGCTGGTACCGCACCGGCGACCTCGCCGAACAGGACGCGGACGGACTGCGTATCACCGGCAGGCTCGGCGACCTGATCAACATCGCCGGACGGAAGACCCGCCGCTCCCGGCTGGAAGCCGTCCTCTCGGCGCATCCGGACGTGTCCGAGATCCAGGTGCTCGTCGTCGAGGACAAGGTGCGGGGCGAGTTCCCGGTGGCGAGAGCCGTGGTCGCACCGGGGCGCGAGCGCCCGGACCTGCTCCGCTGGAGCCGTGACCGGCTCGACGTTTTCGAGGTGCCGCGGCAGATCGAGTGGGTCGACCGGCTCCCGCGGACCTCGACCGGAAAGTTGATCTATGCGCCTCGCGCCGAAGACGTGGGCCAGTGACGCTGGGAAGGATGAAGCATGTCGAACACCGATGAGGCCGTGACCGACGTCGTCGACCTCTACCGGGCGCGGGAGGAGTTCTACCGCGACCCGCAAGCCGTCATGAAATCCCTGCAGGAAGCCGGACCCGTGCACCAGGTGCGGCTGCCGTTCGATCTGCCTGCCTGGCTGGTCGTGGAGGCGGAAGCGATCCGCGAGCTGCTGTTCGATCAGACGCTGAAGGCAGGACCGCGGTTTCTCGGGGTCGCGCATCCGGACGGGGGTGGCAATTCGACACTGGGGATGCTCACCTGCGACGAGCCGCGCCACGGGCAGTTGCGGCAGATGGTCGCTGGCGCGTTCAAGCCCAGGGTCATCGCGCAGATGGCGCCTCGGCTCGAAGAGATCGCCGACGAATTGCTCGGTCAGCTCCACGAAGGCGACGAGGTCGAAATCATCGACGCGTTCGCGTACCGGTTCGCCCTGGAGATGATCATCGAGATCGTCGGCGTGCCGCTGGTCGATCGCACCCTGTTCCGGCACTGGACCAACGAAACGGTGAGCGACGGCGACGACTCGGACGCCATCAGGGCGGCACGGGAACATCTGGAAGACGTGCTGCGCCGGACCTTGCGCGACGGTGACGGAACCAGCCTCGCCGAGCGGATGGCGAAGGCGGAAGGACCCGACGGCGCCTCCCCGATGACCTTCGACGAGCTGGTCTCGATGGTGTACCTGCTGCTGATCGCGGGTCACGAAAGCTCGACCAACCTGATCGCGAACACGCTGGTGACGGTGCTCGAATCGGAGGAACTGACCGCCGAGGTCCGGTCGGGGAACGTGGACTACGAGACGCTCGTCGAAGAGTCGCTGCGGTTCGACACGCCGCTGATGATCTCGACGAGCCGGATCACCACGTGCCCGGTCTCCGTCGGCGGGAAGACGATCCCCGAGGACGAGATGATCTTCTTCTCGTGGGCCGCCGCCGAACGCGATCCGTCCACAATGGACAAGCCGGACGAGTTCGACCCGCATCGCAAGCGCAGCCGGACGCTGGCTTTCGGCGCCGGTACGCATTACTGCCTCGGTGCGAACCTCGCCCGGCTGGAGGCCGTGGTGGCACTGCGGGAACTCTTCACCAGGTTCCCCGCCATGCGGCTGGCCAAGCCGCCCAAGCGGTGGGCCAGCACGGTGACCCGGGGGATCGAAAGCCTGTTCATCCGCTTGTAGCCGCGAAGGAGTGAAGCTGATGGTGGACACCGGGAAACGGCCGCTCGGCCGGACCGGGCTGACCGTGTCCCCGGTGACGGTGGGCGCGGCGGGCTGGCGACATTGGGCCGACGGTTCCGGACCGACTCGCGCGCGCACCGCGGAGCTGATGCGCCGCCTGGTGAAGGACGGCCGGATCACCGTGGTGGACACCTCGAACAACTATGGCGAAGGAGAGAGCGAGCGGCGGATCGGTGGTGTGCTGGCCGAACTCGGCGGCACACCACCGGGTTTCCTGGTACAGACCAAGGCGGACCGGCATTTCACCGGGGATTTCTCCGGTGCGCGGATGCGTGAGTCGCTTCGCGAAAGCCTGGACCGGCTGGGGCTGGACCGGCTGCCGATGTGCTATCTCCATGACCCCGAACACACGTCGTACGACGGGGTCCTCGGGCGTGGCGGGGCGGTCGAAGCGCTGCTCGAAGCCAGGGACGAAGGTCTCATCGAGCATCTCGGCGTCGCCGGTGGACCGACCCCGCTGCTGTGCGATCTGGTGGCAACCGGTCACTTCGAGGCCCTGATCACCCACAACCGCTGGACGCTGGTGGACCGGTCGGCGGACAAGCTGCTGGACCTGGCCGCCGAACGCGGTCTCGGGGTGTTCAACGCCGCGCCGTACGGAGGCGGGCTGCTGACCGCCTGGCCGCTGGAGCGGACCCACTACGCGTACCGGGAGGCACCGCCCGCCCTCCTCGCGGCGGCGGACGCGATCGGGCGGCTGTGTGCGGAGGCGGGGGTGCCGATCGCGGCGGCTGCGCTGCGGTGGTCACTTCGGGATCCGCGGATCACGTCGACGATCGTCGGCGCGGCGAGCCTGGGCAGCTATGAACGGACGCTGGCGCTGGCCGGCACGGTGATCGAAGACGCGCTGATGACCGAGATCGCCGCGGTTTCACTGGATGAGCGCACCTGGCAGGACAGTCCGGCCGGGTAAGCCGAGGAGGATGGGATGAGCAAGCGACCACGTGCCCGAGTCGCCACCGGACTGGTGGAGGGTGAGGCGGGGGACGGGATCTTCGCGTTCCGGGGTATCCCGTTCGCCGCTCCGCCGGTCGGCGCGAACCGCTTCACCGAGCCCCGGCCGGCGTCGCCGTGGGACGGGGTCCGCGATGTCGCCGGGTTCGGCACCGCGCCGCCCGGCCCGCAGGCACCGACGACCGATGACGAATGGCTGACCCTGGCGGTCTGGACACCGGAACTCGGTGCTGCCGGGTTGCCGGTGATCGTGTGGATCACCGGCGGGGCGTACCTGCAGTGCACCACCGCGAATCCGCATTTCGACGGGGCGAGGCTCGCGGGCGGCGGTGCGGTGGTGGTCAGCGTCAACTACCGCGTCGGGGCCGAAGGGTGGGCCCATGTCGACGGTCACCCGGACAACCGCGGGCTGCTCGACCAGATCGCCGCGCTGCGGTGGGTGAAGGACAACATCGAGGCTTTCGGGGGCGATCCCGGCAACGTCACGGTGTACGGCCAGTCGGCCGGTGCCGGTTCGTGCGCGGCCCTGCTGGTGATGCCGAGGGCGGCCGGGCTGTTCGAGCGCGCCATCCTGCAGAGCCTGCCCGGCACGTACTTCACGCCGGAACTGGCCGCGGACGTGACCAGGCACATCCGCGCCGAGGCCGGGGTCCGGGAGCTCGCCGACGTGGATCCGCCGCGGTTGCTGGCGGCGGTGATGGCGGTGAGCGAGCGGATGGACTCGCGGTGGGGCCCCGTCGCCCACACTCCGACGCCCTTCTCCCCGGTGGTGGACGGCGAGATCCTGCCCGTCGACCCCTGGGAAGGACTCGCTTCGGGGCGAGCGAATCGGGTCCCGATGCTGCTCGGTCACACCCGTGACGACGCCAGGATGCTCGCCGCCCGGCTCGGTCCCGCCGAAGACGCCGCGGTGGAGGAGCTGATCGGCGCCCTCGTGCCGACCGTGGACGCGGACCGCTACCGCGCGGAGTTCCCCGGGCTCGACGCGGCCGGGCTGCGGGAGATCGCCCTGGGGGACTGGCTGCTGCGGATGCCGACGCTGAGGCTGGCCGAAGCCGCGCAAGCGGGTGGGTCGCCGGTCTGGTTTTCCGAGCTGTTCTGGGGCTATGGCCCGGAAGGCGCCTGCCACATGCTGGACGCGTCACTCGTCTTCGGCACCACCGATGTGAACGGCGAGGTCACCGCCGCCGGCCCCGCCGTGGTCGAACAGCATCGCGTGCTTTCGGAACTGATGCGAGCCGAGTACCTCGCGTTCGCCGCGACCGGCGACCCCGGCTGGGCCCGCTTCGAACCGCGTGAGCTTGCCACCCGGATCTACGACGTCGCGCCTTCGGTCCGGCGCTATCCGGAGGAACGGTCCGCCGCGGTCTGGCGTGACCATCGGTTCGGCGTCGTGGACCTGGCCCGGATCGACGCCTGAACCCGGCCTTCGCGCTGGGGCCGGTGGTGTTGTGAAAGCCACGTTCGCAACCGTCAGCGTTGCGAACGTGGCTTTCGCAACGCTGCCTGGCGAGACCGACCTGCCCGGCGGGGAGGCGGCCACCCGAACAGGACAACCTGCCATGACGGAAGGCCCCTTTCTCGCGCCAGGAGCGAGAAAGGGGCCTTCTACGTACCTCGTTCAAGCACCCGGTCCGGGAGCGCCGGCCGATCGGTACAGCCGCTCGATGATGTCGATCGTCCGGGTCACTTCGGCGGTGGCCACGCCCCGCTGTCCCGGATCGGTGAGCAGCGCCGGGAGGTGGTCGAGCTGACGGCGGTACTCCGTCCCGCGGGCCTCTCGCGCGGGCTCGATCACCTCGGCCTGCCCGTCGCGGTGCAGCACCAGGGATCCGTCCACGCCGTTCGGACTCAGGCCGAAGGTGCACGTCAGCTCGGCACGCGCGTCGGCACCTTCGAGCACGATGCGGGTCACGTCGCGCGCGGAGTGCGACGCCCAGGCCGCGCACACGCTGAACAGGGGACCGCCGTCGAGCGCCAGAACGCCGCGAACGGTGTCTTCGACGTCCTTCGGTGCCATCTCGTGTGAAGGGCCGTCGGGCGAGTCCCCCCGCCACGTCGCTTCGGCGCCCGCCTTGGCGAGGAAGTCCGCCGAAACGGCGCCGGTCACCTGCGTCACCCTCGGCCAGGAAAGCATCCGCATGCCGAGGGTGATCAGGTGCCAGCCCAGGTCGACGAGCGCCCCGCCCCCCGCCCGGCGGCGTTCGGTGAACCAGCCGCCGGGCGCGGGAATGCCGCTGGCCCGGATCCACGACAGCTCCACCGAACGCAGCGGACCGAGGTCCGGCAGGAGCCCGCGCAGGGCCATGACGTCCGCGCGGTACCAGGCCGCGGTGCCCGAGAGCATCCGCGCGCCGCCGGTGCGTTCCGCGGCCGCCAGTGCCGCCGCCTCTGCCGGACTCACACAGACCGGCTTCTCGACGAACGTGGGGATTCCCTGCTCCAGCAACGAAACCGCGGTGGAGGCGTGCAGATGGTTGGGGGTCGCGACCACGGCCAGGTCCACATCGCCGCTCCCGAGTTCGCCGGGATCCCGCAGGAGCCGCGCGGCCGGGAACCGGTCGGTGGCCCAGGCGGCCGCGGCCGGGTCCGGATCGTGCACGGCGACGACGGTGAACCCCGGATGCTCCAGGATCCTCGGCGCCCACAGCTCGCGGACGGCCCAGCCGAGGCCGATGAGGGCCAGACGAATCTCCATGGTCGTTCCTTTCCCTCGCGGCCCGGTCAGCGCGGCTTGCCGCCCAGCCGGACGATGCTTTCAGCCAGTGATCCGATCGAGTTCGCGCTTTCGATCGCCTGGTCCTGATCGGCGAGGTCGACGCCGAACTCCTCTTCCGCCTTGGCGAGCAACTGGACGATGGCGATCGAGTCGAATCCGGCGAAGTCCGTGAGCGAGGTGTCCTCTTCGAGCGCGGATTCGTCGCAGCCGGGCACCAGTTCCACCACCCACGCGGTCAGCCGCCGTGCGATCGCGGCGTGCGCGGTGGTTTCCGTTTCGTTGATCATCCGAGGCCTCTCAGTCGGTTCCGGTGACGGGGGAAAGGGCGAGCTTGAACGCTTCGACGGCGGGGAGAGCCCGCCGGGCCGAAAGCTGGTCGAGCGCGAAAGCTTCCATGGCGACGAGGACTTCCCGCGGCTCGGCGGCAGGCAGGGCGCACCGGTCGAGCATCAGCTGGGGAGCGGGCCCGCCCTCGCCGTTGCGGATCTCGACGTGGAACTTGTCGTCGTAGTAATGGAGGACCTGCGGCGGCCCGATGACGGTCTTCGACCGGAGCGCGCGGATCTCGGCATCGGACAGCGGCTCCTGCGGTCTGCTGGTGACCGCGGTGTCGCGGAAGTCGTTGTGCATGGCGTCGAACCGGTCCGGCGGGATGACCTCCGCCAGCTGCTCCATGCGGTACCGGCCCATCGAGTACCCGCGGATGCTCGCGGCCATGGTGCGCCGGACGACCTCGTCGAAAACCGCGTCGCCGACCTCCACGTCGAAGGCGCCCGACTGCGCCATGTTGCCGATGTAGCGTTTCTCGGCCTCGGTGAACCGGTTGGAGATCATGCAGCGGATCGCGCTGGTGGCCCGGCCCGAAAGCAGGGAGACCACGGTCGCCGACATCGCCGCGAAAACGGCGGGGGAGGTGACCTTGTTCCGGTCGGCGATCCGGTCGAACGCGGCGCCGAGCGCGGGCGAGCACATGGCGACGCGCACCCAGCGCGGCTCCCGCTCGGCGGACGGTTCCCGGGGGAAGTTCGTGACGTCGACCCGTTCCCCGAACCGCCGCCACCGCTGGATCGTGCGCTCGTTGCGCAGGACCCCGCTCGGACCGTTCTCCTCCTGTGCCTGCGCCACCGGGGTCAGCAACGGCAGGTCTTCGCCGTAGCGGCCATCACCGGCCAGGCGCGCGGCGAACTCCTCGTGGAGACGGTTGCGTGCCAGGCCGTCGATGGACAGATGCGACACGACGATCAGCAGCCAGGCAGGGCGCTGTCCGAAGTGGACGACGGCGAACCGGGCGGGAAGCCCTCGGTCGACGTCGAACGAGCGGTCGGCGAACCGGACGAGCAGCTCCTCCGGCGAGGAGTCCGGGTCGTGCTCCAGCCGGACGTCGTACTCGCCCGAGGCGAGGACCTCCTGTCTGCCCGACCCGTCGGCCGCGTCGAAGTACCGGGTCCGCAGCGATTCGTGCCGCACGACGACGTCCCGGATGACGGACAGGACGTCGTCGAGGGTGCGGCCTTCGGGTATCTCGACGCGGCAGCTGACGTTCAGATAGGCGTCGTGCGGATGGAACATCTTGACCGCGCCCCAGATCCCGAACTGGGACCAGGTCATCGGCGCGATCGCTCCGGCCAAGCCGGAGAAACGCACCTTCGCCGACGTGATTGCCGAGGTAGTCATGTGCGGGTCGACCTCCTGGAGAACAGTCAGATGGTGGTGAGGACGTCCGTGAACCGTTCGACGAGAGCGCCGGCCTGACCAGGATTGAGCCGGGGGTCGCAGGCCGATCTGTACCGCGCGTGATCCGGTCCGGTCGACAGATCCGCGCTCTCGTCCACGCATTCGCTCACCTCGTCGGGGGTGATCTCGAGGTGCAGCCCGCCCGGATGCCGCCCGTGGCGGTGGAGTACGGCGCAGAACTGCTCGACCTCGTCGGTCAGCCTGCGCAGGACCCTGGTCTTGAGTCCCTGCGCCGAGCGGACCGTGTTGCCGTGCATCGGATCGCTGAGCCAGACCACGTTCGCCGCGTGCTCGCCGAGGGCCCGGACGATCGGCGGCAGCCGCTCGCCGATCCGGTCGGCGCCCATCCGGACGATCAGGCTCACCCGCCCCGGCGGCCGGTTCCAAGCCAGTCGTTCGACCACGGCCAGTATCTCGGCGGGGTCGGCTTCCGGGCCGATCTTCACCCCGACGGGATTGGTGATCCCGTCGGCGAAACCGATATGCGGTCCGCCCGGCGCGCGGGTGCGTTCGCCGATCCAGACCATGTGCGCCGACGACGCGAAGACCTCGTCGCGGACCGGGTCCGTCCGTCTCAGCGCGTGTTCGTACTCCAGCAGCAAGGCCTCGTGGCTGGTGTAGACCGCCGGACCGGCCGCGAGGGTCTGGAGTGCGCGCGCGGCGTGCGCGTAGGCGAGCAGCAACCTGCGCGGGTCCGGTCGCCTGCCCGCCGCCGTCGGCGCCAGATCGTTGACCGCGTCACCGAGGTAGACGGGAACCTCGGCGTCGTCGGCGCCGATCTCCGCCCGGTGTGACCGCGGTTTGGCGTACTGGCCCGCCATCCGCCCGATCAGGATCGGCGCCCGGCCCGTCCGGCTCAGGCTCTCGCCGAGCCCGGCCAGCTGCGCGGTCTTGGCCCGGATCGCCTCCGGCCCCGACTCGCTGAACAACTCGGCGCAGTCACCCGCCTGCAGGACCACACGTTCCCCTCGCGTGACGGCCGCGAGTTCGCCGGCGAGGCGGGCGCACTGCTGCGCCTCCACCAGGGGCGGGAGCCGCCGCAGCAGTTCGATCGTGTCGCGCAGGACTTCCGGTTCCGGCCAGGTGGGCTGGTGCGCCGCGCCGACGAGGTCCGATACCGCGGTCACGATCCGCCTCCGCGAACCTCGTCGGAGAACTTCATGGTGAGCACGCCTTCGATCTCCAGGAGCAGCTCGCTCCGGCAGATGTCCACGTTGAACAGCTCGAGCGGGACCAGCGGCCCGACCTCTTCGCGCAGCCTCCGCCGGACGTGCGGGACATCGCTTTCGTGGCGGACGTAGGCCTTGAGCATGGTGAAGGAATCCATTTCCACCTTGCCGCCGGTCTTCTCCGAAACGCTCGCGAGGAGGAGGCGAATGTTTTCGAGTGTCGTGTCGCATTGTCCGTCGAGATCGCCGACATGTGTCGATCGATGCCCGATGATGCTCGCCGTTCCGGACAGGAAGAGTTTTTCCGACGACGGCAGCAAGGTGGCGCGGGCGAAACTCGGCGAGCGAGGGCCGTATTCACGGGGATAGCGGTGAGCCGGAACCTGCCGCGGATTCTCGAAATGGAGGGGCGCGCCGGAGCGTTCGGCGATGAAGTAGACCACCACCCCGTCGCCGCGTGAGCCGATCCCGGTGGCGGCGGGCAGCCCGGCGGACATGTCCGTGCCCGCCTCTTCGAGCCCTTCGGCCCGTCCCTGGCAGAAGTCCCGGTAGACCTCCAGTCCGCCGGCGTTGGTGTGGTTGATGTCGGCGATGTGGTTCCACATGCGGACGAGATGGGGGTAGCCGAGGTCGTGCAGGAGCGTCATCGTGCGGCGGTAGACGGACCGGGTCGCCTCGCGGTAGGCCTCGGCGCCGGGCAGCCGGAACGTGCCGAAAAGATGCGTGCCGTCATGGCCGTAGACGATCCCGTCGCGAGCGCCCGACGTCACTTCCGACGCGCTCGTCCACACTTCGCGAACCGGTTGTTCCCGCTGCTCGCGCATCGCTATTCCGACCGTCGGGTAACCCGCAGTCAAATCCGGATTCCGGGATTGTCCGCCGAATTCGACGACGCCCAGTATTCCGCCGTAGTCCCGTAGAGGTGTGTCCGTAGAAACGGCAACATCGATCATCGGCGTCACTTTCGTCACAAGCATCTCACAGTGGCTTGTCGGAGTATTGCGAACGATCTGCTCCGCGAGTGCGAAGACCATCTCGCAGAACATTCTTCAGTGCAAATCTCTCTCGTTGTCGAGAAGACGCGGTCGCGCTCAGGGGACCCGGTCCAGAAGAGCTCGCGCGGCGAGACGATAGCCGAGTGCGCCGAGACCGGCGATCACCCCGCTCGCCAGAGGAGCGATCACCGACTCGTGCCGGAACCGCTCGCGCGCCCACACGTTCGACAGATGGACTTCGATCCACGGACGGGGATAGGCGGCGAGCGCGTCCCGCAGGCTCCAGCCGGCGATCATCAGCGCGCCGGGGTTCACGATCGCGCCGACGGTCCCGTGAGCGTCCTGCAAGGACCTCACCAGCGCGCCCTCGCAGTCGTGCTGGACGGAGATCACCTGCCAGCCCCGTTCGGCCACTTCCTTCTCGACGGCGGCCTGGATGTCCGCCAGCGTGTCGGTGCCGTAGATCTCGGGCTCGCGCCGCCCCAGGATGCCCAGGTTCGGGCCGTTGAGCAGAAGCAGCTCTCCCATGGTCACCGCACCTCCCGCGGCTTCTTGCGGAGCCTGCCGATTTCCTCGCCGCCGGCGCGGGTGCCCTGCAGGTGCTCGTTGAACATCGTCCCGTCGTCGCGGGTGGCCGGTGGCCGGGAGTGGTTCAGATGGGCCATGACCTGTTCGCCGCGGCCGGTCCGCCCGTGCGCCGCCGCGAGCTCGTGGAACGCGTTGTCCTCGCCGCCCCAGCCCGTGTAGCGCTCGTCGTGACCACCGATCTCCAGATAGAAATCGCGTCGCACGGCGAAGCAACCGCCGAAGAGGCCGTCGATGCTCAGCCCCCGGGCGGCCGACCCGTCGATGCGGTACGAGCCGCTCGCCTCGGTGACGGCCGCGATGGTGCGCGTCGTCGACACCTCGTCCATCCAGGTGACGCGGCGGTAGGGGACGAACATGTCGGCGTCGTCCAGTCCCCGCAGCATGGCCGCCACCACGTGCCGGTCGACGAGCAGGTCCGCGTCGAGCACGCAGATCCGCTCGTGCGCGGACCGGCGCACCCCCGCGTTGACACTCCACGATTTGTTGTACGGACCGCTGTCCGCCAAGAGGATGTGCGAGTCGTACAGGGTTCGTGGTATGCCGGTCAGCCGGGTGCCGGCGTCCTGCTCGACCAGCGTCACCTCGACGTCGGGCCTTTCCGCGCTCGCGTCCCGCAACGCGCGCAGGGCGATCTCGAGGTTGCGCGTCCGGTCTTCGGTCGAGGCGCGGAACGGCACGATGAAGGTGATGGCACCCCTGCCGGTCACGGACGGGGGAGCGGGGTCGGCGACGAAAGCCCCGGTCGCCGTCCCGTGTCCGGGGGACAGCCTGGTGCGGAAGACCAGCCGGTCGAGTTCGTCGAACGACGTGGTCGGGCCGGGATGTGCGACGCCCGCCAGCAGCATTTCGAGCCGGTCGAGCGCGACGCGGTCTCCCTCCTCCTCGGCGGCCGCCATCGCGGCCGCCTCCACTTCGCTCCGCTCGCCGGGGGAAAGTGAAGCGAGTCCGGCGTCGACGGCGCGTTCGAGGAGCGCGCGCTCGGACGGCCAGGCGTGGTCGTTGAGCCGCTGCCGTGGATAGGCGAGCAGAACGAGGGCTTCGGCGAGGTGGCTTGCCGTGGCGGCCTCCGCCGGTATCGACACGATTCTTTCTGTCATCTGACCCAATCTTCGATTCGAGTTCCGGGCGCGTACTGACACGAGATTCGAATTAGCTTCGCGTTCTGGGAGAAAGTCGATCCGCGGGACGTTTCGCACAATGCCGACGGTCCGCTCCGAAGGTCTTCTTCTACCAGCAGCGCCGTCCCGGCCCAACCGTGGCGCCGCCGGTGGGGCGGTCTGGCCCGGACGGCCCGGGCAACTGCCGCGAGTCCGCAGTTGAAGACCCGGCGGGCCGCCGCCCAGGGTGGTTGACCAGGATTTTCCCGGTAACCCCACCTGGAGGTCCAGACCACGTAGAGGTCCAGACCAGATGTTCGCAACTGCTTGATCACGGAGGACGGCGCACGGTAAGGTGCGAAATGCGACATCAACTGTTCTGACTGGGGGAACACTGAGCGTGCATTCGCATGTAGAAAAATGGGCGCAGTCGTCCGGAATGAAGTCCGCCGAAGACAGACCGGATACCGTACAGGCTGCCGTTGTCGAGGTAAAGTCACTGCTACCCGGGGAATCTCCCCGCCTTTCGGGTGAAAATCTCGAGTACGTCAAAATGCTGGCCGAACTCGACCGTAAGCTGCCGCCGATTCTCGTTCATCGGCAGACCGGGAAAGTCATCGATGGTATGCATCGCCTCCGCGCGGCAGAGCTGCGAGGCGATTCCACCATCGAGGTCACCTTTTACGACGGAGGATTCGAGTCCGCTTTCGTCCACGCTGTCGAAGCGAATACCAAACACGGTCTCCCGCTGACCAAGGCCGACCGTGAATCGGCGGCGGAACGGATAATCAGATTCTACCCGCATTGGTCGGATCGGTCGATTTCGAAGATCGCCGGTTTGTCCGCGAAGAAGATCAGCGCCATCCGGAGCAAGGTGTCACCGGATTCCGGGAACGCGGAGGCGGTGCGGATCGGCAAGGACGGCCGCGCGCGACCGCTCGACAGTTCGGCGGGGCGGCTCCGTGCCGCCGAACTGATCGCCGAGCGTCCGGACGCCTCGCTCAGCGAGGTCGCGAGGTCGTCGGGGATCGCCGTCGGCACCGTTCGTGACGTGCGAGACCGGCTCCGGCGCGGAGAAGATCCGATCCCCAAGGCGTACAACAAGAATCCGGACGCGACAGCCGAGGTGCAGACGGCCGGGGACTGGCGGATCACCGGTGCGGTGACCGCCGCGGCGGAGGCGCAGCAGGCGAAGCTCGTGGCCATCAGCGCGCTGCAGGCGCTGGAGCGAGACCCGTCGCTGCGGCTCAGCATCACCGGCAGGCGGATTCTCCGGCTGATCGGCGCGACGCATTCGCTGTCGGCGCATCTGAACGGCCTGGTCGACTTCCTCCCGGCACACTGCACCACCGCTGTGGCCGATCTCGCCCGGAATTGCGCCGAGACCTGGGAACTGTTCGCCGGCGAGCTGGAAAAGCGCTGCGATCCCCAGATCGAGGCCAACGGATAACCGAACGTCGCTTCGGCGTCGACCGAGTGCGCCGGCCTTTGCCGCCGTACCCGGTCGACGCCGCCTCCCCTCTGTCAACCGCCGTCTGCCACGCGTGAAACCGCGGGGCAGCGGGGTTTCGCATGCGAACTGGAGAACGAAATGAAAGAATCCGGCGGAATCGGACGACGCAGGTTCCTGGCGGGCACGGTCGCCGCGGGTACCGCCGCCACCGTGCTGGGACCCGCCGCCCTCGTACCCGCTCAGGCGGCCCCGGCGACGGCCGCGGGGACGGAGACCGCCGGTTTCGGACCGGTCGCGATCACGCCGGCGGACGGGCGGTACCGCGATCTGGTCCGCGGTCTCAACCCGAGGTACGTCGCCGATCCCGAGGCGATCTACGTCGCGGACTCGACCGCCTCGGTGATCGAGGTCGTGCGCAAGGCGGTCAACGAGGGCAAACGGCTCACCGTCCGGAGCGGCGGCCACTGCGTGGAGGACTTCGTGTTCAACCCGGAGGTCCAGGTGGTGCTGGACCTCTCCGAGATGAACCGGGTCTACTTCGACGCCGAGCGCGGGGCGGTGGCCGTCGAACCGGGCGCCATCCTGATGGACGTGTACGACCGTCTCTACAAGGCCTGGGGCGTCACGATCCCCGCCGGCATCATCTACTCGATCGGCGCGGGTGGGCATTTCGCGGGTGGCGGACACGGGTTCCTGTCCCGGATGCACGGGATGGCGGTCGACCATCTCCACGCGGTCGAGGTGGTCGTGGTGGACGCCAGGGGCGGGGTCCGCAAGGTGGTGGCGACGAGGGAGCACAACGACCCCAACCGCGACCTGTGGTGGGCCCACACCGGCGGTGGTGGCGGGAACTTCGGCGTGGTCACCCGCTATTGGTTCCGTTCGCCGGGCGCGAGGGGGAACGATCCCCGCAGGATCCTTCCCCAGCCGCCCGCCGAGGTGCTTTTCGCCGGACTCGGGTTGCCCTGGGCGGACTTCACCAAGGAGAAGTTCACCAGGCTGCTGAAGAACTACAGCGCCTTCCACGAGAAGCACAAACACCCCGACTCGCCTTACCTGGCGCTGACCGGGGGACTGGGGCTTCCCCTCCGGTCGGCGGGCCCGATCGGCATGGGCACCCAGGTGGACGCGACCCATCCGGACGCCGAGCGGCTGCTCGAGCGCTACCACGCGGAGATCCTCGACGGCGTCGCGCCGAACGCGAAGCCCCACGTGACGCGGATGCCGTGGCTGCGGTCGACCTTGCAGCGCGCGACGACGAACAGCCAGGCCAACGATCCGGCGCTGCGCAGCGATTTCAAGTCGGCCATGATGCGCGGGACCATGCCGGATTCGCAGATCGACGCGCTCTACCGGTATCTCACCCGCACCGACGTCGACAACCCCACGATCTCGGTGTCGTTCCTGTCCTTCGGCGGCCGGATCAACGCGGTGGGCCGGAACGACACCGCCTTCCCGCACCGGGACTGCTCGCTGAATCTGCTGTGGACGGTGATCTGGAACGACCCGGCCGACGACGCCAAGTTCGTCGGCTGGAACCGCGAGTTCTACGGAGCCGTGTACGCGGAGACGGGCGGAGTCCCGGTGCCGAACGGCGTCACCGGCGGCAGCTACGTCAACGACGCCGACACCGACCTCGCGGATCCGCGGTTCAACACCTCCAGCGCCGCCTGGCACGACCTGTACTACCGGGACAACTACTCGCGCCTGCAGCAGGTCAAGGCGAAATGGGATCCCCGGAACTTCTTCCGGCACAAGCTGTCCGTGCGGCTCCCGTGACCGCGGCGAAGGGACCCGCATCCCGGCCCGCTTCGTCCTGGCTGGCGGACTCCGTGCTGTACCACGTCTATCCGCCGTCGTTCGCGGATTCCGACGGCGACGGCATCGGCGATCTCGCCGGGCTCACCGAACGTCTGGACTACCTGCGGTGGCTGGGGGTCGACGCCATCTGGCTGAGCCCCTGCTTCGCCTCGGAGTTCGCCGACGGCGGCTACGACGTGGTGGACTACCTGACCATCGCGCCGCGGTACGGCACCAACGAGGACGCCGTGGCGCTGATCGAGGCGGCCCGCGCTCGCGGCATCCGGGTGCTCTTCGATCTCGTGGCCGGGCACACCTCGCACCGGCATCCGTGGTTCCGGGAGTCGGCCGGAACGCCGGGCGACGACCGGTACATCTGGTCGGACCGGATCGCCTCACCGGTCCGCGAATGGGTGCCGAACCTCGGCGAACGAGGCGGCTTCTACCGGGCCAACTTCTATCCGGCCCAGCCGGCCCTGAACTTCGGTTACGCCAGGCTCGATCCCGCCGAACCCTGGCGGCAGCCCGTGGACGCCCCCGGTCCGCGCGCCAACCGGGCGGCGCTGCGGGAGATCATGAGCCATTGGTTCGACCTGGGGGTGTCGGGCTTCCGCATGGACATGGCCTACTCGCTGGTCAAGGACGACCCCGGGTGGGTCGAGACGGCCAAGCTCTGGGGCGAGCTGCGCGAGTGGATCGATCGTGAGTATCCCCACTGCGCGTTGTTGTCGGAATGGGGTGTGCCGAAAACCGCCGTGCCCGCGGGTTTCCACGCCGACTTCTTCCTGCACTTCGTCGGGCCCGCGGTGCATTCGCTGTGGGACAACGATTCCGGCACCCAGGGCCCGTGGACCGACGGCAGGCCTTGTTACTTCGACGTGGACGGCCGGGGCTCGATGAAGCCGTTCCTGGAGGAATGGCGCGAGGTCGAAGCCGCGACGGCCGGGCGCGGGCTGGCGGCGCTGCCGAGCGCCAACCACGACTTCTCCCGGCTGGTCTGCGGCCCGCGCACCAGGGACATGGTCGCCCCGGCGTTCGCCTTCCAGCTCACCTGGCCGACGCTGCCGGTCATCTACTACGGCGACGAGATCGGGATGCGGTACGTCCCCGGGCTTCCGGACAAGGAAGGCAGCCAGGCGGACATCACGGCCCGCCAGGGATCGCGGACGCCCATGCAGTGGGACGAGGGACCGAACGCCGGCTTCTCCACCGCTGCGACGCCGGATCTCTACCTCCCGGTCGACCCCGCCCCGGACCGTCCCACCGTCGCGGGCGCGCAGGCGGACGAGTCCTCCCTGCTGCACCACGTCCGGCGGCTGGTGGAGCTGCGCAAGCG
Organism: Amycolatopsis azurea DSM 43854; assembly: GCF_001995215.1. GTDB lineage: Bacteria > Actinomycetota > Actinomycetes > Mycobacteriales > Pseudonocardiaceae > Amycolatopsis > Amycolatopsis azurea. Next base: position 360,300 of record NZ_MUXN01000002.1, read on the forward strand.
GACACCCGCGCTCGGCACCACCGCGCCGGTGCGGGTCCTGTTCCAGGACTATCCCTTCGTCTACCTCCGGGGTGACAGCCACTTGGTGGTCGTCAACGGGCGCCGGGAACCGGCCGTCGCACCGCTGGAGCTCGCGGGTGTCCGTCCGCTGGCCGTCCACGGAGTCGAGGTGAGCGACGGGGAAGTGCGGGCGGAGGGCTTTTCCTACGGCGTTTTCGAAGTGCTCTGACCCGCGGCCGCCATCGACAGAAAAGAGAACCGATGAGCGACGACGAAGCGGAGACCATTCCGGTGGGCTCGTCGATCCACGAGGTACGCACCGACACGAAGACCGTCGTCCTCACCTACGACGACGGTCCCGAGCCGGACGGCACCGAGCGCGTGCTCGAGGCGTTGCGCGAACACGGTGTCACCGCGACGTTCTTCGTCCTGATGGGCCGGGTCCGGCGGTTTCCGCGGCTGTTCGCCGAGATGGCCGACGCCGGGCACGAGGTCGGGCTGCACGGCGTCGATCACCAGAGGCTGACGTCGATCGATCCGCGCGAGGTCCACCATCGCACCAGGGACGCGCGCAGCGAGCTGGAAGACCGGCTCGGGAGCGAGATCCGGTGGTTCCGGCCGCCCTACGGCCTGCACTCCCGCGACAGCTGGAACGCCGTGGACGCCGCCGGCCTGACCACGGTGCTCTGGACCGACGCCCTGCGCGACTGGTGGGACAGGCCGACCGAGACGCATCTCGAACCGGTGATCAACGCGGCCCGGCCGGGAACGATCATGCTCGCGCACGACGGTTTCGCGTCGCATCTGGACGGTGTCGACGACGGCCGTCCGCCCACCCTGGATCGTGGCCGCCTGACGGATCTGATGGTCGGCGTCTATCGGGAACAAGGGCTCTCCTGCTGTTCCCTCACCGAAGCACTCGACGTCGGCCGGCCCGTCACAGACGTGCGGCTGACCCCGTGACAACCGGAGGAATCTGATGCACATCCGTCCCTGGGAGACAGCGGACGCGGCCGAGGTCGCCGCGCTGTGTGCCGCCGGACTCCCGCTGGACCCGTACGCCGCGGACTATCCCGGAATGCTGCTGCGACGGCAGGGGATCGGCCTGGTCGCCACCGACGGGGGCATGATCGTGGGCACCGCGCTGGGATCGAACCGAAGCGAGGACGAGGGATCGCTCGACCTCCTTGTCGTCGCGGAGGACTTCCGACGCGAGGGAATCGCCCGGCGGCTGGTGACGACCCTCGAGCACCGTTTGGCGGACCAGGGCGCCACCCGGATCGTGGTCGAGGGCAACGCCCCCTACTACGTCTGGCCCGGCGTCGACCTGCACTACACCTCGGCCATCTGTTTCTTCGAGGACAGCGGGTACGAGCGAGGGCGGTGCGTGGTCAACATGGACGTCGACCTGGACGCGATCTCGCTGGACACCTCGGACGACGAGAAACGCCTGCTGGCCGGGGGGATCGAGATCCGCGAGGCGACCGAGGCCGACCGGGACGCGCTGCACGCCTGGCTGTCCGCCGGCTCCGGATGGCCGCCTGCCGGGTGGCCGCCCGGCTGGGCCGACGAAGCCGTCGCCTCCCTCGGCAGGGAGAAGGCGGGGTGCCATCTCGCGCTGTCCGAGGGGAAACCGGTCGCGTTCTGCGCGTACGGGGTGAATCAGCCGCACATCATCGGCCCGATGGCCACCGATCACGCGGTCCGGAGCCGCGGTATCGGCATGACCCTGATGAAACGGTGCTACGCCGATCAACGTGCTCAGGGCATCGCCGTCGCCGAGATCTCCTGGGTGGGGCCGTTGTCCCTGTTCTCCGACCGGTTGAAAGCCCGTATCCGCCGGTGCTTCTGGCAGTACGGCAAGCCACTGAAAGCCGAGGTTTCCGATGGCGTGGAATGAACCGCGGCCCGCCCTTCCGGCGATCGTCTGCGCGGTGGACGACAATTTCGAGCTGCCGGCGAGAGTCGCCCTGCAGTCGCTCGCCGCCGCGCACGAAGAGTGCCTCGACGACCTCAGGGTCGTGATCCTGTACGACACCTTGAGCAGCGACGCGCAGACGCGCCTCCGGGTGCACGGTGATCGGCTGGGGCTGAAGCTGGAGCTGGTGGAAAGCCCGCCGGTCGATCCGCGCTTCCCCGTGCTGAGGCGGTACACGGCGGCGATCTACCTGCGTCTCAACGTGCATCACGTGCTCGCCGACGAGTCGCGGGTCCTGTACTTGGACTCGGATCTGGTCATCCTGGACGATCTCCGCGAGCTGCTGACGCTGCCCATGGACGGCCACGCCATCGGTGCGGTCCGTGATTCGGCGCGGCCGACGATGAGCCGCGGCGGCGCCCTTCCCTCGTGGGGACAGGGCGAGTTCCCGCCGGAACGCGAATACTTCAACTCGGGGGTGCTCCTGCTCGATCTGGACGAATGCCGGGCCACCGGTGTGCTCGACCGGGCGGGCGACATCCTCCTGCGAGAACCAGAAGTGGCGCGGTTCCCCGATCAGGACGCGCTGAACTGGTCGGCCGCGGACGACTGGCTCCGCCTGGATCGCAAATGGAACACCTTCGCCATGTCGATCATGGCCAGCCGGGACGACTACGTCCATGTGGCGGAGGACCTCGTCAGCCTGGACTCGCTCGTGCGCGCCGAGCGGACGGCGTCGATCCTGCACTTCAGCGGCCGGGACAAACCGTGGCAGGACACCTGCCCGCCGAGCTGGTCCCGCGACCGGTACCGGGAGTTCCTGCGGGCCGTCGAGGGCGCCGTCCGGTGACCGGTGCGTGCTATCTCGGAATGGACATCGGCGGCACCAAGGTCTCCTTCCGCCTGGTACTCGGGGCGGGGGGAGCGGAAGGCGAGGTGCTGTGGAGTTCGCTCGCCCGCTGGCCGGAGTCGTCCGCGGACGTCGCGGACGACCTGACCGTCCTGCGGACGCGGGTGAAGGAACTGCGCGACGCTTCCCAGCACCGGTTCGCCGGTGTGGGGGTCGCCGTCGCGGCCACCGTCGACCCGTCGGGCCGGGTCGTGTCGTGGCCGAACCGGGGCTCGTGGGGCGGGCTGGACCTGCTGGGCGAACTTCGCTCGCTGTTCCCCGAATCGGAGATCGTCTGGGCCGACGACGGCGCGCTCGCCGCCGTCGCGGAGGCCCGCGCGGCGGATGTCCCGTGCCTGGTCTACGCGGGCGTCGGTACCGGCATCGGGGGAGGAGTGGTCGTCGGGGGCCGCCTGTTGTCCGCGCTGTCCCGCGGCGCGTGCGAACTCGGGCACATGATCGTCAACCACGGCGGTTCGCCGTGTACCTGCGGCCGGAGAGGCTGCGTGCAATCGGAGGCTTCGGGACCCGCGACCCTGCGGCGGGCGTCCGCGGCCCGCGGTGTGAACGTGTCTTTCGACCAGCTCCGCGCCGGTTATCTGGGCGGCGAGACGTGGGCGGTCGCCGCGGTGGAGCACAGCTGCATGGCTCTCGCGGCCGCGCTGGCAGGCATAGGTGAACTGGCGGCCCCGGCGGTCCACGTCGTGGGGGGCGGGTTCGCGGCGGGGATCCCCGGGTTCGTGGACGAGGTCGGCAGGCAGGCCGCGGCACTGTCGCGGCCGGGACATCCGGTCGCCCCGGTCGTGCCCGCGCGCTTCGGCGGTGAGTCGTCCTTGCGGGGCGCCGTCAGCGCCGCGATGGGCGCGTTGTCCGAGTAGGTCAAAGAGGGCGGGACAGGTAGACGGCGTCGGCGCCGTAGCCCCGGATCGGCACTTCGGGAAGCGGGCGGAAGTCGTTGGCCGACCAGAAGTCCGCTTGACCGGCGACGGCGATCAACGACATCCGGTCGTGCCGCCTCGACCGGGCCGTGGTGATCAGCCGGTCCAGCAAGACCTTCGCCAGCCCCCGGCCGCGCAGCTCTTCGGCCACCACGAGATCGTGCAGATGCAGGTTGTCCGACGTGAACGAGGGGCCTTCCCGCCGATCGAACTCCGGGTACCGGAACAACGGGTAGGGCAAGGCCAGGACATAGCCCGCGATCCGGTGGCCCGCCTGCAGGACGAAACACGTCGCCGGAGAGGCCCGCATCCGTGACTCGAGCACGATCCGCCGCTCGGACAACCCTTTCTCCGCGTAGGACTCGGCTTCCAAACCGACGATGGCGGGCCAATCGCCGGACGAGATGGCCCTGGTCCGCACGGTGGTCCCTTCGTTCCGGCGACTCACGGTCTCAGCACCGTGATCGGCAAGGGCGCGAATCCGTTGAAGCCCCGCGTCGTGTAGCTCATGGAGTACGCCCCGCACGCGAGGATCCACACCGGATCTCCCGATTCCGCGGCTTGCGGAACCTGCGCGAAGGCGAGTCCGTCGCTGAAGACGTCGTCGCTGTCACAGGTGGGGCCGGCGACGATCGCCGGGATGTGCTCGCCGTCGCGATGACCGGGGAACACCAGCCGGTACCGCAGCATGTCGGTCTCGTAGAGCCCGTTGAACTTCCCGCAGCTGAGATACAGCCACTTTTCGTGGACCCCGGTCAACTGCCGCCGCGAGGACAGGCGGGAGACGTGAGCCCGGATCGCGCCGTGCTCGGCGACGAGGTGACGGCCCGGTTCGACGACGAACGCCAGCTGCCTTCCCGCCAGCCGCCGGAGACGCAGCATGCCTTCCCGGAGCGCGGCGAACATCTCCTCGATCGGGGGAAGCAGGGGATTCCCGGCCTTGTCGAGGTACCCGGCCGCGGGCAGGCCGCCACCCAGGTTGACGTGGTCGATGTGCACTCCCTGAAGGGAAAGCGCGACGAGCACGTCGGCGAGGCGCTCGAAGGCGTCGTGCCAGGCTTCGACCGTCATCTGCTGGGAACCCACGTGGACCGACAGTCCCGCCGGGATCAACCCGTGCCGCCGCGCGGTCAGCATCACCTGGATCGCGTCGGTTCCCGCGCAGCCGTATTTGCGCCCGAGGCCCCACAACGCTCCGGCGCCGGTCGTCGCCAGCCGGCAGAACACCCGGGCGCCGGGTGCGTTGGCGGCGATGGCCAGCACGTCTTCGACGCTGTCCGTGGCGAAGTCGCGCACGCCGAGCCGATACGCCTCGGCGATGTTCTCGTCGGACTTCACCGTGTTGCCATAGTGGATCAGCCCGGGGCGGGTGCCGGTGGCGAGGGCCTGGACGATCTCGTCGGGACTCGCGGCGTCGAAGCCCGCGCCCCGGCTTGCCAGGCAGGTCAGGACTTCGTCCACCGGGCACGCTTTCATCGCGAACCGGACCGCCACGCCGGGGAGTTCACCGGTGAGCGCCTCGTAGGCACGCTCGATTCCCGCGAGATCGAGGACGAGCTGATCGTGCCCGGCGGCCGAAAGGGCTTCCCGGACTCGGCCGTCGAGAAAAGTGCGCTGATCCGTCTCCGTCAACCACATGTCTGATCGAGCCCCAGGGTCGCGCTCGCGTCCATCAGCCGTTCCCACGCGGTGATCAGCAGCGCGAAGTCGGCGATGTCCTGCCGGGCTTCGGCGAGCAGGCTTTCCCGCCGCGGCGCGAGCGACTCGGCGAAATCGGCGTACCGGCCGCCCAGCCCGCGGTAGGTCTTGTCGATTCGGGCCAGCCGCGCCACGTTCGGGCTGTCGGCCAGTCCGGTGCTTTCCGAGGCGAACCCGGCGATCATCCCGGCCCGCACGCGGTGCCGGTGATCGAGCAGCGTCTCACCCGCCTCGGCCATCCGCCGGTAGATGTCGTGGAAATACAGCATGGACAGGAAGAATTTGGTCAGCCTCAGCTGGTAGGCCAGGAACCCGGCGTCGGTCTTCCGTTCGGCGGTATGGAAGTTCACGATGTGGCGGTTGTGCACCACCCCGGGCAACCTGGCGCTGTGCGCGAGGTGGAAGAGGAAGTAGTCGCTGCCGATGGTGTCCGTCGCGGGCGGCAGCGGCACCCGCTCGTGGATCTGCTGGAAGGCGATGTTGCACATGTCGATGCGCATCGGGTCGACGATGCCTGCTTCCGAGCGGTCTTCCGTGAACGGCTCCGTGCCCGCCCCGGTGAAGGAGACCTCGGCCAGCTTCGTCTTCTCGGCGTCCGTCCACCCGTCGGGCGCCCACAGGCCCACGATGTCGTGATACGCGGTCCGGTCTCGCGAACGGAGGTCGCCGATGTCCACCGAGAGTTCGCCGACGAACGAGCCGCCCACCAGTACCACGGGTTTGTGCTCGTGCTCCGGTCCGAGGGTCGTGGCCGTCACGTGCTCCGTCACGTTCGCGGCCCGGCGGCCGATCGACCTGAGTTCGTGGTGTACCGGGAAAACCTTCTGCCCGTTCGAGAGCTGGTAGCCACTGTCGGAATCCCTGCGGTGCACGGAGCGGCACCCGAGCGCGCGGGCGACGAGGAAGGCCCGGTCGGTGCAGGCCCCGTACGAGACGCCTTGCGGGAGCAGGAGACCGAGCATCGATTCGTCGACGTCCGCCGCCTCGATCACCCGGCGAAGAAAAACCCTTTGCGCGGTTTCGTCGAGGTGTAGTACGACGACGTTTTCGACCCGGCGCCTGCCGCCGATGATTCCGGCGTGCTCGCCGAACTCCCGTTCCGGGGACGAGTCCAGTATCAGCGCGAAAACCTCGACGTCGAAATTCCCGGCCGCGAACTCCGCTTCTTCGAGGAAGTCCGACAGCGGGCCGGCACAGGCCCGATTGGTGGGAAGGGCGAGGCAGATCCGGTGCATTCAGTGCTCCGATCGCGTGCTGTCGTGATGGAGTCGGCCGATTCGGTACCCGTTGGGAGGCAGGGCAAAGTCAGCGTACCGGCGGGGTCGATCACGTCAAGATCGACGGCGGCGCACCGTCAACCGAGGAAATTCCGCAGTTGACCGTGGCTTGACGCAAGGCGAAATGTAACTCCGGCCGCCGGGTTCGCGGCGGCGTTCTCGCCGACGCGACAGCGGGGCCGCGAACCCGCAAAGATGACGGTAGCTACGCGAAGTCGCGTCTTTCTTTGCCAAACAGCCGCTGGAAAAAGGAACGGGTAATGACCGATTCGGGGAAGAAGTCGGCCTCTTGGCTTGTTCGCGCCCAGAAGAGCGTCAGCTACGAGGTGCGGTTCTGCGAGGATCTCTTCCGCTCCGACCGCACGGATCTACTGGAAAAGGGGGAGGACCTGGGCAGGCAGCGCCGGTTCGTCGTGATCGACGGCAACGTCGACCGTCTCCACGGAGACCGGATCCGCGCCTATTTCGAGCATCACGGCGTGGAGTACGCGATGATGACGGTGGCCGCCGACGAGACGGTCAAAGATTTCGAGACGACGGCGCGGATCGTCAGGGAACTCGACGGGTTCGGCATCGCCCGCCGCCGCGAACCCATCATCGTCATCGGCGGTGGCGTCCTGACCGACATCGCCGGGCTGGCCGCCAGCCTGTACCGGCGCGGCACCCCGTTCCTCCGGGTGCCGACCACGCTCATCGGTCTCGTCGACGCGGGAGTCGGCGTCAAGACCGGGGTGAACTTCAACGGTCACAAGAACCGCCTGGGAACCTACGCTCCTGCCGAACTGACCTTGCTGGACCGGACCTTTCTGGCCACCCTGGACCGGCGTCAGATCAGCAACGGGCTCGCGGAGATCCTCAAGATCGCGCTGATCAAGGATTTCGCGCTGTTCGAGCTGCTGGAAGAACACGGGGCGTGCTTGCTCGCGGAGAAATTCCAGGGCCACAGCGCGGAAAGCGACCAGGCCGCGGTGGCCGTGCTGCACGCCGCCACCCACGGGATGCTCGAGGAACTGGAACCGAACCTGTGGGAGGCCGAGCTGGAGCGGTGTGTCGATTACGGTCACACCTTCAGCCCCACGATAGAGATGAGGGCCCTGCCCGCGCTCCTGCACGGCGAGGCCGTCTGCGTCGACATGGCGCTCAGCACGATCCTCGCCTTCCGTCGCGGATTGCTCACCGAAGCTCAGCGCGATCGCGTGTTCGCCGTGATGACCCTGCTCGAACTGCCCATTTGGGATGCTCTGCTCGAACCGGGAATACTCGCCCAGGCCTTGCGCGACGCCGTCCGCCACCGTGATGGCCGGCAACGGTTGCCGTTGCCGGTCGGTATCGGAGGCGTCACCTTCGTCAACGACGTCACATCGGAGGAACTGGGCGCGGCCCTGAAGATCCACCGCGAACTCGGGGGTGTCCGGCGGCTACCGGTGGCGTGAACCCTCGCGCACGCCGTCGTGCCCAGGCGAGGTCGGCGGCGAGCCTGCGGGGATCGCCGTCGCGATAGTCGTTCTCCAGTACCAAGGCGCGCACCGGTACCGCATGCTCCCGCAGGGCTTCGAGGGTGTCTTCGAGTCTTCCGGCACCTTCGCCGAGCGCGGGCATGTCCCCGACGTCGGGCGGTCCGTCCTTGAGATGGACCTGGTCGGCCAGCAGATGCCCGGCTTCGGCGACGAGTGCTTCGGGCCGAAGGCCGGCCCGCAGGGGATTGAAGGTGTCCAGCACCAGCCGGAAAACGGGGGAGTCGACCCGTTCGGCGAGCTCGCACGCGAAGTGCGGTGCCAGGACGTTTTCGCTGGCGAGCTGAAGTCCCCGTGCCTCCGCTTCGGCGGCGGCCCAGGCGAGGACCTGAGCCGTGAGAGCGAACGCGGCCGGCCCGTCGATGGCGCTGCGCCGGAAACTGGGCAGGAAGACCAACGGCACTTCCAGCGCGTGCGCCGAGTCGAGCAGACGCTCGATGAACGGCCGCGCCTCCGCGGTGGTCAAGCCGAGGTCGTTGAGATGGTTCCCCGCCACCGCGAACAACCGCACACCGGAGGCGCCGGCGGCCGCGCGCACGGCCTGGACGCGGCCGGGCGCGTCCAGCCATTCGCCGCGTCCGGGGCCGCCGAAGTCGAGCTGCAGCCCGTCGGCGCCGCTTTCCGCGGTCCGCCGGACGGCGTCGGGGCCGGCCTCGGCGAGCCGCCATTCGGTCAGACCGAGCAGGCAGTGACTCACTGTTTCGCTCCCATGTGGACGGACAGCTTGATCAGTCTCCGGCCGTCGATCACCCGGTCGCGCGAGCCGGCCAGTGCGCGCATCACCCGGACCGCGCCCTCGAGATCGGTCTCGTGGGTGATCAGGTCGCGGTATCGCCCGGGTTCGGCGGCGAGTTCGGCCGCGGCGTCGAGCAGGTGCCGGTCGGCCACGCCACGATGCCCGAACAGGTGGACCCGGTTCCCGTCGGCCGAGTCGGTCGTCACGATCCGCGCGGGGTCCGGCAGGCCACCGCAGTTCGCCGCTCTGGCCGCGGTGAGGTCGATGCCGGGGAGCAGCGGTGTCGTGGCGTTCGGGGGCAGCCCGCCGACAAGGTCGACGGCCAGTTCTTCGGCCCCGAGGGCGAGCACCGACTCCAGCGCGAACACCGTCGCGTCGCGTGGGGTGGCGAGCAGCGCTCCGACGACACCCGGTTCGAGGCGCGCCCAGTCCAGCCGGGTGCACAGCACGTCCGCGCGGTACGGGGCCGCTTCGCTGAACGCGCGGCCGGATTCGGTGTGGTGCACCAGGATCACCCGGGTCGCCGAGCCGAGCCAACGGCGGGCCGCGCGGACGGCGAGATGGCCGATGACGCCGTCACCGTAGACGATCAACGTACGCGGCGCGAAAGCGTGAAGCTGCCGCAGCGCGTAGCGGACCACGGCGAGCGGCTCCAGCAACGGCGCGAGTGTCCGGTCCGTGTCCGCGGGCAGGGGGAGCACCATGCCGCCCGTGACGGCCGTGGCGGGCAGCAGGGTGCGCTCCTGCAGCAGGCCGTCGACGTTGTGCCCCAGCAGGAAACCCGGATCCGTCGGATGGGTCGGGTTGACGGCGACGAGCGTGCCGGGGGCGAACTCCGGCCGGACCCCCGGACCCGCGGCCACCACCGTCGCGATCCCCTCGTGACCGATCACCGGCGCCGGATCGTCTCGCAGACCGCGCAGCATCTGGATGTCCGTCCCGCACAACCCCGCGTACTCGGTCGCCACGACCAGTTCTCCGGGGCCGGGTTCGTTCGTCGGCCGCGACACGACGGACAGCGACCCGCCCGCCCGCACGATCGCCCGGTGTGTGCTCCACCGCCGCGCGGCGAGCCCGGCGCCGTGGAGGCCGTTCGCCTCGTCCTCACCGCAGATCAGCAGCCTGCCGAGCACCCAGCCGGGGTCACGTTCGCTGGTCAGGTACAGGCCTTCGCGGGTCAAGTGGCGGGCCAGCGCGTCGCGGTAGTGCTCGCCGAGCCCGGTCGCGACACCGCCGGTGAAGGCCACCAGATCGATTTCCGGATCGAGGCAGAGCGCGGTGCGGACGACGTCGGCCACCGGTTTCACCGCGGTATCGAGCAACTCGACCGCCACCGGGTCCGCCTCGTCGAGCGCCGACGCCAGCTTGGCCTCGAACGGCTCGTCCCCGGCCAGGGGCGAGGCGGCCCACCGCCGAGGTCTCCGCTCCCGGAGCACCTCGCTCAGCCGGCGTATTCCGGTCCCCGACGAGAAAGCCGCGACGTGGCGGGGCTGACCGCAGTCACAGCGGAGGTCGACCGGTTCGCCGTCGATCGTCACCGTCGCGGGCAAATGCCCCATCTCGCCTTGGAGACCCAGTCCGTCGAGCGGGATCTCCCCGGTGCGCAGGTCGATGGTGCGGCAGGCGATACCGGTGCTGATGGTCGCCAGCAGGATCTTGCGGCGGTTCTCCGCGTGCGGTGAAGCGGCGAGATGCAGAAGGGCCGCCGTGACGTCGTTGACCACGTGCCAGCGCACGTCGGGACGCGCCGACCGTAGTGCGCCCAGCAGGTCGAACGGCGCGGCGTGCGCACCCCACAGCGGCGCGGACGCGTACACCACACCCGTCCGGTGATCGAGCGCGGCGCCGAAGGAGACCCCGGCGACCTCACCCGGCGGAACCCGTTCGGCCATCTCCTTCACCAGCGACGCGCGCAGCTCGTCGACTGTCGTTTGTGGACTGTTCGTCCGGCTGGGCGCCGGAACGCGGTGGACTTCGCCAAGTCCCTTTTCGGCCGACCAGCGCGCCCAGCGAAAGTGCGTGCCGCCGACATCGAGAACGGTTATGGACACGGGGAACGCCCCTCCGGTCGGGTCGTGGTCGTGAGCGCCCAAAGAGGACCACTTCACGCCGCCGTTCGTCCACCCCGGCGGTTGCACGGCGGCGGGCACGTGTCACCCGCCCGCGCGCAGAACCTGCGACGCGCGCTCGTCCCGTGGATCATGAAGGTGTTCGCTCCGTCGTTGCGTCGAAAGGGTCCTGATGGCCAAGCCCAATGTCGCCGAGCAGTTCGTCCAGGTCCTGGTGCAGGCCGGGGTGGAACGGATCTACGGCGTGGTCGGTGACAGTCTGAATCCGGTCGTCGACGCGATCCGGCGTACCCCGGGCATCGACTGGGTGCATGTGCGCAACGAGGAGGCGGGCGCGTTCGTGGCGGCCGCCGAGGCCCAGCTCACCGGACGGCTCGCGGTGTGCGCGGGCAGCTGCGGCCCCGGCAACACGCACCTGGTGCAGGGCCTCTATGACGCGCACCGCACGGGTGCCCCGGTACTCGCGCTCGCCTCGCACATCCCGTCCGGGCAGATCGGGACCGGGTTCTTCCAGGAGACCCACCCGGAACGGCTGTTCGTCGACTGCAGCGGGTACTGCGAGCAGATCAGCGGTCCCGACCAGATGCCCAGGGTGCTGCGGATCGCCATGCAACACGCGCTGGCCCGCGGCGAGGTGTCGGTGCTGGTGCTGCCGGGCGACGTCGCGCAGCTGGCGGCCACGTCGCCCACCGGGAGCGGGACGCCGGTCACCGAGCACGGGAAGGTCGTGCCACCCGAGCCGCAGGTGGCGCGGCTCGCCGAGCTGATCAACGAAGCCGAGACCGTCACCCTGTTCGCCGGCGCCGGGGTGCGCGGCGCGCACGCCGAGGTGATGGAACTCGCCGGGGCGGTCCAGGCGCCGGTCGGCCACAGCCTGCGGGGCAAGGAGTGGATCCAGTACGACAATCCCTACGACGTCGGGATGAGCGGCCTGCTCGGCTACGGCGCCTGCTACCAGGCCATGCACGACGCGGACCTGCTCCTCCTGCTGGGCACCGACTTCCCTTACGACTCCTTCCTGCCGCAGGCCCGGACAGTGCAGATCGACCACGACGCGACCCGGCTGGGCAGGCGCACCCCCTTGGAACTCGCCGTGCACGGCGACGTGGGGGAGACCCTGCGAGCCGTGCTGCCGCTCCTGCGGCGCAAGACCGACCGGGCCTTCCTGGACCGCACGCTGCGCGACCACTGCAAATCACTGGAACAGGTCGTCGACGCCTACACCCGGAACGTCGAACGGCACGTGCCCATCCATCCCGAGTTCGCCGCCGACCTTCTCGACGAACTCGCCGCGGACGACGCGATCTTCACCGTGGACACCGGCATGTGCAACGTCTGGGCCGCCCGGTACCTCACGCCCAACGGACGGCGGCGGGTCATCGGCTCGTTCCTGCACGGCACGATGGCCAACGCCCTGCCGCACGCCATCGGCGCGCAGTTCGCCTACCCGGGACGACAGGTCGTGTCGATGTCCGGCGACGGGGGCCTGGGCATGCTGCTCGGCGAACTGCTCACCGTCGCCCTGCACGATCTCCCGGTCAAGATCGTCACGTTCAACAACTCCTCACTGGGCATGGTCAAGCTGGAGATGCTGGTCGACGGCCTGCCCGACTACCAGACCGACCACCGTCAGGTCGACTTCGCCGCCATCGCCCGCGGCGCCGGCCTGCGCTCGGAGCGGGTGACCGATCCGACGCGGCTGCGTGCCGCCCTCAAGGAGGCACTGAGTCACGACGGCCCGGCGCTGGTGGATGTCGTGACGGACCCGAACGCGCTGTCCGTCCCTCCGCACATCACCGCCGGCCAGCTCGGCGGATTCGCGCTGGCCGCGAGCAAGGTCGTCCTCGAGGGCGGCGTCGGCCGGATGATCGACCTGGCCCGGGCAAACCTGCGCAATATCCCCCGGCCATGAAACAGCCGCTTTTCTCAAGCCGGGCTTCGAAAGTCGTAGGCGAAATGCCGTAGCAGCGGCCGAGAATTTGGCCCATCAAATGGTACTTATCGCTCGAAGTATGATGCGCGAGAGTGAAAATTCTCGACAGTGGACGAGTCATGGCGGACACTCGGACCCGCGCAGCACCCCGCGGGCAAATCCTTGTTGCGCTCAGTTCCCAGCTCCCATCATTTGGCGAAAAGGAACCCTATGCATGACGATGATGAGCCGGTAGGCCGAATCCTCGGCAGGCGGCAGGCGTTGATTCTGCTCGGCGCCGCCGGCGTGACACTCGGTGTCGCCGGATCCGCCACCGCGAGTGCCAGCACCTCCACCTCGGGAACACCCGAAGTCTGCGCACTGGATTGTGTGGTCAAGCCAGAGCAGATGGAGGGTCCGTATTTCGTGGACGAGCGACTCAATCGCTCCGATATCCGCACTGAACCGGCCACCGGAAGACCGGTTGCCGGTACCGCGCTGGCAATCAATTTCACCATTCAGCAAATCCGGCAACAGCAGTGCACGCCACTGCCGGGGGCGATGGTCGACCTCTGGCAGTGCGACGCGGTGGGGCTGTACTCCGACATTCCTTCTCAGGGAAGCTCCGGCCGCCGATTCCTGCGCGGTTACCAGAACACCGACCAATCGGGGGTGGCCCGGTTCACCACCATTCTGCCGGGTTGGTACACGGGGCGTACGCTGCATATCCACATCAAAATACGCACCGTCGGGACTAACGGCAGGCCGTACGAGTTCACCTCGCAGCTTTACTTCACGCCCGAGTTCGGCGCGGCCTATCTGCGGACCGAACCGTACCGGCGGAAAGGCCCGGCCGACACGACCAACAACCGGGACTCGATCTACCGCAGCGGCGGTGCGCAAATGCTGCTGCGTCCGCAGCAGGCCGGAAGCGGCTACACAGCGGACTTCGCGATCGGTCTCGACCTGTCGAACACCCAGGTCGGCCGTCCTGACTAGTTCATCCGATTGAGAGGTTGTAGCAGCCGTCCGCCGCGTCAGCCTCGTGGCTGCGCGGCGGACGAGTCTCAGCCGACGGGAGCAGTCGCTGACCTCGAAGTTCACGGCGCCGCGCCGGGTCGGCCATTCGGCCGATGTGCACCCGGCCGATGAGCCGATCCAGCTGTGATCATCACCCCATAGCGTGACGGCTGTCAGCAATTCGTCGTCTACGGGGAGATCACGATAATGCTTCGCAAAACAGGCGTACTGGCGGTCGGACTGGCCGCCGCGGGAGCGGTGCTGGTACCGGGGGTCGCTGCCGCGGCCGACGGGCCCACGCCCTACGTCATCGGAGGGCACGACGCCACCGAGGACTACTCGTTCATGGTGTCGTTGCAGCAGGACGGGCGGCACTTCTGCGGTGGCTCGCTGATCAGCGAGGACTGGGTGGTGACCGCGGCGCACTGCGTGCAGGGAGCGCGGCCGGACCAGGTCAGGACCCGGATCGGGGCGCGGCAGCACAACAGCGGGGGCACCGAGACCGGCGTCAGCCGGATCATCGTGCATCCGGACTTCGGTGGGCAGAAGCCGCAGGGCGGGGACATCGCACTGGTGCGGTTGGACAAACCGGTGACCGAGCAGCCGATCAAGATCGCCGATGCCCTGGGCGACGCGGGGACGGCGACCCGGATCCTCGGCTGGGGTGAGCACTGCGCCGAGCAGAACTGCGGCGCGCCGGAGATCCTCCAGGAGCTGGACACCAAGGTCAGGCCGGCGGCGGATTGCCACAATCTGGCCACGGGCAAGGAGATCTGCACCGGTTCCGACACGCCGGACGCGATGGGCTGCTACGGCGACTCGGGCGGGCCGCAGATCAAGGGCAGGCCGGGTGAGTGGGAACTGGTCGGTGCCACCAGCCGCGATGGTGACGAGGACCCGAAGTGCGCCAGCGGTCTGGGCATCTGGACCGACGTGACGGTGTACCGGGACTGGATCGCCGAGCAGCAGGCGAGCTAGCGAACCGAAGGCCGGACGTCCGGCCTCGTCCTGCGGCATGATCTGTGAAACGCCGGACGAAGGGCGGTCATGGGGCAGGGGAAGACAACGGCTCGCGGTTTGCGGATCAGGGTGCTGGGGCCGTTCGAGGTCGAGACGGCCGCGGGGCCGGTGGACGTGGGTGGGCGGCAGCGGGCGTTGCTGGCGTCACTGGCGTTCTCGGCGAACCAGGTGGTCCCGCTGTGGAAGCTGATCGGTCACGTCTGGGACGAGGAGTCCCCGCTGGACGTGCGCAATGGCCTGCAGACGCTGGTGAGCAGGCTGCGGCGCAGCCTCGGCGCCGACGTCATCGAGACGACCGAGGGCGGGTACCTGCTGCGTGCCGCCGCCACCGAACTCGACCTGCTCGCGCTGCGCGAGCAGGTCGAGTCGGCCGCCGTCGCGGCACGGGAAGGGGATGCCGGCCGGGAGTACGCGTCGCTGGCGTCGGCGGTCCGGCTGTGGCGTGGAGATCCGCTGGAGGACGTCGCGTCGCCGGGGCTGCGTGCGGAGGTGGGACCGCAGGTCGCCGAGCTGTTGTTCACCGCCCGCGAGCGGATGCTGGACGTCGACCTGGAGCGAGGTCACGGGCAGGAGGTGATCGCCGAGCTGCGGGACCTCACCGCGCGGTACCCGCTGCGCGAGTCGCTGTGGGCGAGGTTGATGCTGGCCCTGCACCGTGCGGGGCGGCGGGCCGAGGCGCTGGACGCCTATCGCCAGGTCACCGATCTGGTGCGGGAGCGACTCGGCCTCGACGTGGGGCGCGCCGTCGCCGATCTGCATCAGGCGATCCTGCTCGACGACGAAGCTCTCGCCGGCGGGCGGCCTGCCCCGGAGCGGGTGCCTCGCCAGTTGCCGGGGGACGTCCGCGGGTTCGTGGGGCGTGGTGACGAGATGGCGGGTTTGGACCGGTTGGTGAGCGGGGCCGACGGTCAGCCGGTCGTGATCTCCGCCGTCGACGGTGCCGCCGGCATCGGGAAGACGAGTCTGGCCGTGCACTGGGCACATCAGGTCGTGCCGCGATTCCCGGACGGGCAGCTGTATCTGAACCTGCGTGGTTACGGTCCCAGCGTGCCGGTCGATCCGGCGGACGCCCTGGACGTCCTGTTGCGTTCGCTCGGGGTGCCGCCGGAGCGTGTCCCGGCCGATGTCGAGGAGCGGGCGGCGCTCTGGCGCACCGAGTCCGCCGCGCGCGGGATGCTCGTCGTACTGGACAACGCCCGCGACAGCGCCCAAGTACGGCCGTTGCTCCCGGGCGGGGGTTCGGTCGTGGTGACCAGCCGCCGCAAGCTCCGCGGCCTGTCCGCCAGGGAGGGAGCGCGCCACCTCACCCTGGGCCTGCTTTCACCGGCCGAGGGGCTGGAGTTGTTCACCGATCAGGTCGGCCGGGACCGGGTGGCGGCCGAGCCGGACGCGGCGGCGGCGATCGTGGAGTTGTGCGCGCGACTGCCGCTGGCGTTGCGGCTGGCCGCGGACCACGCGGCCCGGCATCCGGAGTGGCCGCTGTCTTCGTTGCGGGACGAGTTGGCCGAGCAGCGTGGGCTCGAGGTGCTGTCGGTCGACGACGACCGCGACAGCGACCTGCGTTCGCTGTTCGACTGGTCCTACGACGCGCTCGACGTGCAGGCGGCGGCGGTGTTCGATGCGCTCGGCCTGTTTCCCGGCGACACCATCGGGAGGCACGCGGTCGCCGCGCTGGCCGCGATCCCGCCGTCGGTGGCCGGTGCCGCGCTCGCGCGGCTGGCGGAGGTCAGCATGCTCCAGCAGCGGCTGCCCGACCGGTTCGAACTGCACGATCTGCTTCGGCAGTACGCGCGCGACAAGGTGGCGGCTCTGCCCGGTGCGCCGGCGGCTGTCGAGAGGCTGGCGGCGCACTATGTGCACACCGCGGAACGGGCACGCGATCACCTCACCGGCATTCCGCACCGGATGCCGATCGCCGTGGCCGGGCCCGACGTCCCGGTTGTCGATTTCACCGACCACCACTCCGCGGTCGCCTGGTTCGACCGGGAGATCGACACGATCGCCAAGCTGGTCGTCGGCGCCGACGAGCACGGCCTGCACGCCCAAGCCGCGGTGCTGTTCCAGCTGTCCTGGCACTACCTCTACCTGCGCGGACACTGGCAACGGATAGTCGACATGGGGGAGGCCGCCCTCCGCGGAGCGACCGCCGCGGGCGATCGATTCCTGCTGGCCAAGTGCTTCAACGGGGCGAGCGCGGGCTACGGCCGAGCCGCCGACCGCGACAAGCAGATCACCTACTGCCGCGCGGCGCTGGAGATCTTCCGTGAACTGGGCGACCTCGCCGAACAGGGCACGGCGCTGCTCAACCTGGGGTCGGCCCTCAACTGGCTGCGCCGGTTCGCCGAGGCCGTCGAGCCGCTGCGCGAAGCCGTCCGGTTGTACGAGTCGGTCGGTGACGACCTGCCCGCCGCCATGGCGCTCAACAACCTCGCGGACACGTTCGTCGGACTCGGCCGTTACGAAGAGGCGAGTGGACCCGCCCGACGAGCCCTCGACACGTTCCGGAAAGGAGAGGAGCCCACGCGGATCGTCGCCGGTCTGGAAACCATCGCCGCCGTGCAGGCGGGGGCGGGCGATCACCGCACCGCCGCCGCGACGTACCGGGAGGCCGTCGACCTCGTCGAGGAGATCCACGTGACCAGGTCGGCAGTGCCGCTACGAGTCGGCTTGGGACACGCGCTGCTCGCGCTCGGCGACGTCGATCAAGCGCGCAGAGTATGGCGGGAGGCCTACGACCGGTGCCTTCTCGACGGCGATCAAACCGTCGCCGACGAGATCCGGGAACTGCTTTCCGCACACGCCCGGCCCACGACGGGGTAGCCGAGTCCGGACGACACCGCCGTGCAAGCGTGACGACAGCGGCCATCGCGTTTCTCGCCCTATGGTCTCGTTCGAGCGACGCTTCCCGCCACCCCGCCGGCGGGAAGCACACGGTCGCGCTTCCGTCTCTCCCGGACTGGGGAGGGCGAGAGTGGCGAAGAACGATCGTGGCGTTCATGGCGACCGCGGTGGCGTCGAGGGTCCTGAAGGGGGTGACGTCACCGCGGTCCGACGCTGACTCCGGCTCCGGCTCCGGCTCCGGCTCCGGCCCGGCGTCGGCCGGTGCCGCGCGGGTCTTGCGTCCTCGGGGCGGCGGAGTCCCGGAAGCGTTGCGAAAGCCACTTTCGCAACCTTCAACGTTGCGAAAGTGGCTTTCGCGACACCTGATGCCGGATCGGCGAGAACTACTGCCCGTCGGAACGGGCGGCTGTCACGGGATTCCCGACACAGCGGCACAGTACGGCTTCGTCGAGGTCGGACTGGAGATCATCTACGAGATCCCGGCGGTGCGCGCCGGGCGTATCGCGGCTCCGGCGACGGGGCGAGTCCCAGATTTGGCGCCGGCAAAGGAAAACGGGACCCTCAGGGTTCACCTGGCCGACCCGTCGTGGCTATGATGACAACGATTGTCGTTATCAGCCTGGGAGGATTCCGTGCCGGTCACCGCCTCACTCGCCCCTACGCGCTCCATATTGCGGGACGGCGGGTTCGTCCGGCTGTGGACCGGCACCACCGCGTCCGGGCTCGCGACCTGGGCGTTGCCGTTCGTGCTCGGGCTCGCCGTGCTGCACGGCGACCTCGGCCCGGTCGGGCTCGGGGTGGTGCTGGCCACGCGCACGGTCGGGTTCATCGCCGCCGTCCCCATCGCCGGTGTGCTGGCCGATCGGCATTCGCGGCGCGGGGTGGTGCTGTGGTCCGGTCTGCTGGCGACCGCCGCCATGCCGGTGATCGCCTTCGGGCTCGGCCGGTCGGTGGTGATGATGGCGATCGCGGCCGCGGTGGCCGGAGCCGGCCAGGGCGCGTGCCGGCCGGCGTTCCAGGCGCTGACCGCCGAGGTGGTGGAAGAAGGTCAACGCCAGCAGGCCAACGCGGCGACGTCGCTCTCGGTCCGGGTGACCACGCTGGTGGCGCCCGGGTTGACCACGCTGCTCGGCGCGTTCATGTCGGTGCACGTCCTGCTGTTCGGCGTGGCCGCGCTGTGGCTGGTCGCCGCGGTGGTTCCGCCACGAGGGAAAGCGTCCGGTCCGGCACCGGAAACCGCCCGTGCCGGGTTTCTCGCCGAGTTCATGGAGGGGGTGCGAGAGGCACGACGGCACCCATGGTTCATCGCCGGTCTGATCGCGCTCACCTCGATGCTGGCGTTCGGATATTCCGCGAGCATGGTCGTCCTGCCGATGGTGAGCCGTGACCGGTACGGCACCGAGGTGGTGCTCGCCGCGGCCACGACCGGGTACGCGGTCGGCGCGCTGATCGGCGCGGTGCTGATCGCGCGCTGGCGGCCGCGCGCTCAGGGATGGGCCGCGCTCGTGAGCCTTGCCTGCTACGGGTTCGCGCCGCTGTGCCTGCTGTTTCCGCTGCACCCCGCGATGGTCGTGGCGGCGTACGTGATCGCCGGGCTCGGCGTCGAGTTGTTCAATGTGCCGTGGTTCACCGCGACACAGCGCGAGGTGGCGCCGGACAAGCTGGCCCGGGTGTCCTCATTGGACTTCCTGCTGTCCTACGGTCTGGCGCCGGCCGGTCTCGCCCTGATCGCCCCCGCGATCGAGAGTTTCGGTGCCACCCCGGTGCTCGCCGTGTGCGCGGTGAGCTGCTTCGTGGTGCCGGTGCTCGCCTGTCTGGTGCCGACCTCCCGCGGATTCACCAAGAAGCCTTCGGCGGCCGATTAGCGCGACGTGCCGGAACCGTGAAAATTTCATCGTCGCGAAGCCTTGGGGGAAATGATGAATGATTCATTCGTCACTGACCGTGTGCGCCGGGAAAACCGTCGATTTCGGTGAACGCGCTGAGGATGGAGCGCTTTCAAGATTTTGGAGACTCGTCGGCTCGTCGGCTCTGGCGCGCTTCAGGTTGCGGTCAGTATCGAGGTATGGCGGGGCGGCAATATATGAATATGACAAATAGTTGACAAGTGCTAAAGGAACTCATAACTTTCGTGATAGACGAATCGCTTCTTAAGGGGGAATGTCGACCGGTCGCCCGTGTTTGATTCCTTGTGGAAATCATCAACGCCGATTGTGTCAGTCAACTGGGGAGCTCCTCTCGGCCGGACGGCGATGCCGTTCGGGAGATGGTGCCGGTGGAACTCGAGACGAGAGACGTCCTTGCCGGCTTGCGACGACGAACCCGGCCTCGCTGTGCCGGGTGCCGCGTGCGCCTGGGTGATCTGGGCGACTCGCCGCCCAGTGTTTGCAAATGATTATCGTTATCATGTATAAGGATGGGGTGCTCATGCCGCGACAAGGACAAGGGACTCTCCTGGCGGGAGTCCGGCCCTTCCCGCTCACCGCTCTGCGACATCCCGCTGTCACCACGCTCCTGAACGAACACCGGGGCCTGCTGGCCGACCTTCTGAACGGCCTGGGGTCGCCGCTGCATGTCGTGCTGCCGGAGGTCTTCGAGGAGAACATCACCGGCTTGCGGCAGGCTTTCGCCGAGACGGGTGCCGACGTCGACATCTTGTTCGCCAAGAAGGCGAACAAGGCCGACTGCTTCGTCAGGTCGGCCGCCGCCCTCGGGGTCGGAGTCGACGCCGCCAGCAGCGCCGAACTGGTGAAAGCCCTGGGCGGCGGGGTGCCCGGACACCGGATCGGTATCTCCGGCCCGGAGAAGGACGACTCACTGCACGCTCTCGCTGTCCAGCACGACTGTCTGGTCGCCGTCGACTCGATCAGTGAACTCCGCAGGCTGGCCGCGACCGCGCGGCTCGCGCACCGGCAGGTCAGGGTGGTGTTGCGATCCCGGACGAACAGCCAGCCGGGAAGCCGCTTCGGCATGGCCAAAGCCGAACGCGACGCGGCCGTCGGTCTGTGTGTGGAACTCGAGGACCACGTGAGTTTCCTGGGGTTCTCGTTTCACCTCGGCGGTTACTCGCCCGAGGAACGCGCGATCGCGGCGAACGAGATGATCGAGCACTGCCTCGACGCCAGGCGACGTGGTGCGGTGTCCGCCGAACTGGTCGACCTCGGCGGCGGATTACCGATGCGCTATGTCGATCCGCGACTGTGGGACGAATTCCTCCAGCAGAACGAGCCCGCTCAATATCACGGAACCAAGGCCGCCAAGGGTTTCTCGTTCTATCCGTACGGGGGGCATCCCACCGCCCAGGCGGCGCGCATGATCATGAGCCACCCGGTGGACGGCGACGAGAGCCTGTCGGCGAAGGCGGCCCGCCACGGCATCCGTTTCCTCGTCGAGCCCGGCCGGTCGCTGCTGGACCAGGCCGGATTCACCGTGTACCGCGTGCAGCAGGTCGAGGACCGGCGAGACACCGACGGGTACGCGATCGTCACCGTCGCGGGCAACAGCCTCAGTCTCAGCGAACCGTGGTTCAACACCGACTATCTCCCGGATCCCGTGCTGATCTCCGGCGAGCCCGCCGCCGACGAATTGTTCCCGGCCTGCGTCGGGGGCGCGACCTGCTTGGAAAACGACATGGTGACCTGGCGGAAGATCGGGTTCCCCCGGCCCGTGCGGCCAGGTGACCACCTGGTTTACCTCAACACCGCCGGCTACCACATGGACTTCATCGAATCCCGGTTCCACGACACCGCACTGCCGTCGAAAGCGGTTCTCCGGCTCGGCGACGACGGGGCAGCACCGCAGTGGCGACTGGACGGAATCTGACTCCGCCTCGAACAAAGGAGAAGTCTCGAATGGCACAGAGCTACGCCGCGCCTGGGCAGCTGTGGTTGCTGCCGCAGTCGCAACAAGAGGGGCTGAACTTCGACTACCGGCAGGTACTCGAAGTCGTGGAGGGGGCTTACCGCGCGGTGCGCGAGAACGGGTCGGACAGCCCGGTGAAGACGATCATCGAGGATCCGGACGATCACTCGCTGAGCTATTCGATGGTGGCGAGGGACGCCAGCAGCGACACCGTGTGTTTCAAGGCGGTCTACGAGTTCGATCCGAGCCGCCGCCGGGACGAATACCGGTTCCACTCCTTCATCTTCATCGCCGACGACGCCACCGGGGCACCGATCGCGCTGATGGACGTGGTGAAGCTCGGGCCGTTGCGGTCATCGGCCACGAGCGCCTTGTTCGCCCGCGCGGCCTGCCCCGACGCCCGTAACGCCCTGGTCGTCGGCACCGGCGTCCAAGGACAGATCGCCCTGCCGATGCTGCTCGCGGCGCTGCCGGAGCTCGAACGCCTGCAGGTGTTCGGCACCTATCCCGAGGGCTTGCGCGCCGTTCAGGACAGTGTCGAGGGCCGCGAGGTCGAGATCGTGGAAGACCTGGAGAAGGCCGCGAGCGAAGCCGACATCCTGATCGGCACGTCCGGCTTGTCCGTGACGCAGACGGTCCAGCGCGACTGGGTGAAACCGGGATCGATCTCCGTGTTGCTCGGATACGGCGTGCACGACGTGTTCCACGGCGCGGACTACCGGATCGCCACCAACACCACCCAAATGCATGTCACCTGCGGAAAACTGCGTGCCCCGGACGGCAGCCTGCCCAAGGTGGACGCCGAACTGCCGGACATCCTGCTCGGCCGGGCGCAGGCCCGGCGCGATCCCGACGACGTGGTTTTCGCCTACAACAGCGGGATGGCGGTCACCGACGCCGCGCTGGGCCGTTACATCGCCGATCTCGCGCTGGCGGACGGGCGCGGGGAAAGGGTCGGCTTCTGGTGAGCCAGGTCCTCGAACCGGCGACCTCGGCGTCCTTGGTCCGCCGGGAGGTGGCGGACCTGCCCGCCTACGATCCGGGCGCCGACCCGGACGAGGTCGCCGCCCTCAGCGGCGCCCGCGTGATCAAACTGTCCAACAACGAGAACCCGTTCGGTGCCTCTCCCGCGGTCGCCGAAGCCATGCGCCTGCGGCTGACCGACGGCGTCTCGCGCTATCCCGACCCCACCGGCAAGCGGCTGGCCGAGGCCATCGGAAAGAGCCTGGACGTGTCTGCCGAGCGCGTGGTGCTCGGCAACGGTTCGGAGAACATCCTGGAGTTGTTGTGCCAGGCCGTACTCGACCCGGGTGACCTGGTGACCACTCAGGCGCCGGGGTTCAGCCTGCACGAGATCTTCCCGCGCATGGTGGGCGCGCGGGTCGAAAAGGTCCCGGTCACCGCGGAGTTCGGATTCGACGCGGCCGCCTGGTGCACCGCGCTGGCGGCGGGCCCGAAACTCGTTTTCCTCGCCAACCCGTGCAACCCCACCGGCGCGATGCTCAGTGCCGGTGAACTGGAGCGCATCGTGGCCGATACCCCGGAGTCGGCCTTGCTGGTGCTCGACGAGGCGTACTGCGAGTTCGCCCGCCCCGTCCCGGAATACCCGGACGGGCTGGCGGTCCTGCGCGGGCTGGACCGGCCGTGGATCGTGTTGCGCACCTTTTCCAAGGCTTACGGCCTGGCTGGCATCCGGGTGGGGTTCGGCGTCGCCTCCGACGCCGCCCTCATCCAGGCGCTCGACCGGGTTCGCACTCCCTACAACGTCAATCAACTGGCGCAGGACGCCGCCATCGCCGCGCTGGGGGACCAGGCGCATCTGGCGGAAACGGTGCGCCGGACCGGACTGGAGCTCGCCAGGGTCGCGAACCGGTTGCGGGACAAGGGACTGCGCGTGGCGCCGTCCTCGGCCAACTTTCTGTTCATCGACACGGGCCACAGCTCCGACTGGGTGGCCCAGGAGTTGCACCGCACCGGGATCGTCGTCAAGGCGTGGCGGGAGCCCGGGTACGAGAACTTCATCCGAGCCTCACTGTCGACCCCCGAAGACAACGACGTCTTCGTGCAGCGTCTGACGGAGATCTGTGCGAAGGGACCACGATGATCAAGGACAGAGTGTCGGACCTGATCGGCCGGACACCGTTGCTCAGGCTGGCGGTGGCGGACGGGGCGGGAACCGTGCTGCTGAAGATGGAGCAGTTCAACCCCACCGGCACCGCGAAGATCCGGATGGCCAGGAACATGGTGGACGAGGCTGAGGAGCAGGGACTGCTCGCCCCCGGTGGGCAGCTGGTCGAGGCCACCTCCGGCAACACCGGGCTCGGCTTGGCGCTCATCGCCGCCGAACGCGGATACAAGTTCACCGCCGTGGTGGACAACCACTCCAGCATCGACAAGTTACGCGGAATGCTCGCCTACGGCGCCGAGTTGCTCAACATCGCCGGAGACGAGGAAGGGCTGGCCACCGCCGAACGCTACGCCGGGGCTCGTCGCTTCGCGGCCGAGCAGGGCGCGTTCCTCACCGCGCAGGACAGCAATCAGGGGAATCCCAACGGTTATCGGCCACTCGCCCTCGAGCTGTACGACGACTTGGGCGAGGACATCGACTACTTGTACGGGGCCGTCGGCACCGGTGGTTCGCTCAGCGGCGCCGGCGGTCTCCTGCGGGAACTCGTCCCGGACCTGAAGATCATCGGAGTCGAGCCGGTGGGCTCCGTCAACTTCGGCGGGGAACAGGCGCCTTACCACCAGACCGGCACCGGGACGCCGGAAATCTCGGAAATCTGCGACGTTCTCGACTACGACGTGATCGACGAGGGGATCAAGGTCAGCGACTCGGAGGCCTTCGAGACCTGTCGCTATCTGGCGAGGAACTTCGGCATCCTGATCGGCGGCTCGGCGGGCGGCGTGGTCTACAAGGCCTTGGAGCGGGCGCGGAGCGTGGGTCCCGAGACCACCATCGTCGTGCTGGTGTGCGACGGCGGTGAGCGGTACCTGGACACCGTGTTCAACGACGAGTGGATGGCGGACAACGGTCTGTTCGACGCACAGGTCGTCGACAGGCTCGCCTCGATGCTGCGGCACCGCACGGCGGGCGGAAGCAGGAAGTCACCCGACGAGTCCCGGTTGGTCGCCTCGCTCCCCGCCCACCGGCAAAGGGAAAGGACCGAACCTATGCGTCACAGGTAAGCGTCTCCACGCCGGATCGCCGCGCTCACCGAGATGAAGGGCGATCTCTGCCCGGCCAGCGGATTCTTTTTGTAAGCCATACTTTGTGGAGGTACGGCCATATGTGGTCGACGATCAGGTTGTTCGTGAGCTTGCGTCCGCGGGCCTGGGCGGGGATAGCCGGTCTTGTGCTGTTGACGTTGCTGGTGACGGCGACGTACGTCGGTCAGGGTTTGCTGATCGCGAATTTGTTGTTCCGGGTCTTTTCGTCGGTCGACGCCGGTGGCCTGGTGACGTCGTTGGTCGTGATCGGCGCGTTGCAGCTGGCTCGCGTCCTGCTGGTCGTGCTGCGGGACTGGTGGGCGCCGCGGGTGTCGGCGCGGGTGAAGGAGGCGGTGCGTGAAGGGCTGACGCTGAAACTGATGGAGATCGGGCCCGGCCAGGCGCAGCGGATGCGGACCGGTGATCTGCAGTCGACGCTGGTGGATTCGGTCGAACTGCTCGACCCGCTGCTGGGGCGGTTCGTCCCCACCGCGGCGGCGTCCGTGCTGGGGTCCTGTCTCGCTTCGGTGTACGTGATCGCGGTCGACCCGGTGGTGGGCCTCGTCGTGCTCGTGTGCGCGCTGCTGGCGCCGCTGTCGAAGTTGTTCGGGGAAAGGGCGATCAGGGAACGCGGTGGCCGCTGGATGGTGTCCTACCGGGGCATGTACTCCGAGAGCCTGGACGCCGTGCAGGGAATGGGGACGCTCAAGGCGTTCAACGCCAGTGGCAGGCGCGGCCGGGAGCTGGTCGCGCGTGGCGAGGCGTTCTGCCGCGACTCCATCCGTCTGATGGTGGTGTGGTGCGGTACTTCGAGCGTCGCGGCCTTGATGGTGCCGATCGGCACGACGGCCGCGGTGGCCCTGGGCGCCTGGCACGCGGCCACCGGCGTGGTGAGCGTCGCGGGACTGTTCACGATTCTGATGCTGACCCGCGAGACCTTCCGGCCCATGCAGGACTTGGAGGGGGCCTACCACTCGGCGTACTACGCCATCCCGGCCGGCCAGGCGATCGCCGAGGTACTGCGCCTGGAGCCGCACGTGCGGGACTCCGCGAGTACGGCTTCGGTGTTGCGGCAGGACCCGCCCGGCCTGGAGTTCCGCGATCTCCGGTTCTGCTACCCGACCCGGAGCGCGCCGGCACTGGACGGGTTCGACCTGGTGGTCGCGCCGGGCGAGCGGGTGGCCATCGTGGGCCGTTCCGGGGCGGGAAAGAGCACCGTGCTCGGGCTGTTGATGCGGTACTTCGACCCCGACGCGGGCTCCATCCACGTCGACGGCCGTGACATCCGCGAGTTCCCGCTGGCCGGCCTGCGATCACTGGTCGGCGTCGTGGCACAGGACACGTATCTCTTCCACGGCACGGTCCGGGAGAACCTGCTGCTCGCGAACCCCGAAGCCACCGATGAGGAGATCGACCGCGCGGTGACCGCCGCGCAGGCGGGGGACTTCATCGCCCGCCTGCCGAAGGGTTTCGAGACGATCGTCGGCGAACGCGGCCTCAAACTGTCCGGTGGCGAACGTCAGCGCATCGCGATCGCGCGTGCCCTGCTCAAGGACGCTCCCGTGCTCGTCCTCGACGAGCCGACGTCGAGCATCGACGCCGCCAACGAAGCGGAGATCACCCAGGCGCTCGGCGACCTGACCCGCGGCCGGACGACGGTCATCATCGCGCACCGGCTGTCCACGGTGCGCGACGCCGACCGGATCGTGGTGATGGACTCCGGCCGGGTCGTCGAGTCCGGCAGCCACCCGGATCTCGTGGCACGCAAGGGGCTTTACGCCGAACTCGTCGCGACCCAGACTGGAGTGCCGGCATGAGCACGCACACGCACACCCATTTGCACGGACACGGCCACGGACACGAACACGGACACGGACACGGACAGGGCGACGCGGCGGAGTCCGGCCGGTCGCTGGTCACCAGGCTGAGGAGCCTGATGCCGTTGCTCGGCGAGCACCGGCGGCTCATCACGGTGGCCTACCTGGCCGGTGTGCTGCATCAACTGCTCCTGCTCGGCTCGTCCGGTATCGGTGCGTACGTGGTGGCGCGGGCGGCCGTGGGTGCCTCGCTGGACCAGCTCGGCGGCTGGCTGATCACGCTCGGCTGCCTGATCGTGCCGCTGGTCTTCATGAGCATCGCCGACAGCACCTACGCCCACGTCGCCGCTTTCCGCGCGCTGGCCGACACCCGGGCCAAGGTGTACGCCGCCTTCGAACGACTCTCGCCCGGCTACATGCTCGAACGTCGTTCCGGCGACCTCGGTTCGGCCGCCGTCTCCGACGTGGAGCAGATCGAGCTGTTCTTCGCGCACACCCTCAGCCCGCTGGCCGTCGCGTCGACCGTTCCGGTGGCCACCACCGTCGCGCTGGGCTGGTTCCACTGGTCACTGGCCTGCGTTCTGGTCCCGGTCCTGTTGTTGCTCGCCTCGGTCCCGGCGTGGTTGCGGCGTCAGGCCGAACTGCACGGGAACGAGCTGCGCGACTCGCTCAGCCGGATGAGCGCCGACAGCACCGACACCTTCCAGGGTCTGCGCGAGCTGGTGAACTTCGGCGCACACGCCCAGCGGCTCGGGCTGCTGCGTAAACAGGGCGTCCGGCTGGCCAAGGCGAAGTCCGCGCACGGACGCCGCAGTGGCATCGAGTACGCCGCCACGGACACCATCGCCCTCGTGGGCATGCTCGCGGTGCTCGTCCTGGGCGCACGGCTCGTCGTCGCGGGCGAGCTCGATCGTGCCCTCTTCCCGGTGGCCGTCGTGCTCGCCGCGATGGCGATGCTGCCGGTGCTGAAGGTGACCGAAGTCGCACGCGAGCTGGCCACTGTCGCCTCCTCGGCCGACCGCATCAACACGCTGCTCGACGCGCCGGCCCCGGTCTCGGATCTGGTCAGCCAGGCGCCGGCGGGCCCGATCGTGCCGCATGTCCGCTTCGACGCCGTCACCTTCGCCTACCGCAGTGACCTCCGGCCCGCCGTGCGCGAGGCCACCTTCGAGATCCGTCCCGGCGAAACCGTCGCGCTGGTGGGCCATTCCGGTGCGGGCAAGTCGACCTGTGCCAACCTGCTGCTGCGCTTCTGGGACGTCACCGCGGGATCGGTCTCGGTGGGCGGACACGACGTTCGCGACTTCCCGCAGGAAGACCTTCGCCGCCTCATGACACTGGTGCCACAGGACACCTTCCTGTTCAACACCAGCCTGCGCGACAACATCCGGCTCGGCCGTGCCGACGCCTCCGACGAGGAGGTCGAGGCGGCCGCGCGGGCCGCCCAGGCCCATGAGTTCATCACGACGCTGCCGGACGGATACGACACCGTCGCGGGCGAACTCGGCGCGCTCATGTCCGGCGGGCAGCGGCAACGGATCGCGATCGCGCGGGCCCTGCTGAAGGACGCTCCGATCCTCGTCATGGACGAGGCGGTGTCGAATCTCGACGCCGCCAGCGAGCAGGCCGTCACCCAGGCGATGGACGAAGCCCGGCACGGCCGCACCACCCTGGTCATCGCCCACCGGCTCTCCACCATCCGGACCGCCGACCGGATCGTCGTCGTCTCCGGTGGACGTGTCGCCGAAACCGGAACCCACGAAGAACTCGTCGCCCTCAACGGTGCCTACGTCGAACTGCTCGCATCGCAACTCGAAGGATTCGTCGAGCAGGGTTCCGGCAGTATCCGAACCCCATGAAGGAGAGGACTTTGGATTCGGTAACCGCGAACACTTCCGGCTTTCTCTACCGTAGCCCGGAACTGTACGACTCGATCTATCGGTTCGACGACACCGGCATCCGTCTCACGAAGATGTGTCACGAGTTGCTGCTCCGGAACGGGAAAACGCCGCCGGGGCCGGTGCTCGATCTCGGCTGTGGCACCGCCTACAAACTCGCTTACCTGAACGAAGCCGGTTATGACTGCACCGGCGTCGACTACCTGGAAGCGATGGTCTCCTACGCTCGCGACGAATACCCGGACATGCGATTCGAAGTGGGCGACGTCCGCGACGTCCGGATCGGCCGGAAGTTCGACGTGATCACCTGCCTGGGGTGGGTGATCGAGAACGTCCACTCGTGCGAGGACATCGCGAGAGTGATGGAGACGTTCGCAGTCCATGCGAATCCCGGCGCGCTGCTCGTGCTCGGTACGCACAATCCCATCGGGGACCTGTCCGCGCTGGGGGCGAAGAGCAGTTTTTCCATCGAGCGCGAGGATTTCAAGGCGACGGGCGAGGCTTCGTTCACCGTGGATCGACGTCGTCAAGTCCTCACCCGGCTGCTGAACTGGTCGTTACCGGGAGGCGGCACGGAGGAAGAAGTGACGCGCTATCGCCTCTTTTTCCCGATGGAGCTGGAGTACTACCTGAGGTCGCATGGATTCGGAGACGTCGAGATGTACGACAACATCGAATTGGCGCCGTCGGAGCTGGAGGGCTCCATGCTGTACGTGACCGCTACCTATCAGGGGTGAATGGTCGGGAAACGCACCGATTTCCTTCGGTGTCGGCCGCAAGTCTTCTCTCCCCGCATGACGACTGCTAAGGTCTTGTTAGTGAAAACGAAAACTATTATCACCGCGCTGGCCTCCGTGACCCTGCTCGCGCTCGCGGGGTGCGCCGGGGCCTCCGACGCCGGCGGGCGGGAAAAAGCGGCGGGCTCGGGTACCACGGCGTACCCGTTCGCTCTCAAGAATTGCGGCGCCGACGTGACCTACGACGCCGCACCGCGGCGAGTGGTCACCTTGAACCAGACCGCCGCCGAGATCCTCATCCACTTGGGCGTGGACGACCGGATCGTCGGATCGGGCTACGAGATCTACGACCCCCCGGCCGAGATCGCCGAGCGGTACAAGAAGATCCCGATCCTGTCCGCGCATGGGCAGGACATCAAACACGAGAAGCTGCTGGAAGCCCAGCCGGACTTCGTCTACAGCTCGTTCGGGAGCTTTCTCACCGCGGCGCACTCCGGGGATCGTCAGGAATTGCACAAGCTGGGCGTGCCGACCTACGTGACCGAGTTCGACTGCACCGAGCACGTCAGCGTGCCGGGTGCGAGTTTCCCGATGCTGTACGAGGAGTACCGCCGGCTGGCCAGGATCCTCGACGTGCCCGCCGCGGGGGAGAAGCTGGTGAAGGAGCAAGAGGCCGTGGTCGGCAAGGCGCTCGCCTCCGTCAAGAAGCGGGACAGGCCCTTGAAAGTGATGTGGTTCTACTCCATGTACGGGGGAACTCCGTGGGCGGCGGGTCCCGGCGGTCTGCCGCAGCACGTCTCGGATCTGGTCGGAGTCGAGAACATCTTCGCCGACGTGTCGACGAAGATGGCCGAGGTGAGCTGGGACACGGTCGCCGCCCGGAATCCCGACGTCATCATCCTGGGCGACCTGACCAGGGGCGAACCCAACGACACCGCGCGGGAGAAGCTCGACCTGCTCAAGAAGGACCCGCTGACCAGCAAACTCGGCGCGGTGGTCGCCGACCGGTTCATCACTATCCCCGGCGCCCAAATGGATCCCGGCTACGGCAGCGCGTACATGGTTCCCGCGCTCGTCGAAGGCCTGAACAAGCTCCGATGAACGGTCGGCTCTCATGACGACGAGCTCGAAGAGAATCGTCGAGCACACCAGGAATCCGGTCACCGGTGGCCAGACAGCGCCGGTGCGCCCGCGGCGCGCCTCGACCGTGGCGCTCTTCGTGGTGGCCACGGCCGGGCTGCTCGTGTCGATCGTCGCGGCCTCCCTGCTCGGAAGCGCGAACGTGGGTCTTCTGGACGTCGTCTCCACGATCATGAGGCATGTCGGCCTGGGCGGGATCGCTCCCACGCCGCCACTGCCGAAGCTGCTGGACGCCCTGATCTGGGAGTCGCGCTTTCCGAGGGTGTTGCTGGCCGCCGCCGTCGGCACGGCACTCGCGGTCTGCGGCGCGGTGCTGCAAGCGGTCACCAGGAACTCGCTGGCCGACCCTTACCTCCTGGGGGTGTCCTCCGGTGCCTCGACCGGCGCGGTGGCCGTCCTCCTGCTGGGGATCGGCGGAAGCATCTCCCTTTCGACAGGTGCTTTCGTCGGCGGCCTGGTCTCCTTCGCCGCGCTGCTGATCCTGCTCGGCGGGGGCCGCGTCGCCAGCCCCGCCCGCGTGGTGCTCACCGGCGTGCTCGTGTCCCAGTTCTTCGCCGCGGTCACCTCGGTCATCCTCATGGTCAGCGGGGACGCGAACTCCACTCGCGGCTTCACCTACTGGCTCCTCGGCACCCTCGCGGGCGCCCGGTGGGAGGGGGTGACCGTCACCGTGGTGATCATCGTGATCGGGGTGGTCGCCGTCCAGTTCTTCGCGCCTGCCCTCGACGCCTTCACCTTCGGCTGGGATTCCGCCGCCGCCTTGGGAATCAACGTCACCGCGGCTCGCATCTGGCTGATGGTGCTGACCTCGGTCGTCACGGCGGCCGCCGTGGCGGCATCGGGCGCGATCGGTTTCATCGGGCTGCTCGTCCCGCACGTCGTCCGCATCCTGGCCGGCCCGATGCATCGCACCCTGTTGCCCCTGACCGCGTTCGCGGGCGCCATTTTCCTTGTCTGGGTGGACACGTTCGCGCGCACCGCGTTCTCGCCGCACGAGTTGCCCGCGGGTGTCATCACCGCGCTTCTGGGCGCGCCCGCGTTCGCGCTGGTCCTGAAGCGTCTGGGGGCCTGATGGGTCGCATCACCGCCACCGAGCTGTCCTGGTCCGTCAAAGGCCACCGGCTGCTGGACAACATCGAGATGGTGGCCGACGAGGGGAAGATCGTCGGTCTTCTCGGCCCCAACGGCTCGGGGAAGTCCACGCTGCTGCGCCTGCTCGCCGGATTGCGCGGCCCCGAGACCGGGACCGTCCACTACGACGACATCAGCCTGCGCGACCTCGGCCGCCGCGCGCTCGCCCGGCGGCTCGCCGTCGTCGAACAGGACGTGACCGCGCACAACCGCGTCAGCGTCCGCCAGGTCGTGGAGCTGGGTCGCACGCCTTTCCGGGGTCGCTTCGACCCGTTGACCGACCGCGATCGGCAGATCGTCGACTCGGTACTCGAACGGGTCGACGTCGCCGACAAACAGCACCAGAGCTGGCACACCCTCTCCGGGGGTGAGAAACAGCGCACCCAGCTCGCCCGCGCCCTCGCCCAGGAGCCTCGCGAGATCCTGCTCGACGAACCCACGAACCACCTCGACATCCGTCACCAGCTCGAACTCCTCGACCTGTTGCGAACACTGGACGTCACCTGTGTCGTCGCGCTGCACGACCTCAACCTCGCCGCCCGCTACTGCGACCACATCGTCGTCCTCGATCACGGACAGGTGGTGGACGCGGGCACCCCCGAGACCGTGCTGACCTCCGAGCTGATCGAGTCCGTCTACGGCGTCGAGGTGCTCATCGACCGTGAACCCACCACAGGCATGCTTCGGGTCACCTACCTGACCGCCACGGCCGGGCAAACGACCGCCGGGAAAGTCGTCGAGCCGTGGTGATGTCCTGAGAGCGCAGTGAAGCACGCGGGCCGGTTGACCGGGGTGAGTTCAGTCCTCAGTGGAGGGTCGTGCCTCGACGAGGTGGTAGTTCGACGCCGTGACCGCGTAGGTTCCGGTGAGGGTGAATCCGGCTTCCGCCAGGAGGTCCGCGAATTCGGTTTCGGTGCGTTCCCGCCCGCCGGTGCTGACCAGCATCGTGAGGTCGGCCATGATCGTGGCCCGCGTACGGAAGCCGGCCCGCTCGTCGATCACCGCGGGAAGCATTTGCTCCAGCAGCAGAAGACGGCCGTGCGCGGGCAATGCCTCACGACAGCAGGAGAGGATCCGCCGGACACGGTCCTCGTCCCAGTCATGGACGATGTCCTTGAGCAGGTACAGGTCACCGCCGCGGGGAACGGCTTCGAAGAAGTCGCCCGCGACGACGGCACAGCGGTCGGCGACGCCCGCGAAATCCAGAACGGATCCTGCCTTCCTGATGCCATGCTCGGTGTCGAAGAGCACCCCTTTCGTGTCCGGCAGCGCCTTCAGGATCTCGCTGAGCAGTGTCCCGCTTCCGCCACCGACGTCCACGATGGTCGAATACCCGTCGAACGGGTACGCCGCCAGGACACCCGGCACGATGGCGCGGGTGTTCTCGGCCATCGTCTGGTGGAATTCGGCGGCGACCTCCGGCCGTGTGGCGTAGTACTCGAAGGAGTTCATCCCGAAGGCATGGTCGAAACCGGTTTCACCCGTCATCACCGTGTGCAGAAGGTTTCCCCACGACTGCCACTGGGAGTCGTCACAGGACATCATCACCAGCGACCGGGTCTGATCGGCGCTGTCCGAACGCAACATCGTGCCCAGCGAGGTCAGCTCGTACCGCTCGGGCCCGGCCTCCCGAAGCAACCCGTAGCACGCCATCCCGCGCAGCACACGCCGGAGCGAAGGCTCGTGTGCCGACGTGGCGCCGGCGACCTCCGCCACTGTCTTCGGCCCGTCCTTGAGCAGGTCCGCGATGCCGAGGCGGGCCGCGACATTGGCGAGCTGAGCCGCGATCATCGCCCCGGACATCTCCACGACGGGATTGACCAGGTAGCCGTTCTTCGGCCTTTCCGACTCGCCGGCCGCGTCCGGCGCCGATGTGGTGCGTGCGTGCATAAGGCTCCTACCTTCCGATCTTCACCAGGGAATCGGCGTCCTGGCTGACGGTTTCCGTCCCCGCTGTGGAGCGGTGCACCAGTTCTCCGGACTTCCAGACGTGCGTGAGGTGCTGCCGCGGGTCAGAGCCTGATCGAGAGCTCGATCTCCTCGCCGAGGATCGGAAGGCACACCGACAGGTAGCCGTTGGTCCGGTCGCGGAGATATTCGTAGAGGTCGTCCATAGTGGACGGATCGACGACGCAGTGCTCCGGGTCCGGTAGCCCGTCGGTGATGACGACCGAGCCCGTGCGCAGCTTCGGTTCCAGCAGGCGCAGCAACGGGAGGCTCTGCGACGGCCAGCCATCGAGCAGCAGGAGGTCGACGGTGCCGGGAAGCTCACGCAGCGTTTCCAGCGCGTCTCCCGCCCGGATGTCGACGAGGTCGGACAGCCCGGCTTCGTCGACATTCGCGCGCGCGTCGGCGACCTTGTCCGCGCTCAGCTCGGTGCCGACGACCCAGCCGCCGCCGTTGTCCCGCACCGCGGCCGCGAGATAGACCGTCGACATGCCGAACGAAGTGCCGAACTCGACGATCCCGTTGGCCTGGTTCAGCCGAGCCAGCAGGTAGAGCAGTTCCCCGGTCTCCTTCGGCACGGCCATGGAGATGTCCTTGGCCAGGTCGGCGAAGGTCGCGGGGGAGGTGTTCCGGAACCGGTTCTCGTACTCCGGACCCGCTGCGGAGATCAGCTTGCGGACACCCTCCGCGTCGTTCTCGTCCTCACGCTTGCGCAGACGGGCGAGCACTGCTTCCACCTGCGGCCGGTGCACGGTCGAGATCATGAAGCCTCCAGATTCCTCAACGCCGCGGCGTTGTCCAGTGCCAGCAAGGTGTTCATCACGTCGTGGAGCACGGCCTCGGGATGGTCCGTGGCGCCCGAGGCGCGCCAGCCGACGACACCGTCGGGGCGCACCAGGAGCGCGCCGCCCTCGGACGCGCCGGACGCGGAAAGCCAGCGATCTTCCAGATCGTGCAGATCGTGCCCCAGCAGGTACGTCCGGATCGGAAGGCCGAGGGCGGTGGAAACCTGTGTCGCCGCGACGGTCCATGCAGCGCCCTGGGACCCGGCGAGCAGGACGAAGTGACGTCCGAACAGGTCGACGGTGGACATCTCCACCGGGCCGTTCGCGGGGCGCACGAGAAGGTGCGGTGCCCGGGTGCCGGGCAGGCCGCCCGTGTTCCGCGGGTCCAGAAGTTCCGGTACGCCGGGCTCTTCCGGATGCACGGCCGCCGACCGGTAGTGGTGGCCGTACACGACGGCGAGGTTTCCGGCCACGCCGGGGTCGGCGCCGCCGGCGGAGGTTCGCTTGTCCATCCGGTCGACGGCGGCCTCGGCGGTGAGCCGCGCGACCGGACGCCGCTCTCGCTCGTAGCTGTCCAGCAGCCGGTCGTGCGCCGCGCCGCCGACCACGAGCCCGAGTTTCCACGCGAGATTGTGCGCGTCGGCGATCCCGACGTTCGCGCCGAACCCACCCGAGGGCGGGATGAGATGCGCGGCGTCCCCCAGCAGGAACACCCGGCCGGAGCGGAAGGAATCCGCCACCGAAACCCCGAAATCCCAGTCGACGACGAACCGGTCCCCGCCCGGGAGCAAGGAAACGAGGGAGACGGGCAGATCGCCGGCCCCGACTGCTGAGCGCACCAGTTCGACGCAGGTCGCTTCGTCGAAGTCGTCGATGCCGGTGATCCCGGGGAAGTTCTGTCGTTCGCCGTCGTAGTACGGCACCATCAGGACCCAGCGCCCCGGCCGGTCGTGGGGGAGCAACACGGTTCCCTGCGCCGGGTTGGCCAGGAACCAGGCCCCGATCGCGCGGTCACCGATGAGGTCGTCGATCGCGATGTCCGCGGAGATGGTCGCGTAGCGCTTCAACGTTCCCGGCCCACTGCTGGCGATTCCGAGCAGGTCCCGCACCGTGCTCCGATGGCCGTCGCAGGCGAGCAGATATTTCGCGCGCAATCGGGAGACGTGGCCGTCCTGATCGCTCACCGTCGCTTCGACGCCGTCGCCGTGCCGGCCGAGCGAGACGAGCCTGGTCCCGAACCGGAGGTCCGCGCCCGCTTTCTTCGCGCTCTCATAGAGGATCGGTTCGAGCCGGTGCTGGTCGATGGGGGCGTGGGACGTCGGACTGAACCGCGAGGATTCTTCGAGCCCTTCGAGATCGGTCCGCACGATCTCTTGGCCTGCCACGCTTTCCGCCCTGGCCATCTGGTTGAACCGCGCCAGCTTCGACAGGTTCTCCCGGATCAGGGGTTCGAGGCCGAGGGAACGGTAGATCTCCATCGAACGGCCGTTGACCAGCCGCAGGCGCGGGATCTTGGACATCCCGGTGTGGCTTTCGACGAGGATCGTCGACACCCCGTGGTGCCGGAGCATGGCCGCGCTCGACAGGCCGACCAGGCTACCGCCGACGATGAGCACATCGGAGTCGTAGGTGTCCATTCCTGCCTAACCCGCCAGCGCCCTGCGGAGGACGTCCTCGAGGCGTCGCTTGTCGTATGTCTGGTAGTGGGCGGCGGCGAGGCGAACCGGATCACCGCCGTAGTAGCGTTCGTAGAGCAACTGCCGTTGGCCGAAGGCGTCGCCGCTGAGTTCCCACGCCAGCTTCAGCAGACCGATCCGGTCCGGCCCGGTCATGTCGCCGGTGGCGAAGTACCTGCCGACGTCGTGCGGCAGCCCGGGAGCGAGATCCGCCGCCGTGGGTGCCGCGATGATGGCGCCGCTGCCGAGGATCCGGATCACCTCGGCCATCCGATCGCAAGCGGCTGGAAACTGGTACCGAGAGGTGTAGACCGCGCTGGCGGCAGGGACGAACGTACCCCAGCGGGACCGTGTAGCGTCCACTTCGGACAGCAGTAGGCAGGCACGGGCAGAGTCGAGCAACCCGAGCACCTCGCCCAGCATTTCCTTGACGTGCAGATGAGCGGTCGACCGGGTGGACTCGGCGAGCCGGACGGCGACGGCGACCATGAGCTCCGCCTTCGCCAGCCCCCGGATCATGCCGTGGTGGCCCTGGTGCTGGAACCCGGTGGTGGCCCAGATCAGCGAGTTCGCCGCGTCCGGGTCGCCGTGGAAGAAGACCCGGTCCCATGGCACCAGGACGTCGTCGAACACGCAGGTCGCGTCGATCTCGTCGAAGCGGCTCAGCGGGTGGTCGAACCGGTTGCGGCCGCTCATGGCGTACGGCTCGCGGCAGACGATCCGGAGGCCCGGGGTGTTCACCGGGATGGCGAATCCGGCGGTGTAGGCGTGTTCGTCCTTCCGGTACCCAGGGATCGGGAAGACCAGCAGTTCATCCGTGACCGGGGCGAGGGTGCTGGTCATCTTCGCGCCTTTGACGACCAGGCCGTCCGAGGTCTCGCGGACGATCTTGAGCGGGACGAGCGGGTCGTCGAGGTCGTCGAGCCCGCGGGAACGGTCGACCTGCGGGTTGGCGCTGGCGATCGCGATGAACGGATCGTTCTCGCGACACCACTGGTAGTAGGCCCGGATGTTGTCGCCGAACCGCGGCGAATGCCCGCTGAAGAATTCCGCCGCCGAGGCGAAGGCCATCACCAGGGTGGCGACGTTGTCGGGAGTCCGTCCCATCAGCCCGAAGCACGCTTCCGCGAAGCAAGTGATGCCCGTCCGCCGGGTCACGAGATCCTCGCGGTCGCGGGGGATCAGGTAGCCGATCGGGTACCGCGGTCCGCCAGGCGCCTCCTGGTAGCTGACTTCGGCTTGGACGGCGGGATCGTGCTGGAGGTCATACAACCCCGCGACACTGTCGATCACCGGGCGGAGCGCCGGATGCTCGGCCACCGCGACCTGTTCGCCCGCCAGCCAGATCTCACGTCCGTCCGACAGGCCTGAGACGTACTCCTTGCCTGTTCTCAATGCCATTTCACACGACCTTTCAAGCCGTTTCGGAACGGACGGCGGACGAGTTCGCCGACCAATTCCTGGCGCCTCAGTCCCTTCTCGCGGTACCGGGCGGGCTCGATCCGGGGCACGCCCGGATCGAGTTGGGCGTCCGGCCTGTGGGAAAGCGGTTCGTCCCCTGTTGTGTACCTCGCCGGCTGTGCGATGGTGTAGTCCGTGCCTGCCGGCAGTTGCCGCACAGCGTCGATCGCCACGCCCGCCCCAATCCCCAGTAGGCCCGATGCGCACCGACACATGCGTGTGTGTTGATGAAAAATGAAAAGGTGCCATCCGGCGATTCGGTTTCCCCAGGTGAATCGGTTTCCGTAAAGCCCACGTTAACCACGGCCATGATCCGGCGGCAACCGGTCTAGATCCATCGTTCTAGTGCTTATGGCCGCATTAAGGCATTATCGATGAGTTGTTCATGGCGCGGTCCGGTTCACGACCTTCGTCGGCGGCGATTCGAGTGAGGCTCATCGCGGTTCCGGGGTGCTTAGGTGATCGACCGTTCTAGATCGAGTTTGGGGTAATCGGGTGTAGACCGATGGGGCGGGCGACTTGTAAGGTTTTCCGGAGGGGATTAATGAGGTATTCCAGCGAGTACTTTCGGAATACTCGTCTTCTGTGAATGAATCAACAATGTCGCTCGAAGCTCTCTTGGGGGGATCGATGCGTGACATGTCTTATCAAGTTCCTTGCCCGCCGTTGGGGTCGGTGATCGGCGCGGACGAGTTGGCGGCGGTCGCCCGGCTGGGCACGATGAAGCAACGGAAATCCGCTCCCGGCTTCCCGCTGGCCTGGTCGACGGCGACGAACTCGACGACTTCCTGAGCGAGCCGGCATGACCCGGCTGACGGCAGAAGGGACCGCCATGGAGCGCAAACTCCCGGCGAAGGGAATCTCCGACATCTACGCGCTTTCCCCGATCCAGCAGGGACTTCTCTACGAACAGCTCGGGCGCCCCGGCACGGGTGTCTACATCGAACAGCTTCGGTTGACCTTCGAGGAAACGGTGGACCCCGCACTGTTCGAACAGGCGTGGCAGGCGGTGGTCGACCGGCACCCGATCCTGCGCACTTCGTTCCACTGGAAACGCGACGGAACGCCCTTGCAGGTAGTGCACGGTACCGCGCGGCTGCCGCTGGAAGTCCTTGACTGGCGGTCCGACGGACCGGCCCGCCAGGACGAACGACTCGACGCGTGGATGGAACGGGAGCGGCTCGAAGGATTCGACCTGGCTGCCGCGCCGCTGATGCGCACGACGCTCATCCGGCGCGCGGACGAGGAATGGGTGTTCGCCTGGCGGTTCTCCCACCTGCTGATGGACGGCTGGTCCTTCACCCTGTGCATCCAGGACTTCACCGAGGCCTATCGCGCGCTGCGCCGGGACGCACCGACGGCGGCCGCCGCCGGACGGCCGTACCGCGACTACCTCAGCTGGTGGCACGGCCGCGACCCGGACGCCGACGCCGCGTTCTGGGAGTCCGAATTGGACGGTTACGAGCCGCCACCGCCGTTGCGGATGGGCGGTGGCGCGGTGGAAGCCGGCGAATCGACACACTCCTTCCTGGAACAGAGCCTCGCCGACCTCGCTCCCGGACTCACCGGACTGGCCCGTGCCGAGCGGCTCACACTGGCCACCATCGCGCAAGGCGCGTGGATGGTCGTCCTCGGCCGGTACCTCGGCCGCGAGGACGTGGTCTGCGGAATCACCACGGCACACCGGCCTGGCGATCTGCCCGGTGCGGAGGCGATCCTCGGCCCGATGATCGCGACCGTCCCGGTCCGCGAACGACTCCGGCCCGGGCTGCGCCTGCGCGACTGGCTGCGCGGGTTCGGGAAGCACGCCGCCGAGGTGCGGGAACACCACACCATGCCCTTGGCCAGGATCCAGGCGAGGTTCGGTGACCACGAGGCGGCGCCGCTGCTCCAGAGCAGCGCGTCCTACGAGAACGTCCCGATGCCGGACTTCGACCTGTCCGACGTCGGGACGCGCATCACCGGCCTCGCCTACGACGGGCGCCCGCACTACCCGATCACGATGGTGATCATGCCGGGCGACGACATGCCCCTGAGGGTGGTCTACGACCGGCGGTGCTTCGCCGACGACGTCGCACGGCGCTTCGCCGACGACCTGGTCGCCGTGCTGCGTCAGCTGGTGGACGAGCCGGAGGCGACACTCGGCGGCCTGGCCTTCACGGGAACCACGGTCCCCGGTCGTCGACCAGCGGAACTCGTCGTGGGCGAGCCGACGTGCCTGCACGAGGCCTTCACAGAGCACGCGAGGCGGACGCCCGACGCGGTAGCCGTGAGCGACGGCGGACGGGAATTCACCTACGGGGAACTGGATCGTTACGCCGACGCGGTCGCCGCGGCGTTGATCAGTGCGGGGGCACCCGGCCGGATCGGCCTGTGCCTCGGCCGCTCCGCCGACCTCGTCGCCGCGATGATCGGCTGCTTCAAGGCGGGCGCCGCCTACGTCGCACTGGATCCCGCCTACCCCGCGGAACGGCTCAGGGACATCCTCGCCGATTCCGGGGCGGAAGTCGTGCTGTGCACCGACGACGTCGTCGAGCGGCTCAGCGGATACGAGGGCCGGACGCTGGAGCTGGGTATCGACATCCGTCCGGACGCGGAAGTCGCCGAAGTCCCGGTCGCGCGCGACCCGGAGACTCCCGCTTACCTGCTCTACACCTCAGGATCGACCGGCAGCCCGAAGGCCGTCGTGGTCACGCATCGGAACGTGGGGAGTCTGCTGGCCGCCGGGCGAGCGGTGTTCGGTTTCGACGGCGACGATGTGTGGACGTTCGCGCACTCCTTCGCCTTCGACTACTCGGTGTGGGAGATCTGGGGTGCCCTGGCCAACGGGGGCAGGCTCGTCGTCGTGCCGCCCGCGGTCAGCCGTGATCCGGCCGCGTTGCGGCGCCTCGTCCACGCCGAGCGGGTGAGCGTGTTCAGCATGACGCCCGCGGTGTTCGAGCAGGTGGCAGCTCAGCCCGGCGAGGAGATGTCCGCGCTGCGCAAGGTCTTCCTCGGCGGCGACCGGCTCGACACGACGATGGTGCGCGCCTGGTTCGACCGGTATGCCGACGCGGACATCGAGGTGTACAACCTGTACGGCGTCACCGAGGCCACCGTGGTTTCGACCTACCACCGGGTGTGGGCGGACGACATCGGCACGGTGCCGATCGGTCGTCCGCTGCCGAACCAGCGGGCCGAGGTGCTCGACGCCTGGGGACGCCCGGTTCCCGAAGGCGGGACCGGCGAGCTGTGGGTGTCCGGACCGGCGGTGGCTGCGGGCTATCACGCGCGTGAAGAGCTTACGGCGCGGCGATTCGGCGTCACCGAGGCCGGTGAGCGCAGCTACCGGACCGGGGATCTGGTCAGGGCGCGGGAGGACGGGGCGTTGTGTTTCCTCGGCCGCGCGGACGATCAGGTCAAGGTCCGCGGCTTCCGGGTGGAGCCCGGCGAGATCGAGGCGGTGCTGCGCGCACATCCGGCGGTGCGATCCGCGGCGGTCGTCGTGCGTGGACCCGGCCGCTCCGCCCGGCTGGCGGGCTATCTCGTCGCCTTCGGCGCGCCGGTGTCCACAGAGGACATACGGGCGTACGCGGCGAAGCACCTGCCGGCACACATGGTCCCGGATCTCCTCGGCTGGATACCGGACATCCCGGTGACGGAGTCGGGGAAGGTGAACTCGCGTGTGCTGCCCGAACTGGAACACCGCGAGGCCGTCGAGTTCGTCGCGCCGCGGACCGAGGACGAGCGGGTGGTGGCCGCCGAGGTCGCGAAGGTGCTCGAACTCGATCGCGTTGGCGCACTGGATCGGCTGGACGTCCTCGGCCTGCACTCCCTGCACGCGATGCGCCTGATGGCGGCGTTGCGGTCGGCGAGCGGGGTCGAGGTGCCGCTGCCGAAGCTGGTGCGCGCCGGGACCGTGTCGGAGCTGGCGGCGGCGGTCGCCGCGGGCAGGGCGGCGGTGGTGGGTGGGGGTGACCGGGCGTGGTGAAGCTGAGCGCGGGGCTTCCTGTCCTCGTCGCCGGTGCCGGCATCGGCGGGCTGACGGTGGCCGCCGCGCTGGCGAGGCGTGGTTTTCCCGTTCAGATCCTCGAACGGGCCGACGCGGTACGCGGTGCGAGTGGCTCCGGGCTGACCATCTGGACCAACGGGCTGGACGCGCTCGACCGGATCGGTCTGGCGGACCGGGTGATCGCCGCGGGCATGCGGCTCGACCGGCAGCAGCTGTGGCTGGCGGGCGGTACCCGGCTCAACGAGGTCCCGGTCGGCGAGATCGGCACCGAGATCAGCAGGCCGGGGATCGGGATCCGCCGCAGGCTGCTGTTGCGGGAATTGCAGGCGGGATGCGCGGGAATCCCCATCCGCTACGAGGCGAAGGTCGTCGAGGTCGGCCAGGACGACACCGGAGTGTCGGTGCGGCTCGACGATGGCGACGAGGTACGCGGCGCGCTTCTGGTCGGCGCCGACGGGCTCCGGTCCCGCGTCCGGCGGGCGATGCTCGACGACGGTGACCCGCATCCCGAGTACCACATGATCTGGCGCGGGATCAGCGACAGCCACGCGAACTACCCGGAGCACACGTCGTACATGGTCTTCGGCCGCTGTGGCGCGAGATCGGTGTCCTGGCCGGTCGGCCCGGACGCGGTGTGCTGGTCGGTCAGCAGGAACGGCCCGCCCGCGGGCCGGGCGGACGTGCCCGACGGGACGAAAGCCGCACTGCTCGAGATGCTCGACGGCTTTCCCGACCCGGTCACCAGCATCGTTTCCACGACACCCGACGAGCGGATCATGCGGACCGACCTCTTCGTCCGGCTTCGCGCCGACCGCTGGGTCGAGGGCAGAGTGGCACTGCTGGGGGACGCCGCGCACGCGATGCCGACCACCTACGGGCAGGGCGCTTGCCAGGCCATCGAAGACGCGGTGGTGCTCGCCGACGCCCTCGCGGGCGCGGATTCCGTCGAGACCGGCCTGAAGGACTACGAACGCCGACGGCTCGGCAGGGTCGGGTGGATCCGGCAGCGCACCTTGCAGCTGAGCCGCTTCCAGGGCTGGGAACTCCCGGTGATGGTCACGACGCGGAACGGCGTCGTGGCGCGGATCCCGCCGGAGAGCCAGCGCCAGACCTGGCGCACCTTGCTCACCTTCGACGACGGAACCAGGGAGCCCGGACATGCCCGCTGACGTGGTTTTCGACGGGGTCAGTGGTGGCCGGGCAGCTTCGCGACGCGCACAGAAAGGTCGTTTCATGACGGTTCCGAGCCTCTCCCCGATGGACCGGACACAGGTCATCGGACTGCTGACCGGCGGATGGGTCGCCGCGGGTTGCGCGGCGGTGGCCGAACTGGCCATCGCCGACCTGCTCGCCGGCGGGCCACAGCCGGTTTCCCTGCTCGCCGAGCGCAGCGGCACACTGGCGGATCCGCTGTACCGCGTGTTGCGAGCGCTCTCGGTCGTCGATCTGCTCGTCGAGTCGGCGGATCAGGTTTTCGCGCTGGCTCCCGCGGGTCACGCATTGCGCACGGACGTCGCGCATTCCTTGCGGGAGGTGGTGCGTCGCGGGGGTGGACCGCTGGCTTCGCCGGCCGCCAGGCTCGTGGAGAGCCTGCGGACGGGCCGATCCGCGGCCGAACCCGTGCTCGGCACGAACGAGCCACCACCGGCACTTGACGACGACCAGGTGCTCCGTGGTGCCCAGCGGCTGGCCGAGATCTCGGTCGACGGCGGAGTCGGCCTGGTGCCGTTGCTCGGCGCGGCCCCTGCGGTCACCGGAACGGTACTGGTAGAGGGGCATCTCGCCGAGACCGTCCGGCGGAGGATCGAGGAGGCGGGGCTCGGCGAGCGATGCCGGGTCGTGGTGGGCGATCCGTCCGGCGAACTTCCCGGCGCGGACCTGTTCGTCCTGTCGCGGTCGCTGCGTCACTGGGACGACGAGACGGCGGGGCGAGTGTTGCGGGAGGTCCGCCGGGCCGTCGGCGCGAACGGCAGGCTGGCGGTGTTCGAACGGATCGTCCCGACCACCCCCGCGCTGCATCCAGTGAAGCTCGAGGACCTGTTCCTACTGCTTTCCGGGCCGGGGCGGGAGCGGACCGAGGTGGAATTCCGGAAGCTGTTCGACGCCGCGGGATTCGAGGTGACCGGACTCGTCGAGCCGCCGGTCGACCCGCGGGCCGAGTGCCGCCTGGAGGCGACGGCTCGATGAGTTCAGACCGCTCGCAGATCGCCGAGCGTTCCTCCGAACGCCTTGATCACCGCGTCGGTGCGGTCCTTGGCCTGCAATCGTACGAAAATCGCGTGCAAATGAGCTTTCACCGTGGATTCCGCGAGCCCGAGCTTCCGCGCGATCTGCCGGTTCGAGAGCCCGCCCCTGGCGAGCAGCTGCAGCACCTCGTTCTGCCGCTGGGTGAGCCCGCTGATCCGTATCACTTCGGCGCATTCGTTGTCTTTTTCGACGGCCGCGAGTTCTTCGAGAACGGTATCCGTGTGAAGGTGACCGACTCGCTGAAGCGGGATGGTGTGCTCTTCCCCATGAAGCATCCCCAGCGCGTAGTTCAGCAATTCGGTCGCCGCGGCCTGACATTTGGCTGCCTGCGCCAGCATGGCCAGCGCCAGTTCGCGCGTGTCACCGCGTTGTGGAGAAACCAGCATCGTGATCCCTTCCGCTCAGGGGGGACGCGCGAACCCCAGAACATCGCGTCGCCACCGACGCGGTGCCGCATCGCCCCCGGCCACACTATTCCGCCTCAAGTGGGCTTGAACTCAACACCTGCGGCGCTTTTCCGCCGGACCGCCATGGCAAGAAACCCCGAACGGCCTAACCTCGATTAAGGAAATTCGCATGAATGAAAAAGTTCCCGTGAAACAC
The DNA here is from genome assembly GCF_001995215.1 of Amycolatopsis azurea DSM 43854. GTDB lineage: Bacteria > Actinomycetota > Actinomycetes > Mycobacteriales > Pseudonocardiaceae > Amycolatopsis > Amycolatopsis azurea. The sequence goes on from NZ_MUXN01000002.1 coordinate 404,636, forward strand.
GTCACCATCACCTCGGAAATCCAGCAATACGTCGTCGGCAGCGGTCTCGTCCAGGATGACGTCCTGCGCTGGATCGTCGAACGGACCCAGGAGCTGGGCAGGCCCGCGATCCAGCAGATCGTGCCTGAGGAAGGGGCGTTGCTGACCCTGCTCACAGGGCTGACCGAGGCGCGTTTCGCCGTCGAAGTCGGCACGTTCACCGGCTATTCGTCCTTGTGTATCGCCCGCGGGCTCGCCGAGGGAGGCACGCTGCTGTGCTGCGACAACAGCGAAGAATGGACGCGGGTGGCACGTGAGGCATGGCGGAAGGCCGGGGTCGAGGACAGGATCACCCTCGAACTGGCCTCCGCCACCGAGACGATTCGCGCGCTGCCCCGCGAAGAGCATATCGATTTCTCCTTCATCGATGCCGACCTGCGTAATCACGCCGAATACTTCGACGAGCTGATCGTGCGGACCCGCCGGAACGGGGTGATCGTCATCGACAACACGCTGCTGCGAGGTCGGGTGGCCCACCGTGAACGTGACGAGGACGCGGAGATGGTGCACGCGTTCAACGAGCGGCTGCTCGGCGACGACCGGATCGAATCGGTGCTCCTGCCGTTCCACGACGGAGTCACCGTGGTGCGGAAGGTCGGCTGAGGCGCCACCGAGTCTCGCGTGGACGGTGCGACCGGTGTGTGAAGGGCTTCACGATCGCCGGGCGTTGCGTTCAAGCGCACTTGAAGCGGCAGGCTGTGGCCGAGCGGCCGGGGTTCACGGCTGTTCTTTTCGTTCGTCTTCGATGAACGATTCTGCTCAGCCTGCCGAGGGAGAAGAGAAAAAGTGGTAAACGTGGCGGAAGAGGCCCCGGTGTCGGCGGACCGCGCGAGGTCTGGCTGGACCTTGGCTCTGCTGCTCATCGCCGGGTTCACGTACGGCATCTCGTCGGTGATGGTGATTCCCGCGCTCGGTGCCATCGGGGAGCGTTTCGGGGTCTCGACGGGCACGGCGTCCTGGGCGCTGACGATCAACCTGCTCGGCGGCACGGTGGTGACACCGTTGTTCGCCCGGCTGGCGGATCAGTACGGGCGCAAGAGGATGCTGCTCGTGGTGATGGGCGCGCTCGCGGTAGGCAGCCTCGTGTGCCTGGTCGCCGGTTCGTTCGCGATGCTGCTCGCGGGACGATTCCTGCAGAGCCTGGGATCGACCGTGTTCCCGATCGGGTTCGGCGTGATCGGCGCGACCCAGCCCGCGCGCCGCGTCAAGCTGAGCATCGGGCTGCTGAGCGCGATGACCGGGCTTGGCGGGATCGGCCTGCCGATCGCCGGGGTGCTGGTGGATCAGCTGGGGCTGGCGACTTTGTTCGTCCCGGCGCTGGTGCTTTCGGTACTGGTCCTCGGCGGGCTGGCCGTGGTGCTGCCGCACGAGCGACAGGACGGTGCGGTCGCGCGGATGGACTGGCTCGGCGCGGGCGTGCTCGCCGTCGCGCTGACCGCGGTGCTGCTGGGCATCGATCGAGGGCCGGAATGGGGCTGGGGTTCCGCGCCGATCGTGTTCCTGCTGGCCACGGGCGTGGTACTCCTGCCGCTCTGGGTGCTGGTGGAACGCCGCGTGGTCGCTCCACTGGTCAACATGCGGGTGTTCGTGCTGCGCCCGGTGCTGATGAGCAATCTCAGCGCCTTCTTCGTGGGGTTCGGGATGTACGCGGCGTACGTCGTGATCCCGCAGATCGTCGTGGCACCGGTCGCGACCGGCTACGGCTTCGGCGGTTCGGTGACGCTGGGCGGTTTGGTCCTCCTGCCCGCCATGGTGCTGCTGCCCGTGGGCGTGCAGCTGGCGACCCGGCTCGCGCGACGCGCCGGTTCGCGGACCGTGCTCCTGCTGTCGATCGCGCTGATGATCGTGGCGTTCGCGTGGCTCGCCGTCTCGCGCGGTTCGCTCGGCGACCTCATCGCCACCGGTGTGCTGCTGGGCTTCGGTGTCGGCGCGGCCTATGCGGTGCTGCCGAACGTCATCGCCGCGTCGGTCCCCGCCGAGGACCTCGGGGTGGCCACCGGGATCAACCAGATCACCCGGGCCATCGGCGGGGCGTTCGGCACCGCGGTGTCGGCCACCCTGCTCGCGGCGAACAGCACCGCGAACGGAGCTCCGTCTTCGACCGGTTACACGGTCTTGTTCGTCGTCCTGGCGGCCGGTACGGCGCTCGCCTGCGTTTCGGCACTCGGTCTCGCGGGCGAACAAGCGGAGCGGAGCGCCGGCGTGTAAGGCTGGGTCGGCGGTGTTGTGAAAGCCACTTTCACAACCTTCAACGTTGCGAAAGTGGCTTTCACAACATCCGGAGCCGGTACGTTGGCGAGCGAGCAGGACACCCTGCCCTTCACCAAGGTCCGGGGTTGTCAAAGCCAGCCGACTCGCTCCGCGACGTGCACCGCGTCGACCCAGTTGTGGGCGTCGAGCTTGGCGATGATGCGGGTGAGGTGGTTGCGGACGGTTCCCTCGACGAGGCACAGCTGCGCGGCGATCTGGTCGGCGCTCATCCCTTGCGCGGCCAGTCGCAGTACGCTCCTTTCCCGCCGGGTCAAGGGGTTGTCGCCGACAGCGGTGGCGGTCGCCATCAGGTCGGAGCTGATCACCCGCTGTCCGGTGTGGACACTCTTGATGCCGTCGACGAGTTCGGACAGCGACGCGCTTTTCCGCAGGAAGCCGTGCACGCCCACGGCCAGCGCTTCGCGTACCAGCCCGGCGCCGTCGAGCGCGGTGAGCACGAGGATCTTGCACTGCGGGCGGAAGCGGCGCAGTTTCACGGAAACGGAGAGACCGCCTTCACCGGGCAGCCCCAGATCCAGCAGCGCTACGTCCGGCTGAGTCTGCTGGGCGAGCGCGAGTACCGTGTCACCTCGCTCGGCCTGTGCCACGACGAGGATTTCCTCCTCCGCGTTCAGGAGCGCGACCAATGCCTCACGCACTACGCGCATGTCCTCGGCGACCAGAACCCTGATCACGACAACGCGTCCTCCAGTTCGCATACCGGGCCAGTGGGAAGACCGGTCCGTCGGCATCCGGTGCCGGGCACCGTGACAGTGAGGGTGAACCGGCCGTCCTCGAGTTCGGTGCCCAGGGAGCCGCCGTATTCGTGAACGCGGGTGGAAAGGCCGTCCAGCCCTTGTCCTCGCGTGGCCGGTGATTTGGCGATGACGCCGTTGTTGACCACACGCAAGGTGAAGGTGCCGTCCTGCTCGCAAGTGGTGATGACGCATGACGTGGGATCGCTGTGCCGGACGATGTTCGTCACCGCTTCTCGCAGCACCCAGCCGAGAACGGCTTCCGTGCCGGGAGGAGGTGCGTGCTCGTCGCGCAACTCGCAGCGGACCCCGATGGCTTCGAGCAGGCCCACCGCTCCCGACAGTTCTTCGGTGAACGTGGGCTTTCGTGAGCCGTGTGCCACCGCCCGCATGTCGGCGAGCACCTCCTCGGCCGTCCGGTGGATCTCCAGTAGTTGGTGCCGGGTGGCGGCGATGTCCTTGGGCGCCATGCGATCGGCCAGTTGTGCTCGGAGAGCGATCGAGACGAGGCTCTGGCCCAGGCTGTCGTGGAGGTCGCGGGACATGTCCGCGCGTGCGTCCGCGGCGGCGAGCGTGGCAAGGTAGCCCCGCGCTCGTGCCAGCTTGTCGGCGAGGTCGCCGATCCTCAGCAGGCATTGGAGCAGGAGTCCGGACAGCAGCATGAGGACGCCGGCGAGCAGGCCTCCGGCCCAGCTGGGCGAGACCCAGCCGAGTACCGCGCGGCAGACGACGGCCAGGAACACCAGCCACGACCAGGGTGGCCGTAGCAGGATCAGGACCAGCCAGCCCAGGATGAGATCCGCCCCTTGCCAAAGCACGCCGAGCCACAGGTGTGGTAGGAGGGTCACCGCTGCCTCGAACGTGAGCATCGCGAGTGCCGCGCCGGGGTGGTCGCGAACGGCCCTCGTCCGGAACGTGACGCCGAGGCAGAGAAGCGCGGTGGCCACGACGAGGAGCAGCCCCACTTGGATCGCGTCGCCGGGGCTGCCCTTTTCGACCAGCGGCCACAGTGTCGGGACTGTGACCACCAGGGTGGCCATGGCCGCGGCGGCGGCGGTGCGGGCGAGCGTCGTGGACCGCGTCGGCGAGGTCCGGCGCCAGTGCGGCAGAGCGCCTCGTCGCCTTCGCACAGCTGTCATGGATCCCCCCATGGTGATTACCGGCTTCGCGGTGAAGTATCCGGCCGTTCGAGTCCGGACGACGGCCTTCGTCCAGATATACATTAGCGTCGGCCGTCGGGGCACGTACCCGTATCGACCGGGTGTAGTACGTATCCGGCGTGGGTGACGTGCGCATTAATGCATAGGTCTCCTGATGAGTGTCAGAGGTGCGTTGGTGGCACGGTTTCATGCGATAGAGCACCGAGTGGCTCGTGCACGGCCGGTACCAGGTGTAAATCGAAGGTTGTAGCTGGGTCGCTTGGCCCCTTTGGATTCCAGAAAGTCAACCCGATAAAAGGATGTGCGAGCGTCACGTGGCCGGTTTGGGCCATTCGGTCGAGTCTTGGCTGCCGCCGGGGGCGTGGCCGATTCGGTGGTGGCACGCTGCTGCCGTTGCCCGGATCTCTTCCGGTCCAAGAAAATGGCCCGTAGCAGCCTGATAACCGTGAATGATTCATGGTTTTCCTTGCTGTATTCCTCCGTTCGAGGGTTATTGATCGGTTAGGGCTATGCGCACATGTACATGTTCCGGTTAGCATGAGATCGCGGTGCGGATGATTCGAGCGTGCCGATCCGCAATCGACTATCGAGGAATGCCCACAATCACCTATTAAGGAATGTGACGCATCATGTCGACCAAACATCTCGAGCATGTCAACCACGATCACGAGCACGGTGAAGGCTGCGGTCACGTGGCTGTCCCGCATGGCGACCACGTCGACTACGTTCATGATGGGCACCTCCACGTCCGGCACGGCGACCACTACGACGAATGCGAGGTCACCGGCCACACGACCCACGTGGAGCATGCGCACGAGCACGGTGAAGGCTGCGGCCACGTGGCCGTCCCGCACGGCGACCACGTCGACTATCTCCACGACGGGCACCGTCACGCGGCACATGCCGGGCACTACGACGAACACTGAGCAAGGGGAAATGGGGCGGGCGGCGGAGTCGCTCGGCCCCATTTCCCGTGCTGTGAAGCCGAATCCCTGGTTGCCGATTTCGTCGAGAAGGAGCGGGCCCTCGTGATCCCCGGACTGGAGTTCGACAACGTCACCTTCCGGTATCCCGAACGCGACGACCTCGCTCTGCGGCGCGTCTCCTTCAAGATCGGCCCCCGGGAGACCGTCGCGGTCGTCGGACCGTCCGGTGCGGGGAAGAGCACGCTCGTGGCTTTGGCGCTCCGGTTCTTCGACCCGGGCGAGGGCGAGATTCGCCTTGGTGGCCGGGCACTGAGCGGTCTGCCGCTCGCCGAGATCCACTCGACGATCGCGGTCGTTTCACCGGACACCTACCTTTTCTTTGGGAGCGTCCGCGACAACATCGCGTTCGGCAGGCCCGACGCCGGCGAGGCCGGAATAGCGGAAGCCGTCGCGGCCGCCGGTCTCGGGGAGTTCGTCGACGGACTGCCGGAGGGGCTGGCCACTCCGATCGGCGAACGTGGCGTCAGGCTGTCCGGCGGTCAACGCCGGCGGATCGGGATCGCCCGCGCCTTGCTGAAGAACGCACCGACCCTGCTGCTCGACGAGGCGACGTCGAGCCTCGACGCGGACACCGAATCGGCGGTCCAGGAGACACTCGACCGGGTAGCGGGGGACAGGACGACGCTGGTGATCGCCCCTCGGCCGTCGACCATCCGGAACGCGGACCGTGTCGTGGTCCTCGAGCACGGCGAAGTCGTGGAGCAGGGCACCCCGGCCGAACTGCTCGAGCGGGACGGCGTCTACGGCAGGCTGGTACGTGCGCAAGGAGCTGTCACATGACCGGCGGAAACCGACAGCGGCGTCGTCCTGTGCGGGGTCCTTTTCGGACTGTCCGGGGCCGCCCGTAGCCGTTCTGCCGACGAGCCCGCCGGATCGAGCGTCGCCGGCTGAGCGGATCCGCTCGACCGTCTGCTGATCCCTGCCGGATGGGTAGGGTGAGCAGATACGGCATCGAGGGGAACTGGCTGGGCGGCATGGACGAAGCAGGGTTGTTACCGATCGGCGAGGTGGCGGAGAAGTTCGGCATCCGAACCTCGGCGCTGCGCTACTACGATGAGCTGGGCCTGCTGAAACCAGTCGAGCGCAGGGCGGGGCGCCGGTGGTACGGGGCGGCCGAGCTCCGGCGGCTGGTGCTGATCCAGCTCTACGCCGACAGCGGGCAGATGCCTCTGCGGGATGTCGCCCGGATTCTCATGGCGGAGCCGGATGACCGCGTCTCGCACGAAGTGATCGAAAAGCACGTCGACGCGCTCGATCGCCGGATGGCCCAGCTGGCCGGCGCACGGCACCACCTGCGGCACCACCTGACCTGCGAGCATGACAACCCGAGCCGGTGCCCGGCGCTGGAGGAGGACTTGCGGAATCGGGTCGACGAGATCATCGGCTGAGCGGTGATGACGGCGCGGATCAGCCGAACCGGACTTCGGGGATCGCCGTCATCAGCCGTCGAGACGTTCGCGCGGGCGTACGTTTCGTAGGCGAAACGCCGAATTTGTCCACAAAGGACAGCTGGGTGACGGATAGCTCACAGTCCAGCTGGTGAGACGGCGGCGCGAAGACTGGGTGGGACGGTCTTCTTTCTTTAGGGTCCCTGATCGTCACCCGATCAGATGAACCCGAGTAGGTGCTGTGCCCGATCCTTTGCTGCTGCCCGAAGGCATCCCGCCGACGGCGGCGCGTTCCCTGCCGTCCGCGGTGTGGCACGCGGTCCGATCCAGTGGATGGACGTTCACCTGCGCGATCGTCGTGGTGCTGATCCTGGCCATGGCGGCCGCCGCCGACCTGCTCGTCCTCATCGAAGGACAGAGCCTGACCCCGGACATCGCCAACCTCGGGCCGACCGGGCTGCCCGACGGCCCCCTGGGCGGTGTCAGCGGAACCCACTGGTTCGGGGTGGAACCGTTGACCGGGATCGACCTGTTCGCGCTGGTCGCCCACGGTGCCAGGACGTCGTTGCTGGTCGGACTCGGCGCGACGGCGCTGGCCACCGTGCTCGGCGTGGTGATCGGGGCCAGTGCGGGCTATCTCGGCGGCTGGTGGGATCGGGTGGTCACCTGGACCGCCGATGTGATCCTGGGCTTCCCGTACCTGATCTTCATGATCGCGCTCGGCGCGATGGCGCCACCGGACTTCCCGCGCCTGCCCCTCCTGATCGTCGTACTGGGCGTCTTCGGCTGGCCCCGGGTCGCGCGGATCGTCCGCGCGCAGACCCTTTCGCTGAGCGGCCGCGACTTCGTGTCGGCGGCCAAGGTGATGGGCGGGGGACCCTGGCACGTCTTCACCCGCGAGCTGCTTCCGAACCTGTGGGCACCGGTGATCGTCGTGGCGAGCCTGTCGATCCCGTCGATGATCGGCAGCGAGGCGGCGCTTTCCTTTCTGGGGGTCGGTGTCCTGCCGCCCACTCCGAGCTGGGGCCGGACGATCAGCACCGCGATCGACTTCTTCGAGACCGATCCGCTGTACCTGGTGTTCCCGGGGCTGATGCTGTTCCTGGTCACGCTGGCGTTCAACGTCGTCGGCGACGCGGTGCGTGACACGCTCGACCCGCGGTCGGGAGGCAGGCGCTGATGCGTGCCCTGCGCTTCGTGCTCGGCCGGTTCGCCGGCATGGCGCTCGTCCTGCTGATCGTCACCTTCGTGACGTTCGTGGTCTTCTACCTGCTGCCCGCCGACCCGGCCCGGATGGCCTGCGGTCGGCCCTGTTCCCCGGAAAGCCTCGCGCTGGCAAGGGAGTTCATGGGCTACGACGCGCCGTGGTATCGGCAGTTCGCCGAATTCCTCGGCGGTGTCTTCGCCGGGCGGACGTTCGGGACCGGCGTCACCGCGATCCACTGCGACGCCCCGTGTTTCGGCTACGACTTCCAGAACAACGTCGAGGTGCTGACGGAGATCGGCGAACGGATCGAGGTGAGCTTCTCCGTCGCGCTCGGCGCCGCGATCCTGTGGCTCGTCATCGGCGTCGGTCTCGGCGTGCTCTCGGCGCTGCGCCGGGGGAGCGCGGCCGATCGGATCACCATGGCGGTCGCGATGGCCGGGGTCTCCCTGCCCGCCTACCTCGCCGGGATGATCGGCATCACGATCTTCGCGTTCGCACTGGACGTCGTGCCCAAGAACGGCTACGTGCCGATCGGCGAGGATCCGGTCCAATGGGCCTGGCATCTCGTCCTGCCCTGGCTCGTGCTGGCCTTCCTGCACGCGGCGATCTACGCGCGGCTGACCCGGAGCCAGATGCTGGAGACGCTCGGAGAGGACTTCGTCCGCACCGCCCGGGCCAAGGGGCTCACCGAGCGGAAGGTCGTCGGCAAGCACGCGCTGCGCAACGTGCTTCTGCCGGTGGTCACCGTGTTCGGCGTCGACCTCGGCGCCTTGCTCGCCGGGACCGTGATCACCGAACGGATCTTCGGGATGGCCGGGGTCGGCAGGCTGCTGGTCGACGGCATCGCCTCGATGAACCTGCCCGTGCTGCTCGGCGTGACCTTGTTCTCGGCGGTGCTCGTGACGGTCGTGAACTTCCTGGTCGACCTGGCCTATGGCGCGCTCGATCCGCGAGCCCGCCTGATCTGAAGGGGAAACGATGAAACGCAAGGCTTTGCTGAAGGCGGTCGCCGGGGCGGTCGCCGTCACGACGGTGCTGACCGCCTGCGGCGCCAACGACAAACCGGTGGCGACCGGCGGCGAGGTCAAACCCGGTGGCACCGTCCGGCTCCTGAGTGACGGCGCCACCGCGCAGTACGACCCCGCCAAGAGCGGAAGCCTGGTGGTCACCGCGCTCGGCCTGGTGCACCGCAGACTGACCTCGTGGAAGGTCACGCCAGGGCAGGACACCACGATCGTCCCCGACCTCGCGACCGACACGGGCAGGCCGAGTGAGGGCGGGAAGACCTGGACCTTCACCTTGAAGGACAACGTCAAGTACAACGACGGCTCCCCGATCAAGTCTCAGGACATCAAATGGGGACTGGAGCGGACGTACGCGGCCGCGTTCTCCGGTGGCCTGACCTATCACAAGGACCTGCTGTCCCCGGGGCTGGCGTACAAGGGGCCGTTCGAGGGCGGCAAGGAACTCGACTCGATCGAGACGCCCGACGACAAGACCATCGTGTTCCACCTCGCCCGCCCTTACGGTGACTGGAACTGGATCGCGAGCACACCCGCGTTCTCCCCGGTGCCCAAGGGAAAGGGCGAGGAAGCGGACTACGGCAACCACCCGGTCGCGTCCGGCCCGTACGTGCTGGAGAAGTACGAGCGCGGCAAGGAGGCGAGGCTCGTCCGGAACCCGCACTGGGACCGGGCGACCGATGACACCCGCAAGGCCAACCCGGACACCATCGTCTTCCAGCTCGGCCAGGACACCAGCGTCATCTCGAAGCGGCTGATCGACGACAGCGGCGACGACCAGAGCGCGTTCAGCATCCCGTTCGCGTCTCCGGCTCAGCTGGCCCAGATCCAGGCGAACCCGTCGGCCAAGTCCAGGGTCGTCACCTCTGAATCGGGCGCGCTCGCGTTCCTCACGCTGAACACCCAGCGCGGCAAGCTCGTCGATCCGAAGGTGCGCCAGGCTTTCCAGTACGCGGTGGACAAGGCGGCGTACCAGGTCGCCAGTGCAGGCAACGCCCAACTCGCCGGGGACATCGCGACCACGTTGATCACCCCGGGCCTGAAGGGGCGCGAACAGTTCGACCTGTACCCGGCGCCGCCGAGCGGTGACCCGGAGAAGGCGAAGAAGTTGCTGGCCGAGTCCGGTCTGCCGAACGGTCTCGACGGTCTCGTTCTGGCCACCCGCAACGAGAACAGCTACCCGGAGAAGGCCGCGGCGATCCAGGCCGCGCTGGCCAGGGCGAACATCAAGATCACCATCAAGGTGCTCGACGAGGACACCTACACGTCCGAAGTGGACACCAAGGGGATCTCGGACTTCGACCTGACGCTGGCCTCGTGGCAGCCGGACATCCCGTCGGCCAACGCCAACATCCAGCCGCTGTTCCAGTCGACCGAGATCGGCAACGGCGGGGTCAACGAGTCGCGGTACAGCAACCCCGAGATCGACCGGCTGATCACCGAGGCGCAGGCGACGGTCGACCCCGCCGAGGCGGGCAAGAAGTGGGCAGCGCTGGACAAGAAGATCCTCGGCGACTCGCCGGTGGTCCCGCTGATCTACACCCGGAACTCGTTCCTGCACGGATCGAAGTTCGGCAACGTCGTGATCGGCCGGTTCCCGGCGTATCCGGACTATCGCCAGTTCGGGCTGATCCAGTGACCGGGGCCTCGCCGTCCGGTGGGCAGGCGGAGCCGGACGGCGAGGCCGCCCTGCTGGCCTTGCGCGACGTCAGTGTCTCTTTCGGACAGACCAGGGCGGTACGGTCGGTCTCCTGGTCGGTGTCGGCGGGCGAGGTCGTCGCGGTGGTGGGGGAATCCGGCTCGGGCAAGTCGGTCACCGCGCTGTCCCTGCTCGGGCTGCTGCCGCCGGAAGCCGAGGTCTCCGGCCGGGCGTTGTTGTCCGGTCGCGATCTCCACACGCTGACGCCGGACGAACTGCGCGCCGTCCGGGGCAACGAGGTCGGCATGGTCTTCCAGGAACCGATGAGCGCGCTGAATCCGGTGTTCCCGATCGGGGAGCAGCTGATCGAAGCGATCCGCACTCATCAGGACCTGACGCCGAAGGCCGCCCGGCGGCGGGCGCTCGAACTGCTCGGTCTGGTGGGGCTGCCCGCTCCCGAGCAACGGTTCCGGTCGTATCCGCACGAGCTGTCCGGCGGTCAGCTGCAGCGGATCGTGATTGCGATGGCGGTCGCGAACGAGCCGAAACTGCTGATCGCCGACGAACCGACCACGGCGCTCGACGTCACCGTGCAGGCCGAGATCCTCGAGCTGCTGCGGGATCTGCGCGACCGGCTCGGCACGGCGATCCTGCTGATCACCCACGACATGGGCGTGGTGGCCGACATCGCCGACCGCGTCGTGGTGATGTACGACGGCAGGGTGGTAGAGCAGGACAGCGTGGAGGCGGTGTTCACCGCGCCGCGCGAGGACTACACCCGGCGGCTGCTCGGCTCGGTGGTCTCGCTCGGCGCCGCGGCGACGGAAGGGGTCGAGCGGGTGCTCGTGGCGGAGCCCGTCGTGTCCGCCCGTCATCACGCCGCGACCGACCATCCCGCCGGCCGGTCGGTGCCGGACGTCCCGGCGGAAGCACCGCTGCTGGTGGTGGAAGACCTGTCCGTCACCTATCGAGGCCGCTTCCGGACGATGGCGGTCCGGGCGGCGGACGGGGTGAGCCTCCACGTCGAACCCGGCGAGATCCTCGGTCTCGTCGGGGAATCGGGGTCGGGCAAGAGCACCGTCGCCGGTGCCGTCACGGGGCTGATCCCACCCACCTCGGGCTCCGTCCGGATCGGTGGAACCGATGTCGCCCACGCGAAAGGGAAGACCGCCAAGGCGCTGCGCCGCCGGATCGGCGTCGTCTTCCAGGACCCGTTGTCCTCGCTCAATCCCCGGATGACCGTGGGGGACAGTGTGGCCACCCCGATCCGGCTGCATCGCACCCATCGCGGGTCCGAAGTGGACGATCGGGTCGCCGGGCTCTTCGAATCGGTGCGGCTTTCCCCGGATCTGCGCGGCCGGTATCCGCACCAGCTGTCCGGAGGGCAGCGCCAGCGGGTCTGCGTCGCCAGAGCGCTTGCTCTCGATCCGGACCTGCTGGTGGCCGACGAGCCGACCAGCGCTCTCGACGTCACCATCCAGGCCCGGATCCTCGAGCTCCTGCGAAGCTTGCAGAGCGAACTCGGGTTCGCCTGCCTGTTCATCAGCCACGACCTCGCCGTCGTCGAACAGCTCGCCGACCGGGTCGCGGTGATGCATCGCGGTCACGTGGTGGAGCAGGGGCCGACGAAGGAGGTGCTCACCGACCCGGTGCATCCCTACACCCACCGCCTGCTGTCGGCCGCGCCGGTCGCCGACCCCGCGGCACAGCGGCGACGGCGTGAAGCGTGGCGGCGGCTCCGGGCCGACGATCCCTTGCCTCCGAGCAGAAGTTCTTCCCGCACCTAGGACGTAGGGCGGAAGCCGGCTCAGCGACGGTAGTGGAGCTCACCACGCAGAGCGGGTGACGTGGGGCTGCCGCAGCGCTGCTCGAACGTCGCGTCGAGGGCCACGAGCCCCTCGGCGCCGCGTTCGATGCGGTCGATCGTGAACGTCGAGTAGTCGTCGACGCAGGCCAGGCCGTTGGAGACGGCCAGGATGTGTGCTCCCCCGACGTGGTCGTAGGTGCCGGCCCGCAGGTTTCCGGACGGTGCGGTGAAGTCGAGCGCGATGTGGTCGAACCCGCGGTCGGTCTCGGCGTCGACCCGCAGGGTGGCGCCGTTCTCCCAGAACCGCACCTCGTTCTCCGGCGAGGCGGTCCAGTGACCGCTTCGGCCGTCGACCGGGTGGGCGCCCTGTTCGGCTGTGAAGTCTAGACTCGCGACGGGCTCGGCGGCTGCGGCCGGAGCGAACACGGTGACCAGGCCGGCGGCGACGGCGAGCGTGGTGAAGGCACGACGGAACTTCATGGAAACCCCCAGTTTCAGCCGCTCTCCGCGGAGCGGTCCTCACCGATACTGCCGGGATTCCCGCTACCTGCCACGAGTAGAACTACTCAAGAACCGATCGGCGTCATGATCCACCGCGAAGCAGGCGAACAGCTCCCGAACCCCTCTCGACGGGACTTCTCCTGGCCCCCGTGCGTTCGCCCTCGGTGTCGGGCCGGGGGACGATGACGGCGTGACTCGGAAGCTGATGTTCCTGCTCGAACTGGTCCTCGCCGTGCTCGGTGTGGTCTGGCTGGTCTTGTTCCTCCGTGACCGGGCGTCGCTCGTCCCGTTGCTGGCGTGGGACGTGGTCGCGATCGGGTATCTCGGCACAGGCTGGCTGGAGATGCGCCGTGAGCTGCCCGCTCACGAGCCCGAGGATCTGCGCTCGCTCGCCGGTCCACGCTGGTACACGCAGCTCTTCGCGCTGATGATCAGTTGCACCGGGCTGGCCGGAGGTCTCATGGTGATCGCGAACCGTGGCGAGGACGAGAGCAGTCAGGCCGCCCAGGCGGTCGCCGCGGTGACGATCCTGTTGTCCTGGTCGCTGTTGCATTCGGCGTTCGCGCAGATCTACGCGCGGGAGTACGTCGCCGACCGGGGGCTGGACTTCCCGGAGTGCCCGGTGCCGCAGTTCACCGAGTTCCTGTACTTCGCCATCACGATCGGGACGTCCTTCGCGGTCTCCGACGTCACCGTCACCACCCGGCCGATGCGGCGTCGCGTCATCGCCCACAGCGTCGTCAGCTTCTTCTTCAACGCCGTGCTCATCGCCATCGCCATCGACTGGCTCAAAGGATGACCAGGCTGAGGATGCCGGGCTCGTATTTCTGAATCGATTTCGCTGAAATTCTCCGCCGGTTTTCGCAAACGCATTTCCGACACGGTGTCGGTTATTATCCGACACATTACTTTGCGTAGTCATCCGAGTGTCGAAGGTGGCCGGAGGTCGAGCGGGAAATGTCCTCTTTGCTGTCACTTTGCCGGGAAGGCGTGGCTGGCTGCAACGTATGGTCCAAGATCGGTAGGCCATTCGAACCAAATCAACGGAATCCGTATTCCTCCGCGCGGCCGGGCGACTTAACCTTGCGTGATTCTTCGCCTGAATGGTCACTGGGGAGCAAGATGAAGTCCACGCCGTTGTTGTCGCGCGCCCGAAAAAACTCGGAGCGACTGCTCGACGTCCGATGAAAGAACCCGGCTGCGTCAGCCGATTCGACATCCACGCCCGGCAGTCGCCTGGCCGGATCGCGGTCTTCGAACACGGCACCGAGTTCACCTACGCCGGGCTAGCCGGGCTCGCGGGCGGCCGTGCGTCGCGGTTGCTCGACGCCGGTGTCCGGCCGGGGGAGCGGGTCGGGCTCGTCACCGGGCACGGCAGTGCCGCGATCGCGGCGATCTTCGGCACCCTCGCCGCGGGCTGCACCTACGTCCCGCTGGACCCGACCTTCCCCCAGGAGCGTCTCGAGCACCAGCTCGCGGCCGCGCGGGTGACCGCCGTGCTCGCGGATCCGGACTACATCGAGCTGGCGGAGTCTTTGTGCCGCAACGGATCCGCCCGGCTCGTGCGCGTGGGCACGGAGACCGCGCCGCTCCCGGTACCCGAGTCCGATCCGGACAGTCCGGCGTACGTGCTGTTCACCTCCGGGTCCACCGGCAGGCCGAAGGCCGTCGCGCAGACCCACCGCAACCTCCTGCACGTCGTCGACAACCAGATCGCCGCGCTCGGCATCACCGCGGCCGACCGGCTCAGCCTGCTCGCGTCGTTCGGCTTCGACGCGGCGATCCCGGACCTCTACCCGGCACTGCTCAGCGGTGCCGCGCTCGTGCCGATCGACCTGCGCGCGCACGGTCTCGCCCACGCCGCACGCGAGCTGGCCCGACACGAGGTGACCGTCTACCACTCGACGCCCACGGTCTACCGGCACCTGCTCGACGTCCTCGGCGACACCGGCCTCCCGTCCGTGCGGACCGTGCTGCTCGGCGGCGAGCAGGCGACCCACGCCGACGTCCGCCGCGGCCGGTTCGCGCCGGAGTGCGTGTTCGTCAACGGCTACGGCGCCACCGAGGTGACCTTCGCCGCGCACTATCGGACGACCGCCGCCGAGCTGGGCACGGACGCCGACGGTCCGCTGCCGATCGGGCGCGCGCTGCCCGGGTTCACGCTCACCGTGCTGGACAGCGGCGAACTCGAAGTGCGCGGGCGGCACCTCGTCGACGGCTACCTCGACCAGCCGAGCCCGGCGTTCGGGGTGACGGCCGACGGTGGCCGTCGCTATCGGACCGGCGACCTCGGACGGCTGCTGCCGGACGGGAACCTCGTCTGCCTCGGCAGGCTCGACCGGCAGGTCAAGGTCCGCGGCTTCCGGGTGGAGCTGACCGAGATCGAGGCCCGGCTCGCCGAACAGCCCGGCGTGACCGAAGCCCGTGCGATCGTGCGCGACGGCGACCTGCTCGCCTACGTGACCGCGGCCGGTCCGCGTCCGGACGGCCGGGTGCTGCGGGCCGCCCTGGCGGACGTCCTGCCCGGCTACTCGGTACCCGCGGCCGTCGCGGTACTGGACGGGTTTCCGTTGACCGTCACCGGAAAACTCGACGAACTGGCGCTTCCGGACCCACGGGCGGCCGAGGCCACCCCGGCCGAGCGGCTGTCCCCGGCCGAGGAACGCGTGCACCGGATCTGGTGCACGGTGCTGGGCCGCGACCGGGTCGGGCGCACCGAGGCGTTCTTCGACGCCGGCGGCGACTCGCTGCGGCTCGGCCGGGTACAGGTACGGCTGGCCGAAGAGTTCGAGGTGGAGGTCCCGCTGCTCGCCCTGTTCGAGCGCACGACGATCGCCGGGCAGGCTGCCTGGCTCACGGAGTCCACTTCGGACACTCCGGCGCCGGTTACCGAGGACGAGCAGGCCGGGGACCTCATCGCCGTCGTCGGGCTGGCCTGCCGGTTCCCGGGAGCGCCGGACACCGCCTCGTTCTGGTGGAACCTCTGCGCGGGCACCGACTCGATCCACGACTACGCCGACGACGAGCTGGCGGCGCTGGGCATCGGGCCGGGCCTGCGGGCCGACCCGGCGTACGTGCGGTCGGGCGGCCGGATCGAGGGTGTCGAGGAGTTCGACGCCGGGTTCTTCGGCTTCACCGCCGACGAGGCCGCGCGAACCGACCCGCAGCACCGCCTGTTCCTCGAAACGGCGTGGCAGGCATTCGAGGACGCGGGACGCGACCCCGCCGCCGAGACCGGGCCGGTCGGGGTGTTCACGGCCACCTCGGTGAACCGCTACTTCCTGTTCCACCTGTTCGGCAATCCGGCGGTGACCGGCGACGTCGACCCGGACGACTGGGAGGGGCGGCTGACCGGCCGCCAGCTCACCGATCACCTGCCCGGTCAGGTCGCCTACCGGCTCGGGCTGACCGGGCCGGCGGTGGCCGTGCAGAGCGCGTGTTCCAGCTCGCTCGCGGCGGTGGCGCTGGCCGCGCAGAGCCTCTCGGACTACCGGTGCGACGTCGCGCTGGCAGGCGGGGCGAGCGTGACGTGGCCGAGGTACCGAGGCGGCGGGCTCGTCTCGCCCGACGGCCGGTGCCGCGCGTTCGACGTCGCCGCGGCGGGCGCCGGGTTCAGCTCGGGTGCCGGGGCGGTCGTGCTGCGACGGCTGGCGGACGCGCTCGCCGACGGCGACCACGTCTACGCCGTGCTGCCCGGCTGGGCGATCACGAACGACGGTCCGAACCGCGCGGGCTACGCCGTGCCGGGACCGGCCGGGCAGGCGGCCGCGGTCGCCGAAGCGCTGGCCGTCGCGGAGGTCGACCCGAACGAGGTCGCGCTGCTCGAAGCCCACGGCAGCGGCACCCCGCTGGGCGACGCGATCGAGGTGGCCGCGCTCAACCGCGTCTACCGGGACGCGCAGCCGGAAACGTGCGCGCTGGGCTCGGTGAAGACGAACATCGGGCACCTCGACGCGGCGGCGGGCATCGCCGGGCTGATCAAGGCCGTGTTGTCCGTGCGGCACGGCGTCATCCCGCCGAGCCTGCACTTCACGGCCCCGCATCCGGAGGTCGACCTGGCGGGCGGTCCCTGGTACGTCCCGGCGAAGGCCACCGACTGGCCCGACCGCGAGCGGCGGGTGGCCGGGGTCAGCTCGTTCGGTATGGGCGGCACGAACGTGCACATGATCGTGGAGGAGGCCCCGGCCGTCCCACCACGGCAGGCGGCGAGCGGTCCGTTCGTCCTGCCGGTGTCCGCACGTGACGCGAAGGCGTTGCGCGAGGCGGTGTCCCGGCTGCGCGACCGGCTCGCCACGGACGCGCCGGACCTCGGGGACGCGGCGTACACGCTTTCGGTCCGGCGGGGGTTCGCGTGCCGGGCCGCCGTGGTGGCGGACTCGGTCGCGACGGCGGTCGCCGCGCTCGATGCGTTGCTGGCGAACGGAACCGACGTCGAAGGCCCGGCCGGAGCGATGCGGGACCTGGCCGTCCACTGGGCCGAGGGCGGCGAGTTCGAGTGGGGCGCGGGCGGCGAACCCGGCCGCGTCCCGTTACCGGGTTATCCGTTCCAGCGGGAGCGGCACTGGATCGACCCACTGCACACATCCGATCAGGGGAGCCCTCGGTGACCGACACGTTGCCCGTCGCGGGCGGCCATGGCCCGCCACTGTCCTATCCGGACACCACGCTCACCGGGCTGATCCTCGCTCAGGCCACGCGCACCCCGGACGCCGTCGCCGTCCGGCAGGGTGACTCCCGGCTCACGTACCGCGAACTGGTCGCGTCGGCGACCGGCGTCGCCCGACTGCTCCGGTCCCGGGGCGCCGGGCCCGGTACCCGCGTCGGCGTCTGTGCCGATCGGCGGCCGGAGCTGATCTCGACCGTCGTGGGCGTGCTGCTGTCCGGTGCCGCCTATGTGCCGCTCGAACCCGGCGGCCCGAAGGCGCGGCTGGCCGAGATCGCCGCGGACGCCGGGGCCTCCCTCGTCGTCGGTGATCGCGCGCGGGCCGAATTCGGTGCGATGGAAGGCATCGAGGCTCTCGACGTGCCTCCGCCCGCGAACGGGTCTGTCGAGTCCGTCGAGTGTCCCGCCGGGCCGGAGGATCTCGTCCACCTCCTCTACACCTCCGGCTCCACCGGCCGCCCCAAGGGTGTATTGACCAGTCATCGCAACGTGGTCGCGTTCGTCACCGGGTTCGCCGCCGCCCTCGGGCTCCGGCCGGGCATGCGGACGCTCGGGATCTCCTCACTCGCCTTCGACGCCTTCACCATGGACGTGTTCGTCCCGCTGGCGCACGGCGGATCGGTCCAGCTGGCAGGCGCCGCCGACCGGGCGGACCCCGAACGGCTGCGGCGGTTCCTCGTCGAGCACGACGTCGAGTGGGGTTTCGTCACGCCGACCCTGCTGTCCATGGTGGACCCCGCGGCCGTTCCCGGCTGGCGCGTCATCGCCTGCGGTGGCGAGCCGGTGCCCGCGGACCTCGCCGCGCGCTGGCTGCCGGGCCGCCGGTTCTTCAACGCCTACGGCCCGACCGAGACCACCGTCGTGGTCGTCACCGACGAGGTCACCGGCATCCCCGCCGATCCACTGCCGCTGGGCCGCCCGACACCGAACCACCGGGCGTACGTCGTGGACGCCGAACTGCGGCCGGTCGCGCCCGGCGAGATCGGCGAGCTGCTCATCGGCGGCCCGGGCCTCGCGCAGGGCTACCTCGGCAGCCCGGAACTGACCGCCGCGAAGTTCGTCGACGACCCGGTCACGCCGGGCGAACGGCTCTACCGCACCGGCGATCTGGCGCGCGAGCTGCCTGACGGCCGTCTCGAGTTCGCCGGCCGCGCCGACCGGCAGGTGAAGGTCCGCGGCCAGCGGATCGAGCTGGGCGAGGTGGAAGCCGCGCTCACGGCGCACCCGGACGTCGACGCCGCCGCCGTGACGGCCGTCCCCGGACCGGCGGGCAACCGGCTGGTGGCCTTCCTGACCCCGGTGTCCGCACCGTCCGATGTGGACGCACTCGGCCGGGACCGGCTCACCGCGGCGATGCGCCCGGCCGTGATCCGGGTGCTCGACCGCCTGCCCCTCAGCCCTGTCACCGGCAAGATCGACCGGCCCGCGCTGCGCGAGCTGGCCGAAGCGGCGCTGGCGGGACAACGGGAGGACCTCGGCCCGCTCGGCACCCCGGCCGAACGCGCGGTCGCGGCCATCTGGCGGCGAGTGCTCGGCGACGGCGCGGGGACGGACTTCCTGGCCTCGGGCGGGAACTCGATCGCCGCGATGCGCCTGGTCGCGGCGCTGCGGGCGGAGCTGGCCGCGGACGTCGCCACGGAGGACGTCCTGGCCGGCGGCACTCTCGACGGGCTCACCCGGCGGGTCGCGGCCGCGTCGCCGCTGACCGGGCCGGGGCTGACCACCGGGCACCCGCCCGCACTGTCCCCGCCGCAGCGACGGCTGTGGTTCCTCGACCAGCTCGCCCCGGACGCCGCGCCGTACAACATCGCGATGGCGTTCCGGCTGACCGGCGCGCTGGACGCCGACGCGCTGCGCCGCGCCCTGCGCGCGGTCGCCGAGCGGCACGACGTGCTCCGCTGGCGGATCCGGGCCGTCGACGGCGCGCCGCTGGCGGACCTCCTGCCGCCGTCGGACGTTCCGCTGCCGGTGACGCCGGTGACCGAAGACGGGCTGCGGGCCCGGCTGGCCGCCGACGCCGCGACGCCGGTGCACCTCGACCGCGAGGCTCCCTGGCGCGTGCGGCTCTACCGGCTCGGCGAGACCGAGCACGTGCTCGGCTTCACCTTGCACCACGCGGTGTTCGACGGCTGGTCGCAGGACCTGCTCTGCGCCGACCTGTCGGCGGCCTACCGGGGCGAGCCGCTGCCGCCGACGGAGGCGTCCTATGCGGACTACGCGGTGTGGCGGGCCGGACGCGACGCACGCCGGGAGGCCGTCGACGTCGCCTGGTGGACCGGGCATCTCGCCGGAGCACCGTCTACAGTGGACCTTCCCCGGGACCGGCCGCGTCCGGCCGTGCAGACCTACCGGGGCGCGAGCCTGCGTCAGTCCTTTCCGGACGGTGCAGTCGAGTCGGTCCGGGCACTGGCCGCCCGCACCGGCACGACCCGCGCCGGGGTGCTGCTCGCCGCGTTCGGCCAGCTGCTGCGGCGGCTCACCGGCGCGACCGACCACCTGGTCGCCACGGTCGTCGCGGACCGGCAGCTCGCCGAATGCCAGGAGGTCGCGGGGTTCTTCGTGGACATCGTGCCGGTGCGGCTGCGGGCCGACGACGCCGCGGACTTCGCCACGCACGTCCGCGAGGGCGGCGCGGAACTCCTTGCCGCGACAGCACATCCGGCCGCACCGGTCGAGCGGCTCGTCGAGGCGCTCGGCGTGCCCCGCGATCCCTCGCACGCCCCGCTCGTGCAGGTGATGTTCAACGTCCTGAACTTCACCGAGCCGCGGCTGGACCTGCCCGGCGTGGCCTCGGCGTGGCTGCCGGTCGACAAGCCGGGGTCACCGTTCGACCTCACGGTGTACGTCCACGACGACGGCGTCGAACTGCTGTACAACCCGGACCTGTTCGACCACGCCCGGATGGCCGGGCTCGCCGAGGACTACGTCGCCCTGCTCGACGCGCTGACCGCGGCGCCGGACGCACCCGTCGGGACGAGCGTGCCGGAGTTGCCGCGGGCGAGCGTCCGCACCGTCGCGCCCGCCGCGACGACCCGCGCCTTGGCCCGGCCGACGTCGGTGGTGGTCGCGGACCCGGCGGCGCTCGCCGCCACCGAGGCGGTGATCGCTCGTGCCTGGTGTGACGTCCTCGGCGTCGCCGAAGTCGGGCACACCGACAACTTCTTCGACGTGGGCGGGCATTCGCTCGCCCTGGCCCGGGTGCACGCCCAGGTCACCGCCCGGCTCGCCCGCCGGATCCCGATGGTCGACCTGTTCAGCCACCCCACCGTCCGTGCCCTCGCCGCGCATCTGCACTCCGGCGGCGGCGCCGTCCCGGAACTGGCCCGCGCCGCCGAGCGCGTCGCGGCCCGCCGCGGCCGCACCCAGACCAGAAGACCCCGTCGCACCGCCGGCCCGGCCGGTCCCGGATAGCCAGTTCGGCGGAGCTGCGACGCGCCTCACGAAAGGGACATAACACGTGAACCCGCCCCGGCCGAAGGCCCCGCTATCGCGGTGGCAGGGCGCCTCCGTCACCAACATGAGAGGTAAGACCAGGTCGCGCCCTGCCGACGCGATCGCGGACGCGGGTTCACCAACGGACACTGATAGGAGCACCACCGTGAACCACCTCCCCGAAACCGGCACCGGCGATCCCGGAGCCGAACCGATCGCGATCGTCGGACTGGACGTCCGCGTGCCCGGCGCGCGTGACGCGCGGCAGTTCTGGCGCAACCTCGTCGACGGCGTCGAATCGATCGTGCCCGCCACCCGTGAGGAGATGATCGCCCGCGGCGCCGCACCGGACACCGTGGACGATCCGAGCTGGGTGAACGCCACCGCCGTGGTCGACGGCTTCGACGAGTTCGACGCGGAACTGTTCGGCATGACCAGCCGCGAGGCCGAGATCACCGACCCGCAGCATCGGCTGTTCCTCCAGTCGTGCCATGCCGCGCTGACCGACGCGGGCTACGACCCGGCCCGCTTCGACGGCGCGATCGGCGTCTACGGCGGGTCAGGCGGCACCGGCTACCTGACAGAGAACCTGTTGCGCAACGAGCGGCTCCTCGCCTCGCAGCACGGCGGTATCGGCATCTCGACCGGCAACCAGCCGAGCTACCTGACGACCTCGGTGTCGTACAAGCTCAACCTGCGCGGCCCGAGCCTCGCGGTGTTCACCGCCTGCTCGACGTCGCTGGTCGCGGTGCACCTGGCCTGCGAGGCGCTGCGCAACGGCGAGTGCGACATGGCGCTGGCAGGCGGGGTCAACGTGGAGATGCCGCACGGTGTCGGCTACATGGGCGTCGACGGCTTCACCTCGCCGGACGGCCACGTGCGCGCGTTCGACGCCGACGCCAACGGCACGGTCTGGAGCAGCGGCGTCGGCGTCGTGCTGGTGAAGCGGCTTTCACAGGCGATCGAGGACGGCGACCACATCCGGGGCGTCGTGCTGGGCAACGCGATCAACAACGACGGCGCCACCAAGGTCGGCTTCTCCGCGCCCAGCGTGTCCGGGCAGACGGAGGCGGTCGCGCAGGCCGTCGGCATGGCGGGCGTCGATCCGCGCACCATCGGCTACGTCGAGGCGCACGGCACCGGCACCGCGCTGGGTGACCCGATCGAGATCACCGCACTGTCCACTGTGTACGGAAACGGGGTCGCGGACACCGGCTGGTGCGCGATCGGCTCGGTGAAGTCCAACATCGGCCACCTGTCGCAGGCGGCGGGCGTGGTCTCGTTGATCAAGGCCGTGCTCGTCATGGAACACGGGCTGATCCCGCCGACCATCAACTACCAGGAACCCAACCCGGGCATCGACTTCCCGGCGAGCCCGTTCTACCCGGCGCGCGAGGTGAAGAAGTGGGAGGCGGGCCCGGTGGCGCGGCGGGCGGGTGTCAGCTCGTTCGGCGTCGGCGGCACCAACGCGCACGTCGTGCTGGAGGAGGCGCCGGTCCTCGGGCGGCGCCGGACGCCGCACCCGGCGCACCTGCTGCGGGTGTCGGCCAACACCGCGGAAGCGCTCTCGGCCGCGGTCGACGGGCTGGCCGAACGGCTGGCCGTGGACGTCGACCTCGATCTCGCCGACGTGGCCCACACCCTGGCCGCCGGGCGTACCGAGTACCCGCACCGCGCGGTCGTCGTCGCCCGTGACCCGGAGGACGCTGTCGACGGGCTGCGCGACTCCCGGCGCCTCGTGTCCGCGCGGGCCGGGGAGACGAACGTGGCGTTCCTCTTCCCCGGACAGGGTTCCCAGTACGCCGGGATGGGCACCGAGCTGTACGACGCCGAGCCGGTGTTCGCCGCGGCCGTCGACGAATGCCTGCGGCTGCTCGAATCCGAGCTGCCGGAGCTGCGCGACCTGATCTTCGGACGCGGTGGTGAACAGGCGCTGCGGGAAACCCGCGTGACCCAGCCCGCGCTGTTCGTCGTCGAGTACGCGCTGGCGAAGCTGTGGCAGAGCTGGGGCGTGCGACCCGCGGCGATGATCGGTCACTCGGTCGGCGAGTACGTCGCCGCCACCGTCGCCGGGGTCTTCACCCTGCCGGACGCGCTGAACCTGGTCGCCACTCGCGGCCGCCTGATGCAGTCGATGCCCGCCGGGGCGATGCTGGCCGTCCAGCTCGACGAGGAGAGCGTCGCCAGGCGGCTGCCGGGCACCCTCGCGGTCGCCGGGGTGAACGGGCCCGGCACGTGCGTCGTGGCCGGGCCGTCGGACGCGGTCGCGGACTTCGCGGCGACGCTCAGGGCCAGCGGCGTGCAGTGCCGCGAGCTGGTGACCTCGCACGCGTTCCACTCGCCGATGATGGACCCGGTCCTCGCCGAGTTCACCGAGGCCGTCGCCGCCGTCGCCCGCACCGCGCCCGCGCTGCCGTTCCTGTCGAACGTCACCGGCGACTGGATCACCGACGCCCAGGCCACCGACCCCGCCTACTGGGCCTCCCACCTGCGTCAGGCCGTCCGGTTCGGCGACTGCGTCAAGACCCTGTTCGCGCGGGGCGGCCGCTGGGCGCTCGTCGAATGCGGCCCGGGTCACCAGCTGTCCGGGCTGTCCCGCGGGCAGGTCCCGAAGGGAATGCCCGCGCCGCAGCCGAGCCTGCCGGGCCGGACCGAGCGCTCCGGCGACGTCGAAACACTGTATGGCGCCGCCGGTCTCTTGTGGGCCAACGGGGTTTCCCTGGAGCCGGGGACGTTCGGCGCGCCCGGCAACCGGGTACCGCTGCCCGGCTACCCGTACGCGCGCACGCGCTACTGGGTCGACCCGGACCCGATCACCGACACCCTGCCCGCGCGGTCGACCGGCCCGCTGCCCTTGTCCCAGTGGTTCGCGGTCCCGGCGTGGCGTCAGGCGGAACCGGACCTGAGACGCGAGCCCTTCGCGAACGCGCTCGTCTTCGCCGCCGACGGTGTCCTGCCCGGACTGCTGCGCGACGCGGGTGTGACGGTCACCGAGGTGCGTCCCGGCGACGGGTTCACCGCGGCGGAGACCGGCTTCACCGTGCGGCCCGGGGTGCGCGAGGACTACGACGCGCTCGTGGCCGCGCTGCCCGTCCGGCCCGAGCGGATCGTGCACGCCTGGACGCTGGTGCCGCGCGACGAGCGCGGAATGGCGGCCCAGGACCACGGGTTCTTCAGCCTGCTCAACCTCGTCCAGGCCTGGGGCGAGCCGGTGCGGATCGACGTGCTGAGCACCGGCACCGCCGACGTCACCGGCACCGACCTGACCAGCCCCGAGCACGCGACCCTCGCCGGCATCGCCAGGGTGGTGCCGCTGGAGGTCCCGGGCACGGTGGTGCGCCGGATCGACGCCGACGTGGCGCACCCGCAGGACGCCGTCGCCGAACTGTTCCGCCCGGCTGACGCGGCGGCCGAGGTCGCGCTGCGGGCCGGCCGTCGCTGGGTGCTGGACCACACCCAGATCGAACTGCCCGCGACCACCGAGCCGGTGCTGCGCGACGGTGGCCGCTACCTGATCACCGGCGGGACCGGCGGCATCGGCATCACGCTCGCCGAGGACCTCGCCCGCCGGGTCCGGGCGAAGCTCGTGCTGCTCGCCCGCACCGCGCTGCCGCCGCGGCTGGAGTGGGACGCGCACCTCGCCACGCACGGCGGCACCGACCGCGCCGGGCGCACGATGCTCGCCGTGCGGCGGATGGAGGCCGCGGGCGCGGTGGTGCACGTCGCCGCCGCCGACGTCACCGACGCGGCGCGCCTGCGCGAAGTGCGTGAGCTGGCCGAGCGCGAGTTCGGTGGCCTCGACGGGATCGTGCACGCCGCCGGGACGCCCGGCGGCGGCGTCGCCGAGGTGAAGGAGCGAGCCGCGGCCGAGGCCGTGCTGGCCCCGAAGATCGCCGGGACGCTGGCTCTCGCCGAGGCGTTCGCCGACCTGCCGATGGACTTCGTCGCGCTGTGCTCGTCGATCACCGCGGTGGTCGGCGGCATCGGGCAGGTCGACTACTGCGCCGCCAACAACTTCCTCGACGCCTACGCGCGGGGCCGCCACGGCTGGCGGGCGCGGCTGGTCTCGCATGCCTGGGGTGGCTGGGACGAGGTCGGCATGGCCGCCGAGGTGGCCGCACCCGCCACGATCCGCACCGCCCGGTCGCGGGCACTCGGCCCGGTCGAGCACCCCGTGCTCACCACGCGCACCGAGGACGGCGCACACGGCCTCGTCTCGGCTGCCACGCACTGGCTGCTCGACGAGCACCGGATCGCCGGGGTACCGGTGGTACCGGGCACGGGACACCTGGAGACCGTCCGCGCGGCGGTGGCCGCGGCACTGCCGAAACCGGGTGACGGGCACGTCGTCGAGCTGCGGGACGTCGCGTTCCTGGAGCCGTTCGGCGTCCCGGACGGCGCCACCGCGGAGTACCGCGTGGAGTTCGACGGGGACGACTTCACCGTGACCAGCCACATCGCCGGTGCGAGCCGGACCCACGTACGTGGCTCCGCCGGGTGGATCGCGGCCGGGGCGACGTCCACTGTGGACATCGAGGCGGTGACCGGGCGGACCGAGCCGATCGACGACGGGCACGGCTTCGGCACCGGCCGCACCAGCATGGTCACCTTCGGCCCGCGCTGGGCGGCGCTGCGCGAACACCGCATCGGCGCACAGGAGGAACTGGCCACGATCACGGCTCCCGAGTCGGCGGCGGGCGACGTCGGCGTGTGGGGGCTGCACCCGGCACTGCTGGACGTCGCGACCGCGTTCGGCCGAGGCCGGGGGAGCGGGACCTACCTGCCGATGAGCTACGGCCGGATCGTCGTGCACGACGTGCTCCCGGCGAGTTTCCGCAGCCATCTGCGCTACCGCGACTCCGGCGGCGACCAGGTCGTGGCGGCCGACCTCTCGCTGTGCGACGAGACCGGCCGCGTGCTCGTCACGATCGAGGACTTCGTGCTGCGCCAGGTCGATCAGGACGCCGTCGGCGGCGGCCTGACTTCGAAGCCCTCCATGTCCACTGTGGACACGGGGTCGACGTCGACCGGGATCCGGCCGGTGGACGGCGCCGAGGCGTTCGTCCGGGCGCTGGCCCCCGGCCTCGGCGGGCAGGTGGTGATCACCACCCTGCCGGTGCGGGAGCTGATCGAGCGCCAGGTCGGTGCCGAAGAACTGGAGGAACCCGGCGAAGCGACGGTGACCGTGTCGGAGGACGACTACGTCGCCCCGCGCACCGACCTGGAGGCCGAGATCGCCCGCCAGTGGACGGAGCTGCTCGGTGTGGAGAAGATCGGCGTGCACGACGACTTCTTCGCTCTCGGCGGCAACTCGCTGGTCGCCATCCAGCTCATCGCCCAGGTGCGCAAGGCCACCGGCACACGGCTGGCGATGAAGACGCTGTTCGAAGCGTCCACAGTGGCCACCTTGGCCGAGCGGATCGAGGAGTTGCGCGCCGGCAAGACCGAGGCGCCCGCCGAACCCGCCCGGACCACCATCCCGAAACTCGAGCGCTGAGCCGTGACTGCCATTGGGTGCGTCCGGTCCGTGAAGGCCTCCTTGAGGGACCCAGAGTCCCTCAAGGAGGCCTTCACGGACTTGGCACCCGACAGGACAACGTTGCCGCAACCCTCGAGTAAGACTGAGAACAGGAAATCATGAGCGACACGAAGGAATGGACGTTCCCGGCCTCGTTCGGGCAGGAGCGGATCTGGCTGTCCGGTCAGCTCGACCCGGCGTCCCCGGTGTACAACCTGCACTGCCAGGCCCGGCTGGACCGCCCGCTGACCGCCGAGCAGTGGCGCACCGCGCTCGGCGTCATCGTCGGACGGCACGAGGCGCTGCGCACGTCGTTCCGCATGGACGGCGGCGCGCTGACGCAAGTGGTGCACGCCGAGGTGCCGATCGAGCCCGAGGTGCACGACCTGCGGGACCTGCCCGCCGACGCCCGTGACGCCCGGCTCGCCGAACTCGTCGGTGATGTCGCGCGCGAGGCCATCCCGCTCGACTCGCCGCCGCCGTGGCGGGCCCAGGTGTGCCGCACGGCCGACGACGAGTGGGTGCTCACGTTCGTCGTGCACCACACCGTGTTCGACGCCGGCTCGGTGCGGGTGCTGGGGGTCGAGCTGGGCGAGGCGTGCGACGCCGTGTTCGAGGGCCGCGAGCCGAAGCTGCCCGAGCTGGCCATCCAGTACCCGGACTACTCGGCCTGGCAGCGCGGGCAGCTCGAAACGTCGAGCGAACAGCTGGACTACTGGCGGACACAGCTCGCCGGGCTGCCACCGGTGCACGGCCTGCCCACCGACCGGCCGCGGCCCGCGGAGCTGACGTTCGCCGGTGACCAGGTGCACTTCGCCCTCCCGGACGGCCTGATCGACCGGGTCGGCGAGCTGGGCCGGGAGCTCTCGGCGTCGCCGTTCATGGTGCTGCTGGCCGGTTACGCGGCACTCTTGTCGCGACTGTCCCGAGTGGACGATGTCGTCGTCGGTGTCCCGGTCGCCGGTCGCGACCTGCCCGAGCTGGCCGACCTGATCGGCATGTTCGTCAACCAGATGGCCGTACGCGTCGACTGTTCGGGCGCGCCCGCGTTCGCCGAGCTGGTCGCCCGGGTCCGGACCACGCTGCTGGAGGCGATCGATCACAGCCAGGTGCCGTTCCAGGCGGTCGCCGAGGCGGCCGGGGCCGAACGCGACCCCGGCGTGCAGACGCTGTACCAGCTCGGGTTCAACTTCCTGCCCGACTCGGGGCTGGAGCCGATCCGCTCGGCCACCGCGAAGGACGACATCGCGATCGACCTGAGCGCCGTGGACGGCAGGCTCGTCTACCGCACCGACCTGTTCGACCGTGAGACCGCCGAAGCCGTCGCCGAGCGGTACCTGCGGCTGCTCGCCGCGGCGCTGGCCGATCCGGCCCGGTCGATCGCGGACCTGCCCCTGTTGTCGGACGCCGAGCGAGAGCTGGTCCTGACCGGGTGGAACCCGGCAGTGTCCACTTCGGACGTGACCACCGTGCACGCCCGGTTCGAGGACCAGGTGCGGCGGACCCCGGACGCACCCGCGGTCGACTTCGGCGGGGTTCGCCTGACGTACACGGAATTGAACGCGCGAGCCAACCGCGTCGCACACCGGCTGCGCGAGCTGGGAGCCGGTCCCGGCACCGTCGTCGGCGTGTGCGTGCCGAATTCGGCGGACCTGCTGGCCGGTGTACTCGGGGTGCTGAAGAGCGGCGCGGCCTACGTCCCGCTCGACCCGGCCAACCCGGCCCCGCGGCAGGCGCTGATCCTCGCCGACGCGGGTGTCCCGTTCGTGCTGGTCACCGGAGAGTCCACAGTGGACACCAAGACGCTGGCTCTGGACGATCCGGCCGAGTGGTCCGCCGCGGCCACCGAGGACCCGGTACCGGAGGCCGGACCGGGCGACGTCGCCTACGTGATCTACACGTCGGGCTCGACAGGGCGGCCCAAGGGCGTCGAGGTCGAGCACCGGGCCGTCGACACGTACCTGGCGTGGGCGCGTGAGGCGTACCCCGGTTTGGCCGGACGGGCGTTGCTGCACACGTCGCCGTCGTTCGACCTCACCGTGACGACGCTGCTCGGCACCCTCACCGCCGGGGGCGCGGTGGTCGACGGCGGCCGCCCGACGTTCGTCAAGGCGACCCCGACGCACCTCGCCGTCCTCACCGAGGAGCTGTTCCCGACGGGGGAGCTGGTGCTCGGCGGCGAAGCGCTGACCGCCGAGGCCGTCCAGCCGTGGCGGGAGCGGCACCCCGGCACGGTCGTCGTCAACGAGTACGGCCCGACCGAGGCCACGGTCGGCTGCGTCGCGCACCGGATCGAACCCGGGGACGAGCTGCCGTCCGGCCCCGTCCTGATCGGCCGCCCGGTGCCCGGCACCCGCGTGTACGTGCTCGACGAGCGACAGCAGCCGGTACCGCCGGGTGTCCCGGGCGAGCTGTACGTCACCGGGCCACAACTCGCCCGCGGCTACCTCGGGCTGCCGGACCTGACCGCAGGAAAGTTCACGGATGGCCCGTCCGGCCGGATGTACGCGACCGGCGACCTCGTCCGCTGGCGCCGTGACGGCACGCTCGACTACCTCGGCCGCGTCGACGAGCAGGTGAAGTTGCGCGGCTATCGCATCGAGCCCGGCGAGGTCGAAGCGGCGCTGCGCGAGCTGCCGGAAGTGCGGGACGCGGCCGTGGCGGTCCGCGGAGACACGCTCGTCGGCTACGTCGTCGGCAGCGCCGAGGGGGCGGCCGAGGCCCTGCGGAAGACGTTGCCGGACTACCTGGTGCCGACCCGGTTCGTCACGCTCGACGCGCTGCCGATGGCGGCCAGCGGCAAGCTCGACCGGGCCGCGCTGCCGGATCCCGAACCCGTCGAGGCGACGGCATACGTCGCACCGCGGACCGCGGCCGAAGAACTCGTCGCCGAGGTTCTCGGAGAGCTGCTCGGCATCGACGACCTAGGCGCGCACGACGACTTCTTCGCCCGCGGCGGCAACTCGCTGCTGGCGATCCGCGCGATGTCCCGGCTCCGCAAACAGATCGAAGTCGACATCCCGGTGCGAGGGCTGTTCTCGCTCACCACCGTCGCCGGGCTCGCCGCCGAGATCGAGCGGCGGCTCGCCGAGGACCTCGACCAGCTCAGCGACGAAGAGATCCAGCGCCAACTGGCCGAAGGCGAGCCCTCATGACCACGATCGACGAGACCAGCGCGGCCGCGCGCCGCGCCCTGCTCGAACGGCGGCTGCGACGGCGCACGGAGCCGGCCGCGACCATCACGCCCCGCCCCGGCGACGCCGTCGTCCCGCTGTCCTATCAGCAGGAGCGCGTCTGGTTCATGGAGCAGTTCGCGCCGGGCACCGGGTCCTACCACATCCCGGTGCCGATCCGGCTGACCGGAAGGCTCGACGTCACGGCGCTTCAGTCCGCATTGGACACTTTGCCGGTGCGGCACGAGGCACTGCGGATGCGGTTCCCGGCCGGGGACGACGGACAACCGACCGTCCACATCGAACCTTCGGTCACCGTGAGCCTGTCCATTGTGGACGCGGGAAGCGAGGAGGCGGCCCGTGCCGCCGTCGACGCCGCCGCGGCCGAGACGTTCGACCTCGCCGCGGGCCCGCTGCTGCGGGCGACCCTGGCCCGGGTGTCCGACGAGGAGCACCTGCTGGTCCTGTGCACGCACCACATCGTGGGCGACGGCTGGTCGGTCGACCTGCTGCTACGTGACCTCGCCGCGCAGTACCACGCCCTGAGCACCGGCGGCACGGCCGAGCTGCCCGCGCTGAGCATCGGGTACGGCGATTTCGCGCACTGGCAGCGCCGCACGCTCACCGGTGGCGAACTCGACCGGCAGCTGGAGCACTGGCGGGCGCAGCTCACCGGGGTCGAGCCCCTGGAGCTGCCCACCGACCGGCCCCGGCCCGCCAAGCAGAGCTTCGACGGCGCGATCCACGAGTTCTTCGTCGAGCGCGACCTCGCCCGTGCTCTCGGCGAGCTGAGCCGCGAGCACGGAGTCACGCTCTTCATGACCCTGCTGGCCGCCTACCAAGTGCTGCTGGCGCGGTACTCGGGCCAGGACGACTTCGCGATCGGCTCGTCGTCGGCCGGGCGCGGCCTGCCCGAGCTGGAGGGCGTGGCAGGCATGTTCATCAACATGCTGCCGCTGCGCGCCCAGCTGGCGGGCGACCCGTCGTTCGCCGAACTGCTCGAACGCACCCGGCGGCACGTGCTCGACGCGTTCGAGCACGCCGACGTCCCGTTCGAGCGGCTGGTGAACGCGCTCGGCGTGCCCCGCGACGTCAGCCGATCGCCGGTGTTCCAGGCGATGTTCGTGCTGCAGAACTACGAGATGGGCCGGATGGGCGCGGCGGGGGAGTCCGATGTGGACTTCCGCTGGCTGCCGATGGACCTGCCCGCGACCCGGTTCGACTTCGAGTTCCACGCGATCGAGGTCGAACGCGGGCTGATCGGCAAGTTCGTGCACAACACCGCGCTGTTCACCGCGGACACGGTCGCCGGGATGGCCGGGCGGCTGGTCACGCTGCTGAGCTCGATCGTCGACGGCCCGGACCGGCGCCTGTCCGAATTGGACATACTCGACGCCGGGCAGCGCGAACTCGTGCTGGAGCGCTGGAACGCCACGACGGCAGACTTCCCGCAGACCACACTGCACGCGCTCGTCGAGGAGCAGGCCGCCCGGACGCCGGACGCGCCCGCGGTGACCTTCCGCGGCGCGTCGCTGACCTACCGCGAGCTGGACGAGCGGGCCAACCGGCTCGCGCACCGGCTGCGCGGCCTCGGCGTCGGGCCGGGCGTGCTCACCGGAGTGTTCGCGGAGCGGTCGTTCGAGCTGGTCGTCGCGCTCCTCGGCGTGCTGAAAGCCGGTGGCGCGTACGTCCCGCTCGACCCGGAGTACCCGGCCGACCGGCTGGCGTTCATGCTGCGGGACGCGGCCGCGCCCGTCGTGCTGACACAGGCGGCGTTGCGGGAAACGCTGCCGCCGGGGGACGCGACTGTCATAGTTCTAGACGACACTGACGACCCCGCGGAGACGGCCGGGCAGCCGGACACCCCGCCCGAAGCTTTCGCCGGACCGGACGACCCGGCGTACGTCATCTACACCTCGGGCTCGACCGGACAGCCGAAAGGCGTGCCCAACGGTCACCGCGGCATCGTCAACCGGCTCGACTGGATGCAGCGTGCGTACCGTCTCGATGGCACGGATTCGGTGCTGCAGAAGACCCCGGCCGGCTTCGACGTGTCGGTCTGGGAGTTCTTCTGGCCGCTGATCACCGGCGCGCGGCTCGTGCTCGCCGAACCCGGTGGCCACAAGGACGCCGCGTACCTGCGTGAGCTGCTCGGATCCGAAGGCATCACCACCGCGCACTTCGTGCCGTCGATGCTCACGCTGTTCCTGGCCGAGCAAAGCGTCGAGACCTGCACGGCGCTGCGTCGGGTCGTGTGCAGTGGTGAGGAGTTGCCGCTCGACGCCGCCCGCGAGTTCACCCGGCGGCTGCCGGACTGCGAGCTGCACAACCTCTACGGCCCGACCGAAGCCGCCATCGACGTCACCGCCTGGCACTGCACGCCCGACGCGCTCGCCGAGGTCGCGTCGGTGCCGATCGGGGCACCGATCCAGAACATCCGGATCTACGTCCTCGACCGTGCCGGGCGACCCTGCCCGGTCGGTGTGCCCGGCGAGCTGCACATCGCCGGTGCCGGGCTCGCCCTGGGGTACCACAACCGCCCGGAGCTGACGGCCGAACGATTCGTGCCCGATCCGTTCCACAGTGGACGGATGTATCGCACCGGCGATCTCGCGCACTGGCGCCCGGACGGGACGATCGCGTTCCTCGGCCGGATCGACCACCAGGTCAAGCTGCGCGGCCTCCGCATCGAACTGGGGGAGATCGAGACGACCTTGCGTGCCCGGCCGGGGGTGCGCGACGCCGCGGTGATCGTCCGCGAGGACACGCCGGGGGACAAGCGGCTGGTCGGGTACGTCGTGGGTGACGCCGAGCCCGGCGCGCTGCGGACGGCGCTCAAGCAGAGCCTCCCGGACTACATGGTCCCGCCGTCGTTCGTCCCGCTCGACGAGCTGCCGCTCACCCCGAACGGCAAGCTCGACCGCAAGGCGCTCCCCGCTCCGGTCGCGTCCCGGGACGCGACCAAGGAACTGGTCGCGCCGTCGACCCCGGTCGAGATCCTGCTGGCCGGGATCTGGCGGGACGTGCTCAAAGTGGACGAACTGGGCGTAGACGACGACTTCTTCGACCTCGGCGGCCACTCGATGCTGGCCACCCAGGTGGTGGCGCGGATCGGCAAGGCGGACGCCGGCCAGGTCGGCGTCATGGACCTGTTCCAGCACCGCACGATCCGCGAGCTGGCGTCCTTCATGGACGGTGACACCGCCGACCGGCCGCGGCATCTGCTGTACGAACTGACCAAGCCGACGAAGCAGCGGACGCTGACCTACGTCTGCTTCCCCTACGGCGGCGGCAGCGCGATCGTCTACCAGCCACTGGCCGACGCGCTCCCGGAAGGCCACTCGCTCTACTCGGTCGCCATCCCCGGGCACGACGTCGGGCTGTCCGAAGAGGCCGTGCCCTTCGACGACCTGGTCGAGCGGCTGGCCGACGAGATCCTCGACCGCGTCGACGGCCCGCTGGCCATCTACGGTCACTGCGGTGTCGGCAACGCGCTCGCCGTCGCCGTCGCCCGGCTGCTCGAAGAACGCGGCCGCGAACTGGAGGTCGTCTACATCGGCGCGATCTTCCCGTTCGCGCGGATGAAGGGCGCGGTGGGCACGCTGCGCACCCGGCTGGAGAAGCTGCGCAGCAACCGGTACTACTCGAACTGGCTCAAGGGCATGGGCGTCGACACCGACGACCTCGACCCGGCACAGGCCGACCGGATCATCACGAACATGCGCGCCGACAGCCGCGCCGCCGAGGAGTACTTCAGCGGCCTGCTCGACGCCCGCGTGGCCAAGCTGCGCGCGCCGATCGTGTCGGTGGTCGGCTCCGAGGACCCGGTCACCGACTACTACGCCGAGCGGTACCGGGAATGGGAGTTCCTCACCGACACCACCGCACTCGTGGTGCTCGACCAGGCAGGGCACTTCTTCCTGCGTTACCGGGCCGAAGAACTCGCGGAGATCGTCACGCGCGTGCACCCGGCGCTGGACGATCCCGGCGAGCTCGATGTCCGCGTCCGCGGCGAAGACGCGGCGTGGGCGGTGCACGAGACCCATCGGGCCACTGTGGACGAAAAGCCCGCGGTACGGCCGAGCATGGCCCGGTTCGTCACGATCACGATCGGCCAGCTGGTGTCCTCGACCGGCTCCGCGCTGACGTCGTTCGCGGTGCCGATCTGGCTCTACACCCGCACGGGGTCGGTCGCCGACCTCGGCCTGCTGTGGGCGCTCGCGCTGCTGTTCGGCGTCCTCGTCCTGCCGGTGGCGGGCGCACTGGTCGACCGCGGCGACCGGCGGCGGATCATGATCGCGGCCAGCAGCATCGCCGGCGGCATCCAGTTGATACTGGCGTTGCTGCTGATCACCGGGCACGTCCAGCTGTGGTTGTTCTATGTGCTGATCCCGCTCGGATCGGTGGCCTCTTCCTTCCAGCGCATCGCCTATCAGTCGTCGGTGGCGCAGCTGGTGCCGAAGCAGTACCTCGGACACGCGATGGGCCTCGCGCAGCTGTCGACCGGTTTCGCCCAATTGCTGATGCCGGTGCTCGCGGCCGGGCTGCTGGCGACGATCCAGTTGTCCGGCATCCTGATCCTGGACATGGCGAGCTACGTGTTCGCGATCGTGGGCCTGTTGTTGGTGCGTTTCCCGGACATGCTGGGCTGGCGGCCGCGTGAACCGCTGCTGACGGCGATCGCGGGCGGGCTGCGGTACTCGTGGAACCACCGCGGCTTCCGCACGATGCTGCTCTATTTCGCGCTGGCGAACGTCTTCCTGGCACCCGCGCTGGTGCTGGTCTCGCCGCTCGTGCTGTCGTTCGGCTCGGTCACCGACGTCGCGCAGGTGGCGCTGGCCGAGGCCCTCGGCGCGGTGGCGGGCGGGATCGGGATGGCGCTGTGGGGCGGCCCGCGGCACCGGCGGATGGTCGGCGTGCTCGCCGGCAACGTCGGGATCGCGCTCGGCAGCCTGGTGATGGGCCTGCGGCCGTCGCTGATCGTCGTCGCGGCCGGGGTGTTCCTCCTGGCCGCCGCGATGTCCGTGTCGCAGGGCATCTACGCGACGCTGGTGCAGGTCAAGGTGCCGCAACGGTTCCACGGCCGGGTGTTCGCGATCAACCAGACGATCACGTGGTCGACGCTGCCGATCGGGTTCGCCGTGCTGGCGCCGCTGGCCGTCGGCTGGTTCTCGCCGCTGCTCGCGCCGGGCGGCGCGCTGACCGGGTCGGTCGGCGCCGTGCTCGGCACCGGCGAGACCCGGGGCATCGGGCTCGCCTACGTCGTCTTCGCGCTGATCCTGTTGCTGATCAACGTGGGCGGGTTCTCGATGCGGCGGCTGCGCCGGTTCGACACCGAGGTGCCCGATTCGCTGCCCGACGATCTGGTGGGGGCGCAGGAACGCGAGCGCAAGCTCGCCGGGAAGGAAGCCGCATGAGTACGGCAGTGCTGGTCAGGGAGGCCCGCGGGCACTGGGTCGGCGAGGTCGCACCGGCGATGCGGGCGGCCGGGCACCGCGTGGTGCTGCTCGCCCCGCCGATGGACGCGGCCGAACGAGCCGCGCTGGCCGGAGTGGTGGACGACGTCGTCGCGCTCGACGACGTCCACGATCCGGAAGCCGTCGCGGCGAAGGTCCGGGAGATCGACGGCGGCGCGCCGGCAGGCCTCTTCACCGGCTCGGACGGCGCCATCGCGAGTACCGCCCGCGCCGCGGAACTGCTCGGGGTGGCGCGCTGCCCGGCGTCGGTGTTCGCCTTGTGCGCGAACAAGTTCGCGGTCCGGGAGGCACTCGCGGCGGCAGGGCTGCCCGGACCCGCGCACGCCTTGATCTCGTCGGCCGCCGACGCGGCATCGGTCGCTTCGGCTGTCGGGCTCCCGGCGATCGTCAAACCGGTCAACGGGGCGGGCAGCAATCTCGTCCGCACCGTGTCCACTGTGGATGAACTGGCGGCCGCGTACGAGCTGCTGGCCGCGCGGCTGCCCGAGTCCGCGGATCCGCGCTACCACCGTCCACTGGGGACGCTGGATCCTTCGACGACGTTCCTCGTCGAAGGGCTCCTGTCCGGCCCGGAGTACGCGGTGGACGTGCTGGTCCGCGACGGCGTGGCCGAGCCGATCGAGATCCTCGACAAGCCGCTGATCGACGAGCGGAAGTTCGAGCTGGCATTGTCGTGCCCGCCCGCAGGACTCTCCGATGACCGGGCCGGGCTGGTCACCGCGGCGGCCGTCGCCGCCGTCCGCGCGCTGGGTCTCGACAACACCTGCGCCCACGTCGAGCTGATCGACGACGCCGACCGCGGCCCGACGATCGTCGAGGTCAACGCGGGCAGGCCCGCCGGGTCGATCATGCCGCTGCTGGCGAAGCTGCGCACCGGCATCGACGTGTTCGCCGAACTGGCGGCACTCGCGGTGGGCGCTCCGCCGCCGGTACGGGAGCCCGCGAAACTGCCGATCCCGCTGGGCATGCTGATCCTCTACGCGGCCGGTTCGGGCCGGTTGACGAAGATCGGCGGGCTCGACGAGATCGCCGAGCTGCCCGAGGTGATCGACGTCGTCACCACCGTCTCGCCGGGGCAGGTGCTCACCGACGAACAGGAGACCTACGCGGTCAACCTCGTCGTGGCGGGGTTCGCCGATCACGACGACCTCGCCGACCTGCACGCGGAGGCGAGCAAACTCGTCCGGCTGGACCTGGAGGAAGTGTGAACACCGCGTTCGTGGTCCGGGAGACCGCCGGGCAGTGGATCGCCGACGTCGTGGCCGCCGTGCGCGCGAACGGGCTGGGCGTCGAGCTGGTCACCCAGCCCCTGGAACCGGCCGAGCAGGCACAGCTGACGCAACTGGTGGACGGCTTCGTGGTCGTCGACGACGTCCGTGACGCCGAAGCCGTGGCCGTGGCGATCCGCGCGCGGACCGCAAGTCCCGCTGGGGTGGTGACCGCCGCCGAGGGGATCATCGCGAGTGTCGCCCGTGCGGCCGAGCTGCTCGGCGTCGCGCGCTGCCCGGCGTCGGTGTTCACCGTGACGCACAACAAGTTCGAGGTCCGGCAGGCGCTGGCCGCGGCCGGGTTGCCGGGTCCGCGCTGCGCCTTGATCTCCGGTGAGTCCGAGGCGGCGTCCGTGGCCGCGGCGGTCGGGCTCCCGGCGATCGTCAAGCCGGTGAACGGCGCGGCGAGCAATCTCGTCCGCACGGTGTCCACTGTGGACGAACTGGCGGCGGCGTACCGGCTGCTGGCCGAGCGGTTGCCGCTGTCGGAGGACGCCCGGTACCACCGGCTCGTCGGGTCGATCGACCCGCTGAAGGTGTTCCTCGTGGAAGGGCTGCTGCGCGGTCCGGAGTACGCGGTCGACGTCCTGGTGCGCGACGGCGTCGCGGAGCCGGTGGCCGTGGTGGAAAAGCCGTTGATCGACGAGCGCAAGTTCGAGCTGGGCATGGTCTGCCCGCCGCTCGAACTGTCCGAAGAGGACACCGGACGGCTGTTCGCGGCGGTGACGGCCGCCGCGCTCGCGCTGGGCCTGGACAACACCTGCGCGCACGTGGAGCTGATCGACGACGCCGAGCTGGGCCCGGTGATCGTCGAAGTGAACGCGGGCCGCCCGGCAGGCGGCGCCCAGCCGGTGCTGCTGAAGCTCGCGACCGGCATCGACGTCGTCGCCGAGGCTGTGTCGCTCGCACTGGGCACACCACCGCCCGCGCGAGGTGCTGGTCTGCCGGTGCCGGTGGGCTACCTGATTTTCTACGCCGAGGGTGCCGGGCGGCTGGTCCGTGTCGACGGCACCGACGAGGTCGCCGACCTGCCCGAGGTCCTGGAGGTCGTCACGATCGTGCGCCCCGGCCAGCTGCTCACCGACGACCAGGAGATCTACGCGGTGAACGTGCTCGCCGCGGGGTTCGCCGACACCGAAGACCTCGCCGCGCTGCACGCCGAGGCCGCCAAGCTGATCCGATTCGAACTGGAGGAGTCATGACCGCCGAACTCACGGCGAACCTCGGTCACATCGAGGGCAACGAACACACCAAGCTCACCGTGTACGCGGCCACAGGCTTGGACTGGGTGCGCGCGCACCGCGAAGCGCTGCAGGACCGGCTGCGCGAGCACGGCGCGATCCTGCTGCGCGGGATGCCTGTCGACCTGGCGGTGTTCAATCAGGTCACCGAGGAGATCGGCGGATCGCTGCTGACCTACACGGAACGGTCGACACCGCGGTCGGCGGTCTCGGGCAACATCTACACCTCGACGGAGTACCCGCCCGCCGAGTCGATCCCGATGCACAACGAGAACTCGTACTCGGCGAACTGGCCTGCCCGCCTGTTCTTCCTGTGCGACACGGCGGCCGAAACCGGCGGTGCGACGCCGATCGCCGACAGCCGTGCGATGTACCGCCTGCTGCCGCCGGACCTGCGCGAGCGGTTCGAGGGCGGCATCACCTACGCGCGGGCGTTCCGTGAAGGCCTCGGGCTGACCTGGCAGGAGGCGTTCCAGACCGACGACCGCCAGGTGGTGGCGGACTACTGCGCCGGCAACGGGCAGACGTACGAGTGGACCGACGAAGGCCTGCGCACGCGGCACGTGCGTCCCTCCTTCGTCGCGGAACCGCACACCGGCGTGATGGTGTGGTTCAACCAGGCCAACCTGTTCCACGTCTCGAGCCTGGGGGAGGAGGTCAGCGAGGCGCTGCTGGACCTGTACCCCGAGGAGGACCTGCCCCGCAACGCGTACTTCGCCGACGGCTCACCGATCCCGCAGGCGGACCTGGACACGATCAAGGAGACCTACGACGAGGTCAGCTACGCGTTCCCGTGGCAGCCGGGCGACATCATGGTGATCAACAACATGCTGATGGCCCACGGACGCGAGCCGTTCACGGGCAAGCGGCGGACCCTGGTCGCGATGACATAGCCCGGCGCAGGCCGGGTGAAGGTCCGAAGTGGACGGAACCCGGTCCCGGAGCGCCTGTCCGTGAAGGCCTCCTTGAGGGATCCAGCGTCCCCCAAGGAGGCCTTCACGGACTTGGCATCCCAAAGGACACCTTGCCTTGCCCCTCAATGGCCGCCTCAGTACGGGCAGGGGTTGCCCGAGCCCCCGCCCACGGCCAAATCGGTAATGATAATCACTACGAACATAGCCGGAGGGCGCGGTGGTGGCAAGAGTGAAGGAGGGCGGCGGTTCCGGCACGTCGTCCTGAAGTGGCGCGGGTCACCTCTCTTGAACTGTCCGAAGTGGACGACAAGGCGACGGCCGGAGCGCGCCGACATCCCTTGACCCGATCGCGGCTCCGCGTCCACGGCCTGATGGCGGGTTGCGGTGTCCTGGGGAATCTGGCATCACTATTAGGGTGCCCTCACAACAGACAGGACCGGTCTCGATCACCGAGGTGGCGCAGCTGTTCGGGCTGACCGTCTCCACGCTGCGGTATTGGGAGGAACGGGGGCTGGTCTCGGCCTCCGAGCGGCGGGGCGGTCGCCGGTGGTACGGCGGGGCCGAACTGCACCGGATCGGGCTGATCCAGATGTGGCAGGACACCGGCCGGATGAGCCTCGACGAGATCTCGCTGCTGCTCGACGGCGGTTCCGACGGTGTCTGGCGAGCCGCGGTGCTGGACCGGCTCCAGGCGATCGACCAGCAGATCGAGTTGCTCCAAGCGGGCCGTGTGCACCTGGAGCACCTGCTGAACTGTCCACGCGACCAGCCGGCCTCGGAATGCGAATATCTGAGGGAAGCCGTCGTCCAGCGGATGGCCGGTCATCAGACGACACCCGAGCAGCTTCCGCATGCCGAGACTTGACCTCAAGCCGCCTTGAGGATGCACAGTTGAGTCGCGGCGCTTCGGCGCCGCGAATCCACGAACGGCACGGATGAACAGAAGACCTGGTCGGAAGTCTGGCCGGAGTCGGTTAAGGGGTAGGTCCGGATGGACGGGCACGGCGGGGTCTGGCACCCCCACTCATCCAATGATCGGATGAGCGGGGCGGTCATGGAGAAAGTCGCCAGGGGATCCTTGGTGGACCAGGCGATCGACCGGATCAGGGGGGCGATCAGCAGCGGTCAGTGGGCCGTCGGTGAGCGAATCCCGGCGGAGGCGGGCCTGATCGAGGCACTGGGCGTGGCGCGCAACACCATGCGGGAGGCGGTCAAGGCGCTCGCCTACGCCGGGATACTGGAGGTCCGTCACGGTGACGGCACCTACGTCCGGGCGACGGACGAGACCGAGGCGGCGATCATGCGCCGCCTCGAACTCGCGGACCTGCATGACGTGCTGATCGTGCGCCGGGGGCTGGAGGTCGAAGCCGCCCGCCAGGCGGCGGAGCGGCGCCGCCCCGCAGATCTGCGACGGCTCAGCGAGCTGAGCCGTGAGGTCGCGGACGACGAAGAGGCGGACGAGGTCGTCGCCCGTGCCATGGAGTTCCACAAGGCGGTCGTCGAGCTTTCGCACAATCCGGTCCTGATCGAGTTTTACGGGG
The DNA here is from genome assembly GCF_001995215.1 of Amycolatopsis azurea DSM 43854. GTDB lineage: Bacteria > Actinomycetota > Actinomycetes > Mycobacteriales > Pseudonocardiaceae > Amycolatopsis > Amycolatopsis azurea. Next base: position 444,617 of record NZ_MUXN01000002.1, read on the forward strand.
CGTTCTCGTCCGCGGTCGCGGCCGGTATGCGGCGGATGGCGATCGACGGCGCGCTGCCCCATTTCGACGTCGGTGCGCACAACGAGCTGCACGTGGCGATCGTCGAGGGCGATCCCGACCGGGCGGGCGGGGAAGCCGCACGGCACATCGACCACGTCCTCGAAGGCGTGCGCGAACAGTTGGGGCACGACCGATGAGCCAGGTGAGCGAGGCGCCCGCGCGCGGAGCCCGGATCGGGGCGGGCCAGACACCGCTGCTGGTCGCGGCGTTCGTCTTGCTCAGCCTCAATCTCCGGATCGTGTTCGGCGGGGTCGGTCCCCTGATCCCGAGCCTGGAGCTGAGTCATACCGCGGCCACGGTGCTCACCACGCTCCCTCCGCTGTGCATGGGCTTGTTCGCCCCCATCGCCGCCGGCCTGCGTGGCAGGCTGGGTGACGAGCGTTCGCTGTTCGCCGCGTTGGTGGTGCTGGTACTGGGCATCCTGCTGCGCTCGGTCGGCATGTTCGGCCTGTTCGCCGGGACGATCGTCGCCAGCATCGGTGTGGCCGTCTTGAACGTGATCACCCCGGTGCTGGTGAAGAAACGGTTCCCGCCCGAACGCATCGGGGTGATGATGGGCGTCTACGCGATGATGATGGGCGGGGGCGCCGCGGCGATCGCCGCCCTGTCGGTGCCGATCTACCGCGCGTCCGGTGGTTCGTCCGCCATCGCGCTCGGCGTCGCGGTGATCCCGGCGGTGCCCGCGTTGCTGGCTTTCGCCACCCAGCTGAAGTTCGGCCCGGACAAGGGGCAGGCGGTGGCCACCAAGCGCTGGTCCGGCCTGCTGCGCAACCGCACGGCATGGAGCGTCACCGGGTTCTTCGGGCTCCAATCGCTGATGCTTTACACGATCTTCGCCTGGCTGCCCACGATCTACGTGGCCAAGGACGTCGATCGCGCGACCGCCGGGCTCTACCTTTCGATCTGCGTGATCGCGGTGTCGGTCGGCGGGTTCTTCGGCCCGAGCCTGGCCGGACGGCGAGCCGACCAGCGGCTGCCGGTGCTCGTGACAGCGGCCCTCTGCTTCGTCGGCATCGCCGGCGTCCTGCTCGCTCCGACCGGTTCGGCGCCGGTGTGGGCCATCGTCCTCGGGCTCGGACTCGGTGCGGGACAAGGAATCCCGGGCGTGCTGTACGTGGCGAGGACGGAGGATCGGCAGACGGCGGCCCAGTTGTCGTCCATGTCACAGACGTTCGGCTACGTGATCGCGGCGGCCGGACCGCTGCTGACCGCCGCGTTGTTCGCCGCGTCCGGGTCGTGGACGCTCCCGCTCGTGGTCCTGCTCGCGTTGATGGTGGTGAACGCCGTGATCAGCCTCCCCGCCGGGAGGAGAGGCGTCATCGACTAGTCCTCGTCGCCGGCGCCGACCGCGACCCCCAGCGCGAGGCGGCGCCGGCGGCGATACCCGGCTGGTCCGATTTCAGCGGACCGGCCGGGAAAACGCATTTCGGGAAACGGACATTCATTGGCGGGCATGTATTCCATCGGTCGCGCCCGTTTTATGGCGGTCATGCATTCGTGGTGAGGTTTCGTGCCCACTGCCCGTTCGGTTCCTTGTCACCCTCGGATGTCTCGGGTACAGTCGGATTGAGGGTGAGGGAATGAACCGATGAATACTGTTCGGCGCACTTCCTGAATGGGAGATCTTCACCGCGCGTTTCTCCGGTGTTCATCACATTGGTTCGCACTTCCTTTTCCTGTGAACAAGGGCGGTTATCGAATCCGGCAGAACGAAAGCACTGGGGGCATGGCCGTGGTTTCTCGACTGTTCGCTGATCTCGTGCCAGGCGAAATCAGGGATGGATGGCGACACGACGGGTGGTACAAGGACCAGGATATCTTCACCGCTTTCTCGGCGTGGGCAGCGTATTACCCCGAGCGGGTGGCCGTGATCGACGAGAGTGGCCCGGTCGGTTACCGGGAGCTTCATCGGCGCTCGTTGCGGCTCGCGGCGGGGTTGCGAGCGGCGGGAGTGCGCGCGGGAGACGTCGTCGCGGTGAATCTGCCGAATGGGTGGCGTGCTTGCGCGGCTGATTTCGCCTTGGCCGCGTTGGGTGCGATATCGCTGCCCTATCCGGTCGGGCGGAAACGCCGCGAAACGTTGTCCTTGCTGCGCCGTTCTCGTGCGGTCGCGGCCATCGTCACCCGTTATGTCGGCGAGTTGGACTATGTGGGGTTGCTGGCTGAACTCAGGCCGGAACTGCCCGCGTTGAAGAGCGTCCTCGTCCACGGTGAGGTGGCGCCGGGAACGCAGTCTCTCGACGCGATGTGCGATTCTTCCCACGACGCGATTCCCCTGGGCGATCTGCCCGAGGTGAGCCCGGACGCGCCGGCCAGGATCATGGCGTCCTCCGGCTCCGAAGCGGAGCCGAAACTGGTCCTCTATTCGCACAACGCACTGGTCAGCGGGCAGACGCCCTATCTGACCACCCTGGGCGACGCGGCGGACGGCACGCCACCGCGGTTTCTCTTCTGTGTGCCGCTTTCCTCGCCCTTCGGCTCGTTCGGTACCCCGTGCATCCTGGCCGCCATGGGCGCTTCCCTGGTGACCCTGAACCGGTTCGAGCCGGACGCCGTGCTCGACGCCGTCGCCCGGCACAGGCCCAGCCATCTGCTGGTTTCGCCCGCGATGCTGGAACAACTGGTCGCCTCGCCGTTGCTGAGCGGACCCGACCGGATCGACACGGATTCGGTGACGGCGATCGTCTGCGGCGGGGCCAATGTGCACACGGACACCGTGAAGCGCACGCAGGACTCCTTCGACGCCACCTTTGTCCACTCCTACGGTTCGGCGGACGGAATCGCCTGCCACACCGCACTGGACGACTCCTTCGACGACATCGTCGGTTCGGTCGGCAAACCCGATCCCCGCGTGATCAGCGTGCGCATCGCCGACGACGACGGGAACGACGTCGGTTTCGGCGTCGCGGGCGAACTCTACGCGCGCGGCCCGATGACACCGCTGTGTTACTACAACTCCCCGGAGCTCGACGAGCGCTACCGGCTCGATGGCGGCTGGACGAAGACCGGTGACATCGCGGTGCTCGACGCCGACGGCAGGCTGCACGTGACCGGGCGGAAGAAGGACGTCATCAACAAAGGCGGCGTGAAAGTCAGCGTCGCCGAACTGGAAGAGGTGCTGCATCAGCACCCCTCGGTCCGTTCCGCGGCTGTGCTCGGTATGCCGGACGGCCCGGTGGGAGAGCGGATCGTCGCCTGTGTGGTCCTGCATCGCGATGCGGCTCCGCTCGATCTCGACCTGCTTCGCGCCTATCTGCGCGACGAGATCGGACTCGAAACGGCGAAGTTCCCCGAACGGCTGCTCACCCTCGCGGAATTCCCGCTCACACCCGCGGGCAAGGTCGACAAATCCCAGCTGCGTTCCGCCGTTTCCGCCTGACGCACCGTATTCAGCCATCGCACGTGCGGTTCGCGCGTGCGCTCAAGTGAGGAACGACCATGCCTGAATCCGCGTTGCCCTCTTCCGTCCGTGCACTGACCGCCGAGTCGGTGATGAACCTCCTGACCGGCGTCGAGCGAGCCGGGATCCTCCGGGCCGGGATCGAGTTGAGGGTGTTCGACGCCCTCGCCGACAGTCCGCGTTCCGCCACCAAGGTGGCCTCCAGGGTCGGCGCCGACGCGCGGGCCACCGAAATCCTGCTGGACGCCTTGGCCGCACTGGAACTGCTCGAGGTCGTACCGGCCGCCGAGGGCGGCACGTACTACCGGCTCGCCCCGGTCGCCGAGCGGTTCCTCGTCACCACCGCGAAGAACTACCTCGGCGGTCTCGCCAAGGTGTACACCGGCGACTACGTCTTCGAATCCTTCAAGGACCTCGCGGGGGCCGTCCGGCGCGGGGGGACGGTGCTGGCGGACAACGTCGAGCTCGCCGAGCACTCGTACTGGCCGGAGTTCGCCGAGGGCATCACCGCGACCAGCCGGGCCACCGCCCGCTTCGTGAGTGGGCTCATCGCCGACCGGATCGGTGGCCTCGAAGCCCCCTCGGTGCTGGATGTGGCCTGTGGCAACGGTATCCAGTCGTTCACGCTGGCCGAGGCGCATCCCGGTCTGCGGGTGACCGCGCTCGACTGGGCCAACGTCCTGGAGGTGACCCGCTCCGTCGCCGCGGATCTCGGGCTCGTCGACCGGGTCGAGTTCCTCCCGGGCGACATGTTCGAGGTGCCGTTGGGCGGACCGTACGACGTGGTCGTCTTGAGCCACGTGCTCCACAATTTCGACACTGAAACCTCGATCAAGCTGGTGAAGCGGCTCGCCGAGGTCGTCCGGCCCGGCGGGACCCTGGTGGTCAACGAATTCCTGGTGGTGTCGCCCGTTCCCGCGGAGGACCCGGTGCCGCGGATCTTCTCGGCGCAGATGCTCGCCATCAGCAAAGGCGGGCACACCTACACACTCGACGAGTTGAAGGCCGTGCTCGACGGCGGCGGGTTCACCTACGGCGAGTTGCACTCTCTGCGAGGGATGCCCATCCACACCGTGCTGGCGACCCGCCGATGACCAGGATCGAGGCGGGCCTGCTGATCCCCGGCCGCGGCGAACCGGTGCCGGACGGTGTCGTGGTGCTCGACGGGACGCGGATCGGCTACGCCGGACCGGCGGTGAACGCGCCGACGGCCGAACCGGGCGACGAGGTGGTCCGCGTTCCGGTGGTCCTGCCCGGATTGTGGGACTGCCATACGCATCTGGTCGGACTGCGTGACTCCATCGGCTCCGAACAACTGGTCCTGACACCGTCGCAGGTGGCGGCGGCACGGTCGGTCAAGGACGCGGAAGCCGCGTTGCAGGCGGGGTTCACCAGCATCCGTGAGGTCGGTGGGTACGGAGTCTATCTGGCGAGAGTGATCGACGAGGGGACGGTGCGCGGCCCGAAGGTGTACGCCGCGGGCAGCGTGCTCAGCCCGTCGGGCGGGCACTCGGACGTGCACGGCCTGCCCCATTCCTGGGTGACCGATCCCTTGCGGCCCAACGGGATGCTGCAGGTGGCCGACGGGGTGCCGGAATGCCTGCGGGCGGTACGGCTGCAACTGCGGCTCGGCGCGAAACTGATCAAGGTCTGCACGTCGGGTGGGGTGATCAGCGAACTGGACCACCCGCAGCACCAGCAGTTCGGCGACGAGGAACTGCGCGCGATGGTCGAGGAGGCGGCCCGCGCCGACCGGGTGGTCGCGGCACACTGCCACGGCCGGGCGGGCATCAAGGCGGCGCTGCGGGCAGGGTGCCGGACGATCGAGCACGGTACCGACCTCGACGAGGAAACCGCGGCGGAGATGCGGGAGGCCGGGGCCATCCTGGTGCCGACGCGGAGCATCTACGAGGCGATCCTGACTCGCAAGGAACTGGTTTCCCCTGCCGCTCGGCGCAAATTGGAAGAGATCGAGGCCCGGCACTCCGAAGCCATGGGCATCGCGCACCGGATGGGGGTGCGGATCGCCCTCGGCACCGACCTCGGCACCAGCGATCCGGAGTCGCCGCTGGCGTGGGGACGCAACGGGCGGGAGTTCGGGTACCTGGTGGCAGCGGGGTTGAGCCCGCTGGAGGCGATCGAGGCGGGGACGGCGACCGCCCCGGAGACCCTCGGGCCACAGGCGCCACGATCCGGGCTGCTCGCGGCAGGCCATGACGCCGACGTGATCGCCGTGAGCCGCAATCCACTGGACGACATCGGCGTGCTCGCCGAGCCGGACGAGATCACACACGTGTGGAAATCGGGAACGCCGGTCAAGGTTCCCACGGCGGGTAACTAGCTACGGGCCAGGCCCGGATGGGGTGCGAGATGCCGATGACAGGACCGAACAACGACGTGGAAGTGGCCTTGAAGACCATCGACGACGTCCTGGCACACCTCCAGGTGCTGGGCGACGTGGCACGTGACGCGCGATTGCGGCTGGCCGCGTATCCGGGAGGGATGCCGTCGGAGGAGACCACCGACGGCGGCGAAAAGGAACGGGCGGAACCGGTGTCGCCGGCACCCCGCCCAGCGGACCCTCGACAGGTCCGGCTCACCCGGCGACAGCAGCAAGTTCTGGAACTGCTGGCCCAGGGGGTGTCGAACCGGCGGATAGGCAGGTCACTGCACATCACCGAACAGACGGTGAAGTCGCATCTGCACATGATCTATCGCAAGCTCGGTGCGACGGATCGCACGGAGGCCGTGGTGATCGCGCTGCGGACCACCCTGATCAACGGGTCGTCTGCCACGGCCCAAGGGTGAGCACCTAGGCCGTGCTCATGTCGCGAAAGCCACTTTCGGGACACCAGACGTCCCGAAAGTGGCTTTCGCGACACATCCGACAGCGCTGAGACCTCTGGCCACGGTCGCCCCGACCGGCAGCCCACCCCCATCGACGTTGCGAAAGAGGCTTTCGCAACACGCCATCTTTGGCTTACCCCTCATTATGAACCACGCCCTAGGCCGACCTGGCCGGCGCGAAACCGGCGAGTTCCGCCACGAGCAGCCGAAGCAGTGCGTCTGGGGAAGAACTGAAGTAGAAATGCCCACCCGGCAGGATTTCGGCACGGAATCGTGCCGAGGTGTGCCTGCTCCATGATTGGAGTTCGGTGGTGCCGACGTCGGGATCGTCGGCACCACCGAACGCGGTGACCGGGCAGTCGAGCGGTGGGCCGGGCCGGTGGACGTAGGTCTCGGACACGGTGAAGTCCGCTCGCAGGACAGGCAGCATCATCCGGAGGAAACCGGGATTGTCCAGCACGGTCTGGGGAGTTCCGTCCAGTTCGCGCAGCCTGGCCACGAACTCCCTCTCCGGGAGGTGATGGATCTTCCTCTCGCGCATCGGCAGATGCGGCGCACGGTGGCCGGAGACCAGCAGCCTGGCCGGCGGCCGTCCCGCGTCACGCAGCCGCCCAGCGGCCTCGAACGCGAGAATCGCGCCCAGACTGTGTCCGAAAAGGACTGACGGGAGATCCGGCTCTATTCGGGGCAGTACTTCGCCGATCGCCTCTTCCAGTGTTCGCGGCGCCCGGTCCCGCAGCCGCTCACCATGTCCGGGCAACTGCACCGGGCAGACCTCGATGTACTCGGGCAGCGTCCGCGACCACGAGGCGAACATCCTGGCGTCACCACCGGCGTGGGCCAGGCAGTACAGCCGGACGGTGGCGGTGCCCGCGCGTGCGGGCGCCCGCCGTTGCCTCCGGGGCCCGGTCACGAGGTGCCGCCGAGCAGGGCGCCCGCGATGCCGTGCAGAAGGACGTTGGACGTCCCCTCGTAGATCTTTCCCGCCTTGGCGTCGCGGTAGAACCGCTCGGCCGCGTATTCACGGGTGTAACCGTTTCCGCCCAGGACCTCCAGCGCGCGGGAAGCCGCCCGTTCGGCGACCTGCGACGCGAAGTACTTCGCCATCGCGGACTGTCGCAGCCGTTCGGCGAGATCCGTGCCTGCCTCGACCACGCGGGTGACCTCGTAGAGCAGGGCTCGTGCGGCGGCGATCTCCGTGGCGATGTCGGCGAGGGTGAACTGCACAGCCTGGAACCCGCTGATCCGCTTCCCGAACTGCTCCCGTCGCCTGCTGTAGGCCACGGCCTCGTCGAGTGCACCTTGTGCGAGGCCGACCTGCTGCGCGGCGATGCCGATCCGGCCGATGTCGAGTGCGGCGATCGCCACGCCTTCGCCGTTGCCGACACCGCCGACACACTGCTGAGGGCGCACCTCGACGTCCTCCAGGAGGACGTCGGCGGTCGAGGCCGCACGCACCCCGAGCTGTTCGGTACGCGGCTCGATGCGCACGCCGGGTGCGTCCCGTTCGACCAGGAAAGCCGACCAGCCATGACCTTCCGTGCGGGCGAAGACCAGGAACAGGTCTGCTTCGGCGGCATTGCTCGTCCAGCGTTTGCGGCCGTTGAGCAGATAACCGTCGCCCTTGGCGGTCGCCGTGCTGGTACCCGCGAAGGCGTCGCTACCCGCGTTCTCCTCCGACAGCGCGAACGCCCCGATCTGCCGGGTGGCCAGCAGCGGAAGGTACCGGCGCTTCTGGTCGCCGCTGCCCTGCCGGAGCAAGGTCGCCACGATCAGCGCGTTCTGCACGTCGACGCCGACGGCGACACCCGGGTCGACCCGGGAGATCTCTTCGATGGTCACCATCACCCGCGACAGGCCGCCGCCCTGGCCGCCGTAGCGGGTCGGGGCTTCGACGGCCATCAACCCGGCGTCGAACAGCCGCTGCCGCAGCCCCGGGTCCAGCCGGGCGGCCCGGTCCATTCCCGCGGACAAGGGCGCGATGTGTTCGCGGGCGAAGGCGGCGACGTGATCCCGCCAGGCTTCGTCCTCGGGCGTCAGGGCACTCATGCGCGAGCCCCTTCCACGAGCAGCGCCAGGTCTTCGAGGGTCTGGGACACGTAAAGCTCGCGCAACGGAACCGAGACGCCCCAGCGCGACCGCAGTATCGTCATCAGCCGCATCAGATGGGCCGAGTGCAGACCCAGCTCGGCGAACCGGTCGTGCCTGCCGATCTCCCCGGCCGCGACGAGTCCGGAAAGGACGGTCGCCAGCTCTTGCTCGATGCCGGTACGAGGCGGGACATGCCCATCGCGGCCGCTGATCTCCAGGCCGGGCAGCGCGTGCACGTCGATCTTGCCGCCGACGGTGGTCGGCAGGTCGTCGAGAACGCCGATCGCGGCGGGCACCATGTGCTCGGGCAGTTGCCGGGAAGCGAACGCACGCAGCTCCTCGGCGTCCAGATCACCTTCGGCGGGGACGGCGTAGGCGACGATGCTCGCCGTGCCCGAACCGTCCGGCCTGGTCGTCGCCACCACCGACCGCACTCCCGGGTGGCCGCGGAGCACGGATTCGATCTCGCCGAGTTCGACGCGGTGGCCGCGCACCTTCACCTGGCCGTCGCCTCGGCCGAGGTACTGGAGAGCGCCGCCGGGCAAGGCCCTGGCGAGGTCGCCCGTCCGGTAGAGCCGTGCGCCGGGCGCGGCAGGCTCGACGCCGAACCGCCGCGCGGTCAGCTCGTCGCGGTCATGGTATCCGGCGGCGACGGCGGGACCGGCCACGCACAGTTCGCCGCGTGTGCCTTCGGGTACCGGACGGCCTCGCTCGTCGAGCAGGTAGATCCGCTGGTTCGGCAGCGCCCGGCCGATCGGCAGCGGCGCGTCGTCGCGGACGTCGCCGTCGGTGATCCGGTGGTAGGTCGACACGACCGCGGCTTCGGTGACGCCGTAAAGGTTGTACACCTGGGGAGCGGAGTCGCCGTGGCGGTCGAACCAGGTACGGACCGGCGCCGAGTGCAGCCGGTCGCCACCGATGAAGATCCGCCTCAGCGCCAGTTCACCGGGAGCCCTGGCCTCCGCCTCGGCGAAATGCTCGAACAACGTCGGAGTCTGGCTGCAGACGGTGACTCGTTCTTCGCGGACCAGCGCGAGGAACTCGTCCGGCGCCCGGACCGTCCACTGTGGAACCACGACGAGCCGGGCGCCGTTGCCGAGCGCGCCCCAGATCTCCCAGACCGAGTAATCGAAGGCGAAGGAATGGCTGAAGGTCCAGACGTCGTCGCCGTCGAAACCGAACACCTCACGTCCGGCGGCGAGCAGGCTTTGCACGTTCCGGTGGGTGACCACGACCGCCTTGGGACGTCCGGTCGAGCCGGAGGTGTAGAGCACGTAGGCGGCCGAATCCGCGTCCGTTTCGACAGCGGTGACGACACCCGGTGTGCTCAGCACCGTTTCGTCGAGGACGAGTACCGGGATCGTCGTGTCCGGTACCCGGCCGGCGAACTCCGCGGTGGTCACGACGGCGCCGGGCCGGGCGTCGGCGACCATGCCGGCCAGCCGGTCGGCCGGGTGCTCGGGGTCGAGCGGGACATAGGCCGCGCCCGTCTTGAGCACCCCGAGGATCGCGGTGACGAGAACGGCCGATCGGTCGAGGCAGAGTCCGACGCGGTCGCCCGGGCCGACGCCGAGCGCCTGCAATCGTGCCGCGACCGCGTCGGAGCGGCTGTCCAGTTCGCCATAGCTGTACCGGTGCCCACCGAACGAGAGGGCCTCGGCCGAGGGGTTCCGCCGGGCGTGCCCGGCGAACGTCGCGGGCAGCGTGGCGGATTCGACCTCCAGCGTCGCCGAGCCGGAGATCGGGCTCGCGGCGGCCGCGCCGGGGGAGAGCTCGCCGAGGGTGAGCTCGGGGCGGTCGACCATACCCTTCAGCACGTCGCGCAGCTGATCGCAGAAGCGTTGCGCGGCAACGGAGGAGAACCGGCTCCGGTCGTAGATGACCCGCAGCGGCATGCCGTCGCCGGGCATGATCACCATGGTGATCGGATAGTGCGGCCTTCCGTCATACCGCATCCCGGTCAGCTTCATGCCGGTCTCTTCCAGCGCGAAGTCCGGCATGGGCATGTTCTCGTAGGACACGCTGCTTTCCAGCAACGGCACGTCCAAGGGCCTGCCGAGGACTCGCTGGACGTCGAACAGGGGCATCGTGGTGTGCTCGCGGACCGCCGCGATGTGCACTTGGAAGTCCTTCAGCCAGGACAGCGCGGCGCGGGTCGGCTCCAGTACCTCGCGGACCGGCATGGTCGCGATCAGCGGGCCGAGAATCGTTTCGGCGCCGCGGAGTTCGGCGGGCCGGTGGGCCATGGTGAACCCGCACGCGACGTCGTTGGTGCCGTAGTAGTGCGACAGCACGATGAGCCACGCGCCTTGGACGATCGTGTTGAGGGTCAGCTGGTTGACCCGTGCCAGCTCACGCAGGCCCGGTTCGAGGTCGGTCAGCATCAGTTCGACGAAACCGTGGCTGGGCTCGCCGTCGGCGGGCGGCTCGCCGCCGAGGAAGAGCGGTTCGGGAGGTTCGAACCCGGCCAGTTCACGGCGCCAGAATTCGAGGCTGTCCGTCCCGTCCCGGCCACTCCACCACGCCACGTAGTCCCGGTACGGCCGCATGGGGCGGAAATCGACCTGATGGCCGAGGCACTCCGCGCGGTAGGCGGCGATGAAGTCGCTCACCGCGAGCCCGAACGACCAGCCGTCCATCAGCAGATGTGACAGGCGCCAGGCGAAGATCCAGGTCTGGGGTTCGCTGCGGATCACGGTGATCCGCATGAGCGGCGCCTTCTCCGGTTCGAAGCCCTCGATCCGTTCCCGGTCGAGCCAGGCGTCGATCTTCTCCTGCTGCTCCGCCACCGGGATGTGCTGCCAGTCCAGCACTTCGAGGGGGAGTTCGGCGGTCCCGTGCACGACCTGCAGCGGCAGGCCTTCCGGCCGCCAGTGGAACGACGTGCGCAGGATCGGATGCCGGTCGACCACCTGCTGCCAGGCCCGCTGGAACGCCGCGGTGTCCAGGGTGCCGGCGAAGGTGAGGAGAAGCTGCTCGATGTAGACGCCCGCCTCAGGACGTTTCAGCTGTTCGAACAGCAGACCCTGCTGGATCGGGGCGAGCCCGTAGACGTCTTCGATGCCTTTGCGGCTGCCGGGCGTGGTCCCGGCTGCTGGGGTTGAGCGCACGGTCGGGCTCTCTTTCGTCATCGCTCGAGGTCGCTTTCGAGAGTGCTCAGGAACGCGGCCAGCTCACCGGAGCCGAGGTCGGCCAGCGGGAAGTCGGACGTCTCGTACCGGCCGGCGCCGGCTCCGGTGCAATGCGCGGTGAGGGAGTCGACGGCCGCGGCGAAGGCTTCGGCGACCGCGGCGATCCCCTCGGGGGAACCACTGTGGCGCCAGGAAAGTCTCAGCTCCCCGCCGATCAGCGCGGAACCGACCTCGGCGAGGGTTCCCGCCGCGGCGTGTCCGGTCGACGGCCCGGCGAAGGTGCCGAGGAACAGCGGCCCGGCCGCGGGCGACCAGTCGTGATCGACCACCTCACGCAGGTGCACGTGCGGACCTTCCGAGACCGTGCCCGCTGCTTCGCGGTAGCCCCGCTTGACGTCGGCGAGAAGGTCGTCGAGGTCCCCTCCGGGGGCGGACAGCGTCCTGGATTCCACGTACCTGCCGGCCGAACCGTCGAGCGCGAAGTCACGGAAGGACCGGTCCACGGTGAGGGAAGGGGAATCTCCCGGCCACTCGCGCAACGCGAGCGCGAGCGCGGCCGTGAGCGCCTCGCCGAAGTCCAGGTGATGGCTCGCGAACACGGCTTCACGGAACGCGCGAACGGTGTCCGCGCCGAGCACGGTGACCAGTTCGCCGTCGAGCGGGACCGAACCGGCTCCGGTGGGCGCGGCCGCCGCCGGGGCGTGGTTCCGCGACCAGTCCAGGAAACACTGCGGCCGCGATTCCCACTCCACGCCGCCCCGTTCCGCCAGCCCGGTCGCGGCGTGGGCGAGATCCGCCAGCAGGACCCGCCAGGACGCGTCGTCGAGCACCGCCGCCGAACCGACCCAGATCAGCCGGTCCCGTTCGTCGCCGGTGGTGACGTGGACGAGTTTGGCGGGGACGGCCGCGGCGAGGTCGATTTCGCCCGCCAGTTCCGTGACGATCTCGGCGAGCGCGCCCGGCCGGGTGACGGCAGGCAGGCCGGAGAGGTCGATCTCGGCCACCTCCGGGCCGGTCAGGGCGTCGAGCAGGCCGGGGGTGCCGTCGTCCAGCGCGCCGAGCCGCAGCCGCAAGGTGGTGTGCCGGGCGGCGACCTCCCTCAGCGCCTGTCCGGCCCGGCCGGCGTCGAGCGACGTCTCCACCGAGACCCAGCTCACCGCGTTCGCTTCGACCAGCGTGGTCTGCGCGGCCGTGAGCGGTACCGCGTCGGCGTCGGTCACCGCCGTGGCCACCGTCGCGGCCCGGCGGGCGAGTTCGAGGAAAGTGGTGCTCTCGAACAGATCCTGCGGGCGCAAGCGGAGGCCTTCGGCGTCGGCCCGGCTGACCAGCTGGATCCCCATGATCGAGTCGCCGCCCAGTTCGAAGAAGTTGTCCTCGGGTCCGGCGTCGTCCAGGGAGAGCACCTCGCCGGCGAGGGTGAGCAGACGTCCGAGGATCTCCTGCAAGCCCGCCTCGACCTCGGTCGCCGCGGCGGCGTGCCCTGTCCGCTCGGGGGCAGGCAGTGCGGCCCGATCCACTTTCCCGTTGCCGCTCAAGGGAAGCTTGTCCAGCACGATCAGGTCGGCGGGGATCAGGTAGCCGGGCACCGTCCGGGACAGGTGAGCGCGGACGGAGTCGAGCAGCGCCGTCTCGTCGGTGCCCGGTTCGGCGGGAACCAGGTAGGCCACCAGCCGTTGCTGGGTACGCGACCCCAGCGCGGTGGCCACCGCCGCCGTCACCTCCGGGTGCAGCGCGAGCGCGTGTTCGACCTCGCCGAGTTCCACCCGGAACCCGCCGATCTTGACCTGAAAGTCCTCCCGGCCGAGGAATTCGATCGCGCCGTCGGGCAGATAGCGGCCGAGATCGCCGGTGCGGTAGAGCCGCTCCCCGGTCGCCGGGTGGACGAAGAACGACTCGGCGGTGCGCTGTTCGTCGTTCCAATAGCAGGCCGCGACACCGATGCCGCCGATGTAGAGCTGTCCGGCCGTCCACACGGGAGCGGGTTCGAGGCGATCGTTGAGCACGTGGAAGGTCTGATTGCGCAGCGGGTAGCCGTAGGGGATCGACGTCCAGTCCGCCGGGACCGCTTCGACCGGGTAGTGGATCGACCAGATCGCCGCCTCGGTGGCGCCGCCGAGGCTCATCACCGTCAGGTCCGGGGCGAGCGCGCGGGCCCGGTCGGGCAGCCGGACCGGGATCCAGTCGCCGCTGAGCATCGCGAGCCGCAGGGGCAGCGGGGTGCCGTCGCCCTCCAGATGGGTCACCAGCATCTCGAAGAGGGCGGGCACGGAGTTCCACACCGACACACCGTGCTCACGGACCAGTTCGAGCCACCGCGAGGGATCGCGGCGGGCCCCGGGTTCGGGCAGCACCAGTGCGCCGCCCGCGCCGAGGACCCCGAACACGTCGAAAACGGAGAGATCGAAACTCAGCGACGAAAGACCGAGCACCCGGTCCTCGGCCGTGATGCCGAATCGCTCCACGACGTCCACGAGGGTGTTGACCGCGGCGGTGTGCGTCTCCGCGACACCCTTCGGGGTCCCCGTGGAGCCGGAAGTGTAGATGACGTAGGCGATGTCGTCCTCGCGGGCCGGACAGGTCCAGCCCGCGACGTCCTGGTCTTCCTGATCGTCGAAAGCCAGGTCGTCGAAGAGCACTGTGTCCACTTCGGACGGCCAAGCGGCCCCGCCGTCGACGACGACACAGTCCACACCGGCGGCCTCGATCAGCCACTCCCGGCGGCTGTCGGGCAGCTCCGGGTCGATCGGCACGTAGGTCGCGCCTGCCGCGGAAACGCCCGCCACGGCCACGATCTGCTGCCAGCCCTTCGCCAGGCCGACACCGACGACGCTGCCGCGGCCGAGTCCTCGTGCGGCCAGTGTCCGCGCCAGGTGCACGGCCCGGCCGGAAAGCTCGCCGTGGCTCACCGTCTTCCCGGGCGTGATCACGGCCGGCCGCGAAGAGAGAGCCGGTTCGGCGCCGACCGCGAGCAGCCGCGCCGCCAGGGACCCGGCGGGGACGTCGCCCGCGGTGTCGTTGACCCGCTGCCGGAGTGCGAGCTGCCATTCGGGCAGCGGCACGGTGGGCGGCCGTCGCCAGCCCTCTTGGGTGGTGAGGGTGGCCAGAAGTCCTTGGTAGGCCTCGAACATCTCGGCCATCATGTCGTCGGGGAACAGTTCGTCCACGGCGTGCCAGGCCAGCTGAAGCACTCCGCCGAACTCGAGGACGAAGTGGTCGATGGTGACCTGCGGGGTCTGCGAGATGAAGCGGGCCTGCTCACCGAGCCAGTCCACCGGGGACGGCACGCTCGCCGGGTCCTTCTCGGTCGAGAGCGCGCTGGTGAACACCACCGGCATCACCCCGCCCGCGGTGTCCCGGCGGACGCGGTTGAGCTCCCGCAGGATGCGGACGCCGCTGACGTAGCGGTGTTCGAAGTCCTCCCACGCCTGCCGCTGGATCTGCGTGACGAGGTCGCCGAAGGTGTCCAGTGACCGGGTGTCGACCTCCAGCAGTTCGAAGGACGCGAACTCGCCCACGGTCGCGTCGACGTCGTGGTGCAGGGGAAGCCGGTTGACCGCCGTGAAGTTGAGCGTGAAGTGCTGGCTCTTGCTCCACCGGGAGATGACCGCCGCATAGGCGGCGACGAGCACACTGGACGGCGTGACGCCGTGCTCACCGGCCTGTTCCTTGATCCTGGCCCAGACGTCCGCGTCGAGATTCGCGTGCCGCCGCACGAACTCGGGACGGGTGAGCTCGCCAGGGGTGACCGCGGTGGGCAGTTCGGGCGCGGCGGGCAGCCGCTTGACACGGTCGCGCCAGTAGTCCAGGGAACGTTCGTAGAGCGCGGTCTTCTGCAACGCCTCTTCGGCGAGCACGTAGTCCCGGAAGGACAGTTCCGGCGGGGCCGACGAGCTCGCCGGGTCCGCGTAGAACTCCCGCCACGCCGGAAGCACCTGGTAGAAGAAGCTGGCGACGTCGGCGCACAGCAGGTCGAAGCCGATGTGCGTGCGGAGCTTTCCGTCACGCAGGCGGCTGACCCGGACCTCCCACAGCGGCCAGGTGTCCGCGGGCCGCACGTCGGCGGACATCCGCCCGGAAACCTCGGCCAGCCGGGCCGTCGCGGTCTCCTCGTCGCTTTCGCGGAGATCGAGGACTTCGAACCGGTAGTCGGGGACGTCGGCCAGTATTCGCTGGCGGCCGTCGGCGAGTACGACGATCCGCAGCATCTCGTGCCGCCGCACCACCTGCTGCCAGGCGCGTTCGAGCCGGTCGAGGTCGAGTGTGCCGCTGTCGAACTCCAGGTACAGGTGCGGGGCGACCCCGCCCATGTCGAAGCTGCCGAGCCTGCCGATCCACTGCGCCTGCTGCATTTCGGTCAGCGGGAACGGCTCGTGGCGGCGATCGGGGGCGGGGACGATGGAGGGAAGTTCTTCGGCGGGCGTGGTGTCCGGGTCCTGTGCGGCGAGCAACTCGGTCAGCGCGGCGACGTTCGGCGCGGCGAGCAGCTGCGCCGGGGTGGCGACCCGGTGCAGGCGGCCGCGCAGCCGGTTGAGCATCTGCGTGGCGAGCAGCGAATGGCCGCCCAGCTCGAAGAAGTTGTCGTGCACGCCGATCGGGCTGAACCCGAAGAACTCCTCCCAGAGGGTGGCGACGCTGCGCTCGAGATCGTTTCGCGGTGCGGTGTAGGCGGTCAGCAGGTGCTCGGGCCGGGAGGACGTCTCGGTTTCGTCGGTCTCGGGTGCCGCGGGGGTGTCGACGACGAGCTCGGCACCGGCTTCACCCCGGGGTTCCACCCAGTACCGCTTGTGCTGGAACGGATAGCCAGGCAGAGAGCTGCGCTGTCGCGGGGCTTCGAGGCGCGTCCAGTCGACGTCCGCGCCCGCCAGCCACAGCCCCGAGAACCCGGCCAGCAGCGTCTCGGTGTCGGACCGGTCCTGATCCGGACGGCGCAGCGTGGTGACCACGGAGGCGACGGGGTCGACGGCCTGCCTCGCGAGCGTGCCCAGCGTGTTGCCGGGGCCGACTTCCAGCAGCACGCAACGGCCGATCTTGGCGGCGACACCGACCGCTTCCCCGAACCGGACGGGACGGCGCATGTGCGTGCCCCAGTACTCGGGATCGGTGGCCTGTTCGTCGTCGATCCACGTCCCGGTGACGGTGGAGACGAACGGGAGACGCGGCGCGCGGAGCTCGGCGTCGCCGACCAGTTCGGTGAAGGGCGCGACGATCGGATCGATCATCGCGGAGTGGAACGCGTGCGAAGTGTGGAGCGGCCTGGTCGACACACCCTGGCCGGCCAGCTGCTTCGAGAGCGCGTCCAGTGCGTCGTGCGGACCGGAGACCACGCACAACCCCGGGGCGTTCACCGCGGCGACGGACAGGTTCGCGGGCAGCACGGGCAGGACGTCGGCCTCGTCGGCGGCGACCGAAAGCATGCCACCGGCCGGGAGTTCGCGCATCATCCGGCCGCGAGCGGCCACCAGCCGCAGGACGTCCGGCAGGTCGACGACCCCGGCCAGGGTCGCCGCGACGAATTCGCCGAGACTGTGGCCGACCATGGCGTCGGGCACGACACCCCAGGCGGCCAGCTGCTTGGCCAGCGCGTATTCCGTGGTGAACAGCGCGGGCTGGGCCAGCGAGGTGTCGGCGAGCCGCCGCGCGGCTTCGTCCGGGTCGGCGTCGGCGGGCGGGTAGAGCGCGGCGAGCAGACCGGTGCCGAGCAGCGGATCGAGGATGGCGGCGCACTCGTCCACGGCCGCGCGATAGACGGGCTCACCGCGGTAGAGGTCCGCGCCCATGCCCGGGTACTGCGTGCCTTGGCCGGGGAACAGGAAGACGATCTTCGGCGGCGCCGACGGTGCCGCCGAACCCGCCACCCTGGCGGGGTCCGCGCCTTCGAGCAGCGCGGCGGCGTCCTCGGTACCGGAGGCGACGAGTGCCCGGCGGAACCGCGACGCGCCGCGGCCCAATTGCGTGGTGGCGGCGACGTCGGCGAGGTCGGCCGGGGTACCGGCGTCGAGTCCGGCCCGCAGATGCGCGGCCAGCTGCGCGCTCGACTGCTCCAGAGCAGCCGGGCTCCTGGCCGACAGGACGATCACCTGGGACGTGCGCCGTGGTGCCGGCGACGGAGGCGCGGCCGGGGCCTCTTCGAGGACGGCGTGGGCGTTGGTGCCGCCGATGCCGAACGAACTGACCCCGATCCGGCGGGGATGGTCACCGTTCTTCCAGTCGGTGAGCGCGGTGTTGACGAAGAACGGAGTGTCGTCGAAGTCGATGCGGGGATTGGGCCGCCGGAAATGCGGATCCGGCACGAGCAGACGGTTACGCAGCTGCAGGATCGCCTTGATCAGGCTGGCGATGCCCGCCGCGGATTCGAGGTGCCCGATGTTCGCCTTCACCGAGCCGATCGCGCAGAATCCGGTTTCGTCCGTATGCGCGCCGAACGCCCTGGTCAGTGCCTTGATCTCGATCGGGTCGCCGACCGGCGTGCCGGTGCCGTGCGCTTCGAGCGCGGTGATGGTCCGCGCGTCGACGCCGCCGGCCGCGAGCGCCGCGGTGATCAGCCGCTCCTGGCCCGAGACGCTCGGCGCCGTGTAGCCGACCTTGTCGGCACCGTCGTTGTTGACCGCGGTGGACTTGATGACGGCGAGGATCGGGTCGCCGTCGGCGAGCGCGTCTTCGAGCCGCCGCAGCACGACCGCACCGACTCCGTTGCCGAAGACGGTGCCCCGCCCGTCGGCGTCGAACGGGCGGCAGTGCCCGTCGGGGGAGTAGATGAGGCCTTCTTCGTAGAGGTAACCGGCTTGGTGCGGGACCCGGACGGTGACGCCACCCGCCAGCGCCGTCGCGCACTCGCCCGCCCGCAGCGCCCGCGCGGCCTGGTGCACGGCGACGAGCGAGCTCGAGCAGGCCGTCTGCACGGTGACCGACGGGCCGGTGAGCCCGAGCAGGAACGAGGTGCGGCTGGCCAGATAGTCCTTGTCGTTGTGGATCTGGAGTTCGAACACCGCCGGGCTCATGACGATCCGGCTGCCACCGAGGAGGTTCGACATCAGGTACGCGGGCATGTTCGCGCCGGCGAAGACCCCGACGTCGCTGTCGGTGCCCGGCCCGCGGCCCGCGTCTTCCAGCGCGTGCCAAGCGGTTTCGAGGAAGAGCCGTTGCTGCGGGTCGAGAAGCGCCGCTTCGCGGGGGTTGATGCCGAAGAACTGCGCGTCGAACTGGTCGATGCCGTCGAGCAGCGGCGCCATGCGGACGTAATCGGGGCGGCCGGACACCTCCGGCGGGATCCCCTCGGCGAGGAGTTGCTCGTCGGTCAGCGCGGTCACGGATTCGACGCCGTCGTGCAGATTTCGCCAGTAGGCGGCCAAATCCGGGGCGCCGGGGAACCGGCCCGCCATGCCGACGACGGCGATGTCGGCACCCGTGGTCTCGGGTCGGGTCACTGGTCCGCCTCCTGCGGGGTCGCCGGCGAGAGCCGGGAGATGTCGTACTCGGTGTGGCCGTCGACAGCGAGGTCGACCAGGACGCGGCCGAGCAGCGGGACGAATTTGAAGCCCCAGCCGGAGCTGTAGAGCAGCAGGTTCTCGCCGTGCGGGACGAGCCCGGCCGCCGAGCCGAGGTGGAACTGCCGTTCCGGATCGCCCGGCAGTACGGCCAGACAGGTCGAGGTGTGCACGGGTTCCGGGTCGAGCGCGGGCAGATGCCTCCCCACCCAGGAACCGAGGCGTTCGACGTGACGGGGATCGGGTCGTCCGGTCACCTGGGCGGCGCCGGAGAGGGGATGGACTTCGAAGACCGGGCCGAGCCGCACCAGTTCACTCGGCGACCAGGGGTTGCGACCGAAACCGTAGAACAGGTTCGTGTCCTCTTCGGTCGGCTGCTGGAACACGAACCAGAAGGGGAAGTCGGCGGTCTCGTCGCGGCGGCGCAGGGATACCAGCGCCATCTCGTAGAGCTTGATGTCGAGCCGCGCGCCGAGCGGGCCGAGCAGTTCGTTGATCGAGCCGCCGTTGGCCAGCACCACCTTGTCCCCGTGATAGGTGCCGCGGTCGGTCCGCACGGTCACCCCGGAGGAGCCGGGCAGCAGCTCGATGACCCGTTCGTCGCCGTGGAGCGCGCAGCCGCCGGCCTGCGCGAGACCGTAGAGCGCGGCGAGGGTGCCGCGGACGTCGATGGTGCCGCCGTCCGGCTGGAAGAACCCTTCGAAATGGCCCGGCAGCGCTTCGAAGCCGTAGCGGCGCTCGATCTCCTTCGCCCGGAGCCATTCGTAGCGGACATCGAGCTTGTCCATGACCCTGGCGGTTTCGCTGATCTTGCCCTCGTTGGTGTCGACGTCCACGTCGCCGAACCAAAGACTGCCGATCGAGTGGATCAGCCGCCGTTCGGCCAGCGATTCCAGCCGCTGCCACAGCGGGCGCGCCGCCAGGGTCAGCTGGAACAGGTCCTCCTGCGTGTACTGCAGTCGCCAGTGCCGTTCCGCCCCGCTGGTCCCGTTGTTCTCATTGAAGAAGCCATGCCGTTCCAGCACGAGTGTCCGTTGCCCGCGCGCGACTGCCTCCGCCGCCGTGGAGAGTCCGATCGGTCCGCCGCCGACCACGATGAGGTCGAACGAACTGGTGATGCCCATGGTCTTCCGCCGTTCCTGCGCAATCGGTGATGGGTCGTCCTTCTCCGGAGGCCTCAGGGAGCTGCCAGCGCCGCGGTGCCGGTCGAGACTTCGGTGAGGACCGCCTCCAGCGCCTCCAGCAGGTGGCCCACCTGCCGGTCGGAAAGGCTTGGCTGGCAAGGCACATTGATCTGCCGGGTGAACCAGAGCTGCTCGGCGACCGGGCTTTCCCCTTGCCGGTGGCCTCGCGCCTGCCATTCCGGGAGCAGGTGCAGCGGGAAATACCGCAGCTGCATTTCGACGCCGGACCGGGACAGCCGTTCGACGATGGCGTCCCGGTCGGCCCCGGCGCCGGGCTCGACGAAGAAGGTGTAGAGGTGGTACGCGTTGACGACTCCGGGGCGTTCGGGAACCAGGCGGACGAAAGGGAATTTCGTGAGTACGTCGGTGATCCGGCCCGCGATCTCCCGGCGTCGCAACACCAGGGAGTCGAGCCTGCGGAGCTGGGCGATCCCGACCGCGGCACTCGGCTCCGACAGCGTCGCGTTCGTGCCGGGGTGACGCAGTTCGACGCAGCTGTGCGAGTACGAATTCCCCGGGTGCAGCATCCAAGCGGGCGCTTCGTCCCGGCCGCCGATACGTTGCGCCGAAGGGACGTAGACGGCGTCGGAGTCGTTGGATCGAATGCGCTCGAGCCGTTCCGCCCACTCGTCGGACGCCACGGTGATCATCCCGCCCTCGCCGAGGGTGGTGATGTTCTTGCTGGAATGGAAGCTGAAGCAGCCGATGTCGGCCAGCGCGCCGGGGCGCCTGCCGTGGTAGACGCTGCCCAGCGCGTGCGCGCAATCTTCGATCACCTTGATGCCGTGCTGCCGGGCGATCCGCATGATCGGGTCCATGTCGGCGGGCAGGCCGCCGTAGTGCACGAGCAGGATCGCCCGGGTGCGCGGTCCGATCAGTGCTTCGATGCTCGCCGGGTCGGCGTTGAGGGTGTTCTCGTCGACGTCACAGAAACGAACGGTGACCGGCAGGTCCAGCAGCGGCTGGATGGTCGCCTTGTACGTCTGTGGCGTGGCGATGACCTCGTCGCCGTGGTTCAGGCCCAGCAGGCCGATGGCCAGCTCGAGTGCCACGGTGCCGCTGGTGACCGAAAGCGCGTGGCGGCTGCCGACGAGCTCACGGAACCGGTCGTCGAACTCCGCGCGGTATCCGCCCGCCGACAACGGGGCCTGCGACCGCACGACCGTGGAAAGCGCGTCCAGTTCGGGTTCGCCCAGAAGGCTTCCGCGACTCGGATACGGGACCAGATAGGGCTCGGCTGAGGACATCGATGGTGCCACTTCCCCCCGGTAAAGGACTTCTGCTTGGCTTTCATCTTCGGACGGCGGTGCGCGCACCGGTATCCACCGTTGGATGTTCGGGGTTCTACGACCAATCACCCCTGGTCCCGGTTTTAGAACCACGGATGGACGCGGTGGTAGTGCCGTCTGAAGTACGTTCGATCCATGAGCGAACTGCGGGGGCTCCTCGCCGAACTGGGTGTCGAAGAGTCGGACATCGACGCGGATTCCCGGATACGGGCACATCTCGCCCTCGACTCGACCGAGACGGTGGAACTCGAGGCGGCACTGAGGGCCCGGTTCGGCGTGGTCGTGGACTTGTGGGACAAGCACGACTACAGCCTTTCCGAGCTGGAGGAGCGCATCGCGCGAGCACGAGAGTGAGGAAGGCCATGTGGGACAAGCTGGTCAGGATCGATCCGCTGCGGGCACGGCGATATCGGGACGCGGGATTGTGGGGACCCGACCGGGTGGACGAGACCGTGCTGGCTCCTTCCTTTTCGCGCGGAGGTGAACTCGCTTTGGTGTCCGGCGAACGGACACTGACCCACGGAGAGCTGCGCCTCGCCGTGAACGCGTGTGCGAAGCGCCTGAAGGACAACGAAATCCGGCGCGGTGACCTGGTGATCGTCCAGCTGCCGAACGACATCGAACTCGTCGTGCTGACACTCGCGCTGTCCAAGATCGGCGCGGCGCCGGTGCTCACCCCGACCGCGCTGCGCGAGTACGAGCTCGACCACGTCGCCCGGATCACCCGTCCGGTCGCCATGGCGGTACCCGCCCGGCACGCCCGGTACGACCATTTCGCGCTCGCACGGCGGATCCGCGACGGGAATTCGTCGCTGCGAACACTCTTCGTGTCCGATGTGGACAGTCCGGACGCGGTCGATCTGACTGAACTGTGCGGGCTTCCCGGCTCACCGGGCGAACTCGTCGACGGTGAACTGGCGACGCTCGACGATCCGGCGTTGTGCTTGCTGTCCAACGGAACCACCGGCCCGCCCAAGGTGATCCCGCGGCTGCAGGAGGCCTACGGCTATCAGCTGCGGACGACACCGGGGCTCGCCGGCGTCGGCCCCGGCTCGGTGTATCTCGCGGTCATGCCCGCCACCCACGGGTTCGTGCTGGGTTGCCCCGGCGTCCTGGGGACGCTCGGCGCGGGCGGCACGGTGGTGCTCGGACCGTCCGCCGAGCCCGAGGCGGCCTTCGCGCTGATCGAACAACACCTCGTGACCCATTGCACGCTGGTTCCGGCGCTGGCCGAACGCTGGGCCGACGCGGCCGAAGACACCGGGTTCGACCTGACCAGCCTGGAGGTGATCCAGGTCGGTGGCGCCCGGCCGCGGCCGGGTCAGGTCGAACGGATCCCGGCGGTGCTGGGCTGCGTGGTGCAGCAGTGCTACGGCATGAGCGAGGGCCTGCTGAACTACACCCCGACCGACGCCGACGGCGACGTCGCTTTCCACACCCAGGGCATGCCAGCCTCACCCGCGGACGAGATCCGGGTTCTGGACGACAGCGGTCGCCCGGTTCCGCCGGGCGGCACCGGGCAACTCCTGACCCGCGGTCCGTACACGGTGGGCGGCTACTACGGCGATCCGGACGCGACGGCCGGTGCGTTCACCGAGGACGGCTTCTATCGGACCGGGGACCTCGTCAGCCTGCATCCGTCCGGATCGCTGGTGGTCGAGGGGCGTTCCCGTGACGTCGTCAATCGCGGAGGGGAGAAGATCCCGGCCGCCGAACTGGAACTGCTGGCAGCCGAGCATCCCGGTATCGCGGCGGCGGCGGTGGTCGCCGCACCGCACCCGCGGTTCGGCGAGATCGTGTGCCTGTACGTGGTCCCGCAGGGGGACTGGGTGCCCGAATTACCGGCCGTCCGACGCTTCTTGCAGGAGCGCGGGCTCGCCCGCTTCAAACTGCCGGAGCGGATGGAGGTGCTCGACGAGTTCCCGTACCTGGGCATCGGAAAGGTCGACAAGACCGCCCTGCGCGCGGATCTCGCCGCCCGTCCGTCCTGAGTGGACGGTGCGACCCGTCACCCGATCCTCGCCCCGTGGAATCGGAGCCGGCTCGTACGCTCTCGCCCGGCCGGGCGAGAGCGTACGAGCGGTCAGATCCAGCCGTCGAGCGCCTTCAGGAAGTTGGGGAAGTCGTCGACGTGCACGTTGTGCGAGGTTCCCGTGACCGCCCGGACGGTGAAGCCGAGCGCCTCGAGCTCGGCTTGGCGCGGCGGTGTGGTCAGCACGCTCGGGTCGGCCAGCACGACCAGCGACGGCGCCGCCTCGATGACCGGGACGTAGGCGGTTTCCAGGTAGTCCATGTAGGTCGTCCGGACGTCCCAGTCGGACAGTTCTTCGAGCCGGACCTCTCGGGCCTGCGAGGTCCAATGCGGGAAGAGGCGTTCCAGGTCCGCGAGGGTGTAGTCCTTCTGCGGGCGGATGACCTGTTCCATCGCGGCGCCGAACCCGCCCTCGGTCACCCACCACGCGGGGTCGTCGTAGATCGCCCGCGCCGGGCGTAGCCGCTCGGCAAGCATGGACAGCACGACACCGCCCACCGAGTGGCCGACGACCAGTTCGGGCCGGTCCGGCACGACCTTGAGCACGTCGTCCGCCCAAAGCTCACGGCTGTAGCGGCCGCGGGGACTCTTCCCGTGACCGCGGAGATCCGGCGCGAGTACGTGATAGCCCCTCGCGGCCAGTTCGGGGCCCAGCTCCCACCAGGTCTTCGAACTGCCGGACAGGCCGTGCAGCAACACGGCCTTCCGATCGCCTTCGCCCCATTCTCTGACGTGTAGCGCCACCATTCCCGTGTCCCTCCAGTTTCAGCCCCGCGGCCGGTTCCGGGCCACCTGCAGGGTGGCTTCGCTCCAGTCGCGACGATGGCCCGTGTCCGGGAAGAGGTTTCCCGCGATCTCGACGGACTCTCGTTGGGTTTGTTCGGTCATCGGCCGGTTTTCGGCCTCCCAGTCCTTGAGGGCGCTCTCGAGGTCGTCGCCCGCGCTCGCCGCGGTGTCGACGGCCCTGGCGAGGTTCAGCGCGTTGAGCATCGCGGTGCCCGCGCCCTGCCCGATGGTGGGCGGCATCGCGTGCGCGGCGTCGCCGATGAGCGCGACCCGGCCCGCCGACCAGCTCGTCGTCCGGATGGCCTCGTACCGGTCCTGTCGTACCCGGTCCGGCAGTTCGGAGAACACCTCTCGCAGCGGCGGGAACGACTCGGCCCAAGTCCGCGGGTCGAGCGGCGGTTCGAGTGCCGGATCGCCGGGGAGCGCGCCGAGCAGCAGGTACAGATCGTCGGCGTTGCACGGCACGTAGAGCACCCGGCGGCGGGCCTCGTGATTCCAGAAACCGACGTAGTCGCGCCACCGGCCCGACCGGTCCGGCACCCGGTCCATCGGCACCAGGAAGCGCAGGACGGTGAACGGGAAGACGGTGTGGTCGTCCAGGAGATCCAGCGAAGTCCGCACGGCGGAACGGATGCCGTCGGCGGCGACGACGAGATCCGCGGCCCGGCGCGTGCCGTCGCGGGTGACGAGGATTCCGCCGGGCTCGGCCGCGATCACCGGGGATCCGGTCCGGAACCCGACCCCGGCGTCGCGCGCGGCCGTCAGCAAGGCGGTGTGCAGATCCTGACGGGTCAGCGTGATCATGCGGACACCGCCGGGCAGCGGCAGATCGTTCCGTCGCAGTACTTCGTCCGCGGCGGTGCGCTCCTCCCACCCGGGTGCATGATGCGCGCGGGCGAGCACGGCCTCTTCGAGCCCGAGCTCGCTCAGGACCTGTAAACCGTTCTCCCAGAGGAAGATCCCGGCTCCGAAGGCGCGCAGGGTGTCCGACTGCTCATGCACGCTGACGGTCCAGCCCCGCCGGGCGAGCTCGATGGCCACGGTCAAGCCGGCGAATCCGGCGCCGGCGATTTCCGCTGTGCGTTTCATCTCTCACAGCTTGGTCGTCCCGTTACGGCGCCGGAATCCACCGGAGGACCACGAAAAGGCTTACATCCTGCCGTCCTTCGCGAGGTGCCAGCCGGACGCCCGGTCGTTCTGCGTCCAGATCCGGGCGAACATCCCGCCGGTGCGCAGCAGCTCGGCCGGCGTGCCGCGTTCGGCGATCTCACCCGAGTCGAGCGCGACGACGTGGTCCGCGCCGGTCAGGGTGCCCGGGCGGTGGGCGATCACGATCACCGTGCGGTCCGGGTCCGCGCAGAGGTCGGCGATCGCGGCCTGGACCATGCTCTCGTTCTCCGGGTCGAGTGCCGAGCTGACCTCGTCCAGCAGCACGATCGGCGCCTGTTTCACGAAGGCGCGGGCGATCGAGACCCGCTGCCGTTCGCCGCCTGACAGTTGGGCGCCACCTTCGCCGACCCGTGTCCGCCAGCCGTCGGGGAGCCGTGCGACGACCTCGTCGAGCCGCGCCGCGCGTGCCGCCTCGGCGAATTCCGCCTCCGTCGCGTCCGGCCGGGCCAGCCGGACGTTCTCCTCGATCGTGCCGTCGAAGAGGTAGACGTCCTGGAAGACGATCGCCACCGAGCGCATCAGCGTGTCGTCGTCCAGCTCGCGGACGTCGGTGCCGCCGATCCGTACCACTCCCGCGTTCACGTCGGCGAACCGCGCGACCAGCCGCACGATCGTGGTCTTGCCGGACCCGGACGGTCCGACGAGCGCCGTCGTGGTGCCCGCGGGACACCGGAACGACACGGAACGCAGCGCCGGTGCCGAGTCCCCGTAGGAAAACGTGACGCCGTCGAACTCGATGTCGGTTCCGGCGAGATCCCGTACGGGACTCGCGGCCGCGGGCAGCGGTGCCGTGCGCAGGATCGCTTCGATCCGGCCGAGCGCGTTCTCCAAGGCCCGCAACCCGCCGATGAGCCCGTTCAGCGCGCCCAGCGGTTCCAGGTACCGGACCGCCAGCACCAGCAAGGCCACCGCGTCCGGTACCGGGAGGTCGCCGCCGAGCAGGAGCGCCGCGGCCAGCACCAGCATCGCGACGAACGCGACGAGGACGACCCCGGCGTACCCGAGACCGGGTACCAGCGTCCGGCGCAGTCCCCGCCGGTAGCGCAGCCGGTGCTCGTCGAGCGCGTCCCGCAGCCGATGCCCGCCCGTTTCACCGTATCCGGCGGCGCGAAGCACGGGCTGTGCCTGACCGAGCTCCAGCGCGCGTCCGGCGACCTCGGTCGTCGCCTCGTCGAGTTCTTCGTTGACTTCGGCGGCGATCCGCCCGGACCGGCGCATCACCGCCACCGCGATCGGCGTGGTGGCCAGCAACAACAGGCCGAGGCGCCAGTCCAGGACGAAGATCGCGGTCACCAGGGTCAGCGGCACCACGGTCGCCTGGACGACCTGAGGGCCGAGCTGCGCGATCAGCCGGGAAAGTTCCCCGGTGCTGGCGGTGACGGTCCGGCCGAGCCGGGCCTTGGTGGCGGCGTCGAACCAGCCGAGCGGGAGCGTGGTCGTGTGAGCCATGAGCCGCCGTCGCAGTGCCGCCGCGAGCCGCATGCTGGCGGCGAACCCGACCGGGGTGGCGATGACGGTGAGGAGCCAATGCAGGAGGACGCCTGCCGCGCCGATGGCCAGCCACGGCGTGGCCGCGGCGAAGTCGACCGGATCGGAGAGCAGGGCGTGCAGGATCGGGATGAGCAGGGTGAACAGCAGGCCCTGCAGGACGGAGAGCGCGACGTGCAGCGCACCCAGTTTCACGAGCAGGCCGGGCTGCGGCCACAGTGCCAGGAGCCGCCGGATCACGGGCGAGCCTCCGTTCCGGTGAAGTGCTGGGCGCGCCACATCCGGGCGTAGCGCCCGTCGGCGGCCAGCAGAGTCCGATGGGTGCCGGATTCCGCGATCCGGCCTTCTTCCAGCACGAGGATCTGGTCGGCTTCGACGACGGTCCGGAGCCTGTGTGCGATGACGATGAGCGTCCGTCCGGCGGTCAGCCGGGTGACCGCTTCCTGGATCGCGGTCTCGTTGTCCGGGTCGACCGCGGCGGTGGCCTCGTCGAGCACCACGATGGGCGCGTCGCCGAGGATCGCCCGGGCGAGGGCGAGCCGTTGCCGCTCTCCACCGGACAGTCCTGCCGTCCCGTCGCCGAGGACGGTGTCGTAGGCCTCCGGCAGGCGTTCGAGCACCTCGTGTATCCGTGCTTCCTTCGCGGCTTCCCGAACCTCCTCGTCGGAGGCATCGGGCCTGCCGACGCGGATGTTCTCCCGGACGGTGTCACGGAGCAGCACGGCATCCTGGAACACGAGCGCGAACCGGGACAGCAGTTCCCGCTGCTCGACATCCCGGACGTCCACCCCGCCCAGCCGGATCGCGCCGGCGGTCACGTCGTGGAAGCGGGGAAGCAGCATCGCGAGGGTGCTCTTGCCGGAACCGGACGGTCCGACGATCGCGGTCATCGTGCCGGGAGGACAGGTCGCGGTGATCCCGTCGAGTGCCATCCGTCCGCCGCCGTAGGAGAATCGGACGTCTTCGAGTTCGAGCGAGGTGCCGTCGGGGCTCCTCGGCCGCTCGGGCTTCGGCAGCGGCAGCCTGGCGAGCAGTTCCTCCAGGTGCCCGGCGGCCAGCCGTGCCTTGCGCAGGGTCTGCGTGCTCTGGACCACCGGCAGGATCGGCGTCGGCAGACCGGCGCCGACGACCAGGAAGGGCAACAACTCCGGCACCGTGAGCGAACCGGCCGAGACGAACGCCAGGCCCGCGGCGAGCACGACGGCCAGCACGGTCACCTCGGACATCATGACGCGGGTCATGGCCGAGCTGCGCTTGCTCTCCGACACCCAGGCCCGCATCGCCTCGGTCTGCTCGTCGACGGCATCGGAGAAGCGGCGAAGGACGCCACCGTCGGCACCGAACGTCTTGACCACCGAAATCCCGTCGGCGTACTCGACCACGGCCGAGCCGATCCGGCGTTCGGCCGCCATCAGGCGCCGGGCGTGGTGCGGCAAGGACCGCATCGACAGCCGGTAGCCGACCACCATCAGGGCCGGGACCGACAGGGTGATCAAGGCCATCCGCCAGTCGACGGCGACCAAATAGGCGAAGCCGCAGACGACCGCGGCCGTGGCCGCGACCAGCTCGCCCAGCGCGTGGGCGATGAGGTGGTGCATCTCTTCGATGTCGTCGGTCAGCGCCTTCTTGACCTGGCTGGCCCCGGCTTCGCGGAACCAGCCCAACGGGAGTCGCCCGAGATGACGGACGAGCCGGGTGCGCAGGTCGTGCTGGAGCTGGGCGTCGGCGTAGTGGCCGAGGTCGCTGCCGAGTCCGGAGACGACCAGCCGCACGACAGCGCCTGCC
>NZ_MUXN01000002.1:473379-649411 GCF_001995215.1 Amycolatopsis azurea DSM 43854
CCCCTGCCGCACCGGCGGCGACCCAGGCCCATACGGCCGTCGCGGGGTCGGTCGTGGTGAGCACGGCGCGGGCGATCTCGGCGGCGGCGACATAGGGCAGCAAGCCGGCCACCGCGCCGAGCGCGGCCAGCGCCGCCGCCGCGAGCAGCCGCCCGCGGACCGGGCGCAGCAGGCGCGCCGCGGCTCCGGTCGTTCCCCGCGGTGGTGGCGACGGTGGTGGTGAGGGCGGGTTCGACGCCGGTGCGGGCACGGTTTCTTCGACTGTGGTCACGGTTTTCCTTTGATCAAGCGGCGACGACGTGGAGCGCGGTCGCATGCGGGTGGTGGTGACGGGCCCACCGGGTCGCCGCGACCGTGCCGAGCAAGGTCAGCGCCGCACCGGCGAGGATCAGGGGTGGATAGCCGGCCTGGCCGGCGAGAGCCGGGCCGCTCGCGTTGGCGACGAGGCGGACGACGCCGACCACGGCCAGTTGGACGGCCAGGTCGGTGGCCGCGGTCGCGGGCCGGGCCAGATCCATGGCACAGCTGTAGATCGTGCTGAGCGCGGCCGCGTTGGCGGCCCACAACAGGATCACGGCGAGCGTGGTCACGGTCGCGCCGAAGCCGTTCCCGGCATGGCCGGTGGCCACGGGGAGAAGGAACAGCAGCAGAAGTGCCTGAACGAAGCCGAACGTCCGTAGCGCTCGACGGCGGCTGACTCGCCGCAGCAGCATTCCTGTACCGAGTGCGGCCAGCGCGGACGCCAGCCCGCCGAGCGTGCCCTGGACGATCGCGATCCGCGAGGTCGACCATCGCGCGTCCACGAGCATCGCCGGTACCAGCGCCTCGGCGGAGTACACGCCGAGGAGGTACAGGGGAACCACGGCGAGCATCCACCGTGCGATGCCTGGCCGTCGGACGAGCGACAGGAGCGCACGCGAGGCCGGTCCGGACGCCGACGGCCCGGGCGGTTCGCGGAACCTCAGGAGAAAGACGAGGGGGAGGGCCGTCACGGCGGCCAGCACACCCAGCGCGGCTTCCCAGCCCACATGCGCGTAGAGCAGCAGCGTGCCGCTGGAGCCGAGAATGATGCTGAGGCTGATCGCGGCGATCTGCAGACCGCTGCCGGTACCGCGTTCCTCGGGGGTGAGCAGGCGGACCGCGAGCCCGTTGGTCGCGACGTCGTGAGCGCCGGCGACGATCAGCATCACGACCATGACCCCGAGTACGAGCGGCAGGTCGCCGACAGGGTCAAGGGGCAGCAGGCACAGCAGCGCGAGCACCATCAGCGCCTGGGTGAGAAGGAGCCAGCCGCGGTAGTGGCCGAAGCGCCGGACGCTCCAGCGGTCCACCACCGGGCCGAGCAGGAACTTTCCGGCCCAGGCGAAACCGGCCAGGTTGACCAGCGCCAGTTGCTCCAGCGAGGCACCCCGTTGACGCAGGATCACGACCAGCGCGAGGAAGAAGAACGAGAAGCCGATGTCCTGCACCAGATAGCACGAAGAGAGCAACGCCACCCTGCGCAGCCTGCCCCGGTTTTCGCAAACGCTTTTCATTAAGGCCAGCTTCGCAGCTCAAGTCAGCTTGAGGTCAAGCGATGAGCGGTTCGCGATCTTCACTCGTTCGGACCCAGCGTGTTGAACTCATGTCGACTTGAGGTGTCACGCTCGGAGAGCGAATTCGTGCTGACCGTGACCACGGAGCAGCGCCAGGCGACGGCAGGGGTGAGAGTCATGTGCGGCATCGCCGGATGGGTCGACTGGCAGCGCGACCTGAGCAACGAACGCCGGGTGCTGGAAGGCATGACCGAGACGCTCGCGCCGCGAGGTCCGGACGGCGCCGGGATCTGGTTGTCCGAGCGCGCGGCTTTCGGGCATCGGCGGCTCGCCGTCGTCGACCTGGCGGGGGGAGCCCAGCCGATGGTCGCGAGCCGGCACGAGACGGAGTCGCCGGTCGTCACTTTCAACGGCGAGATCTACAACTTCCGTGAACTGCGAACGGAACTGGCGGGCCGAGGGCATGAGTTCCACACCCGGTCCGACACCGAGGTGCTGCTGCGGGCCTACCTGGAGTGGGGCCCGCGCTGTGTGGACCGGTTCACCGGCATGTTCGCCTTCGGTATCTGGGACCCCCATCAGCGGAGTCTGCTCCTGGCAAGGGACCGGCTGGGCGTGAAGCCGCTCTTCTATCTGCCCTACGACGGCGGCGTGGTGTTCGGTTCTGAACTGAAGACCCTGTTGGCGCATCCTCTCGTTCGGCCCCGTGTGCGGGCGGAGGGGCTGGCCGAGATGCTCTGCTTCACGCACACACCGGGGGCGGGTGTGTTCGAGGACGTTCGTGCCGTCCGCGCGGGCCATCAGGTCCTGGTGTCCGGTGCGGGGTGCACCGAAACCCCGTACTGGAGGCTGGAAAGCAGGCCGCACGAAGACGACCTTCCCGCCACTGTCCACAAAGTACGGTCACTTCTCGGAGAGGCTGTCGAGCAGCAACTGGTGGCCGATGTCGAGGTCGGCACGCTGCTGTCCGGTGGGCTCGACTCGAGCACGGTCACGGCGCTGGCGGCCGGTGCGAAGAGCCGCGCCGGCACCTTGATCACCTGTTCGGTCGACTTTCAGGGGGCGGACGAGTACTTCCGGCCGAACACGGTCCGGCCCGAGCGGGACGCCGAGTTCGCAAGGCAGGTCTCCGAGCACGTCGGCTCCCGGCATCTGGAGGTCGTGCTCACCCCGGAGGACGTGAGCCTGGCACGGTCGGAGGCCTTGCAGGCACGGGACTTGCCCGGCTTCGGCGACATCAACGCCGCGCAGTGCCTGATGTTCCGTGAGTTGAAGAAGCACGTCACAGTCGCTCTCTCCGGTGAGTCCGCGGACGAGTCGTTCGGCGGGTATCAATGGTTCACCCCGGCAGGTGGGCTCGACGCGCCCGCGTTTCCCTGGACAGGCAACGTTCCGGCGATCGAATCCGTGCTGGCCCCGGAGTTGCGGAAGCGCTTGCGCATGCGCGAGTACGTCGCGGACCGCTATGCCGACGCGCTCGCCGAGGTCCCGGCCGTCGAGGGTGAATCCGCGGCGGACGCGTCGATCCGGCGGATGTTCCATCTCAACATCACGCGGTGGCTCGGGGTGCTGCTGAACTTCACCGACCGGATGAGCATGCGCGAGGGACTCGAAGTGCGCGTCCCGTTCTGCGATCACCGGCTCGTCGAATATCTGTGGAACACACCGTGGGCGATGAAGACCGCGGGTGGCCGGGTCAAGGGCCTGCTCACCGACGCGGCCGCCGATCTGTTGCCCGAAGCCGTGCTGAAGCGGAAGAAGACGTCGTTCCCGGTCGATCCGCATCCCGGTTACGAAAGGCTGTTGCGCGGACAGCTGCGCGACGAGCTCGCCGATCCCGGCTCCCGGCTCGCGCCGTTGCTCGACCCCGTGGCGACGGTCGGGCTCCTGGAGCGGTCACGACCCGCGACGGGCGTGTGGCGGCAGGTCGACACGATCTCTTTCTGGCTCCAGACGGCCGAGTGGATGCGAAGCCACCAAGTGACAGTTGACGTCTAGGAGCTTCTTTCACGTCGAGCTGTGGACAGGAACACCGCGGACATGTTGGGCTGAGACCTGACCGAACCTGACCTGGTCGGTTGTTTTCTGCCCTGCGATGTCGAGGAGCGGCGCCCTGAGCCTGTCGGAGTACCTCCGGGAGAACTGGATCGACGTCGTGAACGACGCGATCCTGCACGTGGATCTCACCCTGGCGGCGATGGCACTGGCCGTACTGGTCGGAATGACGATCGGCCTGCTCACCTACCGGCGGCGCTGGCTCGGCGCGATGGCGACCACGACGACGGCGGCGTTCCTGACCATCCCGTCGATCGCGCTGCTGGGCATCCTGATCGGCCCGTTCGGGCTGGGGCTGACGAACGTCCTGTTCGCACTGGTGCTCTACGCGCTTCTGCCGATCACGCGCAACACGATCGTCGGGCTGCGTGGCGTCGATCCGGCCGTGGTGGACGCGGCGCGGGGGATGGGGCTCGGCCGCGTCCGGCTGCTGTTCCGCGTGCGCCTGCCGCTCGCCTGGCCGGTGATCCTTTCCGGCATCCGGGTCTCGACGCAGATCACGATCGGTATCGCGGCCATCGGCGCGTACGTCAAGGGCCCCGGCCTCGGCAACGAGATCTTCGACGGGCTCGGCCGGTTCGGCTCGGTCAACTCGCTGAACCAGGTGCTCACCGGAACGCTCGGGATCATGGTGCTGGCGCTGCTGTTCGACCTGGCCTTCGTGGTGGTCGGCAAGCTGACCACCCGGCGACGTCCCCTTGTCCGCGTGACGGCGGCTCCGGCGGCGCCGGGGATGACCGCCGGACTGGGCGGTGAGACGATCGAGCTGCGGGACGTCAGCAAGCACTACCCCGGGCGAGCGGTACCGGCTGTCGAAAGCTTGACGATGCGAATCCCCGCGGGCGAGATCGTCGTGCTGACCGGTCCGTCGGGGTGCGGCAAGACGACGACCATGCGGATGATCAACCGGCTCGTCGAGCCCACCGCGGGCGTCGTCACCATCGGCGGCACCGACGTGGCGGCGCTCGACCTGGACGAACACCGGCGCAACACCGGCTACGTCATCCAGCAGATCGGGCTCTTCCCGCACCTGCGGGTGGACGCCAACATCGGCGTCGTGCCGCGGGTGCTCGGCTGGACTCGACGGCGCGTCGCCGACCGCGTGCGCGAGTTGCTCGACGTCGTCGGCCTGACCCGCGAGCACGGCAACCGGTACCCGCGTGAGCTTTCCGGCGGTCAGCAGCAGCGCGTCGGTGTGGCGCGGGCGATGGCCGCGGACCCTCCGGTCATGCTGATGGACGAGCCGTTCGGCTCCACCGACCCGATCACTCGCGCCCGGCTGCAGGACGAATTCCTCCGCCTGCAACGGGAAGTGCGCAAGACGATCGTGTTCGTCACGCACGACTTCGACGAGGCGCTGAAGGTCGGCGACCGGATCGCCGTGCTGCGGCCGCGGTCGGTGATCGCTCAGTACGACACGCCCCAGGCGATCCTCGCCGCACCGGCGGACGACTACGTCGCGAGCTTCGTCGGCTCGAAGCGGAACCTGAAGCGGCTCGCGCTGATCCGGGTGGGTGACCTGAGCCTCCCGCCGACGGCCGAGGCGGACGGCCTGCCGCCGGTCCGGCCCGACGCCACCCTGCGGGACGTGCTGGACGTGATGGTGCGCACCGGCAGCACCGCGGTCGTGGTCACCGAGGACGGCACCGCGCGGCCGCTGGGGGTGTGCGACGTGCCCGGCCTCGTCGCGGCGCTCAGGTCTCCTGACGAGGCTGCCGCGCCCGCGATCCCGGCCGCGGAGGAGACGCCTGGACCGGGTTCGGACACCACGATGCCCGCGCGGCCTCGTCGGCGTCGGCTCGGGCTGCTGGTGCGCCCGGTTCTGCTGGCCCTTGCCTTGCTGACGCTCTTCATGATCGTGCGTGCGCACCCGCTCGACTCGATCGAACAGCGTTTTCTCAACCCCGGCGAGATCTTCACCGAACTGGGCGCGCACCTGCGGCTCACCCTGATCTCGACGGTGTGCACCATCGCCATCGCCCTCCCGCTCGGCATCCTGCTCACCCGCGCCGGCGCCCGCTGGGCCCGGCCCGTCGGCCTGGGGCTGGGCAACCTCGGCCAGGCGATCCCGTCGATCGGGCTCGTCGTGCTGCTCGCGCTCTGGATCGGCACGGGCACCGCGACGGCGGTGACGGCGCTCGTCGTCTACGCGGCGTTGCCGGTGCTGCGCAACACGATCGTCGGGCTCGACGGTGTCGACCCGACCCTCGTCGACGCCGCGCGCGGGATGGGCATGGGCAAGACCGCCATCCTGTGGCGGATCGAACTGCCGCTGGCCGTCCCGGTGATCCTCGCCGGGATCCGGACCGCGCTGGTGCTCACCGTCGCGAGCGCGACACTGGCGACGTTCATCGACGGCGGCGGTCTCGGCGGCGGGCTTGTCGCCGGGATCGGACTGGACCGCCCGATCCTGAGCCTGACCTTCGGCATCATCGTCGCCGCACTGGCGCTCTTCGTCGACTGGCTGGGGCTGGTCGCCGAGGAGGTCCTGCACCCGCGCGGCATGTAGCTCGACCGACTGCAAGGAGATCAACTCATGCGGATGCTCCAGCGCACGACCGCCGCCGTGCTCACGCTCGTCGTGGCGGCGACGCTCGCGGCCGGCTGCACGATCGGCAAGGACGAGACCGGCGCCCAGGTGGGCGCGGGGTCCATCAAGAAGATCGACGCGCTGAACGGCGCCCAGATCCGCGTCAGCTCCAAGGAGTTCGACGAGCAGCTGCTGCTCGGCCAGATCGCCCTCGTCGCGCTGCAAGCGGCCGGGGCGAGCCCGCAGGACAAGACCAACATCACCGGCTCGAGCAACGTCCGCCAGGCGCTCACCAGCGGCGCTGTCGACCTGTACTGGGAATACACCGGCACCGCCTGGATCAGCTACCTCAACCAGACGAAACCGATCAGCGATCCGCAGGCGCAGTACGAAGCGGTCAAACAGACCGACATCGCCAACGGCGTCACCTGGTGGGCACGCTCGCCTGCCAACGACACCTACGCCCTCGCCGGCAACCCGGCGACACTGGCCCGGACCGGCGTCAAGACACTGTCCGACTACGCGGCCCTGGTGAAGCGGGACCCGGCCGCGGCCTCGACCTGTATGGGCCCGGAGTTCAAGAGCCGGGACGACGGGTTCCCCGGCCTGGCGAAGACCTACGGGTTCACCCTGCCCGACCCGCAGGTGCACCTGCTCAACGACGCCGTCGTCTATCCGAGCATCGGCAAGGGCGACCCCTGCGGCTTCGGCTCCGTCGCCTCCACCGACGGACGCGTGGCCGCGCAGAACCTCACCGTGCTCGACGACGACAAGCACTTCTTCCCGACGTACAACCCCGCGATCACGATCGCCACTCCGCTCGCCCAGAAATACCCGCAGCTGGAGCAGGTCTTCACGCCGATCGCCGCGAAGCTCGACACCGCGACGCTCACGGACCTGAACAAGAAGGTCAGCGTCGACGGCCAGAAGCCCGCCACGGTCGCCCGCGACTGGCTCAAGTCGGCGGGCTTCATCAGCTGAACCATCAGCGGGGGCCGGACGGAGTCGAGCTGTGCGCTTCAAGATCAATTCGAGCTACGCGGCATCGGGTTCAGGACAGTGGCAACCCCGCTTCCAGCGGTGTTCCGGTGGCTTGCCGCGGGTGCAGAGAGATCTCGCTGCCCAGGAAAAGGTCCGTATGGGCGTCGCCGGAGCGGAGGAGTCAGGTGGCGGATTCCCGCCGGTGATGAGCCTGATCGCCCAGTGACAGCGCGCGACGTGGGCGACCGTCTTCGGCGGCAGCCCGATCTCTCGGTGGAAACTGGCGGTCAGGTGCTGCCGGCTCACGCCCGCCCGGTCGGCCAGGTCGGTGATTCTGACGTCGCCTCTCGATCCGGTCATGCTCCGCCAACTGCCTTCCAGCGCCTTCGACAGATTCGGACCGTCCAGGATCCTGCCTGCCAGCCAGCCATCGATCGAGAATCCGGAACCGGTGGGCGACGTCGTCCGCCTCCCAAAGCTGTTCCGTGAGCCGGCGGGCATCGGCGCCGATATGCCAAATAGAAGTTGACCCAGCGGGTCAGTCTCTTGTCCGGTCGCCGGGTCTGCCATGCCTGGCCGACGGCCGCGAGCCTTTTCTGTTCTTGCACCACGGTTTCCCCGGTCGCCGCCGATGTCGAAGGACGAACTCCACCAGAACCGCAGCATGGCACGACGTCGATCTCCGGGCGAGGTTCCGAGCCGACCACGACCCGAAAAGACGCCCGGCCCGACTTTCGTGGGCGCCGCGGTTCGGAGCCGGTTGCCGGAATGCTCACCGCTGGAGGAAAACGAAGTCCCGGGGTCTTCCAAACCTGAATCGCCCGGTGATCACCCGATAGGCCGAGCGATCTCACTCTTGATGCACCTGACATTTTTCCTATCCACGCCTTGTTGTCCGCCGGTAGCTTCCCTCCGGCCGCGCGATGCGGTCCGCCGAAATGCCGAAAGGAACACCATGCTCACGAAGAAAGTCATGCGTGCGCTCGTCGCAGCAGGTGTCGTGTTGTCACTGCCCGCGCTCGCCGTGTCCGCCGCGGCGTCACCGGAAGCCGGTGTCCCGCGGTCGTCCGCGGCCGTACAGGGGATCGGAGTTCGGGTGACTCCGCGTATCACTACTGCGATGTACTCTGGTCCTGGACTGAGT
The DNA here is from genome assembly GCF_001995215.1 of Amycolatopsis azurea DSM 43854. Classification (GTDB taxonomy): domain Bacteria; phylum Actinomycetota; class Actinomycetes; order Mycobacteriales; family Pseudonocardiaceae; genus Amycolatopsis; species Amycolatopsis azurea. Next base: position 481,625 of record NZ_MUXN01000002.1, read on the forward strand.
ACTCCCACGGTGGGGAGAGCGCGGCAGGGCGACAATGTGGCTGCCGTGTGCAGACTGCAGGACAACAACGGCAAGTGGATGGTGCTGGGCATCGACCGCCCCGGCGAGAACGGTGCCCAGTGGGCCAACACGGCAGGCTACATTTGGGACCTCGACATCATCGAACCCACCTATGGTCTTGATTTGTGCACGGATCGGTTGACCGTGCAACCTTCGAGAGACACCGCCCTGTACTCCGGCCCCGGTCTGAGCACCCCGCAAATCGGCAAAGCGTGGGCGAACGAGGACGTCGCCGCACTGTGCAAGATCAACGACAACAACGGCTGGCGCCTGGTGCTGGGCGTTCATCTCGCCGGTCGTAACGGGGTTCAGTGGGCCCGTACGGCAGGTTACCTCTGGGATGCGGATATCCGTGACAGCACCAGCTATTTGGCTGATTGCGGGGTGCAGTAGCGGGCCATCGCCGAGTCACCGCCCGCCCGACGTTTGGCGGGCGGTAAGCGGGGTGCGCACGGACGTGACCGGCTACCGGTACGCCGCCACGATCGACCTGCCCGCCGACGAACTGTTCGCTTGATCTGGGAGCACCTCGAGCTCGGAGGAAGAGTTACGGGCGAGAACAGACGACCTGGTGCGGGAACGCTCGCATAGTGCCTCGCTGTCAGCTGCGTTCAAAGCGGTGGACAGGCGTTCGGGCGAGGCTGCCGTCGACCGGTCAGCAGGACGAACTGCTCCGGATCATGCCCGCCAGGGTGTGAGTGCCACTTCGGTGGCGGTGCGCATGGCTGTCCGCAGCGCGGCAGGGTCGGCTGCGTCGGCCGTGTCGAAGAGCGCCTGGAGGGCGCCGGTGACCGCGCCGACGAACGCGCCGGTGAGCGCTCCCGCGCGGACCAGATCGAGCTGATCCGGGAAGGCGTCGGCGAGGTGCTTCGCGATTTCGCGCTGGGCGTCGAGCTGGAGCTGCAACGCGCGGCCGCGGACGGCCGGCACGGTTTGGATCATGCGTAGCCGCAACGCGGACAGGGGGCTGACGAGGTCGTCGCTGGTGTCGCTCACCTCGCCCAGGGCCCGCAAGAGCACGTCGGCCGGACCTTCGGTCGGTTCCCGAGTGGCGATGGCCTCGATGGCCGCCTGGATGCGCGCGTCGGCTTCCGGGAACAGCAGTTCTTCCTTGCTGGCGAAGTAGCTGAAGAACGTCCGCGCCCCGATCTCGGCCGCCGCGGCGATGTCGGCGACCGTCGTCTCGTCGTAGCCCTTGCGCTCGAACAACTCCGTCGCCGCATCGATCAGCGCCTGGCGCGTCCGGGCCCTCTTGCGCTCACGGAGAGACATGCCGAGCAGCATACGGCGCGTGGCAGCGACTGCAAAACGGCAGTGACTGCAAATCTGCACTCACTGCTGATATCGTGGTGTGTCATGACGGACGTTCTGATCTGCGGGGCGGGGATCGCCGGGTCGACGCTGGCGTACTGGTTGGCGCACAACGGATTCACGGTGACCGTCGTGGAGAGGGCACCGGGTGTCCGCTCGGGTGGCAACCCCGTGGATGTCCGCGGTCCGGCGCTGCCGGTCGTCGAGGCGATGGGCGTCGAGGCCCGGTTGTGCGACGCGGCCACGAGAGCCAAGCGGGTGCGGCTGCTCGACAAGCATGGCCGTGCGGTCGCCACCCTCGGCCTTCCCGCGGCCAAGGGACACGAGTTCGAGATCCCCCGATCCGATCTGGCCACGGTCTTGTACGAGACGGCGTGCAAGGACGCCGACTTCCTGTTCGACGACACCATCACCGGTCTGAGCCAGGACCAGCACGGTGTCGACGTGACTTTCGCCCGCGCCGTGTCACGTCGGTTCGATCTCGTGATCGGAGCGGACGGCGTGCACTCCGCGGTCCGACGGCTCGTCTTCGGTCCCGAGCACGATTTCGTCCGCCCCACCGGCATCTATGTGGCTACGATGTCGTTCGGCGAAGCGGTCGACCACCCCGAAGACGTACTCCTCTACAACACGCCGGGCAGGCTGGCCGCCCTCCATCCGTCCCGCGACGAAGGCGGGGTCGCGTTCATCTTCCGCGCCACGCCCGACGACATCGACATCCGCGACACCGCACACCACAAGCGGATCGTCACCGAGGCGTATGACGGCCTCGGGTGGCGCGTCCCCGAACTGCTGGCCCGGCTGCGGAACGCCGACGAAGTCTTTTTCGACGCGGTCAGCGTGGTCGACCTCCCGTCATGGTCACGAGGACGGATCGTGCTGCTCGGCGACGCCGCGTCGTGCGTTTCCCTGCTCGGCGAAGGCTCCAGCCTCGCGATAGCCGGTGCGTACACACTCGCTGGCGCACTCGCGGAAGCGGCTATCGGAGGCATTCGCCGGTACGAGACCGCGCACCGCGCCCATGTCGCGACCCAGCGGCGCCCGATGAAACTCGTCGCGGCCATGCTGGTGCCGAAAACCAGACAGGGCCTGATGGTCCGCAACCTCGCCGCCCGCCTGTGGCCCCAAAGTCCATGACCTGGCGTCATTGGACGGTTCTCGACGAAATCGGATCAAGAGAACCGGCGTCTTGGTGGGTCGAGTCGATTCGCCTTGTCGTGCAGGTATCGCTGTTCGATGTGGTTGTCGGTGAGGGCGGCCGCCTCTCGGTACAGCTTGGCCGCGTTGGTGGTGTCGCCGGTCAGCTGGAGCAGATGGGCGCGGACGGCGCGTACTCGTTGGTGTGTCAGCGGGTTCTGAGCCAGGTGGTGGCGTTGGTCGAGGTCGTCGAGCAGCGCGAGACCTCGCGCGGGTCCGTATGCCCGGGCCACTGCCACGACCCGACTGAGCTGGACCGGCGCTGTGGGGGTGAGCCGCTCGAGCCACAGATAGAGCGCCGCGATCTGCGGCCAGTCGGTCTCGCTCGGCGTCCCGGCGGCGGCGTGGACGGCCGCGATCGCGGCCTGCAACTGGTAAGGGCCGATCTCGCGTCGCTCCCAGACCCCGTCGATCAGGGCGGTGCCCTCGCGGATGAGGTCGGCGTCCCAGCCTGTGCGGTCCTGCTCCTCCAGCGGCACCAGCCTGCCGTCGGCGCCGGTGCGTGCCGCGTGCCGGGACTCGGTGAGCAGCATCAGCGCCAGCAGACCGGTCACCTCGGCGGTCGCCGCGTCCTCTGTGGACAGTGAGGCGCGCAGCATCCTGGCGAGCCGGATCGCCTCGTGGGTCAGGTCGACGCGGGTCAGCTCGGCACCGGCCGAGGTCGTGTAGCCCTCGTTGAAGATCAGGTACAGCACCTGCGTGACCGAGGCCATCCGGTCGGCCCGGTCGGCGTCGGTCGGTGGTGTGAAGCGGGCGCCCGCGCGGACAAGCTGTTGTTTCGCACGGCTGATGCGCGTGCCCATGGTCGTCTCAGTGGTGCCGTACGCGTGGGCGATCTCGGCGGTCGTCAAACCGCCCACCGCACGCAGCGTGAGCGCGACCTGGGACGTGGCGGACAGCGCGGGATGACAGCAAAGCAGCAACAGGGTGAGGCTGTCGTCCGTGCCCGGTGCGGGACCGGCCTGGCGGGCGGGTTCGTGCATGGCCAGTTCGGCCGCGCCTTCCTCCCGTTCACGTCTGCGCCGCGCCTGGTCGGAACGGAGTAGGTCGACCATCTTCCGGTAGCCGATGCGGATCAGCCAGCCGCGCGGGTTCTCCGGCACCCCGTCGGCAGGCCACACCCGGCTCGCGGCGAGCAGCGCCTCCTGCACCGCGTCCTCGGCGATGTCGAACTGGCCGAAGCGGCGCACCAGCGCGCCGAGCACCTGGGGCGCCTCGGTGCGCAGCAGGTGCTCGACATCGGCGGTGAGGGTCATGTGCCGAGGTCTGCGCCGAAGTCCTCGCCCATGATCGGGCGGATCTCGATCGGCTCACCCAGCGCGTCGACGATGCGCGCGACGATCTCGACCGCGCGCTCGTGGCTCGCGACGTCGATCACCGCGTAGCTCGCCAGGACTTCCTTGAGCTCGGCGAACGGCCCGTCCGTCGCCACCACGCCGTCCGGTGTCTTGCGGACCGTGGTGCTGACCGCGGGGTGACCGAGTCCCTCACTGACGACGAACTCGCCGGTCTCGACCAGTTCCTGTTCGAACTTCTGGTACGCGGCGAACGCGGCCAGCGCTTCCTCCGAGGGAGTCTGTGCGGTGGCGGCGTCCCACGCGGCTGCCGGCGTGTAGTTGAGCAGCAGGTACTTCACGTTGGTCCTCTTCCTCGATCGAGCTGGGGCAACGGTACGTCGATCAGCGGTCGGTTCGCAGCGACAGGGCCACGACGGTCGTCCACGCGAACGCCACCACGCCGTTCACCGCGATCTGGATGCTCATGAACTCCGGCGTCATCGGCACCAGCAGCACGAGCGCCGCCGCCCCGCTCAGCACCGCGGGCCTCACCCGCCGCGCACGGGCGTGCCGGACGGCCAGTACGATCGCGGCGAGCGCCAGCGCGGTGAACGCGACCGCGGCCGCCGCCGAGTGCACGATGCTGTGCCACGACATCTCGGCCACCGGCGCATCCGGTGTGCCGACAGGGAAGCCGTTCTCCGAGTCCGCGGTGAACAGACCGGCGACGACCAGCCCGGCACCGAAGATCCCCGTACAGACCGGCGCCGCCCTCCTCCCGACCCCGTCGGTGAGCGTGTGCCGGATACCGGCGGCCAGCGCGAGCACACCCAGGCCCGCGACGACGAACGTCACGACCTGGAGCCACCCGAGGCTGCCTGTGGACAGCTGGCTGAGCGGGTGCCGGGTGATGTCGAAGCCCTCCCGGGTGAGCATCTGGATGATCGACGAGGTGAAGAAGATCGGCCCGGCGAACGTGCCCGCGAGCAGCAGGCGTTCGGATGGGCGGCGAACGGGGTTGACGGCGGCGGTGACCATGACTCCTCCTTGGTGTGCTCGCCGCAACCACGTCGCCGGTTCGCGTGCCTTGACGTATGTCGGCCGTGATGTGAGTCACACGAAGGACGTGTCGATGTGACCGTGGCGCCTCCGAGGTACCGGTGCACAACGACCGACTCCAGGAGGACGACATGACCGAGACGACTACCCAGCCGAGCGCCGAACTGCGGACACTGGACCGCCTCGTCGGCACGTGGACGGTGACCGGCGGCGCGGAGGGGACAGTGCGGTACGAGTGGATGCCTGGCCGGTTCTTCCTGCTCCAGCACGTCGAGCTCACCCAGTTCGGGGAGCCGGCCACAGGTCTGGAAGTGATCGGCAACCTGCGCCCGTTCGGCGAACCCGCCGGCGCGGATGTCGTGTCCCGGTTCTACGACTCGACGGGCAATACCCTCGACTACGTCTACGAGCTGGCCGATGACACCCTGACGATCTGGGGCGGTGCGAAGGGCAGCCCGGCCTACTACCGAGGCACGTTCAGCTCCGACGGCACGACGGTCGACGGGGAGTGGGTCTACCCCGGCGGTGGCGGCTACCCGTCCACGATGACCCGGAGCTGAGCCCGGCTCCGACCGGCTGGGGAACGGAATTGTTCGAGCCGGTTGAAGCAGCGTTCGACGACGTTGCGGTGCTCGTAGACGTCAGCGTCGAAAGCCGGTGGTCGCCCGCCGCGGGAGCCTTTGTCCCGCGGTGGGCGATCTGGTGTGCCGCGTGCGGTGGCTTGGCGACTCCTGCGGTAATCCTCGACACTCCATCGGCGAAGTGCCCGTGGCCTTGATCCAACCGCCTGCGCACGCTCATGCCGAGGAGCGCACCCTTGGTGTGACTGGAGTCCGGTCGTACGGCCGGTCGGTTCGCGCTGGATGTCGGGTGGCCGATACCGGGTCGAGCAAGCTGTTACTGAGACAGTCCCATGGTGTCGGCCCACTGTGTAACGGCTTGGTGGTAGTCAGGTGCGTTGGGTGCGTAGTTGATCGAATGGCCGTAGCCGGGTAGTACGTAGGTCCGCAGTCGTGCGGCCGCGGAGTAGTACGGCGCCTCGGACTGGAGCAGACCGGCCGAGGAGGTGCAGTCGGTCGCGAGCGGGCCACAGAGGCCGCTGTCTCCGCCGCCGAGCACGACCAGCACCGGCACTGTGATCAGCCTGGTGTAAGGGAGAACGGTGGCGAGGGCGGCGGCGTCGAGCAGTTCGCCGGGGGCGACGACGTCCTTGGTGGCCTCGTCGTAGGCGGTCATCTCGAGGACGTCGGGCCCGGGTGCGTGGAATGCCGCGTATCGGGTGCCTGGCTGGGTGGTCAGGTAGGTGGGGTCGAGCCCCAGCTGCGACATCACCGGGTCGAGCGCGACGGGGATGAACGAGCCGAGGATGATCAGCGCGCCGGGGGGATTGATGTGGTGTGCCAGCCCGGTGATCAGCACGCCGTCCACATCGTGGTAGGTGCCTGCTTCAAGCACGGTGATGGCGGAGCCGAGCGAGTGTCCGCCGAGAATCACCTTGTCGAACCGCGAGCCGACGTCGCCGTGCCGGATCGCCTGGATCACCTGGTGTACCACGTCGGCTTCAGTGAACGCGGTCAGCAGTGCGCTGGGCGGTTTGGAGCTGGCGCCGGTGCCGAGCCGGTCGATGGCAAGGGTTGCGTAGCCTGCCTTGTTCATCGCGAGCCGGAACGAATGGGTTTCCGGGGTGGGCGCGGGGTCCCAGTAGACGCTGTTGTAAGTGGCGCCGGGGACCAGCACCTGAACAGTTCGCGCGCCTTGCGGTGGTTCGCACAGTCTGCCGTGCACGATCTGGGGGAGCAGCCCGGCCAGCCGCACCGGGATGGTCACGTCCTGGCAGGACGCCGTATCGGCCTGAGCCTGCGCGGGCGTCAGCAGTGACCCGGCCAGCAGGATGGCGAACGTCACCGCGCCGGCACGGCGCAGAGGATGGCGCTTCACTCTGCCATGACGCCAATGCATGAAACGAACCTCCACTGAATAGTGTGTTTGACGATTATGGGAAGCGCGGGACGACTGTCATCGGCAGCCGGCTCGGGTACGCGGTGGTCGTGTACTTCACCCGGACCGGCATGCCCGGGACGGGAACCAGGCGCCATTTCGCGGCGATCGTGGCCACGACGATCGCGATCTCGGTCATGGCGAAGGAATTCCCGATGCATTGGTGGGCGCCGGCGCTGAACGGTATATAGGCCCCGCGGGGCAGCTCCTTGGCTCGCTTGCTCGCCCAGCGGTCCGGGTCGAAACGACCGGGGTGGTCGTGGAACCTCGGATCGAAATGCATGGCGTGCGGGCTGATGATCACCTCGGTGCCCGGTGGCAGGCGCACACCGCCGAGGTCGACTTCCGTGGTGACCCGGCGCATGAGAATCCACAGTGGATACATCCGCAGGACCTCGTTGACGACCTGCCGCGTGTAGACCAGCCGTGGCACGTCCTCGGCGGTGGCCTGCCGCCCGCCGAGCACCTCGTCGATCTCGTTGTGAAGCTTCTGCTCGACCTCGGGGTGCCGGGCGATTTCGTGGAACAGCCAGGACAGCGCCAGCGCACTCGTCTCGATCCCCGCGGTGAGCAGGGTGATGACCTCGTCGCGCACCTGCTCGTCGGTCATCCCCTCGCCAGTGTCGGCGTCCCTGGCCAGCAGCAGCATGGACAGCAGGTCGCTCCGGTCGACCTGCTCGGCACGCCAGTTGTCGATGAGCTTCTCCACGATCGTGCGCATGCGGTCGACGGCCCCGTCGAACCGCCGGTTGGCCGGAATCGGGAGCTTCTCCACGAACGCGGGCGAGAGCACCCGGATCATGCCGTACTTGAGGATGACCGGGATCGACCTGCGGGCCTCCTCGATCGCGGCCTTGCCCAGTTCGGTGGAGAACAGCGCCTCGCCGACGATGGCGACCGCGAGTGCCTGCATGTCGTGGTCCACCTTGCGTACCTCGCCCGGCTCCCATGGTCTGACCAGTTCGGCGGCCGCTCTCGCCATGATCCGGGCGTACCCCGCGATGGTGGCGTGGTGGAAAGCAGGTTGCATCAACCGGCGCTGCCGCAGGTGAAGAACTCCGTCGGAGAGAGCGAGCCCGTTGCCGACGAACGGGCGGAACTTCTCGAACATCGCGCCCTTGCGGAAATTACTCCCGTCGGCGACGAGCACCTGGTGCGTCAGTTCCGGACTGGTCAGGAAATACGTTTCCAGCGGGCCGAGGTAGACCCGAACCACGTCGCCGTGCGCGTACAACGACGACGTGAATCCGAAGCGACGCCGCAACATCGCCGGAGTGTGTCCGATCAACGGCCATCGACTGGGCGCAACCGGTACAAGCATCCCGGACTCCATCGCCGACGCGGAAGGGAACAGAACACGTTAGCGCCATTCGGCGGCAGCCCACAGCGCTCGATCGGGTGACTACGCAGCCGTGACCCGACCACCATGCCGGACTGAGTAAGCTCGACGGCTCTGCAAGGAAAAGCGATGGGATCGGGGTGTTGGCACTGAAGCGACTACCAGACTGGGTCCCACCGGGCACCGACGACACGGTACCCAGTGCCGCCCGGATCTACGACTACATGCTGGGCGGCGGCCACAACTTCGCCGTCGACCGCGAGGCCGCCACGCAGGCCGAGCAAGTCGTGCCTTACGCGCGGGGAGTGGCGAGACTCAACCGCGCGTTCCTCCGACGGGCTGTCCGATTCATGATCGACCAAGGCGTCCGCCAGTTCCTCGATATCGGTTCGGGCGTGCCGACCGTCGGCAACGTGCACGAAATCGCGCAGGACGCCGACCCGGAATGCCGGGTGGTGTATGTGGACCACGATCCCGTCGCGGTCGCGCACAGCCAACTGATCCTCGCCGGCAACGACCGAACCACCGTGCTCAAGGCCGACGCCCGTGACCCCTCACGGATCCTCGGCGATCCTCAGCTGCGTCGGCAGCTTGATCTCGACGAGCCGATCGGCATGCTGTTCCTGTGCATGCTGCACTGGATCCCGGACGAATCCGACCCGGGTGGCCTCATGTGCCACTACATCGACGCGATGGCTTCCGAAAGCTACCTGGCGATCACGCACATCACCGAGGACTACCAGCCCCACCAGGTTCGGGAAGGACTCAGGCTCGCGACAAGGGGCGGCGACCAGGTCACGCCGCGCCCCTACGACGAGGTGCTCTCCTTGTTCGGCGAGCTCGAACTGCTCGAACCCGGCCTGGTCGGGTGCGGCACCTGGCGCCCCGCCGGGCCCGGCGACATCGCCGAGGACCCGACGCTGAACCAGTTCCTCTACGCCGGAATGGCACGCAAACCCTGAAGCGGGACGCCGGAGTGGCCCGCGCCCGCTCCGGCTTCCGCCGAGGCCACTGTCCATTAAGGACGCTGAGGCTCACCGGCCTCGAAGCGGGCCGGCCCGTCCGCCGCCGATGAGGGATCCGATGTCGGTCACTGGTCCCTTGTCGCCGGTGAACAGCGGGCCCATTCCCAGCTCGACTCCCGCTCGCCGCCACCACCGTGCCTGCGCGCCGGTTTCGAGATCACCGGCGAGCACGGTGATCCCGGCCTGACGAACCAGCGCGATCATGTTCCTCGCCCCGGCGAGGGCGATCGAGTCCTCATCGATGGCATGCCACACGAGACGAGAGTCGAGGCGTACGGCGTGTACCGGGAGGTCCTCGAGCAACGCCAGCTCGCCTGGCGTCACGCCGAAGTCGAGCAGTACCACTCCGATCCCCAGGTCGGCGAGAGCGCGCGCGTCATCGACGATCTCGTGCCCGGCTACGAGCAGTGCCCCGGCCGGCAGGCCGAGCCACAACCGGTCGGGAGTCGGCGCGGCACTGTCGAGAATTCCTTGGATCGTCCCGGCCAGCCGAGGATCGGCCATCTGGTTCGGTGTCAGTGGTACCAGCAGCGGCATGTCCGCGCCGCCGCCCGCGGCCTTGTCCGTCCAGCCACGCTTGACCAGCCACGTGCCGAGCGTGCCGATCAGCGCGGTGCGCTCGGCGAGTTCGAGGTATCGGTCCCTGAGCAGCAGTCCCAGCTCCGGATGTTCCCACCTCAGTTGCGCCTCGGCCCCGACGATCTCGCCGTCGGCCAGACGTACCACCGGCTCGTAGCCGATGCCCAGCTCGCCGTTCTCCCAAGCGCCGGGCATGGCGGCCACCAGGCCGATGGCCTCCCTGGCTTGGACGTCCCATACCGGGTCGTACCGTTCCCACCGGCCGGGGCCCTTGCTCTTGGCCCGCCGCATCGCCAGGTCCGCCGAACGCAACAACTCGGCTGGTTCGACATTGCGGGGAAGGTCTTCGACCACGCCGAAACCCGCCGTCACCGCCAGGCCCTTCTCGTCGATGTAGATCGGCTCCGACAGCGTCTCGTTGATCCGCTCGATCATCGTGAGGACGTCCGGCGTGCTCGCGGAATTCTCGATCAGAATGCCGAACTTGTCGCTCTCGAACCGCGCGACCATCGCGTTCTCGCCCGCCACCACGGACCTGAGCCGGTCCGCGGCGATCCGCAGCAGGCTGTCTCCCGCTTTCCTGCCGAGACCGTCGGTGACCAACGAGAAACCGTCGAGATCCACGTGGTACAGCGTCGCCGGATTCGGCAGGTGCAGCACATGCTCGAGGTGCGTGCTGAAAAACTGCCGGTTCGGCAGACCGGTGAGCATGTCGTGCAACAACTGGTGTCGCAGCTGGTTCTGCAGGAGCGTCAGCTCCGCGTCGTCGGTCACGATCGTGACGTAGCCGTGCGAACCGCGTAAGAGCGAAGCGGTCAGCGTGGCCTGAGACAGGTCGCCGTCCTTGGTGACGAAGCGCGGGCGCGATCGCAGCCGGTCGATCTTGCCGTCCCGGAGATCGCGGTAGCCGTCGCGCAGGACTCGCCGATCCGCCTCGTGTACGAACTCGAACAGGTTGCCGCCCGTGACCTCGCTCGACGCCCGGTCCAGTATCCGGTGCAGGGCGGGATTCGTGCGGACGAGGTGCCCATCGGGCCCGGTGACCGCGATCCCGCTCGGCGAACCGAGGAAGATCTCGTCCAGCTGGGCCTCACTGGCCCGCCACTCACGCTGCGACTCCCGGACCGCGTTGAGCAACGCCTGGTCACTCGTGTCCCGCTGCTCGACGGCCGCGGAACGGATCGCCTCCACGTAACCGGACGCCAGCGCACCGAGCAACCTGGCGACGCGCTCCGGTAACCGATCGGCGGAGCGTGAATCCGGCGGCGCCAGTAACGCGGCGGCGAGCACGTCCACCGTGCACTGCAGGCTCGTCCTGCCGACACAATGCAGCCGAACGAGTTCGGCGCCGACCTCCGCCGCGCTCTCGGTGGCGGGCTGGTCCCCGACCACCGCCGCGAGCAGTCGATCGAGCAGGCCAAGCAACTCTCGTTCGATCTGGTCGTGCGACAAGGGGAGATAAGTGGTGCTACTGACGAGATAGGCCCATTTTCGCGCGACCTTGACGCGCTCCCGCGGCGACGCGAGAGGCTGCGTTCTGGCAGGCCGCTCCTGGCCGCCGGAAGGTAGTGGCCTGGTCATGACGCTCGACCCCTTGATCTCCGTGTCCTCGACCGGCTGCTCGCGCCGATTCGGCTTTTCGTCCGAGGCCGATCAGGGTACGGCAGGCCCGCCATGGGGTGATGCCCTATCGGATCTTCCTGGCGACGCCACCGTCGATATGCGAATTGATTTCGGGATTTTCCGAAATATCGCCTGTTCCGCCAGGGCCTCCACAATGCGCGGCCGACCAGTCCCGGTTCGATCAGCATGAAGTCATCGAACAATATCTCGGCCTCATGGTAGCCGCCCGCAGCGGCTGCTCCTGGCGATGTCTCGGATGCCGGGCATGATCTTCCCGGCTTGCTCCGCGGCGTCCCGATCGACTCGGAAATTGTGCGTGCCCCCGGTGGATAGTCGATTTTCCGGGCGCCATCCGGTCTCGTCGTGCCGATTTCCCGGAGGAACCCCGTCCTGGTTCTTCGTGGCGTCGTCACCGTGTGGCTCGTTCGCCTGGAGGCGAAAAGTCTACTCTCTACGCCGAGTTCGTGGCTGGTCCATCGGTGTGACGGCGCATCAACCGATGGGGTGCTGTTGTCCTGTACCGATGGGCGCCTGTCACGCCTCGGTTTGTTGGGAAAATATTTCCCGACCGGCTCGAAGTTGGTGAATCGCGTTTCCCAAAAGACTCTTCAATGACGTCGAAATCCGCCGATGAGCGTGTGTATCGGCTCCGGCGACGGGCAGGATGTCACGGCGGATTTCCGCGGCCGGCGTTGTGCCGCTGTCCTTTTGTAAGGGCGTCTGCGCCCGGATTGCCTCTATGCTCGCCAGGGAACTGAGGTGCTGTGAGCGTGCCGGACGTGCGATAGCCGGGCTGTATCAGTTGATCAAGGCCAAGTTCGCCGACGATCCTGACGCGTCCGCGGTTCTCGACGCCGCTGAAGGTGCTGCGGAGGATTCCGCGGAGGTGCGCGAGCTTGCTGACACGCTGGAGAAGAAGGCGGCCGCTGACGAGGTGTTCGGCGAGCAGTTGCGGCACACTCGGTCATCGTCAAGGCCTGCTGACGACCGTCGACCGGCTCGCTGCACTGTGGCCACTGCGCACGGCGACCCCGGTTCGCGGAACAGCAGGCCCAGCTCCGTGCGGCTGCTTCACGCGCGACGGTTACGCCGTGGTGGCTGAGCGTAGGTCTGGAGTGCAAGATGACTCGACGTCTCGTGGTTGTGTTCGCGACAGTGGCCGCGATGGCGATGCTGCCGACCGGATGTGGCCTGGTCCCTACCGGCGACAGGGGGAAGAGCTCCACCCCGGCCGCCCAGAAGAGCGAGATGACTTCTGCCGGGCCCGTGGTCGACGCGGTGAAGGCCGCGCTTCCCGAGTTCCTCCAGGTCGAGATAGGCACGAACCAGGACGGACTGACCACAGAAGTCATGGTCGATGCCGAGGTCCCGTTCGGATACGTGGTCACGGGTGAGAAGCTCAAGGCCTTGCTGGTCTCGGTGTGGAATTCGTCCGATCCGAAGCCTGCCTTCGTGAAGTTCAACCCGTGGTCGACCTATGCGGGCCAACGGGGCGCGATCAAGGCGCAGCGTGCCGCCAAAGAGCTCGGCATCGACTGGAGCCCGAGTTTCGAGGTGGGCGTGAACGTGCCCGACTACGAGATCAAGGAACTCGCCGGCAACTGATCACCGGCGGCTCGGTCGTGCAGGGCCGTCGTGCTCGGCCGGGCAAAGGCCGTGTCGCAGTCACGGAGCTCGGGCTGGAGCAACAACGTTTGCCAGGCAAGTGAAACGCAGGGTTCCGTCGGGTATCTGATGTCCGGTGTAGACGGTATCGGAGTTCAGGTCGGCCACTGGAGCGGGATCCGGCCGGTGGTGTCGGGTTGGGACGAAGTCGTCGAAGAACGGTGCGATCAGGTCGAAGGCCTGGATGAGGTTGCTCTTGCCCGCGCCGAACGGATCGAGCTGAAACTGCGGATTCGTGACGGTGAAATGGAAGTCGGTCATCTTGTACGGTACGGAATACGTAGGATATCGCGGCTCGACATCCCGAGTTTGTAGCCCGATTCGGCCGAGGCGCATGATCAACCGAACGGCCCATCCGTGATCGCTTGACACGATCGGATGCCCCTGCGAGCATTAACTGGAAGTCACTGGTGGGGCCGTTTAAGTAACGGCATTCGGTCGAAGCGCGATTCCTGGACCGAATATTCTTCATGCCTTCGATCGACTTCGCGTCGAAGGTGTGTTCATGGGGAATCTGGTCGGCACTATTTGCTGGCCTGCAAGTTGTGTTCGGTGCGCAGGAGTAGTTCATCGACCGATGTGGGAGTGGAACCTGTCCGTACGGTTCCGCTGGGGATAGTTTGGAACGAGACTGCGAGGACCGCGTATTAGCGTGTGCCATGGTGATGGTCGTTCTCGTCCCTCGTTGGCGAACTTCCTGTCGAGGCGCTTAGATGTCAAGCTATCAAAATACTTTGATTGGTTCTCGCGTGAGTAAAACAGGGATGACCTTCTCTTCTTTATGTGTTGAAGAACGTGGAACGAATACTTCCGATGCGATGACACTGAGCCGATGACGTCGTCCACCGTCTGGTGTTCTGGCGATGCCGGCCGGGGTGGGCCGCCACGGCCGGTTCATGCCGTGCGGATCAGCTCGTTGGCCCGATCGGCATCTCCGCGCCAGGAAGGCACTGACGAGGCCCACGTGAGGTTACTGGCCGACTGCGGGGTGGTTCTCCCGCCCATCTTGGTGCACCGGCCCACCATGGGCATCATCGATGGGGTCCACCGCGTCCAGGCGGCGATCTTGCGGGGCCAGAAGGAAATTGACGCGGAATTCGTCGACGGCAGCTCCGAGGACGCCTTCGTGCTCGCGGTCAGGGTCAACGTCGACCATGGTTTGCCCTTGTCACTGGCGGACCGCAAGGCTGCCGCCGAACGCATCCTCGACACCCATCCAGACTGGTCAGACCGCGCCATTGCCGCTGCGGTCGGACTGTCGCACAAGACCGTCGGTGCGATCCGGCGGCGTGCGAGTGGGGAAAAATCCCACTCGCACGCCAGGGTCGGACGTGACGGAATCGCCAGGCGCCTCGACGCTACCGCCGGTCGCAGGCGGGCCGGCGATCTGCTCGCCGAACGGCCCGATGCGACGCTGCGTGAGATAAGTGCCGAGGCCGGGGTCTCCACCAGTACGGTGCGTGACGTTCGCGACCGCCTCCGCCAAGGCCGCACTCCTGTCATCGAGCAGCGGTCGCGCACGGGAGGCAGGGAATCGGCGGCGCCGGCGAAAGCCGATCACCTCGAGATCTTGCGGAGATTGCGGGCGGATCCGTCGCTGCGATTCACCGAGCACGGGCGTGCGCTGCTGCGAAGTCTCGATGTTTGGATGGCCGACCCGAATAAGTGGCCTGCCGCGGCAAGCGTCCCCGACCATTGGGCGTCCGTCCTTGCCGACCTTATCGACGAGAGCGCGCAAGCCTGGAAAGATCTTGCCAGCCAGCTCAGGCGACGAATTTCCAATTAATAGCATGATGGAGGTGCGAGCGCACCATTGTCATGCCGGGAAATCTCCTGCTAGCTTCGGCTCGGTTCCGGTGCTCGCTCCAGTGATTGAGTAGTGAATATTTCATTCGCGGGTTGACATGGGGGAGAGGGTTTCTCGATGAGGGACGACTTGCGGCTACCGTTGGGTGACGTGCGCCTTGCTCAAGCAGCCCAGCAGCCACGTTGGCAGGATGACGACGTGGCCGATCGGGTGGTCGAAACCTTGCGAAACGCGCCACCGCTGGCTTCGGTGTCTGAGACCAGACGATTGCAGGAGCAACTGGCGCATGTTGCTCGGGGAGAGGCCTTCCTGCTGCAGGGAGGTGATTGCGCGGAAACCTTTTCCGGCAATACCGAAAGCCATCTTCGGTCGAATATACGGTTGATGCTGCAAATGGCGGTCGTGCTCACCTACGGGGCGTCGATGCCGGTGGTCAAGGTGGGCAGGCTGGCCGGGCAATTCGCCAAGCCGCGCTCGGCGGAAACCGACGCGGCCGGGCTGCCCTGCTACCGCGGGGACATGATCAACGGGATCGAGGGCACCGCGCTGGCACGACGGCACGACCCGGCCCGGATGCTGCAGGCCTACAACCACGCCAGTTCGGCGATGAACCTGCTGCGCTCGATGACCGCGCACCGGGTCACCGGCCTGCACGAGGTGCACGGCTGGACCAAGGATTTCGTGCGTACTTCGGGCGCGGGCCCTCGGTATGAGGCCTTCACCGAGAACATCGACCGCGCCTTGCGCTTCGTGGACGCCTTCGACGTCGATCTGGACGGGCCGCGGGCGAACGAGATCTACTGCAGCCACGAGGCGCTGGTACTGGACTACGAACGCGCGCTCACCCGGCGCGCGGAGTCGGCGTGGTACGACTCCAGCGCGCACTTCCTGTGGATCGGGGATCGGACCCGTCAGCTGGACGGCGCACACATCGCCTTCGCCGGTGAACTGGCCAACCCCCTCGGGGTCAAGATCGGCCCGAGCGCCGCGCCTGAGCAGGTGGCGGAGTACGTGGACCGGCTGAGTCCGCAGAACATCCCCGGCCACCTGACCCTGATCTGCCGCATGGGTTCCACCCGTATCCGCGATCTGCTGCCGCCGATCATCGAGAAGGTCTCGGCCACGGGGAAGCACGTCATCTGGCAAAGCGATCCCATGCACGGGAACACCATCACCTCGAAGCAGGGGCTGAAGACGCGGCAGTTCGACCGAGTGGTCGACGAAGTACTCGGTTTCTTCGAGGTCCACGACCGCCTCGGCACACATCCCGGTGGGATTCATCTCGAATTCACCGGGGAAGACGTGACCGAATGCGTCGGCGGCGCACAGAACCTCACCGAAGCGGATCTTCCCGGCCGCTACGAATCGGCCTGCGATCCGCGCCTGAACAGTCATCAATCGCTGGAACTGGCCTTCCTGGTCGCCGAAATGCTCCGTAACAGGACGGCGTGGCGCCCGTATGCCACCGCCCCCTCGACCTTGGCGGTGACGTCATGACCATCAGGCACATCGTCCTCTTCAAACTGAAATCGGGAATCGAGCCCGACGACCCGCGGGTGCTGTCCGCCATGGCCATGTCGCGAAGTCACGGCAAGCACATCGACGAGATCCAGGAATGGTGGGCGGGCCCGGACGTCTCCCGTCGCGACATCTCCTACGACTTCGCGGTCGAGGGCGTGTTCGCCGACATGGACGCGGTCGCACGGTACGCCGTGCACGCCCACCACCAGCAGGGCGTCGCGCTGTGGCGCGAGTTGGCCACCTGGGTGGTCGTGGATCTGGACGAACGGTTCGCCGCACAGGAAACGGACTAAGAGGGGGCGAGATGTACACGATCTTCCATCCCGAACAGGACACACTGGTCCGCGATCTGCTGGCCAGGCACGAAGAATTCGAGCGGGGGGAGTGGGATGCGGGGCGGCTGGCCGACCACCAGCGCGAGGAACTGCGGGCGACCCTGCGCTACGTCACCGAGAACTCCCCGTTCTACCGCAAGCACTTCGCCCGGCTGAACACCACCGACGTCGACGGGTTCGAGCTCGCCGACCTGGCCGGCCTTCCCTTCACCACCAAGCAGGATCTCCGGGAGAACCTGCTGGAGATGTTGTCGCGGCCGCTGACCGAGGGCTGGGTGTTCTACGAGACGACCGGCACCACGGGCCGGTCCACCCCGTGCCCGCGGGACAACACCGACAGCGCGGTCAACAACATGGCGCTGACCGTCAACTACCGCGACGTGCTCCGCGCTCACCCCGGACGGCACCTCGTCGCGATCATGGGGCCGACCGAACTGCACTCCACCGGTGACACCTTCGGGGAGGTGTTCCGCAATCTGGGGCACGCCGTGGCCAAGATGTGGCCGCATTCCCCCGTCGTCGGTTTCCGTCGCGCGCTGGAGCTGTTGCGGGAGCTGCGGGTCACCGGCCTGGTCTGTACCCCAGGCATGGCGATGTCGATGGCCAACGAGGCGCGCGCGCTCGGACTGGACACCCAGCGCGACTTCGGGCTGCGTTTCATCATGGTGGTAGGCGAACTGGTCACGCCGGCGCTGCTGGACAACATCGGCTCGTTGTGGTCGGCCAAGGTCTACAACTGCATGTACGCGTCGCAGGAGGCCTCGATCATGGCCGCCGTCCGCGCGGACGGGTTGCTGCGGACGGTGCCGCTGAACAACTTCTACGAGGTCGTGGACCCGGAGACCGGCGCCCCGGCTGAGCCTTCGGCCGACGGCACCCGGCTGGGCGAGCTGGTGGTGACCCATCTCTACCGGGGCAGCAAACCGCTGATCCGGTACCGCACCGGGGACCTGGTGCGGCTGAGCCCGCCTGCGAGCGCCGCCGACTACCCCTCCCCGACGCTGCGGCCGGTGGGCCGGGCGCGCGACATGGTGCGGCTGAACGGCGAGCCCACCTATGCCTACGATCTGGAGCAGACCGTGCTGGCCCACGTCTCCACCAGCCTGGCCTACCAGATCGTGATCGACAACGACGGCGCCGACCGGCTCACCGTGCGGGTGGAGTGCCCGCGGCCCACCGACGTCGACGAACCGGCGCTGCGGGCGGCGGTGCGGCGGCGGTACGGCATCGAGCCCTTGGTGGTGCTGGAGGACATCGGGTCGATCGCCGGCACCGGCGCGATGGTCAGCTGGAAGGCGTCCCGGGTGCACGACCGGCGGGTCGAAGCGGACAGCGAACGCCTGGCGGCACTCGCGATCGCGGCGCGCCGGGATGCCCGGTGACCGCGCTCGTCCCCTTGGCAGGGCCTTCGGTCGGCGTCACGCCCTACGTCTACCACCAGGGCCGGATCCAGCTCTACGAGGACGTCGGTTTCACCGCTGGGACGCAGGGCCTGCACTACGGCACTGGCGTGTTCGAAGGGATCCGCGCGTACTGGCAGCCGGAAACCGCGCAGCTGCACGTCGTCCGGCTAGCCGAGCACTACCGGCGCTTCCTCGCGTCGGCCGGGATGCTGCGCCTGGAGATCGCCGAGTCGGTGGACGAGCTGTGCGCGGCGACGGCCGAACTGTTGGTGCGTAACGACTACCGGGGCGACTGCTACCTCCGGCCGATCGCGCACAAACTCGCCCTCCTGCCGGGCGCGTCGTTCGGCGTCAAACTGAGCGGGCTGTCCACCGCGCTGTCCGTCTATGCGGTGCCCATGCCGCGCGCGCCGCTGAGCCGGAGCGCACGGGCGCAGGTCTCCTCGTGGCGGCGCATCCCGGACACCGCGCTCCCCGCTCACGGCAAGATCACCGGCTCGTACGCCAACGTGGCGCTGGCCGTGGACGAGGCGGAGTCGAACGGGTACGACGAGGCGATCCTGCTCAACGTCCGCGGCACGGTGGCCGAAGCGGGCACCGCGAACGTGTTCCTGGTCCGGGATGGGCACCTGATCACGCCGCACGAGGGCTCGGACATCCTCGCCGGGATCACCCGGCGCTGCGTGCTGGAGATGGCCGTGCGCCTCGGCGATCGCACCGTCGAACGGGAGGTCGCCCGGTCCGAGCTCTACACCGCCGACGAGGTGTTCCTGACCGGGACCGGATGCGAGCTCCTGCCCGTCACCGAAGTGGACGGCCGTGTCGTGGGCGACGGGCGAATCGGCCCGGTGACGGCGCGGTACGCCGAGTCGTACCGGGCGGCGGTCACCGGGCAGGCGAGCGAGTACGCACCGTGGTCGACCACGGTCCAGCTGAACGATCCAGCGAACTGAGCATTGTGGGGGGTCAATGAGCACCATGACAGGGACGTCCATCCTCGACGTCGAAATTCCCGCCGAACTGCCCGCCGCCCCGATAGCCACGCTCGGGCCAGAGGGCACCAGCAGTGAGGCCTCTTCCCGCTACCTGGGCACCCAGCTGGGCACCCGGTTCGGCAGACCGGGCTCCGACTGGCCGGTGCAACTGCACGATCGGTACGAACTGGCCGGGAACGCGGTGCGAACCGGCGCGGCGGGCTTGCTGGTGGTGGCGAACGCCTATCACGGTGTGTCCGAGTTCTACATGGATCCGCGGCTGAGGATCCTCGGGGCGTACGTCTTCGACACCCCGCTGTACGGCATCGCCGCCGCCCCGTCGTCTCCCACCGCCGGCCCGGTGCGCATCGCCAGCCACCCGGCTCCGGTGCCGCTGATCCACGAACTGCTGGACGCCGACCGGTTCGACGTCGCGGAGATCATCCGCTGCGATTCGACCAGCGCCGCGGCGGCGACGGTGGCCAGTGGCGAGGCGGATCTGGCGCTGACCACGAAACCAGCCAGCGAGTTGCACGGGCTGACGCTCATTTCCCGCGTCCGGCCGATCCGGATGCTCTGGTCGATTTTCGCTCCCTGGCCCGCGGAACGGCGCCGTCAAGGCCTGTCGGCCGACGGCAGCCACCCCTCCCCGCAAGAAAGGTGAGACAACCCGTGACATCGAGCATCGAGCCGAATGGGAGCGACCGAGCCGGCCTCGACATCGACGCCCTGCGCCACAAGTACCGCGCCGAACGCGACAAGCGGCTACGGCCGGATGGGCGGCGTCAGTACGTCCGGCTGGGAAACCAGTTCGACAAGGCACTGGGCGACCCCTACACGCCGGTGATCGCTCGTCCGCCCCGGACCGAGCACACGACCGTCATCTGCATCGGCGGTGGTTTCGCCGGGCTGGTGACCGGGGCCCATCTGAAAGAGGCCGGGATCGGCGGGGTCCGCATCGTCGAGCAGGGCGGCGATTTCGGCGGGACCTGGTACTGGAACCGCTACCCGGGGGCACAGGCCGACACCCATGCCCTCGTCTACCTTCCGCTGCTGGAGGAGACGGGCTACGTACCGATCGAGAAGTACCCCCACGGCCCCGAAATCCTGGAGCACTGCCGTCGGATCGGCAAGCACTATGACCTCTACGACGACGCGTTGTTCCACACCGCGGTCACCAAGGTGACCTGGGACGAGGCCGACTCGCTCTGGACCGTGTCGACCGACCGCGGCGACCGACTCACGGCGCGGTTCGTGGTGATGGGGATCGGCCCGCTCAACGTGGCCAAGCTGCCGGGGATCCCCGGCATCGACCGCTTCCGAGGACACTCATTCCACGCCAGCAGGTGGGATTACGGCTATACCGGGGGCAGTCCGACCGGCGACCGGATGGACCGGCTGGCCGACAAGCGGGTCGCCATCGTCGGCACCGGGGCGACGGGTGTGCAGTGCGTGCCCCACTTGGCCGAGGCCTGCGGCGAGCTGTACGTGTTCCAGCGCACCCCTTCATCGGTGGATGTGCGCGGCAACGGGCCCATCGATCCGGACTGGTTCCACCGGATGGCCGAGCCTGGCTGGCAGCAACGGTGGATGGAGAACTTCGCCGTCAACTACTTCGGCGGCGACGGCGGCGAGGACCTGGTGATGGACGGCTGGACCCTCCCGGGCAAGCGCGTCCGGGCGGCGATGAGCCTGCTGTCCCCGGCCGAGCGGACCCCCGAGGCGCTCGCCGCGGTCCGTGAGCGGGTCGACTTCGAGAAGATGGCGGAGATACGGGACCGGGTCGAAGCCGTGGTCGAGGACCGCGAAACTGCTGAGCAGCTCAAGGCTTGGTACTCCCGGATGTGCAAGCGACCGTGCTTCCACGACGACTACTTGGCGTCCTTCAACCGGCCCACGACTCACCTGGTGGACACCGAGGGCAAGGGGGTCGAAGGCCTCACCGAGACCGGTCTGCTGGCCGGTGGGCGGGAGTGGGAGGTCGACTGCGTCGTCTACGCTTCCGGGTTCGAGGTCGGGACGTCCTACACCAGCCGTGCCGGATACGAGGTCACGGGCCGCGGCGGGACGACGCTCAGCGAGCACTGGGCGGACGGGATGCGGACGTTCCAGGGGCTGCAGGTCCACCGCTTTCCGAACGCCTTCGTCGTCCAACCGTTCCAGGGAGCCAATTTCCTGAACAACATCGGCCACGATGTCACCGAGTCGGCGAAGACCGTCGCCACCCTCGTGCGGCACACGCTGGATCGGGGACACCGTGCGGTGGAGCCCTCCCACTCGGCCGAACAGGCTTGGCACGACATGCTTTTGGCCGGTACGGAGAACTTCCGGGTCTCCCTGGAGTGCACCCCGGGTCTCTACAACAACGAGGGAATGCCCGCGGACAACTCCCACCGGCTGAACTCCGGCTATCCCGGCGGGCCGATGGCCTACTACTCCTACATCCAGGGGTGGCGGGCGGCGGGAACGTTCGACGAGCTGGAGTTCCGGTGACCCGTTCTCGTGGTTTCTTCTCTCACGCGGGGATTTCACAGCAGGGGATCTTGCTACCTGGGAGGGTTCGACATGGTTGACCGCGGCTGGGACCTGATCGTGGTGGGCGCGGGGTCGGCGGGTGCGCCGCTGGCGGTGCGCTCCGCTGAGCGGGGCAAGCAGGTCCTGCTCCTGGAGGCGGGCTCGGACTGGCAGGCGGGGCAGCTTCCCGAGGTGTGGCGGTCTCCGAATCCGCTGCTGGCCAGGCTTCAGCCGGAGGCCGCCGCAGGGCTGTTGTGGGAGGGGCTGGTGGCCGCCCGGACCGACAAGCAGCAACAAGCGCCGTACAAGCGCGGCCGGGGCATGGGTGGTAGCTCGTTGATCAACGGGCAGATCGCCATCCGGCCGCCGATGGAGGATTTCGAGGACTGGGTGGGCCTGGGCGCCGCCGGATGGTCGCCTGCCGACGTCTTGCCGTATTTCGCGAAGCTGGAGGATGACGAGGAGTTCGGCGAGGCGTCTTACCATGGGCGCGGCGGCCCGACCCCGATCTTCCGGACACCGCGGGAGCAGTGGGGCGCGGTCGATTCCGCACTCGCCCGCGCGGCGCTGGCGTCGGGCTACCCGTGGGCGCCGGACGTGAACGCGCCGGGCGCGACCGGGGTCTCCCCGTACCCGATCAACTCGCGCTCCGGCCTCCGGGTGTCGATCAACGATTCCTATTTGGACACGGCGAGGGACCTGCCCGGCTTGACGATCCGGGGTGACACGCTGGTGGACAGGGTCGTGTTCGAGGGCGACCGCGCTGTCGGGGTCCGCGTCGTCGCGGGCGGGACGGCGAAGACCGAGTACGCCGACACCGTGGTCCTGTCCGCGGGGGTGATCCACACCCCGGCGATCCTGCTGCGGTCGGGCGTGGGACCCGCCGACGAGCTGCGCTCGCTGGGCGTCGAGGTGCG
The DNA here is from genome assembly GCF_001995215.1 of Amycolatopsis azurea DSM 43854. Lineage (GTDB taxonomy): Bacteria > Actinomycetota > Actinomycetes > Mycobacteriales > Pseudonocardiaceae > Amycolatopsis > Amycolatopsis azurea. Next base: position 504,229 of record NZ_MUXN01000002.1, read on the forward strand.
CGCCGACCTGCCGGTGGGACGTGGCCTGCAGGACCATCCGATGGCGACGCTGGTGCTGCCGCTGACCGAGGCCGCGGCCCCCCGGTCTCAGCACGACCGACACACCAACGTCTGCGTCCGCACCGGCTCGGCGTCCGGGACGGTCTCGAACGACCTGATGCTGGTCTCGGACAACCAGACCGGCGCCGGACTGGGGGCGATCAGGATCTGGCTCAACCAGAGCCACTCGCGTGGGCTGGTGACGTTGACCTCGCCCGACCCGATGGCGCAACCGCTGGTGCGTCAAGGGATGCTCGCCGACCCCCGCGACCTGCGCCGGTTGCGCGAGGGGGTGCGGACGGCGGTCGAGCTGACCCGCCGTCCGGAGATGGCCGAGATCCTGGCGGGGCCGATGGCGAAGGCGAACGAGGTCTTGTTCGCGGCTTTGGACAACGACAGCGAGCTCGACGACTACCTGCTCGCGAACGTCGTCGATCCCGGGCACAGCACCAGCACGTGCCGGATGGGCGGGCCAGGACGACCCGACACGGTGGTCGACCCGTCATGCCGAGTGCTGGGAGTGGACGGCCTGCGGGTGGTCGACGCATCCGTCTTCCCGTCCGTCCCGCGAGCCAACACCCACCTGACGGCCATCATGGCCGGCGAGCTGATGGCTGACAGGCTGGACTGAGCCGGTCGGCTGGATGAGGGAATGAGAGTATTTATGGCTACTGCGGACGTGGTGATCGTCGGGGCGGGTGTGGTGGGGGCCTCGGTCGCCTATCACCTCACGCAACTGGGGCACGATCGGGTGACGGTGCTGGACGCCCGTGACCGTGCCGCCCTGCCCGGCTCGACAGGGCTCGCTCCCGGCTTCGTCGGACAGCTCAGCGCCACGCCCGAACTGGCCGCCCTGGCCACGGACAGCGTCGCCACTTACCGCGAACTTTCGTCAGTGGCGCCCACACCGCTGTTCTGGCAGGTCGGCTGCTTGGAGATCGCGACCGGTCCCGCTCGCCTGGAGCAGGCCCGCCACGATGTCGAACACGGGCGCCGCCTGGGCATAGAGGCGCACGTGCTCGACGCGGCCGACGCGATCGCGCTGGCCCCCGCGCTGGTCGACGCCGAACGAACACTGGGTGCGCTGCACATCCCGTCCGACGGCGCCGCCGATCCGGTCGCCCTCACACACGCGCTGGTCGACGCGGCGGAGCAGGGCGGCGCCACGTTTCGCTGGAGTACGCCGGTACGCGCGCTGGAGGCCGACCGAGGTCGGGTCGTCGGCGTCCGCGCGGGCGAGGACGGGGGACTGCTCAGGGCCGATCGGGTCGTGCTCGCCGCCGGCATCTGGGGGCCGGTGCTGGCGGCCGACGTCGGGGTGCGGCTGCCCATGGTGGCCGTCGAGCACCCTTACGTTTTCACTGCCGAAGTGGCCGCCCTCGACGACATTCCCCTCGACGCCCCGATCGTGCGCTATCCCGAGCAGGCGATTTACACCCGCCGTCATGGCCGTCGTTATGGACTGGGGACCTATTCGCATGCCCCGCTGCCAATGTTTCCCACGCCCGCGCTCAAGTCGGCGGAACGCCCCTTCCGGGAAACCCACTTCGGCGCCGCCGTCGCGGAGGCGGCCGCGCTCGTTCCGGCCTTCCGGGAAACGGCATTGGGTCGTCAGCTCAACGGGGTGTTCGCCCTGACCCCTGACGAACTCCCGCTCGTCGGCCCCGCGACCGAAATGCCCGGCTTGTGGTTCGCGGAAGCATCCTGGGTGACCCACGCCGGAGGTGTCGGCCGCCAGCTCGCGAACCTGCTCCTCGAGACTGGTGACCAGCTCGTCCCGCCGGAACGGCTGGCCCCTGATCGCTTCGCCGACCGGAGCGATCATTGGATCCGCGAGACCGCGCTGAGCAATTACCGGGGCATCTACGATGCGCACTGAACAGGGCCGGGAGTAGCGCGTGATCCACCGCGTGATTAAGCTCGACGGTCATGAAGCATCAGTGCTTGTTCTGCGGGATCGTGGCCGGCGATATCCCCAGCGTGAAGGTATTCGAAGACGACACGACGTACGCCTTCATGGACATTAACCCGGCTTCGGACGGCCACCTGCTGGTCATTCCCAAACGTCACAGCAAGGACCTGCTCGAGATCGAAGGCGAAGACCTCGCCGACGTCACGCTGGCGGCGCAACGGATCGCGAAGGCAGTGGTCAAGGAGTTCGGCGCCGACGGCGTGAACCTGCTGAACTGCTGTGGTGCCGATGCTTGGCAGACCGTGTTTCACTTTCACCTGCACGTGATTCCGCGCTACGTCGACAAAACCAAGGACCGGCTGGTGCTGCCGTGGCAGCCGGGAATGGGGGGCGACAAGGCGACGATGGCCGCTTTGGGCGATAGGCTCGCCGCGGCGATCAGCTGACGATTCGTCAGATTCGGGGAGGTTGGCAGCGAACTGTCAGCCTCCCTTTTCATGCGTGCCTCGACCGCGCTGGAGACATTGCCACGCCGCTGCTCTTCGCTTAATATTCCTGTGGAACATTTCACGGCATAAGGGGGGCGAACGATGCTGACAGATGAAAGCCGGGAACTCACTTACGAGACGGGTTTCCTCAGCAAGGACAGGCCGAGTGAACTCACCCGGCTGCGGGCGCTGGAGCGCTCGATGGACCCGACCGCGATCGCCATTCTGGAAAGCCTGCCCGTCCAGCCGGACTGGCACAGTCTTGAAATGGGGGCGGGTGCGGGTTCGATGGCCTATTGGCTCGCCGAGAGATGTGCCGCGGGCAGTGTCATCGCCGCCGATCTCGACCCCCGCTATATCGAAGCAGACCGGCTGCCGAACCTCGAGTCGGCCAAGGTCGACCTGGCTTTCCACGAGTTTCCCGCCGAATCGTTCGACCTGGTCCACGGGCGCATCGTGCTCTCCCATATCCCGGAGCGCGAGGAGGTCCTGCGCAAGACGCTGGACTGGCTCAAGCCCCAGGGCTGGCTGATGGTCGAGGACATGGTCGTCTTCCCACAGCACGAGGGAACGCGGTCCGCGTTCGCCCCGTTCCTCGAAGCGTTGACGCGCAGCAGCGCACTTCAGGGCAGCGACGCGACCTGGTCCCGGCGCATGCCTAACAGCCTTGTCGCACTGGGGCTCCTCGATGTCCAATTGCGGACGACGCCCATGGTGCTGGGCCTCGGTGGGCCTTCGGATGATTTATGGCGGCTCTCCATCGAGCAGTTCGGCCCTCTCTTCGTGGAGCGGGGAACAATGACTCAACAGCAACTCGACGCTCTTCACGCCGCTTTGGCCAAGGGGGAACTCCTGGATTTCTCCACGGTCATCGTGTCCGCGTGGGGTCGACGCCCCTGATCGTCGCGGCGGCAGTTCGTCACCGAACCCGCCGCGTGCCGCCCGTCATCCACACTTTCCCTTGGCGGTTTTGGCCGAGGAACTCGCCGACGACTCCACGCGTCTCGACACTCCGCGGACCGGCGACCTGTGCGGACATCTCGGTGCCGTCATCGCCAGCTCCTACCGCGTGCTGGAGACGGGAACCGCTGACGCGTTCCAGCGACTGGCATCCATGATCGGGCCGGGCATCGGACTCCCCGCGGCGGCGCGCCTGATCGAGCAGCCGGGCTCACGGACACGAACGATGCTGGACGAACTGGAACGCCTGCACTTGGTACAGCAGCTGGAAACCGAGTACGACAACCTCGTCGCGGCGAGCACCGCGGCCGCGCAACTCGGCTGGAACGACCACGCATGGCGACTGGCCGACGCGTTGTGGTATTTCAGCTACGCCCGCGGACACGGCACCGACTGGATCGACACCCTCCTCACAGCACTGCGGGCAGCACGCCGCCTCGGTGACCGTACCGGTGAGGCGGCCACCCTCAAGCAACTCGGCAACGCGTCCCTCCAATGCGGCCGTCCCCATGATTCCTCCGCTACGGCGAGAATCTCGGGACATCAGCAGGGATGCACGAAAAAACGGTGTCCATCATCTCCACGCGTCAACCTTAGGCTGCCTGAGCACAGTGCTCGCACAGCTCGGACACATCGAGGACGCCCTTCAGTGCGGCGAAAAGCAACAGCGACCGTCGAACACCTAGCCGCCGTCCACGGCGTCGTGAACGGAGCCGACGAGCCGGACTTCAGTCTCGACTCCGTCCGAGGATGTGTTCAGGCGAGTTACGGCGTCACGCTCCGGATCACCGGTCGCCACGAGGAGGCGCTTGCCCACCTTGACGGCGCCCTGCCCTTCGTTCGCCGATGAGTCCGGCGCCAGAGAAGTGACCCTCGCGCCGCCGAGGCTTGCGGGCTGCGAGGTCATCTCCGGCCGATTTTTCTCAGGCGGCTGCAACGGTGCTGATCACGTCGTTCGTCTCGTGCGCAGGGAGATTCATCGGCAGTGTCGAGCTACCCCATCTCCATCCGCGACGCTCCATGTGTTCCGGGAGCCCGGCTCATCCACCCGCCCCGTTGGCCGGGGTGGGCGGCGCGGCGGGAATCCGGCCCGACTCCGGGCCGGCATTGGCGTCGAAGGACGTGCCGGAGTAATCGGGGTCCAGCACGGAGATCGCGTACGTGGCTGGCGCGGCCACCACGGCCGCGACCCCGATGGCGAGCCCGGCGGTGACCAGGCGGGGCGAGGTGGTCTTGACCACGCGCACCAGGATCAGCGCGACGACAGCGGCCACGCCCAGCGCGAGCGCACCCCACTTCGCCCACGGCAGGAAATTCGGGTAGTGCGACCACAGCCACGCAGCCCAAACCACCTCGGCCGCCACCACGAGTGGTAACAGCCAAGCCTGCTTGCCGCCCTCCCGGTACGCCCGCCAGAACAGCACGATGCCCAGGGCGGAGAGTGCGGCGACCGCCGGCGTGAGCGAGGCCACGTACGCGGTGTGCGGGACATCGGCGACGCTGAAGACCAGACCGAAGGTCAGGAGCCACACTCCCCACATCACCATCCCGCCCCGCACCGGATCGGTGCGTTCGGCCCCGCGTCGCCGCCACAGTCCGTACAGCAGGGCCAGCAGCGCGAGCGGGTACAGCCAGCCGACCGCGACGGCGAGGTGGCCGTCGAACAGTTTGGCCCAGCCGTTCTGGACCGGCCTGCTCGTCGCCTTCGTCGGGTCCTCGTCGGGATTTCCCCGCTTGGTGGGGAGGATGTCACGCTGCCCGGCCACCTGCTGCGGGTCGATCGCGCCGCCGTTGTTGTCGAACTTCCTGGCGCCGGGCAGTTGGATGCCCAGGTGCCCGAGACCGTTGTAGCCGAACACCATGGAGAAGGCGCTGTTGTTCGTGCTGCCGTCGACGTCGGGCCGGGCACTGGCCGGGGTGAAGGTGTACAGCGCGATCCACGACAGTGACACCGCCAACGTCACCGCACCGGCGACCACCACGTGCTTCACCCGGCGACGCAACCCGGCCGGTGCGCTCAGCAGGTAACCGATCGCCAACGCAGGCAAGATCATCCACGCCTGCAGCATCTTCGCCTGGAAACCCAGCCCCACCCAGACCCCGGCCCATACCAGCGACCGCAACCGTCCCTCCAGCACCGCCCGCTGATAGGCGTCGACAGCCAGCACCAGGCACATCACCAGCGCGCCGTCCTCCATGCTGTGCCCGAACATCGACGCGGCAACCGGAGTCAACGCGAAGATCCCGGCCGCCAGCAGACCGGGCACCACACCGGCCCAGCGCCGCACCACCCGGTACATCACCAGCACCGAGATCACGCCCTCGATCACCTGCGGCAACGCCAGCGACCAGGCATGGAACCCGAAGATCTTCGCCGAGACCACCTGCGGTACGAACGAACCGGCCAGCTTGTCCAAAGTGGACGTCGCATCCGCGTCCACGGCCCCGAACAGGAATGCCTTCCAGCTCCCGGACATGCTCTTCACGGCGTCCGAATACAACGGCGCGAAGTCCACCGCCGGCAGATTCCACGCGTACAGCACCGCTGCCACCGCCGCGATGCCCAGCAACACCGGCCGGGCCCAGCGCGGCTGACCGTCAGGCGAACGCCACACCGCCCAGCGCGGGGACCTGTTTTCGGACACGACGTCCTGGGACAACGGAATACGGGCAAGTGTTTCGGACACTCGGATACCTCCAGGCGCGGGCAAGCCGGCCGAGTCATTTCAGTGCATTCCCCAGTGCGCGAATTCGCCCCCGCACGCGCGCTACGGCCGGAGCTCTCGCAGACTCCGACGTTATCCACGAATGATCGTCATCCATACCGCCGATCGGATTCGCAAGCTGCCGGACATGCGATACGCAGAGCCCCCATTTGGGCGGGGTGCGGGGCACGCCCGGATCCCGGTGGATGACGTGCAGCCAGTCGGTGTGCAGCATCAGGTGCCGCGTACAGTCGTCCGGCGACAGCGCGGCCCATCTCGCGAGGAAATCGAGGTAACGCGCGCGAATTCGTTCGGTATCGAAGGCCTTGCGGACCAGTTTCGCGGATTCCGTCGGCTTCGCGGGGCGCGCCGTGACGTCGCGGACTCCGGGTACGACCCACAAGCCGTTCTGGAGCGGGCCGATACTGACGCGGCACGAGCAGGTCCAGCACCTCGTTTCCGCGGGCAGCGCGGTCACACCCGGTTGGACGCTAGACACCGACTCCGCTACGGGCGGTGAAGTATTGCGGCGACCCTGCCCCCACGACGGCCTCAGAGGCCGCGTCAATACGTAAATACGTGCCCGATTCGCAGCCCTGTCAAAGCCTAGCGGCCCGGTCCAGTGGCGTGAGCCCGGCTCATCGGGACGACGCGTGCCCGGCGAAGCCAGGCCTCTTACGAGCGCCCATAGTCGCGCCAGAGTTGGCCTGTGTTGTCGGTGGCTTTCAGCAGTTCGTCGGCGCGTGGTGTGTCGGGCCAGATTTGGAACAGGTGTTGTTCGACCGGGTCGGCGGGTTCGCGGTTGTCGCCGGCGTCGCGGTTGCGTACTGAGTCACGGATGCGGAAGTTGTTGCCCGGGGCGGAGGGGAGGGGGAGGGGGATGTCGGTGTCGACGTCGACTGCGGCTCCGCAGACCGCGACATGGCGGGTGGGCCAGGTGACGGATACTTCGGCCACGTCGTCCCAGGGGGCGAGGTCGGGTTCGGGGCGGCTGTCCCAGATCTCGGTGGTGACGGTGATGTCGCCGAGGTGGAGGCCGCAGGTGACCGCGATGAAACCCGCTGACACTGCGAGGAGTCCCGTGGTGTCGGGAGTGGAGACGGCGCCGACGATGTAGAGAGGGCTGTCCTGGTCGTCGCGGTCTCCGAGGGAGAATCCGCTGTCCTCGATGAAGACGCTGCCCGTGGCGTGGTGGAGCATCGTGGCGGCCATCGGTCTCCATTCCGGTGTTGGGGACGGACGGGGCGTGAGACCGCGGTTCGGCCTCATGCCCCGCCTGCGGAAGCTTTAGCCTATGACGGGCTTTTTACGAACTCGCGTGTCTGCTCTGCGATATGTCCTTCTCGAGTACACGGTTGCCGCCGTACCAGGGGTGGCGGTAGCGGGTGCCCTCCAACCCGTGATGAGGTTGCGCTGTGCCCATTGGATATGCCAGGTGACCCCGGGGGGAGGGGCTCGCCACGGTGAGTGGCTGGGGCATGTGACGCAAGATCGCTGGGGGTGCTGTGCAGCGGACTGACCGCGGACGTGGGGCACGACGGAGCATTCCGTCAGCCAGAGGGCGCGGGACCGGCAGTCATGACTTTGGGTGGCTACAAGTATACGTTAGGTGCAACTTTGGCTTCGGTAGAGCCCGAAAGCTGGCGGACGGTAACCGATCATCATCTCAATGTGTGTCTCCGTGACTATAAGTACCCCCCTGATTCAGGCCTCCTGGGCGACGTATACTCTCTTCATATCAGCAAGTCCGAGTGGCGGAATGGCAGACGCGCTAGCTTGAGGTGCTAGTGTCCTTAACGGACGTGGGGGTTCAAGTCCCCCCTCGGACACCCGCATTATTCACACGCAAAGAGGTCGTCGCGTAGACGGCCTCTTTTTCGTTGTCGTACCGCAGGTCAAGCCTAAGATCCCGGTAGAGCCTTGCGAGCTTCCCCGGTTCGCTGTCGGCGAGCGCTGCCCCGATGTCGCCAAGCGAGTCGATCATCGCGTAGACCTCTGCATCGGTGATCCCCGCTGGCTCGCCCGCGGCCGCAAGCGCTCCCTGCGCTGCCGCTCGGTCCGCCTGAGCCTCGTTGATGCTCTCGACCAGCGCCGTCGGGTCAACGCCAGCGGCGATGGCGTCCTGGAAGCGCCTGAGCTTGGCCTCCGCCTCCTCCAACTGCTTACTGACGACTCCGTCGACCTCGGTTCGCGCCGCTGGCCGAGCGCCTAAGAGCTGGCTGACGGTCTGCTCAATGTTCTGCTGGTCAAACAGACCACCGATCCAGCCGTTCACCGCGTCCCGCAGCGGTTCTTCCCGGAGATAGATCGTGGGCGGATGCGTGAGCAAGGCCGGTGCACCTGGCGCCAATGTTCGGGCAGGGCATCGGTAGTACATGCCGTACTTGCGTGGGCTGCCTTCCATCTTCCGTTCGCAGGCGGCACACCGGATGAGACCGCGGAACAGGTACACATGCTTCACCGGGCGGCCCGCGCGTTCGGCCTTGCGAGCCGTCCGGAGGCCGCCAGCCGCTTTGGCTCGCCGGATCAACTGTGCCTGCGTGAAGTCCTCGACCGAGACGATCTTCGGGTGAGCGGGCTTACGTGACCGAACCACCCGGTCCGGCTTTGCTCGCCGGAACCGCACGACGTTGCCGGCAGCGACGTCATCGGGATCGAACAGCATCTCCTGCCGAGCCGACCGTCCAAAGACCGCATAGCCCGTATAGCGCGGGTTCTCCAGGATCGATCGCGTTGTGCTCCCCTGCCAGCCATCGGCGAGCCGATGCCGGTTCTGCTCCGGCCGCCGAGCCGAAGGGCAAGGGATCCCATCTCGATTGAGCCCGTTCGCTATCGCTCGATCGCCCATCCCATCGAGGTACTCAGCGAAGATGCGGCGCACGACTTCGACGGCTGGCTCATCGATCGCGAGCACCCGCAGACGGAACCCCTCCGCCGCCTTCCTAGGGTTCGGATGGGGGCCGCCATCAACGACCACGTACCCGTACGGTGCACGGCCTCCCTGGTGACGTCCCTCGTTGACGACCTGCGCGTCCATCGCCGCCCGGACGCGTGCCTGAACGTGCTGCCGCTCCGACTCACTCATGCCGCCGAGCACGCTCATCAGCATCTTGTGCGAAGGGTTCCGAGGGTCGAACCGCCCGCCCAGCTCCGGCACCCACAGCTCCACGCCGTAAGCAGCGAACCGCGGGGCGATCAGCGAGAACTGGTTGCCGAACCAGCATCGGGTGCCCTCGCCGACGACCAGGGCGTTCCACGTCCGGCGCGGATTCTTCAGCTCGGCGAGCAAGCGCGACGCTTCGGTCCTCCGCTCCCACGGCACTGACCGCGACTGGCCCACGTCGAAATACTCGGCCACGATCCGGCCGCCCAGCGGCTCGACGAACTTGCGCGCGTTCCCGATCTGCCAGCCTCGCGAGGTCTCCGGGTCCTGGTTGTCTTCAGTCGAGCAGCGACCGTAGACCGCCAGCGCGCCGATCCCGTCGTCCACGGGCTCGGCTACCTCCAGACCGAGGATCTCGTCCAATTTCGACCATGGGTCGCTGATTTCAGCGGTCATCGGTCGCCTCCCTCCTCGGTCCATCGAGGACCGGCACCTCAGTCAGGTCGATGAGAACCGCTAGCAAGGCGCGTGCTCCCGCAGGCGTCAGCTCAGGCAATCCCGCAGGTAGGATAACCTGACAAGGCTGGTTGTTCTGGTTCGCGCTCATCGCCGTGCCCCTGCGGCGACGTATCCCTCGCCATGACCGGCCTGCTCCACAGCGCGGCGGATATCAGCGGTCAGGTAGCCCCGGACCTGCCGAGTCTCACCGTCTTCGCTGGTCACACGGTCTCGCGTCGGCCGACATCCTGCTTCGGTCATCTGCTGCGAGAACGTCCTGCGTTCGATGCTGAGCGCCTCCACCAACTCGGCCGTGGGGACGAACTGCCGCCCCTCAGGCCCGAGGTCGACTCCCAGATACTCGACGAGCGCAGAGAGCGGTTCTGGTAACTCAGGCATCGATGGGCTCGTCGCAACCCCCGCGCCCAGAGCGTGTGCAACGGCAGCGTGATCGAGCGTTGGCATGCTGTCCTGACCGGCCGCATGCCCCGTCAGCGTTCCAGCCGCCTCCCGCAGAGCGCGCCCCTGCTGACAGATGGTCTGCCAGTCTTCGTTCGGCATGTAGTAGGTGCGGACCGTCATCGCCAATACGTCCGCCCCAGCCGCCGTGTCACCGTCCGGCCTGAGGATGCCCACGCCCTTGTGCGACGGCAGAAGGCGAGACGAGTCGAATCCGCGGGTGTTCATCTGCTCGCCGAGCACGATGTTGGAGTCACGCCAGTCCATCACCCGAAGGGCAAACCGTGATCCGAGCACTGCCCGGAGCCCGGATGGGATGGTCTTCGAGTCGGGGCGTTGAGTGGCGAGTACGAGCACGATCCCGGCCGCTGGCCCCTTCTTGGCCAGCCACGTCAACAACTCGCCGATGTACTCGCCTGCCGCAAGCCTCTTTCCTTGTACCTCAACAGGAGTGCGATCTTCGAGCGGCACCTGAACCTCGTCGATGAAGATCGCCGTTATCGGCATGTTCAACGCCTTGTCCCGTGACATCTCCGGCGTCACTTTCGATTCCGGGCACACCAAGTCGTCCAGATCCCGCATACGCCGGAACCTGCCCTGGACTTCGGCAACCAGTTCGGCCAGCCAATCAATGAGGGCATGGACGTGTTCAGGCTCGTCACCAGCCATGAAGCGGTGCGCAACTTGCCCGGCGGCGACCCAATCTTTCCCAGCCTTGAAGTCCGCTACGTAGAGCCGCACCCAAGCGTCCAGGACAAGTCCACTGGCAGCGAGCCGGGCAGCGAACGTCTTACCCTGCCTGGGAATAGCGCCAATCAGAAGCGATGTCCACACGAGCGGCAGATCGATCCGCCGATCACGTGCGTCACGTCCGAACGGGACAGGCCGCCAAGCATCCCACCGCGTAACGCCAAGCAGCGGCGTCTGAAGAGGCGGGCGAACGTACGGGTCCTCATCGGCAACCCACATCGAGATCCGGCCGGCATGCCCACCGTTTCCGCGCACGCGCTCCACGATGAGCTGAACTTCGTCGACTGCCAGGGCTGAAGCCAACGCATCCCGGTTCTTCACGACATCCGCGGCCTTCCGCGTCGCCGGCAGGTCTACGGTGACCGCCCAACCGTCACCCACGCGCGTTGCCCGTTCCACCAAGCGAAGTGTCTCGTCCTTCCCGATCAGCTTCGCGTCGCGGAACGCATCCACAAGAACTTGCGGATCCATCGTCCACGTCAGTGTGCGCGGACCGGCAAGTGCGGGCTTCCGTCCCGGACTGCCATCCTTGCGGCGTCCCAGAATCGCCAGCGCTAGTGATGCGGCAGCCCCGCCGATCCACAGTGGATCGTGTCCGTACAGGAGATCCACAACGGCGACCGCCAACGCCACTATGGCAACGACGGCCCCAGTGACCTTCCAGCGGAACAGCGTCAGTTCACGAATCTCCGTGAACTTGTCGGCAAGCTTCTCCGAGTCCTCGGCAGCCGTCCGATAGTCGTTTACCTTGACCCAGCCTCGCCACGCTCGCGTACCGGCTACGGCCCCACGGACTACCGCACCCGCGTACCGAAGCGGCGACTTGACTATCCAGACCACGGCGTCCTTCGCAGCCTGGACAGCTTGCGGCCTGCTCTTCATCCACAGTGGCACTCGCGGCGAGTGTTTCCACCAGCGCGCGAGCCGCCGACGAACGGTCCGAACACGCGGTTGGGGTAGCGAGTCGTCGATCAACTCGCCGTCCAAGATCGGCCCGACGTGCTCGACGTCGCCCGTGGCCATTCGGGCAAGTGAGACGCCGCTGTCAGCCTCTGAATTCGCTTCAGCTGCCATGGCGCACCCCCTCGTTCACCTCGGCCGAAAGCTCGGCAGCGAGCCGGGAGGACAACCCGCGCGAACAACCGGTGACCTCTCGCACCCAGGCGGGCGTCACTTTGACCTCGGGTTTCCAGGCCAGCCGCGCGTCGGCGAGGTAGTCGGCGAACAGCCGACGAGCGGGGCGTTCACGATCGGCCGTCGCCAGTTCATGAACGTCCGCGGGTTTCGCGGTGTTCACGAGAGCAATCTGCACGGCGTCCGTGAGCTTGTCGCGTAGGTCGGTGACGGCTTCGGCCGCGACGAATACGACCATCGGCGGCACGGAATGCAAGACCACTCCAGCCGGTGATCCGGCTGCCCACGAGGACCAGGTGTTCATGACGTACGTGGCCGCCAGCGTGAGCCACTTCGCCGCACGGACCCACCGCCCGGTGCGAACCTGATACCGGGCAGTGACCTGCTCCGCTCGAAGGATGGCGAGCAGCACCAGGCACACAGTCGGATCCAGCAGCCAGGCTGTCAGCCAGGGCAACGAGCCGAATTCTGATCCGGCGGCAGCGAACCACTGGACGTTGGCCGCGGTGAAAGCCAGTCCGAGGATGATTCCGGCCCAGCACAGCCGGTCGACCTGAGCACGAACTCGTTCGATCCGAAGGGCGACGACGTCCGGATGGGTCCGCCAGCGGCGGACATCGGCAGCCTCTGCGGCATCCGCGGCGAGTCGCTGAGCACGGCTCGTCGATGCCGTACGGGACGACATCTCCTGCGTCATGTCGATCATCGCCCACCGCCTCGACGTGAGGTATCGAGTGATGTGACGGTCAGAGCACGCGTCAGGACGTATGCCGCGATCAAGTCCGGCACTCCGAGTACCACGAGCAACAGAGTCGGGTTGCCAGGATGTGTGATCACGAGCCACTGCACGCCCACGAACGCCGCGCCCGTGAACAGCACTTTTCCGGCGAGCGAGACGACTCGTGCGCCCGCTCGTGCCGTTTCGGCAGCGCGGCGCGCTTTGCGTGCGCCGACACGCCACACCATGAACAGGGCGAACAGAACACCAAGTCCGGCGAGAACCTGTGTCGTTGAGAGGGTGAGCGTCATCGAGCCTCCCCTCCTCGGCGACGGTGCCAAACCGTGTGGAGGATGCGCCGGTCGGTATCCGGCATCGCACCCCACACGCCGAGAGCATCCGGCCCGGTAGTGCGGAGATCGAGTTCAAGGCACTCGTCGATCACTGGGCAGCCGGCGCACAGTCGCTTGGCCAGTTCCCTGTCAGGTGGATCGTCCCCGGTCAATTCCGGTATGTCCGCGCGCTCGAACGCCCAGAAGCACAGGCCGTCCCCTTCGACGACATCCTTCAAGACCGAGTCAGGAACAGGGGCGAACCGGTCTAGTTGGGCAGCGATCTCCGTGTAGTCGAGTTCGCTCATCGCGCACCCCCACCGAGGGCTCGCCGCAGTTCCGCGGCAGGGATGACGAGCTGCGAGCGGCGTCGCTCGGCCCGCAGCTCGCCGATCCGGATGGCGCGATGGATCGAGTTGAGGTCAACGCCGAGAATCCAGGCGGTGTCAGCCGGTGAGTAGAACGCTGGGCCGCCAGCGTCAGGCATTTTCTTCTGCATTGGAGTAGTCCCTAAAGTTAAGAAGCTGATTTGAGCCTTAAATGTGCGCTGATTTAGTCGCGCAAAGGCGCGAGAATGGTCCGAATGCGCGACGCGGTGTGGATCTCAGCGTCGTTGATTCCGTCAAGCGCTAATGTCGGCGCTGAGGCGGACCACGAAGGAAGAGGAATAGGTGTCGGAAGACTGGGCGGCGGTCGCGAAGACCATCAACGAGCGCGTACACGAGCTCGGGTGGAAGCAACGCGAACTGGCTGAGCGCTCGCAGGTCTCCCAGGCGATCGTCCGCGAAATCCAGAACCACACTGTGGAGCGCAAGCGAAGCGACCGGACGCTCGAAGCGCTTGCGGTCGCGCTCGGCTTGCACCCGCAGCATCTGCTCGCCGTCCTGCATGGCCGCATCCCGCCGTCCCTCGGCCAGCCTCGCGAAGACATGGAAGACGCCGTTTCGGCACGGCTCGCTGTCATCGAACAGCGGCTGTCGCAGATCACCGAGCACCTCGCCGATCTCACTGAGCTGCTCCGCCGCGATGGGACCTCCCGCGGCTAGCGCGAAATCCTGTTTGCGATCGGCCGACTCGGTCGACCGCCGGTGTTCCTTGTCGTTTCTCATGTCACTAAGAAACGGCATTTTGCCGGGCCGCGGGAGCTGGCAGCGGTTTACATGCCCCGTGTTATTTCCTGTTATCTCCGCAGTTCAAGGCCAGTGCCGGAGGCGCACGTCATGAACTCGACAAGCCCTTGAAGGCCGCTCGTAATGCGCTTGACTGGAGCCAGGAGAAACTCGCGCGAGCAATCAACGCGCGTGCAGCGGCACACGGATTGCCCGAACGCTCGGTCCCTAGCCGGAAGACGGATATTTCCCGGTGGGAGAACGGCCATGTGGTGCCCGAACCGCCGATGCGTGCCGTCCTGCGCGAGATCTATGGCCGAACCGACGACGATCTCGGGTTCCCGACGGGCGATTTCGCCGGCCCCTCCGGCGATGAACTGGCCGAACGGCTGGTCATCGCCCGCCGCGTGGACGAGCAGACCATCGAACTGTTCCGCGATGAGGTCATCAGCGTTCGCCATGCCGACCGTCGGTTCGGATCAGCCGCCAGGCTCGAACGGCTTCGCGGACAAATCACCGAGATCGAGGGCCTGCTCAGGCACACCATCCTGCGTCGCGACAGGGCTCCGCTGGCCGGCGTGCTCGTCGAGGCGTCCACGCTGGCGGGGTGGAACTCCCTTGACATCGGCTCGCTTGCGCAGGCATGGACGCACTACGAACGCGCGAAATACGCGGCAATGGAGTCCGGCTCGACCGGGTTGCTTGCTCACGCCACAGCTGAACAGGCATTCGTCCTTATCGACACAGGCAACGTCGATGACGCACTCGCCCTGTTCGAGGAGGCGCGTTCGATCGGCGAGCGCGCCCCGAAACTGCTGCGTGCCTGGCTCGCGGCCGCAGAGGGCGAAGGTCACGCGATCGCTGGTCACCGGGACGACGCTCTCCGAGCGTTCGACGAGGCCGACACGCTCCTACCGAACGAAGTCGTCCACCCGGAGCTTCCGTTCGTCTTCCTCGGCGGCAGCCATCTTGACCGATGGCGCGGCAACGCGTTGGTGCACCTCGGCGCCCCTGAAGCGATCGAACATCTTGAACGCGTGGTCGATGATGCCCGGTCGACGTCCTTCGTTCGCGCCGGCGCCGCCGTGTATGTGGATCTCGCCCTTGCCTACAGCGCATCGGGTGACCGGGAGGCCGCCCGAACCTACGCACAGCAGGCCCGGCGGATCATCTCCCAGGTCGGCTCCGTGCGGCTACGACGTCGGCTGGAACGACTGGTGTTGCCAGGCGACTCATACCCGGCGTGAGTTGAGGTAGTAGAGCAGGGACACCAACGTGCCTGATCCGAGCAGCTCCTGACGCTGGGCAAGCTCGTTAACCCGCGACAGCGGCACCCACTCCACCCTGCCGACTTCTTCCGTGTCGGTGGGCTCGCCAACGTGTTCGGCCTCGCGCCACAGGTACACGTCGACCGGCGCTGTGACCTGGCCCGGCAGCGGCTCGAAGCTCACCAGGTGTTCCGGCTCGCCGACCGGCTGCCAGCCGGACTCCTCGGCCGCTTCCCGAGCGGCCGTCCCAGCGGAGTCGTCGCCGTCGTCGACCATGCCGCCCAGCAGTTCATAGCCCCATTGCTCGGTAGCGAACCGGTAGCGCCACAGCATCAGCGCCTCGTCCTGGTCGTTCACGATCAACGCGATAGCTATCCGCGCGAGGTGCACGACGTGGTAGTCCCAGCGCTCGCCATTCGGCGCCTCGACGTCCGTCAGCCCGACCTTGACCCATCGGTTGTCGTAGACCAGGCGCTCGCCGAACGTCTTCCACGACCCATGCTCGTCAGCCACGCCGCGAGCCTACGGGCTGGCAGTTGCCCGCAGTACCACCTCCCGCTCAGTCTTCGCGCCCCGAAGCGATGAGCTGGGCGATTCGACGTTGCTGCCGCACAGACCCGATTTCGACAGCAAGGGCACGAGCACGAGCTGCGTGCGCTCGGCCTTCTTCGTACTCGCCCATCGCGACGAATGCCGTAGCGAGGTCCACTCGCAACGCTGCCTCCGCGCGCGTGAACGTCGGATCGAGACAACTGAGCGCAGTCGAAAGCACGCTTACCGCCTCCGGCTCGCCGATCCGGGCAAGCGCGTGCCCGCGCCACCTCGCGAGATGAACAGGATCAAGCACCACGTAGGGACCGTCCGCCGCGGACACGTCGGTCGGCAGAAGGGCTGCGGCACGATCGAAGGCCAGCAGACTTGCTGAACGCTGCCCGTCTGCCGCGAGAGCTTCACCGTGCGCGGCGGCGAGCCACGCGCGAAGGAGGCGGCCGGCTAGATGTCGGGCCTGACGCTCGGCAGCGCACAACAGGTCGACCGCTGATCCAGTCTCGCCGACGTCGATCAGTACAAAGGCCTGTTCAGCGAGACAGTGCACTTCAAATGCCTTGTCACCAGACTCGCGAGCAGCCGCCTTGGCTTGCTCGTAGAACTGCCAGGAGTCGTGAACGGAACCCATATCGAGCCTCTGCCAGCCGGCGAGCGTGCCGAACTCGGCGAGCAGCGCGGCAAGTCGGCCACGAGCGTCCGAAGTGAGGCTGTGGGACCGCAAGCGCGCGATTTGCCGGATTTTGGTAGCCACCTCTTCGTGGGCTGTTGAAGCACCCAGCTCCCGATCAAGGCGCCGGACCGAGGACAACTGGCTGTGAAACAGGGTCAACACGTCCGCGTTCACACGGCGAGCAGCGCTAAGTCGCTGCCGGAGTTCCGCGTCCGGGTCTTCGGTGGAACCGCGGACGGCGTCAGGTGCCGACAGCAGCTCGCCGATCCCAAGACCGAGCATCCGTTCGAGCAGGCGCGCGGTAGCCGGGCGCGGGCGTCCGACCGTTGATCCGTCCGGCTTACGTCCCGAGATCAAGCGCTGCAGATGCCGCACGCTGAGCGTGCCAGGCTCACCGAACCTGCGCGCAAACCGCTCGGCATCCTCGACGAACTCGGCGAGGGTCTGGTTTCGCTCCCGGAGCTTCATCTCCAGAACTGTCCGCGGCAGGTCGTTGATGCGGCCGCCAGCCGTCACCGCGCCCTCCCCAGCCTTCATGCTGCCCACAAGATGTCCTCGCTATGTCGTCCGCGTGACCTGTCGCCTAAATGAGCGCATAAGGCAGGCTGATTTCATACCTTACCGCCCGTTGTGGCTGGTCAACCTGTAGGTAGCGGAGGACTCATGCGCGACGTACTGCGGCCGGATGTGGCCGCCGGGACATACGTCACCTGGCACAGGAGCGAGGTTGACGGCCTCGATCACGCCGTAACCGACGAAGCGTTCGCGCGTGGCCGAGATGACGACCTCGGACGATACGAGGGACTCTGCGGTCACGTCGTGCTGCCCTTCTCGATGCTCGTTCCACCTGGGCGACCATGTGACCGCTGCAAGGCGTACCTGTCAGCTCGGTCGACGCTATCCACCGTCGAACGGCGTCTCCGCCCGCCTCAGCACCGCAAGCCGTCGCGTTTGCGCCGGCTCTTCCGACCTTCTCCTGGAGCCGATGCTCGCAGGCCGTGTGCGCGGCACTTGCTGAGCACCGCTCGAACCCGCGGGCTCCCGACCTCGAGCGCTGCTCTCTGCACTACCGAGCTACCACGCGGCAAGTCATGACATCGCCAACCGACGCCTCGATCCCCGTCTTCCAACGTGAGCTTGACCCACTTCTGCTCCTGCCGATCCGGCTGTTCGTCCTGTGTCTTCTCGCTGACGTCAGTTGGCACGAAGAGGGCGCTCTGGCGACGCGCCTTCGCGTCAGCTCACGAGTCCTCGCCCCTCATACCGACCGACTGCTCGCGGCCGGGTACGTCGCTCGACACGAAGGGCATCGAAGCCTGCTACGTCTCACCGAACTCGGCTTCGAGCGGCTCACCGGTCACGTGACCGCGTTCCAGCGAGTCGCTAGCCGAGCCGTAGACCTCGTCGCCGCGCAACGCGCTGGCCCAAATCCGCCGATGTGACACCTGAGTCGCCGTCTCTCCAAAGACATGCCCCCAATGGCGATACGTGGCGGGCGTGACGGTTTCAAAGCCAGCCGACCCAACCGTCACACGAGGCGTTCCCGAAGGTCATGAATGCCTTCATGCGTCACAACACCTGGGACAGCTGGTGTGTCACCAGACGGCTTTTCAATCCCCGTTTCCAGTACGACGTTCGCCACTACACCCCTGAGCAGGAACTGGTGAAATCGAAAAAGATGTCCCAGCTGTCTACCGCGAAACAGAGGGAGCTGGGTGCAGAACTGCGGCGGATCCGTACCCGCGCCGGCTACCTCGCAACCGACATGAGCCGAATGCTCGGCTGGCCCGCCTCCACCATCTCGCGGCTAGAGAGCGGCCTCCGCAACTACCAAGCCGGCGACATCGCCATCTACCTAGCCCGAGCGAGAGCAACCCCTGGCGAACTCGACGAGCTGGTAGCTCTAGACCGCCGTCCCGATGACGGCTACCAGGTCAGAGGCCACCCTGCTGGCTTCCCCGACGACCTTCCGCTCGTCAAAGTGCTCGACACTGGCAGCCAGTCCGTAACGGCCTACGCCCCAGTCGAAATCCCAAGGCAACTCCAAATCGAGCCCTACACACGCGAAACGCTCGCCAGGGTCGGGCACGAGAGCGGGGACGCTCTCGATACGACAGTTCACACTCGACTCGCTAGCCAACCCACCTCCCTGAGAATGCCGGGGCCCTTTACCTTCTACGTGCACCAAAACACGCTTGACCTGCCCAGCCAGGACCCCTCACTCGTACACGAGCAAGTGCTCCATCTTCTGCTCGTGTCCTCGCTACCGAACTTTCGCATTCACCTTGTTCCCTCCGAGTCCGCTGTCGTCGCTGACATCCGTACGGGGGCCACGATCTACGAACATGACCAGCACCGTCCTGTGCTCCACCTCCAGCAGCTCACCACAAGCCTCTTCTTGGAAAACGACCGTGACGTCTCGTTCTACACAGGGTTAGTAGCACGCATCGCCGACAAGGCGCTCACTCGTCAACAGACGCGGGAGTGGCTCACCGAACACCTGGCCAACATCGAACAGCGATGACGATCCAGCCTCAGCTTCCTACAAGGAAGTACTCGGCGAGAGTGAGGCGCTAGGTAGCAAGCTTGTGTTGCGGCACGGCGCCTCAAGCTTCGTTGCTGAGATCGTAGCCAAGCCTTGCTGCTGTTTGAAGATCCGCCTTCCAGGTTCCTGCTAGGACAACGAGGCCATGCGCAGCGAGTACGTCAGGTTTGCTTACACGTGCCCTTTCAAAGGATCTCCAAGGCCCGCGCCCACGATCGTAATCGTGGTCCGCGGGATCACCTGCTCTGGCAGATAGCCGAATAGTGCGATCACCCGCTTGCGCATGCCATCGGAGCCAAACACCACCCGAAGCTGTTCCATACTCAGCAGGCGCACTGGCTCAGGCGGCAGCGGCGTCCATGGCGCAACCTCAAGCGCGTAGTCGCAGTTGTCCTTCTTCCCGGTGAGCCACGCTCGATGGGTGCGCATCAGCAGGGCCTGGAAGCGGTGCTGCTTGGCGTCGATCTGGATCATGAGGGTGATCTCGCACCGGCCTTCGCGCGGGATCATCCAGGTGTTCCTGACCGTGCCCTTGATCTCGACGGGGATGTCCAGAATCGTTGTATCGAGGGGCGGCTCCTTCCGCAGCTCGAGGCACTGAATCACGTGGTACTGGATTGGTGCCCACGGATGAACGTTCGTCAGAGTTGGCCTCAGGGCTACTGAGGTCAAAGCGCCAGGTGCGCGCGCCTCGAGTACGTATCGGATGGCGTCGTTGACTGCGGACCGCGGCAGGTCCGTGATCGGTCGCATCTTTAGCCACGCATGCACAGCGTGAAGGTCAGCGTCGTCTTCTGGAGCGGCGATGACACAATGTCGCCGACAAGGTCTTTTAGGTAAAGTTACATCCTTGTCATCCGTGCCAGGACAAACTTGAACGATAATGGAGCTCGTCCGCACCTGATTTGATCACCAACGAACAAACTACCAGCTGGAGCGTCGACGAAAATGCTGCGCTACCCTGAAGATTTTCCGCCGGGTCCAAATTATTCGATCTCGCCTACGCTGCTGGAAATACAGTGCAGCGATTTTCCTATCGTGAAAGTAAAGACCCCTAGCGGGCAGACTATGTGGCTCGTCACAAAACACAACGATGTGAAACAGGCGTTCATGGACACCCGCCTCTCAAGATCTTTAGCCTACCCTGGCGCGCCGCGCCTTCGAGGCGACGACGTTACATCTATAGGTGGTTGCATACTCAATCTTGAAGGCGACCAGCACTCTCGAGTTCGGAGCGCTATTTTCCCACTTTTTACAAAGAAAGCAATCATACATTGGAGTGATCAACTACAGGAATGGTCCCGAGACACACTGCGTTATGCGTTGAAAGCAACAGATACCATCGACCTAGTTTCCGAGTATGCCCAGCCTATCGTCGCAAAACTATGTTCACAAACCCTTGGCATCAATGCCCGTGAACTCGCAGAGATTCGAAAACTGTTATCTGCGCAAGCAAGTCTCGTCGAAGACCCGCAATGCATCTTCCGGGCAACTCGTGAGATCTTAAGCATCGCAGAGCAACTCCTGAACCAAGAAGCCCCGTATCACGGCCCACTTTCTCCGATCAGGAACGCATGGAAAAGCGATCGTAAAATCTCCCACACTGAGGCGACAGGAACCGTGTCCATGTTGCTTTTTAATCTAGTCGAACCCCTCGAAGCTCCGATAATTCTCGGCATACTTCAATGCATCAAAAACCGGTCAAAAATAATGCCCATAACCGAAGGTTCAATTAAAGCACAAGATCACACCCATGCCTGGTCCCGGATTACCGAAGAGGTCCTCCGCTACCATAATAACGGACCGACAAACTTACCCAGGATTGCAACAAGCCAGGTCCAGCTATCTAGACAGAAGATCGAAGTTGGTGATCCTGTACTTACATCAAGTCTCGCTGCAGCTTGGGATTCCCGTGCCTACCATCGTCCAAGCTCTTTCGATCCCAAGCGAAGACGCCGTGACTCAATTTGGTTTGGCATAGGTCGACATCGCTGCCTTGGTGCCCAATTCGCGCACCGCGCAGTACAGGCGGCAATCTCAAGCTTCTTTTGTGCACTCGCCGAACGATCGATTGAGACACTTGATACACTTCCCCAAAGCGTCACCCGCATTAAGCGGGAGAGTGAAACCAATAAAGTTGGATTCCTGTTTCACCCTAAATCGGTAATGGTGCGAATAACCTAAAAGACACTCAATCGATAAGACCGCGACGCTTCATCTCTGGCATCACCTTCCGCGCCATAATAGAAGCCACGCGCAGGCCACTCGCGGGAAACTCCGTGTTTATCCATATATACTCCTTGATCTCACTAGAAGGACGAGGAGTTCCCTTTATTTCAACATGATACGCATGAATCACCAATGGAACTCCTTCAAATACTGCAATGTCACGATAGGTTCCTACAAACTCACACTCTCCCACATCAACCTTTAGCTCTTCATTTAATTCGCGAACAAGACATTCGTACTGAGTCTCGCCCTCCTCCATTCTTCCACCGGGCATGATGCATTCGCTTTGTTTTTCATTCTTCTTTCTGACAACCATAACCTTTCGATTGCTAATAATAACAGCGCCTACTTTTTGCATCGCCTTAAGCGAAGCATCGTACCTTTGATCCTCGGGTCGCATCATCTTCCCTTCAATACTTTTAGTTAAAATAATTCCAATAAGCCCTTAATTCAGTGTGATTTATCCGTTCCCAACTCCCATGGAAAGACGATCCACCCGTCAAGCGAGCAACCTGCAACGAGATCGAATTCTATCTCCAATTCAAAGTCAGGTCGAACTACGCATACGGCAGCATTTACCATGCTACATCCTTGTGCACGAACGACATCAACAACTGCCATAAGCGTCTCACCGGTTGTAGTGATATCGTCTACAACCAAGACACTTTTCCCTGTAAGATCACCTGGCTGTCCAGCATCAGGCACTACTACCCTTGATAATCGATCTGCGTCGATTGAATCACCCCTCGTCACTTGTGCCTGCAGTATCCTGACGTCACGAACGCCAAGTCGATGAGATAGGAGAGCGGCTGGCACCATCCCTCCACGGGCAATTGCAATCAGTACCTCGGGAGCCTCATTAGCCACAAGTGCTGCAACAAGATTATCTACACATCGCTCGATATCGCTCCAGCTTAGAATTCTTCGCATCGTTCCCTAACGTTAGAAAGAATCTCAGACTACAGCACGATCACTACATCGGAGATGGGCTGTAATTTCTCATTGGCATCCAGCGCTGAAGCCGCATCCCATCGAAATAGTCCTCTCCGGCGAAGAACTGTCGTAGCGATCCATTCGGTGGCAGACACTTTGCGGAATGGCGACGGTCCAGAATAAAGTTCTCCAGCATCGTCATATAAAGATAACGTCATCGGGGTCGATAATTCACGTGAAGCGAACGTCCCCCGCACGGTCAATTTGTCACCGACAGCGATGGCATCTTCGTCGGACTCAACAGCTATCCCCAAAGGAGTCGCCATCGGAGGCCTTGGGCGTGCCGAAAGTATACCGAGAACCTGCCTGACAATATTTTTAGTGGACTGCAAGGAAGCATGCCGTCCAGATGCGAAAAAGCAGGCCGCATCATCTTCCCACTCTGGAGGAAATGCTGAGATACGCGCAACTGTGCCGTCACCAGATTGACTATACGGACTATCCGCGGGTGGCAACGAATCAGCTTCTGACATCGAGAATACAACAGGCGTCCGTTGGCTATTTCCTAAGATGACATGATATACGGGGCCCGAAGCAGAACTGCGGCGGGACACCGCTTGTCGCATTTCCAAGTGAAAGTCTGCACCATGATGCGCTGCTTCATACACTTCTTCGAATCCAGCATCGGTGAGCGGAACCAATGTTTTTCGAATCCCCAGATTCACACAGGGGTAGACTGGAAGAAGTTCGGCAGCAGACGGAAAGGACCGCACTAACTGACTTAAGTCAGGACCGATGCGCCCTACACGTCGAGGAAACCATGAATTTAATGCTTTAACTGAACCAAGAAATGGCGTACCAATACAAATGATCCGCTGTGTAACACCGAGTGAATCTAGGCAATGAGCAAAATATCGAGCCACTAGTCCACCCATTGAATGGCAAACAAAGGATACCTGGCATCGTGAATCCAAACGTCGAGCATCGATTAGGATTGGAGTGAGCCATTCCTTTAGGCGTTGTGCAGAAGCCCGATTTGACTGGCGCCAATCATAAGGGAACGAATAAACCGCCCCAGGAAACTCGTTCTCCAAAGCGGCAATCAAATCACTATAGCCAGTTGAACCGAAAAAACCGGGAATTAGCCCCAAGCTTGGCAGCAATGCCTCGGCTTCAATACCGTCGTCATAGCCTTCAGTGCCGCGCGAGAACGCTGCTGGCGCCAACTGCAAGTCTGTAACTAAGCGGTGCCCAAGCTGGGCAGCCTCCTTTGCTAGCCGCCCATATCCCCACATCTGCTTACCGCCACGCTTTAGAACGCTGCCTAGGATACCTGGAATGACCACGATAATGCGGCGCATTCGTGGTACTCTGCACATAGCGAGGGAAAAAGTCAATAGCACTACCGAGTGGTTGAGAATTCACGAACTGGCGGGAGTTGCGGTGACCAGGAGGCAGAGTGGTGCGATCTTGGCGATCGGCATCGATTATACGGCCACCTCTCATGGCTCGTTACCTGATACACCACAGGATGCTGAACGAATCAGCTCACTCTTTAGAACTCTTGGGTTTGCCTCGGCAGACGAAGGTGTTCCATTAGCGCATGCGAACGCCGTCGAAATTATCGCGGCCGTCGCAGAGTGGGCGCGAGAGGCTGCGACGTCAACGGACTCTTTGATTCTATATGTCGGCGGTCATGGCAGAATGCACCTCGGACGGCATTTTATATTGACGCGCTCGAGTCCTGCTCAGGCACCATATTCGTCGATCAATGCCATTAGCGCACTTGACCTTATTGAGTGCATCATTAACAGCGGAGCTTCTCAGGCTCTTATACTGCTGGACACGTGCAGGGCCGGCTATGCGGCATCAGAGATGAACGTGACCTTACATCGAAGCGCAGCTAGTACTGCGCGGCCACCGACACGAGTTGCAGTCCTCGCGTCCACACTTCATCATGAACAATCGTACGCTGGCCTCTTTGTCGGAGCGTTAGTATCCAGCATAGATGACGGCTCTGTGACGCAACGTCATTGGCGCGATATGGATCCATACATCACACCTGGCGAATTATGTGAAGAGATTCGCGATCGCCTGGGCGATCATCAATTTTCGATGACCGCAGGCAATGAATCATTGCGCATAGTTCCAAACCCTCGCTTCAGGTCGCCTGCTCCAGACCGTCCAGTTGAGCTAAGCCATGTCTTAGCCGCATTGCCACCAGACGATCGGGAGCACTTCTTGCTCCACGCTTCCGGTTCGGACATCATCGATCTAGGCTGGCATTTCTCCGGCCGCCGCGGGACGACTCGTCGGATCCTCGAGTGGCTCAAAGAAACCAGGCAAGGAGTCTTGATTCTCACCGGATCACCAGGCACCGGAAAGTCCGCAATATTAGGACGGCTCGCAGTTTTGGCAGATCGCAGGGCGAATGGAGCATGCGTATCGCTTGGACTGAAATCCAGTGATGCAGATTTGATACCTGAGCTTGGGACCTTTGATGCGGTTGTCCATCTAAAGAACAGGTCACTTAATGACGTGGCGAGCCTTCTTTCTGCTGAGTTCGGATTTGCCGATATTTCGACTGTTGTCACGTGCGAAAACCTCTTGGATAACCTTCGAAATAATCTCAAGGATCGAACAGTACTGTTAGACGCGTTGGATGAAGCGGCGCCCGGAAACATCCAACTGATCGCGGTGGATCTCGTTCGACAACTCGCACAAATACCAGGGTTTAAAATCGTCATAGGTTCACGGCGCCAAATTCCGGTTCGCGACCTTGCCAGCACTGACTCGTTGGGGCCGCTGGCGGAAATGCTACTCGACGAAAATGTGCGACCATCAGTGATTGACCTTGATCAAGATCCGGAGAGCGAAGGCAGCATCGCGAGCTACGTGTATAAGCGTCTTTCGGGGATCTGGTCGGACGCCGACGCTGTGCAGACCGCAGCAAGTAAAGTCGCTTCGCTGTGCCAAGGTGTCTTTCTCTTAGCTCGCTTCGCAGTTCGCGCGCTCCAACTGCAGGAGTCAGCTCAGGTATTTCGTCAAGACTGGCATGAGCAAATCATTAGCGATATTACCAAAGGTGGTTTCGAGCGCGTTATAAGGGCCGACATTGAACGTCAAGCGGATCCGGAAGCTGCACAAGATCTACTTGGCGCCCTGGCATTCTCCCGAGGCAAGGGGCTGCCTCGTCGAGAGGTGTGGGCAACAGTTGCGACTACCCTCTCTCTCGGCAAGCGAATCTACACCGATGATGACGTCTCGGCAATAATCAGTGATGCTGCATGGTATCTCGTAGAGGCAGTGGAAGAAGGGCAGACCGTGTTTCGCCTTTACCACCAGGCGATCGCTGAGGTTCTGGCCGGTATGTTAACACCGCTTGACGTGATAGTCGCTCACCAGCGAATATGCGCCACATTCGTCCAATGCAGCCGGTCAAATGGTTGGTCATCCGCTAATCCATATATAACTCGATATTTGGCGAGCCACGCGGCCACTGGCGAGTGTCTCGGCGAAATCGTTGATGATGTAGACTTTCTTTCCCATGCTGACCTGGATGTCCTAACCGAAGCACTTGGTACGGGTATCACCGCCAATACCCCAGATCTGGTTCGCACGTACCTGCAGTCTGGAGAGTCACTTCGCGGGCAGTCTCCATCGGCAAGAAAAGCGGTCTTGGCGCTTCATGCACTTATGACGAACCGACCGGTAACGATCGAGAAAAGTATTGGTGCTCCGTGGTGGCCAAGGTGGGCCCGACTTCGCAGAGTCTTCTATACACGAGCTCTGTTTGGGCACATCTCATCGATCTACACATTGACGTTCGTCGGTCCGCCCGATGAAATATTTTTGCTTTCAGGTTCCGGTGACGGTATCGCTCACATTTGGTCTCTGCATTCTGGACGAAGCATAGGTCAACTAGCTCGCCACGATAATTGGATCCGGTCAGCTACTTGGCTGGATACTTCGTATGGTCGAACATTACTCACTTCCGATGGCAACCTAATGAATGTCTGGGACTTAAGAACGTTGACGCTTCTGCATCAGTTTGACGCTCAAGTCGGGGAGATTCTTAGCATTTCTCCCGTTCCTGGCCAGCGTGATATAGCAGCGGTATCCGGCGATCAAGGCACAGTCTGTATTTGGAACATAGTTGGCGCGCGAATTGAAGTAAAACTGGAGCAACATTCGGATTGGGTAAGAACACTTGCCGCAATAGCGGTGGATCATGGGGGAATCCTTGCGGCGGGTGGTGATGACAATTTCATCACCCTGTGGGACACTAATTCTTGGTCGGTTTTGAGCACTCTTCATGACTGCTCAGAAAGTACTTACGGCATGGCTTTTATCACTCTTGAAGATAAAATGCTCCTTGCAGCCGGCGGTAGCAGCAACGAGATTTTCGTCTGGGACTTGGCGAACAGTAGAATCGTAATGACTTTGCAGGGCCACACCGATTGGATCACGGGCCTATCGGCAAGTAATTCGGTGAAGAGACCAATTATTGCGTCGGCGAGCACCGATGGCACGTTACGAATATGGAGCGTAAGTGACGGTGCTTGCGCACAGCTGCTTGAAGGCCACTCCGATGTCATTTGGTCGGTCGATGCCAGGACTGGTGACGACGGAGGTTTATTGATTGCCAGTGGCGGCCACGACCGCACTGTCCGTCTTTGGGCACCTGACAGTCAGAAGGTTCTCGCAGGTCAAACTAAAGCCGCAGCAACTCACTGCGTGGCCCTAGCAGGTTCAAAAGAAGGCGATGTCGTGATCTCGGCAGACGATGACGGCCGAATCTTTATCCGGGATCGCCTATCTGGGCAACTCGTTACCGATTGGAAGGCACATCACTCGGCGATAAATTGTATTTCCGCAGTCGATGTCGGCTTTTCTCACTTTCTCGCTTCCGTTGGAAGTGAAGGGCATGTCTGCATCTGGTCTACTGAGGGTCAATTGATTATTGACTTTGAAGGCCCCGATAGAACGCTACGCGCTGTAACGTTTATAATGATTGAGGGAGAGTTGTTCGTCGCCGTAGGCGGCGACGATCGGATGATTACGGTTTGGAGTGTCAGCACTGGGAAAAGGTTGCATTCTTTAGGCGGACATGATGGTACAATCCTTAGCCTTGATTCATTTGTCGTGAATGGCTGCTCGTTTCTGGCGTCGTCAGCATCAGATGCAACTGTTCGTATATGGGATTGGCAGCGAGGTACCTGCACTTCGATCATGGGCGGCCACCAGGAATGGGTGCATGCCGTCGTAGCTGGCACGTTAGATGACGATGTAGTGATTGCTTCGGCAGGCGATGACGGAATCATCCGGCTATGGCATCCAAATGGAGCACCGGCGATCACCTCAACGGTTTCTAATAATTCTATTAGAAACCTCGCCATGGGCAAAGTTGGCGGTCTTGACGTGCTTTTGGCCGCTTCTGCGCAAGGTGACGTTTTGATTTGGCGCCCCGACAGAGGCGTATTCGGAAAGATTCCTGCTAACAGCGTATTGGATGTTGCTTCCACAGAAAACGAAGTTGCTATTGCTACCAGGCAAGGCGTATTCGTGATTGATTTGAAAGACTCAATCTTACGGCCAAGATAGCTCTCATCGATACAATAGGACGCCGAAATGTACTTCATCGAAAAGTGGCCAGACAGTCTGGATGTCAAATTTTTGATTTTGCCCCGAAGCCTTTAAGTATTAATTAGGCAGCTACTGAAGGCATCAGGATGTGTCATAGCAACTTGTGTCAGCTGGAGGTTGTACCGTGCCAAACACTGAAGCATGGCAACGACCAGCATCGTCAGCACGTACGCGGTTAGGTGATAGGGCGTCTTTGGCGAAGGTTTTGGTTGGCGGCTGGGATGCTGCTGGTCGTGTCGCGGTTCAGTTGCTGTCAGACGTCGTAGTGGGCGTTGATCGAGGATCTGCTCCCGGTCCGTACTGGTAAACGAGGCAGGCCGTTCTCCGATGCCCGGGCGATGGTCGAAGGAGTCATTTACCCCTAACGGTGCGGGATCGCCTGGCGGGATGTGCTGGACGTATTCGGTCCGTGGCAGACGATCTGGACCTGGCATCGCCGGATGGCCGACGAAGAGACCTGGGACGCCGTGCTGCAACGCTTGCTGACCATCGCGGACGCGGCCGGTCTGGTGGACTAGGCGTCGTCGGTGGATTCGACGATCGTGCGGGCACGTAAGCACGCCACCAGGATCACCTGCCCTACAAGGGCTAGGTCGAATTACACGGATCTGCTGACTGAGCCGCGTGATCACGCGATAGGCCGCCTCGTGGCGGCTGGAGCACCAAAGTCCACCACCTCGTCGACGGCAACGGCCGACCACTGATGGCCCTGGTCGGCGACGCACCAATGTTCCCGCACCTGATGCGACACCTGCGGATCCGTCGGACCGCGCGTGGCCGGGTCCGAAGCCGGTCAGGCCGGCATCTGCGAGACCGGGGCATCACCGCGGTGATCCCCGAACCTGCGATCAGTCCGGGCACCTCAAACTACGAGGTTCACGCGGTGGTCGCCCACTCACGTTCGAACCGGTGGACTACCGCTGCTGCAACGTTGTCGAGCGCCGGTTCAATCTGCTCAAGCAATGGCGTGGCCTGGCCACCCGCTACGACAAGCTCGCCATCGTCTACCAATCCGCGATAGTCCTCCACGCAGTGATCACCTGGACTAGAACTGGTCCGGCGAACCAGGGGGAAGCTCACTCATGACGGACACGACTTACCCACCTGCCACTGCAACACAGCGACCTCATGGCGCAGCACCAGGGCCTCGACGTCATCTGCCGTAGGCAGAGGCTCAATAACAGCAGGGTTAACGTGCCTGAGCCAACTACCGGTACACCGCGACCTAATCAGAAGTTGGTATGATCTTCCCTGACGAGGAGGTGCCTGATTACCGGCTGCTTTCGAATATGACTGAATGTCACACGAGGTCGAGCCGTGTGGATAGTGAGCAACTCGCTCGGACACAGTATTACCCCACGGATCGCGGAACGCGATCTTGAAGCTGGGGCGATCGCAGCCTAGCTCGAATCGATCTTCTCTAGTCGCCACCCGGCGCTATCGCAGACAATGAACTGCCGCGAGTCGCGCAACGCTACGGTGATACGGCTGCTTCGTGTCCGAGCTGACTCCAGCGGGACGTGGCCGTCACCGTCTTGAATGCCGAGCCGGACGTGGATCTCGTCGACGAGATGGTCTTCGCGGATGTAGAGCGTCTTCGGCCGCGGTTGGCCCGCGCGTTGGCTGCTGGTGTGGCCATGGCGGCAGCGGTACGTCGGTCGCCCGTGGTTCCAGTGCGAGTCCAGTCGCCGGTTGCAAACGCCGCAGTGGATGAGCCCGGCGAGGGCGAATCGGCGAGTCTGGCCGTCGTCGGCGGGGCGCGCTGCTCGGACTTGCTGCGCGGCGACGAAGTCCTGCTCCGTGATCAGCGCCGGATGGGCAGCCTTCGACGACAGCGCGGGCGTTGAGGCTGGGCCGTCGGTGCCGGTGGCGCGACGGTTCCAGGTCTGCCGTCCGGTGTAGCGCTGATTCGCCAGGATGACGGCGACGGTGCGTAGGGTCCAGGTACTGCGGGTTCGATGCCGGTTGCGGTGTGGATCGGCGCTGGACGGACAGGGGATACCGCGCTCGTTGAGGTGCCGGGCGATGCTGGCGACGCTGTGCCCGGCGAGACGCTGGCGGAACATCCAGGCGACGTGGGTGCGGTTCGAGAATCGGGGGCGAGGCGCTGGAGGCGTCGGCCCCAGCGGGCGTCGGCCGGGTTGGGGTGCGGGCCGGCGTCGACAAGTTGGTAGCCGTAGGGTGGTCGGCCGCCGAGGTGGCGTCCTTGCTGGGTTGCCTGGTTATGCATCGCTGCCAGTACCCGGTGGCGGGCGCGGAGCACTTCGCGCTGCGACTGGGTCGCGAGAAGCGACAATAGCGCCCGATGATCGCTGTTAGCGAGGTCGACTGGACCTCCTGTCTCGGGCAGCCACAGCTGGATGCCGTGCCGTGTGCACCAGGCGTAGAGGGTGACGAATTGGGTGCCGGTAAAGGCCCGCTCGTACTCGCCGACCACGATCGCATCGATCACGGATTCTGGGATCGAGGCCGCAGTCATGAGCTGGGCGGCCTGAGGGCGTTGTCGCCACGGGATGCGGCGTGAGGCGCCGGCGTCGAAGTAAGTCACGACGACCTGGCCGTGGCCCGCGACCAACTCATCGGCCATGTCCCGTTGCCAGCCCTGTGACGACACGCGGTCTTGATGGCGGGTGGTCGACGTGCGGCCGTAGAAGGCGAACCGCAAGCCACTGCCGTGGTCGCGGCGGGTAGGGGTGGTGGTTGTTGGCTTCTTGCCGTTCATCCACTGCGCCAGCAGATCGGCCGTGCCAGCAGGTGGTGCGACCTGAGGTAAGGGCGGGTGCGGTAGGATCACGCTGGACGGATGTCTCCGCCGTGGGGTCATGACGGCGCGCTCTGAGTGGTTCATCCGATCAGCGCAGTCGCGATGCGTCATTGAGGAATGTATAACGCCCTATGCGGCGACGATCGAGCGTAGCCCTCGCTGTGTGCCGGGTCCGCATGGCGCTCGACTAGCGAAACGTTATCGATTTCCTCTGAGGCGTTGTAACAGCGGGTGGCTGACCGCCGACCCATCAACCGTACCTAGCGGTGATCGTCGATCTTGCTGGGCGGAGCCGGATTTACTGGGCCGTCCCAGTGACTTGGTGTTGACGTTGCACCTCTCGTTCGGCAAACGTGAAAAGGAGCCACGATCCTGTGGTTGAGACGACGTCGTCGGAGGTTCCCATAGCCGTAGGAGCGAGCCAGGCCGGGGAAGTCGCTGAGATTCTTGCTCGTATCGGTCCGGTCGACGGAAGCGCGCTGTTGAGCGAAGCTCAGCGTCGTTGGCCGTCACTGACACTGCGACGTCTGCGTACGATCGTCATGTCGGCGATCCAGGCCGGCTTGGTGCTGGCTGACGGTGAAATACTCTCTGCTG
This sequence comes from Amycolatopsis azurea DSM 43854, assembly GCF_001995215.1. Taxonomy (GTDB): domain Bacteria; phylum Actinomycetota; class Actinomycetes; order Mycobacteriales; family Pseudonocardiaceae; genus Amycolatopsis; species Amycolatopsis azurea. Next base: position 535,637 of record NZ_MUXN01000002.1, read on the forward strand.
TTGCAGAAGCGGCGCAACCTGACGACGGACGGCGCGATCTCTTGCGGGCTGTCATCGTGGACTTCGAATCCGTGGTTCGTCCCAGCTCGGAGAAACCGGACGGCGATCGCCAGGTGTATCAGATTGGTGCCGCTCGCTTGTCCAGCGACTCGAATTGGGTTGGCAAGGGGGAGCGGTTCACGGCCTGGGTAAGGCTGTCGGACGAATACTGGGAAGCGGAGATCAGATCGGAGCGCGTTCGCGCGTCATACGAAAGCCATGCAGTTAGTCCGGTGGAAGCGTTCGAAGCGCTGTGGCAATTCTGCGCCGACGCCGACACCCTGGTTGCCTACAACGGCATACAGGCCGACTTCCCTCTGCTCGACGAAGCAAGCGGCAACGCGGGCATCCAGGGTTTCGGCGGCCACCGCCGGGTCGATGCGCTCTACCTCGCTCACGCTATCTGGCCGACGGCTTCCTCCCACCGACTGGCCGAGCTGGCCACTGAGGTCGGGGTCGACCGCACGGGGCTGCGCTGGCATGACGCCGAGGCAGACGCAACACTGACGGCCCGCGTGGTCCAGCTCGCGGCGTCGACCGTGGCTGCGTGGCCTGAAGCAGAGCGTGTCCTGGCGTTGAGCGCGGGCACCGGTAGCGCGGCCTGGGACCTGCTGGCTTCATTGCTTCCGTCCGATTTGGCCACCCACGAGCACGACGATGCGGAGGTTGAGCAGGTACTGTCCGACCTCATCCCGGCGCCGTCACCGAGCCGCCGGAACACCCCGCTGGTCGTGCCGGACGAGCTGCGCGACGACTCGGGGCGGGTCGATCCGCACCGCCTTGCCCAGGCGGCAGCCTCGGGGCGAGTGGAGCGTCGACCGGCGCAGCAGGAGATGTCCGCCCAGCTGGCCGCTCAGGTGACCGCCGGCCGGGATGCTCTGTGTGAAGCACCCACCGGGACCGGCAAGAGCCTCGCCGTCCTCGCCACCGGTCTCGACTGGCTCGCCGGTGCGCTGGGCCGGCAGGTCGTCCTCTCGACCCACACCAAGCAGCTGCAGTCCCAGCTCGCCGGGGACATCGCCAAGCTGGCCGCGGTGGTGCCCGGTCTGGCGGACGTCGCCGCGCTGGTCAAGGGCAAGCGGAACCGGCTGTCCCTGCGGGCGATGGTCACCGCGCTGGCCGACGCCACCGGCGCGGTGGCGAGCTCCCGGCCCGAGCAGCGCACCCGGTTCGCCACCGACCCGAGTTACCGGGAGCTGCTGATCTACTTGGTCCGGCGCTTGGGCGAGGCGAAGACGCTCGACGACCGCTGGTCCTCCCGGAGTGTGGACCCGGCCGATCTCCCGGCCTTCATTTCCGAGTACTTCGAATCGGGTGCCCGGGTCCCGCTGACGCTCTGGCTCATCGGCCTCAGCCAGGAGAACGGCGACTACCGGCGCAGCTCGTCGTCGCTCCTCGCCCGGCTCTCGGAGACGGCGGCTGAGGCGTTCGCCGCGAGTCAGCTCATCGTTGCCAACCACGCGCTGCTCCTGAGCCAGCCGGACGTGGGTTCGGACTCGACGTTGCTCGTCATTGACGAGGCCCACTCACTTGAGCAGGCTGCCACCGCCGCGGCGAGCGCCGAGGTCGACTACCGCGCCGTGGAGAACCTCACCGGTGAGCTGCGCCGCTGGTGCACGCGCGGGCGTGACGTCCCCGACCGGCTGGCGGAAGCCGTCGCCGACCTGGAGTCCCTGCTGGACACCGAAGCGTTGCCGCGGGCGGCTCAGGCTGTCTTCGACCGGTCCGGTGGCACAGTGGGCAGCCGCGTCGTCACCTTGGCCAGCCCGTTCGGTGGAGTCGGCGGCGAGGCGCCGTCCCGGCAGCTGCTCGGCCGGCTCGACCGGCTGGCTCGATCGGCGAATGCCGTTTCCGGGGCTTTGGCCGCGTACCTGGGTGCTCGCGCTCGGACCGATGTCTGGTGGGAGTACGAGCGCACAGCCTCACTTGCCGCGCGAGCGGAGGTGCTTGCGGATGCGGCGAGCCGGGTCACCGGAGACGCGCGGCTGATCTTGGACGGAACGCCGGACGATCCGCCGCCCGAGGACGGCAACCGCGTCGTCTACGCCACCGAGCTGGAGAGCGAGGGGATCAGCGTTTCGGCTCGCCGATATGCGTTCGCGGTCGTGTCCGCCCCGATCGAGCTCAGCCGCGAGACGACCTGGGCCGACGTGCGTGAGCGGTTCGGCCGGGTTTTCTACGTCTCCGCCACGCTCCGGGTGGGCGGCAGCTGGACGTATATCCGCTCGAGGCTCGGCCTCGGGGTGGAAGTCGACGCGTTCGCCCTGACCGGCCCGTTCGATCTGGCCGGTCAGGCCCGGCTGGTCTGCCTGGCGGACTTCCCGAGCTGGGGTGAGCAGGCCGACGGCGCGGTACGCACGACAGCACACCAGCTCGCCGGCTATGCGAAGGAGGTCATTCGCCGCGAGGGCGACGCGTTCCGCGGCGGCGGACTGGTCTTGACGACCGCGAAGAAGGCTGCGTCCGCCATCGCCGAACGGCTGATCGGTGAACTCTCCGGCCGGGCGCCGGGAACGCCGGTCACGGTGGCGCCGCTGCTGGGCAACACACGTGCCGCTCGCTCGTTCGCCGAGACAGGCGGCTTCTGTGTCGCGACGCGGGGAATGTGGCAGGGCGTCGATTTCGCAGCCGACCGGGTTTCCCTTGTGTGGATCAACAAGCTGCCGTTCGCGCCCTTCGCCGACCCGCTCGTCGCCGCCCGTCGCGCGGCAGCGGCGCGCCGAGCCGCCGACGCCGGCGATCCCGATCCGGAACGTTCCGCGAACGAGAACTACTACTTGCCGCTGGCCGCGATGGATCTCCGGCAAGCCGTCGGCAGGCTGGTTCGCTCGACCGAGCACCGGGGCATCGTAGTGATCAGCGACCGCCGGCTGGCCGGCCGGACCGCGCAACGGCGGAGCTATCGCCGGGTGTTCCTCGAGTCGCTCGATCCGGGGCTGCAGGTCCCCGATGAAGTGACCGGAGAGCCCGCGGGAGGCAACGTGCTGACCATGGCCGAAGGCTGGCGGACGATCTGGCAGTTCCTCGGCGAGAACGGGCTCATCGAGCGGCACCGAGCCGCCGAACTGTGCGAGTCGGACGCCCTGCGGACCCACACCTTGCTGCCGGCCACTCGCGAGATCCTCGACGCGGTGATCAACCCAGTCGAGGAAGCGGCCGCGCGGGCCGCCGGGAAGCTGGGCGACCTGCTGGTGGAGCGGTGCGGCCGGATCGCGGGCCTGCTCCGCTTCTCGGAAGAACCGTTTCGGCTTCGTGCACAACAGGAATCGGTGATCCGTGCGGTCGCCGAGGACGCCGACGTGCTGGCTCTGCTGCCGACCGGTTTCGGCAAGTCGTACGCTTTCCAGCTGCCCGCGCTGGCGCTTTCCGGGGTGACCGTCGTCGTTTCGCCACTGGTCGCCTTGATGGCGGACCAGGCCCTCGAGCTGAACGCCACCGTCGGCGGGGCCGTGCGCGCGCTGGTCGGGCCGATGCCCGAGTCGAACAGCCGACGCGGGAAGACCGAGGTCGCCGAACAGCTGACCGGGGTCGCGGACCACGGCATCCGGCTCGTTTACGTCTCGCCGGAACGGCTGGCGAACCGCCGGTTCCAGGAGCTGCTGCGCGAAGCGGCGGAGAAGGGCATCCTCCGCCGGATCGCGGTGGACGAGGCGCACACGTTCGTGCAGTGGGGCGACGACTTCCGGCCGAGCTTCCGCCGTGCCGAGCGGCTCATCACCGAGCTCAGGAACGACGACCGGGTGCGGGTGACCGCGGTGACGGCCACCGCGAACCGGTCGGTCCGCGCTGGCCTGCGAGCGGGACTCTTCGGTGTGGCCGAGGAGCCTGTTGAGGGTGATTCACTCGTCATGGTGACCGCCAGTCCGCTACGTCCCGAGCTGGCGTTGTACCGGCGGGTGATCCACAACGCCGGACCCGCCACGGTCGCCGGGCTCGCCGAGGAGATCGCGACCGCGTGCGACGACCACGCGATCTTCTACTGCCTGACCGTGAAAGAGGTCGAGGCTCTGCACGCCCATCTCCGCCAGTTCCTCGGCGACGCCGGTGTCCGGCAGGTCCGGCGCTTCCACGGCCGGCTGTCCGAAGCGGAGAAGGCGGCGGTGCTGACCGAATTCCGCGAAGCACCGGTCAAGGGCGATCCCGGTTTCGTTCCGCTGATCATCGTGGCGACCAGCGCGTTCGGACTCGGCGTCAACCGGGGAGACATCCGGTGTGTGTTCGTAGTGTCGCCGCCGCCGGACCTCGCCGCGCTCTACCAGCAGCTCGGCCGAGCCGGACGTGATCAGGCCGGAAAGACCGCCGCCGAGATCAGCTCGCCGTCCTACGGCCTGGCTCTCGGGACCGGTCGCGGCTTCCGCACCCTGCGGTGGATGCTCTCGCAAGGCCTGTCGTCCGCCACCGAGAACCAGATCGGGAAGCTCCTGCTCGAAACCGCATCCAGGAGCGGCGTGCTGGATCCCGACGAGCTCGCGGACAGCTGCCTTCGGGTCGAGGTCGCGGCGGGACGACTGCGGCCCGCCGAAGCGCGGCATGCGTCCACAGTGGACGCCTTCCGGACCGCCGTCATCCGGTCGGTCGCCGTCCTGGCTAAAAACGGCGTGCTCGACGACCGGGGCGACTTTCCGGCGACGGTCCTGCTGGCTCCGGTCGACGAACCCCTCGACCTGGGCGACGACGAGCTGGCGGCGGTTGCCCAGCGGCTGCAGCAGATCGTTTCGGCGAGGTCAGGCCGGTACGAGATGACCGAACTGCACGAGAGACTCGCGCGGGAGGTGCCTCGATACGACCGGACATCCGGTGACGTCGCCGGTACTTGGGCCGTCCTTTCGACGCTCCACGACCGGGGTTGCCTCGACGTCTCCCAAGCCGGCAACTACCGGACGCTGATCTCGGTCCGGCCGTCTCGGACGGTGCCGGGAGAGGTGGTGGGCCACACCGTCGGACACCGCGCCCGGCGTGACCGTGAACTGGCCGAACTTCTTGCCTGGTATAACGAAGACCGCACCTGCGCCAACGCCAGCATCGCCGGGTACTTCGGTATGCCGGAGTACGCCCTGCCCGAGGATACGTGCACGACGCCGGCTTGCCGGTGTTCAACCTGCTGGCAACGCAACGCGGACCGGGCCCCGCAGCCGGACCTGCTTCGCGCGTTCAACACGGCTCGCCCCCGGCCTTCGGTCCGGCGAGACGGCTTGCCGTACCGGACGGTGACGGATCGCAATGTCCGCAGCCTTCTGTGGGACAACTACCGCGGGCTCACCGACGTGATGATCAACCGGGTGCTCCGCGGCGACGAGACCTACCCGGATACGGCCACGGGAAGGCAACGTCCGCTGTGGCCGAGGCTGCTGTACCACCGCCTTCGCGGATGTGATCCGGGCGCCCGGATCGATGACGTGCGCGCCGCGCTCGACCGACTGAACGCCGCGGAGCAGGTCATCCTGACCGGTGACGGACTTTGGCGGCTGCGCAGGTACGCAGAAGCAGACGAACGCCGTGAGCGGACCACGGCCGGGCAAACCGCGGAGGTGGTGACATGACAGCGAGCGCGACCGAGATCTGGCGGCCGTTCCACGACGATCCGCTGTTCACCGCGGAGCTTTTGGTCGAGCCGGACGCGCCGCACGAACGGGTTCTCGCCTATCTGGAACGGGTGGCCCTGGCGCGACGGGCTCCGCTGCACGTCGCGACGGCGTTCAACGCCGTGCATTTCGGTTTCGGCCCGGACGGCTCGGGCTATCGCGGAGAGCTCCTCGATCCGGAGCTGTTCTTCCGCCTCGACGTCGAGACGGAGACGGTTCCCGAGGTGGGCGTGTTCGTCCGCGTCGAACGAGGCGGGCACACCCTATGGGCCGAAGTGGTCGGGCAGTTCGGAGCCCATCACGGCGTTGACGTCGACGGCTGGGTCCCGCCCGAGCTCCCGGGAACATCCGGGTGGAACGATCCGGCGCAGGCCGGCGAAGCCCGCGCCATCCTCGACTTCGAAGCGTTCGGCATCGGCTTGAACCACCGCGACCGGGCGGAGCTCGAACGGCAGCGCCGCCGCGGCACAGTCCTCGACGCGCGAGGCCACGTGCTCGGTACCGCCCCGGTGGCTGCGCAGCCCCCGGGCACCGGCTGGTACGCCGACTGGCTGCTGACGAGCGCGAAACCGCTACTGCTCAGCGGACCGTTGGGCGGCCTGCTGACCGATCCCCACGACGACGGCGCGCTCGCCGACGCGTTGGAAGCGGCTCTGACCACGATCGGCAGCCTCCTGACGCGGTCGGCGATCCTGCGCCGCTGGGGCCCGTACGCCACCCCCGCTGACCGGTTCGCCGAACGCCTCGCCTCGCCCGACGCCCTCGGCGGAGACGACCTGGGGGAAATCGTCAGGATCGTCACCCGGCCGGCAGGCGAACCCCGTTACACCGGCGTCTGGCCGTTGCTCGAGGCGAGGGTCCACCTCGGTGAGACGCCGGACCTGCTCTCCTACGCCGGCGCGGTCGAAGCCGTGGTGCACGCCAATCTCGCGATCGATGGCGAAGCCGCTCGGCTCGGCGGGCTCGACGTGCGGATCGACGATCCGTGGCAGGCGGGCGGTGTGTGGCGCAGCGCGCCGTACCCCGCCCGGGGCGAGGAGTCCATCGAGGACGACGTCCTCCTGGAACACCTCGACAACACCCTCACCGTTTTCACGGTCGCGTTGCGCGCGACGCACATCGACAACGGCGTGCTCCCGCTGCCCACGTCCGCCATGAAGCTCTTCCCCCACCAGAACATGATCATCGACCTGTTCCACGAAGGCGAGCCGCTCGACGACGCGATGCGTGTCCAGGAGGTGGTCCTGAAGGACAACCGCCTGACCGGCATCGCCTGGCCGTTCGGCTTCTACCCAGGGATCAAGGTCACCGTCGCCGCCGCGCGTGGCGCCCGCCGGGTGGCGCTTTCGACGACGCTCCTCGACGCGCCCCTGCCTTACGGCGACGACTATCGCTGGGCGACCGACGAGAAGGTCTTCGCCGCCGCGCTCGGCCTGACCGAGGCAGCCACCCCCACGCCGGCGTCCGGCCGGAGTGTCAAGCCAGGGCGCGGCGTGGACCCGCTGGGCCGATTCATCGTCAACGCACTGCGCAGACACGGCGAGGCAGGGCCGTTCGGCGCCCGGCAGCTCATCGGTCCCCAGCTGATGACGGCGCTGTTCGGGCCGGATCTGGTCAACCCGGTGCTGCTCTGGCAGGTGATCCACACCTGCGAGGATCTGGTGGAGGCGGGCAAGCTGACCTGCGAACCGGTCGCGGACCGGACGGCGCCGGACGTCTTCGTCTGGTGGCCCGACGGCACCGGAGCACCTCGTATCCCCGATCAGGCACGTCGACCGGGAGGGCTGGCCGGCCAGGTCAAGGAGCACTGGGTGCCGCCGGGTATGCGGCAGCTACCGGACGGGTTCCGGGCCAGTGAGCAGGCGAAGGCCAACTACGCGAAGTACATCCGCGGCCTTCACGGACCGCACGCACCCGTCGAATTGCGGCCTGGTTTCACCTTTGTCCGAGGACATCGCCGCGGCGACGACCCCGGGCCCGTCTGGCTCGACGCGACCTCGGACTGAACCGCACCCGAACTTCGAAGAGGAAGGTGGCCGACCATGGCCGCTCCACACCGGCGTCACCGTCATGACACGGACTTCGGCGGACCGCTCGGGACCACCGAGCTCCTATCCGAGGCCGCCACGGCGACCGACCCGGACGAGGCCGCACGTCTGCGTTCTCAGGCTGAGCTGGCCGGCTTGCTGGACCGGCTCGGCGACGTCGTCGAGACGGCGCTCGACCTCGTGACGGCAGAGGAGTTTTCCCGGCTGGTTTGGCGACTGCCGAATCCCAACCGCACGAATTTCCTGCGCGACCTGCGTGTCCCCCCGGCGAAGCGGCCGACGCCGATGGCCGCGCGTGACGGGCTCACCCGCCTTCGGGCCTGGCCCGAGGAGCGGCGCATGCGTGCTTTGCAGCTTCTGGTGTCGCCGGTGCGTCGAGCGCTGGCCCCGGCGTTGACCGAATGGTGCGAGAGCCACGACGACGATGGCTTGCGGCAGGCACTGACCGACGATCCGGCTCAGGCGAGCGCGGTCCGGTTGACCGTTTTCGCCGACTGGCAGCGCGGGCCCGCGTCAGTGGCCGCGCTGCGGATCGCGCTGCGCAGCAAGCTTGCGTTGCCCAGCTGGCCGAGTGAGCTCGTCGACGCTGTCGTTGCTGCTTGCCGGAAGCTCGAAGCTGTGAGCGGAGGCGCGGCAGTGACGGTTCTTCCCGTTCCGGCGCCTGAGGTGAACGAGCTGTTCAAGACGGCCGAGCAGCTCCGGGAAGCCCTCGCGGAGGCCCAGCGCGCAGCAGCGAGGGTTTCCGCTGAACTGGCGGATTCCCGGACCGCGTCAGCGGAAGACCTTGCGACGATCGCGGCCCTCGGACCGCAGGCCGAATCGGCGCAAGCCCTTCTCGAAGGTGCGAGTTCGGAATCGGAGTTCGCAAATTGCCTGGTTCTGGCCGAGAAGCTGGAGGAGGCGGCCGAGCGAGCAAGCCGGCCGGACGAACACCCCGAACTCGAACGCTTCGAGGGTCTCGAGGGCCCGCCGGAGTACGGGGAGATGATCGCGAGCGTCCGCAGCGCCGCGAGTGAGCTGCTCGAAAGCGACGACTGGGACGACGCTCGGCGAAGCCGGGCCGAGGGCTTGACGGCATTGGCCCGCCTGGTCGACGCCGCGGCCGCGGGGGAACCCGGCGTGGCGGTCGAACTCCACCAGACGGCGCAGGCGGCACTGCCCGGCGACCTCCAGCCACTACTCGTGATCGCTCTCATGGGCCGACTCGGCTTCCGCCCGGACGGCGAGCCGGAACCGCGTGATACGCCGGTGCCGGTGCCGGTGCCGGTGCCGGAACCCGAACCGCGGCCCGCGCCGCTCGCGGTGGCACCTCCCGCCCAGCAAGCTGCCACGCCCGATGTATCAGCTCCCACTGATCAGCCGGACGACGCCGATCAGGCAGCCGACACCGAGGGCCGGCAACTGACCGCGGAACTGCTCGGGGCCGGCAAGCTTGCTCTGGCCCACCACGCCGCGGACATCATCGGAGACGACCAGTTCGCCGAAGCGACCCGGCTGCTCACGCTGGCGACAGCCGTCCGGACCGAATCGGGTACCACGGCCAAGGAACTCCGGGACTCGCTCGAAAACCTCGACCTGCACGGCTTCGACGGTCATCAGGCCGCCCAGCTGGCCTTGCTGACGGCGGCCGTACGTGCGGCGCTGGTGATGGCCGATCCCCATGCCGGTGAACTGGCGGACGAGCTGAGCGGGCACTTCGAGCGCCAGCCTCACCTGACCGCCTTGACGTCGGCGATCGGAAAGGCCTCCGCGCGCGGGCTGCTCTACAACCAGGCCTTGCTGGCCGAGCTGGCCCCGATCGCCGTTGCCGACAACGACATCGCCGCCGCGGCGGAGGCCGCGGCCGCCGACCGCGACCGGAGCAGGAACCTGCGGTTCCCGCGGGCCAACCAGATCGCGGAAACGTGGTGGGCACCGAACGGGCTGGTCGGGCGGGCGGTGGCCATTGCGGCGGCTGACCGGCGGGAAGACATCGAGACTGCGGTCGGAACGCTGCGCAAGCTCAGCCGGCGCCAGGATCTCGTCGCCGAGCTCAAGACCATCGACGACAGCCTGCGCAGCTCCGGTTCACGGTCGCTCGAAGGCGCTTCCCGGCGCAAGATCATCGAGCAAGTCGTGGAGTCGCTCGACCTGGTGCGGGTGTGGGTCGACGCCGTGCGAGCCGAAGCCAGCGCCGCGCACGGGACCCACCCGGTACCCGCGCAGGTGACCGAGCTCCGCGCTCGGGTGCTCGAGGAACGGGAGGGAGCCTCCGGCGAGCTCGATGTCCTGCGTCACGAAAGTGCGGACCCCGTGCTGGCGGCCGCGGCAGCTGCCTGCCTGGCTCTGCTCGAACAGAGCATCGACATGCTCGACGGCGAAAGCCTGAGGGGTGCCGAGCCCGACCCGCGCGCAGTGTTGAACCGTGACCTGCTGCGCTGTGCTCCGCTGCGGCTCAGCGCCGACCTCGTCCCGGCCCGGCCGATGACGCTCGATGACATCCGGCTCGCCGACCGCACCGGCTGGGAGACCGCGTTCGACGAGCGGCTGGCCATCGAGGATTTCGTCGCCGCGCGGACGATCGTCGACGCGATCGCCGAGGAAGCCGGCCGGGACATGACCCCGCTGCTCGACCGGCTCGAACAGGCCGTGGCCCGATCACGAGCCCAGGTGCGCGGGCTGGCCACGGAGATCGGAGGCCGGGTCCAGAAATCCGCCCGGCTGGGGCAGCTCCTGGAATCGGCGCGCTCCGAGGTGCTGGCCCAGCTCGAAGCCGCACGGCCGGACCGTGACGACTTGGACCAGGTACGCCGGCTACTCGACGAGATAGACTGCCGGCTGCCCGAGTACGCGGCGAAGGCCAAGGCGGAACTGTGGGAACGGGTGACCTCCGAGCTGAACAAGGCCGGGCAGCTCGTCCCCGAGAACGCCGCGGACCGCATCCGCGCCCGGATCGACGCCGGAGATCTCGCGACCGCGGAGGAGTACCTGCTCGTCGCGCTCGGTGGTGAAGAGCCGCCGAGCGCACCGGAATCCCCTGACCTGCCTCGGTTCCTCACTGCGCTCGACACCCTTACCGCTACGGTGGTGCGCGACGCGCTGAAGGCCGCCGAGAGTGGCACTGTCCTCGCGGACTGCCTGGACTTCGGGCCGCTGTCCCCGGCGGAACGCATTGCGGCGGCCGACGGGTTGCATGCGTGGCTCGACCTCGGTGGAGATCGGCGACACCGGGCGTTCAAGCCCGCGCTGGCCCAGGCACTCCGGCTGGCCGGGATCGAGTTCACCGCCGAGCGCCCGGCTGGCCTTTCCGACGGGCCGAACCGGCGCTGGGTCGAGCTGAGCGGCGTGAAACGGGTCGGCGACGCGTTGATCCCGGCGTTCGGTTCCCTGGCCGGTGACCAGCTGCGGCTCATGCTGTGCTGGAACGCACCCGACGTCCGGACGCTCTTCGCCTGGGTCACACAGGACACGAGCGACGCGCCCGTCCTGGTCGCCGTATTCGGGACGCTTTCCGCGAGTCAGCGACGGGCGCTGAGCAAAGCCACCGCGGCCCGGCCGGAAAAGCCGGTGATCATGCTCGACGACATGGCACTGGCCTACCTCGCCGCCTATGGCGGTGGCCGGTTCGCGGCCACGGAACGCATCCTCCTGCCCTTCGCGACGACCAACCCGTACCACCCGCACGCGACGGGCAACGTGCCGAGCGAGATGTTCAAAGGCCGGCAAGCGGAGCGGTCCGCCATCCTCGAGCGGCACGGGGCCAACCTGCTCTACGGCGGACGGCAGCTCGGCAAGTCGGCGGTGCTGCAGGCGGCGGCTCGCCGCTTCGAGGTCACGCCGGACAACATCGCGGTGTATCTCTCGCTGCCCGGATTCGGCGTGACGCGAAAGCCGGACGCGCTCTGGGACATGATCGTCGCCGGGCTCGCCGAGCGGGGGATCACCGCGCCGGGCCAACGAGGACGGGATGCGGCCAAGCACGCCGAACGGGTCGTGAAGACCTGGTTGGGTGCGGATGCCCAACGACGGTTGGTGCTACTGCTCGACGAAAGCGACGAGTTCTTCGACGCGGACGCCACGACCGGCTTCGCGACGACCACCCGCCTGCGTGACCTGATGAATTCGACGGAACGCCGGTTCAAGCCGGTCTTCGCGGGTCTGCACCAGGTTCAGCGGTTCGCGCAGCTGCCGAACCAGCCGCTCGCCGCCGCCCACTTCGGGGATGCGCTGGCGATCGGCCCGCTGGCCCCGGAACCCGCTTACCAGCTGATGTTCACGCCGATGGAAACATTGGGCATCTCGTTCTCGTCGGACGAGCTCATCCACCGTGTCCTGGCGTACTGCAACTACCAGCCCAAGCTCCTGCAGCTCGTCGGGGAAGCGCTCGTGCGGTCCGCGCACGAGCGACGCGAAGACAACCCGCGCTACGTGATCAACGACGACGAGCTCGAACGGGTCATCGGATCAGAAACAGTCCGGCAGAAGGTTCGAGAAGCAGTCCAGCTGACCCTGAACCTCGACTCGCGGTACAAGCTCATCGCCCTCGTGGTGGCCTTGGCCGCACTCGAGCACGGTGCCGATCGAACGATGGCGACCGGCGAGCTGCGCGACGAATGCCACTCCTGGTGGTCCGCCGGCTTCACCGGGCAAGGAGCGGACGAGTTCCGGTCGCTCTTGGAGGAGATGAGCGGACTCGGCGTGCTCGCCGCGGCGGACGGAGGCTGGCGGCTGCGCTCCAGCAACGTCCTGCGCCTGCTGGGTTCGGCGCAGGACATCGAGGACGAGCTGTTCGGCTCGGAATGGCGGGCTCCGACGAGGCTCGCCGCCGAGAATGCCCGCCGCACGGTCGCCGACGGCCTGGCCGCCCCACTGACCGAGAAGCAGTTCGCCACGCTGATCGAACGCTCCAATCGCCTCCGGTTGGTGCTGGGCAGCCGCGCCACGGGCGCCGACCATGTGGAGCAGCTGCTCCAGGAGGAGGACCGCCGGGTCGGAGCGCGGTTCACTCTGGAGAAGGCGACGTCTCCGGAGAGCTATCGGCGCGAACTTCGCGGCGGTAAGCCCGGCGACCCGCACCGGGTCGTGTTCTGCGACCTGGGCGGGATGAAGGTCGAAAGCGCCTGGACCGCGGTCAACCAGGCGCTCGAGCTGCTGCCCATCGCCGGTGTGACCCGCACGGTGGTCGCGCTGGTCAGCGCCGACGCCGGCGAGGTGTTCTCCGCGACCTGTGGTTCGGATCGGGCCGATCTCGCCGACCTCGTTGTCCCCTTGCGCCGCGTCTCTGCGGACGGGCTCCGCTCGTGGTTCGGAGCGGACAACCTGACGACGTCCTTCAGCGACTCGGGTAGTCAGGCAGAGCTGCTCCAGATCACCGGGGGCTGGACGAACTTGCTGAACCAAGCTGCGGAGCTGGCCGCGGGGGAGGCGCGAAGTGCCCGGCGGGTGTGCGACAAGATCCGCCAGCAGCTCGCCCGGCCGGAAGGCGCGGCAGAACTGGTCGACGCGGTTGGCTTAGCCACGATGCCCGCTTGCGCAGACGCGTTCGGCGAGTTCGTGAATTACGACGAGGCCCTCGCCACCGACGATCTCCTGGCGCTTCTTGACGACCACGGAGGAGCCGCGACCATGAACGTTCTGCGCAACTTGGACGTGCTCGTTGAGCGACCACAAGACGGCATGTGGGAGGCCGAACCGGTCATCGCGGCGGCTTGGCGTGTGTTCTCCACGTCACGCCGAGGCGTTGCTGACTGATAGCCGGCGAGCCGCCACCTGGCCAAAATTGTCGGTGGTGCTGGCTACGGTGAAAGAACACTCACTGAGGGGGAGCGGAGATGGCTTCCCCGCGTTCCGGCGTGGCGGGACGGGCCCACCGTAGTCGTGCCGGACCTGCTACGGGCGACCGGGGCCGGGGGACGTGGCCGGCCTCCGGCAGCTCGCGATGACACCGCTGCGCGAGAGGAGATCAGCGGACAACGTCGAGAACGAACCCTTGAGCACGACGAGGCGTTGCGGGAGGCGTTCTCGACGGGTAGGGAACGCCGCGGGCATCGAGCTTGCGGCTTCGCGACTCGACGTCGGCTGATAGGAGTCGGCGGCGTAACGGTGACGCGCTCGTAGCCGATCTTCCGGGCATCCACGCACCGAGGGGGTGGCACAAGATGAGTGCTCCGCGGACCGTGGGCCGCGCCGTGTTCGACGAGGCCTTTGGCGGGCGGGTGCGGGCACTCCTGCGAGCCCGGCCGGTCGCGGATGCGGCTGACAATGCGAGCCGGCAGTCCTGGGGCACCCACGACTACGACGTCGTCACCCTTGCGCTCGCCGCCATCGACACGGTGATCTCCCGGCAGGGTTTCGAGGAAGAAGTGACCTACGACGAGGCTGTCAGCGGCCTGGCGAGGCTGGCGGCGAGCGCATGTCCCGAGCAGCCCTCCGAGGAACACGAAGCGGTCGCACGGTACGTCATCGATGCGCTGCTGAACCGCCGAGAACGCGAAGCCCCGTTCGCCTACCAGGTCTCGGACTTCTCGCTCGAACCTGACGGATCTGTGCAGCACCGGGCGATTGCGGTGGAGTTCCGGCTGCTGAGCGAGCACGAAGACCAGCAGCGGGGCGTGAACGTGCTGCGAGCGTCCGCGGACGCGATCAACGCGCTGGTCGGCGGGCTGGAATTCGACGTCGAGGACGAGCAGGCCGCGGTCGAGCTCATGCTCGACCGGCAGCTCAAGCGAGGGGCGTTCGGCCAGGCGGAGAAAGCCGCGGAGCGGTCGCGGCTGCTGTCGGTGCGCTACAGCGACGAACTGCGCACGCTCCTGACCGACACCGTGCGCGACATCCGTACAGTCCTCGACCGCTGGGCCCGGGACGTCCCGGCGCAGTTCGAGCGCAACCGGGTGCATCTCGAGGAGCGGCTCGGCGCGGAGGGCAGGCTGCTCGACCACGTCCGGAGCGCCCTCGACACGGCGGAGGCGGATCCTGCGATCACCGCGGCGGCCGCCCGGATCGCGGGTCTGCTTGAAGAATGCCGTCGCCGGCACACCGAACTGCACGGCAGGCTGGTCGGCGCGCGGACGATCTTCCTCGACGAACAGCTTCGCCAGTCCTTCCGGCCGATCGGCGGGTTGCGCAACCCGGACATCGCCGACGGCGTGTTCCTGCCGCTGCTGACCATGGCCGCCGAAGACGCTGCGGAACCGGCCGAAGCGTTCGCCGTGTTCGCCGCGGGGCCACAGGTGCCCCGGATCGTGCGGTTCGCCGACCTGGTCGACGACCTGCTCGCACCGCGCCGAGAGCCCCGGATCGACGAACCACCGCTCGACGACGAAGAACTTGGTGACCCGGACCCGCCCGCGGTCTCGCCCGAGATCCTGGCGGCCGCTACGGCTGTGGTCGACTCCGTTCCGTTGCCCGCCCGATTGTCGGTGTTGCTGCTCGCCGTCCGAGCCACCGACCTGCCTGGCGAGCTCGATCGAGGTGCTGTCGAGCGACTTGTCGCGCTCGCCGCGCTCTGGACCTACGCCCCGGAGAGCGCGGAAGACTTCTCCACCGCGGTCGACACCGCCGCCCGCATCCTCGGTCCGGCTGCGGTGGTCGACGCCGACGGCACCCTGATCGACGTACCGGGCTGGTCGGGAGACGACCTGATCGTGGCCGAAGACGAAGAAACACTCGCCCGTTGGGCCGCGACTTCCGTTCAGGAGGTGTCATGACGCTCGGCCAGCAGGATCTTTCGGACGTCGGCGTACTCATCGGCTGCGCGCTCCGCCCGAAGCAGCGGCCCGGCGCCGATTCCGACTACCGGACTCTGCTCGGGCGCTACCGCGAGGACGCGGAATTCCACAACGCGGTGACCAGTGTCCTCGACGGGCTGGACCTGCAAGTGCTGGCCGCCGGCGAGCTCGGCCTGGTGCTGGGCGCGCGCCGTGAATCGGTATTCGCGTACCGGCTCACGGATCTGCCCAACGTGAGCACAGTGGCCCACCGGCTGCTGGTCGGGCTGATCAGCGCGGCCATCGCGGCTTACGTGTTCCCGGTCCCGGCCGACTTCGACGACGACCGCGTTCGGTGGGTGTCGGTCGACGAGATCGAACGGTTCGTCCGCGACGCGTGCGATCGGCTCAAGCGCGCACCGGAACCCCAAATGCTGGAAGATGTGTCGTTCGAAGAAGCATGGCGGACGTATGACCGACTGTCTCCCGGGTATAAGGCTGATAGGGGGAAGGGACAGGGACGTCGCTCGGCCGCGTCCTCCACTTATTGGGTCGCGAACGTCTTGAACTGGATGGTCGACCAAGGCCTGGCGCGGCTGGCGCCGAACCGCGGCCCCGAGACTTTCCAACTCCTCGAACGCTTCCGCATCCAGGTCGGTGAGCTGGCGGGCAACGCGACCTACGAGCTGTTGGCCGCGAGGCGCCGTGGCGACCACACTCCGGTGGTGGGGACGTGACCTACCAGCTTTCGTCCTTCCGCCTCGCAAACGTCGGGGACCGTGCCGCCCGCTTCACGGATCTGACACTGGACGTCTCGACGGCGGGCGAGCGAGCACCAGTCGACTCGATTCTCTGGCTGCGCAACGGCGGCGGGAAGTCAAGCCTGCTGTCTCTTTTCTTCGCGCTGTTGCTCCCGCTGCGCAAAGACTTCATGGGCAAGACGGTCAAGCGGCACATCGAGGACTACGTGTCCTCCGGCGACACGAGCCATACAGTGGCGGAATGGGTGGCCCAGCCCGGCAGCGACGCCAGCCGGCCAGCCCGGCTGGTCACCGGCGCCGTCTACGAATGGGACGAACGGCGAAAGCCCGCCGACCCGGATCGCGACCGCGAGAAGCTCAAGGGCTGGTACTACAGCTTCTTCGCCGTCCCGGGTGTACTGGACCTGCTCGGTTTGCCGCTGCGCGACGAATCCGGCCGGACGCGGACGATGGCCGAGTTCGTGAACGTGCTCAAGGAGATCGCGGCGGCCAATCCTCAGCAGTTCAGGTTCGTGATCACCCGCCAGCGTGGTGAGTGGACGGACGCGCTGACCGCGCGGAACCTCGATCCGGCGGTGTTCGCCTACCAGAAGCAGATGAACCATTCCGAGGGCGGCGTCGCCGGGCTGTTCGAATTCGCGACCACGGACAAGTTCATCGACTTCCTGATCGATCTGACGGTCGACAGCACGCAGCCCGACCTGGTCGCGAACAACCTGCGGAAGGTCGTCGACGTGCTCGCGCGCAAGCCCGGCCTGCTCGTCGACCGGGAATTCTGCGGGGAGCTGGAAGGCAGGCTGGAGCGGCTCGCCGAACGGCACATGCTGGCGAAGGCGGCGGCTGAGGCGGCTGCGGGAGCCCGCTCCTCCGCTTCCCAGCTTGCCGGAGCGTTCCGTACCGCGGCTTCGTCGCGGGAGGGCGACCGGGAGTGGCTGGCAGAAGAAGCGGACCGACTGGGGAACAGCGCTCGCACGCTGGATCGGGAGCGCAGCCGGGTCAACGACATCGCGAGCGAGCTGTACCGGGTCGCGGCGAACCACCGGAAGAAGACCGCGAAGGCTGAGTGGGAAAGGGCGACCACCACCGCGGGCGAAGCCAACAATAAGGACCTGGCGTGGCAGGCCGTGGTGCATCTCGCTGATCGGGTCGAAGCTCACCTTCACGCGGAGGACGTGCGGCAGCAGATCGCTCAGGAGGACCGGGAGACCGCTCCGTTGCGGGAAGCCCGTGACAACGCCGCCGTGACGCTCAAGGCCCGCTATGCGCAGCTCTCCGGGGAAGAACGCGAAGCCAAAACGATTGCGGATACGGCAGCCGGTGAGGCGCAAGCGGACGCGAAGACGGAAGGTGCTCGAGAGCAGCAGAACCGGAAACTGGCGTCCGAGGCGGGTGTGCGTGCCGAAACCGCTCGTGGTCGGCTGATCGAAATCCGCGACGAGGTGGCCGTCGCCGTGACGCTGGGCGATCTCCCGGACGATCAGGTCGATCCTGCGACCGTCCTGGCCGAGACGAAGCAGAACCGCCGCGAGAAGGAGGATCTGCGAGGCCGGGTGCGGAAGCGGCGTGAGGCCCGGCCTCCGGTTCGCGGCGGGCTTGAAAAGCAGAGCCGGAAGCTGGCGACCGATCGCGCAGCCAAGAGCGCCGAACGCGACCGCCTCGATGACGACCGGCGCAAGCTCGTGGCCAGGGCCGACGCACTCGGGACGGACGTCCGGCTCGCCGAGCTGACCCAGCTGGCCGCCGGAGCTCGCCTCGACCTGTGGACCGAGGCCGCGGACTTGCGGGCGGCACTCACCCGGGAGGCGTCGGCCGCCGAGTCGGCCGTCGTGGCCACGCGGGTGGACGCTGCCGAGGACAACCGCGCGCTGGACGGGCTCCAAGCCGACGACTTCTTGCCCACCACGCGCGACGCCGAACGGGCCGCGGAGGTGCTCGTGGCGGACGAGGTACCGGCGAGGCCGGGCTGGCAGATCCTGCGTGACCTGGTCACCGAGTCCGAGCGTGCATCAGTGCTGAAGAATCCCGGCGTCGCGGAACTCGCCGCCGGTGTGGTCGTCGCCGACGGCGATGCAGAGAATGCCCGCCGAGCTCTTGCTTCGATGCCGTGGCACGCCGTCGCGCACATCGCGGTATCCACCGTCACGCAGTTCGAACGGGCGGTGACCGCGACGCCGCCGGCACACTCGGTTTTCCCCAGCGAACCCGCGCTCTATGACCGCGATGCGGCGGAACACGCGCGAGCAGACCGTGAAGAGCGCAGGCGTGACCAGGACCGGCGGATCGCTGAGCTGCAGGAACAGGCGAAGTCGGACAGAGCATTGCTGGCGACGCTGGAGTCGCTGCTCGAAGACTGCCCGGCGGGGCACCTCGATGCGCTGGAGAAGGCCGTCGAAGAGTGTGACGAGGCGATCTCGGGCATGAGCGATGCCGATCAGGTCGTCCGGGCGCAGATCGAGGAGCTGGACGAGCAGGAAGCGGAAGACGCGGCGACCGAAATCGTTTTGAGCGACGAGCTGAACCTGCTGGCGCAGCGGATCGAACGGCTGAACACGCTGGCGAAGCGGACCGCCGAACGACCAGGGATCGAGCTGGCGATAGTGCAGCTCGACAAGGAGATCGAGGTCCACACCGGCATCGCCGACGAGGCCGCGAGCCGGGTGTCGGAGTTGCAGGAGGCGGAGCGAGCCGCTCGTGCGCTGGCCTCGCAGCACCAGGCGAACTGGAAGCGGTACGAACGGGATTCCACCCAGGTCACCCTGCTCGACGGCGATCGGGAGGCCGTCGTGACCGGCGACGGCGATCCGTTGTCGTGGCTGAGCAGCCGGTTCGCCGAGCTGGACTCGCAATGGCAGTCCGTGGCTTCCCAATCCGTGCTGGCCGAGCGTCTCACCGCACACCTCGAGCGAGGCAAACGGGCGGACCGGGCGCTGGCCGAGTACCCGGAATCCGCGCGCGAGCTCGCGCAGCAGCTGCTCGCGACCGGCGACGGTCAGGACATGGATCGGCGAGCAGCAGCGCGGAAACGCTCCCGCGACGTGGCCAACGAGGCACAACAGAAGCTGAGCGAGACGAAGACCGAACTCAACCAGGCATCGGAAGAGGTCAAGCAGCGCACTCCGCGTGATCGGCTGCGGCACGCCCCGCTCGACGACGAGCCCGCGACCGAGGCGGAGGCCCGGGAACGAGCGGCGGCGGAAGCCGAGCGGGCGACCGAAATGAGCAGCGAGGTGACCCGGCTCAACCGCGAGGCCGAGGACGCGGGCAAACTCGCGTCCGAAGCCGATACGGCTGCCCAGGTGTTCGCTCAGCAAGCCAAAAGGCTCGCCGGCGCCGCCACTCCGGTCGAGGTGCCCGAAGACGTCCCGGCCTATGCCGGGGACGAGCCGGAAGCCGAACTCGACTCGCTGCTCAGTAGGCTCAACATGGCCAACAAGGAGGCCGAGGAGACCGCCGGTCGTGTCACCAGGTCGGTCGCGGAGGTCCGAAGGATCGCTGCGGAAGCCCGGTTCGCCGAGGTGCCCGGCGCGATCCGCGATCGCCTCACCGGGGACGACGCGGATGTGCTCGCGGACCGCGCCGAGGCCCGTGCGCAGGAAATGCGGGTGCGGTACCGGACGATCGACGGCCAGCTCGCCGAAATCGGGCGTGATCAGCGGCTCGTGGTCGGGGAGATCGCGGGCCTCGTGAAGGACGTGCTCGCGAACCTCGAGTCCGCGCATCGATACTCGAAACTACCCGGCACGCTGGGGCGGTGGGCGAACGAGCACTTCCTCCGGATCAGCTTCCTGCGTCCGACAGGGGACGAGGACCTGCACGCCCGGATCGACGCGGTCGTCGACCGGATCGTCGCGGACAAGAAGACGAAACCGGAGGGGCTCGCGGTCCTCAAGAAGTGCGTGCACGAAGCGGTCGCGCCGCGCGGGTTCACGGTCAAGGTGCTCAAGCCCAACAGCGATCTTGCCGTCGAACCGGTCGACGTCACCCACCTCGGCAAGTTCTCCGGCGGTGAAAAGCTGACCGTGTGCGTCGCGCTCTACTGCACGCTCGCGCGGCTGCGGGCGGTCAACCGCGGACGCGGACGGGCCGCCATCGGCGGGACTCTCGTCCTCGACAATCCGCTCGGCACGGCCAGCCACGTTGCCCTGCTGCGCCTGCAGCGGGACGTCGCGGCGGCGCACGGTGTCCAGCTCGTGTACACGACCGGCGTGGAGGATCTCGGTGCGGTCGGCCAGTTCCCCAACGTTCTTCGCATGCGCAATGCGCCCGGCTCGCTTCGCAACCGGCGCTACGTGGTGTTAGACCAGCAAGCCACCGCAGATGACGACGGTATCACCCGCGCCCGAGTCCTGCGCGAGGACGACTCGTGAACGCGTTGGCCGGGCGGCTCGCCGAGCACGTCGCGGCGTCACCGGTGCAGCGAGTGGAGTTGGTTGACCTCTACGCGGCTGCGGTCGCCTTCGACCGAAGTCTGGCTACGACGCCGAGCGCCCGAAGCGAAATCCGCGAGGCACTGGACGAGCTGGTGGCGGCCGGTCAGGTGGCGTTCCCCGTGTCGCGTCAGCATTTCGACACGCGGGAGGAGCCTCCGCTGCCGAAGTGGGTACGTCTCCCGCCCCGCCGGCGCCCTGGTCGTGCGCCGCGGGACGTTCGAGTTTGGCCGGCGGCCCTCGAGGCTGCGGGACGCATCGCCGCCCGCGACGACGAGATCGGGGTACTCGAGATCGCCGCAGTTTTCCTGCGCGACAAAGGTGCGTCGCGCCCGAGCGTGCCGGTTCGCGAACGTTCGCTGGAGCTATTCGGTGACGAGAAGCGGCTGGACCGCCTGAAGTCGACGCGCTTGTTCACCTCGGGCGCGTTGACGATGGACCTCTTGCGCTGCCACGAGGTGCCTATTCCCTTCGTCTCGCAGTGGGTGGCGGGGGCTCCGGACCCGCGCGGTACCGCGCTGCTGATCGCTGAGAACCATCACACCTACACGTCGCTGCTCGAAGCCACGCGGTTCAGCGCTGCCGCCGGCGGCCCGGCTCGGTACGTCGGTTACGGGACGGGTAGCCAGTTTCCGTCGGCGGTCTTGTCCGTCCCGCTCCTGTCTCCGCCGCCGGATCGGATCGTCTATTTCGGCGACGTCGATCTCAACGGTTTGCAGATCCCGGCCACCGCGAGTCTTAACTCCCAGCGTGCGGGGCTTCCGGTGGTTGAGCCCGCGTACTCGCTCTACAACCTCCTGTTCGCGACGTCCTACCGACGTCCTACTGAGCCGGTGGCCGAGCACGTCGCCGCGCAGGTAGCGGGCTGGATGGGACCTTTGGCCGGGCAAGCCCAAAACGTGCTGACGGTCGGTACGCGGATCCCTCAGGAGGCCGTGGGGTACGAGCTGCTGATGGCTCGTCTTCCCGCGCTGGATGCCGCCTGAGCGAAATTGGGCCTTGGCCAGGACCGCTGTCGTGAGCGATCGGGACCGGTGACTCTGCGCTACACTGAGCGCATGATCTCCCCAGACACGGAAGATATCCCACGTATGGGGGTTCAAGTCCCCCTTTGAGCACTCGCCAGGGGGAACGCCCCACATCAGCGCTATGCCTGCCACCCCTTGACGGGCCGCCCTTGGACATCATCCAGGCAGCTGGAGGCGTGTGGATAGTGAGCAACACGCCCCTCGGACACACGCGTTAACCCTACGGGGCGAGCGGATGGTCAACCAGACCATCCGCTCTTCTGCGTTCTAGGGCTGCTCGCCCCGCAGCTCCGAGACCGGAGCGGTAGGGGAATCAAACCCGGGCATCGGGCGCTTACACGGGCGTGAAGAAGATTGGTTTTCTCTCGTTCGGCCACTGGTCGGCGAGTGCGCACTCCGAGACCCGGTCCGCCGCCGACTTCCTGCTCCAGTCGATCGACCTGGCCGTCGCGGCCGAGGAGCTCGGAGTGGACGGGGCGTACTTCCGTGTCCATCACTTCGCGCGCCAGGCGGGGAGTCCGTTCCCGTTGCTGTCGGCGATCGGGGCCCGGACCTCGAAGATCGAGATCGGCACCGGCGTGATCGACATGCGCTACGAGAACCCGATGTACATGGCCGAGGACGCCGGCGCCGCCGATCTCATCTCCGGCGGCAGGCTCCAGCTCGGCGTCAGCCGGGGATCCCCGGAGCAGGTGATCGACGGCTGGCGGTACTTCGGCTACGGGCCCGCGGAGGGGCAGACGGCGGCCGACATGGCCCGGCAGCGCACGGAGGTCTTCCTCAAGCTGCTCGACGGGGAGGGTTTCGCGCAGCCGAATCCGCGTCCGATGTTCGCCAATCCGCCGGGGCTGCTCCGGCTCGAGCCGTACTCCGAGGGGTTGCGCGACCGGATTTGGTGGGGGTCCAGTTCGAACGCGACCGCGGTCTGGGCCGCGGAGCTGGGCATGAATCTGCAGAGTTCCACGCTCAAGGACGACGAGACGGGGGAGCCGTTGCACGTTCAGCAGCGCAAGCAGATCGAGGTCTACCGCGCGGCATGGAAGGAGGCCGGTCACGAGCGTGAGCCGCGGGTGTCGGTCAGCCGCAGCATTTTCGCGTTGACCAGCGACCTTGACCGCGCCTACTTCGGCCGCGATCGTGACTCGCGGGACCAGGTCGGCATGATCGACGAGACGACCAGGGCGATCTTCGGGCGTTCCTACGCCGCCGAGCCGGACGAGCTGGTGCGGGAGCTCAAGGCGGACGAGGCGATCCAGGCCGCGGACACCTTGTTGCTGACCATTCCGAACCAGCTCGGCGTCGAGTACAACGCGCACGTGCTGGAAAGCATTCTCACGCACGTGGCGCCGGAGCTCGGCTGGCGCTGAATGCGCGATTCGGCCGATGGGCAGGGGAGTCCGGCGCGGTTAAGATCGACGCAATCCCCGGCTATCGGAGGGTCCCATGAGGCTGCCCCGATTCCGCTGTCTTCTCGGCCTGGTCCTGGCCCTCTGCCTGGCCTTGCCACCGACCGCGCAAGGGCACGCTCCCGCCCCGCTCGGCGGCGGGAGCGTGCTTCAAAACAGTGCTTCGTCCCGGTGTACGGCCGGATTCGCCGCCGTCTCGGGTAATACCGGCTACCTGATCGCGAGTACCGCCTGTGGGCAGCCCGGCGACACCATCCGCAGTGCGGGTCGCGTCGTCGGGGTGGTCGTGGCGGCCCAGGTGCCACCGACCGGCGCGATCGTCATCCGGGTGACCAACACGACCGACTGGCGGCTGGTGGGATCCATTCCGCCCACGGACAGCCGGGTGACGATCACCGGCTCGGCCGAAGCCGCGGTCGGCGCGTCGGTGTGCAGGTACGGCTCGACCACCGGCTGGCGGTGCGGAACCATCCAGGGGAAGAACCAGACGATCACCTTCCCCGGGGGAACGTTGACCGGGCTGACCAGGACGTCCGTCTGTGCCGAGCCCGGTGACAACGGCGGGCCGTTCGTCAGCGGAACGCAGGCGCAGGGAGTGCTGGTCGGCGGCAGCGGGAACTGTTCCAGCGGCGGCACCACGTACTTCGTCCCGGTGAACCGGGTCCTGTCGGCCTACGGGTTGACGATCCTCGCCGGGGCTAGCTGAAGACCACCGAGCGCAGCAGAAGCCTGTCCGAGCCGCGGCCACCGTTGGGGCGGAGCGAAAAGTAGGCCTCACTCGAGCAGTCGTCGTCGGTGAACACCACCGCCGTCGAGTCGGTGTCGTTGCGTGGGCGGAACGCGTCGACGTCCCAGTCGGCGATTTCGGGGATTTCGATGCACTCGCCGCTGGGCGGATCCACCAGGACTCCCACCTGGATCTCTTCGTGCTCGTCGTAGTAGCGGTAGGTGAATTCGCCTTCGGCCGCCGACGCCGTCGCCGGAATCGTGAGGAACAGGGCGACAACACCTGTGACAGCAAGGAAAACGCGACGCATGTGGAGACGTCCTTTCGGGAAGTCGGGATTCTTCGACGGTAGGACGAAGATCGACATCTCCGATAGGCCTCACGGGCACGTCCACCCGCCGGTGCCGGCGGCGGACCTGATCGTGGGTCGGGCGACCCCGATCGGTGACCGATGCTCGAGGAACTCCAGGTTTACGATCAAGATCATGCGATTCGCCATCAAGACTTCGCCCCAGGACACCGTCTGGTCCGACATGCTCGCCGTCTGGCAGGCCGCCGACGAGATCGAAATCTTCGAATCCGCCTGGACCTTCGACCACTTCTATCCCATTTTCTCCGATTCGACCGGTCCGTGCCTGGAAGGGTGGGTGACCCTCACCGCTCTCGCCCAGGCCACGAAACGGCTCCGGCTGGGCACGCTGGTCAGCGGGATCCACTACCGCCACCCCGCGCTGCTCGCGAACATGGCCGCGACGCTCGACATCGTGTCCGGCGGACGCCTGGAGATCGGGATCGGCGCCGGCTGGAACGAAGAGGAATCCGGCGCGTACGGCATGGAACTCGGCACGATCAAGGAGCGCAGCGACCGGTTCGAGGAGGGCTGCGAGGTCCTCGTCGGGCTGCTGACCCAGGAGACCACCACGTTCCAGGGCGAGCACTACCAGCTGGCCGACGCCCGCTGCGAACCGAAGGGCGTGCAGAAGCCGCACCCGCCGATCTGTATCGGCGGCAGCGGCGAGAAGCGGACCCTGCGCACGGCCGCGAAGTACGCCCAGCACTGGAATTTCGTCGGCGGCACGCCGGAGGAGTTCGCGCACAAGCGCGAGGTCCTGCATCGTCACTGCGCGGATATCGGCCGGGATCCGAGCGAGATCACGCTGTCCTCGCACGTCCGTCTCGGCGCGGACGGCGACTACGCCAAGGTTGCCGCGGACGCCGAGGCCCTCGGCGAAGCGGGTCTCGACCTGGCGATCATCTACCTGCCGCCGCCGCACACCCCCGCCGTTCTGGAGCCTTTGGCGAAGGCGCTCGAACCGCTGCGCTGAGCGAACAGGACGGCCTGCACGTGGACCCTTCCGTCCGCGTGCAGGCCGTTCGCGCGTCCAGGACTCACTTCTTCAGCACGAGGCACGCCAGCGTCGCGGCGGCACAGGTGCTGAATCCGACGAGCAATGCCCAGACTTCCAACGTCAGCACGACGTAGGCCACGGTGGTACCCGCCATGGCCAGTAGTACGACCCCTCGCATCCCTCGACCTCCCCGTCGAAGCGTTGCGATTAATCACTTTACGGGACGCCGTCACTCTGGCAACAGGCAAGACTACCGAAAGTGTGCAAGTCGTCGAAAATGACTGTTCAGGACGGTTGTCGCTGCGGAATCCGCAGGCGTGATCGACTTGGTCGACGACTGGAATAATCGGATTAGGTCCAGTTTTCAACTATGTGACTAAGTGGACCACGGGTGCGACGAGAAGCGCCATTGCGTAACCGGCCGGTCTCGCTATACGGTGGCAGAACTAGAACAGGTTATAGTTCTGGACGGTGGGCGGACCGAGGAGCGGAAATGGCGAACAGGGCTGCGCGCGGCGACGAGGCCGACTACGTGGTCGTCGGATCGGGCAGCTCGGGTGCGGCGATCGCGGGCAGGCTGGCGGAGTCCGGTGCCAGCGTGATCGTGCTCGAGGCGGGCAAGACCGACGAGCGGATGCTCGTCAAGAAACCGGGGCTGGTCGGGCCGATGCACGCGGTGCCCCAGCTCAAGAAACCCTTCGACTGGGGCTACTACTCGGTGCCGCAGAAACATGTTCTCGATCGCCGGATGCCGGTGCCGCGCGGCAAGGTGGTCGGCGGCTCCAGCTCCATCAACGGCATGGTCTACGTGCGCGGCAATCGCGCCAACTTCGACTCCTGGGCCGCCGAGGGCAACAAGGGCTGGGACGCCGACAGCGTCAACGCCGCGTACAAGCGGATGGAGGACTTCGAGGACGGCGAGAGCGAGTTCCGGGGCAAGGGCGGCCCGATCCGGGTCACCCGCAACAAGATCCCGCAGGAAGGCACGCTGCAGTTCGTCCAGGCGACCGCCGACGCGATCGGCTGCGAGATCATCGACGACTACAACGCCGAGTCGCAAGAGGGCGTCAGCCGGATGCAGCAGAACGCCGCCGACGGCCTGCGCTACAGCGCCTCGCGCGGTTACATCCACGATCTCGCGCCCGCCACGCTCCAGGTCCAGTCCGGGGTGCTGGCGGAGAAGGTCCTCATCGAGAACGGCCGCGCGGTCGGCGTCGAGGTCGTCGACTCCGACGGAAGCCGACGCACCCTGCGCGCGGGCAAGGAGGTCATCCTCTCGGCGGGCTTCGTCGGCTCCGCGCAACTGCTGATGCTGTCCGGGGTCGGCCACGCCGAACACCTGAAGGAACACGGCATCGACGTCGTCGCGGACCTGCCGGTCGGCGACAACCTGCACGACCACATGTTCCACGCGCTGACCTTCCGCGCGTCGTCGAGCAAGAACAAGGGCACGCCGCCGTACTTCGCGACCGGAATGGTCAAGGAGCTGATGCGACCGGGCACGACCTTCCTGGCGAACTCCGTCTTCGAGGCGGTCGCGTTCCTCAAGACCTCCCAGGCCACCGAGATTCCCGACCTCCAGCTGCACCTCCTGCCGTGGGCGTACGTGACGCCCAACCAGGACGCGCCGATCCGGCACGACGTCGACAAACGGCCCGCGCTCACCGTGCTGACCACGCTGATCTACCCGAAGAGCCGCGGCACGTTGCGTCTCGCTTCCGCCGATCCGACGGCGGCGCCGCTCATCGACTTCCAGTACCTGTCCGACCCGGCCGATCTCGAAGTACTCGGCGAGGGCTCGGAGATGGTCCGCGAGATCTTCGCTTCGAAGGCGTTCAACGGCTCGATCAAGGAAGAACTCCACCCGGGCAAGGCACTCCAGGGCCAGGAGCTGCGCGACGCGATCCTGAACCGCGCGACCTCGGTCTATCACGGCGTCGGCACCTGCCGGATGGGTGTCGACGAGCTCGCGGTCGTCGGCCCCGACCTCAAGGTCCGCGGCGTGGAAGGCCTGCGGGTCTGTGACGCCTCGATCATGCCGTCGATCACCGGCGGCAACACCAACGCGCCCGCCATCATGATCGGCGAGATGGGCGCGCAGCTCGTGCTCTCGGACAACTGACGCACGGAAAGAGGGCCATGACCGTCACACCGCTCGCGCTCACCCGCCCGGCGTCGGTGACCGACGCGTTCCTGCGGCGGCTCGTCGCCCGGGTCCCGGGCTCGTCCGGCACGACCTGGAAGCTCACCGAGGTCTATACCGGTGACCTGCTCGTCGAGCTGCCCCAGTCGACACCCGCCGACATCGAGCAGGCGTTCGCCACGGCGCGCGCCGCGCAGGAGAAGTGGGCCGCCACGCCGCTCAAAAGGCGGTTGGAGGTGTTCAAGCGGGCGCACACGCTCTTCGTCGACAACGCGCCGGCCGTCACCGACCTCATCCAGGTCGAGAGCGGCAAGAACCGCCGGATGGCGATCGAGGAGACCTGCGATCCGGCGATGGTGATGAGCCATTACCTCACGCGGGCCGCGAAACTGCTGGCGCCGACCAAACGCGGGGGGCCGGTCCCGTTCCTGACGACGTCGACCGAGGTCCGGCAGCCGAAGGGCGTGGTCGGCATCATCGCGCCGTGGAATTTCCCTTTCGCCACCGGCATTTCCGACGCCATTCCGGCGTTGATGGCCGGGAACGCGGTCGTGCTGAAGCCCGACAACAAGACGGCGCTCTCCCCGCTGTACGGCATCGAGCTGCTGGAGCAGGCAGGCCTGCCGAAGGGGCTGTTCCAGGTGGTGTGCGGCGAGGGCCCGGACGTCGGACCCACGCTCATCGACCAGGCGAACTACGTGATGTTCACCGGGTCCACCGCCACCGGCCGGGTGATCGGCGAACGGGCGGGCCGCAACCTCATCGGCTGCTGCCTCGAACTCGGCGGCAAGAACCCGATGATCCTGCTCGACGACGCCGATCTGGCCGAGGCCGTCCAGGGCGCGATCTTCGGCGCGTTCGGCAACACCGGGCAGATCTGCATGCACATCGAGCGGATCTATCTGCCGGAGTCCCGTTACGAGGAGTTCAAGAACGCCTACGTGGCCAAGACCGAGGCCCTCGACGTCCGCGCCGCGTACGACTTCGGCCCGGACATGGGCTCGCTCGTCTCCGCCGACCACATGAGCCGCGTCAAGTCGCACGTCGAGGACGCCGTCGCGAAGGGCGCCACCGTCCTTTGTGGAGGAAAGCCCCGGCCGGACCTCGGCCCGGCGTTCTTCGAACCGACGATCCTCGAAGGCGTCACGAAGGACATGCTCTGCGGCGTCACCGAAACCTTCGGACCCGTTGTCGCGCTGCACAAGTACGCCACGGTCGACGAGGCCGTCGCGCTCGCCAACGACACCGAGTACGGCCTCAACGCCTCGGTCTGGGGCGGTGACGTCGACGCCGCTCGTGCCGTGGCCGCGCGGATCGAGTCCGGCAACGTCAACATCAACGACATCCTGGCCACCGCGTTCGCGGCCAAGGGGACACCGTCCGGCGGGGTCAAGAACTCGGGCGTCGGCGCCCGCCACGGGGACCAGGGCCTGCTCAAGTACACCGACGTGAAGAACGTGGCGGTGCTCAAGAAGCAGGTCATGGGTCCCCGAGGCGGCCAGACTTACGAGAAGTACGTCGAAGGGATGCTTTCCGGGCTGAAACTCATGCGGCGCCTCCGCATCCGCTAGACGTCGTCGGTGTGCTGCGGCGCGGCCAGCACGCAGGCGATGCTGAGCACGCACATGCCGATCAGCAGGCCGATCGCCGGCCAGACACTGCCGGTCGCCTGGAACAGCAGTGTCGACGCCAGCGGGGAGAGACCGCCGAAGAGCGCGCCCGCCAGCTGGTAGGACAGCGAGATGCTCGTGTACCGCGCCCGCGGCCGGAACATCTGCGACAGGATGGCGGCGATCGGGCTGTAGGTCGCCGTCATCGCCAGGCGCATCGCGACGAACGCCGCGATGATCAGCGCCGCGTTCTTGGTCGAGAGCACCAGGAACTGCGGGGCCGCGAGCACGGCGACGCCGACAAGTCCGATGACGACCACCCGCACCCGGCCGAAGCGATCGCCGAGCCAGGCCGCGCCGAAGCTCACGGCCAGTTCCACGAAAGCGGCGATGGTGAGCGCGTTGAGCACGAGCGATTCGGAGACGCCGATGGCGGGATCGGTCGCGTACGCCGTCGCGAACGTGGTGACGAGGTAGTAGCCGCCGACCGCGACGGGTAGCACGCAGATGCCCAGCAGGATCGGTTTCCAGTTCGTCCGCACCGCGTACAGGATGGGGACGCCGGTGTCCTCGGTGTTCTCCTCGAAGACCGGTGACTCCTCGACTTTCATGCGCACGACGAGCCCGACCCCGATGAGCAGCACGGACGCGAAGAAGGGGATCCGCCAGCCCACCGTGCTGAGCCATTCGGTGCCACCGGTGCTCAGGAGGCTGAACAGACCGGTGGCCAGCAACGCGCCCGCGGGGTTCCCCGCCTGCGCGAAGGCACCGTAGAAGGTCTTCTTGCCCGGCGGCGCGTGTTCGACGGCCATGAGCACGGCGCCGCCCCATTCGCCGCCGACGGCCAGCCCCTGGACGAACCGGAGCACCACGAGCAGGATGGGCGCCCACGCGCCGATCTGGCCGTACCCGGGCAGGCAGCCGACCAGGAAGGTCGCCGCTCCCATCATGGTCAGGGTCACCACGAGCGCGGTCTTGCGGCCGACGCGGTCGCCGATGTGCCCGAACACGATGCCGCCGAGCGGCCGGGCGAAGAACCCGACAGCGTAGGTGGCGAAGGCCGCCGCGACCCCGGTCAGCCGGTCGCCCGTCGCGGGGAAGAACACGGTGCCGAAGACGAGGCTCGCGGCCGTGGCGTAGATGTAGAAGTCATACCACTCGATGGTGGTGCCGACGAAGGCCGCGAGACCGGCCCGGCGCGCGCGACGGAATGACTGGGTGTCGGTTCGGACGGTCATCGGGCCACCTCGCCGTCGATCCAGGTTTCCAGCACCTCGATGCCCGCGATCCGGGCGGGGTCGCAGGTGAGGGGATTCTCGCCCAGGAGCACGAAATCGGCGCGTTTGCCGGGGGTGATCGAGCCGAGGTCGCGTTCCCGGCCGAGCACCCGGGCACCGGCGATGGTGTGCGCGGCGACGGCCGAGCGGACGTCGATCAGCAACTCGTCACCGCCGAGCCGGTGGCCGCGCCGGGTCGTCCTGGTCACGGCTGTCTGGATGGCTTCGAGCGGGTTCGGCTCCGCGACCGGGGCGTCCGAGCTGAGCGTGACCGGCACGCCCGCCGCCTGGAACTCGCCGAGCGGGTTGAACCGCTCGCCGGGCGTACCGACGGCGTCGGTGACGCCTTCGCCCCAGTTGAAGTAGTGCTGGGGCTGGTTGACCGGGTGGACACCGAGCGCGGCCATCCGCTCGATCTGTTCCGGCGACGGCAGCCCGCAATGCTCGATCCGGTGACGGGCGTCGGGCCGGGGATTTCGGTGCTGCGCGTCCTCGATGGCGTCGAGCACCATCGCGATCGCGTCGGGGGACTGGGCGTGCGTCGCGGTCTGGAGCCCGGCCTCGTGCGCCTTGTCGATCAGCGCCGAGTAGTCCTCGGGGTCGTGATAGAGCTGCCCGGTGCGGCACGGGTCGCCGACGTAGCCGTCCGGGAAGTACGCGGTCCACCCGCCGAGCGTGCCGTCGGCGTAGAACTTGATGCCCGCGAACGCGAGGCGGGTGGTGCCGAAAGCTCCGTGCAGCCCCATTTCCAGGGCTTGGTCGAGCAAGTGCGACAGCAGGTACATGTGCACTCGCGTCTTGAGCCGCCCGGCTTCGTCCAGCCGCAGGTACATGTCGAACTCGCGACGCGTGACCTGCGCGTCGCCGATCGCGGTCACGCCCGCGGCGAGGAACTTCTCCTGCGCGGCGGCCAGCTGCCGCGCGTGTTCCTCCGGCTCGTCCTCGAGGTGGAAGTTCGGCCCGTGCCGTCCGACCTTGACGCCGGTGACCCCGGTGAGGATGTTGCACGCCGCGTCGGAAAGCTCTCCGGTGAGATCGCCGTGCTCGTCCCGGAAGAACACGCCGCCGTCGGGATCCGGGGTGTCACGCGTGACGCCGTTGCGCCGCAACGTGAAGCTGTTGACGACGCCGCCGTGCCCGCTGGCGTTCATGAGGTAGACCTCGCGGTCTTCGGCGACCGTGTCGAGTTCTTCCTTGCGGGGATGGCGTTTCTCGGCGAGGTTGCGGTGCTCGTAGCCGTAACCTCGGACGGGCCTGCCTGCCGGAGTGCCGTCGGCCGCCTCGCGCAGCAGCGCGACGATCTCGGGGATGGTCGAGGCCTGCTCGGGACCGCAGTCCACCCAGGTCATCATCTGCCCGTACATCAGCGGATGCGCGTGCGGATCGACGAAGCCGGGCAGGAGTGTGCCCGGCAGCCGCCGCACCTCCGGATCCGGACGGCCGAGGCCGGCGGCGCGGGCGCGGCATTCGTCCAGCGAGCCGACCGCGGCGATCTCCTCACCGAAGACGAGGACCGCGGCGGCGCCTTCGGTGGCGTCGTCGACGGTCACCAGCTCTTCGGGAAGCAGGATCGTCGCTGTCGCGTCGAGGACGGAACGATCGAGGGGCAACAGGCGCATCGCGCGGACTCCTGGGGTTCGACGGTGAAGGCGGGGGTCGCGGCGGTGAACGTAAACGACGACGGCTGGTGAGGCAATCAGATCACTCGTGCACGGACGGTGTTCACGATCGATATGCGCGTTGTCGGTCACATAACGCTTTATCTCTGCTGTCCAGAGGGGAATCTGGCCGGTGATATGGTGCGGCCCATCGTCGGAAACTCAGCGGAGGAGATACTGCCGTGGACGACGCGCTGGTCACGGCTTTGCGCGCGGACGGCCGGATGAGCGTGGCCGATCTGGCCAAGCGGGTCGGAGCGTCACGCTCTGCCGTGTCGGCCCGGCTGGAGCAGCTGAAGGCCGACGGTTCGCTGAACGTGGTCGCCGCGGTCCATCCCGAGTTCCTCGGCCTCACCGCGTACGCGCATCTCGCGATCCGCACCTCGGGCCGGTCCCAGGCGACCACGGACGCCATCGCGGCCCTGCCCGCCGCGGCGTTCGTTTCCGCGGTGAGCGGGGAGTACCAAACCGTCGCCGAACTGCGCCTGCCCGATTCCCCGGAGCTCTACCGCACGGTCGCGGACATCCGCGGCTTGCCGGAGGTGGAACAGGTCAACACCCTCGTCTACGTGGACGTGGTCAAAGGCCTGTTCATGCCCGGCCGCCCGCTGCCGCCCTGGTTGCGGCTGGACGACCGCGACCTCGCCATCATGCTGCGGCTCCAGGCCGACGGGCGGGAGAGTTTCGCGCGCACCGCCGAGTACGTCGGGCTGTCGCCGTCGGCCACCCGTACCCGCGTGCGCTACCTCGTGGAACACGACGTCATCCGGATCGCGCCGGTGCTCAGCCGCGCCCGCCCGGACGCCGGCCTGGTCTGCGGGATCGGCCTGAACGTCCGGGGCGCCGGGGACGCCGTGACCGCGGCGCTCGCCGCGCGCGACGACACCGAGTTCCTCGCCAGGACCATCGGCCGGTTCGACGTCGTCGCCACCATCGCGGCGCAGTCCGCCCGCGACCTCGACCGGACGCTGGAGGAGATCAGCGGCAGATCCGACGTGGTGACCACGGAGACGTGGGTCCACCTCCGCATCGCCAAGGAGCGGTACGAGTGGCCCTTGCCGACCGCGGAGGAACTCGCCCGCCGCTAACCGTTGTCCAGCAAGGCTTTCCGGATATCGGCCTTGAGCACCTTGCCGATCTTGGATCGTGGCAGATCTGGCCAGAGCAGGATCTCCTTGGGGGTCTTGATACTGCCCAGCCGTTCCTTGACCGCGGCGCGGAGTTCGTCGACGGACGCCGTCCTGCCGGCATGGAGCTGGACCACGGCGGTGATCTGCTCGCCCCATTTCTCGTGCGGTAGCCCGATCACCGCGCAGTCCCGCACCGCCTCGTGCGTCATGAGCGCCTGCTCGACCTCGGCGGAGTAGACGTTGAAGCCGCCGGTGATGATCATGTCCTTGGCGCGGTCGACGATGTAGAGGTAGTGGTCTTCGTCGAGGTATCCGATGTCGCCCGTGTGATGCCAGCCGTGCGCGCCCGCCTCCGCCGTCGCCTCGGGATTCCGGTAGTAGCCGGGCATCACCAGCGAACCGCGGACGACGATCTCGCCGCGTTCGCCGGGCGGGAGCAGCTCGCCCGTGCCGGACATGATCGCGACCCGGGTGAGCGGGGTGGGCCTGCCCGCGGAGGCGAACCGTTCAAGGGCAAGCGATCCGTCGGGATGGACGTGCTCGACGGGGGACAGGGTGGAGATCATCATCGGGGCTTCGGTCTGCCCGAAAAGCTGCCCGAAGACGGGGCCGATCCGGGTGATCGCCTCGGCGAGTTTGGTGGCCGACATCGGTGCGGCGCCGTACCAAAGGCATTGCAGTGACGTGAGATCCGCGCCGTTCAGTGCCGGGTTGTCGAGCAGGAGGTAGATCAGCGTCGGCGGCAGGAAGGTGTGCGTGATCCGGCGGCGTTCCACCAGGGCGAGGAACTCGCCGAGATCGGGGGAGGGCATGACCACGATCTCCCCGCCGAGTGTCATGACCGGGAAGCAGAGTACTCCCGCCGCGTGTGTCAGCGGTGCGAGCGCCAGGTAGCGCGGGCGCCCGGTGAACGGGTAGCTCATCAGTGTGAGCGCGGACATCGTCTCGACGTTCGTGCCGCTGAGCATCACCGCCTTGGGACGGCCGGTGGTGCCGCCGGTGCCGACGAGCATGGCCAGGTCGTCCGGTGGCGTCTCCTCCCACGGCTCGGCGCCGACGCCGTCGATCCAGTCGGAGAACGTGACGGCGCCGGGCATCGAGCCGTCGAGACAGACCACTGTGGACAGTTTTGGCAACTCGGGGAGCATCCGGGAGACGAGCGGTGCGAAGGACTCCTGCACCAGTAGACACGTGCAGTCGAACAGGTCGAGCAGTTCCCGGTTCTCGGCCGCCTCGTTGCGCGGGTTGACCGGGCACCACACGGCGCCCGCCCGGCTGATGCCGAAGACGCACCCGAACGACAAGGGATCGTTCCCGGACAGGATCGCCACCTTGTCGCCCGGTCCGACGCCGGACCGGGCCAGCGCCCGCCCCACCCGCCACGACAGCTCCCGCACGTCGCCGTAGCTGAAGGAGACGTCGCCCATGGTGAGGCAGGGTGCCGCCGGGTCGAGAGAAGCGCCCTTGTCGAGATAGTCGGTCAATCGCACGCGCTCGTCCTTCCGGTCACATGCCCATGCCGCCGTCGACCGGGAGCCCGGCCCCGGTGATGAACCGCGCCGCGTCGGAGGCCAGGAACACGACGGCGTCGGCCATGTCCGAGACCTCGCCGAGCCGCCCGGCGGGGGTCTGCCCGACGACAGCGCTGATGGCGTCCTCGACGCTGGGGAACAGACCGACCTCGACGACGTCCTGCGCGAGCTGATTACCCATCCGGGTGGGGACGAGGCCGGGGTAGACGCAGTTGACGCGCACGCCGTAGCCGAGTTTCCCGGCCTCCGTCGCGGCCACCCTGGTGAGGCGGTCGACCGCCGACTTCGTCGCCGAATAGCCCGCGATACCGGGGAAGGCGATGGTCGCGGCGACCGAGGCGATGTTCACGACGGCACCACCGGCGCCCGCCGGACCGCCGGGCCGCATCGCGCGGAAGGCGTGCTTCACGCCGAGGGCGGTGCCCAGCACGTTGACCTCGAGCATCTTGAGCACGTCGGCGGGATCCAGGTCCGCGACAAGCCCGGTGATCTCGACACCGGCGTTGTTCACCACGATGTCCAGCCCGCCGAGCTCGCCGATGACCGCGGTGACCGCCTGTTCCCAGCTCTGTTCGTCGGTGACGTCCAGCCGGACGAAGCCCGCGGTGGCGCCTTTCTGCTTGATCTGGTCAGCGGTGGCGCGCCCGAGGTCCTCCTGGACGTCGCCGATGACCACCGAGGCGCCCGCCTGGGCGAGCGCCTCGGCCATTCCGGCTCCCAGACCCTGCGCTCCACCCGTGACCAGGGCTTTCCGGCCCGAAAGGTCGTACGAACCCATGGACTTCTCCTCCTTGAGACGGTCCGCGGTTGCGGCGTGGGTCACATCCTGAGTGTTTTTTGGACGATCGTCAAGATTTTCTTGGACAGTCGTCAAGACTTCCGCGACGCTAGACTGTGGAGCCCCGCGACAGGCGCGGGCTCCCGGACCGACAGGAACTCGTGGTGACCGAGACGACCGAGCGGATCGCACGCCGGAGCGTGGACAAGTTCGCCCGGCGCCGGGCGGAACTGGCGGAGTCCACGCTGCAGGCGTTGTCCGAGCTGGGTTACGCCAGGACGAGCCTGCGGGAGATCGCGCAGAAGTCGAACTTCTCGCACGGGGTGCTGCACTACTACTTCACCGACAAGGTGGAACTGCTGACGTACTCGGTCCGCAGATTCGAAGAAGTGTGCGTGACCCGCTACGACGAGGCCGTGGCCGTGGCGCTCTCGGCGGAGGAACTGGAACAGGGCTTCGGCGCCGCGATGGCGGGCACGCTCCGGTCCGACGCCGTGATGCACCGGCTGTGGTACGACCTGCGGAACCAGAGCCTGTTCGAGGAGGCGTTCCGCGCCGACGTGCTCGAGATCGACGCGCAGCGGCAGGCGATGATCTGGCGTGTCGTGGAGCGCTATGCCGAACTCGCCGGCGCGTCCCCGGTCGTGACACAGCCTGTCGCGTACGCCGCTTTCGACGGGTTGTTCCAGCAGGCATTGCTGCACCATCTCGCCGGTGAGGAGAGCGCGGCGGAGACCCTCGCGGAGGACGCCGGGGCGCTGCTCGGCCGATTGGTGACCGGCGGCTGACGTCGCGCCGTGACGACGGAATCCTTGTAACACCCGAGAAGTCGGGACGACTCCTGTGCGGAGCCGTCAGCTGACGAAGGGGATACCGGTGATGTCGCGGAGGAACAGGCGCAGGACGAGACAGGCGCCGCCGCCCAAGTGGTACGCCTCGCCGCTGTTCGTGACGATCGTCAGCGTCGTCGGTCTGGCCGCGAGCGTGATCTCCGTTCTCGTCGCGACAGCGGCTTTCGATCAGGACTCCGCCGCGCTCGACGTCTCACTCACCTCGAAGGTGCGAATCGTTTCGTACGAGGCGTCTTCTCTCGACAAGATCCCGATGAAGGTGTCGGAAGGCGAGGAGGATCCGGCCTCCGACCTGTCGATCAGCGCCGCCGCGGTGGACGTCGCCGTGGAGAACCTGCACGATCAGTCGGCGTTGATCACCCGGGTCGACGTCGAGGTCCGCGCCGCCTACGCGCTGCGGGCCTGCGGTGGCGGTCCGCTCAGTGCCACCGCCAGGTTCGACATCCCGATCCCGGCCGACCGGAACGTGGTGGGCCGGGTTTTCGGGCAGGACAAGATGTTCGAGGTCGAGGGTAAACGCAAGGACCGCTTCGCCGTCTCGGTGGGGCCGGACCGGATGGTCGAGAACGACCTCGTCCAGATCTACCACGTCGATCTCCTGCTCCGGCTCCAGTCCGGGGAGACGGTACGCGCCGACGACATCATGCTCGTCCCGCCGGGGTCCGCTGGCGATGACGACCGCATCGTCGCCACGTTGGGGACAACGACGACCGGCTTCCTCGGGTCCCCCGAGTGCCTGCGGAAAGCGCGTGCGATGGTCGACGCCGCTGTGGAAGCGAAGGCGGCCAAGCAGTCTCCCAGGCTTGCCGCGTTGCATGCCAAGCTGCACGCCGTGGGGTACTGAGGGGTACGTGCTCTCCGATCGGCGGGCGGCCCGGATGGGATGCCCGGGCCGCCCTGTGTCACCGGACCTACTTGAAGATCACTTTGAACACGTCGCCGTCGAGGATGCGGTCCCAGCCGTAGAACACGCTGATCCCGTTGCCCGCGATGCTGTTCTCCGTATCCGGCACCGGCTTCGCCGAATATTGCCCGAACGGGGCGCCGTACTGGGAAGCCGCCGCGCCTTCCGCGGTGGTCTGGAACGGGAATTCGTCGCAGTTCTCGCCCGTTCCGGAGCCATGTCCGGGGAAGTACACATTGCAGGTGATCTTCGCCTGACCGTTGTTCGCGCCGCGCCGGACGCCGTCGTAATAGATGCGGTGCAACTCACTGGGGATCTGCTTTCCGCGCACCTCCGGTTTGGTCGAGCCGGGATTGTTGAGCGCCTGCCAGATGTGTTCCGACACCTGCGGGAATCCCGGTTCCGACCGGAACAGCTGAAGCCGTGGCAGTACGCGGTCGAAAATCGCGCCGTGACCGTATTGCGTTCCCTTGTGATAGATGTACTGCGCCGAATCGAAGCGGAATCCGCCCTCCATCACGTACCGCTTCACCGGGCCGGGCCAGAACGGAGGGAACGGCATGTGGTGCACGGCCAGCCGGTGCACGCCGATCGCCTTGTCGTCAGGTTGTGCCGGGTTGCCGGAGCCCACCGGTGAGGTGAGCACGAACGACATCTGGCCACCGTTCCATTCGGCGACGGTGCGTTCCTGGGTTCGGCCGGTCTGGTCGCGGCACGAGTTCGCGGTCGGCCAGCCCCCGCACTCCATCTCGAACGCGAGTTTCACGGCCAGTGCTGACGGCGCGCCCGGCACCTGGACCTCGACCTTGACCTCATCGACGAAAACGTCGAACTCGATCCTGCGACCGGCCGTCGGATCGTTCGCGACCGCCCCTCTTCCCACGGTGATCAGGCGATAGTAGACCTTCGACACCGTCTTGTTGGCAGGCAACTCGATCAGGGAGATGTCGCGGTCCTCGGATATGTGACAGTAGGCATAATGGTTCTTGATCCACCCCGTCGGCTTGACGGCGTCATTACGATGGGCGAGACATTCCCCGCGATCGGTGTAGTCCGGGTTGATCGGTGATTTGGTCGTCGCGTCGGACACATACTTCGCGAGTGGCGTTTCGTAGAACTGCTGTGCTCCGGTACCTTTCCAGTCGGTTTCCTCGATGTCGAGCCGATATGCGGGCTCGGTAGCAGGCTGGGCCGCCGCCGGCGTCACCACGGCCAGCAAGGACGCGCCCACGACGAGCAGCAGCGGAAATCTTTTTGACACCAAACTGTTCACCCCTCAGAAAAATTTCGAAACGACTGACCCTTAGTCGCTTCTTTCAGTTCTAAACCTGCGGGCAACGACGGGCAAGACCGCCATTCGGCCGCTTTTCCTGGTAGCTTCGGCATCATGGAGCCGGTCCGGGTGAAAGAAGACGAGGTAAGAGTCGAGTATGGCCAGTTCTTCGTCACCGACGAAGCGGGCTGGGATGACATACCGGTGACCGCGGAAACCGTGGGGACCATGCCCGGGGGAGCCGTGATCCGCGCGGAAGACGGGGTCAAGCGCGTGCGGCTGGAGTTCTGGGGAGAGCCGCTCGGCGAGCCTGCGGCGGTGTTCGAGACCTCGACCGGCCGAGTGCGGCTGCTCAGTGGAGGGCAGGAGCCGTCGTCGCGCGGCCAAGTGCTCGAACTCGATGGGCCGGGCGGCTACGGGTTCGACGTCGAGCGGCGGCGCGACGACCATGTGCTGCGCTGGTGGAAAGAGCGGAGTTCGTGAGGCGGTGGTCCACCCGGTTCGGCCAGGTGGACCACCGCAGCCGCGAGGTCGTCGAGTCCGGGCGACTAATCGGTGGCGTTGATCGCCGCGCCGTCGTAGAGGACCGTTCCGGCGGAGTCGTAGACCCGGACCTCGACCTGCGCCATTTCCCTGCGCCCGTCCGCCAGGAGCCTTTCGAACTCGGCGCGGCCTTCGTCGGACCCGGAGTCGTGCGCTTCGAGCCTCCCTCTCGCATCGCGCAGGCTGACCATGTCCACGGCTATTTCCGCGGCGAAGGTACCGTCCACGACGTCTGCCTCGGCCACCGTCCGGCCGGCGACCAGTTCCAAGCGGGCCGCTTCAGGGGCGAGGGCCCCGAGCAGCCGAACTGTGTCACCGTTGAAGGCGGGCCGCCATCGCCAGACCGAATACGGGCGCTGCGTGAAATCCCGGTCGTGACCTTCGGGCGCCAGGTTCAGCCATGTTCCCAGGCCGCTCGCGAGATTGCAGATTCCGTCGGCACCGTTGTCGTTGTAGGCGAGGAGCGCTCCGTGCTCCGCGGTGGCTCCGACCCTGGCGCCGGGATGCCATCCCCGGGTGGGAGGCTTTGTGTGACCCCGCGCGGCTTTTTCCTCCAGGGTCGTGGTGAGAGCGGATTCGAGCTGTTCGGCCGGTGATGTCACTGCGTGCTGTTCTCCTTCTTTTGGGGCAGTGGTTGCACTCTGACTGCTGGTCGAGGTGGGCGCATCGGGGAGATTCCCTGAGTTCCGATGATCGGCATCGTGGTCTTGAGTAAGCGCTTACCTGCTGTGGCCGTGGGGACTGCTGGGGTGTCCGGTTCGCAATTAGTCGGCTAATTGCGGACTGGTGCTTAGTGCTCACTCTTTGGTGGGGGCCTGGGAGATTTTTCGGTGACTTAAAATTACGAACACATGTTCGATTTGTTCGGGTACTATGAAGAGGTGTCCGAGACTGTTCTTCCCGAGTTGCCGCAGGAGTTGTGGCGTGCCGGCAAGCTGGAGCTTGCGCATGGCGTGCAGCAGTTCTTGCAGGTGATGCGGGTGGCGTCCGCCGGGTTGGGGCGGTATCTGGCGGAGATCGAGTCCCGGGGCGTCAAGGACTTGTTCGGGTATGGCACGACGATCAGATGGTTTGCCGATGTGGCGGGGCTTTCCTTCAAGGAGGCGCGGCCGGTGGTGAATCAGGCGATTGCGTTGAACCCGACCCGTGCCCTAGACGGCACCGAAGTCCCCGCGGTCGCGCCTACTACGGGTGCTGTGGCGGCGGAAGGGTTGGTCGGGGTCGAGCGGATCCAGCAGATTCTGGAGATTCTCGCGAAGCTCCCTGCTGACACGTCGGTTGAGGATCGGGAGAGTGCGGAGAAGATCCTCGGCAACCTGGCCCGGGACGCGGGTCCCCGGCAACTGGCGGACGCGGAGGCGAACCTGCTCGCCTGGCTCGACCCGGACGGGAACGAGCCGAAGGATCCTGAGCCGAAAGAGCCGCGCCGCGAAGTCACCTTGGAACGCCGCAAGGACGGCTTCTGGAAGCTGACCGGCCTGTTGGATGACGAGCTGGGCGCTCGGACCGCCGCCGCCCTGGAGGCCTATGCGAAGCCCCGCCCGGTGGACGAGTTCGGCCAGGCTGACCTGCGCATGAAGTGCGAACGCCTGGGCGACGCGTGGGCTGAACTTCTCGATCTGGCCATCGCCTGCCCGGATCAACCCGGCACCAGCGGGTATCGGACCTTGGTGCACGTCACCATCGGTCTGGACGAACTCAAGACCGGCATCGGCAAAGCGTGCCTGGACTTCGTCGGAACGGTGACCGCTCGCGAGGCGCGGATGGCCGCCTGCGACTGCCTGATGCTCCCGGTCGTGATGAACGCCGCCGGGGAGCCACTGGATGTGGGACGGCTACGGCGGTTCGTCACCCCAGGTCAGCGCCGCGCCTTGAACATCCGCGATCGTGGCTGCGCGTTCCCCGGATGTCATCGAAGACCGAAGAATTGTCACGCTCACCATATTCATCACTGGGCAGACGGGGGACTTACCGATCTCCGGAACCTCGTCCTTCTCTGTTCCTTCCATCATCGGCTGATCCACCACGGAGACTGGCAAGTCCGCATGGCCGCCGACGGGTTACCCGAGTTCATCCCACCCCAGTACTTGGACCCGCTACGCAGATCCCGGCGCAACACTCACGCATGACCCGAGGAGCCCGCCAGCCACACCCGGCGACGGGCCCCTCGGCATGCCCGAAGCACCCAGAACCGGGTCAACGCCTGGTGTGGCATCAGTGCTGTCGGGGCGTACCTCAACGGCCTCGATCTTCCACGTTCGAACCAAAGCGCCGGCGCTCACCGTGGACCAAACTTCCGATGCTGCGAAGGTGGCTTTCACGTGAGATCCATTCCGGATCACGCGAGTCAGGCCTTCGCTCACCTTGAGGGCCGGACACGACGCCACCGCTGCCATACCCTCAATAACCCGAATCGCCACTCACGACCCGCTGCCCCTCAAGGAGACGGTCCCGCACCCGCGTGAGCTGGGCCGGGGTCGCTCCGCCCTTGAGCAAGTAGGCCCGCACACCGCCATGACGGTCATCCAGGTGAGCCAGCGTCCGGAGGATGGTGTCGCCGTCGCAGCCAGCCGTGAGTGCGTAGTCCGCGGCGATCGACGCAGGTGGCACGCCCGCGACGCTCAGCGCGAGCGCCACGAGTACCCCTGTCCGGTCCCGTCCGGCGCTGCAATGCACCGCGAGCGGGCCGGGCGGTGCGTCAGCCAGCAGGGCGAAGACCGCGGTGATGCGACGCTGGTTGTCGTCGGACATGGTCCGGTAGGCGTCCGGCATGGTGGTGCCTTGCTCCGCCAGTTCGGCGATCAGTGGCTCGTTGCGGTACGCGGGATCATCGGCGAACGGGCTGGGGGCCTGCGCCGTTTCCCGCGCCCATCGGAGGTCCAGTATCCGGCTGATCCCCAGCGCGCGAACCGCCGCGATCCCGTCGGCGGTCAGCTGACTGTGACTGTCCGACCGGAGAAGCGCGCCCGAACGGATCCGCCCACCGGCGGACGTCGGCAGGCCGCCGACGTCACGGCTGTTGGGGCAGCCTCCCCAGTCCAGCCTCAAGCCGACCCCTCACCGACCGCTCAGCAGAACGATCTGATCCCCCCTGACCGAACCCGTCCGAACATACGCCACCAGCCCGGCCAGCGCGGCCGAGCCCGCGGCGCCCGCCACCGTGCCCTGACGCGCCAGCATGGCCTGAGCGGCAAGGAGTTCGTCGTCGGCCACGGCGTGCACGGCGCCGCCGGAGGCGTCGATCGCGGCGAGTGCGTCAGGTCCGTGGAGGGCGTGCCAGTTCACCAGGGGCTCGTTGTGCTCCGTCGTGACGACGGCGTCGCGAGGCAGCACCTGGTACAGCCCTGGCCAGCTCGTCACGATCGGGTTGTTGCCGGGGGAGCCGACGCCGTGCAGGGCCACCGGCCAGCCGAGCGCACGCAGCCGCCGGTGGGCCGCGACGATCGTCGTGCCGTTGCCGACCGGGATCCACAGCGACGCCGGTGCGGGGCCCAGCTCGTGATACAGGGAATCGATGACGTGGCCGTGTCCTTCGAAGATCACGTCCTTGTACGGTCCGTCGACGTTGCCGTCCATCGCCCCCTCCGAGACGGCCAGGCGATGCGACGCGCCGACGGCGTCCTCGTAGCCTCCTGGCACGAAGTGGACGTCGGCGCCGGTCGCGGCGGCGAAGGCGCCACTGTCGCCCCAGTCGGCTGGGAGGACGACGGTGCAGCGCACGCCTGCCGTCGCGCAGGCGGTCGCCATCGCCCGCCCGTAGCTGCCACATGAGCCCACGACGACCCGATCGTGGCCATCGGCGACGGCGCGGGCCACGATCGCGCGGGCGGCGGGTTCCTTGTGGCTGCCGGAGGGGTAGTGGGTCTCGTCCGCGAGGAACACGCGGACGCCCGGCAGCAGGTCGTCCGAGGGAGCGAGACTGGAAGTCCGAGGCAGCACGGAACCGTTCCCCTTCACCGTTTGTGGGCAGCGAGCAGTTCGTCGGCCTCGCGCTGCAGGTCGTCGCGCGTGCCGATGTTCGCGGGCGGTACGGCGTCGGGCAGCTCGTCTTCGATCAGCCGTAGCCGCGCGGTGAACCAGCCGCGGATCGCCCATCCCAGCTGTAACAGTCCACTGAGGACGATCAGCAGCGCGAGACCGCGGCCCGGCGAGTCCAGCAGGGGCTGGACGAACCGTTCGGCCAGCGGCCCGACGACGAGGTAGCCCAGCGGCATCGTCAGCATCATCAGGGTGATGAACAGGGACAGCACCCTGCCCTGCAGTTCGAGGTTGACCTTGCCCTGGATGATCGCGATCCAGTGACCGTCGGCGAGCGATTCGCCGAAGCCGACGAGGAACATGCCGGCGATGATCAGCGCGGGCGACGTCGTCACCCCGACGAGGATCATCGCGACGCTGCCGATGCCCATCGCGATGAGCATCCCGTGGCTGCGCCGGGTCGTCCCACCCCAAAGTCCCATCACGACGCTGCCGGTGAGCCCACCGACACCGCTCGCGCCCAGCGCCACGCCGAGCACCGACGCGGGCTGCTCCACCAGCAGCATCGGCGTGATCACGGCGAAGCCCAGCGTGTAGAAGACGTGGTCGATGACGAAGAAGCGGAGAGCGGCCCGCAGGCCGGGACGGCGGGTGATGAACTGCCAGCCGTTGCGAATCTCGGTGCGGAAGTTCTCTTCGCGCCGCCGGAACAACAGGTTCGGGAAGCGGACGAACACCAGCGTCAGCGCACCGGCGGCGAAGGTGCCCATGTCGACGAGCAGGACGCCGCTGATCCCGATCGGGCCGATCAGCGCGGCGCCGAGCATCGGGGAGAACACCATCCCGACGCCGACCCCGAGCTGTCCGATACCGCTCGCATGACCGAGATAGCGCTTCGGCACCAGCTGGGCGACCGCCGCGAGGTACGCGGGCCGCTGGAACGCGCCCGCTATCGACGTCACCGTCACGGCCAGGTAGACGTGCCAGAGGTGCAACCCGTCCGACAGCATCAGGAACGCCAGCGCCGCCATCGAGAGGCCCGCCATGCTGTCGCTCACCAGCATGACCTTGCGCCGGTCCCAGCGGTCGGCGACGGCGCCGGCGAGCGGCCCGGCCAGGATGCCGGGTAGGAGCCCGATCGCGCTGACCGTGGCGAACGCCGTGATCGAGCCGGTCTGCTGGAGCACCCAGATGCTCAGCACCAGGGTGCTCAACCCGCTGCCGACCATCGACAGGAGCTGCCCGAACGCGACGACCGCGAACTTGCGCAGATCGGGTTCCGCGCTCGTCATTGGCGCCGGCTCCGCGGTGACAGGCCTCCCGGAGACGAACCCGGCCAGCGCCTCGGCGAGCGGCTCGGCGTGGCTCTTGAGGAAGAAGTGCCCGGCTCGCGGCAGGACGGCGAGGCCGACGTCGCCTTCGGTGAAGTGCCGCCATTCCTGACGGCGTTCCCGATAATGCTCGGTGACCCGGTCACGCGCGCCGACGACGGTGAGCACCGGCGCCTTCAGCGGCTCGAAAGTCCCTCGGTACGCGGCGGTGAAGTACTCCTCCGCGTCACGCGCGTCGTGCCGGACGTTGCGCAGCACGAAGGCCTTCTGCCCGTCGTCGTCGAGGTCGGTGAAGC
Organism: Amycolatopsis azurea DSM 43854; assembly: GCF_001995215.1. Taxonomy (GTDB): domain Bacteria; phylum Actinomycetota; class Actinomycetes; order Mycobacteriales; family Pseudonocardiaceae; genus Amycolatopsis; species Amycolatopsis azurea. The sequence goes on from NZ_MUXN01000002.1 coordinate 579,993, forward strand.
CACCGCGCGCCCGGAGATAGGCGAGGTACTCGCGATCGGAGGTGAACCGGTCAACCGGGACGTGCCGGTAGATCCAGTCGAAGACGCGACCCGGCAGCCGCGCGGTGGGGAACCCGGCGCCGAGGGCGACACCGGCCACGGGCAGACCGGCGGCTTCGGCCTTTCGTGCGACCTCCACGGTGAGCGCGACGCCGAGGCAGTGTCCATAAAGGAGGATCGGGCCTTCGATCGACCGCAGTTCTTCGACGATACGGCCGGAGACGACGGCGATCGGCTCCAGCTCCTCCTCGGGTCTGGACCGATCGTGGCCGGGCAGTTCCGCCGCGTGGAGCGCCCAGCCGGACGGCAGCGCGTCGGCGAGCGGCTGGTAGGCGACGGCACTGCCGCCGGAGTAGGGCACCGCGACGACCGTGTGTCCGCCGACGGCCGCGTCCGTCGCGGTCAGGCGGTGCAGGAGCCGGCGGCCGGTGTCCGAACGCGAATCGAGGTGCGCGGCCAGCCGCCGGATGGTGGCGTGCTGGTACAGCTCGACGAGGCTGGGGGAGGGCTCGATCCGCCGGACCACCTTGAGCGCGGCGAAGGAATCCCCGCCGAGGGCGAAAAAGCTGTCGTCGATGCCGGGATCGGTGACCCCGAGGACGTCCGACCACGCCGCCGCGATCCGTCTTTCGGTGTCGGTCCGCGCCCTCGCCCCGGTGAGACTCGGGCCGTTGCCTGAAGGCGCGGGCAAGGCACGTCGATCCAGTTTCCCGTTGGGTGACAACGGAAGAGCGGACAGGGTGAGGATCCGCGCGGGGACCATCTGTGGCGGCAGGCCTGCCGCGAGCGTCTCACGGTAGACGGCCTCGTCGGCCTCCGACCCGTCGCGGGTCACGACGTAACCGACGAGCTGCGCGCCATGGGGAGCGGCGGCGCAGGCCACCACCTCGGGCAGCGCGCCCAGCGCGGCCTCGACCTCGCCGAGCTCGATCCGGTGGCCGTTGACCTTGACCTGGTCGTCGAGCCTGCCGAGGAAATCGACCGTACCGTCGAGCTGGAACCGGGCCGAGTCGCCGGTGCGGTACATCCGGGCACCGGGGGAGAACGGATCCGGAACGAATCGGTCCCCGGTCAGCTCCGGCCGCTCGTGATAGCCGGGGACGACACCGAGACCACCCAGGTACAGCTCGCCGACGACGCCCGCGGGCACCGGCTGACCGTACGAATCCAGGATGTAGACCCGGTTGTTCGGGAAAGGCCGTCCGATGGGCAACGGCGCGTCGTCGGCGAGATGGTCGACGGAGCCTTCGAAACAGACGTTGTCGACGGTGACCTCGGTGACGCCGTAGGAGTTGACGACGCGGTTGTCCGGCCCGACGAGACGCCGCGCGAGCCGGAACTCCTTGACGTGCCACTTCTCGCCGCCACCGATGAGCAGGTGGACGAACCCGAGATCCTGCCCGCTGCTTTCGGTGTGATCGAGCAGCGCACGCAGCACCGCGGGTACGAGTTCGGTGCAGTCGACCCGCTCGGTCTTCATCAACGCGAGGAGAGCGGCGGGATCGAGCAGGGTCTCGCGGGGCACGACGACCAGACGGCCGCCGCTGAGATGCGCCCGCAAGGTCTCGCCGACGAACATGTCGAACGAGAAACTGGCCGCCTGGAGATAGGTCCATTCAGGACGGAGCCGGTAGGCCTGCTGCCACATTCCCGCCGCGTGGACCAGGTTCCCGTGGTTGACGACGACGCCCTTGGGCCTGCCCGTGGACCCCGAGGTGTAGATGACGTACGCGGGATCGTCCGCCGAGGTGACCGGCGGCAGGCCGGTGTCGTCGTCGGGGAGGCTCCCGGCGAGGTAGGCCGCGTCGATGACGGCCGTCGGCGCGCTGTCGGCCAGCATGTACTCCAGGCGATCGGCGGGATAGGCCGGATCCAGCGGCACATACGCGCCGCCCGCCTTGAGCACGGCCCACATCGCGGTGAAGAGTGCCGTACCGCGCTCCAGGTTGATGGCCACCCGATGACCAGGCCGCACTCCCTCTGCGCGGAGCCGTCGCGCCAGCCGGTTGGCCCGGCGGTCGAGGTCGCCGTAGCTGATCGTGTCGCCGCCGACGGTGAGCGCGGGCGCGTCGGGCGTCGCGAGCGCGTGTCGTTCGAACAGCTGATGCACGGCGGTCGCTTCCGGTGTCGGCGCGACGACGTCGTTCCAGTCGTGCAGGACACGACGGCGCTCGACGGCGGTGAGCATCGGGAGCCGGGTGACCGGGGTGGCCGGATCCGTGGTCGCCGCGTCCAGCACGGTCAGGAGATGGTCGAGGACGGCCTCGGCCCGGGCGCCGTCGAAGAGTTCGGTGGCGTAGTCGGCGTGCAGGACGGCGCCGTCGGCGGGGAAGTCGAGCGCGATGGAGAGATCGACCATCGAGGCGGACGGCGCCAGTTCGCCGGCGTAGCGCAGGATCGGGTCACCGGGCGCCGGGGTGTTGTGCACGGTCAGCATGACCGGGCTCAGTCGCTTGACGCCGGGCCGGGCCAGCGCGGTCACCAGATCGGGCAACGCCAGCACCTGATGGTCGAGGTCGCCGAGCACGGCGTCCCGCACCCGCGTGACGAGTTCGGGGAACGACGGCTCGCCCGTCACGTCGCCGCGCAACGGCAGGACGTTCAGCGCGGGCCCGATCAGCGAAGCGAGTTCGCTCGCCGACCGCCCCGCCACCGGCGCCAGCACGGTGACGTCGGTGCGACCGGTGTAACGCCGCAGCACGACTTGCAGACCGGCCAGGACCACCATGAACAGACTCGCCCGCTGCTCACCGGCGTACGCGCGCAGCCGGTCCAGGAGAGCGGGGTCGAGCCGCCGGACGACGCGCTCGGAGGCGTACGTGCGGGCGGCAGGACGAGGCCGGTCGGCGGGCAGTTCGAGATCGAGCTCGGCGCCGTCGAACCGGTCCCGCCAGTACGAGACGAGCGGCTCGTCGGCCTTCGCTACAGCGGCCCGGGCGGCGAGGTCGGGCGCGGGAAGCGCGGGCGGGAGAGCGGCGTCGGAGTACAGCGCGGCGAGTTCTTGGCCCAGCACGCCCGCCGACCAGCCGTCGAAGGCGAGGTGATGCACGTTCAGGACGAGCTCGCGTCCGTCGAGGAACGCGTGCGCGATCGGGCCGCGCCGGAGGTCGATCCCGGCGCGATCCGGTGCGCCGAGCGTCAGCGGAACCGAAACGCCGGGCTCGATGATCATACTCGGTTCGGTGCCGTCGTCGGGGAAACGTGCTCTGAGCAGCGGATGCCGCCGTGACAGTTCGGCGAGCGCGGCGGTCAGCGCCGCGACGTCGACCTCGACGGCCCAGCGATACCGGATTCCCAAGGTGTAGACCGCAAGGCCGCACAACTGTTCGGCGATCCAGTAGTCGCGTTGCATCGGGCTCAGCGGATGCGGGACGCCCTCCGTGAGTCCCGGCAGGACGGTTTCGGCCGCCCCGGACGCACTGGAGATGACCTCGGCGAGCGCGGGGACGGTCGGATCCGCGTACCACCGGGTGAGGGTCAGCTCCGCGCCGTGCCGCAGGCGCAGGGCGGCGATGAGGCGGACCGCGTCCAGCGAATCACCGCCCAGGGAAAGGAAATCGTCGGTCGTGCCGGTGACCGCGCCGCCGAGGATCTCCTCGAACAGCGCGGCCGCGGACCTTTCGGCCGCCGAGAGCGCGCTGTCTTCGACGCGGTCGGACGGCGCCTCCGCCGCCAGCGCCTTCTTGTCGATCTTTCCTTGCGGCGTCAGCGGAAACCGGTCGTGCCGGACCAGGACGGCCGGGATGAGATGGGTGGGCAGGACGTCGCTCAGCGCGTCCCGCACGGTCGTGAGGTCGGTCGTGTCCGTGACGAGGTGCCCGATCAGCCGGGCGCGGCCGGTCCGGTCGTCGACGAGGACGACGGCGTCGGTGACGCCGTCCAGCTGCCGCAGCGCCGCCTCCACCTCGCCGGGTTCCACCCGGTGGCCCCGGATCTTGACCTGATCGTCGAGCCGGCCGAGGAACTCCAACTGCCCGTCCTCGGACCAGCGGACCCGGTCGCCCGTCCGGTACTCACGGCCCCGGTCCGGTGTGGTCACGAACCGCTCGGCGGTCAGCTCCGGCCGGTTCAGATAACCTTCGGCCACGCCGATCCCGCCGATCAGCAGCTCGCCGTCGTCGCCGATCCGGCAGGTCACGCCCGGATGCGGGGTCCCGATCGGCACCACCTCGCCGGACCACTCGGTCACGTCCGTCGCCGTGGCGCCGACCGTGGTCTCGGTCGGCCCGTAGCTGTTGAACAGCCGGGTCGCGCCGCCGACCGCGGCCTGCCAGCGGCGTACCGCGTCGGGCCGCGCGGTCTCCCCGCCGATGATCACGCACCGCATCCCCGGCGGGACGGTGGTCTCGCCGCGGTCGAGGGCCGCGACGAGTTCGTGCCAGTACGCGGTCGGCAGGTCCAGCACGGTGATCCCGAGCTCGCCGCAGCGTTCGAAGAACAGGTCGGGCCTGCTGATCATGTCGTCGTCGCGCAGGACGAGGGTGGCGCCCCGGATCAGCGTGCAGAAGATCTCCTCGACGCTGGTGTCGAAGCTCAGCGACGCGAACTGCAGGATCCGGTCGCCCTCGGCGAAGGCGAACCTGTCCGCGAACGCCGTGGTGAAGTCACGCAGCGACCGGCGGCCGATCAGGACGCCTTTCGGACGGCCCGTCGAACCCGAAGTGAAGATGACGTACGCGGGTTCGGCGTGCAGCGAGGCGCCGGACAGCGGGACGACGCCGTCGGCCGTGATCAGCGCGCTGGGCCGGGTCTCGTCGACCATCACGGCCAGCCGGGCTTCCGGATAGACCGGGTCCAAGGGCACATAGCCCGCTCCGGCCCGCAGCACCGCGAGCAGGGCCACGATCGCGTCCCGGCCACGCGGCAACCGGACGCCGACCAGGTGTCCCGGTCGTACTCCGGCTTCGGCCAGCCTGTCGGCCATCGCGGCGGCGAGGCCGACGAGGGTTTCGTAGTCGAGCCCGCCGTCGGCGTCGGCCAGCGCCACGGCACGCGGCGTCCGGACGGCCTGGCCTGCCACGGACGTCCAGACGTCGCCCTCCACTGTGGACAGTGGTGGCTCGTGAGTTCGGGTCACCGGTTCTCCTCGGTATTCACATCGACCAGTGCGTGGGGGTCCGGTCCCAGCGATGGGCGCGCAGCGCGTCGAGCAGTTCCGGCGGCAGCGGCGCGGCGCCGGACACCGCGAGGTTCGACCGCACGTGCTCGGGACGGCGCATCCCCGGGATCACCGCGGAGACAGCGGGGTGGTGCAGGATGAACCGCAGTGCCAGCTCCGGCATGGTCATGCCGTCGGGCACCAGTTCGCGCAGCGCGTCGATCCGTTCGACGGTGGGCGGCAGGTTCTCCGGTCCGAAGTAGACGGCACGCCAGTCCTCGGGCGGGAACGTGGTGCCGGCGTTCAGGTTCCCGGTCAAGGACCCCTCGTCGAACGGGACCCGCGCGATGATCGCGATGTCCTCTTCGAGCGCACGCGGGAAGAGTTCGTCCTCGGGGGCCTGGTCGAAGATGTTGTAGATGACCTGGATCGCGTCGACCAGCCCGGTGTCCAGCGCGGCGAAGCAGTTCGTCGGCTCCCAGCGGTTGACACTGATGCCGAAACCGTCGATCAGGCCTTCGTCCTTGAGCCGCGTGACGACCCGCTGCCAGCCGGGTTCGGCAGCCCAGCGGTCCTCCCAGACGTGGAACTGGAGCAGGTCGATCTTGTCGACGCCGAGGTTTTCGAGGCTCCGCTTGGTGTATTCGAGAACGTGGTCGACGGGGAAGACGTCTTCGAGCGTGTCCTGCGGACGCGGCGGCCACTCGCGGTTGAGCGGCGGAACCTTGGTGGCCAGCCGCATCTCGGCCTCGGGACGGCGGCGGCGCAGCTCGCCGAGCAGGCTCTCGGACTTGCCGCGTCCGTAGACCCAGGCGGTGTCGAAGAAGGTGCACCCCAGATCGACGGCGAGGTCGAGGGCGTCCGGCGCGATGTCGTAGTTCCAGCCGGTGAAGCCGCCGGGGCCGCCGCCGATTCCCCACATGCCGTAGCCGACTTCGCCGACCTTCCAGCCGAGCCGTCCCATGGTGCGCTGCCGCATCCGCGTCTCATTCCTCTCAAGCACTGGCGGGTTCCTTCGGCCGGGCGGCGGAAGTGGTGAACAGTGCCGGGTTGTCCTGCAACAGGTTCTCGAGTACTTCACGGGCGGCCGTCTCGTCGTCGGCCCGCCCGCCGGCACGGTGTTCGAGGATCGCGAGCAGCAGGCCCAGCTCGACGTCACCGGCCGCCGCCGCGGTCCGGAGACGGGCGAGGAAACGCAGGCAGGGCACCCGATCCGCGCCCACGGTCAGCTCGTCGAACCGCACGGTCCCCGGGCTGTAGACGTGCAGGGCACGGCCCAGCACCGTTGGATCCTGGACGGCCTCCACGACCGCCCGCGCGACCGTGTCGACCGGGCTGTAGTCCGACCGGATCGCCGCCGCGGGCACCGAATCGAGCCGCTGGAAGGCGGTGAGCAGCAGGTGGGTCAGCGCGGTCGTATTCGGGACGGCGACGTCGGTCGCGGGCATGACCTCGCCCAGCCGCAGCACCGAGACCGGGAGGTCGACGGCGGCGTGCACCAGGCGCTCGCCCGCCCATTTGGACAGGCTGTAGCCGCTCGACGGCGGTGTCACGTCAACGATGTCGATGTCTTCGGGCACCGTTTTTTCGCTGATCAGGGCGTGGTCGTACAGCACGCCGAGCGTCGAGATGTAGTGCAGGGGGATGCCGCCCGCCGCGCGGGCGAACCGGATCACCTCCGCGGTGCCCAGCACGTTGGGCTCGCGGTGCATGCGGTAGTCGTACAACAGGTTGACCATGGCGCCGGCGTGGACGACCAGGTCGCACTCTTCGGCGAGCGATCGCCACCGCGGCGCGGTCAGCCCGAATCCGGTCCGGGCGAGATCGCCCGCGACCACGGTGATCCGCGCGGCGTGGTTCTCGTGCTCCAGCCGTTGCGCGTCGAGCGCCGCCAGAACCCGGTGCCGCGCGTGGGAATCGTCGCGGCCGCGGACCAGGCAGCGCACCGTCAGGCCGGTGTTTTCGAGCAACTCGTACAGCAGCCGGGCGCCCACGAACCCCGTCGCGCCGGTCAGCAGCACCGTGCACGCCGTCCGATCCCGCTTGTCGCGCAACGGGGTCCGGACCGTGCTGAGGCTGGCGAGGTCGGCGGCGACCAGATCCGACGGGACCGGTACGCGGTCGCGTCGCGCGATCAGTTCACGCAACCCGGACGCCGTCGGGTGGTCGGCGAGGTCCCGGACCCCGACGTCCACCCCGAACAGGTCGCTCAGCTCGACCACGGCGGCGACCGCTTGCAGCGAGTTCCCGCCCGCGGCGAAGAAGTCTTCGCCGACGGCGAGATCCGGGCACCGCAAAGCGGTTCGCAGCACGGCCAGCACGGGATCGGCGCCAGGGTCGGGCACCGCTTCCGGCCGCTCGACCCGACTCGCCAGGCGGCGTCGGTCGATCTTGCCCGCGGCGGTCAGCGGAAGCTCGCCGACGACCACCCCGCGTCGCGGCAGGCTCCCCCGGGGCAGCCGACTCCGCAGGTGGGCCAGCACTTCGCGCGAGTTCGCCAGCCCGGTGGTGACGAGCACCAGTTCCTGCTCCACGACCAGTGCGACAGCCTGCTGCACGCCTGCGCAGGAGAGCGCGGCCGTCTCGATCTCGCCCGGCTCGATCCGCACCCCGCCGATCTTGATCTGGTGGTCGATCCGCCCGCCGAAGTGGAACCGGCCCTCGGCGTCGCGGTGCCCGAGGTCGCCGGTGCGGTACATCCGGCCGGACGGGGAATCGAAGAACCGTTCGGCGGTGCGGCCGGGTTCGCCGTGGTAGCCGTCGCCGACACACGCGCCGCCGATGACGATCTCGCCGGTCGCCCCCGGCGGCAGGGGACGCCCGTCGATGTCGACGACGATCGCGACGCAGTTGTCGATCGGCCGTCCCAGCGGCACGACGTCGCCGTCGCGAGCCTCCACCTCGTGGAAGATCATGCCGATGGACGCTTCGGACGGCCCGTAGGCGTTGCTGACACGCAGTCCCGGCAGCAGTTCCCGCAGGCGGTGCACGTCGAGCGGGTTGATCTGTTCGCCGCCGACCACGAGGTGCCGCAGCGAACGCAGCCTGCCGACCGTGGCGGGCCGCTGGCGCACCAGGGTCAGCAGTGCGCTCAGAACCGCGGGCACGAAGTCCGTCACGGTCACCTCGTGCGCTTCGATGAGGTCGATCGTGTGCTGCAGGTCGTGGTGGTCCCCGGTGGCCGGGACCACCGTCGCGCCGCCGGTGGTCAACGGCCAGAAGAGCTGCCAGAACGCGGAATCGAACGTGTGCCGGGTGTTCTGGAGGACCACTTCGCGGACGGCGGGCCCGCCGAACCAGCGGTCCATGAACGCCAGCCGGTTCGTCAGTCCCCGGTGGAGATTCACCGCGCACGAGGGGGTTCCGGTGGTGCCGGAGGTGTAGACGCCGTAGACGACGTCGTCCGGTCCCGGGTCGGGAAGGTCGTCGAGGGTCTCGTACTCGGCGAGGTCGACGGGGAGCGCCCGATCGCGGTGCGCGGCGGGAACGGCCGCGACGTCGGCGCACAGCACGAGAGGGGCGTCGAGCAGGTCGAGCACGTGCGCGATCCGCTCCTCGGGCCAGTGGGGATCGACTGGCACGTAACCGATTCCAGCGGTCATCGCCGCCGCCCACGACACCGGCAGCGCGAGACCGTCCGCGACGAGAACGGGGATCAGGGAGCGGCTATCCGTTGTCACGGAACGGATCCGGGCGGCCAGCGCGTCGGCGAGGACGACGAATCGCTCGTAGGTCAGCGTTCCGTCGGCGGCGTACACCGCCACGGTGTCCGGTGTGGACCGTGCGACCGCGCGGATCTGCGCCGGGACACTGCGATAGGGACCGTGGTCGACGTCGGTCTTGGCGAGCACCAGTGCTTTCGTGGCTTCGGACAGGCCGTCGAGGCGGCCGAGGTCCACCGCCGGATCTGTCAGCAGAGCGCCCAGCAGCTCGCCGTGCATCTCCGCGACGGCGGAGGCGGCGCGTTCCCAGACGTCGCCCGGCGGGCAGCGCAGCTCGACGCACAGCAGGCCGGGGGAGTCGATCCACGCGTGCGCGACCGGTCCGGCGGCCCCGTCGGCGACGTTGTGGGCGTAGACGGCGACGCCCGTGCGGCCGAACGTCGTGGCGGACAGGGTGAGGTCCCGATCCAGGCGCCGGGCCACTTCGGCGAGTGCCTTGGCGGCCGCGTCCGGCAACGGGACCTCGGGTCTGCGCGGAGCGTCACGGCGGTACTTACCCCATCCGAGGGTCATGTCGCTCAATCAAGTGAATCCAGGAATCCGTCGCGCGGACGGGAGATAACGCTTGCCCGAACTCGATCTGAACGAATGATCGCGCTGCCTGCGGGGTCACCTTTGGTTGAACGAAGATGCAGACTTGTGGATCTCAGCGCGCGGACGAGCGCGGCGAACGCCGCCAGGAAGTCCGGTGTCCGCATAGCGGCACTGGAATCGATGGCGAGTGCTTTCGCCTGCGAGCGGTTCCTGTCCGAGGTGTGGCGGACCGGTCCGGACCATCCGCCGATCGCCGCGGACGTCGTGAAGGCGATGGCCGACGCCGGGAGTTACGTGGCGGGCGCGTTCGACGGGGACCGGCTCCTCGGAGCCTGCGTCGGTCTGTGGGGGCCGCCCGGACAGCCCGGTATGCACAGCCACATCGCGGGGGTCGGCGCCGAAGCCCGCGGCCGCGAGGTCGGCTTCGCGCTCAAGCTGGACCAGCGTGCGTACGTCCTGGAGAACGGCGCCGATCGGATCACCTGGACCTTCGACCCGCTCGTCGCCCGCAACGCCCACTTCAACCTGGGCAAACTGGGTGGCACGGCGGACGAATACCTGACCGATTACTACGGGCCGCTGTCCGACGGGCTGAACCACGAGGACGAGTCGGATCGTCTCCTGCTGCGCTGGGACCTGCTCGGCGAGCGGACCCGGGCCGCGTGCGATGACCACCGCCCCGAGCCCGCGGGCCCGGTTCCGCCTGCTCTGCTGGACATCGAAGACGATCGCCCGGTTTCCCGATCATGCGAGGAAGAAACGGTCCTGGTCGCCATACCGCCGGACATCGAACTCCTCAGGACCCGGCGGCCGTCGATCGCGCGGGACTGGCGGCTCGCCGTCCGCGAAACCCTGGGCGTGCTGCTGGCCGACGGAGCCCGGCTGACCGGCTTCGACCGAGCCGCCTGCGGCTACGTTCTCACCCGGGGCGAGGGACGATGAAGATCGAGCGCGTCACGCTCCGGCGTATCGCTTTGCCGCTGGTCAGCCCGTTTCGGACGTCCTTGGGTATCGAATACGACCGGCCGGCGCTCCTGGTGCAGGTGACCACATCGGACGCCGAAGGCTGGGGAGAATGCGTCGCCGGGGCCGACGCGAGCTACTCGTCCGAGTACGTTGAGGGCGCCGAAGACGTCCTCATACGGCATCTGGTGCCGCCACTGCTGGCGGCCGGAAGCCTGACCGCGCACACCGTGGCGCCGCTCCTCGCCGGGGTCAAAGGCCATCGGATGGCGAAGGCCGCGCTGGAGATGGCCGTCCTGGACGCCGAGCTCCGCGGGCACGGCCTGTCTTTCGCGACCGGATTGGGAGCCGTCGCCGACAGCGTCCCGAGCGGCGTGTCCGTCGGGATCATGGACTCGGTACCGGAACTGCTCGACGCCGTCGAAAGGTATCTGGCACAGGGCTACCGGCGGATCAAGCTGAAGATCGAACCCGGCTGGGACCTCGCGCCGGTGCGCGCGGTCCGCGAGCGATTCGGTGACGACCTGCTCCTCCAGGTCGACGCGAACGCCGCCTACACGCGCGCCGACGGCCGGCACCTCGCCCGCCTCGACGACTTCGACCTGCTGCTGATCGAGCAACCGCTCGACGAGGAAGATCTGCTCGGCCACGCCGCCCTCGTCCGAAGCCTCCGCACCCCGATCTGCCTCGACGAATCGATCGTGTCGGCCCGGTCCGCCGCCGACGCCATCGCGCTGGGGGCCTGCCAGATCGTCAACGTGAAACCCGGCCGCGTCGGCGGCTACCTCGAAGCCCGCCGCATCCACGACGTCTGCGCCGCGTCCGGTGTGCCGGTGTGGTGCGGCGGAATGCTCGAAACCGGGATCGGGCGGGCGGGCAACCTCGCGCTGGCCGCGTTGCCGAACTTCACCCTGCCCGGCGACGTCTCCGCTTCGGATCGGTACTACGAAACCGACATCACCGAACCGTTCGTCCTGCGAGACGGGAATCTGCCGGTACCGACGGGACCCGGTCTCGGGGTCGCGCCGATCCCGCACGTGCTGGACGAGGTCACGACGTCGGTGCGGGAACTGAGCAATCCCTGACCGCCGCACGCCAATCCCGAGCATGGGAACGGCGATGATCCGCACCTAGATTCGCTGCCGTGCCCGACATCGAACCCTTCACCATCCGCGTCCCCGATCGCGAGCTGGCCGATCTCCACGCCCGTCTCGCCCGGGTTCGCCTTCCCGAACCCGAGACGGTTTCCGATGCCACCCAAGGAATCGAGCTGGCCCGGCTGACGACGTTGCTCCAGGCGTGGCGGGACCACGACTGGCGGGCGAGGGAAATCCAGTGGAACACCATTCCCCACTACCGGGCCCGGCTTGACGGTCTGGAGATCGCGTTCTGGCACGTCCGCTCACCGGAGCCCGCGGCGCTCCCACTGCTCCTCACCCACGGCTGGCCAGGCTCGATCCTCGAATTCGGGAAGGTGATCGGGCCGCTCGCCGACCCGGTCGCCCACGGCGGTTCCGCCGGTGACGCCTTCCACGTGGTCGTGCCTTCGTTGCCGGGCTTCGGTTTCAGTGAACGGCCCCGCGAGCGGGGCTGGCATCCGGGGCGGACCGCGTCCGCGTGGGCCGGTCTGATGACCGCGCTCGGCTATGAACGTTTCGGGGCCCACGGCGGGGATTGGGGCGCCTGTGTGAGCACGGAACTGGCGCGGCTCGCCCCCGAACGGGTCGCGGGCCTGCACCTGACGATGCCCTCGGCGTCGCCACTGCCGGAAGACCGGGTGACGGCGACCCCGGAGGAACAACGCATGCTGGACCGGCGCGACCTGCACCTGGCCGACGGGTACGGGTTCGGGCTGCTCATGGGGACGCGTCCGCAGACCCTCGGTTACTCCTTGCTCGACTCACCGGCGGGGCTCGCCGCCTGGCTCGGCGAGAAGTTCGCCGCTTACGCCGACGAACGGCCGGGATCCGGTGGCGGGGTGAGTGTTGCGGACCAGGTCGACAACATCGCGATGTACTGGCTGACCGGAACCGGTGCTTCGAGCGCTCGCTGGTACTGGGAGGCGATGCGGTGGGTGCCGCGCAGCGCGGAGGAGGAGAACGCCTCGCCGGTGACCGTGCCCACCGCCGTCTCGCAGTTCCCTGCCGATCCCTGGCCGACCGCGTTCCGCTGGGCGGAGCGGCGCTACCGGAACCTGCACCGCTGGACCGAACTGGAGCGCGGCGGCCATTTCCCGGGACTGGAGCAGCCGGACCTGCTGGTGTCCGAGATCAGGGAGTCGTTCCGGGAGATCTGATCAAAACGGTTAAAAGCCCCAGACCTTCGGAGGGATACACCGGGGATGCGTGCTCTTAACGTCGGAGGACGACCGACCCGGTGAGGAGCACGTCCGATGAAACTCGTGCGCATGATGGGGCTGGCCGTGCTGACGGCCTCCGCGTTGGTGTTGTCGATGTCCGCGGCTTCCGCGCACGACCCCGAGACGGCGGAGGGGCAGGCGGCGGCCAGGACCTTCCTCGCCGACCACGTCCCGGCCGAGCGGCACGCCGTCACCGGCACCGCGGCGGGGGTGCCGTGTGTCAACGGCAAGGCCGACAAATACCCGTGCCAGAACGTGGACCTCCTCAGCGTGCTGCCCCTGTCCGGCCTCGGAGGTGGGAACGGCAACGACATCTGGGGCTGGACGGATCCTTCGTCCGGCAAGGAATACGCCATCGTCGGGCGGACCAACGGCACCGCGTTCGTCGACCTGAGCGTGCCGACCTCGCCGAAGTTCCTCGGCAACCTGCCGTCCAACGGCGGCAGCAGCTCGTGGCGGGACATGAAGGTGTACAAGGACCACGCGTTCATCGTGGCCGACTTCATCACCGGGCACGGCATGCAGGTGTTCGACCTGACCAGGCTGCGCGGCGTCACCACGCCGCAGACCTTCACGGCCGACGCGCTGTACAAGGAGTTCGGTCCCGCGCACAACATCGCGATCAACGAGGAGACCGGGTTCGCCTACGCGATCGGCTCCAACACGTGCAGCGGCGGACCGCACATCGTCGACATCCGGACCCCCAAGTCGCCGGTCAAGGCGGGCTGTGTCTCGCAGGACGGCTACACCCACGACACGCAGTGCGTCGTCTACCGCGGACCGGACGCGGCCTACCGCGGCAAGGAAATCTGCTTCAACGCCAACGAAGACACACTGACCATCGTCGACGTCACCGACAAGGCCAGGCCAGTACAGATTTCGCGCAAGGGCTACTCCGGCGCGCAGTACTCGCACCAGGGCTGGCTGACCGGTGACCAGCGCTACTTCCTGCTCGACGACGAACTGGACGAGTCACGCGGCACCGACAAGCGCACCAAGACCTACGTGTGGGACCTGGCCAAGCTGTCCGCTCCCGTGCACACCGGCGTCTACAGTTCGCCCGCCACCGCCATCGACCACAACCAGTACATCAAGGGCCAGTACTCGTACCAGGCGAACTACCAGGCGGGTCTGCGCATCCTGGACGTCAGCGGGGTCGCGTCGGCGAAGCTGTCCGAGGTCGGCTACTTCGACATCTATCCGTCGGGCAACTCGGCGAACTTCAACGGGGCGTGGAGCAACTACCCGTACTTCGCCAGCGGCATCGTGATCGTCAACGGGATCGAGCAGGGCCTGGTCGTGGTGAAACCCAACCTCGGCGGGAAGTGACCGGGAGCGATCGTGCGCAAACCCCGGTTGACGGATTGGTTGTTCCTCGCGCTGGCCATGGTGATCGGAGTGTTCGCGGTGTCCGTGGCGCTCCGGCCGACGCCTGGCTCCGCGCATTCGGCCCATCAGCAGCCCGTCGTGACGGCGGATCTGCTGCCCGCCGCGCACAGCGACGGACTGTCGGAGGCTGAACGCGGCTACCGGTTCGAGCGGATCACCACACCCGCCACGCGAGGTCCCGAGGTGCCGGTCGCGTTCCGGATCCTCGGCCCCGACGGGCGGCCCGTCACCCGGTTCCTGGACAACCAGACCAAGCAGTTGCATTTCTTCGCCGTGCGGGACGACATGAACGTGTTCCAGCACGTGCATCCGACCCTGGACGGGGACATCTGGCGCACGAACCTCGCGCTGGCCGACGGCGGCGCCTACCGCATGTTCGCCGAGTTCGTCCCGCTCGACACCAAGGATCCGAAGCATCCGGTGGTGCTCGGGGTCCCCTTCACCGTGCCCGGCGACACCACCTTCGTACCGGTGCCCGCGCCGACGGGAGACGCGGTGACCTCGACGGGATACCGGGTGGCGCGGGCGGACGGTACGACGCCGATTCCGCTGATGCGGGCACAGGTCCTCCGGTTCGCGCTCCGCGCTCCCGACGGCGCGCTCGTCACCGCGGTCGACCCGCACCTGGGGGCGAACGGACATATGACCGGTTTCCACACCATGCTGCTGTCGGCCACGCATCTGCATCCGGTCCAGCCCGTCGGTACGGCACTGGTCAACGGCGAGCTGACCTTCCATTCCCTGTTCTCGGAACGCGGCGAGTACCGCTTGTTCCTGGAGTTCTCGCACGGAGGCCGGGTGCACACCGCCGCCATCACGGTCGCGGTGGGCTGACCGGGATCACCTCGGCGATCTTCGGCGGCGCACCTCCCGGCGACCAGAGCAGCCGGACGCGGTCGGTCACGATGTCCTGGACGGGCAGTTCCGTGTAACCACCCGTCATCCGGCCGATCGTGTGCCAGTCGCCCGCCGCGTCCGCGACCTGGACGTCGGCACCCGCGCCGGCTTCGTTCGCCAGGACGACGACCTTGCCCAGCGGCTTCGGCGCGGCGGCCGTGACTACGAGCGCGTCGCCGGTCAGCGGCGCCGACGCCGCCGTGTACACCGAGTCGGCGTTGTTGTCCGCGGCGGCGGGAAGGTTCGATCCCGCCGGGGCTCCGGTGACCGTGTACTTAGGACTGTCCGGAGTGGACACGGTGATCTCCCGGACCACGACCCAGTAAGTCTGGGCGCCGGTCACTCGTATCCGGACGAACCGTGCCTCGGCGCCGTCCGGCAGATCCGCCGAGACCACCGGCTCCGTGACCGTCTTCACCGTCGTCCACCGCTCGCCGTCGGCGGAGTATTCGAGCACGCCGTTGTGGACGAAGTCTTTCGGGCTGGTCGGTTTGCCCATGGCGATGTCCACATGGGACACCCGTTGCGCGGTCCCCAGGTCGACGCCGATGGTGTCTCCGACGCGCGGTGCCCAGTCGCTCCAGTAGTAGGTCTCGGGGTCGCCGTCGACCATCCGGGCCGGGACGTTGTCGGTGTAGGTGCCCATCGAGGTCGTCGGTCGCGGCCGGATCCCGGGCAGGCCGAACCAGCGGTCGGCCGTCGCCAGCGCGCTGTCGAGGAATGGCACGCAGACGTCCGTGCAGGTGCTCGGGTTGCGCGGCCCGCGCGCGGTCTGGACGCGGATCGCCTGCGCTTTCTTGAAAGCGGTGACGAGTTCGCCGCGTTCGGCCCACGCCTTCGCGCCGTCGCCGTCGACCTGGGCCAGCAGCATCTTCACCGCGTGCCTGCCCGCCTGACCGTAGAGTCCGACCTGGTCGAGCCACGGGCCGACCTCGGCGAGGAACTTCGGGTTGGTCGCCATCCCGCTTCGCAGGTCAGCGGGATCGGCGGCCATCGCGGTGAGGTAGCCGTCCAGTTTCGCCGCCGCGTCCCAGGGGTCCTTCTTCTCGAGCGCGGCCCAGAAGTCGGCGATCAGCGGGCGCAGCACCGGCGAGTCCAGATCCGGCTTCCCGGTTTCGAGGCGGACGAGCAGACTCGAATAGTTGTTCTCCGCGAACACCTTCAGCGCGGGAGCGGCGGGACCGCCGAGATCGGCGATCGCGGCGAGCCACGCTTTGTCAGCGTCGTACTTGTCGGGATTCCAGAGGAAGTCGCCCGAGGTGAATTCGGCGATCTTGGACGCCTCGGCCTGCACCATCGGGTTCGCGGTGATGCCGGACAGGAACTTCGCGACCCCGGGTTCACGGCCGATGTACGGGCCGAGCAGCAGGCGCTCGGTGATGTAGTCGTTGACCGGGTAGTTGTCCCAGATCAGGATGTCGTGCCCGAAGACCTCCTTCGCCTGCCGGGCCTGCTTTTCGGTGATCTGCCCGGCGATGACGCCGACGCCGGTCCATTCGACGATCACCGCCTTGTCGAGCTGGGTGCGCAGCGCGGTCTTGTACGGGGAGTCGGCGAGGTCGTAGTACTCGGTCGGGACCATCTGCAGCCGCTCGGCACCGGGATGCGTGGCGATGAAATCCTGCTGGACCCGGTTGAGCAGGAACGACTGCGCCGCGCCCGCGGCCGCCCCGCCGGTGCCGAACTTCGCGGCGTCGGCGTCGCAGTTCCAGCGGGTGTAGGAGATGTCGTCGAGCGGGATCGCGAACGAGCGCACTCCGATGTCCCACAGCGACTGGAACTTCGTGATCAGCGCGTTCTTGTCGGCGTCGGAGGAGTAGCAGACCGAGAGGCCGGGGGAAAGGGCGTAGGTGAACTCGACGTGGTTCGCGGTGGCCCGGCCTACCAGTTGCGAGAGCAGCGCGAGCTGGTCGGGCGGGTACTGGTCGCGCCAGCGGGCGCGGAGATACGGGTCGTCCTTCGGGGAGTAGACGTACATGTTCTGCTTGGTACGGCCGTAGAAGTCCAGTTGGGCCAGCCGATCGACATGCGACCACGGGGCGCCGTAGAAGCCTTCGATCACCCCGCGCATCGGCGCGGCAGGCCAGTCGCGCAGGCTGAACGCGCGGCTCTTGCCGGAAGCGAAGAGCTGCCGGAACGATTGCGCGGCGTAGAACGTCCCCGAAGTGTCCACGCCGGACAGTGCGATCACGCCGCGGTCGGCGGCGAGGACGTATCCGCCGGGAGACAGGCCTTCGGGACCCGCGACGCGGAGCGCGTCGAGCGCGAGGGCGGTCGCCCTGCTTTCGGTGGGACCGCCGACGAAGACGACGAGCCCGCCGTCGGCGCGCTCCCGGTCGACGGCCGCCTGGTCGTTGTCGGTGATCTTGACGAAGGTGCTCGCACCCGCCGATCGGAGGACCTGCTCCACGACGGCGAGCGCGGACGGGTCGGTGCCCGCGCCGACAACCTCGACGACGGTGCGCGGAATGGTCACTTGCCCCGGTCGCGGCGTCAGCTGCTGGGGTGTCGGCCAGACCTGCGCGAGTGGCGGGGGAGCGGGCGCCGCGCTCGCCGGCGCGGGGACGGCCACCGCGACGGCGGTCACGAGGAGCGTCACCGGAATGAGGTGGAGAACCCATCGGAAGGACATCGGATCGCCCCCAAATCGTCGATCAACGACGTTCTGTGAGCAAGGAAACACCCAAAGCGATGACGTGGGCTAGGTCGGTCCGGGTGATTTTCCGACAGCTGGCGCTACGCCTTTTCGGCCAACGCGGCCGCGGTCAAGGTGGCCCAGTGCGGCTGAGGCTTCGGTCCAGGTGGTCGTGAGCGGTAAGTCGCGTTCTAACGACACTTACCACTCACGACCCCCTGCGCCGAAGCGGCGCCGGCGCGTGGTTGCCGACGGCGGCGTCGCGAAAGCCACGTTCGCAACGTTGAAGGTTGCGAACGTGGCTTTCGCAACGCGTCCTCCACGCTCGGTCTCGGGCTTGCGCTGGATGGCGGTGTGGTCGACGGGGGAGGATTCCGGACGTTGAACGTCCGGATTCTTCCCCCGTCACGTCGTCTGCCAGCGGATGCGGTCGTCGAGCCCGGCAGTCACGAAACCGCTACCCCTCGCGCAGGTCAGGCGTGGGTAGGCAAATGCTGGTCCGCTCTAACGACACTTACCACTCACGACCCCTGCCGACGCTCACTGATCGCGCTAAGAACCTTCGGTCAACGCGGCCGCGGTCAGGGTGAGATGCCTGGTCAGCGCCTCGGCCGCCGCGTCGGCGTCACGTGCCAGCGCGGTCTCCTCCAGTAGGCGGTGTTCGGCGAGGTGGTCGCGGTCGGGGGCACGGTGCGCCGCCCATCGGCGGGCCAGTTCGCTCGCGGTCCACAGCCGGTCGAAGGTCTCCAGCAGGACCGGGTTCCCGCAGCCGTCCAGGAGGGTGCGATGGAAAAGGCGGTGCGCCTCGGACCACGCGCCGCTGATGTACTCGCCCTCCTCGGGCACGAACGGCGGCGTCCGGCTCAGGCGGTGGTGCGCGGCGCGGACGCGGGCCTCCCAGTCGAGGTCGCCGCGTTCGATCGAGAGGCGCAGCACGAGCGGTTCGATGGTCCGGCGGGCCTCGGTGATCTCCTGCCAGCGGCGATCGGAGAAGGCCGGGACGGCGAAGCCGCGATTCGGCAGCCTGTCGGCGAGGCCGTCGCCGACCACGCGCACGAGCGCTTCGCGGACGACGGCCAGGCTCACACCCTGTTCCTTCGCGAGGTCCTGCGGTTTGAGCGCGGCGCCGGGGGCATGGTCGCCGCGCATGATCGCGTCCCGCAGGCGGGTGTACACCTGCTCGGAGAGCATCTGCTTGTCCGGTGAAGACATCCTCGAAGCATAGACGAACCGATAGATAATCGATTATCTGTGTTATGGTCGATTTATGAACGACCCCTTCGCTCGCTTGCCCGAGGTCCCCTCCTTCACGCTAACCAGTAGTTCTGTCGTCGACGGTGCCGCCTGGGCGCTCGATCAGCTGGCTGGCAAAGACGTCTCTCCTCAGCTGAGCTGGAGCGGCGCCCCGCTGGGTACCAAGAGTTACGCCGTCACGGTCTACGACCCCGACGCCCCGACCGGTTCCGGTTTCTGGCACTGGGCGGTCGCCGACATCCCCGCCACCGTCACCGAGTTGCCCGAAGGTGCGGGTGACGACACCGGGGCGGGGCTGCCCGAGGGCGCCCTCCAGCTGCCCAACGACGCCCGCGTGGCCCGTTTCCTCGGTGCTGCCCCGCCCGTCGGGCACGGCGTGCACCGCTACTTCGTCGTGGTGCACGCCCTCGACGTCGAGTCGCTCGGTGTCCCGGCCGACGCCACGCCCGCCCTGCTCGGCTTCACGATGGCCTCGCACGTGCTCGGCCGCGCGGTCCTGGTCGCCACCGCGGAAACCCCGGGTCCCGAGCGCATCGAGGTCTCCCGGCTCATCCCCGCTTCCGCCGACGCCGTCTTCGCCGTCCTCAGTGATCCGAAGGGGCACGTGGACATCGACGCGTCGGGAATGCTCATCGACGCCGAAGGGGATCCGGTCAAGCAGGCCGGTGACCGGTTCGTGGTCCACATGGACCGGGAGGCGCTCGGGGACGTGCCGCTGGGCAAGTACGACGTCGAGGTCGTCATCACCCGGCTCGACCCGGACGTGGAGATCGCCTGGACCGTCGAAGGCCGGATCCGGCCGCCTGTGCGGCACGTCTACGGCTACCGGCTGGAGCCCGCCGAGGGCGGCACTCTCGTCACGTCCTACTACGACTGGTCGGAGGTCGGCGAGGAGTGGAAGGGCCGCGTCACTTTCCCGGTGGTCCCCGAATCCGCGCTCAAGGCCACGCTCGGGATTCTCGAACGGACAGTGCGGCGACGGAGCGTTTCGCACCCATGAGGACGTCGGGCCCGACAGAATGATCCCGTGCGAATCCTCTGTGGTGCGGTCGCCCTCGTCCTGCTCGCTGTCACCGGATGTCAGTCCGGGGTTTCGGGGAAACCCGAGCCCGAGGGCGACAGCTTCGCGGTCAAAGACGGATCCCGGCTGAGGTTCCGGCCGGTCCTGGCCGAACTCCCACCCGGCCCGGCGACAGGCGCGGCGACGAACAGGCAGAGCACGGATCCTGTCGAGCAGCAGGCCGCCGCGGCCGCGCTGGACTGCTCGCCGGGGCCGGACCCGCTGGACGGCCGCGACGATCCGGCGCTCCCGCTGGTCGGCTGCGACCGCGTCCTGGGCACGAAATACGTGCTCGGCCCGGCCTTCCTCACCGGAGCCGACCTCAGCCGGGCCAACGCGCGGCTCGACCCGCAGACGGGCGGCTCGATCGTGGGCCTCAGCTTCACCGACGCCGGTTCGCGGACGTGGGCGGACTGGACCGCGGGCAACATCGGCAAGCAGGTCGCGATGGTGCTGAAGAGCCGGGTGCTGACCGCGCCGTCGATCCAGACCGCGATCACCGGCGGGGAAACCCAGATCACCGGCAAGTTCACCCTGCCCGAGGCGCGGCAGCTGGCGCGCGACATCGCCGGCGCCTGAGCCGATCGGCTAGGTGTCGGTGACTACATGACTGTTGCTCCCGACGATGCGAAGCACATCGTCGTGGAGAACCAGCCTGGGCGGGTTCCCGTCGACGCCCGTGCCCGAATACCAGATCAGCAGCCCGGGTGGAGCGGAGTACGAGGTCGTGGTTCCCGAATCTTCGACCTCGACCAGGTTCCGCGCCTGAGTGCGCGCGTCGCTGACGTAGAGACCGGCCGTGGTACCGGACGAGGCGGCTCCTGCCGGCCAGCCCTTCAGACGGAATGACGGTTGATCATTGCGGATACAGGGAGGCAGTTCTTTTCGGACACCGTTCACGGAGAGCTCGGTGTCTCCGGACTCCCAGCCATGGAGCCACAGGATCGGGCGTCCTTCATGGGCGTCGAAGACGATCTCGAGGTAGCCGTCCGGCGGGGTTCTTTCCGTGACCTCGAACGAGTCTCCCGGGTGGAGTTCGAACGTCATCGCGCAGTGGCTGAAGCTGACGGTGGTCTGCGCGGTCAGTGCGCTAGTCACCTGAACCGTGTTGAGGATCGCCTCGTTCACGGCCTCCAGCGTAGCCGCGGAATACGATCGCCAGGGCCGACGTTTGAGCGTTCAACTACTTGAGGGAGTTGGACATGGGTTACGAGATCCTGGGCACCCGGCACGAGCCGACCTTCGGCCTGGACACCTTCGGCGACGTCGAGAACGGCCCGGACGGCCAGCCGGTGAGCCAGGCCGAGGCCATCCGCCAGGTCGTGGCCGAGGGCGTGCTCGCCGACCAGGTCGGCCTCGACTACTTCGGTGTCGGTGAACACCACCGCGCGGAGATGGCGGTGTCGTCGCCGGACGTCGTCCTGGCCGCGGTCGCAGGCCAGACCGAACGGATCCGGCTCGGTACGGCGGTCACCGTGCTCAGCTCGGACGACCCGGTGCGCGTCTACGAGCGGTTCGCCACGCTGGACGCCGTTTCCCGGGGACGCGCCGAGGTCACGCTCGGCCGGGGCTCGTTCACCGAGTCGTTCCCGCTGTTCGGCTACTCGCTGGACGACTACGAGGCGCTCTTCGCCGAGAAGCTCGACCTGTTCACGCACCTGCAGAAGGAGAAGCCGGTCGACTGGTCCGGCACGGTCCGTCCCGCGCTGGAGGGCGCGCAGGCCTTCCCGGTCACCGAATCCGGCAGCCTGCCCGCCTGGGTCGGCGTCGGCGGCACCCCGCAGTCGGTGGTCCGCGCGGCCGCGTACGGCCTGCCGCTGGTGATGGCGGTGATCGGCGGATCCCCGGAGCGCTTCACCCCGTTGGCCGATCTGTACCGGCGAGCCCTGAAGGAAGCCGGACACCAGGAGCTGCCGATCTCCATGCACAGCCCCGGGCACATCGCCGAGACCGACGAACTCGCGATGGCCCAGCACTTCCCGCACCACCAGGCCGCCTTCGCCAAGATCGGCGCCGAACGGGGCTGGGGCCCGATGTCCCGGGCCGACTACGACGTCATGGCCGGGCCGCGCGGCGCGCTGTTCGTCGGTTCTCCCGAGACCGTCGCGCGGAAGATCGCCTGGGCGGTGCGGACCCTCGGCCTGTCGCGCTTCCAGCTCAAGTACAGCGTCGGCGCGCTTCCGCACGAGCAGCGCCTGAACTCGATCCGGCTGTACGGCGAGCAGGTCGTCCCGCGGGTGAAGGAGCTGCTGAAGGACTAGCCTCGAAGCCGTGGTGTTCGACTCCGAGCGATTCGACCTTCAGCCGTACACAGGGTTCGACATGTCCCGCTACGTCCGGCGGACCTATTGCAGCTGGGAGGATTCCGGCTGGGAATCGCTGCTCGTCCAGCGGTTCGACCATGTCCCCGTCGCCGAGGACATGCGGCTGCCCGCCGTCGCGGATCTGCATCTCGTCCTGCCGTTGTCGGGGACGGCGGTGATGGAGACCCGCGGTGAAGGGCGGTGGGACCGCCACCGCTGGGCGCCGGGGCGGCTCGAACTCGCCGTTCCCGGCAGGCCGGTGTCGCGCCGGTACCGCGGGGACGGGTCGATGCGCAGCCTCCAGATGCATCTCCCGGGCACCACGGTGGCGTCGGTCGCCGCCCGGCTCGGCGGCCGCGCGGTGGACCACGAGGCGATGGCGGCCTCCGTGGCCGGGGGAGACCCGCTGCTCGTCGAGCTGGTCCGGGCGGTCGGGAACGCGCGGGAGGACGACGACCTCTACGCCGAATCCGCGGCCGCCTTCCTCACCGCGCATCTGCTCACCCGGCACGCGCGGAAACCGTCCCCACCGGACGCGGGGCGAGAGGACAAACGGGTCAGCGCGGCCGTGGCGATGATGCGCGAACGGCTGTCCGACTCGATCGGCCTGGCCGAAATCGCCGGCGAAGTGCATCTGAGCGTCTATCACTTCATCCGGGTCTTCAAGGAGAAGACCGGCGAGACACCGCACCGTTTCCTCGCCAGGCTCAGGATCGAGGAGGCGCAGAGACTCTTGCGCGACACCGATCTCCCGATCGCCCGGATCGCGAGCAGATGCGGATTCGCCACCCCCGGCGCCCTGTCGGCCGCTTTCCTGCGGCACACCGGAGCGCGCCCGTCGGAGTACCGCAATCCCTGATCGCGGCGCCGCAATCTCGCACATGGTGACCCAGGTGAGCCCGTTTCTAGGGTGATCGTGTGAGTAGTTCTGGAAAACAGTCGTACGACGTCACCGCCGAATCGACGGCGCCGCCCGCCGCGGTGTGGGCGCTGCTGGTGAACGCCCGCAGCTGGCCGATCTGGTCGGGTGTCGGCTCCTTGGAAGCCGGTGCTTCACAAGGACTTTCCGCCGAGGGAAGCGACGGAGTCGGCGCGGTCCGTGCCTTCCGTACCGGCAAGACGGTCACCAAGGAGCGGATCACCGCCCTCGACCCCGAACGCCGGTTCTCCTACGAGGGCGTGGACGTTCCGGTGATGACCGACTACCAGGCCGCCGTCGATCTGCGCGAGACACCCACCGGCGGGACCCGGATCCGTTGGCACGGAACGTATCGCGTGGGCCGGGGCAAGGCGTTGTTCTTCCGGTGGTATCTCCGCCGCTTCATGCAGGCCATGGCGACCGGGCTCGCCGAGCACGCCGGCGGCCCGGCCGGGCCGCCATGACCGGGGAAATCAGTGCCGGGCGGCGGCTTCCCGGTGGAAGCCCGCGATCATCGCTTCGGTGCTCGGCGGGTTGAAGGGCTGCCCGAGCGTGCGCATGAGCGAGTTCACGCTGGGGCGGTACATCCCGGTCTTGCAGTAGCGGGACCCCTCGAAGACGCCGACCGTGCCGCCGTCGGGGGAGGGCTTGCCGAGCCAGGCGTACCACTTGGCCCGGCGGTCCTTCATCTGCTGGGCCGTGAGCGCGGACGCGTTGGGCTCCCGGGGTTCCCGGGTTTCGCACGTGCCGTAGTCGTACTCGTCGGCCAGCCCGCCGATGGAGTGCCCGAGTTCGTGGGCGACGATCTGGCTGGCCTGGATGTTGCCGCCCGAAGAGGTCGCGACACCGCCGCCCGCCCCGCCGTACTTCGTGGTGTTGGCGAGCATGATGACCTGATCGACGTCGGGAGCGGCCGCGGCGTACTGGTTCGCCTTGGTTTCGTTGACGCACAACAGCCGTTCGATGCCGCCGCACCAGAAGTACGAGCCCAGCGCGGTGTTGCGCTTCACCCCCTGGGTCGGGTCGTTGGTGATGCCCGACTGGGATGACACGACGTCGACCTGCCAGAGGTTGAACTGTTTGCGATAGCTCTTGTACGGCTCGATGGCGAACAGCGCCGCGATGCTGGAGCGGACGTGCTGCGAGTACGTGCCCAGCTGCGAGGAGGTGTAGCCGTCACCGACGAAGACCAGGTCGAACGTGGTCTCGCTGGGGCCGTTGGTTTCGATCGGGGTCACCGCGGCGGCGTTCGCGATCGACTGTGGGGCGGCGGTCCGGTCCGAAGCGGGCCGGGTGACGTCCACCCGGGTGATGGTTCCGCCGGGTTCGAAGGCCTCCATCGACGTCGTGAACCGTGGAGCCGCCGACGCCGTCGCGGGCGTGAATCCGGCTACGAGGACGGAGGTCAGCGCGACCATGAGACATGCGCGTCGCATGCGTACTCCTTGCGGGGAGGGGAGAAGGGGAGGGGCAGGGAGGAGTACGAAAAACGATCCCGACTTTCGACGGCTTCCGGCACATCCCAAACGGCCATAAGGTCCGCGTGATGGACGTCGAGTTACGTCACCTGCGAGTGGTGTGCGCGGTGGCCGACGCGGGCAGCATCACGCGCGCGGCGATCGGCATCGGGAGCTCCCAGCCCGCGCTGACCGCCGCCGTGCAACGGATCGAGCGCGCGTTCGGCGGTACCTTGTTCGTCCGCGGCCGGGAGGGGGTCTTCCCCACCGCGTTCGGTGAATGCGTGCTCGTCCGCGCGCGAGCCGTCCTCGCCGCGGCGGACGCGATGCACCAGGACGCGGCGCGCTGGCTGGCGGAGGGGGAGGGACGTCCTGTCGCGCTGGGTGGGATCGGTGGTTCGATGGTCGTCGAGCTGGCCGACCGGCTCGGTGACTCCGGCCGTGGGCAAGCGGTTTCGGTGACTACGGAGTTCTCGCCCTTGCGGCTGCTGGATCTCGTGGCGGGCGGGCAGCTCGACGCCGCCGTCGTCGCGGACTATCCCGGTCATGTCCTGCCGTCGGCACCGGGGGTGGCGTCGCGGCCGCTGGCCACGCAGCCGGTGTTCGTCGCGATCGCCGCGGACCATCCGGCCGCTCGCCGCGCCGAGGTCGAGCTCGCCGATCTCGCCGGGGAACGGTGGGTGCTCGGGCCGTCCGACGGCGCGGGCTGGCCGGAGTGCTTCGAGGAAGCGTGTGAGCGGGCCGGATTCCGGCCGCAGGTCGCGCACCGGAGTACGGAACTACGGCCACTGCAACGCCTGATCGCGGCGGGCCGGGCGATTTCCCCTTGCCAGGTCACCTTTCCCGCCACCCCCGGAATCGCGATCCGACCCCTCGCCGGGGATCCGTTGTGGATGCGGTATCTGATCGCCTGGAGCACCGAAGGAGCCTTCGGTCCGGACAGCGACGTGTTGATCGCCGCGGCCGAGGCGGCCTATCGGTCCGACACCGAGAGCAGTCACACCTATCGGAGTTGGCTGGCGCGCCGTGAGGAACCCGCCCGGCGTGCCATCGGGTGACACCTGGTCAGGGAATTCCCCTTGTCGGGCGGTGGTCTTAGCCTCGGAACCTCACCGACGAAGGGTAAGAAATTGCGTCTGCGCGCCCTGCTGGCCGCTGCTGTCCTGACCATCACCACCGCTCCGGCCGCGCTCGCCGCGCCGGACGTCGCCCACGGCACCGATGTCCCACCAGGACAATTCGGGTTCGTCGCGAAGATCGCGATGACGAAGATCCCCCGCCCGGACGGTTCGACCTACGGCAGCTTCTGCACGGGAGCGCTGATCGCGCCCGGCTGGGTCATCACCACCGGGCACTGCTTCCACGACGCGCACCGCAAGCGGGTCTCGGGCAAGGTGCCGTATCCGACGACGGTGACGTTGGGGCTGGTCGACGAAGCGACCGAATCAGGCGTGGCCCGCAAGGCGACCGAAGTGCTGCAAGCGAAGGAAAACGACGTCGCCCTCATCAGACTGGACACCCCGGTGACCACGGTGACCCCGCTGACGGTGAACCGGGCCGTCCCGCAGATCGGCCTGCACCTGACCCTGGCGGGCTGGGGCAGCCTGACCTCGGCGAATCCCGTTCCGGCCACACGAATGCAGCAGGGCACCGTGCAGGTGGCGACGGTGGCCCCGACGACGCTCGGCGTCCGCGGCGCCGCACCGTCGATCACGACCAGTGCCTGCACGTACGACTCGGGCGCGCCGTACTTCGTCCCGGGTGGCAAGAGCGGCGCCTTGGTCTCCCTGGAGGCCACCGGGCCGGACTGCCCGCACGCCGGGGTCGAGACGACGTCCCGCGCGGACGTCATCGCGGACTGGATCGCCACCCAGACGGGGTAGCGCTTCGTTTCGGCCGGTCATGGAGCGGGTAGTGCCGTGGGCAGGAGGTACTGCGATGACGAGTGTCCGAATGACCGCGCCTCCGGCGCCGCCGAACCCCATGCCGCCGGATCCCGGGGTCCCCGATCCCGGGATCCCCGAGCCGGTGCCGGATCCGGGTAGGCCGGAGCCGGTGCCGGACCCCGGGGTGCCCGAGAGGGTCCCCGATCCGGGACCGGATCGTCCGCTGCCGGAGCCCGAAGGTCCACCGGAAGGCCAGCCGGGACCGGCCGGGCTCAGAGGGTGAAAGCGAGCCAGAGCGCCAGCCAGGCGCAGGCCGCGACCGCGACGACGATCGCGAAAACCCGCAGGCCGGCGGTGGCGACCCGGAGCGACGCCGTCCCGTTCTGCTGTCGATGATTCCCCATGATGCCGCCCTCCTTTCAAGATCACCTTCCGCTCTTCGCGCGTTCGGCGCAGCGGGGATGGTCTGTCAGGGTGACCCCATCCGGGTGAGGGCGTCCCGCATTTCGTCCTCTGGATGTGGTGGTTCGTATCGCGGACGACCGCATCCAGAGGACTAAACGCGTCAGAGCCAGCCGTTGTGCGCGGCGAAAACACCCAGCTGGAACCGGCTGGAGACGCCCGCGCGGTCCATCAAGGTTTCGAGATAGCGGAAAAGGGTGCGTCGGCTGACGCCGAGTTCGGCGGCGATCTCGTCGTCCTTGCGCCCGGCGGCGAGCAGGATCAGCAACTCTCGTTCGATCGGCCGGATCGGCTGCTCGGCCGTCCGTCCCTGCTGGTCGAGCGGGAGCGCCGCGGCCCAGGACGTTTCGAACAGTCCTTCCAGCGCGGAGAAGAGACTGCACGGGCGCACGATCACGATGGACTGGTTGCGGTCGGCCTGGCGGATGGTCAGCGCGATGGTGGCCGCCCGGTCGTCGAAAAGCGTCAGTTTCACCGGAAGTTCGGGTAGCAGCCGTGCCTGCTCGCCGGCGCGCAGGCACGGCACGATGTTCGTGGTGAGATAGCCGGGTTCGCCCAGTGAAGCTCCACTGTAGACACAGCGGTAGGTGATCCCGCGCCGCAACTGCTCCTCCTCTAGGAGATTGCGGCGGGTGCTGGTGAAGTAGGGCGGCGAATCGAGACGGCGAACCTGGTGGCGCACCAGGGTCGCGAGGTGCTGGAGCCGGGGGAGGATCGCGTCGCCGGTGACCACTTCGAGCAGGTCCTGCGCGTGCGGCATCCCCGTGTGCGCCCGCCGGAACGCGCGGTACGCGGTCTGGACCGCGAGCCGCGCGTCGTGCAGTTCGGCCTGCCGTCGCGTGGTCAGCGCGGCGAGCGCCTCGCCGGGGTTCGCGGGGAGGAACTCGGTGCCGTCCACTCCGGACGACACCGCCAGCCCCGCGTCCGCCAGTTCCTTCAGTGCCAGGTGGACGGACTCCGCGTCGTCCTCCCGCCAGGCCAGTTCCCCGGCGGTCACGGGCGCGCTTTCGAGCATCCGCCGGTAGATCCTGGCGGCGGACTCCCCGAGGCCGAGCCTGAGCAGTTGCGCGCCGAGCCCGTCCCGGGGAGTCGCCGATGGCACGGCCTAGACGCCCGACGTGTCGCGGATCCAGGTGCGGTTCGCCGAGATGGCGGTATGCGTCGAGCTGTCGACCTTGTTGCCCGCGATGTGCACTCCGACCTGCTTGCCGCCGACGAAGACCGGTCCGCCCGAGTCACCGCCGTTGGTCAGGCCGTCGCCCCGGCTGGCCTTGATCAGTCCACTCCCGACACTGGCCACCTTCATCTGGGCGACTTTCAGGTACCGCTGCAGGTCGCCGTCTTCGTTGTAGCCCCAGCCATAAACGTATTCGGTGTCACCGGCGGAGACGGACGTACCGAGGGACGCGTACGTCGTGCTGACCGAGCGGTCGAGCCTCAGCAACGCGATGTCGGCACCGCTGGAAGGCGTGTAGATGTCGGACGCCGCGGCGTAGGTTCCGGCCTGATGGTCGACGTCTCCGACCCGGACCGAGTACTTGGCACCGGGTTCATCGACGCAGTGCCGGGCGGTGAGCACCCAGCGGGCGCTGATGATCGAACCGGAACACCACTGCTCGCCGTTCTGCTCGATCATCGCGGCCCACGGGCCGGACTGGGCGTATTCGCCGTCGATGATGGGAGCCGCGCCGGCAGCGGGCGCGACCGTGACGAGCCCGGCCGCGCACAGCAGTGTGGTGAGGAGACCTCGAATACGCATGGTGCCTTCCAATGCAGGGAAAACAGAAAAGAAAGGGAAAACAACGGGTCGCCGTTCTTTGACCGCGGCGGGATCGCCAGGGGTCGCCTGGCCCGACCCGGCGCCGGTTTTCCCATGCTAGGCAGGCGGATACGACGTCGATAGCGACTAAAGACGGGAGAAGCCCGCACTGGACGGCAGGGGACCCGGGGTGTCGGCACGAGAGTGCCGATGGCACTTATGTGTCATGGACCGAAGGGCGGCAGGGGTGCCGGTACCGCGTCGGCTGGGTTGGTCGTGAGTGTTTTGGGTCGTTCTAACGACACTTTTCACTCACGACCACGGTGACTAAACGCGGGTCTTGCGCTTCCGCGAAGGCTTGGGGTCGAGCAGTTCTTCGGCGATGAGGATCGCCCGGTCCGACAGCGTGACGGACAGCCGCTCCACCGAATCGCCGATCCGGCCCGCTTCCCGGCGCACACCCTCGCCGACGGGTTCGCTGTGCCGGTCGGCGAGACCGGCGAGCCTGCTTCCGGAGACCACGACCAGATCGGCGAGGCGTTCACCCAGTTCGGTCAGCCGGTTCGCCGTCCGGCCCGCCCGCCGGGCCACGAGATCCTCGGTGTCCCGGCGCAACTGCCGGACCGCTGACCTCGACTCGGTCGTCGTCCCGGTGAGTGCGGACTTCAAGGTTTTCGTCACGTCCATCAGGAATCGACCTCCGCGCGGCTCGGCTGCATTTGAGTGTACGGGTGTGCACCGGAACTGCGGAATAGGCGATCCACTTCGACCTGGAGGAAGTCGCAAAATTTCTGAAACATGTCAACTTCTTGCATTTTGTCTCCGGGTTGTTGCATGCTCGTACGGCTCTGGCTCCCTCCCCGCTGTCTTGAAGAAGAGAAGACGCCATGACACGTATGCGCCTGTCCCGGATCGTCGCCGGTTTCCTGGTCACGGGGCTTTCCGTCGCCGGACTCTCCCTCGCTTCCGCCGCGAGCGGCCCACCCTCGGGCACCGCCGCCCCGCCCGGGCCGGCCGCGCTCGCCGAGGTGCCGCTGACCCGCACGGTGTCGGCCAGCAGCGCGCTGCCCGGCTATCCCGTCGCGAACGCCGTCGACGGAAACCAGGACAGCTATTGGGAATCCGCCAACAACGCGTTCCCGCAGTGGATCCAAGCCGATCTCGGAGCGGCCAAGACGCTTTCGCGGATCGTGCTGAAACTGCCGTCGGGCTGGGAGGCCCGCACCCAGACGCTGACCGTGCGCGGAAGCGCCGACGGCACGGCTTTCACCGACCTCGCCGCGCCGACCGGCTACGCGTTCGCTCCCGGCGCCGACGCGGTCACGATCCCGATGACCGCGTCGGCCCGCTACGTGCGCTTGCAGGTCACCGCGAACACGCGATGGCCCGCCGCGCAGCTTGCGGAATTCGAGCTCTACGGGCCCGACACCGGCGACACGCAGGCACCGAGCGCGCCCGCGAATCTCGCGCTGACCGAGCCGTCCGCCGGGCAGGTCCGGCTGACCTGGTCGGCCTCGACCGACAACGTCGGCGTCACCGGGTACACCGTCTACCGCGACGGCACACCGGTCACCACGGTCGCCGGCACCTCGTTCACCGAGGCCCGGCCCACGGGTACGCGGGTCGAGTACTTCGTGCGGGCCGAGGACGCGGCGGGCAACGAATCCGGCGACAGCGACCACGTCGTGCGCTCCGGGACGAGCGCGGGCGCGAACCTGGCGGCGGGCAAGCCGATCGAGGCCACGTCGGTGGTCCATTCGTTCGTCGCCGCCAACGCCAACGACAACGACCCCACGACGTACTGGGAATCCGCCGCGGGCTATCCGAACTCGCTGACGGTGAAGCTCGGAGTCGACGCGGAGGTCGACTCGGTCGTGGTGAAGCTCAACCCGGACGCGATCTGGGGCGCGCGGACGCAGAACTTCGAGATCCTCGGTCGCGCTCAGGGCGCCACCGCGTTCACCTCCCTTTCGGCGCGGGCGGACCATCGCTTCGACCCGGCCTCGAACCAGAACTCGGTCGTGATCCCGGTCGGCGGACGTGCGTCGGACGTACGCCTCCAGTTCTTCGCGAACTCCGGCGCTCCGGGCGGTCAAGTCGCCGAGTTCCAGGTGATCGGCACACCGGCGCCGAACCCGGACCTCGTCGTCACGGGCACGACCTGGACGCCGTCGAACCCGACGGAGACCAGTCAGCTCGCCGTGTCGGCCACGGTGAAGAACGCCGGCATCGCGAACGCCGCCGCGACGACCGCGAACGTCAGCCTCGGCGGCACCGTCGTCGGTGAGGCGGCCGTCCCGGCGCTCGCCGCGGGTGCTTCCACCACCGTGACGGTGAACGCGGGCACGCGTCCACAAGGGACGTACAGCGTCACCGCCTCCGTCGACCCGGCCGGCAAGGTCGCCGAGCAGAACGAAACCAACAACACCTACACCTCCCCGACGTCGCTGGTCGTCGCGCAGTCGCCGGGGCCTGACCTCGAAGTCACCGGCATCACCTCGAACCCGCCCAACCCGGCCATCGGTTCGGCCGTGTCGTTCACCGTCGCGGTGCACAACCGCGGCACGAGCGCCGCGAGCGCTTCGGTGACCCGGCTCGCCGTCGGAGGCACCACGCTGACCGGCGCCACCGGTGCGATCGAAGCCGGTGCCACCGCGACCGTCGCGATCTCGGGCACCTGGACGGCCGCCAGCGGAGGAGCGACTCTGACCGCGACGGCCGACGCGAACGGCACGGTCACGGAGACCAACGAGTCCAACAACAGCCTCTCGCGGGCGATCGTGGTCGGCCGCGGCGCGGCGGTCCCATACGTCGAGTACGAGGCGGAATCCGCTCAGTACCAGGGACAACTGCTGGAGACCGACCCGCTGCGCACCTTCGGCCACACGAACTTCGCGACCGAGTCCTCCGGCCGCAAGTCCGTGCGGCTGGCGAATCAGGGCCAGTATGTCGAGTTCACGTCGTCGAACCAGGCGAACTCGATCGTCGTGCGCAACTCCATCCCCGACGCCCCCGGTGGCGGCGGACAGGACGCGACGCTCAGTCTGTACGTCAACGGGACTTTCGCGCAGAAGCTGACGCTGTCGTCGAAGCACAGCTGGCTCTACGGCAGCACCGACGACCCCGAAGGCCTGACGAACACCCCGCAGGCCAACGCGCGACGGCTGTTCGACGAGTCGCACGCGCTGCTGTCGCAGTCGTACCCGCCGGGCACGAAGTTCAAGCTGCAACGCGACAGCGGTGACAACGCGGCGTTCTACATCGTCGACCTCGTCGATCTGGAGCAGGTCGCGCCCGCCACGGAGAAGCCCGCGAACTGCGTGTCGATCACGGAGTACGGCGCGGTGCCGAACGACGGGAACGACGACTCGACCGCGATCCAGCGCGCGGTGACCGACGACCAGAACGGCGTGATCGGCTGCGTCTGGATCCCGGCCGGGCAGTGGCGGCAGGAGAAGAAGATCCTGACCGACGACCCGAACGTGCCCAACGGCGGCGGCCAGTACAACCAGATCGGCATCTCCAACGTGACGATCCGCGGTGCCGGGATGTGGCATTCGCAGCTGTACTCGGAGATCGAGCCGCAGAACGCGGGCGGTATCAACCACCCGCACGAGGGCAACTTCGGGTTCGACATCGACAAGAACACCCAGATCTCCGACATCGCCATCTTCGGATCCGGTCGGATCCGCGGCGGTGACGGCGGCGCGGAAGGCGGCGTCGGCCTCAACGGCCGGTTTGGTACCGGAACGAAGATCTCGAACGTGTGGATCGAGCACGCCAACGTCGGCGTGTGGGTCGGCCGCGACTACAGCAACCTTCCCGCGCTCTGGGGCCCGGCCGACGGCCTGGAGTTCAGCGGCATGCGCATCCGGAACACCTATGCCGACGGCATCAACTTCACCAACGGCACCAGGAACTCGAAGGTGTTCAACTCGTCGTTCCGTACCACCGGTGACGACTCGCTGGCGGTGTGGGCGAACCAGTACGTGAAGGACACTTCACAGGACATCGCGCACGACAACGTGTTCGCCAACAACACGATCCAGCTTCCCTGGCGGGCCAACGGGATCGCGGTCTACGGCGGGTACGGCAACAAGATCGAGAACAACATCGTCCACGACACGATGAACTACCCGGGCATCATGCTGGCGACGGATCACGATCCGCTGCCGTTCTCCGGGCAGACGCTCATCGCGAACAACGCCCTGTACCGCTGCGGCGGCGTGTTCTGGGGCGAGCAGCAGGAGTTCGGGGCGATCACGTTCTTCGCGCAGGGCAAGGACATTCCCGGGGTCGTCCTGCGGGACACGGAGATCCACGACTCGACCTACGACGGCATCCAGTTCAAGACGGGTGGCGGAGTGGTGACCGCGGACGTCTCGGGCGTGAAGATCGACAAGTCGAACAACGGGGCAGGCATCCTCGCCATGAGCGGCGCCCGCGGCAGCGCGACCTTGACGAACGTGACCATCACGAACTCGGCGAGCGGCGACGTCGTCCGTGAGCCGGGGTCGCAGTTCGTGATCAACGGCGGACTGGTTCCGGCGGTGGTCGCGTCGGGCCGTCGCGGTACCCGGTAAGCCCAGTCCGTGAAGGCCTCCTTGAGGGACTCAGGGTCCCTCAAGGAGGCCTTCACGGACTTCGGTGATCACGTCCGGGGGCTCAGGCCGGCCACGGCCAGCCGGAACAGCCGGTCCGCCTGTGCGGCGGGATCCGGGTGGTGCTCGGTGGCCAGGACGATGCCGACGATCAGCGTGATCAGCTCCGCGACGGTGACCTCCGGCGCCACCGCGCCGTCCCGCACGGCCTGCCGCAGGAGCGGATCCCCGGCTTCCTCGATGGCCGCGGAACACGAGTTCTCGTGCGTGGGGTCGGTCTCGTCGTAGGACAGCGCGGCCGCCAGACCGCGTGCGGTGACGCAGTAGGTGACGACCTCGTCGAGCCAGGTCAGGAGTGCTTTCCGGCTGTCTTCCCCGCCGGTCAGTTCGACGGCGCGGGCGCACAGCACCGCGATCCGTTTCGCGGAGACCGCCTCCAGCAGGGCACGGCGGGTGGGGAAGTGGCGGCGCACGGTCGCCGAGCCGACGTTGGCGGTGCGGGCGATCTGCTCCAGCGAGGCGCCGGAGCCGTGGTTCGCGACCTCCTCCTCGGCCACCGCGAGGATGCGCGCGTAGTTGCGCCGTGCGTCGGCGCGCTGGCCGTCGGACATGTCTTCACCTCGGCGTTTGCGTAAGTGGCGGACCCCGCCATATCGTAGCGGACGATAAATGGCGGGCCCCGCCACTTAGCTGTCCAAGGAGCGATCATGTCCCCATCACCCGTTTTGGTCACCGGCGCCACCGGCAGGCAGGGCGGTGCGACCGCCCGCGCCCTGCTCGCGGCGGGCGTTCCCGTCCGCGCGCTGGTGCGCGACCCCGCCAAGGCGAAGGCCGTTGAAGCGCTCGGCGCCGAACTCGTCGTCGGCGATCTCCATGACGTCGATTCCGTGACCCGGGCCGCGAAGGGTGCTCGCGCCGTCTTCTCGGTGCAGATGCCCGGCATGAGCGCGGAAGGATTCGACTTCGCGGGTGAGGTGACTCAAGGCGTCAACCTCATCGAAGGCGCGAAGGCGGCCGGAGTGCCGCAGTTCGTGCACACCTCCGTCTCCGGCGCCGGTCAGCACGTCGAGGCGCCCGGATGGGCCGAAGGCCGCTGGGCTTCGATGGAGCCCACCTTGGGCGCCAAGGCCGCGATCCAGGATCGCCTCCGCGAAGCGGGCTTTCCACAGTGGACACTGCTCAAGCCCGGCTTCTTCATGGAGAACTTCCTGCCCGACATGAAGTTCCTGTTCCCGCGCGGGGTCGACGGCGGCCTGGTGAGCGTCATCAAGCCGTCGACGAGCCTTTCCCTGGCCGCTGTGGACGACATCGGCGCCGCGGCCGCGGCGGTCATCGCCGAACCGGAGCGGTTCACCGGGGTCGAACTCGAGCTCGCGAGCGACTTCCTGACCATGGCGGAGATCGCCGAGGTCCTGTCGGACGTGCTCGGCACCCGGTTGGCGGCGCCGGACATGACCGTGGAGCAGGCGGTCGCCGCCGGGATGCCGCCGATGGGCGCTTCGCACGAGTGGCTGAACGTCATCGGTCAGCCTGGGCGCCCGCAGTACGCCCGGGAGCTCGGCCTCCCGCTGACGGGTTTCGCGACCTGGGCCCGGAAATACCTTGCGTAGTGCGTGATCGTTGAGGTACGCGCATCGAGCCTCTGCTGGACCTGGCCGCGGACGATCCCGACGTCGTGATCCTCGCTGCCACGGCGTTCGCGGCGCATCGGGTTCTGCGCGGTCCCGTGCTCGCCGACGTCCTCGAACCGGTGTCGCCGGACCTGCTCAGGAGTGCGGTCCTCGGCGGGGCCAGGGGAGTTTGACAAAGCGGAACACTGCTCCGTATGTTTGTGGAACAGTGCTCCGCTTAGTGCGGTGCCGTCACACGAGGGAAGACTCACCATGAGCACTACGAACCCCGCGACGGTCCTCTCGGTCGCCCCGGTGGTGTTGCCGACGCCGGATCGGGCCGTGGACCTGCGGCTGCGCGTTTCCGCGCCGGTGACCGGGAACGACCTGCCGATCATCCTGTTGTCGCACGGCCAGGGCCCCTCGAACCATCTGTCGTCGCTGAACGGCTACGCCCCGCTCGTGAACTACTGGGCGGCCCGCGGTTTCGTCGTCATCCAGCCCACTCATCTGAGCTCGCGGACGCTGAACCTGGCACCCGGCGATCCGGAAGCGCCGCTGTACCAGCGATCCCGGGCCAGGGACCTGAGCCGGATCCTCGACCGGCTCGACGAGATCGAGGGCGCCGTTCCCCAGCTGCGCGGCAGGCTGGACCGGAGCAAGGTCGCCGTGGCCGGCCATTCGATGGGCGGGCACACCGCGAGCCTTCTGCTGGGCGCTCGCTATGTCGATCCCCGCACCGGCGAGGAAGTGAACCTCGCCGAACCCCGGATCTCCGCCGGGGTCCTGCTCGCCGCGCCCGGCCGTGGCGGCGACGCCGTCACCGCGT
Organism: Amycolatopsis azurea DSM 43854; assembly: GCF_001995215.1. Lineage (GTDB taxonomy): Bacteria > Actinomycetota > Actinomycetes > Mycobacteriales > Pseudonocardiaceae > Amycolatopsis > Amycolatopsis azurea. The sequence goes on from NZ_MUXN01000002.1 coordinate 615,769, forward strand.
TCGTGGCCGAGAACTATCCCTTCTTCCTCAGCACGGACTTCTCCGCGATGACGACGCCCGCGCTCGTCGTCGCGGGGGACAAGGACGCCTCCACGCATCTGACGGTCCGCGGTCCGGAGTGGCACACCGACCCGTACTTCCTTTCACCGGGCCGCAAGACGTTGCTCACCCTGTTCGACGCGGAACACGGGCTCGGCGGGATCTCCGGCTACGACGTCGCCGAGACGACGGACGAGAACCCGGAGCGCGTGGCCGCGGTGCAGCGCCTCACCTGGGCTTACCTTCGTTCCGAGCTCTACCCCGGGGACGCCGCCTGGCGGACGGCGTGTGACGAACTCACGCTCGGCCGCGTCGAGGCGAAGTAGACCTCAGCGCGCCACCGTCAGAGCACCGGGATCTCCGCCCACACCGTCTTGTAGCCGGTGCCGGTGTCCACGCCCCATTCGGTGCTGATCGCCTCGACCAGCGCCAGTCCTCGCCCGTGCGGGCTCGCCGGGTCTTGTTTGGTCACCTTGCGCGGACGCAGATGTGGTCGGCGGTCGTCGACTTCCACGCGGACGACGTCCCGGTCAGAGGGCTGGAACACTCTGAGCTCGGCGACGCCGTCCGCGTGTTCGTGAGCGTTGGTGACCAGTTCCGTGGTCAGCAGTTCGGTGTCCGCGATGGTCATGCGGCCGACCTCGCTCAGCTGATCCCGGAGCCAGGCCCGGATCTCTCCCAGTGGCGGGGCGCTGCCCGTGTGGAATTCGAAGGCTTGCCGTGTTCCCGTAGTACCCACGCGTGTCTCCTTAGCGGGTTTCCCAGCTGGGCCAAGAGCATGGGCGCACTCGGGTAGTACCCACGGGGCACGGCGTTCACACGCGGGCGGATCCGGCGATCGCGGTGACCTTGATCTCGACCCGCATTCCCGGGGCGCCGAGGGCCGGGACGCCGAGCTCGGTCCAGATCGGCGTGCGGTCGCCCATGTGCTTGCGGAACTGTTCGACCATGACGCGGCCGTGGGTCTCGCCGATGAATCCGGGGATCTCCGGGACGTGGTACGAGTCCACGGAAATGACGTCGCGCCAGGTGGCGCCCGCGCTGGCGAGGGCTCGCTCGACGTTCTCGAAGGTCTGGACGATTTCGGCTTCGAGGTCTTCGGGGAAGGTGGGGAAGGGCTGGTCGTCGGCCCAGCCGCCCTGTCCCGAGATCTCGACGCGATCGCCGACGCGCACCGCTTGGCTGTAGCGCATCTCGGGCAGGAGCCGTTCGCCGTGGCCGGGGGTGACGAAGAATCGCGGCTGGGTGGCGGTGTTCTCGTTGACTTCATGCATGAAGTCAACGTAGCACGATTTAACTTCACGTGTGAAGTGACGCGGTTCTCGGTAAGGTTCCGCCATGGCCACCCCCGCGACCCCGGACCCGGACGAAGCGCTGTGGCTGACCCCTGCCGAAAAGGAGGCCTGGACCGGACTGGTCTCCCTGGTCCTCCTGTTGCCGGGGCGGTTGGAGTCGCCGTTGCAGCGCGACGCCGGGCTGACCCTGTTCGAATACCTGACCCTCAGTCACATTTCGGAAGCCCCGGACCGGCGGTTGCGGATGAGCGAGCTGGCCTACCTCGCCAACGGCTCGCTCTCCCGTCTGTCCAATGTGGTCAAACGCTTCGAGCAGCGAGGGTGGGTGGAGCGGACACCCGACCCCGCCGACGGCCGGTACACCCTGGCGAGGCTCACGGACGACGGCTACGACGTGGTCGTCGCGGCGGCGCCCACGCACGTCCGCTCGGTGCGGGACCTCGTACTCGAGCCGTTGACCGCCGAGGACCAGGAAGCGCTGGCCCGCATCGCCGCGAAGCTGCGGACGCGACCGGAGGACCTCGCCTAGGCCGTGTCTAGCCGGTCCACGACCAGGTCTCGCCAAGGTTTCGGCAGGCGTCGGCGTTGCGACATTCGGTGCATGTTCGGCGGTGAAAGACCTCACGGAATCGGGCTCCGCACGGCGAATCGGTCACGGAAAACGCGGTAATCGCGAGCCTTTCTCATGCTCGTGAGTGAGCCGCGCCGGAAAACTTTCCACTTCCTGGCCTAGCGCGGACATCGCCCCAGTAGGCCGGACTCGCGGTAACAGCCCGTTGAGCAGCTTGACATGGGCGCTCCGGGTGACGTTCGCGTAATGCGCTAACGAAATGCGGATTGTTCCGTCTTTCTCAGGAAGCTCACAGGAATTCCACCTGGGGCCTGCTTTCGAAAGGGAAATCCATGTCGCGAAGACCACTGCTCGTCGTCCTGACCGCCGTGACGGCGATGCTCGCGTCCACCGGGATCGCCGCCGCGGCGCCGCCAGGGGTGGACCCGGCCACCGTCGACCTGACCCTCAACGCGGGGCAGAGCACGACCGTGACCAAGAACGTGACGACCTCGGCGGTGCCGCCGAACCCGGATCTCGTCCTGCTCGCGGACACCACGGGCAGCATGGGCGGGCCGATCGGCAACGTCCGGTCGAACGCCAGCGCCATCACCGGTGACGTGCTCGCCGCGCAGCCGACCGCGCAGTTCGGCGTCGCCGAGTACAAGGACTTCACCGACTCCGTGCCGTTCAAGGTGAACCAGGGGATCACCGGCGACACCGGCGCGGTCCAGGCGGGAATCAACCAGTGGGTGGCTTCGGGCGGCGGGGACACGCCGGAAGCGAACCTGAACGCCCTCTACCAGCTGGCCACCGGCGCGGTCGACTTCCGGTCCGACGGCACCCGCATCATCGCGTGGTTCGGCGACGCGCCGTCGCACGATCCGAGCGGCGGGCACACCCTGGCCCAGACCATCGCGGCGTTGCAGGCGGCGAAGATCCGCGTGGTCGCCGTCAACGTCGGGGCTCTCGATTCCACCGGGCAGGCCTCCGCGATCACCTCGGCCACGGGCGGTGTGCTGCTGAACAACGTCCCGGCGGGGCAGGTCTCCCAGGCGATCCTGGACGGCATCAAGTCCATCGAGGTCACGGTGACCCCGAAGGTGACCAGCTGCGATCCGCAGCTCACGGTCACCAACGACCCCGGCAGCCTCAAGGTGACCAGCGGTGATGTCGCCACGTTCACGGAGACGATCAAGGCGTCGGCCAGTGCCGCTCCCGGTACCTACCACTGTGTCGTCGACTATCAGGTCGACGGTATGTCGCGGGGGTACATCGAGAACACGACCGTGCGCGTGCTCGGGTTGAGCATCAACGACGTGTCGGTCGACGAGGGCTCGGGCGGAGCCCAGGTTCCGGCGACCTTCACCGTGTCCCTGCTCGGCGGCCCCAGCCCGAATCCGGTGACGGTCCAGTACTCGACCGCCAACGGCACCGCGACCGCGCCGGCCGACTACGCGACGGCGGGCGGGACAGTCACCTTCGCCCCGGGACAGACGGCCAAACCGGTGACCGTGCTGGTCAACCCGGACACCGTCGACGAGCCGAACGAGACGTTCACGGTGAACCTCTCGGCCCCGTCGGGTGCCGGGCTGGTCGACCCGACCGGGGTCGGCACGATCGTCGACGACGACCGTGACGGCGTCTTCTCCTGCACCGGCACCGCGGCGAACGTCCTCGGGGTGACCGCGGCGCAGGCGAACCCGGCGAACCTGCCGTGCGCCGACGACACTCGCACCGTCGCCGCCGCGACGCTCAACGCGGGCCTGATCAAGGTGGACACCAAGGTGCTGACCGCGTCGACCGATCTCACGCCCGACGACCAGTCGGCGGCTCCGGCGGCGGGCGATCGCGCGCTGGCGTCGGCCAAGATCGACAAGACGGTGATCAGCACGCTCGGGCTGAACATCGAACTCGGCGTGATCCAGTCGCAGGCCACCGCGACCTGCCAGCCGTCGCCGGGCGGACTCGCCCCGGTGCTGGCGGGCAGTTCGAACATCGCCTCGCTGAAGATCAACGGCGAGTCGATCACGGTGGGCTCGGCGCCGCTGACCATCCCGCTGGTCATCGGCTCGCTGAAGCTCAACGGCCAGACCGTGGCGAACGGCGTCGTGAAGCAGCAGGCCGTCGCGTTGGACACCGCGCTCGCGAAGATCGTGCTCGCGGAATCCCAGGCCGACGTGCACGGAACCGCCGCGCATCCGGCGGGCAACCCTTGCCGGCGCTGATCCGGTGAGACCGGCCGGGCGGACGGGGGAGTCCCCGTCCGCCCGGTGGGTCAGGGAAGCACCTTGACGGCGGCCGCGGTCGCCTGCGCCAGCAGCGCGTTGTCGATCTTCGCGTCCTTGGTGGCCCGGTCGGTCAGGACCGAGATGACGATCGGGGCCCGGTTCGGCGGCCACACGACCCCGATGTCGTTGCGTGTCCCGTATTCCGCCGTGCCGGTCTTGTCGGCCACCGGCCAGCCGGGGACCCCGGCGCGGATGTTCTCGTCGCCGGTGGTGTTGGCGCGCATGATGTCGACCAGGACCTGGCGTTTGTCCTCGGGAAGCGCGTTGCCGAGGGCGAAGGCGCGCAGGCTGACGGCGAGGGCGCGAGGCGTGCTGGTGTCCCGTTTGTCGCCAGGGAAGGTGTCGTTGAGTTCGGGTTCGATCCGGTCGGCGTGGCTGGTGGTGTCGCCGATCCCGCGCAGCACCGCGTTGAGGCCCTCGGGACCGCCGAGTTCGCGGAACAGCAGATTCCCGCCGGTGTTGTCGCTGTAGCGAAGGGTGGCGTCGATGACCGCGCGCAGCGGCATGCCGGTCGCGACGTGCTTCTCGGTGACCGGCGAGTTGGAGACGAGGTCCTTCTGGCTGTAGGTCACCGTCCGGTCCAGGTCGGCGAGCGGCGTCCGCTGCAGGACGCCACCGGCGGTGAACACCTTGTGCGTCGAGGCGTAGGCGAATCGCTCGTCGGCGCGGAAGGCGACTTCGCGGCCGGTCGCGGTGTCCACCGCGTAGACCCCGAGCCGGGCACCGAAGGTGCGTTCGAGCTGCTCGAAGTCGGCCTGCGCGGACGCCTCGACCACGCCGGCGGAGGGAGCGGCGGAAGGCGGCGATGCGGGAGCGGGGGTGGAACACGCGGCGAGTGACACGACCGAGAGCGCCAGGAGGGCCGCCCAACGGCGGGAAGTGACGGACACGGTGATTCCTTTCAAGATCGTTCGATGTCCGCAGTCTGGCCAGCGCCGGTCATGCTGTCCAAGACAGTAATGTCCTCTTCCATGCGAATCATGCATAGTATGTGGTCGTGGACCTGATCGGCAGCTGCCGGGCGTTCGTGAGCGTGAGTGAGGCGGGGACCTTCACCGCCGGAGCCGCGATCGCCCGCATCCCCCAACCGGTGGCGAGCCGCCGGATCGCCGCGCTGGAAGGACATTTCGGTGAGCGGCTGTTCGACCGCTCCACCCGCCGCGCGCGGCTCACCCCGTTCGGCCGCGACATGCTGCCGTCGGCGAAACGGCTGGTGGCCTTGGCCGACGCGATGGAGCACGACGCGCAGCGCGCCAAACTGCGCCCGCTGCGGCTCGCGATGCCGGAGACCTGCACCACCCGGGACCTCGCCGAACTCGACGCGGCGGGACGAGCGCTGGACGTCTTCCTGGAATTCCGGCAGGCCTCGCCGCGGGAACGGGCGGAACTCGTACGCACCCAAGAGGTTCGCGCCGCGCTGACGGTCGTCCCCGCCGAAGAGGGCGCGTGGAAGGTCACCCTCGGCCTGGCCGGCACAGGTGGGTCGCGAACGGGGGCGCTGCACCTGGAAACGTTGCGGGTCGGCCGGTCCGGCGGTGCGCCTCGCCGGGTCTGGATCCAGCCCGAGGACGACGTCCCGCAGCTGCGCGACCGGCTGTTCCGGGTCCGCGATTCGGTGGGACTGCGGCCCGCGCAGGTCTCCGTCGCCGATTCGCTCACCGCCGCCGCGGCGGCCGTGTTCGGCTCGGACGACCTGCTGCTGTGTTCGACGGCCCAGGCCGCCGAACTCGGTCTGGTGTGGCGGCCCATCGGCGAGATCCGGCTCGCGCGCGGTTACGAGATCACGGCGGGGCTGGGCGAGGACGCGCAACGGATCCGGGCACGCTTGTGGCCCGACATCGCCCGGTGTCTCGGCGCGGAGGAGACGACATGAACACGGAAGCACTGCTTCTGCGGTTGCGCTCGGAACTGGACGACGGCGGCCTGAGGGGCTCGTTCCTGGTGCGGGATCTGCGGACCGGATACGAGCTCGGCATCGATCCCGACCTGGAGTTCCCGAGCGCGTCGCTGGTCAAGATCCCGCTCGCCACGGCGACCCTCGAACGGATCCGCACCGGAGAGCTGGACGGCTCGGCGCCGATCGACGTCCAGCCGGGCCGGGCCACCGCACCGGGGCCGACCGGGCTGACCCGGTTCCGGCATCCGGCCAGGGTGGCGATCGACGACCTGCTCTACCTCACCATGGCCATCAGCGACGAAACCGCGGCCGACGCGCTGTTCGCGCTGACACCGCCCGCCGAGGTCACCAGGATGACGCGCGAGTGGGGCGTTTCCGGGATCACCGCGCGGCATGGTGTCGCGGACCTCAGCGACACCCCGGCGGAACGCTTCGACCCCACGGACGTCCACCTCGCACACGCGCTCGCGATCAACGCGGGCACCGCAGGGCAAGGACATCCCGTTCCCCAGCTCGACGTCACGCGGGCGAGCTCCGGTTCGGCCCGCGCGTTCGTGAACCTGCTCGAAGCGCTGTGGAAACCGTCCAAAGTGGACGATGAAGTGGCGGCGAGGGTGCGCGAACTCATGGGCCTCAACCTGCTGCGCCAACGGCTGAGCCCCGATTTCGTCTCCGACGCCACGAAATGGTCGTCGAAGACGGGCACCGTGCTGAACATGCGGCACGAGGTCGGGGTGGTCGAACACGCCGACGGCGGGATCTTCGCGATCGCCGCGCTGACCGCGTCGCGGGTGCCCGCGGCGATCCAGCCGGAGGCCGAAGTGCTGATGGCCCGCGTGGCGCGTTCGATTCGCGATCACCTGCGGGCGTGACCGGGGTTGTCACGAACTCGGCTTCCGCTCGGTTCTTAGGGGAAAGGACCGGCGAAAGGGAGGATCGGCATGAAGGTCGTCATCGTGTGCGTTTCGGTGTCCCACGGCAACACGGCGCGGATCGCCGAAACCATGGCGAAGGTGCTCGAAGCGCGGGTCGTGAGTCCCGAGGAGGTCGACCCGGCCGAACTCGACGCCTGTGACCTGGTGGGCTTCGGTTCGGGGATCTTCACCATGGATTTCCATCCGCGCCTGCGCCGGTTCGTCCGGGACCTGCCGGAGAAGCAGCGGCGGAAGGCGTTCGTGTTCACCACGAGCGGCCTGCCCGAGCCGCCGTTCCGGCGCTACGTCCGCCGTCTCGCGGGACTGCTCGGGCGGAAGGGGTTCGACGTCGTGGGCACGTTCGCGTGCCGGGGTTTCGACACCTGGGCGCCGTTCAAGCTCGTCGGCGGGATCCGGAAGGACCGCCCCGGGACGGCGGATTTCGAGGCCGCGCGACGGTTCGCCGAGGGGCTCGGTGGTGGACCGGCGTGCGGCGAAAACGTGAGCAGCCCGGGCTCCTGAGTCGCGCTCGCCCAGGTCCGGGCGCCTCCCGAGCGTCAGTGAAAGCGAGTACCCAAGAACTGAGGAAATGCTCATAATAGTGCTATGACCTGCGAAAACATCAAGGCAGTGCAGTGATCCCGCGCCTCCGGCTCCCGGCGTCACGCAAGATGATCACGCTCGAAGTGCGAGAGCGTGTCCTCCTGAGTCCGAACTTCGCGTCGGTCACCCTCGGCGGTCCGGCGCTGAAAGATCTCATCGTCGCCGGAACGGACCAGACGGTGCGGCTGTTCTTCCCTCGCGAGGGGCAGTCCCGGCTGCGGATGCCCACCTTCTCGAACGAGGCGTGGATGCCCGAGGTGATGATGATGCCCAAATCGGTCCGTCCTTGGGTGCGTACACTCACCATCCGCCGGGCGCGCCCCGCGGATGACGAGATCGACATCGAGTTCGCGCTCCACGAGAACTCGCCCATGAGCGACTGGGCACGGGGAGCCAGGCCAGGGGATGCCGCCGGCATCTTCGACATGGGCACGACCTACCGGCCGCCGGACGACGTCGGCGGGCAGCTCATCGTCGCCGACGAAAGCGCACTCCCCGCGGCGTTGGCGATTCTCGACGACGCACCGGAATCCCTTGTCGCGGAAGTCTTCCTGGAAGTGCCGACCGTCGCCGACATCCGGCGGTACGACACCACCGAAGGCGTTCGCGTCCATTGGCTGAGCCGCGACGATCCGGAACGGCGTCCGGGAACTCTCGTCCTCGAGACGGTCCGCCGGGCCGCGCTTCCGCCGGGGCGGTTCTACACCTGGGTCGCGGGGGAGTCCCGGCTGGCGACCTCGTTGCGCAGGCATCTGGTTTCCGAACGGGGTGCGGCGAAGGCGGACATCTCCTTCGCCGGATATTGGCGGCACGGCTGGTCCAGCCCCGGCTGATCCCTCGCGGTGTCGAGATCCTGCCATGTCGGGTATCCGCCAGCTCCGGGCCGTGTGGGAAAGCCGATCACCCGTCTTTACTTCTCGTACGGACGTCGGGGGGCTCCTGTCGAAAGGGAACATGGTGATCAGTAGTACGAGAAAGACGCGGAGAGGCACGGTGGCCGTGGTCGCCGGTGCGTTCCTGGCCTCGGGCCTGGTGCTGGCTCCCGCCGCGGGTGCGGCTCCCGCGGTCAAGGCCGACCCGGACACCGCCGCGCTCGCCGGCGCGCTCACCAAGCAGGCCGTGGCCTGGGGCGAATGCTCGTTCCCTTCGGTCGCCCCGGCGACGGAAGCCGCGCTGAAGAAGGTCAAGGGTCTGGCCTGCGCCACGATCCAGGTGCCGCGTGACTGGCACAACCCGCAGGACGGCAACACCATCGGCGTCCGCGTCTCCAAGACCGCGACCGCCTACCCCGGCACCGGCCGGCAGGGCATCGCGCTGGTCAACCCGGGTGGACCCGGCGGTGAAGGCCTGCCGTGGGGCGCCGCGATGGCGATGCGCAGCCCCGTGCTGGCCTCGCAGTACGACTTCGTCGGCTTCGACCCCCGCGGTGTCGGCCAGAGCACCCCGCTGACCTGCAGCTACACCGTCCCGGACAGCACGGATCAGAACGTGATCAGCCGGGCGAAGGTCGAGGGCTGCCTGAAGAACCCGCTGACGAAGTTCATCACCACCGAGCAGACCACGTACGACATGGACTTCATCCGGGTCCTGCTCGGCGAGAAGAAGACCAGCTACATCGGCTACTCGTACGGCACGTGGCTCGGCACCTGGTACGCCACCACGTTCCCGGGCAAGGCGCACCGGTTCCTGCTCGACTCGTCGACCGACGCGAGCCGCTCGACGCTGGAGAAGACCTGGGACCTGCAGCCGCGCAGCCGTGACCGCCAGTTCCAGGAGGCGCTGCTGCCCTACGTCGCGCGTAACGACGCCAAGTACAAGGCGGGCACCGACCCGCTCGAGATCCGCCGCAACTGGGAGAAGGCGGGCGGCACCCGCGAGTTCGCGGGCATGCTCTACGCCGCCTGGTTCATCATCCCGGCGATGTACGACACGACCCAGTACCCGTCGGCGGCCTCCATGGTGGCCGCGCTCGCGAAGGGACCGGCGCCCACCGGGACCGACGCCGAAAAGCTCGACCAGGTCGTCGCCAAGGCGCTGGCCACTCCCGGCCTGACCGACGCCAACAAGGCGTTCCTGGCCAAGGCCAAGGGCAACGCGCTCGAAGCCATCGCGAAGAAGGACTCGGTCGAGCGCAAGGCTTCCTACCAGGGCGGCGCCGAGGTCGAGACCTGGGACGCGGCGTTCGAAGCGATCCGCTGCCAGGACGGCCAGTGGAACCAGAACCTGCACTACTGGACTTACTGGCAGGCCGATCTGACCGTGAACGCGCCGTTCATCGCGCCGATCATGGCCCAGTCGGGTGCGCCGTTGTGCGCGTTCTGGCCGACCACCAACGCCAAGCCGGCGCCGGATCAGAAGACGTTCCCGAAGCTGCTGATCGCGCAGACCGAGCTCGACGCGGCCACGCCGTACGAGGGCGCGCTGGCCACCGCGAACGGACTGCCGGGCGCCAAGATGATCAGTGTCGACAACGAAGGCAGCCACGGGATCTTCCCGTACAACACCGACTGCGTCGACGACCCGATCGTCGCCTACTTCCAGACCGGTCTCACGCCGAAGAAGAAGTTCACCGGCTGCCAGGGTCTGCCCCTGCCCGGTGAGGACAAGACGGTCGAGGTGGGTGGCAACCTCGGGCACGACGGGAAGATCAAGATCAAGATGATCACGCCCGAGGTGCGCAAGGCGAACGAGATCGTCCGCGAGCTGCTCGAAGGCACCGCCACGCCGGAAGCCGACGAGAAGGGTATGCCCGCCAACGCGTAGTCCCCGACAGCGCTGAAACAGGGGCTCCCGCGAGCCGATCCGGTTCGCGGGAGCCTCTTCGGCGTGCCTCCGCCGGGATCTGTGATCCTTTCGTTATCGGTTCAGGCGCACGATCTCGCCCCTTTCCCCCTCAAGACCAGTGAGCGGAAAGAGCGGTACCACGACGCCTGACATCGATGTCAGGTCGTCGAGTCCTGGGGTGGGGGAGGAGAAGCGTCATGCTCGCCGAGTCGCGAGGCCTGTCGATGGAGGCCGAGCAGCTGTACCGGGCCTTGCTGAACGGGAGCCCGACAGCGCCCGGTGCCGAGCTGGCCGAACTGGAGCGGTTCGGCCTGGTCCGCTCCGGCGCGTCCGGCGTCGAGGTGTGCCCGCCGCGCGCGGCGCTGTCGGCGTTCGCCGCGCAGCACGAAGCCGCGGCCGTCCGCGCGCGGGAAGCGGCCGAAGTGCTCGGCGCCGCCTACTCCCTGCGGACCGGCCGCGACGCGGACTTCGTCGAGGTGCTGCGCAGCCGCGACGAGGTGATCGCCACGTTCGAGGCGATGCAGACGCAGTCGGGGGTGGACATCGTCGCGCTGGACCCCGGGTCGTACATGAGCCCGAAGGCCGAAGTGAGCACGGTGCAGCCGGGATCGATGGCGCGCGGCATCGCCTACCGCGTCGTCTACGACTCGTCCGTGCTCCAGGACGACGACGGATTCGCCCAGGTGCAGTCGAGTATCGCGCTCGGGGAACAGGCCAGGGTGTTCCCGCGGCTGCCGTTGAAGCTGGTGATCGCCGACAGCGGACGCGCGTTGATCGCCGTCCCGAACTCCGACGCCGGCGACGTGCTCGCCCTGCTGATCCATCCGTCGATGCTGCTGAGCGCGTTGATCGAGCTGTTCGAATCCTTCTGGCGGATGGCGGTGCCGGTGCGCGCGGGCGGCCCGGACGACGCCGAAGCGGCGCAGGAACCGACCGTCGCCACCCGCCGTCTGCTCGCGCTGTTGAGCGGAGGCCTGACCGACGAGGCGATCGCGCGCGAACTCGGCGTCAGCGAACGCACGGTGCTCCGGCGGATCAGCCGGTTGCAGCAACTGCTGGGCGCGCAGACCCGGTTCCAGCTGGGCGCGCAGGCGTCACGTCAAGGCTGGCTCTGACCGGCGCCTCACTGTCGCGTGACCAGGCGGACGGCACGTGTGATCAGATGGACGACACACGTGACTGGACGGACGACACGCGCACGCGGCCGGTCCGCCGCGAGTCGTCCGCCTGGACACACGTGTCGTCCATCTGATCACGGGTGTCGTCCGTCGGATCACACGAAACCGCTCGACTGTAGGTACCTAAGGCGCGGTTGGCTCTAGCCCGAAGCACCGCTCTCGACTACGTCACCGAAGCGAATCCTGGCGCGCGTGTGAAGTGACGCGACGGGAATTGTCACATCGGTCAGGGCGAAGGTTTCGTGAGTGGTAAAGACGGTGGGAACCGTCATTGCCGCTCTCGAGGAGTGAAATGCGACCGACGTTGGTCATGATCGCGCTCGGGGCTTTCGTCACCACTCTCGACAACACGATCGTCGCGGCGGGCGCGCCGTCCATCGCCCGTGATCTCGCGCTCGATCTGCCCACGCTGCAATGGGTGAGCATCGGGTACATGCTGCCGTTCGCCGGGCTCCTGCCGGTCGCGGGCACGCTGGTGGATCGCTGGGGGCAGGCCGCGACCCTGCGGGCCGGGCTGCTCGCGTTCGGCGCCGGAGCGGCGATCGGAGGACTGGCCACAGCGGCCTGGCTGGTCATCTCCGCGCGCGTACTGCAAGGTGCCGCCGCCGCGTTCCTGGTCCCGGCCCTGCTCAGCCTGCTCCGCACCAACCTCGACGAACGAAGACGCGCGGTCGGCGCGACGGTGTGGACCGCCTGCCTCGCGGTCGCGCTGGCGCTCGGCCCGACCCTCGGCGGCGTGCTGAGCGAATATCTGGGCTGGGGCTGGATCTTCTTCGTCAATCTCCCGTTCGTCGCGGCGATGCTGGCGCTGCTGGGCAAGGTCGCCGTCGCGAGACGCGATCCGGCGGCGGGGCGGCCCGCCGTGCTCTCGATGCTGGTCGCGACCACCGGGATGGTTCTGCTCACCGCCGCCGTCGTGGAACTGGGCGACGGCGCCGCGCTGCTGCCCGCGGTGCTCGCGCTCGCGGGAACGGGCTTCGCGATCTGGTTCGTGTCCAGGGAAAGACGCACGCGGGACCGGCTGGTGCCCGTCGAACTGACCGGTCAGCGGGTCTTCACCGGCGCGCTCACCGTGCAGTTGCTGTGGGGACTGGGGGTCTCGGGAGTCTTCTTCTTCACCCCGTTGCTGCACCAGGAATCCCTCGGGCTCGGACCGGTTCTCGCCGGATCGCCGCTGGTCGTGGTGGCGGTCGCGGTCGTCGCCGCGACCCCGCTGGTGCCGTGGGCGGTGCCGCGATTCGGTCCACATCGGACGGTCGCGGCCGGGTTGGCGACGGTGGCCGCGGGACTGCTCGCGGTCGCCGCCGTCAACCACGTTCCGGAAGTCCTTCCGAGGATTCCCGGGCTGCTGCTGATCGGCGCGGGATCGGCCCTGACCACGCCGCTGACCTCGTACGCGCTGGAAATCGTGGCGGAACGGCACGCGGGCACCGCCTCCGGACTGCTCACCGCGTCCAGGGAACTGTCGAGCGCGCTGGGTGTCGCGCTGATCGGGGCCGTGCTGACGGTGGTGCGCACGGCGCGGCTCGGCGAAGGCGACGCGTCCGCGCTGGCGGACGGCTACACGGCGGGTCTGCTGACCGCGGCGGGGCTGGAACTCCTCGGCGCGCTCCTCGCGCTCCGGCTGCTGAACCCCCGGGCGAGGCAAAGTTCGTCCCGAGGTGACAAGTGGGGTGCCCCCTTTCTCACTTCACGGTGAGCACGGTCGCACCGCCGTGAGCGTTTCACGGTCCTTTCATTGACACTCTTCGACCGTGATCCATACAGTTCCGGGCAGAGGAAAGAACGGTCTCCGGAATGGAATCCGCTTTCGGCAACGGCGCCGTTCCGCATTCACCCGCTCCTGCTCACGTCGTCAAACGAGGGGCCATGGAAACCATTTCGGAAACGGTCGTCGCCGCCCACGGGCAGGACGAAACACCCGCCGGAGAGTCCTTCGCGACCCTGCTGGAGTACTGGGCGCGGCGGCTCGGTGACGAGGTCGCCGTGACCTACCTCGACCACCGCGCCGGCGCGGACGGCCGGGCGGTCACCCTGTCCTGGCGCGAACTCGACGACCGGGTCGACGCCCTCGCCACCCGGCTGGTCACCTTCGCCGCCCCGGGGGAGCGGGCGGCGATCCTGGCACGGCAGTCCACCGACTACGTCGTCGCGTTCCTCGGCGCGATCCGGGCCGGACTGGTCGCTGTCCCGTTGTTCGCCCCGGACCTGCCGGGGCACGCGGGCAGGCTGGCGGCCGTGCTGGAGGACTGCGCGCCGCGGATCGTGCTCACGACCGCCGACGGAACCGACGCCGTCGCCGGTTTCCTCACCTCGACGGCGATCGAGCGGCCCGCCGTGCTCGCCGTCGACACCCCTGCTTCGGTCGCGGCCGGTGAACGTTCCTGGCCGCGACCGGAACCTGACGCGCTGGCGTATCTCCAGTACACGTCCGGTTCCACGCGGACCCCGGCAGGCGTGATGCTGACCCACCGCAACGCGCTCACCAACGCCCGCCAGGCCTGCGACGCCTACGCGATCGAAACCGGGACGACGTCCACCGTCAGCTGGCTGCCGCTGTTCCACGACATGGGCCTGATCCTCGGCATCGGCGCGCCGATGGCCGCCGGTGCGGCCTCGGTCCTGATGGATCCGCTCGCGTTCCTCGAACGGCCGTCCCGCTGGCTGCGCGCCCTCTCGGCCAGCCCCGGCGCGATCAGCGCGGCACCCAATTTCGCCTACGCCTACAGCGCTTCCCGCGTGACCGAGGCCGAGAAGAGCTATCTCGAACTGAGCCGGGTCGTCTCGCTGATCAACGGAAGCGAGCCGGTCCTGCCCGCGACCATCGCGAAATTCCACGACGCCTTCGAGGACTGCGGGCTGCGCCCCGAGGTCCATCGTTCTTCCTACGGGCTGGCCGAGGCCACGGTGCTCGTTTCCGTCACAGAGGCGGGCAAGGCACCGCGGCAGGTCACCTTCGACCGCGACCGGCTCGCCGCCGGGATCGCGATCCCGGCCGCGCCCGGCGCCGCGCCCACCACGCTCGTGTCCTGCGGTTTTCCGGCAGGGCAACGGGTTCGCATCGCCGACCCGGTCACCGGCGCACTGGTCGAACCGGGCCGGGTCGGCGAGATCCAGGTCAACGGCCCGAACGTCGGCGTGGGCTACTGGGGACTGCCCGGCGCGTCCGTCGCCGTCTTCGGCCTGCCGCCGATCGATCCGGACTCCGGCGCGGGCTGGCTGGCGACCGGGGACCTCGGCGTACGCCACGACGGCGAGCTGTTCATGACCGGCAGGCTGAAGGATCTCGTCATCGTCGACGGCCGCAACCACTACCCGCAGGACATCGAACAGACCGTGGAGACCCACTCCGCCGTTCGGCCGCATTCCGCCGCGGCCTTCGCGGTCGAGCGTGAAGACGGCGAAGCGGCGGTCGTGGTGGTGGAACAGGCGAAGGGAGTGGAGACCGACATCGTCCTGGCGACCGCGGAGATCCGCAGGGCGGTCTCGACAGCGCACGGCCTGCGCCCGCACGACGTCGTCTTCCTCGCCCCGGGAGAGGTTCCGCGCACCTCCAGCGGCAAGATCAGCCGGGCCCTGTGCCGAAAGTCCTATGTGGATGGTTCGCTGACCGCGCGGCGGCTCGGATGACCGCGGGGATCCGCGCCTGGCTCGTCGCGTGGGTGACGGACCGGACCGGGTTGCCCGCCGACCCGGACCGGCCGCTGCACGAGAGCGGACTTTCGTCGCGGGAATCGATGGAGCTGGCCGCGGACCTCGGCCGGTACCTCGGCCGCCCGCTCGCGCCGACCCTGGTGTGGGAGTACCCGACGATCACCGCGCTCGCCGATCATCTGTCCACAGTGGAGCACGACGTCGTCGCGGACGTCGAACGCCGGGAGGAAGAACCGATCGCGATCGTCGGTCTCGGCTGCCGCCTGCCCGGCGGAACCGAGTCGCCGGAGCAGTACTGGCGCCTCCTGGACGTCGGCGGTGACGGCATCCGCGACATGCCCGACGGGCGCTGGGAGGCGGACTTCGGCCGCGGCGGATTCCTCGACGACATCGCCGGGTTCGACGCCGACTTCTTCGGCATCGGGCCGGGCGAGGCCGAAACGATGGATCCCCAGCAGCGGATGCTGCTCGAAGTCGCCTGGGCGGCGCTGGAACACGCCGGCATCCCGCCGTCGACGCTGCGAGGAAGCCGCACCGGGGTGTTCGTCGGGCTCTCGGCGGCCGAGTACGGCCACCTGACCATGACCGATCCGGCCGCTGTCGACGTCTGGTCCGCCACCGGGGCCGCGACGAGTATCGCCGCGAACCGGCTTTCGTACCTGTTCGACCTGCGCGGGCCGAGTATCACCCTCGACACGGCCTGTTCGTCTTCGCTGGTGGCGGTGCATCAGGCGGTGCAGAGCCTGCGCCGCGGCGAATGCGCGACGGCGCTCGTCGCCGGTGTGAACCTGATGCTCACTCCCGCCGTCACCGAGACTTTCCGCCGGGCCGGAGTGCTGGCCCCGGACGGTCACTGCAAACCGTTCGACGCCGCCGCCGACGGTATCGCCCGAGGTGAGGGCTGCGGCGTGGTCGTACTCAGACCCCTGAAGGCCGCCCGGCGCGCGGGGGACCGGGTGCTCGCGGTGATCCGCGGGAGCGCGGTGAACTCCGACGGCCGGTCCAACGGCCTCGTCGCGCCCAGTCCCGGCGCGCAGGCCGCCCTATTGCGGGACGCGTACGCGGCGTCGGGGGTCGAACCGTCCTCTGTGGACTATGTGGAGGCGCACGGGACCGGCACCGCGCTGGGAGATCCGATCGAGGCGGACGCGCTCGGCGCGGTGCTCGGAGCCGGACGCGAACCCGGTCGCCCGCTCCTGATCGGCTCGGTCAAGGGGAACCTGGGCCATCTGGAGGGCGCGGCGGGGATCGCCGGGCTGATCAAGGTCGTCCTCGCGATGGTCCACCGGCGGCTGCCGCCGACCCCGCACTACCGGGAACCCAGCCCGCACATCGATTTCGCAGGCCTCGGCCTCCGCGTGGCCGGCACCGGGGCGGACTGGCCGCGCTACTCGGGCGTCGCGCGCGCCGGGATCTCCGCGTTCGGTTTCGGCGGCACCAACGCCCACGTCGTCGTCGAAGAGTGGCCCGCCGCGTCGTTCCCCGCTCGGGGGAAGGAAACCGAGGGCCCGCAGGTGATCGCGCTGTCGGCCCGGTCGCCCGAGGTACTCCGGGCGCGGGCCGCCGACCTGGCGGACTGGCTCGAAGACCACCGCACCGTGCCGCTGGACGCTGTCGCCGCGACGCTGGCGCGAGGCCGTGACCACCTGCCTGTCCGTGGTGCTGTGGTCGGCGGGGAACACACCCAGGTCGCCGCCGCGCTGCGAGAAATGCCCGCCACCGAGGCCGGGCCCGCGCCCGACGTCGTGTTCGTCTTCTCCGGCTACGGCTCCCAGTGGCCCGGCATGGGCCGTCTCCTGCTGCGCACCGAGCCCGCGTTCCGTGCCGAGGTGGAGGCGCTCGATCCGGTGTTCCGCGAGGAAGCCGGGTTCTCCCTGCGTGAGGTGCTCTCCAGCGAAGGCGACCTGCCGGACCTCGGCGCGACGCAACTCGCGCTGTTCGGCATGCAGCTCGCCCTCGCCGGGCTCTGGCGCGCGCACGGCGTCGTCCCGGACGCGGTGCTCGGGCATTCGATGGGCGAGGTCGCGGCCGCCGTCGTCGCGGGAGCACTGGAGGTCGCCGACGGCCTGCGCGTGATGGCCACCCGGGCCCGGCTGCTCGCCGAGGTCGACGCGAGCGGCGTCGGCGCGATGGCCGTGGTCGAACTGTCCCCGGCCGAACTGGCCGACCTGGAAGCGGAGTTCCCCGGCATCACCGTCGCGGTCTACGCCTCGCCGGTCCAGTGCACCGTCAGCGGCGACGCCGACCAGGTCGAGGCCCTGGTCTCGCACGTCGAAAGCCTCGGCAGACTGGCGAGACGGCTGCCGGTCGGGGGTGCCGGGCATTCGGAGGCCGTCGACGCCGTCCTCGACCGGTTCCGCGCCGAACTCGCTGGGCTTTCCCCGCGACCGGCCGAGATCCCTTGCTACAGCAGCGTTCTCGACGATCCGCTGTGGTCGCCGACGTTTGACGTCGACTACTGGGCGGCGAACCTGCGCCGTCCGGTGCGGTTCAGCCAGGCGCTCGCGGCGGCGACCGCCGACGGGTACGGCGTGTTCGTCGAGATCTCCCCGCATCCGGTGGCGCTGGCCGCGATCGAGCAGAGCACTGGCGCGCTCGCGCTGCCGTCGGCGAGCCGCAAGATCGACGAACGGACGGCGTTCCTGACGACGCTGGCCCGGCTCCACACCCTCGGCGTGCCCGGTGTGCTCGATGCCCGAGGTCCTCGCCCGGTCCCGGTCGAGCTGCCCGGTCCGCGCTGGCGGCACGTCCGGTTCTGGCCGCGGCGCCCGGCCGCCAGGCGCGCGCCCGACGGCGCGCATCCGTTGCTGGGCCTCCACATCGAACAACCGACCGGCGACGGGCACCTGTGGCACGCGGACGTCGGGACGGAAGCACTGCCCTGGCTGGCCGACCACGCGGCGATGGGAGTCCCGCTGTTCCCCGCCGCCGGGTTCCTCGAACTGGCGCTCGCGGCGGCCAAGGCGGTCCTGCGTCCCGGCGGGCAACTGCGTATCGGCGGTCTCGAACTGCACCGGGTGCTTCCGCTCGCCGCGCACACCGAGGTGACGACCAGCCTGAGCACCGGCTCCGGACCGTCCGAAGTGGACGTCTACGCGCGGTCCGCGGACGGCGGCTGGATCCGGCACGCCACCGCGCGCGTCCGCGACGGGGAGACGTCGGTGGTGCCCTTCGGCGCGG
The DNA here is from genome assembly GCF_001995215.1 of Amycolatopsis azurea DSM 43854. Lineage (GTDB taxonomy): Bacteria > Actinomycetota > Actinomycetes > Mycobacteriales > Pseudonocardiaceae > Amycolatopsis > Amycolatopsis azurea. The sequence goes on from NZ_MUXN01000002.1 coordinate 634,154, forward strand.
TCACCGAGGACGCCCGGCCGGTCGACCTCTACCAGGTGCTGGCCGGGATGGGGCAGAGCTACGGTCCCGCTTTCCGTGGGCTGAGCGACGTCGTGGCGGTGCCCGGCCGCGCCTCGGCGTCGATCACCCTTCCCGCCGACGACGCGGGATACGTCCTGCACCCGGTGATCGCCGACGCCTGCCTGCACGCGCTGGCCGCGGCCGCCGGGGACGCGTTGCGCGAAGCCGACGGCGTCTTCCTGCCGCTGACCTTGGGCGAGGTCGTCCTCACCGGTGATCCGCGCCGCGGCGTCCGGGTCGACGCCGTGCTCGACTCGCTCGATCCGGCCGGTGACGGCCTGGTCGGCGGTGTCCAGCTGGTCGACGCCGACGACGTCGTGCTGGTCGAGTTCCGCGAGGTCTACTGCCGCCGGTTCCAGCGTTCGGCGCTGCCGGTGCCGATGACGGATCTGCTGTTCGAAACGGTCTGGCGGCAGGCCGACCTGCCGCCGGAGAAGCCGGGCACACGTCACTGGGTCGTCCTGCACGAGAACGCGCCCTGGCTGACGGCGTTGCGCGACCGGCTCGCCGAGTCCGGGGACGAGCTGACGATCGCGCCGCTCGGAGACCGTGCCGCGCTGGCGGAAATCCTGCGCTCCCGGGACACGGCGGGAGTGCTCGCCTGTGTCCCGGCCTCGGATCCGATGGGGTCCGCGCGGACCGTCGCCACGCTCTCCGGCGTCGTCGCCGAGCTGGCCGAAGCGGCGACTGCCCCGCGTCTGTGGCTGGTCAGCGCCGGTGCGTCGGCCATCGAACCCGGTGAGCGTGGTGATCCCGGCCAGGCGTGGCCGCGCGGGTTGGTCCGGGTCCTCGCTTTCGAACACCCCGAGCTGCGGGCGAGTCAGGTCGACTTCGACGCCGAGCCGGATCCCGCCCGCTTGTGGATCGCCAGGCTGGTCGCCGAGATCCGCGCGGACGCGCCGGACGACGAGATCGCGTGGCGTGAAGGCGTCCGCTACACGCGGGTCCTGGCCCGTCCGGAACTCGGCGAACCGTGCCGCGAAACGGTGGTGCGCGAGGGCGCTTACGTGATCACCGGTGGTCTGGGCGGCCTGGGGCTGTTCGCGGCGGACTGGCTGGCGAAACGCGGCGCGACCAGGCTGGTCCTTTCCGGCCGCCGTGGAGCGAGTCCTGAGCTCGAACCGACGCTGGCGGACCTGGGCGCCGATGTCCGCGTCGTCGCGGGTGACATCGCCGAGCCCGGGACGGCCGAGGCGCTGGTCGCGGCCGCCACGGAAGGCGGCGTCCCGTTGCGTGGAGTGCTGCACGCGGCCGGGGTCTTGTCGGACGGCGCCGTCGCTTCCGTCGAGGTCGACGCGGCCGAAGCCGTCTGGCGAGCGAAAGCGCTCGGAGCGTGGCGGTTGCACGAGGCGACGGCCGGACACGACCTCGACTGGTGGCTGACGTATTCGTCGGCGGCAGCCTTGTTCGGATCGCCGGGCCAGGCCGCGTACGCCACCGCGAACGCCTGGGTGGACGCGCTCGTCGCGTGGCGCCGGGCCGCCGGACTTCCGGCGGCGACCATCGGCTGGGGAGCCTGGGGCGAGGCAGGCGCGGCCGTCGGCAACCGCAACCCGGTGCTCGAACCGCTCGGCACGGAGGAGGCACTGACGGCGATGGACGCGGTGCTGAAGCGGGATCGCGGGGCGACCGGGATCGCCCGCGTCGACGCGGGAACCGTGCTGGCCCTGTTCCCGGGTCTGGCCGCACGCCCCTTCTTCGAGCTCCTGGTACCGAAAGAGAACGCGGGACCGTCCACTTGGGACGGACTGGACGCGCTGCGGGCGGTCCTGCCGGAAGCCGCCCGCGAGATGCTGGCCGACTACCTGGCCGGGCTCGTCGCCGGGATGCTCGGCCTCGCCGCGGACGGGATCGACAGGCACACGTCGCTCACCCGGCTCGGCTTGGACTCGCTCACCGCCATGCGCGCCAAAGGTGTCGTGGAGCGCGATTTCGGCCTGCCGTTGCCGATCCCGCTGCTGCTGCGCGGCGCCAGCCTCGCCGAAATCGCCGACCATCTCGCCGGCCAGGCAGGATTCGGCGACGCAGGTTCGCGGCAGGCCGTTTCGCGTCTGGTGGTCGGGCCCCGCGACCCCGCTGAACGCTGGGTCGCCCGGCACTGGCAGGCGGAACTGGGCGGCGCCGAACCCGGCGTCCACGATGACTTCTTCGCCGCGGGCGGTGACGCCGAAGCGGCGGATCGGCTGCGTGCCGCGTTCGCCGCGCAGCTCGGAACCGTCCCCGACCGGCTCTTCGCCACGCCGACCATCGCCGCGATGGCCGACCTGCTGCGTGACCGGATCGAGGGCCGCGGAGGCTGTCCGGTCCGGCCGCTGCGCGAAGGCGGCACGGATCCGGTGTTCCTGTTCCATCCGGCGGGCGGTCCGACGAGCGTCTACGAGGGGCTCGTCCGCCTGCTGCCGGAAGGCAGGTCTGTCTACGGGCTCGAACGGATCGACGACGAGGACACCGTCGAGGGCAAGGCCGACTGCTATCTCGAACTGATCCGGGAAATCCAGCCCCACGGGCCGTACCGGCTGGGCGGCTGGTCGTTCGGCGGCTGCCTCGCCTACGAGACGGCCCGGCGGCTGACGGCGGCGGGGGAGCGGGTCGACCTCGTGGTCATGATCGACAGCATCCTGCCGTTGCCCGCGCCCGGGATCCCGGCCCAGGAGATCCTGCTGGACCGGTTCGACCGGTTCGCCGAGCACGTCGAGCAGACCTACGGCGTCCCGCTGGACATCCCGCGCGAGGAACTCGTCCGGCTCGACGACGACGCGCAGATCCGCCTGGTGATCAGCGAACTCGCCGCGCGGGTGCCCGGGATGGGCCAGGGAGTGCTGCGGCACCAGTACGAGTCCTATGTGGACGCACGGGTCGCCGAACGCTATGCCCCGGAACCCTATGCCGGACCGGTGTTGCTGCTGCGGGCACAGGAACCGCATCCGCTGACCACCACCCTCGACCCGCGCTACCTGCGGACCGACGACGCCCTCGGCTGGGACGCCTACTGCGCCGACCTGGAGATCGTGCGCGTCCCGGGGGATCACCTGTCGATGATCGACCCGCCGCACGTCGAAGTGGTCGCCGAGGCGCTCGCGTCCCGGCTCGCCGCACCGAGAGCGGCGCGGCCATGACCGACGTCCCGTTCGCCCCGACGACGGCGTTCCGCATCGCCGACCTCGCCGCCCGCCAGGACGAAGCCGTCCGGATCGCGGAGAAACGCGCCGTCGACCGCCAGCACGCCAAGGGCAAGCTGACCGCGCGCGAACGCGTCGACGAGTTGCTGGACCCGGGCTCGTTCGTCGAGCTCGACCAGTTCGCGCGGCATCGGTGCGCCGAGTTCGGGATGGACGCCAACCGGCCGTACGGCGACGGCGTGGTGACCGGGCACGGGACCGTCGACGGCAGGCAGATCTGCGTGTTCTCGCAGGACTTCACCGTGTTCGGCGGCAGCATGGGCGAGGTCTTCGGCGAGAAGGTCCTCAAGGTGATGGACCTGGCGATGACGCTGGGCTGCCCGGTCGTCGGGATCAACGACTCCGGCGGCGCGCGGATCCAGGAGGGCGTCGTCTCGCTGGCGTATTACGCCGAACTCGGGCGGCGCAACGCGCTCGCGTCCGGCGTCATCCCGCAGATCTCGCTGATCATGGGCCCGTGCGCCGGCGGGGCCGTGTACTCGCCGGCGATCACGGACTTCACGGTGATGGTCGACGAGACCGCGCACATGTTCGTCACCGGGCCGGACGTCGTGCACGCCGTCAGCGGCGAGCGGGTCACCGCCCAGCAGCTCGGCGGCGCGGCGGTGAACAGCGAGATCTCCGGGAACGCCCACTACCGGGCCACCGACGAGCACGACGCGATCGACTGGGTGCGGACGCTGCTCGGCTACCTGCCGTCCAACAACCTCGACGTCGTCCCGGAATACGCCGACGACACCGCTCCCGATCTCACCGCCGCCGACCTCGAACTCGACCGGCTGGTGCCGGATTCGCTGAACCAGGTCTACGACATGACCGAGGTGATCGCGCGCCTCGTCGACGACGGCGAGTTCACCGAGGTGCACGGCGCCTTCGCGCCGAACATGATCTGCGCGTTCGGCCGGGTGCAGGGCCGCACGGTCGGCGTCGTGGCCAACCAGCCGCGGCAGCACGCGGGCGTGATCGACATCGACGCCTCGGAGAAGGCGGCACGGTTCGTCCGGTTCTGCGACGCGTTCGGCATCCCGATCCTCACCCTCGCCGACGTCCCCGGCTATCTGCCCGGGGAAGCACAGGAACGGCAAGGCATCATCCGGCGCGGGGCGAAACTGATCTACGCCTACGCCGAGGCGACCGTGCCGATGGTGACCGTGGTGATCCGCAAGGCCTACGGCGGCGGATACGCGGTGATGGGGTCGAAGCATCTCGGCGCGGACGTGAACATGGCCTGGCCCACCGCGGAGATCGCGGTGATGGGCGCCGAGGGCGCGGTGCGGGTGCTGCACCGGCGTGAACTGGCCGAACTGCCGCCGGAACAGCGGTCCGCCGAACGACGGCGGCTCACCGAGGCGTACCGCGAACGGCATTCGAACCCTTATCTGGCAGCGGAACGCGGCTACGTCGATCAGGTCATCGCGCCGTCGCAGACCCGGCTGCACGTGGCGAGGGCCCTGCGGGCGCTGCGGACCAAACGGCAGACCCTCCCGGCCAAGAAGCACGGAAACATCCCCTTGTGAGCAGAGGAGAAGTGATGAACCGAAGGCGGCGGTGGGGTCTGCTGGTGTTGTCCATGGTCGTCCTGCTGGGCGGCTCGATCCCCGCGATCGCCGCTCCCGCGCGGGTCACCGCCGACAACGGCGCGAAGGTCGTCGAGGAGACCTGGCTGGACGCGCGCACGGTCGACCTCAAGATCAGCTCGCCCGCTCTCGGCACCACCGGCATGGTCCGGCTGCTGGTCCCGACCGGCTGGGCCGCGCAACCCACGCGGACCTGGCCCACGCTGTACCTGCTGCACGGCTGCTGCGAACCGGTCGACTACCGCTCGTGGGACCAGTTCACCGACGTCAAGGCGTTCACCGCGGACAAGGACGCCCTCGTCGTGATGCCGACCGGCGGACCGGCCGGGATGTACACCAAGTGGTGGAACTTCGGCCTCAAGAGCACGCCGGACTGGGACACCTTCCACACCCTGGAAGTGCGGCAGATCGTCGAACGCGGGTACCGGGCGGGCACGCGCCGGGCGGTCGCCGGGCTGTCGATCGGCGGGTACGGCGCGCTCGCGTATTCCTACAAGCACAAGGGGATGTTCGCCGCGGCGGCGTCCTACAGCGGTGTGCCGAACACACTCAACCAGGGAGCGCCGCTGTTCATTCAGGGGATCCTGGCGCGCGCGGGGATCTTCAACTACCTCGAACTCTGGGGCGACAGCTGGGGCATGCGGCCGATCTGGTCGGCGAACAACCCGTTCGACTACGTCGACGACCTGCGCGGCACGGCGCTCTACATCTCCTGCGGGAACGGGAAGACCGGCCCGCTCGATCCGCCGGGTCAATCCGACTTCTTCGAGCCCGAGGCGCTGGCTTCGTCGGTGACGTTCACGGATCGGTTGAAGGCCAAGGGGATTCCGGCGACCGTCGACTACTACGGCGACGGCACGCACAGCTGGCCGTACTGGCAGCGGGCCCTGCGGAACTCGTGGCCGGTGCTGGCCGGCGGCCTCGGCCTCTGACGTTCTCTCGTCGCAAGTCCGTGAAGGACTCCTTGAGGGACCCAGAGTCCCTCAAGGAGTCCTTCACGGAACACCGCATTTAGAGGACGAAATACGTCAGGTCAGGGGGTCGCGAGTAGGTCGGCGAAGCGTTCCGGGCTGACGTTCCCGCCGCTGACGATCACCCCGACCCGCCCCGAAACGGGAACCTGACCGCTGAGCAGCGCCGCGAGACCGGTCGCCCCGCTGGGCTCCATGACGAGCTTCAGCCGCTCGAACGCGAACCGCATCGCGTCCCGGACCTGGTCGTCGGTGACCAGCGCGATGTCGTCGACGAGTCGCTGGTTGATCGAGAACGTCAGCTCGCCGGGGATCGAAGCGGCCTGGCCGTCGGCGATGGTCCGCGGAACCGGGATCGACACCCGTTCGCCGGCTTCCAGCGAACGCTTGGTGTCGTCACCCTCGGCGGGTTCGACACCGACCACCCGGATACCGGGCTGCAAGGCCTTCGCGGCGGTCGAGCTGCCCGCGATCAGGCCACCACCACCGACCGGGACGACCAAAGTGTCCAGGGAGTCGGTGTCCTCCAGCAGTTCCAGCGCCGCCGTGCCCTGCCCGGCGATCACGTGCGGGTGCTCGTACGGCGGGATGAGCGCGAGACCGCGGTCGGCCGCCAGCGCCTCGCCGATCGCGACGCGGTCGCCGGTGTACCGGTCGTAGGTGACGATCTCGGCGCCGTAACCCGCGGTGGCGTCCTTTTTGGACTGCGGAGTGTCTTCCGGGATCAGGATGACCGCGCTGCTCCCGAGTTCCCGCGCGGCGAGCGCGACGGCCTGCGCGTGGTTGCCCGAGGAGTAGGCGGCGATGCCCTTGGCCAGCTGTTCGGGCGAGAGCCGGGAGGCGGCGTTGTAGGCGCCGCGGAACTTGAAGGCCCCGACGCGCTGGAGGTTCTCGCATTTGATGAAGACCTCGGCGCCGACGAGGTCGTCGAGGGTCCGGGAACGCACGACCGGGGTCCGGTGCGCGACACCGGCCAGGCGGGCGGCGGCGTCGCGGATGTCGTCGATGGTCACGGGGGCGGTCATGATGCTCCTTGATCACGGATTTCGGCGAGATAGTTGTAAGCGGAGGCCCGGGAGATGCCGATCCGGGCCGCGACCTGGGGCACGGCCCGGCGTACGGCGAAGACACCGCGCGCGTGCAGGCTGCGGAACAGGTCGAGTCGTTCTTCGCGGCTGAGCGCGGTCCAGGGTTTGTTCAGCCGGAGCTGGTGTTCGTCGACGATCGCGTCCACGACGGCGTCCACGTCGTCGCCGAAGGTGGTCGTCGGGGTCTCGGCGGCGGTGCCGACGTCGGCGAGTTCCCCGACGAGGGTCTTGAGCTGGCCCAGGGCGGTGACGTCGAGGTTCACGCACAGGGCGCCGAACACCGAGCCGCCGCTGTCGCGCAGCAGCATGGTCGAAGACTTCACCAGTTTCCCGGACGCCGTCCTGGTGACGTAGTTCAGCTGGTCTTCGGCATCGTCACCGCGGGCGAGCAGGCCCATGCCGATCTCGCTCATCGACCCGCCGACGCTGCGGTCGGTGACCGAGCCGGCGATCGCGACCACCGATTGCTCGGGGCGCCGGAAGTCGTGCACGACGACCTCGCAGAACGAGCCGAGCGTCGCCGCGATACCGTCGGCGACCGGGGCGAGCGCGTCGAGGATCGCGTCCTGCTCAGACATCGCGTACCCGGGCGAGAGCCTCGACTTCGACGACGCCGCCGTAGGGCAGCGACGCGACGCCGACGCAGGTGCGAGCGGGCCGAGGCTCGGCGAAGAACTCCTCGTAGACGCGGTTGAGGCCGTCACGGTCGGCGATGTCGGTCAGGTAGACGACGACCTTCACGACGTCGGCCCGGCTCGCGCCCACCGACAGCAGCGCGGCATCGAGGTTGGCGAACGCGCGCGGGCATTCGGCGTCGAAGCCGCCGGGGACCAGTTCCCCGGTCTCGGTCACGCCGAGCCGTCCGGACACGGAAACCAGGTCGCCGCTGCGGAAGGCCGGGGGATACGGATGCTCGTTGGTCACGAGACTGACTGTATAAGTGCTGGACGGAAAGTCCAAACGAATAAGAAGTGACGTACCGCTCACGCGAGACGAAAGCGATTGATATACCGTATACAGACCGGAAGGGGGTCGGAATGACCATGGGTTCGACGAGTGCCGTGCAGGACGAGGACGGCCGGATCGTCGCGCCGCCGAGCATGGCCGACCTGGCCACCCAGGCGCTGCGGGCGATGATACTTTCCGGCGAGCTACCGCCCGGAACGCGTTTGGTCGAGGCCAAGCTCACCGAGCGGCTCGGGGTTTCCCGTCCGCCGCTGCGCGAAGCGTTGCAGGTGCTGGCTTTCGAGGGTCTCGTCGTGCCCCATCCGCGGCGCGGTGTCATCGTCCGTCCCCTGACTCGCCACGACGTCTACGAAATCATCACTTTGCGCGAAGAGCTCGAAGCCTTCGCCGTCCGGATCGGGATCCCGGTCCGCTCGCCGGAGCGGCTGCAGGACTGCCGGAACGCCTTGGCCGCCTTCGAACAGGCGGGCCTCGACGGCGACGAAGGGGTCTTCACGCAGCGGAAGTACGACTTCCACCAATCGATCGTCGCGCTGGCTGGGCACGAGCGCGTCACCGAGGCCTACCGGGCGCTTTCCTTGCAGATGCAGTTGTGCATGGCGCTCAACCGCAGTGCCCGCCGCGACGGCGAATCGTTGATGCAGAACGTCGAGAGGCACCGCGACCTGCTCACGATCATCGAGGGCGGCGATCCCGAGGCGGTGCTGAAGGCACTGGCCGATCACGGGCATAGCAGCTTCCTCGACGAAGTGGTGGATCAGCTCGACGGCGGCACTCCCGACTCCGAGCGCTGGCTGGCCGAACGCCGGGGCCGTTAGCTGAAGGGGACTTTCCCCGCATGCGATGCGGGGAAAGCTCCCTTCGCTGCGTGAGATGAGGGGAAAGTCCCCTTCAGCTCAGCCCCAGCCGGGCAGGACGAACAGCAGCCAGGTCGTGACGGGCGCGATCAGGCACATGCTGAAGCCCCAGATCGTCAGTCCTCGGAACACCTTGTCGTTCTGGCCCTCGGGCGCGTTCGCCACGACCAGTGCGCCGCTGGTGGAGAACGGCGACGAGTCCACGACCGAGGACGAGATCGCCAGCGCGATGATCATGCTGACCGCGCCGACCTCGCCCGCCAGCAGGAACGGCACGGCCAGGGGGATGAGCGCGCCGAGGATCCCGGTCGTCGACGCGAACGCCGAAACCACCGCGCCGATCGCGCAGATCAGGATCGCGGCCAGCAGGGGCGAGCCGATCTGTGTCACCAGGTTGCCGAGCCAGTCGATCGTGCCGACCCGTTCCATCAGCGAGACGAAGGTGACGATCCCGCAGATCAACAGCACCGTCGGCCACGCGACCTCACCGACGGCGGCTTTCGCCGACCCTGGCGAGACCAACGACAGCACCGTCGCCACGGTCAGCGCGGTGAACCCGACGTCGAGTTTGAACACCAGCGCGCCCACCGCGAGCGCGGCCAAGCCGATCAGGGTGAACACGTGGTCGCGAGTGAGCGGCAGGCGTTCGTCGGGCTCGTCGGTTCCGCCAGTGGGAGGCGGGGAATCGTCGGTGATCGTCGTGCCCGCACTGTCCACCAGTGCGGGCTGAGCCGCCGCGACGACCACCCGGGTCTTGGCGGTCGAGGACCGGCGGATCAGTTCGCGGCCGCCGAAGAGGAAGAACACCACGACGCTCAGCACCAGGTTGAAGGCGAAAGAGGACACGAACAGCAGTCCGGGATTGCTCGGCAGGTTGTCCCGCGCCACGACGCCGTTGACGATGCTGCCGAAGATGCTGATGGGGGAGAAGCCGCCCGCGCTGGCGCCGTTGATGATCAGCAGGCCCATCAGCATCGGGTTGATCGAGTAGCGGCGGGCGAACCCCATGCCGATCGGGGCGATGATCGCCACCGCCGCCGGCACCACCGCGCCGACCGCGGTCAGCGCCGCGGTGACCACGAACATCACCCAGGGGATCAGGGCGATCCGCCCGCCGACGGCGCGCACCACCAGGTGCACGAGCCGGTCGACGGTGCCGTTGCCTTTGGCTATCGCGAACAGCAGCGTCACCCCCACCAGGATGACGAAGAGATCGCCGGGGAAGCCCGAGACGATGTCGTCGGTGCTCTCCCCGACGAACGCCGTGCCGATCACGAAAGCGGCGACGAACGCCAGCGCTCCCATGTGGACGGGAAGCACGGTCGCGATCAGGAACACCAGGGCGAGCGCCACGACTGTGACGAGTTGTATGGACATGGGAATCCTCTGCGGTCGGCGCTGACACATTCAGGGAATCGGCACGGTCAGGGAATCGGGTCGAAGTTTGTTCCGGCACCCTCTCGACGGAGTTCGGTACACGGTATACCTTTCAAGCAGCGGGACCAAGGTTTCGCTCTGTGGAACATCTCGAAGCCGAGCGTGGAGGCGCACATGACATACGCGGCCGGACGTCACTTCCTGCAGATCCCGGGCCCGACGAACGTCCCGGACGTGGTGCTCCGGGCGATGTCGGCGGCCACCATCGACCACCGAGGACCCGAGTTCCAGGAGCTGGCGAGCGGGCTGCTGCGGGACATCAAGCCCGTCTTCGGCACCACGAACCCGGTGGTCATCTACCCCGCGACCGGGACCGGGGCGTGGGAGGCGGCGCTGACCAACACCCTGAGCCCCGGCGACACCGTGCTGTCCTTCGAGACCGGTCACTTCGCCACGTTGTGGCAGGAGATGGCGCGCGGCCTCGGCTTGCATGTCGACTTCGTGCCGGGGGACTGGCGGCGCGGCGCCGACCCCGGGATGGTCGCAGAGAAGCTCGCCGCGGACACCGCGCACCGGATCAAGGCCGTCTGCGTGGTCCACAACGAGACCTCGACCGGCGTCACCAGCCGGGTGCCGGAGATCCGCGCCGCGATCGACTCGGCGGACCATCCCGCGCTGCTGCTGGTCGACACCATCTCGTCGCTCGGTTCGATCGACTACCGGCACGACGACTGGGGTGTCGACGTCACCGTCGCGGGCTCGCAGAAAGGCCTCATGCTCCCGCCGGGCATGAGTTTCAACGCGATCAGCGACAAAGCCCTCGACGCCGCGAAGACAGCGGCCTTGCCGAAGGTCTTCTGGGACTGGGGCCCGATGCTCGCCGCCAACGAACGCGGATTCTTCCCGTACACCCCCAGCACCAACCTGATGTACGGGCTGCGGGAGGCCTTGCGCCTGCTCTACGACGAGGGTCTCGAGAACGTCTTCGCGCGCCACGCCCGGCACGCGGCCGCGACGCGAGCCGCCGTGCGAGGCTGGGGTCTGGAAGTCCTCTGCCAGGACGAACGCGAGCATTCCGGCGCGCTGACCGCGGTCCTGATGCCGGAAGGTGTCGACGCCGACAAGGTCCGCGCGATCATCCTCGACCGGTTCGACATGTCCTTGGGGGCCGGACTGGGCAAACTCGCCGGGAAGATCTTCCGCATCGGGCATCTCGGCGCGTTCAACGATCTCACACTCGCCGGAACCCTGGCCGGAGTCCAAATGGGACTGACACTCGCCGGCGCTCCCGCCGATCCACGCGGCCTGCAGGACGCCCTCGAACACCTGCAGAACGACTGAGGGCCCGCCGATGACCGCCGAACTGACCCGCACCAGCCCGCTCGAAGACGCACTGCACGCGCGGATCAAGGGCGAAGTCGCCTTCGACGACTACACGCGGCATCTGTTCTCCCGCGACGCGAGCATGTACTCGATCATGCCGCGCGGTGTCGTCTTCCCCCTCGATCACGAGGACGTCGCCGCCGCCGTCGCCACCGCGGCGGAGTTCAGCGTGCCCGTCGTCCCGCGAGGGGCTGGCACCAGCCTGGCCGGGCAGACCGTCGGCCCGGGCTTGGTGCTCGACCTGTCCCGGCACATGAACCGGATCATCGACCTCGACCCCGTCGCGCGCACCGCCGTCGTCGAACCCGGCGTCGTCCAGGACCAGTTGAACAAGGCGGCGGCCGCGCACGGGCTGATGTTCGGGCCCGACACCTCCACCAGCAACCGCGCCACCATCGGCGGTATGGCGGGCAACAACTCGGCGGGCTCCGGGTCGCTGACCTTCGGGATGACCATCGACCACATCCGCGCGCTGGACGTCGTCCTCGCCGACGGGTCCACCGCGCGGTTCGAGCCGGTGAGCGAAACCGAACGGGTGCGCCGGGCCGAGGCGGACACCCTCGAAGGCCGTATCTACCGCGAACTCCCGGCGCTCGTCACCGCGATCGAGGACGCCATCGCCAAGGGGATGCCGGTGTTCTGGCGCCGCGCCTGCGGCTACCGGCTCGACCGGCTCGCCGGGTACGGCGATGAGAATCCCTTCGATCTGGCCAAATTCGTCGTCGGTGCCGAAGGAACCCTCGTACTGGCCACCCGGATCGAAGTCGACCTGGTGCCCAAACCGAAGAAGACCGTCTACGCGGTCGGGCATTTCGAGACGACGCACGGCGCGATCTCGGCCACGCTCGACGCGCTCAGCTGCGAGCCGCATCAGGTCGAGATGATGGACAAGACCATCCTCGACCTGTCGCGGCGGAAGATCGAGTACGCCGACCTCGGCAATCATCTCGTCGGAGACCCGGCGGCGCTACTGTTCGTGTCCTTCTCCGGGGACGACGAAGCCGGACTGGCGGCCAAACTCGACGAGGTCGCCGCGTTGTGGGAGCGCAACGGGCACGGTTATCACACGCTCAAGCTCGTCACCGCCGCCGAACAGGCCGCGCTGCTGAAGGTGCGCAAGTCCAGTCTCGGGCTGCTGATGGCGGCGGGTGAGGGCACCAAGCGGCCGCTGGCGTTCATCGAGGACACCGCCGTCGCTCCCGAGCATCTCGCGCAGTACACGGCGCGGTTCAAGGAGATCCTCGACGAGCACCGCCTCGAAGCCGGGTTCTACGGTCATTGTTCGGTCGGCTGCCTGCACATCCGGCCATTCGTCGACCTGACCGATCCCGCGCAGGTCGACACGATGCGCGTGGTCGCGGAGAAGATCAAGGACCTCGTGGCCGAGTTCGGCGGCGTGAACTCGTCCGAGCACGGGGACGGCTTGGCCCGCTCCGAGTTCAACCGCGAGATCTTCGGCGACGAACTCTACGAAGCCATGCGCCAGGTCAAGAAGCTGTTCGACCCGGCGGGCACGATGAATCCCGGCAAGATCGTCGACGCGCCGTCGATGACCGAGAACCTGCGTGACCGCGACGCCCTGCCGCCCGCGCCGCCGCTGCGGACGATGCTGTCGTTCGAGGTCATCGGCGGGGGCGGGATGCGCGACGCCGCCGACCGCTGCATGAACATCGGGTTGTGCCGCAAGACCACCGGCGGCGTGATGTGCCCGTCGTACCAGGTCACCTTGCAGGAGGAGCATTCCACGCGCGGCCGTGCCAACGCCCTGGTCAAGGCGCTCTCCGAACCGGATCCGAAGGCCGCGCTCGGCGGCGAACGGCTCAACGAGATCCTCGATCTGTGCCTGATGTGCAAGGCCTGCAAGAGCGAATGCCCGATGAGCGTCGACATGGCTTCGCTCAAGGCCGAAACCCTGCACCAGCACCACGAGGAGCACGGCACGCCGCTGCGGTCGCGGATCTTCGGCTCGATCCGGTTTCTCAACCGGCTCGGTTCGGCCACCGCGCCGCTGTCCAACTTGCCCGGCCGGATCGGGCCGCTCCGCAAGCTCATGGAACGGGCCGTCGGCATCAAGGCGGAGCGGCCGCTGCCGAAGTTCGTGCGGGACAACCTCGTGCGCTGGGACCGCCGCAGGGCGACCGTGCCGGGTACGGCGGGCACAGTGAACTGGCTGGCGGATTCCTTCACCACCTTCACCGAACCGCAGATCGGCAAGGCGGCCATCGAACTGCTCGAAAGCGCGGGCTGGGCGGTGGAACTCGCTTCCGGCGGCTGCTGCGGGCGGTCGAGCCTGTCCAAAGGCCTGCTCGACGACGCCAAGAAAAAGGCCACCGGACTGGTCACGTCCCTGGCCCGTGACACCGAGCCGGGTTCGCCAATCGTCGGCTGCGAGCCGTCGTGCGTGTTCACCTTGCGGGACGAAACGCTGGCACTGTTGCCGGAAGTGCCCGAAGCGCAGCAGATCAAGGAGCGCGTCCGCCAGGTCGAGGAACTGCTCGTCGAGGCGATCGACGACGGCAGGCTGAAGCTGCCGGAGCGATCGTGGCTCAGCGGGCGGCGAGTGGTCTTCCACGGTCACTGTCACCAGAAGGCGGAGGTCGGCACCGCCGCCACCATGGCGCTCCTGCGCCGCATCCCGGGTCTGGAGGTCGCCGAGATCGACTCCGGCTGCTGCGGGATGGCGGGCTCGTTCGGTTTCGAGGCCGAGCACTACGAAACCTCGATGGCAGTTGGCCGCGACCGGCTTTTCCCCGCGCTGGAACAAGAACCGGCCGAGACACTGGTGGCCGCCACCGGGGTCTCGTGCCGCCAGCAGATCTTCCACGGGGCTGGGCGGACGGCGTGGCATCCGCTCGAACTCGTCCGCGAAGCACTCGGTGGTTCGACATGCGCCTGATCCGCTTCGACGTCGAGGGAACCGCCCGAACAGGCTGCCTGGACGGCGACCTCGTGCGCTCGTATGACGCGGTCACCGGTCCCGGCGAACTCGTCGGCCCGCTGTCCGGCGTCCGGCTGCTCGCGCCGTGCGATCCGCGCACGATCGTGTGCGTGGGCAGCAACTATGCCTGTCAGCTGAAGGAGAAGGGCCGCCCCTGGCCCGAGCGGCCCGCGCTGTTCCTCAAGGCTCCCAACGCCGTCACCGGCCCCGGGCAGCCGATCCTGCATCCGCCCGAGGTCGAACGTCTGGAGTACGAGGGAGAACTGGCCGTCGTCATCGGCAAGACCGCGCGGAACCTGACCGCCGATAGCGCTTTCGAGCACGTTCTCGGCTACACCTGCGCCAACGACGTCACCGCGCACGACTGGCGGGCCGACGGTCAATGGGCGCGGGCGAAGAGCGCTGACACGTTCCTGCCGCTCGGCCCTTGGATCACCACCGACATCGAGAACGGAGACCTCGCGGTGACCACCCGGATCAACGACCGGACCGTCCAGCGGTCCACCACCGGGGAGATGATCTTCGGCGTGCCCGCGATCCTCGCCTGGGTGACCCGCTGGTTCACCCTGCGCCCGGGCGACGTCGTCCTCACCGGCAGCCCGGCCGGGGTCGGGCCGATGAAGCCGGGGGACGAGGTGACGGTGGCGATCGAAGGCGTCGGCGAGCTGACCAACCCGGTCCGGTCTCGTGAGCGGTAAGGACGGTTGTTGAGACGAAGGCAATGTGGCCGGGTGAGTGGCTCTGTGCGGCGCCGGACCTTTGGTGCCGACTGTGTGGATTTTGGAGCGTTAGATGACCAGAAATCCACACAGTCCCGCGTAAACCGGTCCGGTCACGAAAGGGTGTGTGGAAAGAGGGACGT
>NZ_MUXN01000002.1:649426-731075 GCF_001995215.1 Amycolatopsis azurea DSM 43854
ACGTCCCTCTTTCCACACACCCCTTACCCTGGGTGACACTTCGCGTTCTCGTGATCGGCACAACCTTGATCAACGGAAGATTTGGCACGTCGAGCGTCCGGATCCTCCGTTGTCCCGAAAGTGGCTGTCGCGACACGGCCAGATAACCGCAGCCTGCCGGTACTCTGCATTCGGACATCGGAAACTCTGCCCCAGAGGTTCACATGACGACGAGGAAGATGTTGGTCTTACTGACTTGTCTGGTGATACTCGCCGTCGCGGTCGGCCTACTTTGGTACTACGTTTGGCGTGAGCCGCCGCCCAGAAGGGTCTTCGTGTGATCCTTCAGACGACCTCGAAGTTCGCCATCATCGCCATGTCCTCGTGTTCGGCGTTGTGGCAGTGGAAGACGTACCGCCCGCGGTAGCCGTCGAAGCGCGTGATCACCTCGACGGACTCGCCCGGGGCCAGGTCCACGGTGTCCTTGATGCCGCCGTCGAACGGACCCGGTTGACGCCCGCCGCGCGAGAGGATCCGGAACCCCACCAGGTGCAGATGCACGGGGTGGTGGATGTCGGCGACGAACCGCCAGATCTCCGCGTCGCCGAGACGCGGGCTCGCCGACATCAGGTCCGGCGAGAACGGTTCCCCGCCGATGACCCAGCCCGCGCGACCGTGGACGGTGCCCGCGCGGAACGAGAAGTCGCGCGTGACCGTGGCCTGCTCGCGAGTGAGCGGCGGGATCACACTGAGTTTCGCGGGAACCCGGCTGTCGTCCGGTGCGCGACGGGCGACGACGAACCGCATCACCTGGGCGGTCGAGCCGGAGCCGAGCCGGTTCACCAGGGTGACCTCGGTGCCGACCGGATACCGGCCGAAGTCGACGACGACGTCGTACCGTTCCGCGGGCCCGATCGGAAGATGGTCGTGTTCGCGCGGCGCGTCGAGGAGGCCCTGGTCGGCGCCGATCTGGACGAAACCGCCCCCGCCGGGCGGTGGCGGGTCCAGCGCCAGGTCGTAGCGGCGGGCGTTGGACCCGTTGAGGATCCGCAGCCGGTACCGCGCGGCCGCGACCTCGTGGACCGGCCACGGCGCGCCGTTGACCAGGATGACGTCACCGAAAACGCCCTCCACGTAAGCACTTTCCACTCCCGGCGTGGTCCGCAGCGTCCGGTCGAGGGACGGATACGCGAAGGCGCCGTGCTCGTCGAAGGAACGATCGGCGATCATCAGTGGCAGCTCACGGTCCCCGGACGGGAGCCCGAGCGAGTCTTCCTCGTCGTCGCGGACCAGGTGGAAACCGGCCAGGCCCCGGTACACGGCGGGACCGGTGAAGTCCATGCGGTGGTCGTGGTACCACAGGGTCGCGGCCCGTTGCCGCAACGGGAAGACGTAGTCGCGCTCGCCGTCGGAGATCCGGGCGCGGGCGTCGACCATCCCGTGGCCGGCGTGCCCGGCGTCCCAGCCGGACTTCGGCAGGACGAGGTCGGTCGGATACCCGTCGGAGTCGGCGGGCGTGTGCCCGCCGTGCAGGTGGACCACGGTCGGGACGGGAAGTTCGTTGCGGTGGCGCACCACGGTCGTCCGGTCACGCCGCGATTCGATCGTCGGACCCGGGAAGATCCCGTCGTAGCCCCAGATCGGCGTCCGGACACCGGGCAGGATCTCGGCCGTGGCCGCCCGCTGCGTGATCGCGTAGTGATCCGCGTCCGCTGTCCTTTGTGGACGCAGGACCGGCGGGATGGGCAGCGGGACCTGGAACGGCCGCGGCAAGGGGAGTCCGCTGCGCAGCAGCTCGCCGGTCCCGGGCGAACCCTGCGCGATCAGCCGGGGCGCGGCGATGCCCGCGGCGACGAGGACGCCGGCCCCGCCGACGAGGCCGAAGAAGGTCCGGCGGGGCATCGGGCGGCTCATCGGCTCGCCCGCCAGGTCTGCGGCCGCCAGACGGCGACCGTCGTCAGCACCATGCCGGTGACCAGGGCGACGCCGAGCGGGATGTGCAGATCGAGCGCGCCCGCCAGCCCGGCGAAGTACTGCGCGGTCTCGCCCGCGGCGAGCAGCAGGCTGACCCAGAACAGCCAGCGTGGCCCGCGCACCAGCCAGAGGGCCAGCGCCGCGAAGAGCTGCGCGTACGCCACGAACGACACGGCGTCGGCGCCCAGGCGATGCAGCGAGAGCATGTCGTAGGCGCCGCCGAGGTAGCCGCCGGCGAACACCGGCTGGCCGATGATCGCGACGGCGTGGATGCTCACGAGCACCCGGTTCACCACCAGCGTCCCGCTCGCCTTCCGGCTCGGGCTGGTCAGGGTTTCACTCACGTGACCGAACGTAAGAGCGGACGCCTTATGCTGTCCAAGACAAGTTCGGTTATCTGTTCATAACAAGCGAGGTATCAACGGTGGATCTTCTGGCCCTCCGGTACTTCCAGACGGTCGCCCGGCTCGAACACGTCGGCCGCGCCGCCGAGAAGCTGCGGGTCGCGCAGCCCTCGCTCAGCCGGACCTTGGCCAGGCTGGAAAACGACCTCGGCGTACCCCTGTTCGACCGGCACGGCCGCCGGATCCGGCTCAACCGGTTCGGCGCCGCGTTCCTCCGCCGCGTGGACCGGGCGCTGGCCGAACTCGACGACGCCCGGCAGGAACTCGACGACGCCGCCGGGCTGGAACGCGGCACCGTCACCGTCGCGGCCGAAAGCCTGCTCGTCCTCACCGAACCGCTGCGCACCTTCGTCCCCGGACATCCGCTGGTGGACGTGCGGCTGTCCCAGGCGTCGGGGGAGGGAATGGCGGAGAAGCTGCGGTCGGGCGACGTCGACCTGTGCGTCACCTCGCAACCGTTGTCCGACGACGACATTCGGAGCCAGGTGCTGCTCGATGAACGCGTGATGCTGTGCGTTCCGTCCGGTCACCGGCTCGCCGGACGCGGCCGCGTCGCACTCTCGGACCTCGCGGGGGAGCCGTTCCTCACCACGCGGCCGGGCTACTGGCAACGCGCTCTCGTCGAACGTCTCTTCGCGAAGGCCGGTCTGGACCTGCACATCGTCTGCGAGGGCGACGAAGCCGCCGTACTCTTCCAGCTCATCGACGCGGGTCTCGGCATCGCGTTCGTGCCTTCCCTGGGGCTGCGTGCCGACACGAGCACGACCGTGGTCTGGCTCGAGGTCGACGACCCTGAATGCCGGCGCGTGCTCAGCGTCGCGTGGCGTGAGGACACCTATCTTTCCGCCGCCGCCCGGCGTTTTCGCGACCACGCTGTCGAACACTTCCACGCGCAGGCCGAAGCCGGGTCCCGGTCGGAATGACCAGGACCCGGCCTCGGAGAGGTGCTTACGGGTTGAGCGCGACGCCGTAGGCGCTCATGGCCTCGCCGATCGGCTGGAAGTACGAGGTCCCGCTGCCCTTGCCCGAGGTGATGCCCAGGCCGACGCTGCCGGAGAACAGGCAGCCGCCCGAGTCACCGGGGTTGACCAGCGCGTTGGTCTGGATCAGCTGGTAGACCGAGCCCTCGGAGTAGTTCACCGTGACGTTCAGCCGCTGCACGGACCCCGAGGTGAGGCGGGTGGTGCTGCCGCTCTTGCTGATCCGCTGCCCGACGGTGGCGGATCCGGCGGAGGCGATCTTCTGAGTGGAGCCGTTCCACAGGGTGACCGCGCCGGGGCCGCTGCCGCTGGTGTTGCGGATCAGGCCGTAGTCGTTGTTCGGGAAGCTGGCGCCCTGCGACGGGCCGACGTTCCACTGCGACACCGCGCGGGTGCAGTGACCGGCGTCGAGGATGTAGTTCTGGCCGCCCTTGTTGGTGTTGAACCCGACCGAGCAGCGCGTGCCGCCGCCGGTGATGGCCTCGCCGTTGTAGATCGCGGTGTGCATCTCGCCGGTGGTCCGCTCCACCCGGACCCGGTCGCCGAGCGCCTTGGCGGCCTTCACGAGGGCTTCGGAGCCCTTGGCCGCGTCGGACACCGTCAGCACGACCTGGTTGGCCTTGGGGTCGAGGCCGATCGACGTGTGCGTGACCGTGGGCAACGCCTGCAGGGAGTCCTGCGCGCTCGTCAGCGCGGCGGTGGAGTACTTGACCACCCGGGCCTGCGCCCCGCTCGCGGTGACCTGGTCCGCCGCGGCCTGGTCGAGCACGTTCACCACCGGCTTGGCGGCGTCGTCGAGATAGCCGTCGGCGGCCCTGTCGCCGAGGGACGCGGTGATGTTCTGCAGCGTCGCGACACTGGCCGTCTGCGTCCGGAGGAACTCGACGGCGGCGGCCTGGCTGATCCCGGCGTCCGAGGAGAGGGACGTCACCGCCTCCTGCTGCACGGTGGCGGAGTAGCCCTCGATCGTCGTGGCGGTGGCCGTCGACGGCGCGAGGAAACCGACGGCCGCGGCTGCGGCCACCAAGGTGATGGCGGTACGGGCTAAGGGGTTGGGGCGCATACCGGTGACTCACTTTCGCGAGGGAGGATCCAGCGCGAAGGGTGGCCGCACTGGACACAGCGGGGTCGCCGGGCACGGCCAAGGTGACCCGGCACCGGTGATCCGGTGCCGATCATGGTGGAGCCGCGCGGCCGACGGGGGATACCGACTTTCGTTGGACAGGAAGAAAGATAGGTACCCCGCCGTTCGGCCTACCGACGTATTCGCGCACAGCAAACGGAGTTCGTCACGGTCAGGTTCACACACCTGGCCTAGCGCCTTGAGTGGCGAGAATGGTTTGAACCACCTGTACCACTCAAGAGGCCCACGTACCTCCGTCGCCGAAAGCGAGCCGCGTGAAGCGCTCCCCCATGAGCCGATGCGTGGCCGCGTCCGGGTGGAGGTCGTCGGGCAGGGGCAGTTCGACGTGGTCCGCCTCGCCGTACAGTTCGAGGCCGTCGAGGTAGTGCAGGTTCGGATCGGTCGCGCTTCGCTCCTTGACGATGCGCGCGAGTTCGCCGCGGATCGTGGTGAGCGTCAGCTTCCCGGCCGTGACCTCCGCGGGATCACCGGTGGCGATGAACCGCACCTTGCCTTCGCGCATGGCTTCCGGGTCGAACGAGCAGGGGCCCGGGGTGTGCTCGTGGATGGGGCAGTGGATCGGCGAGACGACCAGCAACGGCGTCGTGGGATGCCCATCCCGGATGGTGTCGAGGAAACCGTGCACGGCCGGGCCGAACGCGCGCATCCGCATCCCGTCCGAGTTGACGAGGTTGATGCCGATCTTGACGCTGATCAGATCGGCGGCCGTGTCCCGCATCGCGCGGGCGGTGAACGGGTCGAGCAGCGCGCTGCCGCCGAAGCCCAGGTTGACCAGATCGACCCCGGCGAGGGTCGCGGCCGTGGCGGGCCAGGTCCCGGTCGGGGTCGCCGCGTTGGAACCGTGGCTGATGGAACTGCCGTGGTGAAGCCAGGTGCGTCGGCCGTTCGACGGTGCACTGTGGACGGTCGCGTCGGTGCGCAGAGCGACCAGCCGCGTCGATTCGTCGTGCGGCAGCCAGATCTCGACGTCCTTGTCCTCGCTCGGCAGACCGGCGAAGCGCAGGGTGCGCACGGGGCCCGGCGTGGACTCGGCGGTGCCGGTGGACATGTCGATGGTGAGCGTGTCGCCCTCGGTCACGCTCGCCTGTCCCGCGAGCCGGCCGTCGACGAGCAACTCGTAGACGCCGTCGGGCCTGGGCGGCACGCCGACGTAGACCCGCTTGGTGGCGATGACGTCCAGTTCGACGACGGTGGCCGCGGTGCGGAAAGCCAGCCGCACGCCGGACGGCTGTGCTTCGGTCATGGCCAGCTGGCCGTCGGGGATCTGCCGCCTGGCTTGCGGCGGAAGCCGGTGGGGGAGCACGCCGCGTTCGGTGTACTCGAGGTCCAGGGCGCCGCGGACGAGGGCGGCGGTGATCGGGGTCGTGAGCATTTCCTCTGTCATTTCCTTCGGGGCCAAGCGCGCAGCAGGACGTCGAGCGCGTCGAGGATCTCGGTCCAGCTCTCCTGCGAGCCGGGGGAGCTGTGGCTGAAGCCGCCTGCGGCCTCCAGGCCGACAAAGCCGCTGAAGACACTGCCCAGCAGCCGGACCGCGTGCGTCTGATGCGGTTCGGCCAGGTCGTAGCCGCGCAGGATCGCGCGGATCATCTCGGCGTGCCGGGCACCGGCGCTGGTGGCGGCCTGTTCCGGCGCGAGCCGGAACCTCGCGGCGGTGAATCTGCCGGGATGTTCGAGGGCGTAGTCGCGGTGGACGTTCGCCAAGGCGACCAGCGCGTCCTTGCCCGCCAGGCCCGCCACCGCGGCGGCGGCGAGATCGGCGAGGTCCGCCAAGGCCAGCAAGGCGATCCCGGTCTTCAGCTCGTGGGCGTTCTTCACATGCGAATACAGGCTCGCGGTCTTGACGCCGCACCGTTTCGCGAGCTCCGTCGGGGTCACCTGTTCGAAGCCGATCTCGTCGGCCATCTCCGCGCCCGCCTGGATCACGCGCTCCGTGGTCAGTCCCGCTCGTGCCATGACCACCACGTTACCATAGTCCATTCTGGACTTGCCTAATGCTATTAGGCTTGAAACCTGGGTTCGGTAGCGCGGGCCGCGCCGGAAGCTGGACGTGATCCGAACGGAGGTGAGCGTCATGAACACGGTGGACCCGGAGCGGGCCCGGCACGATCGGCTCGAGCGACTGCGGGGAGACCGCCGTCTGCTCGTGGCCGCCGTCCTGGCGTCAATGGTCACCCTGGCCTGCGGTTTCGTGGCCGGACACGGCTTCGGTGAACTTCTCGAGCAGTTCCGGACCATGGCGATCGACAGCGTTTTCGACGACCGCGGTGACGGCGAACCGCCGTACGGGCCCGTGTGGGGGACCTTCGGTTTTCTCGGCTGCCTCGCCGCGGGCGGTCTCGCCGGTGCCGCCGCGCGGCGCTATCAGGGCCGGCCGTCCGCGCCTGCCTTCCTCGCGGTGCCTGCCCTCGCGGCCAGTACGCTCGGCATCTGGGAATCGTCGCGAGGATGGCTGCCACCGCTCGCCGTCGGCACGGCGGTCGACCCCGTCTTCCACGAAGACGAAAAGTGGGGGTTCGGGGCGTGGCTGATGTACTACGCCGACCGCTGGGCGCCCGCGCTTCTGTTCGTCTTGACGGCGCTGGTCTCGTGGTATGCCGTCCGGGCTTCGCGCCGGTACGCCGAGATGGTCCGGACCAGGGACCGGCTGCTGCGACACGGACGCCGGGCGCCCGCCGAAATCGTCGAAGTGAAGCTGCGCCTGACCGGGGACGAGTCGGGCACGCGTGTCGTGGGCGCGAACGTGACGGTGTCGTTCCTCGACCTCTCGGGCGTCCGGCACTGGGCGACCCGCCGCACCCGGGACACCACGATCGCGACCGCCGAAGTGCTGTTCGACCCGGTTTCACCCGACGACGACAAGAAGATCTTCGTGGCGCTGCGGCGCCACCCCACCCTCGGTGACTGGCTGCCCGCGGCCTGATCTCCGCCCCGAAAAGTCTGGAGACACGTTCATGTCGGCTGTCCGAAGAGCACTCGTACTCGTCCGCGGGTTTCTGGCGGGGGTCGTCATCGGGACGACGCTGTGCGCCTTCGTCGTGGGCATCGTCATCGAGTACGTCCCGCTGATCATCGCCGGGCTGGGACTTCCCGTCGTCTACGGGATCCTGCTCTACCTGGCCGGGGCGCCGCGGCGAGCGCGCGAGGCGAGAGTCGCCCCGGTGAACGCGCTCGCGAAGATCGAAAGCCTCCGGGCGGGCGGGACCGAGACCGGGGACATCCCGGTCGACTTCGTCCTCACCGTCGCGCCCGAGGGCGCGGCGACGCACCGCGTGCGGATCACTCACGGCGTCAACCTGGTCGACATCCCGGACTACCGGCCGGGCGGGATCCTCGTCGTCCAGTACCCGCCGGACCGGCCGTGGAAGGCGAAGATCGCGGAGCGGCTGTCCCCGGAATGGGAGCGTCGCGTGGCCGACGCCGTGATCGAGTCCGCTCCGGAGTCCAGCCTGATCCAGGAGCCGCCGGAGGGCTGCGCGTTCGGCGCGCTCGGCTTCCTCGGCCTGCTGCTCGGCGCGGCGCTCGTGTTGTTCCTGTTCCGCGCGGAACTGTTCGCGCCGGAAACGCCCTCCCGAGCGGAGGAAACGCAGTCCAGCGTGACCACTTCCTCGTCGGGATCCGCGACCGTGGACGTCGACAGGTCGCTGCTGGGCGAGGGGGAGTTGCGCCGGGCGATCGACGGGCTGGCGCAGGCCGCGGACGTCTCCCAGGTGATCACCGTTGTCGTCGAGGAGCGACGGCTGACCGTGGTCTTCGCGCCGACCGAAGCCAAGGTACCGCGGTTCGACCTCCGCTCCCTGGCTGTCGACCGTGTCCCGCCCCTGGTCCGGAGGGCGATGGCCACGATCGACGTCGGGTCGCCGCAGAGCTGGCAGGTCACGATCGTCCCGTTCGGGACCGTCGTGAGCAGCCGCGTGATCGTGACCGGTCCCGACGGCAGCGGTTCCCTCGCGGACGGAGGCTGAAGTGTCCAACGCCTGGCCCGCCGTTGAACAACTCGCCCTACGGCTGGACTTCCCCTCGCCCCACCGGTAGACCAGAACCCCGTGACCTCCGCCCCACGCCGCCTCGCCGGCGTCCTCGCCGCCCTGGTGCTCACGATGGCCGGTGTCGCCGCCCCGGCCGCCGCGGCCACGAATCTGACCGTGCTGAGCTTCAACATCTGGATGCAGGGCTCGCACGGCGGGATCGGTTCGGTGGTCGACCAGATCCGGAAGTCCGGCGCCAACGTGGTGGCCCTGTCGGAGACCGGCGGCGGCGCCACCGAAGCCATCGCCGACGCGCTGGGCTGGCAGCACACCGAACCCGGCTGGGACATCGACGTGATCAGCGCGCTGCCGATCCAGGCCACCGACTGGAAGTCCTGGAACGACACGGGCGCGCGGGCCATCACGGCGAAGATCGCCGGCGTCTGGGTCTACGCGATCCACCTCGACTACACGAAATACGGCCCGTACAACGCGTGCTTCGACAAGGACAGTGTCAGCACGATCCTCGCCGACGAGACGAACCGCCGCCGGCAGGCTGAACAGATCGCCGAGTGGACGGGCAGCAGCCCGGGCATCGTCGCGGGCGACCTGAACAGCCCGTCCCATCAGGACTGGACCGCGGCCGCCAAATCCCGGCACTGCGGCTACGAGGTGGCCTGGCCGACCACGAAGGCGTTCACGGCTCGTGGTTTCACCGACTCGTACCGGAAGCTGCGGCCGGACCCCGTCGCGGATCCGGGCGACACCTGGTCCCCGGTGGTCAAGGACAATCAGGGCAGGCCGGAACCACAGGACCGGATCGACTTCGTCTTCTACCGCGGCGGATCGATCACGCCCCAGAGCACGCGCACCTTCGGCGGCGGGACGGGCTGGCCGTCGGACCACCTCGCCGTGCTGAGCTCGTTCACGGTGTCCTGACCGGAGTTCTCGTCGGTAACGTGTGATCATGACCGACGAGATCCTGCCTGCCATCGCCGGAGAGATCCTCACCGGAGAAGCCGCCCTGTCCGCCGCCGGGCGGGACTGGGGGAACCTGATCCACGCCCGGCCGGGCCTGGTGGTCAGGCCCGCTTCGGTGACCGATGTGGCCGTGGTGCTGAAGTTCGCCGCTGCGAGGGGACTTCGGGTCGCCGCCCGCGGCGCCGGGCATTCGCCGTACGGCCAATCACAGGCCGAGGGCGGGATCGTGCTGGACATGACCTCGTTGCCGCCACACCGGGTGGTCACCGGTGATCTGGTGTCGGTGGACGCGGGCGCCCGCTGGCGCGAGGTCCTGGAAACGACCCTGCCGCACGGGCTGACTCCGCCGGTGCTCACCGACTACCTCGAGCTGACCGTCGCCGGCACGCTGGTGGTCGGCGGGATCGGTGGCGCGACCCAGCACCACGGCACGCAGACCGACTGCGTGGTGGAGCTGGAGGTCGTCACCGGCACCGGCGAGGTGCTCACCTGCTCCCGCGAGATCAACCGGGAACTGTTCGACGCCGTCCTCGGCGGCCTCGGACAATGCGGGGTGATCACCCGCGCGGCCCTGCGGCTGATCCCGGCTCCCACGACGGCCAGGCGGTGGAAGCTTTACTACGACTCTCTTCCGGCCTTTCTGGCAGACCAGCGAACAGCAGTCAGGGACGGCCGCTTCGACTACCTCGAAGGACAGTTGGTTCCCGGGGACGACGGCCGGCGGTACATGCTGGAGGCGGTTTCCTTCTCCACACCACCTGACGAGCCGGACGAAGACGCGCTGCTGGATTCGCTCGCTTTCGGCGAGTCCGAGAACGAGGAGACAACGTACTTCGGCTTCCTGAACCGGATGGCGGACGGGGAGGCGGCCCTGCGGGCGGAGGGAAGCTGGTTCCATCCACATCCCTGGCTGGACCTGTTCCTCCCCGATGACGCGGTCGAGGAGGTCGTCGCCGAATTCCTCGCCACCACCGATGAATCCGAATTGGGCGCGACAGGACTGGTCCTTCTTTATCCGGTGCGGAAAGACCGGTTGACGACCTCGCTCTTCAGCGTGCCGGAGGGTGAGATCTCCTGGCTCTTCTCCCCGCTTCGCACCGGCTCGCCGGACGACCCGCTGCACAACGCGCGCTTGATCGAGCTCAATGTGGACCTTTACCGGAAGGTGCGGGATCTGGGCGGGAAGGCCTACCCGACGAACGCGCTGCCGATGTCCACGGAGGACTGGCGCGAGCATTTCGGTCCTGTGTGGCCGAAGCTCGCCGAGGCGAAAGCCCGTTACGCGCCGGGGAACCTGCTCAACCCGGGGCAGCGGCTCATGGACGGTTGAGGCCGCACTGGTAGAAATGTCCGATGCGGGATTTCTTCAAGGGTTTCGGGATGTTCTGGCAAGGCCTGGGCATCCTGCTGCGGTCGCCGAAGCTGCTGCTGATCGGGGCGCTGCCCGCGGTACTGACGACGCTGCTGCTGCTCGGCGGAGTCGTCGCCTTGGCGTTCTGGATCGACGATCTCTCACTGGTGCTCACGCCCTTCGCCGACGAGTGGTCGCCGCGGTGGCAGGTGCTGATCCGGGTCGCGGTCGGGATCGGGGTGTTCGGCGCGGTACTGGCGATCTGCCTGATCGGTTTCACCGCGCTCACGATCGCCGTCGGCGGGCCGTTCTACGAGCACATCGCGGAGAAGGTCGAGGACGACCTGGGCGGAGTGCCCGGCGCCGTCGAGTTGTCGTGGTGGCGCCTGCTGGTGATGGGCCTGAAGGACGGGCTGGCGCTGGTGCTGCGCTCGCTGATGTTCACGATCCCGCTCCTGTTCGCGGGCTTCATCCCGGTGGTGGGACAGACCGTCGTCCCGGTCCTGCTGGCGCTGGTCACCGCGTGGTTCCTCGCCCTGGAACTGATCGCCGTGCCGTTCTACCGGCGCGGGATGGGCCTGAAACAGCGACGCCCGATCCTGCGCCGACGTCGCGCGCTCGCCCTGGGTCTCGGGCTGCCGGCCTCGCTGTTGTGCCTGATCCCTTTCGCCGCGCTGATCGTGATGCCGGTGGCGTTCGTCGGCGGCGTGCTCGTCGCACGTGAGGTCCTCGTGACGGACGCGGCGGATCAGCCGCTCCGAGCGGCCTGAGCCTCACGAAGGACGTCGAGGAGGACGTCGGCCGATTCCGCGCCGGAGACGCCGATGGTGCGGTCGATCACGAAGAACGGCACGCCATCGGCGCCCAGCCGCCTCGCTTCACGGGCGTCCTCCCGGACGGCGTCCGCG
The DNA here is from genome assembly GCF_001995215.1 of Amycolatopsis azurea DSM 43854. Classification (GTDB taxonomy): domain Bacteria; phylum Actinomycetota; class Actinomycetes; order Mycobacteriales; family Pseudonocardiaceae; genus Amycolatopsis; species Amycolatopsis azurea. The sequence continues at coordinate 661,113 of NZ_MUXN01000002.1, forward strand.
TAGTCGTCTCCGGCGAGGACCCGACGCGTTTCTCCGGCGTCCAAACCGATCTCGACCGCGAGGCGGACCAAGGTCTCCGTGTCGTCCAGGATCTCGCCGTCGACCAGCAGCGCGCGTAACAGCCGTTCGTGGGCGGCCGCTCCGAGCCCGTGCCGCCCCGCGAACTGCGCGACCCGGTGGGCGTCGAAGGTGTTGCACATGTACGCGCTGTCGAAGTCGTACGTCAGGCCTTCGGCCCTCGCGGGCTCATCGACCCTGGTGACCATCGACCGGACCTGGGCGAGGGTGCCGCCCATCTGGTCCATGAGAGCCTCGTAGAGCGGTCGCGCGGCGCCCTGGGGGTACTGCGGGGCGAGTTGGAAGCTGCGCCAGACGACCTCGACGCCGCCGTGTTCGAACCGGCCGATGGCTTTTTCCAGCCGTCGTTTACCCAGATAGCACCAGGGACACCCGACATCGGACCAGACTTCGACGCGCATTTCTTCCTCCCGGGGGCCTCTGTGGCGGAGACGATCTTCTTCACGAATGATCTGGGACTAACATGACGAGATGACGGACTCGGCGATCGGCGCGCTCCCACAGGGGCTGGAGGACAACCTCGGCTGGCTCCTCGGGCAGGTGTCCCGGGCACACGGAGCCGTCCTGGCGAGCGCGGTTTCCGAGCTCCCGCACGGCTTGCGTGGCTTCCAGGCGCTGTGCGGCGCGGTGCACGGGAGCGCGCGGAACCAGGCACAGCTGGGCAGGCAGCTGGACATCGACCGAACCGTGATGGTGTACCTGGTCGACGACCTGGTGGCCGCCGGTCTGGTGGAGCGCGTGGTGGATCCGGGCGACAGGCGGAACAAACTGATCCTGGGGACCGAGGCCGGGCGGAAGCTGCTGGAGAAGACCAAGGCCGCGATCCTGGCGGCCGAGGCCGAGGTGCTGGCCCCGTTGGCGCACCAGGACCAGGACCGGTTCCGGGAGATGCTGCGCGCCGTCGTCGCGCATAACCTGGGTGGCCGCTAGTGGGAGTTCACGCACGGGAAAGGGAATCCTTCCGTGCCGGGATGAGGACGAGCGCGGCGAGCAGGGCCAGCACGACGAACGCCGCGCTGCCCGAGTAGGCGAGCCGGAAGCCGGACGCTGCCGCTTCCCGTTGTCCCACAGAGGTTTCCGTCAGCGACGCGGTACGGGAGGCGGCGACGGCCGCCAGTACGGCGGTGCCCATCGCGGCGCCGATCTGGAGGGTGGTGTTCACCAGCCCCGACGCGACTCCGGAGTCCGACGGCGTCCCGGTCGACATCGCGGTGCCCAGCACGGCGGGTACCGCGGCGCCCATCCCGATCCCGGCCAGCAGGAGCGGCGGGAGCACGTCGGTGAAGTAGTCGCCGTCGACCGAGGCGCGGGTCAGTAGCGCGAGCCCCGCCGCCGCGACGAGGAGCCCGCCGGCGAGAACCGGCCGGGCGCCGAGACGGCCGATCAGCCGAGGCCCGAGCCAGAGCGCCACGACGGCGTTCGTGACCGGCGTCGGCAGGAAGGCGAAGCCGGTGGTGAGCGCGTCGAATTCGAGAACCTGCCGCAGGTACAGGGCGGTGAGGAACTGGAAGCCCATCATGCCCGCGACCATGAAGATCATGACGACGTTCCCGCCGGTCACCGGGCGGGACCGGAACAGGCTCAACGGAAGCAGGGGAATCGGCGCGGTCTTCTGACGGAGGACGAAACCCGCCAGCAGGAGCACCGCGAGCGCGAGCAGCGACCAGCGCCGGACGGGAGCCCCGGTGTCGACGATGACGTAGACCAGCAGCATCGCGCCCGAGGTCACCAGTACCGCCCCGAGCAGGTCGACGCCCGCTCGCAGGCCCGCGCCCTCGTCCCGTTCGATGAACACGAACGTCGCCAGGACGACGGCGAGGCCGAGCGGGACGTTCACGAGCATGGTCCAGTTCCAGCCGAGGCTCTGCGTCAGCACGCCGCCCAGGATCATGCCGAGGGACGCGCCGCCCGCCTGCACGAAACCGAAGAGCCCCAGCGCCTTGCCCTGTCCGGGTTGCCCGGGGAAGAGCGTGACGATCATGCCGAGCACCACCGACGAGATGAGCGCGCCGCCGACGCCCTGCACGGCCCGGAAGGCGATGAGCGTCGCCTGGTCGGTGGCCAGACCGCAGAGCAGGGACGCGGCGGTGAAGACGCTCAACCCGATCAGGAACACCCGCCGCCTGCCGATCAGGTCGCCCAGCCTGCCCGAGAACAGGAGCAGACCGCCGAAGGGCACGAGATAGGCGTTCACGATCCAGGCCAGATCCGCTGGGGTGAAGCCGAGATCGGCCTGGATGGACGGCAGGGCCACCACCACGATCGTGCCGTCGAGCACCACCATCAGCGACGCCAGGCACAGCACCACGAGTGCGAGCCGTCGTGACCTGCCGGGTTCTTCGAGCATCGTTCGGCCCCTCCAAAACTAATCTGTAAACCAGATCATCTGTGAAACAGACTATATTAGTGAGGAGGTCGTGTTGCCAAGGCCTTCGCGGTCCGCCGGGTTGACCGGCTGTGCAGGCTTCCTGTCCCGGCGTGTACTCAAGGCTGGCTTTGGCGTCGCGGACCGGCGAGGATGACCGCGTCGGTGACGAGAGGGAGCGCACGACATGGTCAAGGTGCACGGCAAGGCGGAGGCCGAGCGGATCCGCGACGAGCTGCGTGGACAGCGGGGGCCGACCGGCCGGGTCGCCGAGGCGGGCGAGGTCGCGAAACCGTCGGGCGAGGGCGCGGCGGCGATCGTCGCCGACGGTTCGGACCGCATCGAACTGGACTACGCGGAGATCGCGGACGCCCAGAAGAAGCTCGAAGAGCACCAGCGGAATCTCGAACGGCAGCTGGCGGACGCCCGGGATCTGGGGACGTCGCTGGCCGACGGCAAAGGCCCGGTGTCCGTCCCGATGAGCCGGTCCTTCGCTCGCCGGGGTGGGGTGGAGGAAGGCGGGGTCCAGTTCGCGCTCCGGTCCTACCTGGCCGAGCTCGCCGCCTTGCGGACCGCGATCGGCCTGGTCGCCGAGCAGCATCGTCGCACCGACGAAGCGGCCGCCACCGCCGTCGAAGCCGTCGCGAGGGGGACCGATGAGCGGTGAGTACTACACGGACAGACATCCGCTGAGCGCCCGTGCGCGGGCCAAGCAGCGAAAGCTGGTCCGCAGCCGCAAGGCCAACCTGAGGGACGACGCGCTGGGGAAGATCAACTGGGAATGCTACGAGCATCGCCAGTTGTGGGACATGATCAAATCGGCCGAGCCGCCGAAACTGGGCGAGCGGGCGCACAGCTGGGCCCGGCTGGCCGAGGAGATCGGCACGGAGGCCGCCGCGGTCCGCGAGATCGTGCAGAGACTGGTGCTGTCCTGGCACGGGCCCTCCTCGGCACAGGCCGCCGGCTCGGCGCACCTGCTCACCACGTGGGCCACGGAGGCCGCGAGTACTTCGCGGGAAATCGGCGACGGCCTCGACGCCTACACCTCGGCGGTCTCCGAAGCCGGCCGGAAGATGCCGGAGCCGGTGCACTACACCGCCGAACGCTGGTTCGAGCAGGGTTACGCGGTGAAGGCCCTCGACGGTCCCAACGGCGCGTACATGATGGACGACCTCCTCGACGACAAGCTCCCGACCAAAAAGGAGGCGGACCGGGCGAAGGCCGAAGCGGTTCGGGTCATGGAACAGTACGAAGCGGCGAGCCAGGGTGTCCGGCACCGGCTGCCGCCGTTGTTCTCCGCGGCGCCGAAGACAGCGGACGTCCAGGACCCGGCGGGACCGCCGTCGCCCGTCGTCCCGCCTTCCGATCCCGAACCCCCTCGGCGCCCGCCGGTGGAGCAGGGGCGGGAACCGGAACCACCGGTGCGGGACCCGGGTTCGTCGAACGTTTCCGGTCCAGGCACGGCGAATCACGAAGACGGCACCTACACGGCTTCGGCCGGGGTCATGGACTTCCCCGCCGGGGCCACGACAGGCTCCACCGGATTCGGTCAAGGCGCGGGACACGGCCCAGGACCGTCCTCTCCTGGCGGCGTTCTCGCGGGCGAAGACGCCGCCAGGAACGGGCGAGGTTTCGCCGGTGGCTTCGGCCAGGGTGGTTTCGGCCAGGGTGGTTTCGGGCAGGGTGGTTTCGGGCAGGGTGCCGTGGCGGCCCGGGGCGGCGCCGGGGGAGCCGGATTCGGCATGTACCCCCCGATGACCGGCACGCAGCGGGAAGAGGACAAGGAACATCGCGACCGCTACGGCAGCGGCTACGACCTCCTCGACGATCTCCCGCCCGCCTATCCGCCGGTGTTCGGCGAATGAGTGGCTACCGCGCCCAGCCGGACCTGATGCGAGAGCTGGCCCGGCGGCTGGAAGACGTGTCGGGAGAGCTGGGCGAAGCCGCGCGGCTGACCGACGGCGTCGCCGCGGGAAACCTGGGCTCGTCAGGGATCGCCTCGGCACTCGACGCCGTGATCGGCCCGTGGTCGGGGTCGATCGGCTCCGCCCACACCGAGCTCGCCGGTGCGGCGGCGGGAATCCGTACCGCGGCGAAGACCTACGAAGACACCGACGAAGATGCGTTCTGGACACTGCGACGCGAATTCGGGGATCCGTGATGCCCGAATACAGAGGACTCGGTTTCGACCCCGCGCCGGGTGACGCGGACGCGATCGCGGCCGCCGCCCGGCGCTGCTCGGAGGCGGCCGCGAAGCTCGACGCGGCGATCGCCGCCCGGATCGAGGTCCCCCGCGAGTGGGAAGGCGAAGCCGCTGTGACCGTCGCCGCCCGCGCCGCCGCGGCGAGGACGGCTCTCGAACCCGCGCCCGCCGTGCTGCGTGCCACGGCGGAGATCCTCACGTCCTGGGCGGGCACGGTCGTGGCCGGAACACGGCGAGCCGACCAGCTCGACCGGCGCGCCGTGACACTCCGGCGCGCGCTGCTGCAAGCGGCGGACGCCGTCGAGGTGGGGGAGACCGCCGTCCAGTTCGCCACCGGGACCTCGGCCACCGCCCAAGCCGATCTCGCGGCGGCGAAGGCACACCACGAAGAGGTGCGGCGCGAACTCGACCGAGTCCTGGAGCAGGCCCGCGCGCTGGAGACGGCGCACCGGCTCGACGCGTCCCGGGTCGAACACAGGCTGCGGGCGCTCGGCGACCCCGGCGCCGCGCTGGGCGAGGTGCCCGGCGGTGCCGCGCACCTCGATGGCGTCACCGACGGGATGGCCCGGTTCTCCGTGCTGGGCAAGGAACTCGCCGCCTCGCTGGCCCGCGCGCCCGGCCCGGCGGTCACCCCGTCGTCCGGAGCCGTCGGGGCGTTCGCCGCGGCCGTCTCCCAGGGCGGCCGGTGAAACTGACCGCCGTCCCGGGGATCACCCCGGTCTCCCTGTCCTCGGTCGAGCGGACCACGGCCGAACTGCACACGCTCCTGATCCGCCTCCGCGGTCCGGACGCCGAACGCGATCTCGGCCTGGAGACCGCGGCGATCCAGGCCGCCGAACGCGCCCACGAACACCGCGCGGGCCTGCTGGCGATCGTCGAGCACCGCGACGCCGACCCGGCCTTGCTGCTGGCCGGGTCGATTCCCGTCGAACGTCCGTTGAGCGTCGAGTCCGCGGCCGAGCTGAGCTGGTCCGCCGCCGAAACCGCGCCGGGGATCCGCGAGGTCAGCACCGCGAAGACCGCCCGCGGCTACCCGGTGGTGATCGTCGAGCGGATCGCCGTCGACGGGCCGGGCGCGCAGCTCCAAGCCGTCGTGCTCGACCCGGGACGGCCGCGGGCCGCGGTGTTCACGCTGCATTCGCCCGGCGGCCGCGGCTGGCTGGACGTGGCCGCGCTCGCGGGCACGCTCGTCGCGGGGGTGGATCTCAGTGAGCCAGCGCGCGTTCCCTGAACTCCCGGGGCGTCCGCCCGACAGCCTTCCGGAAGGTGCGCGAGAAATGGGCCGCGCTGGTGAAACCGCAGTCCTTCGCGATCTCGGCGATGCCCCGCGCCGCCTTCGCCGGATCCGACAGCAGCGTCTTCGCCCGCTCGACCCGCAAACCCTTGATCCGCTCCGAGATCCCCTGTCCGTCGTCGAACAGCTGGTAGAGCCGTCGGCGCGAGATGTACAGGGCCTCGGCAACCTGATCCGCGCCCAGCGAAGGGTCGGCGAGCCGTTCCCGCATGTACCGCACGGCTTCACGGCGACGGGTCGCGAGCGCGTCGGCACGGTCGAGTTCCGCCCGCAGGACGCTGCGCAGCACCAGTTCCGCGAGCCCGCGCAGGTGATGGGCGAGGCCGTGCGGGTCGAGCGCCTCGCTGACGGCGAGGACGTGGGCGATCGCGCTGGAGAACAACGCGCGCAACGAGGCGTCGACGAAGACGGGCCGGAACATCAGCGGCTGCAACTCACCGAAGGACAACGAGAACTCCGCCACGGGCAGGGTCAGCATGACGACGCCCTGCCTGCCCGGTGTCTCACCGTCGTGCCCGCCGACCGGCAGGACGTGCAGGACACAGCCGGCGAAGCCGAGCTTGGCGCCGTCCTCGGCGACCGCCCGCGGAACGGTGCACCGCAGGAGAAGCTGGATGCCGTCCGGGCCCGCCTTGCGGTCGCCGAGAATCGCCGCACGGGCGGCCGCCGCGCCGGAGGCCCGGACGATCAGCTGTCCGGTCGCGACTTCTGCTTCGGTCATGGGCGCCGTTCGCGGATTGGTCGGGGACATCTCGTTCATCTTCACTGTTCGCTCGGTATCGTGCCCGCCGGGTGGCGGAGCTAGGGGAGAGGTGGCCATGGCGCGGCGTTCGGCGAGTACGGCGGGCATCGTCCTGTCGCATCTGGAATTCGACCTGTTGTGGGCCGACCTCGGGAACGGCGAGTCACCGTATCCGCTCGACGTGCCCTCGCACGGCGAAACCGAGGAAGAACGGGACGATCTGGGCGAACGCGTTTTCGCCGCGCTCTCCGAAGCGGGCTTCGCCAGCGGTGACGAACTCGATCCCGGCATCGAAGACCTGTTCGTCCTGCTGGGCTCCCCGTCGCTGTCGGTGGACGCGCTGGTGCTCGGCGAACAGCCGTGGCGGATGCTCGCGGCGGTCCGCGGCGCCCGCGGGGTGCTGGCGGTCCAGGACGAGAAGGACCTGGTCCTCGAACCGCTGCGGGCGGCCGAGCTGATCGCCACGGTCGGCCGGATGCTCGGCGACGGCGTGCCCGGCCCCGGTGACCAGCTCCGGTTGCCGCGAGCCGCGTTTTCGGCCGCCATGGACGGTTTCGCGCGAGCGGGCTACGACGGATTCGAACGCGCGCTGTCCGGCGCCGGGATCACCGGACGGAGCGTTCGTCCCCTCGCGACGATGGTGACGTCGGTCCGCCACGCCGCCGGGCAGCTCGCGGTCAACGGTGACCGCGGCCGGAGCCCGGTGCTCAGCTGGTTCGACACCGAGGCCGGCCGCTACGCCGTCACCCACGAAGACGTCGGCGGTGACCCCTGGGTGATGGTCACCCCGGCCGACGCCGCCTGGCAGGCCGCCCGCCTCGGCCTGATGATCGACGACGTCTCGTGATCACGAACGCCAGGCGGGCGAAGGGAAATCTCCGGTGAGACCGTCCACAACGGACTCACCGGCGTCAAGGGCGGCGATGGTCGCCTCGGCGGCGAGCCGGAGCACCAGGGCGGAGAGCTCGCTCGCGCGCGAGGTCAGCGCGCCGGGCTCGAACCGCAGCTCGACCGGCTTCCCGTACAGGTCGACGACGACCGTCACGCCACCGTCGCTCGCCTCGCCGGTCACCGCGGCCAGGCGGCCGCTGTAGTCCGTGTCCGGGGCCTCGGCGTCTTCGAGCAAGCGCTCGACACTGCGTTCGTCGATACCGCGTTCGTCGATCACTGGACCCTCCAGGTCTCCGGAGTCGTCTCTTCGACCGCCTCGGCCAGTTCGGCACTCGTCCCGAGCCTCAGCGACTCCGCGTCGTCCAGATCGAGCCGTCGGCTCGCCTGTGCCGCCGCCCGGTCCACCAGGCCGAGGATGCGCCGGGAGAGCTCCCGCGGCCCGAGTCGCAACGCGGCTTCCTCGATCCGCAGATCCCGCAGCGCCCCGCCCGGTTCCACCTCGACCGAGGCCACACGATCGCGCGCTTTCCCGGTGATCACGGGCGCACCCCGCCGTAGAAGGTGGAACCCGACAGCGTGTGCGTGTTGCGGCGCACGGCGTCGCCCGAGTTGCCCTCGATCATCGTCACCTTGTTCCCCTCGACCTTTTCCACGATGCCGATGTGGGTGCTCGTCGACGGGCTCTGCGGCCCGGTCCCGAACAGCAGAACGTCACCCGGTTTGGCGTCGTGCAAGGAGTTCCGGCCGTACGCCTTCCCGTGCCGCTGTCCCCAGCGGTAGACGTCGCCGGTGAACGGCAGGATCGGGATGTCCACCCCGGCCTTGCGCCACATCGCGGTCGCGAACGACGAGCACCACGCCGCCGTCGGTCCGTACGGGTTCCGGTTGCTGCCGGGCGGGTTCTCCCGCGTGCCGAGTTCCTTGCGCGCCGCGGAAACGGCCTTCTGACCGCGAGAGGTCGCCTTGCTCGGCGTGGTCTTGTCCGGCTTGCCGTGCCCGGCGCCGTGGTGGTCGCCGACCTCGCGATCGGCGACGCCGTCGTGCCGCAGTTCCTTGCGCAGGCCCCGCAGCTTTCCGGCGGCGTCACCGAGTTCGCCGTTCACCTTCCGCAGGGTCGCGGCCGACTGTTTCGTGTAGCGCGGCGCGAGGTCGGCGGCCGCGGCGATCGCGGTGGCCATCGCGGCACGCGACCCCACCGCGGTGGCGTCGTCGAGGAGCTTCTTCGCCTTGGCGATGTACTCGTCGGCGAGCCGCTGGACGGCGGTGTGCCCGCCGTCCACAGTGGACGTCACGCGGGCGACGACCCGTTCGGCTTCGGCGCTCGCGTCGGCGGTGAGGCGGATGTCCTTCCGCAGCCGCGCCGTGGTGCGCTCGAACTCCTCCGAGGCCTTGCCCTCCCAGTGACTGAGCACGACGTCGGTCTCGCGCTTGTGCGCGTCGTGCTGGTCGTGGAGGGTTTTCGAGACCTGACGCAGGGCGAACTGGACGCGGGCGGCGTCCTCGGCCTTGCCCGCGAGCTTGTTCCGGTGCGCCAGGATGTCCGCGGCGAAATGCCGGGCGGTGGCGAGGGTGTCCATCGAGGTCTCCAACGCTGTCAGGCGAGCTGGTTCAGCGTCGCGGCGGACGAGGAATCGCGGTCGTGATAGGCCTTGCGCGCCTTCGCGGCGGCGTCCGCGAGCCGGTCGGCGGATCCGCCGACGGCCTTGACCTGGCTCTGCAGCGCGGCGCCGAAATCGCCGAGCGCGTCGGCGAACCCGGACTCCTTGCCGATCCTGCCGAAGCTGTCGTCGGCGATCGACCGGACGTCCTTGACCTGGTTCGCCGAGGTGGCGGTGAGCGCGTCACCGACCCGCCGGGTGCGCCGCACGAAGCCGTCCAACGTCCGGCCGTCGACCCGGATCCGCCCGATACCCGCCCCGCCGCCACCGGGCTTGCCGTGGTGTTTTCGCACGGCCTCGGCCGCTTTGCGCGCCTCCGGCAGGTGACGACGGTAGGCGCCGTTCGTGTAGGTCGACCACGGCGTCCACGAGCGGCCGTCGTCCGAGATCTTGTTGGCCGCCTTGGCGTTGGTGGTGGCGTCGAACAGTTCGGAGTTCGAGTCCAGGCCGAACTGCCTGCGCCGCTCCGGTCCCATCGCGCCCAGCATGTTGATCTGCCAGAGCCCGTACGAATTGTCCGGCGGGGTGGCGTTGTGGGCGCGGGTGTTCCCGCCGGATTCGGCGAGCGCGACCGCCACCGCCGTGGTCAGCCCGTCGCCGCGAAACCCGGCTTCGTAGGCGTGCCGGGCGATCTGCTCCGGCGTAAGCTTGGTCATGCACCGAGCTTGACCGCCTGTGCGTGCCGGAGGGAACCGGCGTTGCACGCGTGGACACGTGCGTTGCACAGGCGGTCAGGCGGCTCGGGCTAGCCGATCGGTTCGATCCAGATGTTGCGGAACCGCGGGTTCTCTCCGGGGTCACCGTGATCCTGCAGGCGGATCGCGCCCGGCCCGGAGTTCTCCGGGTTGCTGTCGCCCGTCCCGCCGTCGATCTCCACGTCGTTGTGGACCACGACACCGTTCCAGACCACGGTCACCCTGGCGTTGTCGGTCTTGTTCCCGGCCCCGTCGAACCGCGCGGCGCGGAAGGTGACGTCGTAGGTCTGCCAGGTCCCGGGAGCCGTCGCCATGTTCCGGTCGGGCGCTCGCTTCGAGTAGATCGCGCCCGCCTCGTTGTTGGCGAGCGTGGTGTCCCCGAAGGATTCCAGCACTTGCAGTTCGTAGCGTTCCTGGAGGTAGATCCCGCTGTTGCCCCGCTGCTGCCCGGTGACCTCCGGCGGATAGTTCGGCTCGTTCCACTCGGCGTGCAGCCGGAAGTCACCGAACTGCTGCTTCGTGCGGATGTCGCCCCCGTTGGACTCCATCGCGCCGCCGGACACCGGCCAGGTCGCGGCACCGCCGGCCCGTTTCTCCCAGGCGTTCAGGTCGGTGCCCTTGAACAGCTGGACGCGCTGGGATTCGGTGAGGGTGAGGCTGTCGAGGTTGACGTTGCCCGCGTCGCCCGTGTCGTAGCGGTAGGAGATCGTGTTCGACCCGGCTTTGAGGTTGAGCGTGTCGGGCTGCGTGTTCCACGTGTCCCAGTTGCCGGTACTGGCGAGCCGGACCTGTTTCACCTTGGTGCCGTTGACGTAGACGGTCACGGATTTGGTCCCGGGAGCCGGATCCGGGCCGTTCGAGTACCGCAGCGCCGCGTTGTAGGCACCGGCCTTGGGCGCGTTCACGGTGAACGTCGTCGCGGCGCCCTGGTTCCAGTAGCCGTCGACGAACCCGGTGCCCGTATAGCCCTTGTGGTTCGTGTTCGTCGCCGCGCCACTGCTCAGCGCGGCCCGCTCGGCCTCGTAGGTCGTGCTCGCCGGTGGCCCGCCGACCAAGGAGTTCAGCGTGTACCAGGCTTCCGTGCTCCACAGCGCCGCGCCGGACTCCGCGGCGAACGGACGCGGGGACCGGACGTGCACCACGTGGCCCGCCTTCAGGCCCGCCACCTGCAGCGTGACCTTCTTGCGGTCGGGCGAGAGGCTCGCGGAGGTGACGGACAGGGTCTGCTCGTCGACCTTCGGCCCGCCGTACGCGGGAGTGGGCTGGTAGCGCCACTGCTGTGCCTGGTACTTCGCCGCGAGGTTCTGCGCGGTCGCGGCCGACAGAGGCTGGGTGTACTCGAGCTCGAAACCGCCGGCGACGGCCCGCATCGCGCGGATGTCGAAGGCGTTCGTGCCGTTGGGTGTCACCTTCTGGAGGCCGTAGGCGAGCTTGCCGGGCTGGCCCCAGTTGCCTCCGCCGTCGATCCCGCCGGTGTAGATCGCGCCGTCCGGCCCGAGGCTGATCCGGCTGACGCCCGATTCGAGTCCTTGGGTGAGCCGGAAGACAGCGCCCTGGTACTCGCCGTTGACCTTCTCCAGGAAGGCTCGCTGGAGCCCACCGTAGGTCACGTCGCCGTACACCATCTGCCCGGCGAAGGGACCCTGCGAGAGCATGACCATGTTGCTCGGTGAGTTCGCGATCTCGTTGTGCGGCAGCCACAACACCGGCGCGGTGACCGGTTTCGCGTCGAACGGGCCCGGGGGATTGGTGTAGTGGTTGAAGAACCGGTCCTGTTTGACCCGCACGAGCTTGTTCGCCGGCAGCCAGCCGCCCTGGTTGTCGGTGACGAAGACGTCGCCCTCCGGTCCCCAGCCGATGCCGTGCGGTGTGCGCAGCCCGCCGGCGATGTAGGACACCTGACCGGTGGCCTTGCTCACCTTGATCGTGGTCCCGCGGTTCGCGGCGGGCTGCGGATCGGTCGTGGCGCCGCCGTAGTTGATGGCCACGGAAAGGTTGGCGTAGAAGAAGCCGTCCTTGTACAGCAGGCCGAACGCGAACTCGTGGAAGTTGCCGCCGAACGGCCACGTGGCGACGGTGCGGTAGTCGTCGGTCACGCCGTCGCCGTTGGTGTCGTTCAGTTCGACGAGTCGCGTCTTCTCCGACACGTACAGCTTGCCGTCGACGTACTTGACGCCCATCGGTTCCTTCAGCCCGCTGGCGACGCGCTGGGTCCGTACCTTGCTCGGGTCGGTGTTCCCGCTGACGTTGCTCAGCAGGTGGACCTCGCCGAGGACCTTGTCGGACCCGCCCCAGGTGGCGATGGCGAGCCGCCCGTCGGGCAGCCAGTCCATCCCGGTGACCTGCGGCTGGAAACCGTCGGGACGCAGGTTCGTCAGCGTGAAGCCGGGGTGGACGGCGTTCAGCGGCAGGCCGTCACCGGGCGAATCCGCGGCGCCCTCGCACTCCTTGCGTCCCGGCGAGGTCACCCGGACGACGTCGGCGTCGGTGCTGAGCACCGAATTCGGCACGAGCGCGAAGTCGCCCGCGCCCGGCGGCCGCCATTCGAGGGTGACCTGCTGGTCGTTGGTGTTGTCGAAATGATCGATCCGCAGCGCGTGATACCCCGTGCTCAGCTGGACCGAGCCGGTCGCCGGCGTCGCTCCGTGCAGGCCGTCGTGGTTGATCACGGTCTGGCCGTCGATGCTGAGCCGGGAGCCGTCGTCGCTGGTCAGCCGGAATTCGTGCTGCCCGGCCGTCGCGATGGTGATGTTGGCGATGACCTCGGAGACGAACTGCTCGTTCAGCCCGAAATCCGCCGTGCTGGTCCAGTTGATCGTCGGCATCAGCTTGTCGACGTTGGGAGTCTGGCCGGATTTGATCGTGCAGAGCTTGGTGATCTCGCGTTGCAGGTCGTACGTGCGGAGCGTGACACCTGGTTGCTGGGGCGGGACGGCCGCTTCGGCCGGAGCCGTCACCAGCCCTGACAGGCCCGTGACCAGCGCCAACGAGGCGATTATGGACCGGTTGAAGCGCTTGCGGACAGACGGAAGCATCGTTGCCCCTCGGGTCGGCGGCGGAGCACCTCTGTGATGTCCGCTGAACCTAAGAGGACTTTCGTATCAAGTCAACGAAAGTATGTACAACTCGGACGAAAGTTACCCCGAACGGTCGTGCCTTCGATCTCAGGCGCGCGCCGTCGCACTGCTCTCTCGAAGGATGGGCGGGTAGAGGGTGGTGGCACCGCCCCTGCGGTAGAGGGCGGCGGGGCGGCCGCCGTGCCGGGTGGTCCGCCTGCCGGTGGGGAGCAGGAAGTCGTCGACGCTGGTGACCTTGCGATGGAAGTTGCGGGGGTCCGGGGCATGTCCCCAGACGGCTTCGTACACCGCCCGGAGATCGGCGACGGTGAACTCGGGTGCGCAGAACGCCGCGGCGAGAGTGGTGTGCTCGAGGTGTCCGCGTGCTCGCTCCACGCCGTCGGCGAGGATGCGCGCGTGGTCGAACGCCATGGTGTTCCGCTTGTCCAGCAAGCGATTCGCCGGTTGCCACGACGCGGCCCGCGCGTCGCCGCCCGGGACGGGCTCGGGAAGGTCGGGCAGGATCGCGAGGTAGGCGGTCGTGATCACGCGCAAACGGGGATCCCGGTTGGGGGCCCCGTAGGTGCGGAGTTGTTCGAGGTGCAGGCCTTGTGGGCGCAGTCCCGTTTCTTCGGCCAGTTCCCGCGCGGCCGCCGCGTCGAGATCTTCCTCTTCGGTGGCCAGGAACCCGCCGGGGAGCGCGGGCTTGTCGCGATCGGGCTCCTCGGCCCGCTCGATGACGAGCGCGTGCAGTCGTTGCTCCCGGATGGTCAGGATCACGAGGTCGACCGACGTCGCGACCTTCGGGATCACCCACTTCTCGGCCATGTGTGCAGCCTAGCTTGACGTCCATCTGACGACAATTCGCGGATCCCTGAAACGTATCTTGTGCATGCTGCGACCTAGGTACACACTATCGACTGTAATCGTCAGGGTGACGATAAATGGCCGCACGGGAGCGTCGCATGATCTTGATCTTGACCGCGCTGGAGCTCGAAGGCGACGCGGTGCGGGCACATCTGAGCGGGCTGACACGACACCACCATCCGGCGGGCTCGGTCTTCGAAGTCGGTCATCTGACCGCGCGGCCCGACTGCTCGGTCGCGCTCGGCGTGATCGGGATGGGCACGGTGAACGCGGCCGCCGTCACCGAACGCGCGATCGCCGAATTCCGGCCCGACGCCGTGGTGTTCGTGGGGATCGCGGGTGGACTGCGGGACTGGATCCGGCTCGGTGACGTCGTGGTCGCCACTCGCGTGTACGCCTACCAAGGCGGCCGGATCGACGGCGAGGAGTTCGGCGCGAGGCCGAGGGCTTCGGAAACCGCGCATCGGCTCGTCGAACTGGCCAGGCAAGCCGGCCGTTCCGGCGCCTGGCCCGGTGCCGCGAACAGCACGGCCACGATCCACTTCGAGCCGGTGGCCGCCGGTGAAGTGGTCCTGAACTCGTCCACCGCACCCGAGAACGATCGCCTGCGGAAGCACTACAACGACGCCGTCGCGGTGGAGACCGAGAGCTCCGGGGTCGCGCTCGCCGCCCATCTGAACGACTCGACCCCGACCATCGTGGTGCGGGGGATCAGCGACCGCGCGGACGGAACGAAGGAAGTGACCGACAGCGGTGGATGGCAACCGGTGGCCGTCGCGACCGCGGCCGCGTTCGCCGTCGGTCTGTGTGCCGTGATCGCGGAGGCGTACCGGAACACCGCGCGGCCCCAGGAGATCGAGCGCGTCGTGCCGGGGCCGGTCACCGTCACCGGCGGCAACGCGGTGGGGTCGGTGTACGCGACCGGTTCGGTGCGGATCAGCCAACGGGTGGTCACCAAAGCGCAGCGGCACCCGGTGGTGGCGATCGCGATCGTGACCGTGCTCTTGTCCTTGCTCGGATGGGGTGGTTACGGGATCGGCAAGGTGGTGCTCGGTGGCGGCACGAGCGCGTGGGCCGCCGTCGTCTCCGAGGCGATGAAGCCCGCCTCGTCGGGTAAAGAAACCTTGGCGACCGGTACCGGGACCGCGTGCGGAGTGCGTGCGGACCGCACGGTCCTGTGCTGGGGCGACGGCGGAAAGGAACGAGTACAGCCGGAAGGCCGGTTCGCCGCGGTCGCGGTGGGCGACAAGGCGGCGTGCGGACTCCGCGAGGATCAGACCGTCCTTTGCTGGAACACGAACTCGTCCGCCCAGGAAGTCCCGTCACCCGAAGGCCGGTTCCAGGCGATCACCGACCAATGCGGAATCCGCGTCGGCGGGGAGATCGCTTGCTGGGTCGGCAAAGTGACCCCGCCCCCGGGCCGGTACAAGGCGATCTCGCTGGGCCGAGGTGATCTCTGCGCGGTCAGGGACGACGGCGTCGTGAACTGCTGGGGCCTGGACCTCGGCGAAGCCGCCGTCCCGCCACAGGGGAAGTTCACCGCGGTGTCACGGGGAAGTCGTCACGCGTGCGCTCTCCGCGAAGATCGCGCGGTGGTCTGCTGGGGAAGCGACGACGAGGGGCAGTCGTCTGTTCCGGCAGGGACGTACACCGCCGTCTCGGTCGGTGAGGAGCACTCGTGCGCACTGCGCGCCGACTCGGCGCTCGTCTGCTGGGGACGTGACAAGGGCGGTCAGATCACCCCGCCACCCGGTTCTTTCACGGCCCTCGCGGCAGGTGCGCGAGCGGAGTACTCCTGCGCGGTCCGCTCGGACGGCACGGCCCAGTGCTGGGGACGCGACGGCCGGTTCACGGCGCCTCCCGGGAAGTTCGCGGCGGGCCGATGACGGTCCGCCGGACGAGGACGAAGAGAAGAGGAACGACATGGATGTGCGAGCCGTGGTCGAGGTGCTGTCCAGACGAACGGCCACACCGGGGAAGGACGGCCGCGCGGTCGACACGGCGTGGGCGGCCATCGCGGCCCGGATCGGCGAGGAATCCCTCGTGGCCAGGGTGCGTGCCGAGGCGAGCCGGTCGGGAGCGCCGTCCCCGGCGAACCGTGACGAACTGATCCGCCTGCTCGGGGAGGCCACCGCGCGGGACCCGCGGTTCGCCCGCGACCTCGATGCGGCGGTCGGCGAACTCGCGCCCGGGAACGCCGTCACCGTCAAGGACGGCAACTATCTCGGCTCCGTGGTCTCGAACGGCGGCGGAGACGTCCGGATCAAGCAAAAGGTCGTCAAGCACGTGCGTGGTCACCCGATCGTCGCGGCCACGGTGGTGGTCGCGCTGCTGGGTGTGCTCGGAGCGGGCGGATACGGAGTCGTCGCGGCGTTCTCCGGGCCGGGTGAGGAAAACGTCGCGGCCGCTTCCCCGCCCAGCGGCGCGGCGACAGCGGGAAATGCCCCGGTGGACCGTTCGACACCCGAGTCGACGGCCGCGGCTTTCGCGTCCGCGCTGTCCCGGCAGGATCGTGCCGAGGCCGAACGCGTGACGTGCGCCGAGGAACGCCGTCGAGTGGAGGATCGCTTGCGGGTAGTGGGCAGCGGGTCGTTTTCCGAAGGCGGCTACTCGGTCATGGGAGTGACGATCTCCGTCCGGGTTCTGCGAGTGCAGCAGCGTCCGGAGCCTGTCGGCGCCGTGACCCACTCGGCTCGGTTCGCGTGGGTGGTTTCCGACCTCCCGGCCGATGCCCCGCCGGTGATCAGGGAGGCGGCGGCCAAACAGGACGATTGGGGAATGGGCCTGCGGCAGGAGCCGGACGGGAAATGGCTGATGTGCTGAATCCTTCCGGTCAGGGCGCGGTCCGGTCTCGGATAGAGTGAAAGCCGGCGCGAGGGGAGGGCTAGTGACGACGGGATCGAGCGAGCCCCGGCTGCGTTCGGCCGTCATCGCCCAGGCCTGGGCGAGCCTCGACGGCGTCGAGGTCCTCTCGGCCGCCGACGGCGGTCCGCTGACCCGGACGATCAAGAAGATCATCGACCCGCTGGTGATCCGCACGGCGGCGCGCCCCCGGCTCGGTCGCCCGGTGCTGGACCAGGTCGCGGCGGCGGAAGTGACGGACCTGCTGCTGGCCGACGCGGACAGGCTGCGCGCGACGGCCGCGTGGTTCGTCCACCTCAAACGTGGGCGCCGCGCCTTGCGCATCACGGCGGGCAACGTCCAGGACGTCTGCTTCCCGCTGGCGTACGAGCTGGCGACCGGTTTCGGCGAGCCCGGGCCGGAGGCGGCCGAGATGGCCGCGGCGGCGTTGCGCGATCTGCACGGCGACGGCGAGACGGCGGGCGTAGATCAGCTGGCGGGGTATCTCGCGGATCCCCGGATCTCGGCGGACCTCACCCGGGAACTGGAGCGCCGCTGGCACGCCGAGGCCGCCCCGGCTCAGGACACCGCACCGCTTAAGTCCTTTGTGGACGAACTCTCCGATCCGGCCTGGCGCGCGCTCGCCGGTTCGGCCGCCGGACACGCTTTCGGGCTCGCGCTGCGGCAACCGGACGGCGCCCGCGCCTTGACCAAGACGGTCCGGGAGATCTCCGGACTGCCTGTCCCGGACCTCGGTCTCCAGCGCGGCGATCGCACCGCCGTCCCTCCGCTGAACCGGCGCGACGAGTCCGGCGCCGAACTCCTCGAACGCAGTGTCGAACGGCGGGTGCGCGCGACCTTGCGCCGTCTTCCCGCGGACGAGCGGGCTCCGGTCGCAGACCTCGTCGACGACGAACTGGCCCGGGTCGCCGCCGGATTCGGGCTCGGTGTGCCCGCGCTGGCCGCGTGCTTCGCGCTCGGAGTCGTCCTCGCGCCCGCGCTGCGGCCACTCGACGGCGCCACGCCCGCGGGCGTCCCCGAATTCGCACGTCAGCTCAACGCCCAGGTCGCACGGGAGGGTTACGTCCTGCATGCTCGCCGCGCCCTGGCCGGATCCACCCCGCTCCTCCCGAGGCCCGACGCCGAACTCCTGCGCGATCTGCGCGAGTTCGCGAAGCAGTTCCTCAACCGGCTGTGGGTCCGGCTGCACGGCTTCGACGTCCGCGGCGACCTGCCCGCCGACGCCGCCGATGTCCGCGACCTCGTCACCGGTGTGGTCCGTTCGACCTCGCTGGACCTGCGGACCAAGGTGCGTCGGGCGCTGGTCGCCCGGCTGCCCGATCTGGAGGCCGTGTCGTGACGCATCCGGTGCACACACCCGTGGTCGCGGCGGACGGCGGCCTGATCCGGTTCACCCTCGCCGAGCTGCTCGCCGGCCGGACGACCTCGATGCGGCTCGAACTCAGCGACGCCGGGGCCGCCGAACCGTGGCTGACCCGGCTGATCGGCGCGGAAGCGAGCCTCGCCGTGCTCGGCCAGGGCCAAGCCGATCTCCCGGCCGTCCCGGAACTGGGCAGGCTCGCCTTGCTGCTGTGGCTGCGTCGCTGGTGGCCCGCGAGCCCCTCGCTCGGGGTGCCCTCGCTCGACCCGGCGTTGCTGGACCTCGAAACGGCGGTCGCCACGGCCGACGTGGAGGACTTGGCGGAGGGCCTCCTCGACGGCTTCGAAGCCTCCCCGGCTGAGTTGTTCGACACGGCGATCGCGGACGGTGCGCTCGTGGCCGCCGCGACGCCGGTCGCCGACGAAGTCCGAGGACTGTGCACGCGCCTCGCGGCCTGGTTCGACGACCAGGACGACGTCGTGCGCGCCGAAGCCGCGGCCGAAGTGTCGGCAGGCCTGGAAAACGCGGCACCGGGTCAGCGCGCGTACGCGCTGGCCGCGGGCACGGATCCGGGTTCGAGCAGTGAAGGCGTCCTGGCGAGCGGACGGGCGAGCGTCGACTGGGCGCGGGTGCCGCCGGGGATCCTGGACGCCGCCGAGAACACGGTGACCTGGCGGATCGTCGCGGCCGCGACCGGCGCCCGGCTCGACGTCGAGGTCGCGGGCGCGTTCGCCGACGCCACGCTCACCGCGGTCGCGGCCGACGACGGCGAGCCGTTCGCGGAGGTGTCGCTGGCCTTGGGCGCCGGGCGGTTCACCGGCACGGCCGACCTGGACGACGCCGCGACCCGGCTCGCCACCGAAGTCCACAGTGGACGGGTCACGCTGGTCGTCGGGGCGGCAGGAGAGGGTGTCGCCGGGACCACTCCCGAAGACCGGGCTCAGGTGGTCGCGCTCGTCCGGGCCCGCCCGCCGGAGGTCAGGACGCTCGCCGAACGGGCAGCGGCCGTTTCGGACGACGAGGAGTTCTGACGTGCTTGTCGGCATGCCGCCGCCTCAGAACCCGCCGGACCGTCCGCTCCCGCCCGAACTGAGCGCCGCGACCTCACATGGCTACAACTGTCGTTGTGTCGCCAGGTATTTCGGTCTCGACCCGGCTTCGTACGGTGAGGTACCGGCCTGCTCGCTGTCCGAGAGCAAGTATCGGAAGCTGCTCATCGAAGCCGCCAAAGTCCAGGACCAGGCCAAGCAGCTCGCCGCGGTGCGGAACGTCGCCGGTGCGCACCGGAAGTACGCCCGGATGCGGGAGATCGCGCAACGGCTCGACCGGACCGATCTCGAACTCGCCGCGGTCAGCGATCTGGCCACGGTCTTCTATTCGGCAGGGGATCTGCGCAACGCGCGGCAGTGCGCCGAAGCCGTGCTCCACGTCTTCAAGGTGAGCACCGTCGCCATCGTCCACTTCGGTCAGTACGCCGAGGTGCGGATGATCGAAGGCTCCCGGGAGGTCGCCGATCGCGTGCTCATCTCCCTGGCCACGGAGGAAGGCGACGTCGTCAAGGCGCGTGAGCTGATCGCCGGGCAGCGCCGCCGGGCGGCGTTCCGCAAGGACGCGGGGCCGGAGCAGTATCCACCCGAGTTGCTCGACGTCCACGGCGTCGACGAGCTGGAACTACGGATCTTCGACGTGCGCGTCCAGATCGCCGCCGGGGATCTGGCGGGTGCGCGGGTTGCGCTCGAAGAGATCCTGGCGGCGCTGGACGCCCTCGCGGAGATCGACGAGGTCCGCGAGCGGGTCAGGCATCAGCAGTCCATGGTCAGGGCCGAACGCGCGCGGCTCCGCCAGGCGGGCGGTGAGGACGCGGACGCACGGGCCGACCTGCTGAGGTTGAGCGCTCAGCACGCGGGGGATCCGATGGCCGCGAAGGCCGGCATCGGGCTGGCGGAAGCTCGCGCCCTGGCAGGTGATCTCCCCGGCGCGGTCGCCGCGATCGTCGCCGCCCGCGACGAACTCGCGGCGGCGGGCTTGACCGGCGACGTCGCGGAGGCGAGTTACGCGCTGGGCACGTTGCTGCTGTACACGGGCGACGTCGCGCAGGCCAGAGCGCAGTTCGAACACGCGAAAACGATCCGGACTGCCAATGGCGACGTTCCGGGACTGCGCCTCCTCGACACGGCACTGGCCCGCTGCGCCGCTGCGGAGGGGGACTGGGCGACGGCGGAGGACCACGCGGCCCGTGCCAGGGAATCGGCGCGGGCGTCGGGGGACTGGGCGGATCTCCTGCACACGGATTTCGTGGCGGCTTCGATCGGGTTCGCCAGGGGGGAAGATCTGCGGGCGGTGCTGGATCTGCTGCTCCCGCTGACACTCGCGGCGGCGGAGTACCGCTTCGAATTCCTCTCGCCACAGGCGCGTACGGCGTGGGCACGGGACATCGCGGCTCCGACGATGGGGATGGCGCTGGCGTTGCTGACCCAGTTGAGCGAATCGAGGCTGGCGGCCGAGCTGATCGAGCGCACCTGCGCGGTCGGGGCGTACACGGGAGTGGAGGGGCCGTCGCTCGACCTGACCGGAACATTGCCCGCCCTCGAACTGCTGCCGTCCACTGAGGACGACCGGCTTCCGTTGGCGGCACTGGGTTCCGTCACGGCGTCGCTTCCGCTCCGGCTCGCCCCGCCGCCCGCCCTGCGCTGGTCGCCCTCGTCCGGGATGGAGCTGGACCGATGGCTCGATCTCGCTGCCGAGCGGTACCGGCTTCCCTGCCCGGTCACCGAAACCGTCGAGACGTGGCCCGCCGCCCGGCCGGGTCGGGAGACCTTCCTCCTGCGCTTCGCCGACGCCGGGCACACGTTCCTCAGCTGGCGGACCACCGAGGACCTCGACACCGTCCACACGCATCCGATCGAGTTCGCCCTGGTCGGGACCGCACGCCAGTTCCTGGACGCCGCCTCGCCGACACCGCACGAGGGCGAGAGCGTGGCCGACGCCGTCCGGCGCTCGCTGGGCGAAGACGCGTTCGGCAGCTTCGCCGGTGAGCAACGCCTGGCTCGCGTTCTCGCGCTGAACCTGCTGCCCGCCGACCTGGTCGCCGCGCTCCGGCGTGCCGCCGCCGACGGAAACCGACCGCTCCTGCGGATCCAGCCGTCCCCGAGCCTCGCCGGTGTCCCGTGGGGACTGCTGGCGCTGCCCGACCGGCGGGCCGATCATGTCCTCGAGATCGACGAGATCGGCACCTGTTTCGACGGCGACGAGCGCGTCCTCGACATCGCCGACGTCTCGCTGCTCGCCCCGGCCGCCATCCCGCGCCGTCCGCCCGCCGCGGACGGCCCTCCGGTCTACCTGCTCGACCCGCGCATCCCCGGCCAGAGCGCCTTCGGCGAACTGGGTTCCGTGCTCGGCAAGCAGGACACGACGTCGCCGCTGATCCGCCATCTGGACGCGCGGCTCGCCGAGGGCCCGGTCCTTCCCGCGGCCGCGCGCGGGCTCGATCTGGTCCGCCGCACCGACACCGACCGCCGGCTGCTCGCCGAACTCCTGACGCGGCCCTGTTCCCGGCTCGTGTTCGTGGGGCATGTCAGCCGCGTGCGCGACGAGTACGGCGCACAGACCGCGCTGCACCTGTCCTGTCCGGCCGATCTGCCCGGTACGGCCGCGCCGATCGGACCGCACCGCCCGTTCACCGCCGCCGACCTCGCACTGTCCGAAGTGGATACGATGCCCGCGCGGGTGGCGCTGATCGGCTGCGCCAGTGCGGGCGATTTCGGCCTGGCCGAACCCTTCGGCGTGCTGCTCGCCGCCGTCGCGGCCGGGGCGGGACTGGTCGCCGCCACGGTTTGGGCATTGCCGACGTCGGCGGCCGTGCCCGGTTCGGACCCGATGTCCGAACTGGTCATCGCCGTCGACACCGCGCTCGCCGGCGAGGATCCGGTCACCGAGCTGTGCGCATGGCAGCGGTCCCGGCTCGCCCGCTGGCGCGAGAAGCCCGAACCCGCGTCCTCGCCGGTCTTCTGGGCGCCTCTGACCTGCCTCGACGCGACCGACGACGGGAAAACCTGGGTTCGGTAGCGGGACGGCCCGCCGAAGCTGTGTCCATCGAGAACGACACAGCGAAAGGCGGCACCCGATGTTCAAGAAGATCCGCGACAAGATCAACGACGCGACGCAGCAGGGCATGGCGCGCGGCCAGCAGGACTTCCAGCGGCACGCCGAGCAGTTCCGGCAGGCAGCCGCCGCGCAGGGACACGACATCACCCCGCAGCTGCCGACACCGCAGCTGGCCGCCCAGGCCTTCCGGAACCTCAACGCCGACCCGGACATGGCGGCCTTCCTCGCGCTGCCGATGGACGAGCAACTGCGCCAGCAGCAGGAACTGCAGGCCTACGGCACCGAACTGCGCCGGCTCTACGACACGTGCGAGCCCGCCACCCTGGTGATCCGCGAGCTGGAGCCGACCGGACGGAAGATCGCCGGACAGGCGCAGTACACCGCGACACTCGAGGTCACCCGCGCCGACGGCAGCACCTACGGGACCGTGACCTCGCTGATCGCGCCGCTGGCGACGATCCAGCAGTACGCGCCCGGAACCCGGCACGAGGCCCGCGTCGACCCCGCCGACCCGGCGAAGGTCGCCGTGTTCGGCCCGATCGCGTAGGGGGCGAAGATGTTCCCGTCGTTCGAGTTCGGCCTGCCGGAAGACCCCCGGCAGGCCCGCCGTCCCGGCCTGCGCCTGTGGCTGCTCGGCGTGCCCACCACGCTCGCCTGGGCGGTCACGGGCTGGTCCGGTGCCCTCGGGCTGCTGGACGGCTTCCGGTTGATGTCGCTGAACCGCGTCGACGCGTGGGGGGCCGACGCGGGCCCGGCGGTCTCCCTCGTCCTGATCTTCAGCGTCGCGATCACGATCGCGTCGTCGCTCGGCTTCGCGATGCTGTGGAGCGGCGGGATGTCACTGCGCGGAATGGGCGTCGGCTTCCGGGCGAGCAGCCTGGCCGCGTCGCTCGGTATCGCGGTGGGCACCGGCGTCGCGATCCCGTCGTGGACACCGCCCGAGTCCGTGGGGACACGGCTGCCGGTCGGCCACGGCGCGGCCGAGCCGTGGACCGACGTCGACTGGGTCGTCTACTACGAGCCGTATCTCGTGCCCGCGGTGGCCGGGGTGACGGCGCTGGTCATGATCATGGTGCTGGGGCGGGCGTTCGTCTCCAAGGCGGAGGCCGACGACAGGGCGCAGGCGCTGGCCCAGACCGGCGTCCAGGTGATGGGACAGGTCATCGGCGTCGAGTTCACGAACGTCTGGGTGATGGGGAATCCGCGGTTCACCGTGCAGGTCCGGTTTCCCACCGAAACCGGTGATCGGACGGTCATCGCGACGATGATCACCCCGCCGCTCCAGGCCCCGGCCCGCGGTTCGACGGTGAAGGTCACCTACGACCCGCGCGACCCCGACGTGGTCCAAGTGGATCCCGATCCCGCCGATCGGGCCGCCGGTGGGAACCTCGGTGCCTTCCTGCCACCGCTGTTCTGACCCCCTCTACACTCCCGCGGATGGACGAACAGACGGCAGAGGTGTCCACCGCGCAAGCGGTCCGTAAAGCGATGATCCGGCTGGTCCCGTTCCTCGGGCTGCTCTATCTGCTCAACTATCTCGACCGGGTCAACGTCGGGTTCGCGGCGCTCACCATGAACGCCGATCTCGGCATTAGTTCGGCCGCCTACGGGCTCGGCGCCGGCCTGTTCTTCGTCGGGTACTTCTTCTTCGAGGTGCCCAGCAACGTCATCCTGCACAAGGTCGGCGCCCGGATCTGGATCGCGCGGATCATGGTCACCTGGGGCATCGTCGCCTCGGCCACCGCGTTCATCCAGGGCGAGGTCAGCTTCTACATCGTGCGGGTGCTGCTCGGTATCGCCGAGGCCGGGTTCTTCCCCGGCATCATCCTGTACCTGACCTACTGGTTCCCGCGGAAGGTGCGGGCCAAGATCGTCGCGCTGTTCTTCCTCGCGGTACCGCTTTCGTCGGTCCTCGGCAGCCCGATCTCCGCTCTGCTCATCCAGAACGGCGAGGGCGTCCTCGGCTTCGACGCGGGCTGGCGCTTCATGTTCTTCGCCGAAGGCGTGCCTTCGATCCTGCTCGGCGTCGCGGTGTTCTTCCTGCTGCCGAACAAGCCGAAGGACGCGAAGTGGCTGACGCCGGGACAGCGCACGGCGTTGCAGTCCACCCTGGACTCGGAAGACACCGCCACGGTCACTCACGAGGTGAGTACGCGATCGGCGCTGACCGACCCCCGCGTGCTCGCGCTGAGCGCCGTCTACTTCGGAATCATCTTCGGCCTCTACGTCCTCGCGTTCTTCCTCCCTCAGGTGATCAAGGGCTTCCAACAGCAGTTCCAGACCACCTACAGCATCGTCGAGATCGGGCTCATCACCGCGATTCCCTACGCGATCGCCGCCGTCGCCATGGTGCTGTGGGCACGGCATTCCGACCGCACCGGCGAACGCGCCGGGCATGTCGCCATCGCCGCGTTCGTCGGCGCGGTCTCGATCGCCGCCGCGCTGTACATGGGGTCGCCGTTCCTGGT
This sequence comes from Amycolatopsis azurea DSM 43854, assembly GCF_001995215.1. GTDB lineage: Bacteria > Actinomycetota > Actinomycetes > Mycobacteriales > Pseudonocardiaceae > Amycolatopsis > Amycolatopsis azurea. The sequence goes on from NZ_MUXN01000002.1 coordinate 685,756, forward strand.
GATGGCCGCCGTGACCCTCTGCGCGGTCGGCGTGTTCACCGCGGTCCCGGTGTTCTGGCAGCTGCCCAACGCGTTCCTCACCGGCGTCGGCGCCGCCGCCGGGATCGGCCTGATCAACTCCTTCGGCAACTTGTCCGGTTTCGTGGGTCCCTATCTCGTCGGCTGGCTGCAGGGGCTGACCGGCAGCTTCCGCCCAGGTATGTGGTCCGTCGCCTTCTTCATGGCGATGGCGGGCGTCATCGCCCTGTTCTTCCGCCGCAAGGAGAAGAACGCGGTCAGGTGAGGTGGTCGAAGTCGCCGCTGACCCACCGGATGTGGGTCTCGGCGCTTCGGCGCACCACGGCGCGGGCGTCCCGGTCGATGGTGTCGCCGCCGAGGGTGTAGAGCCGGTCGTAGGTGAAGTCGTCGAGCCGGTCGACGATCCGGCGGACCACGGCCGCGGACATCGGGATGTGCTTGGGGAAGTTGCGCTGGAACGACACCCAGTCCGGCGCGAGCCCGCCGGTGATCGTGTCGCCCGCCAGGATGCTGCCGTCCGGCGTCCTGGCCACGGCGCTGCCGCGCATGTGCCCGCCGAGCCGGACGAGTTCGAGGCCCGGCAAGGGTTCGGCCCGCTCGTCCCAGAACTCGAACGCCGGGTCGGGCGCGGGGAGCCACTCGCGATTGCGTTCGTTGACCAGCACCGGGACCCCGCCCAGCGCGCGGCTCCAGCCGAGCTGCGCGCCGAACATGTGCGGATGGCTGGTGGCGATCGCGGTGACGTCGCCGAGACCGCGCACGACGTCGAGCACTTCGGTGTCCAACCAGGACGGCGGGTCCCAGAGGAGGGCGCCCGCCGGAGTCACCGCGACGAAGGACCAGTGCCCGATCGCGAAATGCGGCTCCCGTTTGATGCTGTGCAGGCCGCGGCCGTGATCGCGGTGCAAGGTCTTGTGCGGCGCGGAGATCAGTTCCTCGTGCGTCCACCAGCGTCCGGTGTGCGCGCCGAGGTCACCGGCTTCCTCCATGCCGACCTCACCCCGGTCGAGGACGCACCGGGGTGGTTCCGGGCTCGCCGGATGTTCGATACCGCACCTGTCGCAAATCCACATGATCGACAGCTTGCGACCTCCAGTGCGCTGGAGGTCAAGACGCGTCTTTCCCCCGGCTCGGGCGAGCCGGGGGAAAGACGGGGAATCAGCTGACGGTCGTCTTGCCGAGAACGGCGTCCTGGTCGGGCGGGTCCAGCGTGAGCTGCACGTCGAACTCGCCGAGCGAGCTGTCGGTGATGATGTGCGAGGTCGCCGCGGCGTCCACGCTGCTGGTCGCCTCACCGGCGGGGGTTCCGGCCGGGATGGTGAAGTCGACCTTGCCCGCCGCGGAGAACTTCAGCGACCCTTCGGCGGGCACTTCGGTGTCCGGGATCGGCAGCTCGATGGGGATCTGCACCTTCTGATCGCCGAGCGCGACGTTCACCTTCGAACTGATCGTGCCGGAGAGCTTCTTGGCGCCGACCAGCCGGAGCCCGTCGCCGGCGGCCTGGCCGGAATCGACGTCGAGGGTGAACGGCACCGAAATCGGCGTTCCGGCCTGTGCGGTCGCCGGGATTTCCGCCTTCACGACCACCGCGACCTGCTGGTCGCCGATGATGGGGAAGCCGCCCTTGTACGTGAGGTTCTTTTCGACGGCGGCCGCGGTTCCGGCCGCGGTGAGCATCACGGTTCCGGCGACCGCGGCCGCGATCCCGGCGGCGCAGAACCGGCGAACACCCTTTCGCACCAGGGTTTCCGTCATGTCAGGTCCTTTCGTCGTTGAATGGGCTCGCCGCCGAATCTAGGTGGAAAGTCACCAACGAGGAAAGGGAAAGCGCGCTTGCGTTTTCTTTACTTGTCGATCTTGTCACGCGTATGTGGAATAGCGCGTTCGTGAATTGTCACGCGAAGGCGGAAAGGGGAAATGCCCGCCGTTTTCTTGTCACCCGGGTGACAGGTGCTCCCGCCGGGTGACGAACGACTACTGTCTGGGTCGTGACCGACCGACCCGAGCCGTGGCACCTCCGGACCCGCAAGTTCCTGCGCGCGACGGACCAGCGTGGCGAGCTGGTGCGCGGCGCGCGGTTCCTCCGGGGGCTCGTCCCCGGGGAGAACGATCCTCTGGTGCCATCGACGGGCCGCTCGTCCGACAGGCTCGCCCGGCTGCTCACCGAAGCGGGAGCCGACCGGCCCAGCGCCACCCGTGAGCTGGGCCTGGCCGCCGTCCAAGCCTGGCAGGCGGTCCGGCGGCCCGGCAACCGGCCGCTGGCGGCGAACGGCATCACCGTGCTGTTCACCGACCTTGTCGGCTTCTCGACCTGGGCGCTGCACGCCGGTGACGAGCGTGTCCTGGAGCTTCTGCGTTCCGTCTCCAAGGTGACCGAATCGGTCGTCACCGGGCATCGCGGCAGCGTCGTCAAAGGGCTCGGCGACGGTGTGATGGCCGTGTTCGCCGATCCGGACGAAGCGGTGAACGCCGCCTACGAGACCTGCTCCGCCGTCGGCGTGATCAAGGCCGAGGGCTATCTGCCTCATCTGCGCGCGGGGCTTCATCGAGGGAATCCGCAGCGGGTCGGCAACGACTATCTCGGTGTCGACGTGAACATCGCGGCCAGGATCATGGCCGCCGCGGACGGCGACGAGGTGCTGGCCAGCGCCAGCGTCGTCGAACAACTCGACCAAGACGCCTTCACCGTGCGCCCGCGCCGGAACTTCCGGGCCAAAGGCACGCCCAGGGACCTCCGCGTGTTCCGGGTCGTTCCCCGCTACACGGCGAAGGGCTGACCGATCCTCCTCGGACCGGCCAGCCGTCGCCGTGGCCTAGCCGGGCATGTCCGAAGGCTGTGAGTCGAGCCCGGACCGGGGCTTCGACCAGGCGCCACGCGTGAAGTCCGGCATCGCGACCGGTTTTCCGCCGCGGGCCAGCGAGACCACGCTCAGCGGCACGGGGGAACACCAGGCCGCGGAGTCGTAGACGTCGATGTCCGGGACCAGCCCGGAACGCATCTGCTGCACGATCCGCCACTGCAGCACGTAGTCCATGCCGCCGTGACCGCCGAGGTTCGGGTCGTCCTTGAGCTTCTTCCACAGCCAGTGGTCGTGGCGCTCGCGGTACGGTTTGAAGTCCTTCCACGCGTGGCCGGTGTGATCGGGCTCGACGTAGATCCGCTCGGGGTAGTCCTCCACGATGCCGCGGCTGCCCGCGAGGCTGTTGATGCGGCTGTACGGCCGCGGCGAGCTGACGTCGTGCTCGGCGCGGATGATCCGGCCCTGCTCGGTCTCGATCAGGCAGGTCACCAGGTCGCCGTTGATGTAGGTCTCTTTCCACGACGGGTGACCCGGCGGCATGTGGCGCTTGCGGTAGTCGGCGAGGCCCTTCGGCTCGGTCGCCGTGGCGCGCAGCGTGGCGAACCGGTCGCCGCGGTTGACGTCCATGCAGGCGGCGATCGGGGCGAGACCGTGCATCGGGTAGAAACTCGCGGTGCTGCGGGTGTGCCACTTCCGGCGCCACGCGTCGGTGTAGTACGTGTCGGAGAACAGCAGTTCGCGCAGGTCGTGCAGGTAGCCGCCGTGCCCGTTGGTGATCTCGCCGAAGACGCCTTCGTGCGCCATCTTGAGGATCGCGAGTTCGTTGCGGCCGTAGCTGCAGTTCTCGGCGAGGAACAGGTGCTTGCGGGTCTGCTCGCTGGTGTTGACGAGGTCCCACAGCTGGTCGAGCTCGGTGGCGATGGGCAGCTCGACGCCGACGTGCTTGCCGGACAGCAGCGCGGCCTTGCCCTGCGGGTAGTGGAACTCCCACGGGGTGGCGATGTAGACGAGGTCGATGTCGTCGCGGGCGAGCATCTTCTTGAAGGCGTCGGCGGATCCGCCGTACTCGGCCGGACGCGCACGCCCGTCGGCGGCGAGCTTGTCCGCGGCGGCCTTCGCGCGCTCGGCGCGGATGTCGCAGACCGCGGTGACCGCGGCGCCCGGGACCGCGCTCCACCCGCCGATCATCGACATACCGCGGTTGCCGAGACCGATCATCCCGATCCGGACGGTCTGGTGCCGCTCGAACGGCACCCCGATCATGCTGCGCTGACCAGGGCGGCGGGGTGCGCTGTCGGCTCCGGTGATCTCTTCCGCGGCGGAGGCCGTCGTCGGGATCGCGGCGAGCGCCCCGGCGGCGAGCGCGCCGCCGAACAGTGTCCGCCGGGAGACAGAGGGCAGGTCGGCCATGAAGAACACTCCTTCGTGTCGCCTTCGGTTGCCCGACTGTGTCCAATCGCCGCCGGATATGTCAAGAGATGCGTCAAAGCGAGCATAAAACTGCACTAACGAGCAGTTTGACTGCTTGTTTACCGTCGCTTCGCGCAACCCGGGTGCGCGCGCACCCGGGTCACGCCTGGGTTCAGCGACGGATCAGCACCTGGTCGATCGACTTGCGCACGAGGTTCGGCACGACGCAGTCGTCCGCCGGGTAGCCGACTGGGATGACCGCGAACGCCTTCTCGTTCTGGGGCCGCTCGAGCAGCTCGCCGAGGAACCGCATCGGCGACGGCGTGTGCGTCAGCGCCGCCAGCCCGGACAGATGCAAGGCCGTGAGCAGCATGCCGACCGCGATGCCCACCGACTCGTCGACGTAGTAGTGCTTGTGCTTGGTGCCGTCCTCGTCGAGGAAGTAGCGCTGCTGGAAGACGACGATGAGGTACGGGGCGTCGGTGAGGTGTGTCTTGACGGCGTCGGTGCCCAGCGGGCGCAGGGCGGACAGCCACTCGTCGCCGAGCCTGCCCTCGTAGGAAACGCGTTCCTCCTCTTCGGCGGCATCGCGGATCCGCTGTTTGGTCGCGTCGTCCTTGATGAGCGCGAAGGTCCACGGCTGCTGATGCGCGCCGCTGGGCGCGGTGGCGGCCACCGCGATGGCGTCGACGAGCACCTGCTCGGGTACCGGGTCGGTCGAGAACATCCGCACGGTGCGGCGGCTGTCCATGCGGCTGCGCAGATCGGCGGCGGTGGCCAGCGATTCTTCCGCGGAAACGCGGGCCGGGCGGTAGGGCACCGGCTCGAAGGGGTCACCGTAGGTCGGGGTCCACTGTGCTGTGGTCATGGTGCCGATTCTGGCGTGATCGGTGCCTGATCCGAAACCCCTCGAGTCCAGGCTATGTCCCTAAGGTTATGCCACCATTCGTCCCCAATGGACGGACATCGATCGGGCCATTCGGCTTGGACCGACACCGACGGCATGGCCCGGGTACCTGGAGCAAACACCTAACGGTGGCCGAGGCGGAAAGATAGGTACCTTCCACACGACTTTCGAGGGTGTCCGATTTCCCTTGCCGCGTCCCAGAATCAGCCCATCCTTCCCTCGGTACGCGGCCCTGTTCCTCGCCGCAGAAATGAGTCGGAACCATGCGATTGCGCTCCTTCGCCCTGATCGCCGGCACCGCCTTCGCGGCGATGCTCGGCGTGACCGCCCCCGTGGCGACCGCCGCGGAACCCACGTCCGACGTCCAGCCGATGATCATCGGCGGCCAGAACGCGTCGAGCGGCCCGTGGGCGGCCAGGCTCTTCGCCAACGGCCGGCAAACGTGTACCTCGACGATCATCGCGCCGCAGTACATCCTGACCGCGAAACACTGTGTGGCCGGCGGCGGGACGTTCACCTTCCGGATCGGCAGCCTCGACCAGCAGAGCGGTGGCACCATGGCCACCGGCTCGACCGTGACCCGCCACGCGACGGCGGACCTCGCGATCGTCAAGCTGACCACCTCGGTCAACGCCACCTACTCGCCGCTGGGCACCACCGCCAGCGTCTCGAACGGGCAGACCGTGCAGGTCTACGGCTGGGGCGCCACCAGCCAGTGCGGCTCGGAGATCAACTGCCAGTCGCGCTACCTGAAGGTCGCGAACGTCCGGGTCACGTCGGTCTCCTGCCGTGACTACAACGGCGGCGTCGCGGTGTGCGCCAGCCGCGGTGACGGCATCACCGCCGGTGGAGACTCCGGCGGCCCGATGTTCGCTTCCGGCAAGCAGGTCGGCGTCGCATCGACGAGCGACCGGCAGACGACCACCGCGTACACGAACATCACGCGGTACCGGCCCTGGATTCAGCAGGTGGCCGGCGTCTGACGTCTGGTTGTCGCGGGGCCCTCCTCGGCAACTGCCGAGGAGGGCCCCGCGTTGTGTATTTGCCGGTCATGGCCAATCGAGTGCCGAACTTGGGGTGTTCAAGCGAAATGGGGCTCAAGTCCCCCTCGAACACCGCGGGTTCAGGGTCTGGGACACCTCGGCTGACCTGGCTCGCCGCACGACCTCGACGTTCGCGAAGGCCCACGACTGACGTGCTCTGCTCGCTGGACAACGGCGCCTCCCGCGTGGACACCGTTTCTTCGCCTCCGGTTCCCGGGCAGAGTCCTCCCCGGAGTCGGAGGGGCAGGCGCCCGGGACGGTCGCAGGTGCGGCATCATGAAGCAGGTGACTTGGCTTGACGATCGTGAAAGACTCGACATCGGGGCCGCGGCGAGAACACTTGGTCTCAAGCCTTGGCAAGCCGGGTGGTACCACTGGCGTCGTCGCTTCTGTTCGCCGGCCGGTAGTCAGGGTCGCCGCCATTACTGGTACGAGAACGATCTGTTCAAGTGGGCTGCGTCGACAGGTCTGCGAAAGCTTCTCCGGCAGACTCCGTTGAGATACTGGTCGGATGCCAGGGAGAAGGCGGTGTACGGTGGGAGCAAACAGGTCGCCGATGCCGTGGTTCAGGAATGGATCACAGAGTCCGGCGTTGTCGCGGTCTTCTGGCCGCTTGGCTATCACAAAGGACCGCTGGCGCATGAGGCGGCAGCCCTTTTCCCGGGAGCCGATGCGCTCGTCAGAATAGCGTCGGACTTCGGCCGAGATGGGCCGACTGTAGGTACGGCGCAACCCGGAAACGCCGATCCCGAGTGGCAAGATTTTGCCGCTCGATGGGGAGATCTTTCGCGAGTTCTGGGCCGTCCTGCGCCTTACTGGCCGCTTTCCCTTCGGGTTCCTCATCTTATGAAAGAATGGGAACCTGATAGTGCAACGGTGACGTATCTGCCCAATCCTGATATCGATGTGACGCCACTTCTGCGGATGGTAAGCGCGCTTACCGACGACGAGCCGGCGCAGAAAGTACTCCTGCGTCTGGCCCGAGTGGCTCAGTGCCGGGTGACAGAAGCAGCTTACCGCGATCTCGAATTCGTGGAAGAGGCACATGAGCGGGTTGGCAAACCAATGGAGCTGACCACTATGGTCGCCGCGCGGCCGATAGAGTTTCCGGAGCCGCTGGAAATAAATCCTTCTGATGCGCAAACTGGCTGGCACGAAATCCTGTCCCGCAGCGACCTGCTGGCGCTCGAGTGTGTCCAGACTGTTCGCGCGTGGGATGGTGGAGCGGATTTTCACTATGCCAGCACTGAGACGGTTCGTCCTGATCGTCGTTACGGTGCGGAGTGGGCAAAGAGGCTGAGGCCGGCTAGTGAGCCCACTGCTTATCATGAATATCTTGGTCCCCAAGGGGAGCCGCTGGTGGATCCTGTCAGTGGAGCACCGGTCGTCCGGAAATCGGATGGGACCTTGACGGTTGCCGTTCCCCAACGTCTCTCAGGAGAAAACGGTAAACTGATCGAAGTCATTCTGGACGAGCCGATCTGGGTGCGGACCGAGAACGGTGTCCTCCAAGTGGCGCCCCAGCACTACTACTACGGAATCAACTGGGGATACGGCGGAAGCGGGCCCGGGTCGCTCGCGCTCCTGATCCACAGGCTCCTCGACGACATCACAGCACCTGCGGCGGATACGATCATCGGCGCGCCGGACGGGCTCGACGAGCTTACTCAGCTCGCATGGCCGCTAGAGCAGGTCCTCACCCGGGAGACACTTGAAGCAGCCAGGCAGGGGCGCGCCTATCGGCGCCCGACTCCGCGTTCCAAGGAAGACGGCGCGTGAACCCGCGTCCTCGAGGCCGAGCGGTACTTCTCCTGTCTTCGGCAAGCGTCGTCGCGGGCGCGGCAGTCGCCGGCTGGGCGGCGAGATCTTGGTGGGGCCCGCTGTGGGCCTGGCTGGCGGCTTGGTGGGCGGTTCCGTTGTCGATGGTTCTGGTGGTAGCGGGCGGCGCCGGACTGGCCAGCCACACTCGCCGAGATTCCGACGACGAGCCGAGCGATCTCCGAGTCATCTCGGTTCGGAGTATCGCGGTCGGCGGAACAGTTCTTCTGGCGATCGGTATAACCGCAATAATCGTGCTACTGCGGCTCTATGGCGGGACCGGTCCCAGTGTGCAATTGGACGCCATCCGGACAGCGGGAACGATCGTCGTGGGGACCGGTGGGGCGGCCGCGCTGCTGCTGGCGGCCAGGCGTCAACGCTCCGCCGAGTTGGCCCTGACCGACCAGCGCTCTGTGGCAAGGCAGACCGAACACGACGCGGCTGAGCGGCGGATCACCGAGCTGTACACAAAAGCCGTTGAGCAGCTTGGAGCGGACGCGGCGCCAGTCCGCCTGGGTGGCCTGTACGCCTTGGAGCGCTTGGGCCGGTCTTCCGATGCCCAGCGTGAGACCATCCTCGACGTCGTATGTGCGTATCTGCGGATGCCGTTGCCCGTCGATCGGGAAAACGTAGCCGAAAATGCCGGCTGTTCTTCAGGCAAGCCGACACGCGACCAGACAGAAGAACGCCAAGTTCGCCTGGCTGCTCAACAAATCCTTCATCGGGCCCGTCGGCCTGGGCCGGACTTGTGGCAGGTCGGGCGGATCAATCTGCGAGGCGCGGATCTCGCGGGTTCGGATTTGAGCGGCATCAACCTGACGTCGGCCATCTTGAACGAAGCCAATCTCGTCGGCGCGGACCTGAGCGGCGCTGATTTGACCAACGCCGACCTCGCCGATGCCAAGTTGGACGGCATAGTTCTCCGCCGGACGACGCTGACAGGCGTTGTCCTCGATCGGACCGACTTGAGCGAACAGGCGCTTCCCGGGCTGAACCTTGTGGGGGCGCACCTCGAGGGCACCAACCTCTCCCGAGCCGATCTTGCAGGTGTCATCCTTCGTGATGCTGTGCTCAGGGGAGCCAACCTGACGGAAGCCGATCTCACCGGCGCCGACTTGAGGAATGTGACTTTGAGGACGGTCGATACCACGCGAACGATCTTCGGTTCGTCCCTGTCGCGCGAACAGCTTCAGGAAGTCACAACTTCGGGCTTGGTAAACGATCCCGAGTGAAGCGAACGCTCGATACAGGACTGTCGAGCCTCACGAGATACGAGTCGGCGGCATGTCCTGCGACGAGCGGCTTCGATGTGTCGGAGCTGTTTCGAAGACCGCTTCGATGATTAGCGTGCAAGATGGCCTTCGGAGACGCACGTACGGCCTTTCGTCGATAGGAGTGGTGCTTGTGATGCGTGCGCTTCAAGCTTGGTTACCTTGCGGGGTATATGCTGTGGCTCGGCGTGCCCGGTGGTTGGCCACGTTGACACGGTTTCCGCAGAGCCCTGGCATGCAATAGCGCCGCCGTCCGGGGCGCGTGGTGTCGATGAACGCGCCTCGGCAACCGGCCGCGCTGCACACGCGTAACCGTTCCGCGCCGAGAGCCCGGACGACACCGAGAATCCCGACGCCGCAGACCAGCGAGAGACTGTCGGAGACTGTCGCTCCCGGCCGGAGGGAAACAGTCCATCGAGCATGGCCAGAGGAGACGTCGAGGGTGACGTCACCGATCGCAGACGTCAGCGCGGTGGCGCCGGTGACAAGGCTCGCCTGGTCCGGATGATCGATCAGATCCCGCACCGTCGTGCGCAGCAGGCGAACGGCAAGCAGATCGCTGGGGCGGGTGGCCGAAGGTATCGAGTGAAGCTCGGCGAAGGCGGCGAGAGAGGCCTGGTCAGGCAGGTGGTCTTCGCCGTGCCAGACCTCAGGCGCTGTGTTGACCAGGTCGGTAGCGACGCCTGCCGCCCAGACGTAAGCGTCTAACGCCACTTGCATCCCTTACCAACCTCTCGTACGTTCGCGGTTAACCGCTACTTTAACCCTTACCGGGAGGTTGCTCGTGCAGATCGACGCCTTGGTGTTCGACATACTCGGCACGCTCGTCGACGAACCGGCCGGGATCCGCGCGGCCGTCGGGCAAGCCGAGCCGGACGCCGACGCGGATCAGCTGGTCAGGCAGTGGCTCGGCCACGTCGCAACGGAGCAGCAGCGCATCGTCGACGGCGAAAGGCCGTACGCGCCGAGCGACGTTCTCGACCGCGAAGCAGCTCAGACAGACGCACTCGCAAGTGCGGGCCGCAGGATGCCGCCCTGGCCCGACACGGTCGAAGGGCTCAACAAGCTGGCCGAGCACTACCCGCTGATCGGCCTCTCCAACGCCAGCCGGACGACCCTGCTCCGGATGAACGCCTACGCAGGCCTGCGCTGGCATGAGGCGCTCTCCGCCGAAGAGGCCCAGTCCTACAAGCCGGACCCGGCTGTCTACGAGCTGGCCGTCGAACTGACCAAGACAAAGCCGGAGCGGCTCCTGATGGTCGCCGCCCACGCGTGGGATCTGAGGGGAGCGCAGAGCGTCGGTCTGCGCACCGCCTACGTCGCCCGGCCCATCGGGGACCCGCCGTCGGAGACCGACCGCTTCGACTTCTACGCGGACGACCTCGCCGATCTGGCGGCTCAGCTCGCAAAACTTCGGATGTGATCAAAACTGTCGGTGCCTCCCGCTAGGTTCTTCCCAGTCCCCACCGAGGCACCCCGCAAGGAGAAGATGCGTTGTCAGACTGGGAAAGAGCGAGCACGGCCCGGGTATTGCCACCTGCCCGCCCGCGCAAGCTCGCGAAGGTTCCGTTCGTCGAACTGGCCGACGGACGGGTGCAGGGCGTGGTGTCCAGCGGATCGGACATCGGGCGAGTCTACGTCTCGTCGGTCGCGGCGAGCACGTACGAATTCGCCTGTAGTACCAACAACAATCGGCCTTGCGGCGGGGCACGGGGCATGTTCTGCAACCACATCCTCGCTCTGCTCAACGAATCCACCCTCCAGTACGGCGCCGAGCGGGTCGCACGATACCTACGTGTGGACGTTCCGGAGCCGACCGCGCAGGCCATTTCGCAGACCATGAGCGCGACGCGGCCGTCGCAGGGCGACAGCACCGCGGCCGCGTCCGTGTTCAGCCAGTTCTTGCGGCACTTGGCATATCTGGAATTCGAGGCGTCGACTGCGCCGGTGCCGGAACTCCAGTGGTTCCCGCCGACCAGGGCGGTGGTGTGATGCGCACCGATCTGCTCACCGACCCCAACACCGGTCTCGACGAGGCGTTGGCGGCTGTCGACGCGTTCGATGACGTGCTTGTCGCCGGACTGCTTCGTCCTCAGAAGGTCGCCGGCCTGACCGAGCTGGCCGATGCCGTCGCGGGGTCGCCGCTGGCGGCGCGGGTCGCCGAGGCGGCCGAGAAGACGGCGGCCGGAGCGGCGGGGGAGGAGCACTTCGTTTCCCTTGCTGTGGCGAGGGTCGCGGTGTTCGGCTCCGTACACGACGCTGTCCTCGCGCGCATCGCCGAGGCGACCGGTCGGCCACCCGGTGAAGAGGCAGCCGGGCAAGCGGCCGGGGCGGAGTCGCCGAATCTGCTGGCCGCCGCTCGGTCCTGGCTGTCCGATCTGGCCCGTGCCGGCTGGCAAGGCATCGACCACGACCTGATTTCGGCCTCGGCTCCGGTGATCTCCGCACTACTCTCGGAGCCGAGCTTGCGCCGGTTGGCGGTCCTGCTCGACGGGTTCGCGGCGGAACTGGCGGCGTCGTGTCCGGGCGCGGCGCTGGAGCGCGTTCCCGTCCGGCGCTGGGGTGACCTGTGGTCGCGCGGGATGTTGCTGACCCTGCCCGGCGTGGCGGCGGCGCCCGCGATCGGCACCGTCACCGGCCGACTGTTACCGCTGGGCGTCGACCTGCTCGAACATTCGACGGCGGCGCAGGCCCAGGTCCATGCGGTGCTTGAGCCCGAAGACGGCACGGCGCCGCGCCTCGTGCGTGCGAGCGTGACGGTGCCCAAGCCGGACACGATCATCGGTGCCGGGATCTGGCAATTGCTGCGCCCGCATCTTTCCCTGCTCACGGCTGTCAGCGAGGGCCGCTCGATGGATCTCGCGGACATGCCGGTCACCGCCGAGGGCGACCTTCTCTGGCAGGACGACCATGCTCGCCTCGGCGAGCCCGCGGACGCGTTCTCCACCGCGCGTGTCGTCCTGCCGAAAGCCACCGCGCCGGTGGTCGCGCCATTGGACCGGCATCCGGTGCGCGTCGCGGTCCCTGTCTTCTTGGAGGGCTACGGCATCGAAGGCGACGAAGACGCGCCTTCCTTCACGTTCGCCGGGAGTCGGCTTCCCGTCGAGACCGATCGCATCCCCGCCGCCGGGCCGCTGACCCCGAAGGCGGTCGCGACGTCCGGCGCGTGCATCGGCTTGATCCGGTGGGATGGCGAGTTCCGGCTCCAGCCGCTCGCGGTGGAGACCACCGTGCGCAAGAAGACCACTGCCGTGCACGCCGGAGCCTGGGCCGGAGGCACCACGGACAAGGCCGGGGTGAAAGCCGAGAAGGCGGCCACCGACGCCGCGGCCGTGCTGCGCGAGCGCGCCGGAAGGTTGCTGCGGAAATGACCGAATCCGAGGACAACCGCCGCCAGGTCCTGTACTGGCGGCTGCTCGCCCGGCTCTTCGACGGCGAGGAGCAGGCCGCGCTCGAATCGGCGAGTGTGGCCGTGGTCGAGGACATCGGCCTGCCGTCGGCGTTGCTGGACCCGAACGTCGCCGTGGACTCGGTCGTCCAGCGGCATCCGGAGCTCGCCGCCGAGTTCGACGGGCTGATGGTCCCCGAAGCCGAGGACAGCCGGGACAAGGCCGCGGAGGTACGGCGTGCGGCGCTGGTGTCGAAGGTGCTGCTCAACGTCTTCGCCCCGGCCCCGCACACGGTGACGGCCGGGCAGTTGTCCTGCTGGCAGGCCGACGCGGGCTGGCTCGAACGCGCGCTGGGATGCCGTCCTGGTGAGCTCCGCGGTGGCAGGCCCGGAGGTGCTCCGACGGGTCTTGGTGGCACCGGAGGCGGCGGGGCTCCCGACCTGAGCACGCTCCTCCCCGCGATCGGGCCGGACCTCGCCGGCATCGAAGCGGACCTCGTCAAGCGGATGCACCTGCGCGAGGTACTCGCCGATCCCACGCTCGCGGCGAAGCTGAGCCCGAGTATGTCCCTCATCGAACAGTTGTTGCGGGACAAGGACAACCTGTCCGGAGTGGCGCTGGCCAACGCCAAGTCACTGATCCGCCGCTATGTCGACGAGATCGCGGAGGTCCTGCGCACCCAGGTCGAGAAGGCCTCGACGGGCAAGGTGGACCGCTCGGTCCCGCCGAAGCGCGTGTTCCGCAACCTCGACCTCGACCGCACCATCTGGAAGAACCTCACCAACTGGAGCCCCGAAGAGGAACGGCTCTACGTCGACCGCCTCTACTACAAACAGACCGCGAAGAAGACCACTCCGCAGCGGCTCATCGCGGTGGTCGACCAGTCCGGTTCCATGGTCGACTCGATGGTCAACTGCGCCGTGCTGGCCTCGATCTTCGCCGGACTGCCCAAAGTGGACGTCCACCTGATCGCCTACGACACCCAGGCACTCGACCTCACACCGTGGGTGCACGATCCGTTCGAGACCCTGCTGCGCACCAACCTCGGCGGCGGCAACGACGGCATGGTCGCGATGGGGCTGACCCAGCCGAAGATCGCCGAACCGGCCAACACCGTGGTGGTGTGGATCTCGGACTTCTACGAGACCCGTGTCGAGCAGCTCTTCGAGAGCATGGCCGCGATCCACCGGTCCGGGGCGAAGTTCATCCCCGTCGGCTCGGTCACCAGCGCCGGCCGCGGCAGCGTGAACCCGTGGTTCCGCGAGCGCTTCAAGGACCTCGGCACACCGGTGATCTCCGGCCACATCACCAAGCTCGTCCACGAACTCAAGACTTTCCTCACCTCCTGAACCTCCCCGAAAGGCACGAAATGTCCGACGTCTTGCGCGCCCCCGCCGAACTCAAGTACGCCGAAGAGCTGGACTGGCTGGAATCGGTCGACGACAGCCCCAAACCGTTCGCGTGGCGCCTGTCCCCGAAGATGATCCGTCTGTTCGTCCTCGGTTCCGAGCGCGCCGACGGCCTCGACCGCGAGATCTCGCAGAAGTGGTTCGGCGACCGGAGCATCGTCGAGCGGGCCATCGTCACGCTCGCCTCCGACCGCGGTCTGCTGCTCATCGGCGACCCCGGCACCGGCAAGAGCTGGCTCGCCGAACTGCTGGCGGCGGCGATCTCCCGCAACTCCACGCTCGTCGTGCAGGGAACCGCCGGCACCACCGAAGACCACATCAAGTACTCGTGGAACGTCTCGATGGTCATCGCCAAGGGCCAGTCCCGCGAGTCCATGATCCCGTCGCCGATCATGACGGCGATGGAGGCGGGCTCGATCGGGCGGTTCGAGGAGCTGACCCGGTCCACCAGCGACGTCCAGGACGCGCTGATCTCGATCCTCTCCGAGAAGTACATCTCGGTGCCGGAACTGGACAGCGACGGCATCGTCTTCGCCAAGCCCGGCTTCTCCGTGATCGCCACCGCCAACAGCCGCGACCGCGGCGTCAACGACCTGTCCTCCGCGCTCAAACGCCGGTTCAACTTCGTCCGCATCCCGGTGGTGACGAACAAGAAGAGCGAGGCGGAGATCGTCCGCTTCCGCACCGAGGAACTGCTGCGCCGCCATCAGATCGAGCTGGACGTGCCGCCGACGCTGCTCGACGTGCTGCTGCGCAGCTTCGGCGACCTGCGCGCCGCGGCGGCGTCCGCGGGCAGCGACGACGAGAAGCTGGAGTCCGCGCTGTCCACCGCCGAGCAGATCGGCGTGCTCGAAGACGCGGTACTGCACAGCAACTTCTTCGGGGAACGCGAGCTGACCGCCCGCACGCTCGCGTCCTCGCTTGTCGGCTCGCTCGCCCGCCGCGAGCCGGAGGACCTGGCGATCCTCAACAAGTACCTGCACGGCGTCGTCGAACCGCGCAGCAAGGACGAGGGCGGGGACTGGCCGGAGTTCCTCGACGGCGGCCGCGATGCGATCGCCACCCTCTCGTGAGCGGCGCCTTCGAGGCGTTGCGCGGCCAGTTGCAGGAGGCCGCGGCCGCCTTCGCCGACGGGCCCGGCGCTCTGGAGGGCATCCTGCTCGGGCTCGTCGACGACGTCGACCGCGCGGTACAGGAGCCTCTGGAGATCTTCCCGGTCTGCCACCATTCCCCGGCGTCGGCCGTGGCGATGGCGCGGCGGCTGCGGGAGAAGCAGCCGAAGGTGGTCTACCTCGAACTGTGCGAGGACATGGCGCCGCTGCTGACCGAGCTGCGCAACTGCCGTCTTCCCGTGGCGGTGCAGGCCTTCGCGACGGACGTGAAGGGATTCCCAGCCGAGTGGGCTCCGCTGTCCGTGGTCGCGCCGATCACCGAGGCTTCGGCCGAGTACCAGGCGATCGCGTACGCCCTCGACACCCCGGGTGTCGAACTCGTCCTGGTGGACCGGTCCGCCGATCACGTCTTCCAGTGGGACGAGCGTGAGCCTTCGCCGGATCCGGACGCGCCGCCCGCCGAGGAGGAGGCCGCGTTGCACGGTGACGCGGTGGGCGTCGAGATCGGTGATCTGCGGCCCCGTTTCGCCGAGCTGGAGGAGCACCTGCTGCGGCACGGGCGGGTGCGGCACTGGTCGGAGTGGTGGCACCAGTACGTCGAGCTGCCGCTCGGCGACAGCGACCACGACACTTACCGCCAGGTCATGTTCCTGATCGGCAGTCTGTTCCGCCGGCTAGCGCCCGGGGACACCCGCCGCGTGCGGGTGGACGAAGACCGCGAGCGCTACATGTGGACCCGGATGCGCGAGCACCTCGCCGCTTCGGGCGCCGATCCCGCGGATTGCCTCTACATCTGCGGCGCCTTCCACGCGGCCAGCCGGGTCGCGGAGTTCGGCGTCGAGGGTACGGACGGGTTCGTGATCAGCCCGCGCAGCGAGAGCACCTGGCAGTACGGGCTGATCCCGTCGAGTCACGCGTCGATCGAGGCGCAGTTCGGCCTCGCCGGGGGATCGGTGTCGATCGCCGCGACCGAGTGGGCGAAGAACCTCAAGCGCACCAAGGTGAAGCAGTTCCAGCTGGAAGGACAGGTAGGCGGACCGAAGCGCAAGAAAGCCGCAGAACTGCCCGCGCCCACCACGGATCCCGTCGCATCGGATCAGCTTTCCGGCTTCCTGCAACGACCTCCGGTCCTAGACCGGCTGGACGAGGCCGAGTTGCTGGGCTGGTCGGTCGAGATCGTGCGGGCGGCACGCCGCAACGGCTACCTGTCCTCGACGGCCGACGCCATCGCGGTGTTCGAGACCTCGATCCTGCTGGCGGGCCTGCGCGACCGGGCGAAGCCGACGCCGTACGACTTCCAGGACGCGGCGGTCACCTGCATCGAGAAGGACGTCGTACCCGGCAGGCGCGACGTGCGGCGCCTCGTCGAGATCATGATGGGCGGCGACCGGATCGGCCAGGTCGGCTACGACGCGTTGCCGCCGCTGGCGCGCGACGTCCACGACAGGCTGGAGCCGCTGAACCTCAAGCTGCAGCAACGAGGTGTGCAGCGGGCGTTGCTCGACATCGCTTCGCGGCCGGAGTTGGAGCTGTGCTCTGACCTGCTGTGGATGCTGAGGTATCTGATGCCGCACGGCGCGGCGCGGCCGATCATGGGGGAGCGGCGGCTCGGCGAACGGCCGATCCAGGAGTCTTGGGATCTGGCGCTGGGCACTCACCAGCGAGCCCTGATCGAGCTGGGTTACGAGGGCGTCAGCATCGAACAGGTGCTGGAGCAGCGGCTTCGGCGCGCCGCCTACCACCCGCAGGCGACCGCGGCGAAGGTGCTCGGCGCGGTCGAGGACGCGACGCTCTACCTGCGCAGCGCCCGGCTGGCAGGAGAGCTGGGCACGCGTGCTCTGGAGGTGCTGGCCACCGAACGCAGCGTCGACGGCGCGCCGGAAGTGCTGCGGCGGGTGCGGCGGCTGCTGGCGCACTACCGGACCACCGAGCCGGTGCTGCCGAAGTGGATCGAGGACTTCGTCAGGACGGGGTACGCGCACTACTGCACGCTGCTTCCGGCGGCCTTCGCCGACGAGGAGGCCGGTGTCGAGCAGGTCGCCGCGATGCTGGGCTTCCTGTTCAGCATGGAGGCGCTGGCCCTGTCACTGGGATGCGACCGTACGCAGCTGGAGCTGGCGATCGCTGGATCGCATCCGCAGGAGCCGTCGAAGGTGGCGCTGCTGTGGGCGGCACAGGTCCAGCTCGGAACCCTCTCGCGCGCGGAACTGCGTGAGCGATGCGCCGAACTCCTGGCCAACCCGATGGTGCTGCCCGCCTATCCGCGCTACCTCAGCGGGTTCGTCCACGCGTTGGAACCGGCGCCGGGGCTGGCCGACTTCGTCGTCGAGGCGGTGTCGAACGCCTTCGCGGAGCTGCCGGACAGGTTGCTGCTGCCGTGGTTGCCGACGTTGATCACCACGCTCCGGTCCCGGGGCGCGGATCTGGTGCCGCTGCTCGTTCGTGAAGCAGGCCGGATCTTCCCTGGCAGGCTCGCGGCGCTCGACGAATGGGTCCCGCCCTGGAAGGACCAGCCGGAGCCGCTCGCATTGACGAGGAAGACCGGGGGTGGCGGCCTCGCGTTGCTGGCGGCCCATCCGGCGACCTGTGACGCCGTGGCGGGTCTGCTGGGCTGCGATGACCCGTGGGGGAGCGCCGCACCAACCGGTTTGGCGCTGCGGGAGCGGTATCCGGACACCGCCGCGGCGCTGGAGGAGGTGCTCACCGGAGTGTGAACCGAAGGGCGGTCGCCGGGCACCCGGCGACCGCCCTGGCACTCAGTTGGCGACCCAGCTGCCGTGGAAGCCCAGCGGCACCGGCCTCGGCAGGTGGATGCGGGCCAACGGTTTCGCGGTGAAGTCCTGCGCCGAGAGGATCACCAGATCCGACGCGTTGCGGTCAGGATTGTTCACGTACGCGAGGGCGTAACCGTCGTCCTCCGACTTGCAGCGCGCCGACGGCACGAAGACCGCTTCGCTTGCGTCGGCGCCGCGGCCGAAACGGTGCACTTCCGAGCGTCCGCTCCGCAGATCGTGCTTGATCAACGCGTTGCCGAAGGAGTCGGCGGGCTTGTCCAGGTAGACGTCGAACAGCTCACCCGGCGAGGCCGAGTAGCCGTACCGATGCCGTCGGGACACCAGGCTTTCGTTGACCCGCGGGAACTCCTGCGGCCGGTCGTCGAGGACGCGGCGCCGCACCCTTCCCTGCGCGAGGTCGATCGTCCAGCGCTCCAGCACCGGCGGGCCCGACGCCGATGGGCCGCCGAAGCCCTGCTTGCCCGCCACCTCGAACGGCGCCGGCATCGTGGTCAGGTCCACCACCACCGTGGAGCCCTGTTCGTAGGCGTTGAGCGTATGCGAGTAGAAGACCGGATCGACCCCGAACCAGCGGACCGGACCGCCGTCGCGTTTCATCACCCCGACCCTGGCCGGGTGCTCCGTGTTCCACTTGTAAGGCACGGTCTTGCCCGGCTGCGGGTCGAAGGTGACCGGTACGTCGAAGACGACCACGTAGTTCTCGGTGAGCCCGAAGTCGTGCATCATCGGGCTGTCGATGACCGGGATCCGGGTGGTCCGCACGACGCGGCCGGTCCGGTCGACCATCAGATGCCGCACGTGGTCCCAGGTCGGGTGGTAGGTCACCGCGTGCAGTTCGTCGGCCTGGGCGTCGAACTTGGTGTGCGCGGTGTAGGAGCCCTCCAGCGAGCCGCCGAAATCGAACGGCCCCAAGGTGTTCAGCTCGCCGTCGAGCTCGTACGGCGGCGCGCCGGACTCCTGCAAGGTGAGGATGCGGCCGTGGTGGGTGATCACGTGCGTATTCGGCGCGAAGTCCTCGGCGGGCACCGGCCACGGGTATCGCTCGCCCAGTTTCGCCGCGACTCCGGACGAGCGCACCCAGCGGTTGCGGTACCACTCGGCTTTCCCGTCGCGCAGCCGGACGCCGTGCACCATCCCCTCGCCCAGCATCCAGTGGTGAGCGCGTGGATCTTCGAGTCCGAGGACGTTCGGCCCGGTGCGCAGGTACCGCCCGCAGAGGTCCTTCGGAATGCGGCCGGTGACCGGCAGGCCGAATGCGGTCACCTCCTCCTTCACCGGCGCGAAAGCGCCTTCAATGAAAGGAAAATGCTCCTTCGTCGCGGTGGGTGGAAGAGGCTGAGCGGCGGCGGACCCGGTGCTCCCGTAGGTCGCCGCGACCCCGCCGATGGCCAGCGCGGCCGCCCCGCGGAGCACGTTCCGCCTGTTCGGTTCGGTCATGGTCGATCCCCCAACTCCTGATTTAACTGTGTATGGCATGAACAGTGTATGCCTTTACCTGTTTTGGATGCAACAATGCCCCGATGGACGACGTCAAGATCGAGTTGCTGCCGCCGGGCACCGCGCTGGCCTGGGGGTACGCCCCGGCGCCCCGGCGTGGGCCGAAGCCGGGATACAGCCTCGAACAGATCGTCGACGCGGCGATCGCGCAGGCCGACGCGGAGGGCTACGCGGCGCTGTCCATGCCGTCGATCGCCAAACGCCTCGGTATCACCGCGAACGCGCTCTACCGTTACCTGAGCTCCAAAGAGGAACTGCTCGTCCTGGTGGCCGAAGCGGCTTGGGGTCCGCCGCCGGAACCTTTGTCCGGTGATTGGCGCGCCGCGGTCACGGCTTGGGCTCGCGCGCTTCTCGTCCGCAGCCGCCGCCATCCCTGGCTGATCGATCTGCCGGTGCGCAACGCGCCGACCACGCCGAATCTGCTGGGGTGGCTGGAGAGCTTCCTGGAGGGGATGGCGGACTCAGGTCTGGGTACCAAGGACGTGATGGGCTGCGCCGTACTGGTCGACGGCTGGGTGCGCAGCACCGCTTCGTTGCTTCGGGACGTGAACGCGAGCCCGCCCGGGCAGGTCCAAGCGCTGAGCGGGTTTCTGGGGCCGCATCTCCAGGGGCGCGGTTACGCGCGCGTCGCCGCCGTGGTCTCCGGCGAGGCGTACGGGGAGGAAGGCATCGAGGACGCCGACGTCGAGTTCGGTCTCGGTCGCATCCTGGACGGCATCGAGATGCTCATCGGCCGCCGGTGAACACCCCGTCGAGCCGGTAATCGACGATCTCCGCCGCTCGCTCCGCGGTGTAGGCGTCGACCATGATCGCCGTGACGAGGCCGGCCGACATCGTCGCGAGCGAGTCCGCCTCCAGCCGGGGATCGAGGCGGGCCGGAATGTCGCCTTTCTCCTGGGCTTTACGGAGAAGGTCGGTGACCGCGTTGACCAGGTGGGGCAGTAGTGGTTCCTGGTCGGGATCCTGGCTTCCGCGCGTGACGTCCACGGCGAAGTAGGCGATCTGGACGGCGGCCAGCATGCGGTCGCGTTCGCCTTCCGGCAGGACGGCCGTGAGATAGGCGCGCACGATGGTGCGCTCGTCTTCGGTTGCCATCGCGTCGCCGACGGTCTTCCCTGCGCTCTCCATGGTCAGCTCGACCATTCGTCGCCAAGCGAAGCGCAGCATCTCCTCCTTGGTCGAAAAGTAGTACTGGACCAGGTTCATCGAGATGCCCGCCTCGGAGGCCACCGCGCGCAGAGTGACCGCCTGGAGTCCTTGGGCGGCGGCGATCCGGAAGAGCGCCTCCGCGATCCCTCGCCTGCGCTCTTGATGATCGACTCGTTTCGGCACGCGATCACTCTGCCATGTCGTCGGGGGTTGGCCGGAGCGGCCGGTCGCTGTTATGGTGCAAGTGCACCATAAAAACTTCGAGGAGGTCCGATGCTGGGGGAGTTCACCGACAAGAAGGCGGCAGTGCGTTTCTCCGCCACCTATGACGAGATCCTGCGGAAATGGCCGGTTCCCGCTGAGGAACTGGACCTCGAGACGAGATTCGGCCCGACCCGCGTCCGGCGCTGCGGCCCCGAAGACGGCCCGCCGGTCGTGCTGCTTTCCGGCACGATGGGCACGTCGCTGTCGTGGTATCCGCACGTCGCCGAACTCGCCGCCCGGCACCGGGTCCACGCCGTCGACACGATCGGCGAACCAGGGCGTTCGGTCCAGACCGCTCCCATTGAGTCCACTGAGGACTGTGCGGACTGGCTCGCGGAGGTCGTCGAGGGGGTGCTCGCGGGGACCGGCCACGAAAAGGTCCATCTCGCCGGCGTTTCGCGGGGTGGGTGGCTGGCCTTGAATCTCGCGTCCCGGGCGACGGACCGGATCGCCGGTGTCGTCACCTTCGAAGCCGCGGGGTTCGGCGCGATCGGCAGCAGCTTCATCTGGTGGAGCTTCCGGGAGATCTTCCGTTGGTTCCTGCCGAAATGGCTCCTCCGGCTGGTGGCGTCCGGGGATCCGGACGTGCGGCACACCGTGCGGCCCCTGCTTTTCAGTGCGCTCAAGTACAAACAGCAGCTCCCGGAAATGCACCTGTTCAGCGACGACGAGTTGTACTCGATCGACGTACCCACTCGGATCGTCGTCGCCGAACGCAGCGTCATCCACGACAGCCGTGCGGTGGCGGCCAGGCTCGAGTCCGTGAGCCCGCACCTTCGTGTCGAGGTCGTCCCCAAGACCACTCACGGAC
This sequence comes from Amycolatopsis azurea DSM 43854, assembly GCF_001995215.1. Classification (GTDB taxonomy): domain Bacteria; phylum Actinomycetota; class Actinomycetes; order Mycobacteriales; family Pseudonocardiaceae; genus Amycolatopsis; species Amycolatopsis azurea. The sequence goes on from NZ_MUXN01000002.1 coordinate 707,450, forward strand.
TCTCGCTGGAGAAGCCTGAACTGATCACCGCTCGGATTCTCGAAGCGGTGCCGGTCAAGCCCGGGGTGTGACGTCCGGCCACGAGGGTGAGCGGCCGAGCAGGGCGACGATCGTGTCCAGATCGGACGGTCCCGTCGCATCGACGGCCGGGCCGAACGCGGCGCCCGGCGCCGTCCGGTTCCGCCCGTCCGGGATCGACTCGGCGAACTTCAGCCCCGCGTCGAGCACCTCCTGCTCGAACTTCACCGGCAGGCCGAGGCTCTTGGCGACGTCCCAGGAGTGCACGAGGTAGTCCACGAAATGGAAACCGAGGGCCTGCTCCGCGGTGAAGGTGATTTCGGTGGAGAACTCGGGAAGCGCGAACTTCCGGTCGGCGAGATCGTGGGGGACGAAGGCCTTCAGCACCCGGTTGACCGAGGCGCGATAGGTCTCGACGGGATCGTCGCCCAGCGGAAGAAGCCGCCAGTGGTCGAGGTCGCTCTCGCCGTCGGCCGCGGCGGCGAAGCCGTGATGCTGGGTGGCCATGTGTGCCAGCAGGCCGTGCAGGGTCCAGGCGCTGCACGGGGTCGGTTTGGTCAGGTCCGCCGGGGTGATCTTGGCGACGAGGTCGAGGCTCGTCCGGGTCACGATGGCGTCGAGGAAGCGGAGTTCATCGATAGGCATACGCATATCATCTACATATGCGTACGAGTTCGTCAACCGATTCCGTGACTTCGGTCGGTATGGTCTGCGCATGGCGGAGCAAGGGAGGCCGGATCTCGCGGCGATGCTCGGCGGGCTGATGCGCAGGCTGATGAACGCCGAGACGCCGGTGCTGGCGGAGCACGGGTTGACGATGTGGGGCTACGTGGTGCTGAGCGCCCTCGACGACGGTCCCGTCCGCACGCAGGCCGCGCTCGCCAAGGCGATCGGTGCGGACAAGACCCGGATCATCGGCACCCTCGACACGCTCCAGGAAGACGGCCTGATCACGCGCGAGCCGGACCCGAAGGATCGCCGGGTCCGGCTGCTGGGGATCACCGACGACGGCCGCGCAGCGCGGAGGTCGGCTCAAGCGCAGATCCAGGAGCAAGAGGAACGTCTGCTCGGACAGCTTCCCGCCGCCGACCGCAAGGCGTTCCTCCGTGCCGCGCTCACGCTTTCCGAGGCGCGCTGGCCGTGACGGTCTCCTGTGCGCGGCGTCCGGTGAACCAGCCGGCGTAGGTCATCACCAGGCCCATCACGGCCAAAGCGGCGAAGAAGATCCTGGCGACGGTCATCGCGGTGGGGGAGAGCATGGTCGCGTCGACCCCGGACCGGATCGTCGCGGGTGTCGTGATGAGCAGGAAGCCGCGGACGGCGACGAACCAGCCGAACAGGGACACGGTGACCGCGAGTGGGCCGCGCCAGCTGCGATGCCCGCCGATGATGACGAGCCCCGCGGCGAGCATCATCGCGCCCAGCATCAGCATCAGGCCGGGCTGCCCGAACAGATCCCCGGTGAGGCCCTGGAGTTCGGGCAGGCGGATCGCGTAGATGGTGGTGAACGTGGCGACGTAAGGACCGATCACGCGGGCGAACGCCCGGGTTCGCCGCTGTGCTTCCGGGCTCGCGGTGGTCATGGCGCTGTTCCTTTCCGTGGCTGCGGCCGATAGCCGACTTGGTGGAGCACGGCGCGGAGGAACTCTTCGGTCTCCGCCGGTGTGCAGGTGTCCGGGCGCGTGGCCAGGTGCTGCCAGATCGCGCCGGTGAGCAGGTCGAGCAGGACCTCCGGGTCGACGTGGGCGGGGAGATGTCCGCTGTCACGGGCGCGGGCGAACACGTCCCGGCGGGCCTGATCGCGATCCCGTCCGAACAGGTCCTGGTACGCCTTGGCGAGCTCCGGCAGATCCTCGATCGCGCCGTACACGCGGCGGAGGAGACGGCGTTGCCGCGGGTCGGCGACGACGCCGGCCCAGCCGGTCAGCAGCTGCTCGACGTCGGCTATCTCCGGGATCGGCGGGGGATTGCCGTAGGCGGCTTCGAGCGCGGCGATCAGGAGGCGGGTCTTGTCAGGGAAGCGCCGGTAGACGGTCGCGCGGGTGACCCCGGCGCGTCGCGCCACCTGCTCGATGCTGGCCGCAGTGGCGCCGGACTCGATCAACAGCTCGAGTGCGGCGTCGAGGATCGCCGCGTCCGCTTCTCTGCTGCGCGGCCTGCCGGGCGCGCGATCGTCTGAGGTCACCTCATTAAGATACAGTACAGATCTGTATTGTAAATGGCGCGTGGTCCCGCCGGAAGGTGTTGCGAAAGCCACGTTCGCAACGCTGAAGGTTGCGAACGTGGCTTTCGCAACACCAGCTCGGCCGTCTGAACGTGAGAGTGCGGGACCGCGTCGGTCAGTCGAGGACCTCGACGACCATGCCCGGCGGGTAGTCCGACGGCGATCCGCGCCACCAAGCGCCGAAAGCCTGAGCCAGCCGCCGGGGTACCTCGACCTGCGCGCCGCCGCCATTGAAGTCGATCGTCACCAGCACGCCCTCGATTTCCGAGGAACTCCAAGAGATCCGCCGGACCAGCTTCGCGTAATCGGCGCTCGCGGACACGAAAGTGACGACGTTCGTCGCGCCGATCCGCCGGGCTTCCCCGAGTACGGCGTCTTCGAGCACGCCGCGCGGCCAGTCGCTGAGCCGGAGCTTCCGGTCGTAGTAGGGGATCGGCTCGCCGGCGCGCAGGATTCCGTAGCCGCCGCTGAGCAGCAGCAACCGTCCGTGCCCGGCCGCCTCGCCCAGCGCGCTGCCGACGTTCCGGTAGAAGTTCCCGTTGTAGCGAAGCCACGCGGGCCGCATTCCGCCACTGTCTACTTTGGACTTCGTGAGGACGTCGGCCCGCGCGCGAAGCATCGCTTCCGGCCAGTCGGCACCGGTCTCGCCCGCGTCGCCGCCTCGGATCTTGGCTTTCGAGGGGCCGAGAATCGTCAGCGCCTCGCGCGGATCCACCTCGTCCAGAACGGTTTTCACCGGAGGGACCGTATCAGTGGAACCAGGGCGAACCGTTGCCGTTCGGGGTCGGGAGCCTGCCGTGACTCGGCGGCCACAGCACCGCGGTCGGTACCTGCTTCAGCTGCGCACGCAGGGAGTTCACGGGCAGCGGCCGCTTCCGGGTGAGCATGGTCGTCGTCCGCGGGTGCAGGTCCACGAACGGGTAGGTGGTGTGGAGCGCGCCGAGCCGCCGTTCGAGGCGCAGGCTGCGTTCGGTCAGGTCGGCCGATTCCAGCGCGGGCTGGACCAGCAGGAATTCGGCGTTGCCGAGCCGGACCGCCCGGTCGAGCGGGCGGAGATCCTCGCGGATCAGATCCGCTATGTTCTGCTCGGTGTGCATCTTGACCCGGTTGCCGTGCCGCCGCCCGACCTCGTCGAGGTCGTCGACGGTGATCAGGATCAGGCCGAGCGGGACGGTGTCGGTCGACGCGCCCAGCCAGCCCGAGATCCCGGCCATGGTCGCCAGCCCGGTGTCGGGATCGGTCGCGAGGGCCGGTTCCTCCGGCTTCGACGGCGCTTGCCGCTCGAGCCGTCCGGCGAGATGGCGCAAGGCCGCTTCCGCGCGGTTCTCCACCGGCGCCGCCGCGGGGGTCGTCACGCTCTTCAGTACTTCGTCGATCTTGATGCGCGCGGTGGGCGGCAGGCGATCGCCGAGCGCGTCGCGCAGCCGGACGACTTCGGCGTAAGCCTCGTCGCGGCGGAAACCCCAGCGGCCTTGGAACTGCCGCGCCGCCTCGACGGACGCCGCCGACGGGTCGACGTCGTCGAGATCTTGGGCGACGACAGAGCCGCCGAAGGTCGGGGTGAGCACCGCGACCGACCATTCGCGGGCGAGGCTCTCCTCGGCGCGCAGCAGCACCGGGGTCACGCCGTGCGGCAGGTCCGGGCGCCCGGAGTCGACCATGCCGACGACGGTCACGGCCGCGCGCCGGGCGATCCTGGCGTAGACCTCGCGTTCCCGCTCGAAGTAGGGCAAGCGCTGGAAGAGCGCGAGAACGACCATGTTCTCGTCGGTGCCTTCGGCGAGCGCGGCTCTCTCCACGGCGTGGGAAGCGATCACGAGCGCGCGTTTGGACAGCACGCCGGCGCGTGCTTCTCCGTCGGTCATCGAGTGATCGCTTCCGTGTGGGGACTAGCTCATCAGGCTAGAAGAGCGGGCGATCGCCGCCTAGCTACACGATGGTGTGACCCTCGCTGACCGGACGCTGATCGGCGCCGGGCATGCTGGAGGGACAGACCGCGAAAGGGGGACCATGACGCCACTCGTCGTGCACGGGCTGTGGTCCCGTGGCCGCGGGATCGTGCTGTGGGGTGAACACGGCGACCGTCCGGCGACGACGTCGATGCGGCCGTCGAGCGCGGCCCGGCCGCATCCGTTCGCCGCGTCGGTCGCGGATCTGACCGCGCTGCACCCCGGAAAGCCGGCGTCGGCCGTCCTGCTGCTGCCGTCGCGGCGCGGCGGTCCGGTCGCCTCGCCCGAACTCGGCTCGCGCGGCAGGCCACAGCAGCAGGAACTCACGCTGGAACCCTGGTCCGTTCCGGCGCTCCTGATCGACCCCTCCGAACTGGGCGACCTGGCCGACACGGTCAGCTACGGCACTTCCGTCCGGCACCTCCGTGCCGTCGTCCGGCTGGCGAACGACCTGGTGCGCCGCGGCCGCGTGCTCCCCACGCTCGTGCGGAACGAGATCGTCGCGCGGGCGCGCTGGCGGCCGGTGGCCCGGGGCGGCGACGCGGTCAGGCTCCGGGCGCTGATCGCGGCCATCCCGCCGGTCGGCCGGGCCGAACACCCCGGACCGGACCCCGCCGCGCTCGTCACCGACGCGCTTCACACGCTGGTCGACGCCGCCGTCCGCGATCGCCTGGCCGCCGCGGGCCACGCGACCGAAAGCGACGGTCGTGAAGGGCCGTTCGGATCGTGGCTCCACGCGCTGAAGAGCGCCGACGACCGGATCAGCCAGGCGCCGGGCCGCATGGGGATCGTCGCCGAAGGCATCGCGGCGTGGGACGAGGTCGGCGACACCGACCTCACCGAAGGCACCGTCTGCCTCCGGCTCGACGAGGTCCCCACGCTGTACGGACCGGCCGACGACCCGGACGACCAGACCGGCGACGGAACCAAGTGGCAGCTGCGTTTCCTGCTGCGCTCCGCGGCCGATCCCAGTCTCCTGCTCCCGGCCGAGGACGTCTGGTCCGGCAAGGCGGGCGCGAAGTTCACCGACCCCGAAGGCCTGTTCACCGCCGAGCTGGAACGAGCCGCGGGAGTGCTGCCGATGCTCGGCCCGGCGGTCGAGGCCGCGAAGCCGGGCATCTACGACCTCACCGTCGCCGAGACCGTGGAGTTCCTCGACGGTGGCGCGGAGAAGCTGGTCGCGGCCGGATTCGACGTCGAGCTCCCGGCGAGCTGGGGTGGCAGGCGGAAGCTCGCGCTCAAGCTGTCCGTCCGCGGCGCGCCGGTCGACCAGGCCGCCGTGCACCGGCTCGGCCGTCACCAGCTCGCTTCCTACCGGTGGGCGCTCGCCGTCGGGGAAGACGCCCTGACCGACGAGGAACTCGCCGGGCTCGCCGCCGCGAAGTCGTCGCTGGTCCGGCTGCGCGGCCGATGGGTGAGCGTGGATCCCGAACTGCTGCGCGCCGGTCTCGATTACCTGCGCCGCGACCCGGACCGCGAGAAGCCGCCGCTGCCCACGCCTGCCGACCTTCTTGCCCTGCTTCACGGCGGCTTCGAAGCGCCGCTGCCGGTCACCGAAGTCACCACCGACGGCTGGATCGACGACTTCCTCGACGGACGGGTCCAGCGCACCATCGAGCCGGTCGAACCGCCGCCGACCTTCCTGGCGACCCTGCGGCCGTACCAGAGCCGTGGTGTCGCCTGGCTTTCGTTCATGGCGTCGATCGGGCTCGGCGCCTGCCTCGCCGACGACATGGGTCTCGGCAAGACCGTCCAACTGCTCGCGCTCGAAGCGATCGAGCGGGCACAGGGGGACACCGGGCCGACGCTGCTCGTCTGCCCGATGTCGCTCCTCGGGACCTGGCAGCGCGAGGCGGCCAAGTTCGCGCCGGAGCTGCGTGTCCACCTCCATCACGGTGCCGATCGTGACCACGCCCGCATGAAGGGCGCGGATCTCGTCGTCACCACCTACTCGACCGCCGCGCGTGACGCGGACGAGCTCGCGGGCACCCGATGGCACCGGCTCGTGCTCGACGAGGCCCAGGCGGTCAAGAACCAGAACACCGGCCCGGCGCAGGCTTTGCGGCGGATTCCCGCCGGTCACCGGGTCGCCCTCACCGGGACACCGGTGGAGAACCGGCTCGCCGACCTGTGGGCGATCTCGGATCTGCTCAACCCCGGCGTCCTCGGTGGCAGGCAAGAGTTCCGCGAGCGGTTCGAAGTGCCCATCGAACGACGCGGCGACCTCACCGCGGTCACCGAGCTGCGCCGGCTGACCCGGCCGTTCCTGTTGCGGCGCCTCAAAACCGATCCCACCGTCCTCGCGGACCTGCCCGAGAAGATCGAGATCCTCCAGGAATACCGCCTCACCCGCGAGCAGGTGACGCTGTACCGCGCGACCGTCGACGAGATGATGACGAAGATCGCCGACAGCGCCGGGGTCAAGCGGCGCGGCAACATCCTCGCCGCGATCACCAAGCTCAAGCAGATCTGCAACCATCCCGCGCATCTGCTGCACGACGGTTCGCCGATCGGGATCCGGTCCGGCAAGGTCAACCGGCTCGAAGAACTCCTGGCGGAGATCCTGGACTCGGGCGACCGCGCGCTGTGCTTCACCCAGTTCGCCGAATTCGGTCACCTGCTCGTGCCGCATCTTTCGCACCGGCTGAACGTGAAGGTCGCCTTCCTGCACGGCGGGTTGTCACAGCGACGCCGTGACTCGATCGTCGAGCACTTCCAATCGGGTGACGGTCCGTCGATCCTGCTCGCGTCGTTGAAGACCGGGGGAGCGGGACTGACATTGACGGCGGCCACTCACGTCCTGCATCTGGACCGGTGGTGGAATCCGGCGGTCGAGGAACAGGCCACCGACCGCGCCTTCCGCATCGGCCAGCGGAACAGCGTCCAGGTGCGGAAGTTCGTCTGTCCCGGCACCATCGAGGAACGGATCGACGCCGTCATCACGAAGAAGGAAGCGCTCGCCGACCTCGTCGTCACCGACGGGGAGGACTGGCTGACGGAGCTGTCGACCGATTCGCTGCGCGAGGTCTTCGCACTCGGACGGGAGGCGTCCGATGACTGAAGGATTCCGCCGGGCGCTGGACGACCTCGGCGTCCACAAAGGACTCGTACCGCCGTGCCGGGTCGACACCCTCACGATCGGGCCCGGTGCGGCGGTCGCCCGGGTCCGGGTGACGCGACAGCGGTTCTACGAGGTCCGCGTCGGCCTGCCGACGTTCGGCAAACAGGTGTGGACGGCGGTCATCGCCGCCGTCGTCGCGGAGGAGAACACGACCACGGCCATGCTCGACGGCCAGGTCCCGGACGACGTCGAACGCTTCTTCGTCGCGGAGCAGGTACCGCTGTTCCCCGAGGCGGGCTGGGAACTGTCGCTGGACTGCACCTGTCCGGGCACTCGCGTCCCCTGCGACCACCTCGTCGCGGGGCTGATCGCACTCGAGGAAGACGCGGACCCGTTCTCGATCTTCGCCCTCCGCGGGCGCGACCGCGCGACGTTGCTCGAAGAAATCGGACGGCAGGCGGGCGCCCGCGTGACGGCCCCGTCGGCGGAAGACGAGACGCCCGGCCTCGACGAGGTCATGGACGACTTCTTCGGCTGGGGCCCGGCCGGGGACGTCACGAACACGCGACGCCCGCCGGCCGGGGACCCGCTGGGGCTGCTCGACGAGGTCCCGCCCCTCAAGTCCACTGTGGACGGGACGTCGGTCACCGAGTTGCTGCGACCGCTCTACCGGTCGCTCACCGGTCAGGAGTGAAGGAACTTCGGCTCGCGTTTCTCGGTGAACGCGGCCATCCCTTCCTTCTGGTCCTGGGTGGCGAAGGTGCCGTGGAACAGGCGCCGTTCGAACCGGAGTCCGTCTGCCAGCCCGGACTCGAAAGCCTGGTTCACGGCCTCCTTGACCATCATCGCGGCGGGGCGCGACATGCTCGCGATCTTCGCCGCGACCGCCAGGGCGTCGTCGAGCAGGCTCTCGGTGGGCACGACCCGGGAGACGAGCCCGGACCGCTCGGCCTCGGCGGCGTCGATCATGCGGCCGGTGAGGCACAGGTCCATCGCTTTGGCCTTGCCGATCGCGCGGGTCAGCCGCTGGGAGCCGCCCATGCCGGGGATGACGCCGAGGGTGATCTCCGGCTGACCGAACTTGGCGTTCTCGGCCGCGATCAGGACGTCGCACATCATGGCTAGTTCGCAGCCGCCGCCGAGGGCGTAGCCGGAGACGGCGGCGATCAGCGGGACACGGACGCGGGAAAGCGCGTCCCAGCCCGCGAACCAGTCGGCCGCGTAGACATCGCTGAACGACTGCGGCTGCATCTCCTTGATGTCCGCGCCGGCCGCGAAGGCCTTGGCGGAACCGGTGAGCACGATCGCGCCGACGTCGGGATCCTGGCCGAGTTCGGCCGCCGCCGCGGTGACTTCGCGCATGACCCGCAGGTTCAGCGCGTTGAGCGCCTTGGGGCGATTGAGCGTGATCAGGGCGACGCGATCGGCCGCGCGCTCGACGGTGATGGTCTCGTACTCGCTCATGCGGTTTCCTTGGTGAGGAGGCCGTCGCGGACGGCGGTGATGATGGCGGAGAAGTCCCGGCCGGGACCGTCCCGTTCGACGAACGCCGCGTAGAGTTCCGCGGCCCTCGTACCGAGCAGGGTCGCGACGTCGTTGTCCCGGGCCGCCGATTCGGCCAGGCGCAGGTCCTTCAGCATCAGGCCGCTGGCGAATCCGCCGGTGTACTCCCGGTTGGCGGGGCTGGCCGGGACGGGGCCGGGCACCGGGCAGTTGGTGGTCAGCGCCCAGCACTGCCCGGACGCGGTCGAGGCGACGTCGAACAGCGCCTGAGGGGTGAGGCCGAGTTCCTCGCCGAGGGCGAACGCCTCCGAGACGGCGATCATCGAGACACCGAGGATCATGTTGTTGCAGATCTTCGCCGCCTGCCCGGCGCCGGATGATCCACAGTGGATCGCCCTGGCGCCCATGATGGCCAAGAACGGCTCCGCGGTGACGAACGCCTGCGAGTCGCCGCCGACCATGAACGTCAGCGTCCCGGCTTCGGCGCCGACCACGCCGCCGGACACCGGGGCGTCGACGGCGCGGTGACCGGCCGCGGTCACCAGTTCGGCCGCTTGGCGGGCATCGGCGACGTCGATGGTGGAGCAGTCGACGAACAACGTCCCCGGCCGCGCGGACGGCAGGATCTCCCGGTAGCAGTCGAGGACGTGCTTGCCGCTGGGCAGCATCGTGACGACGACGTCCGCCGCCGCGACCGCCGTGCTCGCGCTGTCGAACCTGGCCACGCCCTCGGAACGCGCACCGGGAGCGGGGTCGTAGCCATGGACGGTCTCACCGGACTTGACCAGGTTGGCGGCCATCGGACCGCCCATGTTGCCCAGGCCGAGGAAAGCGATCGTCATCGGGCCACCCACTCGGCGTCGCCGAGTTCGGCGAAGTAGGCGTCGACCAGCTTTTCGTCCACTTCGGACAGAGTGGCGGGGGACCACTTCGGGGAGCGGTCCTTGTCGATGATCTGCGCCCGGATCCCCTCGGCGAACTCAGGCGAGGACAGCGCGTGGGTCGAGATCCGGAACTCCTGCGCCAGCACGGTTTCCAGATCGGGCAGGTCCGCGGCGATGCGGAGCGCCCGCAGGGTCACCTTCAGCGAGGTGGGTGACTTCGCCTCGATCTCCTTGGCGGCGGTGGCCGCCGCGTCACCGCTCGCGTGGAGCCGGGTCAGGATCTCCTCGACCGTGTCCGCCGCGTAGCACCGGTCGATCCAGTCGGCGTCCTCGGCCAGCGCGCTCGGCGGCGCGGGTTCGGCGATCAGCTCCAGCGCGGTGTCCGGGGTCCGGGACGCGAGCGCGTCGAGCAGGTCCGGGATCTTCTCGCTGGAGACGAAGTGATCGGCGAGTCCACAGTGGATCGCGTCGGCCCCCGAGATCGACCCGGCGGTGAGCGCGACGTGCGTGCCCAGCTCGCCGGGCGTCCGGGACAGCAGGTATGTGCCGCCGACGTCGGGGACGAAGCCGATGCCGGTCTCGGGCATGCCGACGCGGGAGCGTTCGGTGACGATCCGGTGGCTGCCGTGCGCGGAGACGCCGACCCCGCCGCCCATCACGAGCCCGTCCATGAGCGCGAGGTACGGCTTGGGGTAGCGCGAGATCAGCGCGTTCAGCCGGTACTCGTCGGCCCAGAACCGCAGCGACGCGGTGCCGCCGGTGCGGGCGTCCTCGTAGATGGCGCGGATGTCGCCGCCCGCGCAGAGCCCGCGGTCGCCCGCGCCGTCGATCAGCACGGCACGGACCGCGGGGTCGGAACGCCAGGCTTCGAGGTGGTCGAGCATCGCGAGAACCATGTCGTGGTTCAGCGAGTTCAGCGCCCGCGGCCGGTTCAGCGTGATCCGGCCGATTCCACTGTGGACGAGGAACTGGACGTCGTTCACGAAGCCTCCTGCAGCATCCGGCGCGAGATGATCACGCGCATGATTTCATTGGTCCCTTCGAGGATCTGGTGCACCCGCAGATCGCGGACGATCTTCTCCAGCCCGTACTCGGCGAGGTAGCCGTACCCGCCGTGCAACTGCAGCGCCTGGTTGGCCACCTCGAACCCGGTGTCGGTGCAGAAGCGCTTCGCCATCGCCGAAAGCTGGGTCGCGGTGTCCTCACCCTGGTCGAGCGCGTCCGCTGCCCGCCAGAGCAGGGTGCGGGCGGCTTCGAGGTCGGTGCGCATGTCGGCCAGCCGGAACTGCAACGCCTGCTTCTCCGACAGCTTCTCGCCGAACGCCGACCGCTCCGACAGATGCCGGACGGCCATGCCGAGCGCGGCTTCGGCCCCGCCGAGGGAACAGGCCGAGATGTTGAGCCTGCCACCGTCCAAGGCGGACATCGCGACCCGGAATCCGTTGCCCTCGCCGCCGAGCAGCGCGGACGCGGGGACGCGGGCGCCCTCGAAGATCACCTGCCGGGTGGGCTGGGCGTTCCAGCCCATCTTGATCTCGTTGGGGCCGAAGGAAACGCCGGGGGTGTCCCGGTCGACGATGAACGCGGAGATGCCCCGCGCGCCGGGTCCGCCGGTGCGGGCGAGCACGACGTGGACGTCCGAGACGCCCGCGCCGGAGATGAACTGCTTGACCCCGTCAAGCACGTACTCGTCACCGTCGAGGCGGGCGCGGGTGGAGAGCGCCGCCGCGTCGGAACCGGCGTCTGGTTCGGTGAGGCAGTAGCTGCCAAAGGTGTCCATAGTGGACATCCGTGGCAGGTACCGGTGCCGCTGGGAGTCGTCGCCGAACTTGTCGATCATGGTCGCGACCATGTTGTGGATCGAGATGTACGCGGCCAGTGACGGGCAGCCGGTGGCGAGCGCCTCGAAGACGAGGACGCCGTCGAGCCGTCCGAGCGCGGAGCCGCCGAGGTCTTCGGGCAGGTAGACGCCGCCCATGCCCAGCTGGGCGGCCTTGCGCAGGACGTCGACCGGGAAGTGCTTGGCCTGGTCCCATTCGATCGCGTGCGGCGCGAGGTGTTCCGTGGCGAACTCCGCCGCGGTCTCGCGCAGGGCGCGCTGTTCGTCGGTCAGTCTCATCGCGGCCTCAGCTCATCGTCGGGATGACGAAGCTGGCGCCTTCCTTGGTGCCGGAAGGCCAGCGCGAGGTGACCGTCTTGGTCTTGGTGTAGAAGCGGATCGAGTCCGGCCCGTGCTGGTTGAGATCGCCGAAACCGGAGCGCTTCCAGCCGCCGAAGGTGTGGTAGGCGATCGGGACCGGGATGGGCACGTTGACCCCGACCATGCCGGTGTTCACCCGCGAGGTGAAGTCGCGGGCGGTGTCACCGTCTCGGGTGAAGATCGCGACGCCGTTGCCGTACTCGTGCTCGCTGGGAAGCCGCAGTGCTTCCTCGTAGTCGGCGGCGCGGACGATCGACAGCACCGGGCCGAAGATCTCCTCGCGGTAGATCCGCATGTCGGTGGTGACGTGGTCGAACAGGCAGCCACCGAGGAAGAAGCCGTTCTCGTGACCGTCCACAGTGGTCCCGCGGCCGTCGACGAGCAGCTTCGCCCCTTCGGCGATACCGACGTCGATGTAGTCGCGGACGCGCTGGACGGCCTCGGCGGTCACCAGCGGTCCGAAGTCGGCCGTTTCGTCGAGCGAGGCGCCGACCTTCAACGTCTTGACGCGCTCGGTAAGCCGGGCGGCCAGCGCGTCGGCGGTGGCCTCGCCGACCGGGACGGCGACCGAGATAGCCATGCAGCGTTCGCCGGCGGAGCCGTACCCGGCGCCGATCAGCGCGTCGACGACCTGGTCGAGGTCCGCGTCCGGCATCACGATCATGTGGTTCTTCGCGCCGCCGAAGCACTGCGCGCGTTTCCCGTGCGCGGCCGCGGTGGTGTAGATGTACTCGGCGATCGACGACGAGCCGACGAAGCCGACGGCCTCGACGCGGGGGTCGGTCAGCAGCGCGTCCACGGCTTCCTTGTCGCCGTTGACCACGTTGAACACGCCCGGCGGCAGACCCGCTTCGAGGAAGAGTTCTGCCAGCCGCAGCGGGACCGACGGATCGCGTTCGGACGGCTTGAGCACGAAGGCGTTCCCGCAGGCGATCGCCGGGGCGGCCTTCCACAGCGGGATCATCGCGGGGAAGTTGAACGGGGTGATCCCGGCGACCACGCCGAGCGGCTGCCGCATCGAGTAGACGTCGATGCCGGTGCCCGCGCTGTCGCTGTACTCGCCCTTGAGCAGATGCGGGATGCCGATGGCGAACTCGACCACTTCGAGGCCGCGCTGGATGTCGCCGCGCGCGTCGGGGACGGTCTTGCCGTGCTCGGAGGCGAGCAGCCGGGCGAGCGAGTCCTCCTCGGCGCGGACGAGGTCGACGAACTTCATCAGTACCCGGGCCCGCTTCTGCGGGTTCCAGCGGGCCCAGTCGAGCTGAGCCTGCGCCGCGTCGGCGACCACGCCGGCGACCTCGGCGGCCGAGGCGAGCGGGACGCGGGCCTGGACGGCGCCGGTGCTGGGATCGAAGACGTCGGCGAAACGGCCGGACGTCCCCGGTACCGGCTTGCCGCCGACGAAGTGACTGAGTTCGGTGCTCATGGATGCCCTTTCCGAAAGTACGCAGGACGAAGCCGCCCGGGACCGCGATCGGCGGCCGGGCAGGGGAGTACGGACGACTACCGCCGGGGTGGTGGCGGGTCGGCGACTTTCGCGCAGGCAGGAAGAATCCGCATGCGTTCAGCTCCATCCTCGTGGACGAACGTGGACATCTGCGGCCGGTATCCTGGCTCCCGGATCCGCGGCGGCTCCGGCCTTCCCGGCTCGCGCCAGTGGCCTTCTCTGCGGGAGCGCCGCTCCCCGGTCACAGTGGCGGGACCGCACCGGATTCTCACCGGCTTCCCTGCACCGCAGACCTGTGGACACCATAAAGTAGGAAGTCCGACTATGTCGAGGTTGTGGCGTACGCCTCAGCTGGACCGCTCAGCCGAGCGGTGGGTAGGGCAGAGCGGCGCGTCGGCCTGGGTGAAGGGAACTCTCCCCGCGTCGCACTCGCCTAAGGTCCCCTTCACCTGAAGCGTGGCCTCCATCGGCGTCGCGAAAGCCACTTTCGCAACCTTCAACGTTGCGAAAGTGGCTTTCACAACGCTGTTTGGTGAGTCCGCGTGTCAAGTGGGCGGTACCGGTCATTCGGGCAAGCGTTGACTTGGCCGTCCGACAGGACAACTTTGCCCTACCCAGAAAAATTGCCCAAATCCCACTCGCGAGGCCTCAGCCGAGCGGTGGGTAGGGCAGCAGGCTGGAGGAGTGCTCGTCGACCCGCATCGGCTTCCCGATCGCGGGGAACGCCCGCTGCGGGCACGCGGGCCGTTCGCAGACCTTGCAGCCCATCCCGATCGGGGTGACGGCCGCGCCCGTGCCGAGCGCCAGTCCGTCGGAGTAGACGAGCCGTTTCGCGTGCCGGAGTTCGCAGCCGAGCCCGATCGCGAACGTCTTGCCGGGGTCGCCGTGCCCGCCCGCGGCGCGGGAGACGGTGCGGGCGAGCCAGAAGTACTTCTTGCCGTCCGGGAGTTCGGCGATCTGGGTGAGGATCCGGCCCGGTGAGCCGAAAGCCTCGTAGACGATCCACAATGGACACGAGCCGCCGACGCGGGAGAAGTGGAACCCAGTGGCGGACTGGCGTTTCGAGATGTTGCCCGCGCGATCGACCCGGACGAACGAGAACGGCACGCCGCGGGTACCGGGGCGCTGCAAAGTGGACAGTCGATGGCAGACGGTTTCGAAGCCGACGCCGAAGTGGTCGGACAGCCGCGTGATGTCGTAGCGATACCGTTCCGCCGCGCCGAGGAACACGCGGTACGGCAGCACGACAGCGCCCGCGAAGTAGTTGGCCAGACCGATCCGCGCGAGCCGTCTCGCGGTGTCGCCGCTGAACTTCCCGTCGTCGACGAGCCGGTCGATCACGTCACCCGCCTCCAGTAGCGCCAGTTCCGAGGCGAGCCGGAAGGCGGCCTGGCCGGGGCGCAGCGCGGGGGAGAGCCGCAGGGTCTTCCGGCGCGGGTCGAAGTGGTGCTGGTCGGGGCCGAGGGATTCGGCGGTGACCTTGACACCGTGACGCTCCAGCAGCCCCGCGACCAGTCCATTCCGGACTTCACCCGGGTGGAGCCGCAATTCGGCGGCGAGCTTCTCGGCGGGGGCGTCGAGTTCGGCGACGTGGTTGCGGCGCAGGTAGAACCAGTCGCGGATCTCCTCGTGCGGCTGCTGCGCCGTCGAGCGGTCCAGCCCCTGTTCGGTCACCAGGGTGGCGACGTTCTCCACCGCCTCCCGGTAACGGCGGTGCAGCGCGACGAGGGTTCGCGCCACCTCGGGCAGGGTGGTGGTCAACGCGTCGACGTCGACGGCGGAGATCGCGCCGCTGACGGTGTTGTCGTCGAACACCTCACGGACGTCGGCGATCAGCCGCGCGGTGTCCCTCGCGGCGAAGAACTCCGTGTCCACGCCGAAGGTCTCGGTGAGCTTGAGTAGGACCGGCAGCGTGAGCGGGCGGCCGTTGTGTTCGAGCTGGTTGACGTAGCTCGGTGAGATCTCCATCAGTCTGGCCAGCTCGGATTGGGTCATGGACCGGTCTTCGCGCAGCTGGCGCAGGCGAGCGCCCGCGTACATCTTCTCCACAACCGGACTGTAACAACATTTACAAGGAGGCCGCGAACGTTCACAAAGCTTCACAGGGTCGAGTGGTGGCAACGAGTTTCCGGAGCTGCCAGGCTCAAGGGGCAGAGCGTCACGAGGTTCACAACCGAGGGGAACCATGATCGACCACACCGTCCGCACCCACCGCTCCGCCGAATCGCTGCCCCGCGAGGACCAGTTCGCGTGGAAGCTCGCCGCCGTCGCCACCGACGACGTCCCGGTCACTCCCGAGGTCGCCGACATGGTGATCAACCGCGTGATCGACAACGCCGCCGTGGCCGCCGCGTCGCTGACCCGACGTCCGGTCGGCTCCGCCCGCGACCAGGCGCTGGCCCATCCCGGCAAACCGGGAGCGGCCGTCTTCGGCGTCGAAGGCCGGTATTCACCGGAGTGGGCGGCCTGGGCCAACGGCGTCGCGGTGCGGGAACTGGACTATCACGACACCTTCCTCGCCGCGGACTACTCGCATCCCGGCGACAACATCCCGCCGATCCTCGCCGTCGCCCAGCACACCGGACGTACCGGCGCGGACCTGCTCCGCGGGATCGCCGCCGGGTACGAAATCCAGGTGAACCTCGTGCGTGGGATCTGCCTGCACGAGCACAAGATCGACCACATCGCGCACCTCGGCCCGTCGGTCGCGGGCGGCCTCGGCGCGCTGCTGGGCCTGGAAACCGAGACCGTGTACCAGGCCATCGGGCAGGCGCTGCACACCACGACGACGACCCGTCAGTCCCGCAAGGGCGAGATCTCGTCGTGGAAGGCGTACGCCCCGGCGTTCGCCGGCAAGGCCGCGATCGAGGCTGTCGACCGGGTCATGCGAGGCGAAGGCTCGCCGAGCCCGATCTACGAAGGTGAGGACGGCTTCATCGCGTGGCTGCTGAGCGGCGCCGGCACGGAGTACACGGTGCCGCTGCCCGCGCCCGGCGAGGCGAAACAGTCCATTCTGGACACTTATACCAAGGAACACTCGGCGGAGTACCAGAGCCAGGCGCTGATCGACCTCGCGCGGCGGCTCGGCCCGCGGGTCGGCGAGTTCCGCAAGATCGAGCGGATCGTCATCCACACCAGTCACCACACGCACTTCGTGATCGGCTCCGGTGCCGGCGACCCGCAGAAGTACGATCCCCAGGCCAGCCGCGAAACGCTCGACCATTCGATCCCGTACATCTTCGCGGTCGCTCTCCAGGACGGCGCTTGGCACCACGAACGGTCCTACGACAGGGCACGTGCGACCCGGCCGGACACCGTCGACCTCTGGCAGAAGATCACCACCGTCGAAGATCCCGAATGGACTCGCCGCTATCACGCGCCCGAACCGTCGTTCGGCGGCCGCGTCGAGATCGCCCTCTCCGACGGCACCCTGCTGTCCGACGAGATCGCCGTCGCCGACGCTCACCCGGCCGGGGCACGGCCGTTCGCCCGCGAGCAGTACATCGCCAAGTTCCGTACGCTGGCCGATGGGGTGATCGCCGCCGCCGATCAGGACCGGTTCCTCGACACGGTCACCCGCCTCGGGGAACTGGACGCGGCCGAGGTCTCCGGGATCGCGCTCCCGGCCGGGCTCGACGCCGTGCCGACGAGCAAGGGGATCTTCTGATGCTGCACGCCGTACCCTCCGCCGCGCAGAAGCGGGCCGCGTTCCGGGCGGGGCTGGATTCCGGGACACTGCAACGCTTTCCCGGCGCGTTCAACCCGCTGTCGGCGAAACTGATCGAGCGTCGAGGCTTCGAAGGCGTCTACATCTCCGGTGCCGTTCTTTCGGCGGATCTCGGCCTGCCTGACATCGGGCTGACCACGCTCACCGAAGTCGCCGGGCGATCCCAGCAGATCGCCCGGGTCACCGCGCTGCCCGCGCTGGTCGACGCCGACACCGGATTCGGCGAGCCGATGAACGCCGCCCGCACCGTGCAGGTGCTGGAGGACGCCGGTGTCGCCGGAACGCACCTGGAGGATCAGGTGAATCCCAAGCGGTGCGGACATCTCGACGGCAAGGACGTCGTCGACCGCGACGTCGCGGTCCGGCGGATCACCGCCGCCGTCGCCGCCCGGCGTGATCCGGACTTCGTCATCGCCGCCCGCACCGACGCGGCCGCCGTCCACGGCATCGACGACGCCGTAGAACGCGCCAAGGCGTACGCCGGCGCCGGGGCCGACCTCATCTTCCCCGAGGCGATGCGGGACCCCGCCGACTTCGAACGGCTGCGCGCCGCCGTCGACGTCCCGATCCTGGCCAACATGACCGAGTTCGGGAAGAGCGAACTGCTGGACGTGAAAACGCTGGAGTCCCTCGGCGTGAACATCGTGATCTATCCGGTCACCCTGCTTCGGCTGGCCATGCACGCCGCGGAAAAAGGGCTGGACGCGATCACCGGACAGGGTACGCAGGCGGGGTTGCTCGACAGCATGCAGCACCGGCGCGACCTCTACGAACTGCTCGATTACGAGTCCTACAGCACGTTCGACGAGAACGTCTTCACCTTCCGCGTCTGAGGAGACCACCATGTCCAGCATCCACAAAGGACTCGCCGGGGTCGTCGTCGACACCACCGGGGTGTCGATGGTCAATCCCGACACCAATTCCTTGACCTACCGCGGTTATCCCGTCCAGGACCTGGCCGGGAAATGCCGCTTCGAAGAGGTCGCGTACCTGCTCTGGTACGGCGAGCTGCCGACGCCGGCACAACTGGCCGCCCAGAACGAGGCCGAGCGGGCGCACCGCGCCCTGCCGCGCGATCTCGTGCTGACCCTGCTGTCGTTGCCGGAGACCGCGCATCCGATGGACACCCTGCGCACCGCGGTGAGTGTCCTGGGCGCGCACGACCCGCACGAGGACGACAACGGCCCGGAAGCCAACCGGGCCAAGGCACTCCGGCTGTTCGCCGCGCTTCCCGCCGTCGTCGCGCTGACCCAGCGACGCAGGCACGGACTGCTCCCGCTCGCCCCGCGCGACGACCTCGGCTACGCGGAGAACTTCCTGTACATGACCCTCGGCGAGGTTCCCGAACCCGTGATCGTGCGGGCCTTCGAGACGTCACTGGTCCTCTACGCCGAGCACAGCTTCAACGCCTCCACGTTCACGTCGCGAGTCGTCACCTCCACGCTGTCGGACCTCTACAGCGCCGTCACGGCGGCCATCGGCGCGCTCAAGGGCCCACTGCACGGTGGGGCGAACGAAGCGGTCATGGCGACGTTCGAGGAGATCGGCACCGCGGACAACGCCGAAGCCTGGCTGACCAAAGCGTTGGCGGAGAAGCGCAAGATCATGGGCTTCGGGCACCGCGTCTACAAGAAGGGCGATTCCCGCGTCCCGACCATGCGCCTTGCCCTGCAAGAGATCGCGGAACTGCGCGCCGGACACCACCTGCTCGACCTGTACGAGGCCCTCGCCCGCGCGATGCACGACGCGAAGGGATTGCACCCGAACCTGGACTACCCGGCGGGCCCGGCGTACCACCTGATCGGTTTCGACACCCCGGTGTTCACGCCGATCTTCGTCGCCGCGCGGATCACCGGGTGGACGGCGCACATCGCCGAACAGCTGGCGGACAACAGCCTCATCCGGCCGTCGAGCGCTTACAACGGGCCGACGGAACGCGTCGTCGGTCTGGTCGGATAGGGGGAAATCGCCAGCGAAGAACGGATCCGGTCTGGTAGTCATCGGATATGAGTGATGAGCCAACAGCTGGGGAGCTGGCCGACGAACTCCTCGACGTCCTCGCGACCGAGATGCCTTTGATGGCGACCTTCGACAACATTCCCGGGCACGACCACGAGTTACGGGACGTCTCCGAAGCCGGTGACGTCCGGCTGAGGGAACGGGCCGTCCGGATCGCCGGACTCGCCGCCCGCTCCACGGATCCGGACCGGATCACGCTCGGCGTCGTCGCCCACCACACGGAATCGCTCCTGACCAGGCTGGATGCCCGCGCGAGCGAGTTCACCCTCGCCGATCCGATGGTGGCCGAGGGGGTCGGGGTGCTGTCCTGGCTTCCGCAGCTGGCACCGTCGGGGGAGCAAGCGGAGGAGGACCATCTGACGAGGCTGGCGGCGTTCCCGGACTTCTTCGCGGCGCTGGCGGATCGGCACCGCGCCGGGATCGAGGCCGGCCGGACACCGGTGGAACGTGCGGTGCGCAACGCCGTCGAGTACGTCGACCGGTTCCTGGCGGCCGAACCCAACCCGCTGCTCGTCCCGCCCCTGACCGGTGACCGCGAGGCGCGCCGGGATCGGTTGTTCGCCGAGAAGGTGCGGCCGGCGCTCACCGCCTATCGCGACATCCTCGCCCGCGAGATCGCCGGGCACGGCCGTCCCGACGACCGCCCCGGGCTCTGCTGGCTGGAGGGCGGCAAGGAGACCTACGCGGGGCTGCTCAAGACGCACACCACCACCGGGGTCTCGGCGGAGGAACTGCACGAGACGGGTCTCGCGATCGGACGGGCGCTGGACGAGGAGTACCGGAGGCTCGGCACCGCCTTGTTCGGCGAGGGCGATCCTGTCGCGGTCCGCCACCGGCTGCGCACCGATCCTTCACTGCGCTGGCGGGACGCGGACGAGATGATCACGACCGCGACGGAAGCGGTCGCGCGGGCCACGGCCGCCGCGCCCGGCTGGTTCCGCCGGGTGCCGTCCGCCGAATGCGTGGTCCGCGCGGTACCGGAAGCGGACGGGCCGTCCGCCGCCCAGGCGTATTACATGCCGCCCTCGGCCGACGGCAGTCGTCCAGGTGTCTACTCCACCAACGCCTACCGGGTGACCGAGCGGTTCCGGTTCATCGCCGAGTCCGTCGCGTTCCACGAAGCTGTTCCAGGACATCACTTCCAGGCCTGCGTGTCCTTCGAGCTCGAAGGGGTGCCGGAACTGCGCAAGCTCGTCCCGCTCTCGGCGTTCGACGAGGGCTGGGCGCTCTACACCGAACGGCTCGCCGACGAAATGGGCCTGTACTCCGACGATCTGATGCGGCTGGGCATGGTCGCGGAGGACTCCTTGCGCGCGGCACGGCTCGTCGTCGACACCGGGCTGCACGCGCTGGGCTGGACCAGGCAGCAATGCGTCGACTACCTCACCGAGCATTGCGTGCTCAGCGACGTCGAAGTGAGCTCCGAGACCGACCGGTACATCGAATGGCCCGGCCAGGCGCTGTCGTACATGACGGGCAGGCTTGAGATCCAGCGGCTGCGCGCCTTCGCCGAGGAGAACTTGGGCGAGGCCTTCGACATCCGCGACTTCCACGACGTCGTGCTGAGGAACGGACAGGTGCCGCTGCCCGTCCTCGGCGAAGTCGTGCGGGACTGGGTGGAGCTTCAGTAGTTTCGACGTTGCCGGACGCGCGGCGCCGGGAAATGGCCCGGCGCCGCGCGTCCTGGATCAGTCGCGCTTCGCCAGCGTCGCGATTTCGGCGTCGGACAGCGGCCGGTCGTAGAGCCGGACGTCGTCCACGGCGCCGCGCAAGAAGTCGACCTGCTGACCGCCGTACTGACCGCGGCCGATCACCGTGTGGCCGGTGCTCGGAGCGGCGGAGCAGGCGTTCTGTGAGGCGACCTTCTTGCCGTCGACGTACAGCGACAGCGTGCCCGCCTTGGCGTCACGCACGCCGGTCAGGTGGTACCACTTCCCGACCTCCGGCTTCTCCGGCGACAGGGCGCGGAGACCGACGAAACTCATCGCCCACCGCTGGTCCTGCCCGGAGTACTGGAGGAAGAACGCGCTGTCGCGGTCGGTGTCCTGGCTGACGACGGTCTGGAACGCGCCGCCTGCCTCGTCCAGCTTCGCCCACGCCGAGACCGAGTAGCTGCCCGCCGTGTTGACGAGGTTCGCCCCGGTGTCGGCCTGGCCGTTGCCCGCGAAAGCCAGCGCACCGCCCTCGACACCGCCTGCCCACTGCGTGTTGGTCAGCGTGGCGTTCGCCGTGCCGACCGAGTCCGCGGCACTGGATCCCGTGCCCTCGTTGAACTTGTAGGCGTGCACGCCGGTGATCCCCGGAGTGCCGGGGCCCGGGTCGGGAGCGCCGGAACCGCTGCCGTCGGCGTTGCGGATGATCGCCTGGTTGACCGCGCGCACCTGCGCGAAGTCCATCTTCTTCACTTGCCTGTCGTAGGTGAAGAAGCCGTTGACCTCGTGCTCGACGTCGGTGATCTGCGTGTAGATCGAGCCGCTGATGCCGCAGCTCTGCGCCGAGGCGAGCACGTCGCGCTGGTTCTGGACGTAGCGGCTGTTCAGGGTCGCCTGGTCCTTCACCATCTCGTAGGCGTGGCCTTCGCCGAACCACATGTGGTCCTTGACCTCGAGGCCGTAGCCGCCGTGTTCGCCGTCGATCGAGATCCGTTTGGCGTCGGGCATCGGCTTCGCCGGACCGGGGTAGGAGTGCCAGTCGAGGACGTCACCCTTGCCGGAGTCGCCGAGCGAGTCGCAGCAGTTGACCCCGCTGTGCGCGTTGACCAGCCTGGTCGGGTCCTGGGCCTTGACGCTTTCGGCGACCTTCCCGGTCTCCTCACGCGACCACTCGGCCCAGCCCTCGTTGAACGGGACGTAGCCGACGATCGAGGTCCAGTTCTTCTTCTGCTCCACCAGTTCTTTCAGCTCGGCCTTGAACTGCCGCTGAGCGTCCACGGGCGGGCGGCCACCGGTGCGCATCGACGGCATGTCCTGCCACACGAGCAGACCGAGCTTGTCGGCGTGGTGGTACCACCGGTCGGGCTCGGTCTTGATGTGCTTGCGGACGGTGTTGAAGCCGAGGACCTTGTGCTGTTCGAGGTCGAAGCGCAGCGCCTGGTCGGTCGGCGCGGTGTAGATGCCGTCCGGCCAGTACCCCTGGTCCAAAGTGGACTGGAGGAAGAGGATCTTGCCGTTGAGGGTGAACCGGAGTTTGCCGTCGGCGCCCTTCGTGGTGCCGTACTCACGCATGCCGAAGTAGGACGAAACCTTGTCGACGGTGCGGCGGCCGTCCTTCAGTTCGACGTCGAGGTCGTAGAGGAACGGCGAGTCGGGTGACCAGAGTTTCGCCTTGGGCACCGGCAGGGAGATCGTCCCGGCTGCCGACGCCGTGCTGCGGCTGACCACCTTCCGGCCGTCGCGGACCACGGCCTCGACGGTCAGCCCGGAGCCGCCGCCGGTGTCGACGGTGAGCTTGAGTGTGGACGACTTGAGGTCGGGGACCATGCCGAGCGTGCCGACGTGCTTGGCCGCGACCGGTTCCATCCACACCGTCTGCCAGATGCCCGAGGCGCCTTCGTAGAAGATCCCGCGGTCGGGGACCAGGCGCTGTTTGCCGACGGGCTGCCAGGTCGCGTCGGCGCGGTCCTCGACGCCGACGATGATCTCCTGCTCTCCCTTGGGTTTCAGCGCCGAGGTGACGTCCGCGGAGAACGCGCCGTAGCCGCCCTGGTGCGCGGCCACCTCCTTGCCGTTGACCCAGACCTTCGCTTTGTAGTCGACGGCGCCGAAGTTGATCCGCAGGGTGTTGTCCCTGCCCACGTTCCAGTTCCTGGGCACGGTGAACGTGCGGCGGTACCACATGTAGTCCTCGTGCCGCTGGATCCCCGAAAGCGCCGATTCGGTGGGGTAGGGCACCAGGATCTTCTCGGCGAGCTTCTCACCGATCGGCGGGACCTCACCGGGCGCGGCGCCGGCGAACTCCCAGACCCCGTTGAGGTTCTGCCAGTTCTCGCGCACCAGCTGCGGCCGGGGGTACTCGGGCAACGCGTTGGTAGGCGAGACCTGGTTGGCCCACGGGGTGGTCAGGCGTGGCTTGCCCAGCTTCCAGCCGCTCTCGGCGGCCGTCGCGGGCCCTGACGTCAGCGCCAGGGCGGCTATCGCGGCCACCGCGGCGGTCAGGGGCTTCCGGAAGCGTCTCGGCTTTCGGGGGCGTTGTGGTGACAACGTTGGCAACATCTGCTCGACACCCTTCTCCGGGGGCGGCCGCCTCGGCGGAGGTGCGCCTCCCGCTGGACTTGTGCAGGCGTGAAACCACGACCCCGTGGCCGGTGGGAAACCGGTGTGAGCCGGGCCACGGCTGGCCGTCAGGACGTTTTTACATCGTTGATACAACGTTGTAAAGCGTCGAAGGCCTCGAATCGGTCCTGGGCGGTGGAGCTGTCCTGTGTGTCAAGGGAGGCGAGTGCGGCGCGGGCTCAGCTCGGTCCAGGTGTTGGTGAGTGGTTTGGTCCGTTAGAGCCACCGGGTCTCGGTTACCTACTGGGTTCTGGCTGCGGTGGGTCGTAGGTCCAAGTCCGTGAAGGCCTCCTTGAGGGACCCTGGGTCCCTCAAGGAGGCCT
>NZ_MUXN01000020.1:0-277315 GCF_001995215.1 Amycolatopsis azurea DSM 43854
CCGCCGACGCCGCCTTCGCGAGAGCGACGCAATCGCTGTCGTCCAAGGAAAAGACAGCAGCGTTGACCGACTCCAGGGTGCCGGGTTCGGTGAGTTTCTTGAGTAGTGCCACTGCGGTGGCTTCGTGTGTGTCCACCCGACGACCATACGACCGACCACCGACAGTTTCTGATCTTGCAGACACCGCAAGACATTGCCGATTTTCGGCAACGACGTCGGCTTCGGATTTTCGGTTGGCGCTGTCGCCGTTTGGCAGTGAGTTCTTGGGAACTGGCCTGTATTGCCCTCGTGTGCGATCGGTCGTGGCGGGGTTGGTTCGGTCATTGCTACGGCGCCGCCCCACGCCGTCCCCGGCGGATCTGGAACTCGCGGACAACGCAGGACGTTGCCGTTTTCCGGCAATGACGTTTGCTCCGGATGCTCGATCGGCATCGTGCGTGGCCGTTTTCCGGCGGCGAGATCTCGGAAACTGCCCGATGCCACCTCTCGGTCGCCGCCACCGCACCGAGCAAGCCGCCCCAACAGAGCCCGGTACATAAGACACCACAAGGCATTGCCGATTTCCGGCAATGACGTCGGTTCCGGATACTCGTCGCCGTTTTCCGGCAACCAGTATCCGAGCGATAGTCAGCCGACCAACCAACCGTACGGCTGTTCGGTGTCCGGCCGGGGACCGACGGCCGAACACCGAACAGCTCACCCAGTTCAGTTCTTGTCGAGTGCGATGGCGATGTCCCCGATCGGCAGCGGGAAATCGCCGACCTTGCTCGCCGTGCCGGTCAGCAGGTTGACGGTGTAGAACGTCGACGGCGAGCCCGACGGCGGGTTGAGCACGGCGAACGCGCTCACCGACGTCGTCTTGCCGTAGGTCAGATCGCTGTAGATGTCGAAGCCCGCGATCGGGCCGGTGTCGACGCCGAGCGCCCCGGTCGGGACCAGGAGCCCGTTGTTGGCCGGTGACTGGATGAGCACCTGGTCGGTGGCCGTGCCGATGTCGAACAACGTGGTGGCGGTGTCGGGGTTGAGGTCGTTGTTCGTGTAGGCGGCGGCCGTGACCCCGGTGGTCCGGTCGGGGCTGGGGGGTGTGGTCAGCGGGTTGTCCGCGATCGTGGCGCCCGCGAGGTTGTGCCGCAGGTTCTGGCCGGTGTCGCTGATCACCCGGAGCCGGTCGGCGGCCGGGTTGAAGTCGACGCCGAAGTTCGTGCCTTCCAGCGGAATGGTGAGCTGCGAAACCTTCTTGAGGAGGACCTCGGGCGCCTTCGAAGCCGAAGCCGAGACCGGGGTCGAAATCGTGTAGATGCCGCCCTTGTTCCCCACCCCGTACAGCAGGCCGTCCTGTACCCGGAAGTCGATCCCGATCAGGTTGGTCTCGCCGCCGGTGAGCCCCTGTACGAGCAGGACCCAGTCGAGTCTCTGGGGATTGCCCGTGGTGAAGGTGGCCATCAGCTTGCCGTCCGCCGAGATCGCGAACGCTCTCAGCCCGGCCCCCTGCGCCGAACTCGCGCCCGCGCCGCCGACGACGAGCGACGCCGCGACGGTCACCGTGGTGGCCGCCGCGATCAGAACCTTCTTGAGTCGTGCCCTCATGATCCGTACTCCCCTCAACGGAAACTATGCGCTCACAAGCTATTCGGCGGCACTGGACGGCCATTGGACGTCGATTGGATACGGCGTCCGGCTGCTTGCGGCCGGCGGGAACCGGCGGAACAGTGGAACGACAACGGATTCAGGGGGAGTGATGACGATCAAGAACGTTCTCGCCGGTTCGGTGGTCCTGTGCGCCGGGCTCGCGTTCGGCGGCGCCGAGGCGAGCGCCGAGGAGGCGAGCGCGGAGGAGACGAACGCCGCGCGGCCGTGCGCGTCCGGCGTCAAGACCATCAAACCTGTGGTACTCGAAGATCCAGGGAGATGGACCTATACCTACAACCTTTCGTGGTGCGCGGACGGCGGGACGGTCGCCTGGATCGAACCCTCGGTGATCGCGCGGGTGCACACGCCTGCCTGCCGCTGGGTCGGCAGGATCGAGGAGTCGCTGCAGAAGCCACCGCAAGGAAGCAGCCAGTGGACCGCCACCGACACGAGCGAGTTCTCCTGCGCCGACAACGCGGGCAAGGAACACGGCGTCAACCCGTGGGTCATCGTGAACTTCGTCCCGGCGGGCGCGTACAAGATCACCAGCGGCATCGACCCCGCGTGAATCAGGCGCGGAGAATGGACTCGACCGCGGCCGCCGCCCGTTTTCGCAATGCGCCGTAGCCCGCCCGGCCGGCCAGAGCGAGCGCCTGCCGGGCCTGGCCGAGGTCGCCGGTGGCGGCGGCGAGCCCGATGAGCGCGTCGATCTCGGGATACCGGTCGCCGGTTTCCCGCAGCAGTGCGAGGGCCTGCCGGTACCGGCGGACGGCGTCCTGGCGGTGGCCCGTGCGCTGATGCACGCTCGCGAGCGCGACGAGCGCTTCGCCCTCGCCCCGCGGTTCTCCAGTGCTCCGCGCGAGCCGCAGCGCCTCGCGCGCGTGGTCGAGCGCGTCGGTGAACCTGCTGAGATCGCAGTACACCGAAGCGAGCCTGCCGAGCGTTTCCGCCTCGCCCGCGCGGTTCCCGGCCTCGCGGTGCAGGGCCAGCGCCTTGGCGAGCAGGCCCGCCGCCTCGGTGATCCGGCCGCGAGCGTGCTGCACCTGGCCGAGGTTGGCCAGGTTGATCGCCTCGCCGTAGCGCGAACCCAGCCCGCGATACCGGCGCAACGCCTGGACGTAATGGTCCGCCGCCGCGCGCAGGTCGCCCATCTCCCAGTGGACGAGCCCCAGATTGCCCAGCGCTACGGCTTCCCCGGCGGGTTTGCCCGCCCGCCTGCTCAACTCCAGCCCCCGGGAGAACCGCGCCGCGGCGGCCGGAAGCCGTCCGGACTGCCAGTACACACAACCGAGGTTGCCCAGCACCGCGGCCCGCGCCTCGGGCCAGTCCGCTCGCCTGGCGAGTACGAGCGCGCCGGTGTAGTGCCGGACGGCCTCCCGGTACCGCCCCTGACGGAAACTCAAGTCGGCGAGGCTGAACAGCGCGGAGACACGGGCGCGGGGATCGCCCTCCGTTTCGGCGGCGGAGAGCGCGGCCCCGGCGGCCGCCCGCCATTCCACCTGCCGCAACGACATCCAAAAGGAGCCGCGCAGGGCGTCGGCCAGCAGCCACGCCACCGGACGCGGCCCGAGCCTCGCCGCGTCCTCGACGACGGCGACCAGGTTGCCCAGTTCGGACTCCAGCCACTCCGCCGCGTTCTCCTTCACGGCGACGGGAACCAGGCCGTCGGGCACGGACAGCGGAATCCGGAACATGTGCGGGTAAACGATTTTCGCCGCCGCGTCCACGCCGCGCAGGTACCACTCGTGCAACCGGCGGCGGGCGGCTTCGCTTTCGGCCGGGGATTCCAGCGACGTAAGGCGGTCGGCGGCGTAGCGGCGGAGCAGGTCGTGGAAGTGGTAGCGGTCCGGCGCGTGCTGCTCGACGAGATGCGCGCCCGCGAGCGTGTCCAGGATCGTGCCCGCCCGCTCCGCGCCGGTGAGGACTTCGACCGCTTCGGTGCCGATGTCGTTGCCCGGCACCAGGCTCAGCAGCCGGAAGACCCGGCGCGTCTCCTCGGGCAGGGCCGCGTAGGACAGGTCGAACGCGGTACGGACGGCGATCTGCTCGTCACCCGGCACAGTGAGCGCGGCGAGCAGATTGCCCTTGCGCAGCTCGACGGCGTAGTCCTCGGCGCTCTTCCCGGGATTGTCGGCGAGGTTGGCCGCGGCGATCCTCAGCGCCAGCGGCAGATACGCGCACAGCCTGGCCACCTCGGCGGCCGCTTCGCGCTCGGCCCGGACCCACTCGGGACCGAGCACCCGCGAGAGCAACTGCAGCGCCTCGCCGGGATCCAGCATGCCCAGCGTCAGCCGCCGGGCGCCGTGCAGGGCGACCAAGGCGGTCATCCGGTCCCGGGCGGTGACCAGCACCAGACAGCCCGGTCCGGCGGGCAGCAGCGGCCGGATCTGGTCGACGTCGACGGCGTTGTCCAGCAGTACCAAGGCCTTCCGGTCGGTCATCAGCGTCCGGTACAGCGCGGAGGCGGTCTCCGTGTCCGCGGGCAGCCGTTCGGCGGGGATCTCCAGCGCGGACAGGAAGCGGGTGAGCACTTCGAGCGCCGTCGCGGGCGGGCCGGGCGAATGGCCGCGCAGGTTGGCGTAGAACTGGCCGTCGGGGAAGCGGTCCTTCACCCGGTGGGCCCAGTGCACGGCCAGCGCGGTCTTCCCGGCCCCCGCCGTCCCCGTGACGGCCGCGAGCGCCACCGCGCCGCCGGAACGGCCCGCCTTCGGCACCAGTTCGTCCAAAATGGACAGTTCGGTCGTCCGGCCGGTGAAGCCGGACGGTTCGGCGGGCAGCTGCCGGGGGACACGGGCGGCGGGACGCGGACCGGGCGGCGACTCCCCCTCGTCGAGCAGGGCGGCGTGCGCCGCGACGAGTTCGGAACCGGGCTCGACGCCCAGTTCCTCGATGAGCCGACCGCGAACCTCCTGGTACAGCCGGAAAGCCGTCGCCCGCTGCCCGACGCCGTGGTACGCGCGGATCAGCCGGGCCTGGGCGGGCTCGTCCAGCGGCTGCTCCGCGGCGGCTTCGGCCAGTTCGGTCAAGACCTCGCCGGCGGCACCGATGGCGAGCATCGCGTCGCCGTACCTGGCGAGCAGCGCGCGGCGTTCCGCGACCAGCGCCACGACCTTCGGATGCGTTGCGAGCGATGGGATATCGGCCAGCGGCTTGCCACGCCACCAGCGCAGTGCCTCGCCGAGCAGAGCCGCGGCACGGGCGGTCTCGCCGTCACGCTGGGCGTCGTTCGCCTCGGCGGCGAGCGCGCGGACGAGGGGCAGGTCGATCTCGGCGGCGTCCCAGCGCAGCGCGTACCCACCGCCGACGTACGGCAGGATCTCGCTGCCGGACCGGGACACGCGGCCGGGTTCCATCAGCCGTCGCAGGTGTTTGACGTGGGTCTGGAGGACGTTCACCGCGCTGCGCGGCGGCCGGTCACCCCAGAGCGCGTCCACCAGTTCCTGCTTGGACATCGCCTCACCGCCGGCGAGGACCAGCAACCCCAGGACGGCACGGCGGCCCGGTGGGCCGAGGTCGAGTTCCGCCCCGTCGAGCCAAACGCGCAGCGCACCCAGCACTTGGATCCGCACAGCCGTCGGCGCCACCGGCAGGAACGTAGCGAGCCGTCCCGCGCCGCACAAGCGAGTTATCCGCTTTTTGAGCCGCTCAGGCTAACGCGGTTCGGCGGGCAGGAGGTCGTGGCCGTTCCAGGTGAACCGGGCCGTGGTGACCGCGTCGTCGCCGTCGCCGCCGGTGATGAGCTGATGGATCCCGACGCCGCCGAGTTCGGCGTAGGTGCACCACTCGTGGTCCGACGTCAGCATCAGGTCGAGGTCGAGCGCCGACAGCAGGCCGAACACCTGCCCCCGGTTGGTGGTGTCGACGCCGACGAACACCTCGTCGAGCAGGATCACCCTCGGTGCCTCTGGCGCGGCCTGGTAGTGCGCGGCGACGGCGGCGAACAGCGGCAGGTGCAGCGCGATCGCCTTCTCCCCGCCGGAAAGCGCGCCGTGCAGCTTCTTGGTCAGCAGCTGCCAGCCCGCCCCGTTCGCGCGGTCCACCTTGACCACGAACCGGTGCCACGACGTGTAGTCGAAGACCTGCGCGAGCTGCTGCTCCCAGCTGGTCGCGGTGTCGTCCGCCTTCGCCTGCTCGACGCGCTCGCGGAAGAACTTGTGCAGCGACGCGCGATCCTCGGTGGTCAGCTGGTCCGGATCCTTCAGCAGCAGGTCCCGCGCGGTCTTGGTGCCCGGCGGCAGATCGGGGGAGACCTGCCAGACCAGCCGGACGGCGACCCTGGACGCGGTGCGCACCCGTTCCAGGCGCGCGTTCATCCCGTCGACCAGGTCGTTGGCCTGCCGGATGCGGGCCGCGAGATGCCGCCGGGTCTCCCCGGTCAGCGTCTTGTCGAACAGGTCGCTCTCGCGGCCGGTGATCTCGTGCCTGCTCTGTTCCGCCTCCGCGTAAAGGATCTTCAGCAGTTCGGTCGCGCCGACCCGCAGCCCGTCGACGACGGCGGTGAAGATCTGGACGTCCTCGTCGGTCTCCAGATCGAGTTCGGCGCGGGAGCTGAGCGTGTTCCGGCAGGTGTGCACCGCCTCGGAAAGCCGGTGCAGCGCCTCGCCGAGGTTGCTCGGCGCGTGCGGCACGGACGGCCACGCAGCGGCCACCAGACGGGCCGTGTCGAGCGCCGACCGCACCCCGTCGGAGGCGGACAGAGTGGCCTGGAACTTCGGCAGATCCTCGATCCCGCCGTCCGCCGGGAAGATCCCGGTGGCGAGCTTCCGGAACCGGAGCGCGGCGGCGTCCTGCTTCTTGGCGGCCTCTTCGCGGGCCCGCGCGTCGGTCGTGCGCCGGACGCCGAGCGCGCCCAGTGACACGGCCAGTTCCTTGGCGCGCGCGTTCGCGGCGCGGAGTTCGCCCGAGAGCTCGCGCAGCTTCGTGCGCAGGCCGTCGATCTCGGCGAGCACCTCACGCTGGCCGGTGCCGACGGAGCCCTCGATCGCGTCGAGCATCGCGGTGAGTTTGGTGCGTTCCGCCTCCGCCTCGGCGGCCTCGTCCTCACGGCGGGCCGCGTTGCCCTCCGACCGGTCCGCCTGTTCGGCGAACGTCTCGGCCCGCTGGGTCGCCGTGCGCAGGTTCCCGTTCTCGTACAACCAGTTCTCGCCCTGGTCGGAGTAGGTGCGCAGGGCCGTGGCGAGCGCGGCCAGCGGCGCACGCTCGGTCGGCAGCCCGCTCTCCGACGCCTGACCGGTCAGCTCGTGGAGCGCGGTCTTGGCCTCGGATTCCAGCGCGGAGACCGTCGTCTCCAGGTGCCGGACGGCGGCGTCGGCGGCGGTCAGATCGGCCTCGGCCGTGGTCATCTCGCCGGTCGCGGCGAGGAGATCGTCGTGGCCGGGGCGGGCGGCGCGTTCGATCTTGATCAGTTCACGCCTGCCGCGCAGCGCGGCCAGTTCGCCTTCCAGCTCGGCGATGAGCTTCTCGCGGCCGGAGATCTCGTCCCGCAGTCCGGCGATCCGGCGTTCCCGGGCCCGCCGGCGGGCGGCGGCACCGATGTGGGCCGGAGCGTCCTTCGCCCAGCTGCCCGACAGGCCGCCCATCCGCCAGCCGCCGTCCGCGCCGATCGCGGCGGGACCGGCGGGGAGGACGTCGTCGAACGCGATCACTTCCAGCACCCGCCGGACCTTCGCGGGCGAGAGTTCCGCGTCGGCTTCCGGCACGAGGACGTCGGCGAGCGAACGGGGGGAAGCGATCGGCAGCGAACCGGTCTCCAAGAGCACGTCGTGCCCTTCGACGACGCCGTGGGAGTTCACCCAGGCGTCCAGCAGACCGGCGCCTTCGAGCGCGGCCTCGATCCCGGCCCGCGCGCTTTCCGGGACCGAGCCGGCGAAGTCGACCAGTCGCCACAACGGCGCGCCGCTCATCTCGGTCCGGTCCGCCGTGCGGGTGCGCGGCGGCTCGGGTCGGAGGACGTCCTCCGTTTCGAGCACACCCGCCTCGACGAGGAGTTCGTCGTGCTCGGCGCGCGCGGTGGCGAGCGCGGCGCTGGTCGCCGCCTCGCGCCGGATGATGTCTTCGAGCACGGTCTCGGCGACCGCGCTGATCCTGCCCAGCAGCGAGACCTCCGCCTCGGCGTCCCGCACGATCGCTTCCACGTCGGGGAACCGCAGCTCGCGGCAGCCGATCGCCCATTCGGCGAGCCGGGTGCGCAGATCGCTCAGCGCGAGTTCGCGGGTCGCCGTCGTCAGGTCCAGTTTCTCCTGCGAGGCCGCGAAATCCGACCGGACCCGGTCCAGATCGGCCTCGGCCTGGTGACGGCGGCCGACGGCGCGTTCGTGCTTGTCCAGCGCCCGGCCGACGGTTTCGACCTGGTCGCGTTTGCCGCGGACGGCGGCTTGCAGCAGGGGGCGCAGCCGGGTCGGTTCGCTCGGTTTTTCCGGCTCACGCAGGCCCGCGACGAGTTCGTCGTGCACTCCGGCCAGGTTCGCGCGGGTCGCGGCGGAGGCGACCTCGGTCTCCTGCGCGCGGACGAGGTCGGCCTGCCGTTTCGCGACCTGCTTCGCGGCTCGCGAGCGCTCTTCGTCGGCGTCCGCCTCGGCACGGAGGCGATCGGCGTCGGAGCGGAGCGATTCCGCCTTTTCCTTCACGGAGAGGGTCCGCTGCCGCAGCTTGTCGAGTTCCTGGCCCTTTTGGTACGACTCGGACTCGGTCAGCCCGGCGAGGCGGGCTTCGGTCTCTTCGACGTCCTTTTCGAACTTCGCCGCCTGCTCTTCGGCGGCTTCCTTCTTCGCGGCGACCTCGTCGTGTTCCTCGGCCGAACGGCGGGCGGCCGCGGCGAGTTCGTCGAGTTCGGTGGTCGCGGAGATGAGGTTCGCGGCGCCCGCGCGCAGGACGCGCTGGGCGTAGGTCTTCTGGCGCGCGGCGAGCGCGCGGGTCGCGTCGACCTCGGTCTCCAGCGAGCCCAGCCGTTCGCGCTGCGCGTCGAGCCGTTCGAAACCCTCGGCGAGATCCGCGATCTCCTGCTGTCCCAACGGCGGGAGCGCACGGGAGAGCAGGTTGGACAGCAGGCTCGGGTCGAGCCGCTGCGAGAGTTTGGGCATCCGCAGCTGGAGCAGCGCGGTGATGAGCGCGTCGTACCGCTGCTCGCTCAAGGTGGGGAACAGCTTCGCGCGGATCTCCGCGCGGTACTCGGCCGCGCCGGCGTGCACGGTCCCCTGTTCGCCGAGGGCCTCTTCCAGCGCGTTCTTGGTCAGCGGCTGGCCCGCCTCGTTGACCAGTGAAAGGCCGTCGCCGATCCGAAGGTCCGTCGTGAAGAAGTCGGCGTGCACCGTGCTCGTGTGCGTGCTGGCCTGAAGCCGCGCGCCGCAGGTGAACCACTTGTCCCCGGCCATGCCGAATTCGAGCCAGACGAACCCGACGCGCGTGGCGCCGGAAGCGCCTTCGCCCATCAGGTTCCAGTGCATGCTGCGTTCGCTGGTGCCGAAGGTCGACAGCCGGTTCGCGCGCAGGCTCGCGTCGAACAGGAACGGCAGCAGCAGTTCCAGCGCCTTCGACTTCCCGCTCCCGTTGGGGCCGCGCAGCAGGAGGCGGCCGTCGTGGAACTCGAAGATCTCGTCGTAGTAGCGCCAGATGTTGAGGATGCCCGCGCGGGACGGGACCCACCTCGTCACGGTCACGGCGCCTCCTCGTTTCGGTCGGTGTACCTCGCGGCGGCCGGGAGCGGCCGGACGAGTTCGGCTTCGGCGCGGACCAGCCCGAAGCCGGTCAGCACGGCGAGCGCGTCGACGGTCAGCCGTCGCACGCCGTCCTTGCCCCGGTAGGTCTTGGCCCAGCGCGGGAAGCGTTTCAGCAGTTTGGCGGTGGCGTTGCGCAGGTAGTCCGTCGTCCGCGGCTCGTCGAGCACGTCGAGCAGCAGGAGCGCGGCGACCTTGGCGTTGCTGCCGTCGTCCGGGAACCGCTCGTCGGTGGACAGCCCGTCGACGTCGACGAGCAGCACACCCTCCGCGCGTTCTTCCAGGACGAAACCGCCCTGTTCGGCGGCGCGCCGCAGCAGCTGGCGCCCGGTCGGCGAGCCGAGGTACGCGCGCTCCTCCGCGGTCAGTTCGGCGAAGTACAGCACCGGGTCGTCGACGAGACGGCGGAAGACGGTGTGCCGGAGCCACAGGTTCCGCTGGACGTCGGACGCGCTCGGCGTGTCCTCGTGGCGGCCCGAGGAGAGGCCGTAGCGCTGCTCGTGCGACACCGCCTCCAGCAGTTCCTCGAACCGCAGCGCGACGTCGTCGGCGGGGACGGCCAGCTGCGACGGCCCGACCGGCGCGGCGAGCATCCGCAGCAACAGGGTCGCGTCGACGCGGAACAGGACCTTCGCGGCCGGATCGTCCACAAAGGACTCCGCGTCGCCGTCGGCGGTTTCGAGGACGCCGAAGGACTCCAGCAGCGCGAGGACGTCCACGAACGCGAGACGCTCGGCCCGGGAGGCGACGTCGAACGTCGTCACGAGGTCGTCGGCGCCGCTCGCCCTGGCCACGCGGTCGGCGAGCAGGCCGATGGTGGTCACCGGCACCGTCAGGAGTTCGGCCGCCGCCACGCACAGCAGCACGTAGCGGCGGCGGTCGAACGCCGCCCGTCCGGACCGCAGCCGCCGGGCGGGCCGGCTGGGGTCGGCGGCGGCACGGACCTTGACCAGCCGGGCGTAGCCGAGCCGGGGTTCGACGGTGAGCGTCCAGCCGCAGTAGTAGTCGAACCACTGCCGGATGGGCTCGCGGCGGCGCCGGATGAGGTCGAAGGTCTCCGGGGCGCCGCGTTCGCCGATGAGCGGGGTGGCCAGCAGGGCCCGGATCCCGCGGGCGACCTCTTCGCGCTCCGCGATGACCAGTTGGTTCGTGAGGCTCACGCACCGCCTCCGGCCGTGCTGATCTCGATCTCGTAGTCGGGGCCGCGGAAGACGCCGCTCGTGGTGGTCAGGCGCGCGAGCGCGCCCTTGGGCGGCGGCCTCAGGACGATCTCGATCTGGCCGTCCGACGTCGTGCTCCGCCGGGTGCCGTCCGCGCCGACCGCGCTGCCCAACGCCTGGCCCAGCAGGTCCAGCAGTCGCTCGAAGACGGTGTGGTCCAGCTTCTCGAACGCCGATAGCCGCACGATCCCGCCGGTGTCGAGCATGTTCCAGGCCGCCTCGAGTTCGGCGCGCTCCGCGATCGCCTGCTGGACACGCGCCGCCCGGATCGCCGTGACGTCGCGGACGCGTCCGGTCCTGGTGAACCGCTCGGTGCGGCCCGCCGACCGAAGCAGCTCCGAGACTTCCACCGGCGGCGCGTCGAGCCACGACGCGGTCGTGCTGACCACTTCCGGGTCCGCGTGGGCCAGATGCGCGTGCCGCGCGGAACTGAGCCCGAACATCGTGGACCACAGGCGATGCAGGTCCTCCTGCGCCGGGACGACGGTGAACCATCGCGCCAGCTCGCGGAAGTCGGCGACCGCGCTGCTCGCGCGCCGCCGCGACTCGGTGATCCGGTCCAGCACCTGCAAGAGCGTGATGATCGCCCGCCGCGCGACCTGGTGCAGGTCCTCGACCCGCGGCGTCGCCCCGTCTTCGGGCAGGAACCACGCGCGAAGCCCGTCCCAGCGGGCCTTGCGGACGTCGAGCCAGCGCTGATCCGGATTCGGCAGGGCCGCGCCGTTGAGCGCCCGGCGGTGCACGCGCTCGATGCCGTGGTCGTCGATCTCCTTGATGCGGGTGGCGATCGTGTGGGTGTGATGCTCCAGGTCGTTCAGGAACTCCTGGAGATACGCGACCGTCGACGCCTTGACCTCGTGAAACGTCGCTAGGTCGGCTTCGGCGTGCAGCAGGCGCTGGAGGTCGCCGTTGAAACGCTTCGTGTTGTCGCGGAACGCCTCTAGATGGCCCTCGGCTTCGGTGAGCGTGCTGAACACGCGCCTGTCGGTGCCGTCTTCGAGCTGCTTCGCGAGCTCTCCGAGCCGCTCACCCAGCGCTTCGAGGGTGGCTGTCTGCAGGGCGCCGGTGGCGTTGAGCACCTCGTTCGCGCGGACCACGCCCGCGTACGCCGCTTCGCCGAGCCGGGTCAGCGAGTACTGGAGATTGCGGCGTTCGTACTCGGACGCCGTCCGGTAATCGCCCGCGTGGTTCTGGACGACGTCGAGGAGCTTGTCGTTCCGCAACTGGTCCAGCGTGCTGACC
Organism: Amycolatopsis azurea DSM 43854; assembly: GCF_001995215.1. Classification (GTDB taxonomy): domain Bacteria; phylum Actinomycetota; class Actinomycetes; order Mycobacteriales; family Pseudonocardiaceae; genus Amycolatopsis; species Amycolatopsis azurea. The sequence continues at coordinate 11,804 of NZ_MUXN01000020.1, forward strand.
AGGTCTTCGTCGGCCAGCGTCTCCATCCAGCCGACCGCCCGCAGTTCCGTGCGGACGTCGTCGATCCCGAGCGCCGTCTCGAGCCGTTCGTTCGCCTCACCGAAGGCGTGCAGGATCGCCAGGGGGAGCCCGGACCTGCTGCCGTCGGTGAAACGGAACAGCTCGGGCGGTACACGGAACGGATCCATGCGTCCTCCGGCGGATAAGCGTGGGGTCCCACGTTAGGGGGTCACCCAGGCGAGTCTGAACGGACCGTCTTTTTTCACGCTGAGTGCTCACGTGGTGAACAGGCTGAGGTGGACGGTGGTCCCGTCGACGGTGACCTCGCGATACACCCGGCGACCGTCGATGAGCTGGTCGTCCTTCAGGGCACCGGGCGCGAAGCCCGACGCCTCGAGCAGCCGCGGGACGTCCTCCGCCGGAAGGGTGAGGACGACGCGGTACCTCACGTCGATGCCCCGCTCGTACTTCGTCTCCAGCACCTTGCCGCTCGCGGGCATCGAGATCCCGCCGAACTTGAAGGCTTCTTCGGGTGTCGGACCTGGCTGGGGTGTCGCACAGCCGGCGAGGAGGAGGGCGAGGGCCGCGAGCAGGAGCTTCACCCAGTGTGAGACGCACAGGGGACGTAAGCGTTCCGTCACACTTGGACGGGGATGACAGGGACGGTGCGACACGTTGTACTGGGTGTCAACGACCAGAGGAGATCAACAGTGACGGAAAAGGCTGTTCTCGCGGGCGGCTGCTTCTGGGGCATGCAGGACCTGTTCCGCCGGCACCCCGGAGTCGTCTCCACCAGGGTCGGCTACACCGGCGGAGACGTGCCGAACGCGACCTACCGCAACCACGGCTCGCACGCCGAAGGCATCGAGATCGTCTTCGACCCGGCCCAGCTGTCGTATCGGCAGATCCTGGAGTTCTTCTTCCAGATCCACGACCCGACGACCCGCAACCGTCAGGGCAACGACATCGGCGCGAGCTACCGGTCGGCGATCTACTACACCGACGACAAGCAGAAGCAGGTCGCCGAACAGACGATCGCCGACGTCGACGCCTCCGGCAAGTGGCCGGGCAAGGTCGTCACCGAGGTGACCCAGGCCGGTGACTTCTGGGAAGCCGAGCCCGAGCACCAGGACTACCTGGAGCGCATCCCGAACGGCTACACCTGCCACTACGTGCGGCCGGAATGGCAACTGGGCGAGCGCTGATCGTCGCGCTGCACGTCTCTCCCGTGCACGCCTACGAGGGCCGTCCTTCCGACGGCCCTCGTCCCGATCCGTCTCCGGTCTCGTGCGACCACGTCGAGGTACGCGCGGGACTGGGGCTGGTCGGTGACCGGTACTTCGACCACCCCGCTCATCGTCAGGCCGCGGTGACGCTGTTCTCGGCGTCCGTTCCCGGCGACCCGTTGCTCGCCCGGCGGAACATCGTGCTGTCGGGCTTCGACGTGGACGCCCTGCCGCGGGACTCCGTTCTCACGCTGGACTCCGGCGACGGACCCGTGCGCTTCGAGATCCACCGGCCCGCGAACCCGTGCGCCTGGATGGACGTCGTCTACCCGCCCGGCACCTTCCGCGCGCTGCGGGGCCGCGGCGGGAAACGCTGCGTGCCGCTCGACGACGGCGTGCTGCGGTTAGGCCCCGTGGAGATCTCCATGGATGAGCTCGATCGGTCTTGAGCCTGGTCTGCGCTGATCGGGTGGGATGTCCTGGGAGATGCGTGCGTTCTGGAGTTGTCGGGTCACCGACGGCTACCGTTGAGAAACGGACCGGCGGAAGGGGAGGTCTCGACGTGGCGAAGCACGAAGAGAAGGCCAACCAGGACTCGAAGGATCCAGACGAGAAGAAGGGCACCCAGGGCGGCGGTGGGGACGATGATCCTCAAGGACGGCACCGCAGTGGGCAGTGACGCGGCGTTCGAGCTGGTGGACCGGGCCGCGTTCATCCCCGCCCGGATCTGGTTCGATGACGAGAACGGCCGTCCGCAGCCGATCGACCGCGCGACCGAGCCGGCGCGATGGCGGGCCGCGGTCGAGCAGGACGCCCCGATCGTCACCCAGCTCGACGACGGCGCCACAGTGTGGCCCGCGACGAGCATGAACGCCACCAGTTCGGCGTCCGAACCGTCGCTGGTGCGGGGAATGCTCGACCGGCTCGACGTCCAGCCGGGGCATCGCGTACTGGAGATCGGTACCGGAACCGGCTACAACACCGCGTTGCTGTGCGCGCTGGCCGGCGAGGAGAACGTGACCAGCATCGAAGTCGACCCGGTGCTGGCCGACGGTGCGCGGGCGAACCTGCACGCCGCCGGCTACCGGCCCACGGTCATCACCGGAGACGGCGCGGCCGGGCACCGGGAGCGGGCACCGTTCGACCGGATCATCGCGACGTGCGCGGTCACCGCCGGACATATCCCCTACGCCTGGGCCGCCCAGACCATCGAGCACGGCACGATCCTGTCCCCGTGGGGCACGTTGTTCTGCAACGGCGTCCAGGTCCACCTCAGCGCCGACGGCCGAGGCCGGGCACAGGGACGGGTGGTCGATTCCGCCTCGTTCATGCGGTTGCGAGCCCAGCGCGGCCCGTTCGGCCACGCCGGCCGCCTGTCCGATCTGATCGACGCCGCCGACGTGGACACCGACACCACCACCGTCAGCCCGAGTGCGGTCCACGCCGGCCCGGCGGCGTTCGCCGTCGGTGTGCAGCTCGCCGACGTGCAGCAGTCCATGGCCTACGACTTCGACGGCGAAGGCACCGACGAGCTGCTGCTCTATCACGTGCCCAGCGAGTCGGTGGCCACCGTCCACGCCACCGCCGATGCCGCCGTGACGGGGAAGTACCCGGTCCGGCAGCTCGGCCCGCGCAGGTTGTGGACCGAGGTCGAGACCGCGCACGCCTGGTGGCTGAGCCGTCTGGAGCCGCGACACACGCGTTTCGGGTTGACGATTTCCACTACAGGCCAGGAAATCTGGCTGGACGAGCCCGGCAACGTGGTACGCACCTGGCCGGCGGTCGCTCCCTCCGCGACCTGACCGCTGGTCCAATGGGGATCCACCGGCCGACGGTGCGGTCACAGCCATTCGGCGTCGGTGGCGATGCGGATCGCGTGCACCCGATTGCGGGCGTTGAGTTTCATGACGATCGCGGCCAGATAGTTCCGGACCGTGCCGGGGGAAAGGAAGAGCTCGGCGGCGATGTCGGCGACGGTGCGGCCGCGCGCGGTCACCCGCAGGATCTCGATCTCGCGACCGGTCAGCGGGCAGTCGTCGGTCTCCCAGGCGGCCAGCGCCAGTTCGCTGTCGATCACCCGCCGCCCGATCGCGACCGACCGCACCGCGTTCGCCAGTTTGTCCGACGGCGCGTCCTTCAGCAGGAAGCCTTTGACCTTCGCGTCCAGCGCGCGCCGGACCGTGCCGGGGCGCCCGAGACTGGTGAGGATCAGCGTGTGGCAGCCGGGCAGGCTTTCGTGGATCTCGACGGCCGCCGTCAGGCCGTCCTTGCCCGGCAGGTCGATGTCGATGACCGCGACATCCGGCTGGACGGATTTCGCGGTCGGCAGTATCTGGTCACCCGAAGAGACTTCGGCGACCACTTCTATGTCCGGTTCCAGGTTCAGCAGGGCCACGAGGGCACCGCGGACCATATGCATATCTTCAGCGAGCAGCACTTTGATCACCACGAAGCACCTCGCACCCCAGTTCAGTGGCTTCGTCGTCAGTCTACGGCATTTTGATCACCCGGTGACGGATCGACGGAATGCGCTTTCCCGTCGTGAGTTTCGCCTAGGCCGGTCGTGTCCTTCCGGCACCCGAATGCCGCGGCGGCTCACAGCTCGTCGAGCTCCTTCGGCCAGCCGAGGGCCCTCCGGGTGAACCCGAGCAGCTCGAATTCCGAACGCGCCCAGTCGATCCGGATCCGGACGGCCAGCTCGGGGGCCACGGTCAGCAGGAATCGGTCGCGGCCGCCGCCGACCTTGAATACGCCGTAGGTCAGGAACGCGGATCCGTCGCAGATGGCGAACAACGCCGTGAAAATCGTCGCGCGTTCGCTTTCCGGAATCGAATCCAGCCATTCCAGCCCGCCGGCCAGCGCCAGCCGCACCGCCATCGAGCCTCCTCACCGAACCACTGCCTCCAGCATGGCGATCTTCGGCGGCGCAGGGCGTCTCGGATCCTGCTCGGTGACGCGTGAAGGCCCCCTTCCCTCGGCTGGTCACTGAAAACACAGCCGAGGGAAGGGGGCCTTCACTTGATTTGCCTAGTCGGCCTGTTGGTAGCGCCTGAGGTACTCGCCGGTCAGCGAGTTCTCCGCGGTCAGGAGTTTCTCGGGCGTGCCGGTGAAGACGATCTCGCCGCCGTTCTTGCCGCCGCCCGGACCGAGGTCGATGACCCAGTCCGCCTGCTCGATCACCGCCAGGTTGTGCTCGATGACCACCACCGTGTTGCCCGCGTCGACCATGCCGTTGAGCAGGCCGAGCAGCATGTCGATGTCGCTCATGTGCAGACCGGTGGTCGGCTCGTCGAGGATGTAGACGTTCCCGCCACCGGAAAGCCGGTCCGCCAGCTTGATCCGCTGGCGTTCACCGCCGGACAGCGTGCTCAGCGCCTGCCCGAGCCCGAGGTAGCCGAGCCCGGTCTCGATCAGCGCGTTCACCTTCGCCAGCACCGGTGCCTCGGTGAAGTACTCCGCCGCCTGCTCCGCCGACAGTTCCAGCACGTCGGCGATCGACTTGCCGCGCAGCTTGTGCGCGAGCACCTCGTCCTTGAACCGGCGCCCGTCGCAGCTTTCGCAATGCGTCGTGATCGGGTCCATATAGGACACTTCGGTGATCAGCACGCCGCGGCCCTGGCATTCCTCGCAGGCGCCCTTGGAGTTGAAGCTGAACAACGCCGCGTTCGCGCCGCTCGCCTTCGCGAAGAGCTTGCGCACCGGGTCCATCAGGCCGAGGTACGTCGCCGGAGTCGACCGGGAGGACGCCGCGATCGGCGTCTGGTCCACGAAGATCGCGTCCGGGTGCGCCTCGCGGAAGACACCGGAGATCAACGAGCTCTTGCCCGAGCCCGCGACACCGGTGACCGCGGTGAGCACCCCGGTCGGGATGTCGACCGAGACGTTCTTCAGGTTGTGCAGCGAGGCCCGCTTGATCGGCAGCTTTCCCTTGGAACTCCGCGGATTCGCCTTGACGACACCCGAGCGGGCCAGCCCTGCCGCGGTGAGCGTCTTGCCGGCGCGCAGCTGCTTGTACGTCCCCTCGAACACGACCTCGCCGCCGTGCACGCCCGCGCGCGGCCCGATCTCGACCACGTGGTCGGCGATCTCGATGACGTCCGGGTCGTGTTCGACCACCAGGATCGTGTTTCCCTTGTCCCGCAACGCCCTCAGCAGGTCGTTGAGCCGCCCGACGTCGCGGGGGTGCAAGCCGACACTGGGCTCGTCGAAGACGTAGGTCAGTCCCGTCAGGTCGCTGCCCAGGTGCTTGACCAGCTTGAGCCGCTGCCCTTCACCGCCGGACAGCGAAGTCGTCGCACGGTCCAGGGAAAGGTAGCCGAGGCCGATCGCCTCGATCCGTTCGAGCGCGGCCAGCACGCCTTGCGCCATCGCGACGGTCTGCTTGTCCTTGATGGACCGGATGAGCTCGATCAGATCGGTGATCTGCAGCTCGCACCACTGCGCGATGTTCTTGCCCGCCAGCTTGGTCGCCAGCGCCGCCGCGCTCAGCCGGCCGCCGCGGCAGACCGTGCAGGTGCCCTCGGAGATGAACTTCTCCGCCTGGGCGCGGGTCTTCTCGCTCATCGACCCGGTGTCGCGTTTGAGATGGCGCCGGGTGAAGTTCGCGACCAGGCCCTCGAACGTCAGGGTCTGCGTCTTGCCGTTCTTGAAGGTGAGCTGGACCTTGCCCTCGTTGCCGTGCAGGAGGGTGTCCATCTCCTTCGCGGTGTACTTGTTGAGCTTCTTGGCCGGGTTGATGGCGTCGTGGTTGGCGTAGAACTGCCAGCCGGGACTGCCGACCGGGTAGCCCGGCACCAGGATCGCGCCCTCGTCGAGCGACTTCGTCATGTCGAGCATCAGCTCGGGATCCGGGCGCACCGCGCGTCCGATGCCTTCGCAGTCGGGGCACATCCCGTTGGGGTCGTTGAACGAGTACAACGACGGGTTGCCCGCACTGGGCTTTCCCTGGCGCGAGAACAGCACCCGCAGCAGCGGGTGGATGTCGGCGACCGTGGCGACCGTCGAGCGGGCGTTCCCGCCGAGCGGGCGCTGGTCGACGATCACCGGCGTGGTCAGGTTCTCGATGCTGTCCACATGCGGACGTTCGTGCTTGGGCAGCTGGTTGCGGATGAACCAGGGGAACGTGGCGTTCAGCTGGCGCTGCGCCTCGACGGCGATCGTGTCGAACACGACGGAGGACTTCCCGGAACCCGACACCCCGACGAAAACCGTGATCTGGTTCTTCGGGAGTTCGAGTGAGACGTCCTTCAGGTTGTTCTCGTGAGCGCCGGTGACGCGGATTCCCTCACCCGCCGGTTGTTGCCTGGTCTTGCGGGCTGCGGCAGTCACAGAAGTTTCCTTTCTTCGCCGAAGCGCGAGAGTGGTCGCGCCTGCTCGCCATTATCACAGTGCCTTGGGTCGTGCGGTAGCCCGTTCGCGCCATTTCGGGTTATGCATTCGTCACGACGGAGAAATGAATATTTCATGCCACTGCCGGGGCGATTCCTCAGGCGCGGGTGTAGACAGTGCCGACGACGCCGGTCTTCAGCGATTTCGCACTCGTCAGCTTCAGCGGGATCTCCTTGCCGCCGTCCTCGAACAGCCGCATTCCCTCGCCGGCCACCAGCGGCATGACGTTGAGCGCGAGCTCGTCCAGCAGCCCCTCGGCGAGCAGCCACCGAACCAGCCTCGGGCTTCCGGGCACCCGGATCGACTTGCCGGAATCCTCCTTCAGCCGGGTGATCGCGCCCGCGATGTCGCCGGTGATCAGGCTCGTGTCCGGCCAGGTCAGCGAGTTTTCGTCGAGCGTCGAAGACACGACGTATTTGTGCGTGCCGTTGAGGAACGCCGCCATCGGGTTGCTGTCGCCCTGCGGCTTCCACAACTGTTCGAAGGCCAGGTAAGTGTCCTTGCCCATCAGAACGGCGTCCGAGGCGTCGAGGCTCTCGTTGATGCCCTCGGTCATCTCGTCGGACCAGTACTGGTTCATCCAGCGGTCGGGCCGTTCCACCACGCCGTCCAGTGTGATGAACAGTCCCGCGGCGATCTCGCGCATGACGAACTCCTTTCGTTACCCGCAAGCCTGGATTCAGGCCGCTGGGCGATCCTCCCACCGCCGTGCGCGGCGGTCCAAAGGATCGAGCACGCCGGAAGAAGTCCAGCGGACCGGCAGCGCCGATAATGCCCGCATCGTCGGCGAGACCGTCCAGGTCAGCGCGGATTCGGGCACGGCAAGGGAAAGCCGCGGCGCGCGGCGGGAAAGCGCGCGCACCGCCGATTGGACCTCGACGCGGGCGAGGTGGGCGCCGATGCAGTGGTGCGTGCCGTGCCCGAAGGACAGGTGCCGGGCTTGCCGGTCCACCTCGAACCGGTCCGGGTCGGTGAAGACGTCTTCGTCGCGGTTGACCACCGGCAGCAGCGCCGTCACCAGGTCGCCGGGCTCGATCCGGGCGTCGGCGAGGGTGACTTCCTCCGTCGCGATCCGGGTCATGCTGAAGTTCACCGAGGGGCTGTACCGCAACGCTTCCTCGACGGCGGATTCCACCAGTTCCGGATTCGCGTCCAGTGTGCCCAGCAGACCCGGCCGGGAGATCAGGCACAGCACCGTGTTGGCGATCTGCGCGGACGCCAGCGCGTGCCCGTCGAAGAACAGCGACGCCGCCAGCCCGGTGAGTTCGCTTTCGTCGAGCACTCCCGAGCGATGGGCCTCGACGAGTTCCGCCATCAGCCCGGCCGGTGGGTCCTCGGTGTCGGCGAGCATCGCCGTGACCTCGTCGTGCAGCAGCAGTTCGCCTTGGTAGACGGCGGATCGCGGTGAGCCGGGCTCGCCGAGCCGCCCGTTCGCGCGTTTGCGGATCGCCTCGCGGCGCGATCGCGGCACACCCAGCAGTTCGGCCTGCGCCGTGAAGGTCAGCGGTGCGCAGAAATCGGCGATCAGATCCGCGGTGGGGCCGTCGTCGATCAGTTTGCCGAGCAGGTCTTCGGCAGCGGTCGCGACATACTCGCGCAACTGTTCCGCGCGGCGGGCGGAGAACGCGCCGCCGATGAGCTTCCGGATCCGCGTGTGCCGGGGCGGGTCGAAATCGGTCACCGACATCCGGGTGGCCGGACCGCGCGGATGGGCCGTCTCGGCCAGCAGTGCCCGGCTGAATCGTTTGTCGCGCAGGAACTCGCGAGCTTCGGAATGGCCGCTCACCAGCCATTCACGACGTCCGTCGCGGTGGCGTGAACTGATGGGGCATCCGTCGGGGACGCCGTCCCCGACGAGCAGTCGCCTGTTCCGCCCTTCGGCGAAATCCGAGCCTCCGCTGCCTCCCGTGACGTCGGCCATCGGGATCATCCTCCGTTCATCCATTCCGGGCGGGTACGCGCAGCGCGAGCAGGCAGACCGCGACCGAGGCCACGGACAGTGCCGCGATGGCGACCCGCAGGTCGGTGTGTCCGGCGATCTGGCCGACCACGGCCGGGCCGAGCAGCAGGCCGACGCTGGCCAGTGACGCGGCCGAGCCGATCACCGCGCCGCGGTCCTCCGGTGTCGTGCCGCGCCCGATCAGCCCGTAGACCGTGGGCGTCGACACCGAGATCGCGCCCCCGACCACGGCGGTGCCGAGCAGGCCGTGCACCGGCGCGTCGGCCATGGAAAGCAGCAGCACGCCCACTCCGGAAAGCGCGCCGGAGGCGAGCAGCACCAGGCGGTCCGACGCGCGGCCCGCCATCCAGTGCCCGCCGAGCCTGCCCAGCGCCATTCCCGCGGCGAAGACGCCGGGAGCGGCCGCGGAGATCCCGACCGGCGCGCGGGTGACGTCGGTCAGGAAGACCGCGCTCCATTGCTGGACCCCGCTTTCCACGACCATGGCCAGCGCGGCCAGCAGGCAGAGCAACAGGACCGCCGGGCCGAGTTTCAGGCCCCGCCCCGATTCCCGGCCCTGCCGCACCAGTCGTCCCGGCACGGATTTCCTCGTCGCGACGGCGCCGACGACGACCAGCGCCGAAAGCGTCAGCGCGATCACTTCGGCGGGTACGCCCGCTGATCGCGCCGCCCCGGTGCCGAGGCTGCACGTCAACAGGCCGACGCTGAACAACGCGTGCGCGCGGTTCATCACGCGGGGCCCGTCGCCCGCTTCGGCGGACGCGGCCAGCGCGACCACGACGACATTGCAGGCGCCGGAGCCGAATCCGAACAAGCCCAAGGTCAGGAACAAAGCCGGCACGGAACCGGCGAGCGCGGGCAGCGGCGCGATGAGCGCGAATCCGGCGAAAGTCGCGACCGCCACCGGGCGGCCGAACCGGTCGAGCAGCCTGCCGATCGCGAACATCGCGGGCATCGCCGCGAGCGCGCCGATCAGCAACGCGGCACCGAGTTGTGCCTCACCCGCGCCGGTGGCGGTCCGGACGTCCGGCAGCATCGAAAGATAAGGCCCCCACAAGGCGCCGTACGCGGCGAATCCGGCGAAGACCGTGCTGGTCCGCGGGGCGGCGGTGATGACGGCGACCATGACCGTGACGATCCTTTCCGGGGTGGGTAATGGCGTTTCCCGAAGGGGTTGACATTCGCAGGTTATCAGCGGAATTCGGGAAGAGACCACGATTATTGACCGCATTTATGGAGAAGATCGAAACCGCGTGCCAGCGGTATTCTCTGCTTCGGTACGACGCTCGGCAGGCTGGGATATTCATCCCGAAAATGAAGAATTCATACTTAAAAGATTAACCATTCACTGCTCCTGTGCGGCGCTCGGTCGCATGATGTAACCGCACGAGAGCGTCTGGTTGTGAGGAACAGGAAGGTAGTGCGTCATGTTGCAGAACGTCGAACCCGCGACCGCGTCGAGGGCCGGCCCGGGGCAGCGGGGGAACGAGACGGAATTCGCGATCCACGCCGAAGGGCTGGTGAAACGGTTCGGCGAGACGACCGCGCTCGACGGCGTCGACCTGGCGGTCCGCACGGGCACGGTGCTCGGCGTCCTCGGCCCGAACGGGGCCGGGAAGACCACCACGGTCCGGATCCTGTCCACGCTGGTGACGCCGGACGAGGGCCATGCCACCGTTGCCGGGTACGACATCCAGAAGGAAGCCCACCAGGTACGCCAGCTGATCGGCCTGACCGGTCAGTACGCCTCGGTCGACGAAAGCCTGACCGGCGTGGAGAACCTGCTGCTGATCGGGCGGCTGCTCGGCTTTTCGCGGCGGGCGGCCAAGGCCCGCGCGCACGAGCTCTTGGAGCGCTTCTCCCTCACCGAGGCGGGTGGCCGCGCGGCCAAGGGTTACTCGGGCGGTATGCGACGTCGGCTCGACCTGGCCGCCAGCCTGGTCGGGGACGCGCGGCTGCTGTTCCTGGACGAGCCCACCACCGGGCTTGACCCGCGCAGCAGGCTCGAGCTGTGGGACGTCGTGCGCGGCCTGGTCGCCGACGGCGTCACGGTGCTGCTGACCACGCAGTACCTGGAGGAGGCCGACGCCCTCGCCGACGAGATCGTGGTCGTCGACCACGGCAAGGTGATCGCCAAGGGCACTCCTGACGAGCTCAAGGCCAGCACCGGCGCCCAGCGCCTGACGGTGCGCGGCGCCCAGGGCGCCGACCTCGAGAAGGTCGTGCGGCTGATCGGCGAGATCGCCGGTGCGACGCCGGACGTCTCGGGCCAGGTCGTCAGCGTCCCGGTCACCGACCCGGCCGCGCTGCCCGGCGCGGTCCGGCGGCTGGAGGAGGCGGGCATCGTCATCGGCGAACTGTCCCTGCGCAGCTCCAGCCTGGACGAGGTGTTCCTGAGCCTGACCGGACGCCCCGCCGAGGAGACGCCCGACGAGACCGAGGAGGAGATCCGATGACCGCCGCGACGCCGCAGCTCTCTTCCCGGGTCGGGTTCTTCCAGGGCATCTCGCAGATGTTCACCCTCGCCTGGCGCAGCACGGTTTCGGTCAAGCACGAGCCGAAGCAGCTCGCCGACATCAGCTTCCAGCCGATCATCTTCACGCTGCTGTTCACGTTCGTCTTCGGTGGCGCGATCTCCGGGGACCGGCACGCGTACCTGCAGTTCATGATCCCCGGCATGCTGGTGATGAGCATGCTGTTCGCGACCATCAACGTCGGCATCGGCCTCAACACCGACCTGTCCCAGGGCGTGTTCGACCGGTTCCGTTCGCTGCCGATCGCGCGCTGGGCACCGCTGGCCGGCCGGATCGTCGGCGACCAGTTCAAGCAGGTCTGGTCCGTGCTGCTGGTGGTCGGCGTCGGGCTGCTGCTCGGCTTCAGGCCGGAGAAGGGTTTCCTCGGCGTGCTGGCGGCAGGGTTGCTCCTGCTGGTCTTCGCGATCGCGTTCTCCTGGGTGCCCACGCTGGTGGGCGTCGCCGCCGACCAGGCGGAGAAGGTCCAGGTGTTCGCGTTCGCGGTCGTCCTGCCGCTGAACTTCGTCAGCGGGGTGTTCGCGCCGGTCGAGACGATGCCGTCCTGGTTGCAGGCGTTCGCCGACGTCAGCCCGGTGGCGATCCTGCTCAAGGCGTGCCGCGGGCTGATGAACGGTGGCGCCGGCGTCACCTCATCGGTGATCTGGTCGCTGGTCTGGGCGGCCGTGATCGCGATCGTTTTCGGGGCACTTTCGGTACGTGCCTTGAAGAAGCGGATCTGAAGTATTCGTCGCTCGATCACCGAAGCCGTGGCGCCCGCGCGCCACGGCTTCGGTGTTTCGGGGCCCTGATTCGGGGAGCACTGATGGACGAACTGGACTACAACACCTGTAACGCCACCTTCCGGAGCCTGACCGATCAGCAGCGGCTGATGGCCGAGGAGACGTCGAGACAGATCGGGGCGGGCGCGGATCTGGAGCTGACGTCGTACGGCTGCGGGTTCGGCATGTTCGAACTGGAGCTGATCGCGCGGGTGCCGCGGAGAACGGTGTGGTTCCAGGGCGTCGACACCAACGGCGAAGCGGTGGCACGGCTGCGCGCGGAGCTGGCCGGGCTGCCGAAGGTGCGGGGCCACCGCGTGTTCACCGCGAGCATGTCCGACATCACCGACCGCCGGATCGCGGCGACCGAGTACGGCCTGTTCGTCCAGTCGCTGTGCTACCTCGGCGCTGACGACGGCATGGCGGTGCTGAAGGAGGCCCGCAACCGGCATCGGCGGCTCTTCGTCGCGGTGACCCCGCTGAACCGGCTGAACGGTCCCTTCGCGGATTCCCTGGCGCAGCAGGGCGTGGTGCGTCCGTTGTTCGCGCAGACGCTCGCGGAGGAACTGACGCGGTTCGGCATGGGGTTCATGTCCGTCACGGTGGACGCGGAGATCGTGGTGCCGGTTTCCGAGCCTTCGCAGCGGCTGCTCGAATTCCTGACCTTCGCCCGGCACCAGCCGTGGTCCGGCGGGACGAGCCGCGCGGAGCTGCTGGACGCGGTGAGCGAACTCGGCACGCGCGCCGCGGGGGAGATCCGCGTCCCGCACCCCGTCGAGCTTTTCACCATCAGATAGGTGCGCGGTTCGGACGATCGTGGCGACGTTGCGAAAGCCACTTTCGCAACGTTAGACGTTGCGAAAGTGGCTTTCGCAACGTCGGCGCCAGTGGTGAGTGTCGGGACGACCCACTGGACCGATCCGGGAGTTTCGCGTGCTGGGGTGGACGACACGTGTGACCCGACGGACGACACGCGTGACTGGGTGGACGACACGGCATGCGGCCGGTCCGCCGTGTGTCGTCCGGCTGGACACGTGTGTCGTCCATCGGATCACACGTGTCGTCCCTCTAGCCACGCGAAACCCGTCCGACAGTAGGTACCTGGGACACGGCTGGCTCTAACCCGAATCGCCACTCACGAACAACTCGACTGCGGCCCGGGCCCGGCCGCGGACCGTCCGGACAGCGTGGAACCCGGGCCCTGGGGGAGGGGCCCGGGTTCCGGATGGTGAGGGTCAGGCGGCCGTGCCCGGCTTGGGCAGCTGCTGCTTGGCCGGGGTGTTCTGATAGGACGCCAGGTGCCAGGCGCCGTCCCGCTTGACGACCGTCCACGAGGCGCGGATCGACTGGGAGTCCGCGACCTCGGTCTCGCCGGGGCCGAGCACGCCGCCCTGGGTGATCAGGACGCCGGAGTCCGGGGTGAAGAAGCGGATCTCCAGCGGGCGGCCGGTGACCTGGGTGCCCTTGTAGTTGCCCGCGAAGGATTCCACGAGGAACGACCGGATCTCCTCACGGCCCTTCTTGTAGACGCCGGGCAGGATCATCGTGCCGTCGTCGGTGAAGACGCCGGCGAACGCGTCGGCGTCGTGGTAGGCCCACGCGGCGATCACCTTCTGGGTCAGCGCCGCGATCGCCGCCTGGTCGGCGGCGGTGCCGGTGCCGGTTTCGGTCGTGGTCATCGGAGGATCCTCCTAGATGTAGAGGGTGTTGGGCTCGAGCCCGCAGAGCACGCGGCCGTACAGTTCGGTGTTGGTGTTCGGGTGCATCAGCGCGTGGAGGTTGACCGCGGCGACGTCGCGGGCGATGCGCTGGATCGGGATGCCGTGGTAGATCGACGAACCACCGGAAGCCGAGGCGAGGATGTCGATGCCCTCCTTGGCCAGGCGGACCACGGCGCCGAGGTCGGCCCGCGCGATCGCGCGCTCCTCGAGTTTCCACGGGGTGCCGTCCGCCGTCTTCGTGTCGACCAAAGTGGACAGACGGTGCGCGTGGAACTCGGCCTCGTCGATCTTCAGCGCCGACTCGGCCACCTGGTGGTGCGTGATCGGGGCTTCGCGCTGCGAATCGTAAGCGGTGTAAGTGATCTTGCGGTCCGGCAGGCGCTTGAGGAAAGTGTCCTGCGCGCCCTTCGCCATGCCCACCAGCGTCCCCACCGAAGACGCCGAGGCGACCGGAAGCAACGGGGCGCGGTAGATCGACGCCGAAGCGGCGCCCTGGCCTTCCAGCACCGCCGGCAGCGGGAGCACCCGCTCCGCCGGGATGAAGACGTCCTGTGCCACCGTCGAAACGCTGCCGGTGCCGCGCAGGCCCGAGGTGTCCCAGTCGTCCACGATCAGCAGATCCGAGATCGGCACCAGCGCCATGATCGGGTACGGCTCGCCCTCCGGCGGCACGAGGATCGCGATGATCTCCTGCCACTGCGCGTGCAGCGCCCCGCTGATGAAGCCCCATTTGCCGTTCACCACGACCCCGCCGTCGACCGGCGCGGCCATCGCGGACGGGCTCAAGGTGCCGCAGACGCGGACGTCCGGGGTGGAGAACACCTCGTCCTGCACCGCTTCCGGGAACTGACAGGCCATCCAGGTCGGGATCCAGTACACCGAGGCCACCCAGGAGGTGGAGCCGTCGGCGCGGCCGATCTCGGTGGCGACGTCGACCAGGGTGCGGGTGTCGGCCTCGTAGCCGCCGTAACGCTTGGGGCGGCGCAGCTTGAAGACGCCGGCGTCGGCCAGCGCCTCGATGGACTCCTCGTGCACCCGCCGGTTCTGCTCGGACCAGTTCGAGTGCTTCTTCAGTGCGGGAGCCAGGTCGGCCACGCGGCGGACCAGCTCCTCCCGCGTCGGAACATCGGTGCTCGACACCTTGACCTCCTAGATTGTCGACGGACCCAGCTTCGCAGCGGGCGGACGGTACGGCGTCTTCCCGCTTGCCGGTGGATCAGGCCGCCGCACGATCGGAGGTGCGGCCGGGGAAATCGACCACGTTCCGGCCGTCGCGCCGGGCGAACCAGGTCGCCATCGGTGCCGCCATCGCGGTCGAGACCAGCGCCATGATCACCAGCATGGTGAACAGCGTCGGGGAGAGCACGCCGAGGTCGAGACCGATGTTGAGGACCACCAGTTCGGTCAGGCCACGGCAGTTCATCAGGGTGCCCACTTGCAGCGACCGGTTCCAGTTCTCGCCCACCGCGCGGGCGGCCAGCGCCGAACCGCCGAGCTTGCCCACGACGGCCACGACCAGGATCACGCCGCACCAGAGCCACGCGCCGCCACCGGAAAGCAGCCCGATGTCGGTGCGCAACCCGCTGTAGGCGAAGAACAACGGCAGCATCAACGCCGTCGTCAGCCCGCCCGCCTTGTCGTGCAGCCAGGCCGCGATCGGGTTGTCCCGCGGGAAGACCACGCCGAACACGAACGCGCCGAACATCGCGTGCACGCCGATCCATTCGGTCGCCATCGCGCAGAGCAGCACGCCGACCACCGAAAGCGGCGCGGCCTTGTGCAGACTCGCCGCCGGCGCCCGGGTGACCAGCTTCCGCAGCAGCGGCCGCACGACCAGCCCGAGCAGCGCGACGAACACCGCCGTCAGCACGACCGTCAGCACGACGCCGACGAGCGAGGACGCCGTGGTCAGCGCGATCACCAGCGCCAGCAGGCTCCACGCGGTCACGTCGTCGACCACCGCGCAGGTCAGCGCCACCACGCCTACCTCGCTGCGGAAGAGCCCGATCTCGTGCAGGATCCGCACCAGCACCGGCAGTGCCGTGATGCTCATCGACACCCCGAAGAAGAGCGCGAACGGCAGGAATCCGACCCCGCCGGGCGCGAACCGGGTGTAGGCGAGCATGGCGAGCCCGACGCCGAGCAGGAACGGGAACGCGATGCTGACATGGCTGACGACCACCGCGAGCCGCCCGCGTCCGCGCAACAGCTTGGTGTTCAGTTCGAGCCCGGCGAGGAACACGAAGAAGATCACGCCGAGCTGTGCCACGACGTTCAGTTGCGGTACGGCCGCCTTCGGGATCAGCACGGCCGCGCCCGAAGGCCACAGCGCGCCGAGCACCGACGGGCCGAGCAGGATGCCCGCGGTGATCTCGCCGATCACCGCGGGCTGCCCGATCCGCTGGGCCAGCCAGCCCACCACCTTGCAGGCGCCGACCACCACGGTGATGGCCAGCAGCAGCTGTGCCAGCGAAGGCCCGGCCGCGGCCTTGGTGCCGGAGACGCTGCCGCCGTCGTCGCCCTGTGACAGCAGGACGATCGCGACCACGACCGGGACGACGACCAGTCCTATGTAGACCCACAGGGTTCGGGAACCGGTGCGGGATTTGATCTCCACCAAGGCTGCTCCTCGGTCAGGGTTCGACGACGTTCGCGATCAGGTCGTCGAGGCTGATGTTCAGCAGCGGGTGCTTGCCCGACAGGCCGGAGATCAACGTGACGAAGTCGGTGCTCGGCGCGTGGAGCTGCTCCGGGTCGACGATTTCCTGCGCCAGGTCGTAGTAGTACTCCTTGTACTTCGTCCGGTCGTAGAACCGCTCGACGAAGTTGCGGATCTCGTCGAAGAACGCGCGATAGTTCCCGGCGTACCGGTCGAGCGCCTTCTCTTCGATGGCCGGATGTTCCAGGATCCGGTGGACCACTTTGGACAGTGAGCTGCCCGCGAGGGTGGCCAGCGCGACCCCGGTGGAGAACAGCGGGTCGACGAACGCGGCCGCGTCGCCGACGAGCACCCAGCCGTCACCGTAGAAGGTTTCGTTGGTGTAGGACCAGTCCCGGGCGGTCCGGTACCCCGCGTGCTGGCGGGCGTTGGCCAGCAGCCCCTTGAGCCGGGTGGTCTTGTCCCGTTCGGCGAGGAAGATCTGTTCCAGGGACTGGTCGTCCGCGTTGGCGACGTCCGACTTGGTCACGTAGCCGACGCTCATCGTGCCCTTGTCGATCGGGATTCCCCAGAACCAGCCCTCTTCGGTGCCTTCGATGAGGATGTTGGTCCACTCGTCGCCGGGCAGCCGCTCGCAGTTGTCGTAGTACGTCCAGACCGCGACGTTGCGGAGCTCGTTGTGCCAGGTGATGTCGCTGAACTTCCGGCCGATCACCCGGGACTGGCCGGACGCGTCGACGACCAGCGAGGCGGTGGCCTCGTAGTCGCCCGCCGAGCCGCGCAGGGTGAACCGGACACCGGTGACCCGGCCGGTGTCGGACTGGAGCACGTCCTTCACCGTCGTCTCTTCCACGACGTACGCGCCGAGTTCGCGGGCACGGTCGAGCAGCAGCGAGTCCAGGTCGGCGCGGCGGGTGTGGTAGGCGTAGGTGCCTTCCGCGGCCTTCATGAACGAGAAGTTCCAAGGCACGTCCCGGTTTCCCCACACCAGGCTGCCGCCGTACTTGCGCTCGAAACCGCGGGCCTCCATGCGGTCGAGCAGGTCGAGCTCCTGGAGCGGACGCATGCCGACCGGGATCAGGGATTCGCCGATGTGGTAGCGGGGGAAGCGTTCGCGTTCGAGGACCAGGACCGTATGCCCCTCCTTGGCGAGGAGGCCGGCGCAGGTCGCGCCCGCCGGGCCGCCACCGATGACGATGACGTCGAACCGCTCGGGCATACCGTGGAGCGTGGCTGACATGAGTACCCTTTCCCTAGGCCTGTCAAGGAGTGAAGGCGCTCACGCGCGCCGGATGCCGATCTGCGGCTCGTAGCTCAGGTACAACCCGTTGATCGCCTTTTCGGGCTTCTCCGGTGCCTGCTTGTGTTCGTGGACGCGGTTGAGGTTGTCGAGCGGGTTGTGCTTGCCGCTCTCGTCGCCGAGCAGGTGACCCTGGATCCGGCGGTAGACCTCTTCGGTGTCCTCGAGGTCGGCGATGCCGGTGACGAACCGGTCGAACGCGGCCTGCACGTCCATCCCGTCCCAGTCCTTTTCGGACAGTTGCTGGGCGCGGAAGAAGTGGTGTTCCTTGCCGCGGTAGCTCTCGTAGAAGGTGGACACCAGCACCAGCAGTCGTTCGTAGGCGCGGCGGTAGACGACCTCGTAGAAGTCCCAGGCCTCGGTCTCGCCGATCTCGCCGCGGATGACGCTGCTGATCGCGGCGGTGCCGATCAGCGCGCTGTAGGTGCCCAGGTGCACACCGGTCGACAGCAGGGGGTCGAGGAAGCAGGCGGCGTCGCCGGCGAGCAGGTAGCCGGGGCCCTGGAACTGCTCGGCCGCGTACGAATAGTCCTGCTCGACCTTGACCTCGGTGACCTGCTCAGCCTCGATCAGCAGCTGCTGGATCGCCGGGCAGTCGCCGATAGCCTTGTGGTACAACGGGTCCACGCCGCCGAGCTCGTTGCGCGCGGCGTTGAAGGAGTCCTTCCCGGTGACCAGGCCGACGCTCATCGTGCCGTCGGGGAGCGGGATGCCCCAGAACCAGCCGTCGCCGACCGAGGCGACGGTGATCGCGCCACTCGGCCCGCGGTCCAGCTGCTTCGCGTCCTTCCAGTACGACCAGGCCGCGACGTTGCGGAAGACGTTGTGGAACTTGCGGTTCTTCAGGTACTTGGTGGCCATCACGCCGCCGCGGCCGGAGGCGTCGACGAGGTAGTCGAACTCGATCCGGCCGGAGTTGGCCGGGTTCTTCGCCTCGGCCCAGTGCGCCGCGACCGGGCGGTCGCCGTCGAAGTCGAGCTTCTTCACCGCGACGCCCTCGGTGACGTCGACGCCGACCTCGCGCGCGTGGTCGAGCAGGATCTTGTCGAAATCGGCGCGGATGACCTGCCACGCGCTGGTGCTGCCGTCACGGCCGTGCGGCCGGAAGCGCACCTCCCACTCCTCGGGTCCCCAGAAGTAGTAGGCGCCGCCCTTGGGCTGGAACCCGGCCGCCGCGATCTTGTCCCAGACGCCGAGGCGCTCGAGAATCGGGCGGCACGAGGGCAGCAGCGATTCACCGATGTGGTAGCGCGGGAAGTGATCCCGCTCGAGAAGCGTGACTTCGAAGCCCTCCTTGGCCAGAAGCCCGGCAGCGGTGGAACCCGCCGGTCCACCGCCGATCACGAGGATCTGGGTCGTTGTGCGCATGACACCTCTCCAACTACGCCGACGGCCGGAATTACTTGACCGACGCTAACAACCGGGAATTGAGATCCACTCGAGAAGTCGCCGCCCTGTTCAGGGGAACCTGTTGCCTCGCAAGGCATTTCGCGAAACCGCAGTCGAAGAGACGCTCCGGGCATCCGGGCGGACGACGATTCTTCACGTGTCGGACTCCGACGGCCCGGCCGACTACCTATTGGAGGCATCCCGCGATGGGCGAATACCTTGGCGAACGCGCCGTCGTGCTCGGCGGCGGCATGGCCGGCCTGCTGACCGCCCGCGTACTTTCGGAGCGCTACCGCGCCGTCGTGATCATCGAGCGTGACACGATCGTCGGCGTCACCGGGACCCGCCGCGGGGTACCGCAGGCGCACCACGCGCACGCGTTGCTCGCACGCGGCCAGCAGATCCTCGAAGACCTCTTTCCCGGCCTGCAGGCCGAGCTGACCGCCGACGGCATCCCCAGCGGCGACCTCTCGGGCAGCCTGCGCTGGTACTTCAACGGGAAACGCCTGCAGCAGAAGAACTCCGGCCTGCTCAGTGTGTCCGCGACCCGCCCGGAGCTCGAAGAGCACGTCCGCGCGAGGGTGCTCGCGCTGCCGAACGTGGAGGTCCGCGAGCGCACGGTGATCCAGTCGCTGGTCGCGACCGGGGACCACACGCGGATCACCGGTGTCCGGGTGACCGGCGACGACGCCGAGCCCGAGACGATCTTCGCCGATCTGCTCGTCGACGCCACCGGCCGCGGCAGCCGATCGTCGGTATGGCTGGAGGAACTCGGCTACGAGCGGCCCGCCGAGGAGAAGATCAAGATCGATCTCGCCTACACCTCACGGCTGTTCGAGCTGGACACCGACCCGTTCGGCGACGATCTCGCGATCAACCCGGTCGCCTCGCCCGCCAACCCGCGTGGCGCGTTCTTCGTGAACCTGCCGGGGAACGTGGCCCTGCTGTCGCAGACCGGCCTGCTCGGCGACCACCCGCCGCGTGACGCCGAGGGCTTCCTCGCGTTCGCCAAGACGCTGGAAGCGCCGGAGATCTACCAGGCCGTTCGCACCGCGAAGCCGATCAGCGAGATCACCAGCTTCAAGGTGCCCGCCAGCGTCCGCCGCCGGTTCGACAAGCTGCGCCGCTTCCCCGAGGGCATGCTGGTGATCGGGGACGGCGTCTGCGCGTTCAACCCGGTGTACGGCCAGGGGATGACGGTCGCGGCCATGGAGGCCGACCAGCTCGGCAGGCATCTCGACGACGGTGGCGTGCGCCCGCTGCGGTTCTTCAAGGAGATCAGCCCGATCATCGACGTGCCGTGGGACATCTCGGCGGGCGGCGACCTCGCCTTCCCGGGAGTCGAGGGCCCGCGTCCGCTGAAGGTCAAGATGGGCAACGCCTACATGGCGAAGCTGCACTCCGCGGCGACCGTCGACGGCCGGTTCACCGAGGCGTTCTTCCGGGCCGCCGGCCTGGTCGACCCGCCGACCGCGTTGATGCGGCCCAGCCTGGTGGTCGGCGTGCTGCGCACCGCGCGGCGCGTCAAGACGGCCACCCCCATCGCACCCACCGCCACGATCGGTCAGGCCCCGCCCGCCTCCGACGACCTCGCGGCCTGAGCGTCAAGGAGCCATCGTCATGAACGAACCCGTCGGCAAACGCGCGGTGGTGATCGGCGGCAGTGTCGCCGGCACCCTGGCGGCGAGAGTGCTTTCCGAGTTCTACCGCGAGGTCGTGGTCGTCGACCGCGACGAGGTGCTCGGCGTGGACAAGCCGCGACGCGGCACCCCGCACACCTGGCACGCGCACGGACTGCACGCGCGCGGCTATTTCATCCTGGAGGAGCTTTTCCCCGGCCTGCTCGACGATCTGCGGGATTCCGGCATCCCGGTCGGCGATCTCGCGCGGATGAAGTGGTTCTTCAACGGGACGCAGGTCATGCCCGCCGACAGCGGGCTGCCGTCGATCACGGCGTTGCGCCCGGTGCTGGAGCACCACCTGCGGCTGCGCACCGCGGCACTCCCGAACGTCACCTACCGCGAACGCACCGACGTCAACGGCCTGCTCGCCACCCGTGAGGGCAAGCGGATCATCGGGGTCCGCGTGCAGGGGCGGGACGGCTCGGCGGAGGAGGAGCGCCTCGGCGCGGACCTGGTCGTCGACGCCTCCGGACGCGGTACGCGGACGCCGGTGTGGCTGGAGGAACTGGGCTTCGAGCGGCCGGCCGAGGAGCGCGTGAAGATCGGGCTGGCCTACACCACCCGGATGTTCCGCAAACGCCCGGAGATGTTCGATGGCTGGCAGTCGATCAACCCGGTCGCCTCGCCCTCGCATCCGCGAGGCGCGTTCTTCGGGCAGGTCAACGAAAACGAGTGCATCCTTTCGTTGACCGGCATCCTGGGCGACCATCCGCCGACCGACGCGCGCGGCTATCTCGCGTACGTGAAGTCGTTGCCGGTCAAGGAGATCTACGAAGCGGTGAAGGACGCCCAGCCCCTGATCGAGCCGGTGACGTTCAAGTTCCCGGCCAGCCTGCGAAGGCGGTACGAACGGCTCAAGCGGTTCCCGGAGCGCCTGTTCGTGCTCGGCGACGCGTTCTGCAGCTTCAACCCGGTGTACGGCCAGGGCATGACGGTCGCGTCGATGGAGGCGATCGCGCTGCGCGAGCACCTGGCCCGGCGGCGAGAGCCCGACTCGCGGCGGTTCCTGCGCGAGATCGCCAAGGTCATCAACGACCCGTGGGACATCTCCACCAGTGGTGACCTCGACTTCCCCGGTGCGGAAGGAAAACGGACGCTCAAGGTCAAGATGGGCAACGCGTACATGGCGAAGGTCCAGTACGCGGCGACCGTCGATCCGGAGATCACCGCGGCGTTCATGCGGGTGGCGGGCCTGATCGATCCGCCGACCGCGCTGATGAAGCCGGGCATTGTGCGCAAAGTGCTGCGGGCGAACCGGCGGCGTCCCGTCACCGGGGCGACCGTGACGGAGCTTCCCCGTCCGGGAAGCCGTTCGCGCGCCGCCTGACAGCGCGTTTCTTTCCACAGTCCGTGAAGGCCTCCTTGAGGGACTCAGAGTCCCTCAAGGAGGCCTTCACGGATTCGTCGTTTCGTCCCCGGAGAATGCGTTTTCACGCACGGGTGATCTTTTCTCCTCCGCAACACGCGAGATGCTTCTTTCGGTCCACTCGGCTGATCATTGCTGTGTCAGTGAACCATTCCCTGGCGGTGGGAGCGAAAATTCATGCGTAAGTACAAGAAGGTGATGACCGCGCTGGCCGCGGCCGCGGCGGCGGTGGTACTGCTGGGGGGAGCGGGGGCCGGAGCCACCGCGAACACGGGGTGGAGGCAATCCGACGCGGCGCTCGCGCGCTCGCTGCCGGGTAAATTCGAAAGCGCCCATGCCGACGTCAACGGCGTCCGGTTGCATTACGTCGCCGGTGGGTCCGGCAGCCCGGTGGTGCTGCTGCCCGGCTGGCCGCAGACGTGGTGGTCGTTCCACAAGGTGATGCCGGCGCTGGCCGCGAAGCATCGGGTGATCGCCGTCGACCTCCGGGGGATGGGCGGATCGTCGAAACCCGCGGCGGGCTACGACAAGGAGACGCTGGCCGCCGACGTCCACGCGCTGGTCACCAAGCTCGGGTACGCCAAGGCGGACGTGGTCGGCCACGACATCGGCGCGATGGTCGCCCACAGCTACGGGATCAAGTACCCGCAGGCTGTCGGGAAGCTGGCGCTGATGGACGTCGTCGCGCCCGACAAGAGCCTCTACCAGCTGCCGCTGCTGCCGTCGGGTCCCGGCCAGTTCTCGCCGTGGTGGTGGACGTTCAACCAGCTGCAAGGCCTGCCCGAGCAGCTCGTCTCCGGCCGTTCGCGCTACCTCGTGGACGCGATGATCGACCAGCTTTCGGTGGCGCCGGCGGCGGTGAGCGGCTTCGACCGGGACGTCTACGCGCGCGCCTACGGTTCGCAGGAGGCCGTCCGTGCCGGGAACGGCTGGTACCGGACGCTCAACCAGGACATCGCGGCCGGGTCGGCGTACGGGAAGCTGACCATGCCGGTGCTGGGCCTCGCCGGGGAATTCAACCACCAGTACTTCCTCCAGGTGCTGCCGTCGAAGGCGGCCGACCCGCGGGTCGTCAAGATCGCCGGGGCCGGGCATTACCTTTCCGAGGAACAGCCAGCCCAGATCATCGACGCGCTGGAGAAGTTCCTCGGCTGAATTCACGGCCGTTCCGGGGCAGTATTGGAGGCGCCCCGGTGATGCCGCCGGTGGGATTCTGCGAAAAGAAAAATCCTGGAAATCCCAGCCTAACCGGAAAAGGTGGCAAACAATGAAGGTTGGTGTTACCGGCGGTACCGGGTTCATCGGGCAGTACGTCTGCGAAGAACTCGCCGCACGAGGGCATACGCCGGTCGTGTTCGACCATCGTGGTGAGGGGGACGGCGGGCCTTGGGAGGTCATGCTGGGCGACATCCGTGACGCGACGGCGATGACCGAACTCGCCGCGCATTGCGACGGCATCATCCATCTGGCGGCCGTGCTGGGCACCCAGGAGACGATCACCAATCCGCGGCCCGCCGTGGAGACCAACGTCATGGGCGGCCTGAACTTCCTCGAGGCCGTCGCCCAGTACGACCTGCCCGGCGTGTACATCTGCGTCGGCAACCACTGGATGAACAACAGCTACTCGATCTCGAAGACCACGGTCGAACGGTTCGTCCGGATGTTCAACGCGGACCGCGGGACGCGGGTGAACTGCGTCCGCGCGGTGAACGCCTACGGCCCGCGCCAGAAGGCCGCGCCGCCGTTCGCCGCGGGCAAGGTCCGCAAGATCACCCCGGCGCTGGTCTGCCGGGCCCTGTCCGGCATCCCGGTGGAGCTCTACGGCGGTGGACGGCAGGTCTCGGACATGGTGTGGGTCGGCGACGTGGCCCGCACCCTGGTGTCCTCTTTGGAGGCCGCCGCCGAAGGACGGGTACTGGAGAAGACGGTGGAGATCGGGCCCGCCGAGTCGGTCACGATCCGCGAGGTGGCTGAGCTGGTGATCGACATCTGCGAGCAGCGCGGCTACCCGCGGGTGGGCATCGCCGACCTGCCGATGCGGCCGGGCGAAACCCCGGACACCCCCGTCACGGCCGATGTTTCGACGCTGCTGGCGGTCGGCATCGACCCGGAGTCCCTCGTCTCGCTGGAGGAGGGCATGACGAAGACGGTGGACTGGTACCTGGAGCACCGGGGCACCGCCTGGGACGTCCCCCCGGCCGGGCTTCGCGCGGCTTAAGGCGTCGGGAAAGGGCCGTTCACGACAGGTTCTCTGTTGTGAACGGCCCTTTCTTCGCGTTCGGAGTCATGAGAGGGCCGGTGACGCCGGACTGTGTGGATTTCGGTGCGTTGGACGCTCAGAAATCCACACAGTCCCGCGTGACCGGTCCGGTCGTGGCTGGGTGTGTGGAAATAGGGACACGCAACGTCCCTATTTCCACACACCCCTCACAGTCCGCCTGGGTCACCGACGGCCCCCAAGTACGTGAAGGCCCCCTTCACTGCGCTACACGCAATGAAGGGGGCCTTCACGTACTTGGACCGGCGGACCGCAGCTAAGGCTTGTGAGCCTTCAGGATCAGCGAGACGCCGCGCCGCGAACGGGTCGGGAGGTAGCGCTCGGCCGTGACGATCGCGGTCAGGGCGTGGTTGACCAGCCAGGGCGTGTGCTCGTTGAGTTCGTTGCCGCGGGCCGAACGTCGCCGCAGCGCCACTACCGGCCGGAGCAGGACGTTCCAGCTCCACAGTTCGTCGATGACGAAGCCGGCGTCCTCGATGACCTTCCGCAGCCCGGCCCGGTCGTAACGGCGCACGTGGCTGACCGCGACGTCGTGCGCCGACCACAGGTCCATTCCGGACGGGACGCTGATCAGCGCGGAACCGCCGGGCCGCAGCACCCGGAACAGTTCCGCCGCGGCCTGGTCGTCCTCCTGGATGTGCTCGAGGATCTCGAACGCCACCACCAGGTCGAACGACGAAGACGGCAACGGGAGGTCACGGGCGTCGGCGTGGATCGCGTCGAGACCGCGCGAGCGCGCGATCTCGACGGCGTTCTCGTCGTAGTCCGTGGCGACGACGTCCCAGCCGCGCTCGCGCAGCACCCGTGTGTTGCCGCCGCCCGCCGCGCCGATGTCGAGCGCGCGCCCGGGCGGGCCGAGCCGCTTCAGTTCGTCGGCGAGCAGGTGCCGCTTCTCCCGGAACCACCAGTGGCGGTCCTCCATCTCGGTGATCCGGGTGATGTCCGCCGTCTTCACCGGCGCTCCTTCCGATGCTGGGCGAAGACCCAGCGGTCGAGGGCCACGAACCGGAGCAACGTCATCAGCCCGTACGCGACGATGAGCACGAGCAGTTCGACGACCGGCCCGGAGCCCGGGGCGAGCAGATGGAGCCCGGTCACGGCCATCGTGGTCAGCAGATACGTGGTGGCGAACAGGATCGCGGCGCGGGTGTGCAACCCGAGCCGGTGCCCGCCGCCGCGATTGAACGTCCAGCGCCGGTTCGCCTCGGTGTTGGCCACCCCGACGAGCACCAACGCGACCAGGTTCGCCCCCGCCGGGGTCAGCGGGACCCGCAGGGGGAGATACAGCAGCGTGTAGAGCACTGTCGAGATGACACCGATCACCGCGAACCCGATGAACTTCGCCAGGGTCGCGGCCCGGGGTTCGGCCAGTACGGCGTCCGGATGGGTGGCCCGTAACTGCGGGATCTCCGGCACGTTCACACGACCCTTCCCGGCGGCGATCGCCCGGCCCACGCGGACCAGGCCCTTGAGGTTCCCCAAAGCGGTCTGGGTGACCTTGACCCGCGAATCGACGTCCTCCACCCAGTCCAGCGGCACCTCGTGCACCCGCAGGCCGTTGTGCTCGGCCAGCATCAGCATCTCGGTGTCGAAGAACCACTGGTCGTCCTCGACCGCGTCCAACAGCCCGAGCACGGCTTCGCGCCGGGCCGCCTTGAATCCGGCGGACGTGTCGGAGCTGCGCAGCCCGAACACGTGCCGCGTGATCGCGTTGTAGGTGCGGGAGACGATCTCCCGTTTGAGGCTGCGGCGGATCCGCGAGCCGTTCCCGAGCCGGGTCCCGATGGTGATCTCGCAGTGCCCGCTGACCAGCGGCGCGATCAGGGGGAGCAGACCCTCCAGACCGGTCGACAGGTCGACGTCCATGTAGGCGACGATGTCGGCGGTGCTGGCACCCCAGGTCGCCTTGATCGCCGCGCCCCGGCCGCGGACCGGGATCCGCCGCGCGGAGATGCGCGGGTTCCGCTCCGCCAGTTCGGTGGCGATCTCCCAGGTCCGGTCGGTGCTGCCGTTGTCGGCGATGGTGATCGACCAGGGGAACGGGAAGTCCTCACCGAGGTACGCGCTCAGCGTCGTGATGCAGCCGAGCAGGGCGCGTTCCTCGTTGAGCACCGGGATGACGATCTCGACGCTCGCCGTCGTGCGGCTTCCCGGTGCGGTTCGGGGTGCCGCGGTGAGTTCGGCCGTCATGGGTCATCACGCTCCCGGCTTGCAGTCGAACAGGGCGGAGGTGAAGCCCATCCACGGGTTGGCGGTGTAGGCGGGCGGCGGGACGCGGGTGCAGTTGCGCACCACCCAGTCCTTGCGGGCCAGCGCGGTCGGGCTGTCGTAGGCGAACCCGCCGAACAGGACGTACCTCAACTGTCCACTTGAGACGGTCGCGGCGAGGCCGTCCGCGGTCGGCATCGGCATGGTGCCGACGAAACCGCCCATCGGCATCACGGACAGCCCGGCCCGGATGTAGGGCGAGGCCCCGGTGCCGCCGAAGGTCGCCAGATCGAATCGCTCGCCGCGGTTGTTGGCCTTGAGGAAGCCGAGGAGCTTCTGGTCCGCGTCGGAGGGCATCATCTGGAACATGATCGGCGGGGGCAGCGGCATGGCCTGCCCGCCCGCCGCGCCGGGCTTCGGGCCGCCCGCCATGAGCTTGGTCAGGTCGATGCCGGTGGAGAGCGCGTTCGGGTTCGGCCCGGCGAGGGGGTTGAAGTTCTGGAACATCGCCGTCCGCGGATCCGTCGGCGGGTGGAAGGCGGGCGCCGCCCAGGCGACCGGCCCGGCCAGCAGCGCGATCCCGGCGACGGCGCCGGTCACCACGGCGAACTTCCCGGTACGGACCAGGAGGAACAGCACCGCGGCGGTGACGGCGGCGATCGCGACGACCGGCCGCAGCCACGAGACGTAGTCGCTGGAGCGGCTCATCAGGACGAACGCCCAGGCGCCGGTGGCGAGCAGCCCGACCGGCAGGACCCACGCGAAGCGGCGGTTCGTCCAGGCCAGGTGCAGGCCGACACCGGCGATCGCGGCGATGGCCGGCGCCAGGATGCTCGTGTAGTACGGGTGGATGCTCTGCGAGAAGCTCAGCGCGCCCGCGTAGAGGACGAGCCAACCGCCCCACAGCAGCCAGCCCGCGCGGGTCTTGTCGGTGCGCGGCGCGCGGCCCGCGGCGACCAGGCCGACGACTAGCAGCAGCAGTGCCAGCGGCAGCAGCCACGAGATCTGGCCGCCGATCAGGTCGTTGAACAGCCGGAACACGCCGGTTTCGCCGCCCTGGTCGACCGGCGTGACCTTGCCGTCGGGCAGGACCGGCAGTTCGGCCGAGTTCCCGCTCTTCGGGGCGTCGGTGCGGTCGAAGAGGTTGTAGGACCAGACCATCTGCCACACCGAGTTCGAGGTGCTGCCGTCCATGTACGGACGGGAGCCCGCGGGCGTCAGCCCGACGATGAGCATCCAGATCGACGACACCGCGGCGGTCACCGCGCCGGCACCGAGCAGGTGCAGCACCCGGCGGCCCGGCGACGTCGGCGCGGCGACGAGGTAGACGACCCCGAGCACCGGCAGGACGGCCAGCGCCATGGCGAGCTTGATGTGGAAGCCGATGCCGACGAGCGCGGCGGTGAGCAGCAGCCACCGCGGCGACGCCTTTTCCAGCGCTCGCCAGAAGGCGTAGGTCGCGACGAGCAGCGTCAAGATCAGCGTCGAGTCGGGCAGGTTGACCCGGGTGCCCGCGATCGTGATCGGTGTCGCGGCGAGCACGACGGCGGCCAGCGCCGCGGGCGCGTGCCCGGCCCATCGGCGCACGAGCACGAACAGGACGTACACCGAGACGGCGCCCGCGACGACGCCGGGCAGCAGCAGCGCCCAGGTGTGGTAACCGAAGGCGCGTACGGAAAGCGCCTGCAGCCACAGTGCGCCGGGTGCCTTGTCGACACTCATGAACCCGGCGGGATCGTAAGCGCCGTAAAGGAAGTTGTGCCAGTTCGCGGACATGCTGCGGACCGCGGCGGCGTAGGCGTAGTGTGCGGCGTTCCCGCCGATACCCCACCCGTAGGCGACGCCGGCGACGAGCGAGCTCAGGACGGCGATGCGCTTGGCGGCCAGTGCGGACAGCCCCGTTTTGGTCTTCTTCTTCGGCGTCCGCACGGGCGGGGCAGTGCCTCGCGGCGCGGTGCTCGTGACCGGGGTGCCTAGGTCTTGGGACACGTTCTACTCCCTTCCCAGGAATAGGAGATGACGCGGCTCGCGGACGTGAGATACGCACCGCGAATTCGTGATCGTCTCCCGAAAGTGTCGCACCGCGGTTTCGCGCGCGTCTTATCCCAGCCTGCTGGTTTGCCACCATTTCAGGGCAATGTGTCCTTTAAGGACAGTTGTCAGCGAAGCCGGACGGGCAGCGCTTCGAGACCGTGCATCACCATGCTGACGCGCCAGCGGAGGCTTTCCGTGGGG
Organism: Amycolatopsis azurea DSM 43854; assembly: GCF_001995215.1. Lineage (GTDB taxonomy): Bacteria > Actinomycetota > Actinomycetes > Mycobacteriales > Pseudonocardiaceae > Amycolatopsis > Amycolatopsis azurea. Next base: position 40,508 of record NZ_MUXN01000020.1, read on the forward strand.
ACGGCTTCACGCAGGTTCGGGAACCGGGTGAGCAGCGCGGCGATCGCGATCCCGCCTTCGAGCCGGGCCATCGGCGCGCCGAGACAGTGGTGGATACCGTGTCCGAAGGCGAGCTGGGGGTTGTCGTCGCGGTCGAGTTCCAGCGCGTCCGCGCCCGGAAAGCGGGCCGGGTCGCGGTTGGCGGCCAGCAACGACACGATGACCAGCGAACCCGCCGGGATCGTCACGCCACCGAGTTCGACTTCCTGGGTGGAATAGCGCATCGCCGCGTGCACCGGACTCTCGTAGCGCAGGAATTCCTCCACCGCGGCGGGCATTCCCTCCGGGTTCGCGCGCAACGCGGCGAGCTGCGCCGGGTTCTCGAGCAGGGCGAGAGTGGCGTTGCCGATGAGGTGGACGGTGGTCTCGTGGCCGGCGATGAGCAGGAGGAAGACCATCGAGGTCAGCTCGTGCTCGGTCAGCCGGTCGTCGCCGTCGCGGACCGTCACGAGGGCGGAAAGCAGGTCCGTGCCAGGGTTCTCACGCTTCTCGGCGAGAAGTTTCCTGACATAGCGCAACATTTCGGCGGCGGCCGCGTCGAGTTCGTCGACGGGGAGCGCGCTGGCGGTGAGGGTCTCGGTCCAGCCGTGGAAGGCGCCGGCCTCGTCCTCGGGCACGCCGAGCATCTCGGTGAGGATGCGGATCGGCAGTGGCAGGGCGAGCGCCTTGATCAGGTCGACCTCGTCGAAGTCGGCGACGGCGTCGAGGAGTTCGGCCGTGATGGCCTCGATCCTGGGGCGCAGCTGGGCGATCCGGCGCACGGTGAACGCGGCGGACACCAGCTTTCTCAGCCGGGTGTGGTCCGGCGGATCGAGGTTCAGCATATGGGTGTTCATGCCGAGCCGGACGTCCTCGGACAGTCCTCGCCGGTCGCCGACGACACCGGTGCGTCCGCTCAGTCCCGGATGCGCGAGTGCCTGGCGGACCTCGGCGTAGCCGCTCACCAGCCAGCCGCCGGTGCCCGAGGAGAGCGTGATTCTTCGGACCGGGCCGCTTTCGCGCAGCGCGGCGTAGGCGGCGTGCCTTTCTGGCGCGCCCCCGAACAGGAAGTCGGAGCTGGAAGAGGTCACCGAATCAGGTTCCCGTGCGCGCCCGCCCGCCTTCTTCTCCTGACCGGCCTTTCATCCATGAATTACGCATGAAGCGCGCGAGTTTATTGCACGTTTTTTCTGAAGGCCTACTCGAAAACTGCTCGAAGAAAAAGTTGACGATCTACGCCGGATGATCGTAACGTTGTTACCAGGCCGCCGGGGGGAAACGGAACCCGCGCCTGGTAAGTCGGAAAATCCCCAGCAATGAATCGGAGTGATTACTGTGTCCGCAAAGCTCGTCGCCAAGTTCGCCGGTTCCGCCATCGCCGCTCTCGGCCTGCTGGCCGTCGTCGCTCCCGGTGCTTCCGCCGCGGCGGCCGTCACGGTCACGCCGTCCTCGGGGCTCTCGGACGGTGCGGTCGTCCAGGTGACCGGAACCGGCCTGACGCCGGGAGCGACTTATCGGGTGGGCGAATGTGCCCAGGACGCGACGGGGCAGTTCCCTTGCAGCCCTTCGCAGCTCTCGCTGGTCGCTGACGCGGCCGGGAAGATCTCGAGCCCGGTCACCGTGCAGAAGAACTTCACCGGTGTCCTGCCCGACGGCAGCAGCTACGGCGCGGTGGACTGCAAGGTCATCACCTGCGTCGTCGGCCTCGGGGACGCCGCCGGCAACGGCGGCGGCGTGATCATCAGTTTCAGCTGACCCTCATCGCCGAAACAACGATGACGGTGAAGGAATCGCGGACGTCGAGCGTCCCGATTCCTTCACCGTCGTTTCGAAAAGAAATACGTCAGAACGTTTCCGCGAGCAGACCGCGTTTGCGCAGCAACGGCATCACGCCTTCACCGAAGGTGTAGGCCTCTTCGAGGTGCGGCTGAGCGGAAAGAATCAGATGGTCGAGACCGAGGGCATGGTATTCCTCGATCCGCTCGGCCACTTCTTCGTGACTGCCCACCAGTGCCGTGCCGACACCGGGACGGACCAGGCCGTAGCCCGCCCAGACGTTCGGGTGGATCTCCAGTGAGTCGGTGCTGCCGGAGTGCAGCGCCGCCATCCGCCGCTGGCCCTCGGATTCGGTGGCGGCGAACCGTTCCTGTGCCTGCCGGATCCGGGCCGGGTCCATGCCGGCGAGCAGCTGGTCGGCCACCTTCCACGCCTCGGCCGAGGTGTCCCGGCTGATCACGTGGAATCGCGTGCCGAAGCGCAGCGAACGCCCCAGCGACTCCGCCCGTGCCCGCGACCGCTCGAGATGGGAGGCCATCGCGGCGGGGGTCTCACCCCACATCAGCAGCACATCCGCCTGTGCGGCGGCGACTTCCAGCGCGGCCGACGAAGAACCGCCCAGGAACAGGGTCGGGCGCACCGGATGCGGCCGCGCGATCAGCCCGGCCTTCAGGTTGTAGTGCGTGCCGGTGAAGTCGAACCGCGAACCTGGCCAGGCCTGACGGAAGACGTCCATGAACTCGCCGGTGCGCGCGTACCGCTGGTCGTGGTCGAGCCAGTCGCCGTAGCGGCGCTGCTCGTCGGGGTCCCCGCCGGTCACGATGTTCAGCAGGAGCCGCGAACCGGAGACGCGCTGGAACGTCGCCGCGGTCTGCGCGGCCAGCAGCGGCGAGACGAATCCCGGCCGCATCGCGATCATGAACTTGACCGACCGCGTCGCGCCCGTCAGCGCCGAAGCCACGACCCACGGGTCTTCGCAGAACAACCCGAACGGCGTGAGCATCCCGGTGAACCCGAACCGGTCCGCGGCGAGCGCGACCTGGGTCAGGTACTCGAGGTCCGGTTCGCGCCGGGCGCCGGGCGCCGCGACACCGTCGGCGGTCTTGGCGATCTCCCGCCCGTCGCCGTGCGACGGCAGGAACCAGTGCAGTTGCAGGCTCATGAGTGCTCCCCGAACAGTGAGTGCGCGATCGCTTCCAACGGTCCCCCGGCGAGTTCCGCCTCCAGCCACAACGCGCGCCGGAACCAGCGGTGCAGCGGGAATTCCCAGGTGACGCCCATCCCGCCGCAGACCTGGATCGCCGTCTCGCAGACGGAGATCGCCGCGCGGCTCGCGGCGTGCGCGGCGCAGGCGATCGCTTCCGTCGCGGCGGGCCCGCCGTCCTGCGGCACGACCGCGGCGCGGTAGGCCAGTGAACGCGCGAGCTCGACTTCGGCGTAACCGTCGGCGAGTTGCTGGCTCACCGCCTGGAACGAACCGATGGAACGGTCGAACTGGGTCCGTGTCTTCGCGTGCCCGACGGCGATTTCCAGCGCCCGGTCCGCGACGCCGATGGCCTCGCCCGCGAGCAACGTCGTCGCCCGGCCGCGGATCGCGGTGAGCAGTGGCGCGGCGGACGGCGGCCCGGCCAGCAGCCGGCCCTCGGCCCCGGCCAACGCGACGTCCGACGTCATCCGGAGCGGGTCGACGCCGGTCCGCGTGGACACGGAAGCGGCGTCCGGGCCGACGCCGAACAGCGCCACCCCGGCAGGGGTGCGGGCCGCGACCACGATCTCCGTGGCGACGTCGGCGTGCAGGACCGCTTGCACGGCGCCGTCCAGCCGCCAGCCGCCGTCGCGGCGGGTCGCGCGGCAGGTGGTGGAGCCGTCGGCCAGCGTCGCCGGCCCCGGCAGGGCGACGCCCGCGGCCTGGTACACCGGCAGCGCGCGCGCCGCGGTGGCGAACCACGGCACCGGGTGCAGCGCGCGGCCGCCCTCCTCCGCCAGCAGCACGAACTCCGCCAGGCCGAGGTCCGGGTCGAGCCAGCCCTGCCGGACCAGCTCGGGCCAGGCGGCGAGGTCCTGCCCGCCATCGTCGGCCAGTGCCGCTATCCGTTCGAGGCCGTACGTGTCCTCGAGGTAGGTCCGGGCAGCGGCCTTGAGCCCGGCCTGGTCCTCGGTTAGCGCGAAGTCCATCGATTGCTCCCCTAACGTGATTTCGGAAGGCCGAGGACCCGCTCCGCGACGATGCCGCGCAGGATCTCCGACGTCCCGCCCTCGATGCTGTTGGCCCGGCTGCGCAACCGCTGGTGTTGCCAGTAGCCGTCCCAGAAAGCGTCGGTCCCGTCGGCCGCGGCGCCCGCGCCGAGCAGCCGCAGCGCGAGGGCGCTCACCCGCTGGTTCGCCTGGGACCAGCGCAGTTTCAGGATCGAGCTCTCCGGACCCGGCTCGCCGGTCCGTTCCATCGCGGCCAGCGCGCGGTATCCGGTGAAGCGCAGGCCCTGCAGGTCGACGTACAGCTCGGCGATCTCGGCCCGGATCCGCGGATCGGTGTCGCCTCCGCACGCTTTGGCGGTCTTGACCAGCCTGTCGAGCTGGACGGCCAGCCGCGCGGTGAGCGTGATGCCGAAGGTGCCGCGCTCGTGCGCGAGGGTGGTCAGCGCGACCCGCCAGCCCTGTCCCGGTTCGCCGAGCACACAGTCGTCGGGGATCTCGACGCCGGTCAGCAGGATCTGGTTGAAGTCGGTGTCGCCGGACAGCTGGCGCAGCGGCCGCACCTCGACACCGGGTGCGCGCATGTCGAGCAGGAAACAGGTCAGCCCGCGGTGTTTGGCCGCGTCCGGGTCGGTGCGGGCGAGCAGCAGGCAGTGGTCGGCCAAATGGGCGTAGGAGGACCAGACCTTTTCGCCGTCGACGACGTAGCCGCCGTCGGTGCGGCGGGCCCGGGTGCGCACCGAGGCGAGGTCCGAGCCGGCGTCCGGCTCGGAGAAGCCCTGGCAGAAGATCGTTTCCCCGGAAAGGATCCGGGGGAGATGAGCGGCCTTCTGCGCGTCCGTTCCATAGTGGACGATCGCGGGGCCGACCATGCCGAGCCCGATCACGCCCGCGTGGTCCGGTGCTTCGGCCAGTGCGCTCTCTTCGGCGTAGATCGCTTGGTACGCGGGGGAAAGCCCTCGGCCGCCATGATCGGCGGGCCAGGTCAGACCGGCGTATCCGGCCGCGTGCAACGCCTTGCTCCAGGCGCGCAACTCGTCGGCCGCCCACGCGCGAGGCGCGCTCGGGGTGGTTTCGGGTAACTGCTCGGCGAGCCAGGCTTTGAGGCCCGCCCGGAATGCCGCTTGATCTTCGCTGTCGTCCAGCCGCATGTAGGCACCATAACCAGCCTCGATGATCGTGAGGGGGTGCGCGAGCCATTCCCGCAACTACGGAGAAACCCCTACTGGGTGCGCAATCCGTGAGACGTTCGCCTGCCGGGGCCGCACCATGCTGGTGAAGCCGGGCAACGCGTCCGGTGGAGAGGCAGGTACCCGCCCGTGGCCGCGCTGAACGACCGCACCCCGGTCATCGTCTCCGCCGTCCGCACCCCGCTCGGCAAACGCGGCGGGGTACTCGCCGAGCTGAAGGCCGTCGAACTGATGCGGCACGTCCAGCTGGAGGTCATCGCCCGCGCCGGCGTCGAACCCGGCGACGTCGACCAGATCATCGGCGGCTGCGTGACCCAGTCCGGCGAGCAGAGCCTCAACGTCACCCGCAACGCCTGGCTCAACTCCGGGCACGACCCCGGCGTCGGATGTTCCACAGTGGACGTTTCCTGTGGATCGGCGCAGCAGGCGAACCACCTGATCTCCGCGTTGATCGCCGCGGACGCCATCGACACCGGGATCGCCTGCGGCGTCGAGTCGATGAGCAGGGTGCCGATCGGGACGAACCTCTACCAGGGGCCCGGGCACTACAAGACGCGGGACTACCCGTGGGACGACCCGCCCAAGGCGCAGTTCGGCGGCGCGGAGCGGATCGCCGAACGCGAAGGCATCGGGCGAGCGGACGCCGACGACTACGGCCTGCTCTCCCAGCAGCGCGCGGCGCGAGCATGGGACGAAGGCCGGTTCGACCGTGAGGTCTCCCCGGTCGGCGCGGTCACCCGCGACGAAGGTATCCGCGAAACCACCCTCGAAGGTCTCGCCGCGCTGCGGCCCAACGTCGAGGGCGCGGTGCACACCGCCGGGTCGACGTCGCAGATCTCCGACGGCGCCGCCGCGATCCTCTGGATGTCGTACGGCAAGGCACGCGCGCTGGGCCTGACCCCGCGGGCGCGGCTGGTCGGCCAGGTCGTCACCGGCGCCGATCCCTACTACCTGCTCGACGGGCCCGTGGTCGCCACCGAACGGGTGCTGCGCCGGACCGGCCGCCGACTGTCCGATGTGGACATCTGTGAGGTGAACGAGGCCTTCGCCGGGGTGGTGCTCAACTGGGCCAAGGCGCACGGCGCGGACATCGACCGCGTCAACGTGAACGGCGGCGCCATCGCGCTCGGTCATCCGCTGGGCGCGACCGGGACCAGGCTGCTGGTGACGGCGCTGCACGAGCTGGAGCGCACGGACACCTCGACGGCGCTGATCACCATGTGCTGCGGCGGTTCCCTGGGCACCGCCTCCCTGCTGGAAAGGCTTTGACCATGCGCGAAGAGGAGTTCTTCCGCCGGGCGCGGCCCGGTTCGGCGGGCCCGCTGGAGGGGGTGCGCGTCCTGGACGTGACCAAGGTATGGTCCGGACCGCTCGCCACCTGCGTCATGGCGGACATGGGCGCCGACGTGGTCCGGATCGAGCTCGCCGACGGCCACGACGGCGAAGTGCCGCCGGACATCCCCGGCACCGGGCTGTCGTGGTTCCGGGAAACCGTGCACCGCAACAAACGCAGTGCCGGACTGGACCTGCGCGCCGACCTCGATCGCGCGCGGTTCCTGGAACTGGTCGCGCGGGCGGACATCGTGGTCGAGAACTACAAACCCGGCACCCTGGACGGCTGGGGCGCCGGCTACGAGGCCTGCCGGGCGGCGCGCGAGGACATCGTGTTCGTTTCGGTGTCCGGCTTCGGGCAGTACGGCCCGAAATCGCACCTGCCCGCCTACGATCCGGCGATCCAGGCCGCGGCGGGCTGGATGTCGCTCAACGGCCTGCCGGACGGGCCGCCCGTCCGCGCCCCGACGTTCCTCGCCGACGAGTTGGCAGGCCTGCACGCGGCGATCGGCGCGCTGGCCGCGCTGGCACACCGGAACCAGACCGGCGAAGGGCAGCACGTCGACGTGGCCATGGTGGACTGCCTGCTCGCCAGCAGCAGCGGGCTGCCGACCCTCGCCGCGACCGGCGCCCCGCCGCCGAGGCTGGGCAACGAGACCGATTTCGTCTGCCCGGCGAACGTCTACGCCTGCGCCGACGGCCATTTGTATCTCGCGGTCGCGATCAACCGGCATTGGCGCACGCTCACCGAGATCATCGGCAGGCCGGAACTCGGCCGGGCGGAGGGATTCCGCACGAATGTCGAGAGACTGGCCAATCGGGAAGCGATCAACGCGATGATTTCGGGCTGGTGCGCGGGACGTCCGCTCGCGGACGCCCTGGAGGAGCTGAACGGCAACGGGCTCGTCGCCGCGCCGGTGCGCACGCTCACCGAAGCCGTCGCCGACGAACACGTCCAAGCGCGCGCGATGTTGCAGGAAACGGTGCTGAGCAACGGATCCACGGCACCGATCGTCGGGCCGGCGGTGAAGTTCTCCCGGACTCCGACGAGGGTCCGTCACGGCGCTCCCCGGCCTGGCGCGGACACCGCCGAAGTGTTCGCGGACCTCGCGGCAAACGATGAGAAGAATAGTTTGCGCCGCGCTTCATAAAATAGAAACAAATTGTGCGGGAAACAGAGGAGGCGGCGTGGCAGAGCACCACCGGGCCCTGGTGACCGGGGCCTCACGAGGGATCGGCCGGGCCGTGGCGCTGCGGCTGGCCCAGGAGGGCTACGCCGTCGCGGGGTGTTTCTCGAAACCGAGCGCGGCGTCGGCGGAAATCGAAGAGGACATCGCCGCGATCGGCGTGCCCGGCTATTTCGCGGAATGCGACGTCGCCGATTCGGCGGCCGTCGAGCAATTCGTCAAGGACGCCGAGGAGAAACTCGGGCCGATCGACCTGCTGATCAACAACGCCGGCATCACCAAGGACAGCCCGCTGGTGCTCGCCAACGCCGAGGACTGGCACGCGGTGCTCGCCACGAACCTCACCGGCACCTGGAACTTCTGCCGCGCCATGGCCTTCCGGTTCATGAAGAACCGCGGCGGCGTCGTGGTCAACATGTCCTCGGTCGCCGGCGTCTACGGCCACGCGGGCCAGACCGCCTATTCCGCCAGCAAGGCCGGCATCATCGGCTTCAGCAAGTCGCTGGCCAAGGAGGTCGCCGGACACGGCGTCCGGGTCAACGTCGTCGCGCCCGGGTTCATCGAGACCGACATGACCGGTTCCCTCGGCGACAAGCAGCGCGCCAAGGCGCTGACGCAGATCCCGGCCAAACGGTTCGGCACCGGCGAGGACGTCGCCGAACTGGTCGCCTTCCTGGTCTCCGATCGCGCCTCCTACATCACCGGACAGGTGCTGCAGGTCGACGGGGGGATCACGCTGTGACCGGTATTCCCGCCTTCGCCGCGCCGCTGCGGGCGATCGACACGCTGGACGTCGTGGCCTCGGGGGACGACCTCGAACTCGTCGCCCAGATCACCGTAGACGGCAAGGAACCCAACCTGCGCGGGCATTTCCCCGGCCAGGCCGTCTACCCCGGCGTCTTCGTCATCGAGACGCTGGAGCAGGCGATGCGCCAGGCCGCGGACGCCCGGCTGCGCACCGTCCGGTCGGTCCGCTTCCTCGCGCCGCTGCTCGACGGCGACCGGATGGTGCTGACAGCCACCGCGAAGCGCACCCCCGACGGCTGGGACGTGACCGGCAAGGCCACCCTCGGCGAGACGACGACGGCCAAGATCCGCGCGACCTTCGAGGAGGTCGCGGAATGACCGAACACCACGACATCCGGGTCCTGCTCCCGCAGCGGTATCCGCTGCTGCTGGTGGACCGGGTGCTGGAACTGATCCCCGGCGAGTCGATCGTCACGATCAAGGCGGTCACCGGTACCGAGCCGTGCTACGAGGGGATTCCCGACGGCGCCCCGGCGGACCGGTACGACTACCCGAAGTCGCTGATGATCGAGTCGTTCGGGCAGAGTGCCGCGCTCCTCTGGCTCGACGGCCGTGAGCCGGTCGAGGACGACGACTCGACGTTGATGTTCATCGGTGCCCGTGACTACCGCTTCACGGGTGCCGCCCGTCCCGGTGACGTGCTGCGCCACGAGGTCAGCCTGGAATCGGTGCTGGCCGACACGGCCTTCGCCACCGGGCGGACCTGGGTCGGTGATCGCCTGATCGCGACCGTCACCACCCTGACCGCGACGCGACGCCCCGTACGGCACGCGGCGTGAGAACCGGACAACGAAATCGGAGGATCGTCATGACGCAGACCGACACCCAGCTCGAGGAGCTTCGCGAGCTGGTCGCCGAGGTGCTCGAACTCGAGCCCGAGGAGCTGGAGGACAACGGGGACTTCATCGACGACTACGAGGCCGATTCCCTCCGTGCCATCGAGATCCTCGCCCGGATCGACAAGCAGTACAAGATCGAGATCCCGCAGGCCGAGCTGCCCGAGCTGCGCACGCTCAAGGCGGTCAACGACGCCCTGATCCGGCACTCCGTCAAGAAGGGATGAACCGTGGCCCGCGTTGTCGTGACCGGGGTCGGCCCGGTGTCGAGCATCGGGATCGGGATAGCCGCGTTCGCCGAGGCGCTGCGCACCGGCCGATCCGGGATCTCGCCCATCACCAGCTTCGACCCGGCCGGGTTCCCGCACCGGAACGCGGGCGAGGTCCAGACCTTCGATCCGGGCACTCATCTCCGCCGGGTGGACCCGGCGCGGTGGGGGCGGTCCAGCCAGTTCGCGGCCAGCGCCGCGCAGCTGGCGGTCGCCGACGCCCGGCTCGACCTGACGTCGGTGGCGCCGGGGCGCGCCCACGCGATCATGGGCACCACCAGTGGTGAGTCCGCGGTCGCGGAGGCGCTCACGGCGCAGATCATCGACGGCGGTTTCGCCGCGCAGGACCCGGCCCTGCTGACCCAGTTGCCCGCCAACCGGCTGGCGAACGCGGTCAGCGAGGAACTCGGGTTGACCGGCGAGTCGCTGACCATCGCGACCGCCTGCTCGGCGAGCAACTACGCGATCGGCTACGCCTACGACCTGCTGGCCGGCGGCGAGGCCGACGTCGTCTTCGCCGGCGGCGCCGATTCGGTGTGCCGCTGGGCGCACGCCGGGTTCTTCCGGCTCGGCGCGCTGGCGAAGGACGCCTGCACCCCGTTCGACAAGGACCGCGCGGGCATCCTCACCGGCGAGGGTGGCGCCGTGCTGGCCTTGGAAACCCTCGACCACGCAAGGAAGAGGGGTGCCACGATCTACGCGGAACTGCTGGGGTACGGCGTCAACTGCGACGCCATCCACCCGGTCACGCCGGACGCGCCGACGGTCGCGGAGTGCATGCGCATCGCGCATCGCAACTCCGGGATCTCACCGTCCGATGTGGACTACATCTGCGCGCACGGCACCGGCACGCAGGTGAACGACCTGGTCGAGAGCAAGGCGGTCCTCGAGGTCTTCGGCGAGCGCCCGCCGCCGATCAGCTCGATCAAGTCGATGCTCGGCCACACCATGGGCGCGGCCTGCGGTTTCGGGGCGATCGCCTCGACCATCGCGATCGACCGCGGTTTCCTGCCGCCCACGGTCAACTGGACCACCACCGATCCGGAACTGGGTGGGGTCGACCCGGTGCCGAACGCGGCCCGCCCGGCCGACGTCCGGGTGGTCCAGAACGACGGTTTCGCCTTCGGTGGCAACAACGCCATCGTGATGTTGGGAGCCCCGGAATGAGCGGTGTGGTGGTGACCGGCTGGAGCGCGCTGACCTCCGCGGGCGTCGGCGTGGACGCGCTGGCGAAGAAGCTCGCACTGGCCGAGACGGACCAGGTCGAGAAGGGCCAGGAGGTCGGCGATCTCTACGAGGAGCCGCTGCCCGCGTCGAACGGGCACGTGCTCAACAGCTTCAGCCCCAGGGAACACCTGGGACGCAAGGGAACCAGCACCTACGACCGGGCCACCGGGCTGGCCGTTGTCTGCTGCCAGGAGGCGCTGCGCGAAGCCGGGGTGTCCCTCGACGACGAGGCCCGGCCCCGGATCGGTGTGGTGCTCGGGACTTCGCTGGGCAGCTTCAAGTCCACCAGCGACTACACCCGCGAGACCCTGGTGCAGGACAAGCCCTATCTGGTCAACCCGATGCTGTTCCCGAACACGGTGATGAACTGCGCCGCCGGGCAGGTCGCCATCCGGTTCGGCCTCCGCGGGGCGAACACCACCATCGCGGGCGGCACCCTCGGTTTCCTCAACGTGCTCCGGTACGCCGGCAACGCCATCGACCGCGGTCACGTCGACGCCGTCGTCGCGGGCGCGGTGGAGGAGTTCACCCCGCACCGCGCGTGGGCGACCCACCTGACCGGGGCGACCGACGTCGTCGCCCCGGGGGAGGCGGCGGGGATGTTCGTGCTGGCCAAGGAGAACACGCCGGAGTGGGCGGGCACGCGGCGGCGTGCCGGTGTCCTCGCGGTCGCCACGGCCTACGGGCCGGGCGGCGGTGAAGCGGCCGAAACCGCGCTCGCCGGATGCGTGAGCCGGGTACTGGCCAAGGCGGGCGCCGACGCGTCCGAAGTGTCCACTGTATACACCGGCGAGGTCGACGACGACGACCGCCGCGAGTACGGACCGATCGTCCGCGCGCTCGGCCGCGGCCCGGAACGGGTCATGGTCAAGCGGCTGTTCGGCGAATGCGACGCGGCCTCCGGCGCGGTGGCGCTGGGTGTCCTGCTGGCCGAAGAGCGCGACGCCGGACCAGGCGGGCTGAGCCTGCTCACCGCGCGGGGCGCGGACGGTGCCGTGGGCGCCGCCATCGTGAGGAGGTACGCCGATGGCGGTCCTGATCGCGGGTAGCGCGGTGCGCACCTGCCTCGGTTCGGGCGCGGAGACGTTCGACGGCCTGCTTCGCGGTGCCTGCGGTGTCTCACCGCTCCGGTACGGCGATCCCGGGCTGCTGAACGTCGCCTACGGCTACCACGCCGACCTCGGCGACGAGCTGTTCCGCGCGGGGCGTCTCCTGGCTGAATGTCTGAGGGAAGCCGTCGCGCAGTCCGGTGTGGACACCGCGACGCGGCGGGTCGCGGTGCTGATCGGCACAGGGCTGCGGGAGCTGTCCGCGGTGGAACGGCTGGCGCTGACCGGCGAGACCGTGCCCGCCGGGCGGCTGGACTTCGCCGCCGTCGTGGCCGAGACCCTGCCCGGCGTCACGGACGTGACCACGGTCGTCAACGCGTGCAGCGCGGGCGGCCACGTTCTCGCGCTCGCGCAGGACCTTCTGGAACTGGGCGAGTGCGACGCCGTCGTGGTCGCCGCCACCGACGCGATGACGAGGTCGATGCTCGCCATGATCGGCCGTGTCGCCGAGGAACCGACCGAGCGCGTGCGGCCGTTCGACCGCGAGCGCACCGGCGTGCTCCTCGGCGAGGGCGCGGCCGCGCTCGTCGTCGTGCCCGGTGACTGGGACGGCCCGGCGCTCGGCAGGGTCGCCGCGACCGGTCTTTCCTGCGACGCCTACCACGCCACGGCACCGGACATCGAGGGCATCGCCCGCGCGATGTCCGGCGCCTACACGCTCGCGGGCCGCGAACCGTCCGATGTGGACGTCGTGGTGGCGCACGCGACCGGCACCGCGCTCAACGATCCGGTCGAATGCGACGCGTTGCGCAAGGTCGTCCTCGGTGGCGGCGGGAACCCGCTCGTCACCGCGGTCAAGGGCTCGACGGGCCACACCTCGGGCAGCGCAGCCCTGGTCAACGTGGACGTCGCGCTGCGGATCTTCGCCTCCGGTGAGGTACCCGCCGTCGCCGGCCTGACCGACCCCCTCGACGAGGGTGCCGGACTACGGCTGGTCATCGGCGACGCGGTCGCCGCGCGGCCGGATCTGGTGCAGGTCAACGCGTTCGGTTTCGGCGGGGTCAACGCCGTCACACTGCTGGAGCGGGCATGACCGGCCGCGAGAGGGAAACCAGGCTGCTGCTGACCGGCTGGAGCCTGCACCTGCCGGGGATCGCGGGTTTCGACGGCGCGCCGCCCGAGAAGGCCGCCACCGTCCTGGGTCGGAAAGGGTTGCTGTACAAGGAACCCTCGACCCGTCTCGCGTTGTGCGCGGTGCATCGCGCCCTCGGTTTCGAACCGGGGCAACGGGTCACCGGGCCGATCGAAACCGGTACCGCGGTGGTCGCGTGCAGCAATCTCGGCAACGTCGAGACGGTCGCGAAGGTCACGCGCACGGTCGACTCGGAAGGCGGCCGCGCGGTGAGCGTGCTCGACGCGCCGAACGTGTCGCCGAACGTCGTGGCCAGCACGGTCGCGCTGTGGTTCGGGTTCGGCGGTCCCAACCTGATGCTGTGTCCCGGCGGCACCGCCGGGCTCGCCGGACTGCGGATGGCGAGCCTGCTGCTGCGCTCCGGCCGGGCCACGCGGGTGGTGCTCGTCGGGGCCGAGCCGGACGACGAGATCGCCTCGATCCTGCACGACGGACCGCTGCGCGCGGGGAGCGCGTGCGTGATCCTCGAACCCTGGCGCGAGAACTCCGGGCACGCCGTCGTCGACGTCGAGCCTGGGGAGCCCGCGCCACTGCCCGGGCGCATGGTCGGGCCTGGCGGGTTCGACGTCAAGGAGCAGTGGGGCGACTTCTACGGCGCGCACGGGGTCGTGGAGCTCGCGCTCGCCGCCCACCTCGCCGTCGCGGAAGGCGAAGGCCGCGTGGGCATCGGCCCGCGCCGGCCGGACGGCGGACCGGCTGTTTCGGTCGCCGTCACTGATCACAGCGAGGAGATGGGGTCCCGGTGAACGGTTCAGCGGTGAAGGCGCACACGATCTCGCCCGGCAGGCCCGGCGCGCCGCTGGTGCTGTTCGCCCACGGCATGGAAGGGCACTGGAAGAGCTGGACGCCGCTGGCGGCGCATCTCGACCAGGGTTACCGGGTCGTCTCACTGGAGCTGCCGTGGAAGGCGGGCAACGACTTCCGCTGGCGCAACCGCTCCTTCGGCCACTGGCTCGGCGACGGCCTCGACCTGCTCGGCACCACCCCGGACGTCCTCGTGGCGCATTCGTTCGGCGCCAACGCCGCGCTGGAGCTGATGTGCGCGCTGGATCCGCGGGTCGGTTCGTCGGTGGCGTTGTTCTGCCCGTTCTACCGGCTGCCCCGGTACGAGGTGACCTGGCGGATGTTCGAGCGCTCGCGCGAGACGTTCACCGCGCACGTCGGCGAGGGGGTCCGCGCCCGGCTCGGCAAACGAGCGTCCACTTTGGACCCCGAGGTCGTCGACGGCATGGTCAAGATCGCGCTGAACCGCGCCGGGCCGCTCGGTTTCGCGTCGGTGTTCGACCGGTACGCCGCGAGCGCCGACCTCCAGCTCGGCAACGTCGAGATCCCGACGAAGGTGCTTGTCGGCGGCCTCGACCCCACGCTGCCCGCCGAGTCCGCCATCGCGCTCGCCGCGGGTATGCCGGGCGCCACGCTGCACACGCACGAACGCGGCGACCACTTCTTCCACGTTCGCTACGCCCGGTACGCCGCGGCCGAGGTGACCGGCCTCGTCGAGGACGTCCGGACCATCCCGAAGGTAGGTGAGCTCCGATGACCGCAGTCCTGCGGCCAAGCCCGACCGTCACGTACGGCCGCCCCGCGTTCGAGGGCGCCAACATCCGCACCTGGATCGGTTTCAAGCACTTCATGTACCTGGTCGAGCAGGGTGTCCTGCAATGGCTGCGCGACCAGGGCACGAGTGCGCGCGACCTCTTCCTCGAGCACGGCCTCGGCGCGGAGATCGTGGACTGCTCGGTGCAGCTGCCCGCGGTGCTGGAACTCGACGACGAGGTCGAGGTCGAGGTCACCCCCGGGCGCGGCGACAAGCTGAACGTCCAGCTCTCGGTGGTCCGCGACGGCGCGAAGGTCACCGTGCTGCGCGGCAAGGTCACCGTCGCGCTGGTCCGCGAGCGGGCGGCGGACACCACCGCGGCCGCCCCCGAAGCGCTGGCGCGTCTGGAGGTCCCGGCGCTCACGTCCACTGTGGAGCGGATCGCCATCCCGGCCGGGGAGACCGCCGAGTCGGTGCTGACCGCCGAGCCGGGCGCGTTCCTGTGGTCCTGGCGGGCACCGTACTTCTACTGCCACTACTCCGACCGCGTCCAGCACTCCGGTTTCGTCCGGACGCTGGAGGAGGTCGTCGACCGCTACCTCGCCGACCGCGGCATCTCCGTCGGCCGCATGCTGTCCGAACGCGCGTGGATCCCGGTCGTCTCCCGCGCCCGCGTCCGGCTGCTGGAGGACGCGCGGATGGAGGAGACGGTGCACACCGTGTTCACCGTGACCGACATCCTGCGCGGGGTCATGTTCGACGGCCGCATGGACTGCTATGTCCAGCGCGGATCGGAACTGGTCCCGGTGGCCACCGCGCAGATCCTGCACGGCTACGCCATCGCGGCCGGTCCGGGCGCGGGCGGGATGGCCCAGCTGGACGAGGGTGTCGTGCACGCGCTGATCGGGGACCGGGCGTGAGCCGGCCCGCCAAGCTGTACTTTTCGCTGCGCAGCCCGTACAGCTGGCTCGCGATCAACCGGTTGCGCGACGAAGTGCCCGGCGCGCTCGAACAGCTGGTGTGCCTTCCGTACTGGGATCCGGACACGGTGACCGGCGCCGGCCTCGGCGAACGCGGCGGCGAGTTCCACTACGTGCAGATGAGCCGCGCGAAGCATCTGTACATGCTGATGGACACCAAGCGGATCGCCGAAGGACAGGGCCGCAAGATGGCCTGGCCGATCGACATCGAGCCGTGGTGGGAACTGCCGCATCTGGCCTGGCTGCGCGCGCGCCGCGAGGGTGTCGAGTGGCCGTTCTACGACGCGCTCAACGAGGCGCGCTGGGGCCGCGGCGACAACATCTGCGAGCCCGACATCGTCCGTGCCGCCGCCGAGCGGGCCGGGTTCGACCCGGAGCTCGCCGTCGGCGCCGTCGACGATCCGGAGATCCGCGCCGAGGGGGTCGACTGTCTCTATCAGGCCTATCTCGACGACATCTTCGGCATCCCCTACTTCAAATGGGGCCGTCACCGCTTTTGGGGATTCGACCGGCTGGACGCGTTCCTGGCGGTCTGGCGGCCCGCGGCGCGAGAGGAGCGTGCGGCATGAGCGAGGAACAGGACGCCACGGTCATCGAGCTGCCCCAGTCCGAGTGGTACGGCGTACCCGACGAACTGCTGGACGAGGGCGCCGTCTACGACTGGGACAGCCCGGGCGGCTGCGGATGAGGACCGTCGAAGAGGAACGGCTCTACCGCAAGCAGCGCCTGGCGGCGACCATGCGGCTGTTCGCGGTGCGGGGTTTCGACGAGGGCGCGGGCGGGCACGTGACCGCGCGGGATCCCGGCGACCCGGAGAGGTTCTGGATCAATCCGTTCGGTGTCCACTTCGGACACGTCCGGGTCAGCGATCTCCTGCTGGTCGACAGCCGGGGCGAAGTCGTCGAAGGCGACGGGAGGATCAACCCGGCCGGGTTCATCATCCATTCGCATGTCCACGCGGCGCGGCCCGACGTCGTCGCGGTCGCCCACGCGCATTCCACCTACGGACGCGCGTGGGCGGCGCTGGGCCGCAAACTCGACCCGATCACGCAGGACGCCTGCGCGTTCTACGAGGACCACGAGGTCTTCGACGAGTTCGGCGGCGTGGTGCTGGATTCCGAAGAGGGCAAGCGGATCGCGGTCCGCCTCGGCACGGGCAAGGCGGTGATCCTGCGCAACCACGGGCTGCTCACGGTCGGCGGCACCGTGCAGGAGGCGGCCTGGTGGTTCACCACCATGGACAGCTCGTGCCACGTGCAACTGCTCGCCGAGGCGGCCGGGACACCGGTGCCGATCGAACCCGGGGTCGCGCGGCACACCGCGTCGACCATCGGCACACCGGGGATGGGGCGGCTCAACTTCCGCCCGCTGTACGCCGATCTCGTGCGCGTGCAGCCGGATCTGCTGGACTGAGGGGAAAGGTCATGCCGACGCTACTGAACGACCACATCGCCGAGGACGGGGCCGGGAGCGCGATCGTCGACGAGGCGGGAGCTGTCGGCTGGGCACTGCTCGGGGAGCGGGTGAACCGCTGGATCACCCTGCTGCGCGACCGGGGGCTCGGCGAGGGCGACCGGCTGGCCTGTGTGCTCGGAAACCGCCGGGAGACCTACGAGGTGCTTCTGGCGTGCCTGCACTCCGGGATCACCGTGGTCCCGGTCAACTGGCATCTCACCGACCCGGAAATCGCTTACATCATCTCGGATTCCGGGAGCAAGGCCCTGGTCGTCGAGCCCTCGTACGCCGAGACGGCCGGACGCGCGGTGGCCCGGTCCACCGGCGGGTGCGCGACGCTGTTCGTCACCGGCTCCTCGGACCAGGCCGGCTTCGAAGCGGTGGAACCGTTGCTGGCCACCGTGTCCGCGGCCGAGCCCGAGGGACAGACCTGCGGCGCCACGATGTTGTACACGTCGGGGACCACCGGCGCCCCCAAGGGCGTGGTGAACGGTCTCTTCGTCGTCGGCGCGCCGTTCTCCCGGGTGGCGAAACTGACCAGATACGCGCATGTCGTCCTGGACGTCCCGGCGCGCGAGCGGTGCCTGCTCGACGGTCCTTGGTACCACTCGTCGCAGTTGTTCTTCTCGCTGCTCGGGCTGTTGCTGGGCTCGACGCTGGTGATCCGCCGGTCGTTCGACCCGGAGTCCACTTTGGACGTCATCGACCGCGAGCGGATCACCGCCGCGCACCTCGTGCCGACCCAGTTCATCCGCCTGCTGCGACTTCCCCCGGAGGTCCGCGCGCGGTTCTCGGGGGCGAGCCTCGGCCGCGTGTGGCACGGCGGCGGCCCGTGCCCGCCGGACGTCAAGCGCCGGATGATCGACTGGTGGGGCCCCGTCCTGACGGAGTACTACGGCGCCACCGAGGGCGGCGCGGTCACGCTCACCGGCTCGCGCGACTGGCTCGCGCACCCCGGCAGCGTCGGCAAAGCCGTGCCCCCGAACGAGATCGTGATCCTCGGCGAGGACGGCACGCCGCAGCCGGCCGGCGCGACCGGACGGGTGTTCGTCCGGCGGGTCAAGGGTCAGAGCTTTTCGTATCACAACGCCCCCGAGAAGACGCGGTCCGCGCATCTGGAGCCGGGCACCTTCACCTTCGGCGACGTCGGCCACCTCGACGAGGACGGTTTCCTCTACCTCACCGGTCGCGCGCAGGACATGATCGTCTCCGGCGGGGTCAACGTGTACCCGGCCGAGATCGAGGCCGTGCTGCTCAACCATCCGGTGATCCGGGACGTCGCGGTCATCGGCGTCCCCGACGACGAGTTCGGCGAGCGGGTGGCCGCCGTCGTCGAGGTCGCCGAAGACGCCCCCGCGGACCTGTTCGCGCTGCTGGACCCGTTCTGCCGCAAGTCTTTGGCGGGCTTCAAGACCCCGAGGTCGTACCACGTCATCGAGCGGCTCCCTCGGGAGGCGACCGGCAAGCTCCGCAAGGACGTGCTGCGCGAGAGCTTCACCGCGATCGGGATAGGACGGCCCGACATCGCGCATCCGGTGACGTTCGCCGCCGGGGTGCCGCACGGGGAGTTCGCCCGCCGCCGCGAGACCGAACCGGTGGCCTGGACCCCGGAACCGTTGCTGACCCGGCATTCCAGCGCCGGCCGCACCGCGCAGCGCGGCTCCGGCTACTGGGCGGTGACCCGCTACGACGACGTCTACGCGGTGTCGCGGCGGCCGGAGGAGTTCTCGTCGGCGGCCAAGGGCGCCTTCCTGCCCGACCCGCGGACGCCGGGCGACCTCAAGCAGACCCGCCAGCTGCTGGTCAGCATGGACGGCCCCGAGCACGTCCGGATCCGCCGCCTGGTCGCGACCGTGTTCACGCCCAAGTCGGTCCGCGGGCTGGGCGACAGCATCGCCGGGCACGCCCGGCGGCTGGTGGAGAAGGTCACCGCGGCGGGGGAGTTCGACGCCGTCGCCGAGTTCGCCGCGGAACTGCCGCTGCTGGTCCTGTGCGATCTGCTCGGGGTCCCGCCGCAGGACCGGCACCTGCTCTACCGCTGGGGCAACGCGCTGGTCGGCTTCGACGACCCGGAGTTCGGCGGCGGCGACGTCGACACCTACCGGCGGACCTTCGCCGAAGCGTTCGCCTACGCGATGAAGCTCGGCATGTCCCGGCGCGAGAACCCGACCGACGACCTGATCAGCAGGCTGGTCAACGCCGAGGTCGACGGGAAACACCTGAGCGACAGGGAGTTCTGCAGCTTCTGGCTGCTGCTGGTGGTCGCGGGCAACGAAACCACCCGGCACCTGATCTCCGGTTCGCTGGAGGCGCTCGTCGCCAACCCGGCCGAACGCGACCGGCTGGTGTCCGGTGAGGTGCCGGTCGCCACCGCGGTCGACGAGCTGATCCGCTGGGTCACCCCGATCATGCAGTTCCGCCGCACCGCGCTGCGGGACACGGAGATCGCCGGGCAGCCCATCGCCGAGGGCGACAAGGTCGTCGTCTACTACACCTCCGCCAACCGCGACCCCGCCGTGTTCACCGACCCGGACCGGCTCGACCTCGGCCGGAATCCCAATCCTCACCTGTCCTTCGGTATCGGCCCGCATTTCTGCCTCGGCGCGCACCTGGCCCGGCTGGAGATGTCGACGCTGCTGACCGAACTGCTGCCGCATCTGTCCCGGCTGCGCCTGACCGGGCCGGTGACCCGGCTCGAGTCGAACTTCGTCAACGGCGCCAAGAGCATGCCCGCGAGCTTCGGGTGACTTCACGAGAAAGGGAGGCCGTCGTGCCCTCGAAACCTGTCCAGCCGAGCCGAGCGGGGACCGTCCCCTGGCCCGCCGACCTGGTCGCGCGCTACGTCGCCGAAGGCCATTGGAAGGGCCAGGCACTCGCCTCGCGAATCGTGGCCGCCGCCGACGCGACTCCGGATTCCGAGGCCCTGACCGATGGCGACTTCCGGCTGACCTATGGCGAGCTTCTGTCCCGTGTGGACGGTGCCGCCCAGCGTCTGCGCGCGCTGGGGCTCCGGCCGGACGACCGGCTGCTCGTCCAGCTGCCCAACGGCTGGGAATTCGTCGTGCTGACGCTGGCGTGCTTCCGGCTCGGCGTGATCCCGGTGATGGCGCTGATCCAGCACCGCAGGCACGAACTGTCCTATCTGGCCGAACTGTCCGAGGCCCGCGCGATCGCCGTGCCGGATCGCGTGAAGGACTTCGACCACCAGGAACTGGCGGCGGAGATCGCCGCCGGTGCCGAGACGATCGAGCACGTCATCGTCGCCGGTGAGGCTCGTGAAGGCAACGTGGACCTGCGCGCGCTGTGCGCCCCGGCCCCGGACGCCGGGTCGGCGCGCACGGAGCTGGACACGCTGGCGCCAGACCCGCGTTCGGTCGCGCTGCTGATCCTTTCCGGTGGTACCACGGGTTTGCCGAAGCTCATCGCGCGTACCCACGACGACTACGCCTGCTACGTCGACGGATCCGCCGACGCCTTCGGTTTCTCCGCTTCGTCGGTGTATCTCGCCGTGCTGCCGTTCGGGCACAACTACCCGCTCAGCGCGATCCTCGGCGTGCTCTGGGCCGGCGGCCGCGTGGTCGTCTCGCCGTCGCCGTCCCCTCGGGACTCGCTGGGCGCGATCGAAGCCGAACGCGCCACGGTGACGTCGGTGGTACCGGCGATCGTGGTGCGCTGGCTGGAGTACCGCGAAGCCGACCAGCACCACGATCTTTCGTCGTTCGAGGTGCTGACCTTGGGCGCCGCGCGGCTGCAGGACCAGCTGGTGCGTCAGATCAGCTCGGTGTTCGGCTGCACGCTGCAGCAGGGCTACGGCATGGCGGAGGGGCTCACCAACCTCACCCGGCTGGACGACCCGTTCGACGTCACCTGCGACACCCAGGGCCGCCCGATCAACCCGGCCGACGAGCTGCGGGTGGTCGACCCCGACGGGAACCCGGTCCCGCCGGACGGGCAGGGCGAGCTGATCACCCGCGGCCCGTACACGATCCGCGGGTACTACCGCGCGCCCGAGCACAACCAGCGCGCCTTCACCCCGGACGGCTGGTACCGCACCGGTGACCTCGTGCGGCTGCGCCCGGACGGCTACGTCGTCGTCGAGGGGCGCACCAAGGACGTGATCAACCGCGGTGGCGAGAAGATCGCGGCCGAGGAGGTCGAATCCTTCGCCTACCAGCTCGATTCGGTGGAGATGGCGGCCTCGGTCGCGATGCCGGATCCGGTACTCGGCGAGCGCGGCTGCCTCTACGTCGTGCCGATGCCCGGCACCTCGGTCGAGCTGCGGGACGTCATCGACGTCATGGAGACGGCGGGGGTCGCCCGGTTCAAACTGCCGGAGCGGCTGGTGATCGTCGACGCGATGCCGCGCACCCCGATCGGGAAGATCGACAAGAAGGTCCTGCGGGCGGACATCGCGCGGCGGCTGGAGGAAGAAGCCGCCTGAGACCCGAAGCCGGCTTTACGACCCCCTTGGCCTGGCGGGTCGGCGGTGTTGCGAAAGCCACTTTCGCAACCTTCAACGTTGCGAAAGTGGCTTTCGCAACACCGCCGCCCACGCCCCCTCACCTACCTGAAGCGCGTGAAGGCCCCCTTCCCTCGGCTCAGCCGAGGCAAGGGGGCCTTCACGCGTGGACCGCACGTACCCGGAAAGCCCGAAAAGACTCGCAGAATGGGATAAGACGGAGCCCATATCGCGGTGCGAAGCTAGTGGGGCAGACGGACATCGGTCTGGGTTCCGCCGCGTGGCGTGGAAAGGCTCGAGCGCGGTTCACCCCATCGCTTTTGGGAGAAAGGACGCACAAATGAGCGTTACCACAACGCGGAAAGGCGGGCCGCCCGCAGCCGCGGAAAAGCCGGCCAAACAACGCTATCTCGCGGTCGACGGCTTGCGCGGGCTTTGCGCGCTGGCACTGCTCTTCACGCACGTCGCGATGATCGCGGGAGTGCTGGGCACCAAGGAACTCGGCGGCACGATCGCGTCGACCAGCGCGGTCGGTGGATTCTTCACCGGCGGTCTGCAGATCTTCGCCGGTGTCTTCTTCGTGCTCACCGGCATGTTCGTCTATCAGGGGTTCGCGAAGTCGATCATCAACGGAACCCCGCGCAAACGCGAAGGCACGGTCATCCGCCGTGTGCTGCGCCTGCTCCCCGCGTACTACGCGATGTACTTCGTGGTCCTCATCGCGCTGAACCTCCAGCAGATCGACAGCGTGTGGGACGTCCTCCGTCCGATGGCACTGCTGCACATCTACGACTGGGACGGCTGGAGCAACGGCATGGAGATCACCTGGACCGTGCCGGACATGGCGCAGTTCTATCTCCTGCTGCCGCTGCTCGCCTGGGCGACCTTCAAGTTCGCCTCCCGCGGCCAGACCGCGCGGGCACGCGCGTACCGGATGATGCTCCCCGTGCCGATCCTGTTCGCGGCCGGTATCGCCTGGCTGCTGTACTCGCAGATGAACGGTCTCGGCACCCGTGCGCTGTTCTGGTACCCGATGGGCCTGATGCCGGAGGTCGCGATCGGCATGATCATCGCGATCTGGCTGGAACTGCAGAAGGCCGCGCCGAACGAGGCGCCCAAGCTGCTCACCTTCGCCGGCCGTCACCGCGTCCTGTTCCTGGGCATCGCGCTGACCTGCCTGCTGATCAACTGTGCCCGTCCCGGCAGTGAAATCGGCATGGACGACTACTACAGTCTCACCGCACTAGGGATTTTCTACGGCCTATTGGCCATCCTCTCGGCGAGCCTGTTGCTTTCGATGGTCGCGCCAGGACCCGAGTCGCGCCTGATCCGGGCCGTGTTCACCAACCGGGTGATCCTGTTCATCGGCAAGATCTCCTACGGCGTCTATCTGTGGCAGTTCGCGGTGATGCATTTCTACCTGCAGAAACCGAACGCCTACTTCAACGGGGAACCGATGCCGTTGATGCTGATCCGGGCGGGCACCGGGTTCTGGGAGCTGCAGCTGGTCACCCTGGTCGGCACGATCATCCTGTCGACGATCTCGTACTACCTGCTCGAACGGCCGCTGATGAACTGGGGCGAGCGCGTCATCAAGCGCCGCGCCGCCCGCAAGGCGGCCACCCTGCCGCGGCCGCGTGAGGAATCGGTCCCGGCGTAGTACTCGCCATCGGACCCTCTGGCCTGGCGTCCGCCGCCCGCGGACGCCAGGCCGTTTCCGTTGCCACACCCGGAGGTACCCGTGTCCTTTTCCCATCCCCTGAACGGTTTCCACGTCCTGAGCGCCGGATCCGGCCCGGCCGTCGAGACCGCTCTCGACAGGCTGCGGATGCTGGGTGCCGACGCCGGCACCGCGCGTCCGGGCGTGCTGAGCCTGAGCGGGCCGGGTGCTTCGGTCGAGGCCGGTCTGCTCGGCCCGTACCCGGAAAACCTCCTGCAGGCCGACTACGGGATCATGGCACTGCACGGCCGGTCCGAAGCACAGCCGCGGCCACTGGGCGTCGACTACGTTTCGGTGCTCACGGGAATGGCCGCCGTCCAAGGCGTGCTGGCCGCGACTTTGGCCCAGTTGCGTGGAAACCCGGTGTCGCGGATCGAGATGGGCCCGGACCGCGTCGCGATGATCGCGGTCGCGCAGTACATCGCCGCCGCCACCGCGGACGAGGATCCCGAGGGGCCGGAGGGCACCCCGTCGACAGCGCGGCCGCCGTTCGTCTCGGCCGACGGGCTTCCCTTCGAGGTCGAGGCCTTCAGCAGTGAAGCCTGGCAAGGGTTCTGGGCCTCGCTGGGGGCGCCGGAAGGCGCGGTCGGACGAGGCTGGCGACCGTTCCTCCTCCGCTACGAACGCGCGTCGGTGTCGTTGCCGCGCGAACTGCACGAGGCGGCCGAGTCCGCCACGTTCGAGGAGATCCGCTCGATCGCCGCGTCGACCGGGATGCACGTCTGTCCGGTGAGGACAGTGGCCGATCGGCGTGCCGATCCCGACGCCGGCTCGCCGCCATGGTCGTTCCGGGCAGGCCGGGCGGCGCCGCCCGGACCCGGCGCCGAAGCCGGACGGCCGCTCGCCGGGATCCACGTCGTCGAGTCGACCCGGCGGGTGCAGGGCCCGATGGCCACCCGGCTGCTGGCACTGCTCGGCGCGACCGTCACCCGGATCGAGCCGCCGGGCGGCGACCCGCTGCGGGGCATGCCGCCGATGGCGGGTGACTGCTCGGCGAAGTTCCGCGTGCTCAACGACGGCAAGCGGATCGCCGAGATCGACTTCAAGCAGCCGTCGGGGCGTGCCGCGGTACTGGACCTGGTCCGCGACGCCGACGTCTTCCTGCACAACTGGGCGCCGGGCAAGGACACCGAGCTCGGCCTGGACGCGGCCACGATGCACGCGGTGAACCCCGGACTGGTGTACGCGACCGCGTCCGGCTGGGGCGACGCGCTGGGGGAGAACCCGCCCGCGGGGACGGACTACATGGTCCAGGCCTATTCCGGGCTGGCGGACGTGATGGCCCCCGACGGCGCGCCGCCGCGCCCGACATTGATGATCATGGTGGACATCGCGGGCGGATTCGTTTCGGCGGAAGGGATCCTGGCCGCGCTGGTGGCACGTCAGCGCTTCGGCCGGGGCGGCGAGGTCGCGACGTCGCTTCTCGGTGCGGCGGACGCACTGCTGCGCGAGCCGTCGCCCGCCGCCGTCGACGGTGTCTTCGCGGCGGCCGACGGCCTGCTCGCGATCGTGACCCAGGACGTCGTGGCACTGTGCTCGTCCCTGGAGATTCCCGTTCCACCGCAAGAAGAACTGCCCGACGCGATCACCAAGACGCTGGGCGCGCGGCCGGCGGCGGACTGGGAACGAAGGCTGGGGCCGATCGCGGTGCCCGTCCGGCGTGACCTGCGCACGCTCGTCTCACGCCGTCCCAGCCGGTTCGAGCAGAACGGCTGCGCGATCGCCACTTCACCGTGGACTTTTTCGTAGTCCGTGGCAGCGCAGGAGATGTCCATCCCTTGGGAACGCTGCGACCATGGGCTGGAGACGATGGTCCGATCGGCGGAGGAGCTTCGTGATGGGTGGGAACACGCTCGGCGTGCTGGGCTCCGACGTCAAGGTGGGATTGTCCGACGGGACGAAGATCGCCTACGCCAACCTGGACTACGCGGCGAGCGCGCCGTGCCTGCGCGAGGTGGCCGACGTGGTGGGGGAGCTGCTCCCGTACTACGCGAGCGTGCACCGGGGCGCAGGCGCCCTTTCCCAGCTGTGCACGGAAAAGTACGAGCTGGCCCGCGAATCCGTCACCACGTTCCTCGGCTGCCGCCCGGACGACGAAGTGGTGTTCACCCGCAACACCACCGACGCCCTGAACCTGCTCGCGCACGTCGTGCCGCCGGACACCGCGGTCATCACGTTCGAAGGCGAACACCACGCGAACCTGTTGCCCTGGAGCGATGTCATTCGGCTCCCTGCGCCTTCGTCGCCCGAGGAGGCGGTTTCGGCCGTCGCGAAGACGCTCGCCGTGCTGGGCACCTGGCGTCCGGCTCTGCTGGCCGTCACCGGAGCGTCCAATGTGACCGGTGAGGTCTGGCCACTGGCCGAACTCGCCGCCGTCGCCCGTCGCTCCGGCGCCCGCATCGCGGTGGACGCCGCCCAGCTCGCGCCACACCGGCGGATCGACGTCGCCGCCCTCGGCCTCGACTACGTGGCTTTCTCCGGCCACAAGCTGTATGCCCCGTTCGGCACCGGCGTGCTCGCGGGCCGCGCCGACTGGCTGGACCGCGCGCGGCCGTACCTCGCGGGCGGCGGGGCCACCGCGCACGTAGGGGACGCGCCCGGTCAGGTCGACTGGGCGTCAGGTGCCGCGCGACACGAGGCGGGCTCCCCGAACGTCATCGGCGCGGTGGCCCTCGCCGCCGCGTGCGACGCCCTCGCGGCGGCGGACCTGGACGCGCTCCGGTCCGAAGAGGACACTCTGACGACCCGACTGCACGACGGCCTGGCGGAGATCCCCGCGGTCCGGGTGCTGGGTGACTCCGGCCGCTGGCCGGACCGGCTGGGCATCGTCTCCTTCACCGTCGACGGTGTCGAGACGCGCACGGTGTCCACCAGGCTGGCCGCGGAGTTCGGCATCGGCGTCCGCGACGGCCTGTTCTGCGCCCACCCGTTCACTCGGCGGTTGCTGGAACAGGCGGGCGCGACGGCGCCGACGGCGGTGCGCGCGAGTATCGGGATCGGCACGACGAAGGAGCATGTCGACCGCTTGATCACCGGGATCCGGACCATTGCCGGATCCTGAACGCGTGAACCCGCAGTGGACTCTGAGTTCAAAAGGCGAATTCGAGTGACTTGAACCTCCCAAACAGGACAAGTAGCCTCAAACCGAGGGGGAGGGGTTGGATGACGGGGTTCGAAGCTGATCCGAAAGCCCTGCGCGACGCGGTTGACCAGGCGAAGCGTGCCGCAGGAATCGTGCGCGAGCTGGATCTGGAACGGGTGGCGGCACTTTCCGGCGCCCTGACCGGCTCAGAGTCCGCGAAGACCGCTGCCACGCTCGGCCCACATTGGGAGAGCTCGATCAGCGTATGGGCAGGGGGCGTGGATTCCTACGCGGCATCGCTGACCACCGCCGCGTCCGCGTACCGGGCTCAAGATGGCGTGGGTGAGCAGGGATTCGACGGCGCGGGTGGCCGTTGATGGTCACCTGGGCCGATGTCAGCCAATGGAAAGCCGACGGGATAGGGCAGATCGGTGACCACCTGGCCTCGCAGAACCGGCAGGTGCTCGGCCTGCAGGACGAGATCGACGGTGCCAAGCCGGCCGGGTGGGCAGGGGAAGCGGCGGAGGCGGCTGCCGGGAACCTTCGTGCCCGATGCCAGGAACTCGAGGACCTCGCCGCACGGTTGTCCGCAGCCGTGAAGATCATCGATGACACGGAGCAGGCTGTGCGCGATTTGGTGCGCAGTCTCGAAACGACGGAGGACTTCGCCGCCAAGAACGGCTTCCGGATAGACAATGGCAAGGTCGTCGAGACGGAGAACTCCACAGGGTTTCTATCCAGCGTGCTCTTGCAGGTCGAAGTGGAAGCCATCTTGGCCCGTGCCGGCGAGATCGACACCGAACTGAACACCGTGCTCAAGCGAATCCTGGCCGGCGAGATCGGGGACGCCGGTGCGACGACGCTGGCGGCGGCCGCCGCGGCAGGCGAAGACCGCATCGCCGACGAACAGCGGCACCGCGATCTCCTGGCAAAATACCAGGTCAAGACAGACGGTACAACGACGTGGCCGAGCGGCCTGACCGGCTGGATCGCGGAACAGGCGGGGTTCAAGAAGGAGAAGATCACCGAGGCCGAGGCCAAACTGCTCGACGATCTGCAGATGCGCAAGGGATTGCTCGGACTCAAAGAGTTCGCCGACATCCGACAGGACGCCTTGCATGTCGCCGAGGGCAAGTTCGAGGGCAAGGGCGGGACCGACGGGCACGCCGACGCTTTCCGCCATGCTTACTGGAACGCGATGATGACGCAGCGGTACGGAGAGGAATGGGCCCGCGACTTCGCGACCGCGCACGAGCGGAACCCGACCAGCCACCATGTCCCGGTGGCCATGGACCTGCACAACAACGAAGTCGGTCGCTTGATCGCCAAAGCCAACCCGGACGCCAGCCCCGAACAGTTGGCGAACCTGGTCGAACAAGCGGTCAAGGACGGCAAAACGGTGGTCATCGACAAGAACGACACACTGGTACCGTCCAGCGAATCGCTTCCTGGTGAGACCCGTGAAACCAAGAACAAGCCTTGGCCCACGGACAATCCAGGGCGCGGTGACGACCATGACCCCGGTCAACCCACGGCGACACCGGACCAATACTGACCATGCGCTTGATAGTGACTTTGCTCGCCCTTCTCGCTCTCGTGGCGGGCTGCGGCACGAGCACCCCAGGAGTGACGGTGGAATTCGACGACGGCCTCGAGAAAGCGATCAGCGACCTCGCCAGGTCAGGCGGCTCGCGGCCGCTCAAGGAACTGGCGTCCGGCGATTGGACCTCGGTCCAGGTCCTCACCGGCCCCGCCTCTGGCGCGCGAATCGAACGCGAACTCGGCAGGCCCGTCACGGTCGAGGGCGATGGCACCCACAGTGGCGACTATGTCCAAGACGGCAACCTGCTGGTGTTCGACCGCGACGGCGCCACCACGCGGATGGTCAGCCTCGGCACGCTCGCCGCGATCGGCGACGGGAAGTACCGCGCGGACGTCGTGCTGAAGGCGCAGGGTGGGGCCATCACGATGACCGACCCGGACGGCCGCCCCGCGGGGCGTTGATCAAGCCAGGTCAGATCGGCTATCGGGTCATCTCCTCCAGGAATTCCTGGGTTTCGGGGTCCTCCGAGAAGATGGCTGTCCCGCGCATCCCGCGAGTGAGCAAAACCTTGTACGTGTTCTTGATCAGTGCGCCGAAGTGCAGTTCGTCGGCCTTCCTGACTTCCGAGTCCTTGGAGCGCTCGCGCACCGCTCGCCACATGCCGTCGCGGCGTACGAGATCCTTGCCGAAGATCACGCCCGACCAGTCGTACTCGAATCCCTGGGCGGTGTAGATGCAGCCCACCTGGTCGAAGCCGCGCTCGTCCGTGGCCCAGTAGCTGGATTCCGGAACGCCGGGTACTGCCTTCTTGCCGTCGCCCTTCGCATTCCAGGGGCGTTTCCAGGCGCCGACCTGGACGTCGTCCACCAGGCGTGCGCCGTCCGGAGTGTCGACCGGGTCGCTCCACGGCCAGCAGAAGCCGGCTGACAGACGCGCCACTCCGCCGTGCTCCGACCGTTGCCGCAGTATCCAGGACTCGAGCGCCTCGGGAGAGGCCACGGCACTCAGAGTGATGCCCTCGTCGAGCGGGCCCGCCAGCTTGCTCCACGGAATCGGTCGCTCGCTGGTGCCGAGGCCGAGAAGCCGCGCTACCCAAGTGTCATAAGAGACCGAGCCACCGCAACGCAGCTGGTCGTGAAGGCGGACGATCTCGACCTGGCACCCGAGCGCTTCCGCCGCGGTGGTGATCTCCTTGAGTGAGCCCATCTCGCCAGGGCGCACCACTTGATGTTCGTCGAGCAGGAAGACCGGAACGGTCGCGACGTTGATGAGCTCGTTGACCTGCCGGTCAGCGCGGTCGCGCTTCTCCTTCTTCGTGTACCTGTCGGTGCCCTTTTCCCTGATGCGGTGTGCTTCGTCGCAGATCAGGACGTCCAGTTCGCGCGGCTCGCAACCGACGTAAGTGTTGAAGTACTTGAACAAGCCCTGAACCCGCTTGCTGCCACGGCCCGCGTACTTGCGCATGGTCATGGTGAACGATCGCGAGCCGGTCGCGTGGTGGACCGCGCGCCCCCGGCGGGCCAGTTCGCCGAGCAGGCTCAGCGCGATCACGCTTTTGCCCGACCCCGGTCCGCCTTCGACGATCACGACCGTGCGAGTCTGCGCGGCCCGGGAACGTTCCACCGCGCGGAGGACGAGTTCGTACGCGACCTTCTGTTCGTCCAATAGAACGAACTGTTCGCGATCCTTGATCTCGGCCGCGGCCAGATCGAGCAATGGCTTGGTGGGGCGATGCGCGAACCCGCTCAATTCATCGCCTGCCGCGACATTCGACTGCCGGGCGGCGGCGGCGTCGAGCACGGCGTTGAGGTGCTCTCCCAGCGCCGCCTTGTCGTCCATGGTGAACAGTCGGCTGGTGGGGCGGGGATTGTCCTGGAGAAGGCCGGACACGTCCGTGCGCCGCGCGTTGTGCAGGTACGCCACCGCGTGAACGGCCTGAGGCCGCTCGACCAGCGCGGGGGTGTGGTCCACGAAGTACTCCCGGTATCCGTGCACCTGCTCGGTGGGATGAAGGTGCCTCCCCTGGAGTCCGGGAATGTTGATCACCTCGGACAGATAGGACTCGGCCTTGGACCACTGCTTGAGCTCGAGGAAGACGAATGAACTGTCACCGGAACGAGGGTGAACGCCGCAGAGCACGACATCGATGCGCTGCTTGCTGTGCGGCAGCTGATGCTCGAGGAGCACCTCGACGTCGCCGAGACCGGCGTCGACGAGATCCGTCAACACGATAGGCAGGCTCCTCTGCCAGGAAGCCACCTCGCTGGTCCCGACCCTGCCGCCGAGTACGAACCCGGCTTGTTCCTGCAATCGGGTGTGCAGCCGTCCCGCGCGGGCTTCGATCAAGAGATCGGCCGCGCTGCCGCGTGCAAGAGCCACTCGTCCCTCCCCGGGGCGCAGGGGCGCCCGAGTGCTCCCCAGCAGTCGATCATAACCCGCTAGAGTGATTCTTGCCTTCACGCAATAGTGCGAGAGGCCCAAACGACGGGAACGGCCCTGGGGAGGGTGGCTTGCCGGTCATCAAGACCGCGCGTGACCTGCGCGGAGAACTTCGGCACGAGCGCATTTTCTTGGATCTCGCCAAGCATGTGGGTATCCCCTACAAAGCGTCCGAACAAGGGGGTGAGCTCGGCTCCTGGAGGAACAGTCTCCCGGTGCTCGCCGATACTTTGTGTGCTGCGGGCCTCGGGCACGTGCAGGTGTTGATCGAGTACCGGCTTCCGTACAGCCCGAAGAGGGTGGATGCCATTCTCTGCGGGGTCCATCCGGAGACCGGGAAGTCCTCCTATGTACTCGTCGAGCTGAAGCAGTGGAAGAAGGCGAAGTCGCTGGGCACCGACCTGGTGTGGACTTCCCATGGCAAGAGACAACCTGACCTCCATCCTGCGGAACAGGTCAGGCGGTACTGCCGTCAGCTACTCGACTTCGTCCCCGCGTTCGCGCGGATCCCCGGGCAAATCAAGGGGATCGCGTACATGCACGACGCCGTTCGTGGTGTGGACTGGACTTTGGACCAGTTCGAGTACGACGACTTCGGCCAGCTCTACACGTCGGACCTGCAGGGTGATCTGGTCGCCGATCTGTGGTCGCTGCTCGACAAGGACCCGGCTACGGCGGATGCGGCGGTGGCCGCCGCTCACGAATTGATCTCCGCTCGACCGGCCCCCGCGCGGAATCTGCTGAAGACCGCCTCGGACGCGTTGGCCGCCAGAGACGAGTTCGTTCTACTGGACGAACAACAGGTTGCCTACAAGACGGTGCTCGACGCCGTGGCCGAAGCGGACTCTGACAGCACGAAGCGGAAGAAGGTCGTCGTCGTCAACGGTGGTCCGGGTTCTGGGAAGAGCGCCATCGCGGTGACACTCCTCGCCGCTCTCGCGAGGCAGAAGCGAAAGGCGCTGCATGCGACCGGCTCGAAGGCGTTCACCGAAACCTTGCGGGAGAAGGTGACCGGTGACGACGATCGGTACGGCAAGATCTTCAAGTACTTCAACGAGTTCGGCTCCGCGCCGGAGGACGCGCTGGACGTCCTGATCTGCGACGAAGCGCACCGTGTCCGTGGCATGCCCGCCCGGTTGCACGGGAAGGTGCGCAGCCAGATCGACCAGCTCATCGACGTCGCCAAGGTGCCGCTCTTCCTGCTCGACGAACACCAGGTCGTGCGTCCCGGCGAAATCGGAACGAAGGCGGACATCCTCGCCATCGCCGACATCAAGGACTGCGATGTCATCGAGATCGACCTGGACGGCCAGTACCGGTGCGGAGGCTCGGCGAGCTTCGACGAATGGGTCGTGCGCTTGCTGGGACTCGGTTCCGAACCGCCGGTGTCCTGGTCGGAACTGGTCGACGGAAGTGAAGACGAGTACGTGGTCGACTCGGTCGGATCCCCGCACGAACTGGAGAACTGGCTTCTCCGGCAGGCGAAGACCTTCTCCGGCACCGCGAGAATGGCGGCCGGCTTCTGCTGGGACTGGAGTGATCCGGTCAAAGTCGAGGGCAGGCTGCGACTCGTCGACGATGTGGAGATCGGTGGTTGGCGTCGACCCTGGAACACGAAGCAGGGGTTCGAAGTCCCAGGATTTCCTTCGGCTTCCTTGTGGGCATCCGAGCCGGAGGGATTCGGGCAAGTCGGCTGCATCTACACGGCGCAGGGTTTCGAGTACGACTGGGCGGGCACGATCTTCGGTGACGACCTTGTGATCCGGGACGGTAAGTGGTTCGCCCGCAGCGGTTTCTCCTACGACCGCAAAGTGAAAGGCGCCGAAGCCCCGGAGTTCGATCGCTTGGTCCGGAACACCTACAAGGTGCTCTTGACGCGCGGTATGCAGGGAGTCTGCGTCTACTCCAAAGACGACGAGACGAACGACTTCCTGCGGAACTACGCGAGGTAGCCGCCGTGAAGCGAGCCCAAGGCGGCCGAGCGCTTCGGGCTTCCCCTTGACGCTCCCGGGGGCAGGGCCGGTCGATCGGTTCGCCCGCAAGCAGCCGATGACGACCTGCCGTCTTTGCGGGCGCTCGGCGTTTCGATGATGGCGATCCCGCGGCTACCGCTCACCGATAGGTGGCGAGTGGCTCGTGCTACCGCAGATCAGGCGCTTGCCCTACCGGCGTGTCACTCGGGGTTGCGGTCGACGTGTTGTGCCCCCGGGCCGGATTCGAACCTGCGACACCCGCTTCAGGAGGGAGGGTGACAGCGTTGACTATGGCCTCTACCTGTGACTTCTGTATCGCGATGAACCTCTGTGACCTCACTGATCACGCGGTTCGCCCGAGGTTCGGGTCACGGTATGGGTCACGTCAACCTCGCTCCCGGGTTCGGGCGTGTCGCGGCTGATACGTGACTTCGGCGTGAAGGCGTTCCGCGGCTTGAGTGGTCGCGTGGACCTACCTTCAGGTCTTGGTAGGTGGAGGTGTTGTTGTGAAGTCTGCCGTGTCGACGACAAAGGCGCGACTGGCCAAGGCTTAGCCCGTGAGCGAGGCCAGGAGGAGTTCGCCGACCAGGGCGACCGTATCCGACGTGGTGTCGTAGCCGCTGGGAGTTGTCCCGATGAGTCGCAAGCTGCGCGCGGCGGCCATCCCGAACCATCGTTCGACGTGCAGAGCGGCATCCTGTTTAGCAGGGCATCGGTGGCGGCCAGTTGCGCGCGAACAACCGGTCCGGTCTCGTTTTCGAGAGCGAGCTGGACTATGTCGAGCAGGCCGGTTGCATCCTTGACGCTGGCTCGGCTCGGAAGCCCGTGCCGAGCCGGTCGCGGACGCGCTCGTGTGGGTAGTGCTGGACTGCCCGGAATCTCTGGCACTGCATCACGATCTGCCGACCGGCACCCACGTTATCTCCCACACGTTGCGTGCCACCGTCCGTCAGCCGGTTCGACCCGGCCGCGACTACGTCGTCGTCGGGCAGCCACTCGGACAGCGGGGCCGTCCAGGTGACCGCGGCGGTGTACGACGACCCGGGCGTGCTCTGCTCTGTCATGGGCCAGACGTTGATCACCACCAAAATGGGGCTTTCCGTTGGCGCCGCTGGGCTGAGTCGGTGGTCGTGTGGTCAGGGTGGTCGTGAGTGGCAAGTTGTGTTCTGGTGGACCTTGATTTGTGTACCCACTGAGCAGCTCGACGATGCGGGAAATGTGGACACTCAACGTCCCCCATCTTCCGTTGATCAAGATCATCCTCGGGCCGGATCAGGTGTGGGTATACAAATCGCTGTCCGCCCTAATGCGATTCGCCACTCACGACTGCCCGGCTGCGCAAGTCGGTGCCGGGTCATGACCTCCTGACGCGAGTTGGGTGATAAGTAGTATGTGTCCCGGAGATGTGTAAACGTGGACTGAGGCCACAAACTGACCTTGCAATGCCCTGGGTGCGGGCGGCAAAGTTTGCTTGCAGAACGCTTAGAGTTCACTCTCAAGAGAGCGTCGGCTCGTCTTTTCCTACAAGCACTATGTCTGCTAGGTGAAACCTGAATATATAGCGACTGGCCTAGTTCTCTGCTTGGGAAAATAGTCGTTTCTCGAATAAGACGAACTGTGCGTGTCTCTGATCCGCAAGGCGTTCGGAAATGGTTTCAGAGGCTAGCTCGCTTGGGAGAGTGGAAGAGAACTTGAGTCCATGGAGGGCGGACTTATTGACGTGTGGAGGGGAAAGCGCCGCGCTTGCTGACAGCGTGCGCAGCAATTCGTTATTCGACAGATCTGGTTGCAAGCGCAAGGATTGATCGGTAGTCCGCTGCCGAGGATCCACGACTCGTGGGAAGCTGGCTTGCAACGTCCGGTTGGCTGCGATACCAGCCCAAGTCCACCATCTGAGCTCGCCAGACGAACGCCGGAACACAGTCGCGTTGTCGGCAACGTCTCCGGAGTGCTTCTCGCGGAGCTCGGCGAGTACCGATGCTGCTCTGCGGGTGAACCGGACCCCTGCGGGATTGGTGCCCAGCAGGACCGATCGCTGGCTGCGGGTAAGGGCGAAAGACAGCCCACCTTCGCTCCCGCCCCACTTGGCGCGGCCGGGGAGGTCGCTCGGCTCGACGAAACAGCGCCTCCGCTTCCAGTCAATGTGCCCGACCTTCCAGCCACGTCCAGCGAGAAGCAGGACACGTGGTCCGTCGTGGTTGTCGGCCAGCAGAACATCGTCCCCCACTCGGCCGATCTCTTCTCGGCCGGTCAGGACTGTGAACTCCGGTGGCGCGCTGAACACGGCGAGAAGGTCCATGAAATGCCGTCGGCCGAACTTCTTCTCCGCCTCGAGCCCGATGAACGCCATCGGGCCGTCCCGCTCGAGGTAGCCTTCGGCCAGTAGATGATCAAAGATCTCGGTTTGGTGCTCATCGAACAACGGCAGGTCGCCCCACCACTCTCGCCAGGTGTGCGTCCCAATTTTGTTCTCTTGCAGGGCGAGGGCGAGCATCTGCTGCGCGGCGATGTGTCGAGGGTGTGGCGGGGCCACGATCGGTTCCACCCAGCCTGCTCCCCACCGTTCGAGCAGACCGGCTGTGCTGAGTACGGCTGATTCTTCGAGACACAGAAAGAGGCAGTTTCTGGTGCCCCCTGCACGACGTCCTGTCCGGCCCAGACGCTGGAGAAACGAAGCCACCGTCCGGGGAGCGTCGATCTGGATCACACGATCGAGATCTCCGACATCGATTCCCAATTCCAGAGTGGAAGTCGCAACGATCACGCAGTCGCGAGCTTCTGCAAAGGCCTGCTCTGATCTGCGGCGTTCGTCTGCGGAGAGCGATGAGTGCGACAGGAACGTGGTGATTTCGCGGGCGCGTAGTGCTGCTCCGAGTTCTTCAGCGCGTCGGCGGCTGTCGACAAACACCAGTCGCTTCTCGCCTCGGTGCAGTGTTGCGATGACGGTGGCCGCGTTGTCAATTGAACCGACATGATCGACGGTGATGTCCGGCGTGGTCGTCGTGCCACCGCTGGGCGCAACTACCGATCGTGGTCTGGAGTGTTGCGAGCCCTGAAGCCACCTCAGCAGTTCGTCCGGGTTGCCTACTGTGGCTGACAAGCCAATTCGCTGAAGCGGGCGGCCTGCGATCCGAGAGAGTCGTTCGAGGACCGCGAGCAAGTGCCAGCCGCGGTCGTCGCCGGCGAAAGCATGGACCTCGTCCACTACGACCGCTCGAAGGCTCGAGAACAAGCGCCGGGAATCAATGTTTGCCGACACCAGCATCGCCTCGAGCGACTCCGGCGTGGTCAGCAGGATATCCGGCGGTTCCTGGAGTATCCGTTTGCGGGCGCCGGAGCTGACGTCTCCGTGCCATAGGTCGGCAGTGCGACCGAGCCAGCCCGCATAAATCGCCAGTCTGGGTTGAAGGTTATTCAGGAGGGCCCGAAGCGGACAGATATACAACACCGACAGGCCCGTCCATGACTGTTCTTCCATGGAACTGAGCAGGGGAAACATCGCAGCTTCGGTCTTACCGCCTGCTGTTGGCGCCAACAGGATCGCATCGGACCCGTCAAGAAGCGGGTCGATCGCTTCGGCCTGGAGCGGGCGCAGCCCCGGCCAGCCCAGCGTGTTGACGATGTGGTGCACCAGCGCGGGAAGCAGCCGGTCGGCTCCGGAACTCACGGGAGATCCAGATCGATGTCGTCGACATCGGCGACGGTGTTGCGTTCTTCCTCTGAGAGCTCAGAGCCCTTGACGGTTACCGGATAGTGCACCCTCGGGTCGAACTCCTCGTGTTCGTCGACCCGGTCGAGCACGTCCTGAACGAGTTTCCGGAGGAAGACGCGTGGTGCGACACCTACCTTGCCACCCATCCCGCCGGTGACAGCCCGAGCTAGTTCATCGACATAGGCGTCGTCCACGCGAGCGGCGATCCGTTCGGGCTCCTTGGCATCGCCGACATAGAGATCGCGGACGTTCCGACCAAGCTCCCCAAGCCGGTTCAGGTCGAATCCGGGAAGCCGGAGCTGAACCGCACGTGGGTTGTCGAAGCGGGCGTCGGTGGTGAAGTCGGTCGCAAGTCGCTGAGCGAGCGGCGGTAGGCGTTGGACGCCTTGTTGTCCATCGAAAAACGCAGGAGTGCCGGTGATCACCAGGAAGAGTCCTGGAAAGCGGCCGGTGTCGATTTCGTCCAGCAACTGGCGGAGAGCGTTGAGGCCCTTCTCGCGCACATCACCCCGAACGCGCTGGAGGGTCTCGATCTCGTCGAGCACGACCAAAAGGCCCGGGTGACCGCAATCCTTCAGCACGGTCAGCAGGCCTTGGAGAAAGCCGAGCGCCCCGAAATGGTCGAGGTCTCCGCGCACTCCGGCGGCTCGCTTCGCGGAGGCCGCCACTGACTTTTGCCCGCCCAGCCAAGCGATTACCGCTTCTGCGGTCGCCGCATCATCGGCACGCTTCACATGCCGGTATCCGCGGAGAGCCGAAGCGAAGGCGGGGGTTGTCCTGGCGACATCACCTAGGCGACGCTCCATGAGAGTGTCCACGGCTTCGGCGATGGCGTCTTCGTCCTCCTCGTCGACTTCGCCAGTGTCGAGAACCTCCTCTTCGAGCGTGTAGAACCAGGAATCGATCACTGATCGCAACGCGCTCGGTTGGTGGGTCGCCGTAGACAGTCGTTCGGTCAGCCGCCGGTACACGGTTTCGAGGCGATGTAGCGGGGTTTCTGTCTCCGAGATCTGAATCTCACTCGTCGCCAACCCGGCTCGCTTCGCTCGTTCGGCCAGCCAGCGTGCGAAGAACGTCTTACCGGAGCCATATTCCCCGCGGATTGCGTGAAAGGCCGCACCGCCGCGCTTGATCGTGCTCAGGTCGTCGTCGAGTGCTCCGGTGAACCGATCGAGTCCTACGGCGAACAGATCGAGCCCGAACTGTGGAACTGTGCCACGGCGCAAGGCATCCACCACCTCGCGACGACGAACTGAACTGACCGGATTCACGGCTTGTCCAGGTCGAATTGTGTTCGAAGGAGCTCAAGGTTGAGTTCCACCGTTCGGCCGCCATCGATGAGTTCGAGTACCGGGTAGCTCTCCACGTTGAGCAAACGCTGAAGGGTGGCAAGGAATCCATCGATGTTTCTGGCTGCTTTGCCTGCGGTGGAGGCAATTGCGGCAAGCGAGAGCTTGCCGCCTGCGTCGGCAAGGCTGTCAATTACGGCGGCCACAACGTCGCTATTGGGTCCACGACGGATGAATTTCTCTTGCGTGGCGAAGATCTTCGAAGCGGTTACCTGCTGGCCAAGAGTCTTCTGCACGGCCGGCACAGGTGGTATGGGCTCCGGCAGCACATGATCGAACAGCCCTGGCCCGTCGGGGATAGCCTTTTGTTTCTTACGCGGCGCCTTGGGTGCCGGAGCGGGCTCCACAATTACCTGCTCTGGGCTGCCCCGCCACCACGAAGGCGTTGTCTGTTCAGCGGGCAATCCCGCCCAACTGTCCGGTAATACGTCGACAGACGGCAGCAGGACCAAGACGGGAATACTTACCTCGGCCAAAGCGGCACCGCCGTGGTACCCCGCGCGCTTTTGCGTGTATCGGATATCCTCGCGCCACGGGAGAACCACCTTTCCGTTCCCTTCGAGGACTCGCGGACCGTGCAGCGCGACTTCGCCCTCAGCCGGTGCTCCTGTCCGCCACCGTCCACCGTATTCGGCAGTTGCCGGGGATGGGCCGCTAGCGAGGCCACGCTCGAGAACGTGCCCGTGGTCCGATGTCACGACGACCGGCCGTCCGTAGCTGCGTGCCTGAGTGAGCAGGCTGGTCAGGTACCGGATGTCCTGGAGGCGCCAGGTCGTCCCATCGCCCTCGCGACCGGGGCCGAGCGTGTCATCGATCGTGTTGAGTACGACACCGACGACTTCGACGCCTGCCAACGCCGCAACGAGCTCGGGATTGAGACTCTGGCCGGCGCCGCCGCCGACTTCGTTCTCGTGGAAAAGTCGCGCTTGCTTGTGGTGCTTCTTCCAGAACGAGGCAAAGCCGTCTTTTTCTGTCGACTGGCCTCCTGCGATGGGTTTCCCGCACAAGAGGGACGGCCTGCTCACCGTCGTGATCGACGGAAACACTGACACTGCAGCCAGACGGGTGCCGGATACCGGGCTGGCCTCCAGCCAGTTGGGCCGACGGCTCAGTTCGTCGCCGAGCTGCGCCGCGACAGAAGCGCTCATTCCATCGAGCACGATGATCAGGGGAGCTGAGTCACCGGCCAGCGGAACCGCGGCTGTCGTCAGGATGTCTTCGATCAGCAACGCGCCTTCGGACAGCTGTGCGCGAGCATGCGGAACCCAGGAGGCCAGGCGGAGCGCGAATTCTTCGTCCGACGCGGTGCGTCGAGCCGTAACCTGCTCACAGAGATCGCGGTAAGCCTTGGCGCTCACCGGTTCGCCTGCCACGTCGCCTGCCCAAAGAACAGCAAGGGCGTAGTCGACCCAGCCCCATTGGGCCACTTGCTGTTGCACACCTGCCGACACGGACGGGACTCCGGATTCCGGTGTTGCGAGCCACCGTGCGAGCCGGACGGCCATGGTCGCTGTGGTCTT
This sequence comes from Amycolatopsis azurea DSM 43854, assembly GCF_001995215.1. Lineage (GTDB taxonomy): Bacteria > Actinomycetota > Actinomycetes > Mycobacteriales > Pseudonocardiaceae > Amycolatopsis > Amycolatopsis azurea. Next base: position 79,353 of record NZ_MUXN01000020.1, read on the forward strand.
CTGAGAACTGAACAATTCGGCGAGGCGATGTTCGCCGAGTTCGCCGAGCGCGCGGTTCGCAGCCTCCGGATCGGGGAGCGCCGCGCCCACCGAACGAAGACGTGCTCGCCATGCGGAGGGCAGTAGTGGGTTGCTAGACAAGGCCTCGGTGAGGCCGGTTTGCTTGGCCAGCTCGTCGGCCCGTTCAAGCACGGTGAGGACGTCATGGCGGGCAGGGGAATCGGCAGGTCCGGCGGCAGTGATCCACCGGCTCAGCGTGCCGTCGACCGCCAGGGCGAACGCTTCGACGGCATCTGAGCGGATACCGGGGAAGAGCCCACCGACCGACACCAAGGCGTCGCGCGACAGCGATTGATCGCTTAATGCCGCGCCGACGACCCCCAGCGCCAGAGCGTCGCGGCCTCGACCAGCCGCGACCAACGTGAGAACAGCCTCCGCCGCCAGGCCGAGACGCTCGACGAGCCAGCTGCGGATGCCGTCACGTTCAGCGTTGTCCAGTTCAGCCCAGCTGGTCGTTGCGGTGCTCCGGGACCACTCGAGCAGGCGGTCGAGGTCGAGAGTTGCGGCGTCGACGCCAAGCCGCTGTCCGACGAGAGCCAGCAAGGCGTCGTCATAGGTCAGCACGCCACCACGGCGGGGCCAGCCACTGGTGGGTTCGGCGTCGAGGACTGCCTGGACGAGCCAGGTGGACTGCCAGACTCGGGGGTCCAAGCGATTGGCGCCGAACCGAAACTTCAGGTTCTCGACCGGGTCGATTCGCAGCAGGCTGGTCTCGAGAGCGTGTCCCCGCAAGTCCCAGTCGAGCTCGGCAGGCTCTACACCGGTGGTGATTACCAGCACACCAGAGGCCGCTCCAGTGTGCTGGTAGTCCAGCCATTCGGCAGTGATCCCCAGTATGGAGGGTTGGTCGGTGACGCGCACTGCCCGCTCGCCTTGGTCACCTTCGATCGGCTTCAGCCGGAACTCGGTGCGTTCACCAGGCTCATACCTGCCGTGGACAAGCACCAGGCATCGGCCTGGCTGCTTGTCCAGCGCGTGTCTGTGTTGCGTGAGCAGCGACTCGATCCCTGCTCGCGTGATAGGCGGAACCTGGGCCATCAAGCCTTCCCGTCGACAACACGCCACGAGATCTCTATCTCCTGACCCGGGTGTTCCTTGGCGAACTCACTGACCGATTGCTGCACGGCTGCCATCGTCTCAGTCAACTTTGCGGGAGTCGCGTCAGCGGTCACTCGGCGTGTCTGCTGGGGCGTGGGCGTGGGCGTGGGCGTGGGTGCTGGCGGCGGTGGCGCCGGCGGGGCTCCTGCTGCTGCCGTGGCATCCTGGATGATCTTGAGAGCGATCGCCCGGAATCCGTGCAGCATGGGGCCGAGCTGCCGGGTTTGCTCGTCGGCTTGGGCCGTCTCCGCTATGTCGGCCATCAGGCGTTCGGTGCGGTCTCGAATGCCGTCAGAACGGTCAAGATACGGCTGGATCGTTCGCAGGAGTTCGAAGTCTGCTGCGTCGAGTGCACTCAGGACGGACTGGGCCGATGAGATCGTCCTCGCCAGCACACCGTCGTTGTCTGGGTCCGGCAGCTGTGCGAGTGTCCTGATCAGCTTTGTCGAGTCGCTAATGCCGAACAGCTTGGCCAACAGGTCCGCTGCGGCCCGGGTCGCCACTACTCGTGGTGATGAAGTCTCGATCCCGAGTTCGGACGCATGCTTGTGCAACGCTTCGTGCAGGCGGTGGACAGCGTTCTCGTGTTCACGGACCTGTTCGAGCACACTATTGGTCAGCTTGGTGATGTTGCGCGTGAATCGGGCTGCCGGAGCCGACACCCCCAGAATCGTTCCCGCTCGGTTGCGGGCTGCTTCGAATTCGTCCTCGGTAGGCAGTTCTTGTGCGCGCAGAGCCCAACCTGGACCGATGTTGCCGACGTCTGGGGCGTCTTGCGGGATGGTCTCGCGGACCCAAGCTCGATCAGCGAGCAGGGCGTATACGGAGATGATCAGGTTCTCGACTGGCTTGTCGAGCCCCTTGTAGTCAAGCTCTTCCAGCCACCGTCGGATGTCGTCGACCGAGTAGTCACCTGCGACCTGCATCCTTGCCGCGTGCTGTTCGATACGCTGTCGCCACTCGTTGCTCAGTGTGAGCGGGCCGTCGTGGACCTCACCCAAGCCGAGCGGGTGCACGATCTTGCGCATCAGGGCAAGGTTGCTCTTCTCCAGTTCAACGCGGCCGCCTTGTTCTGCTGCTTTGGTGATCCAGTTTAGTGCCGTACGAAGCTCACCGACGGTGACAGCTTTGCGTTCCTTCTTCGGATCGAAGTCCGGGTGATTCGGGTACTTCGCGCCCAGGAGGCTGTCGGCCAGTTCGAACATGTTGTATTCGAACGGAGCGCCGACATGGAGCCGGGGAGTGTGCTGCGGGAACATGCTGAGCACTCGCCCGGGTTCGCCCTCCGGGTCGATGAGGTTCGACTCGTCACCGCGGGAGAGGCCGTAAAGCTGAGTCAGCACGCCTCGAAGGCTCGACGTGAGGTTCTCCTTGTGCACCTCGAGCTGGGTGCGTAGGCGGATCCGGTCCTCGGCCGATCGGTTTGCTGCGACCGCTTCGAGCCTACCTCGCTCGAGCAGGTGGTTGATCTTCAGCAGGCGACCGAGCTGGTTAAACCGCTGCTCAGACCAGAAGGCCGGCAGCCACACCAGGGTGGGGTAGGCGTGGCCATGCTGTTTCAATTCCTCCACGCGCTCGGCGTCTTGCCGGGGTGAACGTCCGGGTTCGTCGAAGGGATAGTCGATGACGAACCGGATTACGCCGTCAAGGCTGGGCCGGAACTGGAAGTCCGGCATCGACTGTGGGTCGCGGACGTTCTCGAATACGAACTCGGCGGTCCGCTTGGTGCCTCGCCAGACGATCTCACGCTCGCTCACGAAGACACCGGTGTCCTTGACACCCATCGCCTCCCAAAGCTGGCTGCGTAGCCACTTTCGCCGGTTGGCGGTGTTGTCTTCGTCGTTCGCGCTGTCCAGCAGCGGTTCGATGTCGAGGTCGGACAGGTGCAGGCTGAACACTGGGTTCTCGTCACCATCACTGCGCAGCTCGCCGAACTCGGTCTTGAGGTCACCCAGCCTGGTGGTCGCTAGATCGCCCGGCTGAGCAGTGCGTGAGGTGATCGAGCCGTAGTTCAATGCGGCCAGCCGCTGCCCGGTGAGCCGGGTCAACGCGGGCACGTCTGGAGCGAGGGACGCCAGCAGGAGCGTCTTGACCAGACGTTCGTCTGCGATGAACCGGGCATCGGTGGTCGAGCCGTACCTACCCTCCAGGTAGCGGCGAACCCTCCGGTGGAAACGCTGGCCTGCTTCGGCGTCCGTACGCAGCTTGTCGGTGAAGGCTGCCGTTGCATCTTCGGCGATGACGTCCCACAGGTCTCCGAGCGGAATGAGGTCGCCCAGCTTCATGTCCGTGCGCCGCCGATGGAGCATGTCCTGCAAAAGCTTGAGGCCAGTGCGTTCGCGTTGCAGTGCCCCCGAAAGCGCCACCAGCACGTTGAGCAGCGCGGGTGAGATCGGGTAGACGTCGCGGAAGTCGGACCAGTCCGCATGGGTGGCGCCGTTCGCGTCGAGTAGCGCTTCCTTGACGTTGGATTTGGTCGACTCGATGTTCTTGAAGGCCGCATCGAGTAGATGGTCCTTGCCGGGGAGCGGCTTGAGAACGCGCTCCTTGACGATCGCCGGAAGGTTGCGGTCTTCGAGGCTGATCGTGTCGAATCGCCCGGCGAGATACTGGACCTGCTGTTCGAGGTTGCTGACCTCGGAGCCCATGATGTCCGAGCCGATGAGGGTGCCGAGATCCCGCTGACGGGAGACGAACGAAATGATCGGCACCGGTCGATCGCTGTCCCCCGACTCGATCAGCTTGACCAGCTTGTTCACCTGAACGTTGACGAAGTCGCGGCGGGATAAGTAGCCCTGCAGCCAAAGGATCAGCTCGTCGAGGAACAGCACAACGCCGTCGTAACCGAGTTGCTGCGCGTGCCGGCTGATGACGGAAAGGCCGTTCTCCAGTGGGATGTAGGCGTCCTTGTCCCCTAACGCTCCGCGGGCATAGGAGGCCATTGGACCGGACAGGAGCGCGGAAACCAGAGCGTCCCGTCGTGGATCTCCAGGCTGCGCACCGAATGCCTTATCAAGTTCTAGACTGGTCCAAACGCTGGGAGCCGCTCCCTCGATTGGTTCCAGGTCGTCCAGGTCTGACGGCTTGGCGTCCTCGGTCCCGAGCATCTCCGCGAACTTGACGTCGCCCACCGCCTCGCGCAGATTCTTGGCATCCACGAGCATCGCGTCGTCTCGAAAGACCGCAGGGACCGGCTTGCCCGGCATGGTGTCCTGCACATGCTTGACATAGCCGCCTAGGATTGCCGCGTCAAGGTCGACCGACCCGATCAGGTGAAACGGCACCATGAGGAAGTTGCGACCGGCCAGCCACTCATCGTGTTCGGCGACGACCTTCCGCAGCTCGGGCTTGTCGCGTGCGGTCTTGTTTCCGTTCAGAACGGCGTGCAGAACGGTCAGGAAGTGGCTCTTACCGGAACCGTACGAGCCGTGCAGGTAAGCGGCATGAGAGTTGCCGTCGCGGACTGCAGCCCGGATCAGCGCGAGGGCCTGGGTGAAGGCGCCGCGCAGCTGATCAGTGACGACATAGTTGTCGACCAGCTCGTCCGTCGCCGTGAATCCCTTGGTCAGGTCGATCTTGAAGTCGCCCCGGTTGACCTCCTCCGGCATGTGGATCACATCCCGGAGGTACACCTCCTCGGCCATTCTCGTCCCCTCCCTCTAGCTCTTCCTGCGGCCGCGCCGCGTCTGCTCCGGCCGCCACTTGCTCAACGCCTCGTCGGTCAGCCCATGCTTGGTCTGCTGCTGCTCGAGCACGGTCTGGAACTCCTCCGCGGGGTTCCCGCCCCACTCTGCGTCATAGCCAGCGTGCCACTGCTTGACCCAGGGCATGAGCTCGGCCAGCCCTGCGAGCAGCGGCGCGATCTTGTCGGTCTCCCATCCTTCCTGCTCGAGCCGGTCATTGATCACGTTGACCAGCGCGAGCGCCTGGTCCTTATGATCCCAACCTGCCCAGCCGAGCAGCAAGGTCGGGTCAGCTTCTGGGCCAGCTCCGGGGTAGGAGATGAACCGTTCCTTCGGCACGTCGAGCTTGCCGCGGTGTGACCAGTAGGACGTCTTGGCGAAGTCCGCAGAGGTGTACTTCGGCGGCACCTTGATGTCGAGCCGCTTGCCGGTGCGGTCCTCCTTGCGCTGCTCCTCCCAGACGGATTCCCACTGGGCGCGTTTGCGCAGGCCAGTCTCCTTGTAGCGCATCGCTGCGAGGTAGGGGACGTGCTCGGTGGCGATGACCTGCTCCAGCACGTCGGCTAGCGGGAGGTCCCGCTTGCCAAGGTGGTCGGCTGCGTACAGGGCAGCGACAGAGTTGACGTCATCGTTGGTGCGGAGGAGGTCGGCGAGCTGGCTGACGGTCAGTGTGCGTGGTCCGGTCAAGCCGTCGCGGAGGGCGAACCAGAGTTCCTTGTCCTCGCACTTGTCGAGCAGCCAGGTTTCGAGAGCCTTGCGCTCCTTCTTCTCCCACGGCTCGGTTGCCCAGCGTCGCTTGCACTCGGGACGTTCGATGAGTGCAATGTCTCGACGGCTATTGATCGTCTCGATCCGCTTCTCAACGACCTGCTTGTACGCCTCCGGCCAATGCTCGGGAAGCTCAGTGATCGGCTTCGAACCGTGTCTGTCGAACCATTCAAGATCTACAGAATCGTCGATGGAAGCACGTCGAGCTATGGAAATTTCAAACGCGCGCTCGCCGAGCGCAATTTCTGGCACGTCCTCGAGTGAGTATTGCAGTTCGGATGACTCAATTTCGCTCGTGATGCCGTACAGTTTGTATACTTCCCAATCTGATTCCTCTTGGATGGAGATCATTTGAGCTCGAGTCTTCATCTGTTCGATACGTTTGTTCTCTAAGGATTCTCGACTTGGAATATTATTGTCGAGTATCACTGAAGGTTCGGTGTCGGCGAGTTGTCGCGACAGTGCGTCTAGTAGTGTGGCTGCGCGTGCAGGTGCCGCGGCTGGCAATGGAAATTGTTGCAACTTGGTAGCGTTGAACTGAAAGAATCGCTCCCAGTCGTTACTTGTAAAGCCGCCCCCTTCGCCGCGAATACCTTTATCGTGGCATACCTGCTTTAGCCAGAAGCATGCTGTTGATGAGTTTAGTAGGCCGAGTATTGCCAGGTGTTCACCTTCAGTTCTTCCGCTAGCAAGTTTTATTACTGGCGCAGTCTGCTTAAAAATCCTTCCGCCGCGATCGAGAACAAAATGGTTATGCGTCGAGACCTCAGCATAGGTTATAGAAAGCGGCGTAAGGAGCTTTCTGTGAGTTAGTCTCCCATACTCCGACCATTTCAACTCGGCGTCGAGCTTTGTTTTTCGGCCGAAGAGGACGTTGTTTGAAATTGTGGTTCTGGCTGGCCACATGGCGCGATGGAGACCAGGGGTCCCCTCGACGTCAATCGGCTTGAAGTCTGTTGTATACGGAAATAGTGCAGACTCGGGATTGCCGCTCGACCAGTCACGTAGAAGGTCTCCAGTGATCATGTCTCGAAGGTACTCTTCGCTTACGGACTTGCGTAACGCACTTCTTTTCGGTTGCAGATATAGATCGTCCTCGAGCGTAAAGCTAGTTATGCCGATTGAATCGCTGACGCGTTCCAGCTTCTTTGTGGTGGAATTTTCAATACGCGCCAGTAGGGCGTCCGCCCCGCCGCCGCTCAGAGACCAGGGATGACTGCTGAGGGTGTGTCGATCGACATCGGCGACACTGATCCAATCAGATTCGCTTCCTGGAGTGCTGATCTGCTCGATAATCGCTTGCCAGACAAGGCCTTGGGTGGGATCGGGTGGTGTTTCGGGTTCGCCGCGAATGCCAAGTGCGGAACGAATCGGTTTGTGTTCATTGGATATTTTCTTGCGGCCGATTATTATGACCGTCGGAGTGCCGTGTCCGGGAATGTATGCGCCCGATGTATCGATTATGTGAGTCAGATCGATGTTGCGAAGGAAGTTCTCGATGAGCTTCTTGCCAAACTCCCGCTTCATGAAGGAATTTGCGGTAATCTGGCCGACGTAGCCGCCTTGTTGGGTTGGCGTGGCGAGGTGAAACATTCGTGCTGCGAAGGGGACCGACAGAGCGTACTTGCCAGAGCACACGGTTTTCCAACGTGCGCGGTAGTTCTCGTTTTCCCGCCGGTCTTTTACTGTTATGTACGGTGGGTTTCCGACGACTACATGGTACGAAGCGGACGTGAGTAGGTCGCAGGAGTTGATATATTCATTAACGTCTTCACTGCGATAGGTGAACTCCTCGTCGGCTTTCGAGTCGAGCATGTCTATCTGCTCGCCCGCGACGCCTATGCCGTGCAGGAGTGAGTCGCCGACGGCGACGTTGATTGGGAACTCGCCTGCAGAGGCGAGTGTGCGGGTTCCGGAGGCTTTGAGTGCGGCGACTAGCAGGCGAAAGCGGGCGATCGAGGCGGCGAAGGGGTTTTTGTCGCAGCCGTGCACCGACTCAAGGGAGCGTCGGATCAGGATCCAGTCGTCGATGCCGGGCGAGGTGCGGCGCCACTCGGCTAGGAGGCGGTGGAAGATGCCCAGTAGGAAGTGACCCGAGCCGCAGGCTGGGTCGATCGTGCGCAAGCCCTCGCGGGTTCGCTCAGTGCCACCGCCGTGGCGGTGGATCTCCACGACAGGGTCAAGGCCGAAGGTCTCTAAAGCTGGGGTCAGTGTCAGGTCGAGGATGAACTCCTCGACGAACTCTGGGGTCTGCAGTAGCGCGTAAGTCTTCTTCGCATGGTCTGACAGGTCTTGATAGATGTCCCCGAGGAAGCGAGTATTCCAGGACTCGTCGGCGAATTTGTGGATGACCTCGCCGTCTGGGCCGCGGCGGCGCCAGAACGAGAGGAGGGCGGTCGCCGCCTCGAACGACGGTGTCAGCTCCCACAGCGGGTTGTACCGGCGATCGAACAGGCCGGCGGCGGTTGGGTGAGCTTCCGTCAGGTGGGTGAATGCGGCCTCGAGCCAGTCGCGATCGTTGAGGTGCGGGTTGGCGCGGAAGAACGCCTCTTGCCGCTCGTGGGCTGTGGCGAGCGCATCACCTGGGCCGGACAGAAACGGCTCCGGGATCAGGCCGTTGTCCTCACAGAACCGCACGTAGACACAGCCGAGCAGCCAGGCCACCGCGGCCTGCGTGACTCGATCGTCACGCCAGGTTTCGTAGATCGCGGCGGTGCGGTCGGCGTCGACGGCCTTCTGATACTCATCACGCAGCGGGCCGTCGAACTCCAGCTCGGCGCTGCGCTCGCGCAAGTCGTCTTCCAGAGTCGTGAGCTGCTTCCGCAGGTCTGCCAGTAGAGCCTTCTGATCGATTCCGTTCGCCACGCGCGTGTACTCCCTGTCCCTCGTGCTCACCGTGGCGTGATCGCTGCGGAGCCACGGAGCGCTACTCAACGTACCAATCCGTTACGTGAGCATGGGCGGGTAGCGCGTCTAACATACGTAGCGCGCGAAGGCGGAGAACTACGGAAGCTGGTCCATTCAAGCTCGCAGGGTTCCGATACGCAGGCGAAACCGACATCGAGCTGCGAGGAGACGGCGGCGAGCGCTACGGGTGTGTGCTCACCGCGGCCGGGTTTGCCTGCTGGTCGACGACGGCTCGTGGGTCGAGTTCCAAGGCTGGACGTCGACAGGGTGCGTGCGGTGCTGCGCGACGAGGCGCTCCTCAGCGCCGACCGGCCCGAACCCGGACGAGCGCTGGTGAAGGACTTCGCCCCGCGTCTCGATGCGCTCGCCCGTGCGGTCGAGCAGGGTTTTCGGCTCTGTGAGGTCCCTGACGGGCTGCACGGAATAACGTTCGCGTCGAGGTGCTCGACATCGACCTGGTCCGGGACATCTCCGCTGCCCTTGCAGACCATTATCGCGTGGCTGACCTCGACGATCCCGGTCCAGCCGCCGCATGGTGGTCGACCAGCGGCTCCCGTTGCCGATGTAATGTATGTCATCTTTGCTTGACTGCAACATGGCACTCGGGCACGCCCAGTCCCGGCACTTGGTCGCCTGGGGCTGTACGGAACCTTCTGAGTCGCGGATCTAGCCGAGTTCGATCTCGGACTCGATCTCGGCGAGAACATCGAGCTGGGCACTGAGCTCCGAATACAGTTCCGGGAGGGCTTCCGAGACCTCGAGCGCCACTGCCAAGGCATAGCGAATCGGCTCGTCTGCCGGATATGGCCATCGCTGCGTATTTCGCACCACAACGACCAGCTCAGGGTGCTCGTCCTTGTCCCAGGGGCCGACCCAGTCCTTCCGCGCCGCTTGATTGGCGCCGAGCAGACGAGATCCGTTTGCTGGCATCAGGTCGATGTTGTTCAGATCTTTGGAGGTCTCTTCTGCGGAGGCTGCGAACTTCGCGCGCACCTGATCGACATCGACCCCGCGATAGGCATAGACGGACATCCGGCTGGACAAATAGCTGAGCCGTGTCGCACGGGTCGGCGGGTCGAAGGCCAATCCGATGGCCATCCTCTTGTCGCCTCGGCTGAAGAAGGCTTTCGGAACTGGGATGGTATAGAAATGAACTTGGTCAGCGGCCAATGTCTCCTCACTCAACAGGACTACGCGATGGTCACTGGAAACCTCGGCCCTTTCAGTGTCGACTCTGTCGAAATCGGACAAACGTCGGCTATGGTATTCTTTTTCTTTCCCGGCTCGCCTTCGATGACCTTAGCTACCTGCCAGTAGCAGTGCGCGGACGCCAGTCGCCTGGAGCCGGGGGTAGCGTCCGAGCACGCGGAGAGCTGCGTGGGTGACGAGCGGGGCGGCGAAGCTGGTACCGATGCTTCGCGCCAGAAGAGCGTCTGGTCGCCCGCCTGCGGCGCCTACGACCCCTCCGGGCCTGGTGTCCGCGGCGACACGCTTTCTGTCGCTGTCGTACGTGAATGTTCCGCCGGGTACGGACAACTCGGGCTTCACGGCGTTCTCCATGCCAGGGCCTGTCCTGCTTACCGGACTCGGTTCGCCGGGCTTTCCCATCTGCTGAAGCGCAACCGACTCCTGTGCTGCTCGAACACCTTGATGGCTGTGTGGCACCAACGCGCCGACTGTCAAGGCCAGTGCGGACATGGTAGGAGGAGCCAGCCCAGTCTGATCAGACTCGAGCAACCCTTTCGCGTAAGTAGGACCGGAGTATTCGAAGGGCGAGACGTTGCCTGAGCTGACAACGATCACCAGGTTTCGTTCTCGCGCGAGCTTGTCCAGAACCGCGGCGATGCCCGACGGCGCCGGCGGATAGTAGGGATGCGCGGGGTCACCGACGGATAGGTTGATGACGCGGGCTCCGCGGTCGGCGGCCAGGACGATCGCGTGTTCTAGCACCGATTGCCAGAGTTCGGCGGTGGGGAAGAGATTCTCGCCATTGAGCACTCTGATGCCCAGAATTCTTCCGACTGCACGAAGTTCAGTGCGGTACGAGAGTTTCTGTTCAAGGGAGCCATAGATGGCGAGGCTGGCGACGAAACTTCCGTGTCCCGATTCGTCTGCGCCGTCTGGTAGCTCGTCCGTGCCGCTGAGAGTTTCGTAGACAACAGGAGCCAACAGTGGATTTCCTGCTTGAATGCCCGAGTCGATGATTGCCACGAGGGGTGCGTTCGGCGCAGGAGGCCGGATGAGAGGCAGCTTGGCTACGGGCCAGGTATCGATCTCGCTCTGGTTGAAGATCGGCTGGGGGAGCAGGGACGCTCGGCTGATTCGGTCTGTCCGGACAACGTCCAGAACAACTCCTGCCGAGATTTCAGCTCGGATAAGGGAGAGGCCGACTTCGTGGCGGCATGTGCGATCCAGGACATCCGCTCCCGCATTGGTGAGCGCGACTCGCGTTTCCTCGTAGCGCTCGATCGTGTCTTCCCTGTCCTCGCTACACCAGCAGGCGAGATCGATCCTCAGGACTTCGTCCGGACTGGCAGATGTAAGCCGCTCCCCGAGGTCCTCGTCGATAACATCGGACGGCTCCAGTGGCCGGATGCGTTCGATAGCATCGAAAAGGCCTTGATACCGGGGTTTTCCCGCTGGAGTGGACTCTGTCTCATATCGGGTACGCAGTTCGAAGAACTTGGTCATTTCCGGGTCAGACGAGAAGGCGGCCAGGGCTTGATCCCCGCGAGCCTCGAGGACACGCAGGCCCGCGCCCACGAGGGCGTCGGCCACGTTGATGACCGCGTCGTTGCACTCGATCACCATGATCAGATTCGGATCGATACCCAGGATGGGTTCTCGTCGAGCGTGCAGGTCACGAAGCGAAGCAAGCTGGTGGGCAAGGTCGCGCGCGTGACGTTTGTGGTCCGCATGGCGTGGGCCGCGTCCCCCCGCTCCCGGTGCCCTTTCGCCGTGGAAGCGGGTCCAAAGCGCGCGCGATCTTCAGGTGGGCGTGCTGACGCTCAACGCCCAACGCAAGCTGCGGCGTCAGGGACATACCCTCCGGCATACCTGTTCAGAGACCCGTGGCTACGCTCGGTATCGAAGATCAGCCGGATTGCCTAGTCTGATCCCACGTTCGTGACGACCCCGGCGAGCGTGTCCAAGCGCTCGCGTAGACGTTGCCATGCCGAGGTCATGGCTTCGTTGTCCACCGCAGGCTTGTCCGCGAGGACAGTCCGCCTCAGCGCGTCGAAGCACACCAGTTCGATTTCCGCGGGAGTGCAGTCGGCCAGCTTCTTTGCCCAGGTCAGTGGTGTGATTTCCGACCGATGGGCACGCAATTTCAGCTTGATCAGATCACTGGACTGCTTCTGGCTTAGCTTGCCGAAGCCGATCACCTCGTCGAAGCGACGCCATACTGCGGTGTCGACCAGCTGTGGGTGATTGGACGTTGCGACAACCACCGATTCACCCTGCATGTCTTCGAGGAGTTGCAGGACTGTCGCGGCCACCCGGCGCATCTCGCCATGGTCACCGGCCTGGCTGCGAGCCTGGTCGGTGTGATGTCCAGGGACGTTGTTCTCTGATGTGGGGTGGTGGCGGCTTGTCGTGCTGACAGGTGAAGGCCTCCGGATGTGAAGTGGAGCTGTCTAGGAACCGCTTCACGATCTGGAGGCCTTCGTGTCCCACCCTAATGCCACCCTGACTCCACGGACCCGGTTACGGCTGGCGCGTCTGATAGTCGAGCAGGGCTGGAGCGCTCCGGAGGCGGCGAGATGTTCATGGTCGCCACGAGGACCGCGAGGAAATGGGCCCAGCGCTACCGCACCGACGGCGCCGCGGGGATGACTGATCGCAGTAGCCGGCCACACTCCAGCCCGACCCGGACACCCGAACACCTGATGCGCGCGATCGTGCGGCTGCGCTGGCGGCACCGGCTCGGGCCGGTCCAGATCGCCGGTCGGCTGGGCCTGCCCGCCTCGACGGTGCACGCGGTGCTGGTGCGCTGCGGGATCAACCGGCTCTCCCGCATCGACCGGGTCACCGGCGAACCGCTGCGCCGCTACGAACACGACCATCCCGGCTCGCTGATCCACGTCGACGTCACCAAATTCGGCAACATCCCCGACGGCGGGGGCCACCGGTTCGTCGGCCGGAGCCAAGGTCTGCGCAACCGGGAAACGACCGCCAAACGAACCGGCCGGCGCAACCACCGCTACGAACCCCGCCCCGGAACCAGCTACCTGCACACCGTCATCGACGACCACTCCCGAGTGGCCTACATCGAAATCCACACCGACGAGAAAGCCACCACCGCGATCGGCGTCCTCCGCCGCGCGGTGACCTGGTTCGCCGACCACAACGTCACCGTCGAACGCGTCCTGTCCGACAACGGCGCCGCCTACAAATCCCACGCCTGGCGCGACACCTGCACCCAACTCGGCATCACACCGAAACGGACCAGGCCCTACCGGCCACAAACCAACGGCAAGATCGAACGATTCCACCGCACCCTCGCCGACGGCTGGGCCTACGCCCGCCACTACACCTCAAACACCGACCGCCACACAGCACTCCCCACCTGGCTGCACTTCTACAATCACCACCGACCCCACTCCGCCCTCGGAGGCCAACCACCCATCACCCGACTGACCAACCTCCCTGGACATCACACCTAGGACGTCGAACTCGTCCAGGAGCAGGACACAGGGCGTCTGCTCGGCGAAGTGGACTACCGATTCGATGTTTCGGGCGGTGTCGCCGAGGAATGACGAGGTTAGGGCGGCCAGCGACGCCGTGGCGACTGGCATGCTCAGTTCGGCGGCGATGGCGTGCGCAGTGGCGCTCTTCCCAGTTCCCGGCGCACCGAGCATGATCAGGCGTGAGCGAGGTCGCAGCCGTGACTGGTCAGGATCGAGCGAGACCGGAACTCGCTGACGATCTCGTCCACCAGTGTTCGCACGTTCGAGGTCAGAACCAAGTCGTCCAGCTCATGCCGCGGCTTCGTGAGACGGAGTAGTGGACGTTCGTCGCGGCTCTTCGGGATCGCCTTGAAGGTCAACGACAGACCGGGCCCAGGTCGTTGCTGTGAGTTCAGTTCACGTTCGAGCTCATCCGCCAGGAGCCGATGATTCTTACGTCGCTCCTCGGCGATCAGCTCACTTGCGGCATGGCGGAAGCCGACGTCGTCCGACTGGATATGGCTAGCGAACAGGCGACGGATGAGGTCGCTGTGCGCCATGACCGTTCCTCCCAGATCCGGATCCCGGAACTACCGAACTTCTGAGCCTCAACCCTACGTTCTTGGGTCTGTGTCTGCTGTAGGCGGGACGGGCGTTGTTGAAGACGTGCAGCTCAGGCGACCTCGCCCTTGTGGAGCTCGTCGAGGTACTTGCTGCGCAGGAGCAGGACCTCGTGGTCACCTTCGGTACCGACAATCTGGCTTGCCAGGCTGGGTGCTTCTCCGGCGGTCTCCATGGGGCACAGCAGCCACAGGCCATGCGGTGTTGCCTGTGGGTCACGAGCTGCACGCTGCAGCTCGGTGAGGAAACTGTGGCCGCCGGCGTCGAAATACCGGCCGATCAGGCCGGCATTATGCAGGAACAGCACACTTCGCGGTCCAGCTTCAGCCATGGTGGCCATGAGCCGGTTCTGAACGCGCTGCCAGCTCACCGACACGTAGGACGCTAGTCCTGGCGGCACTGTGCCGTCGCGACCAACGCGGGTGTCGGCGACCAGAACTCGGTCCCACCCCTGGTTGCGCTCCTTCACCAGCGCCCGGAGCTCGGTGAGGAATAACCGACCAAGGTCGACGGCCTCCACATCATGTTCAGACGCGACGAGTGTTGCCGTGCCGGGCAGGTTCTTCGCCTTGACCTTGAGAGCCAGGAATCCACCCAGCCTGTGTCCGTCGACAAGCCTTGCTGTGATCAGCTCCGAGGAACTGCGCCCAGTGTTGAGCGCAGCATGGTCGATCGAAGTCAACGTGCGTGAAGATGATCGAGCCGGTCGCAGACTTTCCGCAGGCCTCGGTGGGCAGAAGCGATTCTTGACTGGATCGAACGTCAGGCTGCTGCCAGCGTCACGCAAGGCCTCGCCAACGTCGATCGGTGAGGGGGTTCCCAGCGAGATCTCCGGGAAGCGGACCCTGACCTTCGCGAGAAGCGCATCCAGAGTGATTCCGTCGTCGCTTACCCCAGCTGCGGCTTGCGAGATGCGCAAACCGCGGACCAGACCGAGGTCGAGCGGATAGAGTTCCAGGCGGCGGGAGGCGGCTGAATGCGCGGACATCGAAGCGGCCAGGGAAAGAAGGCGAGTGTCGGCCAGTGGTGACATCCCCTCCGGCCGTTCGACTGCATGAAGGTCGCGCAGGGCTGTCGCCGAGCTAGGCAGCGGATCGCGTTTCGAGATCCCGTCGGCCGCCTGGCCCAGTGCGATCGCGTAGTCGCCCAATTCGCTGGGGCTTGGGTCGTCGGAGCCATCGAGGGATTCGGCAGCCAGGAGTACGCGGTCGTTGCGCCGGAGAACCGCCAGTGCCGGCTCGGACCTCTCGAGATCGTCCTTGCCCGGTAGAAGCAGCTCGGTGTCCACCGCTGCCCGGATGATCGCCGAAGCATTGCGCAGCGCGATTACTGGATCGTTCTCGGTCGATCCATGCCTCGCGAGGAACTCAGCCGCCACCTCGGGCGCGGTGGCGATTCGACCAAGGTCGCCGAGGACCTCCACGACCTCGCGGCGGATTGTGTCCATCCAGTCGAAGGTCTGCCACTTCCTGAGGGAACTGACGTACTTCGTCGACACCGAGGGTTGTGTGAGTCCCACTGCGTCAGCGACAAGGCGTTGCACGGGCCAAGTACTGATGTCGGCGACCGACCCGTCGACTCTCGGCAGCCCTAGTGTCAGACGCTCTACGTTGGGGCCTTTGTCTTTACTGTTGATCTTGGGCTTGGTCAGTAGACGTTCCAGCAGCAGCTCGACAGACTGGCGCTCGACATCGACCGGGACAGCCAGTTTCTCCGAATCCGGCCCGTCCGCGGCTCCGGTGTCTGTGCGAAGCTTTGCGCTCCACTGCCGGTGTCGCCTGGTCAATTCGCGACGTGTGAGCGCGCCAGCCCCTCGGGCACGTGTGATTGTCGAGGCCGGGATGTCCAGCAGCTCGCCGACCGTCGTTGCGCCGAGGCCGTCGGCCACCGAAGCAGCCCGAGGGCTGAGGCCAGCCGCGCTAAGCGGTGTTGTCAGCTTGGCGGCTTCTGCCGCGCGGTCGAGCACCTCGATGTCAGACCGGTCGGCTGCGGTGTTCCGCACCGTTTCCTGTGTGGTCGCAGGACGTGCTTTGTCGGCTTCAGTGAATACCGAGCGCCAAAGGTCGTCCATCTCGCGCAACGATGTGAAGCGGTGTGCGGTGTCTCGATGCAGTGCCCGCTTGAAAAACGCAGTAAGACCGTCTCGAAGTCGGTCGTCGAACAAATGCCCTTCGATTTGGGGCGTCTCGTCCTGGGTGACTGTCGGCGCATTAATGCCTTCACCCCACAGTGGACGCTCACCGGTGGCCATCTCGTACAGCGTGACGGCGGCCGCGTACCGCTCGGCGTGGTCGTCGTAGAATTGTCGCCGCGTGGTGTGTACGAACGGGTCGAGATAACCGCGGGTACCTACGGTATCCGTCGGAGATGCCTTGGCCAGAGAGAAGTCGAACAGCTTCAGCTGTCGCGACCGGTTCGCCCGGCGGTGGATGCCGAGGTTGTCCGGCTTGATGTCGCGATGGTGGATCTCGGCGGCTTCGAGCTGGTACATCGCCAGGATTAGCTCTCGGCCGAAGTTTTCCAGGTCGTGGTAGCTGAGCCTGCCCTCCTCGCGCAGATGCTTTGCCAGCGAAACTTCACCGGCGAGTTCCAGCTCCAGCGCGGTGTGACCGCCGATGAGGCGGGGTCCGTCCAGCAGCTGAACAATCGTGCCACCCGTGACCTTGCGGAGGGCCTCCGCCTCGTCATGCAGTCTTGCGGCCCGGCTGTCCTCATCCAGCGCGACCTTGAAGACTCGCTCATCGACGACGGCGCCGTCGTCAGTTTCCCTGAGCCGCTCGACCTGCAGGGCGCGCGCGGTAGCCCCGGTGCCGAGAACACGGCGTACGAACCATTCCTCGTCCACCTCCTGCCCTGCGATCGCCTCAAGCGGGTCCACAAAGGACCTTCCGGCAGGCATCGGCGTGGCGTCTTCTTCTGCGTCGTCAAGCCGGTCGAGAAAAGCCGCCGCCGAGTCGAGACGGAGGACGACGTCCGAGCGGCTAGCGTCGTAGATCAGGTCGCCGATCTCGGGAGGCAAGGTGTCGTCCACGGCAGAGACCTGAAGGCCTCCGTCGGTGCCTACCCGCTCGACTAGCTCGGAACGGCTCGAGGCGGGCGGACGACTGGTCAGCACCAGGTAGGACACCGAACCGAGGCTGAAGACGTCCATCTCCACTGGATCCGGATACTGATGTTCGGCCTCCGGGGCCAAATACCGCAAGGCGGTGTCCTCGATGAACGCACCGTCCAGCGATGAATCTCCAATGGACCTCAGTGACGTGGTCTCGAAGTCCCTTGCTGCTGTTTGCCAGTCGATCAGCCGGAGTACAGGGCTAGAGCCGTCTGGCCGACAGGAGACGTAGATCGACCGGGGTGACAAAGCACGGTGATACAGCATCCGGTCATGGGCGTATTTCAGGGCTTCAGCAAGCTGGCGGACCAAACCAAGGCGGGTTTCCGAGGTCAGTGAGTCGCTGAATGTCGCCAGGTATGCGTCAAGCCTGAGGTCCGACTCGTGGTGTCGGAACAGAATCGCAGGCCGGCCCTGGTGTTCTCCGAACTGGCGGGCTTGGGCGATGCCTCGGTGGTCGATGCCCTGCAGCACCTGGTACTCACGTTTGGCGGCCCGGTGGGCCTTTTCGGCGTCGGCCTTGCTGGTGCCCGAGCTGATCAGATAAATCCTGAGGCGGCCCTGCTCGTCGAGTTGGCCGTCGTCGCGCCTGACCAGCCTATCTTCCCAGAATGGCCCGGCGTCGAGTGCTTTCGGGTCGAGCTTCCAGAAGTCGCCGTAGCGCAGATGCGCGGTGGCGGGCAGGATGCCGATGGCCGTCATCAGCTGCGGCAAGACGCGTGACGCGAACTCCGGACGGATCCTGTCCGCCTCGCGGTGCGGAGGGCGTGCGAGGAGGTCGTCCCAGACAGTGGGGAGGCCGCTGTTCGCGTGGCGTGCGTAGACGTTCGGCGTTTGGAACTCGTCCAGTTCGCTGCGAAGTCCGGCATCGGTCAGGAACACGATCGGTTCGATCCACGGAACCCGGCCGGTGTAGCCGACTTTCTGTGCCGCGCGAGTCAGCTGTCCTCGCAGCTCCTTGGCTTTGAGATTGGTCATCTCAAGCGGATTCGGCAGAGTACGGACTCGTCCGCTGTGCCGGTCGGTGAACCGCCAGGTCGAGCCGTGGTTGACCACCCTGCCGGGATGCGCCTTGAGCTCGAGTAGATAGAGGCCTGAGGGGACTGCAATCAGCAGGTCACACTCGTTGCTGCGGCTGGAGGCCGCTGTGAACGAGAACGTTGCCCAGGCACGGTAAGGCTCGGCGTCCGGCATCTGGCGCTTGATGAAGTCGAGGCCCTCCTGTTCCCAGGCATAGTCCGACTGCTTGCGCTGATACCAACGTACTGAGGAGGAGCCTGAATTGGCGCCCGGTGTCACACTGCCTCCCTCGATCCCTGCCGTGCCCGCTGGCCGAACGGAGTGTAGTCGGAGCCACCGACAGAGAGCGGTGCCGTCAGGATGCTCGCCGAACCGTGGTCTGCACGGCCATATTTTCTCGGCAGCTCAGAGGCCTGCCTGGTCGTTCGATGAGGCTCGGTTTGCGAGCATGCGTCTGACGTAACGCCGTGCTTCGCTCCTTGAACATCTCACGACGACTGTGGCCGCTTGATTGTGACAACGGCTTGAACCGCGAAAATGCAACACGCCAGAACAAGGAGAATGCCATGCCCGACATCTGACCCGTATCCGTCCTCGGTGTGCCCCCGGCAGGATTCGAACCTGCGACACCCGCTTTAGGAGAGCGGTGCTCTATCCCCTGAGCTACGAGGGCATGTACTGCCGGGCACAGCCTACCGGGTGACCGGCTCCGGCAGGGCACGAGGGCACCGTCACATCCGGAGGGCGCGCGGCCGCCCCGGTGAATGCCCGGAATGCCCCGAACGGCGGTTGTGCTCAAACGAGCGCCGAGTGGTCGTCCGATCGGCGGGCCCAACCGGGACAGTGGCCGCCTAGTGACACTCGACCTGCGGATCCGTCCCCGAGCACGCACACTCACACCCAAGAAAACAGGGCTGAATCGAAAGCTAGATCGACACAGATGACCCGCGAGGGTCACTCGTACGTGTCTGGTTTCGAAACCCTGAACAACAGTAGGTAATCTTCGTTAACGGGACGCGAGACGCCGCTCCCCCGGCTGCCGGAGGGCTTCGTTGATCAAGCTCATGTTCGCCGACGACGAGGAACTGGTCCGCTCGGGCCTGCGTGCCATGATGTCCGGCGCTGCCGACATCGAGATCGTGGGCGAGGCGAGCGACGGGAGATCAGCGGTCGAGGTCGCCCGGCGGTACCACCCCGACGTCGCGCTGCTCGACATCAAGATGCGCGCGCCCGACGACGGTATCCGCGCGCTCAGGGCCATTCTCGCGTTGCCGGATCCACCGACCGTGGCCATGTTGACCACGTTCGACATCGACGACTACGTCAGTCTCGCGCTCCGGCTCGGGGCCAACGGCTTCCTGCTCAAGGACATCGATCCGGCGGCGCTGCTCAGGGCGGTCCGTGACCTGGCGCGCGGTGGCGCGGTGCTCGACCCCGGGGTCGCGGCGCGCATGGTCCAGTCTCACCGGGACGAGCAGCGGGCCGCGCAGCCGGCGCGCAAGCTGCTCGCGTCGCTGTCCGAACGGGAGCGTGAGGTCGTCGGGCTGATCGGCCAGGGGCTGTCCAACGCGGAGATCGGCGGGCGCCTTCATCTGTCCGAGGCCACGGTCAAGGGCTACGTCTCGGCCGTCCTGTCCAAGATCGGCGCGGCGAACCGGGTGCAGGCCGCGCTGCTGGCCTACCGCGGCGGCCTGCTCGACCAGTAATGATCCTCACCGCGCTCGAGTTCCTCGGCTTGATCGCGTTCGCCGCTTCGGGGGCGCTCGCGGCGGTGCGGTCCAGGTTGGACGTCTTCGGGGTGGTCGTCGTCGGGTTGACCACGGCGCTCGGCGGTGGGGTCATCCGTGACGTCCTGCTCGGGATCACGCCGCCCACGACGCTGCGGACCTGGCCGTACCTCGCGGTCTGCGGCGGGACGGCGCTGGTCGTGTTCGTCTTCCACCCGCAGATCGCGAAGCTGCGGCGCGCCGTGCTGCTCGCCGACGCGCTCGGGCTCGGGGTGTTCGCGACGGCGGGGACCACCATCGCGTTGAACGCGGGCGCCACCCCCTACGCGGCGTGCCTGATCGGGATGACGACAGGTATCGGTGGCGGCGCGGTGCGTGATCTCCTCCTGCGGGAAATCCCGCTCGTGCTGCGGAAGGAGATCTACGCGGTCGCCGCGCTCGCGGGGGCCGTGCTCGTCGTGATCGGTCACGCTCTGCGACTGCCGCCGGGGCCGGTGACGGTGGTAGCAGCTGCCGTCGTGGTGGGGGTCCGAATGCTCGCTTTGTGGCGCAGATGGAACGCACCTGTTGCAAAGGGGCCCGAGACCGGCTGAAACGTCCTGTGGACCGCCGGATTTCCTTTGTTGGTTCTGTGTGTGTTCTTAGGCGAGTCTCAGCACTCTGCGTAAGACTGTCGCCATGCGCATCCTCGTAGTGGACGACGACAGGGCCGTCCGTGAATCACTCAGGCGATCCCTTGAGTTCAACGGGTACCAGGTGGAACTGGCCGGGGACGGCGCGCAGGCCCTGGAAGCGATCATCGCCAACAGACCCGACGCGATGGTCCTCGACGTGATGATGCCGCGGCTCGACGGCCTGGAGGTCGCCCGACGCCTGCGAAGCACCGGTGACGACCTGCCGATTCTCGTCCTCACCGCGCGCGACACCGTGTCCGACCGCGTATCCGGCCTCGACGCCGGAGCCGACGACTACCTCCCGAAGCCCTTCGCGCTCGAAGAGCTCCTCGCGCGCCTTCGCGCGCTTCTGCGTCGTGCGATCCCGGACCCGCAGGCCGGGCAGAACGCCGAGGTCCTGTCGTTCGCGGACCTCACCTTGGACCCGGGGACGCGCGAGGTGCGCCGGGCAGGCAGGGAGATCAGTCTCACGAGGACCGAGTTCGCCCTCCTCGAACTGTTCCTCTCCTACCCGAAGCACGTCCTGACCCGCAGCCGGATCCTGGAGGAAGTATGGGGATACGACTTCCCGACGTCGGGCAACGCGCTGGAGGTCTACGTCGGCTACTTGCGCCGAAAGACCGAGGCTGGGAGCGAACCGAGGCTGATCCACACGGTGCGGGGAGTGGGCTACGTCCTGAGGGAAACCCCGCCGTGACCGAGCCGGTCCAGGTCGTCGACGTGTCCGAAAAGGATCCGCGCGGCGACCGCTGGGGCACGCGGCGCTTCTCGCTCCGCGGCCGGGTGACGCTGCTCGCGGCCGCTTCGGTGGCGGGCGCGGTGGCGCTGGTGTCCCTGGGCGCGTACCTCGTCGTGCGCGACAACCTCTATCAGCAGGTGGACGACAACCTCGTCGCCCGCGCGCACGCCGCGGTCGAATCACCGCAGGTGCAGACAGAGCTGCAGCAGGTGCCCGGCGCCTTCCTCGCCAGCGCGGACCTGCAGATCGGCCAGCTGACGGTCGGGGAGAAGGTCCGGCTGACCTACCCGCAGTCCGGCAGCCGCCCGCCGTACGGCGACGACGAGATCGCGGTCGCTTCCGGCGACAGCCCGTTCTCCCTGCGCACCGACCCGAAGACCGACAGCCGCGTCGTCGCCCTCCCGCAGGGCGCGGGGCAGGCGATGGTGCTCGCCCAGTCGCTCGGCCCGACCAAGCGCACCCTGAACGAGCTTTCGGTGGTCCTGTTCCTGATCGGCGGCGCCGGCATCCTGGTCGCCGCGGCCGCGGGGACCGCCGTCGCGAGAGCGGGCCTGCGGCCGGTCGACAGGCTGACTTCGGCGGCGGAACGCGTCGCCACCACGGGTGACCTGCGGCCGATCCCGGTCAGCGGCGACGACGAACTCGCCCGCCTCACCCAGAGCTTCAACACGATGCTCGGCACGGTCGCCGAATCGCAGGAACGGCAACGGCAGCTCGTCGCCGACGCCGGTCACGAACTCCGGACGCCGCTGACGTCGCTGCGCACCAACCTGGAGCTGCTCCTGTCCGCGAGCAGGCCGGGCGCGCGGACGCTGTCCGACGAGGACCGCAGCGACATCGAGGCCGACATCCGCGGCCAGCTCGACGAGCTGACCCAGCTCATCGGCGACCTCGTCGAACTCGCCCGCCAGGACGAGCCGCGGATCGAGCACGAGCGGGTCGAGATGGTCGACGTCGTCGAGCGCGCGCTGGACCGGGCCCGCCGCCGCGCGGGCGAGATCGAGTTCGGCGTCTCGCTCCAGCCGTGGGTGCTGACCGGTGACACGAGCGCACTGGAACGCGCGGTGCTGAACCTGCTCGACAACGCGGTGAAGTTCTCGCCGGAGGGATCGACGGTCGGGGTCCGGCTGTACCCGGTCGGCGACGGCACCGCGGTGCTCGAAGTCGAGGACTCGGGTCCGGGCATCGCCGACGAGGACCTGCCAAAGGTGTTCGACCGGTTCTACCGTTCGTCCGAGGCGCGGACGCTGCCCGGTTCCGGGCTCGGCCTGGCCATCGTCCAGCACGCGGCGCAGCGGCACGGCGGCGACGTCTACGCGGGCCGCGCCGCCGCCGGCGGTGCGCTGATGACCCTGCGGCTCCCGGGAGCCCCCGCCTGATGGGCGATTACGACAAGGGCCTCGAACTGCTCCGGCTTCTCGGCGGCGTCGAGAACCCCGCGGTGCTGGAGCTGTTCAAGGCCGCCCAGGCGGCGGAGTACGGCGAGGAAGCGGTCGCCTTCGTCTACGGCGGTGTCTATCAGCGGCCCGGGCTTTCGCTGGCACAGCGGCAACTGGTGACGGTCGCCGCGCTGGAGGCCTTGGGCTACGCGGAGGCGCAGCTCGCGTTCCATCGTGCCGCCGTGGTGAACGTCGGCGGCGACCTGGGCCAGGACGACGAAACGACCCGGCGGCTCAAGCGGATCGCGGTGTACACGGCGAAGGGTGGCGTGGACCCGGAGCTGGCCGACGTCCTCCAGGAAGCGAAGGACGCGGGGGAACTCAGGGAGGCTGTCGAGACGATCCTGCATCTCGCCGTGTACGTGGGCTTCCCCGCCGCGCTCAACGCGCTCGCCACTACTCTGACGAGTGATGAGCACCGAGAACGCGCCTGAGATGCCGCCCCGCCGTCTGCTGTGGACTCTGCTGGTGGCCGCGGTGCTGCTGGCCGCCGACCAGCTGACCAAATGGTGGGCCGTCGACGCCCTCACCGACCGCGCGCCGATCCCGGTGATCGGCGACTTCATCCGGTTCCGGCTGCTCTACAACCCGGGCGCGGCCTTCTCACTCGGCGCCGATTCCACCTGGATCTTCGCGATCGTGGCCGCGGTCGCGGTGGTCGCGCTGCTGTGGATCTCGCGCAAGGTCCGCTCGGCGGGCTGGGCGATCTCGCTCGGTCTGCTGCTCGGCGGCGCGACGACGCATCTGGGCGACCGCCTGTTCCGCGACCCCGGCTTCGCGCGCGGGCACGTCGTCGACTTCATCGACTACAACGGCTGGTTCGTCGGGAACGTCGCCGACATCGCGCTGTTCTTCGGGGCGGTGGCGCTCTTCGTGTTGAGTTTCCGCGGCGTCCCGATCGACGGCGTCAAGCAGACGGTCGAGGAGTGACGAGACAGAACTCGTTCCCTTCAGGGTCTGCGAGAACGACCAGCCCGTCTTCGGGACGTGCGAGTACGCGCACCCAAGGCGACGAGCCGGTCGACGTCGTCTCCCGTCAGGTCCAGGTGCACGCGATTCTTGACGGCCTTGGTTTCCGGCACCGAGTTGAAGAAGATCCGCGGCCCAGAAGCGGGCCAGCGAAGCCGGATGCCGGCAGTCGAAGACGACGTCGCGAATCCTGGCCATGGCCTCATGGTGGCAGGCGGTTCCGCTCGTCGCGCCTTGTTTGATCGTGTAGGATTTTGTGTAGTTGATCCAGTGTAGTCATCGGAGGCTTCGTGCTCGCGCGGCAACGACAGGCGGTGATCCTCGAGGAGGCGCGCCGGACCGGGGCGGTCCGGGTCAGCGACCTCGTCACGAGGCTCGGTGTTTCCGATATGACGGTGCGCCGCGACCTCGACGTGCTGGCCGCCCGCGGCCTGGTCGAGAAGGTCTACGGCGGTGCCACCTCCATCGTCGGCAAGAGCACCGACGAACCGGGGTTCGAGGCCAAATCCGTGCGCCAGCGCGCGCAGAAGGAGGCCATCGCCGCCCTCGGGGCCGGGCTGGTCCGGCCGGGCACCGCGATCGGCATCTCCGCGGGCACCACCACCTGGACGCTGGCCAGGGCACTCGACGAGGTCCCCGGCCTGACGATCGTCACGAACTCCATCCAGGTCGCCGACGTGCTGCGCGGCGCGAACCAGCCGGATCGCACGGTCGTCCTCACCGGCGGCGTCCGCACCCCGTCGGACGCCCTCGTCGGGCCGGTCGCCGTGCAGAGCCTGCGTTCCCTGCATCTGGACATCGTCTTCCTCGGTGTGCACGGGATGGCCGACGGGCCGGGGTTCACCACGCCGAACCTCACCGAATCCGAGACCGACCGGGCGCTGGTCGAAGCGGGCCGCAAACTGGTCGTGCTGGCCGACCACACCAAATGGGGAATCGTCGGCATCTCCACCATCGCCGGGCTCGAAGAAGCCGACGTCGTCGTCTCGGACGACGGTTTGTCCGACAACGCAAGGGAAAAGCTCACCGAGCAGGCGGGTGAGCTGATGATCGCCGAAACGGCGGAGACGGCTGAGGCTGAAGAAGCGTGAAGCGCACGGTTAGGCACCTGGCCGACGGCCGGGAGATCATCTATTTCGACTCGCCCGGCGCGCCCGAGCGCACCGCCGAGGACACGCGAGATCTGCCGCAGGTCGCGGCGGCGTCGGAGATCCGGCGCGACCCGCTGACCGGCGAATGGGTGGCGATGGCCGCGCACCGGCAGACGCGGACCTACAAACCGCCCGCCGACCTGTGCCCGCTGTGCCCCACGAAACCCGGGAAGCCCAGCGAGATCCCGGAGCCGGATTACGACGTCGCGGTGTTCGAGAACCGCTTCCCTTCCTTCTCCCGCACCGTCATCGGCGAGTCGTCCACAGTGGACGGCGCGGGTCTGGTGCCGATCGCGCCGGGCGTCGGCCGGTGCGAGGTCGTCTGTTTCACCAGTGACCACGACGGTTCTTTCGCCGGGCTGACCGCGAAGCAGGTCCGCGCGGTCGTCGACGCCTGGGCCGACCGCACCGCCGAACTGTCCGCGATGGACGGTGTCGAGCAGGTCTTCCCGTTCGAGAACCGCGGTGAAGAGATCGGCGTGACGCTGCATCACCCGCACGGTCAGATCTACGGCTACCCGTTCGTCACGCCGAAGACCGAGCGGCTGCTGGAGGTCGCCCGCGCCTACGAGGCCGAGCACGGCCGTCCGGTGATGGGGGACGTGCTGGCAGCCGAGCGGGAGTCCGGGGCGAGGGTCGTCGTCGCGGGCGAGCACTGGACGGCGTTCGTGCCGCCCGCCGCGCGCTGGCCGGTGCAGGTCCAGATCGTGCCGCATCGCCAGGTGCCCGACATCCCCGCGTTGTCGGACGCCGAGCGTGACGACTTCTCCGACGTCTACCTCGAAGTCCTCCGCCGCTGCGACGGGCTCTACGACCGGCCGCTGCCCTACATCGCGGCCTGGAACCAGGCGCCCGCCAAACGTGATCGCGAGCTCGGCTGGCTGTACCTGGAGGTGTTCTCGGTCCTTCGATCCAAGGACAAGCTGAAGTACCTGGCCGGGTCGGAGTCCGGAATGGCCGTGTGGATCAACGACGCCACCCCCGAGCAGATCGCGGACAGGCTGCGCGCCACCCGCTGACGGGGCCATACTCATGTGCGATGCACAGCTTTGGCTCAGGAACTTCTCAGGACCATCCCGCAAGGTGAGGACATGACCGAGAACGACCCCAGCGCCCAGGACGCCGAGAAGGCGCGGCCCGCCGGCACCCAGCCGGACGCGGAGCAGAGCGCGAGCTGGGCCGCACAGCCTGCGCCGCAGCAGGCTGACGCGACCGGCCTCGGCGGCCATGCCACTCCGCAGACCGGAGCGCAGCAGGCCTATAGCCCGGAACAGCAGCAGTACAACCCGTGGTCGGCCCAGGCTCAGCCACAGCAGGCACCCGCTCAGGAGCACCAGGCCCAGACACAGCAGACCCAGACCCAGGCCCAGCAGAACCCGTACACCCAGGGACACCAGATCCCCGGCCAGCAGACGCCGTTCACCCAACCGGGTCCTTCTGTCTACGCGGTCCCGCAGCAGCGCCAGGCGCAGAAGTCCACCTCGGGCAAGCTGCTCGCCGGTGTCGCGGCGATCGCGCTGGTGGTCGGCGGGGTCGCGGGCGGCACGGTCGGCTACCTGACCGGCGACGCGTCCGGCGGCTCGTCGGTGAACGCGCTCGACGCGCCGAAACCCGCCCAGCAGACGGGCAACCTGCCCGCCGGTTCGGTCGAGTCCGTGGCGCAGAAGCTGTCGCCGAGCGTGGTCGAGCTGCAGGTGTCCGGCCGGTCCGGAGCGGGCGAGGGCTCCGGCTTCGTGCTCAGCACCGACGGCTACGTGCTGACCAACAACCACGTCGTCGAGGTCGCCGCCGGTGGCGGCGGGCAGATCCAGGCGGTGTTCCAGGACGGCAAGAAGGGCACGGCGACCGTCGTCGGGCGTGACCCCACGACGGACATCGCCGTGGTGAAGGTCAGCGGCGTCAGCGGCCTGACCCCGGTCGAGCTCGGCCGGTCCGACGACCTGCGCGTCGGGCAGCCGGTGGTCGCCATCGGTTCGCCGTTCGAACTGGCGGGCACGGTCACCTCCGGCATCGTCAGCGCGCTGAACCGGCCGGTGAGCGCCGGTGGCGGCGGCGACCAGACCACGGTGATGTCGGCGGTGCAGACCGACGCGGCGATCAACCCGGGCAACTCCGGAGGCCCGCTCGCGAACATGGCGGGCCAGGTCATCGGCATCAACTCGGCGATCTACAGCCCGAAGTCCGCACAGGGCCAGGGCGGCGAGAGCGGCGGCAACGTCGGCATCGGCTTCGCGATCCCGATCGACCAGGCACGCCGGACCGCCGACGACATCATCAACACCGGCCAGGCGACGCAGACCTTCATCGGCGCACGGGTGCAGACCGCGCCGACAGGTGGCGCGCAGCTCGGCGAGATCTCCCCGGGCAGCCCCGCCGAGAAGGCGGGCCTCAAATCCGGCGACGTCGTAACGAAGCTGGACGAGCGGGCGATCCCCAACGCGGACGCCCTCGTCGCGGAGATCCGCACCCGGGCACCGAACGACAAGGTCAAGTTCACCCTCAGCGGTGGCAAGGTGATCGAGGTGACCCTCGGCGGACAGCCGGTCACCCCGAACTAGTTCCTCACAGACGCTCGGCCGCAGTGCGCGGCCGAGACCAAACCCCGGCTCGAACCCCCAGCGGGCCGGACCCAGAGGCCACGCGCGACCGGCTGCCAATCCCGGTCGTGCGTGGCCCTTTTAACGCGCTTTTCGCGGGACGAGCGCGGCCACGAGGACGCCGAGCCAGACGACGGCGAGCGTGACGAGCAGGCCGGTGACGGTGTCGGCGTCGTGCAGCCCCGGGTTCCGGGCGCCGCCGAAAGGCCGCCACAGCAACGGGAACGCGATCACCGTCAGGACGCCGGTGAGGACGGCACCCGTCTTGACCGGGGTCTTCCAGCGTTCCGGCAGGAACCTGCTCAGGACGAATCCCACGGCACCGGCCAGGGGCGCGGCCAGCAGGTCGTGGACCAGCGGGCCGCCGGCGAGCCAGCCGAGCGTCCCGAAGACGTCCGGGCGCAGCGGGAAGGCGTACTCGGCGAACAACATCGCGCCCCAGGCGAGCGCGCCGAGGCCGGGCAGGAACAGCAGCAGTCGCACCGTTTTCACAGCGTCTCCAACCGGGTGACCCATTTCGTCTGCAGGACGCCGGGCCGGTTCGGGGCGATGATCCGGCACGGGAAGCCGTGGTCGGCGTCGAGTACCTCGCCATTGAGTTCCAGTGCCAGCAGGGTGAGCTCGTCCGCGGTGTGCTCGCCGGGGAGGTCGCTGATCCCGTACGGCCCGGCCTTCTCCAGTGAGAACACCCGGACCGGGGTACCCGGTGTGCTTCCGGCGTGCCGCAACAACTCCGGCAGCGAGACACCGCTCCACCGCGCGGACTGGCTCCAGCCCTCGACGCACGCGATCGGCAGCTCGGCCGAGGTTCTCGGGAGCGCGCGCAGTTCTTCCAGCGAGTAGGTCTTCGTGCCTTTCGGCGTCACCACGGACAGCCGCCAGTTCGGGTCTTTCGCCGTGGCCACGACACCGGCCGCCTCGGCGGTCCGGTTCACCGGCAGGCCCTGCGGCCCCTTGTCGCTACGCCAGGACAGCCCGGAAACGGTGCGCAGCAACGGTACCGTCGCCCCGGCCGTCGCCACGACGGCGACTCCCGCGGCCAGCCACGTCGTGCGGAGGAAGGCGCGCCGCGAGGGTTCGGGGGCCTGCGCGACCGAGCGGCGGACGATCGGGAGTTTCACCGCGACGTGCACCAGGATCGAGCCGATGGCCACCCACGCGACCGCGTAGTGCAGCTGCGGGAAGTAGAAGTTCCACGGATAGTTCTGCGCGACGTTGAACAGGCCGGTGACGAGTTCGAAGAAGGCGGCCGCGGACAGCACCAGGATCGACAGGCGTTCGAGCGCGTGCGGCAGGGAACGGATCACCGGGCGCTCGAACAGTTTCGGGTAGACGCTCCAGAGTTTGGCCAGCAGCAAGGGGATCGACGCGATCCCGGAGATGACGTGCGTGCCCTGCGTGACCCGGTACAGCCAGACCGGGCGGCTCGGCCAGCCGAACCACGACGGCGGATGCTGGACGAGATGGCTGATCAGGCCGGTGACGAAGCACAGGGTGAAGGTGACGGCGAGGGCGAGCCCGATCCGGGACGTCACCCGCTCGGAAGTCGCGTTCATGCTTTCTCCAGGCAGGCGAACCAGCGGTGGTCGCGGCGGGTGGCCCAGGCGACCCGGAACGCGGTGCCGGCGGCGAGTTCCGCGATCGCCTCGACGCCGACCCACGCCCAGGTGAACCAGGCGCCATCGGTGTCATCACTGCCGGGCCCCAGCCGGACCCGGTCCTGACGGACGCCGCGGCCGGGCGGGTCGAGTTCGACGAGCACCGTGCCGCCGTCGCCGACCAGTTCCGCCATCCGGGACAGGAGCCGGAGCGGGTCGCCGCCGATGCCGATGTTCCCGTCGGCGAGCAGGATGTGCCGCCAGCGCCCCTCGCCGGGCAGCCGGTCGAAGACGTCCCGGTGGAGCGCGGCGGCGCCCCGGGCGTGGGTGAGGCGCACGGCGGTGGCCGAGATGTCGACGCCGAGCGAGGCGACACCGCGTTCGGACAGCGCGGCGGTGAGCCTGCCGGGTCCGCAGCCGACGTCGAGGGTCGGACCGTCACAGGCGTCGAGGAGGACGTCGTCGCCGTCGCAGGGGATGGCCGTCCAGCGGTCCACCGGCAGGTCGACGCGTTCGCCGGTCGCCAGTTCCAGCCAGCAGCGGTGGCCGAGCAGGCCGCGGTCGAAGACGGTCACCGGACTTCGGCCACCGCTCGGGCGAACCGGCTCCCCGGCCGGAGGTCCGCGACCCGGCGCGCGTCCGCCATCGTGTCCACATCGGACAGGGCGGGCAGGGTGCCGGGGTCGAGACCGACGTCGGCCAGTGCGCGCAGAGTCTGGCGGCCCGTGTCGTCGCGCGACATCGGGACCCCGGCGAGGGCCTTGGCGTGCAAAGGATCCTTGAGTCCCAGCGCCCACCAGCCGCCGTCTTCCGCCGGTCCCAGGACGGCGTCTTCGGGCCGGTTCGCGGCCTCGGCCAGCAAGGCAGGGGTGACCTGAGGGGTGTCCATCCCGATTTGCAGCACCGGTTCCCCGGGGCGGGAGGCGTCGGCGTGGGCGTTGACGAGCCGGACGTCGAAACCTTCGCCGCGCTGGGGGATCACCTCCGTTTTCCGGATTACAGCGGCGATTTCCTTGCCCTTCGTCGCTCTGCCGAGGTCGCCGGTCAGTGCGACGACCACGCGTGCGTCCGGGGTCAGCAGGGCGGCGTCGAGGGTGTCGAGCAGCGAGGCGGCCGCGATCCCTGCGGCCTGCTCCGGGGTCGCGGGCGGGCAGAGGCGCGTCTTCGCGAAGCCGGGCACGGGCGCCTTGGCGACGATCAGCAAGCAGAAGGTCATCGGCTCAGCACCCGCCCGAAATCCCTTGCGGCGCGGAGGGTTCCGCGCAGCGAGCCGGAGACCTTCGACTTCGTCCCCTTGGCGCGTTCGCCGTACGAGACGTCGAACTCGGCGACCCGCCAGCCCGCACGCCGCGCCTTGATCAGCAGTTCGAGCGGGTAGCCGAAGGCGCGGTCGGTGACGTCAAGGTCGAGGAGTGCCCGCCGCCGGACGGCCCGCAGTGGCGCGATGTCGCGGACCGGCAATCCCTTGCGCCTCAAGAGGGACGAGATCAGCGCGTTGCCCGCTCTCGCGTGCCACGGCCAGACTCCGGGCCTGGACGGCACCCGGCGTCCGACGGCCAGATCGGCGTCGGCCAGCCCGCGCACCAGCATCGGCAGTTCGGCGAGGTCGAGCGAACCGTCGGCGTCGGCGAAACACACGACGTCCGCCGTGGCCGCCTCCAGCCCGGTGTGCACGGCGGCGCCGTAGCCGCGCCGGGGTTCATGGACGACCTTCGCCCCGAGCCCGGCCGCTATCTCGGCGGAACCGTCCGTGGAGCCGTTGTCGACCACGATCGCCCGATAGCGCGCGGGCAGCGCCGCCAGCACCCCGGGGAGGGCACCGGCCTCGTCGAGACAGGGGAGCACGACGTCAACCTGGTCATCGTTCACCCATCGCACGTTAAGTCCGGGGTGGACGGACGAAAACCCTTGTGGTGCTTACCGAATCATGACGTCGGTGAAGTTCTTACCGAGTTCTGACGGACCGCGTCTCCGTACCGCCGGGCACCGGGAATCCGGTTATGGTGCCGGTGATGTCCACTGTCACCGCCCCTTCCCGCACGGGCCGCCGGGCCGATCTGATCGCCGTCGGGCTGGCGATGCTCGTGGTCGCCGCCGCGATCGCGGTCGGCCTCTACTACAACCGTCCCGGCTCCGGCGTGGTGATCTACGCGTTCGCGCCGCCGCTGTTCGGATTGTGGCTGCCGCACGTGGGGCCGGGGTCGATCGCCGCCGTCGTGCTCGCGCTCCTCGTCGTCACCAAAGGTCCCTTGCTCGCCGCGCGGCTGAGCTGGCGTCCGCTGCTCGCGCTCGGCTACGTGACCGCGCTGGTGTGGACGTTCTCGCTGGCGATGATCGACGGCTGGGCGCGTGGGTTCACCGGCAGGCTGGCCACGGAGCACGAATACCTGCACGAGGTCCCGGGGATCACCGACATCCCGAAGATGCTGAGCGAGTTCTCCTCGCGGATCCTCGACTACCAGCCGAACTCGTGGACGACACACGTCTCCGGGCATCCGCCGGGCGCGACGCTGGTCTTCGTCTGGCTCGACAGGCTCGGCCTGCACGGCGGTGCCTGGGCTTCGACGTTCGTCGTGCTCGTCGGCTGCCTGGCCGTGGTCGCGGTGCCGGTGACGCTCTCTGCGCTGGGCAGGCAGGACGCCGCGAGGACGGTCCTGCCGTTCGCCGTGCTGACCCCGGGCGCGATCTGGCTCGGCGTCTCGGCGGACGGGATGTTCGCCGGGGTGACGGCGACCGGGATCGCACTGCTGGCGCTCGCCACGCGACGGCGGATCCTCGCGCTCCCCGGCGGCCTGCTGCTCGGGTTCGGTCTTTTCCTCTCGTACGGTCTCGTCCTGCTGGGCGTGATCGTGCTGGCCGTCGTCCTGCTGACCCGCGAGTGGCGGATCCTGCTGCCCGCCGCGGCGGGCGTCGCGGTGGTCGTCGTGGCGTTCGCGCTGACCGGGTTCTGGTGGGTCGACGGGTATCACCTGGTGGTCGAGCGCTACTACCAGGGGATCGCGACGCTGCGCCCGTACTCCTACTGGGTGTGGGCGGACATCGCGGCGGTGCTGATCGCGATCGGACCGGCCGTGATCGCCGGGACGCGGCGGGCCGGGGCGGCGTTCCTCGCCGAGCCGAAACGGTCGTTTCGCGACCCGGTCGTCCTGATCGTGCTGGCCGCGGCGCTGACGATCGCTTTCGCCGACCTCTCCGGCCTGTCGAAGGCGGAGGTCGAACGCATCTGGCTACCGTTCGAGGTGTGGCTGCTGCCCTCGGTGGCGCTGCTGCCGTCGAAGGGGCGGCAATGGTGGCTCGCCGCGTCGGCGGCCACGGCGCTGGTGGTGAACCATCTGGTGCTGACGAGCTGGTGAGGTGGACCGTATGACTGAGCAAGGCCGCGTGCTCGTGGTCGACGACGACGAGACCGTGCGGGACGTCGTCCGCCGGTACCTGGAGGTCGCGGGCTTCGAGGTCGACGTCGCCGGGGACGGCACCGAGGGGCTGCGGCTGTTCTCCGAGACCGGCCCGGACCTCGTGGTCCTCGACGTCATGATGCCCGGCCTCAACGGGCTCGAAGTGTGCCGGCGGCTGCGGCAGGTGAGCCAGGTGCCGGTCGTGATGCTGACCGCGCTCGGCGAGGAGGAGAACCGGATCGCCGGGCTCCAGCTCGGCGCCGACGACTACGTCACGAAACCCTTCAGCCCCAAGGAACTCGCGTTGCGCGTGGCGTCGGTCCTGCGGCGGGCGCGGATGCCGCGGCCCGAACCCGCGGCGCGCACCGTCACCGACGGGGACCTCTCGTTGCAGATGACGGCACGGCAGGCGACCCTCGGCGGCGTCGAACTTCCTTTGACGAGCCGGGAATTCGATCTGCTCGCGTTCTTCCTCGCCCATCCCGGCGTGGCGTTCTCCCGCGCAGATCTGCTGGAGAAGGTGTGGGGCTGGGACTTCGGCGACCAGTCCACGGTGACCGTCCACGTCAGACGGTTGCGGGAGAAGATCGAGCGGAATCCGGCCAAACCCGTCCGCGTCGCCACCGTATGGGGCGTCGGCTACCGGTACGACCCGGTGGTGCGGCCGTGATCGGCTCCGGGGAGTCGTTCGGCGAGATGCTGACGCACGCCTGGCACATCCTGCCGTTCGCGCTGATGTTCGCGGTGCCGGTGGTGCTGCTCGGCTGGCTGGCGTTGTACCTGCTCAGACGAGGTTCTCTGGCCAGCACGATGACGCTTCTCGTGCTGATCCCGGTGCTCGCGACGCTGGTCGCGGTGCTCGGGATCAGCGGGTTCATGTTCACCCCCGCGCTGACCACGATGACGCTGGTCTGCCTGCTGGTCGCGCTGGTGACCGTGCCCGCGGCGCTCATGCTCGGGCGGGCGATCGCGCGCCGCAGCGTGTGGGAGCGGGAGGCGCGGGAACGGGAGCGCGCGGCGGAGGCGTCACGGCGCGAACTCGTCGCGTGGATCAGCCACGACCTGCGCAGCCCGCTGGCCGGGATCCAGGCGATGGCCGAGGCCGTCGCGGACGGCGTCGTCGCCGAGCCGATCGAGGTCACCGGGTACGCGCGGCGGATCAGCGGCGAGACGACGCGGTTGTCGGGCATGGTCGGCGATCTGTTCGAGCTGTCGCGGATCACCGCGGGCGCGCTGGAACTGACCATGGCCGCCGTGCCGCTGCGCGACGTCGTGAGCGACGCCGTCGCCGCGCAGGCCCCGCTCGCCGAGCAGAAACGCGTGCGGATGATCGAACAGGCCACCGTGTGGCCGGTCGTCTCCGGCAGCGACCCGGAGCTGGCGCGGATCGTGCGCAACCTGGTGTCCAACGCCGTGCGGCACACCCCGCCGGACGGGACGGTCGCGGTCCAGATCGGCATCGAAGGCGGCGAGGCGCTGCTGGCGGTCTCCGACGGCTGCGGCGGGATCCCCGACGACGAGATCGGGCGCGTCTTCGACGTCGCGTTCCGGGGGACGCCCGCGCGGACGCCCGAGCGCGGCGGGCTGGCGAGCGGCGGCGGACTCGGGCTGGCGATCGCGAAAGGCCTCGTCGAGGCCCATCGCGGCCGCATCGGCGTCCGGAACGACGGTCCGGGCTGCCGTTTCGAGGTCCGGCTGCCGCTCGCGATGCCCTAGAGGCGCAGGAAACCCATGTCCGGGAAGTGGGCCGGCGCGATGAGCGCGCCGGTCTCTTCGGCTTCGGCGAGGAAGCGCCGCCGGGTGCGGAGCGCGAGATCCGGGTCGACGTCGCCGAGGAAGCCCACCCGCGTGTCCGTCAGCTGCGCGGGCGTGTGCAGGACGTCGCCGAGCAGCAGCAGGCGCTCGTCGTCCGCGGTGATGTCGAGGACGTAGTGACCCGGCGTGTGGCCAGGGGCGTGCCGGGCCACGATGCCGGGCGCGATCTCGACGTCGTCGCCGCTGATCGCCTCGGTCAGGCCCGCGCCGCGCGCGGTCTCCATGCCGACGCGAGGCCAAGCGCCCGTCTCGGCGGGCTCGATCAGGGCTTCCCAGTCGAGCTGCCCGAAGACGACCTGAGCACTGGGGAAGGTCAGGTCGCCTTCGGGGGCGATCCAGCCGATGTGGTCGTTGTGCAGGTGGGTGAGGAAGACGGTGTCGATCTCGCCGACCGGGCAGCCCGCCTTGTCCAGCGCGGCCGCGAGGTCGCCTCCCGTGCCCATCGGCGGGGTGGGGTCGCCCTTGGCGGGCGTCATCCCCTTGGGGAAGGCGAACTCGCGCGGGCCGAGGCCGGTGTCGACGAGGATCGTGCGGCCGTTGCCGCGGATCAGGTAAGCGCCTGTCGGGACGTGCACGGTGCCGTCTTCGTCGAAGACGTCCGAGTGGGCTTCGGGGTCGAGACCGGGGAAGAACGCGAGCGGCAGCCGGATCAGGCCGTCCCCGATCGCTTCGATCTCGATGTCTCCGACGGTGATGCCCACCAAAACCCCCAAAAAAGTCGATTCCGTTGCCGGGAACGACAACCGAGCGGGGGCCGGGTCTGTTCCCGGTTTCAGGAAGCGACCGGTTCCCGCAGTTCAGCGGTGGCGAACCCGGCGATGCCTTCGGCGAAACCGGTTCGCGCGGTGAAGCCG
Organism: Amycolatopsis azurea DSM 43854; assembly: GCF_001995215.1. Classification (GTDB taxonomy): domain Bacteria; phylum Actinomycetota; class Actinomycetes; order Mycobacteriales; family Pseudonocardiaceae; genus Amycolatopsis; species Amycolatopsis azurea. The sequence continues at coordinate 114,250 of NZ_MUXN01000020.1, forward strand.
AGCAGCCGTTCGGCGCGGACGGGGTCGGCGACGACGTGCCGGACGTCGGCAGGCCGCGCGCCACCGGCGATCTTCGGAGCCGGGCCGTCACAGGCCTTCGCGAGTTCCACGGCGAGTTCGCCGACGGAGTGCGGCTGTCCGGAACAGATGTTCAGCGGGGTCAGGTCGCCTTCGGGCCCGTCGGTGGTCAGCGCCAGGACGTTCGCTCTCGCGACGTCGTGGACGTGCACGAAATCGCGCTGCTGCTTGCCGTCCTCCAGCACTGTCGGCGCCTCGCCGCGCAGCAGCGAGGACCGGAACAGCGACGCGACGCCCGCGTACGGGGTGTTCTGCGGCATCCGGGGGCCGTAGACGTTGTGGTACCGCATGGCCCAGACCGTCCCGCCGGTCTGACGGGCCCACGCCGCCGCGAGGTGTTCCTGCGCGAGCTTGGTGGCCGCGTACGTGCTTCGCGGCCGCAGCGGCGCGTCCTCGGGGACCAGCCGCCAGTCGAGTTCGGCGCCGCACGCCGGGCACGCGGGCTCGAAGCATCCGGCGTCCACATCGGACTGTTTCCGCGGCGACGGCGGGACGATCCCGTGGATGAGGCACTCGTAGCGACCCTCGCCGTAGACGACCATCGACGACGCGAGCACCAGTTTCCGGACTCCCGCCCGGTGCATCGCGGCGAGCAGCACGGCCGTCCCGTAGTCGTTGTTCAGCGCGTACGACGGCGCGTCGGACGGATCGACGCCGTGCCCGACGACGGCGGCCTGATGGCAGACCGCGTCGACCCCGTCCAGCAGTTCGGCGACCAGCTCCGTGTCGGTGACGTCGCCGCGCAGGAACCGGTGACGTCCGGTGTACCCGGGCGGACGCGACGAACCGTGGGCGGTGCGCAGGAGGTTGTCGAGGACGACGACCTCGTGGCCCTGATCGGACAGCAGATCGGCGATGTGGGAGCCGATGAACCCGGCCCCGCCGGTTACCAGTGTTCGCACTATCCCGACGCTAGGGCTGATCTTCGCCGACGGCCCCGGATCAGCGGCTCACGTCAGGGAATCGTCACAACTCGCGCCGCCCGGCACCATGGGAGCGAAGATCAGCCGAAACCGGATACGGTGTGCGTATGGAACGGAGCGCACAACGGCTGGGCCGCGCACTGGTGGTCATCGTGGACGACCGGGTCGCCCACGGCGAACACGAGGACAACACGGGACCGCTGGTCACGGAGCTGCTCGAAGAGGCGGGGTTCATCGTCGACGGTGTCGTGGTGGTCGAGGCCGAGACGGCCGCGATCCGCAACGCGCTCAACACCGCGGTGATCGGCGGTGCCGACCTGGTGATCACCGTCGGCGGCACCGGGGTCTCCCCGCGCGACCGCACGCCCGACGCGACGGCCGGTGTGCTCGACCGCCCGATCCCGGGCATCGGCGAAGCGCTGCGCGCGTCCGGACTGGCCGCCGGCGCGGTGGACGCGGGCATCTCCCGCGGGCTCGTCGGCGTCTCCGGCAGCACGCTGGTGGTCAACCTGGCGGGTTCGCGCGCGGCCGTCCGCGACGGCATGGCGACGCTCTCGTCGCTCGTGCCGTACGTGATCGACGAGCTTTCCGGGCTCGAAGAGGCTTAGCTCTTGGCGGCGGGTCCGGGCTCCGGCCCGGGCTCGTCCTTCTTGTCCTGGTGGAGTACTCCTTCCACTTTCTCGGTGACCTGGCCGATCTTGTCCTCGAACCGGCCGCCGGTGACCTTGTTCGCCCCGGCCGACGCGACCGAGACACCCTTGGCCGCGACGTCGCCCGCCTTCTCGGCCAGCGGCCCGGCCTTCTCGCGGACTTCGCCCGCGACCTCTTCCGCTTTGTGGACGGCCTGCGCGGCCAGTCCCTTCGCTTTGTCGACAATGCCCATACAGTGATGGTCCCACCGGTCGGCGGACCCCGCGACCGGTGCGAAAATGGACGTCATGCCAGGTGAAGACAAGGACAAGCACCCCGCTGCGGCAGCGAAACGCCGGGTCGACGAGATCTTCGGCGACGTCCTGCCCGACACGACGTCCGACGAGCGAGAGCCGGGGCAGCGCACCCCGGACTCCGACTCGTGGTACCTGGAGAACCGGCCGCCTCATCACGACCGGTGATCCGGGTCAGCCCTGGCGGTTCTGCTGCGCGCGCAGCAGGTCGCGGATCTCGGTGAGCAGTTCGACGTCGGTCGGCTCCGCCGGGCCCGCCTCTTCGCCACGCTTGCGCCGCTCCTGGACGTGCTTGACCGGCAGCACGATCACGAAGTAGACGACGGCCGCGACCAGCACGAAGTTGATCGCCGCGTTGATCACGCCGCCGAAGTCGAGGAACGTGGCGTCGTTCTCGGCGAGGATGTTGAATCCCAGCCCCTTGGCGGCGTCCGAGCCGCCGATGGTGTTGATCAGCGGTTTGATCAGGCCGTTCGTGAAGGCCGTGACGATCGCCGTGAACGCCGCGCCGATGACCACCGCGACCGCGAGGTCGACGACGTTCCCGCGCATCAGGAAGTCCTTGAAACCCTTGAGCAAGACGCTCTCTCCTCTTCACCTGGGACGGTTCGCCGACCGTCCCTTTTCCGAACCGGGGGGACGCAGGCGCCCGCCGCCACCGGGCAGGCGCGAGCTAGCGGAGGGTAACCGCTATGGACCGTTCCAGCGAAGTGGCCGCGACCCGTGTCGCGATCTCCGAGGGCAGGGAGAGCAGCACCAAAGGTCCCTTGCTCCCGGTGCCGAGGGTCTTCGGGTCGCGGGTGCCCTGTTCGCCGACGGCCGCCACCACGGCCATGCTGGCCAGCACAGACGCCTCTCGTCCAGCCTCGGCGGCCGCGACGACGTCGACCCGCTGACCCGGCCTGAGCAGCTCGGCGACACCGGCGTCGGCGAGCCTCACCGGGACTGTCGAGCTTTCGGGATCACCCGATCCGGGGATGGCCGCGTCCAGCAGGCGGACGTCCGTCAGCGGTTCACCCGCCCGCGCCGCCCCGACGAGCATCCGCCCCTCCACCGAGGACCGCTGGCCGGTGGCGCCCTGTGGACGGACGTCGTCCGGGAGGTCGACGAGTTCGAGGTCCCCGGCGCGCAGCAGCGACCCGGCCGGGAGGTCGCGGGCGGAGACCACGGTCGCGATGCCGGGCGCGCCACGCGCGGAGGCGGGCAGGAAGAGTACGACCAGGCCGCTGAGCAGCAGGGACAGGGCAAGCCAACGGCGGAGCAACCGCGCGGGCCTGCCGCGGAGTCTTCGCAGCACGGGCAGATCGTGGAACACGGGATTCCCCTTCGTCGATCGGTGATGATCTCGACGCTAGGGGCCGGTGCGACACCTGGAAAGAACGAAAACCCCCGGCTGTGGATAACCGGGGGCCTGTGGACAACTCGGGACGTCAGGAAGCGGCGGCGGCCGTTTTCGTCGTACCCGTGGAGGAGGATGCCGAGCTCTTCGAGTCCGACTTCGACTCGATCTTCGACTCCGACTTGCTCTCGGTCTTGGACTCGCTCTTGGCCGACGACGAGTTCGAGGTCGTATTGGCCTTCGAGTCGCGCGAGTCGTTGCGGTAGAACCCGCTGCCCTTGAAGACCACGCCGACCGAGCTGAAGACCTTGCGAAGCGGGCCCGAGCACTGCGGGCACACGGTCAAGCTCGCGTCGGAGAACGACTGCACGGCCTCGAAAGCGTGGTCGCATTCCTTGCAGGCGTACTGGTAGGTGGGCACTGCTGCTCCTTCGTGCATTGGCACTCAGCCGACAAGAGTGCTAACGCCACACGGTACCGGGGCATTCCGACGCAGGTCAAACAAGGTTTCCCAAGGTCACATGAGGACCTGGTCACGCACCCTCTCGCGTGCGGGATCGAGACCGGGTTTCGCCATGATGGTCATCACCTGATCAGGCAAGGCGCGTCCAGCCCCTCTAGATGTTGAATATCAAGGGGGGCTAGATTAGGCTGCGTGGTGAAGGCGATGAAGTATCGAGACGTGCGGCGGGCACTACTCGACGAAAGCTGCGCTCACAAATCGACTCGGGGCAGTCATGAGAAGTGGGTGTGTCCTTGCGGGCGACATCAAGCGATCGTGCCCAACTACAAGAACGTCTCACCTGGAGTCGTGGACGACGTCATCAAGAAGCTCACGTGTCTCTCGAAGGGGTGGTTGCAGTGACCGACACCTATGTCGTCGTGGCCAAGCGCTGGAAGCGCGGCTGGGAACTGCATGTCGACGGGGTCGGAGTCACGCAGGCGAGCACCCTGTCGAAGGCGGAGGCCGTCGCCCGTGAGTACATCGCGTTCGCTCTCGATCTCGACGACGAAACTTCCTTCGAAGTGGACGTCGTACCCCAGTTGGATGCCAAGCTTGCGGAGCAGGTCAGGTCGGCGCGCGCCGACGTGCGGGACGCGGAGCGCAGGCAACGCGAGGCCGCGGCGAAGCAGCGTGACGTGGCGAAGAAACTCGGAACTTCCGGTCTTTCGGGGCGGGAGATCGCCGCGGTACTGGGTTTGACCCCTCAGCGGGTGAGTCAGCTGATCGGGGGCAAGGGGAAGGGTGCGACCGCGGGCGGTTGAGCCCCTGAGCTGAACGGAGGCCACCATGCCGGAAGCGAGCGAAGATCCCTTCGGCGGCAGGGCCCCGACCAGTCATGAGCGCATGACCGGCCTGCCCTGGGACGCCTCGTACCACGAAGGCCCAGCTCCCTGGGACTTCGGCGGACCCCAGCCCGCCGTCGTCCGGGCGGCGGGAAGGTTCACCGGCACCGTGCTCGACGCGGGCTGCGGATCCGGTGAGAACGCGCTCCACCTCGCGTCCCGGGGCCTGAGCGTGCTGGGTGTCGACGTCGCCGAGACGGCTCTCGAAACCGCACGCGAGAAGAACCGGGAACGCGGGCTCGACGCCGAGTTCGTGACGGCGGACGCGCTCCACCTGGATCGGCTCCGACGTCGATTCGACACTGTGCTCGACTGCGGCCTCTTCCACGCTTTCGACGCCGACGAGCGCTTGGCGTACGTCAGAAGCCTCGAAGCGGTCACCAAAGGGACGCTGTACATCCTGTGTTTCAGCGACGGCGAGAACGCTGGGCCGCACCCCGTAGAACGCGAGGCGCTGACAAAGCCCTTCGGTGCAGGATGGCGCGTGAAGACCATCGAGGAGGAGCGCGTCCGGACCAGGTTCCACGACGAAAACGGCGCCCCGGCCTGGTTCGCGACGATCGAGAGAGAGCCGCCGGATGAGTGAGTTGCGAGACCTGCTGGCCGACGCCGCCGCCCGCGTGGCCGACTATCGCGAGAGCGTGGCCGACGTCCCGGTCTTCCCGGACGACACGTCGGGCGTCCGGGAAAAGCTCGGCGACCTGCCCGAGACGCCCGTCCCGCCCGCTGACGTCATCCGGCGGCTGGCCGACGCCGTCGAGCCCGCGCTGGTGGGGAGCACGGGGCCGAGGTACTTCGGCTTCGTCACCGGTGGCGCGCTCGACGCCGCGACGGCGGCCGACATGCTGGCGACCGGCTGGGATCAGCCCGCGTTCAACAAGGTCACCTCGCCGGCCGCCGCGATCGTCGAGGAGGTGGCGGGTGAGTGGCTCAAGGACGTCCTCGGCCTGCCGTCCGGCGCCTCCTTCGGGTTCGTGACCGGCGGACAGGGTGCGAACACGGTCGGCCTGGCCGCCGCCCGGCATCACGTGCTGGCCCAGGCGGGATGGGACGTCGAACGCCGCGGGCTGCACGGGGCGCCGCCGCTGCGGGTCGTCGCCAACGTGGAGCGGCACGCGACGATCGACCGTTCCCTCCGTCTCCTCGGCCTGGGGACCGACGCCGTCCGGCCGGTCCGCGCGGACGACCAAGGCGCCATCGACATCGCCGATCTCGAGAAGGCGCTCGACGGGCCCGCAATCGTTTGCCTTCAGGCGGGCAACGTGAACACCGGAGCGTTCGACGACTTCGCCGCCGCGACGGAGATCGCCCACCGGCACGGCGCGTGGGTCCACGTCGACGGCGCTTTCGGGCTCTGGGCGGCCGCCGCTCCCGCGCTCAGGAGGCTGACCGCGGGACTGGAAACGGCCGACTCCTGGGCGGTCGACGGGCACAAGTGGCTCAACGTCCCCTACGACAGCGGGTACGCCTTCTGCGCTCATCCCGAGTCCCACATCGCGGCGATGTCGCTCACGGCCGCTTACCTGACCGGCCAAGGCGATGGTGGCGTGAGAGCGCCGAGCGACTTCGTGCCGGAGTCCTCCCGCCGGGCGCGCGGATTCGCCACCTGGGCGGCACTCAGTGAGTTGGGCCGCACGGGGATCGCCGAGATGATCGAGCGATGCTGCGCCCTCGCCCGCCGGTTCGCCGGGAAACTCGACGCGTGCGACGGCGTCACCGTCGTGAACGACGTGGTGCTGAACCAGGTGCTCGTCGACTTCGGCGACGACACGGAGCGCGTGGTCGAGGCCGTCCAGCGCTCCGGCGAGTGCTGGATGGGCGCGACCACCTGGCGCGGCCGGCGCCTGATGCGCATCTCCGTGTCCAACTGGAGCACGACCGAGGCGGACGTCGACCGAGCTGTCGAAGCGATCAAGGCGGCTCGTGAAACCACGAAGAGAAAGAACTGAAAAACATGACTGACAAGACACCGCAGGAAATCGACGTGACGTTCACGGCCGAGGTCATCCCCGACTCGAACAGCGGCTGGCCGTGTGTGAACATGCCGGGCTCCGCGGAGTTCTTCGGCACCGGCAAGGCCGTCAAGGTCGTCGGCACCGTGGACGGCCACGACTACGAGGTGAGCATGCTGCCGATCGGCGGCGGCGTCCACATGATGCCGCTGCGCAAACCCTTCCGGAAGGTGATCCGGAAGGAGATCGGAGACCAGGTCACCGTGCATCTGACCAGGCGGATTTCCTAGCCGGCGCGACCGATCAGGAATCGAGAAGCGCCGAGAACCGGTCTCACCTAGCGTGACCATCATGGACATCGCCATTCACGGGAGCTTCCTCCCGCAGACCGATCCTGAAGCCGCGCTGACGTTCTACCGCGACGTCCTCGGCTTCGAGGTGCGCAACGACGTCGGCTACGACGGCATGCGCTGGATCACCGTCGGCCCGCCGGGGCAGCCCGTGTCGATCGTGCTGCACCCGCCGGCCGTCGACCCGGGTATCACCGACGACGAACGCCGCGTCATCGGCGAGATGATCGCCAAGGGCACGTACGCGGGCATCCTGTTCTCCTCCGATGACCTCGACGGTCTCTTCAAACACCTGCAGGACGCGGGCGCCGAGATCATCCAGGAGCCGACCGACCAGCCGTACGGCCTGCGCGACGGCGCCGTCCGCGACCCGTCCGGGAACCTGATCCGTATCCAGCAGCGCGTCTGAGCCGGCAGGCGGCCGCCGCTCCGGGCGGCGGCCGCGTTCGCGGTGAGGTGACGGCACCTCGCCGGGCACGTCCACTATGGATGGTCGGGGCGCTGTTCCGATGATGTGCCGATCGAAGCCACAGGAATTCCTCCTTCCGTATTCGCAAATTTCTAAACATGTCGCGACGAAATCGGTGAAAAAGATCGAGCTTTAACGCGAAAAGTGGAATGAAGTGAATTCGGACCTGCTCTGACTTTCTGTGTTCGCGCGTTCGTGTGGCTGCATCGAATGGCCTAGCGTCGCGAACATTGGAGTCAATGTTCGAGTTCGTTGGTTGCCTTGGGCGCGGGGCCTCTGTAAAGGTCGTCAGGCCAGAACGCGAGACCGACGGGGAGAAGCGTATGCGGGTCGTGGCGGTCATGAACTACAAGGGCGGTGTGGGAAAGACGACGCTCACCGCGAACTTGGGAGCGGTCGCCGCGAGCCGCGGTCTCCGGGTGCTGCTCCTCGATCTCGATCCGCAGACGAATTTGACCTTCTCCTTCTTCTCGGTCGACGAATGGCATGATCGGCTCAAGGACAGCCGGACGATCAAGCAATGGTATGGCACCGAATCGCCCGGCAACGAGGTGTCGCTCGCCGATTTGATCGTCACTCCCGAGCGGGCCAACCACGTTCTCAAGGAAACCGGTGGTCAGCTCGATCTGATCTCCTCACATCTCGGCCTCATCGACATAGACCTCGAACTCGCCGCTCGGCTGGGTGGGACGACGACTCTCGACGGGTCGAAGCGAAAGTTCCTGGATCTGCACGGCTGTCTGCGAGCCGCGCTGGAAGACGGCCGGTTCAGCGGGTACGACCTGGTCCTCATCGACTGTGCGCCGAACTTCGGCCTCGTCACCAAGACCGCGATCGTGGCCAGCGAGCAGATCCTCGTACCGGCGAAGGCGGACTATCTGTCCACGCTGGGATTGGACTATCTGGCGGGCAACTGCGGGAAACTGGTGGAGCAGTTCAACGACTTCGTCAACCACAAGGGTGGTAGCGGCGGTCATCGGGCGATCGATCCGAGCTTCTTGGGAGTGGTCTTCACGATGGTGCAGATCTACTCGCAGCAAGTAGTCCTCGCGCAGCACACCTACATCGAGGAGGTACGCCTGAACTCCCGGGTCCCCGTACTGGACAGCAAGATCCGCAACAGCCCGCGGCACTTCGGCGACGCCGGTGAGAGCGGTGTACCGGCGATGCTGGGTGCTTCCGCGAAGGATGAGGTCGTCAGGGAGTTCGACCGGCTGGCGGACGAGGTGCTGGGTGCGCTCGCCTTGCCGTCGGGTGGCCACCGGTGAACGAGCTGAAGAGCGTCGTCGCGCTGCAAGCCAGGGTGTACGAGTTCCTTGAGCGACAAGACGAGGCCACCCTGCTGGCGATTGTCAGTGGGGAAGCCCGGCTCGCCATCTCGCGCGACGGTGACACACAGGTCTCATCGTCCGGCCCCGCGCCGGAGGCCCTGCTGCCCTCCGGCGATCCGGAACTCGTCGCGCAGGAGCTTTCGAAACCGGCATCGGAGGATCAGCGACGGATCTTCTTGCGAGCGACCGGGTTACCCGTGACCGGACTGCGGAGGGTGGCCAGGTTGCGTGGCTTGCGCGGCTACAGTGGTCTCACCAAAGCCGGACTCATCGATCACTTGGCTTCCCCGGGAACTGAACAGCTCGGCACGCCGCGGAAGAGCCGACAGGCGAAGGTGGCGCTCCAGCCGGAAACCGCGCGGGCGGACGCGGAAGTGGCGTCCATCGCCGCACGGCTTCGTGAAATGGAGACTGTCGAAGAAGGAGCTGCCTACCTCGACACTCTTCAGCTGGACCGGGACGGCCTTCGTGCCCTCGCGGCCGCACTGCAACTCACCCGGGTCGATCGCCTGAACCAGGCGGAACTCGAGAAGAGGGTGCTCAAGCAGGCGATCGGGTCTCGCCGCAAGTTCTCCGGCCTGGGGAAGTGGTGAGCGCGATGACGGAGGGGACCACCGAGAGCAGCGGCCGGACGATGCACCTTATCCGCGGGCGGCGGGTCACGGTTCTGGACTTGCTGGACGCCGGGCTGGTCGGGGTAGGGGAGAAGCTCAGGTTCACGCGGAGCCGGATCGGTGCCGTCTACGACGCGACGGTGACAGAAAAAGGGCGGATCCGGCTCGTCCCGGACGGCGAGGAATTCCGCTCGCCATCCCGGGCGGCCATGGTGGCAGCCGGCATGCGGGCGGTCGACGGCTGGCATGCGTGGCATGTGGTCGACCAGGGCCGGATGCTGGACGCTGTTCGTCAGGAACTGCTGGACCGGGCGATTTCGACGGCGGCGGCCGCGGCCAACCGGCAGAACGAAGACGTGGACCGGCAACGGATCCATTCGCGCTTGCGGGAGGCGCGTGGTCGCGCGGACGAGCGGAACCCCGAGAGCTTCTCGGTCCGTGACCTCCTGGCGCTTTGGGGGGTGAAGGATCGTGGCGACCAGGTCAGTCAGATCGAAGCGGATCTCGCGAACCACGGATTGGTGACTTCGCCCAGCTTCAGGGCGGTGACCCTCGACACGACGGTTTCGCTGATCACGCCACCCGACGAGGAAGACGAGCCACCGGAGGCGGGAAGGTCTGGAATGGACAATCTCCCGGTCGCGGAGGACGACGAGGGCGGTGACGACCTGAACGTCCGTCTGACGGTGGGAAATCTGTCTCCTCTGCGTGGTGTCGAGTCTGTGAGTCCCAACAGCACGCTCGAAGAAGCGATCACGAAGATGCTTCTCAACGACTACTCGCAGCTCGCGGTCCTGAGCGGCCCCCGTAACCTGCGAGGTGCCGTCACGTGGCGCTCGGTCGCGCAGGCGATGCACCAGAGGCCCGAGGCGAGCGTCGCCGATGCGATCGATCCTCTGGTGGAGGTCGTTCCCTACGATCGCGACCTCTTCGAGGTGCTTCCTACGTTGCAGCAGCGCGATTTCGTCTTCGTCTTGAACGAAAGCAAGGTCATCGAGGGCATTGTCACGACCGCCGATGTCGCGCAGCGCTACGGCGAGCTGGCTACGCCGTTCTTCCAGCTGGGTGAGCTGGATCAAACGCTCCGCTGGATTCTGGGGCGCTCTTTCGACGTCGAATCCATTCGGCCGTATTGCAACAGGAAGGTCGAGAGCTTCGATCAGCTCACCATTGGTGACTACCTGCGCGTACTGGAGAACAACGAGGCATGGGCGAAGTTGGGCTGGCCATTGGATCGCTCCGCTTTCATCGAGCGGCTGGACGCGATCCGGGTCATCCGCAACAAGGTCATGCACTTTCATCCGGACCCGGTGCCGGAGGACGCGGTCGAAAAGCTGCGACGGTTCAACCGGCTGTTGCACCAATACCGCGACCTGGCCTAGCCGGGACGAAACGCAAGAGACCCGTGACTCATGAGTCGCGGGTCTCTTGGATCTGTGGAGCTGAGGGGAATCGAACCCCTGACCTTCTCGATGCGAACTGTCGGCATCGACGTTTCCGCAGGTCACTGAGGTCATGCCCAAGGCCATAGACGCTGCTGACGGTCGCTCATGGTCGATGGCGTTGCTGTACTTTGCTGCTGTACAGCAGCGTCATCGTCGCTGGTCAGCGCGCTGAGTCTCGCTCTGAATCTATCGCACTCCGGCCCCTCGCGGCTGCCTGAGTGCCCTGGTGCCTGCTCGTCCCCGTTCCCCTCGTCACCGCCACGCCTTGCGCTGAGTCGGTCGTGTCAAGGCACGCTTTCCCGCCTTGATGCGGGCGGCTCGGCGTAAGACGCTGAGAGGCGAGGGAGCCCCCGGTGACCACTGCGCGTCGGCTGGGCGGGTCGGGTGATCTCGCCGTGTGGCTCCTGGAGCTCCGTCGTCGTTGGCGGCGCGCTGCGGGTGCTGCCCTGCGGCGGGCTCGCCCGGCGGCGCCTGCCGGAGCGGAGCGGGAGGCCGGCGTCGCCTCTTGGGCGTAGCCCGCCGGACGGGTGGTGACCCGCGCGCCGCCAACGGCGGCGCCTTGATCCCATAGAGCCAAATTCGGCAGGACTCGCTTGTCTGCGCTTTGGCGACCGCTCGGGGCGTCAGGGTGAGCTACACGCGCAGCGTCTTAACGATCTCGTCGGCAAGGCTGGCGTTACCGGCGGCAACGAACTTTTGGCGCGGGTTCATCGCCGCGGTGATGTCAGCGAGCGAATCGAAGCTGTAGTCAAGGGGGAGCGCTCGGCCCTGGAGATCGACGACGGTTCCGCCTGCGGCATGAAGCACGTAGTGGCCTGGCGCAAGGTCCCAGATGGCGAACCCCTTCGCGAACTCGACTGTGGCGTCGGTCAGACCAGCGGCCACATGGCACAGGCTCACTGAACCGAAGTCGACACCGATACGCCCCTTCTTCTTGTCTCCGGCGGACGGTGCGCTGAGAGCGGCTAGGAAACCCTCCTGCCGTGCGAGGGGAGCGAACCGTGCATCTGGGCGCATCAAGTAGTTGGTTACCAGGGCTTGCGGAAGGCTGGCTTGCGAGGGCTGGTCGAGTGCGTACCTAGTGGAGTCGGCTGTGACCATGAACGCCCGGTCAACGCCTTCGTCGTCTCGCGCGCCGATGTAGAGCTGAATGTGGTGGAAGATATCTCCGATCACCGAAACGATCGGCCTGGCGAGAGCGCGAGAGTAGACCATGATGTGCGTGTAGCCGTAAAGGCCGCGCACCGCGAGTTCGCTGGTATCCAAGGGATCGACGAGGACGCAAAGATCAGGGTCGGAGTCTGGGCCGATCACCTCCGGGTCGGCTTCCTCTGATGCGTAGACGAAGGACGTCAGGTGCTCGGCAATGGCTTCCTTGTAGCGTCGATGCATCCACAGATCGAAGTCTGAAAGGAAGTTGTCACTATGGCGAACGTTCTCGTGTTCTCCGCGATTGCCAGTGATGGCGGCTTTCATCAGGCGGGGCCGGATTTCGAGCATCATTCCCTTGACCAGATCGGCGATGCGTGCGGCCAAGTCTGGGATTGACGGTTCGTGGTTCATCGAGTGGGCCACCTTCGTGATCTATCGCAGTTCCAGCGGAGGTTCAATGCCGGGAGGGCTCATGGTCGCGGCGATGAAGATAGCGGAGAAGTCTGCCTTCCGCAGGTTGTGCACGCCTGCAAGGTCATCGAAGCTGTAGGCGCGGGGATCGTCGCCCTTGGTCATGGCTCCGAATACGGCAAAATACAGGTCGGCAGTCGGGTAGCGTGCACGAACCTGCTTTTCAAGGTATCCGATAGCGTCGGAATGCTTGACCTCGAAATCGCAGAGAACGATAGTCGGGTGATCTTTGGCCTCGGGGAAAACGGAAGCGTCGTCAAGTTCGATACCACCGCGAACCTTGTTGCATCGTAGGTAGCCGATGGGGCATCGCGAAAATCGTGAAGACGAAAGAAAAGTTGCCATGACCAAACCTGCTTCGTTGATCCCGAAGCAGATATCAACGTCGAGGCGGCTGCCGAGATTCTTGATCTGATTGCCGAGCCGCTCGATCCCCAGTCCGAATGTTTCCCAATTCAAGTCCAGTAACCGACCTGGCTGCGGGTTCGGTAGTGAGAAGACGTCGATAGTAGAATCGCCGAATTCAGCCCTGGGGACCGCAAGGGCGAATTCTTCGCCAACCTGGTTTCCTGGGGCGGCTCGGGCCCCCTCTGTGTGAATCCTCTGCGGGGGAGACCCTTGAGCAGGAGCTTCCGCCCTTGTCTGGGGCGGCTCGGGTACAAACTCGATTCCGCCTTCGTGCGGCCCGAAGAGTTGTTCGGCTTGCCAGCCGGGAAGCATTGCTTCAAGGATTCGGCAGTGGTCGGCGTAGGGCAGGCCGACGAGTTCGCCGGATAGCCATCGGTAGAACTGGGCTTTGCTGGGAAAGCTGCCCCTGAGGCTCTTGTCGACCTTCTCGGCCACCTTGTCGTACTCGCGGCAGAACGCGCGGTAGCTCTGCAAGTGTCGTCCTCTGAGCAGGACTTTGAGGACGATCGGCCGGGCTTCCTGAGCTGTGGTGTCGGGGCTCATGAGACCAACGTAGCACGGGAGACGAGACAAGACGAGACAAAGTGAGTGCGAGACGCAGTGAGGCGAGACCGAGACGGTGTCGTGACGGGACACCCATTTGGCCGATTGTTGTAGGTACGCCGGTAAAGGCGTATCCGACAAGCGGGAAGGTTCACCACGACATGGCGATCGAAAAGGGCATCCGATTCAGCGTTGACCACGATGACGCGTTTCCGCAGGGTCTTGTGATGGTGGGCGAAGTGTCGCCGGACAACGAATATCAGTCGCGTGAGGAGAGGGCGCAGGGGCGGCCGACGAGGCAGCGGGTGGACGAGGTGACCGGGAAGCGGCAGTGGAAGTTCATGGCGACCGACCCCGGTGAGACGAAGGCGAAGCGGGCTTCGTTCGAGATCACGCTGCTGGCTGATGTGCAGCCGGTGCCGACGACGGCTGAGGTGATGCCGGGTATGCGCCCGGTGGAGCTGGACGGGCTGACCGCTGAACCCAAGGTGGCCGGGCAAGGTGAGTACAAGTATCTGTCCTACGTGTTCCGCGCTACCGGATTCAAGGCGGCGGGAAGTGGCGTGGGCGGGAAGGCTTCCCGGTCGACGGCGGGTGAGTCCTCGGCCAAGGCCGCGTGACGGCACTGACTTCTAGAGGGAAGTGGTGTCGTGACGTCGAAAAAGCAGGTGTCGGCGTGGGAGTCGGCGTATCGCGTTTATCGGGACGCGGCGGACGTGGATGCACGGTCGCGGGGCGCGAATCCGGATGTTGCGCGAGAGATGGCGGCGGCGTCGCGGTTGGTCGCTCAGGCATGGCGAGCGCTGGGCAGTGATCCCGACCTGCCGTGGTGGGTGGTCGCCGCCGTGGTGTCGGCCGCGCAAGCCTTCGAGGAGCAGGCGCGGGAGTGGGAACGCAAGGCGGGAGGTGACGAGTATGCGGGAGGGGTTCGGCCCAACGTGGGTGATCAGCCCGTGGGACGAGGTGACGGTGGAGGAGACTGGTTCGGGTCCGGGGTCGCCCCCGGCGCTGGTGCTGTCGGGCACAGCGGGATCGCTGACGATCCGTCCTCCCGAACATCGGGGCGACTGGCTGAGCCGGGCCGTCTTCCTTCGCCGACTCCGCGATTGCGCGGACGAACTGGCGGCACTGCTCGAAAGCCGCGCACGGACCGGGGCCTGTGATGACGACTCCGGGCAGGAATGAGCCGCAAACACTCAAGGATGCGCACGACGTTGCGGCATCGACTCGTCCGCTGCCAGGGGCGAGCCTGTCGACGTGGCTGAAATGGCGGCAGGCCAACGCCAGAATGTATCGCGCGGTGTCCGATGTGGACCGTTTTCATCACCACGAGATTCGGTACTGGGTCGCGCACGAGGACGGTAAGGCGGAAGAACTTGCCGCGAGGATTCGGGCGGAGAAATCGGATGCCAGTTAGACGCGTGCAGGAATGGGGAGGAAACGGCGACGGTTCGATGCTGGACGGCAAGACGGCGGCGCAATGGTTGCGGCGGGCACGTCGATTTCGGCGGCTGACCCAAGCTCAACTGGCCAAGCGATCCGGAATCAGCCCTCGGCACCTCGGCCAACTGGAGCGGGGCGAACGGTCGTTGACCACGGTGACTACAGCGGTCCGCCTGGCGGATGGCCTGGAGATCGCACGGGAGCACGTGTGGTTGGTCGCGCTTCGGGAGTTCGAACGTAAGGAGCGCGCACGGTCGCAGGACTGACTCGATAGGCAAGAACTGAATATCGAAATTTTCGCACGTGGGGACGTGTGGCGGATAAACGCGTCCTCACGTGGCTAAAAGTGTCCCTTAAAACGCAGAACCGGCCCTTGGCTACCAACCTGTTCCGGTTCTGCGCCTGTCCACTGGAGCAGTGAACAATGACGAAGATAAATGACGGCATGCAGTGCGAGTCAACGGGGGTCACCCGAACGCGCTGTACGGAATGCAAACGGTTCGCTCGGCTGCTGCCGGGTGAGGAGAAGTGCTCCTCGTGCCTGGGGATGTTGCCGCTGCCGATCGTGGTTCCCGCTGCTGGTCTGCGGGGTGGTCGGTGATGAACACGCAGGAGATCATGACCACCCTTGCGGTCGGTGGCGGGCTGGCGGTGGTGTTGTGGGTGCTGGCCAAGGTCGGCCGTGTGCTGGCGAGTGTGTTCGAGGCGCTGGCCGCGTTGGCGGTGCTCGGTGTGGCGCTGTGGGGCCTGCTGCGGGCGGTCGGCTGGATTGTTCGGCAACTCGTCGGGCACTGGCGTACCTGCCTGGCGCTGCTGGCGTTGTGGGGCTGGTGCACGGTGCTGGGCTGGGTGTCGCTCGTCGTCACGGTCGGCGTGCTGGCGGCGGTGCTGCTGGTGTGGTGGCGGTTGGACGCGGTCGGCTATGACCAGTGGTGCGGGCGGTGGCTGCGGGCGTGGTGGCTGCGCTGGGCGCTCTACGGTCGCAAGCTGGCCGGGTGGCTGCACGCCTGCGGGCTGACTGTCCGGGATGACGCGATTCCCGTTGATGTGACGGTGAACCTGGTTTCTCGGCGGCGCAAGCGTGAGGCGGTCGCGAAGGCGCGTCAGGCGTCCGGGGTGGCGGTGCCGAAACTGCTGTCGGTCCGCTCCGGCCCGTCGTGGGATGAGGTCCGGGTCCGGCTGGTCCCTGGGCAGAAGCCGGAAGACTTCGACGAGAAGGCGCGTGAGCTGGCGGTGGCGCGCAAAGTGTCCCGCTGTCAGGTGCGTGAGCTGGAACCCAATGTGGTGTCCATCGACTTCATGCGCCGTGACCTGCTGGAGGCGGCGGTGGCGTGCCTGCCGGTTCCGGAGATGCTGCCCACGGATGGCTCGGGGGTGGATCTGCGGGCGGTGTACGCGGGTTCGACGGAGTACGGGAAGCCGTGGACGGTGCCGTTGATGGGTCGTGGCGCGCACACGCTCGTGGCTGGGGCGACGGGTGCGGGCAAGGGGTCGGTGATGTGGTCCCCGCTGGTGTCGGCGGCTCCGGCGATCCGTGCGGGTTTGGTGCGTATGTCGGGGATCGACCCGAAAGCGATGGAGCTGTCTTACGGGCGCGGGATCTTCGCCCGCTACGGGCAGTCGGGCAAGGAAGCGCTGGAGATCCTGGAGGCGCTGATCGATGAGCTGGAGAACCGTAAGCGCGTCTTCGCCGGAAACACCCGTGAGGTGCCGCTCTCGACGGAGTATCCGTTGGAGCTGCTGGAGTTCGACGAGATCGGGGCGTTGACCCGCTACACCGACCGTAAGACCCGTGAGGCCATTGTGGAGCGGGTGGCGGTCCTGGCTACTCAGGGGCGGGCGCTGTTGTTCACGGTGCGCGGGTATGTCCAGGAGCCGACGAAGGACACCGTTCCGGTTCGGGAGCTGTTGCCCCGGCGGGTGGCGCTGCGGGTGGCCTCGAAGACACAGGTTCCGATGGTCCTCGGGGACGGCGCGTATGAGCGTGGGGCGTGGGCGAACCGGATCCCGGAGGGCTCGGCCGGTGTCGGCTACGTCTGGGGCGAGGGCATCCGTGAACCCCTCCGCGTGCGGGCCGGTTGGGTTCCGGACCAGACCATCAAGCACTTGGAGCGCTACGTCACCAACGGCGGTGCCTCGGTCGTCCACCTGTCAGACCGGCGCGGCGAGAGGGGGACGGCATGACCAGCACAACCACAGTCCCCCAGGTCAACGGCACTGCGGCAAGCCCGCCGGCCACGAATGGACGAATCCGCGGGGCGCTCTCTGCGGAGGTCGTGAAGGCCACCGCGGAAAAGCACGGCGTGTGTGTCCGGCCCTTCACGATGGAGGTCGGCGACACCGAAACCGGCGAGATCCGCTACGTCCCGGTGCCGTGCGGGTCGACGGTGGAATCGGTGTGCCTTCCTTGTGCTCGCAAGGCAAAGGCGCTCCGTCAGGCGCAGTGCCGTGAGGGCTGGCACATGACCGAGGAACCCGTCATCGCCCGTGAGACGCCGTCGGAGACGCAGACGGAGCTGGTGGCGTTCCGGGCTGATCTGGCGGCGGCCTATCGGGAGGCACTGGCCGTCGGTGATGAGGTCGAGATGGAGGAGCTGCGGGCAGAGGTCGCCTCGGTGGACGAGGAGCTGCGAGCGTCGGGGATGACGGGTCGCCTGCCCGCTCTCGACGTCCCGGAGAAGCGTCCGGTGAAGCGGTCGACCAAGCGGCGGCAGGACGCACCGAACCTGCCACGCCGCAAGGTCACCAAGACCACCGTGGGCCGTGAGTACGCGGGGAAGTTCCGGCCGTCGATGTTCGTCACTCTCACCTGCGACACCTACGGCCCGGTGCGGTCCGATGGTTCGCCGGTGAACCCGTCGACGTATGACTACCGGCGGGCTGCTCGGGACGCGGTGCACTTCTCGGCGCTGGTGGATCGGTGGTGGCAGAACCTGCGGCGCGTGGTCGGCTGGGATGTGCAGTACTTCGCCACCGTGGAACCCCAACGGCGGGCGGCTCCGCACCTGCACACCGCCCTCCGTGGCTCCATCTCCCATGAGGTCATCCGGATGGTCACGGAGGCCACCTATCACCAGGTGTGGTGGCCCAACCATGACGAGATCGTCTACACCGATCGGGAACCGTTGTGGGACATGCATTCCCGGACGTTCGTGGACATGGACACGCGGGAGCCGCTGCCGTCGTGGGACGAGGCCGTGGAGACGGTGGAGGAACCGGCGCACGTCGTCACCTTCGGACGTCAGGTGCACTCCAAGGGAATTTTGGGCGGCACAGAGGAATCCGGGCGTCACATCGGCTACCTCACCAAGTACCTGACCAAGTCGACCGGCGAGGTGGTCAACGCGGACACCTCAGCACAGCGGGATCACCACGACCGTCTTCACGCTGAACTGGCGGTGACCCCGTGCTCGCCTCGATGCGCAGTGTGGCTGCTGTACGGCATCAACCCCAAGGGAGCCAACGGAAAGACCGTCCCCGGATACTGCAAGGGACGCGCCCACCGCCGAACGACGCTCGGGCTTCCTGGGCGGCGCGTGCTGGTGTCCCGCAAGTGGTCGGGCAAGACGGTGGCCGATCACAAGGCGGACCGGAAGGGTTTCGTCCTGGACGCGCTGGCCGCTGTCGGCATCACCAAGGAAGCCCCGGCCCCTGACCGGTTCGTCTGGCGCAAGGTCGAACCCGGCGACACCCACTGCCCGCCACGGGACCACCTCGTCATGCGCGCCATCTCCGAACGCATCACCTGGAAGGCCGAGTACGACAGAGCACTACTCGCCGCACAGGGGCCACCGGGCGAAGGTCTCGAAACTTCGGCAACTCGGCAAGCGGCGTAAGGGGGAACTGATGATCACGCGTAAATGGCACACCGTCGCTGAGGTGGCGGAGATGCTGGGCTACGGACTGTCGAAGACAAAGATGCTGGTGGCCACCGGGCGGATTCAATCCGTCAAGGACGGCCACAACCGGCGGATTCTCCCTCAATGGGTTGATCAGTACATCAACGATCGAGTGGCGGAGGCTGCCTGATGACTGGGAAGGCACGCGCTGATGGTGAGGGCTCGATTTACCCCCACCGCAATGGTTTCGCCGCCTACGTGTGGGTCACGACTCCTAGCGGGGAGAGGAAGCGCAAGTACGTCTACGGGAAGACGCGCGAGGAAGTTCACGACAAGTGGTTGAAGCTGCACCAGGAAGCGAAAAAGGGGCCTGTCGCGACTCGGGTTCCGAACTTGGGGCCGTACCTGAACTACTGGCTTGAGGAGGTCATCCGGCCGAACCGGGCACCCAAGACGTACGTGAACTACGAGCTTTTCGTTCGGCTGTACATCGCTCCGTTCTTGGGAGACAAGCGTCTCGACCGTCTGCAACTTCGTGAGGCACAGAAGTGGGTCAACAAGCTGCCTTTGGTGTGCCAGTGCTGTGCGCAGGGGAAGGATGCTCGTAGGTCGCGGGCCAAGCAGAGGTGTTGCGCGCTCGGGCGATGCTGTGAGCAAGCACCGTCAGGTCGTACGATCAAAGACATTCGGGACTGCCTGCGTAGCGCGCTGAACTACGCATGTCGCGAAGAGTTGATCAGCCGAAATGTGGTGGCGCTCGTGACCCTGCCGACTCTCCGGAAGCCGAAGCGGCAACGGTGGTCGAGTGATGAGGCTCGGAAGTTCCTGGAGTCGGCCAAGGTCGAGAACGATCCGCTGTACGCGGCGTATGCCCTCGTCCTGATCATGGGCATGCGTGAGGGTGAAGTGCTCGGCATTCCTGATGAGGCGATCAACTTCGAGACGTCGGAGCTGGATATCTCCTGGCAGTTGCAAAGGGTTCAGAAGAAGCTCCTGCATCGCCAGACGAAGACTCCGACGTCCGATGACGTCATGCCCTTGATCGACATCATCACAGCGGCGTTGAAGCTGCGGCTGGAGCGTCGGGAGAGAGACAAGGAGAAGGCTGATGCCTGGCTCGACAGCGGGCTCGTGTTCACGACCGAGCACGGCACGCCGATCGAGCCGCGTAACTTCCTCCGGTCGTGGGCGACTCGATGCAGGAAGGCGGGCGTCCGGTACATCACCGTGCACGACGGTCGCCGCTCCTGCGGGTCGCTGCTGGCGGATCTCGACGTGCATCCTCGGGTCGCGATGCGGATTCTCCGGCACGCTCAGTTCGCGGTCACGATGGAGATCTACACCGAGATTTCGTCGGACCAGACGCGAGCGGCGCTCAAGAAGCTTGGAGACAGCCTGCAATGACCTGCTGCTGTACTTTGCTGCTGTACGGGTAACAAAAAGGCCCTTCCCATATCCCTGGGAAGGGCCTTTGACCTGCTGTGGAGCTGAGGGGAATCGAACCCCTGACCTTCTCGATGCGAACGAGACGCGCTACCAACTGCGCTACAGCCCCTGGTGAATCTCGCCCCGTTGTTTGGAGCTCCATGAGCCTATCAGTGGCTCATGGAGCCCCGAAACGCGGGGGTCACTCTCCGGCGGCCCGGCGGAAAGGCCTGGTCCCGGGCTCGTCGAGCTCGTGGAAGGCCGGATCCTCGTCATCGAGGTCGACGACGACGGCTTGGCGCCGGAGGCGGGACATCGGGGACGGTTTGCGCTCCACGACGGCAGGGCGTTCGGCGGCGACGACCTCGATGTCCTCGTGGGATTCACCGGAGTCTTCGTCGTCGGCGACCGAGCGGCGCGGGGCGCGGGTGTTGTTGAAGCGGGCGAGGCGGCGCTGCCGGATCTCGTTCTCGATGCGGACCTGACGGCGCAGGTACACGAGGTAGCCGATGAGAACGGCGTCGACGACACCGTTGGCCCACCAGACCGTCGGGGTCAGGAAGCCGGCGACGACCGCGGTGGTGACCACGAGAACCAGGAGCGCGATGACGATCCGCTGCCGGAACGCGTATTTGGCGCGCGCGGCGATGTCCGCGGCCTCGGGGTCGAAACCGCCCCGGCCCGGCCGGTAGCCGCTGCCTTGGCGTTCCCTTTCGGCGTGGGTCGCGCGCGAGGGCTGGGGTAGCGGTTCGGCTTCCGGTTCCTCGTCTTCGAGGTCGGCGTCGAGTTCCGCCTCGAGCTCGGCCAGGTCGTCTTCTACCGACGGTTCCGTGTTCTCCGCCATGGCGAACTCCTCCGGTCCCTCGTGGCGTGTGCTCCCGCTCCGCACGACCCGCGCCGCCATGGCCGAGTCCGTCGTCCGTGCGACCTGCTGGCGCTTGCGGGCGACCATGGGCACGAGAACGACGAGCCATGCCGCTGCGAGCGCGACGATGATCACCGAACTGGGCATCTCCCGTCACCTCCCCCGATCCACTGCTGTAGTCACGCTAGCCACAACAGTCACACACGCCGCGCAGACTCGCCGGTTTCGATCACGGAAAATGCATCACCAAATTAGGTGAATCTCACAGGTTGTGGTAACGCGGTCACCGGAACGACCCTGTGACGGGGTCAAACGCGCTCCGCGAGGCCCTTCGCGACGAGCCTGGAGACCAGTCCGTCACCGGTCTCCTCCTTGGTGATCGCGTAGCAGAAATGGTCCCGCCAGCCGCCCGCGACATCGAGGTAGCGCTCGAAAAGGCCCTCTTGCCGGTACCCCGCTTTGCCGAGAACCCGCAGGCTGGGGGTGTTTTCGGGGCGGACGGTCGCTTCGAGCCGGTGCAGCCCGCCGAAGTCGAAGACGTGGTCGGTGACCAGCGCGACGGCGCCTGTCGCGACGCCGCCGCGGACGATCTCCGATGACACCCAGTAGCCGATCCAGGCGGATCGGAGCGACGCCCGGATGACGTTACCCACAGTGATCTGCCCGGCGAAGCGTCCATCGACCGTGATGGTGAACGGGAGGCACTGGCCGCGCCGGGCGAGGCCGCGCAGAGCCAGCCATTGGGACGGCCATGACCAGAACGCGTTGCGGTCCGGCCACGGCCCGATGCCGGTCGGTTCCCACATCTCCAGGTGCTCGCGGTCCCGCAGCCGGACACGGCTCCACTCGCCGGCGTCCCGCAGCCGGACCGGTCGAACGGCGAGGACCCCGGCGGGCACCCGGAGCGGCCCCAGCTTCGCGGGCCAGCCCGGATGCCGGGTCTCGATCGGATACGCGACGCCGGAAATGGGTGCGCCCATTACGCCCGCTGGGCCAGGAAGGTCACCTTGACCTGCTCGCCCGCGGCGACCTCGGTGAGGTCTTCGTCGATGTTGATCAGGCAGTTCGCCTCGGCCAGCGACGCGAGCAGATGCGCGCCCGAAGTGCCGAGCGGTTGCACCAGGTACTCGCCGTTGCCTTCGTCGCGCAGTAACTGCCCGCGAAGGAAGCCTTTGCGGCCCTTGGTCGAGGTGATGGGGGAGAGCAGCCGCGCGCCGACGATCCGGCGGTGCGGGTTGCGGGTGCCGCGCGCGGCGCGGATCAGCGGGCGGACCAGGACCTCGAACACGACCAGCGCGCTCATCGGGTTTCCGGGGATCAGGAACGTCGGCACCGAGTCGGGGCCGAGCCTGCCGAAGCCCTGCACCGAACCGGGGTGCATGGCGACCCGGGTCATGTCGATGTGGCCGAGGTCGGACAGCGCCGCGTGCACCTCGTCGCCCGCGCTGCCGCCGGCGCCGCCCGCGACGACGACGATCTCAGACATCAGCAGGCGGCCTTCGACGATCTCCCGCAGACGTTTCGGATCGCCGGGGACGATGCCGACGCGGCTCACCTCGGCGCCCGCGTCCCGCGCGGCCGCGGACAGCGCGTACGAGTTGACGTCGTAGACCTGCCCGACCGACGGGGTGCGGTCGATGTCGACCAGTTCGTCGCCGACGGAAACGATCGAAACGCGGGGCCGCGGGTAGACCAGCACCTTCGCCCGGCCGACCGCGGCGAGCAGGCCGACCTGGGCCGAGCCGATGGTGTCGCCCTTGCGCACGGCGACGTCGCCGATCTGCACGTCCTCACCGGTCCGGCGGACGTAGCCCGCCGACGGCACCGACTTGTGCACGGTGACCTTGGCCTGGTGACCGTCGGTGTAGGCGGTCGGGACGACGGCGTCGGCGAGCGTGGGCAGCGGCGCGCCGGTGTCGACCCGCACGGCCTGGCCCGGCTGGAGCCGCCGCGGCTGGCGTGAACCGGCGGCGATCTCGCCGACCACCGGCAGCTGCACCGGCTCTTGGCCCGCTGTCCGGACGTCGACGCTCCGTACCGCGTAGCCGTCGACGGCGGCCTGGTCGAAACCGGGCAGCGCGTGTTCGGCGACGACCTCTTCGGCGCACAGGAGGCCTTGGGCCTCGGAGATGGCGACCCGGACCGGGCGCGGGCGTACCGCGGCGTCCAGGGTCAGCGCGATCTGATCCTCGACGGAACGGAACTGTCCCGCGTCTTCGGTCTCGGCCGCTTCGGCGATGGGTTCCGTCATGACTGGGGGATCTCGATCCGTTCGTTCGACCAGGCACGCGATGAAGGCCCGTCGGTGAACTGAAGTTCACCACCGTTACCAGGAGTGATGCGGTCCGAAGCCGTGGAAATCGCCCGATCGGGCAAGTCCCCCGTGGTCCGTGCCGCCGGGGTGGTCGCTGCGCCTGTCATAGGCGTGAAGCCTAACCTGACCTCGTGGGCGAGCCCGGCAATGAACACCTGAGCAAAGCGGAGTGGCGTACTCGGATAACCGCCGAACGGCGTTCACAGGTGACGGAAGAGCGGGCCAGGGAGGCCGCGGCACTGGCCTCGGCGGCCGCTCGGCTGCCGGGCGAGGTCGTGTGCGCGTACATGCCGTTCGGCACCGAACCGGGTTCGAGGGCACTCCTAGATCAACTTCTGGACCAGGGCAAACGGGTGCTGCTGCCGATCGTCCCCGCCGAGCCGGGACCGCTCGGGTGGGCCGTTTACGAAGGCCCGTCGAGCCTCGGGCCGGGCAGACTGCGCGGGTTGCTCGAACCGACCGGCCGCGGGTTCGGTCCCGACACGCTGGGGACGGCCGATCTGGTGCTGATCCCGGCGCTCGCCGTCGACGACGAAGGTGTCCGGCTCGGCAGGGGCGCCGGGTACTACGACCGGTCACTCTCCTTCGCCGCGCCGGGCGCCGCGCTGATCGCCGTCGTCCGGGACGCCGAACTCGTGCGCGCCCTGCCCGCGGAACCGCACGACGTCCGGATGACGGGAGTGCTGACCCCGGACCAGGGGGTGGCCCCGCGACCGGTAATAGACTGACGCCCCGACGCAGTGGTTCAGAAAGGGCACAATGAGCTCTGACGCGCACCTGTCCGATCATTTCGCCGAAACGCTGTCGAAAATGCGTTCCGCGGGAGCCCACGCCATGGAGCTGGCGGCCCTGAGAAGGCGTCTCGAGCAGCTGTCCGAACCCGGCGCCGGTGAATTGCCGGGAAACGAACTCGAACCACTCGATGACATCAGCAGGCTCGTGGATCTGCCCGAGCCGGACGCCGCGGAAGCGCGCCGGGTCCTGGACCGTACGGCCGTGCTCAAACTCAACGGCGGGCTCGGCACGAGCATGGGGCTCACCGGGCCGAAGTCCCTGCTGGAGATCAAACCGGGGAAGTCGTTCCTCGACGTCATCGCGATGCAGGTGCTCTCGACCCGCGAGAAGTACGGCGCGCGCCTGCCGCTGATCCTGATGAATTCGGCGGGCACCCGCGAACCTTCGCTGGAGTTGCTGAAGAAGTACCCCGATCTCGCCGACGACGTGATCCCCGCCGACTTCCTGCAAGGTCGCGAACCGAAGATCACCGCCGACGGGCGGCCCGCCGAGTGGCCCGCGAACCCGGAACTCGAATGGTGCCCGCCGGGGCACGGGGACATCTACGTCGCGCTCGCGGTGAGCGGGATGCTCGAAACGCTGCTGGCGGAAGGCATCCGCTGGTGCTTCGTGTCCAACGCCGACAACCTCGGCGCGCTGCCGGACGCCCGGATCGCCGCCTGGCTGGCGAGGGAGAACATCCCGTTCGCGATGGAGACCGTGCTCGGCACCGCGGCCGACCGCAAGGGCGGGCACCTCGCGCGGCGCGCGGGCCGGATCGTCCTGCGTGAATCCGCGCAGGTGCCCGACGGCGACGACTCGTTCGGCGACGTCGCCAAGTGGCGTTTCTTCAACACCAACAACATCTGGTTCGACCTGGAACGCCTGAAAGCACTTCAGGACGCCGACCCGGCCGCGCCGTTGTTACCGCTGATCGTGAACCGGAAGACCGTCGATCCGGCCGATTCGTCCAGCACGCCGGTGATCCAGCTCGAAACGGCGATGGGCGCGGCGATCGGTTCCGTCGAGGGCGCGCGGGCCATCGAGATCCCGCGGACCCGGTTCGCGCCGGTCAAGACCACGGACGACCTGCTGGTTGTCCGGTCCGACGCTTATGTGCTCGATGACGGCGGGGAGATGATCCCGGAGTTCACCACCACCCCGCCGGTCGTGTCGCTGAGCAAGGAGTTCTACAAGCTCCTGCCGGACTTCGACGCGCGTATCCCTTCCGCGCCTTCTCTCAAGGAATGCACGAGCCTCGCCGTGGACGGCGACGTCACCTTCGGGAGCAACGTCGTCGTCCGCGGCGATGTGAAGATCACCGGGCCGAAAACGGTTCCGGACGGCGAAGTCCTCTAGTCCCGCTGGGCGATGAACACGTACTCGCGTCCTGGACGGTCGGGGGCCTCCCGGACGTCCAGGACGCGAAAACCGTGTTCCGCCAGCAAGGCTTCCAGGTCTTCGCGTTCGCGGAACCAGAGCGTCGAGTCCGAGGTGACGATCTCGCCGTCGGGGAACCGGTAGCTGTACCGGAACGAGACGAACGGGAGGTTCACTTCGGTGACCTCGCGCCACTGCTCGACCTCGCCGACACCCGGGACGTCGATGACGTCGTGCGCGGTGTCGGCGGCCCAGTCCTCCCACACGCGGCGACCCGGGCGCCGGATCTCGAACACCAGGTGCCCACCCGGCTTCAGCGCCGTGCGGACGCCTTCGAGGGTCCGGCGCCATTCGTCGTCGGTGAGGAAGACCTGGGCCACGTTGCCGGTCATCACGGCGAGATCGGCGCCCGCCTCACCCGCCGCTTTCGCGTCACCGTGGATCCAGGTGATCTTCCCTTCCGGGTCTTTGGCCTTCGCGATCTCCAGAGAAGCCTCGGCCGGATCGACCCCCACGACCTCGATCCCTCGCTCGGCGAGGAGAACGGCCAGGCAGCCGGTACCGCAGCCGACGTCGAGCACCCTTCTCGCCCCGAGTTCGCCGATGATGGCCAGGTAGTGGTCCAGATCGTCGCGAGCGCCGTCGAAGGCGTCGTAGATCGGTGCGAGCCGAGCGTGGGCGAAGAGCGCGTCAGGCATTCGGTGACGATAGTTCCGGGACCCGTTCGGGAGCCACGGATTTACGGTCGGGCCGCCAGGCCCGCTTTCCCAGCAGTGCCAGGGACGCCGGCAGTAGCACCCCGCGGACCAGCGTGGCGTCGATGAGGATGGCGACCGCCATCCCGACGCCCATCATCTTGTACTCGATCGCGCTCAGCGTGATGAAGACGCTGAACACGCCGACCATGATCACGGCCGCGCCACTGACCACCCCCGCGCTGGTGCCGGTGCCGCGGACGATCGCGGTGACGGCCCCGTCGGCCCGGCGTTCACGGATCCGGCTGAGGATGAAGATGTGGTAGTCCATGCTCAGCCCGAGCAGCAGGACGAACATGAACATCGGCAGCCAGCCGACCACCCCGCCGTACGGGGTGAATCCCAGCAGGGAAGCGAAATGGCCGTCCTGGAAGATCCAGGTGAGCACGCCGTAGGCGGCGCCGATCGACAGCAGGTTGAGCAGGAGCGACACGAGCGACACCGCCACGGACCGGAAAGCCAGCAGCAGCAACACGAACGCCGCCAGCAGGACGAAACCGACGACCAGCGGCATACGGTCGATGACCCGGTCGGCGAAGTCGCGAGCGTTCGCCGTCCGCCCCGACACCGCGAAGCCGACGTCGTCCACCCGGCCGATCGTCTCGGGCAGGACCTCGGTGCGCAATTTCGCCAGCGCGGCGTCGGCTTCCGCGTCCCGGCCCGCGCCGGACAGCGGGACCCGGACGACCACCGCCTCGTCGACGTTCGCGACCGCGACGGGTTTGTTCAGCACGCCGCCGGTTTCCCCGATCCTGCGTTCGAGATCGGTGATCGCCGATCGCAGTGCCGGGCTGTCGACCGGACCGCCCTTCGCGGCCGTCAGCACCACCGTCGCGGGGTAGACGACCCCGGGGAAGGCTTCCTGGGTGCGGACGGCGGAGTCGATCGTCGTCATCGATCGCGGCAGGCTCTCCGCCGGTGTCGGATCCTGCAGGTGCATGCCGAGGGCGGGCAGGGAGAGCAGGATCAGCAGCGCGGCCGCGAGCCCGCCCCACAGCGACGGCCTCCGGGTGACCGCGCGGGCGGTCGCGGACCAGAAGCGTGAGTTCTCCGCGGCGGTCCGCCGCTTGCCCAGCCAGGGAATCCGGCCCCGGTCGACCTTGTCGCCCAGCAGTGACAGCAGCGCGGGAAGCACGGTGACCGCGCCGAGCATGGCCAGGCCGACCACGAACGCCGTACTGATCGCGAGTCCGGTGAAGTTGTCGAGCCCGGTGAACACCAGTCCGCTCACACACAGGACGACCGTGACGCCCGAGACGACCACGACGTGCCCTGACGTCCGTGCCGCGATCAGGATCGCGTCGTCGACCGAATGCCCCCTGGCGCGTTCTTCTCGTTGCCGCCTCAGGAAGAACAGCGAATAGTCCACGCCCACCGCCATCCCGATGAGCAGCGTGATCACCGTCGTCGCGCTGTTGATCGGGGTGAGGTCGTCGACGACGGAGAGGAAGCCGAACGTCGCCGCGACGGTCGTTCCGGCCAGCAGCAACGGGACCGACGCCGCGACCAGCGCCCCGAAGACGATCAGCAGGATCACCAGCGTCATCGGCAGGGACAGGAGTTCCGACCGTTTGACGTCTTCCCGGATTCCCTTGTCGACCACGGTCGACAGGCTGAGATCCCCGGACAGGCCCAACCGGACCGACGGATGCCGGGCGGCGACCGCGTCGACCTGCGCGGACGCGGTCTCGAAGTTCGGGCGGATGTCCTTGTCGCCGCCCGCGATCGAGAAGCCGACGAGCCCGGACGCGCCGTCGGCCGAGATCCGTTCGGCGCCGTCGGGAGCCAGCGGTGAGCGGACGTCGGTGACGGAGCCGGATCGGGCGAGCGTGGTGACCAGGTCTTCGGTCGCCCGCCGGAGTTCTTCGTTCGCGGTGAACGGCGCCGAGCCTGGGTTCTTCGCTTCGACGAGGACGTTCTCGCGTAAGGGGTCGAAGGTGCTTTGGGCGTTCAAAGCGGTCTGCGCGCGGCCGGATTCGCCGGGATCGGTGCTCCGCCGGCTTTCGCCGTCCAGCAGGGCACCCGACAGCAGGGCGACGACCACGAGGGCGACCCAGCAGACGAGGGTGAGCGCGCGATGCCGGACGGACCAGGCGGCGAGCTTTTCGGGCAGCATGAACTACAGTCCTTTACGTGAAGGAGTGAGATGCCTCGGGCGAGGTTTTTGCTTCTTCTTTCCTGGGTCGTCGAGTTGCCGCTCGGCGGCCCAGGGTCTTTCACCGGCCGGTCAGTCGACCTCCTTGAGGATCCGTTCGACCGAGCCCACGCTCTTCTGGAGATCCGCGAGGCGGCCGTCGAGTTCGGTGAGTTTGCGTTCGGTCTCTTCCTGCGCCTGGACGGCCTTTTCAGCGAGCCTGCGGTATTCCTGTTCACGCGCGAGCGCGCCCTTGGCGCGGATGGTCGCGCCGAACTGCCACACGACCACCGTGATCACCACGGTGAGGAACACGAAGATGCCGATCAGGCCGGCGACTTCCTGCCATTGATGCCACTTCACGGTCGTTCCCCCTCGTCACCCGGTGTCGGTGTGCCTGGTGTCGGCGTACTCAGTGTCGGTGCCGCGGCGGCGATGGCGTCCGGGCTCAGTTCGAGCACGAACGGTTTCACCTCGTAGAACTTCATCGCCTTCCCGTCCTCCGACAGCTCCAGGGTGGCCGACACGAGACCGGCCGCCTCCAGTTTGCGCAGGTGGAGCTGAAGCAGTGCCCGGCTGATGCCGAGCTCTCGCGCCAGCTGGCTCACGTACGCGCGCTCCGCGCGGAGCGCCGCGACGATCCGCAGCCGATGCGGATTCGCCAGTGCCCCCAGCAGTCGCAGCAGCTCGTCGCCGGACGGTCCGGTGGCGGTCATGCCTGGCTCCAGCACATGCCAAAGAAATCTAGCAGGTGCTGACTGGATCTACCAGGTGCTCCATCCAGACGTTGGGTTCCACGTAGACACCGACGTCCAGCGCCGAGGAGGCGAGCACCGGCGCGATCCCGCCCGGCACGGCCGCGAGGCCGTCCTGGAGTTCGACGCCGGTCCACGCCTTCCACTGGGCGAAGGTGCCCGTGACCGTCATCGCGAACGGTGCCACTTTCACGTACCGGGCGCCGACCCGCTCGTGCGTGCGCAGCCACGGATCTTCGGGCAGGCCGTCCGGGCGACGGCGCGCGACATAGTCCTCAAAGGACAGTCCAGGTTCGTTCTCCTTCCCGGCCGGGCGGACCGGCACGACGAGTTTGCGCATCCTCTTTTCCGAGGCACGCTTTTTCAAGGCTTCCAACGCTTTCGCGGCCAGGCCGCCACCGCGGCGGCCTGGCGCGACCAGCACTTCGAGGGCGATCAGCGTATTCGTCTCACGGGCGCTCAGCAGATCTTCCGCGGCCCAGATCAGGGCGGCGTCCCAGCCGTGGTCCGGCAACTCCGGGCGTTCGGCCGTCGGGAATCCGACCGGGACGGCGGCCGCTCTCGCCACCGGGACACCGTCTTCCAGCAGTACGAGGAAGTATTCCGGCCAGCGGGCGGCCAGATGGGACGACTTCGCCAGCAGGCCCGTCAGGTCGTGCTGGAGGAATTCGCCGCCGACACCGCCGAGGCCGAGCGCGGGCTCGCGCAGCTCAGGCCGGGTGGCCAGGTCTTCGATCACGATCATGTCCTCAGTAGACCCGAGGACACGCGTTTCTCACGAGGTGGTTTTCACGAACTGGTCTTCACGACGGTCTAGCGGACCGGCAGCGCACGCCGCCTTCCGGTGAGACCGGTGGTGTTGAGGTTGGCGCGCTCGCCGGCGGAGTGCCCGTCGAGGTAGCCGCTGCCGGACAGCCGCCTCGGCGGTGCCGAACGAAGATCACCGTATTGCTCATCGTACGCCTGTTTGACCATCGCCGTCCGGTCCTGGATCACCAGTTCCGCGGAGCGATGGCCCGCCGCCGTGGTGTGGGTGCGGGCCGCGGTGTCTTCGCTGTTGCGGAGCCTTTCGTAGACGGCGCCGGAGAATCCGTGCAGCCAGGTGCGCCGGTACGCGGCCAGCGATTCGCCCGCGAACACCCGGTTCTCCGGGCGGACCCTGGTCAGCTGGGTGGTCGCCTGCAGCAGCAGGCTCGTGTACAGCAGCTCCGTCCGTTCCAGATCGGACCGGAAGCCGAACACCGTCACCGCGGTGACCGACTGGCCGAGCCGGTGCAGCAGGGCCCGGCAGCGCAGCGGATGCGCGATGTTCGTGAGCAGTCCCGCCTTGTCCCGGCTGTACGGGTTTTCGAGCGGGATCATGACCTGGGTGATCTCGTCGGCGGTCGCCCCGGAGGCGGCCAGCAGCGCCTGATCGATGCCGTACCTGGCGATCAGTTCGGCGGCCTTGGTGTTGTACGACTCGGCTTCGGCCTCGGTGACCGCCGGGTCCTCCGCCTTCGCGAGGAGTTTCCGGACGCGCGCGAGCAGCGTGTCGTGGTCGGGCATGGCCCTCCTTCCTGATTGGGTTGGAACGGGTCAATCTAGGAGAGAGGTCCGACAATAT
Source organism: Amycolatopsis azurea DSM 43854 (assembly GCF_001995215.1). Classification (GTDB taxonomy): domain Bacteria; phylum Actinomycetota; class Actinomycetes; order Mycobacteriales; family Pseudonocardiaceae; genus Amycolatopsis; species Amycolatopsis azurea. Next base: position 144,906 of record NZ_MUXN01000020.1, read on the forward strand.
TCGGACGGATGTTCGGATCCCGGCAAGGGGGCGGTATGTCGATCGACGTTTCGGTGGTCGGTTCCGGTCCGAACGGACTCGCGGCGGCGGTGCTGCTGGCCAGGGCGGGCCTGTCGGTCGAAGTGCACGAGGCGGCGGACGGGATCGGCGGCGGGACGCGCACGGCCCCGCTGTTCGACGACGACGTCCGGCACGACATCTGCGCCACCGGGCATCCGATGGCCGCGGCGTCGCCCTTCTTCCGCTGGTTCGATCTCGCCGGGCACGGAGTCGACCTCCTTCGGCCGGAGATCGCGTACGCGCACCCGATCGACGGTAGCCGGGCCGGACTCGCCTATGAAGATCTCGACCGGACCTGTGATGCCCTTGGTACGGACGGCCCCCGGTGGCGCCGCCTGCTGGGACCGCTGGCCGCGCACAGCCGCGAACTGGCCGATCTCCTGCTCGGCGACCTCCGGCATCCGCCCCGCGACCCGCGTGCCGCCGCACTTCTGCCCGCGCGGATCGCGCTGCTCGCGTCCGGGCTGGAGCGACGTCTGTTCACCGGTCCGGAAGCGCCCGCGCTGTTGTCCGGTGTCTCCGCGCACGTGATGAGCCGTCAGCCCTCGCTCGCCGCGGCCGGCGCGACCCTTCTACTGGGCCACCTCGCGCATTCGACCGGCTGGCCGATCGCCCGCGGCGGCAGTCAAACGATCACCGACGCGCTCGCCGCCGACGTCGTCGCGCACGGCGGCCGGATCCACACCGGCAGCCGGATCACGGACCTGCGGCGATTGGCGGGTTCGCGGACGGTGATCCTCGACATCGCCCCGCGCGGTTTCCTCGACATCGCCCGCGATCTGCTGCCGCCGCGCTACCGGAAGGCGCTGGAGTCCTACCGCTACGGTCCCGGCGCGTCGAAGGTCGATTTCCTGGTGTCCGAACCGGTTCCGTGGGCGGTTCCGGAGGTCGGCAAGGCGGGCACCGTCCATCTCGGAGGCACCCGGGACGAGGTGTACGCGGCCGAGAACGCCGTGGTGCGCGGCGGAGATCCGGAAGACCGTTTCGTACTCGTGTCCGATCCGATGACGATCGACCCGTCCCGCGGTCTGCCGGGCAAACGGCCGGTGTGGGCGTATTGCCATGTGCCGCACGGGGATCCGCGGGACGTCACCGAGCTCGTCCGGCGGCGGATCGAACGGTTCGCGCCCGGATTCTCCGACACGATCCTGGCGAGCCGATGCGTCACCGCGCCGGAACTGGAGGCCTACAACGCGAACTACCCCGGCGGTGACGTCGCCGCCGGGGCGGTGAACCTGCGCCAGGTGCTCGGGCGCCCCGTCCCGCGGTGGAATCCGCACCGCACCCCGCTCGGCGGTGTCTTCCTGTGTTCGGCCGCGACGGCGCCGGGACCCGGTGTACACGGGATGGGCGGCTGGCATGCCGCGAAATCCGTACTGGGAAAGGACTTCGAACGCGTTCTTCACGAATCCCGTGGTCGCACGAGCCCTGTTTCGTAGGCGACCACCACGGCCTGGGCCCGGCTGGAGATCCCGAGTTTCGTCATCAACCGGTTCAGATGCGTCTTCACGGTGGCCTCGCTGACCAGGAGGCTCAGCGCGATGTCGGAGTTCGGCACGCCGGTGCCGACGAACCGCAGCACCTCGAGTTCGCGATCGGTCAGCCCGGTCAGCGCGGGCGGGGCCGCCGGTTTTTCCGGCGGGCTCTGGGTGAAGGCCTCGACCAGGCGCCGGGTGATGGTCGGTCCGAAAAGCATGTCGCCGCGCGCGACGGCGTGGATCCCGGCGATCAGCGTCTCCGGCGGGCAGTCCTTGAGCAGGAAACCCGCCGCTCCCGCCCGCAACGCGGTGTAGACGTATTCGTCGAGGTCGAACACCGTCAGCATGAGCACGTTCGGCTTCTCCGGCCCGGCCCGCGCCAGGATCTGCTCGGTCGCCTTGACGCCGTCGAGTCCGGGCAGCCGGATGTCCATCAGGATCACGTCGGGACGCAGTTCGAGGGCTTTCTCGACGGCTTCGAGCCCGTTTCGCGCTTCGCCCGCGACGCGCACGTCGGGAACGGCGTCGAGCAGGGCGACGAAGCCCGCGCGGACGAGATCCTGGTCGTCGACCACCAGCACACTGGTCACCGGGCTCGCTCCTGCGGCAGATAGGGAAGGGTCAGTTCGATCGAGAAACCACCGGATCCGGCCGGTCCCATTTCGATGGAACCACCGTACATTCTGGCCCGTTCACGCATTCCGATGAGCCCTTGTCCTGCCGGATTGTGCGGCGGTGTATCGCCGGAAGCGGAATTGCGGACACGCAGCACGAGCGCTTCCTCGCCGTATTCGAGGACGAGTTCCGCGCACGCCTTCCCCGCGTGTTTCAGTACGTTCGTAAGCGCTTCCTGGGCGATTCGGTAGGTGCACAGTTGCTGCCCGGGAGCGAGCCGTCGCGGGTCGCCGATGGTCTGCGTCTTCACGGTGAGGCCGGCTTCGCGCACGCGGGTGACCAGCGCGGGAAGGTCGGCGAGACCGGGCTGTGGGCGGTACTCGTGAGGTTCGTGTTGCGGTGGGCGCAACACCCCGAGCAGCCGTCGCAGTTCGTCGAGGGCTTCCGTCGTGGTGCCGGTGATCGTGTTCAGCGCGGCGCGCGCGGTGCCGGGGGAGGATTCGAAGACGTAACGCGCGAGGTTCGCCTGCACCGCGATCACCGAGATGTGGTGGGACACGACGTCGTGCAGTTCGTGCGCGATGCGGATGCGCTCCTCGACGACGGCCTGTTCCGCTTCGAGCCGGATCTCCCGTTCCGCGCGGACGGCGCGTTCCACCAGCCGGTCCGCGCGCAGGAAACCGAGCCGCCCGACGATGACCGTGCCCGCGCACTGCGCGATCAGGCGCGTCGTGTCGACCACGAAGGTCGGCACCTCCCCGAGTACGAGGCCCAGTTCGAAGAGGGCGACCCACGCGATGGTCGGCGCCACGGCCTTCGCGGGTGGGTAGCGCGCCCATACCGTGTACGCCGCGATGAAGGCCGAGGGTTCGCCCAAAGTGGCCCGGTATCCCAGCGCGGTGTACACGGTCATGATCGAGACCGAGGTGAGCAGGACCGCGATCGGATAACGGCGGCGCACCACCAGCGGGAGCGCGATGAGTACGGCGAGGGCGACGACGCCTGGCTCGACCGGATCGCCGAACGACCCGCCGCGCGGAGCCGCGCCCAGCGCCAGGAGAGTGGCCGAGGCCGCCGTGAGCAGACAGTCGATGAGCGCCGGCCGTGCGCGGAGGAGCTGAAAGGGCTGAGCGAGGGACGGCACTTCCGAAAGTTACCGCCGGAACGTCGGACCGCCCAATTCCTGCGACTTTCGTGGTATTCACCCGCCTATATACCGCCAAGGTTTACCCCGGCTTCCGACTCGTGGTGATTCCGCTCGGTGATCGGTCCGGATAACGTCGGCGTAGGATGGATATTCCATTCCCCAACTCGGCGAAGAGGATGACCTCTCCGGGTAAGAGGGCCTTTCGGGAGGGGATATCCGGAACGGGCCGCCTCTTCGCCGAGCCTCAGCCCAGATAAGCGTCCAGCGTGACGGCCAGCGCGCTTTCCGGCGACGGCGCGAAGCTCGCCCCCGCCAGCCCGCCCCAGAGCCACAGCTGGGCGAGGCCGTGCAGCGAAGCCCACAGCGAGGACGCGAGCAACCGCGGATCGGTCGCGGGATGCCAGTCCCCGTCCTGGAGTGCGCCTACGAGCGCGGCGAAGAAGTCGAAGACCGCGCTGCTCACCCGCGTGAGTTCGGCGTCGTCCGGATCGATGAGGTCGCGCCGGAACATCAGCTCGAACATCGCCGGATTGGCCAGCGCGAAGTCGAGGTAGCCGTGGCAGGCCGCGATGAGCCGTTCGCGCGGTGTCCCGTCCGGCAGGCCGGTGCCGCGGTCGAGCAGTTCGGTGTAGCCGCGGGTGGCGACCGCCGAGAGCAGGGCCGCGCGTCCGGGGAAATGCCGCAGCGGCGCGCCGTGCGAGACGCCGGCGGCCTTCGCGATCCCGCGCAGGGTCACCGCGCCGACGCCCTCTTCGGCCAGCAGGGTGGCCGCGGTGTCGATCAGGCGGGTTCGGGCGCCCACGACCGGGTCTCCTCGATGACGGGAAGGAGGTCGGGGCGTTTCGGCAGGAAGCCGTCGCCCGGCTGGCGGCCGATCAGCCGGTTGCGGAACCGGCTGATCGCGACCGGGAGGACCTCTCTCGTCAGCCAGTGCACGTCCGCGCGCAGGCCGGGGCGTCCGGCCGAACCGGGGAGCGGGGCGAGCCAGGCCGGGTCGTGGGTGACGCCGAGCCTGCCGAGCACGTGCCCGGCCAGGCGACGATGGCCCTGCTCGGACAGGTGTAGCCGATCCGGGCCGAAGTAGCGGGAATCGTGCGCGGCGTCGTCCGGCCAGAGGTCGACGAGCGTCGCGCCGTAGCTGACGGACGCTTCGCGGACGGCGTCGTTCAGCGCGACGATGCGCGGGCGCATGCGGTGCCCCATCGGCATGCGGTGGGAGATGTCGCTGAGGGTGAAGGTGACGACGTCCGGTGCGATCTCGGTGCAGGCGCGGATGGTGGTGTCGACCCGGCGCGCGACCGTGCGCGCGTCCCAGCCGCGGCTCATCACGTCGTTGCCGCCGCCGAACAGCGCGATCAGATCCGGCCGCAGCCTGCTCGCCGCCGGGGTCTGCTCGGCGTGGATCTGGTCGAGCCTGCGCCCGCGGACGGCGAGGTTGGCGTAGCGGAAATCGGGCTCTTCCTCGGCGAGGCGGGCCGCGACGAAGTCGGCCCAGCCGCGGTAGAAGCCACCCGACGGATGCGGATCGGCCAGCCCTTCGGCGCAGCTGTCGCCGAGCGCGACGAATCGTTGGTAGCCCATCCAGATCTCCGTAACCGCTAGTTCACCTTGTAGACACTGTCTATCAAACTGATGTAGACGCTGTCTACTCCGGGGGAGCGGGGGACCTTTGCTATCGCGTGAGGCGGGCCCGGTGGGTGAAGGCGACGGCGCGCCGCGGGTCGCCATCCGGGAGCACCCGGCACAGCGCGTCGACGATCTCGACGTCGTCGGCACCGCAGGCCGTCTCCCAGTACGACCACAGCGCCGCCGCGTCCCCGCTGCCGAGCGCGACCCGCCGGACCGACGCGGTGACCGACTCACGCTCTTCGCGGACGGCGGGCGACTCCGATTCGGCCAGCAGCGGACCGCGGAACGCATTCGCGGCGCCGGCGACGTCGCCCCGTTTGAGTGCCTCGCGGACCCGCAGGAAGTCGGCGTCCACCTCGGCGGAGAGCCGGTACGGCCGGGTCTGCACGATGTCCGACCCGAGCTGCGTGCGCAGCCGGTGGATCTCCGCGCGCACCGTCACCGGGTTGCCGCTCTCGCCGTAGAGCAGCAGGGCCAGCCGTTCCGCCGACAGGCCGCCCGGATGCAGGGCGAGCAGGGTGAGGATTTCCGCGTGCCGCAAGGTGAACGGCACCTCGCGACCGTCCACTGTGGTCGATGGCGGACCGTCGGTGAGGAACTCCAGCGCGAGCCGCGGCCGCCGCGACGGACCCCGGCTCCGCAGGCGCAGGAGATAGCCCTCGCGCAACGGCTCGACCGTCCCGAGCCGTCCGTCGGGCAGGGTGACCGCGCCGCCGCCGGGCCGGATGTCCACGGTGGCGGGAAGATCGCCGCAGGATTCGGCCGCCAGCACGCGCCCCTTCGCCGAAAGCAGGGCGCCCGGCGTGCCGCGCAACGCTTCCAGATGGGTCATGTTCAGGACCCGCAGCCGCTCGTCGCGGATCGCGAGCCGGGCCCGCAGCTGGCCTTCGGCGAGCTGAGCGGCCGCCGTGACCAGCGCGAGCATCGCCGGATGGACCGTCCGCAGCGGACCACTGACGTCTATCGACCCGAGCAGCGCGCCGGTCTCCGGGTCGCGCACGGGCGCCGCCGCGCAGGTCCAGCCGTGATAGGTCCGCACGAGATGCTCGGCGGAGTAGATCTGCACCGGTTCCCCGGTGGCGAGCGTGGTGCCCATCGCGTTCGTGCCGATGACGTCCTCGCTCCAGCGCGTGCCTTCGGCGAGCATCACGCCGTCCGCGCGCCGCAGCACCCCGGCCGCGCCTTCGCGCCACAGGATGTGCCCGGCCGCGTCGGTCACGATCATCATGTGCTCGGCGTCGTCGGCGATGCTCACCAGCGTCTGCCGCAGGATCGGCAGCACCGGCGCCAGCGGATGCTCGTCCCGCAGGCCGCTCAGCTCGCCGGAGTCGTAGACCAGCGGGGCGACGCCCGCGTCCGGATCGACCTGCGCGGCGAGCGAGCGATTCCACGACGCCGACACGATCGACCTGGGGGAACGTGGCGCGGGAACACCGGAGAGGACGGCTTCGCGGACGTCCTTCAGCAGCCGCGCGTACGCCTGAGGGTCACGCGGCGACGCTTCACCTCCGGGCAGCTCCGCCACGTTTCCGAGGGTAGGTGACCGGGCTCACTTCGTTGCAACGTGCGTGCAACCTCACCCGGCCTACCTTCGCCGCCATCCGCCACCCCTAGCGATGAGGCAGGAAAGATGGCCAAGTACGCGGCACCGAACACCGAAGGCAGCGTCGTCAGCTACGAGTCGCGCTACGACCACTACATCGGCGGCGAGTACGTACCGCCCGCGAGCGGTCAGTACTTCGAGAACCCGACCCCGGTGACCGGTCAGGCGTTCACCGAGATCGCCCGCGGCACGGCGGCCGACGTCGATCGCGCGCTCGACGCGGCCGAAGGCGCGGCCGCGGCCTGGGGCCGGACGTCGGTGGACGAGCGGTCGAACGTGCTGCTCAAGATCGCCGACCGGATGGAACAGAACCTCGAGGCGATCGCCGTCGCCGAATCGTGGGAGAACGGCAAACCGGTCCGCGAGACCCTCGCCGCCGACATCCCCCTGGCGATCGACCACTTCCGCTACTTCGCCGGCGCCCTGCGCGCCCAGGAGGGCGGCATCTCCCAGATCGACGACAACACCGTCGCCTACCACTTCCACGAGCCGCTCGGCGTCGTCGGCCAGATCATCCCGTGGAACTTCCCACTGCTGATGGCGGTCTGGAAGCTCGCGCCCGCGCTCGCCGCCGGCAACGCGATCGTGCTCAAGCCCGCCGAGCAGACCCCGGCGTCGATCCACCTGCTGATGTCGCTCATCGGCGACCTGATCCCGCCGGGCGTGCTGAACATCGTCAACGGTTTCGGTGTCGAGGCGGGCAAGCCGCTCGCGTCGAGCAACCGCGTGCGGAAGGTCGCATTCACCGGCGAGACCACCACCGGGCGGCTGATCCTGCAGTACGCCAGCGAGAACATCATCCCGGTCACCGTCGAACTCGGCGGCAAGAGCCCGAACATCTTCTTCGACGACGTCGCCGCGGCCAACGACGCCTTCTACGACAAGGCTCAGGAAGGCTTCGCGCTCTTCGCACTGAACCAGGGCGAGGTCTGCACCTGCCCGTCGCGGGCGCTGATCCAGTCCGGTATCTACGACCGGTTCCTCGGCGACGCCGTCGAGCGCGTCAAGAAGATCAAGCAGGGGCACCCGCTCGACACCGAGACGCAGATCGGCGCGCAGGCCTCCAACGACCAGCTGGAGAAGATCCTTTCCTACATCGACATCGGGGTGAAGGAAGGCGCGAAGATCCTCACCGGCGGCGAGCGCAGCGACCTCGGCGGCGAACTGTCCGGCGGCTACTACGTGCAGCCGACGGTCTTCGAGGGCGACAACAAGATGCGGATCTTCCAGGAGGAGATCTTCGGCCCGGTCGTCTCGGTGGCGAAGTTCGACGACTACGCCGACGCGCTCAAGATCGCCAACGACACGCTTTACGGCCTTGGCGCCGGTGTCTGGTCGCGCGACGGCAACACCGCCTATCGGGCGGGCCGCGACATCCAGGCGGGCCGGGTGTGGGTCAACAACTATCACGCGTACCCGGCGCACGCGGCCTTCGGCGGGTACAAGGCTTCCGGCATCGGGCGCGAGAACCACAAGATGATGCTGGACCACTACCAGCAGACCAAGAACATGCTGGTGTCCTATTCGGACAGTGCGCTCGGGTTCTTCTGATGACCGAGCGGGTCGGCTTGACACCGGCCGCCGCGGAGCTGCTGCGGCGGCTGGTGTCACTCCACGGACCGGTGATGTTCCACCAGTCCGGCGGATGCTGTGACGGAAGCGCGCCGATGTGTTACCCGGCGGGCGAATTCCGCACCGGGATGTCCGACGTCCATCTCGGCGATCTGGTCGTCGAGGGGATCGAGGACGTCCCGGTGTGGATGTCGGGGCCGCAGTTCGAGTACTGGAAGCACACGCACCTGACCATCGACGTCGTCCCCGGCCGTGGAAGCGGATTCTCCTTGGAGGCGCCCGAAGGAGTCCGCTTCCTGGTCCGCTCCCGGTTGTTCAGCGACGAAGAGTCGGCGGAATCGAACGGCCCAGCAACGCGATGAGCCGGTCGCCGGGCGCGGCGTCCGGCGGTGACTCGACAGCGTGGTCGAAGGCGCCGCCGGGCCCGCGCACCGGCATCACGTCGGGGTAGCGGCTCGCCACGCGGAACGCGGCCGTCGCGAGTTCGTCGTCCCAGTCGTGTTCGCGGCCGAGGGCGGCGTCGAGGTCCCAGCCGTGGACGAGGTTGTCGACGAAGAGCACAGCCAAGGCGTTCTTCCCGGGGAGTGGGCCGAAGGTTCCGAAGTCGAAGGTCTTTTCCAGGGCCTGGGCGCCGAAAGCCGCGAGAAACTCGGCGGAACTCTCCTCGTAGGACCTGGCGAGGTCGTCGTCCGTCGTCGGCCGGGTCCGCCTGGGACGGCCGGACGCCTGCGCGGCGCGGTGCTCGTTGTTGTCGATCAGGTGTTTCACGATGTCACGGACGGCCCACTCGGCGCAGGGGGTCGAGCGGTCCCAGTCGTCCGTGCCGATTCCGGCGATCGTCTTGCCCGTCGCCTGATGTGCCCTTGTCGTCAACGCGAGGAAGTCCATGCCGGGAACATATACGAACGATCGTGCTATTTTCTAGTGCATGAGCGGACTCGAACTGAACGAAGTCTTCGTGGGGCGGCCGTCCGTGCTCGGGACGAAACGTGATGTCCCGGTGTACAGCGCGATCTCGAAATCACGGGTGGAGGCGCCCTTCCTGGAACTCGGCGAGATCAATCTGACCGGGGACGACCAGGCGGACCGCACGGTTCACGGCGGCGTCGACAAAGCGGTTTACGTCTATCCGGCCGCGCACTACGCGGCCTGGTCGGAGCAAGGTTTCGAGACGGTGGCCGGCGATTTCGGGGAGAACCTGTCGGTCGGCGGCGCGGACGAGTTCGAGGTGCGGATCGGCGATGTCTGGTCCTGGGGCGAGGCCCTGGTCCAGGTCTCGCAGCCGCGGACGCCGTGTTTCAAGCTCGCGATGAAGACCGGCCGCAAGGACGTCATCCCGGCGATGATCGATTCCGGCCGCAGCGGCTGGTACCTGCGGGTGCTCCGGACCGGTCAGGTGCCGACGTCGGGGCGGATGACGCTGGAAGAGCGCGATCCGGCGAATCCGACGATCGCCGAGGTGTACGTCGCGTCGTTCACCAACGTCGCCCGGCTGGACGAAGAGCGCGGTGTCGCGTACTGGGCGCTGCTGGACCGGGTGCTCGCGACGCCGGCGCTTTCCCGGCAGTACCGTGACGGCCTGGAATCGGCGAAACGGCGGAAAGAGGAACGGAATGCCGGTTGACGGCCGGGTGGCCCGAGGCGACGCGACGAGGCGGATCGTGCTCCGGCGCGCCGTGGACATCGCGTCCGTCGAAGGGCTCGACGGGCTGTCCCTCGGCAGGCTCGCCACCGAACTGGAACTGAGCAAATCCGGGGTGTTCGCGTTGTTCGGTTCCAAGGAGGAACTGCAGCTCGCGACCGTCGAGACGGCGAGCGCGATCTTCGCGGAGAACGTCGTCGAGCCGACGCTGAAGGTCGAGCCGGGGATCGCCCGGCTGCGCGCGCTGTGCGCGAACTGGCTGGATTACTCGGAACGCCGGGTGTTCCCGGGCGGCTGCTTCTTCTTCAACACCGGTGCCGAATTCGACGCGCGGACCGGCCGGGTCCACGACGCCGTCGCCAAGGTGAGCCGAGCCTTCGCCCAGTTCATCCGCTCGACCGCCGTCGAAGCGCGGAAGCTGGGAGACCTCCGCGCGTCCGTCGACGTGGAGCGGCTGGCCTTCGAACTGCACGCACTCGGCCGGGCCGCGAACGCCGATTCGGTGATGTTCGGCGGCACGGAGCCCTACGCGCTGGCCCGTGCCGCCATCACCGAACGTCTCGACTACTCCCAGTCGACCTGAGTGGACCGGTAGAAGTCGATGCCCTGCTGAACCCAGCGAGGGCTCTGCTTCGCCAGCCGGAGCCGATAGGCGTCCCAGGTCCGGGAATCCTTCGGTGACCAGCCGATCTCGGCGTAACCCGGCAACCTCGGGAACGCCATGAACTCGATGTGCTCACTGGTCACGAGCGTTTCCGACCACAGCGGCGCCTCGACGCCGATGACGTTCTGTTCCGTCACGCCCTGCAGGTACGTGGCCGGATCCCAGTCGTATCCGGTCTTGACCTCGATGAACCCGGCCCAGCTCAGCCCGAGCGGCGTCTGCGGGTGGTACTTCATGTCCATGTAGGCCTTGTTGGCGGGCGACATGAGGATCTTGTTGCCCCTGGCCGCGGCTGCGGCGACGTTCGCGTCCGTGCCGGTCGTGCCCCAGAACTGCGGGACGGCCGAAAGCGGCGGGTTCGTCTTGGCGATGTCGTGCCAGCCGGTGATCTGCTTGCCGTACTTCGCGACGATCGGCTGCACCTTCTTGGCGAAGGTCTGGTAGTCCTCCGGGGTGGTCGCGTGCGCCTCGTCGCCACCGATGTTGAGGTACTTCCCGGGGGTGATCGCCGCCAGTTCGCGCAGGACGTCGTCGACGAACGTGTAGGTGATGTCCTTGTTGATGCACAGCGAGCTGTAGCCGACCTCGATGTCCGTGCGCGCCGGAATCGGCTTGCCGTCGCAGTTCAGCTCGGCGTAGGAGTGCTGCGCCGCGTTGGTGTGTCCCGGCATGTCGATCTCGGGAACGATCGTGATGTGCCGCGAAGCCGCGTAGCGCACGAGGTCCGTGTACTGGTCCTGCGTGTAGTACCCGCCGGGGCCGCCGCCGACGGCGGTCAGCCCGCCCACGGTCGCCAGCTTCGGCCAGCTCTTGATCTCGATCCGCCAGCCCTGGTCGTCGCTCAGGTGCAGGTGGAGCGTGTTGATCTTGTACTGCGCGATCTGGTCGATGTAGAGCTTGACCTGCGCCGGCGTGAAGAAGTGCCGGGCGACGTCGAGCATCGCGCTGCGGTAGCCGAAGCGCGGGTAGTCGAGCACGGTGCCGCCCGAGACCACCCACGAACGCTTCTGGACGGTGGTCGCTTCGATCGCCGACGGGAACAGCTGGCGCAGCGTCTGGACGCCGGAGAACAGGCCCTTGTCGGTGTTCGCCCGCAAGCTCACGCCGGAGGACGACACCTTGAGCCGGTAGCCCTCGGTGCCGACGCGGTCGCCCGCGTGGCCGGTTTCGAGTGAGATGGCGCCGCCGCCGCGGTGGTCACTGACGACGGGCAGCCGGTAGCCGGTGGCGGGCCGGAGCAGTCCGGCCAGGTATTCGGCGACTTGTCTGCCGTCGCGGTCGGCGCGGATGACGGACGCGGGAGTGAGCCGGAAGTTCGCGCGGGGGTCGGGCTTCGCGTCGACGGGAGCGGGGACGACGTCGGTGACGGTCCGTTCGGCCTTGGTGTGCTGAGCCGCGCTCGCCGTCGCGGGCAGGCCGAACGTCACGAGACTCAGGACGGCCACGCCGAGCACGGTTGTGGACAGGCGTTTACTCATGGAGCACCTCCGGTCGGGGAACTGGAGACTCTCTGCTCATAGAGGTATAGACCAATAGGGCAAAGGGGACAACACCCGATCGGACTAGGAATCCGTACCGGTCATTGGTTCACTCGCCGCGCAGAACCGCTTTCAGGGCATCGAGAACGCTCGCGTCCTCGATCGTCGAAGGCACCTGCTCGTCGCGGCCGTCGGCGATACCGCGCATGGTCTTGCGCAGGATCTTCCCGGACCGCGTCTTCGGCAGGGCGTCCACAATGGACACGTCGCGGAACGCGGCGACCGGTCCGATGTCGCGCCGTACCAGCGCGACCAATTCGGCCTTGAGTGTTTCGGCTTCGACGTCGACCCCGGACTTCAGCACCACGAAGCCGCGCGGGAGCTGTCCCTTGAGCTGGTCGCGCACGCCGATCACCGCGCATTCGGCGACGGCGGCGTGGGACGCCAGGACCGCCTCCATCGAACCGGTCGAAAGCCGGTGGCCCGCGACGTTGATGACGTCGTCGGTGCGGCCCATGACGAACAGGTAGCCGTCCTCGTCGACGTATCCGGAGTCACCCGTCAGGTAGTGGCCTTCGTACCGCGAAAGGTACGCCTCGCGATACCGCTCGTCGTCCTGCCACAACGTCGGCAACGACCCCGGCGGGAGCGGCAGCCTGATCGCGATCGCGCCTTCCCGTCCGGCGGGAAGCGGGTCGCCCGCCTGGTCCAGGATCCGTACGTCCCAGCCCGGTACCGGTTTCGTCGCGGAACCGGGTTTGACCGGCATCGGCTCCAGCCCGCGCGGGTTCGCCGCGATCGGCCAGCCGGTCTCGGTCTGCCACCAGTGGTCGATCACCGGAACGCCGAGTTTCCCGTGCGCCCAGTGGTAGGTCTCCGGATCGAGTCGTTCCCCCGCCATGAACAACGTCTGAAACTCGCTGAGCTGGTATTTTTCGATTTCGACCGCGTCCGGGTCGACTTTCTTGATCGCGCGCAACGCCGTCGGGGCGGTGAAGAGCGCCTTGACCCCGTGGTCGGCGATGACGCGCCAGAACGCGCCCGCGTCGGGTGTGCCGACCGGCTTGCCCTCGTACATGACACTCGTGGCGCCGATCAGGAGCGGCGCGTAGACGATGTAGGAATGGCCGACGACCCAGCCGACGTCGGAAGCCGTCCACCACACGTCACCGGGCCGGATGTCGTAGATCGCGCCCATCGACCAGGCCAGCGCGACGGCGTGCCCGCCGGTGTCGCGCACGACGCCCTTCGGCTTCCCCGTGGTTCCCGAGGTGTAGAGGATGTACAGCGGGTCGGTGGCGGCGACCGGCACCGGATCGGCGGGGGAGGCCTTCGCGACCAATTCGGCCCAGTCCGCGTCGCGCTCGCCCAATTCGGCGCGAGCGCGTTCACGCTGCAGCACCACGACCTTGTCCGGCTGATGGACGGTGCCCGCGAGCGCCTCGTCGATGATCGGCTTGTACTCGACGACCCGCGTCGGCTCGATCCCGCACGACGCGGCCACGATGACCTTGGGTTTCGCGTCCTCGATCCGCGCCGCGAGCTCCTTCGGGGCGAACCCGCCGAACACCACCGAGTGCACCGCGCCGAGCCGGGCGCACGCGAGCATCGCGATCGCGGCCTCGGGGACCATCGGCATGTACACGATGACACGGTCGCCCTTTTCGACACCGAGAGCGGCGAGCGCGCCGGCGAAGCGCGCGACGTCGTCCAGCAATTCCGCGTAGGTGAACCGGCGTACCGAATCGGTGACGGGGGAATCCCAGATCAGCGCGGTCTGCTCGCCGCGACCGTCCCGCACGTGCCTGTCGAGCGCGTTGAACGCCGTGTTCAGTTCCCCGTCCGGGAACCAGCGGTAGAAGGGCGCCTTCGCTACGTCGAGGGCCCGTGTCGGCGGGCGGGTCCAGTCGATAGCCCGGGCGGCTTCGAGCCAGAAACCCTCCGGGTCTTCTAGGCTCCGCTGGTACGTCTCGGCGTACATCGAAGGCTCCTTCGCGCTCGGGTACCGGACCATCATGGACTTCCGGGCGGGCTCATGCCCGGTGGTAACGGCGAGGAGACGCCCGCGACAACCCGGCAACCCCGCGAGGGCATGAGGCGTCCTAAGCTGAACCAGGAAAAAACCGCCGGAAACGGCCTCGACGAGCTAGGGGAGCAGGGTCCATGGGACTAGCGAGCGCGCTGCTGTCGTTCGCGCACAGCCTGTTCGGACCGGGGATCTGGCCCGGGGACTGGGTGTGGGCGACGAGCACCGCGGGAGCGCTGGTCGCGCTGCTGCCCGCGCTGGGAGCGATGGTCGTCGCGATCATCCGCAAAGGCACCGGCAACCGCTACGACGTGGTGACCCTGTCCGTCTTCGGCGGGATCGGCGTGGTCGCCGTCTTCCTGCTGCCGTGGCTGCTGGCCACCGGTGTTTCGCAGACCTACCAGGAAGCCGCCTCGTCGAAAACTGGCGGTCAGTCCGGTTTTTCCGGCAGTGACCTGGCGACTTTCAACAGCGAGTACAACCCGCTGGTCGGCGCGCAGAGCGAGTACCTCGGGCGCGGCCAGAACGTGTACGAGGTCCTGTTCTATCCGAACGGGATGCAGCTGGGCTACATCTTCTACCTGATCCTGCTGGTCGGTCTGCCCGCGCTGTCCCTGCTGTTCGTCATGCTGCAGGCACGGACCGCGTTCCGCCGCGGCCCGAAGTGGCCTTCGCGCTTCTTCTGGATCCCGTTCGTGCTGATGGTGATCGCCAGCGTCGGCATGGGCGCGAACACCGCCGTGCACTTCTGGCTCGGCTTCCTGCCGCTCAGCGTGCTGGGCCTGATCCCGGTCGCGCTGGTCGGCCCGCCGCCGTGGTCGGTGATCAACCGGCCGGACCCGCAGCCTCGGCAGAAGATCGAGCCGTACCGCCCCGAGCCGCCCGCCCCGAAGCCGCAGCAGCAGCTGCCGCCCCCGCCGCAGAAGCAGTACCCGGCGACCGCGCTGGCGCAGGCGCCCGAACCGCCCGGGCTGGCCGCTGTACCGGGCCCGGTCCCGGCGCCCCCGGGCTCCCGCAACTCCGGCGGCAGCCGCTACAAACGGGTCCGGCGGCTCGGCCACGGCGGTTTCGGCACCGTGTGGGAAGCGGTCGACACGCAGCTCAACCGCACTGTCGCGCTGAAGATCGCGCACGCGCCGGACCGGGACACCGAAGAGCGCATGCAGCGCGAGGCCAGGGCGCTGGCCGTGGTGAACCACCCCAACTGCGTCAAGGTGTACGACCTCGCCGAGGAGCCCGACGGGCTCGCGCTGGTCATGGAGTACCTCGAAGGGCGCTCGCTGTCCGAGATCGTCGACTCGCAGGGCCCGCTCGACGACATCGCCGCCGGACGGCTCTGGTCGACCATGGCCGGCGCGCTCGCCGCGGCGCACGAGAAGGGCGTGCTGCACCGCGACCTGAAGCCGTCGAACATCATCCTCGACCGCAACGGGCTCGCCCACCTGATCGACTTCGGCATCGCCCGCAGCCAGGGCGACTCGAAGATGACCGCGACCGGGATGATGATCGGCACGCCGGACTTCGTCGCCCCCGAGCAGGCGATGGGCTCCCCGGCGAGCCCGGCGTCGGACGCCTGGCAGCTCGCCGCGACGGTCAGCTACGCGTTGTCAGGCCAGCCTCCGCGCGGCACCCGGGAGACCCCGATGGCCGCGCTGATGGCCGCCGCCCGCGCCGAACCGGTGTCGAAGCTGCCGAACCGCAGCGCGCACGCCCGGATCCTCATCGCGTCGCTCGACCAGGAACCGCGCCGCCGCCCGACGCTCACCGCCGTGCGGCGCGATGTCGAGGGCTGGCTCGCGCGGGCGGGCAAGTCGCCGGACGGCCCGGTGACCCAGATCGTGCCGCGCCGCCCTCCGCAGCAGCCCCAGCCCCGCCAGCAGCAGCCGCAGCCCCAGCGTCCCCCGCGCTGACCTGCGCAAAGAGAGCAAGGGACCTTTGCTGTCGTTAGTTAGTGTGCTAACGAACGCTAGCAAAGGTCCCTTGCTCTCCCTCAGTCGACGACGACCCAGGTCCCGTCGCGCCACGCCATGGTGAACGTCTTGGGCTCGGCCGCCATCATCGCGATCTGCGGCGCGATCGCGGACGGCGGGACGACGACCTTGTCCGCCCCCTTGCTCTGCACCTTGGCCGGGTCGACGCGGGTGGCCTTCAGTTTTTTGAAGTCGTCCTCCGAGAGCATCCCGAACTGCATCGGGGTGAGGCTCCGGCACTCCTTCATCCCGCCGTCGAACGCCGGCGCGGTGATCCGGCAAACGGTGTCGAGGTCCTTGTTGCCCAGCGCGTGGTGATACTCCTCCATCACGCTCGCCGCCCCGGCCGGACTGTGCGCCACCGCACCGCCGGTGGCGGGTTTCGTCGCCTCCGAGACGGTCGCCGCTGTCGCCGAAGGCCGCGAAGCGCTGGGCGGAGCCGAGCTGCTGGCCGGCGCCTCCGAGGTGCTCGGAACGGCCGAAGTCTGCGGCGACGCGGTTCCCGGCGTCTGCTCTTCGCAGCCCGCGATCAAGAACAACGCCGCGGCCGCGCAGGCCGCTCCGAGCGGTCGGATCGTCATGATGCCCCCTGTCGAGATCCTGTTGACCAGGGCAGAGTAACAACTCTCGTTCAAGTGTCACACTTGAAACGGGAAATCAGTGCTCCCCGGTGATCAGCGCCAGCATCGACACGGACAGGACGAGCCGGGCGGAGACGCAGGTGCGGCTCATCGCTTCCTTCTTCTTGCCGATGAAGTCGACTTGCAGCACCTGCCCGTTGCCGAGCTGAACGCTCAGCGCGCAGGTCTCGGCGGTCTGCTCGTACCTCGCCTTCAGCGACCCGAACTTCTCGTTCCGCACCTCCGCGCCGGCTTTCGGCGGCAAGGCTTCGAGGCCGCCGACGCCGTTCGTGTACATCCCGACGACCTTCGCGTACGGAACCTCGTGAGTGCAGGTCGGCCCAAGCGAGGTCTCGCCCTTCTGCGCGCCTTCGCGGCCGGCGTTGACCCCGGCGTAGTTCGCGTGGGTGAACTTGACGATCTCGCAGATGTCGGCGTTCGCCAGCGCGTCCGGGACCGGTTCCTGAACGGTGCCGCTCGCCGGTGTCCCGCCGGCGAGCGGCACGAACTTCTTCACCACCACTTCGGCGACCTTCTTCGCCAGTTCGCAGTGCTCCGCGCGATTCCCCGCTTCGTCGCTGTCGACGTCGTAGGCGTCGACAGCGATCGAGGCATAGGCGCGGACGTCCATGTTCACCGAGCAGAACGTCACCGGCTCCGGGTCGAAGGCGTACTTCCGGCCCTTGATCCCGGCGATCTCCACCGGCTCCATCACCGCCGAATCCTGCGTGATCCAGCTGTACGGGCTGTAGGCGTGCACCTGCGCGCCCTTGTTGTTCGGGAACACGAACTGGCAGCCGCTGAGCACACCCTTGGTGCTCACGAGTCCGAGCGGCTGCATTTCCGGTTTGATCGATTCGAGCCAGCCGCAACCCCCCTTCGCCCTGTGTCGCGGGCAGGGCCAGTGGCTGGTCGAGCACCTGATCACTGAATCCCGACCCGTCCGCGGGCGGCTGGTACCGCGGATACTTCGCATCGCTCGCACCCGGCGCCGAACCTTCGCGGAAGGCCTTGCCGTCGACGGCGCTGGAACATCCGGTGAGCAGCAGAGCGACAGCCATCAAATACGGCCAACGAGACATGACGACCCCCAGTAGTCCTCAATTCGGACGGGAGTCTAAGCCGGTTTCCGCCGTCTCGCCGGGGCTTGGGTCAACCGATCGTGGTCACTTCCAGGACGGAAGCCACAGCTCGGCGTTCCAGTGCTCGTTGGTGATCGCGTTGCCGTTGAGGATCGGCCACAACCAGGCGAAGTTGGCCACGACGAGACCCACGTAGAGGGCGACGACGAGCATACCGGTGCCCCGCCGTTCGAATCCGCGTTTCGCGCTGCCGAGGATCTGGCCGAGGATCAAGGTCAACCCGAGTGCCAGGAACGGCGCCAGCGGCGTCGCGTAGAAGTAGTACATCTGGCGGTCGAGGTTGGTGAACCAGGGCAGGTACCCGGCGAGGTAGCCGACGAGCACGGCGGCGTAGCGCCAGTCCGCGCGGAAGAACGACCGCCACGCGCTCCAGCCGAGCATCGGCAGGGCCAGCCACCACATCGCCGGCGTGCCGATCAGCATCGTCGCCCGGACGCAGGTCGACTCGCCGCAGCCGGTCGCCTCGGTGCCGCCCGCGTACGCGTAGAGCATCGGCCGCAGCCCCATCGGCCAGGTCCACGGCTTCGACTCCCACGGATGCGGCTTGTCCTTGGGCGTCACCAGGTTCGCGTGGAAGTCGAGGACGTTCATCGAGTAGTTGCCCAGCGACCGCAACGCGGGCGGCATCCAGGACCAGAAACCGGGATCGATGTCCTTGATCGCGACCAGATTGCGGTCGGTCGCGGTCTCGCTCGCGAACCAGGCCCAGTAGCAGGCGAGGTACACCAAGATCGGGATGACGACGATCGCCCACAGCGCGGGCAGCACGTCGCGGCGCAGCGTGCCGACCCAGGGCCGCTGCACCCCGGCGGCGCGGCGCGCGGCCACGTCGAAGAAGACGGTGAGCAGCCCGAACGCGGCGATGTAGTACAGCGCCGACCACTTGACGCCGAAGGTCAGCCCGATCATCAGGCCACCGGCGAACCGCCACCACCGGAAACCCAGCTTCGGGCCGAACCGGGACTCGTCGATCCAGCCTTCGCGGACGGCCACGGCGAGCCGTTGCCGGACCTGGTCCCGGTCGGCGAGCACGCAGGCGAACGCGGCGAGCACGAACAACGCGATGAAGATGTCGAGCATGCCCATGCGTGACTGCAAGTGCAGGACGCCGTCGCTGATCACCAGGATCCCGGCGACCGCGCCGAGCAGCGTCGACCGGGTGAGCCGCCGGGCGATCCGGATGGTGAGGAACACGATCAGCGTGCCCGCCAGCGCCGGCATGATCCGCCAGCCCCAGGCGTTGTAGCCGAACAGCCACTCGCCGATCGCGATGAGGTGCTTCGCCAGGGGCGGGTGGACGATCAGCTCGTAGCCGTAGTTGTCTTCGTAACCGCCGTTGCGCAGCATCTGCCACGCCTGCGGGACGTAGTGCTTCTCGTCGAAGACCGGGGTGCCCTTGTCCGTGGGCGTGCCCAGGTTCTGGATCCGGACGATGCCGCCGACGAGTGTCAGCACCAGCGTGACGACCCAGCCGCGTAGGCGGTCGGTCGGCATGCCGCGGCCGAGGAGGGTGGCCTCCCGGTCGTTCGGTGGCCGGAGCGCGTCGACCGGATCCGGCCGCACGCTCTCGTTGTCCCGGGTCAGCAGTGCGGTCACGGGGCATGATCCTACGGGCGGAAGAGTGAACTCGGTGTCCGGATGTGCGAACCGGTTAACCTTCGGGAATGACCGAAGGACGCCTCGTGCTGGCAGCCACCCCGCTCGGAGACGTCCGTGACGCTTCGCCGCGCCTGTCCGAAGCCCTCGCGACCGCCGACGTGATCGCCGCCGAAGACACCCGGCGCCTGCGCTCCCTGACCGCCGCCCTCGATGTTTCGCCGGTCGGACGCGTCGTCAGCTTCTACGAGGACGTCGAGACGGCCCGCCTGCCGAAACTTCTCGAATCGCTCCGATCAGGCGAAACCGTGGTCCTCGTGACCGACGCGGGAATGCCGAGCGTCTCCGATCCCGGATTCCGGCTGGTGGCGGCCTGCGTCGAGGCCGAGGTGCCGGTGACCTGCCTCCCCGGTCCGTCGGCGGTGACCACGGCGCTGGCGCTGTCCGGTCTGCCCTGTGACCGTTTCTGTTTCGAAGGGTTCGCTCCGCGCAAACCCGGCGAACGCGCGAAGTGGCTCGGTTCGCTGAAGGACGAGCCCCGCACGGCCGTGTTCTTCGAATCCCCGCATCGTCTCGCGAGCACGCTCGCCGATGCCGCCGAAGTCCTGGGAGCCGATCGCCGTGCCGCCGTCTGCCGTGAGCTGACCAAAACCTACGAAGAGGTCAAACGCGGAAATCTGCCGGATCTGGCCGCTTGGGCCGCAGAGGGGGTCAAGGGCGAGATCACGGTCGTCCTGGCAGGTGCGCCGCCGCGCTCGGTGAGTGTCGCGGACCTGGTTTCGGAGGTCTCGTCACGCGTCGAGGCAGGCGAACGGCTCAAATCCGCCGCCGCCGAAGTCGCCGAGGCCGCGGGAGTGTCGAAGAAGGAGCTCTACGACGCCGTGCTGGCGTCCCGTAGGAGCTAGGAAAGCAAGGCCGTCGCGGCCGCGTGCGCCTTCGCGGCATCGGGCTCGGCGCCGGTGATGACGTCGGTGTAGATGAAGGACTCACCGATCCGCACCAGCAGGTAGGCCAAGTCCTCGACCGGCAGGGGCGGGGTGAGCCGTCCGGCCGCGACCTCTTCGTCCAGGAACTCGCGCATCTTCGCGATCGCGCGGCTCTGCACCACGCTGGCCTTCGTCGTCAGGATCCGCAGGGCCCGCTCGGGCTCGTTGCGCAGGAACTCCCGGAACGGTTTCGAGTCGTTCACGGTCCGGACGAAGGTGCCGACGAGCTCCGCGATCCCCTTCGCGCCGCGTCCGAGCTTGCCGGAAGCCCTCGCCTCGAAGACCTCCACGGTCATCGACCACAGGATCTCGCCGAGCAGCTGATCCCGGCCGCCGACCCAGCGGTGCAGCGTGGCCCGGCTGATCCCGAGCTCGCCCGCGAGCTCGCCCATGTCCACCCGGCGCCCCTCCAGGAACCAGGCGCGCGCGACCGTGAACGCGCGCAGGGCGTCCGGGCGCGGCGAAGTCAACTGGCGTTCGAGTGCGGTTTCGATGAGTGAAACATATCACGCGACGTCTCATGGATGAGACATATGCAAGAATGTCTCATCTCGATGAGGAGGATGCGGATGCGCGCAGTACAGGTGACCGAATTCGGCGGACCCGAGGTGCTCAACCTCGTCGACCTGCCCGATCCCGTCCCCGAGCCGGGCCAGCTGCTGGTGGAGGTCGACCGGATCGGCCTCAACTACGCCGACACCCACCAGGCCGAGAACTCCTATCTCGCGCCGAGCAAGCTCCCGCTCGTGCCCGGCGGCGAGGTCGTCGGCCGCACCGCGGACGGCAAGCGTGTCGTTTCGCTGCTCAACGGCGGTGGCGGCTACGCCGAGCGCGCGGTGGCGAACGAGGCCACCAGCTTCGCCGTGCCCGACGGCGTCGACGACCTGACCGCGCTCTCCTTCATCGTCCAGGGCACCACCGCCTCGCTCCTGCTGCGCAAGAGCGCCCACCTCGAGCCCGGCGAATCCGTCGTCGTGCACGCGGCGGCGGGCGGGGTCGGCTCCATCGCCGTCCAGCTCGCCAAGGCCTGGGGCGCCGGCCGGGTCATCGCGACCGCGAGCAGCGACGAGAAGCGCGCCCTCGCCCTCGAACTCGGCGCCGACGTCGCCATCGATTCGCGCGCCGAGAACATGACCGACGCGCTTCGCGAGGCGAACGGCGGCAAGCGCGTCGACATCGTGCTCGACATGACCGGCGGCAGCGTCACCGACCAGAGCATCGCGGCCCTCGCGCCCTTCGGTCGGCTCGCGTTCTACGGCATGGCCAGCCGGGAGCAGCCGAAGCCGATCGAGGCCCGCAACCTTCTCGGGCACAGCACCACCGTGGCCGGGATGTGGCTGCCGCACGCCTTCAAACTCCCCGGAAACGTCTTCGGCCGTACGCTCGACGAGCTTTTCGAACTGGCGCTCGCCGGCCGGGTCCGCGCCGTCGCCGGTGGCGAGTACGCGCTTTCCGACGCGCGCGCTGCCCACGAGGCCCTGCGTTCGCGCGGCACGATGGGCAAGCTCCTGCTGGATCCCGCCAAGTAGCTCAGCCGAGCAGGCGCTCCAGTGGAGCGGATTTGTGCAGGCATTCCTGCCATTCCGCTTCGCTGTCGGAGTCGGCGGTGATCCCGCCGCCGACTCCCAGCGCGATCTCACCGTCGTGGATTTCGAAGGTTCTGATCGCGACGTTCAGTTCCAGTCCGGCGATCGGCGACGCGAGCCCGATCGCGCCCGTGTAGACACCGCGCGCTGTCGGCTCCAGTTCGGCGATCAGATCCAGCGCCCGGATCTTCGGCGCGCCCGTCACCGAACCCGGCGGGAACGTGGCCGCGAGCAGAGCCACGTCGTCGATCCCGTCGGCGAGTGTCCCCTCCACAGTGGACTCAAGATGCCAGACCCCGGGCGCGGGCCGGACCTCGAGCAGTTCGGGGACGCGCACACTGCCGGTGGCGCACACCCGGCCGAGGTCGTTGCGGACGAGGTCGGTGATCATCACGTTCTCGGCGACGTCCTTGGTGGATTCCCGCAGCCGTTGCGCGAGATGCTCGTCGGCCGCGTTCCGCCGCGGCAGGGTGCCCTTGATCGGTGTCGACCGGACCTGGCGCCCATGCCGGGCAAGGAAAAGTTCGGGGGAGAACGACACGACCGAGCCCCAGTCGCCGGCGAGGAACGCCGCCCGGCGGGCTCGCAGCCGACGCGTGCCCTCGGCGAACAACGCGATCGGATCGCCCTCGAACTTTCCGCCGAAGCGAGCGCAGATGTTCGCCTGGAACAGCTCACCGGCCTCGATCGCGTGCACGCATGCCTTGACCGCGTCGTAGTGCTCCGACGGAAGCGGCCGCGACAGCGGACCGGAACTCCAAGTCGTCGCCTCGGGGAGTTCGTCGAGCGCGGATTCGACCGCGGACACTTCGTCGACCGGATCCGGGTCTTCGTCGGGGATCAGCGCTTCGAACCACCACGAACCATCCGCGTCCAGTCGCAGCACGCGGTCGACCCAGCCCCAGACTGCCGGAGGAAGAGCGCCGGAACGGCCTGAGGGGTCGGTCAGGTCGTAACTCAGGTAACCGAACCAGCCGCCCCCGACGGCGCCGGGAACGGCGTCACGAACGACAGGCATCCGGGTGGGAATCGCGAATGCCTCGGAGACATCCCGGACAGGAGTCAGGGAAGCACTCAGCGCGATGACCGCGCGCGAAGAAAACCAGTCTCCGCAAAGCGCCGCCGGTGGCGCCAGCCCGAGCGACTCGGCGCGTACCCCAAGAGCCGTCAGCGCCCGTTCGGGTCCGACGTCCGTCCGCAGCCTCCGGCACATCAACCGCACGCGACATTGTCTCCGCCGGGGTGGGCGGAAACGCAACCGCGCCCGGCGGAAAGTGAGATCCGCGACCACACGGTGACGTCGTGCACACCCGTCGTCACGGAGTGAGTACTACAGAAGCACGTCCGAGAGCTTGAAGGGATAGACCACGGCGTCTTGGGCGATCGGACCGTCCACACCGGGCAGTCCGGTACCGAAACCGTGCTGGTGCAAGCCCAGCCGCGAGTGGAACCACCCCGGCCTTCCCGGGATTTCGTTGTGCCGGACCAGCCAGAGCACCACTTCGCTGTCCGCCCACTTGTCCGGGTGCAGGCGATTCGTCCAGCAGTCGAGCCCCGCGTAGACCAGGACGCGTTCGACGCGCGCCGCGTGGCGGACGTGTTTGATCCACGTCTTGATGAACCGGTCGTCGACGCTGGGTGCCTCCACTTCGAGCGCCGGCGCGAGCGAACCGGGTGCGAACGCGCCGAGCGCGCTCGCCGTCCGCACGAAATGGTCGGCCTGGTCGTGAACAGCGCCAGGACGTGCGTAATGCCGAGCGCCGGTGTGGATGCCGACGTGCTGCGCGCCGGCCAGATTGCGTTCCGCGGCGGCGTCCCGCCAGTTGGTGTTCTCGCTGACCGTGACCGAGGCGAACCGGATGTCGGCGCCACGTACCGCCGCCCAGTCCGTCACCGTCTCACGGTGGGACAGGGTGACGCCGTGCTCACCTTCCGGATCGATCAAAGTCACCTGTCCTCGAATATCGCCCCAGTACGCCCGAAAGGTCACCTTACGTCCGCGAGGCGGCCGCAAGGTGACCTTTCGGTTCAGCGTGTCTCAGGCGTTTTCGCGCTGGAAGGTCCGTGAGCCCCACCAGATGGCCAGAACCGCCATGACCAGCACTACGACGCTCCCGGTGAACAACGCGTCCATCGAGAAGTCGCCACGGAAACTGTTCCGCTCGACATCCACCACGTGCCGGAACGGATTGATCCGGGAAATCGTGTACAGCCAGCCCGGCGCCGAGCCCGCGGTGATCGGGATCAGGATTCCGGACAGCAGCAACAACGGCAAGAGAACAGCGTTGAGCAAAGCCGGGAAGGTGTCTTCGCTCTTGAGGGTCAGCGCCAGCGCGTACGAGCACGACGCCAACGTGATCGACAGAAGGAAAACGATCACCAAGCTGAGCACGACACCGCCGAACGGCGCGTTCAGGTCGAAGACCAGATACGCCAGCGCGATGATGAGCAACGCCTGGACGACGGCCTGCAACGCGTTGGCGAACACCTTGCCCAGCAACAGCGCCACCCGACTCACCGGTGTGACCCGCATCCGCTCGACCACGCCCGAACGGAATTCCGCGAGCAGGCCGAACCCGACGAAGGAACTGCCGAACAACGCGAGCTGCGCGATGATCGCCGGGGTGAAGATCATCCAGCCGTCCACATCGGACAGCCCTTGCGCGTTGAGCGACTTCACCAGAAGCGGTCCGAAGAAGAACAAGTACAGCAACGGCTGCATGATGCCGATCGCCAGCCACGTCGGGTTTCGCAACGCCGCGAGCATGTCCCGGCGGAAGATCAACCAAGTGTCATGCAACATGCGTTGCCTCCTTCTCCGGCGAGCCGTCGACCGGCGCGCCCTCTTCGGCGTCGCGCAGGCTCCGGCCCGTCAGGGTCAGGAAAACGTCGTCGAGCGTCGGCCGGTGCACCTGCATGGACGCCATCGCGATGCCCCGCGCGTCCAGCGCCCGCAGCAGGTCGGGCATCGCGGTGTCTCCGCGCGGCACGCGGAAACGCACCGTGCCGTCGGTGACGGTCATCTCGTGCGCCCCTTCGAGGCGGCCCGCGACTTCCGCGGTCTCCGCCGCCGATTCCGGTGAGACCCCGAGGACGACACTGTCGCCGGAAACCCTCGCCTTCAGCGAATCCGGTGTGCCTTCGGCGACGATCTTCCCGTCGTCGATGACGATCAGCCGGTCGGAGAGCGCGTCGGCCTCGTCGAGGTAATGCGTGGTCAGGAAGACCGTGACTCCTTGCTCGTCTCGCAGCCTGCGGATGTGCTCCCACAGGTTCGCCCGGCTCTGCGGGTCGAGTCCCGTCGACGGTTCGTCGAGGAAGACGAGCCCGGGCGAGTGGATCAGCCCGAGCGCGATGTCGAGCCGCCGGCGCTGCCCGCCGGACAGGGTCGCGGTCGTCCTCTGTTCGAGCCCGGCGAGGTCCAGCTGCTCGGCTAGGACGGACCCGCGTGCGAGCGCGTCCGCCTTGCTCATCCGGTACAGCCGTCCCTGGAACTCGATCTCCTCGACGACCTTGCTCGCCGGTGCGGTGCCGCCGCCCTGGGCGACGTACCCGATTCGCCGACGCACCCCCAGCGGGTCGGCGAGCAGGTCGCAGCCGCCCACCGTCGCCTCACCGGCGGTGGGCTTGAGGAGCGTCGTCAGCATGCGCAGGGTCGTGGTCTTCCCCGCGCCGTTCGGTCCCAGGAAGCCGACCAGTTCCCCGGCCGACACGTCGAGGTCGACGCCCTTGACCGCGTGGACCTCGCCCCCATTGCGACCCTTGCGGCGGAAACGCCGCTCAAGGCCGCGTGCCTTGATCATGTCTACTCCCTTCCGATGCCCAGCTAGTCAAACTTGACTAGCTGACGGACGCACTGTGCCCTAGGAGTCGCTCCGTGGTCAAATTTGATTACTTGGGCGGTGCGCCGAACACGGCCACGTCGTCGCCTTCGCCGGCCATCACGTACTCGCCGGCTTCCAGACGACCGATCAGATCCCTCATCCAGGACACGTTCGCCTCCGCGTGCACGCTCCACAGGCGGTACAGCTCGCTCACGTGCGGCGGCTTCCCCAGATCGACGGCGTGCTCGCGGGCGTAGTGGGTCGACTGGGCATGCGCTTCCATGTTCGCCAGCTGCTGTTTCAGCAAGGCCAGCACCTGCGGGCGGGGAAGGGTCGGCATGAACGTGATCGCCGCTGACAGCGAGTACCCGGTCGCGTCGTCGCTCGACAACGCCCTGCCGAGCTGTACGACGAATTCGGTTTCGCCGTCTTCGGTCAGCCTGTACGCGACCCTGCCGGGTCCACTGCCCGCTTCGGCGTCCTCGACCTGCTCCAGGAGACCGTCGGCTGACATCTTCTTCAGCGCGTGATAGATCGAACCCGGCTGGACATTGCCCCATTTGTCGGCCGCCCACGAGAGGAGCTCGCGCCGGACCTGGTAGCCGTGTGCCTTCCCGTACATGCGCACGACACCCAGCACCAGCAGACGCGTGGCGGACACCGAGGCCTCCGATCCTCTCCCGGACAACAATGCCTTAGACGACGTCCGTAGGCTAAACAAGCATGAGCACCCCAGTGTTGACTGCGGTGGCCTGGCCCTATGCCAACGGCCCCCGCCACATCGGCCACGTGTCCGGATTCGGCGTCCCGTCCGACGTCTTCTCCCGCTACCAGCGAATGGCCGGCAACCGGGTGCTCATGGTGTCCGGTACCGACGAACACGGCACCCCGATCACCGTCCAGGCCGACAAGGAAGGCCTCACCTCCCAGCAGACGGCCGACAAGTACACCCGTCAGATCGGCCAGGACCTGCAGGGACTCGGTCTCACCTACGACCTGTTCACCCGCACCACCACGGGTAACCACGCCGACGTCACGCAGCAGATCTTCCTCGCGCTGCACCGCAACGGCTACGTCGTCCCCAAGACGACCCGGGGCGCGATCAGCCCCTCGACCGGCCGCACCCTGCCCGACCGCTACATCGAGGGCACGTGCCCGATCTGCGGTTACGACGGCGCGCGCGGCGACCAGTGCGACAACTGCGGCAATCAGCTCGACGCGGCCGAACTGATCAACCCGAAGTCCCGGATCAACGGCGAAACGCCGAAGTTCGTCGAGACCGAGCACTACTTCCTCGACCTGACCGCGTTCGTCGAGACCTTGGGCAAGTGGCTGTCCAGCAAGACCGACTGGCGCCCGAACGTTCTCAACTTCACGAAGAACCTGATCGACGACATGCGGCCGCGGCCGATCACCCGTGATCTCGACTGGGGCGTGAAGATCCCGCTAGACGGCTGGCGCGACCAGCCGCTCAAGCGCTTCTACGTCTGGTTCGACGCGGTCATCGGCTACTTCTCGGCGAGCGTCGAGTGGGCGCGCCGATCCGGCAACCCGGACGCCTGGCAGGAGTGGTGGAGCAACCCGGACGCCCGCTCCTATTACTTCATGGGCAAGGACAACATCACCTTCCACGCCCAGATCTGGCCCGCCCTGCTGTTCGGTCACAACGGCGAGGGCGACCGAGGTGGCGTGCCCGGCAAGTACGGCAAGCTGCACCTGCCCGACGAGATCGTTTCCAGCGAGTTCCTCACCATGAGCGGCTCGAAGTTCTCGACGTCGCGTGGAACGGTCATCTACGTCCACGACTTCCTCCGCGAGTTCGGCCCGGACACCCTGCGGTACTTCATCTCGGTCGCGGGTCCCGAGACCCAGGACACCGACTTCACCTGGGACGAGTTCGTCCGCCGGACCAACTTCGAGCTGGCCAACGAGTGGGGCAACCTCGTCAACCGGTCCATTTCCATGGCCCACAAGAACGTCGGCGCCATCCCGCGTCCCGACGCTCCCACGGCCGCCGACGAGGAGCTCAAGGAGCTCTCCCGCAAGGCGTTCGACACCGCGGGTGCCCACCTCCAGCGGTCCCGGTTCAAGGCGGCGGCGAGCGAGGCCATGCGCGTCGTCACCGCTGCGAACCGGTACCTCTCGGACCAGGAGCCCTGGAAGCTCAAGGACGACCCCGCTCGCCGTGACAGCGTTCTGCACACCGCCCTGCAGGTCGTGTCGGACGCCAACACGCTGCTGACCCCCTTCCTGCCCCACTCGGCGCAGAAGGTGCACGAGGCCCTTGGCGGCACCGGCGTCTGGGCGGCCCAGCCCGAACTGCAGGAAGTCGAGGACCTCGACATCCCCGGCCGGATCAACCCCATCATCACCGGGGACTACAAGACCGAGCAGGCGCGCTGGAAGTCCGTGCCGATCGAGGTCGGCAAGCCGCTCGAGAAGCCGACCCCGTTGTTCGCCAAGCTGGACCCGGAACTCGGCGAGACCGGCCCCGAATGGGCACCGATCTCGAAATGATCAGCTGATGGGTGCGGAGAAGAAGGAACTGCCGCCGATCCCGGACCGGCTTCCGGTTTCGGTGGTGGACGCGCACACCCACCTCGACGCGTGCGGCGCGGTCACCGCGGCTGATGTGACAGCCATGGTCGATCGCGCCGAACGCGCCGGTGTTTCGCGGGTGATCACCGTCGCGGACGACCTCACGGCCGCTCGCTGGGCCGCGCAGGCGTCCACTTGGGACTCTCGGGTGTGGGCCGCCGTCGCGATCCATCCCACGCGTACCAAGGATTTCGGCGACGACGAGAAATCCGAAGTGGAGAGTCTCGCGAAGGAGCCCAGGGTCGTCGCGGTCGGCGAGACCGGTCTCGACTACTACTGGGATTACTCGCCCCACGATGCCCAGCAGGACGCCTTCCGGTGGCACATCGATCTCGCCAAACGGATCGGGAAGCCGTTGATGATCCATGATCGAGACGCCCACGACGACGTTTTGCGGATCCTCGAAGAAGAAGGCGCACCCGAACGGGTCGTCTTCCACTGTTTCTCCGGGGATGAGCTGATCGCCCGTCGCTGCATCGACGCGGGATACGTGCTTTCGTTCGCCGGGACGGTCAGTTTCCGTAACGCCCGCGGTCTCCACGAGGCGGCGCGGATCGTGCCGGCGGACCAGTACCTCGTCGAAACGGATGCGCCGTTCCTGACCCCTCATCCGTTCCGTGGGCGCCCCAACGAGCCCTACTGCGCCGCCTACACCGTTCGTCACCTCGCCTCGCTCAGGGGCGAGGCGGTGCACGAGGTGGCCGAAGCGGTGCGAGTGACCGCTGAGCGGGTCTTCCGTTTGCCGACAGTCACGGCCGGTTGAACGGACTGCGACATTAGTGATCACCAATGGTCCACTCTGATGAGTGACCAACGTCACGACACTCCGGGGGGTGTTTGCGCAACCCGGCGAGGTTCGTTACTGTCCCGTGATCGTGCCGGTCGGTACCCGCTCATGCGGTTTCCGGCTGTTACGCCCACAGTCACGTCAGTGCACGTCGGGGAAGCGGAACCGGGAGCGGTACGGCCTGGAACCGTGACGATGGCGCTGACTGCGGGTGTCGGACTTCTAGAGGTGTGCCGAAGTGCGCATCGAGACGAAGGACGTAGTGGAGCGGCAGTCGAGCTCTTCGACGTCTTGGGAAAGGGAACGACCCAGTGACTGGTAGCAGTAGGCAGGATGGCTCGCGCCTCGGCGCAGAGGCGAACACCTTCGCTTCCGCCGGTTCGGTTGCCGTGCTCGACCGCGACACTCAGTACGGCGAGCTGGACTACTCCGACGACCCGCGTATCACGCACCAGGACGTCCTCGCCGCGCTCGGCCCCGACGCCGACACCCTGATGGCCGAGATCGACGTCGACGTCGACGAGCTGATCCGCCTCATCAGCGCTGAGACCACCATGCTCCCGCCGATCGTCATTCCGGACGAGATGGCCGAGGACCGCACCGCGGGCGCGCCGATGAAGGTCGCGACCAAGGACGAGGTCATCTCCAGCGCGACCCGCGTCTGGAAGAAGCGTTTCCTCAAGGGAACCGTCATGGCGGTGCTGCTCACCCTCGGTGGTGGCGGCGCGGCGGCGATGGCGATGAACAAGAGCGTCACGCTCGACATCGACGGCAAGCAGCAGACCGTCCACAGCTTCGGCGACACGGTCGGCGAGGTCCTCGAAGACGCCGGTCTTTCGGTCGGCGCGCACGACTCGCTCTCGCCCTCGCCGCAGGCCGAGGTCGGCGACGGCGGCGTCATCAAGCTCGAGCGCGGCCGCAAGCTGAACCTGATCGTCGACGGCGCCCCGCAGCAGGAGTCCTGGGTCCGCGCGACCAACCTCGGCGAGGCCCTGAACCAGCTCGGTCGTTCCGATCTCGCGAAGTCCGGCACCTGGACCTCGATGCCGCAGAACGGCGAGCTTCCGCTCGAAGGCTCCACCGTCGAGGTCAAGACCCTCAAGAACGTCACCGTCTTCGACGGTGCGAACGAACCGCACAAGGTTCAGACCAACTCGGTCACCACCAAGGAATTCCTCGGTGAGTTCCGGATGACCCTCGGCCCGGACGACGAAGCCGTCGGCGGACTCGACGTCAAGCTGGTCGACGGCGCCGAGGTCCACATCAGCCGGACCGGCGTCACCATGGTCAAGCAGAACGAGGAGATCGCGCCTCCCGAGCAGAAGGTCGACGACCCGGAGCTCGAAAAGGGCAAGACCAAGGTCGAGGACCCGGGCACTCCGGGCCAGAAGACCGTGACCTACAAGGTCACCAAGCGCAACGGCAAAGAGGTCGGCCGCGAGAAGGTCTCGGAAGAGGTCATTACCGAGGCCAAGCCCAAGATCGTCAAGGTCGGTACGAAGAAGCCCGCCGACCCGGTCATCGGTGACGCCGGCGCCTGGGACCGCATCGCGCAGTGCGAGTCGACCGGCAACTGGGCCGCCAACACCGGCAACGGCTACTACGGTGGCTTGCAGTTCAACAAGAGCACCTGGGACGCCTACGGTGGCGACCAGTACGCCGCGTACCCGCACCAGGCCAGCAAGGCCCAGCAGATCGCTGTCGCCGAGAAGGTCCGCGACGCCCGCGGTGGTTACGGCGCTTGGCCGCACTGCGGCAAGAAGGCCTGACGCCGACTAAGCCTCCTTTCTCCTGAAGGTCATCGTGTGGGTTCGCCTGCAAGGGTGACCTTCAGGCCGTTAAGGGCTTCTGTGGCCGCGTAGCGTTCTCCGCTCTCGGTTTCGACAGCCGTGTCCACCAGCGTGTGGGCCGTATGCGGGCCACGTTCTGGGATCGCTCAGTCGCAGCGCTCCCTCGAACGCCACCGTTGCCGCGGTGCGGGCTTGGATAGCGCTTCGGCCGTGCCTGGGTGGCCTTGGGGCCTTGTTCGGGTTTCTTGCCCGGCTCCGCGGGCTGGGGCCGCTCGGTGCCCTGCTCTGAGGCTTGTCGCGGCAAAGGGACATCCGGGCCGACCTCAGCGAGATCGACGATCTCGGTGAAGGCGTCACCGCGTCTCTCCGCCGGTGTGCGGCCGTCGGCCTCCCCGTTCGGGGCCGGGTACGCCCGTGGCACCAGAAGCGCGTTCAGGCGGGCGCCTGTCTCCGGATCGAGGTTGCCACGCATGTCCCAACGACCGGTTCGCTTCTGGCGCAGCCAGAATTCGCTTCGCTCGCGTTTCGGGCTGGGGTCGTCGGTGGCGCTCCCATCCGGGTCGAGACGTGCGAGCAGGTCCGTTCCGGCCACCGTGATGTCGCGCGGTCTCGCGACGCTGGCGAGATCGACGAGGTCCTTCTCAGCCTCGTGCCGCGCGTTCGCGGTGACGTGATCGGGCAGCTTCTTCATGACGGTGACGATCCGGTCGATGCCGGCCTCGGCCAGTACGCCGGTAGCGGCTGTGACTCCGGTCAGAGGCGCGACGGGTTGAGTCGTAGTGCCGTCGCGCGCCCGTCTCGAGTTGAGCGCCAGTGCTCTGCTGGTCACCTTCTTCGCCTCCGCTCTGGGTACACGAGCCACATGCTCATAGAAGACGGCGATCGAGTTGTATCCGTAGAGCTCCCGGACACCACGTGACTCGATCTCGGCCAGGATCTGGCCGACTTCGGCGGCGATGCGCCGCCCTTCGCGTAGCCGTGTCTGCAATTCGTCGAGAAGCAGATCGGCGTCACCTTCCGGCAGGTTGAGCGGGAAGGTCTTGGGGGTGTTTGTGCTGGTCATCCTTCGATTGTCGGGCCAGATTCGAACGAGTGCACGGTATCGATCGGGTGAATGATCATTACGCTCCGGCGGCTCGAATCTGCGCCCATCACCCTTGAGTGGGACGCGAGCAGGTGGGAACCGACGGAAGGATGATGGGGGCGAGTCGCGGCCGCCAGCCGTGGCTCAAGGGGGCTGGCTACGATCGTCGGGTGACTGAACTGCTCGGGCCTGCGGAGATCAGGGCGCTGGCGGCCGAGCTGGACGTGCGTCCGACCAAAAAGCTCGGCCAGAATTTCGTGCACGATCCCAACACGGTGCGCCGCATCGTCGACCTCTCGGGGATCGGCGAGGGCGACGTCGTGCTGGAAGTCGGGCCGGGCCTCGGCTCGTTGACCCTCGGGCTGCTCGCGACCGGAGCCGAGGTCGTCGCGGTCGAAATCGATCCCGTGCTGGCCGGGCGGCTACCGGACACCGTGGCCGAACGGGGCGGAGCCGAAAGGCTGAAGGTCGTCGGGGCGGACGCTCTGCGGATCACGGCGGACGATCTGCCCGCGCGGCCGACCGCGCTCGTCGCGAATCTGCCCTACAACGTCGCCGTTCCCGTCGTGCTTCACCTGCTCGCCGAATTGCCGTCGCTGACCAGCGGTCTCGTAATGGTCCAGACCGAGGTCGCGGACCGGATGGCGGCCGGTCCGGGGAGCCGGACTTACGGCGTGCCCAGCGTCAAGCTCGCGTGGTACGGCAAGGCGCGAAAAGTCGCGGCGGTGCCCCGCGCGGTCTTCTGGCCTGTTCCGAACGTGGACTCCGCGCTGGTCGCTTTCGAAAGGGGCGACGTGGTGTCGTCCGTGGAGCGGGAGCGGTTGTTCGCGGTTGTCGACGCCGCCTTCTCGCAGCGTCGGAAGACCTTGCGTGCGGCGTTGGCGTCATGGGCGGGTTCCGCCGAACGCGCGGGGGAGTTGCTCGAGAAGGCGGGTATCGACCCCAAGACCCGTGGAGAGCAGCTGGATGTTCATCAGTTCGCCCGGATCGCCGCCGCGGCGGGCTGACCACCTGTCGCAGGTGTGACCGGCACCGCGCTGAGGCGGTCCAGGCGTATGTCAGCACGACTGCGTAATCCTCTTCTGGATCTGCATGATCCACACCTGTCTTCGCAGGCAGTGGCTCGCCATAACGCAAAAGCATCCATCGCTGTCTCAAAATATGGGCAGCCGATCCTGTATGCTGGACGCGACCAGACGTGTGATCTGCGCCTACGCGCTTGCTTTCATCCAGTGGGATCGGTTTTACTCAGTGAGCCATCCCGAGCGACTGAGAGACCTGGCTCGCCGAAGTCGCAGCAACCACCCTCCACAGGGCAGGTGCTACCGCCAGGACCGATGGAGGCTGTGCCTAATGAACAGGGTCACCCACCCGCTCCTGCTGACCAGGCGACGTGTCGTCGATGAAGGTCGCCGCACGGTAAGTGCGTGTCGACGCTCCACCGTTACTGCCTGAGTCTTTTTCCCTTACCTCTGAATCCCGTCCGTTCGGACGGTCACTCGGTGACGGTTGGCGCGCTCGAAAGAAGCAGCGCCCCATTTGCATGGAGCCTTTCGTGATCACTGTCGAAAACCTGTCCAAGTCCTTTCCCCTCAACGGAAATCCCGTCGTCGCCCTGCGCGATGTGAGCGTGGACATCCAGGCCGGCTCGCTGTTCGGAGTCGTCGGTCCGGCTGGCTCCGGCAAGTCGACGCTCGCTCGTTGCATCGGGCTTCAGGAGCGCCCCGACCGGGGTGTCGTCCGCCTCGACGGCCTCAACACCGGGACCCTCGACGGACGCCGTCTGCGCGAGATCCGCCGCCAGGTCGGTGTCGTGAGCACCAAGCCGGAGTTGCTCGCCGAGCGCACCATCGCCGGCAACATCGCGTCGCCGCTCGAGCAGCTCGGCCTCGACGGGCCGCAGCGCCGCAACCGGGTCGGCAACCTGCTCGATCTGGTCGGGCTCACCCCGCGAGCAGGCCAGCGGCCGGGTGAACTGTCCGAGGGACAGCTGCGCCGAGTCGCCATCGCCAAGGCCTTGGCCGCCGGACCGTCCGTGCTCTTGGCCGACGACCCGACCTCGGGTGTGCAGCCCGAGGAGTCCGGCGCGGTCCTGACCGTGCTCGACCGGGCGCGGGCCGAGCTCGGGGTCACCGTGCTGCTCACCACTCCCGACGCCGGTGTCGTCCGTCGTGTCTGCGACGACGTCGCAGTCCTCGAAGCCGGGGCGATCGTCGAACGCGGATCGGTGCTCGACTTGATCTCCGACCCGAACAGTCGGACCGCGCAGTCGCTGCTGCCCTCGATCGAGACCGGCCGGGCGCAGGCTTCGAAGTACGACCGCGCGGTGGATGTCGTGCTGGTCGGTTTCGCTTCGGTCGGCGCGCTGCTGCCCGAGGCAGCCGGCCGCTTCGACGTCGAACTCGCCACCATCGGGGGCGGCCTGACCCGGATCGGCGACACGCCGGTCGGCCGGTTCCGCCTCGGTGTGCGCGGCGAGCGCGCGGACGCCGCCCTCGCTTGGATCGCCGAACGCGGCGGCCACGTGACCCACCCGGTCCGCGGACCGCAGGGCGTCGCTGCCTGATTTCTCCATGAACGGGCCGCCCAGGACTGAAACCGTCCGGGGCGGCCCGTTCATGTCTGACTCGTCCTGTTCTCTTTTCTCCTGGTGACGGCACAAGTGGAGCGGCCACGTAGGCTTGAGTCGTGCTCGCCGTCGTACCGCCTCCAGTAACCGTCAGGGTTCCCGCCAAGGTCAACCTGCACCTGTCGGTCGGTGACGTACGCCCAGACGGCTACCACGAGCTGGTGACCGTGTTCCAGGCGCTTTCCCTGACCGACGAGGTGACCGTCGCGGTCACCGAAGACCCCGGTGTCGAGGTCTATGGCGAGGGGGAAGGTTCCGTACCGACGGGGGCCAACAATCTCGCCTGGAAGGCGGCACAGGCTCTGGCGGCTCACGTCGGCAAGGCGGACGGTGAGTCCAAGGTCCGGGTGGTGCTTCGCAAAGGCATCCCGGTAGCGGGCGGGATGGCCGGTGGCAGCGCGGACGCGGCCGCGACACTGGTGGGGCTCGCGTCGCTTTGGAAGCTCGACATCTCCCGGGACGAACTGGCGGGTATCGCCGCGAAGCTCGGTAGTGACGTTCCTTTCGCGCTCTACGGCGGGACGGCGTTGGGTACCGGCCGGGGCGAACAGCTGGTGCCAGTGCTGTCCAGGCATACGTTCCATTGGGTCCTGGCCTTCGACCAGCGTGGTCTTTCGACGCCGCGGGTGTTCGGGGAACTGGACAGATTGCGTGAAGAGGGCAACCCGCCGCGGATCGGTTCGCACACTCCGGTGGTCGAGGCGCTCGCGTCCGGTGACCCGCGGCAGCTGGCATTGCTTCTCGGCAACGACTTGCAGGCGGCCGCTGTTTCGCTCCGTCCGGGACTGCGACGCACGCTGCGAGCGGGAGTCAACGCGGGAGCGCTCGCCGGCACCGTGTCCGGGTCAGGACCGACCTGCGCCTTCCTGTGCGCGGACGCCCAGACGGCCGTCGAGGTCGCCGCGGAATTGTCCGGGGCGGGGGTCTGTCGCACGGTTCGCGTCGCGCACGGGCCTGTTCCCGGGGCCAGGCTGGTGGGCGGGGACGACGCGCCGCGGCCGGCGCCGCCCAGGGTTCACGCGTGAGGGTGTCCGGAATGGACATCGACTAATTCGTTGTGGTGCAAGCTTTTTGGGAAAGGATCGGCTAAGGCATGGCCAACTTGGTCAACCTGGAGTCGGTGAGCAAGTCCTTCGGGGTGCGCCCGCTGCTCGACGGTGTTTCGCTCGGTGTCGCGGAGGGGCAGCGCATCGGCGTCGTCGGTCTCAACGGTGGCGGGAAGACGACTCTGCTGGAGGTCCTCGCGGGGATCAGCGAGCCGGACACGGGCCGGGTGAGCCAAGTCCGCGGCTTGCGGATGGCCGTGGTCACCCAGCGGACCGAGCTCCCGGAAGGCAGCACGGTCGGCGACGTCGTGCTGGAGCGCTACGGTGCGGAGCACGAGTGGGCCGCTGACGCGCGTGTCCGGTCCATTATGGATGGTCTGGGGGTCACCGCTCTCGGCCTCGAAAAGGCGACGGCGAACCTGTCCGGTGGCGAACGTCGCAGGGTGGCGCTGGCGGCCGCCCTCACCGGCGAACTGGACCTCGTGGTCCTCGACGAGCCGACCAACCACCTCGACGTCGAAGGTGTGCGCTGGCTCGCGGATCATCTGCTCAACCGCAAGATCGCGGTCGTGGTGGTCACCCACGACCGGTGGTTCCTCGACACGGTCGCGAGCGTGACCTGGGAAGTCACCAACGGTCGAGTCGAGCAATACGAAGGTGGCTACGCCGACTGGATCTTCGCGCGGGCCGAGCGGGCGAGGCTGGCGGCGACGGCCGAAGAGAAGCGACAGAACCTGGCACGCAAGGAACTGGCATGGCTGCGTCGCGGACCGCAGGCCAGGACCTCGAAGCCGCGCTACCGCGTCGAGGCGGCGGAGGCCTTGATCTCCGACGTGCCGGAGCCGCGTGATTCGGTCGAACTACAGGCCTTCGCCCGCCGGCGGCTGGGCAAGACCGTGCTGGAGGTCGAAGACGCCACGTTGACCGTCGGCGACCGCACCCTGCTCGACCACGTCACGTGGCGGATCGGGCCCGGCGACCGGATCGGCCTGGTCGGCGTCAACGGATCGGGCAAGACGACGCTGCTCAAACTGCTCGGGGGTGACAAGGAGCCTGAGACGGGGCGGCGCATCCAGGGCAAGACGGTCAGCCTCGCACACCTGCGGCAGGAGCTCGATGATCTGCCGGGTGACCTGCGCGTGCTGCAGGCGATCGAAGAGGTCTCAGGACGGGTCGTGTTCGGCAAGCAAGAGCTTTCCGCTTCACAGCTGGCCGAGAAGCTGGGGTTCCCGCAGGCGAGGCAGTGGACGCCCGTCGAAGACCTTTCCGGCGGTGAACGGCGCCGTCTGCAGCTGTGCCGGCTCCTGATGGCCGAGCCCAACGTGCTGCTGCTCGACGAACCGACGAACGATCTCGACATCGACACCTTGCAGCAGCTGGAAGATCTGCTGGATTCGTGGCCGGGCAGTCTTGTCGTCGTTTCGCACGACCGGTACCTGGTGGAACGCGTCTGCGACACCATCGTCGCCTTGTTCGGGGACGGGCAGGTGACCCATCTGCCGGGCGGTATCGAGGAGTACCTGGATCGGCGCGCCAAGAGCCTCGAGAAGGCCGGCGGTGAGCGGAAGCCAGGCAACGGGCAGGCCTCCGCGCCCAAGAAGAGCGCCGCTGAACAGCGGGCTGCGCAGAAGGAACTGTCCCGTCTCGAACGCAAGCTCGACCAGCTGCACGCGAAAGAGGAGAAGCTGCACGCTGCGCTGCTCGCCGCGGCGACCGATCCGACGAAGCTCATCGAGCTCAACACCGAGCTGAAGGCCGTCGAAACGGAGAAGGAGGAGGTCGAGGCCCAATGGCTCGAGACCTCCGAAGCGATCGAATGAGTTCACTCGACGGCGAGCGGATCTTTCAGCGCGGACAGTAATGTGACGCGCATGAGTCGGTTCGTGGACACGCTCGTCGCCACCGCGGCGGGGCGAGGTCAGCAGCGGGGAATGGTTACCGGGGAGCCCAAGGAGCCGGTTCGGCGTACCTGGGCCGAGATCCACGAGCAGGCCAAGCGGGTCGCCGGAGGCCTGGTGACGGCCGGGCTCGAGCCCGGCAAGGCCGTCGCGGTCCTGGCGGCGGCGCCGTCGCTGATCGCGCCGACGGTGCAGGCGGTGTGGCTCGCCGGTGGCAGCGTGACGATGCTGCACCAGCCGACCCAGCGCACCGACCTCGCCGAATGGGCCGAGGACACCGTTCGCGTGCTGCGGATGATCGGTTCCGGTCTGGTTCTGCTCGGTGAGCCGTTCGACCAGCTGGGGCCGGTGCTCACCGAGCACGGCATCGCCTTCCAGGTGATCACCGAACTGCTCGAGGCCGAGCCGCTGGCGGAGCCCGTGACGACGGCCGAGTCCGACACCGCGCTCCTACAGCTGACCAGTGGGTCGACGGCCGACCCGAAAGCCGTACGGATCACTTACGGAAACCTGTACTCGAACGTCAAGGCGATGGTCGAACGCGCCGAGTTCGATTTCGACGTCGACGTGATGGTTTCGTGGCTGCCCACCTTCCACGACATGGGGATGGTCGGCTTCCTGACGGTCCCGATGACGTTCGGCGTCGAACTCGTCAAGATCACGCCGCTCGAGTTCCTGTCGGGGCCGTTGATCTGGCCGCAGCTGATCAGCAAGTACAACGGCACGACCACGGCCGCGCCGAACTTCGCGTACGCGATCGTGGGCAGGCGGATGGCCCGTGTCGAGGACGACGACGCGTACGACCTCTCGAAGCTGCGGATCGCGCTGAACGGCGCCGAGCCGATCGACGAGACGGCCGTCCAGACGTTCGTCGAGGCCGGGGCAAGGTTCAAGATGCCCGCGGAATGTGTCTTCCCGGCTTACGGCATGGCGGAGGCGACTCTCGCGGTTTCGTTCGCGCCGCTCTTCACCGGACTGACGCTGGACGTCGTCGAAGCCGACGCGCTTGAGGCGGACAACCGCGCGGTGCCGGTCCCCGAGGGCGACCCGCGGCATGGAACCGACGAAGTCCGATCCTTCGCGGTGCTCGGGCCGCCGCTCGACGGGCTCGAGGCCGAGATCATCGACGACAAGGGCACGGTGCTCGGAGAACGTCAGGTCGGAGAGATCCGGCTGCGCGGCGAGGCCGTGACGCCGGGGTACCTGACCATGGAAGGTCCGCTCGCGACCCAGGACGAGAACGGCTGGCTGCTCACCGGAGACCTCGGTTACCTGGTCGACGGCATGATCGTGATCTGTGGCCGCCGCAAGGACGTCATCATCATGGGCGGCCGGAACCTGTACCCGACCGATATCGAACGGGCGGCCACCTCGGTCGAGGGCGTCCGGGCCGGAAACGCCGTGGCCGTGCGGATCGACGCCGGCAGTCGCCGGGAGCGGTTCGCCGTCGTGGTCGAATCGAAACTCGCCGGGGACCCGGAGACGGAGAAGGCGCTGGCGAAGGAGGTCGCGGCCAAGGTCCGCGGCGCGGTCGACATGCGGCCTTACGCGGTGGTGGTGCTTCCGGCGGGAAGCCTGCCCAAGACGCCTTCGGGCAAGGTGAAGCGGGCCGCGACCGCCACCCAGTTCGCGGACAAGATCGCCAAGAACGCGGCGACCAGCTGACACGAAAGAGCCGGGTCCGCGGATGTCGCGGACCCGGCTCTTTGCGCGGCACCTCCCGGGGGTCAGCGGCGTCGCCAGAGCGGCTTACGGGTATGGGTGTGTTCCAAGGCGGGCGCTATGTAGTAGTCGGCGGACCGCGAGAGCCCGGCCAGCGTGCCCTCCACGTCCCGGAGGAACGCGTCGACGGCTGTCGGGTCGTAGCCTCTCTTCGAGAGCGGCGCTTTGGCGAACGCCACGTTGTGGACGTCCGAAACGGACAGGTCGTCGTCGCCGTCGAGCGTCGCCGCGACCCGCTCGAGGAACGCGTCGACCGCGGGTTCGTGATAGCCCCGCGCACCGATCGGCGCACGGTCGAACTGCCTGGTTCTCGCCTCGAACGCGGTGACGGGCACTAGCGCTCCCGCAGGAACTCGGCGGGACCGCGGTCCGGGACGGAGCGTTCGGCGGTCGCCTGGCCCTCTTTGCGTGCGCCGGGCACGCTGAGCACCTGCTGTCCGGTCCGGTGGGCGAGCTGCTCTTCGATCTTGTCGAGGAACTCGTCGACTTCGCGTTCGTCGTAGCCGCGCTTCCCGATCAGCGGACGCGAGAACATGACGTGGTGGACCTCGGCGGCCGTCAGGTCGTCCCGGTCCGAGATCGTGTCCGCGATCCGTTCCAGGAACGCGTCGACCTCGTGCTTGGCGTATCCGCGGCGCCCGATCGGGGCGTTCGGGAAAGTGGCGCCGGTGATGTCTTCGGCCGTAAACGACATGAAACTCTCTCCGGTTTCGGTGGGGAATGCGATCTCCGCATTCCGTCCTAACGGGTTTGAGAGTTCCCCGGAAGAGCTCGAGCTATTCCACGACTCGATCAGGGGCGTGGTGAAACGCCTTCGAGTGACGAGGTGTAACGCACCGCCATGTGAGCGGGTTCACCCAGCGTGGAAGGTGTTCTGAGCTGCGACGAGGCCAGTGCTGATCAGCGCTTCAACCGCGTCGGCGCAGCGATCGATCTCGAAAGCGAGTTCCTTGCGTTCGACCGTCGAGAAGTCTTTCAGCACGAAATCCGCCGGATCCTGCCGCCCGGGCGGGCGGCCGACGCCGAAACGGACGCGGTAGTAGTCCTTCGTGCCGAGTGATTTGGTGATCGAGCGGAGGCCGTTGTGACCGTTGTCGCCGCCGCCCAGTTTCATCTTGAGCGCCCCGAAGTCGACGTCCAGCTCGTCGTGGACGACCACGACACCGGCCGGGGGGATCTTGAAGAATCGGGCCGCACCCACGACAGGGCCGCCTGAGAGGTTCATGTACGAGCGTGGTTTGACCAGGACCACCCGCTGCCCCGAGAGCCTGCCTTCGAGGACTTCGGCGCCGCTCTTGTGGGCTTTGAACTTGCCGCCGACACGGCCGGCCAGTTCGTCGAGCACCATGAAGCCGACGTTGTGCCGGTTGCCGGCGTATTGGGGACCGGGATTGCCGAGGCCGGCGAGCAGGATCTGCTCGCCGGCCCCGGGAAGTACTGCGTCAGTCACACGAGTGACTTTATTCGGCGTCCTCGGCGGGGGCCTCGGCCGCCTCGCCCTCGTCGCCCTCGAGCGAGGACTCGGACGGCGCCTCGTTCACGGCGACGACCAGGGCTTCGGGGTCGGTGACCAGCGAAGCGCCCTTCGGCAGGACGACGTCCGAGGCGTTGA
The DNA here is from genome assembly GCF_001995215.1 of Amycolatopsis azurea DSM 43854. Classification (GTDB taxonomy): domain Bacteria; phylum Actinomycetota; class Actinomycetes; order Mycobacteriales; family Pseudonocardiaceae; genus Amycolatopsis; species Amycolatopsis azurea. Next base: position 185,710 of record NZ_MUXN01000020.1, read on the forward strand.
TCTGGGTGCCGGCGGCGACGCCCTCGACCGAGACCTCGACCTGCTCGGGGATGTGCAGCGCCTCGACCTCGATCTGGATGGCGTCGAGGTCGGTGGTGACCAGGGTGCCGGGGCCGGGGGTGCCGGTGACGACGACGGGGATGTCGACGGTGACCTTCTCGCCGCGGATGACGACCAGCAGGTCGACGTGCTCGATGTAGTTCTTCAGCGGGTGGACGACGATGGTCTTCGTCAGTGCCAGCTCGCTCTTGCCCTCGAGCTCGAGGGTGATAACGGCGTTGCTGCCGTTCTCACGCACGACGCGGGCGAACTCCAGGGCGGGCAGGGCATAGTGACGCGGCTCCGAACCGTGCCCGTACAGCACCGCGGGGATCTTGCCGGCACGACGCGTGCGACGCGCGGCACCCTTGCCGAATTCGGTGCGGGGCTCGACGGACAGGGTTACCTCGGACACGGTGTAGCACTCCTTCAATTCACCAACATGTTCAGCGAAAGCATGCTGAGGTGGGGATGGTTCGGGGCGGTTCTGGTGTTCGGCGGCGAATTCCACAGGCGTGCTCGATCGCGTGTGGCCACTCAAGCCGCCGCGTCGATCACGTCGGGCACCAGGTGCTCACGGAACCCGCCTCGCCGAGACCGGGAAAGTGTAGACCAACCGGTCGGGCAAGGGTCCCGCCGGGTGGCTCGTTCAGGTGACAAGTCGGTGACAGCTGCTTCGGGAACCCGCGGATGCGGTGGTGCGTGACCCCTTTTCTAAGGTGTGATCTCCTCGCACGTGAGACGAAGGGGGCGGCATGCCGGCACGACGGTTGGGGATCGGTGTGATCGCCGTCTTGTGTTGCCTCGTGGCCGGTTGCGACGTCGAGGTCGATGGGGCGGCGGGGATTTCGCCCGCTGAGCAGCAGCGGGTGGATCGGCGCGATGAGCAGCGCGGCGCTGTCGAGAGCGCGCTGAAAGAGCTGGAACAGGCACCTGCGGTTGTCTACAAGTCGACAATCAAGGATGCCTCCGGCAATCCCGCCGAATTGCAGTTCCGGATCACCCGTAACGGCAGCGCGCAGGGTGCCTTGCCGGTCGACGGCCAGACCATCCAGGTCGTTTCGGCCGACAAGCAGCTGTACCTTTCGGCGACGCCGGAGTACTGGAAGGCGCACGGGCTCGGCAACAGCGAGCAGTACGGCACCAACTGGGTCCGCACCGACAGCTCGGACCTGCCGGTGAACGCCGTCGAGGTGCTCAACCCGCGCAAGGCCGCGTCGACCCTCCGGACCGCGGTGGCCGCGATGAACCGGCTGACGGATCCGGTCCGGTCGAAGCTGCCCGACGGGACCGAGGTGTACGACGTCGGGAGCGGGCTCGGGACGCTGAGGGTGACCACCTCCGCACCGCACCGTGTCGTCAGTTTCGCGCCTTCCCTCGTCGACGCGGCGGGCGGCAAGACGCTCGGCGCCGAACTGCGGGTCGAGCCTCTCGCCGGGGACGCGATCAAGAAACTCCAGACCGATCTGGACGGCGCGATCGGCGGGGTCGGGCAGCCGTTCGACGCGCTCACCCAGGTCAGTGTCAGCGTGGTCGGCGACAAACTGGACTGCACGGACTTCGTCGGAACCTGCCGGGCGACCATCGACGTCGCCAACACCGTCATCGGCGGAGCGAACGGGACACCCGTGCGCCTGACGCTGACCGTCGACTTCTCCGCCCAGTCGCTCGGAGCGCAGAGCTGCACGGCGGACGCCAACGCGGCGCCGGACACCACGACCAGCATGTCCTGTGAGGTCAAGTTCAAACTGCCGAATCGGAACGCCAGCTACCAGGTGCAGGCGAAGCCGGTGGCCCGTGGCGAGGTCCGGGTCCCGGTCGACGTGAACGGCCTTCGCGAAAAGCTCAAGTCCGAGTTCGCCACGCTGGGCGGCTGACCTGCACGCTCACCCACGGGTGCGTTACATACGTTGAAGTAGTCGATCTTGCGTTCTTAGCATCGGTGTCGTCACCGACGAAAAGGGAGAACGCGATGGCGAAGTTGGTTGTGTTCGGAGGAACCGGATACGCGGGCGGGAAGATCACCGGGGAAGCGCGTGGACGCGGTCATGAGGTCCTGGTGGTGTCGAGGAACGCCGAAGGCGAGGGGACCAAGGCGGGGTCGCTCTACGACGAGGCCTTCCTCGCCGAGGTCGCCAAGGGCGCCGACGTCCTGGTGATCGCGGTTCACGGGCAGAGCGGCTTGCTCGACGCGGTGCCGTCGATCGCCCGGGTCGCGAAGGACAACGGCGCGCGGATCGGCGTGGTCGGCGGCGCCGGCAGCCTGCGCGTGGCCGAGGACGGGCCGCGGCTGATCGACACCCCCGAGTTCCCGGACGAGTACAAGGGCGAAGCGGGGGCGCACGCCGAGGTGCTGGAAGCGTTCCGGAAGCTTCCCGAGGACGTCGACTGGTTCTACCTCAGCCCTGCCGCCGAGTTCGGCGCATGGGCCGAGGGTGAGCGGACCGGTGACTTCCGGCTCGGCGGCGACGTGCTCCTGACCGACGAGAACGGCGGGTCGAAGATCAGCGGCGCCGACTACGCGATCGCGTTCGTCGACGAGATCGACAAGCCGCAGCGCCGCCGTCAGCGTTTCTGCGTCGCCTACTGACCGGACAGTTCCTTCACGATCGGTGCGAACGTTTCCAGCATCGGCTGGAACACCGTGACGTAGGAGAAGCCGTATCGTTCGCGGCGCTCCTGGAGTTGCCGGACGATCTCGTCGACGGTCCCGAAAAGCAACTGTGGCGTTTCGAGCAGCTTGTCCACGTCGAGGCCGTCCGGGTCTTCCGCACGCCAGGACTCGGCGGCCGCGCGCCGGTCGTCGGTGACGACGACCCGCTGGACGAGCAGGTTCAGTTCGGGGTCGCGGCCGTTCGCGTGTGAGCGGAAGAAGGCGACGCGTTCGTCCATGCGCTCGGCGTCGTCGAGCTGGAAAGTGCCCGGCGGTTTCCCCGGCGCCTGGCGAAGACCCGAGAAGCCGGTGATGTCGGCTTTCCTGGCGGCGAGGGAGAGCACGCCGTCGCTGTTGCCCGCGAGGAGCAATGGCGGAGGCGTGACCCCTTCTTCAGTGAAGTGTTCGCGCAGGTGGTCAAGGCTCTCGGCGAGGTACTCGATGCGTTCCTTGGCCGGGATCCACGGCAGGCCGGCGCCGTCGAATTCCGATTTCATGTGGCCGGAGCCGAGCCCGAGGTCCAGCCGGTCGCCCGTCATCTTCACCGTCGTGGCGACTTCGCGGGCGAAGAGCGCGAAGTTGTAGAAAGGCACGTTGGAGACGAGAGTGCCGACGCGTGGCCGCCGGGTCACGGCCGCGGCCATGGTCAGTGCCGGAAAGGGCGCGTTCCGTCCCGGTCCGAGATGGTCGGGCACGGAGATGACGTCGTAGCCGAGGGCCTCGACGCGGAGGCACTTCGCGACCCAGTCTTCGCGGCTCTCGGCGCCCCACAGGTTCACACCGAACTTGAATTTCCCCATGGACGGAACCTAGCCACGCCGGGTGGCCGGGCGCGCGTCGTTTCGCGAGGAGCCGAAAACAGAGCAAGGGACCTTTGCTGTCACTCTCCGAAAGAGAGCGAGAGCAAAGGTCCCTTGCTTCGCTGGGATCAGGCGTTGCCGTCGAAGAGGGACGTGACCGACCCGTCCTCGAAGACCTGCTGGATGGCCTGCGCCAGCAGCGGCGCGATGGACAGCACGGTCAGCCCCGGGAACCGCTTCTCCTCGGGGATCGGCAGCGTGTTGGTGACGATCACCTCGCGCGCCTTGCAGTTCGACAGCCGCTCGGTGGCGGGGTCGGACAGGATGCCGTGCGTCGAGGCGATGACGACGTCGGACGCGCCTTCGTCGAGCAGGGCCTCGGTGGCCTTCACGATCGTGCCGCCGGTGTCGATCATGTCGTCGATCAGCACGCACAGCTGACCGCGGACCTTGCCGACGACGCGGTTCGCGACGGCCTGGTTCGGCTTGTCCGGGTCGCGGGTCTTGTGGATGAAGGCGATCGGCCGGTCACCCAGCTGCGCCGCCCACTTCTCGGCCAGCCGCACGCGGCCCGAGTCCGGCGAGACGACGGTGATGTTCTCGTCCTGGTAGGTCTTGTTGATGTGCGCGGCCAGCACGTTCTGCGCGAGCAGGTGGTCGACGGGACCGTCGAAGAAGCCCTGGATCTGCGCGGTGTGCAGGTCGACCGTCATGATCCGGTCGGCGCCCGCGGTCTTGAACAGGTCCGCGATCAGGCGCGCGGAGATCGGCTCGCGGCCCTTGTGCTTCTTGTCCTGCCGCGCGTACGGGTAGAACGGCATGATCACGGTGATCCGCTTGGCGCTCGCGCGCTTGAGCGCGTCCACCATGATCAGCTGCTCCATCACCCACTCGTTGATGGGCGCCGGGTGGCTCTGGATCACGAACGCGTCGGTCCCGCGCACCGATTCGTTGAACCGGACGAAGATCTCCCCGTTGGCGAAGTTGTGCGCGGTCTGCGGGACGACCGACACGTTGAGGTGCTTGGCCACCTCCTCCGCGAGTTCCGGGTGGGCGCGCCCGGAGAAGAGCATCAGGTTCTTCTTCGGTGTTCCGGACTTCGAGCTCATGCTGGCGACTCCCCGTCGTTTCCCTTGGCTGAATCGGACACGGCGGTGGTGTCCTGCTTCGCGGCGGAAGCTGCTTCCGCCGCGGGGGTGCCCGGCCTGCGCCGGGTCACCCAGTCTTCGATGTTGCGCTGCGGCCCGGTGGACACGGCGAGCGCGCCCGGGGGCACGTCTTGCCTGATCACGGTGCCCGCCCCACTGTAGGCGCCGTCGCCGATGTTCACCGGGGCGACGAACGTGTTGTCCGCGCCGAGCCGCACATGGGAGCCGATGGTGGTGTGGTGCTTGTTCACACCGTCGTAGTTGACGAAGACGCTGGAGCACCCGATGTTGCTGTTCTCGCCGATGGTCGCGTCGCCGACGTAGGTCAGGTGCGGAACCTTAGTTCCGGCGCCGATGTCCGCGTTCTTCGTCTCGACGAAAGCGCCGAGCTTGCCCTTGGTCCCCAGCTTGGTGCCGGGACGCAGGTAGGTGAACGGGCCGACCTTCACGCCGTCGCCCAGTTCCGAATCGGAACCGTGCGTCCGCACCACCGACGCGCCCGCGCCGACGGAGACGTTCTCCAAAGTGCTGTCGGGGCCGATCTGCGCGCCCTCGCCGACCGACGTCGAACCCTTCAGCTGCACGCCGGGCTCGAGGACGACGTCGCGCGACAAGGTCACGCCCGCGTCGATCCAGGTGCTGGCCGGGTCGACGACGGTGACGCCCGATCGCTGCCAGCCGCGGACGATCCGCCGGTTCAGTTCCGCGCCGAGGACGGAGAGCTGAACACGGTCGTTGACGCCTTCGGTCACCCACGGGTCGTCGATGACCAGCGCGCCGACACCCTTGCCGTCGCCGCGGGCGATGCCGAGGACGTCGGTGAGGTAGAGCTCGCCTTGCGCGTTGTCGGTCGAAAGTTTCGAAAGCCCGTCGAGCAGCACGGAGGCGTCGAACGCGTAAACGCCGGAGTTGATTTCGGCGATTTCGTGCTGTTCGGGGGTGGCGTCCTTCTGCTCGACGATCGAGGTGACGACGCCGCTTTCGTCGCGGATGATCCGGCCGTAGCCGGTCGGGTTCTCGACGACGGCGGTCAGCACGGTGACCGCGTTGCCGGTCGAGGTGTGCTCGGCGACCAGGGAAGCGAGCGTTTCGGTGTCGAGCAGCGGGACGTCGCCGTAGCTGACGACGACGGTGCCGGTCAGCCCGTCGGGCAGCGCCGAGAGCGCGCACGAGACGGCGTGCCCGGTGCCCTTCTGTTCCTCCTGGACGGCCGTGACGACCTCGCGCCCGAGCGCCTCCCCGACCTTCGCCAGCTTCGCGCCGACCGACTCGCGGCCGTGGCCGATCACCACGACCAGGTGTTCCGGGCTCAGCCCCGCGGCGGCCCGGACCGCGTGCTCGACCAGAGGACGGCCGGCGATCGGGTGCAGCACCTTCGGGGTGGACGAGCGCATGCGGGTGCCCTCACCCGCGGCGAGGATCAACGTGCTCAGCGGGCCGGTCACGGCACTCCCAACATTTCACCAACGGTGGTTGTCGGGCATTGATCCTACGTGGGCTGCTCGGCGTCCCACGCGGGGTCGGTCGGAGCATCCTCACCGGGCCATCCGGTCACCGGATCGATGGCCATCGAGTTCACCGACGAAACCTGGTTCCCGCCGCCGCGTTTCGCCTGGTACATGGCCGCATCGGCGCGTGCCAGGACCTGTTCGGCGCGCTCCTGCGGGCGGAGCGAGACGAGGCCGACGGAGAGGGTGACGCCGTGCGAAAGGTGGTGCGGCAGAGATGCGACGGCATTCACAGAACGACCCAGCGCCTGCTTCGCCGCCGAAGCTGGAGCCCCAGGTAGAAGCACGATGAACTCGTCCCCGCCGTATCGCGCGACGACGTCGTCGCCGCGCAGGGCGTCGCGCAGCGTGCTCGCGATGACACGGAGCACGTTGTCACCTTCGGCGTGCGACTGCTTGTCGTTGACGTCCTTGAAACCGTCGAGGTCGACCAGCGCGACCGCGAGCGGCTGGGCGTCCGCGGACGACGCCAGCGAACGGAGCTTTTCGTCGAGCGCGCGCCGGTTCGGCAGCCCGGTGAGCGGGTCCTGCAGGGCCTGCTGGGTGATCGCGCCGTGCTCGGCGGACAGGCGTTCGTGCTCCCGGCGCGCGTTGAGCGTGGCGATCTGCGATTCCCGCAGCGACCACATCTCCGTCTCCAGGATGGTCGCGTAGTCGATCAGCGACTGGCTCGCCCCGGACGCGTAGTCCGGGGTGGTGTCGAGCCTGGCCAGTTCACGGGCGAGGTTCAGCCGCATCGACGGCAGCGAGCCGTCCTCGTTGTCTTCGCGGACCTCTTTGAGCACCTGCAGCGCGTCCTCGCGGCGGCCATCGTTGTCCAGGCAGCGGGCCAGCGCGATGGCGATGATCTCGCGTTCGTGCGGGAACACCAGTTCCGGGTTCAGCAGCGAGTTCAGCCGGTCGATATGCGACGAATCGGGCGACGCCAGCGCGGCGGCCGCGGCGAGCACGCCGACCTGGTCGATCGCGGGAAGGTTGGCCTTGCGCGGGAACAGCGACTCGGTGAACGGGCCTTCGGCGGCCTGCGCCATCGAAGCCGCGGTGCGGAACTTGTCCGCTCCCTCGTCGTACCGCTCGATGCGTTCGAGCCGCAGGCCCCAGCCCAGCAGCATCTTGACCCGGTTGATCAGCTGGAGCGCGATCTCGTGCGGGCTCGCGCTGTCGCGGATCGCCTGTGCGGCGCGGGCGATGGCCTCCTCGGCCGCCTCGTAGACGCCCAGCTGGTTCAGTACCAGCCAGCAGTCGACCAGGGTCGTGGACAGCATCCGGTCCCAGTTGCGCCTGCCGACCTGCCGGTCCGGGACGGCGGAGTCGTCGAGGATGGCCAGTGCCCTGGCGATTTCGGTGAGGGCGGCGTCCTCCTGCTTGGCGATCACCAGGCGACGGCCGCGCATGGCGTGCGCGTCGGCCCGCATCAGCGCGAGACCGTGCCGCCTGGTGTGCGCGAGCATCTCGTCGAGCCTGGGTTCGGCTTCGGCGGCGAGGCCGCGGGTGACCAGCCTGGCCATCGCGGAGTACCGCAGCAGCTGGGCGACCAGCAGGGGTTCGCCGCGGCGCTGCGTTTCGTCGAGGAGCTCGTCGAGGCTGGTGACGATGTCCAGCTGCTCGGCGAAGCTGACGCGCTGTATGGCCGCCCCGAGTTCGCGCGCGCGACCGTAGAGCCAGGCGTCGGACATCTCCGCAAGCGCCGGCCGCCTGCCACTGTTCGTCGCGTCCTCGGTCAGCCGCACACACCCCCACCGTTGAAAACGCCGCTGGTCATCTGTTCGTCTGCTCCGCCGCCAGGATTCGAACCTGAACTGTCAGAACCAAAATCTGAAGTGCTGCCGATTACACTACGGCGGATCGATCCTGGTCAGGATAGCCATGCCGGGGACCTCCCCGTGCGCCCGGGGGTTGCCTCGCCATCGCGGGCACTCCACAGGGGACGAAACCTCCTGTACCGTAACTTACGGCATCGTAGGTAAGGTCACCCTTAGGGAAACCCTCAAGGGTCGCGCGTAGAAAAGAAGTGACTGCATGACGGCTACCCTGGACCAGTCCCAGAAGCCCGCGAAGGGCCCTAAGCCGGTTACCGACGGGCAGCGGTCGAGCGCCGTGCAGCTGTCGGTCTACCTCGGGGTCATCTTCCCGCTCGCCGCGCTGCTCGCGGCCGTCCCGTTCGCCTGGGGCTGGGGTCTGACCTGGGTCGACGTCGGCATCTTCGTGGTCTTCTACGCGATCAGCGGACTCGGCATCACCGTCTCCTACCACCGCTACTTCACGCACGGCTCGTTCAAGGCCAAGCCGTGGCTGCGCGTCGTTATGGCGATCGCCGGCAGCATGGCCGTGCAGGGGCCGGTGATCACCTGGGTCGCCGACCACCGGCGCCACCACGCCTTCTCCGACCGCGACGGCGATCCGCATTCGCCGTGGCTGTTCGGGACCACGCCGCTCGCCATCGCCAAGGGTTTCTGGCACGCGCACATGGGCTGGCTGTTCGACCGCGACCAGAGCAACGCCGAACGGTTCGCGCCGGACCTGCTCAAGGACCGCGCCATCAAGAAGGTCGACGACCTGTTCTGGCTGTGGAGCCTGCTCACCCTGGTGCTGCCCGCGATCCTCGGCGGACTGATCACCTGGTCGTTCTGGGGCGCGGTCACCGCGTTCTTCTGGGCCGGGCTGGTGCGCGTCTGCGTGCTGCACCACGTGACCTGGTCGGTCAACTCGGTCTGCCACATGATCGGCGAGCGCCCGTTCGCCGCCCGCGACAAGTCGGCCAACTTCTGGCCGCTGGCGATCTTCTCCTTCGGCGAGTCGTGGCACAACCTGCACCACGCCGACCCGACCTCGGCACGGCACGGTGTGCAGCGCGGCCAGATCGACATTTCCGCCCGGCTCATTTGGATCTTCGAGAAGTTCGGCTGGGCCTATGACGTGCGCTGGCCGACCCCGCAGCGCCTCGCGCGGATCGCCACCGAAAGCAAATAGCGAGGTCACGTTAGTCTTCTGCAATGGCGGGGAGACGGCGAACCAAACGTGAAGCGGTCACCGGGGCACGTCCGGTCGCTCCGGTGGCCCGGGTGCGGATGACGGGGAGCGAGCGCAGGCAGCAGCTGCTCAACGTCGCCAGGGCCCTGTTCGCGGAGAAGGGTTTCGAGGGCACTTCCATCGAGGAGATCGCGCATCGCGCGAACGTCTCCAAACCGGTGGTGTACGAGCACTTCGGCGGCAAGGAAGGCATCTACGCCGTCGTCGTCGACCGCGAGACCCAGCTCCTGCTCGACCGGATGGTCTCCACCCTCCACGGTGGACACCCGAGGGTGATGCTGGAGCAGGCGGCGATCGCGCTGCTCTCCTACGTCGAGGACTCGCACGACGGCTTCCGCATCCTGGTGCGGGATTCGCCCGTCGCGAGTTCGACGGGCACGTTCTCGACGGTGCTGAACGACATCGCCAGCCAGGTCGAGCACATCCTCGCGCAGCAGTTCGCCGCGCGGGGCTACGACGAGAAGCTGGCCGCGCTGTACGCGCAGGCGCTCGTCGGGATGGTCGCGCTGACCGGGCAATGGTGGCTCGACGCCCGCAAACCGAAGCGGGACGAGGTCGCCGCGCATCTGGTCAACCTCGCCTGGAACGGTCTGTCCAATTTGGAGCACAAGCCCAAGCTGCGGCTGCACTGAGATCTGCGTCGCGCGGCAGTAACGTTTCCCGGTCGAAGAGCGCTAGGTCCCCCAAAGAGATCATCAAGCTGGGGGAAGCACCGTGGAAAACTATCCCGCGCCCGCCGTGGAACAGATGGTTCCGCAGAAGAAGAGAACGTGGCTGAAGCCCGTCATCCGGCTGGGCATCTTCGCCGTCATCGCCGTGATCGCGTTCTTCGTGGCGAATCCGTTCACGGCGTCGAGCACCGAGGTCGGCGCCTGTCTCACGGGCAACGTCGACAACGTGGACAGCGTCAAGAACACCGAATGCGGAAAGCCGGACGCCAATTTCAAGGTCGTCGGAAAACAGGATAAAAAGTCGGAAATCGGACTCAAGCTCTCGGGTGGGTCCGAATGCGACGACTACCCGACGACCGACGCGTACTTCTTCCAGGGGAAGAAGGGGGCCAGTGACGGCACCCTGCTCTGCCTGGAGGACCTGAAGAACCCGGGTGAGCGGGCACCGGTCGTCGGCGATTGCCTGCCCGACGGCGTGGTCGAGGCGAAGAAGCTCACGAAGGCGGACTGCGCGACAGCGCGATACAAGGTCCTCGCCATCGAAAAGAGCGCGACGTTCCTCATCGACGGCAGCACGGTGTGCACCCAGGTGCCGTCGACCGACGAGAAGATCCAGTGGCAGCGGGCGGGCGGCTCGCTGCCGCAGTCCCGGGTGCTGTGCCTGGACGATCTGAAGAAGTAAGTCTCAGCGCAGGAGGCCGGTCTCCCGCAGGTGGTCGAAAATGATCTTGTCCACCGCGGAGACCCGGTCCCTGTCCTCGTAGCCCAGCCACGCGACTTCCTCGATCTCGCTGCTGGCCGCGAGTGTCCCGCTGAATTCGGCGGTGTAGCAGGTCATCCGGACCACGAGCCCCGCCGCGTGCCCGTCGGCCTGCGCTTCGAAGACCCCGGCGGGCGCGACGCTCGCCGGGGTGATCTCCACGGTCAGTTCCTCGCGGATCTCCCGGATCAGCGTCTCGGTGTCGCTTTCGCCGGGTTCGCGTTTCCCACCGGGCAGGTAGAAGACGGACTTGCCACGCGAGCGGGTGCTCAGGATCCGGTCGTCCACCAGGTGCAGCCAGGCGATTTTGTCGATCATGGTTCAGCTCAGCTCAGCGCCGCGGCGGTTTCGGCGGTCGTGAGCACTTCGCCCAGCCGCGGGAAGACCTTCGTGATCGCCGATTCGTGGGAGACGGCGGCGATGCCGGCCATCGCGTCCGAAACGGCGATGGTCTCGTAGGCGTGGTCGACGGCGGCCCGCAGTGTCGACTCGACGCCGTACTCCGTGGCGATCCCGCCGAACACCAGCGTCTTCACGCCGAGCCCGCGCAGGAGTTCGTCCAGCCCGGTGCCGTAGAACGCGCCGATCGTGTGCTTGGTGATCAGGTGCTCGCCTTCGCGGGGCGTCAGCTCGGCGACCAGTTCACTGCCGGGCGGCTGCTCGTCGACGTCCGGCCGGTGCGCCCGCACGTGGACGATCGGTGAGCCGGCCGCGCTGAAGGCGTCTCGCAGCAATACGGCGTTCGCGACGACCTCCGTGCCTTCGATCGGTGTGGTCTCCAAAGCGACGATCCGCGTCTGGAGGTCGATCAGGACGAGCGCCGTCGTCGCCGGGTCGATCTTCGTCATGGCGGGAGCCTAGTGTGCCTATGCTGAGCGCATGGGGCAGCACAGGGAAGTAGTGATCACCGGCGGTGGAACGGGAATCGGCTACGCGGTCGCGGCGGCGTTCGCCGCACGGGGCGACCGGGTGACGATCACCGGCCGTCGCGAACATGTCCTCACCGAGGCCGCGGCGTTGCTCGGCGCGAACCCGGTCCCGTTCGACGCGGCCGATCCGGACGCGGTGGAGCGGGCACTGGCCGAACTGCCCGAGCAGATCGACGTCCTGGTCAACAACGCGGGCGGGAACACCGATTTCCGGAACGGATCCGCCGGGGACCTGAAGTCGTTCGCCGCGAACTGGCAGGCCAACCTGGACGCGAACGTGTTCAGCGCCGTGCTGGTCACCCGCGCCCTGCGGGAGAGGTTCGCCGACGGCGCGCGGATCGTCACCATCGGCTCGATCGCCGCGCACACCGGAGCCGGTTCCTACGGTGCCGCGAAGGCCGCACTGGAGGCGTGGAACGTCGATGTGGCAAGGGAATTCGGGCCGCGCGGGATCACCGCGAACATCGTCGCGCCAGGACTGGTCGGGGACACCGAGTTCTTCAACGGCAAGCTGTCCGACGAGCGCAGGGAGTGGCTCATCGGCAATACGATGACCAAACGCGCGGGCGAACCCGAGGACGTCGCCGAAGTGGTGGCCTTCCTGGCGAGCCCGGCCGCGCGGCACGTCACCGGCCAGGTCGTCCACGTCAACGGCGGCGCGTACCTCGGACGTTAGGCGCCAGGGGTGACACGCAGCAGCTTGTCGTCCTTGCCTTCCGAAGTCGTGATGTAGAGGGCGCCGTCCGGTCCGCCGCGGACGGCGCGCAGCCTGCCGAACTTGTCGTCGAATTCAGGCGGCAGCGTCACTTCGGTGACCTTGCCGGTTTCGTCGAGGCGGAACAGCAGGAGCTTCTGCCCCTTCAACGCGGTGACGGCGAGCGAGCCTTCGAGCGTGCCCCACTGCGATCCGGTGAGGAACTCGGCGCCGCAGATCGCCTCGGTGATCTCGCCGGTCGTCCACAAAGGACTGACGGCGTCCGGGAACCGTTGCTTGTCGGTCATCGGGACGCCTTCGTCGTATTCGGTCTCGGTGCCGCCCTTGGACGGGTCCCAGCCGTAGTTCGCGCCTGCGCGCTCCAGGTTGACCTCGTCGTCGATGGTCGGCCCGTGCTCGGCGGTGAACACCTGCCCGGTGCCCGGCCGGACCGTGACGCCCTGGACGTTGCGGTGCCCGTAAGTGAACAGCCGCTGTTCGTTCGGATTCGCCGAGGAGATGAACGGGTTGTCCGGCAACGGGTTCCCGGTCTTCGCGTCGACGCGCAGCACCTTGCCGCCGAGGCTCGTGCGGTCCTGCGGATGCTGCGGGCGGGCGGTGTCGCCGGTGCCGACGAGCAGCGCGCCGTCCGCGCCGAACGTGGGACGGCAGCCCGAATGCCTGCCGCTGGGGTTCACCGGCAGCCCGGTCAGCAGGTCCTTGACCTTCGTGGCGCTCGCGTTGTCGTCGGAAAGCCGCCAGGTGACCAGCCGGATGTCGACGGCGTTGTCGCCTTCCTTGTGGGTCTGGCAGGTGATGAACTCGCGCGACGTCGCGAAGTCCTTGCTGATCACCATCCCCATCAGGCCGCCCTCGCCGCGCACGAGGACGTCGGAGAAGTCGGCGGTGACGTCGCGTTTCGTGCCGCCGTCGACCAGAGCGAGCTTTCCGGGCCGCTGGGTGACGAGGATCTTGCCGTCCGGCAGGAAGCCGACGTCCCAGCCGTGTTCGAGCCCGGCCGTCACCTGTTCGACCTTCAGCTTCGACACGGCGGGCTTCGAGGTGACCGGCGGCGCGCTCTGTACCTGCTCGCTCGACGCCCCGGAACAGGCCGTGACCAGCAAGAACAGCGAGGCGAACGCGGCGACGGCGGTAGTGCGCATGGCATCAGCATGCCAGCCCCGCCAATCGCCCGCGAGGAACGAACCGGTCATCCGGTGAGGATCGCGGCGGTTTCGGCGTCGGCGGGCAGGAACGTCTCCAGTTTCAATTCCGACACCGTGACGTCGGCGGCGGTCGCGAACGTCGTGATGGCGGTGATCAGCCGCAGTTCACCCGCCGAAGTGGACAGGCGCATCGGGACGGCGAACCCGAGATGGTCCGGGCCGGGCGGTCCCGGCGCCGGAACGTAACCTTCGAGTTCGGCGAGGAGCGCGGTGAGCCGCTCGTCGGGGGCGTGCGCGATCTCCTGCGTCAACCGCTCCAGGATGTGCCGCGCCCAATCCGCGAGGTTCCGCACCCGCGGAGCCATCCCCCGCGGATGCAGGGCGAGCCGCAGCGTGTTGACCGGTTCCTCCAGCAGTTCCGGCGCCACGTCCTCGAAGAGCAGGTCGAGCGCGTCGTTGCGGGCGACGAGCACGCCGTAGCGGTCGACCACGATGGCCGGGTACGGCCGATGCCCGTCGAGCAGCCGTCGCATGCCGTCGAGGACCGGTTTCAGCTTGGGGTCGGTCAGCGACGTTTCGGGGAAGCCGGGCGCGAACCCGGCCGCGAGCAGCAGGCCGTTGCGTTCCCGGAGCGGAAGTTCGAGCGATTCGGCGACCCGCAGCACCAGGCCGCGGCCGGGGATCGACCGCCCGCCTTCGAGGAAACTCACGTGCCGTTGCGTGGTCCCGGCCCGGATCGCCAGTTCCAGCTGGGACAGCCGCCGCCGTTCGCGCCAGCCCTTGAGCGCGGGGCCGAATCCGGAAACCATGGTCGTCATCTTGGCGGAGCCGCGTTCGATGCCGCTATTCCCTCGAAGGAATTGAGGCCATTCCCCGCCGCGGAGATGCTTCCGGCATGAAATTCGGTCTGGTCGTCCCCACTTATCGATCCATCCTCGACGCCGGGCGCACCGCGCCGGAAATGGTCGCCCTCGCGGTCGAAGCCGAACGCCTCGGCCTCGATTCGGTCTGGGTCGGCGACACCCTCGCGAAGGCGCCCATCGATCCGTTGACGCTGCTCGGCGCGTTCGCCGCCAGAACCGAGCGGGTCACGCTCGGCACCGCCGCGCTGCTCCCGGCCCTGCGGGATCCGGTCCTTTCCGCGAACGCGATCCTCTCGCTCGACCTGCTCAGCCAGGGCCGCGTCACGCTCGGCGTCGGCGCGGGGTTCGCGGGCCGCAGCGAACCCGAGTTCGCCTTCACCCGCGTTCCGTGGGAGCGGAGGCGGGCCCGGCTCGACGACATCGTCGCGCTGTGGCGGCACGTCTGGAGCGGGAAGAGCGGCCCGTTCCACGGCGAAGTACTGCACTACGACACCCTTCCTGAGTACCCGGAGCCGTACCGGCCCGGTGGCCCGCCGGTCTGGCTCGCCGCGTTCACCCCCGGAGCGCTGAAGCGAGCGGGACGGTCATACGACGGCTGGCTGCCGTATCCGCCCGACGTCGCGGACTACGCCGACGGTCTCGCGAAGATCCGCGAAACCGCCGTACGCCCGGTGACACCCGCGTTGTTCGCGACAGTGCTCATCGAGGACGACCCGATCCGGGCACGGGAGCGGCTGGAGGACTACGCGCGGCGCAATTACGGCGTCCCGCTGGACTTCGTCGAGAAGATCCAGGTGCAGATCGCGGGCAGCCGGGACGAGGTCGCCGAAAGGCTTCACGAATACGGGAACGCGGGCGCCGAACACGTGCTGATCCGCATCGCGACGCAGGAACCGGCCGAGTTCGACGAGCAGCTCCCGAAGGTCGTCGACGCCCTGCCCAGGTAATCGCGCGGCGGACTGTCGGTGCCCCCACGTAGGCTGGGACGGTGACAAACGCTCCATTGTCCGGACTCCTCCATTCCATCCTTCCCGATCCGGCCCTTCGCGGGGTCGTCGAGCGGGCCGGTGCCCCGGTGCTCGAGCTCCAGGGCGCGATCGCCACCCGCCAGCTGGTCGCGGGCGCCCTCGCCGCGGACGAGGGCGCCGGCCGCCCCGTGCTCGCGGTGACCGCCACCGGCCGCGAGGCCGACGAGCTGACCGCTTCGCTGAAGTCGTTCCTCGGCGAAGGCGCCGTCGTCGACTTCCCGTCCTGGGAGACGCTGCCGCACGAGCGGCTGTCCCCGCGGGCCGACACCGTCGGGCGGCGGCTGGAGGTGCTGCACCGGCTCAAGACGGGCTCGGACGGCCTCCGCGTCGTCGTCGCGACCGTCCGCAGCCTCATCCAGCCGATGGCGCCCGGGCTCGGTTCGCTCGCGCCGATCGACCTGGTCGTCGGCGAGGAGCAGAGTTTCGAAGGCCTGCTGGACAGGCTGGTCGAGCTCGCGTACACGCGGGTGGACATGGTCGAGAAGCGCGGCGAGTTCGCCGTGCGCGGCGGCATCCTCGACCTGTTCGGGCCGACGGCGCAGCATCCGGTCCGGGTCGAGTTCTGGGGCGACGAGGTCAGCGAGATCCGCGCGTTCGCGGTGTCCGACCAGCGGTCGCTGCCCGGAGAGATTCAGCACGTCAGCGCGCCGCCGTGCCGTGAGCTGCTGCTCACCGAGCCGGTGCGCGCGAAGGCCGCCGAGCTGGCGACGACGTACGAGGCGGACGCCCAGCTCACCGAGATGCTCACCAAGCTGTCCGGCGGGATCCCCGTCGAGGGCATGGAGGCGCTCATCCCGGTGCTGTGCGAGGGCGAGCTCGACCTGCTGACCGACGCGATGCCCCAGGGCACGCACGTCCTGCTGGCCGATCCGGAGAAGATCCGCGCCCGCGCGGCGGACCTGGTCCGCACCGGGCAGGAGTTCCTCGAAGCGTCCTGGACCACGGCCGCCGCGGGCGGCCAGGCGCCGATCGACCTCGGCGCGTCCGCGTACCGGGACCTCGCGGAGATCGCGAAGCACGCTCAGGAGACGAAGCGTCCCTGGTGGACGCTGACGCAGCTGGCCAGCGACGATCCCGACGTCTACCGCGTATCGATCGAGGCCGCGCCGAACTACCGCGGCGAGGTCGAGCGCGCGACGACCGACCTGCGCGCGCACACGGCCGCGGGCGGGACGGCCGTGCTCGTCGTCGCCGGGCACGGCACCGCGACCCGCGCCGTCGAGCAGCTGTCGGCCGGTGAGGTGCCCGCGTCGCTCGCGGAAGGCATCACCGGACCGCTGACGCCCGGCGTCGTGACGGTGACGTGCGGCGGGATTTCGGACGGCTTCGTCTCGCCGGAGCGCGCGCTCGTCGTGCTGTCCGAGGCGGACCTGACCGGCCGGGGTTCCGGCGCCGGAACGTCCACAAAGGACTTCAGTACCAAGATGCCGTCGCGGCGCCGCAACGCCGTGGACCCGCTCGCCCTCAAAGCCGGCGACTACGTCGTGCACGACCAGCACGGCATCGGGCGGTTCGTCGAGATGGTGCAGCGCACCGTCGCCGGCGCGACCCGCGAGTACCTGCTGCTGGAGTACGCGTCGTCCAAGCGCGGGCATCCGGGGGACCGGCTGTTCGTCCCGACCGACCAGCTCGACGAGGTCTCCCGCTACGTCGGCGGCGAGCTGCCGACGCTGAACAAGCTCGGCGGGTCGGACTGGAAGAACACCAAGGCCAAGGCGAAGAAGGCGGTCAAGGAGATCGCCGCCGAGCTCGTGCAGCTCTACGCCGCGCGCCAGGCCGCGCCGGGACACCCGTTCGGGCCGGACACCCCGTGGCAGGGCGAACTCGAGGACGCCTTCCCGTTCACCGAGACCAACGACCAGCTCGCCGCGATCGACGAGGTCAAGGCGGACATGGAACGCGGCGTCCCGATGGACCGCGTCATCTGCGGCGACGTCGGCTACGGCAAGACCGAGATCGCGGTGCGCGCGGCGTTCAAGGCGGTTCAGGACGGCAAGCAGGTCGCGGTGCTGGTGCCCACGACGCTGCTCGCGCAGCAGCACCTCAACACCTTCACCGAACGGATGAGTTCGTTCCCGGTGAAGATCAAGGGGCTTTCGCGGTTCACGAACAAGACCGAGTCCGACGCGATCTTGGAGCAGTTGTCCTCCGGCGATGTCGACATCGTGATCGGCACGCACCGCCTCTTGCAGACCGGCATCCGGTACAAGGACCTCGGCCTGGTGATCGTCGACGAGGAACAGCGCTTCGGCGTCGAGCACAAGGAGCACATCAAGGCGCTGCGGACGCACGTCGACGTCCTGACGATGTCGGCGACCCCGATCCCGCGCACGCTGGAGATGTCGCTCGCCGGGATCCGTGAGATGTCCACGATCCTGACCCCGCCCGAGGACAGGCACCCGATCCTGACCTACGTCGGCGCGTACGACGACAAGCAGGTCGGTGCCGCGATCCGGCGCGAACTGCTGCGCGACGGCCAGGTCTTCTATGTGCACAACAGGGTTTCCTCGATCGAGAAGGCCGCGAAGCGCATTCGCGAGCTGGTGCCGGAGGCGCGCGTCGTCACCGCGCACGGGCAGATGAACGAGGAGAAACTCGAGAAGATCATCCAGGGTTTCTGGGAGAACGAGTACGACGTGCTCGTCTGCACCACGATCGTCGAAACCGGGCTGGACATCTCGAACGCCAACACCCTGCTGGTGGAACGCGGTGACCTGCTCGGTCTCGCGCAGCTGCACCAGCTGCGCGGCCGGGTCGGGCGCGGTCGCGAGCGCGGGTACGCGTATTTCCTGTACCCGCCGGAGGCTCCGCTCACCGAGACAGCGCACGACCGGCTCGCGACCATCGCGCAGAACACCGAACTGGGCGCCGGCATGGCCGTCGCGATGAAGGACCTGGAGATCCGCGGCGCGGGCAACATCCTCGGCGCGGAGCAGTCCGGGCACATCGCGGGCGTCGGTTTCGATCTGTACGTGCGGCTCGTCGGCGAAGCCGTCGACGCCTTCCGGCGGCACGCGGGAGCGGAGACCTCCGAAGAGGAGGAGCTCGCCGAGGTCCGCGTGGATCTCCCGGTGGACGCGCACATCCCGCACGACTACGTCCCGGGCGAGCGGCTGCGGCTGGAGGCGTATCGGAAGATCGCGGCCGCACCGGACCAGGCCGGGCTCGACGCCGTGCGCGAGGAACTGATCGACCGGTACGGCCAGCCGCCCGCCCCGGTGCGGCGGCTGCTCGCCGTCGCCGCGTTCCGGCACACCTGCCGCGCGGCGGGGGTCACCGAGGTCGCCGTCCAGGGCACGTCGATCCGGTTCGCGCCGTTGCCGCTGGCGGATTCCCAGATGGTGCGGCTGAAGCGCTTGTATCCCAAGGCTCTCTACAAAGCGGTGACGAACACGGTTTCCGTGCCGAAGCCGACCGAGGGCCCGGCGGGCGGCCGGATGGGCGCCCCGGCGCTGCGGGACGAGGAACTTCTCGACTGGTGCGCGAAGTTGCTGACGAATCTGATGAAGTCACCGGCCCCGGTGGCGTGAGCGAATCGCGACTGCGTTCCCGGTTCTCTCGCAGGGGCCGGTATGAGAGGGTAGGCGCTGTGATGCGGATCATGGGGCGCCGTCGCGCGCTGGTCGGGGTTCTTGCCGGTTCTCTCCTGCTCGCCGGCTGTAACGCCGGACCCGGGCAGGTCGGCGCCGCGGTGATCGTCGGCGGCAAGACCGTTTCGGTGGATCGCGTGCAGCAGCTGATCGACAAGGCCGTCCGCGAGCATCCGTACGGGCAGCAGCTCGCCAGTGAGCACAAGCTCGACCTCGTCGGCCGTGAGATCGTGCGCCAGGAGATCCTCCACGACCTCACCGAGCGTGCCGCTCAGCGGGAAGGCGTCCGGGTCGACGAGGCCCTCGTCGTGAACGCGCTGCAGAACGATCCGCTGGCGAAGCCGATGCAGGCCAACCCGCAGAACGACCCCGCGCTCAGCGTCCAGCAGCTCGTGGCCCGCGTGCGGGATCACCGCGATTCCCTGGTCGACGCGGCGCTGCAGACCCAGCTCGCGATGAAGTACCTGGACAAGCTCACCGTCACCTTCGATTTCAGCTCGGTCTCCTCGACCGACGCCACCGGCTCCGACGCGGACAAGCTGCGTGAGCAGGCGATCGAGAAGGCCCGGAAGTTCGCCGCTTCGCCGAACGCGGCCGCCGAACTGATCGCGCAGGACCAGCAGGCCTCCGACACACAGGCCGGCACCGGCCAGAAGCTGCCGGCGCTGCAGTCGCCCGCGACCGCGGCCACCGTCCTCTTCGGTCTCGAACCCAACACCGTCGCCGCGTTCCAGCCGACGCCGCAGCAGCCGCTGTGGGTCGTCGTCGTGGTGCGTGAGCGGGCCGCCGACAAGCCCGTCGCGTCGGATCAGGCCACTCAGCCCAGCGCTCAGCAGCTGGCCGCGGTCGGTATCCGGCTCCTCCAGCCGTACCTCGACCAGGTCGACCTCAAGGTCAACCCGCGCTACGGCGTGTGGGATGTTGTGGGCATGGACCTCGCGCCCAACGAAGCTTCGAAGAAGGGCATCGTGCTGCCTGTGCACGGTGCCTCCCCGCGAAACCCGTGACAGCTGCTGTCGTCGTGATCGCCCACGGGGCGACACTGCCCGCCGAGGCACTTTCGATCTTGCGAAGCAGTCACGCCGTGTACGCGGCTTCCGATGTCGATCCAGGCGTTTTCGGGGTGCCTTCGCTCGGTGACGCACAGGTGCGCGACCTCGTGCTCATCGCCGGTTCGCGCCGGGAACCGAGGGCCGCGGAGCTGATCAGGTCGGGCGCGCGGGTGCTCGAAGCGCCCGTTCCGCCACTGGTCGAGGCCGCCGAAGTGATGGACCGCCTGCGCTCGCCGGGCGGTTGCCCGTGGGACGCCGTGCAGACGCACGAGTCGCTTCGTCAGTACCTCGTCGAGGAGACCTACGAGCTGCTCGACGCGATCGAAGAGGGCGACAGGGCCGCCTTGCGCGAGGAACTCGGCGACGTCCTGCTCCAGGTGCTGTTCCACGCGCGCGTCGCCGCCGAGGACTCCGACGACCCGTTCGGGATCGACGAGGTCGCGTCCGAACTGGTCGCGAAACTCGTCGGCCGCCATCCGCACGTGTTCACCGACGCCCCGCGAGTCGAAACCGTCGGTGACCAGAACCTGAAGTGGGAAGAACTGAAACAGGCCGAGAAGAGCCGGCAGTCCATTGTGGATGGCGTCGCGCTCGGTCAGCCCGCCGTGGCGCTGGCCGGGAAGCTCGGCCAACGCAGCGGCCGCGCCGGCATCCCGCTCGACCTGTTCCCCGAAGGTTCCGAAGCGGCCGCCCAGCTGTTCCGGGTCGCCGCGACCGCTCGCCGGGCGGGCATCGATCCCGAAGGTGAACTTCGCGCCGTGGCGAAGCGGTTCGCGCAGGACATCCGCGCCGCCGAACAGGCCGCCCGCGACACCGGTCTCGAACCGACGACGCTGGAGGCCGACGGCTGGCGCAAATTCTGGCCGAACTCTTGAGTCAGGTACGCCGGAAGTGTCGCGAAAGCCGCTTTCGAGGCGTCTGACGTCGCGAAAGCGACTTTCGCGCCATCGCGTCCGAGCCTCGATCGGCCGAGGTCGCGCAGCCGCTGTGATGCGGAACACAATCGGGTGAGAACCGATTCCGTGATCTCGACGTCTTGCCGGGTGTGAAGGGAACGGAACCGGACGAAGAGCAGCTCGTCCGCCGCACGGCCAAAGGTGACCGCGCGGCGTTCGAGGAGCTCTACCGCCGCACGTCGCCGTGGCTGGCCGTACGTCTGCGCCGTCGCTGCTCCGACGAACAGATCGTCGCCGAGGTGATGCAGGAGACGTACCTCGCGGTCTGGCGCGCGGCCGGGGCGTTCGCCGGTTCGGCCGTCGGCGGGAGTGCCGTCGGCTGGCTGTGGACGATCGCCGCGCGGCGGCTGGTCGACGCCTTCCGCCGCCGGGCACGGTATTCGCAGCCGCTGCCGGTCGCGGAAACGACCGTCGCGCCCGCCGCCGAGGACGAGGCGCTGGCCGGCGCGGTCGGCGACCATGTCGGCGACGCGCTGCGCCGGCTCGCTCCCGAACTGCGGCAGGTTCTGCAGGCCATGGTGCTCGACGGGCTGACCGTCCGTGAGACCTCGGTCCTGCTCGGCCTGCCGGAAGGAACCGTCAAAACCCGCGCGAGGCGGGCTCGGATCGCGATGCGGGAGGCGCTGTCGTGAACAAGGAACACGTGTCCGGACAGCTTCTCGCCGGTTATGTCCGTGGCGGCGACGGTTTGGCGGGCGACGAGGTCTGGGCGGTCGAAGCCCATCTCGAATCGTGCGCGGAATGCCGGGGGAGGCTGTCCGAGGTCAGCTCGCCGATGGTGTCGGCGCTGGTGGACGACGTCTGGGCGGGGCTGGGCCCGAAACTGGCCGAAACGGGGCCGGGGCGGTCGCGAAGCCGGTGGGCCGGGAGGTTGCACACCTGGGTGACACCGGTGATGCTGCCGTGGCTGGTGATGATCATCCTGATCCCGGCGACGGGATTCCTACTGGACTGGGCCGGCTTCACCTGGAGCGGGGGCTACTCCTTCGTCCAGCTCTTCTCACCGGTGCTGCCGGTGCTCGGGGTCGCGGTGTCGTGGTCCAAGGGCCTCGATCCCGCTTACGAACTCGTCACTTCCGCGCCGAGGGGCGGGTTCTACCTGGTGCTGCGCCGCACGACGGCGGTCCTCGCCGTCGTGCTGCCGATACAGGCCCTCGCGAGCTGGGCCGCGGGCGGCGGATTCGGGCTCGCTCTCCTGCCGAGCCTGGCCTTCACCACCGGGACGCTCGCGCTCGGCGGGCTGATCGGGGTGACCCGGGCGGCTTATGTCCTGTCCGGGATCTGGATGGTGGTGGTCCTGGCGCCCGCGGTGGCTTCGCAAGGGCGCGCCACCGCACTCGATCCCCACTTGCTTCCGGTGTGGGGCGTGATCTTCGCGCTGACCGCGGTCGTGGTGGTGCTCCGGCGGAGCTCCTTCGGCCTGCTCAGCGGAACCGAACGATAGAACGAAGGGGAGAACATGATGCGAGCTGTCGGGGCCGCGGAGGTCGCGCCGACGACCTACGCGTGGCAAATCAAAGCGGAGGGACTGAAAGTCCGGGTCGGCAAACGCAAGTTCGCCGTGAACGGGCTGGATCTGGAACTCGGCACGGGGGTGCACGGTCTGCTCGGCCCGAACGGGGCAGGGAAGACCACGCTAATCCGGGCACTGGCGACAGTGCTCCGGCCTGCGGAAGGAGGGCTGGCGCTGCTCGGTGAGTCCGTCGGGGGGTTCACCGATCAGCGCCGCCTGCGCCGCCGTATCGGCTACTTGCCGCAGAATTTCGGCTACTACAAGCGGTTCACCGTCCGCGAGTTCGTCGAGTACATCGCGTGGCTGAAGGAGGTGTCCAAAGAGGACATCCCGGGAGCGGTGCAGCGTTCGATCGAACGGGTCGGCCTCGCCGATCGCGCCGACGACAAGATGAAGACGCTGTCCGGCGGCATGGTGCGACGGGTCGGGATCGCGCAGGCGATCGTGAACGATCCGGACGTCCTCCTACTGGACGAGCCGACCGCGGGGCTCGACCCGGCGCAGCGCGTGCGGTTCCGGGAGCTCATGCAGGAAATGGGGCGTGATGCCTGCGTCGTCGTCTCGACCCACCTTGTCGAGGACGTCGCCACGGCGTGCACCGACGTCGTCCTGTTCGAAAGCGGCAAACTCGTCTTCCAGGGGACCCCGGACGAAATGGCCGCGGCCGGGAGCGCGGAACACGTCGGCGACAGCCCGATCGAGCGCGGCTATTCGGCGCTGCTCGGGCATGAGCCGGGAAAGGGGAACTGGTGAACACGCGGATTCTACGGATCGAACTCCGTCGTTCGATCGCCCCTTGGGCCACGCTCGCGATCCTCGTCGTCGCGTTCGGGTTCCTGTACTCGTTCAGCGGTCCGTGGACGAGGTCACCGCTCGCCTGGGACGAACACTGGGTGCCCGCCGCGGAATGGAGCCGGTTCCTGCTGGTGTTCCTGTGGCCGATCGCCGTCGGCGCCGGCGTCATCCAGGGCATGCGCGACAGCCGGTCCGGGACGGCCGAACTCATGGCCACCATGCCGCGTCCCGGCTGGCAGCGGGCCGCGAAACTCGCCGGTGCGCTGGGCGGCCTGCTGGTGCTGGGCTATCTGCTGATCTTCGCGGTCGGCGCCGTCCAGGCGATCTTCTTCGGCGGGTTCTTCACCTTCGGCTGGCTGCCGATCGTCGTGGTCGGTGTGGTCGCGATGCTCGCGGGCGCCTGGATCGGGCTCGGGATCGGCCGCTTGCTGCCGCATCCGCTGACCGCGCCCGCCGTGGCCGTCGTCGCTTTCGCGGCCGTGCTCTTGTTCCAGTTCGCTTCGTCGGAGGGCAGCGCGCTGGCCGGGTTCGTGCCGTTCCGGATCTCGCTGCTTTCTCCCGCGATGGACGTCATCGACGATCCGTTCAACACCACCGCGGGCCGGATGGATCTCGGGCAGGTGATCTGGCTCGTCGGACTGGCCGCGACAGGGTTCCTCCTGCTGGCGGTCCGTTCCCATCGGACGAAGGCGCTCGCCGTCGTCCCCGCGCTGGTGGCGGCCGGGATCGCCTTGCCCGTCCTTCCCGGCAGCGCGGCCGAAGCCAAGGTCGTCGACCCGCACGCGACGGCGATGGTCTGCGACGGCCCGGTCTGCGTCCCCCGCATGCTCGAGTCCGAGCTACCGCGTCTCGCCGGACCGGGCAAGGAAGCGTTGCGACTGTTGGGAACGCTGCCGGGCGCGCCGGTCAAGGTCGTGGTACAGGACCGGCGGCTGGGCTACGACGAGGTGCCGCCGCGTGCCGCCGACATCGTCTACGTGGATCTGCTGGATTGGTCCGTCCGTTCGCTCCTCGTCCCGGACGATGTGACGCGGGCGCTGGTCGCCGGCGTCGGGACGCCGACCTGCTACTCCCTCCACGGTGTCGACAAGTCCTTTGTGGACGAACTTGTCGCGCGGTCGATCACGTCGAGCTGGTTTCTCGGCGAGTGGAAGATGGTCGGAAGTTCCCGGCTGAGCGACGAAATGAAGAACGAGGTCGTCCAGAAGCAGGAGATCTTCCATGCCCTTCCGCCCGAGGTGCAGCGCGACCGGATCATCGCGGTGCGGCAGGCGGGCCTGACCTGCCGGGGTAACCAGCTCGACATCCTGCTCGGCGGTGCGCGATGAGATGGGCGGTGCTGTACGCCCGCTCGCGTGCCCTGCCCGCGTCGTTCGTGGCGCTGGCGGTGAGCATGGCGGTGATCTGGTTCCTGGCACGGGACCGCTGGTCGATGATCCCGGTTTCCCTGGCGCTTCTGGTGGCGATCGCGGTGACCGCCATCGGCCTCAGCGGGCAGGACGTCGATCTCGACCGGACCGCCGCGATCCGCTGGGTGCCTCGTCGTGGCCTGCATCTCCTGCTGATCGGCGGCCTCGGCGTCGGTGCCGTGCTGCTGCCGCGGTTGTGGGAGGCGGATCGGGTCCCGGTGGAGATCATCCTGCGGAACGCGGGCGGCTTGCTCGGTCTCGTCGGGATCGCCGCGGTGCTGTTCGGTGGGGCCTTCGGATGGACGTTGCCGCTGCTCGTGTTCGTCGTCTCGTTCGTGGTCTGGGCCACCACGTCGGGCACGGACACCGTGCATCTGGTGATCACCTGGCTCCTCCAGCCCGCCGACGTGGCCGCGGCCACGTGGACCGCGGCGGTGCTCGCCGTGGCCGGCCTCGGGACCTACATGGTCTTCGGCAACCGCCGCTGACCCTGTCGCGACGAAAGGGGCGTTCCCGGTGAATCGGGAGCGCCCCTTTCCGTGTCAGACGTTTCGGTTGTGCGGAACCAGATCGAGCGGGTCGTGGTCCGGGTCGTCGACGCCGAGGCTGATGATCCGCGTGGGATGGATCCGGATCACCGCGCCGTCCAGATGACCGTCGGCCGTGAGGGCGCCCGTCAGCGCCTCGGCCCGGCCCCGGATCTCCAGGCAGCGGACCCTCGGCGGGTCCTGCGAAGGCATGTCGTCCACCACGAACGCGACCTGCCCGTTCGCGGCCACGTTCCGGAACTTCTTGCTCTTCGCCAGTTCGTAGCCCCTGATGTCGATCGTCCGAGTCTCTACGTTGTAGGCGTAGCCGACCGGGCTGACCTGCAACGTCCCGTCCGGCTGCGCCGTCGCCAGCCGCCCGAGGACCTGGGTGGCGAGATAGTCGAGTTCCGCTTCACTGAACATGGGATCCAGTGTCCGACCTCGACTTAACTAGAGGTCAAGCGAACAGGCCCTCACCCCAGAAACCGCCTTCGCGCACGCCCGGCGGCACCGCGAAATGGGCGGATCCGGTGTGCTGCAAATACTCCATCATCGCGTCCTTCGACGACAGCGCCTGCTGCATCGGCACGAACTGCTTACGCGTGTCCCGGTTGAAGGCGAGGAAGAACAGCCCCGCTTCGAGGTGCCCGACGCCGTCGGAACCGTCGACGAAGTTGTAGCCGCGACGCAGGATCCGCGCCCCGTTCAGGTTTTCGTGCGACGCCAGCCGGACGTGCGAGTCCTCCGGGATCAGCTTTTCGCCGCCCGCGCCACCGACCTGGAAATCGGGGATGTCGAACTCGGCGGACTGGCCCAGCGGCGCGCCCGCGCCCTTCGACCGGCCGACGATCCCTTCCTGGCCCTTCAGCGATTCCCGGTCCCAGGTCTCGATGTGCATCCGGATCCGCCGGGCGACCAGATACGTCCCGCCCGCCATCCACGGCTGGCCGTCTTCGGCCGTCGCCCACACCTGGTCGCGCAGGACGTCGGTCTCCTCGGCCTTGACGTTGCGCGTCCCGTCCTTGAAGCCGAACAGGTTCCGCGGCGTGGACTGCGACCGCGACGTCGACGAGCTGCGGCCGAACCCGAGCTGCGACCAGCGCACCGCCGTGACGCCGAAGCCCAGCCGCACCAGGTTCCGGATCGCGTGCACCGCGACCTGCGGATCGTCCGCGCACGCCTGGATGCAGATGTCGCCGCCACCGCGCGCGGGGTCCAGTTTGTCCTGGGGGAACAGGGGGAGGTCGATCAGCGTGGCCGGCCGTTTCGCGGCGAGCCCGAACCGGTCGTCGAACAGTGAAGGGCCGAAACCGATGGTCAGCGTCAGTGACGACGCCGCCAGGTCGAGCGCCTCACCGGTGTCGCTCGGCGGGGCGGCGGGGGCGCCACCGACGGCGCCGCCCGTCCCGACTTCCTGGCCCGCGGTCATCCGCCGGGCCGCGTCCGTCCACGTGCGCAGCAGCTTGACCAGCTTTTCGCGGTCCTTCGTCGTCACGTCCAGCGCGACGAAATGCAGGTTCTCCTGCACCGGCGTGACGATCCCGGCCTGGTGCTCGCCGTGGAACTCGACGACGCTCTGCGCGGCCTGCGCCGGGCTGTCCCCGCCGAGGAGCCGGTTCGCGCCGATCCCGGCCGCCGCGCCGGTGCCGACGAGAGCGGCACCCGCGCCCGCGATGCCGAACAGCTTCCTGCGGGAGACCGAGGTGTGCTCCGTCCCGGTCATTGCGCCGCGACCTCGGCGACCTTGCTCAAGGGTTCGCTCAGCGCGTCCACCGCCGACGCGAACTCCTTGATCTGGTCCTGGCTCAGCGTGGTGTAGGACTTGAAGCCGTCTCCTTCGCGCTGCTTGTCCAGCAGTGCCTGCACGTTGCCGAACTCCTTGTCCAAAGTGGACACCAGTGCCGCGTCCTTCGCCTGGAGCAGCGGGCGCAGCGAGGCGATCGCGGCCTTCGAACCGTCGAGGTTGCCCTGGAAGTCCGAGAGGTCGGTGTGCGAGAACGCTTCTTCCTCACCGGTGATCTTTCCGGTGGCGATCTCGTCGAGCAGTTCCTTGGCGCCGTTGGCCAGGTCGAGCGCGTTCAGTTCGATCGTCGCGGACTTGGTGACCAGCTCCTTGACGTCGGCGAGCAGCTGGTCGGCGATCTGACCGGCGTCGGCCTGGAGCCCGGTCACCCAAAGGTCCTTCTCCAGCCGGTGGAACCCGGTGAACTTCTGGCCCGGTTCGAGGTCGGCCTCGCGCGCGTCGATCTTCGGGTCGAGGTCGCCGAACTTCTCGGCCACCGGCTCGACACGCTCGAAGTAGACGCGGGTACGGGCGTACGCGGCCTTCGCCTCGTCGAGCTTGCCCGCCTTCACCAGCGCGACGAACTTGGTGGTCTCCTCGTCGAGCGCCTTGGTGTTGTTCGCGACGTACTCCGCGTAGCTCTTGACCGCCTGCGCCTTCTGCGAGTTCGGGTCGTTCTGCTTGGCGCCGCCACCGGTGACGGTGAAGTCGCCCCGGATGCCCGTTCCGGTCATCCCCGGTTTGCACGCGGTCTGGTACTTGCCCGCCTCGGCGACCTCGACGATGAGCCGCCGGTTCAGCCCCGGCGCGATGTTCTCGACCTCGCCCATGATCCGGTCGCCCTCGGCGTAGAGGTAGAACTCGGTGACCTTGCTGCCCTTGTTGGTGATCTCGAAGGTCACGTTGCCCGCGTTCGCGGTGTTCACCGAGACGGCGCAGGCGCTGTCGGAGGCTTCGACCTTGATCGGGCCGCCTGCCGCGGCGGGCGTTTCCTCGCCGCCACCGCAGGCGGTGAGCACCAGGGCGCCGACACCGGCGAGCGCGAAGAGCGGGAATCGACGAGACACGGAGGTCACTCCTTGATCGCGGCCGCGACAGGAGCCGCGACCTTCTTCTTGGGCCTGAGGAAAAGGGGCAGCACGATCGCCACGTACGCGACCCACGCGACGGCCTGCAGGACCGTCGTCTGCTGCGAATAGTTGAAGATCCCCTTGAGCAGTGCGCCGTACCAGCTGCTTTCCGGCAGGACGGCCGACGCGTCGAACGCGAGCGTGTTCAGGCCGGGCAGGAAGGCGGCTTCCTGCAGGTCGTGCAGGCCGTAGCCGAGCACACCCGCCGCCACGAACACCAGCAGCACACCGGTGATCGTGAAGAACTTGCCGAGGTCGAACCGGACGGCGCCGCGGTAGATCAGGTACGCCAGCACGATCGCGACGAGAATGCCCGCGCTGAAGCCGATCAGCGGTTCGGTCGTCCCGCCCTCGCCCTGCGCGGTCTGCACGGTGGAATAGAAGAACACCGCCGTCTCCAGGCCTTCACGGCCGACGGCGAAGAACGACAGGACGAGGACCGCGACAGGGCCGACGTCGAGCGCTTCGTCCAATTTCCCGCGCAGCTCCGCGGCGATCGTCCTCGACGCCTTGCGCATCCAGAAGATCATCGCCGTCACGAACCCGACCGCGACGATCGACAGGCTGCCGCCGAGCAGTTCCTGCTGCTCGAAGGACAGCTGGGCGGTGGAGTAGGTGAGGATCGCGCCGACCCCGACCGACAGCAGGACCGCGACGCTCACCCCGAGCCACACCCAGCGCAGCGCGTGCCGTCGTTCGGTCTTGACCAGGAACGCGACGAGGATGCTGACGACGAGAGCGGCTTCCAGGCCTTCCCGCAGGCCGATGAGCGCACTCGCGAACCACACTTCGTTCTCCCTGGTCGTCCGACTGAACCTCCTGGTTTTAGGTAAGGCTTCCCTGAAAGTCCAGAGAGAGTGACGCGGTCAGGAAGCGGACGAAACGTTCGAAGAGGTCTTGATCGGACGGAGTGCTCGCAAGCATCCCCAGGTCAGCGCGACCTGTGTCCTTCGCATAACGAATCGGCCGCCGAGGACCGGTCGCCGATCCGCTTTACCGTCAGTTGGCTTCGTAAGCCGAATGGGTCATCGCCCGGAAGTGTGGCGAAGTAACCTGACCGGGTGGCCGACACAGCCCAGAGCACCGAAGCCCCGGAGCACCCAGCGCGCCCTCTGCCGCCGTACGTCCCCCGGCTCGCTTTCGCGGGCGGGCTCGTGCTCACGGGCGTGATCCTGATCATGACCGTCGGGATGAACCGGCCGGAGGGAGAGGAGCCGCCGGCCCCGCCGCCTCAGCCCCAGCCCGCGCTCGCGGTTCCCGATCAGAAGCCGCAGCCGGGAGTGGCGACGCCGCGAGCGGGGCTCGCCGCGCCACCCGACCGGCCGACCGTTTCCGACGCGGCCGAGCTCGAGACCTGGGCGAACCGGGTGGCCGCCAAGACCCGGCTCTCCGCCGCCGATCTGTCCGCTTACGGCCGGGCCGAGATGTGGCTCCGGCGGCAGAAGCCGGGCTGTCACCTCTCGTGGGCGACCCTCGCCGGCATCTCCCACGTCGAAGCGGCGCAGGGCAGACCTGGTCCGATCACGCTCGATCCCGACGTCTGGGCCAAACATTCCGCGAGGGCCAGGAGCGACGGGAAGCAGCCGGATCCGAAGGACCGCGACGACGCCGCCTTCGCCGCCGCCCGGTACCTGTGCGCCGCAGGGGACGACGTCGCCACCCCGGAGGGCTGGTGGAAGTCCATGCGGACGTTCGACTCGGCCGTTCCCTACGTCCAGGAGGTCTTCAGCGCGGCCGACGCCTACGCGGACGCCAGCGTCGCTCCCTGATCCTCGAGGACCAGATCGAAGTTGAGCGCCGACGCCATCCGGTAGGCGTCGCCCGCCGCGATGATCAGCTGCGCCATCGGATCGACGACGTTCCCCGCCGCCCAGACGCCGTCCACGGTCGTCCGGCCCTGCGCGTCCACCGCGATCGAGCCGGTTTCGGTGCGCGCGCAGCCGAGCTGGGCGAGCAGCTCGTCGTGCGGGACGAACTTCGGGCCGACGAACACGACGTCGCGTTCGACGACATCGCCGTCGACCAGCCGGACGCCGGTCAGCCGGTCGTCCTCGACGGCGAGTTCGGACACCTTCCCGTCGACGATCCGGATGCCCAGCCCGGTCAGCTTTTCCCGGTCCTCGGCGGAGATCTGCCGCGTGTGCGTGAAGAACGTCAGGTCCTTGCTCCACTGCCAGACGATCAGCGCCTGGTGGACCGCCTTGTCGGAAGTGGCGAGCACGCCGAACCGCTGATCGCGCACCTCCCAGCCGTGGCAGTACGGGCAGTGCAGCACGTCGGTGCCGAAGCGCTCCGCGACGCCGGGGACGTCCGGCAGTTCGTCGGCCAGCCCGGTGGTCACGATGATCCGGCGCCCGCTGACGACCCGGCCGCCGGCCAGCTCCACCGCCTTGTCGTGCCGCAGCCGGTGCACGACGTCGTCGACGATCTCCACGCCGTAAGCGCGGACTTCGTCACGGCCTATCGCCAGTAGTTCTTTGGGTGGAATCCCGTCCCTGGTCAGGAAACCGTGCGCGTGCGCGGCCGGGGCGTTGCGCGGAGTGCCGCCGTCGATCACGACCACCTTGCGCCGTGCCCTGCCCAGTACCAACGCCGCGCTGAGGCCCGCGACACCACCGCCGATGATCACCACGTCGTATTCGTTCATGCTCCCGAGCATCCGTACTGGTTCGAAATCTGGCAAAGTTCATTGCCGATTTGGCAAACTGGGGGCATGGAGGACATCGAACGACGGCTCGCCGAGGTCGGCCCCAAGCTCAAGCGGCTTCGCAAGGAACGCGGCACCACCCTCTCCGCGCTCTCGGAGACGACGGGGATCTCCGCCAGCACGCTCTCGCGGCTCGAATCGGGCACCCGGAAGGCCACCCTCGAGCTGTTGCTCACGCTGTCGGCGGCGCATCAGGTCCCGCTGGACGAACTGGTCGGCGAACCCGAGCCGTCCGATCCGCGGGTCCGGATGAAAGCGCAGAAGTTCGGCAGGTTCACCGCCTGGGCGCTGACCGCGCAGCCGGGCCAGCCGCAGGCGTTCAAACTGCTGATCCCGGTCGAGGACATCGAGCCGGTGCAACGGACGCACGAGGGCTACGAGTGGATGTACGTCCTCAGTGGACGGTTGCGGGCGCTGCTCGGCGACCGTGACTTCACGATGGGTCCCGGCGAGGCCGCGGAGTTCGACACGCGGGTGCCGCACTGGTTCGGGAGCGCGGGGCCGGGGCCGGTGGAACTGCTGGTGCTGTTCGGCAAACAGGGCGAGCGCGCCCACCTGCGGGCCAGGTCCAAATGAGAGCAAAGGTCCCTTGCTCCCGCGACGACGGCGGGCAGGTCAGTCGCGCAACGCGATCCGCGCGCTGACCTCGCTGATCGCTTCCAGATACTCCGGGATCGGATGCATCGCCGACGCGATCCGCATCTGCGCGAGCGCCTCGGTCAACCGGCCGAGGCGCTGGAGGGTCCGTCCGAGCACGAACCGCGCGTAATGATCGGTCGGATCCAGTTCCAGCACCCGGGTGAAGGCGCGTTCGGCCCGCCGCAACTGAGCGGAGTGGAAGTACGCGCGGCCTGCCAGCAACTGGACACTCGGTTTGTCGGTCTCTTCCTCCAGCAGGGGCTCGAGGGCTTTGAGCGCGTCGAGCGGCCTGCGGCTTTCGACCAGCGCCTCCGCCTGTCGGAAGGCACGGAACCGAGACTCACCGGACGAGTCCTGACCGGGTTCTGGGGCGGGTTCGGCATCCATCATGGTCCGCTCCACGATACGCCGGGGCAGGGCCGATCTCGACTGCTGAAACGGTCATGGTGGACTGTCCTGCCATGAGCAGCGCCGAAGCGGATAGGCCCGAAAACGAGCCCGGATACCTCGGGCTCGCGCCGTACCTCTACTACGCCGACGCCACCGAGGCGGTCGCGTGGCTGGTCAGAGTGTTCGGGTTCACCGAGGAAGTGCGCTTCGCCGACGCCTCCGGAGAGGTGTTCCAGGCCACCCTGTGCGCCGGCCCGGCCAAGATCCAGCTGGCCGGGGTCGGCCCCGAGTACTGGCAGGCCAAGGGCGTCGACGGCCCGGTCGGCCAGTTGAACATCATCTACGTCTCCGACGCCGACGCGCAGTACGAGCGGGTCCGCGCGGCGCTCGGCGACGACGCCGACCTCGACGCACCTCAGGACCAGCCCTACGGCGCCCGCGTGTTCACCGTCTCCGACATCGGCGGCAACAGCTGGACTTTCTGGCAGCAGTTCTCCGACACCGTCGAGCTTCCGTCGGGCTGGCGGGAAGTCCGCGCAGGTGAACCAGCCGCGGAATAGCCCACTGTGGCGCGTGCCTCCAACGGGTGAACTGCGCCGACGGCTAGGCTGGGCCCCGTCACCGCAGGCACGACCCACATGAGGAGCATGGCGTGGCGCTCATCGAGCAGGTAGGCGCTCGCGAGATTCTGGACTCGCGAGGCAACCCGACGGTCGAAGTGGAGGTGGCTCTCGACGACGGCACGCTGGCGCGGGCCGCGGTCCCCTCGGGTGCGTCCACCGGCGAACACGAAGCCGTCGAGCTGCGTGACGGCGACACCGGCCGGTACAACGGCAAGGGTGTCGAGCGCGCGGTCGCGGCCGTCTTGGACGAGATCGGCCCGGACCTGGTCGGCACCGAAGCCGTCGACCAGCGCATCGTCGACCAGAAGCTCGTCGACCTCGACGGCACCCCGGCGAAGTCCCGCCTCGGCGCGAACGCCATCCTCGGCGTTTCGCTCGCCGTCGCGAAGGCCGCCGCCGAATCGGCCGAGCTGGAACTGTTCCGCTACCTCGGCGGGCCGAACGCGCACGTGCTGCCGGTGCCGATGCTGAACATCCTCAACGGTGGCGCGCACGCCGACACCGACGTGGACATCCAGGAATTCATGATCGCGCCGATCGGCGCCGAGTCGTTCCGCGAGGCCCTGCGCTGGGGCACCGAGGTCTACCACTCGCTGAAGTCGGTCCTGAAGGGCCGCGGCCTGTCCACCGGCCTCGGCGACGAAGGCGGCTTCGCGCCCAGCCTGAAGAACAACCGCGAAGCGCTCGACCTGATCCTTCAGGCGATCGAGAAGGCCGGGTACGCCCCGGGCCGTGACGTCGCGCTCGCGCTCGACGTCGCCGCGACCGAGTTCTTCTCCGACGGCGCGTACACCTTCGAAGGCGCGAAGAAGAGCGCCGAGCAGATGTCGGCCTACTACGCCGAACTGCTGCGCGACTACCCGCTCGTGTCCATCGAGGACCCGCTGAGCGAGGACGACTGGGACGGCTGGGTCCAGCTGACCGCCGAGGTCGGCGAGAAGGTCCAGATCGTCGGCGACGACCTGTTCGTCACCAACCCGGACCGCCTCGAAGAGGGCATCACCCGCCGCGCCGCCAACGCGCTGCTGGTGAAGGTCAACCAGATCGGCACGCTGTCGGAGACCCTCGACGCGATCTCGCTGGCCACCTCGTACGGCTACAAGTCGATGATGAGCCACCGGTCCGGCGAGACCGAGGACACCTTCATCGCGGACCTGGCCGTCGCGACCGGTGTCGGCCAGATCAAGACCGGCGCCCCGGCTCGTGGCGAGCGGATCGCCAAGTACAACCAGCTGCTCCGCATCGAGGAGACCCTCGCCGACGCGGCGCGCTACGCCGGCGACCTCGCGTTCCCGCGGTTCAGCGCCGAGGGGTAACCAGCCATGGCAGACCGGGGGAGGGCGCGGACCCGTCGTAGCGGGCGTGCGGACGGAGGCGGCTCCGGCAGGGGCCGCCGTCCGGAGAGTGCCCGCCGCACGACGACGAACGAGGTCCGCGCCCGAACCCGGCTGCGCCGCAGCCTGGCGGCGAAAAGGGCATCGGGTGCCGCGAAGGTGCTCGGCATGTCCACCACCCGCCGGGCCGCGGTGGTGGCGATCGTGGTGTGCGCGCTCGCGTTCACCATCGCCGTCCCGCTGCGCACGTACCTCAGCCAGAAGTCCGAGGTGAACGAGCAGCAGCAGATGCAGTCCGAACTGCAGCGGAGCGTCGCCCAGCTGGAAGGCCGCAAGGCCGAGCTGAGCGACCCCGCGCAGATCGAGGCCGAGGCCCGTAAGCGCTTCGGTTTCGTGAAGCCCGGCGAGACGCCGTACATCGTGCAGCTCCCCGACGACAAGGCGCCCGAGCAAGGCCAGCCGCAAGGTCAGCAGCCGGTGCCCGCGGGCTCCTGGTACGAGAAGCTGTGGGATCAGGTCGCGGGCGGCTGAGGCTCTCCCTTTAGCCTTATGGGCGTGAACAGCACGGAAAAGTCTTCATACGAGCCTGTGACCGACGCCGACCGCGAGATCATCGCGGAACAGCTCGGCCGGGCGCCCCGTGCGCTGCGCGCCGTCGCCGCGCGCTGCCCGAGCGGCCACCCGTCGGTCGTGCAGACCAGCCCCCGCCTCGACGACGGCACCCCGTTCCCGACGCTCTACTACTTGACCTGCCCGAAGCTGACGTCGATGGTCGGCACGCTCGAGGCGTCCGGGCTGATGAAGGAGATGACCGACCGGCTCGCGGAGGACCCCGAGCTGGCGGCCGCCTACCAGAAGACCCACGAGAGCTACCTCGCCGAACGCGACGCCATCGACTCGCTCGGCCACGAGGTCAGCGCGGGCGGGATGCCCGGCCGCGTCAAATGCCTGCACGTCCACCTGGCGCACACGCTCGCCGTCGGCCCCGGCGTGAACCCGTTCGGCGACGAAACCCTCGCCCTGCTCAAGGCCAACGGATGGCCGTCGGGCGACTGCCAGGGGTAACGCCGACGCCCGGTGCACAGATAGTTCCTCCAGGTGGGTTAATTCACCCTTTGTCGGCAAACTGGTCCTCCCCTATGGGGTGAAACCGGTCACCGTATGCGGCAGGCTGGGCACGGTCGAGCGTTGTCGGGGTGGGGAAGTACCGGATCGCGGGCCGCGATCCGCCGGGAGGGTTCTGAGGTATGCGCGTGAGGCACGTGCCAGGCGCGGTGACCGGTCATGTCCGGAGACTCTGTCTTCGGCACCGCACGATCGCCGCGGTGACCGGAGGTGTCCTCGCCATCGTCCCGGCCGGTGCCGCGGTCGTCGGTGCCGGCAGCTGGGCCGCGACGGCGAGCACGGTCCAGACCGACAACGTCGCCCTCGTCGGCGGCTATGACCCGAAGAACCCGCTCGTCCAGCAGATCGGTGTCGACGGCAGCCTGCCGAACGCGCCCACCCCGCTCCCGCTCCCCGCGGACGAACTCCCCAACGGTCCGCTCGGCATCCCGGTCACCGCGCTCACCGCGTACCGCAAAGCCGCCGACATCCTCATCGCCGAACAGCCCGGCTGCCACATCGACTGGGCGCTGATCGCCAGCATCGGCCGGATCGAGTCCAACCACGCGCGCGGCGGTTTCGTCGACGCCATGGGCAACACCCTCGAACCCATTCTGGGCCCGCAGCTCAACGGCGCCGGGCCGTTCGCGGCCATTCCGGACACCGACGGCGGTAAGTACGACGGCGACACGGTCTGGGACCGCGCCGTCGGCCCGACGCAGTTCATCCCGTCGACCTGGGCCCGCTACGCCTCCGACGGCAACGGCGACGGCGAGTCCAATCCGAACAACATCTTCGACGCGGCACTGGGCACCGGCCGCTACCTGTGCTCCGGCGGGCTCGATCTGTCCAAACCGGACCAGTTGCGCGCGGCCGTGTTCCGCTACAACAACTCCGAGACCTACGTGAACACCGTGCTGATCTGGGCCGAGGCCTACCGCACGGGAGTGATGCCGACACCGGACAGCAAGGTGCCCGTCGGCGCCCCGAACGCCGCGGCCGCTCCGCCGCCCGCCTCGGTGCCGCCGCCCCCGCTGCCGTCGACGCCGCCCGGTTCGGTGACACCGCCGCCGTCGAGTTCGCTGCCGCCGAGCAACTCGGGTTCGTCGTCCTCGTCACCGACGACAAGCTCGAAGCCGCCGCAGTGCCCGACGGTCACCGTCACGGAGACACACCCGACCACGTCGAGCGCGAGCCCCACGACCACGACTCCGCCGCCGTCGACGTGCACCTCGCCGACGACGACCACGACGACGACCACCGTGACGTCGTCAGGGAGCGCCAGCACCAAACCCACCTGATCGCATTGACTACCCTGAACGCATGCCTCGTGTAGCCGCGATCGACTGTGGGACCAACTCCATCCGCCTGCTCGTCGCCGAGCTGACGCCCCGTCACGACGGGACGGTCGACCTGCGCGACCTGCACCGCGAGATGCGGATCGTCCGCCTCGGCCAGGGTGTGGACGCCACCGGCAAGCTGGCCCCCGAGGCGCTCGAGCGCACCCGCAAGGCGCTGGCCGACTACACGGTCGCCGCGCGCCGCAAGGGCGTGGAGAAGGTCCGCATGGTCGCGACGTCGGCGACCCGCGACGCGAGCAACCGTGACGAGTTCTTCGCCATGACGCGCGAGGTGCTCGGTACCGAGGCCGAAGTCATCAGCGGCGACGAAGAGGCGCGGCTGTCCTTCACCGGCGCCGTCGGCGAGCAAGACCCCGACGACGGTCCTTTCGTGGTGGTCGACGTCGGCGGCGGCTCGACCGAACTCGTGGTCGGGACCTGGGACGGCCGCCAGGCCGAGGTGATCGCGGCCAAGTCGGTCGACATCGGCTGTGTGCGGATCACCGAACGCGCACTGAAGTCCGACCCGCCGACCGACGGCGAGATCGCCGAAGCGCGCGAGCTGGCCGCCAAGGTGCTCACCGAGGCCTTCGACGTCGTGGACGTGTCCACCGCCAAGACGTGGATCGGTGTCGCCGGGACGGTCACGACCTTGACGGCCGTCGCACAGGGACTGTCGGAGTACGACTCCGAGCGAACCCACCTTTCGAAGCTTTCCCACGCCGACATCGACCGTGTCGCGCGGTCGCTGCTCACGGCCGACCACGTGACCCGTGCCGCGAACCCGGTGATCCACCCCGGCCGGGTCGACGTGATCGGCGGCGGCTCGGTGATCGTGCAGGTGCTGGCCGAACAGTTCGCCACGCGCGGTGGTCCCGACGAGCTGGTGATCTCCGAGCACGACATCCTCGACGGGATCGCGCTGTCACTGGCTTGACAGCCCGGTTTTCTCTTGCGTGAAGCCATTTCTTTCGGTGATCAAGTGGTGACCTCCAGTCCGGATTAGACCATTCGGCGCAGCCTGGTTCCTACCAAGGTTGTGCTCTGACCGGGTGGTCCCGGATACCGTCACCCATTTGCAACACCAACGCACTGTGATCGCCTTCACCTGTCCCATAGCGTCGTCTCACCTTCTGGGCGGTGGGGCGCGACCAGCGCTCGCCGGACTATCCGACGACGAGAGTTGGAGGGGACATGCGGGCTTCACGCGGGTTCTGGGGAGCGACGGCGGTGGTGGCCACGGCGGCCCTGCTGCTGACGGCCTGTGGGGGTGGTGGATCCAAGGACGACAAGGGATCCGGCGCCGCTGACGCCAACGCGGCGGTCTCGGTCTACGGCACCGAGCCGGAGAACTCGCTGATTCCCGCCAACACCAACGAACTCGGTGGGTCCAAGGCGCTCAAGCCGGTCTTCTCGGCGCTGGTCGGCTACAAATCCGACACCGCCGAGCCGTACAACCTGATGGCCGAATCGATCACCACGACCGATTCGAAGGTCTTCGACATCAAGATCAAAAAGGGCTGGAAGTTCCACGACGGGACCGAGGTCAAGGCCAAGAACTTCGTCGACGCCTGGAACTACAGCGCGAACGGCAAGAACGGCATGCAGAACGCGTCGTTCTTCGAGCAGATCCAGGGCTACGACGAGATCAGCGCCAAGGAGCCCGCCGTCAAGGAGATGTCCGGGCTCAAGGTCGTGAACGACTACGAGTTCCAGGTCACCCTCAAGGGCCCGTTCTCGGTGTTCGCCACCAAGATCGGCTACCTCGCCTTCGCTCCACTGCCGGACAAGTTCTTCGCCGACCCGGAGGCGTTCGCCAAGGCCCCCATCGGAAACGGACCGCTGAAGTTCGTTTCGCGCACGCCCAACCAGAACATGAAGCTCACCCGCTTCGACGAGTACCAGGGCGAGGACAAGGTCAAGTTCAAGGACCTGGAAGTCCGCATCTACACCAGCCAGGAGACCGCGTACCAGGATCTGCTGAGCAACCGCCTCGACTTCATGGAGGCGCTCCCGCCCTCGGCCAAGGCAGGCGGTAAGTACAAGGCCGACCTCGGTCAGCGCCTGGTCGAAGGGAACCTGCTCGGCATCAGCGCGCTCGCGCTCCCGTACTACGTCCCGGGCTACAACAACCTCGACCTGCGCAAGGCGATCTCGCTGGCCATCGACCGCGAGCAGATCGTCAAGACCGTCATGAACGACACCTACGCGCCCGCCGACGGCTACGTGTCGCGCGGTATCGAGGGTTACCGGCCCGGTGTCTGCGGCGAGTTCTGCAAGTTCGATCCGGCCAAGGCCAAGGAGCTCTTCGCGAAGTCCGGCTTCACCGGCAAGCTGACCATCGCGTCGAACGCCGACGGTGGCCGCAAGGAGCCGCTGGTCGCGGCGTGCAACAGCATCAAGAACGCGCTCGGCGTCGAATGCGACTTCGTGCCGGCGACCGACTTCGGGCAGTGGCGCAGCATCGTCAACAACCGCCAGCTGACCGGCATGGGCCGCTCCGACTGGTCTGCCGACTACCCGTCGATCGAGAACTACCTGAACCCGCGCTACAAGAGCACCGGTTCGTCGAACGACTCCACGTACAACAACCCGGCCGTCGACGCGCTGCTGACCCAGGCGGACCAGACCGCCGACAAGGCGGCCGCGATCAAGCTGTACCAGCAGGCCGAGGACCTGATCGCGAAGGATCTGCCGCAGATCCCCGTGTGGGAGGAGAAGGGCGTCGGCGGCAAGTCGAACCGCCTGAAGACCGCGAAGCTCGACTTCGGTCGTCTCGCGGACTACTCGTCCATCGAGGTCGCGGCGAAGTAATCGCGTGGTCGCGCAGGCCGGGAGCGCACCGCTCCCGGCCTGCCGGACCCACGGCTCCCACCACGCGATCCCCAGGACGGCACGCCCATGCCCCAGTACATCCTTCGACGCCTACTCCAACTCATCCCGGTCTTCTTCGGCACGACGTTCCTCATCTACGCCCTCGTGTGGGCGGTGCCCGGTGACCCGTTCGCCGGCAAATGCGGTCAGGTCGCCTGCCCGCCCGCCTACATCGAGATGATGACCGACAAGTTCAACCTCGACGATTCGATCTTCGTCCAGTACTTCAAGTACCTCGGCAACCTGTTCACCGGCGACTGGGGCGAGACCTTCAACGGCGTCTCGGTCGGCGAGCTGATCGGGAACGCCTATCCGGTGACCGTCCGGCTCGCGCTCATCGCGGTGGCCATCGAAGCGATCATCGGCCTGTCCGCGGGCATCCTGACCGGCCTGCGCGGCAAGGGTTTCCTCGACAACCTCGTGCTGATGTCCACCACGTTCCTGATCTCGATCCCGGTGTTCGTCACCGCGATCGTGCTCCAGATCGTCCTCGGTTCGGAACTGGGGATCATCGACGCGAGCGTGTCCGAGGACGCCACGATCGGCGAACTGATCGTGCCGGGGATCGCGCTCGGCAGTCTGTCCATGGCCTACATCGCCCGGCTGACCAGAACGAGCATCGCCGAGAACAGGCACGCCGACTACGTCCGCACGGCCGTCGCGAAAGGCCAGCCGCGCAGCCGGGTCGTCGGGGTGCACCTGCTCCGGAACTCGGTGATCCCGGTGCTGACCTTCATCGGCACCGACATCGGCGCGCTCATGGGCGGGGCCATCGTCACCGAAGGCGTGTTCAACATCAACGGCATCGGCGGGCTCATCTTCCGCGGTATCCAGAACCGGGAGGGCGCCACCGTCACCGGCGTCGTCGTCCTGCTGGTGATGGTCTACCTGCTGGTGAGTCTCATCGTCGACCTGCTCTATGCCGTTCTCGACCCGAGGATCCGTTATGACTGACCCCAACGTGGCCGGCGGCGTGTCCTCTGTGGACGTCGCGAGCGCCGGAGTCGCCGACGATTCCGCGGTGGCGCACAAACCGCGCAGCCTCGGCGGCGACGCCTGGCGGATGCTGCGCAAGCGGCCGTCGTTCATCATCTCCGCCGTCATCATCGCGCTCGTCGTGCTCATCGCGATCGCG
This sequence comes from Amycolatopsis azurea DSM 43854, assembly GCF_001995215.1. Lineage (GTDB taxonomy): Bacteria > Actinomycetota > Actinomycetes > Mycobacteriales > Pseudonocardiaceae > Amycolatopsis > Amycolatopsis azurea. The sequence goes on from NZ_MUXN01000020.1 coordinate 225,903, forward strand.
CCCGACCTGTTCAGTTCCCGGCCCGCCGGGTTCAGCGATCTGCTCCACGCCAACGAAGGACCGTCCGCGGACGCCTGGTTCGGTTACGACAACCAGGGTTACGACGTCTACGCGCGGACCATCCACGGCGCGCGGGCGTCGCTGCTGGTTGGTGTCTTCGCGACGGTGCTGACGATCCTGATCGGCTCGGTGGTCGGGATCGTGGCCGGGTACTACGGCCGTCTCGTCGACAGCCTGTTCTCGCGGGTGGGCGACATCTTCGCCGCGCTGCCGTTCGTGCTCGGCGCGATCGTCATCCTGACCACGTTCAACGCCCCCGGCTCGAATCCGGGCGCGGTCACGATCATCGTGCAGGTGGTCGTGTCGATCGCGGCGCTGAGCTGGCCGGTGGCGATGCGCATCATGCGGTCGGCGACCCTGGTGGCCAAACAGCTCGACTACGTCAAGGCCGCGCGCGGGCTCGGCGCGAGCACGCCGCGCATCGTGTTCCGGCACCTGCTGCCCAACACGGTCGCGCCGGTGCTGGTCTACGGGACCATCGCGCTCGGCGCGTTCATCGGCGCGGAGGCGACGCTGGCGTACCTCGGCGTCGGTGTGCGGCCACCGGTCGTCTCGTGGGGCGTGATGATCAGCGACGCGCGGGACTACTTTCGGGTGAACCCGCACATGCTGTTGTTCCCGGCCGGTTTCGTCACCATCACCGTGCTCGCGTTCGTCATGCTCGGTGACGGGATCCGCGACGCGCTCGACCCGAAGGCCCGGTGATCGGCTGTGTCCGACGAAGTGCTGCTAGAGGTGGAAGACCTCCACGTCGAATTCCGCACGTCCGACGGCGTCGCGACGGTGCTCAACGGGGTCGACTATTCCGTGCACGCCGGGGAAACCCTTGCCGTGCTGGGAGAATCGGGTTCGGGCAAGAGCGTGACCGCGCAGACGGTGATGGGCATCCTGGACAGCCCGCCCGCCGTCGTCACCGGCGGGGCCGTCCGCTACCGCGGCGAGGATCTGCTCACCGCCACCGAAGAACGGCGTCGTGAAGTGCGGGGCGGGGAGATCGCGATGATCTTCCAGGACGCTCTTTCCGCCTTGAACCCGGTCTTCACCGTGGGATTCCAGATCGAAGAACAACTGACCGTCCGGCTCGGCATGTCCAAAAAGGACGCTCGTAAGCGGGCGATCGAACTGCTCGACATCGTCCGCATCCCGGCCGCCGCCCGGCGGATCCGCGAGTACCCGCACCAGTTCTCGGGCGGGATGCGGCAGCGCGCGATGATCGCCATGTCGCTCGCGCTCGACCCGGATCTGCTGATCGCGGACGAGCCGACGACCGCGCTCGACGTCACCGTGCAGGCCCAGATCATGGACCTGCTGGCGGAGATCCAGGCCGAACGGCGGATGGGCCTGATCCTGATCACGCACGACCTGGCGGTGGTCGCCGAGGTCGCCGACCGGATCGCGGTGATGTACGCGGGCCGGATCGTCGAACAGGCCGACGTCACCGAGTTGTTCCGCTCGCCGGGGCATCCCTACACCGAGGCGCTGATGGCCTCGCTGCCGCGGCTCGATCTCAAAGGACAGACGCTGGAGACCATCAAGGGCCTGCCGCCGAGCCTGCTGAACGTGCCGCCCGGCTGCCCGTTCCATCCACGCTGTCCCCGGGCGGAGAGCCGGTGCGAGACCGAACGGCCCGCCCTGCACACCCTCGGCTTCGGCCGGGTCAGCGCCTGCCACTTCGCCGACGAGGTGGTGAGCGGTCGTGTCTGAGCCCATTCTGCGGGTCGAGAACCTGGTGAAGTACTTCCCGGTGCGAGCCGGGATCCTGTTCAAGCGCACGATCGGCCACGTGAAGGCCGTCGACGGCGTCTCCTTCGATCTCATGCCGGGGGAAACCCTCGGCGTGGTGGGGGAATCCGGTTGCGGCAAGTCCACGCTGGCCCAGGTGCTGATGCGCCTGGAGGAACCCACGGGCGGGCTCGCGACCTTCGAGGGCCGTGACATCTTCGCCCTGCGGGGAGCCGAACTCAGGAAGCTGCGGCGCGAGATCCAGATCGTGCTGCAGGATCCGTACACCTCGCTGAACCCGCGGATGACGGTCGGCGACATCATCGGCGAACCCTTCGAGATCCACACCGAGGTGGCGCCGAAGGGATCGCGGGCGGCGAAGGTGCGAGAGCTGCTCGACGTCGTCGGGCTGAACCCGGAGCACATCAACCGCTATCCGCACCAGTTCTCCGGCGGGCAGCGTCAGCGCATCGGGATCGCGCGGGCGCTGGCGCTGCGGCCGAAGGTCATCATCTGCGACGAGCCGGTTTCCGCGCTGGACGTCTCGATTCAGGCGCAGGTGATGAACCTGCTCGGCGAGCTGCAAAAGGAATTCGGCCTCTCCTACGTTTTCATCGCACACGACCTGTCCGTTGTCCGTCACCTTTCCACGCGTGTCGCGGTGATGTATCTCGGCAAGATCGTGGAAATGGGAACGGAAGAGGAGATCTACGAACGCCCGTCGCATCCGTACACGCAGGCGCTGCTGTCCGCGGTTCCGGTCGCGGATCCGGCGCTGCGCGGGCAGCGGCAGGTGATCCGCCTGGAAGGCGACGTGCCCAGCCCGCTGGATCCGCCGTCGGGCTGCCGGTTCCGCACCCGGTGCTGGAAGGCTCAGGACGTCTGCGCGGATCAGGAACCCGAATTGATCACGCGGTCCGGTGGCCATTTGTCCGCCTGTCATTTCGCGGAGGAGAAAACTGTCGTCCCCTGACTTTAGTGGGGACTTCTTTGATAAGTGGAGAACGCTGACGTAGTTTTCATGAACCGTTTCTTCAGGAGGCAGGAAGTGAAAAGACCCAGATCTCTCGTGATCGCGCTCGCGGTACCGCTGTTCGGTGCGATCGTCGCTACTCCGGTCGCGTCCGCGCAGCCGGCGCTTTCCGGCGCCGCAACCGAATTCTCCGTCCTGGCGCGTGACGGGCAGAGCGTCGCGTCGGTGGAACGGGCGATCCGCGCCGCCGGTGGCACCGTCGTGACCAGCAACGCCGCGGTCGGCCTGATCACCGCGACCGCGCCCGCCAACGGTTTCGCCGAACGGGTCTCCGCCGACCGCTCGGTTTTCGGCGCGGCCAAAGCGAAGCCGATCGGCACCGCGCCGAAGGACGGCAAGGCGAAGGTCAAGCCGAACGTCGTCGAGAAGGAGAGCCGGGGCGCCAAGTCGGCGAAGAAACCGGCGCAGCCGCAGTCCGTCGGCATGGACCCGCTCGACGATCAGCTCTGGGGCCTCAAGTCGGTCCGCTCGGACCTCTCGCGCACCGAGCAGCCCGGTGACAAGCGGGTGAAGGTCGGCATCATCGACACCGGTGTCGACGCGAGCCACCCCGACATCGCGCCGAACTTCGACCGCGCGGCGTCGCGGAACTTCACGAAGGACATCGTCGCCGACGTCAACGGTGCCGTCGTCGACGGCCCGTGTGAATACCGCGGCTGTGTCGACCCGGTGGACCACGACGACAACGGGCACGGCACGCACGTCGCCGGCACCATCGGCGCCGCCGCGAACGGTTTCGGTGTCTCGGGCGTCGCGCCGAACGTGACGCTGGTGAACATCCGCGCCGGGCAGGACTCGGGCTTCTTCTTCCTGCAGCCGACCGTGGACGCGATCACCTACGCCGGCGACGCCGGTGTGGACGTCGTCAACATGTCCTTCTTCACGGACCCGTGGCTGTACAACTGTGCCGCGAACCCCGCGGACACCCCGGCGCAGCAGGCGGAGCAGCGCACCATCATCGAGGCGACGACCCGCGCGCTGAACTACGCGCACCGCAAGGGCGTCACCCAGGTCGTCTCGCTGGGCAACCAGCACAGCGACCTCGCCGCCCCGCAGCCGGACGCATCGAGCCCGGGCTACCCGTCGAACAGCACGCACCCGCGGCAGATCGACAACAGCTGCCTTTCGCTGCCCATCGAGGGCCCGCACACGATCGGCGTCTCGTCCTTCGGTCCTTCGCAGGCGAAGGCGGACTACTCGAACTACGGCGTCGAGCAGATCTCGGTCTCCGCGCCTGGTGGGTACTTCCGTGACTACTTCGGCACGCCGTGGTACCGCACGGTCGAGAACCAGATCCTCTCGACGTACCCGCGCAACGTCGGCGTCGCGGAAGGCAACATCGACGCGGCCGGGAACATCACTCCCGCCGGTGTCACCGCCGGGGTCCAGAAGGCGACCGCCGCCGACGGCCGCGTCGGCTACTACCAGTGGCTGCAGGGGACGTCGATGGCGTCGCCGCACGCGACCGGTGTCGCGGCGCTCATCGTTTCGCAGTACGGCAAGGGTTCGCGTGACTTCGGGATGGACCCGGACGCGGTGCAGCGGGTGCTGGAGGGCACGGCTTCGGACATCGCCTGCCCGGTGCCGCGGACCGTCGACTACCTGAAGGAAGGCCGGGACGCGTCGTTCACCGCGACCTGCACCGGTGACGCTTCGTTCAACGGCTTCTACGGCCACGGTGCCGTCGACGCCTGGTCGGCCGTCACTCGCGGTTCCCAGTACCTGCGAGGCTGACCCGCGCATCGGATAGAATCCGCGCCACCTGATGGGTGGCGCGGATTCGTCGTTTCCAGGCCGACTCCCGGTCGATCGAGCCTGTACTTTACTGTAACGTCACCCGTTCGGGGGACGATGCGAAGACTGTTCGGGGGTATTGGTTGCCTTCCCGACCACAGGGCTGACCTTTCTACCGGGGGTTTCATGACAGACCAGAAGTACGCGGTTTCCGGCCATCCAGGGCTCGAACAGGCCGCTCGGCGGATCGCCGACCGATCCTGCGCCGCGGTCTCGTTCGACATCTTCGACACGATCCTCTGGCGGCGGACCCCGCGGCCGGCGGATGTGTTCGGCTTGGTGGCCGCCCGCCTCCGGAAGGCGGGGAAATGTCCGGAATGGATCTCGGACGCCGATTTCCGCCGGATGCGTGTCAAGGCGGAAAGGATCTCGCGGACGGGGGGAGGAGGCGCTCGGAAGCGAGGTTTCGCTCTTCGGCATCTGGCGGGCGATGCCGCTTTCGCTGTTCCCCGACGCCACTCTCGACGAACTCGTGCGTGCCGAGGTCGACGCGGAGCGTGAGCTGACCGAGGTCGATCTCGACATCGCCGAGCTCATCCGGCTGGCGAAGGACAACGACCTCCCGGTCGTCCTGGTCTCCGACACCTACTTCACCGAAGAGCAGCTGGGGCACCTGCTGGACCGGCCCGAGCTGGAGGCACTCAAGGACGCCCGGATCTTCCGGTCCCACGAGCACGGGCTGGACAAGGCGTCCGGGCTGTGGGACATCGTCCTGTCGGATCTCGGCCGCAGGCCGGAGCAACTGCTCCACATCGGTGACAACCCGGTCGCCGACGTCGAGATCCCGGGTGAGCTCGGGATCCGGACGGTGCACTACGAGCGGGCCGACGAGGCTTTGGTGGAGCTGCTCGAGCGCGAAGGGGAGCCGCAGGACCCGTTCGGGCCGTACTCCCCGGACCTCGACCCGGTCGACGGCGACTTCGGGCTCACCAGCCTCCGCGCGAAGACCCTGAAGGCCCACGCGCCCAGCGGACCTTCGGCGACCCGGTTCGCCTGGCGGTACGGGGCCGCGGTCATCGGCCCGGTGATGACCGGGTTCGCGGAGTGGGTCGCCCGTAAGGCCCATGAAGCCGGTACGCCGGTCGTGTGGTGCCCCATGCGGGAAGGCGAACTGCTGGCCGAACTGGTCGAGAGCGCCGCCCGGGCGCGAGGCTGGGACGTCAAGGCCAAACCGGTGTGGCTGTCCCGGCAGGTCACCTCGATCGCCGCGCTGGACAGCGCCGACCGGCACTCGATCCACGAGTTCGTCCGGAAACGCCATCAGCTGACCGTGCGGCAGCTGCTGGAGATGCTGCACCTGAGGGTCGGTGAGGTACCGCATCTCGCGCAGGACCTCGACACCGTCCTGGACAACGACGAGATCGTCGGCCGCCTCGCCGTCGCGCTGACCGAAACCCCACACCTGGTCAACCGCCTCGCCGTCACCGCGACGGCCGCGCGGGAGCGGCTGATCCGCTCGCTGCGCGAGGTCGGGGCCCTCGACCGGCCGGACCTCACCCTCGTGGACCTCGGCTGGGGCGGCACCATCCAGCTCCAGCTCGCCAGGGTGCTGCGGCTGGCCGGGATCGACATCGCTCCCGCGGGCCTCTACCTGGCCACCGACAACAGGTCGGAGCGGGTGCTGCTCGCGGGTCTGCGCGCGGAAGGCTACCTCGGTCAGGCGGGACATCCGCTGGAGACCGTCGGGGCGATCGTGCGCAGCCCGGAGGTGCTCGAGCAGTCGGTGAACGCGCTGTGCGGCTCGCTCATCGACTTCGCGGACGACGGGACGCCGGTGCTTGGCGTAGCCGCCGGAAGCGACGCGCAGAACGCCGAGCGCTCCGCCATCCACGACGGCATCCGGGCCTTCCAGAGCCAGTGGAACCGCTACGTGACCGCGTCGGACGGGTCCTGGCCGATCCTGACCGGCATCGGCCGCGACAGGCTGGCGAACATCCTGGTCTCCGCGCTGAAGCTGCCGACCGCCGAAGAGGCGTCGGTGTTCGGGAACTGGGAGCACGAGGACAATTTCGGCTCCGAAATGGTCACCCGTGTCCTGCCGGAGGACCTCGTCCCGGCGGTGCCGTACCTGTCGCCGAGCGACCTCGACGACCTGGGGATGCGGGACTCGTTCTGGCCCGCCCTCCTCGCGGCGTCCGACCCGCATCTGGGCGCGGCCGCCCGCGCGGTGCGCGCCGGGGTGATCGACCCGGCGATGTTCGAACCGGCGGGTGAGCCTTCCGCGACTTCGGTGCGGTACCGCACCACCGAGGGCGAGTGGTTCGACGGCGCCGACCGCCGCGTGCGGATCAACCACAACGGGCTGTCGTTCGCGCGGATGGACGTCGAGGCGTCCGACATCGAGGAGATCGCGCTGGCGGTGCCGGGCAGGCCCGCTCTCGTGCGCGTCGACTGGATCGAGGCGAGGGTCATCGCGGGCGGACGGCCCCAGACGCTGCGCTGGACCACTCCCGAGGACTTCGCCCGGGTGCACTACGAGGACTGCACCTGGCTCGGCGCGAACATGGTCGAGTTCCACTCGCCGCTCGCCGCGATCTGGCTGCCGCTGGCGGCCCGCGCCGGTGCTCCGGTGAGTTCGTTCCAGCTGACCGTCGCGTTCGCTATGCTTCCGCGGTCCCGCTCCGGGCTCGGGCACCGCATGCCCGCCGCCGGCCGCACCCAGCGGTTGTCGGCGAAGGTGCGTGACGAGCTGCGTGAGCACGGCCCGACCGGTCTCGCCGTAGGTGCCGCCAGGATCGCGGTGAGGAAGCTGAGGAATAGGTGACGGATTTCGACTTCGGCACCAGGGAAGACCCGCACGCGCAGACGAGGGCGGCCAGGAACGCGCCGGTCCTGCTGCACTCCATGTCGGTCTTCCGGGAGATCTTCGAGCTCATCTTCGCGCGGCGGAAAATCCGCACGGTCGTGGAGATCGGCGTCGAGTCCGGCCAGGTCAGCGGGATCTACGCGGAACTCGGCGCCTCGGAGGTCTACTGTGTCGATCCCGCGCCCACCGAACGGGTGCGGAAGACGGTCGAGGCCCATGACGCGCTGCGTCTGGTCACCGTGCCGTCGCCCGAAGTCCTGCCGCAGCTGCCGGTCGCCGATCTCTACGTCCTCGACGGCGATCACAACTACGCCGTGGTCGAGAAGGAACTGGCCTGGATCCTGGAGCACGCCCCGGACGCCGTCGTCGCGATGCACGACGTCCTCTGGCCGTGGGGAAGGCGGGATCTGTACTACGAACCGTCCGCGCTGGCCGAGTCGGACCGGCATCCGGTGAGCGAAGACGGGCCGACGGTCTGGCACGACGATCTCACCCCGGCGGGCTTCGTCGGATTGGGCGCCTTCACCGTCGCCGAGCACGCCGGTGGCGAGCGGAACGGCGTCTTGACGGCCGTCGAAGACGCGCTGGCCGCGCATCCGGAATGGCGGTTCGAACTCGTCCCCGCCGTTTTCGGGATGGGCATCCTGTACCGGACGGATCGCGATACCGACGAAGGGCTGCAGCGCGCGCTGCGGCCGTTCACGTCGTCGAACCTGCTGGCCGCGCTGGAGAACAACCGGATCGCGTTGTACACCAGGGTGCTGCAGATGCAGTTCGAGGCGGCGGGGCAGGCGGGGCACCTCGACCACCTGGCGGAGACCGTCGCCGCGCAGAAGCGCGAGATCGACCGTCTCACCGCGGAACTGCACCGGGCGTGGGCGGTACTGCGGTCCAGCTGACGCTCTCGTGAGTGGTGAGGACGGTTCTGACCGTCCTCACCACTCACGAGCCGCTCAGTCGGCGGTGGCCGCCTTGATGAACTTCGCGAGGTCCTTCGCCTGCCGTACCCGCGTCTCCTCGTGCACGTACATCATGTGCCCGGCCGGGTAGTACGCCGTGTCGATGTTCTCCCGCAGCTCCTCGGGGATCTGAAGCCGCGCGAGAACATGCTCCGAAGCGAAGTACGGCGTCGCGCCGTCGTAGTGACCGAAGGCGACGTGCACCCGGAGATGCGGATTCGCCCGCATCGCGGAAGCGAGTGAGTCCACAGAGGACACCGACCGGCCCTCGAAGTCGGAGTACGACCAGGCTTTGAAGACCTCCGTCGAGAGGATCTCGTACGGCAGGTCGTTCTCGTAGCCGAGTTCGTCGCGCACGTAGTGGTTGAGCCCGCCCGTGTAGGCGCCGATGATCCGCGAGATCGACGGGTCGTCGCTCATGTGCTCGCGGCCGCCGTCGGGCTCCCACGTGGTGAACCGGCCGTCCATCCGGCCGACGACGAGACCCTTGTCCCGCAACAGCTCGGTGAAGTACCGGACGTGCTCGATCCGCAGGTTGACCCGGTCCACATAGGACTCGCTCAGTCCAGTCAGGGAAGCGAGGGTCGCCACCGCCTCGGCGCGGTCCTGTGTGGACAGACGGGCGCCGCGCGCGAGGGCCCAGGGGAGCTCCTTGGCCGCGAAGTCCTCCGCGTCCGCGAGGACGTCGTCGAGCGGACGGTCGCCGTGCAGGCCGTGGTAGTGCGCGATGGCCGCGTACGTCGGCACGTAGAGCGAGTACGGCAGGTCGTTGCCCTCGGTGAACCGCAGCGTGCCCAGGTCCAGCACCGAGGAGATCAGCAGGAGCCCGTTCAGGTACATCCCGTGACGCTCTTGCAGATGCGACGCCAGCCCGGCCGCGCGGAGCGTGCCGTAGGACTCGCCGGCGAGGAACTTCGGCGAGAGCCAGCGCTTTTCCCGGGACACCCACAGCCGGATGACCTCGCCGATGGACTCGATGTCGGCGGCGAACCCGTGGTAGTCCTTGGCCTTCTCGCCGTCCACGGCGCGCGAGTAGCCGGTCGACACTGGGTCGATGAACACCAGGTCGCTGTGCGCCAGCAGGGTTTCCTGGTTGTCGGTCAGCCCGTAGGGCGGCGCGACCGGGTCGTCGACGTCGCCGGACAGCACGCGGCGCGGGCCGAGCAGGCCCATGTGCAGCCAGACGCTCGCCGAACCGGGCCCGCCGTTGAACGCGAAGGTCACCGGGCGCTTGCCGGGTTCCGCGTCGTCGAGCGTGTAGGCGGTCACGAACACCTCGGCCTTGGCCTTGTGGCCTTCGGACTTCCCGTCGGTGACGACCTCCTTCCGCAGCACGAGCCGCCCGGTCCGGGCGGTGTAGGCGAGCTTGCGCCGCTTGAGCGTCAGCGTGTGCTTCGTGGTGACCAGGTCGTCGGTCGGCTCGACCTTGGTTTCCGCCGACGGGGTGTCCTTCTCGTCGGCGGCCTTCGCGGTGTTCGATTCGGAATTGGTGTCCGGCATGCTCCCAACTTACTGGCAGTCTGTACCGGTGGACATCGTCACGGCGCATGATCGCCCGAACACGCCCGGCCAGGCGATCGAGATCCAGGAAACCCTGCGTGGCCTGGTTGATCCCGAGGATCGCTGTCCACAAGAGATCGCCACGGTCACCGGCCTGGACGTCGCCTACGACGAGGGCAGCGGCCTGATCGCCGCCGCCGCTGTCACGCTCGAAATCGCCGGATTCCGTGTCGTGGAAAAGCGCACCGTCGTTTCCGAGGTCTCGTTCCCGTATGAACCGGGCCTTTTCGCCTTCCGTGAGCTGCCTCCGCTTCTCGACGCCCTCCGCGCGCTCGATCACGTCCCGGATCTCCTGGTCTGCGACGGGCACGGGCTGGCGCACCCGCGCAGGTTCGGCCTGGCGTGCCACGTCGGGGTGGTCACCGGTCTGCCGTCCATCGGGGTGGGCAAGACCCGGTTCATCGGCGAGCACGACGAGCCCGGCGCGGAACGCGGCTCGCGGGCGCCGCTGCTGGACGACGGCGAGGTCATCGGTGCGGTCTTGCGTACCCAGGGCGGCGTGAAACCCGTTTACGTCTCCGTCGGCCACAAGATCTCGCTGGACAACGCGTGCCGCCAGGTGCTGCGGCTGTGCCCCGCGTTCCGGCAGCCGGAGACGACCCGGCACGCCGATCGCCTCTGCCGCGACGCGTTGAAGGAGGCGCTATGAAGTTCCGTTCTCTCGCCGAACTCGACGCCGAAGTCGTCGATTGCCGGGCCTGCCCGCGGCTGGTCGCGTGGCGCGAGGAGATCGCCCAGGTCAAACGCGCGGCCTTCGCCGGCGAGACCTATTGGGCCCGGCCGGTGCCCGGATTCGGCCCGCCCGACGCGTCGCTCGCCATCGTCGGCCTGGCTCCTTCGGCACACGGCGCGAACCGGACCGGACGGATGTTCACCGGCGACCCCTCCGGTGACGTCCTGTTCAAGGCGCTTCACCGGATCGGTGTCGCTTCACAGCCGACGTCGACCCATATCGGTGACGGTCTCGAACTGCGGGGGACCCGGATGGTCGCCCCGGTGAGATGCGCGCCACCCGCCAACAAGCCCTTACCTGAGGAACGGGACACCTGCCGATCCTGGCTCGCGGCCGAACTCGGGTTGCTGAAGCCGACACTGAAGGCCGTCGTGGTGCTCGGCGCGTTCGGTTGGCAAGCACTGCTGCCGGTGCTCGCCGAGACGGGCTGGCCGGTGCCCGCGCCACGCCCGAAATTCGGTCACGGGGCCGAGGTGGGACTCGGCGACCTGCGCCTTTTCGGCTGTTACCACGTGTCGCAGCGCAATGTCCAGACCGGCAGGCTGACGCTTGACATGGTGTGCGACGTCCTGGCCTCCGCGACCTCGGTGGCCGGGCTGAACTGAATCGGTGCGGAAACCGTGGCGACGCTGGTCACAGCGGGATGGGGTACACGAGCGATCTCAGCTGATGGGTGCGACTATAGAAATATGGCTGGTGTTAAGTCGGAACCGACACGGATCCTCGTCCTTGGTGGTGGGTACGTCGGGCTCTACACGGCGTACGGGCTGCAGAAGATGCTCCGGGCCAACGAAGCGTCCGTGACGGTCGTTGATCCGCAGCCGCACATGACCTATGCCCCCTTCCTGCCCGAGGCGGCGGCCGGTGCGATCGAACCGCGGCACGTGGTCGTGCCGCTGAGGCGCGTGCTCAAGCGCTGCCACGTGCTCACCGCGCGCGTGACGAAGATCGAGCACGAGCGCAAGGCCGTGACGGTCGAGGCCGCCGACGGGCACGTCGAGCAGCTGAACTACGACGTCCTCGTGGTCGCGCTCGGCGCCGTGGCGCGCATCCTGCCGATCCCGGGCCTGGTCGAGGAAGGCATCGCCTTCAAGACCATCGGCGAGGCGATCTACCTGCGCAACCACGTCATGACGAAGCTGGACGAGGCTGCCAGCACGCTCGACCCCGAGCAGCGCAAGCGCCTACTGACGTTCACCGTCGTCGGCGGCGGGTTCGCCGGTATCGAGGCGCTCGCCGAACTCGAGGACATGACCCGCTTCGCGGTGGAGAACTACTACCCGAACCTCAAGGTCGAGGACATCCGCTGGGTGCTCGTCGAGGCGGCCGGGCGGATCCTCCCCGAGGTGCGCGAGACGCTCGGTGTGTACACCGTCGAGCAGCTCGAAAAGCGCGGCATCGAAGTCTATTTGTCGACAGCGGCGAAGTCGTTCGAGAACGGGCACGTCGTGCTCTCGGACGGCACCGAGTTCGACACCGACACGATCATCTGGACCGCCGGCGTGAAGGCGAACCCGGTGCTCGCCAGCTCGGACCTGCCGCTGGACAAGCGCGGCCGCGTCGAGGCCACCGCCGCGATGCAGGTCGTCGGGCACCCCGACGTCTGGACCGCCGGTGACAACGCCGCCGTGCCGGACCTGTCGCGTACCGAGCAGGACCCGACCGCGACCTGCCCGCCGAACGCGCAGCACGCCGTCCGTCAGGCGCGCCTGCTGTCGAAGAACATCATCAAGGTGATCCGCGGCGGCAAGCCGAAGGACTACTACCACAAGAACCTGGGCGCGGTGGCCAGCCTCGGCCTGCACAAGGGTGTCGCCGACGCGCTGAACCTGAAGATCAAGGGCTTCCCGGCCTGGCTCTTCCACCGCGCGTACCACCTCAAGGCGATGCCGACGTGGAACCGCAAGATCCGCATCCTGTTCGACTGGATGCTCGGTGGCCTGTTCCGGCGCGAGGTCATCTCGCTCGGCCAGATCAACAACCCGCGCGAGGAGTTCGACAGGCTGTCGAAGTCCTGAGGCGGTAGCTCCGTGAAGGCCTCCTTCCCTACTTTCAGCGTGGGGAAGGAGGCCTTCACGGCGTTTAGGGTGTTTCGGTGCAGGCATTCCGGAGGTCCGTACCCGCTGTTCCGCTCGCCACCGGCCTGACCCCGGCCGAATTGGCGAAACACGTCTTGGACCGGATCGAGCGCGACAACGCGCACGCCCGTTCCCGGAAGAAGCGCTTCCGCTGGCGCGCCGTGTCGATCAGGCTTCTGCTGCTCGCGCTGTCGGCGATGTCCACGATCATCCTCGGATTGCAGAACCTCAACGGCTGGACCGGTGTCGCGTTCGCGCTCGTGGCCGTGACGACCGTGATCGGCGCGCTCGAACCCTTCTTCGCCTGGCGTTCCCTGTGGGTCCTGATGGAAGAGGTTCAATTCCGGCTCTACCGGTTGCGCGACGAACTCAGCTTCTACATCGCGTCGACCCCGCCTGAGCAGGTCGATCCCCAGCTGATCACCGAGAAGTTCGAGGAGTACCAGGCCGTCTGGAACGAACTCGGGCTTCGCTGGCTCGAATATCGGCGTACTGAAGCGGCGGGCTGAGAGCCATCGCCTAGGCTTGCCTGTGCCCCGGTAGCCCAACTGGCAGAGGCAGTCGACTTAAAATCGACACAGTGCGGGTTCGATCCCCGTCCGGGGCACCATTCGCCCAGGTCAGGGCTCTGTCTGGTCTTGCTGGTCCTGACCGGCCCCCGGTTTACCCCCGGAATTGGCAGGATCTTCGTCATCCCACATGCCTTCCAGCGCGGTCGCGTTGTCCCGGGAGACCGTCGTCCTCCCCATGTAGACGTCCTGAGTGATCGACGGCCGAGCGTGGCCGAGCTGATCGGCAATCTGCCTCGAACTGAGCTTCGCGTCGTCCAGGACTGTGGCCGCTGTCTTGCGGAAGACGTGCGACTTGACCCACGCGAAGTCCTCCGTGCCGCGTGCTTCCCGGAGATCCCGCCGGGTGTTCGAGGGATCGCGTAGCCCACCGAGCGTGTCCGGGAAGACCGGGGTGGCCGGGCCTCGCCCAGCTTCTTCGGCCAGACGACGACGCTCCCGAAGCACCGACACTGCCCACGAGGGGAGCGGCAGTGTTCGATCCCCGGACTCGGTCTTGAGCTTCTTCACCCGCCGCAACCCGACCTCCCGGATGCGGATCACCTTCCAGTCGATCGCGACCGTTCCGGCGTCAAGATCGACGTCCTCCCAGAAGGTCGCCAACGCCTCGCCGATCCGGACTCCGGTCGCCAGCATGAACCGCGTCAGGTCCGGCAGGTCTCGCGCGACGGCCTTTGGATCGGCTTCGAGCTGTTCGAGCCACTTGCGGCGCTCGGTCGACGACAAGGCGCGAGGCTTCTTGCGCTTCCCGCCTTCGATCCGTTCAAGTTCCCGGACCGGGTTCGATCCCAAGGCCCCTTGACGAACGGCGAAGCCGAGAACGCCACTCACCACGGCACGCGTCGTCCGCGCATGAGACGCACTGGTTTTCGCCTTGACCGCAGGGAGAAACGCATCCAGCCGGGGCACGGTCACCTCATGCAGCCGGAGATCACCGAGCGCGGGAAGCACGTGGTTCTTGAGCACACTTCGGTAATTGTCCAGGGTGCCGTGTGCTCGCTCTCCCGCTTCGACGCGCCCAGCCTGCCGTGTGATCCACCTGTCGGCGACCACGCTGAACTTCGTGTTGTGATCCATGTCGCCACCTCCGGGCGCCTTCAGGGCTTCGCTGATCGCCTTTTTCAGCAGCCGTTCAGCCTTGGGACGAGTCGGGCCGGTGCGCTCAATGTCGTGCACCTTCCCGTCAAAGCCCCGGTAGCTCGCACGAGCCTTGACGCCGGTGGCCGTGTCGCTGAAACGGATCTTCCCGTGTGTCCCCACATCGAGAGGTGGCCGGGCCATCACGCGCCCCCTTGTTCGGCGACCCAGGCATCGACGTCTTCGGGGCGGTAGCGGAGGTGCTTGCCGATGCGCTTGCCGACCGGGCCGTAGCCGGTGGTGCGCCACCGGTAGAGAGTGCCGACAGGGACACTGAGATGGGTCGAGAGGTCTTCCACGGTCATGAGTGGCTTGTTCATGGTTGGCTCTCCTTTGCGAGCTTTTCCTTACGTTGCAGGCGTTTTCCTTCGTAGATCGCTTCAGCGATCTCGCGTTCTTCGGGATTGTTGTGGCCGTTTCCGGTGTAGTTCCAGTGGTTGACGACGGTCACGCTGTCCGGGCTGGCTCCGAGGGCTTCGAGCGTCGCGATTTGCTGGTGGGCGCGGCGGTCACTGCGCAGCGTGGTGAAGGTGACGGAGTAGCGCTGGGATTTGGTGAGGAAGTGGCCCCGGAAGCCGAGCATGTGCGCCCACTTCCTCAGGAACGCAAGGTCTTCGCTGGCTCCGAGCTCCCAGGCTGTGGCGATCATGCGGCGGTGGTGCGGCAGGACGTCCAGGTGCTCGATCGCGCGTTCGGACCGGATAGGACGGTCGGGGACTTCGCTGGTACTGGTGCCCTTGGTGGCGTACTTGGCGATGTATCCGGCCAGCGCGCGGTCACTGATCTCGCCGTCATCACCCTCGATCTGCGCGGCGTGTGCCGGGCGGATGGGGCGGATGTCGATCTGCTGGCCCCAGGTGAACACGTGTCCCGTGGTCTCGCCGTCGAGCAGGAGTTCACGGGACACGCAGGTGGTTTCAGCCGCCGCGCGGACGGCGTGCTCCATCAGCGTGCTATCGACCCAGGCTGGTGCGGGGTCGTGGGCACCCTCGGGGCCGTCGAGCCGGATCACCGCGTGGAAGTGGATCAGGCCACGCTTCTGGTACTCGGCGACCTTGGCGTAAGAAAGCCGGGCGTGGTCGGCGAACTCGCTGACCTTGAGCCCGGCCGCGCGGGCGATCTCCCGCCGAAGACGGATCGTGAAGCGGTGCCACAGGTCCCCGGTGTGGCCCTGCCAGAGGACCGCGCCCCGGTAGTCATAGCTCTCGGGGTCGATCGCGGTGCCGACGCGGGGATCGGCTTCGTGGTGGTATTCCCCGCATCCGCACGGGATTCGGCGGCCGGTGCGGCTGGTGCGACGGCCGTGGACGGCGCCGAAGCTCGGGGCGGTGAGGGTGACGAACAGGCGGGGCTTGTCCGCCACGATCTCCGGGATCGTCTTGCCGCCGGTCATTCCTGCGCGGATGAGGTGGAACGCGTCAGCGGCGTACCGGTCGGAACAAGCGGGGCACACGGACTCACGGCGATTGCCGCACGGGGCGTAGACGGTCCCGGCGTGGTGGTCGAGGGTACGGCCGGTGGCGCGGTCGGTGACGACGCGGTAGCCGGACAGGTGCACCGGCTGAAGGCATCCGCCCGTCGCGGTGACGCGGTCACGGACGTGGCTCATGTTGAGGTGGCGGGTGATGCGGGTAGCCAGTGAGGACCCGTCGTGCTCGGTGATCATGGCTCTCCATTCGTGCGGGCACGAGAGAGCCGGGCAGACCCCAGCACGTTCACCGGGGGCTGCCCAGCGAACGTGCGTGGTGCGGGAGGGGGCCGGTCAGGCGGTGACCGGGTGGTGGTTGATCGAGGCGTTCAGTTCGTCCACCAGCGTGGCGAGCATCGCGTCCGGCAGATTGACCCTCGCGGTCAGATCGGCGGCCGTGACGGGCCTGCCAGCGTCGTGGGCAGTCTCGGTGATGCCGGTGACCGTGGTGCGGATGCTGGCGGGGAGCTTCGCGAGGGTGCCGCTCACCCCCGAGGGGCGGGGGGTCTGGATTTCGGCCGGCATAGTCACCGGGGAAGCCGCGGCTTGCCTCACGGTGTTCGTGCTGGCCGGGGCCGGACCTGTGGCGAGGGCTTGTTCGCGGACGCGGGTGCAGGTCTGCTGGATCACCGGCATGACTTCCGCCAGGAGGAACACCACGAGCGGGATCACCAGGTGGAAGAACACCATGCCCTTGGAGACTGCGCCGTGAGCCGGTGCGAGTCCGGCCCACACGTTCGCCACCAGAGTCGCGCCGAGCAGCAGCCGTTTCAGGTAGCGCACCGGCCTGACGTCCACGGTGACGCCGTGCGAGAGCATCGAGGCCTCCCAGCGAAGGAGGGTGACCAGGATGCCCGCGAGGGCTGGTTCGGCCAGCCACGCGCCCCACCACAACGGATCGGTGATCGGCCGGTCACCGGCCAGGAAGTCGTGCACGCCGGTTGTGGTGAACCCGAGCCCGATCGCGAGGAACACCCACATCGTGCGGGTGATCGAGGCCCGGAACCGGTCGGCGGTGACCGCGCCCAGCATCGGGTCGGTGGAGAGCCGGTGGACGTCGCGGGCTTCGTGGAGCTGATCGGCCAGCGCGCGAACCCGGCGGGAGGGTGGCGGGGTGTCCTCGCCGTCAGACTTGGGTTTCCTGAACATGATGTTGCCTCCTTTCACGGGGGTGGACGGGCGAGGCGCCCGTGGCACGACGGAGATCTCACGTGTTCCGCGAGGACTCCGTGCCTGCCGGTGGAGCGGTCTGGATGTAGCGGGCTTGCGCGTCGAGCTGAGCCGCGAGGTACCGGGCGAACTCCGGGGGCATCGCTAGTTCCCATGCCTGGTCCGGTTTCCCTGGCGGGGACTGGCTCACCCGGAGCAGCACCATAGACGCGGTGCCAGCAACGGCGGTGTTCGTGACCCTGGCCCGTTCGAACCGCACACCCTCGATCGAGCGAATCGGGTAGATCGCTAACCCGTCCTCCAATGTGGACACCGCCGAGTGCCACACATCGGAGCCGGAGTCCGGAACGGTGCCCGGGGTAGTCGCCTCTTCAACGTGGGACATCACAGAGCCCGCGCATTACTGAGAAGCTTGTGCGCCTGGTACAACATCTCCTCCACCTCGTGCTTCGCTTTGTCTCGCTGCGCCTTCAACGCTTCGAGGTCACTGTCACAGTGCGCGTTGTACTCCCCCACCGTGAACAGCCATTTCCAATAGAGCAAATCGGTCAACAGCTTTCCGATTTTTGTGTCGATCTCCTGAAACATATCCTCGTACGAGTCGCCGAAGTAGCTCAATTCGTACATCGCCTAGCCCTTTCTGGTCAGTCGCGGGTGTAGTGGATGACCTGATAAGTTCCGGCGCCGTTGCGTTCCGCGCGCCACTCCTTCCAGATCCCAGCGGTCAGTCCGATGTAGACCAGGACGGTCACGCCGACCGCGAGGAACGTCCACCAGAAGCTCCGGATGAGCACACCTTCGAAGATGACCGCGAGAACGGTGAGGCCGGTGATTTTGAGCCAGAGCCCGAGAAGCTTGAGAGTGATCACTGATCATGTCCTTTCTTGCTCTTGGTCTTCCAGGGTGTGCAGCACAGCCCGATAAGCGAAAAGAGCGCGACCGCAGTGAGGAATACGATTATCACCAAGATCGCGAGCAGAGGTTCAAGGAAGAATCGGGGCGCGGTCAGGAACAGGCCACCGAAAATCACCAGCGTCAGCAACGTACCCCCGGTCACCGGTGATCACCTTTGGCGATTTCGAGGGCGAGGAGGTACAGCTCGTCCGGGGTGACGGTTTCGTGGTCTCCCTTGCGGAGGGTGACGTGTTTCCGGGCGAGGCTGTAGGGGAAGGCGTCATAGACGCACACCCGCGAACCGGACGGGCCCCGCCCACGGAGGGTGATGTGCAGGCTTTCGTGGGCCGTGCGCCACCAGTCGCCGTGTAGGCCGGTGAGCGAGTGCGTCCAGACCAGCAGCGAGCCGATCACGGTCACCGGGTCGCGTCCGACACTCGGCTGGATGCTGATGCTGGACGTGCCCGGCGTAAGGCAGACCGAGGCCGGTTCGGGCGCGGGAGTCTCCCGGATGATGCGTGTCGCGATGGCCGCGAGTTTGGCGGCCCCCTCAAGCGGAGCAAGTGCCATGGTCATGTTCCATGTCCTTTCTGGATGGTCAGGCGGCGAAGGGGACCAGGACGCCGCCCGGTTCGTCGTCGTCGAAGTGCGGTGTGCACAGGCGGACGAGTTCGTCAATGTCGTCGTCGGTGCTGTAGCCCGCGCGGACCCGGATCGGGGTGCGGGACTTCTCCGAGGTGCGGTAGCCGATGCCCTCGCAGCCCTCTTCCGGGATCTCGTCCGCGAGAGCGCCACGAAGCCGAGCGTCCTCGCCGAGCACCATGTCCACATAGGAGGCCGAGCCGGTGCGCAGCGAGACCCGGCGGGTGAACAGGTCCCGCACGGGGACGATGTCCTTGGTGGGTTCCTGGACGTAGGCCACGACCGCGAATCCGGCCGCGCGTCCCTGAGTGAGGATTTCGGCGAGGATCCGGTTCACCTGGCTGATCGTCGACCGGCTGCCCCCGAGGGCGGTGAGCATCGCCAGCTCATCGATCATCAGGACTTCGAAAGGGGTTTCGGCCGAAGGAGTGGCCTTGCGGAGCTTCTGCTCCCTCAGGTGGGCCTGACGTTCCCGCATGCGGTCCCGGAATTCGAGCAGCAGTGCGAGCATCGGGTCGACGTCCTCGGGGCCGGTGCCGTCGTCGTACTCCACGTCCTCGTCGGCGGAGGTGGCGTGCCGGTAGAACAGCGGCTTGCCTCGTTCGGTCTCCATGCCGCCCTTGGGATCGATCATCCAGATCCGGGCGATCTGCTCCCGGATCATCGGCCCCATCGCCCGGAGCGGGTTCCACAGCAGCGACCCCTTACCGGAGCCGGACGCGCCGGAGATCAGCCAGTGGTGACCGAGCAGCGGTTCGGACCAGACCTCGCCCTGTTCGGTGTCGCCCAGCTCGATCGCCTTGAGATCGACCTCATCCACCTCGCCGGGCAGGTCCGCCGGGGGAATCACGTCGTCGAACGGGTTGCCGTGCACCAGGGTGATCGACAGGATCCGGGGCTTGTCGGTCTTCTCGATCGCGATCACATCCGCCCCGAGCGCGGCGGCTAGCTCGTCCTGGACGTCTTGGAAGACGCGCAGCGACTGGCCCTTGACGAACTTGACCTTGAGTAGGTCGATCGACGGGGTGGGTGCGGCCACCCTCAGCAGACGCGGGACCAGGAGTTCGCCGGTACGCCGGTCCTGCCCCACCAGGTTGCAGGCGTCCAGCGATTCTTTCCAGGATCGGCCGATGTAGCGGGTCCAGCGGCGGCGGACGGCACGAAGCCGCGGGGACACCAGCGCCGTGTAGGAGTCTCTGTGCAGGTAGCGCCAGGACAGCCCGGCACCGACTAGGCCAGCTACCGCGCTACCGGTGGTGACCGCGCCCAGTTCGACGACGCTCGTGCCGAAAACGGCCGGCATAGTCGTGATGCCCGGGTGGCGCAGCATCCAGCCCGCGCACCGGGCCGGGATAGGGGTCTTCCCGCTCTGACGGCGGGTCTTCGACTTCGGGGTCTTCATCGGTAGATCTCCTGTGTTTCGTGGACACAGGAGGGCCGTAGAGCCCCCGGACACTGGACGCGAGGTCTACGGCCCTCACTACGTCCAGACGGATCGATCATGCGGTTGTCAGCACTACGGTTCGGCCGTCAGCGGCGCCGGGCGCGGGGCCTCGCCTTCGAGCGGTCGGGGAACAGCGGTTTCGCCGACTCCACGGTGGTGATCGCGGTCGCGACCTTGCGGGCGGCATTCGTGTGCTGCTTTCCAAGCCCGGCGACTCGGTTGGACAGGTGCGTCAGCGTCTTGCGGAGCTTCTTCATCGCGTTGTCCAGCTCCGTCAACTTGCCGTCGATCTGGTTGGTGCTCATCGGTCTCTCCCTCGGCGCTCGGTTCAGAACCAGGTCTTCTTAGCCAGCCGTCGGCACTCCGGGCAGTAGGTGGCGAACCAGAACCCGAAGTAGGCGGTCTCGACATCGGCCACGTTCGCGGTGATCCCGCACGCGGCGGTCATGTCCCCCGACCAGAACGACTCCTCCACGGCGATGTGAACGAGATCTTCCTCGCGGGTGGCCATCAGACCCGCCAGCCCCGCGAGATCAGCTCCGCCTTGCGCTTGAGCGCGGCCTCCCGCAGCTCGTCCAGCGCGGTGGACGCGTCCCGGAGAGCGGCCTGTACTTCGGCCTTGGTCGGGACCTGCCAACCCTCGAACCGGTCCGCCGTGGCGCCCTTGTCGTCCAGGGACTTCCCGAGCTTGCCGACCTCATCAAACGCCTTGCGAACCTCATCGAGCGCGAACTCGAACTCGATGAACCGGGCCTTGTTGACATTGTTGATCGTCTGCGACGTCATCATGATGCCTTTCGCTTGCGAGAACAGGGAATCGGCGCCAAGTTGCGCCACTGACGCGCCTTCACCCTCGTGGACTTGGGCACCAGAACCGAATTGCCCGGCCCCTCAAACCCGTGATGGGTGTAGACGTGCACACCTCCCTTCGTCAGCCACTTCGAGGCCAGGAGCTGGTGCACCGCCTCCTCCTCGAAACGGGGGGCGGCCTCGATCGTCTTCGAATCCACAAGGTGATACACCCGCTCCGAATGCCCGACCAGCACATACCCGGTGTTCTCCGCAACCTGTAACACCCTCTCGATCAGGCCCATATCATTGATCGGCAGGGCAGCCGATCCCGTCGTCACCGGCTCGTCCACGGGATTCCCGAATAGGTCCACAGACTCAGGACTCATGGGTGGACACCCCATCAATTCGCCGATACATGGCCAACAGGTCGACATGCAGCAAGCGCGCTTGCTCTGCCAACTTTCGCCCCTGCAAGGAAAGTCCGTCGCCAGCGAGAATTGTCTCCGGAACCACCTCTTCGATCAGCCTGAGAACCGTTACGCTGTACTCCGAAGCGTCGAAATAACTGGAAAGCAGTCGATCCTTCCGAACACCCGTGAATCCCTCGTGAGCGCTCATCGCTTCCCCCACGTGCCAGCCACCACCAGCAAACCCAGAACCAGGGCAGCAGCACCGGCCACCGGCATCGCGACCACCAACGCAGCAACCAGCAACAGCCACAGCGGATAGAACGTCAGACTCGCGAAACTCGACATATCAGCACCTCACATATTCCACTGGCGACCGCACACATTGCAGGTCGCGACACGAGTCGGAGACAGCCAGAAATTCGCCGAACACACGTGATTCCCCATCACGCACCCCGCTTCGGGCCATTCGGATCGAACGACGAAAGACCGCTCCGTGAAACGTTCACAGTTGCCTTGCTCATGACTCCCCCTTCTCGTGCATCCAGTCCGCCTGAATGAATGCAGCCGACTGGATATCGCCCGCGCAGTTCATCAGTTCCCGGGCGACCCTCCGCACACGCGAATGAGCAGCGTCGTGGAGCGATCCGGCACTCTCAAGGCGGTAAGCCCGCGCTGCGAGAACCCGCAATTCCTCAAGCATCGCCGCGAACTCGTCAGTCAAGCCCTCATTTGCAGTCTTCACAGCTCATCACCTTCCGTCAGGTGCAGCCACGGCCACGAATTCAACTGTGCGGCCAAAATTTCGTGTTCACTCATTCTTGAACCCTCATTTCGTCTAGGACGGATACACCCGCCAGTCCCTGACGAAATGAGGTCAGGAACCAAAGCGCGTAGCCGTATTAGGCGCGTTTTTGGGCATAGTTGGGCTCACTATGTATTTGTCAATGATCAGAAGAATTCAGTGCCCGAGCGGGCAGAATGCCGATTTGGCAGGATTCACGCGACGCGTGATCAGAACAGGGCCTTCATTCCGGCCGCACCCCAGGCCACACCCGAGACGGTCTCGTTCTTGTCGTTCTTGAACGAGTACGGCGTCACGCGCGGGTCGATCAGCTCGACACGGGTCATGTCGTCCTCCGAGAAGCCCTCGCCGGGGTCGGTGTCCAGGGTCACCCGGATCTCCTCGCCCTTCTGCCCCTTCGCCTTCACCATGAGCGCGACCACGAACTTGGTGTTGCCCTTGTCGTCGGTCACGACCTTCTCCACGCCGTCCTCCTTCCGCATCTTCATCTCCACGTTCTCCGAGACCGTGAGCCGGTAGCCCGCCAGGTTCACCGGGATGTTCCTCATGTCGTCCTCCTGGTAGCTGGTATCGTGTTACATACCTAGTATGCGATGGCAGACCAGGTATGTCAACGCATACCAACTGACTCACTCGAATGGACTAAGGACGGCAGGCCATGAGCAGCAATGACCGAAGTGCCACGAAGCCCGCTCCGCAGTACATGCAGATTGCGGAGGATCTCCGCCAGCAGATCCGCGCTGGCCTTCTCCCGGTTGACGGACCCGTGCCGAGCGCTGCTGCTCTCTGCAAGCAGCACGACGTCAGCATGATCACGAGCAAGAAGGCACTTCAGCTCTTGCAGAGCGAAGGCCTGCTCTACAGCGTCCCTGGGAAGGGGACCTTCGTTGCCGAGATGAAGCGAATGGTCCGAACCATGCCGTTCCGTCACTTCCAGGCAGCCGAGCGGACCTACGTTCACGAGGCTGGGAGGGCGGGACGAACGCCAACCGCAGAGCATGAGACCCGGGTCATTGACGCGCCTGACTGGGTCGCGCGACGACTTGAGATTCAGCTCGGTGATGCCGTCACAGAGACCAAGTACCAGATCTCGGCAGACGGTCGCCCAATGAGCATGTCGACGTCGTGGGAGCCTCGCAGCATCACCGGAGGCACCAGCATCGAGCACCCACACAAGGGGCCGCACGCCACGCATGGGCTCAATGCCCGGTTCGCTGCCATTGGCTGGACGCTGGCTCAGATCGAAGAGAACCTTGTCGTTCGTGAACCAACAACCATCGAGGTTGGAGCACTCTCGATCCCGCCGGGTGTCGCAGTCGTCGAGATCAGGCAGACTGTGCGTGCAACACATGACGATACTGACGACCTTGTGCCCATCGAGGCGGCAGACATCGTCTTTCCGAGCGATCGATACGAGTTCACGTACCTCATGGACCGACCCAGGTAGGACGAGCGCATGAGCCACCATCCCGAAATCGACGATGCACCTTACGTTTCAGACGCTTCGGGCTCAGTCGACCCGGAGCGTCCGTACGGCGACGCAACACCACATGAGGTCATTGTCGATTTTGGAGAGACGTACCCAGTCCGTCTAAACGGGTGCCCCAATTGCGGCTATCGTGACGTGGCCTTCACAGCGTCTCGGTGCTACCACTGCAAAGCCGAGTTCACCCCAGCGTGCGAACTACCACCCCGAACCGGTTGACGACTCCGAGCCGTCATTGGCGCTATCGTTCAAGCTTGAACGCCCCGTGATCGCAACGTGGGCCACACCTCGCGATCACGGGGCGTTTCCTATTCGGACCACGAGGCTCCATGGTGCTCGTGTTCAGAGTTTCATTACTTGTTCAAGGCGGCCCCTCCGGGGCCGCTGGCCAGGGTGTTTGATCCACGGGCAAGCCCCGCCGAGGCGTGCGGGCTGGCGCCCGGTCCCCGGCGGTCGCCCGTGGAAAAGCCAGCCAGCGGCCCACCCGTCGGAGGGGCCGTCAACAAGGGTTCGAGCCGTGGACCAGGGGATACGGGAGTGCCGGCGTGGCCCCGCGGTGAGGTTCCGTCAACAAGGGCGGCCATCCTGAGTGGATCACCTCTCGGTAACAACCGTTACGCAGTCCTGTAGTCAGACGACTTCGCGGGAAACACGGCTGCTCAGGGAGGCTCAAATGGCAGAAGGCGACGTTCACACGGTGAAGCACGGAGACGGTTGGGCGAACAAGGTCGAGGGCGGCCAGCGCGTGAGCAACACGGCGTCGACCAAGGCGGAAGCTCAGGCAAAGGGCCGGGAGATGGCCATCGAGCGAGGCGTCGAACACGTCGTCCACAAGCAGGACGGCAAGATCGGGGAGCGGAACACCTACCCGCGCTCTCGTGACCCCCGGGAGAGCAAGGGCTAGCGGTTCGCTTTCGCCCACAAGAGCAATGTCCTCGCCGGACGGGCAGGTCTCCGGGATGGGCGAGGAGAGCGTGGAACTCGCGTTCGTGTGTGCCTGTCGTCCATCCCACCGACCTCCTGAGGGCTATCGAGCCTGTCAAGGGGGCAGTCCGGCGGTACTCTCACGACAGCGGGATCGGTGCCCCCTTGACAGGCTCGATCGGGCTGACGCCAGGTCGATGGGATGGACGAAGAGGCCCCCACTTGTAGGTTGAGATCGAAGATCAAACCCCCGACTTTCCCCCGGAAATGGACGTCAGCGGGTGATGATCAACGAGAAGCGACGCTCGTTAACCTTTGCGAATCATGCAGGTCATGCGAACGCGCGGCAGTGAATGACAAATGTCGATCACTGCCGCGCCAAAATCGACACAGTGCGGGTTCGATCCCCGTCCGGGGCACAAGACGTTCCGCTCTGTGGACGTGGTGGTCGGTGTGGACGGCCGCTGCCGACAATGACCCACATGACCGGAACCGGCCTGACCGACGAAGCCACCTATGACCGCACAAGGCTCGCGCAGTGGCGTGCGGGGGAGGCACGAGCCGCCGGGATATCGCGGCGCGGGATGCTTCGGCTTGCCGCCGGCGGCTCGCTCGCGCTGACGGCACTCGGAACGCTTCCGGTCGGGACGGCGTCTGCCGCCGCGCCGATCGTGAAGCCGTTGCCACCGGAGATCTTCGAGGTCTACGGCACCAACGCGGAAACGCGCTGGGAGGCGCTGAGCGGTCAGGGATATCTGACGCCGGTCGAGCGGTTCTTCGTGCGGAACCACACCGCCACCCCGTCGATCGACGTCGGCACATGGCGGTTGAAGCTGTTCGGAACCGGATTGCGCGGTGCGCCGACGGCGGACAAGCCCGTCGAATTCAGCTATCACGATCTACGTCACCTGCCCTCCGAGACGATCACGTCCGCCATCGAATGCGCGGGCAACGGCCGGAGCTACTTCACCAGCCAGCAAGGACAGGCGGTGTCCGGCACGGCGTGGAAGCTCGGCGCGATCGGAGTCGCGCGCTGGCGCGGTGTCCGGCTTTCCACGGTGCTGGCCAAAGCGGGGCTGACCCGGCACGCGGTGGACGTCCTGCCGGAAGGACTGGACGCCGACTACGTCACCGGCGGGACCAACCTGGGCAAGGTGCGGCGCCCGCTGCCGGTCGCCAAAGCGTTGCAGGACGTCCTGCTGGCTTACGAGATGAACGGCCGTCCGCTCCCGCCGGATCACGGCCATCCGGTCCGGCTCGTCGTGCCGTCCTGGATCGGCATCTCGTCGATCAAATGGCTGGGGCGCATAGAGGTTTCGGAGACGCCGCTGGTGTCGCCGTGGAACACGCAGTACTACCGGCTGCTCGGGCCGGACTATCCGGCGGAGGGCACGGTCGTGACCCGGCAGGTGGTCAAGAGCGCGTTCGAACTGCCGTGGAACGCCGAGTTCGCGGCAGGCGGCAGGCATGTGCTGCGCGGCCGGTCGTGGTCGGGCAACGGCCGGATCCGGCGGGTCGAAGTCGACGCGGGCGACGGCTGGCGTCGGGCGAAGTTCGTGGGCGCGGCCGCGGACCGGGGCTGGCAACGCTGGGAAATCCCTTGGCGCGCCGGTGTTCCCGGCGTCCAGACCCTGCGGGCGCGGGCCACGGACATCGCCGGGATCACCCAGCCCGACGTCACTCCGCACAACACCCAGGGCTACCTGTTCGACGCCGTCGTCCGGCATCCGGTCCGGGTGGTGTGAGATGACCCAGTCGGTCGCGGTGAGCGGGGAACCGACCGTCGAGCTGACCCTGGCGTTGCGGGTGAGCACCGACTCAGAGCACGCCGCCGCGATCGCCGCGCGTCTGCTTGAGTCCTTTGAGGACACTGTCGGCGTGACACTGACGGCGCGGACTTTCCAAGCCGGTGAAACGAATTCCGGTCAGGTCGTCGAACTCGCCGGTCGGCGCCGACGTCTCGGCGAAGTGGCGCCGCCACTGCGGATCGAACCGGGACCGCGGCGAGTCCAGCTGCACGGTGAAGTGCTGGAGTTCACCAGGCTGGAATTCGACCTCCTGCTGTTCCTGAGCCGGAATCCGGACCGCGTCTTCGACCGTGTCACGTTGATGGCGCAGGTGTGGGGGCTGTCCGGTGGCAACGGGCGGACCGTGGACGTCCACGTCCGGAAGATCCGCGGGAAACTGGAGCCCGCGCTGACACCGATCACGACGGTGCGCGGGGTCGGCTACCGGTTCGACGGGGCGGGCCAGGTGCTCATCGCGGACTGAGCCGTCATCCGGGCAAAGCAGGGCTGTCAGGATACGAACCGTGAAACCGACTTACGTTTTCGTCCACGGCTCCAACTGCAACTCCTTCACCTGGAACCCGCTGCAACGCGAGCTCGCCCTGCTCGGGCACCGCACGCTGGCCGTCGACCTTCCCGGACACGGCTTCAGCGCCGGATTCCACGCGGCGTACCAGGCGCCGCAGGACCTGGGGACGCTGGCCACGGCGCCGTCGAGCCAGGCAGGCGTCACCGCCGCCGAACTCGTCGAACACGTGGTGGACGTCGTGCGCAAGGTCGCCGAGCACGGGCCGGTCATCCTGGTCGGGCACAGCCGCGGCGGGATCCCGCTCACCGGCGCGGGCAACGCCGTCCCGGATCTGATCGACCGGATCGTCTACATCTCCGCGTGGTGCTGCGTCGACGCGACGGTGGGCGAGTACATGCAGGGACCCGAGAACGCGAGCAGCGCGCTCAACGACGTCGGCGCTGTCGTCGTCGCGAACCCCGCCGAACTCGGCGCGCTCCGGATGAACTGGCGCACGGCCGATCCCGCCCTGCTGGCCGCGTTGAAGACCGCGATGCTCGAAGACGGCACCGAGCAGGAGTTCTTCGCCTACCTCAACACCCTCGAACCGGACGAGACCCTGGACGCGGGCACCGAACGCGCCGACGCCGCCACGTGGGGCCGGATCCCGCGCACGTACATCAGGCTCACCGGGGACCGGTCGATGCCGCTCGCGCTCCAGGACCGTTTCATCAAGGAGGCGGACGCGCTCACCCCGGACAACCCGACCGACGTGCGGTCGCTCGACAGCAGCCACGTCCGCTTCCTCATGCACCCGCAGGAGGCGGCGGCCATCCTCGCCGGGCTCGCGTAGCCCCCGGGGTACTGTTCCGCCGGGGGGAGGAGGAGACCCAGGAGCGATGACGGACGGACAGTTCACCAAGGGACACCTGATCACGTTGCTGATCAGTTCCGCGATCGGAGTGGGATTCGGCGCCGCCTGGTGGTTCTTCGGCGCCTCTTCCGTCTCGGGCGGATCGACGACGCTGGTGGTCGTGGGTGTCGTCGCCGTGCTGGGGCTGGCGGGCTGGCTCGTGCTGACCGCCCGGCGAGGGGCCGGGCTGCCCGCGGGCGGCGGCCGGGAGGAAAGCCCGTTCGGCAAGCAGTACGGGATCGCCGTGCTGCTCATGCTGGTGGGGATCTTCGCTGGAGCGAGAGTGCTCTCGGCGGTTTTCGCACTTCCGGAAGCCGTGCCCGCGTGGGTGCTCTTCGTGGTCGGCCTGCACTTCCTGCCGTTCGCGAAGTTGTTCGGCTCGCGGCGTTTCCTGGTGCTGAGCGCCTTGCTGTGCGTCGTCGCCGTTCTGGCCGCCGTGCTCGCGATCGCGGGCTGGACGGCGGCCTGGCAGCTCGTACCGGGCTTCGGCGGTGCCGTGGTGCTCTGGGCGACCGTCGTCGCCGGGCTGCTCGGGACGGATCGTCAGGGCGCCACGAGCCCGGCTTCGTAGGCGAAGATCGTCAGCTGGACCCGGTTCGTCGCGTCGAGTTTCGCGAAGATCCGGGTGATGTGGGTCTTCACCGTCGCTTCGCTCAGATGCAGTTCCGCGCCGATCTCGGCGTTGGTCCAGCCCTGGGCGACGGCGGTGACGATCTCCCGTTCCCGTTCGGTCAGGGTGCTCAGCCCGGCCCGCGCCCGATGACGGCGAGGGCTCACCCGGGCCGCGACGAAATGCCCGATGAGTTTCCGCGTCGTCCGCGGCGACAACATCGCCTCGCCCGCCGCGACCACGCGCACCGCGTCGATGATCTCCTGCGGCGAGCCCTCCTTCAGCAGGAAACCGCTGGCGCCCGCGCCGAGCGCGTCGAAGACGTACTCGTCGAGGTCGTAGGTGGTCAGTACGAGGACCTTCGGCGGGTTGGGCAGCGCGGTCACGGCCGCGGTCGCGGCGAGACCGTTCATCCGCCGCATCCTGATGTCCATCAGCACGATGTCGGGAGCGTGCATGGTCACCTTCGGCACGGCCTCGTCCCCGTCGCCCGCTTCCGCGACGACCTGGATGTCGTCCGTGCTGGACAGGATCATCGACAAACCGGTTCGCACGAGCGGGTCGTCGTCGACGAGCAGCACTCGCAGTGGGCGCTGGTTCACTCGGACAGGTTAGTGGTGTCCCCATGGTAGCCAAGCCCGGACGGCGAATGTGCGTTCTTCGGTGGGGCCCGCGCTGACGTTCCCGCCGATCAGCGTGACACGTTCGCCGATCCCGGTCAGCCCCGTGCCCGCGCCCGGAGTCTTCCCCGCGCCCGGTGTCGCGGGCAGCGGATTGACGACCTCGACGGTCAGCCCGTTCCCCGGCCCTCCCCGCACCGAGACCTCGGCCGCCGCGCCCGGCGCGTGCTTGAGGATGTTGGTCATCGACTCCTGGACGATCCGGTACGCGGTCGTGCCGAGCAGCGCCGGAGCCCCGCCCGCGTCGTCGAGCAGGATCGTCACGTTGACCCCCAGCCCGGCCTTGCGGGCGTTGGCGACCAGTTCGGGGATGTCCGCCAGCGTCGGCTGCGGCGGCTCGGGCTGGGTGCCGCTCTCGCCGTTCTCGCCGAAACCCTGGCCGTCGCGGAGGACGCCGATGACCTGCCGCAGGTCTTCCAGTGACTGGCGCGCGGTCGTGCGGACGGTTTTCGCGGCTTCCGTCGTCGCGGGTCCTTTGCTGACCTCGAGCGCGCCGGCTTGCAGGGACAGCAGGGAAAGCCGGTGCCCGAGGACGTCGTGCATCTCGCGCGCGATCCGGGTGCGTTCCGCGCGCCGGGTCATTTCGGCGCGGAGTTCTTCTTCCTTGGCCTCACGGATCGCGAGCGTGTCCTGCATCCCGCGGACGACCCCGACGGTGAGCGGCACGGCCGTCATCACGACGGCGACCGTCAGCGTCCCCATCAGCTGCACGGCGGAGAACTGCTTGCCGACGATCTGCCCCGCGACGGTCACGTCGGGATGGCGGTTGGCGTCGCCGAACAACGCCCACGCCGTCGCGACGTAGACGAGCACGGAACCGATCCACATGAGACGGTCGCGCCGGCGCGCGGTCAAGGCGGCGAGGGCGACCAGCGCGGCCAGCGCGTCGGACCGGAAACAAAGCGGCGGCACGAGGGCGATCCCGAGGACCAGTTCCGGCCATTTGTGTCGCCAGCAGAGCATGACGGCCGCCGCGATCCCGGTGAAGAAACCGAGCGTTGACCACCAAGTCGGATCGAACGATTTCGTCTCCGGAAGGTACCCCTGGGCGCTGAAGACGAAAATGCTGCTGACCACGCACGCCGCGACCGCCACCACGGTGAGCACCACCTCGAGCGCACGTCTTGCCATGCGTTGAGCGTACGCAAAGTGGCTTGGTCCCCCGCATCAGCGGAACAGATCCTTCCGGAAGCGCGAATTACGACTTTCGTCGTAACGGGTTCAAGCGCCGAGGACGACGCGGAGGCCTCGCGATCGCTGGTTGTATGCCGCCTCGTTCATCCCTTTGGAAAGGAAAACCCGTGACCCAGCAAACCCCCTACACGCCGGCCCCGCAAGCCCCTGGCGGCCCGATGCCACCCCGCAACGGCATCGGCGTCACGGGCTTCGTCCTCGGCCTGGTGGGGCTGGTCTTCTCCCCGATCCCGTTCGTCGGCGTCATCGCCTGGCCGCTGGTGATCCTCGGCCTGATCTTCTCGATCATCGGGCTGATCCGCGTCAAGAACGGAAAGGCCTCCAACAAGGGGCTCTCCATCACCGGCATCGCGTTGTCCGCGCTCGGGCTCGTGGTCTGCGTGGTGTGGATCTTCGTGTTCAACGCGGCCGTCAACGAGGTCAACAACGAGATCAACCGCACCGCGAAGGTGTCTTACGAGATCACCGGCGACGCCACGAACGTCGAGGTCATCTACGGCGAGGTGCTCAACCCCGTCACCGAAACGGTTCCGGCGCTGCCCTGGAACAAGGAAGTCGAGAACAAGGGCGTCTACAAGGGCGGGACGCTCACGGTTTCGACGGGTGAGACCGGCGGATCGGTCACCTGCAAGATCACCGTCGACGGCGCGGTGGTGTCCACCAAGACCGCTTCCGGGGAATTCGCCACGGCCGCTTGCACCGGAGTGTGACGGCCGGGCGGTGAAAGGCCTCCTTCGCCATTCTCGGGGTGGCGGGGAGGCCTTCGCGATTCCGGCATGATGCGGGCATGACCGAGACCGTCCATCCGTTCGCCCCGCCCGCCCACGAACGTCGCTGGATCGAAACCGTCACCGAACTGGCGAAGGACTTCGCCGCGAGCGCCGCCGAGTTCGACGAAACGGCCGAGTTGCCCATCGCCAACCTTCGCGCGCTCCATGCGACAGGACTCGACAGGGCGACCTTGCCGGCGGAGTTCGGCGGTGAGGACCTCAGCTATCGGGCCTATGGCGAGATCGTCCGGATCCTCAGCGCCGCCTGTTCCTCCACGGCGTGCGTCTGGGTGATGCACATCGGTGCCGCGGTCGGACTGACTCAGCTGTCCGCTCCCGAACTGGGCCGGTTCTATGCCGGGGAACTCATCGACGGCAAACGGTTCGCGAACGCGCTGTCGGAACCGAGCGGCGGGAACATGTTCCTGATGCCGCAGCAGGTCGCCGAGCCCGTCGACGGCGGGCACCGGCTCACCGGTGCCAAGCGGTTCGTTTCCGGTTGTGAGGTCGCCGACCATTTCCTGGTCAACGCGCTCGTCGACGGCGCGCCCACCTTCTTCGGTGTGGCGCCGGACGACACGATGACCTTCGTACCGATCTGGGACACGATGGGGTTGCGCGCCAGCCGCAGTCAGCTCGTCTCTTTCGAAGGGACCGTTCTGCGGGCGGACCGCAGGTGCCCGCCCTCGGCCGAGCGGCGCCCGAACCACATCGCGGCCGGCCTCGCGTTCCTGTCCCTGGGGATAGCCGACGCGGCGGAGGACGCGCTGATCTCGCATGCGCGAAGCCGCGTCATCCCCGCGACGGGACAGCCGCTCGCGGAAATGCAATGGCTGCGGTTCGAAGCCGCGGATGTCCACACCCGTCTCGAAGCGGCGCGCATGTACTCGCTGCACATGGCGTGGCTGGCGGACCGGAACTCGCCGGAGTTCCTGCCCGCGACCATGACGGCGAAGGTGCTCGCGAACGACATCGCCCGCGACGTCGCCCAGCTGGCGCTGAAAGCCGGTGGTGGATCGGGCTTCCTGCGCACTTCGCCGATCCAGCGGCTTTTCCGGGACGCGCAGGCCGGTGGGCTGATGGCTTATTCGGCCGAAGTCTGCAAGGACCGGATCGGGGAGACGGTGCTCCTGCCGCAGGACTGACTCGGATGGCCGGCCGGGTGACGTCAAGCCCGGCCGGTCCCGCCGGAGCGGGTCAGCAGCAGCCGGTGCCGCAGCAGTCGCAGTCGCACCAGTCGTCGTTCCGCATGGTCATCCACCTCCTTCCCCGGATTCGCGGGCAGGTGGGCACCAGGCGCCGGGAAGCGGATCGGCGCAGCTCTCGCCGGACATCCCGGACAGCAGGGAACTGAGTTCGGCGTGCAACTCGCCGAGCCGGCTCATCTCCGCCTCGATCTCGGCGAGATGACGCCTCAGCATGGTTTCGGCGGGTTCGCACGGGCACACCCCGGTGTCGCGCACGCTCAGCAGGTCACCGATCTCCGTCAGCGTCAGCCCGAGCCGCTGGGTGCCGCGGATGAACCGCAGCCTGTCGATGACGTTCTCGTCGTAGCGCCGGTGCGCCCCGCTCGTCCGCGCCGGGACGGGCAGGAGGCCGATGCGCTCGTAGTAGCGCACGGTGTCCGGCCGGACCCCGGCGCGAGAGGTCACCTGGGACATCGTCAACGCCGTCGCCGCTTCGGTTCGCATGTCCTGAGCGTAGAACTTGGACCCGGCTCCAGAATCAAGCCCGAAATCCGACGGGGCTCACGAGGAGAAGACGGCGGCGCGGCGCGTCCGCATCATTCGAGAGGGTGGAAACGGCGAGAGGACGGCACGGTGACTGACTTCCGGTACGTGATCAGGGACCTCACCACGGAGGGTGAACAGGTCGACGCCCTGGTGTCCGATCTGGACGACGCGGGATGGGATCTGCCCACGCCCGCGGCCGGCTGGTCGATCAAGCACCAGATCGCTCATCTCTCCTTCATCTTCAAGATCGCCGGGTTGTCCGCGGCCGAACCGCAGAAGTTCGCCGAAGTCATGAAGAGCTCGATGGCGCGCGGCTTCGACGCCGCCGTCAACGCGGCGCTCGACGATTACCTCGGCGACCCCGACGAGGTCCTGCTGAGCCGGTGGCGCGCCGAACGCGACGC
The DNA here is from genome assembly GCF_001995215.1 of Amycolatopsis azurea DSM 43854. Classification (GTDB taxonomy): domain Bacteria; phylum Actinomycetota; class Actinomycetes; order Mycobacteriales; family Pseudonocardiaceae; genus Amycolatopsis; species Amycolatopsis azurea. Next base: position 258,985 of record NZ_MUXN01000020.1, read on the forward strand.
CGGTATCAAGGCGCTCGCCGCGGTCCCGGCGGACCAGGTCGTGCCGTGGCTGGTCAACCCGCTGCCACCGGCCATCCTCGCTTGCGCCGGGATGATGGAACTGTTCGCCCACGGCCAGGACATCGCGGACGCGCTGGGCGTGCGGCCGGAACGGACCGACCGGCTCGCGTACCTCGTCGGATTCGCCGTCCGGGTGCGGGACTTCGGCTACGAGGCACGAGGCCTGACCCCGCCGGAGCAGGAGTTCCGCTTCGAGATCACTTCGCCGTCGGGGCAGCTGTGGACCTTCGGCCCCGAGGACTCGCCGCAGCGGATCACCGGGAGCGCGGAGGACTTCTGCCTCCTGGTCACGCGGCGCCGTCACCGCGACGATCTCGACGTCCGTGCCGAAGGCGCGCTCGCGGAGCACTGGCTGGACATCGCGCAGGCGTACCGCGGTCCCGCGGGAGAGGGCCGCGCGCCAGGGCAGTTCGAAAGCTGAGAAACCGCGCCGCTTCCGGGATGATTCAGAGCATCCTGGGAGTCGCGATCAACTCCGCCCGGTGCGATCGTCGAGGACACACGGGGTCTAGGAGGCGATCGTGGCACGGGTGTGGCTGATCAGGCACGGAGAGAGCGAGTCCAACGCGGGTCTTCCCGGCGGCGAGCCGGGGGCGTCGGCACTGACCGGACTCGGCAGACGGCAAGCCCTCGAAGTCGCGGAATCACTGGCGGAACCGCCTCGGTTGATCGTGACGTCGCCGTTCCTGCGGGCGCGACAGACCGCCGAGCCGACGATCGAGCGGTACCCCGGCGCGGAGCGTGAGGAGTGGCCTGTCCAGGAGTTCACCTTTCTCGGCGAACTCCATGGACAGGTCACCACCACCGCGACCCGCAAGCCGTACACGGAGGCCTACTGGGAGCGGGCCGATCCACACCACGCGGTGAACGGCGCGGAATCCTTCGCCGATCTCTTCGCCCGGACCCGGGAATTCCTGGCACGGTTGGGAGAACGGGAACCCGGACCGATCGCGGTCTTCACGCACGGGCTCTTCATCCGCGCGGTCATGTGGTCACTGCTGACCGGGGTCACCACCCCGGACAGCGAGGCCATGCGCGGATTCCGCACGTTCGCCGACACCTACCTCGTGCCGAACGGCAACATCACCGAACTGCGATACACGCCCGGGAAACGGATTCCGCGGGTGGTGGTCCCGCTAGCGTCCCGGTACGCCGACCGTTAGGGCTTCAGCAGCAGCTGGAGCTCGTTCACCCCGGTCATGTGCGGGCTGGGGATGAACGACGGCGGAACGGCCGGATCGGTACGCAGATCAGGGAACCGGTCCAGCAGGATGTTGAGCGCGGTCTTGCCTTCCAGCCGGGCCAGCGGGGCGCCGATGCAGAAATGGATCCCGCGGCCGAAGGCGAGATGCGGGTTGTGCGCCCTCGCCGGGTCGAAGACGCCCGGGTCCGTGAACGTGCGCGGATCCCGGTTCGCCGCCGCGACCCAGGTGAACACCATGCTGTCCGCCGGGATCGTCTGTCCGCCCAGTTCGACCTCGGTCGTCGTGGCGCGGGCGACGAGGGCGAACGGGCTGAGGAAACGCAGTGATTCCTCGATGGTGGCGGGCAGCAGCGAGCGGTCCTCGCGGACGCGCCGGTACTCGTCCGGATGGGAATCCAGGCACAGCACCGTGTTCCCGAGCAGCATCGTGGTGGTGATGTGCCCGGCGAGCAGCAGCACGTTCGCGAAATTGACGACTTCGTTCTGCGTGAGTTTCACGCCGTCGACCTCGGCCTCGACGAGCTTGGTCAGCAGGTCCTCACGCGGGTTCTTCCGTCGGTCGTCGACGTGCTCGCCCAGATAGCCGACGAGGTTGTTCAGCTGTTCCTGCGTCTCCTCGGCGGCCTTCTTGTCCGCCTCGGTCTGCTTGGTCAGCGACCGTTGCTGGCTGTTCCGCAGCAACGTGTCGACCCATTCCTTGAACAGGTCGCGATCGCTCGCCGGGATGCCGAGCAGTTCCGCGATGACGATCACCGGCAGCGGATAAGCCAGGTGTGTCACCAATTCCATCGAGTCCGCGCCGTCGACGGCGTCGAGGAGTTCGTTCGTCAACGCGGCGATCCGCGGTTCGAGGTCCGCGACGACCTTCGGCGTGAAGGCGTGGCTGACCAGCGTGCGCAGCTTCTTGTGGTCCGGCGGGTCCATCTGGAGCAGGTTGCCCTCGACGAACTGGTCCTTCGCCGGCGACACCTCCTTGGGGATCAGGCGGGCGGTGTCGGAGGAGAACACCTTGGGATCACTCAAGGTTTTCAGTGCTTCGGCGTGACCGTAGACATTCCACGCACCCGTCGCGGGTTCGAAACCGACCGGGTCGGCCGGGAATTCACCTCGAAGCCAGAACTGTGCCTCGTGGACACCCCAGTTTTCGGCGATCGTGGTCATGGCTTGCCCCCTTCTTCTCGTGGTGGAGGAGCTCGGATCAGCCAGGCTCCTCGGTGCCGTCCTTTCGGTAGATCCAGGCGTCATAGGACGAGATCAGATCCCGGAACGCTTCGATCACTTCGGCCGCGGCGTCGGCCAGATTCGCCGTGGACGCCTGCTCCGGCGGCTCGAACGCCGTCCGGATGATGTGCGCGAGAGCGTCGGCCTTCTCCTCGGGTGTGAGGCCGGTGCCGTCGCTGGTGAAGCTGTCCATCAGGTAGAACCCCAACGCCGAGGCGCGCAGGGAAAAGAGCAGGTTCGGGATGTCGTTCCGGAGCAGGCCCCGGTCGGTCATCGTCTTCAAATACCGCTCGGTGACGACGGCGTCCTGATCCTGCAAGGGATGTCGCTTCAACCGGCCCAGCAGTTCGGTGTTGCCGGTGATGAGCGCGCCGAGCAACGGATTGCGCTGGGTGAACAGGAACGCGGCCCGCTGGAACCGATGCGGGACCACTTCCGCCGGATCCTCGGCCAGCCGATCGAGAAGATTCGCGGCGGCCCGGAGGGATTCGCGCAGGAGCAACGCGTGGAAGAGGGTTTCCTTGGTGGGCCAGTGCAGGTAGATCGTGCCTTTCCCGATGCCCGCCTGACTCGCGATGTCCTCGATGGTCACCTTGCGATAGCCCAGCCGCGACAGCAGGACGCCGGCCGCGTCGAGGATGCGATCGGCGCGGCCGGCGGTGCGGTCCGGACGTTCTGTCACGTGCGCTCCCAGTCTCTGACTTCGTGACCAGATTTGCTTATCTGGTCATCCGGTCAGGTTCGACGGTAGCGCCGGAGGGACGGGTCCGGCAAGGAAATCGACGGGTTCTTAACGCAGACGGTGGGCGAGCAGGAAGTTCCAGATGACCGGCGTCGCGTTGATGACGGTCGGGGTGGCGGAGTCGTTGTTCGGTCCGGTGCTCGGCCAGACGTGCCCGGCGCCTTCGACCCGGTAGTGCTGGAGCGAACAACCGAGCCAGCGCTGGACGGTGACGTCGGTCTTCGGCGAGTACTCGATCGGGCGAGAGAAGCAGCCGTTCCGGTCCGCCCAAGCGGCGAGCCAGTCCGGAAGCGTCGGCAAGCCCTTCGCGGGATTCCCGGTGTAGGGGATCGTCGTGTCGGCCGTTCCGTGGAAGTCGAGAATCGGAGCGGGGCGCGACGGGTCGCACTCGCCGCCTTGCGGGTAGAACGCACCGGCGACCGGGGCGAAGGCCGCGATCCGGCCCGGCATCCGGCAGGCGAGGACGCCGACGAATCCGCCGCCGTTCGACTTGCCCGTCGCGTAGATCCGGCGGGAGTCGACGCACAGTTCCCGCTGGAGCGCGTTCAGCAGATCGCTGGTGAAGAGCACGTCGTCGGCTGCCGCCGAATACGGTGCGCCGGTCCAGGCCGATTCGCCGTCGGTGCCGACAAGTCCTTGCGGGTAGACGGAAATCGCGTCATACGCGGAAAACCCGGATAGCTCCTCTTGGTATTTCGACGTCCGCTTGTGTCCGTGGAACGACAACACCAGCGGGTACGGCCGTGACGGCTGGTACCGCGCGGGAACGTGCACCGTGTACTCGCGGGTCAGGCCGCCGGACGTCAAGGTCCGCGGCGTTGTCGCCCCCGCGGGAACCGGGGACGGACGATGACAGCCGGTGGTCCGCACCGGACTGTCGATCGGCGACGGCGCGGCCGACGCCATCGGTACGGCGAACAGGCTCAAACCGGCAGCGGCGGCGACCGCCAGTGCGACACGGCGCAGGTGTTTCGTGGGACCAGGCACGCGATCCTCCTTGATCGGGCGGCGGGGCGGTGATCAGGGTCACCCTCGGCTCGAGCCTGGTCAGCATTGTGTTCATTGAGTTTTCGGATCGCTGGTCCTGTCACCCCGTCGGGCGGCTGATCGACCGCCTCGCCGGGGCTCGCGGTCGGTCAGCCGCAAGCCCGTTTCGCCGTGAGCACCCGAGCCAGGGCCTCATCGACCCGGGCGGCCGGGAGATCGCCGGACGCAAGCGCTTGCTCCAGCGTGGTCAGGACCGTGCCGACGTTGCCTCCGGAGGACCACAACGCCTGATCCGCTCCCGCCTGCAAGGCCTTGAGCACCGCCGTCGGCAGCGGGTACTGCGACGTGATCGCCTTCATCGCCCCGAGATCGTCCGTGATCACCGGGCCGTCGAACGCGTAGTCCTTCCGCAGTAGCCGGTACGCGGGCGCTGACAGGGTCGACGGCGTACCGCCGGTCAGATCGGGCACGTCCAGATGTCCGACCATCACGCCGACCTCGCCGTACTCGTCGATGTTCCGGTACGGCACCAGGTCGACCTTCCGCAGCGAGGCCAGCGGTGGCGTCCGCACCAGTCCCTTGTGGGAGTCGCCGGTGGCGTGCCCGTGCCCGGGAAAGTGCTTCAGCACCGGTTGCACCCCGGCGTCCCGCAGGCCCTGCGCGAAGGCCAGAACGTACTTGCGCGCGACTTCCGGGTCCGCGCCGAACGACCGGTCACCGACGATGTCGCGATCCGGCTGGTCGGTGATGTCGGCGTCGGGTGCGTAGTCCACGGTGACGCCGCGAGCCCGCATCTGCCGTCCTCGGTCGGCGGCCTTCGTCCGCACCTGCGCCGGCGTCATGGACTTGGCCATCTTCCGGGCACTGGGCATATCGCCGTCGAGGGCGTCGATCCGCTGTACGCGGCCGCCTTCCTCGTCGATCGCCACCGACACCGGCACCTTCGCGGCCTTCTGCACCTCGTCCAGTGCGCGATTCTGCAGCAGGGCCGTCTCGTTGCCGCCGAGAAAGATCCCTCCGACCTGCTGATCGCGCACCAGCTTCACCGCCGCTTGCGGATCGCCGGCGTTCACGCCGACCACCACTAGCTGGGCCAGCCGCTGCCGGGGGCTCATCCCGGCGATGACGGCCTCGCAACCCGGATCAGGAGCCTGCTCCGCCCTCGGTGACGGCGAGGGCGCGGGTGTGCCGGAGCTGGACGGGCTCGAAGTGGCGTTGATCCGCGGCGGGGGCGTGGCCCCCGCGGGCTGTGCCGCTCCGGTTTCTTCGGTCGTCGTGCCGCATTGCACGCTGGTGAGCAGTACGGCGGCCGCTCCCAGGATGACGGCCAGCCATCGCTTCGTCGTCTTCGGTCGCCCGGAGTTCATCGGCTCGTTTCGTTCGTCGTCCATGCCGATATCGACGGTAACCCCAGTTGCCCTTTAGTACGCGATCGCGTGCCCTTTTGCGCGTGCTCGCCTCTGCCTCACCTCCTTCCTTCTTCGCGTTCCTGCTGGTCGTGCTTGACAGGCTGCTCCGATGCGAGCTACATTACCACATGGTTATGGAACCGCAAGGTTATCCACGGTGCCGATAGGCGCCGCCGGAGCCGGACGTGAGAACTCGAACTCGTGAGAACCGAAAGGCGGGCGACCGTGACACAGGATCTGCTCGACGTCACCTTCGCCGCGCTCGCCGACCCCACCCGCCGCGCGATCCTCGCGCGGCTCGCGCACGGCGAGGCCACTGTGACGGAGCTGGCCGAGCCGTTCGCGATGAGCCAGCCCGCCATCTCCAAGCATCTGAAGGTGCTGGAGCGGGCCGGGCTGGTGGCGAGGGGACGTGATGCCCAGCGTCGCCCCTGCCGGCTGGTGGCCGAGCCGCTGAAGGACGCCACCGAATGGCTCGGTGAGTACAGCCGCTTCTGGGACGGGGCCTTCTCGAAGCTGGACCTCGTCCTCGAAGGAGAACAGCGACACCCGGAGAGCCGGGGCGAGACCGACTGACCACCGCACGAGCGGAAAGGAGCACCACGATGGGACGCAGTCTCAGCGTGACGAAATCCGGCGATCTCGAGATCGTCATGACGAGGTCCTTCGACGCGCCGAGAGGGCTGGTGTTCGACGCGTGGACCAAACCGGAGCTGGTGCGCCGCTGGTTCGGCCCGCACGGCTGCGAAGTCGTCGAATGCGAGATCGACCTGTGGGTCGGCGGTAGATGGCGCTACCGGCTGCTTCACGACGGCGGGAAAGAGATGGTGCTGCAGGGCGTCTACCAGGAGATCAGCCGTCCGGAAAGGCTCGTTTCCCTAGAGACGAACGAGGACTGCGAGGCCTCGGAAGGTGATGCCTTGGCGACTCTGACCTTGGTCGAAGACGGCGGGGTCACCACCTTGACCCAGGTGGTGCGATACGGCTCGAAGCGGATCCGGGACGCCGTGCTCGAATCCGGGATGGAGCGGGGAGTCGGTGAGGGCTTCGACAGGTTGGCCGAGGTCGTGGCCGTTCCGGTGAGGGCGGGAGCTCGATGAACGCCATCGCGGACCGCTATCGCGTCCGGGCCAACGCCTTCGAGAGCAAGGTCGCCGCCGTCGGAGCCGGGCGATGGGAAAGCAAGTCGCCGTGCGAGGAGTGGAACGCCAGGGATGTCGTCGGGCACATCGTCGACATGCACGGTGCGATGCTGCGTCCTCTCGACCGTGAGCTGAGGCCGGCGCCTTCGATCGAGGAAGATCCGCTCGGCGCCTTCCGGGCGGCTCGGGCCGATGTCGAAGCCGTCCTCGCCGACCCGGTGCTCGGGGCCACGGAACACGAGACGCCGGCGGGGAAGATGACCGCCGAACAGCACATCGACCAGGTGGTCAGTGCCGACATGGTCGTCCACGGCTGGGACCTGGCCCGTGCCACCGGTCAGGACGACACGATCGATCCGCACGAGGTCGCCCGGATGTGGCCAGGGGCCCAGGCGATCCCCGAGCAGATGAGGATCCCCGGCGCGTTCGGTCCCGGCATCGTCGTCTTCGGTCCCGAGGTGAAGGTTCCCGAAGACGCGCCCTTGCAGGACAGATTGCTCGGACTGCTGGGCCGGGACCCGAACGCCTGATCCGCGTCAGACGTGGATCCCCCGGTGCCGCCGGACGGGCTTGGAAGGAACCGGTACCTCGGCGGTATCGGTCCCCTTGGCCGCGGCCAGGACACGCTCCAGAACCGATAGAGAGGTGGTGAGCAAAGAAATCTGGTTCTGGATCCGAGTCCTGGCGATCTCCAGTTCGTCGGTCAGCCCCGGCGAAGGCACCAAATGCGTGTGGTCCCCGGAAACACAGGGAAGGAGTTGCGCGATCTTGCCGCTGCACAGGCCAGCCGAATAGAAGAGCTGAATCTGCAGAACCCGGGCGATGTCGTCTTCGGTGAAGGTCCGGTAGCCGTTGCCGCGTCGATCGGGACGCAGCAGGCCTTCCGTTTCGTAGTACCGCAACGAACGGACGCTCACCCCGGTCCGTTCCGCAAGTTCGCCGATCCGCATGAGTCCACAGTAGTCGCGGAAACCGAGGTTGACCGTGACGCCGGTGTCAGGGTTTAGCTTCGCGTTCATGAGGTTGCTCGAAGCATTCCGCGGCACCGCGATCCAGCTGCCGAACCGCATCGCGATGGCCCCGATGACCAGGGGACGTGCCGACGACACGACAGGTGTGCCACATCCGAGGACGGCCGAGTACTACGCGCAACGCGCGAGCGCCGGCTTGATCGTGAGCGAAGGCGTCTGGGTCAATCAGACCGGTAAGAGCGGCCCCGGGATTCCGGGGCTGGCGACTGAACGGCAGGCCGAGGCCTGGCGTGAGGTGACGGAGGCCGTACACGAGAAAGGCGGCCGCATCTTCGCGCAGCTCTGGCACGCGGGCCGGGTCGGCCATCCCGGCGTGACGGGCCGGACGCCGGTGGCGCCGTCGGCGGTCCGGCAGGCCGGGCGGATCTTCTCGGCCGGGGGTTGGACGGACACGGTCGAGCCCCGTGCGCTCGGTGAAGAAGAAATCGGCGAGGTCGTCCGGGACTTCGCCGCGGCGGCACGCCGGGCCGTCGAAGCGGGGTTCGACGGCGTCGAACTCCACGGTGCCAACGGGTACCTCATCCAGGAGTTCCTCGCCCGCAACACCAACCTCAGGGAAGACAGGTACGGCGGTTCCGTCGCCGCCCGGCTCGCGTTCCCGCTCGAGGTGGTGGCGGCCGTGGTCGAGCAGATCGGCGCAGCCAGGGTCGCCCTGCGGATTTCGCCGGGCAACCCGGAGAACGACGTCGTGGAAGACGACTGGAAGGAGGTGTACTCACGACTGCTCGCGGAACTACGCCGGTACGAGCTCGCGTACCTGCACGTCATCGACGCTCCCGACGTCGAGGTGCTGTCGCACCTGCGGCCTTTGTGGCCGGGAACGCTGGTCGCGAACCTGCGTTCCGAGGAGCCGACCTCCCGGGAGGAGGGTGAGTCCTTGGTCGAATCCGGGCTGGCCGATGTGGTCGCCTTCGGCAGGCTGTTCATCGCGAACCCGGACCTGCCCGCCCGATTCGCGCTCGACGCCCCGCTCGCCCAGGCGCACCACGACGTCTATTACGGCGCTCGGCTCGACGGCTACACCGATTTCCCGGCGTTCGAACCGGACTCGGCGAAGTTCGCCTGTTCGGCGCGCAGCTGATCTTCGCCGCCCGATCTACAGTGCGGGAATGGTCAAGACGGCAGTGGAAATCGCGGCGGCTGTGCGCGCCAAGGAGCTCGACCCGGTCGAGGTGACGCGTGAGGCGTTGTCCCGGATCGCGGCCGCGGACGGAGTGGTCGGCGCGTTCCGCCGGGTCAGGGCCGAGGAGGCGCTCGCCGAGGCAGCCGCCGTCGCCGAACGCGCGGACCTGGTCGACCTGCCCTTGGCCGGGGTACCGGTCGCGGTCAAGGACGTCGCGCCGGTCGAGGGCGAGTACGCCTCGTGGGGGTCGCGCGCGGGTTCGTCGACGGTGTCCACAGAGGACGGCGAGGTTGCCCGGCGGTTGCGTGCGGCCGGTGCGGTGATCGTCGGCCTGACCCGGGTGCCGGAGCTGTGCATTTGGCCGTCGAGCGACGACCCGGACGGGACGGCGCGTAACCCGCGCAATCCGTCCTACGCCGCGGGAGGCTCGTCGGGCGGGAGTGCCGCGGCCGTAGCGGCGGGACTGGTGCCCATCGCGCACGGCACGGACGGCCTGGGTTCGATCCGGCTGCCGTCCGCGATGTGCGGCATCGTCGGCCTCAAACCGGGTAAGGGCGTGGTCCGCGTACCGGGGGAGAACGGCTGGTTCGGCCTGTCCACACACGGTCCGATGACGACCACCGTGGCCGACGCGGCCGTGCTGATGTCGGTCCTCGCCGAACAGCCCGGCCTGGCGGACCTCGCCGACCCGGCACCATCGCGCATCGCCCTGTCCACTCAGGTCCCGTTGACGAGGGCGCCGTTGCCGCGTGCTTTCAGCCGGGCCGTCGCACAGGCCGGAGACCTGTTCCGCGCGGCCGGGCACACCGTCGCGCCCGGGACACCCCGGTACAACGCCGGCGCGATCGGGGGCCTTCTCGCGCGCTGGGTCGCGGGCCCGGCCGAACAAGCGGCCGAGTTCGATCTCGCCGCACTTCAGCCCCGCACGCGCACGCACGTCCGGCTCGGGCGTCTGATGGCCAAGCGCGTCCGGGAAAGCACCCGTGAGCGCTGGCTGGAGCGTGCCGAGGAGTTCTTTTCCGACCACGACGTCCTGGTCACGCCCGTGATCGCGACCCTCCCGCTCAAGGCACGCAAGTGGCACGAAAGCCGGTGGATCGCCAACGTGCTGCCATCGGTGCGCGTCGCGGGTTTCGCCGGCCTCTGGAATCTCGCGGGCTATCCGGCGATGTCGGTGCCGGTCGGCGTGCACCCCTCGGGTATCCCCGCTTGCGTTCAGCTCGTCGCCGCGCCCGGTGGGGAGGCGCTCCTTCTCGGCCTCGCCGCCCAGCTCGAAGCGGCCAATCCCTGGCCCCGCACCACCCTCTCCTGACCACGCCCGGAAGAGAGCAAGGGACCTTTGCTATCACTCTCTTCAGGAGAGCGATAGCAAAGGTCCCTTGCTACTTCGCGCTGGTCAGGAGCCGGTTTTGGCAGGCGAGGGCTTCTGCCCGTTCGCCTTGGGGCCGTTCTGCTCGCTCTGTCCGTTCTTCGGCGCAGCGGCGGCAGGCGCCGAAGAAGCGGGCTTGGCGGGAGCGGGCTTGGCCGGCGTCGAAGCGGGCGTCTGAGCCGGAGCGGCGGCCTTCGACGCGGGTGGCTCGGCGGGCTTGCCCGCGGGCTTCGTCTCCTCGGCCTTGCTGTCGCCGCCGACGAGCTTCGAAGCGTGCGGGATCACCGACTCCTCGGGCAGCGCCGCGAGCATCGCCTCGCTGCCCTTCAGGACCTCGTCGGCTTGCATCAGGCTCTTGCGGGCCTGTTCGCGGATCTCCGCCAGCCGCTCGACCTTCCGCTGGGCGGCGGTCGTGCGCTGGGCGGCGGTCGTCGTGGCCTCGTCGAGCCGGCGCTTGGCCTCGCTCGTCGCCTCGTCGACGCGGCGCTTGGCCTCCGCGGTGGCCTCCGCGATCCGGCGTTCGGCCTGATTCTTGCTGGCCGTCTGCTGGTCGGCGATGTGCTTCTCGTGCGAAGCGCGCTGAGCCGAAATCGTCTGATCGAACTCGCGCTCGATCTTCCGGCGCTTGCGCTCGGCCTCGTTGTCCAGCAGTTCCCGGCGCTGGGCGGCCTCGACGGTCAGCCGCTGGACCTCGGCCCGAGTCTCGGCGAGCGCGGACTCGTGCTCGGAGTGCAGCGCGTCCGCCTGCTTGTCCAGCTCGGCGACGAGCCGCGTGTAGCGCTCACGGAGCTTCTTCGAAGCCTCGCTCGACGACGCCCAGTGCTTCTCGGCCGCGACCTCGGCACGCTTCGTGACCTCTTCCGCACGCGCCTGAGCGAGCGTGACGGTGCGCTGCATCCGCTCGTCGAGGTCTTCGAGCCGCTCCGGCGGTTTCTTCAGCTCCTCGATCCTGGCGTTCAGCTTCGCCACCTCGTGGCGCACGGTTTCGAGTTCGCGCGTGGCCGACGTCGCCTGCGCGATCGCGGCGTCGCGGTCGGTGATCACGCGATGCAGCTGCGCTTCGAGATGATCCAGATACTGGCGCACTTCGTTCCGGTCGAAGCCGTGCCAGGCCTGGGTGTACTCGCGCCGCAGGGGCAACAGGCCGTTGTCTCGCTCGGGAACCATGGCCACGACGGTACCTGCGTACCCGGCGTCGCCGTGGCCAGGCTTGGTGATTCACCGACGTGTGTCGGCTCCTAGCTGCGTTCCCTCACCTGAACGGCCGCTACCCATGTGCGCAGTGTCACCAATGGAAGCCGCGGCTGAGCCGGGCGAGGGCCATCGCCGCACGGGACAGATGCTGCTCGCCCTTGCCGATTTTGAGTCCGCCGCCACCACCGGCGGCAGCCGAGTCCGGGAACACGCGGAATCCTTGGTAGGCCACGGCATCCGTGAGCCCCGGGGTGAGCGTGTACGCGAGCCCGATCGCCTGCCCGGCGGGCGTGCCGATGTGCTTCGGACGCTCCTTCAGTGCCTTCATCACCATGTCCGCGGCCTGATCCGGGGATTTCGTCGGGAACGCGTCGTAGATCTTCGTCGGGCGGATCATCGGCGTGCGCACGAGTGGCATGTGGATGGTCGTGAAGGTGATCCCGTCACCGTGGGTTTCGGTGGCGGCGATCCGGGAGAAATAGTCCAAGGCGGCCTTCGACGCCGCGTATGCCGAAAAGCGCGGCGCGATTCCCTGCACGCCGATCGACGAAACATTGACGATATGCCCGAATTTCCGCTCGGACATATGTGGCAGGACCGCGAGGATCAGCCGGACCGCGCCGAAGTAGTTGATCGCCATCGCGCGTTCGTAGTCGTGGAACCGGTCGTACGACAGTTTGATCGAACGCCGGATCGACCGGCCGGCGTTGTTCACGAGCATGTCGATCCGGCCGTGCTCGGCGAGCATCGCGTCGACGGCCTTGTGCACCGATTCCTCGTCGGTCAGGTCGGCCGGGTACACCGACGCCGTGCCGCCCGCGGCGATGATCTCGTCCCGCACCTCTTCGAGCTCGTGCTGCCGCCGGGCCACGAGCAGCGGCACCCCGCCCGCGGCCGCGACCTTGATCGCGGTCGCCCGGCCGATGCCCGAGGACGCGCCGGTGATGATCACGCGGCGGCCGTCCAGTTCGCCGCGCGGCCCGTGCTTCCGGGCACGGAACGGGTCCAGGTGCTCACGCCAGTAGCGCCACAGGGTGGGCGCGTAGTCCTCGATCCGCGGCACCTCGACGCCCGAGCCGATGAGGGCCTTGCGCGTCGACGCCGACGAGAAAACCGACGGGAACGCCATGGTCTCCAGCAACACCGGCGGGATGCCGAGCCGCTCCATCACGGCGTCGCGCGCGATCGTGAAGCCGGGGATGTGCTCGCTCAGCTTCACCAGGTTGACGATGCCCTTGGACACCCGTTCGTTGAGCTGCACGGAAATCGTCGGCGCGCCCGCCGCCTTCGCGAAGGCGTTGTAGACCGAGACGACCGGCTGGGGCTCCGGGTTGACCAGGTGGAACGCGCGCCCGTCGAGGCCTTTCGTGGTGATCAGGGCGTTCAGCGACTTCGCGACGTAGTCGACCGGGACGACGTTGGTGTCGCCGAGGTCGGGGCCGACGATCGGCACGTCGGGCAGCCCGGCCAGCCTGCTGATCGCGGGGAACAGGTAGTACGGGCCGTCGATCTTGTCCATCTCGCCGGTCTCGGAGTTCCCGACGACGACCGCGGGCCGGTACACCCGCCACGGCACGTCGTGCTGCTCGCGCACGAGCCGCTCCGCCTCGAACTTCGTGCGGTGGTACGGCGTGACGAGCCGCTGGCCGACGTCGAACATCTCCTCGGTGAACATGCCCTCGTGGTCACCGGCGACGGCGACCGACGACACGTGGTGCAGACAGCCCGCGTTCAGATCGGCGGCGAGCGCGATCACCTGCGCGGTGCCTTCGACGTTGGCCTTGATGCTGGCTTCGTCGTCGGCGGTGAGGTCGTAAAGGGCGGCGAGGTGCACGACGTGATCGACACCGCGAAGCTTCTCTCGGTCCTCTTCGCCGACGCCGAGCAGTGGCTCGCCGAGATCACCGGTGACGAGGGTGACGCGCTCCGGATGCGGCCAGGCGTTCACGAGTTTCGCGAGTTTGTCCCGAGAGGACGCTCGGACGACGAGCGCGACCTCGTCGGCGTCCTCCCTGGCGAGCAGCAGCCGGGTGAACTGGCGCCCGATCAGTCCGGTCGCCCCGGTCACCAGAAAAGTCGCCATCTGCTTCACCCTTCACCGTGCTCGCCCGCGTCCACAGGCATTCTGCTGCATCATCACGGTGAGGACCACCGTCGCGTCCCGTGAAGTTACTCACGGGTAACTAGGCGGGGTCGGCGATGACCACCCGGTTCTCGGCGTAGCCGGTCTCCCCGCCGACCCAGCGGCCGCCGCAGGTGACGAGGACTATCCGATGTGGACCGGACTGGCCGAACAGCTCGTCCGCCCGCTGCGGCAGTTCGTTCTTCTTCAGCGTGATCAGCTGGGAAACCTTGTACTGCCAGGATTTCCCGGCCTTGTCGACGACGGTGACGGTGCCGCCGATCCGCTCGGTCCACAGTTCCGCGAACGGACCCGTCGCGCCCTTCCAGTTCACGTGCCCGGCGAAAACGCTCGCCCCGGTCGCGGAACTCAGCTCGGCACCCCACCACGTCACCTCGCCGAGGTTCTCCGGCACAGGCAGCTCCGCGCCTGGCCCGAGTTGCTTGCGGATCAGCTTCGCGCCGCCGCCGGCGGGCAGCCGGATCGTCCCCGGACCTTGCGGCTTCGGGGCCTCGGGTTGCTTCGAGGACGGCGGAGCGGCCGTCGGAGTCGTGGGGACGATTTCCGGCGGAGGCGGGACCTCCTGCTGGGCGGGCGCGGCGGGGGCGCCGCCCGCGACGGAGACGGAGACGGCCTGAGCCGTCCCCGTCACCACGGTCGTCGGCGGCCAGATGAGCACGGCCGCGACGAGGTCCGCGCACAGGACCGTGACGGCTCCCAGCGCGAACCCGCGTCGTACTGACATTCCCGAAACCTCTTAGCGTCGCGAGGACCGCCGCGCGGCCACGCCCACCATCACCGAACCGAGCAGCGCGAGCGCGCCGACGCCGAGGATCCCGGCGGTCGACGCCGTGTTCTCGACGGTGCCCTGCATCATCGCCACCGGCCGGTCGCCGGCGGGGATGGTGCGCGGTACCTCGTTGGGCGTGTTGGCGACCTTGAGCGCCAGCGTCTCACCCGGCTTGACCTCACCGCAGGCGGAGGGCGGATTCTTCGGGTCGAACGCGTTGGTGTAGCCCGGCGGCGCGTTGACCTCGATCACGCAGATCTCCTGCGGGGTCCTCAGGTTCTCGACGGTGACAGTCCCGTTCTCGCCCTCGGTGGTGACGACGGCGGGCTTGCCGTCGGCGCCGTTGAGCGGCTTGCCGTCCTGACCGAGGGCGGCGGCGGACTTGTCCTTGGCGGTGATCCGCAGCGCGGCGCCCGCGATGCCCTTGCCGGTCTTCGCGTCGACCTTGGTCACCTCGACCTTGCCCGGCTTCGAGACGACCGCGACACCCTGGGCCTTCAGTTCCTTCTCGCCGCCTGTCGAGACGACCTTCTGCACCCCGGTTTCGACCGGGAACTGCACGTACGGCCGGTCCGCGGGAGCGGACAGCGAGCTGGCCAGCTTCGGCTGGTCACCGGTCGGCGTGACCTTGACCGTGACGGTGCCGTCCTCGCCCGTCTTCACCGTGGTGGCCTTCTCGGCCTTGGCGTTCGAGGTCGACGCGGGCTTGGTGCTGTCACCTTCGTCGACCGTCGCGTTCGATGGCGTGAGCTGCACGGGCACTCCGGAGACGCCCTTGCCCTTGGCGTTCTTGACGCTGATCGTCCACTCGCCCGCGGTGCCGATGTGCTGGTCTTCCTTCGGCGGTGCGATCGCGGTCGTCCACGGACCCCGGTTGGCCTCGGCGTCCTTGGTCAGCTTCTCGACGGCCTCGGCGGCGTCGGAGTGCTGGGCCTTCAGCTTGTCGAGGTGGCTCTGGACGTCGTAGCCGATCTTCTCCGGCGGGAGGTTCGGCTTGAGGTCTTCATCGGAACGCGGCTTCGAAGTCCACGAGTGCAGCAGGTGCGCGAGCGCCGCGGCTTCGGCGTTGTTCGTGGTGCCGCCGTAACGCAGCAGCAGGTAGGAGATGTTGGCTGCGGTGTCCTCGGGAAGCTTCGCGCCCCACTTGTCGAGGAGTTCGTCACCGGGCTGGTACTTCTCGTTCGTGTCCGGCGCCTTCAGCTGGAAGGAGACACAGAACACGTGCTTGCCGTTGACGACGTAGGAGCCGAGCCAGTCCCGTTCTCTGGGCTTGCTGTCGACCGTCTGGCCGGGAGTGACCTGGTAGCCGACGCCCTCTTCCTTGGCTGCCGAGGCCGGTGTCGCCGCGACGGTGGCGGATAGCGCGCCGAGCAGGCACGTCGCGATCAGGCTGGTCAAGGCGCGCGAACGCACGCTCGGGCGTGTGGTCCACCCCATGGTGTGTTGACTCCTTTGGCCGTGCTCTGCCCCGCCGCATTTACGTCGACGCAGGTCACACGATCGATAGGTTCCCCGACACGCCTTCGGTGAGTATCCGAACACGCAACGTGCAGGGTGTCCTGTGATCAGCGGTTTTGGCAATAGGGCATCAGGTGGGGTATCGGTGAACGGTCGTGATCTCCGCCGCATACGGTGTGGGGGATGGGCCTCCCGTCGAATGTGAGTAAAGTCGTCTTTACTTCGACGGGAACCGGGCGGCCCGCGCGGTCGTTGAACCCGATGCAGGTGCCAGTAGATCCAGGAGGATCAGGTGCGATCCAGTAGCAACCCGGCGTTCCGGAACCTGCCGCGCGGCGCGGCGGAGTACGGACCCAACGTAGGCTTCAACCAACCCCAGGGCGGCGTGCCCGGCTACGGCCCTCCGCAGACCTCCGCCGGCGCCGACGACCGTCCGATGACGGTCGATGACGTCGTCATCAAGACGGCGCTGAGCCTCGGCACCGCGCTGGTGACCGGTGTGCTCACCGCGATCTGGGCCATCAGCCAGATCTCGACCTCGGCTTCGGGCAAGGTCACCGCCGTTCCGGGCGCCGTCATCGGCGCGCTCGTCGGCGGCATGATCGTCGGTCTCGTGATCTCGCTCGTCATCATCTTCAAGCAGAAGCCGAGCGGCCCGCTCACGCTCGCGTACTCGGCTGCCGAGGGTGTGTTCCTCGGTGCGATCAGCGGTCTGTTCGAACTGCTCTACCCGGGGATCGCGATCCAGGCGATCATCGGTACCGCGGGTGTGTTCATCGCGATGCTGGTCGTCTACAAGACCGGTGCGGTCAAGGTCACCCCGAAGCTGACCAAGTGGATCATCGGCGCCGTCGTCGGTGTCGCGATCCTGATGCTGGTCAACCTCATCACCAGCTTCTTCGGCTTCAACCCGCTGCGTGACGGCGGGCCGATCGCGATCATCTTCAGCCTCGTGGTGATCGGTGTCGCGGCGTTCAGCTTCCTGCTCGACTTCGACCAGGCCGACCGGATGATCCGCGAAGGCATGCCGTCGAAGTGGGCGTGGTTCGCCGCCTTCGGCCTGATGACCACGCTGGTCTGGCTGTACCTCGAGATCCTGCGACTGCTGTCGTACTTCCAAAACGATTGACGCGGGTTTCTCCACGGAAGGGCGCTCCGAGCGATCGGGGCGCCCTTTTTCGTTCCCGTGAATACTCTGGCCCCATGACCGAGCACAGTGGCGAATCCGCCAGGCCGAGGCGATCCAAGTGGTTCTGGGTGGGCATCCTGGTGCCGGTCGCGATCGTGGTGCTCAGCGCGTCGTCCTGGATCGTCGGATACCTCTCGAACACCGACGGCATCCAGGTGGGCGACTGCTACGCGATCACCACGTTCGGCGACGTCGACGCGGATCCGGCCAAAGCGGACTGCGGTTCGATCGAGGCCAACGCGAAGGCGGGCGCGAAGACCGATGCCGGTGGCGCGTGCCCGGCGGGCGAGTACGACCAGCTCGTCGTCGACAAGACGTTCGCCTCGTACAAGCTCTGCATGATGATCAACGCGAAGCAGGGCGACTGTCTCGAGAACTTCCTGGCCGACAGCGTGGCCTATCAGAAGGTCTCCTGCTCGGACCCCACGAAGGACGCGGAAGTCGTGAAGGTCGTCGACAGCGTCGCGACCTGTGACGACACCGAAGCGACGCATCTGAAGAGCTATTCGACGCCGCCCTCGACGGTCTGCGTCAAGAGCGCCAAATAGCGACCTCGACCTGGGGTTTTCACCCGTTTGGGGGGTCGGTTTATGTGGTTGATCACGTTCAGTGTTTGATACCGAGGTTCTCATTCCTCTTCACACATGTGAGGTTTCTCGGTGACCACTTCCCAGCCGGCCCCTGGGGGCCAAATGCCGGTGGGACAGCCCGACGCTTTCGGTCCGCCTCCCGGCGGTCAGCCGACGGCACCCAAGCGTTCCAAGTTCGGTTGGCTGCGCTTCGCCATCCCGGTTCTCGTCGTCGTGATCGGCGGCGGCCTGTTCCTCTTCAACTACGTCACCGGGACGGGCAGCGCCCAGGCCGGTGACTGCCTGAGCGTGACGGAGTTCTCCAAGGCGGCCGACGATCCGAAGAAGATCGACTGCGGCGCGCCGGAGGCGAACGTCAAGATCGGCGCCCGCGTTGGCGGCAGCGAGTCCTGTCCGGAGGGTGCTTACGACACCATCTCGATGACCGGCCGGATGTCGTACAAGCTGTGCATGATCGTCAACGTCAAGCAGGGCGACTGTCTCAAGGGCTTCATGTCGGAGACCGCCGGCTACCAGAAGGTGTCCTGCACCGACCCCGCCAAGGACGCGGAGGTGGTGAAGGTCGCCACTACCGCGGACAAGGCGTCCTGTGAGGGCACCGAAGCCACGAGGGTGGCGACGTACTCGACGCCGCCGACCACTCTCTGCTTCAAGACGGCGTAACAACCCGAGCTCAAGCGCGTGAAGGCCCCCGTCCCTC
>NZ_MUXN01000020.1:277335-335538 GCF_001995215.1 Amycolatopsis azurea DSM 43854
GAGGGACGGGGGCCTTCACGCGTGCCGGGGGAGCAAGGGACCTTTGGTATCGCCGCCGCCATCCGGCCGTGTGCGAGCCGCCGTTCGTCGCACAGTGTGGGACGGGCTGCGACCGGGCGGTCACCGGCCCTAACGTTGCTCGTCCCCAACCCGCCGATCGATCTGGAGTCCTGGTGGCGACGACAGAAACCCAAGCCGGTGAGAAGAAACTCCTCGACTTCCCGACCTCCTGCGCCGCCCCGATCCCGCAGCCGGAAGAGCCGGTCAAGATCGTGCCGCTCGCGGTCGCGGGGGTCCTCGCGGTCGGCCTGACCTGGTACGTCTGGGCGGCGCACGGAGCGAAGTTCGGTGTCCTGCTCATCCTCGGCCTGCTGCTCGGCCTCGCCCTCTTCCACTCCCGGTTCGGATTCACCTCGGCCTGGCGTCAGCTGATCGCGGTCGGCAACGGCCAGGGCCTGCGGGCCCACACCCTGCTGCTCGGCACGGCCGCGACGTTGATCGCGCTGATCGTCGGCACCGGATCCGGCCTGTTCGGCAGCAAACCGAATCCGACCGCGGGCGGGCTGGGGCTCGCGCTGTTCGTCGGCGCGACGATCTTCGCCATCGGCATGCAGCTGGGCGGCGCGTGCGCCTCGGGAACGTTGTTCGCGGTGGGGTCCGGGCAGTCGACGATCGTGCTGACCCTCGGCGGGTTCATCACCGGGTCGGTCCTCTACACGTGGGCGTATCCGCTGCTTTCGGGCTGGCCCGAGTTCAAGGGGATCCTGCTCGCCGACCACGTCGGCTGGTTCGGTTCGTGGGCGATCACCATCGCCGTCCTCGCCGCGATCGTGCTGGGCACCCGGTTCGTGCAGAAGCGCCGTAACCCGCCGCCGGTCGACGTCGTCCCGACCGCGCGCGGCTTCGCCCGGATCTACCGCGGTTCCTGGCCGATCCTCGTCGGTGCCGTCGTCCTCGGGGTGCTCGCGGGCGCGGTGTTCCTGGTGTCCGGCGGGATCTGGGGCGTCACGAGCGCGTTCAGCCTGTGGGGCGCCAAGATCCTGCAGGTGTTCGGCCTGCACCCCGAAACCTGGGAGTTCTGGCGGCTCAAGGCGAACGCGGCTTCGCTGGCCGGGCCGATCTGGAAGGACAAGAACAGCCTCACCGACATCGGCATCATGATCGGCGCCGGGGTCGCGGCCGCGGCGGCGGGCGCGTGGAAGATCCACAGCTCGATCCCGTGGCGGACCGCCGTCGCCGCGGTGCTCGGCGGGATCCTGATGGGCGTCGGCGCCCGGATGGCGGGCGGCTGCAACATCGGCGCGTACCTCGGCGGTATCTCGGTCGGCAGCCTGCACGGCTGGCTGTGGGGCGTCTTCGCGCTCGGCGGCACCTGGATCGGGCTCAAGCTGCGTCCGCTGTTCGGGCTCGGCAACCCGGCTCCGGCGGACAGCGTCTGCTGATCACTCTTCGTGACGTCCCGTATGCGGGCTTGCCCTTTCGGCCCGCATACGGGGAAAGAATTGGCATGTAAATCCCGCGTTCGGCTACCCTCGGCTACATGCCTGAGCATGCGCATTAATGCACAAGCTCACTGGGGAAGGCCCGGCGCGCTCGCCGGGCGTCAGTTCCGTAGTCGCGGCCGGCGGGGGTCGTCGCGTCCGGGGAAACACCGAGCACCAGGGGACGGATTTCTCATGTCAACGCAAAGCCCGGCCGCACCGGGCGGCGACAAACTCGACGCGGGCGTGCTGAAGGTCGCGGGCGTCGTGATCCTCGGCGCGATCATGGCGATCCTCGACACGACGGTCGTCAACGTCGCGCTCCAGAAGCTGACCATCGAGTTCCAGACGTCGTTCGACACCATCCAGTGGATCGCGACCGGCTACATGCTGGCGCTGGCCACGGTCATCCCGATCACCGGCTGGGCCTCGGACCGGTTCGGCACGAAGCGGCTCTACATGACCGCGATCGGGCTGTTCCTGATCGGATCGATGCTCGCCGGCATGGCCTGGGACGTCGAATCGCTGATCGTCTTCCGGGTCCTGCAGGGCTTCGGCGGCGGCATGCTCATGCCCGCCGGCATGACGATCCTGACCAGGGCCGCGGGTCCGCACCGGATCGGGCGCGTGATGGGCGTGCTCGGGGTCCCGATGCTGCTCGGCCCGATCGGCGGCCCGATCCTCGGCGGCTGGCTGGTCGACGCGGTGAGCTGGCGCTGGATCTTCTACATCAACGTGCCGATCGGCCTGATCACCATGGCGCTGGCCTGGCGGGTGCTGCCGAAGGACCGGCCGGAGCCCAGCGAGCGGTTCGACTTCGTCGGCATGCTGATGGTTTCGCCGGGTCTGGCGGCGCTGATCTTCGGCGTTTCGAACATCCCGGCGGCCGGTGGTGTCGGCGCGGTGGACGTCTGGCTGCCCGCGCTGGCCGGGATCGCGTTGCTGGTGGCGTTCGTGTTCCGGGCGAACCGGGTCACGAACCCGCTGCTCGACCTGAAGCTGTTCAAGAACCGTTCGTTCTCCGTCGCGATGGTGACGATGACGTTCTTCTGCGTCGCGTTCTTCGGCGCGATGCTGCTCCTGCCGACGTACTTCGTGCTGGCGCGCGGTGAATCGGCGATGAACGCCGGTCTGCTGCTGGCCCCGCAGGGATTCGGCGCGATGCTGACCATGCCGATCGCGGGCAGGCTCGCGGACAAGATCGGCGCGCGGAAGATCGTGCTGCCCGGTCTCGTGCTGATGCTCGCCGGGCTGATCGCCTTCACCCAGATCACCGCGGCGACGCCGTACTGGCTGCTGCTTTCGGCGCTGTTCGTGATGGGTCTCGGCATGGGCGCGACGATGATGCCGATCACCTCGGCCGCGTTGCAGACGCTCAAGTCGGAGGACATGGCGAAGGCGTCGACGGCGACGAACATCCTGCAGCAGACCGCGGGGGCGATCGGTTCGGCGGTGCTGTCGATCATCCTGGCGGCGCTGCTGGCCACGAAGTTCGGCGTGCCGACCGCGCAAGGACAGCTGGCCGCGACCGCCGCGGTGATGAACCCGGCGACGCACGAAGCGGCTTCGGGGCTGACCGCGGACGCGTTCTCGACGACGTTCCTGTGGTCGATGATCCTGCTCGCGCTGTGCCTGATCCCGGCGGCGTTCCTGCCGAAGACCAAACCGGCCCTGCCCGAGGGCGTGGCCGACGGCGAGACCGCCGCGGCCCCGCCGATCATGACCCACTAGGGCCCGGGAAGAAGCAAGGGACCTTTGCTCACGTTCGTTAGCACGCTAACTGACGTGAGCAAAGGTCCCTTGCTCTCTTTCGAGGTGACCGGGAGGTCTCCCAAAGGGCGCTCAGCGCCCGACGGAGACTTCACCTCGCGCGCCTCTTTTGGCCGAAGGCCCCGAAAACTCGGTGAAGGGGCGCCTCGTCGCTTTCGCGGCGGACTAGTGCAACGGCGCCCCTTCGACGAGTTTCCGTCAGCGCGCGACGAGACTAGGACAAGCGCTCCAGCACCATCGCCATGCCCTGGCCGCCGCCGACGCACATCGTCTCGAGGCCGAACTGCTTGTCGTGGTGCCGCAGCGAGTTGATCAGCGTCGAGGTGATCCGCGCGCCGGTCATGCCGAACGGGTGGCCGACGGCGATGGCGCCGCCGTTGACGTTCAGCTTGTCGAGGTCGATCCCGAGGTCCTTGTACGACGGGATGACCTGCGCGGCGAACGCCTCGTTGATCTCGACGAGGTCGATGTCGCCCGCCGACATCCCCGCGCGCGCCAGCGCCTGCTTCGACGCTTCGACCGGGCCGTAGCCCATGATCTCCGGCGACAGCCCGGAAACACCGGTCGAGACGACGCGGGCCAGCGGCGTGAGGCCGAGTTCCTTCGCCTTGGTGTCGGACATGACGATCAGCGCGGCGGCGCCGTCGTTGAGCGGGCAGCAGTTGCCCGCGGTGATCCGGCCGTCGGGGCGGAAGACCGGCTTGAGACCGGAGACGCCTTCGAGGGTGACGCCGGCGCGCGGGCCGTCGTCCTTCGAGACCACGGTGCCGTCCGGCAGGGTGACCGGCGTGATGTCCTTGGCCCAGAAGCCGTCCGCGATGGCCTTCTCGGCGAGGTTCTGCGACCGGACGCCGAACTCGTCCATCTCCTCACGCGACACGTTCTTCAGCCGCGCGAGGTTCTCGGCGGTCTGGCCCATCGCGATGTAGACGTCGGGAAGCGCGCCGTTCTCGCGCGGATCGGTCCAGCTCTCGGCGCCCTCGGCCGCCACCTGCGCGGTGCGGGCCTCGGCGTCGGCGAACAGCGGGTTGTGCGTGTTCGGCCAGGAATCCGAGCTGCCGTTGGCGAAGCGGGAGACGGTCTCGACGCCGGCGGAGATGAACACGTCGCCTTCGCCCGCCTTGATCGCGTGCAGCGCCATGCGGGTGGTCTGGAGGCTGGACGAGCAGTAGCGCGTGATCGTGCAGCCGGGCAGGTGGTCGTAGCCGAGTTCGACGGCGACCGCGCGACCCATGTTGAAGCCCTGCTCGCCACCGGGGAGACCGCAGCCCAGCATGAGGTCTTCGATCTGCGTCGGGTCGAGTTC
This sequence comes from Amycolatopsis azurea DSM 43854, assembly GCF_001995215.1. GTDB lineage: Bacteria > Actinomycetota > Actinomycetes > Mycobacteriales > Pseudonocardiaceae > Amycolatopsis > Amycolatopsis azurea. Next base: position 281,893 of record NZ_MUXN01000020.1, read on the forward strand.
GGGGACCTTGTCGAGCGCGGCGCGGACCATCTGCGCGGCGAGGTCGTCCGGGCGGATGCTCACCAGCGATCCCTTGCCGGCGCGGCCGATCGGGGATCGGGCGGTGGAGACGATGACGGCTTCGGGCATGGAACGACACTCCCTTGTTTTCGATCCAGACACGCGCTAAGCGGTTGCTCACCTCGCATCCTCCACCGGAGTGAGGTGCGGGTCAAAGGCGAACGCGATCCACGCCACTCTTCTCGTTTGCCGTTCCCCGCGCCGCCCGGTTGAGTGGACACATCGCGACCTGCGACGTTTAGGCTGTCCCAGTGGAATACGTCGAGCACATCGTGGACCTCGTGGGCAACACCCCTCTGGTCAAGCTGAACGCACTGGCGGAGGGGCTGCAACCGCTCATCCTGGCCAAGGTCGAGTACGTCAACCCCGGCGGCAGCGTCAAGGACCGCATCGCGCTGCGGATGATCGAAGCCGCGGAGCGTTCCGGTGAGCTGAAGCCCGGCGGCACCATCGTCGAGCCGACCTCCGGCAACACCGGTGTCGGGCTGGCCATGGTGGCGCAGCGCAAGGGATACAAGTGCGTGTTCGTCTGCCCGGACAAGGTCAGCGAGGACAAGCGCAACGTGCTCAAGGCGTACGGCGCCCGTGTCGTGGTCTGCCCGACCGCGGTCGCGCCGGAGCACCCGGACTCCTACTACAACGTCTCCGACCGCCTCGTGCGCGAGATCGAGGGGGCCTGGAAGCCGAACCAGTACGCCAACCCGGAGAACCCGGCCAGCCACTACCACTCGACCGGCCCGGAACTCTGGCGCCAGACCGAGGGCAAGATCACGCACTTCGTCGCGGGCGTCGGCACCGGCGGCACCATCTCGGGCACCGGCAAGTACCTCAAGGAGGTCAGCGACGGCCGCGTCCAGGTCGTCGGCGCGGACCCCGAGGGCTCGGTGTACTCCGGCGGGACCGGGCGGCCGTACCTGGTCGAGGGCGTCGGCGAGGACTTCTGGCCGGAGACCTACGACCGGAACGTCGCCGACCGGATCATCGCGGTCTCGGACGCGCACTCCTTCGACATCACCCGCCGCCTCGCGCTCGAAGAGGGGCTGCTCGTCGGCGGCTCGTGCGGGATGGCCGTCGCCGCCGCGCTCAAGCTCGCCGAGGGCCTCGGCCCGGACGACGTCGTCGTCGTGCTCCTGCCCGACGGCGGCCGCGGCTACCTCACCAAGGTGTTCAACGACGCCTGGATGTCCTCCTACGGCTTCCTGCCGCCGGACTCCAGCGGCGCGACCGTCGGCGACGTCCTGATGAAGAAGAGCGGCTCGCTGCCGAGCCTGGTGCACAGCCACCCGAACGAGACCGTCGCCGAGGCGGTGGCGATCCTCTCCGAGTTCGGCGTCAGCCAGATGCCCGTGGTCAGCGCGGAACCGCCGGTCATGGCGGCCGAGGTCGTCGGCGCGGTCAACGAACGCGATCTGCTCGAAGCGCTCTTCACCGGCAAGGCGCAGCTGGCCGACCGGCTCGAACAGCACATGTCGCCGCCGCTGCCGACCATCGGCGCCGGTGAACAGGTGAGTTCGGCGATGAACGCGCTCTCGGGCGCGGACGGCGCGTTGGTGCTGGTCGACGGCAAGCCGGCCGGCGTCGTCACCCGGCACGACCTGCTCGCGTTTCTCGCGGGACGGTAAAGAAGCATTTCATCGGCTGGTCGGGCCGGGGCGTTACGAGCGGCCCACCCGGCTATCCGATAGCGTGTCGGGTGAGTTGAACTTTTATGTCCTCGTCAAGGGGGTTCAAGACCCAAATGAGTGCTCCGCAGCCACCGAATCAGCCTTGGGGTGGCGCCCAGCCACCGCAGGGACCCCCGAGTGGCCCTCAGCCGCAGCAAGACAACCCGTTCGGTTCCCCGGAACCGACCCAGGTGGTGCAGCCCGGCCAGCCGCCGGCGCAGCCCGACTACGGGCAACCGCAGTACGGGCAGCAGCCCTCCTATGAACCACCTCAGGGCGGCGGGTTCGGTGACACGCCGGAGCCCACTCAGGTCGTGCAGCCGGTCCAGCCGGGTTCCGGCGACGCGAACGCGACCCAGGTCGTGCAGCCGGTGAGCCCGGGCGGGGAGACCCCCGCCAGCGAGTCCACCCAGCTCGTGCCGCCGGGCTCGCAGCCGCCCGCCATCCCGTACGCCCCGCCGCCGAGCGCGGCCGACAATCCGGCCGCCGGTGCCTACGGCGCGCAGGGTGGCGGCTTCGGTCAGCAGCAGGGCTTCGGCGGACCCCCGCAGGGCGGGTTCGACCCGTCGCAGGGGCAGCAGCCCGGTTTCGGCCAGCCGCAGCAGGGCTTCGGCGGACCGCCTCAGGGCGGCTTCGGCCAGCAGCCCGGTTTCGGCGGACCGCAGGGCTACAACCCCGCTCCCGCCGGTGGCGGAGGTGGCGGGAACCCGCTGTTCGGCTTCATCGCCGGTGGCGTCGTTGCCCTGCTCGGCCTGATCGCCTTGATCGTGTCGTTCGTCTACTTCGGTGACGCCAGCGACTACTCGAAGGTCTTCGACGGCGCCCCGAACCAGGAACAGATCGACAAGTTCCTCGACGAGGCCGGTGTGGTCGGCCCGGGCGCCACGTGGTTCTACGTGATCATGCTTCTGGTCGGCTCGCTCGTCTCGCTCGCCGGTGGTGTCGGGCTCGCCCTCGCGGGCAAGCTCCAGGGCGCGGTGAAGAAGATCGCGCCGATCGTGGTCGCCGCCGGTGGCGCGCTCCTCGCGCTGTTCGGCCTGCTCCTGCTCATGGGTTCGACCCCGTCGGCGGAGTTCGTGGCCAAGCTGCCGTCTTACGCGAAGGAAGGCGCCGGTATCGGCGGCGGCCTGCTGCACCTGCTCCTCGGCATCGTGATCCTGGCCGCCGGTGTGCTGGGCCTGATCCCGGCGACCGCGCAGTTCGTCGGTCTCGGTGGCGGCGGGTCGGTGCTCGGCGCGCCGCAGGGCGGCCAGCCCGGTGGCTTCGGCGGCCCGCCGCAGGGTGGCTTCGGCCAGCCTGGCCAGCCCGGTCCGTACGGCCAGCCGCAGCCGGGTCCCTACGGTCAGCCCGGTCAGCCGGGGCCGTCCTCGGGTGGTTTCCCGCAGCCGGGTCAGCCCGGCGGTTTCGGGCAGCAGCCCGGCCAGCAGGGTCCGCCCAGCGGCGGTTTCGCCCAGCCGGGTCAGCCCCCGCAGGGTGGCTTCGGTCAGCCGCCGCAGCAGCCCGGCGGTTTCGGGCAGCAGCCCGGCCAGCCGGGCCCGCCCAGCGGCGGTTTCGGCCAGCCTGGCCAGCAGCCCGGTCAGCCTCCGCAGCAGTGGTGATTCGCCACCACTGAACGGTTTCGCCCAGAACGCCCCCGGCCGTCGGCCGGGGGCGTTCTGTTTCCGCTCGTGTCTTCCGATTCCCCTGCCACGGCCAAGTTCGCCGGGCTAGGGTGAGCGCCGTTAACCCAGACCTGCCGATGGGGGCGACGTGAGCGGTCCGTACGGATATCCCGCACAGCCCGGACCCCCCGGATTCGGCTATCCCGCACCGCAGACCCGGCCCTCGGGGGCGACGGCGGTCATCGCCGCGTTGCTCGGACTGGTCGCCGCGGTCGCCGCCGGGTACCTCCCGATCTACTTCTTCCTCGAACTGCCGTCGGGGTTCAGCATCGGCGATCTGCCCGGTCTCGTGCTGACCGCGCTGGGGCTGTACCTGCTGGCCGCGCTGTTCCTGTTGGTCGGGGCGCTGTCGGCGTTCTTCCGCTCGGTCGCCGGCGCGGTACTGCTGGTGCTCGGCTCGCTGATGGTGATCGCCGCCGTCTTGACGGAACCGTTGGCGTTCAACGGTTCCTACGGTCTGTACTTCCGCGTGCAGTTCGAGTTCGAGACGTTCGTCGCCATCGTGCGGGTGGTCATGTTCGCGGTCGCCCCGTTCACGCTGATCTTCGCGATCATCCCGCCGACACTGAGGTACCTGCGCTGGCGGCCCGCTCCGGCTCAGCCCTATCGCCCGCAGAATCAGCTTCCTGGCTGGTAGCGGGGCTGACAGGATGAGGCAGGAAGTTCGACAGGGGGAGAAATGACGTTTCAGCAGTACCCGCCGCAGGGCGGATATCCGCCGCCCGGTGCCTACCCGCCGCCGGGAGCCGTGCGGCGACCGAGCGGCGCCACCGGGATCATCGCCGCGATCTTCGCGATTCTCGGCGGGCTCTGGTTCCTCGCCGGCGCCGCCTTCCACGTCATCGAGTTCGTCGACTTCACCGTCGCCTTCCTTGTCATCGGCGCGGTGCTCGACTTCGTCACCGCGGCCTTGCTCTTGAGTGGTGGGATCCTGCTGCTCCTGCGCAAAGGCGCGGGGCGACTGCTCACCGCGATCGGATCCGGGGTCGCGATCGTTTGTGTGGCGCTGGTCTTCGTGTTCCGGGCGTCCGGCTCGTTCTTCCTCTTCTCGTACAGCGGGGTGACGCTGCGTTTCGGCTTCGGCTGGGTCCTCATCCTGGTGCTGGTACCGGCGATCCCGACCCTCGTGCTCGCGCTGATCCCGCCGACGGGACGCTGGATCGCGGCCAGGAAACAGCCCGCGACGGCCATGCCGCCGAACTTCGGATATCCGCCACCGCAGCCCGGCTACCCGCCCGCCCCCGGCCCGCAGCAGCAGCAGCAGCAGGCACCGCCACCCGGACAGTGGTGAGTTCGATCCCAGTCGATGGGATCTCGAGGTGGTGGTCGTACCCTGGACCGTATGGCCGATGACTACTCTCTGCTGGGTTTCGAGACGCGCGCGATCCACGCCGGGCAGAACCCCGACCCCCGGACCGGCGCGGTCATCGTGCCGATCTATCAGACCTCGACTTACGCGCAGGACGGCGTCGGCGGAACGCGCGAAGGCGACTACGAATACTCCCGCACCGCCAACCCCACGCGCACCGCGCTGGAGGTCGCGCTCGCGGCGCTCGAAGGCGCCCGGCACGGCCTGGCCTACGCGTCCGGGATGGCGGCCAGCGACGTCCTGCTGCGGGCGACCCTGCGGCCCGGTGACCACCTCGTGCTCGGCAACGACGCGTACGGCGGCACCTTCCGGCTGATCGACAAGGTGCTCAGCCTGTGGGGCGTCGAGCACACGGTCGCCGACCTGGGGAACATCGCCGAGGTCCGCGCCGCGATCCGGCCGGAGACGAAGCTGATCTGGTGCGAGTCGCCGACGAACCCGATGCTGGGGATCGCCGACATCGCCGCGCTGGCCGAGGTCGCGCACGGCGCCGGCGCCCGCCTGGTCGTCGACAACACCTTCGCCACCCCGTACCTGCAGAACCCGCTTTCGCTGGGTGCCGACGTCGTCCTGCACTCGACGACCAAGTACCTCGGCGGGCACTCCGACGTCGTCGGCGGCGCGATCCTGACGAACGAGGACGAACTCCGTGAGCAGCTGTTCTACCTGCGCAACGCGGCCGGCGCGGTGCCCGGCCCGTTCGACGCGTGGCTGACCCTGCGCGGGATCAAGACGCTCGCGCTGCGAATGGAGCGGCACAGCGACAACGCCGAGCTGATCGCCCGGATGCTGCTGAAGCACCCGAAGGTCGAGCGCGTCTACTACCCGGGCCTGCCGGAGCACCCCGGCCACGAGGTCGCTTCGAAGCAGATGCGGCGCTTCGGCGGGATGATCTCGTTCACCCACGTCGACGGCGAGCAGGCCGCGCTCGAGGTCGCGTCGAAGACGAAGCTGTTCATCCTCGCCGAGTCGCTGGGCGGGATCGAATCGCTCATCGAGCACCCGGGCCGGATGACCCACGCGAGCACCGCCGGGTCGACCCTGGAGGTGCCGGACAACCTGCTGCGCCTGTCCGTCGGCATCGAGGACGGCAGTGACCTGGTCGCCGATCTTTCGCAAGCCCTGGGCTGACCGCCGCCGAGCCCAGAGCGGGAGCAAGGGACCTTTGCTGTCGTTAGCGTAGGTACGCTAACCAAGCGACAGCAAAGGTCCCTTGCTTCGTTCGCGCTGGTCAGCGCGGTGTGGTGGGAGGAAGCGCCCGGTTACGGGCGGAAGTTGCCGGGTGTCGCGCCGGTCTTCGCGTCCGCCTCGTGCGTGGTCCCCTGCGGCGCGGCGGGCAGTTCGGAACCGTCGACGCAGCCGCCGACGAGTTCGATGTGGTTGTCGTGCCGGATGTACTGGCCCGGGTCCACGCAGCCGGCGCGATCGACCGTGTAGACGGCGGCGCCGGTCAGCAGGGCGGCCGAGGTGAGGGCCAGCACGACCGGGAGCAACCCGGCGGAGCGGGTCGTCCGGACCCTGCCGATGTTCCCCCGTGCCATGTGTGCTCCCTGGTCGCCTTCGCCGCCGCTGTCAAGAGTACCCGGATGCCGAACTTGTCACGTGACGTATCCGCCCGGTGGCATGATCCGGCCGTTCAGCGGTCCGGGACCGACCGTCGGACCACAATGTCCTAAGTGGACGGCCGGCCGGTGATGGCGGCGACCGCGAGGTCGCGTTCGGGCTCACCGACCTCGGGCAGGGTGAACCGCAACGCCCGGATGTGGCCGAGCAGTTCGGGGTCGGGCGCCACATCGTGCTCGCGCAGGTAGTAGGCGACCGCACCCGGCCAGTACCAGCGGCCGTCCGTGCGGAAGTTCAACGGCACCAAAGGTTCCCGGTCGGGTTCGAACGCGTCGGCGTCGTAGCTCCGTGACGCCATCACGACCGGCGCGCCGTCGAGATACTCCAGCACGCGGTCCCGTTCCTCCGGGGTCAGCGGCTCGCGGTCCACCACGGGACGGCCCGACTCGTCGAGACTGTCGTAGACCCGAGGTGACTTCAGCGCCTCCGGGGTCTCGGCGAGCGGAGTCGCCACCGAAGGTTCGGCCGGCGGAGCGGCGTCGAGCCCGGCTCGCTGCCGCAGCCACGGCGGGATGCTCTGCTCGGCCCGCGGGAAGAACCGGAGCTCGTCCTGGAAGCCGATCGGCGGCGGCGCCTGCCGCCACGGAGGCTCGACGTCGGCGAGGAAATCGGTGCTGAGCACCGTCGCCGAACCATAGACCACGATCGCGCTCAGCCAGGTCCCGCGGCCGGGCTGGTACATCCCCGCCCGCAGGTTCCCGAGCAGCTGCACCGCTTCCGGGCTCGGCTGGACCGGCCGCGGCAGCCCGTCCTGACCGGTGACGAGCAGGTCGACCTCGACATGCCTGCCCGCCGCCCGGTACTCGACGCGCATCTGCTGCCAACCCGGCGGCAGCGGCGTGGCGAGGGCATGGCCGATCTGCCAGACGAGCTGCTGTTGCTGCTGCTGGTTCAACGGCGCCGGCGGCTGGGTCATGTTTCTTCCTTAGTCGGTCTTGGCGCCGGAGGCGGCCAATCCACGTTTGAACCAGTCCGGCATGTATGCCTCGCCGCGGGGGAAGCGTTCTTGCTCCAGGGCGAACTCGTCCGGGGACGGGTACGGCTGGAAGTCGGGTTCGTTCTGCCAGTTGTACTGGACGCGGAACCGTGACGGGGGTTCGATGACGAGCCTGGCGGAGAACCAGGTGCCTTCGCCTTCTTGGTACATGCCTCCGCGCAGTCGCTGGAACATGCGCCAGGTCTCGACGGACGGTTCCCACAACTGGTAGGTGCCGTTCGGGTCGAGGACGCCGACCGCGACGTCGATGTTCTTGCCGACCACCCGGTAGTCCATCATCACCTCACGCCAGCCCTGCGGCAAGGCGCCGACCACCGACAAGGTGATCTCGCCGAGAAGCTCGTTCTGCGCGATGGGGTCGAGCTGAGGCCATTGAGCCATCCGGTAAATCCTCCTCGTGGTCACCGCTGGAGTAGCGATGACCCATCATGGCACGGTGCCGGTTCAGGCCGGTGTGTCCCGTTCCTGCTCCAGTTGCGTGCCCTGGGCGACCAGATTCCGCAACCACTCCGGGACGTGTTCCTCGTTGCGCGGGAAGGCTTCCAGGTCGCGGGTGAAGGTGGCCGGATGCAAGGGCGGCCACCATTTCGGGTCTTCGTCGAAGTTGAACGTGAACTCGGGTGCCGCACCGGACGTCAGCACGAGCTTCGCCGAGAACCAGGTCCCGCGACCTGGTTCGTACATCCGGGTGCGCAATTCACGGAATCCTCCGCGCACTTCGGCGGGCAGGTCGATGTCACCGCTCCGCCCGTCGGCCAGCCGGATTTCCGTGGCGTAGTCGTAGGCCAGCACCGTCGCGGACACCGTGAGGCTGATCCGCGACCAGCCGCCCGGAGCGGCCTTCGTCAAGGCTGACGTGATGTCGGCGGTGAGTTCGTCCGTCATGTGGTCGTCGTCCTGTTGCTCCCCGCGTACCGTGTCCGCGGACCGTAGTTCACCTGGGAAGGATCATTCGGGAAGTCCCGTTGCCTGGTCACCCGGGACACTTCGATCGGTTTGCCGTCCGGCCCGGGGACGATGTCGCCGTTCCCGTCGACCTTGTACACGACTTCCTGCCAGCGCATCGTCACGTTCTCCGGAACGCCGTTGCTGTCGCCTTCCATCCGGACCTGGTAGTTCTCGATCTCCTGGCCGGGCCCGTCGGCGAACTTGCCGAGCTCGACCTCCTGAGCCCGCCAGGAGGCGTCGTAGATCCAGCCGTCCTTGTAGTTACCGCTGTTGGAGCCGGCCATCTGGGGATGCATGTTGATGTACTCGCCGGGGCCGCCCATCTCGTTCGCCGCGAGGTGACCGCCCGCCCAACGGACCGGTTTGTGTTCGGCTCCGTAGTCGGGGTGGTTCCTGAAGGCCTTCTTGCCTTCGGCGTTGGACCGGTCCTGCGACGCCTGGTCTCGGAAGTCTTCGTTCTGTCCCCGGAAGGCCGGGTCGCCGGTCATGGCCGTCGGCTTCCCGTTGGCGCCGACCTCGAAGGTCCAAGCCTTTTCCGGATCGTTGAAGTTGGGGACCCGGTATTGCGTGTTGGGCTGCAACGGGTAACGCAGATCGGGGTTGTGGAACGGCTCCTTGGTGCCGGCGGTCGCTTCGATGTGCGTCACCCTGCCGTCGGCGTCGGTGAAGAACCGGCTGCTGGCGCCGTTCTTGTACTCCACCCTGTACTCGGCGTCGGGCGCCAGCGGCCTTTCCCCGCGAATGGCCTGCGGGACCCCTTCGGAGTCCAGCTTCGTGTTCTTGACGCGCGGTTCCACATCGTCGATGACGCGAGGCGAGTCGATCGGATCGTGCCCGTCCGGCCGGTTTCGCGGCCCGGTGAACTCCGAGTCGTCCCGACGGTTCCAGTCGGCGAACCGTTCGTTGAACTCCGGCGAGTCCGGGCGGATCGTCCGGGGCTTGGGAACGTCGTCGTACGGCGGATGACCGGCGTTGTCGCCGTCGCCGCGGCTTTGGGCGCTGTCGGCGTCGACGTCCTGCTTGTCCGTGTGCGAGGTGTCCGGCGTGAAGCCGTCGTCGCTTGCCCGACGGGCGGTGCCGTCGGGGCTGTGGACGTCCCATTCGCCGTTCGGCGGGATCCGGGGCCGGGTGCGGCCGTCGGGACCGACCTCGTAGTCGGACGAGAAGACCCGCCCGTTCGAATCGGTCCACGCCGGCTTGCTCGGCGCCATGACCTCGGTGTCGAGTTCCCGCGACAGACGGCGCGCGAAGTCGTTCGAGCCCGCGTCGCAGCCGATCAGCCGGATCGGGCGGCCGTCGTAGTCCCCGTTGCGGCGCAGGATGTCCGCGAACTCCTCCGGGGTGTAGGTGCGGTTGCCGATGCGGGCGTGCCCGTCCGGCGTGACGTGCACGTCGACGGTGTAGCGGCCGTCCGGATCCGGCTGGACCCGGTGCGGCAGGTCGCCCATGTCCGCGTCGCCGCGGTGGTACGAGCTGCCCGCGGGGGTGCCCTCGGAATGCCGTTTGTTGACCTCGTCCGGCGTCAGCGGGCGGTCCGGCTCGCCGTCGGGACCGCGGTCGTGCGGGGAACCGTCGGGGTGGCCGTTCGGGTCCTGGCGCGGACCGTGCCCGTCGGGGCCGTGCCCGTCCGGCGAATGCGGCGGGCCGGAGTGGCCGCCGGGGCCGCGGCCGCCCGGTCCGGTGTTGCCGGGACCGGTGCCGCCGGGCCGGTTGCCGGGGCCGTGCGTGCCCGGTGAACCGGGCGTGCCGGTGTGCGGCTGGGCGCCGGGGCCGAAGTCGTTGCCGCGGGCCACCGGCTGCGGCTGATGCGGCTGGTTCGGCCTGCCACCGGGGCCGGTCTGGCCCGGGCCGCGGCTGGGACCGGTGTGGGTGTCGGGAGTGCGCGGACCGTGCGTGTCCGGGGTGCGCGGCGAACCGGGCGTGCCCGTCCAGCCGCCGCCCTGCGGCCTGCCGCCGGGTGAACCCGGGGTGCCGCCGGGAGCGCCACCCGGGCCGCCTTGGGGCGGCATGCCGCCCGCGACCGGCTGGCCCTGCGGAGGAACGCCGGGTGAACCGTCGCCACCGGTTCCGCCGCGCTGTGACGGGACGTGTGACGGTCCGGCGTCGCCGACCCGCGGTGCCGTGGGCGCGGTACCGCTGGTCGTCGTGCCGCTGTCGGTCGGCCTGGTGGGGCTGCCGCCGTCGTTGCCGGTGTGGTGGCCGGGCGACGGGTCGGACCGCGGTGTGGGCGAACCGCCGCCGTCACCGCCGTGCGTCCGGGGCGAGCTGCCGCCGTCGCCGGTGTGGCTCGGTGAGCCGCCGCTGTCCGCACGGGTGTGCGGTGCCGGGGATCCGGCGTCGGGCGTGTGGCTGGGGGAGCCGCCGGTGTCGGCACGGGTGTGTGGGGCCGGGGATCCGGCGTCGGGCGTGTGGCTCGGTGAGCCGCCGCTGTCCGCACGGGTGTGCGGAGCGGGAGAACCGCCGTCGGGCGTGTGGCTCGGCGAACCGCCGGTGTCCGCGCGGTTCGGGGTCGGCGAGCCGCCTTCGGGCGTGCGGTGCGGAGTGCCGGAATCGCCGGGGGAGCCGCCGTCGGACCGGGTGTGCGGAGCCGGTGTGTCGGAGCGTGCGGCACTGGGGGAGCCGCCACCTCCGTCCGGCGTGCCGCCGGAGCCGCTGTCCGAAGTGGACGGTCCGTCGCCGTCACCGGTTCGGCCGGGGGAACCGCCGTCCGAGCGGGTCTGCGAGCCGCCACCGTCCCTTGTGGACGATGAGCCGCCGCCGTCGCCGCCGCGGGTGGTGCTCGACGGGGAGTCGCCGCCGGAGTCGCCTTGGCGCGATCCGCCGGAGTCGCCGTTCGAACCCGAGTCGCCGGAGCCGTCACCGGAGCGGCCGGAATCGCCGGAGCCGCCCGAGTCGCCGTCGGAGCCGTTCGAGCCGTTGGAACCGTCGCCCGAGTTGTTCGAGCCGTCGCCCGAGCCACTGCCGGATCCATCGCCGGAACCGTCGCCCGAGCCGCTACCGGAACCGTCGCCGTCCGGGCCGTCCCCGGACCCGGAACCCGCGCCGCCACCGTCGGGTCCGCCGGACCCGCCACGGCCGCCGCGCTGGACGAAGCCGCCCGTCTTGATGTTCCGGGTGTTGATCACGTCCAGGCCGGTGACCTTGCCCGCGATCTTGCCGAAGATCTTGATGATCTTCTCGAAGACGTCGGCCAGCTTGCCCAGCAGCGGCGAGACCCGCCGCATCGCGTCGCAGAGTTCCTTGAGCTTGTCGGCGATCCTCGCGGCCCATTCGGCGATCGCGGTGACGGCCTGCGCGACCACCACGGGCGTGCCGAAGCCGAGGGAGAACACCGTCTCCATGACCCAGGAGATGAGCTTGCCGACCGCGTCCGCGATCAGCTGGCGGATGAACTCGCGGACGAACGAGACGATCTCACCGAAGATCATCACCACGGTGCTGATCGCGCCGGCGACGGTCGCCGCCCCGCTGATCGCCTCCGCCTGCTCCGCGGCCTGCTTGCGGTACTGGTCGGCCGCGTCACCGGTCCAGCCGGTGGTGCCGTTCTTGACCGCGTTCGAGAACTCGACCTGGGTGTCTTCCAGCTTCTTGGCGACGTTGCCCCAGGTCTCGGAGTACGACTGGATGACCGGCGGGTCACCCGCGACGGCGTCCAGCATGTCCTTCAGCGGCTGCATGTGTTCCATCAGGAACGACGCCACCGACGACATCAGGTAGCCGAACGGGTCGATCGCGGCGCTGGCGAGCTCGCCCGCGAGGCTCAGCACGCCGAGCCCGCCGCCGATCCAGTCGCCGTTCGAGATGCCGTTGAAGGCGTCCATGGCCGACTCGGCGACGCCGATGCCCGCCCCGTAGCCGTAGTCGCTGTTGCCCGCCGTCAGCGGCCCCGGGCCGTCCCCGTCGGTGGGGGCCTTCGCGACGAGCGGGTTTCCCTCGGGCATCAGTCAGGCACCTGCGCGTTCTTGAACTCGGCGGCGAAGTTCTCGTCCTGCGTCCGGTAGGCGTTGGACGCCGAACGCACGTTGTTCGCCACGGCCGTCGCGGCCTCGACGGCCTTGTTCAGCGCGTTGATGCCGAACTCCTCGACCGGGTCGAGCATCATCCGGAACGGCTGGCAGATGATGCCGTACGCGTCGGTCGGCATGCTCACCTGCTGCGCCGCGTCGACCGCGCCGCGCAGCCCGTCGGCGATGCCGTCGATCTGCTTGGAATGCGCGTCGAGGTCGGCGCCGAGCTCGTAACCCTTGCCTGCCATGGTTTCTCCCCTCTACCAGGCCGGATGGACGTTCTAGGAAAGGATGCTGCCGCCGAAGTCGTCGTCATCGTCGTCCTGCGTGCGGCGGCGGCGCGGGATCGGCTTCGGCTGCGGCGGACCCGACTGCGGCGGATTCGCCGGGGGCGGACCGGCCTGCGCGGGCGGCGGGGGCTCTTCCTCCTCCGGGCCGAAGCGGTGGTGCCGCTCGGGTTCCGGCGGGGCGAGGTCCTCCTCGGGAGGCGCCTCCGGGAAGGTGCTCTGCGCTTCCGTGATCACGCGGTTCGCCGTCTCGTCGGTCGTGCCGACGGTCTCGGCCATCGCCTGCTGCAGCAGCTCGGGGATCCGTGACTGCGCGAGCTGTACGAGGCGCATGACCTGCGCCGAGACCTCGGCCATCCGCTTGCCGCTGACGGCCTCCGAGATGACCAGGTTCTTCAGCAGGCCCTTCGCATCGACCGTCACTTCGATGGTGTTGTCCTTCGACCGCTCGGTCACGGTCTGGCCCTGCATGCGGGCGGCCATCGCCTGATAGCGCGCGGCGGTCTCCTGGATCTGCTTCGTCCAGTTGTCCACCATGCGTTCGCTGGCGTCGACGTTGTCCGGCATCGGGACCCTTCCAAGCTGCGTGCTGACGTCTTCACACTGACGGTCCGGAGGAGCCTCCGGTTCCGGTGTGCCCGAAGTTTAGTTCCCGTCCGGTGTACCACCCCGGGCCGACGAAGTCGGGCCCATCACGCAGCGAAAGGGCCCTTCGCCGCACCAAGTGCGATGAAGAGCCCTTTCGGCCCTGCGAACTGCCGGGGTCAGAGGTTGCCGCGACGTTCCTGTTCACGCTCGATGGCCTCGAACAGGGCCTTGAAGTTGCCCTTGCCGAAGCCGAGCGAACCGTGCCGCTCGATGAGCTCGTAGAACACCGTCGGGCGGTCGCCGATCGGCTTGGTGAAGATCTGCAGCAGGTAGCCGTCCTCGTCGCGGTCGACCAGGATGCGGTGCTCCTTGAGCTTCTCGATCGGCACCCGGACCTCGCCGATCCGGGCGCGCAGCTCCGGGTCGTCGTAGTAGGAGTCCGGGGTGTCGAGGAACTCGACGCCCGCCGCGCGCATCGCCTTCACCGTCGCGACGATGTCGTTGGTGGCCAGCGCGATGTGCTGGCAGCCCGCGCCGCCGTAGAACTCGAGGTACTCGTCGATCTGCGACTTCTTCTTCGCGATCGCCGGCTCGTTGAGCGGGAACTTGACGCGGTGGTTGCCGTTGGAGACCACCTTGCTCATCAGCGCCGAGTACTCGGTCGCGATGTCGTCGCCGACGAACTCCGCCATGTTCACGAAGCCCATGACGCGGTGGTACCAGTCGACCCAGTAGTCCATCTTGCCGAGTTCGACGTTGCCGACACAGTGGTCGACAGCCTGGAACAGGCGCTTCGGCGCGCCCTCGGGGCGGACGATCTTGCTCTCGCGCGGCTCGTAGCCGGGCAGGTAGACACCGGTGTACTTCGACCGGTCGATCAGCGTGTGGCGGGTCTCGCCGTAGGTCGCGATCGCGGCGATCCGGACGGTGCCGTGCTCGTCGGAGACGTCGTGCGGCTCTTCGAGGACGGTGGCGCCCTGCGCGCGGGCGTGGGCGATGCACTTGTCGACGTCGGCGACCTCGAGGGCGAGGTCGATGACGCCGTCGCCGTGACGGCGGTGGTGGTCGAGCAGCTCGGAGTCGGGCTTGACGCCCCCGATGATCACGAAGCGGGCCGAGCCCGACTTCAGCACGAACGACTTGCGCTCGAAGTTCCCGGTCTCCGGACCCGAGTACGCGATGAGCTGCATGCCGAACGCGACCTGGTAGAACCAGGCCGTCTGCGTGGCGTTGCCCGCGATGAACACCACCGCGTCCATCGACTTCACCGGGAAGGGGTCGGTCGAAGAGTCGTGGTCGACGAGGCCGACGAGCTGACGCAGCTGGTCGTAGCTCACGTCGTCAAGAGCACCCTGGGGTTCCACTGTGTGCGTCATGCCCTGAAGCATCCGAGGGCGTGACAAAATGTGCAATGGTCAAAGATTTCGCTGCGCACTATGCCCAGTGAGAGGGCAGGTGGCGCAGTCAAAGTGGGCAACCTGCGTAGGAGGTAGGCACGATGTCGGACTCGCTCGACGAACTGGACGCGCGGCTGCTGCTGTTGCTCACCGACTCGCCCCGGCTCGGCGTGCTCGAATGCGCGCGCCGGCTCGGGGTCGCGCGGGGCACCGTGCAGGCCCGGCTGGACCGGCTGACCGAACGCGGGATCCTCGGCGGGTTCCCGCCCGAACTCGACCTCGCGGCGATGGGATACGGCCTCACCGCGTTCGCCGTCCTGGAGATCGCGCAGGGCCGCCGGGCCGAGGTCGCGGAGGCGCTGTCCGCCATCGACGAGGTGTGCGAGGTCCACGCGACGACCGGGCAGGGCGACCTCTTCGTGCGCATGGTGGCGCGCAACAACGACGACCTGCAGCGGGTGGTGGACGAGGTGGTCGGCGCGCCGTACGTGCGGCGGACGTCGACGTCGATCGCGTTGTCGACGCCGGTTCCGCCGCGCGTACGGCCGCTGCTGGAACGGCTGGCGAGGAGTTAGCCCACCTGGGCCAGGTACCGCTTCGCCGACCGCTGGACGGCCTCGTGCCCGTCGGTGCGGATGATGGCGTCCCACCAGGCGCCGTAGATCGCCTCGAACTCGTACGGTTCGAGCATCTCGGCCGCGCGGCGGACGATCTCCGGCCGCTCCGGGATCAGGTTCGGGTAGCTGTACATCATGCCGACGAAGCGCCGGTCCGGGATGACCTGCAGGATGTCGCCCGAAAGCACCGCGCCGCGGCCGTTCTCCCCGCCCGGCCAGTGCAGCACGGTCCCGCCGGCGAAGTGCACGCCGAGGTTGATCAGCCGCAGGTCAGGGGCGACGTCGAGGGTCGCTCCGCTCCACAGCTTGAGCGCCGGATCCGGCCTGCCGATCCACTGCTGGTCGCCCTCGTGCAGATAGACGGGCACGTCGAAGGTGTGGGCCCACTCGACCATGGTGGTGTAGTAGTGCGGATGGCTGATCGCGATGCCGGTGATGCCGCCGAGTTCGCGGACCTTGGCGACCAGGTCGTCGTCGATGAAGCCCGCGCAGTCCCACAGGAAGTTGCCGGATTCGGCCTTGACCAGCAGCGCCCGCTCGCCGATGGCGAAGTTGGGGGTGGACCCGACTCCGACGAGACCGGGTCCCTGTTCCTCGATGCGAGCCGTGTACGTCCCGCTCGCGCGGACGGTGTTCAGATCGGTCCACTGTTGCCCGGCCGGCGGGACGTACTGACGTTCGTCCTCGCAGATCGGGCAGTCGGACCGGGGTTCCGCGTACTGCATGCCGCAGGCGACGCAGATCGGTAGCTCGCTCATCGTTTCCCTCCAGAATTCTCCGGAGGTCACGCTAACGGCTCATATGCGCGCCCGGCCATATCGGGCCGGGCCGGGCGCGCGGAGAACTCACTTGCCGGTGTAGGGCACGGCCTTGACGAGAGTCACCTTCTGGATGCTGCCGTTGGGCAGCTCGTACTCACGGGTCTCGCCCTCCTTGGCGCCGAGCAGCGCCTTGCCGAGGGGGGACTCCGGCGAGTAGACGTCCAGGTCGCCCTCGGTGCCCTCTTCGCGAGTCGCCAAGAGGAAGTTCTCGTCCTCGTCGTCACCGTCGTAACGCACGGTGAGGACCTTGCCCGGTCCCGCGCTGCCGTCGTTGGCGGGCGGCTCGCCCACCTTGGCCGAACGGAGGAGTTCCTGGAGGTGGCGGATCCGGGCCTCGTGCTGGCCCTGTTCCTCACGGGCGGCGTGGTAGCCGCCGTTCTCCTTGAGGTCGCCCTCTTCCCGGCTGTCATTGATCTTCGCAGCGATGACCGGGCGGAGCTCGATGTAGTGGTCGAGTTCCTGCTTGAGCCTGTCGTAGGCATCCTGGGTCAGCCAGGTCACCTTTGTGTCGCTCACGGTCACCATCTCCTAGTAGGGCCTGCCAGGCTTGGGTGTACAAGCCGGCCACCAGGCCGACATGGCGCGCCGGCCTGGCTGAGATAAAGGAAAAACACGGCCCGTCTTGGGCCGTGCCGGTAGATCAGAGTAACACGGCGCGAGGCATCGCCGCCGGAGGAATTCGGTCGCGCCTCGGCGTTGGGCGCCTGTTTCACCCCGTTGGCCGCTATGGCCTTGACAGGTACCGTGGTACGTCGTATGAGCATCCGAAGATATCAGCCGTGACCGGCTTTCCGATGCTCTTGATGGTGGTAGTCACCCTGCTGTTCTTCGAACCAGGTTGAACAAGGACCTCTTTACGGCCGCTTTCCGCGCCCGCCTTGTCGCGGACGCGGACGACGCACACGCCGGGACGGTTCACATCGTCCCTGGTCACGTTGATGGTGATCTCCATCGCGTCGCCCGGCTTCTCGGCGAACGAGACGCGTTCGCCGTCGATGGGCGCGCTGCCGAAGTTCAGGTACATGGCGTAGGCGAGGCCGCCGCTGACCAGCAGGGCGATCGCCCCGAACACCACGCGTCGCCAGCGGGCGGGCTTCGCGGCGCGGGTCTTCCCGTACCTGTCCTCGGGCACGTCCGTCCGGGTGCTTTCCGCGGTGGGAGCGTCCTGTCCCGTGCTCAACCCGGGCCTCCCGGTTGGTGTCGTCGTGCTCGCAGGGACAATGGGGTCGTATGCGAGTGGTTCCCCTCGAGTATCCGCGCCCGGCCGGGCGGGCCGTCAGGCAGGGTGGCAGGGGAATAGGGAACGAGAAGGGGACGTTCGGAGCATGGTGCTAGCCAATGAACCGCCGAAGTCACGCCTCCGCCTG
The DNA here is from genome assembly GCF_001995215.1 of Amycolatopsis azurea DSM 43854. Classification (GTDB taxonomy): domain Bacteria; phylum Actinomycetota; class Actinomycetes; order Mycobacteriales; family Pseudonocardiaceae; genus Amycolatopsis; species Amycolatopsis azurea. Next base: position 299,299 of record NZ_MUXN01000020.1, read on the forward strand.
ATGGCGGTGCACGCGCACCCCGACGACGAGTCGAGCAAGGGCGCGGCAACCATGGCGAAGTACGCCGCCGAAGGACACGAGGTCATGGTCGTGACCTGTACCGGTGGCGAAGCGGGCAGTGTGCTGAACCCGGCCATGGACCGTCCCGAAGTGCTCGCCAACATGACCGAGATCCGCCGGGAGGAGATGGCCCGCGCGGCCAAGATCCTCGGCGTGAGCCACACCTGGCTCGGGTTCGTCGACTCGGGCCTGCCCGAGGGCGACCCGCTGCCCCCGGTCCCGGAGGGCTCGTTCGCGGTCATCCCGCTCGAGGAGTCCACCGGCGCGCTGGTGAAGGTCATCCGCGAGTTCCGCCCGCACGTGATCGTCACCTACGACGAGAACGGCGGGTACCCGCACCCCGACCACATCCGCACGCACGAGATCTCGGTCGCGGCCTTCGACGCCGCCGGCGAGGCGGGGCGCTACCCGGACGCGGGCGAGCCGTGGCAGCCGATGAAGCTGTACTACGTGCACGGGTTCTCGCGCGCCAGGATGACCGTCTTCCACGAGGGTCTGATCGCGCGCGGCCTGGAGTCGCCGTACGAGGAGTGGCTCAAGTCGTGGGACCCGGACAAGGCCGACGTCATGGAGCGGGTGACCACCCGCGTCGAATGCGGCGACTACTTCGAACAGCGTGACGAGGCGCTCAAGGCGCACGCCACCCAGATCGACCCGGACAGCCGCTGGTTCGCCGTCCCGCGCGATCTGCAGCGCGAGGTCTGGCCGACCGAGGAGTACGAGCTGGTCCGCTCACTGGTGGACAGCACCCTGCCGGAGGACGATCTGTTCGCCGGTTTGAAGGAGGGTTAGATGAGTTTCGTGGTGCCGGCGTTCGCCGTCGTCCCGGTGACGGTGTCGTCGCAGTTCCTGGCGCAGCAGCCCGGCAACGGCGACAACGGCGGCCAAGGTGAGGACTTCGGCAAGTCGTCGCCGGTGGGTTTCCTGATCCTGATCCTGTTCTTGATCGCCGTCGCGCTGCTGGTGCGGTCGATGACCAAGCACCTGAAGAAGCTGCCGGAGAGTTTCGACGAACCCGCCGCTTCTTTGGAGGCGCCCGCTGAGGAGAAGGCGGGCGAGGAGAAACCCGCTGAGCCCGTCGAGAAGGCGGAGAAGCCGGTCGCCAAATCCGACTGACACCCGCGCGACCGTCGAGTCCGTGAAGGACTCCTTGAGGGACTCTGGGTCCCTCAAGGAGTCCTTCACGGACCGGGCTTGGGATTCAACGGAAGCGGGTCAGAGGCGCGGGTCGACCGGATCCGACTCCAGCGCCAGCACCGCGAACACGCACTCGTGCACCCGCCACAGTGCTTCCCCGCGAGCCAGCCGCTCCAGTGCTTCCAGCCCCAGCGCGTACTCACGTAACGCCAGTGCCCGCTTCCGGTTCAGCCCGCGCTTGCGCAGCCGTTCGAGGTTCTCCGGCAGCGTGTAGTCGGGCCCGTAGATGATCCGCAGGTACTCCCGCCCGCGCACCTTCACGCCCGGTTGCGCCAGCCCGCGCGCGCCGCGCGTCAGGTTCGCCGCCGGTTTGACGACCATGCCCTCGCCGCCCGCGCCGGTCAGGTCCAGCCACCATTCGACGCCGCGAGCCACCGACGCCGGGTCGGTGGTGTCGACGGCGAGTGTCCGCGTCCGGGTGAACAGGTCGCCGGTGAGCCGGTCCAGCCGCGAGAGGTGCCATTCGTGCGGGCGGTCGTGGTACGCGTGCCCTTCCGACGCCAGAATCTGGAACGGCGCCAGCCGGACGCCATCGAGGCCGTCGGTCGGCCAGCAGTAGCGCCGGTACGCCTGCCGGTACGCGTCCACAGTGGACTCACGGGTTCGCGTCCGCGTCAGGAGTTCCGACACGTCGATCCCGCGAGCGGCGGCCCGGTCCAGTGAAGCGACGGCGGCGGGCAGCACGGACTGGGCGGCCGCGCCCACGGCCGCGTACTGGCCCGAGATCAGGGACCCCGCCTTCGCGCTCCATGGCAGCAACTCCGCGTCGAGCAGCAGCCAGCCGGTGTCCAGTTCCTCGAACAGCCCGGCCGACGCCTCCCGGACGCCGGCGAGCAGCCGCACGTTCTGTTCCGGAGCGAAGAACGGCCGCCCGGTACGGGTGTAGACCGCGCCGGGTCCTCGGATCCCGAACCGCGCGGAAGCTACGTCGTCGTCACGGCACACGAGCACGACGGCCCGCGATCCCATGTGCTTCTCTTCGCAGACCACGTGATCGACTCCCGCCGCGCGGAACTCGGCGAAGGCCTCCTCGGGGTGTTCGAGGTAATCGTCCAGGGCCGACGTCGAACACGGCGCCATGGTCGGCGGCAGGTACGGCAGCCAGCGCGGGTCGACGGCGAAGCGGCTCATCACCTCCAACGCGGCGGCCGACTGCTCGGCGGACACCCCGACCCGGCCGTGGTGGCGGGTCTCGACGATCCGCTTCCCGGTGACGTCGCCCAGCTCCAGCACCGCGGGTTCGCGTCCGCCCAATGACCGCCCGGGTTCGAGCGGGCGCGCCGGTTCGTACCAGACCTTCTTCGCCTTCACCGAGACGACTTCCCGCTCCGGGTAACGCAAAGCGGTCAGCTTGCCGCCGAAGACGCAGCCCGTGTCGAGACACATGGTCCCGTTGATCCACTCCGGTTCCAGCGTCGGCGTGTGTCCATAGAGGACCATCGCGGTACCGCGGTAGTCACGCGCCCACGGCAGCCGCACCGGAAGGCCGTACTCGTCGGTCTCGCCGGTGGTGTCGCCGTAGAGCGCGGTGCTCCGCACCCGGCCGGACGCGCGCCCGTGGAACTTCTCGGGCAGACCGGCGTGCGCGACGACGAGCTTGCCACCGTCGAGGACGTAGTGCGCGATGAGCCCGTCACAGAATTCTCGCGCCTTGGCGCGGAAGTCGTCGTCCTGTGCCGAAAGCTGCTCCAGTGACTCCGCGAGGCCGTGCGCCACCTTGACGTTGCGCCCGTTCAGTGCGCGGACCAGTTTCTGTTCGTGGTTGCCGCAGACGACGAGCGCGCTGCCCGCCTCGGCCATGGCCATCACGCGGCGCAGCACGCCCGGCGTGTCGGGGCCGCGGTCGACGAGGTCGCCGACGAACACGGCGGTCCGTCCCTCCGGGTGCACGCCGTCGACGTATCCCAGTTCGGTGAGCAACTGGTCCAGTTCCTCGCGGCAGCCGTGGACGTCACCGATGACGTCGAACGGTCCGGTCAGCTCGCGACGGTCGTTGCGCAGTGGCTCGACGACGATCTCCGCTTCGGCGACCTCGGCGACGCTGCGCAGCACGTGCACGCGGCGGAAACCCTCGCGCTCCAACGACTTCAGCGAGCGGTGCAGTTCGCCGCGCTGACGGCGGACGACGTGCTCGCCGAAGTCGCGGTCCGGCCGGGATTCGTTGCGTTCGTGGCAGACCTTCACCGGCAGGTCCAGCACGATCGCCGTCGGCATGACGTCGTGCTCCCTCGCCAGCTTCAGCAGGCTCGCGCGGGAAGAACGTTGGACGTTCGTCGCGTCGATCACCGTGATCCGGCCCGCTTCGAGCCGCTTCGCCGCGACGTAGTGGAGCACGTCGAAAGCGGCGGCCGACGCGCTCTGGTCGTTCTCGTCGTCGGCCACCAGGCCGCGGAAGTAGTCGCTGGACAGCACCTGGGTCGGCGCGAAATGCGTCCGCGCGAAGGTCGATTTGCCGGAGCCGGAGGCGCCGACGAGCACGACGAGGGACATGTCGGGAATGGTCAGTTTCATGCCACGGCCTCCTTTCGAGACGTGAAGACCGCCATTTGGGTCGGCGGTCCTGATTCCTGGGACTCCTGTCCCACCGGCAGGTGGCGGACGTCGTAGCCGCGCCGGGACGCGACCCCCTCGGCCCATGAGCGGAACTGCTCGCGCGTCCATTCGAAACGGTGGTCGGCGTGCCGGAACTTGCCGTCTTCGAGGAATTCGAAGTGCCGGTTGTACTCGGCGTTCGGCGTCGTGACGAGCACCGTCCGCGGTGCGGCGACGCCGAACACGGCGTGCTCCAGCGCGGGCAGACGCTCCTCGTCGACGTGCTCGATCACCTCCATCAGCACGGCCGCGTCGTATCCGGCCAGCGAAGGATCCGCGTAGGTCAGCGCCGACTGCCGCAGCGTGATCCGGGACTTGTCTTTGAGGCGCTTCTCCGCGATGTCGAGCGCGCTCGCGGACACGTCGACACCGACGATCTCGGTGAACGACGGCTCTTTCTGGAGGACGCGCAGCAGCGCGCCACCGCCGCAGCCGAGGTCGAGCACACGCCGCGCGCCGGCCGCCCGGAGCGCCGCGAGCACACTCCCGTGGCGCTGCACGGCCAGCGGCTCGGGCCTGTCCGGCAGTTCGGTGACGAGCGCTTCGGTCTCGGCGGGCACGTCGTCCGCTTCGGCCAGCTGCGCGAGCGCGTACGACACGATCGGACGACGTCGTTCGAGGTACCGGCTCGTGATGAGGTCCCGTTCCGGATGGCCCGCGAGCCAGCCCTCGCCGACCCGCAGCAGCTTGTCGGCCTCGTCCTGGCCGATCCAGTAGTGCTTGTCGCCGTCGAGAGCGGGCAACAGGACGTACAGGTGCCGCAACGCGTCGACGACGCGCTGGGTCCCGGTCAGCCGGAGGTCGACGTAGCGGGAGTCGCCCCACCGCGGGAATTCGGGATCGAGCGGGATCGTCTTCGTTTCGACCTGCCAGCCCAGCGGTTCGAACAGCTTGTGGACGACCTCGGCGCCGCCGCGCGCGGTCAGTGACGGGACGCGGATCTCCAGCGGGAAGCCTTCGTCGACCAGTTCCGGCCGGTTCGCGCACCGGCCAGCCAGCGCCGTCGTGAAGGCCGCGCGCAGCGCCACCGCCAGATACGAGCCACCCGCGTACGGCCGGTCGTTGACGTACTGGGTCAACGACGTCCCGCCGCCGCGCACGAGGTCGACGGGGTCGATCTCGACCAGCAGCGCGACGGTGCAGCGCTCGTCGGACGCCTCGGGGTAGAAGACGTGCGCCGTCCCGGCCGAGAGCGTGATCGGCTGCGCCTTCTCCGGATGTTTGTGCAGGAGAAAGCCCAGGTCGGTGGCGGGCGTCCGGGTGGTCGTCATGGTCAGCAACACCGCGTCAGTGTCGCGCAGACGGCCGTTCCGCGCGCCCGCTTTTCCGCGTGGGACCCTGGAGGCATGTCGAACCGCCTGAAGGCCGCGACCAGTCCGTACCTGCTGCAGCACGCCGAGAACCCGGTGGACTGGTGGCCTTGGGGCGAGGAAGCGCTGGCCGAGGCGAAACGACGGAACGTGCCGATCCTGCTCTCGGTCGGCTACGCGGCCTGCCATTGGTGCCATGTCATGGCGCACGAGTCCTTCGAGGACGAAGCCACCGCGACGTTGATGAACGCGAACTTCGTCAACATCAAGGTGGACCGCGAAGAGCGCCCGGACATCGACTCGGTGTACATGGCGGCCACGCAGGCGATGACCGGTCAGGGCGGCTGGCCGATGACGTGTTTCCTGACCCCGGAAGGCGAGCCGTTCCATTGCGGCACCTACTACCCGCCGTCGCCGCGGCCCGGGATGCCGTCGTTCTCGCAGCTGCTCGTCGCGGTCGCCGAGGCCTGGGGTGAGCGCCCGGACGAGCTGCGTTCCGGCGCTCAGCAGATCATCGCGCATCTCACGGAGAAGAGCGGCCCGCTTCCCGAGTCCGTTGTGGACGGTGCGGCGATGGCGGCCGCGGTCGCTTCATTGGGCAAGGAGTACGACGCCGAGAGCGGCGGATTCGGGGGAGCGCCGAAGTTCCCGCCGACGATGGCGTTGAACTTCCTGCTCCGCCATCACGAGCGCACCGGTTCCGATCTCGCGTCGGTCGAGCACACGGCCGAGGCGATGGCGCTCGGCGGGCTCAACGACCAGCTCGCCGGTGGCTTCGCGCGCTACTCGGTCGACGCGCGCTGGGAAGTGCCGCACTTCGAAAAGATGTTGTACGACAACGGTTTGCTCCTGCGCTTCTACGCGCAGTTCCACGGCGTGACCGGGTATGAGTACGCGCGGAGGACGGTCGAGGAGACCGCGGAGTTCCTGCTTCGCGACCTCGGGACAGCCGAAGGCGGGTTCGCCGCTTCGCTCGACGCGGACACCGACGGCGTCGAGGGGCTCACCTATGTCTGGACTCCCGCGCAGCTCGCCGAGGTGCTCGGCGAGGAAGACGGGGCTTGGGCGGCCGAGCTGTTCCAGGTGACCGAGCGGGGCAACTTCGAGCACGGCGCGTCGACCCTGCGGCTGCGTGAACCGCATCCAGAGGACGAAACGCGTTACGAACGGGTCCGTCGCGCGCTGCTGGCCGCGCGGAACGGACGTCCCCAGCCCGCCCGCGACGACAAGGTCATCGCCGCGTGGAACGGGCTCGCGATCGGCGCGCTCGCCAAAGCGGGCTCGCGCCTTGATCGTCCACAGTGGATCGAAGCGGCCGCCCGCGCCGCGGCTTTCCTGATGGACACCCATTTCGTCGACGGACGGCTGCGCCGGACCTCGCGCGACGGCGTCGTCGGCACGACCGCCGGGGTGCTGGAGGACTACTCGTGCCTCGCCGAAGGGCTGCTCGAACTCCACCAGGTGACCGGGGAACCGCGCTGGCTCGCTGACGCGATCACCCTGCTGGATCTGGCTTTGGCGCATTTCGACGTCCCGGAGTCGCCGGGGGCCTACTACGACACGGCCGACGACGCGGAAGTCCTGGTGCAGCGGCCGTCCGACCCGACCGACAACGCGAGCCCGTCGGGGGCTTCGGCGCTGGCGAACGCGTTGCTGACCGCCTCCGTGCTCGCCGGGCACGACCAGGTGGGCCGCTATCGCGAGGCGGCCGAGCAGGCGCTGGCGCGCGCGGGACGGCTCGCCGCCCACGCGCCGCGGTTCGCCGGGCACTGGCTGACGGTCGCCGAAGCCGCGGCCGCCGGCCCGGTCCAGGTGGCCGTCGCCGGGCCGGACGCCGCTTCTCGTGCGGATCTGCTCGCCGCGGCCGTCGCTTCGCTGCCGGACGGCGCCGTCGTCGTGAGCGGGGCTCCCGACGCGGACGGCGTGCCGCTGCTCGCCGGCCGGCCGCTGGTCGAGGGCGCCGCCGCCGCTTACGTGTGCCGGGGGTACGTGTGCGAGCGGCCGGTCACGACGGCGGAGGACCTGCGCGCGCAGCTCAGGGCCGGGTAGTCGTGAGTGTTTTGGGTCGTTCTAACGACACAAAACACTCACGACCCGCTGTACCGAAGGTGTCCACGCAGGTCATGGGGTTTCGCCGGGGGAGAACACGCCTGACTTCCAATCATTGCGCGCGTAGCGTCGGTAGCGTTGTAATCATGTAATCGCGGAGGCGAGCATGCACACCTACTTCAGGACGGCGAGACATATGGGACGCGGTGGCTGGAAGGGCCGGGGCGGCTGGCAGCAGGCGGAGATCCCGTCGGCGGACGACGCGGCGGCGTGGTTCGGCGGGCGGTTGCCGGAGGGCTGGTTCACCGGGGACCCCGAGGTCACGGTGGATCGCGAAGAGATCGTCATCGTCGGCGAGCTCCAGCCGCTCGGCGGCGAATACGCCGACGACGCCGCTCGTGCGGCGGCCGAGGACGGCCGGATCAGCCGGTTCCGCGAGGAGACCCGCGACGAGCGGATCGAGATCGCGCGCCAGGCCGAGCACCGGTATCAGCGCAAGGTCGCCTGGGGCGCGAGCCTCGGCGGCACGCGGCACCTGTTCACCACGCATTCGGCGCCGGTCATGACCAGGCTGCGGCAGCCCGAACGCCTGGTCCTCGACACCCTCGTCGACGCCGGTGTCGCGCGGTCGCGGTCGGAGGCGCTGGCCTGGGCCGTCCGGCTGGTCGGCGAGCACGCGGACACCTGGCTCGCCGAACTCCGGGAGGCGATGACCAAGGTCGACGATCTCCGCTCACAGGGACCGGACCTTTCCTGACACCAGGGGCCCCACCTAGAGTCGGGATTCCGCCGTCTTCACCGAAGTCCTCTTGCGAAAGAAGGCGTCATGGACGGCAGATTCTCCCGGCGTTGGCTGATCAAGGGCGGTCTCGTGGTGGCCGCGAGCCCCTTGCTCGCGCCCACCGCCTCGGCGGCCCCGGTCCTTCCCTGGCCCGCCGCCAACGACATCGTCGCGCGGACGAAACGTCCGGTCTTCCCGGACCGGACGTTCTCCGTGCTCGATTTCGGCGCCAAAGGCGACGGGAAGACCGATAACTCGGCCGCGATCAAGAAGACGATCGAGACGGCCAACGCGCGTGGCGGCGGCCACGTCGTCGTGCCGAAAGGCACCTTCGTCACCGGCGCGGTGTACCTCAAGAGCAACGTGGACCTGCACCTCGACGCGGGCGCGGTGCTCAAGTTCGGCTCCGACGCCTCGAAGTTCCCGAACGTGCTCACCCGCTACGAGGGCATCGAGTGCGTCAACCGGTCGCCGATGATCTACGCGTACAAGGAATCCGACATCGCGGTGACCGGGCGGGGCACGCTCGACGCCGCTGATACGGCTTCCTGGAACAAGGGCAAGGACCGCGAGTACCTGGAATCCCTGGTGGCCAAGGGAGTCCCGCCGGAGAAACGGATCGTTCCCGGCTCCGGGCACGCCATGCGGTCCACGTTCGTCGAGCCGTACGCGTGCGACACCGTGCTCATCCAGGGCGTCACACTGAAGAACCCGGTGTTCTGGCAGCTGCACCCCACGCTGTGCCGCAACGTCACGATCGACGGCGTCCGCACGGACGCGAGCACCGCGCACTCCAACACCGACGCGTGTGACCCCGAGTCCTGCGACCACGTCGTGATCGTGAACTCCCACCTCGGCGCGCACGACGACAACATCGCGCTCAAAGCGGGCAGGGACGCCGACGGGCGCCGGGTCGGGGTGCCGTGCCGGAACATCGTCGTCGCGAACTGCGTGATGGACGGCAACTGGGGCGCGATCACCTGCGGGAGCGAGCAGACCGGCGGCATCAGCGACGTCTACGCGTACAAGCTCACGGTCACCGGCGAGACGAAGTACGCGCTGTACGTCAAGTCGAACACCCTGCGCGGCGGGTTCACCGAGAACGTCAATCTCGACAGAGTCTCCGGCACGTTCGCCCGCTCGTTCGCGTACGTCCTGCCGGATTACAACGGTCAGACCGGCGCGTACGTCCCGCGGTTCGGGCCGTTCACCATCAGCGACTCCGCGAGCACGAAATGCGGGCAGGCGGCGTTCGACGTCCGGGGGTTGCCCAACTCACACGTTCGGGGCCTGCGGGTGAGCGATTGCCGCTTCGACGGCGTCGCTAGCACGGAGAACACCCTGGACCACGTCGACGACCTGCGGTTCGTGAACACGACGATCAACGGGAAGCCGGTCTGATTCGTGCTGCGTCCGCCGATGCGGTGCGGCAGGCTGAGGTCAGAACGCACCGCATCGGAGGAATCGTGGACACACCAGGACTTCCCGCGAAGATCGACCCGGACGCGCTGACCACCGTCCTCGATGGACGGTGGGCCGGGCTTCGCCGCGCGGTGCGCGCGCAGATGGCGGCGGAGGACTTCAAGGATCCCGTCGATCTCGACGTCGAAGCGCACCGCGCCCAGGTGCTCGAGTGGTTGCGCAAGCTCGCCGAAACCGACCGCCCGGGTCTCGGTTTCGACCCGGCGTACGGCGGGGGCGGCGACGTCGGCGGCTCGGTGATGTCGTTCGAGATGCTGGGCTTCGGCGACCTCTCGCTGATGGTCAAGGCCGGTGTCCAATGGGGCCTGTTCGGCGGCGCGGTGCAGTTGCTCGGCACCGAACGCCACCACGAGCGCTACCTGCGCGAGATCAAGGACCTGGACCTGCTGGGCTGTTTCGCGATGACCGAGCACGGTCACGGCTCGGACGTCCAGCACCTGCGCACCACCGCGACCTACGATCCGGCCACGCGCGAGTTCGTCGTGCACACACCGGACCGGGGCGCGATGAAGGAGTACATCGGCAACGCCGCCCGCGACGGCGAACTCGCGGTGGTGTTCGCGCAGCTGATCACCGGCGGGGAGTCGCGCGGCGTGCACGCGTTCGTGGTGCCGATCCGCGGCGAGCACGCGAACGGCGTCGAGATCGAGGACTGCGGCCGCAAGGCGGGTCTCAACGGCGTCGACAACGGGCGGCTCACCTTCACCCAGGTGAGGGTTCCGCGCGAGGCGCTGCTCAACCGGTTCGGTGACGTCGCCGAGGACGGGACGTACACGAGCCCGATCGAGAGCGACGGCCGCCGGTTCTTCACGATGCTGGGCACGCTCATCCGCGGCCGGGTCAGCGTCGCGGGCAGCGCCGGCAGCGCGACGAAACGCGCGCTGGCGCTGGCCGTCCGATACGGCGAGCAGCGTCGTCAGTTCGCGCGGCCGGACGGCGACGAGGTCGTGATCCTCGACTATCGCGCGCACCAACGGAAACTGCTGCCCGCGCTGGCGACGTCGTACGCGCTGCACTTCGCGCAGGAAGCCCTCGTCGCGACGCTGAACGACATCGCCGAGGACGCGCCGGAGGAGGAGCAGCGGGAGCTGGAGTCGCGCGCGGCCGGGATCAAGGCCGTCTCGACCTGGCACGCGACGGCGACCATCCAGGCCGCTCGTGAGGCGTGCGGCGGCTCCGGCTATCTGTCGGAGAACCTGCTCGCCGGGCTGAAAGCCGACACGGACGTCTTCACCACCTTCGAGGGTGACAACACCGTGCTGTTGCAGCTGGTCGCGAAGGGCCTGCTGACCAGCTACAAGGACCATTTCGAGGACCTGAGCCCGCTCGCGACCGCGCGGTTCGTGGCGGAGCAGTTCGTCGAGGCCGTGATCGAACGGACGTCCGCGCGCAAGGTCGTCGAGCGGCTCACCGACGCCGACGACAGCGACGTGCTGTACTCGCGCGAATGGCATCTGAAGCTGTTCGAAGACCGCGAAGAGCACGTACTCGGCGGGGTCGCGCAGCGTCTGCGTAAGGCCGCTTCGGATCCCTTCGGTGTCTTCAACGACGCGCAGGATCACGTGCTGCGCGCCGGGCGAGTACACGTCGACAGGGTGGTGCTGGAGGCGTTCATCGGCGCCATCGAGCGCTGTGCCGATGCTGAGGCTCGCGAGCTGCTGGAGCGGGTCTGCGACCTCTACGCGCTCGCGAACATCGAGGCGGACCGGGGCTGGTTCCTCGAACACGGGCGCCTGACCTCCGGCCGCTCGAAGGCCGTCACCGCCGCGGTGAACGCGTTGTGCGCCGACCTGCGCCCGCACGCGCGCACCCTCGTCGACGCCTTCGCTATCCCCGAGCAGTACCTAGCGGCTCCGATGCTTCGGGACTGACCCCGGCGCGCTGCTCGGCGAGCTCGGCCCGCAACGCCTTGACCTCGCGGGTCAGCTCGTCGAGATGCTCGCGGGTGACGGCCTGCGCGTTCTCGTCGGCCTCGGTCACCCGGCGGATCAGCCACGACGCCAGGGTCGCGGTGACCACACCGAGCAGCGCGATCCCGGCCACCATCAGCCCGACCGCGACGACGCGGCCGGTGCCGCTGATGGGGTAGCGATCGCCGTAGCCGACCGTGGTGATCGTCGTGATGGACCACCACACCGCGTCCGGGAAGTCGGTGATCGGCGCGTCCGGCTGAGTGCGTTCGGCGTCGAGCACGGCGAGCGCCGAACAGAACACGATCAGCGCCGTCGCGCCCACCGTGTAGACCACGACGCGGCCGCGCAGCGACAGGCCGGCGTTGCGGTTGAGGACGTTGAGCACCGTGACCAGCCGGAGCAGCCGCAGCTGCCGGATCAGCGGGAGCACGATGATCACCAGGTCGAAGATGTTGCTCTTGAGGAAGGCCTGTTTGTCCTCGGCGTGCTTGAGGCGGACGCCGTAGTCCAGGGCGAAGACCGCCCAGGCGACCCAGGTGACGACCTCGCACCAGACCCGGCCGGTCTGCCCCAGCGAGGGTTGCAGGATCGGCCAGGCGTAGGCGGCCAGGAACAGCATGGCGGCGGCGTTGAGCGGCCACTCCATCCGCTTCTCCCACATCGGACGACTCCTCACCTGGCCTTTTCCAGGTGGGTACGTTAAGCGATGTCGAGGGCTGTTCCATAGAGTTTCTCGGCTTTAAGGGTGATGTAGAGCCTTCGCTCGCCTTCGGGTGTTCGCGTGACTTCGGAGAGTTCCGTTTTTCCTTCCACGACCGCGAATTTCCAGTGGTCGGCGCTGGAGACGTAGAGCGAAGCGGTGGGGTTGTTACGGAGCTGCTTGACCTTGAGGCGGTCTTCGGTCGTGCTGACCCGGATCTCCCGGGTCTCGGGGTCCCAGGTGTAGACGACCGTGGAGAGGTGCGGGCGGCCGTCGCGCTTGAGGGTCGCGAGGGCGCCGAAGGTGTGCTCGGCGATGAAGGCGCTGAGGGCCGCGTCGTCGAGGGCGCGGGGTGGAACGTTCTTGGTCATGGTGGTGATCATGACCGGGGTTCCGGGGCGCCGGAAGAAGGCACTTTCTTGTGCCAGAGGGAACACGCGTGTGTCCGTCCAGGTCACCGGCTTCGTACCCCTCTGAAGTACATGAAGGCCCCCTTCCTTGCGCCTAGCGCAAGGAAGGGGGCCTTCATGTACTTGGTAAAAGCCCTGCTAGGCGTACATCGCCAGCCAGATCGCGATGTAGTGCGAGACCGCGGCCAGCACCGTGCACGCGTGGAAGTACTCGTGATACCCGAAGGTGTCCGGGAAGTGGTTCGGCCACTTGACGGCGTAGAACACCGCGCCCAGCGTGTAGAACAGGCCGCCCACGCAGAGCAGCACGAGTGCCGCGACGCCGGCGTGCGCGCCCAGTTCGGGCAGGACGAAGACGGCGACCCAGCCCAGTGCGATGTAGATCGGCACGCCGAGCCAGCGGGGCGCGTTCGGCCACAGCATCTTCAGGGTGACGCCGCCGATCGCGCCGCCCCAGACGATGGCCAGCACGATGTACCCGGTCGGCTGGGACATCGCCAGAAGGGTGAACGGCGTGTAAGTGCCCGCGATGAACAGGAAGATCATCGAATGGTCGGCGCGCTTCATCCATTCGTATGCTCGTGGGCTCCACAAGCGACGGTGGTAGAGCGCGCTGACGCCGAAGACGCCGAGCACGGTCAGGCCGTAGACCGAAGTGGATAAAGCGGCTATAGGCGACACAGTGGACGCCGCGAGGCTGATGAGGGCCGCGGCTCCGGCGACAGCGCCGAAGAAGGACCAGAAGTGGAGGTGGCCCCGAAGGCGAGGACGCGTGTCCACCAAGGGCGTGGGGCCGGACGGCTGGGGTTCGGTCTCTACGCTCACTCAGCCAGGTTACGGCACCGTAGGTTTTTTACCAGTGTCCGTGGCGCGTCCCACTGGGGCTCGCGGGGTGACTAGTCTCCACTGGCGTGAGTCTTCGGTCCTTCTTGTCAGACGTCGTGTACAGCGCCTACGGCAGGCGCCTGATCCAGCAGGCCAAGGGGCGCCATCCACGCCACATCGCCATCATGCTGGACGGGAACCGCCGCTGGGCGCGCGAAGCGGGCTTCACCGACGTCGCCGACGGCCATCGCGCCGGCGCCAAGAAGATCGCGGACTTCCTGAGCTGGTGCAACGAGGCCGATGTCGAGGTCGTCACCATGTGGCTGCTCTCGACCGACAACCTCGGCCGCGCGGCCGAGGAACTGAGCCCGTTGCTGAAGATCATCACCGACGTCACCGACGAGCTCGCCGCGCCGCAGACGCCCTGGCGGCTCCGCATCGTGGGAGCCCTTGACCTGCTGCCGCCGGAGGTCGCGAAGGCCCTCAGCGCGGCCGCGGAACGCACCGAGGGGCGTTCCGGGATGGAGGTCAACGTCGCGGTCGGTTACGGAGGACGCCAGGAGATCGCCGACGCGGTCCGCAAACTGCTACTCCAGCACGCCGACGAGGGGACCTCGATCCGCGAACTCGCGAAGATCCTGGACGTCGACCACATCTCCGAACACATGTACACCTCGGGCCAGCCGGATCCGGATCTTATTATCCGCACCTCGGGTGAGCAGCGGCTTTCCGGATTTCTGCTCTGGCAATCGGCGCATTCGGAATTCTGGTTCACCGAAGCTTATTGGCCCGCATTTCGCCGGGTCGATTTCCTGCGCGCCATGCGCGATTACGCGTGGCGGCATCGGCGCTTCGGTTCCTGACCCGCGCAAGACGAAGGCCCCGGCGTGCACTCCGGGGCCTTCGACGTCCACACTGAAGATCAGTGGTGGTGGTGCTCCAGCGAGTGGGCCAGCAGCGACGGGGTCAGGACGACACCCGTGTAGGCACCGGCGACCAGCGAGGCAGCGCCGTAGCCCAGCGCGCCACCGCCCTCGATGAACGTGTTGTAGGCGTCGCCGAACGTCGGGTCCGGGGTGCCGGTGGTGTCGCCGGTGGCGGCGAACGCGGTCCCGCCGACCATCATGATGCCCGCGGCGACGGCGGAAACGAAACCAGCCTTCTTCAGCACTTCGCACTCCTAGGTAGAGATATTCAGGGGGTCGGGGGCACCGATTCCGGTGGGGGTGTCCCGCAGTGAGAAAATTACTCGCTATTCAAGCTCTGTGACCGTCTGGTAAGCCCATTGTGTGAGCCGAAAAAGGTTCATTTCACTCGGTCCGGTTCTCTGTCTCGGGCACAAAATGCGACCCGCTACCAAGCGTGGTAGAACCTTCGCTTCCATCAGGTGAACGCCCTCTGTCGCGTTAATCCATCCGGGTCGCGTCAACGAGCGTCCCTGAATGGAGATCATCACTACCCAGGGTGATGGTGACGAGGCGTTGATGTCACGCGACCGACAGTGAGATGACGGTTTGGCGAATCACCGTGGTGGCTGCCTGCGCGATCGGCCGGACGCAGGTACCTTCCGAAAGTGAGGGTTCGCGTCCCATGCGGACTCTCGCGGGAGGCCCTGGTCGTGGCGGTTGTCGACAGGGCGGCTGAGCCGCCCAGTGGATGCACGAGGGGGCCGGCACCCGGCCCTCGCGGCCGTGCCGACTGACGTCGAAGGCGTCAGAAGGAGCGGTTAGCCAGGGAGGTGCCCGGCCCAGCGAGTGCGGGCGTGGTGCCACGCCCACGAGGGAGATGCCGTCGTGACTGCGCAGCGTTCACCCCGCAAGGCCTCTGGCCGTTCTTCGACCGGTGCCTCTGGCCCGGAGAAAGCCTCGATCTCGCCCGAATCCCAGCGGTCCACTTACGTGCTCGACACGTCGGTCCTGCTCTCTGACCCCTGGTCGGTGACCCGTTTCGCCGAACACGCGGTCGTGCTCCCGCTGGTCGTCATCAGTGAACTGGAGGCGAAACGTCACCACCCCGAGCTGGGGTGGTTCGCGCGCGAAGCGCTTCGCATGCTCGACGACCTGCGTCGTCAGCACGGCAGGCTCGACGCGCCGATCCCGATCGGTGAGCACGGCGGCACCCTGCAGGTGGAGTTGAACCACTCCGATCCCACGGTGCTCCCGGTCGGTTTCCGCACCGACTCCAACGACCACCGCATCCTCGCCTGTGCGCTCAACCTGGCGGCGGAACGCGCGTCGGTCACGCTGGTGACGAAGGACATCCCCCTGCGGGTCAAGGCGGGCGCCGTCGGTCTCGAAGCCGACGAGTACCGCGCGCAGGAGGTGACGCCTTCGGGCTGGACGGGGATGGCGGACCTGGACGTCCCGCAGACCCTGATCGACGCGCTGTTCAGCGGGTCTTCCGTGGATCCGGCCGAGTTCGGGATGCCCGAGGTCGGCGAGATGCCCTGCCACACGGGCCTCCGGCTGCTCGCGGGCAGTTCGAGCGCGCTGGGCCGGGTCACCGCGGACAAGCGGATCCGGCTCGTGCGGGGTGACAAGGAGGCGTTCGGCCTGCACGGCCGCTCGGCCGAACAGCGGGTGGCGCTGGATCTCCTGCTGGATTCCGACGTCGGCATCGTCTCGCTGGGCGGCCGCGCCGGAACCGGCAAGTCGGCGCTCGCGCTCTGCGCGGGCCTGGAATCGGTGATGGAGCGCCGTCAGCACCGCAAGGTCGTGGTCTTCCGGCCGGTGTACGCGGTCGGCGGCCAGGAACTGGGTTACCTGCCCGGTTCCGAGAGCGAGAAGATGCAGCCGTGGGCGCAGGCGGTGTTCGACACCCTCGGCGGGCTGGTCAGCCAGGACGTCCTCGACGAGGTCTTCGACCGCGGCATGCTCGAGGTGCTCCCGCTGACCCACATCCGCGGCCGGTCGCTGCACGACACGTTCGTCATCGTCGACGAGGCGCAGTCCTTGGAGCGCAACGTGCTCCTGACCGTGCTCTCGCGGCTCGGCACGGCCTCACGGGTCGTGCTCACACATGACGTCGCGCAGCGTGACAACCTGCGGGTCGGACGGCACGACGGCGTTTCGGCGGTGATCGAGAAGCTCAAGGGTCACCCGCTGTTCGCGCATGTCACGCTGACCCGGTCCGAGCGCTCGCCGATCGCGGCGCTCGTCACCGAGATGCTGGAGGACCACGGATAGCCGAACCGGAGGAGTCCCCTTAGGACAGTCCTGAGGGGACTCCCCGGGGTCACCAGCCGGACGGCAGCGGACGCCCTTCCGCGAAGCCGGCGGCGGACTGGATGCCGAGCAGCGCGCGCTCGTGGAACTCCTCCAGTGTCCGGGCGCCCGCGTACGTGCAGGCGGACCGGACGCCGGAACCGATGGAGTCGAGCAGATCCTCGACGCCGGGGCGGGCCGGGTCCAGCGCCATCCGCGACGCCGAGATGCCTTCTTCGAACAGGCCCTTCTTGGCGCGCTCGAAGACGTTGTCCGTGCGCGTGCGGGCGCCGACGGCGCGCTTCGACGCCATGCCGAACGATTCCTTGTACGGCCTGCCCTGCTCGTCGTACCGCAGGTCTCCGGGGGATTCGTGGGTGCCGGCGAACCATGAGCCGACCATCGCCGCGGACGCGCCCGCGGCCAGCGCGAGCGCGACGTCGCGCGGATGCCGCACGCCGCCGTCCGCCCAGACGTGCTTGCCCAGTTCCCTGGCCGCGGCGGCGCATTCGGCGACGGCGGAGAACTGCGGGCGGCCGACGCCGGTCATCATCCGCGTCGTGCACATGGCGCCGGGGCCGACGCCGACCTTGACGACGTCCGCGCCCGCGTGGATCAGGTCGCGCGTGCCCTCGGCGGTGACCACGTTCCCGGCGACCACCGGAACGCGCGGGCTGACCGACCGGACGGCCTTGAGCGCGGAGATCATCTTCTCCTGGTGGCCGTGCGCGGTGTCGACGACCAGCACGTCGACGCCCGCCGCGAGGACGGCCTCGGCCTTCGCCGCGACGTCGCCGTTCACGCCGATCGCGGCTGCGACGCGCAGGCTGCCGCCGTCGTCGACGGCCGGGGTGTAGATCTCCGCGCGCAGCGCCGCGATCTCGGTCAGGACGCCCGCGAGCCTGCCGTTCTCGTCGATGCCGAGCGCGAGGCGGCCGCCGTGGTCGTGCAGGCGCTCGAACACCTCACGCGGCGGGGTGTCCAGCGCGACCGTGACGAGCGCGGGTTCCGCGACGTCGCCGAGCCGCGCGAAGCGGTCGACACCGGCGCAGGCCGCTTCGTCGACGACGCCGACCGGCTTGCCGTCCTCGTCCACGACGACGACGGCGCCGTGGGCGCGTTTGCCGACCAGGTTCAGCGCGTCCGCCACCGCGTCCCCGCCGGTCAGCACGAGCGGGGTGTCCCACACGGTGTGACGGCTCTTGACCCAGGTGACGATTTCGGCGACCGCGGTGGCGTCGACGTCCTGCGGCAGGACCACGAGCCCGCCGCGCCGGGCGACCGTCTCGGCCATCCGTCGGCCCGCGACGGCGGTCATGTTGGCCACCACGATCGGGATCGTCGCGCCGGTTCCGTCCACTGTGGACAGGTCGACGTCGAAGCGGGACTCCACGTCCGAACGGTTCGGCAACAGGAACACGTCGTCGTAGGTCAGGTCGTGAGCGGGCCGGTGCCCGTCGAGAAAGCGCACGAGTCACCAGGATACCCGCGTGGGACAATGTCGGCATGACCGACCGGGACCGTGACGAAGCCGGACGAGCCCGCAACGCGCGCCCTCGGGACGGTCTCGGCAGGCCGCTCCCGTACGGCGCCGACGGGGTGGAACGGCAGCCGGAGGGCATCGAACGCAGCCCCGAGAACACCATCGCCGAGGCTCAGCGCCTGCTCGACGCGGGTCGGCCGTTCCACGCGCACGAGGTGTTCGAGGACGCCTGGAAGGCGACCGACGGGCCGGACCGGGAGCTGTGGCGCGGTCTCGCGCAGCTCGCCGTCGGCCTGACCCACGCGGCCAGGGGGAACGGGAACGGCGCGGCGTCGCTGCTGGAGCGCGGCGCGGTCAACATCGAGCCGTTCCGCGAGGCCCGGCCGCACGGGATCGACATCCCGGGGCTGCAGGCCTGGGCGCGGGCGATGGCCGACGAGGTGAAGGTGCGTGTGCGGGTCGAGCCGGTCGCGCCCCGCCTGCTGGGCACGCCTTGAGTACTCGACATACCGCGAGTATGTTACTTCGAGTAGGGATACTGCTCAGTAGGTAACGGCGGGAGAGGCGCGGATGAGCGAGCCCAAGGAACTGCTGGCCGAGCCGCTGAAACTGCGGTGCGGCGCGACCCTGCCGAACCGGCTGGCCAAGGCCGCGCTGAGCGAGCAGCTCGGCGACCGCCGCAACCGGCCGACCGCCGAACTGGCCGAGTTGTACCGGACCTGGTCCCGAGGTGGCGCCGGAACGCTGATCACCGGCAACGTCATGGTCGATCCGACGGCGCTCGGTGAACCGCGCAACGTCGCGGTGCCCCGGGAGCCGGACGCGACCGGGTTCAAGCCGTGGGCACGGTCGGCGGACGGGACCGAGACCCGGTTGTGGGTCCAGCTCAATCACCCCGGCCGTCAGAGCCCGCGCTTCCTCTCCCGTCAGCCGGTCGCGCCGTCGGCGGTTCCGTTCGGCGACCGCGGCATCCGTTCGGTGTTCGCGACGCCCCGGGCACTGACCGTCGACGAGATCGAAGCGATCATCGACCGATTCGGCGTGGCCGCGCGAACCGTCGTCGAAGCGGGATTCGCCGGTGTCCAGATCCACGGCGCGCACGGCTATCTCGTCTCGCAGTTCCTTTCGCCACTGACCAACCAGCGCACCGACGGCTGGGGCGGCGACGCTCTCCGGCGGCGCCGCTTCCTGCTCGAAGTCGTCGCCCGCGTGCGCGCCGAGGTCGGCGACGGCGTGCCGATCGCGGTCAAGCTCAACAGCGCGGACTTCCAGCGTGGCGGCTTCAGCGAGGAGGAATCGCTCGAAGTCGTCCGCGAACTGGGCGAAGCGGGCATCGACCTGCTGGAAGTCTCCGGTGGCACCTACGAGAAGGCCGCCATGATGGGCTCCGCGAAAGCCAGCACGGCCAGCCGCGAGGCCTACTTCCTCGACTACGCCGCGAAAGCGCGGCAGGTGACCGACGTCGCGCTGATGGTCACCGGTGGTTTCACCAGCCCGGAGGGGATGGCGGACGCGCTGCGCACCGGGGCGCTGGACGTCATCGGTCTCGGCAGGCCGTTGGTCGTCGATCCGGCGCTGCCCGGCCGTCTGCTGGGCGGGGAGGACGTCCGCGCGCGGCGCACGGCCCCGAAGACCGGGATCCGGCTGGCCGACAGCCTGCTCGAGATCCAGTGGCACACCCAGCAGATGCACCGCGTGGCCGCCGGGAAGCCGGTGGACCGGCGCCTCGGCGCGGTGCGGACGCTAGTACGGGCCGGCGTCGCGGATCCGTTCAACGCCTTCCGCCGGGTCCGGGGCTAAGTAGTCGTCGGTGTCGTCGCGGCGGCCGAACGTGCGGTCGAAGCCGACCGCGGCCGCCGCGAGGCCGATGAACAGCACGCCGATCAGCACGCAGTTGAACGCGACGCCGCCGTAGCCGTTGATACCCGGATCGACGAACGGGTACGGGTAGAACCCGATGATCGCGCCGCGCACCAGCGTGACCGCGAGCCAGATCAGCGGGTACAGCAGCGACCACCACAGGACCCGCCACGACAACTGCCCGCGCGGCCCGAACAGCAGCCAGCCCGCGACGCACATCAGCGGCGACACCTTGTGCAGCATCGTGTCGGCGAACTGGGCCCAGCCGTGCAGTTCGTAGAGGTCGGCGAGCGCGACCTGGAAGACGACGCCGGTTACGATGATGCCGACGAGGCCGGTGAGCCGCAGCACGCCGAACAGGGTCGACCGGCCGGCGACGCCGAGCGCGAGCAGCAGGCTGCCGATGCCGACCAGGATGTTCGAGTCGATGGTGAAGAAGGCCAGCAGGTTGGCCACCCGCCCGGCCGGGGTGTGGAAGGTGCCGCCCTCGGTGCCCGCCGAGACCGGGATCTGGGCGGCCAGGCCGGCGATCACCACCAGCGCGGTCGCGCCGAACCAGGCGCGCGCGATCTTGGAAGCCTGCATTCCGCCTACTTTATGGGTGATCATGCCGCGACGTCCCGTCACCACCGCGCGTCGCCACTCGATCGGGGGCGGGACGCCGCCGGGCCTTCCCGGCCACCGGGTCATATCGTGGGAAACGATGGACGTCGAGCGGAGGCCCGGACGCCGCGGGCGGGTCGCGCGGGGCCCGGCGGAGGACAGCGGACCCGTCGCCGGATTCGCGCGGCGGTTGTGGGAGCTGAAACGCGCCGCCGGTGACCCGTCGTACGACCGGATGCGCGACGAATACGGCGCGCTCGCTTCCAAGTCGGCGCTTTCGGCCGCGGCTCGCGGCGAGCGTCTGCCCAGCTGGGAGACGTCCTGGGAGTTCGTCCGCGTGCTGGCCGCCGGGGTGCTCGGCGGTGACGAGGACGAGGTCCGCCACGAATGGCGCGGTGCTTGGGAACGCGCGCGGGACGCGTTGACCGCCGATCTGGCGCCCGCGGCGCCCGAACCGGCTCCGGACCGATCGCGCCGGACGGCGTTCGTCCTCGCCGGGGCCGTCGCGCTCGTGCTCGTCGCGGCGCTGGTGTTCGTCTTCGCGTCTCCGTTCGGTGCCGAGCCCGCCGCCCCGGCCGGTGACGCGTCGGAGTTCGTCTCCGACGTGACCGTGCCCGACGGCAGCGAGGTCGCGGCCGGATCGACCTTCGTGAAGACGTGGGAGCTCCGGAACGCGGGAACGGTCGGATGGGTCGGCCGCTATCTGGTGCGCGCCGGTTCGTTCGGGAATCCCGGCGAATGCGGCACGCCCGAACGCGTACCCGTCCCGCAGACCGCGCCCGGCGAGCACGTGCGCGTCTCCGTCGAGGTCCACGCGCCCGACAGCCCGGGGCATTGCCAGGTGTACTGGAAGATGGCCGACGAACAGGGCCACATCCTGCTGCCGGACACCCGTGCCGTGTTCTTCTCGGTCCGCGTCATTTGACCTTCGGGGCCGATGGTCAAAGCGCTGACCTGCATGGACATTGTCTCTCCGGCCATGGCCATTTCGCGGCCGTGAATCGCTTTCCGAGTGGCCGCCGACGCCTTTAACGTCATCGGCGTCCGGGAATTCCGGACGGGGATTTTCCGAAACACTCTCACATCATTCGCGGAAAGGGAATCCATGCGTCCGTACGTCAAGGTCGCCGCACTGGCCGGGGCCACGCTCACCGTGGCACTTCTGCCGGTCACCGCCGCACAGGCGGCTCCGGCGCCCGCTTCGGGCAGTGATCCGATCATTACCTGCGAATCCGGCTACCACGGCTGGATGCGCCGGGCCGGAAAGGACGCGATCTGCCTCAAGCCGGGCACCCGCACCTGGGACGTCAAGGTCTTCGAATGCGCCGGGGATCTGACGGTGCATTTCAAGAACGGCGAGAAGGCCTATTGCGGGGGAAACATGAAAATCGGCCTCGACCTGGCCGTCCAGTCCACTGTCGTCAAGACCGTTGTGGGGAACCGATGAACAAGAAACTGCTCGCCGTCGTCCCGGTCGCGCTGGCCGGCACCCTGCTGATGGCACCGTCCGCTTCGGCGGCGTCGAAGGTCTGTGAGGGCGGGCCGCTGATGGGCGCGTCGACCAAGGTCGTCGAGGTGAGCGCGGGGCAGAACATCGACATCACCGTGCACAACCACGACTACCGGGGGATGCTCGTCCAGATCATCGACGACACCTTCGACAAGGGTCTTTGGAGCGGGGGCATCGCACCGGGCAAGGAGCACACGGTGAAACACGGCGTGCTCGGAGAGCCGCCGGTGGGTCACAAGATCCGCTTCGAGGTGACCTCCAACCTCTCGAACAACTACACCTACAAGATCTCTTCGGACCGCTGCTACTGACGCGTTTCGTCCTCTGGATGCGGTCCTTGCGCGCGCAAGGACCGCATCCAGAGGACTAATTGCGGTGGTGGGTGGTGGGTCCAGGGGTCGTGAGTGGCAAGTCGTGTTCTAACCCCATTTCCCACTCACGACCACTCGGGCCGACGCCGATGTCCTGGCCAGAGGGCCGGGCGTGTCGCGAATGCCCCGATGAACCCGACCTTCCGCACCAGGTGACCAATTGCGGCGATCTTTGCGCGCGCAAGGACCGCATCCAGAGGACTAATTGCCGGGCTTGAGGAGGCCCCGGACGGTGTCGATGGTGTCGGCGTCCGTGGCCTCCTTGTCCGGCCGGTACCGCACGACCCGCGCGAAGCGCAGCGCCAGACCGCCCGGGTACCGCGTGCTGACCTGAGCCCCGTCGAGTTCGATCTCGACGACGAGCTCCGGCCGCACGTGGACCGCCCAGTCCGTGCGATGGGTCTCGATCTCCTGGAACGTCTTCGTCTGCCACGACAGCAGCTCGTCCGTCATGCCCTTGAACGTCTTGCCGACCATGATCGGCGGCCCGCCGTCGGGGTCACGCGCGCCGAGATGCAGGTTCGACAGCGTGCCCGTGCGCCTGCCGTGCCCCCATTCCGCGGCGAGCACGATCAGATCGATCGTGTGCACCGGTTTCACCTTGAGCCAAGCGCGCCCGCGGCGGCCGGCCGCGTACGGCGACGCGAGGTCCTTGACCATCACGCCCTCGTGCCCGGCGGCCATCGCCGCTTCCAGCACGTCGGCGGCGGACGACGGCGCGATCTCTCCGGGGATGACGTGCTCTCCGGCGACCTTCCGCAGCGCGGCGTTCCGTTCGGACAACGGCGCGTCCAGCAGGTCGGCGCCGTCGAGGTGCAGGCAGTCGAAGAAGTACGGCCGCAGCAGCAGCGCCTTGACCTGCTCTTCGCGTGAGCTGCCGAACCGGCTCATCGTGTCCTGGAACGGCCTCGGCCTGCCGTCGTCGGTCAGGGCCAGCGTCTCCCCGTCGAGCACCACCGACGTGCAGGGCAGCGAACGCACGAGATCCACCAGCTCACCGACGCTGCCGGTGATCTCCCGCAGCGTCCGGGTGTAGACGTGCACCTCGTCGCCTTCGCGATGGACCTGGATCCGCGCACCGTCCATTTTGTACTCGATCAGCGCCTCGGCATGCTCGGTGACCGCTTCTTCCAGCGACTCCGCCGGCGACGCCAGCATCGGCCGGATCGGCCTGCCCAGGGCCAGCTTGAACTCCGCCAGCCGCTCCCGGCCGCCGGTCATCGCCACGAGACCCGTCACCGGCAACTGCCCGGACAGCATGAACGCCCGCCGGACCTCCTCGCCCGGGATCTCGGACGCCGCCGCGATGGCGTCCACCATGATCCCTTCGAGCGCGCCTTGGCGCAGCTCGCCGGTGAGCAGCCGGAACAGGAACTCCTGCTCGTCCTTCGTCATCCTGGTGAACAGCGCCCGCAACGTGTCCGCGCGCAGCTTCACCGACCCCGGACCGGACGCCGCCCCCACCGTGCCGAAGGCCGTGTCGACCTCGGCCACGGTCAACGACGGCTCGTCGGCCGGAGCCGCCTTCAGCTCGGCCAGCGTCCGCCAGCCGGTGCCGATGCGGCCCTGCGTCGGCTGCCCGGTGAGGAACGCGACGACCGCGGGAAGCTCCGGTTCGTCCGCGGCGCGCAGCAGTGCGGCCAGGGTGGCGATCTTCGCCTTCCTGGACCTCGTGGCGGCCAGTTCGGCCGACGCGGTCACCACCGCGGTGAGCAACATGGGTCCATCATGAACCCGGGGACCGACAGTTTCCCGCCGAACGCGTTCAGGCGTGCGCGGGATCGGCGACCCAACTGGCGAGCAGGCCGAGTGCCCGCTCGCTGTCGGAGGCGGGTTCGGCGGTGTAGATCACCAGGGCCAGGTCCGGATCGTCGGGCAGCCGCAACGTCTCGTAGCGCAGCCGGAGTTCACCTACGATCGGGTTGATCATCACCTTCCACGCGTGCGCCTTCTCGCGCACGGTGTGCTTCGCCCACAGCTTCCGGAACTCCTCGCTGCCGAGGGAGAGCTCGCCCACGAGCTGGGCGAGGTACGGGTCGTCCGGGTACTTCCCGCTCTCGGAGCGAAGGTTCGCCACGACCTCCTTCGCCACGGTCGCCCACTCCGGATGCAGCTCGCGGGCGTGCTCGTCGAGGAAGAACATCTTCGGGATGTTGCGTTCGCCGGGCGGCCTGGCGCTGAAGTCGAAGGACAGCGCGCCGCCGAGCGGGTTCCAGGCCAGCACGTCCAGATAGCGGCCGAAGACGAACGCCGGGGACTGGATCGCGTTCAGCATCTGCTGGAGTTCCGGCCGGATCCGCTGCGCCCGCGGCCGCGCGACGCGTTTGCGTTTCGGGGCGGCCAGATTGCGCAGGTAGGTCTCCTCGTCGCGGTGCAGCCGCAGCGCCCGGCTCAGCGATTCGAGGACAGAATCGGACACGTTGCGCGCCCGGCCCTGCTCCAGCCGCGTGTAGTAGTCGACGCTGATCCCGGCCAGCTGCGCGAGTTCCTCACGCCGCAGCCCGGCGACCCGCCGCTGGTTGAACCCGGTCGGGAGGCCGAGGTCGGCCGGATCCAGCGCGGCCCTGCGTGCCTTGAGGAAGTCGCCCAGTTCGGCCGTCTCGGTCATGTCGACAAGTATCCCGCAGCCGGTCACTCCCAGCCTGGCCCTGCTGGACCCAGGCTGGTCGTGGCCGGAGCGGCGGCGAGGCGTTCGGTCGGGGTGGTCGTGAGTGATGGATTCGGGTCAGAGTCGACCGTATCTCAGGTACCTGCTGGGTTCTGGCCGCGGCGGAGCGCAAGCCCTGTCCGTGAAGGCCTCCTTGCCTACCCTGAAGGTAGCGAAGGAGGCCTTCACTACCTGGTGATCACCACCTTCGCCCCAGGCGCACCAGCAGCCACAGCGGCTGCGCGTGAAGGCCCCCTTCACGCGGCTCAGCCGAGGAAACTCGACCTTCACACCTTCCCCTGTACGTGAAGGCCCCCTTCCTTGCGCTAGGCGCAAGGAAGGGGGCCTTCATGTACAGCAAGCAGACAGGATCGCCAGTGGCTGTTCGCTCCGTGGGGTCGTGAGTGGCGATTGTGCTGTACCGCCCGCCGGGGCAGTGCGTCCCGAGCGCCACGTTCGAGACGATGAGCGTCCCAAGCGTGGCGCTCGGGACATACTCACCAGCCCGCCACAGGGAAACCCGCTCACCCGCGACTTATGGACCAGTCGGGAGGGTGTGTTCTGGATCTGTTCCCAGGACCAAAGAGCCGACATCGTGGAGGCGTGGACAGCGAACGAAGAGGTGTGACGGTCGGCGTGCTGGGGGTGCTGATCGTCGGCGCGTCCGTGCCGGTGACGGGAATGCTCGACGCCTACCCGGTGATCACCGGGCAGGCACTCCGCTACGCGCTGGCGGGAGTCCTCCTGCTGGCGTGGGCGCGGTTGCGCGGACAGCCGATGCCGCTGCCGGGCCGGCGCGACTGGCCCGCGCTGATCGCCCTCGCGGCGACCGGGATGATCGGCTTCCAGGCGTGCCTGCTGTTCGCGCAGCGCTACGCCGAACCCGGACTGGTCGCCGCCTTCCTCGGCGGTACGCCGCTGGTGCTCGCGCTCGCCGGCCCGCTGGCCAAGGGAAAACGGCCGTCGTGGGCACCGGTGGCCGGGGCGGTGCTCGCCGGGCTCGGGATCGCGGTGCTGTCCGGCGGCGGCGCCGCGCGCTGGCAGGGACTGGTGCTCGCGGCGCTGGCGATGGTGTGCGAAGCGCTGTTCACCTTGCTCGTCATCGGCGTGCTCGAACGCCTCGGGCCGTTGGCGACCGCGACCTGGAGTTGTTGCGCGGCGGGCGTCGGCGGCGCGGCGGTCGGCACGGTCGCCGACCCGTCCGGCGCCTGGGCGTGGCCGGACGGGCGGGAGCTGATCGCGCTCGGCTATCTGACGGTCGTCGTCACCGCGATCGCGTTTCTCCTGTGGTACTCGGCGGTTTCGGTGCTGGGCGCCGACCGGGCGGGGGTGCTGGTCGGGCTGATGCCGGTCTCCGGACTGGCCGTCTCGCTCCTGCTCGGCATGCAGGATTTCCGGTTCTCCCAGCTGATCGGCGTCGCGCTGGTGTCTTCAGGCGTCGTGATCGGCCTGCGCCGCAAGCGAGATGAGCTTGGCGCACTTGACGTCGAAGTGCTTGACGACGTCGCCGCCGATGACCGCGACCATGACCGCGCGCAGCGGCCCGGCGAGGGTGATCTCCTGGACGAACTCCGTCCCGCCGTCGACCGCGGTCAGGCGCAGCGCGAGATCCATGGCGCCGAGCGGAATCGGCTGGCGGATGGCGATCTCGCGGTCCTGGACGAACGACGTGATCGTGAACGGCTCGGCGACCCGTGAGTGCACGCGGCCGCGCACGGCCCCGGACGGGACGAGGAAACCGGTCGTCCCCACCGAGGCGGGGCCGTGCAGTTCGGCGCCGGTGAGGTCCGGATCCCAGTCCGGTCAGCGGGTGAAGTCGGCCAGCGACGGCCAGAGCGCGGACGGCGGGCAGGGGAGGATCTCGCGGGAGGTTCTGGTCCAGGTCATACCCGGACGATATACGGAACTGCCAGTCTCGTAAACTGAGGGCATGGCGAGAGGCAGGCCGAGGGAAGAGGGAATCGACGACGCGGTCCGCGAGGCCGTGCGGGTGTTGCTGACCGAAACCGGTTACCAGCGCTGCACGATCGACGCGGTCGCGGCGCGGGCGGGTGTCGGCAAGGCCGCGGTGTACCGGCGGTGGCGGTCGAAGGCGGAACTCGTGTTCGCCGCGGTGATCCACCCCGTCGAACTCGAACCGCCGGAGGACACCGGTTCGCTGCGGGGTGACGTGGCGGCGGTCCTCGAAGTGATCCAGTCCTCTTTGGACAGTGTGGAGCTGCGACAGGCGCTGCCGTCGCTGCTCGCCGACGTCCGGGCGGATCCGGCGCTGGAAGCGCGGTTCGGCGAGGTCTTCCTCGGACGTGAACGCGGATATCTGGTCCTGATGCTGGAAAGGGCCGTCGCGAGAGGGGAACTCTCGCGACGGCCCGATCCGGCGTTGGTCCACGCGATCCTGCTCGGCCCGGTGCTGACCTGGCTGCACCTGTTCACCGAGGAACCGCCTGCGGGTGGGCTGGCGGCTTCGCTGGCCTCACCGCTTCACGCGGCCGTGGTCGCGCTCGGTGCTTAGCGGCCTCCGCGCGCCATGCGGAGCACGTCGAGGGCTTCGTCCAGCTGGGCCTCGGTGAGCTTGCCGTTCGCGACGTGACCGCGTTCGATCACGACCTCGCGGATCGTCTTCAGCTCCTTGAGGGCCTGCTTCGCGATGGCGGCCGCCTCTTCGTAGCCGATGTACTTGTTCAGCGGCGTCACGATCGACGGCGAACCCTCGGCGTACTCGCGCGCGCGGTCGGCGTTCACCGTCACGCCCGCGAACACCTTGTCCGCCAGCAGCCGCGACACCGCCGCGAGCAACCGTGCCGATTCGAGCACGTTGCGCGCGATCACCGGCAGGTTCACGTTGAGCTGGAAGTTGCCCGCCGCGCCCGCGAAGGCGACCGCCGCGTCGTTCCCGATCACCTGGGCGACCACCTGCAGCGTCGCCTCCGGGATCACCGGGTTCACCTTGCCCGGCATGATCGACGACCCCGGCTGCAGATCCGGCAGCGCCAGCTCGGCGAGCCCGGTGCGCGGACCGGAGCCCAGCCAGCGCAGGTCGTTCGCGATCTTGTTCAGCGACACCGCGACCGTGCGCAGATGCCCGGACGTCTCGACGACGCTGTCCTGCGTCGCCTGCGCCTCGAAATGGTCACGCGCCTCGGTCAGCGGAAGGCCGGTCACCGAAGCCAGCTCCTGGGAAACGGCCGCGCCGAAGCCCTCGGGCGCGTTCAGCCCGGAACCGACCGCGGTCCCGCCGATCGGCAGTTCGCCGAGCCTCGGCAGGCCCGACTTCAGCCGCTCGACCCCGAACCGGACCTGCGACGCCCACGCGCCCGCCTCCTGGCCGAAGGTGATCGGCACGGCGTCCATGAGATGGGTGCGGCCGGACTTCACGATGCCCGCCCATTCGGCCGCCCGCGTCTCGATGGCGGCGGCCAGGTGATCCAGCGCCGGGATCACGTCGGACAGCACGGCTTCCGTCGCGGCGACGTGGATCGTCGTCGGGAAGGTGTCGTTGGAGGACTGCGAAGCGTTGACGTGGTCGTTCGGGTGCACGTCGCGGCCCAGCGCCTTCGACGCGAGCGTGGCGATGACCTCGTTGGCGTTCATGTTCGACGAGGTCCCGGAACCGGTCTGGAACACGTCGATCGGGAAATGCGCGTCGTGCTTGCCTTCGGCGACCTCGTCGGCGGCCTTCGCGATGGCCTCGGCGACGTCGGCGTCCAGCACGCCGAGCTTCGCGTTGACCCGCGCGGCGGCGGCCTTCAGCAGGCCGAGCGCGCGGATCTGGGCGCGCTCCAGGCCACGGCCGGAGATCGGGAAGTTCTCGACGGCGCGCTGCGTCTGCGCGCGGTAGAGGGCGTCGACGGGGACGCGCACCTCACCCATGGTGTCGTGTTCGATCCGGTATTCCTGTTCAGCCATACCCCAAGTCTCGCGCAGCGGCTCCCGGCGCGCTCCGTGTCTTTCGGCACGCGAGGGCTAGGATCGAATGTGTTCTCGATCACGCCCCCCACCACCTCCCGGGAGAGTGCAGAATGAGCGAGTCCGCTGGGGAAACGTCGTACGACCTCGTCATCATCGGGGCCGGTCCGACGGGTCTTTTCGCCGCCTACTACGCGGGATTCCGCGGTCTTTCGATGGCCGTCGTGGATTCACTGCCGGAGGCGGGCGGTCAGGTCACCGCGATGTACCCCGAAAAGATGATCTACGACGTCGGCGGGTTCGCCGAGGTCCGCGGCCGCGATCTGGTGCAGGGCCTGGTCGACCAGGCCGCGCCGTGGAAACCCGCGTACCTGCTCGGGCGCAAGGCCGAGAAACTCGAAAGTGTCGAAGGCGGCATCACCATCACGCTCGACGGCGGTGAGGTCCTGCGCGCCGGCGCGGTGCTGATCACCGCCGGGATCGGCGAGTTCACCCCGCGGCCGCTGCCCGCCGGCGACGGCTGGCTCGGCCGCGGCATGGTCCACTTCGTGCCCGCGCTGCGGGCGCACGCCGGGCAGCACGTGGTCGTCGTCGGCGGCGGCGACTCGGCGTTCGACTGGGTGCTAGCCCTGCATCCGGTCGCCGCGAGCGTCACCCTCGTGCACCGGCGCGCGAAGTTCCGCGCGGCCGAGTCGATCGTGCGGCAGGCGCGCGAACTCGGCGTGCGGATCGTCACCGACGCCGAGGTCACCCGCTTCCTCGACCGCGACGGCGCGCTGGCGGAGGTCGAGATCCAGATCAAGGGCGCCGAACCCGAAGTGCTGAAGGCCGACACGGTGGTCGCCGCGCTCGGGTTCACCGCAGATCTCGGGCCGATCGAAAGCTGGGGACTCCAGATCGACCACCGCGCGATCGCCGTCGACTCGACCATGGCGACACCGCGGGAACGGGTCTACGCGGCGGGCGACGTCGCCGCGTATCCGGGGAAGGTGAAGCTGATCGCGACCGGGTTCGGGGAAGCCGCGACGGCGGTCAACAACATCGCGGTGGCACTGAACCCGGAAGCGCATTTGTTCCCCGGGCATTCGAGCAACGCCGAATAGCGCGTCAGGCGGGCGGAGCGGGAGCGGGAGGAGCGATCTTCCCCGCGATCCACTGCGCGTAGGCCACCACCGAAGTCGCAATCGACGGCGAGGTCGCGCACACCGGGTCGGCGTTGCCCGGGCGGCTGATCGTGCCCAGCAGCACCCACTTCTCGTCCACCTTGGCGATCTCCGGTCCGCCGGAATCGCCGTAGCACGAGCCCGACTTCCCGTCGGGGTTGTCGGTGCACAACTCGACGGCGCCGTCGAACTTCGCGGTGCAGCGCACGCCTTCGACGATCTTCGTGTCCAGTTGCTGGAGTTTCGCCGGGCCCTTGCCACAGCCCGAAGTCGGGCAGGTCTGGCCCCAGCCGAGCAGCCGTGTCGGGGTGCCCGGCGCCACGACCGCCCCGAGCGTGACCGGCGCCGCCTTCACCGGCGCGGCCAGCCGCACCAGGGCGAGATCGCCGCCCGCGTGTTCGGGATCGGGGTTGTAGGACGGGTTCACGACGACCTCGGCGGGTTTCGCGATCTCGCCGCCCTGGGTGTTGTCGTTGCTGCCGATCCGCACGCTCAGGTTCGCCGGGTTCTTGCCCTCGACGCAGTGCCCCGCCGTCACCAGCCAGTCCGCCGCGATCAGCGCTCCGGCGCAGAAAGCCTTGCCGGAGGCGGAATGCAGCGATGCGATGAACGGATACGGCTCGTCGGCCTCTCTGCCGCCGACGAGGTCGCCCGCGCCCGTGGCCTGCCCGACCGGCGTGAAGACCATCGCCGTGAGCAGGACCACGAGCACGCGCTTGAGCACTGATTCTCCTTAGGGGAGCGGGGGAACTACGTCGGCTTCCAGTGAATCGTCGAGGTGGCCGTCGAAGTTGACGGACGAGTACGAGCGGAGCTTGGTCAGCCGGTGGTAGCCGTCGATCATCCGGACCGTGCCGGACTTCGACCGCATCACGATCGACTGGGTGGTCGCGCCGCCCGCGCGGTAGTGCACGCCGCGCAACAGGTCGCCGTCGGTGACGCCGGTGGCGCAGAAGAACACGTTGTCGCCGCGGACGAGGTCGTCGTTGCCGAGCACGCGGTCGAGGTCGTGGCCCGCGGCCAGCGCCTTCTCGCGCTCCTCGTCGTCCTTCGGCCAGAGGCGGCCCTGCAGTTCGCCGCCGAGGCACTTCATCGCGCAGGCCGCGATGATGCCTTCGGGGGTGCCGCCGATGCCGAGCAGCATGTCGACGCCGGTGCTCGGCCGGGCCGCGGCGATCGCGCCGGCGACGTCGCCGTCGGAGATGAACCGGATCCGGGCGCCCGCCTCGCGGACCTCCTTGATCAGCTGTTCGTGGCGCGGCCGGTCGAGGATGCAGACGGTGACGTCGGAGACGCTGGAGTTCTTGGCCTTCGCGACCCGGCGGATGTTCTCCGCGACGGGGGCGGCCAGGTCGACCTTGCCCGCGGCGTCGGGGCCGACGGCGAGCTTCTCCATGTAGAACACCGCGGACGGGTCGAACATCGCGCCGCGTTCGGCGACCGCGAGCACGGCCAGCGCGTTCGGCATGCCCTTGGCCATCAGGGTCGTCCCGTCGACCGGGTCGACCGCGACGTCGCAGTCCGGCCCGTCGCCGTTGCCGACCTCTTCCCCGTTGAACAGCATCGGGGCTTCGTCCTTCTCGCCTTCGCCGATGACGACGACACCGCGCATCGACACGGTCGAGACCAGCTGGCGCATCGCGTCCACGGCGGCACCGTCACCGCCGATCTTGTCCCCGCGCCCCACCCAGCGGCCCGCGGCCATCGCGGCGGCTTCGGTCACGCGGACCAGTTCCATCGCGAGGTTGCGATCGGGCGCTTCGGGGCGTCGGGACGAGCTGGCGGACGAGGTGGGGGTGGGCATGCTGCCTCCCGGGTCAGGGAACTCGGCGGGGTCCCAGTCTCTCAGATACCCGCGGTGGTTCGGTGGCTCAGGAGCATGGTGAACGTCACTGACCGTTGCCGGTCTCTTCTTCGACCGACGACAGCGCGGCCTCGATCCGCTCGCGGGCGCCTTCGAGGTGGTGTTCGCAGACCTTCGCCAGCTGCTCGCCCTTCTCCCACAGGGCCAGCGACTGCTCCAGGGACAGCCCGCCCGCTTCGAGTTCGCGGACGACCTCCACCAGCCTGTCGCGGGCCTGCTCGTAGCCGAGTTCGGCGGTCTCGCCACCGGGTTTGCTCACGCTGTGCTTCCTTCTACCGGACGTCGGTGCTTACCGATACCCGCGCACACTACCGCGCCGGCCATGGCGTTGTCGTAACCCACGAAGGCGAGAGCGAACTCCTGGCCGTCACCCTCCGCGATCGCCGCGACGAGGTTCTCCTGGGCTCTCGCCACCCGTCTCCGGTGCATGGTGCCGTCCGCGAACCACCATCGGGTGCCGACGTGTTCGGCCGTCGCTTCGGAGAGCTTCCGCAGCTGGGAGTCGAGGCCGCGTTTGCCGACGAGTTCGCAGCCCGCCAGCAGGACCGTCCAGCATTCGGCGGCGGCGCGTTCGGTCAGCAGGGCGTTGCGCAGCACTTCAGGGGCATCGGCGCGTCGCGCGGCGTCGACGGTCAAGGGCAGGAAACTCGCCGTCAACGCTCCTCCTCCGGTACGCCCGAGACGACGGCGCCGAGCGCGCCGTCGACCACGCGGACGCGCAGTTTCGCGCCGTCCACGACCTCGGAGACGGACCGGAGTACCTGGAGGTTGCCTTCGTCGTCGGTGTACTGCACCACCGCGTAGCCGCGTTCGAGGGTCGCCGCCGGGCCGAGCGCGGTCAGCCGCGCGCGGGCGCTGGCGATCTCCGCCTGGTCCTTGGCGAGCAGGGTCAGCATCGCGCGGCGGCCGCGTTCGCGGTGGATCTCGACGTCGTCCGAGCGCCGCTGGATCGGGCCGAGCGGGTCGGCGAGCACCGGACGGCTGCGCATCTGGTTCAGTAGCCTGACCTGCGTGTCCACCCAGCCGTGCAGGGCGCGGCGGCCGCGGTCGCGCATCTGGCGGACGCGCTGGGTCTCCTCGCGCACGTCCGGCACGATCCGCTTGCTGGCGTCGGTCGGCGTCGAGCAGCGGAGATCGGCGACGTGGTCGAGCAGCGGGGTGTCGGGTTCGTGCCCGATGGCGCTGACCACCGGGGTCCCGGCCGCCGACACCGCGCGGCACAGTGCCTCGTCGGAGAACGGCAGGAGGTCTTCCACACTGCCGCCGCCGCGCGCGATCACGATGACGTCGACGTCCGGGTCGCGGTCCAGTTTGGACAGTGCCTGGAGGATCTGCGGGACGGCGAGCGAGCCCTGCACGGCGGTGTTGATCACCTTGAACGCGACATGCGGCCAGCGGGCCTGGGCGTTCACCAGGACGTCGCGTTCGGCGGCCGACGCGCGACCGGTGATCAGCCCGATTCCCTTGGGCAGGAACGGGATCTTGCGTTTGCGTTCGGGCGCGAACAGGCCTTCGGCGGCCAGCAGCCGCCGCAGCCGCTCGATCCGCGCGAGGAGTTCGCCGATGCCGACCGCGCGGATCTCGTTGGCGCGCAGGCTCAGCGAACCGCGGTTCATGAAGAACGTCGGCTTCGCGTGCACCACGACGCTCGCGCCCTCGCGCAGCGGCGGTTCGATCGTGCGCAGGAGACCCATCGGGCAGGTCACCGACATCGAGACGTCCGCCGACGGATCGCGCAGTGTCAGGAACGCGGTGTTGGTGCCTTGGCGGGCCGAGATCTGCGTGACCTGACCCTCGACCCAGACCGCGCCGAGCCGGTTGATCCACTCGCCGACCTTGCGCGCGACCGTGCGGACCGGCCACGGGTTCTCGGCCGATGTGGACGGACCCGCCGCCGCGGTGGGTTCGGCGCTCACTGGCCTTCCGCGCCGTCGCCGTCGGCCTTCTTCACGTTCCCGATGCGCCGCGCGAGCATGCCGACGAAGGACGGCCTGTCGGCGTTCGCCCGCTCGTAGGCCAGCAGTTCTTCCAGCTGGGCGAGGTCGAACCGGCGCAGCCGGGCGCGCAGCTGCGGCAGGGTGAGCGTGTCGTAGTCCTCCAGCCCGGCGGGATTCGCGTCTACGGGTGCCGCGGAACTGTCGAACTCGCCGTCGGGGTGGTCCTCGGCGAGCGCGCGCTCCTCTTCGGCCCACGGGTCTTCGGCGAGCGCTTCGAGGTCGTGGAGGTGACCGTTCACCTCGGCGCGCGGCTCGGGGACCTCGGGGTTTCCGGTGTCCTCGTGCAGCGGGATGACGCACGAGTCACGTTCGTACCGGCGTTCGCCGAGGTCCGGCGGGAGGTCCTCGTCGAAGGTCGCCCAGCTGGGGGTGTCCTCGACCGGGCGGAGGCCCGACAGCGCGTCGTCGCCCTTGATCGCGAGTTCGGTGACGTGCTGCTGGACGCGCATGGAGAACTGGAGCACCTGGCTGACCACCGTGACGGGGAGCCCGGTGAGCTGCTTGGGAAGTTCGCGAACCCGCTCGGCGGTGGTGACGGCGAGGCCCGCGGCGACCCGGAGGGGGAGCGGGAGAGGCTTCATGCGTCTAGCCTGCCGTATCTGGTCCATCCTGCCCAACCGAACGGGTGTGTCGGCTCACAGGACGTGACTCCACGCACATACTTTAGAGGGGATCGCTGGTCACCTGAACGTGAGTGCGAGGAGCCCCCGGGGCAGCCCGTACCCTGGGGGCATGAGTTCTGCGAGTCCCGGAATCACGCCCGCCGGCAGTCCGACGATCACCGAGTCCGGTGTGCCGGCAGGTGGCAAACGTGTCCTGCTCGCCAAGCCTCGCGGCTACTGCGCGGGCGTCGACCGCGCGGTCATCGCCGTCGAAAAGGCACTCGAGCTCTACGGCGCACCGGTGTACGTGCGCAAGGAGATCGTGCACAACCGGCACGTCGTGGAGACCCTGCGCGATCGCGGGGTGATCTTCGTCGACGAGACCTCCGAGGTGCCGGAAGGCGAACTGGTGGTGTTCTCCGCGCACGGCGTCTCGCCCGCGGTGCACGCCGAGGCGGCCGAGCGCAACCTGCGGACCATCGACGCGACCTGCCCGCTCGTGACGAAGGTGCACAAGGAAGTCAA
The DNA here is from genome assembly GCF_001995215.1 of Amycolatopsis azurea DSM 43854. Taxonomy (GTDB): domain Bacteria; phylum Actinomycetota; class Actinomycetes; order Mycobacteriales; family Pseudonocardiaceae; genus Amycolatopsis; species Amycolatopsis azurea. The sequence goes on from NZ_MUXN01000020.1 coordinate 334,352, forward strand.
CCGGTTCGCGAAGGACGACTACGACATCCTGCTGATCGGCCACGAAGGCCACGAGGAGGTCGAAGGCACCGCCGGCGAGGCTCCCGACAAGGTGCAGCTCGTCGACACGGCCGAAGACGTCGACAAGGTCGAGGTCCGTGACCCGTCGAAGGTCATCTGGCTCTCCCAGACCACCCTTTCGGTGGACGAGACCATGGAGCGCGTCGATCAGCTGCGGGACAGGTTCCCCGGCTTGGCCGACCCGCCCAGCGACGACATCTGCTACGCCACCACGAACCGCCAGGTCGCGGTCAAGGCCATGGCCGCCGAATGCGACCTGGTGCTGGTGGTCGGCTCGACGAACTCGTCCAACTCGAAGCGGCTGGTCGAGGTCGCGCTGAAGGCGGGGGCGCGCGCGTCGCACCTGGTCGACTTCGCGCACGAGGTCGACGAAGCGTGGCTCGAAGGTGTCGAGACCGTCGGCGTCACGAGCGGCGCTTCGGTGCCGGAGGTGCTGGTCATGGACCTGCTGGCGTGGCTGGCCGAGCGTGGCTGGGGCAACGTCGACGAGGTCACCACGGCGAACGAGAAGATCGCTTTCGCACTGCCGCACGAGCTGCGGAAGGCCGCGAAGGCCTGACGGCTTCACGAGAAAGGGCCGCCCGGGGAGCTCCCCGGGCGGCCCTTTCTGCTGGTCAGCGGCTTAAGTGATAGCAAAGGTCCCTTGCTATCGCTCGTGGTCCCACGGGCGGCGGCGCGGTCGTGGCTGGCCAACCGGGACTTCCGGCAGAATTCGGCACCCGATCGAGTGCTTTGCGCAGTGCTGCAAGTGGGTCGTGAGTGAATTCGGGTCAGGGCCAAGTGTGTCTTAGGCACCTACTGGGGTTCGGCCGCGGTCGGTCGCAGGCATGGTCCGTGAAGGCCTCCTTCCCTCGGCTGAGCCGAGGGAACTCGACCTTCACACCTTGCGAAGTAGACGGGTAAGCGCAGGTACCGCGTCGGTCAAGTGGGTCGTGAGTGGCGATTCGGGTTAGAACGATCATTGCCGCTCGCGACCCTGGGGCAAAGCGCCTGAAACGGACACCGAGTGCGGCCTTGGTGTCCCTTGTGGACAGTTGTGGTCGTGATGGGCCCGTAGCCAGGTCTCCGGCTCGCCGTCCGTGGCTTTCCTGGAGACGTGACAGCAAAGGTCCCTTGCTATCGCTCGT
>NZ_MUXN01000021.1 GCF_001995215.1 Amycolatopsis azurea DSM 43854
GGGCGGCCAGGCGGGCGGCTGCGGCGCCTGCACCGGCTGCGGCCGGGCCTCGGCACGCGCGGGCTCCGGGCGGATCGGCTCGGGCCGCGGCGTCTCGGGCCGGGGCACCCTCGGCTGACGCGCGGGCAGCGGCGGCAACGTGCCACCGGGCTGGTCCTGCCGGTCCTGGAGCTGCGGCTGGGGAGCCACCGGCATCGGCACGGGCAGTTCGGGCCGTTCCGCGGGGAACTCGGTGCGGTGACGGGCACGACGGCCCGGGAGCAGCGGTGCGGCGTCCGGCACCTCGGTGCTCTCGGGGTCCACCTCGTCCTCCTGCTCATCAGACGGGACCGGCGCGAGCAGGTCGGTGCGGACGAGCACGATGGCCCTGGTGCCGCCGTACGCGGATTCGCGCAGGTGCACGGAGATCCCGTGGCGGGCGGCGAGGCGCGCGACCACGAACAGGCCCAGCCGTGGCTCGGCTGACAAGGCCATGATGCCGAAGTCCGGCGGATCGGCCAACATCGAGTTCAGCTCGGCGGCCTGCTCCGGCTCGATGCCGAGGCCCTGGTCCTCGACCTCGATCACGACACCCTTGCCGACCACGTTGCCCCGCAGCTCGACGCGCGACTGCGGCGGCGAGAAGGAGGTCGCGTTGTCGATCAGCTCCGCGAGCAGGTGCACGAGGTCGCCGACGACCGGGCCCTGCACCGCGACCGCGGGCATCTTCGCCGTCTTGACCCTGGCGAAGTCCTCGGTCTCGGCAGAGGCGCCGCGGGTCAGCTCGGCCAGCGTGACCGGCTTGCGCCACTGACGGCCGGGCTGGCCGCCACCGAGGATGATCAGGTTCTCCGCGTTGCGGCGGGCGCGGGTGGAGAGGTGGTCCAGCTGGAAGAGCGTGTCCAGCTGCTCCGGGTCCTCCTGCTTGCGCTCGGCCTGGTCGAGCACCTTGAGCTGGCGGTGCACGATGACCTGGCTGCGGTGCGCGATGTTGAGGAACACCGTCTTGGTGCCTTCACGGGTTCGGGCCTCTTCGACGGCGGCCGCGATGGCGGTCTGCTGCGCCTTGTTGAAGGCCTCGGCGACCTGGCCGATCTCGTCGTCGCCGTGGTCGAGGAAGTGACCCTTGTCGTCGAGGTCGACGGGTTCGCCCGCCCGCACCCGGTCCACCAGTTCGGGCAGCCGGATCTCGGCGACGTCGAGGGTGTCCTCGCGCAGCCGGGCCAGCCTGCCGATGAGCCGGTTGGACAGTCGCAGGGCGACGATGAACACGCCGATCGCCACGAGCAGCGCGATGGCCGCCGCGATGGCCGAGGTGATCAGCGTCCGGTCGGCCTCGTCGATGGCCTCGGTCGTCGCGGCACCACTCTGCTCGACGAAGCCGCGCATCATCGCGTCGCCGACGCCGCGCGCCGCTTGCAGCCACGTCTGCTCGGGGATGGGGAGCGTGGCCTTGCTGTTCTGCAGGAAGGTGTTCTCGACCGTGTTGACGGCCTTCCACGGATCACTCGCGACGAGCTGGTCGAACTTCGCCTTGACGCCCGGGGACATTCGCGTCACGGAAGACTCGAGCAGTGACCGGTACGAACCGACCTGGGTGACGTACGCGCGGTAGGTCTCGTCGGTGAAGCCGCCGCCCGCCACGGCCGCGGCGGCGAGGGAGTTCGCGCGCTGGAACTGGTCGATCGCGGTGAACAGCGGCACCGCGGTGATCCGCTGGTAGGCGTTCTCCGCGTTCGGCGCGTCCTGGGCGAAACCGGTGAGACCCTCGACGAACTGGTCGAGGATCTGGTTGTAGTAGGTGAAGGCGTCGAGTAGCGGCAACTGACCGGAGTCGGCCGACTGCCGGATCTGCGGCATCTTCTGGAAGAGCCCGCTCACCGTGGCGATGTTGCGCTGCACGCTGTCGGGCGAGTTGCCGACCAGGGTCTGGAGATAGCCGACGACACCTTGGGTGGCGGCGTCGGTCTTGGCGCGCTGCTCCACGAGCGCGGCGTGCTGCGAACGGTCGCCCGCGAGCTCGCGCAGCGTCAGCCGGCGCTCCTCCTGGATCTGACCGAGGAAGGGGACGGTGGGCGCTTCCGAGGCCCGGATCCGTTGCGCGTAGTCGCGGCCGTCGACCGCGTCGAAGATCAAATACCCGCCGATCGCGAGACCGACGAGCATCAGCGCGATGCTCGGAATGAGCGCGATCGTGAGAACGCGCGAACGAATCGAAGAGCCGCGGCCTCGTCGAAGGGAAATCTGCTTCACCGTGGTCCGTTTTCCTTCCGGCAGTTATTGGTGTCGGGTCGCCGGGGATCTCATACCCGCGGGATCCGATAGCCGGATCAACACAGCGTGGTCCGCTCCGCCCGCGAAGACGCTAGGAGACCCAAACGGGTGAGTCAAGTCCGGACGCGAAGGGTAGTCGCGTATGGCCGTGACCAGGTGACGAGAGGCCGCCCGACCTCGAAAGTCCACCACGTGGACCTGGGGACCCCGACAAGTGACTCGCCAGTAGATCACCTGGCGGTTTACCGCAGGCAGCGGCTTGATCGACGCTCATCGGACTCGATCAAGTAACACCTTCAAGCGTTCGCGCCCCGGCCGAAAAGCCGCCGAAAACTACTCGCCGTGACCTCGCTCACGCTTTCGGACCAGGGCTCCACATACCGTTCGGTTTGCGAACGACATCACCACGGAGCAACGCCGTCGTAACGCCGTTCGAACCACGGAATCGAGAATTTCCGAAGCTTTTCGCCGCCGTTTCGGCGAAATGATCTTCCCGGACACCGTCGAGCTCGTCCTCGAGGAGCGCGTCGACCCTCCCGGACGCGTCGCGGAGCATCCGGACACCGGCCCAGCACAAGGTCGCCACCCCGCAGACCAGGATCACGACGAGTGCTGTCTCGACCGGATATCGCGAGCCGAATTCATTGAGCAGGAAACCGGAGACGACACCGCACACGGCGACGGCGGTATAGGTGAACGACAAGATCCCCTCCTTCTCCGGGCGTCGCTGCCCGCGCCTTGCCACCGAGACGGGTGACGCGGGTTTCCCTTACGCCGCAGGGGAAGGATCTACGTCACACTCCCGGCGAGAGCGAACGTCGAGATTAACAGCGAATTCGCGAACGATCGCCATGTCTCCCCCGCTGGGGCGAGGTGATCACCTATTTGCCACCGATTCCCGAATGAACTTCACCCTTTTCGCCACAGCGAGTGTCATGCCCGGACGTCTCGGAGCGTCGTGACGGCGCGGAGCACCTCGCCGTAGGTCGTGTAGAGCGGCGCCAGGCCGAACCGCAGCACGTTGGGCGGGCGGAAGTCCCCGATGACCCCGCGGTCGATCAAAGTCGCCATCGTCTTGGCCGCGCCGTCGTCGACCACCGAGACCTGGTGCCCACGATCGGCGCCACGCGGGGTCGGGATCTTCGCGCCGTCGAGGAGTTCGTCCGCGCACCGGAAGAAGAAGTCGCCGAGCGCGAGCCCCTTCTCCCGCAGCGTCCCGCGGTCCACGCCGTCCCAGACGTCGAGGGCCGCGTCCAGCGCGAGCAGCGAAAGGATGTCGGGACTACCGGCGCGGCCACGCGCGATCCCGGCGTCCGCCTCGTACGCGCCCCGCATCGCGAACGGGTCGCGGTCGCCTGCCCAGCCGGCCAGCGGCTGTTCGAACCGGTCCAGCCATTTCGTGGCCACGTAAAGGAAAGCGGGCGCGCCAGGACCGCCGTTGAGGAATTTGTAGGTGCAGCCGACGGCGAGGTCCACCCCCGCCGCGTCCAGTTCGACCGGGAGCGCGCCGACGCTGTGGCAGAGGTCCCAGAGCGCCAGCGTCCCGGCACGGTGCAGCGCGTCGGTCAGCGCGGCCATGTCGTGGGCGCGCCCGGTGATGTAGTCGACGTGGTTGATCAGCGCGACGGCCGTCCGCTCGCTCACCTCGTCCGGCATGTCCTCGGCGACGACCCGGCGCACCGTGTGCCCGGTCAGGCGGGCGACCTCGTCGGCGATGTAGCCGTCGGTCGGGAACGTGTCCGCGTCGACGAGGATCTCGTCGCGACCGGGGTCGATCCGGGTCGCGGCGACCAGCGCCTTGAACAGGTTCACGCTGGTCGAATCCGCGACGACCAGCTGACCCGGCGCGGCGCCCACCAGCGGCGCGATCCGCTCGCCGACCCGCACCGGCGCCTCCCACCAGCCCTCCGACCAGGACCGGATGAGCCGTCCGCCCCATTGCTCACGGACGACCGCGGCGACCCGGCCGGCCACGTGCTTCGGCGGCGCGCCCAGCGAGTTGCCGTCGAAATAGGCGACGTCCGCGTCGAGGTCGAATTCGTTTCGCTTGTGCGCCAAGGGATCGGCCGCGTCCAGCGCCGCGGCCTCGGCTACGAGGTCAGTCACGTCCGCCATCGTCGGCGAGAGTGTTCCAGAAGTCCAGCTCGTACGCCTGGAACAGTCGCGCGTGGGTCCGGGCGTCCTTTTCGGACAGCCGTCCGGCGTCGAGCGCGGCCTGCACGGCCTCGACCGCCAGCTCCTCCAGCTCCGGCGACGGCGCGCCGAAGAAGTCGAAGAAGGCGCACGCCTCGTCGTCGAAGCCGTACCGCTTCCGCATCGCGGCGCCGATCGCGGCGCAGTACCGGCCGAAGGCGGCGAAGTTGGCGACGATCGCCACGATGACGTCCGCCGGTTCGCCGTTGAGCGCCAGCCAGGCGACGAACGCCGGATACGCCTGGCAGCCCGCACGCGGCTCGAAGCCGGGCGACTCCTCGGCGAGGGCGGGCAGCTTGCCGAGCGCCAGCCCCTCGCCCGAGGCCAGGGTCGCGAAGAACTCCCGCGCGTTCTGCTCCCGCGCACGCGACGCGAGGTGGAGGAAACTGCGCCAGTCGCTGCGGACGATCCGGTACTCCTCCGCGGCGATCGCGGCGAAGACCTCCCGTGACGCTTCACCCGCCTCGACCGACGGGACGAGCCGGTTGTCGTCGTCGTGGGGTGCGAGCTCCGCCTGCACCGCGTCGATCAGCTCACGTGCCGAACCGGTCATCGCCGAGGTTCCTCCTTGTTCGGTGCTGACGCGCTGAAAACGGAAAAGGTGGACATTTCGCGTGGCCCAACCGTGGCCGCGATTCTCTATCCACCACTGCCGGGAGCCCTTACAGTGTGCCTGATCAGGCAGCATCGAGGAGGCCAGCGTTGACCACCCAGCCGACCGTCGCCGAGCAGATCGAAGGCCAGACCATCCCCGCCCTGCTTCACCGCAACGCCCAGGAGTTCGGTGACCTGCCGGCGGTCACGTCGCTCGACATCGAGGGCAAGCCGACCCTGAACTGGCGTGAATTCCACACCGCCATCGCCGAGGTCTCCCGCGGGCTCGCCGGCCTCGGGGTCGGCGTCCGCGACCGGGTGCTGATCATGGCGCCGAGCAGTCCCGAACACCTGATCGCCGACCTCGCCGCCGCCCACCTCGGGGCGATCCCCTGCACCGCGTACGCGACGCTCAGCCCGGAGCAGATCGGGTTCGTCGCCCGGCACAGCGCCGCCGGCGTCGTCGTGCTCGCCGGTGCCGAAGAACTCGGCCGCTGGTCGCAGGTCCTCGACGACCTGCCCGCGCTTCGGCACGTCGTCCTGCTCGACGCGTCCGTGCTCCCCCAGGACGACAAGCGTTTCCTGTCGTTCGCCGATCTTCGCGCGGCGGGCGCGGAGGCGCACGCGGGCGACCCGGCGGCGTTCGAGACGACCTGGTCCGCGATCGGCCCGGACGACCCGCTGTCGATGATCTACACCTCCGGCACCACCGGCGATCCCAAGGGTGTCGTGCTGTCGCACCGCAACGCGATCCACGAGGCCAACGCGGTCATGCGGCTGCACGACTCGCCGATGCACGCCACGAACATCGCGTACCTGCCGCTCGCGCACATCGCCGAACGCGAACTGTCGATCTACATGCCGATCGTGTGGGCCGGGCACGTGCACACCGTCGGCGACCCGACCGCCGTCGTCGGCGCGCTGGGACAGGTGCACCCGCTGAGCTTCTTCGGCGTCCCGCGGGTGTGGGAAAAGATGGTCGCGGGCCTGAAGAACCTGCTCGGTTCGCTGCCGGAGGACAAGCGGAACGGCCTGATCGCCGCGAACGAGCTCCTGCAGCAGGGCTACAAACTGCGCAGTGACGGCAACGAGGTCCCGCCGGAGCTCGCGGAGAAGATCGCGCAGACCGACGCCGCCGCGCTCGCGCCCGTGCGGGCGATGCTGGGCCTGGACAAGATCGAGGTCGCCTCCAGCGGCGCCGCCGCGCTGCCGGTGGAGATCCTGTACTTCATCGCCGGGCTCGGCGTCGAGATCCAGGAGGTCTGGGGGCTGTCCGAGACCACCGGCGCGGTCACCTCGAACACGCCGTCGGCGTTCAAGGCGGGTTCGGTCGGCCGTCCGCTGGAGGGCGTCGAGGTCAAGGTGGCCGAGGACGGCGAACTCCTCGTCCGCGGCCCGATCGTGTTCCTCGGCTATCTCCAGGAGGACGGCTCGATCAAACCGGACGTCGACGCCGACGGCTGGCTCGCCACCGGCGACATCGGGACGATCGACGAACGCGGCTTCGTCACGATCACCGACCGCAAGAAGGAACTGATCATCACTTCGAGCGGCAAGAACATCGCCCCCACGAAGATCGAAGGGCTGCTCAAGGAGCACCCGCTGATCGGGCAGGCCGTCGCGATCGGCGAGAAACGGCCGTACGTCACCGCGCTGATCGTGATCGACGACGAGATCGCGCCGGGCTGGGCGACCGCGAACGGCGTCGAACTCGCCGAGGGCGAATCGCTCGCGGACAACGCGCGGGTGCTCGCGGAGATCGAGAAGGCGGTCGAGGCGGCGAACGCGCGGCTGGCCCGGATCGAGCAGATCAAGCGGTACCACGTGATCCCGAAGGCGTGGACGCCGGAAAGCGGCGAGGTGACCCCGACGCTGAAGCTGAAGCGGCGGATCATCAACGACCGGTACGCGCCGACGATCGCGGACCTCTACACCGCCGCCGCTCCGGCCCCCGCCGCCGGTTCCTGAGCACAAGTCCGTGAAGGACTCCTTGAGGGACTCTGGGTCCCTCAAGGAGTCCTTCACGGACATCGCCCCCATCCTGCGAAATGGGTCGCAGTGAGAGAGCGGCCGCTGCTAGCTTGCGGCCGTGGATCTCTTCTCCCGCTCTTGGGCCGCGCTCCTCGCCGCCGTCGCCGAAACCCCCGACGAAGACTTCGCCGAACCGTCCGGCTGCGCAGGCTGGCTGGTGCAGGACCTGGTGTGTCACCTGGTCATCGACGCCCAGGACGTCCTGATCACCCTCGCGACCCCCGCCGACTCGGAACCCATGCGGGACGCGGTCAGCTACTGGGAGGTCAGCGACGAGCCGCCCACCGGCGAGGACGACCTCGACGCGCTGATCGTGCGGCTCGCCGCCGCCTACCGGGAACCGCGGCTGCTCAAGTTCCACCTCGACGACGTCGGTTCCGCCGCGGGCAGGGCCGCCCGCCTCGCCGACCCGGCGACGCGGGTCGCCACCCGCGACATCGTCCTGTCCGCGGGTGACTTCCTGGCCGCGTACGTCCTGGAATGGACGCTGCACCACCTCGACCTCGTCGCGCATCTCCCGCATATCGACGGGCCGGCCGCCGACAGCCTCGCCAGGACGCGTCAGATCCTGGAAGAACGCACCGGGGAGAAGTTCCCCGAGTCGTTCTCCGACACCGACGCGCTGCTGGTCGGCACCGGCCGCCGCGAAGCGACCGACGCGGAGAAGGCCGCTCTCGGCGATCTGGCCGCGAAGCTCCCCTTCGTCATCGGCTAACGGACGACACACGTGACGGGACGGACGACTCGCGTGATCAGGTGGACGACACGCGAGTCGTTCACCTGGTCACACGTGTCGTCCGTCTGATCACATGTGTCGTCCGTCTGATCACGCGCGCTAGGCGGTCCGGGTCGACTCCGTCCACTTGCGCAGCCGGGGCGGGACACGCTTTTCGAGGCCGTAGTTCTCCAGGTGCGCGCTGAAGACCTCGTCGAACGCGCGCTGCACGGTCTCGGTGTCCCACACCGGCCGCTCGAGGATCGGCTGCTTCAGGTACGGCTGCCCCATGACGTGCAGTTGCGGCCCGTTGCAGCGGATCATCTGGCCGGTGATCCCGTCGGATCCGGCGCCGAGCAGGAAGAGCACGACCGGCGCGATCCGCGACGGCGTCCGGTCCGGCGGGCAGGACCGCAGCGATCGTTCGGACTTCCACACCATCCGGGTGTGCGCGAGCGGGCAGACGGCGTTCACCCGGATCCCGCTCTCCTCCAGGTCGAGCGCCCAGGAGTAGGTCAGCGACGCGACGGCGCCCTTGCTGGCGGCGTACACGCCGAGCTTGCGCTGACCGAGCGACGCCCCGGACGAGATGTTGACGATCGAGCCCGGTTCACCCCGCGCGACCATGGCCTTGATCGCGGCGAGCCCGGTGTACATGACGCCGAGGACGTTCACCTCGACCAGTTCGCGGGCCTGGTCGGCGTCGTCCTCCCACGGCAACGCCTCGTAGTTCAGGCCCGCGTTGTTGACCAGCCCGTCGATCGCGCCGAACTCGTCGAGACAGAGGTCGACGATCTCCTGCGCCTGTTTCGGATCCGCGACGCTGTGCCCGCTGGCGACCGCCCTGCCGCCGAACCGGCGGATGTTGTCCGCCGTCCGCCCGGCCAGCTCGGCGTCGACGTCGTTGACCACGACGGCCCCGCCCGCCCGCGCCACGTGCACCGCGAACGCCTCGCCGAGGCCCCGCCCGGCCCCGGTCACGACGACGGCCTTGTCGTCGAGCAAACCGCTCATCGCCTTCACCCCTTTGGCCCAGCCGGCCTCCACCTCCAGGCCGGTCTCTACTCAGTGTTGGCCCATTCGGCCCAACCTGAAATCAGGCGGCGACGAACGGCGTCCGGGCTGCGCCGAGCGAGGGCGGTGCGATCGGCGCAAGATACCGGCGGGCGAGTCAGCCCGACGTCACTCGCCGGTCAGACGGCGTAGCCCGATCGGCCCAACAGGCGAAGGATTCACCGGTGTTCTGTTCGTCTCCCTGTAGCCGGAGGCATACTGAACGTTGTTCGGCGGGACGACAACTGTGACTCCCTCGTCGGCCACGTAACAAGACAGGCAAGAATGCGAGGGAGCTAAGTTCACCCGATCGGGGGGAGGTGGTCACGGAGTGAAGACGAACGCGGCGCCGCGGATGACCGCCGCCCTGGCCAACCGCGAGTTCCGCGCGCTCTGGCTCGCCGAGGTGCAGTCCCTCATCGGGGACCAGCTCACCATCGTCGCGCTGGCGATCCTCGTCTACGACCGCACCGGCTCCGCGCTGCTGTCGGCGGTGGTCTACTCCCTGACCTTCCTGCCCGCGCTGGCCGGCGGTCTCGGCCTGTCGCAGCTGGCCGACCGCTATCCGAGGCGCACCGTCCTCGTCTACTCGTCGCTGATCCAAGCCGTCCTGATCGCGGTCATGGCGATCCCCGGCACCCCGCTCCCCCTGCTGTGCGGGCTGGTGGTGCTGGCCCGGCTGGCGAACGCGCCCGGCAACGCGGCGCAGAACGCGCTGACCCGCGAGGTCTTCACCGACGACGACCTCTATCTCAAGAGCCAGGACATCCGGGGCATCTCGACCAACACCGCCATGCTGCTCGGCCTGGCGGGCGGTGGTCTGCTGGTGTCACAGGTCGGCGCGAGCTGGGCGCTGGCCCTGGACGCCGCGACGTTCCTGCTGAGCGCGGCCGTGGTCCGCTTCGCCGTCTCGCGGCGGGCGGCGGCGTCCGACGGGAACGGCAGCTGGTTCGGCGCGGTGAAGCAGGTCTTCGGCAACCGTCATCTGCGGGTGCTGGTCTGGTTCTCGTGGCTGGTCGGCCTGGCCGTCATCCCCGAAGGGCTCGCCGCCCCGCTCGCTGCCGAGATGGGCGTGGGGAAACAGGCCGTTGGCTGGCTGCTGGCGGCCGACCCGCTGGGCTTCGTCGTCGGGGCGTTCCTGCTGTCCCGGTTCGTCTCCGCGGAACAACGAAGGAAGCTGCTCGGCGTGCTGGCGGCACTGCCGATGGTCGCGCTGATCGCCTTCGCGCTCAAACCGGGGCTGATCCCGGCATTGCTCCTGCTGGCCGCGGCGGGCGCCGCGGGGGCGTATCTGATCACGGTGAGCGCCACGTTCATCACCTGGGTCCCGAACGAGCTCCGGGGCGGCGCGGGCGGTGTCTATCGCACGGGGTTGCGGGTTGCTCAGGGAATAGGGGCGGGACTCGGCGGGCTCGCCGCCGATCGGCTCGGGGCGGCGACCTCGGCCATCGCGCTGGCAGGCGTGGTCGGCCTGCTGCTGGCCGTACTGGTCGCGCTCAGCTGGGGGCACCTCAACGGATCCAGCCCGGAACCGTTGCTGTCATGAGGAATCCACACTGGACGACCCCTGAGGCGGCACGGCCGCCCGGTGGGCTCGAACTCGGAAAACTCGACGGAACACTGCTTCCACACCTTGCTCTTCGGCAGCCGGGTGAAAAGAAACGACTCTCGATCAGAAGTCACGGCTCGACATGGTCTGACACCTCCTGGGAACCTCGCTGCGAACTAATACCTTGTCCGGGCTCAGAAGTCACGGCTGGACACTATCCGTCACCCCTTCCGTACCGCGTCTCGAAAAACATTCAGCCGTCAAGATCAGAAATCACGGGACACGATTGCCACCTCCGGACCGTGTTCGCGGGCACCCTCGCCGGTGTCGAACAACTGATGCGATGGGATGATACCGGCCGTGGAATACGAACGGTGTATCAGTCGGTACCGGTGAGATTACTCAACCGTGCCGTCCGCGCGGAAAAGAGGTAGCAATTGCCAGCCGAGACCGGCGACGGCCGCCAGCACGGCGACGGCACCGGCGACCTTGACGAGCGAGCGGCGGCGGCCGCCGCGGAGAGCGGCGTACCGGTGACCGAACGCGGGCAGGCAAGCCCGGAAGGTGACCAGGACGAGCCGCCGCAGCGCCATCCGTACGATCCCAGGGTGTGGGCGCTCTGGCAGCGGCCCAAGCGATTCATCGCGTTCCTTTTCGCGATGGAGGCCATCGGAATCGCGATCATGGTCTTCGCGACGATGAATTCCACGAATCCGGGAAAAACAGACTGGGTCCGTTTCGCGATTCTCGCCGTCGGCGCGACGGCGCATATTCAGCTCACTCAGCGACAAGAGGAAAGGCGACGTGATCGCAGCCGTACGGTCCTGATCGACCTCACCGCGGTCTGGACATTTCCGGCCGCGGTCATCCTGCCGCTTTCACTGACGCTTTCCATCATCGCGCTCGTCCGGATCCAGCATTGGTTCATCGCCCGGCGTCCGGCGCACAACTTCGTGTTCTCGTCAGTCACCCACGGTGTTTCGGTAACCTTGGCTTCGCTCACCTTCGCCGCGTTCGGACCGCATGAATGGGGACGGATTTCCGGCTGGGACACACTCGGCGAATTCGGCGTCCTGATCATCACCGGGATGGTCTTCGAAGCGGTGCAGATCGCCTACATCGGCGGCATCCTCGCGATCGGCTCGCCGAAGCGGCCGTCGATGTCGACCGTGCTCGGCAACGCGGCGGACAACCTGCTGGAGGCCATCACGATCGGCCTCGGCGCGGTCACCGCGGTACTACTGTTGATCATGCCGCCGATGGTGATCGTGATGGCCGTGGTGACGGTGGTGTTCAATCGCCTCGCCGAGATCGACCAACTGCAAAACGACGCGCGGACGGACCCGAAAACCGGTGTTCTGAACATGCGCGGATGGTCGGAGTCGGCCGATCGGGCGCTCGGAAGGACCGCCCGATCGGACGACAACCTGGCACTTCTGATGATTGATCTCGACCACTTCAAGTGGATTAACGACACTTATGGACACCCCGCGGGCGACGACGTCCTCCGTGATGTGGCACAGAAATTGGACGAGGTCACCCGGCCCGCCGACGTCATCGGCCGGTTCGGCGGCGAGGAATTCCTCGTGCTTCTCCCCGATATCGACGAAACGGCGGCGAAACTGGCCGCCGAGCGAGTGCGCAGCGCTATCGCCGAACTGCATATAGTGACTACCGACAAACGGGGCAGCCGCGTCACCATCTCGGGCCGGACCACCTCGATCGGGGCCGCGCTGTTCCCTCGTCACGGTGAATCACTGGAGGAACTCCTGCACGCCTCCGACGCCGCCGTTTACGTGGCGAAGGAGAACGGCCGGAACCAGGTGCGATTCGCCCAGGACGTGGAACGGCCTGCTCCTCCTCCCCCAGCCATCGGGCCACCCGGTGGGTGAACCCGGGGGTTATCCGGATGTCGGCCCCGATCGGCGGATGGCACCCTGGACGCCATGCCAGCGACAGCCGAAGCCGACGGCCAGCCTGCCCGGATCCGGCGTCCCTGGTCGACTTCCGGTTGGTTGTTGCTGGTCACGGTCCTGGTGTTCGGCTTCGGCCTGATCGCGTCGCGGCCCGCGTCGCCGCCGGACCTGGGGCCACCGACGGGGGACATTCTCGCCGCCCAGAACGCGGTCGACGCGCTGGTGCGGCCGGGCCCGGTCGAGAACGTCATCGCCGAACTGCCCGCCGACTTCACCGCGGTCAGCGGGATCACCCCGGGTGTGATGACGGCCCGCGACGGCACCGTGCGCGCCGTCCACACCGACGGCGGCTGCTCGGCGCCCTGGGGCGACGACAACACCAAATGGGACTACGCGATCCCGTGCAAGGCCCACGACCTGGGCTACGACATCCTCCGCTACGCCGAACGCAAGGGGCACCCGCTCGGCCAGGAGGCCAGGGCGTCGCTCGACGACCGGCTCTCGGCCGACATGCACAACGCCTGCGTCATCAACCCGATGGACTCGCGCGGCACCTGCGACGTCGTCGCCTCTCTCTACACCGCCGGTCTCGTGCTCAACTCCTGGCACCAGCGCTGGGGGCCGCCGATCGGTGACCCGGTGGGCCCGATGATCGTCGGCGTGCTGGTGATCGGCGCGCTGCTGGTGTTCCGCCTCCGCGGCTGGGTCCGCACCCGCCGGACCGCCGTCACCCTTCCCCGCGAACCGCGTCCGGTGGCCCCGGTCGGCCGGTGGGCGATGCTCGGGGTCGCCGGGGTCGTGCTGATGCTGCTCGGCGAATCCGCCGTCGCGCTCGTGCACTGGGCGGGCGTCCCGGAGCGGTCGTTGTGGCCGTTCACCTGGCTCGCGCAGCTCTGTCCGCTGATCTTCTTCGCGGTGGGCCGGATCAACGAGGCCGGCTGGCGGTCGATCCGCGCGTCCGGCGGACGCTATCCGCAGTACCTCGCCGACCGCGCGAGCCCGCTCCTGCGTCCGGCGCTGATCTTCGCCGTCGTCGCGCTGGTCGTCCCGCTCGCGCTGGAGGTGCTGGGGATCCCGACCGGGACCAACGCCACCGTCATGCGGATCGCGCTGCATCCGCTCTGGCTGCTCGGTGTCTTCCTGCTGACCGTCGTCCTCGCGCCGGCGCTGCTGGCGCTGTATCGCCGGACGCGCACCGCCTCCGTCGCCGGGCTGCTGGCCTTGACCCTGGCGAGCGAAGCCGCGGCGCAGTGGTCCGGCTCGGCCATCCCGCGCTACGCCGAGACGTTGTTCCTCGCCCTGTTCGTCCAGCAGCTGGCGTTCGCCCACGCCGACGGCGTCCGCCTGCCGCGCGGCGTCCTCGTGGCGACGGCGTTCACCGGCGTGGCCGGGCTGGGCCTCGCGGTAGCCGTGCGCGGCGAAGGGCCGATGCTGCTCGGCGGCCCCGGCGCCCCGGCCGCGTTGTCGGGCCCGCCGTGGGGCGTGCTCCTGCTGGGCCTGGTCCAGCTCGCGCTCCTCGGCCTGCTCGCGCGGCCGCTGGCCCGGCTCGGCGGACGCCCCGCGATCGCCGCCACCGCCCGGCTCGTCCTGCGCGCCCCGATGAGCCTCTACCTCGGCTTCCTGTCCGCGATGCTGCTGCTCGTGGCGGTCGTCTACCTGCCGGGCCCGCTCGTGGACGGGCTCAGCTGGCTGGCCAGGCCGAGGGTCCTGCTCGCGCTCGCCCTGCTGGCCGTGCCCGCGGTGCTCGTCTTCTGGTGGTTCGAGCGTCATTCGGGACCTCAGCAGCGCGCGGTCGACGAGCCGGGCCTGCGCGCCGCGGTGTTCTGCCGCGCGGCGGCGACGGTCGGGATGGCGTACGCGATGCTCGGCGTGTTCGGGTTCGCGCTGACCCGGTTCGGGGGCGCGTCGGCCGACGCCGACCTTCTCGGGATCCGGTTCGGACCGGTCCAGAGCCTGGTCAACCTGCTGCTCGGGGTGTATCTGCTGCACACCGTGCGGAACGGCACCAGCCGGATGACCGGGACCTGGCTGGTCTGCGCGGTCGCGTGCGCGCCGCCGCTGATGGGCGCCCTCGACGGGAAGCACGTCAGCGCCGCCTCGGTCGCGCTGCCGGTCGCGACGATCGTCGTCGCGATGCTCGCGGCGGCCGCCACGCTGGTCCCGGCCCGCGCCGCCCGGCGTGTCCTGTCCTGATCCATGCGGCGCTGACCAGGCGATCTCCGTACGATTGAGGCGAAACCGGTGGTGCGTGCCACATCTTCGGGGGGATGTGTAATCCTGCGACAACCCGCAACAGGCACCATGCGTCCCTTGAGAAGACCGTCGACCGGTAACGACCAGAAGGAGCAGACCGCGTGGAGTACCCGCCTCGGAATGGGTATGGGGATCGACGTCCCGCCCGGCCTAGGCAGGACGCGCCCGGACGCGTTCCTTCCCGCCCGGCCCCGCCTCGTGGCGCCCGCCCGGCGCCCGCCCGCCAGGCCGCGGAACCGCCGCCCCGGCGGCCGGAACCCCGGCGTGCCCCGCGACGGTCGTTCCGCGGGCCCAAGATCGCGCTGGTCCTCGTCTCGTTGCTGGTGATGGGCCTGACCGGGTACGCGTGGGCCGCGATGGACGGCTTGACCTTCGCGAACGTCGGCATCGGCGCCGACGAGGGCGAGAAGCCCGCCGACGGCGCCCGCGACATCCTGCTCGTCGGCCTCGACAGCCGCACGGACGCGCAGGGCAACCCGCTGTCCAAGGAGGTCCTCGCCCAGCTGCGCGCCGGGCAGGCCGACGGCGAGCTGAACACCGACTCGCTGATCTTCGTGCACATCCCGAACGACGGCTCGAAGGCCGTCGCGATCTCGCTGCCGCGCGACTCCTATGTCGACATTCCCGGCGGTTTCGGCAAGCACAAGATCAACTCGGCGTACGCCAGGGCGATGCTCGACGAGCGCAAGAAGCAGCAGGAGAACGGCGTCTCCGACCCGAAGGAGCTCGACCAGAAGGCCAACGAGGCCGGGGCGAAGACGCTGATCAAGACGGTCGAGCAGCTGACCGGCTCGACCATCGACAACTACGCCGCCATCAACCTGCTGGGCTTCAGCGAGATCACCCAGGCCATCGGCGGCGTCGACGTCTGCCTCAACGACGACGTCAACGACCAGTTCTCCGGCGCGAAGTTCACCAAGGGCCCGCACACCATCTCCGGGGTGGAGGCGCTCGGCTTCGTCCGGCAGCGCCACGGGCTGCCGCGCGGCGACCTCGACCGCGTCGTCCGGCAGCAGGTGTTCATGGCCGGGATGGCGCGGAAGGTGCTCTCGGCGGGCACGCTCGCGAACCCGGGCAAGCTCAACGACCTGATCGCCGCGATCAAGAAGTCGGTCGTGCTCAACCAGAACTGGGACATCTTCGGCTTCGCGCAGCAGATGAAGGGCCTCACCGGCGGGCAGCTCGAGTTCCGGACGATCCCGGTCGTCAACATCGAGTACAAGACCCCGAACGACGGCGTCGCCATCCAGGTCGACCCCAAAGAGGTCAAGAACTTCGTCCAGGGGCTCGCCGGCCCGCAGCCCGGAGAGCAGCCGCCGCCGTCCGCCGAATCGCCCAACAAGGCGATCACGGTCGACGTCCGCAACTCCACGCCTCGCGACGGGCTCGCCTCGACGGTGCTGAAGCAGCTCGTCGACAAGGGCTTCACCGCGGGGGACACGGCCACCGCGACCGCGCGCAAGAAGACGGTGGTCTGGGTCGCCAAGGGCGAGAAGGCGGCGGGCCAGGCGGTCGCCGCCGAGCTCGGTGGCGACCCGACGGTCCAAGAGGACAAGAGCGTCGAAGCCGGGCACGTGATGGTCTTCCTCGGCTCGGACTTCAAGACACCGAGCGGCGCGGAGGGCTCCGGCTCCTCGCAGAACGCCGCCGGTTCGCAGGCCGCCGTCCCCACGACCGAGCAGTCCGGCGAGAAGCCGATCACCGCCGAAGGCGTGCCCTGCGTCAACTGACGCGCCCTCGGAGCTGGATTTCTTCACCCGTTCGGCCCAGCAGGCCAAAATCGGTATGAAAAGCACCCCCGAAACCGCGTAAGAGCGGGCGACCTGCCGACTTTCATACACGTGAGTGCGCTCGTACCGCTTTTTGTCACAGGGAACGAGCCGGTGGAGAAGGTTGGCAAGGCAGGGGATGGGGAGTGCTGATCGACGCTGAGAGCTATCAGCGGATACTCGGAGACGAGCTCCGCAAGCTCCGCCGTAAACGTGGCTGGACACGCAAGGAACTGAACCAGCATCTGCAGAGCGAGATCTCGCTCCAGACGCTGGCGACCTACGAGCTGGGCACCCGCCACTGTTCGGTGGTGCGGCTGGTCGAACTGTGCGTCGCGATGGACGAGCTGCCACAGGATCTGCTGGCCAAGGTGCACCGCCGGGTGTTCGTGGACGAACCCGGCCGGGTCCGGGTCGACCTGCGCCTGGTGATCAAGGACGACCAGGAAGAGCTGCTCCCCCTGCGCCGGTGGGCCGACGACCGGCTCAAACGGTCGGGCGACAACGGCTCCGCCGAGGTCCATCTCGACTTCTCGGCGCTGGAGCGGATGGCCGAACTCTGTGGCATCCCCACCGTCGATCTCATCGGAAGGCTTCGCCGGCTCAACCCCTCATGAGCGCGGCGTTCCCCGGTCCGTGAAGGCCATGCCCCCCATCTTGGCTTTCACGGACCCTCCCCTCTTTCAGCCGAGGAGTTCGTAGTCCTCGCGCTTCACCTGGCGGGTGTCCAGCCAGTACCGCCAGGTGAAGCCCGGCCAGATCGTGCGGTTGACGCCCTTCGCGTCCAGGTACCAGCTCTTGCAGCCGCCCTGGGTCCAGATGCCCTTGGCGAGTTTGCGCTGGATCTCGCCGTTGAACCGCTCCTGCGCCTCCGGCCGCGGGTCGAGCGCCTTGCCCCGCGCGAGCCGCAGCGCCTGCGCGACGTAGGAGATCTGCGCCTCGATCATGAACACCACGGAGTTGTGCCCCAGCCCGGTGTTCGGGCCGAGCAGGAAGAACAGGTTCGGGAAGCCGGACACGGTGATGCCCTGGTAGGTCCGCATGCCCTCGGCCGCCCACTCCTTGCCGAGGTTGCGCCCGTCGCGGCCGATGATCTCCAGATCGTCGAAGGCGTCCGTGACGTGGAAACCGGTGCCGTAGAT
The DNA here is from genome assembly GCF_001995215.1 of Amycolatopsis azurea DSM 43854. Lineage (GTDB taxonomy): Bacteria > Actinomycetota > Actinomycetes > Mycobacteriales > Pseudonocardiaceae > Amycolatopsis > Amycolatopsis azurea. Next base: position 17,469 of record NZ_MUXN01000021.1, read on the forward strand.
GATCGCGTCGACCTCGTGCTCGACGCCGGCGCCATCGACGACGCTGTGCTCGCGGACCTCTTTCACGCCGTCGGTGACGACATCGACGTTGTCCCGCGCGAGTGCCGGGTAGTAGTCGTTGGAGACCAGGACCCGCTTGCAGCCCATGGTGTAGTCCGGCGTCAGCTTCCGGCGCAGCTCGGGATCCTTGACGCTCTTGAAGATGTTGCGCCGCGCGATGCGCTGGCCGATCTTCATGACCCACGGCTGCCCGTTGAAGCCGATCGCGCGGGCTTCGAGGCCCCAGTAGAGGACGTTGCGGACGGCCCGCTGAAGCAGCGGCACCGAGGCGAACGCCTTCTGCAGCGCTGCCGGCATCTCGCGGTCCGGTTTCGGCATGATCCACGGCGGGGTCCGCTGGAAGAGCGTCAGCTCGGCGACGTCCTTCGCGATCCGCGGCACGAACTGGATCGCGCTCGCGCCGGTGCCGACGACGGCGACCCGCTTGCCCGCCAGGTCGTAGTCGTGTTCCCACTGCGCGGAGTGGAACGCGCGGCCCTTGAAGCGCTCGATGCCGGGCAGCTTCGGGATCTGCGGCAGGTGCAGCGCGCCGACCCCGGCGACCAGCGCGGGCGCGACGAACTCCTCGCCCGATTTCGACGCGACGTGCCAGCGGTTCTCGTCGGCGTCCCAGCGGGCGCCGGTCATCTCCTGACCGAAGCGGATGAAGCGGTGGAGGTCGTACTTCGCGGCGACGTCGCGCATGTAGCGCCAGATCTCCGGTTGCGGCGAATACGCCCGGGACCAGCCGGGGTTCTGCTCGAACGAGAACGAGTACATGTGCGAGGGGATGTCGCAGGCGCAGCCGGGGTAGGTGTTGTCCCGCCACGTGCCGCCCACGTCGTCGGCCTTCTCCAGGATGACGAAGTCCTCGCGGCCCTCTTTCCGCAGCTGGATGGCCATGCCGAGCCCGGAGAAGCCGGTTCCGACGATGACGACACCGGCCTCGGTGCGGTTGCCCATGACCCGACCTCTCGTTCGCGTTACCTGTTACCGGGAGTTCACCTTACTCGAAGTAGGTTACCTTCGGTAGAGTGTTGTGGTGACGACGGCGAAGCGCAAACGCATGCCCCGGGCAGAGCGCGAACGGCAGATGATCGAAATCGCCGAAGAAGTCTTCGCCGAACGCGGCTACAGCGCGGCGTCGATGGACGACATCGCGGAACGCGTCGGGGTCTCCAAGCCGATGCTCTACGAGTACTTCAACTCGAAAGAGGGACTGCTGCTGGCCTGCATCCAGCAGTCGCGGACGGCGCTGCGCGAGGTCACCGAACGGGCGACGGTCGGCGCGACGTCCGCCGAAGACGCGCTGCGGCGTGGCCTGTTCGCCTTCTTCGTCTTCATCCGGGAACGCCGGCAGGCCTGGTCGCTGCTCCGCCACGAGATGGCCTTGATCGGAACGGGCGCCGCCGACGAGATCGAGCAGACCCGGCGCCAGCAGACCGATCTGATCGCCGCCCTGATGAGCGGCTACTTCGACTCGGGCGACGACCTGCGAGCCGAGGCGTCCGCGGAGTTCGTCGTCGGCGCGTGCGAACGGCTCGCGATCTGGTGCGAGCGACACGAGGACGTCAGCCCCGAATTGGCGACCGAATACGCGATGGACGTCCTCTGGTCAGGCCTGTCCGCGAGGGCGCGCTGAAACGACTGTGAAGATGCGCGTGCATTAGGCCATTCGGTCGTCACTCAGAGCACATTGCCGCCAGTGTCTTGTGACACAGAGTTGTCCTACTGTATCGATGACACTGTAGAAACTCTGATGGACCTTCACGGCCTCGGTCAGGAGGGGGCGCCACCACCCGAAAGTGGCGTCATGACGAGGGCGTGGCGGAGTCCACAGAGTGACGCATGCTCGCGAGGAGAGGGGTGAGGCGGATGACCGAACCGATCACCGCGTCGTACGTCCAGGAGGACGACGACTGGAAGGTCACGGTCAGCGGCTCCGGCAAGGAACTGACCGGTCGCGCGCCGGGCATCATCGCCGCGCGGGACCGAGCCGACCAGCTGGTCGAGAAACTGTCCCCGCCGGAACGGTCGACCGTGGTGCACCTGCTCAACGGCAGTGCGCTCGACTTCACCGCCGCCTACATGACGGCGAGGCTGACGCTCCCGGAGATCGAACCGCTCGAGGTTCCTCCCCCGGCGAACGGCAAGGCCAAGGAGAAGACCGCCGTCAAGCCCCCGGTGCCCCAGGGCAAGGAACTCCCGAAGGCCGTCGACGAGGCGAAGGCCGAGGAGAAGCCCGAGCCTGCCAAGACACCCGCCAAGGCGGCCCAGACCTCCTGAAGCTACTTCAGGAGCTTGCGGATCAGCAGCACGCCGATCAGCACGGCCCCGCCGATGAGCGGGTACTTCACCTTGGGCTCGTCCAGCTTCGCGCGCAGACCGGTCTTCGCGGAATCCACGAGCTTCGCGGGGTTCGCCTTCGTGCCCAGCTGGTCGAGCGTGGCGACCAGCGCGTTCCTGGCCTGCTCGATCTCACGCTCGATGGTCTCGGGATCGCGAGCCACGTGTCCTCCTCGCCGCGACGGACTTGCTGGGAGCCCACGTTAGAGGACGCCGCCCCCGCCGGTGGCATCGGCCACGCCGAGAAGCGCCGAACGTGTCGCACGCTACGATTTCGGGGCAGCACTGGGGGCCCGTAGCCCAATTGGCAGAGGCACACGGTTTAGGTCCGTGCCAGTGAGAGTTCGAGTCTCTCCGGGCCCACCCAGCACGTCGACCGGCCGAGTGGCGCGCCCCCAGACTGAAGGCGAGTCACTCAACGGACAGTGGCCACCCGACGAGCCGTCTCGACCAGGGTCTGAGCCGCCCGGCCCGCGCGCTTGAACTCATCCGCTGTAGCCGGGGTGTGGCTGTAGCCCGCCTTGGTCTTCAGCTTGAGCAGCGTTCTCAGATGCTTCGCGCATTCCCTGTCAGCCTGGGTCAGCAAACTGATCGCTTCATCATGGTTCTCACCCTGCGCATGCTCGCCCAACCTGGCGCAACAGATGACGTCGGACGCCGCGATTCCGGCGTGGACACACAAGGTCACGTATGCGTCGGTCACGTCCTCGTGCCCGTCGGCGAGTTCGCGGATCATGTCCGCCGCCTCGATGAACTGGTTCGCCTTGTGCATACGCCCCCGCTGGACGCACCCGTCGCACTGTCTGGTTCGCACGTCAACCTTTTCTTTTTCGCAAGAGACCGGTCAGCCATGCCCTGCTCCCGGCCACGGTGAGCCCGTCACGTGCCACATCGCGCAGGACGGCCTCGTCGTGCGCCCGGTCGGCGAGTTCGGCTTCCGTGAACTCCAAGGGGCGAGTGTCGTTGCCGACCCAGCGAGTCACCTCGACAGCCAACTCGTGGACCTGCGTTTCCCACCGGTCGTCGTCGGCGTCGTCCGGCCGGATCAGCAGGAGGTCCACATCGCTGTCCTCCGTCATCCCGCCGCGTGCCGCCGAGCCGAACACCGCGGCGTAGACCGGCGGGATCTCCCAAGACTCCAGGCGGTCCTCAATGCGTTCCAAGAGCGTCCTTTCCATCCGGGCGAGCCCGATGATGTGCTCCGCCGCGAGGTGGTCACGGTTGAGCCGGTACGCGAAGGCGTTCCCGACCCGGTCGGACAACACGACACCCTGCTTCGTCAGGCGCCGCAGCACCTTGCGAATCCCCTCCTCCGAATGCCTCGCGAGAAGACGATGCAACTGCCCGGTCGTGAAGATGCCGTCATGGTTCGCGAGCACGGCGAGGACATCGCCGTCGAGCGTGGGGGTGACCGTCATCAACGGCCGGCTCAAGTCCATGGTCCAACTCCCCTGGAGACGCCTTCGCAAACTGCCAACTACAGTACCGGATGCCCAACTATAGTACGTGTATCAGTCTTATAGTTGACCAGCGGCGTCGCCGTCGGGATTCAATTACGGATCCGTCCGTCTCCAGGTCGTCTCGCCACGGATCCCACCGAGCTCCTCCGTACCTGACGGAGGCAGGTTTCCTGGTGGAATACTGACCCCGGTCAGTCGTCGCGGCCTCCAGGCCCAGAACTACGGATGTCAGCAGGGTGCGATTACCGGCTCCCGATCGCTCGTACGCCGTCCTTGTCGGCGCGAGCCGATACCACGACGCTGATCTGCCGAATCTTCCTGCGGTGTCGAACAACGTCACGACACTGGCGTCAGCTCTCACCAATCCCGACTACGGCGGCTTCGCCGCAGATCACTGCGCGATCGTGAGCAATCCCGCCAACGTGCGTGCCATGTACCGGCGGCTGCGGCAATCCGCGAACCTGGCCACCGACACGCTGCTGGTCTACTTCGCCGGACACGGATTACTTGGACCCGTCAAACAGGATCTCTACCTCGCACTGCCAGACACTGACATCGGCGAACTCGAAGTCAGCGCCCTGCCTTTCGACATCGTTCGGCAGATCTTCCTGAACAGCAAGGCGAAAAATAGAATTCTGATCCTGGACTGTTGCTTCAGCGGCCGCGCGGTGCACGACGTCATGGCAACCAAGACCGACGCCGTGCTCGGGCAAGCCGAGATCGCTGGCACCTACACCTTGGCTTCGGTGCCCGGGAATGCACTTTCTCTGGCACCGGCGGGTGAACAGTTCACCGTGTTCACGGGCGTCTTGCTGGACCTGCTGAACGAGGGCATCCCTGCCGGCCCCGAACTTCTTTCACTTGGCACGGTGTAAATCCACCTTCGCCATGCAATGCATCATCACCGTCTCCGTGGCGGCCGCGGCAGCGATGATCACCGCGATCACCGTCGCCATGATCGTCAGCTCGCCCGGCCCCACCACAGACGCCCGGGCGACGTCGCCGCTCTTCCCTACGCCGACTGCCTCCTCGTCGCAAGACTACGAGGAGGGCTTCAAGGCTATCTCCGTTTTTCTGTATAACAACTCAACGAAGGCCGGACTCGGCGAACAGGCGAGCGTGGACTTTACAGCCGACGGCTGGGATGTCCTCGTGGCAAAAGACCGCGTGGGGAAAGTCGCTACTTCAGCCGCATACTAGGAGTCATCGCGATCATCACGGATGACTACAGGGGAACCTATGACAGCGACTTCTGAACTTCACTTCGCCATCGACGGCGACAACGCCGACCGGTACTTCCAGTCGCTGAACTCCTGGCTGGCGAACGAAAATGACTTCCGCGGCCAGGTCAACGCCCGACAGCAGCCGATCCGGCCTGGCGAGATGGGCGGTGTCATCGACGTCCTCGTGGTCGCACTCGGCTCCGGTGGCGCCGGCGCGGTTCTCGCCCGCTCGGTGACCACCTGGCTCACGCAGACGCGAGCCGACATCACGCTCACGATCAAGAGTCGCGAAGGAACGCAGATAAAGATCGATGTGAACCGAGCGAAGGACGCGGAGGGCGTGATCCGCGAGATCGGTGAGCTGATCGAGAAGAGCGACAACCAGCGCCTCGTGAGTGGCGAGGACGGCTAAAAGCGGACAGTAGCTACTTACCCACGCCTGGCCAGCTCAAAGCAGCTGGTTCGGCCATCCAAAACTCTCCATCAGCGGACGACGGGGGAAGCCCACGTTCCAGGAGGTAAGGAAATAGGGTCGTTAAAGCCGCCCTCACCACCCACGAGAAGGTCACCGCGAACGGTCATAGACCAGCGCCATCTCTCCCAGCTCCCCGACCTCCTGATAAGCCAACTTCCACTTCGACGCGGGCAGACCGTCGACGAACAGCCGCTGCCCGCCGCCGGTGATCTCGGGGCAGATCATCAGGTACAGCCGGTCGACCAGGTCGTCCGCCAGCAGGGCCTTGATGACGCTGGCGCTGCTGTTGACCAGGATGTCGCCTTCCCCGTTCGCCTTCAGATCGGCGATGACGTCGGCGGCCGGGGCGTTCACGACGCGGGCGCGGTCCCAGGGCGCCTCGGTCAGGGTCGTGGAGAAGACGACCTTTTCGGCGTCCGTGAGCCACTTCGCGTAGGCGCGGTCGCGCGGGTCGGCGTTCTCGTCGGCGGCGATGGCCGGCCAGAAGCCCAGGAACCCCTCCGCGTTGAGCCTGCCGAGCACCGCGGTGGTCGCGGTTTCGTGGATGCGGGCGAGGTGCGCGCGGGCGACGTCGGTGGTGGCGTACGAGACGATCGCGCCCATGTCGCCGGGACCGCCGGGGCCGCTGTAGTGGCCGTCGAGGCTGAGGCTGATGTTCGCGGTGACGCGGCGGCCGGTCGAGTTCGTCATGTCGTTCAGTCCTTTTCCTGAGTGAGCCGGGCGGCGAGGTTGTCGAGCACCTGGCCCCAGCCGGTTTCGATCCCGGCGATGAAAGGCACGGCTTCGACGGTGGTTTCGGTGATGCGCAGATCGAGCCGAAGCCGGGTCCCACCCGGCGCGTCGGCGAACTTCAGGTCGTAGTGACCGGTGAAGAAGACGTCCCCCTTGGCGTCCAGCACCGAGAGGTCGAACTCGAGGTGTTCGAGTTCGGTCGCGGCGCGGACCTCGCCCGCAGAGCGATATCGCCCCTCCGCGTCGCGGTAGTCGAGCACCGCCCGACCACCGGCCCACGGCTCGATGACGCAGTCGGTGATCGTCATCGACGGCGGCGCCCACCAGGACGCGAGCAGCGCGGGCTCGGTCCAGTGCCGCCAGGCGTCGTTCCGCGGCGCGGCGAGCAGACGGTCGAACGAGAACGCCCGCCCGTCCGCCCACCGGTCGCGGTCCGCGGCCGCCGTGCTCTCGCTGATCGCGGCCTGATAGCGCGTGAGGACATCTCGCTCACCCTCGTTCGCCTCGATGGTCGCGATCAGCGCCCGCAGCTGCCCTTCGAAGTCCTTCAGCCGGGCGGCCTCCACCGCGTAGACACGACGCTGCCCGAGCGGGAAGACCGTCACGAGACCGACGCGGGCGAGGGTCTGGAGGTGCTTGGTGGTCTGCGGCTGCCGTAGGCCGGTCAGCTCGGCGAGCTCACCGACGGACCGGGGCCGTTCGGCGAGAAGCTCGACGATGCGCCACCTCGCTCCGTCTCCCAGTGCTGCTGCGATCTGCTCCATGCCCAGAAGTATTCACTCGGCAGAATATTCTTGTCAAGGAATATCTTGCCCTTGGAACTCCAGCAGGCCCGGTGGCGGCGACCCGTAGCGCCATCGGAGTCGCGAGCCCGGCCGGTGCGGTCGAGCGAAAATCAGCCGCGCTCTTCTCCGACCGCGACGATCAGGCGATCGATCTCGTCCTCGGTGTTGTAGCCGTGCGGCGAGATCCGGAGCCCGCCGGCTCTCGCCGAGCACGCGATCCCCCGCGCCTTGAGCCGTTCGGCCAGCAACGGGATCGGTATCCCGTCGACGTGCACGGACACGATTCCCGAGCGATACCCGGCATCGCCGTCCGACAGCACTGTCGCACCGATCCCGGCAAACCCTTCGCGCGCTCGTTCACAGAGACCGTCCACATGCGACCAGATCTCTTCGATCCCCGCGGCCAGCACCAGGTCGATCGAAGTGCCGAGTGCGGCGATCCCCGCGATGTTCGGCATGCCGCCTTCCAGTCGCCGGGCCGTCACGTCCGGTACGTAGGCCGGGTTGTCCCAGTCCTCCCGGTGGACGACCGAGTTCCAGCCCGGTTCCAGCGGCCGCAGAAGGTCCAAACAGGACTCCCGGACATAGAACACGCCACATCCCTGCGGCCCCAGCAGCCACTTGTGCCCGTCGGCCATCGCGAAGTCGACGCCCCATTCCTCCAGCCGTGCCGGGATCACCCCGAGCCCTTGGATGACGTCGACACAGAACAGCGCTCCGGCGTCGCGGCACACCCGGCTCAGCGCGGCGAGATCCACCCGGCGGCCGTGACCGAACTGGACCCAGCTGGTCACCACGATCTTGGGCGGTGGGCCCGCGGCGATCTTCTCGGCGAAGGCTTCGGTGGTGAGAGGTCCGCTCACCCGGTCCACCACGACACCGCGATCGGCGAGCGCGAGCCACGGATACAGCGTGGACGGGAACTCGCCATCGGGGATGACGACGCGGTCACCGGGCGCCCACTCCAGACCGTTCGCCACGAAGCCGAGGCCGGTGCTGGTGTTCTTCACGAAGGCGACGTCGCGGGACGAAACTCCCATCAACGTCGCCGCCGACACCCGCGCCCGTTCGATCGCCGCACTGTGCGCGGCGTAGGTGAACTCGCCATCCAGCGACACTTCGACGGCCTGCCGGCGCAGGGCCTCCACCGAGGACGACGGCAGCGGGCAGATCCCGGCGTGGTTGAGGTAGGCCCAGCGGTTCACGGCGGGAAACTGCTCACGCGGCAACGGAGTCATCGGACCCTCCTTAAGTGGACACTCTGCCCACTTCGAGGAAGTTAGCCGACAACCGGTCACCGTGTCCACTTACGGTGTCAGCGTCCGCCCCGTGAGGCCCGTGGTCTCCACCGCCTCGACGTAGCTCCGCGCGACGACCGCCGCCGGGGTGCCGCCGTCCGGTTCACCGAGCGCGGCGAGCGTTTCGCTCACCCAGCCGGGACTGACGGCGTTGACGCGGAGGCCGCGCGGCAGTTCGCGGGCCGCGGCGGCGACGAACGCTTCGAGGCCGACGTTGGTCAGGACGCCGAACGCGCTGCCGCGCAATGTCTCCGGGATCCGCCCCGCGGTCAGCGTGACCGAACCGCCGTCCGGAAGACGCGGGATCGCGTGCCGCAACAGGAACACCTGGCCGAGCAGTTTCCCTTGCAGTCCTTGGACGAACTCTTCGTCGGTGCCGCCGTCGACCGGGACCAGCGAGCCACTTCCCGCGCAGCACACGACGTGGTCGATCCCCGGTTCGGCGTCGAAGACCGCGTCCAGGGTGCCAGGCTGCTCGACGTCCACCTTGGTCTCGCCGGAACGGGACGCGGGGAGCACGATGTGCCCGCGTGCGCTGAGTGCTTCGGCGACCGCGGCGCCGATCGTCCCGGTGGCGCCGACAACGAGAATCTTCATACCCGCACCGTAATCCCCTCGCGGCGCGGTAGTCGCAGAACGGCGAAAGCCGGGATCACCCATGGCCTGGAGTGATGCCGGGAATGGACTTCAGCTCGCCAAGGAGCATCGAACTGACGGCGACGGGATAGTCGTCGAGCGCGTACAGCGAACCGGCGAGTTTCACCCGGACCGAGGTCTCTCCCTTGTGCGCCAGCAAAGTCCGTTTCAGTTCGAGGACCACGTCCTCGGTCAGCCGCTCGGCGACGGCGTGCAGTGTCAGCGGCGGTTCCCCGTCCCCCGCCGTGGAAAGATCCAGCGGCACCAGGCCACCGCCGAACACGGACATCCTGTCCTCCCGCCAGTTCACCCGGCCGCTGACGCGGACGGCGTTGTCCTCGGCCAGATCCCCCGCGAACAACGCGTACGCCTTGGGAAAGAACAGCACTTCGAGCGCGGCGTCCAGATCCTCGATCGTGCAGATGACCCACGGCTCGCCCTTTTTGTTGACGCGCCGCTCCAAGGACGTGATGAGCCCGGCGACGACCAGTTCCCCTTCCTTCGGCGGATTGTCGAGGATCGCGGCGATCGGGCGGGGCGCGTGCCCGCGCAGCACGCGTTCCGCCCCGTCGAGCGGATGCGCGGAGACGTACAGTCCGAGCATTTCCCGTTCGTGGGTGAGCAATTCCTTGCGTGGCCACTCCTCGACGCCGAACCTGAGGTGAGCGAGCGGCGAAGTGTCGTCCTGGCTCTCCTCGTCCGCGCCGAAGAGATCGAACTGACCCATCGCCTGCTTGCGCTTCAACGGCACCACGGCGTCCACCGCGTCCTCGTGCACCCGCAGGATCGAAAGCCGCGTATGCCCGAGCGAGTCGAACGCGCCCGCCTTGGCCAAGGATTCGACGACGCGTTTGTTGCAGGCCGGCAGTTCCGACTTGTCGAGGAAGTCGGTGAAAGAAGCGTACTTTCCCTTCTCCCGCCGCGTCGCGATGATCGACTCGACGACGTTCACGCCGACGTTGCGCACCGCGCCGAGACCGAAGCGGATCGCGTCCCCCACCGCCGAGAACCGGAGCCCCGACTCGTTGACGTCCGGCGGCAGCACCTTGATCCCCAGCCTGCGGCATTCCGAGAGGTAGACCGCCGACTTGTCCTTGTTGTCCCCCACCGAAGTCAGCAGGCCCGCCATGTACTCCGCCGGGTAGTTCGCCTTCAGGTACGCGGTCCAGTAACCGACCAGCCCGTAACCCGCGGCGTGGGACTTGTTGAACGCGTACCCGGCGAACGGCAGGATCGCGTCCCAGAGGGCTTGCACGGCCTCGCGAGAGAACCCGTTGCCGACCATGCCGTCCCGGAAGCCCTCGAACTCCTTCTCCAGCACCTCTTTCTTCTTCTTGCCCATCGCCTTGCGCAGCACGTCGGCGCGGCCCATGGAATACCCGGCGACGTCGCGCGCGATCCGCATGATCTGTTCCTGATAGACGATCAGGCCGTGGGTCTCGGCCAGGATCTCGCGCAGCGGCCCGGCCAGTTCCGGATGGATCGACTCGACCGGCTGCCTGCGGTTCTTGCGGTCCGCGTAGTTGTTGTGCGTGTTCATCGCGATCGGACCCGGCCGGTACAGCGCGTTCACCGCGATGATGTCGCCGAACCCGGTCGGTCCCATGCGGCGCAGCAGATCCCGCATGGCGCCCCCGTCGAGCTGGAAGACGCCGAGGCTGTCGCCGCGGGCGAGCAGTTCGTAGGTCGCCGGATCGTCGACGCCGAGCGTGTCGAGATCGATGTCCTCGCCGCGGTTGTCCTTGATGTTGTCCAGCGCGTCGCCGATGACGGTGAGGTTGCGCAGGCCGAGGAAGTCCATCTTCAGCAGGCCGATGGCCTCGCACGACGGGTAGTCCCAGCCGGTGATGACCGCGCCGTCGTCCCGCCGCCACAACGGGATCGCGTCGAGCAGCGGCTCGCTCGACATGATGACGGCGCACGCGTGCACCCCCGCGTTGCGGATCAGCCCTTCGAGCCCCCGGGCGGTTTCGAAGATCTTGGCCGCCTCGCCGTCGCCTTCGAGCAGCGCGCGGACCTCCGCGGCTTCGGCGTACCGCTCGTGGTCCCGCTCGACGATCCCGGCGAGCGGGATGTCCTTCGCCGCGACCGGCGGCGGGAGCGCCTTGGAGATCCGGTCCGCGATCGCGTATCCGGTCTGTCCATAGTGGACACGGGCGGAGTCCTTGATGGCCGCCTTGGTCTTGATCGTGCCGAAGGTGATGACCTGCGCGACGTGCTCGGCACCGTACTTGTCGGTGGCGTACCGGATCATCTCGCCGCGGCGCCGGTCGTCGAAGTCCATGTCGATGTCCGGCATGGAGACCCGTTCGGGGTTGAGGAACCGTTCGAAGAGCAGGCCGAGATCGATCGGGTCCAGGTTGGTGATGCCGAGCGCGTACGCGACGAGCGAGCCCGCCGCCGAACCCCGGCCGGGTCCGACCCGGATGCCGACGCGGCGGGCGTGGTTCATCAGGTCGGCGGTGATCAGGAAGTACGCCGGGAAGCCCTTGTCGGCGATCACGCCGATCTCGAAGCCGGCACGGGCGACGTAGGCGTCGGGAACGCCGTCCGGCAGCCTTCGCCGAAGCCCTGCCGCGACTTCCTCCCGCAGCCAGGACTCCTCGTCGTGCCCTTCCGGGACCTCGAAGACCGGCATGCGGTCGACGTGCCGGTAGACGTCGTCGTAAGGCTCGACCCGTTCGGCGATGAGCAGCGTGGAATCCGCCGCGCCCGGAACCTCGGCGTCCCAATACCGGCGCATCTCCTCCGCGGACTTGAGGTAGTAGCCGTCGCCGTCGAACTTGAACCGGCCCGGATCGTCGAGGGTCTTGCCGGACTGGACGCACAGCAGCGCCGAATGCGCGGCCGCCTGATCCTGGGTGACGTAATGCGAATCGTTGGTGGCCAAGGGTTTCAGGCCGAGACGGCGGCCGATGTCCAGCAGCCCGTCCCGCACGGAACGCTCGATCGGGAGACCGTGGTCCATCAACTCCAGATAGAAGTCGTCCGCACCGAAGATGTCGCGGTAGTCCGAGGCCGCCTGGATCGCCTCGTCCGGCTGGCCGAGCCGGAGCCGGGTCTGCACCTCGCCGGACGGGCAACCGGTGGTGGCGATGATGCCTTCGTGGTGCCGGGCGAGGAGTTCCCGGTCCATCCGGGGCTTGCGGTAGTAGCCCTCCAGGCTGGCCAGAGAGGACAGCTTGAACAGATTCCGCAGGCCGGTCGCGTTCTCCGCGAGCATGGTCATATGCGTGTACGCACCGCCACCGGAGACGTCGCCGCCGTCGCCGCGCCGTCCCCAGAACACCGGTTTCCGGTGGAAACGCGACTCGGGCGCGAGATAGGCCTCGATGCCGATCACCGGTTTGAGCCCGGCCCGGACGGACTGCCGGTAGAACTCGTCGGCGCCGTACATGTTCCCGTGGTCGGTCATCCCCACCGCGGGCATGCCGAGCCGCTCGGCCTCGGCGAACAGCGGCGCGATCTTGGCCGCGCCGTCGAGCATCGAGTACTCGGTATGAACGTGCAGGTGCACGAAGGAGTCCACCGGCCACTCCCCACGGTTGTACGATTCCGGTCCGACGCGGCGATTGGACCCGAGGCGTACAGGCGTTGTCCAACAAACGACACGCGAGCGGCGACAACCGGAAGTTGTAAGGAGTGCTCAATGGAGCTGGACCTGGGCGCGGTGCGCGCGTTCGTCGTGGTCGCGGAAGACCGGTACTTCAGCGAGGCGGCGATCCGGCTGGAAGTGAGCCAGCAGGCGATCTCCAAACGGGTCGCCAAGCTCGAAGCCGATCTAGGCGTACGGCTGCTGTCGCGGACGCGCGGCGGGGCCGAGCCGACCGAGGACGGCAAGGAGTTCCTCGTCCACGCTCGCGCGCTCATCAGTCTCGCGGACCAGGCCGTCGAACGTCTTCAGGGCAGGCGGCGACCGCTGCGCGTCGACGTCCTCGGCACCCGGCTGGCGACCATGGAGGTCATCCGGGCCTTCCACGCCGACCACGACGACGAACTGGAACTCGTCACGCCCGGCCTGGGCGCGGTGCGCCGGTCGATGCTGCCCGATTCGGTCGATGCCGCCTTCGCGCGCGTCAACACCGTGACGGACCCGGGAATCGGCCGCATCCCCGCCTACCTGGAGCCGGCGAACCTGCTGGTCGGACGGCGGCACCCGCTCGCCCGGCGGCGCCGGGTCGCGATGGCGGAACTCGACGGCCTGACGGCCTGGATGCCGTACAACGCGCGGGCCAGCGAGTGGGCGGAGTTCTGGCAGGAACTGTGCCCGGCGTTCGGCGTCCTCGTCGACACCGACGGTCCGAACTTCGGGCTCGAACACCACATCGAAGTGATCGGCCAGTCGAAGGACCGCATGGGTTTCGTCGGCGCGAAGATGCACGTGCCCTGGCATCCGGACGTCGTCCAGATCCCGCTCGTCGACCCGACGCCGGTGTATCCGTTCTCGCTGCTGTGGCGGCACGAGAACCGGCACCCCACGCTGCCGCTGCTGATCGAACACGTGCGGTCGGCATACCGGCCCTTTGATCCGGAACGGCACTGGCTCCCGGTGGCGGACCGGGAGGCCATGGCGTGAGGGACGGTCACCATCGGTCGTCGATGCGCTGGAGGTATCTCCGGAATTCGGGGGTGAGCCGTGCCGGGAGGGCGAGCAGGACGCCTTCGAGCATCTCCCTCGCGTCCCGGGGATCGCCGCAGCACTCCCAGATCCCGCACCCTTCACTGTCCACCCGGAGCCGTCGGTACGGGTCGGCGATGAATTCCCGGTAGAGGCGAAGCGCGGTCCAGATCGCACCGGCACCGAGGTAGCCGCGAGCGCGTTCCAGGCGGGAGAGTTCCGCGGCGAGCGCGGGCGTGAATTCCTGCTGGTCGCGGTGATCGGGCGGGTGCCGAAGTCGCAGCCCCTGCCGAACCCGCGCGGGCGCCCTACGCGGCATCGTCCTTTCGGAAGTCAATCATCCCGCCATCGTGCCACAAACCCGAAATCCGTGAAGGCCTCCTTCCCTACCCTCAAAGTAGGGAAGGAGGCCTTCACGGCCCTCCAGGTTCAGCCGATGATGTCGATCTCGAACTCCATGTCCGAGCTGTACTCGAAGTCCGCCCACACCGCGCCCGGCAGCGGGTACCGCCGGTGCGACACGGTTTTCGGGTTGAATCCGGGTGTCTGCAAGGGATTCCCGCCGACGCCGACCTTGTCGCTGCCCCAGGCGTAGATGTTGCCCTGCCACACGGGCGTGTCGGTGACGCCGTCCCCGTCGGTACGCGGGCGGACGACGATCGCGGCCGACTCGCTGCCGGACAGCAGCAACCGCACGGACGTGGTCGCGGTACTCGCCGGAATGGTCCTGCGTTCCATGAGTTCTGAAATCCCCTTCCGTTTCGGGGCGGCACCGCCGCCGGTCAAGTGGGCGTTCGTGTAGGACTCGTTGAGGTCGACACTGCTCGCGCGGATGCCGCCGACCTGGCCGGAGTCCGAGAACTGGTGGATGTCGTAGCGACCCGCGGCCGGATCGGGTTTCGCGCCGTAGCGCGCGATCCAGATGACCAGATCCGGCACGCCGAACTGGTCCGGGCGCAGCATCTTGGCGTGCGCGTTGCTCATGTAGACACCGGGCCGGAACCCGTGTCCCGCGACGCGGTTGCAGAATCTGATCGCGAAGTTGCGCTTCTGTCCGTCGGGGATGTTCGGCATCTCCGAACCGCGCGGGTTGTCCTCGAGGTCGAGCATCGGGACACATCCGGTGGCCCCGGTCCGCCGGACCTGCTCGATCAAGATGTCGGCCTGCGCCTCCGGCGAAGGCCTCAACTGGGCGAAGTGGTAACCGCCCACCGGGATCCCCACCGATCTCGCACCGGCCACCAGCGCGTCGCCGGTGTTGCGGCCGCCGTTCGGCAAACCACCACCGTCGGTGAGCTTGACGAAGACGAAGGTCACCCCGTGATCCTTGACGGCCTGCCAATTGGTAACGGTTTGAAAGCGACTGTAGATATCTATTCCCAGCGCCATCCTTACAGCCTGACGGGTGAACCAGTTGGCCAAAAGGGCCTAGTGGGCGATTACAAGTACGTCCGATTCGCCCTTTTGGGCGGCCCCTCCCTGGCTGACCGGACTCACCCGTGCCCGTACTGTGAGTGTCATGGCGTCTCGAAGCCCCATTCGCTGGATGACCCGGTGGGCGGACTGGTTCGAAGAGCGCGGCGTCTACGTCCCGGGCGAGGAGAGCCGGGCGGTCGACCCGATGCGCGATTTCGGCTGGTTGATCGTGGCGTGGGTGTCCGGTCTGGCGATCTTCATCCTGTTCTTCGCCTTCGCCGTTTGACGTCGACGGATGTGTCACCGGGGTGACCACTGTCACTAGCCGTGCCCTTCCGATCACGGATCGGCCACGGCTGTACACCAGGTGCGCCTCAACCCGGCCGTGCCGCTCCTCTCGGCTGCCGAAGACCGTCACTCTGGACTCTTCGGCACTAATGACTACCTCGAACGGCCCACCCGCACCGCCGACTGGAGTAACCGCACATGGCGCCCCCGCGCACCCCGAAGCTCTTACTCGCCGCCTGCTCACTGCTGCTGGCGGCCGCGTGCGGGGTTCAGGCACCGGAAAAGGGGGCCGCCGTGCTCGGCGCGGACGCCCCGGCGCAAGGGCTGGCCGCGACGCATGCGGAGGGTGACCTCGCGTTCGGCGCCGCGCACCGGTTCCCGACCGGGGTGACGATCGCCGTGTCCGCGGCGAAGTCGTTCCGTCCCAGCGCGTCGGCGTATCCGCAGAGCCCGCGCGCGGTGGCGTTCGGCATCGAGGTGACCAACGCGGGCGACGGCACGTACCGGCTGTCCGGCCTGTCCGTGACCGGCGAAGTGGACGGCGAAAGCCCGTTGGTCAAACAGGTCGTCGACCCGACGCAGGGCTACAACGGCATCGCGGACGCGGGCAAGGACGTGGCGCCCGGCCGGTCCGTCCATCTGACCCTGGCGTTCGCCGTTCCGGACAAGCCGGTGAGGCTGCGCTTGCAGGTGCGCCCGAGCCCCGCGGAGCCTGTCGCCGCGAAGTACTGCGGGAAGGTCTGACGCCGCCGATTCGCTACCGTGTGCGTCATGACCGAGCAGCGACTCTCCCCCGGCGACAAAGCGCCCGACTTCACCCTCCCCGACAGCGAGGGCAACGACGTCAAGCTCAGCGACTTCCGCGGCAAGTCGGTCGTCGTGTACTTCTACCCGAGCGCCGGCACGCCGGGCTGCACGAAGCAGGCCTGCGACTTCCGGGACAGCCTCGCGCAGCTCAACGACGCCGGTTACCAGGTCCTCGGCATCTCGCCGGACAAGCCCGCGAAGCTCGCGAAGTTCGTCGAGGCGGAAGGCCTGACCTTCCCGCTGCTGTCCGACACGGAGAAGACCGTCCTCAAGGCATACAGCGCCTTCGGTGAGAAGAAGAACTACGGCAAGGTCTACGAAGGCGTCATCCGCTCGACGTTCGTCGTCGACGCCGACGGCAAGATCGCCGTGGCTCAGTACAACGTGCGCGCCACGGGGCACGTCGCGAAACTGCTGCGGGACCTCGACCTGGCGTCCTGACTCGCGAGTGGCGATTCGGGTTATTTTGAGCAAAAAGGCAAGGTGTCCTGTCAGGTGCCAAGTCCGTGAAGGCCTCCTTGAGGGACTCTGGGTCCCTCAAGGAGGCCTTCACGGACCGGTGCTCGGTGGCGATCAGCGTGGTGAAGGGGACTTTCCCCTCATCGCACGAGCGGAAAGTCCCCTTCACCCAGGGTCATCCGTCCTCGTGGGCGGCGGAGTCCCCGAGCGTTGCGAAAGCCACTTTCGCAACCTTCAACGTTACGAAAGTGGCTTTCGCAACACCCGAGGCCGACGTACGGGCGAGCGACTGAACACGCCACACTTGCCTTAGCCCTCAAAATAGAACCCGAATCGCCACTCACGACCAACTCAGCCCGCCAGTTTCCGCAGTTCTCCCACCAACGCCCGCAACGCCTTCCCCCGATGCGAAGCTTCGTCCTTTTCGGACGGTTCCAGCTCGGCCGAGGTCCGCGTCCCGCCTTCCGGCACGAAGATCGGGTCGTACCCGAATCCGTTGGCGCCACGGCGTTCCCGGATCAGCGAGCCTCGCCATTCCCCGCGCACCACGGTTTCGTCGCCGCCGGGGACGACCAGCGCGGCCGCGCAGACGAAGGCCGCGCCCATCCGCTCGTCGGGCGTGTCGGAAAGCTGAGCCAGCACGAGGTCCAGGTTCGCCTCGTCGTCGCCGTGCTTGCCCGACCAGCGGGCCGAGAGCACGCCCGGCATGCCGTTGAGCGCGTCCACGGCGATGCCGGAGTCGTCGGCGATGGCCGGAAGGCCGGTCGCGGCGGCCGCGTCCTGCGCCTTCGCGAGCGCGTTGCCCTCGAAGTCCGGTGCGGTTTCGGGCGCTTCGGGGAACTCGGGGACGTCGGCGAGGCCGATGACCTCGACGCCCTCGATCCCTTCGGCCACCAGGATGCGCCGGAGTTCGCCGAGCTTCTTCGCGTTGCGCGTGGCAAGGAGCAGCTTGGTCACTTCGCGCCCTTCTTCTTGTCCGGGCGCGGCTCGGGGAGTTCGCCGGGGTACGGCAGCGCGAGGGCCTCGGTCTGGAGCCGGGTCAGCTCCTCGCAACCGGCCTGCGCCATGTCCAGCATCGTGTCCAAAGTGGACCGCGCGAAGGTGGCGCCCTCGCCGGTGCCCTGCACCTCGATCAGGGTGCCCGCGTCGGTGGCGACGACGTTCATGTCGACCTCCGCGCGCGAGTCCTCTTCGTAGGGCAGGTCGAGGCGCACCCGGCCGTCGACGACGCCGACGCTCACCGCGGCCACCGAAGACGAAAGCGGCTGCGGGTCGGCGAGGCGGCCTGCCGCGCCGAGCCAGGTGACGGCGTCGGCGAGCGCGACGTAGCCGCCGGTCACCGCTGCCGTGCGGGTGCCGCCGTCGGCCTGGATGACGTCGCAGTCGATGACGATCGTGTTCTCCCCCAGCGCCGCCAGGTCGATGCAGGCGCGCAGGGACCGGCCGATCAGCCGGGAGATCTCGTGGGTACGGCCGCCGACGCGGCCCTTGATGGATTCGCGGTCGCCGCGGGTGTTGGTCGCCGACGGCAGCATCGCGTACTCGGCGGTGACCCAGCCGAGGCCGGAACCGGCCCGCCAGCGGGGGACGCCTTCGGTGACGCTCGCCGCGCACAGCACCCTGGTGTCGCCGAATTCGATCAGCACCGAGCCCGCGGGCCACCGCTGGAAACCCCGGGTGATCTTGATGTCGCGAAGCTGGTCGTCGTTCCTGCCGTCTTTTCTCGCCACGGCCGCCACTCTAGAACCCCGCGTCAGAGGTCGTAGACGGCGCCCTGTTCGACCAGCTCGGCCGCGGGGTACGCGACGGCGGCCTCGGCGAGGACAGCGGCGCGGTCGGTCCACGGCGCGACGTGGGTGAGCAGCAGCCGCCCCACCCCGGCCTTGCGGCCCAGTTCCCCCGCTTCCTTGCCGGACAGGTGGACACCGGCGGGCCGCGCGGGCGAGTCCGTCCAGGACGCTTCGGACAGCAGGACGTCGACGCCGCCGGCGAGGTCGGTGAGGGTGTCGCAGACGCCGGTGTCACCGGTGTAGGCGAGGGTCTTGCCGCCGTGCGCGATCCGCAGGCCGAACGCCGGCGTCGGGTGGTCGACCGGGACGGCGGTGACCTCGAACGGTCCGATCCGCGTCGGCTCCGCGCTCAGTGCGTGGAAGGCGAAGACGTCGGAGAGATCGGTGGCCGCCCGCTCCTCCTCGTTCGCCGCGTAGGCGTAGGCGAGCCGCTCGTGCACGTCCGACGGCCCGTACACCGGCAGCCGGGCGGGCCGCGCCGGGTACGGCAGCGCAGGGTGGTAGCGCCGCAGCACCGTGAGCGCGCTGACGTCGGCGCAGTGATCGGGGTGGAGATGCGACAGGATCAGCGCGTCCAGGTCGAACGGGTCGCGCAGGGCCTGGAGCCTGGCGAGCGTCCCGTTGCCGAATTCGAGCCCCAGGACGAACCCGTCCGCCTCGAGCAGATAGCCGGACGCGGCGGCGTTGGGCCCGGGGATGCTGCCTGAGCAGCCGAGGATCGTGAGACGCACTGTGACACCTTAAGCACGGAATCGGCGGATTTACGCACTGGTGGGAGCGAGCACACCCGGCGCGAAGCCCATGAACCGCTGAGCGAGCCTGGTGAAGGGCTCGGCGGATCCGGTGGCGACGAACTCGTGCCGTGGCGGGGTGTCGCGCTCGGCGAGGAGATCGTCCTCGGTGAGGACACGCACGAGGTCACGCGCGGTCTCCTCGGCGCTGGACACCAGCGTGACGTCCTGGCCCATGACGATCTGCAGCACCCCGGACAGCAACGGGTAGTGCGTGCAGCCCATGACCAGCGTGTCGACCTGCGCGTCCAGCAGCGGTTCCAGGTAGCCCTGCGCGAGCCCCAGCACCTGGCGCCCGGTGGTGATCCCGCGTTCCACGAAGTCCACGAACCGCGGGCACGCGACGCTGGTGATCTCGACGTCCTGCGCGGCGTTGAAGGCGTCGTCGTAGGCGCGGGACCGGACGGTGCCCTCGGTGCCGATCACGCCGATCCGGCCGGAGCGCGTGGCGGAGACGGCCCGGCGCGCGGCCGGGAGGACGACCTCGACCACGGGGACGTCGTAGCGCTCCCTCGCGTCGCGAAGGCAGGCGGCCGAGGCGGTGTTGCAGGCGATGACCAGCGCTTTCACCCCGCCTTCGACGATGTCGTCCAGCGCTTCCAGCGCGTACTGGCGTGCCGTCGCGATGGGAAGCGGGCCGTACGGGTTGCGGGCGGTGTCACCGACGTAGCGCAGCCGCTCGCCGGGCAGCTGCTCCAGGATCGCCCTCGCGACGGTCAGCCCGCCCACTCCGGAATCGAAGACCCCGATCGGGGCGTCGGCGCTCGGCTTGGTCACGCGGCGAGGCTACCGGGACCGGTCGCTTTCCTGGCCTGGGACCTGTCCATCCGCGCCATCACCCAGGCCGCGAAGACCCCGGACAGCGCGCCGAAGAGGTGGCCCTGCCAGGAGACGCCCGGATCACCCGGAAGCAGTCCCCAGAGCATTCCGCTCCAGATGCCGAGCAGCACCACGGCCACCAGGATCTGCCCGACCGCGCGATTGAAAATGCCCCTGACCAGCAGGAACGCGAGCCAGCCGAAGGCGACCCCGGACGCTCCCACGGTCACCGTGCCGCTCGGCGCGATGAACCAGACGCCGAGGCCGGAGAGCACCCAGATGATCGCGGTGACCAGCACCCACCTGCCGATGCCCGCGGCCATCGCGAGGAAGGCGAACACCAGGACCGGGACGGTGTTGGAGAACAGATGCCCCCAGCCCGCGTGCAGCAGCGGCGCCCAGATGACGCCGTCGAGCCCGGAGAAGTCGCGGGCGAGGATGCCGCCCTGGTCGAGGTCGGCGGGCAGCACGACGTCGACCAGCTCCACCAGGTAGAGCAGCACGGTGAAGGCCAGCGCCACGATCGCGGCGGCCTTCGGGTTCGGCGGCAGGACGCGTTTGGCCGGGTCCGCACCGGGCGACTCGCTCGCCGGGACCGGCTGGGGAGGCAAAGTGGTCACCTCCCCAGGCTACGACGTGGAACGGCGAGGTCGCCTCGGTGAGAACCCTGATTTGTCGGTGGGTGCCGCTACGGTCGCTCGCATGGGGTTCCCTTCTTCCGAGCACGTCGACGTGCCCGCCTACCTCGCGCGACTCGGCCTCGAGCACGAGCCGCCGGGCCTCGACGCGCTCTTCCGGCTGCACAGGGCACACGTGGAGCGGGTGCCGTACGAAGATTTCGAAGTCCAGCTTGGCCGGGTGACCTCGCTGGATCCGGCGGTGTCGTTCGGCCGGATCGCCGCCGGTCGCGGCGGCTACTGCTATCACCTCAACGGCGCGTTCTCGGCGCTGCTGAGCGCCCTCGGCTACCAGGTAACCCGGCATCCGGGTGGGGCGCAGATGCCGGGCGACCCCGCCGGGATCCACCTCAATCACCTGCCGCTGACCGTGTCCGGGCTGGCGGAGACGCCGGAAACGAGCTGGTTCGTCGACGTGGGGCTCGGCGACGGCATCCACGAGCCGCTCCCCCTGATCGAGGGCGAGTACAAACAGGGGCCGCTGGTGTTCCGCATGCGGCCTTCGGAGGTCACCCCCGGCGGCTGGCGGTTCGACCACGATCCGCAGGGCAGTTTCACCGGGATGGATTTCGCGCCGGAGACGGCCGTGATGGCCGACTTCACCGAGAAGCACGTCGAGCTGTCCACGTCCGCGGACTCCGGGTTCGTCCGCACCCTGGTGCTCCAGCGGCGGGACGCCGAGGGCGTGGACTCGCTGCGCGCGCTGACCTTGAGCGGTCTGCCGGGCGGCAGGACCGTGCTGGAATCACCGGCCGAGTGGTGGACGGCGATCGAGGACGTCTTCGGGGTGCTTCGCGGCGGCTTCACCGCTGAAGAACAGGACAGGCTGTGGCGGCAGGCCGTCGACCAGCACGAACGTCATACGGCGGGAGGGAGCGAGGACTTGCCCAACGCGTAGTCCACGGCCGCTTCGGCGTGCAGCCTGGTGGTGGGGAAGGTCGGCACCGGACTGTCTTCGGGGCCGACGAGCAGTTCGATCTCGGTGCAGCCGTAGATCACGCCCTCGGCGCCTGCTTCGACGAGCCTCACGATGACCTCGCGGTACCGCTCGCGGGAGTCCTCGGTGACGACGCCGTGGACGAGTTCGTCGTAGATGACCCGGTGCACCGTTTCGCGGTCTTGTTCGCCCGGGACGAGCACATCGAGCCCGTGCGCGGCGAGGCGGTCGCGGTAGAACGGCTGGGCCATGGTGAAGCCGGTGCCGAGAAGGTCGACACGGCCGACGCCGGCGGCCTTGATCGCGGCCGCCGTGGCGTCGGCGAGGTGCAGCAGCGGGACGCCGAGGCCTTCGGTGAGCTGGTCGGCGACCTTGTGCATCGTGTTGGTGCACAGGACGACGAAGTCCGCTCCGGCGGCTTCGAGACCGCGCGCGGCGCGGTTCAGTTCCCGGCCGGCGTCGTCCCAGCGGCCTTCGGCCTGCATCGCCTCGATCTCGGCGAAGTCCACGGAGTAGAGCACGGTACGCGCCGAGCGGAACCCGCCGCGCAGCTCCCGGACGCGCTCGTTGACCAGCCGGTAGTACTCGGCCGACGATTCCCAGCTCATCCCGCCCAGCAACCCGATGACCTTCATGCCGTCATCGTGCCAGCGCGGGTAAGGGCGCCCGTACCGAGTCGGCCGGGTGGGTCGTGAGTGGCAAGTGGGGTTAGAACGACACTTACCACTCACGACCCGCTGGACCGGCGCGGTTCAGCGCGCTGGAGCGGAAGCTGGTGTTGTGAAAGCCACTTCCGCAACCTTCAACGTTGCGGAAGTGGCT
Organism: Amycolatopsis azurea DSM 43854; assembly: GCF_001995215.1. Classification (GTDB taxonomy): domain Bacteria; phylum Actinomycetota; class Actinomycetes; order Mycobacteriales; family Pseudonocardiaceae; genus Amycolatopsis; species Amycolatopsis azurea. The sequence continues at coordinate 39,887 of NZ_MUXN01000021.1, forward strand.
TTCACAACACCGTCCGGCGAGACCCGTCTGCCCGGTGAGCAGTGGCGGCCACCCGAACTTTGCTCTTCTGCCCGAAGAACCCGAATCGCCACTCACGACAATCAGGCCCAGAGCTGCCCGTCGAGCCTTTCGGCCGCTTCGTCGAGCGAACCGGAGTAAGCGCCGGTGGAGAGGTACTTCCACCCGGCGTCCGCGACCACGAAGGCCACGTCGGCGGGCTTACCCGCGGCGGCGGCCTTCTCGGCGACGGCCAGCGCAGCGTGCAGCACCGCACCGGTCGAGATGCCCGCGAAGATGCCTTCGTGCTCCAGCAGCTCACGAGTCCGGCGGAGCGCGTCGTACGCGCCGACGGAGAACCGGCCATTGAGCACCGAAGCGTCGTAGAGCTCCGGGACGAAGCCCTCGTCGAGGTTTCGCAGGCCGTAGACGAGTTCGCCGTAGCGCGGTTCGGCCGCGATGATCTGCACGTCCGGCTTCGCCTCGTGCAGGTACCGCCCGACACCCACCAGGGTGCCGGTGGTGCCGAGGCCGCCGACGAAATGCGTCAGCGTCGGCAGGTCCTTGAGCAGTTCGGGTCCGGTGCCGCGGTAGTGCGCGTCGGCGTTGGCCGGGTTGCCGTACTGGTAGAGCATGACCCAGTCCGGGTTGGCCTCGGCCAGTTCCTTCGCCCGGCGCACGGCCTCGTTGGACCCGCCCGCGGCCGGGGAGAAGACGATCCTCGCGCCGTACGCCTGCAGCAGCTGCTTGCGTTCGGTGGAGGTGTTCTCCGGCATGACGCACACCAGGCCGTAGCCCTTGAGCTTCGCGGCCATGGCGAGCGCGATCCCGGTGTTCCCCGACGTCGGCTCCAGGATGGTGGAGCCGCGCCGGAGGATGCCTTCACGCTCGGCGGCTTCGATCATCGCCAGCGCGGGGCGATCCTTGATCGAACCGGTCGGGTTGCGATCCTCCAGCTTCGCCCACAACCGCACGTCGTGCGTGGGCGAAAGCCGGGGAAGGCCGACCAGCGGGGTGCCGCCGAGCGCGTCGAGCAGGGACTCGAAGCGAGCCATCGATCAGCCTCCGGCCACGGCGGGCAGGATGGTCAGCGTGTCGCCGTCCTTGACCTCGGCTTCGAGGCCACCGGAGAAGCGGACGTCCTCGTCGTTGACGTAGACGTTGACGAAACGGTGCAGCTTCTCTTCCTTGACCAGGCGGGCCTTGAGGCCGCCGTGGCGGGACTCGATGTCGTCGATCACCTCGAGCACGGTCTTGCCGGTCGCCTCGACGGACTTCTCGCCGCCGGTGTGCGTACGCAGGATGGTCGGGATGGACACGGTCACGGCCATGGTTTTCTACCTCCGGTGGGTTCTCTCTACGCAGACGTTCGGGCCGGTCCGGGTTATTCCGGACGGGGGTTCAGCCGATGATCTCGACGGGCTCCTCGGTGATCTCCCCGTCCACGATCCGGTACGACCGGAACTGGTGCGAATCGGGGTCCTTGGTGGAGACGAGCACGTAGTGCGCGTCGGGTTCCGAGGCGTACGAGACATCGGTGCGGGACGGGTAGGCGTCGGTCGCGGTGTGCGAGTGGTAGATGACCACCGGGACCTCGTCGTTGGCGTCCATCTCGCGGTAGAGCCTGAGCAGGTCGCCCGAGTCGAACTCGTAGAACGTGGGCGAGCGCGCCGCGTTCAGCATCGGGATGTATCGCTCGGGGCTGTCCGACCCCTCGGGGCCGGCGATCACCCCGCACGCCTCATCGGGGTGGTCACGACGGGCATGGGCGACGATCTCGTCGACGAGTTCACGGCGGATCCGGAGCACATGCACATCTTAGGTGCTGGACGGGGCTGGTCCACTCTCTGAGATTGCTGCCACTCAATCCCGCGTTTCGTCCTCTGGACGCGGTAGTTGCGCGTGCAAGGACCGCGTCCAGAGGACGAAATGCGTAATCAGGAGAGGGCTTCGGGCCAGACGTCGCGGTAGGCGCGCATGCCTCCGGCGGAAGTGGCGTTCAGCACGCCGTGCACCATCGCCCGCCCGAACGCCCGCGCGGCCGCCGAGCACAGCGTGTCCAGCACCATCGCGCGCCGCGTCGCCGCGATCGGACCCGCGCCGCCGGGCAGTTCCCGGTCGCCGGTCGCCAGCGCGAACACCGTGTCGCCGTCGAACATCGTGTGCGCCGGGCGGACCGCCCTGGCGAGACCGTCCTGCGCGGCCACCGCGAGCCGTCGAGCCTCCGCTTTGGACAGCGCCGCGTCGACCGCGACCACGCCGATGGTCGTGTTGAGCCCCGCCGCCTTCGCCGCGACGTCGCCGGGCCGGTCGGGCCAGCGGACGCCGAACTCGCCGTCGACCTCGTGATCCGCCGCGTAAGGCCGGCCGGTCGAGAGGTCGACGGCCTCGCCGGCGGCGTTCACGGCGGCGACGACGCCGACGGTGAACTCCCCGACGCGCTCCGAAGCGGTCCCGATCCCACCTTTGAGTGATCCCGCCTTCGCCCCGGCGCCCGCGCCGACGGTCCCCAGCGGAACAGGACCGCCGACAGCCGCTTCGCAGGCCGCGTAGCCGAAGGACGCGTCCGGACGGTTGCCCCAGTCCCCGCGCGGCAGGTCGAACAGCACCGCCGCGGGCACGATCGGCACCACCTCGTGCGGTTCCGTGCCCACCGGGATCCCCAGGTTCCGCTCGGCGAGCCAGCGCATGACGCCGTCCGCCGCGGCCAGGCCGTATGCGCTCCCGCCGGACAGGCAGATCGCGTTGACGTGCTGGACCAGGTTCTCCGGCTCCAGCAGATTGGTCTCCCGCGTGCCCGGCGCGCCGCCGCGCTGGTCGACGGCACCGACGGCGCCCTCGGGGACCAGCACGACCGTCGTCCCGGTCGCCCAGCCGTCGCCGACCCGCTCGTGGTGCCCGACCAGCACGCCGGGAACGTCGGTGATCACGAGGTCAGCGACTGGATGAGGGTCTCCTGCACCCACGTCAGCCAGTGGTAGACGCCGAGATGCGGCGCGCGGGGATCGTCCTCGGGCAGTTCGTCGGGCATGTCCTCGGTGACGTCGAGCGCGGTGCCCAGCGCCAGCCGGACGTCGTTGAGCGCGCCCAGCCACGCGTCGGCCTGCTCGAAGGTCAGCCGCACGTTCCCGCCGTCGCGCGGCAGGGTGTCCAGCACGATCTTGGCGACGCCGACCTTCTTGTCCAGAAGATCGGGCTCGTGGAGCGACCGCATCGCGGCGGCGGAGTCGATGTCCTCGCGGGTCGGGTTGTCCGGGTCCAGCTTGTGGAAGTCCGGCAGCAGCCGCGAAAGCACGGGATCGTCCGGCGACTCCGTCGGTCCGGTCCGGATCCCGGTCAGCTCCGCCAGCTCGTCCTGCGGCGCCTCTTCGGCGCGCGCGGTGAGCATGTCCTCCAGCTGGCTGACCAGACCGCGCAGGACCGCGGCCTCTTGCTGTTCGAACCCGGCGACGATGGTTTCGCCCTTGCGGCGCCATCCGTTCATGAAGGTTGCTCCATAGTGGCCCAGAGGCCGGCCGCGTGCAGTTTCGCGACGTCGGTCTCGACCTTCTCCTTGGAACCGGAGGACACGATCGCCTTGCCCTTCTGGTGCACGTCGAGCATCAGCTTCGTCGCGTGGTCCCGGCTGTACCCGAACAGCTTCTGGAACACGTACGTCACGTACGACATGAGGTTCACCGGATCGTTCCAGACGACCGTCCGCCAGGGCTTGTCCTCAGAGACGACCTCTACTCCCTGTGGATCAACCTGCGTCTGCTCGGATGCGACAGGCGTGGACATGCACTCCATGGTGTCACGGGCCCAACCCGGTACGGGTTGGCAGGTCCGGCCATGTGGGTGAATAGGCTGGCGGCATGGGTTTCCCCGAGGCGGCCACTGGCGCCAGCACCGCGCTGCTCACCGACCACTACGAGCTGACCATGCTGGCCAGCGCCCTGTCCGACGGGACCGCGGACAGGCCATGCGTCTTCGAGGTCTTCGCACGTCGTCTGCCCGACGGCCGCCGCTACGGCGTCGTCGCGGGCACCGGGCGGGTCCTCGACTCGATCGCGGACTTCCGGTTCACCGACGCCGAGCTGAGCCAGCTGGAAGCGACGGCAGTAGTCGATGACGCCACCCTTTCGTGGCTCGCGGACTACTCCTTCTCGGGGAACATCGACGGCTACCCCGAAGGCGAGCTCTACTTCCCCGGCTCCCCGATCCTGACCGTCACCGGTTCCTTCGGCGAGGCCGTCGTCCTGGAGACGATGATCCTGTCGATCCTCAACCACGACAGCGCGATCGCGTCCGCCGCGGCGCGGATGTCGGGCGCCGCGCACGGCAGGCCGATCATCGAGATGGGCGGGCGCCGCACGCACGAGTACGCAGCCGTCGCCGCCGCGCGGGCCGCGTACCTCGCCGGTTTCGCGACGACGTCCAACCTCGAAGCGGGACGCCGCTACGGCATCCCGACACGGGGCACCGTCGCGCACGCGTTCATGTTGCTGCACGACAGCGAGGAGGAGGCGTTCCGCGCGCAGGTCGACAAGATGGGCGCCGACACCACGCTCCTGGTGGACACCTACGACATCACCAAGGGCATCGAAACGGCCGTGCGGGTGGCCGGGACCGAACTCGGCGCGATCCGCATCGACTCCGGCGACGTCGGCCCGCTGGCGCGCAAGGCCCGCGAGCAGCTGGACTCCCTCGGCGCCAAGGACACCCGCATCGTGGTGTCCGGCGACCTCGACGAACACGCGATCGCCGCGCTCCGGGCGGAACCCGTCGACGCGTACGGCGTCGGGACCTCGGTCGTCACCGGCTCCGGCGCGCCGACCGCCGGGATGGTCTACAAGCTCGTCGAGGTCGACGGGAAACCGGTCGCCAAGCGCAGCGCGCACAAGGAATCCCGCGGCGGACGGAAATCCGCGCTGCGACGGCACCGCGAGACCGGCACCGCCGTCGAAGAGGTGATCCGGACCGCCGGCTCGGCGGTACCGGAACGGGGACCGAACGACCACGAATTGCAGATTCCGCTGGTCCGGGACGGCCGGACGGTGGATGATTTGCCCACGCTGGACGACGCGCGCCAGCGGCTTCGGCGGGCGCTGGTGAGCCTGCCGTGGGAAGGGCTCAAGCTCTCGCACGGGGAGCCCGCCATCCCGACCGTATTCGTCTAAAGAGAACTCAGGAGCAACACATGGGGACCGCCTTGATCGTGGTCGATGTGCAGAACGACTTCTGCGAAGGCGGGTCGCTCGGCCTGCCCGGTGGCGCAGCCGCCGCCGAAGCGATCTCCAAGCAGGCCGCGGAAGGTGGCTACGAGCACGTCGTCGCCACCCGCGACTACCACATCGACCCGGGCGACCACTTCAGTGAGACGCCGGACTTCAAGGACAGCTGGCCGCGGCACTGCGTCGCGGGTACCTCCGGCGCGTCGTTCCACCCCGCGCTCGACGTGGTCCCGATCAGCGAGGTCTTCTCCAAGGGCGAGTACTCCGCCGCGTACTCCGGCTTCGAGGGCAACGCGCGCGACGGCAAGACGCTCGACACGTGGCTGAAGGAGCGCGACGTCACCGAGGTCGACGTCGTCGGCATCGCGGCCGACTTCTGCGTCCGCGCGACGGCGCTCGACGCGGCGAAGGCGGGCTTCAAGGTCCGGGTGCTGCTCGATCTCACGGTCGGCGGTTCGCAGCCGACGGTCGACGCCGCGCTCAAGGACTTCGACGAGGCAGGCGTCACCTACACCGGAAAGGCGCCGGTCCCGGCCGCATGATCCAGCACGACCTCCAGGACACCCTGATCGAAAACCGGCTCGTCGCGATCCTGCGGGCCGCGGACGCGAGCCGGTTCGCCGACGCCGCGACGGTGCTGCACGCGGCGGGCGTGCGGGTGCTCGAAGCGGCGTTGACCACGCCGGGCGCCACGGACGCCATCACGACCATCCGCAAGAAGCTCGGCGACGACGCGTACATCGGCGCCGGGAGCGTCCGCGAGGTGTCCGATGTGGACATCGCGGCGGACGCGGGCGCGACGTTCCTGGTCACGCCGACGGTGAACCCGCTGGTGCTGGAACGCGCGCACGAACGCGGGCTGCCGGTGATCTGCGGCGCGCTGACGCCCACCGAGATCGACCAGGCGTGGCGCCTCGGCGCGGCGGCGGTGAAGGTGTTCCCGATCGCCGCCGTCGGCGGGATCGCCTACCTGCGGGCGATCCGGGCGCCGATGCCGGACATCCCGCTCGTGCCGACCGGCGGCGTCCACCTGGCCGAGGTCTCGAAGTACCTCGAAGCGGGTTCGATCGCCGTCGCGGCCGCCACGCCGCTGCTCGGTGACGCGCTCACCTCCGGTGGGTCGCTGACGGACCTGGCGACCCGGGCGAGCGAGTTCGTAGCCGCAGCCGCGAAGCACGTCTCGCGCGTCTGACGCGTTGGTCCTCTGAATGCGGTAGTTGCGTGTGCAAGGACCGCATTCAGAGGACGAAACGCGGAGGAGGTCAGGGCTTCTTCTTGCCGTAGGGGTCGCAGCGCGCGGTGCCGAGGTAGATGTCGCCCTTCGCCGGTCCGTCGCCCTGCGGGAACAGCTTGATGTGCAGCATGTGCGTCACGAGGCTCCCGTCGGGCGGCGTCGGCGTGACGGTCTCGTTGACCGTGAGCGACGCCAGCGCCGTCCCGCCCTTTCCGCCGGCGATGGTCAGCCGGTAGTTCTGCGGGATGTTCTCCGGCAGCGTGAACCCGGTGATGTCGCCGAACTCGATGTACCCGAGGCTGCCGTCCTTGGTGGTACTGCATTTCGCCATGAACGTGCGGACCTTGATCACCGGGCCGCCGAACCGCTTGAGCAGGGTGGTCTCGAAGCGCCGCCCGGCCGCCTCGCCGATGGCCGCCGCACCGTTCCTGCCGCAGCGCGACTCACCGCCGCCGAACCGGGCGAAGTCACCGGTGGACCCGCCCCGGGTCGTCGCGGTCAAGGGACCGTCGACGTCGCACGGCGCGAGCTCGCCGGTGGCCACGCGCTCGTCACCGATCTCCACGTCGAGCGAACCCACCGACGCGGACGCCGTCGCGGGCGCCGGATCGGCCGACGCGACCGCCGGCCCCCCTGTCACCAGCGCCCCGGTCAGCATCGTCACCGACAACAGCCTCGAAACGGGTTTCCTCATGTCCGGCAGCCTCCACCAAGAGTCCGGCCCGCGCAGGCCCATGCCACCCGGACGAGTGGACGGGCCATGACCGTGAGGTGGCCGACATTCGGTCCAAGGCCTGTCTTCTGCCGTTAACCTCGGTTCACATTCGTGTACTCATAGGAGGTCTGAGTGTCTTCGCTGTCCGTGGCCGGTTCCCGTCCGGTTCTCGCCGACCTCGTTCCCGGCGCGCTGGTCCGTGACGCCGTCCTGGTCGCCGGTGGTGCCGCGCTGACCGGCGCGGCCGCCCAGATCCTGATCCCGGTGCCCGGCTCGCCGGTGCCGATGACCGGCCAGACGTTCGCCGCCCTGTTCGTCGGCGCGGCGCTGGGCTGGAAGCGCGGCGCGCTGTCGATGGCGCTGTACCTCGCCGTCGGCGCGGCGGGCTTCGGCTGGTTCCAGAACGGTTCGTCGGGCCTGTTCGGCGCCAGCGCCGGCTACATCGTCGGGTTCGTCTTCGCCGGCGCGCTGGTGGGCGCGCTCGCGGGCCGCGGCGGGGACCGCACGCCGCTGCGCACGGCGGGGACGATGGTGCTGGGCAACCTCGCCATCTACTCGGTCGGTGTGCCGTGGCTGATGGCGTCGACCGGTTTCGGTCTGTCGACAGCGCTCGAAAAGGGGGTCGTGCCGTTCCTGATCGGGGACGCGCTGAAGATCGCCGTCGCGGCGGCGCTGCTCCCGGGCACCTGGGCGCTGGTCGCTCGCTTCCGCAAGGAGTCGTGACCGGCCCTTTCGCCGCTCCACGCATTGCCGTGAACGGCCCGTTCCCCGCGAATCCGGCGGGGAACGGGCCGTTCATCGCACGGGGCGGACGATCTTGACGGTGCCCCCGGCTATCGTCTTGTCCCGTGCCCTCCCGTGCTGATTTCCCCGGTGTCCTCGAACTCCTGACCCACGCGGTCGAGTCCGTGGGCGGTGCCGAGCGCGAGGGCCAGGTCCAGATGGCGGACGCCGTGGGCCGTGCCATCCGCACCGGCGAGCATCTGGCCGTCCAGGCGGGCACCGGCACCGGGAAGTCGTTGGCCTATCTCGTTCCCGCGATCCGGCACGCGGTCGAGAAGGAGGCGACGGTCGTGGTCTCCACGGCCACCATCGCGCTGCAACGCCAGCTGGTCGACAGGGATCTCCCCCGGCTGGCGAAGGCGCTCAAGAAGCCACTGGGCCGCGAACCCACCTTCGCGATCCTCAAGGGCCGCCGTAACTACCTCTGTCTCCACCGGCTCGATTCCGGCGCCCCGGACGAGCCGGAGGATCAGCAGCTGTTCGACCCGTTCGCCGTCTCCCGGCTGGGCAAGGAGGTCACACGGCTGCGGGAATGGTCGTCGGACACCGAGACCGGAGACCGCGACGAGCTGGTCCCCGGCGTCTCGGACCAGGCGTGGCGCCAGGTGTCCGTCACGGCCAAGGAATGCCTGGGCGCCTCGCGCTGTCCCATCGGCACGGACTGCTTCGCGGAACGGTCCCGCGCCGAGGCGGGCAAGGCCGACGTCGTGATCACCAACCACGCGCTGCTGGCGATCGACGCGCTGCAGGGCTACCAGGTGCTCCCGGAACACGACCTGGTGATCATCGACGAGGCGCACGACCTCGTCGATCGCGTGACCTCCGTGGCGACCGGCGAGCTGACCAGCGGCATGATCTCCGCCGCCGCCCGGCGCTGCGGGAAGCTGGTCGACGACGAGGTGGCGGACCAGTTGCTCGAGTCGAGTGACGGGCTGGCCCTGATCCTCGACGACATGCCGTCGGGCCGGATGGATTCGCTGCCGCAGGCCCTCACCGGCGCGATCCCCGCGGTCCGCGACGCCGCGCACCGCTGCCTCACCTCGCTCGGCAAGGACCGGAAGGAGGACGTCGACGAGGCCACCGCCCGCAAACTGGCGCGGTCGCTGCTCGAAGAGGTCCACGACACCGCGGTCCGGCTGCTCGAAGCCTTCGACGACGACAAGGCGCATCAGCGTGATGTCGTCTGGCTGACCGGGGACCGCTTCTCCTCGAACCCGCGCCCGCCCGCGCTGAAGGTCGCTCCGCTGGGTGTCGCGGGCCTGCTCCGGGAGCGGGTCTTCAACCAGCACACGACCGTCCTCACGTCGGCGACGCTGACCCTGGGCGGCACGTTCGACACCATGGCCCGGCAGTGGGGTCTCCCGCCCGGCGGGGCCAGGGTCGAGAAGGCGCCGGGCGCGGCGACCGACAAGGCCGCCCCCGCCGACACCGACGACGCCGAAGGCCCGAAGTGGACCGGTCTCGACGTCGGCTCCCCGTTCGACCACAAACGCAACGGCATCCTCTACCTGGCCAAGCATCTGCCGCCGCCGGGCCGGGACGGGCTGCAGCCCTCGACCATGGACGAGCTGGCCGAGCTGATCGAGGCCGCGGGCGGGCGCACGCTCGGCCTGTTCTCCTCGATGCGCGCGGCGAAGCAGGCCACAGAGGAGATGCGGGAGCGGCTCGACCTGCCGATCCTCTGCCAGGGCGACGACGCCACCGGGCTGCTGGTGCAGAAGTTCTCCGAGGACGCGCGCACCTGCCTGTTCGGCACGCTGTCGCTGTGGCAGGGCGTGGACGTGCCCGGTCCGTCGCTCCAGCTCGTGGTGGTCGACAGGATCCCGTTCCCGCGCCCGGACGACCCGGTCTCGTCGGCCCGGCAGCGAGCCGTGGAGGCCAGGGGCGGCAACGGTTTCCTCACCGTCGCGGCCACGCACGCCGCGCTGCTGCTCGCCCAGGGCACCGGACGGCTGCACCGCTCGGTCACCGATCGCGGCGTCGTGGCGATCCTGGACTCACGGCTGGCCACCGCCCGCTACGGCGGATTCCTGCGCGCCTCGCTGCCGCCGTTCTGGCCGACCATGGACCCGAAGGTCGCCCGCGACGCACTACGCCGCCTCGACGCCGCCGCCCCGGCCTGAGTGGCCTGGAACACGGCCGAGTACCGTGAACGGAACGCCGAAGACAGGGAGAACCGGTTGTCCCACGAGTCGCCCAGAGCACAATCCCGGACCGTCAGCGTCGATGACACCGGAGTGCGGCGCCAGCTCGCGGACGGAAGCGAGGAAGCCGTCACGTGGTCCGAGCTGTCCGCGGTGGTGGTCAGAGTGATCCCTGAAGGCCCGTGGAAGGAAGACGTCTTCTTCATGCTCGCCGGCGCCGACGGGAAGGGCACCGCGATCCCCAGCGGCGACCCGGCCGCCGACGCGCTGATCGAGCGGCTGCAGACGTTGCCGGGCTTCGACAACGAGAAGTTCATCGAGGCCATGACCACCGACGCCGACGAGGCGTACGTGGTCTGGAGCTCCGAAGGCCACGCCGCGAAACACTGAGCCGAACGCGATGAACGGTCCTTTCCTGGCCAGGAAAGGACCGTTCATCGCGTTCGGGGCTTATTCGGTGGGGAAGCTTTCCGTGACCGGGATGCCCTTCTTGAGCGTCCGGCTCACCGTGCACAGCCGCTCGATGGCGCGGTCCACCGCCGTCGCGAGCGCCTCCCGGTCTTCGGCCGCGAGCGAGGACACGTCGACGTCGAAAGCCACGTGGACGGCGTCGAGCTCCGAAGCGCCTTCTCGCCTGTCCGCGGTCACGCCGACCCGGAACTTCGAGTCCTCGCCGATCCGGCGCGTGATGAGGTTCTCGGCGGTGACGGCCGAGCAGCCCGCCGCCGCGATCTGAAGCAGTTCTGCGGGCGAGAAGGCGCCCTCGGCACCCTTGCGGCCGATCACGACCTCGGCACCGCGTTCGTTGCGGCCGATGAACCGGTGCTCTCCGTCGCGCTGGACTTCCAAAGACACGGGCTTCCCTTTCAGTGTCTGTCGGTGAACCCGCGTCCGCGATCGACGTCGGCAGGACGTGACCTGGTCTTCCCCGTCACCGGGGCGATCGGGACGTCCTGCCACCGCGATAGCGGGGCCTTCGGCCAGGGCGGGTTCACGCGTGTGGTCACCTTCCGAACAAACGTCCCTGCTCCGCTACTCCTTTCAGAGTGGCGGCAGCCTGGGGGCGATCTCGCCGGCGAGCCGTTCCGCGGCCGGGCACATCTCCTCCGGCCGCTTGACCTTGTCCGAAACGTAGATCTCCACCGTCTCGATCATGGCACGGCCGTCACCGGTGAACGTCCGGTGCGGGATCTCCGCCTGGCAAGCCTTCCACTCGGACGAGACTTCGACGAAGGCTTCCCGCGATCCGAGAGCGACGCGCCTGCCGTCGTCCTCGAACGGCGCCCACTCGCGTTCGAACCGGATCGTCACCTCCGTCTCCCGGTGGTTCCAGTAGCACTCCCAGTTGCCGAAGACCGGATCCGGTGTGGCCGGACCGCCGACGACCGCCTGCGACAGGTTTTCGCCCAGCACGCAGGCGTCGAGACTCCCGAGTGTCCCGGCGGGGAAGGGCGCGGGACGGCGCTTGAGCGGCTCCCGGTTCAGCACGGCCACCGCGTGCGCGGCGACCGGGTCGACGAAGTCGCACAGGTGCGCGTGCCAGTTCTGGATGTGCCGGGCGTGCACCCAGACCTGGTTGCCGTCCGGCAGCGGGATGGCCCGCTGGCACTTCTCCTCGGTGTCGCTCGGCAACTCGCGCACGATCAGGCTCCCGGGGGCCGGCTTCTCCAGCATCGGTGACCCCGGAATCGTCAGTTCGAGCCGGATGTCGACGATGTCCCCGTCGTCGGGGCTCATCCGCAGCAGGATGCCGCAGGAGTTGAAGGTGCCGTCGGCGGTGTCCAGCTGAGGCGTCCCGAACCGCTTCACCACGGACGGGTCCACCAGCGCGCACGGATCCGCCGTTCGCGGGTCGCCGACCGAATCCATCGGCGTCGTGGCGGCCGCCATCGACTCCGGTTCCCTCGTGACGTAGATCAGGCCACCGGCCAGCAGCAGCGCGGCCGCGACGGCTCCGATCACGACGGCCCGCCTGGTCACCCGGAACCTTCGCGACCGCGCGGGCACGCCGACGTCCGCGATCTCGGACAGCAGTTCGGTGGCGCGGACGGCGTCCGGCCGTCCGGCGGGTTTGCGCCTCAGCAGCTCGGTCAGCACCGACGCCAGCGGTCCCGCCCGGCGGATCGGCTCCAGGGTGTACGAGGTCGCGCGCCGGAGCTGGACGAACGGCCCCACACTCGCGTCACCCCACACCGAGGTGCCCTCGACGGCGGTGAACAGCGTCGCGCCGAGCGAGAACACGTCCGCGGCGGCCCCCGCCTGCTGCCCTTCGGCCATCTCGGGCGCGACGTAGCCGGGGGTCCCGACGTCGAGGCCGCCGCCGGTGCGGGTGACCTCGGCCCACTGCGCGATGCCGAGGTCGGTGAGTTTGGCGGTGCCGTCCTCGGCCACCAGGACGTTGCCCGGTTTGAGGTCGCGGTGGACCATGCCCTTCTCGTGCATGGCCGCGAGCGCCGAGGCGAGCTGGACGCCGATCTTCGCCACCTTGCCGGGGGAAAGCGGCCCTTCGGCGTCGATGATGTCGGCGAGGCTGCGCGACGGCAGGTACTCCATGACGAGCCAGCGGTCGTCACCGTCGATCACGGCGTCGAACACGGTGACCACGTTCGGGTGATGCAGACCCGCGCCGATCCGCGCCTCACGCCGGATCTGGCCGCTGTCCCCGGCCTGCGAACGCTTGAGCGCGACGACCCGGCCCAGGTCCTGGTCGGTGGCACGCCAGACGACGCCCATCCCCCCGGCGCCGATCCGCTCCTCCAAGCGATAGCGCCCGGCAATCAGCCGGTCACCCATGCGGGGAGTATAAAAGGTCAGGCCCGTTGAGCCAGGACCGTGACTGTTCCGGGATCGACTTCGGTGAATCCGGCGTCCCGGACCGCGACGACGCCGTCACGGCGCCACGAGCCCTCGGGATCCTCGACCGGGCACAACGCCTTCCAGGTCGCGACCGGCGGGGTCCGCACCGAGCACCGGAACCCGGTCTCGGCCCAGGCCGCCCGTTCGGCCTCGTCCAGCAGCGAAGCCAGGATCATCGTCGCGTGCCCGACCTGCGCGGAGCCCTTGCCGACGGTCATCGTGACCTCGGGGTTCAGCAGCAAGCGAGGAAGTCCGGCCGGTGCGGGGCCCGGCTCGTCGGCCGGGAGCTCGCTCCCGGAGATCTGGAGCCGCGACACCTCTTTCGGCGTATCGACGACGCGGCCGGGGACCAACGCCCTGGCCTCGGCGCCGTCGACCTCGATCGTGATACCCGGCAGCTCCTGGACCGCCTGCCAGTGCGCGCCGCGGGCCCGCCGGGCCACCTTGCGGATCCGGCCGTCGACCCACGCCTTGAGCGGCTCGTGCCAGTCACCCTCGGGCGCGGCGCGATCGTCGAGGCAGACCGCGACCGCGGCCGCCGCGGCGGCCTCCAGCAACGCGGTCCGCGACGGCGGTTCGGCGCGTTCCATCCGCAGGATCACCGGCATGGCGCGGACCTCGGCGGGGTCCTCGTCGGAGGTGTCCACCGTGTCCTCGGCGGGCAGGCCCAGCCAGTACGCGTAGCGCGCGGCCAGCGGGTCCAGGACGCTCATGGCCGGGAAAGCTCGAGACCGTCGGCCGCGTCGGCCGCCTCGATCTCGGCCCTGGTGACCCCGAGCAGGAACAGCACGGCGTCGAGGTACGGATGCGAAAGCGCGGTGTCGGCGACCTCGCGCAGCGCGGGCTTCGCGTTGAAGGCGACGCCCATCCCGGCGACCGACAACATGTCGATGTCGTTCGCCCCGTCGCCGACCGCGACGCACTGCTGCAGCGAGATCTCGTACTCATCGGCGAAGCGGCGAAGCGCCTTCGCCTTGCCCGCGCGGTCGACGACCTCCCCGACCACCCGGCCGGTCAGCTTGCCGTCGACCACTTCGAGCTCGTTCGCGGCGGCGAAGTCGAGGCCGAGGTCGTCCACGAGGGACTGGATGATCTTGGTGAACCCGCCCGAAACGACCCCGCAGCGGAATCCCATCCGCTTCAGCGTGCGGATGGTCGTGCGCGCGCCCGGGGTGAGTTCGATCGACGCGGCGACCTCGTCGAGCACCGTTTCCGGGAGCCCTTCGAGCAGCGCGACCCGGCGCTCCAGCGACTCGCCGAAGTTCAGCTCGCCGCGCATCGCGGCCTCGGTGATCTCGCGGACCTGCGGTTCGACGCCGGCGTGCGCGCCGAGCATCTCGATGACCTCGCCCTGGATGAGCGTGGAATCGACGTCGAAGACGACCAGGCGCTTGGCGCGGCGGGCGAGCCCGGCCCGCTCGACCGAGATGTCGATCCCGGCTTCGACGGCGGCGTCGGCCAGCGCGGTGCGCAGCGCGGCGTCGGCCTCCGGGGTGTCCTGGGCGAGCGAGGCGTACAGCTCCAGCCCGGTCACCGGGTAGTCGGCGACACTGCGGATCGAGTCGATGTTGACGTCCAGCGCGGCGAGGCGGCGCGCGACGTCGGAGAAGGCCCGCGCGGTCACCGGGCGGCCGAGCATCAGCAGGACATGCGTCGAGTCCTTCTGGCCGATGGCGAACGGGTCGGCGCCGATGGCCGAACCGATCTTGACCTCGACCTGCATGCCGACCGACGCCATCGCCTGCTCGACGTACTCCTGCAGGCCCTCGGGGTCGCGGTACACCCCGGCCAGCACGCCGAGCACCAGCTGGCCGCGGATGACCACCTGCTCGACGTCGAGGACGTCGACGTCGTGGCGCGACAGCACGGCGAACAGCACCGAGGACACGCCCGGCTTGTCAGGACCGGTGGTGGTGATGAGAACTGGTGTCTGCGTCACGGGCGTCAGTCTTCCTTAGCCGGACACGAAAAAGGCGCGTGCCTTGCCTCGGTGTGAGGCAGGGCACGCGCCATTTCCGCTTATCGGGTCACTTCTCGCTGGAGTTGTCCTTGGAGTGGTCACCCGGCATGGCCGCCTCGGTGAGCACCTGGGACGGCGCCCGGTGGGTGTTGACCTTCTGCTTCCCGAAGAAGCCGATCTCACCCTCCTTGTGGATGCGCTCGACCATATGCGGGTAGTGCAGCTCGAACGCCGGCCGCTCGGACCGGATCCGGGGCAGCTCGGTGAAGTTGTGCCGCGGCGGCGGGCAGGACGTCGCCCATTCGAGCGAGTTGCCGTAGCCCCACGGGTCGTCCACCGTGACGATCTCGCCGTACCGGTAGCTCTTGAAGACGTTCCAGATGAACGGCAGCGTCGAGGCACCGAGGATGTACGCGCCGATCGTGGAGATCGTGTTCAGCGTCGTGAACCCGTCGGACTGCAGGTAGTCCGCGTACCGGCGCGGCATGCCCTCGGCACCCAGCCAGTGCTGCACGAGGAACGTCGCGTGGAAGCCGATGAACGTGGTCCAGAAGTGCCACTTGCCGAGCTTCTCGTCCATCATGCGGCCGGTGATCTTCGGGAACCAGAAGTAGATCCCGGCGAACGTGGCGAACACGATCGTGCCGTAGAGCACGTAGTGGAAGTGCGCGACGACGAAGTAGCTGTCCGACACGTGGAAGTCGATCGCCGGCGCGGCCAGCATGATGCCGGTCAGACCGCCGAAGAGGAACGTGACGATGAAGCCCATCGAGAAGATCATCGGCGTCTCGAAGGACAGCTGGCCCTTCCACATCGTGCCGATCCAGTTGAAGAACTTCACGCCGGTCGGGACCGCGATCAGGAAGGTCATGAAGGAGAAGAACGGCAGCAGCACGGCGCCGGTCGCGTACATGTGGTGCGCCCACACGGCCACCGAGAGCGCGGCGATCGCCAGCGTCGCCCAGACCAGGCCCTTGTACCCGAAGATCGGCTTGCGGCTGAAGACCGGGAAGATCTCAGACACGATCCCGAAGAACGGTAGGGCCACGATATAGACCTCTGGATGGCCGAAGAACCAGAAGAGGTGTTGCCAGAGGATCACGCCGCCGTTCGCGGGGTCGAACACATGCGCCCCGAGATGCCGGTCCGCCAGCAGGCCCATCAGCGCCGCGGTCAGGATCGGGAACGCCAGCAGGATCAGGATGCTGGTGACCAGGATGTTCCAGGTGAAGATCGGCATCCGGTACATCGTCATACCCGGGGCGCGCAGGCAGACCACCGTGGTGATCATGTTGACGCCACCGAGGATGGTGCCGAGACCCGACACGACCAGACCGGAGATCCACAGGTCGGCGCCGACGCCGGGCGAGTGGATGGCGTCCGACAGCGGGGTGTAGGCGAACCAGCCGAAGTCGGCGGCGCCACCCGGGGTCAGGAAGCCGGACATCACGATCAGGCCGCCGAAGAGGTACAGCCAGTACGAGAACGCGTTCAGCCGCGGGAAGGCCACGTCGGGCGAACCGATCTGCAGCGGCAGCACGAAGTTCGCGAATCCGAAGAGGATCGGCGTCGCGTACAGCAGCAGCATGATCGTGCCGTGCATCGTGAACAGCTGGTTGTACTGCTCCTGCGAAAGGAACTGCTGCCCGGGACGCGCCAGCTCGGAGCGGATCAGCATCGCCATCGCGCCGCCCACCATGAAGAAGGCGAACGACGTGACCAGGTACATGATGCCGATTTGCTTGTGGTCCGTCGTGCGGAACAACCGCAGCAGGTACGAACCCTTAACCGACTCGCGCGCGGGATACGGGCGCGTGGCGATCGGCTTGGGGGCTACGGCCGTCACTCCTGCCTCCAACACTCAAACCTTGTGGTGGTCAATGTTCTGCCGTCGGCCGGGTTCGGGACCCATTTCGGCGGCTAGTGGGGATCGTAGCCCTCACTACCCACCGTCGCGCGCACCGGCTGGCAAGATCGCACCGTGACCGACCGCTACACACGCGAGGGAGTGGCCGCGGCCATCGCTGTCGGTGACCGGTTCGGGCTCCCGACAGCTGCTCCCGATGTCGTGCATTTCAAGTCGAACGTGCTGGTGAGACTGGGTCCGGTGGTGGCGCGGGTGCCGGGCACGACGCGGTTCGCCCGTCCCTCCCCTGTGGACTGGCTCGCGCGCGACGTCGAGCTGTCCAGGTACCTCACGGAACGTGATGTGCTCGTCGTCTCACCCACCACGGATCCCCCGGCCGGACCGCATTTCGCCGGCGGCCTTCCGGTCACTCTCTGGCATTACACGCCGCACGAGCCGGGGCACACCCTGTCGCCGTCCGAGGTGGCGGTTTCGCTCGCCCGGGTGCACGACGCGCTCGCGGACTACCCCGGCGAGCTGCCCGAACTCGGACCGGTCCGTGAACTGCGGACCCTGCTCGACCGGAACGGCTCACTATTGGGCGACGCCGCGCCCCGGCTGTACGAAGAACTCGAACGGGTCGCGGCCGCCCTGCCGACGGACGACGCCCGGCCGCTGCACGGAGACGCCCATCGGGGGAACGTCGTCGCGACGGCGGCCGGGCCGTGCTGGCTGGACTTCGAGGACACCTGGCGCGGACCGCTCGGCTGGGACCTCGGCGTGCTCTACGCCGAGGCCGGGCGCGCCACTTTGGACGCGTACCCGGCGGAGGTCGCGCCCGAGTCGCTGGAGCCGTTCATCGCGCTGCGACGGTTGTTCGAGATCCCCTGGCGGTTCGTGATCGCGCAGCGGTTCCCGGAGCGGCGCGGAGAGGCCGAAGCGGCCCTGGCGCGCTACCGGTGGTCGTGACTCGCGTGCCCGAACCCGTAACTCGCGTGATCAGACACGTGACTCGCGTGATCAGACACGGAACACCCGAGTGCGGCGTCCAGTCACGTGAGTTCCGGGTTCAAGCACGCGAGTCACGGGTTCGCCCTGACCGTGAACCACCGCGTTCAGAGGACTATTGAGAGGTAAGTCGAAGGTGGCGTGTTCAGTCGCTTGCCCGTACGCCGACTTCGGGTGTTGCGAAAGCCACTTTCGCAACGTTGAAGGTTGCGAAAGTGGCTTTCGCAACGCTTGGGGGACTTCGCCGCCCACGAGGACCGCAAGCCCCACGGCAAAGGGGACTTTCCTCTCGTGCAATGAGGGAAAAGCCCCTTCACCTCGCTGATCACTGCCGAACACCGGTCCGTGAAGGCCTCCTTGAGGGACCCAGAGTCCCTCAAGGAGGCCTTCACGGACTTGGCATCCGACAGGACACCTTGCCCTCCCCTCAACAACTGCGGGAGATCAGCAACTTCGCGGCCACATCGACACCGTCGGTCCGCACCTCACCTCCGACTTGAGCGGCGCGCGAAGCGACGTCGGGCCGGAGCACCTCCTCCAAAGCGAGCGTCAGCGCCTCGGCCGACGGCTCCCCCGTGATCGAGGTCCCCACCCCGAGGTCACGGACGCGCTGCGCGAAGTAGGGCTGGTCGAACATCTGCGGAACGAGCACTTGCGGCACCCCCGCCCGGGTCGCCGCCGTGGTCGTCCCGGCGCCGCCGTGGTGCACGACCGCCGCGACACGGGGGAAGAGCGCCTGCTGGTTGACGTCCCCGATCGCGAGGCAGTCGGGTTCGTCGTCGATCAGCGCCAGCCCGGTCCAGCCGCGGAACACGATCGCCCGCCGTCCGTGCGCCCTCGCCGCCTCGATCATCGCCTTCTCGATCTCCTCGGGCGCGCGGATGCTCCCGAAGCCGAAGTAGACCGGCGGTTCCCCGTCGTCGAGGAACGCCTCCAGTTCCGGGGACAGCGGACTGTGGTCCGGCAGGATCCAGGCGCCGGTCTGGTGCACGTCCAGGGCGGACGGTCCCCGCCACGGCGCCAGCACCGGATCGGCGGCCAGCCACGGCGCCTCGGTGAAGATGTGCCCTCGGACGTCGTCGACCGGCGGCAGGCCGAGCAGTTTCCGCCGCGCGCCGAGCACGCCGCCCCACTGCTCGTTCCACCGTTCCGCGTCGTCGGCCCACAACGCCGGTATGGCGGCGTCGGGATTCTTCGGCGCCCATCCCGTGAAAACGGGCGGACGATGGTGCAGGGAAGGCAGCGTTATCGGGCAGTAGGCGGTGAAGAAATAGGGAATGCCTTTTCGCTCGGCCACCGAATGGGCGGCGATGTTCAACGCCATTCCCGCGACGACGGCGTCGCATCCCTCGGCCGCCTCCGGCATCGTCTCGAACTGGTCGACGACCATGGCCTCGGCCATCTGGCGCCGCCCCTCGGGGGTGGCCATCGCCTTGGTCATCGCGGAATCCGGCTTCGCCGTCGACCGGAGTTCCGGCCCCAGCGGGGCGAAGGAGATCCCGAGACCTTCGGCCCAGTCCCGGAAATCCGGCGGCGCGCAGAGCCGGACCTCCTGGCCTAGTTCCCGCAATCGCACAGCCAGCGCGACCAGCGGCTGCACTTCACCCCTCGTCCCGATAGTGGACAGGAGTACACGCATGGGAATCCCCCTTCGGCAAATACGTGAAGGCGGAAATTGTGGACCGGGAATGGGGGCTTGCCGCAAGTCCCCCTGTCCGCTATACCTTGGAAGGGGCAAGGGGAAACGTTTCTTACGCGGGGTACCAGCCCAAGATCGCCTCGACGACTCCGGCAGGATCCTCCAGCGGCGTCAGATGTCCCGCTTCGGGCAGCACCACCAAGGTCGCGTCCGGCAGCGCTTCCACCAGCGTGTTCGCCGCTTCCACCGGGGTCAGGCCGTCCTCTTCGCCGACCACGACCAGTGCCGGCACGTCCGCAGAGCGCAGCGTTTCGAGCGAATCGGGCCGGGTCGCCATCGCGCGCGCCGCCCACGCGATCCCCGCCGCCGGCTGTGTCGTGATCAGTTCGCGAAGCCGCTCCACGACTTCCGGTGCGGCTTTCCCGGCGAGCAGGCCGGGCGTGACGGCCTCGGGCATCCACCCGGCGCCTTCCGCCTCGACCCGGGCCGCGACGTCGTACCGGCCCTGCACGGCCTCGGGGGTGTCCGCCGTCGCCTTCGTGTCGATGAACACGAGGCCGCCCACACGTTCCGGGGCGAGGCGCAGCACCGCCATCGTCAGATAGCCGCCCATCGAGCAGCCGCCGAGGACGACCTTGTCCAGGCCGAGCCGGTCGAGCAGCGCCACGACGTCGCGGGCGGCGTCGTCCAGGTTCGGCTCCCGGTCGGTCTCCGGCAGCGGGCTGCGGCCGAGGCCGCGCTGGTCGGGGGTGATCAGCCGCAGGCGTTCGCCGAGAGGCGCTCGCACCCCGTCCCACATGCGGGCGTCGACGGGGAAGGCGTGCAGCAGTACCAGCGGGAGATCCTTCATGGCGATAATTCTGTCGCACCCCCGCGCTACCGTCAGATCCGTGCTGACAGACATCAAGACGGAGAGGTTGCTGCTGCGGCGGCTGCGCGAGGCGGACCGCGAGAACATCGTCGCGCTGCAGGCCGATCCGGAGACGAACAAGTTCAACCCGGTTCCGCACACCGTCGAGGGTGCGAACGAGCTATACGACGCCTGGCTGAAGCAGTGGGCCGAACACGGATTCGGCTATCTCACGGTGTCCGCTTTGGACGATCCCGAGGTGATCCTCGGCTTCGGCGGCGTCCGGTATCACGAATGGAACGGCGAGCGCGTGCTGAACCTCGCGTATCGCTTCTGGCCGTTCACCTGGGGCAAGGGCTACGCGACGGAGATGGCGGCGGCCGTCGTCGAGTGGGCCGAGCGGGAGCTCCCCGAGGTCCCGGTGATCGCCAACATCATGGTGTCCAACGAACCGTCGGTCCGGGTCGCCGAGCGGCTCGGCTTCAAGATCCACACGGAGGAGGAATACGAGGGAGCACCTTCACTGCACCTGCGGCGCTGAACCTTCGGCGATCACCAGCGGCCCGGGCGGCGCCGGGACCGCGCTTCCCAGCACGGCTTGTGCCAATGGCGGCGGTCGGCGACCCCGCCGGTGTCGTCGGCGGGCCAGACGACCAGATGCGGGATCCCCGGCCGGATCTCGTGGTCGCAGCCGGGACAGCGATAGTCCTTGGTGGCCTGCGCGCCGGGCACCGTCCGGACCAGCCATTCCCCGTCGGTGGCCGATTCCGAACGCGCCCAGCCGGTGGACGCGCCGAGGTCCGGTCGTCCACCGCGGTCGGGCCGATTACGTCGAGGCACCCAGAAACCGTAACCGGAGGCCTGGTTCAGCCGTCGAAGTAGGCGCCCGGCGTCACCCCGACCGCCCGGCGGAAGGCGACGACGAACGCGCTCGGCGAGGAGTAGCCGATCCGGCGGGAGACCGCGGTCAGCG
Organism: Amycolatopsis azurea DSM 43854; assembly: GCF_001995215.1. GTDB lineage: Bacteria > Actinomycetota > Actinomycetes > Mycobacteriales > Pseudonocardiaceae > Amycolatopsis > Amycolatopsis azurea. Next base: position 61,105 of record NZ_MUXN01000021.1, read on the forward strand.
GCAGCCCCTCGGCCAGCAGCGGCAGCGACGCGCGTAACCGGGCCTGCACCCGCCACGCGCCGAACGTCGTCCGGCACTCGGTGAGGAACAGCCGCGCGAGCGTGCGCTCGCTCGCCCCCGCGCCGTGCGCGAAATCCGCGAGGCCGCGGCGGTCCGCCGGATCGGCGATCACCGCCCGCGCGACGGTCAGCGCCCGTTCGTCGGACGGCATCGGCACGGCGATCGGCACGACGTCCACCGGTTCGAGCAGGTCGAAGGCGACGGCCTCGGCCCGGCGGCGCGCGTCGTCGGCGAGGTCGGCCGCGCCGAGGTGCTCCAGCAGTTCCCGCAGCAGCGGGCGGACGGCGACGAGCGTCGGCGCGGGCCAGTGCACCGGGCACCGGTCCTGCGCGGCGTAGATCCCGCGCAGCACGGTCTGCGCGGTGGCACCGGTCCGGTGGACGACACCGGCGGGGATCCACAGCGCCCGCGTCGGCGGCAGTACCCAGTGCCGATCGCCGACGTTCACGCTCAGGATCCCGCGCGCCGCCCAGGCGAGCTGGTGGCCGTCGTGCTCGTGCCAGGGAAGCCACGTGCCCGCGGGCAGGTCCATCTCGCCGAGCACCATCGCCGTCGGCATCGGCGGCAGGAGTCCGATACTCGACATCACTTGGCAGCCTATCGCCTACCGGTCACCGTTAGCTTCGGATTCATGCCGATGAACCTGGTGCACCGCAAACTGTGCAGTTCCGCGCTGTGGGCGAAAGCCGTCGCCGCCGAGATGCCGGGCAACGTCGCCGGATACGACCTCGGCGACTCCGTGCTGGAGATCGGCCCCGGCTTCGGCGCGACCACCCGGGCGCTCGTCGGGCTCGTCCCCCGGCTCACCGCCATCGAGATCGACGAGGCGTCGGCGGAGCTGCTGAAGCGGGAGTTCGACGGCCGGGTCCGGATCGTCCAGGGCGACGGCGCCGCGATGCCCTTCGAGGACGGCGAGTTCTCATCGGTCGTCTGCTTCACGATGCTGCACCACGTGCCGACGACGGCCTTGCAGGACGCGATCTTCGCCGAGGCGTTCCGCGTGCTCCGTCCCGGCGGAGTCCTGCGCGCCATGGACAGCCTGGAGAGCTTGCCGTTCCGGCTCCTCCACATCGGCGACACGATGAACGCGCTCGACCCGGTCTCGGTCTGGCCCCGGCTCACCGACGCCGGATTCACCGGCATCAAGGTCGACCACGTCCCGAAGCGCTCCGTGAGCTTCTCGGCCCGGAAACCCACCTGACGCGTTTCGTCCTCTGAATGCGGTAGTTGCACGCGCAAGGACCGCATTCAGGGGACGAAACGCGGGGTCAGCCGCGAGCGAGGACCAGGGGGACGAGTTGTTCGGCCGGAGTCAGCGAGCCGTGCTGACCGACCAGGGAGGACTCGACGGCCTCGGCCAGTTCCCGCACCAGCCCGAAACGCCCCTTCGACGCCACGACGACGTCGCCGATGCGCGGCCGGACCCGATCGGCGACCGGTCCGAACCATCCCGCCTCGACGGCCTCGTCGCGCGAGAGGGTCCACGCCCGGTCACCGATCACCTCGCGCCAGGCCGCCAGGACGTCGGCTTCCGCGCCCGGTTCGCTGTAGACGTGCCGCGCCCGGACCTCGCCCCCGATCGCCCGGACGCCACCGAGCAGCGCGGGGGTTTCGTCGATGTCGAGCGCGCCCTCGACGGTCACCATGCCGTGGTCGGCCACGACGGCGAGGAGCGCGCCGGACGGAAGACCGTCCACGATGGACTCGACCAGCCTGTCGACGTGCCGCAGCTGCATCCGCCACGGTGACGAACCCGGGCCGTAGATGTGCCCCAGCATGTCGAGTTCGCTGTGATAGCCCCAGCAGAACGCCGGCCTCGCTTCGAGGCAGTGCAGGACGCAGGCGGCCAGGTCACCGAGCGCGTGGACGCCGATGTAGCGAGCGCCGGACTGGGTCGCGCGGGTCAGCGCGGTGTCGGCGAACTTCGCCGAAGACACCACGCTGGTCGTGATCCCGGCGGCCGCCGCGCGCTCGAACGTCGTCGGCAGCGGCTGCACCTCGCGCGGCGGCAACGCGCCGCGGAGATCCCCGCCGTCCACATGACTGCTCCAGCGCAGCGCGTTCAGGACACCGGCGCCCGGCACCTCGAAGCTGTAGCCGACCAGGCCGTGCTCCCCCGAGGCCAGCCCCGTGCCGATCGCGCCGAGACCGGCGGCCGTCGTCGCCGGGAAACCGACCCGCAGCGGCGACTTCGCCAGTTGCGTGAGCACGGGAGCGTCGGTGGCGTGTTCGGCCAGCAGTTCCCAGCCGAGACCGTCGATGAGCAGGACACAGGCGCTGGAGGCCTCGACAAGGCTCAGCGTGTTGGCGAACTCGGTGGCGCCGAGGGCGGAAAGCACGGACGGGACGACTTGGCCGAGGTGCGGCACATGCGCCGCGACAGGCAGTTCCACCCGGCCAGCTTGCCATCCCGGGCACGAAAAGGAGATGGGATAATGCCGGGCATGCCGACTTACGCCTACCGCTGCCGCGAATGCGCCGGGACCTTCGAACTGCTGCGGCCGATGAGCGAGTCCGGTGCGCCCGCGCAGTGCCCGGAGGGCCACCAGGACACCGTCAAGCTGCTGACGACCGTCGCGCTGACCGGGTCGGCGTCCGGTCCTGCGCCCGTTCCCGCCGGTGGCGGTGGCTGCTGCGGGGGCGGCTGCTGCAGCTGACCACTCGACCGAGTGACGTAACGTGTGATAGCCCGTTTGGCGGGTACCCCCTTCCCACCAGTCTGGAAGCTCCAGTGGTGGGAAGGGAGAACGTCCAGTGGCCACATCAGCACTGGCGGCCGTCGATTTCGGTCAAGGCGTGTCCAGCGCCTGGAGTTCGGTCGCCACCTTCGTCCCGAAACTGCTCGCGTTCCTGGTCATCCTGTTCATCGGCTGGCTGATCGCCAAGGCGATCTCCAAGGCCGTGAGCATGGTGCTGGAGAAGGTCGGGTTCAACCGGCTCCTCGAACGCGGGGGCTTCAAGCAGATGCTCGCGCGGAGCCAGTTCGACGCGTCGAGCATCATCAGCAAGATCGTCTACTACGCGATCCTGCTGATCGCCCTGCAATTCGCGTTCGGCGTCTTCGGACCGAACCCGGTGAGCTCGCTGCTCAACGACATCGTCGCCTGGCTGCCGCGCGCCATCGTCGCGATCGTCATCGTGGTGATCGCCGGCGCGATCGCCAAGGCGGTCAAGGACCTGGTGGGCAACGCCCTCGGCGGCGTCTCCTACGGCAAGGTGCTCGCCACCATCGCCTCGGTGTTCATCTGGGGCCTCGGCGCGATCGCCGCGCTGAACCAGATCGGGGTGGCCACCGCGGTCACGCTGCCGGTGCTGATCACCGTGCTCGCCACCATCGGCGGGATCGCCGTCGTCGGTGTCGGCGGCGGCCTGATCAAGCCGATGCAGCAGCGCTGGGAGACCTGGCTCGGCCGGGCCGAGGCCGAGATCCCCGCCGCGAAGGCGCAGGCCGAGGCATACCAGCGCGGTCGTGAGGACGCCGGCCGTTCGGGTGAAGTGCCGACCGAGCGGACGACCGCCCAGCCGGTGCCCGCCGGGCATCACGCGGCCGATCCGAACGCGATGACGCAGCACCAGCAGTTCCCGCCCAGCCAGGGTCAGGTGCCCCAGCACCAGGATCCCGGCCAGCGGCCCCCCGGTGGGTCAATGCCCCCTCCGCCGGAGTACCGCTGACCTTCCACGGGAGCGGGTGGGGCGTCCGGCCGCCCTACCCGTTCCCGGTCGGCCGGGTCCGCTGCTCGTCCATCGTGGCGGCCAGCGAGCACACGCCGACCAGGCGCGCGGTCAGCCAGTCGCTGCTGTTCCAGGCGGTCAGATCGGCCGGGGCGCGGAACGTCCAGCCCTTGGCCTTCGCCTCGTCGAGCAGCCCGCGCGTGTAGCCGGCGAGCAGCACCACCCCGGCGACCGCCGCCGAACCTTCGACCCCGGCCGCGAGGATGTCCCGTACCGCCGCCGAGTGCTGATCGAAGACGGCCGAAAGCCCGGGAAGAGCCGCCGCGGCGGCCAGCCCCGCCACCCCGATCTGCTGGTGCAGCCGGGAAAGCGTGCTACGAGCCGAAGATTCCACCCAGGACGAGACCAGATCTTTCACCCGACCAGGTTAACCAGACCAGGAGATTTGTCGACATCCCGGTGATCACGATCGCAGTGATCTCAGCAGGCCTTGAGCGCCTGATCCAGGTCGTGCCACAGATCCTCGACGTCCTCCAGGCCCACCGACATGCGGATGAGCCGGTCGGTGACGCCCGCGCCGCGCCGGTCGTCCTCGGCGACGATCCGGTGACTGATCGACGCGGGATGCTGGATGAGCGAGTCCACGCTGCCGAGGCTGACGGCCGGGGTGATCAACCGGACCGCGCCGATGAGCGCGTGCGGATCGCCGTCGACCTCGAACGCGATCAGCGGACCGCCGAGGGCCGGGTAGTGGACGGCGCTCACGTTCGCGTGACCGCGCAGCCGCTCGACGAGTTCGGCGGCCGTGGCGGACGCGGCGTTGACCCGCAGCGGAAGTGTCGAAAGACCGCGAAGCAGCATGTACCCGGCCAGCGGGTGCAGCACGCCACCGGTGGCGAAGCGGATCTGCCGCAGCATCCCGGCGTCTTCGGCGTTGCAGGCGACCACGCCGCCCATGACGTCGCCGTGGCCGCCGAGGAACTTGGTCGCGCTGTGCAGCACGAACCGGGCCCCGTGGCGTCCGGGCCGCTGGAGCACGGGAGTCGCGAAGGTGTTGTCGACCAGCACCGGGACCTCGCCCGCGGCGCGCACGATCTCGGCGATGTCGACCTCGCGCAGGGTCGGGTTCGCGGGGGTTTCGAGCAGCACCAGCCCGGTGTCGGGGCGCAGCACCGAAGCGACGCCTTCCGGATCCGCCCAGGTCACCTCGGTGCCGAGCAGCCCGGACGTGAGCATGTGGTCGGTGCAGCCGTAGACCGGCCGGACGGCGACGACGTGCCGTTTGCCCTGCGCGACGGCGGCGAGCAGCGAGGCCGACACCGCGGCCATGCCGGTGGCGAACGCGACGGCGTCCTCGAACCCTTCGAGTTCGGCCAGCGCCTTCTCGAACCGCTCGACGGTCGGGTTGCTCAGCCGCCCGTAGACCGGGAGCCCCGACAGCGAACCCGTGGAGGCGAACTCGTCGATGCGGCCCGCCTCTTCGACGCTGTCCCGCGACGGGTAGGTCGTGGACAGGTCGAGCGGAGCGGCGTGGACGCCGAGGTCCGTGAGATCGTCACGGCCGGCGTGGACGGCTCGGGTGCGCAGCGTTGCGGTCATGCCCCAGATGGTGCGATTTTCTCCGAATCACACGCAATATCCTCGGATATCATTCGCCAATGTCGGATTCTGTCGAACTGAGCACGGTCGACCTGCGGATTCTGCGGCTTCTTCAGAACGACGCACGGATCTCGAACAAGGATCTCGCGGCCGAGGTCGGCGTCGCGCCCTCGACCTGCCTCGACCGCGTCAACCGGCTGCGCGAGCTCGGGGTGATCACCGGCCAGCGCGCGGAGGTGGACGCCGCCAAGCTCGGCCGCCCGCTCGAAGCGCTCCTGTTCGTCCAGGTCCGCCCGCACCGGCGGGCGCTGGTCGACTCGTTCGTCGGGCATCTGCTCGCGCTGCCCGAGGTCCGCGCCGTCTACCACCTGACCGGCCCGGACGACTTCCTCGCGCATGTCGCCACCGCTTCGGCGACCGAGCTGCAACGGCTGGTCCTCGACGAACTGACCGCGCGCGACGAGGTCGCCAGGGTGCACACGAACCTGGTCTTCCAGCACTGGAGCGGGGGACCTTTGCTCCCGCCAGCCTGATCAGTCGATGCGGACCTTGACCGGATGCGTGACGTCGGCCGGGCAGGTGAAGATGTTCAGCACGCCCTGGTGGAAGAACGACCAGCCCGCCGGTTCGCCCTCGGTGACCTCGCACCCGCAGCCGACCTCGTGTTCCTCCGTGGCCAGCGCGATGGTCTGCCGCAGTTCGGCGCCGCATTCCCGGCAGCCCAGGTCGACGCGGTCGGCCCCGGACCAGGCCGTCCAGCCGCCGATCTTCGAGTAGTGGTCCAGCTCCGGCCAGCCCTCCGGGTCGTCGCTCGCGCCCTCGGGGATGCCGAGCGCGGCGCGGGTCTCCTGCGGGAAGTCGCAGAGCCGGGGCAACTCGTCGATCGAGCACGGTTCGAAGACGCACTGCTCCGGCAGGAAGCCGGCTTCGGCGCCCTCGGGCGCGGGCGGCGGGACCGCGATGTCCCCGACCTCGGCGGAATCACGCCAGACCAGCCGGACCGCGGGCCCCCGGTGGTACGGGCTGTCGTGCTCCAGCGGGCAGAACAGGATCTGCAGGACGTCGGTGCCCTCCGGGAAGGGCAGCTCCGGGAAGTCGTCGCGGAAGAACTGCGCCGCGCTGACCATCACCGGGACCGGGCCGTCGAGCGGATGCCCGCTCCGCCACGCGTCGTCGGACGCGTCCGGGTCCGGCGGCCAGGTCACCGGGCATTCCGGCCACGGCTCTTCCCCAGGCCAGAGCAGCGGGCCACCGAAATGGCTCTCGTCCGGGCGAGGCTCTCCCGGCGCGGGGTGCAGCCGGATGGCCGTCCGGACCAGGTCGTTCAGGCCGGGGATGGGCACCCCGTCGTATGTCAGCTGGCGCACCCAGGCGAGCTTAGAGGTCCGGCAGCGGATCTTCAGGTTTTGCCGCGTCCCGCATGATTTCCGCGTCGGCGGCGTGGACGACCGGGACGTACTCGTCGTCGATCTCGTAGTCGATGCCGTTGAACTTGAACCACGGGACCGTCGAGGTGTCGACCGGCCCGATCCGCTGGTTCCGCAGACCCGTCGAGACGACGCTTTTCGGCGTCTTCCGGCTCAGGCGTCCGGTCGTCATGATCGTGATCGTCTTGCGGGTGACCGCGAAGAACACGCCGGGATTGGTACTCCCGAAGACGTCGGCTGGGAACACGTAGTGGATCTCGTCGTCCGGATCGAGGAACTCCGCGATCCGCTTCCTGACCCCCGAGGAAACCGGCATGTCTCCCAAGGTAGCGAACTAGCGGGCCGAGTAGTCCTTGAATCCCTTCCCGGTCTTCCGGCCCAGCCGACCGGCGGTCACCAGGTGCTCCAGCAGCGGCGCGGGCGCGAAGCCCTCTTCGCGGAACTCGTTGTACAGGGTCCGCTGGATCGCCAGCGAGACGTCCAGCCCGACGACGTCGAGCAGTTCGAACGGTCCCATCGGCAGCCCGCAGCCCACCTTCATCGCGGTGTCGATGTCGTCGGCCTCCGCGTAGTGCGCTTCGAGCATCTTCACCGCGTCGTTCAGGTACGGGAACAGCAGCGCGTTGACGATGAACCCGGCGCGGTCGCCGCAGTGCACGGGGTGCTTGCCCACCGCCCCGCAGACGGCGTCGACGGTCGCGATCACGTCGGGCGCGGTGGCGATGGTCGAGACGATCTCGACGAGTTTCATCACCGGAGCCGGGTTGAAGAAGTGCACGCCGACCACGTCCGAAGGCCGCGAGGTGGCGGCCGCGCATTCGATGACCGGCAGTGAGGACGTCGTCGTCGCCAGGACGGCGCCCGGCTTCACGACGTCGTCGAGCGCGGCGAAAACGGCCTGCTTGACGGCCAGGTCCTCGGCCACCGCTTCGACGACGAGGTCGACGTCGGCCAATTCGTCGAACTCCACCGCCGGCGAGATCCGGCCGAGCGCGGCGGCTGCGTCCTCTTCGGACAGCTTGCCCTTGACGACGGCCTTGTCCAGCGACTTCTTCACCCGCGCGACCGACGCCGCGGCCTTCTCCGCGCTCCGTGCCCGCAGGATGACCTCGTAACCGCGTTTCGCGAACACCTCGACGATGCCGGTCGCCATGGTCCCGGTCCCGACGACGCCGACCTTGCGCACCGCTCGCGGCGTCACGGTGTCCACTGTGGACTTCGTGACCGCGTCGGTCACCGTCGGCGAGTCGGGTTCGTCGTAGGCGTAGAAGCCCTGTCCCGTCTTCCGGCCGAGCAGCCCCGCGGTGATCATCTGCTTGAGCAGCGGCGCGGGCGCGTGCAGCCGGTTGCGCGACTGGTGGTACATCGTGTCGAGGATCTCGTACGCGGTGTCCAGCCCGATGAGATCCAGCAAAGCCAAGGGCCCCATGGGATATCCACAGCCGAACCGCATCGCCGCGTCGAGGTCCTCCCGCGTGGCGTAGCGCTGCTCGTACATTCGCACGGCGTGGTTGAGATACCCGAAGAGCAGGGCGTTCGCGATGAACCCGGCGCGGTCGCCGATCACCACCGGTGTCTTGCCGAGCCGTTCGGCGAACGCGACGACGTCGGTGATCACGTCGGGTTCGGTGACCACGGTGCGGACGATCTCGACCAGTTTGAGGATCGGCGCCGGGTTGAAGAAGTGCATCCCGACGACCTTGCCCGGCCGCGCGGTGTGCACGCCGATCTCGGTGATCGACAGCGAAGAGGTGTTGGACACGAAGATCGTGTCCGGTCCGGTGATCTTGTCCAGCTCGGCGAAAACGTCGGATTTCGCTTCGAGGTTCTCCGGGATGGCCTCGATCACCAGGTCCACATCGGACAGTTCGCTCAGCGACGTCGTGTAGCGGATCCGGCCCAGCAGCTCGGTCCGGCCGCCGTCGTCGAGCTTGCCGCCGGACACCGCCCGTTCGGTCGAATGCTCCAGATGGCCCCGGCCCCGGTGCACGCCGTCGTCGTCGATCTCGACCGCGACGACGGACACGCCACTCCTCGCGAGCACCTCGGCGATCCCGGCGCCCATGGTGCCGAGACCGATGACTCCCACACTCGAGATTTCCCGCGCCACAACCGGCCTCCGGAGGTTACTCGCTGGTAGTTTCTCCGATCGTGCCATGCCGGGGCGCGGAAAGCAGCCGCTGTCACCCTCCGAATCGAGTAAGTGTCACTCGCGGACGAGGGCTGAAGGACGCTTTCCCCGCATGGCATGCGGGGAAAGCGCGGCGGTC
>NZ_MUXN01000022.1 GCF_001995215.1 Amycolatopsis azurea DSM 43854
AGTGGTAAGTGTCGTTCTAACGTCACTTACCACTCACGACCCCCTTGACCGACTACGGCGCGGCACCCTTGGTCGCCCGCGCTACCGCGGTAACCGCTGGTGCACGGGGACGACCTCCAAGTCCGTGAAGGCCTCCTTCCCTACTTGTCAGGGTAGGGAAGGAGGCCTTCACGGACCGGACCTACGACCCAAACACTCACGACCACCCGCGCCGAAACGGGCGAACAGCCCACTCGGCACATGAAGCGACACAGCGGACTCGGCCCGCCCCGCGCGACTCCGATAAACCCGATGGTAACTCTGCGCAGTGACGGACTTCATAGGGAAAGCTGGTTGAACCCGACAAGGCTTTTGGGTTAAGCGCGGAGATCAGGAAGGCACTTTTGGAGGGTTCCGACAATTACGCTGCCAGGACTTGGTGAACGTCGGCATCACGACCATGGTGGCCGAGCGTGTTCCCTATGGGGGTGACAGTTGCAGTCCTCGCCCCCGGTCAGGGTTCCCAAGCCCCAGGCATGCTCTCCCCTTGGCTAGAGCTCGACGGCGCCCGCGCGCGCGTCGAAGCCTGGTCCGAGCGGGCCGGTCTCGACCTGATCCGCCTCGGCACCGAGGCGGATGCCGAAGAGATCCAGGACACCGCGATCACGCAGCCGCTGATCGTGGCGCTGTCACTGCTGGCGTTCGAACACCTCCAGCGCGAAGCGCCGGTCGCGGCGGATTCGCCGGTCGCCGGTCACTCCGTCGGTGAGCTGGCCGCCGCCGCCATCGCCGGGGTGCTGAGCCCCGAGGACGCCGTCGCGCTGGCCGCCATCCGCGGCGCGGAGATGGCGAAGGCGTGCGCGCTGGAGCCCACGAGCATGGCCGCGGTCATGCTCGGCGACCCGGATCAGGTCGTCGCCTGGCTCGACGGCCACGGCCTCGCCGCGGCGAACCGCAACGGCGCCGGCCAGATCGTCGCCTCGGGCGCCGCCGCCGCGATCGAGAAGATCGTGGCCGAGCCGCTGGAAGGCACCAAGGTCCGCGCGCTCAAGGTCGCGGGCGCGTTCCACACCGCGTACATGGCACCCGCGCAGGAAGCGCTGGCCGCGCAGGCTGCGAAGATCACCCCGGCGGACCCCACGCGTCCGCTGCTGTCGAACGCCGACGGCCAGGTCGTCACCAGCGGGGCCGAGTACCTCGACCGGCTGGTCAAGCAGGTCACGAGCCCGGTGCGCTGGGACCTGACCATGGACGGTCTGGTCTCCGCGGGCGTCACCTCGACGCTCGAACTGCCGCCGGCGGGCACGCTGACCGGGCTGGTCAAGCGGCAGCTCAAGGGAACCGTGACCACCACCATCGCACTGAAGACCCCCGCCGAGCTGGCGAAGCTTCAGGGGCAGGAGGACGCTTCGTGACCGACCGATCCACCTTGCGGCAGGCGCAGGGCGCCGCCGGGACCCGCATCCTCGGTGTCGGGAGCTTCCAGCCCGAGAAGATCGTGACCAACGACGATCTCTCGAAGATCATGGACACCAACGACCAGTGGATCCGCGAGCGGGTCGGCATCGTCGAGCGCCGGTTCGCCGAGAAGGACGAGTCGCTGGTCGACATGGCGGTCAAGGCGGGCACCGCCGCGCTGGCCGACGCCGGCGTGGATCCGTCCGAAGTGGACACGGTCATCCTGCCGAACTGCACGATGCCCACGCAGATCCCGAACGCCGCCGCCCAGGTCGCGGACCGGATCGGCATCACGCACCCCGCCGCGTTCGACCTCAACGCCGCCTGCGCCGGTTTCTGCTACGGCCTCGGTGTCGCGTCGGACCTCATCCGCGCGGGCAGCGCGAAGAAGGCGCTCGTGATCGGCGCCGAGAAGCTCACCGACCACGTCGACCCGGTCGACCGCGCGAACGCCATCATCTTCGCCGACGGCGCGGGCGCGGCGGTGGTCGGCGCGGCCGACACGGCGCAGATCGGGCCGGTGTCCTGGGGCAGCGCGGGTGAGCACGTCGACCTCATCTACATGCGCGACGACAAGTGGATCTACCAGGAGGGCCAGTCGGTCTTCCGGTGGGCGACCACGCAGATCGCGCCGATCGCCTTGCGGGCGCTGGAACTGGCCGGGCTCGAACCGTCCGATGTGGACGTCCTGATCCCGCACCAGGCCAACCTGCGGATCGTCGAGGCGATCGCCAAGAAGCTGCGGGCCAAGGGCGGCCGCGAGGACATGGTCGTCGCCGACGACATCAGGTACTCGGGCAACACCTCGTCCGCGTCCATCCCCCTCGCGCTGGACCACATGCGCAAGGCCGGCACCGCGAAGAAGGGCGACGTCGTGCTCGCCGTCGGCTTCGGGGCCGGACTCTCCTACGCGGGCCAGGCCTTCATCTGCCCGTGATGAATACTTCCCCTGCGGGCACCGTGTCCGCAGGGCAGCCGAAAGCATCACCGAGAAGGGAACAACCAGTGGCAGACAACGCAGAGATCCTCGCCGGCCTCGCCGAGATCGTCGAAGAGGTCGCCGGTGTGGCGCAGGACGACGTGACCGCCGAGAAGTCCTTCGTGGACGACCTCGACATCGACTCGCTGTCCATGGTGGAGATCGCTGTTCAGGCCGAGGACAAGTTCGGCGTCAAGATCCCGGACGACGAGCTGGCGAACCTGAAGACCGTTGGCGACGCGGTGAACTACGTGTCGGCCAACTCCAAGTAAGTCCGACTTCTTGATTGGCGCCGACCTTGGGGAGACTCCAATGAGCAACATCGACGTCGTGATCACCGGGATGGGCGCGACCACGCCGCTCGGCGGGGACGTCGCGTCCACGTGGGACGGACTGCTCGCCGGGGCGAGCGGGATCCGCCGCATCGAAGCCGACTGGGTCGACGAACTCGAGCTGCCGGTGAAGATCGGCGCCATGCTCGCCGTAGACCCGTCCGAAGTCCTGCCGCGGGTCCAGGCCCGGCGGCTGGACCGCTGTGAGCAGGTGGCGATCATCGCCGCCCGCCAGGCTTGGGCGGACGCGGGTTTCGAGCAGCCGACCGACGAGCATCAGGATGTGGAACCCGAGCGCCTCGGGGTGACCATCGGTACCGGTGTCGGCGGTCCGGTCACCCTGATCTCCCAGAACGATCTTCTGCACAAGCAGGGACTCCGCAAGGTCTCCCCGCTGACCGTGCCGATGCTGATGCCGAACGGCCCCGCCGCGCACGTCGGGATCGACCTGAAGGCGCGTGCCGGCGTGCACTCGCCCGCGTCGGCCTGCGCGTCGGGCGCGGAAGGCATCGCCGCCGGCTACGAGATGATCCGCTCGGGCCGCGCCGACGTCGTGGTCGCCGGTGGGGCCGAATCGTGCATCCACCCGATCACCCTCGCCGGTTTCGCCCAGGCGCGGACAGTCTCCACCCGCAACGACGACCCGACGAAGGCGTCCAGGCCGTTCGACGTGAACCGTGACGGTTTCGTCCTCGGCGAGGGCTCCGGTGTCGTGATCCTGGAGCGGGCGGACCGTGCGAAGGCCCGCAACGCGCGGATCTACGCGCAGCTGAGCGGGTACGGGATCACTTCGGACGCCTACCACATCACGGGCAACCACCCGGAGGGCGTCGGCCAGATCGCCGCCATGCGGCAGGCGATGACGATGGCCGGGGTCTCCCCCACCGACGTCGGGCACGTCAACGCGCACGCGACCTCCACGGTCGTCGGTGACGTCGGCGAGGCCGCGGCGATCCGCAACGCCGTCGGCGAGCACGCCGTGGTGACCGCTCCCAAGGGCGCGCTCGGCCACCTGGTCGGCGGTGCGGGCGCGGTCGAGGGCATCGCCACGATCCTGGCGATCTACCACGGCCTCATCCCGGCGACGCTGAACCTCGAGGACCTGGACCCGAAGGTGCAGCTCGACGTCGTCTCCGGTGAGGCGCGCAAGGTCGAGCTGGGCGCGGCGATCAGCAACTCGTTCGGTTTCGGCGGGCACAACACGGCGCTGCTGTTCACTCCGGCGGCCTGATTTCAGTACGTGAAGGCCCCCTTCACTGCGTCTAGCGCAGTGAAGGGGGCCTTTATGTACTTGCGGGTGAGGCTTGTGCTGCCGCCGTGACGCTTGGTCCGCTTTCATGGTCCGGCGCTGAAGCCGAGAGGTGTCGCGAAAGCCACTTTCGGGACATCAGACGTCTCGAAAGTGGCTTTCGCGACACCCAAGGTCCACGCGGTCACGAGAGGCGGAAGCGGTGCGGCGAAAGCCACCTTCGGCGTTGCGAAAGCCACTTTCACAACGTTGAAGGTTGCGAAAGTGGCTTTCGCAACGCCTGCACCTCAAAGCGCGACAGCTCACGCGTGAAGGCCCCCTTCACTGCGTCTAGCGCAGTGAAGGGGGCCTTCACGTACTTCCTGCGGCACTGAAGGGTCAGGCTTCCGAACGCTTCACCAGATGCCGCCCGATCCACCAGGCGGCTTCCACCAGCACGATGCCCACCCCGGCACAGACGAACGCCGAAAGCGTGTACGCGCTCACGCTCGGGTCCAGTGCGAAGAACTTCTGCGTGAACGGGATCAGGAACAGCGCGAGCGTCAGCACGACCATCCCGCCGATCAGCAGGATCTTCCACCACCGGTACGGCCGCGCGACGATCCCGAGCACCCACAGCGCGATCGTGATGAGCGTGATCAACGCCGTCGTCCCCGCCTGGATCTTGTCCAGTTCGGACTGTCCGGATCCCTTGTACACCAGCAGGTAGCTCACGAACGTCGCCGCGGCGATGACCAGCCCGGCCGGGACGGCCATCCGCATCACCCTGCCGACGAAGCCGGTGCGGGCGCGCTCGTTGTTCGGCGCCAGTGAAAGCACGAAGGCGGGCAGGCCGATCGTGAACCACGCGGTGATCGTGATGTGCCGCGGCAGGAACGGGAACGGCACCTGCGCGATGCCGACCATCAGCGCCAGCAGTACCGAGTAGACCGTCTTGGTGAGGAACAGGTTCGAGACGCGCTCGATGTTGCCGATCACCCGCCGTCCCTCGGCGACGACGTGCGGCAGGGTGGCGAACTTGTCGTCCAGCAGCACGATCTGCGCGACCGCGCGGGTGGCCGGGCTGCCGGCGCCCATGGCGACACCGATGTCCGCGTCCTTCAGCGCGAGGACGTCGTTCACGCCGTCCCCGGTCATCGCGACGGTGTGCCCCTTCGACTGGAGCGCACCGACCATCGCGCGTTTCTGCAGCGGCGTCACGCGGCCGAAGACGGCGCGCTCCTCCACGGTGTCGGCCAGCTTTTCGGCGTCCTCCGGCAGCTTCCGCGCGTCGACGGGCTTGTCCGCACCCGGCAGGTCGAGGGTGCCCGCGACCGCGCCCACCGAGATGGCGTTGTCCCCGGAGATGACCTTGACCGCGACGTCCTGGTGCGCGAAGAAGTCCAAAGTGTCCTTCGCGTCGGGCCGGACCTTCTGCTCCAGCACCACGAGCGCGACCGGCCGGATGTCGCCGGGGCCCTCGGCCGCGTCGACGGCCCGCTCGGCACGGCCCAGCAGCAGGACGCGCAGACCGCGCGAGCCGATCTTCTCCGCCTCCGCCCGGTGCTCCCCCTCGGGCAGCAGGACGTCGGCCGCGCCGAGCACCCAGTCGCCGTCGGCGCCGAACGACGCGCCGCTCCACTTGCGGGCCGAGGAGAACGGCATGGTCGTGGTGACCCGCCAGCCGGGATCGGCCGGGTAGGCCTCGGCGATCGCCTGCAAGCTCGCGTTCGGACGGGGATCCGCGGCGGCGAGCGCGGCCAGCACGTCGTCCACCGGGTGGCCCGGCGTGATCTCCCGGACCTCGGAAAGCCGCATCGCGTTCTCGGTGAGCGTGCCGGTCTTGTCCGCGCACACCACGTCGACCCGGGCGAGCCCTTCGATCGCGGGCAGTTCCTGCACCAGGCACTGGCGCTTGCCCAGCCGGATGACGCCGACCGCGAGCGCGACGCTGGTCATCAGCACCAGGCCTTCGGGCACCATCGGCACGAGCGCCGCGACCATGCCGCGCAGCGCGTCCGGCCACGCCTGGTCGCCCGCGAGCTGGTTGTAGATGGTCAGCGCGCCCGCCGGGACGAGCAGGTAGGTGATGAACTTGAGGATCTTGTCGATGCCCTGCCGCAGCTCCGACTTCACCAGGGTGAACTTGCTGGCCTCGGCGGCCAGTTTCGCCGCGTAGGACTCGTCGCCGATGATGTCGGCGCGGTAGGTGCCGCTGCCCGCGACGACGAAGCTGCCGGACAGCACCTTGTCACCGGGCTGCTTGACCACCGGATCGGATTCCCCGGTCAGCAGCGACTCGTCGACCTCGAGCGCGTCGGCGGTCAGCGCCGGGCCGTCGACGACGATCTTGTCGCCGGGCCCCAGTTCGACGAGGTCCCCGAGCACGACCTCTTCCGGGGCGATCTCGGCGCTCTGCCCGTCACGGCGGACTGTCGGCTTCGCCTGTCCGACGATGGCGAGCCGTTCCAGGGTCCGTTTCGCCCGGAGTTCCTGGATGATGCCGACCGCGCTGTTGACGATGATCAGGCCGCCGAACAGCCCGTCGATGAAGTACCCCGTCGACAGGATGAGCACGAACAGCACGCCGTAGATCGCGTTGATCCGGGTGAAGACGTTCGCGCGGATGATCTCGCCGGTGGTCCGGCTGGTCTTCGTCGAGACCGTGTTGGTCTGTCCCGCGGCCACCCGCTGGGCGACCTCTTCGCTGGTGAGACCCCTCGAGGCGCCGGTCAGCACGGCCGGCTGGTCAATTGCCATGCCCGCGACTCTATTCGGCCCCGGTTCACACCCGCGTCAGCCTGGGGGACCATGTCGCCCCTTACTTCAGCATCTTTCGTGTTCGGGGTTCGTACCACCGTCGGTGGTGTCGACGCGCCAGGAACCGCTCTCCAGCCGCAGCGGCAGCACCAGCCGCCAGCGGATGCACCCCTCCGGCAAATACACCGGCGCGTCTTCGACGTCCTGGACGCTGGTGAAGGCGACGAGTACCCGGAGCGTGCTCGGCGCGCCCGGCTCGATGCGGTAGACGAGGATGCTTCCGTCCCGAGTGGACTGATAGTCCTTCTTCCACTCGGCCGAGGTCTTGGTCTTGGCCCGGTCGCGGCTGACCACCGAAGTCCACTTCGGATAGTCGCGATCGTTGATGGAGTCGAAATACCCTTGCAGCACCTGCCGGACGCTCTGGTACTGCGGATGCGCGAAGACGTCGGGAGTCACCTCGACGGCGCGTGAGCCCGGCTGCGCCCCCGGGGCGACCGACGTCGGCGAATCACTGACGAGCGGCGTGGTGGGCGCGGCCT
Source organism: Amycolatopsis azurea DSM 43854 (assembly GCF_001995215.1). Lineage (GTDB taxonomy): Bacteria > Actinomycetota > Actinomycetes > Mycobacteriales > Pseudonocardiaceae > Amycolatopsis > Amycolatopsis azurea. The sequence goes on from NZ_MUXN01000022.1 coordinate 7,279, forward strand.
CCGGGCGGAGGTAGAGATCGCGTGCCAGCAGCCCGACGCCGACGGTCAGGGAGATCACGACCACGAGCACGGGGATCAGCCACCGCTGGCGGGAGAGGGGGCGAGGCTGGGCGGTCACCCTGAAAGGTTAGCCGCCCGCCTCTTCCGTCCTCACCGGCGTCTACCCGACTTGGTGCAGCCAGGTGACCGGGGCACCGTCACCGGCGTGCCGGTACGGTTCGAGCGCTTCGTCCCAGTTGGCGGCGAGGAGCTCGTCGAGCTTGTGCGCGAGGGATTCACCGGCGCGGACCTTGCTCACGAGGGCACGCAACTGGTCCTCGCCCACGACGATGTCGCCGTTGGCACTGGTCCTGCCGTGCCACAGGCCGAGGCCCGGGGCGAAGCAGAACCTCTCGCCGTCGACCCCCGCACTGGGCTCTTCGGTGACTTCGAACCGGATCATCGGCCACGCCTTGAGCGCGGACGCCAGCTTTCCGCCGGTGCCCGAAGGCGCACGCCATCCACATTCGGCGCGGAGCTGTCCTGGACTGGCGGGCTGCGCCGTCCACTTCAACTCGACTCGGGCACCAAGGGTGCCCGAAATGGCCCACTCGACGTGCGGACACACCGCAGACGGCGACGAGTGGACGTACACCACGCCACGGGTGTTGCCACGGGTGCTCACTGCTGACCTCCGCTACTCGACGAGGGGCGTCTTCCCCTACGACCTCGCGAGCTTTGCTGGTCAGGTGGCTCGTGCCGCCTCCCGGTACGCGTCAGCACATTGTGCACCCCAACTGTGCTGTTTGGCCACATGAACACCACAAGTCGCACCTGATTGGGACGCGGGACTCCTGCGAAAGCCCCCTTCTTTCGGCTGGGCCGGGGAAAAGATCCCGTCACGCGGGTTAACCCGGGGACGGCAATTGTGCCGCCCCATCCGTGAAGGCCTCCTTGAGGGACCCAGGATCCCTCAAGGAGGCCTTCACGGACTCGACGGCCGGAGCGCTCCGGGTCAGCCTTGGGCGCCGAGGGACTTCGCCGCGGCGAAGGTGTCCACCAGGCCGGTGCCCTTGTCGAAGCTCGACGTGTACAGCCCGGCCGCGACGTACGGCGAGCCGTTCGTGAACTTGTACGCCGTGCCCTTGATCGCGGCCTCGATGTCACCCGGGCTCGCGTTCGGCGCGACCTGGAACAGCTGCGCGACGATCCCGGTGATCTGCGGTGCCGCCATCGAAGTCCCGCTGATCACGTTGTAGGTGGCCAGGTCCAGCAGTCCCGGGCCGTTCTTCGGCTGCAGGCCCTGCGTGCAGATCGGCTGCGTGGGGCGGCAGGACGAGAGGATGTTCTCCCCCGGCGCGGAGACGTCGGGCCAGCTCGACTGGCTGCCCTGGAGGCCGCGCGAGGAGAAGTCGGACACCGTGCCGTCGCGGGTGCCGGTCCCCTGGTCGTTGAACGACGCCACCGAGAGCACGCCCGGCGTCTGGTCCTGTCCCGGCGGGTTGGAGAGGTTCGCCGAACCGTCGCCGCCGTCGTTCCCGTTCGCCCACACCGTGACGACGCCTTCCGCGGCGAGCGCGCGCTGCAGCTTCACCGTCGCCGAGTTCGGGTCGAAGGCGCCGCCACCGCTGGGGCCGTAGGAGTTGTTGGTCACCTTGATCGGCGGGCACACCGACGTCGGGACACCCGCGCCGCAGGGCGCCTTGTGGTTCTCCAGCACCCAGTTCAGCGCTGCGTCCGTGCCGAGCACGAGCAGCGCCGCCCCGGTCGACACCGAGACGATCTTCGAGCCCGGCGCCGAGCCGCCGACCTTGGTGCCGTCGGTCAGCGTCAGCTGGTTCCCGGCGGCGATGCCGGTGACGTGCGTGCCGTGGCCGCCGAGGGAGAGGGTGTCGGTGTCGACGGCGGTCGGGACGTCGACGATGCAGTTGGTCGCCGTGCCGTCGAGGCAAAGGCTCTTGAGACTGCGCACCACCCGCGTCTTGCCGTCGGCGCCCTTGAACGCCGGATGCGTCGGGTCGACGCCGGTGTCGATGATCGCGACGGACACGCCCCTGCCGTCCACCGGCGTGCCACCGGCGTCCTTGAGCTGCGCCTGGGTCTGCAGGCTCCGGGTCGCCGTGGTGCCGGCGCTGCCGTGCGCCTTGAGTTTCTCGTTGCCTTCGACGTAGGTGACGCCGTCGGCCTCGCGGACCGCGCGCACCTGGTCGGCGGTGCCCCGGACGGCGACGACGCCGATCTTGCCGAACGAGGTGATCTTCGTGAGCCCGGCCCCGCGGGCGGCGCGTTCGGCGGTGGCGACGTCGCCGGCGTGCACGAGCGCGGTCACCCCCGTGGCGCCGGTGACGGCCGAGAGCAGGGCGGAGAGTCCTGGGGCGACGGGCGCGAGCGGTCCTGCGGCCTGCGCGGGGACCATCCCCGCGACCGGGACGGCGAGCAGGGTGACGACGAGCGCGGCGCGTCGACGCCAAGGGCGAGATACGGCCATGACGTTTCTCCTGGTGACAGGGGACAAAGGAGCTGCCACCTACCAACGAGTAATACCCGTTCGAGTGACGGCGCTCACGTGGATGACAACTTCTCGGACCAACATCACCGCGCCGACCTGCGACGTGTCTTCCCGTTGCTCCGGATGGAGGCGCTACTTTGTGCATCGAGACCGACGAGATGGGGAGGGGTTCGGTGCGACTCGTTCGCCTCGCTCAACAGCCGTCCCGGGTGGCCGAGGACGTCCGCGCCGCGCTGGCTTCACTCGGCCGGGGCAGCAACGTCGTGGGCGGGGTGGCCCTGGTCGGCGCCAGCCCGGTCGAAGGACGGCCGGTCGAAGCCGTCGTCGTCATGCCGAAGGGCGTTCTCATCGTCATCGGCGTCGACCTGCCGGACCCGGCGCTGAAACTCGAAGCCCCGCTCGGCGGACCGTGGAAGGCCGACGGCTGGCCGCTGGTCCACGGCGACACCTCGATCAACCCGGCCACCGACGCGCTTTCGCTGTCGGCCGCGTGCACGCACAAGATCGCGGACGTCGCCCCCGGCGCCGGTCCGATCGGCACGATCATCGCCGTCGGTCCCTATGTGGAGACGGTCGATCAGCCCGCCGCGGATCTCGCCGGCTCGGTCCGCGTCCTGTACCCGACGGCGACGACGATGCTCGCCGCGACGGTCTCGCTGGCCACCGCTCCGCGGCCCCGCTCGGTCCAGCAGGCGCGGGAGCTGATCGCCGCGCTCGCCCCGGACGCTCCGCCGATGCCCGAGGAGATGTTGCTCGGCGAAGGGTTCAGCGCCTATTCCGACGACGAGCCGACCGTGATCCGCGAGAACCCGCTGGTCGCGATCGCCCCGACGGTTCCGGTGCAGCATCCGGGGAAGGCGAAAAGACCGGCGAAACCTCCCGCACCCCCGGTCAAATCCACCCGGCCGGCGCAGGCCGCACCGCCGCCCGTCCGGCCCGCTCCGCAGGGGCAGCCCGCTCGGCAGGCCGTCGCCGCGAAACCCGTTCCGCCGGTCCGGCAGGGCCCGCCGCCCGCGGCCGCCGCTCCCGTCGCCGCTTCCGCTCCCGCCGAGCAGGCCCCGAAGGCGCCTCATCAGTCCAAGACGGTGAAGTGGCTCCCGCTCGCCGCGATCGGCCTGCTCATCGTGCTGCTCGTCGCGGCCATCAGCGTGGCTTCCGGTGGTGACGACACCGCGTCCACGCAGACCACACCGCCGCCGACCCCTGCGACCAGTCCCCCGCCGCCGAGCAGCAGCGCGGTGGAGAACATCCAGTTCACCTCGCGGGCGTCGGCCGCGGACCAGAAATGCGCGTCGCACGCGTACGGCGACGTCCAGACGAGCCTTCAGCAGACGAGTTGCTCGACGGTGAAACGGGCCAGCTTCGCCAGTTCCATCGACGGCCGGGCCGCCGCGGTCACGATCGCCGTCGTGGACTTCCCGGACGCGGAGCAGGCGACGGCGTTCAAGGGCACGGCCGACAACCCCGGCGGTGGCGGCATCCTCGACGTGGCCACCGAGACCAACCAGTGGCAAGGCGACGTCCCGGTGTTCGAAGGCGCCGCCTACCAGAGCAGCCTGGATGGGAATTCGGTCCGGCTGGTCCAGGTCGTGTGGGTGCCGGGACCGTCCACTCCGGACGATCCCGGCCTGGTCCGGGGCGCGAAGGCCGCCCTCGAACTCCCTGTCAACGGCTAGGTCGTGTCCTGTAAGTCTGTTCGATGGGCTTCGTGCAGGACGCGACCTAGAGGCCGTATGCCTCCAGGAGGCGCAGCCACACCTCGCTGATCGTGGGGAACGACGGGACCGCGTGCCACAGCCTCGGCAGCGGGACCTCTCCCACGATCGCGATCGTGGCCGAATGCAGCAGTTCGGACACGTCCTGCCCGACGAAGGTCGCACCGACGAGCACACCGCGTTCGGTGTCGACGACGATCCGCGCCTTACCCGCGTAGCCGTCCGCGTGCAGTGACGAACCGGCGACCGCGATGTCGATGTCGACGACGCGGTGCGGCCTGCCCTCTTCCGGTCCGGCGAGCCCGACCGAAGCGACCTCCGGGTCGGTGAAGACGACCTGCGGAATGGCGTGGTGGTCGGCCGTGGCGCTGTGCGCGCTCCACGCGGCGGAATCCACGGGCTCGCCCGCCGCCTGCGCGGCCACCGCGTCCCCGGTGGCGCGGGCGGCGTACTTGCCCTGGTGGGTCAGCGGCGCCCGGCCGGTGACGTCCCCGACGGCGAACAGCCAGTCACCGTCCACAGCGGACACGCGGCCGTTGTCGTCCGTCGTGAGCGGCTTGCCCGCTTCGAGGCCGAGCGTCTCCACGCCGAGATCGTCGGTCGCGGGACGGCGGCCGGTGGCGACGAGGAGCTCGTCGACGACCAACCGGTCACCACCCTTCAGGGACAATTCCTTACCACCGTCCACAGCGGACACGGAGTCGAGACCCGATCCGGTGTGCACGGTGACCCCGGCTTCACGGAGTCCCGCGATGACGGCGTCGCCCGCGAAGTCCGGCAGCCGCGGCAAAGGACGTTCGCCCGAGATGATCAAGTGGACCTCGGCGCCGAGCGTCGCGAACGCCTGCGCCATTTCGACGCCGACGACACCGCCGCCGAGCACGCCCAGCCGGCGCGGGACCGCTTCCGCCGAAGTCGCCTCGCGGGAGCCCCAAGTGGAAACGGTGTCCAGTCCGGGGATCGGCGGTGTCCGCGGGACACTGCCGGTGGCGACGATCACGGCGTGCCGCGCGGTCAGCACGTCACCGCCGTCGACCGTCACCTCCCGCTCACCGGTGATCCGGCCGTGCCCGCGGATCGGGACGATCCCGACGCCTTCGGCCCACTTGACCTGTCCGCTGTCGTCTCCCTTGCCGGTGAACCAGTCCCGGCGCGCGAACACCGCGGCCGGGTCGACCGCGTCACCGACCGGGACACCCGGGACGCGCTTGGCGGCGGCGAGGAGGTTCCCCGGCCGCAGCAGCGCCTTGCTCGGAATGCAGGCCCAGTAAGAACATTCGCCGCCGAAGCGTTCGTGTTCGACGAGGGCGACCCGAAGCCCGCCGCGCGCGGCCCGCTCGGCGGCGACCTCGCCGACGGGGCCGCCTCCGATCACGATCACGTCAAAAGTCTGTGCTGACATGCATTCAGCGCACACCACCGCGCAGCTTCGCGCAACCTGCCGCTATCCTCGTGTCGCTGCGTGAGTCAATCAGCCGCGGGTCAGGTTTCACCGTGCCGGTTACGCAGTAGAACGATCGAGCGCGGGAGGTTTTTCATGGCCAGGAACACTGCTGTTCATTTGCTGGATGATCTGACCGGCGAGGCTGCCGAAGAAACGGTCGCTTTCGGTTTGGACGGAATCGCTTACGACATCGACCTTTCGGCCGACAACGCCACCGCACTCCGGGAAATCCTGAGTGCGTATGTGGAGAACGGCCGCCGGATCGGTGGCCGCAAACTGCGGCCGCGGGTGGTGCAGCGGCCCAAGGGCGCGCGGGTGTCGAAGTCGACCCCGAAGACCGCCGCCACCGCCGCGAAGGCCGAGGCGAAGACGGCCGCGAAGCCGGGCCGCAAGCCTGCCGCGAAGGGTGTCGCCGGCCGTAAGCCCGCCGCCGTCAAGAAGGCCGCCGCCCCCAAGGCCGAGGCCAAGGCTCCCGCCAAGACCACGGCGAAAGCCACTGCCGCCAAGGCGAAGTCGACCCGCGGCGCGGCGGCGAAGACCACCACCGCGAAGGCTCCGGCAGGCCGTGCCAAGGCCGCCGCCGCGGCGAAGACCCCGGCCAAGGCTCCGGCGAAGACCGCCGCCAAGACGACGTCCGCGAAGGCCGCCCCGAAGACCGCGGCCGCGAAGACGACCGCCGCCAAGGCCGCGCCGAAGGCCGCCGCCAAGACGACGGCGAAGAAGGCGGCCGAGCCGAAGAAGACCACGCGCGCCGCCCGCAAGGTGCCCGCCGTCACTTTCTCGGCCACCGAAAAGTAACGCACCGAAAAGGCCCTTTCGCGATTTTCGCGAAAGGGCCTTTTTCGTTTTCACCTCATTTGCGCTGAGCGCCGGTGGAGTGCCATTCCGGATAGTGGTACCTCGTGTGCTGGAGCGAGCGGTGCCACTCCAGCTCCCCGGCCGACGGCTTCCGGGTGGTGAGTTCACCCAGCTGCGCGGCCGCCGCCACGCGGACCGCGGCCGTGACTTCGGCTACACCTTTGCGCAGGCCGTGTTCGGCGAGCGACGCGACCGGGCTCCGGTGGGAGTCGAGCGGACGGGGATCGGAAGGCGCCGAAGTGAGATACCGGCCGACCCGCTCGGCCGCGGTCGAAACGAGCAGAGTGGAATGCGCGAGCAAGCCCGTTCTCGTCCGGAACACGGCGAAACCGCACAGCTTCGAGTCACCGACGAACAGTCCCCGATCACCGAGCCGCGACGGCAGCCCGAGTTCGGCCACCGTCGCGGTCATCAGTTCCCCGAGTGCTTCGAGCGGTTTGACGGCTTCCCCGGACAAGCCGAGTCCTGGCAGGACGAGAGTGATGTTGAGATTGCCGGGATCGTGGAACACGGTGCCGCCGCCGCTGGCCCGGCGCAGCACCGGAACGCCGTCGCTCGTACAGACGTCCGCCTTGACCTCGCGTTCGATCTTCTGCCCCCGCCCCACGACCACACTGTCGGTGTTGCGCCAGATCCACAGGACCGGCGCCTCCGGTGCGGCGCGCAGGAGGGCTTCGTCGAACGCGAGGTTGTCGGCCGGGTCGTCGAACGCGGCGACGACTTCCGAGGGGCCGGTCACAGTGCTTTGAGTTCCTCCACGATCTCGCCCACCGACGATTTGGCGTCGCCGAAGAGCATGCTTGTCTTCGCATCGTAGAAGAGCTCGTTGTCGATGCCGGCGAAGCCCGAACTCATCGAGCGTTTGAGCACGATCACCGACCGGCTGTGGTTCACCTTGAGGATCGGCATCCCGTAGATGGGCGAGCCCGGATCGGTCTCCGCGGCCGGGTTCGTGACGTCGTTCGCGCCGATCACCAGCGCGACGTCGGTCTGGGCGAACTCGGAGTTGATCTCGTCCATCTCTTTCAGCTGTTCGTACGGGACGTCGGCCTCGGCGAGGAGCACGTTCATGTGCCCCGGCATCCGGCCCGCCACCGGGTGGATGGCGTACGCGACCGTGATCCCTTTGGCCTCCAGCAGCTTCGCCATCTCGCGGACCACGTGCTGTGCCTGCGCGACGGCCATGCCGTAGCCGGGGACGACCACGACCTTGTTGGCGTAGGCCATCTGGATCGCGGTGTCGGACGCGCTGGTGCTGCGGACCGGCCGGACCTCGCCGGAGCCGCCGCTCGCGACCGCCGTGCCGCCGCCGAACCCACCGGCGACGATGGCCGGGATCGACCGGTTCATCGCCTTCGCCATCAGGTTCGTCAGGATCGAACCCGAGGCGCCGACGATCATGCCCGCCACGATCAGCGCGGTGTTGTCGAGCGCGAGCCCCATGGCCGCGGCCGACAGACCGGTGAGCGCGTTCAGCAGCGAGATGACGACCGGCATGTCCGCGCCGCCGATCGGCAGCACGACCACCACGCCGAGCACGCCCGCCGCGACCAGCAGGCCGATCATCAGCAGTTCGGCGTCGCCGCCGGTGGCGATGACGACCGCGAAGACGATCGCGGCGATCAGGACCAGCGCGTTCACCGGCTGCTGCAACTTGCCCAGGGTGATCGGGCGGCCGGAGATCAGTTCCTGCAGCTTCCCGAACGCGATGTTCGAGCCCCAGAAGGACACCGAACCGACGATCGCGGCGAACAACGACGCGATCGCGACGTACGCGGGCTCGTGCGCGTAGCCCTCGGTGGTGCGGAACTCGACCCAGGCGATCAAGGCCACCGCCCCGCCGCCGACGCCGTTGAACAGCGCCACCATCTGCGGCATCGCGGTCATCTTGACCTTGCGCGCGGACGGCACGCCGACGACGACACCGATCGCGACGCCGAGCGCGATCAGCAGCCAGTTGCTCATGCCCGGCGTCAGCAGCGTCGCGATCACCGCGATGCCCATGCCGACCGCGGCGATCCAGTTGCCGCGGACCGCGGTGCGCGGGCCGGTCAGGCCCATGAGGCCGTAGATGAACAGTGCGAAGGAAATGATGTAGAGGACGGCGATGAAGGTCGTCACTTGTCACCACCGTCTTCCGGCTTCTTCGCCTTGAACATCGAGAGCATCCGGTCGGTGACGAGGAAGCCGCCGACCACGTTGATCGTGCCGAAGGCGATCGCGATCACCAGCAGGATCTTGTTCAGTACGCCGTCGACCCCGAGGCCGAGCACGATCAGCCCGCCGAGCAGGACGATGCCGTGGATGGCGTTGGTCCCCGACATGAGCGGGGTGTGGAGGGTGTTGGGCACCTTCGAGATGACGGTGAATCCCACGAATCCGGCGAGTACGAGGATCGCCAAGCTGCCGACGAGCATCACTCGCCCCCTTCTTCTCCGGCGCCGGGGGCACCGGCCACGCAGGCCCCGGCGACGATCTCGTCGGAGAAGTCGAGCGCGAGCTTGCCTTCCTTGTCGACGAGCAGTTCCAGCAACTCGGTGACGTTGCGCGCGTAGAGCTCGCTGGAATGCGCGGGCATCTCCGCGGCGAGGTTGAGCGGCGAGCAGATGGTGACGTCGTGCTCGACGACCTCCTCGCCCGGTTTCGTCAGTTCGCAGTTGCCGCCGGACTCGCCGGCGAGGTCGACCACGACACCACCGGCGGGCATCCCCTTCACCGCGTCGGCGGTGACGAGGGTCGGCGCCTTGCGGCCCGGGACGAGCGCCGTGGTGATCACGACGTCGAACCTCGTGATCGCCTCGGTGAGCCTGCGTTGCTGTTCGGCTTTTTCCTCCGCTGTCAGCTCGCGGGCGTATCCGCCTTCGCCGACCGCCTCGATGCCTAGCTCGAGGAATTTCGCGCCGAGCGACTTCACCTGCTCGCCGACCTCGGGCCGGACGTCGTACCCGGTGGTCTGCGCACCGAGCCGTTTCGCCGTCGCCAAGGCCTGGAGCCCGGCGACACCCGCGCCGAGCACGAGCACCTTCGCCGGTGGCACGGTTCCGGCCGCGGTGGTGAGCATCGGGAAGAAGCGCGTGAGTTTCTCCGCGGCCAGCAACACCGCGCGATAACCCGCGACGCTGCTCTGCGACGACAACGCGTCCATCGCCTGCGCACGCGAGATCCGCGGGATCGCCTCGACGGCGAAAGCGCGGACGCCCGCCGTTTCCAGCGCCGCGATCCCCTCGGGATCACCCCGTGGATTCAGGAAGCCGATGAGAATGGTGCCTTGTTTGAGCTTCGCGACTTCGGCCGCGCTCGGAGGCGCCACCTTCACCACGATGTCGGCGTCCCACGGGTCACCGAGAACCGCACCCGCCTGCTCGAAGGTCTCGTCGGCGAGCAGCGCGCCGGCGCCCGCGCCGGGCTCCACCACCACCCGCAGTCCGCGTCCGGAGACGCGCTCGATGAGTTTCGGAACCAGCGCGATGCGGCGTTCACCTTGTCCGGTCTCCCGGACAACACCGACCGTGAGCTGCTCGTTTTCTGCCGCCACAGGCGACCTCCTCGCTGGAGAGGACCACACGAACCCGCACTGTTTACCACGTCCGGCCGACAACTTTCCTGGCTGAACGTATCCGGACGGCATCTTTCCGTGACATCGCTCATCACGATCGATCCAGCCATCGATCCAGGTGGGCGACGTCATAAGGGGTCCCCACAGGACACGTTCCGTCCTATGGGGACCCCTGATGACACTTACGGAGCAACGGTTTCGCCCGTCACGGAACGCTGCGCCAGTTCGGCACCCCCAGAAAGATCAGCCGCAGCCGCCGTTCGGCCGTGCGCACGATCTCGTCGTCACGCGAAGGTGTTTCGAGCAGTTCCAGCACCGTCGTGAGCATGGTCGTCACGATCAGATCGGCCAGCAGGTGCAGATCCTCCGTCACCCATTCGCGGAGGTTGTCGAAGCGCGCCAGGTCGACGGCGAGTTCGCTGACGAAGAGCTTGAGTTCGAAGCCGATCGCCTGCCGGACCGGGCCGGTGCCGCCGTAGCGCTCCCTGGTCAGGAAGTGGAAGTGGGCCTCGTGCGCCCTCACGTGCTCGCGCAGGATGCGCACAGACGTCCGGATCATGTCGTTGTAGGCCGCGGGCTTGGTGCGCGCGGAGCGGATCATCGTGCGCAAGGTGCGCATCGACTCTTCCACCAGCGCGACGCCCAGCTCGTCCATCGATGCGAAATGGCGATAGAACGCCGTCGGCACGATTCCGGCCTGTTTCGCCACCTCGCGCAGGCTCAGCCCGGAGAACCCTCGTTCCGCCACCAGGTCCAGTGCCGCGTCCAGCAACGCCTGACGCGTGCGCTGTTTGCGCTCCTGCCGGGAAACGGGCTCTGTTGTCACGACGGACAGCGTAATCGCCTCCGCGCTATCACCCACGTCACATCGCCGTCCTCTCGCGTTGACAAGCGGCATGTTCACCACTTCACTGTTCAGTGTACAAGCGTTCACTGAAATTGGGAGAAAGTGATGACGGCACTGGTACCGCGCAGGGCCAGGCGGCTGGCCTCGCTGGCCGAGGCCCTGCTCACGCCCCACGGAATGGACCGCTACCTCGAACTCGTCGATCCGATGCTGGTCCGCCGCGAGATCCGCGGCCTGGTCACCGGCGTCCGGCGGCAGACAGCCGACACGGTCACGCTGACCATCAAGCCGAGCAGGGCCTGGCGGGGACACGCCGCGGGCCAGTACGTGCGGGTGACCGTCGAGATCGACGGCGTCCGCCGGACCCGCTGCTACTCGCCTGCCGGTTCGGAGCACGACGGCACGCTGGAACTGACCATCAAGGCCGACCCCCAAGGGCTCGTCTCGCGCCATCTGAACCGCACGATCACCACGGGTTCCGTCCTCGGACTGTCCACTGCGGACGGTGAGTTCACCCTGCCGTCGCCGAGGCCCCGGCGGATCCTGCTGGTGAGCGGCGGGAGCGGGATCACGCCTGTCCTGTCGATGCTGCGCACGCTGGCGGACGAGAAGTTCGAGGGCGACGTCGCCTTCCTGCACTACTCGAACGGCGCCGAAGACGCGCTCTACCGCGCCGAGCTCGCCGACCTCGCCCGCCGCCTGCCCGGACTGCGGGTGGTACACGCGTTCACTCACGCGAAAAGTGGCGGCGACCTGCACGGGTTCTTCTCGAAGGAGCACCTCGCGGAGGCCGCGCCGTGGTACCCCGACGCCGAGACCTTCCTGTGCGGCCCGAAGCCGCTGATGGATTCCGTCCGCGAGGCGTTCGACGCCGACGGACTCGGCGCACACCTGCACACCGAGGAGTTCACGCCGCCGGCGCTCACCTTCGACACCGAGAACGCCGAGGGACAGGTCCGGTTCGCGCGCAGCGGCCGCGAGTTCGAGAACTCCGGGAAACCGCTGCTGGAGCAGGCCGAGGACGCGGGGCTGAGCCCGGAACACGGCTGCCGGATGGGCATCTGCTTCTCCTGCACCCAGATCAAGACCTCCGGCTGCGTGCGCAACGCCAAGACCGGCGAGACCTCCAGCGAAGAAAACGAAGAGATCCAGCTCTGCATCTCCGTCCCGGTCGGGGACGTCGAGATCAACGCTTAGAAAGGACCTGCCATGACAGGCTTGCAGGACAAACTGACCCCGCAGCAGGTCGAGGACTTCGGCCGCGAACTGGACGAGATCCGGCAGCGGATCGTCGCCGACCTCGGCCAGGTCGACGTCGACTACATCCACAACGTCATCAAGACACAGCGCGCCCTTGAAGTCGCAGGCCGCGGACTGCTGTTCGCCGGGTTCTTCCCGCCCGCCTGGATCGCCGGCGTCGCCGCGCTTTCGGTGGCGAAGATCCTCGACAACATGGAGATCGGCCACAACGTCATGCACGGCCAGTACGACTGGACGCGTGACCCGGCGCTGAGCTCGCAGAAGTTCGAATGGGACACCGTCGCGCCCTCGGAGAACTGGCGCCACTCCCACAACTACATCCACCACACGTACACGAACATCCTCGACAAGGACCGTGACATCGGTTACGGCGTCCTGCGGATGGACCCGGCGCAGAAGTGGAATCCGTACTACCTGGGCAACCCGGTGTACGCGACGCTGCTCGCGCTGTTCTTCCAGTGGGGCGTCATGCTGCACGACCTCGAGTTCGACCGCGTCGTCAAGGGCGAGCGCAAGTGGTCGGACAACAAGGAGGTCGGCCTGAAGATGCTCAAGAAGGCGGGCCGCCAGGTCGGCAAGGACTACGTGCTCTTCCCGCTGCTGACCGGTCCGCTCGCGCCGCTGACCTTCCTCGGCAACGCCACCGCGAACCTGACCCGCAACCTGTGGGCGTTCTCGATCATCTTCTGCGGGCACTTCCCCGCCGACGTCGAGAGCTTCACCGAGGAGGAGACCGAGAACGAGTCGCGGGGCCAGTGGTACCTGCGGCAGATCCTCGGCTCGGCGAACATCACCGGCGGCAAGCTCTTCCACGTCATGACCGGGAACCTCTCGCACCAGATCGAGCACCACCTGTTCCCGGACATCCCGGCGCGCCGCTACCCGGAGATCGCGGGCGAGGTGCGGGCGATCTGCGAGAAGTACGGCCTGCCGTACAACACCGGGCCCCTGCACAAGCAACTGTTCTCGGTGGCCAAGAAGATCGTGAAACTGGCCCTGCCCTGGAACGGTGAACCCCGCACTCCCGCTACCGTGGAGAGCGACAAGACCCTCCGAGCGGCTTAAGGTGTCTGACATGGTCGGTCAGTTCGAAAGCACCAAGGACGTGGTCCAAGAGGTCACCGAGTCCGCGGCCACCCACATCGGCAACATCGCGACGATCATCACCGGCGCGATCCGGGACATCGCCCGCGAGACCGGCGACTGGCTGACGGACGTCATCGAGATGCGCGAGGCGTCTCAGCGGGCGCAGGAAGACGAAACCCGCGAAGACTAGGGAAACCTGGATGGGCGTGGGACGGGTGGCCACGGCAAGCTGAAGCCGTGATCACCCGTTACGCCCTCCCCGGGCGCGTCCTCGGCTCGCAGCTGAACCGCGCGTACTGGGCGGAGCTGGCGTGGGTGATCGTCGGCGCTCCGCTGACGCTGGTGCTCGTCGTGCTCGTCGTCGTCGGCCTGCTGTTCGGGATCACGCTGAGCCTGCTCACCATCGGGCTGCCGGTGCTCATCGGCGTCGTGGCGGGCGCGCGGCTGATCGGTGCCGCGCACATCGGACTGGCGCGTCTCCTGCTCGGGACGACGGTCACGCCGCCCGCCCGGCCCGAGCTGCTGCCGGGACTGTGGAACGGGATCAAGAGCAAGATCGGGGACCCGAGCGGCTGGCGGTCGATCGCCTACCTGCTGATCCGGCTGCCGCTGTCGCTGATCGAGTTCTTCCTGGTCGCGACCCTGTTCGTGTACGCCGTGAGCGCGCTGACCTACCCGTACTTCTGGTTCACCCTGAACGGTGAGGCCATGCCGACGTTCGATCTCCACGTCGGTGCCTGGCCCCTCACCCTGCTGCTCGCCTTCACCGGGCTGGTCGTGCTGCTGGCGATGCCGTGGGTGGTGCACGGCCTGACCGCGTTCGACCGTCTGCTGGTGCGCGGGATCCTCGGCACCGAAGACCTCTCCCAACGCGTGCGCGACCTCGAACGCAGCCGGGCGACCGCCGTCGACGACGCGACACGGCGGCTGCGCCGGATCGAACGCGACCTGCACGACGGCGCGCAGGCGCAACTGGTCGCGCTGGCGATGAAGCTCGGGATCGCGAAGGACGAGCTGTCCGGCGGTGACGGCGACATCGACCAGGTCACCGCCCTGGTCACGGCCGCGCACGCCAACGCGAAACAGGCGCTGGTCGAACTGCGCGACCTCGCCCGCGGCATCCACCCCGCCGCGCTCGACGCCGGCCTGGACGTCGCACTGTCCACTTTGGCCGCGGGCTCGGGCATCGACGCGCGGATCACCGTGGCCCTGCCGAGCAGGCCGTCGCCGTCGATCGAGACCATCGCCTATTTCACGGTCGCCGAGCTGCTGACCAATGCCGCGAAACACACTTCCGCCGCGATCGAGGTCGACGTGGGTATCGTCGGTGACGCCTTGCGGCTCGTCGTGCGCGACGGCGGCGAAGGCGGGGCCCGGCCGGAACGCGGCGGCGGGCTCGCCGGGATCGCCGAGCGGCTCGCGACGGTGGACGGCGGGCTCGACATCGACAGTCCTCCGGGAGGGCCTACGGTGATCAGCGCGGAAATACCATTACGGAAATAGGGACTTGGGGGGCGGCGTGCGCGTCGTGATCGCGGAGGATTCGGCCATCCTTCGGGCGGGGCTCGTCGAGCTGCTGAACCTTCGGGGGCACGAGGTCCTCGCGGCCGTCGCCGACGGCGAAAGCCTGTGCGCGGCGGTGCGCGAACACCGGCCGGACGTGTCCATTGTGGACATCCGGATGCCGCCGACGCACACCGACGAAGGCCTGCGCGCGTCGATCGCGCTGCGCGCGGAACTGCCGGGATGCGCGATCCTGTTGTTCTCGCAGTACGTCGAGACGCAGTACGCGACGGAACTCCTGGCGGACCGCGCGGGCGGCGTCGGCTATCTGCTGAAGGACCGGGTCGCGGAGGTGTCGGACTTCCTCGACGCGCTTCGGCGGGTCGCCGACGGGGAGACCGTGCTCGATCCGGAGGTGGTCAGCCAGCTGTTCACCGCCACCCGGAAGACGGACGCGCTCGCCGGGCTGACGCCGCGGGAGCGGGAGGTGCTGGGCCTGATGGCCGAGGGACGGTCGAACTCGGCCATCGCGGCGAGGTTGTTCCTCTCGGCCGGCTCGGTGGAGAAGTACGTGTCGAGCATCTTCGGGAAGCTGGCGCTGCCTCAGTCCGAAGGGGACAACCGGCGGGTTCTGGCCGTGCTGCGCTACCTGGAGTCCTGAAGGCCGCGCCGATGTCCGCTGTGGACGCTCACGAGACCGGCATGGGCGTGTTGCGAAAGCCACTTTCGCAACCTTGAAGGTTGCGAAAGTGGCTTTCGCAACACGCCCACCGAGTCCGGCGCGTCACCGAGGTTCGGCGGGCACCCCGGTGAGCTCCGGCAGGCAGAGCTGCACCCAGGCGACATCCCGCCAGGCCCCGTGCTTGTACCCGATCCGCCGGTAGGTCCCCACCGGCTCGAAGCCCAGCGCGCGATGCAGTCCGGCGCTCGCGTCGTTCGGCAGCACCATCCCCGCGCAGAAGTTCCGGAAACCACGCTCCGCCAACCTGTCCAGCAGCGCCTGATAGAGCGCTCGGCCGCCGCCGGTCCTCCGGCGGCCGAGCTCCAGATAGATACTGACCTCGCAGGACCAGCGATAGGACGGACGACCGCTGAAAGGTCCTCCGTAGGCGTAGCCGGCGACGCGGCCTTCGTCGTCTTCGAGCACGAGCCACGCGTGCGCTCGCTGCGCCTTGGCGATGCGCTCGGCCATCTCGTCCGGCTTGGGCGGCTCGGTCTCGAACGAGATCACCGTGTCGGTGACATACGGCGCGTAGATCTCCGCGCACGCCGTCGCGTCGGCTTCCGTCGCTTCCCTGATCACCATGGCGACCATAGTAACCGAGGCTGCCACTATAGTGAGCAGCATGTCGGATCCCTTGTCCGCGTCGCTCGCCGCGACGCTCCAGTCCGCGAGACTCGACCAGAACCTCTCGGCCAACGCCCTCGCCGAGTCCTCGGGCGTGTCCAGGGCGATGATCGGCAAGATCGAACGCGGCGAGGCGCAGCCGACGGCGGTCCTGCTCAGCAGGCTTTCCGCCGCGCTCGGGATGACGCTGTCCGAGCTGATCGCGCGCGCCGAACACGGCGACCGGCGGCTCGTGCGCGTGGCCGATCAGCCGACCTGGACCGACCCCGACACCGGCTACGTGCGCCGCGCGGTGTCGCCGTCGCTCGGCGGGCCGCTGGAACTGGTCGAGGTTGTCCTGCCCGCGGGCGCCGAGGTCTCCTTCCCCGCGCACACCTACGCGCTGACCCACCACCAGATCTGGGTGCTCGACGGGCATCTGCGCTTCCGCGAGGGCGACGTCGAGCACGAACTCGACGCGGGCGACTGCCTGCAGCTCGGCACTCCGCAGCAGTGCGCCTACGTCAACCCGACCGGCGAGCCGGTCAGATATTTGGTAGCCCTCGCCCGGCGGCACGCCTGATACTCGGGTCATGTACTCCCGGGCCCTCGCACACGTCGCGGCGAAAGCACGCGGCGGGCACGAGGCCGGGCTGCCGGTGACACTGCACTTCCACCCCGACAGATCCACAGTGGACGGACGCACCGTCCTGACGTCGATGGCCGAGGACGGCTTCTACCGCAACCAGTTCGAAACCGGGACGAGCAACGGCGGGCTGACCGCGCACCCCGGCGGCGCCCGGTGGCGCTGGGAGAGCCGGATGTTCGGCGGTGTCTACGACGACGCGCCACCCGCCGAACGGCCGAAGTACGGCGCCTTGAACTTCCGCCGCCGTCCCACCGGCGGCGCGCCGAGATTCGGCTCGGCCCATTTCCGGATGGCCGCGCACACCGTCGCGCGGACGACGTTCTGCTATCCGGACAGCGTGCTGAATCCGGCGGATTTCGGTTACGGCACCAGGGTTTCCGCACTGATCGCCCTGGCCGAACGCGACGAGAAGGACCTTCTCGACGACTACGTCGAGGCGCACGTCCACGGCCCTGTCGACCTCGCGACGGACGTCGAAGCCCTCGTGCTCGACCCGAGTCACCGCGGAACCGACGTCGAAAAGGCCGCGCTCCGGCTGGACTGCCCGGTCGAATGGCATCCGGGCTTCCGCCTGCCGACCGAAGAACTCGAACGCCATCCCGCGTACCGCGGTCCGGAATTCGTCGAACTCGGCCTGGCGCTGGCCGAAGACGGCCATCTCGATCCGCGCGTCCTCGGCGAAGCGGGTCATCTCGATCCGCAGGCCCTCAAACGCGTCTGGCACTACGTGGCGCGCTTCGGGGCAGCCGGCCTGTAACAACAGGATGCCGTCGCCCGACACCCCCTCAAGGACTCTATCCGTCGTCGAAGGCGGGTGCGGAAAGTGCCGGTCGAAGTATTCGCGCTCCTCGGGGCCTTGGGCGGGTCTCTTCGCGGCCTCGTCGACCTCTACAACCAGATCACGCAATGGCACAACGCCCGGCGTGAGCACCGTGCGGAGAACGCGGCAGGAGTGCCGCCCAAACTCACGAAATACATCGACGTCGTTCCCGAAGCGATCGCCGGTGCGGTGCACATCGCTTTGGGTGCGGCGGCGGGTGCTTTGTTCGGCGGAACGGGACAGGTGGCAGGCGCCTACGCCGCAGTGGTGGTCGGAGCCTCCGCACCCGCGCTCCTGACACAACTGGGGCAATTGCGGCCGATCAAGAACGCGGTGATCGGCCAGGAACCACCTCGAGTGCCCGATGCCTCCTGAAACAGGCCGTCGCCGTATCTGGGTCTCGGTTTGGGGACTCGACAGGGTTTCGAGGAAACCCGCGACCGTCGAGCACAGGAACCGCCACAGCCTCTTCCGGCGAACCGTCGCGGCCGTCTTCGGAATAGGGCTGCCGGAAGGACCCGAGCCGGTGCGGACGGTGTCCTTCGAGAAGGTGCGTTCCGCGGCCAAGAGCCCTCCTCGCCCGCGGACGGTCATCGCGAGTGTTCTGGCCGTCGCCGCTTCCACCGTCACGGTCGTGGTTCTCCAGTCCGCGCCTTCCATGACCGCGGCCGATCGGCCTCACCAGACGACCGCGAGGGTCACCCCGACCGCCGGCCCCCCACCGCCCCTGCCCACCCATCCGGCACGACCTGTTCCCACTCCGACGTCGCGGACGCCGATCACGCTGGATTCGCTGCGGCCGACCTCGGGAGGCTGGAGCGGGACGGGCGAGGCGACCATCGACGGAATCACGTTCGGGCATTCGCTCATGGCCGACACCTGCACGAACCGAGGCGGGATCACCTACCGGCTCGGCGGGCGATACCAAGAGTTCCAGACTTCCCTCGGCATCGACGATCACTCACCTGATCGGCCGGGCTCGCTCATCGTGGTCTTCACGTCCGCCGGGCGCACGCTGTCGACGACTGCCGTCGGTCAGCTCGCACCGGACAGGCTGTTCATCGCGATCCCTCGCGTGGACGACTTCACGATCACCTGGCGCACGCCGACGGGCTCCTGCCCGCGGCTTGCCCTCGGCACCCCTCGGCTCGTCGGGTGACGCACTACCGTGACGGGTATGTACTCCACGGAGATCGAGGTGCGCACCGGCAGCGTGGCCGTGGTGCACGACCTGACCAAGGACGCCGAGACCTTCCTGCGCGACGCGGACGCCGAGGACGGGATCCTGCACGTCTTCGTCCCGCACGCGACGTCCGGGCTGGCGATCCTCGAAACCGGCGCGGGCAGCGACGAAGACCTGCTCACCGCGCTCGACGAGCTTCTCCCCCGCGACGGCCGCTGGCGGCACCAGCACGGCAGTCCCGGTCACGGCCGTGACCACGTCCTGCCCGCGCTGCTGCCGCCGTTCGCGACGATCCCGGTGATCGGCGGGGTGATGACGCTGGGCACCTGGCAGTCGGTCTGCCTAGTGGACACCAACCTGGACAACCCGGTCCGGCGTGTCCGCTTCAGCCTGCTGGAGGGCTGACCGGCCCGGCCACAGCGCGAGCGCGAGCCCCGCCGCGAGCATCCCGGCGAGCACCCACACCCCGGTCGTGACGTCCGGCGCGCCGGGCACGCCCTGCACCAGGCTCCGGAGTCCTTCCGAGGAGAACCGGAACGGCGTCCACGACCACAGCACCGCGCGGTAGGCGGGGTTCAGCAGTTCCGGCACCTGCCCCGCGACGGCGGGCGCGACCAGGTACAGCGGGCCGAGGATCGCCATCGCCCGCACGCCGAGCAGCCGCAGCAGACCGGTCTGCACGGCGGCGAACCCGGTCGAGGCCAGGAACAGGAAGCCGAGGACTTCCCAGCCGAGCGGGAGCGTGGAGTCCCACAGTTTCAGGAATCCGGCCAGGACGCCGGTGACCAGCACGCCCACCGAAACGATCTGCGTGAAGCGCGCGCCGGCGCCCGCGTCCCGGCCGATCCGCTGTCCGGCCAGGATCAGCAAGGCACCCGCGGCCAGGCAGCCGACCCAGGCCAGCGCGCTCAGCGCGAGCGGCGCCGTCCGGCCCGCGACGCTCGCGGGATGCAGCGTCTCGACCTTCGGCGTGCCACCCGTCGCCTGCACCGCGCCGGTCAGGACCTGCTGCGCGATCTGCGTCCCGGACGGGTTCACCGCCCCGGACACCACGACCGTCGACGGAAGTTCGAGGACGCCGTAGACCACCTTGTCCTCCAACAGTTTCCGGCCTTCTCCGGGAGTGGTCACCCGCCAGGAGACCTGACCGCCGCCGTGGGACGCGATCCCGTTCGCGGCCGCCTGGAGCGGTCCCGGCGGCGCGGCCACGGCGAGGGGGAGACCGTCGGGCGCGGCGGTGGCCTGCGCGCCGAAGGTGAGAAAGCCCAGTACGACGGCGACCAGCGCACCGGCCGCCGCGGCGAGCAAAGCGAAGGCCCCGGCGGGGCGACGGTTCGGCATGACCGTCCTCCATTTATTCGTCATCTGTTGAATTAGCTGCCAAGGTAGGCGCCGTCTCCCCAGAAGTCAACAGACGTTGAATTAGGTCATGGGTACCGTCGACCGCGTGACTACTCCGCATCGGCTAGTGCTGTGGGACATCGACCAGACCCTCGTGGACCTGCGCGGCGTCGGCGCCACCTGGTACGCGACCGCGCTCGCCGAGGTCGCGGGCCTCGAACTGCGGGAGCTGCCGAAGTTCGGCGGCCGCACCGAACGCGCCATCAGCGCGGACATCCTGTCCTCGCACGGCGTCGAGCCCACCGACGAGAAGGTGCGCGAACTCTGGCTCGCGCTGATCGCGGTCTCCGAAAGCCACGCCCCGACGCTGTCCACCAGCGGCCGGGCGCTCCCGGGTGCCAAGGACGCGCTGAACTCCTTCGCCGGTCACGGCGGGGTCGTCCAGACGCTGGTCACCGGGAATCTGCCGGAGATCTCCGTGCACAAGCTGACCGCGTTCGACCTGCACGAACACGTGGACTTCGAGATCGGCGGCTACGGCTCGCTCTCCGCGCACCGGCCCGACCTGGTGCCCGCCGCCGTCGGCCAGGCCTCGGCGAAGCACGGCACCGACTTCGCGCCCACGTCGGTCGTCGTCATCGGCGACACCCCGGACGACGTGCGGGCCGCGCTCGACAACGGCGCCGTCGCGGTGGCCGTGGCGACAGGGCAGTTCAGCGCGGAGGAACTGGCCGACGCGGGCGCGCACACCGTGCTCGGCGACCTGTCCGACCTGGCAGCGGTACGCGCGGCCGTGCTGGGGGACGCCAACTAAGCTCGCTCCATGGCATACCCAGGCGGCAACGGCTGGCCGGAGCAGCAACCACAGCAGCCCTATCAGCAGCAACCCCCGCAGCAGGGGTATCCGCCGCAGAACCCGCCTCAGTACGGCCAGTACCCGCAGGATCCCCAGCAGCCGTACGAGGGCTATCAGCAGTTCCCGCAGCAGACGTACCAGGGATTCGCGCCGGAGCCGCCGAAGAAGAGCAAGAAGGGCCTTTGGATCGGCCTCGGCGCGCTCGTCCTGGTCATCGCCGTCGGCGCCACGCTCTTCTTCGTCCTGCGTGACGGCGACGACCCGCAGCCTCAGGCCGGTCCGCCGCCCTCGTCCGCGCCGGTGCCGCCGTCGTCCTCGGCGTCGAAGCCGCCGTCTTCGAGCAGCGGTGCCCCGAAAGACAACAAAGTGCCCTCGACGACGCCCGGCTGGCAGGGGATCCTGTCAGCCAAGGACAAGACCGCCTACGACCTTCCAGCCTCCGGCTGGGAGACCAAGCCGGGCCAAAGCGTCGCCTACAACGAGGGCGAGTTCAAGATGGTCATCCACGAGGTGTCGACGTACAAACTCGGCGCCTGCCCGGATTCCCAGGGCTCGAACCGCGGCGTCGTCGGCTTCGCCACCGCGGGCCAGATCCCGGTCGAGAACGCCGCCAGGGGCGCGGTCCGGCTCTGGATCCAGTCCGCCACCGGCAAAGCGGACGTCCCGATGCCCGACGTCAAGCAGGTCCCGATCGCGAGCGGGGCGATCCAGGCGGTCAGTTCGACCGGGACGTTCAGTCCGCTGGAGACCGAGGAGTGCCGGGCGCCGAGCGTGAAGATCACTTCGGCGGCGTTCAAATCCGGCGATCAGACGATCTGCTTCGTCATGGCCATGGACCAGGGCACACCCGACGCGCTGCCCGAAGAGGACGCGCAAAAGATCCTCGCGAGCTTGAGGCCGCAGCCATGACCGGCCCCGGTGGGCGCTCCGACGAACCGCGAACGTGGTTCGTCGATCCGCTCACCGGGCAGCCGCTCGAAACCGAGGCCGAACAGACGCTGCCGATCCCGGTCGTCCGCGACACCGCCACGCGCCGTCGCCTCCGCCTCAGGCCCACGCTGGGCGTCCTCGGGCTGGTCATCGTCCTGGTGGTCGGCACGACGGCCACCTACCAGGCCAGGACCGCGCCACCGCCGTCCGCGCAGGACCTCGTCCTGCCCGACCCGGTGACGCCCACCAGGATCGAGCCCGTGATCGCGGGCTGGCAGCCCGTGCAGTCCGACGATCACCCGCTCGTCTTCGACGCCCCGCCGGACTGGAATCTCGAAGAGCCGGACGTCGCCATCGGGTACGAGACACCGGCGGGCGAACTGGTCACCCTCCAAGGTGTCGCCCGGTACCACCGCGACTTCTGCCCTGGCTCCGATCTCTCGGCGCGGGCGATGGCGGGGTTCACCACCATCGACGAGGGCGAGGTCGGCGGCACCGCCCAGGCCGCGGAGGAAACGACCCTGCGGTGGGCGGAAGCCGCGTACGGCCCCCTCGGCGAAGGGCAGCCCCCGAAAACCGAAATCGGCAAGGCGGCTCCGGTCACGATGCTCGACGGCGGCGCGACCGCCACCGCCGTGACCACCACCGTCGTCCCCGCCGCGGACGCGCCGTGCCCGGCCCCGTCGGTCGCGATCACCGCGATCGCCCTCCCCCTGCGCGCCCTGCCCGGATCCGGCCGCTACCACGTCCTTCTGGTACTGGCGGACCAGGGGATCCCCGACGCCGTCGCCAGGGACATCGTCCTCAAGATGGGGGCGACCATCCGTCGCGAGTAGCACTCCCCTAAGGGAAAGATGGGTCCCGTGCCGGATGTGTCGGACCTGCTCCCCCGCCTAATTTGAGTCCATGCCAAAAGGGGGAAGCGGGACGGCCGCACCGGGCCGGACGCACAAGATCGCCACGGTGCTGCGGCACCGGCTGCCTTTCACGACCCTGGTCACGCTGACCATGCTCGCGCTCGCCTTGGCCACGGGCGCGCTCTGGTCGGCCGCCGAGGATCGCGCGGTGTACCCGTACATCGCGTACGGGCTGCCGTCGCTCGAATCAGGCCGGTGGTGGACCGTGCTCACCGGACCGCTGTTCGCGGTCGTCCCGCTGTACTACGTGCCGATGGTGCTCAGCTTCGCGCTGTTCGCCGGGTTCGCGGAATGGCGGCTCGGGACCCGCCGGACGATGGCCGTCACCATCGGCGGTCAGTTCGTCAGCGTGCTGGTGGCGGTGCAGTTCCTGGCGCTGAGCCGGAACTCCGGCTGGGAGTGGGCGGAGCGGATCGCGGGCAGCCTCGACGTCGGGTTCTCCGGGGGCGCGCTCGCCGCGGTCGCGGTCGCCAGCGCCACCCTGCGCCCGCCGTGGCGCCTGCGGTTGCGCGCCGGGCTGTGCGTCTACGCCGGGATCGCGATCATCTTCGTCGGCACGCTCGCCGACCTCGTGCACTTCTTCGCCCTCGTGCTGGCCCTGCCGTTCGGGCGCAAGTTCATCGGTTCGAAGGATCCCGGCCGCGAACGGCGGCCGAGCCTGCGCGAGTGGCGGTTCTACGTCATGGCCGGCCTGCTGGTGCTGACGGTCGCCGAACTGGTGATGTCCTTCGTGCCGGGCAACGGTCCCTTCGGTTCGTCCGAGGAACTCTCGCTGTCCACCTGGGAAGTCGTCATCCTGTGCGTGATCGTGGTGCCGATCATGAACGGCCTGCGCAAGGGCAGTCAGGTCGCCTGGTGGTCCGCGATGATCCTGACCTCGTTCGTCATCCTCCAGGTGATGGCCTACGGCGGGGTGCTCGCACTGGCCGAGGTCTTCGGTGACGATGCCGGGCTGATGGATCCGCCACTGTTCTTCGTGGACAACCTCCTGTGGACGGTCGAGTTCGCGATGCTGATCTCCTCCCGGGGCGCCTTCCGGGTGCCGTCGCGCCGGAAGCGCCGCCGTCTCGGCCGGATGGGCAACCCCGCGCTGGCCCGCACGCTGCTCAGCCGGCACGGCGGAAGCACCCTTTCGTGGATGACGACGTGGCCGCAGAACTCGTACTTCGTGGCCGCGGACGGCAAGTCCTACCTCGCCTACCGGCGCCACGCCGGAGTCGCCATCGCCCTCGGCGACCCGATCGCCCCGAACGGCGCCGCCGACCGGACGATCGCCGAATTCATCACGATGTGCGAGAACACCGGTCTCGTGCCGTGCCTGTTCTCCGCCACCGGCGACACCACCGCCAAGACCGACGAACTCGGCTGGAAGCAGGTCCAGGTCGCCGAGGACACCCTGATCGAACTGGAAACGCTGGAGTTCCGCGGCAAGCGCTGGCAGGACGTGCGGACCGCGCTCAACCGCGCGAAGAAGGACGGCATCGAGTTCCGGCTCGTCCGGCTCGCCGACCAGCCGCGCGCGGTGATCTCGCAGGTGCGCGCGATCTCCGAAGAGTGGATCAGCGACAAGGGCATGCCGGAGATGGGCTTCACCCTCGGCGGGGTCGACGAGGCGATGGACCCCGAGACCCGCGTGGGTCTCGCGGTGGACGCCGACGGCGTGGTCCACGGCGTGACGTCGTGGATGCCGGTCTACACCGGCGCGGGTGCCGTCGGCGGCTGGACGCTCGACGTGATGCGCAAGCGCGCCGACGGGTTCCGTCCGTCGATGGAGTTCCTGATCGCGTCGTCGTGCCTGGCCTTCCGCGAAGAAGGCGCGAAGTTCGTCTCGCTGTCCGGTGCCCCGCTGGCGAGCTCCGGCGAACCGGCGCACGCCGTCGAGCGGGTGCTGGACGCGCTCGGCACGATGATGGAGCCGTTCTACGGATTCCGTTCGCTGCACGCGTTCAAGGCGAAGTTCCAGCCGCGGCACGTCCCGCTGTACCTCGCGTTCCGCGACGAGGCCGATCTGCCGCGGATCGGGATCGCGCTCGGCCGGGCCTACCTGCCGAACACCGGGCTGCTTCGGCTGGCGAAGCTCGCTCGGTCGGGCAAGAAGCCCCAGCCCCAAAGAGATCAGCGCAACGTCGAAGGCGGCGGCGTGATGGTCTTGCGGTCGGCCTCCGGGACACCCCGGTAGGTCTTGAGGATCTTCAGGATCTGCTCGCGATCCGCTCCACCCGGCGTGTCCTGGCCCGAATAGACGGCCAGGGCCGCCGAGGCGTCGCCCAGTTGCGGCGCGAGCACGCCGACCAGGGCGCGCCGCTCACCGCACGGCCCCGGCGGGGTGACGACCTCCGCGAGGAGGATGCTCGCGGAGACCTTCTTGCCGGTGCCCAGGGTGAACTCGGCCGTTTGGAGCGGTTCCGGGGTGATCTTGGCCGTGAGCGGGCCGTCCTCCGGGTTGTAGGCGCTGATCGTGAGGTCGTCGAGCGCCTTGCGTGCCGCGGCGGCGGGGTCGGCGACCTTCACGTTCGCCACACCACTGCCGCCGATCCTGCTTCGCTTCTCCTGCGGGCAGTAGCCTTCCCCGACGAAGGCACTGGCGACCATCGTGATGCCCGGGACCTGGGACCCCTTCTCCCAGCCGTGGATCGTGCCGGGTTTCGGCGTCCAGTTCGGCGGGACGTCGTAGGCGTAGACGCCGTCTTTCCCGGCCACCGACTGCCAGCCTTCGGTCACCGGCGGCGCGACGACCTGGGGCGAAGGCGTGTAGACGGTCGGGGTCCGGGGCGTCGGCGCGCTGCTGTCCGACGAGCGGTCGCTGTTGTTCGCGAGCGCGGCGACCGCGATGACGCCCAGCGTGGCGAAGAAGCCGTACATGGCCCTTCGCCCGCTGCGCGACATCGGCTGTTTCGCGGGCTTCTGCGGCTCCGGTTCTGGTTTCGGTTCGGCCGGTTCCGGAGCCGGTTCCGAGGTCGGCGAGTAGCCGGACGAATCCGAGGGCTGATAGCCCCCGAACCCGTCCAGCGCCGCGTTGTCCTCGTAGCCCGGGGAGTCCCCGCGCTTCTTGCCGAACAGGCCCATTACGAGCGGACGAGCTTGACCAGGTGCTCCACGACCGCGTCGACGGCGATCTCCTCGCGGTCACCGGTGCGGCGGTCCTTGACCTCGACGACGCCGTTCGCGAGACCGCGTCCGACGACGAGGATCGTCGGCACGCCGACGAGTTCGGCGTCCGCGAACTTCACGCCCGGGGAGGCCTTGCGGTCGTCGAGGACGACCTCGATCCCGGCGGCGTCCAGTTCGGCGGCGAGCTTCTCCGCGCCGGCGGCGATCGTCTCGTCCTTGCCCGCGATGACCACGTGCACGTCGAACGGCGCGACCTCGCGCGGCCAGACGATGCCGAGGTCGTCGTGGTTCTGCTCGGCGAGCACGCCGACCAGCCGCGAGACACCGACACCGTAGGAACCCATGGTGATGCGGATGGGCTTGGAGTCCGGGCCCAGCGCGTCCAGCGAGAACGCGTCGGCGTACTTGCGACCGAGCTGGAAGATGTGCCCGATCTCGATACCGCGCGCGGCGACCAGGGTGCCCTTGCCGTCGGGCGACGCGTCGCCTTCGCGGACCTCGGCGGCCTCGATCGTGCCGTCACCGGTGAAGTCGCGGCCCGCGACCAGGTCGACCACGTGGTGGTCGCGCTCGTCGGCGCCGGTGACCCAGGCGGTGCCGTCGACGACGCGCGGGTCGAGCAGGTAGCGGACTCCGTTGTCCTTCAACGCCTTCGGGCCGATGTAGCCCTTGACGAGGAACGGGTTCTTGGCGAAGTCGGCCTCTTCGAGCAGCTCGAACTCGGCGGGCTCGAGCGACGCTTCGAGGCGCTTCGTGTCGACCTCGCGGTCGCCGGGGAGGCCGATGGCCAGCAGCTCCCACTCCTTGGCGCCCGGCCGGCGGGTCTTCACCAGGACGTTCTTGAGCGTGTCCGCGGCGGTGAAGGTGCGCCCGAGGTCCGCGTCGTTGAGGAACGCGACCAGCGACTCGATGGTCGGGGTGTCCGGCGTGTGGTGGACCTTCGCCTCGGGCAGGCCCTCGATCGGCTTGGCTTCGGGAGCGGGCGTGGTGACCGCTTCGACGTTGGCCGCGTAACCCGACTCGGTGCTGCGGACGTAGGTGTCTTCACCCGTCTCGGCGACGGCGAGGAACTCTTCGGAGGCCGAGCCGCCCATCGCGCCGGAGGTCGCCTTCACGACGACGTACTCGATGCCGAGGCGGTCGAACAGCTTCGTGTACGCCTGGCGGTGCAGCTCGTACGACTTCGCCAGGCCGTCGTCGTCGAGGTCGAAGGAGTAGGAGTCCTTCATGACGAACTCGCGGCCACGCAGGATCCCCGCGCGGGGACGCGCCTCGTCGCGGTACTTGGTCTGGATTTGGTACAGGACGACGGGGTAGTCCTTGTACGAGTTGTACTCACCCTTCACGGTGAGCGCGAAGAGCTCTTCGTGCGTCGGGCCGAGGAGGTAGTCGGCGCCCTTGCGGTCCTTGAGACGGAACAGGGCGTCGCCGTACTCGGTCCAGCGGCCGGTGGCCTCGTAGGGCTCCTTCGGCAGCAGCGCGGGGAACTGGATCTCCTGCGCGCCGATGGCGTTCATCTCGTCGCGGACGACCTTCTCGATCCGGCGCAGCACCCGCAGGCCCAACGGCAGCCAGGAGTAGCCGCCCGGGGCGACCCGGCGGACGTAGCCGGCGCGTACCAGGAGCCGGTGGCTCGGTACCTCGGCGTCCGCCGGATCCTCGCGCAAGGTGCGAAGGAACAACGACGACATCCTGGTGATCACTTCTGGGCTCCTCGCTGGAATTACGTGCTGAGACGTTCTGCGCAGCGTAGTCACCCCGCCCCGGGACGGTTCAACCGGTTATCGCGGGCGCCCGGTTTTGTCGGTGGGTGCCACTAGCGTGCCGCCATGGGTATCGAACTGGGCATGATCACGATCGACTGCGCGGATCCGCGCGGGCTCGCGGCGTTCTGGACGGAGGCGCTCGGGGTCGAGGTGGATCAGGACTACGAGGGCGAGTTCCTGATCCTGCGCCCCAAGGCGGAGAACACGCCCGTGCTCGCGTTCCAGCGCGTGCCGGAGGAACGGGTCGGCAAGAACC
This sequence comes from Amycolatopsis azurea DSM 43854, assembly GCF_001995215.1. Lineage (GTDB taxonomy): Bacteria > Actinomycetota > Actinomycetes > Mycobacteriales > Pseudonocardiaceae > Amycolatopsis > Amycolatopsis azurea. The sequence goes on from NZ_MUXN01000022.1 coordinate 35,192, forward strand.
GGGTTCACCTGGACTTCGGCACCGAAGACAGACAGAAGGAGGTGGAACGTTTGCTCGCACTGGGCGCGAAGCGGCTGGACGAGCACGAGATGCCGGGCATCGCCTGGACGGTGCTGGCCGATCCGGTGGGAAACGAGTTCTGCGTCGCGACCCACGGCGGCTGACGCCGGTCACGCTGGTCAGAATGGCGGTATGACGGAGCGAGCCATCCTGCCCTGGTCCGACATCGAGCTGCCCGAGGGGCTGAGCGCGCGGCTTTACGACGGCACGGGTCCGCTGCCGGACGGCGACCTCGATGACGTCGAGGTCTACGTGCTGCCGTACGACGCCGGTTCGGAGCCGACGAAGCTGATCGCCCGGCTTCCGTCGCTGAAGCTCGTACAGGCGCTGTCGGCCGGGGTGGAGAAGCTGGTCCCGCTGGTGCCGGCGGGGGTGAAGCTGGCCAACGGCCGCGGCCTGCACGACCTCAGCGTGGCCGAGCACGCGCTGGCGCTGATCCACGCGTCCCAGCGGGATCTGCCGCGCTGGTTCGCGCAGCAGGCGACGGCGTCGTGGGATCGCGCGCACACGCGCTCGCTGGCGGACAGCCGTGTACTGCTGGTCGGCCACGGCTCGATCGGCCAGGCCATCGAGCGGCAACTGGTCGCGGCCGAAGCGATCGTGACCAGGGTGGCGAGCAAGGCCCGGCCCGCGGAACACGTCCACGGCGTCGGCGAACTGGCGCACCTGCTGCCGTCCGCCGACATCGTGGTCCTGATCCTGCCCGAAACACCCGCGACCATGGGCTTGTTCGGCCCCGCGGAACTCGCCGCGCTGCCGGACGACGCCCTGGTGGTGAACGTCGGGCGGGGCTCCGCGATCGACACCGGGGCGCTCACGAAGGAGACCGCTTCCGGGCGGCTGCGCGCCGCGCTGGACGTCGTCGATCCCGAGCCGTTGCCCGCCGGGCATCCGCTGTGGACCGCGCCGGGCGTGATCATCACGCCGCATATCGCGGGCGGTTCGGCGTCGTTCTACCCGCGCGCGAAGCGGCTGGTCGCCGAGCAGCTGCGTCGCTACACCGCCGGCGAAGAGCCGCTGAACCTCGTCACCTGATCGGGCCAGCCAGCCTGCCGTGCGAGTTGCGAAAGTGGCTTTCGCAACCTTCAACGTTGCGAAAGTGGCTTTCGCATCACCTGCCTGCGCCGCTCTGAGTCGCGAGAGAACTTTGGCGAGCTGGGCGGCTCAGGGCCAGTGGGTCCGGTAGGCGAGCCAGTCGCGCATGGCCGCGGCGAGACGGCGCTGTGCCGCGCGGACCCCGGTCGTCGCGGGTGGTTCCGGCAACCGGGACGCCCGTTCGGCGTGCCCGGCCAAGGCGACACCGAACGCGGTGACCGCCCAGACCGGGACTCCGGTGAGCACGGGGCGGCGCCGCAGCAGGCGATCGACGTCGGCGGGCTCGTGCCCGGCGTCGAGCAGATACGGGACGAGCGCGACCAGATCGAGCCAGCCCGCGCCCCGCGCCGGATAGCGCCAGTTGGTGACGAGCACCCTGCCCGATCCGGTCCGCACCAGGTATTCGGGCTGGATGTCGTTGTGCAGCAACGTGTCCCCGGCCGACCAGGGATGCCAGGACGTCTCCAGCTGGACGAGCCTGTCGAGGTTGCGGACGGCCCAGCCGTCGAGGTCGTCCGGCGGCTCCTTCGCCAGTTCGTGCCAGCCGCGCAGGAGCGGGCCGAGGTCGTCGAGCGCATCCGGGACGTCGGGCAGCGGGCACGGCGTGAGCGTGCGCCCGAGCGCGCCGAACGTGGCCAGGACCGCGGAGAGGTCCGGCGAGCCCGGGCGCAGGTTCGGTCTCGTGCCGTCGAAGTCGGCGAACGCGAGCACCAGCCAGTCACCGTCCACAAAGGACAGCAGCTTCGGCGTGGGGGCCTCCGGGGGCAGCCGACGCGCGATGGCGGCCTCCGTCCGGTAGCCACCCGCACGCGGACTGCCCGCCGGGATCGCCTTCAGGAAGACCCAGCGATGTTCGCGGTCGAGTTCGAGCCTCGCGGCGACACCGCCGTCGAATTCCGGGGTCTGCCACAGCGAACGACGGACCGCCGACCCGAGCTCACGCTCCACGGCGTCACGCGTCGCCGACGGCAGGTCGTGCCAGCCGAGGCGTGCGGAAACCGGCAACGCCCTACCACCCCCAGCGATCTCTCCAAGAAGATCGACTGTACCGAAATACGCCCTTTCGGGTGACAACCGGTCAGGTGGGGATCGGCTTCACGTACCCGGCCCAGCGCTGATGCTCGCTGAACCCGACGCGCTCGTAGACGCCGAGAGCCCGGTGCGTGTTGTCCTGGTCGACGTTGAGCGAGGCGCGCTGGAAACCCGCCGCCTTGGCTTGGACGAGCGTGTGCCCGAGCAGCGCGCCGGCGATGCCGCGTCCGCGAAGGCCGGCGTCGGTGGCGACGTGACTGACATACAGGTCCTTCACACCCGTGGCGGCCGCGTCGGAGGCGAAGAAGGCGCTCAGCACCATCGCGACCACTCTGTCCCGCTCCGGGCTCAGCAGCAGGAACGACAGCTCCGGCTGGAAGTCCTTCCCGCCGACCACGAGATGCCGCCAGGCCTCCGGGGACTGCTCCGTGCTCCCCCAATGGTCGGCGAAGGTCTCGTTGCGGGACCGCAGGGTGAGTTCCTCGTACTTGTCCTCGTAGGTCACCAGCGGGAACTCGCCGGGCAGCGGTTTGGCGGCCGGAACCGTGGCGAGGTCGGCCCGCATGTCGACGAACCACCGGGCGTGCTCGTACCCGGCGTCCACGAGCACCTCGGTGAGCCAGCGCTGTTTGGTGTTGGCCGCGGCGTGCAGTTCCAGCGGTGCGTCCGGATGGGACTTCGCGTGGACTTCCTTGCCCGTCTTCTCGAACCAGGCGGTGAGGTGAGCGGCGATCGCGTCGTCGCGGTACTCGGGGTGGACGAGCGTCTCGACCCGCACCATATGCGCCGGATTCGCCGCGTCACGCCGCCGCAGCACGCCGTAGGCGACCAGCTTGCCGCCGTCCCAGGCGCTGGTGGTCGCCGTCGGCAGGTCGATGTTCGGCGAGCCGATCTCTTCGGCGAGATCCTCCGCGCTGTAGTGCTCCTCGATCGGCTCGACACGCTCCGCCTCGGCGAAGACCTCGGCGAGGCGCGGCATGTCTTCCATGGTCAGCGGACGCCAGATCAGGCTCATGCGGACGAGGCTAAGCCCGCGCCTCGGGGTGACGCACCCCATTTAGTTACGCTTCCGTGGTGCTCGTGCTGCTCCCCCCTTCCGAAACCAAGGCCGCCGGCGGCACCGGCGCGCCGCTGGATCTCGGCGCGCTGTCGTTCCCGGAGCTGAACCCGACCCGGGCGAAACTGGCCGACGCGCTGTCCGAGCTGGCGGCCGACGTCCCGGCCAGTGTCGCCGCGCTCGGCATCACGCCGCGGCAGGCCGACGAGGTCGCCCGCAATGCCGAGCTGTGGACCTCGCCCACGATGCCCGGCCTGCGCCGCTACACGGGGGTGCTCTACGACGCGCTCGACGTGAAGTCCTTCACCAAGGCGACGCTGGCGAAGGCCGAGAAGCGCCTCGCCGTCGCTTCGGCGCTGTTCGGTGTGGTCGCGGCGACCGACCCGATCCCCGCGTACCGGCTCTCCGGCGGGAACGCGCTGCCGTCGCTGGGGACCGTCCGCAGCGTGTGGAAGCCGGTGCTCGAACCGGTACTCCAGGGCATCGAAGGGCTGGTCGTCGACCTGCGCTCCGGAACCTATTCGGCGCTCGCGAAACTCCGGCCGGACGCGGTGACCGTCCGCGTCGTGACCGAGGACGCGAAGGGCAACCGGACCACGGTGAGCCACTTCAACAAGGCCTACAAGGGGCGGCTGGCCGCCGAGCTGGTGAAGTCGCGCAGCGAACCGTCCACTGTGGAACAGCTGCTGCGCGTGCTGTCGAAGGCCGGACTCGATGTCGAACGCACCGGCGACCACAGCGTCGAACTACTCACCGGCGACGGCGTGCATTAGTTCCGTACCCCTACGGGCTTCTTCCTCGGTTGTTCCACCAGGCACGGATGCGGAAAGTGATTTCCAGCCACCTGGAAAGGAACCACCGTGAACAGAAGACAACGGCTGCTGGGGATCGCCACCGCCACCCTCGGCTGCCTCTCGGTCCTCCTGCCTGCCCCCGCGGCCGCCGCGAACCTGCCCGCCGTCACCCCGACGGATCAGGCGGTCGTCCCCAGTGGACCGCACACGAACTCCGTCGGCGGCACACCCGCCTCGGTCAAGGACCACCCGTTCATCATCGCGGGCCTGCGCCAGGGCGGCTCCCGGCCGCAGGGCCAGACGTGCACCGGTTCGGTCGTCGCGCCGCGCAAGATCCTGATCGCCGCCCACTGCAAGGCGGCCGAGGGCGAGAAGAGCTTCCTTTACGGACTGGACGATCTCAACGCCGGAGGCGGAACCCGGGTCGGCGTCGTCAGCTACGACATCCACCCGAAGTACGTCAACTTCGACCAGGGTTACGACGTCGCGGTGGTCACCACGGACGCCGACATCCCGGTCCCGGGCGGCCAGTACGCGAAGGTCGCGACGTCGGCGGACACGGACTTGAACAAGCCGGGCAAGTCCGGGCTGGGACTCGGCTACGGCAAGAAGGACTTCAACGACGACACCCGCAACGTCGAGCTGCACAAGTTCACCCTGCCGATCGTGCAGGGCAGCAACTGCAACGGGGTGGGCGCGGGCTTCAAGGACGCCACGATGATCTGCAGTGGCTACAGCGACGGCCACGTCACCATCCTGCCGGGTGACAGCGGCGGTCCGCTCATCGTGGACGGCAAGGTCGTCGGCGTCGCGTCCTGGAGCCGCAGCGATTTCAAGTGGTACAGCGTGTACGGCCGGCTCAACAACGACATGGGCGACTGGGTCAAGCAGCAGATCGGTGAGCCGCAGAACCCGGAGACCTTCTCGCTCGCGGTGACGCCGTCCTCGCTCAAGGTCGAGCCGGGCAAGTACGGTTCGGCCACGGTGACCAGCAAGCCGGGCAAGAACGGCGCGGAGAAGGTCGAGCTGAGCGCGTCGGGACTCCCGGACGGCGCGAAGGCCACGTTCCAGCCCGCGTCCATCACCTCGGGTGAGTCGGCGAAGGTGAGCATCGAGGTTCCCGCCGGGACGGCCGAAAAGGACTACGCGGTCACGATCTCGGGCAAGGGGACCACCGACACGGCGACCACGAAGCTGACGTTGACCGTCGGCAACGGCGGCCCGCAGCCTGGCGACCTCAAGGTGAGCGTGAGCCCCGGCAGCGGGACCGTCCAGCCCGGGTTCTTCAGCAACGTCACGGTTTCCGCCACCGGCGGGACCGGCACGATCACGCTGTCGGCGTCCGGACAGGGCCTGCCGTTCGCACCGTTCTTCAACCCGAAGACGATCTCCAGCGGCGGCACCTCGACCATGCAGGTGGCCGCACCGTTCCAGCGCGGCACCTACCCGGTGACCGTCACCGCGACGGACTCGGCGGGCAAGACCGCCACCGCCACCTACACCCTCACCGTCCAGTAAGCGGACAAGTCCGTGAAGGCCTCCTTGAGGGACCCTGGGTCTCTCAAGGAGGCCTTCACGGACTTCAGGACCGGGAAAGCACGGCGATGGCGGCGTTGTGGCCGGGGATGCCCGAGACTCCGCCGCCCCGCACGGCTCCGGCACCGCACAGCAGGATCCGGTCGTGTTCCGTTTCGACACCCCACTTGCCCACCTGAGCGGCATCGGCCGCGTAGGGCCACGACAGATCACGATGGAAGATGTGCCCCGCGGGCAATCCCAGCTCGGCTTCGAGGTCCAGCGGTGTCTTCGCCTCGACGCACAACCGGCCGTCGGGTGCGCGCAGCACGCAGTCCTCGACAGGCTCCGCCAGCACACTGTCCAAAGAGGACAAGGTCGCTCGCAACGCCTCGTCGCGCGCGGCGTCGTTGCGTCCCTCGAACAGCCTCGCCGGCATGTGCAGCCCGAACAGGGTCAGGGTCTGCACGCCCGCGGCCTGCTCGGCCGGGCCCAGGATCGACGGGTCGGTCAGCGAATGACAGTAGATCTCGCACGGCGGCAGCGACGGGATCCTGCCCGCGGCGGCCTCGGCATAGGCCGTCGCCAGTTGCCCGTAACCCTCGTTGACGTGGAACGTGCCCCCGAACGCCTCACGCGGATCGACGCCCGAATCGCGCAGCCGCGGCAACCGTGACAGCACCATGTTCACCTTGAGCTGCGCGCCTTCCGGGGATTCCGGCGGCTCCTCCCCCAGCAACCGGGCAAGGGTTCGCGGCGCGACGTTCGACAGGACATGCCCGCCGCGGACGGTGAACTCGTCGTCGCCGAGCCGATAGCGCACCGAGCCGTCCGGATCGAGGGACAGCACCTCGGCACCGGTCACCAGCCGGGCCCCGGCCGTCCACGCGGCCGACGCGAGCGCCCCGGTCACCGCGCCCATCCCGCCCACCGGCACGTCCCAATCACCGGTCTCGTTGCCGATCACGTGGTAGAGCAGGCAAAGGTTCTGCCGGTAGTCGCCGGCGCCGGCGAACGTCCCGATCAGCGCGTCGGTCAGGACGACGCCGCGCACGGTGTCGTCGCCGAACATCCCGGTGATCGTTTCGGCGATCGGCCGTTCGAACAGCGCGTCCCAGGCCTCGGGCTCGATGCCCGAACGCAGTTCTTCCCGGGAGACCAGCGGTTCGGTCAGCGTAGGGAAAGTCCGCTCCGCGACCTGGGACGTCATCGCGTAGAACCGTTGCCACGCCTCGAAGTCCTTTGTGGACCCGGTGAGCGCGGAGAACGACACCGAAGTGCGGCGGTCGTCGCCCGTGTCGACAAGGAGACCGCCGTCGCCGACGGGCGTGTACGACGACATCCGCCGCCGCCGGAGATCGAGTCCGAGCCCTAGATCCGCGAGGATCTTGCGCGGCAGGAGGCTCACCAGGTACGAGTAGCGGGAAAGCCGGACGTCGACTCCGGGGAACGCCCGGAACGACACCGCCGCCCCGCCGACCTCGTCCCGGCGTTCCAGCACCAGCACCGAGCGGCCCGCCCTGGCCAGATAAGCGGCCGCCACCAGGCCGTTGTGCCCGCCACCGACGATCACGGCGTCATACGACTCCATCGAGCCTCCCAGCGAAACGACAATGCGCCGCGGTCATCGTGACCACGGCGCACTGCCCTTCGCAAGGACTCAGAAGGTGATGGAGAAGCCTTCGATCGTCCCGCTGTCGAACCGGTAGACGTCACGGACCCGCAGTTTCCAGGTCCCGTTAGCCGATTCGGACGAGGCGTTCACCGTGTAGGAGGTGTGCACGCCGCTCGCCTCGCCGATCCCTCCCTCCTGCTTGAGGCCGAACACCGCACCGCTCGGCCCGATCAGGTCGATCGCCAGGTCACCGGTGTAGGTGTGCGCGATGTCGACCTTGACCGGCAGCGTCGCCGACGCCTTGCCGTCGCAGCCGTCCTGCGTCACCGAACTGGTCACCGCGTCACCCGCGTCCGGAATGGACACCGGTGTCGTGTTGGACTTGGCCCCGCACTTCGGGGTGGGGCCGCCTCCGCCGATGAACGAGACGTTCAGCAGCTTGTTCACCGTTCCGCTCGGCAGGCCCTTGAGCACGCCGTCCGAGGCGTTGTTCACCAGCGCGTCCCGCGTCTGCTGCGCGGTGGCGCCGGAATTCGCCGCGAGGTACAGCGCCGCGGCACCGGCCACATGCGGCGTGGCCATCGAAGTCCCGCTCATGTTCGCCGAACCACCGTTGGACGTGGACAGCGACGTGATGTTGCTGCCAGGGGCGAAGATGTCCACGCACGAACTGTGATTGGAGAACGAGGACTTGTTGTCGCTCTCGTCCGAGGCGCCGACCGTGATCGCCTCGGGGATACGAGCGGGGCTGACGTTGCAGGCGTTCTGGTTCTCGTTGCCCGCCGCCACCACGTAGACGAAGCCCGCCGCGATGGACTTCTTGATGACGTCGTCGCCGAGGCCGACCTGGTCCATCCGCAGGCTCAGGTTAGCCACCGCCGGTTTGGTGCCGTTCGCGGTCAGCCATTCCGCCGCGTCCACGATGGCGGAGTCGGGACCGTTGCCCGAACAGTCGTTGCCGAGCACCTTCAGGCCGACGAGCTTGACCTTCTTGGCCACGCCGTAGGTCTTGCTGCCGATGGTGCCCGCGGTGTGACTGCCGTGCCCGTTGCAGTCCTTCCCGTTGCCGCCCACGAAGTCCTTGCCGATGGACGCGCGCCCTTCGTACTCCGGGTTCTCCGGGTTGATCCCGGTGTCGAGGTCGTACGCGGTGACGCCCTCGCCCGTGTTCGGGTACGTGAAGCTCTTGTCCCGCGGCAGGTTCTTCTGGTCGATCCGGTCGAGGCCCCAGGTGGGGTTGGTCTGGGTGCCGACGGCACGCGCGGTGCCGTCCTGATAGACCGCCTTGACCGCCGGATCCGCCGCGAGGCGCCGGGCCTGCTGCTCGGACATGCCCTTGACCGAGAAGCCGCGGAGCACGTTCTTGTACGCCGACCGGACTTCGCCGCCGTAGCGGCCGGTCAGCGAAGCCGAGGACTGCTCGACGGCGAGGGTGCCGACGTCGTGGAGCACGACGATGTACTGGTCCCCGTAGTGCTGGTTCGCCTGCACGACAACGCCTTCCGCCTGCGCGGCGACGGCGTTGCCGGCGGCGAGCGCGGCGAGTGCGATGGCCGCCAAGGCCACCACACCGCCGCGCACGCCGCGGCGCATCAGAGACCTGCCACATTCAGCAGTTTGTTGGTCGAGCCGGAACCGGGGCTGGTCACGACGCCGTTGGTGGCGGCGTTGGCCAGACCGGTGGCCACGGCGGCCGGGTTGGCCGTCGGGTGCGAGGTCAGGTAGATCGCGGCCGCGCCGGCGACGTGCGGCGTCGCCATCGAGGTCCCGCTCATCTGCTGGGTACCGCCACCGTTGCGCAGCGAGGTGATGTTGGTGCCGGGCGCGAAGATGTCGGTGCAGCTGCCGTAGTTCGAGAACGTCGACCGGCGGTCGTCGTTCTGCGTGGCGTTGACCGTGATGGCCTCCTTCACGCGGGCAGGGCTGGTGCTGCAGGCGTTCGTGTTGGAATTCCCGGAGGCCACCGTGTTCGTGATGCCCGCCGAGACCGCGCGGCGCACGGCGGTGTCGACGCCGTTGTCGGCCGGGCCACCGAGGCTCATGGTGAGCACCGACGGGCCCTTGGCGTTCTTCACGACCCAGTCGATCCCGCTGATGATCTGCGAGTACTGGCCGCTGCCCTGGCAGTTCAGCACGCGGACCGCGACGATCTTGGCGCCCTTGGCCACGCCGTAGGTGGCGCTGCCGACCGTGCCGGCGACGTGCGTGCCGTGGCCCTGGCAGTCCTTGGCGTCGGCGTCGTTGTCGATGAAGTCGTAGCCACTGGACGCGCGGCCGCCGAATTCGGACTGGCGGTAGTCGACACCGGTGTCGACCACGTAGACCGTCGCCCCGGCCCCGTCGTTCGGGTACGTGTACTTCTTGTCGAGCGGCAGCTTCTGCTGATCGATCCGGTCCAGGCCCCAGGTCGGGTTGTTCTGGGTACCGGTGATGTGCGCGACGGCGTCCTGCTGGACGAAGTCGACGGCCGGGTCGGCGGCGAGCCGCTTGGCCTGCTTCTCGGTCATCTTCACCGAGAAACCGTTCAGCGCGGCGCTGTAGGTCGCCTTCACCTGGCCGCCGTACTTGGCCGCGAGACCGGCGTCGCCGCTCTTCAACGAGACGACGTACCCGTGCGTGACCGCTCCCGGCACACCGGCGCCGAGGATCTGCCCCTCGGCGGCCGTCGCCGATCCGGCGAAGGCCAGCGAAGCCGTGACGCAGGCCCCGGCGAGCACCGCACCCGCGATCCGGTGATGTCGAAGTTCTCCACGCATTTCCTGAGCTCCGTTCACTCGAACAGGTGGTTCGCGCCAGCAGGGATAGGAGCCGACGCCGTGACGAGCAGTCACGTTGGAATCACTGTCGGGTGGCGGCACCTGCGCGAACAAGCGAGGCAACAGTCCGTAGGACTACGTATCTAATGGGAAATTCACCGTCCCTACGAAAGTTGTGTGACGGTCCGAGCGGGTTCCGTGATCACCGAACCCGCGCTTAAGCTGCGTTCACTCGAACGGTGCGGTTCGTGAAGCGGGGGTGACCCGGCATGGTGATAGGTGCACGCAGGACGAGTTCGCCCGTGCTCGTCGGCCGTGAGGCAGAACTACGCGAGCTCCTCGACGGCGCCATGCGCTCGCCGTCGGTGATCATGCTCGAAGGCGAAGCGGGCGTGGGCAAGACCCGGCTCGCCACCGAACTGCTGGCCTGCCCCGAACTGGCCGGACGGCCGGTGCTCTCCGGTAGCTGCCAGCCGCTGCGCGAGCCCTTCCCCTACGGCGTGGTCTTCGACGCGTTGAAGGACGCCCGCCCGGCGCGCGAGCTCAACCCCGTGACCGGCGTGCTCGGCCCCTATCTGCCGGAGCTCGAGGCGTTCCTGCCGCGGCCACCCGCCCGGCTCGGCGATCCCCGCGCCGAACGGCACCGGCTCTTCCGCGCCGTCCGGGAACTGCTCGGCTCGCTGGGCCCGCACATCCTCCTCATCGAAGACCTCCACTGGGCGGACGACGGCTCCCGGCGCCTGCTGCGGTTCCTGATGACCGACCCGCCCACGGGCCTGACCCTCCTGCTCACCTACCGGCGCGAGGAGACGCCCGGCGGAATCCCGCTCGGCAGCGCCTACCGGCCCGCGCCCGGGACCACGCACGTGCCCGTCACCCTCCACCCGCTGGACCGCGACGGCGTCCAGGCTCTGGTGTCGGCTCTACTCGGCGAGGCGAACGTGTCGGCCGAGTTCGCCGCGCGGCTGCACGAGCAGTCCGCGGGGCTCCCGTTCGTGGTCGAGGAGATCGTGCACGCGATCGGCGGCGTCGAGGGCGCGGTGCACGCGGACGGCCCGACCGCGCGGCGCCTGCTGGACACGGTCGAGGTCCCGGCGCTGCTGAGGGAAGCGACCGTCGAACGCCTCATCGCGCTGCCGTCGGCGGCCCGGCGGATCACCGAGGCCGCCGCCGTCCTCGGCACACCGTCCACTTCGGACCTGCTGACCGCGGCGGCCGCGATCGCCCCCGAACGCGCCCGCCGCGCGCTCGTCGTCGCGCTCGAACGCAACGCCCTGGTGGAGACCGGTGAGGGCACGTACGGCTTCCGGCACGCGTTCGCCCAGCAGGCCGTCTACCGGGCCATTCCCGGTCCCGATCGCCAGGAACTGCACCGGCGGGCCGCGCGCCTGCTCCGCGACCGCCTCCCGCAGTCGCTGGTGCGGCTCGCCGAGCACTGCCGCAAGGCGGGCGACCGGGCCGGTGCCCTGAAGTACGGCGAAGCGGCCGCGGATCAGGCGTCGACGGTCGGCGATCTCGCCACCGCGACGGATCTGCTCCGCACCCTGCTCGACGAACCGGGCCTGCAACCGTCCGATGTGGACAGACTGGCGGTCAAGTTCAGTTCGGTGGCGTGCAACGGTCTCGCGCAGGCCGAGGTCGTCCCGGCGCTGGAACGGCTGCTCACCGACGGCAGGCTGTCCGGACGGCTGAGCGGCGAAGTCCGGCTGGGTCTCGGGCTCCTGCTGGTGCGCCAGGCGGGCGGACTGGAAGCGGCGAGGACCGAGATCGAGATCGCCGTCAACGACCTCTCCGACCGGCCCGACCTGGCCGGGCGCGGGATGGGCGTGCTCGCCCAGCCGTGGGTCGGCGCGACGCCGCTGCGGGAGCACCGGCGGTGGATGGACCAGGTGGACGGGCTCATCGCGCGCGCCACCGACCGGCGGCTGAAGATCATCCTGCTGGCCAACAACGCGGCGTCGCGGCTGCACATCGGGGACGCGCGGGGCTGGGACATGCTGGACCGGGCGCCCACCAGCGTCGGTTCGGCCGACGAGCAGCGGCATCTCTCGCGGCTGCACTGCAACGTCGCCGACGCCTGCGCCTGGACGGGGCACCACCGGCGGGCCAGGAGCCTGCTGCGCAGCGGGATGCAGCTGGCCGCCGACTGCGGGGCGCCGTACGTCGTCAGCACCGCCAGTGCGACGGCCGTCCACACCGACTGGCTCACCGGCAACTGGGACGGCCTCGCCGAACGGGCCGACGCGCTGATCGACGACTACCGCGACCTCCTGCCGGTGACCAGCGAACTGTGCCTGGTGCTGGGCCTGCTCGCCGCCGCCCGCGGCGAATGGGACGAGGCCGCGGCCCGGTTCGCCGGCACCGCGGCGGACCAGCCGGAGAACGCGTTCACACCGGTCGTGATCGCCGCGCACGCCGGGATGGCGGGCATGCTGCTCGCGCAGGACCTCGGCGAGGCCGCCGTCACCCAGGCCGAAAAGGGACTGGAGCTCTTGCGCGCCAAGGGCGTCTGGGCCTGGGGCGCGGATCTGCTCATCGCCGCCGTCGACGCGTACTGCGCCACCGGACGGGACGACGAGGCACAGGCGCTGACCGACGAGTTCGAACGCGAGATCGGCGGCCTCGACGCGCCGTCGACGCACGCCGCGCTGGCCGCGAACCGCGGGCTCGTCGCGGCTGCCCGGGGCGATCACGCCGTCGCGATCAAGGCCTTCGAGCAGGCGCGGGCCCGGTTCGAGGCCCTCCCCGCGCCGTATCACGCGGCGCTGATCGCCGAACGGGCCGCGCGCTGCCGCCTGGCCGGGAACGAGGACGTCGCCGAGACGTTCGCCGCGCTCGCCGAAACGTTCGATCACCTCGGCGCCACCCGGGACGCCGCCCGCTGCCGCCACGCCTTCCGGTCCACCGGCGCGGTCGCCCCCTCGCGGCGAGGGCGCCGGGGCTACGGCGACGAGCTGTCCCCGCGCGAGCGCGACGTCGCCCGCCTGCTGGCCGCCGGGCACACCAACCGGGAGATCGCCGAGGTGCTGTTCCTGTCCCGGCGCACGGTGGAACAGCACGTCGCGAGCGTTCTGCGGAAGCTGAAGGTGCGGTCGCGGAGCGAACTGGCGGGGCTGCGGTCGGCTTAGACGCTTGCCGGTCCGTGAAGGCCTCCTTGAGGGACTCTGGGTCCCTCAAGGAGGCCTTCACGGACCGCCGGAATTAAATCGGTTGCGGAGCCCTGAGGGTGTCGGGAATGATCGTCGCGATCCGGCAGGGAGCCGGTGGATGCGACAGGGAGGTGCCTCGTGCTGATGACTGTCCGGGGCGTTGTCCGCCCCCATCCACTCGCCCCTCGCGGCTGAGCGCGGAGCCACGACGCTCGCCCGGTGGGGCATCCCTGACTAGGAGAACCCACCAGTGCGCAAGCACGATCTCGAAGAGTCCTACGAACAACGTCCTCGCCGTACCCGTCGTGCCCGTTTCGACGACGAGCCCGAACCCACCCGCGGCGGACGGCTCACCGAAGCCGAAAAGGTCCGGCTGGCCCGGCTGCGTGAGGACGCCTACACCGAAATCGCCATCCCCGACGGCGCCGACCGCTGGAGCACCTGGGGAGACGCGGAGCAGGGGCCGCAGCCGCGCCCCGATTGGGTGATCACCGAGCTGGCGGCGGTGGACACCGAACTCGGCGTCCTCAAGACCGGCAAGGAGGCGGACGTCCACCTCGTCCGGCGCAACCTGCCCGGCACCGAGGGCACGGTGCTGGCCGCCAAGCGGTACCGCAGTGGCGAGCACCGTCTTTTCCATCGCGACGCCGGCTACCTCGAAGGCAGGCGGATGCGGCGTTCGCGGGAGATGCGGGCCATGGAGTCGCGCAGCAGCTTCGGCCGCAACCTCATCGCCGAACAGTGGGCGGTGGCCGAATTCGGCGCGCTGAGCAGGCTCTGGTCCGTCGGCGCTCCGGTGCCGTACCCCGTCCAACGAGACGGAACCGAGCTGCTGCTGGAATTCCTCGGCGACGGCGAGACGGCGGCGCCGAGGCTCGCGCAGGTCCGGCCGGAGCCGGATCAGTTGCGGGAGCTGTGGTTCCAGACCTCGGCGATGCTGGAACTGCTGGCGTCGCAGGGGCTCGCGCACGGCGACCTCTCGGCGTACAACCTGCTCGTCCACCGCGGGCAGATCATGGTGATCGATCTGCCCCAGGTGGTCGACATCGTCGCCAATCCCGGCGGGCTCGAGTTCCTCGCGCGGGACGTGCGGAACATCGCCGCGTGGTTCCACTCGCGGGGACTGCCGGAGCAGCTGACGGCGGTCACCGAACTGATCGAAGAACTGCGAGAGATCGCCGGGCTGCGCTGACCGTCCACTGTGTCATGTCACAGTGTCATGAGGGGCCTTTCCCGGCGTGATCGCGCTGGGAAAGGCCCCCGGTGGAGACCCTGCCCACAATCGGTCCCTCCGGTTGGGAGGCCGGATAACGGTCCGGTACAGTAGTACTAGACCGCAACCGGCGGCGTGGATGAGTGGTGTCCGTCGCCTCCAAAGCCAACCGAATGGCTCGCGGTATCCGTATCAACCAATTGGCGCGCGGTGTCACGCAGACGCGGTGTGCCGGGTTCGTCCCTGTGAACGCCCATCTGTGCACACCATCTTGCCTGCCTGCGCGCGGGCAGCCCGGGCCTCCTTGCGACGTGCCACGTCCGAGAGGCATTTGTGACAGTCACGTTCAACTCCGGCCACGTCTCACCGTCGGCGCGTCAGCACCGCAAGCCGCGCACCCGCCCCGCGGGTGACGCGATGCTGCGCGAAGACGCCGTCGAGACGGTCAAGGCGAAGACCTGGGCGGAACTCGGCCTTCCCGACCCGCTGCTGCGGGCCCTGGCCGACGCCGGTATCACCACCCCGTTCCCGATCCAGTCGGCGACCATCCCCGACGCGCTCGCCGGTCGCGACGTGCTCGGCCGCGCCCAGACCGGTTCCGGCAAGACCCTGGCCTTCGGCCTCGCGATGCTGACCCGGCTCAACGGCGGCCGCGCCCGGCCGAAGCACCCCCGCGCGCTGATCCTGGTCCCGACCCGCGAGCTGGCCATGCAGGTCGCCGACTCGCTGACCCCGCTGGCCAAGTCCCTCGGCCTGTGGTGCCGCACCGCCGTCGGCGGGATGGCCTTCACCCGCCAGGCCGACGCGCTTTCCCGCGGCGTCGACCTGCTGATCGCCACCCCCGGCCGGCTGTCGGACCACGTCCGCCAGGGCACCGCGTCGCTGTCGGACATCAACTTCGTCGCGCTCGACGAGGCCGACCAGATGGCCGACATGGGCTTCATGCCGCAGGTCCGCGAGATCCTCGACCTGACCCCGGCCCGCGGCCAGCGCCTGCTGTTCTCGGCCACCCTCGACGGTGACGTCGACAGGCTGGTCCGGGCTTACCTGACCGACCCGGTCACCCACTCGGTCGCCCCGTCGACCGCCAGCGTCACCACCATGGACCACCACGTGTTCCAGGTGTCGCACCAGGACAAGCAGGACATCATCACCGAGATCGGCGCCCGCGAGGGCCGCACGATCATGTTCGTCCGCACCAAGCACCACGTGGACCGCCTCACCGAGCGCCTGCGCGAGAAGGGCGTCCACGCGGCCGCGCTGCACGGCGGCAAGACCCAGGGCCAGCGCAACCGGGTCCTCGCGGACTTCAAGGAGGGCTACGCCCCGGTCCTCGTCGCCACGGACGTCGCCGCGCGCGGTATCCACGTCGACGACATCTCGCTGGTGCTGCACGTCGACCCGGCCGCCGACCACAAGGACTACCTGCACCGCGCCGGCCGCACCGCGCGCGCCGGGGCGTCCGGTGTCGTGGTCACGCTGGTCACCCACGACCAGCGCCGCATGGTGCGCCGGATGACCGACCGCGCCGGTGTCCGCGCCGAGCAGACCACGGTCCGCCCGGGCGACGCCGAGCTCTCTCGCATCACCGGTGCGCAGCAGCCCAGCGGCGAGCCGGTCGTCGAGCGTCGTCGCGAGTCCCCGCGTCGTGGCGGTGGCCGCAGCTACGGTGGCGGCGACCGCGGTGGCTACCAGGGTTCGCGCGAGGGTCACGGTCACCGCGAAGGCGGCCGTCCCGGCGGCTTCCGCGGCCGCCCGCGTCGTGGCGAGTCCGGTGGCGGCAACGGCCGCCCGCAGCGTCCGGGCCGCGGCCCGCGTCGCAGCTACGACAGCTGAGGTAACCCCCGGCTAGAAGTACATGAAGGCCCCCTTCCTCGCGTCAGGCGCGAGGAAGGGGGCCTTCATGTACTTGCGGAGCGCGGATGGGAGACTGCGGGACGTGACTTCTCCCGGCCCCGCTTCCCAGAACCTCCCGCCCGACCAGGTCTTCGACTGGCTCGACGTGGAGGCGGAGAAGCGGGCCGAGGCCGGGCTGGTGCGCAAGCTGCGCATCCGGCAGGCGCAGGAAGCGGAGCTGGACCTCGCGGGCAACGACTACCTCGGGCTCGCCAGGGACAAGCGCGTCGCCGGTGCGGCCGCGGCGGCCGCGTTGCGCTGGGGCGCCGGGTCGACCGGCTCCCGGCTCGTCACCGGCACCACCGAGGTCCACGCCGAACTCGAGCACGAGCTCGCCCGTTTCTGCGGCGCGCAGGCGGCGCTGGTCTTCTCGTCCGGTTTCACCGCGAACCTCGGCGCCGTCACGGCGCTGTCCGGCGCGGATTCCGCGATCGTCACGGACAAGTACATCCACGCGTCGCTGATCGAAGGCTGCCGGCTGTCCCGCTCGGACATCGCCGCCGTCGCGCACAGCGCGCCGGGCGCCATCAAGCACGCGCTCTCGACCCGCCGCAAACCGCGTGCGCTCGTCGTCACCGATTCCGTGTTCTCCGTGGACGGTGACATCGCCCCGCTGGAGGAACTCGCCGGGGTCTGCCGGGAGCACGGCGCGTCCCTGCTCGTCGACGACGCCCACGGCTTCGGCGTCCTCGGCGAAGGCGGACGCGGCGCCGTCCACGCCGCCGGGCTCTCCGGCGCGCCGGACGTCGTCACCACGATCACGCTGTCGAAATCCCTTGGGGCGCAAGGCGGAGCGGTGCTCGGACCGCGTCGCGTGATCAAGCATCTCGTGGACACCGCGCGCAGTTTCATCTTCGACACCGCGCTCGCGCCCGCCAGCGCCGCCGCCGCACTGGCCGCTCTCAGCGCGTTGAAGGCCGAGCCGGAGCTCGCCACCAAGGTGACCGAAGCCGCCGGAAACCTTGCCATGCAACTGAAAGCCGCTGGATTCCGGGTCGGTCTCCCGGACGCCGCGGTGATCTCGATCCAGGCGCCGTCGCCCGACGCGGCCGTCGCGTGGGCGTCCTCCTGCGCGGATCAGGGCGTGCGGGTCGGCTGCTTCCGCCCGCCGTCCGTGCCGGACGGCATCTCCCGCCTCCGCCTGACCGCGCGGGCCGACCTCACCGAGGCCGATGTGGACCGCGCGGTCGCGGTGATCACAGCCGCTGCGCCTCCCGGCGCCACATCGTGAGGTGCGGGATCCCGTCTTCCATGAACTCGTCGCCTTCGGCCACGAAGCCGTACTTGCCGTAGAAGTCCTTCGCGTAGGTCTGCGCGTCGAGGACGCACGGCGCGTCACCGATGCCCGCGAGCGCCGTCTCCATCAGCCGTCCCGCCAGCCCCTTGCCGCGTGAGCGGACGGCCGTGCACACCCGGCCGATCCGGAAGGTGCCGCCCGCGTCCTGCAGGACCCGCAGGTACGAGTCGACCGCGACGGAACCGCCGACCCAGAGATGCCGGGTGCCGGGCAGGAGGTCACGCCCGTCGATCTCGTGATAGGCGACGTTCTGCTCGACGACGAACACGTCGACGCGCAGGCGGAGGATGCCGTGCAGCTGCGCGGCGGTGATCTCGTCACCGGCGACGGACAGCGGGAACGACGAGGTCTCGGTGATCGGGGTGTCGGTGGTCACGCCCACTTGTTAGCACATCGGACGTGAAGAAGGCATCGATCAGCCGATCAGTTTCCGGCCGTTCTGCTGGGAGATCTCGTTCGAGAAGTGGGAGACGCGGGTGTACACACCCGGTTTGCCCGCCTTCGCGCAGCCTTCGCCGAACGAGACGATCCCGATCAGCGTGTCACCGACCATCAGCGGTCCGCCCGAATCGCCCTGGCAGGCGTCGACGCCGCCCTCGGGGTAACCGGCGCACACCATGTCGCTCGGGTCGTAGCCGGAGTACGCGGTGCGGCAGGTCTTGTCGCTGACCACCGGGACGACCGCGCTGCGCAGGTAGTCCGATCGCGCGCCGCCGTCGGCGACACGGCCCCAGCCGAGCACTGTCGCCTTCGTGCCTTCCTCGTACAGGTCGGCGTTGCCGTTGTCCGCGACCTTCGCCGGCCGGTACGGCAGCTGGCCGCTGACCGTCATCACCGCGATGTCGTCGCCCTTGCCGGGGTCGCCGCTGTAGTCGGGGCTGACCCAGACCTTCGAAACACGCAGCTCCACGCCGTCCCGGGTGCGCTTGTCCTCGCGGCCCGCGACCACCCGGACGTCGTTCTTCTTGACCGCGACCGCGCAGTGCGCCGCCGTCGCGATCGTCGTGGAACTCACGATCACCGCCCCGCAGTACTGGTTCCCGCTGCGATCGGCCAGGAACACCGCGTAGGGGTACTGCGAGACCGAAGCCTTGCCACCGCCCACGATCCTCGGTTCGGCGGCCTTGTCCGGGCCGCTCACCGCGGTGTCGTCCGCCGACGCGCTGGTGACCACGACCGGCACCATCACGGCCGTGGCCACTACCGCTCCGGCAGCGAGCAGCAGTGTGCGACGTGACTTCTTGGGCATGTTCTTTCCCTTCACCGGGGCGTACGTATGGCCAGGCCCTGGGAAGTCCTTCGACTCCAGCGCGACACAAGCGATCGCGAATACCCTAATCGGCGAAAGCCCGATGTGGTGTCACTGAAACGGGTGGACCTGTGCTCACTCAACGCATCTGTCAGGCTGGACCTCGTGCGGGCGACGGCGGCGATTCTGATGGGTGCGGCATTTCTCCTTTTTTCGTGTTCCAGCCCGGCGCCGCCCGCTCCGGCACCGCCCGCACCATCGGCACCATCGACGTCGGCCGTGACCAGCGGTCCCGCGAAGATCTCTTCCGCCGCACCGGTTCCGAGCACGCCCGCCCCGCCGCCCGCACCGGCCTGGCAGGTCGGCGCGAAGCCGCTTCCCTTGCGCCCTGACGGTTTCGGGCAGATCCTCCCGACTCCTCCGGTCCTGGCCGATCGATCACTGCCGACCGCCGACCTGCTTCCCCCGCCCGCCGGGAACCGGTTCGCGGGCACGGTGAATCCCGTTCCCGCGGACGTGCTCGCACGCAGCACCTGGCAGGCGGGATGTCCGGTCAAAGCCGCCGAACTGCGCTATCTCACCTTGTCCTTCTGGGGTTTCGACGGTCGCGCGCACACCGGTGAAATGCTCGTGAACGCCTCCGTGGCGAATCCCGTGGTGACCGTATTCGACCGGTTGTTCGCGGCGAAGTTCCCGATCGAGGAAATGCGCGTGACCGCGCCCGCCGAACTCACCGCGCCGCCGACCGGCGACGGGAACAACACCAACGCCTTCGTCTGCCGTCCGGCCCGCGGCCAGACGAACTGGTCCGCGCACGCCTACGGGCTCGCGATCGACGTCAACCCGTTCTGCAACCCGTACACGAAGGGTGACCTCGTCCTGCCCGAACTCGCGTCGGCGTACCTCGACCGGGGAAACCGGCGGCCGGGGATGATCACTCCCGGGGATCCGACCGTGGCCGCGTTCTCCGCGATCGGCTGGACCTGGGGCGGCACCTGGACGACGCCGAAGGACCGGATGCACTTCAGCTCCACCGGGCGCTGACCGGGAACAACCGGCCGCCGTGAGAAGTTGGCTAGAGTCGGAACCACCCCGCTCCCCCGCCGCAAAGGAAGACAGCGTGCCCCACTACGACCTGGTGATCGTCGGTACCGGATCGGGCAATTCGATCCTCGACCCGCGTTTCGCGGACTGGAACACGGCGATCGTGGAGAAGGGCACGTTCGGCGGCACCTGCCTGAACGTGGGCTGCATCCCGACGAAGATGTTCGTGCACGCCGCCAACGTCGCGGCCACGCCCGCGTCGTCGTCGAAGTTCGGCGTGGACGAGGAGCTGACCGGGGTCCGCTGGCGCGACGTGCGCGACCGGGTCTTCGGGCGGATCGACCCGATCGCCGCGGGCGGCCGCGAGTACCGCGTCCAGCACGAGGACAACAAGAACGTCACCGTGTACGAGGGCGAAGGGCGCTTCACCGGGCACAAGGAGCTGCTGGTCAGCTACCCCGACGGCCGCCCCGCCGAGACGATCACCGCCGAGAGGTTCGTGCTCGCCGCCGGCGGGCGCCCGGTGATCCCGGACGTCCCCGGACTCGCCGAAACCGGGTACCACACCTCCGACACGGTGATGCGGCTCGACGAGCTGCCCGCGAGCATCGTGATCCTCGGCGGCGGCTACATCGCGGCCGAGTTCGCGCACGTCTTCGCCTCGTTCGGGGTGACCGTGACCGTGGTCAACCGGTCCGGCGCGCTGCTGCGTTCCGAGGACGACGACGTCAGCGCCCGGTTCACCGAACTGGCGGCGCAGCGGTTCGACGTCCGGCTCGACCGGAAGACCGTCCGCGCGCGCAAGACAGGGTCGGGCGTCGCGCTGGACCTCGAAGGCCCGCAGGGCGCCGAGACCGTCGAGGCCGAGGTGCTGCTGGTCGCCACCGGCCGCACGCCGAACTCCGACCTCCTCGACGTCGCCGCCACCGGCGTGACCACGGGCGAGCGCGGGCACGTCGTGGTCGACGAGTACCAGCAGACAGTGGTCGACGGGATCTACGCGCTCGGCGACATCTCGTCGGTCTTCGAGCTGAAGCACGTCGCGAATCACGAGCAGCGCGTCGTGCAGCACAACCTGCTGCACCCGGACGAGCGGATCGAGGCCGACCACCGGTTCGTCCCGCACGCGGTGTTCACCTCGCCGCAGGTCGCTTCGGTCGGGCTGACCGAACGCGAGGCCCGCGAGCGCGGCGTTTCGTACGTGACGTCGCACCAGGACTACGCCGGCATCGCCTACGGCTGGGCGATGGAGGACACCACCGGTTTCGCGAAGCTGCTGGCCGACCCGGCCACCGGGCAGCTGCTGGGCGCGCACATCATCGGCCCGCAGGCGTCGTCGGTGATCCAGCCGCTGATCCAGGCGATGAGCTTCGGTCTCGACGCGAAGAGCATGGCGCGCGGGCAGTACTGGATCCACCCGGCGATGCCCGAACTGGTCGAGAACGCGCTGCTGAACCTTCCGCTGGACTGACGCTCCGCGTTTAGTCCTCTGGATGCGGGTCAGACGACGAGAACGCAGGCGTGGGACTTGTTCCGCATCGCGAGGTCGCGCAGCGCGTCCCTCGTGTTGTCCAAGACGATCATCAGGGCGAGCGAGCGGGCCCCCTCCCCGGAGAACCGCTCGCCCGCCTCGCCGTACCGGCGGACCGCCGCCAAGAACTCCTCCCGCGCCGATGCCGCCCCTCCCGGCATCGTGCGGACCCCCATCGCCCCCTTGAGGATGTCCTTGGCGCCGTCCGCCTTCACCGCGACGTAGTGCTGCGACTTGCGCAGCTCCGTCGCGGCGTCCCCCTTCGCGTCCGGCCAGTAGCGTCGGATCTCCGCGCCGCTGTCCTTCCACACCTGTACGCACACCCGGTCCACGGCGCGGTAGAACTCCTGCGGCGAGATCGCCGTCGCGGGCCGGTCCGGCACCACCGCGACGCATACGGCGGCGAAACACGCCAACGCCGTCCCGTAAGCCAGTCCTTCGACCACGCCGACCCCCAGAACCGAGTTTTTGAACAGGTTCAACTCGGTCAGGCTAAGGCTCCGCCCAGGGCGGGGTCAAGGAGTTTTTTGAACGCGTTCAGACGAAGCGGCGACGACCGGCCAGCGCACCGAAGGTCATCTGCGCCGCGAAGACCACGAGCATCATGATCCAGGGAACGGTCCAGCCACCGGTGACATCGTGAAGCAGCCCGAAGAGGAACGGCCCGACGGCCGCCATCAGATAGCCGATGCCCTGCGCCATCCCCGACAGCCGCGCGGTGTCCTCGCCGGTGCGCGCCCGGAGCGCGATCACCGTCAACGCGAGCGAGAAAACGCTCATCCCGAGCCCGATGAGGACGCACCAGAGCAGCGGCGAGGCCGTCGGGGCGACCATCATGCCGACCATGCCGACGAAGCCGAAGAGGCCCAGTCCGACGATCCAGGCGCTCTGACTGCCGGCCCGCGCGGCCATCGGCGCCACCACCAGGCTGATCGGGACGGCGATGAGCGAGATCAGCCCGAGCAGCAGCCCGGAGTCACCCTTGCTCACCCCCGCGTCGATCATCACCTCCGGCAGCCAGCCCATCACGACGTAGGCCAAAAAGGCCTGAGTGCCGAAGAAAAGCGTGACCATCCACGCAAGGGGGCTACGCAGGAGCGATCGCCCGCTACCCTGCTTGCCTGCCTCCGCGACGGGCGCACGCCCCGCACCGCGGGCTGCGAGAATCCAGACGAGGAGTGCGAGCACCGCCAGTACCGACCAGGCGCCGAGACTTTGGCGCCAGCCGCCGAACGCGTTCTCCAAGGGAGGGGTGAGCGCGGATCCCAGGGCGCCTCCGCCCTGCAAGGCGGCGGTGTACACGCCGGTCATCATGCCGACACGCGCCGGGAAGGAGTCCTTGATGACGACCGGGATCAGTACGTTCGCCAGGGCGATGCCCGCCGTGGCCACCAGGGTTCCCCCGAGCACGACGTACGGTCCGTCGATCACCCGCAGCACCAGGCCGACGGCCAGTACCGACAGCGCGGACGCGATCGCCGCGCCGACGCCGAACCGGCGGGCCAGCAGCGGGGCGGCGAGTCCGGCGGCGGCGAAACAGAGACCGGGGAGCGTGGTGAGCACGCCCGCCCAGGTCGCCGTGGCGCCGAGGTCGTCACGCATCTCGCCGAGCATCGGGCCGACGCTGGTGATCGCCGGCCGCAGGTTGAGGGCCACCAGGACCACCGCGACGCCGAGCAGGACGCCGCCGGTGATCACCCCCGGCCGCCATTCCGTTTCGATCGAGCCTTCGAGTTCAAGACGGTCATCGAACGGGGAAACGGGTTCTCGGGAGTCGACACGCACGTCGGCTAGTATCACATACATAGGATGATTGGATGAAGGGACAACGCTGTGCCATTGGCCACCACGCGCCGTGCCGGCCTGGTCGATCAGGTCATCGAGCAGCTGCGTGACGCCGTCACGCAGGGAGAATGGCCCATCGGTCAGCGGATTCCGACCGAACCGGAGCTGGCAGGGCAGCTCGGCGTCGGGCGCAACACCGTCCGCGAGGCCGTTCGCGCCCTCGCGCACACGGGGCTGCTCGAGGTCCGTCAGGGCGACGGGACCTACGTGCGGGCGACTAGCGAGGTCTCGGGCGCCATCCGGCGGTTGTGCGGTTCGGAGCTGCGCGAGGTGCTGCAGGTGCGGCGCATCCTCGAGGTCGAAGGCGCCCGGCTCGCGGCGGCGTCGCGGACCGAGGAGGAAGTGACCGAGCTCCGCTCGCTGCTCGAACGGCGGAACGCCGAACTGCGGGAGGGCCATTGGGAGGACTTCGCCCGGCTCGACGCGGAATTCCATTTCGCCGTCGTCCAAAGTGGACATAACACCCTGTTGACCGAGATGTACCGCGGGCTCACCGAGGTGATCACGGCCAGCGTGGCCGCGACGTCGAACGTGACGCCGGGGCACGAGTACCTGCCGGAGATAGGGCACGAGGGGCTCGCCGAGGCCATCGCCGACGGCGACGCCGACCGGGCCGCCAGCGAGGCGTGCGGTTTCCTGGACGAACTCCTGGCTCGCGTCGAACAAGACGAGAGCTGAAGGGGACTTTCCCCGCATAGGACGCAGCAAAGGGGCCCTTCACCGCATCGCATGCGGTGAAGGGCCCCTTCAGCCCACCTACGGCAGGGTGAGGATTTCCGCGCCGGTCTCGGTCACCACGAGGGTGTGCTCGAACTGGGCCGTCCACTTCTTGTCCTTGGTGGTGACGGTCCAGTCGTCGGCCCAGATGTCGTAGTCGATGGTGCCGAGGGTGATCATCGGCTCGATCGTGAAGGTCATGCCCTGCTCGATGACCGTGTCGACCGACGGCTCCTCGTAGTGCAGGACGGTCGGCGCGGTGTGGAACGCCGGGCCGACGCCGTGACCGGTGAAGTCGCGCACGACGCCGTAGTCGAACCGCTTCGCGTACGCCTCGATGACGCGGCCGATCACGTTGAGCTGCCTGCCGGGGCGGACGGCCTTGATCGCGCGCAGGGTCGCCTCGCGCGTGCGCTCGACCAGCAGCCGCGCCTCCTCGGAGACGTCACCCGCGAGGAACGTCGCGTTGGTGTCGCCGTGGACGCCGCCGATGAACGCGGTGACGTCGATGTTGCAGATGTCGCCGTCCTCGATCACCGTCGAGTCCGGGATGCCGTGGCAGATCACCTCGTTGAGCGAGGTGCAGCACGACTTCGGGAACGCGCGGTAGCCGAGGGTGGACGGGTACGCGTGGTTGTCCAGCAGGAACTCGTGGATCACCTTGTCGATGTCGTCGGTGGTCGCGCCGGGTTTGACGGCCTTGCCGCCCTCCTCGAGCGCCTGTGCCGCGATCCGGCCCGCGACCCGCATCGCCTCGATCACCTCGGGCGTGCGGACCCCGTTGCCCGTGTCGCGTTTCGGCGCCGGGCGGTCGACGTACTCGGGGCGGGCGATGCTGGCGGGGACGACTCGCCTGGGCGTCTGGACGCCGGGCTTCAAGGGGGAACGAACGGACATGAGTCCAGCCTACGACCTGGCGGCTAACCGAGCCCCGCCAGGAAGCGCTGGGCGGCCTCGACCGCCGGTCGGGACGTCCCCGCGTCGGTGGTCAGCACCGCGAAGGCGAGGTCTCCGGTGTAGCCGGCGAACCAGCCGTGCGAATGCGTGCCGTCGCCGAACTGGGCCGTCCCGGTCTTGCCCCGAACGTCGGGCAGGGGTTCGAGCAGGGTCGCCGTGCCGTCGGTGACGACCTCGCGCATCATCCCGCGGAGCGCGTCGAGCACCTCGGGCCGGATCGGTTTCCCGAGCCCGGACGACTTCGCGGCCATCCCCCGCACCAGCGTCGGCACCGGGATCTTCCCCGACTGGACGGTGGCGGTGGCGACCGCCAGCCCGAACGGGCTCGTCACGACGGTCCCCTGGCCGAATCCGTTCTCCGCCCGCTGCGCGACGGTGTTCGCCGGCGGCACCGAGCCGGTGATCGTGGTCAGGCCGGGGATCACGAAGTCGGCGCCGACGCCGAGGTCGCGCGCGGCGTCGGTCAGCGCTGCGGGCGGCAGATCGGTCGAGAGCTTCGCGAAGGTCGTGTTGCAGGACTTGGCGAACGCCGTCGACAACGGGACGACACCGAGCGCGAACTTGCCCTCGTTCGGCACCGTCCGGTTCTCGAAGGTGGCCGTACCGGGGCAGTCGACGGGGCTGTCCGCCCGCACCGATCCCGCGGACAACGCGGCGACGGCGGTGGCGATCTTCATCGTGGAGCCCGGCGGGAACCGGCCGGTGAGCGCGATCGCGCCCTGGGCGTCGGCCGGGGCGTTCTGCGCCACGGCCAGGATCTCGCCCGTCGACGGCTGGATCGCGACCAGCGCGGCGGCCGTCGGGACCGGGGCGAGCGCCCGCTCCGCCGAACCCTGCGCCTTCACACTGAGCGTGCTGACGACCGCGGGGGCCGGTTTGGGGTGCTCGTTGTGCAGGTCGACGATCTCGCCGCCCGCCGTGTCGAGCGTGACGACGCGCCAGCCCGCCGAGCCCTCCACCTGGTCCTCGACGAGCGTGCGGACGGACGGCACCACCTGCTTGCCGAAGTTCTTGTCGTCGGGGAGCAGCCTGTCCTGCTGACTGAACCGGACGCCGGGCAGGTCGTAGATCTCGGGTTTCACCTCTTGGTAGCTGCTCGCCCGCAGGCTCACCACCGGATAGCCGTTCCCGGGCTTGACCGCCTTCACACCGTCGCGGATCGACTGGCCGGTCACCGACGGCTCGAACCGGTTGAGGGCCGCGCCGAGTTTGTCGGACACCGCGACCAGATCGCCCGCCTTGGCCGGGTCGAGCACCACGCTGACGACGTTCTGCGGGCGCAGCAACGGCATCCCGTCGCGGTCCAGCACCGGCGCGAGGTCCGGTGGCTCGGATTTCAGCGCGATGCTCTGCTGCGCGGCCAGTTGCGGGTGGAGCGCGGTCGGCAGCCAGCGCACCTTCCAGCCGTCCTGAGTGGAATAGACCTGCGCGTCGGCCTTGTAGGTCCACACGCGGCCGCGCGGGAGGTTCCAGGTGAGCTCGTAGGTCGCCGTCCCGTTGTCCGAGCCCGAAGGGCGCTGGACCTTTTGGGCGGCGACCTTGATCGACTCGGGGGAAAGCGCCTTCCGCGCCATCTCCAGGGAAGAGCGCGCGGCGTCCGGGGAGTCGGTGAAGAAGGCCGCGGCGGCGACGTCACCGGAAGAGAGTCCGTCGAGGAAACCCGTGATCGCGTCTTCAGGACCGGAATCGGCGAAGAGACCGCATCCGGCGGCCGAGAGGCCCACCACCCCCGCGAGCACGACGACGGCGAAACGACGACCTGCTGGCATACCCGGGATCCTGCCAGGCCGGACACTTTCCGACCGGATGCAACGCCGTCCGCTAAAAGAGAACCGTCGCGTACTGCCCGACCTGCTGGAAGCCGATCTTGCGATAGGCGGCGAGCGCCGGGCTGTTGTAGGCGTTGACGTACAGGCTCGCGGTGCGGCCCATCCCGCGGACGAGCCTGGTCACCACGGACGCCGTCCCGGCGGTGCCGAGGCCGCCGCCGCGGCGTTCCGGATGCACCCAGACCCCCTGGATCTGGCCGACCGTGGAGGACATCGCGCCGATCTCGGCCTTGAAGACGACCTCGCCGTCCTCGAACCGCGCGAACGCCCGGCCGCCGGCGATCAGCTCCGCGACGCGGGCGCGGTACCCGGCGCCGCCGTCGCCGTTGCGGGGATCGACGCCGACCTCTTCGATGAACATCGCTATCGCGGCCGGGAGGTACCTGTCGAGTTCTTCCGGGCGCACCGCGCGGACCGCCGGATCGGCGGCGACGGACGGGATCCCGTCGAGCGCCATCAACGGCTGGTCGTGCCGGACTTCGCGGGCCGGGCCCCATTCCGACTCGAGTTCGTCCCACAGGCCCAGTACCTGCTCGGCCGGGCCGACCAGGGACGAGCAGCTCCGCTGACGGCGCAGGGCGCGATCGGCGAAGGAGCGCAAAGCGGAGGCGTTGCCGCGCAACGGGATCAGATTCGGCCCGGAGAAGCACAGCCCCTGGAGCCTGCCCGCGCGCACCGGGCGGGAATCGGCGGCCCAGAGCTCACCACCGAGCCGCCAGGGGTCGAGACCCGCGGTCTCCACCCTGGCACTGACCATGCAGCTGCCGACCGGGTCTGTGGCGAGCGCGGCACGGACCGCGGGATAGTCCCGATCATCGAGCAGCCGTGCACCTGCAAGCCGCAACACCACTCCAGGGTGCCAGATGAGCGGCGTAAACGGAACGCAAGCTTGACGACACGCTGAGAGAACCTCAGCAGGTCGGGCCCCTCAAGCGCGGGAAAGGCCCCTTCATCGCGGATTTGCGACGAAGGGGCCTTTCCCGGCACAGGTCTCGACCACTCAGCCGACGGTGACGGTGGGCTCCCCTTCACCGATCGTCTGACCGGATTCCTCGGCGATCCGCATGGCCTCTTCGATCAGCGTCTCGACGATCGCGTGCTCGGGCACGGTCTTGATGACCTCGCCCTTGACGAAGATCTGGCCCTTGCCGTTGCCGGACGCGACGCCGAGGTCGGCCTCGCGCGCCTCACCCGGGCCGTTGACGACGCAGCCCATGACCGCGACGCGCAGCGGGACCTCCATGCCCTCGAGCCCGGCGGTGACCTGCTCGGCGAGCGTGTAGACGTCCACCTGCGCACGGCCGCACGAGGGGCAGGAGACGATCTCGAGCTTGCGCTCCTTGAGGTTCAGGGACTGCAGGATCTGGATCCCGACCTTGACCTCTTCCACCGGCGGCGCCGACAGCGACACGCGGATGGTGTCGCCGATGCCCTGGCGCAGTAGCGCGCCGAAGGCCACGGCCGACTTGATGGTGCCCTGGAACGCCGGGCCCGCCTCGGTGACACCGAGGTGTAGTGGGTAGTCGCACTGCTCGGCGAGGATCTCGTACGCGCGCACCATGACCACCGGGTCGTTGTGCTTCACGGAGATCTTGACGTCGTAGAAGTCGTGCTCGGCGAAAAGCGAGGCCTCCCACAGCGCGGACTCGGCCAGCGCCTCCGGGGTCGCCTTGCCGTACTTGTCCATGATCCGCTTGTCCAGCGAACCCGCGTTGACGCCGATCCGGATCGGGGTGCCGTGGTCCTTCGCGGCCTTCGCGATCTCCTTGACCTGGTCGTCGAACTTGCGGATGTTGCCCGGGTTCACCCGGACCGCCGCGCAGCCCGCCTCGATCGCGGCGAAGACGTACTTCGGCTGGAAGTGGATGTCGGCGATCACCGGGATCTGCGACTTCCTCGCGATCGCGGGCAGCGCCTCGGCGTCGTCCGCCGACGGGCACGCGACGCGCACGATGTCACAGCCCGCAGCGGTCAGCTCGGCGATCTGCTGCAAGGTCGCGTTGACGTCGGAGGTGAGCGTGGTGGTCATCGACTGCACCGAGATCGGGTGCTCGCTGCCGACGCCGACCGGCCCGACCTGCAGCTGTCGGGTCTTGCGACGCTCGGAGAGGACGGGAGGAGGAAGCGCTGGCATACCTAGAGCGACAGTCACGCCGTCAAGCGTACCTACCCCGATCGGCGGACATCCACGACGTCAGCCGTCACGGTGAGCAGCATTACCTGGGCAGCCCAACGGCGCTGACAGCGCGCTCCGTAACCGCGCTTCCCCGTCACTGGAACAGCTTGACCGGATTCACGATGTCGGCGGTGACGGTGAGGAGAGTGACCGCGCCACCGATGAAGACGAGCACCATGGTCACCGCGGACAGCTTCGTGTAGTCGACCGGACCGCCCGCCGCCTTGCCGCGCAGTTTCCGGACCCAGTCCCGGACCCGCTCGTACCAGACGACCGCGATGTGCCCGCCGTCGAGCGGGAGCAGCGGCAGCAGGTTGAACACGCCGATGAAGAAGTTCAGGCTCGCCAGCAGGAGGACGAAGATCTCCCAGAGCCCGCGCTCGGCGGCCTCGCCACCGATCCGGCTGGCGCCGACGACGCTGACCGGGGTATTCGGGTCACGCTCGCCGCCGAAGATGGAATCCACCACCGCGGGGATCCGCGACGGGAACTCGATCAGCCGCTTGGCGGTCTCGGAGAACATCGTGCCGGTGAAGGAGACCGTCGCCCCGACCGCGTCGACCGGACCGTAGGTCGTCACCAGCGACTTGGGCACCGGCGAGGCGCCGATCATGCCGACGTCCTTGACCGTGGTCTTCTTGTCACCGTCGGCGACCAGCCGCTGCACGCGCGGCACGTCGACGGTCAGGTTGAGCCGCTGTCCGTTGCGCTCGACCACGAACGGCGTCGGGCCGCTGGCGACCTGGACGGCGGCGAGCATGTCGGTCCAGGCCGGCGTCGGCTTGCCGGCGACCGACAGGATCCTGTCGCCCGCCTGGATACCGGCGGTCTTCGCCGGCGTCGGGGCGCCCGGCGGGCAGGCGGTGTCGTTGAGCTGCTCCACGGTGGTGGCCGCGCGGGCGCACGACGTGGCACTGATCACGGGCTCGGTGGGGGCGGCCTGCGCCGCCGGGTTCGGCAGGCCCATGGTGACGGCCATCACGTAGAGGATGACGAAACCGAGGATGAAGTGCGTCACCGAGCCCGCCGACATGACGACGGTGCGCTTCCAGGTCTTGAAGCGCCACATCGCGCGCTTCGACTCCTCCGGGGTGACCTCGTCGAGCGCCGTCATGCCCGCGATGTCGCAGAACCCGCCGAGCGGGATCCACTTGACGCCGTACTCGGTCTCACCGCGGCGGAAGGAGAAGATCGTCGGCCCGTAGCCGATGAAGTAGCGCCGGACCTTCATGCCGAAGGCCTTCGCCGTCCACATGTGGCCGGCTTCGTGCAGTGCGACGGACAGACAGATGCCCAGCGCGAACAGCACGATCCCGAGAATGAAGACCACGCGCTACTTCCCCTTACCGATCAGCGCACCGGCACGCGCGCGAGCCCAGCGCTCGGCAGCCAGTACGTCATCCACGTCGCGAGGTTCACGACGCCATTCGTCGGCGGCTTCCACCACCTGGGCAATAGTGTCCACAATCGAGGTGAAGCCGGTGTTCTGTGCCAGGAAGGCGGCCACCAGCTCCTCGTTCGCGGCGTTGTAGACCGCCGGGATGCAGCCGCCGACGGTCCCGGCGTGCCTCGCCAGCTCGACGGCGGGGAACGCCTCGTTGTCCAGCGGCTCGAAAGTCCAGCTCGCGGGCTTGTCCCAGACGCACGCGGCCGCGGCGCCGGGCACGCGGTCCGGCCAGTGCAGGGCCAGCGCGATCGGCAGCCGCATGTCGGGCGGGCTGGCCTGGGCGATCGTCGAGCCGTCCACAAAGGTCACCATCGAGTGAATGATCGACTGCGGGTGGACGACCACGTCGATGCGATCGGTCTCGATGTCGAACAGGAGCTTCGCCTCGATCAGCTCCAGCCCCTTGTTGACCAGGGTGGACGAGTTGATCGTGATGAGCGGCCCCATCGACCAGGTCGGATGCGCCATCGCCTGCTCGACGGTGACGTCCGCCAGTTCTTCGCGTTTGCGGCCGCGGAACGGGCCGCCCGAAGCGGTGAGCACGAGCCTGGCGACCTCGGCTTCGCGTCCGGCGCGCAGGGCCTGGGCGATCGCGGAGTGCTCGGAGTCGACCGGGACCAGCTGGCCGGGTTTGGCCGCGGCCAGCACGAGCGGTCCGCCCGCGATCAGCGACTCCTTGTTGGCCAGCGCGAGCGTGGCGCCGGTGGCGAGCGCGCGCAGGGTCGGCGGGAGGCCCTGGGAGCCGGGGAGCGCGTTGAGCACGACGTCGACCGGGGTGGCGTCGATCATCTCGACGACCGCGTCGGCCCCGGCGAAGATGCGCGGGAGCTTGAAGTCGCCGCTGGAGTAGCCGCGCTTCTGCGCCTCGGCGTACAGCGCGAGCTGCAGGTCTTCCACGGCCGTCGGCCTGCTGATGGCGACGACGTCGACCTGGTGCGCCAGGGCCTGCGCGGCCAGCGCGGCGGGGTCGGAGCCGCCCGCGGCGATCCCGGCGACCCGGAACAGGTCCGGGTTGCGGGCCGCGACGTCGAGGGCCTGGGCGCCGACCGAACCGGTCGAACCGAGCACGAGCACACTTCGCGAGGTAGTCATCGGGTGTCATTGTCGCGCGGGGCCCGTCGGGCGCGTGCAGCCAGGTGTGGGATCATTCGCGGGCAAGCGGACCATCGGGTTTTGAGGAGTTGATCGTGGCGAGCAAAGCGGTCGAAAAGCGCGGCCGGGTGGGCGTCGACACCGTCGACCCCCGCGACGAGCCGTCGGCCGAGTGGGGCTGGCACGGTTCCTTCCCGAAGGCGACGCGGATCGCGGGCTGGCTCTGCGCGATCATCCTGCTGGTGATGCTGTACGGCAACCACCACGGCTGGACCGAGAACCTGTGGCTGATCGGGCTGTCCCTGCTGATGATGTTCGGGCTGGTGCTCGACATGCGCAAGCAGCGCACGGCCTGGCGCAAGTAGTCCCGTCACGGCTCAATGGCCCCTGTCCACTCCGGTGGGCAGGGGCCATTCGCCGTTCTGGGCCCAGAGTTCGCCGACGATCTTGACCGCGTCGTCCGCCTCGACCCCGTAGCGGTGCCGGTACTTGGCCGCCGGCCGCTGGATCGCCGCGGCGACGTCCCCGATGGCGACGTCGTTCCACGCGTTGTCGGGAAAGAACTGCCGCATCACGGCGAGGAACCGGGCGGTCGCCCAGACCGGGTCGGTCCGCTGCTCGAAACTCCCCCAGCTCGCGCGCTGCTGGAAGAGCCCGACCGAGTCGCCGAGGCCGCCGTCGAGGTTGGCGATACTCGACTCGACGATCACCGTCGCGATCGCGATCGCCGCCGCGCGCTCGTTGAACCCCGATCTCCGGACGGTCTCGACGACCGCTCTGGCGCAGGACGTGTTGTACGAGTTCATGTAGCCGCGCATCTTGGTGGCGAGTTGCTGGTTGAGGCTTTGGGCGACGTCGGTGTCGTCGGCGGAGGCACCCGCCTGGGCGCAGGGCAGGGCGATGTGTTCGACCTGGTCAGGCCGGATCTCGGTCGGCGGGATCTCCGTGGGCGGCAGGACGAGCGAGACGGCGAGGAAGGCTGCGGTGAGTGAGCTCAGCATGTGCGGTGACCGTTCGGTGCGGGTGGTCGTGAGTGGCGATTCGTGTTCTAACCCGAATCGCCACTCACGACCACCTGGACCGACGTCTCACCGCCGCCCTCACCCACCTGAAGTACATGAAGGCCCCCTTCCTTGCGCCTGGCGTAGGGAAGGGGGCCTTCGTGTACTTGGGTCGCCGCGAAGGGCGAGTTTCCTCGGCTGAGCCGAGGGAAGGGGTCCTTCACGCGCCGCGGCCGTGACTGCTGATGCACCTGGGGTGGGTGTGGCGATCGCCGAGTCCGTGAAGCGCTACCCGACGACCACCCTTTTGGGTTAGGTTCCCCCTCATGAAGCTGCGCTGGGGTGTCACCGCCGTCGTCTCCGCTCTCGCCGCCGTCCTGCTGCCCGGGGTGGCCTCGGCCGCGCCCGCCGCCTCCGCGGGTTCACTTCCGATCGTGCGCTGCGAGTTCACGCCGACCCCGGAGAACCCGGCGGCCCGGCCGGTCCTGCGGCCACTGCCCTTCGCGCTGACCCGCGGCACGATCGACGTCACGTTCCGCTTCAACTACGGCCCGGTGACCGTGCGCCTGAACCGCGCGGGCGCCGCCCCGTGCGCCGCGCACAACCTGGCGAGCCTCGCTCTCCAGCGCTTCTACGACCACAGCCAGTGCTGGCGCCTGACGAACTCCTCACGCCTCGGCGTCCTCCAGTGCGGCGACATCTACGAGGCCGAGAAGGGCGGGCCGGGCTACAAGTTCCCGGACGAGGTCGACGGCACCGAGACCTACGAACGCGGCACCATCGCCATGGGCAACCAGGGCCCCGGCACCAACGGCAGCGAGTTCTTCATCGTGCACTCGTTCGCGAACATCCCGAAGAACTACTCGGTGATGGGCAAGGTCGTGCGGGGCATGGACGTGCTGGACCGGATCGTGGCCGCCGGGATCATCCCGACGGACCCGAACGGGCCGCAGGACGGGCTGCCCGCGAAGCCGGTGAAGATCCAGAAGGCGTCCTTGGGTTTCTGATTCCGATCGCGAATCAGGGCTCCTTCCTGTGCCCGCGCGCGATATCCGAAGGCCACGCACACCTCGGTAACCGCGGACACAGTTTCGACCCCTCGCAAGAAAACGAATAACCGGCAATGGCGACCATTCGTTGCCAGTTGACGGAACACGTCGTAGGCATCCTCGCTACACACAGAAAACACACAGCCCCCTCACAGGAACCGGCGTTTCACCCTTTAGAGTGACGCATCCTCATCGGCTTGGCTTCCGGTGACGCTCCCGGGGGTTCCAAAGCATGATGACGCACGAGCAGTACCTGTCCACGAAGAGATTCCCGGCCCTAGACGGGCTGCGCGCGATCGCCGCGCTCCTCGTGGTGGTGTTCCACTACGGAGGACCGTCGTGGGCCATGGCCAACGGGTGGATCGGCGTCCACCTGTTCTTCGTTCTTTCCGGATTCCTGATCACCACACTGGCCCTGCGCGAAGAGGACCGGAACGGCCGGATCTCCCTCGCCAATTTCTACATCCGTCGAGCGTTCCGCATTCTCCCGGTGTATTTCGCGGTATTGGGCATCGTCGTGGTGTTCACGTATCTGCGTGGCGAGTACACCTCCAGCGGGCTGTCCGGAGCGATGCCGTACTTCCTGACCTTCACCAACGAGTTCGCCCACAACGGACCCTTCGGCCAGTCGTGGACCCTGGGTGTCGAGCAGAAGTTCTATCTCGTCTGGCCCTTCCTGGCCTTCGGCATCGCGGCGCTGAGCTTCCCCAAGCGACTGGGCCTGGCGATCGGCCTGATCGCGCTCATGATCGCCCTGATCCCGGTGATGCCGTACGCCGGCGCCTACTCGCCCATCATCATCGGCTGCGCGCTCGCGATCGGCCTCCACTACCGCAAGGGCTTCGCGATCCTCCGCGTCTTCACCCATCCCGCGGCCAGCATCGTCCTGCTCGTGGCTCTCGTGGTCCTCCAGACCCACGTGACCGACATCGAAGCCTTCTTCCAGGACGGCGGCACTGTCGGCGGCACCACCTATGCCGTGCTGGTCGCGCTGTTCATCACCTCGCTGATCCCGCGCGGTCCGATCGCCTGGCTCTTCTCCACCGCGCCGATGCGGTTCATCGGCGAGCGGTCGTACTCGGTGTACCTCCTGCAAGGCGTGGCGGCGACCGTGGTCGCCCTGTCGATTCCCCAGCTGGGTGCACATCGGACGCTGACCGCTCTCGCCGTGACCGTCGTCGCCCTCCTCATTTCCGACGTCCTCTACCGCTGGGTCGAGGTGCCGATGATCGACGTCGGCCGCAAAGTGGTCGCCCGGCGCAGGCCCGCACCGCCGCGTCCCACGATCCGGGAAGCCGAACCCGCGCTGGCCAGCGGCTGAGCACTTCGGACCGAACGCCCTTGTGCCGGTCCGGTAGTCTGGTCGCCAAGGTCGAGAGGCGCTGCAACGGACCATGGGGTCCGCCACGCTCGGCCCGGACTTCACCGCAAGGGCGCCTCCCACGACATGGGAGGAGCGCTGGATGGAAACGACCGCCCTGCGAAAGCTGCTGGATGAGCGCATAGTCGTGCTCGACGGCGCCTGGGGGTCGATGCTCCAGAACGCCGGCCTCAAACCCGAGGACTACCGCACCGAGCGGTTCCAGGATCACCCCCGTGACATCACCGGCGACCCCGACCTGCTGAACATCACCAGACCGGACGTCGTCCTCGACATCCATCGCCAGTATCTGGACGCCGGCGCGGACATCACGACGACGAACACGTTCACCGCCACCACCATCGGCCAGGCGGATTACGGGCTCGAGCATCTCGCGTACGAGATGAACCTCCGCGGCGCCCAGATCGCGCGCGAGGCGGCGGACGCGGCCGGCGGGAAGTTCGTCGCCGGGTCGGTCGGGCCGCTGAACGTCACGTTGTCGCTGTCGCCCAAGGTCGAGGACCCGGCGTTCCGCGCGGTGACCTTCGACGAGGTGTACGCGTCGTACGCCGACCAGATCAAGGCACTCGCCGAAGGCGGCGTGGACCTGCTGCTGATCGAGACGATCTTCGACACCCTCAACTGCAAGGCCGCGATCTCCGCCGCCCGCGACGTCGCGCCGCATCTGCCGTTGTGGATCTCGGTGACGATCGTCGACCTGAGCGGCCGGACGCTGTCCGGACAGACCGTCGAGGCGTTCTGGAGCTCCATCGAGCACGCCGATCCCCTGCTCGTCGGCGTCAACTGCTCGCTGGGCGCCGAGGAGATGCGACCGCATATCGCCGAACTGTCCCACCTTGCGGGCACTTACACGGCCTGCCACCCCAACGCCGGTCTGCCGAACGCGTTCGGCGGGTACGACCAGACGCCCGACGAGACCGGCGCGCTGCTCGGCGACTTCGCCACGGCCGGGATGGTCAACGTCGTCGGCGGCTGCTGCGGCACGACCCCCGCGCACATCAAGGGCATCGCCGACGCCGTCCGCGGGATGGCGCCGCGCGTCCTCCCGAAGGCCGAGCCGCACACCCGGTTCAGCGGGCTCGAGCCGTTCGAGATCGGCAAGGACACCGGGTTCGTCATGATCGGCGAGCGGACCAACGTCACCGGGTCCGCCAAGTTCCGCAAGCTGATCGAGGCCGACGACCACCAGGCAGCCGTCGATGTCGCGCTGGAGCAGGTCCGCGGCGGGGCGAACCTGCTGGACGTCAACATGGACGCCGACCTGCTCGACAGCGAAAAAGCGATGACCACGTTCCTCAACCTCATCGCCACCGAACCCGAGGTCGCCCGGCTGCCGATCATGATCGACAGCTCGCGCTGGACGGTCCTCGAAGCCGGACTGAAATGCGTGCAGGGCAAGGGAGTCGTCAACTCCATCAGCCTCAAGGAGGGCGAGGAGCAGTTCCTCCAGCAGGCCCGGCGCATCCGCGACTACGGCGCGGGCGTGGTCGTGATGGCCTTCGACGAGCAGGGCCAGGCCGACACCGCCGACCGGAAGGTCGAGATCTGCGGCCGTGCCTACGATCTCCTTACCCAGCAGGCAGGTTTCGTCGCCGAGGACATCATCTTCGACCCGAACGTGCTCGCGGTCGCGACCGGCATCTCCGAGCACAACGGGTACGCCAAGGCGTTCATCGACGCGCTGCCTCGGATCAAGGAACGCTGTCCGGGCGTGCACATCAGCGGCGGTATCTCGAACCTGTCGTTCTCCTTCCGCGGCAACAACGTCGTGCGCGAGGCGATGCACTCCGCCTTCCTGCTGCACGCGGTGCGCGCGGGGCTGGACATGGGCATCGTCAACGCCGGGCAGCTCGCGGTCTACGAGGACATCCCCAAGGATCTGCTGGAACTGGTCGAGGACGTGCTCTTCGACCGCCGCGAGGACGCCACCGACAGGCTGGTCACGTTCGCGGAAACGGTCAGCGGCAAGGGAACCAAGCGCACCGTCGACCTCTCCTGGCGGGAGAACCCGGTCGAGGCGCGCCTCAGCCACGCGCTGGTGCACGGCATCGTCGACTACATCGAAGAGGACACCGAGGAAGCGCGGCAGAAGCTGCCGAGGCCGCTCGAGGTCATCGAAGGTCCGCTGATGGACGGCATGAAGATCGTCGGCGACCTGTTCGGGTCCGGCAAGATGTTCCTGCCGCAGGTCGTCAAGAGCGCGCGCGTGATGAAACGGTCCGTGGCCTACCTCGAACCGTTCATGGAGGCCGAAAAGGAGAAGGCCCGCCTCGAAGGCCGCGTCGAAACCCGCCAGGGCAACGGGAAGATCGTCCTGGCGACGGTCAAGGGCGACGTGCACGACATCGGCAAGAACATCGTCGGAGTCGTCCTCGGCTGCAACAACTACGAGGTGATCGACCTCGGCGTGATGGTCCCGGCTTCGGTCATCCTGGACACCGCGGTCTCCGAGGGTGCCGACGCCATCGGGCTTTCCGGCCTGATCACACCGTCGCTCGACGAAATGGTCAACGTCGCCGGCGAAATGGAGCGGCGCGGGCTGAAACTGCCGCTGCTGATCGGCGGCGCGACCACGTCACGCCAGCACACCGCGGTCCGCATCGCGCCCGCGTACGAGAACACGACCGTCCACGTCCTCGACGCCTCCCGCGTCGTCGGCGTCGTCGGCGACCTGCTCGACCCGGACCGCGCCGAGATCCTCGACAAGAAGAACCGCGAGGACCAGGAAGAGCTGCGCGTCCAGCACGCGAACAAGCAGCGGACCCCGTTGCTGACGGTCGAGCAGGCCAGGGCCAACCCGGAGAAGGTCTCCTTCGACGAGGTCCCGACGCCCGCGTTCACGGGTGTCCGGTACGTCTCGCCGTCGCTCACCGAGCTGCGCGAGATGGTCGACTGGACCTTCCTGTTCCTGGCGTGGGAGTTGAAGGGCAAGTACCCGGCGATCCTGGACAACCCCGTCGCGCGGGAGCTGTTCGACGACGCGAACACCCTGATGGACCAGATCATCGCCGAGGAGCGGTTCCAGGCGAAGGGCGCGTACGCGTTCTGGCCGGCGCACTCCGAGGGTGACGACATCATCCTGGAATCGGGCGTCAAGTTCCCGATGCTGCGCCAGCAGACCAAGAAGCCGCTGGACCGGCCGAACCGGTGCCTGTCCGACTACATCGCCCCGGCGGGCGCGGGCGATCACCTCGGCGGGTTCGCGGTCACCATCCTCGGCGCCGAGGATTTCGCCGCCGAGTTCGAGGCGAAGCAGGACGACTACCGCGCCATCATGGTCAAGGCGCTCGCGGACCGGCTCGCCGAGGCATTCGCCGAGTACATCCACCTCAAGGCACGGCGGGAATGGTTCGAGCCGGACGCCGATCCGAAGCTGGAAGACCTGCACGCCGAGAGGTTCCGCGGGATCCGTCCCGCGCTCGGCTACCCGGCCAGCCCGGACCACAGCGAGAAGCAGGAGCTGTTCGACCTGCTCGACTCCGACAAGCTCGGG
Organism: Amycolatopsis azurea DSM 43854; assembly: GCF_001995215.1. Classification (GTDB taxonomy): domain Bacteria; phylum Actinomycetota; class Actinomycetes; order Mycobacteriales; family Pseudonocardiaceae; genus Amycolatopsis; species Amycolatopsis azurea. The sequence goes on from NZ_MUXN01000022.1 coordinate 73,482, forward strand.
ATGACGCTGACGGAGTCGTTCGCGATGAGCCCGGCGGCGAGCGTCAGCGGGCTGATCTTCGCCCACCCCGCGTCGCGGTACTTCACCGTCGGACGGCTGGGCAAGGACCAGGTCGAGGACTACGCTGCCCGCCGCGGCCTCGAACTGTCCACTATGGAGCAGTGGCTGCGGCCGAACCTCGCCTACGAACCCGAATGACACAATGATCGGGTGACTGCCGAGGGCTCGGACTTCCTGCAGCTGGACATCGGGGACGCACCGCCGGGGCGCCGGTCGGACTGGCTGGCGTCGCGGTTGCGGCACGCCATCTCCGACGGCCGCCTGCCGGTCGGCAGCAGGCTGCCCGCGACCAGGGCGCTGGCCGCGGACCTGCGGGTTTCCCGCGGCGTCGTCACCGAGGCCTACCAGCGGCTGGTCGAGGACGGCCACGTCGCCGGACGGGGCCGTGCGGGCACGGTGGTCGTCGCGGCGCCCGCGAGGACGAAGGAACAAACGACGTCCGGTCCCCCGTCTGCGGGCACGATCTTCCAGCCCGCCCCGGGGATCGGCGTCTTCGACTCACTGCGGTCGACCCCGGCGCGGATCGACCTGTCCCCCGGCGTCCCGGATCTGACCGCTTTCCCGAGGACGGCCTGGCTCCGCGCCGAACGCACCGTGCTCAACGACCTTTCGGCGGCGTCCTTCGGTTACGGCGACCCGCGGGGCGCGCCCGCGTTGCGGCTGGCCATCGCGCACTGGATCGCCCGCACCCGCGGCATCACCGCCGACGCCGACGACGTCCTGATCGTCGCCGGTGTCGCGCAGGGCCTCGGGTTGCTGGCCCAGGTGCTGTGCGACAACGGGATCTCGGAGATCGCCGTCGAGGACCCGAGTTCGCTGGGCGCGCGGCAGCATCTGCACGACCGGCGGCTGGCGACGCCGCCGATCCGCGTCGACGAGGACGGGATCGACGTCGCCGAACTCGTCCGCAGCGGTGCGCCCGCCGTGCTGCTCACGCCCGCGCACCAGTTCCCGACCGGTGTCGTGCTCGGCGGGGAACGCCGCCGCGAGCTCATGCGCTGGGCCGCGGACGGCGGGCTGATCATCGAGGACGACTACGACGCCGAACACCGCTACGACCGTCCACCGGTCCCCGCGTTGCGCTCGATGCTCGCCGAACAGGTGTGTTACGCGGGCAGCGTGTCGAAGTGGCTCGCGCCCGCGCTCCGGGTGGGCTGGATGCTGGTGCCGACGCGCTACCGGGACGAGGTGGTAGCGGCCAAACGGTTCGCCGACCTGGGCAACGCCGTCCTCCCGCAGCTGGTGCTCGCGCATCTCATGGAGTCCGGCGAGATGGAGCGGCAGCTGCGGTTCGTGCGCAAACGCCATCGCCGCCGGCGGGACGCGATGATCGACGCGCTCCGGACGCATCTCCCGGACGCCGTCGTGCACGGCGCGGCGGCCGGGCTGCACCTGACGATCACCTTCGACGCCGAGTTCTCCGACCTCGACTTCGCCGCGGCCGCGCTCGAACAGGGCGTGAAGGTCCAGCCGCTGTCGTGGCACTGTCAGCGGCCGATGAGTCCGGGCCTCGTCCTCGGCTACGGGTCCAGCCCGGCGAGCGACATCGCCGAGGGCATCGCCACTCTCGGCCGCCTCCGGCGCTAGCCCGCGAACTGCGCGAGAAAGGCCAGGAGTACCGCCGGGTCTTCGACGTGGGCGTTGTGCCCCAGCCCGGGGAGTTCGGCCGAAGCGGGGCTGAGGGCGCGAAGCTGGTCGATGCGGCTCATGGGGTCGTGCTCACCGGCGGCGAGGGCGACGGGGCAGCGCGCGGCGCCGAGCAGGCCGGACATGTCGGGCGCGCCGACGGCGAACGCGCGGGGGTCCAGCGCCAGCCGCCAGCCGCCCTCGGTTTCGACGACGCCGTCGGGGTCCGCTTCGGACAGCCCGGTCAGGCCGGCGATCTTGAGGAACGCCCGTTCGGCGTCCTCCCTGGTCAGGAACACCCTGGGCGGTTTCGCCGCCATGTCGGCGGCCTTGGCCAGGTCGGACTCGCTCCATTCGACCTTGACGCCGACCGCGAGCAGCCCATCGACGTGAAGCCCGAACCACCCGCTGGCCAGGGCCAGTCCGACCACCCCGCCGAGGGAGTGGCCGATCACCAGCAGCGGACCGCGTTCCGGGAGGGCGTCGGCGACCGCCCCGGCGAGGCTTCCGAAGGAGTAGTGCGCCAGGTGCGGCGACGCCCCGTGCCCGGGGAGGTCGGGGGCCAGCCAGCGGTAGCCGGGCTGCAGCATCAGGCCGTCCCACACCGCGCCCGTCGCGCCGAGGCCGTGCAGCAGGAGCACGGCGGGTCCGTCGGTTCCGGCGGTGCGCATCTTCAGTGGTTCCACCGGACGGATCTTTCCGCAGTCCCCCGTCGCCGGGCTAGTCTTCGAAGCCGTGATCACCGATCCGGACACCTACACCCGCGGTGTGCCGTACGAGCACCTCGCGGCGCTGCGCCGGGAGTCGCCGGTCGTGCGGGTGGACGATTTCTGGGCCGTGCTGCGGCATTCGGACGTCAAGCACGTGCTGAAGAACCCGCGGCTGTTCTCGTCGAGCCTGGGCGGGACGCAGATCCGGGACCCGGCGACCGAACAGGACCTCGGGTACGTCCGGCGGATGATGCTCAACATGGATCCGCCCGAGCACGCCCGGCTGCGTGGCCTGCTCACCAAGGCGTTCACGCCGCGCGCGGTCGGCAGGCTGACCGAACGGATCCACGGCTGGGCGAGAGAGCTGATCACCTCCGTCGCGGCGGACGGCCACTGCGATTTCGCCGCCGTCGCCGCCGATCTCCCGCTGCTGACGCTGGCCGAGGTGTTCGGGATCCCCGAACAGGACCGGCGGCTGATGTACGACTGGAGCAATCGCGTGATCGGCTACCAGGACGCCGACTACGCGGTGAGCGCGACCGTCGAGGCGGGCGAGGTCACCGATCTCGCGCGGGCGGCGCTGGCCGTGCGGCCGGTTCCTGGACCGGACGGCGCGATGCCCGATCCGCGCACCCGCGCCGGGATGCCGGATCTCTACGCGTACGCCACCGCGCTCGGCGAGCACAAACGCCGGAACCCGGGCGATGACGTGATGAGCAACCTGATGAGTCACGTCGAAGACGGCGGGCGGGTGTCGATCGCGGAGTTCGAGAACCTGTTCTGGCTGTTTTCCGTGGCGGGCAACGAAACGCTGCGTAACGGCATCCCCGGCGGGATGCTGGCGCTGCTGTCACATCCGGATCAGTACCGGCGGCTCCTGGCCGACCGTTCACTGCTTCCCGATGCGGTGGAAGAGATGTTGCGCTGGTGGTGTCCGGTCATGCACTTCCGCCGGACCGCGACCGAGGACATCGTTCTGTCCGATGTGGACATCCGGGCGGGCGACAAGGTCGTCGTCTGGTTCTCCGCCGCGAATCGCGACGAGTCGGTCTTCGAGGACCCGGACCGCTTCGACATCGGCCGCGCTCCCAACGATCACCTGACCTTCGGGCACGGTCCGCATTTCTGTCTCGGCGCCCAGCTCGCCAGGGTGCAGCTGCGCGCGATGTTCGAAGCGGTACTGGACCTGCTCGGCGAGGCCGAACTCGCCGGTGACCCGGTGCGGTTGCGGTCGAACTTCCAGAACGGGCTGAAGTCCCTGCCGATCCGCTGGTAGCCGAAAGGGCCCTTCCCGCCCCCGAGCGCGGGAAGGGCCCTTTCACCCCCTTGTCAGTGCGGCCACTGTCATTCGGCCGCGGCGAACTCCGGTTCGGCGACGGGCGTGCGGGCTTCGGCCCTGCGCAGGCCGACGACCCCGGACAGCGCCACCAGGACACTGATCACGGCGATGCCGGTGACGACGGTCAGCGCGGGCGCCAGGCCGTTCAGCAGCGCGGCCGGGCCGGTGGCGCCTCCCGCGTTGCCGGTCAGGACCGCGGTCACCAGGGCGAGACCGATCGCGCCGCCGACCTGGATCGAGGTGTTCAGCAGACCGCCGGCGAGTCCCTGCTCGTCGTCGGAGATCCCGTTGGTCGCCTGGATGTTCAGCGAGGAGAACGCCAGCATGAAGCCGATGCCCAGCAGGATCATGCTCGGCAGCACCGAACCGGCGTAGCTGGAACTCTCGTCGATCCGCAGGAACAGCGCGTACCCGATGACGTGGGCGACGACGCCCGCGAGGATCGTGCGCGGGGTGCCGAGCCGGTCGATCAGCGGCTCGATCCTGGGCGAACCGAAGGCCACGATCAGCGCGGCGGGCAGGAACCCGAGCGCGGTCTGCAGCGCGGACCAGCCCAGCACGGTCTGCAGGTACAGCATCACGACGAACTGGAAACCGATGTAGGCGCCGAAGAACGTCGCGCCGCCGAGGTTGGCGCGGGCCAGCGGGCCGGAGCGCAGGATGCCGAGCCGGAGCAGCGGGTGCTTGCTGCGCTTCTCGATGAACACGAAGGTGACGAGCAGGGCGAGCGCGAGGGCGAACGAGATCAGCGTCCGCGGTGCGGCCCAGCCGATCTCCGGCGCCTCGACCACGGCGAAGACCAGCAGGAGCGAACCGGCGGCACCGGTGATCGCGCCCGGGAAGTCATAGCCGCCACCCGTCTGCGGCTGGTAGGAGGGGATCAGCTTGACGGCGGCGGCCAGCGCGGCGAGCGCGATCGGCACCGGCAGCAGGAACGTCCAGCGCCAGCCCACCTCGGTCAGCAGGCCGGAGAAGACGAGGCCCGCGGAGTAACCGCTGGCACCGAAGACGGCGAAGATGCTGATCGCCCGGTTGCGGGCGGGACCTTCGTGGAAGGTCGTGGTGATGATGGACAACGCGGCCGGCGCGGTGAACGCGGCGGCGAGTCCCTTGATGAAGCGGGTGGCGATCAGCAGCGCGCCGTCGTCGACGAGGCCGCCGAGCAGGGAAGCGAGCGCGAAGACCGCGACGGCGACGAGGAAGACCCGGCGCCTGCCGAGCAGGTCGGCGGTGCGACCGCCGAGGAGCAGCAGGCCGCCGTAGCCGAGCACGTAGGCGCTGATGATCCATTGCAGGGCACCGGTGGAGAGGCCGAGTTCGGCCTGGATGGACGGGAGGGCGACGGCGACCATCGACACGTCGAGCGCGTCGAGGCCCACGACGACGGACACAGTGAGCAGGACACCCCAGAGGCGCGCGTCCCACCTTGTCGAGCTGGTGGACAGCTGCACGGAAGAACTCATGATCGGTACATTACATGCACACGCATCTAATGCAAGTGCATTTAATGACTTTGCATAAAATTCACGTGCATGCTATCTTGGGCCGCGTGAGCGACGTCGCCGAACAAGACCTGCTGCGGGAATGGCATGACCTGTCCGCCCGGCACGCGGCGGTCTTCGGCCGCCTCGAGTGCCGGCTGCAGGAGCGTCACGGCCTGGGTGTCACCGAGTTCGAGGCCCTCGAACGCCTGGTCACCTGCGTCGTGGGCAAGTGCCGCGCGGCCGATCTGACCGAGGTCGTCCACCTGAGCCAGAGCGCCACCTCACGACTCGTCGCCCGCCTGGAGCGCGAGGGGCTCGTCCAGCGCGCGCTCTGCGAATCGGACCGGCGCGGGATCTTCGTCGTCGTGACCGATGAGGGCCGCCGTCGCTACGAAGAGGCGAAGCCGACGCACCGGGCGGCCCTCGAAGAGACCCTCACCGTCGAGGCTTGAACCCGGCTCCGAAGTACATGGAGGCCATCGCCCGGACCGCCTCGACGTCCTGCCGAGGATCACGCCCAGTGCCGCATAGGCATCCAGCCGGTCGGCGAGGTACGGCCGTCCAAGTCAAGGATCTTTGACACCGAGTCTGGAATTCTTTACTTTGGATGCCGTGGCTTTGGAAGAGAAGAGAGCGTGGATCACGGCGGTGATCACGGTTTGCGCCTACGTGGCCTACCTGATCGTCATCCTCGGCCGGGCGGTCCCCGGCAGGTTCGCCGAAGTCCCTTACGTGGCGGCACTGCTGTGGACGATCGGGGCGGCCATCGTGGCCTCGATCGTGCTGCACATCGCGGTGTCGCTCGCCTCTCCGCGGGACGACGGCCGCAAAGACCAGCGAGACCGCGAGATCGGCCGGTTCGGTGAGCACATCGGGCAGTCGTTCGTCGTGATCGGCGGGGTCGCCGCGCTCGTCATGGCGATGGCGGAAGTGGACCACTTCTGGATCGCGAACACCGTGTACCTCGCCTTCGTCCTGTCCTCCCTGCTCGAATCGATCGCGAAGATCGCCGCCTACCGCCGGGGATTCCAGGCATGGTGAAACCGACCAAGGTCACGAACTCCATCCGCGCCCTGCGGTTCGCCGAGGGCGAGATGACCCAAGCGGAACTCGCGGACCGGGTCGGCGTCACGCGCCAGACGGTCATCGCGATCGAGCAGGGCCGCTATTCACCGTCCCTGGAGATGGCCTTCCAGATCGCCAGGGTGTTCGGCGTCGGGCTCGACGACGTCTTCCAGTATCCGGACTAGGAAACGGGGCCGCCATGAAGGCGATCGTCCAGAACGAGTACGGCACCACCGACGTCTTGAACCTGACCGATCTGCCCGAGCCCGAAGCAGGACCGGACAGTGTGGTCGTGCGGATCCGGGCGGCGGCCGTCGACCCCGGCGTCTGGCACCTCATGGAAGGCACGCCGTATCTGGTGCGGTTGATGGGTTTCGGGGTGCGGAGACCGAAAGCCCGCGTCCGCGGCATGGACTTCGCCGGTGTCGTGCACGCGGTCGGTGAGAACGTCACGCGGTGCAGTGTCGGCGACGAGGTTTTCGGTACCTGTCAGGGTTCTTTCGCCGAGTACGCACTGACCACAGTGGACAAGATCGCGCGGAAACCCGAAAACCTCGGCTTCGAGGAAGCGGCGGCCGTTCCCATCTCCGCGTTCACCGCGCTCCAGGCGCTTCGCGACCGAGGGCGGGTCGCGCCCCGGCAGAAGGTCCTGGTCATCGGCGCGGGCGGTGGCGTGGGGACGTTCGCGGTACAGATCGCCAAGGCGTTCGGTGCCGAGGTGGACGGCGTGTGCGGCCCCGGCAAGGTGGACCTCGTCCGTTCGCTCGGCGCGGGCACGGTGTTCGACTACACGCGCGAAGAGTTCGGCGGCGGCTACGACCTCATCGTCGACACCGCGGGCAACCGATCGCTGACGTTGCTGCGGAAGTCCCTTACGGCGCAAGGCACTCTCGTGATCGTCGGCGCCGAGGGCAAGGGGAAGTGGATCGGCCCGGTCGCCCGCACCCTGCGGGCACTGCTCCTCGGGCCGTTCGTGAAGCAGAACCTCCGCGGCCTGCTCTCCACGGAGAACCAGGACGATCTCCAGACGCTGCGCGCGCTCGTCGAGGCGGGGAAGGTGAAGCCGGTCATCGACCGCGCCTACCCGCTGGCCGAGGTGCCCGAGGCCATCCGCTACGCGAACGAGGGGCACGCGCGCGGCAAGGTCGTCATCACCGTCTGATGTTCGTCCTCGCGTTCATCTCCGGCCATCTCGGCGGTGTTCGGTGTCGGAGAGCGATCCGCCGAACCGAGGAGACCACCGATGTCCGTCAACCGCCAGGACCTGTTGCGAGGCGCCGCCACCGCCGGTGCGCTGGGGCTGGCCTGGCCGTTGAGCTCACGGATGACGGTCGCGCAGGCAGAGGAGGCCGCGGCGGCGCTGGGCGCGACCTGGGACGAGGCGCCGTTCACGCTCGGTGTCGCGTCCGGCGACCCGGTGCCGTACGGCGTCGCCCTCTGGACCAGGCTCGCACCGAAACCGATGGAGTTCGAGCAGCCGCTGGACGACACCGTCGAGGTCGCCTGGGAGGTCGCCACCGATCGCGGGTTCCGCCGCCGCGTGGCCCGCGGGACGACAGCGGCCACCGCCGGACTCGGGCACAGCGTGCACGTCCCGGTGTCCGGGCTGGAGCCGGGCTCCCAGTACTACTACCGCTTCCAGGCGCTCGGCAAGGTCAGCCGGGTCGGCCGCACCCGCACGGCGCCGGTCGGGCCGGTCCGGCGGGTGCGGTTCGCCTCGGCGAACTGCCAGGCGTTCCACGACGGTTTCTACGCGGCGCACGCCGGGATCGCGCGCGAGGACCTCGATTTCGTCGTCCACCTCGGTGACTACGTCTACGAGCACGGCCAGGTCGGCGGGAACCCGCTGCGCGACCACGAAGGTCCCGAGGTGCTGACGCTGCCGGCGTACCGGCGGCGGCACGCGCTCTACAAGTCCGACCCCTCGCTCCGGGACGCCCACGCGGCCCACCCCTGGTTCATCACCTGGGACGATCACGAGGTCGTCAACGACTACAGCGGGACCACCCCGTCGCTGCGGGCGCGGCGGTCGGCGGCGTACCAGGCGTGGTTCGAGCACATGCCGGTCCGGCCGGACCACCCCTCGACGCCGCGGATCCACCGGCAGCGCCGCTGGGGCGATCTGCTGGACCTGTCCATTTTGGATCTGCGGCAGTACCGGTCGGCGCAGAACCTGCCCGACGGGACGATCCTCGGCGCGGACCAGAAGGGGTGGCTCAAGGACCAGGTGACCGGTGCGGGCGAGGCATGGCACTGCTGGGTGAACTCGATCATGCTGAGCCAGCTGGCGAAGCCGGGCGGCGGTGGCTACATGTTCACGGACCAGTGGGACGGCTTCCTCGCCGAGCGCAAAGAGGTGCTGACCCACGTGGCCCAGAGCGGCCTCGAAGACCTCGTGGTGATCACCGGCGACTGGCACTCCGCGTTCGTCGACGACATCCTCCCGGACTTCGCTGATCCGTCCACCCCGGTGATCGGCACGGAGTTCACCGCGCATTCGGTCACCTCCGGCGCCTACTCCCCCGAGTGGAACGCCACGAACGGGCCGAAGATGGGCGCGGCGAACCCGCACCTGAAGTACTTCGAAGGCGACCGGTACGGCTACGACGTCTACGAGGTCACGCCCCGCCGCTGGAGCACGCACATGCGGGTGATCGGCGATCGGCGCGACCCGCGTTCGCCGGTGAGCACCCTGACGACGTTCCATGTCGACCGCGGGAAGCCGGGATCCTACGAGGACCGGGCCACGATCACGTCTCCCGCGCAGTACCGGCGGCGCTAGGCCGAAAGAGGAGCGACGAGACTCAGAAGAGGGGCGGGGGACGCTCTTTCGGAGCAGCGCGGCTCACCGCCCGCGTTCTCGTTTCACCTGCCCGATGAATTCACGACAATTCTTCCGTGCGGTTAATCTGAGCTTTCCATTGGGAACGATCCGCGGGAGAAAGCAATGAAGAAGAAAATCGCCGCTTTAGTCATGGCCGCCTTTTCGGCGGCCGGATTCCTGGCCGCTTCACCGGCCTCCGCGGCGACCGAAGGCCAGTTCCCGCCCTACGGATGCGACAGCAACCGCTACGGAATCGTCTTCGGTGAGGCGATTTCCCTGACCTGCTTCTCCTTGCCGAGACACTCGGAAACCTATCGGGTGGTCGCGCACTGCACCTCGGGATCGTCCCTGTGGTTCACCGTCGGACATTGGGTTCCGGTCGGCTTCGGCACGTCGACGGCGGAATGTCGTGGCGGCCTGCTCGCGAATGCCTACGTCGCCGGATATCACGTAGACGACTTCTAATATCCGAATGAAACGATGTTGATCTTGCGCCGGGCGTTCAGCGTCCGCTCCCGGCGGGTCCCCACCGGCCCACTTCCGCGGTGAGCCACCGATGCAGGGAAAAGGCCAGTTCGACCGGCGCGTCGAACTGGATGAGGTGCCCGGCGTCCGGGATGACGTCGAGAAGGGCGCCGGGAATCGCGTTCGCGAGCTGCTCCGCCCGGTCCACCGGGATCCACGTGTCGTCCGCTCCCCAGATCACCTTCACCGGCAAGTCGAGTTCCGGATAGCGGTCCTGGATCTCGTCGGTGTAGCGGACGTCCGCCTCGGCGATCTGCCGGTAGAAGGCGCGTTGCCCTTCCGTGTCCAGCCACGGCCCGGTCAGCGTGTCCAGTTGCGCGCGGGTGAGACCACGATGGGAGGCCGTCCCGATGTAGGACTCCAGGGCGCCCTTGTGCACCGTCGGGGGCTGCGCCTGGAAGACGTCGGCGTTCTCCGCGACGAGCCGGAAGAACTCCGATCCCCACGGCCGCAACGCGACGACGTCCACCAGGGCGAGCGAGGCGTATTCGGCACCGTGCAGCAACTTCGCGCGCAGGGAAACAGCCCCGCCGTAGTCGTGGGCGATCACGTGCGGGGCCGTCAGCCCCCAATACCCGAGGAGGTCCGCGAAGAGCTCGCCCTGCGTCCCAAGATCGACGGCGTGACCAGGTTCCTTCGACGAGCGGCCGTAGCCCGGCATGTCCCAGACGTGGACGGTGAACTCCTCGCTGAGCGCTCGCGCGAAAGGCGCCCACAGCTGCGCCGACCAAGGTGTCCCATGGCACAGCACCACCGGGGCGCCTTCGCCGAGGCGTTCCCACGCCACCGAACGGCCACGCCACTCATACGTCCGCGACAACTCGAGCTCACCGAAAGCCATGATCGCGATCGTAGTGGTGACGGCCTGGTCAGTCGGGCAATTCCAGTTCCGCATGCCGCTTGGACAGCATCTCCGCCAGTTCCCGGAGTTTGATGTTCATGTTCTGCGACGTGTGCCGCAGCACCTCGAACGCCTCCGCCGCGTCGATCCCGCGCCGCGCCATCAGGATCCCCTTGGCCTGCCCGATCGCGTCCCTGCTGTCCAGCGCCTGCTGGAGCTGCTCCTCCTGGAGCTGACCGCGGGTGACCGCGTGCGTGGTCGCCAGCGCCAGCGACGCGTGCGTCGCCAGGAGCAACAGCACGTCGCGGTCGGGCCTCGCGATGCCGTGCGGACGTCGCGAGTACACGTTCAGCGCCCCGGAAAGGTCCGAACTCGACGCGTCCGGCAGCAGGGCCGTCGAAACCAGCGAGTGGAAACCCAGCGACGCGGCGGCCGGGCCGAAACGCGGCCAGCGGGCGTCTTCGGCGAGGTTGTCGCTGAAGGCCGCCGCCGGTCCCGAAACCCGCGCCGCTTCGACACAGGCACCCTCGCCGTACTGGTACTGCAACTGGTCCAGCTCACCGGCGATCTCGTCGGTCCTCACCGGTGTGTGGAACCCGCCGTCGGGATCGAGCAGGGTGACGCTCACCAGATCGGCGCCCGGTACCAGGTCCCGCGTCGCGAAAACCACCCGTTCGAGTACCGCGGCGACCGAGCCGGAATCCAGCAACGCCCTGGTCAGGGATACGAACTGCTTAACCAGTGGCCCGGCGATGAGCCGAGCGCCGTTTTCGGAGATCACCGGCAGGTCGCCGTCGCCGACATCCTCGACGAATCGGTTCTTGTCCTGCTGCCAGTCGACTTCATCGGCCAAAGCCCGCCTCTCCCACTTCTGCACATCGGCGTGATGCACCACGGGAGTCACCGGCGGGAACCGGCGCCGAGCGCGCACCATCAACCGCCGCAACCAACCCGGTTACCGGCGGATCGGCGCTAACTTCTCAACGCTCAGAACCGCTTTCGGAAGCCGACCTTAGCCGAGTGCGATCACCTCGCCTACCGCGACCCACGTTCGGCCCGTCCCGGATCGGCTCGCCCGGTCGCGTCGTCGACGAACCGCTCCGCCACCTGGCGTAATTCGACGTTCTCCCGCTGGGACCGGACCACCGACAACGCTCATGTTTCACACCGGGCATCGGTTGGTACCCGGTTCTCACGTTGCCGAGAACCCGGGGGTGATCACCGTGGCCTCGCTCCAGGCAGAGGAGCAACGCCGGATCGTCGCGGCCTGTTTCGCGCGGACCGGGCTCACCCTGGAACAGCTGTGGCTGAGGTACTTCGCGCTGGGTGGCGACGTCAGCGAGCTCGAACTGGAGGCGTTCCTGCAAGGGCTGGTCCCCCTGCCCAGGATCCAGCGCGACATGGTGGCTCACGCGGTCAACGAGCGGCTCGAAGAGGTCTCCGGCGTCCGCCAAGCGCCATATAGCCGCGCGGCGGCCGGCGAGAAGACTCGCCCTCGTGGTCCCTTGGCGGCGCTGGTGGGACTTCTCGACGGTGCCCACCGGGCCCCGCCGGAGCGCTTGCCCGAGATCATCGCCGCGGCGGGCCGGGCGCTGGACCTCGAGATCACCGTTTACCTCGTCGACCACGACCAACGGCAGCTCATCCCGCTCCCCGGCGGGCCGGCACCGGACCGGGTGCCGCTGGACATCGAGGCCGGCACGGCGGGCCGGGCGTACCGGCACGCCGACACCATGCCCGCCGAGGAGCCGGGAGGGCCGCGGTTGTGGACCGTGCTGCTGGACGGCGACGAACGCCTGGGCGTGCTCGAAGTCGAAGCCGACGCGGACACCGACCTCCACGACCCCGCCCTGCGAACCCAGTGCCGGTGGCTCGCGTCGCTGTCCGGCCACCTTCTCGCCGGCGCGAGGAGGCACGGCGACGGCCTCGACACACTGCTGCGCCGACGACCGTCCAGCCCCACCGCGGACCTGCTCCGGCAGAACCTGCCTCCGTCGACCGCGGCGACACGCGACGTCGTGGTGGCGGGCGGTGTCGAGCCCGTCCGCGACGTTCGCGGCACCGCCTTCGACTATGCCCTTTCCGAGACGACGGCGTGGCTGGCGATCTTCGACGCCGGCCGCGACGCCGCGCGCGCGGGCCTGGTGGTCTCCGCCGCGCTCGTGGCTTGCCGATCCGCTCGCCGCGAGGGTCGCGGGCTGCGCGATCAGGAGGCCGCCGTCGACAGAGCGCTGTCGACGCAGTTCGGTGACGGCGCCTTGGTCCGCGGCACGCTGGCCGAACTGAACCTGGCCGACGGCACCCTGCGTTGTCTCCAGGCGGGCGGTGAACCACCGCTCGTCCTCGGCGCCGACCGTGAACTGGCCACAGTGGACAGTGTGCGGCGCCCGTCGTTCGGCGCCGGGCCGCTCGGCCGGATCACGACCACCCGGTTGCGCCCCGGAGACCTCTTGGCCCTGCACACCGAAGGGCTCTCGGGTGCGCGTGCCGCCGACGGCGCGCGGTTCGCGCTCGCCGGATGCCTGGACGCCCACGCCAGGCAGGTACCGCCCGAAACCGTCCGGCGCGTGCTTCAGGCGGCGAAGCACCACTGCCACAACGGTTTCACCGGCGACGCCGGTCTGCTGATCGCTCGCTGGTCAAGCCGCTCTTGAGGCGGTTCAGCCGCTGAATTCGACGTCTTCGGTCTTGACCGTCCCTCCCTTCCGGCCCGGCGCCGCCTGGTAACGCCAGTACAGGTTCGTGTGCGCGATGACCTGCTCCGGCGTCGGCGCTCCCCATTCCGTCTTGTCCACCGTCGTGTGCGCGTCGCCGACCAGCGTCGCGTCGTAGCCGCGGACCAGGGCGCCGTGCAACGTCGAGCGGATGCAGGCGTCGGTCTCCGCCCCGACGACCACGAGGCGCCCGACGCCGCGTTCGGCCAGCACCTTCTCCAGATCGGTGTCCTCGAAGGAGTCTCCGTAGGACTTTTCGACGCGGGGCTCGGCCGCCTCGGGAACCAGTTCGGGGACGATGCGCCATTCTTCGCTGCCGTGCACGAGCCCCTCGTCGGAATGCCGCACCCAGACGACCGGGACTTCTTCCTTCCGTGCCTTGCCGACGAGAACGCCGATGTTCGCGACCACGGCGTCGCGTTCGTGGCCTTCGTCGACGACGGCGTTCTGGACGTCGACGACCAGGAGCGCGGTGTTCGGCCGGTTGTCGAGAGTGGTCATGACGGGTATCCCTCCAGGTCAGGCTGCTGCGCCAGACCCTAACCCGGACCACCGACAAAACCGTCGATCAAGCTCCCGGGACGGCCGAGGCCTTCGCGTTGCGCTGGACGTCGGACCACGCGCCGTCACGGCACAACCCGCAGGAAGGGCCGAAGAACTCCGCCCGGGCCCGCTCGTCTCCGGAAAGCCAGAACCGGAACCACGCGGTGATCGCGCCGCGGAACCCGCCACCGTCACCGACGGGCGTGAAGTGGGTCGCCCCGGCGAGTTCGCCGTAGATCGCGGGCACCTGGTCCGCGAGGCGATACCGCGGGATGACGAGCAGCCCGGGAACGACGATGATGTCGAACTGGCCCCCGAGGAAGAACGCGGGTCCCTTCAACGCGGTGGCGGAGCCCTGCGGGCCCGGCTCGATCGGGATCGTGGCGGTGACGCGCGGGTCCGCGCCGGCGGCGATCGCCCCGCCACCGCCCTGGGAGTGACCGGTGGCGCCGATGTGCGCGGTGTCGATCTTCCCCTGATAGCGGCTGCCGGGCCGGGAGTTCTCGGCGATCAACGTCGTGGCACCGGCCAGCATCTCGGCACCGGAACCCGCGTTCGGCGTGTCGGCCGCCGCCACCACGAACCCGTGCGAGGCCAGATGGCGCAACAGGCCGTCGTAGGTCTTCGGACTCGCACCGGTTCCGTTGCCCCACAAGATCACTGGGTGCTTCTCCAGCCGCGAAGGCCGGTACACGGTGTGCGTGCTGTCGAGGGCCTCGACGGTCACCGCGAAGGGGCCCGGCTCGCTCCACTGGTCCGCGATCCCGGTCGCGGCCGTCGCGGCGGGCGTGATGCCCACGGTCGCGAGCGCGACCATCCCGGCGATCAAAGTCCGTGCGCGCAGTCTCCCCATGATGGTCACCGTCCCGTTCCGCCCGGGCCCCGTTGCCCGCGACAATCCCTTCCCAGGGTGTCGGTCCGGTCACCGTGAGTCCATGGGACCGATCACAAGATCGGGCGGGAGACCTTGTGATCGAGGGGAAGGCAGCGTGTCGGGTGCCAGGTCCGCTCAAGCCTCTGCGGGGGAGCAAGGGACCTTTGCTCACGTTAGTTAGCGTGCTGATCAACGTGAGCAAAGGTCCCTTGCTATCACTTGGGCTCGCTCTCGGGCCAGCTCGGCTGGACGTAAGTCCGTGAAGGCCTCCTTACCTACCCTGAAGGTGAAGGAGGCCTTCACGGACCCTGGGTCCCTCAAGGGGCCTTCACGGAGCTAGGCGCAAGCAAGGGAGCCTTCACAACGCGCGATCAAGGAAGGACAGCAGCGGCCTCGACACCACATTCGAGTTGCACTCGACTGTCCACTGTGGTCACCCGAACGTCGACAACCCGTCCAGCAGCCTGTCGACGTCCTCCGCGCTGGTGTACGGTGCCAGCCCGACCCGGAGTGCCGGGTCCTCCAGCTTCAAGGCCGCGAAGACTTCGTAGGCGTAGAAAGACCCCGCAGGGGCGACGATCTTCCGTTCGGCGAGACGCCGTTGCGCCTCGCGCTCGCGGCCCCCGAGACCCAGCAGGATGGTCGGGGTCCGGTCGGCCGCCTTGCAGTGGACGGTGATCGCGCCCCCCAGCCCCTCCTCCAGTTTCGTACGCAGCGTGATTTCGTTGTCGTGCAAGGACTTCAGCGAGTTGGTCAGCCGCTCTCGCCGTGCTCCGCCCGCTCCCGGGTCCATGGCGGCGAGGAAGTCCACCGCGGCCGTCGCACCCGCGAGGAGTTCATAGGGCAGGGTGCCGAATTCGAAGCGTTCGGGCACGGTGTCCGGCGACGGCATGAGCTTGTCCGGCTCGACCGTTTCGAGCAGGGCCGGAGCCGCGCCGAGCACCCCGCAGTGCGGGCCGAGGAACTTGTACGGCGAGCAGACGAAGAAGTCCGCCCCCAGCGCGGGAACGTCCACCAGATCGTGGGCGGCGTAGTGCACTCCGTCCACGAACACCAGCGCCCCGGCGTCGTGCGCGAGGTCGGCGATCCGGCGGATCGGCGGTTTGGTGCCGAGGACGTTCGAGGCCGCCGTGACCGCGACCAGCCTGGTCCGCTCGGTGAGGACGAGCGAATCGAGGTCGAGTTCGGTGGTTTCGGGGTCGATGTCGAGCCAGCGGACGGTCATCCCGGCCCGTTCGGCGGCCTGGACCCAGGGCCGGACGTTGGCGTCGTGATCGAGACGGCTGACGACGATCTCGTCGCCCTCCCGCCAGTTCTTGGCCAGGTGGCGGGAAAAGTCATACGTCAGCTGAGTGGCGCTGCGGCCGTGGACGACGCCTTCGGCCGGAACGTTCAGGAAGTCGGCGTACGCGGCGCGGAAGCCGGTGATGGCGTTCTCCGCGTTGAGTTCGGACGGGTTGACCGTGCCCCTGTTCGACAGTGGAGCGGTCAGGGTCCCGGCGATGGCGTCGGCGACGGGCCGGGGTGTCTGGGTACCCGCGGGCCCGTCGAAGAAGGCGGTTCCGTCGGCGAGGGAAGGGAAGTGGAGCCGGAGGGCGGCGACGTCGATGGCCATGACCTCGACTCTGACACCCGGGGAGGGGCCGGGTAAACGCTTCGTGGCCGGAAGTTTCTCCGGCCACGAAGCGCCTCGGACTCAGTACAGCGTCAGCCGGTACGCGCCGGACTGCGCGGTGCCCGCGAACAGGTACCGGCCATCGGCACTGATCGCCAGCGAGAGCACCCTGGGGTCGGGGAGCGCGCCGGGCATCGGCGACCAGGTGCGGCCGAAGTCCGTGCTGCGCAGTACCCCTCCCCCGGTCGCGCTGGTCGCGAACCACACCCGGAAGTCGAACGGATGCGGCAGGATCCGGCTGATCTCACGGGGGTCGCCGCCGTCGAGGACCCGCCGGAACGTCCGGCCGTTGTCCTCGCTGAGCTGGATGCCCGCGCCACCGACGAGGACGCGTCCGCCACCCCATCGGCTGACCGAGATCGAACTGACCGGTTCGTCGGAGACGTGGGTCCAGGTCTTGCCGCCGTCGTCCGACCGGTTCAGGCCGCCGGAGTCGCCGCCCCAGACCCGGTTCGCGTTCCACGGGTCACCGGCGAACGCGATGAACCCGATGTCGGTGGTGAGCTTCTCCCAGGACTTCCCGGCGTTGTCACTGCGGTAGAGCACGTAGCCGCTGGGCGCGAAGGCCGAGACGAGGAGCCTGTCCGGGTCGGCCGGATGCGCGAAGATCGTCCTGGGAAGGCCTTCCTTCGCCTTCGCCGCGAACTGCCAGGTGCGGCCGCCGTCCCCGCTGCGGAGCACGTCGAGCGCGAACCCGTTCCGGGTGACCTGCCAGACGACGTCCGGGCGGCTCGGCGAGACGGACAGGCGCGCGTCCTCGTGCAGCCGGTCGGTGGGGTGCGACTGCCAGGCCCGGTCCGCCGCGGCGACCTTGCCGCGCGGGAGCGGGGTGTTGTAGATCTCCTGCACACCGGCCGCGACGACGCTTTCCCGCAGCAGGTTTCCGCTGGTCACGAGGTCGCGAATGGACTCGCCGGGGACACCGATCTGCCGGTAGCCGCTCTTGCCGCCGTCCTCGTACACCCCGCGGTACAGCGCGGAGATCAGCATGGTGGCGGGTTTGCCCGGCGCCGCGGGGAGCTCGATCATGTCGCTGACGCCTTCGCCCGCGGCGGGCACCGGTTTGCGGGTCCAGGTGCGGCCGAAGTCCGTGCTGACGTCTATGTCGTTATACGTCGAGACGTACAGACGCCCGCCGACGAAGCGCGGTTCACGCAGGGGTTGCCCATCCGGTTCGCGGCGCAGCACCGTCCAGGTCTTGCCGCCGTCGGTGGAACCGTGCAGCTCGGGGCCGACCGTGACCACGAACCGCTTGCCGTCCGAAGCGACCTGGTTGACCTCGCCGTCGGTCCGGTAGACGAGCTCGGCCCGCGGCTCCTTGGTGCTGACCCCGCGGACCACCCACAGCGAGTACTCCGGGTAGACCGTCGTGAAGTAGGCGTCGTCGCCGACCATCGTGAGCTTGAGCGCGCCGACCGGCGCGGCGATCCCCTCGCGCGGCCAGGTCCTCGGCACGTCGTTCCAGTTCACGCCGCCGTCGATGCTGACGCTCAGCGTGTCGAGGTTCTGCACCACGACGACCCGGCCGGTGGGATCCGTCGCCATGCCGAACGCGCCGTCGGGGTACCACTCGCGAAGCGTCTCCCACGTCTGGCCACGGTCCATCGTGCGAAGCATCAGGCCTCGCCACTCGCCGACCTGGTACCCGGGCTTGTTGCCCACCGCGAGCATGCGGTCGGGATTCACCGGATCGGCGAAGAATCCCTGGATGGAGGTGTCTTCCGGCAGACCCCGGCGCGCACTCCAGGAGGCGCCGCGATCGCTGGAGAGCCACAAGGCCGGCGGGCCGGGCTGCATCATCGCGAGCCCGGCGGGCGAGACGGCCAGCAGCCCGCCGATGCTGTTCGGGCCGACCGGTTCCCAGCCGCCCCGCGGCAACCCGGTCGCGTTGACGTCCGCGGGCGGCTGCTGGGGTTCGGCGGTGGCCACCGACGTCGCCCCGGTGGTCCCGAGAACCGTCAGCAGCCCGAGAACGAACATGCGTTTGGTGATCGATCTCAGTTTCATGCCGGAGATCTTGGCGGAAGATCCGCCAAAGGTATAGAGATTCATCGGATCTTTACCGGACAACCCGCCGTGTCATCTTGCTGTCACCACTTGTCAAGACTTGACTTCCGACAGACTCATCGGATCACTGACGGACGACGACCGCGATGAGCGCGGCGGCGAGCAGGGCGAGGTACGCGATCGCGTGGACGCGGTCCGGGATCCGGCCGACCACCCGGCGCGTCACCGCGATGGTCGGCAGCGACCCGCACAGCAGCGCGCCCGCGGCGACCAGGTCGATGTAGCCGAGATGAGCGTCGCCCGGAGACGTCCCCGTCGCCGCGAAGGCGTAGACGGCGGTACCGATCACCGCCACCGGCAGGCTCAAGGGGTTCGCCAACGCGGTCGCGTCGGCCATCGGCAGGCCTTTGCGCCGCATGAGCGGGACGGTCAGCACGCTGCCGCCGACCCCGAGAAAGCTCGCCACGGCACCGATCCCGGTGCCGCCCGCGGTGGTCGTGAACCCGCCGAGGGCGCGAGGCTCGGCGTCTTCCCGTCTGTTCACGAATCCCTTCCGGACCACGCTGTCGACGATGGTCAGCGCGAGGTAGGCGACGAAGAGCCAGCGCAGGACGCTTTCGCCGGCCGCGGTGGCGGCGAAGGAACCGAGCAGGGCGCCCAGACCGATGAACGCGATGAGCGGCCACAGGTACTCGCGGCGAAGCCGTCCGGTCCGCAGCTGGGCGAGGGTCGCGCTCCCGGCGTTGACCACCATCACCGCGGTCGACGTCGCCACCGCCACGTGCATCGCGCCCAGCGCGTGTCCCGGCCCGGCGAGCGCGAAGGCGTAGACGACGGGCACGGTGATGAATCCGCCGCCGAATCCGAAAAGGACAGTGGTGACGCCGCTCAGGCAGCCGAACCCGAGGAGCACCGCGATCTCGATCAACACCCACCCGACGTTAGGCGTCGCCGGCACGGCGGGCATTCGAAAGGACGCCACTTTCTTTCGCGCATCGGACACCCGGGGTAGCCTGGGTGACGTGCGCGACATCCCCATCGACGAGGTCGACCACCTCGACCGCGCGGTGGTGGCGATCCGCACCGATTACCCACCGGGGCACCGGATTCCCCCGCACCGGCACCGGCGGGCGCAGTTCCTCTACAGCGCGACGGGCTCGATGCGGGTCGAAACGGCCGACGGCACCTGGACCATCCCGACGCGGCGCGCGGTGCTCGTCCCGCCCGAGACCGGTCACCAGGTCTTCACGACGACCGTGAGCACCAGAAGCCTGTACATCGAGCCGAAGGCGGTGCCGTGGTTCCCACGGCGCTGCCAGGTCGTCGAGGTCTCCGCGCTGCTCCGGGAACTGCTGAACGAGGCCGTCGACGTGCCAGAGCTGTACTCGCCGCGCGGACGGGACGCCGCGGTCGTCGGCCTGATCCTGCACGAGATCCGCCGTTCCGCCCCGGTCCGGCTCGACCTCCCCCTGCCGGCGCACGAACGGCTGCGCGCGCTGTGCGAGTCCTTTTTGGACAGACCCGACATCCACGATCCTTTGAGCGCATGGGCGTCCCGGCTGCACGTGAGCGAGCGGACGGTGAACCGGATCTTCACCACCGAGACCGGGATGGGTTTCGCGCGCTGGCGGCAACGGGCCTGCGTCCTGCATTCCCTGTCGCTGCTGTCGGACGGCCTCCCCATCGCGGGGATCGCCGCCTCGCTCGGGTACGAGAGCCCGGCCGCTTTCTCCACGATGTTCACCCGGCTGATCGGCACTTCGCCGAAGGACTATCGCGCGGCGTCCGCGCTCTGAACGCCGATTTCTCGACGCTCGGGTACCGTCGGGACCGCCATTGGGGACCTCATCGAAAGGAAAGCAGGACGATCATGATCTTCATCACGGCGAAGTTCCGGGTCCGTCCCGAACACGCGGACCGGTGGCCGGAAATCGCGCGCGATTTCACCGAAGCGACCCGTGCCGAGCCCGGTTGCCTTTGGTACGACTGGTCTCGCAGCCTCGACGACCCGAACGAGTACGTTCTCGTGGAGGCGTTCCAGGACGACGACGCCGGTGCGGCCCACGTCGGTTCCGAACATTTCCGCGCGGCACAACGTGATCTGCCGCAGTACCTGGCCGAGACGCCGCGGATCGTCAACGCGAAGGTCGATCAGGACGGCTGGTCGGAACTGGGCGAACTCGCCGTCGAGTAGGTTCCGCTTCCCGCCTCGGTCCGCGCCGGACCGGGGCGGGCGCTCAGCCGCGCTGTGCGCGTGCCGCCCCGACGCAGTAGGCGCCGAACGCGGCGACCCCGGCGGCCACCACGATGAGCAGCACCGTGCCGAACGGCTGGGCGGCGAGGGTGCGCAGGGCGGCGTCGAGCCCGCCGGAGCGGGACGGATCGTGCTCCAGCGCGGCGAATCCGAGGAGCACGGCGACCACGCCGAACACCACACCCCGGGCCGCGTAACCGATCCTCCCGAGCCGCTCGACCCACCGCTGGGTGCCTGAAGGCAGCTTCGAGAGGTCGAGGTCCTCCATGAAGGTGCGGCGTACGCCCTTGACCACCGAAGCGACAGCGACGCCGAACACGATGACGGCCACCACGATCACCAGGAACGGGCCGGCGGGCAACTCGAGCAGCTTCGCGGTGTACTCCTGCTGTTTCTGATCACCGCTGCCCTGGTCACCCGCGCCCACGGCGAGCCGGGCCGCGTAGAACCCCAGCGAGATCCCCACCAGACAGCGCACGCCGGACGTCACCCGCTTGACGGTGCGCTTCCTCTCCTTGTCGATCCAGGTGTATCCGACAGCGGCGAGCAGCGCCTGCCACAGGCCGTACGCCACGAGTCCCGCCGCCAGCACCCACAACAGCACGCCGCCCACCGGGGTCGAGCCGACCTCGGCGACAGCGCCGCGTCCGTCGGCTTCCTGGCCTCCACCGCCGATCGCGATCCGCACGGCGAGGTACCCGATGAGCAGGTACACCAGCCCGTAGCAGCCCATCCCGATCCGTCCGAACATCTGGACGGCTTTGTTGTGGCGTACCTGTCTCGCCTTGGTCGCGGGCATCCGGTTCACCCTCCTCTTCCTGTCTTTCCCCGAGTCTCGCCGCCTGCGCCCAAGACCGCCGCGTGACTGGTCCATCCGGCCCAGCGACACGACCCACACTTTTTCCGCGGTGATGTCGGATGGCCCCGAGTCCGTTCGTAGAGGAGGTGAAAGCAAGCCCGCACTCACCGAAGGAGCCATCATGACCGCGACCTACACCTTCGACGTCTTCTCCAGCCTCGACGGCTACGGCTCCCACACGGGCGACTGGGGCGGCTACTGGGGCAAGCAGGGACCCGAGTTCCTGGAGCGCCGCCTCGCCTTGTACAGCGAGAAGCAGCGGATGGTCTTCGGCGCCACGACGTACCGGGAGAACGTGGAGATGCTTTCGGGCATCGTCGAGATCGAGGCTCTCGACCCGTGGATCACCCGGCTGAAGAACCTGCCCGCGACGGTGGTGTCGACGACGCTGCGGGAACCGCTCGACTGGCCGGACTCGACGATCGTGCACGGCGACGCCATCGACGTCGTCGCCAAGCTCAAGGAAGAGTCCGAGGTGCCGCTGCGCTCGCACGGCAGCCTGGCGATGAACCGGGCGCTGATGGCCGCCGGTCTGGTCGACCGGGTCCAGGTGACGGTCTTTCCGGTGATCACCGGCGAGACCGGGGCGGCACGGATCTTCCAGGGCGCGGCCGACTTCGACCTCGAACTGATCGAGAGCCGGACCCTCGACGGGCACACCCAGGAACTCGTCTACCGGCCCACCCGGCATCACGCGCGCTGATCGTCCATAACGGACTCTTCGGTGATCTTGCCGAGCGCGTCGACGATCAAGGCGCGCAGCCAGCGATGCGCGGCGTCCCGGTCGTGGCGGGCATGCCAGGCGAGGACGGCGGGGATCGGCGGAGTGGGCCCGGGCATCGGATACGCGCGCAGCGAGGGCGGGAGCGCGTGCCGGGTGAGCAGCCGGGGAGCGACAGTCACCAGGTCGTGCGTGTCCACGATCCGGAGCGCCAGCGCCAGTGTCGGCACGGTGAAGGCGACGGTCCTGCGGAGTTCGCGAGCCTTCAGGAGATCGTCGACGCGGTTGTGACGTCCGCCTTCGCGGGAGATCACCACATGCGACAGCGCGGCGAGCGCGTCCCACGTCGACGGCGGCCGCGGCAGGTCACGGCGGCCGATCACGGCCAGTTCGTCGGTGAGCACCGTGGTCGAACGGGCCTCGGTATGCGTCGGGACCTGGTTGGTGATCTGGAGATCGGCGCGGCCTCGCCGCAGGTCGTCGGCGGCGGTGCCCGGGGCATCGCTGAGAACGCGCAGGCAGACCCCGGGCGCCATCCGGGCGAGGTCGGCGGCGAGGTACGCGACGAGCGCGTCGATGACGACGTCGTTGCACTGCACGGTGAAGGTGCGCTCCAGGGTGGCCGGATCCACCTCCGCCGCCGGGCTCAGCACCGCCTGGGCGCGGGTGACCAGCTGGCGCACCTCGTCACGGATCTGCTCGGCGTAGGGCGTGGGCAGCATCGTCCTGCCGGACCGGACGAGGATCTGGTCGCCGGTGGCCCGCCGGATCCGCGCGAGGGCGCGGCTCATGGCCGGCTGCGTGAGATAAAGCCGGTCGGCCGCCCCGGTGACGCTGCACTCGTCGAGCAGCGCGTCCAGGGTGACCAGCAGGTTCAGATCCAGATGCACCCAGGTAATGCTAGCCAGACCAGCTATGCATTTGAAGTTATCCGTGTTCCCTATTGGCTGGTCATATGCGCACTGTGATCGTGGGAGCGGGACTGGTCGGACTCACCACCGCCGCGTCGTTGCGGCTGATCGGGCACGACGTCATCGTGCTGGAGCACGCGCCGGAGGTGCGGGCCGTGGGCGCCGGGATCGGCCTGTGGCCCAACGCGTTGCGGGAGTTCGACAAGCTCGGCATCGGCGACGACGTCCGGCGCATGGGGGACATCGTCGACGCCTGGTTCTTCGACGCCGCCGGGAACCCGGAACGCGCGGACGGCTACGACCCGTCCCGCTACCGGTTCCTGATGGTGCCGCGGCCGGGCCTGAACACCTTGCTGGCCGAGACCGCCGGTCTGGACCGGATCCGCCTGGACGCCCATGTCACCGGCTTCACCGAACACGACGCGGACGTGGAGGTGCACCTCGCCGACGGCTCGTCCCTGCGCGCGGATCTCCTGATCGGCGCGGACGGGGTCTACTCCGACGTCCGCGCCGCGCTGGTGCCGGGCAGCTCCGCGGTCGAGCACAAGGGCAACCGCGTTTGGCGAGCACTGGTTCCTTCCGGCGACGAGCGCCCGCAGGGCACGGCGCTCACCATCGGCTCGAACCGGACCCGAGGCGGGTACACCCGGGTCGCCGGGGGACGGACGATGTGGTGGGTCAACCGGTTCGACGCCGGGGAATCGTCCGGCGGCAAAAGGGAACAAGCGCTGCGGCAGGCCCGAAACCTGGCGGAAGACGGCTGGCACGACGAGCTGCTGGCGATGATCGCCGCGACGCCGGAGGAGTCCATCCTGGAGAACCAGATCATGCTCGTCCCCGAGCTGTCACGCTGGACCACCGCCAGGGTCGCCTTGATCGGGGACGCCGCGCACGGCCTCTCCCCGCATCTCGCGGTGGGCGGCACCCTGGGCATCGAAGACGCCGGGGTCCTGCGCTCCGAATTGGCGGGCGAATCGGACCCGGCCGAGGCCCTCGCCCGATATGAAAGCGCCCGTCGCGCACGTTTGGACAAGGTGCGTGAGCACTCCGTCGCGATCGAGTACGCCGATGGGGCCGCCGAGAGCGCCGAGCGTTTCGCCGCCTTCAGCGATTGGATGCTCAGCACCGCACCCGCAACCTGAGTCAGCGAGTGAGCCAGGGCGCCAGCAGCGCTTCGAGGTCGGCGTCCGACAACGCGTACGGCCCGCCGTGGAACTCGTGCCACCGCGAAGCGTCCCGCGCCGCCGTGTACTCCACCTCGAACGCCCGCATCAGGACGTACATGAAGGTCACCGAGCTGAACCGCTCACCCAGCAGCGTCCGGGCCTCGCGCGCGACACCCGTCGCGCCATGGCCGATCACGTCCGCGAGCTTCAGCTCCTCCGCAGCCGGATCCAACAGGCTGGGGGCATACATCACGTCAAAATCTCCATCGCTGAAAGGAAAACTCAGTTCTCGGCGGCGAGCTGACCGCAGGCCGCCGCGATCTCCTGACCACGCGTGTCACGCACCGTGCACGCCACTCCGCCCGCGTTCACCAGCCGGACGAACTCCCGCTCCACCGGCTTCGGCGACGCGTCCCACTTGCTGCCCGGGGTCGGGTTCAGCGGGATCACGTTCACGTGCACCAGCTGTCCCAGGTGCTGACGAAGACGCTTCGCCAGCAGCTCGGCCCGCCACGGCTGATCGTTGATGTCCCGGATCAACGCGTACTCGATCGACACCCGCCGTCCCGACGTGTCGGCGTAGTACCGGGCCGCGGACAGGACCTCGTCCACCGACCAGCGCTCGTTCACCGGCACCAGCGTGTCGCGCAGCTCGTCGTCCGGCGTGTGCAGCGAAACCGCCAGCCGCACCTGCATCTTCTCGTCCGCCAGCTTGCGGATGGCCGGCGCGAGACCCACCGTCGACACGGTCACCGAACGCTGACCGATCCCCAGGCCCTCCGGCGAGGGATCCGTGATCCGCCGGACCGCCGCGACCACCCGCTTGTAGTTCGCGAGCGGCTCGCCCATCCCCATGAAGACGATGTTCGACAGGCGGCCGGGGCCGCCGGGCATCAGGCCGTCGCGCATCACGGCGGCGGCGGAGCGGACCTGGTCGACGATCTCCGCCGTCGAAAGGTTCCGGTCGAGGCCGCCTTGCCCGGTCGCGCAGAACGGGCACGCCATGCCACAGCCGGCCTGGCTCGAGATGCAGAGGGTCGCGCGGTCCGGGTAGCGCATGAGCACGCTCTCCAGCAACGTCCCGTCGTGCGCGCGCCACAGGGTCTTGCGGGTGGCGCCGTCATCGGCGGCGAGCGCCTTGATCTCGGTGAGCAGTGTCGGCATCAGATCGCCGACGAGCTTCTCCCGCGACGCCGCCGGGATGTCGGTCATCTCCTCCGGGTCCACCGTGAGCCGCGAGAAGTAGTGGTTCGACAGCTGCTTCGCGCGGAACGGCTTCTCCCCCAGCTCGGCGACGGCCTCGGCCCGCTCGGCGGCGGTGAGGTCGGCGAGGTGGCGCGGCGGGAGGCCGCGCTTGGGCGCGTCGAAGACGAGAGGGAGGGCAGTCATAGCTCACTCAGTGTCCCATGTCCACCTCTGCCGCCCCCGGTCCGCCCCGGATCGGTGTTCCCCAGGTCACGCGCTCACAAGCCACTGAGACCCGACTCACAGGGAAAGGGTTGCCGTACGACTGTTTCCGATATATCGTGAACGAGTCGGAACATTACGTAGAGAGGATTCACATCATGCGACGACGACCTTTCGCTCAAGAACACGGCCGACCCGCCTTCGGGCCCTGGGCTCGCGGCGGCTTCGGCGACTTCCCCCCGGGTCCGGGCGGGCCCGGCCACCGGCATCGGCACGGCCGTCGCGGTGGCCCCGGCGGACGGCGCGGCAAGCGTGGTGACGTCCGCGCCGCGATCCTCGCGCTGCTTGCCGAGCAGCCGAGGCACGGTTACGAGATCATCCGCGAGATCGGCGAGCGCAGCGGCGGCTTCTGGAAGCCGAGCCCCGGCTCGGTCTACCCGACCCTGCAGCTGCTGGCCGACGAAGGCCTGGTGATCAGCAAGGACGAGAGCGGCAAGAAGCTGTTCGAACTCACCGAATCCGGCCGCGCGGCGGCCGAACAGCAGGACGCCGTCCCGCCGTGGGAGCAGATCGCCCACGACGTCGACCCGGTCGAGGTGAACCTGCGCAAGGCGGGGGCGACCCTGGCCGCGGCTGTCGCGCAGGTCATGCATGCCGGCAGCGAGGGCCAGCAGGCCCGCACCGTCGACGTCCTCAACGAGGCACGCCGGACGATCTACGGCATCCTCGGCGAGGCCGAGGAACCCACTCCGGACGAGGCGTCCGCCGAGGACACGGAGTGACCTGGCACGACGAGGCCGGTGGGCTTGGTGCGCGTATGCACGCGATAGCCCACCGGCAGCGTCACCTGCTTCGCGCCGGTGCCTGACGAAACCTCGTTCAGGCGCCGGACCTCCGCGATCGCCTTCGCCGCGACCGGAGCGCTGAACTCGATCTTCAGCACCGCCTCCATCGCGGCGGCGTCCTCGAACAGCCACCGCGTCATCACCTTGCGGCAGTCGAATCCCTGACGGGCGAAGAACTTCTCGACTCCCGGCGGGTCGTAATGCGGCAGATCCAGCCGCATCCAGCGGCCGTAGGGCTCACTCGTCACATCGAGATCCACGATCAGCAGCGTCCCGCCCGGCCGCAACACCCGCTCCGCCTCGCGAAGACCGGGTTCACAGCCGGGTCCGAAGAAGTACGCGGTCCGCGCGTGGACGACGTCGAAAGCCGCGTCCGGCACCGGAAGCCGCTGCGCACGGCCCTGCCGCACCTCGACGTTCGGCAGCTCCCCCACGCGGCGCTTCGCGTCCCGGACGAGCGGCTCATGGGGCTCGATCCCGAGCACCGACCGCGCGGTCCCGGCGAACCGGGGCAGGTGAAACCCGTCACCACAGCCGATGTCGAGCACGTCCGCACCGGCCCAGTCACGAGCACCGGCCAGCACCCGCCAGATCTCGTCGTCGACGTCCTGTGCGCGGTTCTCGACCTCGTACACCGTTTGGTAGTACCAGATGTTCGGGCTCGGCAGCACCTCGTCACCGCCGCGGCGGAACGAGGAGACAGCTCGGGGAAACCAGCGCACGGAAGCTCCAACGAGGGGACGCCTGGCCGGGTTCCGGGCCATCCAGGTCGAAATCTTTGACGGAAACAATGCGGATAGCGACTAGACTTTACTCCCCCACCGGTAAGGGAGAACCGCATGTCGCTTGGCTCGGCCGCCCATACTTCCGTCATCCCTTCAGGAATCCCGTGCTGGATCGAACTCGCGTGCAGAGACGAAGCGGCCGTACAAGCCTTCTACAGCGGACTTTTCGACTGGGAGTTCACCGTCCAACGTGATCCCGCGACGCCGACGGGCCGCTACTCGATCGCCGCCCTGAACGGCGTCCCGACCGGCGGCCTGTACCGCGCGGGCGCGGAAGGGCCGTTCGGCTGGAGCGTCCACATCTCGGTGCCCCAGGCGGCCGCGGCCGCCGAGTGGGTGGACAGTCTCGGTGGCCGGGTCACGCTCGGGCCGGTGGCGATTCCCCATCGCGGCAACATCATCCACGCCATCGACGCGTGCGGCGCGCACGTCGTCTTCTGGGAGCCGCCCGCGACCTGGGAGTTCGCGACCGGCGTGCCCAACACCTTCAGTGGCGCGGACCTGAACACCCACGACGGCGCGGCGGCGGATCACTTCTACTGCCGTCTCTTCGACTACACCAGCCATCAGATCGGCGACGGCACTTCGCTCGACTATGCCGAATGGCTCATCGAGCACGAACCGGTGCTGTACCGGTACGTGATGGGCTCGGAGTACCGGCCGGACACCCCGCCGCACTGGATGGTCTACCTCGAACTCGACCCGGCCCGCGGGGCGGACGCCACGGCGGGCCAGGCCCTGATGCTCGGCGGCGCCGTCGTGGTCCAGCCCTACGACACCCCATACGGCCGGATGGCGATCCTCGCCGATCCGGACGGTTCGGTGTTCGCCGTGATCGACCACTCCCGGGCCGTCGAAGGCTGGGGCAGCGCCGAAGTCGACGATCCTTACGACGACTGAGCGAAGGGCCGGGTATCGCTTAGACGGGGACGAACGCCGAGAGCAGCAACCAGGAGACGACGGCCGAAGGCAGCAACGAGTCGAGGCGGTCCATCAGCCCGCCGTGCCCCGGCAGCATGTTCCCCATGTCCTTGACGCCGAGGTCGCGTTTGATCAGCGACTCGACGAGGTCGCCCAGCGTCGCGGTGCAGACGATCGCCGCGCCGAACAGGACACCCTGCCAGGCGTGGCCGTCGAGCAGCAGGCTCAGGGTCAGCGCGCCGGCGACCACACCGGCCACGAGCGACCCGGCGAAGCCCTCCCAGGTCTTCTTGGGGCTGATGCTGGGCGCCATCGGACGCTTGCCGCCCAGCACACCGGCGATGTAGCCACCGGTGTCCGAGGCGACGACGCCGATCATGAAGGCCAGGACCCGGCCGACACCGTCCTCCGGCGGGACGAGCATGGCGGCGAAAGCGCCGAAGAGCGGGATGTACGCGGCGGCGAAGACCGACGCGCTGATGTCGCGCAGATAGCCGTCCGCCCCGCCGGGCAAGCGCCACAGCAAGCAGACGAGCACTGTCAGCACGAACGCCGTCAGCGCGCCCTCACGACCGTACGGCCAGGCCAGCCAGATCATCGCCTGACCGCCGACGAGCACCGGGACCAGTGCGATCCGGATACCCGCCGCGCGCTTCAGTGCCCCGGCCAGCTCGATCGTGCCGACCGCGATCGCGATCGCGATGATGCCGATGAACAGGAAGCGCACGGTGAGCAAGGACGTGACGATCGCCGCCCCCAGCAGCAACCCGACCCCGATCGCGGCGGGCAGGTTGCGGCCGGCGCGGGAAACCTTCCGCGCCGGTTCCGGCACGGTTTCGGGCTCCGGCATCGCCGCCGGAGCCGGTTCCGGGGCGTCCACCCGGTCCTCGCGTTCCTCGCTCACCTGGCTCATCAGACCTCGAGTAGCTCGGCTTCCTTGTGTTTCACCAGCTCGTCGACCTTGTGCGTGTACGAGTCGGTGAGGTTCTGCAGTTCCTTCTCGGCGTGGACGACCTCGTCCTCGCCTGCCTCGCCGTCCTTCTTGATCCGGTCCAGCTCTTCCTTGGCCTTGCGGCGGACGCTGCGGATCGAGACGCGGGCGTCCTCGCCCTTGGACTTGGCGACCTTCACCATCTCCTTGCGGCGCTCTTCGGTGAGCTGCGGGATGACGATGCGGATCACGTTGCCGTCGTTGCTCGGGTTGACGCCGAGGTCCGACTCGCGGATCGCCTTCTCGATGGCGTTGAGCGAGGTCTGGTCGTAAGGCTTGATCAACGCCATCCGGGCTTCGGGGATGTTGACGCCCGCCAGCTGGTTCAGCGGGGTCGGCGCGCCGTAGTAGTCGACGACAACGCGCGAGAACATCCCGGGATGGGCCCGGCCGGTGCGTACCGACGACAGGTCCTCCTTGGCGACGGACACCGCTTTTTCCATCTTCTCCTCGGCGTCGAGGAGGGTCTCGTCGATCACGGCAACTCCCGTTGTTGTGTATGCGTACCGATTACGGAGATCAGAGCAGGACTACGCGGGCACCCCGTCGGCGGGGGTGTCGACCAGGGTGCCGATCCTCTCACCACTGACCGCGCGAGCGATGTTCCCCTCGGTGAGCAGATTGAACACGATGATCGGCATGTTGTTGTCCATGCACAGGCTGAACGCGGTGGCGTCGGCGACCTTGAGGTCCCGTTCCAGCACCTCGCGATGGCTGATCTCGTGGAACATCTCGGCGGTCGGGTCGCTCTTCGGGTCCGCGGTGTAGACGCCGTCGACGGCCTTCGCCATCAAGACGGCTTCGCAGCCGAGTTCGAGCGCGCGCTGCGCGGCGGCGGTGTCGGTCGAGAAGTACGGCATGCCGACTCCGGCGCCGAAGATGACGACGCGGCCCTTCTCCAGGTGACGCTCGGCGCGGCGCGGGATGTACGGCTCGGCGACCTGCCCCATGGTGATGGCGGTCTGCACGCGGGTGGGCAGGCCCTCCTTCTCCAGGAAGTCCTGCAACGCCAGGCAGTTCATGACGGTGCCGAGCATCGCCATGTAGTCGGCGCGGTCACGGTCCATGCCGCGTTGCGACAGTTCCGCGCCGCGGAAGTAGTTGCCGCCGCCGATCACGACGGCGATCTGCACGCCCGTGCGCGCGACGTCGGCGATCTGCTGGGCGACCGAGTGGACCACATCCGGATCAACCCCGATGGAACCGCCGCCGAACATCTCGCCGCCCAGCTTCAGCAGCACCCGCCGGTATCCGCCTTCGACCCGGACACCCATGTCGCCCTCCCTAATGCTCTGAAACCCGACTGTGCCCCGTCCCCGATGGACGGAGACGGGGCACAGTGGTGGTTCTTTGTGTTCCGCGCCTGGATCAGGCCTGGCCGACCTCGAACCGGGCGAACCGGCTCACGGCCACGCCGGCCTCGTCGAGCAGGGCCTTGACGGTCTTCTTGTTGTCCTTGACCGACGGCTGCTCGAGCAGGACGTTGTCCTTGTAGTAGGCGTTGACCTTGCCCTCGATGATCTTGGGCATGGCCTGCTCCGGCTTGCCCTCTTCGCGGGCGGTCGCCTCGGCGACACGGCGCTCGTTCTCGACGATCTCGGCCGGGACCTCTTCACGGGTGAGGTACTTGGCCTTGAGCGCGGCGACCTGCATGGCGGCGCCACGAGCGGCCTCGGCGGCGGCCTCGCCCTCACCGGTGTACTCGATCAGCACGCCGACGGCGGGGGGAAGGTCCGCACCGCGACGGTGCAGGTACGTGGTGGTGGTGCCCTCGTAAGCGGCGACACGGCGCAGCTCGAGCTTCTCGCCGATGCGGGCGGCCAGCTCCTGGACCTGCTCGTCGACGGTCTTGCCGTCGAGCGAGGCGGCCTTCAGCTTCTCGACATCGCCGGTCTTCTCGGCCTTCGCGACCTCGACGATCTTCGCGGCGAGAGCCTGGAAGTCCTCGTTCTTCGCGACGAAGTCGGTCTCGGAGTCGAGCTCGATCAGCACGCCGCCGTCACCGGCGACGAGGCCCTCGGCGGTGGCGCGCTCGGCGCGCTTGCCGACGTCCTTGGCGCCCTTGATGCGCAGGAACTCGACGGCCTTGTCGAAGTCGCCGTCGTTCTCCTCGAGCGCCTTCTTGCAGTTCATCATGCCGGAGCCGGTCAGCTCCCGGAGACGCTTCACGTCTGCGGCGGTGTAGTTCGCCATCGTGGGTGTGTCCGTCCTTTTTCAGGTACGAGAAGTCTTTTTGGGGAAGTCACCCGTGGGGCCGCCCGGAGGCGGCCCCACGAGCGGGGTGGATCAGGAGGAGGCGGTGGCCTGCTCGGCCGGGGCCTCGGCGCCGGTCGCGGCAGCGGCTTCCTTGGCGTCCGCGGCGGCGGTCTCGGAGCCGGCGAGCAGCTCCTTCTCCCACTCGGCCAGCGGCTCGTCCGTGGCGACGCCGGCCTCGGGCTTGGCGTCGGCGTTCGAGGAACCGTTGCGGCTGGAGCGGGCCATCAGACCGGCGGCGGCGGCCTCGGCCACGACCTTGGTCAGCAGCGCGGCCGAACGGATCGCGTCGTCGTTACCCGGGATCGGGTAGTCGACCTCGTCCGGGTCGCAGTTGGTGTCCAGGATCGCGACGACCGGGATGTTCAGCTTGCGAGCCTCGCCGACGGCGATGTGCTCCTTCTTCGTGTCGACGATCCACACGATGCTCGGCACCTTGGCCATGTCGCGGATACCGCCGAGGGTCTTCTCGAGCTTGTCCTTCTCACGGGTGAGCGTGAGGATTTCGCGCTTGGTCAGGCCGGCGAAGCCGCCGGTCTGCTCCTGCGACTCGAGCTCCTTCAGGCGGAGAAGACGCTTGTGCACCGTCTGGAAGTTGGTCAGCATCCCGCCGAGCCAGCGCTGGTTCACGTAGGGCATGCCCACGCGCGAGGCCTCGGAGGCGATGGCTTCCTGAGCCTGCTTCTTCGTGCCGACGAACATGATGGTGCCGCCGTGCGCGACGGTTTCCTTGATGAACTCGAACGCACGGTCGATGTACGTCAGCGTCTGCTGCAGGTCGATGATGTAGATGCCGTTGCGCTCGGTGAAGATGTAGCGCTTCATCTTCGGGTTCCACCGACGGGTCTGGTGCCCGAAGTGCACGCCGCTGTCGAGCAGCTGCTTCATGGTGACGACGGCCATTGCCGGAATCAACCTCTTCTGTGTCGTGCGCGCCCGGCCTGGCCGGAACGCGCTTGCTCGGTTCGTCGCTCTCGGCCGGGTGGCCGATCGCCCTGGTGCAGATGCTCGGGCCCGGACCCGGGAGTGAAGTGACCCCAAGGACCGCCGGACCGTTTGCCCCCGCCTGTCCTGACCCTCCGTGAGGAGATCGGCCATCGGGAGCGCGCACGTGCACGCGAAGTCAGCCCGCTGCCGCGGACCGCGCAAAAGAGTCTACTCCCTGTCGCCACCGGGCACCGCACCGGCAGCCCCTGATGAGAGGGGTTGTCCACAACCGGCTCGGTTATCCACAGATTCCTTCGGCGCGCCCCGCACGCCACGCCGTGCACCCAGGCTGGAACACATGACGATGACGACCTGTTCCCGCCCTGTCACCAGGCATTCCTTCGCGATCGACCGCACCGGCGGCAGGCACCGCCGCCCGGGGCGTCCTCGACGCCTTCCCCGCCTCACGATCCTCGCGACGGTGCTCGCGCTCCTGACCGCTTCGGCGACGCCGGGAACGGCCAGAGGCGCGCCTTCTCCGCAAGGGCGCCTCTCCTGGCCGCTCTCGCCGACACCCAGTGTCACCAGGTACTTCGAGCCGCCGTCGACGCCGTACGGTCCCGGCCATCGGGGCATCGACCTCGCCGCGGCGCCGGGCGCGAACGTGCTCGCGGCGGCCGAAGGAGTGGTGATGTTCGCCGGGCAGGTGGCGGGCCGCGGGGTGGTTTCGATCGATCACGACGGAGGCCTGCGCACCACCTACCAGCCACTCGCTCCGACGGTCACCGCGGGTGATCAGGTCCACCGGGGCCAGGTGCTCGGCACGCTCGTCGCCGGCCATCCGGGCTGCCCCGAACCGGCCTGCCTGCATTTCGGCGTCCGGCGGGGCGAGGAGTACGTCGATCCGCTCGCGCTGATCGGCGAACCGTCCGAAATCCGCCTCAAACCCTGGGAAGGAGACTGAGCAAGGAAACTGAGCACTGACCCGTGCGCGTCCGGCTGGAGTGCCGTCCGTCTGATCACTCGTGTCGTCCGTCTGATCACGCGAGTCGTCCGCCCAGACACACGAGTCCCGCCCTCAATCACGCGAGTCGCGCCCCTGATCACGCGAGTCCCGCCTCCAAGCACGCGAGTCCCGCGTCTGGTCACGGCTGGGAGCGTCTCTTGCCGGAGGGTGCCGATGCTGTGTTCCGTGGTCGCGTCGGCGCGGTGGTCGCCGACGGAGGTCACGCGTGATCAGACGGACGACACGTGTGCGTGGACGGACGACACGTCCGGCCGGGGACCGTGGGCGTCAGGTCTGCTCGACCAGTTTCGCGCGCAGCCGCATGACGGCGCGGGTGTGCAGCTGGCTGACCCGTGACTCGGTGACGCCGAGGACCTTGCCGATCTCGGCGAGCGTCAGGCTCTCGAAGTAGTAGAGACCGACCACGATCCGGTCGCGTTCGGTGAGCTGGGCGATCGCCTGCGCCAGCTGGCGGCGGTTGTCCTGGTCGACCAGGACGGCCACCGGGTCGACGGCCCCGTCGTCGGGCAGGGTGTCGACCAGCGAGCCGCTGTCCTTGCCGGCGGCGACGAGGTCTTCGAGCGCGATGACGCTGGTCAGCTGCAGCTGGCCGTAGAACTCGCGCAGGTCGTCGACGCTGATTTCGAGCTCGGCCGCCAGTTCGGCGTCGGTCGGCGTGCGGTTCAGCCGGGCGCCGAGGCGTTCCAGCGCGCGCTCGGCCTCGCGGGCCTTGCTGCGCACCGCCCTGGGCACCCAGTCCTGGGACCGGAGATCGTCGAGGATCGCGCCCCGGATGCGCTGCATGGCGTAGGTCTCGAACCGCAGGCCCCTGGCGGGTTCGAACTTCTCGATCGCGTCGACCAGGCCGAAGATCCCGGACTGGATCAGGTCGCCCACGTCGACATGGGTCGGCAGACCGGTACCGACCCGGCCCGCGACGTATTTGACGAGCGGGGCGTAGTGCAGCACGAGCCTGTCGCGCACCATCTGGTCCGGCGACTCGGTGAACTCCCGCCACAACGCCTGGATCCCGGCGTCCACCTCGTAGGCCGTCCGCGCTCCGGGCGCGACGACAGGACCGCCTCCGCCGGGACGGTGTTTCCCGGCGGCTTCGGTGACATGTGGGTCGGCGGTCATCGGGCCGCCGTTCTCAGCATGCGACTCAGCGTGTTCTCCGTGCTCGTGCGGATGCGCGTGCGCCGCCGGTCCGGTCCGCCGGGTCACCTGCCGAGTTCTCCCCGGCATCATCGGGCCCGGGGGTGCGCGCGGTCGTGGATCGCCTTCAGCCGATCGACGGTCACATGAGTGTAGAGCTGCGTTGTGGCCAGCGTAGCGTGACCAAGCAGTTCCTGAACGCTTCGAAGATCGGCGCCGCCTTCGAGCAGATGGGTGGCCGCCGAATGCCTCAGGCCGTGCGGGCCCATGTCGTTCGCGCCCGGAACGGAGCCGACGGCGTCGTGGACGACCCGGCGGGCCGCCCGCGGGTCGAGCCTGCCTCCTCGCGCGCCCAGGAAGAGCGCGGCTTCGGCCTGCCCCTTCGTTTCGACGGCGACCTTTTCGACGGCGAGCTTCCCCCTGCCCTCGTCGAGCCACGCCCGCAAGGCCGTTTCGGCGGGGACGCCGAACGGCACGACACGTTCCTTGCCGCCCTTGCCCAGCACAAGCACGACCCTGCGGGAGAAGTCGACGTCGCCGACGTCCAGCCCGCACAGTTCGGAGACCCGCACACCCGTCGCGTAGAGCAGTTCCACGATGGCACTGTCCCTCAAGGCCACCGGGTCCCGCTGTTCGGCACCGGCGGCTGAGGAGCGCATGACCTCGCTCGCCTGTTCCGCGCGGAGGACCCCGGGAAGCTTGCGGTGCGCACGCGGTGCCACCAGCCGCCCGCCGGGATCGGACGCGAGCGCCCCGCCTCGATGGGCCCACGCGGTGAAGGTGCGGGCCGCCGCGGCTCGCCTGGCGAGCGTCGTCCGGCCGGCACCGTCCTCGCGTTGCCGGGCCAGCCAGCCACGCAGCGTCCCGATGTCGAGGTCCTCGAACCGGCCGCCGTTCCCGTCCACGAAACCCAGCA
The DNA here is from genome assembly GCF_001995215.1 of Amycolatopsis azurea DSM 43854. Lineage (GTDB taxonomy): Bacteria > Actinomycetota > Actinomycetes > Mycobacteriales > Pseudonocardiaceae > Amycolatopsis > Amycolatopsis azurea. The sequence goes on from NZ_MUXN01000022.1 coordinate 108,886, forward strand.
GCGAGACCACGTCGCCGAGATAGGCACGCACCGTGTGCGCGGAAAGCCCGCGTTCCAGGGAAAGGTGCCGTTCGTAGTCGTCGATCAGCTTCCGGACAGGCTCCGGAAGCGCCGCACGGGCGGCGCGCAGATCGGGTCTGCGGGCGCGTTTTCCCGTGCCGTGGGGACCTTCGGTCGACGGCATGCCGATCACGCTGCGCGATGTACGGCAGATGGTCAAGCATCGCCGCACCCTGTTGTGGTTTCCGTGGTCGGATCGTGCCGGGATGGCGTCTCGGGTGTAGGCCAGTCAGGTCCTGGCGGGCCGTCTTCGCCACCCTGTGTCACCCCTTTCCGCGAAACCGTCGAGCTCCAGTCCGGGAAGCAGCGCGCGGACGCGATCGACCGGAACCCCTGACTCGGCCGCGATCCGTTCCTCGGGCCTCGGCGATCGTTCGGACAGCGCGTCGTGCACTCGCAGTGCCTCCGGACCGAGCCGATCGGTGTGGCGGCGCGGTTTCGCCGGATCCGTGCCCGGCTCCCCCAGCCGTCCGGCGGTCTCCAGGACCTCGTCGACCGAGGTCACCAGCGTGGCCTCGCCTTCGCGGATCAGCGCGTGGCAGCCGGCGGACATCCCCGACGACACCGGTCCCGGCATCGCCATCACGACCTTGCCCAGGACCCCCGCGGTGCCGGCCGTGTTCCGCGCGCCGCTGCGCCTGCCCGCCTCGACCACGACGGTCCCTTCCGTGAGCGCCGCGATGAGCCGGTTGCGGACGAGAAAGCGATGCCTGGCCGGCGAGGTGCCCGGCGGGTACTCGCTCACCACCGCGCCGGTTTTCCCGATGGTGCGCAACAAGGTCGTGTGCTGCGCCGGGTATCCGGCGTCGATCCCGCAGCCGAGCAGGGCGACCGTCGTGCCGTCCGCGCTCAGCGCGCCCCGGTGAGCCGCGCCGTCGATGCCGTACGCCGCCCCCGAGAACACCGGGATCCCCCGGCTCGCCAGGTGATACCCCAGCTCGGCCGCGTTGTGCTCGCCGTACTCGGTCGCCGCCCGGGCGCCGACGATCGCGATCGCCTGGTCCACCGCCTCGTCGAGCCTGACCGGACCGCGTACCCACAGCGCCAGCGGGGGCGCCGCACCGGAGACGCCCCTGCCTTGGGCGACGGCCAGCGAAAGCAGCGGCCAAGCAGGCCATTCGTCGTCCTCGGGGATGACGAGCCTGGTCTCGCCGGCGGCGGCTCGTTCCAGATCGCGTTCGGCGTAGTCGTGCGCTCGCCGGGCGGCCGTCTCGTCGCGGACCTTCGGCGGGCAGTCCGCGCGCGCCACCCGTTCCGCGGCGACGATCGGGCCGTGTTCGCCCACGAAACCGACCAAGGCGGGCGCCGGGGGCTCGGCCACGCGCAAGAGATAGGACCGCGCGATCCGTTCGGCGTCGAGTTCACTCATCCGGATGACCTCTCTCGGAAGTTCAACGCCGCCGCCACCTCGTCCGCCTCCGGCTTGTCGGCTCCCTTCAGATCGCCGAGCGTCCAAGCGATGCGGAGACAGCGGTCCGCACCGCGCGCGGTGATCGCGCCCCGCTCCAGCGCACGATCCAGCAAGGCCGTGACCTGCGAAGGCAGGGCGAACTCACGGCGCAGTACCGGACCGGGCACCTCCGCGTTCGTCGGCCAGCCGTGTTCCGCCCAGCGTTTTCCGGCTCGCTCGCGCGCCTCCAGAACCCGTTCCCGGACGGCCAGGGACGCTTCAGGCGGCTCGCTCAAATGCGCGCTGAGCGCGGAAAGCGGACGCAGCCGGACCCGTAAATCCACCCGATCGAGTAGTGGTCCGGACAGCCGGCCCAAGTACCGCCTTCGCGCGGACGCCGAGCAGGTGCAATCGGCCTCCTTCGCCGGTGCGCAAGGGCAGGGGTTGGTCGCCAGCACCAGCTGGAAACGAGCCGGGTACCGCACGGCGCCCTTCACCCTCGCGATCCGGACCTCGCCCTCTTCCAGGACCGTGCGCAGCGACTCCAGCCGTTCCGGGCCGAATTCGCAGACCTCGTCGAGGAACAGGATTCCCCGGTGCGCCCGGCTGATGGCACCGGGAACGGCCAGGCCGCTGCCACCGCCGATCAGGGCGGGCACGCTGATCGAATGGTGCGGCGCGACGAACGGCGGCACGGTGACCAGCGGTTCGGACGGGGAGAGCGAACCGTCGATCGAATGAATGGCGGTGACCTGCAACGACTCTTCGGCGGACAGCCGGGGAAGGAGACCGGGGAGACGTTTCGCGAGCATCGTCTTGCCCACCCCGGGCGGACCCGTCATGAGCAGGTGATGGCCGCCCGCCGCGGCCACTTCCAGCGCCCACCGCGCTTCCGGCTGTCCCACGACATCGGCGAGGTCGGGTACCGGCGCCGGCTCCTGGACGGCGAACGGCTCCGGCCGGACGAGTTCCCCTTCGCTCTTGAGCCAGTCCACGAAATCGCTCAACCGGGCCACGCCGCCGACTTCCATCCCGTCCACGAGGGCGGCTTCGAACAGGGACTCGGCGGGCACGACCGCTCGCCGGTACCCGGCGTTGCGCGCCGCCAGCAGTCCCGGCAGGACCCCGCGGACGGCCCGTACCCGGCCGTCGAGGGCGAGCTCGCCGAGCAGGACGGTGTGCGGCAGCTTCGTGGCCGGGACCGACCCCGTCGCGGCCATGACCGCCGCGGCGATACCCAGGTCGTAGCCGGACCCCACCTTCGGCAGGTTCGCCGGGGACAGACCGAGGATGACCCTCTCGTCCGGCCAGGTCTGACCCGAATTGCGGACGGCGGAACGGACCCTGTCCTTGGCCTCTTTCAGCCCGGTGTCGGGCAGCCCGACCATCGTCACCCTCGGCGATCCGCCGCCGATGTCGGCCTCGATCTCGATCATCCTGCCGTCGACGCCCAGGAGCGCGACGGACCAGGCTTTCGCCAGCGCCATTCAGAACGCCGCCTTGATGTGCCGCACGCGCGGCCGGGCGTCGGGCCGGGCGACGATCGCGATGATGTCGTAGCGGACCGGGCACCAGCGGAGCATGAACGTGTGCTGCCATTGGTGCGCCAGGCGGCGGATGCGGTCCGCCTTGGCCGGGTTCACCGCCTCGGCGGGAGTACCGAAGCCCAGCCCCGACCTCGTCTTCACTTCGCAGAAGACGAGGCGTTTCCGATCGGTCGCCACAAGATCCAGCTCGCCGTCACGGCAACGCCAGTTGCGGCTCAGGACGACGTAGCCCGTCTTCTCCAGATGCCGGACCGCGAGTTCCTCTCCCCACCGGCCCAGTTCGATGGGCGATGCCCCGGCTGTCGGCTGTTCGGCCGTGCTCGTCATCTCGATCCCCCTCAGCGATCGTCACAGTGCGTGTGCGATCAACGCTGCCAGGGTGAGCGGGGGTGGACCAGGCTTGATTCGCCCGCCTGTGGATAACCGGGGTGTTGTGGACAACTCGGCCGCCGCGGGAGGTCGCGGGCCGGAAATCGTCGGTGCTCGTGCTAGGGGAACGTGAAGGCCCCCTTCACCGCGACAGACGCGATGAAGGGGGCCTTCACGTACTTCCGGGGATCAGCCGGAGAACGGACCGTCCTCGGGCAGCCGAAGGTCGGGTTTGTCGAGTTCCTCGACGTTGACGTCCTTGAACGTGATGACCCGGACGTGCTTGACGAACCTGGCGGGCCGGTACATGTCCCAGACCCACGCGTCGGACATCCGGACCTCGAAGTACACCTCGCCGCCGCCGTCGCGCACCTGCACGTCGACGGCGTTGGCCAGATAGAATCGCCGCTCGGTCTCCACCACGTACGAGAACTGGCCGACTATGTCGCGGTACTCGCGGTAAAGCGAGAGCTCCATCTCGGTCTCGTACTTCTCGAGATCCTCTGCGCTCATGAAATCCGCGCCCCTCCTCGCGATTCTGCTGCTACTCCAGCGGCGGAGCGTTCATTGTTACCCACGTAAGGGCCGAGGGCACGTATCGGCACGCTCGGGTTTTCCAGTGCCGCGACGGTCAGCACGACCGGGTGAGGCGGCCGCACCCGGTGCGCGGCGGCCGCGGTGGCCACATTGGCGTACGACCAGCGATGGACCGGACTCGGACCGTGAGTGTTCAGGGCCGCGCTGTGCTCGGTGGTGCTGTACCCCTTGTGCACGTCGAAACCGTAGTGCGGGTGGACGTCGTGCAGGTCGCCCATGATCCGGTCCCGCGTGACCTTGGCCAGCACGGACGCCGCCGCCACGCACGCGACGGCCTTGTCCCCCTTGATCACCGGGACGCTCGGGGCGGGCAGCCCGGACACGCGGAACCCGTCGGTGAGGACGTAGCCCGGCGTTTCCCGCAGCGCCGAAACGGCACGCCGCATGCCTTCGAGGTTCATGACGTGGATGCCGAGCAGGTCGACCTCGGCCGCCGGGATGACGATGACCGCGTAGTCGACGGCACGCTTGACGACGCGGTCGTAGACCCGGTCGCGGGCCTTGGCCGTGAGCACCTTCGAATCGGTGAGCTCGGGCAGCCGGGCGGCGTCACCGGGACGCAGGACGCAAGCGGCCACGACGAGCGGGCCGGCGCAAGCGCCGCGCCCTGCCTCGTCGACTCCGGCGACGGGCCCGAGGCCCCGCCGGTCCAGCGCGCCCTGCAACCCCCAGAAGAGGTCGCCACGCACCACTGCCCGCGGCGGCCGAAGCGGATCGGCCGGTGTGAGCGGTACAGGAACTCTCAAGGCCTTACCGCCTCCGGTCGACCGCCTTGCGGACTCCGGACGACATCCGCCTGCCGAGGAACACGACGGGCCACGCCGCGGCGATGCCGACGCCCAGGGGAAGCCCCTGCTGCCAGGCCGACGCTCCGAGCGCCACCGGCTGCGCGCTCGCCTGCGGGTTGTGGTCCGAAACGCCACCCCAGCGGCCGGGCGGGAGCACGATGACGCGCGCCTTGCCGATGATGTTGTCGACCGGGACGGCGCCGTTCACGCCACCGCCGCCCTGGAAACGGGAGTCGCTCGAATTGTTGCGGTTGTCGCCCATCACCCAGACGTATCCGGCGGGCACCTTGACCGGCTCGAACGTCTTCTCGGTGGGCGCGATGCCCTCTTCCCAGTGGACGTACGGCTCGTCGAGCGCTTTGCCGTCCACGACGACCCGGTTGTTGTCGCAGCACTGCACCGTCTGGCCGCCGACCGCGATGATCCGCTTGACGAAGTCGCGCTCGTCCGGCGGCGCGAACCCGATCAGCGAACCGAGGGCGCGGAAGCCGGTGACGAAGATGTTGCTGGACTCCGGCGTCTCGATCTCGCCCGCCCACGCCGGCGGTCCCTTGAAGACCACCACGTCGCCCGGGCCGGGATCGGTGAAGTCGTACGTGATCCGGTCGACCAGGATCCGGTCGCCCGTGCACCCGGCGCAGCCGTGCAGGGTGGTCTCCATCGATCCCGAGGGGATCATGTAGACCTTCGCGAGGAACTGCTGGATCAAGATCGTCAGCACGAGCGCGACGACGATCAGGATCGGCAGTTCCTTCCAGAACGACCGCTTCTTGTTGACCTTGCCGAATTTCTTGGAACCGGATCGGCCCCGTCGGGAGGCCCGGGTGGGGCGCTCCTCTTCGGGGCGATCGGGTTCGTCATCGGAGGTGCTCTGGGACACGGGTTCGACCACGACGCCAGGTTACCTGTAACCGTGTGGCTACCTACTTGGCGGAGGTCGTCTCGCGGTTTTCGCGGCGTTCCTTGATCTTGGCGGCCTTGCCGCGCAGCTCGCGGAGGTAGTACAGCTTCGCCCGGCGGACGTCGCCGCGCTTGAAGACCTCGACCTCGGCGATGTTCGGCGAGTGCACCGGGAAGGTGCGCTCGACGCCGATGCCGAACGACACCTTGCGGACCGTGAAGGTCTCGCGGATGCCGCCGCCCTGGCGACGCAGCACGACGCCCTGGAAGATCTGGTTACGCTCGCGGTTGCCCTCGATGACGCGGACGTGAACCTTGAGCGTGTCGCCCGGTCGGAAGTCCGGGATGTCGGAACGCAGTGACTGCGCGTCCAGCGCGTCCAGGGTGTTCATCGGTGGTCCGTCCTCGTCTTCGTATGGCTTACGTACAGCTTGGGCGCGCAGTGTCGGGCACTGCGACCTACCCGGGGGCTGATGGCGTTCCGGTGTACGGCGCCGGCTGCGAAGCCGCGCGTCCACTCACGCCAACCTGTCAAGTATTGCAGACCGGGACTCAGGTGCTTGACCCGGCCTGGCCGCTGCCCTCGTCCAACCGGTCGAGGACCTTGAGATCGTGCTTGTCGAGACTACCTTCCGGCAGCAGGCCGATCAGTTCGGGCCTGCGCCGTACGGTGCGTTCCAGTGCCTGGTCGCGGCGCCAGCGGTCGATGAGCGCGTGGTTTCCGGAGCGCAGGACGTCCGGTACGGCCAGGTCCCGCCAGACCTCCGGACGCGTGTAGCTGGGGCCTTCGAGCAGGCCGTCGGAGAACGAGTCCTCCTCGGCGGAGCGGGCGTTGCCGAGTACGCCGGGCAGTAGCCGGACGACGGCTTCGACCATGACCAGTACCGCGGCCTCGCCGCCGACGAGCACGTAGTCGCCGATGGAGACCTCGTCGACGGGCATCCGCTTCGCGGCGTCGTCGATCACGCGCTGGTCGATGCCCTCGTAGCGGCCGCAGGCGAACACCAGGTGTTCCTCGGCGGCGTACTGGTGGGCCATGGCCTGGGTGAACGGGCGACCGGCGGGGGTCGGGACCACGAGGCGGGTGTTCTCGCCGCAGACGTCGTCCAGGGCGGGGCCCCAGATCTGCGGTTTCATCACCATGCCGGGTCCGCCGCCGTACGGCGCGTCGTCGACCGCGCGGTGGACATCGTGCGTCCAGTTTCGCAGGTCGTGTACGCCGACCTCGATGAGGCCGCGGTCGATCGCGCGGCCGAGCAGCGCGGCGCGGAGGGGGTCGAGGTATTCGGGGAAGATCGTGACGACGTCGAGGCGCATCAGGCGTCCAGCAGGCCTTCCGGCGGGTCGAGGACCACACGGCCGCCCGCGACGTCGACGGCCGGGACGATCGCCTTCACGAACGGCACCAGCACCTCACGTCCGTCGTGCTCGATCGACAGCAGTTCGCCGGCGGGCGAGTGCACGATTTCGAGCACCTTGCCGACGACCGTGCCGTCGGCGAGTTCGGCCCGCAGGCCTTCGAGTTCGTGGTCGTAGAACTCGTCGGGGTCTTCGGTCGGCGGCAGCGTCGAGGTGTCGGCGATCAGCAGCGCGCCGCGGAGGGTTTCCGCGACGTCCCTGGTCAGCACCTCTTCGAAACGCACCAGCAGCCGCCCGCTGTGTTCGCGGGCGGCTGCGATGGTGAGGTTTCTGCTGCTGCCGTCACGCAGCTTCGTCGTGACGGCCGAACCGACCGCGAACCGCTGTTCCGGCGAGTCCGTGCGCACGTCCACCGCGAGTTCCCCGCGGATTCCGTGCGCCTTGGCGATCCGGCCGACTACGACGTCCATCCCGATGTGTTCCTGTGTCCCTGGTCAGCGATCGGTGTCGACGACGTCCACGCGGACGCCGCGGCCACCGATGCCGCCCATGACGGTGCGCAGGGCGGTCGCGGTACGACCGCCCCGGCCGATCACCTTGCCGAGATCGTCGGGGTGCACGTGCACCTCGAGCGTGCGGCCACGACGCGTGGTCAGCAGCTCGACCCGGACCTCGTCCGGGTTGTCGACGATCCCGCGCACCAGGTGCTCGAGGGAGTCAGCGAGGAAGCTCACGCCTCGGCCTTGTCACCCTCGGCGGCCTCGGCCTTGTCGGCTTCGGCCTTCTTCGGGGCGGACTTCTTCTTCGGCGTGGTGGCCTCGGCGGAGGCCGAGTCACCGGCGGCGGCGAGCGCGGCGTTGAACAGGTCCTGCTTCGACGGCTTCGGCTCGGCGACCTTCAGGGTGCCCTCGGCGCCCGGCAGGCCCTTGAACTTCTGCCAGTCACCGGTGATCTCGAGGATGCGCTGGACCGGCTCGGTCGGCTGGGCGCCGACGGACAGCCAGTGCTGGGCCCGCTCGGTGTCGACCTCGATGAAGCTCGGCTCTTCCTTCGGGTGGTACTTGCCGATCGTCTCGATGGCCTTGCCATCACGGCGGGTGCGCGCGTCGGCGACGATGATGCGGTAGTACGGCGCACGGATCTTGCCGAGACGCTGCAGCTTGATCTTGACGGCCACGGGTGTGGGTACTCCTCAGTTCTCTCTGATGCATGTGGAAGGCGCACGCCTGCCGCGTGGGGACACGGCTGCGCACACCCGAAGGGTGAGCTCGGGCGCGGTGAGAGGGTCCGGCCAAAGCAGGCAAGCGAACATTCTGCCAGATGCCGGTCGGCCGTCAGAACGCGGCTATGCCGAGCGAGGCGAGAAGGATCGTCACGGCCGGGAGGAAGTTGTTCACCTGATGGGCGACCACGCTGCCGAGCAGCCGCCCGGTGAACACCCTGGCCAGCCCGATCGGGATCGCGATCACCAGCAGCAACGTGGTGCGCAGCGGTTCGAGGTGGCTCGCCGCGAAAACGGCCGTGGAGACCAGGAACGCCGCGATCCTCCCCCAGCGTTCGGTGCGCCACGTCAGCCGCTCGACCGCTCCCCACAGCAGGCCGCGGTAGATGATCTCCTCGCAGATCGGCCCGACCAGCCACAGGTAGATGAACATCACCACGGCCGCCGAAACCGACATCCGCCGGTCCTCCACGAGCGCGCTGATCGCCGACGTCGCGTTCTCGTTGCCCACGACCTGCGTCCAGGCCCACGCGGCGAGCGAGGTGAACCCGAGCCCGAGCACCCCGAGCTTGAGACCGACCTTGACGTCGGCCCAGCTCCAGCCGATCCGCAGGTCGATGACCGGGCCGTTCCCCCGCAGGCGGGTGATCAGCAGCGCGACCCCGGCCGCGATCATCGTCGGCACCATCGTGCCCAGCAGCACCATGCGCATCGGCAGGGGCTGGCCTGGCTGGACGTCACCGAGCAGGACGCTGATGAACGCCGCCGACGCCAGCAGGACGGCCTCCACCAGGAGGAAGGCCCCGAATCCCCAGCGATGCGGCGGTGGCGTGTCGGGCGCGGCCACCTCACCTCCGGCAGCGAGTTCGTCCGGCGGCGCGGCCTCGGGGATCGGCTCCCTGGGCTGAGATACGGTCACGCCGATCCTCCGGTGATCGTTCGGTTACTCACAGACTCTAACCGCCGCGTGCGGCGATCACCTCGCCGCGAAGAGCAATACAGCCGGAGGGAGGTTGTTGGCGGCGTGCGCGATGACGGCCGCGCTCACCCGCCCGGAGAGATAACGGGCGAGACCGATGGCGATGCCCTGGCCGAACAGCGCGATCGTGCGCGCGGCCTCCCCGTGCAGCTGGGCGAACACCAGCGCGGTGACCAGCAGGATCACCCACGAGGGCAGGCGATGGAAGCCCATCGCGTTCCAGAGCGAGCCGCGGAAGAGCAGTTCCTCGGTGACCGGGGCGGCGAGGACGACGATGACCGCGGCCAGCACCAGCCAGACGGTGTCGCCTTCGGCGGTCCCGGACAGTTCGGTGATCGGGCCCGGCGAGACGTCCGAGAAGGTCCTGTCGTCGCCGTCGGTCCCATAGACGGCGAGCAGGAGCAGGTTGAGGAGGTAGCCGGCGGCGAGCGCGGCCGCTCCGCAGGCGAGCCCGATCCGGACGTCGCGCCAGGTGGGTCTGAGCCCGAAGTCCGTGCGGAGCCCCTGCCCCCAGACGCGGGAGCCGATCGCGGGGCCGAGGCCGAGCACGAGGGTCGGCAGGAACGCGAGGATCAGCAGCGGGCCGACATCTCGGAGTTCGAGCGGGTCGTAGCCGCCGAAGCGGCCTGACAGCAAGAAGCTCATGACGAGCGTGACGAGGTGATATCCGGCGATGCCCGCGAAGAACGCTACGAATCCCCAGTGCGCTCCGAGCACCAGACGCTCGCGAGCCTGCCCGTCGTCCACCACGCCTCCACGCTAAGTGCCGCTCCGGTCACGGGTGGAGTCGGGTCAGGCGTAGATCTTGCCACGCAGCACGATGTGACTCGGATGGCGCAGTACGGCGAGGTCCTCACGCGGATCTTCGGCGTAGACAAGGAGATCCGCCGAAGCGCCGTCGACGATCCCGGGTACGCCGAGCCACTCGCGTGCGGCCCACGAGGCCGACGCCAGTGCCTGTTCCGCGGACATGCCCGCCTTGTGCAGCGCCTCGATCTCGTCGACGAGCCTGCCGTGCTCGACCATGCCGCCCGCGTCGCTGCCCGCGTACACCTGGACACCGGCCTCGATCGCCGTCGAGACCATGTCGCCGACGCCCGCGTGCAACGCGCGCATGTGGCCGGCGTACACCGGGTATTTGCCCGCCTTGTCGGCGATGCCGGGGAAGTTCTCGATGTTGATCAGGGTCGGCACGAGCGCGATCCCGCGTTCGGCCAGGACACCGAGCTGGTCCGAGGAGAGTTCCGTGCCGTGTTCGAGGCAGTCGATCCCCGCGTCGATCAGGCCCGGCAAGGCGGCCTGGCCGAACACGTGCGCCGTCACCTTGGCGCCCTCGGCGTGCGCGGCGGCGATGGCCTCGGCGAGGACGTCGTCGGGCCACAGGGGCGCGAGATCGCCGACGCCGCGGTCGATCCAGTCGCCGACGAGCTTGACCCAGCCGTCGCCGTCACGGGCCTGCTCGGCGGCCGCCTTCGGCAGCTCGGAAGGATCTTCGAGCTCGATACCGAGACCGGGGATGTAGCGCTTGCGCAGGGCGAGGTGCTGTCCGGCGCGGATGATCCGAGGCAGATCCGCGCGAGCCTGCAACGGCCGGACGTCGATCGGCAGCCCGCAGTCGCGGATCAGCAGCGTCCCGGCGTCGCGATCGGTGATCGCCTGTTCGGTGGCCTCTGCGAGCGTGGTCGGGCCGCCGACCCCGATCCCGGGATGGCAGTGCGCGTCGACCAGGCCGGGAACGAGAAAGCCTTCCCGGACAACGGTTTCCGCTCCGGCGACCGGTTCCGTGGTGATGCGGCCGCCGGTGACCCACAGCTCGCGGTGCTCGCCGTCCGGCAGGACGACCCCCGCCAGGTGCAGCGCCTCCACGGGCTACTTGTCCTTCGGCAGCTTGAACTTCTTCGGGTCGAACCCGGGTACGTCGTTCATGCCGCCGAGCTGGGAGAGGTCGGGCATGCCGCCGGGCATCCCACCGCCGGGCATGCCGCCCGGGGGCAGCATCGGCATGCCGCCGGGGAAGCCGCCGCGGACCTTGGGCTGCGTCGGGCCGCGCCCCTTGCCCTTCTTCCCCTTCTTGCCCTTGCGGTTCTTGCTGCCGCCGCCTCCGCCGCCGAAGCCGAAGCGGCCCGCCATCTGCGCCATCATCTTGCGCGCCTCGAAGAACCGGTTGACCAGGTCGTTGACGTCGCGGACGGCGACACCGGACCCCTTCGAGATCCGGACCCGGCGCGAGGCGTTGATGATCTTCGGATCCGCCCGCTCGGCGGGGGTCATGCCGCGGATGATCGCCTGCAGCTTGTCGAGCTGCTTGTCGTCGACCTGGGAGAGCTGGTCCTTCATCTGACCGGCGCCGGGCAGCATGCCGAGCAGGTTGCCGATCGGGCCCATCTTGCGGACCGCGAGCATCTGCTCGAGGAAGTCTTCGAGGGTGAGCTGGCCGCTGCCGAGCTTGGCCGCGGTCTGCTCGGCCTTCTCCTGGTCGAAGTGCTGTTCTGCCTGCTCGATGAGGCTGAGCACGTCACCCATGCCGAGGATCCGGCTGGCCATCCGGTCCGGGTGGAAGAGGTCGAAGTCCTCGAGCTTCTCACCGTTCGACGCGAACAGGATCGGCTGGCCGGTGACCTGGCGGACCGACAGCGCGGCACCACCGCGGGCGTCACCGTCGAGCTTCGTGAGCACGACGCCGGTGAAGCCGACACCGTCGCGGAACGCCTCGGCCGTGGTGACCGCGTCCTGACCGATCATCGCGTCGACGACGAACAGCGTCTCGTCCGGCGAAACGGCGTCACGGATGTCCGCGGCCTGCTTCATCAGCTCTTCGTCGACACCGAGACGACCGGCGGTGTCGACCAGGACGATGTCGTGCTGGGCGCGCTTGGCCTCGTCGATGGCACGGCGGGCGACGTCGACCGGGTCACCGACACCGTTGCCGGGCTCGGGCGCGAAGACCGCGACCCCGGCCCGCTCGCCGACGACCTGCAGCTGGGTGACCGCGTTGGGACGCTGGAGGTCACAGGCGACCAGCATCGGCGCGTGGCCCTGCTTCTTCAGCCACATCGCGAGCTTGCCGGCGAGCGTCGTCTTACCGGCACCCTGGAGACCCGCGAGCATGATGACCGTCGGCGGGTTCTTCGCGAACGTGAGCCGCCTGGTCTCGCCGCCGAGGATGGTGACGAGTTCCTCGTTGACGATCTTGATGACCTGCTGCGCCGGGTTCAGCGCGCCGTGCACCTCGGCGCCCTTGGCGCGCTCCTTGATGCGGGCGATGAAGTCCTTGACCACGGAGAGCGCGACATCCGCCTCGAGCAGCGCGATACGGATCTCGCGCGCGGTGGCGTCGATGTCGGCGTCGGAGAGCCTGCCCTTGCGAGACAGGGTCTGCAGGGCGGACGTGAGCCGATCGGAGAGGGTGTCGAACACGGGTGTGCACGCTCCAGCTGGGTCGTTTGTGGCTTGCCGGTACGGACCGGCGGCTTCCCAGGGTAGTCGGTGTTCGACGCAGGCGTTGACACGGTTGCGGACTCGGGCCGCACGCAAAACAGGGCTCCGGGACCGGTCGCCCCTCGCGGACCGGTACCGGAGCCCCTACGGAAGGCTCGCCTCCCCGCGAGCCGACCGTGAGCACACTTGGCGAGTTTCGCGGGATTCGGTATCGCCGGACCCCCAGTACCAGGCGATTTCGCTCCCCGCGCTTCTCTCCGCGCGATGGCATAACCTTGCCTGGTCACCACAGGGTCACGGCAGCGTGAAGACCCCCAACTGTCCCTGGGTAGAACTACTCAACTGGTCTTGGCCGACGACGAGGCCCGCTTCGCCCGCGTCCGCGCCTGACGCGCCTTGTCCGCGGCCTCCCTGGCCTTCTCGACCGGGGCACGGTCGGCTTCGACGGCACTCTGCTGCAGGGCCGCCAGCAGCCGCGTCACCCCCTCCGCCTGTTCGGCGGCTGTCGGCTGGAGGACGTCGTCACCGTCCAGTTTGGCCTGGATGAGCGCTTCGAGCGCTTCACGGTAGCGATCGGTGTACCGGGCGGGGTCGAAGTCCTGCGTGAGGTCCTCGATCAGCGCGACCGCGTGCCGCAGCTCTCCGCGCCGCAGGTCGACGTCCTCGTGCAGGAACGGGAAGTCGGGCCGCCGGATCTCGTCGGGCCACAGCATCGTCTCCAGCAGGATCACCTGGTCCCGCACGCGCAGCGCGCCCAGGGTCTCGCGCTGCCGCAGCGTCACCTTCACGATCGCGATCCGCCCGGACTGCTGCAGCGCCTCGCTCAACAGCACGTACGGCTTGGTCCCGGTCGGCTCCGGTTCGAGGTAGTAACTGCGCGCGAAGTACATCGAGTCGACCTGCTCGGCGGGGGTGAAACCGACGACGTCCATCGACTGGGTGGTCGGCCCGAGCAGCGACGCGAAGTCACCGCCGGTCAGCAGGACGACGTCGCCGTTGGGCACGGGGTGGCCTTTGGCGATCTCGGTCGTGGGCACCTCGGCTCCGTCGACCTCGCAGACCCACTTCACCCGCACCCTGCCGCCGTCCGGCTCGTGCACCTGGTGGAGGGGGATGTTGTGCTCTTCGGTCGCGCTGTACGCCTTCACCGGGATGGCGTAGGTCCCGAAACCGATCGTGCCTTTCCACACCGCGCGCATGGCCCACCTCCGCCTGATCAGCGTATCCACGCGCCGAAGCGGCGGGACAGCTACAAACGGGTGTCAGGGGCCACTGATTCGCTCACACATTCGAATGACGGGCGTGATTCGGCGAGCGCTTCCGCCGAACAGTCGACAGCGGTGGCGGCCGCTCGGAGCACCTCCGCGACGACCTCGACGTCGACGACCGGGGCGGTCGACAGCGCGCCTTCGCTTCCGACCTCGACCCGGCCCGCCATGCCTTCGAGCGCGATGGCCAGCGCCTGCTGGCCCGCGACGAGGTGCCGGACCACCTTGAGCAGTTCGGGGACGGTCGCGGCGGTGCCGGACGCGGTCAGGGAGACGGCCAGGTCGTCCGCGCAGGCCCGGAAGTGGGAGGCGACGACGGTCGGCGGCAGCGAGGTCCGGTGTGGTCCGGGCGGGTTCTGCTCGTGACCGAGCACGCGCTCACCGCCCTCCGGCGCCTTCGGGTTTCGACCGCGCACATCCTGCCACCGTCACCCTCCGCACTTCGCGCGACACCCCGGGGCGGGAGCAAGGGACCTTTGCTCCCACCCCCGGGGGCCGTCAGGAAGCGGCCGCCAGCAGCGCGGCTTCGATCTTCGACCGCCACGCCTGGTCGACCCGGCCGGTACGCGGCGCGACGGCGAACGAGTCGACGACGGCGCCACCGAGGGTGGCCACCTTCGCCCAGCGCACCTCGGCTTCGCATCGCCGCAGCGCGCCCGCGACCCGGTACAGCAAGCCGATCCGGTTCGCGGCCCGCAGCTCGACCACGACGGTGTCCTGTCCGCTGGTCTCGTCGTCGAACCAGATCACCTTCGCGTTCGCCGTGGGAGTCTCGCCGTAGTCCCGTTCCTTCGCGGCGAGCCGCTGGGTGAGCGGCAGCGTCCCGGCCACCGCCCGCGCGAACTGCTCGCGCAGCAACGTGACGTCGGGCAGCGAGCCGAACTTCGGCGATGCCGTGAACACGCCCGCCCGTCCCCCGTCGTGCCCGCGCAGCACCGCCGCGTGGACTTCCAGGGAGTTCAGCGCGAGCACCCCGGCGGCGGGCGCCAGGAGTTCGGCGCGGGCGGGGACCGCGAGCACCACGGTCACGACCTTGCCGGCGGCGGTGATCCGCACCTCCCCGCGGCCGGACTTGACGGCTTCGGCGACGAGCTCCCGTTGTTCGGCGCCCATCGGCTCCGGCGGAACGAAACCCTTGCCGTGCAACGCTTCCTCGCAACCGGACACGAGTTCGGCGAGCAGCCGGGCCTTCCAGTCGGTCCACACGCCCGGACCGGTGGCCAGCGAATCGGCCGTCGTCAGCGCGTGCAGCAGTTCCAGCAGGACCAGGTTCTCGTCGAGGGTCTTCGTCACCCGCTGGATCGTGGCCGGATCGCTGATGTCCCGCCGGGTCGCGGTGTGCGGCAGCAGCAGGTGATGCCGGACCATCGCCGACACCAGCGCCGCGTCGGCCGATGTCAGCCCGAGCCGGGCCGCGACCTGGGCGCTGATCTTCGCGCCGAGTTCGGAATGGTCCGTGTCGCGGCCCTTGCCGATGTCGTGCAGCAGCGCGCCGATCAGCAACAGGTCCGGCCGCGAGACGGTGGTCGTCAGTTTCGACGCCTCCACGGCGGCGCGCACGAGATGCCTGTCGACGGTCCACGAATGCACCGGCGACCTCGGCGGGAGATCCCGCACCGCACCCCATTCGGGGAACAGCCGCGCCCACAGGCCCGTGCGGTCGAGCGCCTCGACGGCGTCGACCAGGCCCTCTCCCGCGCCGAGCAGTTCCACCAGCGCCTTGAGGGCGTCGGCGGGCCACGACGCGCGCAGTTCCGGCGCGGTGTCGGCGAGTGCCCGCAGGGTCCCGTGCGCGATGGGCTTGCGGATCCGCGCCGACGCCGCCGCGACCCGCAGCAGCAACGCCGGGTCCTTGGCGGGCAGCGCGTCCCGCGCCAGCGCGACCTCGTTCCCGTGCAGGACGACACCTTCGTCGAGCGGCGTCCGCGCCGGCCGCCGCCCGAACCGCGCCTTGGGCGGCTCCACAGTGGACCGGAGCGCCACGTCGACGGCGTACGCGATCGTCCTGCCGACGCCGGAAAGCTTGCGCGCCAAGGTGAACCTGTCCCCGAACCCGAGTTCACCGGCGACCGTCTCGGCCTCCGGCGCGCTGAGGATGTCCCGTTCCCGGCGCAGTTCCCGGCGCAACTCCGTCCGGACGTCGAGCAGCAGGCTCTTGGCCGCCAGCAGTTCCTCGCCGGGTCTCGCCGTCAGCTGTGCCGCCGCCAAAGCCTCCAGGACCGCGAAGTCGCGAAGCCCGCCTCTGCCGTGCTTGAGGTCCGGCTCGGCGGACTGCGCGATCTCGCCGCTGCGGGCCCAGCGCTGCCGCACCGCGTCCGACAGTTCGCCCACCCGTTTCCGGGCGGTTCGCCGCCACTGGTCCCGCGCCGCGGCCGCCAGCCTGGCGGTGATCTCGGCGTCCCCGGCGATGTGGCGGACGTCGAGCAGCCCCATCGCGGTCCGCAGGTCCTCGGACGCCACCTTCAGCGCCTCACCCGGGGTGCGGACCGAGTGGTCGAGGCCGATCTTGGCGTCCCACAACGGATACCAGATCGCGTCGGCGATCTCGCCGACACGGGAGTTTCCGTTGTGCAGCAACAGCAGGTCGAGGTCGGAGAAAGGCACCAGTTCGCGGCGCCCCAGGCCGCCGACGGCGGCCAGCGCGACACCGGGTTCAGCGGTGTCGACACCGGCCGCCGCGGCGCCCTTGCCCAACCAGAATTCGTAGAGGTCGACCAGGGCCGCCCGCAGCGCGGCCGCCCCTAGCCTCCCGTGCCTGCCCTCGAGCAGTCGCTCGGTGGCCTTGACCAGTTCACCCCCGTCGGCCATCCGTGACGCCTATAGAGCGTCCGAGCCGCGCTCGCCGGTGCGTACCCGGATGACCGTCTCGACCGGCGTCACCCAGATCTTCCCGTCGCCGATCTTGCCGGTGTGGGCGGCGGTGGTGATCGCGTCGAGGACCTTCTCGACGTTGGCGTCGTCGGTGACGACCTCGACCCGCAGCTTCGCCACGAAGTCGACGGAGTACTCGGCGCCCCGGTAGACCTCGGTGTGGCCCTTCTGCCTGCCGTAGCCCTGCACCTCGCTGACCGTCATGCCGAGCACGCCCAGCTGTTCCAGCGCGGAGCGGACGTCGTCGAGCGTGAACGGCTTGACGATCGCGGTGATCAGCTTCATGCCTTGCTCTCCTCGAGTTTCGTGGCCGCGCTTCCGGTGGGCGCCTTGACCGGGATGCTGGTCGGCTGGCCGAGGCCGCCGCCCGAACCGGTGAAGTCGTACGCGCTCTCCGCGTGCTGGGCCTCATCGATACCACTGACCTCGTCCTCCGCGCTGACGCGGAACCCGCCGAGCTTCTTGATCACCCAGCCGATGACGAAGGTGAGCACGAACGAGTAGCCGAGGACCACGGCGGCCGCGAGCGCCTGCTTGCCCAGCTGGCCGAGGCCGCCGCCGTAGAACAGGCCGTCGACGCCGAGCGAGTTGACGCTGGTGGTGCCGAAGAAGCCGATGAGCAGCGTACCGACGAGACCGCCCACGAGGTGGACGCCGACGACGTCGAGGGAGTCGTCGAAACCGAAGCGGAACTTGAGGCTGATCGCCAGGGCGCACAGGGCACCGGCGACGAGACCGATGGCGATGGCACCGAGCGGGTTGACGAACCCGGCGGCCGGGGTGATCGCGACGAGACCCGCGACGGCACCGGAGGCGGCGCCGAGGGTGGTCGGCTTGCCGATCTTGATCTGCTCGACGAGCAGCCAGCCGAGGATCGCGGCCGCGGTGGCGACGGTGGTGTTGGTGAACGCGACGGCGGCGAGGTCGTTGGCGGCCAGCGACGAACCGGCGTTGAAGCCGTACCAGCCGAACCACAGCAACGCGGCGCCGAGCAGCACGAACGGGACGTTGTGCGGACGTCCGGTGCCCTTCGGCCAGCCCTTGCGCTTGCCGAGCACGATCGCGAGCGCCAGGCCCGCCGCGCCGGCGTTGATGTGGACCGCGGTGCCACCGGCGAAGTCGAGCGCCTTGAGCTGGTTGGCGATCCAGCCGCCGACCGAATCGGCGCCGATGAAGCCGTTGAACGAGAACACCCAGTGCGCGACCGGGAAGTACACGATGGTCACCCACACCGCGACGAACAGCGTCCAGCCCCAGAACTTGGCGCGGTCGGCGATGGCGCCGGAGATCAGCGCGGGCGTGATGATCGCGAACATCAGCTGGAACATCACGAAGGCGAACAGCGGCAGCGCGTCGGCGCCGGGCCAGGCGACCTCGGGCGTGCTGCTCGTCGCGGCGGTCGCGAACCCGGCGAGCTTGCCGGAGATGTTCGAGAGTCCGGCGAAGTCGAAGTTACCGAGCAGCCCTCCGCCCACGTCGTTGCCGAAAGCCATCGTGAAGCCGTACAGCGTCCAGAGGACACCGACGACGGCCAGCGCGATGAAGTTCATCATCAACATGTTCAGAACGCTCTTCGCGCGGACCATGCCGCCGTAGAAGAACGCCAATCCCGGTGTCATGAGCATGACCAGCGCGGCGCTGATCAACACCCATGCGGTGTCTCCTGCGTTCAGCACAATCTTCCTCCCGTGCCTGGGGTGTACTGCGCAGAAATCTTTGGACCGGGGTGTTTCCTCGGGCCGCGATTCAGGTTTCACCCGCGTGAACTGTCGGTACGGCGTTGTTACGTGCAGGTTTCCGGAGACCGGGTGCGTTCTGTCCGGTTGCGAAACGTCGTGGTCGAATATCCCCATGAACGCGCGTGAGCACGGCAATGACCCACTGCCACCGGAGGTCGTCCGGTCGCTGCTGTGCTCGGTCTGCGGCGACCCGGTCGGGTCAGCCGATCGCACGGTGCGTTGCGGACGGGGTCACTCGTTCGACGTAGCGAAGCAGGGTTACGTCAATCTTCTGCACGCGCGCATCCCGGCCGGCACGGCGGACACCGCGCCGATGGTCGCGGCCCGTGTCGACCTTCTGTCATCGGGTGCTTATCTCCCTCTCGCCGATACCCTCGCGAAGGTGGCTTCGGAGCACGTCGGGAACGGGCTGATCATCGACGCCGGCGCGGGCACGGGGTACTACCTCGCGCACGTGCTCGACGCCGTCCCCGCCGCGTACGGACTGGCGCTGGACGTGTCCGCCGTCGCCCTGCGCCGGGCCGCTCGCGCGCACGCGCGCGCGGGCGCGGCCGTGTGGAATCTGTGGGAACCCTGGCCGGTGGCGGACTCGAGCGCCTCGCTGATCCTCAACGTCTTCGCGCCCCGCAACGCCCCTCAGTTCCACCGCGTCCTGGCCGCGGAAGGGCTGCTGGTCGTCGCGACGCCGAATCCCGGGCACCTGCGGGAACTGGGCGACCTGGTGATCTCCGTCGACGGCGGCAAGGACGCGCGGCTGGAGGAGACCCTCGGCGAGCGGTTCGGCCGAGTGGACCGGCACGAGGTCACCCAGCGAGTGACGTTGTCGCCCGCCCAGGTCCGCCAGGTCGTCGAGATGGGCCCGAGCGCGCACCACCTCCACCGTGACGGACGCCGGGAACGCCTCGACGCGATCACCGGTCCGGTCGACGTCACCACGTCGTTCAACGTCACGCTGTACCGGCCGGTGCCCTGATGGAGGCGCCCGCGACCCTGCTCGCCGACGCCGCCTGGGTCAGCGCCCGCATCGGCGGCGCGGCGAAGCTCTACGGCTGCTCGCGGCCCGAAGTGCTCGGCACGATCTGGTGGTACTCGCTGTCCTCGGTCCTCGTCGCACCGTCGGTGGAATCCCTCGTGCGCGACGACGCGCCGTTGGACCCGTCGCTCGACGCCGTCACGATCGATCTCGTTCCGGACGGCCGCTTCACCGGTGCCCGGTCGTCCCGGGTCCTGGACGGCGGCCTGGCCGGACTCGGCGAGGCGTTCGCCGCGACACTGGGCACCGCGATCGGGACGATCTCGGGCGTCACGGGAGCGAATCCGCGAGCTTTGGGCGCGATCGCGACGGATTCGATCGGCAACCGTCTCCTGTGGACCGGCGACACCGACCGGGCGATCGCGCTGGCGGCGCCGCTCGTGGCCGCGATCGGACTCGGGATGCCGGAGCCGCGGTTCTCGCGGATCGGGCGGAACACCGTGGTGCGCCGTGCTTCCTGCTGCCTGATCTACGAAGCGGGCAATCCGAAATGCACCAGCTGTCCCCGGCAGACACCGGAGGAACGGGACCGCCGGCTTCGCTCGGCCCTCGGGTAGCGCGGGTGTCGTGAGTGTTTTGGGTCGTTCTAACGACACTTACCACTCACGACCACCTCGACCGAAGATCCGGCGCATAGGGGCGGAAACCGTGATCACCTTGGACCGCGAGTAGCCACGAGCTGGGAACGATGGCCACGGAGTGGGACGCGAGGTAGCGTCGGGCGCGATGAGTGAACGCACCTGGGGTTTCCGCACCCGCGCCCTGCACGCGGGCGGGACACCCGACCCGGCGACCGGCGCCCGCGCCGTGCCCATCTACCAGACCACGAGCTTCGTCTTCGAGGACGCGGCCGACGCGGCGAACCTGTTCGCGTTGCAGAAGTACGGCAACATCTACAGCCGCATCGGCAACCCGACGGTCGCGGCCTTCGAGGAGCGCTTGGCCAGCCTCGAAGGCGCGATCGGCGGGGTCGCCACGAGCAGCGGCCAGGCGGCCGAGTTCCTCACCTTCTCGGCCCTCGCCGAGGCGGGCGACCACATCGTGTCCGCCGGCGGGCTCTACGGCGGGACGGTCACCCAGCTCACCGGGACGCTGCGCCGCTTCGGCATCGAGACCACCTTCGTCAGCGGAGACGGCATCGAGGACTACGCGGCCGCGATCACCGACCGGACGAAGCTGCTCTTCACCGAGATCATCGGCAACCCGGGCGGCGGGATCGCCGACATCGCCGGGCTGGCCGAGCTGGCGCACTCCCACGACATCCCGCTGGTCGTCGACGCCACGCTGGCGACGCCGTACCTGTGCCGTCCGATCGAGCACGGCGCGGACATCGTGCTGCACTCCGCCACGAAGTTCCTCGGCGGGCATGGCACCACACTGGGCGGGGTGGTCGTCGAATCCGGGAAGTTCGACTGGGGCAACGGGAAGTTCCCGCGGATGACCGAGACCGTCGAGAGCTACGGCGGCCTGAAATACTGGGAGAACTTCGGCGAGTACGCCTTCTGCACCCGGCTCCGGGCCGAGCAGCTGCGCGACATCGGCGCCGTCCTCTCCCCGCATTCGGCCTTCCTCCTGCTGCAAGGGGTCGAGACCCTGCCGCAGCGCATGGACGCCCACGTCGCCAACGCGCGAGCCGTCGCGGAGTACCTCGCGAACGACAGCAGGGTGGCCTGGGTGAATTACGCGGGCCTGCCGGATCACCAGCACCATGACCGCGCGAAGAAGTACCTGCCCGCCGGGCCGGGCGCCGTGTTCTCCTTCGGTGTCGACGGCGGCCGCGGGGCCGGGGAAACCTTCGTGAACTCCGTCGAGCTGCTGTCGCATCTGGCGAACGTCGGGGACGCGCGGACGCTCGTCATCCACCCGGCGTCCACCACCCACCAGCAGCTTTCCGAGGACCAGCTGCGCGCGGCCGGCGTCGGCGCGGACCTGATCCGGCTGTCAGTCGGTCTGGAGGACGTCGACGACATCCTGTGGGACCTCGATCAGGCACTCGGCAAGGCGGTGGCCGGATGAGCCACGACGTCGGCGCGGTCGAACGCCGCCGCATCCTCTCGCGCACGAGGTCGGTGACCATCGTCGGCGCTTCGAACAACCCGGCACGGCCGAGCTACTTCGTCGCGACGTACCTGCTCTCGTCCAGCAAGTACCAGGTCAACTTCGTGAACCCGCGGCTGGACGAACTCCTCGGGCAGCCGGTGTACCCGTCCTTGGCCGACGTCCCCGGGGAGGTCGACCTGGTCAGCGTGTTCCGCAAGCACGACGACCTCCCCGGCGTCGCCGAGGAGGTCGTCAAGGCCGGGGCGCGCACGCTCTGGCTCCAGCTGGGCCTGTGGCACGAATCCGTCGCCGATCAGGCGAAAGAGGCCGGACTGGACGTGGTGATGAACCGCTGCGTCAAGATCGAGCACGCCCGGTTCGCCGGTGGGCTCCACCTCGCCGGTTTCAACACCGGCGTGATCAGCTCCCGCCGCCAGTCCGCCCCCTGACCGCTATCGCACCGAGGTGCTCACCGTGAACGGCAGCCACTGGACGGTGACCCCGTTCGCCGGGGACACGGGCATCCGCCAGTTCTGGCAGCCACGGCCGGGAATCCGGTCCCAGATGAACAGCGGAGCACCCTGGGTACCGGTGCAGCCCTGGTCCAGCAGCTTGCCCGCGTTCTGGACGGCGTACCGGTACACCCCCGTGCCGACGGTCTGCGGTTCGATCGTCCACTTCTGACACGCGCCGGCGACACGATCGTAGGTGGTCACCGGGTTCCCGCTGGCCGTACTGCAGCCGGTGTTGTCCAGCACCTGCCCGGAATGCTTGGCCCGGAACTGGTAGTAGCCGTCACCGGTGCCCCACGGGAAGAACTTCTGGCAGTCCGCGCCGTTCGACGGCCACTGCTGCACCTTGGTCCCGTTGTTCCAGCCGCACGCGGCGACGTCGGCGTAGAGACCGCTCGACACCGCTTGCAGCGAGACCCAGGCGTCGTCGCCGAACTCCCCGCCCGGGTCGAACGTGGTGGCCCGGAACCGGTAACTGTGGTTTTCCTGCAGCAATCCCGGTGGCACCGTCCAGGTGGCCGTCGAACCTGAAGGGACGTCCCACTGCCAGTAGTCCCCGATCATCGTTTCGCCTTCGTAGACGTAGAAGACCGCGGTGACGTTGCCACCGTCGGGATCCGTCGGCGTGAAGCGCAGCGTCGGAGTGAGGGACTTCGTGTGGATGACGCCGCCGACGTCGACGCGGTCGGAGATGTCGTGCCCGGCGGCGGGATTCGGCCGCTGGTTCCGGTACGTCACCTCGATGTACGGCGACTTCCCGCCTTCACTGGACGAGAACTTCTTCCAGCCGAAGGAATCCGACTCGTTCTCCGCTTTCAGCACCATCGAACCGGTGGTGACCCCCGCGCCCGCCCAGGCGCCGATCAGGTTCCCGATCGGGGTCCGGACCCAGTCGGCCGGGCAGGCCGCGCTGTTGCCCTGGGTCGCGTTCGTCGTCGCCCAGCGGGTGTAGGGCGGCGGCTGGTTCGCCCAGCGGGTGCCGGTGCCGACGAGGGCGGTGTCCCAGATCTCCCAGTTGCGCGGCGAGCACGAGTAGGAATGATTGCCCCACAAGGACAACGTGGCCGATTCGATCTCCGTGCCACGGAACCTCGCCACGTCGAAGTGGAGATACGACCGGGCCTTCGTGGCGCCGCCGTCATAGGTGCCGATGCGGAGTTCCGTGGCACCCGACTGATCGGTGTTGGCGATGTTCGACTGCGTGAAGGTGTCGAAGTTCGTCCACAACGAGACCCCGGGATCGACGATGACGGGGTAGGCCCGCGCCGGGTCGTCGAAATACCCGGCGTCGGGTGTGACGTTCAGGCCGAGGGTCCCCCGTTCCTTGGCCGACATGACCTTCCCGACCTTCACCTTCGCGGCCGGGTCGCCGCTGCGCCGGTCGATCCGCGAGTCCCACATCTCGGCGGCGGGCACGCCGCCGACCACCGCCCCCGACGCCGTGACGAGCTGGGTGTTCCCGTCCGCGTCGGTGCGCGGCGTGAGCCCGGTGGCCCGCAGTGGCAGCGCGAAGGTCAGCGCGCGATCAGGACGGCGCTTGACGACGAAGAACTGCTCGAACCCGGTCCGGGTGGCCTTGACCTGCAGGTCTACGCCGGGCTGGACCTCCGGGTACGTGGCGACCTCGCCGTTCAGCACCGGTTCGGGCAACGCGTCCGGATACTGCAGGGCGACCTTCCCGTCGGGGCCCGCCACGGTGGCGAGATCACCCTTGCCGCCCGCGCCCGCCAGCACGAGATCTCGCGGATGCGCCTTCGGCCGGACGAGACCGTCGGCGCCCTTGACCAGCGTCAGGTCGACCGGGACCCAGTCGCCGCCGCGGCGGACGTGGACCGGGCCGCCGTGCACCTGGGTGGTGAAGGAGCCGTCGGGATTGGCGAAAGTGGCCGAGTTCTCCGTCCGTTCAGAGAGGATCTCGACCGGCTTGTTCTGCGCACGTGCTGCCGTTTGGGGCGACGTCGCTTGCGCGGGAACGGTGAACACGGCGCTCCCGGCCAGGCACGCGGCGACGAGCGTGAGGCCCCGCCGCGGGATTCTTCGGGCTTCGACTGACACTTGGTTCTCCCCAGCAGAAGTGACAAGTTGACACATCGCTTACGCATGTCACATCTGCGGGGTTGCCCGCCGCTTGGAAAAATCCGGACACGTGAGAGGGTGGCGGTATGGCCAAACCGACGCCGCTGCAGCTCAGGAACATCGTCATGGCCCTGCTCATGGCAGGTGCCCTGGTGTGGAACCTGTCCATCGACGGCGCCGTGTGGCTCACCGCGATCTTCTCGGTCGGGATCGTCCTCTCGCTGTTCTCCGCGTACCTGAACCGGCCCGGCGCTCAGCCCTGAGCACCCTCGAAGCGCGCGGCGACATCGGCACGGCCGCGTTCGGAGAGCGCTCCGAAGAGGCGTAGGCGCGCCATCCCGCCATCGGGATAGATGTCGAGCCGGACTTCGGTCACCTCGGGCCCCGAGGCGAGCGCGAACCGGTGCCGCGTGTCCGGCTGCAGCCGCGTCTTCGGCAGCAGCTCGACCCACTCGCCGTCACCGTCCCGGCCACTCAAGGCCGCCCAGCCCGGCGCGTTGCCCTTGAGGTTGCTGTTGTCGAACTCGGCGAACCGGACGACGCCCGCGCCGGCGAGGCGCACGGTGACCCAGTCGTTCCCGTCGTCCCGGCGCCGCGCCGTCTCCCAGCCCTCGGCCTGATGCGCGGCGAGACCGGGCGAGAACAGGTTGTTGGGCGAGGAATAGAACATGTTGCTGCACCCGGTGACCACCGCGCCGTTCTCCAGCGCGGCGAGGTCGAGCGCGCCGAGGTCGAGCAGGCGCGGATCCGGGATCGGGGTGCCGTGCACCCGCAGCCGGGCCACTCCGCCGTCCGGATGCATGGTCAGCCGGACGTGCGTGTAGCGCTTGCTCCCGCCGATATCGAAGTAGTTCTCCTGGTGTCCCCCGGCCGCGCCGCGCTTGACCAGCACATCCCAGTCCACTGTGGATAGTTCGGCCGCGCTGGGGTACCCCTCGACGGCGCACGCCTCGACCGAGACGAACGGCGGGTAGTTCCCCTTGAAGAACGCGGTGTCCACGATGACACCGGTGATCACGCCGGCCAGGCCGAGCCGGACGACGGCCTGGTCGTCGCCGGGCTCACGGTGCCGCCGGGTCTCCCAGCCGTCGTAGACCTGCCCCTTGGGCCCGAACGTCTCGGTCTGATGCGCGGGCGCCCACGGATTGACCAGGTTCTCCTTCTCGGCGAACAACTCGTCCGTCGCCCACATCACGGTCCCGCCGAATTTCCGCGAGGCCAGGTCGGGCAGTGCTGTCCACTCAGGACGGTCGTTCACGGTCTCCTCCATCTCAGCAGTCACCCCGGGTCAGCAGAACGCCTGCCGGGTCGTCACCGGTGATCTCCTCGCCCCGCAACCACGTGCTCCGGACAACGCCCGCGAGCGGACGTCCGTGGTAGGCGCTGACCGGGTTGCGGTGCTTCAATTTCGCGACGTCGACGACGAAAGCCTCGTCGGGCGCGAACACGCTGAAGTCGGCGTCGTAGCCCGGCGCGAGGTGCCCCTTGCGCCGCATCCCCGCCTGCGCGGCCGGATGTTCGGCCATCCAGCGGACGACGTCGGTGAGCGCGAACCCGCGCTGCCGCGCCTGGGTCCAGACCGCGGGCAGGCCGAGCTGCAGTCCCGCGATCCCGCCCCAGGCGAGGCCGAAATCGCCGCTGTCGAAGCGTTTCAGCTCCGGCGTGCACGGCGAATGGTCGGTCACCACGCAGTCGATGACGCCGTCCGCGAGGCCTTGCCACAGCAGTTCGCGGTTCCCGGCCTCACGGATCGGCGGGCAGCACTTGAACTGCGTCGCCCCGTCCCCGATCTCCTCCGCGGTGAAACTCAGGTAGTGCGGACAGGTCTCGGCGGTCAGCCGGACACCGTCGCGCCGCGCGCTTTCGACCATCGGCAACGCGTCCGAGGACGACAGGTGCAGGATGTGCGCGCGGACGCCGGTCTTCCTGGCGAGCTCGATGACCTGCGCGATCGCCACGTTCTCCGCACCGCGCGGACGCGAGTGCAGGAAGTCCTCGTACTTCTCGCCGTGCGGGTCGGGCGCGTGCTCGATCGCGTCGGAGTCCTCCGCGTGCACGATGATCATGCCGTCGAAGGTCCGCAGTTCGGTCATCGCCTCTTCGAGCCCGCGCGCGTCCAGCGGCGGGAACTCGTCGACGCCGGAATGCAGCAGGAACGACTTGAAGCCGAACACCCCGGCCTCGTGCAGGCCGCGAAGATCCGCGAGGTTGCCGGGGATCGCGCCGCCCCAGAACCCGACGTCGACGTGCACCCGGCCCTCGGCGGTCTTGCGCTTCACCTCCAGCGCCGCGACGTCGACCGTCGGCGGCAGGCTGTTCAGCGGCATGTCCACGATCGTGGTGACCCCGCCCGCCGCGGCCGCGCGGGTCGCCGAAGCGAAACCCTCCCATTCGGTGCGGCCGGGGTCGTTGACGTGCACATGCGTGTCCACGAGACCCGGCAGTACCACGACGTCTTCGCCGAGTTCGAGCACCCGATCGCCGTCGAGCGCGGCTCCGGCGGGTTCCACCGCGACGATGCGGCCTTCGTCGACACCGATCGTCGCGGGTACCTCTCCGGCGGCCGTCACGGCTCGCGCGGCCTTGATCACCAGGTCCATCTAAGCCTCCAATTTCCACTCAGTGGAATCGGGGTTTCGCACTCCGACATTAACTCCGGCCACCCTGCTCGTCAACGAGCCCGGGCGGCGCTACCTTCGCTTGGTGCAGTTAGAAGCCGAGTTCACCAGCGAACCGTTCCACGGCGAGGGTCCGCCACCCGAGCATGCCGTCAAAGCCCGCGACACCGCGGAAGACGCGGGCCTGTCCGCCGACTTCGGCCCGCTCGGCACCCTCGTCCGCGGCGACGCCGACACCCTGCTCGACGCGCTCCCCGCCATCGCCAGAGCGGCGCTGGACGGCGGCGCGACCCGCGTGACCCTCCAGCTCCGGCAGGTAGGCGACGACTCGGCCGAACCCGCGGTCGAACTGCACAGTGCTCTCGCCCGGCTCATCGGCGATGTCGAACGCGAACTGGGCGGCAAGCTCGACACCCTCGACCGCGCCGCCAAGCAGCGCGCGGTGCGGCTGCTCAAGGAACGCGGCGCGTTCGGCCTCCGCAAATCGGTGTCGACCGTCGCCGAGGCGCTGGGGGTCACGAGGTTCACGGTCTACAACTACCTCAATCGAGACCAGGACTGAAGAGCTCTTTCAACAAAATGTTGACGGCAACGGAAGCGCCACCGTACCGTCAGTTCCCGTGCCGCTCACCATTCGAGAGTTCGACGAGGCTCCCGCTCAGGACGTCCGGCCGGCGCTGACCGCCTGCCTCGACGTCCCACGCTGGGTGGAATCCCTGCTGGCCAGGCGCCCCTACGGCGACGTCGCCGCGCTGCTCGCCGCGTCCGAGGCGCTCACCCCGTTGCGCCCCGAAGAGGTCCGGCGCGCCATGGCCGCCCATCCCCGGATCGGGGAGAAAGCGGGCGGCGAAAGCACCGAAGCGGGCTGGTCACGCTCGGAACAGTCCGGTGTGGACGGTGACGCGGCGCGCGAGTTCGCCGCGGCCAACGCCGAGTACGAAGCCACGTTCGGGCATGTGTTCCTGGTCTGCGCGAGCGGCCGAAGCGGTGCCGAACTGCTGGAGAACCTGCGTTCGAGGCTTTCGAACGGTCCGGAGAAGGAACTCGAAGTGGCCGGTCAAGAGCTGGCCAAGATCGCCGCGCTGCGGCTGGAAAAGGCGGTGACGGCATGAGTCTCGTGACCACGCACATCCTCGACACCGCCGCGGGACGGCCGGCGTCCGGCGTCGGAGTCCGGCTCGAAACCGGCGCGGGCGAACCCGTCGCCGCGGGGCGGACCGACGCGGACGGCCGGATCCGCGACCTCGGCCCCGACACCCTGGAACCCGGGGTGTACCGGCTGGTCTTCGACACCGGCGCCCACCTCGGCCCGGACTCCTTCTTCCCCGAAGTCACCTTGACCTTCCGCATCGCCGACGGGACCGAGCACCACCACGTGCCGTTGCTGCTGAGCCCGTTCGCCTATTCCACCTATCGAGGGAGCTGATCGCCCGTGGCCATCACCCTGGGCCCCAACCAGTACGGCAAGGCCGAAGTACGGCTCGTCACCGTGCAGCGCGAAGGCACCGTCCACCACCTCAAGGACCTCACCGTCTCGACGTCGCTGCGCGGCGACCTCGCGGCCACGCACCTCACCGGCGACAACGCCGACGTCGTCGCGACCGACACCCAGAAGAACACCGTCTACGCCTTCGCCAAGGAGGCCCCGGTCGGTGAGATCGAGGACTTCGCGCTGCGCCTCGGACGGCATTTCGTCGACTCGCATCAGCACATCTCCGGCGCCCGGATCCTGATCGACGAACACGGCTGGAACCGCATCTCCGGTCACGATCACGCGTTCTCCCAGGCGGGCAGCGAAAAGCGGACGACCGCAGTGACCGTTCAGGACGGTCAGGCCTGGGTCGTGTCCGGTTTGGACGGTCTCGTCGTGCTCAAGTCGACCGGTTCGGAGTTCCACGGCTTCCCCCGTGACGGCTACACGACGCTGGCCGAGACGAACGACCGGATCCTCGCGACCGCCGTGACGGCGCGCTGGCGCTACCAGGGCGACGGGATCGACTGGGCCACGAGCCACGCGGAGGTCCGGCGGATCCTGCTGGAGACCTTCGCGGACAAGCACAGCCTCTCCCTGCAGCAGACGCTGTACGCCATGGGAGAGGCTGTGCTCAAGGAACGCGAAGAAGTCGCTGAAGTCCGGCTCTCACTGCCGAACAAGCACCACTTCCTGGTGGATCTCTCGCCGTTCGGGCTGAAGAACGACAACGAGGTGTTCTACGCCGCCGACCGCCCGTACGGCCTGATCGAGGGTGTGGTCCTCCGCGATGACGCCGAAGAGGCCGGCCTGGCCTGGCACACCCTCGCCGCTTTCTAGAAGTTCGTGAGTGGCAAGTGGGTTATCGAGGGGTAAAGGCAGAGATGACGTGTTGTGAAAGCCACTTTCGCAACGTTGAAGGTTGCGAAAGTGGCTTTCACAACATGTCCGCTGACCGGCACATCCTGTGAGACGTCGGTACAGGGGGTCGTGAGTGTTCCAGGTCGTTCTAACGACACTTGCCACTCACGACCCCCCGTACCGAACACGCCACCTTTGCCTTACCCCTCAAGAGAACCCGAATCGCCACTCACGACACACTCGCCGCCTTCTAAGGCGTCGGCAGCGGCATTCCGGTGACGCTCTGGTCGGCGGGGACGACCCCGTCGACCAGGTAAGCGTCCACGACCTTGTCCACGGCCGGGTTGCCGCCCGCGTAAAGCCCGTGGTCACCCTCACCGGTCACGGTCAGCATCCGCGAGTTCGCGAACCCGGCGTGTGCCCGTCGGGCGCCCTCGATCGCGGTGGCCGGGTCGTGCTCGGACTGCACGATCAGCACCGGCGGCACGCCCTTGCCGTCCAGCTTCGGCAACGGACGCGGCTGCTTGTCCCAGAACAGGCAGACCGACCCGCTCAACGTGCCACCGCCCGCCAGGAGCAGACCGCGGTCGAGGTTCCGCTGCGAGTCGCGGATCCGCGACTCACGGGTGCCGACGAAGCGCCCTTCGCCGCAGACGGTGTTCCAGAACGTGGCGTCCGCCGCGTCGGGGAAGTCACCCGCGGCCTCGACGGCGGCCTTGGCGTCGGCCTTCGCCTTCGGAGCGGGGTTCTCCATCGCGTCCCGGACCTTGACCATCAGGTCGGCCAGCGCCGGGAAGCTCGTCTTCTTGTACAGCAGGTAGATCATGACGTTCTCGAGCTGGATCGGCCCCTTCCCGTCCATCGGGTTGCGGGACAAGGCGTAGCGGACCCGTTCGTAGGTCTGCCGGACCTCTTCGCCGCTGGTGCCGAAGTGGTACTTGGCGTCATAGCGCGCCATCCACGGCAGGAAGTCCTGCCGCCAGCGCCGTTCGAAGCTGACCGGCTGCCGGTCGAACGTCTTCTGCCAGTCGGTGGTGAAGTCCGTCGACGAGTCCAGCACGAACCGTCCCGTCCGCTGGGGGAACTGCTGCGCGTAGTGCGCCCCCAGCCAGGTGCCGCCCGAGTAGCCGACCCAGTTGATCTTGTCCCGGCCGAGCAGGACGCGGAGCAGGTCGTAGTCCTTGATCGTCTGGTACGTGGTGATCAGCGGCCCGAGTTCGCCGTTGGCGTTCTGACAGGACTTGGCCGCGTGCTCGGCGTTGGCCAGGATCTGGTCCAGGTTGCGCGGGTCGCGGTCCCGCGGGTCCAGCTGGCGGATGGCGTCGGCGGCGCCCCGGCAGGTGACGTTGGTGCTCTTGCCGGTCCCGCGGACGTCGATGCCGATGACGTCCTGGTGTTCGCGCAGCTTCTCCTGCCCGCGGAAGGTCACCGGGAACCAGCGGCCCTCCCCGCCCGGACCGCCCGGGTTGGTGAGCACCGACGCCGTCGACGGCCCGGTGGACTTCAGCCTGCTGACCGCGATGGTCAGGTCCTGCCGCTCCCCCGCACGGTCCCAGTCGCGGGGTGTGCGATAGGACGCGCATTCGAGTCCGCCGATGTCGGTGCCCGGCGGCAACGAGACCAGTTCCTCCGCCGCGCAGGGATGCCAGTCCAGGGTCTGGCCGGTGTAGTAGCCGGGGATTCCCGTCGTGTTCAGCGTGCTCGCCGAAGCCGGCACGGCTCCGGCGAGCAGTCCGCCCACGACCACCGGGATCACCCCGGCGGTCAGTAGCCGCTTCATCTGCTGCCCCCTTCTTCCTTGATTCCCAACGGCTCCCGACGCTAGGGCGGGGCACACCCGGCGAACATCGACCGCAGGTAGCGCCGGAAGGTGAACCAAGGGTTGAGGGGCGGCTAGGACCGGGGCACAAGTCCGGCCGCGGCGGCCTTGCGCTGGAGTTCGGCCGGAGTGCTCGCGTTCCGCGCGTCGGGCGACTTCGTGGACGCGGCGGCGGTGCCGCCCAGCGCCTTGAAGATCAGGTCGGCTTCGGCCTTCATCCCGGCGGCGTACGGGTGGTAGGCCACCGCGCGGAACAGGTTGGTGTCCTTGCCGCTCACCCAAGCCGCGTCGCCTGAGCAGGCGTCGTGACCGCTGCTGGGCCCATAGGTGTCGACGTAGCGGGCGCCCTGTTTCCGGGCGGCGGTCGAGACGGCCTTGTTGAGCGCGCGCTCGACCTCGTCGGCCCAGGCGTAGTCGCCGTCCGCGAACGGGAGGACGCTGGGGCAATAGCCCTTCGACGGCGTGATCCGCGGATACCCGACCAGCACGATGGTCGCCGCCGGCGAACGCTCCCGGACACCCTTGACCACGCGTTCGAGGTTCCGCTCGGTGTTCTTGAGCGCGGCGAGCAGGGTGTCCGTGCCGTTGATCGTGAAGTGGTCCTTGCACGGCGAACCGGTCGGATCGTCGTCGCGCAGACCGGGGCAGGTTCCGATCAGGCTGCCGAAGACGCCGTAGTCGTTGCCGCCGATGCCGATCGTCACCAGGTCGGTGTCCAGGGTCAGCGCGTCGAACTGCGCCGGCGCCGACCCGAGCGCGAGACTCGGCGAGGGAACCGTCTGCGGGCTGAGCATGTTCGTGGTGTCCGCCGACGAGCAGCTGACGTCGGTGAACGCGCCGGACTTGTAGTAGAGCCCGAGCTTGGTGGCAAGCCAGGCCGGGTAGTTGTTGTTCGACCGGAAGCACCAGCTCGCCTGCTGCCACGGGATCAGCGGACCCGCGGTGTAGGAGTCGCCGAGCGCGACGTACTTGCGGAACGACGGGGTCTCGGCGGCGCTCGCCGGTACCCCCAAACTCGCTAGTGAGAAGACCGCCAGCAGCGTGGCGAGGACAAGTCGGGTGGTGCGGCGCATGGCGACCTCGTGATCCGTCGTTGGACTACCGGCCGATCCTGACAAGTTCCCACCTCCGTCCACAATAGAAGTGAGCATCTTTCACGTTTCAGGGGTTAGATAGAACGCTCTATCATGGGGACGTGACTGGAACGCGGGAACGCATCGTGAACGCCGGCGCCGAGCTGCTCCGGCGGAACGGGTACACCGGCACCGGTGTGAAGCAGATCGTCGAGGCCGCGAACGCGCCCTTCGGCTCGCTCTACCACTTCTTCCCCGGTGGCAAGGAGCAACTCGGCGAGGAGGTCATCCGCACCTCCGGGATGATGTACCTCGCGCTGTTCGAGATCTTCTTCGCCGACGAGCCGGACCTGATCCACGGGATCGAAGCGGCCTTCGCCGGCGCCGCCGACACGCTCGTGGCGACCGACTACGCCGACGCGTGCCCCATCGCGACGGTCGCGCTGGAGGTCGCCAGCACCAACGAGAAGCTGCGGATCGCGACGGCCGACGTCTTCACGGCGTGGATCGAGACCGGCGCCGAGAAGCTGGGCAAGTACGGCCTCGGCCCCGCGGCCGCCCGGCGGCTCACGATCGCCTTGGTGAACAGCCTCGAAGGGGCGTTCGTGCTGAGCCGATCGCTGCGTGACACCGAGTCGCTCGAGATCGCGGGGGCGTCGACGGTCGCCTTGGCGCGCACGCTGCTCCCCGACGCGTGAAGCACCGACGGCCGGTTGCTGAACACCGGGATTTCCCCGCAACGGGCAACGACTTCCGGCCGACCTAGCGGTCGTCAACTCCGGAATGCCTTTGGGGAGCACATGATCATCAGGAAGCTCGTGATCAGCACCATCGCCGCGGCCGCGCTGCTCACCGCGGGCGCGGTGCCCGCCACCGCCGCCGAGGTCCAGCCGTCCACCCTCACCACGTCCACCAGCAGCACCAAGATCGACGCCGGGAAGACCGTCACGATCTCCGGGAAGCTCACCAAGTCCGACGCGACCCCGATCGCGGGCGCCGAGGTGGGCATCTCCTTCTGCTTCAACGGCTTCTGCGGCGAGGCCCAGGCGAAGCCGGTCACCGACGCGACCGGCGCGTACACCGCGACGCTGTCCCCGATCCGCACCGGCAACTACCACGCGGACTTCTTCTCCACCGACCCGGCGATCGCGAACTCGCGCGCCGACACCCCGAAGATCGTCGTGCTCCACCCGGCGAAGATCACGTCGTTCGCGGCGGGCCGGAACGCGGCCAAAGCCGTGACCGGCGCCGGCACGATCGACTTCCCCGGCCGGTACACCGCGAACCCGATCCCGGTCGAACTCCAGTACTTCTCGTTCGGTGACTACCGCTGGACCACGGCGGCGACGGTCGACGCCACCTGGAACGGCACCACCTGGGCCTTCTCGGCCTCGGCCGAGCACCGCAAACCCGGCGTCTGGCGGGCCTTCTACGCGGGCGCGCCCGAAATGTTCCACGCGGCGGCGAGCGACCTCGTCTTCGTGCTCTGACGTTCCGTGAAGGACTCCTTGAGGGACCCTGGGTCCCTCAAGGAGTCCTTCACGGACAGCTAGCGGGACGCCAGGTAGGCCCGCCAGTCACCGACGGAGGTGATGTCGGTCAGCCCGGGCGAGTCCGCAAAGGACGGACGCAGGACCGTGGCGAGGCAGGCCGCGCCGTCCTCCAGTTCGACGACGCCCAGCTCCAGTTCCGGCGGTTCCGCGGGGACGAGGTGGTCCCGCAACACCGCCAGCGGCAGGTCGTAGACCTCCCCGACCACGGATCCGGAACCGCCTTCGTACATCGCCGGGAACCGGTCGCCCACGGAGAAGTAGTGGTACTTCGGCGCGGACCGGGCCACGCAGCACAGCGGCGCGCCCTGCAGCTGTTCGTGCAGCGGACCGCCGCGCATCCCGCCGCCGTTGAGGAACATCAGAACCACGACATGATCCCTTCGATCCCGAAGTACACCCCGAACACCGCGGCCAGGATCCCGAGGATCCAGCCGATGTCACGGATCTTGCCCTTGCAGATCTTGATCAGCACATAGGCGACCAGCCCGGCGCCGATCCCATTGGTGATCGAGTAGGTGAACGGGATCAACGCGATGGTCAGGAACACCGGGATCGCGAAATCCAGGTCCCGCCAGGGGATCCGCGCGCACTGGGCCATCATCATCCCGCCGATGACCACCAGCGCGGGCGCCGCGGCCTGCGCCGGGACGACGGCCGCGATCGGCGTCAGGAACAGCGTCGCGGTGAACAACCCGCCGGTGACGATGCTCGCCAGCCCGGTCCGCGCGCCTTCGCCGACACCGGCGGCCGATTCGAGGAACACCGTGTTCGGGGCCGAACCGGTCACGCCGCCCGCGAGTGCGCCGGCGCCGTCGACCAGCAGGATGCGGCCCATCCCCTCGACCTTGCCGTCCTTGGTCAGCCCCGCCTCCTCGGAGACGCTGGTGATCGTGCCCATCGCGTCGAAGAACCCGGAAAGCACCAGCGTGAACAGGAAGACCGCCGCCGTCACCGCGCCCGCCGACCCGAAGCCGCCGAAGAGATCGATGTCGCCCAGCAGGCTGAAGTCGGGATGCGCGACGACCTGATCGGGCACCTTGGGCTCGACCAGTCCCCAGCCTTCGACGTGGAAAACGCTGTTGACCAGCACCGCGAGCCCGGTCGCGACGGCGATGCTGATCAGCACGGCGCCCGGCACGCCGCGGCTCACGAGCACGATCATCAGCAGCAGACCGAGGCAGAAGATCGCGATCGGCCAGCCTTCGAGGTGGCCGCCGATCCCCATCCGGACCGGCACCGTCGACTGGGCCGAGTCCGGTGTCCGCGTGACGAATCCGGCGCTGACGAGCCCGACCAGCGCGATGTAGAGCCCGATGCCGACGGTGATCGCGACCTTCAGCGGCATCGGGATCGCGTTGATGATCCGTTCCCGGATCCCGGAAACGGCCATGAACACGATGCAGACGCCTTCGAGGACGACGAGCCCGAAGGCCTGCGCCCACGTCATGGTCGGCGCCATCTGGAACGCGACGACACCGTTGACACCGAGACCGGCGGCGAGCGCCAGCGGCGCGTTGCCCACGAGTCCCATCAGGATCGTGGTGACACCGGCGGCCAGCGCGGTCGCGGTCGTGATCGCCTCGGTGGTCAGCTTCGCGCCGGTGATGTCGGCCGACGCGCCGAGGATGAGCGGGTTGAGCAACACGATGTAACACATCGCGACGAACGTGGTGATCCCGCCGCGCACTTCGCGGCCGATCGTGCTGCCGCGGTGGGAGATCTTGAACCAGCGGTCGAGCCCGGACAGCCGCCTCGGCTCGGACGAGGGCAGGTGGGGACGCTCTGTACCTAATTGGGTCATGCCTACTCCACAACGTTGTGGGGCGGGAAGAGACTAGTAGGCCTTCTTGTCGGGTTTCGACAGCCAGGCTTGGAAAGGCGCGAAGGAGTCCGGAAGGGACAGTTGGCCGACGGGTAGCGACCAGGTCTCGCGCGGGCGGGAAAAGAGCTCGTAGAACTCGCGGTCGTCGAAGCCCGCCTCGGCCGCGTCATGGCGGTCCGCGGCGTAGACGACCTTGCCGACACGCGCCCAGAGCGCGGCGGAAAGGCAGAGCGGGCAGGGCTCGCAGGAGGTGACGAGGACGCAGCCGTCCAGCTTGTAGTCGCCGATCGCCTGGCAGGCCGCGCGGATCGCGACGACCTCGGCGTGCGCCGTCGGGTCCAGCGTCGGCGTCACCTGGTTGGTCCCGGTGGCCAGCACCGAACCGTCGCGGACGATCATCGCGCCGAACGGGCCGCCCCCGCGTTCGACGTTCGTGGTGGCCAGCTGGACGGCTTCGGCGAGCCATTTCTGCTCGTCGGACTCCGAAATGGACAGACGGGTACCCACGGATGTGCTCCTAGCTCGAAAAAGTACGGGTTGTCAGGTGCCGGTGAGGTGTTCGGGACGCACCGGGACCCGGGGCAGCGCCAGCCCGGTGGCCGCGCGGATGGCCGCGACGATCGCCGGGGTGGACGAGATCGTCGGCGGTTCGCCGACCCCGCGCAGACCGTACGGCGCGTTGGGGTCGGGCCGCTCCAGGACGTCGATGTCCATCGGCGGCATGTCCAGCACGGTCGGGATCAGGTAGTCGGTGAACGACGGGTTGCGGATCTTCCCGTCCACGGTCTGGATCTCCTCCATCACCGCGAGCCCGAGGCCCTGCGCGGAGCCGCCCTGGATCTGGCCGAGCACCGCCTGCGGGTTGAGCGCCTTGCCGACGTCCTGCGCGCAGTCGAGCGCGACGACCTTGATCAGCCCGAGTTCGGTGTCGACGTCCACGACCGCGCGGTGTGCCGCGAAACCGTACTGGACGTGCGCGTTCCCTTGTCCTGTCTCGGGATCGATGGGCGTCGTCGGCCGGTGACGCCATTCGACGGTCTCGTCGAAGATCTCGTCGCCGAGGACGTCGGCGAGGTCCGCCAGCACGCTGCCGTCGGCCGAGACGACCTTGTTCGCGACGACCTTCAGCTTGCCGTCGGCGGCGAGTTTGCCCGCCAGGTGCTTGTGCAGCCAGGAGCGGACCGCGACGCAGGCGGCCTGGACGGCGCCGCCGGTGACGTAGCTCTGCCGGGAGGCCGACGTCGAACCGCCGTTGCCGATGTTGGTGTCCATCGGCAGGATCGTCACCTGCTCGATGCCGAGTTCGGTCCGGACGATCTGCTGCATGATCGTCACCAGGCCCTGGCCGACCTCGCACGCGGCGGTGTGCACGGTCGCCGCGGGTTCGCCGCCGACGAGCTGCAGCCGCACGCGGGCCGTCGAATAGTCGTCGAAACCCTCGGAGAAGCAGATGTTCTTGATCCCGACCGCGTACCCGACGCCCCGGACGACACCCTCGCCGTGCGTGGTGTTGGAGACGCCGCCGGGCATCCGGCGCAGGTCCAGCTCCTCGTGCGTGACCGGCAACGGCTTGGCACGCAGGCGTTCCAGCAGTTCGGCCACCGGCGCGGCCGAGTCGACGATCTGCCCGGTGGGCATGACGCTGCCCTCGGCCATGGCGTTGCGGATCCGGATGTCGACCGGGTCGATGCCGCACGCTTCGGCGAGTTTGTCCATTTGGGACTCGTAGGCGAAGCCCGCCTGCACCGCGCCGAAGCCGCGCATCGCACCGCAGGGCGGGTTGTTGGTGTACACGCCCCAGCAGTCGACCGAAGCACTGTCCACATTATACGGACCGACGCCGAGCGTGGCGGCGTTCGCGACCACCGCGCCGGTGGACGAGGCGTACGCGCCGCCGTCCAGGTACAGCTTCGCCCTCACATAGACGAGCCTGCCGTCCTTGTCCGCGCCGTGCTCGTAGTACATCTTCGCCGGGTGGCGGTGCACGTGGCCGTAGAAGGATTCCTCGCGGTTGTAGACCATCTTGACCGGCTTGCCGGTGTGCAGCGCCAGCAGGCACGCGTGCACCTGGATCGAGAGGTCCTCGCGGCCACCGAACGCGCCGCCGACCCCGCCGAGCGTCAGCCGCACCTTGTCCTTGGGCAGGCCCAGCGCGGCGACGATCTGCTGCTGGTCGACGTGCAGCCATTGCGTGGCCACGTAAAGGTCGACGCCGCCTTCGGTGTCCGGGATCGCCATGCCGGACTCGGGCCCGAGGAAGGCCTGGTCCTGCATGCCGACCTCGTAGACGCCGGACACCACGACGTCGGCCTTCACCGACTGGTCGCCGTGGCGGATCTTGGCGTACCGAACGACATTCCCACCGGGGTGCAGCTCCGCGCCCTCGCCGGCGACGGCCTTCTCGGAGTCCGTCACCGGTTCGAGAACCTCGTACGAGACCTTGATCCGCTTCATGGCGCGGCGCGCGGTCTCGGGATGGTCCGCGGCGACGAGCGCGACGGGCTCGCCCTGGTAGCGCACGACGTCGACGGCGAGCACCGGCTGGTCGGCGTGCTCCAGGCCGTACTTGTTCACGCCGGGCACGTCTTCGTGCGTCAGCACCGCGTAGACCCCTTGCACGGCAAGGGCGTCGGTGATGTCGACGCCGGTGATCCGCGCGTACGGATGCGGACTGCGCAGCGTCGCGCCCCACAGCATGTCCTCGTGCCACAGGTCCGAGGAGTACGCGAACTCGCCGCGCACCTTGACCGTGCCGTCCGGGCGCAGCGGGCTCGTCCCCACCCCGTTTTCAGTGGTCCGTGTGGAGACTTCAGTGGTGGTCATACCGTCTCCCTCAGCCGCGCACCGGCCACGGCCAGCTCGCGGGCGATCTCGTCTTCGGATTCCTCGCGCAGGGTCCCGCCGGTCACCACGGTGGCGCCGCCCACGAAGAGCCGCTCGACCGGCGGGGTCGCGCCGAGCACCAGTGCGGCGACCGGGTCGATGATCCCGGCGTAGTTCAGGCCGTTCAGGTTCCAGACCGCGAGGTCGGCGAGCTTGCCGACCTCGATCGAGCCGAGGTCCTTTTCCCTGCCCAGGCAGCGTGCGCCGCCCATCGTGCCCATCCACAGCGCCTCGCGGGTGGTCAGCGCACGCGGCCCGCCGCGCTGCCGTGCTTGCAGCAGCGACTGGTGCAGTTCCTCGCCGAGGCCGCCGGATTCGTTGGAGGCGGCGCCGTCGACGCCGAGCCCGACCGCGACGCCCGCGTCGAGCAGTTGCCGGACCGGGGCGATCCCCGCGCCGATCCGCCCGTTGGACGTCGGGCAGTGCGCCGCTCCCGTGCCCGTGGCGCCCATCCGCCGGATCGCTTCCGGGGCGAGGTGGATCGAGTGCGCGAGCCAGACGTCTTCAGCGAGCCAGCCGAGCTTGTCGGCGTACTCGGCCGGGGTGCAGCCGACTTCGGCGAGGCATTGCTTTTCCTCGTCGATCGTCTCGGCGAGATGCGTGTGGAGGCGGATTCCCTTGCGGCGCGCCAATTCCGCGGCCCCGGTCATCAGCCGCTCGCTCACCGAGAACGGCGAGCACGGACCAGCGGCGATCTGCAGATGAGCACCGGCCGAGGTGTCGTGGAACCGGTCGATCGCGGCCTCGGTGCCGAGCAGCGCGGCCTCGGTCTCCTCGACGAGGTTGTCCGGCGGGAGCCCGCCCTGCGATTCGCCGCGGTCCATCGAGCCGCGGACGACGTGCAGCCGCACGCCGACCCGGATCCGGGCGGCGGCGAGGGCTTCGACCTGGTCTCCGCCGTCACGCGGGAAGACGTAGTGATGGTCGGCGACGGTCGTGCAGCCGGTGGTCGCGAGCCGCGCGAGCCCGGCGGTGGCCGCCGCGTGCGTGATTTCGGCGTCGAGCCTGCCCCAGATCGGGTACAGCGCGACGAGCCATTCGAACAGCGTGTGGTCGGCGGCGAGGCCGCGCGTGGCCCACTGGTAGAGGTGGTGGTGGGTGTTGATCAGACCGGGGGTGACCAGGCAGCCGGAGCCGTCGACGCGTTCGTCGTAGTCACCATAGGGTGCCTTTCCCGCACCGACCGCCGTGATGCGGTCGTTCTCGACGACGACGTGCCCCGAGGCGTGCTCGGCGCCCGCGCCGTCGACGGTCGCGATCGCCGCGTTCTCGATGACGGTCTTCACGGCGTCTCCCCCCTGGTCGCGGCCAGCCGGACGGCGTCGAGGATCTTCTCGTATCCGGTGCACCGGCACAGGTTCCCCGCCAACGCCTCGCGGATCTCCTCGTCGGCGGGGTTCTCGACCCGGTTGAGCAGATCGTGCGCGGCCACCACGAGGCCGGGCGTGCAGAAGCCACATTGGACGGCACCCGCGTCCACAAAGGACTGCTGGACACGGTCCAGCTTGTCGCCCTCGGCGAGTCCTTCGACCGTGCGGACCTCGCGGCCCTCGACCTGACCGGCCGCGACCAGGCACGAACACACCGGGACCTCGTCGAGGTACACCGTGCAGGAACCGCATTCGCCCTGCTCACAGGCGTTCTTGGAGCCCGGGAGGCCGAGCCGTTCCCGGAGCACGTAGAGCAGGCTCTCGCCCTCCCAGACGTCGTCGGCCTGGCGGGACTCGCCGTTGATCGTCACGTTCACGCGCACTCGCGTTCACCCTTCTGGAAGTCGTTCCACGCCCAGGTCAGCGTGCGCCGCGCCAGGACGGACAACGCGTGCTTGCGGTAGTCGGCGCTGCCGCGGACGTCGTCGATCGGCGACGCCGCCTCCGACACCAGCTCCCCGAACCGGCGTTTGACCGAATCCGTGACGGACGCCTTGGTGGACCAGGGAAGTTCGGCGGAGAGGAATTCTTCGGCCGCGCTCGCCCGGCGCGGGGTCGGGGCCGCGGAGCCGACGGCCGCGCGGATCTCGCGGGTGTCCAGGTGCAGGGCCAGCGCGAACGAGCAGACCGCGATGACCATCGCGTTGCGCGTCCCGACCTTGGCGAACTGCTGCGGCCCGGCCTCGGCGGGCAGGTGCACCGCGGTGATCAGCTCGTCGGGTTCGAGGGCGTTGCGTTTGACGCCGAGGTAGAACTCCTCGGCCGGGATCCTCCGCGTCCCGCGTACCGACGCGGCCTCGACCTCGGCGCCGAGCACGAGCAGCACAGGGTGCGTGTCACCGGCGGGCGAAGCGGCGCCCAGGTTCCCGCCGACGGTGCCGCGGTTGCGGATCTGCGGCGACCCGACGGTGCGCGAGGCCATCGCCAACGCGGGCAGAACTTCACCCAGCTCAGCGATCACCCGAACGTAGGGCACGGACGCGCCGAGCCGGATCATGCCGTCGGCTTCGCTCCACTCGGCGAGTTCCGTGACACGGTTCAGGTCGAGCAGCGCGCCGGGGCGTCGGTGGTCGAAATTGAGCTCCACCATGACGTCCGTGCCGCCCGCGATGGGTACCGCGTCGGGCCGCTCGGCCTTGACGGCGAGCGCCTCGGTCAGCGAGCTGGGGCGCAGGAAATCCACTCTCGGGCTCCTCGGTTCGGTGGAGTGCTGTGACGGCTGACTCAGTAGACGCCCTGCCCCGGTATGGCGGCAACGGTGCCGAAGCATGAAATCTCCCCAGCACGGGCCGGTCGTTTTGTGGTTTCCTACAAACCTGATGACGACCGTGAAAGCTCTGCTGGCGCTACCCGGGCTGCGCTTGCGTGTGCGCGCCGGGACGGCGCTGCTCGACCGTCCGGTGTCCCGGGTCTATGTCACCGAACTGCCCAATCCCGGGCGGTACGTGTCGGCGGGCGAACTCGTCGTGAGCGGGCTGCTGTGGTGGCGTGGGCCGGGTGATTCCGAGGGTTTCGTCGCCGAACTGGTGAAGGCCGGGGCCGCGGCGCTGGCGGCATCCGGAGCGGATTCCGACGGGATTCCCGAAGACCTCGTCGAAGCCTGCACGCGACACGGGATTCCGTTGCTGGAGGTGCCGACGGATCTGTCGTTCTCGGTCGTCACCGAACGCGTCGTGCTGGCGTTGGCCGCGGCCGCGGAAGGCGCTCGCAAACGTTTGCTTTCAGCGGCGACGGAAGACGCGTCGGTGGAAACGCTGCTGGAGCGGGCACGGGCCGAGATCGGCCTCCCCTGCTGGGTGGTGCCCGCGGGCACGCCGTCGGATCTGGTGCGGCGCTTCGTCGCCGCGGGTGGACGGTCCCTGGAGGCGGACGACGTCTCCGTCCGGCCGGTCGGCGGCAGGCACGCGCTGCCGTGGCTGCTCGCGATCGGTGGCCCGCTGACCGCCGCCCAGGCGGAGATCGCCGAAGAACTCGCCGGGCTGATCGGGCTCGCGCGCACGCGGGCGGACGAGGTCCGCGCGGTCACCGACAGGGTGCTCGAACCGCTGCTCGCCGCGCTCGACGAGGGAAGCGATCCGCACGCGGCGCTGACCGCGACCGGGCTGCGCGGCGATCTGCGCGTCGTCGTCGCCCGTACCGAAGGATCCGAGGCGGCTCGCGGGATCCTGACCGAGCTGCTCCCACCCGGCGCCCTCGTCGGGCCCGCCGGGGAGACGACCTGGGCGCTGGCCGAAGACGACGGCGAGTGGCCGGAGGACTGGCCCGCCACGGCGACCGCCGCACTGTCCACAGTGGAGGCCCTGTTGCCGTGCCGCCGCGTGCTGATCGGGGTCAGCGATCGCTCCCCGGTTTCGGTGCTGCGGGGCGCGAAAGAGGTCGCGCGCTACGCGCTGGCCGTGGCGACGGAACGGCCGGGCACGATCGAGGTCGTCCCCGGCGGCGAGATCGGCATGCACCGGCTGCTGCTGGCCGGCGCGCCCGACGACCTCCGGGCGGCGTTGCGGCGGCGGGTGCTGGGCCCGCTGCTGAGTTACGACGCGGAACAGGGCACCGATCTGGTGCACACCCTGCGCGTCTTCCTCGAATGTTCCGGCTCGCCGACGCGGGCCGCGCGGGCGCTGCACGTCCACGTCAACACCTTGCGGTACCGGATCGGCCGGGCGAGCGAGCTGCTCGGCACCGATCTGACCGAGTTCACCGAACAGCTCGACGTCTATTTGGCCTTGTCGGCAGGGAGCTGAAATGGGCATCACCACGGCGAAGGAAGCCGCCTACGACCCGCGTGTGGTCGCTTTCGGGCGGATGATGGGCGCGGCGAACCGGCTCGAATACCTGCTCGGCCGCGCGCTGGAGACCGAATGCGGGATCTCGCATCTGATGTTCGAGGTCCTGCTGATCGTCGGCAGGGCGGGCGAGGCCGGGATGAGCATGCGCGCGATCGCGCAGGAGCAGGTGCTGACCACCGGCGGCGCGACCCGGCTGGTCGACCGGATGACGACGCTCGGCCTGGTCGTCCGGACGACCGATCCCGAAGACCGCCGCGTGCAACTCGTCCGGCTGACGGCGAAGGGCGAGGAGACGACCGTCCGGGCCGCGCTCGTCCACGTCGAGAACATCCAGCGGCTCTTCCTCGACCCGCTGCCCGCGGACCATCGCGAACGGTTCGCCCAGGACCTGCGGGCGCTGAGCCATTCCGCGCGTGACGCGCTCCCCCGGCTCCGCTAGGAATATCTGACTGGTCAGGCATCGTTGGGTGTCGTCATGAGGCTCATCTATGTCTTCGACGCGTACTGCGGCTGGTCCTACGGTTTCGCCAGGACCATGGCCGACGTCGCGCACCGGCATCCGGACCTGCCGGTCGAAGTGGTTTCCGGCGGTCTGTTCCTCGGCGGGCGGCGCGTGCCGATCCGGCAGTTCGGCTACGTCCAGGGAGCCAACGCCGAGATCACCCGCCGCACCGGGGCGCCCTTCGAGGAAAGCTACGAACGGCTCATCGCCGACGGCGAGTTCGTCATGGACTCCGAGGCCGCCGCCTGCGGGATGGCGGCGCTGCGCGAAGTCGCGCCGGACCGCGCGGTGCGGCTCGCGGCCTTGCTCCAGGAGGCGTTCTACCTCGACGGGCTGAGCCTGTCCGAGGTCTCGACGTATCGCGTGGTAGCGCAGCGGGCGGGTCTGGACGGGGACGCCGTCGAGGCCGCGCTGGACCGGGTTTCCGCGGCGGACGACTTCCGGCGGGCGCGGGAACTGGGCGTCACGGGGTATCCGACCCTGCTGGCCTCCATCGGGGACCAGGTCGTGACACTCGTCGCCGGGAACGCGAGCGCGGACGAAGTGGAGCGGCGGATCGGCGCGCTGGTTTCCTAAACTCGACGGCATGTCCTCCTCATCGGTGTTCCGGCCGGCGACCCCCGCGGACGCCGACGCCGTCGCGAAGATCTGGTACCACGGCTGGCAGGACGGCCATCTCGGCCATGTGCCCGACTCGCTCGTCCGGGTCCGCACGCGCGAATCGTTCTGGACGCGGGCGGCTCAGCGCGTCGCCGACACGACCGTCGCCGTGGTTCATGGCGAGATCGCGGGGTTCGTGATGGTCGTCGGCGAGGAGGTCGAGCAGGTCTACGTCTCGTCGGATCATCGCGGCAGCGGGGTGGCCGGGGCGTTGCTCACGGAGGCCGAACGGCTCGTTCGTGACGGCGGGCATTCCCGCGCTTGGCTCGCGGTGGCGCCGGGGAACACGCGGGCGCGGCGGTTCTACGAGCGGTGCGGGTGGGTCGACGACGGTTTGTTCGACAATCGGGCTTTCGGTCCGGATGAGCCGATTTCGGTGCCCTGTCATCGTTACGTGAAGGCGCTTCCGCATTTAGAGGACTAATTGCGGACGTTGCCGGACCACAGGGGGACTACCCCAGGGTATGACAGTCGACCGTGTCATTCGGGCGAAGTCGCCAGCCGACTTCTTCCGCATTTAGAGGACTAATTGCGAACGGTTCCGGATCACCCACTAGTGGGAATGTGCGAGTCACTGGTGACTTAAAATTACGAACACATGTTCGATTTTCAGGTGTATTCTGGAGAGGTGTCCGAGACCTTCCTCCCTGAACTCCCGCAGGAGTTGTGGCGTGCAGGCAAGCTGGAGCTTGCCCATGGCGTGCAGCAGTTCTTGCAGGTGATGCGGGTGGCGTCCGCCGGGTTGGGGCAGTATTTGGCGGAGATCGAGTCCCGGGGCGTGAAGGACTTGTTCGGGTACGGGTCGA
Source organism: Amycolatopsis azurea DSM 43854 (assembly GCF_001995215.1). Lineage (GTDB taxonomy): Bacteria > Actinomycetota > Actinomycetes > Mycobacteriales > Pseudonocardiaceae > Amycolatopsis > Amycolatopsis azurea. The sequence continues at coordinate 153,358 of NZ_MUXN01000022.1, forward strand.
CGATCAGATGGTTTGCTGATGTGGCGGGGCTTTCATTTAAGGAGGCTCGGCCTGCGGTGAATCAGGCGATCGCGTTGAATCCGACGCGCGCTTTGGATGGGAGTGCGGTTCCGGCGGTCGCGCCCACTACCGCTGCTGTAGCGGCGGAAGGGTTGGTCGGGGGTGAGCGGATCCAGCAGGTCTTGGAGATCTTGGCGAGGATCCCTGCTGACACGTCGGTGGAGGATCGGGAGAGTGCGGAGAAGATCCTCGGCAACCTCGCCCGGGACGCCGGTCCTCGGCAGTTGGCGGACGCGGAGGCGAACCTTCTCGCCTGGCTCGATCCGGACGGGAACGAACCGAAGGATCCTGAGCCGAAGCAGCCGCGTCGCGAGGTCACTCTGGAGCGTCGCAGGGACGGGTTCTGGAAGCTGACCGGTTTGCTCGATGACGAGTTAGGTGCTCGCACGGCCGCCGCTTTGGAGGCGCATGCGAAGCCGCGGCCGGTGGACGAGTTCGGTCAGGCTGATCTGCGCATGAAATGCGAACGGCAGGGCGATGCCTGGGCCGAGTTGCTCGATCTGGCCATCGCGTGCCCGGATCAACCCGGGACGAGCGGGTATCGGACCTTGGTGCACGTGACCATCGGCCTGGAAGAGCTGAAGACCGGGATCGGGAAAGCCTGCCTGGATTTCGTCGGGACGATGACCGCCCGCGAGGCGCGGATGGCCGCCTGCGACTGCCTGATGCTCCCGGTCGTGCTCAACGCCGCCGGGGAACCTCTCGACGTGGGGCGGCTGCGGCGGTTCGTCACTCCTGGCCAGAGACGGGCGCTCAACATCCGGGACCGGGGCTGCGCGTTCCCGGGCTGTCATCGGAGACCCAAGAATTGTCACGCTCACCATATTCATCACTGGGCAGACGGCGGACCTACCGATCTTCGGAACCTAGTCCTGCTTTGTAGCTTCCATCACCGCCTCATCCACCATGGCGACTGGCAAGTCCTCATGGCGGCCGACGGGCTCCCGGAGTTCATCCCACCCCAATACCTGGACCCGCTACAACGAACCCGGCGCAACACCCACGCATGACCCGAGGAGCCCGCCAGCCAGCACCGGCGACGGGCCCCTCGGCATGCCCACAGACCGCACAGAAGCTCACCTGCCGCCTCGATCAAGTGGGTCGTGAGTGTTTTGGGTCGCTAGGGCCAACCGTGTCTTAGACACCTACGGACGGGCGGTTTCGCGTGACGGAAGGGACGACACTCGTGATCAGACGGACGACACTCGTGATCGGAGGGACAGGACCCGGCTGCGCGCACGTGCCGTCCGACCAGCCACGCGAAACCACCGCCTCGGTCAGGTGGGTCGTGAGTGAAAAGTGTCGTTAGAACGACCCAAAACACTCACGACCCACCCGGCGAACCCGGCGAACCCAGGTAAGCCAGCGCCATCCCGGTCGTTTCGACGGCCCACGCGTCCCAGCTCAAGCCGTCCGGCCAGAACCGGCCGCTGGCGGCCCGGTGCACACAGGAGCCGATGAGGGTCCGGGCCACCATGCGGACGGCCTCTTCCCGGTCCGGCCGGCGAACCTCCGGAAGACAGGGCCGGACGGCGTCCACGAAATCGCGCTGGATCGTGGCCAGCGCCTGAAGGCCCCGATCGCGTCCCTCGGCGCGCTGGCTGTCGAGCAGTTCGGGGAAGATCCGGTCGTGGCGGGCGAAGGTGTCCGCCAGTGCCCGGACGAACGCGCCGACGATCCCGCCCAGACCGGGCGCCGCGGTGCGCAGCGCCTCGCCGACGCCTGTCTCCAGCTGCCCGAGCAGCTGGTCCTTCACGGCGTACAGCAGCTGGTTCTTGCCGGAGAACCGGCGATAGATCGCCCCCACCGACATGCCCGCCTGCTCGGCGACCGCCCCGACGGTGAACTCCTCGATGCCCTGGGCCGCCAGGACGTGCTCGGCGGCGGCCAGCACCTTATGCAGGGACTCACGGCTGCGGGCCTGCTGCGGCGGGCGGAAGCCCTGATCGACGGATGGCTGACTCACCGGCCGCACGTTACCGCACCCAGATGCGAATGATAACTTCCGTTCGCATTTCACCGCAGCGAGGAGGCAGCACCATGGTGAGCATCGAGGTAGAGGGCGCCTACGTCGATTTCCCGATCTTCGACGCCAAGACCCGGTCACTCAAGAAACAGGTGCTCGGCAAGGTCGGCGGCAAGATCGGCACCGACGCGAAAGTCCCGATCATCGAAGCCCTGCGGGACATTTCGCTCTCCTTGAGCGACGGCGACCGGGTCGGTCTGGTCGGGCACAACGGCGCCGGGAAGTCGACGCTCCTGCGGTTGCTGTCCGGCATCTACGAACCGACCCGGGGCACCGCGCGGGTCGACGGCAGGATCGCGCCGGTGTTCGACCTCGGCGTAGGGCTGGATCCCGAGGTCTCGGGCCACGAGAACATCCTGATCCGGGGCCTGTTCCTCGGCATGTCCCGCAAGCAGATGACGAAACGGGTCGACGACATCGCGGAGTTCACCGAACTCGGCGACTATCTGCACCTGCCGTTGCGCACCTACTCCGCCGGCATGCGGGTGCGGCTCGCGCTCGGCGTGGTGACCACCATCGACCCCGAGATCCTCATCCTCGACGAGGGACTCGGCGCGATCGACGCCGCGTTCCTCGCCAAGGCACGCGAACGACTGGTCGACCTCGCCCGCCGCTCCGGCGTGCTGGTGTTCGCCTCGCACTCCGACGAACTGCTGCGGGAACTGTGCACCACCGCCCTGTGGATGGACGAAGGCCGGATCCGCGCGCACGGATCACTGGAAGAGGTGCTCGCCGATTATCACGCGGTCCGTCGCGCGTAGCCGTCCAGCTCGGCCCGGGAGAACGACAACTCCCCCGCGTCCACGGCCCCGCAATCCAAGCCCCGCACCAAGAAACTCGCCAAAGCCTGAGCGGTCGCCGGCTCGTCCAGCACGCCACGACCGGTCTGGTCGGCGTAGTCCCGCAACCGGCCCAGCGCCGCCGGGAATCCCTCGCGGAAGAACGCGTACGTCGCCGCGAACCGGGTCGGCAGCTGGTGCGGATGCAGGTCCCAGCCCTGATAGAAACCGTTCTCCAGGGAGCGCCGCACAAGCCGAAGATGCTCGCGCCAGGCCGGGAGGATCGCGTCGCCGACGGGCAGCTTGTTCGTCGAGCCGTCGGAAAGCCGGACACCGGTGCCCGCGGCCGAAACCTGCATGAGCTGCTTGGCGAAATCGGCGGCCGGATGTTCCATGCTCTGATACTCGGCGCTGATCCCGAGACCGGCGCTGTAGTCGTACGTCCCGTAGTGCAGTCCCGAACACCGGCCGCGCGCGGCCTGGATGATCCGCGGCACCGCGACCGTCCCGTCGATGTCCACAATGGACTGCGCCGTCTCGATCTGGACTTCGAACCGCAAGGCCCCGTCGGGCAGGCCGTACGCGGATTCGAGGCGCTCCAGGACGTCCGCCGCCACCTCGACCTGCTCGACGGCGGTCACCTTCGGCAGCGTGACGACGAAACCTTCCGGCAGCGGCCCGCTTTCCAGCAGACCCGCCAGGAAGAGGTCGAGGGTACGGATGCCGCGGCGCCGGGTCGCCTGCTCGAAGCTCTTGAACCGGATGCCGACGAACGGCGTCCCGCCGGTGACGGCGAGGGTCCGCCCCGCGGCGAGCGCGGTGGCGTCCTCCTCGTCGTCGCCCGGCCTGCCGAGGCCGTCCTCGAAGTCGATCCGCAGATCCTCGATCGGCTCGGTCAAAAGCTTGGTCCGGACCCGGTCGGCGATGTCCGCGTCGAGGCCCAGCTGATCGGCGTGTTCACCGAAGACCCGCAGGGCTTGTTTGCCCCAGTCCGCCACGAGCCGCGTCTTGTACCGCGACGCGGGCACGTACACGGTGTGCACGGGCTGGCGGCCGGGCGGCTCGCCGGGATAGCCGGCCACGACACGCGCGTCCGCCTCGGCGAGGCGCGCGTCAGCGGCGGTGTAGACGTCCTCGGTGAGCCGCCCGTTCCCCATCTGTCTACTTGATCCGTTCGTAGGCGGGCAGGGTCAGGAAGTCCGGGAACTCGTCGGCGAGCGCGACCTGCTCGAACAGCTCGACGGCGGGCTCCAGCAGCTCCGGCTTGATCTCGGCGGCGAGTTCGCCGCGGACCTCGGCCAGCACACCGCGCACCAGCTCTTCGGTCACCTTGTCGCCGGTGTCGAGCTGAGTGCCGTTGCGCACCCACTGCCACACCTGCGACCGCGAGATCTCGGCGGTGGCCGCGTCCTCCATCAGGTTGTGGATGGCGGCCGCGCCGTTCCCGCCCAGCCAGGAGGCGATGTAGCGGATGCCGACGTCGACGGCGGCGCGCAGACCGGCCGCGGTGGCCCCACCCGGCGTCGAAGCCGCGTCGAGCAGCTGGTCGGCGGTGACGGAGACCTCGTCGCGGGTCCGGTCGAGCTGGTTCGGCTTGTCGCCGAGGACCTTGTCGAACTCCTCGCGGCAGATGTCCACCATGCCCGGGTGCGCGACCCAGGAACCGTCGAAGCCGTCGCCTGCCTCACGGCTCTTGTCGGCGCGGACCTTGTCGAGCGCGGCGGCGGTGACCTCCGGGTCCTTGCGGTTCGGGATGAACGCGGCCATGCCGCCGATCGCGAACGCGCCGCGCTTGTGGCAGGTGCGCACCAGCAGTTCGGTGTACGCGCGCATGAACGGCGCGGTCATGGTGACCGAGTTGCGGTCCGGCAGCACGAACTTCTCGCCCGCGTCGCGGAAGTACTTGATGACGCTGAACAGGTAGTCCCAGCGGCCGGCGTTCAGGCCGGAGGCGTGCTCGCGCAGTTCGTAGAGGATCTCCTCCATCTCGAACGCGGCCGGGATGGTCTCGATCAGCACGGTCGCGCGAACGGTGCCGTGGTCGATGCCGAGCGTCTTCTCCGCGTGGGTGAAGACGTCGTTCCAGAGCCGGGCTTCGAGGTGGCTCTCCATCTTCGGCAGGTAGAAGTACGGGCCCTTGCCGCGGTTGAGCAGCTCCTGCGCGTTGTGGAAGAAGTAGAGACCGAAGTCGACCAGCGCGCCGACGGCCTGGCGCCCGCCGAAGGACAGGCCGCGCTCGTCGAGGTGCCAGCCGCGCGGGCGGACGACGATGGTCGCGTGCTCGACGTCGTCCTTCAGCGCGTAGCTCTTGCCACCGCTTTCCAGCGTGATGCTCTCGCGGACGGCGTCGTACAGGTTGACCTGGCCGGAGACGACGTTCGCCCAGTGCGGCGTGTTCGCGTCCTCGAGGTCGGCGAGCCAGACCTTGGCGCCGGAGTTCAGCGCGTTGATGGTCATCTTGCGGTCGGTCGGGCCGGTGATCTCGACACGGCGGTCACGCAGCGCGGGCGGGGCCTCGGCCACCTTCCAGTCGCCTTCGCGGACCTGCTTGGTCTCGGGCAGGAAGTCGAGCTTGCCGGTGGTCCTGGCCTCTTCGCGGCGCTTGCCCCGGGCCTGCAGCAGCTCGTCACGGCGGGCGGCGAAGGCCTCGTGCAGGCCCGCGACGAAGGCGAGCGCCTCCGGCGTGAGAATCTCGCCTCCACGCTCGACGGGCGCACCGAGCACCTGGGCTGAGATCTGGTCAGACATGTGAAACACCCCGCGTCGGAAAAGATCGGCTAAAGATAACGTCCCTACGGTTTTACATGACGGACTATAGTTTCTGCATAGCGGAACATCAACGCCGACGTTAGGAGTACCACGGTGGCAGCGGAGAAGAACGGGCGCGATGGCGGCGTCCAGTCACTTCAGCGGGCCTTCGAGCTCCTCGAACATCTCGCGGACACCGGCGGGGAGGCCAGCCTTTCGGAGCTGGCGACCCTGTCCGGGCTGCCGATGCCGACCATCCACCGGCTGATCAGGACACTGGTGGACCTGGGTTACGTCCGGCAGAACACCAACCGCCGGTACGCGCTGGGCGCCCGGCTCATCCGGCTGGGTGAGAACGCCAGCATGCAGTTCGGCTCGTGGGCCCGGCCGCTGCTGGCGGAGCTGGTCGACGAGGTCGGCGAGACCGCGAACCTCGCCGTCCTGGAGCGGGACGAGGTCGTCTACGTCGCCCAGGTGCCGTCGAAGCACTCGATGCGGATGTTCACCGAGGTCGGCCGCCGCCTCCTGCCGCACGGCACCGGCGTGGGGAAGGCGATGCTCGCGCATCTGCCGTCCGACGACGTCACGGCGCTGCTCGCCAGGACCGGCATGCCTTCGTACACCGAGCACACCTTCACCGACCAGGACGCGCTCCTGCGCGAGCTGGCGAAGATCGCCGAGCAGGGTTACGCGCTCGACGAGGCCGAGCAGGAACTGGGCGTCCGCTGCGTCGCCGTCGCGGTCCCGGGCGCGCCGGTGCCGGCGGCCGTCTCGGTGTCCGGGCCCTCGGGACGGCTCACAGTAGAGGCCGTCGAGCGGATCGCGCCCGTCGTCCAGCGGATCGCGAACTCGCTCGGCTCCACCCTTTCGCGTGACGGGGTCACCGTTTGAGCCTGGTCTCCAAACCGTCGAGCATCCTCTCCAGCCCGTAGCGGAACTTCTCGTCGCGAAGCCGCTCCGGGTCGGCGTCGGCCTTGGCGATCCGTTCCCGCTGATGCGGATGCTCCCGCGCCGCCTCCTCGACGGCGGGACGCAGCTGTTCCGCCCACTCACGCTCACTCTTGCCGCTTTTCGCGACGGTGGTCAGCCAAGCCGCCTCGGTCGTCCCCATGCCGACGACATAGGAGATGACCGCGCTGATCGCCTGCTCGACCTCGTCGCCGGGGAAACCCGCGGTCACGAAGACGGCCAGCAGCCGCTCGTTGAGCCGCATGACGTTCGGCCCGAGGTACGACAGCCCGACCGAGCCGAGCAGTGATGCGACCCAGGGGTGGCGCAGGATCATCGCGCGGACGCTCTGCGCCCCGACGACGGCCGCGTCGCGCCACCTCTCCGGATCGTCGCCGTCCGGCACGGTGATTTCGCCGTAGACCTCGTCGACGACCAGCTCGATCAGCTCGTCGCGGTTGGCCACGTGCCGGTAGAGCGAGGTCGCGCCCGCGTTCAGCGCGGTGCCGAGCCTGCGCATGCTCAGCGCGTCGACCCCTTCGACGTCCAGGATCCGGACAGCCTCGGCGACGATCTGCGCCTGGCTCAACGCGGGCTGGTCCCGTTTGCGACGCGGCCGTGTCCACACCGACTGGATCGCTTGTTCCTCGGTTGCTGCCATGCCGCCCACTTTAGCGCACGACGTGCCCCCTTGCGAACACTGTCGCCGCCTGCGTACAGTGTGCGCATCAGCCGAACAACGTACGCAAACACTTCTGGGGGTATCCCGATGAACGAGCCGGACAGGCGCGACCCGCGCCGCTGGTGGATCTTGATCGTGCTGTGCCTGAGCACGCTCGTGCTGGTCGTGGACAACATGGTGCTGACGGTCGCCGTGCCGCCGCTGGCCGAAGACCTCGGGGCGAGCGCCCAGGACACGCAGTGGATCCTGGACTCCTACATCCTGGTGTTCGCCGGCCTGCTGCTCACCTCGGGAAGCCTCGGGGACCGCTTCGGCCGCCGGAAGGTGATGGTCATCGGCCTCCTCCTGTTCGGAGTGGCCTCACTCGTCGCCGCGTTCGCCGCGAATCCGCTCGAACTGATCGCGTCCCGGGCGGTGATGGGCGTCGGCGGCGCGCTGATCATGCCGAGCACCCTGTCGATCCTGATCACCGTCTTCGACGACGAAGAACGCCGCAAGGCGATGGCGGCCTGGAGCGCGGTCGCGATGATCGGCCTGATCGGCGGCCCGGTGCTGGGCGGCGTGCTGATCGCGTGGTTCTGGTGGGGCGCGGTCTTCCTGATCAACGTGCCGATCGTCGTCATCGCCGTGCTCGCCGCGTTCACGCTGATGCCGGAGTCGAAGGGCCCGTGGCAGAAGCCCGACCCGCTCGGCGCGATCCTCTCCGCGGCCGGCATGGTCGCGCTGGTCTGGACGATCATCGAACTGCCCAAGCACGGCTTCGCCGAAGCCGGGACGCTGATCCCGCTGGCGATCGCGGTGGTGAGCCTGACCGGGTTCGTGTTCTGGGAGCGGCACACGCCGTCACCGATGGTCCCGCTCAAGCTGTTCGGCAAGCGCAACTTCAGCGGCGGCAGCCTGTCGCTCACGCTGGTGCAGATCGGCAACGGCGGCCTGCTGCTGCTCCTGACCCAGTACCTGCAGTTCGTGCTCGGCTACACACCGACCCAGGCGGGCCTCGCGTTCATCCCGATGGCGATCGCGTCGCTGCTCTGCAACACCCTCGGCGCCACGCTGGGCCAGAAGATCGGCAACCGCGCGCTGGCCACGGTCGGCATGATCGTGATGGCCGCCGGGTTCGGCATGCTCGCGACGCTGTCGGTGGACGAAGGATTCCTCCTGCCGGCGATCGCGCTGTTCCTGCTCGGCGCCGGTGGCGGGCTGGCGATGCCGGCCGCGATCTCGGCGCTGATGGGCGAGGTCCCGGAAGAGCAGGCCGGTGTCGGCTCCGCGCTCAACGACACCATCCAGCAGCTGGGCGCCGCGCTCGGCATCGCGATCCTGGGCAGCATCGTGTCGAGCCTGTTCACCTCGCACATGCCCGACACCACCCCGCCGCAGGCACGGCTTTCGATCGGCGACGCCTTCGCGACCGGCGACGACGGCCTCATGGCGGCGGCCCGGGAGTCGTTCACCTCGGCGATGTCGACGACGTTCCTGATCAGCGCCGTGGGCGTGCTGGCCGCGGCGGCGGTCGCCTTCCTGGTGATGCGGGACAAGAAGGCGGACCATGCGCTCGTCAGCTGCTGAGCAGAGCCTCCACGAAGGCGCCGGGCTCGAACGGCGCCAGGTCGTCCGGCCCCTCGCCGAGGCCGACCAGCTTGACCGGGACCCCGAGTTCGCGCTGCACCTGGAAGACGATGCCGCCCTTCGCGGTGCCGTCCAGTTTGGTCAGGACGATGCCGGTGACGTCGATGACCTCCGAGAACACGCGGGCCTGCATCAGCCCGTTCTGCCCGGTGGTGGCGTCGAGCACCAGCAGCACCTCGTCGACCTTCGCCTGCTTCTCGACGACGCGCTTGACCTTGCCCAGCTCGTCCATCAGGCCGGTCTTGGTGTGCAGGCGGCCGGCGGTGTCGACCAGGACCGCGTCCACGCCCGCCTCGGTGCCGCGTTTGACGGCGTCGAACGCGACCGCCGCCGGGTCCGCGCCTTCCTTGCCGCGCACGACCTCCGCGCCCACCCGCTCGGCCCAGGTCTGCAGCTGGTCCGCCGCGGCGGCGCGGAAGGTGTCGGCCGCGCCGAGCACGACGGTGCTCCCCTGCGCGACGAGCACCCGGGCGAGTTTGCCGGTGGTGGTCGTCTTGCCGGTGCCGTTGACCCCGGCGACCAGCACGACAGCGGGCTGCTTCACGCCGTCGACGGTGTGCGGCAGCGCGCGGACGGCCCGGACCGCGTCGGTCGACAGGGCGGAGGTCAGCACCTCCTGCAACACCGCGCGAGCGTCTTCGGACGTCCGCACGGCGCGGCGCTTCAGTTCCTCACGAAGGCGCTCGACGATCTCGGTGGTCGTCGCCGCGCCGAGGTCCGCCATGAGCAGCGTGTCTTCGACGTCCTGCCAGGAGTCCTCGTCCAGGTCGCCCGCGCCGAGCAGGCCGAGCAGGCTCTGCCCGAACACCGAACGGGATTTGCCCAGCCTGCCGCGCAGCCGCTCCAGGCGACCGGAAGCGGGGGCGATCTCCTCCGCGGGAACGGGTTCGGGAGCAGTTTCCTCGGCCGGTTCGGGCAGTTCGACGTCGCGCACCGTGCGCTGCGCGGAATCCCTCGGCACCGACGCGTCGTCCCCGACGGCGGGCTGGCCGTCGGTCTCCGGGCGATCCTCGACGGGATGCTCGGCCTCTTCGGCTTCTTCGGTCTTCTCACCGCCCGGAGCGAGCGCGATCCCGCCTGTCGCGGTATAGCCGCCGCCCTTCGGCTTCTCGACGACGTCGGCAGCCTTGGACTCGTCCAGGCTGATCCGGCGGCGGCGCGCGATGAGCAGCCCGGCCACCAGGACGGCGACCAGTACCACGACGGCAACGACAACGATCCAGAACCAGGGGGTGCTCGACACGGCGTCAATCCTCGCATCCGCGCACGGCCCGACGTAGACGCCCCACGGGAAGGAAGCCGATCTTGTCAGACACCCACTGGATAGGACTCATTTCGGACAAGAAGAAACGGTGTCGCTTGCGCGGTCTCCGGAACGACGGCTAGACCACTCCGAATGACGGTTTTCTCCGGCACTGGGGTCCGGGTGATCGGGCTCATCTCCGGCACGTCGATCGACGGGATCGACGTGGCGGCCGCCGAACTGCGCGCCGACGGGGACACAGTGGTGCTTTCCCCGCTCGGCAAACTCGAAATCCCGTATCCCGAAGCGCTCCGCGAGGCGTTGCTCGACGCCCTGCCGCCGAATCCGTGCAGCGCCGAACAGCTCACCAAACTCGACACCCTGGTGGGACAGGCTTTCGGCGAGGCGGCCGCGCGCGGCGTCGAGGAACTGGCCGGTGGTGACGCGGACGTCGTCGCTTCGCTGGGCCAGACGGTGTTCCACTGGGTCGAGGACGGAACCGCCCGCGGCACCCTGCAACTGGGCAACCCGGCGTGGATCGCCGAGCGCACCGGTCTGCCCGTCGTGGCCGACCTCCGCGTGCGCGACGTCGCCGCCGGCGGGCACGGCGCACCGCTCGCCAGCACGCTGGACGCGTTGTGGCTCCGGGAAATGGCCGCCCTCGGCCCGGTCGCGGCGCTCAACATCGGCGGTATCGCGAACATCACCGTCGTCCCCGCGAACGGCGACGTGCTCGCCTACGACACCGGACCCGGCAACGCCCTGATGGACATCGCCGCGCACCGGGCGACCGGCGGGCGCGCGGACATCGACGGCGCACTCGCCCTGCGCGGCGACGTCCGGCCCGACCTGCTGGCGAAACTGCTGCTCGACCCGTACTACGCGGCCGCGCCGCCGAAGTCGACCGGCAAGGAACTGTTCCACGGCGCGTACCTCGACGCGGCGCTCGACGGACTCCCGCCGGTCGGCGCGGAAGACCTCCTGGCGACCTTGACCGAACTGACCGCGGTGACGATCGCGGCGGAATGCCGTCACCACGGCATCGTCACGGTGATCGTCTCCGGCGGCGGCGCCGACAACCCGGCGCTGATGGCCGCGCTCGCGAGGAATCTGCCCGACGCGGCGCTGAAGACCAGCGACGACCACGGATTGCCCAGCGCGGGCAAAGAGGCATACCTGACCATTCTGCTCGGCTGGCTGACCTGGTCCGGCGTCCCGGGGAACCTCCCGTCGGCGACCGGGGCCCGGGGCGACCGCCTGCTCGGCAGCATCACCCCGGGCGCGGGTCCCCTGCGGCTGCCCGCCCCTCATGGATCGATCGTGACCCGGCTACGGGTGGCGGCGACGACCGGCGAGCGATAGGAGATACGGATGCGCGCACTTGACCTCGCGATCATCGGGCTTTTTCTGGTCGGCATGCCCTTGCTGGGCGTCTGGATCGGCGGCAAACAGAAATCCGGCTCCGACTACTTCGTCGGTGAAGGCAAGATCTCCTGGTGGGTGGCCTGCCTTTCGGTCGTCTCCGCGGAGACGTCCACCCTCACCGTGCTTTCCGTGCCGACGGTGGCCTACATCGCCACCCCCGGCGAAGGCGGGATGACCTACCTCGCACTGGCCATCGGCTACATCGTGGGCCGGATCGTGGTGTCGATGGTGCTGCTGCCGCGCTACGTGGCGGGCAACCTGGTCACCGCGTACGCCTTCCTGGGCAAACGATTCGGGAGCGGGCTGCAGGGCACCGCGTCGGTGACCTTCCTGCTCACCCGGACGCTGGCCGACGGCATCCGGCTGTTCGCCACCGCGATCCCGATCAAGGTGGTCATGGCGGCCTACGGCCTCAACGTCTCGTACTGGACCATCGTGGTCGGGCTGGGCATCGCGATGGTGCTCTACAGCTTCTTCGGCGGGGTCCGCGCGGTCGTCTGGGTCGACGCGATCCAGATGCTCTGGTACATCCTCGGCGCGGTCGTGGTGATCTGGGCGATCTCCGGCAGGCTGTCGGACGGCTGGCTCGGGAAAGCCTTCGACGCCAACAAGTTCCAGATCCTCGACTTCTCCTCGAACATGCTCACCGGGCAGTACGCGTTCTTCACCGCGGTGATCGGTGGCGCGGTGCTCTCGATGGCGTCGCACGGCTCGGACCAGCTGATCGTGCAGCGCCTGCAGGCCACGAACGACCTGCGCGCCGCGCGGAAGGCCTTGGTCGCCAGCGGTTTCGTGGTGTTCATCCAGTTCGCGCTGTTCCTGTTCATCGGCGTGCTGCTGTGGGCGCTGTACAACGGCCTCGCCCCGACCAAGCCGAAGCCGGAAGGACTGGGGCTGGCCAACAAGGACGAACTGTTCGCGAACTTCATCGTGAACGAGCTGCCGAGCGGGCTTTCGGGCTTCGTGATCGCCGGGATCCTCGCCGCCGCACTGAGTTCGTCACTCGGCGCGCTGGCCTCGTCCACGGTGACCGACGTCTACGAACGGGTGATCGGCCGGGAGCTGCCGGAGGCCCAGCGGCTGAAGCACGGCCGGATCTGGACGATCATCTGGGCGGGCGCGCTGATCCTGTGCGCGGGTTTCTTCGCCTCGTCCAACAAGACCTCGGCCGATCCGATCGTGGTGCAGGCGCTCGGCATCACCGGCTACACCTACGGCGCACTGCTCGGCGCGTTCCTCTTGGGGCTGCTGATCAAACGGGCCAGGCAGGCGGACGCGATCGTGGCGTTCGTTTCGACGGTGGTCGTGATGGCGTTCATCATCCTCGGCGTCAAGTTCAACAAACCGGACGGCAGCCTGATCGGCGTCGACTTCGGCAAGGCGTCGGGGAACACGGTGGCGCTGGCCTGGCCCTGGTACACGCTGTGCGGCGTGGTGATCACGCTCGTCGTGGGCGGATTGCTGTCGCTGCGGCACAGCAGCCCGGATCCGCTCACCGAAGAGGTGAGCAAAGAACCCGAATCCGTTTGATCACAACGGTTTTCCACCAATGTGACCCGCGTCACATTTATGAACCAGGCCTCTGATCGTCCCCGTGTCGGTTGCGGGACCCGCCGGCTCACGGCGGGACGAGGAGAGGCGAACTCATGAAGCGAACGACCGTGGCCATCGCCGTCGGCGCACTGCTGATCGGCGGTGGCACGACCGCGTACGCCGCGACAAGCACCGGCGTGCCGGACGCGATCAAAGTGCCGGAAGGGAACAAGCGTCTCGCCACCTACCGGGGCGAAGGCGTCCAGATCTACGGCTGCACCAACGGGGCGTGGACGCTGATCCAGCCGGCCGCGACACTGAGCCACCGCGGGCGGACGATCGCGCTGCACAGCAAGGGTCCGGTGTGGACGTCCACTGTGGACGGAAGCACGGTCGGGGCGGCGGCGGTGCCCGGCGCCTCCGTCCCCCGGCCGAACGCGGTGCCGGAACTGCTGCTGAAGGCGAACCTGAACAGCGGTGACGGGATCTTCGGCAAGGTCACCTACGTCCAGCGGCTCGACACGCGCGGCGGACTCGCCCCGGCGGGCACGTGCGCGGCCGGCGCACAGACGGCCGTCCGGTACTCGGCCGATTACGCCTTCTGGGTCGCGAAGTAGCGACGTCGGCGGAGGCAAGCGAGCGGTCGGTACAGGGGGTCGTGAGTGGTAAGTGCCGTTCTAACGGCACTTACCACTCACGACCCCCTCGGCCCAGTGCGTTCCGGTGCCGCCTGCCTGGATGTGCTGTACCGAACACCAGGGCAGTACGTCGCGAGCGCCACGTTCGAGACGATGAGTGTCCCAGGCGTGGCGCTCGGGACACGCACACCGACCCGACGCGGGGAACGCCGTTCACCCCCGCCCGAGCATGACACCTTTGCCTTACCCCACAAATAGACGCTAAGCGGGAACCGGGTCCTCTTCGGCCGTGCGGAGCCGCTGCGAGATCACCTTGGTGATGCCGTCGCCCTGCATCGAAACGCCGTACAGGGCGTCGGCGATCTCCATGGTCGGCTTCTGGTGGGTGATGATGATCAGCTGCGAAGAGTCCCGCAGCTGCTCCAGCAGCCCGATCAGCCGTCGCATGTTGGTGTCGTCGAGTGCGGCCTCGACCTCGTCCATGACGTAGAAGGGCGAAGGCCGGGCGCGGAAGATCGCGACCAGCATGCCGACGGCGACGAGCGACTTCTCGCCACCGGAAAGCAGCGAAAGCCGCTTGACCTTCTTGCCCGGCGGGCGCGCTTCGACATCGACACCGGTGGAGAGCAGGTCGTTGGGCTGGGTCAGGACCATCCGGCCCTCGCCGCCCGGGAACAGGACGCCGAACACGGTCTCGAACTCGCGCGCGACGTCCTCGTACGCCGACGCGAAGACCTCGAGGATCTTTTCGTCGACCTGCTTGATGACGGCTTCGAGGTCCTTGCGGGTGTCCTTGAGGTCTTCGAGCTGCGTCGAGAGGAACTTGTACCGCTCCTCCAGCGCCGCGAACTCCTCCAGCGCCAGCGGGTTGACCTTGCCCAGGAGGCTCAGGTCCTTCTCCGCGCGCTTCGCCCGGCGGGCCTGGGTGTCACGGTCGAACGGCATGGGCGGCGGCGGGGTGACGTCCTCGCCGCGTTCCTTGGCCGCCTCGTACTCGGCCATCTCCCCCGCGCTCGGCGGCACGGGATTGTCAGGGCCGTACTCGGTGACGAGGTCTTCCAGGCCGATGCCGAAGTCCTCGGCGATCTTGGTTTCGAGCTGCTCCAGCCGAAGCCGCTGCTCGGCGCGCAACACCTCGTCGCGGTGGACGGCGTCGGTGAGCTTCTCCAGTTCGCCGGTCAGCTCGCGGACCTTGCTGCGGACCTGGGTCAGCGCGGTCTCCCGCGACTGCCGCTGCGCCTGCGCTTCGTCCCGTTCGTGGGCGGCGCGCTGCACGGAGACCTCGATGCGCTCCAGCGCGATCTCGCCGCCGTTGACCACCGCGTTGGCGATCTCGGCGCCGCGTTTCCTCGCGGCCCTGGACTTTTCGGCCCGCTCGCGGGCCTGCTGCTCGGCGTGCGCGGCCCGGCGGAGCGATTCGGCCTTGCCCTGGATGCTCCGCGCGCGCTCCTCGGCGGTGCGCAGCGCGAGGCGGGACTCCATCTCCTCCTGGCGGACCGTGCCGAGGTCTTCGGCGGCCTGGTCGCGCTCGGCGGTGTCCGGATCCTCGTCGACTTCCTGTTCGGCGACGGCGGCCAGGCGCTCTTCGAGTTCGGCGAGCTGCTGCAGCGCCTGCTCCCGGCTCTGCTCGACCTTCGCGCGCTGAGTGCTCAGCCGGTCCATCTCGGCCTGCGCGCCGCGTGCGGCCTGCTGCAACCGGTTCAGCCGCTCGGACGAGCGCGCCTTGCGGACCTTCGCGTCCCCGAGCGCTTCCTTGGCCCTGCCGACCTCTTCGCGCCGCGCCTGCTGCCCGGCGCGGGCGCCTTCGAGTTCCGCGGCGGTGCGTTCCAGCGCGCGCTCGGCGGCGTTCAGCCGGTCGCCCGCCTCGTCGACCGCGGCCTGCACCTCGATGACGCTCTCGCTCCGGGCCGAGCCGCCGACCGCCCAGCGGGCGCCGAAGACGTCACCCTCGGGCGTGACCGTGCTGACCTCGGGATACACCTCGACGAGACGGCGCGCGGACTCCAGACCGTCCACAATGGCCACCCGGTCGAGCGCGTGCTCGACGGCGGACCGCAACGCGGGCGGCGCCGTGACCACTTCGCGCGCCCAGCGCGCACCCTCCGGCAGCGACGGCCAGGAGCTGGTGTCCACAGTGGATCCGAGTCCGCCGAGCAGGATGCCCGCGCGACCGGAGTCGTTGTCCTTCAAGAACTTCAACGCGGCGAGCGCGTCGGCGCCGCCGTTGACCGCGACCGCGTCGGCGACCGGGCCGAGCGCCGCGGCCAGCGCGACCTCGTGGCCCGCCTCGACGGTGAGCAGCGCGGCGACCGAACCGAGCAGACCCGGCAGTTCGTGCTGCGCGCCGAGCAGCGCGCCGGCGCCGTCCTTGCGGCGCAAACCCATCGACAGCGCTTCGACGCGGGCCTTCTCCGACGCGATCTCGCGTTCGGCCGCCCGCTCGGCCTTGACCAGTTCCTCGACGCGCGCCTTGGCGGCGCTGTTGGCCTCCACCGCACGGTCGTGGTGAGCCTGGAGGTCGAGGTCGTCGGACTCCTCCACGCCGCCTTCGGCCTTGGCCTCTTCGAGTTCCTCGACGGCGATCTCCGCGCGCTCGGCGGCCTCTTCGAGCGACACCGTGAGCCTGTCGATCTCGTCGGAGGTGGCACCGTTCTTGCTGCGCAGCGCCTCGACCTGTCCGGCGAGCTTCGCCAGCCCTTCCCGCCGGTCGGCGATGGCGCGGACGGCGGCCATATGCGCGCGCTCGGCGGCCTGGACGAGATGTTCGAGCTGCTCGCGCTTCTGGACGGTCTCCGAAAGCACCATGCGCGCCTCGGCGACGGCCTCGTTGAGCTCCTGCTCCTGCTCGGCGACATGCTCGGCCTCGGCGAGCAGCTCCTCGGGGTCGCGGCCGGTGCTCGCCTGCTGCACGTCGGACGAGAGGTGCCGCTGACGCTCCAGCGCGAGCCGCACGGTGCCGCGCAACCGCTCCGTCAACGCGGAAAGCTTGTACCAAGTCTCCTGGGCCGCGGCGAGGCGCGGCGCGTCCTCGGCCAACGAGGCTTCGAGTTCGGCCTCCTCGGCGGCGACGATCTCCAGCGCCTGCTCGACTTCGCCGCGACGCTGACGGGCGACGCGCTCGTCGGCCTCTTCCTTGGCGATGCCCGCGCGCTGGGTGACCAGGTCGTGGGCGAACAGCCGCAGCCGGGCGTCCCGCAGTTCGGACTGCACCCACTGTGCCTTGCGGGCGATCTCGGCCTGCTTGCCCAGCGGTTTGAGCTGACGGCGGAGCTCGGTGGTCAGGTCGCCGAGGCGGTCGAGGTTGCCCTGCATGTTCGCGAGCTTGCGCAGGGTCTGTTCCTTGCGCTTGCGGTGCTTGAGGACACCGGCCGCCTCTTCGATGAAGGCGCGGCGCTCCTCCGGCTTGGATTCGAGGATCGCCGAAAGCTGGCCCTGCCCGACGATGACGTGCATCTCGCGGCCGATACCGGAGTCCGACAGCAGTTCCTGCACGTCCATCAGACGGCAGCGGTCGCCGTTGATCTCGTATTCGCTCGCGCCGTCACGGAACATCCGGCGGGTGATCGAGACCTCGGAGTACTCGATCGGCAGCGCGCCGTCGGCGTTGTCGATGGTGAGGGTGACCTCGGCGCGCCCGAGCGGGGCACGGCCGGCGGTCCCGGCGAAGATGACGTCCTCCATCTTGCCGCCGCGCAGGTCCTTCGCGCCCTGGGTGCCCATGACCCAGCGGAGCGCGTCGAGGACGTTCGACTTGCCGGAACCGTTCGGTCCGACCACACAGGTGATGCCCGGCTCGAAACGCAACGTCGTCGCCGAGGCGAAGGACTTGAAGCCCTTGAGCGTCAGGCTCTTCAGGTGCACGTCGTGCTGACCCCTCTGGCTGCGGGAACCGGTCGTTCAATCGGTCCAGGCTACCTGTGTGCTCACGGTGATCGTGGGACGCGGGGCCTCAGCGCTCCACGAACCCGCTGATGCCGCCTTTCGCGGGCGACCAGCGCTCGACCACGTGATCCACACTTCCGGGTGATTCGCCGGATCTCAAAGCCGCCAAAAGCCGCTCACAGTGGTCCCGAACACCCTCCGCTACCACCTCGACACGCCCGTCGGGCAGGTTGCCCGCGCTGCCGACCAACCCCAGCTCAAGCGCCCGGCTGCGGGTCCACCAGCGAAAACCGACCCCCTGCACCCGGCCGTGCACCCACGCGGTCAGCCGGATCTGCGTTACTTCTTCACTCACGTCCCCCATCGTGCACCATGCGGATGAACGCGGAGGGTGAACACAACGTTCGCAGCGGTTCGCAGACAGTGAGGCCACGGTGATAATCTCCGCGCCGGGTCCCCACTTTGGGCTACCTCGCCCGGGTAGCCGGAAGCGTCTCGGTGTCTCTCACCAGTCGCTTCACTCCCCGAAGTCCCCCATCCGAGGAGCCAGCCCATGCCCCGTCCCGACGGGTCTGATCCGAGCGCACGCGTGTCCGTGGCACCCCCGCGCGGCGCCACCGGCAAGCTCAACCGTGCCGGCTATGCCGTACTCGGCGTCAGCGGCCTCGTGGTGGCGACGGCCTTCGCCGCGATCGCCGAACTCGCGGGCCCCGGCGTCTCCGCCACCGCGGGCGGTACCGGCGTCCCCGGCGGCGGGCAAGGTGTCGCCCCCGCCGGTGCCCAGATGGTCCCGGGCAACGCCGTCCCCGGCGGCCCGATGACCGTCAGCGGCTCGCCGATCCCCGGCGCGTCCTCCAGCTCCACGGCGCCGCCGACCACGGTGACGTCGGTCGGCCCGGACGGCAGGCAGACGACGAGCGTCGTCACCCCGCCGCCCGTGGTGCCCCCGCCGGGTGGCGGCGAGCCGCCGGTAGTGGTGCCGCCGGTGACGCAGCCGACCAGGCCGTCGAGCCCGCCGCCGACCACTCCGACCACGCCGACGCCGACGAAAACGACCACCCCGACCACGCCGACCACGCCGGAGTCGTCGACTCCGCCCGGCGGTGGCTCCAGCACCAGTGGCGCCCCGGGCTCGTCGCCGGGCGGGTCCAGCACCTCCGGCACCGACACCTCGACCAGCGGCGCCCGGTAAGACCAAGAATCCGTGAAGGCCCCCTTCCTTGCTCTAGGCGCAAGGAAGGGGGCCTTCATGTACTTCAGGACCTCACCGGTCACATCTCGAAGCGGTAGCCCATGCCGGGTTCCGTCAGGAGGTGCCGCGGCCGCGAGGGTTCCGGTTCCAGCTTCCGCCGCAGCTGCGCCAGGTACACCCGCAGGTAGTGCGACTCGGTCTCGTAGGTCGGCCCCCACACCTCGTGCAGCAGCTGTTTCTGCGCCACCAGACGGCCCCGGTTGCGCACCAGCAGTTCCAGCACGCCCCATTCGGTCTTGGTGAGATGTACTTCCTTGCCGTCCCGGCGCACCTTCTTCGCCGCCAGGTCGATCCGGAACGAGCCCGTGTCCACCACCGCGTCCGCACCGTCCACACTGGACGTCGCCGAGCGTCGCACGGCCGCGCGGAGCCGCGCGAGCAGTTCGTCCATGCCGAAGGGTTTGGTGACGTAGTCGTCGGCGCCGGCGTCGAGGGCCTGCACCTTGTCGGCCGAGTCGCCGCGCGCGGACAGCACGATGATCGGCACCGTGGTCCAGCCGCGGAGCCCGGCGATCACCTCGGTGCCGTCGAGGTCGGGCAGGCCGAGGTCGAGCACGACGACGTCGGGTTTGGTCTCGGCCACGGCCTTCAGCGCGGCCGTCCCGTCGTGCGCGGTGATCACCTTGTAGCCGCGGGCGGACAGGTTGATCCGCAGGGCTCGCACGATCTGCGGTTCGTCGTCGACGACCAGAACGGTCGCCGACGCGGTGTCGGCGCTCATCGCACTCGCTCCTCCTCTTCGTTTTCCAGGCCCTCGTCGTCGAAGGCGAGGAGGCTCTTTTCCGGATCCTGACCAACATATGCGGGCAGCGAGATGACGACGGTGAGCCCGCCGCCGGGCGTGTCCTCCGCCCGGATCCGCCCGCCCATCGCCTCGGTGAACCCCTTGGCGACCGACAGCCCCAGTCCCACGCCCGGCACGCTGTCCCGGTCTCCCCCGAGCCGCTGGAACGGCGCGAACGCCGAGTCCGCGGTGCCCTTCTTCAGCCCGCGCCCGTGGTCGATGATGCGCAGTTCGACGTGTTCCGAATGCGTGCTGGCCCGCGCCGAGACCGGCTCGCCGGACGCCCCGTGCCGCAGCGCGTTGTCGACCACGTTCGCCACGACCCGCTCCAGCAGGCCGGGGTCGGCGCACACCGACGGCAGCCGCGAGTCGATCGCGACCACGACCGACTCCGAGTTGTCCACATTGGACAGCGCGTGCGAGACGACCTCGTCGTAGCCGACCGGGCGCAGGAGCGGGCGGACGGCGCCGGTCGCCAGCCGCGACGAGTCGAGCAGGTTGTCGATCAGCCCGGCGAGGCGGTCCGACGATTCCTCGATCGCTTCGAGCAGCTCGTCGGTGTCCTCTTCGGACAGTGAGATGTCGGTCGCGCGCAGGCTGCCGATGGACGCCTTGATGGACGTCAGCGGGGTCCGGAGGTCGTGTCCGACCGCCGACAGCAGGGCCGTGCGCAGTTCGGTCGCCTCGGCCTTGCGTTCGGCGCGGACGGCCGCCTTCGCCGTCCGCTGCTGCCGCAGCGCGAGCAGGGCCTGCCCGGCCACGGCTTCGAGCACTCCCCGGTCCGACGCGGGCAGCGCGCGGCCCCGCAGCGTCAGGTGGACGTCGGCGGTGACCGCGATGTCGGCGTCGGCCTGATCCGGGTCGGCGCAGGGATCCGTGCCGGCGTTCGCCACCCGTTTCCACTTCCCGTCGCGCTTCTCCAGCAGGGTCACCGAAGTCATCCCGAAGTTCTCGCGGACCTTCTCCAGCAGCCGCTCGATCGGGTTGGTGTGCGTGAGCACCGTCCGCGCGTAGGAGGCGAGCAGCGCCGCCTCGGTCCGCGCCCGCGCGGCCTGCGTCGCGCGCCGGGCGGCGGTGTCGACGACCGCCGCGACGAGGATCGCCACCAGCACCATCGCGACCAGCGTGATCACGTTGCGCGGTTCGTGGACGGTCAGGTTGTACAGCGGTGGGGTGAAGAAGAAGTTCAGCAGCCCGGCCGAGACCACCGCCGCGAGCAGGGCGGGCCCGAGCCCGCCCACGAGCGCGACCAGCACCGTCGCGAGGACGTAGTCGATCACGTCGGTGGAGAAGTCCAGCTGATCCCTCAGCACGACACCGAGCAACGTCGCGAGCGCGGGCAGCACCAGCGAAAGCGCCCAGCCGGTCAGGCGGCGTGATGGCGTCAAAGGGCTCCGGTTGAACCGGGCGCGCAGGCGCCCGCCCGCCTGGGCGTGCGTGACCATGTGGACGTCGATCGGGCCGGACCGCTGGACCACGGCCGCGCCGATACCTTCGTCGAACAGCCGCGCCACCCGCGACCGCCGCGAGGTCCCGACGACCAGCTGGGTCGCGTTCACGCCCTGGGCGAAGTCGAGCAGGGCCGTCGGCACGTCGTCGCCGACGACGGTGTGGAAGGTCGCGCCGACCTCTTCGGTCAGCTTCCGGTACCTGCCGACCGCCGTCGGCCCCATCCCGGCGAGCCCGTCCCCGCGCAGGATGTGCAGCACCTGGAGTTCGGCGCCCGCGCGGTTCGCGATGCGGCTCGCGCGGCGGATCAGCGTCTCGCTCTCCGGGCCGCCGGTGATCGACACGACCACCCGTTCGCGTGCTTCCCACGTGTCGGTGATCTTCTGCTCGGCCCGGTACCGCTGCAGCGCCACGTCGACCTGGTCGGCGACCCACAGCAGCGCGAGCTCCCGCAGCGCGGTGAGGTTGCCTGGTCGGAAGTAGTTGCCCAGCGCCGCGTCGATCCGCTCCGCCGGGTAGACGTTGCCGTGCGCCAAGCGCCGCCGCAGTGCCTCGGGCGTGATGTCGACCAGCTCCAGTTGCCCGGCCCGCCGCACGACCTCGTCGGGCACCGTCTCCTGCTGGGTGACACCGGTGATCCGCTCGACGACGTCGTTGAGGCTCTGGAGATGCTGCACGTTGACCGTGGACAGGACGTCGATCCCGGCGGCGAGCAGTTCGTCGATGTCCTGCCAGCGCTTCTCGTTGCGCGAACCCGGCACGTTGGTGTGCGCGAGTTCGTCGACCACGGCGACCTCGGGGGCGCGGGCGAGCAGCGCGTCGAGGTCCATCTCCTCGAACTCGTGGTCCCGGTGCTCGGACCGGCGGCGCGGCACGGTCTCCAGCCCGTCGACGAGCTCCGCGGTCTTCTTGCGCCCGTGCGTCTCGACCAGGCCGATGACCACGTCGGTACCCCGGTCGAGGCGGCGTCGCGCCTCGCCGAGCATCGCGTAGGTCTTGCCGACGCCCGGGGCCGCGCCGAGGTAGATCCTCAGCTCGCCCCGGCGCGGCTTGGTCGTGTTCTCGTCCACGTCTGTCAGTGTGCTCCTCCGGCCGCGTCGCGCACGGCCAAGTTGACCTTCAGCACAGTGACCCCTGGCGCACCGATCCCGGCGCCGCTCGTGTTGTCGGCCACGAGCTGCCGGACCTTCTCCTCGGACAGGCCGGTGTTCCGCGCCACCCGCGGGATCTGCAGGTCCGCGTAGGCGACGCTGATCGCCGGATCCATCCCCGATCCCGACGCCGTCACCGCGTCGGCGGGCACCTGTAACTCCTGGACACCCTCACGGGTGGCGATGAGCTTCTTGCGCTCACCGATCGCGGCGACCAGGTCCTCGTTGTAGGGACCCTTGTTCGACGGACCGGACGACGACGGATCGCCGGGACCGAGGACGTCCTTCGAACCCGCGGACGGGCGGTTGTGGAACCACGGATCCTTGGCCGGGTCGGCCGCGACCGGGTCGACACCGATCAGCGACGAGCCGACGGCCTGCCCGTCCTGGGTGATGATCGAGCCTTCGGCGTTGCCCTCCAGGCCGGGGATCCGGGAGACCGCCCAGACGCCGAGCGGGTAGACCACACCCAGCAGGACCGTGAAGACGAGCAGGACACGCAGCCCGGCGAGGGTCTGCTTCAGCAGTGCGTTCATGGCGTTACCCGATTCCAGGGATGAGACGGACGAGCAGGTCGATCAGCCAGATCCCGAGGAACGGGCTGACGATCCCGCCGAGGCCGTAGACCAGCAGGTTCCGGCGCAGCAGCGCCGAAGCGGACGACGGCTTGTACCGGACGCCCCGCAGCGCGAGCGGGATCAGCCCGACGATGATCAGCGCGTTGAAGATGACCGCCGACAGGATCGCCGATTTCGGCGTCGCCAGCTGCATGATGTTGAGCGCGCCGAGCTGGGCGAAGATGCCGGTGAACATCGCGGGCAGGATGGCGAAGTACTTCGCGAGGTCGTTGGCGACGCTGAAGGTGGTCAGCGCGCCGCGGGTGATCAGCAGCTGCTTGCCGATCTCCACGATCTCGATCAGCTTCGTCGGGTCGGAGTCGAGGTCCACCATGTTCCCCGCCTCCTTGGCGGCGGAGGTCCCGGTGTTCATCGCGACGCCGACGTCGGACTGCGCGAGCGCGGGGGCGTCGTTGGTGCCGTCGCCGGTCATCGCGACCAGCCGCCCGCCCTCCTGCTCCTTCTTGATCAGCGCCATCTTGTCTTCGGGTTTGGCCTCGGCGAGGTAGTCGTCCACGCCCGCGTCCGCGGCGATGGCCTTCGCCGTCAGCGGGTTGTCCCCGGTGATCATGACGGTCTTGATGCCCATCGAGCGGAGCTGGACGAACCGCTCCTTCATCCCGGGTTTGACCACGTCGGACAGCCGGATCACGCCGCGCACGAACGCTTTCGCGCCGTCGTACTCGGCGACCACCAGCGGGGTCCCGCCCTGCTGGCTGATCTCGTCGACGACACGTTCGGTCTCGTCCGGCATGTCGCCGCCGCGTTCGCGGACCCACTCCCGCACGGCGGCGGTGGCCCCCTTGCGGACCTGGCGCTCACCGATGTCGATGCCGCTCATCCGGGTCTGCGCGGTGAACTCGACGAAGTCCGCGAGCTTCTCGTCGTCGGACGCCGTCGCCGCGAGACCGTGCTCCCTCGCGACGAGTTCGACGATGCTGCGGCCTTCCGGGGTGCCGTCGGCGAGACTGGACAGCCTGGCAGCCTTGGCGATGTCGTCCATAGTGGACGTTCCGACCGGGATCAGCTCGGTGGCCTTGCGGTTGCCGAAGGTGATCGTGCCGGTCTTGTCCAGCAGCAGGGTCGAGACGTCGCCCGCGGCCTCGACCGCGCGGCCGCTCGTCGCGAGGACGTTGCGCTGAACCAGCCTGTCCATCCCGGCGATGCCGATCGCGGACAGCAACGCGCCGATCGTCGTCGGGATCAAGCAGACCAGCAACGCGGTCAGGACGATCACGGACTGCTGACTGCCGGAGTAGCCCGCCATCGGCTGCAGCGCCACGACGGCGAGCAGGAAGATGATCGTGAGCGTCGAGAGCAGGATCGTCAGCGCGATCTCGTTCGGCGTCTTCTGCCGGGAAGCACCCTCCACAAGCGCGATCATGCGGTCCACAAAGGACTCACCGGGTTTGGTGGTGATCTTCACGACGACGCGGTCCGAGAGCACCGTCGTCCCGCCGGTGACCGCGCACCGGTCGCCGCCCGATTCCCGGATGACCGGGGCCGACTCGCCGGTGATGGCCGATTCGTCGACGGTCGCGATGCCTTCGACGACGTCGCCGTCACCCGGGATGACCTGTCCCGCCTCGACGACCACGAGATCGCCGACGCGCAGGTCGGCACCCGGCACGTTCTCCTCGTCGCCGTCTTCGGTGAGACGACGCGCGACGGTCTCCTTCTTGCTGCGCCGCAGGGTTTCCGCCTGCGCCTTGCCCCGGCCCTCCGCGACGGCCTCGGCGAGGTTCGCGAACAGGACGGTGAACCACAGCCAGATCGTGATGAGGATGGTGAACACGCTCGGGTCGGTGATCGCGAAGACGGTGGTCAGCGCCGAGCCGATCCACACCACGAACATGACCGGGTTGGCCAGCTGGTGCTTGGGGTTGAGCTTGCGCAGCGCCTCCGGCAGCGAGGTCAGCAGCTGCCGCGGGCTGAAGATCCCCGCGCCGACCCGGCCGGCGTTCTCGCTGTGGTGCTGCGCCGTTTCTTCCGGCGTGCGTTCTTGTGTGACGGTCATGCGAGTGCCTCTGCTATGGGCCCGAGCGCGAGCGCCGGGATGAAGGTGAGGGCCGCGACGAGCACGATCGTGCCCGCGAGCATCGTGCCGAAGAGCGGTCCGGTGGTGGGCAGCGTGCCCGCGGTCTCCGGAACCTTCCTCTGGGAGGCAAGGGATCCGGCGAGGCACAGCACGGCGAGAATCGGGATGAACCGGCCGAGCAGCATGGCCACCGACAGCGAGGACTGGAACCAGTCGTTCGTCACGGTGAGCCCGCCGAACGCGGAGCCGTTGTTGTTGCCTGCCGACGCGTAGGCGTAGAGGACTTCGGAGAGGCCGTGCGCGCCCGAGTTGGTCATGGCGGCCGGGGTGTCGGCCAGCATCAGCGCGATCCCGGAGCCGAGCAGCACCACGGTCGGCATCGCCAGCATGGCGACCGCCGCGCAGGTGACCTCGCGTTTGCCGAGCTTCTTGCCCAGGTACTCCGGTGTCCGGCCGACCATCAGCCCGGCGAGGAACATCGCGATCACGGCCATCACGAGGATGCCGTAGAGACCGGTGCCCACCCCGCCCGGCGAGATCTCGCCCAGCAGCATGTTGAGCAGGACCCCGCCGCCGCCGAGCCCGCTGTAGCT
The DNA here is from genome assembly GCF_001995215.1 of Amycolatopsis azurea DSM 43854. GTDB lineage: Bacteria > Actinomycetota > Actinomycetes > Mycobacteriales > Pseudonocardiaceae > Amycolatopsis > Amycolatopsis azurea. The sequence goes on from NZ_MUXN01000022.1 coordinate 178,835, forward strand.
GTCGTGCGCGCCGTTGACCGCGCCGGTCGACGTGCCGGTGGTCGCGGTGGCGAACAGCGAACTCAGGCCGATGCCGAACCGCTGTTCCTTGCCCTCCAGGTTCGCCCCGGCGGCCAGCGAGGCGGGGCCGCTCGCGTGGGCTTCGGAAAGCCACGTCACCGCGAGCATGGCGGTGAACAGCGTGGCCATCACCGAAAGCAGGACGTAACCCTGTTTGGTGTTGCCGACGAGCTTGCCGAAGGTGCGCGTGAGCGAGACCGGGATGACCAGGATCAGGAAGATCTCGATCAGGTTGGTCCAGGCGTTCGGATTCTCGAACGGGTGCGCGGAGTTGGCGTTGAAGATGCCGCCGCCGTTGGTGCCGAGTTCCTTGACGGCTTCCTGACTCGCGGCGGGCGCCAGCGCGATCTTGCTGGTGCTACCGTCGGGATTGAGGACGTCGACGCCGCTCTTGAGGCTCTGGACGACGCCGAGCGCGATCAGCACGATGGCCGCCACGAACGCGATCGGCAGCATGATCCGGATCGTGCCGCGGGTCAGGTCCACCCAGAAGTTGCCGAGGCGGTCGGTCTTCGCGCGCACGAAGCCGCGGACGACCGCGACGGCGACCGAAAGGCCGACGGCGGCGGACAGGAAGTTCTGCACCGTCAGTCCGGCCATCTGCACGAAGTGACCCATGGTCGCTTCGGGGCTGTAGGACTGCCAGTTCGTGTTGGTCACGAAGCTGACGGCGGTGTTGAAGGCGACCGCCGGCGAGACCGGTTCCTTGCCGAGGCTCCACGGCAGGATCGCCTGGAGCCGCTGAAGCAGGTAAAGGAACACGACGGAGACGAACGAGAAGCCGATCACGGCGGACGCGTAGGTCTTCCAGTGCTGTTCCGAATCGGGGTTCACCCGGAACAGGCGGTACAGGCCACGTTCGGCCTTGGTGTGCTTCCCCGTAGAGGACACGGAGAAGACGCGCGCCATGTAGTCGCCCAGTGGCCGGTAGACCACGGCGAGCGCGACGAGGAGGAGGCCGGCCTGCAGGAGGCCGGCCGCGGTGTCTGACATCAGAATTTCTCCGGCCTGACCAGTGCGATGAACAAATAGACGATCAGCCCCAGCGCCAGCAGTCCGCCGACGACGTTGGCCACGGTTCCCGTGCCGGTCACAGCTTTTCCAGACCGCGAAGGGTCAGGGCGAGAACCACGAATACGCCGATCAGGAGCACGGCGTAGAGCAAGTCGGCCACTAGGCACCTCTCAGGACAGGTCACCCCATCGGTGACCAGGACTCCGCAACACTGCGCCTGGTCAGCCCGTTTCCGGTGATCGACTGACGGCCTCTTGATGCCCCGATCGGGTGCCTTTACGACTTCTTGATGCCCGGTGACGTGTCCCACAGACGGTGACGCACTGCGGACGGAGCGTGCAATTCGGGCAGACAAGCCGCACGAAGCGTGTTACACCAGTGTTACGGATAGTTGTATGCGCTAACTAATCACCAGGAGGTAGCGATGTGCGGAATCGCAGGGTGGGTCTCCTTCGACACGGATCTCACCCAACGCCGTGAAGTCGTCGACGCGATGACCGCGACCATGGCGTGCCGCGGACCGGACGACTCGGGCACCTGGGTGCGGCCGAGCGTGGCGCTGGGTCACCGCCGGCTCGCGATCATCGACCTGCCAGGCGGCAGGCAGCCGATGGCCGAGGCCGGGCTGGCCGCGATGGTCTACAGCGGCGAGGCGTACAACTTCACCGAGCTTCGCGAGGAACTTCTCAAGCGGGGCCACAAATTCGAGACCGACAGCGACACCGAGGTCGTGCTCCACGGCTACCTGGAGTGGGGCGACGAGGTCGTCGACCACCTCAACGGGATGTACGCCTTCGCGATCTGGGACGAGCGCGACGAGAAGCTCGTGATGATCCGCGACCGCATGGGCATCAAGCCGTTCTACTACTACCCGACTCCGGACGGCGTCCTCTTCGGCTCCGAACCGAAGGCGATCCTCGCGAACCCCTTGGCGCGCAAGGTGGTCGACACCGACGGCCTGCGCGAGCTGATGTCGATGACCAAGACTCCGGGCTGGTCGCTGTGGAAGGGCATGCACGAGGTCGGGCCGGGCACCATCGTCACCGTCGACCGCTCCGGGATCCGCACGCGGACGTACTGGAAGCTCGACGCGAAGCAGCATACGGACGACCAGGAGACCACGGTCGAGCGGGTCCGCGAGCTGATGACCGACATCGTGCACCGCCAACTGGTCGCCGACGTGCCCCGCTGCGTCCTGCTGTCCGGCGGCCTCGACTCCAGCGCCGTCACCGGTCTCGCCGCCGCGCGGCTGGCCGAACAGGGCGAACGGCTGCGCACGTTCTCGGTCGATTTCCAAGGCCAGGAAGACAACTTCCAGCCGGACGAGATGCGGGACACCCCGGACTCGCCCTTCATCCGCGATGTCGCACAGCTGGTCGGCTCCGACCACAAGGACGTCGTGCTGAACCCGGCCGAGCTCAGCGACCCCGAGATCCGCCGCAAGGTGCTGACCGCGCGGGACATCCCGGCCGGACTCGGCGACATGGACACGTCGCTGTACCTGCTGTTCAAGGCGATCCGCGCGGAATCCACGGTGGCGCTCTCCGGCGAGTCGGCCGACGAGGTCTTCGGCGGATACCGCTGGTTCCACGACGATGCCGCGGTGAACTCGGGGACCTTCCCCTGGCTCGCCTTCCGGACGGGGCTCACCAGCGAGCGCGGCGCGCTGCTGCGCGGCGATGTCCGGGACAAGCTGGACCTGCCCGGCTACATCGCCGACCAGTACGCCACCGCCGCCGCCCAGGTCGAGCACCTCGACGGCGAGAGCGAGCAGGACCGGAAGATGAGGACGGTCTGCAACCTCCACCTGACCCGGTTCGTGCGGATGCTGCTGGACCGCAAGGACCGGGCGTCGATGGCGGTCGGGCTCGAGGTGCGGGTGCCGTTCTGCGACCACCGCCTCGTCGAGTACGTCTACAACACGCCCTGGTCGCTGAAGACGTTCGACGGCAGGGAAAAGAGCCTGCTGCGGCACGCCACGAAGCATGTGCTGCCCGCGTCGGTGCGCGACCGGGTCAAGAGCCCGTATCCGTCCACTCAGGACCCCGGCTACGCGGCGGCGTTGCAGCAGCAGGCCAAGGAGGCCCTGAGCGAACGGGGCAACCCGGTGTTCTCGCTGATCGACCGGGACTGGCTGCACCGGGCGTCCGAAGTGGACCCGGCGACGATGCCCTCGGTCCAGCGCACCGGGATCGACCGGGCGCTGGACCTCTACCACTGGTTCGACCTGTACCAGCCGGAACTGCAACTCGACTGATCACCTGGTCCGCCGCCGTCTCAGCGACGGCGGCGGACCGTTCCCCCTATCGCGATCCCCCCGAGGACCGCGGTCGCCGCGAGCAGGATTCCCGCCTCCGTCCATTGGAACCGCCAGAACCGGCTGGACGGCTGGTAGACGGTGAAGTCCTGATAGCCCGCCGCCTGGATACAGGCGTTCATCCCCTTGCCACGAGGGCATTCGGGCACCTCGTCCAGCAAGCGCAGCTCACGTCCGTCCGGCGCGAGCCTGCCCGACCGGACGATCAGGGCATCCTTTGTGGACGGATCGATGCCGACAGTGCGGACCGGATCGGCGTACTGCGGCCGCAGGAGCATCAGGGCGATCGAAGCCGCGACGAACACCGCGACCGTGATCGCGATGGCCGGCAGGGTCTTGCGCACCAGCACCCCCGCCGCGCTGCCGAGCGCGAAGGCGAACAGCCACCACGCGGCCGGCGCGACGCCGACGGCGCCGAAGTACGACGTCTCGCTGAGCGTCCCGGCCTTTCCGGGGAAGATCTCCAGCCACCGGCCGAACATCTGGCCCGACGCGAGCCCGGCGAGCGCCGCGGCGACGGCGAGAACACCGAACTTGACGCCCAGCCAGCGTCCGCGGCTCACCGACTGCGTCCACACGAGCTGGTTCGTGCCGCGTTCGTATTCCCTGGCGAGCAGCGGCGCGCCCCAGAAGACACCCGCCGGCAACGGGACGAACGGCAGCGTCACGATCAGCGGGTAGATCTTCTGATAGAGGTCCTCCAGCCCCGCGTCGTACTCGCGGCACGGCACGCCGCCCCCGTAGCAGTACGAGGAGATCTCGCCGTTCGCGGCGCCGAGCGCGGCCTGCCCGGACACGAGCAGGATCACGCCGAGGGCGACCAGGAATCCCAGGGTGACGAGCAGCTGGGTACGGTGCTGCCGCCAGGTGAGCCAGAGCAAGAACGTGTGCCTTTCTAGGAGCGGCGTCGGATGGCGAAGGTCGCGGCGACGGCGAGCAGGAGCGAGACGCCCGCCAGGATCGCGGCTTCGGTCCATTGGAAGCGCCAGTACCAGTCGTGGGGCAGGACCTTGAGCGCGGTGATCTCCCCTGCGGCGTCCCTGATCATTTCGAGGACCCGGCCGGTGGGCTCCTTGCCGGTGCCCAGGGTGACGAGTTCCGGTTCGGCGTAAAGGTCACGGAGGTTGGTCACGCCGATCATCAGGCCGACGGTCACCGCGATGGTGACGGCGATGGCGGGCAGGGTCTTGCGGACGAGCGCGCCCGCGGCGGTGCCGAGCACGAACCCGAAGAGCCACCACGCGCCGGGCGCGACCCCGGTCATCGCGAACAGGACCGGATTGTCGAAGCGGCTGGTGAACGAGGTGTCGCCGCGATCGGTCGGGAAGACGTCCACCCAGCGCTGCATCATCGTGCCGAACGCGAGACCCGCGAGCGTGGCGAGGACGGCGAGGAACCCCAGTTTCACGCCGAGCCAGCGGAACCTCGAGATCGACTGGGTCCAGACGAGTTTCGTGGTGCCGCGTTCGTATTCGGCCGCGACCAGCGGCGCGCCCCAGAAGACGCCGATCGCCACCGGGACGACCTGGAGCCAGGAGAGATAGGTGTACAGATCCGAGAACAGCTTGGCCGGGTCCGGACTGTCCGCCGCGGCGTTTCCGTTGATCAGCAACAGGATCCCGACGGCGACGAGCAGGCCCGCGGTGATCAGCAGCTGCATCCGGTGCTGGCGGTAGGTGAGCCAGAACATCGTTCCCCCTTACGCCGAAGCCAGTGTCGGGCGAGGCAGGCTCGCGGATTCGGGTCGCCGCAGGTAGGCGAGCATGAGCTCTTCCAGGTTCACCGGCCGCTCGGTCCACTGTGGACCCAGGGGAACCGGTTCGGTGCGGGCGAAGACGGTCGCCTGCCTGCCCGCCCTGGCCTCGTCGACGACCGCGACCCGCTTGGCCAGCGCGTCGGCTTCCTCGACGGGTCCGGAAAGGATCCGGTGCCCGGCGACGAGGTCGTCGATGTCGCCGCTGACCTGGACGCGGCCGCCGTTGAGGACGATCAGCCAGTCACAGGTGTTCTCCAGATCGGAGACGACGTGCGAAGAGAGCAGGACGGTCATGCCGGTTTCCGCGACCGCCTCCATCAGCCCGCGCATGACCTCGTGCCGGGCCAGCGGGTCGAGGTTCGCGAGCGGCTCGTCCAGCACCAGGAGATCCGGGCGTTTGGCGAGCGCGAGGGTGAGCGCGACCTGCGCGCGCTGCCCGCCGGACAGCTTGCCGACCTTGTGTTTCAAGGGAAGCCCGAGCGAATCGATGCGCTTGAGCGCGAACTCGTCGTCCCAGCCGGGGTTGAGGCGCCTGCCGAACTTGAGCATCTCGGCGATGCTGAAGCCGGGGTACAGCGGCTTGTCCTGGGCGAGGAACGCGGCGGTCCCCCGGATCGAGACCGAGCCGAGGGTCGCTTCGAGCAGCCCGACGGCCAGGTGCAGGAAGGTCGTCTTGCCCGCGCCGTTGGGTCCGACAAGGGCGACGACGCGTCCTTTCGGGACGGACAGTGAGCAGTCGCGCAGCGCCCATTTGCGGTGGTAGCGCTTGCCGAGTCCGGTCGCTTCGATGATGGTTTCATCGGTCATGCCGTTCGCTCCCCTCGAAAGCCATCGACCACCACCGAGGTGAACAGCGCCTCGACGTCTTCCTGGTCCAGTCCCGATTCCCGCGCGTCGCGGACCCAGACCCCCAGGCTCTTCCGCAACCGCGTGCGCTCGGCGAAGGAAGCCCCTCCGAGCGTCTTCTGGACGAAGGTGCCGAGGCCCGGCCTTCCTTCGACGAGCCCTTCGCGTTCCAGCTCGCGATAGGCCTTGAGGACGGTGTTGGGGTTGATCGCCAGCTCGGCGACCACTTCCTTCGCCGTCGGCAGCCGATCCCCCGGCTCCAGCAACCCCAGGCGGAGGGCGTTCTTGACCTGCTGGACGAGCTGGACGTACGTCGCTACGCCCGAGCCCTTGTCCAGATGGAAGGTGACCACTGGCAACACCCTTTCACTATTTAAGTAGTGAAAGGGTGCAGGCAGGCGGGTGCGCTTGTCAAGTGATCAAGGAGCGCCGAGAACAGTGAAGGCCTCCCCGATGGAGTCCATCGAGGAGGCCTTCACGGAAAACCCCAGCCCCAGCAAAGAAGAAGCGCCAGTTCGACGACACTGGGGGAAGACGTCGAGCTGGCACTACCCCCAACCCCCACCGCCGTCAGAAGGCGGTGCCTGTGCAAGGTGAAGGTGCCCACCGTCGTACCGGAACCGAATGGGGGGTCCTGCCCGTCTTGTTGGTTGGGCACGGTTCCGGCGACGGGTCCTCGGTGGACACCCCTTGAGGATCACGGCGTCCGGATGCAGGGCGCTTGCACTACGCTTGCAGGCTCTGACGAGGGTGAGCGGAGGTGGCCGGGTGGAGTTCCGCGTCCTCGGCGCCGTCGAGGCGTGGGCCGGTGGCGATCCGGTCGATCTCGGCTCGCCCAAACAACGGCTCGTGCTGGCGGTTCTGCTGCTGGAGGCGGGCAAGCCGGTCCCCCGCGACCGGATCATCGACCTGCTCTGGCCCGAAGAACCGCCGGCGAGCGCCCGGAACACCGTTCAAGCGCTCGTGTCCAGGCTACGCGCGGTGTTCCGCGGCGCGGGCGGGCCGGAGATCGTCTCCGAGGGGACCCGGTACCTGCTCAGGGTCGACCCGCGCCGGGTCGACGTGCACCGCTTCACCGAACTGACCTCGCAAGCGCGCGAAGCCGACGACGAAACCGCCGTGGAACTCCTCGACGAGGCGCTCGGCCTGTGGCGGGGCGAGGCGTTGTCCGACGTCGTGAGCGGCGAGGTCGCCCAGCGGCTCCGCGGTGGGATGAACGAGGAACGCTGGACGGCGCTGGAGGATCGCGCCGACGCGCAGCTGCGGCTCGGCCGCGGGAGGCAGGTCCTCGCGGAACTGACCGAACTGGTCGCCGCACATCCCCTGCGGCAGCGGTTCGTCGGCCAGCTCATGCTCGCGCTGCATCGCGAAGGCCGCACCGACGACGCTCTGGAGGCCTTCCGCGCGTTGCGGGACCGGCTCGGCACCGAACTGGGTCTCGATCCCTCGCCCGAGCTGCGACGGCTGGAAGCCGCCATCCTCGCCGCCGACCCCGCCCTGGAACCCCTGGCGGCGGTGACCAAACCCGAACCGATCCGCCCGGCGCAGCTGCCGCACGACGTCCGCGGGTTCGCCGGACGGGCTTCCGAGCTGGAGCGGCTCGACGAGGCGACCCGGCACGCGGGCGAGGGCACCGACATCTGGGTCATCAGCGGGACCGCGGGCGTCGGCAAGACCGCGCTCGCCGTCCGGTGGGCCCACCGGGTCCGCGACGCGTTCCCCGACGGCCAGCTCTATCTGGACCTGCGGGGTTTCGATCCCGACCACGAACCGCTCACCCCGGCCGTCGCGCTCACGCAGCTTCTGCAGGCGCTCGGCACCGCGCCCAAGGCGATCCCGCCGGACACCGACACGCGGGCCGCGCTGCTGCGGTCCCTCCTCGCCGACCGCCGGGTCCTCCTGGTCCTCGACAACGTGCGCGACACCGGCCAGGTGCTGCCGCTGCTGCCGCCATCGGGCACGGTCCTGGTCACCAGCCGCCAGCGGCTCGGCGACCTCATCGCCCGCACCGGCGCCCGCGCGCTCCCGCTGTCCGTGCTGCCCGCCGAAGACGCGCGGCATCTGCTGGAAGCCGTGCTCGGCAGCGAGACCGTCGCCGCCGAGGCCGTCGCGGCCGCGGAACTGGCCCGGCTCTGCGGTCACCTCCCGCTCGCCCTCCGGATCGCGGCGGCCAACCTCGGCGCGAGCGGCGAACCCGAGATCGCCGAACTCGCCCGCGAGCTCGCCGGTGGCGACCCACTTGCGGAACTGACCGTCGACGGCGCCGAGGAAAGTGCCGTGACCACGGCGTTCGGCGTCTCCTACCGCGCACTTCCCGAGGAGCACCGGCTGCTGTTCCGGCGGCTCGCGCTCGTCCCCGGCCAGACGTTCACCGCCCCCGCCGCGCAAGCGCTGACCGGCGCCCCGCATTCGAAGGCGAACCAGCAGCTCAAAGCGCTCGCGGCGGCACACCTGGTCGAGCGCTACACGCCGGGCCGCTACCGGTTCCACGACCTTCTCCGCAGCTTCGCGGCGGGACGCACGTTGTCGGAGGACGCGAAGTCCGAACGCGACACCGCGGAGAGGCGGCTCTTCGAGAGCTACCTGACCACCGCCGACGCCGCGGGCCGCGTCCTCATCCCGCACTTCCTGCGCCTGCCGCGCGAAGAACCGGAAGACAAGCCCTTCGGCGACACCGAAGAGGCGCTGGCCTGGCTGGACGCCGAGTGGCCGAACCTCGCCGCCGCGGTCGAGCACAGCGCCGAACACGGTCCGCCGGAGTTCTCCTGGCACCTCGCCGACGCGCTCCGTGCCTTCTTCCACCAGCGCGGACATCACGCGGAATGGATCGACACCGCGTCGACGGCGCTCAAGGCCGCCCGGCGCAGCGGCGCCGGGCAGGCACAGGCCGCGATGCACTTGAGCATCGCGCTCGCCTGCGTGAACAGCGGCCGCTACGACGAGGCCCGTGAACACCTGACGAGCGCCCTGCGCGGAGACCTGCTCGACGGCTGGGACGCCGGTCGCGCGGCCGTGCTCAACAATCTGAGCGCGGTGCACCAACGTCTCGGCGCCCCGCAGGAAGCGATCCGCTGCGGGCTGGAATCCCTGCGGCTGTGCGAAGAACTGAACCTGCCGGGGATCTCGATGGCGTTGGCGAACCTCGGTTTCCCGTACTGGCAGACAGGTCAGCTCGACGAGGCGCTCGCGAACTTCACCCGCGCCCTGACGGTCGCCGAACGGGACGGCGCGCGGTTCAGCGTCGCGGTGCTGCTGGTCGACCTCGGCAACGTGCACCGCGATCTCGGTCTTCCCGACGGCGCCTACGACTTCTACACCCGGGCGCTCGCGGCCAACCGCGAACTGGGCTACACCTACGGCGAAGCGACGGCACTTTCCGGCCGGGCCGTGCTCGAGAGCAAGCGCGATCCGAGCGAGCAGAACCGTGCGGACGCGCTGGAAGCCGTCGAACTCACCCGCAAGATCGGCGACCGGGGCACCGAAGCCTGGACACTCGTCGGGCTCGGCGAGGTCTGCCTGCGGCTCGGCCTGCCCGAGGAGGCCGCCGAACATCACCGGCTCGCGCTGTCGATCGCGCGGACGACCAGCTTCTTCTGGTGTGAGGCCGCCGCGCGGACCGGACTCGCGGAAACCCTGCTGACGCTGGGAAAGCGCGCGGAAGCCCGGACGCACGGGGAACTGGCGCTGGAACTCGCCGCGCGCTCCGGCTACCGGCTCGTCGAGGAACGCGCGAAGCTGATCTTGGACGAGCTTTAGCCGCGCGCCTTCACACTGCCGGCGATCGCCGCCATGATCGCTGTAAGTATGCCGAAGATGCTCGCCAGCGCCGTCGCGACGCCGTTGCTCTTTTCGAAGCCGAAGATCCACTTGAGATGAATGCTGAGGGGTGTGCCCCATACCAGCGGCGTGGCCACGAAGACCGCCATCACGTAGAACAGGCAGAGCCCGAACAGCGTCCACGCGCCGGGAATCCTGCGGGCGAAGGTGAATCCCGCCGCGATCGCCAGCAACCCAGCCGTGACGATGCCGCCGACCACGTTCTGCGCCACCGGGCCGGACCAGCCACCGTCCGGATCGAGGGCGTAAACGACGTTATACAGCGCGAACCAGACGATCATGGCGGCGGTGAGCAGCCCCAGGAACCCGGCGGTCATCGCCGCCCCGGTGTTCGCCCTCGGCTTGGGCGGCAGTCCGTACTGGGGAAACCCGGGCTGCGGTGGATTCGGGTACATCCGGGCTCCTCGCGCGTTCCGGCGGCACGCGGCGGCCACCTGTCATGGTCGGCGATCACTGTAGCGACAGTTCGCGAAGAGTGGCCGGGCGTTGGCAGGAACCTGCCGTCGCGGCAAAAGGTGTCCTGTCAGGTGCCAAGTCCGTGAAGGCCTCCTTGAGGGACTCTGGGTCTCTCAAGGAGGCCTTCACGGACCGGTGTTCGGTGGCGATCAGCGTTGCGAAAGCCACTTTCACAACCTTCAACGTTGCGGAAGTGGCTTTCGCGACACCCGAGGCCAGCGTCCGGGCGGGCGACTGAACACGCCACACTTGCCTTACCCCTCAATAGAACCGGAACTCGCGTGATCAGACGGCGAACTCACGTGATTGGAGGGACGACGCCTGTGACGGGATGGACGACACGCGTGATCCGGCGGACGACTCACGGCGGGGGCGGCGTCAGGCGCGGACCTCGTCCACGCGGACCGGGCGGCGTTCGCGCCGGGAGACCTCGCAGGCTTCGGCGATGTAGAACGCCTCGAGTGCGTCCGCCGCACCGCACGGGCTCGGCGCGCGACCGGCGGCGACGTCGAGGAACGCCTGCAACTCACTGATGTACGCGGGACGGAAGCGCTCCATGAACCCGGGATAGGCCGGGCCGGGCAGCGGCTGGACGCCGGGTTCCACCGAAGTCAGCGGCGCCCGATCGTCCAAGCCCACCACGGCGTTCCCCGACGAGCCGAGGACTTCCAGGCGGACGTCGTAGCCCGCGCCGTTGTAGCGCGTCAACGAGACCACCGCGAGCGTTCCGTCGTCGAGGGTCAGGGTCGCGGCCGCAGTGTCGACGTCACCGGCGTCGACGAAGAACCGCTCGCCCTTGTTCGCCCCGACGGCGTAGACCTCGACGACCTCGCGGCCGCTGACGAACCGGACGACGTCGAAGTCGTGCACCCCGCAGTCGCGGAACAGGCCGCCGGAATGCGCGACGTACTCCGCGGGCGGCGGCGCCGGGTCGAGCGTGGTCGCGCGCAGGGTGTGCAGCCAGCCGAGCTCGCCCGAGGCCACCGCGGCCCGCGCGGCCGCGTACCCCGCGTCGAACCTGCGCTGGAAACCGATCTGCACCGGTACGTCCGAACCGGAGATCTTGTCGATCACCGCGAGGGTACCCGGGATGTCGGCGGCGACCGGCTTCTCGCAGAACACCGGGATCCCCGCGTCGACGGCCTTGAGGATCAGCTCCGGATGCGCGTCCGTCGCCGCCGTGATCACCAGTCCGTCCAAAGAGGACGCGAACAGCGCGGGGAGGTCCACGGCCGCTTCGACGCCGATCTTGGCCGCGGCCGCCTCCGCGCGCCCGGCGTCGACGTCGGCGACGACCACGGACGAAACCTCGTCGAAGCTCTTCAAGGTTTCGGCGTGCGAAGTGCCGATCCGGCCGGTGCCGGCGAGTCCCAACCTCATGTCGTTACCTTTCCAGAGCGGCGGTGGTCGAACGGACCACCAGCGACGGGTGCAGCAGATGCCGGACCGGTTCGGCGCGTTCCCCCCGGACCCGTTCGAGCAGCGCTTCGACGGCCAGCCTGCCCATTTCGGTACGCGGCTGGTCCACAGTGGTCAGTGAGATGTGCTTCAGCGCGGCAAGCGAGGTGTTGTCGTAGCCGACGACGGAGACGTCTTCGGGGACCCGCAGGCCCGCCTCCTCCAACGCGGAGATCGCGCCGACGGCGTTGAAGTCGTTACCCGCCAGCAACGCTGTCGGCATTCCCCCGAGCGGCGGGTCGCCGAGCAGCTCGTGCACGGCCTTCTCCCCCGCGGTGTCGGTGTGCTCGCTGCGCACGATGTGCGGGTGCAGCAGATGCCGTCGCATGGCCTGCAGATACCCCCGGCGCCGGGCCGCCGCACCGGCGGCGACCCCGCCGTCCAGATGGGCGATCCTTCGGTGTCCCAAGGAGACCAGGTGCTCGACGGCGAGCGCGGCCCCCGCCTCGCCGTCGTCGTTCACCGTGTCCACCCCCGGCACCCGCGAAGTGCGCGACACCAGGACGACCGGGCCTTGCGCGGCCGCCTCCTCGATCGCCGACGCCGGAACCACCGGCGACAGCAGGATCACTCCGGCGGGCCGGAAGGACAGCAGGCTCTTGAGCGCGGCGCGCTCGCGCGCGGGACTGCGGCCGCCGGTGTTGAGGATCAGGTGGAATCCTGCCGCTTCGGCCGCCGCGTCGAGCCCTTCGACGACGTCGGCGAAGAACGCGTTGCGGAGATCGGAGACCATCACGCCGAGGACGGTAGACGTCCGACTGGCCAGCGACCTGGCCATCGCGTGCGGCTCGTAGCCCAGTTCGTGCGCCGCGCACAGCACCCGGGTCCGCCGTTCGTCGGAGACGTTCGGCGCGTTCCGCATCACCAGGGACACGAGCGCCCGGGACACCCCCGCTTTCGCGGCGACGTCCTCCATGGTCGGTCGTGCCATTTCCATCCTCCCCCTGCCCTTGACTTTGCTGTGACGGACGTTACATGATTAGAGCGCTCTAATCAATAGAGCGCTCTAACCCCGATCCCGCAGCCCGCCCTGCCCACTCCCCATCCCGCCCTGGAGGCCGCCGATGACAGCGCCGACGTCCCGGATCCGAATCGCCGCCGCCCCGATCTCCTGGGGCGTGTGCGAAGTCCCCGGCTGGGGCCGTGTACTCGACGCGGGGACCGTGCTGGGCGAGATGGCGGAGCTGGGGGTCCGCGCGACCGAACTCGGCCCACCCGGATACCTGCCGCGAGACCCGGCGGAGCTGCGTGAACTGCTGAGCGGCTACGAACTCGACCTGGTCGGCGGCTTCCTCGCCGTCGTCCTGCACGAAAGCCCCGGTGCCGCGCTGGCGGCGGCCGAAGAGTCCGCCGCCTTGTTCGCCGCCTGTGGTGGCGACATGCTCGTGCTCGCCGCCGCGACCGGCCTCGACGGTTACGACGACCGCCCAACGCTGACCGACGCCGAATGGTCCACCCTGATCGAAACCTCAAGGGAGATCAGGGAAATCGCCGCGCGCCACGGACTTCGCACGGTGCTGCACCCGCACGTCGGGACGCACGCGGAGACTGAGGAGGAGGTCGAGCGCTTCCTCACCGATTCCGATCTCCCGCTGTGCCTGGACACCGGGCATCTCCTGATCGGCGGGACCGACCCGGTCGCGCTGGCCGAGCGGCATCCCGGACGGATCGGTCACCTGCACCTCAAGGACGTGCGCGGCGAAATCGCCGAAGACGTCCGCGCCGGAAGGCTTCCCTACGCCGAAGCAGTGGGCAAAGGTCTGTATGTCCCGCTCGGCGACGGAGACGTCGACATCGAAGCGATGGTCAGGTCCGTCGACGAGGCGGGCTATGACGGGTGGTACGTCCTGGAACAGGACACCGCGCTGAGCGAGGGGAGTCCGGAGGATCTGCCCAAGCGGGACGTGGCCAGGAGCCTGGCGCATCTCGACGGAATCATCAGCCGGCTCCCGGCTGCCAGGTAACGGAAGAAGCGAGGAGAGACGACGATGTCCCATCGCTTGAGGAAGGTTCTGGTCGTCGCGGCAGGGTTCCTGCTCCTGTCCGCGTGCACCGGGCCGAAGGCCGAGGAGAAACCCGCCGCGGGCGCGGGCCCGGCGACGACCCAGCCCAGCGGGCCGCTGCGGGTCGCGGTCATCTCGCACGGCACGGCGGGTGACGCGTTCTGGAACGTGGTCAAGAACGGCGCGGAGGAGGCGGGCAGGCAGCTCGGCGTCCAGGTCGAGTACAACTCCGACGGAGACCCCGGCAACCAGGCCAAGCTGATCGACAACGCGGTCGCGCAGCAGGTCGGCGGGCTGGTGGTGTCGATGGCGAACCCGGAGGCGCTCAAGACCTCGATCGAGAACGCGGTCCGCGCGGGGATCCCGGTCATCACCATCAACTCCGGTGAGGACAAGAGCGCGGGCTACGGCGCGCTCACCCACGTCGGGCAGAACGAGACCATCGCCGGCGAAGAGGCCGGGAAGAAGTTCCGGGAACTGGGCAAGAAGAAGCTGCTCTGCGTGGTCCACGAAGCGGGCAACGTCGGACAGGCCCAGCGCTGTGACGGCGCCAAGACCGGCTTCGCGGGCGACGTGCAGACCCTCCAGGTCGACATCAGCAACCCCACCGACGCCGAATCCCGGATCAGGGGCGCGGTGCAGACCGACTCCTCCCTCGACGCCGTCCTGACACTGAACTCGCAGGTCGCCGCACGGGCGGTGAGCGCGATCAAGGCGGTCGGCTCGCGGGCGCAGGTCGGCACGTTCGACCTCAACACCGACGTGGTCGGCGCGATCAAGGCGGGCGACGTGGTCTTCGCGGTCGACCAGCAGCAGTACGAGCAGGGCTATCTCCCGGTGCAGTTCCTCAAGCTCTACCGGGACAACGCGAACGTCGTCGGCGGCGGGAAACCGGTGCTCACCGGACCCGACCTGGTCGACAAATCCACTGTGGACACCGTCGGCCAGTACGTGCAAAGGGGCACGCGATGACAACCACCACCCTCGACGAACGCGTCGCGAAACCGCGGCTGCTGGACAGGCTGGTCGTCCGGCCCGAGATCGGCGCGCTGCTCGGCGCCGTCGTCGTCTTCCTGTTCTTCACCGTCGTCACCGACCAGTTCTTCAGCGGCAGCGGCGTGGCGACCTGGCTGGACGACGCCTCGACGCTGGGCATCATGGCGGTCGCCGTGTCCCTGCTGATGATCGGCGGCGAGTTCGACCTGTCGGCGGGCGTGATGACCGCGTCCACCGCGCTCGTCACCGCGACCCTGGCGACGCAGGCGGGCTGGAACGTCTGGCTCGCGCTGTTCGCGTCCCTGGTCTTCGCCCTCGCGGTCGGCGCGTTCAACGGCTGGCTGGTGCTGCGCACCGGGCTGCCCAGCTTCATCGTCACCCTGGGCACGTTCCTGGCGCTGCAAGGACTCAATCTCGGCGTCACCCGCCTGGTCACCGGCACCGTCCAGGTCTCCGGGATGCGCTCGACCGACGGTTACGAGTCCGCCGGTTTCGTCTTCGCGTCCACAGTGGACATCGGCGGGACGGCGTTCCAGATCTCCATCGTCTGGTGGATCGGGTTCGCCGCGCTGGCGGCCTGGCTGCTGGTCCGGACCCGGCTCGGCAACTGGATCTTCGCCGTCGGCGGCTCCGCGCAGAGCTCGCGCGCGGTCGGGGTCCCGGTGGTGCGCACCAAGATCATGCTGTTCATGACCACCGCGCTCGCCGCGTGGCTGGTCGGCTCGATCAACATCCTGCGGTTCGCGAGCGTCCAGGCGAACCAGGGCATCGGGCTCGAGTTCCAGTACATCATCGCGGCCGTGATCGGCGGTTGCCTGCTGACCGGCGGGTTCGGTTCGGCGATCGGCGCCGCGATCGGCGCGCTGATCTTCGGCATGGCGCGCCAAGGCATCGTGTTCGCCCGCTGGGACAGCGACTGGTTCATGCTGTTCCTCGGCGTGATGCTGCTGTCCGCGGTCCTGGTCAACAACGCCTTCCGGCGGCGCGCGGAAAGGGTCCGGCGATGAGTCATCTCCTGGAGGTCAAGGACGTCGGCAAGACCTACGGCAGCGTGATCGCGCTGCGCGACGTCTCCACGGTGGTCAACGCGGGCGAGGTGACCTGCGTGCTCGGCGACAACGGGGCAGGCAAGTCCACGCTGATCAAGATCCTGGCCGGGGTCCACCAGCACGACCAGGGCGAGTTCCTCGTCGAAGGCGAACCCGTCAAGTTCGCCTCGCCCCGCGAGGCGCTCGATCGCGGCATCGCGACGGTGTACCAGGACCTGGCGGTCGTGCCGCTGATGAGCGTGTGGCGGAACTTCTTCCTCGGCTCCGAACCGACGGTCGGCTTCGGCCCGTTCCGCGCGCTGGACCGGAAGAAGGGCCGCGAGACGACCAAGAAGGCGTTGTCCGACATGGGCATCGACCTGCGGGACGTCGAGCAGCCGGTCGGCACGCTGTCCGGTGGCGAGCGGCAGTGCGTCGCCATCGCGCGGGCGGTGCACTTCGGGGCGAAGGTGCTGATCCTCGACGAGCCGACGGCCGCGCTGGGCGTGAAGCAGGCCGGTGTCGTGCTCAAGTACGTCGCGCAGGCCCGTGACCGCGGGCTCGGCGTCGTGCTGATCACGCACAACCCGCATCACGCGTATCCGGTGGCCGATCGCTTCCTGCTGCTCAAACGGGGCGCGCCGCTCGGCGCCTACGAGAAGTCCGGGATCGACCTGGCCGAACTGACCCGGCAGATGGCGGGCGGCGCGGAACTGGAAGCCCTCGAACACGAATTGCGAGCCGCGGAGTCCCCTTCATGACCGTTCTCGAAGCACTGACCGTCGGCCGGGTCGGGGTGGACCTCTACCCCGAACAGAGCGGCGTGCCTCTGGCCGGGGTCAGCACCTTCGCCAAGTCGCTCGGCGGCACCGCGACCAACGTCGCGGTCGCCGCCGCGCGGCTCGGCCGCTCGACGTCGGTGCTGACGAAGGTCGGCCCGGACGGCTTCGGCGACTACGTGCGCCAAGCCCTACGCGAGTTCGGTGTCTCTCCCGATCACGTCGGGACGTCGGCCGGGTTGCAGACGCCGGTGGTGTTCTGCGCGCTGGACCCGCCCGCGGATCCGCCGCTGCTGTTCTACCGGTCCCCCATCGCGCCGGACCTGACCCTCGGTGAGGCCGACGTGCCCTGGGACGTCGTGGAAACGGTGCCGCTGCTGTGGGTCACCGGGACCGGTGTCTCGGTCGAGCCGTCTCGCGGCACCCAGCGCGAGATGCTCCGGCGTCGCGGACGCCGCGCGCACACCGTGCTGGACCTCGACTTCCGGCCGATGTTCTGGCCCGACACCGAGACCGCGCGCGAAGAGATCGGCTGGATGCTCGACCACGTCACGGTCGCGGTCGGCAACCGCGCCGAGGCCGAGGTCGCCGTCGGCACGGCGGATCCCGACGAGGCCGCGTCCCGGATGCTGGCCAGAGGTGTCGAACTGGCGGTGATCAAGAAGGGCGCCGAAGGGGTGCTGGTGGCCACCGCCGAGGGCCGCTGGACCGTGCCTCCCCAGCGGGTCGAGGTCGTCTGCGGGCTCGGCGCCGGGGACGGTTTCGGCGGCGCGCTGATCCACGGCCTGCTCTCCGGCTGGGATCCGGTGCGCATCGCCACCTACGCCAACGCGGCGGGCGCGCTCGTCGCGTCCCGGCTCGCCTGCGCCGACGCCATGCCCACCGCCGACGAGATCGAGGAGTTGCTGTGAGCAAGCTGCACCGTCCACTCGGGACGCTTTCGGACGAGCGGGACCCGGTCCGGCTCACCCCGGATTCGGCGGGCTGGACCTACAGCGGCCTGAGGGTGCTCTCGCTGGCCGCGGGCGAGTCCCGGATCGTGCGCACCGGCGAGTACGAAGCGTTCGTACTGCCGCTGGCGGGAGCGTGCACCGTCCGGGTCGACGGCCAGGTCTTCGAACTCGCCGGCCGCGATTCGGTGTTCACCCGGGTCACGGACTTCGCCTACGTCCCGCGCGACGCCGAAGTCGAGTTGTCGACAGTCGAGGGAATCGAGGTCGCGCTGCCGATGGCGCGCTGCGCACGCCGTCTCGAACCGCGCTACGGGCCCGCCGAGAACGTGCCGGTGGAGGTACGCGGCGCGGGACAGGCCACGCGGCAGGTCACCAACTTCGGCGTGCCCGGCGTCTGGGACCACGCGGACAAGCTGAACGCGTGCGAGCTGATCACCCCCGGCGGCAACTGGTCGTCGTACCCGCCGCACAAGCACGACGAGGCGTCCGGATGCGAGGTCGTCAACGAGGAGATCTACTACTTCCGCGTCGCCGGTCGCGACGGGGTGACACCTTCACGCGAAGGATTCGGCCTCCATCGGACGTACACCTCGGACGGCGAACTGGACGAGGACGTCGCGGTCCGGGACGGGGACGTCTTCCTGATCCCGCGCGGCTATCACGGGCCTTGCGTCGCCGCGCCGGGCTACCCGATGTACTACCTGAACGTCCTGGCGGGGCCCGCCGACGAGCGGTCGATGGCCTTCTGCGACGACCCCGCGCACGGCTGGGTCCGCGAGACCTGGGCCGATCAGGAACTCGACCCCCGCTGCCCGGTCACGAGCCACGAAGGACGGGTGTCATGAAGCTGACCACGGCGCAGGCCCTGGTGCGCTGGCTGCTCGCGCAACGGTCGGAAACCCTCGACGGGCGGGAAGTCCCGTTGTTCCCCGGGGTGTTCGCGATCTTCGGGCACGGCAACGTCCTCGGGCTCGGAACCGCGCTGGAGGAGCGACGCGAGGAGCTCCCCCTGTGGCGCGGGCAGACCGAGCAGGGCATGGCGCTCGCCGCGGTCGGCTACGCGAAAGCGACGCACCGGCGGCAGGTCGGCGTGGTGACGTCGTCGATCGGGCCCGGCGCGCTGAACATGGTCACCGCGGCCGGGGTCGCGCACGCCAACCGGCTGCCGGTGCTGCTGCTCCCCGGGGACACCTTCACCAGCCGCGCCCCGGATCCGGTGCTGCAGCAGGTGGAGCACTTCGGTGATCCGACGGCCACGGTCAACGACGCCTTCCGCGCGGTGAGCCGGTACTTCGACCGGATCACGCGGCCAGAGCAGCTGCTTTCGACGCTGCCGCAGGTCGCCAGGGTGCTGACCGATCCGGCGGACGCGGGCCCGGTGACGCTGGCGCTGCCGCAGGACGTCCAGGTGGAGACCTACGACTTCCCGGACTCGCTCTTCGAACCGGTGACTCATCGCCCGCTGCGCCCGCGGCCCGATCGCCGGTCCCTCACCGAAGCGGCGGGCGCGCTGCGATCGGCGCGGAAACCGTTGCTGGTCCTCGGCGGCGGTGTCCGGTATTCCGGCGCGGGCGTGCGCGCGTTGGCCTTCGCCGAGCGGCACGGGATCCCGGTCACGGAAACCACGGCGGGCCGCACCCTGGTCCCGCACGGGCATCCGCTGCACGCCGGTCCGCTGGGCGTCACCGGTTCGGCGTCCGCGAACGTCCTGGCCGCCGAGGCGGACGTCGTGCTGGCCGTCGGCACCCGCTTGCAGGACTTCACCACGGCGTCCTGGACGGTGTTCTCGCCCGATGTCCGGCTGGTCACCCTGAACGCCGCCCGGTTCGACGCGGTCAAGCACGGCGCGCTGGCCGTCGTCGGCGACGCCGAGGCGGGTCTCGCGGATCTGGCGGCCCAGCTGGAGAGCTGGCGGGTCGATCCTCTGTGGACGGAGCGCGCGGCGGCGGAACGCGGCCGGTGGGACGCGCACATCGACACCTTGCGCGCCGTTTCCGGCCCCGAGAGGTCGTTGACCGTGCCGACCTACGCTCAGGTCGTCGGCGCGGTCAACGACCTCTCCGAACCGCACGACTACGTGATGACCGCGTCCGGCGGGATGCCGGGGGAACTGATCGGCGGCTGGCGCGGATCGGGTTCGGTCGGCATGGACGTCGAGTACGGGTTCTCGTGCATGGGTTACGAACTCGCGGGCGCGTGGGGCGCGGCGATGGCGCACACCGGCGGCCTGGTCACCACGATGCTCGGCGACGGCTCGTACCTGATGCTGAACTCGGAACTGTTCTCCGCCGCCTTCGCCGGGCATCCCTTCGTCGCGGTGGTCTGCGACAACGACGGTTACGCGGTCATCGCCCGTCTCCAGGAGGGCCAGGGCGGCAAGCCGTTCAACAACTTCCTCGCCGACTGCCGGAGCTCGCACACCTCGCCGCCCCGGGTCGACTTCGCGAAGCACGCCGAATCGCTGGGGTGCGCGGTGTTCACGGCGTCCTCTTCGGACGATGTGCGGACGGCTTACGCGAAGGCGAGGGAAGCGGCGGTGGCCGGGAAACGACCGGCGGTGGTCGTGGTGCGGACCCAGCCGTCCTCGTGGACCGAAGCCGGTGCCTGGTGGGAGGTCGGTGTCCCGGAGCACCTGTCCGGCCGGGAGGGCTTCGAGCAGGGGAAATCGGGGCAGGTGCGGTATGTACAGAGCTAGGGCCGTGAAGAGCTAGGGCGCGGCTGCGTCCAGCAAGGTGGACGCAGCCGCGCCGACTCCCGCCCTATTTGTCAAAGCTGGCGAAGTAACCGGCCGCCATGTCCTCGTCGCCGTGCCCGGCTTCGGAAGCGCGGGCGAAGCGGGCCTGCCCGGCCTCGACGGCGTCCATCCGGACACCCGCTCGGGCCGCGGCCGCCAGCACCAGCCGGGCGTCCTTCTCGGCGTTGTCGACCGAGAAGGCGGTGGTGTAGTCGTTCTTGAGGATCGCGGCGGATTTCGCCTGGAAGTAGCCGTTGTCCATGGGGCCGCCGGTGACGACGTCGACGAAGTGCTTCGGGTCGACGCCGAGTCCTTCGGCCAGCGCCAGCGCCTCGCCGACGCCGTGGGTCAGCGCGATCACCCACGTGTTCAGCACCAGTTTGAGCCGGCTCGCCGCGCCGGAGCGGCCGTCTTCGCCGACCCACAGCGTGCGCTTGCCGATCGCGTCGAACAGCGGCTGGACGGTCTCGCGCGCGTCGGCCGCGCCCGCCGCCAGCACGATCAGCTGGCCCTGTTCGGCGGGCTGGCGGGTGCCCTGCACCGGCGCGTCGACGAAGACGAGGCCCTGCTCGCCGGCGTGCGCGATCAGCTCGTCGACGGCTTCGCCGACGGTGCTGAGCTGCACCCAGATCGTGCCGGCGGCGGGGGCGGCCGCGCGGATCGCCTCCAGCACCGCCTGGCCGTCCGTGAGGACCGTGATCACCACCTTCGCGCCCTCGACGGCTTCCGCAGCGCTCGACGCGACCTGGACGCCGTCCCCGGCGAGGGCTTCGGCCTTGGCCGCGGTGCGGTTCCAGGCCCGGACCGCGAACCCGGCCTTGCTCAGGTTGCGGGCGACCGGGGCACCGATGATCCCGGTGCCGAGCACAGCGACGGTTTCCGTCATGACTTGCCTTCACTCCTCGTCTCGTTAGTGGAATGATCGTTAAAGAACGAGCGCGAAGAAAATCGGCTCGAACGCTGGGGTCTGTTACGAAACCTGGAACATCAGAACGCCTCGATGGTGGTTTCGACGACTTGGGTGAGTGCCTGCCGGTCCGCGGTCTTGCCCAGTACCCGCAGGCCGTACATCGCGGCGAGGGTGAACCGCGCCAGCGCGCGGGGGTCCCGGCCCGCGCCGATCTCGCCCGCGTGCCGGGCGGCGGCGAATTCGGCGTGGAACGCGTTCTCCACCCGTTCGAAATTGTGGCGGACGCGAGCGGTGACCTCGTCGTCGACGCCGCCGAGTTCCAGGGCGGCGTTGACGGCCAGACAACCTCGATGCGTGGCCGAGGTGTCCATCTCGTCGTGGACCACGTCCATCAGCACGCGCCGGATCCGCTCCCGGATGGTTCCCGGGGCGACCAGCATCTCCTCCACCCGCGTGGCGGACGTTTCCTCGTACCGGCGCAGCGACTCCTTGAACAGCTGCTGCTTGCTCGAAAACGTGTTGTACAGGCTTCCCCGGCCGAGGCCGGTGCCGTCGACCAGGTCCTGGGCCGACGTCGCCGCGTATCCCTTCCGCCAGAACGTGCCGACCGCGGCGTCGAGCACCTCGGTGGGATCGAATCCCTTCGGACGGGGCATGCCGACCAGCATCGCACGTTCTGTAACGATCAGTCAAATACCGGTGGTCAATGCTCGGACAGCAGCGACCCGAAGCCGCGCACACTGTCGGTCACGCCGTTGCGGCGCAGGGCGTGCCAGTACAGGACGACGTTGTTCGAAAGGACCGGTTTGCCGAGCCAGAACTCGGCGGCCGCCGCGACCCGCGCCATGGCGACGTTCGTGCCGACCTGGACGATGGCCTCGACGTCGGCGCTGTCGATCTCCTTGACGGCGTCCCTGAGTTCGGGCTCGGAGACGTGCGAGATCCGGGCCGGGCTCGGCATGCCGAGACCATGGAGGCCCAGCAGGTCGTAGCCGCTGTCGGTGAAGAACCGGCTCACCGAATCGTCGCCGACCGGCAGATACGGCGTGATGACCGCGACCCGGCGGGCGTCGTGCGCGGCGAGCGCGGCGGTGATCGCGTCCGGGCTCATCGTCACCGGCAGGCCGCCCGCGGCGTCCCGCATCGAATCGAGGACACGGCCGTGCGAAGCCGTCCCCTCCCAATAGCTTTCCGGTGACACGCCGACGATCACGCAGTCGGGTCCGCAGCCGGTGACGCTCCGGATCGCCGGATGCGTCGACAGCCGGATGCTGTGCATGACGTGGCCGAACCCGGGCTCGTCGACCATCGGATCGTCGCCGATGACCATCCGGCCGGTGTGGTTGGTGACGCCGTCGGGGCGCAACGCGTCCAGCTCCGGCTGGGCCGAGGTGTTGGTGGACGGGACGACGACGCCGACCTTGAGGCGGGGACCGAGGGAGTCGGGCACTACGGGATCTCCTTAGCTCAGCGGGATTCGAGCCGGGCGCGGATCGCCGACACCAGTTCGGCGACGCCGTTTTCCTTGAGGACGCTGTAGTGATCGCCTTCGAGCGTGACCACCTCCGGCGGCGTGGCCGAGTACCCGGAGCTGTTCTCGACGAACGAGTAGTCGTCGCCCGCGGCTTTGAACAGCGTCACCCGCGCCGCGATCCGCCGCCGCGCGAGTTCACGGAAGGTGTAGTCGAACTCGTAGGTCTCCTCGACGATCCGGACGATCCGCCGGATCAGCTGTTCGCCGAGGGCGGGCAGCAGCTCCGCCACGAAGTCGACGAAGCCGTCTTCGTCGCGGACGGTCTCCTTGCAGGCCAACGGTTCCGGCCCGGAGATCGACCCGAGGAAGACCGACAGCAGGATCGTCAGGTACGCCGGGTTCGTGTAGCTCGCCACCCGCTCCCCACCGCCCTCGACCTCGGGGTTTCCCGGGCAGATCAGGAGCAGGTCGGCCACCCGTTGTCCCTGTTGTTCCAGCTGCCACGCCGTTTCGAACGCGACCCGCGCGCCGAACGAGTAGCCCCACAGCGTGTACGGGCCCTCCGGCTGGACACGCCTGATCTCGGCGACGTCGGCCTTCGCCATCTCCTCGACGGTGGCGTACGGCGTTTCGCCCGCGTTGACGCCGTGGGCCTGCACCCCGTAGAACGGCCGCCCCAGGCCGCTTTCCGAAGCCAGCGACCGCAGGTTCATCGGATAGCCGCCGAGTCCGGGCCAGCAGAACACCGGGTCGCCGCCACCGGTCGCCAGCGGGACCAGCCGCGACGAGGGCCGGACGGAATCCTCACCGATGCGGGCGGCCAGATCGGCCAGCTTCGGGCACTCGAAGACGACCTGCAGCGGCAGCCTGGCGCCGTACTCGCGGTTGATCCGGTTCACCAGGGAGACCGCGGTCAGCGAGTTGCCGCCGGAGGCGAAGAAGTCGTCCCGTGCCGAGACGTCGTCGTACTTCAGCGCCTTGCCCCACACCCCGGCCAGCCATCGCTCGTGGCTCGTCGAAGGCGCGACATACGGCGCGCAGTTGGTGGCGCGGACGGCGTCGGTCCGGGCCAGCGCGTGCGCGTCGACCTTTCCGTTGGCGGTCAACGGCAACTCGTCCAGCACCAGCACCCGGTTGGGGATCATGTAGTCGGGCAGGGTGGTCGCGAGTTCGTCGCGGATGAGCTCCGCGGGGCCCTTCATGTGCACGGCGTCTTCGTGCATCCCCTCGCTGCGCCGCTGCTCCTGGCTCACCTTGCCGCCGACGAAGAAGTACGACGGCCCGGGCGCGATCCCCTGCCCGGCGAGGATGTCGTCGATCCGCCGGGCGGCGGGCAACGGGTTGCCGCTCTTGGAGCTGTAGCCCGACGACATCAGGCCGATCCCCAGATCGTTGCGCTGCAAGTGATGCAGCTCCGTACCGAGCCCGATGTACTCGAGCCACTCGTCGGCCGTCCGGCTGACCGCGGTGATACCGAAGGCCGCGCGTCCGTACACCTGCTGGTTGATCGCGATCACGTGCTTGGCTTCGATCAGCTTGCCGGAGACGCGCTCGAAATCCCCGTCCCGCCAGCGATAGGTGCCGGCGGGCAGGCCTTCGACCCGATCGGGATGCGCCTGCACGAACAGTTCGATGTCGTCCCGGTGCGGCTCGCCGTCGTCGGCGTGCAAGGAGAACGTACCGAGGTAGTGGTCTTCGGCGGCGGCACCGGCGCGGACGGCCACCGCGGGGTCGAACCCCGACGGGCTGATGGTGAGGCCGTATCCGGGCAGGACGTCCTCGAAGACGCCGACCATGTGACCGGCCTCGAATTCGAGGACCTCGCGGATGTTGTTCTTGTAGACCGGTTCGATGGCCCCGGTGCGCCCGATGAAGTGCACCGAATGCCCGGTGCCCGTGTTCGCGCCGAGCAGGACCAGCGTGTGGTCGACCGGGTGGTAGTAGTAGATCCCGGCATCGAGGCCGTCGAGACCGCTGGTCTCCAGATACAACTGCGTCGCGTACAGCGCGCCCGGCGAGGCGTACGAGTACTTCGGCAGCAGCCGCTCCTCGCTGCGGAAGCCGCCGAACCAGCGCAGCAGCCCGCCCAGTTCGGCGAACGTGAGCTCTCCGGGTTCGCGGGAGTACGTGCCGGCCGGACGCGGTGCCAGGAGCGCGGCCAGGTCATCGCGGGTGACCGGGCCGCCCTCGTAGTGGCGATAGGTCTTGCGCGCGAACACTTCCCGCCGCTGACGGGCGGTCTCCCGCCTGCCCTCCAGCGCGACGACGGGGCGGCCGTCGAGATCGGCGCGCACGCCCGGATCGGACAGCTGCGCCTTGACCTGCAGCTTGCTGGCCTTCGACTGGTGGTGCCCGCCGTGGTTGCCCTGATCCATCACCGCGGCTTCGCGCGGGTTCAGCTCCACACAGGCGACGAGCGACTTCGACCCGGTCCGCACGTCGTCGGTCACCACCGCGGCGGCCCGGCGCACCCACGTGTGCTCTTCGATCGCCACCGCGATCTCGTCCAGCTCGACTCGGTACCCGCGCAGCTTGACCTGGTTGTCGGCGCGGCCGACGAACTGGAGGGTGCCGTCGGGGTTCCAGTAGGCGAGATCGCCGGTGCGGTACAGCCGTTCGGTCGGCACGAACGGGTTCGGCACGAACTTCTGGCTCGTCTGCTCCGGCAGGTTCAGGTAGCCGCGGGCCAGCTGGACCCCGCCGATGTACAGCTCGCCCGTCTCCCCGATGTCGACCGGGGCGAGCTCGGCGTCGAGCACGAAGCACTGCGTGTTGTCGGCGGGCACGCCGATCGGGACCGTCCCGGCGCTCTCGCCGATCGTCTCCGGGTCGACGACGTGGGCGGTCGCGTTGATCGTGCATTCGGTCGGCCCGTACAGGTTGACCAGCCGCGCCGACGGCAGCTCACGGGCGAGTTCCCCGGCCAGCTGACGCGAGAGCGCCTCCCCGCCGGAGAACAGTTTCCGCAACGAGACGCAGGTCCCGAAGCGTTCCGTGTCGAGCAACGCTTGCAGCAGCGTCGGGACGCACTGCAGGGTGGTGACGCCGTGCTCGGTCACCGTGTCGATCAGGACTTCGGGGTCGCGGAAACTTCCCGGCGCGCTCATCACCACGCGGGCGCCCGCGGCGGGCGCCAGGATCTCCCATTGCGCGGCGTCGAAACTCATCGGCGTCTTCTGCAGGACCGTGACGCTCGCGTCCAGGTGGCCGCAGGCTTGCAGCCAGCGCATCTGGGATACGACGCTGTGCTGCTCGATCATCACGCCCTTCGGCTTGCCCGTGCTGCCGGAGGTGTAGATGACGTAGGCGAGCGAGTCCGGCCGTGGCCCGCGCGGGGCCTCACCGGCCGGGCCGCGGACGTCGGCCACGGACACGATCCGGGTCCCGGCTGGCACCAGCCCGGCGAGCCTCGCGGCGAGGTGCGGCTGGGTGACGACGACCCCGGCGCCGCTGTCTTCGAGCATGTACCGCAGCCGGTCTTCCGGGTACTCCGGGGACAACGGCAGATAAGCGGCACCGGCGGCGAGCACGCCCCACGCGCCGACCATCAGATCCGCGGAAGGCTCGACATGAAGGCCGACGAGATCGTCCGTGCCGATCCCCAGAACGGCGAGACGCGCGGCGAGTGCCGCACTCGCCTCTTCGAGTCCGCGAAAGGTCAATTCGCGGTCACCGTCGACGACGGCGATCGCTTCCGGCCGTGTCCCTGCCCAGTGCCCGAGCAGATCCGGAAGGCAGGTACTGGAGCGCATCCGATGATGCGGTGTGACGTTGTCGGCGGGCATCGTGATCTTTTCCCCTGGCAAAGCCATCCCCCATTACGAATTCCGTGGCCGCGCACCGTGTCGACGCGCTGCCTTGAACCTCGAAGCACAGGAGTGGCCCGGGACGGCCCGAGATACGGGCCGACGTGAGAACGGCCCGAAAGTTTCCCCGACTGGAATTTCCTTGACAAACGGGAGAACCGTATTCACGGAGCGGAAATTCGTTTCTCGTGGGCCGATAATCGATACGGACTCCGAACTGCGCCCCGCCGATCGTTCTTTTCTTCCCTTTGGGGCCGAGGTTCTCGCCCAGCCCGCCGGATCCGCCACACTCGAAGGCATGATTCCCACTTTCGTCTTCGTGCACGGTTCGGGAAGTTCGGCACACGGCTGGTCGGCCACCCAGCGGGAGATGGCGGCACGCGGGCATCGGACGCTCGCGCTCGATCTCCCCGGCCGGGGCGCGGGATTCACCCGGGCCTATCACGAACAGGACCTCGAAACCTTCGCGGCCGAGCCGTCGGCCGCGAGCGGCTTCACCGCGGACGACTTCACCGGGGCGGTCGTCGACGCCGTCCACCGGGTGCGTCACCACGGCCCGGTCGTCCTGGTCGCGCACAGTTTCGGCGGGCTCCCGGTCACCGCCGCCGCCAACGCGATCCCCGAACTGATCGACCGGGTCGTCTACATCGCCGCCCAGTGCCCGGTGGAGCGCCATCCCGGGGAGTACCCGGCGCTGCCCGTGTGGGCGTCCAGCGCTCTCTTCACCGCGACGGCGCCGCTCATGGTCGGTGACCCGGCGCGCCAGGGCTTCATCCGGGTCAACTGGCGTGGTGCCGACCGGGCGCAACGAGCCGCGCTCCGGGACGCCATCTCCGGTGAACTCACCGAAGAGGAGTTCCTCCAGGTCGTCGTCACGGCCCAGCCGGACGAGGTGTTCTGGCTCGCCGACCCCACCTGGGATCTTCGCGCCGACAAGGACTCCTGGGGACGGATCCCGCACACCTTCGTCAAACTGACCAGGGACCGCTCCATGCCGCTCCCCGCTCAGGAGCTGTACATCGCCGAGGGCGACGCGCTCACCCCGGACAACCCGTTCGACGTCCGCGAACTCGAAAGCAGCCACGCCGGGTTCTTGCGGAACCCCGCCGCGCTGGCCGGGATCCTCGACGACCTCAGCGTCCGAGCAGCCGCCGGATCTCGGTGACGGCGGCGCGGCCCGCCCGGTTCGCGCCGACGGTGCTGGCGGACGGGCCGTAGCCGACCAGATGCAGCCGCGGTTCGGCGACGACGCGGGTGCCGTCCATCCGGATGCCGCCCCCGGACGCGCGCAGGCGCAGCGGCGCGAGGTGGTCGATGGCGGCGCGGAAACCGGTGGCCCACAGGATGACGTCGGCGGGCTCGAAGGTGCCGTCCGACCACTGCACACCGTCCGGGGTGAGCCGCTCGAACATCGGGTGACGGTCGAGGATGCCCGCGTCCAGCCCCGCGCGGACCTCGGGCGTCACCGCCAGATCGGTCACGCTGACGACGCTCTTCGGCGGCAGGCCCTCGCGGACCCGCCTGTCGACCTTGGCGACGGCCTCGCGGCCCCAGTCCTCGCTGAACGGCTCGTCGCGCCACACCGGCGGGCGTCGCGTCACCCAGCGCGTCGAGCGCGCGAAGGGCGCGATCTCCAGCAGCAGCTGCACGGCCGACGCGCCACCACCGACCACGACCACGCGCTTGCCGCGGAAGTCGCCGACGCCGGTGTAGTCGGCGGTGTGCAGCTGGCGGCCGCGGAAGGTCTCCTGCCCGGGGTAGTACGGCCAGAACGGCCGGTCCCAGGTGCCGGTCGCGCTGATCACCGCACGGGCGGCCCACGTTTCCGCCGCGCTCGCGACGACCAGCCGGTCGTCCTCCGCGCTCACCGACAGGACGTCGACGGGGCGATGGACCGGGAGGTCGTAGGTGCGCTCGAAGCGGCCGAAGTACTCGGAGACGACGTCGGCGGCGGGCAATTTCGGGTCCGGGGTGCCGAAGGCCATCCCGGGAAGGTCGTAGATGCCGTGGACCTTCTCCACGATCAGCGAGGGCCAGCGGTACTGCCACGCGCCACCGGGCCGTTTGCCGTGGTCGAGCACGACGAACCCCGCCTCGTTGGCGAATCCCGCGCGGCGCAGGTGATACGCGGCCGACAGACCGGCCTGACCCGCCCCGATCACCGCCACGTCGACTTCGTGATCCGCCTTCATACCGGGTTCAACGGCTGACGGAACTCTCTATTTCGTCCGCTGCGTCACAGCACGCACGATCGCGACGACCAGGAGCACACCCGCGAGCGCCACCAGCACCGGTGCCACCCGTTTGACCACGGATTCGCCCGCGTACTCCATCAGGTCGATGGCCTCGCCGTCCGCGACCGGCTTCACCGCTTTCAACGGCGGCCGCTCCTCCGGCTTCTCGGGTTCGGGCGTGGTGGCGAGCTTGCCGGAAAGGCAGTCCGCGAACGAGTCGAGGATCTTGCCGCCGACCTCGGAGATCATCCCGCGCCCGAACTGCGCCGGTTTGCCGGTGACCGCCAGTTCCGTGGCGACGGCGCCGTGGGTGACGCCGTCCTTCTCGGACAGGGTGAGCGTCACCGTCGCCGACGCCGTACCCGCGCCCCTGGCGTCCTTGCCGGAGGCCTTGATCACCACCTTCTTCGCCTCGGCGTCCTTCTCGACGAAATGGCCGGCGCCCTTGTAGAGCAGGGAGATCGGCCCGAGCTTGACCTTCACCGTGCCTTTGAAGGCGTCCCCGTCGACTTCGGTGACGGTGGCGCCCGGCATGCACGGCGCCACCCGTTCCGGGTCGACGACGGCCTTCCAGACCTCGCCGATCGGGGCGGGAACGGTGAATTCGTGGTCGAGCCGCACGGGCCGACCTCCCTTCTCTCTAGGCCCCTGCCGCGGCGAGGACCGCCCGGCCGGTCAGCACCCGCGCGAGGTGCTGCCGGTATTCGACATCGGAGTTCCCGTCGGCCGTCGGGTTCGTCCCCTCGGCCGCGTGTTCCGCCGCGCCGCGGATCGCCTCGGCGGTGGCCGCGCAGCCGACCAGCGCCGCTTCGACCGCACTCGCCCGCACCGGCGTCGAGCCCATGTTGGTGAGCGCGACCCGCGCCTCCTCGATGCTGCCCGCCTCGGTGCGGACGCAGGCCGCGACCGCGACCATCGACCACGCCTGCGCGACCCGGTTGAACTTCTCGTAGTGGGCGCGCCAGCCGGTGTGCTTCGGCACGCGGACCTCGACCAGGAGTTCGTCCGCGGCGAGCGCGGTGGTGAACATGTCCTGGAAGAAGTCCGCCGCGGCGACCGTCCGCCGCCCGCCGGGCCCGGCGACGACGAGTTCGCAGCCGAGCGCGAGGACCGGGGCCAGCAGGTCACCGGCGGGATCGGCGTGCGCGATGGCGCCGCCGAACGTGCCGCGATGGCGGATCTGCGGATCGGCCACCGTGTCGGTGGCGGCCTTGAGCAACGCGGCGTGCTCGGCGATCAGCGCGTCCCGCTGGACGTCGTAATGCGTGGTCATCGAGCCGATGACCAGTGCGTCGCCCTCCTCGCGGACGCCGCGCAGCTCGCCGACCTTCCCGAGGTCGACCAGCGTGGTCGGTGTGGCCAGCCGCATCCGCAGCACCGGCAGCAGGCTTTGCCCGCCCGCCAGCACCTTGGCGTCCTCGCCCGCTTCGGCGAGGGCGGCGATCGCCTCGTCCACTGTGGACGGTGCGACGTAGTCGAACGGGGCCGGGATCACTGGGCACCTCCGGTGGCGTCGATCGAACCGAGTCCGCCACCGGATTCGGAGCCGAGCCCGCCCGCGGCGGACGACCCGTGCCGGACGGCGTGCCAAACCCGCATCGGGGTCAGCGGCATTTCGATGTCGTTCACCCCGAAGTGCCGGACGGCGTCGACGACGGCGTTGACCACCGCCGGGGTCGAGGCGATCGTGCCCGCCTCGCCGACTCCCTTGGCGCCCAAGGGGTTCGTCGTCGACGGCGTCTCGGTGCGGCCGGTGGTGAAACTGGGCAGATCCGCCGCCGACGGCAGGAGGTAGTCGGCGAACGTCCCGGTGGTCAGCGTCCCGCCTTCGTCGTGGACGGCCTCTTCGAACAACGCTTGCGCGATGCCCTGCGCGAGCCCGCCGTGCACCTGGCCTTCGACGATCAGCGGGTTGACGACCACGCCGACGTCGTCGACGCAGACGTAGGAACGCAGCTTCACGCGTCCGGTCTCGGTGTCGACCTCCGCCGCGCACAAATGGGTGCCGTGTGGGAAGGAGAAGTTCTCCGGATCGAACGTGTCCGCCGAGTCCAGCGAGGGTTCGACGCCGTCCGGCAGGTTGTGCGCCGAGAACACGGCCCACGCGATGTCCTGGATGGACGTCGAGGAATCCGTGCCCTTGACCGAGAACTTGCCCGCCTCGAATTCGAGGTCGTCCTCGGAGCACTCCATCAGATGCGCCGCGATCGGCTTGGCCTTGGCGAGCACCTTGTCCGCCGCGTTGACCACCGCGATCCCGCCGACCACCAGCGACCGGGAGCCGTAGGTGTCCATGCCCTTGTGCGAGGACTGGGTGTCGCCGTGGATGACCTCGATGTCCTCGAACGGGACGCCGAGTTTGTCGGCGACGATCTGGCTCCACGCGGTTTCGTGGCCCTGGCCGTGCGCGGAGGCGCCGGTGATCACCTCGATCTTGCCGGTGGGCAGCACCCGGATCTCCGCGTGCTCCCAGCCGCCCGCCGCGTAGTCCAGCGAGCCGAGCACTCGCGACGGCGCGAGACCGCACATCTCGGTGAACGTCGAGATGCCGATACCGAGCTGGACCGGGTCACCCGAGTCCCGCCGCTCCTTCTGCTCGCGGCGAAGGCCGTCGTAGTCGAAGAGTTCCTTCGCCTTCCGGGTCGCGGCCTCGTAGTTGCCCGAGTCGTAGGTCAGCCCGGCGACCGTGGTGAACGGGAACTCCTCGTGCTTGATCCAGTTCTTCTCGCGCAGCTCCATCGGGTCCATGCCCAGTTCGACGGCGAGTTCGTCCATGATCCGCTCGATGCCGAACGTGGCCTCCGGCCGCCCGGCGCCGCGATAGGCGTCGGTGAGCGTGGTGTTGGTGAACACGTTGGTGCAGGCGAAATGGTACGCCGGGAACTTGTAGATCGCGTTGAACATGAACGCGCCCAGGATCGGTACGCCGGGGCCGACGAGGCCGAGGTACGCGCCCATGTCGGCGAGCAGTTCGACCTTGAGGCCGGTCACCGTGCCGTCGCGGTTCGCGGTGATGGTGAGGTCCTGGATCTGGTCGCGGCCGTGGTGCGCGGCGACCATCGTCTCCGAACGGGATTCGGTCCACTTGACCGGTTTGCCGAGCCGTTGCGCGATCAGCGTCGCCATCATCTCTTCGGGCAGCACGGCGATCTTGCCGCCGAAGCCGCCGCCGACGTCCGGCGCGATCACCCGCACCTTGTGCTCGGGCAGGCCGAGCGTGGCCGCGGTCATGGTCTTGAGGATGTGCGGGACCTGGGTGGCCGACCACATGACCAGCTGGCTGCCGGTCGGGTCGACGACGCACGCCCGCGGCTCCATGAACGCCGGCACCAGCCGTTGCTGGCGGAACCGGCGCTTGAGCACGATCCCCGACTTCTCTGCGTTCGCGATCGCGTCCTCGACGTCGGATCCCGTTCCCGCACCGGCGGAATCGAAGACCCAGACCGCGTTCTGGTTGGTGCCGAGTTCCTCGTGCACCAGCGGCGCGCCCTCCGCGAGCGCGTTCTCGAGGCCGAGGACGACCGGCAGTTCGTCGTAGTCGACGTCGATCGCTTCGAGCGCGTCGTGCGCTTCGGCCGACGTCCTGGCGACGACCACCGCGACCCCTTCACCGGCGAAGTTCACCGTGTCCGAGGCGAGGATGGGCCGCCTCGGCGATTTCATCTCCGGGGTGATCGGCCACGCGCACGGCATGCCGATGGCGCTTTCCGGGTCGAGGTCCTTCCCTGTGAGCACCGCGACGACACCCGGCGCCGACTTGGCCTCGGTGACGTCGATCGAAACGATCTTGGCGTGCGCGAAAGGACTGCGGAGCACAGCGAGGTGCAGCATGCCCGGCAGGCTCAGATTGTCGGTCCAGCGGGTGCGGCCGGTGATGAGGCGCTCGTCCTCCTTGCGGCGGCGGGCCTTCCCGACCTCCGGTTCGATCGTGGAGGTCATCACTCACCACCCGCGCCGACACGGGAAGCGGTGTCCGAGGCGAGCCGCTCGGCTTCGGGACCGGCGCCGGGCCGCATCTGATGGGCGGCGTCCCGCACCGCGCGGACGATGTTCTGGTAACCCGTGCAGCGGCACAGGTTTCCTTCGAGTCCTTCCCGGACGGCCTGTTCGTCCGGATCGGGGTTGTCGGCGAGCAGATCGATCGACTGCATGATCATTCCGGGGGTGCAGAACCCGCACTGGAGCGCGTGGTTCTCGTGGAAGGCCTTCTGCACCGGATGCAGTTCGCCGTCGCGGGCCAGTCCCTCGATGGTGGTGACCTCGCAGCCGTCGGCCTGGACCGCGAGGACCGAACAGGATTTCACGCTGTGCCCGTCGAGGTGGACGGTGCAGGCCCCGCAGTTGCTGGTGTCGCAACCGACCACGGTGCCTACCTTCCCGACTCGTTCGCGGAGATGGTGCACGAGGAGGGTCCGGGGTTCGACGTCGTCTGTGTAGGGGGTGCCGTCGACGGTGACGGTGATGCGCATCAGGCCTCCAAAAGCAAGAGAAACCCCGCGCTGGTCCGGGGTCGTTCGGGAGCGGCCGGTCATTGAAGTTGTCACGGACCGATCCCGGAGCGACCGTGATCGGACTCACAGTCGAGCGTGCTACTTCTGATCGACTGGGACAACCCCCACCAGGGGGTGACTCGACCGTGAGTCCGCAGAAGCGCTGATACAGCGAGGCTTTCTCCGCAGATGCGGTTTTGCCAGGACTACTTCAAACGCTCGAGAAAGCCGTTGGCGATCAA
Source organism: Amycolatopsis azurea DSM 43854 (assembly GCF_001995215.1). Taxonomy (GTDB): domain Bacteria; phylum Actinomycetota; class Actinomycetes; order Mycobacteriales; family Pseudonocardiaceae; genus Amycolatopsis; species Amycolatopsis azurea. Next base: position 212,228 of record NZ_MUXN01000022.1, read on the forward strand.
CCACCCGACGTTGACCGGACCCGGTGCGCCGGGCAACAACGCACCGTCCACTTGATACTGGAATCCCCCACCCGGCTGGGCGAACCAGGCCGCGATCGGACCGGAGTGCACGGCGAACGACTTCTTGACCTGATAGGCGTGGTAATTGCAGCTCGCGCCCGGTGTGGAGTCGAGGCTTTGCGGCGGGATCGCTCTCGACGCGTACGGGGAGCCCTTCGGCGCGAGGAAGCTGCCGTACTCGCTGCCGTACCGGTCGATCCGCTTGCCCGGCGTCAGCGTGACGACGTACTGGATGGGCGTTCCGTCGGACCGCAGGACGTAGCCGTTCTTGGGCGGGTAGCGCCAGGAGGCGGCCGCCGAGTCGTAATAGGTGTCGAGGAAACTCTGCTGGGGCAGGGACCCGGTGCGGCGATAGCCGATGAGCTGGAAACCGACGTCGCCCAGCACCGGCAGTTTCTCCGGGCCGAGCCGTTTGTCCCCGTGGTGATCGGCGTCCGAACATTCGGTGAGCCGACCGGCTTGTCGTTCGGGGTTCTGTTCGGTGGCGGCTTGCGCGGTGGCCGGGGCGAGGAGCAGTCCGATGGCGGCGAACACCGTCAAGGTGCGTCTCAGCAACATGTTCCGAGCACACCAGCCGCCGCCCGGGGCGGGCAGCGGCTGATCGACTGACATCACTGAGCCGACCGGCTGGTGATCGCTCGCGGCTGATGCTCCCAATGCCGCATTGGGGACGCTGAGCGTCTCCAATGCCGCATTGGGGACACGCGTCGGCTCAGCCCGTCATGCCCAGCACCGAGAGATCCGCGTTCGCGCCCGTGATCACGGTGGCGGCGAAGTCGCCGGGGATGTCGTGCACGGTCAGCGCGGCCAGGCCGGCGGCGCCCGCGGGTTCCGGGAGGACGCCGAGGGTTTCCGCGCCCAAGCGCATGGCCGCGCGGAGATCGTCGTCGCTCACCAGCACGAAGTCGTCGACCAGCGACCGCAGCCGCCGCACGGATTCCGGCTCCGGGGACCTGATCGTGATACCGGCCGCGAACGAACTGGTCCGATCGATGGTGACCGGCTCGCCCGCCCGCCAGCTCTTCGCCATCGCCTGCGCCGATTCGGTCCCGACGCCGACGATCCGGACGTCCGGCGAATGAGCCTTGAGCCAGAGCGCGACACCGGCGATCAGCGCGCCGTCGCCGACCGGGAGCACGACCGTGTCGATCCCGCTCTCCCGCGCCAGTTCCAGTCCGATCGTGCCCGCCCCCTCGGAGATCGCGGGCTCCCGGCCGTCGACGGCGAAGACGCGGTCCGGAGCTTCGGCGGCGAAGGCGGCAGCGGCGTCTTTCGCCTCGCCGTCGACCCGGCGCACGCGTGCGCCCAGTGCCTTCATCCGCCGTAGTTTGACCGGGGAGATGTCGGCGGGGACGAACACTTCGGCCCGCAGGCCGTGCTTCCGGGCGGCGAACGCGAGGGCCTGCCCGAAGTTGCCACTGGTCCCGCACACCATCGTGGTGCCCGGCTCCAGGCGCGCGGCGAAGTAGTCCGCGCCCCGGCCTTTGAAGCTGCGCAACGGGTTCAGCGTCTCGACCTTCACCAGCACACGCCGTCCGAGCCGTTCGTTCAGCTGTCCGTCTTCGTACTGCGGCGAGTTCAGGAACACGGGGTCGATCACCTTCGCCGCCTCGGCGACGTGGTCCGGCTTCAGGTCGATGTCGGTCATGAAGCCCAAGCTAAAGCGGAAGTCGATCACGGCGATTGTAAATTTTCCCGTCCGCGCGCAAGATTGTTGCGTGACCTTGGACGAGATCGACCACCTGCTGCTCGACCTGGTCCAGGCCGACGCGGCCCGTCCGCTGCACGACCTGGGCGACGCCGTCGGCCTTTCCCCGAGCGCGGTCCAGCGGCGGCTGACCCGGCTGCGTGCCGCGGGGGTGATCCGCGCCCAGGTCGCGGTGCTCGATCCGGAGGCGATGGGCGCCGGGATGACGTCGGTCATCCTGGTCGCGCTGACCGACGACGACGAGAAGAGCCACCAGGCGTTCCGCGAGCGCATGCTGGCCGAACCCCGGGTCCAGCACTGCTACAGCATCGTCGGGCAGTGGGACTACGTCGTCGTCCTGCTCACCGCGGATCTCAAGGCGAGCCGGTACCTGGCCCGGAAACTGTTCGACGAGCACGTCAAACGGTTCGAGACGCTGCCCGCCTTCGAAGTGGTCAAGTCCAGCCAGGCCGTGCCGGTGCCGGGCGTCAGCCGTGGATCCGGCCGGTGAGTTCGGCCAGCCGCGACCCCGAACCGCTCCACCGCAGCGCGATGATCTCCGCCGCGATCGACACCGCGGTCTCCTCGGGGGTGCGGGCGCCGAGGTCGAGTCCGATCGGCGAGGACAGCCGTTCGAGTTCAGCCTCGGTGACCCCGGCCTCGCGCAGCCGCGAGAACCGGTCGTCGTGGGTCTTGCGCGAGCCCATCGCGCCGACGTAGCCGACGTCGAGGCGCAACGCGACCTCCAGCAGCGGCACGTCGAACTTCGGGTCGTGGGTGAGCACGGCGATCGCGGTCCGGCGATCGATCCGGCCGGCGTCGGCTTCGGCCTTGAGATAGCGATGTGGCCAGTCGACGACGACCTCGTGCGCGTCCGGGAAGCGACTCTTCGTCGCGAACACGGGCCGCGCGTCGCAGACCGTCACCTGGTAGCCGAGGTACGCGCCCATCTTCGCCATCGCGGCGGCGAAGTCGATCGCGCCGAAGACCAGCAGGCGCGCGGGCGGCTCGAAGGAGTTGACGAAGACCGTCATCCCCTCGCCGCGGCGCTGCCCGTCCGGTCCGTAGTGGAGCGTGCCGGTGCGGCCGGCGACGAGCATGCCGCGCGCGTCGTCGACGACGGCGTCGTCCATCCGCGACGAACCGAGCGAACCGGCGACCCGGTCCGGCCAGACGATCAGATGCTCGCCGACCAGGCCTTCCTGGTCGTGCTCGATCACCGTGACCACGGCGACCGGTTGTCCACTGTGGACCGATTCGACGACGTCGCCGAGTTCCGGCATCGAGTCGCGGTCGACGTGCTGGACGTAGATGTCGATGATCCCGCCGCAGGTCAGCCCGACGGCGAACGCGTCGTCGTCGCTGACGCCGTAGCGCTGGAGCACGGGCGCGCGCTCGGCGACCACCTGCTGCGCGAGTTCGTAGACGGCGCCCTCGACGCAGCCGCCGGAGACGCTGCCGGTGACCGTGCCGTCCGGGGCGACGAGCATCGCGGCGCCGGGGCTGCGGGGCGCCGACGAGAACGTCGCCACCACCGTGCCGACCCCCACCGTTTCGCCTGCCGCCCAGCGGCGGTGCAGTTCGTCCAGTACGTCACGCATCGGCGATCTCCACCAGCAGTCGTTCCAATGTGGCCATGCTGTGCCCGGCGAGCAGCCGATCGAGGTACGGGAGCGCGGCCGCGATGCCGGACTGCACGGGAGCGTAACCTGCGCGCCCCGCGTGCGGATTCACCCAGAATACGACGTGCGCGAGCCGTCGCAGCCTGGCGAGCTGTTCGCCGAGCAGCCCGGGGTCGCCCCGTTCCCAGCCGTCGGAGAACACGGTGACCACGGATCGCCTGGCCACGCCGCGTTGTCCCCAGCGGTCGAGGAAGGCCCGCAGGGTCTCACCGAGCCGGGTCCCGCCCGCGAAATCGGGGACCGCGGCGGCCGCGGCGAGCATCGCGTGCTCGGGATCGCGCAGCCGCAGCTGACGGGACACCCTGGTGAGCCGGGTACCCAAGGTGAACACCTCGACACGGCCTGGAGCGTGCCGGGCGACGACGTGCGCGAACCGCAGCAACGCGTCGGCATACGGCCCCATCGAGCCGGAGACGTCGATCAGGAGGACGAGGCGACGGGGTTTGGTGCCTTTCCGCCGGTACGCCAGGCGCACGGGCTCGCCGCCGCCCGCCAGCATCGCGCGGAGCGTGCGCGACGGATCGAGGGTGCCCCGCCTGGCCGCGCGGCGACGTGGCGATGGCCGCGGCGGGAGGACAGGGCGCAGTTTCGCGAGCAGTTCCCGCAGGTGAGCGCGTTCGGCGACACTGAGTTCCGCGAGGTCACGATGTCGCAAGAGCTCGTCTTCGCTCGCCGCCACGCGGAGCTGATCGGGTTCCCTGCCGGACTCGCCCTGTCTCGGGGCTTGTGCGAGTGAGGCGATCTTCGCGCGCTTCGGGGGCGTCTGCCGCCCTCGCCGTCGTGGTCCGGCCTTCTTCTCGGTGAACCAGCCGTCGAAGGCGGCGTCGTAGCGCGGGAGGTCGTCGGGGTCGGCGCAGAGCGTCAGCCGTCCGGCCCAGTAGAGCTGCTCGGGATCGGTGAGGTCGACCTCCCCGACGGCCGCGAGGTACGCCTGGATCCGGTGCGCGTCGCACGGCAGACCGGCTTCGCGCAATGCCTCCGCGAAGCCGACGAACCCCGGCAGTGGATCGCTCACCCCTCCATTGTGCCTCGGCGCGCGAAGACCGGGGTTTCCTCGCGAAGGGGACCAATGCCGCCCAGGAACGCGCCCACGGCCGTGAGCATCGGGAACCGGTCCGAGATCCGGAGGAGCAGGGGGATGGTCCGCTCGTTCAGCGTCCCGTCGAGGGCGGGCTCGATGAGCATCTTGTGCTCCCCCAGCTGCTGCATCTGGATCAGCGTGACGGCGAAGTTCCTCTTTCGCTGTACGCGAGCGAGGTCTCTCGCGGTCAGCGTGCCGCGCAACAGCGGGGCGGCGAGGAATCGTGCGGCCGCCACCGCGTCCTGGATCGCGACGTTGACGCCCATCCCGCCGGCGGGCGACATCGCGTGCGCGGCGTCGCCGATGCAGAGCACCCGCTCGGAGTACCAGTGCGGAAGTTTGGACATCCGGACCTTCAGCAGTTTGACGTCGTCCCAGTCGCGGATCTCGGCGAGTTCGCGCTCTCCCCAGCCGAACAGGCCGCCGATCCGTTCGCGGAACTTCTCGATGCCCTCGGCCCGCAGCGCCTCGTCCTGTCCCTTCCTGATCAGGTACGACGTCTGGTAGTAGTCGCCGCGGTCCATCGTCATCCCGGCGAGGCCGTTCGCGAAACAACCGAAAACCTCGGCCGCTTCACCCGTCTCCTCGAATTTGGGCACGCGGACCCACCACACGTCCATCGGCACGTCGTACTCGTGGGGCACGAGTCCCGCTTCCGCGCGCACCAGGGAATCCCGGCCGTCGCAGCCGACCACGAGCGTGGCGGCCAATTCCCGCTCGACGCCGTCGGAATCGCGGTAACGCACACCGCCGCCCTCGCGCAGACCGGTCACCTCCGCCCCCATCTTCAGGGTGAACGTGGGTTCGTCGGCGGCCGCTTGGGCGAGCAGGTTCAGGAAGTCCCACTGCGGAACCATCTCGATGTACTTGTGCGGCCCGGGAACCCGGCTGAAATCGGCGGCGACGATCGACGCGTCGCCGAACACCATCCGCATCTTCTCCAGCCGTTTCGACGGGAGTTCCGCGAATCGTTCGCCGAGCCCGAGGTCGTCGAGCAACATCAACGTCGGCGGATGCACCGTGTCACCGCGGAAATCGCGGAAGAAGTCCTTGTGCTTTTCGAGAACGGTGACCTCGACCCCGGCTCGCGCCAACAGGAGCCCGAGCACCATCCCCGCCGGACCGCCCCCCACCACACAACACTGTGTACGTTCCATATTCGAGTTGTAGCGCGCCCGATGGGCCCTCGCCACGTAATCGGTGCGGAAGAGGACCTAGGTCCTGCCGGAAAACCTCGCTACGGTGACGCCATGTTCTCGTCCCGTGCCGTGGTGGCCGTCCTGCTCGCCTGCGTCGTCGGCGCGGCGGCCGCCCCCGCCGCCTCGGCGGCCCCCGCCTCTTCGCCGGTCCCGGTCGTGTACGACGGCGACTCCGATTTCGCCGACATCGCGACGCTCGCGTATCTCTGCCAGGCGCACAAACAGCGCCGCATCGACCTGCGTGCGGTCACCGTCACCAACAACGGCGCCGGAATCCCGGGGCGCGCGCTGACCCACGTGCGGACGGCGCTCGGGAAATGCGGCCTCTCCGGCATCCCGGTCGCCGACGGCTCCGACACCGGCGTGAACCCGATGCCCGCCGATGGCCGCGCCTGGACCGAAAGCATCCTCAACGGCGCGCTCGGCGACGCGAGCGTACCGGATCGCCCGTCACCTGTCCGGGCCTCGACGCTGCTCGCGGCGACGGTGCTCGAGTCCGCCCGGCCGGTCGTCGTGATCGCGACCGGACCGCTCACGAACGTCGCGAAGGCGATGGACGTTCCCGGTGTGGCCCAACGGATTTCGCGGCTCGCGGTGATGGGCGGCGCGTTCGACGTCCCGGGCAACGTGTTCGGCCCCGACGCGGGGAAGTTCGACGGCACCCAAGAAGTCAACATGTGGCTCGACCCCGCTTCGGCGGACAAGGCCTTCGCCGGGCTCCGCCGCGTCGACATCGTGCCGCTGGACGCCACGAACGACGTCCCCATCACACCATCCTATGTGGAGCGTCTCGGCCGGGAAGGCCGGACGGTGGAAGCGAAACTGGTGCACGCGATCGTCACCCAGCCCGATCTCGCGCCGTACGTCCAGGACGGGTCGGCGTACTGGTGGGACGCGCTCGCCTCGTCCGAGGTGCTCGACGCCGTGAGCCCGGTGAAGCTGCGGCGGGCGAAGGTCGACGTGCGGCAGGACGGCGCCGCGGCCGGACGTACTTTCGTGACCCCCAAGGGAACTTCGCAGTACGTCGGCTACGACGCGGACCCGGTCGCGTGGGAGAACGGGTTCCTGAAGATGCTGAACGGTCAGGGTTTCAGGCCGGCGATGAGGACCCCGACCATCTTGCGCGCGTTGTAGCGGGGATCGCTGTCGGCACCGATGCAGAGGTTCCCGACGCCGCGCATGACTTCGAGTGCCTCCAGGTCGGACCGGATCTCGCCGGCCTTCGCCGCGGCGTCGAGCAGCCGGGCGCACACCGGCAGGAGCGTGTCGAGGAAGTAGGTGTGCAGCGTCTCGAACCCGGCGTTGTCCGATTGCAGGACCGCGGCCAGGCCGTGCTTGGTGACCAGGAAATCGACGAAGAGGTCGATCCAGCGCCGTAGTGCCTCGTACGGGGAATCGCTCGACTCCAGCAGTTCCGGCCCGGCTTGGGCGCAGGCGTCGACCTGGTGCCGGTAGACGGCGATGACGAGGTCCGCCCTGGTCGGGAAGTGCCGGTAGATCGTGCCCATCCCGACGCCCGCCTTGGCGGCGATGGCCCGGACCGGCGCCTCGACGCCCGAAGTGATGAAGACGGCGGCGGCCGCGTCGAGCAGGGTCTTCTCGTTGCGCCGGGCGTCCGCGCGTTTGCTCTTGGTGCCCTCTTCACTCATCACACCGCTCCTTGTAGCTGTGCCTCGCCGCCCGGGGTTGCCAAACGGAACAGTGCTCCGTATCGTTAGCGGAGCAACGTTCCGCTTGCTCATCTTGCCATGGAGGACACCGTCATGCAGTACCGCACCTTGGGCAGGACCGGTGTGCAGGTCAGCACCCTCGCGCTCGGCGCGATGAACTTCGGCGCGATCGGGCGCACCACCCAGGACGAGGCCACCGCGATCGTCGACGCCGCGCTGGCGGGCGGGATCAACGTCATCGACACCGCCGACGCGTACAGCGCCGGGGAATCGGAGAAGATGGTCGGCAAGGCCATCGCGGGCCGCCGCGACGACATCGTGCTGGCCACGAAGGCCGTCCTGCCGATGAGCGACGCGCGCAACCATCAGGGCGCTTCCCGCCGATGGCTGGTGACCGAACTGGACGACAGCCTGCGCCGCCTCGGCGTCGACCACGTCGATCTCTACCAGATCCACCGCTGGGACCCGAAGACCAGCGACGAGGAAACCCTCTCGGCGCTGACCGATCTCCAGCGCGCGGGCAAGATCCGGTACTTCGGTTCGTCGACCTTCCCCGCCTACCGGATCGTGCAGGCCCAGTGGGCCGCCCGCGAACACCACCTGAGCCGGTACGTCACCGAACAGCCGGGCTACTCGATTTTGCAGCGCGGTATCGAAACGCATGTCCTGCCGGTGACCGAGGAATACGGGATGGGTGTGCTGGCGTGGAGCCCGCTGGCGTCCGGCTGGCTGTCCGGCGCGATCCGGGAAGGCCGTGAGATCACCACGAATCGCTCCGCGGTCCTGCCGCAGCGGTTCGACCTGACCCGGCCGGGCAACCGGGCCCGGCTCGAAGCCGTCGAGCGGCTGGCCAAGGTCGCCGACCAGGCGGGACTGAGCCTGATCCAGCTCGCGCTGGGTTTCGTCGTCGCGCATCCGGGCGTGACGAGCGCGATCATCGGCCCGCGCACGCTGGCGCATCTGGAGTCGCAGCTCGCCGCCGCGGACACGGTGCTTCCGGCGGACGTCCTGGACGCGATCGACGAGATCGTCGCCCCGGGCACCGACCTCGCCCCGGAGGAGAAATACGACACCCCGCCCGCGCTGCTCGACGCGTCGCTGCGACGCCGCTGATCTTCAGGCGAGCAGTTTGTCCAATGTGGCGCGGACCCGGTCGAGGTCCTCGCTGTACTTGAGCACCGAACCGAGCGTCCGCGCGCCGGCCGCGGCGTCCAGTTCGGACATTCCCAGCGCGAGGAGCGCCTGAGCCCAGTCGAGGGATTCCGCCACCCCGGGCGGCTTCAACAGCTCCATCCCGCGGAGCCGGTGCACCGCCGCCGCGACCTGTGCCGCGAGTCCTTCGCCGAGGTCCGGGATCTTGCGGCGCAGGATCTCGATCTCGCGGCCGAGGTCCGGGTGTTCGAGCCAGTGGTAGAGGCAACGGCGCTTCAGCGCGTCGTGCACCTCCCGCGTCCGGTTGGAGGTGAGCACCACGAGCGGTGGGTGCTCGGCTCGCACCTCGCCGAACTCGGGGATGGTCACCGCGTTCTCGTCGAGGAGTTGCAGCAGGAGGGCTTCGAACTCGTCGTCGGCGCGGTCGATCTCGTCGACCAGCAGGACACAGGGCGCCGTCTGCAACGCCTTCAGCAGCGGCCGGGAAAGCAGGAAGCGTTCGGTGTACAGGGACTGTTCGGCGGCCTCGACGTCGAGGCCGCCGCCACCGGCCGCTTCGAGCGTCCGCAGATGCAGCAGCTGGCGGGGGAAGTCCCATTCGTACAATGCCTGCGCCGCGTCGATCCCTTCGTGACACTGGAGCCGGATGAGCGGCATGCCGAGCGCTTCGGCCAGTCCCAACGCGAGCGAGGTCTTGCCGGTGCCCGGTTCGCCCTCACAGAACAGCGGGCGGCCGAGCCGCAGCGCGAGGAATCCCGCCGTGGCGATGCCGTCGTCGGCGAGGTAGCCGACCGATACGAGGGCTTCGGCCAGTTTCTCCGGCGATTCGACGGTCACTTCCCGATCGTAAGCCTCGCGGAGCGAGAGATCAGCCTGGAAGATCCTCGCGGCGGTCCACGTCGTGTCCGGTGCCGAGGTCGCCGCATTCGACGAGCCGCAGGTCCGGGCGGCCCTTGAGCCAGTCCCGCGCGCCCTTGTCCCCGGACGCGCCCGCCACGATCTCCGGCCACCAGCGGCGGCCGAGGACGACCGGATGACCGGGGACGCCGTCGTAGGCGGCACGCGCGACGGTGTTCTCGCCTGCCCCGGCCGCGACCCGGCGCACCACTTCGGCGCCGACCCCGGGCAGATCCACGAGATGCACGACGGCGGCTTCGGCGCCGGTCGCTTCCAAGGCCTTCAGTCCCGCGCGCAGGGACGCGCCCATGCCGGACTCCCAGTCTTCAGCCACGACCGCGGACCCGGGTTCGGGCAGCAGCGCGCGGACTTCACCGGCCGAAGCACCCAACACCACCCGGACCGGCGTGCAACCGGCGTCGGCGAGCACCCGCAGCGCCCGGACGACGAACGGCTCGCCGTCGAGGACGGCCAGCGCCTTCGGCCCGCCGAACCTGCGCCCCGCTCCGGCCGCGAGCAGCAGCCCGGCGACCTCAGCCATGCCCTGCCTTCGTGTGCCCGGCCTTGGTCGGTGGCGCCGAGGCCAGATCGGCTTCGATGGCGCGGGCCGTCTCGAGCAGCGACGGCAGTAGTTCGTGCTCGACCGACTCGGGCGTCGTCCGGCTGGCATGGGTGGAGAGGTTGACCGCGGCCACGACCTTGCCCCGCCGGTCCCGGATCGGCGCGGCGATCGAGCGGAGACCCTCTTCGAGTTCTTGGTCGACCATCGCGTAACCCTGCCGGTAGACCTTCTCCAGCTCGGCCTTCAGCTCCTTCTGCCTGGTCAGCGTGCGCGCGGTCAGCTTTTCGAGCTTGGCCGCGTCGAAGTAGCCGTGCAGGTCTTCGCCTTCGAGGTCGGCCAGCAGCACGTGTCCCATCGACGTCGCGTGGGCCGGGAAGCGGGTGCCGACGTTGATGCTGACGGTCATGATCCGCGAGACGGCCACGCGGGCGACGTAGACGATGTCCAGGCCCTCGAGCACGGATACCGAACTCGACTCGTGCACCTCGGCGGACAGCCGTTCGAGGTGCGGCTGGGCGACCTCCGGCAGCGACAGGCTCGACAGGTACGAGTAGCCGAGTTCGAGGACTCGCGCGGTGAGCGAGAAGTACTTGCCGTCCGTGCGCACGTATCCCAGGTCGACGAGGGTGAGCAGGAACCGGCGGGCGGCCGCCCTGGTCAGCCCGGTGGACCGGGCGACGTCGCTCAGCGTGAGTTCCGACGCGTCCGCGTTGAACGCCTTGATCACGGCCAGCCCGCGCTCCAGCGACTGGACATGGTGCGCTCCGCGCTCGGTCACCTCGCCTTCGTCCATAGGAGAACCCTAACCGTCACCCTCTTCCTTGGCGGCAGGCTCACCGAGTTCGGCCAGCACCCGCTGCGCGACGGCGAACGCCGCGTTGGCGGCCGGGGCGCCAGTGTAGACGGCGGTGTGCAGCAGGACTTCGGAGATCTCCTGCGCGGTGAGTCCATTGTGGACCGCTGCCCGGACGTGCATCGCGAGCTCGTCGTGGGCGTGCAGCGCGGTGAGCGCGGCCAGCGTGACGCAGCTGCGGGTCTTGCGGTCGAGCCCGTCGCGCGACCAGACCGAGCCCCAAGCACCCCGGGTGATGTAGTCCTGGAACGGGCGGCTGAACTCGGTGGTGCGGGCCACCGCCCGGTCCACGTGCGCGTCGCCGAGGACTTCGCGGCGCACCCGCATGCCGGTCTCGTAGGTGTCTTCGCTCATCGGACCGCCTCCAGGTGTTCGAGGATCAGCGCGGTGAACCGCTCCGGCTGTTCGAAGCTTCCGAGGTGCGCGGCGCTTTCGACGACCTCGAGCCGCGCGTCCGGGATGCCGCCCGCGATCACCTCGGCGTGCTCGACCGGGGTGGCCGGATCCTCGGCCCCGGCGATCACCAGGGTCCTGGCCACGATCTTGGGCAGATCGCCGACGAGATCCATTTGTTCGATGGCCTGGCAGGACGACGCGTATCCCTCGGCGGGGACGCTCGCGATCATCTCGCGCAGGTACCCGGCCCGCTCGGGGTAGGCGGTGGCGTACCCGGCTGTCACCCAGCGGCCGACCCCGGCCTCGGCCACCGATCCGGTGCCGTTCTCGCGGACCGTCTTCGCCCTGTCCGCCCACATGCTCGGCGGCCCGAGCTTCGCGGACGTGCAGCACAGCACGAGGCTCTCGATCCGGTCCGGCGCGTTCACGCCGAGCCACATCCCGGTCATGCCGCCGAGCGAGAGCCCGACGACGTGGGCGCGTTCGACGCCGTGCTCGTCGAGCAGCGCGAGCAGGTCGCCACCGAGATCGTCGAGCGAGTACGGCCCCGGAGGCACCGGGGACGCGCCGTGCCCGCGGGTGTCATACCGGATCACCCGGAAACCCTTTTCCACCAACGGTTTCATCTGCGGATCCCACATGCGGTGATCGCTGCCGAGCGATCCGCTGAACACCACGACAGGGCCGTCCGTGGGCCCTTCCGCGACGCTGTGCACCGTTACTCGCTCAGACATCGAAGAACACCGTCTCCCCCTCGCCCTGCAAGCGGACGTCGAACCGGTAGCCCTCATCCGTCTTGGTGGCGATCAGCGTGCCCCGGCGGGTCTCCGGGACCGAGGCCAGCACCGGATCCTGGGAATTGTCGTTGTCCTCGAAGTAGATCCGGGTGACGACGCGGTGCAGCAGGCCGCGGGCGAGCACCGAGACGTCGATGTGCGGTGCCTGTGTGCTGCCCGCCGGACCGGGCAGCGAGCCGGGCATGATCGTCCGGATCTCGTAGTCGCCACCCGGATCGGTCGGGCAGCGGCCGAAGCCCCGGAACCCGCTCGCGACCGCTCCGCGCGGGTCGTCGGGGTGGTCGAACCGGCCGTCGGCGTCGGCCTGCCAGGTCTCGATCATCGCGTCCGGGACCGGGTCACCGGCGCCGTCGAGGACCCGGCCGCGGATCCGGATCGCGGCAGGCTCGTCCGCGGGGACGACGTCCGGCCCGTCCGGCCAGGGCAGGCCGATGGACAGGTATGGGCCGACGGTCTGGGAAGGCGTCGTCTCCGGCATCAGTGCTCGTCCTCCTCGTCTTCGAAGACCGACGCCTCGCGGCCACGCACGACGATGTCGAACTGGAAGGCCAGTGCCCATTCGGCTTCGGTGCGGTCCAGGTCGAACCGCGCGATCATCCGCTGCCGCGCCTTCTCGTCCGGGATGGAGTTGAAGATCGGGTCCTGCGAGAACAGCGGGTCTTCCGGGAAGTACATCTGGGTGACCAGCCGCTGGGTGAACGCGCTGCCGAAGACGGAGAAGTGGATGTGCGCCGGCCGCCAGGCGTTGTCGTGGTTCTTCCACGGGTACGCGCCCGGTTTGATGGTGGTGAAGGTGTAGCGCCCGTCGCCGTCGGTCAGCGTCCGGCCCGCGCCGTCGAAGTTGGGGTCGATCGGCGACGGCCAGCGGTCGCCGGTGTGCCGGTAGCGCCCGCCCGCGTTCGCCTGCCAGACCTCCACGAGCGAATCCCGGATCGGCCGCCCGTCACCGTCGAGCAGCCGCCCGGTGACGATGATCCGCTGTCCCTGCGGCTCCCCCTCGTGTCCCTTCGTGAGGTCGTTGTCGAACTCGCCGATCCGGCCCGGTCCCAGTGCGGGTCCGGTGACCTCGGTGAGCAGATGCGGGAGCACAATCAGCGGTTCCTTGGGGTGCCGCAGCGCCGTCGACCGGTAACCGGCGTGGTCGAGCGGCGGATGCGTGCCCTCCGGGTCGCGCCGGTAGCGCGGGAGCCTCAGTTCTGCGGGTGCGGACATACTGTTTCCCTCCAGCGCGGGTCAGTGGGTCACTGGGCTTCGAGGACGACGGCCAGCCCCTGGCCGACGCCGATGCAGATGGCCGCCAGTCCCCACCGGCCGCCGGTGCGGCGCAGGTGGTGGGCCAGGGTGCCGAGGATCCGGCCGCCGGAAGCGCCCAGCGGATGCCCGATCGCGATCGCGCCGCCGTTCACGTTGACGATCTCCGGGTCGAGTTTCGACCAGTCGCGCAGGCAGGCCAGCGACTGCGCGGCGAAGGCCTCGTTCAGTTCGACCGCCGCCAGGTCCTCCCAGCCGATTCCCGCCCGTTCCAGGGCGATCTCGGCCGCGCGGACCGGGCCGATGCCGAAGACGTCGGGCTCGACACCCGCGGCGCCACGACCGGCGATCCGGGCCAGCGGCGCCTTGCCGAGCCGGTTCCCGGCCGCCTCGTCGCCGAGCAGCAACGCGGAGGCGCCGTCGTTGAGCGGTGACGCGTTCGCCGCCGTGACCGTCCCTTGTGGACGGAAGACGGGCTTGAGCTTCGCGAGCTTTTCCGGGCTGGAGTCCGGCCTGATGCCTTCGTCCCGCTTGAGTTCGACGCCCTCGACGGGGACGACGTGGTCGTCGTAGAACCCTTCGTCCCAGGCGCGGGCGGCGTTGACGTGACTGCGGACGGCGAACGCGTCCTGCTCGTCGCGGCCGATGCCGTAGCGCTCGGCGAGCAGCTCGGTGGACTCGCCGAGGGAGACCGTCCACCGCTCGGGCATCGCCGGGTTGACCATGCGCCAGCCCAGGGCGGTGGAGTACAGGGTCTGGTTGCCCGCGGGAAAGGCCTTCTCCGGCTTCTGCATGACCAGCGGCGAACGGCTCATCGACTCGACCCCGCCCGCGACGGCGAGCGAGGCGTCACCGACCTGGACCGACCGGCTCGCCTGCATGACGGCGTCGAGACCGGAGCCGCACAGCCGGTTGACCGTGGCGCCCGGCACCGTCGTCGGCCAGCCCGCCAGCAGCGCCGCCATCCGCGCGACGTTGCGGTTGTCCTCGCCCGCGCCGTTGGCGTCGCCGAGCACGACCTCGTCCACGGTCGCCGGGTCGAGGTCGTTGCGCTCGGCCAGGGCCCGCAGCACGGTGGCGGCGAGGTCGTCGGGGCGGACCCCGGACAGCGCGCCGCCGTACTTGCCGAACGGGGTACGGATGGCGTCGAACAGGAAGACGTCGGTCATGCGCTCGCCCTTTTGAGGTCTCGGAGGATGCGGAGTTCTGCCTCGGTCGGCTCCGGGGTGGTTCCCAGGTCGCCTGCCACCTTCAGTTTCCACCCGGTCGCCTCGACGACCTGATCGACGTCGATCCCGGGGTGCAGCTCGGTGAGCGTGAGCTCGGCGGTCCCGGGGTCGGGCCGCATCAGGCCGAGGTCGGTGACCACCAGCGTCGGCCCGGCGCCGGGGAGGCCGAGCCGCTCGCGGTCGCCCTTGCCGGTGCCGTGCCCGAACGAGGTCACGAAGTCGACCTTCTCGACGAAAGTGCGGGTGCTCTGCCGCAGCACCACGAACACCTCGCGGCAGGACGCGGCGATCTCCGGCGCGCCGCCCGCCCCGGGGAGGCGCACCTTGGGATTCGCGTAGTCCGGGCCGATCACGGTGGTGTTGATGTTGCCGAACTTGTCCAGCTGGGCGGCGCCGAGGAAGCCGACGTCGATCCGGCCCGGCTGGAGCCAGTAGTTGAAGACCTCGGGGACGCTGACCACGGCGTCCGCGGTGTCGGCGAGTTCGCCGTCGCCGATGGACAGCGGGAGCCGGGTCGGTTTGGCGCCGAGGCAGCCGGATTCGTAGATCAGCGTGAGGTTCGGCGCGTGCCCGCGGCGGGCCAGGTTGGCGGCCGTGCTGGGCAGGCCGATGCCCACGAAGCAGGACATCCCGTCGCCGAGCGCGCGAGCCGCGGCGACGCTCATCATCTCGTCGGAGGTGTACTCGGTCATGCCTTCACTCCCGTCAGCTCGTCGAGCCAGCGGGTGAAGCTCTCCCTGTCCCGGCCGATCGCGTCCCATGCCTGGTAGGCGTCGTTGTCCCGCTCGTAGTACCCCGCCGCGTACGACGGCTTCGCGCCGCCGGGCACCTCGGCGACGGCGGTGACCGCCCACGAGGGCAGCACGATCGCGCCTGGCCGGGGCTCCAGTACGTCCACGACCTCCTCGACGGTGACCAGCGACCGTTTCGCCGCCAGCACCGCCTCCTTCTGCACACCCGTGATGCCCTGGATCTGGACGTTGCCGTCCCGGTCGGCGCGCTGGGCGTGCACGATCGTCACGTCCGGGTTGAGGGCGGGGACGGCGGCGAGCCGCTCACCGGTGAACGGGCAGGTGATGGGCTTGATCGTGTCCGTGTGCGCGGGCAGATCGGTGCCGGTGTAGCCACGCAGGACGGCGAAAGGCAGACCCGAGGCGCCGGCGACGTACCGATTCGCCATGCCCGCGTGGCTGTGTTCCTCTATCTCCAGTGGCACCGGCCACGAATGCTGGACCGCGTCCCGGAACCGGTGCAGCGAGCCGACACCGGGATTGCCGCCCCACGAGAAGATCAGCTTGCTCGCGCAGCCGGCGCCGATGAGCTGGTCGTAGACGATGTCCGGGGTCATGCGGACCAGCGTCAGGCCGGTGCGGCGCTGGCGGATGATCTCGTGACCGGCGGCCACCGGGATGAGGTGCGTGAAACCCTCGAGCGCGACAGTGTCCCCGTCGCGCACAAGTCGCGCCACGGCCTCCTTCAACGACAGCAGCTCCGCCATTCACACTCCCCGGCTTGACAATACGGCTTGTTCGCATCGCGCACACATGTTCTGCATATGAACATAGCACAAGAGCTCCGGTTTCGTGCGTTGCGTTTCGGGCTGGACGAAGGGGACTTTCGCCGCATCGCACGCGGGGAAAGCTCCCTTCGCGTCACGTCCGCCGAGTTCCGGCGCCACGGGCCGCGCCGCGGAATGTCCCAAAGGAGGCCTTCGGGGCATGACGTCGAGCCACCGATCCCGGGTGCGCCGAATGTGGCATTGGGGACACTCAACGTCCCCAATGCCACATTCGGCGCACACCTCAACGGCACGCCACGTTGCCCCACTCTTCAATACGTCACCGGCGTGATCGGGCTCAGCTGATCCCGCTGCCGGGCGGGAACATTCGCTGGAATCCCCTGCTCGCGGAGCTTTTCCGCGCTTACGACGATCCCGGGGCACCCGAGGGTGACGACTCCCCCGCACAGGGGAAGCGCCTCCCTCATAGCGGGGATTCTCGCGTTTGGGATACCAATCGCCGCACACTAGGCTGAAGCGGTGACCTCGACGATCGCGGTGACCCGGTGGATTCCCGACGAAGCGCTCAAAGTGCTCGCCGAAGCCGGGGAGGTGAAGCTGTCGCGCGCCGACCGGCCGCTGACGCCGGACGAACTGCGCGAGTTCGTCCGTGGCGCGTCCGCGATCGTCGGCATGCTGCACGACCGGATCGACGGCGCGGTCGCCGACGCGGCTGGCCCGGAGCTGAAGGTCGTGGCGAACGTGGCCGTCGGCCACGACAACATCGACGTCCCGGCGCTGGCCGGCCGCGGGGTCACCGTGACCAACACCCCGGGCGTGCTCACCGACGCCACCGCGGATCTGGCGTTCGGACTGATCCTCGCGGTCACGCGGCGGCTCGGCGAGGGCGAACGGCTGATCCGCTCGCGCACCCCGTGGTCGTTCCACCTGGGTTTCCTGCTGGGCTCGTCGCTGCAGGACAAGACGCTCGGGATCGTCGGGCTCGGCCAGATCGGGCAGGCGGTCGCGCGGCGGGCGCTCGGGTTCGGCATGCGGATCGTCTACTCGGGACGATCGCGGGCCGCCGAAGACGTCGAGAAGGCCTTGGGCGCCGAGTACGTGCCCTTCGAAGAACTGCTGGCGCGCTCCGACGTCGTTTCCCTGCACTGCCCCCTGACGCCCGAGACCAGGCACCTCGTCGACGCGGACGCGCTGAGGTCGATGAAACCGGGCGCCTGCCTGATCAACACCACGCGCGGTCCCGTCGTCCACGAGGCGGCGCTGGCGGACGCGCTCGAAGCCGGGGAAATCGCCGGAGCGGGCCTCGACGTGTTCGAGGCCGAACCCGAGGTCGAACCGCGTCTCCTGGATCGCGAAAACGTCGTCTTGACGCCGCATCTCGGATCGGCGACGGTCGAAACCCGTACTGCCATGGCCGTGCTCGCGGCCGAGAACGTCGCGTCGGTGCTCACCGGCGGAAACCCGTTGACGGAGGTTCGTCCATGACTCGTGTGGTCATCGCGCCCGACAAGTTCAAGGGAAGCTTGACCGCGGTCGAGGCCGCGGCGGCGATCGCCCACGGCGTCCGCGACGCGCTGCCCGAGGCCGAGGTTTCCTCCTGCCCGGTCGCCGACGGCGGCGAGGGAACGCTGGACGTCCTCGTCGCGGCGGGCGGGCGGCTCGTGGAGCTCCCGGTCCGCGGCCCGCTCGACGACTCCGTCGACGCGAGCTACGTGACGCTGGACGGGACGGCCTACATCGAATCGGCCCGCGCGTGCGGGATCGAGTTCGTCGAGCCGAGCCCGGAGGTGGCGCTCGCCGCGCACACCTGGGGCGTCGGCGAGCTCCTCGCGCACGCGCTCGACAACGGCGCGCGACGGCTGGTGCTGACCGTCGGCGGGACCGCGAGCACCGACGGCGGCGCCGGGATGCTGGCGGCGCTGGGCGCCGGGGTGTTCGACGCGTTCGGCGCGCCGGTCGGGCTCGGCGGTGGCACCCTCGGCCGGGTCGCTTCGGCAGAACTCGGCCCGGTGCGGGAAAGGCTCGGCTCCGTCGAGGTCGCCGTCGCGACCGACGTGACGAACCCGCTGCTCGGACCTCGTGGCGCGGCCGCGATCTTCGGCCCGCAGAAGGGCGCGGGCCCGCGTGAGGTCGAGCAGCTGGACGAATCCCTGTCCCGGTGGGCACAGGCGTTGCGCAACGCCGGGACGCCCGACGTGTCCGACCTTCCCGGAGCGGGCGCGGGCGGCGGGGTCGCGGCAGGCGCGATCGCCGGACTCGGCGCGACGGTCGAATCCGGTTTCCAGCTCATCGCCGGGCTCACCGGCGTCGCCGGCGCCATCGAACGCGCCGACCTCGTCATCACCGGCGAGGGCTCACTGGACGAGCAGAGTCTCGACGGCAAGGCTCCGGCGGGCATCGCGGCCCGCGCGCGGGAACACGCGGTTCCGCTGATGGTGCTGGCCGGGCGGATCCAGCTGGACGAGAGCCAGCTCGCCGGCCTCGGGGTCGTGGGCAGCGCCGCCCTCATCGACCACGCGCCTTCGCTCGACCACGCGCGTGCGCACGCGGCGACGCTCTTGCGCGAACGGGCCGGCGAGCTGGTCCGTGCCTGGGCCCGGACTTAAAGCCTGAACCCGCCGGGCTCAGCTGCCAGGCTGGGGCTGAGCCTGCGGGAGTACGGCGAAGGCGACTTCACCGGTCTCGTCCTGCTGGACGTCGAGGACCTTGTCGTCGAGCAACGCGGCCGCCTCGGGCTCCAAGAAAACCTTCGGGCCGCCGTCGGCGCCGAGGACCTTGTCGCCGCTTTCGGGCTCGGGGGCGACGGAAACCGCGAGCTGGGGACTGTCCCCCTGCTGGGAATGCATCGCGAACCGCAGCCCGCCTCCGTCCTGCCCGTTTTCCTGCCCGGTCAGTGCGGTGATCGCCTCGGCGGCGGCTTCGGTGACTGTAAGCATCTCTGCCCTTCCTTCGTCGCGGTCTTGCACTTGACCGACCACGCTAGGGGGTCCCGGCACGGCCCGCCGTCTGAGTGAAGATCATTTTTCGCCGGCGTCCGGCACCCCGGGGTCCACTGTTTCCGGCTCGGCCGCTCCCTCCTCATCGGGCGTTGGCCGGGACGTGCTGTACTCGACCCGGTCCCGGTGGCGTACCCGACGTCTTCGCAGGCCAAACGGCGGTGCTGTCGCCAGGATCACAGTCTCTCAGCAGGTTCATTAGCTTCACAAATTTGTGAAACAAGGAGTAGCGTCGTCGGTATGACCACCACCAGGTGGGCGCCAGGGCACCGGATCATCCGGCGCGCGCCGGAGCGGCACCACGAACTCGGCCACCACGCCGCTTGGTACGTCGTCGCCGGTGTCGCCGCCACCGGGCTGCAAGCGGTGCTGTTCCTCGTCCTGCAGCCGGTCCTCGGCGCGCAGCCCGCCAATCTGGTCGCGATCGCCGTCACGACGGTCGGGAACACCGAGTTCCACCGTCGGGTCACCTTCGCCACCCGAAAGAGCAACGCGGGCAAGCGGCACTTCCAGGACCTCGCGACCTTCGCCTTCTACGCCGCGTACGGCTCGATCGTGCTCGCGTCCCTCGACGCGGTGATCACCGAGCCGACCGCGCTGGAGCAGACCGGCGCCCTGCTCGCGGCGAGCGTCGTGGGCGGCATCGCGCGCTTCGCGGTTCTTCGCTGGTGGGTCTTCGCGCGCCGGAACGCCTAGTGTTCGACGCGTGCCTGAGATCAACGGACCGCATGAAGGCGGTTCGGAACCCGATTACCGCTTCACCCTCGCCAACGAACGGACCTTCCTCGCCTGGCTCCGGACGGCGCTGGGGCTGCTCGCCGGCGGCGTCGCCGTCCATCAGCTGGTTCCCGACCCGAGCGCGCTGAGCACGGTCCTCGCGGGGCTGTGCGTCGTCCTGGCCGCCGTGCTCGCGGCGAGCGCGTATCCGCGCTGGCGGCAGGTGCAGACCGCGATGCGCGCGGGACGGCCGCTGCCCAAGAGCGGGATGCTGATCCTGCTGACGGCCGGGATCCTCGTGATCACCCTTACGGCCGCGGCCTTGGTGGTCTTCTCTTGAGTACGGGTGATCACGGAGCGCAAGCGGAACGGACCGGGCTGGCGTGGCGCCGGACCGCGCTCGCGGCTACTGCCTGCACACTCCTGCTCCTGCACACGGCCGCCCGGCGGGGCTGGGGGACGACGGTCATCCCGGTCGCGTTCGCGGGCGCCATGGTGATCACCTTGGTCGCCGTCGGCTCGTTCCGTGAACGAGCACTGCGCAGGCCCGGAACTCCGAAACCGCTTAACCCGATCCTTGCTGTCACAACGGCGGCACTCGTCGTAGCGACCGCGGTCTCCTTGGTCGCGGTACGCTAAGTACCACGCACTGACCGCGATCCCGAGGGCCTTTTTCGCGACACAGAGTCTCGGTTGTATTAAGCCGACTGCGTCTAATGGGCTATCTCTAGTTGAAATCTTTACTGCCGTCCGATCGACGCCTACGATTACGCTGCGTCGCAACGGCGGCAGGTAGAGCTGATCTTCTGGAGCACCTGCCGCCTTCAATCGTTACGGAGTGTTGGCCCCTCGACAACGAACGTCGCAGGGTCGGCCGGGGAGGACGACCATGCAAGCAACCACCAGCGCGTCCAGAACCGTCACCCCCGATGCGGTCCCCGGATACACGACTCCGGAGAACCTGCCTCGACCGGGCGGACGGCTGACCAAGGAGGATCTCGACCCCCTCGTAAGGGACGCGGGCGACGGGAATCCCGCCGCGATCCAGTCCCTGCTGCGGATGATCGGCCCCGTCGTGGTCCGGTACTGCCGCGCCAGAATGGGTGGCCGCGACCTGTCCTACCTGTCGGCGGACGACGTCGCGCAGGAAGTGTGCATGGCGGTACTGAAGGCGCTGCCCGGCTACCAGGATCGCGGCGGCTCGTTCCTGTATCTCGTGCACGCCATCGCCGCCAACAAGGTCGCCGACGCCTACCGCGCGGTCTCCCGTGACCGGTCGGAACCGGTACCGGAACTGCCGGAACGGCCCATCGCCGACAACGAACCCGAAACGCACGCCCTGCACCTGGACCTCGGTGCCCGGCTCAACCGCCTGCTCTCCACCCTGCCGCGGGTGCAGCAGGAGATCCTCGCCCTCCGCATCGCCGTCGGCCTTTCCGCCGCCGAGACCGCCGAGGCCCTCGGGATCTCCGCCGGCAACGTGCGCGTGACGCAGCACCGCGCACTGGCCCGCCTGCGGACGATGGTCAAGCAGGACGAGTTCTGACTCCTTTCCCCCCTGCCGCAGGTCATTGATCGGCGGTTCACAGGCGCCCGGACCCCGCGCCGTCCACTTTCTTCCTCGAACCGGCTTCCGGCCGGTTCTTTTTCATGCCAGGCAGTAGGCCCGTCGGGCGGTGCCGTCGAAGAACTCCAGCCGTTCGGCGTCGCTCAACGAGCCCGTCAGCGAGAAGGCCGTGTCCACGACGACTTCGTAGGCGGCCGCGAGTTCGCAGACCGGCCAGTCCGAGCCGAACATCAGCCGCGAAGCCCCGAAGGACTCCAGCACGTGCTCGGCCCAGCGCCCCAGCTGCCCGACCTTCCACCGCGCCCAGTCCGCCTCGGTCACCAGCCCCGAAAGCTTGCAGTACACGTTGTCCAGCTCGCCCAACGCGGCGACGCCGTCCGCCCACGGCTGCCATTCCCCCGAGGCGATCGGCGGTTTCGCGGCGTGGTCGAGCACGAAGACCTGCTCCGGCAACGCTTTCGCGGCGGCGAGAGCCGCGGGAAGCTGGGGTGGCTTCACCAGCAGGTCGTACGCCAGCCCGGCCTCCCCGAGCGCGGCGAGACTGCGCAGGACGTCGGGCCGCGTCAGCCACGACGGGTCCGGTTCGTTCTCCACCTGGTGCCGGATTCCCACCAGCGGCCCGGAAAACGCCGCCACTCGCTCGGCGACGCCGGGGGCCGTGAGGTCGATCCAGCCGACGACGCCCGCGATCAGGGGTTCGGCGACAGCGGCGGCGAGGAATTCGCGCGTCTCCTCCTCCGACGAGACCGTCTGCACCAGCACGGTCCCCTTCACCCCGGCCGCCTCGGTCACCGCGCGGAGATCGTCCACTGTGTACGGACGACGGATCGGGTCCAGCGCCTCGCCGGTCATCCACGGATAGTCCCGGCTCGCGGGATCCCAGAGATGGTGGTGCGCGTCGATCAAGGCCGTTCCTCCTGTCGCAGCACGGTGTCCTCACGCAACAGTCCCGCACGGATCAGGTCCGTCCACAACTCGCGCGGCACCGGGCGCCGGAAGCGTTCGGCGTTGAGCCGGACCTGACCGGGATCGTGCGCGCCGACGACGACGGACACCACCGCCGGATGCGCGGCGGGCAACGCCAGAGCGGCCTGCGGGAGTTCGACGCCGTGCCGTTCGCAGACCTCGGCGATCCGCTGTGCCCGCTCGACCAGCTCGGCCGGCGCCTCGGCGTAGTCGTACATCGTGCCCGGCGACGCGGTCGCGAGGATCCCGGCGTTGAACGCGCCCCCGGCGACCACGTCCACGCCGCGTTCCGCGCACAGCGGGAGAAGATCGTCGAGCGCCGGCTGGTTCAGCAGGGTGTACCGGCCCGCCAGCAGGATCACGTCGAGATCGAACCGGCGGACGAACTCCGCGAGCATCGGCGCCTGGTTCATCCCCGCCCCGATGGCGTCGACGACACCCTGCTCCCGCAGTTCGAGCAGCGCGGGGAACGCACCGTTGACGGTGTCCTCGAAATGCCGGTCCGGGTCGTGCACGTAGACGACGTCCACCCGGTCGAGCCCGAGGCGTTCCAGACTGTCCTCAAGCGACCGGAGGATGCCGTCACGGCTGAAATCCCAGCGTCTCTTGTACGCCGCCGGCACGACGAAACCCTGCGAATCGGTGCGCGAAGCACCGCCAGGGTCGGGTTCCAGCACGCGACCGACCTTGGTCGACACCACGAAATCCGCGCGGGGATACGCCGAAAGCGCCGCTCCCAGCCGTCGTTCCGACAGCCCGAGCCCGTAGTGCGGGGCGGTGTCGAAGTACCGGATCCCTTCGTCCCACGCCTGCCGGACGGTCGCCTCGGCCGTCTCGCCGGTGATGGCGTGGTACAGGTTGCCCAGCTGCGCGCAGCCGAGCCCCAGTGGGGACAGGGACATCTTCACGGAAGCTCCCAAACCAGGCCGAGACCCGAATCGCCGCCCGAGTAGTCGTCTTCGACGTCGAGCAGTTCCGACATCCGTGCCTGCCACGGGATGTTGGCCGGATGATCGCGCAGGACCGCGCGCATCTTCGCGTAGTCCTCCACCTCGACGACGTGGAACAGGTCGAGACCGTCACGCCAGATCCGCCACGAACGCACGCCCGCGTCGCGCAGGGCTTCGTCCAGCTCAGGCGGGATGACGGCGTGGACCGACTCGTATTCGGCCTCCTTGCCCGGCTTCAACCGGGTGTGGAGTGCCACTCTTTGTAGTGCGACACCGTGGGTCACCGCGCCTCCTCAACTCGAAACATGGCACTCTGTCAACTGACACTCAAACATCCGAGGTCTTCGGGGAGGGCGGTGGAACATGCCGGTCACCGATGTCGCGATCGACAAGATCAAGGACATGATCATCTCCGGCGAGCTTGCTCCTGGCGACAGGCTGCCGAAAGAGGCCGAACTGGCCCAGCGGCTCGGCCTGTCCCGCAGCTCGCTGCGCGAAGCGGTGAAGGCGCTGTGCCTGATCCGCGTGCTCGACGTCCGCCAGGGCGACGGAACGTACGTCACCAGCCTCGAACCGAATCTCCTCCTCGACGCGATGACGTTCGTGGTGGACTTCCACCGCGACGACACCGTGCTGGATTTCCTCGCCGTACGCCGGATCCTCGAACCGGCGGCGACGGCGATGGCCGCGATGCACATGGGCGACGAGGACATCGCGGAACTAGGCCGCCTGCTCGACGAACTGGCCGACTCGCCGACGGTGGAGGCACTGGTCGCCAACGACCTGCAGTTCCACCGCAAGATCGCCGACGGCTCCGGGAATCCGGTGCTGTGCTCGCTGCTGGACAGCCTGTCCGGCCCCACCGCGCGCGCCCGCATCTGGCGCGGGCTCACCCAGGAGGGCGCGGTCGCGAAGACCCGCGAGCAGCACACGGCGATCTACGAAGCCATCGCCGCCCGCGAGCCCGAACTCGCGCGTTCGTGGGCCACCGTGCACGTGGCGGGGGTGGAGCAATGGCTCCGCAACGCCCTCGGCACCGCCGACGATCCCACTTCGGCAGCCGAAGCTTCCTGACACTGAATCCTCCTCTGGACGTCCCGTGAAGGCCCCCTTCCCTCGGCTCAGCCGAGGGAAGGGGGCCTTCACGCGCGTTCCGGCTAGGTTTGGGCTTTTCCGCCTGCGTAGCGGGAAATGATCAGCGCGACCAGGATGATCACGCCGTAGATCGCTTTCAGCCACTCAGGCGGCACCTGCGCGACCTGCAGCAGGTTGGTGACCGTCTGCAGGAGCAGCACGCCGGTGAGCGCCCCGACCAGCGTGCCCTTCCCACCGTCCAGGGAGACACCGCCGATCACCGCAGCCGCGAACACCTGAAGGATGAGCCCGTCGCCCTGATCCGCGCCGAGCGCGCCGACGTAACCCGTGTACGCGAGCCCGCCGAGCGCGGCCAGCACACCGGCCACGACGAACACACCCCACGAGATCCGGTCGACACGGATACCGGCCGCCCGCGCGGCTTCCCGGTTACCGCCGATGGCGTACAGCGACCGGCCGATCCGGTGATACCGCAGCCCCAGCCCGAACGCGGTGAACAGCGCCGCGGCCAGCCACACCGACATCGGCAGGCCGACGAACGTCGTCGTCGCCAGCGCGGTGAACACGTCCAGCTGGTCGAAGAGCGTCTTCCCCTGGGTGGACCCGATCTGCGTGCCGCGCAGCACGGTCAGCATCGCCAGCGTGACGATGAAGGCGTTCAGCTTCAGCTTGACGATCAGGAACCCGTTCACGAAACCGACCGCGGCACCGGCCACCAGCACGGCGAGGATGCCCGCGAAACCGGGGATCTCGGTGCCGAAGCCCGAGGACGCCACCGGGATGACCAGCATCGCGCCGAGCGCGGGCGCCATGCCCATGGTGGATTCCAGCGACAGGTCGAACTTCCCGGTCAGCAGGACGAGAGATTCGCCCAGCACCACCATCGACAGCGCCGCCGAGGCGGACAGGATGCCGACGATGCTGCCGAAGGTCAGGAACGTGTCGCTGATCAGTCCTCCGATGATCAGCACCACGACGAGCGCCGGCACCAGGGCGAGTTCGCGCAGCCAGCGGAACTTCCGGCGGCGCGGCGGGGCCGCGAGCGTCGAAGTCTTCGGATCGGTCATCAACTCGGTCACCGCTCGACTCCTTCGATGTCGGCCACGAGGTCGCCGTCGGACCAGCCCGCCCGGTGTTCGGCGGCCACGGCGCCGGCGCGCAGCACCAGCACCCGGTCGCTCAGGCGGAGATCGTCCAGTTCGTCGCTGACGATCAGCACCGCCTTGCCTTCGGCCCGCACCCGGTCGACGACCGCGAGGAGCGCCTCTTTCGATTTCACGTCCACGCCCGCGGTCGGGTTGATCAGCACGACCAGGCGCGGATCCCCGGCCAGCGCGCGGGCCAGGACGACCTTCTGCTGGTTTCCCCCGGACAGGTCGGACACCGGCTGGCCGGCGTCGGCCGCGACGATGTCGTAGTCCTTCAACGCTTTCGACGCCGTCGAATACCGCGTGCCCGGTGACGCGAGGCCACCCTTGCCCATGCGGTCCAAAATGGACAGTGTGGCGTTGTCCGCGATGGAGTGTTCGAGAACCAGGCCTTCGTGATGCCGGTCCCTCGGCACGCAGCCGATCCCGGCGCGGATCGCGGCCGGGATGTCGCCCGGTTTCAGCGGCTTCCCGTCCACCCGGATCGTGCCGGAGACCGGCGACCGCAGTCCGTACACGGTTTCGGCGACCTGGTGCTTGCCGCTGGCGTTGCTGCCCGCGAGCCCGATCACCTCACCGCGGTGGATCCGGAACGTCACGTCCGCGAAGCCGTCGCCGGAAAGCCCGTCGACGGTCAGCACCTCGCCGGCGTCCGGCGCCAGCGCCTCACGCGCCGAGGCGTCGCGGACGGAAAGCCCGCCCTGCTCGCCGGTCATCGCGTCGATCAGCTCGGCGCGGCCGACCTCCGAGACCGGCGCGGTCAGGATGTGCTTGGCGTCGCGCAGCACGGTGACCGCCTGGCACACCTCGTACACCTCGTGGAGGTGGTGCGAGATGAACAGGAAGGTCACCCCGTTCTCCTGCATCTGGCGCATCCGCTCGAAAAGCCGGTCGATCGCCTGGCTGTCCAGCTGCGCCGTCGGCTCGTCGAGCACGATGAACCGCGCGCCGTACGAGAGTGCCCTGGCGATCTCGACGAACTGCCGGTCCTCGACCGAAAGCTCACCCGCCGGGGTGTCGACATCGACACCCACACCCCAGGAGTCGAGCAGTTCCCTGGCCTGACGGCGCAACCGCTGCCAGCCGATCGCGAAACCCTTTCCCGATTGGCGATTCAGGAACAGGTTCTCCGCGACGGTCAGCTGCGGGACGACCATCGCGTGCTGGTAGACGCAGGCGACGGCACGCTTCCAGTCGTCCTGTCTGGACAAGGGCGGCGCGGGGACGCCGCCGAACTCGACCGATCCGGCGTCCGTTTTGGACAGTCCGGTGAGGATCGAGACCAGCGTCGACTTCCCGGCCCCGTTGCGGCCGACGAGCGCGTGCGACTCGCCGGGGTGGACGGTGAGACTGACGTCGGACAGCGCCACGGTCGGGCCGTAGCGTTTGCCGACGCCCTGTGCGCTGACCACCGGCACGGCGGCGGACCCGGCGGGCAGCGCGCTCACAGGTTGTTCCCCCAGAGGGCCTTGTCGTCGACGTTGTCCTTGGTGACGACGGGCGCGGGGAGCTGGTCCTCCAGGATCCCCGGGCGGACCTCGACGATCGTGCTGCCGTGGTCGGTCGGCCCGGCCTTGAAGGTCTCCCCCGCCATCGCCTTCTTGATCCAGTACATGCCGTACTTGGCGTAGTCGTCGGCGGGCTGGGAGACGGTCGCGTCGAGTTCGCCCGCGCGGATCGCGGCCAGCTCCTGCGGGATGCCGTCGTTGCTGACCAGCACGACGTGCTTCGGATCGCCGACCGGGAAGTAGAGGTTCTTGCGCTTGAGCGCCTGCTGCGTCGGCGCGAGGTAGACGCCGCCCGCCTGCATGTAGACGGCCTTGATGTCCGGGTTGGCGGTCAGCAGACTGTCCAAACCGGACGAAGCCTTGTCCGCCTTCCACTCGGCGGCGACCTCCAGCACCTGCACGCCGGGGAACTTCGCCTTCATGCAGTCCCGGAACGCCTCGGAGCGGTCGCGGCCGTTGACCGAGGCGAGGTCGCCCATGACCTGCACGACCTTGCCCGAGGTGACTTTCGCGCCGATCGCCTCGCAGGCCTTGGTACCGTACGCCTTGTTGTCCGCGCGCACCACCATCGCGACCTTGCCGCTCTCGGGCGCGACGTCGACAGCCACGACCGGGACGCCCTTGTTCTCCGCGGCCTTGAGGCCCGCCACGACGGCCGCGGAGTCCAGCGGCGTCACGACGAGACCCTTGACGCCCTGGTTGAGCAAGGTGTTGACGTCGGTGATCTGCTTCGCCGAGTCACTGTCGGCGTTGACCGTCGGCAGCGCCTCGACGCCCTGTTCCTTCGCCTTCAGCGGTACGTAGTTGTTGTAGGCCTGCCAGAACGGCGAGGTCAGCAACGGGATCGTCGCGCCGACCTTGCCACCCCCACCGGCACCCGGTTTCGGAGCGTTGTCCTTCGTGGACCCACAGGCCGACAGGGCCAGCCCGAGCGCGGTGGCCGCGGCGGCCACCCTGATCACCCTCGTACGCACCGCATCCTCCTTGACGACAGCCGGAACCGGGTAGGGAGCTACTGCTGGACCGGACCGCGCGGGCGCAGCCCGTACATACCGCCGTCGACGGCGAGCGCCGTGCCGGTGGTCGAAGCCGACAGCGGACTGGCGAGGTACACGATCGCGTTCGCGACCTCGTCCGCGGTCACCAGACGGCCCATCGGCTGACGGGCGGCCAGCGCGGCCCGTTCGGCTTCGGGGTCGCCCGCGGAATCGAGGAGCCTGCCGACCCACGGGGTGTCCGCGGTGCCGGGGCACACGCAGTTGACCCGGATCCGGTCGGCGAGGTGGTCGGTCGCCATCGCCAGGGTCAGCGAGAGCACCGCGCCCTTGCTGGCCGAGTACAGCGCACGGTTGGGCAGGCCCGCCCACGCGGCGATCGAACAGGTGTTGACGATCGCGGCCGACGGCGAATTCTTCAGATGTGGCAAGGCCGCCCGCGCGAGCCGCACCATGCCGACGACGTTGATGTCGAGCACCCGGTGCCATTCGTCGTCGCTGTTGGCGGTGACGTCGCCTTGGGCGCCGATGCCCGCGTTGTTGACCAGGATGTCGATCCTGCCGAAGCGGTCCGCGACCGCGCCGATCGCCGAGCGGACCTCGTCGTCGGAGCCGACGTCGCACCGGAAGCCGGTGAGGCCTTCGGGCAGGTCGTCCGGTTTCAGGTCGAGGACCGCGACCGTCGCACCGCGCGAGGCCAGCAGGTCCGCGGTGGCCCGGCCGATCCCGGAGGCACCGCCGGTGACGGCGGCGACGAGGCCTTCGAACTCACTCACTGTCGATCTCCGTCCATTCCGGACCGTCGGGGAAGGTGAACCGGCGCAGGGTCGCGTCGTGCATCCGCGCCGAGAAGCCCGGCGCGGCGGGCGCCAGGTAGCGGCCATCGGTCACGACCGCCGGGTCGGTGAAGTGCTCGTGGAGGTGGTCGACCCATTCGATGGACCGGTCGGTGTCGGAACCGGACACCGCCGCGAAGTCGAACATCGACAGGTGCCGCACGAGTTCGCACAGCCCGACGCCGCCGGCGTGCGGGCACACCGGGACGTCGAATTTGGCCGCCAGCAACAGGATCGCGAGGTTCTCGTTGAACCCGCCGACCCGGGCGGCGTCCAGTTGCAGCACCGAGATCGCGCCGGCCTGCAGCAGTTGCTTGAACACCACGCGGTTCTGGACGTGCTCACCGGTGGCGACGCGGATCGGGGAAAGCGCCTTGGCGATCGCGGCGTGCCCGAGCACGTCGTCCGGCGAGGTGGGCTCCTCGATCCAGTACGGGTCGTACGGCGCCAGCTCGGTCATCCAGGCGATCGCGGTGGAGACGTCCCAGCGCTGGTTCGCGTCGACGGCGACCCGGATGTCCGCGCCGACCGTCTCGCGGGCGAGCTTCACCCGGCGGACGTCGTCGGCGAGATCGCCGCCGACCTTCAGCTTGATCATCTCGAAACCGTCCGCGACCGCCTGCTCGGCGAGCCGGACGAGTTTCTCGTCCGAGTACCCGAGCCAGCCGGGAGACGTGCTGTACGCGCGATAGCCGTCGCGCTCGATCTTTGCGATCCGCTCGGCGCGGCCGGGTTCGGCGGCGCGGAGGATGTCCAGCGCCTCCTGCTCGGTCAGGGCGTCGGACAGGTAGCGGAAGTCGACGAGGGAGACCAGTTCTTCGGGCGACATCTCGGCGGCGAAACGCCAGACCGGGAGTCCGGCGATCCGTGCGGCGAGGTCCCAGGCGGCGTTGACCACCGCGCCGATCGCCATGTGCGCGACGCCCTTTTCCGGGCCGAGCCACCGCAGTTGCGAGTCGCCGACCATCGCCCGCGACAGCTCGCCGAGCGCGGCCGCGTCGGTCGGCACGTCCAGGCCGACGACGTGCGGTTCCAGCGCGCGGATCGCCGCGGCCTGGACGTCGTTGCCGCGTCCGATGGTGAAGGCGAGGCCGTAGCCGTCCGGGCCGCCGTCGGTGTGGAGCACGACGTACGCGGCCGAGTAGTCCGGGTCCGGGTTCATGGCGTCCGAACCGTCCAGCTCCCGCGAGGTCGGGAAACGGACGTCGAGCACCTCCATGCCCACGATCTTCGCCATCACGCCTGCCCGACGGTCTGGCGCTGACGGCCGAGGCCGTCGATCTCGAGCTCGATGACGTCACCTTCCCGCAGGTACGGCTTGGGATCGGGCTGACCGAGCGCGACGCCCTGCGGGGTACCGGTGTTGATGAGATCGCCAGGGCGAAGCACCATGAACCGACTCAAATAATGCACGATCTCGGCGACCGTGAAAATCATGTCCTTGGTCGACGAGTCCTGTTTCTTCTCGCCGTTGACCCACAGCCGCAGGCCGAGGTCCTGCGGGTCGGGCACCTCGTCGGCGGTGACGAGCCACGGGCCGAGCGGGTTGAAGTTCTCGCACGACTTGCCCTTGTCCCAGGTGCCACCGCGTTCGAGCTGGAACTCGCGCTCGGACACGTCGTTCGAGACGGTGTACCCGGCGACGTACTCGAGGGCCTCTTCGGCGCTTTCGAGGTAGCGCGCGGTCTTGCCGATGACGACGCCGAGCTCGACCTCCCAGTCGGTCTTGGTCGAACCGCGCGGCACGAGCACGTCGTCCTCCGGGCCGACGACGACGTCGGACGCCTTCATGAAGACGACCGGCTCGGTCGGGACCTCGGCGCCGGACTCCTCGGCGTGCTGCCGGTAGTTGAGGCCTACGCAGACGACCTTGCCGGGCCGCGCGATCGGCGCGCCGACCCTGGCCCGCGCGAATTCGGGACCGGCTTCGGGCAGTTCACCGGCGGCCAGCGCGGCCGCGACCCTGGCGACACCGTCGCTCGCGAAGAAGCTGCCATCGATGTCGGCGGTCAGCCCCGAGAGGTCGTGCACCCTGCCGTCCCCGGCACGTACGAACGGACGCTCACTTCCCGGCTCCCCGAGACGCAACAGCTGCACGGATTTTCCCTTCCGGCCGAACCGTCAACAATCAACGGCTCCAACAGCAACGAACAGACATCCGATGTATACCTGACGACCTCCGACGAGATCTAGAGGTCACTGCGATTTGTGTCGAAAATTGATCGGATCAGTCTTGCGAAGCCTGGGTGGCGAGACTCACAGGGGGAATAGTTACCTACTCTAAGCAAGTTGTTCCTCGCGGAACCATCACTGGGGAAGGAAAGAGCATGACCATCGCGCCCGAGCGAGTGGAAGAAACCGTCGCGCCACGACCGAGTACCAGCGGCCGCGCCCGGTTCGTCCTGATCCTCGGCGGCCTGTCCGCCTTCGGGCCCCTGTCCATCGACATGTACCTGCCCGCGCTGCCGCAGATGGCGGGCGAACTGCGCGCGGCGGACGCCACCGTCCAGCTCACGCTGAGCGCGTTCATCATCGGGCTCGCCATCGGCCAGCTGATCCTCGGACCGCTGTCCGACGCGATCGGCCGCCGCAAACCACTCGTGGCCGGGCTCGCGCTCTACATGGTCGGCTCGATCCTGTGCGCCGTCGCCCCGACCGCCGAACTGCTCATCGCCGCCCGCGGCGTCCAGGCCTTCGGTGCCGCGGCGGGCATCGTGATCGCCAGGGCGACCGTGCGCGACCTCTACTCCGGCACCGCGATGACGAAGTTCTTCTCGCTGCTCATGCTGGTCAACGGGCTCGCCCCGATCCTGGCGCCGATCGTCGGCGGCCAGATCCTGAACTGGACCTCGTGGCGCGGCGTGTTCGTCTGCCTGACCGTGTTCGGCGCGATCCTGCTCGCCGTCGTCTTCTTCCTGCTGCCGGAACCCCTGCCCGAGGAACGCCGCACCCCCGCCCGGTTCGGCTCCGTGCTCCGGAAGTACGCGAGCCTGCTCCGCGACCGCAGCTTCCTCGGCTACGCGCTGGCCTCCGGGCTGATGTTCGGCAGCCTGTTCGCCTACATCTCCGGCTCGTCCTTCGCGCTCCAGGGTGTCTACGGGCTCAGCCCGCAGGCGTACAGCCTGGTGTTCGGGCTCAACGGCATCGGCATCGTGGCCGTCGGCCAGCTGAACGGGCGCATCGTCGGCCGCTTCCCGGAGCGGACACTGCTGACCGTCGGCCTCGTCATCGCGGCGGTGGCCGGGTTCGGCGTGCTGGCCGCGACGGTGCTGGACCTCGGCCTGATCGGGCTGCTGATCCCGCTGTTCGTCCTGGTGTCGAGCATCGGCATGGTGGCGCCGAACGCGAGTTCGCTGGCGCTGGCCGAGCAGGCCCGGTCCGCCGGTTCGGCTTCGGCACTGCTGGGCGTGCTCCAGTTCGTCGTCGGCGGGCTGGCGACGCCGCTGGTCGGGCTGGGCGGTCCCGGCACCGCGGTCCCGATGGGGATCGTGATGGCGGCCTTCGGCGTTCTCGCGCTGCTGGCCTTCGGGACGATGACGCGCTCGACGGCACCGGAGCCCCTCGCACTCCAGCAGGCTTAGGCTGTCGCTTTCCTCGGTACATGAAGGCCCCCTTCACTGCGTCTAGCGCAAGGAAGGGGGCCTTCATGTACTTCGAGGAAGGTTCTCTTGGGGTAAGGCAAAAGGAGCGTGTTCTGTCGCTCGCCCGCACGCCGACCTCGGGTGTTGCGAAAGCCACTTTCGCAACGTTGAAGGTTGCGAAAGCCACTTTCGCAACACTCCCGGAACTCCGCCGCCCCCCAAGACCCTCGGAACACCGGTCCGTGAAGGCCTCCTTGAGGGACCCAGAGTCCCTCAAGGAGGCCTTCACGGACTTGGTACCCGACAAGGGCCCCTCAAGCGAGGGACTTGAGTTCCGCCGTCTTCAACTGCTCCGCGGTCACCGTCGCGCGTCCCTCGACGAGGGCCTTCAAAGCGTCCCCGTCGTCCCACTGGTTGACGTTCATCGCGGCGGTCACCTGCCCGTCCCGCAGCCAGAACGCCGTGAAGTCCCGCGCCGCGAGGTCGCCGCGCACCACCAACTGATCGGTTTCGGGATCGGCGAGGCCGCGGTATTCGCAGCCGAGGTCGTACTGGTCGGAGAAGAAATACGGGCTCTTCAGGTACGGCTCGTTTTCGCCGAGCAGGTTCCCCGCGACGTGCTCGCCCTGCCACTTCGCGTTCGACCAGTGCTCGACGCGGACGCGTTTCCCGTAGCGGGGGTGGAACTGCGCGGCGATGTCGCCGATCGCGTAGACGTCGGGCGCGGCCGTGCGCAGCCCGGCGTCGGCGCAGACACCGCCGTCGTCGGACAGTTCCAGCCCGGCGGCGTGCGCGAGGCCGACCCGCGGGGCGGCGCCGACGGCCACCAGCACGACGTCCGCGGGAAGCTCGTCACCACTCTGAAGGCGTACGCCGGTCACCCCGTCCGGACCGCCGGTGAACCCGGCGACGCCCTCACCGAGCCGCCAGTTCACCCCGTGCGCCGTGTGCAGGTCCTTGAAGACGCCGGACACCTGCTCGCCCAGCACCGCGAGCAGCGGCGAACCCACCTGATCGACCACGGTCACCTCGGCGCCGTGTTCCCTGGCGGCCGCCGCGGCCTCGGTGCCGATCCAGCCCGCGCCGACGATCACCACCCGGCCGGCGTCCTTGACCGCCGAACGCAGCGCCAGCGCGTCGTCGAGAGTGCGCAGGGTCCGCAGTCCGGGCAGGTCACCGCCGGGCACCGGCAGCGATCGCGGCTCGGACCCGGTCGCGAGCACGAGCCGGTCGAAGCGATGCTCGCCGCCCGCGTCGTCGTGCACGAGCCGGGAGCCGAGTTCGATCCTGGTCGCGGTCACACCGCTCCGGAAAGCGATGTCCTTCTCTTCGTAGAAACCCGCGTCGTGCACCCAATCGGGTTCATCGGTGTTGCCCATCAGCAGCCCTTTGGACAACGGCGGTAGTTCGTACGGGCGATGCGTGTCGGTACCGAGCAGCAGGATTTCCCTCGCGTAGCCACGTTCTCGCAGCGTCCCGGCGGCCGTCGCTCCCGCGAGGCCGGCACCGACGATGACGATCTTCCTGGGTTCGGACACAAAGACCTCCCGGGCAGGCTTTCCTCGGACGCTACTCCGGGTCCCCCACGTCCGGCCTAGCGAAACCGGAAGTCGATCACGATCCGCAGGATCGGTTAACCCATCAGTAGGAATGTGGGGTAACCGGCGTCACGGCCCCGAAACCGGCCCGTCCCAGCCTCGGACGAGAAAGGGAGATCATGGGATACGGGAGGATGAGGACGTTGGCACCGCGGGACGAATGGTCGGTCGGCTGCCGGGATCTCGCGGGCAGGCGCCGGGACGTGACGGTGTTCGTGAGCAGCGACAAGATCGTGCTCGTGGCACCGCCCGGCGAGGCCGCCGTACTCGGGCCGCTGGACGTGGGGCGCCTGCGCGCCGCGCTCCGCGACGCCGTGGTCGCGGTGGCCGAGCACCCGGATCACAGTGAATGACAACTACCGTTCCTACTTCTGAGTAGGTAGAGTCGGCCCCGTTCGGAAGGAGCCGGCCATGACCACCTACTTCGTGACGGGCGCGACGGGTTTTCTGGGCAAACGCCTGGTCGCGCGCCTACTACGGCGACCTGAGACCGTAGCCGTCCATGTTCTCGTGAGGGAGACCTCACGCGGGAAGCTCCCGAGCCACGAGAAGCTCGTTCCCGTCACCGGCGATCTGACCGAACCCTCGCTGGGCATCGATCCCGCCCGGCTGGGTCCCCTCGACCATGTCGTGCACCTCGGCGCGATCTACGACCTCACCGCGGACGAGGCCGCCAACCGCGCGGCCAACGTCGACGGCACCCGCAACGTCCTGGAGTTCGCCGCCGCCGCGAACGCCGGGCTCTTCCACCACGTCTCTTCCATCGCGGTCGCCGGGCAGTACGCCGGGCGCTTCACCGAAGCCGACTTCGACCTCGGCCAGGGCTTCGCGTCGCCGTATCACGCGACGAAGTTCGAGGCGGAGAAACTCGTGCGACGGCACGGGAAAACGCCGTTCCGCGTGTACCGGCCGTCCGCCGTAGCCGGCGATTCGCGCACCGGCGAGATGGACAAGATCGACGGCCCGTACTACTTCCTCCCCGCGATCTCGCGGCTCTCCTCGCTGCCTCGACGTCTCCCGCTGGCCGCCCCCGATCTCGGTGCCACGAACATCGTGCCGGTCGACTACGTCGTCGAAGCGATGGAACACCTCATGCACGTCGACGCGCCCAGCGGCAGCACCTACCATCTCGCGTCGCCCCGGCCCCAGCCGCTGCACGAGGTCTACAACGCCTTCGCGCGGGCCGCGGGCGGGCCGAAGATCTCCGCCGTCCTTCCCGCCCGTCCGTCCGGGGCGCTGAAACGCGCCGGAACCCGGCTGGCGAAGTCCGCGGCGGCCGGTTTCGACCGGGTCCCCGGCGGGCGTTCGGCCCGCGCCGCGGTGCTGGCGGAACTCGGCGTCCCGCTCGAAGTCCTGCCCCATCTGAGCATGGAGGTCGACTTCGACACGAGCGCGACGACGGCCGCCCTCGACGGCAGCGGCATCACCTTGCCGCCGCTGAAGGAGTACGCCGGTCCGCTCTACCGGTACTGGCTCGCGCATCTGGACCCCGATCGCGGCCGCCGCCGTCCGGGGCCGGAGCCGCTCGACGGCCGCAAGGTGCTGATCACCGGCGCTTCGTCGGGCATCGGGCGCGCGTCCGCGCTGGCCGTCGCCGCGAAGGGCGGCGAAGTGATCCTCGTGGCCAGGCGTGCCGACGAACTCGAAGAGGTCCGCGAGCAGATCGTCGCGGCGGGCGGGAAGGCGTCGGCGTATCCGTGCGACCTCACCGACGGCGGCGCCGTCGACGCTCTGGTCAAGGACGTGCTCGCCGCGCACGGCGCCGTCGACATGCTGGTCAACAACGCCGGTCGCTCGATCCGGCGCTCGCTTTCGCTGTCCACCGAACGGTTCCACGACTTCGAACGCACGATGGCGATCAACTACTTCGGTCCCGTGCGGCTGACGCTGGGCCTGCTGCCGTCGATGACCGCGCGCGGCTTCGGCCACGTCGTCAACGTCACCACCCAAGGACTCCAGACCGACACGCCACGGTTTTCCGCTTACCTGGCCTCGAAGGCGGCGCTGGAGGAGTTCGGGCTGACCGCCGGCCGGGAAACGCTTTCCGACGGCGTCACCTTCACCTCGGTCCGGATGCCGCTGGTGCGCACCGACATGATCACGCCGACCGGGTCCTATCGCGGGATGCCGTCGAGCTCGCCCGAACGCGCCGCCGCGCTCGTGGTGAAGGCACTGGAGAAACGACCGGAGATCCTGAACCTGCCCGAAGGAACGGCCGCCGAACTGGTGACGCTCGTCGCACCCAGGACGGCGCGGTTCTTCGCCCACCTCGTCTACCGCGCGATGCCGGAATCCGCGCCGGAATCCCGTGGCCTGCCCCGGAAGGCTCCGCTCGCCTCGGTGGCGGGCGCGGTCACCAGGCTGGTCTGGCGCCGTCGTCCCTGACGTCCTCGCCGCCGGGCTCGATCGGGGGACGCCCCCGGCCGCTACCATCGGTTTCCGATACGCCGGGGGGTCGGCGGGCACGGACCGAGGCAGTGACGAGCGGGAAGGGGCAGTGTGGACGTCGCCAGTCCCCCGGTTTCGACCGGACCGGACACGGCAGTGGTACGTCCGTCCCGGACAGTGCTGCGGCTTTCCCTGCACGCGGCCTGGGTGCTCGCGCTCGCCGTCGGCACCGAACTCCGCGTGGGACGCTTCGGTTTCCACCCGTCGGACCAGGGTTTCATCCTCGCCCAGGCGTGGCGGGTGCTGCACGGCGAGGTCCCGCATTCCGACATCATCTCCGCGCGGCCGCTGGGTTCGGCGTATCTGCACGTCGTCGACTTCGTGGTGCCGGGGCCGCTGTTCTTCGTCTCCAGCGTGCTCAGCATGCTGGAGATCATCCTGGCGACCATCGCGTTCGCCGTCCTGGTCACCCGGCGCCGCGTC
This sequence comes from Amycolatopsis azurea DSM 43854, assembly GCF_001995215.1. Lineage (GTDB taxonomy): Bacteria > Actinomycetota > Actinomycetes > Mycobacteriales > Pseudonocardiaceae > Amycolatopsis > Amycolatopsis azurea. The sequence continues at coordinate 249,091 of NZ_MUXN01000022.1, forward strand.
CGCGACTGGGGGCCGGGCCTCACCGGGCTGACGGCGGCCGCGGCGCTGCTGAACCTCAACGCGTTCCCGTTGATGGCGTGGCACACGATCGACGGGATCTTCCTGACCGCCTGCGGCGCCTGGGCGCTGGATTCCGGGCTGCGTAACGGCAAGGCGTGGCCGCGGCGGCTCGGCCTGGTGCTGCTGGGCGCCGCGGTGTTCGTCAAACAGAGTTTCGCGCCGGTCCCGCTGATCGCGCTGTGCTGGTTGCTGCTGCACCCTTCGCTGCGTGACGGCGCGTTCCGCACCGGCCGCTGGTGGGCGCGCATGGCCTGGGATCTGCTGGCGCTGGGTGCTTTTCTGCTGTTCTACATCGGAATCGTCACGTTCGACGGCGGGCTCGGCGCGATGGCCGTGCAGCTCACCGGCGGCCTGCCCGCTTACGGCGAACGACTTCTCGGGCTGTGGCTGGAAGATCCCGGAACCCTGCTGCGGCCACCGGTGCGGGGCTTGACCTTCTTCACGCTCGCCGGTCTGCTGCTGGCGCTGCTCGGGTTCTTCCGCGACCGCGCCGAATTCGCCGGTGCGGTCCTCGCGCGGCTGCTGCTCCTGGCGGGGGTGGCGGTGGTGGTCGGCACTGTCGTCGATGGACACTTCACCGGCGCGTCGCGCTGGGCGGACGTCCTCTGGTGGATCCTCGGTGTCGCGCTCCTGGTGAACTGGGCGGCGACGCGACGGTTCCCGAAAATGGGCACGCTGGTCTTCGCGACCGGTTTCATGACCAGTCTGTCCTGGGGCAACGACACACCGACGCTGTTCACCGGGACGCTGGCGCTGACAGCGGTCCTGGCGCTGTCGGACGCGCTGCCGCCACTGCCCGAACCGCCTCCCCGGATCCGGCTGGCCGGGGCGACGGCGATGGGCTTGGTCGCGGTGCTCGCCTCGGGCTGGGCCGTGGTCGCGCACCACGACGAGGCCGCGTACCTGGACATGGCGCGCGAGAAGCTGACCGGCGACCTGGGCACGGTGACGCCGTCGATGCGCGGGATCCGGACGAACCCGGGGACTTTCACCTACGTCTCCCAGATCCAGGACTGCGTCACGCGTTTCCCCGCGGGGCGCACGGCGGTCCTGCCCGACAACCCGTTCGCCTATCCCGCTTTCGGCCTGCGCAACCCGTTCCCGCTGGAATGGCCGCTGCCGCTGGAGATCGTCGCCGACGCTCCGCAGCGGATGCTCGCGGCCGCCGACGGGCTCAACCGCGACGGCGACTACCTCGTGCTGTTCCAGACGGTGAGCATGCCGACCCTGGCCAAGGGCGGGCCGGTGCCCGCAGAGGTCACACGCGACACGCCGATCTTCGACTACCTCGGGCTGGAGAACGCGCTGCGGTCGCGGCTCACCGGGCAGACCGTCACCTGCGGCAGCTTCATCGGCAAATGGATGCCCCACCCCTGACGCGTTTCAGTCGACGCCGGCGTCCTCGGGGCGGCCGGAAGCGAGCCCGGCCAGGACGTCCAAAGCGGCCGCCAGGGTGTCGAGGGGCGGCGACGAGACGGCGAGCCGCACCGCGTTCGGGGCGTGCCCGGGGACGACGGCGAACGCGGCCGCCGGGGTGACCGCGATCCCGCGTCGCGCGGCCGCGGCGACGAAGGTCTCGGCGCGCCAATGCTCCGGGAGTTCCCACCAGCAGTGATACGCCCGCGGATCGGCGCGCAGCGTGAACCCGGCCAGCCGGTCCGCCGTCATCCGCTGACGTTCGGCCGCGTCGAGCCGCTTCGCCCGTTCGACGGTTTCCAGTGTGCCGCCGGTGATCCAGCGGGTGGCGGCTTCGACGGCGAACCGGGGCGCCACCCAGCCGCCCGAACGCACCGCCGCGGCCAGCCGTTCCGTCCATTCCGCCGGGACGGCGAGGAATCCGGTGGTCAGTCCCGGGGCGAGCCGTTTGGACATGCTGTCGGCGAACACCGTGCGTTCCGGCGCGTACGCCGCGAACGGGCGGACCTCGGGCCGGAGGAAGGTGTAGATCCCGTCCTCGATCACCGGGATGTCCATGCGGCGCACGGTTTCCGCCAGTGCGGCGCGCCGCTCTTCGTCCATTGTGGACCCCAGCGGGTTGTGCAGGGTCGGCTGGACGTACAGCGCGCGGACGGACGCGGCTTCGAGCGCCTCGGGAACGAGGCCCAGCTCGTCGGTCTCGATGGGCACCAGCTGGACACCGAGCCGCCCGGCGAGCGCCTTGACCACGGGATAGGTGACGGCTTCGACGGCGAGCCGCTCCCCCATCGGCACGAAGGCGGCGATGGCGGCGGCGATGGCCTCACGACCGCTGCCGGCGAAGAGGATTTCCGGCGTCCAGCCGTCCTTCGCGAGCAGCCCGGCGACAGCGTCACGCGCCTGCTTCGAACCAGTGACACTCCCGGGCCGCAGCGCCGCTGTCAGGACGTCGTCACGCAGGAGCGGCTCCAGCGCCTTCCCGACCAGCGCCGATTGCTCCGGGAGGACGGCGAAGTTGAGTTCGAGGTCGACGGTCGCGCCGCCCGGTTCGGCGAGCGCGGCCTCCAGCGGCGGCTTCCCGGCGCGGACGAAGGTGCCCCGGCCGACTTCGCCGACCACGACACCGCGCCGGACGAGTTCGCCGTAGACCCTGGCGGCGGTCGAGTTGGCTATCCCGCGATCACGGGCGAACCGCCGCTGCGGGGGCAACCGATCGCCGGGACGGAGCCTGCCCGCCTCGACGTCGGCGGAGATCTCGTCCGCGACTATCCGGTAGTCCTCCACGCCGCCCCTTCGATCGCACCGAGCGCGCTCGCGGGATTGCACCGCGAAGCGCACTGGGGATGATGCCATCGAAGGGCGTCGTGAGCCGACTGCGACCTACGGAACACCATAACGGCGGGGTCCTAGGTTAGCCTAACCTGCGTGGAGACCGTGGAAACCCTCACCGAGCAGCGCACGACGTCCCGCCTGCACGCGGACGCGCTGACCCTGGCCTACGACGGCCGGACCGTGGCCGAAGATCTCGGGGTGGTCATCCCCGACCGGTCGTTCACCGTCATCGTCGGCCCGAACGCCTGCGGCAAGACGACCCTGCTGCGCGCGCTCGCGCGGATGCTCAAACCCCGCCAGGGCTCGGTGTTCCTCGACGGCCAGGTGATCGGTTCCTTCCCGGCGAAGGAGGTCGCCCGGCGGCTCGGCCTGCTGCCGCAGAGTTCGATCGCGCCCGACGGCATCACCGTCGCCGACCTCGTCGCGCGCGGCCGGTACCCGCACCAGCGCCTGCTGCGCCAGTGGTCCCGCGAGGACGCCACCGTGGTCACGGAGTCCATGCGCGCCACCGGGGTCGACGACCTCGCCGAGCGGCTGGTCGACGAACTGTCCGGCGGGCAGCGGCAGCGCGTGTGGATGGCGATGGCGCTCGCGCAGGAGACCGACCTGCTGCTGCTCGACGAGCCGACGACCTATCTGGACATCGCACACCAGATGGACATCCTGGACCTGTGCGCGGAGCTGCACCAGGAACAGGGCCGGACGCTGGTCGCGGTGCTGCACGACCTCAACCACGCCGCGCGCTACGCGACGCACATGATCGCGATGCGCGGCGGCGAAGTGCTGGCGACAGGCACGCCCGAAGAAGTCGTGACCACCGACAACGTCGAAAAGATCTTCGAGCTGCCGTGCCGGGTCATGCCGTGCCCCGAAACCGGGACCCCGCTGGTGATCCCGAAGGCCGGACGCCGCGCCGCCTGAGGGCCGAGAAGCGCGGTACGTTGGCGGCGGAGGTGCCATGTCACAGCAACTGTGGTCCGAAGTGGACGACTACCTGTCCGGGGTACTGGTCCCGTCCGACCCTGCCCTCGAAGCCGCGCGGCTGGCTTCGGACCGGGCGGGTCTGCCGCAGATCGCCGTCGCGCCGAACCAGGGGAAGCTGCTCAACCTCCTGGCCGGGATGGTCGGCGCCCGCTCGATCCTGGAGATCGGCACGCTCGGCGGCTACAGCACCATCTGGCTCGCCCGTGCCCTCCCGCCGCGAGGCAGGCTCGTCAGCCTCGAATTCGACCCGAAGCACGCCGAAGTCGCGCGCGGCAACATCGACGCCGCCGGGCTCGGCGAACTGGTCGAGATCCGCGTCGGCAGGGCGCTCGATCTGCTGCCGGCCGTCGAAGGACCCCTTGATCTGGTGTTCATCGACGCGGACAAGGTCAACACCTCCGCCTACTTCGAGGCGTCGCTGAAGCTCGTCCGGCCGGGCGGCGTGATCGTGGTCGACAACGTCGTCCGCGGCGGCGCGGTGGCCAACGCCGCCAGCGAGGACCCGAACGTCCAGGGCATCCGACGGCTGCACGAAGTGATCGCCGCCGAGCCCCGGGTCGACGCGACAGCGTTCCAGACCGTTGGGGTGAAAGGTTACGACGGTCTCACGATCGCTCTCGTGAAGTCCTGACGGGCGTCGCCCGAGTTCGTCCGGACGGCCGCCCCGATGGACGCGCCCGGGCCCGCCTCGCGGCGCTAGGTTGTCCTGGGGAGGTTTCATGACTCAGGAAACGTGGACCGAAGTAGACGAATACATCTTCGATGCGCTCGTACCGTCCGATCCCGCTCTCGAAGCGGCCCTCACGGCCTCGGACGAGGCGGGCATGCCCGCCATCGCCGTCGCGCCGAACCAGGGCAAGCTGCTCCAGCTGCTGGCGAGGACGATCGGCGCCCGCTCGATCCTGGAGATCGGCACGCTCGGCGGCTACAGCACGATCTGGCTCGCCCGCGCGCTTCCGCCGGGAGGGCGTCTCGTGACGCTCGAGTACTACCCGAAATTCGCCGACGTCGCGCGGAAGAACCTCGACGCCGCCGGTGTCGGCGACCTCGTCGACATCCGGCTCGGCGAGGCGCTCGACCTGCTGCCCGGCGTCGAAGGCCCGATCGACCTGACGTTCGTCGACGCGGACAGGGTCAACAACCCGGCCTACTTCCAGGAGGCGCTGCGGCTGAGCAGGCCGGGCGGGCTGATCGTGATCGACAACGTCGTGCGCGCGGGCGCGGTGGCCGACCCGTCGAACACCTCCGACGAGATCATGGGCCTGCGGCGGATGCACGAACTGATCGCCGCCGAACCGCGGGTCGACGCGACGGCGCTGCAGACGGTCGGCATGAAAGGACACGACGGGTTGACCATCGTGCTGGTGAAGGCTTGAGGCCCCGGTTCGCACCGGCGGCGCTGCGGCGCGCGCACCGCGTCCTGTCCGGCTACGTCGAACGCGGCGAGGTCCCCGGGCTCGTGTCCCTGGTCGCCGCGGGCGACGAGGTCCACGTGAACGTCCTGGGGGACAAGGCGTTCGGCGGCACGCCGATGGAGCGCGACAGTCTCTTCCGGATCAGCTCGATGACCAAACCGGTCACCGCGGCCGCCACGATGATGCTCGTCGAGGAGTGCCGCCTCCGGCTCGACGACCCGGTCGACGAGCTGCTGCCCGAACTCGCCGATCGCCGGGTCCTGCGCCGGATCGACGGTCCGCTGGACGACACCGTCCCGGCGGACCGGCCGATCACGCCGCGGGATCTGCTGACCTTCCGGTTCGGGTTCGGCATCGTCCTCGCCCCGCCCGGTTCGACCCCGATCCAGCGGGCGATCGACGAACTCGGCCTGGTCATCGGCCCGCCGAAACCGGTCACGCCACACCATCCGGACGAGTGGTTGCGCCGCCTCGGCACGCTGCCGCTGCTGCACCAGCCCGGTGAGCGGTGGATGTACCAGGTCGGTTCGGAGGTGCTGGCCGTGCTGATCGCCCGTGCCTCGGGCATGCCCTTCGAGCGGTTCCTCGCCGAACGGATCTTCGAGCCGCTGGGCATGTCCGACACCGGGTTCGTCGTCCCAGCCGGGAAGGCGCCCCGATTCACGACGTCGTACCAGGTGGACGAACGGACCGGCGAATTCCAGGTCTTCGACGCCCCGGACGGCCACTGGAGCGCGCCGGTCCCGTTCCCGTCCGGCGGCGCGGGCCTCGTCTCGACCGCGGACGACTACCTCGCCTTCAGCCGGATGCTGCTGGCCGGAGGCGCGGGGTTGCTGTCCCCGAGGTCGGTCGCGCTGCTCACGGCCGATCACCTCACCGCGGAGCAGGCGGCGAGCGGCGCGCCGCTCTTGGACGACGGCCTCGGCTGGGGTTTCGGGGTCGCCGTGGTCAACCGGGACGGCGGCTTCGCCACGCGAGGCCGCTACGGCTGGGACGGCGGGCTCGGCACGTCCTGGGCGGCGGATCCGGCCACGGGACTGACCGGGATCCTGCTCACCCAGCGCACCGACTGGCCCATGCCGTGGCATGCCCGCGAGGACTTCTGGACGACGGCACAGACCGCGCTCACCTGAGTCACCGAGGAGGTGCCACGCCGGTGGTGGCGTTCATGAAACGCTGCCACATCTCGGCGGGGATCGTCTGGCCGGTCAGCTTCTGCCCCGCGGCGTCCCGCATCCGGCGCGGCTCGTCCGAGCCGACCCAGACCGCCGTCGAAAGCCGCGGCGTGTACCCGACCGCCCAGGCACCGGCGTTGTCCTCGGTTTCGTTGTACTGGAAGGCGCCGGTCTTCACCGCGGCGGGCCTGCCCTTCAGCCCGGTGGTCAGCACCTGGCTGACGGTGCCCGCGATCCGGCGGCTCAACGCCTCGTCGCCCTTGAACGCCGGCGTCTTGTCCGACGGACGTTCCCAGACGACTTCGCCGTTCTCGTCCCGGATCTTCGACACCAGATGCGGGGTGGCGCGCATGCCGCCGGCGGCGAACGTCGCGTAGGCCCCGGCCATGTCACTGGGCCGCAAGGGATACCGGCCGACCGCGATCCCCGGGCCGATCAGGAAGCCGTCCTTCTCGCGCAGGGTCACCGCGCCGTCGACGGTGTCGGGGATCCCCGTCGCGCGGGCGCCGTCCCGGACGGCTTCCGCGCCGAGTTTCTTCGCCAGGTCGACGAACGGGCCCTGGGCGTCGCGCCCCATCGCGTCGCGCAGCGTGCATTTCCCCGCCTCGCCGCACTGGTCCTGGAACTCGAAGGTCTCGCCGAGGAAGTCGACCTTGGCCGGCGGCTTCACCGGGTCGTCCACGCCGACGCCGCGTTCGAGGCCCGCGGCGAGGATGAACGGGGTGAAGACCGAGCCGGTGCCGTACGGGGTGCCGGCGTAGTCGTGCACGCTCCAGCCGCCGCCGTTGTAGGCGCGGATGGCGCCGGTCCCGGGTTCGACGGCGACCAGCGAGGCGCGGAAGTGCTCCGGCTGTCCCCGCAACCCTTCCTTGACCACCTTCTCGGCTTCGGCCTGGGCGCGCGGGTCGATGGTCGTCTCGACCTTCATCGCGCCGCCGCGGAGCCGGTCCAGCGGGTAGCCGACCTGTTCCAACTCGGCGAGGACCTGCTGCTTGATGTGGTACTGCTCGTAGGTGACGCGACCGGCGCGGGTCTCCGACGGCGGCTGGATCGCGTCTCCCGGATAGGTCATGGTGACCGCTTCGGCCGGGCTGACGTAGCCCCGCGTGACCAGCTTGTTCATCACGTAGGACCAGCGCTTCCTGGCGTGCTCGTGCGAGGAGGCGAACGGGTCGTGCACCGACGGCGACTGGATCATGCCCGCCAGGAAGGCCGCCTCGCTCCACGTCATCGAGCCGTCGAGCTTGCGCCCGAAGTAGGCGTTCATCGCCGACGCCGGGCCGTACGTGCCGCGGCCGAACGAGATGATGTTGACGTAGCTCTCGAAGATCTCCTTCTTGGTCTGCTGCTGGGTGATCTTCGTGGCGAGCACCAGTTCGTTGAACTTGCGGAGGAGGGTGGCGTCGTCGTCGCCGGTGGACTTCTTGATGTACTGCTGCGTGATCCCCGAACCGCCGCCGACGCCGGTCACCAGCGCGCGAAGGGCTCCGGTGGGGTCGAAGCCCTCGTTGTCCCAGAAGGTCGGGTCCTCGGTCGCGATGATCGCGTCGCGCAGCTTCACGGGGACGGCGTCGTAGGGCACGAACTGCCGGTCGCCGCCGGGCGGGATCACCTTGAGCAGTTCGGAACCGTCCGAGTTCTGCAGGATGACGGTCTTGTCGAGGCCGGCGAGCACCTCCTGCGGACTGCGGACGTCGAGCAGGACGTACGCGAGGCCGAACGCGACCACCGGGATGCCGATCAGGAGACCGAGCGACCAGGCGGCGATCCGTCGCCACCTGCGTTTCTTCGGCTTCGGCTCGGGGGCGTCCGTGGGCTCCGACTCGGGTGCGGTCGCGTCATCCGGGTTCTCCACACCGGCTTAGACGCCCGGACGAGTGAAAAGGTTGTGGGAAAATCACCGAATCGTGTCCTCCCGCCCCTCCGCGTTTCGTCCTCTGGATGCGGTAGTTCGCGTCGCCAACTACCGCATCCAGAGGACGAAACGCGGGATGAAGGGGTCAGGCGAGAAAGGCGCGAAGCAGCGAAGCGGTGCCTTCGACGTGCTCGGTCATCGCCCGCCGGGCCGCCTCGGGGTCGCCCGCGAGGATCGCGTCGACGATGGCCTCGTGCTGGGCGTTGGAGTGCTCCAGGTTCGGTTCCAGCAGCGGGATCATGTCGAGCAGCTGGTTGACCCGCATCCGCGCGTCGGCCATCGCCGTGGTCAGCGAGCCGGACGCGGTGACCTCGGCGATCGCCAGGTGCAGCCGCGAATCCTTGCGCCGGTAGTCGCCGACGTCGGCCGCGGCGGCCTCGGCGAGCGTGCTGGTCAGGTGCTGCCGGTCCGCCGGGCTGAGTGATCGCGACGCCGCCCTCTCGGCGGCGCCGGTCTCCAGGACGTGCCGCAGGCCGAGCGCGTCCTCCAGGGTGGCGTTGTCGACGTTCCGGCCGTCGGCGGCGGGCGGGTCGGGCAGGACGTCGTGGACGAACGTGCCGCCGTAGCGCCCGCGCCGCGACTCGACGTAACCCGCGTCGGCCAGCGCGCGGATCGCCTCGCGCAGCGTCACCCGGCTGACCCCGAGCCGCTCGGCCAGCTCACGCTCGGAGGGCAGCCGCTCTCCCGCGCCCACCACGCCCAGCCGGATCGCCTGGAGCAGCCTTTCGACGGTCTCCTCGAAGGCGTTGCCCGCGCGCACCGGGCGGAACAGCGCGTCACCCGCTTTCGACTCCACCACCCGAGTTTAGGCCGCCCGCAATTCGTCCTCCGGATGCGGTAGTTGCACACGCATGTACCGCATCCAGAGGACGAAATGCGAGGGTGTCAGCACTCGATGACGTTGACGGCCAGGCCGCCGCGCGCGGTCTCCTTGTACTTCACGCTCATGTCGGCACCGGTCTCGCGCATCGTCTTGATCGCCTTGTCCAGCGTCACGACGTGCGAACCGTCGCCGCGCATCGCCATCCGCGCGGCGTGGATCGCCTTCGACGCGCCGACGGCGTTGCGTTCGATGCACGGGATCTGCACCAGCCCGCCGACCGGGTCGCAGGTCAGCCCCAGGTGGTGTTCGACGCCGATCTCGGCGGCGTTCTCCACCTGCGCGGGCGAACCGCCGAGGACCTCGGTGAGCCCGGCCGCGGCCATCGCGCTGGCCGAACCGACCTCGCCCTGGCAGCCGACTTCGGCACCGGAGATCGAGCCCGTCTGCTTCAGGATCGAGCCGATCGCGCCCGCGGTGAGCATGAACGTCACGATGCCGTCGTCCGACGAGCCCCGGATGAACCGCTGGTAGTAGTGCAGCACCGCCGGGATGATCCCCGCCGCGCCGTTGGTCGGCGCGGTGACGACCCGCCCGCCCGCGGCGTTCTCCTCGTTGACAGCCAGCGCGTACAGGCTCACCCAGTCCATCGCGTACAACGGATCGCCGACGCCGTCCTCGGCGAGCAGCTTCTCGTGCAACGCCTTCGCGCGCCGCGGCACCTTCAGGCCGCCCGGCAGGACGCCTTCGTGCTCGCAGCCGTTGCGCACGCATTCCACCATGACCTGCCAGATCTCCAGCAGCCCTTCGCGGATCTCCTCGCGTGTGCGCCACGCGAGTTCGTTGCGCAGCATGACCTCACTGATCGACAGCCCGGTGTCCGCGCAGTGCTTCAGCAGATCCGCGCCGGTGCGGAACGGGAACTCCAGTTTCGTCGAGTCCTCGACGACGACGGTGTCGGTCTCGTAGGACTCGTCGCGTACGAAGCCGCCGCCGACGGAGTAGTAGGTCCGCTCGCGCAGCACCTTCCCGTCGGCGTCGAACGCGCGGAAGATCATCCCGTTCGGGTGCGCCGGCAACGACTTCCGCCGGTGCATCGTCAGGTCGGTGTCCTCGACGAACACGATCTCGTATTCGCCCCGCACCCGAAGCCTGCCCGACTCCCGGATCTGGCCGATCTTGCCGGGCACCGTGCCGGTGTCGATCTCCTCCGGACGCTCCCCCGACAGCCCGAGCAGGACGGCCTTGTCACTGCCGTGCCCGAACCCGGTCGCGCCCAGCGAACCGAAAAGCTCGCTCTGGACCCGCGTCGTGGCGGGCAGGTCGCCGTCGGCGGCCAGACCGTCCACAAAGGTCAGTGCGGCGCGCATCGGGCCCACCGTGTGGGAGCTGGAGGGGCCGATGCCGATCGAAAACAGGTCGAAGACGCTGATCGCCATTGATCTGCCCTCCTTCCTATCTGGCCAGCAGGGAGCTGGCTTCTTGGGCCGCGGGCCCTTCGGCGGCGAGATGGGCCAAATTCTCCGACAGCGGTTCGCCGCGGTGAGCCTTCGTCTGCGCGAACAGGCGACCGGCCCGATACGACGAGCGTACGAGCGGCCCGGCCATCACACCAGCGAAGCCCATCGCTTCGGCCGCGTTCGAATGCTCGACGAACTCTTCGGGCTTGACCCAGCGGTCCACCGGGTGGTGCCGGGGCGAAGGCCGCAGGTACTGGG
>NZ_MUXN01000023.1:0-139 GCF_001995215.1 Amycolatopsis azurea DSM 43854
CTGCCGCCGTCGTTCGGCGTGCCCTTCCAGACCGCGCACCGTCGCTTCGCGCAATGGACAGAGGCCGGGCTATGGCGCGAACTCCATCGTGTCCTGCTTGACGAACTGGGCAGCCGAGGCTTGCTCGACTGGAGTCGCG
>NZ_MUXN01000023.1:315-104572 GCF_001995215.1 Amycolatopsis azurea DSM 43854
GATGGCGATCCCCGCGGTCAGGTCCCACCGCGGCCCGCGACGCCGCAAGCCCGCCAAGCTACACGCAGACAAGGCCTACGACCAGCCCGCGCTCCGACGATGGGTCCACGACCGCGGCATCACAGTCCGCATCGCCCGCAAAGGCATCGAAGCAGGCGACAAACTCGGCAAGCACCGCTGGGTGATCGAGCGAACCATGGCCTGGCTCACCGGATACCGCCGCCTCACCCTCCGCTACGAACGCAAAGCCGAACACCTCCTCGCATTCCTCACCCTCGGAGCCGCCCTCAGCTGCCACAAGAAACTCCGAAAACTCACCACGTAAGACACGCTCTAAGTCCGCGACAAACAATCCAGCTTTGGAAGAGGTTCGTCAGCATGATCGAGTTCTCTACGTGGCTCAACCTGGGACTGCTGGCGCCTGCCGTCGCAGTAGTGATCATGCGACGCCGAGCATCGGCCATCAGCGAAGCTGAGCTCGACCTCCTCGGTGAACCCAACCGAGCTGACGCAACGGATCCTGCTGTGGCACGCGCCGCTCAGCAAGCGAGCCTTGTCAGGATCCTCGCTGAGAGTTCAGTCTCCGATTTCAAGGAGTCCGTCCCGCCGACATCGCGTCCTTCGCCCGCCCGACTACCGAGTCGAACGCAACGCACAGACAGAATCCGCTCAAACTGGGGGAGCAGCTGCCCGCACCCTTGCTGCTGTGTCAGCCGTCGCAGCGATCATATACGGCATCGTCCACCTCGATGCACCCGTAGGAGCTCATGGGCGCAATTTGACCGGGCACATGTTGATGCACGACGAGCCGTATCGATTCATCGGCGAGCACCTGTCCCATCCCTGGCTGGCTAAAGGAGTCGTGTCGGAGCTATTCGGGGCTCTCCCCCACCGCTGTGAGGCATTCCCGCACCACGGCGACCACGGCTCCCTTCGGATCCGCCACTTGCTGCAGCCCGTACCGGTCCAGCAGCAGGCCACCGAGGAAGACGTCGACCATCGACGCCCCTACCTCTTCGGGGGTCTGGGGCCCCTTGGGATCGAACCAGACCCACATCCATTGCACAGAGCCGAAAAGCTGCAAGGTGGCGACCCGGGCGTCGACTTTCCGGAAGAGGCCTGCGTCGACGCCGTGCTGTAGTTCGGTTTCGGTCAGGCGCTGCATCTCACCGCGTAGTTTGCGGACTTCCCGCATCGCCGGGTCATCCGACAGCTGCACGACCTCGCGCTGGGTCGCAACGGTGGCGTGGCGGTCGACGACGTGCAGGAGAACCGAAGCGTAGATGATCGCGGCCACGCGCTCTTGCGGTTTCTCCAGGCGTTCCCACATTCCCTGGACCGCGTGGAGCTGGCGGCGCATGTAGTTCTCTTCCACTTCGCGCAGCATCTGGGCCTTGGTGCCGAAGTGGTGGACGATGGTCCCTTTGGACATGCCGAGCTCTTCGGCGATGTCGCCCAGGTTGGTCTGATCGTACCCGCGCTCGGCGACGTGCCGAGCGAACGTCTCCAGGATCTCTGCTCGCCTGCCGACTGGTCGGGGCACCGCGTTCTCCCTGTGTCTCGTTTGGTAACCGTACGGACGGTCGATCCTGGCCAGTCTAGAAGACCGGCCAGGATTCAGGGCAGGTAGATGGATTTGTATCGCTGGTACGCGGTCAGGCCTTCCGGGCCGAGTTCGCGGCCGAGGCCGCTGGCTTTGACGCCGCCGAACGGCGCACCGGGGTCCATGGTGAAGCCGTTGACGCCGATGGTGCCGGTGGCGACCTTGCGGGCGAGGGCGTGTCCGCGGTCGGTGTCGGCCGTCCAGACGGTGCCGCCGAGGCCGTAGTCGGAGTCGTTGGCGATGCGGATGGCGTCGTCGTCATCGGTGAAGGGGATGATCGCCAGCACCGGGCCGAAGATCTCTTCCCTGGCGATGGTGTGGTCGTTGGCGACGTCGGCGAAGATCGTCGGCTCGAGGTACCAGCCGCGGTCGAAGCCCGTGGGACGGCGGCCTCCGGTGGTGATCCGGCCGCCTTCGGCCGTGCCTGTGGCGATGTAGGCCTCGACGCTGTCGCGTTGCTTTCGACTGGCCAGCGGGCCGATCACGGTGGCCTTGTCCAGCGGATCGCCGATGGGCAGGGACGAGGCCAGCGCGGTGAAGGCGTCGACTACTTCGTCGTAGCGGCTTCGCGGGGCGAGGATGCGGGTGCTGATGAAGCAGCTCTGTCCCTGGTTGAGCAGACAGGAACTGAACATCCCCTTCATGCTCACCGTGAGGTCGGCGTCGTCGAGGATGATCCCGGCGGACTTGCCTCCCAGCTCGAGGGTCACCGGACGCAGCAGCCGTCCACACGTTTCCGCGATCGACCTGCCTGCTTCGGTGGAGCCGGTGAAGGCGATCTTGTCCACGCCGGGGTGGCGTACCAGGTGTGCTCCCGCTCCGCGGCCTGAGCCGGGCACGATGTTGAGTACGCCGGGCGGGAGGCCGGCGGCGATCGCGGCGTCGGCGATCAAGAGGGCGTCGAGCACCGTCTCCGAGGAGGGCTTGAGCACCACGGTGCATCCCGCGGCGAGGGCGGGGGCGAGTTTGAAGAAAGTCAGGGACTGAGGGAAGTTCCAGGGCACGATCGCCCCGACCACCCCGATCGGTTCCTTGCGGACGGCGGTGGTGCCGCTGACCAGGGATGTCCGGAGCTCTTCGGGTGGCTGCTCGCGGATCAGGCCCGCGTAGTACCGCAGGAGGTTGGCCGGGACGAGCCCCTCGGTCTGCCGTGCGATGCGAATGGGCATGCCATTCTGGCTGCTCACGTGCCGCGCGATCTCGCCACTGCGGGCCGACAGTTCGGCGGCGAACCGTTCCAGGACTTCGGCCCGTGCCGCTGCTTCCCAGGATGACCAGCCGCGAGGATCGTCGAAGGCGCGTCGGGCCGCGGCGACAGCGGCGTCGATGTCGGCTTCCACTCCGGCGGCGACGTGACCGAGCAGTTCCTCGGTGCTCGCGGAATGGACCGCGATCCGTTGGGAGGTCGACGGCCGTGTCCAGCCGCCGTCGATGAACAGGGCCTCGGCTTGAACTGTCATCACAGCTCCTTGGTCGGGGTGGGCAACAGGACGGGTTTCACGACGGAACCGGCGTGCATCGCGGCCTCCGCGTCGTTGATCTCGTCCAGGGGGAAGGTGGTGATGAGCTTGTCGAACGGAAACCGGCCCTGCCGCCACAGCGCGATGAGCCGCGGAATCAGCAGCTTGGGCACGGCGTCGCCTTCGAGGATTCCCTTGACGGTGCGGCCGAGCGCGAACTGATCGGGCCTGATCGCGAGTGCCCCGCGCTGCACTCCGAGCAGTCCGCACACTCCGCGCAGGCGGAGCACGTCGATCGCGGTGGTGATCACCGCGGGGACACCGGTGGTGTCCAAGGTGTACTCGAGACCGCCGCCCGTGAGTTTCTTCAGGTGCTGGGTCAGGTCCGGGGTCGTGGCGTCGACGACGTGGGTGGCGCCCAGTTCTTCGGCGAGCCGCAACCGTTCCGGGTTGAGATCGACCGCGACGATGGTCGTCGCGCCGGCGACGCGGGCGGCCATGATCGCGGAGAGCCCGACGGTTCCGGCGCCGAACACGGCCAGGCCGGTTCCGGGTACGAGATCGAGGGAGTTGAAGACCGACCCGGCGCCGGTCAGGACACCGCAGGCCAGCGGTCCGAGCAGTTCCAGCGGCAGCGCCGGGTCGACCTTGATGGTGTTGCGCGCCGCGACGACGGCGTGTGTGGCGAAGGAGGACTGGCCGAACCACCGGCCTTTGACGGCGTTGCCCTCGGCGTCGCGGGCCCCCGTCGAGCGGTCGGCACGCTTGCCCGACATGTTGCGGGGCCAGAACGACTCGCAGTACGCAGGCTGGGCGGCCAGGCAGTTCGCGCAGTCGCCGCAGGAGTCGAAGGAGAGCACGACGTGGTCGCCGACCAGCGGGTCGGCGACGCCGTCACCGACGGCCTCCACCACTCCGGCGGCCTCGTGGCCGGCGATCACCGGTGGCTTCACGACCGGCGTGCGAGGCAGCAGGTCGGTGTGGCAGAGCCCGACACCGGCGATCCGCACGACGACCTCGCCGCGGCCGGGGGCGTCCAGGACGACGTTTTCGAGCCGGAACGGCCCGTCCGGTGTGCGGAGCACGGCGGCGGTCGCTCGCACGGTGCCGGTCGTGATGGTCATGGATACCCGTCTTCCTCGGTGAACGGCGGAGGTGTTCCCTCTCACTGTCTACAGACCGTACGTGCGGTCAGTCAAGTTCTCCGCTACGGTCGGGTGTAGTCGGGCAGCTCGGGTTCGGCGGGCAGCTTCGGCTGGGTCAGGCCCAGGATGCCGCCGAGAGCGCTGCCGACCGTGGGAATGGCATCGGCGAGACCGAGCAGGTTCACGTTGGGCAGGAAGGGTTTCCAGCATCGGGCCTTGATGCGGCTCGCGACAGCGGGGCCGTCGTGGGTGAGGGCGTCGGCGGCGATCTGCCAGGCGACGTCGTCGGCGAGCATCGTGACGTGGTCGGCGAGGCGGCCGGGGCAGAAGTCCTGGACGGTGAAGTTCGCCGCGCCGTCGAGCCGTCCCGCTTGCGGCGCCGGGGTGACGACCTCGTCGAACACGGTCTGGACGGTGGTGTACGACGGCCCTGAAGGGAGGGGGTCACGGGTCATCCTGGTCAGCAGGTTCGAACCGATCCGGGCCTGCCAGGAGATCGCCGTGCAGGGGCCTGCGCAGACGAGGTTGCCGATCACGGTGCCGTGGAAGTCACCGGACAATGCGACCACGTCGTCGACCTTGCCCGGCAGGTCGGGCCAGAACCGCAGGGACCACAGGATGTGCGTGCCGCCCTGACTGTGGCCCAGGAGGGAAACCTTGCGGCCGCTCAGGTCGTGGACGTGGCGGATGGCGTGGACGAGGTACTCGTTGGCGACGGGAACGCTGATCAGCGCCCGTTCCGGCAGCGCCACCGAGCACACCGGGACCCCCAGCGCGGGCAGTGCGCGTTCGTAGTTCCAGCTCCAGGACTCCCTCGGCGTCGAGCCGGTGCCGTGCACCAGCAGCACCGGGTTGGCCTTGGCGTCCTCGATGTCAGGGGTGCACGTGACGGCCGCGTCCATCGCGGCCTCCGGCGCCGCCAGCGGCGGGCCAAGGTCTTCGGCCGCCGCCGCGGGCACCCCGAAAAGGGTCATGGCCAGGACGGCGAACAACGCCGGGATCATGCGAGCAACCATGGTGTCTCACCCATCTCGCGCTTCGTTGCGCGGTGAGGTCGGAGCACGTCGCAGCCTTCTGAACACCTCGGACGATGTATTGACTGTACGTGCGGTCGGGCTCATAGTTGCTCAAAGTCAACGTCGACACAAGGCGGCCGTCGCGCCGATTTAGGAGAGCCATGACCGAGCCCCTGACCTTTCCCGAGGCGTTCCAGCACACCGTCTCGGTCAAGCCGGACGCCGTCTCGCTGCGCACTTTGGACGACAGCCCGGACCTCACCTGGCGCGCCTACGGCGATGCGGTACGCCGCATCGCGGGCGGGCTCGCCGCGTTGGGTGTCCACCGTGGACAGACCGTCGCGACGATGTTGACCAACCGCACCGAGTTCCATTTGAGCGAGACCGCCGCCTCTCATCTCGGAGCGACGACGTTCTCGATCTACAACACCAGCTCCCCGGAGCAGATCGGTTACCTGCTCGGCCACGCCGGCACGAGGGTGGTGATCTGTGAACGGCAGTTCGCCAGCCGGATCAGCGCGGCGGGCGGCCCGGTCGAGCATCTCCTGGTCGTCGACGACGGCGACCTCGACCGGCTGACACCCTCCCCTGGCTTCGACTTCGAGGCTTCCTGGCGTTCGGTGCGGCCGGATGACGTGCTCTGCCTGCTCTACACGTCGGGGACGACCGGGCCCCCGAAAGGCGTCGAGCACACCCACCGCGGCGCGCTCGCGCTGGCGAAGAGCTTCAGCTCGTCTTTTCCGATGGGCGACGACGACACGGAGATCTCGTATCTGCCCGCAGCCCACGCCGCGGACCGGTTCCTCAGCCATTACTTCGCCATGCGCCACGGCGTCGAAGTCACTCCGGTCGCCGATCTGCGGCAACTACCCGCCGCGTTGGCCGCCGTGCACCCGACGACGTTCGCGGCGGTACCGCGGGTCTGGGAGAAGATCAAGCTGGGACTGGAGATGCGGCTGCAAGCCGATCCCGGACTCGCCGCGGGCTTCCGGGCCGGTGAACCACGGGTACTGGCCGCCGTACGCGCCCAGTCCGGCTTGGACAAGCTTCGCTGGGCCCTGTCCGGCGCCGCCGCGATCCCGCCCGACGTCTACGCCTTCCTCGAACTTCTCGGAATTCCCGTCAGCGAGGCATGGGGCATGTCGGAGTGCGGCCTCGGCATCGGCTCGCCGCCCGCACAGGCTCGAGCGGGAACGATCGGTGCACCCCTGCCCGGACTCGAAACCCGCCTGACCGAGGACGGCGAACTCCTGGTACGTGGCCCCTTCCTGATGAAGGGATACCGCAACGACCCGGCCAAGACCGCCGAGACGATCGACCCGGAAGGCTGGTTGCACACCGGCGACATCGTGACCGTCGCCGACGACGGTCACATCACGATCGTCGACCGCAAGAAGGAGCTGATCATCAACGCGAGCGGCAAGAACATGTCCCCCACCAACATCGAGAACGCCATCAGCTCAGGCTCCCCGCTCATCGGCCCGATGATGGTGGTCGGTGACAACAAGCCCTACAACGTCGCACTGATCACCCTGGACCCCGACGTCGCCGCGGCCTTCGGCGAGAAACTCGGCCTCGAACCCGACCCCGCCGTCCTGGTCAAGGACGAGCGCATCCGGCACGCCGTCCAGGACGCGGTCGACACCGGGAACGCGAAGCTCTCGCGAGTGGAGCAGGTCAAGCAGTTCACCCTGGTCCCGGCGTTCTGGGAACCCGGCGGCGACGAGATCACCCCGACGATGAAGGTCCGGCGCAAACCCATCGCCCAGAAGTACGCGACCGAGATCACCGAGCTGTACGCCCAGCGCGCGGACGGCTGACCCACCCCGAAACGATCGGGGCACACTCTTGCCTTTTTGATTGACCGTCCGTACGGTCATTCTAGAATCGAGGCTGCGGAGGAGACATGCCAGACACCTTGCCCACCGACGAACCCCCGGCGACCTTGCGCCGGATCGGGCACATCGCGCTCATCACCTTGAACCGGCCCCAGGTGATGAACGCCGTCAACGCCGCGATGTCGGTGGCGGTGGAGGCCGCGGTCGACGAGTTCGCCGCCGACCCCGAGCTGCGTGTCGGTGTGCTGACCGGCGCGGGCCGCGCCTTCAGCGCCGGAGCGGACCTCAAGGAGGTCGCGGCCGGCCGTCCGCTCATCGCCCGGGAGCAGCGCGAACGCGGCTTCGGCGGGTTCCTCAAGCGCCGGCTGGACAAACCGGTGATCGCCGCGGTCAACGGCTACGCGTTCGGCGGTGGCACGGAGCTCATGCTCGCCTGCGACCTGGCGGTGATGAGCGACAGCGCCGAGCTCGGGCTGCCCGAGGTCACCCGCGGCATCATCGCCGCGGGTGGGGGCCTGTTGCGGCTGGCCCGGCGCGTCCCGCTGGCGATCGCCCTGGAGGCCACCCTCACCGGCGCGCCGATCACGGCCGAGTCCGCGTTGCACTGGGGTCTGGTCAACCGGGTCGTTCCTCAGGAGAAGGTGCTCGACGAGGCTCTGGCGCTGGCGAACGTGATCGCGGCGAACGCGCCATTGGCGGTGCAGGCCAGCAAACGTGTCATTCACCAGATGCTCGCGCTCGGTTCGGACTGGGAGCCTGCCGCTTGGGAGCTGTCCGACGCCGAGGCGGTCACGGTCATGAAGACCGCCGACGCCAAGGAGGGCCCCCGCGCGTTCGCAGAGAAACGCAAGCCCAGCTGGGAAGGCCGGTGACGCGCATGGGCGGGGCGGCGATCGCCGGACTCGGTCTCACCGACGTCGGCAAGATCTATGACCGCAGCGCGACCGACCTGGCCGCCGAGGCCGTACGTCTCGCCGCCGCCGACGCCGGACTGGCGATGTCCGAAGTGGACGGGCTGCTCGTCACCCCCGGTGTGCGAGGAGCGCCGCGGTTGTCGCTGCAGAAAGTCCTCGGGTTGACCGACCTGCGTCTGCTCGCCGAGATCAGCGCACTGGGCGCCGGTCCGGCGGTGATGATCGCCCACGCCGCGGCGGCGATCGAGCGTGGCGAGGCGACCGCGGTCGCCTGCGTGTTCGCCGACACGCCGCTCAAGCCGCAGGGTTCCGGTCGGGACGCGTTCGGCGGGTCCGGCCGTTCACTGCCGAAGGGTTTCGCCGGGTATCACGCGGGGATCGGGGCGGTGACCCCCAACCTGTTCTACGCCTTGGCCGCGCGCCGGCACTTCGAGACCTACGGCACGACCAGCGAACAGCTCGGCGCGATCGCCGTGGCCCAGCGCGCGTGGGCGGCGTACAACCCCGACGCTCAGCACCGCGCACCGCTGACACTGGCCGAACACCAGAACTCGCCGCTCATCGCCGATCCGCTGCGTCTGCTGGACTGCTGCCTGGTGTCCAACGGTGCCGCCGCGGTCATCGTCACCAGCGCCGAACGCGCCCGCGACCTCGCCCAGCCCCCGGTCGGCGTCCTCGGCTGGGGGCAGGCACATCCGGGGCGGGTGATGCACCACGACTCGCGATTCGGCCTGCGCACGGGCGCCGCCGAGGCCGGGCCGCGAGCCCTGCGCATGGCCGGGGTCACCGTCGACGACATCGACCTCCTGCAGCTGTACGACTGCTACACCTACACCGTCCTGGTCACGCTCGAGGACTACGGCTTCTGCCCGAAAGGCGAGGGCGGGACGTTCGTCGTCGACGGACGGCTCGCCCCCGGCGGTTCCCTGCCGTGCAACACCGGCGGCGGCCAGCTGTCGGCCTACTACCTGACCGGGTTCACCCCCATCGTCGAAGCCGTGATCCAGGGGCGCGGACAGGCCGCAGCACGCCAGGTGGCCCGGCGGGACGTGATCATGGTCAGCGGCAACGGCGGCATCCTCGAACACCACGCGACCCTGATCCTGAACGGAGCGGGCCGATGACCGAGCACGCCTGGCCTCCCATCACCCGTGACGCGAAGAGCGGCCCGTTCTTCGACGCCGCGGCACGGGACGAACTGCTGATCAAACACTGCGACCGTTGCGCGCGGGCGGCGGCACCGGATGCCGCCGTGTGCCCGGCCTGTGGCGGGACCGAACTGAGCTGGGTTCGCGCGGCGGGAACGGCGACGTTGGTGTCCTGGACCGTCGTGCACCGCGCACCCAACCGGGCCTACACCGACCTCGTGCCTTACACCGTCGGGATCGTTGAACTCGCCGAGGGACCCTGGCTCCACGCACGGGTGGACACCGCCACGCCGTCGGCAGGGATGCCCCTGCGCGCCGAGTTCGTGCACGCCGACGGCAGCGAAAGCCATCCGATCTTCACCGCGGGAGCGTGATTCCGATGCCCGAACTGGACTTGGCGTCCCTGCACGAAGCCATCGCCGCCGAACTCGGCGACGAACCCTGTGTGATCGCCCGCCGCGTGGTGTCCTGGCGCGAGATGACCGACCGCACCCGCAGGCTCGCCGCGGTCCTGCGGGAGCACGGTCTCGGCCGCCGCGCCGAGCACGTCGAAGCATGGGAGACCGGGCAGGACCACCTCGGGGTGTTGCTGCACAACGGATCCGAGTACCTCGAAGGGGTGCTCGGCGCGCACAAGGCGTCCGTGGCGCCCTTCAACATCAACTACCGGTACACCCAGGAGGAACTCGCGTATCTGCTGCGCGACGCACACCCGAGCGTGCTGCTGTACGCGGCCCGCTTCGCCCCCTCGCTCGCGGAGGTACTTCCCCAGCTCGACCACTCGCCGCTCCTGCTGCAAGTCGACGATGGAACACCCGGACCGCTGCTGCCGGGCGCGCTCGACTACGAGACCGCGCTCGCCGGGGCCGACCCGGCCGACGGTGCGCCGAAAACGAGCCCGGCCGACGCTCACCTGCTCTACACCGGCGGCACCACCGGAATGCCCAAGGGCGTCATCTGGCGGGTCGGTGACCTGGTCGCCGGGCCGATGGGTGTGCGCGACCGCGACGGCTCCGCCCTCACCGACGTCGAGCAGGCCGTCCGCCGCGCCCTGGCGATCCGCGGCCGCGTCCTGCCCGCTCCCCCGCTGATGCACGGCGCCGGCACCGGTATCGCACTCGGCGGATGGCTCAGCGGCGCCACCGTGGTGATCCAGCCCCGTCCCGAACACTTCGACGCGGCCACGCTGCTCAAGACCTGCGAGCGCCGGCACGTCACGTCGATGGCCATCGTCGGCGACGCGTTCGGCGCTCCCCTGGTGGCCGAGCTCGAACTGCGGCCGCGGCCGTTGCCGGACCTGCGGCTGATCGTCAACAGCGGAGCGGCCCTGCGCGAGGAAATCAAGACCCGCCTGAAGGAACTGCTGCCACAGCTGCGGATCACTGACATGCTCGGCTCCTCCGAAAC
Organism: Amycolatopsis azurea DSM 43854; assembly: GCF_001995215.1. GTDB lineage: Bacteria > Actinomycetota > Actinomycetes > Mycobacteriales > Pseudonocardiaceae > Amycolatopsis > Amycolatopsis azurea. The sequence goes on from NZ_MUXN01000023.1 coordinate 10,847, forward strand.
GGGGCTGCACGCCAAACGGGGCTCCGGCAACCGGTTCGCGGGCAAGGGCAACGCCGTGGTGCTCGCCGACGACCGCGCCCGCCTCCTCGCCCCCGGCGATGACGAGATCGGCTGGCTGGCCCAGGGCGGCCACATCCCTCGCGGCTACCTCGGCGACCGGGACAAGACCGCCGCCACCTTCGTCACCGTGGACGAGACGCGGTACTCGGTGCCGGGTGACCGGGCGCGACTGCTCGCCGACGGCGGCATCGAGTTCTTCGGCCGTGAGGCCACCACCATCAACACCGGGGGCGAGAAGGTCTTCGCCGAGGAAGTCGAACAGGTCCTCCGGGCCTTGCCGGGCGTCGCGGACGCCCTGGTCGTGGGACGCGCCAGCGAACGCTGGGGCCAGGAAGTCGTCGCGCTCTACCAATCCGCCACCGAGGTCCCCCCGACCGCGGACGAGCTCGCCGCGGGCTGCCGAGAACGGCTCGCGGGCTACAAGGTCCCGAAGGAATTCATCCGGACCGACAAAGTCCACCGGCACGACAACGGCAAGGCCGACTACACGTGGGCCCGCGACGCCGCGGAGACGAGGAAGGGCGGGACGCCCGCCTGCTCGGCATCGGCGGCGGCGCGAACGAAGTCATGAACGAGACCATCGCCAAGAACCTGAACCTCGACACCATAGGGAGCGCGCGATGAAGATCGTGCTGGACAGGGGCCGCTGCACCGGCCTGGGAATCTGCGAATCGCTGGCGCCGGACCATTTCGAGATCGACGACAACGGCGATCTCGTCCTGCTCGACGAGGTCGCCGAGGGGGACGCGCTCGCGGAGGTCGAAGCGGCCGTGGCGGGTTGTCCCACCGAGGCGTTGCGGCTGGAGAACTGAGGTGGGCGGCCTTGTCGTGGTCGGCGCGTCACTGGCCGGGCTGCGCGCGGTCGAGGCCGCCCGCAAGACCGGCTTCGACGGGCCGATCACCCTCATCGGCGCCGAAGAACACCTGCCCTACGACCGGCCCCCGCTGTCGAAAGCCTTTCTGGCAAAGGAAGACACCGCGCCGCCGATGTTCCGCGACGAGCAGGTACTGCGCGACGAACTCGGCGTGCACCTGGCCCTCGGCCGGCCGGCGTCCGGTGTGGACACCCGTCGCAGGACGGTCCGCGTCGGCGACGAGGACTACGGGTACGACACGCTGGTGATCGCGACCGGTGCCCGCGCCCGCACCGTCCCCGGCTGGGACACGCTGCGCGGCGTGTACACCCTGCGCACCCTCGACGACGCGATCGCCGTGCGCACGGCCCTCACCCCCGGCACGAACCTGGTCGTGGTCGGGGCCGGCTTCATCGGCTCCGAGGTCGCCTCCAGCGCACGGGACCGCGGGCTCACGGTGACCATCGTGGAAGCCCAGCCCACTCCCCTGGTCCGGGCCGTCGGCGCGCACATGGGCGCGGCGTGCTCGTCGCTGCACGCACGCAACGGCACCACGTTGCGCTGTGGCGTCGGTGTGGCCGCGATCGAAGGCGACGGCGCGGTGGAACGGGTCCGGCTTTCCGACGGCACAGTGCTCAAGGCGGACATGGTCGTCGTGGGAGTGGGCGCGTCCCCGGCCACCCAGTGGCTGGCCGGTTCCGGCCTGACACTGGAGGACGGCGTGGTCTGCGACGAGACGCTCCACACCGGAGCTCCCGGCGTCTACGCCGCGGGCGACGTCGCCCGCTGGCACAACCCGGTGTTCTCCCGGCACATGCGGCTGGAGCATTGGACCAGTGCGGCCGAACAGGGTGCGCTGGCGGCGCGCAACGCACTGGATCCCGCCAACGCCCGGCCGTACGCGACCGTGCCGTACTTCTGGTCGGACTGGTACGGCAGCCGCTTCCAGTTCGTCGGCATCCCGGCGACCGACGAAGTACGCGTCGTCGACGGCGACACCGACGGTGCCGGCTTCACCGCGCTCTACCGCGAAGGCGACCGGCTCGCCGGGGCACTCACCCTGAACCGGCCGCGGGACATCATGAAGTACCGCCGGCTCATCGCCGGAGAATCCTCCTGGGACGACGGCCTCGCCTTCGCGAAGACTCGCACCACTTGACTGACCGTCCGTACGGTCATAACCTCATCCCTGCACGTCCACACGACTTGAGGAGGCGGCGTGACACTTCCCGACCTGGGCGATCCCGACACGTATCAGGACGGCTTCCCGCACGCCTTGTTCGCCCGCTTGCGCCGCGAGAGCCCGGTCGTGTGGTGCCCTGAACCGGCCACCGACGGCTTCGACGGCGGCCCCGGCCTCTGGGCCGTCACCCGTCACGCCGACGTCGTGGCGGCAGGCAAACGCACCGAGGTGTTCAGCTCCCACGAGGGCGGCACGTTCATCCGCGACAGCAGCCCCCGGGAGCTGCGCGACATGCGCCGCGCGATGCTCAACACCGACCCACCGGAGCATTCGAAACTGCGCCGGATCGTCAGCAAGGCGTTCACCCCGCGCGTCGTGGCGGGTATGAGCGAATCGATCACCCGCCATGCCCGCGATGTGGTGGACAAGCTCGGCGACGGCGGCGATCTGGACTTCGTCGAGCACGTTTCGGCCGAGATGCCACTGCTCGTGCTCGCGGACATCCTCGGTGTCCCACCCGGCGACCGCCATCTGCTCTACGACTGGACCAACCGCATGGTCGGCTTCGGTGACCCGCAGATCGGCGATCCCAAGTCGTATGTCTCGGCGTTCATCGAGTTGTTCGCCTACGCCGCGGAGCTGACCAAGCGGAAGCGGGCGCATCCGACCGACGATGTCTGGAGCCTGGCGGTCAACGCCGAGGTCGACGGCGAACGGCTGTCCGACGACGACCTCGACCGGTTCTTCCAGCTGCTGGTCATCGCCGGCAACGAGACCACGCGGAACCTGTTCAACGGCACCATCCTGACGCTGTCACAGCACCCGGACCAATGGCGGCGGCTGCGGGCCGACCCCGGACTGCTGCCGACCGCGATCGAAGAGATCCTGCGCTACTTCCCGCCGGTCACCCAGTTCCGGCGGACCGCGGTGCAGGACATCGAACTGGGTGGGCAGCGGATCCGGGCGGGCGACAAGGTGGTGCTCTGCTACGCCTCGGCGAACCGGGACGAGGACGTCTTCACCGAGCCCGACCGGTTCGACATCACCCGTACCGAGAACCCGCACGTGTCCTTCGGCGCCGGCCCGCACTTCTGCCTCGGCAACGCCGTGGCACGCCTCGAAGCACGGGCGCTGCTCCCGATCCTGTTCGACCGGTTCCCCACCATCGAGGTGATCGGCGAACCGGTGCGCGCGCGATCCAACTTCATCAACGGGATCAGCGAGCTTCCCGTCCGCTTGTCCACCGCAGTCGGCGCTCTCGCCTGAAGACCTAAAAGGACATCCACTATGGACATCACAGGAACCGTCGCGGTCGTCACCGGCGGCGCCTCCGGGCTGGGCCTGGCCACCGCACGCCGCATCGTGCAGGCGGGCGGGAACGTCGTCCTGCTCGACCTGCCCTCGTCTTCCGGCGAGCAGGCCGCGCGGGATTTGGGCGCCGCCGCACGTTTCGCCCCCGCCGACGTGACCGACGAGACCGCGGTCGCCGCCGCGCTGGACGTGGCCGAGCAGCTCGGCCCGCTACGCGCGGCCGTCAACTGCGCCGGAATCGGCAACGCCTACAAGACCGTCGGCAAGGACGGACCGTTCCCACTGGCCCAGTTCCGCAAGGTCATCGAGGTCAACCTGATCGGCACGTTCAACGTCACCCGGCTCGCCGCCGAACGCATCCTCGCCCACGACACGGTGGGAGGGGAACGCGGCGTGATCGTGTGCACCGCGTCGGTCGCCGCGTTCGACGGCCAGGTCGGCCAGGCCGCGTACTCCGCGTCCAAGGGCGGGATCGCGAGCATGACCCTGCCCATCGCCCGCGACCTCGCCGCCAAACAGGTCCGAATCATGACCGTCGCACCCGGGCTGTTCGACACTCCCCTGCTGGCAGGCCTGCCCGACGAAGCGAAAGCTTCGCTGGGCGCACAGGTGCCGCATCCCGCGCGGCTCGGCGACCCCGACGAGTACGCCGCGCTGGTCGAGCACATCATCGCCAACCCCATGCTCAACGGCGAAACGATCCGGCTCGACGGAGCCATCCGCATGGCCCCGCGCTAGCGCCGTGTCCGCCCACCCATCACGCCACCACACACCCGCAACGACACCCCCTGAGGTACATCCATGAGCCGCGAACCCGTGCGCCTCGACTGCGGGGACGGTGTCGCCCGCATCGGACTCGCTGTCCCCGAACGGAAGAACGCGATCGACCTGGAGCTCGCCACGGCGCTGGCGGAAGCTGTCCGCACCGTGGCCGCCATGCCCGATCTCGGCGCCACCGTGCTCTACGCCGAAGGTGACTCATTCTGCGTCGGCGGCGATCTCCGCACCTTCGCGGACACCACGACTCCGGGAGCCCTCGTCGGAAAAGTCGCCGACGCCGCCCACGCCGCCATTCGCGGCCTTCGTGCGCTGAAGATGCCGGTCATCAGCGCCGTCCAAGGAGCGTGTGCAGGCGGCGGTCTCGGCATCGCGCTCGCCGCGGACATCGTCATCGCCGGAAGCGACGCCCGCTTCCGCACCGCCTACACCGCGGCAGGGCTCTCACCCGACGGCGGCGTCTCCTGGATCCTGACCAGAACCCTCGGACCCGCCCGAGCCGCCGACCTCATCCTCACCAACCGCCAACTCGACGCCGGCACGGCCGAGCGCTACGGCCTGGTCAGCCGCGTGGCCGACAATCCCCTCGATGACGCCTGCAAGTTGGCCCACTCGCTGGCCCGTGGGCCACGGCAGGCGCTGGCCGCGTCCGCCCGCCTCGTCCGCGAAGCTCCGACTACGACACTGGAGCCGCATCTCGACAACGAAGCCCGTCAGATCGCCGCGCTGGCCGATACCGCGGAAGGATCGGAAGGGATCACCGCGTTCCTCGAACACCGGCCGGCCGATTTCGGCAAAGCCAGAACGAGAACCCAAAGCAAGGCATCGAATACTTGAGGCCGATCGACCACCTCATGGCCCTGGCTGAGACGCCTCGCAACCCTCTTGCGGAGGGCAGTTCCTCCAGCCTCCGCAAGAGGGGCCTGTCTGCTGCTTCCATCAACCCGCCCGCTCGTGGCCGAGCGAGTCGAGGTCGTCGTGGGCAGCCTGACTCCGATGTCCCGGGCCGACCGGTCGAGGTCAGTCCCTGGAAGGCGTCACACGCCGTGAAGGGTTTTAGCACGACCGCGTGCACGTCTCCGTGTGGAAGGGATTGCCGAGATGACCTTATGACGCGTTTCTCCGCAAGGTCCTCACCGATCCTCGTCGAGCGTTACGCCTGCTTCCATTCACGAAATCGTTGAAGCGGTCGACGGTCCAGATAGCGCGAAGCCCCAACGGACTCATCATCAGCGGGCGCGGGAACTTGGGCTTCTTCTGCCACAATCCCGCCAGGTCTTCGTGTCGCTCGCCGTCGACGATCAGGTCGGCGATGAGGGAGCCGACATAAGGGGCCTGAGCCAGACCGTGGCCGTTGCAGGCGATCGAGTAATAGACGGCGTCGTCGATCTGTCCGGCGACGGGCAGCCAGGACGGCGTGATCGCGATCCATCCTCCCCACGCGCGATCGATCGCGACATCGGACAGAGCCGGAAACCGTGTCGCGAAGGCTTCGGCGAGTTCTTCGACGAGCGCCTGGTCCGGTTCCTTCTCCGGGAGTGGATACGTCCGGCCGCGCTCGAGCCGCCGGACGCCGAAGACGACGGTGTTGCGCGGTGTCAGATGGTAGTTCTCCATGATGTTGTGCTGGGTGACGAGTCCGGAGCGGCTGCTCCACCCCAGCGTCGCCAACCGGACGGGATCGATGGGCTCGGTCTCCACCTCGATGACCCAGATGGGCACGGACAGCCGCGGCGGCGTGATGTCCCACTCCCCCGCGTACGCGTTCGTCGCCAGCACCGCCTTGTTCGCCCGCACTTCACCCCGAGGAGTGGTGATGACCACTTGGCCGCGGTCGCGCGCGACGTCGGTGACCTTCGTCTGCTCGAAGACTCGTGCAGGCGTGCGGAGCAGGACACGCCGCAGCCCCAAGGTGAATCGGCCGGGATTCATGATCCCACCGACCTTTTCGCGCATACCGCCGAGGAATCCGCGAGGGATCCCGAGTTCTTCGCTCGTGCCCAGTTCCACGTCGGCGCCGACGCGCTGAAGGATCTTGGTCACCCGGCGCACGCGGCCCAGCTGGCCACGGGACGTCGCCGCGAAGACATTGCCCGTCCGTTCGTAGTCGCAGTCGATATCGTGCTTCTCGATCAGACTCTCGACGTGGTGTGCGGCACGCTCGGCAAGGCCGATCATGCCGGGCATCTTCTTGCGGTAGAGGAGATTCAGCAGCTGGAGGTCGCCGCCCGGCGCACCCGCCAGCTGCCCGGCGTTACGGGAGCTGGCTCCGTGCCCGCAGAATTCGGCCTCCAGCAGCACCACGTCCTGCCCGCGTTCGGCCAGCCGCAGCGCTGTCGACATGCCGCCGATTCCGCCGCCGACGACCGCGACATCGCAGACGAGGTCCTCGGCCAGGGAAGGCAGGACGTCCTCGGGCGGATCGACCCAGCCACTGAAGGTGGTGTACTCGACGTTTTCGGTCTTCATCTCTCAGGCCCTCGCCACGCTCTGCCGGCTCGACTCCGGCTCGACACCCGCCGCCACGTTGTGGTCGTGCAGGGCGCGATAGGCGAAGAAGCACACGAACATCTGGAATCCCCAGGTCGCCAGCGCCGCAGTGTAGAAGAGCGTCCGGTGCGCGTCGTCGCCCTGGATCGGGAAGAAGTCATACGTGATCGCGATGACGGATCCCGCGAGGGTGACCAGCGCCGTGGCGAGGGCCAGCTTTCGGGCACCGATGCCCCAAAGCCGCCAAACGAAGTAGGCGAGGAAGATCGTCGTGAGCACGTTGACCACGACGTAGAACGTCGCCGGACCGAGGTGCAGCTTGTCGGCGCGGAACTGCTGGAGGTACAGCCCGGCGGCGGCGGCGAGCGCGAACACGCCGATATCGACCGCCACGGAGGGCTTGTACCGATGCGTCACGCGCATCAGGCCCAGGACGAGGATGAGGGTGATGCCCACGGAGCGCGAGAAAGCGTCGAAGAAGTACGCGATGGTGTAGAGAAAGCTGTCCTCGTCTCCGCCCAGGAGTGCCCACAGGAGAAAGTTCGAGCCCGACGTCGCGACGATCATCCATTCCAGGCCGAGCAGGTAGTTGCCGTAGCGCCGGATGAATTTCCAGCCGAAGTAGAAGCCGGCGAAGATCATCCAGAGATCGGCCAGCATGAAGAGCATTTCCTTCATGTCCTTGTTTCCTTCTAGTCGTGCCTTCACCTCTGAGCTGAAGGCGGTGTTCGGGCCGGCGGCCGGAGCCCTGGAGACGTTGCGCGGATTTGTGATCCGGCCCATAGCGTACGCCCGACTTAGCCATCCGATCAAGTCGCTTGACTAAGAACTTCCGCTGCTAGGCTTGCGTTGACTTAATCAAGCGTCCAACTACGTGCACCGGGAGGATTTCGTGCCTCGGATCTCCGCCGCCCAACGGCGCAGCGACTTCATCAAGGCTGCTGTGGAGGTCATCGCGACCTACGGCATCGAAGGCGCGACGACCCGGCGGATCGCCGAGCAGGCTCAGGCGAACCTGGCGATGCTGCACTACTGCTACGGCTCCAAAGAGGATCTCTTCGCCGACGTCTACGAGTTCGTGGCGGGCAGATACCGCGACGCGCTCGAGAACAATGACTCCCCCGGCGACGTGGCGGAGACGGCTCGACGGCTCCTGCGCGGAGTAATGGAGTGCTATCTCGAGTCGGCCAGTTTCGCCATGGCGGCGATGGAACTCATCAGCTGGGCCCGGCGCCAGCACGGAGACCGCGGTATCGAGGTGTACGACAAGGCCCTCGAGACGGTGCGCACCGCGCTGCGCGACGCCGGTTCGGACCAACCGATCGAACCGGAGATCGTCGAGGAGATCGCTTTCGTCATCGCCGCCTTGGCCGACGGCTTCGCCGCGAACTGGTTGACATACGGGGATCGGTCCGCCGCGCTGGGCCAGATGGAGCTCGCCACGTCGGTTCTCGACAGCTGGCTCGCTGCCCGGCTCGGCTCCACGCCCGTGGCGCCCTCACAACGGTAAGCCGGGCGAATCGACACCGACGACCCGGTCACCGCAGAAGACGCGCACCGACTCCGCCGGCCCGTGCCCGCCGATACCGGCCGGGCCCCAGAAGCTCTGAGCCGAGTCGTCACCGAGGTCGGCGATCTTGGCGCCGTTGACGCGCACCTCGCCGGACAGGATGTGGGAGCCGACGTCGATCGCGCGGTCGGTGTCGGCGCCGAACACGTAGGCGTCGAGGCCCGAAGGGTTGGCGTTGGCGACGTGCAACGCCTCTTCGTCGGAATCCACGGCGTGGAGGGAGACGAGCGGACCGAACAGCTCGGCCGTGGCCTGGGCGGGGTCGGCGCCGACGGCGATCGTCGGCGACAGGAAGTAGCCGCCGAGCTCGGGCAGCCGAGCGGGCCGGTGGATGGCCGCCCCGAGGTTCCGCAGCCCCTCGATCCTGTTTTGGAGCGTCCGGAAGTGCGGGGCGTTGGAGATCGGGCCGATCCGGACGTCCGCGTCGAGCGAGTGGCCGACGACGAGCTTGGAGATCCGCTCGGTCAACGCGTCGAGAAGAGGTGCGACCAGGCTTCGGTGGGCGAGGATCTTGCCCGGCCCCTCACACCACTGACCGTTGAGCTTGGTCATGCCGTCGAGGATGCCGTCCGCGGTGACGTCGAGGTCGGCGTCGTCCAGTACGAGCACCGGGTTGTTCCCGCCGAGTTCCAGTTGCAATACCTTGAAGTCCTCCGCGCCCGCTCGCGCGATGGCGCGCCCGGCTGCGGGTCCGCCGGTGAACGAGACGATCTTGACGCGCGGGTCGGAGGTCAGCCTGGCGCCGACGTCGCCCGCGCCGTGCACCAGTTGCAGGGCGCCGCTGGGCAGGCCCGCCTCGAGGAAGCACTCGACGATGATCTGCGCGCTGCCGGGCGCGTGCTCCGAGGGCTTGAGGATGACGGGACAGCCCGCGGCTATCGCGCTCGCGATCTTGGCCGCGGGGATGAAACTCGGGCCGTTCCACGGTGTGAGGATCGCGGCGGGTCCCCATGGCACTTTGTAGAGGCGGACGTCCCTGCCACCGGCCGCCAGCGCGGTGACCCGCGGGATGGTCACCAGGTCCGCCGCCGTCGCCCGGATCCGCGCGGGCAGGAAGGCCGCGACCTTGCGCGTGACGCCGATGGGCGTACCGCTGGTCAGTGAGTCCGTGCGGGCGATGTCCTCGACACGGCTCTCGACGATGTTGGCGACGCGCTCGAACATCGCGGCGCGTTCACGCCGGGCGTCCTCATCCCAGCGACCGACGTCGTGCACGCGCTCCGCGTGCCGAAGCGCGCGCTCGACGTCGTCGGGTGCCGTCGTGACAGTGCGGTGGATGGGCTCGCGCGTATTGGGGTCAAGGTTCCACGCGTCGGGGACGGTCTGGCATTCGCTCCAGTCGTCGGCGATGTAGTTCACCGGCCGGGGAAGCTCGTTGCTCATCTTCACGTTTCCTTCGCTGGTCAGGACTGGAGATCGACGACGATGCGGGTCACGTCGCCGGATTTCATCGCCTCGAAGCCCTCGTTGATCTCGCCGAAGGGGATGACGCGCGTGACCATCTCGTCGAGCAGCAGGCGTCCCTGCTGGTACAGGCGCGCGAGCTGGAGGATGTCCTGCCGCGCCTGGCCCGAGCCCATGTAGGAGCCGATGAGCCGCTTCTCCTCGAAGAAGAAGTCCGACGCCGGGACTCTGAGCTCCGTGCCTCCGGGCGCGATCCCGACCAGGCACGCGGTCCCCGTCGGGCGCACGAGGGCCAGGGCCGTCGCCGCGGTGCGGGCCGAACCGACCGCCTCAAAGGCGTAGTCCACTCCGTCGCCCAGCTGGCGGCGAAGTTCCGCGACCGGATCGCCGTCCCCGCCATTGATGATGTGGGTCGCGCCGTAACCGCGCGCGGCCTTGAGGCGCGCGTCGTCCAGGTCGATCGCGACGATGGCCGAGGCTCCGGCGAGCCGGGCGCCTTGGATGATGGCCGATCCGACGCCGCCGCAGCCGATGACCGCGACGGTGCTGCCCGGTCGCACCTTGGCGCCGCGGAAAACGGCACCCACACCGGTGATGACGCAGCAGGCCAGGAGGCAGCCGACGTGCAGCGGAACGTCGTCGGGAAGCCTCACCAGCGAGTTCTCGCGCATGAGGACGTGCCGGGAGAACGCCCCGATGTCACCGAGCCGCTCGATCGGCTCGCCGTCCGTGGTCTGGAACGCGGGCCGGGGGCGTCGGCGGATCTCCTCCACCCGTCCGCACTGGGTCGACCGTCCCGCCTCACAGTTGGCGCAGCGGCCGCAGGAAGGAGTCAGCGCGCCGACCACGCGGTCCCCCGGTCGCAGCCCGGACACCCGTGAGCCGACCGCCTCGACCACGCCCGCCACCTCGTGGCCGACCACGACCGGCAGGCCGGTCGGCACCGTTCCGGTCATGTAGTGCAGATCGCTGTGGCACAGCCCCACGTTCGTGACCGCGACGCGCACCTCGTGCGGCTCCGGGGCGTCCACCCGGATCACGGTCAGTTCGAGCGGCTCGTTGACGGCGGTCAGCAGCGCGGCCTGGGTGTCGATCATGTCGACGCCTCCTCTTTGGATGCTCTGTCAGTGGACAAAAAGCCCTGAATGCCCGCGGTCAGAAGCCCGCTTTCCCACGCCTGGGCGGCGGCGAGGTCTTCCCGGGCGAAAGCCGCTTCGACGTCCTCTGCCCGCGGACGCAGGAGCGCGAGGTGAAGGGCCGTCGTGTTCCCCTCGGGCGTCCAGTCGATGACGGTGTCGACGGCGCGGCCGATCAGGGCGCCGGGTTCGACGATCTCGTCGAGAAGGCCTATCCGTAAGGCTTCGTCGGCCGGGACGCGAGGGGATCCGAGGACTACGCGCATCGCGTGGTTCCCGATGAGGCGCCTCAACAGCACGCTGGACGCGTTCGAAATCGTGATTCCCCGGCCGTTTTCCGGTTGGTAGTACTCCGTCGCCGGGGTTCCGATGCGGGCGTCGCAGCACAGCGTGAACTCCGAGGCTCCGCCGACCGCGAGCCCGTTGACGGCCGCGACCACGGGCACCCGCGTCTCCAGGATGGCCCGGGTGATGTCGTGGAAACTCGCGAACGCTTCCCGCATCTCGGCGTCCGAGGACGGCGTGCTCAGGAGATCCATTCCCGCGGAGAAGGCTCGCCCCTCGCCGGTGAGCACGATCCCGCGCACACGCTCACCGGTGCCCAATTCGCGGATGACGGCCGCCAGCCGCAGCCGGGTGGCGACATCCAGGGCGTTGAGCTTCTCGGGGCGCCGGAGTGTCAGCACCGCCACGTCCCGGACGAGGTCGACGCTGACGAATCCCCGTCGTGTGCCGAGGTCGTAGGTCACGCCGGGATCGGCCGCGGCACGGGCCTTCAGCGCCGGTTTGGAAACGCGTTCGGACGGAGTGCGGGGGAATTCGGCGACGAACTCGATGTAGCGAGGCACCTTGAAACGCGCGAGTTCCTTGCCCGCCCGCTCGACGATCCGCTCGGCCGTCGCACGACCGGAAGGCACTCCGGCCGCCAACTGGACAAAAGCCTTGACCTCCTCACCGAGGGTCTCGTCGGGTTCGGCGACGACGGCGGCCGAGACCACCAGGTCGTCCCGCTCCAGTGCGGCTTCGACCTCGACGCTCGCGACGTTCTCGCCACCGCGCCGCACCATGTCCTTGATCCGGCCGACCAGCCGGATTCCGTCGTCCGAGTGGCGGATGACGACGTCGCCGGTGTGGAGCCAGCCGTCCCGCAACACCCTGGCGGTGTCCTCCGGGCGGTTCCAGTAGCCGTTCATCATCGGCGTGCCCGCGATGATCAGCTCACCGGCCTCGCCGTCGGGCACCTCGGTGCCGTCGGGGTCGACGACGCGGACCTGTTTCGTCGGTACCGGCTGCCCCAGGCTCCCGCTTCCCACGGCGTCTGCGTCACCGAAAGGGCTGAACAGGTCGATCCCGGACTCGGTCATCCCGTAGATCTCGCGCCACGGCGCTCCCCAGCGCTCCTCCAGCCGGGCGTGAAGTCCGACCGGGATTCCCGAGCAGAACACGAGACGGAGGTCGTTGTCGCGGTCTTCGGGGGTGGGCGGCTGTTTGAACAGCAGCGTCGGCATGGACCCGAGGACGTAGAAGAAGGTCGCGCGGTGCCGCCGGACGTCCGCCATGAAGGTCGACGCGGAGAACCGGGGCAGTACGACCAGCGGGGCGCCGACCGTGAGGGCCAGCGCGGTGTTCCATTGGGGATCCATATAGGAAAATGGTTGCGCCGTAAGAAGAACGTCTTCGGGTCCGAGTCCGGTCGCCGCCGCGCAGATCCAGCCCAGCCGCACCCAGTAGTCGTGGGTGAGCATGCACGCCTTGGGGAAACCGGTCGTGCCCGACGTGTACTGCAGGTTCGCCAGTGCCCCGCCGTCGATCGGCACCGCCGGAGGTGTCGCCGGAAACGGCTCCGCCCCGTCGTCGGCGACATCCACGACGCGGATGTCCTCGCCGGCGACGACACTCGCGATCAGCTCCACGCGATCGGCGTCGGTGAACACGACGCGCGCGCCCGAGTCCCGCAGGACGAAGGCGAGGTCGGCCCGCCGGTAGGAGCTGTTGATCGGTACTGCGACCGCGCCTGCCTTCAGCGCGGCGAGCCACACCACGGGCCAGTGCACGACGTTCGGGAGCATGATCGCGACCCGGTCGCCCGGCTGGACACCGTCGACCTCGATCAGCCGGTGCGCCAGCCTGGAGGTCCAGTCGTCGATCTCGGCGAAGCTCCAGGACCACTCGCCGAACCGCAGGAACTCCCGTTCCGGGGAGTCCCGCGCCCGATGCTCCAGCAACTCGGTCACCGTCGGGACGGCGGGATCGTCGCCCGCCTGTCCGGCCGTCACTTTCGCGGTCATGGCAAGCTCCTCTGTCTCTTCGCCGCGGCCTGCACGATCCACGTCATCGCCGGGTCCTCGCTCTTCATCCACTCCGGATGCCACTGGACTCCGAGCACCGGGGCACCCGGCAGTTCGACCGCTTCGATCACGCCGTCGCTCGTCCGCCCGGTCACGACCAGGCCGGTGCCGCAGCGGTCGATGGCCTGGTGGTGCCAGGAGTTGGTCATCGCGTGCTCGCCGAACAGGCCGGCGACGATCGAGCCTTTTTCGAACGACACAAGGTGATCAGCGGTGCCGTCGGTGGGTGCGGCCTCCGCCGACAGGTGACTCACCGGCCCCCGTGGGAGATCGGGGACGAGTGTCCCGCCGAGGGCGACGTTGAGCACCTGCATGCCGCGGCACACGCCCAGCACGGGAATCCCCCGCCCCAGAGCGGCCCGGGCGAGCGCGATCTCGTATTCATCCCGGGCCTCGTCGTGGGCCATCGGGTCCAGTCTCGGATCGACGTCACGGACCACTCCCGGGTCGCCACCCCAGAACGCCGGGTGGACGTCCTGCCCGCCGGTGATCACCACCCCGGACAGCCGCTGACAGATCTCCGTCACGTCGGTGTCGTAGGACAGGTGCACCGGAAGCCCGCCGGCTTCCGCGATCCGGCTCGCGAAGTCCGACATGTAGCTGTCGAGACAACGGTCGCCGTACCGTTCGTCGGCTCCCTTGATCAGCTCCAGCCGGAACCGCCGGCCGGTGATGCCGATCAGCGGACGCGCGCTCACGGGAACTCGAAGTAGCGGGTGGACTCCCATTGGGAGAGTTCGGCGAACGGATCGCCGCCCTTGGTGTGGAACTCCATCCACTCCCAGCGTCGTGACGCGACCCAGAAGTCCACGAACTCGTCACCGAGGTACTCGCGCAGCAGGGGATCGGCGTCCAGGGCGGCACCCGCCTTCGACATCGTGTCGGGGATCCGGGGCACGCCCTCAGGCAAGCACCAGGCCATGTCCGTGACCTGCTCCGGCGGCTCGATCTCCCGCTCGATGCCTGCCAGCACTCCGGCAAGCACCCCCGCCAACGCGAGGTACGGGTTGACGTCGGCACCGGGAAGCCGGTACTCGAGGCGCGAGTACTTGGAGTGGCCGGTGATGGCGCGCACCGCGGCCGTCTTGTTGTTGACGCCCCAGCTCACGGTGGTGGGCGGTCCGGTGAAGTCCACCAGCCGCCGATAGGAGGTGATCTGCGGCAACGCGAGCGAGGTGTTGCCCTCCATCGTGGACAGCAGTCCCCCGACCGCGTGCCGCATCAGCGGGGAGGGGCCGTCTTCGGCGAAGAACCGGTTCACTCCGTCGCTCTGGAGCGACAGGTTGATGTGGGCGCCTTGTCCGTAGCCCGCCGTCGGCTTGGCCATGAAGGTCACGGTGTGGCCTAGCTCGAACGCGACCTCGCGCATGATCTGCCGGGTCCGTGCCCAGGAGTCGGCCAGCGTGATCGGATCCGTCGGCGCCAGATTCAGCTCCGTCTGCCCGGCGGCGGCCTCGTCGGTCCATGCCTCCCAGGCGATGCCGACCCGATCGAGGCGCTCGACGACCGCTTCCATGTAATCGACCCAGTCCTTGGACCTCGCCAAGTGGTACGTCGCTCCCGTGCCACCGCCCAACGGCGTCAGATCCCGGTACCCGAGTTTTCGCGCCTCTTGAACGGATTCCTCGAACAGGGTCGCTTCGATCTCCACGGCGATCGTCGCGGTGTACCCGAGAACCGCCAGCCGGGCCACCAGCTTCCGCACGAGGTTCCGCGGGCAGATCGGCACAGGTGTGCCGTCCTTCAGCCAGTAGTCGCCGATGACCGCATCCAGCCCCGGCTTCCACGCGACGAGGGTCGACAGGTCGGGGACCATCTTGATGTCGTAGAGATTGCCGCGCCAGTCCGGAAAAGCGTCACCGAGGACGATCTCGTTGCCCAGATCGATCGCGAACAGGATGTCGGCGAAGGCGAAGCCGGATTCCTTGCCCGAGGCGAACTTCGTCATCGACACGTTCTTGCCGAGAAAGCTTCCGTCGTGATTCGTCGCCTCGAGGCGAACAGCGCGTGGATCAGACATCGAAGCGGACCCTCCAGGAAGCGGCCGTCATGACCGACATCTGCGACAACGTGCCCTTGACCCGCAGACCGGCTCCCAAGGACGCGACAAAATCGTCCGCGCCGCTGAAGACACCGGCGAGAACGTCGGGCGGTCCCGCCATCAGGTACTCGGTCGCCCCGTCGCCGAACTGACATCGCTCCGGGCCGTCGACGATCAAAACGTCGGGAATACCCGGTATTCCCCTTGTCACCGCCCAGAAATTCCGGGCGGCCTCGCGCCAGTGCGGTAGCGGCGGCTTCAACGCGCGCAAGATGCCGGTGGCCAGGACGACATCACCGGCGGGCTCCCGCGCGGAAGCGAAGCGCGCCCGCAGGTCGACCACGACCGTCGCGTCCGGCTCGGCCACGACTCCACCGGTCACCGTGATCGTCTTGCGGCCGAAGGAAATCGTCGCGGCCTGCGGTGTGTCGTGGGAGCGGATCGCCACGGTGCCGCCGGACCGGCCCAGTACCTCCCGCGCGTGACTGATCCGCGCCGAGTCACGCAAGGTGCGCCCGATCAGCCGGACGACCGGACTCGCGTCGTCTTCGATCGTGATGGGGAAAGTCGAGCCCTCCCTCACGGGCGCCTCGGGGAACGTCATGATCTCGGCCATCGCGGGCCCTTTCGATCTTGGCGAGTGTCGCGTCATAGTTAGTCAAATGACTCGATCAATTGACGAAGATGATGGGCGCCTGGTCGCGCGTTGTCAACAGCCCCTTTCGGGCGAGCACCTGAACCACCCCTTGACGAGAGATGAAAGTTGTCACACACTCGGCCAACTGACTTAATCGGATGACCTACTCGGTCAGGAGCTCTCATGAAAGTCATCCATCGGCGCTACGTCGCCTACTCCGAGGCCCACTACGCCGGCAACCTCGTCGACGGGGCGTTCGGCCTGGCGCTGTTCGGCGACGCCGGAACGCATCTCGCGATCGTCACGGACGGCCACGAGAGCCTCTTCGCGGGTTACTCGTCCGTGGAATTCCTGGCGCCGGTGCGTGGCGGCGACGTCATCGAGGTCGAGGCCCGGCTCGCGGCGAAGGGCAACCGGAGCCGGACGGTCGACTTCGAGCTGCGCGTCATCGCCAGGGCCATCGACCACACGGGCCGAGCGGAAGTCCTCGCCGAGCCCATCATCGCCACCCGTGCCCGCGGGACCGGCGTCGTCCCCGCCCTCCCGCAGGACCAAAACCCAGAAGGAAGTGCAGCATGAAGGACACAGGCGCAATGGAGTCCGCCGACATCGTCGTCATCGGCGCCGGCATCTCCGGGATCGGCGCGGCCCGGCATCTGATGGCCGACTTCCCCGACAAGAAGGTCATCCTGCTGGAATCCCGCGACTCGATCGGCGGCACCTGGGACCTGTTCCGCTATCCGGGCGTCCGGTCCGATTCCGATCTGCACACCTACGCCTACGAGTTCAAACCGTGGCGGCACCGGAGCGCGATCGCCGAAGCGCCATTGATCCGCGAATACCTCGGCGAGACGGTGGGCGAGTTCGGCCTGGACGAGGTCCTCCGGCTCCGGCACCGGGTGACCTCCGCCGACTGGTCCACCGACGAGGCGCGGTGGACGCTACAGGTGACCGTGACCGACGAGGCCGGCACCGAACACACGAAGACCATCAAAGCCCGCTTCGTCTTCAGCGCCACCGGCTACTACCGCTACGAATCCGGGTACACACCCCACTTCGAGGGTCGCGACGATTTCCGGGGAGACATCCTGCATCCCCAGCAGTGGCCCGAAGACTACGACCACAGCGGCAAACGCGTGGTGATCATCGGTAGCGGCGCGACGGCGGTGACGATGCTCCCGGCCATGCTGATGGGGGACGGCGCCGCGGCACACGTGACGATGCTCCAGCGCACGCCCAGCTACATCGCCTCCCAGCCGAGGGTCGACGGCATCGCCCTCAGGCTCACCAAGCTGCTCGGGGCCAAGCTCGGCTACGCGGCCACGCGCCGCAAGAACATCTGGATCGACTTCCTGCTCGTCAGCACCCTGCGCAAGTTCCCCGACTTCGGGCGGAAGGCGCTGCGCAAGTGGACGCTCAAGGAGCTTCCGGCGGACGTCGACGTGGACACCCATTTCAATCCGCCGTACGCCCCGTGGGACGAGCGCCTCTGTGTCACGCCGGACGGCGAGTTCTTCAAGGCACTCCGCGACGGCGACGCCGAGGTGGTCACCGACCGGATCGACCGCTTCACCGAGGACGGCATCCTCCTGCAGTCGGGCAAGACGTTGAAGGCCGATCTCATCGTCACCGCGACCGGCCTCGTCATGCAGCTGCTGGGCGGCATCCAGCCCACAGTGGACGGTCGTCCGGTGAAGTTGTCCGACGCCGTCCTCTATCGCGGCGCCCTCATCTCCGGGATGCCGAACTGGGCCATGATGCTCGGCTACACGAAGGCGTCGTGGACCCTCCGGCTGGGCAACGTGTGCCGCCTGGTCGGCGACGTGCTCCGCCGCATGGACACGAACGGCTACGACATCGCGGTCCCGGTCGCCCCGGACGGACTGGCCACCACGGATCTCCTCGATCTCACCGCGGGCTACATGCAGCGGGCGAAGCCCGAACTCCCCCGGCAGGGCACCGAATTGCCGTGGCGGATGCACACGACGTTCGTGAAGGACAACCGGCTGTTCAAGGGACGGCTGGTCGACCGGAACATCCGTTTCTCCGTCCGGACACCCGCCGCCGACCTCACGAGCGCGGCGGCTGACTCATGACCGCGGCGAACCTTACGCTGGGCCAGCGCCTTCAGCGGGCCTTCGTCATCGCCCTGAGCCGCACCCCGGCCCCGCTCCTCAGGCCGCTGGTCCGCCCGCCGGTCAACAGCGCAGGCGATCGGATGGCCGCCGACGTCGCCTTCCTGATGAGACTCACGGAAGCCGGTGACGACTACAGCGACCTTCCGGTGACGGCCGCCCGGGAAGTGACCGAACACGACGCCGCCTTGTTCGCCGACCGGATCGCACCTTGCGCGGTCGAGCAGGAGGTCGATCTCGGCGAGGGGTTGCAGGCGACCCGCTACAGCACCTGCACCCCTTCCCGGGGTTTGATCCTTTTCTTCCACGGCGGCGGTTTCGCACTGGGGAGCCGCGCCGGTTACGCCGCCCCGGCGCGGATGCTCGCACGGGGAACGGGCACCGACGTCCTGTCCGTCGAGTACCGGCTCGCACCCGAGCACTCGTTCCCGGCGGCGCACGACGACGCGCTCGCCGCGTGGCGGTACGCCGCCGAGCACGCGGCCGACTGGGGTATCGACCCGCACCGGATCGTCGTCGCCGGTGAAAGCGCCGGAGGGAACATCGCCGCCGTGCTCTGCCAGCGGCTTCGTGGCGAAGCCGTCCAGCCGATGATGCAGGTGCTCATCCAGCCGGTCACCGACATCTCGCAGCGGCGTCCCTCTCAGCACGAGTTCGCCGGATCCCCCGCGCTGTCGGCCAAACAGATCGCGTGGTTCATGGGGCACTACCTCCCCGACGGGACCGACCATCTCGACCCGCGGGTCTCCCCTCTACTGGCAAGCGATCTGACAGGGCTTCCCCGCGCCATCGTGACGGTCGCCGGTTTCGACCCGCTCCGCGACGACGGACTCGCTTACGCGGCCGCGCTGACGGCGAGCGACGTTCCCACCGAGGTGATCCACGAGCGCGAGCTCGTGCACGGCTACATCTCCTTCACGGCAGTCAGCCGGAGCAGCAGGACAGCCACGAGACGCCTGGTGCGAGCCATCGCCACGGCACTGACATCGACACCGGAATGGAGCAGCACATGACCGAGTCCCTTCACGAGCACGCAACGGAAGTCGTCGTGGTCGGCGCCGGAATGGCGGGATTGATGGCGGCGACCACCCTGTCCGATCGAGACGTCGTCGTACTCGAAGCCTCCGGCCGTGCCGGCGGCCGCGTGGAGTCAGTTCGCCGCGGCGACTACTGGATCAACCTAGGAACCCAGTTCACCGAAGGCACCGGAACACTGATCGAAGCCCTCGAACGCCATCAGGTCAGCATGGGTACGTTGGCCGGCAAGACGGTCGCCCTCTCGCTCCACGGAAAACAGGTCGACACCTCGAATCCGTTCGGCTTGATGTTCCGCTCCCGGATGACCTTCATGGACAGGATCGGGCTGGCAGCCGTCGGCGCCCGCATCCTCGCGGCGACACCGTTCCTGCAGATGAACCCCGAGAACCGCCTGGCGAAACGGGTCCGCGCGAAGCTCGACACTCTCTCCGCATCATACGTACTGCGAGGAATCGGCTCCGAGGTCGCGCGGGACATGGTCCGGTCCTGGTCCGGGCAATGGATGGGATGCGAACCCGAGGAGACCGCCGCGACCCAGTTCGTCATGTCGATGGGCATCCTCCTGACCGACCCGGCGAAGGTTCCCAACCTTTCCTTGCCGGAAGGGGGAAATCAGACCCTCACCGACATCCTGGCGGCCGACCTCGGCGATCGCCTGCGGCTGAACTCGCCGGTGACATCGGTCGAGCGGACCGAGGACGGCGTCGTCGTGGACTACGAGGACGAGAACGGGCCGGCGCGGATTCGTGCCCGCCGTGCGATCGTCACCGTTCCCGGCGACGTGGCCGTGAAGATCCTGCCGAGCCTCCCTGCCGGGTACCGCACAGCGTTCGACGACATTCGCTACGGCCGGTACGTGGTGGTGGGCTTCTTCACCCGCGAAGAAGGCCCCCAGCGGTGGGACGACTACATCGCCGTGTCGACGCCCCAGCTCTCGTTCCAGGCGATGTTCAACCACGCTGCGGCGATGCGCCGTCCTGGCCCGCGGAAGCCGGGCGGCGCGCTGGCCTGCTTCGCGGGCGGCGCCGTGGCCGACAGCCTGTTCGAACTCACCGACGAGGAGATCGTCACCCGATTCACCGCGGACCTCCTCTCGCTCTACCCCGAGCTCGAAGGCAAACTCGACGAGGGAATCGTCCGGCGTCACCACCGGGTCGTGCCGTTCTGGGCACCCGGCGGACGCACCTCACTGCCGACGCTGCGCCGCAATCTCGGCCCGGTCCACCTGGCCGGTGACTACCAACTCGACATGCCCTCACTCGCCGACGCCGCCGCATCGGGTGAACGGGCCGCGAAGCAGGTCCTGGCGAGCCTGCCCCGAGGACGGTTCAGCTGATGAAGCCCACCGAAGAAGCCGAGCACAACAGCAAGACCGCGACCAGACCAGCCGCCTAGCCACCTCTACACCGGATCTCGGTTGACACAGTGAATCGTGCTGACCCGCCTGCCTCCCAACCATTTCGCTCATGGAAGTCCAGTGGGTACCACTTTCGCTTCGGACCCGATATGTGCAGGCATGCGGGGACTGTAAAACGCTTGGCTCTGGCGCACTTTCGGTGGTGGTGCAGTGGATCCCTGGCCGGGATGGACTGCCGGGCTGTCATGATCATCTGTGTCTGGGATTGGGGTTGACCCGTTTTGACGGACAGGCTGGCGTTGCCCCCGGTCTCCGGACCGTCGTCTGTGGAGTGTCAGGCGGGTTGTTGTAATTCGTGGAGTCTCTCATATTCGACTGGGGTGAGGTATCCGAGTTTGGAATGGCGGCGTTGCCGGTTGTGGAAGATCCCGAGGTACTGGAAGATCTCGTTGGCCAATTCGGTCCGGGTTTTCCATTTCCGGCGGTCGAGGAGTTCGGTCTGCATCTTCGACCAGAACGACTCCATCATCGCGTTGTCGTAGCCGTCACCGACGGTTCCGAGCGAGGGCATCAGCCCGGCTGCCTTGACTCGGTTGGTGAAGGTCCAGGACGTGAACTGCACGCCGTGGTCAGAGTGAAAAACGGTGCCAGGATTAGGATTCCGGTTGCTGATTGCCATCTCCAGGGCGTTCACGACGAGCGTGGTGTTCTGACTGTTGTCGATGGACCAGCCCACGATTTTGCGACTGAACGCGTCCAGCACCGCGCAGCAGTAGAGCTTCCCTTCGCGAGTGGGATGCTCGGTAATGTCGCACACCCAGAGCAGATTTGGTTGGGTGCGCAGGAAATTCCGGTTGACCAGGTCTTCGCTGCGGACCTCGATTTTCGGGTTCTTGCGGGTCTGCCACCGCGGAATCCCGGCCAGCCCGGCCGTCCGCATGAGTTTGGCGACCGTCTTGCGGCTGACCATGATGCCCATCCCCAGGCGCAGTTCGGCGTGCACCCGTGGTGCGCCGTAGGTGCCGCGGGAGCGGGCATGGATCTCGGTGATCACCCCGGTCAGCCATTCCCGGCGCAGCGCCGCCGGCGAGGTTGGCCTCGAGCGCCACTCGTAGAAGCCGGAGTGACTCACCTCCAGCAGACTGGTGGCCGGCACGTCGGTCACCATCGAGCGGATCATGGACCGTACTTCGGGGACAATGCGGTAGGCGTCGGTGATGTGCTCCCGCAGCCTGCGATAGCGGGGGTTTCCGGCGAAGCGTGACCAGACGAGGACATGTCTGCGGGGGTCGGGGTCGCCGCCGCGCAGGAGGGCGCGGGACGCGGCGCAGCACTGTTCGTGCACCGCGGTGATGACTTTGCGGACCGCGCGGCGCGACGGCGTTCCGGCGACGATGAATCGGTGCGCCGCTTCGGCGCCGGACCGGGGGACGTAGACGTGCCGGAATCGTGATATTGACCATTCCAGGATGGTCTCGATCGTTCGTGGCCGGTAAAGGAATTGAAGGGTGATACCCCGATCATGATCGCGTCACCGGCTACGATCATGCGCGGCGGTTCCAATCAGGCCGACTTCACGGTGTGCCGAGGTAGTCGTCATCGGGCTCGAATCACCACAGCGTGTGGCCTTGCCAGGTAGGGTTCCCAGAAGGACGATCCGTGATCGTCGACGCCCTCGGATGACACGGTCATCTCGTGCCACGAGATGTCGTTGAAACCAGCCTTTCGCAACGCTTCTTCATAGGCTTCTTGTGACCACAACACAGCGCCCACCTGAACCGGAGGTATCGAGGGCTGCGCTGGCAACATCATCGACAATGTCACCGGCGACCCTTCGGAGGACGGCGGCGAGGACGGGGTGAGCGTGAATCCGTATCGCGCGTAATATCCGTCGTGATAGCGAGACTTGCCGTCATGGTCGGCGTAGCCCGGGTTCAACGTGGCGGCGACGAAGACTCCGTCTGCCCCAGATCTTGTCTGGCGTTGCGGCACATCGCCTCCAGGCTGGTAACACTCGTGGCATAACAGAGGACGTACACCGCCAGTACCAGATCGACCTGCCCGGACAAGTGCGCGTACTCTTGTTCGCACTCGCACGGCCGCGTGAGATCGCGGCGCAGGTAGGTGATTCCCAGCGGGGCGTCGTCTTCGATTTCCCCGGCCTGCGCAAGCATTCCCTCGGAGATATCGACACCGAAAACGCGACGCGCGCCCCATTGCGCCAGCCTTCGCGAGTACAGCCCGGTACCGCATCCCAGATCAATCACGACCTTGTCGTGCACGCCACCACATAAGGTTCGAATTGACGGGTACTCGATGTATCTTCGAATGGGTATATCCTGGGCCGAAGCCTCGTAGGCGCGGGCTGCGGTGTCGAATTGGCTGGCCATCGCGCGGCTCCCTGCAATGGTGCCCCGCCCGGCCGACGAGACAATCACCCAACAAGTATACATCCGCAGAAACAGTCGAGTGCGCCCCTAAAAGAGCGGTTGCCCGATGGTCTTCTGGTAACAAAACGCCTTGAAGGCGACACCTATCGTAGGCGAATCGGGTGCGTATTCACCTTTTTCGGTATGGACGGGCCACTGCGGCTACGAACGGTACACAAGTCGGCATCCGCACCGGTTCCGGGCACATGCCGACGGCATATCTGGCTCCAGCCCTGCGTGTCCCGCCCCGCCGAATGGCACCCCCTTTCCTGACGGTGACGCGGACCGAATGGCCGGAAGACCCCGCCGCGAGCTCATTCGACGCGAGCCCATCGAAGGACAGCGATGAGACCACCACCGGCTATGCCTGGGAGTTCGGTGATGGCGCAACCGCCACCGGCAAGACCATCTCGCACACCTACCCCGCCCGGGTTACTACAGC
The DNA here is from genome assembly GCF_001995215.1 of Amycolatopsis azurea DSM 43854. Classification (GTDB taxonomy): domain Bacteria; phylum Actinomycetota; class Actinomycetes; order Mycobacteriales; family Pseudonocardiaceae; genus Amycolatopsis; species Amycolatopsis azurea. The sequence continues at coordinate 34,059 of NZ_MUXN01000023.1, forward strand.
GTCCGGCTGACCGTGACGGACAACATCGGCAAGATCAACAGCACCCGCCGTCTGGTGAAGGCCGGCGTCCTCCCGCCCACCGCCGCGTTCACCGGGCATTGCGGCGATGATGTGTGCACGTTCGACGCAAACGCGTCCAGCAACGAGGAAGGAGCGATCACCGGATACGCGCGGGACGTCGGCGACGGTGCGACCGGCACCGGCAGGATGGCCTGTCGGTCATGACCAAGCGAGCGAGTTTCACGGCGCGACGTAGCGGTGCCATGCGCTTGCCGCTGCCCGTGCCGGCGAGCGCGGTGCACACGTCGGGGTCGAGCAGCAGCGCGGTATCCGGCGTGATGTTCGGGTCGTCCTCCGGCAGGGCACCGGCACCGGAGTTCCGCAGGGCGCCGAGCGCGGCCTGCCGCCGCGTCACGACCGCGCGGCGACGCTGCAGTGGAGACCGCTCCCCCTCGCCGGTCTCACGCTGCCCTCCGGGGACCCCGGCGGGGTGCGTCGCCGATGCCACGGGTGCCAACGCCACCATCAGCACCGCCACCCCGCCGAACGCGCCGCACAGGCGAACTGCCATGACGCCTTCCCCAAGCTCCGACACCATCGGACAACTCCAGAACGGAACGGCCATCGCGCCGCCAAACCACCATCGAGCGACCATTGAGCCACCCGATCAGCCCAGATCGTCTCCTATTCGCCCAGCCTGCCCCGCAGCGGCGGGACGGTACGACGCCATCACCGTGACCAGCGTCTGACGGCGCGAGCACGACATAGAACCGGACCTGGACGTGGCGGGCCGCCGCCTGCGCGTGGTCGCGCTCGCTACGCCGCCGCCACTGCGAGCGGAACTGCACTCGCGGCTGCGGGTCGGCGGGCGAGCACGGCGCGGCCTGGACCGTCCGCCACCCGTGAGCGGACCGACCCGCCGACGAGGACGGTCCACTCAGGACATCGCAGATCCTCACCCGGTTGTAGGCGGCCGGACAGATCGCACCGTCTGCGGCGGAAACGACGGAGGCTCGCCCGGATGATCTTGGGCGCGTGGAACAGTCCGGCCGCGAGAGGAGCGATTGTCGGACCGTGTACCGAAGTTGCGATCACTTTCCGATGCTGCTGCACAATCGAAGGTTGCGGTCTCCGTGTCTCGGCGTACTGCCGCGGTGACCCAGATTGCGCTCAGGGCAGGACATCCCATCTTGCGTCACTTCTTACCTAGCATGTATTTGCACAGGAGCGACGGTGTGTCGGCGGTCTGTTTGTCGCTCAAGGTGCAACGCATCATCTCCGCCGCATACCATTGCGACTCCTTGTTCAGCGCCACCGCCAGGTGGTATCCCGGCCGGTTGGGCGCCGGTGCTGGCGAGCGGGTCGTGCTTCCAGTGGTAGGCACAGGACGAGCACAGCCGGGCTCCGCAATTTGTGGCGATCCTCAAACACCCCGCGACCTGGCAAGCTTTCCAGCAGAGCTGCGGATGGTCGTGAGGAACTCCAGGAGGCGGGCGCTCCAGCTCCAGTTGATCAGTTGCTCGAACTCGGGCGTGATGGCTGCGAGCAAGTCGTCGAGGTCCTTGTCGCGGTCGAGATGGACTGGTGCCGTCGCCGTGTTGTTCATGGCATCACCGTGTCGACCGGCGCCCGCGGGGTTGGGACCCGATCGACGGCTTTGCTGATCCGGCTGCTGGCGGAGTGTACGTAGGGGTCGGCAGAGGACGGTCGTGAATGCCCGAGCAGGCGTTGAATCTTGTCGAGCGCCGCGCCGGCGTCCGCCAGGTCGCTGGCGAACGAGTGCCGCAGCATGTTTGGGGCAGCTGCCACGCCAGCCCGACGCGCTCCCCCAGCATCATCACCAGTTCGTTGAGCGCCTGCGGTCGGATCGGCTGGCCCAACGGCTGGCGAACAGGTTCACCAGCAGGAAGTCCAGTGGGACCGCCCGCGAGCGTCGCGACTTCGCCCAAGCGCCGTTGACGTTCTCTCGCCGCACCACGTGCAGGTGCCCGCCTTGAACCGGACATCCCAATGCCATTGAGCTGGGTAGGAGATGGTTGTCCTCGCGGTGCAGGTCGGCGACCTCGCCGTGGCGAAGCCCAGCACGCGCGATCAGCGGTGCGGGCGAGCGCGCCGTTGAGGCCACCTGTGGCCTGGAACGCTGGGAGGATGTTGCCTTTCGGTGGCGCCAGGTCTCCACCAGCGCGTGCGACAAGAGCGGCAGGGCACCGGTCTGACCGTGTGTGTGGGCGATCAGGACGCTGAGCAAATCACTCTCGACGGCACAAGCCGCGGCGGACGCCGGACGGGTGATGGCACGCCGGAGTTCCTCGGCTGTCATCGGGCCGACGGTGACCTGCGCGTCCTGCATCCTGCGTAGGACGCGCCATGCCGCACCACATCGGAGGTGATGGTGACGCGCACCGTCGTTTCTCCCGCACACTGCTCGGCCAGGTAGGCCCGCACGTGGTAGCTGCGGCAGGTGCCCTGGCCCACGTGGATGAAGGCCAGGAATACCGAGTCCCGGAAGGCGACCACATGCCCGCGCGGGAACCAGGGCCAGCGCGGCCTCCACGACCACCTCGAGAGCGAAGGTTCCCGGCAGCGTTGGCAGGTCACCTACGAGATGCTCGGTGAGCTACGTGGGCTACTGAGCTGGCTCGATTAGCTACCGCACCACCGACGGGCTGGTGAAGTTCTCGGGCACCGCGTCCATCAGCGTCTCGTTGGCGGGCTGGCCAAGCCAGTACCCGTACTTGTATTACTGGTATTGTGCGTGGCCGCTTCGGCGTGCGCGGTCGAATCGGGGATTGCCTCGGCGTCGGCGCAGATTGCTTTAATCGCCAGGTTGAGCTGCTTGAGCATCCGGCTGGCCGCACAGGTGTCGGTGCTGCGGAGCTGGGTGTTGAGCGCGACCATGTCGGTGAGCGGGCCGCGTTGGATGTCCGTGTAGACGGCGAAGGCTGTCTCGTTGGCGAACACCCAGTCGGATCGGGGCTTCAGCGGCGCGTAGTCTATGTGTGCCAATGCTCTCGGCTCGGTGTAAGTGAAGACGCTGTCGAAGAGCGGGCCTGCCGTCCACTCGACCAGATCGCTCATGGCCACCCACCGGTGGGCAAGGACGTCCCGTTCCCAGGCGAACACCGCGCGGATGAGCTCGGCCCACGAGTCACAGATCTGCAGGTTGGCTGCGAACGGCAGCAGGTTGACGAACATCCCCACAGCCAGATCCGCACCCGGTTCCTCGGGACGCGTGTTGGCGACCATCCCGACCACCGGTTTCCGAGCGTTCGTCATACGTCCGGTGGCCCACACGTGCGCGGCGGCGAAGACGCACTTGGCAGGCACGCCCAGCCTCCGGGCAACGTCAACTACCGGCTCTCCGGGGATCGAATCCCGCGCCTGAACCAGCGGGAGGTGTCCCGCTGGGGTGATGCCAGCGCCGACTCGGGACAAGCGTTCGTGCCAGAACGCTCGCGCGGCCGGATCCGTCCGCCGCTGCTCTTCGAGACGCGCGTGCCGCGCGGTCCTCCCGGGCGCCGGGTGGGATAGGTCCGCAGGTGCGCCGCCGAGCCGCTCCCGGTATAGCGCGACAAGGTCGGCCGCTACCAACGACAGGCTCCATCCGTCGAGCAACGCGTGATGGACGACTAAAGCCAGGTGATGGCTCCCGTCACGGTAGCGGACCACGTGGCAGTGCAGCAGTGGCTCGCGTTCCGAGTCGATCGCCGCAGCCCACCCGGCGCGCCGGTCGAGGATCGCGTCCGGGCTGTCGTCGGTGTCGGACACGGTCAATGGGATGTCCACGCTGCCGCGGACGCGGTGAACCGGGCCATCGTCGGCAGCCAGGTCGAATCCGTGGTTCAGCACCTCATGGCGTGCGGTGAGGTCCTGCAGCGCAGAGGTCAACGCATCGCGATTGCAGGGTCCGGAGAGATGGATAGCGGCCAACACGCGGTAGAGCGTGTCATCGCCCATGTCGCAGTCGTATAGCACGCCGATCTGTGTCGCGGAGAGCGGAACCGGCGTGTCATCGGTGTCGTCTGCGGTGTCAGCGGGCGACGACTGTGCGATATCCGCGGCCAGGTCCCGCAGGATTGGAGTCCGGTAGACCGAGGCCACCGTGGCCGCGTAGCCCGCATCCCGGAGCGACTGAACCAGCTGCACGGCACGCATCGAGTCCCCACCGAGGGCGAAGAAGTCGTCATCCTCCCCGACTTCCTCCACGCCCAGAACCGCCGCGCACACGCTGGTGATCAACTCGGGTGCGGTCCCGTCGTCGGATCGCGGAACGCTCACCGGGCGTGGTGCGGGCAACGCATCGACGTCGAGCTTGCCTTGAGACGTGAGCGGTAGGACCTCGACAGGCACAATTGCCCTCGGCAGGAGATGTGCCGGGGCCATCTCGGCCAAGGCCCGGCGAACAGACCGGGGATCGGCGCGAGCGGTGAGCGCCACGTATGCCACGAGTTCCAATTCCCCCGCGTCGTCTCGCCGCGGCACGACCGCGCACTCCCTGACACCGGGCACACGGGAGAGCAGCGCTTCGACCTCCCCGGGCTCGATCCGGTAACCGCGCACCTGGACCTGCCGGTCGACACGACCACAGAAGATCAGGTCACCGGAAGGCTCCTGGCGAGCCAGGTCACCAGTTCTGTACATGCGTTTGCCGGGAGGCCCATCGGGATCCTCGAGGAACCGCGCGGCGGTGAGGTCGGGGCGGTTCAGATACCCGGCCGTCACGCCCGCACCGCTCACGAACATCTCGCCGACGCCGCCCGGCGCGGTCGGCGCGAGGTCGGAGTCCAGCAACCGCACCCGCAGGTCGTCCAGGGGAACGCCGATCGGGCTGTCGGCCAGGGCGGTGTCGGAGGTGCGGATCTCTCGTAGAGTCACGTGGACGGTGGTCTCCGTAATGCCGTACATGTTGATCAACCGTGGCCCGCGATCACCATAGGCCGCCATCCAGGGTGCGAGCACGATGGGATTGAGCTGTTCACCCCCGAACACGATCAGCCGGAGCGCGCCAGGCGTTCCCTCCGCACTCAACGCGGCCGTGGACAACAACCGGAAGGCGGTCGGCGTCTGGTTCAGAACCGTCACACCTTGATCGACTACGACGGACCACAGCTCCTGGGGGTCGCGCACGGTCTCATGGGACACCACCACGTACCGACCACCGTGGGCCAGTGCGCCCCAGATCTCCCAGACCGAGAAGTCGAACGCGAAGGAGTGAAGTCCCGTCCACACGTCATCGTGGCTGAACCCGAGAGACGCGCGAGTCATCGAGAACAGTCGGGGTACGCAAACGTGCGGGACGACGACGCCCTTGGGTTTCCCGGTGGAACCCGACGTGTGGATGACGTACATCGGGTCCTGGGCGTCCGCCTTCCACGCCAGGTCGTCTTCAGGCTCACGTGAGATGCCAGGCTCCGACATGTCGACGAATCGGACGGAGCCGCTATCCACCATTGCTCTGTGGGCCGCTTGCCCGACTACCACCCGCAGGGCGCAGTCACTGATAACCTGAGCCAGGCGAGCTTGCGGGTAGCCCGGGTCCAGCGGCACATACCCGCCGCCTGCCTTGAGTACAGCGAGCAAAGCCGTAAGCAGCTCTGCACCGCGCTCGGTCGCGATCCCCACGAGCTGCCCGGGCGCCACACCGAGATCGGCCAGATGGTATGCGAGCTGGTTGGCGTTGCTGTTGAGCGTCCGGTAAGTCGTGGATTTCCCCGTCGTCGCGTCGGTGATCGCGACGCGGTCGCCTGCGTGTTCCGCCCACCACTCGAAATCTCGGTGGAGGGGTTGCCATCCTCCCTCGCGTGCCATCATCGTGCACGGGCTGCGCAGTAGGCGGCGGTCGTGGTGGCTGAGACGTCCGACGCCAGCAGCGCTTCGTCGACCGTGTCGCCCTCCGCCAACCTTCGCGCAACCGGTATCCGACAAGGGGCCAGCGGGTTCGGGCTGTTCTGGAGGCATTGAGAGACCTTCAGGAACATCTCGGGTGAGCTGGTGTCGCCGACGATAAGGGAATACCGCAGTTCGATGCAGACCTGGTTTCGCTCGAACAGTTCCGCGTGCGTCGCCGTGGCCTCGGACGCGGCGCGCAAATTCGGCCGGGCATTCGGCGTATAGGGCGCGGTCGTGAACGACCACACCTCGTATCCGGCGATCTGGCTGGGGACGCCCGCATCACAGTCGCGCAGGAACTCGTTCCAGCACCACGAGAGCCACTCCCCTGACAAGGCCCGACGTACCTCCGGGCTACCCGACCCATCCATCATCCTGGCGTACGTCACCATCACGTCGCCGGCACACGACGTGAACGGCGTGACCCCTTGAGACAGCGGCACTCCAACCACGGCAGCTCCTCCTGTGTCGCAAAGCAAATCTGCGAGATCGTCACTATGGCATCGCTGACTCGGCACGGTCAGCGCCCTGTTCCATTTCGCGGAACGCGAAGCTGACATGAGCCCCCACCGGTGCGATGGTCGAGGTTCCAACAGCTTTGTTCGCACGGAATCGAGCCACTATGTCGACTCTGCCCCAGGACAGTGCCCCCGATCGCGCGAAAGGGGTATCCGGTGTCTGGTCGGCGGTCATCGCCCAGAAGCCGGAACGAGCCGCCATCTGTGCCAGCGATGGTTCCGTGACGACCTACGGGGAACTCGTGGAACGCGCCCGCCGGACCGCCGGCGCGCTGCACACCACAGGCATCGGCCGAGGGGCATTCGTCGGTGTCTGTCTCCCTCTCGGCGCCGATCTCGTCGTCGCGGCGCTCGCTGTGCTGCGCTGCGGCGCCGTGTACGTGCCGCTGGATCCCGCCTATCCCGATCCCCGTATGAAGGCCGTGATCGCGGATGCCGGGCTGTCGGTCGTCCTGACCGACAGCCCGCAGGTACCCAGGATGCACGCGCTCGGCATGGAAACGGTCGCCCTTCCCGACGTGACTTCCGAAACGCCGCCCGCTGTGAGAATCCGCCCCCACGACACGGCTTACGTCGTCTACACGTCCGGCTCCACCGGCACCCCCAAAGGGGTCCTCAACTCTCACGGGGCGCTCGACGAAGTGCTGTCGTGGATGGCTTCGGACTTTCCCCTGCACTTCGCGTCCAGGGTGCTGATGAGGACGACTTCGACCTTTGACGTGTCCATTGTCGAGTTATTCTGGCCACTCGTCACAGGGGCGACGCTGGTCGTTCCCGAGCATAGTGCGCATCACGATCCGGAGCAGCTCGCGCTCACGATCGCCCGGGGCAGAGTGACCGACACGTTCTTGGTGCCCAGTCTGCTTCCCGCGCTGTTGGCGGAGCCCGCGCTGGCCGAATGCGCCACATTGCGCAGGATCCTCTTCATCGGTGAGCCGTTGCCCCCCGAGCACCTGAGGCGTCTCAACGAGGTGCTCGCCGGAGCGGCGGTCTTCAACACCTACGGGCCGTCAGAAGCGGCTGTAGTCAACCTCTGGCACCGGTGCACTCGTGCGGACGCGTTCGCATCGCGGGTACCCATCGGGCGTCCTGCTGGTCACAACACCGCGGTCATCGTGCGACCCGGCACAATCGACCCCGTCGCGCCGGGCGAACCAGGGGAACTGGTCCTGGGTGGTCCGCAGGTGGCGTCGGGGTATCACCGCCGGCCCGAGCTGACCGCCGAGAAGTTCGTCGACGGACCCGATGGCAGGCTCTACCGGACCGGGGATGTCGTGGTCGAGCGTGGGGACGGTGCAATCGAGTTCGTCGGCCGTGCCGACCGCCAGGTCAAGGTGCGCGGCTGTCGGGTGGAACTGGACGACGTCGAAGCCTCCGCACTCAGCGCGCCGTTCATCAGTGCAGCGGTGGCCGACACTCGGATCCACCCGCAAGACGGGAGCACGACCCTGGTCGCGTGGGTCGTCGCGGATTCGGATATCGACTCCCGCCGCATCCGTGACCACATGACCGGCCAGGTTCCCGCCTACATGGTGCCCGACCTCGTGGTGATGTTGCCGGAGATACCACTGCAGCTCAACGGAAAACTGAACCGGTCCGCCTTGCCGGATCCGTTCGCCGCCCCGGCAGCCCCCGAGCAGGCACCGACCGTGCCGCTACTGCGCCTGGTCGAGGAGTTGTGGGCCGAACTGTCCGGCAGCCCAACGGAGAATCCGGATGAGGCGTTCTTGGACAGTGGCGGTAATTCCCTGCTACTGCTGAAGTTCCGGACACGCCTACGATCACGTGGCTACCCCATGCTGCGGGTGCTCGACCTGCTCGACCACCCAACGCCCCGTAAGCTCGCGGCGTTCCTCGACAGGCAGGACGCGGCACCAGCGCCGCAGAGACGATGACGGCGTCGCGACAGGGGAACGACCCGGTGGCCGTCGTCGGCATGGCGGGCCGGTTCCCGGGTGCCAACGATCCAGGTGAGCTGTGGTCCCTGATCCACAAAGGCGTGGAGGCCGTCACCCGGCTCACCGAAGACGAGCACGACCTGCCTGAGGCCCTGACCATGCCCGGATACGTGCCCGTCGCCGGCATACTCGAGGACATCGCAGGATTCGACGCGAAGTTTTTCGGGATTGGCCCGACAGAAGCGCGGGCGATGGATCCGCAGCACAGGATGCTGCTCGAATGCGCCTGGGCGGCACTAGAGGACGCGGGCTGCGTGCCCGACCGGTTTCCCGGCCGGATCGGGGTGTTCGGCGGAGTTGGGACCAGCACGTACGGATCCCTCGACCCGACGCCTTACATTCCCAGCTTGGACCGGCCGGAAGACACCGCACGCACCATCGCGTCGGAGAAGGACTTCTCCGCGACCCGCATCGCACACAGCCTCGATCTCACCGGGCCCGCCGTCACCGTCCAGACCGCGTGTTCGACATCGCTGGTCGCGGCGCATCTCGCCATACGGGCGTTGCAAGTGGGCGACTGCGACGCAGCCCTGGCCGGTGGATGCACGGTCCGCGTTCCGCAGCGAGTCGGCTACCTATACCATGTCGGCGGCATTCTGGCTCCCGACGGCCATTGCCGTCCTTTCTCCCGCCATGCCGAGGGCACGGTACCCGGAAGCGGAGGCGGGATGGTGCTGCTGATGCGATATGACGATGCCATCGCCGCCGGTTACCACGTGCGCGCGGTCATCCGGGGTTCCGCGTTCAACAACGACGGATCCAGCAAGGTGTCTTTCACCGCGCCCGCCTCCGCGGGGCAGACCGCGGTCATCGCGGCGGCACTGAATGACGCGGGGGTCGAACCTTCGACGATCAATTACCTGGAGGCCCATGGCACGGGCACCGAACTCGGTGACGCCGTCGAGTTCTCCGCGGCAGAACGGGCCTACCGGGGTGCGTCACCCCAGTCATGTGCGCTCGGGTCGCTCAAGGCCAACATCGGTCACCTCGACGTCGGTTCGGGAGTCGCGGGACTGATCAAGTGTGTTCTCGCTCTGGAGCACGGCGTGATCCCGCCTGCGGTGAACACGCACCCGAGCGGAGCCGACCTTCTGCGACCGGAAACCCCGTTCTACGCGCCGACCGAATCCCTGCCGTGGCCGCGATCCGATTCGCCGCGGCGCGCTGCGGTCAGCTCTTTCGGGATCGGGGGTACCAACGCACACATTGTGCTGGAGGAGTCCTCTCCGGCGGCAGCGCGGCCGGCGCCGGAGAGGAATCGGCTGCTGGTGGTGTCGGCCCAGACCGGCGAGGCGTTGGCTCGCCGGCTGTCCGCGCTAGAACAGGTAGCCACCGACACCCCCGTCGATCTGCTGGCGAGCACGCTGAGCCACGGAAGGGCGACCTTCGCGCACCGGTTCTCGACCGTCGTCCGCACGGCCGGGGAAGCCCGCGAAGCGTTCGCCTCCGCCCGTGCCACACACCGGGCCGCCCCCGTGCCACCCGAACTGGCCTTCCTGCTGCCCGGCACAGGCGCGGAACAAGACTGCGCCGTCGGCGATCTATACCGGTCCGAACCCATCTTCCGGAAGGAGCTGGACCACTGTCTTGACACGGTCGAGCCTCCTGTACGCAGCCGCATCACCACATTGCTCACCGGGCAAACTCGGCCGAACGGACCCGTACCGGTCTCCGTCGCCATGCCGGCGCTGTTCGCCCTGCAGTGGTCCCTGGCCCGGCTCCTGGACTCCTGGGACATCCGTCCAACCCGCTATCTAGGGCACAGCCTGGGGGAATGGGTCGCCGCCTGCCTCGCGGGAACCACGGACCGCGAACACGGCATGCGGCTCGCCGCGCTGCGCGGCCGCCTGGTCGAGAGCACGCCGGAGGGCCACATGCTCTCGGTCCCGGTCCCCGCCGACCAGCTTCGCCGGTGGCTGCCGCCTTCGGTGAGCATCGCCACGGAGATCGACACCGGTCGTGCGGTGATTGCCGGCCCGGTCGCCGATATGGAACACGTGGCCACTCAGCTCTCCTCCCGTTCCGTGCCGTACCGCCCGGTCCCGGTCAATCGGGCCATGCACTCGGCAGTGTTGGACCCCATCCTCGATCAGTGGCGTGACGCGGTGGCAGCGACACCCCTATCCCCGCCGCACACTCCGTGGTTGTCCAACCTCACCGGTACCTGGATCACTCCCGCGGAAGCCATCGACCCGGACTACTGGAGCCGACAGCTGCGGGAGACCGTGCTGATGGACGCAAACCTGCGCTCGCTCGGTAGCTCCGAGGCCACCATCCTCGTCGAACTCGGACCGGGACGCACCCTGTCCGGGTGGGCCGCACGCCACCCGGACATCCCCGAGAACACCGTGACCGTGTCCGCGCTCGGTCGATACGACGAACCACGCGGATCCCATGGCACCCTGATGGACGTGGCAGGCCGGTTGTGGAGCGCCGGAGTGCCGCTTGATCTCGCTTCCGTCGTCCGCGAGGCGGGGTTCCATCGGACCCCGTTGCCGACGTACCCGTTCGAGCGGGTCCGTCACTGGATCACCGACGTACCGCAGGCTTCGCCCCCAATAAAGACCCACAGGGAAAAGCCGCCCGAAGTACGAAGCCTGGATCCACTCGCTGCGTTGTGGGCTGAGGTTTTGGGCACCACGGGCAGCGACGAAGACGAGGACTTCTTCGAAGCCGGCGGTGACTCCCTGCTAGCACTGCGGCTATCCTCGGCGATCCAGCACACCCTGGGCCTGCACGCCTCCCCACAGGACATCCTGGCCTCACCCACCTTGCGGTGCCTGCGCACCAGATTGTCCGGGCCAGACGAGCAGGAGCGTTCTTTGCACGCTTTCCCCCTCCCTCCAGGGGCGACGCCGAATGGCCCTCCGCTCTACCTGATACACCCTATCGGCGGTGGCACCCTGGTGTACCGGCCGCTGGCCGCCGAAATCGGTTCGGCGCACCGCGTCTTCGGCTTCTCCGCCCGGGGTTTCCGGGACGTTGAGGAGCCACGCGACGACCTGAACGCCATGGCCCGCGCCTACACCGACGAGCTGCTCGACCATCTCGACGACGGGCCCTACTGGTTGGCCGGTTCCTCCTTCGGCGGCGTCGTCGCCGTTGAGATGGCCTCGCTGTTGACGCGCTCGGGGAAGCCTCCGCTGCTGACCGCTTTGCTGGACTCACCTTTCCCCGGCTCGCTCGCCGCAGCAGCTCCGGAACCCGAAGCGCCACCAGACCCCGTGCACCGTCGTATCCTCGACGCACACCTGCGCGCCCTGACCGAGCATCAGATTCAGCTCAAGCCTCCGCCGAGCCCTCTCGTGTACATCCGCGCGGCCGTCGAATCCCCGGACGAGGCAACGCGGTGGCGGACGAGACTCACCACCCTTGAGGTCCGAACTTCGCCTGGCGACCACTACTCCATGCTCGAACCTCCCCACGTCGCCAACGTGGCAGCAATCCTCTCCGATTGCCTGACAGCGGCCGCGCACTCCTCCGTGTCCGGCGATGCCGAGCGCTAGCCCAGGAACTCTATCGCTGTCCTGCGGCAGCGGCGCAGGATCACGCGGCCGGACTCGCCTTCGACCCCAACGTCACCTCGAGGACCCGCTGTTCACACTGTCCTACGACCAGGCTCGCGCAGCACACGGCGAACCCGGTTCCAAACACGTCGACAGTGTCGTGTGGTGCCTGCGCCGATACGGTCGACCTTGGAAGTGCTGAGCGCGGTCTGGAGTCTGCCAGCGAAGGTGCCACTGGCCACGTTCACCACCGTCCGCCATCAACTGCGTGCCGCGCCTCTGTCTGACTTCGTCCGGGTACGGACTGCTGGAGTTCATGCTGGTCGGGAATCCGCCGAGCTGCCCGTCAGGCACGCGACCGTGCCAAGTATTGGCCAGCATGTCTGCGGGACTCTGTATGAGAGCATGTGTAGCCCCTGGACCACGCCAAAGATCCGACGCACGTCGGCGAGGCTGGTGTTCTATCAGGGAACCGGGGGCACCGGTTTGTTAGACGGGACCAGCGCCTCTACGTCCAGTTTACCCTGAGGCGTGAGCGGCAAAGCGTTCACCGCAACGATAGCCGCGGGGAGTATGTGCGGTGGGGCGACAGTCGACAACGCACGTCGGATCTCCCGTGGGCTTACGGCGTCACCCACCACATACGCGACCAACTCCAGTTCACCGTCCTCGTTGTGGCGGGGCGTCACGGCGCATTGTTCGACACCGGGGACACCGGCGACCAGAGCCTCGACCTCACCGGGCTCGATGCGGAAGCCGCGTACCTGAACCTGCCGGTCGGCACGTCCCTGAAAGATGAGATCGCCCGACGGGGTGAGCCGTGCGAGATCGCCAGTTCGGTACATCAGGCTACCCGGTGGTCCTTCAGTGGCCGGGAGGAAGCGCTCGGAGTTCATTTTGCGGCGGTTCAGGTACCCGGCGGTGACTCCCGCGCCACTGATGTACATCTCGCCCACTTCTCCCAGTCCGACCGGAGTTCCGTCGGGGTGCAGGAGCCGGATGCGCACGTCATCCAGAGGCTGCCCGATCGGGCTGTCGGTGCGACCTGCGTCGGCAGTGCGGATCCGACGCAAGGTGGCGTGGACGGTCGTCTCGGTAGGACCGTACATGTTGATCAAGTGAGGCTTGTGGTCTCCGTAGGCCGCCAGCCAAGGCGACAACATGGTGGGTGTCAGCTGTTCACCGCCCAGCATCACCAGGCGAAGGGAGTCTGGGAGCCGGCCTGCGTTCAAGGCGACAGGGGCCAGCCAGCGAAAGGCTGTGGGCGTCTGGCACAGGACGGTGATGTCTTGGTGCACGATCACTGACCACAGCTCCTCGGGATCTCGGGCTGTGTTTTGGGACACCGTCACGTAGCGGCCTCCGTGTGCCAGGGCTCCCCACATCTCCCACACGGAGAAATCGAAAGAAAACGAATGCAGGCCGATCCACACGTCGTCCGGACCGAATCGCACAGTCCGGCGCGAGGCGGAGAACAACCGCGGAACGCACACATGGGGAACCACCACCCCCTTGGGGCGTCCCGTCGACCCGGAAGTGTGGATCACGTACATCGGATCGTGGAGAGATGCCGACCACGGTTGGTCATGGTCCGGCTCCGCGACGAGCGCAGGGTCGTCGACTCCTACAAATCCAGCACCGGTTCCCGCTACCCAACCGCTGTGGGCGGATTCGCCTACGACAAGTCCCAGTTCACAGTCGTCGGCGACCATCTCCAGACGCGAACGCGGATAGGCTGGGTCGAGTGGCACGTAACCGCAGCCCGCCTTGAGCACCGCGAGCAGTCCGGTAAGCAGCCTGACTCCGCGCGCCGCGGAGACCCCCACAAGCTGACCGGGTTCCACACCTGACTTGACGATGCGATGAGCCAGGCGATTGGCATCGCGATCGAGCGCTCTGTAGGTCGTGGAGCCCTCCGTCGCACCCACTTCAGTGACCGCGATACGATCTCCGGCATTCTTCGCCCACCACTCGAAGTGCCTGTGCAGAGGTTGCCGGTCCGGTTCCGGCAGTGTCATCGGGCACACAGTTCGAGGAAATCGGATGTGGTAGTGAGAGCTACGTCCATCGCCTGAAAGACCTCATCGACTGAGTCTCCTCTGACGAGCCCCTCTTCTGCCATTGCAAGGCATCGGTCGAGCGAGTCCGGCCGGGTTTGGAAACGCTGCAGCAACTTGAGGAACTCCTCGGGTGGCGCGGGTTCGCTTGCGGCCAGCGCGTCCAGCAGATCGGCACAGAACCGATGCCATTCCATCAGACCCGCATACATCGCCAGACCCGAAGCGGCCTGAGACGGAACAGAACTCGTCCATAGCCAGCACCACGCGTAGTGGAGCGCGGCGGGAGGCGGAGGTGCGGTCAGCACCGCAGTCGGATGAAGCGCTTCGATCGCCTCGGACGCGGCGCGCAGCAGCGTCAAGGCGTTGAGCTTGTAGGTTGTGAAGTCCACGAACGGCCACGCGGCCGGCGAGGATGGGAATCTCGTCACGCCAATGCCGAAGCCCGCGATCTGACTGGGAATACCCACTTCGAGATACTTCGCGAACTGGTTCCAGTGTCGCGGCTCTGCCTTACCGGCCAACACCAGTTGGGTGTATGCGTTGTCTGTGCCATCGACCGACCGGTCGTATTTCGCAATCACACCGGCCACCATCGGTGTCGAGGAGGTAACTCCCTCGTGTAATAGTACCTTGGCCACAGTAGCTCCTCTTCCGCGCCGGGTGATGTACCGCAGCTGCAATCGTGACGCACCCTCATCCTGCTGCCAACTGGCCGTCCCGGGAGACGGAACCTTGGTTGCTTCTCCGCGCCGGAGGGCCGGTCGCTGACGCGGCGTGCTCGTTCGTTGGTGACGGCCTGGCCTCCACGGACGAACAATTGCACCGCAACCAGCGCAGACTGATCCAGCCACAATTCCACCCGGCGTTTCCGGAATACGTCCCGATCCGCAAGACGGTCGAAGAGATCATCAGTTCATTGAGAGAAGGCGAAATGATCCGGGCGACAACGCCGCGCACGCCCCGCAAGCCACTCAGACGAACGATGGTTGCCCGATATGAGAGCACCCGTTCAAGGCGCCTACCTCCCGTTCGGCATGGGTACGAGGATATGCGTCGACAACGAAGTCGCCCGTTGCGTTCCATGATTCCTGCGGATTCCGCAATGATCGGCCATTGAAATTTTCACCCTGCCCGACCTGCACAGAATTTTCGATCAAGGAAGTCCGTGCGGTTTTTGAAGATCAGTTGAGGCCGACACTCGGCCGTTCAGACAAGCCAATAGGCACATTCAGTGAATCAATTCCCCCGGGCATGCGAGCACCGTCGCGCCGGGGTACTCATGAGTAGTGAACGTTCCAGACAATGCGACGTTGCCCCGCTCCCGACGAACTGTCTTTCCCCGGGCCGGGGTGGACACGATCGATCGTGCTCGGGCATGCCGAGAAAGGTCGACGCTGATGGACATGGCCGCAGTTCCCGCACGAGCACAAGGCAGACCGGCACCGGAGCGCGACAGTCCCGTCGGGCGCTCGTTCGCGATCCTCCGGGCGATTCGCGAGGCCGGCGAGCCGACGACGTTGTCCGAGATCGCACGCAGGACCGGCTTGCCGAAGAGTACCGCCCACCGACTGCTCGCCGAACTGCTTGTCGTGGCCGCGGTGCATAAGACCAACGGCCGGTACGAACTCGGCCAGGCGACCCAGGCACTTGCCGGATCCTGCGACCGGGGACTGGCGACCGCCTTGCGCCGGGTGTTCCGTCCGCTGCTGACCACGGTGCACACCAAAACTCGCTACCTGGTCGGCCTCGCAATCGCGGTCGACTCCAGGATCGAATGGGTCGACCTGCGGTACGACCAGGAATCGATCACCCTGATCCAGCGAATCGAGGAAAATACCGACCTGTGCGCAAGCGCCGCGGGCAAAGCACTACTGGCCCACAACCCCACCCTGATCACCGACTCGACGCCACCGACGAGCTTGACCTCGGAAATGGACCAAATCAGGCGAAACGGGACATCAGAGAACCTCAGCGAGGCAAGGCTCGGGATCATGGCGATGGCGGCGCCGTTGTTCAGAGCCGCCGAACAACCGATCGCCGCCCTGAGCATCGGCAGCCCCCGAGACCGGTTTCAGCCAGAAGTAGCGCAAACCGCACTTCGCACAGCAAGTCTGCACGCCCACGGACTACTCCGGCACCACCTTTACTAACACTCCTCACACCAGTCTCGAGGAGCGCCCAGGGATCGCCCTGTCGGCCTCAGGGGCGCTTCGGCCGCAGGCCGGACCAATGTTCTTTCACGCATCGCAGGCATTCCGCACGAGGCCGGGAGCGCACGACCGCGCTCCAGCCCTCGGGAGTACGTCCGCGGACGAAGGTCGCAAAGAATACTGTTCTTCGTAGTTGATCATTATGGAACATGACTGCATGATAATCGAAAGGATTCGTCATCTCACGCACTCCAGCGAATTATCCGTGATGGCCCATCCGAGGGCTTGGCCATCTCATTCGCCGCCACACCACCCGAAGTCGGGGCGGTGTTCCGAAGACTACGTCGCCAGACTTGATCGGAGCATCCCGATGTTTCAAGACCTTTTCGATGGATCGGACAATCACCTGAGAACACGGCTAGACGCGCTCAGCACGAGCTACGACGCCGCTAGCCGAAACTCCCTGTCCGCGACAGGCCTCGAGCAGGGCTGGCGGTGCTGGGAAATTGGCGGAGGTAACGGCAGCATCGCCCGATGGCTGTCGGACCAGGTCGGGCCGGACGGCTCAGTGATACTCACCGACGTCACCACACAGTGGGTCGAATCCGACGGACGACATAACCTCAGCGTGCGTGAACACAGCGTCGTCACCGACGACGCTCCCCGCTCGGATTTCGATCTCATTCACGCCCGCCAGGTATTGGCCCACTTGCCACAGCGCCACGACATCGTCCATTGGCTACCGAGCTGCCTACGCCCGGGGGGCCACCTGGTCGTGGAGGAGTTCGATCTCGAACAGCCACTGACAGTCGTGAACGCGGTCTCGGAAACCGCGGAACAGCCATTCGAAGCTCTCCACAAGCCGTTCATACGTCTGCTCCAAGCTCGCGAGATCGACACAGCATGGGCTCGCAGGCTCCCTGATCAGTTCATCGCCGCAGGCCTTGACAACGTGGTCACGAGGACCCACCGCCAACAATGGCGAGGTGGTTCCTCAGAGATTGCGTTGCACCGCGCGAACCTGGCGCAACTGAGCAAGCACCTTCTCGACTGTGGGGTAGCCCAGCGCCAACTCGACGCCTTCACCACACTGCTCGACGATCACCTCCTCAGGGTTTGGTCGTACCCGCTCGTGTCCGTGTTCGGGTCTTTGACCGTCTACCCCTAGGTGTATTGACCTGAGAGGGCCTGTAAAACGTTCGGTGTAACTCCCGATCATGGAAGTGCACCTGATGATCGACATGATGTCCGGCGTGGAGAACGCTGAGGACTCGAAGCCCTTGACCGGTTTGGATGGCCTGGACGAGCAGCTCGTCGCGCAGTTGCTGAGCCGTGCCAAGGCCAGCGGGCTGAAGCTGACCGGTGAGGGCGGGATGCTGCAGCGGCTGACCAAGCGGCTGCTGGAGTCCGCGCTCAAGGACGAGATCACTGATCACCTCGGCTATGACAAGCACGATCCGGCCGGCCGCGGGACCGGCAACTCGCGCAACGGCACCCGCTCGAAGACCGTGTTGACTGATGTCGGCCTGGTCTAGGTCGACGTGCCGCGGGATCGGGACGCCAGTTTCGATCCGAAGATCGTCGCGAAGCGGCAGAAACGTCTCACCGGCGTGGACGAGATGGTGATTTCCTTGGCTGCCAAGGGATTGACCACCGGGGAGATCTCCGCGCACCTGGCCGAGGCCTATGGCGCCGAGGTATCGCGGCAGACCATCTCCACCATCACCGACAAGGTGCTCGAGGGCATGGGCGAGTGGCAGAACCGGCCGCTGGACCTGGCTTGAGTTCCATCGGTGGTTGCGAACGGCTCAGACGAGAGGACAGCGGATGCCTCGTTATGCGCCGAACAAACTGCCGAGTTCGGTCAAAAAGCGGTACTTCGAGCTGATCAGGCAAGGGATGAAGGGAGCTGCGGCGGCGCGCGTGGTCGGCGTGTCGACCAGTTGCGGATCGCTGTGGCTCCTCGATGCTGGCGGCATGTTGATCAAGGACTTGGGGCCGGTGTCGCCGCGCTTTCTCGACCAGGACGACCGTATCGCCATCGCCGACGGGCTCGCCGCCGGAATGGACAAGAAGACCATCGACTGGCATGTCCACTGCTACGAGCAGACGGCCGATCGGGTTACCACGCTGTGCCGAATGGGCTCGCGACGGACTCGTCATCGACGGTCTACCAGCTGATGATCACATGTCCCGGCTTGCCATTGTCACCGAGGACGCCGCTGTCGGCGTCTTCGCCAGCCCCGCCCTTGACACGTGCGCGTCACCACCGCGGTTACCCCCGCCGCCCTGGCCGAAACCGGCGCCGTCGTTGCCGGGCGCACCGCGGCCCCCAAAGGCTGTGCCGTGAAGCCCCACTGCGATCGTCCAGCACAAGATCAAAGAATAGTCAGGCATCATCTTCACTATTGTGGATCGAAAACTCTGGACCCCGTGAGTGCTGATTCACCTACACGGCCGTGACTATCACCGCCTCGATCACGTTCTTCTCGCCGCATTCGGCGACATCCAGCCTGCGGCCGGATCGCCTATGGCGCGCCGCAAGTTCAATGACATCAACGCTGACCACTTCCTGCCCATCCTGCTCGCGTCATCACACCAGTAGACCCGTCATCGGCCAAAGCAGGCCAGCCTGGACGGGATCCGTACTGTTGAAAACGGCATCATGTTGAAAGTGCGGCAACACAACGATACCGTTCGCGATGCCACCACTTGCGCGATCGACACCTATTCCAGATCACTCTCGGTCACAGGTCGGCGGTGATCTTTTCCCGATGGCGCAAGAGTTAGGAAGATTCAGTGGTTCCCGCGGTCATCTCGTTTCGGCATTGACCTTGCAGGTCGCACGGTAGTACGGTCCGCTTGTCACGAAACGAACGTTCTATCATTCAACGTGACAGCCTCAAAATGCGAAAGGTGGACACCTTGTCACGTGCAACAAAACGCCGTGGACTGATCCGATTCCACCGCACCCGCGACCGAGGAGGGCGAAGTCATGTCTACGACTTGGCCGACCGCGTCTATGACACGGACTCCGTTCTCCGCCCAGCCGCTCACGGAGTCTTCGATGACGGCAATCAGCCCGATCGGCTCGACGACGCCGACCTTGACATCCGACTCGCCAACATCCAGCACCCGCAGGTCGCAATCACAAACCCGACAAAGAAGATCGATCAGCTCGAGACTCTGAGCTCGACCACTCCCCCGCAAGATGCCAACCCACCCTGCCCGCCAGCCGGGTCGCGACCAGCCCTGCCACACCGAAGTTCACTGCGAGGTGCCATAGCAATAGAATGGGGCGGCAATAAAATACTGCTTTCGCCATATATCGAGCGCTTGCGAAAAATCAGAAATTGTCATCAGAAACATAAAATGACCTTGGAAATTTCAAAAGGTTGATGCATTTGACACAATCTGACACCAATATGATTGATCAACTGCGATTCACTTGCCGGAAAGTTTCCGCCGCACGGTAGTTCCTGCGCTTACCCGTTCACATCACCTGAATCGTGTTTGAGGATACGCCTCCGTCCATCTTTTCTATTGAATAGCAGTGAGGGAGAGAACTGTGACTGTCGCTGAATTGGAAAAGATCCTGACGCACGTCGTGCACGGGCCCAATGCCACTCCTGATCAGAGGATCACCCTGCCGTCGGAGGCCCAGGAGCAGCCGTTGGACGAGCTGGATGTGGACTCGCTGGCCAGGGCCGAGCTGATGACGGTCCTCAGCGATACCTGCCAGATCGAGATCAGCGACGAGCAGGCGACCGTGCTCACCACGCCTCGCAAGATTCTCGAGTTCGTGGACAGTCGTGCGACGAAGCGAGCCAGTGCGTGAAGTCTTCTCTGTCGCGGTCCTGTCGCGTGGTGGCCGTAGGCTCCTACCGTCCCACGCAGGTGGACTCCCAAGACGTCGCCTCAGCCCTGGGGAAGAACCGAGAGTGGGTCGTGTCGCGGACCGGTGTGGAAACCCGGTGTGTGGCCGCTCCCACCGAATCCGTGACCCATATGGCGCTCGCCGCCGCGCAGCAGGCTCTCACTGCCGCGCAGGTGTCGGCTGAGCGTATCGACGCCGTACTTGTCGCGACGTCGACCAATCCACAGCCTTGCCCGTCCATCGCCCCGCAGGTCACCTCGGCGCTCGGTTTGAGCGTCGCCGCGTTCGACCTGAACATCGCGTGCGCGGGGTTCTGCTACGCCCTGCACGTGGCCAGCTCTTTGATCGCCGGCGGTAGCTGCGCCACGGTGCTGGTCATCGGCGCGGATCGCATGCTGGACTTGGTTGATCCACAGGATCAAGCCACCGCTCCTGTCTTCGCGGACGGAGCCGGAGCGGCGGTGGTCACCGCCACGGACGGTCCCGGCGGCGTGGGGCCGGTGGTGTGGGGGTCAGCTGGGGAGAGGGCGGCAGCGCTGGCAGTCACCCCCGGTGTTCTGGGGGCCGCCCGCCCCGCCTCCGCGCGACCCGCGCTGCGGATGGATGGCTTGGCGATCGCCCGATGGGCCTGTTCCACCGTGCCCGCCGTTGTGCGGGAGATCCTGTCGGTGACGGGCATCGGCTGGGACGACGTGGCTGCCTTCATCCCGCACCAGGCGAACTGGAAGTTGATCCAGCGTATCGGACAGGGACTTGATCTGCCGGAGAAGGTCGTGGTCGCCGACGACGTGCGGTTCACCGGCAACACGAGCTCAGCGTCGGTCCCCCTTGCCCTTCACCATCTGGTGGACACCGGACGGGTGCGATCGGGCCAGTGGGCTGTGCTGATCGGATTCGGTGCTGGGCTGGCTTATGCCGGGCAAGCCATCCGCATCCCGTAAAGCCGCCGGGAGGCACGACCTCATCGTCCCGCGTCGGGCAGAAGGAGACCGAGCATCATGCTGATCAAACCCGTCGGCCGCGATGTCACGCACCTGGAGCACCCGCCGGGGCCACGTCTTCCTTGGCCCGTGCAGACAGTGCTCTTCACCTGGAAACGCCACCTATGGGCCCTACGCCTGCGCGAGAAATACGGCGATGTGATCGTGCTGAGGGTCTACCCGTGGCGCACCGTGGTCTTCATCTGCGATCCCGAGCACATCGCGGCTATGTTCGCCTCACCTCCCCCGAGGTTCCGGATGGGGGAAGGCAGCTCGATCCTGCGGACCGTGCTGGGCGGGCATTCCCTGATCCTGTCCGACGACGAAGAGCACCGCCGGCTGCGTCGGCTGATGGCGCCCGCTTTCGGCAAGTCCGCTGTGCGTGGCTACCGCGACACGGTGCGCGCGCTGGCCGAGCGTGAGGTGCGAAGTTGGCCCACCGGGCGTCCGGTGAACAGTCTCGCCCGGATGCGCGCGCTGACTCTCGAGGTGATCTGGCGCGTTCTGTTCGGCGCCGTCCAAGGCGCGCACATGGACAGGTTGCGCGTCCTGATCACCAGGCTCCCGGCTACCGACCTCGTGATCCTTTTGGGCCTGGACAAGACCTTCGTGCGCGACAGGGGCCCGTGGCGGCGTGCGGCGCGGGCGCTCAAGGAGATCGACAGCCTGATCTACCGGACCATCGAGGAGCAGCGCCAGTCGCCGGATCTGGAGCGGCGCACTGACGTACTCTCCCGACTGCTGAGTGCCAGTGACCGCGGGGAACACCTGACTTCCGCCGAGATCCGTGACCAGATCATCACGCTGCTGTACGCGGGCCACGAGACCACCGCCACCACGTTGGCCTGGGCCCTGCACGAGTTGGCACGCAACGCCGAGGTGGCGCGGGCCGCGACACGCGCCACACTCACCGACGACACCGCCTACCTCGAGGCGGTAGTGAAGGAGACGATGCGGAGACGTCCGTCTGTGTTCGAGCTGACTTGGACGCTGACCGAGGACGTCGAACTGGCAGGCTTCCGGCTCCCCAAAGGGGCCACCTTGATGCCGTTGATCGGGATCGTGCACATGGACCCGCGGAACTACCCGGACGCGAGAGCCTTTCGTCCCGAGCGTTTCCTGCGGGGTGACGTCCCGGCGCACGTGTTTCTTCCTTTCGGCGGTGGGGTGCGGCGCTGCATCGGCGCCAATCTCGCCACGCTCGAGGCCGTCGAGGTATTGCGGACAGTGCTGTCCCTGCGCGCGCTCAGCGCCCACCGGCCTGGCCCGGAACGTGCTGTGTGCAAGAACGTCACCATCACGCCTGCCGACGGCGCGCGAATCATCGCGAAACCGCTGCCCGCGAGTGAACGAGCGCTGTGACGGGCACCTTTCATGGGAAGGATCGCCACCATGTCCTGCAACGAAACCGACCAGGAATCGCGTCCGCACTGGCCGCAGGGAGAAACCGCGTGAAACTTCGTGCCGTTTCCTGCGCCCTGCCTTCCCGGGAGGTGACCAATTCCGACATCACGGAACTGATCAGCAAACACAGCAATGGTCATTTCAACGGCGATTTGCAGCACGCCCTGAACAAGATCGGCGGATTCCTGCGCTACAGCGGAGCCCGTACCCGATATTGGCTCGATGCCGGTGAACGCCCCATCGAACTGCTGCGCACCGCGGCACACACCGCCCTCGATCAGGCCGGCTTGGCCGCCGACCAGATCGACGTGTTGATCTACACGGGTATCGGCCGCGGCTTCCTCGAGCCCGGCGGCGCCTACCACGCCGCCCACGCCATCGGCCTGCACCAGGCGCACTGCTTCGACATCATCGACGCCTGCATGAGCTGGACCAGAGCCGTCCAGGTCGCCGAATCCCTCTTCGCGACCGGCTCGTTCCGTACTGCCATGATCGTCAACGCGGAGTTCAACATGCGGGCCGGCGGGCCGGTCGTCCCCCACGTGTTCCGGCTGAAACGCCTCGAAGCGCTGGAATCGACGCTTCCCGCCTACACGCTCGGCGAAGCCGCCACCGCGACCGTGCTCACCGCAGAAGACGGTGAGCCCTGGCAGTTCCGTTTCATTTCGCGCCCTGACCTCGCCGCGTTGTGCAACGTCACTCTCGAGGGCTACGAAGGATTTTGTGAGCCTTCCGACAAACTGGCCCGCAACGGCGTCGGTGTCTTCACTTCCTTCGGCCTTGAGATGCACGAGGTAGGTAAAACTGAAGCGCAGACGGTGTTCGAGCGGCTCGATCCACCTCGTGACAAGGTAGCCGCGCTGTTCACCCACGCCTCCAGCAAACGCTGGTGGCAGACGGCGGCCGATCGGGTCGGACTCGGCCACGCCGTCCATCACGTCTACGACCGGATGGGCAACGTTGTCTCGGCCTCGATACCGGCCGCCATCGAGGCGGCCCTCTCCGCCGGGCGGCTGCGGCAGGGGCAGCGCGCCGTCGGCTGGGTGGGCAGCGCCGGCATGTCCTTCGCGGCCTTCACCTTCGTCCTCTGACAGTCGATCAGGAGCCGGATATGCTCAAGCACCTGACCAAGGCGGCTTCTCTCGCCGCTTGGGGAGCGGCGCAGTACGGCATCGCCGCCCTGCGTGACCGCGACGCGGCCGCCCGGGACCAGCGCCGGGCCACGTCCATCCTGAAATTCTTGACCCGGATGGGGCCGATCTACATCAAGCTGGGCCAGATCGCTGCCACCCGCTCGGACCTGCTGCCGCCACACTTCGTCACCACCCTGCGGACCCTGCAGGACCAGGCTCCGCACATGAGGCCGGACGCGGTGCGCAGGGCGGTTGAACGAGAGCTGGCAAGCCCGCTGGAGGACATCTTCCGCGCCTTCCAGCTGCAGCCGGTGGCCAGTGCCTCGGTAGCGCAGGTCCACTCCGCCGAGCTGCATGACGGGCGCAGGGTCGCGGTGAAACTGGTCAAGGACGGCGTTCCCGAGCAGATCAGCCAAAGTCTGCGGGCTCTCGGTGCGTTGGTACGCCTAGTGCACCTCGGAGTGCCATCGTCACGCGGCCTGGACCTGCCTCGGCGTTTCGATGAGCTGGCCCGGCTGCTCCGGCCCCAGGCCGACATGAAGCAGGAGGCCGGCCAGCAGCAGCGTTTCCACGCCACCTTCGCCGCGCATCCTTATGTGCGGGTCCCCGCAGTGCTGGCGGAGCTGGTCACCGACCGCATGCTGGTCATGGAGTTCATGGACGGCATCCCCGGCAAGCGCGCCGACGAGGTCGCCCTGCCGCGCCCACGACTGGCGCAACGGCTGCAGGACACCATCTACACCATGCTGTACATGCATGGGATCAGTCACGGTGACCCCCACCCGGGCAACATCATGTTCACCCCCGCCGGCGAGCTGATCCTTCTCGACTTCGGCATCACCGTGGAGCTGAGCGAGGACGAGAAGTGGGGCCTGTCCTCCTTCTACTACGCCTGCAGCCGCAAGCAGTGGGACACCGCGGTCGATCGCTTCACCCGCCACTTCGTGCTGGCCGGACCAGAACTCGATGCCCGTCGCGCCGAATACACCACTCAGATGACCCAGGTGCTGCGGCACCACTTCGACCTCAACTCCAGCCGGTGGTCCACCGTCGCCTACTTCAACGACGTGAACAAGGTCCTGCGCCGGTTCAATGCCCAGTACACCACCAACTTCACCAAGGTCGAGCTGGTGTTCCTGTCCGGCGAAGGCTTCGCGGCCCAGCTGGACCCCGACATGGACATCTGGAGCAACGCCCGGAAGTTCACCGACCGGTACTCGCCGTACATGAGCGAGGAGGTGGAGGACCAGTTCACCAAAGCGTTCACCCAGCAGATGCCCGCCTCACTGAAGATGCGTGACCGCGCCCGCGGAACTCTGGTGGCACCCACGCACATCGACCGCTATTTCTTTCCCAGTGTGTTCCCCGCCTTCGTCCGGGAGGCCTCCGGCGGCCGGCTGCGCGACTTCGATGGCAACGAATACATCGACCTCCACGGCGGATACGGCCCTCACCTGCTGGGCTACGCACACCCGGTGATCACGGCCGCGATCCACGATGCCGCCGACCGCGGTCTGGTCAACGGCATCGGCAATCACCACGAGGTGGAACTCGCCGAACGGCTCGTCGCCGCGTTCCCTGCCGCCGACAAGGCCGTGCTGTGCAACTCGGGCACCGAAGCCATCCTGCTCGCCCTTCGGATGTGCCGCGGCCGCCGACGCCGAGCCACGGTCGCGAAGTTCGAAGGCCACTACCACGGTTTCTCCGACCAAGGAATGGTCAGCTCCTGGTACCGCTTCTCCGGCGGGCGAGACCGTCCGACGCCCATCGCCGGAAGCCTCGGCGCCGACCCCGCCACGGTCGACGGCACGCTGGTGCTGCAATACGGCGACATCCCCGGCCTCGTACGACTGCGCGAGCACGCCGACGACCTGGCCTGCGTCCTGCTCGAACCGATGCCCACCTCCGTCGTCTCCCTCGACGTGCCCTTCCTGACCGAACTGCGGGCACTGTGCACCGAACTCGGAATACCCCTCGTCTTCGACGAAGTCGTCAGCGGATTCCGCGTCGCCTACGGCGGCGCCCAGATCACGGCCGCGGTCCACCCCGACCTCACCTGCCTGGGAAAAGTGATCGGCGGAGGCCTGCCCTGCGGCGCGATCGTGGGACGCGGCGAGCTGATCGACATGGCGAAGAGCACCCAGGACCCGTTCAGTGACTACGAGAACCGAGTCTTCGCCGGCGGAACCTTCAGTGGCAACTCCCTGACCTGCGCTGCAGGCGCGGCCACCCTACGACACCTGGACGAGAACCGGCACATTTACACCCAGCTGGACAACCACACCCAGCAGCTCGCCGACGTGATGCGCGCAGCGACCCGCAAGCGCGACATCGCCTGCCGGCTCAGCGCCAGCAACACGTTCTTCTCCCTCAACTTCAGCCATCGCGAGGCGGGGCTCTACCGCGACCGCATGGCAGGCAGCAACTTCAAAGCCACCATCGCACTCGCGTACTACATGCGCAGGCACAAGGTGTACCTGCCAGAGCTACACGGGTTCCTTCTCAGCGCCGCGCACACCCCTGAGGACCTGGACCAGATCGCGCACGCCTTCGAAGCCAGCCTCGACGACATGCTTGCCGACGGCCTCTTCGTCACCTGACCCGGCACACCACGCACCGAACGGCGGTTTGACGTGACACACACCAGCGACTCAGCCGGCAGCCACGACGTCGCGGTCATCGGCTGCGGTCTGATGGGCTCAGCCCTCATCCGCACCCTGGCCGCCCACGGGCACCCGGTCACGATCTGGAACCGCACTCCCCGACGTGCGCGCGACCTCGCCGGAGACTCCATCAGCCCGGTCTCCTCCGCCGACCAGGCCGTATGCTCCGCTCCCCTGGTCATCGCCTGCTTGGCCACCTACGAGGCCACCTTGCAAGTCCTCGAAACCGCCACCGACTGGAGCGGAACCACGCTCGTCGTCCTCGGCAGCGGCACCCCGGATCAAGCCACCCAGGCACAACAATGGGCTGCCGAACGCGGCGCCACATACCTCGACGGCGTCATCCTGTGCCACCCGCGGAGCATCGGCACGGCCGAGGCGGCCCTGGTCTATTCCGGCCCGGCCGACACCTGGGCGAAACACCGACAGACGCTCATGAGCCTGGCCGAAGCCTCATACCACGTGTCGGACCAGGCGGCCGCCGCGAACCTGCTCGACGTCGGACTGGCCGGCGGATTCTTCATCACCGCGCTGGCCGCCTACACCGAAGCAGCTGCCTACGTCCTGCAGAACGGAGTATCCGCCACCGTCGTGGACGATCTCACCGACCTGGCCATCGAAGTCCTCCGCAACGACACCAAGGCGATCACCAAGGCGATCACCACCGGAGAACACGAAACAGACCAGGCGACGCTCTCCACCCACGTCGCAGGAGCGCGCATCGCCCTGGCCGTGCTGCAAAAAGACGGATACCGCGGCACCATCCTCGCCGCCGCGGTCGACACCATGACAGCCGCCGAACAGGCAGGCCTGGGACACCTCGGGTTCGCCGCCCAAGCCGAGATCGTACGCCCCGCCGCCTCACCTGAAAGATCACCGTACTCAGCTGGATAGACCACCAGACCGCTGGAGAGAACACAAGAAGTTCAAAGAACACAGAGAAGAACAGCAGAAAGGCCCACATGGCAGACAACACCGATCACGCTACCGATGCGCTCGAACCGTTCTACGACGGCGCCGAAGCACTGCGCACCCTCGTCGGCGACAACTTCCACTTCGGCTACTGGGACGAGGATCAGCAGAGCCTGCCTCTCGACCAGGCCCAGAACCAGCTCACCGACCAGGTCGCCGCCGCCACCGGTCTGCACGAAGGACAACGGCTTCTCGACGTGGGATGCGGCACCGGCGCCCCCGGCTTTCACATCCTCTACAGCACCGGAGCCTCCGTAACGGGAATCGCGATCAGCGAGGAAGAAGTCCGGCTCGCCAACGCCGCCAGCCACACACAAGGCCTCGGCCGGCGCGCCGAGTTCCACGTCGCCGACGCGATCGACCTCCCCTTCCCGGACAAATCATTCGACGCGGCGATCGCCATCGAGAGCTTGCTGCACATCCCCGACAAACTCAAAGCCTTCAAAGAGATCCAGCGCGTACTCCGCCCCGGAGCACTACTGGTCATCTCCGATGGCGTCGCACGCGAGGACGCAGTGAACACCGGATCCGACATCAAGGCACTCGAAGCCGCCATGATCACCCGGGAGACCTACAAACAACTCGCCGCGGACGCGGGTTTCCACATCATCGACTTCGCAGACATAACTGAAAGGGTCAAGCCCACCTTCGGGCATGTCCTCCAACGCATCGACACCCACCGCGCCGACCTGATCGCCAAGGGAGCACAAGAACAAGTCGATGCCCTGGAGGAAATCCTCCGCTTCTACCAGGACGCACTCGAATCGGGCAGCCGAAGCTACCTCCACATCACCCTCCGCAAACCCACAGAAGAATAGTCCCCGAAACGCAATTCAACACCCCTGACATCAGTCGCTTGAAAAACTCTATATACGCTACCCTCCGTTCGCCGGAAACTGTGAGCGTTACCCTCAGATGACGGACTCGAGTATGCAAAGCCGGCGGCTTTTCGCCTGAAAGACTGTCGATCGTCTCGAAGGTTTATCCCGCGCATTCCGGGCTGTCGCGCTAGCCCGGGGCCAGCAAGACGGCCTGAGAGACCGCCAGGAGCTCGAAGTCAGCGAATCCTGCCCGCCTGCTGGATGGCCCAGGCCGACACGAACGAGAAGGGCTCGACAACGAAGCTGACCAGCACAGAGAAAAGGGAGCTTCCGAGCAGTGACAGACGCCAGGTGAAGCCAGGCCTGCCTCAACAGTGTCATCCCGCGTGCGACTCGGTCGTCTCCAGTGAACAATTACGGCGTGCTTGACACACTCGACGACATGCCCTCGGCGCTTACCAGACTCTCGATCTCCTTGCCAGGCGTCACCCCTTCACCGCATCCGATACTCGATGCCCTCTGGGACGGCCTCGGCCTGGCCCGAGCCTGCGGACTGGCCGCAGCGAGCGCCGATCCATCCGAATGGGTCAGCAGACAACGAAATGCCGACACCATCGAATACCTCCTCGCCAGGGAATTGATCCGGACCAACGCCGCCTGCGACCAGTCCCTGACACTCCGGCCCGTCACCTCGCCCGGTGAAGCCCGCAGTACCGCATGGGCCGCGACAGTCATCCAGACGATCCTCGACTTCACCAACACGGCACAGCCCATGGCACACGCCACCGCCGACACGGCCACACACCACGACGACCAGCACCATTTCAGAACGTCCGCGAACCTACTCGGAGAACTCGGCGCATGCTGGCGCGGTGAACGCCCCGCCTACCAGCTACACACCACCGACCGAACTTCCTCCCCCTGGTGGAATCACCACCCACACAACCTCTGAACGTGCCCTCACTGTCCTGGTCACACGAACCCGCAGCCGAGCCGCAGTCATTCGCGCCCGTTGATCACCGTGCCGCCGAGATTCCGCGTCGCCGTTTAAGTCATCCGTCCGAGAGGGCGGCCTGAGATCCTGATCTTCGAGCACGTCGGCGCCCTGACACGGGATGTCCTCCTGGCGTGATCGGCGGAGCCGGTCCACTGGCCCTCGTCTTGATCTACCCAAGCGAAGCGATCTCGCAGAATGTCACCACCTCGAAGGCACCGGGCGGTCATCCCTGGCCGGTGGCTGCTGGACGACGCGAGCCCCCACCCCCGGCCGTGTCCGGGGTGGGGGCGGTGACCACGTTTCCGGTTACGAGTCAGCACGAACGGTAGAGGGCAGGAGCTGTCCGTTCCGGCTCGCCGGTCGGGGCGTCCGCACGTCCGCCTCCGGGAGGTCGAGCCAGTCCCGGATTGACCGGACGGTTTCGGCGGCGTGTTCTTCGAGCATCGACAGGTGGGTGCCGGACACCTCCCGCATTTCGAGCCGACCCGACCAGAGTTCGTGGAGGCGACTGTCTTGGGGGTGCAGGAACAGCACCGGCACGTCCGGCCGTGGGTCCCTCTCGGCGTCAAGCAGTAGCTCGTATCTGCGGAACGCGGTTATCGCGGCCAGACTCACCGTGGCCGACGCCTGCGCCAGTCGGTCGAGGACCGTCCTGGCCACGTGCTCCGGCAGCGTGCTCGGAGTCGCGGCGTCGAGCAGGACCAGTCCCCGTACCGCCCTGCCCTGTCGACGCAGAGTTTCGGCGAGGTGGTGGGCAGGCAGGCATCCTGACGAGTGCCCGAGCAGGCACACCTCGCCATCGGGCACGGACTTCGCCCAAGCCTCGGCCAACTCGTCCAGGCTGTGCGGCACGGGCTCGCCTTCGACGGACCCGGGCAGCCGGGTCGTCCACACCTCGCACGAGCCCTCAAGCCCGTCTGCCAACGTGGCATACGGCGACACGGCGTCGGAGGCGATGATCGGCGGCACGCAGAGCAACCGGAGAGGTGCCGGAGTCGTGGTGAGCCGGTGCCATGTAGGCCTCGGCAGACCACCGGCAGCCCTGTCTCGTGCGGCTTCATCGAGCATGAGGCGTGCCCGCTGTGCGTCGCCGTCGCGCCAGGTGGTCAGGACTTCGGTCACGAACGACTGGGCTGCGTCCACCCCGGCATCGCCGTCGTCCACCGCGCCGTCGTCCACCGCGCCGTCGTCCACCGCGCCGTCGTCCACCGCGTCATCGAGCAGGGTGTCGACGTACCGGGCCAGCGCGACCGGAGTGGGGTGGTCGAGCAATACCGTGGCGGCGAGCGTGGTGCCGGTCGCGGCGGCGACCCTCGTGCGGAGTTCGACGGTGGACAGCGAGTCGAAGCCCGCACGTCGGAAGGGCTGATCGTGCGGGACGTCCTCGGGCCCCGAGTGACCGAGGACCGCCGCGGCGTGCCTGCGCACCAGGCTGGTGATCGCGTCGAGCCGCTGCCCCGCCGGACGGGCCAGCAGAGCCGCGCGCTCTCCGTCCCCGGCTGCCCTGTCGGGACCGCTCGGGCGGTGAGGAAGGTCGGCGAACAGGTCGGACGACTGGTCGTCGAGCACGGCCAGCGCGGTGACGGCCACGCTCGGCCGACCCAGTTCCAGAGCGGTGTCGAAGGCGCTCAGGGCCTGGGAGGTGGGTACGGGGAGGAATCCCTGCCGAGCGGCACGGGCCCGGTCCGCGCGGCCCATCCGCGCGGTCAGCGCACTGTCCTCCTGCCAGTACCCCCAGGCGACGGAGACCGCCGGCAAGCCGAGCCGGCACCGGTGGTGGGCCAGCGCGTCGAGGTAGGCGTTGGCAGCGGAGTAAGCGGCCTGCCCAGGAGAGCCGACCAGGCCGATCACGCTGGAGTAGAGGACGAACGCCCGCAGGTCCAGATCCGAGGTGAGGTCGTGCAGGTTGACCGCGGAGTCCACTTTGGACCGCAGCACGGTGTCCAGCCGTTCGGGTGTCAGGTCGGCGACCAGGCCGTCGTCCAGGACACCGGCGGCGTGCACGACGGCGGTCAACGGGTGTGTCTCGGGGACATCGGCGAGGACGGTCGCCAACGCGTCCCGGTCGGCGACGTCGCAGGCCGTCATCGTGACCGAGGCGCCGATGTCGGCCAGCCGCTTCCGCAACCGCGTCGCGCCAGGGGCCTGTTCGCCCTGTCGGCTCACCAGAAGCAGGTGGCGCACGCGGTGCGCGGTGGCGAGGTGGACGGCCAACAGCCCACCGAGGGTGCCGGTACCCCCGGTGATCAGGACCGTGCCCTCGGGGTCGAGCTCGCGAGGTGGTGTGAGCACGGCCTTGCCCGTGGTGTGCCCCTGGCCGAGCCGGCGCAGCACCTGGCGCGCCTGCCGGACACCCGACCACCGCACGGGCAACGGCCGGACCGTCCCGTCCTCGAACATCGGCAGGAGCGCGTCGAACGCCCGCCGGAACGTTCCCGCCGGCTCTTCGACCAGATTGAAGGCATGATAGGTGGTGCCGGGATACCGGGCGGCGACCTCCTCCGGATCGCGGACGTCCCGCAAGCCCAGCTCCAGGTAGCGGCCTCCTGGCCGCAGCAGCCGCAACGACGCGTCCACGAACTCCCCGGTGAGGCTGCCCAGGACGACGTCGAACCCGGTCCCGTCGGTGGCTTCGAGCAGACGGGGCTCGAAGGACGTTGACCGCGAATCGGCAATGTGCCCCGGTGGCACGCCCAGGTTCACGACCGTCGGGTGTTTTGTCGTGCCGGCGGTCGCGTAGACGTCCGCACCCCATGCCCGCAGGAGTTGAACCGCCGCCGTGCCGACCCCGCCTGCCGCGGCGTGCACGAGGACCTTTTCCCCCGGTCGCACGCGGCCGAGGACGTGCAGCGCGTGATAGGCGGTCACGAACGGGATGGTGATACCGGCGGCTTGGGCAGAGGTCCACCCGCGTGGCATCGGGAACACGTGCTCATGGTCGAGGTCCGCCATCGATGCGAAGCCACCGCCGTCCCCGGCGAAAGCCACCACCCGGTCGCCGGCCCGCGGTGCGGAGACCCCGGGGCCGGTCGCCACGACGGTGCCCGCCACCTCCCAGCCGATCCGGTCGCTTTCGAGCAGTCCGAGACAGATCATGGTGTCCCGGAAGTTCACGCCGGTCGCCTCGACCCTCAGCCGGACCCTGCCTTCCCCGACCGGTATGCGCAGGTCCTGCGCGACGCCGGCGGAGACATCCTCGAACGTTCCCGATGACCCGGGCGCCAGCCGCCACGGCGTTTCGCCTGCCGGCAGTTCCAGCGCCTCGTCACTCGAGCGGACGAGACGAGGTGCCAGGCATCTGCCGTCACGCAACGCGGCGTCCGGCTCACCCGCGGAAGCGGCGGCGGCGAGAACGGCGAGATCCGGCACGTCGTCGTCCAGGTCGACCACCCGCACCCGGTCGGGATACTCCTTGTGCACGGAACGGAGCAGCCCCGCGCAGGCAGCACCGGACAGGTCGTCGACGGGCTCGCCGAACGCGGTGCTCTGAGCGTGACGGGTGAGCAGCACGAGCCGGGATTGCCCCAGCTGGGTCTCGGCCAGGAACGCCTGCGTGTCGGCGAGCACGCGGTGCAGCCGTTCGCGGAGTCGCCCGGTTTCCGTGCCCTGGTTGACGCGCGGACGCTCCCGGCAGTCCAGCGCTACCACGTCGGGCGCCGGCCCGGCTGCCGACAACGTGGCGATCAGCTTCGCCATGCTGTCGTGGTTCGTCTCCACCGGCAGGTCGTCACAGTGGCTCACCGCGCTCCATCGGCCCGGCGGCGGGGTGGCCGGTTCGACGGCGCGCCACGCGGTGTCGAACGTGCTGGCGTCCCCTGCCGTGCGGGTGGCGCGCAGCGCGCGGGCGGTCGTGGGACGCAACCAGAGCCCTCGGATGTCGACCACAGGCCTCTCGGACGCGTCGGTGGCGTGCAGGTCCACCCGATCGGAGTCGCCGGTGATGGCCGCGCGCAACGTCGTTGCGCCCCGGCTGTGCACGGTGACGGAGTCGATCGCGCAAGGCAACAGGATCCGCCTGTCTTCCCCATCGAGCGGTACGCCGTGCAGGGCCGCGTCCAGCAGCGCCGGATGGACGCTGAAGCCCTGGTCCGCGGGCCGCGGTTCGATCACCGCCTCGAGATGGGAAATCCGTCCGTCCGTCCGCCAGGCGGCTTTCATGTTGCGGAACGCCGGCCCGTACAAGTACCCCTTCCCGGCCAGCTCTCGGTACCGCTCCTCGACGTCGACCGGTTCCGCGCCGGGAGGAGGCCACTCGACGGCGTTCACCGGTTCGGCGTCGTGGGGCTCGGTGACGACGGCGTCCGCGTGGTGCGTCCACGGAGCACCGGGCAGGCGGGCACGCGAGTACAACCTGACCGTGCGACGGCCGTTCTCGGCCGGTGGATCCGTATGCACTTGGACGTCCGCGCCGCTCTCGGTCAACGCGAGCGGCGAGTGCAGCATCACGTCCTCCAAGCGACCGGTTCCGGTGTCCGCGATACCGTGCAGCATGAGTTCCAGCATCCCGGTTGCCGGCAGCATCGCCGAGCCGAACACGGAGTGGTCGGCCAGCCACGGCTGAGCGATCGACGACAGGTGGGCGGTCCGCACCGTGACGCCGCCCGGCAGATCGGTCGACACGGCGAGCCACGGGTGCTGCACTTCCCGCACGCCTGCCGAAGACAGGTCGCGCAACCGCGACATGCCCGGGATCCAGTAGCGGTTGTGTTCGAACGAGTAGGTCGGCAGGTCGACCTGGACCGCGTGCGGGTACTGCCGGGACCAGTCCACCTCGATCCCGGCCACGTGTGCGCCGGCCAGCACGCGGGCGAACTCGCCGCGCCTGCGCCGCAACGTCGCCACGGCGAGTGCGTCGACCCCCAGGTCGGCCGCGATGTCCCGCACCGAGCCCGTCAGGACCGGGTGCGGTGAGACTTCGACGAACCGCCGGTACCCCTGCCCCATCGCCCGGCGCACGGCCTGTTCGAACAGGACCGACTGGCGGATTCCCTGGTACCAGTGGTCCGCGTCCAGGACGTCGCCGTCCACATTTCGCCCGGTCAGGGTGGAGAACATCGGGATGACCGGCGCGGTCGGCCGCAATCCCGCGAGCAGCATCGGGAATTCGTCGCGGACCGCCTCCATGTGGAAGCAGTGTGAGGCGTAGTCGACAGGCACCTTCCGGGACCAGATGCCCTCGGCCTCGCAGTGCCGGAGCAGTTCGTCCACGGCCTCGGTGTCCCCGGCGGCCGTGGTGGCGGCAGGACCGTTGACGGCGGCCACGTCGAGCCTGCCGCGCCAGCGGTCGATCAGTGCCCTGGCCCGCTCCTCGGACAGCCCCAGCGCCGCCATCGCGCCGTCCCGGGTGACCTTCCGGAGCGCTCGACAACGCCCCACCACCACCTGAGCCGCTTCCGGCAGGGTCAAGGCGCCGGCAACGTACGCGGCGGCGATCTCGCCCTGGCTGTGCCCGATCACCGCCGCAGGTCGCACGCCGTGCGACCGCCATACCTCGGCCAGGGACACATACATCGCGAACAGCGCGGGCTGGACCACCTCCGACTCTTCCAGCGGCGGCGTGCCGCTGACGCCCCGCACCACGTCGGCCACGTCGAAGTCGAGCCATTGCCCCAAGGCATGGGAACAGCGGCGCAACGCCTCGGCGAAGACCGGGGACTCGTCCCACAGGGCGGCACCCATGCCCGCCCACTGCGGGCCTTGCCCGGGGAAGACGAACACCGGCTGCGCCGAGAAGTCCGTCCGTGCCCGAGCGCCTGCCTCCTCGGACAACGTCCCGGTGTCGGCAAGGGTGTCCAGCCCGGTCAGCAGGGTCTCGACGTCCGCGCCCACCACGACGGCGCGTTCGGGCAACGAAGCGCGGGTGGTCGCCAGGGACCAGCCGATGTCCCCGGGATCGACGTCGGGGCGGTCACGCACCCAGTCGGCCATCGCCGCGGCCTGCCCGCGCAGCGACGGCACCGAGGCCGCGGACAACGGCCACAGCTTCAGCCCGGGCCTCTTCGCAGCCGGGCGGGCGCGGCGCGGGGCCGGCTCGGGCGGCTCTTCCAGCAGCACGTGCGCGTTCGTCCCGCTGATCCCGTAGGCCAGCACACCAGCGCGGCGCACCCGGTCGCCGCGCGGCCAATCCCGTGCCTCCCGCAGCAGCCGCACATTACCTGTCGACCAGTCCACTTCCGGAGTCGGATTGGCCACATGCAGCGTGGCGGGCATCCGTTCGCCCGCGAACGCCATGACGACCTTGGCCACCCCGGCGAGACCCGCGACCTCCTGCGTGTGGCCGAGATTGGACTTGACCGACCCCAGCCACACCGGCGACGCGGGATCCCTGGTGCCATAGGCGGCCTGGATCGACCGGGCCTCGATCGGGTCGCCGACCCTGGTCCCGGTGCCGTGCGCCTCCACCAGGTCGACCTGGTCCGGCCGCAGTGCGGCGTCGGCTAGCCCGTCCGCGATCAACGCCTCTTGAGCCGCACCGGACGGCACAGTCAACCCCGCCCCGGTACCGTCGTGGTTGACGGCGGTACCACGTACCACGGCCCAGACTGGCCGCCCGGTCTCCAATGCCCGGTCCAGCGGCATCAGCACCACCGACACGACGCCTTCCCCCGGAGCGAACCCGTCGGCTTCGGCGGCGAACGACTTACACCGGCCATCACTGGTCAACGCCCCCGCACGGCCGAACTCCACCAACAACTCCGGTGTGGACAACACGCACACCGCGGCAGCGATCGCCATGTCGCACTCGCCCATCCTCAGCGCCCGCACCGCCAAGTGCAGCGCCACCAAACCCGACGAGCACGCAGTGTCCGCCGACACGGCGGGACCGCTCAGGTTCAGCAAATACGAAAGCCGACCAGACGCCACGCTCATCGCGTCTCCGGTCAACAGGTCGGCTTCCGCGCCACTCCCCGCCTGCGGCGGCGTGCCCGCGGAGTGGTAGTTGGAATCACGGAGCCCAACGTAGACTCCGGTGCGCGACCCGCTCAGGGAATCAGCGGGGATGCGCGCACGTTCGATGGCCCGCCACGTGCTCTCCAACAGCAGCCGTTGTTGCGGGTCCATCAACGTCGCCTCACGCGGGCTGACGCGAAAGAGCCCGGCGTCGAAGGTGCTCACGTCGGCGAAGAAACTCCCTTGCCGCACAACGGTTTCACCCGTGGCCTTCGCGTTCGGGTCGCACAGCCATGCGAGATCCCATCCCCGGTCAGTGGGCAATGATGTAGAAAAGTGGCGTCCCGAGTCGAGCAGCCGCCAGTAATCCTCAGGAGTTTCCACCCCTCCAGGAAAACGGCATTCCATGCCGACGATCGCGATAGGCTGGTGTCGTTGTTCAGTCACAGTTCACCCTTCTTCGTACTCAATCGGAGGACGGGCTTCGAGAGCGGTGCAAACCCCAGCGGCCCGGGCTGTGTGGCACGCGATGGACCGTAGCGAGGGTTGGACATCGAGGACGTCGATCGTCCCGTGCGACGGAAACGGCGATCGACATCACCACCCGGCTGCGGAGCTGGGTGGTGAGCGCTGCCAAGTCGGTGAGCGGACCGCGTTGGATCTTCGTGTAGACGGCGAAGGCTGTCTCGTTGGCGAACACCCAGTCGGATCGGGGTTTCAGCGGCGCGTAGTCGATGGATGCCAATGCTCTCGGCTAGGTGTAAGCGAAGACGCTGTCGAAGAGCGGGCTCGCCGTCCACTCGACCAGATCGCTCATGGACACCACACTGCCGGACAGCCGGAGTCGGCCCAGGATGCCGATCGTGAGTGGATCGCAGAGTGCTTCCCGGCACCCACAAGCGCCGCTCGTCCGCGCTGAGTGGCCCCGCCGCACGGGATGTCGGCTGAGCTGCCGCGGGGCAACGATGTCCAGGCTTATTTGGTTCTGTGCCAGGTCAGCAAAAACTGCACGGGCCTGTCAGGGGCGCCGCTTAGCCGCAGCACATCGGCCGAACCGTCGCCCGGAATCAACGTGGCCCATCGCGTTTGCCTGCTTCCCGCGCCGAACGGCCAGGTCGCGACCAGCGTGTGATGAGTGATCACTCCTCGCTCCACCGTGTAGGAACCGGTGTAGCCCAAGGATTTGCCGAGCCTGGGCATTCCTCGGGAGGCGACGTGGACAATCGCCGAGAAGTGCCCGCTAGGCGTGTAGAGTAGCGTGCCCCGGCAGCGAGGACGCGCGCTCCTATCCCCGCACGAGAGGAACACCTCGTCCAATAGCCAAGCACCTACCAGATCTGCTGGTGTTACGGAGTGAGGACCATGGTCCAGTTCAGGGTCGACGGTTTTCATGAGTTACTCCTCCTGGTCGCACAGGCGAGCCGCTGACGGATGCTTCGGGGCGGTTTCCGGCGCGTGTTCTTCGATCATGGACAGGTGCGTACCGCCCACGGCGCTGGTGTCGTGCCTTCCTGGCCAGAGTTCGGGCAACCGGCTGTCACGCGGATGGATGAAGAGCGTGGTCACCTCCGGCACGGCGGGAATCCAGTCGCTGAGCAGCCGTTCATAGCGTAGGAAATACGTCCGGAGGCCACACTGATCGAACCGCGGGTCGCCAGATCCGTATTCGTCCCGCCGGGCCGGTGTTCCGGTTCTCCGATCGCGTGATAGTTGGAGTCGCTGATCCCCACATAGACACCGGTCGGCATCCCGCGCGGCGAGCACGGCGAAATCCGCGCGGATCCGGCTGCCCGCCACGCGAATTCCAGGAGAAGGCGTTGCCGAGGATCCAGCATCGTCGCTTCACGAGGCCCCATTCCGAAGAATCCGGCGTCGAAACCGCTCAGGTCTTCGAAAAGACCACCTCGGGATACCGGCGAATCGCCCGTGGCCGAGGATTCGGGGTCACGCAGCCATTCCAGATCCCAGCCGCGATTCGCGGGCAGGGGTGCGGAAAAATGAATTCCGGTGTCCAAGAGCGTCCAGTAGTCCTCGACGGATTTCACTCCTCCGGCGAATCGGCAGCCCACCCCGATGACGGCGATCGGGTCATGCCGTGGTTGATTCGCCACAGCGGCTCACTCCTCCTTGTGTCGGTGAAAACTATTCGGCGATCGCGGTGCGGTAGCTCCAGCGGAACACGCGGACCAGACCGCCTTTGGCGACGTCACGCACGTCGGTGCGTTCGAAATGCTCGTGCCACCTGCCGTGGTCCACGGACAACCGCTCCGGAAGGTGTTCCTCGGGCAGTTCGCGGACCGGGTCAAGCGAAGCCGGTCCCCCGGCCAACAGGATCGTCGTCATGAGACCTCCTCAGCTGCTGTGTGTAGTGCGGCAACGACTTGTCTATGAGTCGCGCCTCTTTCAAGTAAGCCCGCACCGGCCTCGCCAGCCAAGGTGTGTGCGACGTCCGAGTTGTTGCGGACCGGGGCACTGTTGAAAGCGACGGTCCGCTTCCGCGGCGGCTGATACCGCTTCGACGACGCACACCCGATTGGCGCAATTCAACCGGCGCGCCAGTGGGTAGTTCTCTTTGACGAGAGTCCGCCGAGGAAGGGGATCCGAGTGCCGCCGAACCACTTGCTGCGGAACCTGCTCGCCGAATCCGGCTGGACCGGCCAGAAACTGGCGGACCACACCAACAGGCTGGGCGCCGAGGCGGGACTGCGACTGCGTTACGACCGCACCAGCGTCGCGCACTGGATGTCCGGCACCCGCCCGCTCCCGCCGGTCCCGGAGCTAGTCGCCGAAGCGCTCACCCGCCGGCTGGGCCGTCGAGTCACGGCGGCGGCCACTGGGCTGGAGCGTGGCGCGACCGCCGCAGCCCCGCCATGGTGGCGGACTGACGCCACCGCCGAACTGACGAACCTATGCCGCGACGGCGCCGCCACCCGGCGCACGCTCTCCGGATGCGTCTTCAGCCTGGCGGCCTTGTCCGTTCCCGGCTGGGCCGATCTGGCGAGCGTCGTGGGCGCGGTACGCCCGGCAGAGAACGAGGGCAAGGTCGAACGCGCCGAACTCGACGCCGCCAAGGCGATGCTCGAACTGTTCTCCACCGCGGACCTGACCTTCGGCGGCGGGCACGTCCGCCCGGCGCTCGCCCGCTACCTGCACACCACGATCGCGCCGCAGCTGCGCTTGGAGGCGGCACCCGCCGTGCGGACCGACATGTTCAGCACGGCGGCACAGCTGTGCTACCTCTGCGGTTTCCTGTGCTTCGACGACGAACTGCACGGTGCCGCGCAACGGTACTACCTCATCGCTGCCCGCCTGTCCCGTGCCGCCGGGGACGCCGTGCACTACGCCATCTCGTTGCGGGCCTTGAGTGTGCAGGCCCGGATGCTCGGACACCGGATGGCGGCGGTCGATCTGGCCACCACGGCGGCCCGCGCGCTTCCCCGAAGCGCGCCCGCGCTCACTCGCGCGTTCCTGGTCGGTCAGGTCGCCGCCGCCGAAGCCGCCGCAGACGACCACCGCCACGCCGTGACCCACCTGCGCGCCGCCGAAAACTACCTCGATCACGCCCGCGATACCGCGTCCCCGGTGGGTACCTACCATCCTGCCGCCCTGTCCCACCACCACGCGGCCGTCCGCGCCTGCCTCGGCGAACGCCCCGCCGCAGTCTCCGCACTGACCCGCTCGTTGCGCCACCGGCCCCCGACCGAGCGCCGGGCCCGCACGATCACCCTGGCCCGGCTGGCCGAACTACACCTCGACGGCGGTGAGCTTGACCGCGCGTGCCAGACGTGGAACCAGTTCCTCGACGACTACCCCCACCTGCGTTCCCAGCGCGCCGACACCGCGCTGGAAACACTACGAGCACGTCTGCGGCCACACGTCGCCTATCCCCCCGCGCGCTCAGTGACACACAAGGCCGCCGAGGTATCCCTCGCCAAGGCGGCATGAAATGCCACGTCGTGAAACACGATCGTGTCGGTACCGTTCCGTGTCGTCCGAAATTGCCGGTACGGCTCGGTGACGACCCTGCGATGCAAGACCGCGAGCGGCCCCAGACCGGCCAAAACCGTCATCACGTCCTCGGCCACCGACGTCCCGGCCGGGCCGGACACGGCCAACCCCACGGTGGCAGCCCCAGCCAGCCACTCGACACGTAAGTCCGCGAGCCTGCCGACCCGATGTGACGGACAGGCTGTCACGCGGGCCCAGCCGAGCAGTTCCTCACCGGCACTCTCACCCTCGGGACCACAGACCAGCAGCACGTCGGCGGCCGCGGCCACCGACCACAACGCCTCACGCCGGTCCGAAGCCTCGTAACCGAACTCACGGGGATGCGGTCCCCGCAACCGGGGGAACCGGTGCCGCAGCACCTTCACCACCTCGGCGGCGTCCTCGACCGGTGTATCCGGCGCCACCACATACGAGACCCGGTCAGGATCGATTCCTTCCACAGGAAAAGCCTGGTCCGGCGCCACCACCCGCACTGCGGCTCGCCCGGCACAGGCAGCGACCGCCTCCGCCGGCCCCACCGAACCGATCACCAGCACGGTGTCACCTCGCCGGACGAAATCCAGCACCCTCGCCGCCACCGCCGGAGCCGCCTCCCCGCTGCCGACCCTGGTCTCGGACGCCGCGACGAGAACGCGCCGGGTGCGGACCGCGGACGACCACCCCTCGATCAGCTCCCGCGCCAGCACAGCCGCGGGCTCGTCGGCGATTCCGATCGCCACTCCCACTCCCATCGACCTGCCGTCGTGATCCAGATACGACATCGTGTGGGCGACGGATTCCCCCGCCGCCGAGGCTCGCAGGTCTGCGATGCGTACCCGGAAACCCAGTTCCTGGGCGAGTTCGGCGATCAGCGGCGCCGCCGGGCAACTCACCATGCCCCGGGCTGGATGGTCGAACCGGCCTGCCACGACGATTTCACCGGTCTCGGCACCGCCGGTGCTGAAGGACGTTCTTTCCAAAGATCTGCCAACCATGACAACTC
Organism: Amycolatopsis azurea DSM 43854; assembly: GCF_001995215.1. GTDB lineage: Bacteria > Actinomycetota > Actinomycetes > Mycobacteriales > Pseudonocardiaceae > Amycolatopsis > Amycolatopsis azurea. The sequence continues at coordinate 74,868 of NZ_MUXN01000023.1, forward strand.
CGAAATTCGTATCCGGCCACTCCTTTTGGCGCGGCCATGGTGATCTTCAAGCGAGACGACTATGGCAAGCGCCGGACACGGGCCACAACGAAATGAACGGAACACCACTCTTCCGATGTGCACCTGCACGAGCAAATGCACGACAAGAACCATGCATCAGCCACTATAGCGCCGAATAAGGAGGCGGAATTCACGAAGAGTTACGCGATATTCACCGAATCCGTGAGCATCAGACGGGGACCGGGCACGATGGTCACCCCGCGTCGTCACACTGCTTTACGCGTCCCACCTAGCTGCTGGCGTGGCGAGCGTCCGGACACCCGCCACGCCGACAGCTCGTGCTTCGCCGTAGAAGCCAGCGATACAAACGACGCCGCCGCTCCACCAAGCTTCGACAACGCGCCAGCGGACACCGAACTGGAGTTGGACACGCCTGGACCCACACAAACGTGGAGAATTTCGCCCCTAGAAGTCTCGGGCGTCGAGCCCGATCGTCGCCTCTGTTCCGCCGTCACAGTGCCGGTAAATACATCCCCATCGGGCAGTAGCCGAACGCGTCCCTCAGCTCAGACCCCGGCTCAGCAGAGACGGCTACCTCCTTGTTCTGCGCCGTAACAGCTTCGACTCCGCCCAGGCTGATCCGAGCGTCAGCATCGCAACACACGTGTTCTCTCCTTCTGTTCCGCGCCTTCCAGCGAAAACGAACCATGCCTATCGCGACGCTTTTCAGTGTGAGCATGGTAAATTCCTGGCGAGCCCCTCCTCACCGGGCCTGATTGACCCGTTTGATCGCTGGTCTTGCGACCGAGAACTTCACGCACTAGTGCAGCAGTCTCGTCGTCGAAGTCGACATCCAGGGCGGCAGCGAGTTCGGCCAGCTTGTCCGCGGTGTTCTTCACTGCGCTGAGGTCGCCTGCCCGGTACTCCACACGCAGCAGGTCGCGGTACAGCAGTTCGCTGCCTGGTTCGGCGACGAGCCCGCGGAGGACGGTTCGGCGGGCACCGGGGAGATCGCCGGCTTTCTGGCAGGTGTCGGCCAGTGTGGGCCACGTCGACGATGGCGTCGATCATCTTGCGCTGGAACCCTGAGCTCCAGGCATACCGGCCATTAGTGATATTGCCGAAGAGCATGCCCGTGACCAGGGCGAGGGCTGCTTCCAGTTGGTGCCGGCGGTTGGCAAGATCCTGGTCGAGGCCGGGCGAACGAGCTGTTGAAAGCGTTGCCACTCGCTGCTCATCGAGCCGGTAGCCACCGCCGTCGGCCTCGACGTTGGGCAAGCAGAGGCCGACGTTCTGGTCACGGCCGAGCCAGGTCCGCAGGCGTGAGATGTACCCCTGCCGGGTTCAGCAAGGGATCACAAAGGCCGATCTTTCGCTGGACACGGCCTCGCCTGCCGATGCCGTCAAGAGGTTGAGCGGCCCCAGGCGCACACGAAGGCCATTGTGAAGTCGCGGTAGTCGGGGTCGTTGAGCCGGTCGAGGGCGTGTCGCAGCGTCATGTGGTCGGTGAGGCCGGCGTCGACCATGTCGGCACCCAGGTGAGCGAGGGTGACTCGCCAGAACTCGTTGATGGCGCCGCCGCCGCTGGTGACGGCCAACGCTCCGGAGACGTCGACCTCGACCAGGCCTGCGGTGCGCAACGCGGCAGGCATGTTCCGCGCCCATTGGAAATCGCTGCCCAGAGCGTCGGCCATGAGGTGCTCGAACGCGGTCAGCGCGGCACCGACCGCAGGATCCAGCAACATTCCCGTGGGAAGCAGGATCGGTTCTTCGACGACCAGCCATCCGCCCGGCGCCAGCCACCCGGCGACCCGGGACAGCACCGCATCACGATCGGGCAAATGCGTGAACAAAGCCCGGCTGTGGATGAGACCGAATGACCCCGGCCGGAACTCGGGCCCGTCGACCACGTCGTGCCGGACGACCGTGAGGTTCGGCTCGTGCACCCGTCGGAGATGGTGGATGTCGGTGTCCGTGGCCAGCACCGACCCGTGCAAACACTGAGTGGCCGGCCATCTCGCGATGGAACCGCGGCCGGCACCCAGTTCGAGGCAGTCGCACCGCCGGGGCAGCCGGAGCCGACTCAGGATGCCGATCGTGAGCGGATCGCAGAGCGCTTCCAACGCCCACAAGCGCCGCTCGTCCGCACTAAGAGGCCCGATCGGACAGGATGTCGGCTGAGCGGCCGGGGCGGCAACGATGTCCATGACGTCCTCTCGCAAAGGGACTGACCCGGCCACGCCATCTCGGCCGGGAACCAATCTGAAGTGGTGCCGCCGCCCGTCCGCGACGGTATCTCACGCTGATGTCGAGGTCAGGCTTTTAATTCCCCCACAAAAAAAGGCTGTAAAACGCGCGATCTTCACGAGTCACTTATTTGTCGCAGCCAAACACCTCGACCCACCGAAGCCGATCTTGGCAGCATGCGACGAAAGACTGACCGGTGTTCTGAGATCGTACACTTTCTTCGCCGAAGACACGGGCAAGAATAAGACAGAGCCTCGGGCTGGTGTCGACAGCCCGGCTGAGTTCCTGAAGCAACCGCAGCGACTAGGCGGGTTCAGCAGCAGCCGTGAAAGTCCGCTTCTTGACGCTGCCTGCACGAACGCCGCCCGAAGCTGAGTCCCACCCGCTACCCGATGCTCGGAAAAACTGTCGGGCGTTCAGGCCGGTGAACCACGATCGCCGGCCTCTGCTTTCCCGGTCTCACGAGAACTTTGTTGCTTCGACGACACTCGCGGACAAATGGCGTCGCCAAGGAAAGCCGTCAGGAGCACGGCAGTTCGAGGTCGACGTGCGGCCCTGCCGGAACTCCACGACCGCCATCATGTCTGTTTCACTGATCCTGGTGCCGAGGTTCCCGGCTGCCTTCTACAGAAGATCGAGCATTCCGCAGGCGGCGCATTCCGCACTGCCTCGACACCTTGCCGCTCGCCGCGCGCCGCGTGCCGCGTGCCGCGTGCCGCGTGCCGAATACTGTCCAGCCCGACTCTTCAAAGGCACCGTACTCCTGACTGGCTACGACGACGCCAGCTCATCCCCACACCATCGAGCGGCGACGTTGAGATGAACCAGCGCCGGAAGGTCTTCGACACCTTCACCCTCGCGCTCTGATCGAACGGCGAGAACCCGCTCTGTTCACAACTCATCGCGACCAGGTGCGAGAAGTCACCGCCTCACCGCCTTGCGAAAGAGGTGAGCTATCCGGACGGAGTCTGCCCGGACCGGCTCACCGCTTCTGCTGGTCGACAGCGTCCGTCAGCCGGCTGATCGCCTTGGAGATGGCCAAGTTGGAGTAAACCATGGCATCGTCTGGCTTGTTGTGGTCTACCGCGCGAATGGCGGCCTCCTCGCATTCCTCGGGAGTTTCGGGTGTGACCTTGAGCGTGGAGTTCTTCATGACATTTCCTCACTTTCCAGCGTCGACATTCATCATCTCAAACCACTCGCGCGCATGCGACGTGGAATCCACGATCTATTCAGGGTGAATGACATCGGACTCCTTCGCGATGTTCTCGTGAGGCCCTGATTCGTCGGCGGCCCCTCTCCCTGATTGCCTTTCGTCTGCCGAGCCACCTATGTGGTATTCCCCAGCGGGTGGCGAACAACACTGGACAAGACCGGATTGAGCCGACTCGACGAGAAGACCACACGCGTGGGTGTCATGCCGGGAAGCGACCCACCAGGTGTGACGATGAAATTCGGCAAGTGGGTGACACGGTGACCCTCGTATACCGGGCTGCCGGTTCGCCTCGCCCGATCTCAGATCTTCTGAGCACGGACTCACCGCGCTCGCGCATCCGGCGTACCACCGCGCCGCCCCTTGGACGCCCGGTGTTCGACCGGCCAGGACTCGATGATGGTGAGTACTGCATACGTGCGAGATGCTTGCGGGGGGTTCCCGGCGTCGGGGGCTCGCCGTTCAGTTTCGTCAGGTCGCCGTCAAAACTGGATCGCTCCTGAGTCTTCGGGTGCTCGTTCCAGCCGCCTCGGTAGGGGTGTCATGCGGCTCGGGCTGAATCTGGGTTACTGGGGAGCAGGTTACGGTGTCGAGTACCTCGACCTGGCGATGGTCGCCGACGATCTCGGGTTCTCTTCGGTCTGGGTCTCCGAGGTCTTCAGCTCGGACGCGGTCAGCGTCCTGTCCTGGATCGCGGCCCGCACCCGCCGAGTGGACGTGGGGACCGCGGTGATGCAGGCACCGGCACGGGCGCCGGTGCTGACGGCGATGTCCGCGGCGACGCTGGACAGGTTGTCCTCAGGGCGCTTCCGTTGGGGCTCGGTGTGTCCGGCCCGCAGGTCTCCGAGGGGTGGTACGGCGTCGGCTTCGATCAGCCACTGGCACGGACCAGAGAGTATGTGGCGGTCGTCCGGGCGACGCTGGATCATGCCCCGTCCATCCACGCCGGTCCGCACTATCGGCTGCCGCTGCCCGGCGGTGCGGGCGTGCCGTTCGTGCTAGGCGTGCCCTCGACGCGGGAATGCATCCCGGTGTACCTAGCCGCGATCGGACCCCGAAGCCTGGAGTTGGCCGGGGAGATCGCCGACGGCTGGCTGGGGTTGTTCACGTCCCCGGAGTTCGTCAGCAAGCAGGTCGATCGCGTCCTGGAGGGTCGCGCGCGAGTCAGCCGGACGCTCGAGGGATTCGACGTCGCGGCCACCACGCCGCTGGTCGCCGGCGATGATGTCCGGGCGTGCGTGGACGCGGTGCCCCCGTTCGCCGCGCTCTACCTTGACGGCATGGGCAACCGGAGGGTGAACTTCTACGGCAGGCTGGCCGCCGAGATGGGGTTCGGCGCCGAGGCTGCGCGGGTGCAGGAGCGCGTCCTGGCCGGCCGCCACGACGAGGCGATGGCACTGGTGCCGTCGGAGTTCGTCGACGCGACTTCCCTGCTGGGACCGCGCGACCGGATCGCGGAGCGCATGCAGGCCTTCGCCGAGGCGGGGGTGACCACGCTGAACCTCGCGGTGATGAAGACCGATCAGGGCGTGGCACGGTGTGCTCGCGCGATGCGGACCGCCGTGGAGGCGTTCGAGTCCGCCGGGCTGGCGTGACTACCGGCAGACTCGCTGCCGGGCTGGTCATCCCTCGCCCAGCCGGACCGAGGTGAGGCCGGTGACCCGGCGACGACCCTGCTGCCGACGGCGACGCTCTCGTCGCGATCACGGCGTACGCTGTGTAGGTCGATCCCTCCGGTCACCCGCGCCAGGTCGACGTCCCTGGCCGGTCCGTAAAGTTCGATCCTGCGCACATGCCGCGGTACGCGGATGGTGCCGTCCGCGGCGTCGATGACGAACCGCAGCGGCTGGCCGCCCTGACGACCGCACAGCGGCGATCGAACTGAGCAGCCAGCCGCCGTTCCAGCGGCCGTGCGTCCTAATCCTCTGTCTTCGGCCCATCGCCAAGCGGCTGGTGCGCCGGTGATTCAACGGCTTCGTTCGGGTCCGCGCCCGAGGTTTGAGCGGTAGCACGGCACGACGGAATCGTCTCCGGTTTCACTGGTTTCAACCCGTGATGGCGAAGAACCATGGCCGTGGCACGTTTGAGCGCCCTTTTGGGGGACCCGGGGAGTTTGGCGGCCATCTCGCAGATCGCCGCGTGGATGGTGTCCCCGATGTCCAGAGAAAGCGGCTTGCCGGCGGCAGGCGTGGGTGAGACCGTCGGCGCGGGCGGGACCGCCGTCGTGGGTGCCACCGGCCGTGTCGCGGATGGCGAAGCAGGTCCGGCTTGAGGCGGCGCGGAGGCAACCGCTGGCGGCGACGCGGGCTTCGCGACGGGGCGCGGCGGATCGACGACGGTCACCGAGGCAGGCGGCAGATCCTGGGTTCGATCGGGCTCGGAAACTGTGCCGACGGGGTTCGACGGCAGTTCCGCGGCAACGCCGTGTTCGTAGTCGCGGGCCAGTGACAGCACGGTCGTGACGTAGGACTGGGAGTGGTTGTAGCGGAACACCGCGGCGCGGGCTCCCGCGTCGGTGCGCAGGTCTCCGCTGCCCGAGCACAGGTAACCGGCCGCGGCCAAGGCGGCGTCGTGGATGTTGTTCGGGTCGGCCGCGCCGTCGCCGTTACCGTCGGCACCTGCGGACCGCCAGGTGGAGGGAATGAACTGCATGGGGCCCACGGCGCGCTCGAACACGGGGTCGCCGGTCCACTTGCCACCGTCGGTGGCCCGGATCAGCGCGACGCCGGGCCTGCCGTCCAGGGGGATGCCCCGGATGGGCGGGCTGGGATAGCCGTCGGCCCCCAGTGTCGCCCCGCCGAACCGGCCGTGATTGGACTCGACCCGGCCGATGCCCGCCAGCATCGACCACGGCAGGCCACAGGATGGATCACGCCGGGCCAGTACCGAGGCGGCGTTGGTGTAGGCGGCCAGTGCGGTGGTGGGGATGCCCGTCGCCGACACGGCCGAGGGCGCGGACGACCCTGCCTGGTATGCCGCGACCAGCTGGATCCGCGGTGCGATGGGTTCGGGCATCCCGGGAACCGGCGGTGGCGTGGCGACCTCGGGTTTCGGAGCGAGCGGCGCTCGGTCCGCGCGCGCCGGGAGGCGGGGAACGACACTGTCTTCGACCTGGGTGGGTGAGCCTGAAGCGACGGTACCGGCAACGAGCAACGCGGCCATCACGCCGGCCCCCGCCGTTCGCCGCCCGTACTTGCCGGCGGTATGCGACCGCGTGCTTGTCATCGACGATCTCTCCGTTTCGGTAGGAAGCCTTTGCCGTTGAAGCTTTTTGACCGTGCAGGGAGTCGAGGGTGTTCTCCCCGCCCCCGAAAGCGGGGAGAACACCCTCGACTGATCAGCTACGCCGCCGTCGGCGCCGGGCCGCGATCAGCATCAGCGCACCTCCGCCGAGGAGCCACAGGCACACTCCGGCGAGGCTGTAGACCGACATGGACAGCCCGGTGTTGGCCAGCGGCGGGGTGGGCGGAGCCGGCGGCGTCACCGGAGGTTTCGGCGGCGTCGGCGGCGTCGGCGGTTTCTTCTGATTCACCCGGATCACTTCCAAGGCCTGGCCGGCATTGACGCCGGTCAGCGAGTGCGGGCCGCTGATCGCCTCAGCGGGCAGGAGGTAGCCGTCCGGCGCGGCGGTCTCCTGGAGGTAGTAGGACCCCAGCCGCAGACCCGGGTAGTCGCAGACGCCCTCGGCGTTCGTCGTGCACGGGTCACCGATCTTGGTGTCGGGGGTCGCGCCGTCAGGCTGGAGACCCGGCTTGTCGTTGGTCTCTCGCCAGAGCTGGAATATCGCGCCGGCCAACGGCTTGCCGTCCCCGTCGCTCTTCTTCAGGAGGCGGATCTCGCCACCCTTCGGCTTGTTGACGACGGTGACGCCGACGCCCTGGGCGAAGTTGTCCTTGGTCAGCTCGAGCGGTCCGAAGATCGCCGGGTCCGGTAGGACGTATCCCTCGGGTGTCTTGGTCTCCTGCCAGTAGTAGACGCCCAGCGAAACGGTCTCGGTGCAGATACCGCTTGCCGGTGTCGTGCACGGGTCACCGATCTTGGTATCCGCGTCCGGACCGTCGATCTTGAGCCCGCCGCCATCACCGTTGGTCTTCTTCCACAACTGGAACACCGCACCGGCCAACGGCTTGCCGTCACTGTCGTGCTTCAGCACCCTGACCGTTCCGGTGGCAGGCGTGTTGACCGCTGTCACCCGTGCACCCTGGGTGTAGTTGTCCTTGGTCAGGGTCAGCGGTCCGAAGATCGCCGGATCCGGCAGCAGGTATCCGTCCGGTGCTTTGGTCTCCTGCCAGAAGTACTCGCCGAGTGGTTGGTGCGAGGTGCAGACACCGTCCGCGGGCGTGGTGCACGGGTCACCGATCTTGGTGTCCGGGTTCGGACCGTCGATCTTGAGCCCGCCACCGTCACCGTTGGTCTTCTTCCACAACTGGAACACCGCGCCAGCCAACGGTTTGCCGTCCTTGTCCTGCTTCAGGACACTGACGTCGCCTGCCATCATCTGGTTGACGGCGGTCGCTTTGACCCCGTCGGCGTGGTTGGCGGCGGTCAGGTCGAGTGGCCCGAAGACCGCCGGGTCCGGCAGCAGATATCCGTCCGGTGCCGCGGTCTCCTGCCAGTAGTACGTGCCGAGCGGGACGGTCGCGCCGCACATACCGTCCGGACCTGTCGTGCAGGCCGAGCCGACCTTCGTGTCGGGTGTCGTGCCGTCGGACTGGAGGCCTGGGGTGTCGTTGGTCTCTCGCCACAGCTGGAACACCGCGCCGGGCAGAGGTTTGCCGTCTTGGTCCTGCTTCAGCACGCTGACCTTGCCTTCAGGCTGATTGAACCCGAAGTCGTAGGTGTGGTTGTTCTCCCCGGGGCCGCCCGTCGTGACGGTTTTCTCGGGGAATTGGCCCCCAGCGGGCACTACGCCGTCACTGTCGATGAACCGGTTCGGGCCGGCGTCGTTCTTGGTGACGTTCCACTGGTAAAGGGGACCGCCGGGCTGGTAGTCCTCCGGCTTGTCCACCTTGATCGTGTACTGGGTCCGTGGCAGGAGGCCGCCGGGAACGTTGGTGTTGTCGAAGTAGTACTCGCCGCGGCTGGTCGTCACGGTGGTGCTGACGAGCTTGCCTGTCGCGTCGTAGAGCCGCACCGTCGCCCCGGGCACCGGTGGCTCACCGGGATCCTGGATGCCGTCCTTGTCGATGTCGTACCAGACCCGGTTGCCGATCTGCAGCGGCGCCTCGTCGCACAGCACCTCCAGGTCGGCCATCGAGGCGCCCTTGCCGAAGCTGGCGCTCACCTCGTTGCCCGACCGGGCCTCCGGGGGACGGGTGCCGTCCCGGTTGGTCCAGGCCGTGCCGCCGGTGAACGTGGTGCCGATCGGGTCGATGGCCGAACTGGCGATCGTGGTCTCGACCTTGGACAGTGCGATACCGGCGAACAGAGCGTTGAAGTGGAAACCCGTGCGCTGCTGGTTGTAGAAGCCGGCCCCGCGAGTGGTCTTTCCACACCCCATGTTCTCCGCCATCACGAACATGCCGGTCGAGTCGGGGCACGCCCGGCTCAGCGCGCCACCCGCGGACGGAGTGAGCAGGCCGCCACCCGCGACCGCGCGCTGGCCCTGCCCGATCTGGTCGCCGTAGCGGTCACGGAAGCCCAGGATCAGCGAACCGTCGGTGTCCACCACGATGTCGGCGAGCATGGGTTCCGGGTTGGAGGAGTAGGTGTTGCCGCAGGTCACGTTTCCCTGCTTCAGCGGAATCGTGTCCGACCACGGGAACCAGGCGTCGCCCTTGCACGGGGCCACGGTGTAGGTGACGGGCCGGGGGTAGTCCAGCTTCTGGTCCATCACGACCGCGCCGAAGGTCTCCGCGGCAGGGTCGAAGGTGCGCACGACCGCCCGCAGGTCCGACTGCTGCTGGCTCGACTCGGCCGAACACACGCCGCCGACGTAGACGACGCCGTCCTGGACGCCGAGACCGTAAGGCCGCCAATCGCCTGCGGCCGCGCACGGGGTGTCCGGACCCGGGATGGCGTAACTGGCCTTCGGCGCGCTCGCGGTCGGCTGAGTCGCGTCGTACCGATACAGCTTGCGGTCGGCCAGATTGACCACGTACAGGTCTTTGCCGTCCTCGCTGACCTCGACGTCACCGAGAGACTCCTTGGCTACGTGGGGCGCGAACGCGAGGTCCATGTCCGTGGCGAAGTCGTGCGGCGAGCCACCGGCGCCGGGGACCGTGGTGAACAGCGACGTGGCGTTGGTTTTCGTGTCGGTGCGATAGATCGCGCCGGCGCCGGACGGCCCGTAGGCCGATCCCCGGTGCGCGGTGGCGCCACTGAAGATCCACTTCTTCTGTTTGCTGTACCCGATCCCGTACAGGGCACCGGTTTCGGCGTGCGTGGAAAGGTTGGTCGTCTGGTTGTTCACCCCGCGCGCGTTGTACGGGAAGGACACCAGTGTCCGTGACGACGACGGCTCGGGGGTCACGTCGTTGCGGATGCAGGCGGTGACCAGCGTCGCGTTCTTCTGGCAGTAGTCGCCCGGGTTCCAGAACGCCGTGGTGTAGGAGACGTTCTTGCCGCCCGAGAGGTCCACGAACTCCTCGGTGCTGCTCAGGTTGCCCGGCGCGTCGTCCAGACCAGGACGGTCGGCGAACGCCGAGAAGAACACGTCCGGTTTCGGGTTGATCACCTGGACGCGGTACTTTCCGCCTGCCAGCGGGCTGCCGGCGGGTGACAGGGTGACCGTGCCGTCCGCGGCGGTCGTCCCCGAGATCGTGGCGCCCGCGTCGTCGGTCAGGTTGACCGTGATCCCTGACATTCCGGGCTCGAGCACGGGGGTGTACTTGCCGGAGTCGTCCACGGCCCGGACCACCCGCACCGTCACGGTGCCGTCGCCGTCCGCCCTCGGGGCCGCCTGGGCGGCGGTGACTCCGCCGACCAGACCGGGCGAGGCGGCCGACGCTAGGGACAGAGTCACGATCGCCAGCCGCTGAAGCCACGAGAGCTTGCGCGGTTTTCTGCGCGATCCCGTGATTCGCGACGCAGGAACAGAGTGGGTCATCGCATCACATCCGATGTCGGGTCAGAGGTCTGACTTCGGCAAAGACAAAGCCGGCGCATCCGCAGGCTTCGACAGCTGCCTGGACGTATGCCACGCGTAGCGAGCATGCCCCGAACCAAGATCAACACGCCAACCGAAACGGCGCCTGAATTGACAAACCCACCCTATCGAGTCAGCTCGAACACCATTTCGAAAGAACCTTTCCACCCGAACTGAGGCGAATTATTTTCGGATCAGGAAACAGAAGATTTTTCATACCCGGAACCGCGAAAAGACTCCATATCCAGAACCGGCACCAGGTCGACGTCACCTGGACTGCCAGGGATTCGCCGGGACCTGCCCCGCCCGCCCACCGGGAAAGTCGATCACCAGCGCACCGTCGAGGTCCGCCAGCTGTCTGGTGACCCGGCGCAGTCCGCCGGTTTCGTCAATCCAATAGGTGAGCGGGGATTGTCCGGAATCGTTCGCCGAACTCGGCCGAGGGCCGGCGAACACCCCGTAGGACTTGCCGTCGATCACTTCGGCCCGCAGCCACCGCGGCCCCTGCTCGGCAAGGACCTGCGCGTTGTCCGGTCGGTCCTGTCCCATGAGCATGGACAGCCGCAGACCGGCGTCCAACGGGTCGGTCGTGTACGAACGCGGCGACCAATCCGTCGGCCGCATGGAGCCCGCGGCGACGAGCGGATCCGCCTGCCTGCCGGGAGCCACCGCCAGCCCCCGGTCGTCCCACGCCACCAGGCCCACCGACGAACCAGCGAACTCGTAGGAGCCGACGGCATGATGCTGGCGGTAGTCCACGACACCCTCGACCACGACGGTGTTCCCCGCCATCGGGGCTTCCACTCGCACACGCACGGGGCTGTTCTGGAACGTGGTGTACCGTGCCATCGCCAGCCGCGCGGCCTCGTCGAGAGTGACCGGCCGCGGCGCCGGTTCCGCCCTCGATGTCAGCACCCACACGCCGCCTCCCACGGCAGCGACGACCACCAGCGCACCGGCCAGCCACCGGACTCCTCGGGACCGCCAGTTCATGCGCAGCTCATTCCTGTCGGCGCGGCTGTCACGGCGCGGCGGGCAACGGATAGGTGCCAGGATCCACCGGCCCGGGCAGCCCCACCGCCGCCCGCCACGGGGCATCGGGACCACCAGGCAAGCGCGGCTGCGCAGGCGGCTGCGGCAGGCCACGGAAATCGGCACCCGGTGGCGCGGTGACCGCGGCCGGCGTCGTGCCGGGCGAACCACCGAGCCGGTTCTCCTTGCCCGCGGCGGTGAGGACCAGATCCGTACCGTTGCCGGTCACCACGCTGTCGGTGACAGTGTTGCCGTCGGCGGCGTAGCCCTGGACGTCGCTGACGATGATCCCCGCCGCCGCGTTGTCCTTGACCAGGTTGCGGGCGACGGTGTTCGCGCTACCCCCGCCGATCCCGATACCGATCCCGAACCCGCCGTCGGCCTGCGCCGGACTGTGCGGATCGTTGTTGCCGACGACGGTGTTGCCCGCCAGCACCGCGCCGTGCTGCGGAGCCAGGGACTCGAAGTCGTTCGAGTTGACGGTCACCCCGACCCGGTTCCGCACCGCGCGATTGCCGAGGAACCACAGATTCTCGGACGCGTTGGTGACCTCGATGCCCACCGCGTTGTGCTCGACCAGGTTGTCGCGCACGACGGTGTTGCAGGGACGGCACTGGCCGACGTAGATCCCCGAGTCGGCTTGGCCGGAGGCATAGGAGTTCTCGATGACCCCGTCGCGGGCGTCAAAAGAGTAAATCCCGTACAGCGCGTTGTTGTAGGCCGTTACGAAGGAAGCGCGAAACCCCTGCAGCGGCGGAAACCGCTGGGAGTCGAGCGGGTCGTAGTGGGAGCCGCCGCCACCGGGTCCCTGCAGCTTCTGGTCGGTCACGCCGGTGAACAGCACCCCGTTGGCCAGGAACCTCCGCACCGTCAGGTTCTCCACCACCGACTGCGCTCCGGTGACGGTGATTCCGTTGACCTTCGTGAAGTCCCCGTCCACGACGACCGTGTTGCGATCGACCCCGCGCAGGACCACCCGCGGCTTGGTCATGGTGATGCTCTCGTGGTACTCCCCCGGCCCGACCAGGACCAGGTCACCCGGCTGGGCGGCGTCCAGCCCCTGCTGGATCGTCTTGGCATCCTCCGGGACACGGATGACTCCCGGGCTCGAATGCGCCACAGGCGCGTCGCCGCCGGTGCACCCCCCGGACGACACCGCGACCAGTGCGGCGAGAACAATCGCCGCCGGACGTCGACATCGTCGACCGCACCTGAACATGCCGCCCCAAGACTTCCCGTCGGTCACATCACGAATTCGAACAAAGGCACCCGAAAGGAGCCGATGTACGGCTGTCAACTCCCAAATCGGCCCACGGCGGTTCCGGGTTGAGGTGAAGCGGGACAGAACACCCGAATGGGTATGGCCGGTCGACCGATGCGGCAGGCGCTCCCCTGCAGGATAATGTTCGATCGGCGCGATTCCCCCGGTCCGATTTCAGGAAATTCCTTCATGTCAGATGCTTCACCAGGTAGGGCGACCACCGGACGCCGGGCTTTTCTGCTCGGCGCGACAGGGTCCGTCGCGGGAATGGGCTTGAGCGCCTGCACCTCGGCGGAGTCGCGTACTCCGCAACCCACGCCGCCTTCTTTCCGGGGCGCACATCAGGCCGGCATCATCGAACCGGCTCCACGCAGCCTCCTATTCGTGGCGCTCGACCTGGTCGACGGGACAGACCGGCAGGCCCTCGACCACGTACTCGCGGACTGGTCGCGCGCCATCGAGCCCACGACGCGGGGCAAGCCGAACGCACCGGAACTAGCCGGTCTGGACACCACCGGGCTGACCGTGACGATCGGCGTAGGGCCGGGCCTGCCCAGCCGGATCGGCCTGACCGCGCCCCCGGAACTCGTGCCGATCCCCGCCCTGCCGGGTGACCGGCTGCAGCCCGCCTTCTGCGGCGGCGACCTCGCTGTCCAGATCTGCTCGAACGACCCTCTGGTGTCACTGCAGACCGCGCAGGTCCTGGCCCGGCTGAGCCAGGGCCTGCTGACCACCCGATGGCGGCTGCCCGGATTCACCCAGCCCGGCCCCGCGACACCGCGCAACGCCTTCGGCTTCAAAGACGGAACAGGGAATCCGCGCACCGCCGCCGACATCGACAACGCCGTGTGGATAACCGAAGGCCCCTGGCGGCACGGCACCTTCCTGGTCCTGCGCCGGATCCCGATGGACGTCCAGGGGTTCGCCGCGTTGCCGACATCACGCCAGGAAGCCGTGATCGGGAGCAGGCGGGACACCGGCGCCCCCCTGACCGGGCACACCGAATTCGACGAGATCGACCTGTTCGGCAAGCACCCCGACGGCACCTACGTCCTACCGGTCGACGCACACAGCCGACGCGCGCACGCGCGGTTCGACGGCGGCCGCCAGATGCTGCGACGCGGTTTCACCTACACGTCCGGGAACGACGAAACCGGACTGCTGTTCCTCGCCTTCATGAAAGACCCCGCACTGTTCACCAGAGTCCAGACAAGGCTCGCCGAACAAGACGCCCTCAACGACTTCATCAAGCACACCGGATCAGCGGTGTTCCTGATGCTGCCAGGCACCGGCGACAACACCGTCCTGCGCCTGCCCGGCTGAGCGGAGCCTCCGAGCTGGCTGCCGCATCGGTCATCGCGGCTCCCGGGCCACGAGCGGCACGCGCATCGGAACGGGCCACACGTTCGCCGAGGTCCACTTTTCGCGTAACCGCGCGATATTCGGAAGCGCGTCGGCCTTCACAAGCGCGATGCCGCAATCACCACCTCCCGCACCTGAGGGCTTGCCCGCGCCGCCGACGGACTCGGCGGCGTCGCACAAGGCCGTCAACCGTGGCGTGAAAATGCCAAGGCCGAGTTGGCGGTCCAACCGGGCCAGCAGATTCCGGGCGCAGCGGATCTGCCGCAGGAGTTCACGATCCTCACCCAGGACGAGAGCGCGCATCAACGCGCGGACGCACTCGGCGGTGTCTGCCAGGAATCCTTTGTAGGCCTGGTGATCCGCCCAGCCCCGTTGGGTTTTGAGTGCCGAGACCAGCGACGTGGTGCTCGCCGGTTCACCGGTCCAGCCCACCTCCAGCGCCAGCGTTTCGGGTGGCGGCAGACGCCGCAGTCCGAAACCCGGCCATGGCGCGCGCAGGGCTTCCTCGATCCCTCGTCGTCGCGCCAGGTCGAGCACCGCGACCCGATCCGGCGCATAGTAGGCCAGCCAGCCACCCCAGATGCCGGCAGCGAGGTCAGCACCGGACGGACCGGTGTCGATTCGCGCTGTCGCGAGCAGGGCCAGCCGGAACCAGTCGCTGTCGGACAGGGCCAAGCCGTGATGGTCAGCCACGGCCGCGATGGTCGCCACCGTCACCGCGCCGCTGGAACCGAGCCCGAGTTTCGTTCCTGCCTCGTGCAGGCCGCTGCTGATCGATACCCGGATCGGAAGGGCGGATACACCACGCGCACCCAGCAACTCGTCCATCACGTCGATCGCGGACACCACATATGCCAGTTCCCGGCGAGCGCGTCGCTCGTCGTCCGGGGTGCACCCCGCCAGCCCCCCGCCCTGTCGCCGCAGCCGAACGTCGTCCAGGATCAGATCCGAGGCAAGGGTGACGTCATCGGATGAGGATCCGGACACAGCGACGCTCACCTGCCGGTCGACGCCGACCACGACCGCTGGATAACCCGGTTCGACCACGGCGTACTCACCGGCGATGAACAGCTTGCCCGGCGCCTGCCGGACTGTCGTCCGTGCGGAGTTCATCGTTCCTCCTCGATTCGCAAGGTCACGCCAGGGCCTCGCCGCGCGATGACCGTCGAGCAGCAGGGCACCGTCTCACGCATTCTCAAGGCCACTTGGTCGGCATCGCCGGGACGGCACAGCACCTTGACGTTCGGCCCCGCGTCCATCGTCGCGTAGGCGGGTACGTTCTCGCTTCGCAGCACCGCGACGCTGTCGAGCACGCCGAGCGTCGGTGCAGTCAGGTAGCGCACCGCCGGACGGGCAGCCAGCATGGTGGCGTGCATGCCCAGCGCGTTACGCTCGGCGATCTCGCCGACCACGGCGAGGTCGTTTCGTGCCAGCGCTTCCGTCATCTCGGCCAGGTCCGCGCGGCTGGACTCGATCCACGATCGGTACAGCGGTGAGGTCTCGACGGTGCGCCGCATGGCCGCCCGGCTGGAGATCCTCTTCGGCGCACCGTCGACCAGCGCGATCACCACCGCGGGATCGAACTCGACGTCGACTCGCTCGGCGTAGGAGCTGTGATCGTCTTCACCGGCGTGCCAAAGCGCGAAACCCCCGAAAATCGATCGTGCCGCCGACCCTGACCCACGCCGGGCAAGGCGCGACAGGTCAGCGGCGTCGAGTTCCAAGCCGTAGGCGGCCACGGCGGCGCGGGCCAGCGCGGCGAAGCCGCTCGCCGACGACGCCAGTCCCGCGCCCGTCGGGCCTGCGTTGCGCGTGCTCACCACCGCCGATTCGGAGCGCCCGGCATGTTTTCGCACCAGGTCCAGGAACGCGGCCACACGCCGTGACGCGGCTCCCCGGGCGGGAGTGCCGCCGAACGTCACCCGGTCGGCCTCTGCCGCGGAGTCCAGGCAGACGGTCGTGGTAGTCGGAAAAACGTCCAGGGTGATCGAGAGGCTGTCCGCCCACGGGATGGCTTGATGCTCGTCGCGTTTGCCCCAGTACTTGATCAGCGCGATATTCGGATACGCGACCGCCGTCACTCCAGGGTCAGCCACCATCGTCCACACACCTTCGCAGCGGCGCGCTCCAGGTACGCACAGCACCTGCCTCCTCCAAGCGCCTCGCGATCATCCCCGCCGTCTCCAGCCCACGGGCCAGCGCGATCGCGCACCCTCCCAGACCACCACCGGTGATCTTCGCTCCGAGACTTCCGGCATCGAGGGCGACGTCGACCAGCCTGTCGATGAGGTCCGTGCTCAGTCCCATACCGCGCAGAAGCTCATGGGCCGCCGTCAGGCTCGAACCGAAGTCTCGCGCTCTCCCCTCTGTCAATTCCTTCACGGCAGCGTATGTCAGGTCTGCGGAGCGGCCCATGAAGTCCATTCGGGACTCCGGTGCGCGCTCGAACCTTTGGCGTAGCAGTTCGACGGCGTCCTTGGTCTTTCCCGCGACTCCGCTGTCGGCAACGACCACCACACCGTCGAATCCAACGGACAATCGCTCGGCGACACGGTCGGAAAACAGGATCGGAACCGGAGAGCCCACCGCGGCGGCGTCCACTCCGCTCGCGTTCCCGTGCGCCACGTTCTCCGCGATCTGCACCAGATCGAATATCGCCCTGTCATCCAGTTGCCTGCCGAAAAGTTCGCCCAACGCGAGAACGACCGCCCTCGCGTGCGCCGCACTGGAGCCGAGCCCCCGGCCGAAGGGGATCTCACAGTCGACGCACACGTCCACCCAAGCGGTTTCCCGGACACCGGCAATCTTCCTGAAGGCGGAGATCAGCCGGTGAAGGCCGTCCGTCCCCAGCGTCAGCACCGATGTGTCCACAACCGCTGTCGTCAAGAGAGAAATCTCATCCTGCCGAGCGAGGGAACCCGACCATGCCGCGCTTGCCTCGACCGGCAGAGCCGGAACAGGTATGGCTACCGCGGGGGCGCCGTACACGACCGCATGCTCCCCCAGCAGTATCACTTTGCCGCAAGCACGCCCCTCTCCGACCAGGTCGGTCTCGGCGTGTGCCCGCCAGGGCACCGGCATCGGCGCAGGCACCGAACTCACCTCCAGGCTTTGCGGAGAAAACGACTTTCGGTCAACGCGCCGACCACGACCAACCGAAGTGGTCGTTCGCGGTTCCAGTCGACACTGTCCGCGGACGCGCGGCAAGTGCATATGGTGGGCACCCCGTTGAATCTGAGGTCGCGTTGAAAGCCGCTCTCGCCATCACCCGGTTCACCATGACGGTGATTTCAACAGGCAAGGGTCCGGCATTTTCATCAGCCAAGCTGCCCATCGATTTGAATAAGCCGGAGAGTCCGAACGAATCTCGTCACCGCCGCCGACCGTTCCCCTCGATCAGGTGATAAACCTTGCTCCGGTCACCGTAGGAATTTGCTACGGGCCGGTCAAGGCGGTTCGCCGGCCAACGTATGCACGTCCCTACTCATCCACCGTTGGCGAGACGACCCCCGAAGTGCTGCGAGTGGCCAAGCGACGAGTATCGACACCACGATCGACACAAAATGCCCGCAAGTCACCTTGGATCATGACATCGCAACGGGTCAAGGTTTCAATGTCGCGCGCGCCGAGCGCGGTCATGAGTGCGGTGATTTGGTCCAGCCAGACTGTTATTTGGGTGATCAAGGCCGGAGCTCCGCCATCGAGCACAGTGGCGAGGAAGCGCCCAGACACGCCAACAGCTGCTGCACCGAGAGCCAGCGCTTTGACGACGTCGAGGGGGTGCCGCACGCCGCCAGAGGCCAGCACGGTCACACCAAGCCCTTGTACGTCCAGCAGGCACGCTGGCGTGGACTGGCCCCAGGTGTCGAGGAAATCGTAATCGGCTTGAGAACGTCGATGATTCTCTACGCGAGCGAAATTCGTGCCCCCTCGGCCACCGACATCCATTACCCTCACTCCCATCTTCTGGAGGGCCGACACAGTGTCACTGCTAAGACCGAAGCCCACTTCCTTCACGATGACGGGAATGTCGACCCCATGCACGATTTCTTCAATGTTCTTGCTCCAGGATCCAAATGATCGATCCCCCTCTGGCATGACTGTTTCCTGGATAGCGTTAAGGTGAATTTGGAGGGCATCGGCGCGCAGGAGATCGATGACGCGGCGGGCCTGCACGGGCGAGGTCGTCGCGTTGATGTTGGCCATGACGAATCCGTCGGGGTTTTCATTGCGCATCACGCTGAAGGTGTCGGCGGTCGATTCGTCCTTGAGATAGGCGCTCATCGAGCCGGTGGCAATAGGCACACCGGTCTGACGGGCGGCGATGGCCAGGTCGCGGTTGATTGCGCCGGTGTTGACGCTGCCGCCGGTCATAGCGTTGATGTAGAGCGGAAGAGGCCACTCGATACCCGCGACGTGGGTAACCAAGGAAACCTCGGACCGCTCGATTCCTGCCAGAGCGTGATGGACGAACGACACGTCGTCGAACTGGTTGTAGGCGGCAGGCTGCCGTTGCTGTTGTGCGGCGAGCTGCACGTGATCGTCTTTGCGGTTACTGGTCATCGCGCCTCCTGTGGTCGCGGCGGTACGCGCATCGGGACGGGTAGCACCTTCGCCGTTCGCCGAGACTTACTGTTCGTGTAGTCGTGTGATTATTCAGGAACGCGATGCTGGAGCACCGCCTTTCGCGACTGGCGGCTTGCCCGTGCCACCAGTCGATTCCGCAGCATTGGACAGCACGGTCGATCACTCCGGGAAATGCTCAGCCGGAGCCGGTCGTTCAGCTTCCCTACCAGGTTCCGGGTACGACTGATCTGCCGCAAGAATTCGCTAACGTTCCTCAGGATGAGTGCGCGCATTGACGCACCGACGAACTGGGTGCTACCCAAAAGGAATTCCTGGTTGACCTAATGGTCCGACCAGCTTCGACTCTCTTTGAGCTCGGAGACCAGCGAGGTGACGCGGGCGGACTGACGTTGCCGCAAGCCCGTCCATCGCCGGTCGGCTCTTCTCAGCGCCTACGCTCCACGACTCCGGCTCCGGCACAGACAACGAACTCACCTCACAGGATCTGCATCAAGATCAACTTCCGGTCGACGATCGGAGTTCCAGTTGACACCCCCCACACCTCACAAACCCAGACCTGGCGATGATCGCTACGTTGAATAGAAGGGTTTGTTGAAACCACTCCGGGGCAACCGGGAGCGCTTCAACACGACACTACTTTCAACAAGCACATAGCCCGAAGGAGTACCCCCAACGGGAGACTAATGCTTTTATGAATTAGATGATCCACACAAGGGGATTGATTTGAATCCAACGATATCAAGCTGGAGTCGATCACGTAACGTCACCAGAAGCCGCAGATCACCCGTTTCGATCAAACACCGGATTCCCATAGAACCGCCTCGACATAAAATGTTCCGGTCCTTGCTCGGAAACTGACGTAAAGGCAGGGTCATGAATTCCAACAACAGCTCCACGGTGCGCACCGCGCTCGAAAAGCGCGCATTCGACTACTACGACAACAAACGCAACGATGCGCTCAACCTCGACCTTGGCACTACCGATGGCTACTATCATCACCACTTCGCTGTGGGAGACTTCGATCGCGCCGTCCTCGACCTGGACGGCGAGGACCGCGAACAGGCCATCAACACCGAAATGCACCGCATGGAGACACGCCAGGTCGACATCCTCATCGAGGCCCTGGGCACGGTGCCTGCTACGGCTCGCATCCTCGACGGCGGCTCCGGCCGCGGCGGTACCGCCTTACTGCTCCACAAAGCATTCGGCTGCCGTGTGGAGGGTCTCAACATCTCGACCTACCAAAACTCCTTCGCCCGCCAGCAGGCCGAAGTGCACGGCTGCGCGGACAGCGTTCAGTTCCACGACCGCAGCATGGTGTCAACTGGCTTCCCGGACGCTTCCTTCGACTATGTCGTCACCAACGAAACCACGATGTACGTCGACGTACACGAGACGTTCGCGGAATTCGCACGCATCCTTAAACCAGGCGGCCGCTACATCATGACCACCTGGTGCAACAACGACATTGTCGACCCGAACCCGCCGGAAGCGGGTGCTATCGACGAGCACTACCAGTGCCATACCCATCGCCGCACCACTTATCTGCGGGCGTTGCTTGACAAAAACCTGATTCCCTACCAGGTAGATGACCTCACTCAGCCAGCCATCCCTTATTGGGAACTAAGGTCACACTCCAAACTTGCCACAGGAATCGAAAAACCCTACCTCGACGGATATCGCAACGACCGCGTCAACTACATCCGGATCGCCTCCCGTCGTGCACTCACCTCGCCGAACACCGATCGCTGACGGAACCTGCCGCTGTTCTCGTACTTGATCAGGCAGGGACGCACATTCGCGCCTACCAAACGGCAGGGAAACCGTCAAAGAATGAATGAATTACCGCAGCAGCCGTCATCCCGGACCGAACACGCACCTTGTGCAAACTCGGCCACAAGCCGTCCATGCCGATGATCGCATCGATGCCGGCGAAGCGCCCTGCGGCACAGACCCTAGGAGCGTTCGTGAGCAGAAAAGACCCGCCCAAAGGCAACAATACGACAGCACCACAACTCGCTCCGCCCGCTGCGCCTCTTTCGGCGCGACCGGCGCCGTCTGAGATGGACGGGGTCCGAGACACGCATCTGGAGTGGCTCCACCGCCACGGGCTTCTCGAGACGACTGAATCCACCAGGCGATACAGGCAATCACAGGTAGCCGACCTCGCCGCCTACTGTGACCCGGAGAGCAAAGACCTACTGCTGTCCTACAACGTGATCGGCTGGATCTTCCTACACGACGACTGGATGGACACTTCGGCCGACCGAATGGCCGACCATGCGGTGACCGCGGAACTGATCACGATCTTGCATCGCCCTCTCCTGCCAACATATCCGCTCGCATCGGCCTTCGCTGACATCTGGGGAACGTTACAGACCGGCATGTCCGAAGCATGGCGCCAGCGCATGGCCTGGCTATGGCAGCAATACTTTTATGGCAATCTCGCCGAGGCAGTCGATCGCCGTGAACGCCGGAAACTCACCAGCAGTGAACATATACGGGTCAAAGAAGCGTCCGTCGCCATCGCAGTGATGTACGCCGTAGCCGAGCGTACCGGCGGGTTCGAGATTCCAGCCGAATTATGGCACGCGACCTTCTTGAACACACTCCGGCACCACGTCACCCGCTACATCATCTTCATGAACGACATTGAATCCTTCAAGCAAGACGAAGCAGCTGAACGTACCAATCTCATATCGCTCACAATGGCAGAAATGGGCCTGAGTTCACGCCAGTCACTGCAACATATTTCAGCACAGGCCTCCGAGCATCTCCAGAACTTCTACACCCTCGAGGCCGGGATCGATCAATTCTGCAGAGCCCTTCACCTTCCGGCCAACGTGCGCCACAGTGTAGGTGCGCATATAGCCGGATTACACAATTGGGTTCATGGGTCATCCGACTGGTATCGGATCACCTCGCGCTATTCCTTAGAGGACACTAGCGCCGACTCCCTTACATAACTTTGAACGCAAGACGAAAGAGTGACTGCTGACCTATGACTAAAACTCTGACCCCTTCAGCGTTACAGCAATCGACCGCTTATGTCCGTCCACACCTGGTGGCGGTCCTTGACCGGATTCATCCTGACTTGCGGGAAGTGTGCAAGTACCACCTGGGTTTGATCGACGAGAAAGGGAACCCCACCAACGGCCGGAGTGGGAAGATGATCCGGGCCTGCGTAGCTGTGCTGGCAGCGGAGGTCGTCGACGCGGACCCGGCTCAGGCGCTTCCCGCAGCCATCGCCATCGAGCTCGTCCACAACTTCACCCTGTTGCACGACGACATCTTGGATGGCGACGAGTTACGACGCGGCTGTCCAACAGCTTGGCGGGCATTCAGTACCGGCGCTGCGATACTAGCCGGCGACTCGCTCTTCGCGGCCGCTCTCGAGCTCCTGGCCCAGGCACCGGACAGCTCACTGGCCGTAGCGGAACTCTTGTCCTCCAGCAACCGCGTTATCCGCGCCTGGGCGAACGAGGCGGTCCTCGACCGCACCCCTGCGAACGAAATCGCCATCGACGACTACATCGCCAACTGCGCCGCAAAAGCAGACTTGCTGCCCTCAGCCGCCGCGATCGCGATCTTGCTCGTCGGCGGGGATTCAACGATCGCCCATGGGCTACGGACCGTTGTTTCGCACGCCAGTGCGGCACTGCAGATCGCCAACGATCTCGAGGACCTCTGGGGCGATCCCATTCTTGTCGGCAAACCAGGACTTCAAGACCTGCGACAACACAAGCACACGCTTCCGGTCATCGCGTCATTGCAAAGCCGGCACCCACTCGCCTCCGAGCTCATCTCGCTGCTGACGAAACCCAACCTGTCCGAAACAGACCTCGCCGTAGCTGCTCGGCTCATTCACGACACGGGCGGCAGGGAACAGGCCGAACGCGCTGCCTCCGAGCAACTTCGCGAGGCTTTGACGGCACTCGCCAGGCTGGACATTTCCGATCGGCACCGTGACAAGTTCAGGGAGGTCATTCTCTACGCCGTCACGCGCGAGCCCGAAATCTGGATCTGGCACAAACCCGAGACCTTGACCGGGACCAACCATGGACTCTGAGAATGCTCCTGCGACGCGTGACTCGGCCGATTCTCCCCCAATTCCCGAAGCCAACCTTCGCGCTCGCGACTTCACCAGGGCCGGTCTGACCGAGGTTCTCCACCGCCTCCCGACCGAAGCGGCTCTGATCTGCCGGTACTACTTCGGCTGGTGTGAAGCGGACGGCACGCCTGCCCGACGGCGTGGCAGCAGGGCGCTCCAGGCCACCATGGTCATGTTGGCCGCCGAGGCCACCGGAGAAGATCCCGAGCCCGCCGCGCCGGGGGCAGTGGCGATAGAGCTTGCTCACAACTTTACTTGCCTGCACGACGACATCGCCGACGGCGACGACGTACGACGTGGCCGACCGACCGCCTGGAAGGAGTTCGGCACCGGCCCCACACTCGTCGCGGGTGATGCCCTGCTGAACGAGGCGATCCGCGTACTGGCTGCAAGCTCGAACCCGTCGGCCGCCATTGACGCCTTCACCGAAGGTATGTCCGCCGTGTTTCATGCGTGGTTCGGGGAACCGGCGATGGACCGCGCCCGGCCCCAGGACATTCGGCTCGACGATTACCTCGAGGTCTGCGAAGGCAAGGGCGGTGCCCTGCTCGGGACCGCGGCGGTGCTGGGGACTGTACTGGTGAACAAACCGACTCGATACGCGCAGCCTCTCAGCCAGGCCGCTCGCTATGCCGGTACAGCTTGGCAGGCCGTCAATGACCTGGAGAACATCTGGGGAGACGCAGACCTGGTCGGTAAGCCAGGCTTTCAAGATCTCCGCACGCGTAAGAACACCTTGCCGGTGATCACGGCGGTACAATCCGACCATCCGGATACCCCTTACCTCCTCGAGCTTCTCAATCGGCCTTCTCGCTGCGAGGCGGACCTGACGCGGATCGCCGAACTCCTCGAGGTTTGCGGCGGAAGATCCGCCACCGAGAACATCGCCCACACCTATCTCGAGCAAGCTCAGTCCACGCTGCGAAGATTGGATCTTCCCGACTTCGTGCACGAAAGCCTGGCCTCGCTCCTGCACTTCACAGTCACCCGGTGCCCGCTTCCGATCCAGTGACCCCCGGCCTGCGGGACTCGGACGATCATGACGAGTCCGGCATTCGGCTCGGACGTGAACCACTGACGGGCAGTCCCGACGCACTCAGGATCGCGGTTTCGCTGAGGCCTGATTCTTCGCCTTACCGCACGATACTCGGAAGCGCACGCGCTCGACGCCGTTACCTGCTGTACTGGGCTGTCCTGATCCCCTCCTACTATGATCATCGAGACTGCGCCGCGTGCCCGTCCTAGTCCATGAGTTGATCATGGTTGGCAGATCTCTGGAGCACAGATCCGCTCACACCGAAGGTCTCGTTGCCGGGGAGGTCGTCGCCGCAAGCCGATTCTGCCTTCCTCACCGGAGTGAGGTGCATTGCCCGGCGTCCGCCTTGCTTGCCGATCATGTACGTTAGGACGAACTTCGGGTAAGACCGCCGATATCTTCGAGGAGACTTCAGGCAGGTACCGTCGCCCCTTCCTCGGTTCTCCATCGTCCTCCTACCTCGGCTACGACGGTCAGGCAGTGGGTGTGGACGTGGCGTCACGGTCTCTTATGTGGTTGCATCGGGCACGCTGATGGAAGACGCCGCCGTGATCGTGAAAGTCGCGCGCATAGTGTGTGCGCCGCCAGCAACGTACTGCTGGTCTGCGGTCCGCACGACGCGGCTATCGGGGCGGAGCTGACGGCATGGGCCGGACAGTTGCGATCCGGCCCGGTCCATCGGATCAGCAGGCGCGGCCACTGTCGGCGTCGCGGCCGCAGGCCAGGCGGGAGCCAGGATCGCCGACACAACGGTGACCGCACCGTCCGGACTCGGACCGCTCGCGGTGCTGCATCGTCGTGCCGTCACCGAGCTCTAACGGAGTGCTCAGTCCATGCACCACTCGAAACCAAAGGCACGATGACGGACACGTCGCGGTCACGGCCGGGTGGTAGCCCGGCGACGACGGAGCGCGGCGCTCCGCTGGAGCACGGCGAGCGCCGGATGACTTCTTGCGTGCGGACGTAGCCTGGCCCTCATAGTGGCCAATGCCGCGTCCGCTCGTCCGGAGGACAGGTGGGGATAGTCGTCGAGGAACTGGTTCCAGTTATGGCAGGCGCGGTCCAGTTCGCCGCCGGCCAGGTGTAGCTCGGCGAGCCGGGCCAGCGTGATCGCACGGGCTCGGCGTTCCGTGCTGGGCCGATGGCGCAGGGAGCGGGTCAAGGCGCTGATGGCGGCAGGCCGCTCCCCCAGACAAGCCCGCACCGCCGCATGGTGGTGCGACAGGGCCGCGCAATGGTAGGTTCCGACGGGGGCTGAAGCACCACCGGCGTTGTCGAGATAGCTCTCCGCGGCCAGCAAATGCGTCACCGCCTCACGCTGATCATCAGCGGCGGCCTCGGCGACGGCGAGCTGCCCGGTCAAGAACGCGCGGGTCCGCGCGGAAGCATGTTCCGGCAGCGCCCGGGTCGCGGCGGTCGCGAGATTCACCGCTTGCCTCCGATGACCCAGCATCCGGGCCTGAACACTCAATGCCCGCAACGAGATGGCGAACTGCGTGGCATCGCCCGCGGCGTGAGCCAGGCGGACAGCGGCCAGGTAGTACCGTTGGGCGGCGCCATGCAGCTCGTCGTCGAAGCACAGGAATCCGCACAGATAGCACAGTTGTGCCGCGGTGCCGAGCAAATCCGTGCGCACCGCTGGCGTCGCGTCCGAGCGCAGCCACGGCGAGATCGTCGTGCGCAGGTAGCGCGCCAACGCCGAACGAGCATGCCCACCGCCGAACGTCAGATCAGCGGCCGAGAACAGTTCCAGCATCGCACGAGCCGCCTCGACCTCGACACGCTCGATCTTCTTCCCACGTTCCGCCGGGCACACCACAGCCGCTGTGCCGGCCAGCTCGGCCCAGCCCGGCACGGACAAGGCCGCGAGACTATAGACACAACCGAACATCGCGCTACGGCTCACCGGGCCGTCACCACACAGCTCGGTGAGTTCGGCGGCGATACTGGTGCGCCACAACGGCGGGGCGGCCGGGGCGGCGGCGACTCCGAACCCCGTGTCGGCAGTC
This sequence comes from Amycolatopsis azurea DSM 43854, assembly GCF_001995215.1. Classification (GTDB taxonomy): domain Bacteria; phylum Actinomycetota; class Actinomycetes; order Mycobacteriales; family Pseudonocardiaceae; genus Amycolatopsis; species Amycolatopsis azurea. Next base: position 100,813 of record NZ_MUXN01000023.1, read on the forward strand.
GTGACCCGGCGGCCCAACCCTCGGGTGAACACCTCGGCCACCAACTCGGGGACCGGCGGCCGGGCCCGCGTCCCGGACAGCCAGTGAGCTACCGCCGTCCGGTCGTAGTGCAGCTGCAGCCCTATCTCCGCACCCAGTTCATTCGTACGGTTCGCCAGCTCCTGGCCGGTCCAACCAGACTCAGTGAGCAGGTCCCGCAACAACGGGTTCGGCACCATCCGCACTCCCCTCATCCATGTCGAATCCCTCGCTACCCGGTGCTCGGAACACCGGCGCCGACTAAGCCATACAGTTCTACCTACCCAGCCGACACTCGGGCCACTCGACGCCAATCAGGTGGACAGCACAGACACACTCGTCACTCGCGGTAGAGCTCGAGAAAATCCTTTGCTGCAAACTGGCGGAGGTTTGAGAGCTTTGCCCCCTGACAACCCGATCTCCCTATCGCGCACTGCTGGCTCCATTCACTCCACGCCGCACCGGTAACATCGCAACGGGACGAAAACAGGCCCACACCAAGGCTCGGACCATCGATAACGCGACCAAACCGTCCCCGCGCTCCGGTGCGGCACGCACGGTGACGGTCGGCAGTGCGCGCGGCTAGAGTGTAAAGCATTCGATGCGCCGATCGGAGCAAGCCGATAAGGACAGAACTCCTACCGTGGCTGATACACGCGTTTGTGATCGGCAATTCCGGCGAGCCGGAAGCTGCCGGCGGTCTGCCTCGGCAGGGCGCGCTCTTCACCACTGACGGGCAAGTCGTATTCATGTAGTTCTCGGTAGGCAGCGTAGTCGATTTCGGTGCGCCGGGAGATCACATCGCGGTTTTCGTTCCTCCGACGGTGATCACGATAATCCGCTGCGACTACACCGGTAAAGAACTCGGCGACGCTGCCGGATCCATAGCTGAGGAAACCGACGGTCTGGTCCATGATGTCGTCGGTGCTGTCGAGCAGGGAGGCCAGGCCAAGGTACATCGAGGCGGTATAGCTGTTGCCGATCACGGCGTTGTAGGCCGTGGTGCGACCGACTGCCTCGGCACTGTTCCGCCGGTCAGACGGCTGACCGCAATAGCTGAGGAGGTGACGATGCGCCTTGTGGGCCATCGTCGTGAAAGGCTGGTGGTAGCACACCGCAGCGATCTCATTCAACGACAAGCCGCCCCGCTCGGTGTAGTCCTTCCACGTACCCTCCACCGCCTGCAGGTATGCGTCGACGGACAGCCGCCCGTCGACGATGGCGGTAGACCGATAGTTCGGTCGCCAGAAGTCCATGACGTCGTTGGTGAACAGGCCAGACGGCTCGACGACCCGAACCAGCGCGGGATCGGCTGCGACCAGCATGGCGACCGCCGCAGCGCCTTGGGTCGGTTCACCCGGGCTGTCCAGCGGGTACTTCGAGACGTCGCCGGCGATGACGAGGACCTGCTGCCGCCGGTCCCGCTGGACCAGAGCGACAGCGAGCTGCAGGGCGGCCGTTCCGCTGTAACAAGCCTGCTTGAGCTCCACCACTCTGGTGGACTCGGGCAGCCCCAGCAACCGATGGACGAACACCCCCGCGGCCTTCGACTGGTCGACGGACGTCTCGGTCGCGAACAAGATGGTGCGGATCCGGTCGTGCCCATGCCGCTCGAGAATGGGAGCGGCCGCGGCCGCTCCCATGGTCACGATGTCCTCGTCTATCGCCGGCACGCTCATCGCCACCTGGCCGAGCCCGACGTGGTACTTGTCGACATCGGTGCCGTTGTGCCTGGCCGATTCGGCGTGCGGGAGAACGAATTGACCGGTGGAGAAGGAGAGATCGTGGATCCCGATGGCAGCTGTCAGCATGGTCTAGGCCTCACCTTTCGTCCGTTGGTCGCCACGTTCCAGTTGGACGTGGGCGTGCATGAGTTCGCCGGGGTTGGTCTGGGCCGCTAACAGTGAGAGTTCACCGCAGAGCACGGTCGCCGCCGCGATGACGGCGAGGCGGCGGGCGTTGTCGCCGGGTGGCCGCTCGGTACGGCAGCCCAGCCGGGTCAGGTTGGTCTCGACGAAGCCGAGGGTCTTCCCGTTCCCGACGGTGCCCACGATCAAATTGGGCACCGTGCACGAGAAGTAGAGATCGCCGTCTCGGTCTTCGGCGACCGTGATGCCTTGCGAGCCCTCGACGATGTTCGCGGCGTCCTGGCCGGTCGCGAGGTAGAAGCCGAGCAGCATGTTCGCGTAATGCGCGTTCGCGGAGCGGATTCCCCCGGCGAGCAGAGTCCCGAGCAGGTTCTTACGCACGTTCAACTGCGCGATCCTAGCCGCCGTGGTGTGCAACTGGTCGGCGACGATCTGCCGCGGCACGACCAGTTCGGTGACGATGTTCTTGCCACGTCCGAGAATTCCGTTGACCGCGGTCGCCTTCTTGTCGGTGCAGTAATTGCCCGAGATCGACCCATAGGAGATTCCCGGCACAGTGTGCAGGAGATGACTCAGGAGCGCGTCGGCGGCCAGCGTCACCATGTTGTGCCCGGCCGCGTCGCCCGTGGTGAACTCGAACCGGACGAACAAAAGGTCGGCCGTGATCTCGTGCCGGACGCCGATCAGTTCGATGAACCTGCTCACGGTGCGAGATATTTCGGCCAGTTCGCCGATCCGCTCCTGGATCTGTTGCGCGGCGGCGTAGGCGGTCTGCGCGTCGGCGGCCTCCACGAGCACGGACCGGGTCATGCGCTCTCCGATGAGGGTGGCGACGATTCCCCGCTCGGTCAGCATCGAAATCTTCGCACCTCGACCGACGGAAGGCCACAGCGGGGATTCGAAAGTAGCGATGGGAACTTTGGTCTCCGTGCTCGCGACATTGCCCGATATCTTTAACGGACCCACCCATTTCATCGGGATTCCAGCGATACCATGCGCGTTGGACATCGTGTGGCCCCCTTCGTTTCACTGACGTCGACGGAACCACCTCATGGCCTCAAGCTGGATCGTCGGATGACACGCGCTGTGGACAGCGAGTACCGCACTGAGCACTTCCTGCCCATCCTGCTTGTTTCCTGTTTCCAGTAGACCTGTCGCAGAACGACGCTGGCCAGCTTGAGCGGGAACCGCATCGTTGAAAGCGGAACCATGTTGAAAGCGCTGCGACACAACGGAACGCACATACGAGCTCCCGATGGCGCGCGACGCATTGAGTACGAAAGAATTCAAACCGCATAACCGTAACTGACCTGAAATCAACGATTCCGCCACTCTCGCAAGCGACACTTGCTACGAGTTACCCTCGGCCAGAGATTGATGCGATCTGGTAAGCTGACCGCCTTCCTGCCGGCGACACACAGGACGTCCTGAGCCGGGCGTGGTTCCGTTGACGCATCACGTGAGAACTCAATGAAGCAGGGGCGTCAGACCTTGAGACTGCTGGCAGCGCTACCGCTTTGGGAATCGAGGAGCATGAGGCGAGTGTTGAAGGACCAGCCCTGTTGAACGCGGATAATCACAACCGGCCATCCGGCGTTCCCTGCATTTGTCCCGGGCACTGCGAAGCGAGACCGGCGACACGGGAGCCAGCTGGTGCATCAGGTCGGATACGGCCCGCGTAACGCATCACCGTCCTGCTGGTGAGATCAGCAGAACGGTCACGTCTTACATCTCGGTCAGCGTCACCTTGGCTCAGATCGGAGAAACCGCGATTCAGCAGGACCACCTTTTGCTCGGGGAATGTGATCCCTCAATGGCCGTAGATCATCGCGCTGTTCTACTGGGCAGCCGGGGCTTGCTCGACTGGAGTCGCG
>NZ_MUXN01000023.1:104747-242579 GCF_001995215.1 Amycolatopsis azurea DSM 43854
GACGCCGCAAGCCCGCCAAGCTGCACGCCGACAAGGCCTACGACCAGAGCGCTCTCCGACGATGGGTCCACGACCGCGGCATCACAGTCCGCATCGCCCGCAAAGGCATCGAATCCGCGGACAAACTCGGCAAGCACCGCCGGGTGATCGAGCGAACCATGGCCTGGCTCACCGGATACCGCCGCCTCACCCTCCGCTACGAACGCAAAGCCGAACACTTCCTCGCATTCCTCACCCTCGGAGCCGCCCTCAGCTGCCACAAGAAACTCCGAAAACTCACCACGTAAGACACGCTCTTAATGCACTGACCAGGCGGAAACCATGGACAGTTCTTCACACACAACCCAATGATCATCCACGGGTACGGTGTACTGTCCGCCAGCTGAATGACATCACTTGATCCCGAATTTCCGCGTCCTTAAGCTCTGATTCCAGAGTGAGGTCTTGCAGCCAGCCGTCACCACTGGGCTCGGCTGCCCGGATCTGCTTCCGAAGGCCCGGCCTGCGTCGCACGGTGTGCCTGACCTCGAGGTTGGAGGCAGGGTGACGCCAAGCAAGATCGACCTCTCCCGGCTGGGCGTCGACGGGATCACCCTCTCCATGACGACCGCCGCCATCCTCGAGATGACCTGGTTCAGCGACGAGACCAGCGCCCGGCTTGACGACGACCAGTACTCGGCGGGAGAAGGGCCGGTCTTCGACGCCACCACCGGCCACGGGCCGGTCCTGTGTCCCGACCTCACAGCGACCTCTCGCTGGCCAGGATTCACCGCCCACGCCCTGAGGCTTGGCGTGCGTGCTGTCTTCGCCTTCCCCATGCGCCTTGGACCGATCTGCGTCGGCGCGATGATGTGCCATCGGCGAGAGACCGGTCCGATGAGCGACAAGCAGGTAGCCGCAGCCCTGGCATTCACCACTTTGCTCAGTTCCGAAACGCTGGCATGGAATTCCGGCAGCGGCGAAGCAGAGGGCACTACGTTTCATCGGGCGGAAGTACACCAGGCCGCCGGGATCCTGTGCCACCGCCTTGCCGCCCCGGTCGACGACGCCCTCGCCCGCCTCAGGGCCTACTCCTTCAGCCACCAGCGCGCGATCACCGACGTGTCCCGCGACATCATCGCCGGACGTCTCTGTCTGCCCCAGGACGACCTCTGACCACGATCCATTCCGAGCCCAAATGCAACCCACGAGACCCACCCAGCGCCCGGCGGAATAACCGAATCTTCGCTGACATGGCCGACACTGGAACGCTGTCAGGCACGAAGGCCCTCGCGGCCGAGGCTGGAGCGGGGCAGGACGAATACCACAAACGCATGCCGCGCCAAGCAGGCACAGGCCATAGCTGCACGCTACCCCGGCTATTGCTGCCGCAGAGGCAATAGCGAGAGACGATCTCATCCGCACTTGCGGATCCATCCTCTCGGGACGCTCGCGGAAAGCGGGGCCCAATCCGCGGCCCGTCGTGTACCGAGGAAGGTAAAGGTGTCCCGAAGGGAGATCGAGGTGGCGGACCGTACGTGGTCGGGTCGGGCGCTCGACCTGGCCTCGGTCGTGCTGCCCGGCGTCCGTCGTGTCCGCGCGCAGAAGATCCCGTTCGCACGCGCATGGTCGGAGGCGAACCAGGAAGCTCTCGTCTCCGGTAAGTCGTTGTGGGTCGCTCTCGGTGACTCGATGACGCAGGGCATCGGAGCCCGGACCGTCAGCGGCGGCTGGGTACCGCGCCTGGACGCCCGGCTCGGAGACCGCTTCGCGGTGGTGAACCTGTCGATGTCCGGCGCCCGGATCGCCGATGTCTTGGACGACCAACTCCCCCGCATGCTCGCATTGACTCCGGCGCTGGTGACGGTCCTGGTCGGCGCCAACGACATGCTGACCCCCGCCCGCCGCCGTGGTGTCGAGAAACGGTTCATCGATCTGCTCGACCGGCTCCCTGCCGGGCGTTCGGTGGTCGCCACGCTCCCGCACGGCAACGCCGCGGCGGACACGGTCAACGCGCTCCTGGACACCGCGGGCGCACGCGGCCGGATCCAGGTCGCGGATATGCGTGGGCCCGCGCTGGGGCCGCTGCGTGGCAGTCTCGCCGACGACTGGTTTCATCCGAATGACGTCGGCTACGCCCGGATCGCGGGGATCTTCGAAGGCCCGGTACGCGCGGCGACGTCATTCCGGGTCGGCGACTGACACCGCCCGGCGGATCTCGTCCGCCACCCAGGCCATGGTCGTACGGGCCCGGACCGGGTCATCGGTGAGAAAGTAGTGGTCCACTCCCGGCGTCCGGTCGTACACGACGTTCACTCGGGCTTCGCGCAGCCGGGCCGCGTACCGGTCACCGTCTCCGCGCAAGGCGTCGTGCTCGCCGGTGAGAACGACTGCGCGCGGCAAATCGGTCAGGTCGGGAGCCAGCAAGGGCGAGGCGTAGGGGTGCCGCCGGGTCGACGGGTCCGGGAAGTACACCCGGCGGACCAGGTCGCGCAGGCCCGGCGAGATCATCCCGCCCGCGGCCAGATCCGGGTCGCCCGCGAGATCCAGCGCGGGTACGCCGAGCACCTGAAGCGCAGGCCGCCACGAGCTCTCATCTCTGGCCTGCAGGCAGACGGCCGCCGCGAGCCCTCCACCGGAGGAGAATCCACCCACCACGACCCGTGCGCCAGTGGCCACCCAGGACGCGGCGTCGAAACACTGGTGCTGCGCCACCGGGAACGCGACGTAAGGGCCGCATCGGAAGTCGACGTTGTACACCGCCACCCCCGCTGTGGCCGCGACATAGCGGCACCACCAGTCGTCCATGGCCGGATACCGCATCAGCCAGGCACCTCCGTGAAAATGCACATACGCACCGCACGGATTCGGTGGCCGGTACACGTACACGCGGACTCGGCCATGCCGGGTCGGAACACGAATGACCGTCGGCGACGGCAGATCGCTCCCCGCGAACCGCAACTTTTCCCCGTACCGCACGGTCCATCGCGCCGACGCGTGCATGATCGTCGCCGCGAGCCTGTCCCTGAGCCTCATGCAGGTGGTTCGGATCCGCTCCTCCGGTGGACGGGTGCCGGCCGCCGCCGTGGCCATGGAGTGAACCAGCGACGGCGACGACCGGCGGAACGCTGCCGAATCAGCGTTCCCCCGCGCCAGGGCCACCTGCTCCCGGACGCAAGACAGTTCAGGTGGATTTCGGTTTCAGGACCTTGTCGATCACGAAGACGGTCGCATTCCTCTCGGGAACGTTGCCGCACAGGATCTTCGCGCCGTCGATCGTCATGTTCTCGCCGAAACCGTCGATCTTCACCGGGCCGCCGGTGCTGTCGAGACTCGGCACGGAACCGGCGACCGCGAGCCCTTTGGCGTCGTACCGCTTGCCGATGACGTGGAGGCGCAGGATCGGCTCCGGATCGGTGTCGCCGAGTGCCTCGTCAGCGGGAGCGAAGACCGTGACGGCGGTGCCTATCAGACCCGCTGCCCCTGCCGCGGCGAGAAATCGGGAAGGCTTCGAGGAACACTTCGGGCCGAAGACGTCCGCCGTGGTGGTCGAGCCGTCCGGCGATCCCGTGAGGCCCGCGGCGCCTGCGGGAACGGACTCCGGCGAGAACGTCATCCTGCCCGGTGGGCCAGCGACCTGCGTAGCGCTGCCGCACGCCGTGAGTGCCGCCGTGGCGGCAACGAGAAGCCCGACACCGAAGACCCGAACCTTGGCCACAGTCAGGCTCCAGTGATCCAGTCGTGGAGGATGCCTTCTCCGGGGAGACAAGGCACCCTCCACGACGTCCGATGTGGACAGTGGCTTACGCCGCCGGGGGCATCAGGACCGAGTCGATGAGGTACACGGTCGCGTTCGCGGTGTGCACGCCACCGCAGATCACGTTGGCGTCATTGACCTTCAGCGCGTCCTTGGTGCCGGTGACCTTGACGACACCCTTCTCGACGGAGGTCTGGTCGCCGACGATCTTGTCGGGCGCGATCTGGCCCGGAACCACGTGATAGGTCAGGATCTTCTTCAGCAGCGCGTCGTCGGTCTTGAGCTTCTCGATGGTGGCCGCGTCGATCTTCGCGAACGCGTCGTCCACCGGGGCGAAGACGGTGAACTCGCTGCCGTTGAGCGTCGAAACCAGGTCCACCTTCGGGTTCAGCTTCCCGGAGACCGCGGACACGAGCGTCTTGAGCAGCGGGTTGTTGCTCGCGGCGACGGCGACCGGGTCGGCCGACATGCCCGCGACGGAACCCGGGCCGCTGGGAACCTTTTCCGCGTAACCCGCACAACCGGGGCCGACGAGGTCCTTGGCCGGGTCGGCCATGGCGCTGGAGGACGGCTGCTGCATGGCGGAGGAGGACGGGGCCGGGGTGCTGCCCGCGTTGTTCGATCCGCTGTCACTGCCGCACGCCGCGCCCATGAGCGCGAAGGCGGCGAGACCGGTGGCCAGGGTGACGCGGCGAGTACTGCGCTTCATGACTGGTAACTCCTAATGACTGAGGGAATCGGCCCACAGGGCTTGATGTGCCTCGGCGCTTTCCCGAGGCGACGAACAACCTGGTTTCGAAGCCCCCACCGGGCCGGATAGGCGGGTTCGATCATCGAGACCGTTCTGTTACCCGATGCACACGATCGTGGACTCTCGGTCACTCGCGACGCAGGGAGAGGCAATCCGGAGACGGTCGTGCGACGAATGCCTTGTGTCACCCACCCCACTCGATCCGCCTCGGGGGCAATCGTGCTCACACTCGCGCTGATCGGCCTCGTCGGCGGATTGGTCACCGGCATCTCGCCGTGCATCCTGCCGGTACTGCCGGTCATCTTCCTTTCCGGCGGCGTACAGAACGCGAAGCCGACCGTCCACAAGGAACAGAGCGGCGGTGTCGCCACGGCGGAAGCTCCCGCCGAGACCAAGCCGCCGCGTTCGCGCCCCTATCTCATCATTCTGGGGCTCGTCGTCAGCTTCACCCTGGTGACCTTGTTCGGGTCGCTGCTGCTGTCGATTCTCGGCCTGCCGCAGGATGTTCTCCGCTGGGCGGGCCTGATCGTCCTGGCACTGATCGGGATCGGGCTCATCGTCCCGAAGTTCGAGCACCTGCTGGAGAAGCCGTTCAGCTGGATCCCGCAACGCCGCCCCGACGCCAACCGCGGCGGCTTCGCCCTCGGTCTCGGGCTGGGCGCGGTCTACGTGCCGTGCGCCGGCCCGGTGCTCGCCGCGATCACGGTCGCCGGGTCGACCGGGCAGATCGGCCTCGACACCGTCGTGCTCACCTCGACCTTCGCCATCGGTGCCGCGCTTCCACTACTGATCTTCGCCCTCGCCGGGCGCCGTGTCGCCGAGCGGGTGAAGGCCTTCCGCAAGCGGCAGCGCGGTATCCGGATCACCGCGGGCATCGTGATGATCGCGCTCGCGATCGGGCTCGTGTTCAATCTGCCGCAACTGCTCCAGCGGGCCGTGCCCGACTACACCAGCGGACTGCAGAACGACATCAACAACTCCGAGCAGGTCAAGAAGGCACTCAACCTCGGCGGCCTGGAGAACGACCAGAACAAGGACCTGGACCTCTGCACCGACGGCGCCAAGGATCTCGAAAGCTGCGGGAAAGCCCCGGACATCAAGGGAATCCAGCAGTGGTTCAACACGTCCGGCGGTGCCCCGGTCGATCTGGCGCAGCTGCGCGGCAAGGTGGTCCTGCTCGACTTCTGGGCCTACTCCTGCATCAACTGCCAGCGCTCGATCCCGCACGTCACCGCCTGGGACAAGGCCTACCGCGACGCCGGCCTCCAGGTGATCGGCGTCCACTCCCCCGAGTACGCCTTCGAGAAGGAACCGGGGAACGTCAGGGCCGCCGCGGACAAGTTCGGCATCGGCTACCCGGTCGCGCTCGACAACAACCTGTCGACTTGGACCAACTACCGCAACCGGTTCTGGCCCGCGCACTACCTCATCGACGCCGAAGGCACCGTGCGGCACATCAAGTTCGGTGAGGGTGACTACCAGACGACCGAGAAGCTCATCCGCGAGCTGCTCACCAAGGCGAATCCGGACGTGCGGCTCCCCGCCGCGACCGGCACCGCCGACGACACCCCGGACACCGCCGCCATCACCCGCGAGACCTACCTCGGCTCGACCAAACGCGTCAACTTCGCCGGAACCGAGGACTACACGGCCGGCGCCAAGACCTTCACCTACCCCGCCACCCTGGCACCGGACACCTTCGTCCTCCAAGGCGACTGGACACTCACGAGCCAGAACATCACCCCCACCGGCGCCGGCGGGGAGATCAAGCTCAACTACCGCGCCAAGGAAGTCCGGATGGTCCTCGCGGGCAACGGCACCGTCACCTACACCGCGAAAGGCCAGACCAAGACCATCCGGGTGACCGGCACCCCGAACTCCTACCAGGTTCTGTCCACAAAGGACATCGAAGCGGGCGCACTCGACGTCACCGTCGGCTCGGGCGTGCAGGCCTTCTCCTTCACTTTCGGCTGATCACACAGGAACGGAAGTCATGAGCATGCGATCCGTCACCACCGCCACCTTCGCCGCCGAGGTCCTCGAACAGGACAGACCGGTACTGGTCGACTTCTGGGCACCCTGGTGCGGCCCCTGCAAGGCACTGGCCCCCGTCCTCACCGAAATCGCCGAGGAACACCGCCACGAACTCGCCGTCGTCAAGGTGGACATCGACGACAACCCGGAGATCGCGGTCGGCTACGACGTCATGTCCATTCCGACGGTGATCCTGTTCGTCGACGGCAAACCCGCAGCGACGATCACCGGCGCCCAACCAAAGGCCAAGATCCTCGACAGCCTCACGCCGTGGCTCTAGCCGGATGCTGAAGGTTCATTTCACCGAGGATGATCTGCGGCTGGTCACAGTGTCCGCCGTGGCGGAACCGATGTGGGAACTCCTGGCCAGTCTCTACCGGCTCGGCGGGGGCATCGCCGCCGTCCGGTTCCGACCGAACGAATGACGTGACGGCCTGTGCCCAACCATTCCCGCGGTGGTCCCGAAAACCTCTCGACCGGTGTCGGCAAGGGGGTGGGATGGACGGGGATTCGGAATCATACTCGGAAAACGTCGAGCTCGAACTGGATCGGCTGATCCAACGGATCATCTGGACGGCAGAAGTCAAGATCAGCCTCGCGAAACGCCCCGAACGGCGTCGCGTGCGCTCGACGATCGCCAACTGCCTGGGTTTCGGCCGCAGCAAAGAAGAACCGCTCGGCGCGGTCCTCCTGGTTCTCGACGAACTGATCGCCAACGCCTATCAGCACACGACCACGCCGGGCGAACTCCGGGTCACCAGGCAGGCGCACGGTACCTTGATCGAAGTCACCGACGACGATCCCGACATCGAGAACCTGAATTCGAGAACCACGAACCTCCTCGGTCAGGGCTATCACGGACTTCGTCTCGTTGCCCACTTGGCGCTTAGCTGGGGCGTGCGGCCGGAAGAAGCGGGAAAAGTGGTGTGGGCGTTGGTTCCGGCCCAGATGTACGACGAGCGCTGACAGCCATCGGACTCGATCAATTCGACTCCGATCTCCGCCGCGACCGCCTGATCCGGTGATCTCGACCAATCCATTCCCCGCGCGGGCACGAAATGAACGGTCAACGAAAGATCCAGCCCGCGCGGCCCGCATCCCGCGACGCGCGGGATACGCCCGGTGCCGTGCGCAGTCACCCCGGGAGGGAAGGAGATCGCCCGTGTTTGGCAAGCGCTTCGCCGCGTCGATGATCAACCGCAGTGCCGAGAACGAGCCGGATCGCCGACGTTTCCTGCGGGCCGCCGGAGTGACCGGACTCGGTGTCGTCGGTGCCGGTGCCCTCGGCGGGCTCACCGCCGGGACGTCCGCCGCGGCCACCGCCCGCCCGGCCGCCACCGAAGCGGCGGCCGAGGGCGTCAGCGACGCCGCCGTCCTCAACTTCGCGCTCAACCTGGAATACCTTGAAGCCGAGTTCTATCTTCACGCCGTCACCGGAAAGGGGCTCGCCGACTCATCCACCACCGGAACCGGGACCCGCGGCGGCGTCACCGGTGGGCGAGCGGTGAAATTCAAGACCAAGGCCGCCAAACAGTACGCCCAGGAGATCGCCTCCGACGAGAAGGCGCACGTCGAATTCCTGCGGTCCGCGCTCGGTTCCGCCGCGGTCAGCCGCCCGGCGATCGATCTGCAGGCCAGTTTCACCGCCGCCGCTCAAGCGGCCGGCCTGGTCCGCAAAGGACAGAGCTTCGACGCTTTCGCCTGCGAGGAGAACTTCCTCCTCGCCGCCTATCTGTTCGAAGACGTCGGTGTCACCGCCTACAAAGGCGCCGCGCCCCTGATCACCAACAAAACCTACCTCGAAGCCGCGGCAGGGATCCTCGCCGTCGAGGCCTACCACGCCGCCAACATCCGCAGCGCCCTCTACCAGCACACCGGCGGGATCCTCGGTCTCGGCCTCCTGGGCCGCGACCTCCGCGAAGCCAGCGTCAAACTCTCCAACGCCCGCGACAGCCTCGACGGGAAGACCGACCTCGACCAGGGTGTCGTCGACGGCCAAGGCCGCGCGAACATCGTGCCGACCGACGGCAACGGCATCGCCTACAGCCGATCCCCCGGCCAGGTCCTCAACATCGTCTACCTGAACCCGAAAGCCGTCACCTCCGGCGGCTTCTTCCCCAAGGGTGTCAACGGCGACGTCAACACCAGCGACCCCAACGGCTGACCCGCGAAACGCTGAGGAGCACGGGTCACTCAGGCCCGTGCTCCTCGTCGTCTTCTTCCTCAGCGGTCACCAACGAGCCCGCATGCGACCAGCAGAAACACAGCGATGCAGAACCTGGGCTTCCGCCCCCCATACGGACTCGGGCAAGAGTGTTCCGGTCAACCGATTCCAGTCGACCTCGCCGTGATTGTCGGTGCTGGATGCCATGATCTTCACGCTCAAGATCCCCTTGGGCTGGGTGGGTACCCGGCTGGGTTGCGTCGTCCCCAAAGGGCGCAGCCCAGCACCCATGCATGAGGCCGGAGCAGCATCGGCACCGGATGAGCCGGTGGGCTACCGTGGAGGTGGCGCCATGCTCCGATTGTCGTCGTGATGTGAGGGGATCGCGTGGAGTCTCTGTGGACGACGCTCGGTGTCGTGGCCGTTGTGCTGATCGTCGTCTTCGTGCTGATCGCCCTGTTCCTCGGGATCAAGCTGGTTCGGAAACACCGTCAGGTCCATCGGCCGGACACCCCGGTGCCGACCAAGGTCGCCTACTGGCTTTCCCTGATCTACACGGTGTTCCCGTTCGATCTCTTGCCCGACCCGGTCTACTTCGACGACATCGTGGTCCTGACCGGTGGACTGATCTACGTCAGCAGGTCCCTCACCAAGAAGACGCGCGACGACCGCCAACTGGACTGAAGCTCGGCGCGTTCGATCCGTCGCATGATCCAGCTTCTGGCACGAACCGCTCGCGGAGGGCGACGTGGCTCGGCCGCGACGGCAGCGCGGGTCCCCTCTGGGCTGATGGCCGACAGCGCCACAGTGCCGGACCACCGCGTCGCGTCGGACTCAGCTCGGCGTCGACGGCGCCGCGGAGATCACCGTGTCCAAGGCCCGGCGGGACGTGGTGAGGTCCTCGATGGCCTGGTCGAGCCGGTCGCGTTCCCGTCGCAGCTGCGCGATGAGGTCCGGGCAGGTCGGCACCAGCCGCTCACCGTCATCACGGATGCACGGCAACACCGAGGAGATCGTCGCGGTGGACAACCCGGCGGCCAGCAGGCCACGGATCCGGCGTACCACGGCAACGTCGGAGGACGGGTACTCCCGGTATCCACTCGGTCGGCGTTGCGGGCGGAGCAGCCCCTGCTCTTCGTAGTAGCGCAACAGCCGATGGCTCACGCCGCTGCGCCGGGACAGCTCGCCGATCCTGATCGTCCGCACCGACACTGCGACTCCCGCCACACCAGATTGACTCTCACATCCGTGTGAGACTTTACGGTCCGCCGTATGACACCCGCAACGGCCGCACCCCGCACTCCGGCATCAACCGCGACGAGACGGGCCATTCCGATCATCGCCGGATTCCTCTTGTGCATCTTCGCGATCGGCACGGCCGAACTACTGGTGAGCGGCCTGCTGCCGCAGATCGCGGCCGGCGTGCAGGTGTCCGTCGCCAGCACCGGTCAACTCGTCACCGCGTATGCCCTCGGCGTGGTGATCGGTGGCCCGCTGATCACCGTGCTCACCGCGCGGATGCCCCGCAAAGGTCTGGTTCTCAGCCTGATCGCGCTGTTCATCGCCGGGAGCCTGCTCAGCGCGGCGGCCACCTCCTACGGCCTGCTGGTGGCCAGCCGCGTGCTGGCCGCGCTGGCCCAGGGCACTCTGTTCGCCATCTCCATGGTGGTGGTCACGACCGTCGTGCCGCCCGACCGGGCCGGGCGCGCGATCGCCATCGTGGTCTCCGGGCTCACCGTCGCGACCGTGCTCGGGGTTCCCCTCGGGGCGCTGCTCGGCCAGGCCTTCGGCTGGAGAATGCCGTTCCTGGCCATCGCGGTCATCGCCGCCGCGGGCGGCGCGGTCCTGGCCGTGGCGCTGCCTCGCACACCAGCGCCGACCACCGGCGCCCGGTCCGAGATTCAGGTCTTGCTGCGTCGCCCGGTGCTGCTGGCCATCACCACCACCGCCATCGGCTTCGCCGGGGTCGGTGTCGTCCTGACCTACCTCATGCCTCTGTTGACTCAGGTCAGTGGCTTCTCCGCGGGTATGGCATCCGCTCTGCTGCTCGCCTACGGCGCCGGCAGCCTGCTGGGCAACCTGGCCGCCGGCCGGCTCACCGATGTCTCACCGACCATGACGGCGCGGATCGTGTTCCTCGGCCTGACGGTGATCCTCGCCGTCCTGCCGTTCGCCGCCCCCTCGCAGCCGGCCACCGTCGTCGCCGTGCTCGCCTTCGGCTTGCTGGCCACCGCCACCATCGCTCCGTTACAGGGCCTGATCCTTCGGCACGCCGCGGACGCGCCCACCCTGTCGATCGCGGTCAACGTCAGCGGGTTCAACCTCGCCAACGCACTCGGCGCCGCACTCGGCGGAGGGATCGTCGCCGCGGGCGCGGTGCGCTGGACCGGCCTGGCCGGAGCCATCCTCGCTCTGGCCGGTCTGGGCCTGTCCTGCCTGGCCACATCACGCACGACGACCGCCTCGCAGGAGGTATGACGCGCGCTGTCCAACTCGACCGGCCCAGCCGCTTCGCGGCCGACTGGAAACCCATCGGTACCCCGCTCCGTATCGGTCGACGGCTGGGTGTCAGACCAGGAGGCGGGCCTTCAGCGCGTCGATGGTCGCGGTGTCGAGGCGGAGTCCTTGGCGTGCGTAGGCGTCCATGGACCCGTAGAGATGGTTGACCTCGTCGAAGGCCGCGCGAAGCCAGCTCAGCTCGACGGCCTTGGGGTCGCCCAGCTTGTCGTTGCTGAGCATGAAGTCGGCCTCGACGGCCGCACGCGGCACACCGAGCAGGCTCAGCAGGATCGCCGTTCCCCAGCCGGTGCGGTCCTTGCCGGCCGAACAGTGGAACACGGTGGCGCCGGAACCGTTGGTCGCGATGGCACGCAGGAGGTCGCCGAACGCGTAATCCGCGCCCACGAAGTCGACCATGAACGGGTAGCCGATCGACTGGCCGAGGTTGTCGGATCCGTTGAGCAACCCGGCCGCGATGGCCTTCACCAGGGTGACGGCGGCATTGTCGTGGAACCGCAGCCCGTGTTCGAGCGAGACCACGTCGGCCACCTGGTAGCGGGCGCCCGGTGGCACTCGGTCGGACTCGTCGTGGCGCTCCTTCACGTTGCGCAGATCGACATCCAGCGAGACGTTCATCGCGGTGAGCCGCTGGAGATCCGTGTCGGTGAGCCGGGAAAGCTTGTTGGACCGGAAGACCACGCCGGTACGAACCGTGCGGCCGTCGGTCGTGGTGTACCCGCCGACATCGCGGAAGTTCCTGGCACCCTCCAGGCTCACCGCGCCGGCGACGACGCCTGGGGCTTCGATGGTCGCCCACGCCGGCACGTTCGCCCCGCTGACGACCACGGTCACCGCAGTGACTGCCACGAACAGCTTTCTCACACGCATGTCGCTCCCTCCGACAACATCCGGACCGAACGCGAACGATTCCCGCATACGCCGGGGAGGACAACCGCAACCGACGAAGGATTCGCGGGGAGTTCAACGAGCGGACACCCGGTCCGCCGGACAGGCCCACTGGATCCGCGACGTTTCGGCACCGATCATGCTCGCCGACCTCGTCGCCGCAAGCCGCCACCGGCACGTCGTCACCGAAACCGTGCGGCGATCCGGACCGCTCGCACCAGCAGCGCATGAATACTAAGGTTCTCGCTCCAGCCGTCGCTTCACTATTGTCTTTATTTGTTCAAACCATTCCAGGTAGCCGACTCATACTGCGCCTCGTACTCATCCAGCCAAAGCTTACGGGCCAGCTCCTCCGTCAAGCTACTCCCCTTAAGCTCATCTAACTCCAGGAGCACTTGATTCGAGACCTCGAATGCTTCGTCCTTTACGAAAGTACTTACAACTTCCGCCGCATTCTCCCCATGCAGATCATGGTCTTGATGGAAGTACGCGGAAGCCAGACGTCACCGGGCGGCGGGCTGGAACAGCTCGACCGGATTGCCCGCCGGGTCGTCGAAAACGATCTGGCGGCCACCGGGTCCGGTGACGACGTCGCTGCGGAACCCGACACCCGCGGCGCGCAGCCGGGCGACTTCGGCGTCGATGTCGTCGACGATGAGGTGGATGCGATTCCAGCCGCCCGGAGCCGGTTTCGTGCCGTCCGGCATCGGACGGCCTGCCGAACTGGCCGGGCCGCTGAGGAGCAGCCGGAGATTCCCGCGCACCACGTCGGCGAACGCCGGAAGCGCGCTGGTGCGCACGGCGAAGTCCAGGTGCCCGGTGTAGAACTCGACGGCGGCTTCGACGTCGTCGACCAGGTAACGCACGCTCACCAGTTCCGAGGTCATGCTCTTTTCACCTCATCGATTCGGGCGGTCAGGAACCCGATCCGGCGGTCCAGTTCGTCGGCGAGGCGACGGAACGCCGGATAGGCTCCGCCCGCGTCATCGGTCTCCTCTGCCGGATCAGGCAGGCTCCAGTGGACGACGCGCGGGTGCCCGGGAAACTCCGGACAGACCTCGCGGACACGGTCACACAAGCTGATCACCCAATGGAATCGCCGATGCCGAAGACCGTCCACATGGGATGGTTCGTGCTCCAGTGCGATACCGCGCTCGGCGAGGGCGCGCACCGCGCCGGGATGCACCGGCTTCGGATGACTGCCCGCGCTGAACACCTCGACCGTCGAACCGGCCCGGTGCCGCAGCAGCGCCTCGGCCATCGGCGACCGGCCACTGTTCCCGGTGCACACGAACAACACCTTGATCCGGGACGCGGCTCTCGTCGCATTCGCGGAGCTCGACGCGAGAGCGGGATGCAGCGAACCCCCCGCCTCGGCGAGCGCGCCCGCACACCGCCCCAGATCGAGGTGGTAGTAGGTGTCACGACCGTCGAAACTGCTCCGCCGCGCCGTGACCAGCTCCGCCACCCGCAGCTTGCGCAAGTGATAGGACACCAGGTTCTGCGGCTGCCCCAGCGTCTCCACCAGCTCCCGCACGCGGCGGTCGCCGTGCGACAACTCGCACAGCAGCCGCCAGCGCAGCGGATCACTTGCCAGCCGTACGAACGGCGGCGGTTCGAGCGTCTCGACGTTCGCCACGCACCGAAGGTACATCAATCCAGGTTGATATATCCAGACCTCGGCGGACGAGAACCTCGAGAAACGGCAAGGCGGATGCGTCGGGTCGGGCTTGGAACCGAACGGGACCACTCCGCCGAACAACCAGCCGTAAAGAGGAGCTCCTTGACCAAGAGCCATCACTACCTCGCCACGGTGCGCTGGACCGGCGTCACCGGCCGACCGCGAACGTGCCCTCGCGGTCCCCGGACTACCCGGTTCTCGCCGATCTCGGCGGACGCACTTCGCCGGGAGGAATACGGGCTCCGAGCGCCCTCACGGGTACCGGATATGCGCCTCGCCTCAACGGACCGTTCTCGAAGAGGACGACCATCGAGAGGTCCGTGCCACCGACCCAGGCTTCGAGCAGGCGCTGTCCCTCTTTGTGCCCGGCACGATAGGTCGACTCGACAGTGCGCAGTTCGATCACACTGCCGTCCTGGAATTCGACGGTGATCACGGCGGGTTCGAACGGGCCGCCGTCCGGCCTCCGCACGTCGACCGACTTCGTCGCATGCCAGCCCGTTCTCCGCACCGCCCGATACCGTCTGCCCCACCCCCTCATCGCCGCCAAGCTCATCGGGACCGCGAACACGGACACCAGCACGGCGAGCATGTGCGCCGCCGCCGCGAAACCGGTGAAGGCACCGGCGCCCGTGGCGATGCTCGTGGCCGCCACCAGGAAGGCAAGCGCCCAGAACGCGGCGGAGAATCCCGCGTTACGGCTCAAGGCACGCAGCCGCATGGTCGCCGCCTCGACCGCCGTCCCCTGGGCCTCGCTCAGCCAGGTGGTCACCTCGGCCCGCCGGACCTGATTTCCTCGCCGTACGGCCGCGAGCACGGCGACCACGCCCAGCACGGCCGACACCGACATCATCGTCAGGTCGACCACGAACTCGGTCCCGCCCACCCACGACCGGCCGGACCGGTTCAGGCCACCCCAGAGCATCGCGCCGAAGACCAGGAAACCCACGGCGCCACCCACCGCCGCGCAGATCAGCTGAAAGCGCCGCCACATCGCCCCATCCATCGTGTGGGGACCTGCGACAGCGCTGTGAGGGGACGCCTCCGACGCAACCCCGCCTACCCGGGTACCCACGATCGGGGAACGATCACGGCTGCCACCTTCCGGGACTGTCTTCCGTTCCTGCGCGGCCCGTCGTTGCCGGCGGTTCAACGGCCTGCCCACCCGCTCCTCGGTCATACCAGGTACACGCCCGATCCCGGCCGAAGGTTGTCACGCAAGGCAATCGGGTGTTGGTGCACTTTTGCTGACCGCGGCTCACCTCTACGCGGCGGATTTGCGTGGTGCCGACCTCCGAGAACCTGCCGGCGACCGGCCACGCCGGCGGGCCCCTGCGAGTTCAGTCCACGATTCGTGAGGTTTCCGGGACTGACGTGGCCGCGGTGACGAAATGCGGGCGGCCGGTGATCGGGTGCGGGACGATCACACTGCGCACCCCGAACACCTCGGCCACCCGATCGGGTTCCAGCACCTCCGCAGGAGATCCGGCGGAAAGCACCCGGCCCGCTCGAAGCAGCACCAGGCGATCGCAGTAGGTCGTCGCGTGATCGAGATCGTGCAGGGCCACCACGGTGGTCAATCCGAGTTCGCGCACGAGATCGAGCAGGCCGAGCTGCGCGCCGATATCGAGGTGGTTGGTCGGTTCGTCCAGCAGCAGTACCGGGGTCTTCTGCGCCAGCGCCCGCGCCACCAGGACACGTTGCCGTTCCCCGCCGGAAAGCCGGGTGAAGACCCGCCGGGCGGCCCAGGTCATCCCCACCCGGCCGAGCGCGTCCCGCACGATGTCGCGATCACCGGCGTCGTCCCGTTCCAGGATGCCTTTGTGCGGGGTCCGTCCCATGAGGACGGTCTCCTCGACCGAGAACCCGTTGTCGAGATCGTGGTCCTGGACGACGACCGCCGCCCGTCGACCGGCCTCGCGCGCGGTGCCCCGCCAGACGTCGGACTCTCCGATGTGGACGGATCCGCGGACCGGTTTCAACGCGCGGTAGACGCAGCGCAACAACGTGCTCTTCCCGGACCCGTTGGGACCGATGAGCCCGGTCACGGTACCGGATTCGACGTCCACGTCCACGTCGCCGAGGATCGGGAGGTCGTCGATCACCACGGACACGTCCCGTATCTGGATCTTCACCGCGGCGCTCTCCTCCGGCCGCGCAGCAACATCAGGAAGAACGGCGCGCCGAGCGCCGCGGTGAAGATGCCGATCGGCATCTCGTTCGGTCTGTTCACCGTGCGGGTGGCGAGGTCGACCAGTACCAGGAACACCGCACCGCCCAGCAGGGACACCGGGATCACCTTGCGATGGTCCGGACCTACGACCAGCCGCACCGCGTGCGGGACCACCAGACCGACGAAGCCGATCCCGCCGGCGACGCTCACCACGGTAGCCGTGAGCAGGGAAGCCGCCACGAGCAGCAGGACGCGCAGGCGGTTGACGTCGACCCCCAGCCCGGCCGCGGTGTCCTCGCCTGTCGCGAGCGCGTTCATCATCCGGCCCCGGCTCATCAGCCACAGTCCGGTGACCGCGGTCGCGGCCGCCGGGATCGCGAGGTCGGCCCACGAGGCTCCGGCGACCGAG
Source organism: Amycolatopsis azurea DSM 43854 (assembly GCF_001995215.1). GTDB lineage: Bacteria > Actinomycetota > Actinomycetes > Mycobacteriales > Pseudonocardiaceae > Amycolatopsis > Amycolatopsis azurea. The sequence goes on from NZ_MUXN01000023.1 coordinate 121,101, forward strand.
CCGAGCAACCAGAACATGACGCCGCGCAGCTCCGACGGATCGACCAGCAGCTGCATCAAGCCGGTGCCCGCCATGCCGAGATAGGCGACGGCGACCCCGGCCAGGACAAGGCTGGTACCGACGAGCCTGCCCCCGCGTTGCGCCATGGCGAAGACCACGAACAGACTCACGGAGGAACCCACGAACGCACCGCCCGCGACGCCGATCGCCGCCGCGACCCCGGTCGTCATCACCACGACGGCGCCCAGCGACGCGCCCGCCGTCACGCCGAAGGTATAGGGATCGGCGAGCGGGTTCCGGACCAAGGTCTGCAAGCACAACCCCGCCAGGCTCAGTCCTGCTCCCGCCACCGCCGCGAGCAGCACACGCGGCGTACGGAACGTCCACACGATCTGATCGGTCAGCGGATCCAGCCCCGCCGTGTCACCGGTGAGATGCGCCCAAACCACGGCGACGACCCGCCCGACCGGGACATCGACGGTGCCGACGCCGACCGAGAAAGCGACCGTCGCCGCCAGCGCGGCGCCGAGCCCGGCGAGCAGAACGGTGAAACCTTTGCCCTGCACCAGATGCGGGCGCCGCTGGTCAACGCGCGGCATCGGCGATCTTCCGGATCGCGACCGTGTTGAGCGGGCCGAGATAGAAGCTGTCGGAGACGCTGGTGAAGGTCTTGCTCTTCGACGCCTGCCAGTAAGGGAACTTCGCGAAAAGGTCCTGGGCCATCACATCCGCTTTCTCTCCCGGCTGGAACAACCCGACGACCAGCACATCGACCTGAGCCGAGGCGAGGGCTTCGGCGTTGATCTCGGCGAGCTGGGTGTTCGTCTTGCCAGCGAACGGATTCACCCCGCCCGCACGATCGACGATGTCGTCGGAGAGGCCACCGCCGAACACGGCGGGCAGGCCGTTGTTGTTCATCATCGACATGCCCGGGTAGACCACCAGGACGTGCTTGCGCTCCCTGCCCGCCACTTCTTTCCGAATGGCGGCGATGTCGGCGCGGGCCTTGTTCACCTGATCGGCGGCGCGCTGCTGAACGTCGAAGATCTCACCGAGACTCAAGAGCAGCTCGTACGACGACTCCACAGACTGCTTTTCGTACCGTTCCTTGTCCTCCGGACGGGCGTTGAGATCCCCGTTCGCGCAGTTGGACGGCGTGACGAAGCTCTTGATCCCCGCCGCGTCCAGCTGATCACGGGTGACCGAACCGATCTTGTCGTCGAAACCGCCCGCCCAGGTGGAAACCACCAGATCCGGCTTGAGCGCGAGAACCTGCTCACGCGGGACCTCGAAGTTCTCGTTGAGCTTCAGGTTCGCCCGGGGAATCGCCTTGATCCTGTCCACGAAGGACGGATCGTCCGACACTTCGTAGGACTGGCTGTTGGCCAGGATGTGATCCTGGATCCCGAGGACGATGAAGCTTTCCACCTCGGCCACCGAGGTTCCGTTGAGCAGCACCACGCGCTTCGGCGGCGCGTCGAAGGTGACCTTGCGGCCACAGTTGTCGATCGTCAGCGGATACGTGGTGGGTTTCGCCACGGCGGGTGGTGGCGCGCTCGTCGCCGCCTGCCGACCGGCACTCGGGGAGCTACCGATGCCGCACGCGGCGACCGCGGCGAACAGCACGACCGACACCAGGACGCGCGGGATCAGCCGTCCGGCGCGGCGTGCGCCGTCAAGAGAGGACATGTCCCAAAGGTCGTCCGTGCGCGGGAAAAAGTTCCCACGAAGGTGACGGAACCTCATGGCCGCTCGATCCGACCGAGGTGTTCGCAGCGGACCTTTTCAGGACACAGCAGGCAAATCGGTCACAGTCCGGCGAAGTTTCTCCATCGCGCCCGACTTTCGGGCCTACAAGCCCGTGCGCCCGAACACTTATCGTGACATGGTCTAGACCTCTCAGGAGAGGAACGCTGCGATGAAGTTTTCCCGCTCCGCCGTCAAAGTCGCGATACTGACCGCCGTGCTCAGCACGGTCTCGGCACTCACCGCCGTCCCCGCCCTCGCGCACGGTTCGATGGGCAACCCGATCAGCCGGATCATGCAATGTTTCCAGGAGGGGCCGGAGAACCCGCGGTCCGCCGCGTGCAAGGCCGCCATCGCGGTGGGCGACAGCTGGCCGATCTACGACTGGGACGAGGTCAACATCGGCGACGCCAGCGGCCGCAGCCGCGAGATCATCCCGAACGGCAAACTGTGCAGCGCCGGCCGGGGCAAGTACAAGGGGCTCGACCTGGCCCGCAACGACTGGCCTGCGACCACGATGCCGGGCAGCGGCCCGTACACCTTCAAATATCAGCTGACCGCCGCACACCCGGGCACCTTCGAACTGTACGTCACCAAGCCGAGCTACGACCCGACGAAACCGCTCAAGTGGTCCGACCTGGAAGACACCCCGTTCTACAAGCAGGACAACCCGCCGATCTCCGGCAACGCCTACCAGCTCAAGGCGAACCTGCCCGGCGGGCGCACCGGCAGGCACCTGATCTACTCGATCTGGCAACGCCACTGGCCCGACTCCGGCGAGGCCTTCTACTCCTGCTCGGACGTGATCTTCACCTGACTCCGAGGCCCTTGGCGGCTACCGCAATCAGCGTGCACACGAAGTCCTCCGGTCGGTGAAGCGGTTCCCGGACAGCTCCGCTTCACGACCGGAGGCCTTTGTCAGCACCTCCGCCGACCCCGGCGTCGCGGCGCTCCGCGGTCAGCAGGTCGAGCAGGCCAGGGAGCCGTCGGTCGATTTCCGCCCGGCGCAACCGGATTCCCTTCCGGTTCCCGTAATTGATCTCGTGGATGAGTCCGGCCTCGCGCAGAACCCGGAAGTGGTGCGTCTGCGTCTGCTTGGACACCGGGAGATCGAACGAGTTGCAGGTGCGCTCGCGGTCACTCCCGTCCGCCGCCAGTTCCGCGATCACGGTGCGGCGATGCTCGTCGGCGAGCGCGCGGAACACTGTGCCCAGGTCGGCATTCCCGGCATCGTCTTCGGCAGGACCTGACCCGGTCATCGCCTCACCTCTTTCAGGTACGTCTTGCATCGTACCTGACGTCCATGCTTGACTGAAGGTACGACGAGTTACGTACCTGAGCGCCGGGCTTCGCTCGCGCACGAAGCCTGCCTGCGCGCTCGTCGCTTCCCTCCTCGGAAAGGTTGCGGCCATGACGCCTGTTCGCGTCCTGATCCACGGTGCCGGTATCGCCGGCCCCGCTCTCGCCTACTGGCTGGCCCGGCACGGGTATCGGCCGACGGTCGTCGAGCAGGCCAAAGAGCTGAGATCCGGCGGCAGCGCCGTCGTCGTCAAGGAACCGGCGCTGACGGTCGCCAGGAGCATGGGCGTCCTCACGCGGTTGCGCGACGTCGCCACCGGCTCGAGCGCCCTCTCGCTCCTCGGTCCGGACGGGCGGCAGTTCCTCCGGGTCCCGACGACTTCCCCGCGGTCGGTCGAAGTGACCCGGTCCGATCTGTCCGCGGTGCTCCACCAGGCAGCGCGCGACGACGCGGAGTTCCTCTTCGACGACACGATCACCGGCCTCCGGCAGGACCGATCGGGGGTCGAGGTCACCTTCCGCCGGTCACCGCCGCGCCGTTTCGACCTGCTCGTCGGCGCGGATGGCATTCATTCCCCGGTGCGCCGCCTGGTCTTCGGACCGGCGGAGCAGTTCACGACCGGCCTGGGCATGTACGGCGCGACAGTGCCGGTGGAGCCCGGCGCACTCGATGACCCGGACGTGGCCGTGATGCTGACCGCGCCCGGCCGGATGCTCACGATCCACCCGTCCCGAGGGAAGCCACTCGCGATGTTCACCTTCCGCGGAGGGCGGGTCCCCGGCTACGACCGCCACGACACCGCACTCCACAAGCGCATGGTGGCCGAGGCGTACGCGGGAATCGGCTGGCGAAGCCCCGAGCTGGTCGAGGCGTACCAGAACCATCCCGCGCCCTTCTTCGATCCGCTCGCCAACGTGCGGATGGACAAGTGGTCGCGCGGCCGCGTGACCTTGCTCGGCGACGCGGCATCCGCGGTGGCCCTGCTCGGCGACGGGTCCAGCATGGCGATGGCCGGCGCACACACGCTGGCCGAAGCGCTCGCAGCGCATCCCGGTGACCATGCGCGAGCCTTTCAGGCCTACGAGGCGAAGCACCGGCGGCAGGTGGACCCGAGGCACCGGCGCGTCGGCCTCGTCGCCACGCTGCTCGTTCCGCGAACTCGGCACGGGCTGGCACTGCGCAATATCGCGGGCCGAGCCGTCGGCCTCGCCACCCGCACCCGGAACCCCGTGCCCGACAAGCAGAACAGCCGGGCCTGAGCGCCTGACGCGGGCGCTGGACAGCCCGTGTCCGGCGTGCGCTGACCAACGTCCTGGCAACGGCAGCTACCGGCCATCTCCGTGTACACGGGTGTGCGCGGAAGGTAAAGTTCCTGCTCAGTGCCCGACTTTTGGACCCTGGGGAGGGGGACGTGTCAGACACACCCGCCGGAGACGGTTCCCGGCCGCCTTCGGACAACAACACGAAACGGACGGCGGAGATCCTCGCCCTGATCACCGCGAGCCTCACCATTCTCGCCTGGCTGGGCATAGCGAACGGGAAGGAGCTCATTGCCTGGCTGGACAAAGATCACCCCGCTCCCAGCTCGACCGCCAGGCCGGCCGAGCCTCCCGTGATCAGCCGGTCACCATCACCTGTCCGGAAGACTTCGGAACAGGACGAGACCACACCCGAGACGACGCCGCCGACAAGAACACCGACGACGCCGACAACAACGACGAGACCACCGTCACCACCGGCCGACGTCGGGGACTGCGTCGTGGTCGACAGCGGCGGGCGGTTCGTGGCGATCGGGAACTGCGACGGCAGCCGGGGGACCTATCAGGTGAACTCCGTCAGATACCAGGGCAGTTGCGTCGACACGGAGTCCCCTTCCATCGTGAAGGACGGATACCGGCTGTGCCTGGAGATCCACCTGGTGCGGGAACGCTGCTACGTGATCCCGGCACGGGGCTGGATCACCGGCGCGCCCAGATGCCGGGAAGCGGGAACCGTCTCCGTCGTCGACATCGTCGCCGGAGCCACGGACGACTCCGCCTGTACCCGCAGGTACCAATGGAACAAGTGGTACTCGTTCGACCACCCACGGGTGGTCTACTGCGTGATGAGGTACTGACCCGGCCCGCACCTGTCCATAGTGGACAGAGGTGCGGTCAGAGGTTGACGGCCAGCCACAGCGCCAGCCACGCGAGCAAGGCGACGACTCCGCCCACCCCGACGGCCAGGAGCACACGCCTGATGCCGAGTGTTCGATCAACGGACACGGTGATCGCCGCTTCTGCCGCCGGTACTCCGACTTCATCGTTCATGATCGGGAGTACCTCGGACGAGCTGGTCCAAACCACTGACTTCACGCTGATCGGCGAACGCTGTGTCAGTGAGAGCTCGTGGCCGAAGTCTCGCTCTCGATCACGCCGACCTCCTCGGGGTTCCGCGGGCCCTCCATGTGGCGGATGCTCGGGCTTCCCTTGTGATCGTGGGCACGGGAGTACTGGGAATCCAGCACACTCCTCACTTTGTGCGCCGCACCGGCGTACGCCTCGTCCACGGTCGCCGCATGATGGGTGACCACGACGGGCTGCTTACCCGCGGGGCGCACTTCGATCACGCACTTCTTGTCTTCCGGCTTGGCGCCCCCGTCGTCGCTGAGGTGCACCTCCACCCTGGTCAACCATTCGCCGAACCGGGACAGGCTGTTCTCCAGGTCCGTCTTCACGTAGGTGGCCAGTCCCTCGCCGCCGTGGACGTTGTGGTCGGTGTTGACTTGGATCTGCACGAGCACCCTCCGCGGAAAGACAGCGATGATCTTCTTCAATACCACGGGAAAAGGCGGCTCAAACCTCCGGTCTCCGGCGTTTGACCCGGGGCAGGCTTGGGCATTGAAGTCGACGATCCCCATCGTGACGGCAGGTGCACACCCGCCGCGCCAAGAAAAGAGACCAACCATGATCGTGCTCGGAGTCATCATCCTCGTGATCGGCCTGATCGCCGGCATTTCCGTGCTGACCACCATCGGTGCCGTACTCGCCGTCGCAGGTGTCGTTCTCGCGATCCTCGGTGGCACGGGACGCAAGGTGGGCGGCCGCGCTCACTGGTTCTGAGCCCGCCCGTAGTCCGAACCGATGGCCCCGCTCCGGCCGGACCGGGGCCATCGGTCTTCCCGGACCGGCGCGTCCGGGAGAACCCGAGGAGACCAGGCATGCGCCCCACCAGGTCGCCTCGCCGAGCAAGCCACGCCACCGCACTGTGGTCCGACTACTCCCGTATCCCCATGCCCCGCGAGGGTTCCGAAGAGGCGGTCTGGCACGGCGACGCGCTGATCGTGGTGCTGCGCGGGGATTTCGACGCGACGCGGAAGGCATCGCTGCGTGCCTGTCTCGCCGCCGCGATCGCCGCCCGTCCCCGTGCCCTCCTGGTCGACGCGACCACGATGACCTTCGGGTCGGCGAGCACACTCTGGGAACTGCTGACGGCTCACGCGGACGCACGCCGTGACGGGGTGCCCTTCGCCATCCACACCACCGCGTACGCGATCTTGCGGCCTTTGCGCACGCTAGGGCTCAACGCCAGTTTGGCGGTCCATCGACGACCGTCCGACGCGCGCAGGTGGATTCAGGACGCCGGTGTGCACAGCAAGTGAGCGACGATTCGCGCGACGGCCTCGTTCGCCTTTCACAGGCCGCTCGCCGCTCGCATCACCCAGTAGACGTCGGTGTTCTCGACCGTCCCGCCCAATCGGGCGGAGCCGGGGCCTTCGGCGGTGACCGGGGTGTCGGCGCCGGTGTGGTCGTGGGTCGTCCAGTCCACCGTGAACCGCAGCTTCGAACCCGGTACGTCGAACGGACCGTCCTGGTCAGGGTCGGTGTCGTCGGCGTCGTAGTTCTCGATGCCCAACCCGCCGGTCTCGTGGTCGCCGCCGATGATCACCAGCGTGTCGGGATGCGCGCGGACGAACCTCAGGACCTCGGCGATCGTGGCGTCGAGCGCGCGGCCGGCGTCGATCACGCCGTGCGCGTTGTTCTCGTGCGACATCCCGTCGGTGCCCTCTTCCTCCAAGAAGAGGAAGAAGCCGCGCGGGTTCTCGGACAGCGTGTCCAGCGCCTTGCGCGCCATCTGCTGGAGCGGCACCCGCGGCGCGTACTTCCCGACGCCGTCCGGGCCGTAGTCGACCATGTCCTCGTTCGCGAACAGGCCGAGGATCCGGTTCGCCCGCGTGTTCCGCAGCTCGTCGCCGTCGCGCACGTAGGTGTAGCCCGTTCGCTGCGCGCGTTCGACCAGGTTGCCGTATAGGCTGCGGCTCTCCTCCCCCGGCTTGTCCGGCCAGAGCCCGGGGTTCCCCTTCGGGTACCACCAGTCCTCACCACCGCCGAGCAGGACGTCCGGACGGCTGTTCTCGATGTACTGCTTCGCGATGTCGCTCTGCGAATCCCGGCTGGGCACGTGCGCCGCGAAGGCCGCCGGCGACGCGCCCGTCACCTGCGCGGTGGTGACCAGCCCGGTCGACTTACCCGCCCGTTTCGCCCGCTCGAGGATCGTTTCCAGCGGACGTCCCCTGGTGTCCACCCCGACGGCGCCGTTGCGCGTCTTGTGCCCGGTGGCCAGCGCGGTGGCCGCCGCGGCCGAGTCGGTGACGATCTCGTCCTCGTCGTCGGACGACGTCCGCACGAGACCGGTGGCCGCGAGCCCGTCCATCGCCAGTTCGCCGTGCTTGCCCTTGAGCGCCAGCCGCAGCAGGTCGCGCTGGCCGAGGCCGAGGCCGTCGCCCTGGATGTAGATGATGTTGCGCGCCGCCCGCGCCCCGGACCCCGCCGTCGTCGTCTCCGCGACGGCGGCCGAACCACCGCAGAGGACCACCAGAACCGTCGCCGCCGCCAGACCACGTCCGCGCACATCGCCTCCCATTAGTTAGGAACCTTTCCTAACAGAGATGTCACGCGAAAACCAGAGCCTCCGCCCGTGGAGCCATACCCACGAACGGTGAGATCCAGACCACACGATCGGGTCGTGACGATCTTCTCCGGGCTGGGTCTATGGAGTGTGGGAGCGAACCGGGTGACCGCGAAACTTCCGCCACAGGCAATGGAATCCGAACCGAGGAGAGTGCGATGACGAACACCGCCACCACCGCCAAGCCGAGCTCGAACTCGAACTCCGCCGCTCCCGCCTCCGGGAACAGCGCGCTGGCCTCCGCTCAGGGCGTCACCACGATCGCCGACACCGTCGTGCAGAAGGTCGCCGGCCTCGCGACCCGCGAGATCACCGGCGTCCACGCGCTGGGCGGCGGCGCCGTGCGCGCCTTCAACGCGCTGCGCGAGCGCATCCCGGGCGCCACCGCGTCCGCTGGACAGGGCGTCTCCGTCGAGGTCGGCGAGCGCCAGGCCGCGGTCGACCTGCAGATCGTCGTCGAATACGGCGTCGCGATCGCGGATCTCGCCAAATCGGTGCGCCGCAACGTGATCGGCGCGGTCGAGCAGATGACCGGGCTCGAGGTCGTCGAGGTCAACATCAACGTCTCCGACGTGCACATCCCCGGCGACGACGACGCCGACGAGCACAACGAATCCGGCCGCGTCCAGTGACCACCGGCGCCGGCCCGCGCCCGACACAGCAAGGAGAACGTTCATGAACGCCACCCATCTCGGCCTGCTGACCGGTCTCGTGCTCGGCGTGGCCGGCGCGTTCGGCGGCTTCGGCGCTTTCCTCGTCGTACTCGTCCTCGCCGTCCTCGGGCTGCTGGTCGGCCGGTTCCTCGACGGCAAGCTCGACCTTTCGGCCCTGGCCGGCCGCGACAGGGGCTGACCGCCATGAAGACCATGACCGCCGCCGCGCCGGACACGGACGGGCGCGGCGGGCTGACCGTGGCCGGCGGTGCCGTCGAGCGGATCGCCGCACGGGCGATCACCGAACTCGACGGCATCGGCGGCGCGGCCTCCCGGGTGCTCGGGATCGCGGTCGGCGGCGAGGACCTCGGACAGGGCGCCAAGGTGAGCGCGAACGTCACCGGCTCGACGACCACGCTGGACGTCCGGCTCTCGGTGACGTACCCGCTTTCGGTCCGCGCCACCACCGAAACCGCGCGCGAGCACCTGATCCGCCGCGTCGGCGAGCTCTCGGGCCTGACCGTCACCCGGGTCGACATCACCGTCACGGCCCTGCACTCCGATGAAGCCGAAACGAGGAGGGTCCGATGAAACGACGTCCGCGCCGCAGCGTCCCATCCGTGCTCGTCGCCCTCGTGGTGCTCGGCGGTTGCGTGCTGGCCGCCGCCGTCGCGGTCCAGACGATCATCGGGGAGAAACCGTGGATCAGCTACGACGCCGTCGCGTCCGCGCTGCACGGCACCCGATGGAGTGATCCGCTGCCGGCGATCATCGGCGGTGGAGTCGCGCTGATCGGCCTGCTGCTCCTGGTGAGCGCGATCGTCCCGGGGAGGCCGACCGTGCTGCCGCTCGACGGCGGCCCGGATTCCGGTGCCTCCCGGCGCAGCTACCGATCGACGTTACGCACCGCCGCGTCCACTGTGGACGGCGTCTCGGCGGCGAAGCTGAAGCTCAAGCGACGCGGGATCGTCTCGGTGGTGACCACCGGGCGGACGAACACCGCGGGGCTCGCCGACGCCGTCCGCGCCGCCATCGAGCACCGCCTCTCCCAGATCGGCCCCGCGACCGTTCCGGCCGTGCGGGTCCGGGTCAAGGCCACCAGGAGCGCGTCATGAGCGACCTCAACCGTCCCGCCCGGCTGAACCGCACCCTCCTCGTCCTGACCGGGCTCGTGCTGATCGCCGGTGGCGCCTTCGCCGTCGGCACCCATTTCGGCAAGATCCCCCTGCTCACTCCCGCCACCACGCTCGTTCCCGGGACGGCCCTGCCGCCCGGCTGGGTCTGGTACGCCGTCGCCGGGGGCGCGGTCGTCCTCGGCCTCCTGACGTTGCGCTGGCTCGTCGCGCAGCCCGTCCGCAAACCGAAGTCCCACACCTGGCGCTTCGACCAGGACACCGGCCGGACGGCGCTGGCCGCGAGCACCGCGGTGGAACCGTTCGTGGCGGAGGTGGCGACCTATCCCGGCGTCCACGCCGCGCACGCCACGCTGGGCGGCACGCAGGACGCGCCGGTGCTGGCCGTGGTGCTGAGCGCCGAACAGGACGGCGATCTGGCCGCCATCCGCGAGCGGATCACCCAAGAGGGGCTCCCCCGGCTGTGTCAGGCGCTGGACCTCGACGAGCTCCCGATGACCATCGAGTTCCGCTTCTCCGCCAAAGCCGGTCCCCGCATCAAATAGCACCCGTCCGCTCCCCCCTCGGTTCCGAACGCCTCGTGAGAGGTGTTCGGGTGAGGGGAGCTGGGCGTGGTGAGTGGTGGCCAAGCGGAGCTGGAAGCGGAACTCGACCGACTGTGCCGCCGCGTCGCCGGCGCCGCGGAAGTCACGCTCGACCTGCGGAAACTTCCCGAGTTGAGGGATATCCGCGCCGTCGTCGCCGATCAGCTCGGCTTCGGCCGCGGCGAGGACGAGCCGCTCGGCGCCCTGCTGCTGGTGATCGACGAACTGGTGAGCAACGCGTACCGGCACACCGACGAGCCAGGCGAGCTGCGCGTCAACCGGCACGTCCGGAGCTTCATGGTCGAAGTCTCCGACGACGACCCCGACCTGGAAGCCTTGCGCTCCGCTTCCGGAAGCGCGCACTACGGACTCCGCCTGATCCACCAGCTATCCCTCGATTGGGGTTTCCGCGAGGAGCCGACCGGGAAAACGGTGTGGGCACTGGTTCCCGCCCAGCTGTACTACGAGCATTGAAAAGCGGAACGCTGAGGAGCGCCACATGTCCATCGTGACCCGAGCCGCCGACACCGTCCTGGACCGGACCCTGCTCGGTTACAGCAGCATCGGGCATTTCCTGCGACGCCGCTGGTGGCCCGAGGACCCCGCGCCGGACGCGCTCGCGGGCAAGGTCGCCGTGGTGACCGGCGCGAAGGCGGGCCTGGGCAAGGCGACCGCCATCGGGCTGGCGAGGCTGGGGGCGACCGTCCGGATCGCGGTCCGCGGCGACGGGGACGCCGCCCGCGCCGAGATCGAACGTGCCGCGCCCGGCGCCCGGATAGTCGTGGACCACTGCGACGTCAGCCTGATGTCGTCCGTCCGCGACTACGCGAAGGACCTCGACGGCGAGGTCGACGTCCTCGTGCACAATGCCGGCGTGATGCCCGCCGAACGCTCGGAAACGGCGGAAGGCAACGAGGTCATGCTGGCCACGCATGTGCTCGGACCGCATCTGCTCACCGCGTCGCTCCGGCCGAAACTCGCCGACGGCGCGCGGGTGATCTGGGTCAGCTCCGGCGGCATGTACGGACAGCCCCTGCGCACCGACGACCTCCAGTACCGCCAGGGCGAGTACAAGCCCGCCGCCGGATACGCGCGCACCAAACGCATGCAGGTGGTACTCGCCGAACTCTGGGCGGACGAGCTGGACGGCTCCGGGATCACCGTGCACAGCGCCCACCCCGGCTGGGCCGACACCCCCGGCGTCGCGACTTCCCTGCCGACGTTCCAGAAGCTGACGCGACCGATCCTGCGCAACGCCGAGCAGGGCGCCGACACCTTCGTCTGGCTCGCCGCGGCCGAGGAACCCGCCCGGTACAACGGGATGTTCTGGCACGACCGTGTCCAGCGGCCCACGCATTACCTCGGCAAGACCCGGGAAACCGCCGCGCAGCGCCAGGAACTCTGGCAGGCCTGCGGGCGGCTGACCGGCCTCTAAGCCAAGTTCACCATCACGACCGCCGGGACGGTGGGGGCGGGCGAGCCTCCGGCGGGTTCCGCGGTGATGCCGACCCGGTCGATCCCGCCCGGCAGGTCAGCGAGGACCGGACGAGTCCGATGTGGACCGTCCTCGGCCATCAGCCCGGCGGAATGGACACCGCTCTTCCCGATGAGCCAGACCTGATACGCCTTGCCGGGCGCCAGCGGCGGGAGATCACCCGCCATCACGACGATCTTGCCCTGGCTCCGCGAGGTCACGACCGTGGTCGTCCCGGGCACGGCACCCTTGACCGTCGAGGCGTCGGGCGCGGTGAGCACCGCGTTCACCGAGGCGAGTTGCCGCTGCGCGGGGTCCGTCCCCGGCTCGGTGTTCGCGGTGACCAGGCCGAACACCAGCGCTCCGGCGGCGGCCGCCGCGGCACCCCACAGCGCAATCCGTATCGGTGGCTTCTTCGCCGGCCGGGGCCGCCGGACGGCCGCGACCAGCGGAGGCCACTGGCGGGTCTGGGCGACCTGCGTGAGCGTCGCTTCCCGCATCCTCTGTGGCGGCACGGCGGCGAGCGCCGAGCCCAGGCGCGCCGCGGTCTCCCGAAGCTCCTTGACCTCCTGGGCGCACGCGGGACAACCACGCAGATGCTTCTTGAACGCCTCGGCCTCTTCGTCCGGGACGGCGTTCAGCGCATAGGCCCCGGTCAGTGTGTGCAACTCCGCGGTCATTGCCCCACCCCCAAGCAGTCACGCAACCGGATCAGGCCGTCGCGAATGCGGGTCTTCACCGTGCCTGGCGCGGTCTTCAGCACTTCCGCGACCTCCGGGTAGGTGTACCCGTTGTAATAAGCCAGCACGACCGATTCCCGTTGCAGGTCGGTGAGCGCGGACAGGCACTGGCGCACGCGTTGCTGCTCCAGGTTCGTGATCGTCGACTCGGCGACCTCGTCGAACGGCCGCCGGAAGTCGAGCCTGCCCGCACGGTCGTCCCGGTCGAGCGCGGCCTGATGCGAACGCACCCGGTCCACGGCCCGCCGGTGCGCGATGGTGAGCACCCAGGCCAGCGTGCTCCCCTTGCCCGGTTTGAACCGCGCTGCCGTCCGCCACACCTCCACCAGGACTTCCTGGGTGACCTCCTCGGCGAAGGTGCCGTTGCGGACGACCCTGTTCACCACTCCCCACACCGGTCCCGCGACGACGTCGTACAGGTCGGCGAACGCCTGTTCGTCACCGGCCGCGACCCGTTGCATCAGGCTCGTCCCGGCGGCTTCCGTCCCGGCCCCGCTGCTTTCGCGCGGACTCGTCCGCACACCCTCGACCATCAAGCTGCCTCCACCTCACCCGATGCCCGGCTACGCGGTTCCATGGCATCTGAGAGGGATTCGACGCCGAGGGCGGCGCGGACTGGTCGGCGAGGTGAGAACACCCGAACGGGCGCGGCTAGCCCTGCTCTTCGAGCACCTTGTCCATTGTGGACCGCAGATGGCGCAGAAAGTTCTCGAACCGCTCGATCTCTTCCGCCGGGTACTCCGCGACCAGCGCCGCGAGACCCGCGCTGAACGGGCCGAAGAACTCCCGCGCGGGCCCCTGGATGTCGGCGCCGCTGCGCAGGGTCACTTTCCGCCGGTCGGTGCTTTCCCGGGTCCGCACGACGTAACCGAGGCTCTCCAGCCGGTTCAGCAGGTTCGTGGTCGCGCCGGAGGTCAGCGCGATGCGTTCGCCGAGCAGGGCCGGGGAGAGCGGTGAGCCGGTGTCCTCGGCGTAGAGGATCTCCACGAGCGCGGCGGCGTCGGTGGGGTGCAGGCCGAGCCAGTTCGCGAAACGCCGGGTGAATTCGGTGTAGTTCGCCCCGAAGCCGCGGAGGCCGTCCAGCAGCGACGTGCTCCGCGCCACGACGTCGTCCTCCATCACCCCTCCTCGGATCCGTGCTTTGACAACCTACCGGCCGCAAATATACCTTCACCGTGAAGCTACTTTCACATGAAGGAGTTGCGTTGCTCCCCGATCCCTTCGCCGCGACGACCCGCGGCATCACCGAGCCCGACCCCGTCCGCCCCGCGCTGAGGGCCGCCGGTCCCCTCGTCGAAGTGGCCGCCCCGGCGGGCGGAAGCGCGTGGATCGTGACCGAGGAGGAGCTGGCCCGCGAAGTCCTCTCCGACCCGCGCATCGCCAAGGATCCGGCGCTCGCCCCCGAGGACTGGACCGGGCTCGAACAGACCGCCGCCGAACAGCCGTCCCTGACCACGCTGGACGGCCCCGGCCACTCGGAACTCAGGCGAGCGCACGCACCGCTTCTGAGCGCCAAACGGATCCAGGCGCAAGCGGACCGGATCCACCGGATCGCGCGTGCCCTGCTCACGGAACTCGGCGACGGAACCGTCGACCTCATGGACGGGTTCTCCACCCGCTTCCCGCTCACGGTGCTGCTCGACCTGCTCAGCATCCCGCTTCACCTGCTCGACACCGCCGTCGACGCCTGCCGCCGCATGTCCGACCCCGAGCCGGGCGCCCAGGGCAAGGCCATCGCCGCGATCGCGGACCTGGCCGCGGCGGGACTGGCCCCGAACCGGCAGGGGCTCGCGACGGAACTGCGCGACAGCCTCCCGCCCGAGACGTCCGAAAAAGACCTGCGGTATCACCTGTTCGCGTTGATCTTCGCCGGACAGCTGACCACCGACGCCTCGATCGGCTTCCTGATCTCGCGTCTCCTGAACGGGGACACCAGCCGCGAAAGCGCCCTGGTCCGCGAAACACTCAGGCTGCACCCGCCCGCCCCGTTCACGCTCTGGCGGTTCACCCTCGAGGAGATCGACCTCGGCGGGATCCGGCTCCCCTCCGGGGCCCCGGTGCTCGTCGACATCCAGGGCATCAACACGGACCCGGCCAGGCAACCGGGTCCGGACCTGACTTTCGGCGCGGGCCCGCATTTCTGCGTCGGCGCCCAGCTCGCGCAGCTCGAACTGCGGGCGGTGGCGACGGTTCTGCGCACGGACTTCCCGAAGGCCAAGCTCGCCGTGCCTTATGCCGACCTTCGGCAGACGTTCCTCGGCGGCATCCAGGGCACGCGGCTCACGAGCCTGCCGGTGCTCCTGCACGGCTGACTCGCGCGATCGAAAGGGCCGGGGCAAGCGCTTGCCCCGGCCCGGAACGACTCGCTACTTCTTGAAGGTGTCGCGGATCTTGTCGGCCGCGTCGCCGACGGCGTCCTTCACGTTCTCGACGGCGCCCTTGAGACCGGCCTTCGCCTGGTCCGTCTGGCCTTCCGCGCGCAGTTCCTCGTTGCCGGTGGCGTCGCCGGCGGCCTCCTTGGCCTTACCGCCGAGCTCCTCGGCCTTGTTGCTGATCTTGTCGCCCAACGACATCGGGTCCTCCTCCGTCCGTGGCGCGCGGATCGTGCGCCCTACCCCTGAAGGACACGCGAAGATCAGGAGTCGTCACGCGCACGGACGGGTGATCGCCCTCACCCCATGCGCCAGGGCATGTGCTGGAGTGTCCAGGTGTTGCCGTCCGGATCGCTGAAGGCCGCGTAGAAGACGCCGCCCATGTCCTCGACCGGCCCGACCTCGGCGCCCCTGGCGATGAGCGCGGCGCGGGCCTCTTCAATGTCGGCGACCACGAGGTGCAGCCCGCGCAGGGTCCCGACCGGCATGTCGAGTGACGCGAGCCCGGTGGTCAGGGTGATCGAGCAGGCCGAACCCGGCGGCGTGAGCTGGACGATCCGGACGCCGTCGGCGGGCCGGACGTCGACGTCGAGGTGGAAGCCGAGCCGCTCGGTGTAGAACTCCTTCGCCCGGTCGATGTCGCTGACCGGAACCGGCACGAGTTCGAGCAGGAACGTCCCCGGCGGGACCGGGGGTGCGGACGGGGTGTCGGTCACGGAAGTTCCTTTCGCCGAAGGGCTCCTACTAAAGCAGGGAAGCCACCGCTGCGGCGAACGCCTCAGGAGCCTCCTGGGGAACGTTATGTCCGACCCCCGACAGAACCCGATGCTCGTACGGCCCGGTGAAGAATTCGCGGTCGCTCTCGGCGCTGGGCCCGCCGATACCGTCGTCACCACTTTCGAGCACGACCGTCGGCACCGTGATGACCGGTTCCTTCGCGATCAGGTCTTCGAGCGCCTGATACCGCGGATCCCCTTCCGCCAGGCCGAAGCGGTGGCGGTAGGAGTGGATGACGACGTCGACGAAGTCCGGGTTGTGGAGGCTGGAGGCGCTGGCCGGGAACGCCGCGTCGGCGCCGGTCCAGGTCGGTGACCAAGTACGCCACAGCAGAGCGCACAGCTCTTCGCGGTTTTCCGTCAACCCGCGGCGGCCGCGCTCGGAGTGGAAGTAGTACTGGTACCAGTAGGTCCGTTCCCATTCGGGCGGCGCCGGTTCGCCCGCGTAGGCGAGGTTTTGGACGTTGTAGCCGTCCACCGAGACCAGTCCGCGCACGCGTTCGGGCCGGAGCGCGGACACGATGCACGCCGCGCGGCCGCCCCAGTCGTATCCGGCGACGACGGCCTTTTCCAGGCCCGTCGCGTCCATGAACTCGAGCAGATCCTGCGCGAGCGCGGCCTGCTGCCCGGAGCGGGGCGTGGCGTCGTCGAGGAACCGCGTCCCGCCGAACCCGCGGAGAAACGGGACGTACACCGAGGCACCACCGGCCGCGAGGACCTGGGCGACCTCGTCGTAGGCACGCACGTCGTACGGGAACCCGTGGAGCAGGACCACCGGCGGCGCGCCCGCGTCACCGACGTGTTCGTACTCGATCTCCAAGACCGGTGTGGTGACACTCTTCGAGGCCATCACCCGATCCTTTCACGAAGATCAGCCCGACCAGCCACTCAGCCGGGTCAGAAGCCGTTCCAGGACCTCGGGATCGGCGCCGACGGGGTCACCCGAGACGGGCTCGTCCACCAGGGTCCGGCGATCGCCCCGCCTCGGCAGCTGGACCTGTCCGGCCGACAGGCCACCGGGCAGCGGCAGCTCGCACCAGAAGGTCACGCCGCCGGTCTCGCTCGGCGCCACCCCGGTCCGCTCACCCGGCGCGGGGGTCGGCACGGGAAGCCCGTCCAGCTCGTGGTCGACCTCGATGACCAGCACGTCCGACCGCAGGCGCAATCTCAGCGTCAGGAACGGCGGCTCCTTCGGATCGGCGGCGTCGACCAGCGTGCCCACCAAAGCGGCGGCGGCGGTCTTCGCCTGATCGAGCAACGGCCGCAAGGACCAGTCCGACAGGATGAGACGGACGAAGAGCTCGGAGCACAACACCGCGTTCGGTTGTGCCACCAGCCGGAGGTCGTCCACCTGGGAAGTGCGCGCGCTCAAACCAAGGCCTTCCTCGTCGACGTGCGAGCGTGCATCATGCCACTCCATCCGGTGACGGACTCCGGCCGCCTCGATCAAGCCTTTGGTCCAGTGGAGTGAACCGGCTTTGGTCCTGTCCATCGGACCAAACTGCGCGCAAAGTGGTCTGCGTGAGCATCGCCTTCCTGATCACCACGCTGATCGTGGTCGCCACGCCCGGCACCGGCGTGGTCTACACCTTGTCCGCCGGACTGGCCCGCGGCCGACGCGCGAGCATCATCGCCGCGACCGCCTGCACCCTCGGGATCGTCCCCCACATGGTGGCCGCGGTCACCGGCCTCGCGGCGCTGCTGCACGCGAGCGCGATGGCGTTCGAAATCATCAAGTACCTCGGTGTGGCCTACCTGCTCTACATGGCGTGGGCGACGTTGCGGGACCGGGAAGCGATCGTCGTCGAAGGCGATCCCGAACCGGCGTCGGCGCTGCGGACGATCACCTCCGGCGTGCTGATCAACGTCCTGAACCCGAAGCTGACCCTGTTCTTCTTCGCGTTCCTGCCACAGTTCGTCCCGGCGGGCGAGCCCGGTTCCGTCCCGCGGATGCTGCTGCTGAGCGGGGTGTTCATGCTGGCGACGTTCGTGGTGTTCAGCGTGTACGGCGTCCTCGCCGCCGGCGTCCGCCACCAGGTCCTTTCCCGGCCGCGCGTGCTCGCCTGGACCCGGCGGGTCTTCGCCGGTTCCTTCGCCGCACTCGGCGCCAAACTCGCGTTCACCACCCAGTAGACAGGTCTCCCATGCGACTCCAGCACCACCCCGACGTCCGCGCCGAGCACCCCACCCTCGCCGTCGGCACGTTCGAAGCCATCGGTATCACCCCCGAAATGCCTGTCGACCTCGAAAAGTTCATCGAGCGGGCGACGCGACGGCTCGCGGACGGCCCGGAATCGGAATTCCCCGAGATCCAGGCCTGGCGCCGGGCGTTCGCCAAGATGGGCCTGAAACCCACGCAGTACCGCTGCGCGTCGGAATCGCTGCTGCGCCGTCTCCGGAAAGAGGGCACGCTCCCCCGGATCCATCCGGTGATCGACCTCTGCAACGCGGTCTCGGTCGCCTACGCCATCCCGGTCGCGGTACTCGACGTCGCGAAGATCGACGGCTCCCTCGAAGTCCGTCACGCGCGCGGCGACGAGAAGTACGTGACCTTCGGGGGCACGGTCGAGCATCCGAACCCGGGCGAGGTGATCTTCGCCGACGAAGACGGACAGGCCCACGCGCGGCGGTGGACGAACCGGCAGAGCGGGCATTCCGCCGTCTCCGCCACGACGTCCGACGTGCTGATCGTTTCCGAAGGGCTGCACGCGACGGCCGCCGAGGACGTCCGGCTGCTGATCGAGACCATCGCGGGCGAACTCAGGAGGCCTTGAGCGCTTTCTCCAGCCCGGCGCGCGTCATCTTCGAACGCCCCTTGATGTCCCGCTCCCGCGCGAGCTTCTCCAGATCCGCCTTCGACAACGAGGACAGGTCTTTCTTTCCTGGAGACTTCTTCGCCCCGGACTTCTTGGCCTCGGATTTCTTGGCCTTCCCGCTCTCCACGCTCTTCGACAGCGCCTCGAACAGGTCGACGACCTTCGTCGGCTCACCGGGCTCGGTGGCGGGCGTGATGGTCTCGCCCTTCTTCTTCGCCTTGATCAGCTTCCGCACACGTTCGGTGTAGGTGTCGCGGTACTCCTCGGGCCGCCAGTCGTCGCTCATCGCGTCGATCAGGTCGACGGCCATGTCGAGTTCCTTGCCGCGCGCCTTGGCCTTGCCCGGCAGATCCGGCAGCTCCTCGGCGGGATCCCGCAGGTCGGCGGCGAAATGCAGGGTGTTGAGCACCATGACGCCGTCCCCGGACCGGACCAGTGACAGGTACTCGCGGCCGCGCATGACGAATTTCGCGACCCCGGCCTTGCCCGATGAACGCATCGCTTCGAGCAGCAGCGCGTACGGACGCTCGAACTCGTCTTTCGCGGGCGCGAGCCAGTACGTCTTGTCGAAGAACATCGGGTCGACGGCGTTCAGCGCGACGAAACTCTCGATGTCGAGCGACTTCGACCGGCCAGGGGCGATCTCGTCGAGCTCGGCGGGTTCGACGACCACGTATTCACCGCTGTCGAGCTCGTACCCCTTGACGATGTCGTCGAAGTCGACTTCCTTGCCGGTGCGCTCGTTCACCCGCCGGTACCGGATGCGGTCCTCGGTGCCGCGCTGGAACTGGCGGAAGTGCACCGTGTGGTCCTCGACCGCGCTGTACAGCCGGACCGGCACCGTCACCAGACCGAGCGAAAGCGAACCGCTCCAGACCGGGCGCATGGGCACACTCCTCTCCTCAAGCGCCTGATACCCGGAACGGCGGTCGATCACACCTGGTCAGAGGCTGAACGCGAGAGACTGGAGAAGGACGACGGCGAGGAACACGAGGGTGAAGGCGAGATCGAACGCCACTCCGCCCGCCCGCACCGGGCGGACCACGCGGCGGACCGGCGCCAGCACCGGTTCGGTCACCCGGTGCGCGATCCCGCGCGCCCGGAAAGCCCAGGAAGGCAGCCTGGTGGCGAGGTTGACGGCCCAGTCCAGCACCATCCGGACGACGAGCACGATCAAGTACAGGGTGAGCAGGAAACCCAGCAGATCGCCGAGAGCACTCATGACGGCACACTCCTCTTTGGTCCAGTGTGCCGCGCCTTGCTGGGAGAAACCTGTGACGAAAGAAGGGGCTTCCAGGGCGGTTGGCCACCCCCAGTACGAAGGCCAACCGCCGCGGAGCCCCTACACACGGTTCGGCGCGCTGCCCCGTCGCGCCGTGCCCGTCAGCTGATGTCTTCAGCTTTCCAAGACCCTGCATCGGATTTACATCGGCTCGTCACCGGCGGCATCCGCGCAGTTCAGGGGTCGCCAGGCGTAGAATCGAACCGGTTTGAAGGCAGGCACGCGCCCGCCCGTTAGGCCGAATGCCGTACGGCGGACCCCGCGTCGATCTGGCTGGAGGCCGAGGCGGTGGGCTAGGGTGCCGGTCAGCCGGCGAACGGACTGGAGGTAGTGCGTGAGCACGCTCACGGCCTCGGACGACATAGTCGCATATGACCGCTGATCGTTTACCCGATTCGGCGGAATCCGCCCTAACCCCCGGCGATCCGAAACACCCCGGTCAGCGATCCCAGCTCAGCTTTTCCGTTCTCGGCCCGCTCGAGGCCGAGGTCGACGGCGTGCCCGTCCGGCTGGGCGGACGCCGTGAACAGCGCCTCCTCGCCGCCCTGCTGATCAACGCGGGCAGGCTGGTCCCGGTGTCGTACCTGATCGGCACGATGTGGCCGGAAGAGCCACCGAAGACCGCTGTCCGCCAGGTCAGCAACGCGATCGCGCGGCTGCGGCACGACCTCGGCGTGGCCCGGTCCGCCGTGGTCACCACCGGCTCCGCCTACCGGGTCGTCACCAGCAGCGCCTCGGTCGACTCGGTCCGCTTCGAAGCGGACTACAACCAGGGCGCCGAGCTTCTGGCGGCCGGGCTGATCTCCCAGGCGGCCGCCAAGCTCGCGGACGCGCTCGCGCTCTGGCGCGGCCCGGCCTTCGACGGTCTCGAAGGCGACGCCATCGAGCAGACGGCGCGGAGACTCGACGAAGAACGCCTCGCCGCGTCCGAGCTCCTGATCGGCGCCCGGCTCCGGCTCGGCGAGACCGAAGCGGCCGCGCGGGAAGCCTTCGACCTGGCCGCCTGGCACCCCACTCGCGAGACCCTCCAGGTCCTCACCATGCTGGCGCTCTACCGGGCGGGCCGCGGCGCCGACGCGCTCCGGACGTTCGACCGGACCAGGATCGCGCTCGCCGACGAACTCGGCGTCGACCCGAGCTCAGAACTGAGCACGCTCCACCAGCAGATCCTGCGCACCGACGCCGAGCTGATGCAGGACGGCGCCCTCGTCCGGTACGGCGTCGGCGGACTCCGGACCGGGATGGACACCGGCGGGCGCCGCGAGGACGCGGACGCGCAGAAGGCCCTCTTCCCCCGGCCCGCGCAGCTTCCCGCGGACCTCCCGGCGTTCGGCGGCCGCGCCGCGGAGCTGCGGACCGTCCTCGAAATCGGCCAGGACGACTCCTCGACGGGGCCGCGGCTGATCGCGATCGACGGGATGCCCGGCGTCGGCAAGACAGCGCTGGCCGTCCATTCCGCCCACCGGCTCGCCCCGCTGTTCCCCGACGGGCAGCTCTTCGTGAACCTCGAAGGGTTCTCACCGGCGGGCGACCCCGTCGACCCCGCGTCCGCGCTCGAAGCGCTGCTGCGGTCGCTCGGCATCCAGGGTTCGGACATCCCCGCCGGAACCGACCAGCGCGCGGCGTTGTTCCGCAGCTGCCTCGCCGGCAAACGGATGCTCGTGGTGCTGGACAACGCCATCGGGGCGACACAGGTGAGCCCGCTGTTGCCCGGTTCGGCGAGTTGCTGCGTGCTGATCACCAGCCGGACCCGGCTCGTGGACCTCGACGGCGCCGAACTGCTCTCCTTGGAACCGTTCAGCCGGGCCGACGCGGTGGACCTGCTGGGCCGGATCGTCGGGCCGTCCCGGTTGAAGCGGGAATCCCCCGACGCGGCGGACCAGGTCGCGAGCCTGTGCGGTGACCTTCCGCTCGCGCTGGCCGTCACGGCGAGCCGTCTGCGGGCACGGGCGTCCTGGACACTCGACTTCGTCGCCCGGCAGTTGCGGGACGAGCGGAACAGGTTCGGCGAGCTCACCGCGGGGGAACGCGACGTCGCGGGCGCTTTCCGAGTGTCCTATCTGAACTTGACCGAAACCGAGCGCCTGGTGTTCCGCCGGTTGAGCCATCACCCCGGTGCCGCGTTCGACCTTCACTCGACGGCGGCCCTGGCCGAAGTGGACCTCGGCGAGGCTCGCCGCCTGGCCGAACGCCTCGTCGACGTGAACCTGTTGCGGCAGCCGTCGATGGACCGGTACGAGATGCACGACCTCCTCCGCAGCTACGGGCGCGAACTCCTGCTCGCGGAGGAGCCCGAACACCAGCGCGAGGCGATGATGCGGCGGCTGTTCGACTACTACCGCAGCACCGTCGCGGCCGCGATGGACTTCATCGACCCGGACTCCGAAGACGAGCCGGGCGGCCTCGAAGTGCCGAAGAGCGAGTTCGGCCAGTACTTCGCCGACTACGACCAGGCCGCGAACTGGATGGACGCCCAATGGCAGAACGTCCTGCCGGTGGCCGTCGCGATGAACAACCATCAGCGCTACTCGGACCTCGTGCTCTTCTGCTCGGCGGTCTGGCGCTACTTCGACAACCGCGGCTACTACCGGCAGGCCAGGGAACTGGAGACCCTCGCCCTGTCCGCCGCGCGGGTCACCGGGAACGTGGTCCTCGAGTACCAGGCCCTGCACATGTACGCGCTGACCCTGTGGCGGCTCAACGAGTTCACCGAGGCGAACCGGCTGTTCAACGAGGTGTTCGAGCTGGCCTCGACCACCGGCGACGTGCGGATGCAGTGCCGGGCCAGGGGCAATTCGGGCGTCACCCACTGGCTCAAGGGCGAGTCCGACCAGGCGATCGAACACCTCGGCTGGGTCCGCGAGACCGCTCACACCCACGGCAGCGTGCTCATCGAAGCCCGCGCCCGGCACCGGATCGGGCTGATCCACACCGAGAACAGTCGCTATGCGGAAGCCGCCGAGGAACTCGACCAGGCGCTGAGACTGGCCCACGAGAACGAATCACCCGATCTCGAGGCGGAATGCCTTCTCGCTCTCGGTATCAATTCGCGTGCACTCGGCGATGGCGAACTCGCGGTCACCCAGTTCACGACCGCGATGGAAGTGCTCGAATCGACCGGGAATCGCAGCATGCTGCCCATCGCCCACAAGGAGTTGGCGTCCGCTTTCGACATTCTCGGTGAGCACCCGAATGCGGAACGTCATCGCCGGTTCGCTTTACGCTTATACACCGATCTCGGCATCTTGGAGTCGCCCGAAGCTCGCGAACTCAAACAGCACTTGAACGATTACTCGGCGTAATTCTCCGTTTCGCTCCGGTACTCTGATGGCGTAGGTATATTCGCTTGACCGGAGTAACCGCTCACGGAGAGGATCGGCGACATGCATGATGAAGACGACGATGAGTTCTTGTACGAGCTCGAAGCGGAGTACAAGGCACAGAGCACCTGGGGCGGGTTCGAGCCGCCGCCGAACGGCGGGCCTCCTTTCCGTTCGCGACACTGAATGACCTGAATTATTCTGAAAACATTACTGGGGACTGGGGCGCAAGACTTTCGATGCTGGTAAGGGTTTCCTCTTGCGGAACGCTCTATTGGTCCGACGGTGACCTCGTCTGGGACGATCACCTCGGACATCGCCAGCTCAAACTCGCCGAAGGAACTGAACGTGTCCTGCGATGGTTCAGTTCTTGGCGAGAACCGGAATCGATCCGTGAAGCGGACGAAAATCCCGAGACAGGGGAAAGACTCGTCCGTATCGCGCGAGCGATGATCCGGTACGACGTGCTGGTGGTCAAAGGTTCTTCCCGGCGACAAAGGGAAGAAGAGATCCTTCGGGATTGGGGTCCTTGGGGAACGTCCGTGCGGGCGTTTCACTTCGGCACCCGCTCCTTGCGTGAGACCGAGTTCACGACCAGCGAAATGACCGCGAAAACCTTGCTGGAGAAGGCGAAGGCCAGCCCTCCGCCTTCTCCGGTGAGGCCGTCGGGCGAATACGACGCGATAGCGCTGCCCGAGCCGTCACCGGAGCAGGTGAACGCGATCGGACTCGGCGACGCGCTGAGCAAGCGCAGAAGCGTCCGCGAGTTCGGCGAAGAACCCATGCGGCTGCTCGATTTGAGCACGCTGCTCACAGCGGCCCGGCCGACGAGGCCGGAAACTCATCCCGACATCCCCACCACCGGGAACATCTTCAAGACGAGCCCGTCGGGCGGGGCGAGGCATCCGACCGAGGTGTACGTCTACGCCAGGAACGTCGAGGGCCTGGAACAGGGGATCTACCACTACGACGGCTTTCGGCACGGGCTCACGCCTCTGGACGGCAAAATCGACGACGACGAACTGGTCGCCTTGGCCGGCGATCAGCAGTGGACCGGGAACGCCGGCGCGCTGCTGATCTACACCAGTGTCATCGAGCGGAACCAGTGGAAGTATCCGGTGAGCCGGACCTACCGGGTGCTGCTGATGGACGTCGGGCACCTCAGCCAGACCGTCTACCTGCTGGCGACGGCACTCGGACTGAACGTCACGTTCACCGCGGCGCTTCGCGACGAATTGGTCGAGGACCTTCTGGGGTGCGATCCGGCGAACGAACTGGTGCTCGGTATGTCGGTGCTCGGCACTCGCGTGTGATGGCCGCATTGCCGGATTGGCCGTAGCTCCGCTACGCCTTGCGCCTGCTGCGGGCTCGTTGTCGTTTCCGGCGAGGGTCAGTACGGTGGCGGCTGCTCGATCGGGGGCGCCGCCGGACGGGCTCATGCAGAGGCGGCGGCGTGCTGCAGTAGCTCTGTCCTGTCGGTGTCGTGATGGTGAGGGTGCCGTCGGGGCCGAGTGTGTAGATCCAGCCGGGTTCGTCTTTGAGGCGATGGTCGCGGCGGCAGAAAGCGGCGAGGTCGGCGACGTCGGTGTGACCGCCGAACTGCCACGGCACGGAATGGTCCAGGTCGCAGGCTTGGGCGACACGGTGACAGCCCGGTCTTCGGCACTCGCGATCCCGTACTCGTACGAACTCCGCCTGCCCCGCCGTCGGCCGATACCGCTCCCGGCCCAGATCCAGCACCTGTCCTGACAACGGGTCCGTGATGATCCGCCGCAAGACGGTGTCCGCACCCGACGCGATCTCCCGCGCCAACGACGCCGGAATGTGCCCGTGTCCGGCCAACTCGGCCGAATCGTCGTTCAAGCCGAGATACGTGGCGAGGTCCATGTAGAGGAACACCTCCGACCGTTCCCCGGCTCCACCCTGCCCACCGAGCAGGAGATCCAGCGCGACATCCGCGCGCAGCTGGTCCAGGGTGCGGGTCTCGCCGCCGGCTTTGAGTGCCCGTGCCTCGCGGTCGATCCGCGTGTAGGCGGCGGTCACCTTCTCCACCGGGCCGTCCTCGACCTCGACCGAAGCGACCCCCGTATCACCGTGGCGCAGTTTGAGCCGACGGCCCGCGCGGTTGCGCTCGGTACGCCGGGAGGCGCCTTCGCGATCGACGGCCGCCGCGGCGCTGTTCGCCGTACGCCGGATCTGCCTGGTGTTCTTCCCTTCCAGCCGGTCTTCGAGTAAGGCGTCAGCGGCGCGGGCGTTCTCGTCTGACAGCCACGCGGTCGCGGCGGCGACCTTCATGGCCCCGGCGCCACTGAGCAGCCCTCGATCCATCAGCCCCAGAGTGCGGGGTAGCCGGGTGGTCAACGCCTTGGCGGCGGACAGCAGCGCACCGGCATGACTGTCCATGACAGACAGCGCGAACGCGACTTCCTGCACGACGCTGGGAGCGCCGCCACGATGACGGTCCAGCTGAGCGATCGCGCGGAACCGGATCGCCTCCAGCCGGGCGATGTCCGCCGACACCGCCTGCGCGAGGTCCACGCATTCCTTGTCGTCAAGGGTACGAGGATCGACGTTTTCCTTGGGGGAAGCCATAAAGGCTGTGTTTTTGTCCACGAGCAGAACCGTACAACCGACCACCGACAATTTTCGGACGTCAGGGAATCAAGGCTGCCGTCAAACCAGTCCCGAAGCCAAGAACTGAGGCACAGCAACAAAACCGCCGAATTGGAGCTGCTCAGCCAGCCAGACCTCCCCCTCGGCAACGGAAACCGCCCCCACCCGAACGGCCGCCTCCACCAACCCGCGAACGAACGAATCCCCGCCGAAGAACCCGACGACGCCCTCCATCGAAATGTCGCGAAACCCGTTCGCCGCGAGCAGCCGGCGAAATCCGCGCGCGATCCGGGGCGCGGTGACCGCCGAGGCGCGAGCCCGCACGATCTCCCGCGTCAGCGCCGGATAGGAGGAATCGATCACGAGCGCGTCCCAGTCGTGCCCGGACAACACGATCCGCCCGCCCGGGACCAGAATCCGCCGGGCCTCCGCGAGAGCGCGCTCCGGTTCGGCCAGTTCGTGGAACACCTTGTCCGCCCGGTAGCCCGCGAACCCGCCGTCCACCGGCAGCGCGTAAGCATCGCCGAACCGGAAATCCGCTTCGGGCGAACGCCGTCGAGCCTCGTCGACCATCTCGGTCGAGATGTCGACACCGACCACGCGGACTCCCTGCGCCGACAGTTCGGCCACGGCCAGCCCGGCGCCACAGCCGACGTCGATCACCGCGGAACCGGGTTCGAGCCGGAGCAGCTCGTAGCTCCGGGCCCGCAGCTCGGCGGCTCCCGGCAGGGCATCGGCGGCGTCGAGCCGCTGCAACATGGACATACCGGGGATCGTCCGACTTAATGACGACATGAAGTCAAGCACCTTGAGCGTCGGCGAGGTCGCGGAGCGCTTCGGGCTGGCGACGCACGTCCTGCGCCATTGGGAGTCCGTCGGCCTCCTCAAGCCGGCGCGGTCCGGCGACCGGCGGCGGTACGACGACGGCGACCTGTACCGCGTCTCGGTCATCCTGCGCGCGAAGGAGGCGGGTCTCAGTCTCGACGGCATCCGCGAGATGTTCCAGAAGCCCGAAGCGCGGGAGGCGGTTCTCCGGCGGCACAAGGAGGAACTCACGCGACGCATCGCGGCCGCGCAGTCCTCGCTCGCGATCATCGACTGCGCTCTCGGATGCGAGCACGACGACTTCACCCAGTGCGCGCATTTCCGCGCGGCGGTGACGCGGGCCGGATGATTCCGGCCCGCGCCACCGTCGCACTCAGCCGAGCAGGGCGCGCATCTCGGTGATCTCGGCCTGCTGACCGTCGATCACCTTCTGCGCCAGGGCTTTCACTTCGGCATTGCTGCCCTGTTGCACCGCGGTCTTCGCCATCGCGAGCGCACCCTCGTGGTGCTTGACCATCATTTCCAGCCACTGTTTGTCGAACGCCGTGTCCTTGGCCTTGCCGAGTTTCGCGAGATCGTCCTCGGTCATCATGCCGGACATCGAGCCGTGCGCGGAGTGGTCGCCCGACGGCGCCACTCCCCAGCCCTTCAGCAAACCGTTCAGCTGCTGGATTTCCGGGTCCTGTGCCTGCTGGATCCGCGCGGCGAGGTCGACGACCTTCGCGTTGCGGGTGCGGCCGTCGACAAGCTTCGCCATCGTGAGCGCCTGCTCGTGATGCGGGATCATCCCTTGCGCGAACGTGACGTCGGCCTGGTTGTGACCGGCCCGCGCGGGATCCGGCGCCTTCATCGTGGACATGTCGTGCCCGCTGGACGCGGTGTCGGAACTGGCGCAGCCGGTGAGCACGGCGAAGGAGGCCAGGGCGGCAAGGACCGCCCCGACCAGTTTCCTGCTGGTCATGGTTCTTCCTCAAGTCGTTTTCGGGCAGGGCGAGACGAGCTCGCCTGTCACACCCGCAACACGCAGAGGAACGACAATCTCTTTGGAACCGGTCTCCAGCGCGGCGGATCACGCCCCGAAGCCGAACCGCCGCCCTGCCACGACGTCCACGTCCCCGCGATCCGTCCTTTCCGGACGAGCAGCCAGGTGACGATCAGCAGCACGGCCGCGGCGAGCACCGCGAGACACAGGTGCAGTCCGCTGTGTCCGCCGTCGTCATGCGAAGGCGTATCCGCGCAACAGGGATCGGCCATCGCGACGGCGGCGGTCTCGTGCCCCGCACCGTGACCGGATTCGGCGATGACGTGATGCATGCCGACCAGTCCCAGCGCCACCACGCACAACAACAGCCACCGCAGGGCGGCCGGGTACGAGGACTGGGTCACGCCTCCACCGTAGCCGACCGGCCGATGCGGTTTCCCCGCCTGGGGCCCGGACATGAGATCGTCACCGGGTGACGCTGTCCGACAACCACATCCGCGCTGTCCGCGCCCGCGCCCAACTGCTCGGCGACCCGGCCGCGGACGTGGTCTCCGTGGTCAGGTCCGTCGCCGCGATCCAGGCGCAGTCGAGTCCCGCCGCGAGGCTCGCGATCCGGGCTCGCAGCCGGGGCCTGACCGCGCCGGACGTCGACGCGTCCCGCGCGGTGGCGCGCACCTGGCTGATGCGTAAGACGCTCCACCTGGTGCCCTCGGCGGACCTCCGATGGCTGAACCGGCTGTTCGGCCCGCGCAACGCCCAGGCGGGGCGGGGACGCCGCAGGCAGCTGGATCTCACCGACGAACTCTGCGAACGCGCACTGCGGCTTCTCCAGGATCTGTTGCCGGGCAAGGCACTCACCCGCCAGGAGATCGTGGACGGCTTGGCCGCCGACGGTATCGTGCTCGACGCGGAGTCCCAAGCTCCGGCCCATCTTCTCGCGTACGCGGCCAATCGCGGTCTGCTCTGCCGAGGCCAGGACGCAGGCTCTGAGCCGACGTACGTACTCCTCGATGAGTGGACCACCGAAGACGACACCCCGGACGAGCCGGAGACGGAGCTCGCTCAGCGCTATCTGACCGCGTACGGCATCGCGACGGCCGAGGACTTCAGTGCCTGGTCCGGGCTCCCGCTCGGCCTGTGCCGCAAGGCTTTCGACGCGCTGGACCTCGCGTCTGCCAGCAACGGCTTCGCTCTCTCGCAGACCGAACTGTCCGCTTTCCCGTGTCCCCCGCGGCTGCTCGGCGCCTTCGACACCTACCTGCTGGGCTACCGCGATCGCGATCTGCTCCTGGACCCGGCCGAGGCGAAGCGGGTGAACGCCGGCGGCGGGATGATCGCGCCCACCGTGCTGGTCGACGGCAGGATCGCCGGAACCTGGCACACCAAGCGAACCGCGAAGCAGACGAAGGTCGTCGTCGAACCCTTCACCTCGCTTTCGCGGTCCGCCATCTCCGGGCTGGAGTCCGAAGTGAACGATTACGGCCGCTTCCTCGGGGAAGCGGCCGTCCTCGTCATGTGAGCGACCGGAAGAACTCCCGCACGTCCGCGACCAGGATCTCGGGCTCCTCCATCGCCGCGAAGTGACCACCGCGATCGACGTCGGTCCATCGGACGATCGTGTGCGCGTCCTCCGAGTATCGCCGGATCCCGACGTCGTGCGCGAAGATCAGCGCCGCCGTCGGCACGCCGGAGTTCTTCTCGACCGCTCCCCAGGTCTCCGCCTGCGCGTAGCCGACGTACGCGGACGAAGCCGCCGTGCCGGTGAGCCAGGTGAACATGACGTTGGTCAGCAACCGGTCCCGGCCGATGATCTCCTCGGGCAGTGTCGGGCGCGGATGCGTCCACTCGCGGAACTTGTCCATGATCCAGGCCAGCTGCGCGACCGGGGAGTCCACCAGCCCGTAGCCCAGCGTCTGCGGCCGCGTCGACTGGATCGCGATGTACCCGAACTCCTCCTGCATGAAGGCCCGGATCCGCTGGACGCGGTCGCGTTCGAGGTCGGTGAGCGAGGCGAGTTCCTCCTCCGACAGCGACATCGGGGGCATCGGCGTCAGACCGCCGTTGACGTGCACACCGATCACCTTGCCCGGCGCGAACCGGGCCACCTCCGGCGACACGGAAGCGCCGAGATCGCCGCCCTGCACGCCGTAGCGCTCGTAGCCGAGCCGCCGCATCAGCTCCGCCCAGGCGCGGCCGATCCTCGGCATGGTCCAGCCGGAATCCGTGACGGGGCCCGAGAAACCGAAGCCGGGCAGCGACGGGATCACGAGGTGGAACGCGTCCGCCGCGTCGCCACCGTGCGCCTTCGGGTCGGTGAGCGGACCGATGACGTCCAGGAACTCCACGACCGAACCCGGCCAGCCGTGCGTGAGGATCAGCGGCGTCGCACCGGCTTCCGGCGAGCGGACGTGCAGGAAATGGATGTTCTGCCCATCGATCTCGGTGGTGAACTGCGGGAAGCGGTTGATCTCGCGTTCGGCCGCGCGCCAGTCGTAGCCGTCGCGCCAGTACTCGGCGAGTCCGCGCAGCCACTCCACCGGCACACCGGTGTCCCAGCTGTCGCCAGGGAGCGGGGCCGGCCAGCGCGCGCTGTCGAGCTTCGCGTGCAGGTCGTCCAGCTGCGCCTGGGGGACGTCGAGGCGGAAGGGGCGGATCTCGGTGTTTTCCATAAAGCACACGCTACGAGGCATTGCGGACAGGTTCGGTCCTCGATTGGAACGGCTTTCCGGATACGGGAGGATGCGCGGGTGACGGACAAGTACCTGGCCTACGGCACGCTCATCCGCGACGGGAAGTTCCTGCTCATCCGGCGGCGGCCGGGGTCCTTCCTCGGCGGGCACTGGGAACTGCCGGGCGGGACCGTCGAGCCGGGCGAGCCGGCGGCCGAGACCGTGGTCCGGGAGTTCGCCGAAGAGACCGGGCTGACCGTCCGCGTCGACCGTGAACGCGGCACCCACAGCTGGGACGACGTCGCGGGCAGGCCGATGCGGATCCATGCCACGATGTACGCACTCACCGAGGAAACCCCCGCCGAAGTCGTGCTCGACCCGGAGGAACACGACGCTTTCGCCTGGTACACCAGGGAAGAAGCCGCAGGACTCGACCTCGCCGATCACTTCCGCGAAGCACTCGAAGACTGATTCCGGGACCAGTCCCGAATGGACCGCTCTACGCTGCCCCGATGCTCCGACGCGTCTTGGCATCGCTCGCCGTTCTCGCCCTGGTGGCGGGCTGCGGTCCGAACGCGCCCAAGCCCCCGAAGCCCGCGGACGGCGCCGATCTGGCTGCCTGTGCCGACGGTCTGTGCGAAGTGAGCGCGCGGGTGGGCGCCAAAGTGGAACTCCCCGCCGAGCAGACCAACGTCGAATCCGTGACCGTGCAGGCCGTCGACGCCGGAACCGTCATGCTGATCGCCAGGGGCATCGGGAAGCGGCAGGGCGGCTCCTGCTCCGGCAAATGCGAAGCCTCGGGGACGGGCAAGGACTTCAAGGCCAAGTTATGGACGGGCAGCGAGCTGACCTACAACGACCTCGCGATCAAACTTCTCGGCGTGGGCGACGGTGCCGCCGTCCTCAAGTTCACGCCGCAGTGACCTGGTCCGCTCCGCCCAGCGGACGGCGGGTGCGGTGAGCGTGCCCGCCAGCAGGAACAGCCCGCCCAGCACCACCCAGCCGAGCGCGCCGCCCACCAGGATCAGGCCGGTCAGCAGGACCGGGCCGAGCATCCGGGCGACGGCCGTCCCGGCACCGAAAAGTCCCTGGTACTGGCCCTGTCTTCCCTCTGGCGCGAGGCCGAAGCCGATCTCCCACGAGCCCGCCGCCTGCGCCATCTCCCCCACCACCTGCAACGCGGCCCCCGCGAGCAGGACCAGCGCCGCCGTCCACGCGGAACCGCTCATGGCGGAGAACGAGAAGATCAGGCAGGAGAAGAAGAGGAGCAGACCCGCGTACCGGGCATAGCGCGAGGCGCTGCGAAGACCGGTCACGCCGCGCGCCACCCGTACCTGGAAGACCACCACGCTCGCCGTGTTGAGCACCAGCATCGCCGAAACCAGCCAGCCGGGAGCCGCCGTCCTGGTCGAGATCCACAGCGGCAGGACCAGGCTGAACAGCGGCATGTAGAGCAACATGACCATGTTGAGCAGCGCCAGCAGTGCGTACGGGCGGTCGCGGAGGACGGCCACGGACGGCTCGCCGGTCTTCACGGGCACCGGTGACACCGAAGGCACCTTGCGGAGGACGAGAGCCGCGGCGACGAACGCCAGCGCGTCGAGGACGAAGACGGTCAGGAACGCTTCTCGCGTCCCGAGCGCCAGCGCGATCCCGCCGAGAGCCGCGCCGATCGCGATCCCCGCGTTGGACATCGCCTGCAGCCGGGCGCGGAACGTCGTGCGCTCGGCCGGGTCGATCAGGCCGGCCAGCAGCGCCTGCCTCGCCGCGCCGAGACCGCATTGGAAGCAGGCGTAGACGCAGGCCGCGATCACGAACGCGACGACCGAGCCGACGAAGAGGAACGCCGTGACCGACGCGGCGGTGCCGAGTCCCAGGAAGGCGGTCGTGCCCTTCGGCCCGCGACGGTCCGCCACCTGTCCCAGCGCGACGCCCGCCACCGAGCCGACCGCCCAGCCCACGGTGAGGCCGAGGCCCACCTGCGCGGGCGAAAGCCCGACGATCAGCGTGAAGTACAGGGCCGAGCCGACGTAGTAGGCGCCGTCACCGACGGAGCTGATCAGCTGGGCCAAGGCCAGTCTCTTCGTGGACTCCATGGACTCAAGTTAGGCGGCGGATTGGCCACATCCCAGCTCCAATCCCCCGCATTCCGGTTGGGCCAATATAGGCTCCGGGCGTGCCGTTCCACATCAGCCTCGACGGGCACACCGACCTGGCCGCGCGGATCTACCGCCAGCTCCGCGACGGGATCCTCGACGGGCGCCTGCGCTCCGGCGAACGCCTGCCGCCGACCAGGGAACTCGCCCGCGAGCTCGACGTCTCGCGCAACACCGTCGCGGTCGCCTACGAACGGCTGACCGCGGAAGGCTTCCTCGAAAGCCACGTCGGACGCGGGACGTTCGTCGGCGCCGATCCCGTGGCACGGACGGAGCGTGCCGCGCCGTCCGGCGCCGGAGTGCGGCCGATCGCCCGCTGGCGTTCGCTTCCGGCCGCGCTCGGTGCCGACCGGACGGCACCCGCCTTCGACTTCCGTGTCGGCGTCCCGGACCCGGCCCTGTTCCCGCTGCGGACCTGGCGGCGGCTGGTCAGCCAGGCGCTGCGGCCCTCGTTGCTGCCGCCTTCGGGATACGCCGATCCCGCCGGGCTCGAAGCGCTGCGGGTGGCGATCGCCCGGCACATCGGCGCTTCCCGGTCGGTGCGGGCCGGCGGCGAGGACGTCCTGGTCACCCAGGGGGCGCAACAGGCCCTCGACCTGATCGGCCGGGTCCTGATCGAACCCGGCACGCGGGTCGCCGTCGAGGTTCCCGGCTATCCCTCGGCCGAACGGCTCTTCACCGCTCTCGGCGCCCGTGTCGCGAAGGTGCCGGTGGACGCCGAAGGTCTCGACGTCACCGCACTCGTCAAGGGCACGCGCTTGATCTACACCACGCCGTCGCACCAGTTCCCGCTCGGCACGCCGATGTCGCTGGCCAGGAGGACGGCGTTGCTGGCGTGGGCGGAGCGGAACGACGCGGTGATCGTCGAGGACGACTACGACAGCGAGTACCGGTTCTCGGATCGGCCGCTCGAACCGCTCCAAAGCCTGGACCGTGACGGCAGGGTGCTCTACGTCGGCTCGTTCTCGAAGACCCTGCTTCCCCTGCTGCGGCTGGGTTTCCTCGTCGCACCCGCGTCGCTTCGTCCGGCGTTGAGGCAGGCAAAGCAGCTGATGGACTGGCACGGTGACCTGGTCACGCAAGCGGCGTTGGCGAGCTTCGTCGACGAGGGGCTGCTCGCCCGTCACGTCCGCAAGGCCACCCGGGCGTATTCGGCGCGGCGGGACCGGATCCTGGCCTTCCTGCGAGACGAGCTGTCGGATGTACTGGAAGTGGTCCCGTCGAGTGCCGGGCTCCATCTGTGCGCCTTGGTTCATCCACATGCGACGGTCACTGTGGACAGTGTCGTGGCGGAAGCCGCGCAGGCCGGGGTGGCGATCGAGAGCCTGGCCACGTACGGGGGAACGCGTGACGGGCTGGTGATCGGCTACGGGCTGGTCGGTTCCGAGCGGATCGACGAAGGTCTCTCGCGGCTCGGGGAGTGCTTTCGGTCCGCCGGGATGCCGTGAGAGGTGGATTCGGGCACTTTCCGCCTTGAACCGCCCTTTCCTGAGATCCGGCCGCCGCGGGACACCGGAAACTGTCGTACCCCGGTGGTCTCCTCTTCACAGGCGACAGCGGGCCCGGCCGGGCCCATGCGCGAAGCGAGGAGGAAAGTCCCATGGCCGGAGAAACGACGCTCACGGTGATCGGCAACCTGACGACCGATCCGGAGCTGAGGTTCACCCCGTCGGGAGCGGCGGTCGCGAACTTCACGGTCGCGTCGACACCGCGCGTGCTGGACCGCGCGAGCGGGGAATGGCGCGACGGCGACCCGATGTTCCTGCGCTGCTCACTGTGGAAACAGGCCGCGGAGAACCTGGCCGAATCACTCACCCGGGGCACCAGGGTGATCGTGCACGGCAGGTTGAAACAGCGATCGTACGAAACCAAGGAAGGCGAGAAACGCACGGTGGTGGAACTCGACGTCGACGAGATCGGCCCGTCGTTGCGCTACGCCACGGCGAAGGTGAACAAGGCGGGCCGGAGTTCGGGCGGCACTCCGTCGGACGGCGCGTGGGAGCGGACGCCGGTGACGGCGGGGAGTCAGGAGCCACCTTTCTGATCCGCCCCACGGCCCGCGTGGCCGGGGCTATGGTGGCGGAATGGCCACTGAAACCCTGGAAAACGTCGAAGGCCGCGACATCGGCTCCGGAGTCTCGATCATCCGCGAACGCACCGACGTCGACGGTTCCGGACCGAGGCTGCACCGGCATCCGTACCGCGAAACGTTCGTCATCATCCGCGGCCGGGCCAGGTTCACCATCGGGGACACCGAACGGGAAGGAGGGGCGGGCGAGG
Organism: Amycolatopsis azurea DSM 43854; assembly: GCF_001995215.1. Lineage (GTDB taxonomy): Bacteria > Actinomycetota > Actinomycetes > Mycobacteriales > Pseudonocardiaceae > Amycolatopsis > Amycolatopsis azurea. The sequence goes on from NZ_MUXN01000023.1 coordinate 155,769, forward strand.
TCCTGGTCGTCCCCGCGGACACAGCGCACAAGTTCGCCGTGATCGGTCCGGAAACCTACGAGGCCGTTCACATCCACGAAAGCGACCGGTTCATCACCGAATGGCTCGAGTAAATTCTGTCGGCCGCAAGAAAACCCTTTCCCGGGCTAGAATCCGACGACGTGCTCGTGATCGACGGGCACCCGAGGCGACGGGAACCGGGAACTGTGACCGACGTGGCGGACCGCAGCGGTGACGAAACCCGCCAGGTGGACAGATTCGATCAGCGACGTGCGCAACTGGCGATGTCGGCCTTGGTCACGTTGTCCGAATTGGGGTACGCCCGCACGAGCCTGCGGGAGATCGCGCAGAACTCCGAGTTCTCCCATGGAGTACTGCACTACTACTTCCGGAACAAGGCCGAGCTGATCACCTACTGCGTCAAGCAGTACAAGACCGAATGCGTCACCAGGTACGACCGGATAGTCGAGACCGCGGAGACCCCCGAAGAGCTGAAGCTGGCCTTCGGCGCCGCGACGGCGAGTACGTTGCGCGAGAACGCCCGGCTGCATCGGCTCTGGTACGACCTGCGCAACCAGAGCCTGTTCGAGAAACTGTTCCAGGCCGACGTGCTCGCCATCGACGAGACACTCGAACTGATGATCTGGCGGGTCGTGTCCCGGTACGCGGAACTGCTGGGCAAACCGCTGGATCTCGCGCCTTCGACGACGTACGCGCTCTTCGACGGCCTGTTCCAGCAGGGCCTGCTGAAACACCTCGCCGGCCGGGAGGACGCGGCGAGGTGTCTTCAGGAGTCGGTCGGGCAGGTGCTGGCGCGGCTTTTCACCACTTGACGGTCGGGTACCAGATGACGCCGGTCCGGCCGAGCACGCGCAGATCCCAGTACAGCAGCGTGAACGTGCCGGCGACGAGCAGCGCGGCGCCGGTCACCACGGCGATCCTGGTGGGTTTCGCGAGCATCCACCGCTGAAGCCGTCCGCCCGTGCCGTGGGTGAGCAGCAGGAACAACAACGCCATGACCACGATGTTGCCGACCGATTGGAGGGCGAACGCGGCCGCGCCGTAGAAGACGTTGTGACTTTCGGCCGCGCTGCGGAACATCATCCGGAACAGCGGGAACGGCCTGCCGATCAGGAACCCGCCGATGAGCGCGCCCATCAGGACGAGCGGCGCGTGCGGGAACCGGCGGGTGAGCCCGGCGATCGGGTTGCGGACGATGCCGACGGAAGCCAGCCCCAGGACGATGAACACGATCCCGATCACGCCGTAGACGATCATCGACTGGATGTTCCGCGGCGTGAGACCACTCGGTGACGAAGCCGTCGAGAACTGCGGCATCCGCGTGCCGACGAGCGCGACGATCACGCCGTACACCACGGAAACCGTCAGCATCCCCGTCGCGATCCAGCCCAGCGGCTTCAGGGTGTCGACGAATTTCGGCCGTCCGGTGGTCTCTCCGCCGACGAGCGGGGCGACGGCACCGAACGCGGCGATGTTGCACGCGGTGAACGTTCCGGCGAGTCCGGAGACGAACGCGAAGAGCGTCCCGGCGAGCACACCGCCGATCGGGGTCTCCTTGGCGTTGTGTCCCAGGAGGGTGTTGGCGACGCTGTCACCGATCACACTGTCCACAAAGGGCGCGGACCAGATCACCGTCAGCGCGAAACCGGCGAGGACGGACCAGAGCACCACTCGCCACCGATGCTCCGGATACGGTCCGGAACCGAGGAAATTCGCTTGTGGGGCAACGGGAACGCGTTCGGTCACAGACATTCGTTCCTCCAGCGGCAGACGGCTTCCCCCTGCTGCTCATCGTTGTTCCACCGAGGGGAGACCGCCACCTCCAAAGTGCCCATCCGGCCTTGGTCCGACCGGCTCCGGGCAATCCGGATTCACCGGTCCGGCGGGTGGCTCCGGGAAAGCCGATACGCTAGAAGCGCACGGTGGCCCAGAACGGATCTTCGCCTCTCGGCATTCGCCGCCGAACTCCGCCAATCGCCCTACTGGCGTCGGCCGACACTCTCCAGCACCGGTCGGCGGCCTTGATCCGAACGGAGCCGTGAAAGCCATGAGTGGTCCGATTCCCAACGCCGACGCGGTCCGGACCGCGTTGACCCGCCTCCGGACCCGGACCGGGCTGAACGCGGCCAGGCTGCGTTCGACCGAGGTCGGTGTGCGCGCCCTCTTCGACCTGCCGATCGTCAAACAGGCCACGTCCGCCGACGGCCTCGAGCCGGAGGCGGCGGACACCGTGATCCGGCGGATCGCCGGTCAACTGCCCCTGACCGAACTCGCGATCGTCGACGCCGCGCTTTCGCTCGGCCTGCTCGCGGAACGGCTGCCCGGCCGCCAGGAGATCGCCTCGCTCTATGCCGCCGACGTCGGCGAACGCCGCGAGCGCCTGGTCGAGCTGTGGGGCCGGATCCACGAATGGCTCGGGGTGCCACCTCCGGACACGTCGATGACCGTCCGTGGCCTGCGCACGACGCAGGAGGCCGACGCGATCGAGAAGCTCGCCGAACTGTGCGTCCGCGAGTCGTGGCCGGATCCGGTCCCCGCCGAGCCGGGCAGGTCCCGCGACGGCAACGCCGGGGCGACGCTCACGGTGATCGGTTCCGCGGTGATGGACCAGATCTACGTCACCGACCACCTCCCCGAGTCCGGGGCGTCGGCGGAACTGGAAACGTACGAGACGCATCCCGGCGGTAAAGGCCTCGTCCACGCCGTGGCGAGCGCGCGGATGGGGATGAACGTGCAGCTCATGACCGCGATCGGGGACGACGCGCCGGGCCGGGAGCTGACCGGCTACATGGATCGCGAGGGGTTGAGCACGGAGCTGGTCAAGATCACGCCGAACGCGATGTCCCCGGTCGTCGCGGTGCTCAAGACCCCCTCCGGACGGGGCAGATACCTCTCGTGGGCGAACCAGGAGCTGGTCCGCCTGGTCCCCACCGATTTTCACACCAGGAGACTGCGGAGCGCGCTCGAAGCGTCGGACGCGGTCGTGCTCACCTTCGAACAGCCGCTCGACACGACACGCGCCGCACTGCGCGCGGTGCGTGAATCGGAGAACGAACCTCTCGTCGTCGTCAGGCCGTCACCTCCGGTGAAGGATCCCCGGGCGCTTTACGACCATTTCAAGGACATCGACTTCTTGATCGGCGACCGCTGGGAGCTGCGGAAGCTCATGCCGGGCGCGCAAGGAGAACTGAGCACCGAAGAGCTGGCGAAAGGCCTGCGGGAACTGGGTGCCCGTGGAGTCTGCGTCACGGAGGAATTCGGCTGCGTCGTCCGCTCGGAGAACACCGATCTGGACATCGCGCGGTTCCCGGCCCGGCTGCGGGACACTCCCGGTGCTCGCGAGGCGTTCAGCGCGGCCTTGATTCACCGGATCCTGGCGAAGAAGCGGAATTTCGACCACACCGATCTCGAATGGGCCACCGCCGCGATGAGCGCGTCGCAGTCGTCCGGCGGCGTCGCCGATTCGATGCCCGACGTCCACAAAGTCGAGCGGGCCGTTGAGGCGAGAGTGGAACGTGACCGGATATCCCCGAAAAGCTGAAAGCTCCGGAGTCTCGTGGGATCATCGTCAGACGTGACAACCACCTGATCTGCCCCTGCGGAGGACGATGGACTTCGACGAGGTCGCGGACGAGCTCTACGCCGGCGATCCGGCCGAGTTCGTCCCGGTGCGCAACCAGCGGGCGAAAGAGGCCAAGGCGGCGGGTGAAGCGGCGTTGGCCGAACGGATCCGCGCGCTCCGGAAACCCACACTCGCGGCCACGATCCTCAATCGCCGGGCAGGCTCCCCAGAGCTGGCGGAACTGGCCCGGCTGGGTGACGACCTGCGCAAAGCGCATTCGGCGCTGGCGGGTGCGGAGCTGCGCAAGCTCACCCGGCGACGTCAAGAACTGGTGAACCGGATCCTCCAGGACGAGCGCTCGATGAGCGAACCCGTCACCCGCGAAGTCGAAGCGACCCTCGAAGCCGTCGTGGCCGATCCCGAAGTGGCGGCGCTGGCGCTGGCCGGTCGCCTGAGCAGCGGCGCGGACAGCACCGGCGACCAGTGGCTGACCAGTGGCTTCATCCCGCAGCCGAAGCGGGAGAAACCCGCACCGGAGCGGGAAAAGCCCGCCACCGTGTCGCATTTGGACGATCGTCGCAAAGCGAAGCGGGCAGCCGCCGAGAAGGCCGAGCAGGAGCGGATCGCCAAGGCTCGCGAAGAGGCCGAACGCGAACAGAAACGGCTGGCGGAATTCAACCGGCTCCGGCGCGAGGCGGCCGATCTCGCGAAGGCCTGCAAACAGGCCGAGATCGACCTCGTCCGCGCCGAACGCCGGACCGAAAAGGCCACCGAGAAGGCGAACGATCTCAGGCGGCGGCTCGCCGACGCCGAACTCGAGGAACAAGCGGCGAACGGTGAGGCCACTTCCGCGCAGACCGTCTTGGACGATCTGCGCGCCGAAGCGGACCGGATCGACGAAGCCCTCAAACAGTTCTAGACGGGCTGACGTTCGCGGGCCGGCTTGGCGGTCACCCGGCGTCCGTAAGCCGTCTTCCCGCCCGGCTTGTACACCGACAGCACGGTCATCGTCAGGTACATCGTCGAGGACACGATGATGGGATAGAACCCGTCCACCCGGCGGCCCGCCGACACCAGCACACCGTCCATAGTGGACTCGGCCGCCGCCGCCAGCTCACGGAGCCCAGGCAGCAGGGAGAACAGTGTCAGCCCGGTGGCGATCAGGGTCAGCAGCAGTTTGATCGCGACCCACTTGTAGCGGATCAACCCCCATCTCGTGCCGACGCCGAGCACGATCCCGCTGATCAGGGCGGTCAGGCTCACCGGCACCAGGAGGTAGCCGCCGATCTGGTCCATCATCAGGATGGCCGCGTGCTGGCGCCGGGCGTCGCCGGTGAACACGGAGGTGAAGGTCAGGACCGCGTTCACCAGGGTGATCCCGAGCCAGCCGAGCGACGAGACGACATGGACGACGAGGACGAACTTCCGCCACCGCGGGGTGAGCGTCATCGGCGGTCGCCGCACCGTGGAAGTACTCATGCGCCCAGTGTTTCGGCGCGCGGGGTTCCCGTCGTCCGTCGAGGAGCGGCACCTCGGCTACGTACCGCGGAGTACGAGCCCACGGACGTACGCGGCCTGCCCGGCGTGCTGGAGATCGTCGGAAAGCACGCTGACCAGGCGAACCCCGAGGGTGACGGGCGGGTCCCAAGCGTCGTCGACGATACGGTCGAGGTCGTCCTCGGTGAGACCGGCGACCCAGGCCGTCGTCGCTTCGTGCGCCGCGTCGTGGTACCCGGTCAGCAGGTCGGCGGAATCGACCCGGACCGCGTCGACGTCGTCGGGACGGTGCCCGTACCCGATGTCGGCCGCCGGGAACGGCAGGGCGAACCGGTCCAGCCAGCCCTGCGCGGTCCAGAGCTGCTCGGTGCCCATGAGATCGGCGACGTGATCGTCCTGCACCCGGGTCAGATGCCAGACCAGCCAGGCGATCGTGTTCGCGCCCGGTGCCGGGCTCCAGACCAGCTGCCCGCCGTCGAGACCCTCGACGGCCTCGTGCACGACCTCCTGGACGCGGCCGAATCCGTCGGCCAGCACTTCGGCCAGTTCCATCGAATCCCCTTCCGACGTCTCCCGCCCACGATGCCACCGCGAGGTGACCCCTGCCTTACATCCTTGACTTATATAAGCCCAGGCCGTGATAGTTGCCGGATGCACGCGTTCGACGTCCTGGGGGATCCGGTGCGCCGCCGGATCCTGGAACTGCTGACGGGCGGGGAACTGAGCTCCGGCGACGTGACCGCGGTGGTGCGCGCCGAATTCGGCATCTCCCAACCCGCGGTGTCCCAGCATCTGCGCGTCCTGCGCGAGAACGGTTTCACCACGGTCCGCGCCGAGGGCGCGCGACGGCTCTACTCGGTCGATCCCGGCCCGCTCAAGGAGATCGACGGCTGGCTGGAGCAGTACCGGCGGTTCTGGGCCGGGCCGCTCGACGCGCTCGCCACGGAAATCGCGCGCGGTCGCCGCGAACGCCGGAAGGCCTCCGAAGAGGGCTAGGCTTCCCCCATGCGCAAGCGGTGGGGGCGCGCGGTGGCGGTCGCGGTGGCGAGTGTCGTCATCGTGCTGGGGCTCGTTTTCGCGGTCACGGTGCGGAGCGGGAAATCCGACGGCACACAGTGGCTCTCGGCCGGGCAAGCCCCGCTGACGACACCGAGGACGCCGTCGTATTCCACCGCGGCGCCGATGCCCACGACGCGGCCGACGTTGACCGTCGACAGCGGCTGCCGTCTCGGTCAGGGGCCCGCCACGCTCGAACCGGTCCCCGCGGCCACCACCCGCCGGGTGAACGCCGCCTGGGATCGCGTCGAACGCTGGCTCGAGGCCAAAGCGCCGGCGACGGCGGCCACCCTCCGCCCGCCCGCGACGACCGCCCGGATCACCGAGGCGCAACGACAGAGCGGTGTCGCCTTCCCCGCCGAACTCGTCGCGTCCCTTCTCCGGCACGACGGCGTTGCGGACGCGGGCGAAAGCTTCGACCTTCCGCCGTTCCACCAACCCGTTTCCGCGGAAGGCGTGGAGGGCCAGGCGAAGGTCATGTGCGACGTGCTGACCTCGAGCGGGATCGACGACAACGTCGGTTACTGGTGGCACGGGCGCTTCGTGCCGTTCGCCGTCGACGGCGGCGGCGACGGGTTGTTCCTCGACCAGCGCACCGGCACCGGGCGGCTCGGCGAATGGAACCACGAGGGATCGGTGAGTTTCGACCGCTGGCCGCCCACCCTGACCGAGCTGCTGGAGCAGACCGCGACGGCGCTCGAAACCGGCGGGCCGGTGATCGACGGCTACCGGCCGGTCGTCACCGAAAAACGGGCGCTGGACTGGGACATCCCGCGCTGAGGAGCGCGGGCGCGTCGACTGTCGGACCCCGCCCCTAGAATCGTCCGGGTGGCAGCCCCCGACATCGGTACCTCGGAAGCCCTCGAAACGCTGAACCGCGTCTTCGGTTACGACGACTTCCGCGGTGACCAGCACGCGATCGTCGAACACGTCATCGCGGGCGGTGACGCGCTCGTCCTCATGCCCACCGGCGGCGGGAAGTCGCTGTGCTATCAGATCCCGGCCCTGGTGCGGCCCGGGGTCGGCGTGGTGATCTCACCGCTGATCGCGTTGATGCAGGACCAGGTCGACGCGTTGCGCAACCTCGGCGTGCGCGCGGGTTTCCTCAACTCGACGCAGGACTACGCCGAGCGGAACAGGGTCGAGGCCGCGTTCCTCTCCGGTGAGCTGGACCTGCTGTACCTGGCACCGGAACGGCTCTCGGTCGAAGCCACGGTGCGGCTGCTCGACCGCGGCAAGATCTCGCTGTTCGCCATCGACGAAGCTCACTGTGTCTCCCAGTGGGGGCACGACTTCCGCCCCGACTACCTGATGCTGTCCGCGGTGCACGAACGCTGGCCGGACGTGCCGAGGATCGCGCTCACCGCGACGGCCACCAAGGCGACGCACGCCGAGATCGCGTCCCGGCTCAACCTCGAGGACGCGCGGCACTTCGTCGCGAGTTTCGACCGGCCGAACATCCAGTACCGGATCGTCGGCAAGAACTCGCCGCAGCGCCAGCTGCTGGAGTTGCTGCGCACCGAGCACAAGGGTGACGCGGGGATCGTCTACTGCCTGTCCCGGAATTCGGTGGAGAAGACCGCCGACTTCCTCGTGGAGAACGGGATTCCGGCGGTGCCCTATCACGCCGGCCTGGACGCGCGGACGCGCGCGAAGCACCAGTCGCGGTTCCTGCGCGAGGACGGGCTGATCGTGGTCGCGACGATCGCGTTCGGCATGGGCATCGACAAACCGGACGTCCGGTTCGTCGCGCATCTGGACCTGCCGAAGTCCGTCGAGGGCTACTACCAGGAGACAGGCCGCGCGGGCCGGGACGGGCTGCCGTCGACGGCGTGGCTGGCGTATGGCCTCCAGGACGTCGTCCAGCAGCGCAAGATGATCGACACCTCGGAGGGATCCGAGGCGCACAAACGGCAGCTGAGCGCCCACCTGAACGCGATGCTGGCGCTGTGCGAGACGGTCGAATGCCGCCGCGTGCAGGTGCTGAGCTATTTCGGGCAGAAGAGCGAGCCGTGCGGCAACTGCGACACGTGCCTGACCCCGCCGGAGACCTGGGACGGCACGGTTCCGGCGCAGAAGATCCTGTCCACCATCGTCCGGCTGCAGAACGAGCGGCGGCAGAAGTTCGGCGCCGGGCAGATCGTCGACATCCTGCTCGGCAAGACGACGCCGAAGGTGACCCAGCACGGGCACGATTCGCTGAAGGTGTTCGGGATCGGCACGGAGCTGAAGGAACCCGAGTGGCGGGGCGTGGTCCGGCAGCTGCTGGCGCAGGGGCTCGCCGCGGTCGAGGGCGACTACGGCTCGCTCGTGCTCACCGAAGGCAGCTCGGAGGTGCTCAGCGGGCAGCGGAAGGTCCAGCTGCGGCGTGAGCCGGAGCGGGCGGCCAAGGCCGCGGCCCGGTCCAGCGCGAAGAAGGCGGCGGCCGCCGACATGCCCGCCGAGGCGGCGCCGGTGTTCGAACTGCTGCGTTCGTGGCGAGCCGCGGCGGCGAAGGAGCAGGGAGTGCCCGCGTACGTGATCTTCCACGACGCGACCCTGCGCCAGATCGCCACCAAACGGCCCGCCACGCTACAGGAGCTGGGTACGGTCAGCGGCGTCGGCGAGAACAAGCTCGCGAAGTACGGCGAGCAGATCCTCGAGACGCTGGCCGAGGCCTAGGAGCTGTCCGTTTCCTGACTCAGGGCTGGTACGGGCGGCGCGGCCGTCCGGTCATCCCGTCGACCTTGCGCACCGCGCCGTCGATCTGGTTGTGGTACTTGCCCTTGGTCTTGTGGTCGACGAAGGTCGCGGCCTTGTTCACGGCCTTGGACACCTTCTCGGGGTTCTTGCGCACGTAGGCGCGCACGGCCCCGGCGGTGCCGGCCAGGGCGGTCAACTTCCGCAGTAGAGCCACGATGGTCCCTTTCCTCGGGGTCGTCTGGTTGTCCTGCTCAACGACCGGTGATGGCCGCTGGGTTCCCCGCAGCGCGCCAAATCACTCATTTCGGATATCGGGCACCGGGAAAACGGGGAGCGCGACGAGTGCCGCTGCCGCTAGGTTCGGGCTCATGCGGGATCTTTCGCTGCTACCCAAGGCCCATCTGCACGTCCACCTCGAGAGCACCGTCCGGCCGGACACGCTCCGTGACATCGGCGAGGCGAACGGCATCCCCGTCCCCGCGGAACAACCCGTGTTCGACGGATTCCGCGCGTTCGGCGACTACAACGGGCTGCTGCGCTCCTGCCTGCGGCGGCCGGAGGACTTCGAACGGGTGGCGCGCGAGTTCTGCGAGGACCAGGTCGCCGACGGCGTCCGCTACGCCGAGGTCACCTTCACCGCGGCCTCGCACGGCGAACGGCTCGGCGAGCCGGACATGCCGCTCGCGTCCGTCCTCAAAGGACTTTCGGCGGGCACCGCCGAACACGGGCTCCACTGGCGGGTGATCCTGGACCACTCGCGCCGCCGGTCGGTCGAACGCGCCCGGCGCACCCTCGACCTCGCCCGCCGGTACGCCGGGGACGGGGTGTTCGCGATCGGCCTCGCCGGGGAGGAGAAGTACCCGCTCGCGCCGTTCGCCGGGATCTGCGACGAGGCCGCGGAGGCGGGGTTGCGCCTGATCCACCACGCCGGGGAGGACGCCGGTCCGCCCAGTATCCGCGAGGCCCTCGAAATCGGCCGCAGCGAGCGGATCGGCCACGGGATCCGGATCCTGGAGGACGTCGCGCTGGTCGCCGAGGTGCGGGAACGCGGTATCGCGCTGGAGGTCTGCCCGTCGTCGAACGTGACGATCGGTCTCGTGCCGTCGTTCGAGGAGCACCCGCTCCCCCGGCTGGTCGACGCCGGGCTCGTGGTCACCCTCAGCACCGACGTCCCGTCGATCACCGGGACGACGCTGACCGACGAGTTCCTGCGCACGCGGGAGGCGTTCGCCTACGACGACCTCGCGCTCGCCGGTCTCGCCCGGGCGTCCGTCGACGCGTCCTACGCGCCCTCCGAGCTGAAGCGTTCGATCCACGCGGAGATCGACACCTGGCTCGCCTGACGGGTGGTTCAGCTCACCCGGGCGGCGGGCCACACAAGTTCTCCACAACCGTCACGTACCGTGGATGCGGTGACCGCTTCGTCCCCTTCGGCACTGGACCTGATGGATCAGTGGCAGCCCCCGCCCAGGAAACGCGGCCCGCGCGGCTGCGTGATGCTCTCGCTCCTGGTCGTGGGCGCCTTGGTGGCCGGTGCCGTCTGGGTGGTGGTCAGTCTCAACGACCGCGAGCCGGTACCGGTCAAGCCGGTGTTCACCGTGCCCGCGCTCTCCCCCGCGCCTCGGTCGGCGATCCCCGGCGACGCCGGACCGCTGCCCGCTGAGCCCGCGAAGGACGCCTGGATCGCGAAGGTGTCGGAGAACACGGACATCCCCTCGCGCGCCCTGCGGGCGTACGTGAACGCCGCCGAGAAGACCGCGAAGACCACGCCGCGCTGCGAAATCACCTGGGCGACCATCGCCGGGATCGGCCGCACCGAGTCCCAGCACGCCCGGCACGACGGCTCCCGCGCCGGTGAGGACGGCGTCGTGACGCCGCCGATCATCGGCATCCCGCTCGATGGCTCCCCCGGCGTGATGGCGGTCGTCGACACCGACAAGGGCGCCCTCGACGGTGACGCGAAGTGGGACCGCGCGGTCGGCCCGATGCAGTTCCTGCCCGCCACCTGGAAGCGGTACGGCCTCCGCGCGAGCGGTGACGGCGCCGCGCCGGACCCGCAGAACATCGACGACGCCGCGCTGACGACCGCGCGGTACATGTGCGCGAGGGGCGGCGACCTCGGCGATCCGGGCGGCTGGTGGACCGCGGTGCTGACCTACAACAACTCCACCCAGTACGGGCAGGAAGTGTTCAGCAACGCCGACGCCTACGGGAAGGCCGCGCTCAAGCCGGAACCCGCGCCGGCACCGCGCTGAAGCCTTACAGAACACGGCCTCAGGCGGGCAGAAGCCGGGTCACCAGCTTCGTCAGCTGGTGCACGTTCCGGCATTCGTGCATCTCGACGACCTCCGCGTAGGCGTGCGCCTCGGAGTCGCCGGTGGACCACAGCGCGGTCCGCTCGGGGTTGAGCCAGTACGTGTGCCTCGCCGCGGCGGCGATCCCGCGCACCGCGGCCAGGTTCGGGTCGCCGCCGTTGGTCCTGGCGTCCCCGAGGATGAGCATGGAAGTCCTGGGGCCCACGGCGTCCGGGTACCGCTCGACGAATTCGCCGAGCGCGTGCCCGTAGTCGCTGTGCCCGTCCCAGCGCGTCAGTTCGGCGTCGGCGAGGATGCGCGCGCCGAGGTCCTCCGGATCGGCCGCGCCGGTGTCGACGAGGTGGGTGATCTCGTCGCACGCGTCGATGAACGCGAACACCCGCACCTTGCTGAACTGGTCCCGCAGGGCCTGCACCAGCAACATGGTGAAGTTCGCGAATCCGGCCACCGAGCCCGACATGTCGCACAGCAGCACGATTTCCGGCCTTCCCGGCCGGTGCCGCCGGTACGACGGCCGCATCGGGACGCCGCCGGTGGACAGCGAGCGCCGCAACGTCCGGCGCAGGTCGATCTGCCCACGCGCGTGCCGCCGTCGCCGGGCTGCCAGCCGGGTGGCGAGCTTGCGCGACAACGGCTGCACGACCCGGCGGAGTTCGGCGAGTTGCGCGCGGCTGGCGAGCAGGAAGTCGACGCGGTCGGCGGCCGGCGGCACGGCGTGCCGCGAAACCCTTTCCCTGCCACGGACTTCCGCCACTCGCCGCCGCGCTTCGGTGCGCACCGATCCGCGGAAGCCTTCGACACGACGGCGGACGTCGTCGCGGTCCAGTCTGTCGGTGAAGTCCTCCGAAGCGCCCGCGCGGATGGCTTCGAGCACGCGGACCACGAGCGTCTGCGGCTGGAGCCGTTCCAGCGTCTGGTGCGCCGACCAGCCCCCGGCGCCCGCCGTGCCGCCGTACTCCCCCAGCATGTCGACGGCGAGCCCGGCCAGCTGCGTCAGTTCCGTCTGGTCGTTCGCGGCGAGCGCGGTGGCGAGCCGGTCGCGCAAGGCGGCCAGGTCGTCGACGGGGTCCTGCGACGGCGCGCCGACGCCGAGCGGGAAGTAGATGTCGAACGTCGCGTCGAACACCGCGCGCTGACCGCCGCGCCGGACGAGCGCCGCCGCGAGCCCTTCCCGCATCTGCTCGCGGGAGGCCAGGCCCAGCACTTCGAGTGCCGCGGCGGCGTCGACCGTCTCACTGGGTCCCGCCGGGATCCCGTGTTGCCGCAACGCTTCCACGAACTCGACGAGCCTGCCCGGCACGCCGCTCACGAGTCGAGGACCTTGCCGAGTTCCAGCCGCGCGTCCGCCTTCACGACGTCGTCCTGGTGTTTGAGGATGACGCCGAGGCTCGCGCGGACGACGTCCTCGCCGAGGCTGTCCGCGCCGAGCGCCAGCAGGGTCCGGGCCCAGTCGATGGTCTCCGCGACCGACGGGGCCTTCCGCAGTTCCATCGCCCGCAACGCGGTGATCACCTTGACCACGGACGCCGCGAGCGCGTCGTCGACACCCGGGACCTTGAGCCGCACGATGCGCTGCTCCAGTGCGGCGTCGGGGAAATCGATGTGCAGGAAGAGACACCGCCGCCGCAGCGCCTCGGAGAGTTCCCGGGTCGCGTTCGACGTCAGCACCACGAACGGCTTGCGCCCGGCGGTGATCGTGCCGAGTTCCGGGACGGTGATCTGGAAGTCGCCGAGCACCTCCAGCAGGAGCCCCTCGATCTCGACGTCGGCCTTGTCGGTCTCGTCGATGAGCAGGACGGTCGGCTCGTCGCCCTTGATGGCCGTCAACAGCGGCCGGGCCAGCAGGAACTCTTCACCGAAGATGTCGTTGCGGGCCTCGTCCCACGTCTCGTCCTTGCCCGCGGTGATCCGGAGCAGCTGCTTCGCGTGGTTCCACTCATACAGCGCCCGCGACTCGTCGACGCCTTCGTAGCACTGCAACCGCACGAGCCGGGAGCCGCTCGCCTGCGCGACCGCCTTCGCCAGCTCGGTCTTGCCGACCCCCGCGGGGCCCTCGATCAGCAACGGCTTGCCGAGGGCGTCCGCGAGGAACACCGTGGTGGCGACGGCGGCCGAGGCCAGGTAGCCGGTGTCGGCGAGCTTCGCCGTCACGTCTTCGACGGATGTGAAGTACCCGGTCCCAGCCACACGGCCTCCCAGCTCGATCGCCTACCCGGCCGACTCTACGTCGCGGATCCGCTGGGGCAGCAGGAACCCGACCGCGAAGGTGAGCATCACCATCACCGCGACCACCCAGAACGTCCGCTGGGCGGCGTCGGTCGGATCCACGGTCCCGGCGTCGAAGAACACCGTGCCCAGCAGCGCCATCCCCAGCGCGCCGCCGACCTGCTGGAGCGAGGTCAGCGCGCCCGACGCCGAACCCGCCTCCGACGGTTCCACCCCGGACAACGCGATCTCGAAGTACGGCCCCATGATCAGCCCGGACCCGATCCCGACCACCAGCAACGCGGGCGCGAGCAGCCACGGACCGGCGTCCGGGCCGAGGAGCGACAGCAGGGCGACCACGCCGGCGGCCATGATCAGCGCGCCGGTGTGCAGCACCTTGCGGCCGTGCTTGCGCACCACCTGGACCAGGCCCATGCCGACGATCATCCCCAGCGACATCGGCACCCCGGTCAGCCCGGCCTTGAGCGGCGAGAAACCGAGCCCGAGCTGCAGGTACAGCGTGAAGACGAGACCGAAGCCGGAGAACGCGGCGAAGTAGATCGTCCCGGTCGCCATCCCGGCGAGGAAGCTGCGCTTGCGGAACAGGCTGGGCTCGACCAGCGGGTCACCGCCGCGGCCGCTCTTGCGCTTCTCGAACCACGCGAACACCCCGAACACCACGACCGAGGCCGCCATCATCGCGAACGCCCACAGCGGCCAGCCGTACTCACGCCCCTGGACCAGCGGGAAGACGATCAACAGCGCGCCAGTCGTGGCGAGCAGCGCGCCGGGGATGTCGAGTTTGAGCGAGCCGCCGGGCCGGGATTCGGGGAGGAACTTCACCGCGGCGAGCACGGCCAGCGCGCCGATCGGGAGGTTGATCAGGAAGATCATCCGCCAGCCGGTGCCGAACAGGTCGGCGTCGACCAGCCAGCCCGCCAGGATCGGGCCGCCGACCGCGGCGAGCCCCATCACCGGGCCGAACATGCCGAACGCGGACTGCAGCTCCTTGCCCGCGAACATCTCCTTCATCATGCCGAGGCCCTGCGGGACCATCGCGGCGCCGAACAGGCCCTGCACCACCCGTGCGGCGATGATCATCTCGGGGCTCACCGCGACCGCGCAGAGCAGCGAACCGGCGACGAAGCCGATCGCGCCGATCAGGAACATGCGCTTGCGGCCGAAGATGTCGCCGAGCCGTCCGCCGGTGAGCAGGCCGGACACCATCGCGAGGGTGTAGGCGACCCCGAGCCACTGGATCATCGCCGTGCCGCCGCCGAGCGAGGCCCGCATGACCGGTCCGGCGATGCTCGTGACCGTCATGTCGAGCAGTTCCATCACCGACCCGGTCAGGATCACGAACAGCGCGGGCCAGCGCCAGCGGTACTGCTTCTCGTCGGGCGTGTTCTCCGTGGTCACGGCGCCCGGGGCATCCAGTGTCATCGTCATGGGGACAACGCTAAAGTCAATTCCGGCCACTTTCTGACCGGAATCGGAGCGAACCTGGATCCATGGCGAACACGAGCGCGCGGATGCTGCGATTGCTGTCCCTTCTGCAGACACACCGCTTCTGGACCGGGATCGAACTGAGCGACAAGCTCGAAGTGAGCGAACGGACGCTGCGGCGCGACGTCGAGCGGCTGCGCGAGCTGGGCTATCCGGTCAACGCGAGCCGCGGCGTCGCGGGCGGCTACCAGCTGCGGTCGGGCACGGTCATGCCGCCGCTGCTGCTGGACGACGAGGAGGCCGTGGCGATCGCGGTCGGCCTGCGGACGGCGGCGAGCGGTTCGGTGGAAGGCATCGAGGAGACGTCCGTGCGGGCGCTGACGAAGGTCGTCCAGGTGATGCCGCCCCGGCTGCGCAGACGCGTCGACGCGCTCCAGGCGTACACGACACCCGCCGCCGTCACGGGTCCCCGGGTCAACGCCGCCAGCCTGACGGTGATCGCGCAGGCCTGCCGGGACGACGAGCGCCTGAAGTTCGACTACGCGGCACGCGGTGGCGAGGAGTCCGCGCGGCTGGTCGAGCCGCATCGGCTCGTCTCACTCGGACGGCGCTGGTACCTGGTGGCGTGGGATCTCGACAGGGTGGACTGGCGCACGTTCCGCGTCGACCGGCTCAGCGACCCGCGCACCACCGGCGCCCGCTACCGGCCGCGCGAGATCCCCGGCGGGGACGCGGTCAAGTTCGTCGAGGCCCAGATCAAGGCCAGGCCGACCACACACACGCTGGTCGTCCGGGTCGACGCGCCGAAAGCACAGGTCAAGGCGGCGGTGCGGTACCTCGGCGGCATGCTCGAAGCGATCGACGAGACGTCCTGCCGCCTGACGATGAACGTCGACACCTTCGACTGGCCCGTGCTGATCCTCGCCGCCATCGGCGCGCCCTTCGAGGTCGAGAGCCCTTCCGCGTTCAAAGATCATCTCGGCGCCGTCGCCACCCTCTTCTCCCGAGCGTCCGGCGATGGAAACGAAAGTGGCGGTGAAGGGTGAGCACCCTTCACCGCCACTCGTGTTCGACTCAGTCGTGTCCGGTCAGCCCCTGGCGGGCGTCAGGTCAGCAGAGACCGGTGTACCACGCGTTGTCGGCGTTGTAGCCGAGCTTGGTGATACCCGGCGTGACGCAGAGGTCCTCGTCGCTGCCGACGTTGTAGGTCACGTGGATCGAGACGTTGGTCGAGCCGCAGTGGTTGTAGTAGCTGATCAGGCCCTGCTCGTAGTAGCCGCACACGGCCATGGTTCCCAGGTCGCCCTGGGGAGTGGCCTCAGCGGCGGACGCGGTCGTGGCGGCGCCGAACATCAGCGCACCCGCCGAGGCGGCGACCGACGCGGCGACGGCGGCCCTGGTGGCGATCTGCTTCAACATGGCTGTTCCCTCCAGATTGGTTTTCCCGAGTCCGAGCAATTCCGGAAAGACCCTTTCCCCAATGAGCGCGCGGGGACTATTCCGCTCTTCCGGGAAGGGGGTCGGCATTTCCGCCGGTTGCGGTCGGACCTCTCAAAACTTATGAATTCGGCTCGCGGGTGACAAGCCCTTTCACCACTGCCTGAAACCGCGATCACGGCCGGAGCAATGCGGACCCTCTTCGCGAGATCCGGTGCACCGCCGCGCCGTTCGTCCGCGCCGTCTGCACCAAGCCGGCGTTGCGCAGCACGGTCGTGTGCTGGCTGGCACCGGCGAGGGAGATGCCGAGGGCGTTGGCGAGATCGGTGGTGTTGACCTGCGGCAGATCGGCGATCGTCCGCAGCACGGTGGCCCTGGTCCGGCCGAGCAGGGCGGTCAGCGAGCGGGCGCGCACCGCCTCCTCGTCCGTGTTCGCCGCCCAGCCCGGCGAGCGTTCGACGGGGTAGACGAGCATGGGTGTGGCGGAGTCGACGGAGAGCGTCGTGATGGGACCGCCCCAGCAGAAGAACGACGGCACCAGGACGAGACCACGGCCGTCGAGGTGGAGATCCTGTTCGACGGGATAGTCGACCTCGAGCACCGGTGAACGCCATCGGACGGCGGGATGCAGCCCGGCGAGAACGGCCTCGAAACCGACGGAGGCGACGACATCCGCCCTGCTCCGCCGGTCCAGCTCGACGTGGTGACGGATACCCGGCCAGAACGGCTCGATGGCCTCGCGATGGTACGCGCGCAAGGCGCCGGCCAGCCGTCTCAGCGACTCCACCTCGCCGTCGGCGATCTCGCCCACCCACGCCGGGAGCACCCGGTGCCGGGCGAGTTCGGCGATGTCGGTCTTCAGCTTCGTCCTCGTGGTACCGAGGAGCAGGTCGATCCCGGTCTCCAGATCGGGGATGTCACCGGACGGCGTGAGGAAGTCCGGCGAGTAGCCCGTGGGTCTCGCGAGCACGGTGAGCAGCCCGGTGCTCGACGGCAGCCGAGGCCGCAGCCTCCGCCGCCAACCACCGAAAACCGGCTGGTCCTGATCGGTCTGGACCAGATGAAGGCTCAGCAGGACCTCCCACATCCGATGTGGTTCGGCCAATAGCCGGATCCTGAGCAGATCATCCGTGGAAAAGTATATGCGCAGCATTAATGGAACCCCCAGTTCGTTCCGTTACCTTGGCAGGATAGCCCCTTTCACCGGTCCGACCACCCACCCATTCCGGTATTGCCCGACTAGTTCGAATACCTTCGAACTAGCGGGCTTCCGTTAGCCGTGCCCGGCCGGGAATACGCGACCGAGACGGCGGGAGGCGAGATGTCACACTCGGCGGCGCGCTTCCTGCGGCTAGCATCGGGCCCGTGAGCACCTATGTCGCGGCCGAGGGCCGATACGAGAGCATCCCCTACCGCCGCACCGGGCGCAGCGGCCTGAAGCTGCCCGCGATCTCGCTGGGCCTGTGGCACAACTTCGGGAACGACAAGCCCTTGGGCACCCAGCGGGACATCGCACGGCGCGCGTTCGACCTGGGCATCACCCATTTCGACCTCGCCAACAACTACGGCCCGCCCTACGGCTCGGCCGAGGAGAACTTCGGCAGGCTGCTGGCCTCGGACTTCAAGCCGTACCGCGACGAGCTGGTCGTCTCGACCAAGGCGGGCTACGACATGTGGCCCGGCCCGTACGGCGAATGGGGTTCGCGCAAGTACCTGCTGTCCTCTTTGGACCAGTCGCTCGGCCGGATGGGCCTGGACTACGTCGACATCTTCTACTCGCACCGCTTCGACCCCGAGACGCCGCTCGAAGAGACCGTCGGCGCGCTCGACACCGCCGTCCGCTCCGGACGCGCGCTGTACGTCGGCATCTCGTCGTACTCGTCGGAGAAGACCGCCGAGGCCGCGCGGCTGCTGCGGGAACTGGGCACGCCGCTGCTGATCCACCAGCCGTCGTACTCGATGTTCAACCGCTGGCTCGAAGGCGACAAGCTGCTCGACACGCTCGAAGCCGAAGGCGCGGGCTGCATCGCCTTCTCACCGCTGGCCCAGGGCCTGCTGACCAGCCGCTACCTCGACGGCGTCCCGGACAATTCCCGTGCGGCGCAAGGGAAGTCGCTCAACCCGGACACGATCACCGAGAGCACCCTCGGCAAGATCCGGGCGCTGAACGAGATCGCCCAGCGGCGTGGCCAGACGCTGGCGCAGCTCGCACTGGCGTGGGGCCTGCGCGACCCGCGGATGACGTCGGTGCTGATCGGCGCGAGCAGCGTCGCCCAGCTGGAGGACAACGTCGGCGCGCTGAAGAACCTGCACTTCACGCACGAGGAGCTGGCCGAGATCGACCGCTACGCCACCGAGGCCGACATCAACCTGTGGAAGCGGTCCACCGACGCCGGATAGGGTGCACGTCGCGAAAACGCGTTGCCCCACCGGCGGGCGGGACCGAGACTGCGGACATGACGTTCGAAGATCAGCTCGCCGAAGGAGCGGCCGTCCCGGTCGAAGGCTGGGATTTCTCGTGGTTCGAAGGCCGGGCCACGGAGGAACGGCCGCCGTGGGGCTACTCGCGGCTGCTCGGCGAACGGATGGCGGCGGCTTCGGCGGGACTCGACCTGCAGACCGGCGGCGGCGAGGTGCTCGCGGGCATCCCGGAACCGCCGCCGGTCCTCGCCGCCACCGAGGGCTGGCCGCCGAACGTCGAGGTCGCGCGGAAGAATCTCGCGCCCCTCGGCGGGCAGGTCGTGGAGGCGACGGACGACGCGCCGATCCCCTTCCCCGACGAGTCCTTCGACCTGGTGAGCAGCCGCCATCCAGTCGAGAACCCGTGGCGGGAGATCGCCCGGGTGCTGCGACCGGGCGGCACCTTCCTGTCGCAACAGATCGGCGCCGGCACCGTCCGCGAACTGAAGGAGTTCTTCCTCGGCCCGCAGGACTACGGCGACTGGACGCCCGACGTGCTGCGCGTCGAAGCGGAGGCCGTCGGGCTGCGGGTGGACCGGCTCGAACCGGCGAAACTGCGGATGGAGTTCTTCGACCTCGCCGCGGTCGTCCACTTCCTCCGGAAGGTGATCTGGATCGTGCCGGGGTTCGAAGTGGACAAGTACCGCGACAAGCTCGCGGAACTCCATCGGTTGATCGAAACCGACGGGATGTTCGTCGCGCATTCCCGGCGAGTGCTTGTGGAGGCCGTCAAGCCCGGCAACACGTTCGGGTGATCACCACCGGGATGCCTTGAGCGGACCCGCTCGCGGGTGCGATACCTGCGGACGTGTCCAGCTCCGCACCGCGCCAGCTGGCGCTCATCTCCGCCGCGCAGATCCTCGCCATGGGGCTGTGGTTCTCCGCGTCGAGCATCGTCCCGGCCCTGCGCGCCGAATGGACGCTGTCCACGCAGGACACCGTGTTGCTCACCGCGTCGGTGCAGGTCGGTTTCGCCGCGGGCGCGCTGGCGTCGGCCGTCGCCAACCTCGCGGACCGGCTCCGGCCCGAGCGGCTGCTGGCCGCGAGCGCCGCGTCTGGCGCCGTCCTGACATGGCTCTTTCCCTTGTGTGGCAACCAGTTCTGGATCGCGGTGCTGCTGCGGTTCGGTACCGGGATGGCACTGGCCGGGGTCTATCCGGTCGGTATGAAGATCGTCGTGTCGTGGTTTCCGGACAGCCGCGGACTCGCGCTCGGCGTGCTGCTGGCCGCACTCGCCCTCGGTTCGGCGTCACCCCATCTGCTGGCCGGGAACCTGCCGGACTGGCGGACGGTACTCGACGTCGCCGCCGTGCTGGCCCTCGGCGCGGCGGCGCTCGCCGTCCTTTTCGTCCGCGCCGGCCCGGCCGCCCGGCGTTCGCCGCCGTGGGAGCCGCGGTACCTGATCACGATGGCGCGTGACCGGCGCCAGCGACTGATCGCGTTCGGCTATTTCGGCCACATGTGGGAGCTTTACGCGTTCTGGACCTGGATCCCGGCGTACGCCGCCGCGGCTTCGAAGGCCGCACCGGGCACGGTGAGCCTGTTCGCGTTCACCGTCATCGGCGTCGGCGGGGCGATCGGCTGCCTGCTCGGTGGCGCGCTGTCGGACCGGTTCGGACGGATCGACGTCGCGCTCGCGGCACTGGCCGTCAGCGGAGCCTGCTGCCTGGTCTCGGCGTCCGTCTTCGGTGCCCATCCCGCGGTGCTCGGCACGTTGCTGTTCGTCTGGGGTGTCGCCGCGATCGCCGACTCCGGCCAGTTCTCCGCCGCGTTGAGCGAAGCCGCGGATCCCCGCTATGTCGGCACCGCGCTCACCGCGCAGACCGCGATCGGGTTCCTGCTCAGCGCGCTGACCATCCAGGGCCTGCCGGTGCTCGCCGACGCCGTCGGCTGGCGGGCCGCGGCGCCCGCGCTGGCCGTCGGGCCGCTGATGGGCGTGGTCGCCATGACCCGGCTCCGCCGTCCAACACTTGACCAGATTTCAAAATCAGTCATAAACTAGCGCGGTGACCGAAGACCGGCGGGAACGCGCCGAACGCATCCTCGACGCCGCCGCCGACCTGCTCCTGCGGCACGGCTACCGGCGGGTGACCGTGGAGGACGTCGCCGAACACGCCGGCGTCGGCAAGGGAACCCTGTACCTGCACTGGAAAACCCGCGAACAGCTGTTCCTCGCGGTGATGCTGCGCGAGGCCGCCCGGTCCATCGAGGATCTGGCACAGGCGATCGAAGACGATCCGGACCTCACCCTGCTGCATCGGATGACCCGCACCCAGTTCCTCAACGTCGTGCGCAGGCCGCTGCTCCACGCGCCGTACCTCGCCGACTCCGGCGTACTGGGCAAGCTCGCCGCGAAGCTCCACGAAAACCAGGATCCCCGGCACCACGAGGCGTTCCTGGACTACCTGAGGCTGCAGGCCGAGCACGGCCTGATCCGCACCGACCTGAAGATCGAAGACCTGGCGACGGCGTATCAAGCCGTCCTGCACGGGTTCCTGCTCGCCCCGGCGGCGGCGGATCCCGAGGCCGCGGCCGAACTACTGGCCGACACCGTCGCCCGCGCCTTCCAGCCGACGGCCACTCCCCCCGCCGCGCGGGTGCGCGCGGCGGCACCGGGCGCCATCGCCCTCTTCCGCGCGACCGCGGAAATCGACCGCGCCAACCTCCGGCGCGCCTACTGACGGGAGCCGCGCATGCGGACCGGAATCCTCCTCGACGAAATCGGTGTCCCCTTCCACGAAGTCGTCACGCAAGCGAAAGAGGCGGCCAGGCTGGGCTACGACGCGATCTGGCTCGCGCAACGCGGCGGCTGGGACGCGCTCACCGCGTTGACCGCGCTCGGCTTGGCCGCACCGGGTCCCGCGCTGGGCACCTCGGTGATCCCCACTTACCCCCGGCACCCGATTTCCTTGGCGGCACAGGCTTTGACCCTGCAAGCCGCCACGGGCGCGCCGGTCTCCCTCGGTGTCGGGCTGAGCCACCGGCCGATCATCGAAGACCAGTACGGTTATTCCTTCGACCGGCCGATCCGGCACCTGCGTGAATACCTCCAGGCGCTGAACCCGTTGCTGCACCACGAAAATGCCGATGTGCACGGCGAGACCCTGACCGCCGTGGGCACCATCGAGGCACCCGGCGCCGAGCCGCCTTCGGTCGTCGTCGGCGCGTTGAGCCCGCTGTCACTGAAGGTCAGCGGGGCCCATGCCGACGGTGTGGTGTCCACCTGGGCAGGCGCGCGTTCGCTGGCGGAGTACATCGTCCCGACGCTGTCCAAGGCCGCGTCCGGGGCCGGGCGCCCGGCACCGCGGATCGTCAGCGGGCAGCTGATCTCCGTCACCGGCGATCCCGACGGACCGCGGAGCTGGGTCGCCGAGAACTACGGCATGGCCGCGAACATCCCGGCGTATCAGGCGGTCTTCAGCCGGGACCGGGTCGACGGTCCCGGCGGTACGGTGATCGCGGGCGACGAGGAGTTCGTCCGGGCGCGGGTCCGCGAACTCGAGGACGCCGGTGCGACGGAACTGCTCCTGATGCCGGTGGGAACACCCGAAGAGCAGGCGCGCACCCGCGAACTGTTCGGTTCCCCAGCAGCCGCAGGTGCTCGTCCGTCAGCTTGACCTCGGTGAAGGCAGATGCGAGGTGTCCGGGAACATGTGGAGCGCGCGCAGGGCGGCGCCGAGTTCGGCGATGTCGGCCGGGTCGGTCAGCGAACGGCCCAGTTCCTCGGAGATCCGCTTCAGCCGGTGCCGGATCGTGTTGGGGTGACAGAACATCCGCTCGGACGTCAGTTTCGTGGAGCCCTGGCATTCGAACCACGCCCGCAACGTCAGCAGCAGCACGTTCCGGTCGTCGCCGTGCATCTCCAGGATCGGCCGCAGCACGTGGTGCGCGAGCTGGACCGACGCCTCGGGCGCGCTGGCGACGAGCCCGGCGAGCGGCGATTCGTTGAACTGCACCATTCCCTTCGTGCCCGGCATCATGCTGGAGAGCGCGACCCGCGCGAGGTGCAGGGCGCGGGAAGTGTTCCCGAGACCGGTGAAGACCGGGCTCACACCGATCCGGCCGGTCTGGTTCTCCCGCAGCAGCTCGATGATCACCGGGGACGCCGACGGGTCCCGCATGGACACGACCCCGACCTGGAGGTCGGGGGTGAGCCGCCACGCGGACGCGAGATGCCGGTCGCGGAGCCGGTTTTCGATCTGGGGCAACGGTTCGTGCCCGACGCGCGGGGTCTCCGCCGCGACGACGACGTAGGTCCCGTCGAGCGAGAGTTCCAGCACCCGGGCGATGTCCCACAGCGTGCCTTCGGTGGCCGCGCCGCCGGCGAACAGCGCCTCGATCAACGCGGAGCGCCTGCTTTGGTGCGCCAGCATGACTTCGGCGGTGGTGTCGCGGTAGGTCGTCGTAAGCGCTTCGGCGTAGTCGTCGATCAGCGCCCAGATCGCCGACGTCGCGGCGACGAGGCCGCGCAGGTCCTGCTGCTCGCCCGCGGAGGTCAGTTCGACGAACCGGTTCCACACCTCGGTGAGCCCGATCCGGTACGCCCGCAGGAGTTCCGGCAGCGGCGCGCCCTGCAGCGCGCGTGCGCGCCCGGTCGCCCGCGCCTGCGCGAGGTCGGGTTCCTCGGTGCCGCGCAGGGTGCGCATGACGTACTCGAGGTTGTTCCGCACCGATGTCCGCAGTTCGGCGAGGGTGACGAACTGCGCGTCGTGGTACACCGGCATTTCGGCGCGGATCTGCTCGACGGTGGTCTCGATCATCCCGGGCAGCTGTTTTTCGACCTCGACGGCCAGCTCGGCGACGATGACGGCCGAGCCTTCGCGGAGCACGGTTCGATAGTGCATGGACGCCCTCCGGGGCAGGGACACCTCGTCGAGCCCCTGGGGACGTCATCTAACACGACTTGCCCGGAAGTGGCCTGTCGAAGCCGGGCAACTCCGCCGGTGCGGCGAAAGCCTCGGAATTTTCGCCGCACCAGCGGGTTTTCACATCTTCGCGGCGGCGCTCTTGATGGCTTCGCGGATCCGGAAATAGGTGCCGCAACGGCAGACGTTCTGGATCGCGTCGATCTCGGCGTCCGTCGGGTTCTTCGTCTTCTTCAGCAACGCGACGGCGGCCATGATCTGCCCCGGCTGACAGTAGCCGCACTGCGCGACGTCCTGCTCCAGCCAGGCCTCCTGGACCGGGTGCAGGTCCTCGCCGTCGGCGAGGCCTTCGATGGTGGTGACGTCCTTGCCCGAGCAGTCGGACACCGGCG
Organism: Amycolatopsis azurea DSM 43854; assembly: GCF_001995215.1. Classification (GTDB taxonomy): domain Bacteria; phylum Actinomycetota; class Actinomycetes; order Mycobacteriales; family Pseudonocardiaceae; genus Amycolatopsis; species Amycolatopsis azurea. The sequence continues at coordinate 179,707 of NZ_MUXN01000023.1, forward strand.
TCACGCACGGGTTGAACGCCTCGCCGTCGAGATGGCTGGTGCAGGCCTTGCAGACGTTGATCCCGCAGCCGTACTTCGGGCCGCGGACGCCGAGCTTGTCCCGCAGCGCCCACAGCATGGGCAGATCGGCGGGCGCGTCGACGGTGACGGTCTTCCCGTTCACCGTGAAGGTGTAATTGGGCATCGGAACTCCTTGGCGGGGAAGGAAAGTCAGCGGGGGAACGGGTCGAAGTCGATCGGGAAGTTGATCGGGAAGCTGCGCGGTTTGATCCCGGTGGCCCGCGCGTAGGCGTTCCCGATCGCGCCGACCGGCGCGGGTACGCCGAGTTCCCCGGCGCCGCCGATCTCGCCCGTCTCCGGCATCACGTGCACCTTGACGTCCATCGGCGAGTTCTTCTGCCGCGCGTAGTGGAACTGCGAGTAGCTGCCCTCCAGCGGGAGCCCCTTGTCGATGTGCAGCCCGGCGGTCAGCGTCGTGGAGATGCCGTCGGTCAGGCCGCCGAGCATCTGCGCCTCGATCCCGCGCGGGTTGATCGGCTTGCCGACGTCGACGGCGATGGTCGCCTTGGTGACGCGCGGGTTCTTCGGGTCACGGGCGTCCATTTCGACCAGGCAGGCGGTGTAGGACTTGTATTCGCCGTGCACCGCGACACCCTGCGCGAAGCCCTTGGGCATCTTCTTGCCCCACTCGCCGAGTTCGGCGACCTTGTCCAGCACGGCGCGCTGCCGGTCGTTCTTGATGAACTCGCGCCGGAACGCCACCGGGTCCTTCCCGAGCTTCGCGGCGATCTCGTCGACCATGATCTCTTCCGCGCCGCGCGTGCTCGACGAGTACACCGACCGCCAGGCGCCGGTGTGGAAGTCCACCGGGACCTCGTTGAGCAACTGCGTGGTGACCCCGAAGTTGTACGGCGACTTCACCGTCAGCAGGAACACCGTCTGCGCGAAGCTCAGGTTGCCGCCGACCGGGAGTTCGGCGGCGAAGGCGGTCAGGACCTCGCCGAGCCCGTGGCTCCAGTCGGTCTCCACACTGGCGACGCGGTGCTCGAAGGTGAGCACCTGGCCGAGCGCGAAGGTGGCGCGGATCTTGTGGTGGCTGGCGGCGCGGGCGCGGCCGTGGCGCATGTCGTCGATGCGGCTCCACATCAGCCGCACCGGCCGCTTCATCGCCTTCGAGATCCGCGCGGCTTCGATCGCGCCGTCGGAGAACAGGCGGCGGCCGAACGACCCGCCCGCCTGCTGGACGTGCACGGTGACCTTGTTCTCCGGCAGCCCGAGTTCCCGCGCGATGTTCTGCTTCGCGAGGATCGGGACCTTCATGCCCGACCAGATGGTCGCGCTGTCCTCGCGCACGTCGGCGACCGCGGAGTTGGTCTCCAGCGGCGCGTGGCTGGCGAAGGCGAAGTCGAACTCGCCGTCCACGTACTGGGTCAGCAGTGGCGGCACGACGAACGGCAGCGCCGCGGCCTGGAGCTTCTTCTTGATCGTCGCGTTGTTCTCGCCGTCCACGGTGCCCGTGTTCCAGGTGACGTCGAGGGCGTTCTTGCCGTCGAGCGCCTGCCCGAAGGTCTCGGCCAGCACCGCGACCCCGGTCTTGATGACGGCGATGTCGAGGATGCCCGGCATCGCGCGGACGGCGGCCTCGTTGTTGACCTTCTTCACCGTGCCGTTGATCGTGGGCGGGCGGCGGACCATGGCCGGCTTCGCGCCGGGGATGTCCAGATCGAGGGTGTACTTCAACTGCCCGGTGACCATCGCGCGGGCGTCCTTGCGCGACTGCGGCGTGCCGACCAGCTTGTGCGCGGATTCCGCCTTCGGGGTCACGGTGAGCTTGCCCAGGTCGGCGCGGGCGGCGGGCCTGGACAGCGCGCCGTAGTCCATGCGGCGGCCGTCGGGCGCGATCACCGCGCCGTCCCTTGTGGACAGCCGGTCGGCCTGGGCTCCCCACTGCCGCGCGGCGGTCGCGACCAGCCGCGCGCGGGCGGCGGCGGCCGCGGTCCGCACCGGGGTGTAGAGCGAGCGCATCGTGTTGGAGCCGCCGGTCAGCTGGTTGAACAGCAGTTCCGGGCGGGCGTCGGAGAGCACGACGTCGACGCGGTCGAGCGGCAGGTCCAGTTCTTCGGCGACCAGCATCGCGTTCGCGGTGGTGATGCCCTGGCCCACCTCGGTCCGCGGCAGTTCCAGCCGCACGCGGCCGTCTTCGCGGACTTCGAGTACGAGCAGACCGGCGGTCGGGGCGTTCGACAGGATCAGGACGTCGCCGAGGTCGAGGATCTCGGCCGGTCCGGGCAGGGTCGGGATGACGGCTTCGGCCTCTTCGGGCGCGACGGTGTCGAGACCGATCTTCGTGGCGATCGTGAGGGTGGGCGCGGCGACGAGGAAGCTCAGGAACCGGCGACGGCCGAGGCCTCCGGGGTCCTGCTCTTCGGTTCCAGTGGTGGGGCTGGCCATCGGGAAGATCCCTTCGAGAGCGCGCGGTGAAGGCGGGGACCCTCGCGCGGCCTGGGGTTGGATGGCGACACGCTAGGCATCGGCATTTGGCCTAGTCAACGCGGAGTAGTCGTGTCAGCTCATCTGTGTGACGAGGTGACAGCGAAGAGCCCCAAATGTGTGACGCGCCACAGCGTGGCCTAGATGGAGTCGCGCTCGCGGCCTGCTTCGAGCAGGTCTTCGCGGGCTCGCGCGATACGCGAGCGCACGGTGCCGACCGGGCAGCCGCAGATCTCGGCGGCCTCGGCGTAGGAAAGGCCCAGTACTTGGGTGAGGACGAGGACCTCGCGCCGTTCCGGGTCGAGACCGTCGAGCAGCATCCGCAGCTCCACGAGGTCTTCGAAGCCCGCGACACCCTCCGCCTGACGGGCACCGCGACGCTCGGCGGTGGCCTCCCAGTCGACGTCGGCGAGCTTCGGACGGGCCGAAGCCGCCCGGATGCGGTCGACGACCACGCGGCGCGCGATCGACAGGAGCCAGGTCCGCGAGGAGGACCGGCCGGCGAACCGGCGCAGGCTGCCGAACGCGCGCAGGTACGTCTCCTGAGTGAGATCGTCGGCGGCGGCGACGTCGGCGAGGTGCGCGACGAAACGCCAGACGTCGGCCTGGGTGGCCCGCACCCAGTCCTCGAGCGCCCGCCGGTCGCCGCGGGCGGCGGCGAGAGCGAGCTCGGTCACCCGCTCGTCGTCGTGGTTGCGCGGCCCGGCCATACGAGAAACGTAGCAGCGTCCCGGGAACCAGGGCAGGCCCGCGCCCGACAAGTGAGACGTGAAGTGCGTGACTTGCCGTGAAGCCCTGTCGGCCCGGCTCGACGGCGAAACCGAACCCGTCCCGCCCGAGGTGGTCGACCGGCACGTGGCCGGCTGCGCCGCCTGCCGGTCGTGGCTCGCCGGCGCCGAGCGGCTGCACCGGACGATGCTGCTGCGCCCGGCTCCCCCGGTCCCGGACCTCACCGCCGTCATCCTGGAACGCACCCCCGCCCCGCCGAGTGAAGGCTGGACGGCCAGGATCGCCCTCGCCGTGGTCGCGATCGCGCAGCTCGGCCTCGCCTTCGCCCAGTTGCTGGGCATCGAGGACCACGCCGCCGGTCACGGCTCCGAATCCCTGATCGGGCACCTTTCCCACGAGAGCAGCGCGTGGAACCTCGCCGTCGGCGTCGGGCTCGGCTGGGCGGCCGTCCGCACGAAGGCGGCGGCCGGGCAGCTGCCGGCGCTGACCGGTTTCGTCGCGCTGCTCCTGGCCCTGTCCGCGGGCGACCTCGTCACGGGACAGGTCACCGCCGGGCGTGTGCTCACCCACGGTCTGGTCGTCGCCGGGCTCCTGTTGCTGTTCGTGGTGAACCGCCAGCACCGCCTGCGCAACCGCCCCAGCCCGGCGACGACGGCAGGCGACTCGGAGGGGTACCCCGCGGAATCAGGCCACGAAACGGACGAGGCCCCCGAACGGCCTCGCCAGCACGGGGGATTCCGGCGTCCGGCGAGCCGTCACGTCGCCTGATCATGCTGGTCTAGACCATTACCGGTCACTGGGAGCACCCGCGCGGACACCGGGTGAATCACCGGATTTCGCGCGCGCCCTGCGCGATTTGCGACCCGGACACGTTTACTGTCACCGGGAACCATCGAATGTAAACCTTCTTGCCCTTTTCGGGTCGGACCCGGCTAACTTTGGTGGAACACCTTGTTCGACAGGAGGCGAAGCTCGTGGTTGGCGCAGAAAGTCCGCCCGTCGGCACCCCCGCCGGGATGCGGAAGATCAATCAGCGCGCCGTGCTGGACCTCCTGCGCCGCACCGGCCCTGCCACGCGGCCGCAAGTCGCCAAGGACACCGGTCTTTCGAAACCCACGGTGAGCCAAGCGTTACTGGCTCTCGAAGCGGCCGGGCTGGCCAGGGCGACCGGGCACACGTCGACCGGCACCGGCCGGTCCGCCGTCCTGTACGAAGCGGATCCCACGGCCGGATATGTCCTGGGTGTCGACATCGGACGCGAGCACCTCCGCGTCGCCGTCTCGGATCTCGGCCACACCGTGGTCGCCCGCCGTGACGAGCGGAACACGTCGCGTTCGGGCACCGCTCTCGTCAGCGCCGTGGGCGCCCTCGCGGCGGCGACGGTCCGCGAGGCGGGGCTGAGCCAGGCCGACATCGTCGTGCGCGTCCTCGGCTCGCCCGGAGTCGCGGATCCGGACAAGCGCTGCTTCCGGCACGCGCCGAACCTGCCCGGCTGGGGCAAGGCCGGGCTGCTCGACGAACTCGAAGGCGTCCTCGGCCCGGATCTGATGGTCGAGAACGACGCGAACCTCACCGCCGTCGGCGAATGGGAACGCGGTGCCGCGCGCGGCGCGTCCGTGTTCGGCTTCATCACCATCGGCACCGGTGTCGGCATGGGCGTGATGGTCAACGGCCAGGTGTTCCGCGGCGCGACGGGCGCGGCGGGCGAGATCGGCTACCTGCCCTACGGCCAATCGCACGCGGCGGGCGAGGGCGAAGACGCGCCGCCGGTCCGCGGTCACCTCGAAGAGGCGACCGCGGCGCAGTCCGTCGTCCGCGGGGCGCGCGAACTCGGCCTCGGCACGGCGAAATCGGCCCGCGAGGTCTTCCGGCTGGCCCGCGACGGCGACGAACTTGCCCTGCGCGCCGTCGAAGCCGAGGCGGACAGGCTCGCCTACACCGTGGCGTCGGTGGCGGCGGTGATCGACCCGGAACTGATCGTGCTCGGCGGCGGCATCGGCACCGCGGCCGATCTGCTGCTCGACCCGATCGACCGCGCCCTGCGTTCGTTCACCCCGCTCGTCCCTTCGGTCGTCCAGGGCGAACTCGGCGACGACGGCGTCCTGACCGGCGCGATCAGCGTCGGGCTGCGCGCCGCCGAGGGCCTGGTCTTCGAACGGAAGGTGGGCGCCGCCTAACCACCGCGCCGCCACGCCTTGCCGCCCGTGCCGATCCGCCACGGCGTCAGCCTCAGCACGGTGATGCCGGGGTCCAGCGGATCGTCCCCGCCCATGATCTTCGGGTCGAACCCCAGCGGTTCCGGCGTTTCCGACGCCAGGCGCCACAGGTGCCGTCGCGTTTCCTCGTCGTCGGCGTAGACGGCGCCGCATTCGGCGACGGCGACCTCGTGCGCCGGGTCCCAGTACGAGCAGGAGACGAACGGCGTGCGCGCCAGGTGCGCCTTCTTCAGCGGTGTCGGCCGGGTGAACAGGTGCCCGATCAGTTCGCCGTCCCGCTCCTCCCAGATCGGATGCACCACCCGCGACCTCGGCCTGCCCTGTCTGTCGACCGTCGCGAGCGTGCACCAGACCACGCGGTGGGCGACGCGGACGAATTCCGCCAGCAGTTCCGGCGGAGCCGTGCCAGACTCCACAACCATGGTTGTGGATCCTACGCCGTCGAATCTCGACCTGTCACTCGTTTCGCTGTTCGCGGGCTGGGCGATGGGCGGCGAGGTCCAGCGGCGGCTGGCCGCCGACGGACACGGCGAACCGCGGTTCAACGACGGCGTCGTGTTCCAGCACGTGCTCGCGGGGCCGTTGTCGATCTCCGCGCTCGCCGAACGGATGGGCGTGACCCAGCAGGCGGCGTCGAAGGCCGTCGCCGAGCTGGAACGCCGGGGCCTGCTGCGGCGCGGACCCGATCCGGCCGACGCGCGGACCCGGCTGCTGCACCTGACGGACCAGGCGGAGAACGCGGTCGCGGCGGCGCGGAAGCACCGTGCCGCACTGGAAAAGGAACTCGCCGTCGAATTCGGTGAAGAACGCGTCGCGGACGCGAAAGCCCTACTGGCAGGGATTCTCAGTCGCTACGGGGACGCGGAAGCGATCCGCGGCCGCAGGGTATTACCTCCGCGGTAATCGACGGCGCCGGGCCCGCGCGGAACGATGAGCGTATGACCACAGCCAAGAAGATCGTCCTCGATTGCTTCGAGAACATGTTCGTACACAAGGATTTCGACGCCGCGAGCGCGAACGTGCACCCGGATTTCGTCACCCACAGCCCGGGTTTCCCCTCCGGCCGTGAGGCTTTCGTCGAAGCGATGCGGAATTCGCCGATGGCGGGCGCGGATGTCGCCGTCAAACGCGTGATCGCCGACGACGAGCACGTCGTCGTGCACCTGCACGTCGTCCGGCCGGGTGAGGAACTCGGCGCGGCCGTCGTCGACATCGTCCGCGTGGCGGACGGGCTCATCGTGGAGCACTGGGACGTCAAGCAGCCGGTGCCGCCCGGCGCGGAAATGTTCTAGGGCTTGATGATCAGGCAGGTGCTCGACGCGGTCGCGAGCACCTTGCCCTCCGCGTCGCGGATGTCGCCCTCGGCGAACGCGACGCGCGAACCGGCCTTCACGACCCAGCCGTGCGCGCGGATCTCTCCCACCGAACCGGAAATGGCGCGCAGGTAGTTCACCTTCAGCTCGACCGAGGTGTACCCGACCCCGGCAGGGAGGGTCGAGTGCACCGCGCACGCCACCGCCGAATCCAGCAGGGTCGCCGCGACGCCGCCGTGCACGGTCCCGATCGGGTTGTACAGCGACTCGTCCGGCGTCGCGGCCAGCACGACGTCGCCCTCGGCCACGCTCACCCAGCGCATGCCGAAATGCGCCGAGATCGGCGCCGGCGGGATCCGCCCCTCCGCGATCCCGGTCAGGTAGTCGAGCCCGGACAGCTCGCGGCCGAGCCGGGCGGTGGGCAGCGGATCCTGCCAGGTCACGGTCTTCTGCCGGGTCTCCGCGGTGGCGTCGACGGTCATACCTGCCTCCTAAGACGATCGTCCTAGACTTTCCTAAGACAGTCGTCCTAGTCAAGGACTACGCTGCAGCACGTGTCCGACACCACCACCCGCGAGCGCATGATCGAAACCGCGATGACGCTCTTCCGCCGCGAGGGCTACCAGGCGACCTCGTGGCGACGGCTGGTCGAACAGGCCGGGACGCCGTGGGGGTCGGCGTACCACCACTTCCCCGGCGGCAAGGAACAGCTGGCGGTCGCCGCGATCGAACTCGGCACCGCCGTCGTGGCGAAGACGGTCCGCCGCGCCTTCGAGCGCAACGAGACCGTCGAGGACGCCGTGAGCTGGTGGTACCGCAAAGCGGGCGAGGCGCTGGCCGCCGACGACTACCGCGGCGGCTGTCCGCTCGCCACGATCACGTTGGAGATGGCGCACGCCTCGCCCGCGATCACCAAGGCGTGCCAGGACGCCTTCGCCGCCTGGCACGTGCTGCTGGTGGAACTACTCACCGGCCACGGCGCCGGGAACGCCGAAGACCTCGCGACGGCCATCGTGAACAACCTCGAAGGCGCCCTGCTGGTCAGCAGGATCCGCCGGTCACCCGATCCGCTGGAGCGGGCCGCGCGGCACGTCGCACTCGTGACCCGCGCGGGCACCGGCGAGCCGGGGTAGCGTTCGGAGGCATGATCGGTCTGCCCGGCACCATCACGGCCTGCCTCTTCGACCTCGACGGCGTGCTGACCGGAACCGCCGCCCAGCACCGGGCAGCGTGGAAACGCACGTTCGACGACTTCCTGCGCACCCGCGACGGTGACACGTTCTCTCCGTTCACCGACACCGACTACGCGTCCTACGTCGATGGAAGGCCCAGGGCGGACGGCGTCCGCGCCTTCCTCACCTCGCGCGGGATCGAGCTGCCGGAAGGAAAGCCGGACGACGGCGTCGACGCCGCCACCGTCAACGGGGTCGGGAACCGCAAGAACCAGCTGGTACTGAAGATCATCGACGACGAGGGTGTCACCCCGTACCCGGGATCCGTGCGGTACCTGGAGGCGGCGAAGGCGGCCGGACTGCGCATCGGCGTCGTCACGTCCTCGGCCAACGGCGCGAAGGTCCTCGACGCCGCCGACCTGACCAAGTACGTCGAAGCGCGGATCGACGGCATCGTGATCTCCGAGAAGGGGTTGCGCGGCAAGCCCGCCCCCGACTCGTTCCTCGCCGGCGCCGAGGCGTTCGGTGTCGCACCGGAGAACGCGGCCGTCTTCGAGGACGCGCTCGCGGGCGTTCAGGCCGGGAAGGACGGCGGATTCGGTTACGTGGTCGGGGTGAACCGCGCGCACCAGGCGGGAGAGCTGCTCTCGCACGGTGCCGATGTCGTGGTGGACGACCTCGCCGAACTACTGGAGGACCGCAAGTGACCGAATCGTTTCTCCGCGGCTACGAGGTCTCGCCCTGGGAGCTGCGCTGGCACGGTATGGACGTCGACGCGTTGCAGCGCACCGAATCGGCGTTCGCGGTGTCCAACGGGCACATCGGCCTGCGCGGCACGCTGGAGGAGGCCGAGCCCCGCGGCCTGCCGGGCACCTATCTCAACGGTTTCTACGAGCAACACGACCTTCCCTACGCGGAGACCGGGTACGGCTACCCGGAAGAGGGGCAGACCGTCGTCAACGTGACCGACGGCAAGATCATCAGGCTGCTGGTCGAGGACGAGCCGCTCGACATGCGGTACGGGCAGGCGACCGAGCACGACCGCGTCCTCGACTTCCGGAAGGGCACCCTCGCGCGCGACACCGTGTGGTCGTCGCCGACCGGGCGCCGGGTCCGGGTGAAGACCGAACGCCTGGTCTCCTTCACCCAGCGGGCCGTCGCCGCGATCCGGTACGAGGTCGAACCGCTCGACGACGAACTCCAGCTGGTCGTGCAGTCGGATCTGCTGGCGAACGAACCGGTCGAGTCCGACACGCGTGATCCGCGGGTCGCGGCGGCGCTGGAGTCGCCGCTGGTCGCGGAGTACCAGCACGCCGAGGAGTACCACGCCGTGCTGATGCACCAGACTCGCAAGTCCGGGCTGCGGATGGCCGCCGCGATGGACCACAAGATCGACGTCTCCGACGGCGTCCGCACGCATATCGAAGCCGAAGAGGATCTGGCACGGCTCACGATCGCCGTGGACGTGCCCAAGGGCGGACGGCTGCGCATCACCAAGTTCCTCGCCTACGGCTGGTCCGCGCAGCGTTCGGTGCCCGCCGTGCGCGCCCAGGTCGAGGCCGCGCTGGCCGGAGCCCGGCAGACCGGTTGGAAGGGCCTGCTCGCCGAGCAGAAGGAGTTCCTCGACGACTTCTGGGCGACCTCGGACATCGAGATCGACGGCGATCCGGAACTCCAGCAGGCGGTGCGGTTCGCGCTCTTCCATCTGCTGCAGGCCGGGGCCCGCGGCGAGACGAGGGCCTTGGCGGGCAAGGGGTTGACCGGCCCCGGTTACGACGGGCACGCGTTCTGGGACACCGAGACCTTCGTGCTGCCCGTGCTCACGTACAGCATGCCGGACGCCGCCAGGGACGCGCTGCGCTGGCGTCACTCCACTTTGGACAAAGCGCGGGAAAGGGCGGCGCAGCTCGGTTTGCGCGGCGCCGCGTTCCCCTGGCGGTCCATCAACGGCGCGGAATGTTCGGCGTACTGGCCGGCGGGCACGGCGGCGTTCCACGTCAGCGCGGACATCTCCGACGCCGTCGTGCGTTATCTCAACGCCACCGGCGACGACGACTTCATGCGGACCTGTGGCGCGGAACTGCTCCTCGAAACCGCGCGGATGTGGTTGTCACTGGGGCATTTCGACCGGCGAGGCCGGTTCCGGATCGACGGTGTCACCGGCCCGGACGAGTACTCCGCGGTGGCGGACAACAACGTCTACACGAACCTCATGGCGCGCCGGAACCTGTTCTACGCCGCCGAAATCTGCGGTGCGCACGAGGACGTGGCGACCGCTTTCGAGGTCACCCAGGACGAGGTCGCGCAGTGGCGCAAAGCAGCCGAAGCGATGTTCGTGCCTTACGACGAGGATCTCGGCGTCCACCCGCAGTCCGAAGGGTTCCTGGAGCATGACGAGTGGGATTTCGAGGCCACGGACGCCGATTTCTACCCGCTGCTGCTGAACTTCCCGTACTTCGACCTGTACCGCAAGCAGGTGGTCAAGCAGGCGGATCTGGTGCTCGCGCTGCACCTGTGCGGGGATTCCTTCACCCCGGAGGAAAAGGCACGCGACTTCGCCTACTACGAGGCGCGCACAGTAAGGGATTCCTCCCTCTCGGCGGGAACGCAGGCCGTGGTGGCGGCGGAGGTCGGACATCTCGACCTGGCTTACGACTACCTCGCCGAGGCGGCGCTCACCGACCTGCACGACGTGCACAACAACGTCCGCAACGGCCTGCACCTGGCCTCACTGGCGGGCGCTTGGCAGGGCACCGTCGCCGGGTTCGGCGGGCTGCGCGACCACGGCGGACGGCTGACCTTCGCGCCGCGCCTGCCGCCGCGGCTGCGGCGGATCGCGTTCCGGCTGACCTTCCGCGGCACCCGGTTCCAGGTAGAGATCGATCGTGAGGGCGCGACGTATCACGTGATCACCGGGGAGCCGCTGGAACTGGCGCACCACGGTGAGACCTTCACGGTGAACTCCGAGCCGGTGCGGCTGCCGATCCCGGCGCTGGACCCGGGCCCGGCCCCGGTGCAGCCCGAGGGCCGCGCTCCGGCCCGGCGACGACCGAAGGGCAGGTGAAGGCGCTCAGTCCGGAGGTTCGATCGGTACTTCGCCGCCACCCGGGACGTCGTCGACCTCCTGGGTGCCGTGCGGGCCGGTGTCCCGGTTGGGCGCGCTCGGCACGTCGGTCTTCGGCTGGATCCCGCGGAGGTCGTCGAGGTCTTCCTCGTCGTCCTGCCCGAAGCTCTTCTTGCTTTCCCTCATATGTCCGGGGTACCCGTTCGCGGCCGGATATGCCAGCCTTCAGGCCGCTTTCGCCGGTTTGCCGTCCAGCGTGACCAGTCCGTCGAGCATCCCGAGCAGCAGACCGTCCCTGGTGGACCACGGGCAGATGGCGACCTGGCCACCGGAAAGCGTCAGCAGCGCCTCGGCGACGATCGCGCCCGCGAGCGCCTGATGCGAGCGCTGTCGCGAGATGCCGGGCAGTTCGGCGCGGCGTTTCGCCGGCAGTTTCGCCAGCCGCGGGATCCACGCGCGGAGGTCGTCGAGGTGCAGTTCCCGGGAGCGGGACGGCCTGTCCCCGGCGAGCCGGGCGAGTTGCCGCAGCACCTTGGAGCAGCCGACGGCGCGGTGATCGCGGATCTGCGGCAGGACTTCCTGCATCGCGTCGCGGACCTCGTCGAGCACGTGCTCCCGCATCGCCCGCACGACCTTGGGCGACGGGCATTCGGTGGCGAACCAGTCCCGCGTCAGCGAGCGGGCACCGAGCGGGAGCGAATGCGCGAACCCGGCCTCCTCGGCCTCTCCCGCGGCGAGTTCGACGGTACCGCCGCCGATGTCGAGCACCAGCAACCCACCGGCCGAAGCGCCGTACCACCGGCGCGCGCCGACGTAGGCCAGTTCGGCCTCGCGGCGGCCGGTGAGGAACCGCAGTTTGACCCCGGTGGCCTTCGCGACGTCGCAGACGACCTGCTTCACGTTGGCCGCGTCGCGGATCGAAGACGTGGCGAGCGGGTACACGTCCTCGACACCGTGCTTGGCGGCCATGGTCATCCCCGCCTCGACGGCGGAGGATACCGCGTCGATGCCGCGCCTGGTCAGGTTTCCGTCATCGTCGAGTTCCCGGTCGAGCCGCAGCCGCGTCTGGTGGCTCAGCACGGGATCGAGCGGCGAACCACCCTTGGCCAGAACCACCAGCCGCGCGCTGAACGACCCGACGTCCAGGACCGCGGCGGACGGCTCGCCGATCTGCTTGCGCACGCGAGGCACCTCACCTTCGTCGCGAACGTATTCCCCCGAGGTCTCGCTTTCACTCCTGATAATGGCGGATTTTCCGGCCGTTCAGGCGTGGTTTACGTTCCCTTTCCACCGGGAGGACGTTTTTTGACCACGATGGGGCTACACCGGCGCAGGTCAAGTATACCGTATCGATACAGGTGAGGTTCGACTCCTTCGCGTGGCTAACCAACGAGTTCGCGCAACTTCGAAACCTGCGCGACGCGGGCTTCGCGACCGGGCAGCAGCGGGTTGACCACCAACGTGGTCGCGCCGGCCTCACGGAAGGCGGCCAGCCGCTCCTTGACGTAGCCCTCGGGACCGATCAGCGAGATCGCCCTGATCAGCTCCTTCGGCACCGCCGCGGCGGCCTCGTCCTTCTTGCCGTCCAGGTACAGGTCCTGGATGAGCTTGGCTTCGGCTTCGTAGCCGTACCGCTGGGCGAGACTGTTGTAGAAGTTCTTGCCGCGCGCGCCCATGCCGCCGATGTAGAGCGCCAGCATGCCGCGCAGGTGGTCCAGCATCCCGTCGACGTCGTCACCGATGGCCAGCGCGGTGCCGACGAAGGTGTCCAGCTCGCCCAGCTCCGGGTCACGCTTCGCCTTGCCCTCGGCCAGCGACGCGCCCCAGACGTCGGCGGCCTTCTCGGGGTGGAAGAAGATCGGCTCCCAGCCCTCGGCGAGTTCGGCGGTGAGCGCGACGTTCTTCGGACCGATCGAGGCCAGCAGGATCGGGATCCGCGTGCGCACCGGGTGGTTGATCAGCTTCAGCGGCTTGCCGAGTCCCGTGCCCTGCTCGGGCGGCAGCGGGATCGTGTAGTGCGTGCCGGAGTGCACGACCTTCTCCCGCCGCCACACCTGACGGCAGATGTCGATGATCTCGCGGGTGCGGCCGAGCGGCGCGTCGTACTTCACGCCGTGGAAACCCTCGATGACCTGCGGGCCGGACGCGCCGATGCCGAGGGTGAACCGGCCGTCGGAGACGAAGTCGAGCCCGGCGGCGGTCATCGCGGTCAGCGTCGGCGTCCGCGTGTAGATCTGGAAGATGCCCGAGGCGATCTGGACGCGCTCGGTCTTCGCCGCGACGTAGCCGAGCTGGCTGACCGCGTCGAACGAGTAGGCCTCCGGGACGAAGACGATGTCGAGGCCGGCCTTCTCCAGCTCGACGATGTCCGCCACGCTCTCGGCGAACCCACCGGCGTAGCTGATCGCGGTCCCGATCCTCATCGTCTTCTCCTCGAAGTTACTGAGCGGTTGCTTAGTGACAGTGTCGCGTGAGACCTCCGCGAAGGCAAGACGGCGGGCACCCGGGGGCACCCGCCGTCTTCACCTTCAGTGCGCGGCCACCCAGGCCTTCACCACGTCGTCCAGCACCCGCAGCGGCAAGATCCCGTTGCTCAGCACGACCTCGTGGAAGCCCTTGATGTCGAAGCGGTCACCGAGGGCGGCCTCGGCCTCGGCACGGATCCGCTCGATCTCCAGCCGTCCCACCATGTACGACAGCGCCTGCCCGGGAACCGCGGCGTAGCGGTCGATCTCGGCCTCGATCTCGACCCTGGCCATCGGCGTGTTCTCGGCGAGGTAGTCGACGGCCTGCTGACGGCTCCAGCCGAGCGCGTGCATCCCGGTGTCGACGACCAGGCGACCGGCCCGCATCGAGTCCTGGGTGAGCATGCCGAACCGGGTCAGATCGCTGGAGTACAGGCCCATCTCGTCGGCGAGGCGCTCCGAGTAGAGCCCCCAGCCTTCGACGTAGGCGTTGACGTCCGCGTGGCCGCGCAGCATCGGCAGGCCCTTGAGCTTGTGCGCGATGCAGATCTGGAAGTGGTGCCCCGGAACCGCTTCGTGGAAGGCGATCGCCTCGCTCGTGTGCTTCGGGCGCTGCTCGGCCTCGTGGGTGTTCGCGTAGTAGGTGCCCGGCCGCGTGCCGTCGAGCGACGCCTCGATGTAGTAGGCGAGCGTGCCGCCCGGGGCCTCCGCGGGCGGGACCGGCTCGACCTGGCACCGCTCCTCGGGGATGGTCGAGAACCATTGCGGGGCAACGGCTTCGGCGCGGGTGATGGCGTCACGCGCGGCGTCGAGCAGTTCGTCCCCGTCCCGCCAGCGCAGGTCCGGGTCGGTGCGGAGCCGCTCGAAGATCTCGCCGAGATCCTTGGTACCGAAGATCTTCTCGCCCAGCTCGCGATACTGGTCGGCCAGCTTCGCGATCATGTCGAGCCCGGTGTCGTGCAGATCCCGCGCGGTGCGCTCGGTGGAGGTGTGCGCCCGGATCAGCGCGGCGTACTTCTCCTGCCCGCCGGGAAGCGCGCACAGGCCCGGCTCCTTTTCGGACTTCGCCACGGGACGCAGCTCGGTGGCGAGGAAGTCGCGGTACCGGGTGTACGCGGGACGGACGACCTCGGCCAGCAGCCGGTCCCGTTCGGCTTCGTAGCCGTCCACGGAAACGGACGCGGTGAGCGCCAGCGGGTCACCCGCCTCGTCGCCGAGATAGCGCTCCACGTAAGCGATCCCGCCTTCGACAAGGAAGCCGGGCGGGATCAGCCCGTCGACCGCCGCCGCGCGCTGGCGCACGATCAGGGCGTCCAGGTAGGCACCCAGCCCGTTCAGCCGCTCCAGGTACCCCCGGACCTTCTTCTCGTCGTTCAGCGTCAGCACCGCGAGTTCGTTGAGCATGAACAACGCGGGCGAGGCCAGTCCGTCACTGACCGAGAACTCCGCGGCGCGGGCGTCGATCACGTCGACCATCGCCTTCGCCTGCTGGATCACGACCTCGCGGGTGACCGCCTCGGCCGCGGAAAGTCCTTCGGTGCCCAGCGCTTCGGCCCGTTCGGCGATGGCGACCGCCGACGCGCGCTGAGCGGCCGCGGCCTCCGCGCTCGGATCCGGCATCGAGCCCTCGTCACCGGGGAGCCCGAGCAGCGAACGCCACAGCGGGAGCTCGTCGAACTTGAGCTCCATCAGCTCTTCGGCGAGGCTGTTCGGGGTGTCGCCGTGGCCGGCGACCCAGTCGCGGACCACGCCGTCCAGCACCGAAAGCGGGAGCGCGCCGCCGCCGAGGACGACGTCGTGGAAGGCCTTGATGTCGAACCGGCCGCCCAGCGTCAGCTCGGCTTCGGCGCGGATGCGCTGGATCTCCAGCCGTCCCACCATGTACGACAGCGCCTGGCCGGGGAAGGCGATGTACCGGTCCACTTCGGACTCGATCTCGACCACCGCCATCGGCGTGTTCTCGGTGAGGAAGTCGATGGCCTGGCGGCGGCTCCAGCCCAGCGCGTGCAGCCCGGTGTCCACGACCAGGCGGCCGGCGCGCATCGAATCCATGGTCAGCATGCCGAGCTTCGCGACGTCGTCGGAGTACAGGCCCATCTCGTCGGCGAGGCGCTCGGTGTAGAGACCCCAGCCCTCGGCGTACGCGGTGAAGTCGCCGATGCGGCGCAGCAGCGGGAGTTCGGTGAGGCTCTGCGCGAGACTCAGCTGGAAGTGGTGGCCGGGGATGGCCTCGTGGAACGCCGTCGCCTCGGCCGCGTGCCGGAACCGCTCCTCGGCCTTGTGGGTGTTGGCGAAGTAGATCCCCGGCCGGGAGCCGTCGACCGCGGGCCACATGTAGTACGCGGCGGGCGCGCCGGGCGCGGATTCGGCGGGGACCGGTTCGACCGTCCACGGCTGCGGCGGGATCCGGCCGAACCAGTTCGGCGCCTCGGCTTCGGCCCTGGTGATGGCCGCGCGGGCGGAGTCCAGCATCTCCTCGGCGCCGGACCAGCGCAGGGCCGGGTCGGTGCGGAGCTTGGTGAAGATCTCGGCGAGGTCGGTGGTGCCGAAGACGCGCGAGCCGTACTCGCGGTACTCGCCGGCGAGGTTCGCGATCACGTCGAGCCCGGTCTGGTGCAGCTCGCGCGGGGTGCGGACGGTCGTGGTGTGCATCTCGGCGAGCAGGGCGTAGATGCGCTCGCCGTCGGGCAGCCAGCAGACGCCGGGCTTGTCCTCGGGACGGCCGTGCGGCGCGATCTCGTTCGCGAGGACCTCGCGGTACTCGGCGATCGCGGGCCGGACGACGTCGCGCAGCAGGTCGGCGCGGCGGGTCTCGAAGTCGTCGTCGGGCGCGGGCTGGCGCAGCAGCGGGTCGGCCGACGGGTCGGCGAGGTACCGGTCGAGGTACGCGACGGTGGCGTCGACGAGGTACGCGACCGGGACCAGGCCGCGGGCGACGCCGTCACGATGCCGCTGCGCGGCCTGCCGCAGGTACTCCGGGATGGCGACGATCCGCCCGAGATGCGCCTCCGCCTGCGCGCCCGTCCCCACCGACATCATCGGCAGCACGGTGAGCACCTCGGCGGCGGGCGAGATGAACAGGTCGCTGACGGTGAACTCGACGAACCGCGAGTCCAGCAGCGCGATCCTCGCCCGCGCCGTCGCGATCAGGACGTCGCGGGTGGTCTTCTCCTCCGCGCTCAGGCCGTCGGTGCCGAGCGCCTCGGCCCGCTCGGCGAGCCCGGCCAGCTTCGCGCGGAAGGCGTCTCCCGCGGCCTCGCTGAGATCGGCGAGCCCGGTCGATTCGGGACGGAAGCCCTGCAAGGCGGGCGTGACCGGCTCGGCGTCGAACAGGACTTCGACGAACTCGTCGGCGAGGGCGGAGACTTCGCTCATGTTTCTTCCCAGGGGTCGGTGGAGGCGGTGCCTCCGACCCTAATGGAGAGCGCGTACTACCGAAGCCGGGTTTTGCCGCGGGCGGACGGCCACTCCCACGGCGCCGGGGGCGAGACGGTAGCGTTCCCGGACGTGGCCGTGACCGATCCCGTGGACATCCGCCTGCTCGCCGCCCTAGCGGACCTGGGCAAGGCGGCCGTGCACGAACTCGCGGCCAAGGTCGGCATGGACCCGCGTGAGGTCGCGTACCGCTTGGTCGCGCTCTCCGGCAGCGGGTTGCCACTGCTCGTGGGCGTGGAGAGCGACCCGAACGGGTTACGGGCCGCCATCGCGAGCTCGCCGCCTTCGTGGGCCCAGCAGCCCCCTCAGCCACAACAGCCCCCTCAGCCTCAGCGTCCGCCGGGACACTCCGGGCCGCACAACGTCCAGGGCACTCCCTCCGGGCCGTACAACGTCCAGGGGACGCCGTCGGGCGCGTACAACGTGCACGGCACGCCGTCGGGCCGCTACCCCGGGCCGCCGTCGGCGCCGGTGCGGCAGCCGATGGCGCCGCCTCAGCAGTCTCAACAGCCTCCGCCGCCCCAGCGTCCGCCCGCCCCGCCGCAACAGCAGTTCGCGCCCCCGCCCGCCGACCCGGTGATGAGCACCTGGGGTGTGCCGCAGACCGCGTCGTGGGCCCGCGGCGACGAGCAGCAGCCCGTGCCGCAGCAGGCCCCGGAGGGCAAGAAGGGCAAAACCGGCGACGTCATGGAGACCCAGGGCCTGGAGGGCGAGCAGCTCACCGTCCAGCTGCTGGAGGTCCAGGACCCGGCGGACTACCTGTTCAGCGCGGCGGGCTACTCGCTGGAGGCCGGGGAACGGTCGGTCGTGGTGCACACCGAGATCACCAACCGCGGGAACATCCCGTTCGTGTCGCTGCCGGACAACTACCTCGAACTGCTCACCGCGGACGGCAAGCCGATCGCGAAGGCGCCGGTCTCCCTGACCTCGCGGCCGCCGCACAAGATCGGCGTCCGGCCGGGCGAGACGCTCGGCGGGCACACCGTCTACGTGCTGCCGGACGCCACCCGCGTGGTCGCCGTGCGCTGGTCACCGCGGCCGGAACCCGACGAACGCACCCTGACCTGGTCGATCGACGACTGACGCGTTTAGTCCTCTGAATGCAGACCGCATTCAGAGGACTAAACGCGCGGGAGCTCTTCAAGTACATGAAGGGGTCCTTCACGGAGCCAGGCGCAAGCAAGGGGGCCTTCATGTACTCGGCACCCGCGCCCCGCGACAGCCCAAGCCCGCAATCAGAGGACGAAATGCGCAGTGGTTAGTTCTCGTCCTGCAGGATCCGCAGCGCGTTGGCCAGGTCGTCCGGGTACTCCGACTCGAACTCGACCCAGCGCCCGTCGGACGGATGCGCGAAGCCGAGCGTCTTCGCGTGCAGCCACTGCCGGGAAAGCCCCAGCTTGCGCGCGAGCACGGGGTCGGCGCCGTAGGTCAGGTCGCCGACGCACGGATGCTTGAGCGCCGAGAAGTGCACGCGGATCTGGTGCGTGCGACCGGTCTCCAGCTTGATCGTGGCCAGCGACGCGGCGCGGAAGGCCTCGACGACCTCGTAGTGCGTGACGCTGGGCCGTCCGCCCTGGACGACGGCGAACTTGTAGTCGTGCCGGGGGTGCCGGTCGATCGGCGCGTCGATGGTGCCGCGCGTCGGATCCGGGTGGCCCTGGACGATCGCGTGGTAACCCTTGTCGACGGTGCGTTCCTTGAACGCCCGCTTCAGCACGGTGTACGCGTGCTCGCTCTTCGCCACGACCATGACGCCGGTGGTGCCCGCGTCCAGCCGGTGCACGACGCCCTGGCGTTCGGCCGCGCCCGAGGTCGCGATCCGCAGCCCGGCGGCGGCGAGCCCGCCGACGACGGTCGGGCCGGTCCAGCCGGGGCTCGGGTGCACGGCGACACCGACCGGCTTCGCAATCACCACGATGTCGTCATCGTCGTGCAGGATCTTCATGCCCTCGACGGGTTCCGCGACGACCTCGATGGCCGAGGCCGGGTCGGGCAGCGTCACTTCGAGCAGCCCACCGGCGGACAGCCGGTCCGACTTCCCGGCGGGCCTGCCGTCCAGGAAGATCTCGCCGGATTCGGCCAGTTCCGCCACGACCGTGCGGGAAAGTCCCAGCAGTTTCGCCAGTCCCGCGTCGACGCGCATGCCGTCGAGCCCGTCGGGGACGGGCAACATCCGCGCGCTCATTCGCTCGCCGCCTTCTTCTTGTCCTTTGTGGATGATCCGTCGTAGTCCTTGCCCAGCAGGGAAAGGATCACGATGAGTACGCCTCCCACACAGATCGCGGAGTCGGCGACGTTGAAGATCGCCCAGCCCTGCCCGTTCGGCGCGAACGCGGAGATCATGTCGACCACGTGCCCCTGCAGCGGGCCGGGGGCACGGAAGATCCGGTCGGTCAGGTTGCCGAGCGCGCCCGCCAGCACCAGGCCGAGGCCGATCGCCCAGCCGACCGAGCGCAGCCGCCGGGCCAGCCAGCTGATGGCGACCACGACGGCGACCGCGACCAGCGCGAGCACCCAGGTCAGCCCGGTCGCCATCGAGAAGGCGGCACCGGGGTTGCGCACCAGCTGGAAGTACACCAGTCCGCCGAGGAACTCGACCGGCTGCTTGCCCTCCAGCGTCGACACGGCGATCTGCTTGGTGAGGAGGTCGATCCCCCACAGCACCGCGGCGACGACGAACACGACGGCGACGCGCTTCTTGGGCAGCGGCGGCGCCGGTGGCGCGGTTTCGGGCTCTGTACTCACTCCCCCATTGTCCACTGAGCGTGCTCAGGTCTCCTCGGCGGCCGCCTTCGGCCTGCTCAGCAGGGCCGCGAACGCCCCGGCCAGCGCGACAAGGGACGACAGCATCAGCGCGAGCGGTCCTTGCGCGAGCACGACGGAGCAGAGCACGAACGCAGCGGCCACCACCAGTACGAGCACGCTGCGGTCCAGCCAGGCGAGTGCGACCAGGCCCAGCGTGAGCATGACCGCGGTCCGCACGTCACCGGGCATGTCGAATTCCGAGAAACCGACCAGATCCGCCAGCAGGATGGCGACCAGTCCCCCGACGGCGATCAGGGCGACCTTCCACCACGGCATCCCGTTCCCCGCGCGCTTCGCCAGGACGGCGTAGAAGAGCACCGTGCCGACGAAAATCGCGAACGCGGCGAAGAACCAGCCGTCGATCCGGCCGACGTCGCCGATCGTGACGGCGATGGCGGTGTTGCTCTCATGGCTCATCTCCACGCCGTAGAGCCCTTGGTAAATCCCGTAAGGCGTGACGGGCGCATAGGTGAACCATCCTTCGGATCGGCTCGAACCGACGGACGAGGCCACCACCGCCAGTTGGGCGAATCCCAGTAGTGCCAGCGGAAACCAGTAACGCGGTCGCTCGTTCCCCATGCGGGGTGAGGGTAGTGGGTCAGGCGCAGAACGGGGGAAGCTCCCGCGGATCGTTCTCCGGCACCCAGCGGCCCTCGGGCTTCTCGTACTGCCAGCGCGCGCCGCGGGCGACGATCTGGCGCAGCGCCAGGACGAGCCGGTCGACGTGTTCGGCGGTGCTGCCGAGGCCGAGGCTGACCCGGACGGCCTGCTGCCCCGTCGAACCGGCGGCGGAGATCAGCCGTTTGGTCGCCACGTGCGCGCAGAACGCGCCGTCCCGGACGCCGATGCCGTACTCCGCGGACAGGACCGCGGCGAGCCAGCCCGGGTCGAAGCCGTCAACGAAGAAGCTGAGCGTGCCGACCCGGTCGACAGGCGCGTCGAACAGCCGCAGCTCGGCGAATCCGGGGACACCGGCGAGGCCGCGACGCAGCCGTGCCAGCAGTTCGTCCTCGTGGGCGACGATCGCGTCCCAGTTCCCGGCCAGCGTCTGGCAGGCGACACCGAGCGCGTAGACGCCGACGGTGTTGGGAGAACCGGCTTCGTGCCGCTCGGCGCCGGAATTCCAGACCACACCGAAGTTTTCGGCGTCGCGGGTGACGAGCTTCGTCGCGCCGCCGCCGGCGAGGTACGGCTGGGCGGCGCGCAGCCAATCGGCGCGGCCGATCAGCGCGCCGGCGCCGAAGGGCGCGTACAACTTGTGGCCGGACAGCGCGACGTAGTCGACGTCCAGTTCGCGCACCGAGATCTTCCGGTGCGGCGCGAGCTGCGCCGCGTCGAGCGCGATCCGGGCGCCGTGCCGCCGCGCGACGGCGGCGATCTCCTTGACCGGCAACAGTTCCCCGGTCACGTTGGACGCGCCGGTGAGGACGACCAGCCGCGGTCCCTGCGGGCAGTCCGCGAGCGCTTCGTCCACAGCGGACACCGCGGCGAGGCGGGTGCGAGGGGTCTGGATCCGGCGGACGTTCGGGCCCTTCCACGGCAGCAGCGCGGCGTGGTGCTCGGTGTCGAACACGACGACCGAGGTGTGCTTCGGCAGGCTGCGGGCGAGAAGGTTGAAGGAATCGGTGGTGTTGCGGGTGAACACGACGGTGTCGGTCGACCTCGCGTCGACGAAGTCACGCAGGATCCCGCGCGTGCGCTCGTAAAGCTTGGTGGAGACCTGCGAAGCGAACCCGGCGCCGCGGTGAACGCTGGCGTACCAGGGAAGGAACTCGTCGACGGCGTCGCGCACCTTGTCCAGGCAGGGCGCGCTCGCCGCGTGATCGAGGTTGGCGTAGCCGATGTCGCCGCCGGTGACCAGCGGAACCCGCAGACCGGCACACGCCACCGTCGGGATTTCCTGCGAAACAACGGTTTCTGCGACGGTTTCCGAAACAACCTCGGGGGTGTTCGTGCGTTCGAGAGCGAGAGTCATCGTCATCCTCCGGGCCAGGGGACCCGACGAGGATCCCGCGCTTGCCCGTCGCACCACGCGACGAGCCAGGTCCTCACCCGGGGCACCCCACCGCGGTAGGAGGGTTGCCGGTCAGCTAGCCGGGGCTTGACGCTGACACTCGTGACCTAGGGACGAAGTTAGCGGACGCACCGGCGATCGAGCCACCCCTTGTCCGGATGTTGAGACGCCGGTCACGCGTTCCGCGGTCGGAGAGCACCGTTGCCCGGCGCCGCGCCGCGCCGGGCAACGGGAGGTCAGACGCGGAATCGGCCCGGCAACGGAACGATGGAACGCGAAGAGACCTCGGTCGCGGTACCGGAGTACTGCTCGGTGCCCGCGGTGAACTGCCAGCCGCCGAAGGTCTTGCCGTCGACGGCCTCGCCGTAGGCCTCGGCGACCTTGGTCGAGACCTCGTCGTAGGACATGCCGTTCCAGTTGCCCGCGCCGACGCCGAAGTCGCGCGAGTCGCCGCCCTGGGCGGCGGCCGCGGGCAGGGTCCACAGGGTGAAGTGCACGTGGGCGCCGGTGCTGCTGCCACCGCAGGGCAGCGCGTTGCCGGTCCGGCCGAGGGCGTCGCCGGGAGCGACCTTCTGGCCGTCGGCGACCGAAATGTTCTCCATGTGGTAGTACCCGGTGCGCCAGCCGCCGTCGTGGTCGACGGTCACCCAGTCGCCGCCGGAGCAGTGCTGGATCCGGACCGTGCCCGCCAGCGGGGCGCGGACGGTCTTGTCGCCGGGGCTGAAGTCGATGGCGTTCTTCACGCCGGAGTTCCCGTTGTCCGAGTGGATCCCCGCCGAGTAGACCGACTGGCCCGCATCGAAGGGCAATCCGAACGCCGGGAACGCACCGGCCGCCGTGGCCGCCGGCGCGGCGAGAACCACTCCGACGAGTGTGGCCGCGGCCCCCAGACCGGCGAACCGTGCAGGAAGTTTCGTCACCTTGCGTACTCCTTACCCCGTGACACTCACCCATTCGATGGAGTCGATTGCCGGGAAAGTAATCCAAAAGGAGTACAAAAGGGAAGAATTTTCTGAGATCAACCGACGAACAGCTGGTGCCGGTTCGTGACCTACTGGCCGGATTCGCCCTTCCACCTGGCGAGGCGTCCGGCGCGGTCGACCGCCCGCAGGCGTCGTTCGGCCGCGTCACGGACGTCGGCGGTGGTCACGACGAGTAACTGGTCGAGTTCCTGGAGCCGGGTGTTCTTGTTGGGCGTGAAGCCGGCGCCGTCGCGGACGAGGAGGCTGATCGTCGCCCCCACCGGCAGCCGCAGTTCGGCCAGGTAGACGCCGTGCATCTTGGACCCGGCGTTGATCCGGACCTGGAGGAGTTCCGCGCCCATCTCGTCGAGTGGCGCGGAGTCGACGTCGATCTCGTGCGCTTCGGCGTGCTGGGCCAGCCCGAGTGCTTTCGCGAGCGGGGTCAGCGTCGCGCCCTGGAGCAGCGTCAGCACGATGACCAGCACGAACACCGCGTCGACCAGCTCCTGGGCACCGGGCACACCGGACGACAGCGGGATCAGCGCGAGCACGATCGGGACCGCCCCGCGCAACCCGGCCCAGGACAGGAACACCTGTTCTCGCCAGGGGACCTTGAACGGCAGCGACGACAGCAGCACCGACAGCGGCCGGGCCAGCAACAGCACCACCGCGCCCGCGACCAGGCCCTGGACCAGGCTTTCGAAGATCCTGCCCGGCGAGGCGAACAGGCCGAGCAGCACGAACAGCCCGATCTGTGCGAGCCAGCCGAGCCCTTCGGCGAAGGACAGCGTGTCCGACCGGTGGGGCAGTTTCGAGTTCCCCAGCACCAGCGCCGCGACGTAGGTGGCGAGCAGGCCCGAAGCGTGCGCGAGCTGCCCGCTCGAATACGCCACGACGCAGACCGCCATCGTGGCCAGCGGGTACAGACCGGTCGCCGGGAGCGCGGCCCGTCTCAGCGCCTGCGCCCCGATCCAGCCGAAGGCCAGGCCGATCACCAGTCCGGCCGCGAGTTCGTAGACGACCAGCAGCGGCAGCGACCAGTCCACCGTCGTGCCCTCGGCGAGGACGACGACGGCGATGTAGGCCGGGGCGTCGTTGATCCCCGACTCGATCTCCAGCGCGCCGACGAGCCGCTTCCCGATACCCGCCGATCTCAGCACCGAGAAGACCGCGGCGGCGTCGGTCGAGGCCAGCACCGCACCCCACAGCAGGGCCATCCGCCAGTCCAGGCCCAGCAACCAGTGCAGGGCGGCGCCGGTGACCGCGATGCTCACCGCCACGGCCACTGTGGACAGTGCGATCCCGATGCCCAGCGAGGGTTTCACGGCCGACCACCGGGTGGTGAGGCCACCTTCGGAGAGGATCATCACCAGTGCGGCGAGGCCGAGGGACTGGGTGAGCTCGGGGTTGTCGTAGTGGATGCCGAACCCGGCTTCGCCGAGCAGGACCCCCATCCCCAGGTACAGCAGCAGCGAGGGAAGGCCGACCTTGATCGACACCCGGACGGCGATCACGGCGACGAGAAGCACGGCACCGCCGGTGCCGAGGACGAGCGGGAGCTGCTCCATGTCGCCTCCCGTCCGGTCGCCGTGAGGGCTCCAGAGTAGTGAGGCGGTGGTCGTCACTCGATCGTGTACCGGTCGAGAACCGTCCGGATAGCCTGTGTTACAGACTGTCCTTTACGGACGGCGCAGGGACATCAGGTCGACACCGAGGTCCGCGAACGGTTTTTCGGCCGCGGGCAGGACTTTCACCGCGCGGTTGCCCTCACGCGACAACCAGCCGGCGCTCACTCCGTGAGACAGTAACGCCGCCGGAACGCGGCCCGCCAAATGATCACGGCGCACTGTCCAATCGAGACAGTCACGCAACATCGCCCGGCGCCCGTCGGCGATCTCCACCCCGAGCGCGCCGAGCACCTCGCGTCCGCGACCGGTCAGCGTCAAGCCGTCGGCCTCGTCGATCAGCCCGGTGGCGAGCATCCCGTCCCGCAGCGCGACGCCGACCGTGCCGGCGAGGTGGTCGTAGCAGGTCCGGGCGAATTCGAGCCGCTTCACCCGGACCGACGAGCGCAAGCCCTTCACCGGACGGTGTTCGGCGTGCTGCGCCAGATGTTCGATCAGCTCCGCCACCCGGGGGTCCGCTATCCGGACGTAGCTGTGCCTGCCCTGTTTGACCCGGACGACGAACCCGGCCTCGGTCAGCTTCGTCACGTGCTCGCTCGCCGTCGACGCCGCGACCTCGGCCGCTCCGGCCAGTTCGGTCACCGTCCAGGCACGCCCGTCGAGCAGCGCGAGGCACATCGACGCGCGGCTCGGGTCGGCGAGCACGGCCGCGACCTCGGCCAAGGCGATCGTTTCCATGCGCTCACCGTAGAAGACCCACGGTTCGGCGAGGACCGAAACGTCAGCCCGCCAGGAACTTCGCCGCCAGCCCGACCGCGGGTCCGGAGTCGTTGGAGCCTTCGAGCAGGACGGCGAAAGCGACGTCCCCGCGATAGCCGACGAACCAGCCGTTGGCGTCGGCGCCCGAGCCGAACTGCGCGGTCCCTGTCTTGCCGAACACGGCGCCGCTGCTCTTCAGCGCCTTCGCGGTCCCTGTCGTGCAGACCTCGCGCATCATCGCCCGGACCTGGTTCAGCACTCCCGCGGGCGGGGCCTGGTAACCGGCGTTGACCTTGGTCTCCAGCCCCTGCCACAGCTTCGGCACCACCGGTTTCCCGGTGGCGACCGTGGCCGCCATGAGCGCCGCGCCCAGCGGACTGACCTGCACTCTTCCCTGTCCGATGCCGGCTTCGACCTTCTCGTCCCCGCTGCTCGACGGTTCGACCTTCCCGGTCTCGGTGGCCAGCCCCGGGATCTCGAAGTCCGCGTTGAGGCCGAGCTGCGTCGCCGCCTTCGCGAGGCCGTCCGCGGGCAGCTGCCCGGCGAGCCGTCCGAAGGTCGTGTTGCACGACGCGGCGAACGCGGTCTTCAGCGAAACGGTCCCCAGGTCGAACGCGTTCTCGTTCTTGAGCGTGCGGGTCCCGATCTGTTCGCTGCCCGGACAGGCGACGGGCGCGTCGGCGGAGACCCCGCCCTGCTCCAACGCCGCGGTCGCGGTGGCGATCTTGAAGGCCGAACCCGGCGAGTAGAGGCCGCTGAGCGCCTTCGGCTGGTTCCCGGCCGCGCCGTTCTGGGCGACCGCCAGGAGTTCGCCCGAAGTCTTCATCGCGACGATGATCGCCGGCCCTTTGAAGCCGTCGACGGCCTTCTGCGCGGCCGTTTGGGAGGCCACGCTCAACGTCGAGACCAGAGGTTTGTCGGTCTCCGCGGCCTGCCCGAAGAGCGTTTCGACCGGTTTGCCCGAGGCGTCGAGCCGGGACACGGTGACAGTGGCCGGAGCCCCGGTGCCGCCGTTCTGCTCGGACGCGATCTTGGACAGCGCCCCCTGCAGGAGCGGCGCGACACCGGCCGCGTCACCGCCGACGAGGGCTTTACCGTCCCTGTCCGCCACGACCGGTTTGGCCGAAACAGGCGCGACGGAGAGCTGCTGACCGGCTTCGAGCTTCGGGTGGATCACCGACATCGCCCAGCGGACCACCCATTTCCCGGCGTTGCGGACGAGGTCCAGCTTGCCTTCGTACTTCCAGACACTGTTGCCGGTGAAGGTCCACGCGGCGTGGAAGGTGGCCGACGTCGAGGTCGCGTCCCCCGGCGTCGTCGGGACCTCGCCCAGTGACGTCTTGACCGATGCCGCGCTGAGCGCGCCGCGCGTCGCGGACAGGGCGGCCGTGGCCGCCGCCGGGTCGTCGACCGGCGCACCGGTCAGGTCGCCGGTGTCGAACTGCCGCAGGAACCGGGCGGCGACCTGGGCCGGGCTTTCGTTCGCGCTCTCGGTGGACTCCCCCGGACCGCCGCCGGAAGCGGCGGGTGCTCGTTCTTCCCTGATCAGCAGCACCACCGCGGCCACCACGACGGCGACGACCGCCAGCGCGGCGCCGATCAGGATCCCTCTTTTCCGGGCAGGACTCATGAACTCGCTCTCCCCCAGTACGGCGCGCGCCCCTCGCGCGCGCCCCCGGGCGTCAGCCTGCCGATTGCGCACGTGCAAGGCGGCCCGGGGGCGAGAAAGCGACTGTTCCGAATCCGTTTCGTGATCCCGGTGATCGGGACCGTGGTCAGGCCTTGGTGACCGCCACGGTCACCTTGGTGCCCTCCCCGACCGTGCCGGCCGAGCCGTCGGCGACGTCGCCGTAGGCCACCGAAGTCGCCAGCGTCTCCGAAGCGATGAACTCCTCGTGCGTCTTCGCGGCCGTGACCACGTCTTCCGGCGCGTCGACCGTCAGCGCGATCCGGTCGGCGACGTCGAGCCCGGCGTCACGGCGGGCCTGCTGCACGACCCGGACCAGGTCGCGGGCCAGGCCCTCGGCCGCCAGCTCGTCGGTCACCTCGGTGTCGAGCAGGACCAGTCCGGCGCCGCCGGGCAGTTCCGCGGCCGCGCCGCCGCCCTTGGCGACCAGACGCCGGTCGTACTCGCCTTCGACGAGTTCGATCCCGGCGGCCACGACGGCGCCGCTCTCCGACGTCGTCCACTCGCCCGCCTTGACGGCCTTGATCACCGTCTGGACGTCCTTGCCCAGCCGCGGTCCGGCCACACGGGCGTTCACCGCGACCTCGAAACCGCCGTGGGCGGCGACGTCCGTGGTCAGCTCGACGGACTTGACGTTGACCTCGTCGCGCAGGATGTCGGTGAACTCGCGCAGCGAGTCGGCCTCGTGCGCGGCGACGACCAGCTTGGCCAGCGGCAGCCGCACCCGCAGCTTGTTCGACTTCCGCAGCGAAAGCGCCGAAGACGCCACCTGGCGCACCCGGTCCATCGCCGTCACCAGCGCCGCGTCGGCGGGCAGGTCGAGCGCGTTCGGCCAGTCGGCCAGGTGCACCGAACGGCCGCCGGTCAGCCCGCGCCAGACGACCTCGGTGGTCAGCGGCAGCAGCGGCGCCACCACCCGCGACGTCACCTCCAGCACGGTGTGCAGGGTGTCGATCGCGTCCTGCTCACCCGCCCAGAACCGGTCGCGCGACCGGCGCACGTACCAGTTCGTCAGCACCTCGAGGAAGTCACGGACGGTCGAGCAGGCACCGGCGACGTCGTAGGTGTCGAGCGCGTGCTCGACGTCGGTCACCAGCTCGTGCGTCTTCGCCAGCACGTACCGGTCGAGGATGTGCTTCGAATCCGTGCGCCACTGGCCTTCCACGCCCTCGGCGTTCGCGTAGAGCGCGAGGAAGTAGTACGAGTTCCACAGCGGCAGCACGGCCTGGCGGACGGCGTCGCGGATGCCCTTGTCGGTGACGACCAGGTTCCCGCCGCGCAGGATCGGGCTCGCCATCAGGTACCAGCGCATCGCGTCGGAACCGTCGCGGTCGAAGACCTCGTTGACGTCCGGGTAGTTGCGCAGCGACTTGGACATCTTCTGGCCGTCCGAGCCGAGCACGATCCCGTGCGAGATACAGGTGCGGAACGCCGGCCGGTCGAACAACGCGGTCGCCAGCACGTGCAGCAGGTAGAACCAGCCGCGGGTCTGCCCGATGTACTCGACGATGAAGTCACCCGGGTAGTGGTGTTCGAACCACTCGGTGTTCTCGAACGGGTAGTGCACCTGGGCGTACGGCATCGAACCCGAGTCGAACCAGACGTCGAACACGTCCTCGATCCGGCGCATGGTGGACTTCCCGGTCGGGTCGTCCGGGTTCGGCCGGGTCAACTCGTCGATGAAGGGCCGGTGCAGGTTCTCCAGGCGGACGCCGAAGTCGCGCTCCAGTTCGTCGAGCGAGCCGTAGACGTCCGTGCGCGGGTACGCCGGGTCGTCCGACTGCCACACCGGGATCGGCGTGCCGAAGTACCGGTTGCGGGAGACCGACCAGTCGCGGGCGTTCTCCAGCCACTTGCCGAACTGGCCGTCCTTGACGTTCTCCGGATACCAGGTGATCTGCTGGTTCAGCTCGATCATCCGGTCCTTGAACTCGGTCACCGCGACGAACCACGACGAGACGGCGCGGTAGATCAGCGGGTTCCGGCAGCGCCAGCAGTGCGGGTACGGGTGCTCGTAGGTCTCGTGGCGCAGCAGCACCGCGCCCTGGCGGCCGGCGGAACCGGTGCCGTTCTTGAGGTCCTTGATGATGTTCGGGTTGGCGTCGAACACCTGCTGGCCCGCGTAGTCCGAGACGGTCGCGTCGAACTTGCCCTGCGCGTCGACCGGCGTGACCGGGACGATGCCCACCGCGTCGGTGACGGCCTTGTCCTCTTCACCGTAGGCGGGCGCGATGTGGACGACACCGGTGCCGTCCTCGGTGGTCACGTAGTCCGCGGACAGCACGCGGTGCGCGTTCTCGTGTCCGGCGAAGTACGGGAACGGTGGGGCGTAACGGGTTCCGAGCAGTTCGGTCCCGGTGTAGTGCCCGACGACGGTCGGCTCCTCGCCGAGCTCGCGAGCGTAGGACGCGACGCGCGCTTCGGCGAGCAGGAACCGCTTGCCGTCGCTTTCCACCACGACGTAGCGCACGTCGGGGTGCACCGCGGTCGCGAGGTTGGACGGCAATGTCCACGGCGTCGTGGTCCAGATCAGCAGGTACGTGCCGTCGAGCTCGTTGTCGTTGCCCTCCAGGCGGAAACCGACCGTGACGGCGGGGTCCTGGCGGCTGGCGTAGACGTCGTCGTCCATGCGCAGCTCGTGGTTGGACAGCGGGGTCTCGTCGCGCCAGCAGTAGGGCAGGACGCGGTAGCCCTCGTAGACGAGGCCCTTGTCCCACAGCTGCTTGAACGCCCAGATGACCGACTCCATGTAGGACAGGTCGAGCGTCTTGTAGTCGTTGCCGAAGTCGACCCAGCGGGCCTGGCGGGTGACGTAGTCCTGCCATTCGCCGGTGTAGCGCAGCACGGACTCGCGGCAGGCGTCGTTGAAGACGTCGATGCCCATCGCGTCGATCTCGGACTTCTCGGTGATCCCGAGCTGGCGCATGGCCTCGAGTTCGGCGGGCAGGCCGTGGGTGTCCCAGCCGAAGCGGCGCTCGACGCGCTTGCCCTTCATGGTCTGGTAACGCGGCACCAGGTCCTTCACGTACCCGGTGAGCAAGTGACCGTAGTGCGGGAGGCCGTTGGCGAACGGCGGGCCGTCGTAGAAGACGTACTCGTTCGAGCCGTTGACGCCGGGGTCGCGGGCGTCGATGGAGGCCTGGAAGGTCCGATCGGATTCCCAGTACGCGAGGACGCGCTTTTCCGACTCGGGGAACGAAGGCTGGGACGGGACGCCGGTCTCGCCGTCCACCTGTGCCTTGGGATACATCTTCGGTGCTCCTCAGATCCGACACTGCTCGTCTCGTACGGGCTCTCACCCACACGGGGACGAGACGGCCGGTTCCGGCGCGTTCCGCGGTACCACCCCGCTTGCCCGGCCGGTGGTGTTCCGGCTGGGCCGCTCATTCGACGGCTGTGACGGGCCGTACCCGTCCGGTTCTACTGGGGGCGCGGGCCCTGTTCTTCCGGAGGCTCCCCGGTGATGGCCGGATCGGTGCCAGTTGAGTCAAGGGTAGCGCGCGGGGGCAACCGGGTTGTCCGGGGTGGGCGGAAACCCGGAGGCGGCGGGCGGGCGCCGTGGTTAGGCTGCCGCCCGGCGGGAGGGTGATGGACACCGAAGAACAGTTGTGGCGCCAGATCCGGGTCACCGACCGGATGTGGGAGGGCGCGGGGCAGATCGCCGCGCTCGAGAAGGTGACGCGTCGGGTGGACGCGCTGGGGCTGACCGCGCATCGGCACGAGGCACGCGTCCGGCTGGCCACCGCGTACCTCCTCGGCGGCGAGCCCGCGAAGGTGTTCGAGCCGCTCTCGCGGTGCCTGGACTCCGGCGATCCCGAACTCCGGCCGGTGTTCGACTACCTGGCCGAGGCCTTCACCGAAGACCCGCGCGTTCCGCTCGCGGACACCCTCGCCGCGCTCGATGAGGGCGAACGTCTCTTCGGCCCGATGCCCGACAACCGCCTGATCGTCGCCTCGCATCTCGGCTCCGACGCGGACGTCCGGTACGAGGCCCCGCCGGAAAGCTCGCGGTGCGCCCAGTGCGACACCGGCCTGCGGATCGACCACCTCCTCCGGATCGGACACCTCGCCGACGCCGCCGAGCTCTTCTCCGACGAGGACTACTGCTCCCGGCAGCCTCACGCGATGCGCGCCGCGCTGATGCTCCCGTTCGTCCGGCTGGAGCGGCTCGACGACGCGGTGGAAGCGTTCCGGGAGTCCTATTCGGCTTTCTGGAGCGATCCTTCGGAGCTCGGCTCGCTGGCTCGGCACGTCGAATTCTGTGCGCGCACGGGGAATCCTTCCGCGGCTCGGAAATTGGTGGACCGGCACGGCGGATGGCGATCGACCCCGCTCGCGGAAATGGACTTCCACGCCGCGGCGGCTTTGGCGACGGGATCCGTTTTGGACCATGCCACCCGCGCGCTGGAGATCGCCGCGCGGTTCGACGCCCGCAACGGGAACTCCGCGCAGAGCGACCGGATCCGGGCACTCCTCGCCGCGGAACCGGTGCGGGGCTCGCTGGATCTGGGTCTCTCGTTGCTCCCGCGCACCAGGCAAATCGGCTCGGTGATCCTGATCTACCCGACGACCGTGGAGGAACTGGCTTCCCGGGCCGAACGCAAAGCGGACGATCCGGAGTTCGCGGCCGCGCTGTGGGAACGATTCGACGACCTGCTGCCGAATCCCGAAGGCGTCCTGCTCGCCCGCCGTCTCGCCGGTTCCGGCGATCTCGTCGAGGCGGCACGGGACGATCCCGGGACACGCGCGTTCCGCCGCGCCGCGCTGACCCTGGGGCAGGATCCCCCGCGCGCCTTGGCTCTGGCCCGTGAGGCCGTCGGCCTCTTCCAGTCGGAATGCGACTACGTGAACGCCGCCCGCGCCCGGCTGATGGCGGTCTGGATCCTCGCGTTCACCGGGGACCTTCAGGCCGCTCTCGACCTGAGCGGCGAGTGCGACGCCGTGGGCGGGAACCACGAGGTACAGGCCGAGATGCTGTACACCCACGGCAAGCTTTCGCAGGCACTCGGCGATCTCGACGAAGCCGCGTTCCGGTTGCTGATGGCCGCCGAAAGCTTCGGGTCCGCCGGGAACACCGCCGCACTCGGCCGGGTCCGCGCCGATCTCGCGGAGCTCTTCTTGACGATGGAGCGTTTCGAGGACGCCGCCGATGCCGCCGAAGAGGCTGTCGCACTGGATCCTGCTTCGCCGCGGGCGCGTGAGCTACTGGAACGGGCTTACCGGTCGCGGGCTTAGCTTTCGGGGGTCAAGCAGCTTCGAGATCAAGCAGCTTCGGGGATCAGGCGGACCAAGCCGACCCACGCGGCTTCGCCTTTCGTGTGGATGGCGCGAACGGTGAACCTTCCTTTCTCGATCTCGACGTACGCCTGCTCCGGCTTTCCGCCGGCGGGATACTCGACGCCCAGTTCCGCCCCCGCGGTCACCGAGTCCATGAGGACCGCGGGGCCGTCGGTTTCCCAAGGACCGCAGTCCTCCCACGGCGTGACGGGATCGGCGAGGAGTCGTTCGGCTTCGGCGAACAGGTCGTCCTCGGAGTCGGCCGCGAGCCAGCGGAGGAAGGCGCGGTGCTCCGGGAGGTAGCAAGTGGTGGCGGGTTCATCGCCGAGGACCAGGCCTGCCGCCGTGCCGATGGGGAGTGTGCCCGCGAGCGCGTTCACCGCGCAGGTAGATGTTCGGTCACGGCAAAGTCGTCTTCGCCGGAAGACCGTTCCACTACTGGTTGACGACACCGCATGGTCTTCGGGCGCTCAGATGCTCTTCGAGTTAAAGCTCGCGGACAATACGGATCCGCGACGCGACTCAAGCGCGGACGTGTAGGTCGTTATACAGGCGGCAGATCGGCCCATGTCCTCAGGTGCATGGTGTTACGCCGAGGTTGTCCGGTGGGGTCGAGGTAGGCAGGGGCGGTGAACTCCGGCAGGCCGTCCTGGGCGATCCGGACTTTCCACTCACTGTGATGGATCAGCCGATGGTGCTTGGTACAGAGCAGAACCAGGTTGTCGATTTTCGTTTCACCGTGGTGTCGCCAGAAAACGATGTGGTGAGCGGTACAGCGTGGGACTGGCATGTCGCAGCCGGGGAACGCGCAGCCTCCGTCGCGGATCGTCAACGCGTACTTCTGAGCCAAGGAGACGGTGCGTTTGGAGCGGCCGATGTCCAAGGGTTCGCCTGCGGTGCCGAGTACTCCGGGCCGGACGCGGGCGTCGCAGGCGAGGATCCGGGCATCGGTGGCGCTGATCGGCCCGACGAGATCGAGGTGAGCCTCGCCGAGGTCGTTGATCAAGTCCTCGTAGGACATGGTGACCAGGATGTGCGTGGCCTCCCCGGCCTGGCCGGGGAGGTTCCGGCTGGCGGTCTTCAACCGGACGTAGTCGGTGAAGGCGTCGCCATAGCGCTCGTCCTGCGTGCGGGAATCCCGCACCCCGTCGATCGCCTTGTGCGGCTTGGCCAACGGATCCAGATCCGACTTCAACCGGGCATACGTTTCGAGGTCCAAGGTGGCTTTCAGGCCGAGGGTGCCGTCGCGGTGTTTGACGAACCGCAACTCCGGCCGCACATCCTTCGGATCCTCATTACGGGGTTCTTTCCCATCGGGATCAAGCTTGTCCAACAGACGCCGCCCAGCCCGGGCGATGACACGGGGCCCGGCACGGCGGGCGAGGTCGACCAGGATCTTCTCACCGCCCCGCACCTCCTCTTCTGGCACGAAAGACGGGATGCGGGCCAGAGTGCGGATGATCGCGTCGATCTGCGAGCCACCGATCGCGCCTTCTGCGGCCGCCTCGGCGGTCAGAGGTGCGAGTGGCGGGACAGGATCACCGCCGATAGACGGGCCGGCATGCAGGGCGAGTACCCGATCCGCGCGGTCCTTGGCCTCCTTCTCCGTCACATGGAAGTCCTCGAAAATTATCCCCGCCAACGTCGAATGCCCGCTACATCCCCGAACCCCACGCACATTGATTTCCGCGAGAATCGCGTTCTG
This sequence comes from Amycolatopsis azurea DSM 43854, assembly GCF_001995215.1. Classification (GTDB taxonomy): domain Bacteria; phylum Actinomycetota; class Actinomycetes; order Mycobacteriales; family Pseudonocardiaceae; genus Amycolatopsis; species Amycolatopsis azurea. The sequence continues at coordinate 213,425 of NZ_MUXN01000023.1, forward strand.
CTCGGCATCCAACTGACGCTTCAAGACTTCAAGTTCCTGCTTACGGGCATGCAACACAGCAGTGTCGACGCGCCACCACTCGGCGGGCGTCGTCTGAGGTCTGTCGCTGCTGGCCACGCCAACAACACTACCCGCAGTCGAACACCCGTTCTATAGCATATTCAGACTATATCGAAAGTTGGAGAAGGGTCACTCACCCGGTTTGCCGAACAGAGAACCCTCGGAGGGCTTTCTCTTCCTCAACAGGAAAATCCCGAAGAACAGCACCGTGAGCCCGAAAGAACAGAGCAGCAGGCCACCGATCTTCGCCTCGACGTCGGTGTCCATCTTGCGCGATTTGCTGGTGACGGCGTCCGGATCGACGATCCCCTGGATCCCGCCGAACAATAGGACCGCGGCGAGAAGGATCAAGACGATCCCACCGATGACGCGCTTGGCGGTACGGCGCGGCGGACCAGCGTCTTCGCCGTGATCAGGGGCGTTGGACTCTGACATGGGCCGCAACGTATCAAAGCCCGAGTTGCCGTCCCCGCCGCCGCATCTAGGTTGACGGTATGTCGATCTACGGGGTCCGATGAAAGGGCCCGGACTCCTCGTCGTCCTGCTGGTGGTCCTCGGCGGCGTCAGCGGACTCGGTTTCCTGCTGGGACTGGGCAACGCGGCCGTCCTGGCGGCGCTCACGGCGCTCTTCTGTCTCATGGCGGCGGTCGGCGGGCCGCTGTGGGCGGATCTGCGGCTGCTGGCGTGGTTCGCGCCCGCACTGATCCTCGCGGTCGGCGTGCCACGGCTGCTGGGAGCGGTGTCGCAGTGGGCGGCGATCGCGTTGCTGGTGGCGATCGTGGTCGTCGCCGGACTGCTGCCCGCGCTCGGGGCGCGGTTCGTCACGGTCGGGCTGGGGCTCGGGATGGCGTCGCTGTTCGGGTACGGCTTCCAGCTGACGGGGACGGCGTCGGCGGGGCAGATCCTGGGCGCGCCGGCGCTCGCGGTGGGCGTAGTGCTCCTGCTGCGCGTCCTGATGGGCGCGAAGGACCCGGCCAAGCCGACCCGGGAAGCGCTGGCCGACGCACTAGCGTCGAGTACCTCCGAAACGCAGGAACGCGCGGCGAAGCTGTGGCTCGCGGACCGGCCACGTCGCTGGACGGGCAGGGTTCTCGGCGGTACGTTCCGCTACCGCGCGGCCTCCGGCTTGCTCGAGATCCGCCGGAAACGGCTGAACCACGACGAAATCGGCGAAACGCTCGACGCGGCCAGGGAAGAGGCTATCAGGCTCGCCGAGGCCGTACGAAGCACCACAGCGCCGGACCACGTCGAACCTGTGCGGCGCAGGGAACCCGCGGAGCTACCCGGCGCCACGGCCAGGCTCGTCGCCGCGCTCTGGGATTCTCTCGACACCATCCGGGCCGCGGCGACCGAACGCGACGAGTCGCGTGTGGACGTTCCGAAAGGACTCCGTAAGGAAGTGCGCCGGATCGAGTTGAGCGGCACGTTCTCCTGGCGGTCACCGCAGTTCCGGCACGCGCTCCGCTGCGGTCTCGGGCTGGCGTTGGCGCTCGTGGTCGCGAGTTTCCGGCCAGGCGACCCGCTCACCGTGTCCTTCCTGCTGGGCACTTTCGCCATCATGCAGCCGGAATGGCGCGACAGCCTCAGCAAGGCCTGGCAGCGCATCGGCGGCTCACTCGGCGGCGCCGTCGTGCTCACCCTCGTCCTTTGGCTTCTGCCGCAAGGGTTTCTGCTGCCGATCGGCCTTGTCGCGTTGCTGGGCGGGTTTTCGTTCATGCAGACGCGCCCGGCGGTGTTCAACGGCTGCATGGTCCTGATGTCGGTCGGCATGAACGCGACCACCAGACACCTCGACCCGCGTTACGTGCTCGTGGAGTACCTGCTCCTGATGGTCCTCGCCGGCGCCATCGCCCTGCTGTTCGGTTTCGCCGCGATTCCCGGTGTGCCGAAACCCGGCCCGGCGGAACGGTTCGAGAGCGCCGTCGACGCCACTCGCGTGCTGCTCGGCTCGGTGGGGCGCAAACTGCGCGGCGAGGACGTCGACCCGCGCACACTCGGCCGCGAGTTCCGGACCGCCGCCGTCGCGCACCACGGTCTGCTCGCCGCGGAGCCGGGCACGAAGGAACCCGCGCCAGGACAACGGGAGTCGCTGGAGAACGCCGCCGAGGCCTTGCGCGGCTTGTCCGTGACGGCGTCGTCGCTCTTGCTGCTGTCCGGACCGGCCGACGTCGCGGACGCCGTCGACGAGGCGGCGCGCACGCTCGGCACCGAGGAGACGGCGGAGATTCCGGCGCCGCGGGGCGCCGACGACGAACAGCGCCTGGTGCTCGACATGATCGCCGCGGACGTGGTCGCCGTCGGCGAAGCGGCTCAGACGCTGAGGAGCGCCTAGCTGTCCGCCTTGGTCTTGTCGCGGTGCTGCCCGGCGATCTCGGCGTCGGGCGTGCACAGCGCGCACGGGGTGAACCCGAGCTGCCGTGCCTCGCCGATACCCAGCGGGATGGTGTCGCGGGCGTCGAGCCATTCGCACGAAGTCACGTGATAGCGCGGGTACTCGTCGACGACGACGACCTCGGTCTCGAGTTCGGAGACGATCGCCACGTCCTCGGGATCGCTCTTCTCCTCGCCGGGATCACCGGTGCGCTGCGGCTCCGCCGCCTCTTCGGTGCCGTCGAGTTCACCCGCGGCGGGCATCAGAACGGTCTGCTCCGCGTCCTCGGATTTTTTTTCGTCGCCCGCGTCACTCTTTTCGGCCGCTGTCGAATCATCGGCCTCCTCCGAGTCTTCGGCGTCGGTCTGCTCGGAGTCGGCGCCGGCCTCGGCCTCGCGCTTCTTCCGGCGGCGCAGCCAGTCGAAGACGAGCAGCAACCCGGCGACGACGGAGAGACCGATGGAGATCCAGGCCCACAGGGAGTTCGCGGTGATGAGCGCCGCGACGAGCAGCCCCAGAGCCGCCAGTACCAGTACCAGGACGATGTAGAGCACGGTGAATTACAACACGAGCGGCAAGCGAAACGGCCCCGACCCTCCGGAGAGTGCCGAGGCCGTTCCACTGAGTAGAAAATTCAAGCAGGGTGAAAACTCGGGCCGGTGAAAATCAGCCCGCTTCGGCCCGAGGGCCGAACGAGTAGCCCTGTCCGCCGCCCGAGGACGACGCCGGCTGCCCCGAGTTCGTCGAGGACGCCGACGCGGGAGCGGCCGAACCGCGGTCGTCGAGCTCACGCAGCTGGGACTCGAGGAACCCACGCAGCCTCGTGCGGTATTCCCGCTCGATCGTGCGCAGCTCTTCGATCTTCTTGCCCAGCGAGCCCTTCTCCGCGTTCATGTTGTTCATGGTCTCGGTGTACTTGCGCTGAGCCTCGCGCTCCATGGTCGTCGCCTTGTCGCGCGCCTGGCGCTCCAAGGTCTCGGCACGGGTCCGCGCGTCGTTCAGCATGGTCTCGGCGCGGGTGCGCGCCTCGTTGACCATCGAGTCCGACTTCGACCGCGCGTCCGACAGCAGCTGCTCGGACTTGGTCCGGGCTTCGGCGAGCATGCCGTCCGACTCGGTCTTGGCCTCGGCGGTGAGCCTGTCCGCCATTTCCTGCGCCAGCCCGAGCACCTTCGCGGCCTGGACGTTGGGCTCCCCGTTGTCCGGCACCATCGAGTGGGCCTGGGTCTGCTCCATCGCCGACTGCGGCGGCGGCACCGGCGCGAGGCGGCGCGACGGCTCGTCGCGTACCTGCGGCGGCGGGCCGACGGCGCCGGCCTTGGCGTTCTCGAGCTCACCACGGGTGGTCTCGAGCTCGTTGTCGAGCTGTTCGACCTGCTGCCGCAGCTCGTTGTTGTCCTCGATCAACCGGGCAAGCTCGGTCTCCACCAGGTCGAGGAACGCGTCCACCTCGTCCTCGTTGTAGCCCCTTTTGCCTATGGGCGGCTTGCTGAACGCGACGTTATGCACGTCAGCGGGGGTCAACGACATCAGATCACCTCACGCACTCCATGGCCTGCAGGTCCACCCGGGCTTCCCCGAAAATCACCCTGGCGTTGCCAGCTGCATCGCGAAGAACACAACCAACAGCAGCACCATAATCGATAAGTCCAGTCCGACGCCGCCGATTCGTACGGTCGGGATGATTCGTCTGAACAGACGAACCGGTGGGTCGGTCACTGTGTAGATGGTCTCGAGCGTTACCGCAACCCCTCCGGCAGGACGCCACTCGCGAGCGAAAGCACGCACGAGTTCGACGACGATCCGTGCCGTCAGCAGGAGCCAGAAGGCGAACAGCACGTACCAGACGACCAGCAACACAGCATTCACGTAACCACTCTGCCATGTCCCGCGTCAAAAGACGCAGTTGACGGGCCCGAGATGCCGATGAGTCGACAAAATCACATCCGGCTGCGCTCAGCGGTCACCGGGTGATCAGCCGCGCAGGAATAATCCGCCTTCGGCAATCCGCCGACGGTCCTCCGCGGTGACGTCCACATCGGGCGGTGAGAGAAGGAACACCTTGTTGGTGACCTTGTCCATCGACCCGCGCAACGCGAACGCGAGCCCCGCGGCGAAGTCGACGAGACGCTTCGCGTCCGCGTTCTCCATCTCCGTGAGGTTCATGATCACCGGGATGCCCTCCCGGTAGTGCTCCCCGATCGCGCGCGCCTCGGCGTAGCTCGTCGGGTGCAGCGTGGTGATCCGGCTCAACGGGTCGCGCACCGCGGCCCGGACCGGTTCGGTGACCGGACGGAGCCGCGCGACCGGCTCCGGCTGACGGTCCATCGCCAAGGCCCCGTGGACCGCCGGCTCCGGACTGGCCACGGAGCGTGACCGAGGCCGGGGCGCGGGCTCGTCATAAGTGTCGTCGACGTCCCGGTAACGTCCACCCCGTGACCGGGCCGGTGGCTCGTCGTCGTAGTCGTACTCGTCTTCGGCATATTCCTTTGGGGCGTACCCTCGCCGGTAGTCATCCTCGACGTCGTAGCCGTCTTCGTCCGCGGGCACCATCCCGAAGTAGGCCTTCAGCTTCTGCAGCGCGCTCATGCCTCTCCCTAGCCTTAGCCGCGTCCCGCACCGTGCTCCCCCGCCCTCGCCGCCACTCCCCGTAACGACGAGACGGTATTCCCTAGGGCGAGGCTAAACCGCGTCCACCGAGCAACGCGGTTCCGACACGCACACAGGTCGAGCCGTGCGCGATCGCCTGCTCGAGATCATTGCTCATTCCGGCGGAGATCTCACGGGCATTTGGGTGATCTTCCCGTAGACGCTCCGACGCACGAGCGAGCTTCTCGAACGCCTCTGCGGGGTCAGTACCCAGCGGAGCCACCGCCATAAGCCCTCCGAGGCGAATATCACCCACATGGGCTATCCGCTCCGCCAGTTGGCCTATTTCGCTCACCCGAGTGCCCCCGCGTTTCGGATCGTCATCGAGACTTACTTGAATGAGGACGTCCAACGGGTGATCGCGTTGCCCGGAATCGAGCGCCGACCTGGTGGCTTTCGCGAGCGCGTCGGCCAGGCGCTCGGAGTCGACGGACTGGACCTCGTCGGCCCAGCGCACCACTGATTTGGCCTTGTTCCGCTGCAGGCTGCCGACCATGTGCCAGCGAATCGGGGCGTCCGGGCGCAACCCGGCGACCTCTTCGGCCTTCGCCCCCGCCTCCTGATCGCGGTTCTCGGCGAGGTCGAGCGCGCCGAGGTCGGCGAGCAGAGCGGCGTCGAGCGCCGGGAACGTCTTGGTGACCGCGAGCAGTTTGACCTCGTCGCGCGCCCGGCCCGCCGCCTTGCATGCGGCGCCGATCCGCTCTTCCACTTCGGCAAGGGAAGCGGCTAATTCCCCCTTGCGGGCCATGTTCATGCCGCCTCCCCGGGAAAAAGCACGTCGGCGGTACTCACGACGCGTCCAGCCACGTGATCCCCGCGATCCGGCCCGTGGTGCCGTCGCGGCGGAAGCTGAACAGCGTCTTGTCTTCGTTGGTACACCGCGGATCGACGCCGATCTTGCCGACGCCGAGGTCGGCCAGTTGCCGCCAGAGGCCGGCGCGCAGGTCGAGCCCGGGTGTGCCCTTCCGGGTTTTGCAGGCACTGCCGGGAACGTGCTTTTCGACGTCGGCGGCCATGTCGGCCGGGACTTCGTAGCAGTCACCACAGATCGCGGGCCCGAGGAGCGCTTCGGTCCGGGCCGGCTCGGCGCCGAGCGAGCGCATCGCTTCGATCGCGGCGGGGACGACGCCGACCCTGGCGCCGACGCGGCCCGCGTGAACGGCGGCGACGACACCGGCTTCGGCGTCGGCCAGCAACAGAGGCACGCAATCGGCGACGAGCACCACGAGCGCGAGACCTGTCTGAGCGGTCACGAGCGCGTCGGTCGCTTCGGCGGCGGAGGTCTCCGAACCGTCGACGACGGTGGCGGTGCGGCCGTGGACCTGCTCCATCCACGCCAGCCTGTCCTCGGTCAGGCCGAGTTCGGTGGCGAGACGTTTGCGGTTGGCGTAGACGTCGCCCGCGTCGTCGCCGACGTGATCACCGAGGTTGAAGGTGTCGTAAGGCGGCCGGGAAGCCCCGCCCGCCCTTGTCGTGACAACCCGCCGTACCCGCACGAATTCCTCCTAGACCTGAGTGAAGGCCCCCTCGACTGTAGTCAAGGAGGCCTTCACGGAACGTACTGGCGAGCTACCGCCGCATGAACGGGGGAACGTCGACCTCGTCGTCCGACGGGTCGTCGTGCACCGGGGTGGCGCGACCGGGCAGGCTGCCGTGGGTCGAGTTCGACCCGATCGGGGAGTAGCCGCGCGAACCGCCGCCGGGCTGCGGGAGCCCGCCGGACAGCGAGCCGTTGCCCTCGTTACGGGCGGACGGCATCGGCGAGTGCGTGCGCGGCGGCGCGACCGGGTAGCCGTTGGAACCGGTCGACGGCACCGGCGTGGCACCCGAAGGCGGGCTCTGCACCGGCGTCGCCCCGCCACCGTTGACCTGGCCCGCCTGTGCGGACGCGGTCGAGTTCGCGCGAGAGCCGAACGTCGACGGGTCGAGCTTCTTGTGGGTCGGCGTCCCGGCGTCGAAACCGGCCGCGATCACGGTGACCCGGACCTCATCGCCGAGCGAGTCGTCGATGATCGTCCCGAAGATGATGTTGGCGTCGGGGTGCGCGGACTCCTGCACCAGCGACGCGGCCTCGTTGATCTCGAACAGGCCGAGGTCCGACCCGCCCGCGATCGACAGCAGCGCGCCGTGCGCCCCGTCCATCGAGGCTTCCAGCAGCGGCGAGTTGATCGCCTTCTCCGCCGCCTGGATCGCCCGGCCCTCGCCGCGCGCCGAGCCGATGCCCATCAGCGCGGAGCCCGCGCCGGACATGACGCTCTTGACGTCGGCGAAGTCCAGGTTGATCAGACCCGGCGTGGTGATCAGATCGGTGATGCCCTGGACACCCGAAAGCAGCACCTCGTCGGCCGAGCGGAACGCGTCCATCAGCGAGACGCCGATGTCGCCCAGCTGCAGCAGCCGGTCGTTCGGGATCACGATGAGCGTGTCGCATTCGTTGCGCAGCTGCTGGATGCCCTCTTCGGCCTGCTTGCTGCGGCGCTTGCCTTCGAAGGTGAACGGGCGGGTGACGACGCCGATGGTCAGCGCGCCGAGCTTCCGCGCGATCTGGGCGACGACGGGCGCGCCACCGGTGCCGGTGCCACCACCCTCGCCCGCGGTCACGAACACCATGTCGGCGCCCTTGATGACCTCTTCGATCTCTTCGCGGTGGTCCTCGGCGGCCTTCTGCCCCACCTCGGGGGCGGCGCCGGCACCGAGGCCGCGGGTCAGTTCCCGGCCGATGTCGAGCTTGACGTCGGCGTCGGACATGAGCAGTGCCTGTGCGTCGGTGTTCACCGCGATGAACTCGACACCCTTGAGGCCGACCTCGATCATGCGGTTCACGGCGTTCACTCCGCCGCCGCCGATACCGACGACCTTGATCACCGCAAGGTAGTTGTGCGGGGGCGTCATCGGAGCCGCCTTCCTGATCGTGTGTGCTCGTGCTGCCCGCCGGTCGCTGAGCCTGTGCCGAACCCTCGAGCTGAAGTTCAGATTGAGAGTTATGTCAACTGCCGACGTTGAAGCAGGACGGTATGCACCAGGCAGGCTCGAATCCAGTAGCCACGCCGTGTGTCGCAAAGGTGTTTTGCCACAACATGTTCGCGGGCGCAAGAGCGAGACCCGGTCGCAGCGGCGAACGGCGGCCTGGTACAAGCGAAGATCAGGTCGGCATGGACATGACCATGACGACGTCCTTCGACGGCGATCCGGTCGGTGATCCGCCCGCCTGTTCGACGCTGAGCGCGAACTTCTCGGCACCGGCGAGCCCGTCGGCGACCAGCAGCGCACCGTCCTGACCACCGGAAATGAGCCCGGCGGGCTTGGGCGCGGTGCCCGGGTACATGAGCCAGGCCTGGTACGTCCGGCCCGGATCGTTTTTCGGCAGCTGCGCCGCCATGAAGACGAGCCGGTCCTTCGCGCGCGACATCATCACGGTCCCGCCGCCCCCGGCGGAGGTCTCGGCGTGCCCGGTCCGCAGATCGATGGCCGCGAGGACGTCGGCGACCGGGGCGTACCGGTCCGCGTACTGCGCGGCGCGTTCCCGCGCGGCGGTCAGCTGCGTGTGGTTCTCGTACGCGATACCGCCGAACACGGCGGTGCCCGCCAGCCCGACCACCGCCGCCGCGGCCGCGGCGATCGCCCAGCGCGGAGCGCGGCGCCGGTCCTTGAAACGTTCACCGGTCCCGGACCGCGTCTTCGGCGGCACCTGCCTGGTAGCCATCGCCTCCGCGAGCACCCGGCGCTTGAGCTCGGGCGGCGGGTCCTCGGCCATCGCGGCGCCGAGCCGGGTGGCGGTCATCTGGAGTTCGAGGACCTCCTGCGCGCACGAAGCGCACTCCCCGAGGTGCCGCTGGAACTGGGCACGCTCCACTTCGGACAGCGCGTCGACGGCGTAGGCCCCCGTGAGCGTGTGCATTTCGGGCATGGTCATGCCGTCACCCCCAAACAGTCCCGGAGCCTGATCAGGCCGTCCCGGAGACGGGTCTTGATGGTTCCGTGCGGGGTCTGCAGCACCTCTGCGACCTCGCGATAGGTGTAGCCCTGGTAGTAGGCGAGCAGCACGGATTCCCGTTGCAGCTCGGTGAGGCTCGTCAGGCACCGCCGCACCTGCGAACGTTCCCAGCGGGCCGCGACCGCCTCGGCCACCTCGTCGAAGGGCCGGGCGCGGGCGGCCTCGAAGGTCGCCTTGACCTCACGGTCCGAACTGGCCCGTGCCGACCGGACACGGTCGACGGCGCGGCGGTGCGCGAGCGTCATGGCCCAGTTCAGCGCGCTCCCCCGCTCCGGGGAGTAGCGCGTGGCGGTGCGCCACAGCTCCACCATGACCTCCTGGGTGACCTCTTCGGACTGTGCGGCGTCACGCAGGATGCGCCGCACCAGGCCGAGGACCGGGCCCGCGAGCCGGTCGTACAAGGCGTCGAAGGCCCGCTCGTCCCCCTTGGCGACCCGGACGAGCAGGTCCTCGGCCGTCGGGCCCTGCGGTTCGTCGTCGGGAACGGGCGCCATCCGGCGGGGACGTGCCGATTCATCCATCAAGTCTGCCTCCGGCCGTCTGCGGCGTCCGCGGGGTCATCGGCGCCTTCTTCACCCACAGTTTGATCCCATGCCGCCGGATCAGCGCGGAGACCCGGTGCGGCATGAGCGGACGGGTGATCAGCAGCCGCACCAGCCACCTGGTGGTGGCCGGTCGCCGCACCCCGCGCAACGACGCGGTCAGCGGTGTCGTGTCCCCCTGGCGGAGGGCGATCTTGACCGAGAGCAGAGACTCCGGCTTCGGCACCTCCATCCGGTACTCGCCGTCCATCGACTGGAACGGCGAGACGTAGAACTCCTTGTCCGCGAAGGCGTTCCCGGCCGCGTCGGGCCGCAGGAGATACGCGTGCCTGCCCCGGTAGGTGTTGTGGACCTCGGCGACGACGCATTCGAGTCCGCCGTCCGGCCGATGGCACCAGTAGAGGGAGATCGGATTGAAGTTGTGCCCGAGCACCCGCGCGCCGGCGAGCATCAGCACCCGGCCGCCCTGAAGGTCCACGCCGCGAGCCGCGAGCCAGCGGTCCAATTTGGACCGGATGCTGGAGGTGTCCCCGGGTGCGAAGTGGTCTCGCGGGTCGAAGCGGGCGAAGGGGCGAAGCCACCACGGCAGCTTCGGCAGCCTGTCGAGGTCGACGAACCACAGATAGACGCGGTGGGCGAACGAGATCGGCGGATCGTTGCGCCGGACGTGCGCCACCGTCGAGTCGTAGAGGACGGCCATGGCGGTCACCATCGCACCCCGAAGCTCTCGGCCGCGCGGACACCGGACGCGCAACCGTCCTCATGGAACCCCCAGCCGTGGTACGCGCCGGCGAAGGCGACCGTGCCGTCGTTGAGTTCGGGCAGACGGCGCTGGGCGGCCACGGAACCGGGCGTGTAGACGGGGTGCTCGTAGGTCATCCTGGCCAGCACCGAACCGTCGTCGGGGGCGGTGCCGGGATTGAGCGTGACGACGTAGCCGGTCGGCTCGTCGAGCCGCATCAGGCGGTTCATGTCGTAGGAGACCTGCACCGCGCCCGCGTTCGCGCCGCAGGCGGGGGTGGCGTAGTTCCAGCCCGCCCGCGCCGACTCGGCCGTCGGGAGCACGCCGGTGTCGGTGTGCAGCCACGCCTCATTACTGGAGTACCGGAACGAGCCGAGGACGTCGCGTTCGGCGTCGGTCGGCGCCGCGAGCAGCTTCAGCGCCTGGTCCGCGTGCGTGGCCAGGACGACCTTGTCGAGGCGGTGCCGGGTGTCGGCGTCGTCGCGGACTTCGATCCCCCGGCCGACGCGCTTGACCGAGCGGACCGGTGTCGACAGGTGGACGGCGGTCAGCTGCTTGGCGGCGAGGTCGACGTACTCGCGGGAGCCGCCGACGACGGTGCGCCACCTCGGCGACCCGCCGACCGACAGCATCCCGTGGTTGCGCAGGAACTCGAACAGGTAGCGCGCGGGGTACTGGAGCGTGTCGGTCCGGTCCGCCGACCAGACGGTCGAGACCACCGGGAGCATGAAGTGGTCGACGAAGTACTTCGTGTACCCGCCGATCGCGAGGAACGCGCCGAGCGTGACGTCTCCGGCCTCGGGCGATTCGAGGACGCGCTTCGCGTGCCGGTGGAAGCGCTTGACGTCGGCGAGCATCCGCAGGTAGCGCCCGCGGGCGACGTTGCGAGGCTGCGCGAACAGGCCTTTCAGCCCCTTGGCCCCGGCGTACTGGAGGCCGCAGCCGTCACAGCGGATGCTCATGGACATCTCGGTGTCGCGGGTGGTGACGCCGAGTTCGCCGAACAGGCGCAGCAGATTCGGGTAGGTGCGCTCGTTGTGCACGATGAACCCGGAGTCGACGCCGACGGTGCCGCCGTGCGCGCTCGGGACGTCGTGGGTGTGCGCGTGCCCGCCCAGCCTGTCGTCGGCTTCGAACAACAGCACTTCATAACGGCGTTGCAGCAGGTAGGCGGCCGTGAGGCCGGCCACGCCGCTGCCGATGACTCCGATGCGTAGACCCTTGGTGTGCACGAACGGGATTCGGAACAGGGGCCGGACCGGATTGGACCGGGTGAACCGGGGCATCACACGACCCATCCTTTTCCTGTCCGGGGTCGAATGACGACTATGCCGAACAGTCCCGCGTCTCGCCTAGTGCCGTTCGTCGAGCGGCTCCTCGGCGGCTCCCTGCCGGTCGGTCTCCGTACCTGGGACGGCGTACGCGCCGGTCCGCCGGATGCCCCGACCGTGGTACTCCGCAACCGCCGTGCCCTGCGCCGTCTCCTCTACGCGCCCGGGGAATTGGGCCTGGCCAGAGCGTATGTCTCGGGCGATCTCGACGTCGAGGGCGACCTCGCCGAAGGATTCCGCCGGATCTGGGCGCTGAGCCGCTCGGGTGCCGCGCGCGGCGCGAAGCTCGGCCCGCGGGAGTGGGCCGAGGCGCTGCGGATCGCGGTGAGCCTCGGCGTCGTCGGGCCGCCGCCCAAACCGCCCGCCGAGGAGGCCCGGCTGTCCGGGAAGCTGCACACCCTGCTCCGCGACAAGTCCGCCATCGCGCACCACTACGACCTCGGCAACGCCTTCTACCAGCTGCTGATGGACGAATCGATGGCCTACTCGTCGGCGTACTGGACGTCCGAGGACGAGGGATACGACCTCGAACAGGCCCAGTGGGACAAACTCGAACTCATCTGCCGCAAGCTCGGGCTCCGGCCGGGGATGCGGCTGCTCGACGTCGGCTGCGGCTGGGGTTCGCTCCTGGTGCACGCGGCGAAGCACCACGGCGTCCAGGCCGTCGGCATCACGCTGTCGGCGGAGCAGCTGCAACACATCCGAGGCCGCCTCGCCCAGCACGATCTGGAGGACCGCGTCGAGGTCCGTCGTCAGGACTACCGTGAGCTGACCGACGAGCCGTTCGACGCGGTCGCCACCATCGAGATGGGCGAGCACGTCGGCGAGGAGAACTACCCCGAGTACACACGGACCCTGTACCGGATGCTCAAGCCCACCGGGCGGCTGGTGCTCCAGCAGATGTCGCGTGGCGCGGTGGCGCCGGGCGGCGGCGCGTTCATCGAGCGCTACATCGCTCCTGACATGACCATGCGGCCGCTGAGCCGCACGCTCGGGCATCTGGAGACCGCAGGTTTCGAGATCCGCGACGTCCACGCGCTGCGCGAGCACTACGTGCGTACGGTCCGGGCATGGGAGAAAACGCTCGAGAGCAACTGGGACGACGTCGTGGCGCTGATCGGTGAGTCCGGCGCGCGGGTCTGGCGGCTCTACCTGGTCGGCGGCGCGCTCGCGTTCGAGGAGAACAGGATGGGCGTGGACCAGATCCTCGCGGTCCGCTCGTCCGACGCCGGCCTGAGCGCGCTGCCCGCCACCCGGGAGTGGTCCTGATGCCGCTCGGAGGGACCCTCGCGGTCACGGCGGGCGCGACGCTCGTGGCCTTCGTCGTCACCTTCGGCATCGCCCGGTGGCGCGAGCGGTACGACACCGTCGACACGCTCTGGGGGCCTGGCTTCGCGCTCGTCGCGGTGGTCGCGGCCCCGCTCGGGGACGGGTCGCCGGTGCTGCGCGTGGTCACCGCGCTGCTGACCGCTGTCTGGGGGGTACGCCTCGGCGTCCACCTCCACCTGCGCAACCACAAGCTGCCCGAAGACCCGCGTTACGTGCGGATGGTGGAGAGCGCCGGCCCGAATCCGGCGCTCAAGCTGTTCGTCCGTGTCTATCTGGTCCAGGCGGTGGTGCTCTGGTTCGTCTCGCTGCCGGTCCAGTTCGCGATGTACGGCGACTCCTTCGGCGTGACGGCGTGGCTCGGCGTCGCGGTGTGGCTGGTCGGCTTCGGGTTCGAGACGATCGGTGACGACCAGCTGCGCCGCTTCAAGGCCGACCCCGGCAACAAGGGGAAGGTCCTCGACAGCGGGCTGTGGCGCTACACCCGGCATCCCAACTACTTCGGGGACGCGTGCGTGTGGTGGGGCCTGTACCTGCTGGCGTGTTCGAGCTGGGTGGGGGCGGCGACGATCCTGTCGCCGATCGCGATGACGTACACGCTGGCCAAGGGAACCGGAAAACCTTTGCTGGAGAAGGGTTTGCAGCGGTCCCGGCCGGGATACGCGACATACGTCGAGCGGACCAGCGGGTTCTTCCCGCTGCCCCCTCGCCGCGGACGCGTCTCCTGAGGTCGGCCGGCAAGGTGAGGAACGCGCGCGTTTCTTGCCGGCCGAAGGCCTCGGATTTGCGGAGGCGGGCCGCCGTCAAGGCCGAGTGAGTGACCACCCGTACCGCGTCCCGGCTACGGAAATCCGACAGCGCGCTCAGAGCGACACTGCAAGCTCACTCCCCGGTGAGACCGTCGATCATCTCGCGCAGCAGGTCGAGGTGGCCGGCGTGCCTGCCGGTCTCCTCGACCATGTGCGCGACCACGAACCGGACGTTGACCTCGCGATCCCCGCGGAAGGGGACCTTGTCGTCCAGGTCCATCCCCGCGACGACCTTGCGGCTCCGCTCGCACTCGGCCTCGTAGGCGGCGATCAGCTGCTCGATCGGGGTCTGCATGGCGACCCGGAACTCGGCGTCGGGGTCGGCTTCGAGAGCCTCCTTCCAGAGGTCCTCCTGCCCGTTGAGCACCACGTTGAACCAGTACTGCTCGACCAGGGTCAGATGCCCGAGCAGACCGGCGACGGTGGTCAGCTCGCTGGGCACGAGCGCCCGCCGGGCCTGCTCGTCGGTGAGGCCGGAGCACTTCCACACCACGGTGGCGCGGAGGAAGTCGAGAAAGCCGTTCAGCTGGGTGCGCTCGTCGCCGGTGAGCGGCGGTTCGGGACGCTTGGGTTCTTCGGTCATGGTCGTGCAGTCTGCCGGTTTCCTCCGATGATCCGCCATCGAGATACCGCCGGACACCCTGTCCACCATCTGCCGCAGAGCCGTGGTCCATGTCCGAACGTGATCCCATCGTTCGAGTGAAACCAGCGGTAGTTAGCGCCCCGGAAACATGACGACCACCCGCCCGTCATGTCAGGCTGGTGCAGTTGTATCCATCACCGGAGTACCGAGAAAGGTCACTGATGCCAGGCCCCCAGCTGAGCGCACTCGATGTCGCTTTCCTTTGCATGGAAAGCGAAACGACGCCCATGCACATGGGCGCGGTGGTCACCTTCCGTCCGCACGGGCAGGTGCACGCGCGCAAGCTGACCGCGCTGCTCGCCGAACGGGCCGCGCTGCTCCCGAAGCTGCGTCAGCGCCCTCGCACCGCGCTGTTCCCGCCCGGCGCCGCCATCTGGGCCGAAGACCCGGATTTCGTTGCCAGTGAACATATCTCACATCACCACCTGAGCTCCCTGTACGAACCGGACCCACTCTCCGCCTACGCGTCGCGGTGGATGGGACGGCCGCTCGACACCGGAAAACCCTTGTGGGACTTGCATCTCGTCACCGGGCTGCCGGACGGCGAGTTCGCGTTGCTGCTGAAGCTGCACCACGCGCTCACCGACGGAGCGGGCGCGTACGCCGTCGCCGTCGGTCTGCTCGACGGGCTCCCGCGGGCGACGAAGCGCTCGCACAGCGGCGCCGAACCGCCCGCCCCACGCTCCCCTGTGGACGCGGTCAAGGACGCGCTCGGCGCCACCCTGGCCCAGGCCGGGGAGACGGCCGGGATCGCCTCTTCCGTCGTCCGCGCCACCCGTTCGCCGCTGTCCCCGATCAGCGCGCCGCCGTCGACGGAACGACGGCTCGGTTTCGTCCGGCTGGACACCGGTGAGATCCGGCGGATCCGCCGGTCCCACGGCGGTACCGCCAACGATGTCGTGCTGGCGATCCTCAGTGGCGCGCTGCGCGAGTGGATGATCAACCGCGGTCAGCGCGCCGACGACCGGACGCTGCGGGCGCTCATCCCGGTCAGCGTGCGCGGGCGGTCCGCCGAGCAGCTCGGCGGCAACAAGCTGTCCGGCTATCTCTGCGAACTGCCGGTCGGCCTCGACGACCCGGTGGACCGACTGCTGGCCGTCCAGCGCGAGATGAGCCGGAACAAGGCCGCGGGCCCCGGCCGGGGCGCGGGCGCGTTCCCGCTGCTCGCCGACCGGATGCCGCCGATGCTGCACCGGCTCGGCAGCAAGGCCGCCGGGCTGGCCGCGCCGCTGCTGTTCGACCTCGTGGTCACCACGGTGCCGGTGCCGCCCAACCGGCTCAGCCTCGACGGGACGAAGATCGAAGGCGTGTACCCGTTCGTGCCGCTGGCGCCGCGGCAGGCGGTCGGGATCGCGGTGGCGACCTACCGCGACTCCGTCCACATCGGACTTCAGGCGAACGGGGCGGCGGTTTCGGACGTGGGCTCGCTGCGGGACGGCGTGCTCAAGTCGGCCGCGCGCCTGCTGGACACGGCTTAGCGCGTGACCTGAAAGGCCTTTCCCGTCGCTTGGGGCCCGGGGGTGGCGCTGACGTGATGCGTCGCGAAAGCCACTTTCGGGACGTCTGACGTCCCGAAAGTGGCTTTCGCGACACCTTTGGGTCTGGACCTCGGCGATCGCGGTCACTGCGAAGGCAAATGCGGCGGGTGAAGTGATGCGAAGACTGGATCACTGGCGCCGTGAGTGTGGATCGGGAGCTGGGACGGCGGCGTTGTGAAAGCCACTTTCGCAACGTTGAAGGTTGCGAAAGTGGCTTTCACAACATCCCGAGCCCAGCCGAAGACTTGCCCGAGACGCACTCGAGAAACCCGCGATCAGCCGCGCAGCATCTCCGCGACCAGGAACGCCAGTTCCAGCGACTGCTGCGTGTTCAGGCGCGGGTCGCACGCGGTCTCGTACCGGCCCGAAAGATCCAGGTCCGAGATCTCCTGCGCGCCGCCGAGGCACTCGGTGACGTCCTCGCCGGTGAGTTCGACGTGGATGCCGCCCGGGTAGGTGCCGAGCTTGCGGTGCACCTCGAAGAAGCCCTGGACCTCGTCCACGATCCGGTCGAAGTGCCGGGTCTTGTACCCGGTCGACGCCTCGTGGGTGTTGCCGTGCATCGGGTCGCACTGCCAGATGACCTTGTGCCCGGACGCTTCGACCTTCTCGACGATCGCGGGCAGCACCTCACGGACCTTGCCGTTGCCCATCCGGGCGATCAGCGTCAGGCGGCCGGGCTCGTTGCGCGGGTCGAGCCGCCGGACGTACTCGACGGCCTGTTCGGGCGTGGTCGTCGGGCCGATCTTGAGACCGATCGGGTTGGCCAGCAGTTCGGCGAAGGCGATGTGCGCGCCGTCGAGCTGCCGGGTCCGCTCGCCCACCCACAGGAAGTGCGAGGACAGGTTGTACAGCTTGGGGTTCGCCGCGTCCGCGCGGTCCATCCGCAGCATGGAGCGCTCGTAGTCCAGGAGCAGCGCCTCGTGGCTGGCGAAGATCTCGGTGGACTGGAGCGAGGTGTCGGTGACGCCGCAGGCCGACATGAACCGCAGGCCGCGGTCGATCTCCGCGGCCAGTGCCTCGTAGCGCTCGCTGGCGGGCGAGGACTTCACGAAGTCCTTGTTCCAGTCGTGCACCTGGTGCAGGTCGGCCATGCCGGCGCCGGTGAGCGCGCGGACGAGGTTCATCGCGGCGCCCGCGTTGGCGTAGGCGCGGATCATCCGGCCGGGGTCGGGCACGCGGAGTTCGGGCTTCGCGACGAGCGAGTTGATGATGTCGCCGCGGTACACCGGCAGGCCGAGCGCGTCGGTGGACGCCGAACGCGGCTTCGCGTACTGGCCCGCGATCCGGCCGACCTTCACCACCGGCAGGCTCGCGCCGTAGGTGAGGACGACGGCCATCTGCAGCAGGGTGCGCAGGTTCGCGCGGATGTGCGGTTCGGTGTTCGACTCGAACGTCTCCGCGCAGTCTCCGCCCTGCAGCAGGAACGCCTCGCCGCGGGCGACCATGGCGAGCCGGTCGGAGAGCCGGTCGATCTCGGCGGGGACGGTGATCGGCGGCACGCTTTCCAGCACGCCGCGGACGCGTTTCGTCAGTTCTGCGTCCGGCCACTCGGGCTGCTGCGCGGCCGGCCGGGAAAGCGCGTCGTCGAGCCTGTCGCGCAGTCCTGGGGGCAGAGGGGGCAGTTCGGGGAGCGTGTCGACGGGAACGTCCACTGTCCAGTTCACGGGCACCAGGATATGCCCGGCCGAAAGCCGCCCGCCCACCGGGACGAAAGTCCCAAAAGGTGGACGGGCGGCGGGCTGATCAGGCGGCCTGCGCCTTGTTGTAGAGGTTCTGCGCGTCCGTGCCGAAGTACGGTCCGAACATGTAACCCGGCAGGAAGTTGTAGCCGAAGCTGTTCACCGAGGCCTGGACGCCCGCGCCGGTCGCCTCGCTGAAGTTGAGGAACCACGGGCCGCCGCTCGAACCACCGGTCATGTTGCAGCTCATCCCGTGGTCCTTGGTGAGCAGGAAGTCGGTGAACGTGCCGCCGCTGCAGTAGATCAGCTTCGTGCCGTCGTACGGCGCCGCCGCCGGGTACCCGAACGTGTACATCGACTGGTTGCGCGCCTGGTTGAACGCGATCCCCTGCGCGCCGACGACGTCGGTCAGCTTCTGCCCGTTGAGCGGGTTGACCACGGCCGCGCCGACGTCGTAGTTCATGTCCTCGCTCGCTTCCCACTGCGGAGTGGTCAGCGTGCTCTTCGCGGCCCAGGTGCCGTAGGGCGTGTTGCCGTTGTCGTAGCCCGGAGCGAAGGTCCAGTTGGTGTGCCAGGCGCCTTGGTACTTCACGCAGTGCCCGGCCGTGATCACGACGCTGCCGTTCGTACTGGTGACCGCGTCACCGGAGCACGACGCGTTCCGCCCGCCCATGGTGAAGAACACACGGCCGGCGGTCTGCACGACCTTGCCCGCGCCCGTCCACGCGCCGCCACCGTTGGGAATGCTCTGGATGATCGTGCTCTGGCCCTTCGCGACATCCTTGGGCGCGAAGGCGGGCGCGGTGACCAGCTGTTCGATCGGCACCGCCGACCGCATCCGCTCCGGTGTCCAGTAGGCGGCGACGGCCTGCGCGTCGACCGCTGCCTGATGGTGGGCGGGCGCGGCCTGCGCCGGACCCGCGACCGCTGTCAGCGCCGTCACCGCCAGCCCCGTGAGCGCCGCCAGGATCCCCGTCCGGAAAGCCGTCCTCTTCATGGCGTACCACCTTTCGCCACCGGTGAATTGCCGTATGACTTGCACGACATTTCGAAAGTATTTGTCCCGCTACCGCGCGTACAAGCGGCCGTTCGGCCGCATCCGTGGCCGGGTATGGGCCGTTCGGCCGAACACGATGACCAGGCCGTGGCCCGCCCGGTAACTTTTCGGTGTGAAGGGTTTCGCTCGGCTCGGCACGAACGTTCTCGCCCTCTGGATCTGGATTCCCCTGCTGCCGATCGCGATCACCTGGGGAGCTCCCCGGCCCGCCGGCTGGGGGCCGTTGACCGCCTTGGCCGTCGCGGCGCTCCTGACCCTCGCGGTGTGGTCGGTGTTCAAGGCCCTCGGCTTCGAGATCGCGCCGCACACCACGACCGTGTCCGGCGCGATCGTCGTGCTGACGTTCACCTTCGGGGCGCTGATGCACCTCGGCTGGCTCCTCGTCGCCGGGGTGTGCTGGTCGCTCGTCGCACGGGGCGAACGCACCTACCCCGAAGCCGCCGCCGGAGTTCTGCTGGGCATCCTGGTCGGCGGCCTCGGCTACTGGCTGACGATCATCGTCATCTACTTCGACAGATGAGCCGGGCAGTGGGAATCGGCGGCCGGGAGGGCACCGTCCCGCAGATAGCGCACGACGACGTCGTTGCCACAGGCGTTCTCCTTGGTGAAGACGCCGTGCCCGCCGGCGTCGACCGTGACGAATTTCGCCCGTCCGCCCAGCGCCGAACGCAGTTCCCGGGCACCGGAAAGCGGCGTCGACGGATCACGGAGGTTCTGCACCAGCAGGATGTTCGACGGACCGCGGTCGTGGATCCGCACCGGGCGTTCCCGGCGCTCCACCGGCCAGAAGGCGCAAGGGGTGATGTTCGCGGCGGCGGGGCCGAACATCGGCTGCGTCACGCGGGCGCGTTCGACCGCCTTTTGGTAGTAGCGAACGCTTTCCGGCCAGTCGGAGTCGTTGCACAGCACCTGGAGCTGGAGCGCGGCGTGGTTGTCGCCGTCGAGCGGCCCTGCTTGCGCCTTCGACGACGGAGCGGCCCATTGCGCGGCAAGGCCCGGGAAGTTCGCGTCGTCGTACAGCGCTCCCCAGGTGTCGGTCCGGATTCCCGGACGTTTTCCGGCCAGTTCGAAGAACTTCGCCGTCACCTCGGCGGGTGTCCGCCCGAGGTGGTAGACGTCGTCCCGCGCCGCCGCCCAGGCCGCGAAATCACCGAACCGGTCGTCGAAACCGTCCGCGAAACGCTGGTGTGCCCGCACACCCAGCCCCTCGGGGCCGAGAAGGCTGTCCAGCACGATCCGGTCCGTCTTCGCCGGGAACATCGACGCGTAAGCGGCGCCGAGGTAACTCCCGTACGAGACGCCGTAGTACGAGATCTTCCGCTCCCCCAGGGCCTCCCGGATCCGGTCCATGTCGCGCGCGGTGTTGGCGGTGTTCATGTGCGGCAGGAGGTCCGCGGTCTTCGATTCGGCGCATTTCCGCGCCACCACGCGGGATTTCGCCGCCTTTTCGAGAACGTCACCCGGGCCGTCCGCGTACGGGCCGGTGAGGATGAACCGCTGATCCTCGGTCAGGTCGCAGGTCACCGGTGTGCTGTAGGTGGTCCCGCGCGGGTCGAACCCGATGACGTCGTAGCTTTCGAGCAGGCCGCTGTTCCCCTGGCGCTGCGCGAGTTGCGCGGGCATCGCCAGGCCCGGGCTCCCGGGACCGCCGGGATTCATCAACAGCACACCACGACGCTTCGGAGACGTGCTCGCCTTACGGGAAACGGTGAGCTCGATGGTCCGCCCGCCGGGGTCGGCGTAGTCCAACGACACCTTGAGTTTCGCGCATTCGAGTCCCGCCGTCGGTGACGGTGTCATGCCGTAGTCCGGACAGGGGGACGTCCACTTCAGCGCCGGAGCCGCCTCGGCTGTCGCCGGAACAGCCCCGGCGAGTGGCAGGAAAGCCAGTATCGCCAACGTTTTTCTCATGCGGCCGAGCTTGGCGCGATCGGCGGCCCTACCGCGTCGGTCCTCAGGCTGAGCGCGGTCCTCCACCTTGGGCAGGAATCTCCCCTGCCTTTCGTCAACCCGGCTGGGACGTCGTGAACGCCACCCACCGTTTCGACATCTCACGGAAGGAGCGCGCCCAGGGCATCGGCAAGGGAAGCACTGCCGGCACGGGTGTCGCGAAAGCCACTTTCGCGACGCGCCGACCGACACTCCTGCCGGTCGGCGCGCACCGGGGATCAGATCACCGCGAGCGGCAGCGCGGTCGGGTGCACGGGAGCGGGAAGGTCCGAAGCACCGGTGAGGTAGGCGTCCACCGCGCTCGCCACCGAACGTCCCTCGGCGATCGCCCACACCACCAGCGAGGCACCGCGATGCGCGTCGCCGCAGACGAACACGCCAGGTGATTCGGTCTGCCAGTCCGAGCCGCACGAAAGCGTGCCGCGCTTGGTCAGCGAAAGCCCGAGCCCGTCCAGCAGCGGCATGTGCTCGACACCCTCGAACCCGATCGCGAGCAGCACGAGGTCGGCGGGCAGTTCCTCGACCTCGTCGTTGACCGGGGTCACCATGCGCTTGCCGGTCTCCGGGTCCTTGACCACGCGGACCTGCCGGAGCTCGACGGCACGCACGTTGCCCTCGTCGTCACCGACGAACCGGGTGACCGCGACGGCGAACTTGCGCTCGCCCGCCTCCTCGTGCGCCGGGTAGGTGCGCAGGATGTACGGCCAGGTCGGCCACGGCGAGCGCTCGTCGTCCCTTGTGGACGGTGGGGTCGGGTACTGGTCCAGCTGTGTCACCGAAAGCGCACCCTGGCGGGTCGCGGTTCCGTAGGAGTCGGCGCCGGTGTCGCCGCCGCCGATGATGACCACGTGCTTGCCCGCCGCGTCGACCGGTGACGGGCCGTCGCCCTCGACGTACTTGTTGGCCGGGACCAGATGTTCCATCGCCAGGTGGATCCCAGACAGCTCACGGCCGGGCGTGGTCTTGTCGTCACGGCCGCGCAACGCGCCCACGGCGAGCACGACCGCGTCGTAACCTGCCCGCAGTTCCTCGACGGTCAGGTCGACGCCGACCTCGCAGCCGGTGACGAACTTCGTGCCCTCCTTGCGGAGTTGCGCGAGCCGCCGGTCGAGGACCTTCTTCTCCATCTTGAACTCGGGGATGCCGTACCGCAGCAGGCCGCCGAGCCGGTCGTCCCGTTCGTAGACGGTCACCTCGTGGCCGGCGCGGGTCAGCTGCTGCGCGGCGGCGAGCCCGGCCGGGCCGGAGCCGACGACCGCGACCCGCTGGCCCGAGGACACCGCCGAGACCTGCGGCTGCACGTAGCCCGCTTCCCAGGACTGGTCGGCGATCGTCTGCTCGACCCGTTTGATCGACACCGGACCGCCGGACAGCGGCGAGATCGACAGGACGCAGCCCGCCTCGCACGGCGCGGGGCACAGCTTCCCGGTGAACTCGGGGAAGTTGTTGGTCGCGTGGAGCCGGTCGCTCGCCGCGGCCCAGTCGCCGCGGCGCACCAGGTCGTTCCACTCCGGGATCAGGTTGCCCAGCGGGCAGCCGGAACCACTGGAATGACAGAACGGGATGCCGCAGTCCATGCACCGCGAAGCCTGCTCGCGCACCTGTTCGTTGCGCTCGGCGGACTCCACATCGGCGTACACCTCGCCCCAGGTGGCGAGACGGTCCTCTTTGGACTTCTTCTTCGGCTCTTGACGTTCGTACTTGAGGAAACCCGTCGGATCAGCCACGAGCGGCCTCCATGATCGCTTCGTCGACGTCGCGGCCCGCGGCGCGCGCCGCCTTCGCCGCGTCAAGGACACGCTGGTAGTCGCGGGGCATCACCTTGGTGAACGCCGCCGAGCGACGCGGCCAGTCGCCGAGCAGCGACGCGGCCACGGCCGAACGTGTGAGGTCGTAGTGCTTCTGCACGGTCTTCTTGAGCCAGGCGAGGTCGTCGGAGGACGGCGCCTGAAGGTTCACCATCTCCTCGTTGACCTTGCCACGGTCGAGGTCGAGCACGTAGGCCTCGCCGCCGGACATGCCCGCCGCGAGGTTGCGCCCGGTCGGGCCGAGCACCACGGCCTGGCCGCCGGTCATGTACTCGAAGGCGTGGTCGCCGACGCCCTCGGCGACGACGACCGCACCGGAGTTGCGCACGCAGAAGCGTTCACCGACCTGGCCGCGCAGGAACATCTCGCCGCCGGTGGCACCGTAGGCGAGAGTGTTCCCGGCGATGGTCTGGCCTTCCGCGGCGAACTTCGCGTCCGGATGCGGGCGCACGACGATCCGCCCGCCCGAAAGGCCCTTGCCGACGTAGTCGTTCGCGTCGCCGACCATGTCGAGCGTGATGCCGCGCGGCAGGAACGCGCCGAGCGACTGGCCTGCGGAGCCGGTCAGCAGCACGTGGATCGTGTCCTCGGGCAGGCCCTCGCCGCCGTAGCGGCGGGTGATCTCGGAACCGAGCAGCGTGCCGACGGTCCGGTTCACGTTCCGCACCGGCAGTTCCAGCCGGACCGGGTGCGCGTCCTCCAGCGCCGCCTCGGCGAGCTGGATCAACGTCCGGTCGAGCGCGTGCTCCAGGCCGTGGTCCTGGGTGCGCGTGCGCCGCTTCGCCCCGCCGTACGGGGTCTCGGCGGGCATCTCGAAGATCGGCGCCAGGTCGAGGCCGGAGGCCTTCCAGTGCTCGATCGCCTCGTCGGTGTTCAGCACCTCGGCGTGCCCGATGGCCTCGTCGAGAGTGCGGAAACCGAGTGCCGCCAACGTTTCCCGGACCTCTTCGGCGACGAACCGGAAGTAGTTGACGACGTGGTCGGCCTGTCCGGTGTACCGCTTGCGCAGATCCGGGCTCTGGGTCGCGACGCCGACCGGGCAGGTGTCGAGGTGGCAGACGCGCATCATGACGCAGCCCTCGACGATCAGCGGCGCCGTCGCGAATCCGTACTCCTCAGCGCCGAGCAGCGCGGCGATGACGACGTCCTTGCCGGTCTTCATCGCGCCGTCGACCTGCACGGTGATCCGGTCACGCAAACCGTTGAGCAGCAACGTCTGCTGCGTCTCGGCGAGGCCGATCTCCCACGGTGTCCCCGCGTGCTTGAGCGAGTTCATCGGGGAGGCGCCGGTCCCGCCGTCGTGGCCGGAGATCAGCACGACGTCGGCGTGCGCCTTGGACACACCCGCGGCGACCGTGCCGACGCCGAGCGAGGACACCAGCTTCACGTGGATGCGGGCGTTCTCGTTGGCGTTCTTGAGGTCGTGGATCAGCTGCGCGAGATCCTCGATCGAGTAGATGTCGTGGTGCGGCGGCGGCGAGATGAGCCCGACACCCGGTGTGGAGTGCCGCGTGCGCGCGATCCACGGGTACACCTTGTTCGGCGGCAGCTGACCGCCCTCGCCCGGCTTCGCGCCCTGCGCCATCTTGATCTGGATGTCGTCGGCGTTGACCAGGTACTCGCTCGTGACGCCGAACCGGCCGCTCGCGACCTGCTTGATCGCGCTGCGCCGCGTCGGGTCGTAGAGCCGCTCCGGGTCTTCCCCGCCCTCACCGGTGTTGGACCGGCCGCCGATGCGGTTCATCGCGATGGCGAGGGTTTCGTGTGCCTCGGCCGAAATCGAGCCGTAGGACATCGCGCCGGTGTTGAAGCGCTTGAAGATCGCCTCGACCGGCTCGACCTCGTCCAGCGGGACGGGTTCGCGCGTGCCCTCGCGGAAGGAGAACAGCCCGCGCAGCGCGCCGCCCTGGCGGTACAGGCGGTGCACCTCGTCGGAGTACTCCTTGTACACCTCTTCCCGGCCGGTCTTCGTCGCGTGCTGCAACAGGAAGACGGTCTCCGGGGTGAACAGGTGCAGTTCGCCCTCGCGGCGGTACGCGTACTCGCCGCCGGTCTCGAGTCCGCGGTGGACGCGATCGGTCGGGTTGTCCGGGTACGCGCGGCGGTGGCGGGTGGCGACCTCTTCGGCGAGCACGGTCAGGCCGACGCCGCCGAGCTTCGACGACGTCCCGGTGAAGTACTCGTCGAGCAGATCCTGGGCCAGGCCGAAGGATTCGAAGACCTGCGCCGCGGTGTACGCGCCGACGGTCGAGATGCCCATCTTCGACATGATCTTCAGGACGCCCTTCACGAGCGCCTTGACGTAGTTGCGGACCGCCTTGGCGGGCTCGATCCCGGTCACCGCACCGGTCGAGATCATGTCCTCGATGGTCTCGAAGGCCAGGTACGGGTTCACCGCCGCGGCGCCGTAGCCGAGCAGCAGCGCGACGTGGTGGACCTCGCGGGCGTCACCGGTCTCGACGACCAGCGCGACGCGGAGCCTTTCCTTGGTGCGCACCAGATGGTGGTGCACCGAGGACACCAGCAGCAGCGACGGGATCGGCGCCATGCGGTGGTCGGAGTCGCGGTCGGACAGCACGAGCGTGCGCGCGCCCGCCGCGATCGCCTCGGAGGCCTCGCGCCGGACCCGCTCGATCGCGGACGCCAGCGCCTCGGCACCACCGTCCACTTCGTACAGTCCGGAAAGGACGCTGCACGCGAAGCCGGGGAGGTCGCCGTCGTCGTTGATGTGGATCAGCTTGGCGAGTTCGTCGTTGTCGATCACCGGATACGGCAGCTGCACGTGGCGGCAGGAGGCCGGGCCGGGGGCGAGCAGGTTCCGCTCGGGTCCCATGATCCGGCTCATTGAGGTGACGAGCTCTTCGCGGATCGCGTCCAGCGGCGGATTGGTGACCTGCGCGAAGTTCTGCTTGAAGTAGTCGTAAAGCAGCCGCGAACGCTGCGACAGCACCGCGGGCGGGGTGTCCGAGCCCATCGAGCCGATCGGCTCCATGCCCTTGACCACCATCGGCGCGAGGAGGATCTTCAGCTCTTCTTCGGTGTAGCCGAAGGAAAGTTGGCGCCGCAGCACGGAATCGTGGCTCTGCACGATGTGGTCGCGGTCCGGGAGGTCGGCGATCTGGAGGAGACCGGCGTGCAGCCAGCCCTCGTACGGAAGTTCCTTGGCCAGCGCCGATTTGACCTCTTCGTCGTCGACGATCCGGCCGGCCTCGGTGTCCACCAGGAACATGCGGCCGGGTTTGAGCCTGCCCTTGGCCACGACGTCCGCGGGGGCGACGTCGAGGACCCCGGCCTCACTGGCCAGCACGACCCGGTCGTCGGCGGTGCGCCACCATCGGGCGGGGCGCAGGCCGTTGCGGTCCAGCACCGCGCCGACGAGCGTGCCGTCGGTGAAGGTGACACAGGCCGGGCCGTCCCACGGCTCCATGAGGCTCGCGTGGAACTGGTAGAACGCACGACGCTGTGCGTCCATCCCGGTGTGGTTCTCCCACGCTTCGGGGATCATCATCAGCACCGCGTGCGGCAGCGACCGCCCGCCGAGGTGCAGCAGCTCCAGCACCTCGTCGAAGGAGGCGGAGTCCGACGCGTCGGCCGAGCAGATCGGGTACAGCCGGGTGAGGTCGCCGTCGATGAGGTCCGATTCGAGCAGCGCCTCACGGGCGCGCATGCGGTTGCGGTTGCCCCGGATGGTGTTGATCTCGCCGTTGTGCGCGACGAACCGGAACGGATGCGCCAGCGGCCACGACGGGAAGGTGTTGGTGGAGAACCGGGAGTGCACGAGCGCGATGGCGCTGGCGAGCCGGGTGTCGGTCAGATCGGTGAAGAAGAGCGGGAGCTGTTCGGGGGTCAGCATTCCCTTGTAGACGATGGTCCGCGAGGACAGCGAAGGGAAGTAGGTGCCGCAGCCCGCGGTCACGCTCTCGTTCTCGACGCGCTTGCGGAGACAGAAGGCCAGGCGGTCCAGTTCGAGCCCGCCGGGACATCGCCCGTCGGTCTCCGCGCCCGCGACGAACAGCATCGCGAAATGCGGCATCACCGAACGCGCCGTCGGGCCGATGTCGGCGCGGTCGGCGTCGACCGGGACCTCGCGCCAGCCGAGGACGTCGAGACTCTCTTCTTCGGCGATCCGCTCGATCAGGGCGATGGCCTTGTTGCGCTCCTCGAGGTCCGAAGGCAGGAAACCGATCCCGGTCGCGTAGGTCTGGCGACCGGTGGCGTCCGCTTCGGGCAACGTGAAGTCCACTTCCGCCCGAAGCAGCTCGTCGGGCAGCTGCACCAGGATGCCCGCGCCGTCACCGCTGGTCGGCTCCGCGCCGGCGGCACCGCGGTGGTCGAGGTTCGTCAGCGCGGACAGACCGTCGGTGACGATTCCGTGCGAGCGCCGCCCGCGGACGTCGGCCACCATGGCCACACCGCAGGAGTCCTGTTCGGATTCGGGGTCGTAAAGCCCCTGTTTGCCTGGAATGGCGGAGAAGATCATGAAGGGACCTCCTTCGTCGTCGTGCTCAGCGGCCGGACAGGCCGGCCGGGGGAATGCGCACGGGACGACGATGGCCCGTTCGTTAGCGCGACTTTAACACCTGTGAAACACGTCGGCATCAGTTCGACGGGCGCGAAAGCACGCTGATCGGTAACGATCTGGATGCCCGGAACGACTGAGTTCCTGATGGGGTCGCGGTAGTTCGTTCCGCTAAGTATATGTCCTGTTCCGGGATGTCAAGAGATGCGGCGAGGCGACTCTAGTCACTTCGGATCACCGTCGCATCCCCGGGCTCATCACTAGAACGTGTTACAGTTCCGCGCATGATCCTGGACCGTTTCCGGCTCACCGACCAGGTCGCCGTGGTCACCGGCGCCGGACGCGGGATCGGCGCGGCGACGGCCGTGGCACTCGCCGAGGCGGGCGCCGACGTGGTGATCTCGTCCCGCACCGAACCCCAGCTCGCCCAGGTGGCGGCCCTGGTCGCCGCCACCGGCAGACGGGCCCATGTCGTCCCCGCCGATCTGAGCGATCCAGCCGCCGCCGGAGAGCTGGCGCGGATCGCGACGGCGGAATTCGGGCGGCTGGACCTGGTGGTCAACAACATCGGCGGCACCTATCCCCGGCCGTTGCTGGAAACCAGCGGTGACTTCCTCGAAGAAGCCTTCCGGTTCAACGTCTCCACCGCGCACGCGCTGACCGTCGCGGCGGCACCGTCCTTACTGGAGTCGGGCGGGTCGGTCGTCAACATCTCGTCGGTCATGGGCCGCGTGGCGGGCCGGGGTTTCGCCGCGTACGGGACGGCGAAGGCCGCGCTGGCGCACTACACCCGGCTCGCGGCGGCCGATCTCGCGCCGAAGGTGCGGGTGAACGCGATCTCGGTGGGTTCGGTGGCGACGTCCGCGCTCGCAGTGGTGGTGGGCGACGACGACCTGCGCGGCCGGATGGAATCCGCCACCCCGCTGGGCCGGATCGGCGAGGCCGAGGACATCGCGGCCACCGTCGTGTTCCTGGCGTCGAGCGCGGGCCGGTACTTCACCGGCAAGATCATCGAAGTCGACGGTGGATTGCAGGCCCCGAACCTCGAACTGGGCCTGCCCGATCTGTAGGAGGCGAACGCCGTGCGCGTGGTCCAGTGGAGTACCGGGAACGTCGGGCGGCACGCGCTGGCCGGGATAGCCGCGCGCCCCGATCTCGAACTCGCCGGGGTCTGGGTATCCAGTGCGGCCAAGGCGGGGAAGGACGCCGGGGAGCTGGCCGGGCTGGGACGTCCGCTCGGCGTCTCCGCGACGACCGACGCGGACGCGCTCATCGCGCTGAAGCCGGATTGCGTGCTCTACACCGCGATGGCCGACGACCGGCTCGTCGAAGCCGTCGAGGACCTGAAACGGTTCCTGCGCGCCGGGATCAACGTGGTGTCCAGCAGCCCGGTGTTCCTCCAGTACCCCGAAGGCGTCGTCCCGCCGGAGATGATCGAGCCCATCCGCGAGGCCGCCCGCGAAGGCGGCGCATCGCTGTGGGTCAACGGCATCGACCCCGGCTTCGCCAACGACTGGCTGCCGCTGGTGCTCACCGGCGTGTGCGAACGGATCGACGAGGTTCGCTGTATGGAGATCCTCGATTACTCCACGTACGACCAAGGCAAGGTGCTGTTCGACATCATGGGCTTCGGCCGGGAGATGGACGACCTGCCCCTGCTGTTGCAGCCCGGTGTCCTCTCGCTGGCCTGGGGCAGCGTCGTGCGGCAGCTCGCGGCCGGGCTGGACGTCGAACTCGACGCCGTCGAAGAGGTCTACGAACGGCTTCCGGCGCCCGAGACCTTCGAAATCGCCTCCGGGACCATCAAGGAGGGCACGGCGGCGGCGCTGCGGTTCGAGGTGCGCGGCATGCGCGGCGGGCGGGCGGTGTGCGTGCTGGAGCACGTCACGCGCCTGCGGGGCGATCTCGGCCCGGACTGGCCGCAGCCGAGCGGGCAGGGCTGCTACCGCGTCAAGGTGACCGGGGAGCCCAACTACGAGCTGGACCTGCGCCTGGTCGGGACCGACGGCGACCACAACACGGCCGGGCTGAAGGCGACCGCGATGCGGCTGGTGAACGCGGTCCCGGCGGTGGTGGCGGCTCCACCCGGGCTGCTGACCGCGCTGGACCTGCCGTTGGTGACGGGGCGGGGCCT
>NZ_MUXN01000023.1:242635-374288 GCF_001995215.1 Amycolatopsis azurea DSM 43854
GGGGCCTTCATGTACTTGGAGCGCTACTTTTCGGCGTCGGGCTTCGGGTCCTCGGACGCCTTGTCGGCGGCCGAGTCCCGGACGGTGTCCGGGGCCGCCGCGACTTCCGCGTGCGCCTCTTCCTTGGGAGCCTCGTCCTCGGAGGCCTTGGGCGCGTCCTCCGCGCCCTTCTCCCCGGACTCGGCGGTCTCGTCTTCCCGCGGGACGTCCTTGCTCCACAGCGTTTCCGGCGCTTCCCGCGGCCCCCGCTTCGCGGCGAGGACGAAGTACACGATCGCCGCGGCGAACACCAGGATCGAGGTCCACACGTTGACCCGCAGGCCCAGGATGTGGTTCGCGGTGTCGGTCCGCATCATCTCGATCCAGAACCGGCCCGCGGTGTACCCGGCGACGTACAGCGCGAACACGCGGCCGTGGCCGAGCCGGAACTTCTTGTCCGCCCAGATGACCAGCAGCGCGACACCGAGGTTCCAGATGAGTTCGTAGAGGAACGTCGGGTGCACCGGGCTGTCTTGCAACGGGATGTGCCCGAGCGCGACGCCGTTCAGGAAGTCGTCCGGGTTGTTCACGTTGATGCGCTGGTAGATCTCCAGACCCCACGGCAGGTCGGTGTGCGCGCCGTAGAGCTCCTGGTTGAAGTAGTTGCCGACCCGCCCGATCGCCTGCGCGATCACGATCCCCGGGGCGAGCGCGTCCGCCATCGCGGGCAGCGGGATGCCCCGGCGGCGGCAGGCGATCAGCGCGCCGACCGCGCCGAGCGCGATCGCGCCCCAGATGCCGAGGCCGCCGTCCCAGATCTTCAGCGCGTTGAGCGGGTTCTTGCCCTCGCCGAAGTACAGCTGGTTGTCGGTGATGACGTGGTACAACCGCCCGCCGACCAGGCCGAACGGCACCGCGAAGACGGCGACGTCGATGACGGTGCCCTTCGTGCCGCCGCGGTTCACCCAGCGCCGCTCGCCCAGCCAGATCGCCACGATGATGCCGGCGATGATGCACAAGGCGTACGCCCGGATCGGGACCGGCCCGATATGCCAGACGCCCTGGTCGGGGCTGGGGATGGTCGCGAGGAACGCTGCCGAGGCGGTATTCACGGAGGCCACCGTAGCGCTTCATCCACTTCTTGGGGGCGTCAGCCCTCGACGGCGGCCAAATAGCCCGCGATCAGCGCCGAAGCGACCTGCCGGATGGCGGAGTCCGGTGGCAGGAACAGTTCGTCGTGCAGGCTCGGCGCGCCCGCGG
This sequence comes from Amycolatopsis azurea DSM 43854, assembly GCF_001995215.1. GTDB lineage: Bacteria > Actinomycetota > Actinomycetes > Mycobacteriales > Pseudonocardiaceae > Amycolatopsis > Amycolatopsis azurea. Next base: position 243,875 of record NZ_MUXN01000023.1, read on the forward strand.
TGTCGCCGAGGCCGACGAACATCATCAGCCCGCGCGTCGTCCCGCAATAGTGCGCGAAGTCGTCGGCGCCGAACGACCGGAAATCGGTGTCCACGCCCACCCCGGCCCGGACGAGCCGCCGATGCGCGCGCAGGGTCAGCCCGGCCTCGTTGTGCAGCACCGGTTCGCACGGGCTGATCTCCAGTTCGGCGTGGCAGCCGTGCGCCTTCGCGGTGCCGTGGACGATCTCGGCCAGCCCTTCCAGCGCGAGGTCGCGGTCCTCGGCGCGCATCAGCCGCAGCGAGCCCGACAGGCGGGCCTCGTTCGGCACGACGTTCGCCGTCCTCCCCGCCTCGATCCGGCCGACCGAGCAGACCGCGCCGAACACCGGGTCGACCCGGCGGCTGGCGAGCTGCTGCAGGCTCACCACGAGCTGGCTGAGCGCGAGGATCGGGTCGCGCAGCAGATGCGGGTACCCGGCGTGCCCGCCCTGGCCGCGGACGATCACGTCGAACTCGTCGGTGGAGGCGTTGACCGGTCCGGGGACCGCCGACACCACGCCCGCCGCGAGCCGCGGCTGGACGTGCGCGCCGATGACCGCCTCGACGCCGTATTCGGTGAGCACTCCGGAGTCGACGATGTCCAGCGCGCCGGACGGCGAAGTCTCCTCCCGCGGCTGCAGGAGCGCGACGAGCGGCCTCGGTACCCCGACGACGGCCGCCGCGCGACAGGTGGCGACGAGCGCGGCCATGTGCACGTCGTGCCCGCACGCGTGCATCAGCGGCGTCTCCGACGCCCACGGGACGCCGGTGCGCTCGGTGACCGGCAGCGCGTCCAGTTCGGTGCGCAGCGCCACGGCCGGGCCCGGCCCGGTGCCGGGGAACAGCACCGCACGCCCGGTCTTGGCGACCAGGACCCCTTCGCCGGCGCCCAAGGCCTCGACGAGGATCCGCGCGGTGTCCTCTTCGTCCCCCGACGCGCGCGGATCGGCGTGCACCCGGTGCCGCAGCGCGATCGCGGACGGCAGTTCCGCCTCGACGGCGGCCTCCCACCGGTCCTGTAGTTCGTCCAGTTCCGTCATGTCCCCTCCAGCCCGTACACCCGTTCGGCGTTGCGTCGCCCCACCAGCGCCGCTATCCGATGTGCGTCCACTTCGGACAGTACGTCCGCGGTGAGCCCCGCGTACAGGAAGTCCGACAGTCCTTGCCGGAACAACGCGGTGCCGAGGTGGTACAGCTCGGCCAGCCCGAACGCGTCCGTGGAGAACAGCAGCTTCCCGAACGGCACTATCTCCATTGTCTCCGCGATGATCGCGGACGCCCGGTGACCGACGTTGTGCGTCGCGAGGCCCACGTCGATGAACACGTGCTCGAAGACCTGCGCCAGATACGCGGCGTTCCGGTGAAAGGGATAGTTGTGCAGCAACAGGATCGGCACACCGTGTGACCGCGTCGCCCGCAACAGGCCCGTGAGCAGCAGCGGATCGCAGCGATGCAGGTCCACGTCGGAATCGCCGAAGCCGACGTGGAACTGGATCGGCAGGGCCAGGTCGATCCCGGTCCAGACGAGGAACCGGTGCAGCACCTCGTCCGCCAGCCGGACCGGCTCGCCCGCCTCGATCCGCGCGAGCCAGCGGCCCGCCGCATCGATGACCTCGGCGTCCGTGGGCCGCTCCCCCGCCAGTTCGAGGCCGACCCGGTAGGCGGCGATGGACTTGAACCCCACCGCCGTCGTGGCGCGTTTCGCCAGTTCCCCGGCGAAGGCGGAGGCGAACCCGGCCGCCGTCGTGGACTCGATCACCGCTTCGGCGACCTGTTCGAGGCGGACGATGTCCCGCGCGCGGGCCCCGGACAGCTGCGCGAACTGCTCGGTCGTGGTCAGCGTGTCCGGCAGGAAACCGCCGTCGAGCAGGAAGTCGGTCGTGCCGGTGGCACGCAGGAATCGCGCGTTGACCTCGGTGGCGCCCAGTTCGGCGCGGCGGGCCAGGTAGACCTCCGCCGGGACGTGCGGCGGCAGGTCCAGCATCGGGGCGCAGCGGGCCCGGACCGCGAGGCCGATCAGCGAGTCGAACAAGGTCGTGCCCAGTGACGAGACGGTGTCGGCCTCGGTGAGCATCTGCTCGAACTCGATCCGGCCGAGGTCGCCGGTGACGACGCCGTGGCAGTGGTGGTCCACCAGCCGCGTCTCGGCCACGTACGGCAGGATCCCGGGTCCCGGCATGAGCAAGTCCCTTCTCGTGATCGACGAGTGCGGCCTCACCTTATGGCCGGATCCGGGCATGGCAAGGGGCCCGAGTTGAGGCCAGGATGAGGAACCATGGTGAACCGGGAAGCACTGACCGCCCGCGCGACCGCCCTCACCGGCGATCTCCGGGCCAGGGGCGTCGAACTCGTGGCCCTGACCTTCGTGGACAACGCCGGGATCGCGCGGGTCAAGGCCGTGCCGCTGCGGAAACTGCCGTCCGCCGCCGCGTGGGGTGTCGGTGCTTCGAACTGCTTCGATTTCTTCGGCTCCGACGACGCCATCACCGGGGGTGAGCACTCACTCGGCCCGGTCGGCGATCTGCGGCTGCATCCGGACCTCGACGCGCTGACCGTGCTCGCCGGGCAGCCCGGCTGGGCCTGGGCGCCGGTGACGAAACTCGACCAGGAGGGCGAGCCGCATCCGCAGGACCCGCGTGCGCTGCTGGCGACGGCGGTGGACAGGCTCGCCGCACGCGGTCACCGGGCGTTGATGAGCTTCGAGATCGAGTGGGTGGTCACCACCGCCGACGCCCAGGACGATCCGACGTCGGCCACCGCAGGCCCGGCCTACGGCTACGCGCGGCTGTCCGAGCACGCCGACTATCTCCGCGCCCTGGTGTCCACTTTGGACCAGCAGGGCGTCGGGGTGGAACAGATCCATCCCGAATACGCCGACGGCCAGTTCGAACTGTCCGTCGCGGCCGCCGATCCGGTGCGCGCGGCCGACGTCGCCGTCCTGACGAAGGAGACGATCCGCGCGCTCAGCCACCGGCACGGGCTGAAGGCGTCCTTCACCCCGAAGTTCGCGCCCGCCGGCGTCGGCAACGGCGGGCACGTGCACCTGAGCGTCTGGGACGGCCCGCGGAACCTTTTCTCCGGCGGGGAAAGGATTTTCGGGCTGACATCGGTCGCCGAGTCGTTCGGCGCGGGCATCCTGCGGCGGCTGCCCGCGCTCCTGGCGATCGGGGCGCCGTCGGTCGTCAGCTACCTGCGGCTGGAGCCGCACCACTGGGCCGGGGTGTACGCGGCGTGGGGACTGGAGAACCGGGAGACGCCGTTGCGGCTGGTGCGCGGGGTCGCCGGGAACCGGGAGTCGGCGGCGAACCTCGAGGTCAAATGCTTCGACCTGACCGCGAACCCGTATCTGCTGGCCGCCGCCCTGCTGTTCGCCGGGATGGCCGGTGCCGACGAGGAGGCTTCGCTGCCGGAGCCGGTGGACGTCGATCCGGGGACGCTGTCCGACGCGGAACGCGCCGCGCGCGGGATCGAGCGGCTGCCGGTGAGCCTGGCGGAATCCGTCGCGGCCTTCGAAGCGGACAAGGACCTGGCTGCCGCGTTCGGCGCTCCGCTGGCGACGACGATCGTGGACGTGCGGCGGGCGGAGATCGAACGGTTCGCGGGCGCGAGCGCGAAGGAGGTCACCGAGGCGCAACGGTGGCGGCACTGAGCATGCTCGCCGGGGGCTGAAGGGGACTTTCCCCACATCAGACGCAGCGAAGGGGCCCTTCACCGCGTCGCATGCGGTGAAGGGCCCCTTCAGCCCACGTCAGATCAAGCCGGGGCGACGGTCTTTCGCACCCCAGCGGCCAGTTCGGCCGACAGCTCGCGTACCGCGTCGACGCCGCTCGCCGCGGCCGTCACCAGCGCCGAGCCGACGATGACGCCGTCCGCGAACCCGGCGACCTGCGCCGCCTGCGCGCCGGACCGGACGCCGATCCCGACGCCGATCGGCAGCTCCGTGTGCGCGCGGGTCCGCTCGACCAGGTCCTCGGCGTGCACGCCGACCTGGTCACGAGCGCCGGTCACGCCCATCACGGCGGTCGCGTACACGAAGCCCGAAGCGGCCGCGACGGTCTTCGCGATCCGCTCCTCCGAGGAGGACGGCGCGACCAGGAAGATCCGGTCCAGACCGTGCTGTTCGGAGGCGGCCATCCACTCGTCGGCCTCGTCCGGGATCAGGTCCGGGGTGATCATCCCGAGCCCGCCCGCGGCCGCGAGGTCGCGGGCGAAGCGGTCGACGCCGTAGCGGTGCACCGGGTTCCAGTACGTCATCACGACGGCCTTGCCGCCGCGCGCAGACACCGACTCGACGACCTCGAACAGGTGCTTGAGCTTGAAGCCGCCGGAGAGCGCGCTCACCGACGCGGCCTGGATGGTCGGGCCGTCCATGACCGGGTCCGAGTAGGGCACGCCCACCTCGACCAGGTCGGCGCCGCCGTCGACCACCGCGGCCAGCAGATCCTTCGACCCGTCGACCGTCGGGAAGCCCGCCGGGAGGTACCCGATCAGTGCTCCGCGTCCTTCGGCCCGGGTCTTGGCGAAGATGTCGTCCAGGGCGCTCATGCGTTCTCCACCAGGCCGAAGTACTTCGCCGCCGTGTCCATGTCCTTGTCGCCGCGACCGGACAGGTTCACGATGATCAGGCCCTCGGGACCCAGTTCGCGGCCGAGCACCAGCGCGCCCGCGAGTGCGTGCGCCGACTCGATCGCCGGGATGATGCCCTCGGTGCGCGAAAGCAGCTTGAACGCGTCCATCGCCTCGGCGTCGGTCACCGGCCGGTACTCGGCGCGGCCGCTGTCCTTGAGCCACGAGTGCTCGGGGCCGACGCCCGGGTAGTCCAGACCCGCGGAGATCGAGTGCGACTCGACGGTCTGGCCGTCCTCGTCCTGCAGCAGGTACGTCATCGCGCCGTGCAGGTTGCCCGGCGTGCCCTTCGTGAGCGTGGCGCCGTGACGGTTGCCCTCGATGCCCTCGCCACCCGGCTCCAGGCCGACCAGCCGCACGGAGGGGTCGTCGATGAAGCCGTGGAAGATGCCGATCGCGTTCGACCCGCCGCCGACGCAGGCCGCGACGGCGTCCGGCAGGCGGCCTGCCTGTTCCAGGATCTGGGCGCGGGCCTCCTCGCCGATGATCTTGTGGAAGTTCCGCACCATCATCGGGAACGGGTACGGGCCCGCGGCCGTACCGAACAGGTAATGCGTGGTGTCGGCGTTGGTGACCCAGTCGCGCAGCGCCTCGTTGATCGCGTCCTTGAGCGTGCGCGAACCGGTCTTCACCGGGATGACCTCGGCGCCGAGCAGCTTCATGCGCGCGACGTTCAGCGCCTGCCGCTCGGTGTCGACCTCGCCCATGTAGACGACGCATTCGAGGTCGAGCAGGGCGCAGGCGGTGGCGGTGGCCACGCCGTGCTGTCCGGCCCCGGTCTCGGCGATGACCCGCTTCTTGCCCATCCGCTTGGTGAGCAGCGCCTGGCCCAGCACGTTGTTGATCTTGTGTGAACCGGTGTGGTTCAGATCCTCGCGCTTGAGGAAGACGCGGGCGCCGCCGGCGTGCTCACCGAAGCGTTTGGCCTCGGTGAGCAGCGACGGACGACCGGCGTAGTCACGCAGCAGACGACGGAACTCGTTGACGAAGTCCGGGTCGGTCCGCGCCTTGTCGTACTCGGCCGCGACCTCGTCGACGACGCCGATCAGGGCCTCGGGCATGAACCGGCCGCCGTACGGGCCGTAGTAGCCCCGGCCGTCCGGGTCGTGCTCGCCGTGCGGTGTTTCGGTGTACTCCACGCTCATCGAGAAGGCCTCGGGCAAGCGGGGTGCGAACCGGCGGTGACCAGCTTGACCAGCGCGCCCTTCGGGTCACCCGACGCGACGAGCCCTTCGCCCACGAGGACCGCGTCGGCGCCGTGACCGGCGTACGACATCAGGTCACCGGGGCCGCGGACACCGGACTCGGCGATCTTGAAGACGTCCATCGGCAGGCCGGGGGCCAGCCGCGAGAAGACGTCCCGGTCGACCTCGAGGGTGTGCAGGTTGCGGGCGTTGACGCCGATCACCTTCGCGCCGGCTTCGAGGGCCTTGTCGGCCTCTTCGGCGTTGTGGATCTCGACCAGCGCGGTCATCCCGAGGGATTCGACCCGGTCCAGCAACGCGATCAGGGCGTTCTGCTCCAGCGCCGCCACGATCAGCAGGACCATGTCCGCGCCGTGCAGCCGCGCCTCGTGGACCTGGTACGGGCTGACGATGAAGTCCTTGCGCAGCACGGGGATGTCGACCGCCGCGCGGACCGCGTCGAGGTCGGCGAGCGAACCGCCGAACCGCCGCTGCTCGGTCAGCACGCTGATCACCCGGGCCCCGCCGTCGGCGTAGTCCTTCGCCAGCGCGGCCGGATCCGGGATCTCGGCCAGATCGCCCTTGGAGGGGCTGCGCCGCTTCACCTCGGCGATGACGCCGATACCGGACTCGCGCAGGGCCGCGAGCACGTCACGTGGGGGCGCGACCTGGGTCGCACGCTTCTTCAGTTCGTCGAACGGCAGAGCCGCCTCGCGCTCGGCGAGATCGGCACGGACGCCGGCGACGATGTCTTCGAGCACGCTCACCGGAGTCCCTCACCGGCTGTCGTACTCACGGATTCCTTCGCAAGGTCGCTCACAAAAACCTTCCCCTTCCCGCCGAAACGATGCTAACCCCCGCACGGATACGGTCTGGTTCCGGGTATGTCCGTTACTCCGAATGCCAACCGTGTCATCTTTGCCGGGAAAGATCCCCGAAACCCGCGAAATCCGTCGCCGTCACCGGGTCGCGGTGGGATCTTCGCCTTCCGACAGCGCCTCCCACAGCTCGGTTTCCGGATCCTTGGCGGCCCGCTTCTTCGTCCCCGGCGCCGAGTACTTCGCACCGAGGCGTGGCATCCGGCCCGCGCCCTTGATGGCTGCCAACCCGCCCGCGGCCACGAGAATTCCCCCGAGGATCGCCAGCCCCCGCGCTCCCAGCATCTGGGCGACGGGCAGGCCGTCGGCGAATCCGGTGAACGGGCCGTCCGCCACGCCGATCCACACCGCGGCGGCACCGGCCACGGCGAGTACCACGCCGAGCACCCGGCGTGGCCAGCCGCCGGTGGCGATCAGCCCCGCCGTGCCCGCCAGCGCCAGCAGCGCGAGCGGAATCAGCGCGATCGCCCGTGTTGAACCGATTTCCGTGTACACCACGGTGCCGCGCACTCCGCCGTCGCGGAATTCCGCGAACCACACGAGCTGCGAGGAACCCCACAGCGCGACCGCGCCCAGCAGCAGGCCCACCACGGCGATCCACAGTGGACGCTTGGCCTTCCTCGCGGCCGGGGCGGTGCTTTCCGGGGCCTCGCTTTCCGCGGCTTCGCTTTTCGGTGCTTCAGACACGAGTGCTGTCACCCGCCGGGTCGAGTTCGTCCGCCGCGATCATCGTCTGCGCCGCGGCGACGGCGGACAGCACGGTGCGGGCCTTGTTGAGCGACTCGTTGTCCTCGTAGTCGGCCACCGAGTCGGCGACGACTCCCCCGCCCGCCTGGACGTACGCGACGCCGTCCTTCATCAGCGCGGTGCGGATCGCGATCGCGGTGTCGGCGTCGCCCGCGAAGTCGAGATAACCGACAACGCCGCCGTAGAGCGCCCTGCGGGTCGGCTCCAGTTCCTCGATCAGCTGCATCGCGCGGACCTTCGGCGCGCCCGAGAGCGTCCCGGCCGGGAAGCAGGCGGCGACGGCGTCGAAAGCCGTCTTGTCGTCGAGGAGTTCGCCGGTGACCGTGGACACGATGTGCATGACGTGGCTGTAGCGCTCGACGTCGAAGAAGTCGACGACGCGCACGGTGCCGGGCTTGCAGACCTTGCCGAGGTCGTTGCGGCCGAGGTCGACGAGCATCAGGTGCTCGGCGCGCTCCTTCTCGTCGGCGAGCAGGTCCTTGGCCAGCTGCGCGTCCTCTTCCGGATCGGCGCCGCGCCAGCGGGTGCCCGCGATCGGATGCGTGGTGGCGCGGCCGTCCCGCACGGTGACCAGCGACTCCGGGCTGGACCCGACGATGTCGAAGCCGTCCAGGCGCAGCAGGTACATGTACGGGCTCGGGTTGGACGTGCGCAGCACGCGGTAGACGTCGAGCGCGTCGGCCCGCGTCTCGATCTCGAAACGTTGCGACGGCACGATCTGGAACGCTTCACCCGCCTTGATCGCCTCGACGGCCTTCTCGACGGCCGCGTGGAAGTCCGGCTTCGAGCGGCGGCGCGTGAACTCGGGCGCGGGCCGGTCGAAGACGGCGGCCGTGGCCGGGGCCGCGACGTGCAGCTGCTTGGTCATCGCGTTGAGACGCGCGACGGCGTCGTCGTACGCGGCGTCGACGCGCTCGGGCGAGTCGTCCCAGTTGACCGCGTTGGCGATCAGCGTGACCGTGCCCTCGTGGTGGTCGAAAGCGGCCAGGTCGGTCGCCAGGAGCATGGTGAGCTCGGGGATGTCGAGATCGCGCTCGGCGAGTTCGGGGAGCCGTTCCAGCCAGCGGACGGCGTCGTAGCCGATGTAGCCGACCATCCCGCCGGTGAGCGGCGGCATCCCGGGCAGCTGCTCGGTGTGGAGCGCGGCGACGGTCTCACGCAGCACGGTGAGCGGGTCGCCTTCGGTCGGCAGGCCGACCGGTGGGGTGCCGGTCCACACGGCCTGGCCGTCACGCACGGTCAGCGCGGCGGGGCTGTCGACGCCGATGAACGACCATCGGCTCCAGGAAGCGCCGTTCTCCGCCGATTCGAACAGGAACGTCCCCGGCCGGTCGGCGGCGAGCTTGCGGTAGACCCCGATGGGGGTCTCACCGTCGGCGAGCACGCGACGGACAACGGGGATGACGCGACGGCCCTCGGCGAGCGCGCGGAACTCGCCGCGCGAAGGGCTGACCGAGCCGAGCCCCGACGGGCTGGCGTTTGCGGCGCTGACCATGTCGCTCATTGTGCTGCAACCGCCGGACGGGCGGGACCTGGGGGATGAATTCAAGGAATGTTGAATTTCGCGCCCGGTCCGTTCATGATGACGCCATGGCTGGTGAAGACACTACCGTCCGGCGCCGGGGACGGCGTCCCGGCGGGCAGGACACCCGCACCGCGTTGATCGAAGCGGCGCGCGCGGTGTTCGGCGAAAGCGGCTTCGACGGCGCGACGGTGCGCGTGATCGCGACCCGCGCCGGGGTCGACGCGGCGATGGTCAACCACTGGTTCGGCAGCAAGGAGGGGCTGTTCGCCCAGGCCGTGCTGAAACTGCCGTTCGACCCGCACGAACTGCTCGCGGAACTCCGCGACGGGCCCGACGAGGAATTCGGCAGGCGGATCGTGCGCACCTTCCTCACCCGGTGGGACGGCGCGGGCGGTGACGTGTTCCAGGCGCTCGTCCGCAGCGTCGCCGGGCACGAGCAGGCCGCGCTGGTGCTGCGCAGCTTCTTCCAGAACTTCTTCACCAAGGTCATCGCCGGGCTGGGCTCGGACCGCGTCGAACTGCGGACGTCGCTCTGCGCTTCGCAACTGGTCGGGATGGGGCTGGTGCGGTACGTCGCGAAGTTCGAGCCGATGGCGTCGAGCGAGATCGATCCGCTGGTGACCGCCATCGCGCCGACGGTGCAGCGCTACCTGACCGGGGACATCGACTGACCCGGCCCTCGGGTGTCCGTGAAGGCCTCCTTCCTTACCTTCAGAGTAGGCGAGGAGGCCTTCACCACCAGGTGACCGGGCGCCGTCGGCCGGTTCGCGTGACCAGAGGGACGACACGTGTGCTTGGACGGACGACACCTGTGTCCAGATGGACGACTCGCGGCGGGATCCGATCACGGGCGTGTCGTCCGTCCAGTCACGCGTGTCGTCCGTCTGATCACACGCGTCGTCCGTCTGATCACGCCAAACCCTCGGTTCAGTCCGTGTCCGGCTCGATCTCCTTTGCGGGCACCGTGTAGAGCGTGTCCTTGCGGAAGCGTCCTCGCGGGAAGATCACGATCATGTCCGTTCCTTCGCCGCCGACGAAGACGGGGACCTTCCGGACCCGGGGCGCGATTCTCAGTGACCGTCGCGTGGCGAGGAACTTGTACTCGTTTTCGAAGTACACGTCGATCTTGGGGAACAGCCAGCCGGGCCGCACCGTCGCCGTGGCCTCGCGCAAGCCGGTCCTCGAGGCCGAGCGATACCGGCTCCGCCAAAGCCAGGCGGCGCCCAGACATGCCGGAAAGCCCAGGAAGGCGGAGAAGGACAGCGGGGTCAGCAAACCGGTGTCGGGCAGGCCCTGGACGCGCCCTTCGATCACCACGAGTCTCCGCGGGTCTCCCGGGGCGTAGGCCAGGGTGATCTTGTCCCCCACCTTGTGTTGAAGTGCTGCTCCGAAAGTCTCCGTGGTCGTGTATGACTTGGAACCCGCGTAATAGGTGAGCGTGACCCAGACGCGGTTCCGTTTGGAGGCCCCCTCGACTTTCTGTACCGTGCCCTCCACTTGAATCCCGGTCCTCGCCAGCTCCACGGAATCCCGCCGGAGCAGATCGCTACCCAGCTGGCAGGCCACGAAGAAGGCCAGCCAGAGCAACGACAAAGCCAGCGCGCGCACCTTGAAATGCGACAGTTTCTCGATCAGCGGGGTGGCGACTTCGCCGTGCACCGTCTGCGCGGCAAGGCTTTTGACGGCTTCGACATCCGGAGCGGACAACGGCCGCCCAGCGACGGGCGGCCGACGTCTCGGGCGGTCGCTCTTGACCGATCTTCTTTTCCCTCGCCCCGGTTTCATGCGCCGAGACTAGCCGGGAACAGCGGCTTTTCCGGCCAACGAGTTCCCTCTCGCTCCAGGGCAACCGTGAGCGCTCGCCGGGCGTTCAAGTGAGCAGGGGTCAGGGATCCGTCCGTATTCCGGGTAATGCGGAGGCCGGCACCGAGTACCTCTTCGGCGAAAAGCGGCCACGGGGGAACAACACGACGATGTCGCCCCCTTCGCCGCCGACCCACACCGGGACGTCTCGTCGGTCCCGGTAGGGGCGAGCGACGTGGCAGGTGGAGTCCCAGGTCTCCACGTGCATCTCGGTTCCGTCCGCGAACTGGAGCCGCAGGTCGGCCGGCGAGCCGCGATACGGCGCCAAAGTGCGCGCCCGCCCCGTCGCCCGTGCCTCGCGCCAGCCCGTCTCGGCGACCGACCGGTACCGCCTCGGCCACCGCAGCGCGGCGAGCAGAGAGTTCAGCCCGACGACGAGGCCGAAGGCCAAAGCGACGATCGAGCCGAACACGAGCAGACCGTGCCCCGCGGAAGTCTCGTCGTAGCCGGGAATTGACTTGTTCGCCCCGGACAGGACGAGCCCTCCGATACCCGCGGCGAACACACCGACCCAAAAGATCATGAGCATGAACGCGCGGCGGCCCAGCGGGCTCAGCCGTCGCAGTTCGAGGTCGCCGGCCTCCGCGTCGAGTTTCATCACGGCTGCTTCGTCCGGCGTGGCCACGCGGTTCACAACCGCACCGGGACCGGGTAGCAGGTCTCGGTCCGGCCCAGTCTGAACAGCACGGTCCGCTCCGGTCCCCCGCCACCGACCCAGACCGGGACCTCCGCCTTCCCGGCGAACCGATTGCCGTTGCGGAAAGACATCTGCAACCCCCGCAGCGTGAGCCGTTCGCCGTCGGGGAACCGCACGTCGTAGACCGTGGCCTTCCGTTCCTCGATCTCCTCACCGAAGTCCGGCCGCACGGTGACGGTCGCACTGCGCCAGCCCGCGGCCAGAACGGCCCGATACCGCGAAGACCAGGTGTACTTCGCGGCCGCTGTGAACACGACGGCGACCGCGCCGATGACGAACGACAATATGGCGATGCCCTCGTAATTCTCGCTGCCGGGCCCCCAGCCAGGGAGCTCCGACTCCAGGAACCGTCCGTCCGGGGATCCGCTGACCACGGCGACGATCCCGCTCACCGCCAAGGCGAGCGACAAGACGCCGTAGACACTCATCCGCCGGGACATCGAGCGCAGATCGCGGGTGCCCTCAGCCGGGTCGAAGGCGTCGAATTCGTCTGTCGACAAAGGCGGGGCTTCGGCGAGTGCCTCGGTCATCCGGCGGCTGTAATGGGCCGCCCGCTGTCCGGCGAAGACCGCGAGAGCGGTCGCCGTGAGCAGGACGACGATCGCGATGATGCCGTCGCTCCTGGCGAGGCCCGTCGTGCCGGCGACGTCGGCCCGGATCTGGAAGGCCAGGAGCACCAGGTGTGGCCCGGCCATGCCTGGGACCACGCAAAGCAACAAGTAGAAAGATCTCCGGCGCCATAACGCGCCTACCGGGTCTTCCCCGGTCCCCAGTTTCATACACGGACTTTACGCCCGTGAAGGGGCTTCCGGAACAGGACCAAGGTCCCGCTCAGCCCGCGACGAGCACCGCGATCAACGCCAGCGTGCCGGGGACCACCTGCACGAAGAAGATCTTCTTGCTCGCCGTCGCCGTCCCGTAGAGACCGGCCACGATCACACACGCCAGGCCGAAGATCTTGAACTGCCACGCCGTGCTACCGGTCGCGATCAGGCCCCAGATCAACGCGGCGGCGAGGAAACCGTTGTACAGCCCCTGGTTCGCCGCGAGCGGCGCGCTCTCTTTCGCGAACTCTTCCGTGGTGCCGAAGGAGGCGCGGGCCCGCGGGGTCGTCCACAGGAACATCTCGAGCACGACGATGTACAGGTGGATCAGGGCGACGAGGCCGACCAGGACGTTGGCGACGACATTCACGGGTTCTCGCTCTCGTCGGCCAGCAGCAGCCGTTCGTCGGAGTCGAAACAGGTGTGCGTGCCGGTGTGACAGGCGGGGCCGGTCTGGTCGACGCGCAGCAGGACGGTATCGCCGTCGCAGTCGATCCGCACCTCGCGCACGTGCTGGACGTGGCCGGAGGTCTCGCCCTTGACCCACAGTTCCTTGCGGCTGCGCGAGTAGTAGGTCCCGCGCCGGGTCGTGAGGGTGCGGCTCAGCGCCTCGTCGTTCATCCACGCCATCATCAGGACGTCCGATGTGGAGTGTTCGACGACGACGGCGGCGATCAGCCCGTCGGCGTTGCGCTTCAAGCGATCCGAGAGGGCGGGGTCAAGCGTCATTCGTGGCTCCGAGAAGGTGCCGTTTCACCGGCATCGAGTTGAGCAGGACCGCCGTGTAGATGTACCCGGCGAACAGGATCCCGGAGGCGATCTTCACCCAGAAGAGTTCCGCCGCCAGCATGGACAGCGCGTGCAGCAACGCGAACAGGAAGCTGACGCCGAAACCGGCGAACCGCGCCGAACGCATCTTCAGTACCAGCCCCGCCACGACGAGACCGCCCAGCACCACCGCCGTTCCCGGCAGCAGGAACGTCCGAGGGGAGGAATACGGCGCGAACATGAGGATCACGGCCATCCCGACGTACGCGAGGCCGAGGCCCAGCAGCAGCGCGCAGACGACCTTGACCTCGGTGGAGGCCTTCCACTTGGCCATGATCATCGGACCACGACTCCCCCGGCGCGCAGGGCGTCCTTGACCTCGCCGATCTTCAACTGTCCGAAGTGGAACACGCTCGCCGCGAGCACCGCGTCCGCACCGGCCTCGACGGCGGGCAGGAAGTGGTCGAGCGCGCCGGCGCCGCCGCTGGCGATCACCGGGACCCGCACGGCCGCGCGCACCTGGGTCAGGAGTTCGAGGTCGAAACCGTTCTTGGTGCCGTCGGCGTCCATCGAGTTGAGCAGGATCTCGCCGACGCCGAGTTCCTCACCGCGCGCGGCCCACTCGACGGCGTCGATCCCGGTGCCGCGGCGACCGCCGTGCGTGGTCACCTCGAATCCGGACGGCGTCGGTTCGGTCCCCTCGGGGACCCGGCGGGCGTCCACCGACAGCACGACGCACTGCGCGCCGAAGCGGCGGGACGCCTCACGCAGGAACTCCGGCCGCGCGATGGCCGCGGTGTTGATGCTCACCTTGTCCGCGCCGGTGCGCAGCAGCCGGTTGACGTCGTCGTTCGTGCGCACGCCACCACCGACGGTGAGCGGGATGAACACCTGCTCCGCCGTCCGGCGGACGACGTCGAACGTGGTCTCGCGGTCCCCGGAGGACGCTGTGACGTCGAGGAACGTGAGCTCGTCGGCCCCCTCGGCGTCGTACAGGCGGGCGAGCTCGACGGGGTCGCCGGCGTCGCGCAGGTCGGCGAAGTTGACGCCCTTCACCACGCGGCCCGCGTCGACGTCGAGACACGGGATGACCCTGACTGCGACAGACATGGGGCCAAGCGTAGTCAAGGGCGTTCTAAGCTCGCGGGATGGCACAGGCGGGGCGGCGGCCGGGGCAGACCGAGACGCGGGAGGAGATCCTCGAGGCGGCGCGGCGCCGGTTCGCCGAGCAGGGCTACGACGGGGCGACCGTCCGCGGCATCGCGGCCGACGCGGGGGTCAACGCCGCGCTGCTGCACCATTTCTTCGGCACCAAGCAGCGGCTCTTCGCCGCGTCGATGAACCTGCCGGTCGACCCCGGCGAGATGGTCCCCCGGATCCTCGAAGGCCCCGAGGACGAGATCGGCGAGCGCCTCGTCCGCGCGTTCCTCGGCCTGTGGCAGGCCGAGGAGGGCCGCGCGCCGTTCCTGGCGATGATCCGGTCCGCGACCACCAACGAGCAGGTCGCGACCATGATGCGGCAGTTCCTGGAACGGGCGGTGCTGGCGCGGGTCGCCGAGGCGCGCGGCGTGCCGAAGGTCCGGGTGGCGGGGATCGCCGCGCAGATGGTCGGGTTCGCGCTGCTGCGCTACGTCATCGGCCTCCCGCCGCTCGTCGCCGCGTCGGAGGACGAGGTCGTCGCGATGCTGGCGCCGGTCGCGCAGTACTACCTGACCGACGGCGTTCACCGGCCGGACACCCCGCGCGGCTAACTTCCCCGGGATGCGCAAAGCAGCTCTCCTCCCCCTCCCCCTGCTGGCGGTCTCCCTGCTCACCGGCGTGCCCGCCGAAGCGAGCCAGAACCCCTCGCCCGTGGCGCAGACCAGGGCGTTCGTCGACGACTCGGGCGCGAGCCCGGCGAACGCCGACGCCGACGACCCGGCGATCTGGGTCCACCCGAAGAACCCGTCGGCCAGCGTCGTGCTCGGCACCCTCAAGGAGGGCGGGCTGGCCGCGTTCGACCTGAAGGCGCGGCAGCTCCAGCTTCTCCCGGCCCCGAAGGCGCCCACCGAGGACGCCGCGCCCGGCCGGTTCAACAACGTCGACGTCGTCGGCGATCTCGCGGTGGTGAGCGACCGCGGCCGGGACCGCGTGCGCGTCTACCGGATCGACCCGGCCGGCGCCGCGGCCGGATCGCGGGTGCTGCGGGACGTCACGGATCCCTCCGCCGCACCGGTTTTCTCCGCGTCGGAGTCCGAAGTGGACGAACAGCGGACGGCGTACGGGCTCACCGCCGGGCGTGACCCGCGGACCGGCGCGCGCTGGGTCGCGGTGACCCGGCGGCACGAGACCCGCGTGGCGCTCTTGCGACTTGTCGACAAACCGGACGGCACCGTCGGCACGACGTCGATCGGCACGGTCGACCTGCCGTCGGAGTTCCGGCTGCCGGACGGGAAGACCTGGTCGCCGTGCGGCGAGCCGGGCGAGCGCCCGCAGCTGGAGGGTTCGGTGCTCGACGTCGAGCACCGCGTGCTCTACACCGCGCAGGAGGACGTCGGGATCTGGCGGATCCCGGTGGACGGCGCCGGGTTCGGCCGTCCCCAGCTGATCGACAAGGTGCGTTCGTTCGGGGCGCCGCAGCGCTTCGACGAGGCCACCGAGGAGTGCGTCGCCGACGGCGCCGATCCCGGTTTCGGCGGAAAGTGGCTGGTCGCGGACGCGGAGGGGCTGGCGTTGGCCGACGGTAAGCTGCTCGCGTCGAGCCAGGGCGACTCCCGGTTCGTGGTCTACGACCGCACCGGCACCCCGCGGCGCGACTTCCGGATCGTCGCCGGACGCGGCACCGACTCGGTCGAGCACTCCGACGGCGCCGCGATCACCACCAGGCCACTGGGTCCGCTGTACCCGCACGGCCTGCTGGTGGTGCACGACGGCGAACGCCGTCCGGCGGCCACCGATCCCTCGGGCGAGGAGCTCGCGACGACCGGATTCGCGTTCGTCCGGCTGGAGACCGCCGTGCGGTGAGCACGTTCACCGAGAAAGTTCCGCCCCCGGTGCAGCAGCACGGTGGTCTCGTGCGTCCATAGAGCGAGACCACCGGCTGAGGGGGAACACGTGCCTGCGACCTTCGACGAGTTCGTCGCGGATCGCCTGGACGGGCTCCTGCGCTACGCGACCGTCCTGACCGACGATCCGTACCTGGCGCAGGACATCGTGCAGGAGGTGCTGCTGCGCGCCCAGCAACGCTGGCACAGGATCGAGTCACCGCCGACGTACGTCCGCCGGATGGTGACCAACGAGTACTTCTCGTGGCGACGGCGCTTGGCGGTCCGCCGCGTGGTGCCGTCGTCGCCGGAGGTACTCGATCTGGTGAGCCCGCCGGTCTCCGATCACGCCGTCGAGTACGACGAACGCGACGCGATGCTGGACCGGCTCGCGAAGCTCCCGCGCAAACAACGCGCCGCGATCGTGCTCCGCTACTACGAGAACTACTCCGACGAGGAGATCGCCGCGGTGCTCCGCTGCGCGACGTCGACCGTGCGCAGCCAGATCTCGCGCGCGCTCGCGACGCTGCGGGAGACCGGGCAGTCCTCGTCCGTTCAGCCGACGGGAGCCCGCAAATGACCCGCCTGAGTGAAGAGAACACCGAGAACCTGATCCGGGAGAGCCTCGAACATCTGGCGACGCGGGCGCCTGACGGGGCCGAGATCCGCGACGCGCTGGCCGAACGGCCACGAAGCCGGTCGAGGATGTCGCTGGCGCTGGTCGCGGCCGCGGTCGCGATCATCGCGCTCGGCGTGCCGCTGGGCCTGCGGGCCTTCACCGCCGTTCCCCCGGCGGCGCAGCGCAACGCCGACTGGGCGGTGCTGCCGTACAAGCCGGGCTGGCTACCCGACGGCTTCCGGGAGACGAGCCGGAGCGCGAAGCCCTATCCCGCGCCCCAGATGCGGGAGTGGGGCGGCGGCGAGTTCGGGCAGATCCAGCTGACCAGCACGCCGTTGAGCGACGAACGGACCGGACCGTGGAAGGTCGCGCCCGCGCCGGACCAGATCGTCGTGCGCGGCAAGGTCGGCATGGCCGTCGAGGTCTACGGCCAGGGAATGATGCTGACCTGGTCGCCCGACGACGTCTACCTGCTGACCCTGCGGCTGCTCAACGTCAAGGACCCGCGCGCGACCGGCGAGCGGATCGCCGAGGAGATGGTCCCGGACAACCGCGCCCGGGTCTCGGGTGAACTGCGGTTCGGACGGGTGCCCGCCGGCCTGGAGCTGTCGGGCGTGAAGACGTTCATGAAGGTCAGCGGGGGCGTGACCGAACTGGAGGCCACGCAGGCTGGTCAGCCCCTCTCGGCGGCGGTCGTGACGGCTTCGCTCAGTGGTGAGCCGCCCGAGCCGGATGGCACGGAACCGGTTCCGCTCAAGGTCAGGGGTCGCGACGGCCGCTACTTCCCCGAACGGGACGGGGAACGCGGACATCAGTACGGCGTGGTCGCCGTCCAGCTCGAGGGCGGGCGGTGGCTCGCCGTTTCGGGCAAGCCAGACCAGGCCACGCTGCTCGACATCGCCGACACCTTGCAGATCGTCCCCGGCGACTACGGCTGGTTCGGGAAAGCGCCGGAATAGGGGCGCGCGGGCGGCGGTTGTCGACGGCATGACGGACACCTACCGCTCCATCGCGTTCACCGAGTACGGCGACTCCGGCGTCCTCCAGGTCCTCGACCGGGAGCTTCCCGAGCCCGGTCCCGGCCAGGTCAGGATCGCCGTCCGGGCCGCGGGCGTGAACCCGATCGACTGGAAGATCCGGGCCGGGCTGATGGCCGAGGTGTTCCCGACGGAGTTCCCCGCCGTCCCCGGCGGGGACGTCGCCGGCGTGGTCGACGCGATCGGCGAGGGGGTGTCCGGTTTCGCGGCCGGTGACGAGGTCCTCGGGTCCGGCATCGGCGGATACGCGGAGTTCGTCCTCGCGGATCCGGCGAAGCTGACGCGCAAGCCCGAGTCGCTCTCCTGGGAGCTGGCCGCGGCTCTGCCCGTGGTCGTCAACACCGCCTATCGCGCCCTGAACCTGCTGGACCTCGAGAAGGGCGAGACGCTGCTCGTCGACGGCGCCGCGGGCGGTGTCGGCACCATCGCGGTCCAGCTGGCCGTCGCGCGCGGGCTCACCGTCGTCGGCACCGCGAGCGAAGCGAACCATGACTACCTGCGCTCGCTGGGCGCTGTCCCGGTGCAGTACGGCGAAGGACTCGCCGAGCGCGTACGCGCCGTCGCGCCGCAGGGCATCGACGCGTCCTTCGACGCCTCTGGACAATCACTCGCCACCCTCGTCGAGCTGACCGGCGGCCCGAAGCGCGTCGTCACCATCGCCGCGGCGGACGCGGCCGACCACGGCGTCCGCTTCACGTCGGGATCTCCGGCGGAGCAGGTCCCGGGCTCGCTGGCCGAAGGCGCCGCGCTCGCCGCCGAAGGCAAGCTCACCCTGCCGATCTCCAGGGTCTACCCACTCGCCGAAGCGGCCGCCGCTCAGGACGAGAGCCAAGCCGGCCACGTCCGGGGCAAGCTCGTCCTGGTTCCGTAGGGCTTCCCGTCGTGAGTGGCGATTCGGGTTCTAACCCGAATCGCCACTCACGACCACCTGTACCGACGCCCCTCTTGACTCGCGGTTCTCAACGGGCGCAGAATTAAACGTATGGCTAATTCGGCGATCTCCGTGACGGGCCTGCGGGTCGTCCGCGGCGGCCGCGAGGTCGTCCGGGACATCGGGTTCGAGACGCCGCGAGGCCGGATCACCGGCCTGCTCGGGCCCAGCGGCTGCGGCAAGACGACGCTGATGCGCGCGATCGTCGGCGTGCAGATCGTCGCCGCGGGCGAGGTCACCGTGCTCGGCCATCCCGCGGGCAGCCAGCCGTTGCGGCGGCTGATCGGCTACGCCACCCAGAACCCGGCCGTCTATGCCGACCTCACCATCACCGAAGCCTTGCGCTACTTCGCTTCCGTGCTCCGCGCGCCGATGTCCGATGTGGACAGGGTGATCGACGAGGTCGGGCTGGCCGAGCACGCCGGCAAGCTGGTCGGTGCCCTGTCCGGCGGTCAGCACAGCCGCGCCAACCTCGCCGTCGCGCTGCTCGGGAAACCCGAGCTGCTCGTCCTCGACGAACCGACCGTCGGCCTGGATCCCGTGCTCCGCGACGAACTCTGGGCGCTGTTCCGCCGTCTCGCCGACCGCGGCGCGACACTGCTGGTGTCCAGCCACGTCATGGACGAAGCCGCGCGATGCGATCGGCTGCTGCTCATGCGCGAAGGCTGGATCCTCGCCGACGACACCCCGTCCGGGCTGCGCGAACGCACCGGGACGACCGATCTGGAGCAGGCGTTCCTGCGGCTGGTCCGGGAAAGCGAGCCGGCGTCGTGAACCCCACCCTGACGCTGGCCACGGCCCGCCGCATCCTCCTGCAGCTCCGGCACGATCCGCGCACCGTCGCGATGCTGATCGTCGTCCCGTCGCTGCTGATGGTGTTGTTGCGCTTCGTCTTCAACTCGGAAGCGGTGTTCAGCCGGATCGCCCCGGCACTGCTCGGCGTCTTCCCCTTCCTGATCATGTTCCTGATCACCTCGATCACCACGCTGCGCGAACGCACCACGGCGACGCTGGAACGCCTGATGACACTGCCGATCGGCAGGCTGGACCTGCTCTTCGGCTACGCGATCGCGTTCGGCTCGATCGCGATCGTGCAGGTCGGCGTCGCGGCCGGGATCTCACTGGCCTGGCTCGGCCTCGACATCGCGGGCTCGATCGGGATGCTGCTGCTCATCGCCGTCCTCGACGCCCTGCTCGGGATGGCGCTCGGCCTGTTCGTGAGCGCGTTCGCGCGGACGGAGTTCCAGGCGGTGCAGTTCATGCCGCTGTTCGTGCTGCCGCAGATCCTGCTGTGCGGACTGTTCGTGCCACGCGGGGAGATGGGCTGGCTCCTGAACTGGCTTTCGGACGTGATGCCGCTTTCGTACGCCGTCGAGGCGCTCACCCGCGTCACCACCTCGGGCACCGTGGACGCCACGCTGATCCGGAACCTGCTCGTCGTCGGGGCGTGCGCGCTGGCCGCGCTGGTCCTCGGCGCGGCGACGTTGCGACGCCGGACGCCCTGACCTCTGAACACCTAGACTCCCCACATGGGATCGGAGTTCGAGCGGATCGCCGCCGAGAAGTACGTCATGCTGACCACCTTCCGCAAGAACGGCACCCCGGTGCCGACTCCGGTCTGGGCGGCGGGCGACGGCGGCGAGCTGGTGCTCTGGTCCGAGCGCAAGGCGGGCAAGGTCAAGCGCATCCGCAACAGTGGCCGGGTCGAGGTCCAGGCCTGCGACCTCCGCGGCAGCAAGACCCACGGCGACGTCGTCGCGGGCGAGGCACGGCTGCTGGACCTCGACGGGACCGAACGCGTGCGCAAGGTGATCGCGCGCAAGTACGGGATCACCGGGCAGGTGACGATGTTCTTCAGCAAGCTGCGGGGACCGAAGGACCGGACCGTGGGGATCGCGATCAAACTGGCGGAATGACCCGGTCTCGTGAGTGGTAAATCGCGTTATTGAGACGTAAGGCGAAGGTGTCGTGCTCGACCGCTCGCGTCCCTGCCGGCTTCGGGTGTCGCGAAAGCCACTTTCGGGACGTTGGGGCCCGTCGGAGCGCATCGGGCCGTCTGGCGGGTCGGCGGCGTTGCGAACGCCACTTTCGCAACGGTGAAGGTTGCGAAAGTGGCTTTCGCAACCTCCGAAGCCGGCACGCCGGTGAGCGAGCACGACACCTTTGCCTTACCCCTCAAGAGAACGCGACTTGCCACTCACGAGGTCTGTAGCGCCCGCAACTCCGCCGCCATCGCCGCCGAGTCGTGGTCCGGCCCGCATCCCTCCACCAGGATCAGATCACCGGGGATGTGGTCCGCCCGCAGGTGCAGGATCTCCTGGTAGGCGGGCGACGCGTACCACTCGCGGGCCACGGCCATGCTCGGGAACCCGATCATCACCAGCGCTCCCGGCCACTCCCCTTCGAGGACCTCGACCCCTGCCCCGTGCACGAGGAACTTGCCGCCGAAGGGGTCGAGCGTGGCCTGGATCCGCTCCAGGTACTCGAGAACCTCTTCGGTCGGCGCGGCGGTGGGGCGAAGGTGGGCGATGCCGTACGCGTTCATGGTGGCCTCCCAGGTTTTGGTGTCCTGGAAGGAATCCTGTCCGAACGAGCGCGTGGCGTCGATTACCCGGGAGGTAAAGCTCAGAACTCCGCGACGGCGGCGAGCGCCTCGGGCAGGGTGAACGCCCCGGCGTAGAGCGCCTTGCCGACGATGGAGCCTTCGACACCGTCGCGGGCCAGGGCGGCCAGCGCGCGGAGATCGTCCACACTGGACACGCCGCCGGAGGCGATGACCGGCGCGTCGGTGCGGGCGGCGACCTCGCGGAGCAGGTCGATGTTCGGGCCCTGGAGGGTGCCGTCCTTGCTCACGTCGGTGACGACGTAGCGCTGCGCGCCGTCGCGGTCGAGCCGGTCGAGGACCTCCCAGAGGTCACCGCCGTCCTGCGTCCAGCCGCGGGCGGACAGCCGGTGCCCGGCCTCGGTGATCCGCACGTCCAGCCCGATGGCGACGCGGTCGCCGTAGGAGGAGACGACCTTCGCGGTCCACGCCGGGTCCTCCAGCGCGGCGGTGCCGAGGTTCACGCGGCGGGCGCCGGTGGCCAGCGCGGCCTCCAGCGAGGCGTCGTCGCGGATGCCGCCGGACAGCTCCACCTGGACGTCGAGCTTCGAGACGACGTCGGCGAGCAGTTCGCGGTTGGAGCCCTTGCCGAAGGCGGCGTCGAGATCCACCAGATGGATCCACTCCGCCCCGTCGCGCTGCCAGGCGAGCGCCGCCTCCAGCGGGCTGCCATAGGAGGTTTCGGTGCCGGCCTCGCCCTGGACGAGTCGCACGGCCTGGCCATCGGCCACATCAACGGCGGGAAGGAGCGTGAAAGTCACGCACACACTCTAAGCGAGGGTGTCGAGCCAGTTGCGCAGCAGGTGTGCCCCGGCGTCCCCGGACTTCTCCGGGTGGAACTGGGTCGCCCACAGCGGCCCGTTCTCGACGGCGGCCACGAAGTCCTGGCCGTGGTTCGCCCAGGTCACCTTGGGCTGCTGCCCGGCGAGGCCGGAGTCCAGTTCCCAGGTCCGCGCCGCGTAGGAGTGCACGAAGTAGAACCGCGTGTCCGCGTCGAGCCCGGCGAACAGTTGCGAGTCCTCGGGCGCGCGGACGGTGTTCCAGCCCATGTGGGGCAGGACGTCGGCCTCCAGCCTGTCGACCGTGCCGGGCCACTCGCCGGCGCCTTCGGCCTCGACGCCGTGCTCGACGCCGCGTTCGAACAGGACCTGCATGCCGACGCAGATGCCCAGCACGGGACGGCCGCCGGCGAGGCGTTTGCCGATGATCTTCTCCCCCGACACCGACCGCAGCCCCTCCATGCAGGCCGAGAAGGCGCCGACACCGGGGACGACCAGGCCGTCGGCCTCGAGCGCGGCATGCGGATCGGCGGTGACCTCGACGTTTGCGCCGGCGCGCTCGACGGCCCGCTCGGCGGACCGGAGGTTGCCGGACCCGTAGTCCAGGATCACCACGCGAGGAGTAGCCACGCGCCCAGGTTAGCGGACCGGACTTTCTGCGGATTCCCTGTTTCGACCTTCACTCGACTGGGTAATAAGGCCTCCGAGTGAAAGGCCGGCGCAGGACCGCCCTGCACTTTTGGAGGAACAATGCAGGACGCGGACGAGCTGACTTGCCTGCTCCAAGCCTGGCGCGAGGACATCGACAGTGTTCCTTTCCCTACCTTCGCGGAGCTGCTGATCCCGAAGCAGAAGCAGCGCTCCGCTCCCTCGGTGGCGGTCTCGGCATCGGTTCAGGTGACGAAGACCACCGGATGGCGCGATCGCTGACACCCGACTCCGGTCCGGTGTGTGGTTTTCTTCTTGGGAAGGTGCCCCACCGAGCCGACCAGGAGTGACCGCATGAGCAGCAGCCCGGATCCGCGCGACTTCCTCGATCTCGACGCCGAGCTCTCCGACGAGGACCGGGCCATCCGCGACGCCGTGCGCTCCTACGCGCACGACCAGCTCCTGCCGAACATCGCCGAGTGGTACGAAACGGGCGCCCTCCCCGCCGCCGAGCTCGCCAAGGGGTTCGGGCAGCTCGGGCTGCTGGGCATGCACTTGGAGGGTCACGGCTGCGCCGGGACCAGCGCCGTCGCCTACGGCATCGCCTGCCGCGAACTGGAGGCCGTCGACTCCGGGCTGCGCAGCTTCGTCTCGGTGCAGGGTTCGCTGGCGATGTACGCGATCCACAAATGGGGCACCGAGGAGCAGAAGCGGGAGTGGCTGCCGCGGATGGCCGCCGGTGAGGCGCTCGGCTGCTTCGGCCTGACCGAACCGGACGCCGGCAGCGACCCGGGCAGCATGCGGACCCGCGCGCGGCGCGACGGCTCGGACTGGGTCCTGAACGGTTCGAAGATGTGGATCACCAACGGAACCGTGGCCGACGTCGCGGTCGTCTGGGCGCAGACCGACGACGGGGTGCGCGGCTTCGTCGTCCCGACGGACACGCCGGGCTTCACCGCGAACGAGGTCAAACACAAACTGTCCCTGCGCGCCTCGCTGACCGCGGAACTCGTGCTCGACGGCGTCCGCCTGCCGGAGTCGGCGGCGTTCCCCGAGGTCCGGGGGCTGCGCGGACCGCTGTCCTGCCTGAACGAGGCCCGCTACGGGATCCTGTTCGGCGTCGTCGGAGCGGCCCGCTCCTGCTACGAGAGCGCGCTGGAGTACACGCTGAGCCGGGAGCAGTTCGGCAAACCGCTGGCCGGGTTCCAGCTGACCCAGCGCAAGCTCGCCGACCTCGTCGTCGAGGTCAACCGCGCCGGGCTGGTCGCGCTGCGGATCGGACGGCTCAAGGACGCCGGGACGCTGCACCACAACCACGTCAGCTTCGGCAAGCTGGCCAACGTCCGCTCCGCGCTGGAGGTCGCCAGGACCGCGCGCGCCATGCTCGGCGCCAACGGGATCTCACTGGAGTACCCGGTGATGCGGCACATGTCGAACCTCGAAACCGTGCTGACCTACGAAGGCACCGAAGAGATGCACGCGCTCTCGCTCGGCCAGTCGGTCACCGGGATCGCCGCCTTCCGCTGAATCACTGGAAAGCCGAGCCGAGCCGCCGGAAACTGTCGGTGCGGGCCTCTAGGGTCCCGCGCATGACCGATTCCGCCGAGTTCCAGTCCGTCGTCGAGTTGCGCCGGTACACCCTGCACCCCGGCCGCCGCGACGAACTGATCGAGCTCTTCGAACGCGAGTTCATGGAGAGCCAGGAAGCCTGTGGCATGCGTCTGTTCGGCCTGTTCCGCGAACCGGCGGAGCCGGACAAGTTCGTGTGGCTGCGTGGTTTCCGGGACATGGGGACCAGGCGGGCCGCGCTCGAATCGTTCTACGGCGGGCCTGTGTGGGGCGAACACGGCCCGGCGGCGAACGAGACGATGATCGACGCCTCCGACGTCCTGCTGCTGCGCCCGTCCGGGCCGGGCTTCCCCGCTCCGGACGGCGCCGAGGGTTCCGTCGTGCTCGTGACGGTGTGCCATCCGGCAGGCCCCGTCAAGGAGTTCTCCGAGCACTTCGCGAACGCCGTCGCCCCCGCCCTGCGGGACGCCGGCGTGGAGACGTTCGGCCACTTCGAAACCGAGCCCGCGGAGAACACCTTCCCCCGGCTACCCGTGCGGGAGGACGAGACGGTGTTCGTCTGGTTCGCCAGGTTCCGCGACGCCGAGGCGCTGGCCGCGCACCGGGATCTCCTCGACCGGACGGGCGCCGGGCTCGCGAGCATGCTCGAACGCCCTTGGTCTCAACGAGAACTGACCCCGACCGCGCGGTCAATCCTGCGCTGAAAGGAGGTCCGCGAGTCCGTCCGGGTACAGGATCGCCTTGCCGTCCGCCACGTCGGCCATCGGCAGCCAGTGCACGCGCGCGCCGTCGTCGAGCACCACGCCGACCTCGTCACGCTCGTAGAACGACTTGTCGGCCAGATCGGCGGTGAACAGGAACACGATCTCGTGCCCCGGCCTGCCCTCGAAGGTGAACACGTTCTCCAGCACGGCGATCTGCTCGACCGCGGTCAGCTCCGCCGCGAGTTCCTCCTGGAATTCGCGATGGAGCGCCTCGACGGCGGTCTCCCCGAACTCGATCCCGCCGCCGAGCGGGCGGTGGTAGGTCTCCCCTTTGGCGTTGTCGCGGCCTTCGAACACGAGAAGGTCTTCGCCTCGGCGGATGATCCCGAGCGCGAGCGGGCGGATCTTCGTCATTCCGGCGACGCTAGCGGAGGAATTCCTTGACCGACAAGGCGATCGAACCGGCGTCGAGGCCGTGCGCGAGATCGTGATCGGCCATTTCGCCGTAGATCCGTACTTCGGCGTCGCGCCGGACGCCGAGCGAGAGCAGCCGATGCGGCGTTTCGGACAA
Organism: Amycolatopsis azurea DSM 43854; assembly: GCF_001995215.1. Classification (GTDB taxonomy): domain Bacteria; phylum Actinomycetota; class Actinomycetes; order Mycobacteriales; family Pseudonocardiaceae; genus Amycolatopsis; species Amycolatopsis azurea. Next base: position 269,490 of record NZ_MUXN01000023.1, read on the forward strand.
AGCGTCGGACACCGCGTGTGCCGACGTCCCCGCCAGGTAGGGCTCGACCAGCACGATATCGGTGCTGCCCGTGGCCTCGACGGCCGTGCGCAGCCCGGCGCCGTCGAACGGCCGGATCGTCGAGGTGTAGAGCACGGTCACGTCGAGATCGGCGGTCGCTTCCATCGTCCTGTCGAGCATCGGCCCGACGGCCACCACGACGGCCCGGCTGCCTTCGCGCAGTGTCTGCAAGCCGGCCCCCAGATGCGGCTTCGCGTTCTCCTGCGCGGAAAGCCGGAGATAGACGCGCCCGTCACCCGGGATGGACTCCAGCAGCAGCCGCCGGGCCTCTTCGGGATGCCCCGGCACGTGCACGGTCCAGCCCGGCAGCGTGTCGATGAGCGCGACGTCGCCGGGCGCCTGATGCGTCCGTCCCGCGGTCGGCATGTCGTAGGACGCGCCCGAAGACACCAGCACGGCACCGACGTCCTGGTGCCCGAGGTCGAGTTTGACCTGCTCGAACGCGCGCTCCACGAGGAACGACGAGAAGGTGTGGACGATCGGGCGCATCCCGGCGAGCGCCAGCCCGCCCGCGGTGCTCATCATCAGCTGCTCGCGGATGCCGACGTTGAGCACCCGGTCCGGATGTTTCCTGGCGGCGAAGGCGAGCTGTGCCGCGGAGATGTCGGCGAGCACGACGGCGACGTTCGGGTCGGTGTCGAGCACCTCGGCGGCCGCGTTGAGGAACGTTTCACGCATGTCCACGGTTTCAGGCCTTTCGCTCGACGGTCGCGACCACGGCGAGCGGCCGGTCCGGATGGGGTGTGGTGAAGGCTTCGTAGAGCGCCTCGTGATCGCGGCCGTCGACGGTGCGCGTGACCCAGCCCTCGACCTCGAACCGGCGCGCGATCCCGCCCGGCCAGCCGTGGGTGGCCGAGGAGTTGTCGACGACCACGACGGTCAGCTGCGGCATGCCGATACGTCCCGCGATCGCGATGGCTTCCTGGTTGGAGCCTTCGTCGAGTTCCGCGTCGCCGACGAGAGTGACGACCTTCGCCTCCCGGTACCCCTTGGCGCGCAGGCCGAACACGGTGCCGATGGCCAGCGGGAGCCCGTGCCCGAGCGACCCGCTGGCGATCTCGGCGCCCGCCAGTCTCGCCCGGTCGGGATGATGCCCGAGCCGGGACTCCGCCGAGGTCCAATCGGCGAGCTCCTCTTCGTGGATGAAGCCCTTCTTGGTCAGGACGGCGTAGTAGGCCATCGGCCCGTGCCCCTTCGACAGCAGGAAGCGGTCGCGTCCGGGTTCCCGGAAGGTCTCCGGAGTGATGTCGAGCACGCGGTCGTAGAGCACCCACAGGACGTCCACAGTGGACTCCGCGGCGGCTTGGTGTTTCTCGTCCCCGGTCATCAGCGAGATCAGCCGCGGCAGATCCTCGTAGCCGGTCTTGGTGTCGGTGGTCATGAACCGAGCGTGCAACCTCGACTTAGGTCGAAGTCAAGGCTAGCCTGGCGACGTGACGAGACTGGCTGAACACCTGAGCATCGGACAGGTCGCCGACCGCAGCGGCGTGCCCCACACGGCTTTGCGTTTCTACGAGGACAAAGGGCTGATCAGCTCGGAGCGCTCGGCGGGCAACCAGCGGCGCTACGCGCGGTCGGTGCTGCGCCGGATCGCCTTCATCCGGGCCGCGCAGCGGGTCGGCCTCAGCCTGGACGACATCAGCTCGGCGCTGGAGACCCTGCCGAGGGACCACGCCCCCACCAAGGCCGACTGGGCCCGCCTTTCGCGGGGCTGGCAGGACGAACTCGACGCGCGGATCGACGCGTTGCAGCGGCTGCGGGACAGGCTGACCGGATGCGTCGGCTGCGGTTGCCTGTCCCTGCGCAGCTGCGGGCTCTACAACGCCGACGACCAGATGTCCCGCTTCGGCCCCGGTGCGGGGAAACTGCGCCCGGCCTCCGAGGGCGGCATCTGAATTCCGTTGCCACGCGGGCACCGGATGTGCGTCACTGGGACGCGAAATGGACAAGAAGAATCTCATCCGGGCCTCGAAACGGCTCTCCCGGCACCTCCGGCACGCGCCCGGTGACATCGGCATCACGCTGACCTCCGACGGCTGGGTCGAAGTCGACACGCTCTTGGCCGCCTTGCGGCGCAACGGCTTGCGCCTCACCCGCGCCGAGCTCGACGAAGTCGTCGAGGGTAACGACAAACAGCGCTTCGCCTTCGACGAGAGCGGGCTGCGGATCCGCGCCAGCCAGGGGCACAGCGTCGAGGTCGACCTCGCGCTGCCCGCCGCCACGCCGCCCGGTGTGCTCTACCACGGCACCGTGTCCCGGTTCCTCGACGCAATCCTGCACGAGGGGCTCCGGCCGATGAACCGGCACGCCGTGCACCTTTCCGCGAACGTCGAGACCGCGCGCACGGTCGGCGGCAGGCGCGGTGTCCCGGTCGTGCTCCTCGTCGACGCGCGGGGCATGGCGGCCGCCGGACACGAGTTCCAGGTGAGCGCGAACGGCGTCTGGCTCACCGCCGCGGTTCCGCCGGAGTTCCTGCGCCGTCTCCCCTAGACCAAGCGGTTGTTCCGCAAGAGCGACAGCGTGTTCACGGTGAACAGCCCGTTCCATTCCAGCGCGGCGGCGGGCGAATAGCTGGTGTAATCGACCCGCCAGCCACCGTCTTCGCGCTGCCCGCCCGCCACCCGGCGCAGATCCGCTTCGATGAACTCGGGCCGGAAAAGCTTCCGCGCCGGTCCGTCCGGGTCCGGGGCGAAATCGAGGGGGCGCATGGCCTCGCCCTCGATCCCGCCGCCGACGGCGACCACGCCGTCGTCCGGCACGAACCGGCCGAGTTTCTCGACCAGGCGCGTTTCACCCAGCGCGTCCACGAGCTTCATCGCGAAGGCGAGCACGAGCGCGTGCGGCGTCTCGTCGAGTTCCTCGATCTCGCGGAGGCAGTAGCCCGTGGCCTTGGCCAGCCAGGGATGCGCGGCGACGGCGGGATCGTGGGCCGCGACGCGATGCGCGACCAGCGCGACGATCGCGGTGATCTGCAACGAGGAGACCGACGGATCCGCGCTCGCCCAGAACGGCGCGCTGCCGAACGGATCCGGCATCGGCAGCGCGAACGGGATCCCGCCGTCGGGCAAGGAGATCGAGGCCAGCCAGTCGCAGAGTTCGGCCGCGCGCGGACTGGTCACCGGGCCGATGTCGGCGAAGACCTCGAAGGCGTGCAGCGCGCCTCCGGGCTGGCTGGTCGCGGAGCGGCAGTCGGGTTCGAGCCCGTGACCGTAGCCGCCGTCGGGATTGCGGTACCCCTCCAGCGCGGCGAGCGCCGCCGCCGGGTCACCGTCACGGAAAAGGACCTCGAAACGCCGCCTGTCGAGCAGGCGGGCCTGGGTGGCCATGAAGGTGGCCGCGGAATCGATGTCGATGTTCATGCCGACAGGGTCGCGCGGATCGCGGCGCCTGTCTTGAACACATCGGTCACGTGGTGCGGCGCCGCGGGCGGTTGTAGAGCTTGCGGCCGACGGCGAGGAGCGTTTCGCGCAGCGTCTCGTCGTCGAGTGAGGCGACCTCGATCGAGCCGCCGGCGACGGCGATCCCCGCCAGCAGGACCTGGGCCGTCACGATCGCGGTGAGGTCCGGATCCGGGCCGACCAGGATCTCCAGCAGCCGGTTCTTGAAGCTGTCCGAGCTGTGCACGGACTTCTCGATCGCGCGGGCGATGCCGGGGTCGCTGGAGAACAGCGCGACGAGCGAGCGGTGCCGCACCACGAGGTCGACGAAACCGTCGAGAAGGTGGTCGATCTGCGCGCCCCGGGTGCGCTGGGCGCGGGCGTCGTCGACGATGCCTTCGAGTTCGAGCAGCACGGGCTCGGCGACGGATTCGGTGATCTCCGCCTTCGTCTTGAAGTGGTAGTACACGGCGGCCTTCGTGACGCCGAGGGCGTCCGCGATCATCTGCAGCGAGGTGCCTTCCACGCCGTGTTCGGTGAACAACCGCAGCGCCGTGTTCAGTAGTCGCGTGCGGGTGTCCTCCGCGTGGACGACGTCCATGATCCCTCCTCGTTCAGCCGTCGGAGATTACGTCAAGCGTGCCCGTCGGGCCAAACGAGTACTAGCCGTGCGGCTAGTCACACACTTGCCGATCGGCTTGTAGGCCACTAGCCGATCGGCTAGCTTGGAATGAACCTGATCGAGTGAACGGGAGATGTTTGTGGCCAGCTTCCTGTACCGCCTGGGCCGGTTCTCGTTCCGGCGCCGGGCACTGGTGACGGCGGTGTGGGCCGCTGTCCTGGTGGCCCTCGGCGCGGGGGCGCTGACCCTGTCCGGCCAGCTTTCGAACTCGGTGACCATCCCCGGCACCGAGTCGCAGAAGGCGATCGACCAGCTCGCGGACCGGTTCCCGGAGGCCGCCGCCGGTGGCGCGACCGCGCGCGTCGTCATCTCGACCCCCGGCGACATCACCGACGCGTCCGGGCAGGCGGCGATCGCGGGCCTGGTCAAGGGGCTCAAGGACGCGCCGAAAGTCGCCGGAGTGGTCGACCCGTTGCAGGTGCAGGCGATCTCGCCCGACAAGCACGTGGCGCTCGCGCAGGTCAGCTATCGCGTGCCGGGCTTCGAACTCACCGACGCCGACCGCGACGGCCTGATGGCCGCCGCCGGCGCCGCCAAGGCCGCCGGGTACACGGTGGACTTCGGCGGTGACGCCGTCCAGGCGATGCCCGCCACGAACGCCACCGAAGGCCTCGGTGTCGCCGTCGCCGCCGTCGTCCTGATCATCACCTTCGGCTCGCTGCTCGCGGCCGGGATCCCGCTGCTGACCGCGCTCATCGGCGTCGGCATCGGCATGGCGGGCATCACCACCGCGTCCGGTTTCCTCGAACTCAACACGAACACGCCGGTGCTCGCGCTGATGATCGGCCTCGCGGTCGGCATCGACTACGCGCTCTTCATCGTTTCCCGTTATCGGCACGAACTGACGATCGGCCGGGATCCGGAAGAAGCCGCCGGACGCGCCACCGGCACGGCGGGCTCCGCCGTGGTGTTCGCCGGGCTGACCGTGATCATCGCGCTGGCGGGCCTGACCGTCGTCGGCATCCCGTTCCTCGGCGAGATGGGCATCGCCGCGGCGATCACCGTCGCCATCGCGGTCGTCATCGCGCTCACCCTGCTGCCCGCCATCCTCGGGTTCGCGGGCGGCAAACTGGCCGGTGGCAAGATCCGCTTGCGCCGCAAGGAAAGCGCGACGACTCACGGCGAGCGGTGGGCGCGTTTCGTGGCCCGCCACCGGATCCCGGTGCTGATCGCCGCGATCGCCGGGCTCGCGATCGTCGCCGTCCCGGCCGCGAGCATGCAGCTCGGCCTGCCGAACGACAGCACCGCCGCGCCGGACACCACCCAGCGCAAGGCCTACGACACCGTCGCGCGCAGCTTCGGTGAAGGCGCCAACGGTCCGCTGGTGATCGTCGTCGACCTCAACGGCAGCACCGACCGGCAGGCCGCGCTCCAGCAGGCCGCCGCGGGGATCGGCGGGCTCCCCGAGCGCCCGATCGTCACGCCGCCGAAGACCAACCGAGACGGCGACCTGGCGCTGCTGACCGTCATCCCGAAGAGCGGTCCGAGCAGCACCGCGACCGAAGACCTCGTCAGCGACATCCGCGGCCTGAACGCGGGACTGGGTTCGGCCACCGGCGCGTCGCTGGCGGTGACCGGCCAGACCGCGGCCAACATCGACGTCTCGGAGAAACTCGCCGACGCGATGCTGCCCTACCTCGCGCTGATCGTCGGGCTCGCGTTCCTGTTGCTGATGCTGGTGTTCCGCTCGGTCGTGGTCCCGCTGAAGGCGACGCTGGGCTTCCTCGGCTCCGTGGTCGCGACGTTCGGCGCCGTGGTGGCGGTGTTCCAGTGGGGCTGGCTCACCGAGCTGCTCGGGGTGAAGACGACCGGGCCGATCATGAGCATGCTGCCGATCCTGCTGATCGGCGTGCTGTTCGGGCTCGCGATGGACTACCAGGTGTTCCTGGTGACGCGGATGCGGGAGGAATACGTCCACGGCGCCGACCCGCAGCAGGCGATGGTCACCGGCTTCCGGCACGGCTCCCGCGTGGTGGTCGCCGCCGCGCTGATCATGATCAGCGTGTTCGCCGGGTTCGTCCTTGCGGAGTCCTCGCTTATCCAGTCGATCGGGTTCGCGCTGGCCTTCGGGGTGCTGGTGGACGCGTTCGTGATCCGGATGACCATCGTGCCCGCGCTGATGTCACTGCTCGGGCGCGGTGCCTGGTGGCTGCCGAAGTGGCTGGACCGCGTGCTGCCGGACGTCGACGTCGAAGGCGAGAAGCTCGCGAAGCAGCTGGACGCTCCTGACGAGCGGGAGCTTGTTCGGAGCTGAAGGACGCTTTACCCGCGTTAGACGCGGTGAAGGGGACTTTCCTCGCATGTCATGCGGGGCAAGTCCCCTTCAGCTCGCTTGAAGCCTGTCAGGCCAGCCAGGCGATGGCGCCGCCGATCGCCAGCAGCGCGCCGATCCCCAGGACGACGGCCATGAACTTGACGCTCTTCCAGGTCGCGTAGACGCCGCCGATCAGGAAGCCGCCGAGCGCGAACAACAGCACGGCGATGGTCGAGTTACTCATGCCCGCCAGGCTGCCACACCCGTGACTCCCCGACCCCGCCGGGTGCGGCACCACGCACTTCGTCCTCTGGATGCGGTCCTTGCGCGTGCAAGTACCGCATCCAGAGGACGAAACGCGGGTCTAGAGGACGCCCTTCGTGGACGGGATGCCGCCCGCGCGCGGGTCCGGCTCGGTGGCGGCACGCAAGGCGCGGGCGACGGCTTTGTACTCCGCCTCCGCGATGTGGTGCGGGTCCCGGCCGTGCAGCACGCGGACGTGCAGCGCGATCTGCGCGTGGAACGACAGCGAGTCGAACACGTGCCGCGTCAGCACGAACGGGTAGTTCCCGCCGATGGTGAAGCTGTTGAACTGCTCCGGCTCGCCGAGGTGCACGCAGTACGGGCGCCCGGAGACGTCGATCGCGGCGTGCGCGAGGGTCTCGTCCATCGGGATCCACGCGTCACCGAAGCGGCGGATGCCGCTTTTGTCGCCGAGCGCCTGCCGCAGCGCCTGGCCGAGCACGATCGCGGTGTCCTCGACGGTGTGGTGCGCGTCGATGTGCACGTCACCGGTCGCCTGCACCTTGAGGTCGAGCGAGCCGTGCACGCCGAAAGCGGTGAGCATGTGGTCGTAGAACGGGACACCGGTGTCGATCTCCACCTGTCCCGTGCCGTCCAGGTCGAGCTGGACCGAAATGGACGATTCCCTGGTGGTGCGATCCACCTTGCCGACGCGACTCATCGCGGCACCTCCTTGCTGGCCTCGAGAAAGGCGTCGTTCTCTTCCGGCGTCCCGATGGTCACCCGCAGATGCCCTTCGATGCCGACGTCCCTGATCAGCACACCGTTGTCCAAATAGGACTTCCAGGTCGCGGGCGCGTCCGCGAACCGTCCGAAGAGGACGAAGTTCGCGTCGCTCGGGACCGGCGTGAATCCCAAGCCCAGCAACGCTTCCACCACCCTGTCGCGTTCGGCCGCGAGTTTGGCGACCGAGGCGAGCGTGGCGTCCGCGTGCCGCAGCGCGGCCCGTGCGGCGGCTTGTGTGAGCTTCGAGAGGTGATACGGCAGCCGCACCAGTTGCAGCGCGTCGACGATCGCGGGAGCGGCCGCCAGGTAGCCGAGCCGCCCGCCTGCGAAGGCGAACGCCTTGCTCATCGTGCGCGACACGATCAGCTTCGCCGGGTACTCCTCGATCAGCTCGACGGCGCTCGGCTGCGACGAGAATTCCGCGTACGCCTCGTCGACCACGACGATCCCCGGCGCCGCTTCGAGCAGTCCGCGCAGCTCGCCGAACGGGATCGAGCCGCCGGTCGGGTTGTTCGGGCTGGTCACGAAGACGATATCCGGACGGCGTTCGCCCACCAGCGCGGCGGCCTTCTCGGTGTCGAGGCTGAAATCGTCGCGGCGCGGCACCGGCAGCCAGTCGGTGCGGGTGCCCGCCGAGATGATCGGGTGCATCGAGTACGACGGTTCGAAGCCCAGCGCCGACCGGCCGGGACCGCCGAAGGCCTGCAGGACCTGCTGCAGGATCTCGTTGGATCCGTTGGCCGCCCAGACATTCGACTCCGAGACCAGCACACCGGTGGACACCGCGAGATAGTCCGCGAGGTCCTGCCGCAGCGCGACGGCGTCGCGATCCGGGTACCGGTGCAGCGACGCGGCTTCGGCGCGGACGGCCTCGGCGACGTCGGCCACCAGCGCGTCCGGCGGCGGGTACGGGTTTTCGTTGGTGTTGAGCCGGATCGGCACGTCGAGCTGCGGCGCGCCGTACGGGGTCTTGCCCCGCAGGTCCTCCCGCAGCGGGAGCGCGTCGAGCGTGATCTCCTCGCCGATGCTCATGCCCGCTCCCCCTCGAACCGCGCCGTGATGGCCTCGCCGTGCGCGGGCAGGTCCTCGGCGTTCGCCAGCGCGACGACGCGGCCGGCGATCTCGCGCAGCGCGTCCTCGCTGTAGTCGACGACGTGCACACCCTTGAGGAAGCTCTGCACCGACAGCCCGGACGAGTGCCGCGCGAACCCGCCGGTGGGCAGGACGTGGTTCGACCCGGCGCAGTAGTCGCCGAGCGAGACCGGTGCGTACGCCCCGACGAAGATCGCACCGGCGTTGCGCACGCGGGCCGCCACCGCACGGGCGTCCGCGGTCTGGATCTCCAGGTGTTCCGCGGCGTACGCGTCGACGACGCGGATCCCGTCGTCCACTCCTGATACCAGGATGATGCCGGACTGCTTGCCGCTCAAGGCTTCCGTCACCCGCTCGGAGTGTTTGGTCGCGGCGACGCGGCCGGTGAGTTCCTTGTCGACGGCGTCCGCGAGTGCCTCGGACGTGGTGACCAGCACGCTCGCGGCGAGCGGGTCATGCTCGGCCTGGCTGATCAGGTCGGCGGCGACGTGCACCGGGTCGGCGGTCTCGTCGGCGAGGATCGCGATCTCGGTCGGGCCCGCCTCGGAGTCGATGCCGATGATGCCGCGCAGCAGCCGCTTGGCCGCGGTGAGGTAGATGTTGCCGGGTCCGGTGACGATGTCGACCGGCTCCAGCGTCGCGCCGTCGGTGTCGGTGCCGCCGTACGCGAGCAGCGCGACCGCCTGCGCGCCGCCGACGGCCCAGACCTCGTCGACGCCGAGCAGTTCGGCGGCGGCCAGGATCGTCGGGTGCGGGAGCCCGCCGAACGCGGCCTGCGGCGGCGAGCACAGCACGAGCGTGCCGACACCGGCGATCTGCGCCGGGACGACGTTCATCACCACGGTCGAGGGATAGACCGCGAGCCCGCCCGGCGCGTACAGCCCGACACGCTCGACCGGGATCCAGCGCTCGGTGACGGTGCCGCCGTCGACGACCTCGGTCGTGACGTCCTGGCGCCGCTGATCGCCGTGGACCTTCCGGGCGCGGACGATGGACTCCTCCAGCGCCTCGCGGACGGCCGGGTCCAGGTTCGCGAGCGCGCTGGTGAGCTCCGCGGCGGCCACCCGGACACCGGGAGGACGGACCTTGTCGAACTTCTCGGTGTACTCGAGAACCGCGTCGACGCCGCGATCGCGGACCGCCTCGACCACCGGCCTCACGTGATGCAGCGCCGCGTCCACGTCGTACTCGGCACGCGGGAGCGTGCTCCTGAGCTCGGCAACGGACGGGACCTGTCCACGCAGGTCGGTACGGATCAGCATGGGTCCAGGGTACGAGGTGGCCGGATCATCCCGAGCAGGCACACTGGAGTGGTGACCAGCGATCCCACGATGAGGGAGGGCTCCGTGCCGAGAATCGGGTTGTGCCAGCTCACGACGGCCGAGGATCCGGAAACGAATCTGAAGCTGATTCGTGAAGGCGTGGCGGCCGCGGCGGCGGAAAGCGCACGGATCGTGGTCTTCCCCGAGGCGACGATGGTGCGCTTCGGGGTCTCGCTGAAGCCTCTCGCGCAACCCCTGGACGGGCCGTGGGCGTCCACTGTGGCGTCCATCGCCGATGAACACGGCATCGTGGTCGTCGCGGGCATGTTCACGCCGTCGCCCGACGGACGCGTGAGCAACACGGTGCTCGTCACCGGTGCCGGACATCACTTCGGCTACGACAAGATCCATCTGTACGACGCCTTCGGGTTCGCCGAGTCCGACACGGTCGCCCCGGGGACGGCACCCGTCACCTTCGAGGTCGACGGTGTCACGTTCGGCGTCGCGACCTGCTACGACATCCGCTTTCCCGAACTGTTCCGGAAGCTCGCCGACGACGGCGCGGACATCGTCCTCGTGCCGACGTCCTGGGGCGCGGGCGAGGGCAAACGCGAGCAGTGGGAGGTGCTGGTGCGCGCCCGCGCGCTCGACTCCGGTTGCTGGGTCCTCGGCTGCGGGCAGGCCGATCCGGCCACGACGTCGACCCCGGTGAACCCGAAGGCGCCGACCGGGATCGGCTACTCGACGGTGTCCGACGGATTCGGCCGCGTGCACACCCAGCTGGGCGCCGGGCCGGAACTGGTGGTCGTCGACGTGGATCCCGCGATCAGCGGGAAGGCCCGGGCGGCGACGGGGGCTCTGGCGAACCGTCGCCTCTGACGTCCACCGATCGCTCGAAGAAGGATTCGAGCACCACGATCGTCTGAGTCCCTGTGACGCCTTCGACGGCGTACAGCCTGCGCAGTGACGCTTGCAACTCCTCGGTGGTCGGCGTGCGCACCTTGACCAGGAGCGAGGCCGGGCCCGCGATGATGTGCGCCTCCACGACCTCCGGCAACGCCTCCAGCGCGGCCTTGGTCGGCGAATCGCCCATCCAGGAACCGGCCTCGATCAGCACGAACGCCATCACTCCCCGGCCGACCGCCGCTGGGTCGACGTCGACGGTCGTGCGCCGGACGACGCCCTGTTCGCGCAGCTTGCGGACCCGTTCGTGCGCGGCGCCCGCGGACAACCCGACCGCCTTGCCGAGCGCGGCGTACGCCTGGGTCGCGTCCCGCTGCAACTCGGTGAGCAGCATGCGATCTACGTCATCCATGGGTTGACCATATCAAGTTCGGCGGTTCATGATGATTGCAAGATCTCATTCAGAACACTGGGGTTCTCATGGATATGGTCAAGGCACGGTTCGAGGTCCTCGACGAGCGGTTCGCCCGCGTCAACGGGGACGAGTGGATGCGACGCCTGCACACCGGCTGCCGGTGGACCGAGGGGCCCGCCTATTTCCCCGCCGGCCGATACCTGGTCTTCAGCGACATCCCGAACGACCGCGTCCTGCGGTGGGACGAGACCACGGGCGCGGTCGGCGTGTTCCGCGAACCCGCCGGCTTCCACAACGGGCACACCGTCGACCGCCAGGGCAGGCTCGTCAGCTGCGAACAGGGCGGCCGCCGGGTGACGCGCACCGAGCACGACGGCACGACCACCGTGCTCGCGGAGACCTACCAGGGCAAGAGGTTCAACAGCCCCAACGACGTCGTGGAGAGCTCGGACGGCGCGCTCTGGTTCACCGACCCCAGCTACGGGATCGACAGCGACTACGAGGGACATCAGGCCGAAAGCGAGATCGGCGCCTGCCACGTCTACCGCGTCGACCCGGTGGACGGCTCCGTGCGGATCGTCGCGGACGACTTCACGCGCCCGAACGGGCTCGCGTTCTCACTCGACGAATCGCTGCTCTACATCGCCGACACGCGGCAGGATCCCAGCCACATCAGGGTTTTCTCGGTGAACGAGGGACGGCTCTCCGGCGGCGGGATCTTCGCGACCAGTGACGCCGGCGGTTTCGACGGGATACGGCTGGACACCGCCGGGCGGGTCTGGGCCGCCGCGCACGACGGCCTGCACTGTTTCGCGCCCGACGGCACCCGCATCGGGAAGCTGCGCGTGCCGGAGGTCTGCTCGAACCTGACCTTCGGCGGGCCGCGGTGGAACGACCTGTTCATCACCGCGTCGAGTTCGGTCTACACGCTGCGGGTGAACTTCTCGGGGCCCCGGTTCTAGCGCATTCAGTCCTCTGGACGCGGTCTTTGCGCGGGGTGGGGGCTCAGTTTCGCGCTCACGGCGGTACATGATGGCCCCCTTCCTTGCGCTAGACGCAAGGAAGGGGGCCATCATGTACTTCGCGGCGCCGCGGAGGGTGAAGGCCGAGTTCCTTCACTCAGCTGCGGGCGGGGGCTGCACGCGTTCGGTGGTGGCCACTGAGGTTCCTGGGTCGCTTGTGCCGACCTGGCGTTCCGTGAAGGACCCCTTCACTACCTTGAGGGTGGGCAAGGAGGCCTTCACAGCCAGCCAGCCCGCACGCCACCCGGAACGCATTCAGAGGACCAATTGCGCGGGCTAGCGCAGCAGGCCTTCGCGGATCGCCACCCGCACGAACCCGGCCCGACGCCGTTCTCCCGTCTTGTCCCGGATCCGGTCGAGGTAGGACCGCACCGTCCGCACGCTGATGTTCAGGATCTCCGCGACGTCGACGTCCCGTTCACCGGCCGCGACCAGCCGCAGCACCTGCTTCTCCCGTTCGGAGAGCACGATCTTGGGTCCGGCGTGGCGGTCTTCGCTGTCCTGGATGATCATTCCGGCCAGCGTCGGCGAAACGTACGCGTTGTCCTCGGCGATGGTGCGGATGGCGCGCAGGAGTTCGTCGCCGTCGACGTCCTTGGAGAGGAAGCCCTTCGCCCCGGCTTGCATGGCCCCCAGCACTTCGGGCTGTTCGGCGTGCGCGGACACCACGAGGACCTTGTGCCCCATCTGCCCCACTTCGAGCACCGCGGCGGCGTCCTGGACACCGCGCAGCTTGAGGTCGAGGACGACGACACTGCCCGGAGGCTGCTCCTGGACGGCGAACCGCGCGACGGAATCGGCGACGGCGCCCAGCTCGATGTCGGGCGCTTCGGTGAGGACCCGCGCGACGGCGTCCCGGTACAGCGGATGATCTTCGATCACCCCGACGTTGATCGGTGCGGTGCGTTTCGGCTGCTGCTCGTCTGCGTTCACCGGCGTCCTTCGAATCCGCCCGCGTCGTCGCGGGGCGCGATCGGCCGAGAAGGGCCGGGCACCTCCGGCGGAGACGCGAGCCCGAGCTGGATGGCCTTGCGGACCAGACCGGCCCGCCTTCTCTCTCCGAGTTTGTCACGGATCCGGTCCAGGTAACCGCGAACCGTCCGGACCCCGATGCCGAGGATGCGGGCGATGTCGACGTCGCGTTCGCCCGCCGCGACCAGCCGGAGTACCTGCTTCTCCCGCGCGGAGAGCGCGACGTCCGGAGCCGACACGGGACGGTCGGCGTTGTCCTTGATGATCATTCCGGCCACCACCGCGGAGACGTAGGCCCGGCCCTGCGCGACCGTCCTGATCGCGGTCAGCAGTTCGTCGACGTCGACGTCCTTGGACAGGAATCCCTTGGCACCGGCGGCGATCGCGCCGAGCACCTGCTCGGGCTCCGCCTGCGCGGACACCACGAGCACGTGATGCCCCAGTTCGCACACCTGGAGCACGGCCGCCGCCCCGGCGGTCCCCGGCAGCCCGAGATCGAGCAGCACCACGCTGCCGGGCGGCTGTGGATGGACGTGGAACCGGGCGACCGAATCGACCACCGCGCCGAGTTCGATCCCGTCGGCCTCGGTGAGGACCCGGACCACGGCGTGGCGGTACAACGGATGGTCCTCGATCACCGCGACGTCGACCCGGTCGGTCTCCGGCCTGTCTTCAGTCATCTGCACGTTCCCGATCACCCCGTCCCACCTGCCGCGGACACCGCCCGGCCTGCCTGCGCCGGATCCAGCGCGGGCCCGCGCGGCACCAGTGCCAGCAATCCATTCGGAACCGGTTGCCGTTCGGCTTGGCCGTACCCGAGGGAAGCGAGTGCCTCGGAGCCCGCCACCGGGTACTTCTGGCCCGTGTCGGTGACGACGTAGACCGTGCCGGAACCGGATTCCGCCACCACCGCACCTCCCGACGGAGGCACGAAGACGGCGTCGGCGACCAGCGCGTCCGTGCGCGCCGTCACCGGGATCGCCTTCGCACCTTGCGGCAACGGGACCTGCGCGGAGATAACGATTCGAGAACCCTGCGCGCATAGCGTCACGGACTGTCCGGTAACGGGCGCTTTTCGCGGGATCCGGTCCGGATACTCGGCGGGATCGGCCCCGCCCGCCCTCGCCGTGCCGACCTTCGCGACCGCGGCGACGTCGGCCGCGCGCACCGCGACGGGGGCCGGGACGCCGGTGTAGGCGTCCGCGTTCTGCGGCGTGTTGATCAGCAGGCTCGCCTCGGTCTGGCCGATCGGTTCGAGCCCGTCGGAGTGGACGAGGTAGTACGAAGTCGCGTCGCCGGGCGACGCCATCGCGTCGACGACTCCGAGCACCGAACCGACCTTCGTCGCGGTGCCGCCGACCTTCGGGCCGGACCGGCCGGCGTCGTCGACCGCGCGGTAGGCCAGATCGCGGCCGGCGGCGACGGTGCCGATCCACCGGGAGGACACCGCGATCGCCGGGTAGGTGTCGAACTGCAACGCCGTGGCGGCCTCGGAGGTGAGCTTGTAGCGGCGTCCCGCCGTGACGAGGTACCGCTCGCCCTCGGGGACGCGGACCACGACGGCCTGGTCCTTCGGCAGGTCGACCCCGGCGGCGGGCGCACCGAGAAGCACTGTCGTCTCCGGTTCGGCCGACGCGGGCGCGTCCTGCGTCGTCCGGGAACAGCTCGTCCACGGGGTCTTCACCAGCGCGGCCGCCGCGGGCAGCGAGTCGGGGGCGCCCGGGATGCCGATCTGCGAACCACGCGGCGCCTTCGCGAGCTTGTCCGAAGGGACGGTCACAGTGGCTTCACCGTTGCCGCCGGCCATCAGCCGCGCGGAGGCGTAGTTGAGCACAGGGTGCAGCGCGCCGTCCTGGCCGAGGATGTAGCGCGCGCCGGTGCCCTCTTCGACGATCACCTTGCCGCCCGCCAGCCAGTCCTTGCCGCCGGAGGGGTTCAGCAGGCCGATCACGCCGAACACCGCGGTGACCAGCAGCGCGACGCCGAGGCCGCACAGGGTGCCGATGACCAGCCTGCGGCTCGGGGCGACCGGATGGTTGGCGTCAGCCGAGACGAGTGCCGAAACCAGTCTCCTGCGGAGGAATTGGTAGGCCTGGATCTGGTCCCGCTGCGTCCACACGCTCCCGTCCCCCGCCGTTCGTGCCCACCCCGTTTCGAGGGTGCTCACGTTAGATTCCGGCCTCGGTTCACGGTGAGGGTAATTTTTACGCCCCTCCCCCGCGCGGGGCGCGGTTACCTTCGGACGCGTGCACGGAGGAGGGGAATTCCTTGTCGGTTGAAGCCCCGGCGGTGGGGACACCCCGCCAGGCCCCGGAACAGACGCCCGCTCACGGTGTCGCGGGCGCGGCGCCGCTGCCCTGGCTGCTGCCGATCCGCCCGTTGCAGGCGGCGCTCTGGGAGATCGCCGGGATCGCGATCCTGCTGGCCTTCACCGTCGACGGGATCCCCCAGGCCGCCCAGATCAGCATCACCGCCGCCGGCGGCGTCCTCGTGCTGACGACGTCGGTCCGGTTCGCCGGACGCCACGCCGCGGGCTGGCTGCTCACCTGGGCCGGTTACCGGCTGAAGCGCCGCGCCAAGAACGAAGTCCCCGATCCGCTGCACCGGCTCGCCGGTCCAGTCCGGGTGCGACAGCACGTCGACCGCGCGGGCAACCGCTTCGGCGTCGCCGAGGTCGGCGACGGCTGGAGCGCCATCGTGCGGCTCACCCCGGGCGCCATGCAGCCCGGACCGGACGCCCTGGCCTCGATCCTGCGCGAGGCGTACGCGGGCACCGGGATCCCTTTGTCCAGCGCGCAACTGCTGACCTGGACGGTCCCGAATGGACAGTCGCTGCTCCGGGTCCGCTGGCTCACCGTCAGGTACCGGCCCGAAGACGCGCCGATCGCGGCGCTCGCCCGCGGCGGTGGCGAACTCGGCGCGCTGCGGAGCACCGCGTGCGCGGCGCTGGCCCTGATGGGCTCGCTGGCCGAAGCCGGGTTCGAGAGCACTGTGCTCGAAGCCGGTGAAGTGGCGGAAGAACTGCGTGTCGCGCTCGGCAGTGGTCAGGACGCGCCGGTCGAGGGCTGGCGTTCCTGGGACTGGGGCGGCGCGTCGCAGGTCTGTTACCGGCCCCGGTCGGAGCGGGATCTCGCGCGGACGCTGGATCTTCACGTCCCCGGCTCGGCGTTCACCGCGACTTCGTACACGCTCCACCGATCGCCCGGCGGACGGGAGAAGTCCGAAGTGACCATCCGGGTCGGCGGACGGCCGGGGTCGGAGATCGCACGGCCCAGCGGGATCGCGGTGACGCCGCTGCACGGACGGCACGCGGCGGCGGTCCGGCGGACCCTGCCGCTGGCGCTGGAGAACTGAGGGGAAGAAGAGTCCGTGGAGGGTTCCTTTCCTCTCTGAGGGTAGGGAAGGAGCCCTCCACGGCGTACCGCGTTCAGCCCCGGACGGCCTCGTAGACCCCGGCGATCATGCCGACGAACGGGATCAGCGAGAGCAGCACCAGGAACTCGACGATGTCGAGAGTCCTCGCCCAGTAAGGGGAACGGCGTCCCTTCGCGACACGGGTCGCGTACGTGAGACAGACGCCCGCGGCGACGACGACGGCGCAGCCCGCGGCGAAAACGAACGAACGCGGACCGCCCGCGGCGAGCCAGAAACCGGCCGACGCCAGGGCGGCCGCGCCGAACCCGATGAGCACGAGCCGCTGCGAGCGGCCGGCGAACGCGCGCGAACGCAACATCAGCGCCAGCCCCAGCAGCGCGCACAAGCCCGCTTCCCAAGCCCCGCCGGAAGACGCCAGGACCACCGAAGCCGAGACAACGGTGAAGCCGAGCGCGACGAGCAGCCCGGTCAGCAACGCCTGCGCGTAGGTCGTGCCGCCGATCATGTCCTCGCCGAGCGAAGGGTTCTCGTCGGCGCGGAACGCGTCCATGTCGTCGGGCACCCGCGGCAGCGGCAGCCTGCCGAGCCGCAGCGCCATCATCGGCGCCACCGCGGCCAGCGCCGTCGCCACGACGGCGACCACGGCGGCCGCCGAAACCGGGCGGACATCGGCCAGCAGGACGATCGCGGTGGTGATCGCGCCGAACCCGGCCGACACCGTCACCGCGACGAACCACGGCAGCCGGTCCGCCACCGAAACGGCCGCGATCACGCCGTACACGGTCACCACGGCGAGCCCGGCGGCCAGCGGCCCGGCCGACAGCGAGAACAGCGGATGCGGCGGCAGGATCGACATCCCGGCCAGCAGCGCCGCCCCGACCCCGGCGAGCGCGCCGGCGGCACCGGCCTCCGCGTCGCCGTACGCGCGGCTCAGCGCGCCACCGCCCAGCACCAGGACCAGTGCGAGCAGCCCGGTCCCGATCGGCGCCAGCACACTGCCGGACGCCGCCGCCTGCACCAGCAGGCCACCGGCGAGCAGCAGCACCACGGACGCGACGATGCCCGCCTTGCGCGCCACCGACGGACCCCAGCGGCCGGTGCCCGTCTCGGCGACGCTGGCGATCGAGTCGACGACGTCGTCGAACAGCAACGGACCCCGCGGGCGTTCCCGCGGGGTCAGATGGAGGACTTCGCCGTCGCGTACCTGTGCCGCGGCGACCGTGAGCCCGAGCGCGAGCGGAGCGCCGCCGAGCCGCGACAGCACCCAACCGGGATGCTCGGCCGACGCCTGCCCCGAAGCGCCCGCGAGCCGCACGAGCTGCGGGACGAGTTCGGCGAACGTGCTCTGCTGCGGCAGCGCCACGTCGACGCGCGCCCTCGGTGTCACCACCGTGACGCGCCGGGTGGAGCCCGCGATCGCGGCCGTCATGCTTCGATCGACTTGGCGGATTCGATGACCGGGGCGAACTTGGCGCTACTGGCCTCGGCCAGTTTCTGCAGCCCGTTGTTGACCGCCTCCAGCACGATCTCCGAGATGTTGCGAGCGTCGTACTGGCGCAGCGCGCGCGGGTCGATGTCGATCGAGGTGAACCGGCCGTCACCGCGCAGCACGACGGTGACCTCGTTCTGCCGCGAGTGCGCCTTGACCTCCATCGCCTCGACCGAACGCTGGATGCGCTGCACCTCTTCGGTCTGCTTGCGGACCTGGTCCAGCAACTCGTCCATGTCCGGCATGGCGTAGGGGTCGGTGGTCACGAATCTTCTCCTTCATCTGCGGTGGAATCCCGCCGGACGTGGACGCTGCCCACGAACCGCCGGAAGTCGTCGCCGAGGCCACGGGCCGCCTCGGGCGTTGCGGTGCAGGCGATCTCGAGGATCAGCCGCTCGGCCGGGCTCTCCCCCGGCACGGTCAGGTGCACCTGCGTCTGGACGAGGTCCTGTCCCTCGCCGGTGCGGATGCGCAGCACCTGCGTCACCCCCGGCGCGATCCCGGTACCGATCACCTTGCGCCGCACCACTTCGAGCGCGGCCATCGACCGGCCGAGGCGTTCGACGGCCTCGTCGGCGATGTCGGTGATCTGCGCCTGGTCGGGCCGCTGCCCGACGCTCAGGGTGATGTTCGGGGTGAACTCCGAGTCCGTTCCGGGATGGACGGCCACGAAAGCCGCGCCCTCGGCGCCGACGGACGACGGCTCGACCGGGACCCAGCCTTCGGGGATGTCGAATCCGAGCGGGAGGGAAACCCGGTCCTGCGTCGCCATAGCACTCATTCCCGTCACCACGTGCCCACGTAGGAGACCGCGTCGTCCCACGCTTCGCCGACGGCGTCCGCCGCCTGGCCCGCCGCGCCGCTGACCGCGTCGACCGCCGCGCCGCCGTACTCGCCGACGGTGTCCGCGATCTTCGGCAGGTCGATGTCGATCTTCGCGCCGATCCCGGCACCGAGACCGAGTGCGACGCCCGCCTTGAAGTTGACCTTGATGTGCCCGGCGTCGTAAACCGCCTGGCCGTCGAGCTGCGCGCCGAGTCCGTATTGGAGAGTGCCGCTCGCGCCGACGCCCACTCCGGCCACGTCCGCCGCGAGCTCGCCTTCGACCTTACCCCCGACGAAAGCGTTGGCGTGCACGCCGACACCGTGCGCGCCAGCCTGGAGCGAGCCGTTCACCTCGCCGCCGAGGAACGCGGTCCCCTTGGCGCTGCCCGAAGCGACGCCCCATTCCTTCTTGCCTTCGAGCTCTTCCTTGAAGGCGGCCAATTCGGCGTGACCGGACGCCTTGACGTCCCAGCCCTGCGAGGAGACCTTGGCGTCCCAGCCCGGGGTGAAGCCGTCCTGCTCCTGCTTCCACTTGGCGTAGGTGATCTCGGTGTTGCCCCAGGCCTTGTCACGCAGGCCTTCCGGCTTCGGCCTGCCGAACGGCGTGTCACCGGCGCGCGGGGCGCGTGTGCCTTCGAGACCGTCCCAGGTCAGCTTCTTCCAGCCGGAGTTGCCGAACCAGGAAGGATGCGACCGCGGGCGCTTGCGGCCGTCGAGCGCCTCACCGTTGAGCCAGTACAACGGGCCGCGGCCCCATTTGCCGAGTTCGTGCTCGATCCGGCCGGTGCCCTCCGGCGGGAACAGCCGCGCGAGTTCTTCGCTCAGCTCGTCGGCGATCTCCTGCGCCGCCTGCGCGGCCCGTTCGCCGAGCTGGCGGGCGGCGGAGATGAAGGCGTTGACCGCGTTCGCGTTCGCCGTCCGCGCCTGGCTGGTGAGCTGCGCCGCGTACTGGTCGAACTGGGCGAGGATGGAGTCCACACAGGACTTCGCGCCCTGCAAGGCTTGTGCGCCCGCGCGCAGCCGGTTCGACTGGTCGCTCAGTTTCGTGCCGAGCTCGGTGAGTTCCTGGCTCAGTTTCGCCGCGGACGTGGCGAACGCGGTGTAGGCGTCGCCCTCCCAGGACGCGTTGAGCGCCTTCGCCGCTTTGCCGATCTCGTCCGCCCGGCCGGAAACCGTCGACGCCCGCTCGCCGCACCGCTGCCCCGCCGCGTTCAGCGCCGAGGGATCGCCGGTGACCCGCCGCTGGTACTCGACCACGAGCCGCCGGTAGTTCGACAGGATCGAGCTGACGACGCCCGACGCGTCGACCACACCGCTCCCCGACACGGTTTACCTGCCCTTCGCCGGTGAGTCGGCCCCTGCGTCGATGTCGATGTGCTGCTCGAAGTGCTTGCCGCCGTAGTTCATGTCGATGTCGATATCGATGTCCTGCCCGCCCGGCGCCTGCACGGTGGACTTGCCGGTGCTCAGGTCGGTGGTGATGGTGACCGTGTTCCCGCTGCCCGCACCCGCACCCGCGCCCGCGCCCGCTCCCGGGAACGAGCCGCCGGAACCCGAGCCCCCGCCGGAGGGTCTGTCCACCGGGATCCAGGCGTCGGCGCCGCCCGGCCAGTTCCCCTGGGATCCGTTGCCGCCCAGCGCCGGCGGCCGGTACTGGGTGAACGGCGGCGTCTCGCCCGGCGTCGTCCCACCACCGGAAGCACCGCCCGCACCGCCGCCCGCGCCCCCGCCGGAACCGCCGATCGCGGCCTGCCCCGAACCGCTGGCGACCGAGCCCGGCGCCTGCGGGTTGGTGACCGGGGTGCCGGAGACCGCCGAGTTGCCCGCCGCGCCGTTGTCCCCGGCGTCGTTGTGCCCGAACAGTTTCTGGACCTCGCCGATGATCTGGGCGATCTGGGTGATCTGGTTGGCGAGGTCGACCACGCCGAGCGCCTTCAGCAGCGCGCCGATCGCGGTGATGAACGCGCGCAGCGAAGCACTGGTGGCGGTGGAAAGCGCGACGGCGGCACCGTAGGTCCACGGATTCGACATCAGGCCCGCGACCGTCGGGTTCACCGCCGAGACCACCGCTTTGTAGGCGGTCTGCGCGGTCTTGATCAGCGTCCCGGCGATGCCGAGCAGCTCGGCGCCCTTCTGCACGACCTGGATGATCTTGGTCAGCGAGTTCAGGGAATCGGTGATCTTCTTCAGCGCGGAGTCCGACGCGCCGCCGGACCAGATCTTGCCCAGCTGCTCGGCGGCCTTCGTCACCTCGTTGTACATGGTGAGGAATTCGTTGGCCTTCTTGAGCACCTCGAGCACGTGCTTCGCGATCTGTTCCGGCTGGCCGGTGAGGATCTGCGGCAGGATGGTGATCGGCCCGCCCGAGCCCGCGGTCGCGTCCATCGCGCTGGAATTGGGGTAAGTCAGCATGTCGCTCCTCAGGCCGGAAGTCAGACGGAAGCCGGGCGGTAGACGCTGACCTTCGCCAGGCCGTTGATGTCCGCTTGGACGATTCCGTGGTTGTAGAGCAGCCCGCCTTCTCCGGCGATGGCGATGATCGGCTTGCTGTCGGAGAACAGGAGCGGCTCGACCACGACGACATCGCCGCTGTGCACCCCGCCGGGCACGTCCCCGAAGTTGCGCGCCGTACCGGCGTAGACCTCGATGACCCCGACCCGCGCCTGGTTGTCGGCGTCACCGGCCAGCCAGTCGTTGAAGTCCGAGACGCCGTGGAACCGCGTGTCGGTGATCGGGTGGTCGCCGAGCTGTCCCAGCTGCGCGTCCCCCAGGTAGCGCAGGACATTGCCGACCGACGAGGGCTCGCCGTTGCCGCCGGCGCTGTCGTTGATGGCGAGCGTCGCCAGTTCGGAGGCGTGCGAGTTCCCCCAGATCGACGACGTCGACCCCGCGCCGCCACCGGGGCGGCCGCCGTATCCGCCCGCGACCGCCTCGTCGGCGGCCTGGTAGGCGTCGGCGCTGCTCTTGACGAACCCGTTGATCTGCTGCAGCAGCTGCAGGAGCGTGCGGACCGCGACCACCTGCTGGCTCTGCATGGCCGTGTTGGCCGCCGCCACCGCGCTGCCGAACGTGGCGAACGACATCGGCTGAAGAACGGTGCGTTCGAGGTCGGCGACGACATTGATGCCCTGCATGATGATGCCGCCCAGGTTCCCGACCGCCGAGCGCATGGCCTCGGGCTCCGCCCGGTACTCGCCCGTGCCGACCATGGCTCTCCTTTTCTCGTTCCCCCACGTCTGCGTTGACCAGCAGCGTAAGTTCGCCACCAGACGTGAGCGGACGGCAAAAGTACCCACCGCAACGGCGGCACGAGTGGCCAGAATGATCGGCAGGATTACCCACAAGCGGCCAGAAAGACCCTGATGAGCGCCACTCGCGACCGCCTGCCGGCCCTGGGCGAACAGCCCGGTGAAATCGTCCTGCAGTCCCCGCCGATGCTGCCGAAGGGCTCCTCCGGCGGAGCCATGCAGCTGCTGATGTTCATGCCGATGATGCTGGGCATGGGCGCCATGTCGTTCGTCTACATCGGACGCGACGGCGGGGTGATGACGTACATCTTCGGCGCGTTGTTCCTCACCGCGATGGTGGGCATGGTCGTGATGTCGCTCGGGCGCGGCGGCGCGCAGAAGAAGGCACAGATCAACGAGGAACGCCGGGACTACCAGCGCTATCTGACCGGTTTGCGCGGCCAGGTCCGCGACATCGCGGACAACCAGCGCGCGGCCATGGCGGCGCTGCAGCCCGACCCGGCGGATCTGTGGGCGTACATCGAGACAGGGAAGCTGTGGGACCGTCGCCGGTCCGACTCGCAGTTCGCGCAGGTGCGGGTCGGGACGGGGCCGCAGCGGCTCGCGACGCCGTTGAAGGCACCGCAAACCGTGCCGCTGGAAGACCTCGACCCGGTGTGCTCGACGAACCTCAAGCACTTCATCCGGACCTACTCGACGGTCGACGGGCTCCCGGTCGCGATCTCGCTGCGGTCGTTCGCGCAGGTCAGCCTGTCCGGCCGCCGCCCGGACACCCTCGGTACCGCGCGGGCGCTGCTGACCCAGCTCGCGACCTTCCATTCACCCGGCGACCTGCGGATCGCGCTGTGCGTCAAGGACGACCGGCTGCACGACTGGGAATGGGCGAAGTGGCTGCCGCACGTCGCCTCCACCGCGGCCGACGCCGCCGGTCCGCGACGGCTCGTCGACGCCGCCTCCGGGAAGCTCGCCGATCTCCTCGGACCCGATCTCGGCGACCGGCCCGCGTTCACCCGGCGACCGGACTCCCGGCTGGACCTGCCGCACATCGTCGTGATCGTGGACGGCGGGCACACCCTCGCCGACGCGCGGCTCGTCGCCGAAGAGGGCAGGCTCGGCGTCACGGTGGTGGAGATCGGCGCGGAGCAGCCCCGGTCGGTGTCGTCCGAACGGCTGCTTAGCCTGCACATGAGCCCGGAGCAGCTCGGGATGGTCGTCGGTGACGGCAGCGAGCAACGGCTCGGGTTCCTTGGCGTGCCGGACACCCTCGACCGAGGGGCCGCCGAGGCACTGGCCCGGATGCTGACGCCGTTGTTCCAAGGGGCGGCCGTGGTCAGCGAGGCGCCGATGTCGGCGACGTTCGGACTGGCCGGGCTGCTCGGCATCGGCGATCCGCGCGACACCGACACCGCCGTCACCTGGGCGCCGCGTTCGGCGCGGGACCGGCTGCGGATCCCGCTGGGCATCAACCCCGAGGGCAGGCCGGTCGACCTCGACCTCAAGGAGTCGGCGGAAGGCGGGATGGGCCCGCACGGGCTGGTCATCGGCGCGACCGGGTCCGGCAAGAGCGAACTGCTGCGGACGCTGGTCACCGCGCTCGCCGTCACGCATTCGTCGGAGAAGCTCAATCTCGCGCTGATCGACTTCAAGGGTGGCGCGACGTTCGCGGGCATGACCGGGCTGCCGCACACCTGCGCCGTCATCACGAACCTGTCCGACGATCTCGCGCTGGTCGACCGCATGGCGGACGCGCTGAACGGCGAACTGTTGCGGCGTCAGGAGCTTCTGCACGCGGCCGGTAACTACGCGTCGGTGCGGGACTACGAAAAGGCCAGGGAATCCGGCGTCAACCTGCGGCCGTTGCCGTCGTTGCTGGTGATCATCGACGAATTCAGCGAGCTGCTGTCCTCGCGGCCGGAGTTCATCGACCTGTTCGTCGCGATCGGCCGGCTGGGGCGGAGTCTCGGGATCCACCTGCTGCTGGCGTCACAGCGGCTGGAAGAAGGACGGCTGCGCGGCCTGGACTCGCACCTGTCGTACCGGATCGGCCTGCGGACGTTCTCCGCGTCGGAAAGCCGCGCGGTGCTCGGTGTCGCGGACGCCTACCAGCTTCCGCCCGTGCCGGGTTCGGCGTATCTGAAGTCCGACAACGACACCCTCATCCGGCTCAAGGCCGCCTACGTCTCCGGAGAACTGCCGCCGCGCAGCAAGATCGTGCGCAAGGACGGCCAGAGCCTCGGTCTCATGCCGTTCACGCTGGCGCCGGTGGAGATCCCGGTGACCGTCGAGGCGGAGGAACCGGTCGAGAAGGGCACCGGCGAGACGATCATCGGCGCGATGATCTCGCGGATCGAAGGCAAAGGCCCGGAGGCGCACCAGATCTGGCTGCCGCCGCTGGCCGAACCGCCCACCCTCGACCAGCTGCTGCCGCCGCTCGGCGAAGATCCCGAACGCGGGCTGTGCCCGCTGGGCTGGGGCGGCAACGGCAAGCTGATGATCCCCGTCGCCCTGGTCGACAAGCCCTTCGAACAACGTCGCGACATGCTGTGGGCCGATTTCTCCGGCGCCGCCGGGCACGCGCTGATCGTCGGCGCGCCCCAGAGCGGCAAGAGCACGCTGATGCGCGACATCGCCGCGATGCTCGCGCTCACCCACACCCCGGAAGAGGTCCAGCTGTTCGTGCTGGACATGGGCGGTGGCGCGCTGGCGCCGATCGCCGGGCTGCCGCACGTGTCCGGCTACGCGACACGGCGCGACGCCCAGCGTTGCCGCCGGGTGGTGGCCGAGCTGACGACCCTGCTCGAGCAGCGTGAGGAGTTCTTCTCCGCCAACGGGATCGAATCGATCACCACCTTCCGCCAGCGGCGCAAGGAGTTCCAGGAGAGCACGGAAGGCCGCGAATTCGGCGACGTCTTCCTGTTCGTCGACAACTGGACCACGATCCGCCAGGAGTACGAACAGCTGGAGGAACAGATCACCAGCCTGGCGTCACGCGGGCTCGGTTTCGGCATCCACGTCGTCGTCTCGATCAACCAGTGGATGGGCATGCGGGCGCCGCTGCGCGACGCCATCGGCACCAAGCTCGAGCTACGGCTCGGTGAGCCCGCCGACTCGCTGATCGACCGCAAGATCGCGCAGAACGTCCCGGCGGACCGGCCGGGACGCGGGCTCACCGCCGACAAGCTGCACTTCCTCGCGGCACTCCCGCGTATCGATTCGGACCAGCGGCCGGATACGGTCGGTGCCGGTGGTCTTGATCTGAACCGGCGGATTTCCGCGGCCTGGAAGGGAAATCCAGCACCTGCCGTGCGTCTGCTCCCCGCCGAGGTACCGCTGGATTCACTGGACGCCGGACCGCGCAAGCAGGTCACGCTCGGCATCGCGGAATCGAATCTGCGACCGGTGTATCTCGATTTCGCCACCGAACCGCATTTCGTGGCCTTCGGCGACGTGGAATCCGGGAAGAGTTCGCTTCTGCGCGCGATCGCGCAGGGCATCACCGCGAAGTACTCACCGGACGAAGCGGCGATCGTGGTCGCCGACTACCGGCGCGGGATGCTGGGTGCGGTGCCGGAATCGCATCTGCTCGGCTACGCCGGTTCCGAAACCGCGTTGACCGGGCTGATCGACCAATGCCGGCAGGCGATGCAGAACCGGCTTCCCGGTTCGGAGGTCACGCCCGAGCAGTTGCGGAACCGGTCGTGGTGGCGGGGACCGGATCTGTTCGTACTCGTCGACGACTACGAAATGGTCGCGACCGTCGGCCGGAATCCGTTGCTGCCGCTGCTGGAATTCCTGCCGCAGGCGCGGGACATCGGGCTCCACCTCGTCGTCGCGCGCGGGAGCGGCGGCGCCGGTCGTTCGCTGTTCGAACCCGTGCTGCAGCGGATCCGCGAGCTGGGTTCACCCGGTCTCGTGATGTCCGGATCGCGGGACGAGGGCGCGCTGCTCGGAGACGTCAAGCCGGGGCCCCAGCCCGCGGGGCGGGGCGTGCTGGTCTCGCGGCGGCACGGGACCGGACTGGTCCAGGTCGCTTGGACGAAACCCGTGGAGGACTGAGCTCCGTCCCGTCATCGCTGAAGGTTCAGTTCGGAGGGGCCACGCCCGTGGGCGACGTCGGTCGCCAGGGCTTTGAGTTTCATGCTCCGGCTTCGGGCATGCCCGCGCAGGCGCGCGAACGCTTCGTCCAGCGGGATGTGGAAACGTTCGGACAGCACACCTTTGGCCTGTTCGATCGCGACCCGGCTGTGCAGCGCCCCCTCGAGCTGGCTGACGACCTGTTCGAGGCCGTTCACCCTGTAGTGGTGCGCGAAACAGCCCATGGCGGCGTCGGTGAAGGCCTGGGCGATGCGCAGGTCCGTCACGGGTATCACCGGCTGTCCGGTGTTCATCAGGTTCAGCGCGCCCACCGTGGTGTCCCTGGTGCGCAACGGCACCGCCGCGATCGCGACCACACCCGCCTCGCGCGCGTGCGGGGCGAACCGCGGCCAGTGTTCCGCGCCCGGACTCCCGGCGCAGAACCCGATCGGCGGCAGGACGGCGTTGGTGCGGGCGATGTCCAGGCTAGGTCCCTCGCCGATCTCGACCTGGACTTCCTCCAGTCCTCGGCATCGTTCGTCGGACGCGGTGGCGTAGTGCACCTGGCCGCGATCGTCGACCACGGTGGTGCCGGCGCCTTGAACCCGCAGGAGAACGTTCGCGTGGTGGGTCAGATCGTGGAGCAGATCCAGGGCGTCGAAATCCGCGGCTCGGCTCGACAAGTCCGCGGTGGCTTCGGCGATGCATGCTTCTCGTTCTGTGGCTGGCACTGGAAGTCGCCAATCAGGGATAGCCCACGCCCAACGTCGCCGGGTCGGTCCGCACTCGTCAGCACGCGGGAACCGGGTGACCTCGGGGGAGGTCATTTCGTGCCCGCTGACAGGAGTGCACTCCTCTGCTTCCGTTGACCCGTCCGAGGTCCGCTCCAACTGGGGCCAGGCCGTCGCGCGACCTCACGATGCCGCCACGACGCTACACCGGATTCCGGGTACCCATATAGGGCCATCCAGGTCTACGGGCCGACTGCTCGCCCACCCGGGTGACGAGCGGCCCGATTCTCGCCGGGACGCCCGGGAATCGGGCGATCAGTACGGCTCGATCTTCACTGCGGGTTCGGGCGAGAAGACCGGCTGACGGCATCCACGATGTCAGGGAATTCCTTCTATTTCCTGACATCGCCAAGGATTTCGCTCCGGACCGCTCAGCGGCTTCGCGGAAGATGGCCTGCCTGAAGGAAAAACTTTCATCGCACCTGGAAAGGCCTGACAGAATCGGGTTTTTCGCGAAATACGCGACACCAGATCCAATTCCTCCCCTCCCTGCCGAGCCGATCGGACTTGTCGCAAAGTGTTCACAGATGCCCGTTCACTCTCCGCGTAAACCCGATCACCGATTCAGTGGTGATCGAACTCACGTTCGAGTAAGATCACAGCCATGACCCAAACTCTTCTTCACAATCTGAAAGCCGCTCATTTCCTGGACACCGCGTTCGCCGAAGAGGTTTCGCTTCGAGGATCGCAGGGTCGTCAGGTGCGGGCGTTGGCCGAGTTCGCCGCCGTGGGCGGTTCGCGAAGATCGGTGACCGAGGAAGTCGCGTTGCGCTTCTCGGTCTCACGAAATCGCGCGTTCCTCCTGCTGGAGATCTCCTGCGCCTTGGTGTCCCGGCTGCCGAACACGTTGGCAGCGCTGGACAAGGGTGAGATCGACCTATTCAAGGCGTCGAAGGTCACCCAGTTGACCAGGGACGTGTCGGACGAGGTCGCCACGCAGGTGGACGAGTTCATGGCCAAACGCCTGGCCGAGCGCGACCCCGCGGCGATCCGCGGGTCGGTGAACTACGCGGTGCAGAAGTTCGATCCCGACGGCTATCGGGAGCGAGCGGCGAAGAAACGCGCCCTGCGGCGCGTGTCGCTGAAACACGAGGACGAGACCATGTCCACACTCTCCGGCCATCTCCCCACCGAGGTCGCCGGCTCGATCTACGCCTCGATGAGCCGTGCCGCACAGACACGGCGGAGAACGGACAAGTCCCGCACCCTCGAACAGCACCGCGCAGACGTGTTCGCCGAACGCCTGCTCGCCGAGAACGGCCGCGGCAAGCCACGTCCACACATCCACGTCTATGTGGACCTGTTGACCCTGACCGGTGCCCGCAAGGATCCCGCGTTCCTCGCCGGCTACGGACCCATCCCGGACTGGCTCGTCCGCGAGATCGCGTCGAACCCCAAATCGACGTGGTCGCGGTTGATCACCGATCCCGCTACCGGGCAGGTACTCGAGGCGGGTGCGGAGTCCTATCGGTTCCCCGCCTCGCTCGCCCGGCTGATCAAGGCGAGGGACCGGGAGTGCACCCATCCCGGCTGCCACCGCCCCGCCGAGTTCTCCGAGATCGACCACATCATCGCCCGGGCCCGCAACGGCAAGACCGATCACCACAACGGCCACGGATACTGCAGGATCCACAACCTGCTCAAGGAAGAACCCGGATGGTCGGCCGAACCCACCGGCAACGGCGGCATGATCATCACCACGCCCAGCGGGCACACCTACACCACGACACCCGAACCACTCCACGAACCCCGCATCGAACCGGAAGAAGACGAACCGGCGGCCTGAACCCGCGAGCCGGCCACAGTGGAGCGCCGCCGCACAGGCCGCCCGGAAAGTCACTTGATCCGTGCGGCGATCTCCCGGGCGCAGACCAGGGCATCATTCGCTCCCGAGTCGACTTCGAGGTCGTAAACCACACCCCGATGCACTGACTCGGCCTGCGTCTCCGCCATTCCCGTGACCCGATCCCCACGCACGGTCTCCCGCGCCGCGGCCACAGCACCGCCGCACCGGACTCCGACCCACAGCACCTCGAGCCCAGCACTGTCCAACGCATCGCGCCACCGCTGTTGTGACGCTGCCCCACCAAGGAACACGTCGTCGACGATGACCCGGGCCCCCGCCCTCACCATCGCCGCGACACCGGTCATCCACGCGTGTTCGAGCCGTTGGAAACCGAACCCGACGCTCACCCCGCCGTCCACCGCGAAGTCGATACCCTCGTCCACCGAGGCAGGCATGGCGTCGATCAAGGTGTCGACACCCAAGGTGAGCCAAGGTTCCGGTAGCACCGTTTGCAGACACCGGGCGATCGTCGACTTACCCGAACTCGACCCACCGTTCAGGACGATCACCCGGGTCGCCGCGTGAATACGCGTGGGCGCCGGCGGCCCAGGCAGAGGGTCACCTCGCTCCGCACGGAACTCCGCGACCAGATCGAACAGCGCGGCCACCTGTGCCGCGTCATCAAGGCCCGAGAACGACGGATCACGCTTTTCCAGCAAACCGGATACAACGGACGCCCACGCCAAAGGACCCGGATCCACCCATTGCTGAAAACCGCGCAGAACACGGTTCCCCGAAGCCGCGTCGAACCCGTACAAGAAGACGCAAGCGTCCCGAAGCGTCGCGATCCCATACACGGAGGGCCGGAACCTGACGTCAGCCAGTCGGTCATCGATGTCCACACCCGACTATCCCACCCGGACGGCCCAATACTTTCCTCGCACCGCTTACCGACTTCGGTAGGTTACAAAAGCCCTTACCGCAGCATAACTTGGTGAAACCGTTTCGAGTCGAAACGGAACTCCCCGACGCAGGCCGAAGGGCGTATTCATGCGTATGTCCAAGATTGTCGCAGCGGTGGCCGGTGCCGCCGCGGCGCTGACCGTTGCCGCCACCCCTGCCGCGAACGCGGGCCAGGACATCATCGGCGGCGGCACCGTGAGTTCAGCTCCGTGGGGCGCCCAGATCTACTGGAACGACGCCACCGCGTACGGCGGCTTCAACTGCTCCGGCACCATCATCGCGCCGCAGTGGGTCCTCACCGCGAAGCACTGCCTCAACGCTCCCGGCATGCATGTGAAGGTCGGGAACGTCAACCTCCAGCAGGGCACGAACGCCGAGGTGGACCAGCAGAAGGCGGCCCCCAGCGGGGACATCGCGCTGCTGCACCTCAAGACCGCGGTCAGCACCACCTACATGAAGCTCGGCACCGCGAACCCGGCCAACGGCTCCACCAACCAGATCTACGGCTGGGGTCGCACGCAGGGCAACAACCCGCCGTCGAGCGTGCTGAAGACGGCCAACGTCCGTATCACCGGAACCAGCAGCGACGCTTACGGCGGCCAGGCCATCGCCAGCGTCGGCGTCAACGGTTCGGCGTGGCACGGCGACTCGGGCGGCCCGCAGCTCTCGGGCGGCGTCCAGGTCGGCGTCTGCTCGACCGGCAGCAACTCCGGCACGGACCCGCAGGGTACCCAGAACTACGCCAGCGTCGCGGCGAGCCGCAGCTGGATCCGCACCACCGCGGGAGTCTGACCGCGAAGTCCGACGACAAAGGGAAGGGGGCTGTTCGCAACCGAACGGCCCCCTTCCCCCCGCTCCCCAAAACGCTTGATTCAGCAACGCTTCTGGATCAAGCGCACTTCGACTTCGGGTTGATCATCGACACCGAGCCGACCTTGTCGCCGTTGACGGTGAACTCGAAGACCCAGTCCGGTTTCCCGTCGAGAGGCACCTGGAATCGGCCGTTGCCGCCGGCCTTCATCCCCTTGGCGTCGTAGGCCGTCTTCAGTTCCGCCAGCGACGAACCTGCGCCGATCCCCTCGGCCGTCTTCGCTTCCGCAGGAGCGGCGAGTTCACGCAGGCCGTCCTTGCCGAACGAGGCACCACCGGCGGCCACGAAGGCCTTGTCTCGCTCTTCCCGCTTGCCCGCCAGATCGGCGGACGCGAGCGCGGCGTCGGCGAACAACTGCGCGTCCTTGGCGGACTTCTCCGCCGACTTGGCGCTTTCCTCCGCGGACGCGCCCGGTTTCGGCTCCGGATCCGCCTCGAGCTCGTCCGCCTTCTTGTTCAGGTCCTTGGCCTTGGCCTCGACGTCGGCCTCCGCCTTCATCCGCGCCGGGTCGGGTGCCGGGCCGCCGGTGTAGGAGAAATCAGTACAACCATCCAAAGTGGACGTCGGCGCCGAAGCGAGCTTGCCGCCCGAGAGCGCGGCGTCCTTGGCCATCCCCAGCGTCAGACCGCGATATCCCGCCGGGCCGAACGTCTCGGGTGCCGCCGGTTTGCCCGCATCGGACGCCCCCGGTGACCCGTCCGAACCGGGCGACGACGAACAAGCCACCCCACCGATCAGCACCGCCGCGGCGGTGAGCACCACGCCCGCGCGTCTGCCCGAAAACCGCCCGTAAGTCCGTGTTCCAGTCACGCTTACCCCCTTCATCGGATCGAAAGTTATCCGATTCCGGAGGAAGTCCCGAGTGGATTTCGTGGAGATCCGGCGAAGATCACGTCAACTGGTGCATCGGCCGCGGCGCCCGGAGCGAAAGGGCCGAGCCGGCGGCCACGACGGCGATGATCCCGGCGCCCGCGGCCAGCGTCCAGAAGTCGGGGTGCACGATGGACTGCCCCCGCTGGGCCTGCCAAGTGAGCAGTACCAGCAACCCCGCGAAGCCCACCGAAGCGGTCCGGACGAGATTCCGCCGCACGAAGTCCGATTCGAGCACCGGATACCGCCGCGAGAGCTTCAGCAGCCCGAAGGCGACCAGCGGCAGCACCTGGATCGCGTGGATCCCGAAGAAGTGCGGGATGCGCATGTCCCCGCCCACGGTGCTCCACCCCAGCACCGGCAGCCCCGGGCCGCCGTCGGGCACCCCGACGGCGTGGGCTCCGACGATCGACGGCCGTTCGCCGGAGCGGAACTGGGCCTTCTGCTGTTCGTTCGGCCCGAACATCAGCAGCGCGATCCCGATGCCGGCGACCGACAACGCGGCGCCCGCGCGTAACGCGGAGTTCATCGCCCGGTCGGGAAGACGTTGGAACAGCAGGAGAACCGCGATGGCCGCTGACGCTCCCCAGCCGGTGAAGGCGCCGTTCGCGACCATGTTGTTGATCCACTGGTCGACCGGGGTCTCCTGGTTGAAGTGGAGTGTCCGGCCACGGACGGCGATCTGCCAGAACAGCAGCGCCATGTCCATGCCGAGGCCGACCGCGAACACCGTCCCGAGCCACCATCCGACCCGCTTGCCCCGGGCCAGCTGGCCGATCAGCCAGGCCAGCGTCACCGCGTAGAGCCCCACGGAAATCGTGAACTTGAGCGGTTTGAGCCAAATGGGCGCGTTGACGAGGCTGCGATCGTCGAAAACGAGACCGCCGAGCGCGATCACGCCGAGCACCGCCATCGCGGCCGCCAAGATCATCAGCGGGCGATGCAGTACTGTCCTGGATCCCTTGTCCACCATGGAATCGAGAGTGCCGGGGAGCTCCACATCGAACACTGGAGTACTCCCCCTGATCGAAGGTGGGGAAGGCCCTACCGCCGACCTGTGGGTAATAGTGCCGTCACCGTAACCGGCAGTTGTGCCGTTTGACCGCACTCCCCTCTTTTCTAGCGTGTCCTTCACAAGAGCAGACAGGGCGTCCCCTGGTGCTCACCGGGATTTCCAGCGAGATGAGAGGAGGTGGCCCATCAATGACCGGTACGGGATATCAGGCAGACGCAGCTGCGATGGCGCGCGCCGTCCAGGGGTTCGAGGAAACCGCGTCGAACGCCAAGACCACGATGGCCAGCTTGGAGAGCGAGCTGACCCAGACCCTGCACAACTACAAGGGTGACCAGGCGGTCGCGTTCTGGGACCTGCAGCGCCGTCTGCAGGAGAAGATGACCATCGCCGTGAACGAGCTCAACACCATGTCGCGTCTCGTGCACGAAAGCAACCGGAACTACAACTCGGGTGACGAGCAGGTCCGGGAAAGCCTGACCGGGGTCAGCGGCACCGTCGACCAGACCGTGATCCACCGGCTGAACCCCTGATCCGCGAGAGGACCACCAATCATGGCTGACGTCGTCGAAATCAACTTCGCCGCGCTGCAGCACAGCTCGGCCTCGCTGGCCGCCAAGGCCAAGGCGCTCACCTCCCAGCTCGAACAGCTGCACACCAACCTGCAGCCCATCACCCAGACCTGGTACGCCTCCGGCAGCTCCGCCGGTGAGGCCGCCCGTGCGTCTGAAACCCGCCTGCGCCAGGCCACCGCGGACATCGTGGCGATCATCGCGCAGTTCGGTGGCAAGGTCGGCGACGCCCACGATCTCCAGCACAGCCTGGAGAACCGCAACCAGGGCCTGTTCGCCGGCTGATCCCCATCCGTCGGCCGGCCGGTGCTTTCACCCCCCTCGGCACCGGCCGGCCGGCTTTGCGCGTAGTCGTCCTTTGTTGGCATGGCCGATCACGAGAGAGCCGGGATCAATGCAAGACCAGTCGTACTACGTCCATCTGGAATCGCTGAAGGACTTCGTGCGGGAACTGGAGACCCAGATCCATGCGATGTCCAAGCCGAACGACTTCCTGCTGACCCTGAGCGAACAGCCGCTGTTGTTCGGCGAGTTCGGGGAGGCGGGTTCCCTCAACAAGGCACATCAGGCGGCCGTCGCCGAGATGCAGGGGCTGCTGGACCAGGTCAAGGGCGCGATCACCTTCGCGCAGGACGTCACCACGACCGTCGCGGACGGCTACGCCGCGGCCGATGACTCGGTCGCGGGCGACATGAACCACTCCAGCCAGCAGACCGGGCTGCTCGATCCGCTGCTCAACGCCCTCGGCGGCGTGCTGGGTGGCAACAGCGGCTCGAACGGCGGGGGGAACAAGGGATGACCGACACCGCGCACACGAACTTCGCCGCCTACTCGCACCAGCAGCTCTACGCGATGCTGCAGGCGGGCGACCCCAACACGGCACGCCACGCGGCCCACAAATGGCAGTCCACCGGCTCGGGGCTGTTCGAACAGGCCGAGAACCTGACCGGCGAGCTGAAGGACTTCTCCGGCAGCTGGACCGGCGGTGCCGCCGACAAGTACCACACGATGATCACCGACCTGGTCGGCGGAATCCGCAAGGTCGCCCAGACCGCGCACGCGATGAACCACCTCCTCGAGGACGCGGCGGACGCGCTGGTGAAGGCCAAGAAGGAGATGCCGCCGCCGGTCGCGGTGCCGGACGTCTCCCCGGCCGACGTCGCGCTGGCGGTCAACCCGCCGCTGCTGCCCGCGGACTCGTCGCCCGCGATGATCATGAACGCCGCCCAGCAGCGGCAGCAGGCCATCTCGAACGTCGAGGCGCAGCAGCAGGCAGCGGGCGCGGCCAACGCCGCGCACAGCAAGGCGATCGTGGTGATGACCCAGCTCGCGGGCGACTACACGACGGCGGAGGAGTCCATTCCGGCCTCGCCGAACGCCGTCGCCCCGCCGCCGGTCACCGGTGGCGGCGCGGCCCCTGGCGGCGGTTCTGTCGGCAACAACATCGTCGGCACGCCCGGCGTCGGCGTGGTGCCCGGTGACAACACCCACCCGCTGCCCTCGGACGGCTCGACCCCGCCCACCAACGGGCAGCCGGGCCAGCCGCCCAAATCGAACCCGTTGTTCGGCGACATGTTCACCGCCGGTCTCGCGGCGGCTTCGGCCGCCGCGTTCGGCCGGTTCGGTTCGATCATGCCGCGCGTGCCCGGGTGGGCCAACGGCAAGAACCCGAACGAGGGCAAGGACAAGGACAAGAACGGTGAGCCCGTCGGCGGCGGGGCCGGTTCGGCGGGCGCGACCGCGGGTGGCGCGGGCGGCGGCATCCCGATCGGCGGGGGCGGCGCGCCTTCGCTGGACGGCGGCGCCATCGGCGCGGGCGGTGGCGGGATCTCCGGGCCCGGCGAAGCACCGGCCGCGTTCTCCGGTCTGGCAGGCGACGGCGGCTCGGGCAGCGCGATGAGCGGGCTCGCGGGTGGGGCCGCCGGTGCCGCGGGCGCGGCGGCGGCCAAGGGCGCGATGCCGATGATGCCCATGATGCCGATGGGCATGGGCGCGGGCGGCGACATGGGCTCCGGACGACGGATCCCGCCGTGGCTCGTGGAGACCGAGAACGTCTGGGGTCAGTCGTCCCCGGTCGCTCCGGCCGTCCTCGGCGAAGAACCCGAACAGTACTGATTCCCCTGAAATCGGAGAGGCGGCTCGGTGATGGCATCCAGTGCGGGCGGTTACCGAGTCGACCCCGCCAGGCTCGAAGCGGCGGCGGCGGAACTCGAACAGCGTGCCGGCGTGCTCAAGACGGCGCAGACCGCGCTGGCGGGTGAGAACGTCCCCGCCACCGCGTTCGGTCAGGTTTCGGCGTCCAGCGCGGCTTCGGCGACCTACACCAAGACGATCAAGGACGTCGCGGGCAAACTCGACGGCCAGATCACCAGGGCGACGGTGATCCACCAGGGTCTGACGTCGGCCGCGGGCGGCTACCGGCGCGCCGACGTCCAGGTCGCCGCGTCATACCGGGCGTTGATGCCGGAGAACCCGTTGCCCAAGGCCGGGAATCCGGCGGGCGTCGGCGGCGCGGCCGACACCGGGCAGTGGGCCACCGCGATCGCCGAGAACCGCACGAAGGTCGCCGACGCGCTGACGTCCGAACGCGAGCGGCTCGCGAACCTCCTCGCGAACGGCGGGAAAGCCGGCGACATCGCGAACGCGCGCACCAGGATCGCGCTGTACGAGGACATCATCGCCAACGACCGGCAGATCCTGCGGTTCGACCCGTCCGGCAACGGGCGCATCGCCGAACTTGTCGGCCGGATCGAACCGGGCACCCGCAACGTCGGTCTCTTCGTCCCCGGCGTCAACACCTCGTTCCAGAACTTCCAGAGCTACGCGGATCTCGGCAAGAGCCTGGTCGCCGCGGACGCCACCGGGCGGACCGCGATGGTGGTCTGGGCCGACGGGGTCTTCCCCCAGAACGTCGTCACAGAAGGACCCGCGGCGCATTACGCGCAGACGATGGCGCCCGATCTCAAGGCGTTCGGCGACGAACTGCGCGGGCAGATCGACAGCCACGCCGGGCCGGACACCGTGCTCACCGCCGTCGGGCACAGCTACGGCGGCGCGACCGTGGGGCTCGCGGAGCAGCTCGGTCTGCGGGCCGACCGGGTGCTGCACGTCGAGTCCGCGGGCATGGGGCACGGGATCTGGAGCCCGAGCGATCTCCCGGCGAGCCAGGCGGGTGTGCAGCGGTACTCCATGACCGCCCCCTTCGACCCGATCGTGGTCGCGCAGGGCAACGCGGGCCTCATCGAATGGCTCGGCGCCGGGCACGGAGCGGACCCCGACCGCTTCCCCGGCGTCGTCGAACTGGAAACCGGCCGTGACGCGAACGGCGACCTGCAGTGGGGCTTCGATTCCCACAGCGGGGTGCTCAAACCGGGTTCCGATTCCTGGAACAACATCTACGGTGTGATCACGGGCGGACCGCTCACGCACGAGGGCTTCACGGGCGGCTCGCTGGGCGAGATGGTCGTCGAGGGCGTTGGCCGGGGTTTGTGAGGAGCACCAGATGATCACCAGGAACACCGAACTCGACCCGCTGGCCGAGGATCTGACGGCGGTCATCGACGGCGTGGCCGGCACCTTCGGCACCACCGCGGAACGCACCGTCGAAGGCGAACTGGACTGCGACCCGACCCAGCCGGGCCGGTTGCTCTGCTGGCAGTACGGTCTCCGCGTGGACGACGCGTCCGACGCGGTCCGCAAACTCGTCGACGTCGTCTTGCCGATGCTGGAGGGTCAGGGCTGGCGGGCGCGTGACCGCAGCAACCCGCGTGAGCTGATCGCGCAGTTCAGCCGCGACGGCGCCGACTTCAACGTGCACGTCTCCCGCGCCGGCGACGGCGTGGCCATCGTGGGCTCGACGGCCTGCGTATCCGTCCCCTAGAGAAAACCCCGGGGGTCGCAAAAGACCTCGTGAGCGGCAGTGGAGTCCCCCAGTACTCCGCTGCCGCTCACGAGGCGCGAAATCGCGAAGGCCGCCAGCCCCGGCGCTTGCCC
The DNA here is from genome assembly GCF_001995215.1 of Amycolatopsis azurea DSM 43854. Lineage (GTDB taxonomy): Bacteria > Actinomycetota > Actinomycetes > Mycobacteriales > Pseudonocardiaceae > Amycolatopsis > Amycolatopsis azurea. Next base: position 306,427 of record NZ_MUXN01000023.1, read on the forward strand.
CGCCGGACCGCCGCCACCACCACGCCCGCCGCGATCGCGGTGGCCACCCCGACGATCGCGAGCACACCGGAGACCTTGTCGGTTCCCGCACGAGCGGGCGCCGCGGCAGGGACGACGTAGGTGTCCGGGCCGACGCTCGGCGGTCCTCCCGGACCGGGTGTGTCGGCCGGGATCGCGGCGGAAACGGCGGCGTAGGCGTCGAGCGCGCCCCAGCCCCGCCGGGGATCGTGCCCACCGCTCGGCCCGCGGTGCGCGGTCAGCGTCAGCCGGGCGACGACCTGCTCCGGCGACAGATCGGGGTGATAAGCGCGGACGAGCGCCGCGACGCCCGCCACGTGCGCCGCGGCCAGGCTCGGGTCGCTCACCGGCCACCGGTGCGCGACGGTGCCGCCCGCGCCCGCGGACGTGCTGACCAGTTCGGCGCCGGGCGCGGAAATCCCCACGTAGGAACCGGATTCCGTCTGCACCGCTTCGCCTGTTTGGTTGGTCGAACCGACGGCGAGCACGCCTGGTGTCGCCGTCGGATACGACGTCTGGCCCTGCTGCGTGCCCGCCGCAGGGGAGACGATCAGCGCGCCTTTCTCCTTGGCGTGGGAGACGGCGCCGCCGAGAGCGGGGCTGTCGGAAGCGGCCGGGACGGCGATCAGGATGATCCCCGCGCCGCGGTTCAGCGCCGTTTCGATGGCGGACGCGAGCTGCCCGGGGTCACCGCCACCGTTCGCCTGGGTGTAGCGGATCGGCAGGATCTTGGCGCCGGGCGCGATCCCGACGAAGGTCGTGGACGGATCCGGTTGCGCGCCGACGATCCCGGCGGCGATCGTGCCCCGGCCGTCGCAGTCGTCGGACTCGGTGCCCTGGCCGCCGACGAGCTGACCGGACGCGAACTGGCCGTTGCTCCGGTCGACGCCGGTGCCGATCACCGCGACCAGCTGACCGGTGCCGCGGGACAGCGGCCAGATCCGGGCGGGATCGATCAGCCGTTGTCCCCACGGGACGGCCGCGGTGTAGGTGCCGGTCGGGTTCGCGCACTGCTCGGCGACCGCCGCCGACGGGACGGGAGTGCCGAGCAGTGCTACGAAAGCAACGCCTCCCGCGACGGCACTTTTACCGGCAAAGCCCACCATTCCTCCAGAATCCCCTTGTCACACAAGGGAATTCTAGTTTGCCAGTGGTTGCCATCGGAAGTCCTTCTGGGGTATTCGGCGGATCCAGGTTTCCGCTGGGCGTGCGGCCGTGAGGTCCTCGTACCGGGTTGTACTCGGGTCTCACGGCCGTGCGTCCAGCGGGAAGCTGGGCCGTCGAGACCCCAGGAGGACTTCCGATGGTGACCACTCAGGTCAGCGCAGGTCCATCCCGAGGTCGAGCGCGGGTGAGGAATGGGTGAGCGCCCCGACGGCGAGGAAGTCCACCCCGGACGCCGCGTACGCGCGCGCGACGTCCAGCCGTAGCCCACCGGAGGATTCCAGACGGGTCTTCGGGGAAACCTCGTCGCGCCGGTCGACGGCCTTCGCGCACTCGTCGGGCGTGAAGTTGTCCAGCAGCACCTCGTTGGCGCCCGCGGCGAGCGCCTCCTCCAGCTGGTCCAGGTCGTCGACCTCGACCTCGCAGTGCAGTTCGGGCGCGTGCTCGCGCGCGGCGGCGAGCGCGGCCGTCACCGAACCCGCGGCGACCACGTGGTTGTCCTTGATCAGCACCGCGTCACCGAGCCCGAGCCGGTGGTTCACCCCGCCGCCCGCGCGCACGGCGTACTTCTCCAGCAGCCGCAGCCCGGGCAGGGTCTTGCGGGAATCCCTGACCCGGCAACCGGTCCCCTCCACCGCGGCCACCCACGCGGCGGTCGCGGTGGCGATGCCCGACAGGTGGCACAGCAGGTTCAGCGCGGTGCGTTCGGCGGTGAGCAGGCCGCGCACCGGGCCGCGGACGACCAGCGCGGGCTCGCCGGCGGTCAGCCGGTCACCGTCGTCGCGGGCCGCAAGGATCTCCAGGCTCGACCCGAGCACGACGTCGAACACCGCGAGCGCCACCGGGATCCCGGCGACCACACCGGCCGTCCTCGGCGTGAGTTCGGCCAGCGCCCGGGCGGACTCGGGCACCGTGGCGTTCGTCGTCGCGTCGGGCCCGTAGCGAAGGTCTTCGGCCAAGGCCGTGGTGACGACGCGCCGCACGTCGGCGACGTCGAGACCGTGATCGGCCAGTGCCTTGGTGACCCACGGGGAGAATTCGCTCATGCCACACCCTCCAAAGCGATCGGATCGGCCAGCACCGGCTGCCCCGACGGGCTGAGCCGGATGAGCTGACCGCGTTGCCAGGCGCTGTCGTCACGTTCGGGGAAATCGGTCCGCACGTGGCAGCCGCGCGATTCCGTCCGGCGCGCGGCCGCCGCGACCAAGGCCTCCGCCACCAGCGTGAGCGCCGCGTCCTCGACGATCCGAGTCGTCCACAAAGGACTCTCGACGGTCGAAAGGTCCAGCACCGAGCCGACGACCGACAGGCCTTCCGCGTCCCGTCCGATAGCGGCGTAGCGGCTCATCGCGCGCTGCATCGCGTCGCGATCGGCCACCGGGACGGTCGCCCGGTGCGCGAGTACACCGCGGCGCGGGTCGCCGAGCTGTCCGGTGGCGAGGTCCGCGGCAACCGCCTCGGCCGCCCGCCGCCCGACGACCAGTCCTTCGAGCAAACTGTTGGAGGCCAAGCGATTCGCGCCGTGCAGACCGGTCCTCGCGACCTCGCCCGCCGCGTAGAGACCGCGAACGCCGGAGCGTCCGTCCACAGTGGTCACCACGCCGCCGCAGGAGAAATGCGCCGCCGGCGTGACCGGGATCGGATCCTTCGCCGGGTCGAGCCCGAGCACCGCGCACGCCGCGTACACGGTCGGGAATCGCTTCGCGAACCCGGAGATCCCTGTGGCGTCGAGGAAAACGTGATCATCGATACCGCCGGGCGCCTGCGCCATGTGGCGCGTGATCGCCGCCGAGACGACGTCCCGGGGCGCGAGGTCGCCGAGCGGGTGCACCCCGCGCATCACCGAAGCGCCCGTCGCGTCGATCAGGGTCGCGCCCTCGCCGCGCACCGCCTCGGTGACCAGCGGGCAGTGCCCGCGCGCGCCGGGCGTGAACAGGACCGTCGGGTGGAACTGGACGAACTCGACGTCCGCGACCTGCGCCCCCGCGCGCAACGCGAGCGCCAGCCCGTCCCCCGTGGCGATCTCCGGATTCGACGTCGCGTGGTAGAGCTGCCCGAGTCCGCCGCTGGCCAGCAGCACCGCGGGCGCCCGGACGACGCCCGGCACACCGTGGTGGTCCAGGACGGTCACACCGACGACCTCGCCCGACGGCGTACGGATCGCGTCGACGGCGATGTGGTGTTCCAGCACCGGGATCCGGCTGCCACCGGCCTTCGCGACCAGTGTCCGCTCGACCTCCGCGCCGGTCGCGTCACCACCGGCGTGGATGACGCGGAACGCGCTGTGCCCGCCTTCCCGCGTGCGGGCGAGCTCGGTCCGCCCTTCGGCCGCCAGGTCGAAGCGGGCGCCCTGGGCGCGCAGCCTGGCCACCGCGGCCGGGCCGCCCGCGATGATCGAACGCACGGCGTCCTCGTCGCAGAGCCCGGCACCGGCGGTGAGCGTGTCCTCGGCGTGCTTGCCGACCGAGTCGCCCCGCTCGTGTTCACCCTCCAGCACGACCGCGACCCCACCCTGCGCCCAGCGGGTGTTCCCGTCGGAGACGGCCGCCTTGGTGACCACCAGGACGTGCAACCCGAGTTCCCGGGCGCGCAGCGCGGCGGTGAGCCCGGCCACTCCGCTGCCGATCACCACGAGATCGGCAGCGGCCTCCCAAGCCGGGTTGGTTTTCGCCTGGAGGGCGGTAACCGGGCCGGTCATTCTCCGCCGCCAGGCTGCCCGATCTCGATCATGCGCTGCACGGAAGCGCGGGCTCGGGCGGCGGTCTCGGCGTCGACGTGGACCTCGTCGGCCCCCTCGCGCAGCGACCGCAGCAGGGCGGCGGGCGTGATCATCTTCATGTACCGGCAGGACGCCCGGTCGTTCACCGCGCGGAAGTCGATCTCCGGCGCGGCCTTGCGCAACTGGTGGATCATCCCGATCTCGGTGGCCACGAGCACCGACTTCGCCTTGGTGTCGCGGGCGGCGTGGACCATGTCGCCGGTCGAGAGGATCTTGACCCTCTCAGGGGCGACAGCGCCCTCTCCCGCGAGGTACAGCGCCGACGTCGCGCAGCCGCATTCCGGGTGGATGAACAGGTCGGCGTCCGGGTTCTCCGAGGCCCGCTCGGCCAGCTCGGCACCGTTGATCCCGGCGTGCACGTGGCATTCCCCGGCCCAGATGTGCATGTTCTCCCGGCCGGTCACGCGCTTGACGTGCGCGCCGAGGAACTGGTCCGGCAGGAACAGAACCTCCTGGTCAGCGGGGATGGAGGCGACCACGTCGACGGCGTTCGACGAGGTGCAGCAGATGTCGGTCTCCGCCTTGACCTCGGCCGTGGTGTTCACGTAGGACACGACGACCGCGCCGGGGTGCTCGGCCTTCCAGGCGCGCAGTTCGGCGCCGGTGATCGAGTCCGCGAGCGAACAACCGGCCCGCGCGTCCGGGATCAGGACCGTCTTCTCCGGCGCCAGGATCTTCGCCGTCTCGGCCATGAAGTGCACGCCGCAGAAGACGATGGTCGACGCGTCACTGTTCGCCGCGATCCGGCTGAGCGCGAGGGAGTCGCCGGTGAAATCGGCGATGTCCTGGATCTCGGGAACCTGGTAGTTGTGCGCGAGCAGGACGGCGTCACGCTTGCGAGCGAGGCTCCGCACCTCCTCCGCCCAAGCCGCGTCGGCGACGACGCCACCGTAGGGAGTCAGTTCGTTCTCAAACGTGATCGTCATCGTTCTGGCCCTCCGGACCGATTTGTCCACTGTCGGTTTTCGCCTTACAATCGAAAACCGTGCGAAGTCATCTTAACACCCAGACCCCCCTGGCCCACGAGGTTTTGGGAGCGGTCCTTCAAGTGCGCTCGGACACACTCCGGGTCCTGCTGTGGCGGCGCGCGCTCGATCCCCATCTGGGCCGCTGGTCCCTTCCGGGCGGCAGGCTTCGCCCGGATGAAGACGTCGAGGCGTCCATTCGGCGGCAGCTCGCGGAGAAGGTCGACGTACGCCAGCTGAAGCATGTGGAGCAGCTGGCGGTGTTCAGCGCGCCGGACCGGGTGCCGGGTCCGCGCGTCGTGGCGACGGCGTTCCTCGGCCTCGTTCCGTCCGATGTGGACCCCGAGATCCCGGAAGACACCGAATGGCAAGACGTTTCCGAGTTGCCGCGGACGGCGTTCGACCACGAGTCCATCGTGCTGCGCGCGCGGGACCGGCTGCGCTCGAAGCTCTGCTACACGAATCTCGGGTTCGCGCTCGCCCCGGAGGAGTTCACCGTTTCGGCGTTACGGGGGCTGTACTCGGCCGCGCTCGGTTACCGGGTGTCCGCGACGAACCTGCAACGCGTGCTGTCCCGGCGCGGGCTGCTCCTCCCCACCGGCCACACCGCCCCTCCCGGACGCAGCGGCGGACGTCCGGCGGCGCTCTTCTCCTTCGCGGGCAAGGGGATGCAGATCACCGACCCGTTCGCGGTGTTCCGCCCACCTGCCGGAAAGTGACCGTCCTGCGAAGTCCTCGCGGTCCCCGTACCTTGAACGGGTGACCGAGCCGAGCGATGAGTCCTCCGGGAAGGCGATCTTGCCGTTGTTCCCGCTACAGACCGTGCTTCTGCCCGGAACACACCTTCCGTTGCACATCTTCGAACCGCGGTACCGGCAGCTGATGACCGACCTCGTCGGCGATGTCGTCCCGGACCGCGAGTTCGGCGTCATCGCGTTGCGTTCGGCGATGATCAGGGAGGTGAGCGGGCCCGAGCACGTCCACGAGGTCGGCTGCAGCACGGTGCTGCGCGAGGCGAAACGACTGCCGGACGGCAGATTCGACGTCGTCACCACCGCGCGGCGCCGGTTCCGGCTGCTCGAGATCGACCGCGTTTCCGCGCCGTACCTGATCGGCGCGGTCGAGTGGGTGCCCGACGACCGGGTCGCCTCGGTGCACGGCGACACCGTGAACAGGCTCGCCGACGTCGCCAAGGCGGCGCATCGGCGCTACTGCGAGTCCGCCTGGAACGCCGAGGACTGGACCACCCCGCCCGAAGACGGCGACATCGCGGCGCTCGCGTACCGGCTCACCGCGGACTGCCTGCTCCCGATGGAAGACCGGCAGCGCCTGCTGGAGGAGACCAACCCGCTGCGGCGCCTGCGGATCGCGTGCAGGCTGCTGACGCGGGAGGCCGGGTTCCTCAGCACGCTGGGCGCCGTGCCGATGCCGCCGGGGGAACTCGGCGAGTTCACCCGGCCCTCGAACCTGAACTGAGCCCTACTTGCCGGACTCCTGGGCAGGACCGTCGTCCGGGCCGTTGCCCCCGCCGAACTTGCTCCAGACCTTGCCCGCCGCCCCGGACACCGCCTCGCCGACGTCGCTGAACACCTTCGTCAGCGGGTCGGACGAGCTGTTCCAGGAGTCCTTGTACGACTTCGCGGCCGACTTCAGGTCGTCGCTCCAGGTGGACGACGGCGCGTCCGCGTCGCGGCGCGGGTACTCACCGGCCAGGATCGACCGGTACTCCTCGGAAGCCGCCCACTTCTGCAGCTGCGCGGCGCGCACGACGGCCAGCGGGTGCGACATGGTCTCGACGTAACGCAGCTTCAGGTAGCTGTCGCGGATGTCCTCGACCGATTCGTACTCCGACGCCTGCTGGAGGAACGCCGGGATGTCGATCTTCGACGGGTCGATCCCGCCCGCGACCAGGATCTGCGACCGCAGCGCCGCCGTCGGGTCCTGCGAGCACAGCAGCCCGGCGCGGTCGCAGGACAGCTCCGCCTTGCGGTACCACTCGCGCAGCGCGGCGATGACGACGCGGATGCCGATCGCGCTCACCGGCGTCCACGACATCGACATCTGCAGGCCGATCAGCCGGATCATGATCGTGCGGTACACCGCGTGCCCGGACAGCACGTGCCCCATCTCGTGCCCGATCACGAACCGCAGCGACGCGAGGTCCATCGCCTCGACGGCCGCGGTGTTGAGCACGATGAACGGCTCGTCCATCCCGATCGTCTGCGCGTTGACCTCGGGACTGCGGGCGACGAACAGGTTCGGCACGCGGTCGAGGTCGAGCGTTTCGGCGCATTCGTTGCGCAGTTTGTCCAGTTCCGGGTACTGCTTCGGGCCGACCCGGATCGCGGACGCGAGCGCCATGAGCCGCTCGCCGCGTTCGGCGTAGAAGCCCGAAACCGCCTTCACGACCTGCGCGAACCCGGGAACCGCGCGAAGCGTGGCCAAGGCGCCGCGATCCACAGGATGTTCGTAGGCGCGCGGGCTGATGCCCGGGAAGCGGACGGCGTTGTGCCGGGAAACCTCGATGTCGTCGGTCAAGAGAAAGCCCCCTAGAGATGTTGCCGCCCACCCTAGAGGAAATTCGTCAGCCGAGACGGCGGCCCAGGTCTTCCCGTCCGTTCCACGCGGTCAGCAGTGTGTAGGCCAGCGCGGTCATCAGCGGCGCGGCCAGCAAGATCCACGGAGATTCGATCTGCGGCGCCTTCGCGATGACGTCGCCGACGGCGGGCGCCGAGGTGATCTCGTAGCGGCCGTTGGCGAACGAGACGCCCATCGTCGTGCCCAGCCAGCCCGCGAGGGCCGCGCCGCCGGTCGCGGCGATCATGACGACCGGGCCGCGGCGCTCCCGCAGCAGCCAGGTCACGATGCCGATCAGCAGCCCGGCGCCGAGCGCGAGGAAACCGTAGACGGCGAGGTCGTCGAAGCGGTGCCAGCTCTCGAGTTCCAGTGGCGCGAGACCGCCGCGGTCGTTGATGACCCGCATCCGCTGCGGCGGCGCGAGCCGTGACCACAGCCAGGCCAGCGGGAAGCCGAGCAGCCCCGCCGTGGACAGGACGCTGACCGCCGGCAGCAGATCGGCCTTGACGACGACCTTGGGGTGCGGGCGGCGTGGCCTCGGCAGCACGGGTACCGACCAGGGATCGGGCACGCTGGAAGACAGGTGTGCCGGTTTGCCCGTCGTCTCGCCCAACCCGGACTCCTCCCTCAAGCTGCTTGTGCAGAGCGTAACCAATGACACCCCCAGCGCACGCGACCCGGCACGCATCTCTCGCGTTTCGTCCTCTGTATGCGGTACTTGCACACGCATGTACCGCATTCAGAGGACGAAACGCGGGAAGTCAGCCGGCGAGTTCACCGTGACGGCTGCATCGAGCCGTCCAGCCGACCGGCGTGATCTGGACGACCATCCGCCGCGCGCAGAACGTGCAGAAGCGCGGCGGTTCGAGTGCCGTTCTCGGGTTGTGGCAGGCGGGATGCTCCGCGCCACCGTCGGACGTCTGTCCACAGTGGACACAGAACGCCGGTCGGTCAGAGGACGTCACTGATCGCCTTCACCGGCATCTTCAGCTCGTCGAGCATCTCCAGGTCCGCGGTCGCCGGGCGGCCGAGGTTGGTCAGGTAGTTGCCGACGATGATCGCGTTGATGCCGCCGAGCATGCCCTGTTTGGTGCCCAGGTCGCCGAAGGTCAGCTCACGGCCGCCGGAGAAGCGGAGCAGCGGACGGGGCATCGCCAGCCGGAACGCGGCCACGGTGCGCAGCGCGTCCTTGCCCTCGACGATCTCGTAGCCCTCGTACGGCGTCCCCGGCTGCGGGATGAGGAAGTTCATCGTGCACTCGTCCGGGTTCAGCTCGGCCAGCTGCGCGGCGAACTCGGCGCGCTGTTCGACGCTCTCCCCCATGCCGATGATGCCGCCGCAGCAGACCTCCATGCCCGCCTCGCGGATCATGCGCAGGGTCTCCCAGCGCTCTTCCCACGTGTGCGTGGTGACGACGTTCGCGAAATGCGAGCGCGCGGTCTCCAGGTTGTGGTTGTAGCGGTGCACGCCCATTTCGACGAGTTCGTCGACCTGCTCCTGGGTGAGCATGCCGAGCGAGCAGGCGATCTGGATGTCGTTGCCGTCCTCGCGGATGGCCTTGATCCCCTCGCGGACCTGCGAGAGCAGCCGCTTGTCGGGGCCGCGGACGGCGGCGACGATGCAGAACTCGGTCGCGCCGGTCTCGGCGGTCTGGCGGGCGGCCTTGACCAGGCCGGGGATGTCCAGCCACGCCGAACGCACCGGCGTCGGGAAGCGGCCGGACTGCGAGCAGAAGTGGCAGTCCTCGGGGCAGCCGCCGGTCTTGAGGCTGATGATGCCCTCGACCTCGACCTCGGGGCCGCACCAGCGCATCCGGACCTCGTGGGCCAGCGCCAGCAGGTCGGTCAGGCGGTCGTCGTCGAGCCGCAGGACCTCGACGAGCTGCTCTTCGGTGAGCCCGACACCACGCTCGAGGACCTGCTCGCGCGCCACGGCGAGGATGTCGACGGTCTCCGGGGCTGTGGTCACGAGGCGGCTCCTGTTCGGGGTGGGGCGGTAGAGCGAAGGCACATCATCGTGCACGACCGGGCGCTTCGGCCACAGCGACGCAGATCACTTCTGGGCCGACGCGCGGCCGACGAAGCACTCCGGGTCGAACTCGCCGCCGAACCACGGAGAGAGCCCCGCCCTGGCCTTGGCCGCGAACTCCTCGGGCTCGGCGTCCCCGAGACCGGCGGGCAGCACGCCCAGCAGCGGCGCACCGGCCGCGACCGGCAGGTCCTGCAGGTTCGACACCGACGCCAGGTCCGGATCCTCCGGCCACGAGCCGATGATGACCCCGGCCACGGTGAGCCCGCGCTTCGTCGCGACCTCGGCGGTCAGGGCGGTCGCGTTGAGCGTGCCCAGCCCGGCCTCGGCCACGATGATCACCAGCGCGCCCAGCGACCAGGCGACGTCGGCGAGTGAGGCGCCGTCGGCGTCGAACCGGACCAGCAGACCGCCCGCGCCCTCGATGAGCGTGAGGTCGTGCTCGCCGTCCAGGTCGCTCGCGGCCGCGGCGATCTCGCTCGGCGGCAGCGTCGGCAGGCCCGAGAGCCTGGCCGCGGCCTCCGGTGACAGCGGATCCGGGTACCTCCGCAGCTCACGAGTGGTGACCGGACCGGCGAGCCGGAGGACGTCGGCGAGATCACCCGGCTCGTCCGGACCGACCCCGGTCTGCGCCGGTTTCAGCACGGCGACGCGTTGGCCCTGCCCGGCGGCCAACGCGGCGATGGCGGCGGTGGTGATCGTCTTGCCGACACCCGTACCGGTGCCGGTCATGACCAGCATGCTCACGTACAAGTAACTTAGTCGGTCCGGATCGAGTCCCGCTGAACGGTGTCGATTAGCCCCCGGAAGTGGTGACGGCGCCGACCGGGGTGAACGACGGGCTCTCGTCATCCGACAGGTAGACCTGCGCCGCCCCGACGTCGAAGTACATCCCGGTCAGGTGGAGCTCGCCGCGGGCCTCCGCCTCGGCGATCAGCGGATAGTGCCGCAGGTGCTCCAGCTGCTGCAGCACGTTCTGCAGGGCCAGCCGATCGGTCTCCGTGTCCGGGCGTTCGCCGTCGAGGGTCACGGGGGCCTTGCGCTTGGCGCTCGGCTCGGCGTGCTTCAGCCAGGAGGACAGCAGCGGCGCGCCGTCGGGTGCACCGGTCGCCAGCGCCTGCATCGCGCCGCAGCCGGAGTGCCCGCAGACCACGATCTCGCGCACCTTCAGCACGCCGACGGCGAACTCGACGGTGGCGCCCATCGACGGGTCGGTCCGGCGGGCGGGCACCAGGTTCCCGATGTTGCGGACGGTGAACAGGTCACCGGGACCGCTCGTGGTGATCATGTTCGGCACGATCCGCGCGTCACCGCAGGTGATGAACAGGGTGTGCGGCGACTGCCCACCGGCCAGCCTGCTGAGCGCGGGCTGCATGAGCGCGGCCGTGCGCCGCTGGAACTCGGTCGCGCCGCGCAGCGTCGGCCCGCCGCGCTGACCGGGCACCTCGACGTCCTTGGCCTGCCAGTCGGACCACGGCGCGAGGAACCGGGGCACCGAACGCGCCGCGGCCGTCCTGGACAGGGTGGGGTCGCCGGATTTGCCGTTGGCGAACCACGGATGCCCGACCTCGTCGACGATCACCTCGCCGCCGGCGCGTTCGTGCCCCTGCTGCCAGTTCGAGAGGCTCTCGAAGGCGGCGTGGTCGAGGTAATCGACGACCAGCTCCAGGGTCACCTTCGCGCCGTCGGGCACGGTCGCGAGCACCCGGCTGAGCCTCGGCACCGAAAGGAACGTCAGGACGCCTTCGACGACGACGCGCCATTCGTCGCCGTCGCGTTCGGCGTGGATCCCGGACCACACGGTGCGCCGCAGCATCAGCAGTACCGAAAGCCCGATGCCGAGCAGGACGCCGGTGAGCAGGTCGAAGACGACGACACCGGCGAGCGTCACCAGGTACAGCCCCAGGTCGCCGTGTTTGAGGACCTGCTTGATGTGGCCGGGATTCACCAGTTTCGCGCCGACGTGGACGAGCAGACCGGCCAGCGCGGCGAGCGGGATGTTCTGGATCAGCCCGGCGAACGCGGCGACGAACACCAGGATCCACACCCCGTGCAGGATCGCCGAAGCGCGGGTGCGGGCGCCGGCGGCGACGTTGGTCGAGCTGCGAACGATCACGCCGGTGACCGGAAGGCCGCCCAGCGCGCCGGAGGTCATGTTCGCGGCGCCCTGCCCGATCAGCTCGCGGTCGAGGTTCGACCGCGGCCCGGTGTGCATCTTGTCGACCGCGACGGCCGACAGCAGGCTCTCCACGCTGGCGATCAGGGCGATGGTGATGACCGCGAGGGCGAACGCGCCCCAGCCGGTGTCCGGGAATTCGGGGGCGAAGCGGATGTTGAGCAGGTCGCCGGGCAGGTCGACGCGGGGCAGGGTCATCCCGGCGACGACGGAGAGCACGGTCACCAGCGCGATCGCGGCCAGCGGGCCGGGCACCTTGCGGACGGACGCGGGCAGCCGCGGCCACAGCAGCAGGATGCCGATGGTGAGCACGCCGATCAGCGCGGCGGTGTCGTGGTGGCCGACGATCTGCGCGGGCAGTTCGGCGATGTTCTTGAGCGCGGAACTCTGCGCCGATCCGCCCAGCACGACGTGGAGCTGGCCGAGGACGATCGTGACGCCGATACCGGCGAGCATGCCGTGCACGATGGCGGGCGAGATCGCGAGCGCCGCGCGGGCGATGCGGCTCAGCCCGAGCAGGATCTGGAGCGCGCCCGCGGCGACGGTGATCGCGCAGGTCGTCTTCCAGCCGAAGGTGGCAATCGTTTCCGCCATGATCACCGTCAGGCCGGCGGCCGGGCCGCTGACCTGAAGCGGGGAGCCGCCGAGGGCTCCGGCGACCACACCTCCCACGACAGCCGCGATCAGCCCCGCGACGATCGGCGCCCCTGACGCGAGAGCGATCCCGAGTGACAACGGGACGGCGACGAGGAACACCACCAAGGATGCGGGCAGGTCGTGACGGAGCACGGCGAGTCGTTGGGACTTCATGATCACCAGGAAACTGGTGATTTGTCCGCTATGCACCACCTGATCGAGTGAATATCGTCCTTCAGAAGGGTGGCGTGGGCCACGTTTGAGCCGTTTTGTTGCCTGGAGATGTCGTCGATGTTGCGAAAGGCCTTGCGGTGTCCCAAATCCTGAGAGGTTCCGATCGGCCGCCCGGTCAAGGCTTCGGCGCCGCGTGTCCTGTCGTTGAGGCGTGCCACCAATGTGGCATTGGGGACATCCCAGGGTCGGCGGGCTTCGGGACGAGAAGGGAACCTTCTCCGCCCGCGACGCGGCGAAAGTCCCCTTTATCAGCCCGCCACGTTTGCCTTACTCCTCAAGAGACCTCGAATCGAGACTCAGGACTTCACCGGTGAAGTGGCCGAAGTGAACGACCGGTGCGCCGCGTCGAGCAGGTACACGTTCGCCTTGCCGACGTCGAAGTACATCCCCGTGAGCCGGAGTTCGCCCCGGGCCAGCGCGGCCTCGACCACCGGGTACGAACGCAGGTTCTCCAGTTGCTGCACCACGTTGTGCAGGGCGAGCCGATCGGGCTCGTGGTCGGCACGGACGCCGTCGAGCAGCACCGGCCCTTCGCTCTGCCTGCGCCGCACGGTCGCTTCACCGTGGCGCAGCCAGCCGCCGAGATGGTCGAGCCCGGCGGGCGCTTCACCGAGCAACGCCTTCATCGCCCCGCAGCCGGAATGCCCGCACACCACCACTTCCCGCACCTGCAGCAGACCGACGGCGTACTCGATCGCCGCCCCCGCCGAGAAATCCGCGTCGGCGCCGGCGGGCGGGACGAGGTTTCCGATGTTTCGCACGGTGAACAGGTCCCCCGGCCCGCTGGTCGTGATCAGGTTCGGCACGATCCGCGCGTCGCCGCAGGTGACGAAGAGCGTGTGTGGCTGCTGGCCGTTCGCCAGCCCGTCCCAGGTGCTCCGCAGCAGCGGCGCCGTCCGCCGCTGGAATTCCGAGGTGCCACGGCACAACGGAACGCTGCCGCCGCGCTGGCTCGGCAGTTCGACGTGTTCGGCCTGCCATTCCGACCACGGCGCGAGCCAGCGCGGCACCACGCGCAACCCGACGCCGCGGCGCACGGTCGGCACACCGGCCTTTCCTCGTTCGAACCACGGATGCCCGATCTCGTCGACGATCACGACTCCCCCGGTGCGTTCGTACGCGCGCTGCCAGCCGCGCAAGCAGTCGAAAGCGGCGTGGTCGAGGTAGTCGACGAAGAGTTCCAGCGTCACTTCCGAACGCTCGGGGACTTCGGCCAGGACGGTCGTGAGCCTGGGCACGGAAAGGAAAGTGAGCGCGCCTTCGATGACGACGCGGGTCCGCGAACCGTCCTTTTCGATGTGGATCCCGGAGAACAGCATCCGGCGCAGCATCAGCGCGAGCGCCACCGCGATCCCCGCGGCGACACCGGTGAGCAGGTTGACGGCGACGGCGCCGAGCAGGGTCGCGAGGTAGACCGGCAGGTCGCCGTGGCGGCGGACTTCGCGCAGATTCGTGACGTTGACCAGTTTCGCGCCGACGTAGACGAGGAGACCGGCGAGCGCGGCGAGCGGGATCAGCCGCAGCGCGCCCGCCAGGAACAGGCAGCAGCCGAGGATCCAGACGCTGTGCAGGATCGCCGACATCCGGGTGCGGGCGCCCGCTTCGAAGTTGGTCATGGTGCGCACGACGACGCCGGTGACCGGGAACCCGCCGAGCGAACCGGCGGCGACGTTCGCCAGGCCCTGGCCGATCAGTTCGCGGTTGAGGTCGGTGCGCGGTGCGTCGCGCAGTTTGTCGATGGCGACGGCGGAAAGCAGGCTCTCCAGGCTGGCGATGAGCGCGATGGAGAGGACGGCGGCGATGATCGCCACCCAGGACCCGGACGGCGCCTCGGGGACGAAACCCAGCCCTGGCAAGCCGTTCGGGAGGTCGACGCGCGGCAGGTCCATCCCGGCCACGACGGAAAGGCCGGTCGCCAGCGCGACGGCGGCGAGCGGACCGGGGACGCGGCGCACCGAACGCGGCATCCGGGTCCACGCCAGCAGGACACCGACGGTGACCACGCCGACGAGCGCGGCCTGGTCGTGGTGGCCGACGATCCGGCCCGGCAGCGCGAGGACGTTCGCGATCGTGGAACTCTGCGCCGCTCCGCCGAGCACGACGTGCAATTGGCCGAGGACGAGGATCAGGCCGATGCCGGCGAGCAGGCCGTGCACGATGGCGGGCGAGATCGCCAGCGTGGCCCGTGCGACGCGGCTGAGCCCGAAGAGGATCTGGACCACGCCCGCCGCGGCGGTGATCGCGCAGGTCGCGGCCCAGCCGAAGGTGGCGATCGTCTCGGCGATGACGATGGTCAGCGCGGCGGAAGGACCGCTGACCTGGAGGACGGAAGCGCCGAAGAAGCTCGCGACGAGTCCGCCGACGACGGCGGAGATGAGTCCGGCGAGCAGAGGGGCTCCGGCGGCGTGGGCGACGCCGAGCGAGAGCGGGACGGCCACGAGGAAGACGACGACCGAAGCCGGGAGGTCGTGGCGAAGGTTCTTCAGGAGGGTCGATGCGGGATTGCGGCGGCCCGGAGGCCCGGTGTCGTGCTCGTCACCAACGATGTCGATCATGGGGGCAGGAAACCCGATCGGCGCGCAAAAGTCCGCTACGCAAAGGTTTCTCAGGTTTGCTTGTGCATCGAAGAACTAGGGCATAACACCTTTTCACGACAAAGCACCCGAGAAGGATCCCGATCGGACTCGCCCGTTCGCTTGACCACGAACACCCCACGACCACGCTCTGTACTCAGCGTGGCCTTTGCGGATTGCTGTGGCCGCCGTCACACTCTTTCGGTTGAATTCGGCCTGTTTCAGGCTTTTTGCGCGGCCGCGACCACGGCCGAGGTGATCGTCGCGAGGTCTTCCGCGTCGGAGATGTAGGGCGGCATCGTGTAAATCAGGTTCCGGAACGGGCGCAGCCAGACCCCGTTCGAAGTGAGCACGTCGGTCGCGACGGCCATGTCCACCGGGTGGTCCAGTTCCACCACGCCGATCGCGCCGAGCACCCGCACGTCGGCGACCGAAGACAGCTCGCGAGCCGGTTCCAGACCGGCTTTCAGCGCGGCTTCGATCCGCGGGACGTCGGACTTCCAGCCACCTTCGGCCAGGATCCCCAGCGAGGCGTTGGCGACCGCGCAGGACAGCGGGTTCCCCATGAACGTCGGACCGTGCGCCAGCACCGGCAGCTCGCCCCGGGAGATCCCGTCGGCGATCCTCGGTGTGCACAGAGCCGCCGCCATCGACAGGTAACCACCGGTCAGCGCCTTGCCGAGGCACAGGACGTCCGGGGTGACCCCGGCGTGTTCGGCGGCGAACATCCGGCCGGTGCGGCCGAACCCGGTGGCGATCTCGTCGAAGATGAGCAGGACGTCGTTGGCCTCGGTGATCTCGCGCAGCGCCCGCAGGTACGCGGGCGGATGGAACCGCATGCCGCCGGCGCCCTGCACGACCGGCTCGACGATGATCGCGGCGAGTTCGCCCGCGTGCCGCTCGATCTCGGCCGCGAGCAGGTCCAGGTAGGCCTGATCCGGTTCGTCGCCGAATCGCCCGGGCGGCTTGGGCAGGAACAGCTGGTCCGGCAGGATCCCGCGCCACAGCGAGTGCATCCCGCCGTCGGGGTCGCAGACGCTCATCGGCGTGAACGTGTCGCCGTGGTAGCCGCCCCGCCAGGTCATCAGGCGCCGCTTTTCCTTGCGCCCCACAGACTGCCAGTACTGCAGGCACATCTTGACGCCGACCTCGATCGACACCGAACCGGAGTCGCACAGGAAGACGTGCCGCAGCCCGTCCGGGGTGAGGTCGACCAGCGTCTTCGCCAGCCTGATCGCCGGTTCGTGGGTGAGCCCGCCGAACATCACGTGACTCATCCGGCCCGCCTGCTCGGCCAGCGCCGCGTCCAGCACCGGGTTCCGGTAGCCGTGGATCGCCGCCCACCAGGACGACATCCCGTCGACCAGTTCCCGGCCGTCGTCGAGGGTGAGCCGGACTCCGCTCGCCTCGCGGACCAGCAGGGAATCGATCGGGCTCGGCATCGGCCCGTACGGGTGCCAGACGTGTTCCGCGTCGAGCGCGAGGAGTTCGGCGGCGTCCATCCGGCGACCCTACGACACGCCCCGCTCAGCGCAGGCGCACAGGGAGGGTTTCGAGGCCGTGGACGAGGGCGCTTTCCCGCCACCGCAAGGATTCCGGATCGGCGTCCAGGCTCAGGCCGGGGAATCGCTCCAGCAGGCCGCGCAGCGCGATCTCGGCCTCCAGCCGGGCCAGCGGGGCGCCGACACAGTGGTGGATCCCGTGCCCGAACGCGAGATGCCCCGCCGCCGGCCGCGTGACGTCCAGCCGGTGCGGGTCCTCGAACCGTTCGGCGTCCCGGTTCGCACCGATCAGGGAGACGAGCACGAACTCGTCCGCCGGGATCTCGACGTCGCCGACCTGGACGGCCTCCTTGGTGAACCGGAGGGTCGCCAGGTGGATCGCGCCGTCGTAGCGCAGGAACTCCTCGACCGCGCCGGGCAGCAGGGCGGGATCGGCCCGGAGCGCGGCCAGCTGTCCCGGCTGCCGCAGCAGCGCGAAGACGCTGTTCGCGATGAGGTTGACCGTCGTCTCGAACCCCGCCACCAGCAGGAGGAACGCCATCGACAGCAGTTCTTCCCCGGAAAGCGAGTCACCCTCGTCGCTGGCTTGGATCAGGCCGGAAAGCAGGTCATCGGCGGGCTCGGCGCGTTTTTCCTCGATGAGTTCGACGAGGTACGCGTGCATCTTCCCCGCCGCGGCGCGGAGTTCCTCCGGCGTCGACCAGGCGAGCATCGTGTTCGACCACTTCGCGAACGACGGCTGGTCGCCCGCGCGGACGCCGAGCAGTTCGCAGATCACCCTGATCGGCAACGGAACGGCGAACGCGGGCAGCAGGTCGACACGCTCGGCGTCGCCGATGCCGTCCAGCAGTTCCGCGGTGATCTGCTCGATCCTCGGCCGCAGCCGGGAAACCGTGCGTGAGGTGAAGGCCTGGTTGACCAGTTTGCGCAGCCGTGTGTGGTCCGGCGGATCGGAGTTGAGCATGTGCCCGTTGAGGGCCTGGACGGCACTGTCCCCCGCGGATTCGAAGCCGTCGCGGTCGAACAGGCGCCGGATCTCCCCCGTGTCCTTGCCGACGCGGGGATCCGACAGCACGGCGCGGGCCTCGGCATGGCCGGTGACGATCCAGACGTCCAGGCCGCGCGGCATGCGCACCTTACGGACCCGGCCGCCTTCCCGCAGCAGCGCGGAGACCCGGTGCGGTTCCTGAACGAGATCCCAGTCCAAGATCTTGAGGTCTTCCCGCATCGGCCCGCCTCCCCAGCGCGCCGGTCAGCGTTCGGCCAGCGCGGCCACCACTCGCTCGGTCACTTCGGTCCAGTATGCCCGCTGTTCTTCGCGTTCGTCGGCGCCCGCGAGCCATTCCTGATGAAACCGGAGCGTGGTCTTCTGCTCGGTGCCGCTCACCGTGATCTGCAGGGTCGAGTCGTGGTCCCAGTCCTTCGGCCGCCAGGTCAGCCGGAGCTTGTCACCCTCGGAACGACCGCGGATCTCGCCCGTCGTCCCGTTGGCCGTCTCGTACGGCGCGCCCGGCTCGGTGCCGAGGTCGGCGCCCGGACCGAGCCAGATCCCCACGCCCTCGCGTCCGACCAGGAAGTCCCACACCTGTGCGCCGCTGTACGGCACCGTCTGGGAAACACCTACCTGCCAACCACTTCCGGCTGTTTTGGCCGTTGCTTTGGTCACGCGGGCCATCATCCCATCGGGTGTACCGTGCGACAGTCACCGGTCCGGGTGGAGGATCTCTGTCTGTGCGCTACCGTCCGATTTCTCCCGCTCTGCTGGTCTCCGAACTGACCGAACGCATCACGGCGATCACGGGCCGCCGCCGGATCGCGGTCGGCATCGACGGCGCGGCCGGTGCGACCGAAACCACAGAACTCGCCGACGCCCTGGTCGATCCGCTGCGAGTGGCCGGTCACGCGGCGCTGCGGATCTCGGCGAACGACTTCCTCCGCCCCGCCTCGTTGCGGTTCGAACGCGGCAAAGAGGATCCGGACTCGCGCTACACCGACTGGCTCGACCTCGGCGCCCTCCGCCGTGAAGTGCTCGACCCGCTCGCCGACGACGGCAGCGGCCTGGTCCTGCCGTCGCTGTGGGACCCGGTGCGCGATCGCGCCACCCGGGCCGAACGCGTCGAACTGCCCGAAGGCGGCGTCGTCCTGCTGGACGGCGAATTCCTGTTCGGCGCCGGGCTCGCCTTCGACCTGAGCGTGCACCTGTGGCTCTCGCCCGCCGCGCTCGAACGGCGGGTGCCGGACGCATGGGCGCTCCCCGCCTACGAACGCTACGAACAGGAAGTCGACCCGGCGGCACTGTCCGACGTGGTGATCCGCGTCGACGATCCGAAGCATCCGGCGCGCTTCGAGCCCTGACCGGTCAGCGCACCGCCGCGACCGGGTCGCCGTCGAGCAGGCCGGAAAGCCTGCCCGCCATGGTGTCCCAGCGCCAGTTCTCGCTGACCCACTCGCGGCCGGCGGCGCCCATCCGCCGTGCCCGCACCGGATCGGCCAGCAACGCGGCCAGCGTGTCCCTCAGCTGTTGTTCGTCACGACCGTCGACGACGTGCCCGGTGACCTCGTCCAGCACCGTTTCCGGCGCTCCGCCGGAATTCCCGGCGACGACCGGCAGCCCGGTCGCCGAGGCCTCCAGGTACACGATGCCCAGTCCCTCGACGTCGAGTCCCTTCCCGCGCGTCCGCGCCGGCATCGCGAAGACGTCGCCCGCGTTGTAGTGCGCGGGCAGTTCCTTCCACGGCACCGATCCGGTGATGACGACGCTGTCCTGGACCCCCAGCGCTTCGACGAGCCCGGTGAGCGTCTTGCGGTACGGGCCGCCGCCGACGATCAGCAGCGCCACGTCCGGGATCCGCTTGCGGAGTTCGGGCAGGATCCTGATGAGCATGTCCTGGCCCTTGCGCGGCACCAGCCGCGAAACGCAGACGATCGTCGGGCGGTCGCCGAGACCGTGCCGATCGCGGATCTCCTTGCCCGCCGCGTCGTCCGGCCGGTAGAGCTCGGTGTCGACACCGCACGGGAGCATCTCCAGTCCCGCCATCGGGCCGAAAGCGGCCGAAAACCGGGAGCGCGTGTACTTGCTGACGTACGTGATCACGTCGACGGTGTCGCCGATCCGCCGCAACGCCTGCCGGGAGCCGGGGAGCATCGACCAGCCGACCTCGTGGCCGTGCGTCGACGCCAGCACCCGGCGCGCACCCGCGGACCGCAGCGAATGCCCCAGCAACGCGAGCGGCGCGGCGGCGCCGAACCAGACGGCCTCGCAGTCGCGGGCCCGCATGATCTCCTTCGCCCGCTTGAGCACGTCCGGTGTCGGCAGCATCAGGGACGTCGGGTGGCGCACGACCTCGAACGGGGCGGCGGCGTCGAACTCGCCGTGCGAACCGGTGCTCGATTCCCAGGACGGGGCGTAGACGACGAGGTCGTCCGCGGGCAGGCGGGTGGCCAGCGAGTTCAGGTAGTTCTGGATGCCGCCGGGCCGGGGCGGGAAGTCGTTGGTCACCAGCAGGGTCCTCAGCACCCGTGCAAGGCTACTTGGCGCCGGACACGCGAAAGGGGCGGCACCGCTTGCGCGGCACCGCCCCTTTTCGTCCGTGCGTCAGGCCGTCGGGCGACGGGCTCCGACGTAGTTGTTCTGCAGCGGCGACACCTTGACGACGTCACCGGTGGTCGGCGCGTGCACCATCATGCCGTTGCCGACGTACATGCCGACGTGCGAGACCGGCGAGTTGTAGAACACCAGGTCGCCGGGCTGGAGCTGCGACCGCTGCACCGGGGCGCCGAAGGTCGCCTGCTGGCGGCTGGACCGCGGCAGGGTGAGCCCCGCCTGCTTGTACGCCCACAGCATCAGACCGGAGCAGTCGAAGCTGGACGGACCGGTCGCGCCCCAGTCGTAGGGGCTGCCGAGCTTGCTCTTCGCGGCCGAGAGAGCCGCAGCGGCCTCGGGCCCCGGAGCGGGCAGGTTCGGGAACGCGCCACCCTTGTCCTTCTGGGCGTTGCGATCCGCGGCGCTCAGGTTGCCGCTGGCCCGCTGGATCTCCTTGAGCTGGTCGTCCAGCGTCTTCTTGCGCGCCTCGATGTCCGTCGTCAGCTTGGCGGCGGTGTCACGGGCGGCGGTGGCCGTGTTCTGGGCGTCCGACGCCTGCTTCGCGGCGGCCGCGGACTGGGCGACGGCGCCGCTCAGGTTGTTCAGGGCGGTGTTCTTGTTCGCGGCCAGGACCTCGAGCGCCGAGGAGCGCTCCAGGAAGTCCTGGGTCGACGCGCCCGACAGCAGCGAGGACAGCTTGTTCAGCTGCACACCGCTGGTGAAGGAGGCACCGGCGAACTTGTTCACCTCGGCCTGGAACGTCTTCTCGTCACCGGCCGCCTTGACGCCGAGGTCCTTGGCGGCGGCGGCGTCGGCGGTGGCCTTGTCGAGCTCGCCCTGCTTCGCGGCGAGGTCGTCCTTCGCCTTGAGGAGGTCTTCGTTCGCCTTCTCGGCCTGTGCCGCGAGGTCGCGGTACTTGGCGAGGGCGTCCGAGCCGGAGGGGGGCTGCTGAGGGGCGGGGGCTGGGGCTGCAGTGGCAGCGGGCTGGGCGACTGTGACCGCGGTGATCACCGCGGCCGCGGCCAAAGCTCCTGACACCACGCGCTTGACTGGATGCGACTGCACGGTCGCGCGTGTCTCCTTTGCTGTCGGCCACCGACACGGAACCCGGGACGAAGAGGTCGGGGGCCCTCTTCCGCGGAGCCGCGTCGCCGACCGTGAGGCCCGCGCGGTTCCCCGCGTTCCCGCCTTGCGCCTGGCCGAGTGCTATCGCAACAGGTTTGGCGCACGGCTGGTTCTGGTGCAGCTCCCCGACAAAGCTGCTTCAGTGGCGATCTCGCGTAGCCGTCTGGCGACGACTTCCGGCCACGAGATCTCGGACAGGTTACGAAACCAGCGGCACCGCGTCCACCATGCCCACCACAAAAACTCTCCGTGATGCGCCGAAACACCTTCGGACCAGCATGAGCGGAAAGTTGTGACGGGCGTTACATCCTGGGGCTGATCTCGACTACCTACCGTTCACCTGATCGGATCGACCACTCGTCGAATGTCCCGGTCGCGGCGTGTCTCAGGCCGACTTCCGACGCTCCTGACCGACGATCTCGACCATCCGGAGGCGCGGGACCATCCCGGCTTCGGCGAGCGCGTCGACCGCTCTCCGCTCGTCGGCGTCCCATTCGAGCGCGAGCGGCGCGCCGAGGAGGACACTGACGACACAGTCATGGCATGCGTCACCGCGGACCGCGCACCGGTCGCAATCGATGACGAGCGTTTCTATGTCCGCTATATCGGCGATGGCCTTGTCGTCCATCTCGAACTCCTCACTTTCAGTGGTGAGGAGCACATTAAGAGCGACCACCGACAGTTTCGGGCGAGCGAGGGCGACGGGACCGAATCGGCCGGGTCGTTCGTGAGTGGCGATTCGGGTTAGAACACGAATCGCCACTCACGACCACCCCGACCCGATGCGCTCCGGCAGGACCCCACGTCGCGAAAGCCACTTTCGGGACACCCGAAACCCGAATCGCCACTCAAGACCCACGCGGCCAGGTGTGTGCCGGCGGAACGGTGGTGTTGCGAAAGCCACTTTCGCAACGTTGAAGGTTGCGAAAGTGGCTTTCGCAACGCATTACGGCGAGGTTCGCAGCAAAGCGCCCCGCCCCCACTACACCCGGCTGAGCCGCGACACCAGAACCGCGGAAGGCACCGGATGCGCGCCCTTCCGCCGCACCGAGTCCGCCACCGCCCGGTCCGTGCTCGCGACCACCATCGGCCGCCCCGGCGGCTCCGCCGTGACGAGGGACCGGATGACGTCGTCCGCGAGCACGCCGCGTTCGGAGAACAGCACCCGCACCCCGCGCGGCACCGCCGCGGGCACGGAGAGCACGCCGGCGCCGTCGAACACCACGGTCACCTCGGCCGAGGTCCGCGCGGCGAGCGCGGAAAGCTGGTGGATCAGCCGGTCTCGCTGATCGGACAGCGCCATCTCCGGATATCCGGTCTTCGTGACGTTGTAGCCGTCGACGATCAGGTGCACGTTGGGCAGCGCGAGATGCCTGTCGAGCGCGGTGACGTCCTGGATCTTGCCGCCCGCGCCCAGACCGGACGTCGCGCCGCGCACCATGTCCGCCGGACGCTGGCCCCGCGCGCTCACCGAAAGCTCCCGGCGGAGCCCGCCGACGGCGCCTTCGATGGTGTCCAGCAGCAGTCCGAGCCGGACCTCGTCCGCCTGACGGGCCTCACGCGCGGACTGACGGGCGATCTCGGCGTCCGTGACGGCTTTCTCCGCCCGCGCCCGCTCCGTCGCGACACGCTGCTTCTCACGGTCCAATTGAGCCTTCAGCGCCTTGATCTCCTCGGCGCGCTCGGCCCCTCCGCTCTCCAACTGGGCGTGCGCCTCGGCGACGGCGTCCTTGGCCTGTCGCAACTGGACACCTTGTTCCCGAAGGCGCTTCAGCAATTTGTCGACTTCGGCGTCGCGTTCGCCCCGCGCGCCACCGGCGATCTCCTTGGCCTCGCGCAATTCCTCGCGCAGCTGGGCCAGTTCGGTCTCGAGCCGTTGGTTGCGGGCCAGCGCGGCGTCGCGTTCGGCGCGCAACGCCGTCTCCTCGGCGTTCTTCGCCACCAGCCGGACCCGTCCGGCCGCGCCCGCCTCGCCGAGCAGCACCGCGGCGGCCGCGGCGGCGACGGAGTCGGGGGCGTTCGGGTCGAGGGCGTCCTTGCGGTGGTCCCGCAGCCATTCGGTGACGGCGACCCGGAACTGGGAGGACTCACCCAGCGCGGCGAGCAACGCCGTCCCGCCGAGTTTCGCGCGTTTCGCCGGGGCGAACTTCGCGACCGGGCGCAGCTGCCTCGGCACGTCGGCGACCGGCAGCTTGCCGACGGCGGCGGCCGCGAGCTCGGCGATCCGCTCGCGCACGGTCTCCGGCAGGGCCGTCCAGCCCTCGGCCGGTACCTCTTCCGACGTCTCCTCGTCACCCGCCGACGCCACGACACCCGAGGGACCGCCGGTGGCGTCCTCGGGCAATTCGGGCACTGCGGGCTGCGGTTGCATCGCACCAGGGTAGGCCCCATGGCCCCGGGCCGCGCTCAATGGGACGGCGTGTGCGCATCCCGGGATTGTCGGTGCCCACCCCTACTGTGCCCGATCATGGACACCGGACGGCGGCCCGGCGCGGCGCAACTCGCCTTCGACGAGCTGGGAACCCCTTTGCGGGACATCACTTTCGTCGTGTTCGACCTGGAGACCACCGGGACGAAACCCGGCCCGGACGGGATCACCGAGATCGGCGCGGTCAAGATCCGCGCCGGCGAGATCGTCGGCGAGTTCGCCACCTTCGTCAATCCGGGGATGCCGATCCCGCCGCAGATCGTCGAGCTCACCGGGATCACCGGCGCGATGGTCTACGACGCTCCCCGGATCGATCGTGTGCTGCCCGCGTTCCTCGAATTCATCTCCGGTGCCGTCCTCGTGGCGCACAACGCCCCCTTCGACACCGGCTTCATGCGCGCGGCCTGCGAGGGCCACGGCTACCACTGGCCCAAGACGGCCGTGGTCTGCACGGTCCGGCTCGCCCGCCGGGTCATCTCCCGCGACGAGACGCCCAGCTATCGCCTGTCCGCGCTGGCGGCGCTGTTCGGAGCGCGCACGACGCCCAACCACCGTGCGCTCGCGGACGCGCGCGCCACCGTCGACGTCCTGCACGCGCTGCTCGAACGCGTGGGCAACCTCGGCGTCCACACTCTCGAAGAACTGCTGGACTACCTGCCCGAGGTCACCCCGGCCCAGCGCCGCAAACGTTCGCTGGCCGAGCACCTGCCCTCGCGGCCCGGCGTCTACCTCTTCCGCGGCCCGAGCGACGAGGTCCTGTACGTCGGGACGTCGGGCGACCTGCGCCGCCGGGTCCGGCAGTACTTCACCGGCTCGGAAAGCCGCGGGCGGATCCGGGAGATGGTCGCGCTGGCCGAACGGGTCGACGCGGTCGAATGCTCGCACGCGCTGGAGGCCGCGATCCGGGAGCTGCGGCTGATCGCCGCCCACCGTCCGATGTACAACCGCCGTTCCAAGAACCCACGGCACGCCTGGTGGGTCGCGCTGACCGAGGAGGCCTTCCCACGCCTGTCGGTGGTCCGCGTGCCGCGAGACGGGATGCTGGGGCCCTTTCGCAGCCAGACCGACGCCCGGTCGGCGGCGGACACCCTCGCCGGCGCCTCGGGACTGCGGACGTGCACCCAGCGCATCTCCGCCACCGCGCCGAGCGGCAAGCCGTGCGTACTCGCCGAACTCGGCCGCTGCGGAGCGCCGTGCGCCGGTCAGCAGACGGTCGAGGCGTACCGGCCCGGCGTGCTGGCCGTGTCCGGTCTCATCGCCGGGACGGACGGGCGGCCGCTGCGGGTCGCCGCCGATCAGCTGGCCCGGCTCTCGCAGGAGGAGCACTACGAGCAGGCCGCCCAGCACCGCGACCAGCTGGCCGGGCTGATCCGCGCGGTCGGCCGGGCGCACCGGCTGTCGGCGCTGGCGGGCATCCCGGAGCTGATCGCCGCCGGACCGGACGGCAACGGCGGCTGGGAACTGGCGGTGATCCGGCACGGCAGGCTCGCGTCGGCGGGCGTCGCGCGGCGCGGGGTGCCGCCGATGCCGGTGGTCGAGATGCTGGTGGCCTCGGCGGAGACGGTGATCCCGGGCCCCGGGCCGCTCTTCGGCGCGATCTCCGAGGAGGTCCGCATCCTGCTGCGCTGGCTGACCCGCCCGGGCGTCCGGCTCGTGCGCACCACGCACCCTTGGGCGGAGCCTGCCGCCGCCGGCGGCTGGCAGGAGTGGCTCGACCTGGCGGCGAGCGCGACGGCGCTGGAGAGGGTGGCGGGCTAGGATCTTCCCTGGCGGGACCACCGACGGTCTCCCCAAGGGCGCTCCGCGCCCGACGGAGACTTCACCTCGCGCGCCTCTTTCGGGCCGAAGGCCCACGGGAACGCGATGCAGGGGCGCCTGCCTGATCGAAGTTAGCCGGACTGCTGACTGCGCTCCTTCGGCGCGTTCCCGTCAGCGCGCGACAACGAACACAGGAGGCGCTGTAGTGATCACCGCGATCGTGCTGATCCAGGTCGAAGCCGATGCCATCCCCGAGGCGGCACAGGCGATCGCGGACATCGAGGGTGTCCGCGAGGTCTACTCCTGCGCGGGCGACGTCGACCTGATCGCTTCGGTCCGCGTCGCGGCCCACGAAGACCTCGCGGACCTGATCCCGGCGAAGATCGGCAAGGTCCCCGGTGTGCTGAGCACGGTCACGCACATCGCGTTCCGCTCGTACTCGAAGGCCGACAGCGAGTCCGCGTTCGACATCGGCGTCGAAGGCGCCTGAGTCTCCAGCCGCCATCACTGTGTGGATTTTGGTGCGTCAGGTGACCCGAAATCCACACGGTCCTGTCACAGCGACCCGTTCGCGAGGGAAGGGTGTGTGGAAATAGGGACATTCAACGTCCCTATTTCCACACACCCTTCACCCAATGTCACCCCAACTCCACTGCGCTACCTGTCACAGCGACCCGGCTTACCACTCACGGCAGCCTCGATCCTGGCAGTCGGTGACGTGTGAAGTCCGGGTTTCGTACGTGTCCCCACGACCAACGCGTGAAGGCCCCCTTCCTTGCGCCAGGCGCGAGGAAGGGGGCCTTCATGTACTTCTTGCCGGGCTAGTGCCCGGAGGTGATCTCCTTGCGCTCCTGCGAAGGCTCACCGCCGATGTCGTCGACCTTGCCGTTGCCGTGCCCGTTGGAGCCGTGCCCGTTGGCCCGGGCGCGCTCCAGCGCGATGGTCTCCTCGACCGGGTCCGGCGACCAGGTCGAACCGGCGACGGCGTGACCGGCCGAACCGAGCTTGTTCATCTTCTTCGGCACCGACGCGCCCTGGTACTCGAGCGGGAGCGGGTGACCGTGGTCGTCCACCGGGCCGAGCGGCTGGTGGATCTCGATGAACTCACCGTGCGGCAGGCGCTTGATGATGCCGGTCTCGACACCGTGCTCCAGCACCTCGCGGTCGGCCCGCTGGAGACCCAGGCAGATCCGGTAGGTGATGTAGTACGCGATCGGCGGCAGCAGCAGCACACCGATCCGGCCCGCCCACGTCGTCGCGTTCAGCGAGATGTCGAAGGCGAACGCGATGATGTCGTTGAAGCCCGACAGCATGATGACCGCGAAGAACGTCAGGGCCATGATGCCGAGCGAGGTCCGGACCGGGACGTCGCGCGGACGCTGCAGCAGGTTGTGGTGCGCGGTGTCCTTGGACAGCTTTCGCTCGATCCACGGATACATCACCAGCAACCCGATCAGCAGCGGCATACCGACCGCGCCGGGGAAGAACACCGCCGGGACCGTGTAGTTCCCGAGATAGAGCTCCCACGCGGGCCAGATCCGCAGCATGCCGTCGGCCCAGGCCATGTACCAGTCAGGCTGTGAACCGGCCGAGACCTGCGCCGCGTTGTACGGGCCGATGTTCCAGATCGGGTTGATCTGGAAGAGCCCCGACATCAGCGCGATGACACCCGTGACCAGAGCGAAGAACGCACCGCCCTTGAGCGCGAACACCGGCATGATGCGGACGCCGACGACGTTGGTCTCCTTGCGGCGCACGCCCGGGAACTGCGTGTGCTTCTGGTACCAGACCAGCGCGAGGTGCGCGGCGACCAGGCCGAGCATGATGCCCGGCAGCAGCAGGATGTGGATCGTGTACAGGCGCGGGATGATCTCGTTGCCCGGGAACTCCCCGCCGAACAGCGCCCAGTGGATCCAGGTGCCCATGACCGGCACCGACAGCACGATGCCCGACAGGGTCGCGCGGATACCGGTACCGGAGAGCAGGTCGTCCGGAAGCGAGTAACCGAAGAAGCCCTCGAACATACCCAGGACCAGCAGCAGCGCACCGATGACCCAGTTCGCCTCACGCGGGCGGCGGAACGCACCGGTGAAGAAGATCCGGAACATGTGGACCATCATCGAAGCCACGAAGATCAGCGCGGCCCAGTGGTGCAGCTGGCGGACGAACAGACCGCCGCGGACGTCGAACGAGATGTCCAGCGTGGTCGCGAAGGCCCGCGACATCTCGACGCCCTGCAGACCGGTGAAGCTGCCGTTGTAGACGACCTCCTCCATGGAGGGGTCGAAGAACAGCGTGAGGTACACACCCGACAGCAACAGGATGATGAAGCTGTAGAGCGCGATCTCGCCGAGCAGGAACGACCAGTGGGTCGGGAACACCTTGTTGATCTGGTGCCGCATGCCCTTGGCCAGGTGATACCGGTCGTCGGCCCACTTCGCACCAGCGCCCACGGCCTTCTCGACCGGGTTCGTCCCCTTGGTCGGGGTGGTGAGTGAACTCATGACTTACGCTCCCAAAAGGCCGGTCCGACGGCCTCGTTGAAGTCTCCGCGCGCGACCAGGTAGCCGTCCTTGTTCACTGTAATCGGCAATTG
The DNA here is from genome assembly GCF_001995215.1 of Amycolatopsis azurea DSM 43854. Taxonomy (GTDB): domain Bacteria; phylum Actinomycetota; class Actinomycetes; order Mycobacteriales; family Pseudonocardiaceae; genus Amycolatopsis; species Amycolatopsis azurea. Next base: position 334,569 of record NZ_MUXN01000023.1, read on the forward strand.
GGCCAACGGCCGAGTCGCCGGACCGAAAATCGGCTTGGCGTAGTGGAGCGCGTCGAACTGCGACTGGTGGCAAGGGCAGAGGATGCGGTTGGTCCGCTGCTCGTACAGGGAGGTCGGGCAGCCGACGTGGCTGCAGATCTTCGTGTACGCGTAGTAGTCGCCGAAGTTGTAATCCTCCTGGTTCGCCCGCTTGACGACCTTGGCGGCGTCGGTCGGGCGGAGGCGGATCAGCATGACCGGGTTGTCGACGCGCTTGAAGGCGGCCGACAGCGCGTGCTCGTCCTCCCGCTCGGACTCACGGAACGGGAACACCGTTTCCATGGCGCCCGCGTCGAGGTCCTCGACCCTGACCAGGGAGACCTCGTGCGGACGGCCGGTGTTGCGGCGCAGGAAGACCTCTTCGTCCGGGAAGTTCTTCTTCCAGCCCGAGTGCCACAGGGAGTCGCGGTTCTCGGTGTCCTTCCACGGATCCTTGATGAAGGACGCGACCGGCAGCGCCGCGACGGCGAGGCCGAGCACACCGGCACCGGCGCCCGCGGACCGCTTGATCATCGAACGGCGCGCGATGGTGCTGTCGTTACCCGAGTGGGCCAGCTGGGCGACGATGGTGGCCTTGTCGACCTCCTTGGAGCCGCCGTCCCCGCGCTCCTGCACGGCGACCTCGGCCGGGATGAACTTCTTGGTGTAGAGGATCACCCCGATACCGAGGCTGAGCACGGCGAGCCCGAGGGTGATCCCGAGCAGCGGCGTGTACAGCGTGTACTTGGTGTAGCCGGTCGTACCCGGCTCCTTGTACTCGAACCAGTGCGGCCACGCGACGAGGACCACGAACGCGAGGCCGGACAGCGCGGCCAGCACGAACCAGAGGGCGACAGTGCGCTCGGCGCGCTTCTCCGCCCGTGTCCCCTCGACCGGCCACGGCTTCGGGTACTCCACGATCTCGACCCCGTCGAGCGCGGTACCCAGCTTGACGAGCTGGTCGCGATCCATGTCCGCCAATTCCGCCTCTGTCGGCGGCTTCGGCCCTTCGGCGCTCATGCCTTCGATCCAATCCACAACGTCACGCCGATCAGCGCGGCGATCCCGACGATCCACGCGATCGCGCCCTCCGAGGCCGGGCCAAGACCGCCGAGCGAGCTACCGCCGGGTGCGTTGTTCCCGTGACTCACGGACTTCACGAACGCGATGATGTCCTTCTTCTCCTCCGGCGACAGCTGCCGGTCGGAGAACTTGGGCATGTTCTGCGGCCCGGTGAGCATCGCGGTGTAGATCTGCTCCTCCGTGGCCGGGTCCAGGTTCGGGGCGAACTTGCCCGAGGAGAGCGCGCCGCCGCGGCCGGTGAAGCCGTGGCAGGAGGCGCAGTTGAGGCGGAAGAGCTCGCTGCCGCGCGCGACGTCGTCGCCGCGCAGCGCGTCACCCTTCTCGGTGGGACGCTGCGCGCCGCCGCCGTTGGCCTGGATGTAGGCACCGAGGGCGTTGATCTCGGCCTCGGACAGCTTCGGCGGCTTCCGCTGCGCCTGGGCTTCCTGGCGCACCGCGGGCATGCGGCCGGTCGAGGTCTGGAAGTACACGGCCGCGTCGCCGATGCCGATGAGGCTCGGGCCACGGTCGGTGACGCCTTCGAGCTTCGGCCCGTGACATTCGATACACGTGTTGTTGTAGAGCTTCTCGCCCTCACGCAGGAGGGCGGACTCGCCCTGCGCCTGCGCGGTCTGCGGCTCCGGCGCGAAAACGGCGTACAGCCCGCCCACGCTCAGGAGCGCGATCCCGAGCGCCAGCACGCCGGCGAACCGCCTGCGTGCTTTCGACCGCTTGCGGAAGCGGCGCTCCGTGTCGTTCTTGCTGGAGGTCATCTTGCGGCAACCCTTGCTGTCAGTTCAGGCCGATAGGTCGTGGTGGCGGCTTCGTTCACGGAAGGATGTAGATCACCGCGAACAGACCCACCCACACGATGTCGACGAAGTGCCAGTAGTACGACACGACGATCGCCGAGGTGGCCTGGGCCGGGGTGAACTTGCTCAGCTTGGTGCGGATGAGCAGGTACACGAACGCGATGAGCCCGCCGATGACGTGCAGGCCGTGGAACCCGGTCGCGAGGAAGAAGACCGTGCCGAACGGGCCGGACGGGATCGTCATCCCCTCGTCGATCAGGTGGAGGTACTCGTAACCCTGGCCGCCGACGAAGATCGCGCCCATGATCAACGTGATGATGTACCAGCGGCGCAAGCCGAAGACGTCACCCTTTTCGGCGGCGAACACGCCGAACTGGCAAGTGAACGAGGACGCCACGAGGATCACCGTGAAGGGGATCGCCAGGGCGACGTTCAACTCGAAGGGCTCACCGTGCAGCGGCGGCGGCCACTGGCCGGTCGCGTTCTGCGCCTTCACGGTGAAGAACATGGCGAACAGTCCGGCGAAGAACATCAGTTCGCTGGACAGCCACACGATGGTGCCGACACTGACCATGTTCGGCCGGTTCAGCGAGTGGACCCGCTGGCTGATGGTGGGAGCTGCCGTTGTCACGCGTCGCATTATGTCCTCTCACGCACGGGGCTCGCCGGGTGGGTCCACGGCAAGTCGCGTGCGTGTCGGGTCACATCTGAACGAAAGTGGGAACTGAGCTACTCATGGGTTTACTAGATCGGCTTCGTGACCTGGTCAAGAAGCCGAAGATCCCTGGTCTGACGATCGACACGCCCGGCGTGGAGATCGTCGCGGAGGCGTTCGACCCGGCCGAGGCGGATTCTTCGGTGCTCGCGAGATCACCCGCTTGGGTCGCCGAAGCGCCGGCGATCCTGCGCCATCACTTCAAACTTCCGCCCGAAAAGGTGGCCGAGGCGACCGCGATCCTCGCCCAGGACGGCTGGGAGCTGCGGGAACAGGGCCCGGACGGCGGCCTGACGCTGGCGCACGCCCTGCGCGTCCAGACCCTCGACGCGCTGCACTGCGCGCAGGAACGGTCGCGGATGGCGGGGCTCGCGCAGCGGCTCGGCGGGGACTCGGTGGGCTGGGACGCGCTCCAGCCGTCGGGTGCGTCCACGTGATGTCGGTCATGGCGGATAACATCGCGGGGTCGACATGACTAGACGAGGCGGAGGCGCGCTCATGGGCGAGCAGGCGATGCGGATCCTGGTGTTCAGCCACAAGGCGGAGGTGCGCGAGGCGATCATCAACGCCGTCGGCCGCAGGCCCGCCGCCGACCTCGGCCGGGTGGACTACACCGAGGCGTCCGGCATCTCCGAGGTACTCGTCGAGATGGACGCGGGCAATGTGGACCTGGCCATCCTCGACGGCGAGGCGCAGCCGACCGGCGGCATCGGGCTGACCCGTCAGCTGAAGAACGAGATCGAGGATTGTCCGCCGATCGTGGTGTCGGTGCGGCGCAAGGACGACCGCTGGCTGGCGACCTGGTCGCAGGCGGACGCGGTGCTGGTCCACCCGCTCGACCCGCTGACCGCCGCCGAGACCGTCGCCGAAGTGCTGCGCGCCCGGCGGGTGCCGGCCGTGCACGGCTGAGCCGATGAGCGCGGCCGCTAAAACTTGGCCGTCCCTGCTCAACCAGCTCATCGCTCGCGCGGACCTGTCCGAAGAGGACACCGCGTGGGCGATGGACCAGATCATGAGCGGGGCGGCGACGCCCTCCCAGATCGCCGGATTCGCCGTCGCGCTGCGTGCGAAGGGTGAGACACCGGCGGAGATCTCCGGGATGGCCGACGCCATGCTGGCGCACGCCAAACGGGTGACGATCGACAGGCCGTCGGTGGACATCGTCGGCACCGGCGGCGACCGGTCCAATTCGGTCAACATCTCCACCATGGCCACGGTGGTGACGGCCGCGGCCGGCGCCCCGGTGGCCAAGCACGGCAACCGGAGCGCGTCGTCGAAGTCCGGCGCGGCCGACGTGCTGGAGGAACTGGGCGTCACCATCGACCTGCCGCCCGAGACGGTCCAGCGCAGCGTGAACGAACTGGGCATCGGCTTCTGCTTCGCGCCGAAGTTCCACCCCGCCCTGCGCCACGCCGGTCCGACGCGCGGTGAACTCGGCGTGCCGACGACGTTCAACCTGCTGGGCCCGCTGACCAACCCCGCACAGCCGCGCAGTTCGCTGATCGGCTGCGCGTACGAGGACAAGACGCGCGTGCTGGCCGAGGTGTTCGCGCGGCGCGGGATGACCGTGCTGCTCGTCCGCGGCGACGACGGGCTCGACGAGATCACCACCACGACCACCACCTCGGTGTGGGTGGTCTCCGGCGGCGAGATCACCGAGCGGAGCTTCGACCCCTCGTCGCTGGGCATCACCAGGGCGACCGCGGACGATCTGCGCGGCGGCGACGCGGCGCACAACGCCGACGTGTTCCGCCAGGTGATGAACGGGAAGACCGGGCCGGTGCGGGACGCCGTGCTGCTCAACTCGGCGGCCGCGCTGGCGGCTTTCGCCGGGTTCTCGGGGTCGCTGGAAGACGATCTGGCGGCCGGGCTCGCACGGGCGGCCTCGGCCGTCGATTCGGGTGCGGCGGCCGACCTGCTGAACCGGTGGATCGCCTTCGCCTGACCCCCGCCTCGCGTTTCGTCCTCTGAATGCGGTCCTTGCACACGCAACTACCGCATTCAGAGGACGAAACGCGTCGGTCACGAAGCGGTGCTGAACCGCGCCCGGTAAGCCGTGGGAGTCAGGCCGGTGGCCCGCCGCAGCTGGGCGCGCAGGTTCGCCGCGGTACCGAAACCGGAGGCCCGCGCCACCAGGTCCAGCCGCTGTTCCCCGCGCTCGATCAACCGGCACGCCAGCGCGACCCGTTCCGTGGTGAGCCACGCCAGCGGCGTCGTCCCGAGTTCGGCGCGGAACCGCCGATGCAGCGTCGCCTGGCTGGCCGCCGCCCGCGCGGCGAGGTCGGCGACGGTGAGCGGCCGGTCCAGCCGTTCCCGCGCCCATTCGAGCACCGGCGCCAGCGAGGTGTCCGGCATCGGCGGCAGCGGCCGCTCGACGAACTGCCGCTGGCCGCCGTCGCGGTGCCCGCTGAACACCAGCCGCCTGCTCACCGCGTTGGCGATCTCGGCGCCGTGGTCACGGCTGATCAGGTGCAGCCCCAGGTCGAGCGCGGCCGCGCTGCCCGCCGCGGTCAGGACGTCGCCGTCGTCGACGAACAGCACGTCGGGCTCCAGCAGCACCTCAGGGAACAGCGTCCGGAACCGCTCGGCCCATTTCCAGTGCGTCGTCGCGCGCCGTCCGTCCAGGACGCCCGCCTGCGCGAGCGTGAAGGCGCCGGTGCAGAAGCTGACCAGCCGGGCACCCCGCGCGGCCGCGGAACGGATGGCCGTCAGCACGGATTCCCTGGCCGGGGCCTCCGGATCGGGCCGGTTGGGCACGATGACCGTGTCGGCGGCCTCCACGGCTTCGAGCCCGGCGACCCCGGTGAGGGTGAACATCCCCAGGTGCATGCGCACGGAGGGCTCGGCGGCGCACAGGGTGAAGCCGTACCAAGGCCGGTCCAGTTCCGGCCGCCGCAGACCGAAGAGTTCGGTCGCGACGCCCATTTCGAAGGGGTTGGACCCCTCGTCGACCAGCACGGCGACCTCATGCGAGGAATCATGCGACATATGCGATTCCTAGCACTCACCGCCCAGCCGGTCCAGTGACCAGGATCGGGGCATGAGCGAGAAACCGATCGATCTGGAGACCGCGCTGGCCGGGTTCGACGAGATTTGGAGCCCGCGGATCGTCGCCCACGTCAACGACTACGACGTCCGCCTCGCCAAGGTCGCGGGCGAGCACGTCTGGCACGTCCACGAGAACACCGACGAGTTCTTCCTCGTCCTCGACGGCAGCCTGGACATCGCGTTGCGCGAAGAGGCGGGCGAGCGGGTCGTCACGCTGCCGCGCGGCTCGGTGTTCGTCGTCCCGCGCGGCACCTTCCACAAACCGTCCTCAGTGGACGGTGCGTCGCTACTGCTGTTCGAACCGACCGGAACGCTTTCCGTCGGCGACCGGCACGACGAGGTCCCCGACCACGTCCAGGTCACCGTCGGCCAGGAGATCTCTTTCTCTTGAGGGATAAGGCAAAAGTGTCCCCGTGAGGTGCCAAGTCCGTGAAGGCAGCCTTCCGGCTTTCTAGCCGACGGAAAACGTCTTGCGGTACGCGCTGGGACTGGTCCCCCGCAGCTTGCCGAACTGGTGCCGCAGCGCCGCGGCGGAGGCGTACCCGCAAGCGACCGCGATGTCCTCAATGGACAGACGTCCTTCTTCGAGCAACGACTGCGCGCGGTCGAGACGGCGTTCGGTGAGCCATCGGTGCGGGGTCGTCCCGGTGGCCGCCGAGAACCGGCGCAGGAACGTGCGCTCCCCCAAACCGCTGCGGCGGGCGAGTTCCGCGACGGTGAACGGCTGATCCAGCCGCCGCTCGATCCATTCGAGCGCTTCGGCGAGCACGGTGTCGTCCGGCGCGGCGGTCTCCGGGACCGGCGCCTGGACGAACTGCGCCTGCCCGCCGACCCGGTGCGGCGCCGCGACCATCCGCCTGGCCAGCGTGGTGGCCGCGGCGACACCGCGGAGTTCGCGCACCAGATGCAGGCACAGATCGACGGCGGCGACGGTCCCCGCGCTCGTGAGGACGCCGCCGTCGTCGACGTACAACGCCTTCGGGTCGACCCTCGCCGTCGGGAAGCGCGAGCGGAACTCCTGCTCGTAGACCCAGTGGACGGTGCAGTTGCGCCCGTCGAGCAGTCCCGCGTAGCCGAGTGAGAAGACGCCTGCGCAGAAGCCCGCGACCCAGGCGCCCCGGCTCGCGGCGTCGCGCAGGACCTCCAGGACCGGTTCCGGCGGGCTCGCGCTGCGCGGCGCGCAGGTCGGGACGATCAGCAGATCGGCGGACGCCGCGAAGTCCAGGCTCGCCAGCCCGTCGAGCCCGAAACCGGACCAGCTCAGGACGTTCTCGCCGCCGGGCGAGCAGACCGCGAAATCCCAGCCCTCGATGCCGTCGGCGCTGCGATCGGTGCCGAAGACCTCGCACGCGACGCCGAGTTCGAACGGCGAGACCTGGTCGGCGAGCACCACCGCGACCCTTTTCACATCCATCCGGTCACATCCATCCGGGCAGTGTGTCATAAGTTTTGCGGTCGATGTCATCTCTGACACTGGTCGGGCGTGGGCGCGCGGGCGAAAGTGGTGCCCATGAACAAGAACAACCCCCTGCTCCAGTGGACGGCCGCGATGGCGCTGTCCGGCACGATCGGCGCCGTCGTCCTGGAAAGCGGCGCCGACGCACCCGCCGTGGCGTTCGCGAGGAGCCTGGTCGGCGGCCTGCTGCTCCTGGTGTGGAGCGCCGCTCGCGGCTGGCTCCGCCCGTGGACGCTCACCCGCCGCGACCTGCTGCTCGCCGTCCTCGGCGGGCTGTTCCTGGTCGGGAACTGGGTCCTGCTCTTCGCCTCGTACGCGCTGTCGTCGATCTCGGTCAGTACGGTCGTCTATCACACGCAGCCGTTGATGCTGGTCGGTCTCGCCGCCGCGTTCCTCGGCGAGAAGATGGCGAAGAGCCAGCTGGTCCGGGCGCTGATCGCGTTCGGCGGGGTGGCGCTCATCTCGCTGTCGGCGCACGGTGCCGACGGCAAGCCCGTGCGCTTGGAAGGAATCGCGCTCGCCCTCGGCGCGGCCGCGCTCTACGCCGGCGCCTCGTTCGTCGCGAAACAGCTCAAACACCTGCGCCCGCATGTCCTGGCCGCCGTCCAGCTGGTGACCGGCACGATCGTGCTCGCACCCGCCCTGCTCGTCACGCCGCTGCCCACGGACACCTCAGGGTTGCTGTGGCTGGTCCTGCTGGGCACGGTGCACACCGCGCTGATGTACGTCCTGATGTACGCGAGCATCGGGAAGCTGCCGACCACGACGGTGGCGCTGCTGTCCTACATCTACCCCGTGGTCGCGGTGGTGGTCGACGTCCTCGCCTACGGGCACCGGCCGACCTGGCCTGAGGGTGTGGGCATGCTGGCCGTCCTGGCGGCCGCGCTGGCACCGAAACGCACGCCCGCACCCCGCCCCGAAGCCCAACCCGCCCGCGTTTAGTCCTCTGAACGCGAAAAGCGGCGCCCCGGTCCGAAGACCAAGGCGCCGCTTCCGGCGTCGGAACGTCAGTCGTGATTCGGACCGGTGTGGTACTCGAACACCAGCCCGCCGATGGCGACGATGACCAGGCCCAGCGCGATGATCAGCAGCCAGACGTGGAAGAACGCGAGCGCGACACCGGTCAGCGCGGCGGCCGCCGCGAGACCGATCGGCCAGTAGCTGCCCGGGCTGAAGAAGCCCAGCTCACCGGCGCCGTCGCTGATCTCGGCGTCTTCCCGGTCCTCCGGCCGCGGCTCGATGCGCCGCGCCACGAACTGCAGGTAGCTGCCGGCCAGGAAGGCCAGGCCACCGGTGAGGATCAGGGCCACCACACCGACCGGCTCGACGCCGTCCCGGGTCATCGTTCCGGTCATGTACGCGTAGATACCCGCCACGACGACGGAGAAGACCGCGACGAGGAAGAAAATCCGTCCTTCGACCTTCATGGACGTTGCCTCACTCCTGTTTCGGGCTCGAACAGCCGGGTCAGTTGGACGCGACCCGCGCGGTGCGGTCGGTGTTGAACGGGGTGGTGGTGACGGCGTAGGGCGAGCACAGTTCGCCGCAGTTCATCGCCGTCAGCGCCTCGGAAGCCGTGTTGGGCTTGCCGCTCTTCGGGTTCACCGTGCCGCGGAGCTGGATGTACTGCGCGTACTTGTCCGCCGACAGCGCCCTGACCTCGAAGTTCATCCCCGAGTGGTAGGTGCCGCACAGTTCGGCACAGCGGCCGACGAACGAACCTTCCTTGTCGATCGAGTTCTGGAAGGTGAAGTCCTGGTTGTTCTTCTCCGGGTCCGGCATGACGTCCCGCTTGAAGTGGAACTCCGGCACCCAGAACGAGTGGATGACGTCGGCCGACCGCAGGTTGTACTGGATCGTCTTCTTCGTCGGCAGGACGAGCAGCGGGATCTCGGTCGAGCTGCCGACCGTGGTGATCTCGGGGTCGTCGTGGTTCTTGGAGTCGCTCTTGTACTTGAACTCCCAGTTCCACTGGAACGCGACGATGTCGACCGTGACGTCCGGGTTGTCCGTCTCGGCGAGCACGCGGTTCTCGGTGGTCGCGGTGAAGAAGAACAGCACGCAGACCATGATCGTCGGGACGACGACCGTGAAGATCTCCAGCGGGATGTTGTACTGGAACTGACGGGGCAGTTCCTCCTCCGCGCCGTCGGCGGTCTTCTTCTTGCGGTGGAAGATCGCGGTCCAGAAGATCAGCGCCCAGACGATCACACCGACGGCGAGCGCCGCGACGACCGTCCACGTCCACAGGGTGCGCATGTCGTGCGCCTGCGGGGTCACCCCGACCGGCCAGCCGAAGCGGAGGATCTCGTCCCCGGAACAGCCCGTCGCGGTCAGCATCACCAGCGCGGCGAGCGCTGCGATACGACCAGCCCGCTTAACCGGGATGCGCTCTGGATTTCCCACTGCGCCTTGCCCTTTCACCCAGAGCCTCCTCGACCGATCTTTGTGACATGGCGGAGCCTAGCCGAGTTACGGCGCCGTGCTGACCAAGGGGTAACCCCAACACGCGTATCCCCCACCACATCCGGGTGTACGGGCCCACCGGCATACTGGGCCCTTCTCCCCCGCTCGGCCAACAAGAGGTGTGTGAACTAGACGTGTGCGGCCTGCTTGGACTGATCTGTTCGACCGAAGCCGACGCTGCGAGCGCCCGTGACGCCGTCGACGCGGCCATGCGCTGCCAGCGGCACCGCGGCCCCGACGAGCACGACACCTGGGCCGACGCCGAGGTGGTCTACGGCTTCAACCGGCTGGCCTTCATCGACGTCGACCACGCCCACCAGCCGCTGGTCTGGGGTCCGCCGGAGGCGCCCGAGCGCTACACGCTGAACTTCAACGGCGAGATCTACAACTACAAAGAGCTGCGCGACGAGCTGGCCGCCGAGCACGGTGCGAAATTCGCCACAGAGGGTGACGGCGAGGCGATCGTCGCGGCGTACCACTACCTCGGCGACGACGCGGTGAAGAAGCTGCGCGGCATGTTCGCCTTCATGATCTGGGACTCCCAGGAGAAGGTCGTCTTCGGCGCGCGCGACCCGTTCGGCATCAAGCCGCTGTTCTACTCGGCGGGACCCGGCAAGGTCGCCTTCTCCAGCGAGAAGAAGAGCCTGCTGGAGCTTTCGAGCGTGCTCGGGGTCGAGGACGAGCTGGACAAGACGGCCCTCCAGCACTACCTGGTCCTCCAGTACGTGCCGGAGCCCGAGTCGATGCACACCGGCGTCCGCCGCGTCGAGTCCGGCACGTCGTTCCGCGTGGTCCCCGGCGGTGACGTCGAGTTCACCCGCTACTTCCACCCGCAGTTCAACGCGAAGCCGGTCAACAACCAGGCCGAGGCCGACGAGCTGTACGAGCGCATCGCCGATGTGATGCGCGACTCGGTCGGCAAGCACATGATCTCCGACCCGGACGTCACCGTCGGCGCGTTCCTCTCCGGCGGCATCGACTCCACCGCGACCGCGACGCTGGCCAAGGAGCACAACCCGAACCTGATCGCGTTCACCACCGGGTTCGAGCGCGAGGGCTACTCCGAGGTCGACGTCGCCGCCGAATCGGCCGCCGCGATCGGCGTGAAGCACGTGGTCCGCACGGTTTCGGCGGACGAGATGATGGAGGCGCTGCCGCTCATCGTCTGGTACCTCGACGACCCGGTGGCCGACCCGGCGCTCGTGCCGCTGTGGTTCATCGCCCGCGAAGCGCGCAAGCACGTCAAGGCGGTGCTGTCCGGCGAAGGCGCCGACGAGCTCTTCTGCGGCTACACGATCTACAACGAGCCGATCTCGCTGGCGCCGTTCGAGAAGATCCCCGGCGGGATGCGGAAGATCATCGGCAAGGTCTCCACGAAGATCCCCGAAGGCACCCGCGGCAAGGACCTGCTGCGGCGCGGGGCGCTGCCGCTGGAGGACCGCTACTACGGCAACGCGCGCAACTTCCGCGACGACCAGCTCCGCAAGGTGCTGCGCACGTACGAGGAAGGCATCGGCTTCAAGGACGTCACCGCTCCTTGGTACAAGATCTCCGAGGACTGGGACCCGGTCGCGCGGATGCAGCACGTCGACCTCTACACCTGGCTGCGCGGCGACATCCTGGTCAAGGCCGACAAGGTGACCATGGCGAACTCGCTGGAACTGCGCGTGCCGTTCCTCGACGCCGAGGTGTTCAAGGTCGCCTCGACCATCCCGCTCGACCAGAAGCTCGCGCACGGCACCACGAAGTACGCGCTGCGCCAGGCGCTGGCGAAGATCATCCCCGGGCACGTGCTGAACCGGCGCAAGCTGGGCTTCCCGGTGCCGATCCGGCTCTGGCTGCGCAACGAGATGTACGACTGGGCCAAGGGCATCATCTCGGACTCGCAGACCGACGCGCTGCTCGACAAGAAGGCCGTCCTGGCGCTGCTCGACGAGCACAAGGCCGGGCAGCTCGACCGCAGCCGCCAGCTGTGGGCGCTGCTGGTGTTCATGCTGTGGCACGGGATCTTCGTCGAGAACCGCATCAAGCCCGAGATCCCGGAACCCGTCTACCCGGTGAAACTCTAGTCACGACTCGACACGCTGGCCTTCACCGTTCACCCGGTGGAGGCCAGCATGGACCGATGGACTTCGTCCTCGTGCACGGCACGACGCAGAGCCCGGCGGGCTGGGACCGCGTGGCCAAGTTGCTCAGGGCCGCCGGGCACCGCGCGATCGCGGTGGACCTGCTGACCCCGGCCGAGCTGCCTGTCGAGGGCTACGCGCAGCACGCGCGGGACCAGTACGACGGCGAGCGGCCGGTCGTGGTGGCGCATTCCGGGGCCGGGGTCCTGCTCCCGGCGATCGCCGAGGCGCTCGACGCGCGGGCGATGGTGTGGGTCGCCGCCTACATCCCCGATTTCGCCGGTGGCCGGAGCCTGCGCGACGAGGTCCTGACGTCGTTCGCCCCCGAATGGATCGGTGTGGACCCGACCTCGGATCCCGCGAAGGCGTCGGAGTTCCTCTTCCACGACTGCGATCCCGAGACCGAACATCTGGCGCTCGACAGCCTGCGGCTGTTCAGTCCCGCGGTCCTCGCCGCCCATCACGCCGTGCCCGCGCCGGAGATCCCGTCGACGGTGATCGTCCCCACCCGCGACCGCACGCTGAAACCGGAGTGGATGCGCCAAGCCGCCAGGGAACGGCTCGGCGTCGATGCGATCGAGATCGACGCAGGGCACTGCCCGCACATGTCCCGTCCGGCGGAGGTCGCCGGAATCCTGACCGGTTCACGGCGTTAGGCACTTCAGGGACTCGGTGAGCCAGGCGTCGTACCAGGCCGTGAAGGTCGGCGTGGGCCCCAGGTCGATCCATTTCGCGCGGCTAAGGCCCGAGGCCGCGGGCACGGCGGGCGCCCACCCGTACTCGTCCATGTCCCACAGCGATCCGGCCAGTTCGCCGGTGGTGACCAGCATCGTGAAACCGCTGCAACCTTGCTCGCTGATGGCGACACAGCCGGGCAGCTCGCGCCCCGCGTCGATGCCTTTGAACCAGCCGTCGTCGTGGTCAAGCCACTCCTGATGCACACGATGGGCATCGGCCCTGGTCAACGGGAAATCCTCCGCGGGCCGCAGATCCTCGGCCCACTCTCGCAGCCCGGCCATGTCCAACAGGCCGTAGTACGGCCCCGCGCCGGCACCGACCTGGCGGAGGAAGTCGCGATAGTCGGCGGGGAACCCGACGGCGAGTTCGGCCTCGACGGTCGCGATCTCGGCCTCGTCCTGCGGCAGGCTGCGATACAAGTGGGTGTGGGCGCCGAAGATCACGAACTCGCTGTCCCGCTGCCGCAGTCGTGCGAGTTCCGCCGCCAGGGCCGCCGTATCCACCAGGTCATTGTGCCGAAGGGGCCCTTCACCGCATCACACGCGGTGAAGGGCCCCTTCGGCACGTCACATGAGGGGAAAGTCCCCTTCAGCCTCAGGCGGGCAGGATCGCCGCGATCTCCTCGGCCGACTCCGGACCGAAGGCCTCCTTGAGGCGGCCCAGGACGTCCGCCCGGTCGAAGGCCCACTCCTGGGTGCCGACGGTCTCCAGTACCAGCACGGCGATCAGCGAACCCAGCTGCGCCGAACGTTCCAGGCTGAGCCCGCCGTCGATCCCGGCGATGAACCCGGCCCGGAAGCCGTCGCCGACGCCGGTCGGGTCGACCTTGCCGCGTTCCGGGACGGCGCCGATCTGGAGCGCGAGGCCGTCCTTGCCGACGATCTCGACGCCCTTCTCCCCGAGCGTGGTGATCCGCATCCCGACGCGGTCGAGGACGTCGGCCTCGGTCCAGCCGGTCTTCTGGAGCAGCAGCTCCCATTCGTAGTCGTTGCTGAACAGGTACTTCGCGCCGTCGACGAAGTCGCGCACCTGCTCGCCGTCCATCCGCGCGAGCTGCTGCGACGGGTCGACGGCGAAGGTGTAGCCGCGCTGGCGGCACTCCTCGGCGTGCCGGACCATGCCCTCGGGGTCGTCCGGGCTGATCAGCACGAGCGACAGCTCACCGGCGTGCGCGGCGACCGGCGCCAGTTCGATGTTGCGGGATTCGGCCATCGCGCCGGCGTAGAAGGTGGCGATCTGGCAGAGGTCCTCGTCGGTGGTGCACACGAAGCGCGCGGTGTGCGCGACCTCGGAGACCAGCACGCCGGCGGTGTCGACGCCGTGCCGCTCGAGCCACGAGCGGTAGTCGGCGAAGTCGGAGCCCACCGCGCCGACAAGGATCGGCTGCTTGCCGAGCACGCCGAGGCCGAAGGCGATGTTCGCGCCGATCCCGCCCCGCCGGACGACGAGGTCATCGGCCAGGAAGCTCAGGGACACGCGGTGCAGCTGCTCGGCGATGAGCTGCTCGGCGAACCTGCCCGGGAAGTGCATGAGGTGATCGGTTGCGATACTGCCGGATACTGCGATCCTGGCGCTGTCTGCCACCGGTTCTCCTTGATCGGTCGGCCTCGCGGAAGCGAGGACGGCTAAGTTACCCGCAGGTCATGCCCCATACGGGTTGCTTCAGGCACGGCCATCAACACTACCGGTTGGTAGTGGTGTCCTCGTGGAACACGAGTCATTAACTTGTCGTTCGTGACCACTCCTGCGTATCACCTCGAACCGGAATCGATCGGCGAACTCATCGCCGACTGTGCCGGCATCCCGTCGTCCCTCCAAGCCGAGAACCTGCCCCTGCCCCGGCAGATCGCTCCGCCCTGGACCGTGGACGAGCGCTGTCTCGCCCAGGTGGCCGATCTGGACGCCTACGTCTGATCCCGCTGAGGGGTACTCAAGAGCTGCGGGCATGAAGAAGGGCCGCGACCTGGGTGAGGTTCGCGGCCCTTCTTCATGCCTCGACGCGGATCAGTGGAAGCTGTCGCCGCAGGCGCAGCTGCCGGTCGCGTTGGGGTTGTCGATCGTGAAGCCCTGCTTCTCGATCGAGTCGACGAAGTCGATCACGGCGCTCGACACGTACGGCGCGCTCATCCGGTCGACGGCCACGCGGAGCCCGTCGAAGTCACGGAACAGGTCACCGTCGAGCGTGCGCTCGTCGAAGAACAGCTGGTAGCGCAGGCCCGCGCACCCACCGGGCTGGACGGCGATGCGCAGGTGCATGTCGTCACGGCCCTCCTGCTCGAGCAGGGCCTTCGCCTTGACGGCGGCGGCGTCGGTCAAGGTGACGCCGTGCGTCTCCTCGGCGGTCTCGGCCTGAGCTGCGGCTGCCTGCTCAGCGGTCGTCATGGTTCTCCCTCTGGTCGAACTCGCTGCGGGTACTCGTCTTGCACATGGTCCAACACGTCGGAGTCCCGATCTGTTCCCCTCCATGGTGACATATCGCTCGGCCTGGTGCGTGGCACCGTGACGGCTGCAACTACCCTGGTGAGGTGAGGTTCCTGCGCCGTAGCACCACAGACTCCGCCACGACGGACACCGAGACGACCGACACCGAGGCCGTCGAGGTCCAGGCCAAGGCGTATACGCCCGGCAAGGGCAAGGCCACGCCCAAGCGGCGTGAGGCCGAGGCCAAGCGCCGCGGCCCGGTGGCGCCGCCGCCGACCACCATGCGCGAGGCGATGAAGCGCAACAAGGAACTGCGCAAGTCCGCGAAGTCCGACCCGGAGTACAAGGCGAAGCAGCGCAATGCCGCCAAGGAACGCCGCGAGCGGATGATGGCGGGCGAGGACAAGTACCTGCTCCCCCGTGACCGCGGCCCGGTCAAGGCCTACATCCGGGACCTGGTCGACTCGCGGCGCAACCTGCTCGGCCTGTTCATGCCGCTGGCGATCCTGGTGTTCGTCGCGCTGATCCTCCCGTACCCGGAGGTCCAGCGGTACGCGACACTGCTGTGCACCGTGATGCTGCTCGGCATGATCGTCGAGGGCGTGCTCAGCGGGCGCCGGATCGCGAAGATGGTCCGGCTGAAGTTCCCGGACGAGGTGATCAAGGGCACCTCCGTCGGCTGGTACTCCTTCATCCGCGCGAGCCAGATCCGCAAGCTGCGCGTCCCGAAGCCGCGGGTCAGCCCCGGCGACAAGGTCTGAGCAGGTGAAACCCAGGTCGTTAGCGTGGCTAACGGCCTGGGGTAGAGTCCTGCCCATGGAGTTTCGACGACTGGGCCGCAGCGGCCTCAATGTCAGTGAGATCTCGTACGGCAACTGGCTCACCCACGGGTCCCAGGTGGAAGAGGACCAGGCCCAGGCCTGCATCAAGGCGGCGCTCGACGTCGGCATCACCACGTTCGACACCGCCGACGTCTACGCGAACACCGCCGCCGAATCGGTGCTCGGCCGCGGCCTGAAGGGCCTGCGCCGCGAGAGCCTCGAGATCTTCACCAAGGTCTACTGGCCGACCGGCCCCAAGGGCCCCAACGACCAGGGTCTCGGCCGCAAGCACATCATGGAGTCGGCGCACGCTTCGCTGAAGCGGCTCGGCACCGACTACGTCGACCTCTACCAGGCGCACCGGTTCGACCGGACCGTCCCGCTCGAAGAGACGTTCCTCGCCTTCGCCGACCTCGTCCGCCAGGGCAAGGTGCTCTACGTCGGCGTCTCGGAGTGGACCGCCGAGCAGATCACCCAGGGCGCGGCGATCGCGCGTGAGCTGAAGGTGCCCCTGATCTCGAACCAGCCGCAGTACAACGCGCTGTGGCGGGTCATCGAGGCGCAGGTCGTCCCGGCCTCCGAACGTGAGGGACTCAGCCAGATCGTCTGGTCGCCGATCGCGCAGGGCGTGCTCACCGGCAAGTACAAGCCCGGCCAGCCGCTGCCCGAGGGCTCCCGTGCGACGGACGAGAAGGGCGGCGCCAACATGGTCGCCCGCTTCCTCAACGACGACGTCCTCGAGCGCGTACAGCGGCTCGAGCCGCTCGCGGACAAGGCGGGCCTGACGATGGCCCAGCTCGCCGTGGCGTGGGTGCTGCAGAACCCGAACGTCGCTTCGGCGATCATCGGCGCTTCACGGCCGGAGCAGGTGCACGAGAACGTGAAGGCGGCCGGCGTGAAGCTGGACGCGGATCTGCTCGCGGCGATCGACGAGGCCCTCGACGGCGTCACCGAGACCGACCCCACCCTGACCCGCTCGCCCTGACCCCCCGCGTTCAGTCGACTAATCGCGGATGCTCTTCCCGCAATTGGTCGACTGAACGCGTCAGTCGCCGTGCACCCGGGTCTGGTACGCGATCTGACCATCGAGGTCGAGGGCGTCACCCGGAGCTCGCAACGGGTCGATTCCCAGGCCCCGCAACAACCTGCTCGCGCCGGCGACGCGGTCGCCCGTCCGGCCGTCGAGCCGCTGCGGCCGGTGGCCCCGCTGGATCAGCAGGCCCTCGACGTCGTCTATCAACCGGTACGGGTCGTAGACCTGCTGTTCAGGCATGGTCGCCGCCCGATACCCAGGTCTTCCCGGTGATCCGTTCGTAGACCTCGGTGTAGCGCTCGCGCGTCGCCTCGACGATCTCGTCCGGGATCGCGGGGCCGGGTGGCGTCTTGTCCCAGCCGGTGGTCGTGGACCAGTCGCGGACGAACTGCTTGTCGAACGCGTGCTGCGTACGGCCCGGCTCGTACTCGTCGGCGGGCCAGAACCGCGACGAGTCCGACGTGAGGACTTCGTCCCCGAGCGTCAGCACACCGTCGGCGTCGAAACCGAATTCGATCTTGGTGTCGGCGATGATGATGCCGTTCTCCGCCGCGTGCTCCGCACCCTTGGTGTAGACCTCGAGCGTCAGGTCGCGGATGCGGTCCGCGGTCTCCTGGCCGATCTCGTTCACGACGTCGACGAAGGTCATGAACTCGTCGTGGCCGGTGTCGGAGATCTTCGTGGTGGGCGTGAAGATCGGCTCGGGCAGCTTGTCCGCCTCGACCAGGCCGGCGGGCAGTTCGACGCCGGAAACCTTGCCGTCACGCCGGTATTCGCGCATGCCGAGACCGGTGAGGTAGCCACGCGCGATGCATTCGACCTGGATCATCTTCAGCGGCTTGCAGCGCGTGGCGCGGCCCGCGAATTCCGCCGGGACGTCGGTGGTGGAAATGACGTGGTTCGGCACCACGTCGGCCATCTTTTCGAACCACCACGCGGAAAGCTGGTTCAGCAGCGCGCCCTTGTCCGGGATCGGGGTCGGCAGCGAGACGTCGTAGACCGAAACGCGATCGGACGCGACGAGCAGAATGTCGCCGTCGATTTCGTAAAGGTCCCGGACCTTACCCGCGTGAATGTGCTTCATGCCCCGTCCTCGATGTCGTATTCGTAGAAAATCCAGTGGTCCGGCAACGCCGCCGATTCGCCGTACTCGAGTACGTCTCCCTCGGCGGACAAGAACCTGTTACGGCTCAACAAAAGCGCCGAACCCTCGGCCACACCGAGTTCCTTCGCCTCCTCGGCACCCGCCAGCCCCGCGGCGTGCTGAGAATGGGTCGACTTCAGAACCCGGCCTGTCCGGTCCGCAACATATTTGACCGTGCCCTCGACGATCCGCACCGGCTCGAACAGCAACGGCGCCTTCGACGCGACAGCGCCGTCGAACCACGAAACGGACGTCGACACCGGCACGTCCTGCCCGGCGTACGTCGTCCGCCGCCGCCTGATCACGGGAGAGCCCTGGTCGATGCCCAGGGCGCCCGCCACCCGCTCCGGCGCCGGGACGAGCCCGGTCGCCCGGATTTTCGCGTAGTGGCCCGGCGGATAGACCTTGCCGGTTCGCGCGATCGAGATCGTCCGATCGTGCGCGGAGCGGTGCAGCGCCCTGGTCTGCACCACTGTCCCGATCCCGCGGACCGCGCGGACCAGACCTTCCGCCCGGAGCGTGGAGAGCACCTTCATCGCCGTCGCCATCGCGACGTTCCAGTTCCTGGCGATCTCTCGCGCGGACGGGACCGCGTCACCTTCCTTGAGCCTGCCCGAAACGATGTCGTCGCGAATGTTTCCCGCGATCTGGAGATACGGCGGTTCAGGTCGGTCGACGGCGGGCAAGGTGACTCCTCACAAGGTCGCGCGGTGCGCACAAGCGTTCTAGCACACCAATGGGCGAGCACCAAGGATCCTGCTCACACCCCATTATTACGTACTAGTACACATTCTGGACGGTGCTCTAGTACACCTGTTACTCTCCGCAGAGTTCCCGAAACCCGTTGGGGGGCTCGATGAACCATCTGAGCATCGACGAACTGCTCGAAGAGCTTCGAAGACGCCGGTGGGTCGTCTACATCTTCGGCCCCCGCGAGGAGCCGGAGGTCTGCGCCGCCGTGTTCCAGTGGGACACCTGCGCCGACGTCCTCGTCCTGCGCGGCGAGGAACGGGCGAGCGCCTTCCGGGTCACCACTCTCGCCGACACGGACGTCTTCCACCCGGCGCTGGTCTCGTGGCAGTACCACTCGACGGCCGACTGGACCCTGCGCGCGGTGCTCACCATCCCGCCGCCCGGCGACGCCGCCGCACCGATCCAGTTGCTGCAACCACATCCGGACTGCGTGATCCCGATGGAGGCACGCCAGCCGGTCACGATCCTTCCCGCCAACGGAGCCAAGGCCGACAACCAGGGAGATCCCTAACCGCGGCCGATCACCTGCTCGGCGACAACGAGGTCGTGCGGGTAGGTGATCTTGAGGTTCTCCGCGCTGCCTGGAACCCACCGCACCGGCAGCGCGGAGAACCTTTCCATGCACGAAGACGTGTCCGTACCGACGAAACCCTCGCGCTCCGCCGTTTCGTACGCTTCCAGCAACGGGGCGGCACGGAACCCCTGCGGCGTCTGCACCCGGATCGCGCCGGGCAGCGCACCGGAAACCGTGTCGCCGTCGACGCGCACGATGTCGTCGGCCGCGACCCCGGGCACCGCTCCCCCGTACCGCCGGGTGTCGGCGAGGACGTCCGCGATCAGATCCGGGGTGACGAGCGGACGGGCCGCGTCGTGCAGCAGCACCGCGTCGATCTCGCCGCTCTCGATCCGGGAAGCCAAGTGGCGCAAGGCGTTCAGCTCCGAACCCTGCCGCGTCGCGCCGCCGTGGACGAGTTCGACCGCACCCGGATGCGCGGCGAGCACCTCGCCCGCGAGTTCGGTGTCCTGCGGCCGGATGACCAGCACGAGCACGTCGATGCCGGGCACCCGGGCGAAGGCGTCGAGCGACCACGCGACCACCCGCTTGCCCGCCACCGGCAGGTAGACCTTGTTGAGCTTGGCGCCGACCCGGGTACCCGCTCCGCTCGCGAGCACCACCCCGGCGGCCTTCGTCTGAGCCACAGGCAACTCTGGCACAGGCGGGTGGGTAGGTTGGGCCCGGCCACCGAAGCGATCCGAAGGGGCAGTGCGTTGGACGACGAAATCCTCGAGTTCGCCGAAGTCGAGCAGCCTGATGAACACGCGCGCTCGGCGGCGATCGCCCTGCACTCGAAACTGATCAAGCCCGCGGGCTCGCTGGGCAGGCTCGAGGAACTGGGCGTCTGGGTCGCGGCCTGCCAGGGCCAGTCGCCGCCGCGTCCGTTCACCCGGCCCAGGGTCGTGGTGTTCACCGGAGACCACGGCATCGCCGCGAAGGGCGTCTCGGCCTATCCGGGTGAGGTCACGGCGCAGCTCGTCGGCAGCATGCTGACCGGAGGCGCGGCCATCAACGTGCTGGCGGCTTCGGCGGGCGCGAGCGTCCGGGTGGTCGACATGGCCGTCGACAGCGACGCCCCCGCCACGCGGTCGATCGGCGAGTTCAAGGTGCGGCGCGGATCCGGCTCGATCGACGTCGAGGACGCGCTGACCGACGACGAGGCCCGTGCCGCCGTCCGCGCGGGCCGGGCGATCGCCGACGCCGAGGTCGACGGCGGGGCCGACCTGCTCATCGCGGGCGACCTCGGGATCGGGAACAGCACCCCGGCCTCGGTGCTGGTCGCGGCGCTGACCGGCAGCGAACCGGTGGCCGTCGTCGGCCGCGGTTCGGGGATCGACGACAACGCCTGGATGCGCAAGGCCGTGGCGGTCCGGGACGCGCTGCGGCGCGCGAGGACCGTGCTGGCCGACCCGGTCGCGCTGCTGCGGACGTCCGCCGGCGCCGACATCGCCGCGATGGCGGGCTTCCTCGCGCAGGCCTCGCTCCGCAAGACGCCGGTGATCCTGGACGGTCTGGTCGCCTCCGCGGCCGCGCTGGTCGCCGAGGAACTCGTCCCGGGCGCGCGGCAGTGGTGGACCGCGGGCCAGCGCGGCGGCGAACCCGCGCACGCGCTGGCGCTGGAGCACCTCGACCTGGAGCCGATCCTGGATCTGGACGTCCGCCTCGGCGAGGGCACGGGTGCGGTCGCGGCGCTGCCGCTGGTGTTCATGGCGACGCGGGTGCTCGCGGAGATGGCGACGCACGAGCAGGCCGGGGTGAGCGGGCCGCTGATCGAGGCCCCCGCCTCCTGACCCACTCCGCGTTTAGTCCTCTAAATGCGAAGGTCCGTGAAGGCCTCCTTGAGGGACTCTGGGTCCCTCAAGGAGGCCTTCACGGACTTGCCTGACGCCGGGCCGAAGCCTCAGCTCAGCGGGTACATCCAGCCTTCCGGAGCGGGCCGGATGCCCTCCTGGATCCCGGTCAGCGCGCCGCGCAGCTTCATCGTCAGCTCACCCGGCTGCCCGCCGGCGACGGAGAACTCGCCGCCCGCGTGCTTCACGTGCCCGACCGGGGTGATGACGGCCGCGGTCCCGCAGGCGAACACCTCGGTCAGCTCGCCCGAAGCCGCCGCCTTCTCCCACTCGTCGGTCGAGATGCGCCGCTCCTCGACCTGGTGCCCGAACGACTTCGCCAGCTCCAGCAGCGACTTGCGGGTCACGCCCGGCAGCAGCGAGCCGGTCAGCTCCGGGGTCACGACCCGGGCCTCGTCACCGGAACCGAAGACGAAGAACAGGTTCATCCCGCCCATCTCCTCGATCCAGCGCCGCTCGACCGCGTCGAGCCACACGACCTGGTCGCAGCCCTTCGCGACGGCCTGAGCCTGCGCCAGGAACGACGCCGCGTAGTTGCCGGCGCACTTGGCCTCGCCGGTGCCGCCGGGGACCGCCCGCACGTACTCGGTCGAGAGCCACACCTTCACCGGCTTCACGCCGCCCGAGAAGTACGAGCCGGCGGGCGAGCCGATCAGCGCGTAGAGGTACTCGTTCGCGGGCCGGTTGACGCCGAGCCCGGCTTCGGTGGAGATCATGAACGGCCGCAGGTACAACGACTCGCCCGGCTTCGTCGGCACCCAGCGGCTGTCGACCGCGAGGAGCTCGCGGATCGAGTCGAGGAAGACCTCGACCGGAAGCTGCGGCATGGCGAGGCGCTCGGCCGAGTTGCGGAACCGGATCGCGTTCGCGTCGGGCCGGAACGCCGCGATCGTGCCGTCGGGCTGGCGGTAGGCTTTGAGGCCTTCGAAGATCGCCTGGCCGTAGTGCAGCACGGAGGTCGCCGGGTCGAGCGTCAACGGCGCGTACGGCCCGACGGTCGCTTCGTGCCAGCCCTGCTCGGCGCTCCACTTCACGGTCACCATGTGATCGGTGAAATGCAGCCCGAAACCGGGTGCGGCCAATACGTCCGCGACGCGTTCCGGGCTCGCGGGGCTCGGGTGCGGGAGGTGGGTGAACTGCGTCGAGGTCGTCATGGGTAGACGATAACGCTTGGTCGGACCCACGTTAGTCGGACGTCCGCATATCTTTACCACCGTCGAACTGTCCGTTGCGACGAACACGCGAGGCCTCGCGCCCCTAGGATGGCGGCGTGACGTACAACCAGATGCAGCCCGCCCGCCCGGCCCAGCCCGCCACCCCCGGCGCGGGGGCCGACGTGAAGACCTTCGTGACGGCGGTGCTGCTGACCTTCGGCACCGGCCTGCTCATGATGGACGGCTGGGCCCTGCTGAGCAGCGGCTTCGGCGCGTTCCTCGGCCTGGTCGGCGGCATCTTCGGCATCTTCTGGTGGCGCCACGTCCAGGGCAAGGTGTTCCCGCGCGAGCTGTCCACCAAGTCGGTGGTCGTCCTCGCGGTGATCAACGTCGCGCTCGCGCTGCTGCTGTTCCTCGTCGCGGGCTAGGCCGTGTCCTGCAAGTCAGGCTCGCGGTCCTCGCGCCCAGGCGGTCCCTGGACGGCACGGGCGGATGCGCCCGAGTACGACCCGGTACGAGGGCGATCCGCCCGCACCGCCAGGAACCACCTGGATCACGAAGCCCATCGAGCAGACTTACAGGACACGGCCTAGAGCAACCCGTCGGGGAGACCGGGCGCCGGCCAGTCCGGGTCCGGCCGGAAGTCGGTCCACGTGCCGTCGAAGGGGAACCGCCCGGCCGCCGCGAGCGCCCCGATCCGCTCCCCCTCGGCGCGCAGCCGCTCCAGCTGACCGGCGGTGATGCGGCCAGCCAGGACGGCCTCCTCGGCCTCGTCCTCGTCCTTCCACTGCCAGCGTCCGCCGGGCTCGACGGCGACGTCGAGGATGCCGTCGATCCGGTCCGGCCCCGACGGCGTGCGCCCCAGCGGGACTTCGAGGTTGACGTACCAGTTCAGGAACCGGCCGCCGGCGTCGAAGAACCACCAGACCGACGACCATTCGTCGTCGGCGATCCGGCGCAGCGTCGAGGTGTCGCGCCAGAAATCGGCCACGCGCACCCGCGGCACCCGGAACCGCTCCTCCAACGGCGCCTCGCGGAAAAGCCGTCCGTCGGCGAGCCTGCTGCCGATGATCGGGGTGTCCGCGGGAAGCCAGCCGAGCAGCACGGTGCCGTCGTCGGCGATGACCCGCAGCGGGTGATGCTGGCCGATCGAGCCGTCCGGTCGCAGGAACCGCTCGACGACCGTGTCGCCCGGGGCCCAGAGAGGATCACACACTCCTCGAACGGTACCGACGGGCGCGGACCCGCAGAACCAGTTCGGCGAGCGTTCCCACTCCCGCGAGCCCGAGGGCCACGACCGGCCCAGCGAAGGCGGCGGCGACGGCCACGATCAGTCCACAAGCGAGTGTCGCCTTCGGACGTTCCGGGGAAAGCCGCTCCCTGCCGTCGGTGAAGGCGTCCACCGCCGCGGGCACGGTCGCCACGGCGACCACCACGGTCAGCACCGGAAGCAGTGAGACCGCGTCGGCCGCGGCGAGCAGCTCGCGGAACGACGTCGCCGAGAGCCCCAGCCGGATCGGTCCCAGCTGGTAGAGGGCGACCGCGATGATCGCCACCGCCACCGCTCCCACCGCGGCCGCGCGGCCCGCGCCGGGACGCCGGGGCAGCAGGAACGGCAGCAGGACCAGCACGGCGAGGCCGAGGCCGGGCACGGACGGCGGATCCGGCGCGAGGAACTGGGCCAGTGGCGGGATGCCGACGCAGATCGCGATCAGGGACGCGGCCGCGACCAGCAGCAGCCCGGTGACCCAGCGCGCGGCGTAGTCACCGAGCCGGACCCCGGCCAGGTCGGCGACGGCCGCCACCACGGCGAACACCGCGGCGGCGACGCCCGGCGCGGCGGGGAAGAGGTACTGCCCGAACGTCGTCGCGAAGACCAGGACCAGGCCCAGCCGGGAAACGGCACCCGCGATCCGCTCGGGCCGGGTGTCCCCCACCGGCGGCAGCAGCGCCTCCGCCGCGACGGCGAGGAGGACCGCGACCACGGCGGCGAGAAGTACCCAGTAGTCCGCTCCGGAGGTGCCCACCGCCAGTGCGATGAGCAGACCGCCAGCCAGCCGCACGCCGTCTCCCTTCCTCCTGCACCGAGTGACCCGGTCGGCCCCGCTGTTCCCCCAGGTCCCGCTGTCATTAGCATGGCTCACGATCCAACCGGGCGGCCGCCCGGTACCACCGCGAACGCGCGAGGAGCCAGAAGTGACCGTGCCGAAGCTTGCCCTGACCGAGAACGCCGAAGCGGCGCTTGCCAAGACGCGCGCCGACGTCGTCGTCATCGGAACTCTGCAGGGCGAAGACGGCCTGGCGCTCGCCGCCGGCTCCTCCGTCGCCGATGCCGCCTTCGACGGCAAGCTCGCCGAGGTCCTCGGCACCCTCGGCGCCTCCGGCAAGGCGGACGAGGTCGTCAAGGTACCGACGCTGGGCAAGCTGTCCGCCGGTGTCGTGCTCGCCGTCGGCCTCGGCAAGGCGGGCGCGGACGGCGTCACCGCCGAGCAGGTCCGCCGGGGCGCCGGTGCCGCCGCACGCGCGCTGAGCGGCACCGACCGCGCGTTCGTCACGCTGTCGGCGATCGACCTGCAGGCCGCCGTCGAAGGCACCGCGCTCGGCGCCTACACCTTCACCGAGTACCGCTCCGAGAAGGGCGACGGCCCGGTCGCGAAGGTCGACTTCGTGAGCCCCGAAGAGGGCGCCGCCAAGGACCACAAGGCGACCCTGAAGGCCGCCACCCTCATCGCGGAGTCGGTCATCATCGCCCGCGACCTGATCAACACCCCGCCGAACGACCTGTTCCCGGCCTCCTTCGCCGACCGCGCGAAGACGCTGGCCGAGGCGAGCGGCCTCGACTTCGAGGTCCTCGACGAGAAGGCCCTCAAGCGCAAGGGCTTCGGCGGCATCCTCGGCGTCGGCGGCGGTTCGTCGCGGCAGCCGCGCCTGCTGCGCGTCGCCTACAAGCCGGCGAAGGCGTCGAAGAAGGTCGCGCTGGTCGGCAAGGGCATCACCTTCGACTCGGGCGGCATCTCGATCAAGCCCGCCGCGAACATGGACCACATGACCTCGGACATGTCGGGCGCGGCCGCCGTGCTCGCCTCCGTGGTGCTGGCCGCGAAGCTGAAGTACCCGCTCGAGGTCGTCGCGCACATCCCGCTGGCGGAGAACCTGCCCTCGGCCACCTCGTACCGGCCGGGCGACGTGCTCAGCATGTACGGCGGCAAGACCGTCGAGGTCCTCAACACCGACGCCGAAGGCCGTCTCGTGCTGGCCGACGCGATCGTGCGTGCGGGCGAGGAGAACCCCGACTACCTGATCGAGACCTCGACGCTGACCGGCGCGCAGGTCGTCGCGCTCGGCAACCGCACCGCGGGCGTCATGGGCTCGGACGAGTTCCGCGACCGCATCGCGTCGATCGCGCAGGCGACCGGTGAGGGCGGCTGGGCCATGCCGCTGCCGGAGGAACTGCGCGCCGACCTCGACTCGCGTCTCGCCGACCTCGCGAACGTGACCGGGCACCGCTGGGGCGGCATGCTCGCCGCGGGCATCTTCCTGCGCGAGTTCGTCACCGAGGGCCTGCCCTGGGCGCACATCGACATCGCGGGCCCGTCGTTCAACACCGCCGGGCCGTGGGGTTACACCGGCAAGGGCGGCACCGGCGTCCCGGTCCGCACCATCGCCGCGGTCCTCGCGGACATCGCCGCCAACGGCTGACCTCTTTCGCGCGTGAAGGCCCCCTTCCCTCGGTTGAGCCGCGGGAAGGGGGCCTTCACGCGCTTTGTGGCAAGGTCGGTGCCGTGGACAGGGACGCGTATCTCGAAGACGCGATCAGGGACGTGCTCAGCGGCGACGACGCGACGCTCGACGACCGGATCGGGCACGCGGCGCTGCTGTTCGCCGCGTCCGGCGACCTGGCGGAAGCCGACAGGCTGGTCACGCATTGGCACGCGCTCACCGAACGTCCCGTCACGGCGCTGGTCCCCGGCGCCGTGCAGGCCCGCGCGTGGGCGATGCTCTTCGAAGCGCGCGGAACCCATCCGGAGTGGGCCGCGGCGATGATCCCGCTCGACCTCGACGCCGAGGAACGCGCCCACGACGACTACCTCGCCCGGCGCGTGTCCGACCTCGACGGCCTGCTCGGCGGCTCCCCGATCGGCGAGGTCGTCTCGCAACTCGGGCCGTCACGGCCGGATCGGTTGCGCGAGGCCGTCGCGCGAGGCGACCTGAAGTCCTGGGCCGAGATCGCGTCGCGCCAGAGCCGCCCGGACGTCGCCGTACTCGCCGCGTCGAGGCGCCTCGCGCCACGGCTCGCAGGCGGCGCGGACCCGCTCGGCCTCGGCGACTGGTCCGGGCTGTGCGCCGGGGCACTGGTCGCGGCACTCTACGAGCGCTACCCGCCCGACACCGGTTCCTGGCGCGACATGGTCGACGGCATCCTCCGGCTCCGAGGCGGCGGCACCGCGCCCCCGGCGGCGTCACCCCGCACCATCGGCGCGGCCGAGGCGCGGCTCGGGCTCCGGCTGCCCGACGACTACCGCGACTTCCTCCGGACCTGCGACGGCCTGCCCGCCGACGTCGTCTTCCCCCGGCTGCTCGGGACGGCGGAACTCCGCGCGGAAGGCGGTGTCGTCGTGATCTCGGACCCTGCCGTCGTGCTGCTGACGGCCGCCGGGGAGCAGTGGCGCACGGTCGAGATCGACCCCGCGCTCGGCACGACCGTCCATCCGACGTTCCGCGCGCTGCTGGAGCGGCACTTGCTCCTTTTGGCGCAATCTGCGTGAAATCCGCGGAAGCGCGTCGCTAGCTTCGCGTCCATGACCGTTCTCACGCTCGCGAAGATCGCCCGGGACAACGTCGGCGCCGCCTGTTCGATCGCCGTCGAACCGCATCAGGAGTCTTACGTGGCCCCCGTGGCCCGCTCACTCGCCGAGGCCTACGCGCAGCCCGAAATAGCCTGGCCGCGGCTGATCCTCGACGACGGCGAACCGGTCGGGTTCGTGATGGGCGGGTTCGATCCGGACTGCCCGATCGACTACTTCCGCTGCGGGATCTGGCGGCTCAACGTCGCGGCCGGACGGCAGGGCAAGGGCTACGGCCGATTCGCCGTCGAGGCCGTCCTCGACGAGGCACGGCGCCGTGGCCGGCGGCGGGCCACCGTCCTCTGGGTCCCGGGCGAGCACGGTCCGGAGGCGTTCTACCTCCGGCTCGGCTTCCGCGACACCGGCGCCGTCCACGACGGACAGCACATCGGCGAGATCGGCCTCTGACCTCGCCTCAGACTTCGCCGCGCTTCTTCCGCTCGGTGTACTCCCGCATCCGCTTCGGGTAGCCGACCCTCGCCACCTCGTACACCGGGATCGACCGTTTGTGACCGAACTGCTGCGCCGCGTCCAGGCTCTCGATCCGGCGCCGGGTCCACTCACCGTCATGGGCGATGAGGACGACCGTGGTCTCCGTGACGTTGGTCTTCGGCTCCACGTAGGCCTCGACACCGGTCCGTGAAGAGGCCCACTCCTCGAGATGCTTGAAGTCGGTTGAAGAGGCTTTCCGCAGCGTACCGGGCTTTTGCCCGCCTTTAGAGCGCCGGCGCAGCGAGTCGAACAGACCCACTCCGACCACCTCACTTCCCATTCGCGTCCGATGTCCATTATCCCGACGCGGGCGTGTGCTCAGCGTGGCGGTCCGCGCGGGTCGTGTCCCGTGGGTCACACGACGCGGCCTAGGTCGCAGGCTCTCCACACGTAGTGACAAGATGGCAAGTGTCCGCGCGCGCGTATACCGCGCGGAGCGGCGCCAGAGCACCACCCCTACCGCTTGCCGAGGAGTTATTGAAGTGACCGACACCTCCGCCGACCTTGTGATCCTGGGTGGCGGATCGGGCGGCTACGCCGCCGCGTTCCGCGCGGCCGAGCTGGGCCTTTCCGTCACCCTGATCGAAAAGGACAAGCTTGGCGGGACGTGCCTCCACCGAGGCTGCATCCCGACCAAGGCCCTCCTGCACGCGGCGGAGGTCGCCGACGAGACCCGCGACGCCGAGACCTTCGGTGTCAAGGCCGTGCTGGAAGGCATCGACATCGCCGGGGTCAACAAGTACAAGGACGGGATCGTCTCCCGCCTGTACAAGGGCCTCCAGGGCCTGGCCAAGGCGCACAAGGTGAACCTCGTCGAGGGCACCGGGACGTTCGTCGGCGGCACGACCGTCGAGGTCGACGGCACCCGCTACACCGGCAAGAACGTCATCCTCGCCACCGGCTCGTACTCGAAGACGCTTCCCGGCCTGGAGCTGGGCGGCCGCATCATCGCGAGCGAGCAGGCGCTTTCGCTGGACTACATCCCGAAGAAGGTCATCGTCCTCGGCGGTGGTGTCATCGGTGTCGAATTCGCGTCCGTCTGGGCGTCCTTCGGCGTCGACGTCACCATCGTGGAGGCGCTGCCCCGCCTGGTCCCGAACGAGGACGAGTACGCGTCCAAGCAGCTCGAGCGTGCTTTCCGTCGTCGCAAGATCGCCTTCAAGACCGGCGTCCGGTTCACCGGCGCCAAGCAGGACGACAACGGCGTCAGCGTGTCGCTGGAGTCCGGCGAGACGCTGGAAGCCGACCTGCTCCTGGTCGCCGTGGGCCGCGGCCCGAACTCGGCCGGGCACGGGTACGAGGAGGCCGGCGTCAAGATGGAGCGCGGCTTCGTCCTCACCGACGACCGCCTGCGCACCAACCTGCCGAACGTCTACGCCGTCGGCGACATCGTGCCGGGTCTGCAGCTCGCGCACCGCGGGTTCCAGCAGGGCATCTTCGTCGCGGAGGAGATCGCCGGCCAGGAGCCGCGCGTGATCGACGAGAGCGGCATCCCGCGCGTCACCTACTCGCACCCCGAGGTCGCTTCGGTCGGCCTGACCGAGTCGCAGGCGAAGGAGAAGTACGGCTCCGACGTCACCACCTTCACCTACGACCTCGGCGGCAACGGCAAGAGCCAGATCCTCAAGACCTCCGGTGGGGTCAAGCTGATCAAGGCTCCGGAAGGGCCGGTCGTGGGCGTGCACATGGTGGGCGACCGCGTCGGCGAGCTGATCGGCGAAGCGCAGCTGATCTACAGCTGGGAGGCGTTCCCCGAGGACGTGGCCCCGCTCATCCACGCGCACCCCACCCAGACCGAGGCCCTCGGTGAAGCGTTCCTCGCCCTGGCGGGCAAGCCGCTGCACGTCCACAGCTGACGTCTCACCGTCGAAGAACCAGACCAAGCAAGACATATCAAGGGAGTCAGCGAACGATGGCCTACTCCGTCACGTTGCCGGAGCTCGGTGAGAGCGTCACCGAGGGCACCGTCACCCGGTGGTTGAAGCAGGAGGGCGACACCGTCGAGGTCGACGAGCCGTTGCTCGAGATCTCCACGGACAAGGTCGACACCGAGGTCCCGTCCCCGGTCGCCGGCAAGGTCGTGAAGATCAGCGCCCAGGAAGACGAGACCGTCGAGGTCGGCGGCGAGCTCGCCGTCATCGACGACGGGACCGGCGGCGTGCCGGAGTCCTCCGGTTCCGCCGCGCCCGCCGCCGAAGAGGCGCAGCCCGAGCCGGAGCCGGAGCCCGCGCAGGAGCAGGCTTCCGCGCCGTCCCAGCCGGACACCGCGCCGGCCTCGGGCGGCGAAGGCACCGAGGTGAAGCTGCCCGAGCTGGGCGAGAGCGTCACCGAGGGCACCGTCACCCGGTGGCTCAAGCAGGTCGGCGAGAGCGTCGAGGTCGACGAGCCGTTGCTCGAGATCTCCACGGACAAGGTCGACACCGAGGTCCCGTCCCCGGTCGCCGGCACCGTGCTGGAGATCCGCGCCGGCGAGGACGAGACCGTCGAGGTCGGCGGGGTGCTCGCGGTGATCGGTGCCGCCGGGTCCGCCCCGGCCCCGAAGGCCGAGCCGAAGCCGGAACCCAAGCCCGAGCCGAAGCCGGAGCCCAAGCCGGAACCGAAGCCCGAGCCCAAGGCCGAAGCGGCTCCCGCGCCGAAGCCCGCCCCGGCTCCTCAGGCCGCCGCCCCGGCTCCCAAGGCCGAAGCGCCGAAGCCCGCCGCGGCGAGCACCGACAACGGCTCGGACAACGCGCCGTACGTCACGCCGCTGGTCCGCAAGCTCGCTTCGGAGCACGGCATCGACCTGTCGTCGCTGACCGGCAGCGGTGTCGGTGGCCGTATCCGCAAGCAGGACGTGCTCGCGGCCGCCGAGGCCAAGCAGAAGGCCGCCCCGGCTCCCGCCGCGCAGCCCGCTGCCGCCGCCCCGGCCGCCGCCGCTCCGTCGGCTCCGCGCAAGGCCACGGTTTCGCCGGAGCTCGCGGCTCTGCGCGGCACCGTGCAGAAGGCCAGCCGGATCCGTCAGATCACCGCCACGAAGACCCGCGAGTCGCTGCAGCTTTCCGCTCAGCTCACGCAGGTCCACGAGGTGGACGTCACGAAGATCGCCAAGCTCCGCCAGCGGGCGAAGGCGGCCTTCAAGGAGCGCGAGGGCGTCAACCTGACGTTCCTGCCGTTCTTCGCGAAGGCCACTGTCGAGGCGCTCAAGCAGCACCCGAACGTCAACGCGTCCTACAACGAGGACACGAAGGAGATCACCTACCACGGTGCGGTGCACCTGGGGATCGCGGTGGACACCGAAAAGGGTCTGCTGTCGGTGGTCATCCACGACGCGGGTGAGCTGAGCCTCGCCGGTCTCGCGCACCGCATCGCCGACCTGGCGGGCCGCGCGCGTTCGGGCCAGATCAAGCCGGACGAGCTGTCGGGCGGCACCTTCACGATCACGAACATCGGCTCCAACGGCGCCCTGTTCGACACGCCGATCATCGTGCAGCCGCAGTCCGGCATGCTCGGCACCGGCGCGGTCGTGAAGCGTCCGGTCGTGATCGCGGACGCCGACGGCAACGACACGATCGCCGTCCGGTCGATGGCGTTCCTGCCGCTGACCTACGACCACCGCCTGGTGGACGGGGCCGACGCGGGCCGCTTCGTCACGACGATCAAGCAGCGTCTGGAAGAGGGCAACTTCGAGGACGAGCTCGGTCTCTGATCCTCCAGTGGTCCGTGAAGGCCCTCGTCCCGCTTCGGCGGGGCGGGGGCCTTCGCCTTTCTCCCCGCGTTTAGTCCTCTGGATGCGGTAGTTGGCATGACGAACTACCGCATCCAGAGGACTAAACGCGGTGTTTGACAGCTCTCCGAGACTCTAGTATTCCGGAATTACGGAAAACAAGAGGGAGGGTGTTGACCATGCTGACCAGACGCCATCTGCTGGCGGGCGCCGCCGCCGGAACGGCCGCGTTGCTGCTGCCGGGAACAGCGAGCGCGGCCCAGCCGGACACGAAGACCCAACAGGGCTGGCTCGACTGGATCGCCGCGCACCGGGGCGATGTCTCCGTCCTGATCGACGACGGCGCGGGCCGCCGAGCCGCCCACCACGCCGACACGAGGCGCCTGCTGGCGTCCTCGGTCAAGGTCGTGCACCTCAGCGCGTACGCCGTGGCCGTCGCCGAGGGCAGGCTCGACCCGGACGAACAGATCCGGGTCGGCGACTGGGACGCCCACCACCCGTTCGTTTCCGACGGCCGCGCGCATTTCCAGGCGCTCAACTGGTTGGGCGTCCCCTGCGACGACTACGGCATCGCCAAGGATCCCGAGCAACGCGTCCCGCTGGCGAGGATCCCCGAGGCGATGATCTTCTTCAGTGACAACGCCGCCACCGACTACCTCCGCACCCGCCTCGGCGACCCCGCCCTCCGGCGCGCGGCGGCTCGCGGCGGGTGGCCGAGGCCGGACACCCGTTCGCTGGGCGGCGAGGTCCTGATGCTGATGCTGCCGGAGTACGCGCCCCCGCCCGGCAGCCCGGTCGCGGTCCGGCGGGCGATGGGCGACGCGGTGGCCCGGCGGTTCGTGGCCGATCCCGCCTTCCGGGCCGAAGCGTTCAAGCGCATCCCGGACATGCCGTCGACACCGGACGCGCAATGGCCCTGGGTCAAAGGCCACGCCAGGGGTACCGCGTCGGAGCTGTTCTCGCTCCACCGCGCTATCGCCCGGGGTCTCTACCCGCAGGCCCGTGAGATCCTCACGCGCCCGCTCGCCGATCGCGTCCCGCCCGGCGCGAGCGAAGTGCTCATCAAGGACGGGGCGCTGCCGCGCACACTCACCATGGGGCTTTCCGTCCGCTGGCCGGACGGCCGTTCGGGCACGGCGGCCGTCCTGCTCCACGGCGTGACCGATCAGGACATCCAGAACGAGCTGCCGCTGATCGACCTCGTGCTCGCGGCGCTCTCCGATCCCGCGCGGTTCGCCGCCCTGGAGCGAGCGCTCTGCTGATCGACGGTATAGATAACCGGTATGGACGCTGAGCTCGCCGACCGGATCGCCGCCCTCGAAGCACGGGTCGCCGCGCTCGAAAGTCAGCACAGTGAGCGGCAGGCCGAGTCCGCGGCGAGCCCCGGCGGGCTGGTCGGCTACCACGGCGAGCTGACCGACCCGCTCGAACTGAGCTGGGCGATCAACATCACGCCCGGTCCGATGCTGGCGTTCGCGGACGGGCCGCGGGTCGAGGTGCTCGCGGCCCTGTCCAGCACCGCGCGGGTGGCGCTCGTGCGGACGCTGGCCGAGAAGGGCGCGCAGACGGCGCCCGCCCTGCAGGAGGCCGCCGAACTCGGGTCCCCGGGCCAGCTGTACCACCACCTCAAGGCGCTGACCAGCACCGGGATCGTCGAGCAGGACAAGCGCGGCAGCTACCGGCTCCGGCCCGCCTCGACGATCCCGGTGCTGGTGCTGCTCACCGCCGCGTCCGACGTCGCCGGGCAACTGAAGAACCTGAGCGTGCGACCGGATCGCGGATAGGCAACGATCGGATCATGCGAGTTCTGATCGCGGGCGCGAGCGGACTGATCGGCACCTCCCTGACGAAGCGGTTGCGCGGCTCCGGACACGAAGTGGTCCGCCTGGTGCGCCGGGAGGAGCGAAGCAGCGACGAGCGCCGTTGGGATCCCCCCGCCGGGGAGATCGCCGACGGCGCGCTCGA
Organism: Amycolatopsis azurea DSM 43854; assembly: GCF_001995215.1. Taxonomy (GTDB): domain Bacteria; phylum Actinomycetota; class Actinomycetes; order Mycobacteriales; family Pseudonocardiaceae; genus Amycolatopsis; species Amycolatopsis azurea. Next base: position 367,746 of record NZ_MUXN01000023.1, read on the forward strand.
CGGCGTCGACGCCGTGGTGAACCTCGCGGGCGCGCCGCTGCTGCCCGGACGCTGGAGCGCGGCCCGCAAGCAGGTCCTGCTCGACAGCCGGGTCGAACCGACGGAGGTCCTCGCGGAAGCCGTGGCCGAACACGGAATCCCCGTGCTGGTCAACGCTTCCGCGGTCGGCTACTACGGCGACCCCGGTCCGTCCCTTGTGGACGAATCGAGTCCGGTGGGGCGTGGTTTCCTCGCCGAGCTCTGCACCGCGTGGGAAGGCGCCACCGAGACCGCGGCCACCGCGGGCACCCGTGTCGTGCGCGTCCGCACCGGGCTGGTGCTCGCGCGCAAGGGCGGCCTCCTCGACGTCCTGAGGCCGCTGTTCCGCCTGGGACTCGGCGGGAAACTCGGCGACGGCAAGCAGTACATGCCGTGGATCTCGCTCGACGACGAGGTCGGCGCGATCGTCTTCGCGCTGGAGAACGAGTCGCTGTCCGGCGCGGTGAACCTCTCCGGACCGCAGCCCGCCACGAACGAGGCCTTCACCAAGGCCCTGGGCCACGCAGTGCACCGGCCGGCGTTCTGGCAGGTCCCCGGGTTCGCCATGAAGATCGCCCTCGGCCAGGCCGCCGAGGAGATGGCGCTGTTCGGGCAGCGCGCCATGCCCAAGGCACTGGAGGAGGCAGGGTACGAGTTCCGCCACCCGACCCTGGAGGACGCGCTGGCCGCCGCGACATGACCGCGCGGCGCGGTCTGTACTCCCTCGCCGGAACCCTTCTGCTGATCGGCTTCGTCGTCCTCGGGCTGTCGGTGGACAAGCGGCCGCCGCCGGTGGACGTCGCGCTCGCCGACACGTTCCGCGGGCAGTACACGCGGCCCCTCGGGCAGGTGGCGGACCTGGTCACGAACGTCCTCGGCCCGGTCCTGCCGTTCGCGCTGGGCGCGGTGCTGGTCGTGCTCGCCCTGCGCCGCCGGGAGCTGACCACGTTGTGCGTCAAACTGGCCGTCGTACTGGTGCTGTGCCGCCTGACCAGCCTGATCGCCAAACCGCTGTTCTACCGCGACCGGCCCCGCGAATTCCCCGATCCGAGCTATCCGAGCGGGCACGTCGTCGCGGTCGCCTGCACCGGGTTCGTCGCGGTCCTGCTGTGTGCTTGGACACGCCCGCGGCTTACCCGTCTCGCGATCATGATCGCCGTCGCGGCGACGCTCGTCGGCGCCCTCTGCCGCATCGTGCTGGGTGTGCATTGGCTGACCGACACTGCGGGATCCGTGCTCGCGGTGGGTGGTGTCGGCCTGATTTCGGCGGCCGCGCTGGGGCTGCTGCCCCGGCCGGAAGACCCGGCGTAGTGTCGCTCAGGTGAGCTCTTCGACCACGTCATGCCGTGCCGCCACCGAGCCCGTCGACGTCCGCGAAATCGGGACGATCGACTACACCGAAGCCTGGGAACTCCAGCGCCGGCACGTGACAGCCCGTGCCGACGGCGAAGGCCCCGACACCATGCTCCTGCTGGAGCACCCGTCGGTGTACACCGCGGGCAAGCGCACCGAAGCCGAGGACAGGCCGACGGACGGCACCCCGGTGATCGACGTCGACCGCGGCGGGAAGATCACCTGGCACGGTCCCGGCCAGCTGGTCGGCTACCCGATCATCAAGCTCGCCGACCCGATCGACGTCGTGCACTACGTGCGGCGTCTCGAAGAGGCCCTGATCACCGTCTGCGACCAGCTCGGCGTGCACACCGGCCGGGTCGAGGGCCGCAGTGGTGTCTGGATCCCCGCCGACGACCGCGGTGTGGAACGGAAGATCGCCGCGATCGGCATCCGCGTTCAGCGCGGCGTGACCATGCACGGTTTCGAGCTGAACTGCAACCCTGACCTGGGCGCCTTCGACAAGATCGTCCCGTGCGGCATCCGGGACGCGGGCGTGACGTCGCTGTCCTACGAACTCGACCGCGAGGTCACCGTGGCGTCGGTGCTGCCGATGGCGCGTGAAGCCGTGCTCGCGGCGATGGAAGGCGATCTGCCGGTGAGCGACGAGCGCTGGCTGCCGCGTCCCGAGGCCCCCGCCGCACCCGGCGTGACTTTCGCCTTGCAGAACTGACGTCTGCGAAGATCACCGGTACGACCACCGGAAACGCCGGAGGTCGTACTGGGAGGAAGTCATGCGCAAGTTTTCGCGCGTTCTCGCGGCGGCCGGTATCGCGGTCGCCGCTTCGGTGAGCCTGCCCGCGGCGGCGTCGGCCACGCCGCCGCCCGGCTGCACCGGCGGCCACGATGGGGCGAAGTACGCCTGGGCGAGCTGCACCGCTTATGGCACCCACCTGTACCGGGTGACCGCGTACAACTGCAGCCCGGTCTGCGGCAATGCCCTCGGCGAGTGGGCCGCCAACGGGGCGGAGTCCCACCTGACCATCTCCTGGCCGGCGAAGATCCTGGACATCGGCGTCGAAATCCAGTGAGCCACTAGTACATGAAGGCCCCCTTCCTTGCGTCAGGCGCAAGGAAGGGGGCCTTCATGTACTTCAGTCCAGCTGAGGCGCGATCTCGGACGCGATCAGTTCGATCTGGTCCAGGTCCGAGAGGTCCAGCAGCTGGAGGTAGAGCCGGGTGATCCCGGTCTTCTCCCGCCACTGCCCGATCTTCTCGACGACCTCCGACGGCGTTCCCGCCAGGCCGTTCTCCCGCAGCTCGCCCACCTCGCGCCCGAGGACACCGGCACGCTTCGCGACCTCGGCCTCGTCGCGCCCCACGGCGACGACGAGCGCGACCGAGCGGATGATCTCCTTGGGGTCGCGCCCGATCTCGCGCGCGGCGTCGTCGACGCGGCCGAACTGCTCGGCGGCGGCCTCCGGGGAAGCGAACGGCAGGTTGAACTCGTCCGCGTAACGCGCGGCGAGCGCCGGGGTGCGCTTCTTGCCGCCACCGCCGATGATCACCGGCGGCCGGGGCCGCTGCGCCGGCTTGGGCAGGCCGGGCGAGCCGTCGAGCTTGTAGTGCTCGCCGTCGAAGGAGAACGTCTCCCCTTCCGGCGTCTCCCACAGCCCGGTGACCACCGCGAGCTGCTCGGCGTAGCGGTCGAAGCGCTCCTTGAGCGGCGGCAGGTCGAGGCCGTAGGCGGTGTGCTCGTCGTCGTACCAGCCCGAACCGAGGCCGAGTTCGACCCGGCCGCCGGACATCTGGTCCACCTGCGCGACCGAGATCGCGAGCACCGACGGGTGCCGGAAGGTGGCGGCGGTGACGAGCGTGCCCAGCCGCACCCGGCGGGTCTCCCTGGCGAGACCCGCGAGGGTGATCCACGCGTCGGTCGGTCCCGGAAGCCCGGTCGCCGACCCCATCTTCAGATAGTGGTCGCTGCGGAAGAAGGCGTCGTAACCCGCGTCCTCGGTGGCCTTGGCCACCCGGAGCAGGTCTTCGTAGCTGGCCCCCTGCTGGGGCTCGGTAAAGATCCTGAGGTCCACGCCGTCACCCTATAGACGGAGTGCTCAGCTCGCTTTCCCGTGATCGGCGGCCGGAACACGGCGGAAGCCGACGAGCAGCCGCACCAGGACCTCTTCGACCTGGGCGCTGACCTTCTTCGGCTCCGGCGAGCTCGCGATCTCGATCGCGGCGCTCGACAGCGCGCCGAACAGCAGCCGCGCGGTGACGTCGACGGGGACGTCGTCGACCTCGCCGACCTCGATGAGCGACTGGATCCCGGTGCGGACCAGGCCGAAGCTGCACCGCTCCTCCGCCTCACGCCAGCGTTCCCAGCCCATCACCACCGGCGCCTCGTGGATCGCGATCCGCTGGTACGCCGGGTCGAGGCAGCTCTGCAGGAAACCGCGCAGCCCGGCGAGCGCCCGTTCCCACGGCGAGTCCGGTCCGTTCATGATCTTTTCGAGCCTGTCGAACACCTGGCTCTCGACCGTGTCGAAGGCAGCCTCGAAGAGCGCCTGCTTCCCACTGAAATGGTGGTACAGCGCGCCTTTCGTCACCCTGGCCCGCTTGGCGATCTCGTCGAGAGACGTGCCGGCGTATCCGCGTTTGGTGAACAGCTCCACGGCACTCTCGACGAGTGCCGACCGGGTGGACTCGGAATAGTCCAGCCGCCTTGACCTCATTGTCGCCACCTTCACAACTTTACGCCGCCGGTCCTGCTCCATACCCATGGTATGTTGACTGCTGTCAGGTCCGTACCGGGAGTATGCCGCAAACCTGCGGTATGAACCGGGTCACGGAGGGGAGCCCACATCATGAGCTGGAACGACTTCTACCAGCGGCGCGACATCCTCGAAGCCGCACTGCGCCAGGCGGGTCACCACCCGTCCGACGCGATCTCACTCGAAGACATCCCTGGCGCCACCAAGTACTTCGCGGACGAAGACGAGCTTCTGCTCGCGCTCCGGTACAAGTGGAACCAGGTGTTCGCCGGTCGCCTCCGCGCCGAGATGACCGACCCGGACTACGCCGACCAGGACCTCGCGCTCGACCGCGTCGAAGCCGTCACCCGTGCCTGGAACAGCGCCACCGCCGAACACGAGACCCTCCGCGCCGTTCTCGACGCGGCCCTCGAACGGTGCCCGGCGCTGATCCCGTCGCACGAAGCCGAACTGCGCACCCTCGCGCTGACGGCGGGACTGGCCGACGGCGACGAACCGGCCGGGGAGATCACCAAGGTCGGCGCCGCGTTCGCCACCCTGCTCCGGCACGGACGGCACGCGAAGCCCGCCCGCCGCCGCAGCCCCATGGGTCACCTGCTCCGGCTGCTCGCGCCGAGCGCCTGATCCGCCGTGGCGGCGGACGCGACGATGTAGTTAGGTGACCGGCATGGCTGCTCACGCGCGCTGGACCGAGGCCGACATCCCGGATCAGACCGGCCGGACCGTGTTCGTCACCGGCGCGAACTCCGGGCTGGGACTGCGCATGTCCGAGGTGCTCGCGGGCAAGGGGGCCCGCGTGCTGCTCGGCTGCCGGTCTCCGGAGCGCGGGGCCAAGGCGCTGGAGCAGGTGCGCGCGGCCGCGACCGGGGAAGCGCCCGAACTCGTCCGGCTGGATCTCGCCGACCTCGACTCGGTGCGCGAAGCCGCGAAGAAGGTCCAGGAACTGTCGGGCGGCAAGCTCGACGTCCTGGTCAACAACGCGGGTGTGATGGCGACGCCGCGCGGCCACACCAAAGACGGCTTCGAGACCCAGTTCGGCACGAACCATCTCGGGCACGCGGTGCTGACCTGGCTGCTGATGCCGTCGCTGCGCGGCGGCTCGAAGGGGCGTGTCGTCACCTTGTCGAGCGTCGCCGCGACGGGCGCGCGCATCGACGTCGCCGACCCGAACTTCGAACGCCGGATGTACAACCCGGGTTCGGCCTACGGCCAGTCGAAACTCGCCAACCAGGTGTTCGCGCTCGAACTCGACCGCAGGCTGCGCGCCGCGGGCGAGGACGTCGTCAGCGTGGCGGCGCACCCCGGCTACACGTGGACCGGGCTCGGTTCGGGGATGGCCCGTTCCTACCGCAACCCGGTGGTGCGCGCGCTCGTCGCCGGGGGCAACCGGATCGGCGAGATCTTCATCGCGCAGAACGCCCGCCAGGGCACGCTTCCGCAGCTGTTCGCGGCGACGTCCCCCGAGGTCGAGGGCGGCGACTACATCGGCCCTCGCGGGCTCGGCGGGCTTCGCGGAACCCCGGTCAAGGTACGGCCGTTGACCCCGGCGAGGAGCGAATCGCTCGGTGCCGCGTTGTGGGACGTGACCACCAAGTTGACGGGCGTCACCCCCGACCCCGCGTGAGCGGCGACCACTACTCCGGCGGGCGTAGGGTGACGGTGTGAGTGCTGCCCCAGATGGCCGCAAGCTGTTGCGGCTCGAGGTCCGGAATTCCCAGACTCCCATCGAAAAGAAGCCGTCGTGGATCAAGACGCGCGCCCGGATGGGACCGGAGTTCACCGAACTCAAAGGCCTGGTGCGCCGCGAAGGCCTCCACACCGTGTGTGAAGAAGCCGGCTGTCCCAACATCTACGAATGCTGGGAAGACCGCGAGGCGACGTTCCTGATCGGTGGCGATCAGTGCACGCGGCGTTGTGACTTCTGCCAGATCGACACGGGCAAGCCGGAGGCGCTGGACCGCACCGAGCCGCGCAAGGTGGCGGAGTCGGTGCAGGCGATGGGTTTGCGCTACTCGACGGTGACCGGTGTCGCGCGTGACGACCTTGAAGACGGTGGCGCGTGGTTGTACGCGGAGACCGTGCGTCAGATTCACGCGTTGAATCCGGGTACCGGTGTCGAGCTGTTGATCCCGGACTTCAACGCGGATCCGGATCAGCTGGCCGAAGTCTTCGGGTCCCGCCCCGAGGTGCTCGCGCACAATGTGGAGACGGTGCCGCGGATTTTCAAGCGGATCCGGCCTGGTTTCCGGTACGCGCGGTCGCTGGAGGTCATCACGAAGGCTCGTGAGGCCGGTTTGGTGACGAAGTCGAACCTGATCCTGGGTATGGGCGAGACGCCGGAGGAGGTGGCTCCGGCGATGCAGGACCTGGTCGACGCGGGCTGCGAGATCCTGACGATCACCCAGTACCTGCGGCCTTCGCC